>NZ_JADBEM010000001.1:0-5281295 GCF_014873875.1 Actinopolymorpha pittospori | reverse complement strand
CACGGTTGCGGGTTCGCCTTCGGATTGTTCTGCTTGGTCTGGGTGTAGTCGGTGTTCGGCTGGTTGCCGAAGAAGCCCCAGCCGCCCTGGGTGAAGAATCCCGTCCGGCCGCCGTGGAAGAGGTCCTGGTTCTGGTTCAGGGTCAGGGTCAACGCGTCGGGGTGGATCGCGCCCTTCTTCCACAGGTTGTTGGTGAACTCCAGGGCCGCCCGGTACTCCTCGGTCTCGATGTCCTTCTGCAGGGTGCCGTCCGAGGTCAACCGCCAGTTGTTCGGCGAACGGAACATCCCCAGCCACATACTCTGGCGCAGGCCGTCCAGACCATAGGTGTTCTTCTTCCCGTCGCCGTTGGGGTCCCCCGTCGCGAAGGCGACGAACATCTCCATCACTTCGTCGGCGTTCTTCGGATTGTCCACGCCGAGCTTCTCGGCCCAGTCCTTGCGGTACATGCCGAGCTGGCCGTTGACAGCCTGGATTGGATACGGAACGCCGTACAGCTTGCCCTGGAACGAACTCCCCTGCCAGGTCAGCGGGGGGATCCGCTGCAGGTTCGGAAAGTCCTTGAGCCCATCGCCGCTGAGGTACTGCGTCAGGTCGTGGAACGCGCCCTCGGCGATGAACTTCTGGAAGCCCGCGCCGTTGTACTGGCCGTTCTGGTTGAAGTTGATGTAGGTGATGTCGGGGAAGTTGCCGCTCGCGGCCAGTGTGAGCAGTTTCGTGGCGTAGTCCGGTGACGGCGCCAGGGTCGGCTGCAGTTTCACGTTGAGCCGCTTGTTGAGCTCCTGCCACCAAGGGTTTTTACCCAGTCCCGGAGGCGGCGAGCTGAAGAGGATCTGGAAGGTGGACACGCTTTCGCCCTTGCCGGGCGGTTCGGGGATCGTCACGTACGACTTCGGGTACGACGTCCACGCGATGGGCGTGTTCGTGACCTTCGACACGACCTCCTCGGGCTGGTGCTTCACCGTGGACGCGGGGAACTTCAGCTCCGAGACACAGCTCGCGCTCGAGGAGCTCGGCTTACCGCACGCCCCGAGGAACGCCAGGCCCGCTCCCGCGAGTCCCGAGAGCAGGACCCTTCTGTCCACTCCCCGACCCGCGCCGACCGCCAGGCTCCGTAGTTCGCCGGATTCCATGTCTGTTCACCTTCCTGGAGCATCGGTGCGGCATCGAGCAGCCGCATGGTCGCTTCTCATCCCTTGACCGCGCCCGACAGAACGCCCTGTGTGAAGTACTTCTGCAGGAAGGGGTAGACGAGGATGATCGGGGCGGTCGCGATGATCACGACAGCCATCTGCACCGTCTCCGCCGGCGGGGCCGGCTGGCCGACCTGCTGGCTCTGCGCGATGTTCTGCCCCTGCAGAACGAACAGTCGCAGGACCAGTTGGACGGGCCACTTCGTCGTGTCGTTCAGGTAGATCAGCGCGTTGAAGAAGTCCGACCACAGGGCGACGCCGTAGAAGAGCGCGACGACCGCCAGGACCGCCTTCGACAACGGCAGGATGATGTGCCAGAACACCTGGAACGTCCCGGCGCCGTCGATCCGTGCCGCGTCGGTCAACTCCTCGGGGATGTTCATGAAGAACTGCCGAACCACGACCAGGTTGAACGCGCTGATCAGCCCGGGGACGATCAGGGCCGCGTACGAGTCGAGCATCCCCAGGTACCGGACGAGCAGGTAGTTCGGGATGATGCCGGCGCTGAACAGCAGCGTCCCGAGCACCATGAGCAGCACGAGCCTGCTTCCTGGAACCTGCCGCGTGCGGGTCAGCCCGTACGCCAACGTCGTCGTCATCACCATGCTCACGACGGTGCCGACGACGGTGACGCAGATGCTCACCACCAGGGCTCGGGTCACGACGCCACCGGCCAGGATCTGCCGATACGCCTCCAGGGTGGGGTTCTTCGGGATCAGCGTCACCGAGGAGCCCGCGAGGTCGGCCTGGGTGGACAGGCTCACCGCCAGCACGTAGAGGAACGGAAACAGCATCACGATGACGATGACCGCGATGGTGACGACCTTCACGATGCGGGTTCCGACGGAGGGCTTCTCGATCCAGATGGGATGGGAGGCCCGAGGCGCCATCGTGCGGATAGCCATCAGAACACACCGTCCTCACCGAGCATGTGTGCGACCTTGTTCGCGATCAGGATCAGGATCGTGCCGACCACGCCTTTGAACAGACCGACGGCGGTCGCGAGACCCCAGTTGCCGCCCACGACGCCCTCGAGATACACGAAGGTGTCCAGGACCTGGCCCGCCTCCGCGCCGACCGCGGGCTCCTGCAACAGGATCTGCTCGAACCCGGTGGTCAGGATGTTTCCGAGGTTGAGGATCAGCAACAGGATCGCGATCCCTCTGATCCCGGGAAGGGTCACGTGCCACATCCGACGAATCGGCCTGGCACCGTCGACGACCGCCGACTCATACAACGCCGGATCGATCTTCGTGAGGGCGGCGAGGAAGATGATCGTTCCCCAGCCCACGTACTTCCACATGTACTGCAGCACCATCAGGGGCTTGAACAGATCTGGGTTGGTCATCAGGTTGATCGCACCCACACCGTGGTCCGCGAGCACCTGGTTCAACAGGCCGTCACCACCGAGCACCGACTGCCACACGCTGACCAGCACCACCCAACCGATGAAGTACGGCAGGTAGACGACCGTCTGGATGACTCTTTTGACGGTCGGCGAGAGAATGCTGTTCAGCAGCAGGGCGAGCGCGATGGGAGCGGGAAAGAAGAAGACCAACTGGAGCCCGTTGATGATGAGTGTGTTGACGAGCGCCTGACCGACCCGGGGGTCGCTCAGGAGATCGACGAAGTTCTGCAGGCCGACCCACTCGCTCTGGATGATCCCGAGATACGGCGAGTAGTTCTCGAACGCGACGATGTTGCCGGCCAGAGGCAGATACCGGAAGACCACGAAGAACAGAAAGCCGGGCAGGATGAACAGATACATCGAGCGTTCCTGCCACACTCTCGACCACAAAGAAATGCGGTGAGACTCACTCGGTTGCGTCGACGCTCCGCCGACCTCGACAGCACCCGAACTCGTTGCTGAGCCTTGGAGGGCCACCTCCGACTCCCTTCGTCCACCGGACGCGCCGGTGCCATCGCCCACGACGGTCGGACATGATCAGGCCCAGAGGTCGAGACCCAGGAGCTTGCGTCCCAGCGGAGTCAGCTCGGCAGGAGCCGTTCGCTTCTCCTCGATTCCGCGCGGGTCGCCCGGGAACGCCCTGGCGGAGGGATGCGTGTTGGCCTGCCAGCACTGGATCCGCTGCTGACGCGCGGCCTCGTCGGTGCCGGCCGGGTTCATGCTGACGTACTGCGCGAACCGCGGACGCCGCGAGGTGTTGTGGCCGTTTCCGTGCAGGAGCCGAGTCGTCCAGACCAGCAGGTCACCGGCCCGAAGGCGCGGCCTGGTGGGCGTGTATGCCGAGTAGTCGGGGTTTCGGGACGCGATCTGCTCGGGCGTCTGCGTCTTCAGGAACGACTCGAGGTTCTGGTACGTCTCGGGGACGCACTGGAAACCGCCCATGTCGGGCTCGGTGTCGGCCAGCGCGAGCACACCCTGAACACGGAAGGGAATGTCGGGATACTTGGCCATGTCGGTATCCCAGTGGATCATGCCCTTGTGGTCGTAGTCCGGATGACGCGGATCGACCGGCGGCTTGAGTCCAACCCGGTCGATCGAGACCCAGAGTCGGTCCGTTCCATGAATTGCCTTGAAGATCTCATACACCCGCGGGCTCTGCCGGATGTTCCACATCGACTGGTAGTGATACATCTCCACCATGCCCACCGGCCGGATGACGTCTGGCCGATACCAGGACTCCGGGTCGTCGGGGCCGGCGCCGGTGTGCCGCCACATGTCGTCGATCACCGCACGCAGATCCTCCGCGGGAACCGCTTCATGCACGATCACATAGCCGTACTTCATGATCTGGTCGCGCCACTCCGCCGGATTCTGTGTGTCATAACTCGGCTCATGTGTGGACGCAGTCATTGCATTCCTCCTGCCGATTCTGGATATCCTGGCTGCCCTGACCAGCATGGACAGCGGCCCGACCGACGATGGTCAGAACCGCCTCTGTCGGCCAGGCGTCAATACCAATACGTTCTTGCGATTGGTCGAGACGTCGCGCGCCGCCCCGGGCACACGGGAAGTCCGGTTCAGAACAGTTCAGGTCAACCGAACATGATCATCTGTACGCACAAGAAGGGACTCGCCTTCAGCGTTAGCAATTCTTCGTTGACTACCCATGGATTTCTCCCAGGTAGAAGAGAATGTGATCGCCGGGGGCGGCCACGGTCCATGTGGCCTACCAACATGTGGGCGCTGAGCAACAATCGATTCCGAGTTGCAAAGATCTCATTGCATGAAGAACTGCGGCTAACGTAGTGCTCGGGTTGGACCCGGTCAACGCGTTGACCGTCAACGGTCAGAGCGCGGAGGCGGAGGGCGAAGAGGCGGGTTGCGGGCCTCGGGCGCGACCGCTGAACTCGCGATCCTCGCGGGGCTGCCGGCACGCCACACAGGTGATGGGTGGCTGGAGCCTCCCTGGCTCCGCGGGAGAACTGACGGCACCATGGCACACGAGTACGGCCCGGCCACCCTGGTGGGCGGCCGGGCCGTTGGATGGCGCCGTTGGATGACTCTGTTGTCTGGCGCGGCTCGTGCGGTGGAGCCTGGGATCAGGCGTTGCTGGCGGTGCTCTCCCCCGCGGTCCCACCGAGCGAGTCACGCAGAGCCGGGACGAGTCGTGCGGCGTTCGCGCCGTAGACCTGACGCAACGCTTCCTGGCCGAGGTCCAGCCCGGAGATCGTCCAGCGCCCGGAGCCGGGCGGGTTGGACCCGGAGTACGGGAAGTGCTCGTCGGCCGTCTCGAGGAACCGGAAGTACCGCCGGAACGCCTCCCGGTTGGGCGGGAAGGAGTCGGTGCCGAACAGGACCCGGTCCGGGTGCCGGTCGACGAGCGCCCGGGTGGCGCGGGGCTGGCGGCCGAGCTCGGCGATGCGGGCGGCGATGTCGACGTTGAAGTTCGGGTAGGTCGACAGCATCCGGTCCACCCAGCCGAGGTCCTCGGCGTAGCAGCCCACGTGTGCACCGATGACGGTCACGTCGGGGTGAGCGGCGACGACGTCCTCCAGGGCGTCCAGCAGGACCTGCATCCGCGGGAACCGCGAGTCCCCGAAGTACCAGTCCGGGTGCCTTGTCAGCTCCTCGATCCGCTCGTTGTTCCCGTCGAGCGGCTCGAAGAAGGCGGCCGGGTCAGCGGTGTGGATCAGCACCGGCAGCGACAGCTCGCCGAACGCGGACCACATGTCGGCCAGCCGCTCGTCATTGATCATCACGAGCTTGTCGTTCTCGTCCCGGATGTGGAGCCCGATGTCCTTCCAGAGCTTCACGCCGGCCGCACCACGCCGTGCCGAGTCCTGCAGGCTCCGTACCAGCAGCTCGGGCCAGCCCGGACGGGACGGCAGCGTCCAGTCGAGCCTGGCGAACGTCGCGAAGCGTCCGGGGTAGGCGCGGTCGTAGCGATCCAGGTTGGCCTCGAGCTCGTCCTCCCAGCCACCGTCGAGGTTGACGATGGCCGCGACGTTGCAGTCGTCCATGACGGACAGGAGTTCGACGAGGTCGGGCGCGTCCCAGTCCCCGGAGTGCCAGCGGCCGAGATGGTTGTGGACGTCGACCACGGGTGCGGCGGCCCGCTCCACCTCGTGAGCGGGCAGCTTGACCATGGCCCGCGGTTTGTAGTCGCGCAGCCGTATCGCTGCCGCCTCGGCAGAATCCATTCAGGTCTCCTCAGGTGTCAGTTCGGGGAGGCAAATCGGTCCGGTCGCAGTGCGGTGAGGTCGTGTCCTGGGTCCTGCCCCACCGCGATCCGGGCGGCGATCGCCCCGACCGCGGGTCCCAGTGTCAGGCCGTGGGCGCCGAGGCCGGTGGCGAGCACCGCGCCCGCCAGTCCCGGCACCGCGCCGACGATGGGCAACGCGTCGCGGCTCACCGGCCGGAAGCCGACGCGTGTCTCCAGCATTGTGGCGTCCGCCAACCCGGGGGCGACCCGCAGTGCCGTGGTCAGGACGTCCGCCTGTCCGCCAGCGGTCACGCGGTAGTCGAAACCGACCCGCTCGTGGGTGGCGCCGGTGACGATCCGATCCGGGTCGAAGGCGAGGATGTAGGGGCCGCCCACGTTGCTCACGACGGGCGTCGTGGCGATCCCCTCGCGCGGATAGGAAAGGTGCACGATCTGACCGCGCACGGGGGTCACGCCGTCGCCCAGGAGGCGCGGCCACCGCGCCGCTGCCCAGGCGCCCGAGGCGTCGATCACTCGACCGGTGTCGATGCGCTCGCCGTCGACCTCGACAGCGACCACCTCGCCGGCCACGGTCACGAGTTCGCCGACACCGTGCCGGACGTCCGCGCCTCGCTTGCGCAGGGCGCTGGCGAGGCACACGGCGAGCTTCTGCCCGTCGACACGTGCGATTCCCGGCAGCAGCAGCGCGCCACGGATGCCGTCGCTGAGGTACGGCACCATGCCCGCGGCCTCGCCGACCGTCAGCCGGCGGACCGGTCCGAGGTAGTCGGCCAACGACGCGGGCAGGGAGCCGGACAGTCGAGCCAGGAGCGCTTCGAGTACGCCGTCTTCCGCGTCGTCGGTGGCGACCACGAGCTGGCCGACGGTGGCGTAGCCATGATCGGTCTCCCCGTCGTCGGCCAGCCGGGCGAGCAGTTCACGGTAGTAGGTGGCTCCCGACAGGGCCACCCGCTCCCTCTCGGCAGCGGACTGCTCACCGACGAGGTCGAGCGGGTTCACGATCCCCGCACCCGCGTCCGTCGCTCTGCCCTGGTGCCCCGCGTCGACCACGGTCACGCCGTAGCCCAGCCGGCTCACCTCGTACGCCGCGGCCAGCCCGACGATTCCCGCGCCAACGACCACCACGTCCGTCATTGCATCTCTCCTGATATCCCTACGACTAGCGTGGCTCGGCGGCGAGCGCCGAGTTCATCTGCGCGGCGACTTCCCCGGCGGTCCGCGCGACCGGCTCCTGGCCACTCCAGGAGGCAGCGAAGGCCTTGAGCGCGTTGTCACTCCAGACCGACGTCTGCACCGAGGACGGGAAGGTCCGCGCGTTCGGGAGCTGGTCGATGAACGCCCGCAGGTTGAACTGCGGAATCGCCTCCGCGTACGCGGACTCCTCACCCCGATACGCCGGAATCACCGTCCCGGTCCCGGCCTGGATCCTGGCGGCCACCTTGGAGCCGAGGAACTTCACGAACTCCCAGGACTCCTCCGGGTACTTCGTCTTGGCATAGACGACGTTGGCAAGGCCGTTCGCGTAGAAGGTCGCGTCCTTGGGGCCCTTGGGCAGGGGTGCGACTTCGGCGTTCTTCTTGGTGTACGGCACGGCGGCGATCGCCACCGGATCCCAGGAGCCGCCGTAGTACATCGCGACCTTGCCGGAGGTGAACATGCTCAGCGCGTCGGTGTCGGTCAGCTGTTGCAGAGTCGGGGAAGCGTGGTGCTTGTTGATGAGATCGGTCCAGAACTCCAGGCCCTTGATGCTTCCTGGCTTGTCGTAGCCCGAACTACGCCCGTCCGGCGAGATCACGAAACCACCGGCCTGCGGGATCGTGAGGTAGTACCCCTGCACGTCCACCAGAGGTGCCGCGATTCCGTGGACTCCGGTGCCCTTGTCGGTGAGCTTGACCGCCGCGGCGACCAGGTCGTCCCACGTCCAGGTGGGGTTCGGCGGGGCGACGGACGCCTTCGCGAAGAGTTCCTTGTTGTAGAACAGCCCGAAGGAGTTCGTGTCCTTCGGTATGCCGAACTGCTGCCCTTTCCACTGGTAGCCGTTCGTCACCGCCGGGACGTACTGGCCGATGTCGAGACCGTCTCGCTTGATGCTGTCGTCGAGCGGAAGGAGCACTCCCCCGCTGGCGTAGAGCTTGAAGGAGTCGATGGTCATCCAGAAGACATCCGGCGCGCTACCACCGGTCGCGGCGGTCTTGAGTTTGGTCCAGTAGGAGTCCCAGGGCGTGACCGCCGTGCGGATGGTGATGTTGCTGTGTGCCTTCTCGAACTCGGCGATGATCTGCTTCATCGCCGGCAGCTGGGTCAGGTCCCACAGACCGTAGGTCAGGGTCACCTTTCCCTTCGGCGACTTGGCGGTACGCCCGCTCGACCCGGACGTACCGCAGGCTGCCGCCGCCGTTGCCAGCATGGCTGCCGGCGCCGCCGCGAGAAGTCTCCGCCGGGTCAGGGATGCGTGGCCGGGTCGCGGGGCGGGTGCCCCGGTACCGGCGCCGGAGTTCGGAAGCATCGCCGTTCCTTCCCTACGCCGGGCGATTCTTCGCGGCGCCCAGCATGGAGCGAGACATCTCTCGCAGCCGATCGCTGCTCACCGCGAAGTCGGGATAGGCCGCGAGCAGACGCTGCGCGGCCGCGGGATCGTCCAGGTCGTCTCCACGTTCGACGGCCTTCAGGGCCATCGTCCACAGCTCCGAGACGAAGCCCAGTTGGGTGTCCAGCACGTCCGGCTCGGACAGCCGGCCGTGCCCAGGGACCACCACCCGGGGGCGCAACTCGATGCACCGCTCGAGAGCGCGGATCCACCCCTCGATGTCGGCGTCGGGGTCGGAGAAGTTGTTGCCGTGCTCCCATGCCACCGCCAGGTCACCGACGAAGAGGATGCCGTCACCGGGCAGCCACGCGATGAGATCGGCCCCACTGTGCGCGGGTCCGACTGCCATCAACCGCAGTTCGAAGGTGTGGAACTCCATCGACTCCGAGAACTCCAGCGTCGGTGGGAACAGTCGATCGGGAGCCGCACCGGTCTGCAGCCGCGCGTCGTCGGCGCCCTTGGCCAACAGTTCGTCCCGTTGTCCAAGGGCGCCCACGATGCTGACGCCCGCCTCGGCATACACCTCGTTACCCAGGCTGTGATCAGCGTGGTAGTGCGTGTTGACCACATGGGTGACGGTCGCCCGGTCGCGTTCCTTGAGGCTGCTCAGGATTCGACGAGCCGGGCCCTCGAAGTTCGCGTCGATGACGATGGCCTGGTCGTCGGCGAGAACCACTCCTACGTTCGTCTGCTCGTGCCGGTCGAGATCGCCCTGCCAGAACGACACGGTGTCGCTCAGCCGTAGGAGCGGCTCGTAACCCATGGAGATCCTTTCGGATGCGTCAGCTCTCGCCGGTGCAGGGCGCCCGGCGTCTCGCTCGGATCTACGGTGAGGTCGCTCAGCCCTTGGTGGCGCTGAACGCGATGCCCTCGATGAAGTGGCGCTGGAACGCGATGAAGATGATGATCAGCGGCAGGCTCGCCATCACCGAACCCGCCATCAGCACCGGGTAGTTCGTGAGGAACTGACCCTGCAGGCTGGCCAGACCGGCGGAGACCGGCATGCTCTCCGGGTCGGTGTTCACCACCAGCGGCCACAGCAGGTCGTTCCACGACCACATGATGACCATGATGGCAAGCGCGATCAGCCCCGGCCGAGCGAGCGGCAGCAGCACCCGCCAGAAGGTCTGGAACGGGCCGGCACCGTCGATGTAGGCAGCCTCCTGGATCTCCCGAGGGAGCTGCATGAAGAACTGCCGCATCAAGAAGGTGCCGAACGCGCTGAAGATGCCGGGCAGGAAGAGACCGGGAAGGCTGTTGAGCAGGTTCAGCGAGTGGATGATCTCGTACTGCGGGATCAGGAACAGCTGCGACGGCACCATCAGCACGGACAGGAAGAGCCCGAAGACCAGCCCCTGGCCGCGAAACCGCAACCTGGCGAAGGCGTACCCGGCCAGCGAGCAGAACACCAGCTGTCCGATGGTGCGGGCCACCGTCATCAGCACCGTGTTGACGAGCATCTGGCGGAACGGCATGGCGCTGAACACGTCCATGTAGTTCGACCACTGCCAGACTTCGGGAAACAGCGTCAACGGGACGGACGTAGCCTCGGCGAACGTCTCGACCGAGATCAACAGCTCCAGCAGGAAAGGCGCGATCATCAGCAGCGCCCCCACCGCGAGGACCACGTGGACGACGCGGTGGCTGGACCTGTCCCGTCGGCGTCCGCGGACACGGACCGCGGACGCCTCGACAGTGCTGCTACTCATAATGCACCCACTTCTTCTGCAGCCAGAACTGGCAGCCGGTGAAGACGATGATGATTCCCAGCAGGAGGAAGGCGATCGCCGCGGCGTATCCGCCGTTGGACTGCACGAACGCCTTGTCGTAGAAGAGATAGACGATCGTCTCGGTCTGGGCCAGTGCCGGGTTGTTCTTCCCGATCATGACGTAGATCAGGTCGAACGCCTGCAAGGAGTTGATGACGCCGATGACGGTGACGAAGAAGATCGTCGGAGACAACAGCGGCACCGTGATGGAGAAGAACTGCCGGATCTTGCCGGCGCCGTCGATCTCGGCGGCCTCGTAGAACTGCCGCGGGATCGTCTGCATGCCCGCCAGGAGCAGGATCATGTTGTAGCCGATCGAGGACCAGATCGAGACGATGGCTACGGCGTAGAGCGCCGTGGCCGGATTCGACGTCCAGTGCGGACCGTCGATCCCGACCACCCCGAGCACCTGGTTGAGCGGGCCGTAGTCGCCGTTGTAGACGAACTTCCACATCAGCGCGACCGCGGAGGGCAGCGTGATCACCGGAAGGAAGTAGAGCGTCCGGTAGATACCCAGCCCGCGTAGTCCCGGTCGGTTCAGCAACGCCGCGACGACGATGCCGGCCGGCACGCTCAGCAGCGACAGCACCGCGAACACGAGCGTGTTTCGCAGTGAGTGCAGGATCTCCGGATCGGAGAAGAGCGTCCGATAGTTGTCCAGGCCGTTCCAGGTGTGTCCCCCGAACGCTCCCCACTCCGTGAACGAGTAGTAGAAGGTTCGAAAGATCGGCCAGATCGAGAAGACACCAAGGCCGATGAGGCTCGGTGCGATCAGCAACCAGCCCCAGCGAGCCTCCAGCTTCTTCATGGCCGAACGCCGTGGGCGGCGAGGGCTCCCCGAAACCCTCTGGCTCTGCGCCTGCTCCGTGACTACCACCATGGCAGTGACTCCACCTAACGGGTCGGTTACCTAGCTCGGGCGGCCCGGCTCTTTCGCGAGGGCGTCGTTCATCTGCTTCGCGAGGTCCTTGGCGACGGTCGCGACCGGCCTCTTGGCGGTCCAGGCGTCGGCGAGCGTCTTGGTGGCGTAGTCGCGCCAGACCGGGGTGTTGACCGAGACGGGGAACGGGTAGTTGTACTGGAACTCGTCGACGAACGTCTGCAGGTTGAACTCCGGCGTCGACTTGACCCAGGCTGCCTGAGCGGCCTTCGTCGCCGGAATGACCGCGCCGGTCTGCGCCTGGATCTCCGCGGCCCGCTTGGAGCCGAGGAACTGGACGAACTTCCAGGCCTCCTGCGGGTACTTCGTCTTGGAGTAGATGACGTTCCCGAGACCGTTGCTGACCGTCTTGGCCACCTTGCCCTGCGGCATGGGTACGACGTCGACGTTCTCCTTCGCGTAGGGAATCGCCTTGAAGGCGATGGACTCCCAGGAGCCGCCGTAGTACATCGCGATCTTGCCCGAGCCGAACATCTGCTGCGGGTCCGTGTCGGTCATCTGCTGCAGGGTCGGCGAGACGTGGTACTTGTTGATCAGGTCGGTCCAGAACTGCAGGCCCTCGATGGTCGCCGGCAGGTCGTAGCCGGACTTCTTCCCGTCGGGGGAGATGACGTAGCCGTTGTTCTGCGGGATCGTGTTGTAGTAGGTCTGCTGGTCCGACAGGGTCGCGGCGATTCCGTGCACCTCGCCCTTGGTCAGCCGCTGTGCCGCGGCGAGCAGGTCCGACCACTTCCACGAGGCGTCCGGCGTGCGCAGGCCGGCCTCGGAGAAGAGCTTCTTGTTGTACCAGAGGCCGATGCTGTCGATGTCCTTCGGCAGCGCGTAGACGTCCTTACCCCAGGTGTAGCCCTTCGTGATCGCCGGCTCGTACTGCGTCATGTCGAGCTTGGCTTCCGCGATCGGCTTCGTCAGCGGCATGAGGACATCGTTGGACGCGTACAGCTGGAAGTACGCGAGCGTCATCCAGAACACGTCCGGCGCGCTCCCGCCGGTCGCGGCGGTCTGCAGCTTGGTCCAGTACGACTCCCACGGAGTCACCGCGGTGCGAATCTTGATCTTTGGGTTGGCCTTCTCGAACTCGGCGATGATCTGCTTCATGGCCGGTAGCTGCGTCGCGTCCCACAGGCCATAGGTCAGGGTGACCGGGCCGCTGTGGCTCTCTTCCGAATCCATGGACGAGCCGGACGACTTGCCGCACGCCGCGGCCGTCAACAGCATGGCGCCTGGAACCGCTGCGAGGAGGGCACGACGCGACACCTGCTTCTTGCCCGGGGCAGGGGCAGACGCCGAAGAGTGATCGAGCTGCATTGCTTGCCTTTCCTCTCGATGAAAATGTCGCGCCCTACGGCCGCGATCTGGTCGGACCCGTGTCCCGCGTCGTCGACGGGCGCCAGGATCACTGGCCCGAACGCTCGACTCGACGCGAGGCGTCGTCACCCAGGCGTCCGGAACCGGACACCTGGGACGCCTCGGAGGCTCGTGGTCCACTCGCCTCGCCGGGGTCACGCGGTCGCGATGTGCGGCGACTTCTCACGGGCGGCGACCGCTCACCTGGTGGGTGGACGACGCTTACCCGCGATGCTCACTTTTGCTCACTTTGCCTACGGTGCGAACACAATAGACCTCCCGGCAGCGCGATGTCACTCACTTCCGCAAAGCGCTTGCCTAGGTTCAGCCCAGGTCGTGCCACGACGCGCCGGCCAAGACGAGCAAAAATGGGCATGTGAGGGCCGAAAGTGGCTACGTCAGGTTCTGCGCAAACCTGTGTCGCCGCGGTTACGATGTCGCGCATGCGTGCGGAGCGACTGAACGCGGTGTTGGACCACATCGCCCAGCACGGCAGCGTCGACGTGGTCCATCTCTCGAACCGGCTCGGCGTTTCCGGCGCCACGGTTCGGCGTGACCTTCGAGCCCTCCATGACCAGGGGCTGCTCGTTCGCACGCATGGCGGCGCCATGGCCAACAACGTCGGCCTCGAGCTGCCGATCCGTTACAAGGCCTCGCACCATCATCCGGAGAAGCGGCGCATCGGCCTGGAGGCGGCGAAGCTCGTCCAGGACGGTTCCGTGGTCGGCATGACCGGGGGCACCACGGCGACGGAGGTCGCCCGGGCACTGGCCGACCGGCAGAACATCACCGTGGTCACCAACGCGCTCAACATCGCCACTGAGCTGGTGTTACGCCCCAACATCCGGCTCCTCGTGACGGGCGGGAAGGCGCGGCACGCCTCCTACGAACTCGTCGGCCCGACGGCCGAGGCGCTGGTCGCGGAGTACCACTTCGACATCACCTTCGTCGGCGTCGACGGCCTGACGGTCGCCGAAGGCTGCACCACCCACGACGACACCGAGGCGCACACCGACCTCGCGTTCATCCGGCAGTCCCGGCGCAACGTCGTGATCGCCGACAGCAGCAAGATCGGGAAGGTCACCTTCGCCAGGATCTGCGACATCTCGGCGGTGAACGACCTTGTCACGGACAAGGACATCGACCCCGCCGAGTTGACCGCGCTCCGCCGCGCCGGCGTGGCCGTCACCACGGCCTGACGGCCCTCCCCGGCCCTCCCAGCACGGCCTCGTCAAGCACCGCGTTCACGACGTCACGCCCAGTAACATTGCTCGTTTTTGCTCATATGAGTGCCTTGACGAGCTGATATGAGCGTTCTACGCTGCCCGGGGATGCTGGCTGCCGCCTGCGCAGCCACCGATGACATCCTCCTCCACAACGGCGACAGGTGGCCTCGTGACGACTATTACCTTCCTCGGCGCGGGTAGCGTCGTGTTCACCCGCGAACTGCTGGCTGACGTTCTCGGGTTCAAGGACCTCACCGATGTCCACATCTCCTTGCAGGACATCGACGCGGAGCGGCTCGAGACCGCCGAAGCCATCGCGCTCCACACGATCGAGCAGATGTCTGCTCGCGCGACGGTGACCGCGACCACGGACCGGCGTCGGGCCCTTGAAGGCGCCAGCTACGTCATCAACACGGTCCAGGTCGGGATGTACGCCGCCACCGTGCGCGACTTCGAGGTTCCCGCGAAGTACGGCCTGCGCCAGACCATCGCCGACACCGTTGGGATCGGCGGCATCTTCCGTGGCCTGCGTACCTTCCCCGTACTCGACGCCATCGCCCGCGACATCCTCGAGATCTGCCCCGACGCGTGGCTGCTCAACTACACCAACCCGATGGCGATGAACGTCGCCTACCTGCACGCGGTGGCGCCCTCGCTCAAGGTGTTGGGCCTGTGCCACTCCGTGTACTGGACCGTGCGCGGACTCTGCGACATCGTCGGGGTCCCCTACGACGAGGTCACCTACCACAGCGCCGGCGTCAACCACCAGGCCTGGCTGCTGCGCTGGGAGCACAACGGCGAGAGCCTGTACCCCAAGCTGGACGAGGCGATCGCCAAGGACGAGCAGCTGCGGCGCCGCGTCCGCGTCGACATGTACCGACGCATCGGCTTCTACCCGACCGAGACCAGCGAGCACTCCTCGGAGTACCTGCCGTGGTACCTCCACCACGACTCCGAGATCGAGCGGCTCCGGATCCCCGTCGGTGACTACCTGCGGATCAGCAAGGGCAACCTCGACGAGTACGCCGAGACCAGGCAGGCCCTGCAGGCCGGCAAGCTTCTCGACATCCACCGCGAGGCGACGGAGTACGCCCCGCAGGTGATTCACAGCCTGGAGACCGGCACCCAGCGCACTCTCTACGCCAACGTCCACAACGCCGGCCTGATCGACAACCTGTCCCAGGACTACTCCGTCGAGGTGCCCACCATCGTGGACGGAGGCGGTGTCCGCTCCCAGCCGGTCGGTGCGCTGCCGCTGCAGTGCGCGGCCGTCAACCAGGCCTACGTCAGTGTCGGAAGCCTCACCGTGGCCGCCGCCGTGCGCGGCGAGCCCCGACTGGTCCGTCAGGCGGCGATGGTCGACGCCAACACCTCCGCGTCGCTGACCGTCGACCAGATCTGGGACCTGTGTGACGAGCTGACGACCGCACACGGCGACCTCATCCCCGAGTCGCTGCGCGGTAGCGTCCGTCCCTGATCGTCATCCGTTGGCCGCGGTGTGGATTCGGTTCCGCACCGCGGCCAACGGCGTTTCTAGGCCGCGACGTACTGGTCGAGGAGCGCGTGGTCGCCAGGGCCGAGCCGGTCGACGGCGAAGTGCGCCTGGTGCCAGTACGGATAGATCAGCTCCGGTCGGCTGATCTTGTCCAGCGCGGCGAACTCCTCATCGTTCAGGGTGAGGTCGGCGACGCCTAGGTTGTCCGCGAGCTGGTCGTCCTTGCGTGCGCCGATCACCAGGCTGGTGACGCCCGGTTTGCGGAGCAGGTAGGCAAGCGCGACCTGGGCCGGCGACACGCCCCGCCCCTCGGCCACACCCACCAGCACCTCGACCGTGTCGTAGAGCCGGTCCGGGTCGCGGACCGGCGGCTCCTGCCAACGCTCGTCCACCCGGCGGGTGCCCTCCGGTGCCTTCTCGGAACGTCGGTACTTGCCGGTGAGCAGCCCTCCGGCCAACGGGCTCCACACCATGACGCCGAGCCCCTGGTCTATCGACGCCGGGATCAGGTCGTACTCACTGTCCCGGGACTCCAGGGAGTAGTAGATCTGGTTGCTGACGAAGCGCTGGTAGTTGTGGGCATCCGACACCGCGAGCGCCTTCATCAACTGCCATCCGCCGTAGTTCGAGACGCCGAGATAGCGGACCTTGCCTGTCCGCACCAGTGTGTCCAGTGCCTCGAGCGTCTCCTCCAGAGGTGTCTGCTCTGCCCGTCCCACTCGTGCACGTGGTAGATGTCAACGTAGTCCGTACGCAGCCGCTGGAGGCTCCCCTCCAACTGCCGGATGATGTGGTGGCGTGAGAGCCCGGCATCGTTGGGTCCGTCGCCCGCGGGCATCCGCACCTTGGTGGAAATCACCAACTGGTCCCGGCGCCCCTCGATCGCCTCGCCGAGGATCTCCTCGGCCGCGCCGGCGGAGTACATGTCCGCGGTGTCCACGCAGTTGACCCCGGCGTCCATCGCCATGCCGATCTGCCGGCGAGCACCGCTCACGTCGGTACTGCCCAACGCGCCGAAGTTGTCCTTACCCCCGAACGTCATGGTCCCAAGGCTCAGCATCGAGATCCGTAACCCCGAACGCCCCAACTCGCGGAACTCCATGGTGGAATCAACTCCCTTCCAAGCCGGCAGGATCGGCGCCTCCTCGCGAGGGCGTTTCGCCGCGACTGGCAGGAGACGCAGGTGAAGCCTATGTCCGATCAGCACGTGTGCCGGGGGCTCAACGATCCTCGGGGAGCGGGCAGGACTACCCGACACCGGGAGCCGATGGTCCCCGCCCGGAGGCCTGTCCGTACCGGTGATCGTGCGCCGAGCAATGGCGGAGCAAGGTCGACCTGCGATCTCCGACGCGCCACTTGTCGTGCTTTTTCAGCCGCCGCGACGCTGTCGTGGTCGACGGCCTTTCGCAGGGTTCGCGGCTCCGGACATCACGGTGCCCCGGCGAAGGACACCCTTCGCCGGGGCACCGGAGTCCGCCCGTCGCCAGGGCGGGAGTGCGGGAGTGCGGCCCGGCTCGGCCCCCGTCACCGGGCCAGGCCGGTCGGGATCAGCGGTCGGCGAGCCTGATCCGCACCGCGGTGACACCGAGACGCGAGATGGGGGTCACGATGTCGGAGCCATCCACCTCGACCGTCCCGGTCGTGTCCCCGAGGAACGTCGCGCGCGACGCACCCTCGATGCCGAATCCGCACCGCAGCCGCACCGTGACTTCGGTCGTCGCGTAGGACTGCAGGCGGACGAGCAGGTCGGTGGTTGCGGCCGCGGCGTCATCCTCCGCCGGCACGGGCATCACCGCGAGGACCGTGACGCGCGGGTCGTCCACGCCGAGCAGGGACAGCTGCGCCGGTTGGTCGGGACGGGGTTCGGCCTGCCCACACACCCCGACGAGGGGGTGGTCGATCTCGTACGCCGTGCGCAGCGCGAGCGCGTCCGCTCCCAGGTCCTCCCCCGCCCGACGAACCCCGACCGCGTACCGGAACGTCGCCTCGAACGCCTGCTGGGCCGGGAAGTTCGTGTCCCAGAGGTTGTTGTGCACCCAGGAGTAGATCGTTCCGGGCTGGCGCGGAGCGGTGCTGTCCGGGAACGGCGCGTACGGCAACGCGATCGTCTCCGGCTCGACCAGTGGGGCGTCACGCGTCACCCAGCCGACAGCCCCCTCGGCGTCCTCCAGCGAGACGAACGACCGCACCGCACGCATGTGTTGCGGCGCACCGGGCACGTGCTCAAGGCCGGAGCCTGTCAACGCGCCGGAGATCTCGTAGTGGACGGTCGGCTGTTCCATCGCGAAGGGGAAGGAGAGATAGGCGCTCTCCTTCGTCATCGTCGCCGGCTTGTCGAACCGGTTGTCGATCTCCACGTGCGCCGCGTGCCGGCCGAGCTGAACCGTCGTCCGCGCCCAGTTGACACCGTCGGCGGGGTACTCGAAGGTCACCTTCTGCTCGATGGCGTTGTCCACCCGTTCGACCAGCACGGCCGGCTGGGCGAGACGGCGGCTGCCGAGCAGTTCCAGCTCGTCGCTGACCGAGGTGCGGTTGGAGTGGTGGTTGTAGCCACCGGCGGTGGTGTAGGTGTCGTACACGTAGCCGTTGAAGCCCACCACCGCTTCCTGGTCGACGAGTTCCCGACCGGTGGACTTGTCGATGACGCTGGCGATACAGGCCCGCCGCAGGTCGACCTGCACGCGCAGGTGGTCGTTCTCCAGCAGCAGGTCCTTCGCCGTCGGCAGTTCGACCGGGAGCCCGCTCTGGACCTCGGTCTGCGACCCGATCGACAGGCCCGACCGCTCGGCCGACGTGGTGCGGGTCGGCGCCGTCGAGGTCACGTCGAGGCGGACCAGACCGAACGCCGGTACGTCGGGGACCTCGACGCGCAGGAACCGTCCGGCGTCGCGGTGGGTCGGGTTGACCTGCGGCTTCTCGACCGCCGCCAGGGGCGCGCCGGTGCGGCCGTCGGTGACGCTGAGTGGACGGTCCAGTGGCACGCGGCTCTCGCGGACGAAGAGCTTGACGATCGAGGTGCGCGCGGCGGGGGTGGTGTTGACGGCCCAGAAGGTCACGTCCGCACCGTCGGCCTCCGGGAGGACGCCGCCCAGTGTCGCGGACGCCTGGTCCAGGAACGTCTCGGCGTTGTCGTTGCCGTGCAGGGCCTGGCCGTACTTCCAGTGCCACTGCTGCTCACCGGAGTTCATGCCGCTGTCGCCGTGCGTCCAGGAGTTCGACGCGCCCCAGGTGTGCTCGTTGAACAGGGACACGTGGTGGTAGACACTCGCGGCGGAGCCACGGGCGGCCTGCGCCCACTCCGGATGCGGGCTCTTCTCCACCACGGTGGCCAGGCCGTAGAGCGACTCCGCGTCGGTCACCGTTGCCTGCGCACGGCGCACCATCGCCTGCGGGCGCGCACCGGAGCCGACACCCTCGACCCACCAGTCGCCCCAGTCCCCCTCGAAGGCCGGGATCCGGTCACCGAGGCGGGCCTCGGCGTCGCGGAAGAAGTCGGTGTTGGTGGACAGCCGCAGCCGCGGGCTCGCCCACGTCTCGTTCCACCGGCGTACGTTCTCGGCGAGGATCAGGCGCGGCGGCGCGTTGTCACCGAAGTGGCCCTGGACCCGCAGGTGCAGGACGTCCCACGGGTAGGGGTCGCGGTCCTCCACGGCCGGGCCGTGCCAGCCGAACATGCCGGGCGGGAACGGGTACGGCCTGGTCGCGAGCGAGGTGAGGTAGGCCGGCAGCAGGTCGTCGACCATCTCGTAGGAGGTGTCGAAGCCGAGGACCGGGCCCTCCATGTAGGCCAGACCGTGCGGGCTGTCGGTCATCCAGACCAGCACCTCCTTGCCCGAAGGTGCCCGCCACCGGAACAGCCGCGGCAGCCGGGAGCCGCCGTTGACGTTGGGCACCGAGCGGCCGGCCCAGTTGTGGGCCACCGAGAGGTACTTGACGCCGTACTCCCCCAGCGCGTCCGGCAGGCCGGCGACCGCTCCGGGCACGTCCGTCTGCATGGCCGACTGGAAGTCGATGCCGTAGGTCTCGCGTACCTGCCGGGCCAACCGGAACAGCTCGTGCAGTTCCTCGGTGGAGCAGGTGTCGCTGTGCAGGTTGTAGGGCATCGCGGTCAGCTCGATCTGCCCGGCCCGCACCCGCTCGATGAACTCCGCGACGCGCTCCGCCGGCCGTGCGGCCGCCCACTGTTCGAAGGACCACAGTGACTCGACCGCCCACCGGAACCGCGCGTCGTCGGGCCAGTCGTCGGTGGTGCGGGTCAGATCCAGGCAGGAGTCCAGGAACGCCACGTGCTGGCTGAGCACCGTGCCCTGCGGGTCGGTGTAACCGATGTCGAGGTGGGAGTGGTGAACCAGGTGGATGGTCCAGTCGCGGGGCGGCTCGAGCGCGAACTCCAACGTGGCGTGGGTGTCACCGCGGCGCGCCTCGATGCGGACGTCCCGGCGGTCGGGGTCGACCGGCAGCAGCAACCGCACCGAGCCCTCCGGGCCGTCGATCACCTCGACGGGCACCTCACCGTGGCCCGCGACCTGGACCGAGAACCGCCACGCGGTCAGGTCACCGGGATCGCCGTCACCCGCGAACAGGATGCGTACGCTCCGCTGGTCGCCGTTCGGTGAACGTCGGACGAGGTGCTCGGGAAGGGCACGAAGGATGCTGTCGCCGGCGCTCGTCTGCGCGGCCACGGCGAGGTTGACCGTGCCGGCCCGGGCCTTCTCGTGCGACCACGGGTGATCCTTCACCAGAGCTCGGGTGGTCATGTGGGGAACACTTCCTTGATCTCGTTGCGGTCGGGACGCATCGTCGCTGAGTCGGTGCCGTCACCCTTTGGGCCCACCGTCCGTCGGCGCGGACGGCCGACACTCTCAGGAGGTCAGGCGCAGGCTGTTGACGAAGAACCGTTGGAACACGAAGAACAGCACCACCGTCGGCAGGGACACGACCAGCGCACCGGCGAGCACCACCGGTGGGCCGACGGTCGAGTAGCTCCCGCTCAGGTCGGCCAGTGTCGCCATGACCGGCCGTACGTTGGGACTGAGCGACAGCGTGATGCCGAACAGCAGGTCGTTCCAGATCCAGGTGAACTGGAAGATGAACGCCGCGAGCAGCGCGCTGCGGGCGAGCGGCAGATGGATGCGGACGAACATGCGGAACCAGGTGGCACCGTCCAGTTGCGCGGCCTCGGTGATCTCACGCGGCACCGTCGCCATGAAGTTGCGGTTGACGAAGAACGCGAACGGAATCGTCAAGGCGACGTAGACAAGCACCATGCCGTACTGCGTGTCGTAGAGGTTGGTGCGTGCGTAGCCGGTGAACAACGGCGACAGGAACGTCTGCAGCGGAAGCACGGTCCCGAGGAAGATCAGCCAGAACCACAGCCCTGGTCGGCGTACGGGCATGATCACCACGGCGAACGACGCGGCCGCGGCGATCAGCACCGCCACCAGGCCGCCCACCACGGCGAAGATCAACGTGTTGACCATGCCCTGGCCGACGCCCGCGGTGTCGAACGCCGCCTGCACGTTGTCGAGGAAGCCGGCGGAGTCGAACCACCAACGCGGCGTGCCGGTGTAGTTCTTGGTGGGGGTGAACGCGTTCACCACCACGAGCCAGGTCGGGATGAGCCACAAGACGGCCAGGAGCACGACCAGGACATTGCGAACGATCGAGCGGATCATCTCGTTCTCCTCAGCGGGTCCGCAGCGCTCGGCGCAGGTAGAGCCACGACGCGGCGACGACGACCACGGTGAGCACGACCGAGACGGCGGCGCCGTAGCCGTAGCGGTTGAGTGTGAAGGTCTCGCGGTACATCGTCAGTGCCAGCGTTTCCGAGGCCGTTCCCGGGCCGCCCTGGGTGAGCAGCCACACGATGTCGAACGTCTTGAGACTGTTGACGATGGACGTACCGACGACCACGACGGTCATCGGGCGCAGCTGCGGGACGATGACGTACCAGAACAGCCGCAGACCTGTGGCGCCGTCCAGCCGGCCCGCCTCGAGCGTCTCCGTCGGGATGGTCTGCAGGCCGATCAGGAACAGGATCATCGCCGCGCCGGTGCCCTGCCAGGTCGTCACCAGGATCATGGACACGGTGTTGAGCGGCCAGTGCAGCAGCCACTCCTGTTGCCAGGCGCCCAGCCCGACCGCGCGCAGCATCTGGTTGACAGCGCCGTCGGTCTGGAGCAGGAACGTCCACAACAACGCGGTCGCCGATCCGGACAGCGCGTACGGAATCGTCACCGCGGTCCGGGCCACCACACCCCAGGTCACGGAGTTGGTCAACACCGCGAGCCCGAGGCCGATCAGCACCGGCAGCAGCAGCGTTCCGGCCACCCACATGACCGTGTTGAGCAGCGACTGCCCGAAGTTGGGGTCGCTCACCAGGTCGACGTAGTTGCTCAGGCCGACCCAGTGCCGGGTCAGCCCGTTGTCGTTGAAGAAGCTGCGGTAGGCGGTGAACAGGAACGGCAGCACGAGCAGGACACCCACCAGCACGACCGCCGGCAGCAGGAATCCGGCGGCCGCCCAGGAGCGGCGCGGCCGGGGCTCCGACGGGCGTGCCGGGCGGGGTGCGGTGCGCTCGAGGGTGGGCGCGGCGCTTTCGCCGGCGGTCGTCACGAGTTCCACACCTTCCATTCCTTGTCGGCGCGGCGCTGCATGCTGTCCAGCGTCGAGCGGGCGTTCGCGGGCGTCGGGTTGGTCATGAAGGCGCTGAGGTCCTGGACGTTGCCCTCGACCAGCGCCGGCGGCGACGCCTCCCAGTACCTCGTCGCCTGGGCCGGCTGTTGCTCCTTGACGGCGGTCGCGACGTCCCGCACCACGCCGACGTCGGGCACGACCGACGGATCGGCGGAGGTGTCCTTGAGGAAGTTGGAGAAGACCTTCTGCACCGAGGGATCGAGCCAGGAGTCGGCGACGGCCACCGCGGCCGCGTGCTTGTGCGACTTCGCCGCGACGGTCAGGCCCGCGCTCTCCACCACGACCGAGGGCGCTCCACCCGGTGGCGGCGGAAGCAGGAACGCGCCGAGGTCGGCGTCGGACAACCCCGAGGTGAGCAACGACCCGACGGTCCAGGTGGCGTACAGCTGCATCACGGTGGTGCCCTTGGCGAGCTGGCCGGGCAGGGATCCGGCGGACAGGTCCGGTGCGGAGAACGCCTCGCGCCGGTACAGGTCGGCCCACAGGCGCATGGCCTGTTGCGCGACCGGATCGGTGTAGGAGGCCCGGCCGGCCGTCACGTCCTGGTAGTAGCCGTGGTCCAGGCCGTTGACCAGTTGCTGGAACCAGATCAGGGACTCCCACGTCGTGGCGCCACCCGAGGCGATGGGTGTCATACCCGCGCGACGAGCCGCCTCCACCAGGTGGACGAACTCGTCCCAGGTCGTCGGCACGTCGGCCTTCAGCCGGGCAAACGCCTTCTTGCTGTAGAGGATCACGTAGTAGGACTTGTAGAGCGGTACGCCGTACTGCCGTCCCTCGAAGGTGAACGACGTGCGCAACTCGGCGTCGTCCGACCAACCTTCGCGCGCGGCTCGGTCCCATGCCGAGCTGACGTCGGTGAGGATTCCGGCCCGGGCCAGGTCCTGGAGCCGGTAGCCGTTCCACCATTTGATCAGGTCGGAGGTGGAGTCGGTCTGCGCGGACATGCGGACGATCTGCTGGTAGTTGCTGACGTTCGGCACCGACCGCGAGCGGATGTGGTAGCCGACCAGCCGGTGCAACGCGTCCCCGGCCTGGCTGTAACCAGGCCCCCACGTGGCGTTGTCAGTGACGAGGGTCACCACGTCACCTGGCGCCGGCCGCGTCTCAGAACCGCGTGCGCACGAGACGAGAGTGGCGCCCAACCCGGCCACCATGAGTGACAGCGCGGAGCGGCGACTCATGAGGTGGGTGGATTCCGAGGCAGCCGGGAGCAACGGTTCCTCCTGAGACAGGTGATGTTTCAGTGGAGTGAAGTTAACGCTATCTCCACCTTGTGACAAGAGGTTGGCTCGCTAGCATGTCGAGACATGCCTAGGCTTTAGTGAATCGGTAGGCGTTAGTCATAGCCATGACGGGATGAGCTATGGTAACGATAACTTCGCCTCAGAAGGGGTCACCGTGCAGCAAGATGCCGACGGACGCTCGTACGAGCCCAACCCGCGGTACGCACCGGTCGGGACAGACATCCACCACGGGTGGCGCACACCCGTGGCCGAGCTCGGCGACGACGTAGCGGTCCTCGCCGTCGACGGTCCGTGGATCCTCGACTGGGATGCGGTCGTCAAGGGCCTGCTCGACGTGGCACCCGGTGTGACCCTCGTCGACCTTCGTGCTCATCTCGCGTCCTGGGCCACGATCGTCGAACGCACCGACTCCACCGAGCTCACCGGTGACCCGGACTTCGCGAAGCTCGCCGACGGGGACCTGGCAGACCTCTTCGAAGCACTGCCCACCGTGACGCCGACCGACGGCCTGACCGTCGTCTACGGCCCCGGCGCCGCGCTGGTCGAGCATGACGCGCTGTGGTACGCCGACCTGCCGAAGCGCTACGCCGAGGCGGCCATCGGCGCCGGCAGCGCGACGAACCTCGGCCAGCCCGACGACTCCGGCCGCGGCGCCGGCCGCCGGCTGCTCTACATCGACTGGCCGATCCTCGACCGGCATCGTGACGCCATCGCCGCGCGCATCGACCGTTATCTCGACCTGCAGGTCCCCGGCGACCCGGTGTCGCTGGCCGGTGAGTCACTGCGTGCCACCGCCGAACGTTTGGTCCGCCAGCCGTTCCGCACCCGGCCGACGTTCAACACCACTCCGTGGGGAGGCCAGTGGGGTCGCCGCACGCTGGGGTTCAATCCCGAGGCGGTGAACACCGCGTTGGGTTACGAGCTGATCGCCCCGGAGTCCGGTGTCCTGATCGGCACCGCCGAGGGCTCGGTCGAAGTGCCGTTCCAGCTGCTCGTGGCGCTCCACCCAGAACACCTGCTGGGCTCCGACGTCCACGAGATGTTCGGGTTCTCCTTCCCGATCCGGTTCGACTATCTCGACACCGTCGCCGGCGGCAACCTGTCCGTGCACTGCCATCCGCAACCGGACTACATGCGTGAGGTCTTCGGCTGGCCCTACACCCAGCACGAGACCTACTACCTGATGGTCGGTGAGGAACAGAACAAGGTGTTCCTCGGCCTACGGGAGGACATCGACGTCGAACGCTTCCACGAGGAGGCTCACCGCGCCGACCACGACGGCGTCGCGTTCGACATCCAGCGCTACGTCCAGACCTTCCCGGCCACGCCGCACCAGCTGTTCCTCATCCCGGCGGGAACGCCGCACGGCAGCGGCAAGGGCAACGTCGTCCTGGAGATCAGCGCGACGCCCTACCTGTACTCGTTGCGGTTCTACGACTGGCTGCGCCGTGATGCCGCCGACCGCCAGCGCCCGGTCCACGTGGAGCACGCGTTCCGCAACCTCAACACGCAGCGCACCGGCGAGGCCGTTCGACAGGACCTGGTGCAGGAGCCGCGCGCCCTGGTCCGCGCCGACGGCTGGAGCGAGGAGATGATCGGCCAGCTCCCCGAGATGTTCTTCTCCATCCATCGCGTCTCGATCGAGGGCGGGGTGGAGGCGCCGCAGAACACCGCCGATCGGTTCCAGGTCATCAACGTGGTGGAGGGTCCTGGCGTCGTGGTGCGTACGGACGCCGGCGTCGAGCACGTCGTGAACTACGCCGAGACGCTGGTCATCCCGGCGGCCGTGGGTCGGTACACGGTGACCGGCCTCGCCGGCGACACCAGCCGTGTGGTGAAGGCGTACGTCCGGTGAGGGACCTGCTCCGATGACCCACGAACCCGTGCCCGTACTCGAGGTCGGCGGCACCCACGTCACCGCCGCCCTGGTCGATCTCCGCCAGGACGCGCCGGCCGTGACGGCGACGGTGCGTAGGTCGCTGGCCCACGACGAGTCCGCCGCGCAGATCCTCGACGACCTGGCCGAGGCGGCACGCAGCGTTGCCGCCGGGCCGGGTTCGATCTGGGGCGTGGCGGTTCCCGGTCCGTTCGACTACGCGGCAGGTGTGGCGTGGTACCGCGACGTCGGCAAGTTCGACTCGCTGTACGGCGTCGACGTGGGAGCGGAGCTCGCCGAGCGCCTCCCCGGCGCCGGCGGTTTCGCCTTCGTCAACGACGCCGAGGCCTTCACCGGCGGCGAGTGGGCGTTCGGCGTCGCGAGGGGCCATGAACGCGTCGTCGGGATCACCCTCGGCACCGGCATCGGCTCGACCTTCCTGGAGTCGGGCAAGGCGGTCCGGGTCGGGCCCAGCGTCCCTCCCGAAGGTCGGGCCGACCTCGTCCGGTACGCCGACGCTCCGCTGGAGGAGACCATCTCCCGGCGCGCGCTGATCGCCCGCTACGAAGAGCTGACCGGTACGCGGAAGGACGTCGCGGAGCTGGCCGAGCTGGCGCGGTCCGGCGATGCGGTCGCGGAGCGGGTTCTCGACGAGGGCTTCGCGCACCTCGGCAGGGCGCTCGCGCCCTGGTTCGCGAGCTTCGCCGCCGGCGTCGTCGTGGTCGGCGGCTCCATGTCGGCGTCCTGGGACCTGTTCGGCCCGTCGGTACGCCGTGGGATGGTCGAGGCCGTACCAGCACTGGAGGAGCTGCCGATGGCCGTGGCACGGCGACCGGTTCAGGCGCCGCTGCTCGGTGCGGCGCTCACGGCCCACGACGCGGCCCGTCGGTGACCTATTCTCGGACGCACCTGACCCGAGGAGCCATGGTGGAGACAGCCCGAGTTCCGGGGACGCCGACCATTCGCGAGGTCGCCGCCCTGGCGCAGGTGAGCGCCATGACCGTGTCCCGTGTCCTGCGGGGCAGCCCGACGGTCAGCCAGACCAACCGCGAGCGGGTCGAGGCGGCGGTAAAGGTGCTCGGTTATCGGCCGAACGCCGTGGCCCGAAGCCTCCGGCAACGCCATCGCACCGGGACGGTCGGCCTGATCGTGACCAACCTCGGCAACCCGTTCTACGCGGCGCTGGCGTTGGGGATCGAGGCCGAACTCGCCCCGCAGGGCCGCCGGGTGATGCTGACCAACACCGCGGGCGACCCGGCCAGCGAACGCGACGCGGTGGGCGACCTCGCGAGCCGCCAGGTCGAGGGGATCATCCTGGTGCCCGCCGGTCCCACCCAGGCCTACCTCGCGGAGGAGCTTCCTGGCGGCCCACCGGTGGTGATGGTCGGACGACCGCCGAGCGGTATCGACGCCGACTGCGTGCTGGTCGACGACTTCGGCGGCGCGCACGCGGCCACGAACGCGTTGCTGGCCGCTGGTCACCGACGGATCGGATTCCTGGGCAACCCCCCGTCGGTCTACACCGGCTCCGAGCGCTACCGCGGATTCTGTGCCGCGCTGGAGGAGGCGGGCGTTCCGCTGCCCGACGACTACGTCCGACGCGCCCAGCAGGACCTCGCCTCCGCCGAGGCGGCGGCCGACCAGCTTCTCGCCCTGCCCGAACCCCCGACGGCCATCTTCTGCACCAACAACCGCAACACCATCGGCGCCTACCGCGCACTGCGCCGCAACCAGGTGGTGGCCACGATCTCCGGATTCGACGACTTCGAACTCGCCGACGTGCTCACCGTCCCGGTCACGGTGGTCACCTACGACGCCGAATCCCTTGGCCGGCACGCCGCTCGGCTGCTCGCCGGTCGCATGGCCGGAGGCGACGTCGACCAGTCCACCCTGCCACGGCGCATCGTCGTACCCACGACGGTGGTGACCCACGCCGCGCTCCCCAGCGCCGGCACGGCGAGCCGTGGGGTCCGGGCCGAGGCCTGAAGGGTCTGTTTCCCACCGTTTCGGGGATCGCGCGCGCCTACCCCGCGAGCTGGTGCTTCTCCAGCCAGTCGGGATCCCAGTCGGCGCCCAGACCGGGCCGGTCAGGGCAGCGGACGATACCGTCGGCGTCGGGAAACACCGGTGCCCTGAAACCGACCTGGAATCCGTCCGGGTTCCAGTAACCGGGGTCGTCCATGACCTCGAGGTACTTGCGGGCACCCATCGCCGCCTGCATGTGCAGGGCGACGAGCATCCCGACTCCGCCCTTGCCGTGGTGGAAGGCCACCGGCAGTCCCGCGGCATCCGCGAAGCTGGCGACCTTCAGCAGCGTCGTCGGGGTCCCGGACGTCACCGGGTCAGGCTGCAGGATGTTGTAGAGCCCGCCCTGGAGCACCTGCCAGAACTGCTGGAGGCCGCGCTTTCCTTCACCCCCGGAGATCGGCAGGTCGGCCTCGGCCGCCAACCGCCTGCTCTCGTCGACCATCGCGTACGACAGCGGTTCCTCCAGCCAGCCGACGTTCAGCTCGGCCAGGCCGCGGGCGGTGTCGAGGGCGCGTTGCAGAGTCCAGGCCCGAGGGTCGTCCGGACGACGACCCGCCTGGTTGGCGTCGACCAGGATGTCCATCTGGTCGCCGACCGCGCTGCGGCAGGCGGCCACGAGTTCCAGGTCCTTGTCGATCGTGTCCTCACTCAGGCGGAGCTTCACCGCTCGATACCCCCTGGCCAGGTATCGTCGACAGTCCTCGCCGCGCTCCGCCGGGGTCTTTCCGTAGTGCACCGTGCTTGCATAGGCGACGACCCGGTCGTCGCGTCCTCCCCACAACTCACACAGCGGTTTGCCGAGCGCCTTGCCGATGATGTCCCAGAGTGCGATCTCGATGAAATAGAACCGGCCTGGTGCGCCCACGTTGCCGAGCAGTCGCGAGTGGGCCTCCAGGTCGAACACGGAGCGGCCGACGAGATGCGGCGCCACGTGAGTTCGGACCGCCTCGGCGGTCATGGGGATGGAGTCCCAGTCACCGTCGAGGGCGAGCCCCCAGATGCCGGCATCCGTTTCGATCCGTACCGCGAGATAGTCGCGGGTGTGATGGACGCTACGACTCCATGGCGTCACCAGTCCCTGTCCCATCGGGACACCACGGACATCACTCGCGCGGACGTCGGTGATCACCAGAGGTGCTGCTCCCATGCGCCTTCGCTCCTATCCAAAACGGTGGACACGTCGCTACTGCGGGGGCCAGACCAAGACCTGTGTGTTCGGATTCGCGTTGCTACCCGTCGAAATAGTACTGACCGGGCTTTCGGCGGAGCTCAGGATCGTGCCAGGGCAAGAGCCCGGAGCTATCTCCGCGGGTGTCCCGCTGACCTGTGACCCACCGCCCACAGATGGAGATGTCGACGCGACGGTGAGCGTCGTCCCCAGCGAGACTCACTGACGCCCGCCTCCGCGCCCGCGGTGACCGTCTCCTCGCCGCGTTTCTCGTCGCTGTAGACCATCAGCGTCGAACCCGCCAACGCCAACACGATGCCGATGCCACCAAGGGCCGACGGCAACGTCCGGTACACCGCCAGGGACAGGATGACGGTGAGAACCGGCGCGAGCGCGTTGGTGACGGGCGACACGACCGTGGCCTTGCCGCGGCTGAGCGCCATGACCAGGAACAACGCGCCGATCGCGTTGAGCACCTGGGTACCGGCGGTCAGCGCGGGCGCCTGCCACGGGGCGTTGCCGGGGAAGCCGCCCATCATCACGAAGGCGACCGGTATCAGCAGCAGCCCGCTGATCGTCATCCAACCGAACGTCGTCGCGTCGTTGACGCCGAGCGTCGCGGCCTTCCGCATGAAGTAGGCCTGCGCTCCCCACGCCACGCACACGATGATCGCCATCACCAACCAGGGCCCGGACGCCGCCGAACCCCCTCCCCCGGCCGGAATGCTGAGCAGCACGATCGCGGCGAGGGCGGCGACCAACCCCACGACGGCGAGGCGTCCGATGCGTTCGCGCAGGAAGGCCAACGCCGTGAGGACGGTGACGGCCGGAGACAGCGAGACCACCGGGAAGATCAGGTACGCCGGCCGATTGGCGAGTGCGTTGAACAGGAGCAACTGGCCGCCCGCACCGGTGAGCCCGGCGAGCAGTCCGTACGTCGCGGCGACGGGCCGACGGTCGAAACGGTGACCACGCAGGGCGAAGAACGCCGGAACCAGCATGGTGAGCGACCAGATGACGTAGACCATCCCGTCGGGGTAGCCGAACCTCGCGTGCGGCTCGTTGGAGAACGCTCCCCAGACGCCCCAGAACACAACCAGCAGCGCCCCGTACAGAATCCAGCTGTGCTTGGCGGTTGCCGTGGTCGTGGTGCCCGTCGTGGTCGCCTCCTCAGTTCCCCCCGGACGTGTCGACGGAGGCCAGGCGATCCAGTGCCGTCTGGTCGAGTGGGGTGCCGGCGAGCTTCGCGGCATAGAGCGCGGCGCCGATGACCGGCTCGTACAGCGGATGCCGGAGTTCGTAGGCGCCCGCCCGCTTCTCCAGTTCGCGGGAGAACGACTCGCGCACGATGGGGGCGGAGAAGATCCCGCCGGAGTAGGAGACCGCCACGACCGCCTCCGCCGCGAAGCCGACCCGGTTCCTGGTGACGTCCACGTGCTGGGCGAGTTCGGCGCCGGCGTCGGAAAGGATCCTCGTCGCGGTCGCGTCGCCGAGTTCGGCCGCCTCGTTGACGAGCCGGCTCAGCGCCGCGATCTCGGGCCGGCCGCCCTGCCACTGGTTGTGGACGACGTCGATCGCGTCGAGGTCCGAGCTCAGCTTCAGGTGCCGGCGGAAGACCTCGGCGAGCGGACCTTCGGCCAGCCGGCCGTCGCTCATCCTGCTGAAGGCGTTCAGGCCGCGGATCGCCACCCAGTACGCCGAGCCCTCGTCGCCGAAGATCTCACCCCAACCGCCGGTGCGGACCCCCTTACCGTCCTTCTCGCCGTAGCAGATCGAACCGGTCCCGCCGACGACGTTGATGCCGTCCGCCGCTCCGAGTGACCCCGCCCACCCGCAGACCATGTCGTTGTCGCAGGCGTAGCGGTCGTGGCCCAACACCGCCCGCGGCGCCGCGTCCAGTGCCGGGAGGTCGGCCGCCGCCTCGCCGTAGCCCGCGAGTCCGAAGAAGGCGTAGGAGATCTGCGCGGGCGCGATGCCCGCGTCGGCGCACACGGCCTGGATGCCCTCGGCGAGGACGCGTTCGACCAGGCCCACACCTTCGGGGAAGTAGTAGCTCCCCGCGGTGCGGGCCTGCCCCAGAACGGCACCTGCCGAATCGACGAGACAGAACGCTGTCTTGGTTCCCCCGCCGTCGACTCCCAGGAACATCGTGCACCTCCGTCGGCGTCCACATCGGCGCCGCTGTCGAGTTGTCGTCAACGATCTCGCCGGCGGCCAGGTGTCCGCGGCGACGGATCACCGGCCCGCGAGCCGGTAACCAGCTCGGCTCAGGCTCTGAGCCGGTGCAGCGTCACGCCCTGCACCACCCGGTTGACCTCACCCGAGGGGAACGGGTTGTCCGGGGTCAGGCCGAGGCCCAGCGACGCGTACAGGCCGATGAGCTGGGCACAGACGATCGCGGGAAGCGCCAGCGCGGCATCGTCCACGTCCTCGAGGCCCTCGAGCAGCCAGGTGCTCTCCTCCGGCAGCCCGGCCGTGCTCGCCGCGACGGTGACGACGCCACCCGGCCGGGCTCCCTCGAGCAGCTCGGCAACGATGTCAAGGTCGTATTGACGGGTGTAGGGATCATTGGAGACGTACGTGATCACGACCGTGTTGTCGTTACGGATCGCCTTCGGACCGTGCCGGAATCCGAGGGAGGACTCCGAGGTCGCGACGATCTGACCGGCGGTGAGTTCGAGGACCTTCAGCGCCGACTCCGCCGCGAGCCCGCGCAGGGCCCCGCTGCCGAGGTAGACGAGGCGCTCCGGTGCCTGGTCGACCAGCGTGTGCGCCTTCGCGTCGACCGTGGCCAGCACCCGCTCGGCGGCGGCGGCCAGCCGGTCGCCCAGCCCGTCGTAGCTCGTGCCGCCCAACGTCAGCAGCGCCGCGAGCGTCATGCAGGTGAAGCTCGACGTCATCGCGAAGCCCTCGTCGTTGGACTCCGCCGGCAGCAACAGCACCTGGGACTTCGGGCGCTCGGCGTGGGTGCGCGCGAGATGGCCCGCCGAGTTGCAGGTGATCACGAGGTGGTGGCACTCGGACAGGCACTGCTCGGCGAGTTCCGTGGTCGCCACGCTCTCCGGGCTGTCACCCGAACGCGCGAAGGACACGAGCAGGGTGGGCACGTCCTGCGCGAACGACCCGTGCGGGTCGGCCACGATGTCGGTGGTCGCGATCGCCTCGACGCGACGTCCGAGCCGCCGAGCCAGCGTCGTCGCCAGGATCTGGCCGACGTGGTGCGACGTTCCCGCGCCGGCGAGGACGACCCGGAGGTTCTCGTGAGCGACCAGCGGAGCGAGGAACTCCTCGAGCGAGGCACGCCGCGCGGAGACGAGACGTTCGACCTCCCGCCACAGCCTGGGCTGCTGGGCGATCTCACGGGTCGTGGCTTCGGCCCCGGCACCTCGCGAGGCTGTTCCGGTGGAGCTGGTCACAGGTTCTCCCCTTGCTGAGGGTGGGACGCACGGTCGTACGCACGCAGGACGTCGCGGACTCGGTCGATCGCCAGGGCCCGCGGTTCGACGGCGAGCTCTCCGCGACGGACGCGGGTGTACTGGTCGGGCAGGTGCGCGCTGAGCAGCGGCAAGGGGATGTCCCGCGCCGTGAGGTTGTCCAGCAGCTTCCGGTGCGCCTTGTCGATCTCCGGATCGGGCCAGTAGTAGCGCATCCGGTCGCTGTAGCTGTAGCGGCGGGCGATCCGTTGCTCGTCCGCGTCACCGCCGTAGTAGCCCTCCCACCGTCCGGGCTCGGCGAGCATCCGCTGCTCGACGACCTCGGGCAGCCGGGACCGGTCGGCCTCGGGCAGGAGTTCGTCCTCGATCGCGGCGAGCGCGAACAACGCTTCGCGAAGCGCGAAGGTCAGGCCGGGCCCGACCTTGAGGACCGCCCAGTGATCCTCGACCAGGGCGGTGAGCGCCTCGATCGTCTGGTAGTCGGTGGAGTGCGCCTCGAAGACCATGTCGGGCTCGGCGTCGAGGACCGTGCGCAACTCCTGCGTCTGGTCCCGGAGGTAGTCGACGACCTGCAGGTGGTCGAACTCCACGCCGGGCTGGACGACGAGAGCCAGCACGCGCGACCAGACCTCCTGCAGGCCATGCTCGGCGAACGCCTGGCGGTGGCGTTCGACGGTGGCCCGCGCCGCGCTCGGGGTGGTGGGCGCCAGCCCGCCCTCGATCTCGTGGGCGGCGCCACCCGGCACGGGTACTTCCGTGCCGATGACGTAGCGGATCCCGGCGGCCTTCTCCCCCGCGGTCCGCTCGGCCACCTCGATCAGTCGGGCGGCGCGTTCGGCGACGATGTCGTCCGTCAGCGGTGTCGGGTCGTCGGCACAGGAGAAGCTGCAGTCCATGTGGATCTTGGTGAAGCCGGCCTCGACGTAGGCCGCCACGAGAGCCTCCGCCTCCACCATCGCCTCTTCGGCGGGTCGGGCGCGCCAGGTGTTGGGGCCCAGGTGGTCGCCACCCAGGACGACCCGGTCGAGCGGCAGGCCGTGCTGCTGCGCGATCTCATGCACGAGGTCGCGGAAGTCGGCCGGACGCAGTCCGGTGTATCCGCCGTACTGGTCGACCTGGTTGGAAGTCGCCTCGATCAGGACGAAGCCGCCGGTCTCCCGCGCCTGCAGGACGGCGGCCTCGATGACGAGCGGATGTGCGGAACAAACGGAAGGGATGCCGAGGGGCTGACCGGACTTCTGGTGGTGGATGACTTCATCCAGCGGGCTTCGCGTGATGCACCTCTTCCATCGTCCCAGGGCATCGTCACTGGCCCCAGCGGCTTACTGGCATGATACTGGTCTTAATTCTAAGCCGTCAAAGCCGCCTCTTGGTATGGTTCTGGTATGCATCAATCGGACATTCCTCCTCTCCCGCAGGGGCTCCTGGGCGACGTCGCGCTGCCGTTGTACGCCCAGGTCGCCGCGCGGCTGTGGGCCGACATGGCCGCGGGTGGAGCGAAGCCGGGAGACCGGTTGCCGTCCGAACGCACCCTCGCGGCACAGTACGGCGTGTCCCGGGTGACGATGCGTGCCGCGCTCGCCGACCTCGCCGCCCGCGGCCGAGTGGAGTCCTCCGCCGCCCGCGGCTGGTTCGTGGCCCAGGCCGACGAGGAGCCGGTCGACGGCCCCGGCGACGGCGCGACCTCCACCCGACCGCGGCACACGGTGCGGGGCTTCGCCGACTACGCGGTCGAACAGGGACTGCGGGTCCGCACCAGGATCCTCTCCTCCAGCACCCGCCCCGCCACCGTCGCCGAGGCGGAGACGTTGCGGATCGGTCCCGGCGCCGAACTCTTCGAGATGCGCCGGCTGCGTTACCTCGAGGACCTGGTCGTCGTCCTCGAGCACAACCGGCTCCCCCTGGCCCTGTGCCCCGACCTCGCGACCACCGACTTCACCACCGCCTCGCTCTACGCGACGCTGCGCAACGCGGAACCGCCACAGTTCCCCCGCGTCGCGGACTACTCGGTCGAGGCTCGGCAACCGCTGCGGGAGGAAGCTGAGTTCCTGGAACTCACCGAAGCGACCCCCGTCCTAGTGGCCCAGCAACTGGCCTTCAACCAGGACGGAAGACCCCTGGAGCTGACGGTGGCGATCTACCGTGGCGACCGCTACCGGTTCCGCGCCTCCATCACCGACTGAACCGACACCTCACCTGACCTCCTCCACGTGCCAGGAGGTCGTCCGGCGCCCTGGACCACCCGAGCCGAGACGCGGCTTTCGGACTTCCTATACTGCGACGTTCGATATTCATGCTCCGTCGTCCAGGAAGGGGTGGGATGGATCCACTGGAAGACGTGCTGTCCTTGCTCGGCACGACCAGCCACCTCTCGACCGGCCTGATCGCCGGCGGACACTGGGCACTGCGGTTCCCCCCGCCATCCGGAGTGAAGTTCAACACCGTCCGCCGCGGCCAGTGCTACGTGAGGATCGAAGGACTCGACGAAGCGATCGCTCTGCGTGAGGGCGACTGCTTCCTCCTCACCCATCCGCGGGCGTTCTCGCTGTGCTCCGATCTCGATCTCACGCCGGTCGACGCGCAGCCGATCTTCGAGGCGGCCGAGGGCGGCATGGCGCGTACCGGAGAAGGCGAGGACGTCGCCCTGATAGGAGGACGGTTCTCCTTCGAAGACCGCGCCCGGGTGCTGTTGCTCGACGCTCTGCCGCCTGTCATCCACGTCCCCGCCGGCACCCCGGAGGCCGCGAGCATGCAGTGGGCACTGACCCAGATCGAGTCGGAGCTTCGGACCAGATCGGTCGCCGCGAACCTCGTGGCCGAACATCTCGCCCTCGTCATGCTGATCCATGTCCTGCGCCTGCACCTGGCGAGCGAACCAGGATCGGTCAGCGGATGGCTCACCGGACTCTCCGACCCGGTGGTCGCGACCGCCCTGAACGCGATGCACGCCGACCCCGCCCGTCCCTGGAGCGTCGAGCAACTCGCGCGGGTCAGTGCCGTCTCACGCTCGACGCTCGCGGCCCGCTTCAAGTCCGCGGTGGGCACCGGACCACTCGAATACCTCACCGGGTGGCGGATCGAACTCGCTTCCCACCGCCTGCGGCACGGCAACGACACCCTCGGCGCGATCGCGCAGGCCATCGGTTACAGCTCCGAGAGCGCGCTGAGCAACGCGTTCAAGCGCGTCACCGGCGCCTCGCCGCGCACCTATCGACAGCAACACGCTCACAGCGGGTGAGAGAACACCCACGCGCCGCCGATTGGCCAACGGCGAGAGCGGATGCGACCCTCGTGCGAAGGCCACCGCCGGACGTCGAACGGACGTCCGGCGCACGTACGTCCGGATCGGCGCACGACCGCGAGGTCCGCGCCGGGCACGACCTGACGCTGGAGCGCACTCCGTGATCGAACCCGCACCTGTCTCCCCGCCACCAGACGACCCGGCCGCGCAGCGCCACGCCGACATGACGGTCCGTGCGGTGGAGGGGCAGGCCATGCTCGACGCCGAGGGAATCGGCAGGTCCGCCTACATCGTGCGCCCGCACCTGCAGGGCACGATGCTGGAGATCCGGCTCCACCGGGAGCGGGAACTCGAGCACCGCAAGGCCCTGGCTGCCCGCGTCAAGGCCTGCTTCGACGCCGCCGGGTGGCGGGTCGGGAACTTCCCCGAGACGATCCTTCCCGATCTCGCTGGCGGCTACTGGGTTCGGCTTCGCCCTGGCACCCGGCACTCCTGAGGGGCGGCGACGGGCGACGTGAGCCGCCGCCGCGTCACCGCATCGCTCGGCCCTGGCGGTGACCGCTTGTGGACCTGACGGACGCGATGAGTGAGCGAACTGATCTATCATCGTGGCGACTTCGACCCTGCGTGGCATCTCGTTCACGGGCCGCGCGCCACGCTCGACTCCATCTCCGACCTGTCTCCTTCTCACCGCCGCGGATCGACAGGACCGGGCCAAGACAAGGAGACCGAGAATGCGTCCGTCGCCCGCGAGCCCGTACCGGTCCAGCCGACGAGATCTCCTGCGCTCCGGTGTGGCCCTGGCGGCCGCGATGGGTCCGGTGTCGGCCTGTAGCTGGCTGTCCACCGCTCCGGAGGGCAGTAAGGAGCCTCCTCGCGTCGCGAAGGGGAAGGAAGCTCCCGCTCTCGCGGAGCGAGTGAAGCAGGGCAAGCTGCCCGCCCTGGAGAAGCGGCTTCCGGCCCGGCCCATGGTGCTCGAGCCGGTGGATCGGGTGGGGATCTACGGCGGGACCTGGGACACGACCATCCTCGGCCCCAGCGACACGGCCTGGCTGGACCGCACGGTCGGATACGAGAACCTCGTTCGCTGGGACACGAAGTTCGAGAAGGTGATCCCCAATGTCGCCGAGCGCTACAGCGTCGCCGACGACGGCCGAACGTTCGTCTTCCATCTGCGCGCGGGCCTCAAGTGGTCCGACGGCACGGCGTTCACCGCGGCGGACGTGGCCTTCGCCTACGACGACTACCTGCTGAACAAGCAGCTGTTCCCGGAGCTGCGCACGCTCTACGTCAGCGGCGACAAGGCGGCCCGGCTCGAGGTGCTCGACGAGCACTCCTTCCAGTTCGTCTTCAGTGAGCCGCAGAGTCTCTTCCTCTACAACCTGGCGACGCCCTACGCCGCGGAACTCACCATGACTCCACGGCGCTATCTGGAGCAGTTCCACGCCAAGTACAACGACAAGGCCGCACAGCTCGCCGCGCAGAAGCGCATGTCGGACTGGAGCCAGCTCTTCCTCGCCCAGCACGACGCCTGGACCAATCCCGCGCTCCCCCGGTTACACGCCTGGCTTCCCACCAACACCTTCGACGAGGACAACCGGCTGGTCCTCGAACGCAACCCGTACTACTTCAAGGTCGACCCGGACGGCAGCCAGCTGCCCTACATCGACTCCGTTGTCTACGCGGTCGTCGGTGATCCCCAGGTGATGATCCTCAAGGCGACCAACGGCGAGATCGACATGCAGGACCGAAACATCAACGACCTGGAGAACAAACCGGTGCTGGCCCGGGAGCGAGAGAAGGGCGACTACCGCCTCAGCGAGGAGGTACCGACCAATTCCAACACCCTCGTCATCTCCCTCAACCTGACCCACCGCGATCCGGTCAGGCGCGAGATCTTCCAGAACCGCGACTTCCGCGTCGGCCTGTCGTACGCGATCAACCGGCAGGAGATCATCAACGCGGCCTACCAGCGCCAGGGCGAGCCCTACCAGGCGGCACCCCGACCGGACTCCCCCTACTACGACGAGGAACTCGCCAAGCAGTACACGGAGTTCGACCTCACCCGGGCCAACGAGCATCTGGACCGCGCCGGGTACCGGGAGCGCGACGACGACGGCTTCCGTCGAGGGCCGGACGGCGAGCGCATCTCCTTCGCCGTCGACGTCCGGCCGGAGGTCAAGGTCCAGGTGTCGGGTCTGGACATGATTCGGGCGACGTGGCGCCAGGTCGGGATCGACATGCGGCTCAACTCCGTCTCGCGGGCGCTCTTCGAGGAACGCCGGCTGGCCAACCAGCACGACGCGACCGTCTGGGACTCCGAGGGCGGCGGCCTGCTCGAGCCCATCCTGCGCACCGACTGGTACTTCCCGTCCGGCGTGGAGTCCATCAACTACGCACCCCTGTGGCTTCGTTGGTACCAGACCCAGGGTGGCAGCGGAGAGGAACCACCCGCGCCCGTTCGCGAGCAGATGGAGCTCTACGACGACCTCAAGGCGACGAACGACCAGACCCGCCGCGACGAGATGATGAAGCGGATACTCCAGATCAGCAAGGAGTACTTCTACCACATCGGAACGAGCCTCATCGCGCCCACTTTCGCCGTTGTCAAGAACACCTTGCGCAACGTCCCGGAGAGCATGCCGTCCTCGTTCATCTTCAGCACTCCCGTCTCCGTCAATCCCCAGCAGTGGTACTTCAGCGAATGACGCCTAGCGCAGAAACGGAGTGTCAGCGACGTGGCCAAGGGTGACGTTTACGATGCCGAATGGCGAACGTTCAACCACCCCGAGACGGGGGTGAAGGTAACCCAGCTGACCAACCACAGAGGCCACACGACCCACCTCTACTTCACCAACCCTGGTTGGTACGCCGGTGGCAGCAAGCTGCTGGTCAGCTCCGACCGGAACAACGTTCCCAACCTGTACGGCGTCGATCTGCGAGACGGGCAGATCACCCAGCTCACCGACCTGCCGTCCTTCTCTCCCTCGGCCGAGGTGCAGTTCATGCACTCGGGCACGAACCCGGTCCGGGGGGAGGCGTACTACTGGTACGGCACCCAACTCCACGCCCTCGACCTCGTGACGCTGCGGGAGCGCGTTCTCTACGAGACACCACCGGGCTTCCGGGCCCGCACGGTCAACGTGACGGCCGACGGCAGGTACGTCTGCACCAACGTCTTCGAGGACGTCGCCGACCGGCTGTCCATCGAGATGTCGGACCGTGGTGTTCGGATCGACCAGACCTTCGACCTGCGCCCGTTGTCACGAGTGGTTCGGGTGCCGACCGACGGTGGCCCGGAAGAGATCGTCCTCGAGGACAAGCGCTGGCTCAACCACGTCAACACCTCGCCGAAGCTGCCCCACATCCTCACCTACTGCCACGAAGGTCCGTGGTACAAGGTCGAACACCGCATCTGGGGTCTGGACATGCGTACCGGCGAGACCTGGAAGATCAGGCCGCAGGCGCCGGGCGAGCGCGTCGGTCACGAGTACTGGCTCGCCGACGGCGAACACATCGGCTACCACGGCTGGCGCAAGGGCGAATCGCCGTTCTTCGGTTCCGTCCGCTACGACAACACCGAGCGTACGGAAGCGCCACTGTCACAGGGCTCGATGCACTTCCACAGCAACGATCTGTCCCTGATCGTCGGAGACGGGAGCAAGTCCGAGCAGCAGTTGCGGCTGTGGCGCTTCCACGAGGACGGCTGGCACGGGCCGAGGATCCTTCTCACGCACCGTTGTTCGTTCCACATCGGCACGAACCACGTGCACCCGAGGCTCACCCCCGACGGCCGTCAGGTGCTCTTCACCAGTGACCACGTCGGCTACGCGAACGTCTACCTCGCCGACCTTCCCGACTTCGACAGTCTCCCCGCGTACGAGCCGCCTGGGCAGACCGCGACGGCGAGGTGACCGTCGAAGTCGGGGAAGGCGTCGGTCAGCGACGACGCAGGCGCTTGTCCAGGATCGGGGGCGTCGGGTCGATGTAGAAGTCGTCGGGATTGACGTCCACACCGGGCGGAACGATCTCGTCGATCCGGTCCAGGACGTCCGCATCGAGTTCGAGGTCGGCACCGGCCAGCAGGTCCTCGAGCTGCTCAGGCCTGCGGGGACCGATGATGACCGACGTGATCGCGGGGTGCGAGCGTACGAACGCGATGGCAAGGTGCGGCAGGGACACCCCCACCTCGGCCGCGAGCGCCTTCAGCTTGTCCACGGCGTCCGCCTTGGCACGTACGCCTGGCTCGTCGAGGTCGAACATCTTCGCCCCGGCCCCGGCGTTGCGGTGGCCGCTGGTCGGGTCGGAGCGTCCGGACAGCCATCCGGAGTTCAGCGGACCGAACGTCAGCACACCCATGCCGTAACGCTGGGCGGTCGGCAGGACCTCGGCCTCGATGCCTCGGGTCAGGATCGAGTACGGCGGTTGCTCGGTACGGAAGCGTTGGTGGCCGCGCCGCTCGGCGGTCCACTGGGCCTCGACGGCCTGGGCTGGTGAGAAGAAGGAGCCGCCGATCGCCCGTACCTTGCCGGCGTGAACGAGGTCCGAGAGCGCCGACAGCGTCTCGTCGATGTCCGTGCCGTGGTCCGGCCGGTGCATCTGGTACAGGTCGATGTGGTCGGTGTCGAGCCGCCGCAGGCTGTCCTCGACGGCCTGCATGACCCATCGCCGAGAGCCGCCGCGGTGGTTGCGGTCGGATCCCATCGGCAGGGCGAACTTCGTCGCGAGGACGACATCGTCGCGGCGGCCCTTGAGGGCCTTGCCCACGATCTCCTCCGACTCGCCCTGGGAGTAGACGTCGGCGGTGTCGACGAAGTTGATGCCGGCATCGAGGGCGGTGTGAATCATGCGTACCGACTCGTCGTGGTCGGTGTTGCCCATCGCTCCGAGCATCATCGTGCCGAGGGCGAACTCGCTGACCGAGATGCCCGTTCCGCCTAGGACTCTGTACTTCATCTGTCTCTTCCGTTTCTGCGACCGGGCCTGCGGACCCAGGTCTCTCGTTGTTCACACGTCCAGTCGTCGTGACACGGCGGCGTGGACGGTCAGGTCTGAGAGGGTGGTGCCCATGACGACCGCCGACTTGTACGCCGACTTCGCCATCCGCGAGGCGCATGACGTCTCCGCGACGTACGAGCGGCTGTCGCTCGCCGTTTCCCGCGACGATGAACTGCTCGCACTGCTCGGCACCCTCTCTCCTTCGAAACGACAGCCGAATCTGCTGTTCGGCGTCGTGCGGTTCCTCGGCGGTCCGGTCGAGGACCCCGCGGACTTCCATGACTTCACGGTCGCCAACTGGCCGGCGATCGAGTTCGAGATGCGCGGCCGAGCCACCCAGACCAACGAGGCCGGGCGGTGCGCGCTACTGCTGCCGGTGCTGGCTTCGCTGCCGCAACCGCTCGCCCTGCTGGAGGTCGGCACCGCCGCCGGCCTGTGCCTCTACCCCGACCGGTACGGCTACCGTTACGGCGACCACGTGGTCGGTTCCGGCGATCCGGTCCTCGAGTGCGCGGCGACCGGGATGACACCGCCGGCCGGGGTTCCCGAGGTGGTGTGGCGGGCCGGCATCGACCTGAATCCACTCGACGTGACCAACCCCGCCGACGTCGCGTGGCTCGACGCTCTCATCTGGCCGGAGCACGCGCACCGGCGTGACAGGCTGCGCGCCGCGGCAGCGGTCGCCGCGGCCGAACCGCCCCTGCTCGTGCGCGGCGACCTCGTGGACGACCTGCCCGGACTCCTCGAGAAGGTGCCGGCTGGCGCGACGCTCGTGGTGTTCCACACCTCGGTGCTGTACCAGGTGCCGCGGCCCCGCCGGCAGGCGTTCGTCGAGCTGGTACGTGACCTGCCCGGCCACTGGATCGCGGTCGAGGACCCCGACGTGCTGCCCTACGACGCGCTGGCGGAGCCGCCGGGTGAGGCACTGCACAACGTGCTCGCACTGGACGGAAAGCCACTCGCCTGGACCCGGGGCCACGGGCAGGGGATGGTCTGGTTCGGGTAGTCGGCGCACAGATCCTCCAAACGTCACCGGGTCGGGTTGACCCCTGCCATGACCGCGCGCACCAGCGGGCTGAACCGCTCGCGCCCGGCCCGCAGTCCCGCCCACTCGGTGCCCGCCGTGTCGACGGAGCGCGGGTTCGACCCGCCGGTCACCGTCGCCACCACCCAGTCCGCCTCGTGGTGGAAGTCGATGGGCGTTCCCTCGGAGTCCTGCCGGACTCGCAACGAGAGATGCCTCCAGCCAGAGCACGTCACCAACTCGGCGCCGCACTCCTCCATGAGTTCACGCCGGAGAGCCTCGCTTCGCCTCTCCCCCGGTTCCGGCGCACCACCGGGAAGATCCAGCAGGCCGGTGTACGGGCCGCGGGTCTTCCGCACGGTGAGGAGCGCTCCCGCTCGCTCGACGTAGGCGTAGACCCCGAAGTGATACCGGGGCGTGGCGCTCCACACGTCGGACGCGGAGTCGTTTCGCGTCACGAGCCCGCGACCGGCAGCAGTCCGCGTTCGCCGAAGACCTTCTTCGCGACGAGGGTGGCGTTGAGCGACCTGGGGATCCCGCAGTGGACCGCCGCGTGCAGCAGGGCCTCGACGACCTCCTCGGGGCTGAGACCCACGTTGAGGGAAGCGTTGATGTGAACGTCGAGTTCGACCTCGCAGCCACCGAGCGCGGTCAGCATGCCGAGGGTGACGAGCTGACGGTCCCGCGGCGGCAGCGCGGGCCGGTCGTACATGTCTCCAAACGCCCAGGCGACGATCTGGTGTCCGAGTTCGGGCGAGATGTCGTTCAGGGATTCGACGACCCGGTGTCCGCTCTCACCGTCGATGCGGCTGAGGACCTCCAGGCCATGCTCGAAGCGGTCCTGACGGACCTCGGAGCCGCCCGATCCGGTGTTCCTGCTGTTCCGTTCCTGGTCCATGTCCACGAACGTATGACCTAGAGCGCGCTCTAGGTCAACCTGACGGCGGACGCTCGCCGGTCCACGTCCCGAAGGTCACGCTTGCCGGATCGGAAAGTCGCGAGTTGACAACTTGGAAAGTCGCATGCTTTTCTTTCCGCCATGGAAACAGACGCCCACCCCGACAGTCCGAGCCCTCGCCCCACACCCGAGGAGGCACGAGTCGCCCTCCGCGCGGCCGAGCAGGCTCGATCCAGCATCGAAACCATCCCCGTTCCCGGCTGGTACTTCCCCGCCCTCGCCCTCCTGGTCGCGGTCCTCGCTCTGGGCCAACTGCTGCCTGGGCCCGCCACGGTCGTGGTCACCCTGGTGGCGCTGGCAGGTGTCGGCGGCTTGGTGCGCGTCTACGTCAATAAAGTCGGTGTCCGCGCACAGCTTGGTCGAGCCGATGCTCGCCTGGTGTGGCCTCCCACCATCGGCATCTTCCTCACCTTCGCCGCCGCCGCGGTGCTGGACGTGGCGTACGGACAGACGTACTGGTGGGTGGCGGCGGCTGCCATCGGCGCGCTGATCATCGCGGCCTCCGGCGCACTCTTCCGACGACGCGCCCGAAGGTCGGCATGAGCATGAGCGACAATCCCGTCGATGGCTTCAACGCCACGATCCACGCGTCCAACCGACTGCGCATCTGCGCGCTCCTGGACGCGGTGGCCGAAGCCGAGTTCAGCGTCGTCCAGGAGCGACTGGAGGTCAGTGCCTCCGTCCTCAGCAAGCATGTGAGCGTGCTGATCGACACCGGATACGTCCAACAGCGCAAGGCGGTTCGCGACACCCGCCAGCGTGTCTGGCTCCAGTTGACGTCGGCCGGTCGAGCCGCCTACCGCGACCATGTGGCCGCGCTCCGCGCGATCGTCGGAGAGGCGCCCTAGGGAGCGTCTCCCACATCGAGCCGGTGAAGCGAGCGGTGCATCCGCGCCGCGGTGGCGAGGCGGAGGAGGAGCGCGTAGCGGTGTTCTACGCGCGACGAGGACAACGTGGCCAGCGTGGATGCGGGGCATCGCGAGTCAGGCAGGATGTGGGAGACGCACCCTAAGCCTCGATCCGTGGACCCGCTGAGTTGATGGTCTTGGTTGTGGGTGGGTCGTGGTTGGTGGTGGGTGGGCAGGCCGGGATTGCTGGTCTGCCCAGCTTTCCTTTGGTCTCCGGTCGGGCCTTGGTGGCGGGTGGCTAGTTTTAGGCGACGTGTGGTGGCCCGGTTGCGGGGCGGAACACGTTGTGCCAGAGGGTGTTCCACTGTTCCGCCCAGGGCCAGTGCTCGGGCAGGTGTAGGACGGTGCGGCGCTGTGGGTGGGCGATTCTGGCGGGGACGGTGACGATGTGGCGGCGCAGCGTCGCGCCGCGGGCGGCGGCGTGGCGGGGGCTGGTGAGGGTGCCGGCGGCGCGGAGCAGGTTGTGGGTGATGGCTGCGCAGATCGCCCAGGCGCTGTTGGCGGCGAACCGGCCTGAGGGTAGGTGTGCGAGTGGTCCGTCGATCAGGTCGGCGAACACGGTTTCGATGATCGCGTGCCGGCGGTGGGTGATGTCAGCCTGCGCGGTGGGTTCGGTGTTGTTGGTGAAGAACGGGTGATGACGCCAGACCGGGAACAGCTCCTGATCGCCGGCCTGGTCGTGGGCTCGGTCACGGACCCTGCGCACGACCAGCCGGGCGGTGACCGGGTGTTTGGTGGAGGTGAACGCGGTGAACTCCGTCTCGGCGACCTCGGCGTCGGAGATCAACTCACCGGTGTCGGGATCGGTGACCGCGCCGGGGTAGTGCACCGGGGTCCAGGCGTGCTCGGGGATGGAGGCGATCGCAGCGGTCACTGCCGGGTTCTTGGTCAGCACCACCGAGAAACCGCGCCCCTGCTTTCACACACGCGGCGACCACGGCGTGGTTGCCATACGCCGAGTCGCCCCGCATCAGGATTTCGCCGGCCGCCCCGGCGGCGCGGGTGGTGGCGATCGCTTCGACCACCATGCTCGCCGCACCTTTCCCAGACCCGGCCCGTCCGGCGCGGAGCCGGATCCCGGCCACCACCGGCGCGCCCTGGCTGGTGCTGATCGTGGTCGCCAGCGGTGACAAGCCCCGGCGCAGCACCTGCCGGCCGGCGATCTTGGTGTGCCCGAAGCTCGCGCCCTGCTTGGCGTGCCCATAGACCGGGCGTAGGAGTGAGTCGATGTCGATGAACGCCTGGGTCTCGATGCCGGGGAGCAGCCCGCTGGCCTGGACAAGGTTGACCAGGTGCGCCCGCGCGACCGACGCCAACTGCATGCAGTGGCCGTGGGTGAACTCCCGCAGAAACTGGCCCAGCGTCGCCGGCGCATACACCCCGCCGAACAGCCGCCGCATCCCACCAGAGCGGATCACATCCAGATCGTCGATACAGTCCGCGCCGGCAGCCATCCCCGCGACGATCGAAGTCAGCTTGCCCGCCGGGTTCACCGCTGCCGACCTCACCGTCGTGGTCCGGATCGCGACCCGCTCGTCCACCAGCTCCGACAGGCCCGCCCGCTCGGCCAACGCCATCACCGGCACCAGGCCCGCACACGACACCAGGTTCTGATCATCGAACACCGGCCTCGCACGCGACCACCCATACGGTAACTTCACTACCAGTGCCTTTTGGATCGGGTTGGATCAGGACTTCGACACTCCAGATTCTCCCGATCCAGAAGGCACTTTCCCTGCTACCGCGCCGAGGGCCCACTCACCCGGTCCACGGATTGAGGCTAAGCCTCGTACACGTACGGCGTGGTGGTGCTCAGCGCGACGAACCCGAGCCGCCCCAGGATCGGCTGGCTCTGGTCCGAGGCGTCGACCTGGAGGTAGCGGTAGCCGCGCTCGGCGGCGATGCGGGCGCGGAGCGCGACCGTCGCCCGGTAGATGCCACGTCCACGCCAGGTTGGCAGGGTGCCCCCGCCCCAGAGGCTGGCGAAGTCGGTGCCCGGAGGCATCTCCATCCGTGCCGCGCACACCGGCACGTCGCCGGCCACGGCGAGGACCACGGCCACCCTGTCCGGCTGCTCCGCCAGTTGGGCGCGGATGCTGTCGCGGAAGCGGGAACCGTCCTCACCGAACGCCTGCTCGTGCACGTCCACCACCAGGTCGACTGCCTCCGGATCGGTTATGAGGCGTAGATCGACACCGTCGGGGAGTTCGACCTCGGTGGTCAGGGCGGCGACTTCGGCAACCATCAACGTCTCCGGAGGCTCCGCGGCGAAGCCCGCGCGCCGAAGTCGCTCCGCCAGGTCGACGGGCCGGTCGTGGGAGTACAGCTTCCACTCGAACTCCTGGCCCAGTTCGCGGAAGTGGCGCACCTGGGCGGCGATCGCCGCGTCCGCGGTGTCGGCGTCCAGTTCCGACCACAGAACTCCGTTCCAGCCGGCGTCGCCTCCGACCTGTCGCACCACGTCGTCGGCCCGCTCGACCCGTGCGCCCGGTCCGTCAGGAGGAGCGTCCCGCCGCATCTGCTGGTCGAAGCACGCCAGCACCACACCACTGTCCACCGGCACACTTCAGCACCACCCGGGCCCGTCCCACAACCGGATATCGCCGCCAGCTCAACCCGAGACCGGCTGACGACTCGACCGCGGCGTACGACCCGTCTCCCGGTCCAGCAGGTGGCGAACCGCACGAACGTGCAACCGGGTCACGACGTACGCCGTGACGCTCGGCAGCACGAGGAGCACCGGCGGGAAGACCCACACCAGCGTCGCGGCCGACGCCATGACCAGCGCCGACGCGGCGGTCGGCAACGGCTGGGCGGCGGCCACGAGGGCAGCGTTCGCGACCACGCGGCGCCACCCGACGTCGCGGCCGGTCAGCGCCGGGCCCACGTTCGCCGATGTCAACGCGTAGATGACACTCAGGCCCGCGAGGAGCACCCACAACGGCCGGCGCACACCCGCCTCCATGTGACCGATGATCACGAAGTCGAGGAGCAGAACGGCTCCGGCCGCCAGCCAGACGACACCGACGAGCGAACTCCGCCAGAACAGACGCCGGAACGCGGAAGCGAACTCGCCGAGGAGTCGGGGTTCGTCGCCGTCCGCCCACCGCCGGGTGACCGCGAACATCGCGGCGGTCGACGCCGGGACGGTCACGACCGGAAGGCATCCCACCAGCCACAACAAGCTGAGCAACACGTGGTTGGCGAAGACCTCGAGGATGGCGTGGATCCGGCCGAAACGCACGTCGGGCCTCCTTCAGGACCGCAGACCGCTGGTCGAGATGCCCTCGATGATCATCCGCTGGAACACCACGAAGAACACCAGGACCGGGATCAGCGACAACACGCTCATCGCGAACATGGGCCCCCAGGCCGACTCCCCCGTCATGTCCAGGAAGAGGCTGAGCGCGAGCGGCACCGTGAACAGCCTCGAGTCGGACAGGTAGATGAGCTGGGAGAAGAAGTCGTTGTAGGTCCAGATGAACGTGAAGATCGTCGTGGTCACCAGGGCAGGACGCAGCAGCGGCAGGATGATCCGCCAGTAGATGCCCGGTGGTCCACAGCCGTCGATCTTGGCGGCGTCGTCGAGCTCACGCGGCAGGCCCCTGATGAACTGCACGATCAGGAAGATGAAGAACGACTCCGTCGCGAGCAGCTTGGGCACGATCAGGGGCAGGTAGGAGTTGGTCCAGCCGATGCTGTTGAACAACGCGTACTGCGGAATGAGCGTGACGTGGGAGGGCAGCATGATGGTCGCCATCATCAGCGCGAACCACAGGTTCCGGAAGCGGAAGCGCAACCGGGCGAACGCGTAGGCCGCCATCGAACAACCGACCAGGTTTCCCACGATCGCGCCGGCACAGACCAGCAGCGAGTTGAGGAAGTACCTCCCGAACGGAAGCTCCAGCCCGGACCAGCCGTCGAGGTAGTTGGCGAGCGTGAGGTGTCTCGGGAGGAGCGAGATGTCGGTGAAGATCTCCTCCGCCGGCTTCACCGAACTCGAGAGCATCCACACCAACGGGTAGATCATGATCACCGCACCGACGACGAGTGCGACGTGTGCCACCAGTCGTGGAACGCGGTGCACCCCGCCGCGCGACACCGGGACCGAGGTCGACGAGAAGCCCACGGGTCAGCCTCCTACCTGTCTTCGCTCTCGTAGTGGACCCAGTAGCGGCTCATGAAGAAGTTGACGAGCGTCACCGCACCGACTGTCAGGAACATCAGCCAGGCCATCGCCGAGGCGTAGCCCATCCGGAAGTTGGTGAATCCCTCCTGGTACAGGTACAGCGTGTAGAACAGCGTCGAGTCCGACGGTCCACCGCTGCCACCACTGACGATGTAGGCGCCGGTGAAGGACTGGAACGCCGAGACCGTCCGCAGGATCAGGTTGAACAGGATGATCGGCGTCAGCATCGGAAGCGTGACGTGCACGAACCGCCGCCACCAGTTCGCACCGTCCACCGACGCCGCGTCGTACAACTCGGGCGGCACCTGCCGCAGTCCCGCGAGGAAGATCACCATCGGCGAGCCGAACTGCCAGACCGTGAGGATGATCAGCGTGTACAGCGAGTACTCCGGCGAGGAGACCCAGCTCGGACCGGTGACGCCGAAGACCGCGAGGAACCTGTTGACCAGACCGTCTGCACTGAAGATCTGCCGCCACATCACGGCGACCGCGACGCTGCCGCCGAGGAGTGAGGGTACGTAGTAGACCGCCCGGTACGTGCCCAGACCGGCCAGCCCGCGGTTGAGGATGAGCGCGAGGAAGAGGGCGAAGGTCAGCTCGAGGGGTACCGAGATCACCACGTAGATGAGCGTCACGCGTACGGACTGCAGGAAACGCGGGTCGTGGAAGAACATCCGCGCGTAGTTGTCCAGGCCGATCCAACTCGGTGCGGACAGCAGCGGATAGTCGGTGAACGACAGATACAGCGAGACGAGCATCGGACCGAAGGTGAGGCCGACGAAGCCGAGGAACCACGGCAGCAGGAAGAGGTTTCCCCACAGGTTGTCGGTCCCGAAGGGACTGTAGCGACGCCGCCCCGACCCGGGACCGCGCGAGCCACGGTCCCGGGTCGACGCCGCAGAGCCGGTAGTCGCCGCCATGCGCGTCAGTCGCTCTTCAGCGCCGAGGAGGCCTCGGAGAAGAAGCGGTCGACCGCAGCGGGGATGTCGAGACGCCGGAACGCCACGTCGGTGTTGGTCCGGTCGAGGATGTCCTCGACCTCGGAGCCTCCCGGCGGTGCGGGCGCGGGCGGGTCGCCGGCCATCGTCGCGAAGTTCTGGATGAAGTCGAACACGTGCTTCGCGTCGGCGTCGAGTTCGGCCGCGACCAGGTCGCGGGCCTTCGACGACGGTGGCATGCCGTGTTCGACCATGTTGAACTTCGCGATCTCGGGCTTGGTGAGCATGGCCCCGATCGCGGTGGCCGTTTCCTGCTTGCGCTCGGTTCGCGCGTATCCGACGAACATCGTGTTGGACACGAGGTAGAAGCCGAGCGGCGCGTCGCCCTCACCGCGGGGATACAGGTGCAGGTCGAGCTTGTCCTTGATCAGCGGCTGCGCCCCGAGGATGTTGTCCGCGGCGGCGAACAGCATCGGCGCCTTCCCCTTGATCAGCGGGCTGTTGGCCATCTGGTCGTAAAGCGCCTGCACGTCCGGTGCGACGACCCCGCCCGTCCTGCGCAGCTGGTACCAGAAGTCCAGCCAGTCACCGAGGTCCTCCTTGGTGAAGCCGAGCTGGGGACCGTCGAAGAGTTCCTTGCCACGTTGCCGGATGAACAGCTCGAACGGAGCCTTCTTGCCGCCCGCGTCCTCGCTTCCCGCGACCCCGTCTCCGACCGCGGTGGTCAGGACGTTGGCCGTGTGCGCGAAGTCGTCCCACGTCCACTCCGGCGGCGGGACGTCGACGCCGGCACGTTCGAAGACCGTCCTGTTGTAGATGAGTCCGGGCGCGTTGACACCGAGTGGCAGGGCGTAGAGCTTGCCGTCGATGGTGGCGTTGGCGACGACCCGCTTGTCGAAGTCGGAGAGGTCGATCACGCTGGAGGTGTACTCGTCCAGCGGGAAGATGACCTTGCGCTTCACGTAGTCGGACATGCTGGACGTCGACATCACGATGAGGTCCGGTGCTCGACCGCCCGCGATCTGGGTGTTGAGCTTGTCCGCCGCACCACCGCCGGCGCCGTACTCCGGTCGAATGTCGATCTTGGAGTTGGCCTTCTCGAACGCCTTGATGACGCTGAGGAGAATGCGGTTGGTCTCCTGGCTGCCGGACCAGAACATCCGCAGCGAGACCTGACCACCAGACCCCGATCCCCCGCCGCACGAGGTGAGCCCGGGTACGCCGAGTCCGGCGAGCAGCAGCCCGCTCGACCCGAGGAAACGCCGACGGCTGTGGCCTGCGGTCATGGTCACCAGTCCCGCACCGAACCGTCGAGGGCACGCAGGACGGGATGCTGACGCCGCGGCTCGGCCGGCGGCGCGACGGCGTCCTCGTGGAACTCCACACCGAGCCCGGGACCGGTGGGCGGCAGCGCGTAGCCGTCCTCGACCACCGGCCAGGGGCTCACCACGTCGACGTCGGGATCCCGGCCCGCGAACGGTGCCTCCATCAGGGCGACGTTGGAGATCGCGAGGGAGGCGTGCAGGCTCGCCGCCGAACCGAGCGGACCCTGCGTGTTGTGCGGCACGAGATTGACGTAGTAGACCTCCGCGAGAGCGGCGATCTTCTTCATCTCGGTGAACCCCGCCGCCCAGCAGATGTCGGGGCGCACGTAGTCGACCAGGCCGTCGACGACGAGTTCGCGGAAGTCCCACTTGCTGTGGCCCCGCTCACCGGTCGCGAGCGGAATTCCGGTGTGGCTACGCAGATATCTGAACGCCTGGGGATTCTCGTGTCGTACCGGGTCCTCGATGTAGAGAGGGTTGAACTCCGCCACCTGGCGTGCGAGTTGGACGGCGTGGTCCGGGTCGTACCGCCCGTGACATTCGATGATCAGGTCGACGTCGTCCCCGACCGCACTCCGGATGGCCTCGGTGTATTCCACCTGCTGGCGTACGGCACGCTGGTGGTCGTGCAACCCCTTGGCGTCCATGTCGTGGAAGCCGCGGTAGCGGATGGCCGTGACACCGCGGTCGGCGAGGCGCTTCGCGTTGGCGGCGATCTCCTCGGCACTGTGCCCGGTGACGTGACCGTAGAGTCGCACCCGCGTGCGGGCGAGACCACCGAGAAGCTCGTACACGGGTGTGTCGAGTTCCTTGCCCTTGATGTCCCACAGGGCCATGTCGATGCCGGCCAGGGCGGAACCGGTGATCGGTCCACCGCGCGCGAACAGCCGGCGGAAGCTTTCCTGCCACAGATGCTCGATCCGGCGGGGGTCCTCACCGAGGAGGTACGGCCGTATCTCTTCGATCAGGCCGATGACGGAGCGCGGAGCGAAGTTGGTGGCCTCGCCATAGCCGGTGATGTCCTTGTCGGTCTCGATCTTGACGTACACCGCCCGACCGGAATGGATCCACGAGATGTCCGTGATCTTCACTGCTGAGTTCCTCCTCTGCCGCGACGGTGCGTCGACATCGAGGTGAGAGAAATGATCCGCCAGGCATTCCGCATAGCGGAACAACCGTTTCGATCACGAGAATGCTAGCCAGCCGCATCCGCTCTGACAACGACCGACTACGGACCGCGACCGGATGTGGCCGCCGGGGCCAGCTCCGCCCGGCCGAGCCCGGAGGAGTTGTCGGTGGCCGGCTGCAGAATGCGCGCCATGGGACACTTCACCGGCTGGCCCGAGACCGCCTTCGACGTGTTGCTCCAACTCGACGGCGACCCGTCGGTCGCCGTCCGAGAGAAACACCGCAAGGACCGGGAGCACCTGGTCCGGAAGCCGATGGTCGCGCTGCTGCAGGACGTCGCCGACGCCGACCACGCCTACGAGGACTTCTCCGTCTGGGGCTACGGCACCCATCCCTGGGGATGGCAGCACCAGTGCGCGGTCGTCCGGATGCCCGGGAGGTTCGAGATCGGGTTGCGGTTCGACCTCGACGGGCTAGATGTCAGCGGCGGTTGGGCGTTCTCCGCCCGGGAGGAGGTGGAGAAGTTCCGCGCCGCCGTCGCCGACGACTCGAGTGGGCGCGCCCTCACCGAGGTCGTGGAGACCCTCCGGGAGGAGGGGTTCGAGGTGTCCGGCGACCTCATGAAGCGCGTCCCCCGCGGCTACCCACCCGATCATCCACGCGCCCTGCTGCTACGACATCGTTCACTCAACGCCGCCCGGCACCTCGACGGCGACGTCTGGATCCACACTCCGGAGACGGTCGAGCGGGTGGTCGCGACGGCCGCCCAGCTGCGGCCGCTGCTGTCCTGGCTCGCCGATCATGTCAGCGCGCAGTAAACCCGACATGGTCCGCGCTCGTCGTTCTCGCCCTTCCCCCGCTCGCGGGCGAAGATGCGCAAGATTGGAGAGGACCGCGCAGCAGTACGGGCTCTATGGTTTCCCCCAATCAGGCGCTGGACTCGGTTCGGCCAGCGCTCACCGTCACCAGTCGATGAAGGAGTCCGCATGAGCGGCGTACGGGTTCTGGTCGGCACTCGAAAGGGTGCGTTCGTCCTCACCTCCGACGGGAAGCGGGAGAAGTGGGAGGTCAGCGGGCCACACTTCGGCGGCTGGGAGATCTACCACGTCAAGGGTTCCCCCGCCGATCCCGACCGGCTGTACGCCGCGCAGAGCGGCGGCTGGTTCGGGCAACAGATCCAGCGTTCCGACAACGGCGGGCAGACGTGGGAGCCGGTCGGCAACGAGTTCACCTACGACGGCGTGCCCGGAACCCACCAGTGGTACGACGGCACCCCACACCCCTGGGAGTTCGCCCGGGTCTGGCACCTCGAACCGTCCCTCACCGACCCCGACACGGTCTACGCCGGCGTCGAGGACGCCGCGCTGTTCCGCTCGACGGACGGCGGCTCGAGTTGGCAGGAGCTACCCGGGCTTCGGGGACACGGATCCGGGCCGTCCTGGCAGCCGGGTGCCGGCGGTATGTGCCTGCACACGATCCTGCTCGACCCGGTCGAAGCGGAGCGGATCTTCATCGCCATCTCGGCCGCCGGCGCCTTCCGTACGGAGGACCTCGGCAAGTCCTGGCAGCCGATCAACCGCGGGTTGGTGTCCGACGGCATTCCCGATCCGGACGCCGAGGTCGGCCACTGTGTCCACCGCATCACCATGCACCCGTCCCGGCCCCAGGTGCTGTTCATGCAGAAGCACTGGGACGTCATGCGCAGCGACGACGCCGGTGAGTCCTGGCACGAGATCAGCGGCAACCTGCCCTCCGACTTCGGGTTCCCGATCGAGGTACACGCGCACGAGCCCGAGACGGTCTACGTCATCCCGATCAAGAGCGACTCCGAGCACTACCCGCCGGAGGGAAAGCTGCGCGTCTACCGCAGCCGGAGCGGCGGCAACGAGTGGGAGCCGCTCACGAAGGGACTCCCCCAAAGTCACTGCTACGTCAACATCCTGCGCGACGCGATGGCGGTCGACTCGCTCGACTCGTGCGGCGTCTACTTCGGCACGACCGGCGGACAGGTCTACGCGTCCGCCGACTCCGGCGACACCTGGGCGCCGATCGTTCGCGACCTCCCGGCCGTCCTGTCCGTCGAAGTCCAGACGTTGCCATGATCCGGGTCGCGCTCCCCGCGCATCTACGGACGTTGGCCCGCGTCGACCACGAGATCGAGCTCGACATCGCCGGCAAGCCGACGATCCGGCTGGTGATCGACGCACTCGAGGCCCGCTTTCCGCCACTGCGCGGGACCATGCGTAACCCGGCGACCGGGAAGCGCCGGCCCTTCGTACGCTTCTTCGCCTGCGAACAGGATCTCTCGCATGAGGATCCGGACGCTCCGCTCCCCGACGATGTGGCGAGCGGAGCGGAGCCGTTCCGGGTGGTCGGAGCGATGGCGGGCGGTTAGACCCCCGCTCGTACCCGGCGCCTCCGACGAAACAGCTGATACTCACGTGGGTGACACCTCTACGGCAGGGAGCGGGCACAGTGCTTCGGGACGACCGACCGGACGCGATGACTCCTCCGGCCGCGACGAGCGCCCGCACGAAGCGCCTGGCACGCGCGGAGGCTCGTCGTCGGATCGCGCTGGGAGTGGTCGAGGAGTTGAGACTCCTCGACCGCTGGCGGCCCTACGGCGAACCTGTCCTTGTCGGGTCGGTACCACTCGGCCTCGTCGTCCGACCCGACATCGACCTGGATGTCTACGCTGACGCTCCCGCGGTAAGGCACGGCTTCGAGGTTGTCGCCGCCCTGGCCGAACTCCCCAAGGTACGCAGTTGCTCCTACCTCGACCTGCGCGACAGTGGTGAGGGTGGCCTGTACTGGAAGGTCGACTACGAGCTGACGCCCGAGGAGACCTGGGCGATCGACATGTGCTTGTTCGCCTCCGATCGACCGGGGCCAATCGCCGCGCCGCTGACCCGAGCGGTCGGCGCGGCCCTGACCGACGATCTCCGCGACACCATCCTGCGTATCAAGGAGGAGGCGATGTCCGTTGACCAACGTGCGCACGGTCCCTGGCTCTACCAGGCGGTCTTCCAAGGCGTCGCGAGTACCTACGCGGACTACGTTGCCTGGCTTGGTGACCAAGACGTCTACGAGCGAAGCGGTTGGTTGCCCACACCTCCCTGACATTCCGTGCCGCGTCAGGTGTCGCCCTACGGCGCGGTTACAGCAGATGCTGCTCCCATTCGGCTCTATGTTTTTCCAGGAAGGGGATGCTGCGTCGAGCGAAGCTGCTCTGGCTGGTCCGCAGATGGGTTCGTACGGCGTCCAGGAACACGTCGCGATCTTGCAAGCCGTACCCATCGCAGAACTCGCGTAGTCGAGGCCCGCGCGCCGCGACGGGTAGGCCGATGCGGGCGCAGTCCTCGTCGGTGTAGAGGGGAACGAACGACCACGCCGCGTGCGCGGCATCTGTCAGCGCTGATCCGGGCCCGGCGAGATCCCAGTCGATAAGGGTGGTCGGGCGGCTGTCTTCGTAGATCGTGTTGTACGGAGCCAGGTCGTTGTGGCAGATGATGGTCGGTCCGGCTCGCGAGCTCCCGTCTGATCCGGGCCGCCGCCAGAGGGCGTCCGGCGGCGGCTCGAACCCTCTCACCGCGTCATGGAAACGCCGGATCAGTTCTCCGACGGCACGTAGCGACGCCCACGGATCTGGAACCCGCCGGCCGTCCTGACCAGCCACAAACCGCAGAACCTCGCGGCCCTCGTCGTCAACCCCCAGCACACGCGGCGCACCCTCGAAGCCAACCGACTCCAGGTAGCGGAGTAGTGCATGCACCGCGGGCGTCCATGGTCCGCTGGGCCGCCGAACCGTGTCGCCCACCCGACAGATCTCTCGCCCTTCGCGGGCTCCGTCGAAGCGTTCCTGTCGCATGGTCCGCTCATTCTCGCACCGCACATTTCGCGGCTTCGAGCGTGACGCTGAGGCTGCATGACTGCATGACTGCATGGTTTCAACGAATCGGGCGCGCGGGCCTCAGTCTCGCGTGCCGGCCAGGTTGTGGCGAACCCACACGTTGGGTTCGACGCTGACGGCGTAGTCGTGGTCGGGCTCGCAGTGCACGGGCGTGAGTGCGCCGGGTACCTCCACCGGCCCCGGCTTGTCGAAGGCCAGGCCGGTCCAACTCCGCCACTGGTCGAGCGTTCCCGCGACGGTCATCGACGTCGGCGCGACCGAGTCGATGACACCCCCGGCACGGACGTGCGTACGCAGCCACGGGTCGACGGGCAACCCGTCCGGGCGGGTGAGGAACGCATACTTTGTCATCGGCACGTGCGGATGCGCGCTCTTCCCGGTGGGCCGTACCGGCGCGACCAGTTCGGTGAAGCCCTCGGCCGCGGCGTTCTCGCGCATGGCGGCAACCAGGGTGGCGGACAGACCCCGGCCGTGGTGATCGGGCCTGATGGTGATGTCGATCGCGCTCACCGTGTCGGGACGCACCGACCGGCGATGGTCCGAGAACGCCCACAACAGCACCTGGTCCCAGCCCGCCGCCGGAAGCTTCTGACGGTCTGGCGCGTCCAGGGAGAACGGTACGCTGAACGCCCGCGCCACCACGTCCCCGTCGGTGTTCGTGGCGATGAGCGCGAACCTCGGAAAGACGACCGGGATCTGCCCGAAACAGGCCCAGCCGATCGGGTCGTTGAGGACGAACTCCGGCCAGCTGTCGGGCATCTGCCACAGTGGTTCCAGGAGTTCGGGTCGCTCGGCCACGGTCGTGATGGTCAGCGTCATGATCGAACCCTAGTCAGCCGCCGGCGTCCCGGTCGCTTCATTTGTCGTCCACGAGCAGGCGGTGGAGTTCGTAGCCGTTCTCGACGTAGTAAAGGTTTCCGTATTCGTCGGTCACGACGTGGTGCACGTTGCCCCTTCGCAGAATGGTGACCCGCAGGCTGCCCGGGTCGAGCCGGTAGAGGTAGCTGCCGTGGATCGTGCCGTACAACATGCTGTCTGCGCCGACGGTGAGAATCGCGTCGTGGGCGTCCACCTGGTCATCGCTCGGGATGTCCAGCTCATCGAACACCTTCTGGTCGACGACGAACCTTCCCAGCCTCGGGTCGTAGACGAGGATGTGGTCCTCGGCCACCATCCAGATCCGGTTGTCCGGCCCGACGGTCACCGCGAGGGCGGTACGCAGGCCCCGGGTGGGCAGGTCGACGATCTGGTTGGCACCGGTCGCCGTGTCGTGGACGAGCAGCTTGGCCTCGGTCTGGGTGGGTTCGATACCGAGGCCGCCCCAGATCGACGTTCCGCCGTAGACCTTGCCGTCGAGGTAGGCGAGGCTGACGATGCTCTGCTCCGGCACGGGATTCTTCCAGGTGGTGCACCCACCGGTCTCCGGATCGTAGACGCTCAGTGCGCCCTTCGAGTTTGCCGTACCCGGCCATCGTTCCTATGTAGAGCTTGCCGTCGGCGTTCACCATGCCGTACGGGCGGTCCTGGTCCTGCGCGGTCAACGAGCACACGACCTTCGGATTCGTCCCGGACTTCCACGGCTGGGACGGCCGGTACGCGTAGACGATCGCTCCGGGAGAGGTGCCCCAGTAGAGCGTGTCGCCGATGGTGGTCGAACCCTCCGCCTGGGAGATGCCGTTCTGGCCCACGGACAGGTCGGAACGCATCGGCGTGTAGATGCCGACCGTGCCACTGCGGAACCCGGAGGAGTAGATCTTGCCGTCGGGGCCGGTCTGGATGCTCTGGAGATCGGTCGGGATCGCGGGTGCGTCCGCAGCGCTGACCGAGGTGAGCGTGTCGCCGTCGATGTCGTACCGCACAACTGTCGGACCGTTGGAGCTGTTGCCCATGGTCGTCAGGACAGGCTTGCCACCGGCGGTGTCGACACCCCATGCCCGCGGGCCGACGGGGAGGCCGCGCCCGAGCGAGGTCGCGGTGTCGGTCGCGATGTCGTACCGGGACAGCCGGTTGTTGCCCACGTAGTAGACGGAACCGTCGACGACGGGCGACGCACCGGGGTACTTCACGGTTGGAATGTCCCGGACGGTGGCGGCACTGACCGATCCGTCCGCGTGCTTGGTGACCTTCAGGACAACGAGATGACCATCGCCGGACGGGGAGAGGTTGACGAACCCGTGACCGGCACCGGCCGAAACCGAGTACGCGAACTCCTCCTCGGCGTACTCCGGGGGAAGGATGTCTGTGCACGTCGGTCCGCCACCCGGGCAGGCCATCAGGTGGGCGTGCGCACCGATGCCGACGTAGAGCATGTCGAGGGACGGGTCATAGGCGAGACTGCGCGCGTACTGCTCGGGAGCGACCAGCGGGCGGCCGCCGACCTGGCTGAACCCCGCATCGGGCGTGTACCTGAACGCTCCACCAGACGGGTAGCCGCCACCGAAGACGGCACCGTCCGGTCCGGCGGTGACGTTCCACTGAACGTGTCACCCGCGATCGGGCTGCCGAGGTCCACCACCGAGGCGGCGCCGGGGGTTGCGTGTGGTGTTCCGCTGGGGGTGCCGAACGGCAGGAGCGGTCCGACCGGAAGTGACCAATGGGTGCTGCTGTCGGTGACCGGCGAGGCGCCGGCTGGGACGACGACCGCGTCGCTGCAGGTGCGGCCGTCCGGTCGGGAGGGAGGGAGGTCCGGTGTACGTCGACGACGTGCTGCTGTCCGACCAGGACACCAACCTCGGCGCGCAGATCAGCGCTGCCACCATCAACGCCGCGACGTTGGGTGTCGATGCCGAAGGCACCCCGACCGGCTACGCCGTCCTCACCGGCAACGTGCAACACGACGCCCGCCTGATCGGTGTCAACGCGTTCACCGGCGAGCTCACCGCCAACCTCGCCCTGCCGGGTGCCACCGGCGCCTGGAACGCCACGACCGCGAGCGACGGCCGCGTCTACTACGTCGGCAGCTACAACTACGACGACCTGTCGCCTCTACCAGTACACCGTTCCTAAGCAGTGTCCGGGAGTGGCATCTGGTGCCACGTCCTGGAACTGCGCGCATCCCGAACGGTGTTGGATGCGCTGGTCTCCCGCGTTCGCTGAGTCCCCGGCCGGCAACGTGCATCGTGTGCACGCTCCGTGACGGGTGGGCGGGTTCCCTCACGCCCTCGTGCCTCTGGTCCGGCCTGGGCGGTCCGATGCCCACAACGATCGCTCTGGTCGTCGTGGGGCGGTGCCGTCCGTCGCCGGACCGGGTGCCCGAGGGCGCGTCGCCCGATCGCGATACCAGCGGCATCGTGTCGGGACATCTTTCGCTTGTTGCTCGTCAACGGCTTGCGCCAGTGCTCCTCGCCCCACATCGACGTGTACGCCGCATCGACGGCCACGATCGACAGATCCTGGGCAGCAGCCATGCTGACGAGCCTTGCCTTCAGCTTGCCGGTAGGGATCCCGGAAACGAGCTGCCGAAAACGCTTCTTGCGGCCGTGCTTCTCACGGGTCTTCTCGGCGGTGAAGTCCAGGTTCTCGATACCGATCGCAGCCACGCCGCAGCGTTTGGCCCAGTGCAGCAGGCGGCTGATGGCGTGCCGGATCTGCGCGTCACGGTGGTCGGCGGTTGCGGACAGGTCGTAGAAGAACCGCCTGGGTTCGCCGACGGGGTTGCCGTGGGGGTCGAGGTGGTAGGCGGCGAAGTGGTCGGCGTTGGTGTCCACCCCGACCATCCCGGCAGCGCGGGCCGCCTGGAGCGGGATCGTCTGGACCACCGGCCGCCTCCACGCCGCGGTGAGGTACCAGCGCCCACGCGCCACGTCCAGGTGGATGCGGTAGGCCACGGCCTGGTTCACCAAGATACGGTCGCGCCACTCCACGCCCCGGTGGGTGAAGGCAACCACGGAGGCCAGCACGTAACGACCGTTGCGGGCATTCGCCAAGTGGACGAGCGGGGCGGGCAGCTTGATGCTGACCTCGCCGTCCGGGCTGACGCGGATCGTCTCGTTGCCGAAGCGCTTGCCGGACTCCCCGTCAGCGGCCAGGAACCAGCGCTGCGCCTCCCACCGCTGACGCCACTCGAGCTCGCTGAGCTGGGCCCTGTCCAGGTGGTGACGGGTGTTGATCAGGCGCCTGCCACCACGCACGACGTGCACACGCCCGGCCTCAGCCTCAGCGCGGGCAACATCGAGGCGGTGCTGCAGGGCCGCCAGGCGGCGGGACTTGTGGAACCACTCGCCCTTGCCCCGGTACCCACCCGGTGCCCGGCTGGTGCCCCGCTCCCCCAGAGGCTGAGACAGGCGGTGCGCCAGGGTGGCCACACCGGCCTCCAGACCCTGGATGTGCGCACGTTGGCAGCGCCGCGACAGCGCCCACTGATCGTGGGACGCCTTCGTGATCGACCCGGCCCAACGCGACGACGACTGCGCCGTCAGGCCCTGCTTACGGGCCGCCCACGCCTCCGCGCTGTGGTCCAACCCATCGGCGCAGCGCGCCTTGAGATCCCCCGACGCCAGAGCGCCCAGATGCTCACCAACCAGCCGCAACACCTCCTCGTCCTCGGCCGTGAGGTGTTTGAGGCGGTCGCGTATCGCCACCCCGGACGGGCCGGGAGCGACGAACGCAGCATCGATGGTGCGCAACTGCTTCCTACTCATGGTGGCGAGCTGCTTCTTACTCATCGGCAGCCGCCGCCTCCAGCGCCCTGCGGGCACGGTTGCTCGCCGAGCCCAACCCGTAAGCGTCGATATTCACCAGGATCGTGCGCGGCCCCACTCGCTCCGCAGGGACCGGCAACGTGCCCTCACGGAACCAGCGGCACGCGGTACGCGGCGCGATCCCCTGGGCGCGTGCCCATCCCGTCAGATTCACACACAAAACCATACAAAATTTCGTGACACTAGACACTCACCGACACTTATCCGAGAGCAGTTAGTCGACCGCACCGTGCCGCCCCGCGCCGTAGAGGCCTGGAGAAAGCCGCGGTACGAATCTCCGGGCCGGGCGGGGACAGCCCCCGACAGTGCGCCGGGGACCGCACACCGACGCGCGGACGCCAACCGGAGGCTGGCGGTTCCGGTCACGTGCTGCTCGGTGGAGACGGAGACAGCCCGCGAACATGCCTCGCTCGGTCTGGGAACAGGCCCGCCGGCTTCGCCCAGAATCCACTCGCTGGCCCGGACTCGAAGCTGTGGTTGGCGATCAGCAGGTCGCCGGGATCCGCACCGGCAGCGCCCACGCCAGCAGTGTCCGAGCCGGCAGCGGACGCTACGGGTCCGGTACTGAGGAGCGCCGCCGCTACGGACACGCAGGCGAGAGTCGACGCGAGAACCCGGTGCCTTCGCAAGGCAGACCACCCGTCCTCGTTGCTTCGACGACGTACGACGACGACGTTCCGTTGGCGACCTTCGACGGCAGCATCTTCCGCACTTATGGGTGGGACCGTAAGTTCGCCGCGTTCGGCGTGTCAACCCACGGAGCAGTCGCGGAGCGGGCGGCGTCCGGATACGGATGGACGTTCAGTGCTGGGCAGCAGCCACGTCGAACTCCGGGTCTCCGTACTCCGCGAACCACGACTGGATCCGCGCGGGATCGTTACTGCTGGCGAGCGCGAGCATCAGCAGCAGCCGGGCCTTCTGCGGCGGCAGATCACCGGCGGGCAGGACCCATGGCGCGTCGGTGTAGGTCGCACCCGCGTTGTTCCGGTTCGCCCCGGCGAGCACCGTTCCGCGCTTCGCGACCTCCATGGCCGCGGTGACCTGCTGCGGCGACGGCGCTCCGGCGACGACGATCCCCTTGACACCCGCATTGGCGTACGCCGTGATCGCTTCGCCGCCGGCCTCCTGGTAGGTGTAGACGACCTCGACCCGCGGAAGTTTGGCGCGATCGATCCTGGCCAGGTCGAACGGCGTCCGCCATGCCTCCTTCCCGCACTTCTGCACTCGGGCCGGTGCGCGCTCGAGCCGGATCCTGGTCTCGTCCACCACGCCGAGCAGCCCGAGTTCAGGTGCCGTGAAGGTGTCCAGCCGGGTCGTGTTGCTCTTCGTCGCGTCGCGGGCGGGGAGGATCTGGTCGTTGAGCAGGAGCACCGAACCGAAGCACCCGGTCCGGCCGCTCGCCGCCAGCATGACGGCGTTGTAGAGGTTCGCCGGCCCGTCGCTGCTGATCACGGTCCATGGCCGTATCGCACCGGTGAGGACCACCGGCTTGTCGCTGCGGACCGTGAGGTCCAGCCAGTAGCCGAGCTCCTCCATCGTCGTCGTACCCGTCGAGACGACAACCGCGTCAGCCTTCGCGAGCTGCTGGTCGACCGCGCGGCTCAGGTCGTAGTAGTCCTTCATGGTGTACGACGCGGAGTCCGTCGTACCGAAGTCGACGCCCTTGACGTCGGCGACATCCTTGAACTCCGGACCCAGGTCGTCGAGGAGCTTGCCGATCGGGAGCTGCCCGGACTTGTAGGTCTGGAAGCTCACCCGCGAGTCGGAGACGCCGGCGATGGTGCCGCCGGTTCCGATGACGACAACCTTCGGCTTCCGAGACCGCGGAGCGGCGGCCGGAGCCGGAACGCCTTTCCCTGTCAGCCCTGGCGCGACTGCGGTCGCGACGTGGGGCGCGGCGCCCGCGGTGGCACCCTCGGGCACCTGGGTGGTGGTCGCCGCCGCGTCGGAGGCGACCACACCAGTGAGGATCGCCATCGCGAGCAGGAGCATGACGCTCACTCGCCGCGACCGGAGCGTCCATGTGGAGAGCACGGTATTACTGTCCTTTCGGAGATACGGACGATCGAAGGCACGCCGGAAGAGGCGTGGTCGTGCGTGTTTTCCGTACCTGGGTCGTCGAGTGGCTGCTCGGCGACCCAGGGCCAGGGGCGATTCCCTGGAGCGATTCCCTGGGGCGAGCCCTGATCGGGTCAGAGCCGGGGAAGCCGAGCCCTATCCCGACGGTGGCTCGTCCCCGTCCCCCTCGGTGTCCGGGGCGGGGAACGCGAGCAGTCGGGTGACCACCGTCCGGGAGCCCTCCGGGGCCTCCTCGTCGGTGCGCATGTAGCGGCGCACCAACGCGAGGTACTCCTCGAAGAACTCCTCGAGCTCGGCGAGTGTCACCCGGATCGACGAACGGGAGAACGGGGTCGCGTCGGCCCACTCCCCCATCGCGGGACGCTGCTGCTGGAAGGCCGCGAGCATGTCGAGGTCGGCGGCGAGCCCAAGTCGCTGCATCTCGTCGACCATCGCGCGTTGCGCGGGGTCACGTTGGCCGGGCGGGGGCAGTCGGTAGTCGCGGCGTACGGCCTGCCACCAACGTTCCCGACCGCGGCCGCGCTCCGGGACCTCCTCGACGAATCCGTGGCTCGCCAGCATCCGCAAGGCGTAGCTGGTCGCGCCGGTGTTGACGTCCAGATCCCGGGCGAGGGACGCCGACGTCGCGGGGCCGTGCAACCGGAGGTGTTCGAAGACCTGGTTGCGCAGCGGGTGCGCGAGGACCTTCAGTGCACGGAGGTCGCCGAGCTCACGGATGGGTTGGTCGGGCACGAGTGCCACCCTAGCGATGCACAAGAAATTGTGCAAAGAAAATTGTGCACATGTTTCGTGGTGGACGACGCGACGCTCCCGGCCCCCGCGAGCCGCCTCAGCGACCGAACGCCGCGAGCGGGTTGTCGACCATGAGGGTGCGGTGCCACGCGGGGTCGAGCGTCGGGAGCAGGTCGGTGTAAACGAAGTCGTAGCCGAGGAACTCCCCGCCGTCCGGCTCGCCCACGTGGTACCAGCCGCTGTCGTTGGCGATCAGCGTGCGGCCCAGCAACCCGGCCGCCGCGAGCCGCTCCACACAGGTGCGCTGCCACTCCGTCTCGCCAGGCCGGAGCCCGTCGAACTCCACCCACGCTCCCGCCCGCGCCACCTGCTCGTGGTAGGCGGGGTCCTCCTCGGCGTGAGCGTGCACCCAGACGAACTGGCTCGTCGGAACGCCCACCTCGTCGAAGATGGCGAGTTGCTCGACCGCGGCGATGCCGGCGGTCGTGTGGGACGCGACTGTGAGGCCGGTCTCCCGGGCGGCGAGCGCCGCGGCCCGGACGAGCTTGCGGTCGAGGTCCTCCAGCTTTCCGTCCCGGACGGCCGTCTTGACGAACCTCGGACGTACGCCGTCGATCCCGTTGGTGTGCTCGTCGACGAAGCGCCTGGCGAGGTCCTCCGCGGAGAGTTCTCGCGCGTAGGCCGGCACGCCGACCCGGGATGCTGCGCCGTAGATCCCCGTGTTGGTCCAGATCTCCACCCCGGTCGCGTCGGCGAGCCGGGCGAGCAGCCACGGGTCCCGGCCGAGGTGGTGGGGCGTGCACTCCAGCAGCCGCCGGCAGCCGAGCGCGTATGCCTCCTCGAGCTTCGGCCTCGCCGCCGCGAAGACGTCCTCGGCGTCGTAGCTGCCAGGGCGCAGGACGCCTCCGAAGTCGACGAGGACGTGCTCGTGGACGAGGACGCTGTCCTCGATGACGACGGCTGAGGTCGCGAGGTGCTCCGGGGCGGTCATGGTGGGCACGGTAGCGGAGCCGGACCGCCTGGAGTGATCGTTTCTCCGCCTCTCACCCGCCGGCCTCGGATTTCGCGTCGGCGAATCGCGGACGCCCCCGATTGGGGACAGAAACTGGCCGCTGTCCCTGGAATGGTCGGTCCCGTTCGCAATCCAAGAACCCGATCCCATGTGGGGAGGCGTCCCGTGATTCGCGCCCGATCGCTCACCAAGGACTTCGTGGTGAGCAAGCGCCAGACCGTGCACGCGGTCAGAGGCCTCAGTCTGGAGATCGAACCCGGCGAACTGGTGGCCGTGCTCGGCCCGAACGGCGCCGGCAAGACGACCACGATGCGCATGCTCACGACCCTGATCGCACCGACGTCAGGCAGTGCGACGGTCGCCGGTCACGACGTGGTGGCCGAACCGGCACAGGTACGCCGACGGATCGGCTACGTCGGCCAGGGCAACGGCGCCGGCCACGCGCAGCGGGCGCGCGACGAGCTCCACTGTCAGGGCCTGATCTACGGCCTGCGGCGGCGTGCCGCCGGACAGCGCGCGGACGAACTACTCGAGGCGCTCGACCTCACCGAACTCGCCGGCCGCAAGGTGTCCGACCTGTCCGGCGGGCAGCGACGGCGCCTCGACGTCGCGATGGGACTCGTGCACGCACCGTCCCTGCTCTTCCTGGACGAGCCGTCCACCGGGCTCGACCCGCACAACCGCGCGAACCTCTGGGAACACATCCTGCGGATGCGCGAGAGGTACGCCATGACGATCGTGTTGACGACCCACTACCTCGACGAGGCGGACTCGATGGCCGCCCGCGTCGTCGTGGTGGACCACGGCGAGATCATCGCCGACGACACGGGCGAAGCGCTCAAGTCGAAGCTCGCCGGCGACCGGATCGTGGCGACGACCGACGCACCCGACGACACCCGCCGCCTCGCCACGCTCGCCGAGCGGCTGAGCGGCGTCCGCGAGGTCGACGCCGAGGGCAGCCAGGTCGAAATCCGGGTGGCCGACGGTCCGCGCGCGCTGCCGGAGTTGCTCGCAGCGGCGAGGGACGCCGGCGTACCGGTGGCCACCGCGCAGGTCCACCGTCCGACGCTCGATGACGTCTTCCTCAATCTCACCGGTCGCAGCCTGCGCGAAGCAGAAGCCGGACCGAACGGCAACGCAGGCCCCACGCGGAAGGACGCGGCATGAACACCCTCGCCACGAAGACGCGGACGCCTCCCCCGACCCGCCCGCCGCAGCCCGAGGACGCCCCGCGCGGGCTGCTCCGGGACACGGCCATCGTCATGGTGCGTGAGCTTCGGCCCGTACTCCACGACCCGTTCTCGCTGCTGTTCGGCATGATCCAGCCGCTGGTGTTCCTCGCCCTGTTCGGTCCGCTGCTCGTCGGCTCACTCGGCGGGCAGGCCGACGGCGCGCTCGGAGGCGACGTGTGGCAGTGGTTCGTCCCCTCGATCCTGGTGATGACGGCGCTCTTCGGCACGTCGACCACGGGCTCGAACCTGCTCTATGAACTCCAGACCGGTGCGCACGAGCGGATGCTCGTCACTCCCCTGTCCCGACCGTCGCTGTTGGTCGGGCGTTCGCTGAAGGAGATGGTGCCGCTGGCCGGGCAGGCCGTCATCATCGTCGCCGTGATGACGCCGTTCGGCTTCCAGCTCCATCCGGTCGGCGGTCTGCTCGGCCTGGCCATGCTGGCGGTGTTCGGCGTCGGGCTCGGCTCCCTGAGCTACGCGCTCGCGATCGCGGTTCGCAAGCAGGACTGGATGTTCTGGGTCGTCCAACAGACGTTGCTCTTTCCGCTGATGATCCTTTCGGGCATGCTGCTCCCGCTCGACACAGGACCGGAGTGGATGCGGATCGCCGCGCGGTTCGATCCGCTCGCCTACGTCGTCGACGCCGAGCGGGCGCTGTTCGCGGGTGACCTCACGTCCTCGGCCGTGCTGTGGGGATGGGTCGCGGCCCTCGCCACCGCCGCGGTCGGCCTCACGGTCGGCATCCGCGCGATGCTGTGCAGCGCCGACTGAGCGACGCACCCGCGCGCCCACCCGCGAAGGTCCGCTCCGGTCCGCCGGAGCGGACCCGTGCCGGCCGCGCGCGGCACCGCGTTGGTGCCTACGTTCCGGGTACGAAGATGCGGGAGAGCTCGGGCAGGGGTTCGCCGATGTGCATGCCCCGTTCGTCGATGCGAACCCTGCGAATGGCGGAGTCGTGCGCGGAGCCCCGCATCTGGAGGACCGACACAGCGCGGCGGATCTCACCCGGCCCCTCGAGGTCGCGCAGCATGATCGTCACGTCGGTGAGGCCGGTGAGTTCGAGTGCGACCTGTGGCGTGCGGACCTCCCCTCCACGGGTGGGTATCGAGGTCAGCAGGCTGGTGATCTCATGCTGGCGCAGCAGCGTTCCGAGCGCGATCATGAAGTCCAGCAGGGAACGGGTCGGGCCCATCCGTTCCAGCGCCGACACCGTGTCGACGACCATTCGCTGAGGCTTCCACTCGGCGATCGCCCTTCTCATCTTCAGGAAGTGATCCTCGAGGGAGGCCACCTCGGCGTACTCCGCCTCCACGCGCAACAGGCCGGCGTCCTCCATGACGTCGAGGTCGAAGCCCCAACCCTTGGCACTGCGGGCGAGTTGCTGGCGGGTCTCGTCGAAGGAGTAGAAGAGACAGCGTTGACCGGCCCGGAAGGCCGCGTCGGCGAACCCGAGACTGAGCAGCGTCTTGCCGGCGCCGGTGGGTCCGGTGACCAGGATGATCGAGTCCCGGTAGAAGCCGCCGCCGCACATCGCGTCCAGTCCCTCGTTGCCGGAGGAGACGCGCAACCCTGACGCCCGCTCGCGGTGTTCGAGGAAGGCGAGGGGGATGACGACCATCCCCTCCTCCTCCGCGATCGTGAACAGCCACTCACCGCAGCGGTGAGGCGCCCCGCGGAACTTCACCACCTCCACGGTCCGCCGGCGCCGTTCCTGGTGCAGGACGTTGCGCAGGACGACCACGTTGTCGAGGACGAACTCCTCCACCCCCAGCTTGGACAGCCCGTCCTGATTCTCCCGCCGCTCGGAGGTGATCACCGTCGTGACACCCATCCGGTCGAGGGCGGCGGAGAGCCGGACGAGTTCGGTGCGGATGGTCCCGATGTCGGGATAGCGGGCGAAGACGGCACCGATCGAGTCCAGCACGACCCGGGTGGCTCCGATCCTTCGGACGGCACTCTCGATCCGGGCCACCAGGGCCGCGAAGTTGTAGACGCCGACCGTGACAGCCTCGTCCTCGGCGCGCTCGGAGACGTCGACGAAGGCCCAGGTGTGCGCGTTCTCCCACTGGGCGATCGGGAAGCCCAGCGACTCGGCGTTCCTTCGGACGGCGGATGGCCTCTCCTCGAACGTCACGAACACGCCGGGCTGCTGGAACCGGGAGATGCCGCGGGCGAGGTACTCGACGGCGAACACCGTCTTCCCGCTGCCCGTACTTCCGACCACCAGGGTGCTTCGTCCGGCCGGCAGCCCGCCGAGAGCGACCGGGTCGAAGCCGGTGATGCCGGTGGGGACCTTGTCGATGAGGTCCCGCTCGGTCACTCCCGGCCCCTTCCGAAGACGACCTGGTCCGGGTCGGGGAGACCGAGAGCCGCGGCGGTACGCACGTCGTCGGAGAGGTCGCCCATCACGCGACGCTGCGGAATGGGCGCCAGCCGAACCACGGTCGGGATCACCACGATCTGGTCCTCGTCGGCGAGGTCGGGGTGCTCGGAGACGTCGATGACCTCCAGCTGGTAGCCGCCAGGAAGCCTGCTCTCGCAGAGGGATCGCAGCCGCGTCTCGGCGGCGACGGAGAGCTCGGTGTCACCCGAGACGAAGAGTCGCAGTGAGAACGAGGGCAGGGGCGGCAGGGTCACCTCCGGTCCCCTGTCCTCGCCTGTGTTGGTCGACACGTTTCACCTACCGTCGCGCAAGACCGGTCTCGACGCCCGTCCGGGAGAAGCCAGTGGCACTCCCTGCCGAACGCCACGCCGACGCGGGGCGCCGACCAGGATTCCCCCATGGGCGAAGAGCTACCCGCAACCCGCGCGACGTAACACCATCCGCGCTCAGGCTCCGGGGGTCTGGATCTCCAACGCCTCCTCGAGCCAGCCGCGGTCCCACGTGCCGGCGTCGATGGCGGCCCGTTCCTGCTGTTCGCTGTGCGCCTTCTTCTCCGCGGCCGCGGTCACCTCGTCGGCGAGCGCGCGCGGAATGACGGCCACGCCGTCCTCGTCGGCCATCACCAGGTCGCCGTCATGGACGGCGAGCCCGGCGATCGACACCGGACCGCGGATCTCACCGGGTCCGTCCTTGTAGGGACCGAGGTGGCAGACCCCGGTCGCGAAGGTCGGGGGCGCGGCCTCCCGGAGTTCGGTCAGGTCGCGAACGGCGCCGTCGACGACCAGTCCGACGAGACCGCGACGGGCAGCGTGAGCGCCGAGCAGGCCACCGAGGATCGCGCGGTCGTTGGCGCCGCCGGCCGCCACGACCAGGACCTCGCCGGGGACGGCGAGATCGACGGCCTTGTGGACGACCAGGTTGTCGCCAGGGCGGGTACGAACGGTCAGGGCCGGACCCACCACGACCTGGCCCGGAGCGAGACCGGTGACCGGCATGATGCCCGGCGCCCCGGCCCAGCGGCCGAACACGTCGGAGACCAGGGACGTCGAAAGGGCGGCGAGGCGGGAGAGCAGCTCCGGCGCCGGAGCAGGGCTGGCGGGGTGGACGACACAGGGGACGGGCATGGGCTCGCTCCTTCAGCAGGCATCGTTGGATGGGCTGGGGAGGACCACCGCCGGAAGAGCCGCGGGATCCCCGAGCTCACGGGAGAGGGCTTCGAGATCGCGTACGACGGTGTCGGCGAGGAGGACGCCGTCGCGCTCGGCGCTCCGGCGCGCGGTCTCCTCCACCTCGCCCGGGAGCAGCACGCCGCGCTGGGCCGCTCCTGCGACGAGCTCGCGTTCGGCCGGATGGACGTGGACCGGGCGGCGGACCAGTTCCTCGCCGCCGCGAAGGACGCCATCGAGTGACCTGCGGTTCCCCACGGGTTCGTGGTCACCGACCCGATTCGCCGTTCCCACCGATTCCCGGCTCCAACCGAGTCGCGGTTCCCACCGAATCGCCGTTCCGACAGATGTGAGGGGCTTGAGCAGATGACCGACGTGGAAGTCGACAAACGGACCGACGTACGAAGCGGCCTGGAAAGCTACCAGGGGCTGCGAGTCACCGATGTCTGCGACGGCATGGACGCCGTCGGGTTGGAGGACATGGGGCAGATGTCCCGCGACATCCGACCCCTGTGGCGTGACACGGAGAACTTCAAGCACCGGATCTACGGCGTCGCTCACACGGTCCGCTTCGTTCCTACCCAGCGACCCGTCCCGGCACAGACACCGGAGGAGTTCTACGAGTGGATGTCGGACTGGTACGGCCAGTACGCCCAGGGGCCGATCCGGGACCAGATCCAGCCGGGTGACCTCATCGTCATCGACGGCTTCGAACTCGGCAGCGTGGGCTTCATCGGCTCCAACAACGCGCTGTCCTGGATCGCCCACGGCGCCGTCGGCGCGGTCACCAATGGCGGCGCCCGCGACACCGACGAGCTGATCAAGCAGCAGACGCCCGTCTACAGCCGCTACATCTCGCGAACCATCCGCCCCGGCCGGATCGAACTCGACGCCACCCAGGTCACGATCAACTGTGGCGGTGCCGTGGTCCATCCCGGCGACGTGGTGGTAGCCGACGGGGACGGCGTGGTCGTCGTTCCGGCGGCCAAGGCCGAGGACGTCGCCACGCACGCGTGGCGGCACGCGACCCGCGACAAGGAGAAGCGGCGGGCCCTCTATGGCCAGGTCGGCCTCGAAGAGGACTGGACCGTCACGACCTGACCGACGCTCAGGGCCAGATGGTCGCCGGACGACGTCCCGCGGAAACGCCGTCGCCCGGCGACCATGGGCGTCTCGAGCGCGTCGACCCGAGGCGTACGCGGTCTGCATTCCGGCACCTCGACACCTCGGCATTCCTGCACTTCGGCACCACCGCTGTCATCCACGACGTACGCAGGCGGAGGTCCACTCATGGGCGCACCACTCCAGCAGACGGCCGGGTCGACCACGGCCGTCCGCCCGCCGGTGGCGAGCACACGACGCCGCGGCCGCGGCGGCCGGGTCGGTCGCGGCGACGTCGGTGGGGACCGGCACCGACCACGAAGCCTGCGGGCGAGACGGGAGCAGCGCGCGGCGTACCTCTTCCTGCTGCCGTGGTTCGCCGGGCTGCTGTTCATCACGATCGGCCCGATGCTCGCGTCGCTCTACCTGTCCTTCACAGAGTTCAACGTCACCGAGACGCCGCGCTGGATCGGTTTCGAGAACTACCGGGAGATGTTCACCGAGGACCCGCGTTACTGGCAGTCGGTGCGTGTCACGCTGACCTACGTCGTGATCTCCGTTCCCCTGGTGTTGACGTTCGCGCTGACGCTGGCCGTGGTGCTCAACCGCGGCCTTCGGTTCCTGTCGTTGTACCGATCGCTCTACTACCTGCCCTCGCTGATGGGGTCCAGCGTCGCCATCGCGATCCTGTGGCGGCAGGTGTTCGGCGCGGACGGCCTGGTGAACGCCTTCCTCGGCGTCTTCGGCATCGAGGGGCGAAGCTGGATCGGCGATCCGGACTCAGCCCTCTCTACGCTGATCGCCCTGCACGTGTGGACGTTCGGATCGGCGATGATCATCTTCCTCGCCGGCCTGCGGCAGATCCCGACCGACCTCTACGAGTCGGCACTCATCGACGGCGCCGGTACCTGGCAGCGGTTCCGGCACATCACCCTTCCGCTGCTGACACCGATCATCCTGTTCAACGGGATCCTCAACATGATCTCGTCGTTCCAGGCGTTCACACCGTCCTACGTCGTCAGCAACGGGACGGGCGGTCCGGCCGACTCGACCCTCTTCTACACGCTGTACCTCTACCAGCAGGGCTTCACGAGCTTCCAGATGGGTTACGCCTCGGCGATGGCGTGGGCACTGCTCGGTGCCATCGCCTTTTGTACCGGCCTGATCTTCGCGACCTCCGGCCGCTGGGTCTTCTACTACGACGGGAGATGAGGACGTTGGCCGCGATCCGGACGCCCGCCCCGGCCCGTGGGGGCCCTCGGCGTGGAGAGCCTCGACGTGCACGACCCCAGCCCGGCGCGCCGCGCACCAGGGCTCGGCGCCTCGCGGCCCACGCTGGGTTGATCGTCGTCCTGCTCGCGATGATCTATCCGCTGGTGTGGCTCGTGAGCGCTTCGCTGAAGCCCGCGAACGAGATCTTCGGCGGCCAGGGCCTGTGGCCGACCACGTTTCGGTGGGAGAACTACGTCGACGGGTGGTACGCGTTCAGCGACGTGACGTTCGGGACGCTCTTCTTCAACTCGTTCGTGATCGCGATCGGCTCGATCGTCGGAAACCTGGTGTCGTGTTCGCTCGCCGCCTACGCCTTCGCCCGGCTGGACTTCAGGTTCAAGAACGTGCTGTTCTTCGTGATGCTGTCGACGATCATGCTGCCCTACCACGTGCAGGTGATCCCGCAGTACATCACGTTCCTGAACCTCGGCTGGATCAACACCTTCTACCCGTTGATCGTCCCGAAGTTCCTTGCCACCGACGCGTTCTTCATCTTCTTGATGGTGCAGTTCATCCGCGGTCTCCCGCGCGAACTCGACGAGGCCGCCGAGATCGACGGCGCCGGCTTCTTCCAGATCTTCGTCCGGATCATTCTGCCGTTGTTGACGCCCGCGCTCGCGACCACGGCGGTCTTCACCTTCATCTGGACCTGGAACGACTTCTTCTCGCCCTTGATCTACCTCACCGGTTCGGAGCATTTCACCGTGCCGCTCGGGTTACGATCATTCCTCGACACCGAGGGCCGGTCGTCGTACGGCCCGATGTTCGCCATGTCCCTCGCCTCACTCGGTCCGATCTTCGGATTCTTCCTCGCGTCGCAACGCCTGCTGGTGCGGGGCATCGCGACGACGGGACTGAAGTGACCAACCGGAGCGAGGTCGCCAGCAAGGTGTGGAGAGGATCGCGATGCGGGATCTGGAGATCGGGCCGGTTGTCCTCGGCGCGATGACGTTCGGCTCGCAGGTCGACGTGGCCGAGGCCGAGCGCATGGTCGGCCTGGCCCGCGAGGGCGGCGTTCGAATGTTCGACACCTCGAACAACTACAACGCGGGTGCGTCGGAGGAGATCCTCGGCCGCGTCGTCAGGCCGTTCCGCGACGACATCCTGCTCTCCTCCAAGGTCGGCAGCACCGTCGGCCAGGAGGACACCACCGTCGTCGGCCTTGGCCGGAAGGCGATCATCCGGGCGGTCGAGGACACCCTGCGCCGGCTCGGCACCGACTATCTCGACCTCTACTACTTCCACCGACCGGACCGGGAAACGCCGATCGCGGAAAGTCTGGAAGCCGCGGCCGAACTCGTCGCGTCGGGGAAGGTACGCGCACTCGGCCAGTCGAACTTCGCCGCCTGGCAGGTCACGGAGCTGCACCACGTGGCTCACGCGCACGCATGGCCATCGGTCGACGTCAGCCAGATCATGTACAACCTGCTCGCACGTCGGGTCGAGGTCGAGTACGCCGCCTGCTCCGCACATCTGCGGATGTTCGACATCGCCTACAACCCGCTCGCCGGTGGCTTGCTGAGCGGCAAGCACCGCCCATGGTCCACGCCCGAGGCCGGCACCCGTTTCAGCAAGGAGATGTACCGCTCGCGCTACTGGAACGACACGCAGTTCGAGGCGGTGGAGCGGCTGCGGGTGATCGCTCGGGCGACGGGCCTCACCCTGCTCGAACTCTCGTTCCGGTGGCTGCGTGACCGACCACTCACCGACGCGATCCTGGTCGGGGCGTCCAGTGCCGAGCAGCTTCGGAGCAACCTCGCGGCGCTCCAGGGTCCGGCGTTGGACGACGACACGCTGCGTGCGTGCGACCTGGTCTGGGACCAACTCAGCGGCATCGCGCCCCACTACAACCGCTGAAAACGGGGTGAGCCTCGCACCGGTGGGGTTCACTCCTTCGGTGCCGGACCTTCGATGCCATGGAACGGAGAGACCCTGACCCCGTACGTCGGTTGGTGGTCGACAATGTGGTGATGGCGACCCTGGTGGCATTTCACGCACATCCCGACGACGAGGTGATCCTGACGGGCGGGACTCTCGCCCAAGCCGCGGCCGAGGGCCACCGAGTGGTGGTCGTGGTCGCCTGCGACGGAGTCATGGGGGCAGTCCCGCCGCAGGGAGCCCCGCGACTTCGGGAGCTACGTGCCAGCGCGGCCATCCTGGGCGTCCACCGCGTCGAACATCTGGGATACGCCGACAGTGGCCACGGCCCGATTCTCTATCCGGACCCGCCGGACCGGGCACGTTTCACCCGCGCCGACCCCGAGGAGGCCGCCGAACGGCTCGCCGCACTCCTGCGTGCGGAGAACGCCGACCTCCTGCTCAGCTACGACCCCAACGGCGGCTACGGACACCCCGACCACGTTCGGGTGCACCAGGTCGGCAGGCGTGCCGCCGAACTCGCGGGAGTCCGGCGGGTGCTGGAGGCGACCATGCCCCGCGACACCGTCCAGCGGCTCGTACGCCTGATCCGCCTGCTGCGCATCCCGTTCCGGTTCGACGACAATGCGTTCGACGCCACCTACAGCCCCGCCTCGGCCATCACCCACCGTCTGAACGTGCGTCGCTTCGCCCGGCAGAAACGTGCCGCACTCGCGGCACATCTTTCGGAGGTGAACGGCAACGGCAGGATCGCCTCCGTCACGCGCGTTCTCGTTCGCCTGCCGGTGCCACTCTTCGGACTCCTGCTCGGCCGGGAGTGGTTCAGCGAGGTCTCCATGAGCACCATCGCAGGCCGGACGGCACCAAGCGGGCAGGAGTCGACCACGACGCCTGACGTTGCCGGATGATCCTGGATGCCCCTGTTTTGTTGGGGTTGTTGTCGGTGGTCGGGTCTACGGTTTGGTCATGGACATTGACACCGGGGAAGGCTTGGCGCATCCGTTGATGCGTTGGCTTGCTGGTGTTGGTGAGCAGATCGATGGTGCGATCGAGTGCCCGACACTGTCGTTGCCGCTGGGCGAGTACGAGTCGGCGCTACGGCAGGTCGCTGTCTGCGAGGCGAGGCTCGCGTCGCTGCGGTTGTCGTTGACGCGGCAAGCCGAGCTGAACGAGGTCAGGAAGCTGACCGGTGCCGCGAACACGGCGGGCTGGGTGCAGCAGGTGACGCGGATGGGCCGGCGTGAGGCGTCGGTGTCAGTTCGGCTCGCGAAGGCGTTGGACCAGACGCTCCGCGCCACGGGCGAAGCCCTCTCTGACGGCGAGATTTCGCTAGGCCAGGCGCAGGTGATCGAACGTGCGATCCGACGGTTGCCCAACGACGTCGACGCCGCCGTGAAGGCGGAAGCGCAAGCCTTCCTCCCGGACAGTGCTCAGGCCCTCGACACCGATGACTTGGACAAGGCCGGCAAACACCTCTACGAAGTGATCGCACCCGAGGACGCCGAACGCCGGATCGGCAAGCAACTGGAAGAACAGGAATGCCACGCCCGAGAGAACCGCACCCTCAGCTTCGGCCCGGTCCGCGACGGGATGGGCACCATGTTCATGCGCCTCGACGTCCCCACCCTCGCAATCCTGCAAGCGCTCCTCGACCCACTCGCCCGCCCGCGTCCCACCGGCCCTGACGGGCCAGATCTTCGCAGCAGCGAACGCCGCTATGCAGACGCCTTCGCCGAACTCCTCGCCCTGGCCCAGGCAGCAGCCAGCGCACCCACCCGCAGCAGCATCAGGCCGCGCCTCACGCTGACAATGTCCCTGGCCGACCTCGTGGCCCGGCTCGGCTACGGCACCCTCAACTCCGTGCTCACCGACTCCGGCCCCGCGCACCTGCACGTGAAGACCCACAGCGACGAGGACGGGAGCGGGAGACACGCGGTGATCGGCTACCGGATCACCGGGCCGCCGCTGTCAGCCACCCTGGTGCGGCAACTGGCCTGTGATGCGGAGATCATCCCCGTCGTGCTCGGTGGAGACGGCGCCGTCCTCGACCTCGGACGAGGCACCCGGCTGTTCACCTACTCCCAACGACACGCATTGGCCGAACGCGACGGCTACTTCTGCCACTTCCCCGACTGCAGACGACCAGAGAAGTGGACCGAAGCGCATCACATCAAGCACTGGGTAGACGGAGGAGCAACCGACCTCAACAACGGCGTGCTCCTGTGCCAACACCACCACACCGTCATCCACACCCAAGGCTGGACCGTCCGCATCAGCGACGGCCACCCCGAATACATCCCACCACCCTGGGTAGACCCCTACCAGAACGTCATCCGACACACCGACCGGACCACCATCCGCTGAGGCTCGCCCGCCCTCGCAGCGAACCAACCAACCCGCACCCCAGCGTCACGCGTAGGACCTGGCCTGGAGGGTGTACAGCTCGGCATAGAGTCCGTCGATCTCCATGAGCTCGGCGTGACTTCCCAGCTCGGCGATCCGTCCGTCGTCGATCACCAGGATGAGATCCGCCGACCGAACGGTCGAGAATCGGTGCGACACCAGCACGGTGATCATGCCGCGGGCCGCGCCGGCCCGGGACGCCTCGGTGTACCGCTCGAACAACGCGTGCTCGGTCGGAGCGTCCAGCGATGCGGTCGGCTCGTCGAAGAAGACGACCAGGGGAGCCTCCCGCATCAGTGCCCGCCCCAACGCGAGCTTCTGCCACTGCCCGGTCGACAGGTCGACGCCGTCCTCCCAGCTCGAACCCAGCTGGGAAGCCACGCCCTGTGGCAGCTTCGGTACGACATCGGCCGCGCCGGCGCGGTCCAACGCCGCGGTGACGGCGGCTTCGTCGTCCAGCCGGGAGAGGTCGCCGACGCCGACCGTCTGTTGCGCGACCAACTCGAACTTCGCGAAGTCCTGGAACGCGGCCGAGAGGCGTTCCCGCCAAGCGTCCACGTCGAGTTCGGCCAGGTCGACACCGTCGACCAGGATGCGTCCCTCGGTCGGTTCGTACATCCGCGCCAGTAGCTTCACCAGCGTGGACTTCCCGGCGCCGTTCTCCCCCACCAGCGCGACGACCCCACCCGCCGGGATGTGGAGCGACATCCCACGAAGGATCCAGCGTTCGGTTCCCGGATAGCGGAAGGAGACGTTCTCGAACACGATCCCGTCGGCGATGCTCTGCTCCGGCGCTCGTCCGGAGCGCCTCGCGTCGGCCGTCGCGGCGTAGTCGCGCAGCCACAGCATCCGGCCTGCCGCGCGCAGCGACTGGCCCAACCGGGCAACGCCGTGGATGGCCCAGACGACCTGCTGGACACGCGCGCAGGTGTAGACGGCCATCACCACCTCGCCCACGCTCGACTGCCCGCGCGTCGCCCGCCACAGGACGAAACCGATCGCGGCGACGAACGCCAACGCGTAGACGATCTCCTGGATGCCGTGCGCCAGGTCCCGCCGCCACGCGGCCCGCACCGCCGGGCGGCGAGCCGTCCGCCAGGCCTCGCGGGAGCGCGCCCGCAACTCCTCCTGCAGGCCGAAGACCCGGATCTCCATGCCGGCGCCGCGGTCGTACGCCAGCCGGCGCAGGTGCCGGGCCTGCCGGCTCGGGGTGGCCGACTCCTCCTCGGCCTGCTTGTTCCACCGCTGCTCCAGGCGTGCCACCGGGATCGCCGGCAGCGCGAACAACACGAGGACCAACAGCAGCGGATGAACGACCACCAGCATCACGATGACGCCCGCCCCGCCCACGACGTTCGCGACGGAGTTGATCAGGCTGTTCATCGCCCCGCCGAGGGCGCCCTGGCTCTGCCGGAGCAGTTCGAGGCGATCCTGGTAGTCGGCACGCTCGTGGTGGTCCAGACCCGGCAGGTCCGCGGTGAGCCGGGTGATCTCACGGTCGAACGCGAAACCCACCTTCTCCGACAGCGTGATCCGCATCATGTTGCCGCACAGGCTGATCCCCCAGTTGCCCACGACGCCGGCGAGGAGCCCGATGATGCCGGCCACGATGAGGTTGCCACGATCCTGGAGTACGCCGTCGGTCAGGAACGACAGCCACAGTCCGGCCAGTGGCCAGGCCAGCCGACCGATCGGCTCGAGCACCAGCCCGAAGGTCCGCCACGGATCGGTCCGGACGGCCGTCGACACCAGCAGCCGGAATCCCCGCCACTGCTCACGCATCGGCCTCACCCCCTCCCGTCCCGGCCGCCTCGGCCGCGAACCGCTGCGCCTGCAGCCCGAACATGCGGTCGTATCGGCCGCCGAGTGCACGGAGTTCGTCGTGAGTGCCGTCCTCGACGATTCGGCCGTCGTCGATGACGACGATGCGGTCCGCGTGCCGGACGCTCGCCAACCGGTGCGAGACGAGGATGGTGGTCGTGTCCCTCGTGAGCTCGAGGAACCGGTCGAACAGTTCGGTCTCCGCGCGCACGTCGAGGTTGGCGGTCGGTTCGTCGAGGATCAGCAGGCCCGCTCCGCCACGGATCGCGGTCAGTGCCCGCGCCAGCGCGACCTTCTGCCACTGGCCTCCGGACAGGTCGCGGCCGCCTTCGTAACCGCGCGCCAACACGGTGTCCCAGCCCAGGGGCATCGTCGCGAGCAGGTCGGCCCCACCAGCGTCGGCCAGCGCCCTGCGCAGCACCTCCTCCTCACCTGTCAAGGAGAGGTTGCCGAAGCCGACGTTCTCGCGGAGCGGCAGTTCGTAGCGCACGAACTCCTGGAAGATCACCCCGATCCGGCTGCGGTCCTGTTGGGGTGATGCGCCGTCGATGCGGACGGCACCCGCGTCCGGGTCGTAGAGGCCGCAGAGCAGTTTGATCAACGTGGTCTTGCCGACGCCGTTCTCACCCACGATGGCGAGCGACTGTCCGGGCGGTATCTCCAGATCCAGTCCGGACAGGGTCGGCTGGGCACGGCCGCGATAGGTGAAGCTGAGGTTCTCGAGGCGAACGGCAACCGGACCGGACGGCCCGTCGACCGCGGCGCGGGCCGGTCCAGCCGACGGAGCGGCCGCGAGCCGTCGTTCGAGGTCCACCACCTGACCCGCCACGACGGCCGCACGGCTTGTCGCCCACTGCGGATCGCCCACCCAGCCGAGCGACTCGGTGGCGAGCACGGCCTGGACGAACACCACCACCTGGGCGACCGAGAGGGTGCCGCGAGCGGCCTCCCAGCCGAGTACGCCCAGCACGACCACGTGCGCCACCGCGAGCACCGCGACCGCGCCGATGGTGCGAAGCCCGTCGTTGAACCGGCCCCGCCAGATCCGTCGCATCGACGTGAGCCAACTGTGCGCGTAGCTCCCGGTGACCCAGTCGGCCAACCCGAACACGCGGATCTCCTTGGCCGCGGCCGACTCGACCGCGAGTCCGCGCAGGTAGCGGGAGCGTCGCATCTCACCCGCCGCGCCGAGGCTGAAGCCGAGTTCGACGCCGTGCTCGACGAGCCGGGTGACCATCACGATCACGGCCCGCCAGCCGATGTACAACACGAACGGCGCCCACCACGCGAAGGAGAGCAGGATGAGAAAGGCACCGATCCCGGTCGCGCGTTCCTGCACGACCTGGCGGAGGTTGGCGACCGTCTCCAGGAAGTTGTCCACCCGCTCGACTTCTTCCAGGGCGGCGATCTCGTTCGCGATCCGCGGGTCCTCCAGCGGCGCGATTCCCGGTGTGCCCAGGGTCGCCCTCGCCACAGCGTCGTGCAGAGCTTCCGCATAGCGGTTGTCGAGCACCGAGACCTGGTACGACGTGATCGCCTGCAGGATCGCGCCAGCGACGAACGCGCCGCCGACCAGCCCGAGCGCCCACAGGGCACGGTCACCGGCCGCCGAGTCCAGGCCCTGGCGTACGGCGTCGGGAACCGCGGCCACCAACTCGCCGGTGGCGAGGATCAGGCCGGTCGGCAGGAGTCCCTGCACGATCGCGAGAACACCGACGACGACCGCCTGCCAGCGTCCGGCCCGCCACAGCAGGACGAGCAGAGCTCTCCACCGACCCATGCGACGCTTCATCGCCGGTCCTTCCCCGTGCCCCCGTCGTACCCCCGCGGCCGCGACGGCACCGCACAGCGGGGCGACAGTAGTGAAGTCCGGCCTCCCCCAAAAGTCCCCCGCCAGCCGTTGCCGATCTTGGCCAGACCGGCCCCGGGCGGCGCGATCGGGGCGGATCGGTGGTCCGGTGGGTCAGGAGAATGCGCACAGCCGGTCCTACATCATCCCTTCGGGCACGCAGCGCACGAACCGGGCACGAGCGTGACCGTGGCTAGGCTGCAAGGAGTCGGTCTGGCCACTCGCGGCCGCCACGCCACCGGTGCCAGGCCGGGTCGGGCGTCGGCCGTGAGGGGAGCAGGGATGGACGCGCAGATCGAACTCCGGGTGGACGGGCAGCCGCGCGCACTGACCGTCGACACCCGCACCACGTTGCTGGACGCACTCCGGGACCGGCTGGGGGTGACCTCTCCCAAGAAGGGGTGCGACCACGGCCAGTGTGGCGCCTGCACCGTGCTGCTGGACGGTCGTCGCGCGGTCACCTGCCTCGCCCTCGCGGTCGCCTACGACGGTGCGGAGATCACGACCGCCGACGGCCTGGCCGACGGCGCGGAGCTCCACCCGATGCAGCAGTCGTTCGTCGAGCACGACGGCTTCCAGTGTGGGTACTGCACGCCGGGCCAGGTCTGTTCCGCGGTCGGAATGCTGGAGGAGGTCCACGCGAACCACCCCAGCCACGTCACGAAGGACCTGATCGGCTCGATCAAGCTGGACGACGAGGAGATCCGGGAACGCATGAGCGGCAACCTGTGCCGGTGCGGCGCCTACGTCAACATCGTCGCCGCGGTTCGTGAGGTGGCCCGGTGAACCCGTTCGAGTACGTGCGCGCGACGGACGCCGCGAGCGCGGTGGCCACGGTCTCGGCCCACCCTGGCGCACGGTTCCTCGGCGCCGGCACCAACCTGGTCGACCACATGAAGCTCGGGGTCGCACGTCCGGACCTGCTCGTCGACGTGAGCAGACTTCCCTTCGACCACGTCGAGCAACGCCCCGACGGCGGACTCCGGATCGGCGCCGCGGTCCGCAACACCGACCTGGCGATCCACCCGACCGTCCGCGCCTGCTATCCGGCGCTGTCCAGGGCGCTGCTCGCGGGCGCCTCGGCACAGCTGCGCAACCTCGCGACGACGGGGGGCAACCTGCTGCAGCGCACGCGCTGCGTCTACTTCCAGGACGTCACCACTCCGTGCAACAAGCGCGAACCCGGCTCCGGCTGTTCGGCGATCGACGGTTACAACCGTGACCACGCCATCCTCGGCGCCTCGGAGCACTGTGTGGCGACGCATCCCTCCGACATGGCGGTCGCGATGACGGCGTTCGACGCGCGCGTCGTCGTCCTGGGTGTGGACGGCGAACGGACCATCGCGCTGACGGACTTCTATCGGTTGCCAGGCGAGGAGCCGGAGCGCGACACCGTGCTCGGCCATGGCGACCTCATCGTCGCGGTCGATCTGCCGGAGCTTCCGGTCGCCGCCCATTCGACCTATCGCAAGGTGCGTGACCGCGCGTCGTACGCGTTCGCCCTGGTGTCGGTGGCGGCGGCTCTCGACGTCGCGGACGGTACGGTCCGCGAGGCGCGGCTGGCCTTCGGCGGCGTCGCACACCGGCCCTGGCGGGCGAGCCGGGCCGAGGAGGTGCTGCGTGGCGCTCCGGCCACGACGGAGACCTTCCGCCGCGCCGCCGACGCCGAACTCGCCGCCGCGCGGCCCCTGGCCGGTAACGCGTTCAAGGTGCCGATGGCGCGCAACACGGTGATCTCCGTTCTCCACGAACTCGCCGAGCAGGAGGGACGATGACCACACCAGTCCAGGCCCGCGAGATGGGCCGGTCGCTGTCCCGCGTCGAGGGCAGGGCGAAGGTGACCGGGACAGCGCCGTACGCCTATGAGTTCCCGGTCCTCGATCCGCTGTACGTGTATCCGGTCCAGGCCACCATCGCGCGCGGACGGATCATCGCGGTCGACGCTTCCGCCGCCACCGCCCTCGACGGAGTGGTGACCGTCCTCACCCATGAGAACGCGCCCCGGCTGGCCTCGGACGCGGACAGCGAGCTGTGGGTGCTCCAGTCGGAGGAGGTCTCCTACCGCGGTGAGATCGTCGGCGCCGTCCTCGCGGAGACATCCGAGATCGCCCGCCATGGCGCGGAGCTGGTCCGGGTGGAGTACGCCGAGCAGCCGCACGACGTCGAGCTGCGGGTCGACCGGGACGACCTCTACACACCCAAGGTGCTCAACGCCGGGTACGCACCGGACACCGACCAGGGCGACGTCGAGGAGGCGCTGCGTTCGGCCGCGGTCACGCTGGACGAGACCTACTCGACCCCGTTCGAGCACAACAACCCGATGGAGCCACACGCCTCCATCGCGCAGTGGACCGACGACGGGCTGACGATGTACGACTCGACCCAGGGCCCGTCCCGGGTGCGCACCGCGCTGGCGGAGGTGTTCGGCGTCGACCCGGCGAAGGTGCGGGTCATCTCGCCGTACGTCGGTGGCGGGTTCGGCTCCAAGGGCAGTCCCCATCCGCACAACGTGCTCGTCGGGCTGGCCGCGAAGGTCGCGCGGGGCAGGCCGGTGAAGTTCGCCGCCACCCGCCAGCAGATGTTCTCCTTCCTCGGCTACCGGACCCCCACCATCCAGCGGATCCGTCTCGGCGCGGACAGCGACGGACACCTCACCGCGATCGTGCACGACGTCGTGGAGCTGACCGCGAAGGTCAAGGAGTTCGCCGAACAGACCGCGACACCGACCCGGATGATGTACGCCTCGCCCAACCGGCGCACGAGTCACCGGCTGGCCGCCCTCGACCTTCCGGTGCCGGCCTGGATGCGCGCGCCCGGTGTGACGCCGGGAATGTACGCGTTCGAGGTGGCGATGGACGAGCTCGCCCTTCGATGCGGGCTGGACCCGGTCGAGCTGCGGATCCGCAACGAGCCCGAGGTGGACCCGCAGACCGGGCGTCCGTGGTCGAGCCGGAACCTCCTCGCCTGCCTGCGGGAGGGCGCGCGCCGTTTCGAGTGGGAAGGGCGCGACCCCACGCCGGCGGTCCGGTGGCACGGCGACTGGCTGGTCGGCACCGGCGTCGCCAGCTCGAGGTATCCGGTGCACCTGCTGCCCGGCTCCGCCGCGTCGATCGGACTGGGTGCGGACGGGCGGTACGACGTCTCGATCGCCGCCGCCGACATCGGTACCGGCGCGTGGACCGTGTTGGCCCAGATCGCCGCCGACGCGCTCGAGGTTCCGCTCGAAGGGGTCAACCTGCGCATCGGTGACAGCGAACTGCCGCCCGGATCGGTCGCGGGCGGGTCGTCAGGCACCAGCTCGTGGGGGTCGACGATCGTGGCCGCCGCGGAGGCGTTCCGGACCAAGTACGGCGACCGCCCGGAGACCGGCGCGGACGTCACCGTGGACATGCCCCAGAACCCCAACCTCGCGAAGTACGCCATGGACACCTTCGGCGCCCAGTTCGCACAGGTGAGGGTCCACCCTGGCACCGGCGAGGTCCGGGTGGACCGGATGCTGGGTGTGTTCGCGGCCGGGAGAATCCTCAACCCACGAACGGCACGCTCGCAGCTCATCGGCGGCATGACCATGGGGATCTCGATGGCTCTGTACGAGGACAGCGTCCTCGACCCCCGTTTCGGGCACATCGTCAACCACGACTTCGCGACGTACCACATCGCCGCGAACGCCGACATCGGCGACGTGGACGCGATCTGGGTCGAGGAGGACGATCCCTACGTCAACCCGATGGGGGCCAAGGGGATCGGGGAGGTCGGCATCAGCGGAACGGCCGCGGCGGTCGCGAACGCCATCTACCATGCCACCGGTATCCGGCGTCGCGACCTGCCGCTCACTCCCGACAAACTGATGACCGACACGTGCGTCCGGCGGGACGGACGAGACCGGCCCTAGGGTGTGGGAGACGCACCCTAATGGGAGTGCACCGGGTGGTTTTGCCAGTCTGGTGTCTGAGCCGCTGGCCGGTGAGCACTTACGCGCCCTGGTCTTGTGTTTGAGACCTATGGCTAGATCGTGCCCCGTGCTGGTGGTCGGGGAGCGGTAGGGCTGGTGGGATGTCGTGCCGGTGAGCACTGGTCCATTAGGTCGCCTGGGTCTCCTCGCAGGCTCGTGTGGTGTTGTCGAGGAGGGTGTAGGGAGGCCTGGCTGGTGTTGTTCGTGGGTGATGACTGGGCGGAGTCCCATCACGACATCGAGATCGTGGATGAGGGTGGGCGAAGGTTGGTGCGGCGGCGGGTGCCGGAAGGGGTGGCCGGGATCGCCGTGTTGCACGGGCTGGTCGCTGATCATCTACCCGATCAGGGTGAGCCGGTAGATGTGGTGGTGGGGATCGAGACTGATCGGGGCCCGTGGGTGCAGGCGTTGATCGCGGCCGGCTACACCGTCTATGCGGTCAACCCGTTGCAGGCCGCCCGCTACCGGGAACGACACGCAGTCTCCGGCGCCAAGAGCGATGCCGGGGATGCGCATGTGCTGGCCGAGCTGGTCCGGCTGGACCGTGCCCACCATCGCCCCGTGGCCGGGGACTCCGCGCTGGCCGAGCACGTCAAGGTGGTGGCCCGGGCGCACCAGTCGCTGGTGTGGTCTCGGCAGCGGCAGACCAACACGCTGCGCTCCACGTTGCGCGAGTTCTACCCCGGCGCTCTGGCCGCCTTCGACGACCTGGCGAGCCGTGACGCACTCGCCGTGCTCACCCTCGCGCCGACCCCCGCCAAGGGGGCCCGGTTGACCCAGAAGCGGGTGGCGCAGGTGCTGGCCCGGGCCGGGCGCAAACGTAACCTGCCCGGCACCGCGGAGACGATCGTGACCGCGCTGGCCGCCCAACAGCTACCCGCCCGGGAGGGTGTCGTCGACGCCTACGCGGCCAGCGTGGCCGCCCTGGTCGCGGTGATCAGCGAACTGTCCCGCCAGATCCAGACCCTGGAGGGTGAGGTGGAGGCGGGTTTTGGTCGGCACCCGGACGCTGAGATCTACCTGAGCCAGCCAGGGCTCGGCATGACGCTTGGTGCCCGGGTGCTCGCCGAGTTCGGAGACGACCCAGACCGCTACACCGACGCCCGCGCCCGCAAGAACTACTCCGGCATGGCGCCGGTCACCAAAGCCTCCGGCAAGAAACGCGTCGTCTTGGCCCGACACGCCCGCAACCGCCGACTCGCTGATGCGCTCTACCAGCAAGCCTTCGCCGCCTTGGGCGCCTCGCCAGGAGCACGCGCCTACTACGACACCCACCGAGCCCGCGGCGCCACCCACCACCAAGCCCTACGCACACTCGCCAACCGACTCGTCGGCATCCTCCACGGCTGCCTACGCCACCACACCCCCTACAACGAAACGACCGCCTGGCCCCCCACCAACCAAACCGATCACCAAGCCGCTTGACACCTTACGAACGTGGGATGTCTAGCCGACGTTGACGGGAACGACCTCCGGCCGCGGCTCCTGCTCCTGCTCCGGTGCCGACGCTGCCGGCTGCCGTAGCACCAGGAGGGCGAGAAGGAAGCCCACGGCGAGCAGGCCCGCTCCGACGCCGAACGCCAGGTGGAACCCACTGGTGGTCGCCGCGGCCGCGTTCTGTCCGTCGGCGAGCAGGTGACCGGCGCGCGCGGTCGCGAGCGTCGACAGGACCGCGACCCCGAGTGCGCCGCCGACCTGCTGCCCGGTGTTGAACAGACCCGACACGACACCGGCGTCCTCGGGACCCGCTCCGGACATGCCGAGCACGGTGAGCGCGGACAGCACCAGCCCGCCACCGCCCGCGAGGAGCATCGTGGGCAGTAGGTGGGTGACGTAGTCGGCGTGCACCGGCAGCCTGGCGAGCAGGCCCAACGCGACCACCAGCAACGCGAGGCCGGCGAGGAGCACCCGGCGTTCGCCGAAGCGGGCGTTCAGCCGCGCCGAGAGGACGAGGGAGATGGTCCCGATCATCACCGCGGCCGGGAGCATGGCGAGGCCGGTGGCCGCGGGACCGTAGCCGACGACGTTCTGCAGGTACAGCGCGACCATGATCTGGAACCCGAACATCGCGGAGATCGCCAGCAGTTGGATGAGGTTGGCGCCCGCGACGTTGCGGGAACGAAGCACGCGCAGCGGCAGCAGCGGCTCGGCCACCTTCGCCTGCCGTACGACGAACGCCACCAGCAGCGCCACGGCGAGGAGTCCGAACCCGAGGGTGTGCGGCGATCCCCATCCGTACCGGCTGGACTCCACGATCGTGTAGACCCCGAGCATCAGGCCGGCGGTGACGAGGACGGCTCCCGGCACGTCCGCTCCCGCCCGCAGGCCGAGCCCGCGATCGGATCGGAGCACCCGAACGGCCAGCAGCATCGCGGCGATCCCGATCGGCAGGTTGATGAAGAAGATCCAGTGCCAGCTGAACGCCTGGGTGAGTACGCCGCCGAGCACCTGTCCGATGGAGGCACCGGAGGCGCCGACGAAGCTGAAGGCACCGATCGCCTTGCCCCGCTCGCGCGGACCGGGGAACAAGGTGACGATCATGCCGAGGCTCACCGCCGAGACCGCCGCCCCACCGAGGCCCTGGACGAAGCGCGCCGCGATCAGCATCTCCTGGTTGGTGGAGACACCGCACAGCAGCGAGGCGGCGGTGAACAGGCCAAGGCCGGCGACGAACGTACGCTTGCGGCCGATCAGGTCACCCAGCCGGCCGGCCAGCAGGAGCAGTCCGCCGAAGGCGATCAGGTAGGCGTTCAGGATCCAGGTGAGGCTCGAGGCCGAGAAGCCGAGGTCGTCGCGGATCGACGGCAACGCCACGGTGACGATACTGCCGTCGAGGATGATCATCAGCATTCCCGCGCAGAGGATCGCCAGCGCCAACCAGGGTGAGCGGGTGGGCTGCTCGTGCACGGGACGTGCGTCGTGGGACATCAGTCGACTCCTGTCGATGGACAACAGGAGAGACCGTAGCAGATGGTTTTGTTGTAGACGATTTCTTTCGGATCTAACTTCGGCGCTGACGGGTACGCCGGACCGGGCGCTCACACTCCACGGGGGTGGCGAGATGATCATCCGCGAGTCGGGTCAGGGATGCGACGAGGACCTCCCGCTGGGTCTTCGGGAGCGCCTCGAGCGCCTCGCGGTGCACGCGGTCCGCGATCTTCGCCCCCTCGGCGACCACCTGCTCACCCGCCTCGGTCACCGCGATGATCCGGGCGCGCCGGTCGACACTGGAAGGGCGACGTTCGGCGAAACCCGCCTTCTCCAGTTCGTCGACCGTGACGACCATCGTGGTCTTGTCCAGGTCGGAGATCTGGGCGAGCTCGATCTGGGTGCGCTCCTGCTCCAGGGCGTGGAAGAGCACACAGTAGTCGCGCGGCGTGATCCCCAGATCGGCGAACGCCGCCGTCATCCGCGTCTGCAGCACGTGACCCGTGTGGGTCAGCAGGAAGGAGAGGTCGGCAACGGACCTGGTGGGCACGCTCATGGTCATACGGGCCAGCCTAGCGAATAGGTCAAGTAATGGATTATCTACCAGCGGAACCATCTGGCGGGCCGGGGGTCGGGCGCCGCCGCTCCCGCGACGTCACTCCAGGATCCGACGGAGCGTCAGCGGACAACTCCGCGAGGGAGTCGACGAAACGGGTCAGCAGGCGCGCGAACTCCGCCCGCTCGCGGGGCGTCCAGTCCTCCATCGCCGCCGAGAACACCGACTGGCGAAAGCGGTGCACCCGCTCGGTCAGGGTCCGACCGGCCCGGGTCCGGACCAGGAACGCGCGCCGGCCGTCGGCCTGGTCGGCCTGCCGGCGCACCAGACCCGCCTCCACCGCGCCCGCGACGAGTTTGCTCGCCCGGGGCTGGTCGACGTCGAGTGCCGCGGCCAGGCTCGACACGCTGGCGGGAGTGCCCGCCCGCTCGGCCGCCTCCACCGCGTCCAGGACCGCGAACGCGGCGTCACCGACCGCGCCCTGACCCTCGTCGCGGCGTGCCCGCCGGCCGGGCCCCGGCCGCCGTTCGGCCAACCTCGCCAGCGCGCGTCGACTCATGCTCCGGCGAGCCGTCACGATCGCGCGCTCGACCGCGGCCAGCCACTCCGCCTCACCGGGTTCGTCGCCCACGCCGCTCCCCTCCCATCGACGCCATCCAGCTGCCGTCTCACATCTACATGTCTGTTGACATCTATCTCTGCGCGGGCACAGTCTAGTCCCGTGAACACGTTGGACGTGCCCGCCGACAAGCCCATCGGCTACTGGCTCAAACACCTCGACCGGCTGGTCGAGCGAAGGTTCGAGCAGGCGTTGGCCGGGCAGGGCCTGGTCCGCCGGCACTGGCAGGTGCTCGCCACCACGAAACGCGCCGTGGCGCAGGGACCGGCGGTGAACAGGCAGGTGGTGGTCGACGCCCTGGTGCCCTTCTGGGGCGAGGGCGCCGTCACTGTCGAGGAGGTCCTGGTCGACCTGGTCCGACGCGGCTGGATCGCGCAGGACGCCGACGGGCTCTACTCGTTGACGCCGACCGGTGGGGCAGCCCACGCGGCGGTGGCGGCTGAGGTCGACACGGTGCGCGCCCTGCTGTGCGAGGGGGTGTCGGAGGAGGAGTACGCCCAGACCATCCGGATCCTCGCCCGGATGGCCCACAACCTCGCCGGACCCGCTGTCCCGTCAATTCGTTCCTGACAGGCCGCGGCCGGGCGGACCCAGCCGCATGTGCGCCGCGCGTCCTGCCGGCCGCGACCGGGGCTAGCGCCGTTCCCTGCGGACGGTCACCTTCCGGCCCTTCACCGTGCTCCCCCGGAGCGCGCTGATCACCTCCTGGGCGGCGGACTCCGGGACTTCGACCAGGGAGAAGCTGTCCGCGATCTCGATCGCGCCGATCTGCCGTCCGCGCAGGCTCGACTCGTTGGCGATCGCACCCACCAGGTCCTGTGGCCGAACACCGCCGCGGCGACCGAGACCGACGAAGAGACGGGTCATACCCACGCCCGGCGTACGGGCCCGACCCCCACCCCGCCCACCGGCGGGACGCCGCTCCCGGCTCTCCCGCTCCGGGATCGGCTCGACGTCGGGGATCTCCTGCTCCTGGTCGATCGGACCGCCGGTCGCCTCGTGTGCCAGCTTGACCGCGGCGAGCGCGACCTCCATCACGTCGAACTCGTCGGTGAGCGTCTCCACCACCACCCGGAAGTGCTCCAGGTCGTCCTCGAGCAGGCTCTCGTGCAGCGCGGCTCGGGTGAGCTCCAGGCGTCGGGCCCGCAGATCGGCGACCGTCGGCATCTTCTCGACCGTGATCTTGCGACCGGTCACGCGTTCGATCGTCTTGAGCATCCGGTGCTCGCGCGGCGCGGCGAGCGTGATCGCCACGCCCTCGCGTCCGGCCCGACCCACCCGGCCGATTCGGTGGACGTAGGACTCGGGCGCGGAGGGCACGTCGTAGTTGACGACATGGCTCAGGTGCTCGATGTCGAGTCCGCGCGCCGCGACGTCGGTGGCGACGAGCAGGTCGGTCGTGCCACCTCGGATCCGTCCCATCACCCGGTCACGCTGTTCCTGGGTCATCCCGCCGTGGAGGGCCTCGGCGCGGTAGCCGCGGCCGTTCAGGGACTCGGCGAGCTGGTCGACCTCGTCGCGGGTACGGCAGAAGACCAGGGCCGCCGTGGGCGCCTCGACGTCGAGGATCCGCCCCAGTGCCGCGGCCTTGTGTGCCCGCGGGATGACGTAGGCGGCCTGGCGGACGAGGGGGGCCTCGCCGGGTTCGGGCGCGCGCCGTTCGATCTCGATCTTCACCGGATCCGTCAGGTGCCGGCGGACCATCCCTCCGATGCGCGGCGGCATCGTCGCCGAGAAGAGGACGGTCTGCCGATCCTGCGGGGTCTCCTGCAGGATCGTCTCGATGTCCTCGGCGAAGCCCATGTCGAGCATCTCGTCCGCCTCGTCGAGGACGACCGTCTCCAGCTTGTCCAGGTGGAGGGTCCCCCGACCGATGTGGTCGAGTGCGCGTCCGGGCGTCGCGACCACCACGTCGACGCCCCCGTCGAGCGAGCGTAGCTGCCTGCCGATCGGCTGGCCGCCGTAGATCGGCACGACCCGCACGCCGAGTTCGCGGCCGTAGCGATGGAACGCCTCCGACACCTGCATGGCGAGTTCACGGGTCGGAACGAGGACCAGTGCGGTCGGCTGCGGCTCCTCACGTCGGGCCGTCATCCGCTGCAGGATCGGGAGCGCGAACGCCGCGGTCTTGCCGGTGCCCGTCGCCGCCTGTCCGAGCAGATCGCGGCGGCCCAGGATCGGCCCGATGGCCTCCCGCTGGATGGGCGTCGGTTCCTCGTAACCGAGGTTCGCCAGCGCCGCCAGGAGTTCGGGGCGGAGCCCCAGGTCGGCAAAGCTGGTCGTGTTCTCGGTCTCGTTCGCGGTCATGCGCAGGCTCCTCGTTCCGGCGCGGGCGCGCCGGAGTCACGTCGACAACGTGCTCATGCTGCCGGGTGCCCACTCCGACCGTCCGAGCGACCTCGCCTCGAGCCTACGCAACCGACGGTGACCAGAGGCTGACGCGGGCGGGAGTTGGACGCATATGTGGGCAGCGGAAATCTCCGCAATGCCCGAGTACAGAGTAGGTCAGAACTCGAGAAGTAGACCCTGGCCGCGGAGTCGAACCGCGTTTGAACGACCTTCTCGGCCGCCCGCCCAACCGTGAGCTAGCCAGGGATGAATATGCACGTCCGTTCGCGACGAGCCGACCACAGCCCGTCTCCGGACAGCGGCGGCCAGCCACCAATACAGAAGAGAAACTCGTGGCGACCGTCCAAGGTCACCGGTGCTCTACACCCGGGTAAGCCCCCTAGTTCATCCGTTGCAGGGAATTTTGTAGAGCTTAATGATCACCTATCGCGCGACGGTTGTCCGTCGAATCAGCCAATCCAGCGCGATTGTCGCGTCGAGGCCAGAACACCAAGCAGACAAGGCCGGTCGAGCCTCCCTTCCGGGCACCCACGGCGCCGACGATCCGACCGGCCACGCCGACCCCGACCAGGCCGACTCCCCAGGACGGCCGCGCGGTCGATTCTCCGGAAACCGTTCAGGGGCCGGGCTCGGCTCGGGCAGTCGGATACGCCCGGCACGCATTGGCAGTCGACATCGGCGCGGATCACCTTTCGACTCCTTCCGCTCATTGGCAAATTTGCAGCAACGTTCGGCACCTCCTTCGCACCTCACTCGCTTCACTCACTTCGGCGGTCGGCTCTGACGCACTCTGATCGCGATGCCGGCTTTTCCCGACGGGAGACCGGATTCACACCAGCCGAGGAAAGGCGGCCGGAGACGGCTCACCGAGCGGCTTTCCCTGGGCGGCCCGGATTGTCCGTGGACGAGACGGACCCACTGCACCCACGGCGTCGCTACGCACCGTAGGCGGAGCGCGACCCAGCCGACGCCGTCGCAAGGCGGACGTGTGGCCGCCGACACCCGGCGTACCAGCGGTCGGTCGCCACCAGACGTCCGGCCGCGACCGATTGCTGCTGTTTGCTCGCATTCGGGGGAGACGCAGTGTAAATGTTGGGCAGCGTTCGGCAGTTCCCCGCAGTCCCCCGTGGTTCCTCGGTCTCGTCGGTCACACCGGCATCCCCTGCAACGGAGGTCGCGCATGCCCGTAGGCGCACTGGTCCGCCGTGGTTCGCTGCTCGGCGGCGTTCTGCTCTCGCTGCTCGCGACGACCCTCATGTCCGTGCCCGCGGCCGCGACGCCGGAGGCGAGTGCCCCCGTGACGTCGGACGCGTCCGCGTCGGCGGGTCCGGTCATCTACCCGAGCGGTGTCGGTGCCGACCTTGGCCCCACACCCACCACGCTCGGGATGTCGCCCAGCGCCGGACCCGACCCGGCGGGCCTGCAGACCGGTTCGACGCAGGGGCGTCCGTACTGGCAGACCAACCACGCCGCCGGCACCGACTATCTCGCCTTCGACCTCGACGACGACTACGTCGACCAGCTCACGACGAAGGACGTCACCGTCGCGGTCACCTATCTCGACAGCGGAAGCGGCGCCCTCTCGCTTCACTACGACGCGACCGACGACCCGGAGACCGCCGCCACCGACGTCCCGCTCACCAACAGTGGGCAGTGGAGGACAGGCGTGTTCCTCCTCTCCGACGTGGCGTTCGGCGACCGCCTGCACGACCCCGACATCAGCGTGTCCGGAACCTCCGCCGAGGGCGTCGTGGACGTCACGGTGTCGAAGATCCGGGTCGGCTCCGCGGGGGCGAGCGTCGAACTCGGGCCGACTCCCGTGGCGCACAACATCGCCGCGCGGGCAGGAGACCGGGCCGAGGGGCTGGTCACCGGAGAGCAGAGCGGGCGGGGCTACTGGCAGACCAACCGCGCGGCGCCCTCTCCCGCCACGCTCTACTTCTACATGAACGTCGCCGACACCTATGCCTACGACACCAGGAACACCGTGCTCGTGAGCGTCGACTACTTCGACGCCGGCAACGGGGGTCTCGGGCTGCAGTACGACTCACCAGGCCCTACCTTCTTTGGGTGCCTCCGGTCGTCCGGAATGATCGGGGCGTGCGGGCGGGATCGGTATGGCCCTCATCAGGCTGCCGCCGGATGGCTCAGGCCGCTCTGCCGCCGATCCCGCCACCTTGTTCTGACTGCTGATTAGGCGCTGCGGACCATCGCTATGTAGGGCGTTGACGGCGGAGCAGGGTCGCCGCACACCAGAGGACATCAAGGAACTGGAGACGCCGTGAGGGTTGTGGCGGGCATAGACATCGCCAAGGAGTTCCACTGGGTCGCAGTGGTTGTCGTCGAAACAGGGAAGGAATTGATCTCGCGGCGGGTCGACAACGACCCCGAGGCGATCGCCGAGTTCCTCACCGAGCTCGCCCGCATCGCCGACGAACACGGCCCGGTCACGGTCGGAATCGACGTGCTGGGCGGGATCGCAGGGCTGATCACCGCGATGCTGCTCGACGCCGAGCGCCGCTTGGTGCACGTCCCCGGCCTGGCCGTGAACCGCGCCCGTCACGCCACCCGTGGCGGCGAGCACAAGTCCGACCCTCGCGACGCGCGGGTGATCGCCGACCAGCTGCGCCTGCGCAACGACTGGCGCCCGGTCATCGGTGAGGACGACCTGACCGTCGATCTCGGCCTGCTGGTGGCGCGGCGACGCGATCTGGTTGCCGAACAGACGCGTCGAATCAACCGTGCTCACGACATGCTCGCCGGCATCTTCCCTGGCCTCGAGGCAGCCCTCGACCTGACCAACCTCGCAGAGCTGCACCTGCTGGCCCGCTACGCCACACCGGCACAGATCCGGCGCGCCGGCCGCGCTCGCATCCTCACCTACCTTCGTCGCGCCGGAGTCCGCAGCGACCGAGCCGCCCGCATCGCCACCGCGGCAGTCGACGCCGCCCAGCGGCAGAGAGCGGAAGTACCTGGCGAAGCCAGGACCGCGCAGTTCTTGCGCGAGTTCGCCGTCGACGCCATCACCGCGCGAGGACGCATCAGTGCTGTGGAGGCTGAGATCAGCGACGTCCTCGACCGCCACCCTGATGCGGCCCTCGTCCTCAGCCTGCCGGGCATGGGGGCCACCCTCACGGCCGAATTCCTGGCTGAGGCCGGCGACCTGGCTCGATTCCCGAGCGCCGACGCGCTTGCGGCCGCGTCCGGGCTCGCCCCGGTTCTGCAGCAGTCCGGCAAGATGCACTACCTCCGCCGAGCTTCCGGCGGCGCGAGAACCCTCAAGCACATCTTCTACCGGTCGGCGTTCTGCGCCATCCAAGTCGACCCGGTCAGCAAGGCCTACTACTCGCGAAAACGAGCCGAGGGCAAACGACACCAACAGGCCCTCATCGCCCTCGCCAGACGACGGGTAGCCGTGCTGCATGCCATCCTGCGCACGCGCAAGCCCTACCAGGCCGGCCACACTCGAACCGCCGCCGCGGCTTGACAGAAGCATTAGACAGCGGCCAGCTCGCCGACATGTTCAAGAACACCGAGCCCGTCCGCTACGGCGACTCCGGCACCTGGAAGACCCACACGTTCACCCTCGATGACGCGGTGATGACGAACCGCTCCAACGGCTCGGACTTCCGGGTGACGACCGGAGGATCCAACGTCGAGATCAAGGTGGCCGCCGTCCGCGTCACCGTCGTCGCGGCCCACCTCGACGCCAAGGAAGGACTGAACGCCCTGATCGAGGAAGCCGCCCGTGCGCACCGTTCCGCCCACGAGGGTGACCGGGACGGCCAGTTCCCGCCGGGCTCGAAGGCTGACCTGCAGGCCGCGATCGACCGCGCTCAGGCGGTGGCCGACGACCCGGGCGCGACCGAGACGCAGATCAAGGCCCAGGCGCACGCGCTGTTCGACGTGCTGACGGCCTTCCGCGCCTCCGTCGTCGACACCAACCTCGCCCGTGGTGCCACCGCGACGGCGAGCAGCGCCGCGACCGGCGCCGGACCCGAACTCGCCGTCGACTCCGACCAGACCACGGCGTGGACGAGCGGCAGCGGAGGGAACGGCGAGTGGCTGCAGGTCGATCTCGGCCAGGCCCAGCCGGTCAACGAAGTCCGCGTCCTGTGGGGTGCGGCATACTCCAGCGACTACACCGTCCAGCTTTCCACCGACGGTACGAAGTTCACCGAGGTCGGCCGCACCGGCTCCCCCAGCGGCAACCGGACCATGACCACCCCCTTCGCGACGACCTCGGCCCGGTTCGTCCGGGTCACGCTCGAGGGGTACGCCGGTCAGAGCACGACGTTCGAAGTCGACGAACTCCAGGTGCGCGACCGGCCTGAGGTGCGGCCCAACTCCACCCTGGTCCGCACGGTCCACCCGACCGAGGACGGCGTCGTCGCCGACTTCGACGTCACGGCGTACGGCGCCGACCGCACCGGAGCCAAGGACTCGACCCGGGCCATCCAGCAGGCCCTCTACGACTGCTACGACGCCGGCGGCGGGACCGTCTGGATGCCGGCCGGCACCTACCGGGTCACCGACACCCTCGAGGTCTTCGCGTTCTGCACCCTGCGGGGCGACCGGCGTGACCCCGACATCGGCAAGGGAAGCTACGGCACCGTGGTGGTCGCCGACCTGGCCTCCGGTGACGACGGTCCGACGCTCTTCCGGATCGGCGGCAGCGCCGGCGTCATGGGGGTCACCACCTACTACCCGCGGCAGAGCGCCAGCGATCCGGTTCCGTACAACTACACCTTCGAAATCCCCGGTGGCGCCTGGATCGGCAACGAGAACTACATGATGAGCACCATCTCCGACGTGACGATGCTCAACTCCTACCGCGGCATCGGGGTCAGCACCATGGCGAACGACCGCGGTGAGGCACCGAGCGGCGGGCAGGTGCACGAGTCCACGACCGTCCGAAACGTCAAGGGAACCGCGCTCCTCGAAGGAGCCCGCGCCTACAACGGCGCGGACGTCGGCACCTGGGAGAACATCACCTTCAGCAATGACTACTGGGCGCAGGCGCCGGCCGCCTACCAGGCCCCGGCGCGCGCGACCCTCGATGCATGGACCCGCGCCAACGGCACCGGCTTCGCCCTCGGCGACCTCGAGTGGGAACAGCTCTACCGGCTCAAGGCCTCCGACTACAAGATCGGCATCCACATCGTTCCCGGTCAGCGGATCAGCTTCGCCGGCAGTTTCCTGCAGACCGAGATCCGGCGTACCGACATCGCCCTTCGGGTGGAGTCCTTCGACTCCCGTTGGGGACTCGTGTTGGCCGGCGGCTCGTTCGAGGGAAGTCAACGTGCCGTTGACAACGGCTCGCAGGGGTTCGTCAAGGTCACCGGAACGACCCTGACGGGCGGTACCGCGGGAATCGTGCACGTCCTCCAGGGTCGGCCACCGTCGTACATCCAGCTGCCCCTGCCCGCGCCGCAGCGAGCGATGCTGTACGACGTGAGCAAGGCGCCGTACAACGCACCGCGCGGAGTCGGCTACCTGCCCGCGCAGGACGCCACCGCACGGATCCAGCAGGCGCTCGACCGGGCCGGCTCCGACGGCGGCGGCATCGTCTACCTGCCGGCCGGCTGGTACCGCGTCGAGAGTCACCTGCGCGTCCCGGCGAACGTCGAACTCCGCGGCGCCTCAGCGGTGCCCAACCGGGACCAGAACGGACGCAGTGGCGGCACGGTGCTCCTGGCGTACGAAGGTCGAGGCACCGCGCAGGCAGACACCGCCACGGCCCTGGTCACCCTGGACGGTCGCCGGTCGGGCGTTCGCGGCCTGCGGGTCTTCTACCCCGAGAACAACCCGGCCGCGCCGGAGGGCCTCGTCCCCTACCCGTTCGCCATCCGGGGCAACGGCGAGGCGACCTACGTCGTCAACGTCGGCATGCCGAACGCCTGGAACGGCGTCGACCTCGCCACCAACCGCAACGACAACTTCGTCGTGCGCAAGCTCACCGGTGCGTTCTTCCGCCACGCGGTGACCGTCGGTGAGAGTGAGCGCGGACGGATCGAAGGCCTGCTGTCCAACGGAAACGCCGTGATGCGGGTCGGCTACGGCGTACCGAACTGGGCGAACGAGGGCAACGTCTTCCCGCAGGTCATCGACAAGTACATGCGCAAGCAGTCCCAGCTCGTCACGGTCGACGGCGCGAGTCGGCTCACGGTGTTCGACGCCTTCGCCTACGGTTTCCACGACGGCCTGGTCGTGGAGTCCGGCGAGGTGACCGCTTTCAACCTGGGCACGGACAACCTCGGGGAGGACGGACACACCGTCGCGGTGACCGACGGCTCGGTGACCGCCACGAACGTGCTCCGCTACAACGGCGCCACGCTCCTCGGGCCCGCTCGGCTGCTCAACATCATGGCCATCAACATGGTGCAGCGCTCGGTGAGTGTCACCGCGTCACTCGCGGGCGCCGGCTCGGTCTCCCTTGCCGGCAACGAGACCGAGCGAGGCAGGTACGAGCTCGGCAGCGAGGTCACCGCCTCCGCGCGGCCGGCGTCCGGTCACGCGTTCGTCAACTGGACGGTGAACGGCCAGGTCGTCTCGACCGCGAGCACCTACAGCTTCACGGTGACCGCCGACCAGGTGCTCACCGCCAACTTCACCACCGGCGGGTCCTGACCGCAGTCCGCTGATCCGCTTCATCCGGCCCCCGTCAGGCCGTCGTGCTCGTGCCACGGCCTGACGGGGGCCGGAATGGCGTGATGGATCCTCCCGTGCCATGATGGCGAGTATCCGACCCGTCGTGGTCGTCGCCGCCCGGCCGGTTTCCCGGGCGCATCGCCGCCGCTCGGACCGACACCCGAGCACATCTCCGCCGCGCATCTCCATGGCGCCGCGGCTCCTCTCTCCTCAGGCTGTCGCCGCCCCCGGCAACGCCTACGACCTCACGGTCGCGCCCTGGGCCGGCCACCTTTCCTGACAGCCGGAGCCCTTGATGGCCCGGAGCCCTGGTGGCCCGGATCTGACAGCCCTCGGCGGCGTCCCACCCACCCCAGCGAAGGAATCGTTGTGCGTACTCAACTGGAAGCATTCGCGGAGCAGGTGCTCGGTCCGTGTCGTACGGTCGGCGAACGCAGTTGGCCGCATCGGGGCCCCTGCGTGCTCGAGATCAGTGACGCCGAGGGCACGACGTGGTACGCGAAGGCTCACCAGCACCAGGACAACCACCTTCGGGAACTCACGGCCTACCAGCGATGGGTTCCCGCCCTCCAGCCGCACGCCCCCACCCTGCGCGCGTACGATACCGACCGGCGCATGTTGCTGTTCTCCGCCGTACCCGGCTCGCCGCTCCAGGGGGTCGACGTCGACGTCCACCATCGCGCCGGCGTACTGCTGCGTCGGCTGCACGCCGCGGAGGGGTTGCCGCCGGACCCCCACTACGTGGCAGCCAAGCAGGCCGAGCTCGAACGCTGGGCCGCTCGCGCGGACGGCCTGCTCGACGCGCGTGAACTCGACTTCGCCCGCGGTGAGCTTCGGTCGTTGGCGGAACTCCCCGCTCCCGCCCTGGTGCCCTGCCATCTCGACTACAGTCCGCGCAACTGGCTGGTCGTCGGCGACCGGGTCTCGATCATCGACTTCGAATGGGCGAAGCCGGAGGTCTGGGTCAACGACCTCGCCCGACTCTTCTTCGGCCCGTGGCGCACCCGCCCGGATCTGCGCGAGGCGTTCCTGTCCGGGTACGGGCGGGGGTTGGAGGACGCCGACGTCGCCTTCCTCCTGGCGAACCACGCGTTCACCACCGTGTGGCAGCTCATCTGGTCCCATCACCATGACAACCACAGCTTCGCGACGTCGACCCGTCAACTTCTGCATGCACTGATGCGTCGCGAGGTCGACAGCACGGACAGCACCGGCAGCGTTGACAGAGCCGACAGCACCCGCAGCACCGACAGCACCCGCAGCACCGACGGCACCGACGGCACCCGGGCCTGAGGTCACCACCGTGAGCGCCGTTGGACTTGCGGTCGAAGGCGCACGCCCGGTCGTAGGCTGGGCGGGAGTTCGCGTGTTCGGGACATTGACTCGACACAGGGGTACGTCATGGACATACACCACAGTCGCGCCGAGACGAACGGAGTCTCGCTCCACTACGTGACAGCCGGATCGGGGCCGACCGTCATGTGTCTGCACGGCTGGCCGGAGAACCACCGCGAGTATCTGTACATCATCGAGAGGTTGGCCCACAAATATCGCTTCATCGCTCCGGACCTACGGGGATTTGCCGACAGCGAGAAGCCCTTCAGTGGCTACGAACCGAAGACGATCGCGGCCGACCTGCTGGGCCTGCTCGACGTCGAGGGGGCGGAGCACTTTCACATCCTGAGTCACGATCTCGGTGGACCATCCGCCGTCGCACTCGCCTACCTGGCGGGTGAGCGGGCCCAGTCGCTCGCGACGATCGAAACGCCGTTCTTCGGCCTCGACTACCCCGGCTACGTCGATCCGACCGTCGCGTACTGGCACCTCGGGATGCACATGAACATGGACCTCACCCGTTTCCTGATCGAGGGGCGTGAGGAGCAGTACCTGCGCCACTTCTTCCGAGACTTCGCCTACGACCCCACCGCGGTCCCGGAGTCGGAGATCCATGACTATGCCGTCCAGATGTCCCAGCCGGGCAACCTGCGCGCGAGCCTGAACCTCTACGGCTACATCCCGCAGGCGGCCGAGCAGACGAAGGAACTGACCGCCACCAAGCTGACCGTGCCGATGCTGGCGTGGGGTGGCCGATCCTCCTTCGGCTCTCACTGCGTCGACAGCGCGAAGGCCATCGCGACGACCGCACTGGGTGGTGTCATCGAGGAGTGCGGTCACTGGGTGTTCCAGGAACGGACCGAGTTCATCTGCGACGAGCTGGACCGCTTCTGGGCCGGGAAGACCTGAGGGGCTGGCGGTCATGGCGAGCTCACCCGGTTCGTTCGAGATCGAGAAGGTCGACCACACGGGTATCACGGTCACCTCGCTACATGACGCCCTGGAGTTCTGGGTGAACGTGCTCGGGTTCAAACACCTGTACACGCGCAGGTTTCCCAACGATCCGTTCATCGAGAACGTCGTCGGTGTTCCCGGAGCCGCGCTCACGCTGGCGATGGTCGAGGCAGCGGGTCAGTCGATCGAACTGCTGGAGTACCACGCGCCCGACAACCGAACGGTCATGAGGCCGCGGTCGTGTGACTGCGGATCGGTTCACGTCGGGCTCTGCGTCGACGATCTCGACGCGTTGCTGGAGCGCATCGCGGAGTCGGGATGGCACCCGATCGGCTTTCCCCAGACCGTCGAGGAGGGGGAGCGCGCCGGGCTCCGGCTCGCCTACGTACGCGGGCCGGACGGCGTCACCCTGGAGTTCCTCCAGGACGGCGAGCGCACTCGGTGAGTGTCGGTGGCGGTCAGTCGTCCAGCCGGGATCCGTCCGCACGTGTACCGCACAACCGGTGCGTCAGCACCCGCCGGTGCTGACGCTGGTGCAGTCGGTTGAGGACGACGGTGGCGAGCGTCGCACCCACCATCGGCGCGGTGAGGTAGACCCACAGGAAGTCGATGTGGCCGGACAGGACCGCGGGGCCGAACTGACGCGCGGGGTTCTCCGACCCACCGGTGGTGGTGCCCAGCGCAACGATGGCTGCTCCGATCAGGAACCCGACCAGCCAGGGCACGAACCTCGCGAGCCTGTTGTTCTGTAGGAACGTTCCGACAATGGCGACGATGACCGCCATGCCGGCCGCCTCGGCCAGGAAGAGTTCGCCGGCGGTCCAGCCCGGGCCAGGTTGGAGCGCGCCGTAGACGATCGGGAGTTCTTCGACGACTGGCCCCCAGACGGCTCGCCCGACGATCCCGCCCAGCACCGATCCGACAAGCTGGCCGACGATGTAGGGGATGACGGCCTTTCCGGGGAAGACGCCGAAGCGCCACATGGCGAGGGAGACCGCCGGGTTGAGGTGCCCACCTGTCAGCCTGCCGGGTCTGCTGAGGATGAGCAGTGCGAGAAAGATCCCGACGCAGATGCCGATGATCAGCAGTTGTAGGTGGATCTGCGGAATCGTGGCGGAGACGGGCGATGGGCCCACGACCCACCGCACGATGGTGAGCACGCCGAAGAGGAGTACGAGTGTCAGCGCGGCTTCGACCAGGCCGTGCCGCACGATGGTCGCCCAGTCCTCCGGGGCCACAGAGTTCGGACCGGTGGGCGTCCGACCCGGTTGCTCGCTCCGCTCAGCCATGGTGGCGACCTCGGGGCAGCTGGGATCGGGTGTGCGGCGATCGGACCTCATCGGCAGGACAATCCAACCCGTCGCCAACGCCCGGGCCGGGAGTCAAGCGTCCCTGACCGCGATGACCTACGTCCCGACGAGGCGAGCTTCCCCCAACCGTGGAAGGGATGCCTACTCTGGAGTGACGGTCAGCCAACCCCGTCCCGGGCCGGCCGCGGCACGTCGGTCAGCGAGGGGCGAGCTCACGGGAGTGCACGCGCCTCACGGGAGAACGATGATGAGAGCCCTCTACTTCGACAAAGCTGGATCCCTCGACAATCTGCACGTCCAGGACCTGCCGGTTCCCGCGCCGCGCGAAGGCGAGGCGCTGGTACGGGTGGCGGCGGCCGCCGTCAACCCCAGCGACGTGAAGATCGCGCTCGGCGAGATGCCCATGGTCAGCGCTCCGCGCGTGCCGGGCCGGGACTTCGCCGGTGAGGTGATCGACGGCCCGTCCGAATGGCAGCACAAGAAGGTCTTCGGAACGGGCGGCAACCTCGGGGCGGGCCGAGACGGAAGCCATGCCGAGTACATGACGGTTCCGACCGAGGGGCTCGTCGAACTCCCGGCCGCCCTCGGCTACGTGGACGCGACGGCGTGCAGCCTCGGTTACCTCACCGCGGAGGCGGCTCTGCGCCGGCTGCCGGACGAATGGCAGGGCACCACCCTGCTGGTGACCGGCGCGACCGGGACCGTCGGTTCGGCCGCGGCCAGGATCGCGGCGTCCCAGGGTGCCCGGGTCCTCGGGACCGCCAAGTCCGACAAGGACCTCGCGGACCGCCCGGACCTACCCGACATCGAGTGGATCGACCTCTCCGCGGAACCCATGTCGGAGTCGGTCCGGCACCTCACCGACGGCAAGGGGACCGATGCCGTCGTCGACGTCGTTGGTGGGCCACTCTTCGAAGAGTGCCTCGCGTCCCTCGCACCACGTGGCCGGTACGTCGTCCTGAGTTCGGTCGGGGAGCCCCGCGTCAGCTTCGACCTCGTTGACTTCTACCGCCGCGAGTCGACCCTCACCGGGCTCAACACCATGCGACTCTCCATCGGCGAAGCGGCCGATGTCCTCCGGACTCTGCTTCCAGGCTTCGAGGAGGGGCTCTTCACGCCGCCGCCGGTCCAGGAGATCACGCTCGACGACGCACCCGACGCCTACTGGGCCGTCAACAACAGGTCGGCGCCGAAGAAGTTCGTCATCACCTTCGACGCCAACGCGAGCTGAGGAGCGCGGTCCGGGCCGGCGGGATCACCCGCGCCGGCCCGACCTCCGCTCGTGACAACACGTCGCCAAGCCGATCGGCGTGCGTGTCGTACTCAGGCGTCGTCCTCCACGATGGAGATCGCGCCGGAGGGGCACAGTTGCGCGGCCTCGCGGGTGGCGGAAGCGTTCTCGGGTCGCGGCTCCGGATCGAGGAGCAGGACCTGACCGTCCTCCTCGCTCTGGTCGAAGACGTCCGGTGCCGTGAGCGCGCACATTCCGGCACCGCAGCAGCGTTCCCGGTCGACCTGGACCTTCATCGCTTCACCTCTCTCGCTGACGCCCGCTGAGTTGGTGCGGGGAAGCCTCGGCGTCTCCCGCTCCCCCGCGGCCGACGCCCATTGTCGACCACCGCCCGCGCTACCACGCGACCGGCAGGTTGTGGACGCCGTAGATGCTCATGTCCGTTCGCATCCGAACGTCCTCCGGCGCGACGGCGAGCCGAAGTCCGGGGAAGCGCCGGAGCAGTGCGGCATATCCGATCCGCATCTCGATCCGGGCCAACTGCTGTCCCAGACACTGGTGGATGCCGTGGCCGAAGGCCAGGTGTCCCGTGGCCGAGTGGTGGACGTCCAACTCCTCGCCGTTCTCAAAGCGCTCGGGGTCGCGGTTGGCCTCGGAGAGGGAGATCGTCACTGGGTCACCGGCGTGGATCACCCGACCACTGATCTCGACGTCCTCCAACGCCGCCCGCGTGGGACCGAGGTGCACGATGGTGAGGTAGCGAAGGAGTTCCTCGACCGCGTGCTCCATGAGCGACGGGTCGGCGCGCAGGGCCGTCAGCTGGTCAGGATGGCGCAGCAACGCGAACGTGCCGAGGCCGAGCATGTTGGCGGTCGTCTCATGGCCCGCGACCAGCAGGAGCACACCGACTCCGGCCACCTCGTCGTCGTCCAGGTCCGCCCCGGCGAGCAACGTCGTCACCAGGTCGTCCCCGGGCTCGCTCCGCTTCCGCGCGACCAGCTCGTCGAGGTAGTCGCACAGGGCGTCCCGCGCGGCGACCGTCTCGTCGGGAGTCGACTCCAGGCTCAGCAGCCGTCTCGTGTAGCCCTGGAACCGGCCCCGGTCCTCGTACGGGACGCCGAGCAGTTCACAGATCACCAGCGACGGGATGGGCAGCGCGAACTCCGAGACCAGGTCGACCGGCGGACCGTGCCGCTCCATCGCGTCCAGGTGCTCCTCCGTGATCCGCGCGATCCTCGGCTCGAGCTGCCGCATCCGCCGCACGGTGAAGTGGGCCGTCAGCTGCCGCCGGTAGCGGGTGTGCTCCGGCGGGTCCATGCCGAGGAAGAACCCCGGCTGCGCGGGCTCCCTGGTGAGCCCCGTGAGCTTGAACGGCTTGGGCAGGTGCTGCAACTCGTTCTTCCGGCTGAAGCGGGGGTCGGCCAGGATCGTCCGCGCGATCGCGTAGCTCGTGACCAGCCAGCCGGCACGGCCGTCCTGGTATCGCAGTGGGGTGATCGGCTGTTCCTCGCGCAGCTGGGCAAGTTGCTCAGGTGGGTCGAACGGACAGCTTCGGGACATCGGTAGCTCTGGAACCTCGGCCGCAGCGGGCACGGTCTCCGCCATGTCGGCCTCCTTCCGGTGGCGACTGCGCTTCCCCTCCCAGCAAACACCCGACGTCCCAGTTGCAGCAAGTGTAAAAATGCCGTCGGTGAAACGACCTGCGTGGCGACGGCGAGCGTCGGAGCAGCCGCGCGGGTACGCGAACGCGCCGCGAGCCGAGGAGACTCGCGGCGCGTTCACCACCTCCGAGCGCGCGGGGCCAGAGTCGACCCGCGGCACGCTCACCGTTCCGGTTCCGGAGCACCACGTCCGGACCGGAAGGTCCCCGTGTCCCCTGTTCAGCTACCGGTCGCGGCGAACCACGCACCGGCCGGCGACGCCACGAACACGATCGGCGCCAGGCACGGCGACGGGAGCTGCACGGTGTCCCTGATCTTCGAGTCGCCCCTGGCGGTCGCCGGCACGAGCTTGCTCGACACGTTCACCGTCGTGGCCATGCCGTCCTGCGAGGTCACGCAGCTCACGATCGCCATGAACGACGTGGACGGGTTGGTGCCCTGCCGCTCGGGCGGAACCGGCGCCCGGCGCGCGAGCACGAGACCGCGTACGTCGATCTCCAACCGGCCGTCCCCCCGCAACTCCCCCTTGGCCGAACGGATGTCCCACGGCAGGCCGCCGCCCGGGACGCCGCGAATCGCGTTCGTCGCCCCGGTGAACGGCTCTGCCACTCCCACCATTCCGTCGAACTCGAGGACGGTACGTCCGCCTCGCGATGCCGCGTTCGCGGCCGGTGCGGCCAGCAGCAGGGCGAGCAGACCCGCCACCAGCACCGCTGTGCGTCGCCTCATCCTGGTCTCCCTTTCTGGGCGGCTGGAACTGTGTGCTGACCGACACGTCCGACCGCGGGAGATGGTTCAGGGCAATGTCGTGTCGACGGAATGTTGGTCACCGCGAAGGCGGTGCGGCTCGGGAAGGAACGCGGCCAGGACCAGGGCGAGGAGGGGAACGAAGCAGAGAACGGTGAAGACCGCCTGCGTTCCCCGCGCCTGCGCGATGACCCCGAAGACCGGCGCGATGAGGCCACCGATGCTGACGGCCAACCCGAGAGTGACGCCGGACGCGGTACCAGGCCGGGTGGGTAGATAGTCCTGACCGAGCTTGACCAGCACCGAGAACGGGATGTTGACGGCGATCCCCGCGACGACCGCCGCCGCCAGTGCGACGTATGGTCCGGGCGACACCCGCAACAGGACCAGCGCGGGCACGACGACCGCGGTCCCCAGTTGGACGGTGCGGGCGAGGCCTGTGCGGTCGGCGATCCGGCCACCCCACAGGGTCCCGACGACACCGCCCACGAGGAAGCAGGCCAGCGCGACACCCGCGAGTCCAGGGCTCGCGTGCAGGTGGCGGATCCAGTACAGCCCGACGAAGGTGTTGACGCCGAAGAACAACACCGAGCGCACCACCTCGACGCCGGTGAGGACCAGGAACGGCCGCCAGCGATCCGTTCCGTCGCTCGACGTCACGCGGTGGACGTGGGCCTGCGTCCGCTGATGGTGGCGCAGCAGCAGGAACCCGACGACCACCGCGGGCGGGATGAAGAGCGCGGTCGCCCCCACCCCCAGCGACACGAGCGCGGGGGTGGCCAGCACGGGGGCGAGGAAGAAGCCGACGCTGCCGCCCGCGGCGAAGATGCTCATGGCCGAGGTGCTCTCGCCCGCGCGGGCGCGGGCGCCCTTGCCGCCGGCGGGGTGGAACATCGCCACCCCGAGGCCGGAGGCCAGCAGCAGCAGCCAGACCGCCACGTAGCTCGACACCAGGCCGGCGAGTCCAGCCCCGACTCCGGCCAGCGTCACCCCGGCTGCCGCCATCCAGCCGACCTGCCTGCGGTCGACGAGCAACCCGACGAAGGGCTGTGGCAGGGAACTGCCGAGGGTCGCCGCCAGAGTGAGGCCGGAGGCCGCGACGTAGCTGTAGTGACGGTCGAGGACGAAGTACGGAACGCTCGCGGGAACGAGGCCCTGGTAGAGGTCGTCCACGGCGTGCGCCACGGCCCACAGGCGCATCCGCCGCCATGGCGACGTACCCGGAACGACGTCTCCGGCATGGGTTCTTCGCTCCCCGGACTCGACCCGGACGCCGTCGGACGCCGGATCACCAGGCTGGTCGGAATCGGCCACAGTCACTCATGTCTCTCGTCTGGGACAGGCTCGTCCCACCAGCATCGAGGACGACGGCATCGGCCGACCACCGATAGGCTGCATCATTATGTCGATAACCCGCCAACCGCTGCCCGGGTCGAAGCTGCTCCGCCTCACCCACCGGGAGCGCATCGACTGGCACGATCACGCCGAGCACCAGCTCGTCTATCCGAGTAGCGGGATCCTGCGGGTGTCCACCAGCGTCGGGTCCTGGGTCGTGCCGCCGCAGCGGGCCGTGTGGCTGCCGGCCGAGGTGGCACACACCCATCAGGCACACGGCGCGACGCAGATGCGATCCCTGGCGTTTCCCGCCGAGGTCAATCCGCTCGGGCTCATCCAGCCGACGGTCCTGAGCGTGTCCGCGCTCCTGCGCGAGCTGATCGTCGCGCTCACCGACGAGCGGACGCTCACCGCGGACGAGCGCGCCGACCTGCAACGAGTCGCGCTCCGCCAGCTCGCCCCCGCACCGGCGGTGCGCCTTCACCTGCCCCACCCGACCGACGCCCGACTGCGCGACGTGGCGGCGATCCTCGCCGACCATCCGGGCGACGAACGAACCCTCGCCGAACTCGGCCGCGCGGTGGGAGCGGGCGAACGTACCCTCTCCCGACTCTTTCGCCGCGAGACCGGAATGAGCTTCCCGCAGTGGCGGGCCCAGCTTCGGCTGCACCACTCGCTCACCCTGCTGGCCACCGGCCAGTCCGTGACGACGAGCGCCGTCACCTGCGGCTACCGGAACCCGAGTGCCTTCATCGCGGCGTTTCGGGAGGCCTTCGGTACGACGCCGGCCGCCTACCAGCGGCAGCTTCGTCAGCCCTAGCTCGTTGACCCCGGCCACGACTTTCGCGACGTGAGCCAGGAGGAGAGCCTTGTTCGAGGCCGGTTCCTGCCGACCGGGGGCAAACCGCTTCTACAACGTTGACATGACTCGAACCGATTCCTAGCGTGTGGCCGTCCGGGCTCGTTGATCACGAGTCCGGTTTCGTGTCCCTCCTTCCGTTGGACGTCCACGACTGGCGTCCCTGCCGACGAGGTGGCGAGTTCCATGCTGAAACGACGAGTACTTCCAGCCCTGTTGGTCGGCGTACTCGCGCTGCTGTGCGCGCCCGCCACCGGCTTCGCCGCACCACTGCCCAGCGCGCACGACGACGGCGCGGACGCGGCGGTCGTGGGTGGCGCGGACGCGGCGGTCGTGGGTGGCGCGACCAGCGGCGAACCGCTCACCGGTGCCGTCTCGCTGTATCCGCGGGCGATTCGGCTGCAGCACAACGGATCCGCCAACGGGACCATCGTCGCGGCCGTCGTCACCTTCACCGGCCGCGGCGGTGAGGGCGCGATCCTGGAGAGCACCGACGAGGGGCGTAGCTTCCGCCAGGTCGGTGCGATTCCCGCGTCGCAACAGGCCGGTACGCCGGGCCTGTGCTGCGCGAGCATCTACGAGCTTCCGAGCCCGGTCGGTGCACTCCCGGCGGGCACCCTCCTGTGGGCGGGCAGTGTCGGTGCCGACGCCGGAGCCGCGCGTCGGATGACGCAGCGCGTCTGGCAGAGCCAGGACCGCGGACGCACCTGGGCCTACCTGTCCACCTGCGCGGAGTCGCCGGACACCCGCGGCATGTGGGAGCCGGAACTCTCCGTCGACGCGCGTGGCCGCCTCGTCTGCCACTTCGCCGACGAGGCAGCCGGCCCGGCGGGATCGCAACGGCTCGCCCGGCGGGTCTCGACCGACGGCGTGACGTGGGGACCGATCGAGGTCACGGTCCAGAGCCGTCCGGGCGCCTTCCGCCCGGGCATGCCGGTCGTGCGCAGGTTGCCCGACGCTTCCTACCTCATGGTGTACGAGATCTGTGGTGTGCCCGGGCAGTACGACTGCGCCGTCTACTCGCGTACCTCCCCCGACGGCGAGGACTGGGGTGACCCGGCCGAGTCCGGGCAACGCCTGGTCGCCGCGTCGGGTCGCTACTTCACCCACACCCCGACCATCGCGGTCGTACCCCGGCCCAACGGCGACGCGCGCATCGTCCTGGTGGGTCAGCTGCTGCAGGAACCGGACGGACCGATCGCGCCCGGCAACGGCGCGACTCTGATGGTCAACGAACGGTCCGGGCGAGGCCCCTGGTACGAGGTGCCGGCACCGGTCGCCGTACCCGACGCGTACAACAACTACTGCCCCAACTACAGCTCGACACTCGTTCCCTCCCGCGACGGGCGTGACGTTCTGGAGATCGCCACCGCCTACGCCGAGGACGGAGCATGCAAGTCCTACTTCGCCACCGGGCGACTGGGCCCGCGTTCCGCCCGCTAGGTCGTGTCCTCTCCAGCCCGTCGGTACGCCGCCGGGCTGGAGAGGGATCCTGCGCGGCACCGAGATATGCCATCGATCGGCGTCGTCGGCGCGGACCGACGGCACCCGGCGCGGTCGCGGGGTAGAAAGGACCTGTGCCCGACAAGCTGGCCGAGTACCGACGCAAGCGCAGCGCGGAGCGGACGCCCGAACCGATTCCGGCCGAAGGCCCGCTCCCCCACGGCGACGACGACACCTTCGTGATCCAGGAGCACCACGCCCGCCGGCTGCACTGGGACTTCCGCCTCGAACGCGACGGGGTGCTCGTGTCGTGGGCGCTCCCGAAGGGCCTCCCGACCGATCCCAAGAAGAACCACCTCGCCGTCCACACCGAGGACCATCCCCTCGAGTACGCCGCGTTCGCGGGCGAGATCGGCCGCGGCGAGTACGGCGCCGGCACCGTGGAGATCTGGGACCGCGGCACCTACGAGTGCGAGAAGTGGACCGACCGGGAGGTGAAGGTCGTACTCCACGGCACCCGCGCCAACGGACGCTTCGTGGTGATCCGGACCGGTGCCGACAACAACTGGCTCATCCACCGGATGGCCGACACACCGGCACAGAGCGCGCCGGAGCCCGACAGCACCGGCAGCACCGACAGCACCGGAGGCGCCAGGAAGTCCGCCGGTACGAAGAAGGCCGCCGCGAAGAAGACCGGTACGACGAAGAAGAGTGCCGCGAAGAAGGCGGGAGCGAAGTCAGGGGCCGGGAGATCGGGTGGCACCGAACCGATGCCCAGGCTGATCCGGCCGATGCTCGCCACTCTCGGCGAACTCCCTCCGGCCGGCGAGGACGAGAAGTTCGGCTACGAGATGAAGTGGGACGGCCTGCGCGCGGTCGCCTACGCCGACGGCCGCCAGGTCCGGCTCCTCACCCGCAACGACATCGACGTCACCGCGACCTATCCCGAACTCGCTCCGCTGCAGCAGTCGCTGGGCTCCCTGCGGGCGGTGCTCGACGGCGAGATCGTGGCGTTGGACCAGAAGTCCGGGCGGATCTCCTTCGCCGCGCTGCAGGCACGGATGCACGTGCGCAACGCCGCTCAGATCCGCCGCCTCGCCGAGGAGGTGCCCGTCACCTACCTCATCTTCGACCTGCTCCATCTCGACGGGCGCAGCACCCTGAGCCTGCCGTACGACAGGCGTCGTGAGCTCCTCGAGTCACTCGACCTCCGTGGTGAGCACTGGGACACACCCCCGCGTGGACCCGGCCGTGGCGCGGACGCGCTCGCCATCTCCAAGGAGCAGGGCCTCGAAGGCATCATGGCGAAGCGGTTGAGCTCGCACTACGAACCGGGACGGCGTTCCCGCGACTGGGTGAAGGTCAAGCACACCAGGACGCAGGAGGTCGTCGTCGGGGGGTGGCGGCCAGGCAAGGGCCGGCGTACACACACGCTGGGTTCCCTCCTGCTCGGCATCCAGGGACCGGACGGACTGGAGTACGTCGGCCAGGTCGGCACCGGTTTCACCGAGGAGATGCTGGACGACCTGCTGCGCCGACTGCGCCGACTCGAGCGTAGGACCTCGCCGTTCGCCGGAGAGGTGCCCACCCGCGACACCAAGGACGCGCAGTGGGTCACCCCCAAGCTGGTCGGCGAGGTGAGGTTCACCGAGTGGACCCGCGACCACCGGCTCCGGCATCCCGCGTGGCGCGGGCTGCGCCCGGACAAGGCTCCCGAGGACGTCGTTCGGGAGTCCTGAACCCGGGCGCCGCCCGCACCACCCACGGACGGATCGGCATGCGAACCCCTCCGTGGCCTCCCCGCACACCGCCGCGCACACGGATCAGGTGTGTGCGGACGGGTCGTCCCAGTAGTACGCCTCGGGGTCGTAGACAGCAGGGGTCGGGTGCGCCCAGGTGTTGACCATGCCACCGAGTGCCAGCTGTTCGCGGGTCGGGACGTTGCGCAGGGCGCGTTTGTTCATCGTCACCTGCGGATAGTTGGCCACGGTCCCCATGAAGAACGGACCGTGCTCGATGTGCACCTTGATCATCTCCCAGACGATCTTCTGCCGCGCCACACCGTCGACCTCGGCCTTGCCGCGGGCGTAGCCGTCCCACAGTTGGGCGATCGGCCCGCCCGGCTCGGCGTCGATCCGCGGCGGCGTACGCTTCCACGGGTCCACGTTCTGTTCGGTCTTCTCCTCCGGCGTTCCCCGCATCGACCACATCCGGCCGTGCAGGGGTGCCCATCGGGCGGGTTCGATCGGCACGAACCACCAGGGTCCGGTGAGGTGGTCGGGACCGTCACCGACCTCCCAGGAGCTCTGCGCCATCAGCTGGCCGTTGGCCCACTGGTCGCCGAACCCCTCGGGCGCGAGCGGGTTGATCCGGACGGTGAGTCCGATGTCCTCCCAGTTGCGCTTCAGCAGGTTGTTCTTCGTCTCGTGTTCGTTGCTCACGTCCGCGGGTACGTCGATCCGGATCACGAGGTCGCCGCCACCGGGTAGTTCGCGCTTTCCGCTCGCGCCGACGCGGACACCGATCTCGTCCAGCATGCTCTTCGCCCGTGCCGGATCGTAACGGACGTAGGAATCCCGCCACTGGCGGTAGATCTGCCGGCCCTCGTCGCTGCCCTGGTACTCGTTCGCCTTCGGACTGTAGGTCCCCGTCGTCTTCTCGCCGGTGTTGAAGTACACCGCCTTCTGCGCCTCGGCCCGGTCGAACGCGAACGACAACGCCTGCCGGAACTTGGGATTCCGGATGAGCGTCCGCATCTTCTCTTCGGGATAGTCGTAGTTGAAGAAGAAGACCGAACCGGTTCCGGATCCGCTGTCCCAGAGCGAGACGTTCATGTCGTGCCGGTTCTGGGTCCGTTTCATGCCGGAGATGTCGCCGAGACCGATCGGGATGAAGGCGCCGTGGACGTAGTCCACCTTGCCCTCCTGGATCTGCAGCTTGCGCACCTCGGGCTCGGTCACGACGCTGAAGACGAGCGTGTCGACGTAGGGCAGTTGCGCGCCCGCCCTGTCGACACACCAGTAGTAGGGGTTGCGCTCCAACTGAACCCGGCGGCCCTCCTGGTACTCCGTGACACGCCAACCCGTCAACGTCGGGCACTTCGGATCCAGTGCCCAGTTGCTGTGCTGGTCATGCTCCTCGTACCAGTTCTTGGCCGTGACGCTCTTGGTGTACTTCGGGTGCCAGCGCCGCAGATAGTGCTTCGGCAGGAACCAGTCCGTGGTGTTGACACCGTTGGCCAGCAGAGCGGGCGTGAGCGGGGTCGGGCTGTCGAACGTCATCACCAGGGTGAGGTCGTCGGTGGCTTTGAGCTGCATCGGCGTTCCGGCACCGGAGCGTCCGGAGTCACCCGGAAGCGCGGGGTGGACGTCGTTGAGCACGAGGTCCTCCCACCAGTACAACGCGTCGGCACCGGTGAGCGGCTGGCCGTCGGACCACTTCAGACCCTTGCGCAGATGCAGGGTCCAGGCCGTGGCGTCGTCGTTGGACTCCCAGGACTCGACCAGCCCGGGGCCGATGTCGAGGCCGTCGTTGAGCCAGCGCAACGGAGATCGCCCATAGACGTACTCCCCGATGATCCCGCTGTTGGACGCGTCGGTGAGATTGAGCAGAGTCCCGCCGTACTTGCCGTTTCCGCACCATCGGTGGGGTACGACGTAGGGACGCTCCGGCAGACGCTCGTTGAGCGCCGGCAGGCTGCCCGCCTTCACCTGCTGGGCGAGCTGCGGTGACTCCTTGAACTCACGCGGCGGCGCGAGCGGCTTTCCTTCCGAGCCCTTGCTCGCCGCAGCGGTCTTGTTGTCGTTGGTCGTTCCTTGCTGGGCAGGCTTCTCGTTCGAACTGCACGCACCGATGACGGTCATCGCTGCGGTGACGGCAGATGCGTACAGCAGTGTGCGCCTGCTGAGGCTGGGTTGGCTCGGCATCAGGGCCTCCCTCGACGGGTGCCCGGATTATTGGTGCAGTTTCCCTGCGATTCAAGGCGTTCTCAGGTCACTGTCACCTGTCCCCGTGTGCGGTGTCACTAGTCGGCCAAGCCGGCGCGCACGTCCCCACCTCGACGGTCGCCCGCGTCCGACTCGAGAGCCGGTGGAAGGCGGCGTCCGCCCAGCTGTTGAAGGTTGATGCGGATGAGCTGCGCCGACCGGCCGGCGTCGCACACCTGAAACTCCCTCGCCCTGCGTTCAATCTCGTGCCCCTCGGTGACCAGCTCGGCCTGGCCGATGCCGGTGACGTTCCAGCCCTCTCGCAGGTCGGCCGCGACGTCGTCGACCTCGAACGCCACGATGGCATTGTCCACCGTCTGGGCGAGCTCGGAGCCCGACTCGGTGAGGATCAGGATGACGCAGCAGTCGAGCACGTACCGCACGGGTTCGACGGCGGGCAACGAGTTCCTGGTGAAGACGACTCGGCCCACGTGCGCTGCCTTGAGCAGCTCAAGGCATTCGGAACGGTCGAGTACCTGGGGTTCGCGTCGGTCACACATGGCGTCACCTGTGTCGGGGGCTCCGGTCCGAATGAGTGCCCTCGTTGGCGGACTCGGAGGTATGAGGGTCGGGGAGCTGCCACCAGGTGGTGGTGTTGGGGGGGATGGTGTGGGGGTTGTGGGGGGTGGGGTGGGTGGTGAGGAGGGGTTGGGCGTGGGGGTGGGGGTTGGGGAGGGGGTGGTTGGTGGTGTTGGTGGTGCAGGCGAAGTGGGTTCCTCGGGTGAAGGTGAGGAGTCCGGGGTGGGTGGTGGGGGTCCAGGTGAGGGTGGTGGTGGTGAGGTCGGGGTGGTTGGTGCGGATGGTGAGGGCTTGTTGGTAGAGGTGGAGGGTGGAGGTGGTGGTGGCTTGTTGGGTTTCGACGGCGAGTTCGGTCCAGGTGGTGGGTTGGGGTAGCCAGGGTGGTGTGGTGGTGGTGGGTGGGGAGAAGCCGTGGTGGTGGGGGTTGTTGGCCCAGGGGAGGGGGACGCGGCAGCCGTCGCGGCCGCGGCGGGCGCCGTTGCTGCGGTGGTACATGGGGTCTTTGAGGACGGTGAGGGGGAGGTCGACGACTTCGGGGAGGCCGAGTTCTTCGCCTTGGTAGAGGTAGGTGGCGCCGGGGAGGGCGAGCATGAGGGCGGCGGCGGCGCGGGCGCGTGCCACGCCCAGGGTGGTGTCGCCGGGAGTGGCGCCGGGTTGGCCGCCGGCGTAGCGGGTGACGGCGCGGGGCATGTCGTGGTTGTTGAGGACCCAGGTGACTCCGCCGTTGGTGCCTGCGGTCGCTGTGAGTCCTTGGTCGATGGTGGCGTGCAGGGTGGTGGCGTCGAAGTCGGCGTGGAGGAAGGGGAAGTAGAAGGTTTGGTGGAGTTCGTCGTCGCGTTGGTAGTCGGCCACGGCGCTGGCATCCAGGAGGCCGACTTCGCCGATGAGGACGCGTTGGCGTCCGTCCAGGGCGGTGTAGGAGTCGGCCAGGGCGCGCCAGGTGCGCCAGACCTGGTGGACGGCGGGCTGGTTCCAGGCGTGGGGGTTTTGGGGGTGGCCGCTTAGTTCGTCGTCGGCGGCGTGGGGGTGGTCGGGCAGGCCGGGGGCTTTGTGCAGGCCGTGGGCGACGTCGATACGGAATCCGTCCACGCCCCGGTCGAACCAGAAGCCGAGGACTTTCTCGAAGTGGGGTCCCACCTCGGGGTGGTCCCAGTTGAAGTCGGGTTGTTCGGCGGCGAAGGTGTGCAGGTACCACTGGCCTGGGGTGCCGTCGGGTTCGGCGACCCGTGCCCAGGCGGGGCCTCCGAAGATGGACCGCCAGTTGTTCGGGGGCAGTTCCCCGCCCTGTCCGCGCCCGTCGGCGAAGTGGAACCGGGCCCGTTCAGGGCTGCCTGCTGGTGCGGCGAGTGCGTCCTGGAACCAGGGGTGGGAGATGGAGCAGTGGTTGGGGATCACATCGATGATCACCCGCAGCCCCAGGGCGTGGGCCTTGTCGACCAGCCGGTCGAAGCATTCCAGGTTCCCATACGCCGGGTCGACCGCGCAGTAGTCACTGACGTCATAGCCATGGTCATGACCGGGCGAGGGGTAGAACGGGTTCAACCACAACCCGTCCACACCCAACTCCGCCAGATACGGCAACTTCGCCATCACACCAGCAAGATCACCAACCCCGTCCCCATCAGAGTCATGGAAACTCCGCACATACACCTGATACACCACCCCACGACGCCACCACGCACCATCAGACCCAGCAACAACAGCCGGACGGGACGGCGACGCGGAGTAGAGGGCGGAGGGCTCGGGCGCCACAGCGTGGCTCGGTGCGAGTGGAGCGGTGTCCGGGAGGACCGCGACCGCAGTGGTCGAGGCGGTGGGGACGGCGGTGGGAACAGCGGTGGGCACCGCCGACGTCGAGGAGTTCGAGGCGACTAGCCGGCGCTGGGACCGCTTGGAGTTCCGCGGACGCGTCGGTCGCACGACCTTCGGGCCCGTCACGAGGTCGGCGTGCTCGAGAGGAGTGGCGGTCCTGGCGGTGCCGCGGGAGGTCATCTCTTGACCGGGCATTCTCGGATCGAACCCCTTCCAGCACGCAAGCGTTTCGGCGTACTTGCAGCCTCGCCCTTCGAGGGGTCCCGAGGCGTCACGGCAGACCGGCATTCCTCAGGGAGGCCCTCTGGCACGTTCGGATACCGGCTAGCTGGTAGTCAGGGCAGCGGACTGTCCGGAGCGGGAGAAATGCCGGGAAGGTGCGGGCGAAGAATGCCCGGAAAGCGAGTGTCGGGTGCCTGGTGACCAGGGACCTTTGGCGGGCGACGGGACCGGTTGGACCTGCCCACGCCTCAGCGGTTGGCGAGTGGAAGCTCGACCCGGAGTTCGGTGCCCTCGCCCACCTGACTGGTGATCGCGAGGGTTCCCCCGAGTGCCTCCACCCGGTCGGTGAGCCCGACCAGGCCAGAACCACGGTCGGTGTTGACTCCACCGGCACCGTCGTCGCGGATGGACAGGTACAGCCATCCCTCGCGTACGTACGCCGTGACCTCGACCCCCGACGCCCGGGCGTGCTTCACGGCGTTCGTCAGCGCCTCCGCGACCACGTAGTAGGCGGCGACCTCCACCTGCTGCGGCAACCTCGTCTTGACGCGGACGTCGACCTCGACCGGTATCGCGGCGCGCCGCGCCAGCGCCCGTAGGGCGGGCTCCAGGCCGGCCTCGGAGAGGATCGCTGGGTGGATGCCGCGCGCCACCTCCCGTAGCTCCTCGAGGGTTCCGGTCAGTCCTCCCGCGACCTCAGCCAGTTCCTCGCCCAGTTCTGGGCGGTCGGTCGGCAGTTCGGCCTCGATACCTCGCAGGTCGAGCACGAGGGACACCAGCCGCTGCTGCACACCGTCGTGCAGGTCACGTTCGATGCGGCGGCGGGTCTGGTCGGCCGCGGTCACCACACGGGCCCGGGAGGCGGCGAGGTCGGCGCGGGCCTGGGTGTTGGCGATCGTGAGCGCGACCAACTCGGTGAAGTCGGCGAACCGGGCCTCGGTGTCCGGTGGGAGCGGGTCGTCCTTCGTCGAGAACGCCGTGAGCACGCCCCAGAGTCGCCCCTCCACCTCGACCGGGGCGCCGACCGCCGAGCTGACTCGCGGCTCGTGCGTACGGTCCTCGTCGGCCACCGCGTCGCAGACCCCGTCCCCACCCGCGTTGGCTGGACTGGCGTCGCGGTCGAAGCGGGTGTGCCGCCCGCTCCTTCGTACGTGGTAGATGATGTCGCGCCCGTCCCTCCACAGGCGGTCGCGGTCGGCGATCTCGGCGACAGCCTGGCCCCATTCGGCCAGGACGGTGGCCGAGCCGTCGACCTCGTAGCGCAGCATCCGGGTCCCGTCGGCACCGACCACGCTGCCCGCCTCCTGGGTCACGGCCTGAAACACCGTGCTCCCTGGAACCGCGCGCGCGACCAGGGTGGCAAGCCGGCGTAGCGCCGCCTGTTCGTCGACGAGACGAGCCAGTTCGTCCCGGTTCTGCTCCAGCGAACTCCCCATCGTGTTGAAGGACCGCTCCAACTCCTTGATCTCCCCCGCTCCCGTTTCCGGCATCCGGGTGCTGAGATCTCCACCGGCGAGCCTGCCCGCCATCGCGGCGGCCCGGCGGATCGGTTGCACGATCGCGCGCGTCAGGTAGATGGCGAACAACGCGACGAGGAGCGCCGACCCCACGACCCCGACGAGGCCCGCGATGGTGGCTCGACGAGCGGCCGACTCCGCCACCTGCTCGCGGGACATTCCGACCTGGCGCGCACCGGAGATGAGCCGGTCGAACTCCGTGCGGAGTGCGTCCGCGCGTTGTCTCCCCTCGTTCGCCTCCACCTGACTACGTGCCGCGGCCTCGTCCCTGCTCGCGAGCTGGACCAGCGGAATCGAGTAGTCCTGGATGTAGGACTGGGCGGAACGCACGATCCGCCGCGCTTGCACCTGCTCCTGCGGAGTGATGGCGAGCTGTTCGAACTGTCTGCTCTCCCGCGGGAACGCCGCGCGAGCCTCCTGCCAGGGCGCGAGGAACGACCGGTCGCCGGTCAGGACGTAGCCGCGCTCCCCCACCTCGATGTCGACCAGCAGCCGCTGGTACTCGTTCGCGCTGGCGAGCAGTTGCTGGGACCGCATGGACAGTTGCGCGGCGGACTGCAGGTCCGAGACCGCGTACACGAGTACACCGAACGCAGAACCCACCAGCACGGCGAGTACCGCGCTGGCGACCGTCATCCGGAATGTGAGACCCCTACGCACCCTCGGCTCCGGTGCACGTCGCGCGGCCGGACCGGGCGCCTTTTCGAACCGCGGCTAGGCTGAACGCGTATCCGAGTGCGACTTCCGGCGGCCAGGCCCAAAGACCGCCTTCGAGTCGCCCAGGCACGGGAACCTCGAGCGGCGAAGGCACGGCCGATATCTTGACCACGGAAGGCACGAACCAGCACATCTCCGAGCACAGTCCAGCCGACGTCGAAGCGGGCCGTGGCAGGGTGGTCCTCGCCGACGACGATCTGTTGCTACGGGAGAGCATGTCGAGCCTGCTCGAGCGGGTGGGGTTCGCTGTGTTGGGGCAGGCTGGCGACGCGTCGCACCTTCTCACCCTGGTCCGTGAAATCATCCCTGACCTGGTCATCGTCGACATCCGGATGCCGCCCGACCACGCCATGGAAGGGCTGGAAGCAGCACGGGCCATCCGCGCGGAGTTTCCCCAGATCGGCATCCTCGTGCTCTCAGCGTATGTCGAGACCGAACATGCGACCGAACTGCTCGCCAGCGGCCGAGGAATCGGCTATCTGCTCAAGAGTCGCGTCACCGACGTGACAGAGTTCGCGGAGACCCTGGAACGCATCGCCAAGGGCGCGTCTGTGGTCGATCCGGCCCTGGTCCACGAACTCGTGGCGGCGCAACGCCGAAACGATCCGCTCAGCGCTCTCAGTCTGCGTGAGCGCGAAGTACTCAGTCTGATGGCGGAGGGACGGTCGAACGCCGGAATAGCCAGGCATCTGTGGGTAACAGAGGGAACCGTCGAAAAGCACGTCCAGCACATTCTGACCAAACTCCAGCTTCCCGACACCGGAGACGACCACCGCCGAGTGCTCGCGGTCATCCGGTTCCTGGAGGGCACCGGCTGAGTGTTCGACGGCGCATTGGCGCCTCGAAAGGGTCCGCGGACGTGGAAGGGCGAATCAGGCCCGTGCGCCGCCTGCCGGCTGACCACCGTGCAGCAGCGACTCGATCGCGCCGGCGCCCAGCGCGGACTTGTCGAGGAAACCCAGCACCGGGCTCGCTTCCACGAGTTCGGCGAAGTCGTCCACACTGTGGCTCGAGATCAGGATGATTCCACCCTCGTCACCCGGGCCGGTCGACTGTCCCGCCTCGTTCAGTCGCCGGGCGAGGTCGATGCCGCTCTCGTCACCCAGATTGATGTCGATCAAGGTGACGTCCGGCTGCAGCTCCGCCACCTGGGCGAGCGCCTCCTCACCGGTGCGGGCGACGCCGACGACCGCGATCCCCTCGCGTTCGAGGAGGGCGCGGGCAGCCCGCAGGTAGCGAGGGCTGTCGTCGATCAGAAGGCACCGCATGTACTTCAGAATTGCAGAACCTTACGCCGTACACATGCCCGCTACCACGAAGAACGCCATCCCAGTCGGCAGCAACCCGAGCTTGCGTTTCCCTCCACCCGCGGACTCTTCGCCCCCGAACGTCCGGACCGTACCGGATGTCGTGACTCGTGGTCTGGACCGCGCTGGGCCTCGTCGCACTCTTTGACCACGGCTGGCCAGGTGCAGCGCGCGGTCCGGCTGGGTAGGCGTGTCCACAGGCGCCGGCGTAAGGGAGGACAGCGATGACCGAGGTGTCGCAGCCGATCGCCGCCCCCGTCGAGAAGGTGTGGGGCGTGTTGGCCGACGGTTGGACGTACGCCGCGTGGCTGGTCGGCGCGTCCCACATCCGCTCGGTCGATCCGGGCTGGCCGGCGGTCGGCTCCAAAATCCACCACAGCGTCGGCTCCTGGCCGTTCGTTCTCGACGACGTCACCGCCGTCGTCGTGATGGAGCCGACCCGGATGCTGGAGCTCGAGGCCCGGATGTGGCCGGTCGGTACCGCACAGGTGCGGTTGACGCTCCAGCCGCTGGGAAGTGACCGGACGGAGGTCCGGATGGAGGAGGACCTCGTCGACGGCCCGGCGCGGCAGCTGCCGAAACGGGTGCAGGGGATGTTCTTCGACCCACGCAACAAGGAGTCGCTGCGCCGACTGGCCGACCACGTCGAGGGGCGCCACCGCACCCACGCGCGGCAGAGCTAGTTCTCGTCGAACTCGTCGTAGCTGAGGGCCGGGTCGGGCTCCTCCTCGGCGAGGCGTTCGTCGAGGGTCTCCCCGCGTTCTTCCTCCTCGGCCGTCCGGCGATGGAGGGTGTCCGCGGAGAGCCTGTCCGGCGGCTCGAACTCGGTGGTCTCGGACTCCGGCAGCAACTCGTCGGTGCCCAGCATCTCGTAGCCGGTCTCACCCGTGAGATCGCGGGCCTTCTCGACGTCTGGCTCGAGGATCACCTCGTCCGGCTCGGAGTCGGCCGGCACGTCCGGGATGTCGGAGTCCGGCAGGCCGAGTTCGTCGTCCTCGGAGGGGCGGAAGCCGGGCTCGGGGATGTCGGAGTCGGGGATGTCGGGCGTGGATGTCGTCCGTCCTGGGGTGTCGGGACCAGTCACGGTGTCCTCCCTGTCATCGCGGATCGCTCACGCGTGAGCCTGGCGGCGGCGACCGCGAGCTGCGTGACCCGGCAACCGCGGCCGCGACGTCCTACCCACTCTCCGACCGTACTTCGCGGCGGGCCCTACGTCGCCGCACCGCGGCGCCACGGCGTGCCGCCGGTGACCGCCCACCACGGGATCGACGCGGCGCGACACCGGCGCATGACCAGATCCGGTCGTCATCCCTCTCTTGACGGCGACGTGCGGACCCGGCGAACGTGGAGAACACGTCCTCTACACCGCATTGGGTACATGTGATCGAACGAGCATGGCACCGCGGTGACAAAGCGCGCCTTGGTCGGGCAGCGGTCGAACGTAGGAGAGAGCCGGATGCCTGAACTCAGCACGGATGTGCTCATCGTCGGCGGTGGCCTCGGTGGCGTCGCCGCTGCCCTCGCGGTCTGCCGGAGTGGACGTCGCGCCATCCTCACCGAAGAGACGGACTGGGTGGGCGGACAGTCGACGAGTCAGGCGGTGCCGCCGGACGAGAACCCGTGGATCGAGCAGTTCGGCGCCACGGCCTCCTACCGCGAACTGCGCGAGGGCATCCGCGCCTACTACCGACGGCACTATCCCCTGCGGACGAGAGCCGCCCGCACGCCCTGGCTCAACCCGGGCGCCGGCCGGGTCAGCAAGCTGTGTCACGAGCCCCGCGTCGCGCTCGCGGTCCTCGAGGCGATGCTCGCACCCCACCAGGCGGCCGGCCGCCTCACCGTCCTGCTGGAGACCACCGCGGTGGCCGCGCACTCCGACGGGGACCGGGTGCGGGCCGTCGAGTTGCTGGACGGTCGCACCGGCCGACAACTCACGGTCAGCGCACCGTACGTGGTGGACGCGACCGAGCGAGGCGACCTGCTGGCGTTGACGGCGACGGAGTACGTCACCGGCGCCGAGGCGCAGTCGGAGTACGACGAACCGCACGCCCCGGCGCAGGCGGCACCGCAGAACCAGCAGGGCTTCACGTTCTGCTTCGCCCTCGACCATCGCGCCGGCGAGGACCACACCATCGACCGGCCGAAGACCTACGACTTCTGGCGCGAGTATCGACCAGACTTCTGGCCCGGTCCGCTGCTCGGGCTCGTCGCACCGCATCCGCGCACACTCGAACCCGTCCCGCGCACCTTCACACCCAACCCGGACGACGACCCGATGGAGGTCACCGCCGACCAGAGCAAGGACGGCGGCGACCTGGAACTCTGGCTGTTCCGCCGCATCCTCGCCCGAGGCATGCACGAACCGGGCAGCTTCGACTCCGACATCACCCTGGTCAACTGGCCGATGAACGACTACTGGCTCGGCAACGTGGTCGACGTGGACGAGACGACCGTCAACGCCAGCCTGACGGCAGCCCGCGAGCTGAGTTTCTCGTTGCTGTACTGGCTGCAGACCGAGGCACCACGCCCCGACGGGGGCACCGGCTGGCCCGGGCTCCGGTTGCGCGGCGACGTCACGGGCTCGCCGGACGGACTCGCGAAGGCGCCCTACATCCGCGAGTCCCGGCGAATCCGCGCACTCACGACGGTCACCGAGAACGACGTGTCGCTGGAGGTGCTGGGGCCCTACGGCCGGGTGCGACGTAGCGACTCGGTGGGAATCGGCAGCTACCACCTGGACCTGCACCCGAGTACCGGCGGAGACACCTACATCGACCTGGAGAGCGTGCCGTTCGAGATCCCACTCGGCGCGCTGATCCCGACCAGGGTGCGCAACCTGCTGCCGGCGGCGAAGAACCTCGGCACCACCCACATCAGCAACGGATCGTTCCGCCTGCACCCCGTCGAGTGGAACATCGGCGAGGCCGCCGGGCACCTCGCCGCACACTGCCTGGCAACCGGGAGCGAGCCGCACCAGGTACATCGTGACGCGGAGCGCTTCGAGGACTTCGCCCGCGTCCTCGACCACGCCGGCGTCGAACGACACTGGCCCGACATCCGGGGGTACTGACCTACCGACCTCCCTCCCGTTCGTTCGTCGTGGTGCCAACCCCCGGCGCCCTGCCTCCGTTGCCGTGATCCTGACCATGAAGACGAGCGGGTGCATATCTGCCCATCGAGCTTCATGGTTCGCCCTGTCCCGTCCGAAGGTTCAGCTCACCCGACTCGACGCCAAGGTCGACATGACGGGTATGCGCTCCCACCGCTGCGGCCGCCGCGAGGAGGCCGGGAGGGAACGGGCGAATCACGGCGCCCGGTCAGGTCGAGGGTTGACCGCGGACCGCACGGCGTATCTAGCATGAAGCGGAGATCGCCGACCGCTGGACAGGTGGAGGTGAGCGTCGTCCCTCCCCGGGGGCCCCTCAGGCTGGGCCCGAGGCGGCCGCGTACACGCCAACGAGCGGAGGGGACGATCCCGATGGCACACGAACTCCAAGGGCAGAAGGTCGCCATCCTCGCCACCGACGGAGTGGAGAGGATCGAACTCGAGGAGCCGCGCGGAGCGCTGTACGGCGCCGGCGCGGCATCCGAGGTCCTGTCCATCCGCCCTGGCGAGATCAGGGCACGCCAGTGGGACATGGATCCCGCCGGAACCATCGCGGTCGACCGCCTGGTGTCCGACGCGAACGTGAACGACTACGACGCGCTGCTGATGCCCGGTGGGACTGTCAACCCTGACCAGCTCCGGATGAACGCCGACGCGGTCACCTTCGTCAAGGCCTTCTGTGCGACAGGCAAGCCGGTAGCCGCGATCTGTCACGGCCCCTGGACCCTGGCGGAGGCAGACGCCGTACGTGGACATCGGCTGACGTCGTGGCCGAGCATCCGCACCGACCTGCGCAACGCCGGCGCCGAAGTGGTGGACGCCGAGGTCTGCATCGACGGGCAGTTCACGACCAGCCGCTCCCCCGCCGACCTGCCGGCGTTCTGCAGCGCGATCGTCGACCAGTTCGCCCGGGCACACGCGGCGGTGTAGTCGGGCGAGGGCGTAGTCGGGCGGAGGTCTAGCGGGGCGGCGCTCAGTGGGCGCCGTGGAAGTCCGTCGGGTCAGATCCGGATGACGCTGCCCTCGTGGTCGACGGCCTCCGCATCGGGGTCGTCGAACCAGCGTCCACCCGAGCCGAGATAGCGAAACCGAAGCTCCTGCCCACGCGCGACCGTCAACGTGACGCTGCGGGTGCCGTTGTTGCGTCGTATGAGACGGTGCCGGCCAGGGGTCCAGTCGTTGAAGGTGCCGACGGCGGACACCGGACCGTCGTGAACGTCATCGGGCAGCACGAGTTGGATCTTGGCCTCGGCGTCGTCCGACGTGGCGAGGATGCGGATGGACACGGGCGCCTCCCGGCAGTGTGCGACGTGCTCGGCCGCATGCTAAGGAACCTGGCGGCCCACCTCGGGTACATGCGTCGGACGACACCCGAACGTCACTGTCCGTCAGCGGTGTTCGGGCGCCGATGCGTCGTGTGGCCGAGGCCGTTGGTCGATCGCAGTGCGGCACGGGACACGACGTCGTGCGTCTGCCGGCTCAGGGTCGCCGTACCAGCGTCTGGTCGTTGGGGCGGATGATGTTCTGGTACGGATCCCCCCAGGGCGGTGGGAGGTATTCGGGGTGCCCGTCGTCGCCCATGCGCACCGTCCAGCCCTTGGTGTGGATCGTGGTGTGGTGGTGTTGGCAGAGGAGGACGCCGTTGTTGAGGTCTGTCGCTCCTCCGTCCACCCAATGCTGGATGTGATGCGGATGTGATGCGCCTCGGTCCACTTCTCCGGCCGTCGGCAGTCGGGGAAGTGGCAGAAGTAGCCGTCGCGTTCGGCCAATGCGTGTCGTTGGGAGGACGTGAACAGCCTGGTCCCTCTGCCGAGGTCGAGGACGGCGCCGTCACCGCCGAGGACGACCGGGATGATCTCGGCGTCACACGCCAGTTGCCGTACCAGCGTCGCTGACAATGGCGGCCCCGTGATCCGGTAACCGATCACCGAGTGTCCCCCGCTCCCGTCCTCGTCCCTGTGGGTCTTTACCTTCAGATGCGCGGGGCCGGAGTCGGTGAGCACGGAGTTGAGGGTGCCGTAGCCGAGCTTCACCACGAGGCCGTCACAGCTGATCGTCACACGGTGAGGCGTGGTCGTGTGCCGCCGCGGGTGGGTGCGCTGGCTGCTGCCTGGGCCAGGACGACGAGTTCGGCGAAGGCGTCGGCCTGCCGTCGTTCGCTGCTGCGCAGGTCCGGCCCGTCGGCACCGGTGGGGCGAGGGCGGGCGAGTGGATCAAGGAGCGCTTGCAGGATCGCGAGGGTGGGGACGTCGAGGCGCATGAACATGGTGCCCATCCCGTCGCGGACCGGGCCGAAGCTCAGGGTCCGGTTCTCCCGGGCGCGGCGTTCCTGTTCTTCCAGTTGTTTGCCGATTCTGCGTTCGGCGTCCTCGGGTGCGATCACTTCGTAGAGGTGTTTGCCGGCCTTGTCCAGGGGATCGGTGTCGAGGGCCTGCGCGCTGTCGAGCAGGAACGCTTCTGCCTCCGCTCGCACCTCCGGACCGGCGTCGTTGGGGAGGCGGCGGATGGCGCGAGCCTGTCAAGTTGTCTGTGTAAGTTGATCTTTTTGGTTGGTTAGTTGATGTGGTGGGTGAGTCGGTCGGGGTAGGCGAGGGCGAGGGCTCCGAGGGCTTGTTTCCAGCCGTTGACGGTGGCGCCTTCGACGAGTCGTGCGGGGGCTTTACGCTTGTTGGCTGGGGTGCCCTGCTCTTTGGCGCGTTGGCGGGCTCGCTTGTCCTCGATGTCGCGGATCGCCAGCCACAACAGCTTGATCACGGCGTCGTCGCTTGGGAAGTGGCCACGATTCTTGATGATCTTGCGGAGTTGGTAGTTCAGCGACTCGATCGCGTTGGTGGTGTAGATGATCCGCCGGACCTCGGGTGGGAAGGCGAGGAAGGGGATGAACCGCTCCCAGGCGTTCTCCCAGGTGGCCACCGTCGCGGGGTATCTGCGGCCGAGTTCGGAGTCGGCGAAGGCCAACAGTTCGGTCTCGGCGGCCTCAGCGGTGGGGGCGGTGTAGATCGGTTTGAGGGCCGCGGCGACCTTCTTGCGGTCGGCGTAGGACACGAACCGCATCGCGGCCCGGATCAGGTGCACCGTGCATGTCTGCACCGTGGTCTGGGGCCAGGTCGCCTCGATCGCCTCGGGGAACCCGGACAGCCCGTCACAACAGACGATGAGCACGTCTCGCACGCCTCGGTTGGCCAGCTCCGCGCACACTCCGGCCCAAAACTTCGCGCCCTCGGTTGCCTGGACCCAGATCCCGAGCACGTGTTTGATCCCGTCCAGGTCCACACCGACGGCGATGTGGGCTGCCCGGTTGCGGACCTGGTGGCCGTCACGGACTTTCACCACCAGCGCGTCGAGGTAGATGATCGGGTAGATCTCCTCCAGCGGGCGGGACTGCCAGGCCTTGACCTCCTCGGCCACGGCATCGGTGACCTTGGAGATGGTCTCGTGTGACAGGTCCGTGCCCAGGGTGCGGGCCAGGTGGTGCTGGATGTCGCGGACGGTCATCCCGCCGGCGTAGAGGGAGATGATCTGCTCGTCCAGCCCACCCAGACGGCGTGAGCCCTTCGGCACCAGCCGCGGCTCGAAGCTGCCGGCACGATCGCGTGGGGTGTCCAAGGCGACCGGCCCGACCTGCGTCTCGACCGTCTTCGGCGTGGTGCCGTTACGGGAGTTCGGTGAGCCACGCCCGGCCGGGTCGCCCTTCGCATAGCCCAGGTGGTCGCTCAGCTCGGCCTGCAGGCCCCGCTCCAACACTGCCTTGACCAGCTCGGGCAAGAACCCGCCCGCACCCGTCAACGCCAGCCCATCACGGTCGACCCGATCCATCAGATCGTCCAACAACCCGGCATCGACCATCTCGTTGACCACCTGCCGCGCCGAACCCGGCACCGACCTCGACTCCCCGAACGGGCCTACCTGCTGCTCATCGGTCATGGACACCTGTGTACTCCTTCAACTCGATAGTTGATCTCCATACACAGACCATCTGACACGTCCGATGGCCGCGTTCGATGACCTGTGCCTGACCCAACGAGATCTCGCTCTCGCCAAGAGCACGACCGGTCGCTTGGATCGTCTGGTCCAGCGCCTTCGCGAGCCGAACTGACACCGACGCCTCACGCCGGCCCGCCCGCGTCACCTGCTGCACCCAGCCCGCCGTGTTGGCGGCACCGGTCAGCTTCCTGACCTCGTTCAGGTCGGCCTGCCGCGTCAGAGACAACCGCAGCGACGCGAGCCTCGCCTCGCAGACAGCGATCTCCCGTAAGGCCGACTCGTACTCGCCCAACGGCAACGACAGGGTCGGGCACTCGATAGCCGCGTCAATGCCCGCACCGACATCGGCAAGCCAAGCCAGCAACGGATGCGCGAAACCCGCACCCCCACCGCTACTGCCGGTGTCGATGTCCATGACCATGACCATGACCAAACCCTAGACCCGACCACCGACAACAACCCCTGCAAAACAAGGGGATTCCGAGCCCACCAGCGAAGGCTTCTTCGAACGCCTTTCCCGTCGGCTTCCCGAACCCTCGGCGAGCAACATCGGACCCAGTCGACCGCCGTACGTACTAGTAGGTACAGTAGCCGCATGAGCACGTCCGACCGCCTGATCGAGAGCGCCCAGGACCTGTTGTGGGAACGCGGCTACGTCGGCACCAGCCCGAAGGCCATCCAGCAGCGGGCCGGCGCCGGCCAGGGCAGCATGTACCACCACTTCACCGGGAAGGCCGACCTCGCGCTCGCCGCGATCCGACGCTCCGCGGCGGAGATGCGTGCGGCCGCCGAGGAGCAGCTCAGCGCCCCCGGCAGCGCCACCGACCGGATCTCCGCGTACCTACGTCGGGAACGCGACGTGCTGCGCGGCTGCCCGATCGGTCGGCTGAGTCAGGACCCGGACATCGTCGCCGACGCCCACCTGCGACAGCCGGTCGACGACACCTTCGCCTGGCTGCGGGGCCGGCTCGCGGAGATCCTCACCGACGGACAGGCCCGGGGAGAGTTCGACCACGCACTCGACCCGGACGACACAGCCGCGACGATCGTCGCGGTGTTGCAGGGCGGCTACGTGCTCGCCCGCGCGGCCGACTCCGCCGACCACTTCGACACCGCGATTCGCGGACTGCTCGGCCTCCTCGGTCGAGCAGGTGGCTCGGCGCGGTAGGAAGCCGAAACGATGCACGCGATGCAGTACGAGATCACGTTGCCCGCCGACTACGACATGGGCATCATCCACGACCGGGTGGCGACCCGAGGGGCCCTGCTGGACACCTTCCCCGGACTCGGGCTCAAGGCCTACTGCGTACGCGAACGGGGCGTCGACGGCTCACCCGTCAACCAGTACGCGCCGTTCTATCTGTGGGTCTCGGTCACCGGCATGAACAGCTTCCTGTGGGGCAGCGGGTTCCGCGGCATCATCTCCGACTTCGGGCGCCCCGTCGTCCAGCACTGGACCGGGCTCGCCTTCCACCCAGGTCCGGCGCTGACATCGACTCCACGGGCCGCCACCCAACACCGGACGCGGATACCGTACGGCGAGGACCCCGCCTCGGTCATCGACCAGGCGTTGGAGCGGGTGACCGGCCTCGCCGCTCACCCAGGCGTGCACTCGACGGCACTCGCGGTCGACCCGCGGCACTGGGAACTCACCCACTTCACCCTCTGGGAACAGACCCCGACCGAGGAGTTCGGCGACCGGTACCAGGTGCTGCACCTGTCCACGCCCCAGTTGCTCGATCTGCGGGTCGGCCGGCAGTGGTGAACGACCCCCATGCGGCAGCACCGGACGAGGTCGACGAAGGCCGGATGAGGACCATTCTCGTCGAAGACTTGTGAGCCGAACGACCCGGCGCAAAGGATCGGCTAGCGACCGTTGCCCGACCCGCACTTCCCGCCGACCCGAAAGGTCATCCGGTGCCGAAGCGCCTCTGGCATGTCCTGCTTCCGTTGGCCCTGACCGCCACGATGCTGACCGGGTGTGGCATCTCGAGCGCGAACACCGGCTCACTGTCGCCGCTATGCCCAGACACCGAGCCGGCGAAGGACGCGGTCACGATCGAATGGTGGCTGCCCTGGGCGAACCCGACCCTCACCAGGGCGGCGCAGGAGTTCAACTGCGAGAACCCGAAGATCCTCGTCAAGATCACGTTGTATCCCGACGTCGGTGACGACCGGCAGGGCAAGTTGCTCGCCGCCACCGTGGGAAGGAGCCAGCCGAACGTCATCATCTCCTACGACGACGTCATCGCCCGCTGGGCGTCGCAGGGAATGATCCAGCCGATGGACGACGCGATCGCCGGGGCCGGAATCAAGGCGGACGACTTCGTTCCAGAGGCCTGGGACTCCGCCCAGTGGCAGGGACACACCTACGGCGTACCCATCGACTGGGATCCCGACAATCTGCTCTGGTACAACAAGAAGGTCTTCGTCGAGGCGGGTCTCGACCCCAATCGTCCGCCGGCCACATGGGCGGAGTTCGAGGAGTACGCGCGACGGATCGACCAGGTGGAGAACGGCACCATCAAGCGGCTCGGGTTCGTCCCGTGGTCCGGCTGGGAGTTCAACGACATCGCGCTCGGCCACCTCTTCGACGCCGGCCTGGAAAGCGGATCCGAACGCCGCGTCGCCCTCAACACCCCCGGGATGCGGAAAGCCCTGGAGTGGGAGGCGTCGATCGCCCGGAAGTTCGGCGGAGCGGCGAAGATCAACAGCTTCACCTCCATCGCCAATGCCACCGGCGCAGCGGCAGATCCGCTCATCTCCGGGCGGGTGGGCATGATGATGGTCGGCGACTGGTACCTCGGTAACCGGCAGATCGTCGGGGCGAAGCGCTTCGAGGAGACCGTCGGTGTCGGGCTGATGCCACCTCCACCGGGCGGTAGGCCCTACCTGTGCCACAGCGGCTGGTCCTTCATGATGCCCCGTGGTGCCGGGAACGTGAAGGAGACGATGGCGTTCGTCACCTGGATGCTGGACGACTCCCGCTTCACGAAGCACTTCGGCGCCGCCCTCGGCTGGGCGCCGGCGAAGCTGTCCACGCGTTCCACGCCGTTCTACGCCAAGGACAAGATGTGGCAGGCGATCCTGACGGCGAACGCGAAGGCCGGACCAGAACGCCAGTGGCTACCGCCGAGCCCGGTCCTCGCGGAGTACTACCGCGCCCTCGGTGACGCCGAGGAGCAGGTCATCAACCTCAAGATGACACCCGCACAAGCGTTGGCCGAGGCCGACTCCATCGTGCAACAGGCGCTCCAGGTCGCCATCACCGAACGAAACTACGGCTGATCTCGGCTGTTCCGAGCACGGCGCTTCGAGACGGGAGGGCGCATGTCCCAGACGGCATCGAGACCGGGCCGAAGGAACACGGCCGACGGTGCACGGACCGAGCGGCCGAAGGGCAGGTTCGGCCTGGTCGGTCAGGAGTGGCGTAACCAGCGCAACGGGATCCTGTTCATCTCGCCATGGATCATCGGGTTCCTGGTCTTCTCCCTCGGCCCGATGCTCGCGTCGTTGTACTTCAGTTTCACGTCGTACAACGTGTTGAAGGCTCCACGCTGGATCGGTCTGCAGAACTACGTCAACATCTTCAGCAACGACCCCTACCTGCGCGACGCTGTGGTCAACACGCTGTATCTCGCGGCGCTGGGGGTCTCCGCCGGCACGCTGCTGTCGCTGGCCCTCGCCATGCTGCTCAACCAGCGGGTGAAGGGGATCGGGATCTACCGCACGCTCTACTACCTGCCCACCATGCTGCCGATCGTGGTGAGCTCGTTCATCTTCCTGCTCGTGCTGGATCCACAGTTCGGTGTGATCAACAATCTGCTCGGCGTGTTCGGTATCCCCGGCCCGGGTTGGTTGCGTTCGCCGGACTGGTCGAAGCCGGCGCTGATCGTCCTTGGCCTGTGGGGCGTCGGCAACAGCGTCGTCATCTATCTGGCGGGGCTGCAGGACGTGCCACGCCACCTGATGGAGGCCGCCGAGGTGGACGGTGCGGGTTGGTGGCAGCGACTGCGCCACGTCACCTTGCCGATGCTGAGCCCGGTCATCTTCTTCAACGTCGTCCTTGCCATCATCGCCGCGTTCCAGAACTTCGTCAGCATCTTCTTCCTCACCGACGGAACAGGCGGACCGGCACGGTCGACCGTCACGTGGGGCCTGCAGATCTACACCAACGCCTTCGTGAACGGTCGGATGGGCTACGCCTCGGCGATGTCGTGGATCATGTTCGTGATCGTCCTGCTCGTGACGTTGGGGTTGTTCCGGCTCGGATCGCACGTCGTCTACTACGAGGGCGGCGACGGCCGCCGCAAGTAGTGCTTGACGCCGTACGCCAGAGCTCACGTCGTACGCCAGGAGTTAGGAGTGGGAACGGTGCCTCGATCCCGGAGTTCCGCGGCGAGCCCCGCGCTGGTGGGCCAGGTCGGACGACACGTCGCGCTGGCCCTGGTGGGACTGGCGTTCATCGTGCCGGTCCTCGCGCTGATCTCGACCTCGCTGAAGACCCAGGAACAGAATCTTCGGATCCCACCGATGTGGATACCGGCGCCGCCGCACTTCGCCAACTACGCGGCGGCGTTCGAGACCGTCCCGATGCTGGTGTTCTTCCGCAACAGCCTCTTCGTCGCGGTCGTGTCGGTGTTCGGCGTCGCCGTGTCGAGCGCCGTCGTGGCGTACGGCTTCTCCCACATACGTTGGCGCGGGCGCAACCTGATCTTCGTGCTGGTGATCAGCACCATGCTGTTGCCCTACGAGGTCACGATGATCTCGCAGTACATCATGTTCGCCAACCTCGGCTGGGTGAACACGTTCCTGCCGCTAACGGTGCCGCACTTCTTCGGCGTGCCGTTCTACATCTTCATGCTCCGGCAGTTCTTCCTGCGGATTCCGGTCGAGATCACCGAGGCGGCACGGATCGACGGCGCGTCGGAGTTCCGGATCTTCGCGCGCATCGTCCTTCCGCTCGCGGTTCCCGCGCTCGCGGTCGTCGCGTTGCTGCAGTTCGTCGCGAGCTGGAACGACTTCCTCGGGCCGCTGATCTACCTGAACGACCCGAACCTCTACACCCTCTCGCTCGGCATGCACTACTTCCGAACCAGCCTCTTCCAGACCGAGCTCGGCCCACAGGCTGCCTACGCGTTCATGATCGCGCTGCCGGTGATCGTGGTCTTCTTCCTGGCCCAGCGCAGGTTCATCCAGGGGATCGCCCTGACCGGGCTGAAGGGCTGACCGCCCTGACCGGGCTGAAGGGTTGAGTCCGAACGCCCGTCCGAGGCGCGAGGCGCTCAGAGCTGGCCGAGGCGAACCTTGACCGACCCACGCGTCTGGTCACGCAGGAACGTGACGGTGACGACCTGACCCGGCCGGTGCTGTGCGACCACCTCGCTGAGCTCGGCGCTGGTCAGCGTCTTCACCGAGTTGATCGCGGTGATCACGTCGCCACGCTGGATGCCGGCCTTCGCGGCACCGCTGCCGGCCCGGACCTCCACGACGCTGACACCGATCGGCGTGCCGGAGGTGTTGGTGACGGTCGCGCCGGTGATGCCCAGCTGGGCGCGACCGGAGTTGACGACCCTGCCGTACTTCACGATCTGCCCGGCGATGCGGGTGGCGGTGTTGCTCGGGATGGCGAAGCCGATGCCGGGCGCGGCGCCGCCGCCGAGCTGGGGGTCGGAGGCGGCCAGCGTCGGGATCCCGATGACCCGGCCGGACAGGTCCACCAGCGCACCGCCGCTGTTGCCCGGGTTGATCGCGGCGGACGTCTGGATCATGCTCGTGATCGTCGCTCCGGCCGCGCCCTCCGCCGGTGGCTCCTGCACCGAACGCCCGACGGCGGAGATGATGCCCTCGGTGACGCTTCCGGACAGCCCGAGCGGGTTTCCCATGGCGAGGACGATCTCGCCCACCCTGGCCCGGCTGGAGTCCGCGAACTCCGCGGGATTAAGCGATGGTGGGTCGTTCAGCTTGATCACGGCGAGGTCGTCGGGTGGGAAGGCCGCGACGAGCCGGGCCGGCAGCGGAGACCCACCCGTGGCGAGCCGCACCTGGAACGTCTTCGCCCGGCCGACGACGTGGGCGTTGGTGACGATGTGTCCCTGCTGGTCGTAGATGATGCCGGACCCGAGGCCCTCACTGGTGGTGATCTGTACGACGGAAGTGAGGACCCGCCGCACGATCGACTCGTAGCTTTGCTGAAGGTTGCTGGCCCCCGGCGCGGTCCCCGCCCCCGCCGGCGGCGTCGGCTCGCTGTCCGCCCCGCCTCCGGTGCAGCCGGTGGTGACGACCGCCAGCACCACGGCCGAGGCGGCGAACTGGACAACCCTCGGTCTGCGCATCTGGGCCTGCTCGCCTCTCCGGGGAACCCCCGGCCAATCGACGGGACGGGTGCCTGGTGGCGGTTCGAGCCTTGCCCTGGGTGTACCCGGGGTCGGCTCGCCTTACTCGGCCGCCGCCCGCCGCGCCGGTCCACGGCGCGCGTTCACCCTTCCGGTGGCGCCGGTCTCGGGCATCATGCTGCCCATGTCACTCGCCCCTGGGTGGCTCTATAACCTGTCTCGGGTCAACCCGTTCCCGTACGTCGTCGACGGCGTCCGGGCCGCGTTCCGGGGCGAGCCGAGCACCGACGCGTTCGTGGTGGGCACGACCGGGGTGGTGGTCCTCGCGATGGTGGCCCGTACGGTGGCGGCCCGGCGAGGCAGGGTGGGCAGGACATGCCAACCGAGCAGCAACCGAAGGTTCCGATCCAGAGTCAACCGGGCGCACCACGCGACCGCCGGATGTCGGGCAGACAGGACGAGAGGGATATGTGTCCAGGCAGATGAAGCCGCGACCTGCCGCCCTCGCCGACATCACCGGACTGCTGATCCGGGCCCAGTCCGGGGAGGCCCGCAAGGTCCTCGTCGAGCTCGACGACGTGCTCGCCCGCGCCCAGAAGGAGCACGCCAACGAGCGTGCCCAGTGGTTGCGTTTCGTGCGCTTCGCCTCCTACCACGAGGTGGGCGAACTCGACCGGGCCGACGAGGTGGCGGCGGAGATGATCCGGCTCGCCGAGCCGCTGGACGAGCGGATCTGGGAGGCGTTCGGGCACGCACTGCGCGGGATGGCGCTGTTGCTGCGGGGCAAGTTCGAGCCCGCCTACGACGAACTCGCCCGCGCCGTGGTCCTGCTGGAGGAGCTCGACACGCCGAGTTACGCCGTCGGGCACGCCATCAACGCCGCCGTCCTCGCCCTCGCCCGCCTCGACCTCTACGAGTTGGCGACGACCTGGCTGGAGCGGCTCTACCGCGTGTCGGTCGAACTCTCCGACGCGATGTTGCAGACGTTGTACGCCTACAACAGCGGCTGGCTGCAACTGCACTGGGCCTCGGAGCTGGAGCTGATCGGTGAGCTCGACGAGGCGCGCGAGCACTACCGCATGGCCCTGACCGCGTTCGAGACCGCACCGGCCGGGGTGGACGCGATCGACCGCTCCTACTGGCCACGCGAGGTCGTGGTGCAGGCCTGCGCGGCCCGCGCCATGCTCGGCGAGGGCGCCAGCGTGATGCCGGAACTCCTGGCCAACCTGGGGGCCGTCGCCGCGACCGAACGCCACGAGGCCACCATGGTCGGCTACCTCGCCATGGCCAGGGCGTTCGCCAACGAGGGCGACACCGACCGGGCGCTGGAGCAGGCGGAGCTCGCCTGCTCCGTCGGCGACCGGCTCCCCCGGCTGCACGTCGTCGCGGCCCGCGCCTACTGGGAGTACGCCGGACTGCTCCGCCAACGCGAGGGATCGACTCCCACGACGGAGGCGTACGCGCAGCTCACCTGGCGGCTGGTCCGCGACCGCTGGGAGGAGCGGCGCGCCCGGGTCCAGTCCTTCGACGAGCGTCTCGACACCGAACGTGTCCGTGACGAGATCCGGCGCCGGGCCGCCGCCTACCTCACCGATCCGCTGACCGGTCTCGGCAACCGCCGGCTGATCGAGATCCGGCTGCCGGAGCTGCTGGTGGAGTCGGCGGCGACGGGGCTTCCGCTCGCGGTGGCGTTCGTGGACATCGACGACTTCAAGAGCGTGAACGACGAGCTGTCCCACCTCGTGGGCGACGACCTGCTCCGTGAGCTCGCCCAGGAGTTGCGCGCCTCGCTGTCCTCCGAGGACGCCATCGCCCGGTTCGGCGGCGAGGAGTTCGTCATCGTGCTCCCGAGCCGCGGCGCCCGTGAGGCGTTCGAGGTCGTCGACCGGCTGCGGCAGCGGGTCGAGGACCGGGTCTGGAACTGTCTGCCGGGTGACCGGCGGATCCGGATCACGGCCGGGCTCGCGCAGTCCTGGCACGGAGCGACCCGGACCCAGCTGCTCGCGGCCGCGGACGAGGCGCTGCTGCGGGCCAAGCGGCAGGGAAAGAACCGCGTCGAGGTCCGCGCCAACCCGTTGCCGGACGAGCCCTGAGTTCGCGCGTACCCGGAATATCCGATCCGTGCGGTCCACGACGACCGCCCGCGCGAGTCCGTGACACCGGTCGGTCCGGGCTTTGGGGGACCTGTCAGGACCAGGCTTTTACGCAGCAAGGCTCGCCGAAACGGTGATGCCCGACGTACGGTCGTCTGCGTGACTCGACCCGCGACTCTCGGCGCCCTGCGCGCCACACCACACCAGCACCGCAGCGTCAAGGAAGAGATCCGCGACAATCTGATCACCGCTCTCCGTAACGGCTCCACCGCCTTCCCCGGCATCGTGGGGTTCGAGGACACGGTCCTGCCGCAACTGGAGCGCGCGCTCCTCGCCGGCCACGACCTGGTCCTGCTGGGCGAGCGCGGGCAGGGCAAGACCCGCCTGATGCGCACCCTCGTCAGCCTGCTCGACGAGTGGACCCCGGTCGTCGAGGGCTGCGAGATCAACGACCACCCCCACGCTCCGGTCTGTACCCGTTGTCGACGGCTCGCCGCCGAGCTTGGTGACGACCTTCCGGTGACCTGGAAGCACCGAGAGGAGCGGTACGGCGAGAAGCTCGCCACCCCCGACACCAGCGTCGGTGACCTGGTGGGCGACGTCGACCCCGTACGCGTCGCGGAGGGCCGCACGCTCGGTGACCCGGAGACCATCCACTACGGCCTCGTACCCCGCACCAACCGCGGCATCTTCGCCCTGAACGAGCTGCCTGACCTCGCCGAACGCATCCAGGTGGCGCTCTTCAACGTGCTCGAGGAGCGCGACATTCAGGTCCGTGGTTACATCCTGCGACTGCCGCTCGACCTGCTGCTGGTCGCCTCGGCCAACCCCGAGGACTACACCAACCGTGGCCGCATCATCACGCCGCTGAAGGACCGCTTCGGCGCCGAGATCCGTACGCACTACCCACTCGAGGTCGTCGAGGAGCTCGTGCTGATCCGCCAGGAGGCACAGCTCGGTGCTCCCGTACCCGACTTCCTGATCGAGGTGGTGGCCCGGCTGACGCGGGGCCTGCGCGAGTCCCCGTCCATCGACCAGCGCTCGGGCGTGTCCGCCCGGTTCGCGATCACCGCGGCGGAGACCGTCGGCGCCTCGGCCCTGCGCCGCGCGGCGCTGACCGGCGAGAGCGACCCGGTGGCGCGGGTCTGCGACGTGCCCGGTGTCCTGCCCACCCTGCACGGCAAGGTGGAGTTCGAGATGGGCGAGGAGGGTCGCGAACAGGAGATCTTCGTTCACCAGCTCCGGGTCGCGATCGCCGAGACGTTCCGGGAGCGGCTGCGTGGCCTCGACCTGAGCGGCTTCAGCAACCACTTCGCCGAGGGAACGACAGTGGAGACGGGCGAGCTGACCCGCGGCGACGAACTCCTCGACCAGCTCGGGACGGTCCCCGGGCTCGCGAAGGTGCTCGACCGGCTCGACCTCGGTGACGCCGCTTCGCCGGGCGAGGTGGCCTCGGCGGTGGAGTTCGTGCTCGAGGGGCTGCACCTCACCAGGCGGCTCGCCAAGGAGACCGTGGACGGCGTGACGTACTACGGCGCCTGACGTCGAGCGCTCCAGCCCCGCGGACGCAACATCGCTCGCGGACGCACCGGCGCCGGACCGACCGGCGCCCCGCACCACTCAGAGTCCCGAACCACCCAGAGGAGGACGGGCGCCTTGAGCGCACGGAAGTTCCGCTACGGGCCGTGGGACAACGGCCCCGACCCGCTCGCCTCGCCCTACGACATCCGCGAGGCGCTCGACCAACTCGGCCGCGACGTCCTGTCCGGCGCGAGCCTGCGCGAGGCCCTGCGCGACCTGCTGCGGCGCGGTCCGCAGGGCCGCCGCGGACTCGACGACCTGCTCGCGAGCGCCCGCCGGCGGCGCGAGCAGGCGCGCCGGCGCGGCGACCTGGCCGGAACCCTCGACCGCGTACGCCAGATGCTCGACCAGGCGCTCGCCGCCGAGAAGGACACCCTGGCGCGTGACCCGAGTGACGACGCGCGACTCCAGGAGATGGAGCTCGACACGCTCCCTGACGACACGGCTCGCGCGGTGCGTGAGCTCTCGCCGTACAACTGGCGTTCGCAGGAGGGTCGGCAGACCTACGAACAGATCCAGGCGATGCTGCGCCGGGAGGTACTCGACGCGCAGTTCGCCGGGATGAAGCAGGCACTGTCCGGCGAGGACCCGGCCGCGAGCCAGGCCGTCCGCGACATGCTCGGCGACCTCAACCCGCTGCTCGCCGCGCACGCCCGCGGTGAGGACACGACCGACCGGTTCGCGCAGTTCATGGAACGGCACGGGGAGTTCTTCCCCGAGAACCCCGCCAACACCGACGAACTCGTCGATCTGCTGGCACGACGCGCCGCCGCGGCCGAACGCCTGATGCGGTCGTTGTCGCCGCAGCAGCGCGACGAGCTGGCCCAGCTGATGGCACAGGCACTCGGCGACGCGGACCTCGCCTCCCAGCTCGGACAACTCCGCGACAACCTGCGCGCGCTCCGGCCCGGCCTCGACTGGGACAGCCGCGCCCGGATGCGAGGACAGCAGCCACTCGGCTACGGCGAGGCGGTCGAGGCGGTCGCCGACCTCGCCGACCTGGAGGCACTCAGCGAACAGCTCGGCCAGGAACACCCCGGCGCGACCCTCGACGACGTGGACGTCGAGGCGTTGGAACGCCAGCTCGGCTCCGAGGCGGCGATCGACATGCGGGCGTTGCGCGACCTGGAGCGCGAGCTCGAGCGGCAGGGCTACGTCGCCAGGGGCTCCGACGGCCTCCGCCTCACCCCGAAGGCGCTCCGCCGACTCGGCGAGGCCGCCCTGCGGCGGGTCTTCCAGCAGATCTCCACCAGCGGGCGCGGCGACCACGACGACCACCGCACCGGCGCGGCCGACGAGCCGACCGGGAGCAGCCGGGAGTGGCGCTTCGGCGACGAGCACCCGATCGACGCGACGCGGACGGTCCACAACGCCGTACTCCGGTCGGCGACGGAGCGCCGCTCCTCGGTGTCGCTGTCGGTGGAGGACTTCGCGATCGCCGAGACCGAACGCCGTTCCTCCGCCGCGGTCGCGCTGTGCGTCGACCTGTCGTACTCCATGGTCCAGGAGGGCCGCTGGGGCCCGATGAAGCAGACCGCGCTCGCGCTGTCCCACCTGATCGCGACCCGGTTCCGGCAGGACGCGCTGGAGATCATCGGTTTCGACCGGGTGGCCCGCCGCCTCTCCCCCGTCCAGCTGGCCGACATCGAGCCCGACTGGATCCAGGGCACCAATCTCCAGCACGCGCTCATGCTCGCCGGGCGACACGTACGGCGGCATCCCGACGCGGAGCCGGTGATCCTGGTCGTCACGGACGGCGAACCCACCGCGCACCTGGAGCCGGACGGCTCGCCGTTCTTCTCCTGGCCGACGACGCACGAGACGCTTCGCGCGACGATCAAGGAGGTCGACGCGCTGGCGAGGTACGGCGCCACGCTCAACCTCTTCATGCTCGGTGAGGACGAGGGTCTGGCCCGATTCGTCGATGCGGTCGCGCGGCGAAGCGGGGGCCGGGTGTTCACGCCCGACCTGACCAGCTTGGGTGATTTCGTCGTGTCCGACTACCTCCGGTCCAGGCGAGGGTTCCGCCGGTCGGCATGAACCCAGAGTCACCGCCTACTCTTGAGGGTTATGTACGACCGCTTGGTGTGGATCGACTGTGAGATGACAGGGCTCGACCTGGGAGCCGACGCGCTGATCGAAGTGGCCGCCCTCGTCACCGACGGACAGCTCAACGTCCTCGGTGACGGCGTCGACCTGGTGGTGAAGCCGCCGCAGCAGGCCTTGGAGCAGATGCGTGAGGTCGTGCGCACCATGCACACCTCCTCCGGGCTGCTGGACGAGCTCGCCGAGGGGATCTCCCTCGCGGAGGCGGAGGAGCGGGTCCTGTCCTACGTCCGCACCTACGCGCCCGAGCCCAGGAAGGCGCCCCTGGCCGGCAACACCGTGGCCACGGACCGCGCCTTCCTGGCCCGCGACATGCCCAACCTCGAGCAGCACCTGCACTACCGCATCGTCGACGTCTCCTCGATCAAGGAGCTGGCCCGACGGTGGTACCCCCGGGCATACTTCGCGAGTCCCGCCAAGGTCGGCAACCACCGGGCCCTGGCCGACATCCGCGAGTCGATCGACGAGCTCCGCTACTACCGCGCCGCGGTCTTCGTACCCCAGCCCGGGCCGGACACGACCGCCGCGAAGGCGATCGCCGACGACATCGTGGGCCACCCGACCCGGTCCGGACCGGCCACCGACGCGGGCGGTCAGGCAGCCGCCGGACCTGCCACCGACACCACCGCCGACACCGGGGCCTGATCTCGTTGCAGGGCCCCACCGGGCCTTGGCTATACTTTTCCCGCCGCAGAGATAATCTGCGGCAGTCGTTCGTAGGGGGTTCACTCCACCTACGACGTGGTGGGTGTAGCTCAGCTGGTAGAGCACTGGGTTGTGATCCCAGGTGTCGCGGGTTCGAGCCCCGTCACTCACCCCACGGCTGACCTGCGGAAACGCAGCGAGTGTGGATGGGAAGATCGGTTCCCATCCACACTCGGCCACTAGGATCAGCCTCATGGCCAGCCTCCGCGAACTCGTCTGGGCAGACGGCAAGACCACCACCCACCAGGTGCGTTGGCGCGAGAACGGCAGCGAACGGTCCATGACCTTCGACGACCGGAAGGTCGCCGACCTGTACCGGCTCTACCTCGAAGCCGAAGGGTCCGCCGCCGCCGACCAGTGGCTCGACCGGCAGACCGCCACCACGATCGAGCAGGTCACCACCCTCGACGCGATGATGGCCCACTACATCGAGCACCTCACCTCGGTCTCCGACGGCACCCGCGCCGAGTACACCCGCCTCTACGCCCGCACCTACGGCGCCGACACGGCCGGAATCGGCACACTCCCCGTCGATGCGATCAACCGCGACAAGGTGTCCCGGGCGACCAACACCCTCCTCGGGCGCGGTCTCTCTCAGAAGTCGATCAAGAACGCCCGCGCTCTGCTGACCGCCGCATTCTCCTACGCCGTGGAGCACGACGACTTCCCGGTCAAAACGAACCCATGCCGGCGGATCCGGCTCCCCCAGGCAGGCGACGAGGACGCCGGCGAGGTCTGCTACCTCACCCGCGGCGAGTTCGCGGCCCTCTACAACCAGCTCCCCGACTACTGGCAGCCGCTCGTGCTGACCCTCGTCGGCACCGGCATGCGGTGGGGTGAGGCGACCGCGCTACGTGTCCGCGACGTCGATCCGGACGCCGGAACGATCCGGATCACCCGGGCGTGGAAACGGGTACCGGGCGGCTGGGAGATCGGCCCGCCCAAGACCCGCAAGTCCCGCCGCACGATCACCATGCCGCCAGAGTTGGTCGACGTGCTCCGACCGCTGCGGGGTGGCCGGCCCGCCGACGACTGGCTGTTCACGGCCCGCCGCGGCGTCGCCCACGTGCACCACGCGAACTTCCGGCAGCGGGTGTGGGTGCCGGCCAGGACGCGGGCACAGCTGTGCGACACCCATTGCGACGCCGAGCTCGCAGCCGCGAAGGCGGCCGGCCGGGACCCGCAGCCGTGCGGATGCCCCGGCACCCTCACCAAGACGCCCCGCATCCACGACCTGCGTCACACCCACGTCTCCTGGCTCATCGACGCGGGGATCGGCCTGGTCGCCATCCAGCAGCGGCTGGGCCACGAGTCGATCCAGACCACGATCGACGTCTACGGCGACCTCATGCCAGACCTGCAGGCGCAGGCAGCACAAGCGGCGTCGCATGCGCTCGCAGGTCTTCGCGAGCTTCCCCCTGTCTAGGTTCGACCCGCCAGCGACCGTCTGGCCGACGGCGTACAGGCGTTCAGACGCAGCGGTCAACCGGAAGCTGAACTCGGAACCCGCGGATTAAAAGAGGGCCGACCAGCCCCGAGCGAGCTGTCTGACGTCTGCTGACCTGGCCCTTTGCCTGTCTGGACTGTCACGGATGGCCCCCGACGACGGCGTTTCATTGACAAAACCATTGACAGACCGCCCCTCCGTCAAGCGAACTCGCGATCCATCGCCAGCCCTCCTCGGGCACCGAGGCCGGCGACACTGGGTCCCTGACAAGGGTTGAGCCCGCCCGTGCGCCATCGCCTGCGGCACTCAGTCGACGGTGCCCATCCAGGCGGAGGTGTCGTGTCCGCCGCACGCAGGTTACGGCTCCTGCGCGGCCTAAACGGCGTAGAAGCCCCATCCGTTACGTCGAGCGACAGAACCGGACAATCTGTCACCGACTTCTTTACTTTGAGTATCTACATAAGTACGTTCAGCGCTGTCCGTTTTGCCATCGAACGCGCGGTTCGATCCTGGTGACGACTGCTCGGAGTTGATCTGGCCACGGATCCGGACCACTCCTACCGCCGCCAGTCCCGCGTAATGAGGAGGCAGAGTTGAACGTCTTGTCCCGTGCGTGGACAACCCGCGCTCGGACCATCCCCGCTTTGGCTGTCCTTGCCGGATCACTCGTCATCGCCGGTAGCAACGCCCCGGCAGCCCAGGCCCGGTTGGCCGTACCGCAGGAGGGGCCGCCAGCCCGGGCGGTGGCCGCGCTCGCGAAGTCAGCCGCTCCGCTCCAGGCACCAGATCCCAACGTCACCGTCGATCCGGCCCTGTTCGAGGACCTGTCCTACCGCGACATCGGCCCCAGCCGGGGTGGCCGGGTCACCGCCGTGGAGGGCATCCCGAGCCAGCCGTCCACCTTCTACATGGGTGCGACCGGCGGAGGAGTGTGGAAGACCACCGACTTCGGCCAGACCTGGAACAACATCTCCGACGGCTTCTTCGACAACGGCTCGATCGGCGCCATCCGGGTGGCGCCGTCCGACCCCGACATCATCTACGTCGGAACAGGGTCGTCCGGGCTGCGCAGCAACGTCATCATCGGCAACGGGGTCTACAAGTCCACCGACGCCGGCAAGACGTGGACGCACGTCGGGCTCGAAGGGGTCGGGCAGATCGGCCGGATGGCGGTCGACCCCAAGGATCCCAACACGGTCTACGTGGGGGCGATCGGCGACCCGTTCGGGTCGGGTCCCGAGCGGGGCGTCTACAAGACCACCGACGGTGGCCGGACCTGGAAGAAGGTCCTCTACATCTCCCCGGAGATCGGCGTCTATGGCCTGGTCCTGGCGCCGGGCAATCCGAACGTCGTGTACGCATCTGCGTGGCGCGCGCAACGCAAGCCGTGGACGATCATCAGCGGAACGACCGTCAAGGACGGCGCCGGCATCTACAAGTCCACCGACGGCGGCAAGTCGTGGAAGCACCTGTCGAAGGGGCTGCCAGACGGCCTGGTCGGAAAGATCGACCTGTCTGTCTCGGCCGCGGATCCCGAACGTGTCTACGCCCTGCTGGAGGCTCCGGAGCCGAAGGAGGGGCTCTACCGTTCCGACGACTCCGGCGAGTCGTGGACCTTCGTCAGCGGCGACGACCGCCTGATGGAACGCCCCTTCTACTACACGAACATGGAAGTGGATCCGACCAACGCCGACGTCGTTTACGTGCTCGACGAGGGGTTCTTCAAGTCCACCGATGGCGGCAAGACCTGGCAGACCAGGCCGACACCGCACGGTGACAACCACGACCTGTGGATCAGCCCTGACAACCCTCAGATCATGATCGAGAGCAACGATGGTGGCGCGAACGTCACGCTGAACGGTGGGCAGACCTGGTCCACCCAGTTGAACCAGCCCACCGCCGAGCTCTACCAGGTCGACCTGAACGACCGCTTCCCGTATTCGGCCTGCGCGGGCCAGCAGGACGCCAGCACGATCTGCGTACCGAACCTGCCGCCAGGCACGCACGCCACGGCGGGTCCGACCGCGTGGTGGCAGAGCATCTCCGGTTGTGAGACCGGGCCGGCTGTGCCGAAGCCGGGTGACGCCGACATCATCTACGGCAACTGCAAGGGCGAGTTCAGCGTCTACAACCTGCGCACCGGCCAGGAGAAGAACACCGGGGTTGGCAACTATTACATGTACGGCCACGCGCCGAAGGACCTGCCGTACCGGTTCCAGCGGACCTCGCCTATCGAGGTCTCGTCACACGATCCGAAGGTGGTCTACTACGGATCGCAGTATGTTCACCGCACCACCGACGAGGGCGAGCACTGGCAGCGGATCAGTCCGGACCTGACCGCCCGGCCGCCCGGCACGCAGGGCATCTCCGGTGAGCCGATCACACGCGACGTCACCGGTGAGGAGTTCTACAGCACCCTGTATGCGATCGAGGAGTCACCCCTGGCCAAGGGACTGATCTGGGTCGGTTCGAACGACGGGCCCTTCCACGTCACCCGCAACGATGGGAAGAAGTGGACCGACGTCACCCCGGACAGCCTGCCGCCCGGCGGGCGGGTCCAGAACATCGAACCGTCCCCGCACGATCCCGGCACCGCCTACTACGCCGTCTACCGCTACCTGCTCGACGACTTCCGGCCCTACATCTACAAGACGGAGGACTACGGGCGTAGCTGGACCCTGCTGACCGACGGCAAGAACGGCATCCCCGCCAACGCCCCGACCCACGTGATCCGCGAGGATCCCGAACGCGAAGGCCTGCTCTACGCCGGCACCGACCTTGGGATGTACGTCTCCTTCGACGACGGCGCCCACTGGCAGCCCTTCCAGCAGAACCTGCCGCGCACGCCAGTCACCGACATCAAGGTCCACGACGGAGACCTCGTACTCTCGACCATGGGGCGCGGGTTCTGGGTGCTCGATGACCTGACTCCATTGCGTCAGCTGACCGCGAAGGTCGAACAGGCCAAGCAGTACCTGTTCGCTCCCGACGACGCCTACCGGATGCGTTACTCCACCTCGGGCGGCATGTACCCACCGGCCGGGGCGTTGATCGACTACTACCTCGCGAAGGAGCCCGCTGGCGAAGTAAAGCTCGAGATCCGCACCAAGGACGGTCGCCTGGTTCGCGCCTTCTCCAGCGAACCCGCCGGTGACAACCCGCCGTTGGAGCGTGCCGGCACACCGGTGATCCCCAAGGGTCCCGGCATGCACCGCGTCCAATGGGACCTCGCCCACCACGGCCCCTGGGACGCCAACGTCAACAACCGGGGCGAGGATGGCCCACTGGCCGTACCCGGCACCTATGAGGTGCGCCTGACCGTCGGGAAGTGGAGCCAGACCCGCACTCTGAAGGTGGTCGAAGACCCGCGCGTGACGGCCGAAGGAGTCAAGCAGGCCGACCTGAACGAGCAGCTGGGACTCAGCAAGAAGATCGTCGACACGCTCAGCCAGGCACGACGGACCGCCGCCCGCATCGAAACCGCCCAGCAAAACCTCGCCGACGAGACCGGCCCCGAGGCGGACAAGGCCCGTCAGCAACTCGCCGAACTCGAGGCCACCATCGTCACCGATCCGAACGAACCCAGCTATCCGCAGCCGATGTTGATCGACCAGATCGACTATCTGTACGGGATGACGACACATGCGGACCAGAAGCTTGGCCGCGACGCCTTCACCCGTTACGGGCAAGTCCACGACCAGCTCAACGACGCCGTGAAGAAACTAGACAACATCCTCCACACGTGCGGGACGCTCTGTAGCTGAGTCAAGCGCCCGCATGTCCAGCGGCGGCCGGCGCATCCCGCCGGCCGCTGCTCGAGGAATAGATGTCGGCAAGGCGCACCTCTCGGCGAGGGAGGAACCGCCTCTCCAAGGAGGCACCCCGCAACATTGGGCAGGGCATTCAAGGCTTCATGACCCACGCTGACGTCTACGCCTTCCCACACAGCACTTCGACTTCCACCGCCGCCAGCTAACTTCCGCGCCGAGCGACATCCGCCCTCACGGCCTCGTTGAAGCGGTCGCGGCCCGAGCCGCCTACGGAGCGGAGAGCGGCCAAGACCGCTGCGGAAGGAGGCGCAAAGACCGGGACTACAAGCGCCGTCAGGCGGCGGGCAAGACGTCGGGCAGCATGGCGCCTATGGTGTTGAGCCTGTCCCCAGAAGGGCTCAGGCAACCCGTCGGCGTCGCGCCACGTCTGCGGTTCGTGACGAATTCTTTGAAATTGGCGGCAACCTTCATGGTGCTTGCCGCTGTGACCGGATGTGGATCCATGTCGGGCGTCGAGCCCGGCAGCCTCGACTCGGATGCACCTACCGGCGACACGGTGACGAGCGCGAGCACCGCCACGACCGGAACCGCCACCGCCGGAACCGCCACCGCTACCCCAGTGCGCGTCACCAGCGTGCCCACCCCTAGTGCACCGCCCAGGCTCACTGGCCCGGCAACACTCACCGCCACGGACGTCAATGCGACGGTACGACTGCACCGTGGCCAGTCCGCACACGTCATCCTTGCCGGGACGGGCGGCTTTGCCTGGCACGTGCCCGCCGCCACCGGAACTGTGGTGCGCCGAAGCGATGCAGGCGGCGGCTACCCAACCCAGGAGCCCGCCCGCGCCACCTTCACCGCAATCCGGATCGGCAGGGCCGTGATTTCGGCAACCGATGACATCGGCTGCCTGCATACTCGTCCGGCCTGCCTACCACCAACACGTCTATGGCAGGCCACCATCATCGTTGAGTGATGCCGCCTGAACGGTCGCGCATTGCAGCCGACGCTGCCAAACTCCGAGGACCTCTGGCCGGTCACCTCAACCGGAACTGGTCACTGACTAGCCACCTCAGGCTATGTCCTCGCTGAAAGCGATGCTCGCCCGGCTGGTAGCACGATCGCCCTCGTCTAGATCAAGCGGCCTGGTCGTAAGCCGCATCGTACGGCGTCCGGTTGCCGAGCATGGCGTGGAGGACGTTGATGCGTCGTCGAGCGGAAGCAATGACGGCCTGCTGGTGCGTCTTGCCCTCGCTGCGGTTGGGTCGGCCCGAGGCGCGGTGCCGATCTTTCGACTGGTTGCTCGGCCATCTCAACCTCGACACCACCCGCGGCTACACCGCTGTGTTCCCCGAGGAAGTGATTGCCGCACACCAGCACTTCATCGAACGCCGCCAAGCACGCTTGGCCGAGGCGCAGGACAGGGCCTGGCTCGGTGAAGTCGCCGCATTGGAGGAGTCGCTGAAGCATCTGCGCCAGCGTCGCGCCGAGGCCGAGAGTCAATCGGCCGCCGCTGACGCCCCGGCTCGTTGACCTGGGTACAACTGTCGGCGCTCTCACATAGCATCCCGGCAACTGGCCTGAGTGTGACTCGCCGGCTCCAGGAGGTGTCGTGGACGCGGTGCGCTGGAAGACTGCAACGTTTGCCGGTCATCAGCTCCGATACGCGGTGGCCGGGAGCGGCCCCGCGGTGGTGATGCCGAAGAAGGACCGCGGCTCGTATGTACCGTTCGAGCGACTCGCGGACCAATACACGATGGTGCAGATCGAGCCGCTCGGGTTCTGCCGAAGCGACCGCCCAGACCCCTACCCCTCAACCGGCATTCACGAACAGATCCTCGCGGTCTGCGACCAAGAAGACATTCCCGAGTTCGCGGTGTGGGGCTTCTCGCAGAGTGGCGCAATGGCCTGCACGATCGCTCAAGCAACTCCCCGGACTCGCCTGATGGTGTGCGGCGGGTTCAACGTGCTGCGTGGTTGTCCGACGCGTGGCTTGCCCGGATGAACCGAGAGCGCCGAGTCTCAGTCGGCCCCCGGACCTTCTGGAACTCGTTCCATAGCTACAACTGGCACGCCGAGCTTCGTCGGATAGCAGCACCGAAATTGATGTACTGGGGCACTCTGGACGCGCAGCGCGTATCGCTCAAGGACCAGCACATCCTTCGCGGTCTTGGGATCGATGTCGCCGAATTCGCTGGTCTTGACCACGGCGGCTGCGGTCTCGGCGATCCTGACAGCCCAGCAACGGCCGTGGTGCCCGATTGGCTGAAGCACCATGGGTGGTGACCTGACAAGGCGGCGGGCGGTCAAGACCGAACCCAAACCGGGTCAGCGAAGTTAGTGGGGGTCGGCTGGCACAGCGCTCCACTTGGCCAGTCGGAGATTGGCCAAATCGAATACACCAGTGGCCAATCTTCGAATGGCATGTCGTTGTTCACGGCCGTCTCGGCCGGCGCCGCGGCTGGGTCAGCCTGGCTTGACCGCCAGCGTCGCAAAATAGTTCGACATGTATTGGGCGGATGCGTTGGATTGGTCCGGTGCTTCTGCGAAGCCGGTGAGGACGAACCCCGCGGCGAGTTGCCCGCCGATCTGGTCGGTGAGGGTGTGACTATATTCAAGAGGGGCATCCGCGCCGAACTTCGTGGCGCGTTCCTCGGCGGAGTACTGCGTGACATCGCTGTAGGGCAGCTTGTGCACGACGACCAGCTCGCCGCGCTCATCGAGGGCCTCGTGGTCGAACAAGTACACATCAGGGTTGAGGAAGCCCACGAGCAGAGTTCCGCCCGGTCGCAGGACGCGGAAGCACTCACGCCACACCGGTGCCAAGTCGGGTACAAATAAGTTCGAGACCGGGTGGAACACCAGCTCGAATGCTGCGTCGCCGAAGGCGTCGAGGTCGCGCATGTCACCCAGGACGGTGCGCAGCTCGAGTCCGTCGCGCGCCGCCACCATCTGGTCCTGGCCGAGCTGGCGGGGCGAGTTGTCGAACACGGTGACCCGCGCCCCTGCGGCGGCGAGGATCGGACCCTGCTGGCCACCGCCGGAGGCCAGGCACAACACGTCCTTGCCGGTCAGGTCCGTCGGCAGCCAGGAGCGGTCGACTGGCTCACGCCCGATGAGAACAATCGACCAGTCGCCCATGCGGGCGCGCTCGACATCCTCAGCACTCACCGGCCTCGACCACTCGTTGCCCTCCTGGACATACTTGTCCCAGGCTGCCCGATTATGGGCACCGGGGTCGACGACAATGTCCTGCACGTTTAACTCCCTGCTACAGCCAAGCGGACACCAGCAGTACTGACAGTTCGGTGCCGCTAGCCAACACGATCACAGGTGCGGGCTCAACGAAATTAGCGGGCGTCGAGGTGCCCACGTGACGTGCCAACGGTCCACGGCGGTCTGCCAGACCCCGCGGACCTCGTCGGGGATCCATCTCGGCCGTCCTCGGCGGATCTCGTCGATACCGAGCACCTGCACCGGCTCGGGCTGGGCCGGCAGCACCGCCCGGGCGTGACTGGTGAACGCCGCCGCGACGACCGGCCAGGACAGCGCATGGTCCCGAGCCGCCTGGACGACCGTGCGGCCCTGATCGGCCACCGCCGCCCCGGCCGCAGCCCGTAACCGTGTGGTTGGCCGCTTGCGCGGCGGTACTGCCGGGACCGACTCGGTGAACGAGCGACGCCGGCACGCCGGCTCGTCGCAGCGCCAGCGGCGCTTGGCCCACACCAACCGCGGTCGGCGGCCACCGACCGGCAGGTCACGCGGCCGGGTCACCCGCCGGCCCTTCGACCGCCGCGCCTGGGTGCCACAGTCCGGGCAGTAGCGTGCCCACTCGTCAGCGGTGACCAGGTGCACCACCGGTCCGTCGGGGTCGTCGGCGACCCCGACCACGGCCAGGCCGTCAAGGCCCAACAACCGCGTCGTATCGTTTACCACGCCCGTAGCTCTTCTGTTGTGATCATCTTGCTTCGACAACAACATGATCTACGAGAGCTGCGGGCATCTATCAGTCAGGGTCCACAGTGGAACCCCGCCCGGCGCTCAAACCCCCACCAATTTCGAAGAGCCCCCAAACCTCAGCAACGTTCAATGCAGGTTGACAGGTTCAGTGAAGGTACCCGTCGAACTTCGGTTCGTCGCGGACCCTTCGGCAGGCGGTGGGGGCAGGCGGTCGATGCTCTTGGCGAGCATGGGCTCGATCGGCCCACGGAGACGCACTGCGGAACCTCGGGTATTGCGGTCTGACCGCCCCTACGGTAGGTCCCTGCTTGTTGATCAGCGTCCGGGGTTCCTTCCGACGTGCCCGCCCCACCTCCCCATGGGCGTGGCCGGCAGGCGCGAGGTTGGCTCGCCCCGAACGTGCGCACAATGATGTCGTAACTCGCCGTCACCCCGCTCTTACTGTCCACAGACTGATGGGCTTGCTTGTCAACCGGGGCGCCTGTCGCTTCCGCGTCCAGGGCGATCCCCGACCTTGAGTCCTATCCGACGGGTTGGTCTGCCTGCTCACAGGCACCGTCTGGCTTGCCGGGGTCTGCGCAACAGGCGTTGGCGCCTTCGGGTGTGACGGCGGCGAGGCTGGCTAGGAGTTGGACCCTCTTTGTCAGGCTGGTGTGAGACACCCCGAGTGAGTACGGGGGTTCCTGACCGAGGGCGGGATCGGAGATCCTTGTGCACGTGTCCCCACCACCCGACAAGCAGCCCAGGCCGTCCACCCCTCCGGCCGAAGAGACCGATCCGGCACCCCGACCGTCACGACGAGTGTTCAGCCCGGAGTACAAGCTGATGATCGTCGCCGAGTACGAGAACGCACCCAACGGCGAGAAAGGCGCGATCCTGCGCCGCGAGGGCTTGTACTCCTCCCACGTCATCGAATGGACACGGGCCCGCGACGCCGGCGCCCTGTCCGACGCGACCAACACACCAGTCCCGGCGGGCCGACCGAGGAAATCCGCCGAACAGGTCGAGTTGGAGAAACTGCGCCGCCAGAACGAGAAACTGAAATCCGAGCTGACGAAAACACGGATGGCGTTGGACATCATGGGAAAAGCGCACGCGCTCTTGGAAGGACTCTCCGAGAGCGCGGAGAACGAACCTCCGTCGAAGACGTCATGAAGGCCTCCCTCACGCAGTTGCGTGCGGCAGCGATCTCCGTGCAGAAGGCGTGTGCGCTGACCGGGATCTCCCGGGCCACCCACTACCGCCACGCCAACCCCAAGCCCGTGGTGCACGGTCCCCGGCTACCACGCACACCACCGCCGCAGACGCTGACCCAGGCCGAGCGCACCCGCGTGCTCGACCTGCTCGCGAGCCCTGCCTACGCGGACCTGGCGATCCCCCAGGTCTGGGCTCGTGAGCTGGACGAGGGCAGGTACTGGTGCTCAATGTCCACCATGTATCGGATCGCCCGCGCCGCCGGGCAGACCTCCGAGCGGCGCCGGGTAGCCACCCATCCACCACGAGTGCGACCGGAGTTGGCTGCCCGCGGCCCAAGTGAGGTCTGGTCGTGGGATATCACCGCGTTGAAAGGACCGGCCAAAGGCGTCTGGTACAAGTGTTACGTCATCCTCGATATCTTCTCCCGCTACGTCACGGGGTGGTTGGTCGCTGCAGCCGAGGACGCGGTGCTGGCCAGAGATTTCCTCACCGACGCGGTCAACCGTAACGGGGTCGAACCACACACAATCCACGCCGACCGAGGCGGGGCCATGGTCTCCAAACCCGTGTCGGAGCTACTGGTCGATCTAGTGTTGCGTGATTCTGGTTGCGTTACTTTTCGTGTTGTGGCTCGTTGACTCGGTGTGGAGCTTTCGGTGGAGCAGGACGCTGAGTTGCGGGCGTTGGTGAACAGTCGGGATGTGTCGGCTGTGCTGGCGACTCGGGCGCGGATCGTGTTGTGGCATGGGGAAGGTCGGCGTCGTAAGGACATCGCGGAGTTGGCGGGGGTGTCGTTGCCGACGGTGGATCGGTGGGTCCGCCGCCACGCCGAGCATGGCCTGGCCGGGTTGGAGGATCGTGATCGGGCTGCGCCGCGGGTGCAGGTTCCACCGCGGGTGCGGGCTCGGGTGGTGGCGTTGACCAGGACTTCTCCGCCGGTGGAGACGGGGCTGTCGCACTGGTCGACCCGTGGGTTGGCTGGGTATCTGAAGCGGGTCGAGGGGATCTGTGTGTCGTGGAGCTATGTGGCTCGGGTGTGGCGGGAGGAGGGGCTTGCGCCGCACCGGCATGCCACGTTCAAGTTGTCCAGGGATCCCGCGTTCGCGGAGAAGGTCTCCGATGTGGTCGGGTTGTATCTGGACCCGCCCGGTGGTGCGGTGGTGCTCTCCATCGATGAGAAGACTCAGATCCAGGCGTTGGACCGGACCCAGCCGTTGCTGCCGTTGGACTTCGGCGTGACCGAGAAACGCACCCACGACTATGTGCGGCACGGTGTCACGAACCTGTTCGCCGCTTTGGATGTGGGCACCGGCCAGGTCGTCGGGGAGTGCAGGCCGACCCGGGACGGGGTGAACTTCCTGGCCTTCTTGAAGAAGGCCGTCAAACCTCATACGGGCAAAGAGGTCCATGTCGTGTTGGACAACCTGTCCACCCACACCACGCCGGAGGTGGAGGCCTGGCTGGAGGAGAATCCGCACGTCAGGTTCCACTTCACCCCGGTCGGATCGAGCTGGATCAACCAGATCGAGACGTGGTTCGGGATCCTGACCCGCCAGTCGATCCGCCGCGGCACCTTCACCTCGGTGAACGTGCTGATCAAACAGATCAAGGACTACATCGACACCTGGAACGTCGACGCGAAGCCGTTCGCCTGGACCGCTACCAGCGAAGAGATCCTCGCCAAGGTCCGCCTCGTCCAGACCAACATCAAGAAACTCGTCGACAACAACGCGAAATAACGCGACCAGAATCACGCAACACTAGGCGTCCTGCGGTCCCATTCCCGTCCCCGCACATCGAATGACTGTGATGATTTTCTTATGCCTCCCCGGGCCGGGTCTGACCCCTCTAATGACCGGCCTCCGGTGCCTTCGGGTTGATCTGTCGGCCCGTGTCCGGGGAGGCGTCTGGCCCGCCGGCCGGTCGGGCAGTGACCTGATAGGAGCCTGGCCTAGAGGCCCCGTCGCAGTCCTGTCCGCCCGCCCGTCCGGCGGTGACCACCACCACCGCTCACGACGGAGGAGACAGCCATCACCAGCATGCCGCACCCCGAGGACAACCGGCGGATCACGATCGGGGTGGACACCCACGCCGACACCCACGTCGCGGTCGCACTCAGCCAGCTTGGGGCCCGCCTGGACGAACTACATATCCCGACTACGCAGACTGGCTATGACCAGCTCGAGCGGTGGGCCGTCGCGCTCGGCCAGGTCGACGCCTTCGGCCTGGAGGGCACGGGTTCCTACGGTGCCGAACTCGCCCGGGTGCTGCGCCGACGCGGGCACCGCGTCATCGAGGTCAACCGGCCCGACCGGGCCACCCGCCACCGCCGCGGCAAGAGCGACCCCATCGACGCGGAGATGGCCGCCAGAGCCGTGCTGTCCGGTGTCGCCGCGAGCACTCCCAAGCACGCCGACGGCGACGCCGAGATGCTCCGCATGCTCAAGATGGCCAAAGACTCCGCGGTCAAGACCCGCACCCAGGCCATCAACCAAATCAAGGCGATCCTGGTGACAGCACCAGCGCAGCTGCGGGAGCAACTGGCCGACCTAGCGGTTGGCAAGCTGCTTGAGCGCTGCGCCGCGTTCGAACCGGGCGAACTGACCACACCAACCGCAGTCGCCCACCACACGCTGCGTCTCCTGGCTCAGCGCAACCTCGCGCTGCGGGCTGAGATCAAGGCACTGCAGGCCGACATCGCACGCCTAGCCGGCCGCGCCGCGCCCCGACTCCTCGACGTCTTCGGCATCGGACCCGACGGTGCCGCGCAGATCCTCCTCACCGCCGGCGACAACCCGCGGCGGCTACGCTCCGAGGCGGCGTTTGCCGCGTTGTGCGGCTCGAACCCGATCCCTGCCTCCTCAGGCAAGACCAACCGTCATCGACTCAACCGCGGTGGGGACCGCCAAGCCAACGCCACGCTCCACCGTGTCGCCGTGGTACGCCTACGTTGGCACGACCCCAGCCAGAAGTACATGGCCCGCCGCCTCGCCGAAGGCAAGAGCAAGGCCGAGATCATGCGCTGCCTCAAGCGCTACATCGCACGCGAGATCTACCACATCCTGTGCCCAACGCCACGCAGAGCCGCCGCCACCGGAACAGATCTTCCCCAAGCCGCTTGACATCTATAGGAGCATCAACCCCTACTCAGAAGCCCAATTCAAAACCATGAAATACGTGCCAGACTTTCCGCAGCGATTCGGGTCCCTGCAAGACGCCCGCAACTTCTGCGACCGCTTCTTCGCGGCCTACAACCACGAGCACAGGCACTCCGGGATCGGCATGCACACCCCAGCCTCGGTGCACTTTGAGGTGCCCCGAACCTTCCGGACAGCGGCCCAACTAAGATTGGGTAATCCGGAAGGGAAGAAAGTTGCCACAACACCGCAGGAACTACTCTGCCGAGTTCAAAGAAGAGGCCGTGAAGATGGTGGTCGAGACCTCTCGTCCGATCGCCCAGGTTGCTAAGGAACTCGGTGTCCACGAGGCGACCCTTGGCAATTGGGTCAACGACTACCGTCGCGAGCATTCAGATGACGAGCCGGCGTTGACCGTCAGTGAGCGCGCGCGGCTTCGTGAACTCGAGCGTGAGGCGCGGGAACTGCGCATGGAGAACGAGTTCCTGAAAAAAGCCGCAGCGTACTTTGCCAAAGATCATCGGTGAGCGACACGTTCGAGTTCATCGACGCGGAGTATGCCACAAACATCGCTACGAACACCGAACCCACGCTGTCCATCGTAAAGATGTGCGCGCTCCTGGAAGTGTCCCGGTCCGGATTCTATGAATGGCGTGGCCGGCCGATGTCGGCAACCTCCGAACGGCGCGAAGAGCTTAAGCTTTTCATCAACAAATCTTTCGACGACTCCGACGGCACCTACGGGTACCGGCGAGTCCATGCGGACCTGGCCGACTGGGGCGTGCCGTGCGGGCCCGAGCTCGTCCGGTCCGTGATGCGCGAGCTGGGCTTGGAGCCCTGCCAACCCAAGCCCTGGCGGTTGAGCCTGACTGAGGGGGACGGGTTGGTTCCTCACATCCCCGACCTCGTCCAACGCGACTTCACCGCCGACGCCCCCGGGCAGAAGATGGTCGGCGATATTACCTATATCGAAACCTGGGAGGGATGGGTTTATCTGGCGACCGTCATCGACTGCCACACCAAGGCAGTGATTGGGTGGGCGATGGACGACAACTACAAGACCCAGCTCATCGAGAAGGCTATCGAAATGGCCGCCCGAAATCACGACCTCGCCGACCAAGCGATATTCCACTCCGACCGCGGCAGCAACTACACGTCTGCCACGTTCGCCGCGACTCTGAAGAAACACAAGCTCAGTCAATCGGTCGGGCGAACAGGAATCTGTTACGAGGTGAGTCAGCGGCGGGAATTTCACCCGCCGCTGCTCTCAGAACCCGGCGTGACAGTCTCCCGTCACCGGGCTCCCACCGTCGAACCAGTAGGCATCGCGCCGTGTTTCCAGTGAGCGAACATCGCTGGAAACGCTGACGCTATCTCGGCCAGTTTCCGGCGCGTCTTTCCCTTGGCACGGCGCAGTCGCTTGTATTTCCGCATCGCCCACTTCACCAGGAAGGGATTGATCTGCTGCTCTAGAAAGTGCATCAACCTGGACTTGTAGAAGCGCCCATAGTAGTTGATCCACCCCGATACGATGGGATTGACCATCGCGGCGAGGCCCCGAAAACTCAGACTGGTCCTGCGACCCAGCTTCCACTGCCGGATGACCCGCGCCATCGACTTCAACGCAGCCTTGCCGACGAGCGGGACGAACCCGCACATCAGCACGCCGTCACGGCGACGGATAGGGGCGCGACGAAAATCGAAGCCCAGGAACGTGAAGCTCGTCACCGGGTACTCCTCATCTCGCCCCTCCTGCTTGCAGTAGACGATGCGGGTCTTGTCCGGGTGACAGACCAACCCGAACTCCAGCAACCGTTCGGCAACAACATGGCGAATGAACTTCGCTTGCCGCTGACTGTAACAGTGCAGGACAACGTCGTCGCAGTACCTCTCGAACCGCACCACCGGATACTTCCTGGCCAGCCAGGAGTCCAACGCGTAGTGCAGGAAGAGATTCGACAACAATGGTGAGATTGCCGATCCTTGTGGAGTTCCCTTGACGGGAACGACACGACTACCGTCTGGCTGCTGAACCGGCGCGACAAGCCACCGTTTCACATACAGCACAACCCACGGCAGGTCGGTGTGTTTCTCCACCGCGGCGACGATCTGAGCGTGCGGAACGTTGTCGAAGAAACCCTGGATGTCCAGATCGACCACCCATGGGCGTCTCCAGCACCGCTGCTTGCACACCTCCACCGCGTCCAGCGCAGACTTCCCTGGACGATAACCGTAGGAATCGGAGTGGAACACGGGGTCCACGTCCGGCTCCAGGATCATCGCCACGGCCGTCTGCGCTATCCGGTCGGCGATAGTGGGCACTCCGAGGATCCGTGTGCCACCATCCGGCTTCGGGATGGGAACGGCCTTTACCGGCGCTGGGAAATAACTCCCCGACGACATCCTGTTCCAGAGCTTGAACAGATTGTTCTGAAGATCCTCTTCAAACTCTGCCAACGACTGCCCGTCGACCCCTGCCGCACCCTTGTTGTCACTGACTTTCAGGTATGCCTTCCATATCAGCGTTCTCGGAATGTCAAACGACTTACCTGCTGATCTTGTCTCGCCCACGCAATTCCTCCCGTGCTTGGTTGATCGCTGGACGACACTCGACGACACGTCTCCTTCGCTCCGCGCCCATTACGGGCGCTTCATCACTACTACGAGACGTTCCGCCCTCCTGGCACGTGCCCGGTACTCTGCGGCTCGCGGATTAGCCGCTTGCCGATCTCCCGATGGGTTCCTGCTCCAATCCACTGGAACCCGTGTCGTGCCGAGGAGTTCTCCTGTTCCGCTGCAGAGCCGAAGCCAAACTCGCGCCATCTTCATGCCGGGCACCGCCAGAGCAGTAGACAGGTTTCCCTCTGACTTATCCCAGGACAGCATTAAGGCCCTAGTTTTGATGCCCCCTGGCTTAACGACACGTCGTCGATGGTTCACTCTCGTTCGCCTTCTTGGCTCATACCTGCCGCCTCTCACGACGGCTTTTCCGCGGACGTTCACCACCATGGCTCATTCACCACAGCAGCTCGCGGCGGTTTGGCACCAGTACCTGTATACCGATACCGAAGGACCTACCTTCATCTCTGCAACAGCATGGTCACTGCCGATCATTCTGCCTTCTACAACAGAAAACCTCAGCTCCCTTCAGGACACACCAACGCCATGGCCGAATCGTTCTTCGCCGCGCTCAAGAACGAACGCGTCCACCGCACTCAGTATCCCACCCGGGCACACGTGTACCGTGACATTGCTCGGTACATCGAGCTACGCTACAATTCCGTACGTCGCCACTCAGGGCTCCAGTACCGGACCCCGAAACAGGTCTACAAAGAATACCTGAACCGGCAGCTCGCAGCGTGAATTAGTCGCTAAATAGCTGTCCGGAAGGTTCGGGGCGCATCACTTCGGCACCGCCGACCAGATCCGTATCCAGCGACAGCACACCCTCAACCAGGCCTACGCTGCGCACCCCCAACGGTTCACCCGGCGCCCCCGACCACCCCACCTTCCCGAGGTCGCCTGGATCAACCAGCCCCTCGAGCAGGAACAACCCATCCGCTAGGCACAACCTGTCTCACTTGACTTGACACCTTCCGGGACGGGGGCGGCGAGTTGGTCGCAGCACAGTGCGTAGACCCCGTCCTCCTGGTCGGGCTCGGGGTCAACAGTCTCTTCGGCTGGTGGTGGGCCGACCCGCTGGCCGCACTGGTCATCGCGGGCGTCGCGGTCAAGGAGGGATTGGAGATATGGCGTGGTGACGCATGCTGCACGGTGCCGGTGACCCAGCTCGTCGACGGGGGGGTCGACCCGACGGACGACGTGTGCGGTTGTGGACCCGGGTGCGACTGCTGCGGATCCACACAGACCAAAAACGGTTCCGCCTGACACGCAGCTGATCGACCGAACGGTAAGGCTCCGCCATCTGTGGCGCTCGGGGCGCAGCCCAATCGTTCTCGTCAAGGTTTGTTGTTGAAGAGCAGTGGTCGGTTGGTGTGGGTGAGTAGTCCGGAGAAGGTCGTGGAGAGGCTGTGCTGGTGGAACGAGGATCCAGCGTTGGACTGCCAGGGCGGCCGACAGTGCTGGCTCGCCCGCGATGACGGCGCCGGGTCATTAGGACTAGCGCGGCTGCGCTGAGAAGTGCACCCGTTCGCGCAGCTTCGTGTCTCATGCGTCGAGATCGGGCTGGGAAGACGGCCCGCCACGGTCCTTGGCGCTGGTGGCGTGAGCGTCGGTGTGATCGGAGGGGGCGTGTTGGTGGTGCAGGCCGGTGAGTCGTGTGAGGGCGGTGAAGCCGTCTGGCGTGCCGGGCCAGTGTCGTTGGACGGCGTCGAGGCCGGCGTGGCGCACGACGGAGCGCAGGACGAGGGTGACGATGATGGCGTCGTCGGCGTAGCCGAGGATGGGGATGAAGTCGGGGATCAGGTCGATGGGGATGGCCAGGTAGACCATGAGTAGGCCGAGCCGGATTCGCACCCCGCGGGGCAGGGTCTTGTCGGCTGCGATCGAAGCAGCCGGAGCAGGTCGGGAAGCAGCCGAAGCGCTTCCTTGAGCAGTGGCCCGGATGGTTTGGCCGTCCACATCACCGCGACGAGCAGCAGCCAGCACACCAGGACGGCGGCCACGATTCCGATGACGATCTCCAGCCATGTCGGCACGGTGTCCTCCTGGAGTCCTGGATTGCTCCCCGGGTTCTAGTCGTTGTTGACGGCGCGAAGCCGGGCGGATGGGTTGCTGACTGGTTCGCTGGTCTCGGTGGCGAGGGCGGCGGCTTCAAAGCGGGCCAGGGCTTCACGGCACCGTTCGACCGTGCCCGGGCGGCGGTGCCGCCGTCGGCGTCGAAGTAGTCGCGGGCGGCGATCTTGGCCAGCCACTTGTCGAACCGCTCAAGGTCGGCCTCGGATTCTTCGACCTCCGCATAGGTCGTCCGGCCGCGGGCGGTCTCCTGCTCCAACTCAGCCAGGAACGCCGGAGCGCGTTCGACGACCTCGCCGTACTCGGCGTCGCGCTCGGCGCGCTGCTGCTCGATCAGCCGAGCCAGCTCGCCGTCATCGGTCACCCGGATATGCAGCACACGAGCCTGACCGCCCTGATCACGCACCCGGGCAGCAAGCCGGGCGATGGTCTTGGCAACCGGTGGCCGGTCGGGCAGCAAGCACACCGACTGCTGCAGGTAGACCGCACCGAGCTTGCGCAGAGTGCGCCAGACATGAACCCGCAGCGAACCGGCTGACCCGGTAGACACCGTGATCAGCAGCCACTCCCGATCCGACCTGTCCGTCATGCTACGTACGTTACATGGGTCTGATACGTTCCCAAGGACAGGTGGTCGACTGGTGAGGAGTCCTCAATGTGGAGCGATCTCGACCAGAGCCTCGAACTTCTCGGGATGTTCGTCGCTGGCGTCGTACTGCTGTTAGTCGTGTTGCCGCGAGTGGAAGACGACCTGAACGATCGGGCTGACCCGGCGCGGACCACTAGCCGGAGCCGCAGAAATGCCGCCTTCCACGCCTGGTGGCGGCACCGGAACCCGCGCCAGCGCTCCGGGGAGGGCGGCGATCGAGACTGAACAGCCCGCCTCGCGCGATAGTCGGCACGCTCGTGGGAGCGGGGTCGTGCGATGACCTGGTGGGCTACGTCAGGCTGGACGGGTGAGTTCTGACCTGTTGGCCACGCTGGTGGTGGCCTCGGCTGCGGCATGTGCTCTGGCCCTGCTGTCAGCGGTGGCCGGGTTCGGCGGTGGCGTGTTGCTCCTGCCGGTCTTTACGCTCCTATTCGGGCTGCGTGTGGCCGTTCCGATGCTCACGCTGACCCAACTGTCGAGCAACGCCGCCCGCGTGTGGTTGAACCGCAGGCACCTGCGCTGGCCACTGATCGGCTGGTTCGCCGCCGGTGCAGTGCCGATGGCAGTCGCCGGAGGTCTGCTGTTGACTCAGGCCCCGCTCGGGCCGCTCCAGCGCCTGCTCGGCGTTTTCCTTATCGCCGTGGTGGTGTGGCGGCGAGTAAACCCGCACCCATCCAAACCCACCGACCGAGCGTTCGCCGGCGTCGGCGCGGCCTCCGGCCTAGGGTCAGCGCTACTCGGGTCAGTCGGTCCTTTGACCGCACCCTTCTTCCTCGCCTACGGCCTGACCCGCGCCGCCTACATCGGCACCGAAGCAGCCAGCGCCCTCACCATCCATCTGACCAAGATCGCCGCCTACGGTGCTGGCGACCTGCTCACGCCCCGCGCACTGCTCTACGGGGCCGCACTGACCCCAGCCACCCTGGCAGGCGCCTGGGCCGGCAAGAAGATCGTCGGCCGGATCAGCGACCGAGCCTTCATCGTCCTCGTCGAACTCGGGCTACTCGCGGCCGGCGCCCTCTTCCTCGCCGGCATCTAGCGTTCGTTACGCCGCCGCCATGCCGTGACAGGGGTCGTAGGCGCGGTGGCTTCGGAGTATGGCGTGGAGGACATTGACACAGCGACGGGCGAGGGCGCGAGCAGCTGTCCGGCGACCGGGCCGGTACGAGCCTGGAGTTGCCAGGTTCGTCCGACGCCACCTGAATCGGGATCGCCCGTTACCCGAACTGCCCGGGCTGGTAGTCGCCCCCGAGCTGTTGGGTGATCACGCGGTTGAAGGCGTTGATGACGGCGATCTGGGACACCAGGGCCATCAGCTGCTCCTCGTCGAAATGCTTGGCCGCGTTCACCCACGCCTCGTCGGTGACACGACCGCCGTCGGCAAGGCGCTTCGTCGAGCCCGTGCGCTGCTGGTCGACCTTCGCGAGCAGACGCGTCCGGACCTTCCCGGCCTCACGCCGGTCACGCGTGGACTCGGTGAGGTAGGTGTCTTTACCGGTCAGCTGGTCGGGTCCGGCGTAGACGAGGACCTGAAACGAGTTGCCGCGCAGGCGCACGAAGCCACGCGTACGCCACCCACGGCCCCCTTCGCCGGCGCCGCCGCCGACACAACCATTGACAGCAAGTCGACAGACCAGGCCGCCAATCACGGCATATGCCCAGGTCAGATGCGGTGGGCCGCCTGGGGATCGAACCCAGAACCCGCGGATTAAAGGAGGGCCGGCCAGTCCATGGCGAGGCGTCTCACGCCTGCTGACCTGGCCGTTTGCCTGTCAGACCTGTCACAGATGGCCCCCGACGACGGCGTTTCATTGACATAACCATTGACAGACCTCTGGGCGGCGGGTGGCACCTTGTGCGAGCGCGCTCACCGCGACGTACCCGATCCGGCCCTTCGAGCATCGGCGCGAGCAGCTTGTCGGTGGGGCGGGCGCGCAAGGTGCCATCGGCTGAGGTCCTCCGCGTTCATCATCACGCGTAGGTATTTGGGTCGGAGTTTCGGGCGGGGCGCGGCTCCCAGCGCCGCCTCGTGCGGTTCCCCTTCGAGGGCGTCGATCAGCCGCTCGGCCTCGTCCGCGGTGATCTTGCCCTCGGCCAGCATTTCCAGGACCTGGCGACGCTGCTCGTTCGTTGTTGCTCCACCCTCTTTTGACTCACCTGACGCTTACCAGCATGGCCGTTCGGCCGTCCTCAATCTCGAACCGGGTGCCGGGCAGCGCGCACAGCAGTTGCCCGGTGCCGCGCAGCGCGCGCTGAGCGCCAGCGCCCTACGAGTCTTGCAGGCGCCACCCTTACCAACGAATGCGATCTTCATGAACGGACCCTCTCGAACTGTCTGGGGGCCTTTCCTAACCATATGCACTGTGCGTGTCAAACGGGTCGTCCTGTCTCCGTCAACCCGACGTTGCTCCCACGCGACCGCCCTACTCTCCACCGAGATCGATTGGACGATCAGATCGCGACACTGATTGGTGAGACACGGAGATCGCTCGGACCGTGCGTGTGGCGGCTTACGCGCCGGGTACCTGTCCTTGCGCGGGCCGAGCTGTCCCTGGTGGCCGCACACCCGTCGCTGGTCCTAGTAGCTGGAGCCCCTGAGGGATGTACGCCACTCAAGGCTGGATCCCGGGACGAGAGGAGAGCATGTCATGACAACGATGCCGATGAGGCGCGCCAGAGGTGTCCGCCTGCACGGGATGGAGCCGTCGATGATGCTGCGACGGGACCCATTTGCGGACGTGCAGGAACTCGTCAACCGGATTGGCGGGTTGGTCCAGCAGTCAGTGGAGACCGAGACCGAACGTCCGTGGATTCCGACCGCCGAGATCGAGGAGACGGACGATGCTTACGTCGTCAAACTCGAACTGCCCGGCATAGCGGCTGACGACGTCGAGGTCGGGGTTCGTGATCGCGACCTGTGCGTCAACGGCGAGGTCCGCGAGGAAGAAGAACAAGGGTCCAACGCGCTGCGAGTTCGCATTGGACGCTTCCACTACCACACGACACTGCCATCCGACGTGGAAGCCGACAACGTCGAAGCCTCGATGAACGAGGGTGTGTTGACGCTGCGCATCCCCAAGCCCCAGCAGGGCCAGGGGCGCCGCATCCAGATCACGAACGGGCACGCTGAAGGCGGGCGGCAGGAGAAGAAGAGGTCTGGCAGCCAGCGTTCCTGACACACCCCTGCTTGGAGCGTCCAGTGTGACGCCGGCGCGGCGCGGCGCGTTTCGTGTGCGGGTAGGGAGCAGGAGAACGGGGTCGCGGGCGATGCTGTGGCCATCCTGACTGTCAACGCCGGATCGCACAGCGTGCACCTGGTCTATGTCGACAACGGCTCCGCGGCGGCGAGGTTGGATCTGAGCGAGCCGCCCGGGTCGGCAACCGCCATGAAGGCGGTGGGCGCCTTCGTCGAGCAGCATGAGGTTCCCCATGCGGTCGGCCACCGGCTGGTGCACGGAGGCGACGTAGTGCGTCAAACCACGGTGGTCGACGACGAGGTCCGCGGCGCGCTGGACGACATCTCCGACCTCGCACCCTTGCACGTGCCGCCCGCGCTGGCGCTGCTCGACCGACTGCGGTATCAACTGCCGGACGTGCTCCACGTGGTGTGTCCGGACACCGCGTTCCACGCCGACCTCCCGGTCGTCGCGGCCACCTACGCCCTGCCCACCCTGTGGCGGTCCCGCTGGGGACTCCGCCGGTACGGCTTCCACGGACTCTCCTACGCCTGGGCGAGCCGACGCGCGACGGAGCTGCTCGGGCGTGACACCAGTGAGCTGCAGATGGTCATAGCGCATCTTGGCGGCGGCGCCTCCGTCTGCGCCGTGGACGGAGGACGCAGCGTGGACACCTCCATGGGCTTCACGCCGCTCGACGGCGTTCCGATGAGCACCCGGTCGGGAGCGGTTGACCCCGGCATGCTGATCTGGCTGCTCAGGGACGGCCGACTGTCCCTTGACGAACTCGCCCACGGGCTCTACCGAGAGTCCGGACTGCTCGGGCTCTCCGACCGGCGCTCCGGTGACACCCGGGAACTCGTCGCGGCTGCCGTTGACGACCCGACCGCAGGACTCGCTCTCGACGTCTACGTCCACCGGGTACGGCGTGAGATCGCCGCCGCCGCGAGCAGCCTCTCCCGGCTCGACGCGCTCGTGTTCACCGGAGAGATCGGCTGGGACCAGCCAGAAGTCCGCCACGGCGTCTGCCTCGGTCTGGGGCAGCTAGGCGTTCCCACTCCCGTACGCGGCAATCGAACCGACGACGGTAAGGTCAGTCCTGATAGCGCACGGGTCACGGTTCTGGTCATCGAGACCAGGGAGGACCTCCAGATCGCCGTCGAGACGCGGACCGTGCTGCGTTCGCGATCAGCCTGACCACAGGGCCGCGTACTTCGGGCCGAGTTGTGCCACGACGTCGTGGAACTCCTCGCCGACCGCCTCGCGCAGCGTGGTCATGACCGCTCGAGCGTGGGCGAGCGCCTCCTGCGGTGGCACATCTTCCCGCTCGGCCACCCGGGCAAGGAACCTCTCCACTGACATCCGCTGGGCCTGGTCGGCATCCGCGGACCTGCCCGCTCGCAGGGGGTCGTGGAGCGGGGAGGGCAACCTGCTGATCAGATCGTCGACCTCCCCCGCGGCGATGCGCTCGGCGAGGGTCTGGAGAACGGCATCGGTGACCCGACTGGCATCGCCGTCATGGAGCTGGGCACGCTGGGCAACCCGCTCGAGGAAGGCTGCGGCCGGAAGGATTTCCGGTCCGGTGGGCAGGACAAGTACGAAATCCTTGGGCAGCTGCGCGACGAGGTGGGCGAACTCGCGCTCGCTCAGCGCACGCGAGAGTGCCGTGAAGACCCCGCTTGCGGCCCGCGTCGCGGTCGGAAGGTCCATGTCGCCCCGCTCCGCCACGCGGCGGATGAACTCGTCGACATCGAACCCCTCTGCTGGATCAGCGGTGAACAGCAGTGGACCCAGCTCCGCCGGGAGCTCACCAGCGAGATGACGTGCTTCGGTGGGGGAGATCCGCTCGGCCAGGGTCTGCAGGGTGGCAGCGGTAGTGCGGTCAGCCCCGACTCCTGTGGCCCCGCCAGCTCGTTCCACGATGGTCAGAAACTGGTCATAGTCCATGTTCTTGCATCTCTTCGCTGCGAAGGGTGGAGCCCGGCCGACCGACGGATCCTGGTGGACCGGCGCCGGCCGAGCAATTCCAGCTGCCGCGGCGGCCGCAAAGTGCCCAAGAACTCCGGCGGAGTTCCAGGTGCGGCCCTCACTTCACGCCGTCGAGCATGCCGTGAAGATGAGCGGCGGCTGATTCGATGTCGTCATACTTACGTTGGGCCGCACGTGACTCCGCGCTGATCACTCCGCATCGGTGAATCTTCGCGAAGTCACCGTAGGGAAACTTGTAGTGCGCCTTTGTGTCGACAGGTTCCTCATCCTCGATACCGAGGTACCACTTCCCATACTCTCGGAAGCCGTGCTCCTCGAGGTAAGCATTCTCGTCTTGGCTGGACGGCCGATGCTCGCTCCACGCGTCCCGGTCGTCGATGACGTACCTTCCGTCCTTGACAAGTCGTTTGGCAAAATCGAATGCACTTTCGTTCAGCTTGGTGGCCATGATCTCTCACCTCCCAGTGAGGACTGAGTCTGTGCTCGGGTTCATGATGTGCCGCCCGCCGACATTGGTCTGTCCGCGTTCGCTCTCCCGACAGTCATCGGCACTCCCCAGTTGAGATGTTCGTGCACCAACCGCGCAGCCATAGCACCTTCGCCGACCGCGGCGGCGACCCGCTTGATCGAACCACCGCGGACGTCTCCCGCTGCGAAGACGCCGGGCAGGTTGGTCTCAAGCGCGAGTGGTCGTCGCCCGACGGCCCGCCTGAACGTCGGGTCCTCCGCGCCGGTGACGATGAAACCGTCCTCGTCCAGCGTGACTTGTCCCGCCAGCCAGGACGTGCGCGGGCGTGCGCCGATGAACACGAAGAGAGCGCGCGCCTCGATTCGGCGGCGTTGTCCTGTCCGGTTGTCCTTGACGACGAGTCCCTCGAGGGCCCGGTCCCCGAGCAGTTCACGCACCTCGGTGTGAAGGGCGACCTCGATTCGCCGTGCGTGCTCGATCCGATCGGCGAGGTAACGCGACATGTCCGCCGCAAGATCGTCACTGCGGACAACGAGGTGAACGCAGGGGACGTGCTCGGCGAGGAAGAGGGCGGCCTGTGCGGCGGAGTTGCCGCCCCCGACGACCGCAACCGGATCACCCATGCACCACCGCGCTTCCTGCAGGGTCGCGGCGTAGTAGATGCTCGTTCCCTCGAACTCCTCCAGACGCGAGACGTCGAGCCTGCGGTAACGCGCACCCGTGGCGATCAGTACAGTCCGCGCGGTGATGGGCTCGTCCCCTTCGAGCCGGACCGTGTACTGACCACCTTCCTGCTGCAGTTCCGTCACCTCGGTCGGAACACGCATCATCACGCCGAACTTCTTTGCCTGGAGGACGGCACGCTCCGACAGTTCGGCGCCGGAGACCCCCGACGGAAAGCCGAGATAGTTCTCGATCCTCGACGACGTCCCCGCCTGACCGCCGGTCGCGACCGCGTCCAGCAGTTCGGTCGCCATACCTTCTGAGGCGGCGTACACCGCCGCCGCGAGGCCGGCTGGTCCGGCGCCGACGATGAGCAGATCGCAGCGCGCCGCGGGGGCGGCGGACATCTCGATACCGATGAGTCGGGCCAGGTCGGCGTTGGTCGGGTTGCGGAGCACCTCGCGACCGCACCAGATCACCACGGGCGTCTCCTGCGGACTGATGCCGAGTTGACGTAGAAGCGCCTCGCCCTCGGGGTTCTGCTCCAGGTCGAGGAACCGATGCGGTAGCCGGTTCCTGGCGGCGAACTCTCGCAGTCGCTGAGTGTCGGGCGAGTAGCAGGAGCCGAGGATGCGGAATCCGGCGCCTTGGCCGATCAGCATCGCCCTACGGAGAAAGTAGGCGCGGAGGAGAACGTCGCCGATGGTCTGGTCGTTGGCCACCAGTTCGCGAAGGCGGTCGCGCGGGACCGCGAGGACCGCTCCTGCCTCGATCACGAGGGCGGTGTAGAACGCGGGCTGATCGACGAGCAGGCTCAGCTCGCCCAGGAATCGGCGGGGCCCATGTACGCTGATGACCTGCTGCTCGTCGGTCCCGTAGTTCGCGATGTTGGCGATCGTGCCGGCGAGGATGATGAAGAAGTCGTACGCTTCCTCGCCTTCCCGGAAGAGCACGTCGCCGGCTCTGGTGATCCGATGCTCTCCCTGCGCGGCCAGCGCCTCGATCTGCGGCTCGGTCAGGCGTGGATACGCGCCTTGAAGATCGGGTGTCTCGGGTAGGGGCTCGGGCATAGTCATCGCGGTGGCCTCGTTCTCCCTGATCTGGGGTCCGAGCTTCTAGGTGTCTGGTTCCTGCCGTTGTGCGCGACCCCCCGCCAGCGGACTCAGACGTACCGCTCGTCCACGTACCACCAGCACCAGCTTTCGCCGGGTTCAAGCGACTGGACGATCGGATGGTCGACCGTAAGAGCGTGTGCGCGGGCGTGTCGCAGCGGTGACGAGTCGCAGCAGCCGACGTGGCCGCAGGTCAGGCAGAGCCGCAGGTGCACCCCCACGGCGAGCCCACCCGCAGACAGTCCTCGCAGCCCTCGCAGCCCTCCTGTGTGCCAGGCCGGAGAGAACGGACCGCGTTGAGATGTGGCTCCAGGACGACAGTCATCTGAACAGAGTCCTTCGTTCGTATGTCACATCTGGTGAGGTGTGTTCCTGCCTGGTTGTCCCGCGCCTTGGGCGCCGGTCGTCATGTCGAAAGGAACGAGGCTCTCTCGAGTGCGGCGTCGAGCCATGCGCGTAAGGTCGCCACAGGCGCGGCACCCGCACGGGTTGCCACCACCTCACTCCCCTTCATCACGAGAAGAGTGGGAACGGCGCGGACGTTGAACCGCTCGGCGGTTCTTGGCGACTTGTCGACGTCGACCTTGACGAGTTTGATTCGGCCGGCGAGGTCTCGCGCGATCTGTTCCAGTGCTGAGCTGATGGACCCGCAGGGGCGGCACCACGTCGCCCACAGGTCGACCACGACCGGGATGTGGGACTGCTCGACGGCTCGGGCGAAGGCGTCGTCGTCCGCATCGGTGATCCAGGGCAGTGGGGCGTGGCAGTTGCCGCACTGGGGCGCACCGTTCGCCGTGGTCGGTACGCGGTTCCGGCGGCCACACTCCGGGCACTCGAGGACATTCGTCTCGACCTTGGTAGCCATCGGCTCTCCCTCTTTCCTCATTCGCGACCGTCGCGAGTCAGGCCGCCCTTGCTTGGTTGGTTGGGGTGGGGTTCTCGTGGGTGATGGTGATCTCTCCGTTGTCGGTGTCGATGTGGAGGGTGGCGCCGTCCTGGATGTCGCCTGCGATGAGGGTGCGTCCGATGCGGGTCTCCACCTCGCGGGCGATGAACCGGCGGAGTGGGCGGGCGCCGTAGACGGGGTCGAAGCCCTCCGCGGCGATCAACCGTCGGGCTTGCTCGGTGACGTCGAGGGCGATGCGGCGTTGGGACAGGCGTAGCCGGAGTTCGTCGAGCATGAGGTCGACGATCTGTTCGATCTCGGTTTGGATGAGTGGTTTGAACAACACGATCTCATCGACCCGGTTGAGGAACTCCGGCCGGAACCGGCCACGCAGGTCGGCCATCACCCGGGCCCGGGCGTCGGGTTCGAGCTGCCCGTCGGCGGTGACGCCTTGCAGGAGGTACTCCGAACCGACGTTGGACGTCATGATGATCACCGTGTTACGGAAGTCGATGGTGTGGCCCTGGGCATCGGTCAGGCGCCCGTCGTCGAGCACCTGCAACAGCGTGTTGAACACGTCGGAGTGCGCCTTCTCGATCTCGTCGAACAACACGACGGAGTAAGGCCTGCGGCGGACGGCCTCGGTGAGTTGGCCGCCCTCCTCGTAACCGACGTATCCGGGTGGGGCACCGACCAGCCGGGACACGGTGTGGCGTTCCTGGTACTCGCTCATGTCGATACGGACCATGTTCTCCTCGGTGTCGAACAGGGCTTCCGCGAGCGCTTTGGCCAGTTCGGTCTTCCCGACTCCGGTGGGTCCGAGGAAGATAAAAGATCCGATCGGGCGGCGCGGGTCCTTGATGCCGGACCGGGCCCGGATCACCGCGTCCGCGACCAGGCCGACAGCCTCGTCCTGACCGATGACCCGCTGGTGCAGGATCTGGTCAAGGTGCAACAGCTTGTCCCGCTCGCCCTCTTGCAGCCGGCTGACCGGGATACCGGTCCAGCGCGCCACGATCCCGGCGATCTCCTCCTCGGTGACGACTTCCCGCAGCAGGCGTTGTTGTCCGAGCCGGACGTTGAGCTTGTCCTCTTCGACGGCCAGCCGGCGTTCCAGCTCGGGCAGCTTCCCGTGCATCAGTTCCGCGGCCCGGTTCAGGTCGTAGGCACGCTCGGCCGACTCCGCCTCACGGCGGAGGTGTTCGATCTCCTGCCGCAGGTCCTGCACGCGCCGTAGCCCCTGACGTTCGGCCTCCCACTGCGCCCTGGTCGCGTCGGTCTGGGCGCGCAGGTCGGCCAGTTCCCTGCGCAGCTCTTCCAGCCGGGCCCGGCTGGCCGGGTCGGACTCCTTGGCCAGCGCGGCCTCTTCGATCTCCAGCCGCATCACCCGACGGGTCAGCTCGTCCAACTCCGCGGGCATCGAGTCGATCTCGGTGCGCAACATCGCGCACGCCTCATCGACCAGGTCAATGGCCTTGTCGGGCAGGAACCGGTCAGAGATGTAGCGGTGGCTCAGGACGACGGCCGCGACCAGGGCACTGTCCTGGATCTTCACCCCGTGGAACACCTCCAACCGTTCCCGCAGGCCCCGCAGGATGGAGATCGCGTCCTCCTCTGAGGGCTCATCGACAAAGACCGGCTGGAAACGGCGTTCCAGGGCGGCGTCCTTCTCGATCCGCTTGCGGTACTCGTCGACGGTCGTCGCGCCGATCATGTGCAACTCACCACGAGCCAGCATCGGTTTGAGCATGTTCCCCGCGTCCATCGCGCCTTCGGCCGCACCGGCCCCGACCACGGTGTGGAGCTCGTCGATGAACAACAGGATCCGGCCATCGGCCGCCCGGACCTCGTTCAGGACCGCCTTTAACCGTTCCTCGAACTCGCCCCGGTACTTCGCGCCCGCCACCAACGCACTCATGTCGAGGGCGAACACCACCTTGTCCCGCAGCCCATCCGGCACGTCGCCGTTGGCGATCCGCTGCGCCAGCCCTTCCACGATCGCGGTCTTGCCCACCCCCGGGTCACCGATCAGGACCGGGTTGTTCTTCGTCTTCCTCGACAGGATCTGGACCACCCTCCGGATCTCACCGTCCCGCCCGATCACCGGGTCCATCCGGCCCGCCACCGCATCAGCGACCAGATCACGGCCGTACTTCTCCAACGCCTCATACGCCACCTCCGGCATCGCCGAAGTGACCCGCTGATGCCCCCGAACCGACGTCAACGCCTGAAGGAACCGGTCCCGGGTCAACCCCTGCTCATGTAACAACCGGCCCGCCGCGCTACCCGAACCCTCCTCCAGCAACGCGATCACCAGATGCTCGACCGAGACGTACTCGTCCTTCAACCGGCGCGCCTCACGCTCCGCGGTGTCCAACAACTGCGCCAGCCGCTGGGTCACAAACACCTGCCCCGGCGCCGCACCCGGCCCACTGACCCGGGGCCGCCGCTCCAGCTCAGCCTCCACCTCCTTGACCAACAGATCCGGGTCCGCACCCGCCTGCACCAACAGGCGAGGCACCAACCCCTCCGGCTGCTCCAGCAACGCCGTCAGCAGATGCTCACCATCCACCTCGGTGTGGCCGAAGCGCGACGCCTTGCCCTGTGCGTCCTGCAGGGCCTCCTGGGACTTCTGGGTCAATCGGTTCACATCCACGATCCACCTCCGATACGACGAACGGTGTAAGCACCAGGCTGGGGGAGATGTCCACCAGGTCCTGTGGCGTGTCCAGGCGAAGTTGCGGCATGCCAGTCGGGAGCGGTGGTGCGCTCGCGAGAGGATGACGGAAGGGGAGTAGAGGTACGCCGGTCTGGTGGGCGCCATCCCGCCCGTCGGACGACGGCGTCGAGTTCGGCGATCCGGTCGAGTAGATCGATCACGACGCCGATACCGGCGTAGTTGATGCACAGTCCGGCCCGCAGCCGTTCGATTCGACCCAACTCCGCGAACTGGCTCGGCGCGAAATACAGCCCCTCGTCCGTACGGCTGCCGACGGGCTCGAGGAGACCGAGCCGCACCAGTCGTCGTACGACTTCGGGATGGACTCCGGCCTGCCGGGCGAAGGAATCGAGGTCCAGGCCTTCCTCGCGGCCGGTCGGAAAGCTCGGCCGAGTCGTCGGGCGGTTGGCAAGTACGAGGGCGAAGCTCACTGGTTCCTCCTGTCCGCTTCAGTTCTCGCGTCGAAGGTGGACTTCTTCGCCAGTTCTTCGAACAGGCGTCGTTCTTCGCCGGTGAGGTGGCGGGGGACCATGATCTTGGCTTCGGCGTAGAGGTCACCTGGTTTGCCGTGCGGGTTGGGCATGCCACGGCCCTTCAGCCGTAGCCGCCGGCCACTGGAGGTGCCCGGTGGCACCTTCACCTTCGCCTCACCGCCGGGCGTGTCGACGGGCACTGAGGCACCCAGTGCCGCCTCCCACGGAGCAAGCCGCATGTCGACGTCGATGTCGCGGCCATGCACCCGGTAGCGGGGATGCGGCGCCAGCCGCACCACCAGGTAAAGGTCACCGGGCGAGGCCCCATCGCTGCCCCGGCCGCCCTGCCCGGCCAGCCGGATCCGCTGGCCGTCGGTCACGCCGGGCGGGATGTTCACGTCGTACTGGCGCTGCCCCTCCGGCCCGGCCAGCGTGATCGAGTGCCGGCCACCGCGGTAGGCGTCCTCCACGCTCAGGACCAGCTCGGCCTCCTGGTCCGCGCCCGGGATGGGGCCCCAGCCCCGCCCGCCACGGCCGGTGAACATGCCACCGAAGAGGTCCTCGATGTCGATGCCCTCCGGGCCACCAAAACCGCCGAACCCGCCGCCCCGGCCGGCACCTGCGCCTGCCCGAGCCTGGCCGGCACCGGCGCGGGCTCGCGCCTGCGCCCGCGTCCAGGTCTCCGGGTCGACATCCTCCGGTACGCGGCGGAAGTCGGGCCCGAACGCGTCGTAACGCTTGCGCAGGTCCGGGTCGGACAGGACGTCGTAGGCCTCCGAGACGTCCTTGAACCGCTCCTCCGCACCCGGATCCTTGTTCACGTCAGGATGGTTCTCCCGAGCCAACCGCCGATAGGCACGCTGAATCTCCTCCCGGCTCGCCGTCCTCGGCACCCCGAGAATCTCGTAGAAATCACGGTCGGCCACTGTGAGGTTCCGCCTACTCCGATTTCTTGGCCACCACGACGCCAGTGGGCCGCAGCTGCCGCTCGTCGTCGCCGTATCCGGGCAGGACGACGTCGACGACGGTGCCTTCGGGGGCCTCGGTGTTTGGCTTCGTGGCGACTGCCTCGTGTCGGACGGGGTCGAACCGCTCACCGGGTTGGGCCTCCCGGCGGGGGAAGCCGAGGCTGCTCAGAATGGCGACGGCCTGGTCACGAATGGCGCGGACGCCCTCGACGAGAGCGGTGGGCTCGGCCTGGGCGTGGGCGAGCGCCCGGTCCAGGTTGTCGATGACCGGCAGCCACTGCGACGCCAGGCTGGTGCGCTCATCGGTACGCGCCCGGTCGAGGTCGCGGGCAATCTGCTTGCGTACGTTGTCAAGATCCGCCAGAGCCCGTCGCCACTGGTCCTCGAGAAACCTCACCCGCTCCTCAAGCTCGGCGACCTTCGCGGTGGCGGCCTCTTCCTTCGGAGCCTCGTTCGGAGCCTGCTCCGGCACCGCGTGCTCGTCCGGCGCTGCCTGCGTCCCGTGGGTGCGACTCGGCTCAGCCATATCGCTCATTCCGTCGTGAACTCGGCGTCGATCACGTCCTCGTCCTCGGTCGCTCCCCGCTGCCCGGGCACACCTTGACCGCCAGGTCCGCCGGCACGCGGACCACCGGGCCCTTCGGGTCCGCCCGCTTGGCCGCCAGTTCCCGCGCTGCCCAGGCTGTGGTAGATCTGCTGCAGTTCGCCGGTCAGTGAGCGCAGCCGGTCCAGGGGGGCGGTGTCGTCCTTGACGGCCTGTCGGGCGTCGGTGACGAGCAGTTGGGCGCGGGCACGTTCGTGTTCGGGCGTGGCCTCCCCCAGCTCGCCCAGACGCCGTTCGACCTGGTAGGCGGCCGTGTCGAGCGCGTTGCGCGCATCGACCACCTCGCGGATGCGGGCGTCGTCGGCGCGGTAGCGCTCGGCGTCGGTGACCATGCGGTCCACCTCGGACTGGTCGAGGTTGGAGCTCTCGCTGATGGTGATCTTCTGCTCAGCTCCGGTGTCCTTGTCACGGGCGGAGACGTTCAGGATGCCGTTGGCGTCGACGTCGTAGGTGACCTCGACCTGCGGCTCGCCGCGTGGCGCGGGCCGGATGTTCTCCAACCTGAACCTGCCGAGCACCCGGTTGTCCGCGGCGCGTTCACGCTCACCCTGCAGCACCACCACATCGACCGCGCTCTGGTTGTCCTCGGCGGTGCTGAACGTCTCGGTACGCCGGGCCGGGATCGTGGTGTTGCGGTCCATCACCTTCGTCATCACGCCACCGAGGGTCTCGATGCCCAACGACAGCGGGGTGACGTCGAGGAGCACGACGTCCTTCATCTCGCCCTTGAGCACGGCGGCCTGGATGGCCGCTCCGATCGCGACCACCTCGTCCGGGTTGACCGTCATGTTCGGGTCCTTGCCGCCGGTCATGCGGCGGACGAGGTTCTGCACCGCCGGCATCCGGGTCGCCCCACCGACCAGGATCACCTCGTCGATGTCGTCGGCGGTGACCTTCGCGTCCGACATCGCCTGTTCGACCGGGCCACGGAGGCGTTCGATGAGGTCGTGGGTGATCTCCTCGAATGTCGAGCGCATCAACGTCGTGTTCAGGTGCTTGGGTCCGTTCGCGTCGGCGGTGATGAACGGCAGGTTCACCGTGGTCTGCGTCACCGAGGACAACTCGACCTTGGCCTTCTCCGCGGCCTCGAACAGCCGCTGCAGCGCCTGTGGATCACGCCGCAGGTCGATGCCCTCCAACCGCTGGAAGTCATCAGCCAGGTAGTCGACGACCCGGCGGTCGAAGTCGTCGCCGCCGAGGTGGGTGTCCCCGGCCGTCGCGCGGACCTCGACCACACCGTCGCCCACATCGAGCAGGCTCACGTCGAAGGTGCCACCTCCGAGATCGAACACGAGCACGGTCTCGTGGCCCTTCTTCTCCAACCCGTACGCCAGCGCGGCCGCCGTCGGCTCGTTGATGATGCGCAGGACCTCCAGCCCGGCGATCCGGCCCGCGTCCTTGGTCGCCTGCCGCTGGGCGTCGTTGAAGTACGCCGGAACCGTGACGACCGCCTCGGTGACCTTCTCGCCCAGGAACTTCGAGGCGTCCTCGGCGAGCTTGCGAAGGATGAGCGCCGAGATCTCCTCCGGCGAGTACAGCTTGCCGTGCACCTGGAACCGCACCGCGTCATCGGGCCCGGGCACCACGTCGAAGGACACCGCGTGCTGCTCGGACGCCACCTCTTCGTAACGCCGGCCGACGAAGCGTTTCGCCGAGTAGACCGTGCCCTTCGGGTTGAGGATCGCCTGCCGGCGCGCCAACTGGCCCACCAGCCGCTCCCCCTGCTCGGTGAACGCCACCACCGAAGGCGTCGTCCGCTGCCCCTCGGCATTCGGGATCACAGTCGACGTGCCACCCTCCACGGCAGCGATCACGGAGTTCGTCGTGCCCAGGTCAATACCGGCTGCTCTCGCCATGATGAGTCCGTTCGGCTGAGTTGGAAAATCAGGTGACTGCTGAGTTGTATCGATGCTGAAAACATCATGATGCGTTTCGCTGCAGCAGGAGCGCGGGTTCCGCTTCAGTCCGTCAGGCTGGTGTTTGGACGCCACACTCACACTGCGGCGTCGGTCAGGTATGCGGACGAGCACCTGCCATTAGTGTGGCCGTGAGACTCCCGCAACTCCAGACAGTGTCACCCCTACGCAAGTGGAGTGTAAAGAGACTTACGCAGTTAACCGGGCCGGGATCTGCCTTGCGGTCGTCGAGAGCTTGAGTACTCATGGAGGTGCCGGGACTATGAACGGTCAGTGGGGAAAACCCGTTGGTCGTCGACGGAACAGGGTCAGTGTCAACTAATATCACGACCAATTCTTAAAGTATTTTGGCGGCGGGGCGACGAAGTCGTACCCAGTGCCCGACTTTGGGTCATCCCCGCGGGTCATGGAGCTCAGCGAGCGCGACCCGGGCCGTGCCGGCGCCGTTCGGGCGAGGGAGGCGCGCCATACGGGACAGGGATGTACTCGACCGAGGGCCGTCGACCGCGTGGCTGCGGGTAGAGCCGCATCAGAACGCGAGCGGGATCGGGCAGCTCGGTGGAGATCTTCAGGCCGAGCGCCTGGCCATGCTTGACGTCGATGGGGTAATCGTGCGTCCAGCGCCCGTCGGTGAGCGTACGGGCGAGCTCGACAGCCTGCGCGTCTGGCATCTGTCGGCGTAGCAACTCCGCGACGAACTCCCGCACCTGTGTCTGTGCCTTGCGGGAGACATCGGCGAGGATCAATGTCTTGTCGTCGAGCTCGTTGGTGTCCTTTTGGGCAACCGCGCTCAGGATCGAAGCGGAGGGGTACTCACCAAGCTGCGGATCGAGGGGACCGAGAACGGCCGAGGGCGACATCACGATCTGATCGGCGGCCAGAGCTATGAGGGTGCCACCGCTCAGCGCGTAGTGCGGCACGTGCACAGTCACCGGTGCGGGGTGGTCGGCGAGGGCCGATGCGATCTGTTCGGCCGCCAGAACGAGACCGCCTGGCGTGTGCAGGACGAAGTCGATGGGGACCTGCTTCCCCGTCAGCTCGATGGCGCGTAGGACCGCCTCGGAGTCATCGATGTCGATGAAGCCGCCGAACGGAATGCCAAGAAATGTGAACGTCTCCCGACGGTGGATGAGCGTGATCGTCCGCGAGCCGCGCTGCCTCTCCATCGCGTGGATGGCGTGTGTGCGCCTTCCTGCCAGTATCTGCTGCTGGATCGTGGGTTGCAGACTGATGAGAAGGAGTAACAGCCATAGCAGGTCAAGCGGACTCATAGCATTCTCCGTCGCAGGTGCCGGACTCCAGAGGATCACGAAACACCACACGGGGAGCGCGAACGACTGGTCAGTTCAGAGGAGCTGGCCGAAGATCTGGAACGAGCGCTCCCAATGCTCAGTCTGTGGATTCTTCAGGCCAGGTTCAAGAACCTTGAATGTCCTGGCGAGGGCGACGCTCAGGCCGCCGGCGATGTCGGGCAGCTTTTCGCGTGTGGTCTCGCTGATCATGACGTCCAGAGGTGGCTGTGCTGCGAGGAGCTCAGGAGTGGTGCGACCTCGATCTCCTCGTCCAGTCGTCGGAAAGCGTGCATGCTTTCCTACAGGCCCTTTGTGATGGGCAGGTCAGTCGGCTCGATTATGTCCCGGCCGTTGGCCTTTGCCGCAGCCCTGCCGATAATGAACAGGTCGTGGAGCTTGGTGTCCAGAAAGTCGTTGTAACGTTTGATATCACTCTTGTCAACGTCCAGGCTCGCGGCAGCGCGGAAGAACCCCTCGAACTTGCTCACACCCATGACCGGCATATCCCCTCCTCCTCATGATGTAGGCGGTAGCGTGGCGTGCTTTCGACACTAGCCAGCTACCGACGAGTTCGGCGCCGCAGCTCCGCGAGCCGTGCGTGGCGCCACCGCATCTGGTCGTCGCAAGCCTGTCCCATAATCGGCGTGTCGTGTCGGTGGGCCCGGCGTTCGGGGTTGATCAGGTGATCAACGCTGGGTCGGATGTGTGGATCTCGGTGTTTACGAGGTGGTCGGTGCGGCAGTTCCGCAAGCTGGTTGGGGTCGTGGGTCGAGTGGGTCGTCGTGGTGGGGAGCAGGCTGGTGCGGGCCGGCCATGGGGTGCTGGAAGACCGGGTGTTGCTGGTCGCGGTCTACGACCGCACGAACCTGACGCTGCGGCAGGCGGCGTTGCTGTTCGGGATCTCCAAGTCCGTGGCAGGGCGGGCGGTCGACCACCTCGCTCCGTATCTGGTGCTCTCGCCGCTGCGGCGCTGACCGCTTCGGAGGCGTCCTCGCCCCTTGCGCGGCGGTCGACCCACACGCCGCCTGTCGACCAGCATCCGGCGTGTAAGAGGATCTGGCGTGGCATCAGCTGACGTCTGTCTCGGGGGTGGTGTAATCGGTGTGGACGTTGATCCAGTGGTGGAGCTGTCGAGTGGCCTCCGTGGAGGCGGCGGACGCGGCCTCCACATCTTCCCCGTCGGTGGAGGCGGCCCTGATGGCGTCGCCGTGGGCTTCGATTGCGTGGACGGCGAGCTTGCGGAGCTCCACGGCTTCGTAGAACGTCAGTACCTTCCTCGGCGCCGTCATTGGTCGGCATCCTTCACCATCTCAGCGGTCACCAACACGGCGTACGCATCGCCGGGCACATGACAGGACGTAGACGAATAGCCATGGCCGAAACCCCTAAAGAAAGCATGCCTCTCCCCGCCGACCATTTCTCGCCCGCCCCCACCATCCGTTCGCTCCGCTCCCGGCATGTGGAAACGCTCACGAACTTTTGGGTGTGACAACTCCCCCCGACGGGTGAGACTGCGAACATGACCCCGCCGCCAATGAAACAACATCTACGGCGACCGGTCCACCACCGGCTGCGGACTCGTCATCCCCCGGCCCGCACGCCGATGGGTTGCTGAGGTGGGCACCTCCCCCGCGAGTCGCCTGCGCCAGAGTCCCGTCCAGTCTGGCGCAGGCCTCCCGGTGGACCGCATGCCGCGCGACCAGCCGGGTCCGCGATAGGGCGTCCGTTGCTTCAGGAGAACGCTGGGCTCATATCCGGCCGGCGAACTGCCGGTCGGGCACTGGCAGAGGGAAGAGCGTCACCGCAGGGATGCGAAGCGGGAGCTTTACAACAACCCGCACTCCCGGGCGCTATGGATCTCTCCGAACAAGGCGCCGGTGCCGAAGCTGCCCGAGGACGCGCTCGGGATCGCCCCACCCGACGACGGTGGCGCGATGGGTGGGCAGCCCGGCATGCCGGGTACCGGTGGACCCGCCGCCGGTCCGGCAGGCGGTCCGGCGGCGGCCGCTGTACAGGAAGCGCGCGGGGCGTCCGGGCCGTCCGGTGGCGCCGCGCCAGCTGTCGAGGAGGCGCGTGGCGTGCGGGTGTCGACACCACCGGAACCCCGGGTGAGGCGTCCGCCGCCGTTGACGAGGCACGCGCCGACGTCGACACGGCCGGGGAGGACGGCGAAGCCGCGGCCGCCGTCGACAAAGCCAGGCGCATCGAGACGAAGGCCGCCACGCTGGAAGCCGGGCCGGCCGTCGACTACGACCCCGGCGAGGACGAGGCACGACGTGTGGAGCTCGCCGCCGCAGCACTCGACCGCCAGGCAGGCCGGCGTCATCTCGGCGCCGCTCAACTCCCCCAAAAGCAAGAGTCGGGCAGGACGAGGGTCAGGGGCGCGCGGGAGTGCGCGCAGATCGCGTTCGCTCCCTACGAAGGGTGGGAGAAGACTGGCAGGGGCAGCCGCCGGAGGGCACGCGCTTCGCGCCGCGCGGGACTCTCCTCGACAGCAGTTTGGCCCGTGCCGTCGAAGACGCTCTCACCGTCGGCCTCCGTCTCGGGGACGCGATCGTGGTCGGTCCTATCCTCGGCCTCAGCTTGGTACGGGCCAGCCGTTTCCGGCAGTATCCTCCGGCTCGCAGCGACGGGAACGCTCAGCGTCACCCCGCCGTCATGGCCTGCAGCAAGCGGCGAAGCGCCGACGCGGACCGGCGAGATCGCGGAGGCGCCGAGAGTGCGCGCGCGTTCGACCCAGCTCTCGACGTCGGCCAAGTTGATACCCGACTCTGTGGGGAGCAGCAAGAACGCGGCCATCCGACCATCGTGGCACCCCAGCAAGCTCCTCCTCGCTGAAGGGGCCTTCTTGCCCAATGCGACGGTTAACCGTAACGGGGCCAACCGCACACGATCCACGCCGATCGGGGCGGGCGATGGCGTCCAAACCCGTGTCCGAACTGTTGGTCGATCTAGGGGTCCTGTGGTGGCGTTCCCGCCCCGCACATCGAATGACACTGCAGGCTCAGCGGCCGTGCTGCTGAAGCAGCAGATCGCTGACCACTGGGCGGTGATCCGACGCTGCGGTCGCCTCCACCCTGGCGGAACGCACGGTGATGTCGGGTGAAACAGTCACCAGGTCGATGGTCTTCGCCGGGCGGGTGGCGGGATAGGTCTTGCCAGCGTTCGGGCCAACGTTCACCAGCCCCTGCTGCCACAGCGCTGCAATTTCAGGAGCGTCCGGCTTGGCGTTGAAGTCACCGACCAGAACCTTCGGGCCGTGATCGGGGGCCATGACGTTGAGCATGTCCGCCACCTGGGCACGCCGCACCGACGGGTCGTGCCGGTAGTCCAGATGCGTCGAGTAGACGTGGACCCGCATACCCCCGACGGCGACCGTGACCTCAGCGAAGCCGGGCATCAAGGTTTGCAACTGCACCATGTTGGGCGTCCGGGAGGACAACCGGGTGATCTCATGGTTCTCCGCCCGCAGAATGGGGTAGCGGCTCAACAGCGCGACGCCGTACTGCCGGCGAGCCGCTCCCTCAACATGCGACGGACGTACATAGATCGGCGCGAAGAACACCCGCATTTTCAACCGATCGGCCAGCCTACGAGCCTCATCGGCAAAGTCGCTTCGGGCGCGCCAATGCACGTCGACCTCCTGGAGCCCGACAACACCGGCATCCACCGAGCGGATAGCCGCCTCCGTACGGCCCAGATCGAAGACACCGTCCTCACCGACTCCCCCTCGGATGTTGTAGGTTGCCACCCGCAAAGGAACCGACCCGGCCGCCAACCCCGCAGCATTGGCCGGACCGTCGGCTGCAGCTGCCATCACAGGAGAAGGCTGGCTGAGCGCGACGGTGGCGGCGAAGGCAGCCGCCGCGGCAGATAGCCTCCTGGGTCGAAACTTAAGAATAGTGCGCTTCACGCCGATCCTCCTGATCAGGCGGTGCTGCGGCCCGTGGACCGCCCCTGGCGGTGACAGTCGATCACCATCCGGTTGGCGGACCCACCGACGGCACCGCACGGATCCGCCGCTCAGACGCCAGCTGTTACAGGTAGGCACCTCATCCACGAGATGACCTGCACTGCACTCAGCACTGCTGCAGTCCTGTCCCTGCTACGCACACGCCATTTGGCGCAGTGGCAGCCACATCCGCAGCACCAGAGCCGGGATCTGTCTGTCAACGCCCCAGACTGCCGTCGGGAGGCTCGGGCACTACTCAAAGGTGGAGCTGGCATGGGCGGCTTCCACTATGCAACGCGCAAAGCTCAGCCGTATGCAAGCCTGACTGATGCTCCGCTTGAGGCGGTAATCGAAGCGGCTTGTGTTGGCCCTGCACAGCAGGTCATGCGGGAGGGCCTCGACGGTCCCGGTCGATGACCGATGCCCCTTGCCAAGGCGCTGGCCGACGGGTTTGAGACTGCCACTCGGTATGCACGCATGGCCTCGATCTCGCCGGGATCTGCCAATGCGCCCCTCCCGCGCTGTGAGCACGACCACGTTGACGCGACCGCGGCTCCGCACAGTCGCGTTCCCCTCGAGTCCTGACCTACTCGGCGAGGATCACGTTCTGTTGGTGAGTTCCGTCCCACGCCGCGGGACGAACGGGAACGTAGGGTCGAAGTCTGCGCTATAAGGCAACTTGCAGACCTCTGTCGATGGCATCACGGGCGCAAGACAGCAGCCGAGGTAACGCGACCCGTCTCCGGGGTTTCCCGCGATCGTCCGGCGGAGTCTCATCCCGGTCTGATCTGACCGCTGACCTATGGGGTGACCCCTCCCCGCCACGCCCCGTCACCGGGACGGCATAGCTTCTCGCCCTCTGCACGGGCACAGGGGTCGTGCGCCCGCCGGGCCGCCTACGCCGGAGGCGAGACGTAGACGGCCGTAAGGGGCCCGTGCAGGTGCCGTCGGTCCAGATACCCACTGCGAGACCCGCGCTGATCCGGCCCAAAGTCACACGAGTTCAGGGCCTTTAGGCCCCTTGTCCCACCTTGTGCGTAAGCCTGTGGACCCCCGGGCTTCCTCCTCGCACGTTCGTTCCCCACGAAGGAAGTCCGACGTGACCGTCTACGCGATCTCACCCGCAGTCATCAGCAAGGCCGCCGCGTTCGTCCAGGCCGTCTCCGAGCTCGAGGACCGCTTCGGCTACCAGCTCTCGGCCCCTGTCGGCGTCGTTATCGGCATCGGCACGGGCGACGAGGAGCCCCTCGGCGTGACCCGCGGCCCCGACGGCCGGCTTGCCGTGGCGATCGGCGGCATCGATGTCGCCTGACCTCATCTGGGGTCTCTGGCTCGCCGCCGTGATCGGCAGCTTCCTCGCTCTCGAGATCCCGGCCATCCGGAACAAGGTCGTCGGCGACACCCTCAGCGAGCGCCTCCGGGCTTGGCTGGGGCTCAACCCCTGGCGTAAGTGGGGTGTTGCAGGCGCGTGGTCCTTCGGCGGCTTCATCGTGTGGTTCCACTTCCACATCCTGACCGGCGAAGTCAGCTCGTCCGAGAACGATCACAGCTCCGGGACCTACAAAGTGGTCGCCCGCATGTCTCGAGCCATGACCCGCATCGAGACAGACCTGATCGTCAAGATCTGGAACAGCCGACACGGGGCCATGTCGCCAAGCGGCGGATATGAAGTGTCCGCGGACAATGATCGCTTCACCCTCGAAGGTGCCACCACCGCCGAAGTTCCGGCCCATCTTTCCGAGGCGTTGAACCTCGTCGTGGACGAGGTGAATTAGCAGATCGACCGCCACTTCTTGCTCGCGGAACAGACGCCTGGGCGAGAGAGCGAGGAGTCGCGCAGACACCGCTGGGACGATGAGGCAGTCTCGGCCCGCGACCTGGGTGAGGACGTTGCTGAGGGCAGTCGCCGACGAGCGGCCCAGGACGATTACGCCTGGACCAGGACGACGTGTACCTGGCTGACAGGCCGTGCCCCGAAGGGAACAGCGGCCCTCCCGCCTTCCCAGACCAGACATGCGTCCAGTGGCGCCGACAGCACCGGCGCCAGCGTGGAGAGCCAAACCCGACACCGCGCTCAATCGATGGTCTGGGTCTGCCGTGCCGGTCAGGCTAGGCCAGCCCGGCGGTTCTGCCGGTCGGGTTGTCAACGTGCGCCTGACAGCGCGTTCTTCTGATCGTCTTCGGCGTCGGATAGCTCGCTGTCGGGGTGGCGGCGGAACGGTGCTGCCAGTGTGGGAAGGATGTGTCGACGGTTTCGGACCAGCGCGGCGATCGCGATCACGGTGTGGATGACGCAGAGCACATACCGCGCGGTCTGCCCAGGCAGGGCGAACTGGACGGCGAACAGTCCGAGCAAGGTCCAGGCCGCCCAGAGGGGGAAGCGCAAGGCGAGCAGCGCGGCTCGGCAGCCAGGTCGCACGACGGCCCGCCGGGATCCCGGCGGGCCGTCGTGTGTGTGTTGTGCGGAGGTCAGCCGTCGGAGTCCGGCGACGGCAGGTACCGACCGGGCACCTCGGCCGGGGTCAGGACCTTCTGCTCGCCCGGGTAGGGTTTCGCCCAGCCGTGTGCCTGGTACCAGGTGAAGTGGTCCATCTGGTCGGGGTTGGCGGAGTCGAGGACCGCGTTGGGGCCGGTCAGGTGCTGCTGCTTCTGCCAGGCCTGCCAGAGTTCGGCGACGTGCTTGTTGTCCGCGGGCACCGCCGGTGCCGCGGCTTGGGCCGGGGCGAGCGGGGCGTACTTCGCGGCCACGGTGTCCGCTCCGCAGGCCGGCGGGGTGGAGAGCCCGTAGGTCAGCGGGACGCGGTTGGGCACGGCGTTGAACGGCGTGTTGTCGGCCGCTTGGGTGAAGGCGCTGCGCATCGGGGTGGCGGCGCTGTCCTTCTGGTTCATCGGCTGGATCCCGAGGATCTGCTCGATGGTGCGGATCATGGTGATCTGGGTGTAGTAGTGGCTGTCGACCGTGCCGTGCTTTGCCCACGGGCTGATGATCTGCACCGGGCCGCGGGCGCCGTCGACGTGGTCGACGCCGTTCTGGGTGTCGTCCTCGATGACGAAGATCGCCGTGTCCTTCCACCACTTGCTGTGGGAGATGGTGTCCACGACCTTGCCGACGGCGAGGTCGTTGTCGGCGACCTGGGCGATCGCGTTGGGGGTGCCGCTCCCACCGGTGTGGTTGACAGGCAGCGCCATCAGGTTGAGGTTGGCCGGCCCGTTCGCCTCGAAGTCACGCTTCCAGAGCTCGTACCGGTACTGCTCGGAGACCGAAGTTCCCCCCCTCGGGAAGGCATGCACCGTGATGTCGTTCAGCGACGGGATCGGCGAGGAGGTGGTCGTCTTGATCGTGGTGTCCTGACCGGTCGCCTCCATGTTCTTGGCGTCGCAGTAGTAGTCCTGCCACTTCGTGCCGGCCGGGGCGGTCATGGACGAGTTGTACTCGCCGAAGACGCGCGCGGACTTCCCGGCCGCCTTGGCCCCGGTCCACAGGAAGCCGGACCGTTGGTGGCCCAGAGCGTCGTCGTTGGAGCCGTAGCTGCGCTCGTACTCCCCGGCCTGGGACTCGACGTACTCGGGGTTGTCGGCCTGCATCAGCCAGTTGTGACCCTCGGCGGAGTTGGTGCCGACGTCGTAGGTGTTGTCATAGAGCCCGAACTGCCGCGCCAGTGCGTGCTGGTTCGGGGTCACGTTCTCCCCGAACTGCGCCAGCGAGGGGTCGCCGTTACCGCGGGGGTCGTCGCCGAACACCTGGTCGTAGGTCCGGTTCTCCTTGACGATCAGGAAGACGTGCTTGATCGTCGACGGGTCACCCAGTCGCCTCGGCACGGGAACGGGGCGCACGTTGCCGTTGCCGCCCTCCGCGACGGAGCGGTTGTCCCAGCCGTTTTGGTGGAAGACCTTGTCGGTGTTGTCAGCGATGACGGTGTCGTCGGGTAGGGTGAACCGCAGCAGCGTGCCGGTCGCATCGTGGGTGTTGTGGCCGGTGGCCGGTTCGGTGCCGGGCCCCTTGTCGATGGTGCGCTCGGGCCCGCGCGCGCCGATGCCGCGCAGGTTGGTGACGAGCACCTCCTCGCCGACGGTGGTCACGTTCTCCGGGTAGTAGTCCATGGGCAGCAGACCGACGTAGCTGACCGGCTCCTGCGGTGTGGTGTAGCGGTAGGCGGCGACCGCGTTCGCCCGGCCGAGGGTGACCAGCAGGTGGCCGTCCTTGGTGAGGGTGACGCCGTTGGGGTGGTAGCCGACCGTGGCCTTCGGCCACGGCTGGGTCGCGATGGTCTGGACGACCTTGTCGGCGGCGGTGTCGATGACGGAGACGTCGTCGCTGCCGGTGTCAGTGACGAACAGCGCGCCGTCCTTGGCGTGCAGCGCGGTCGGGTGCACGCCGACGTCGATACTCGAGACGGCGGCGGCCGGGTCGGCCGCGTTGATGACGCTCACGGTGCCGGTGGTGGTGGCGCCGGTGTCCGGGTCGGCGGGCACCTGGGTGCCGTAGGAGTTGAGCGCGGTGTCGCCGTCCTTCGCCGGGCGCCCGCCCTCGTTGCTCACGTACAGCTTCTTGCCGACCAGCACCGTGTCCCGCGGCGCGTTGCCCACCGTCCAGCTGTGCTGGATCGCACCGGTCGCGGGATCCATCGCCACCACACGGTTCTGGCCGTTGACGGCGGCGTACACGGTGGAGCCGTCAGGTGAGAAGACCGCCTTGGCGGGCACGGCGTGCTTCGACCCCTGCGCCGCGATTGTGATGAACGTCGGGGCGCCGAGGGTGCCGTCGGCGTTGACCGGGAAGCGGTCGTAGCCGTTGATTTGAGCCATCCACAGAGTCTTGCCGTCGGGAGAGTAGGTCGGCCCCTCCTGCCCGACGTTGTTGTTGTCGACGTGCAGGCCGGCGTCCGCGGAGGTCCCGGCCTGCTGCAGCACCTTGTAGTTCTTCAGGTCGACGATGGTGAGAGCGATCGACCGGTCGGTGGTCAGCGCCGCCAGGTAGCGGCCGTCCGGGCTGACCGTGGAGGAGAGCAGCTTTCCGTTGTTGACGAGCAGCCGCTCACCGACCGGGGCGATGGCTTGGTCGCTGGGCAGCAGCAGGCCCTGACCGGTCGACTCACCGACGCGGTGGGTGCCGAACGCCTCGGTCGAGGCGTAGGCGATGCCCCCGCCGGCGACGGCGAGAACAGCCGTGCCGGCCGCGAGAACGCGGATCCGACGGCCGGCGCGTCCAGCGAAGAGCCCAAGACGGCCCTCGGTGACGCGTCGGCGCTGTCGCGTGACGTGCATGAATCATCCCTTCCGGGAACTGGCGAGCAGGTCGACGTTCCCGTCGAACTGCCGCAGTGGTTGGGCCCGCCCCCAGTCAGGGGTGCGCACCTGGAAGTAGCCGTTGACCTCCTCCGGGCCATCGCCGTCGGCGATGTACAGCCCTTCCGCGGTGACGTCGACCTGGTAGATGGCGGTGCCCCTCGCGTTTACGCCTTGGAGATCCTCGACCTGCGCGGACGCGGTGTCGGTTCCGATCAGGCCAGGAACGCGGCCTCGAGCGGTGCCACCACGGCGCGAGCTTCCGGTCGTCGGCGACGTTGGTGAGCCCGCCCGTCCCGGCACGTCGTGCGACCACATAGCCGAAGGACTTCGCGGTGCCACGACCCTGGACCGCGGGGGTTCTGTCCATGTCGGTCACCTTTTAGCCTTTTTGGCAGCATGAAGGAACGTAGAGATCGCGGTTTGCGTTGAAGACGCGAGCAGTCGAACGTTCGGCAAATGCCGTCCGACCCGCGGTGAAGTCGCTGGACAACAACGTGAGGTGTCGGCGACCCCAAACGGTCAGAGGACGGCGCCAGCCATTTGGCCGGAGACCAGCGGGCCGCCGATTCCGATGGGCGTGGTGGGCAGGCCATCGGAAGTTGTGGCCGGCGTGGAAACTCGGTGGCGCAAGCTGTCTGTGGCCTCAGCGCTGCGGCCGGCAGGGGTATCCACTGGCGCGCCGGTAGTCGTTACGCCATGTCCGAAACGTCGAGCGGTGCAGCAGCGCGCCGTGACGGTCCCCGACGGCCCTGAGCGATTCTTGGCGACGATCAGGTCAGCCTCGCTCGTCGCTGACCAGGGCACCTGGCAGTTCCTCGTGAGATACGGCAGTGAGCCGTTCCAGAGAGAGCGTCCGCTGCAGCGGCTCAACGACAGGGGCCGTGATCAGTGAGGCGGTCACGGCCGGCGAGTCAGGTTCATGCTCATGGCGAGGAACAGGAACCCTCGACCGCGACTGTCCACAGCAGGGAGAGCGGGAGCGGCCAGCCCACCTGCGGATCACATACGCGGACGGTTCTGTCGACACCCTCACCGCGGCGCAGGACACCTACATCAAGTCGGGACCGGACGCGCAGACGGTCTTCGGCGGACACCCCGGTACTCGAAGCCCGGGACGAGCCTGTGGAGATGCTCCACATGAAGCTGGATCAGGATCTTGTCGATGCCGCGGAGGCGGCGTCGGAATGTCCAGGCCAGTCCATAGCCGTCCGGCTGCCCCTTTCCACTCAGGTTGCACGGCCGTAGCCGCGGGCAGTATGCATGTCCTTCACGGTGCACGACAATCGCGCTGACGGGAGAAGTGACACGTGACGCTGGTGCGGACAGTTCGGTCCCTCCTGCATCCAGACGATCTTGCAGGTCTCGTCGAACGAGAGTATGAGATCGAGGCGCCGGTCACCGCGCGACTCCTAAGCCTCAATCCGTGGACCGGGTGAGTGGGCCCTCGGCGCGGTAGCAGGGAAAGTGCCTTCTGGATCGGGAGAATCTGGAGTGTCTAGGTCCTGATCCAACCCGATCCAAAAGGCACTGAGAGTGAAACTACCGTACGGGTGGTCGCGGGCCACGCCGGTGTTCGATGATCAGAACCTGGTGTCGTGTGCGGGCCTGGTGCCGGTGATGGCGTTGGCCGAGCGGGCGGGCCTGTCGGAGCTGGTGGACGAGCGGGTCGCGATCCGGACCACGACGGTGAGGTCGGCAGCGGTGAACCCGGCGGGCAAGCTCACCTCGATCATCGCGGGGATGGCTGCCGGCGCGGACTGTATCGACGATCTGGATGTGATCCGCTCTGGTGGGATGCGGCGGCTGTTCGACGGCGTGTATGCGCCGGCGACGCTGGGCCAGTTTCTGCGGGAGTTCACCCACGGCCACTGCATGCAGTTGGCGTCGGTCGCGCGGGCGCACCTGGTCAACCTTGTTCAGGCCAGCGGGCTGCTCCCCGGTATCGAGGATCAGGTGTTCATCGACATCGACTCACTCCTACGCCCGGTTTATGGGCATGCCAAGCAGGGCGCGAGCTTCGGGCACACCAAGATCGCCGGCAGGCAGGTGCTGCGCCGCGGCCTGTCACCGCTGGCCACCACGATCAGCACCAGCCAGGGCGCGCCGGTGGTGGCCGGGATCCGGCTCCGCGCCGGACGGGCCGCCTCGGGCAAAGGAGCGGCGAGCATGGTGGCCGAAGCGATCACCACCGCCCGTGTCGCCGGCGCCAGCGGGCAGATCCTGATGCGGGGCGACTCGGCGTATGGCAACCACGCCGTGGTCGCCGCGTGTGTGAAAGCAGGGGCGCGGTTCTCCGTCGTGCTCACCAAGAACCCCGCAGTCACCGCCGCGATCGCCTCCATCCCCGAGCACGCCTGGACCCCGGTGCACTACCCCGGCGCGGTCACCGATCCCGACACCGGTGAGTTGATCTCCGACGCCGAGGTCGCCGAGACGCAGTTCACCGCCTTCACCTCCACCAAACACCCGGTCACCGCCCGGCTGATCGTGCGCAGGGTCCGTGACCGAGCCCACGACCAGGCCGGCGATCAGGAGCTGTTCCCGGTCTGGCGTCATCACCCGTTCTTCACCAACAACACCGAACCCACCGCGCAGGCTGACATCACCCACCGCCGGCACGCGATCATCGAAACCGTGTTCGCCGACCTGATCGACGGACCACTCGCACACCTACCCTCAGGCCGGTTCGCCGCCAACAGCGCCTGGGCCATCTGCGCAGCCATCACCCACAACCTGCTCCGCGCCGCCGGCACCCTCACCAGCCCCCGCCACACCACCGCCCGCGGCGCGACGCTGCGCCGCCACATCGTCACCGTCCCCGCCAGAATCGCCCACCCACAGCGCCGCACCGTCCTACACCTGCCCGAGCACTGGCCCTGGGCCAAACAGTGGAACACCCTCTGGCACAACGTGTTCCGCCCCGCAACCGGCCCGCCACACGTCGCCTAAAACCTGCCCACCCGCCGTCAAGGCCCGACCAGAAACCAAAGGAAAGCTGGGCAGACCAGCGAGCCCGACCTGCCCAGCCGCAGCCCACACCACCAAACCCACAACCAAGATCACCAACCCACCCGGTCCACGGATCCAGGTTTAGGGACTCGCCTCGTTGTCAGCCCAGGCGACATTCGTGGGCAGGTCGCCGGTGCGGACGAACTCCCGCGCCGCTTCGCGAGCGGTCTGGACTGGGATGCCTCTGTGCGCCGGGATCTCGCCGCGGTCATTGCCGCACCACCACTCTGTGGGCTTGCCGGGGTCGAGGTCACCGTCGACATGCCAGGTCATGAAGGTCAAGTACGAAAAGTCTCGGCCAATACCCAGACTCATGCGAGGACCATCCCACTCGGCTTCTGTGCGGATATGGACTCCGCAGGGGCATTGGTCGGCTCTGGCTTCTCCAGTGATTCGGTCCAGCAGCGCATCCAATTCCTCCACGTTGGAGACCTCGGCCATCTCCGGGCCGTCGCCGTAGGCCAACACGAACCTGTCCGGCGGGCGCTCTGGCTCATCTGCCACCCTGCCCTCCAGGGAACGTCGCAGAACCCATCCGGACCGCGGACCGTCAGTCCCGATCCTGCTGCCAGCACGCCGGCAAGGACGACGGTGACAGGCGTACCCGGACTCCTCGGGGCGAGGCGTTCGGCTTCCCCTGGCAATCTGCGCCATCGCGGCATTTCGTGATTCGCCCACGCTAATGCCTCCTTCTCACACCTTCACCGGATCATGCCAGCCCTCATACCATCAGCTCGACGGAACGTGCTGGGACGCCGCAAAGTTGGTAATGGCTGGTAGTCGAGTCTCGGGTCACGGTGAGCGCCACGCCGCCGGTGGGGCAGTTTTGGCCGGAGTGGCTCAGCGGCTGATCTGGCGGCCTTCGACGGCTCTCGCTGCGCTGGCAGTGGCTTCGTCTCTCGACGGATTTGACGAGCCCGCGCCAGTTCTGGGGCAGGGCAACCAGGTCGCCTTCGCGAGGCAGGTTACCGGCTTGGATGTCGAAGTGCCGGCCTGCCTGTGCGCATGCGGCTCCCGACATGGTTGCCCGAGATCGGGAGGGGGCACGGTGATCACCGTCGCTTCGAATGCATTGTTGCGCTAAGACTAGGCCCAGGCCCGCTGTGCGCTCATCTCCCAATAGACACGGCAGGACGGGACCAATGGCCCCGGCAACTACCTGTGTCAGCGCATGGAGTTGCGGATCCGCCAGAGCGTCTGGCACCCATCAGGTCGTCTTCCGCGCGGCCGGCCCGGCTCGCGCCTCCCAGTTCACTACCGTCGCCCTCTGAAAGCGCACGGCCGGATGGCCGGGGCGAGGGCGCCGAACGCGGCGGTGAAGGCGAAGCCGAGGTCCTTGGTTCCGGTCGCTGCGCAGCCGTGCGAAGGTCGCCTGCTGATCGTTGTTCTTCGCTGGAAGCTACGACCGGACCGATCCGCTGCCGCACGGTTCAGTCATCGCTGGTCTGGGTGGCGCGGGTCTGGCCGGCACCAACTCCCCCGGAACCTCCGGGCACGGACAGTGCGTTCCGCATGCCCGCGCTGCGCTCGTAGCGCAGGCGGAGCCAGCCGAGGTGCTTAACGGAATGATGGGGTGCGGCGTCAGGCTGATCGGGGAAGGTGGTCGAGTGAGACATCGCGTTGGCGTAACGGTCAATCGGCTGCCCCCATGTGACGGATGGCACGAGAATCCAGGCTGAGCTGCCACGCGCAGGAGGCTCCGAGCACGAGCCCCAGGGGTCACCCGCGCAGTCCACCGCTTCGCGATCATGCTCGGTGGTGCAACTCATGCCCGCATACGTCCCGCTGGCGGTCATCGGTGCTCTGGAAGGACGGGGCAGTGACCGATCCTTCCGCCCCACGCCTCCTCGACTCGTCGTCAGTGACCTGGACGGAAGGCTCCTCCGCTCCGACGGGACGGTCTCCGACCGGACCCGAAGCGCCCTCGCCGCGGTTGAGGACGCTGGCGCGACGGTCGTGTTCGCGGCGACCTGCCGCCCACCCCAGTGGATGCGCCCTGTCGCCCAGGCGACCGGACACCGAGGCATCGCTGTCTGCTCCAACGGTGCGCTGGTCTATGACCCGCACCAGGAGGAGATCATCGAGGCGTTCCCGCTCGCTCCCGAGGTCGGCCATGCCGTCGTCGAGGCGATCCGGATGTCGATCCCTCGGGTGTCCTTCGGCGTGGAGTTCGGCGGCAGGTTCGGCCATGGCAAGACATACCTCGTCATCGCGGTGACCGATTGGGCGAGACGTTCATCGGGGAGATCTCCGACCTGCTGGTCCAGCCCGCGCTGAAACTCCTCGTCAGGCATGACGACTACGAACCCGACCAGCTGCTCGCCGAGGCCCGTGAAGTGGCCGGTGACCTCGCCACCTTGACCCACTCGAGCAAGGTCGGGCTGCTGGAGGTGGTGGCGTTCGGCGACATACCCAACGGCCTGGCGATGCTCGCCTGTGCCGGCACCGCCCACGCCGTGCAGACAAAGCGGCAGATCGTGGAAGCCCATCCCACTGACGGGTTCGGCTACTGCCTCAACTGCTGGGCCACGCCGGGCCGGCCAGCCGGGGCGCGATGTCTGACTGTTCGGCTCCTCGCCGGCCCTACGCTGGCCACCCTCAGTCCGGCCAGGAATGGCTGATCTGAACCATGTGGACACGCTCACGAGACTTTGACGGGGCTCGTTTGAAGTTCCCCAGACCTGCTCACTGAAATTCCCCACCCGTGTGGCTCCGCTTGAAGCGGTCGGGCTCCTTCGAGACTGGCGGTCTCTGACCACGCGCCATCTCGAAGGAGCCCTCGTTTCCCATGTTGACACGGGAGGACGATGTGGACGCACATGCGCTGCATCGCCGGGGCTGGACGATCTCTGCGATCGCCCGGCATCTGGGACATGACCGTAAGACCATCCGCGCCTATCTGAACGGGGACAGGGTCGCCGGGCAGCGCCGCCCGGCCGGGCCGGACCCGTTCGAGCCGTTCATCGGTTACTGCCGTGAGCGGCTGGTGGAGGACCCGCATCTGTGGGCGCAGACCCTCTTCGATGAGGTCACCAAGCTCGGTTACGCCCGTTCGTATCCGAGCTTCACCCGACAGCTGCGCACCCAGCGGCTGCGGCCGCACTGTGAGCCGTGCTCACCGGCCAAAGGCCGCCCCGCCGCGGTGATCGAGCACCCGGCCGGTGAGGAGACCCAGTGGGACTGGGTAGAACTGCCCGACCCGCCGCAGCAGTGGGGCTGGGGTGGCAAGGCGTTCTTGCTGGTCGGGGCGCTGGCGCACTCTGGCCGCTGGCGCGGTGTCCTGGCCGCGTCGATGGATCAGCCGCATCTGGTGGACGCCCTGGACCGCACGACTCGTGCGCTCGGTGGGCTGAGCAGGGTGTGGCGGTTCGATCGGATGGCCACCGTCTGCCACCCCGCTTCGGGAAGGATCACCTCCTCCTTCGCGGCGGTGGCCAAGCACTACGGCGTGCAGGTGGCGATCTGCCCGCCGCGGCGCGGGAACCGCAAGGGCGTGGTGGAGAAGGCCAACCACACCGCCGCGCAACGGTGGTGGCGCACCCTGCCCGATGAGCTCACCCCCGAGCAGGCCCAGGCCAGCCTGGATGACTTCTGCCAGCTACGCGCCGATGTGCGGATCCGCGCCACCGCCGACGGCAAGGCCTCCGTGGCCGCCCTGGCCAACGCCGAGGGTGAGCGTCTGAGGCCGGTGCCTGCCAGGCCGTTCCCCGCCACGATCACCGTGCAACGCCTCGCCTCGGCACAGGCGCTGGTCGCCTACCGCGGTAACCGCTACTCGGTCCCACCCGAACTCGCCCACGCGACCGTGACCGTCTCCCACCGGCTCGGCGCCCACCACCTCGACATCGCCACCACCAACGGCACCGTGATCGCCCAACACCGGCTCGCGATCGACGGCGCCGGGGTGATGGTCCGCGACCACGGCCACGTCCACGCCCTCAACCACGCTGCCCTGACCGCGTTCACCGATGCCGCCCCGCACCGACGCAAGCAGCGCATCCCACCCGGACCCGCCGCCCGAGCAGCCGCCGACCAGCTCCGCACCCGCCACCAAGCCGCCGACCCCGGCCGCGGCGAGGGCCCACCCGACCAGGGCGTGGTCATCGACCTGGCCCGCTACGCAGCCGCAGCCAAAGGAAGGAACACCCTCACATGACCACCACGACCACGACCATGACGCCTGCGGGGCCGAGAACACCGGCCCAGGCCAGCCTCTACCAGCAGCTGCGTGCCCACCTGGCCACGTTGAAGCTGCACGACGCCGCCGAGCACCTGCCCGCCGTGCTGGCCGCCGCCGAGACCGAGCAACTGTCGATGACCGCAACCCTGGAACGGCTCCTGGCGATCGAGGTCGACGCCAACCAAGCCCGCCGCCTGGCCGGCCGGCTCCGGTTCGCGTCCCTGCCCACCCCCGCGACCCTGGCCGACTTCGACTACGACGCCGCACCCGCCGTGGACAAAAAACTGATCGAGGAACTGGCCACCTGCCGCTACCTCGAGTCCGCCACCAACGTCCTGCTCATCGGTCCACCCGGAGTGGGCAAGACCCATCTGGCCGTGGGACTTGGCCGCGCCGCCGCCGAAGCCGGCTACCGCACCTACTTCACCACCGCCGCCGACCTCGCCGCCCGCTGCCACCGCGCGGCCATCGAAGGCCGCTGGGCCACCACCATGCGCTTCTTCGCCGGCCCCACCCTGCTCGTCATCGACGAACTGGGCTACCTGCCCCTGCCCGGTGAAGCCGCGTCCGCCCTGTTCCAAGTCGTGTCGCAGCGCTACCTCAAAACCTCGATCGTCCTCACCACGAATCGCGGTGTCGCCTCCTGGGGTGAGGTCCTCGGCGACACCACCGTCGCCGCCGCCATGCTCGACCGACTCCTCCACCGCAGCGTCGTCCTCAACCTCGACGGCGACTCCTACCGACTCCGCAACCACCACGCCCGCGCCGACACACTCCGACAAGCCACCACCGGCACCCGCAGACCACTACAGTGACCGCACCACCAGGTGAGGAACTTCGATAAGCAAACCTGGGGAAATCCGGGGCTCTGGCCCAAATTCCGTGATTGGCTACGGTCGGTTATTGTGCTGGAGTGTCATGCGAGGAGTACTCGTTTTCTGAGTAGGTCGAAGTTCGCGCGGCCGAACATTTGCCGTTTGAGGTATTTGATCTTGTTGACGATGCCTTCAACTGGTCCGGAGTTGAAGCGTGTGGTGAGCCCGTTGATGACGGCTTGAACGTCGCGTCGAAGGCCGGTGGTGAAGGAGTGTAGGTGCGGGAGATCGTCGGCGTCGACGCTGCTCATCCAGGCCTCCAGCCGGTCTTTGTCACCGTTGAGATGGGCCATCATCTCGGCGAAAGTCGACACGTGCGTCGCGGTCATCTTCAGCTCGGGGCAGTGCGAGCGTGCTTCGTCGAGTTTGGTGTGGGCGTCGGTGTCGAGATGGTCGGGGTGGGTGAGGATCCAGCGGGTGATCTCGCGGGGTTTCGGTATTGCGGGTGTTGTTGGCGGCGCGACGGCGAGGTGGCGGAACGGCCGGAAGTAGCGGCGGACGGCCTGCACGCTGCCCGACCAGCCTTGGGCTTGCAATTCCGCGTGCAGGGTGGGGATGTCGGTGCAGCCTTGGTTCCACCGCTGGTGCAGGTAGGGCTTGAACGGATCGAGCTTGCTGGCACGGGCGGTCGCCTTCACCAGAAGCTCGTCGAGGCTGGTAGCACGAGCGAACCGTTGCACGGTTTTGCGGTCCAGGCCCAGGGTGCGGCCGATCCCTGCCAGGGACTCGCCTTTGGCCAGCAGGTCGCAGACAGCGGCGTAGCGTTCCCGTGTGCGGGTCACAAGGCGCCGCTCACGCCCACACACGTCAAGCGTTGCGTCGAATGCTCGGTCCGGAGTGTGGTCGAGTGGCTGTTCGACCGCCATCACCAGCACAGGCGCAGGTTGCCGAACATCCTCCTCGGCCTGTGAGTCGGAGTCGACGGCGGGGAGTGGGGTAAGACAACCGCGATGGGCGGCGACGGTCTTGTCGACGTGCTTGGCGAGGTTGTGCCACAAGTGCCAGCGGTCGGCCACCTGGATCGCCTCGGGCGCACCGGTGCGGCCGCCTTCAGCGTAGGCACCGGCCCGGTCCCGGCAGATCACCTTGGCGCCGGGATGGGCTCGCAGCCAGTCAGCGAAGGCGTCTGCTTCGCGGTCGGGCAGCAGATCGACTGGTCTGTGGCTGTCCATGTCCACCAGGACCGTGCCATACACGTGTCCGCGACGCAGCGCGAAGTCGTCGACGCCGAGCACGGCGACGTCGCCGATCTGTGGGTCGGGTATGGCTCGGATCAAGCGCAGCAGCGTGGACCGGCCGACCACAACACCAAGGCGGGTGGCCAGCCGGGCGCCGGCTCGACCAGCCAGGGCGATCGCGACCGCCTCCAAAAGCTTGCGAAGTAACGGGGTACGCCGCGCGTATCGGGTAGTCAGTCCGGGAATCTGCTCGGCGAACGTTTTTACCGGGCACGCATCCACGCCACAGAAGAAGCGCCGCACCTGCAGCTTGATCACCACCGGCCACCCCGCTACCGCGGTGTCGGCCAGCCGACGCGAGTAGGAGCTGTGCACCCGCACCGCCGCCGTCCCGCACCGCGGGCACTCGGCATGCCCGCTAGCCGATCGTCCATAGATCACCAACCTGGACTCGACCCGTTCGACACCAACATCGACGAGGCCGGCCAAATGCGGCAGCAGTCGGGACAACGAAAGATACACTCGAACTGCCCTTCTTGCGGAGTCCGATTTCTTGGTCGAAACCGAACCTCCACAAGAAGGGCCTTCCTTGTCCTGCCAACACGCTCACGACAAAGTCAAGACTTGGTTATTACAAGAATTCAGCAATACGCCGCAACCGTTCACGCACACCCCGGACACAAAAGTCGCTATATACGGCTGATCACAGCGAGCGGAAGCCTCACCAAAGACGAGCACCTCCCAAAACCATCACCGTCCGTGACCAATCACGGAATTTGGGCCAGAGCCAACTACGGCGAGCGCCATCACCATGGGGACGATCTAATGAGTGAGCATTCAGTCGATGTTGGTGGCCGACGCCTGCACGTGGTGTCGCACGGGCAAGGCGCACCCACAGTCCTCTTCGAGGCGGGCCTGGGATGCTCGGCCAAGGATTGGGCCTTGATACAGGCCCGAGTCGGCCAGGTGACGGCCTCCTACAGCTACGACCGGGCGGGAGAAGGTGCAAGTGATGAGTCTGGCCCCTGGTCAGTGCAGGGCTGGCTTTCCGACCTGGAATCCTGGCTGGATGCGTTGAGCGCACCTGGGCCGTACGTCCTGGTGGGCCATTCGATCGGTGGCCACGTCGTCCGGACCTTCGCTGCCCGGCATCCGGAGGAAGTAGCTGGACTCGTGCTGGTCGACGCTCAACCAGAGCGGCTGTACGACGACTGGACACCCGATCGCCTCAGGCACGTCCGCGAGCTCAATCCCCCAGGCATCTTCGACCGGATCCTCGAAGCTTGCGAGTTCGTCAAGGCAGCGACCCGGCCGATGTCCTGTCCCCTCACGGTTATCACACACGGCGTAATCGACCTGATCCAAGAAGAACCCGGCGTCACTGCGGCAGACGTCGACCGGTTCGAACAGTCCTGGCAGACATTCCAAATGGATCTCGCGAAGCAGTCCGCTCTCGGCCGGCTCGTTGTCGCGGAGGCCAGCGGCCACATGGTCCCCACACAAGCACCAGATCTGATCGCTGACGAGATTCTCGCCATGGTCGCGCAGATCCATGAATAGACCGACGGTACGGTCACCGTCAGCGCCGGAGTCGGGCCCTTCGAACGCCCATGACCGTACTCGCCTCGCGCGGCCTGGCGCGAGTACCCCAACACAACGTCCGACATCGCCGACGTGGTTCGGCGGAACCTCCAGGTCCGCGCCCAAGCCCGCGAGCGGCCGTCGGACCTGGGTCCCATCTCAGACCGCTGACGGCAGAGCCCCTATGTCGCGCCACCAGCCGACGTCGGGATTCAGTTCGGCGGCAAGCTCTCCGAAGACGACGTCATCCATCTCCAGGTAGCCGTTGGGGTCGACGAAGAAAACTCCTCGCTCGAGGCTCAGCAAGCGTCGTCAGCAACGCCCGCAGTGAGCCGAACTCAATCGGATGCTCAGGCTCCTCGATCCGGAAGTGGCGTACCGGGCTCCCAGACGACGAAGTCAGGTCGAGAACGTAGAAGTCCCCGCCGCCGTTGGCGAAGAGCGGAAGCCACCCTGGCGTCCAGCGGGAGTCGGTCGCGAAAGCGCGGTAGTTCGCGATCGCGTCCTGGATCGAAAGCAGGTAGAAGCCCGGAAAGATGTGGATGTCGTCGAGTGTCACTCCTCCCGCCGTCGACGTCCCGTTCCGCCAACCGTAGAGCGACTCAAGCCCAGCGGAGGAAGTGAGGCCTGTAGCCAGGGCAGCGAGCGTCGCAAGGATGAGGACAGCGCTGGTCAGACCCCAGCCCAAGTATCGGCGGTCGCCCACCTTGATCATCCTCATGCTCAAATGGTCGCAGCGTGGGGCCTACCTAGTGTTGCGTGATTCTGGTCGCGTTATTTCGCGTTGTTGTCGACGAGTTTCTTGATGTTGGTCTGGACGAGGCGGACCTTGGCGAGGATCTCTTCGCTGGTAGCGGTCCAGGCGAACGGCTTCGCGTCGACGTTCCAGGTGTCGATGTAGTCCTTGATCTGTTTGATCAGCACGTTCACCGAGGTGAAGGTGCCGCGGCGGATCGACTGGCGGGTCAGGATCCCGAACCACGTCTCGATCTGGTTGATCCAGCTCGATCCGACCGGGGTGAAGTGGAACCTGACGTGCGGATTCTCCTCCAGCCAGGCCTCCACCTCCGGCGTGGTGTGGGTGGACAGGTTGTCCAACACGACATGGACCTCTTTGCCCGTATGAGGTTTGACGGCCTTCTTCAAGAAGGCCAGGAAGTTCGCCCCGTCCCGGGTCGGCCTGCACTCCCCAATGACCCGGCCGGTGCCCACATCCAGGGCAGCGAACAGGTTCGTGACACCGTGCCGCACATAGTCGTGGGTGCGTTTCTCGGTCACGCCGAAGTCCAACGGCAGCAACGGCTGGGTGCGGTCCAACGCCTGGATCTGAGTCTTCTCATCGATGGAGAGCACCACCGCACCACCGGGCGGGTCCAGATACAACCCGACCACATCGGAGACCTTCTCCGCGAACGCGGGATCCTTGGACAACTTGAACGTGGCATGCCGGTGCGGCGCAAGCCCCTCCTCCCGCCACACCCGAGCCACATAGCTCCACGACACACAGATCCCCTCGACCCGCTTCAGATACCCAGCCAACCCACGGGTCGACCAGTGCGACAGCCCCGTCTCCACCGGCGGAGAAGTCCTGGTCAACGCCACCACCCGAGCCCGCACCCGCGGTGGAACCTGCACCCGCGGCGCAGCCCGATCACGATCGTCCAACCCGGCCAGGCCATGCTCGGCGTGGCGGCGGACCCACCGATCCACCGTCGGCAACGACACCCCCGCCAACTCCGCGATGTCCTTACGACGCCGCCCTTCCCCATGCCACAACACGATCCGCGCCCGAGTCGCCAGCACAGCCGACACATCCCGACTGTTCACCAACGCCCGCAACTCAGCGTCCTGCTCCACCGAAAGCTCCACACCGAGTCAACGAGCCACAACACGAAAAGTAACGCAACCAGAATCACGCAACACTAGCCGCGCTCGACCCCGACCGCTGGCGCCTGAACGTCTCCGCTGGCTTCCAGGACCACGCACGGTTCGAGTTCCTCGCCCGCGAAGCCGTCGGCATCGGCGACCTGAACTCCATGGACGACCCGCCGGCGGTCGCCTTGGCCCTCGACCGCGCCGGCGCCACCGACCTCCCCGACACCCTCCCCGCCGGACTCGACACCCAACTCGGAACCAACTGGCCAGGAGGTACCGACCTGTCCGGCGGCCAATGGCAGAAGATCGCCCTCAGCCGCGCCATGATGCGCCGCCAGCCGCTCCTGCTCCTTCTCGATGAGCCAACCGCCGCCCTCGACGCCGACACCGAGCACCGCCTCTTCGAACGCTGGACGTCCGCAGCGGCGCGGCTACAGCAGGACACAGGAGCCATCACCATCCTGGTCTCCCACCGCTTCTCCACCGTACGCACGGCCGACCACATCATCGTCCTCAATCACGGCCACATCACCGAAACCGGCACCCATGACGAGCTCCTCGCCCGCGACGGCCTCTACGCCGAACTGTTCAACCTCCAGGCCCGCTCCTACCAGTAGCGCATCCTGCGCCTAGTTAGGGTTGACCCCGAATTCGGCTGTCGGCGGGTGAGGATCCTCCCGAGGGCTAATTGTAAGGAGATTCATGACAAGAAGTGCAATCGATCTGAGCCCGTTCGCTGACGATGTGTACGCTATCGCTGCCTACTATGGCGTATCGGAAAAGAATGTGGCGCCGGCTCCGACTCAGGGGCAGGTGAATCTGACGGTCTACTTGGGCACCGAGCTCGTACTGCGCATCCCACGCAGTGCTAAAGCGGCTGAGCAACTATCGAAGGAGGCTGAGGTTATTCCACTCGTCCAGGACGCGGGCGTGCCGACCTCAGAACTCGTCAGCTACGACGCAACCCTTCGAGTCGGGAGCGTGCCATACGTGGTTTTGGAACGACTGCATGGCGCGACCCTGGCTGAGCAGGCGCCTGATCCTACAAATCGCCGGCGGGCACTTGAATCCCTCGGTGAGATCCTCGTGACTCTTCATCGGGTCCGGCTCAGTAGGGTCGGATCAATCGGCGCAATCCCGGCGCCCTTCACATTCTCGCCATCCAAGTTGCTTCAGCGACTCACGGAGACGGGCGAGATCGGCAGTGCCCAATACGATTGGCTTCTCGAGAAGTTCGACCTCCTGCAGCCCGAGGGTCCTTCACAAGCGGACCCGGTGCTCCTACATCGCGACGTGATCCCATCGAACTTGATCGTTGATCAAGAAGGACGGGTAACGGCACTGTTGGACTGGGGCTGTGCCGAATGGGGATCCCCAGCTCGCGACCTTGTCGGTCTACCACTCCAGGCATTGCCCGACCTGTTGTCTGGGTACCGATCGGCCCTCGACGTCGCGACATCGGGACACAACGACGACAGCGACCTTTCGCTTGAGCGCGACGCTCTCTGGTACCACCTCTACTTGGCGTTAGCCAGACTCTTGAATGATCCCTCCACATCAGAGGACCGCAACTGGGCAGCGCCAAGGAACGCGACACTGCTCGACATACTCGCATTCGTATCCAGTGCGGGGATGGAACCTTGGCCCGTTCTCCTACGTCGCGTATCACTAAGCCCGAATCCACCGATGATCTGTGGTTGATCGTTCGGCGTGGTTTTGCGGTGGGGTTGTGGTCGGGGCATGGGGTGGTGCCTGGCCTGGTTGCCAGGGTGTCCACGTTCGGGGTTTCTGGGTCGCGCCGTTGAGGCTGGGTGGTCAGGTCGTTGCCGGAGTGGGTGGCCCGCAGCCGAGCGCGGAGGTGAACAGGTGTGTCCATGCGGTTTCCCATGGCCATGCGGTTGGCAGGTGCAGGGCGATCCGTCGGGCAGAGTTCGCCAGGCGTGCGGGGACGGCGATCAGCTTGCGTCGGATGGTGGCGGTGGTCGCCCTGGCCAGGGTGGGGCCGGTGAGGGTGGCGGCGGCGCGGGTGAGGTTGAACGCCATGACAGCCAGGACGAGCCAGGCTGCGTTCGCGGTGAACACTCCTGAGGGTAGGTGCGCCAGGGCTGCGTTTCTTCAGGTCGGCGTGAACCTGTTCGATGATCGCGTGGTGGCGGTGGGTCTTGTCCACGGTCACGGTGTTCATCATCTCGGTGGGCACGGTGGTGAAGAAGGCGTGGAACCGCCAGACGTCGAACAGCGTGTCCTGTCCGGGTGCCTGTGCGGGGGTGGCGTTCAGGTCGGGGATCCGACGGACCACCAACCGCCCGGGTATCTGGTCGGCCTTCTTGCCCCCGCTGAACGCGGTGAACGGCATTTCGGCGACCTCGGCCCGGGAGATCCACTGGCCGGTGGGCTCGTCATAGGCGGCCTGGGGGTACTCGATCGTCTGCCACGCGGACTCATCGATGGAGGCGAGGGCCTTCTTCACAGTCGTGTCGAGGCGAACGGTCACCGACACCTGCGCCCCCGCGCCCACGGCCGCGGCGATGGTGGGGCGGCCGTGGAACGCCGAGTCCGCGCGCATCAGAACCTGCCCTTGCGCACCGGCGCCTCGCAAGGCTTTCACGGTCTTCAACGCGTCGGCGACCAGGCGTTTCGCGCCTCGCACGGATCCGCAGGAGCCTTTGCGGAGTCGCTGCGCCACGATGACCGGCGCCGCGGCCGAGGTGGTGACGGTAGCCAGCAGCACGTTCAGCCCGCGCACACCGGAGTAGCCGAACCCAGCGCCCTGCTTGGCATAGCCGTGCACCTCGACGATCGTGTCGTCGATGTCGAGGACCGCGTAGTCCTCGATCCCGACCACCAGCGGCGTCGACGCGGCCAGGCCGGCCACCAGCCTGGCCGCGACCGCGTCGAGTTGACGGACGTGGCCGAAGGTGAACGAGCGCAGGAACGAACCCAGCGTCGACGGGGCGTAGAGGCCGGTGAAGGCCCGGCTCATCCCGCCGTGCCGCAGCAACGCCATGTCCTCGATGCTGTCCGCGCCGGCCACCATGCCCGCGACCAGCGACGCCACCTTCGACCCCGCGTTGGCGCCCTTATCGGTCGGCACGCTCAGATGCGCATCAGCCAGATCGGCCAACCCAACCGACTCCGCCAACCCCATCACCGGAACCAGTCCCGCCGACGACACAAGATTCGGCTCATCGAACACCGCAGAAGTCGCCGCGAACGTGTGAGACAGTTGCATCTTGCGGATGTCCTTCGTGGTGCAGAGTTTCGACCTTCGACAAGTCCGATCCTCCAACACACAAGGGCATCCGCTCCCCACGCCACGCTCACCCCACCACACCCCATCGGTGAATCCGGGCTAAGCCAGGCACCTTGACCGTCCGCGCCCGGCGCACGGTCACCGCCGAACAGGTCGTTCTCCGCTACGACCTGGACACGGGTGAGGCCGCCATCCTTCGTGAGGAGCACGCGAAGCTACAACCGGTAGGCGCGACAGCCGGCCACGGCCTGATCGCGGCGTTCGAGGACTTCCACCACCCCGCCGACCTGTACGCGTTCGACACCGAATGCCAGCAGAGCCGTCGCCTCACCACCGTCGAACCTCGCCTGGAAGGCATCCGCATCGGCGTGGTGGACAGCTTCGAAACCGTCGTTCCCCGTCACGACGGAACCCTCCAGCCAACTACGACAGCCGTACTCATGCCGGCTGGCAACTCCCGCGGCGATCGGCTGCCTGCCGTGATGTTCCTCTATCCAGGCGGCAGGGTCTCCGGTGCCGCAGCCGACTTCACCGGCGGCGCGCCGGCAACGCTTCCACTTGCCGCCCTGCTCACCCGCGGATACGCCGTCCTACTGGCCGAGACGCCTATCGGCCCCGAGGGGCAGGCGGAGAACCCTCTGCAGGAACTCGTCGACGTCACCGTCCCGCAGGTCTACCACGCCGCCGAACTCGGCTACGTCGATCTCGGTCGAATCGCACTCGCCGGCCACTCCTACGGGGGTTACGGCACTGCGGCCATCATCAGCGGCACCAACATCTTCCGCGCCGCTGTCGCTATCTCCGGCCTGTACGACCTCGCCGGCGGCTACGGATGGAACGACTTCGCCACGATGCCGTCCCGCTTCTGGTACTTCGAGACAGGACAGGCCCGCATGGGCACCCACCCGTGGGCATCCCTCGAGCGCTACCTCGCCAACTCGCCCTACTACCAGGCCGACCGCATCCACACCCCACTGCTCCTCATCCACGGCGCCGAAGACTCCTTCTGCCCAGTCGAGGACGCCGGAAAGCTGCTAAACGCCCTCAAACGTCTCAACCGCACAGCCACCCTCGCCGTCTACAAAGGTGAAGGCCACGTGCCAACGGAGTGGTCACGCAGCAACGCCATCGACGCCCTAAAACGAACCATCGAATTCCTCGACACCCACCTGAAACAGCCAAAAGTTGACGCAGAACGATGAGGCTAAAACCTCTGACCGAGTAGTCGATCCCCTATGTGCTTTTCAGTTTTGGGCCGGGGCAGATTCTCCTCGGCTCCGGAGAGGAGCTGCCAGAGATGGTGACCGAACCCCGCGTCTCGCTGACGTCAGAGCATGTCGCAGGCCTGTTGCCGGTGGCTGCGTGCGATGTGGAGCTGGAACTCATAGCCACCGGCAACCACACGTGGCGAGTTGCCGCCGGTGGCGAGATCTTCTACATCAAGGTGCATACCAAGCCCTGGTACGGCGGCAAGCCCGACGGGAGCGTCGTACGCCACGAGATCACCGCGCACCGGCTACTGCACGAACAGGGCCTGCCGACCCCCGAAGTCATCAGCTCATCATTCACCTGCGACAACCCGCTGCAGTGGCCCTTCATGCTCACCCGCGCCCTCGATGGCACCGCCCTTACCGACCTGCTCCCCCAGCTAGCCCGCGACGAAGCCGACCAAGTGCCGCGACAGGTCGGCGCACACCTTGCCCGGATGCACTCCATCACCTTCGAACACCCCGGCTACCTCGTCGACGGGCCGCCCCTCGCACCGCCCGATCCCAACCAGTGGCAGCACGGCATCTGGCGGTTCGAGCGGTTCCTGACAGGTGCCATCTCCAGCTGGGCCGACGTCAAGGACGACCTCGACCTGCCCACCGCGGACGCCCTCGCCAGCCTGGTAGCCGCCAAGATGGCCGACCTTCGCGCCAGCTACCAACCCCCACGATTCGTCCATGGCGACTGCCACGCCAACCAGTTCTTCCTCAGCAAAACCGATGGCAGCTGGCGGGTAAGTGGAGTCCTCGACATGGAAGTTGCCTCAGCCGGATCGCCACTGTCGGACTTCCTCAAGTTCGTGATCGAAATGGCAGGCCGCTTTGGCGCCGGCCCGCTGCGCTGGTGGGAGCCGGTCCTCGACGGCTACGGCAGTCCCGTGGACTTCGATCTCCTACGCCTGGGCCTCACGGCCGCCGGCCACATCAACTACACCTGCCTCGGCCCCCACGCATGGCCGGGCACGCGAGCAGAGATCGTCCGGCATCTAGTTCGGGCACGCAACTGGTCCGAACTCCTCGACCTGACCCAGATCGAAAACCGCCTTACTCAGCGCGCCGCTGGTGATGAAGTGGATCTGCCCCACGGTCGAGGCGCTCACCGGTGACGTGCTCAAGGTAGGCCGTGCCGTGCACCGGACCCGGCAGCGCCGCAGCTGCGCACAGAACCGCTCCAGCACGCGCTGACCTTCGCGATGGGGACGTCGCCCAGGGCCGGCTTGATGGTGCGGCTCGGCGTAGCCGCGGTATCCCCTCCAGCGTCCGCTCGTCAGCCTCGTGCAGCTGCAGCCACGCGTCGAGCGTGTATCCGAGGGTTGCCTTCGTCGAGCCGGTGCGCTGCTGGTCGACCTTGGCGAGCAGTCGGGCGCGGATCGGCTCAACCTGGCGACGGTCGCGCGTGGACGCGGCCAGGTAGGTGTCCTTGCCGGCCAGCAGGTCGGGTCCGGCGTAGTCCAGGACCTGGAACGAGCTGCCGCGCTGGCGGACGAAGCCACATGTACACCGCCCGAGGCACCTTCAGCCCCAGTGGCGACCGCCAGAACCATTGACAGATGGTCGGCCGGTCATGCCTCCGACGGCAGCGTTTGCCCAGGTCAGATGCGGTGGGCCGCCCGGGGATCGAACCCAGAACCCGCGGATTAAAGGAGGGCCGACCCGCCCCAGGCGGGCTGCCACACACCTGCTGACCTGGCCGTTTGCCTGTCAGACCTGTCACAGATGGCCCTCGACGACTGCGTTTCATTGACAGTTTCCCGGTCACCTTCGGGGACGCCGCGCATGCGGGAAAATCGGGTGCGGTTGCCCGCCGACGTCGGTGGTTCTTGGCGCAGGTGAGCCCGTTTGACAGTTTGACGCTGGGAGCTACTTCGGGTGCTGCGCATTGTCGCTACGAGCACGACGGTCCGACTCCTTCCCTTCCCCGCTGGCTCCCGCGGGCAGCCGCTTCTGTCCGATCCGGGATCTCAAGAGGGATGGCGTGGACAACGTCGATGAGGACGAGCTACTTGTCGAGCGGGTGGCAGCGCTCGACCTCGGCAAGGCCGCGTTGGAGGCGTGCGTGCGGGTGCCCCACGACTCCAGACCAGGCCGCCGAATGCAGGAGGTGCGCGGCTTCGCCACCACCACCCCAGCACTGATAGGCATGGCCGACTGGTTCCGCACCTGCGGAGTCCACCGTGTGGTGATGGAGTCGACCAGTGACTACTGGAAGGGCGTCTACTACCTACTCGAGACCGCCGGCTTCGACTGCTGGCTGGTCAACGCCCGCGAGGTGAAGAACGTGCCGGGCCGCCCCAAGACCAACAAACTCGATGCCATCTGGCTGGCCAAAGTCGCCGAACGAGGCATGTGCCGGCCATCCCTGGTGCACCCCAAACCGATCCGGCAACTGCGAGACCTCACCCGATACCGGCGGACCCTGATCCGAGACCGAGGACGGGAGATGCAACGGGTCGAGAAGCTATTGGAAGACGCCCAAATCAAGCTCAGCTCAGTGGTCAGCGACCTCTTCGGGGTGTCGGGACGGGCGATGATGCACGCGCACATCGCCGGGCAGCGGAACCCGAAGGTACTCCCCGCCATGGCCAAGGGCCGAATGCGCACCAAGACCATCGCACTGCAAGAGGCACTGACCGGGTTCTTCACCGACCACCACGCCACCATCCTGGCGACCATGCTGGACAACATCGACCGCCTCGGCGTCCAGATCACCGACCTCGACGCCAAGATCGAGCTGGCGATCGCCCCTTCGCCCACCAGGTCGACCAACTCGACGCCATCACCGGAGTCGGCGTCACCTCCGCCCAAGAACTGATCGCCGAGATCGGCATCGACATGAACCGCTTCCCCACCGCCGCCCACCTGGTGTCCTGGGCCAAGTTCTGCCCACAAGTCCACGCCTCCGCCGGCAAGACCAAGAACAAAGGCAGAGGCGGCGGCAACCCATGGCTGGCCGCCACCCCCGGCAACATCGCCGCCGCAGCAGCCCGCACCGACACCTTCCTCGGCGCCCGCTACCGGCGCATCGCCCGCCGCCGCGGTAAACAGAAAGCAATCGTCGCCACCGGCAACACCCTGCTCACCATCGCCTACCACCTACTCACCGACCCCGAAGCCCGCTTCCACGACCTCGGCGCCGACCACTACGAATCCCGCATCAACAAAGAACGCCACGCCCGCAACCTGGCCACCCAACTACAAGCAGCCACCGGCCAAAAGATCCTCATCCGCAACGGCAAAGCCGTCATCCTCGAACCCGAAGCCGCCTAACCACCACCCACCACTCCAGCGCTGACCGGCCATCACTGGTCGGGGTTCGCTGCCGCCTGCCTGGTGACCGTGAGATTTTCGGGTCAGAACCATTGACAGACCGTCCAGCGCCGTACGAATCGAGACTTCGACATAGGTGCTGGGCTGCGGGAGCGTGATCATCGCGGGCGCCATGGACAGGGCTACAGCCACCGCCACGATGCCGACGGCGGCAGGGAGGACGCGGTGTCCCTTCCCCACCGCCCACTACGAACGAGAGGCGATCCGCAGCGCGGTCAGTCTCCCCGCCCGCCGAGTTGTGGTTGCGGAGATCGTGTGTGTGGCGTTCGTCTACTCGATCTTGCCGGTTTCCGGTTGTGTTCTGTCGCCTGTGAGTGCTGTACTGATCGGCCGTTTGTGGTCCGGGTGATTGGCGGAGGCTTCATGGCGTATGCGGAGGCACCGCCGCAACCGCTCGGTCGTAATCGGGATTTCCTGCTGCTGATGCTGGGGCAGGCAGGTTCGTTGGTTGGGTCGAGCATGACCACCCTGGCCCTTGTGATGCTGGCCTACGCGATCACGGAATCGGCGGCTCTGGCCGGGGTGGTGAGCGCGGTCTACGGCGTCGGCCTGGCGGCCATGATGCTGCCGGCCGGCGCCATCGTGGATCGGGTTGACCGCAAGAAGGTCATGATCGTGACCGCAGCCGGCGGAGCGGTCGTACTTGTGAGCATTCCTGTGGCGGCCGCCATGTGGTCGGTCACCTTCCCGCACTTGATCGTGGTCGCCGGCTTGGGCGGGGCGTTGACGTGCTTCTACAACCCGGCCGAGATGGCGGCGTTGAAGGAGGTCGTTCCTCCGGTCCAGATGGGTACGGCGATGGCCGCGAACCAAGGCAGGGGCGCCATTGCGAGCCTGATCGGCCCGCCTGCTGCCGCGCTGCTCTACGGGATCGGTCGAACCCTTCCGTTTCTGATCGACGCGCTGACTTTCGCCATTGCGGCTGTGTGCACCGCAATGGTCCGCCGACCACTGCCGGCACCGCAAAGACCGAGAAGCCAGAGTCTCGCCCGCGACGTGGTCGAGGGCGTTGGCTGGCTACGTCGTGCGCGACCGGTACGGGATCTGGTCGTGTCCACGATGGTGTCAAATATCGCGTTCACGGGAGCGGCAACGACAGTTCTGCTTGCCCTGCAACAGGGGGGCACCCCGCCATCACATCTGGGGCTACTGCAGGCCAGCTACGGGCTCGCAGGCATCGCCGGCTCGCTGTTGGCGTCAGCAGTGCTACGTCGTGCCACGGTGGGCGCCATCGTGCGCAGCGTATTTTGGCTGCTCGCCAGCTTCCAACTATTCCTGACGCTTCACGCTTCGATCTGGTGGTTGGGCCTCTTCATCGCGCTGGGCTATCTGGTTGTTGGTCCGTCGAACACAGCCATGTCGGCGTACCAAGTGCACGTCACCCCGCCGACGATGCTGGGACGCTCGGAAGCCGCTGCCAGCTTTGGACGAGTTGTCATGATCCCAATTGGTTCGTCGTTCGCCGGTGTGCTCCTGGAAGCGGTAGGCCGAGTTCCAACCACTCTCGTGTTCGCCGCAGTCATGGGCGTTGCAGCCACGATCGCCACATTCAGCCGACCACTTCGTTCAACACCGAAGACCACAGAACTGCACACAATCGATCCGCTGCGCTAACGACGCCGTGCCCGGAGCACACCAGGCTAACCACTCATGGCCGGCCGTGCCCGGCCGGGACTGTCTGATTAACGGACAGTCCCCGCCGGGCCGCCGACCGACACCAGCTCGCCGGCCTCGCGCAACCAGCAAGGCCCCAGCCGCGTCAAGCCCTCGACTGCCCTCGCAGCTCAGCAGGATGTAGTGGCTGCTCACCGCCCCTATGGACCGCTGTGATCCGACAGCTGATCCGCGACACATGTCCGCCAGCTGAGGTGCGACACAGGCGTCGTGTTGGCCCCGCCCCACGTCGTCGCCGTCGGGAGCGGAGAGAGGATCGGCGAGGGCTGAGTTCCCTTGGCGACGCTGTTGCCCGCTATGAAGAGGAAACGGGGGACTTGGCGAAGCGGTCGGTCGCGGCGATGACGGCTTCTGCAGTTCCGGTGGCGTGCGTGCCGTGCTCGATGATCACCAGTTCGGATCCCTGCCACGCGTTGTGCAACACCCACGGTTTGCCGGTAAGCGCGCCGAGGTCGAGTTGCCCGTGCACGATTACGCTGGGGATGTCCTTCAGCACGTGCCCCTTGCGGGCCAGCTCGTCGTCTGCCAACCAACACCGGTTGCTGAAGTAGTGCGTGACCAGGCGGGCGAAGGCGAGCTGGAACCGAGGCTCCCACGGCTCGCGCTCGACCTCACGGCCGGGCGGGACCGTGGCGATAGCGTCCTCCCAAGCGCACCAGTCCTCGGCTGCTTTGCGGTGCACAGCGGGGTCGGGGTCCATGAGCAGGCGGTGGTAGGCGGCCGAGATGTCCTCGCCCGGATCGGGGACGCCGGCGAGGAAGCGCTCGTAAGCCTCGGGGGCCAAGCCGCCGAAGCCGCGGATCAGCCACTCGACCTCGCAGTGCCTGCCGGTGGCGACGGCGGTCACGATCATCTCAGAGACTCGCTCAGCCTGGATCCGTGGACCGGGTGAGTGGTCTTTCGGCGCGGTAGCAGAGAAAGTGCCTTCTGGATCGGGAGAATCTGGAGTGTCGACGTCCTGATCCAACCCGATCCAAAAGGCACTGACAGTGAAACTACCGCATGGGTGGTCTCGGACCACGCCGGTGTTCGATGAGCAGAATCTGGTGTCGTGCGCGGGCCTGGTGCCGGTGATGGCGCTGGCGGAGCGGGCGGGCCTGTCGGAGCTGGTGGGCGAGCGGGTCGCGATCACGGAGACGACGGTGGCTTCGGCGGCGGCCAACCCGGCGGGCAAGCTCACCTCGATCATCGCGGGGATGGCCGCGGGCGCGGACTGTATCGATGATCTGGATGTGATCCGGTCCGGTGGGATGCGCCGCCTGTTCGGCGGGGTGTACGCGCCGGCGACGCTCGGCCAGTTTCTACGGGAGTTCACCCACGGCCACACCCAGCAGTTGGCCTCGGTCGCGCGGGCCCATCTGGTCGGTCTTGTTCAGGCCACCAACCTGCTGCCCGGCATTGAGGATCAGGTGTTCATCGACATCGACTCACTGCTGCGTCCGGTGTATGGGCACGCCAAACAAGGCGGGAGTTTCGGGCACACCAAGATCGCCGGCAGGCAGGTGCTGCGCCGCGGCCTGTCACCGCTGGCCACCACGATCAGCACAACCCAGGGGGCGCCGGTGGTGGCTGGGATCCGGCTCCGAGCCGGGCGGGCCGCCTCTGGCAAGGGCGCGGCGAGCATGGTGGCCGAGGCGATCGCCACCGCCCGCGCCGCCGGCGCCAGCGGGCAGATCCTGATGCGGGGCGACTCGGCGTATGGCAACCACGTCGTGGTCGCCGCGTGTGTGAAAGCCGGGGTCCGGTTCTCCGTCGTGCTCACCAAGAACCCGGCAGTCACCGCCGCGATCGCCTCCATCGCCGAGGACGCCTGGACACCGGTGCACTACCCCGGCGCGGTCACCGATCCCGACACCGGTGAGTTGATCTCCGACGCCGAGGTCGCCGAGACGGAGTTCACCGCGTTCACCTCCACCAAGCACCCGGTCACCGCCCGGCTGGTCGTGCGCAGGGTCCGTGACCGCGCCCGCGACCAGGCCGGCGATCAGGAGCTGTTCCCGGTCTGGCGTCATCACCCGTTCTTCACCAACAACACCGAACCGACCGCGCAGGCTGACATCACCCACCGCCGGCACGCGATCATCGAAACGGTGTTCGCTGATCTGATCGACGGGCCGTTGGCTCATCTGCCCTCAGGACGGTTCGCCGCGAACAGTGCGTGGGCGATCTGCGCCGCCATCTGCCACAACCTGCTCCGCGCCGCCGGCACCCTCACCAGCCCCCGCCACGCCACCGCCCGCGGCGCTACCCTGCGCCGCCACATCGTCACCGTCCCCGCCAGGATCGCCCGCCCCGGGCGCCGGAGAGTCCTGCACCTACCCGAGCACTGGCCCTGGGCCCAACACTGGAACAACCTTTGGCACAACGTGTTCCGCCCCGCAACCGGGCCACCACGCGTCGCCTGAAACCTGCCCACCCGCCGTCAAGGCCCGACCAGAAACCAAAGGAAAGCTGGGCAGACCAGCAATCCCGACCTGCCCAGCCGCAGCCCTCCACCACTCAAACGCAAACCAAGATCACCAAACCCCCGTCCACGGATCGAGGCTCAGGGTGGCGCAGCGCGTAGGTCAGCGAGAGCACTGAGCCCCAGGAAACGCCGAACAGCAGCCACTTGTCGATGCCCAGGTGCTCGCGCAACTGCTCCATGTCGCGGATCAGGTGGTCGGTGGTGTTGGTGGACAGGTCGATCTCGGGCTCGCTGGCGTGCGGAGTGCTCCGGCCGCAATTGCGTTGGTCGAACGAGACCACGCGGTAGACGGCGGGGTCGAATTGGCCGGGGGAACGCGCGCCGCAGCCCGAGCCGGGGCCACCGTGCACGTACAGCGCAGGCTTGCCGTCCGGGTTGCCGCACGCCATCCAGTACACGCTGTGCCCGTCACCGACGTCGAGCATGCCGTGGTCGTAAGGCTCCATCTGGGGGTACATCCGTCGCGTCCTCCCGTCAGAAATGACAGCACTCATATAAATGCGATAGCCGGTGAGTCTCGCCGTCAGGACGGTGGTACGCAACACTTCTCAGCCAGGGGGCAATACGTGATCGTCCACACCTGGCCAAGCGCCGCATGACCGGTGGAGCCGGTGGGACATCTAGGCCAAGTCGCACCTCAGCGGGCGGACATGTGTCGCGGATCAGCTGTCGGATCACACCCGATTACAAGGAACAGGCACCGTGATCACGAGGTGCTCGTACATGCTCGTGCGGTCGTCGGCCTGGTGCTCATCGTCGCCCGGTGTTGCAGCGCGTTGGGGTCAGGCTGGGGTCACGTCGGCGACACAGGAAAGCCACTCGGCCGCCGGCCGAGTGCGGCACAATCGGCTCCGTGGCGGGCAGAGATCATCGACGAGTGGTCGCATGCACGCTCGCGGCCGGCGTCATGGTGGTGCTCGCGGGCGTGACGGGCTGCTCCGCACTCGCCGACGCACCAGGATGCTCCGACCGAGACGAGCGCCTCGCGTCGAGGCTGAACGACGTCCCCGAACTTCAACTGCACCCGCCCGGCACAACACTCCACGATCACTACTCCGGCTGCGACCAGAACGACGGCTTCGCGCATGCTGGCCGCACCTACCGCCCAGTCGACGACATCGACACCGTGACTGCGCACTACCGCGACGCCGCAACCACCGCGGGCTGGAAACTCCCACGTGTCGACGACACCCCGGTACCGCAGGACGGACTGGCCACCTCAGGCGCCCGCCTGTGCTTCACCCGCACCATCGAAGGAACAACCGCCTACCTGGCCGTGTGGTTCCCCAGCGACTTCGGCGACAAGCGCTCCGACGTCAGCGTCGAACTGACCGCCAGCCACGACGGCGAGGCAGGGTGCTGATACAGCGGACCGGGCTGCCAGCGTGGGACCGCGACCCGCATGACCAGCTTGGAAGCCTGGCGGGGACCCTGGTCGTGGCCCACGTCTCGCGGCGCGGCTACTCGTGGTGCACCGCTAATCGCCGTTCCAGACTGTGCCTTGTGGCACGCCAATTGCACGCCGGGGCCTCCGACATCCTTGGTCGTTAGAGATCTCGGACGTGAAGGAGGCTGCGGAGGTTGAGTGGCCGTCGCAGCTCGGGCCGTTCCAGGCCGTCCACAATCACGGATGCGCCGAGCCAGGTGGCCCCGGCGTCTGCGACCAGCCCCTGGCAGGCAAGCGCCTGGGCGCCGGTGGCGATCCAGTCGTCAACGAGCAAGGCCCGGTCACCGCTGTTGATGAGGTTCCGACGGAATCCCAGAGTGAGATGCCGGTCCTCATAGTCCGGGGGTGTCGTGCGCTGCCACAGCCGGTCGCTGTCGGCTGACCGGACCGGATCCTTGCGAACCTCGATCAAGCCCAGACCAAGGTGCTGCGCGACGAGAGAGCCGAGCAGGCAACCGCGAGATTGGAGCCCGAGGACCACAGTCGGGTGAGTGTCGCTGAACTGGTCAGCGAGGGCTGGCCCCAGCGACGCCAACACTTCGGGGTCGCGCCACCAGCCAGTCTCGTTCGCCGAACGCCACTCGTCCTTCCGGTCGCTCACCCATTCGAAGGTGCGACGGAGGCGCTCTCGCAGTTCGCTGGTTGGTAATGATCGATTCCTCACGGCCCCGACAATGCACCACATCGGGCCAGAGCGTTGAACGGGCGTCGGGGTTTGGCCGGTGTCCTGGTGCGCCGTGAGGCGCTGTTGGTTCGAGTGGAGGTGGGAGACCGTGCGCCACGAGGCGCTGTGATCCGCGTGCGGGTCAGCCGGCCGCCGAGGATGTGCTCATTTTTCGCCCATCGGTTACAAAACTGAAGGGCTGAAACACTCGGGCGCCTGGGTGTTTCAGCATCCAGCGAGGACGACGGAGCAAGCCAGTCGCCGGCCGCGTCGTCGGCGAGCGTGCGGGCCACCTGCTTCATCGCGACGATCTGTTGCTGCGCGTGTTGTCCACAGGTGGCTACCGTCTGTGCGCATGCGGCGGGTTTGTCCATTATGCTCCATTCTGACGTGAAGCTGGGCGGATGGCTTTGCGGGGGAAGGGGCCGAAGGTGGAGGACAACACGGAGGTCGGCGACGTCCTGTGGTTGCAGTCCGCACAACGCCCGAGCGCGGTCTTGCTTCGGATTGGTGGTGTGTTCGGGCTGGCCTTCGCGGCGGTGGTCGCGGTGCTGGTCACGGCGCTTTACGAGCCGGTACGGATGCCGCTTCCGCCCGTTCCCGGCCGGGATGCGGACCTTGACGGGAGCCTGTTCCTCGCCATTGTTATCGGCGTCTGGCTGGTCTGCCAGGTCCTGGGCGTGGCGGTGCTGGCGCTGGGCGTCCGAACTGGCGAACGTGTGCGGGTGTTGGTGGCGATTGCGTGGCTCGCATGGTCGTCTGCCGTCGGTGTTATGGAACTCGGGTGGGTCCTTCGAGAAGGGTTCCGGCGGGGCACGGCTATTAGCGAGGCGCCCGAGATCCCGGTGCTGAACGGGTTGCTGCTGCTGGCCGCGGGATTGTCGCTTGTGCTATTGCTCGGTTTCAGCCTCTGCCTGCTGTTGTGCAGGAACCCGGCACGGCGGTCGAATCTACGGCGGTACCGGCGGGCAATGGTCGCGGTCGCGCTCCTGTCTCCGTTTACGATCCTGGCGGGCGGGATCCTGCTGCCTAACCTTGGGGTATTCGTCTGGTGCCTGCCAACGACGCTGTTCGGCCTGGGGGTGGTGTACTTCCTGCAGCGTCATCGACGGATGCCGTTTCGTGTGCTACTTGTGGCTGCTGGCCTTGGTGGCCTGATCGCGCCCGGCTTCGCCGTTGTTGTGAACTTTCACGTGGCGACCCATGCGCAGGTGTTCCTGCCAACCAGCGGGCACTTCATCGCGCTGCTCAGCGTCGTCTCGTCGGTCGGTGAGGAAGGCGTCAAAGCCGTCGTTGTGGCACTGGTCTACGTGTTCTCCCGACGCTGGTTTGATGGCGTCGTACCGGGTCTGGTCGTGGGTGCCGCTACCGGGCTTGGGTTCAACCTCGTTGAGAGCGTCCAGTACATGGCCGCAGGCGGTGGCGACACGGCGATGTTCCATCACTGGCTCAGACAGGGCGTCGGCCTGATGGGTGGACATCTTGCGTTCACAGCCCTGACTGGCGCGGGCATCGGCGTTGCGAGCCAGCTCAGCGGCGCCTCGAGGAAGACAGTCGCGGTTGTGTCGGGTCTGCTTCCCGCAATCTGCGCCCATTTCGCGAGCAACTACGTCCTCATCACCGGTGTGCACAACCAACTGCTTCCCGATGCAAGTCCGGCGCTGCAGACGATGGTCGTACTTCCGACTCTGATGATCTTGCTGCAGGGCCCATTCGCTTTGCTGTGCGTGCTCGTGCTGCGCCGCGGCCTTCGTGAGCAGGCCGAGATGGTGGCGGCCGGGCTGCGGGCAGAGACTGCGAAGGAGTCTGGGGCGGTGACGTCGCTGGAGGTGGCGATCCTTAGCAGCCCACCCCACAGGTTCCGGATGAACATCGACGCCCTCCGCGGTGGCGGGGTTGCGGCGTACCGGATGCTCAGGAGGTTGCAGCGGACCCAGCTCGAGTTGGCGATGGCACACGTGGAGCAGTCCGCGAACGAGGTGGAGACACTGCGGAGAAGGGTGCTTGAGATGAAAGAGACGATGCTGCATACCTTCGCGACAGAGACCGAAGGAGCGATCGCGTGATGCGACGATTGGCCCTCTGGACCGGCCTGGGTCTCTTCTTCCTCCTGTTCATGCCAGGAACCGCCGCGGCGGCCTGCAACCTCAAGTACGACAACAACGGTAACGTGCCAGGTCAGCAAGCCGGCGAGTGTGCCGGCGCGATACCCGCCGCCGGCTCGGCTGTGCTTGGTGTCGGTTCGATCCTGGCGGCCGCAGGAGCAGCCGCTGCCACCTACGGCCGAGGAAACATGAAGTCCATCAACCAGGCCCTGGCGGGAATTTACCGCGGCAGCCGGGTAGCAGCCAGCAACTACCCGCCGACCAGAAACAGGGTTTCCCTGCCAAAAGGTGTCCGACACCAGATCTACCTACGCCAGCCCCGCGCCGCGAACGGCGAAGACTTCATCTGCGCGGTCACCGGACAGACAATCCCCTGTCAGCGTTACGCTGACGGGCCATTCAAAGGCAAGGCGATGCGCTGGGACGCGGCAACCGGGCGAAAGCTGGACCCTTCCGACCCGAACTTCAGCGGCGGCCTGACTCACCCTGACGAGCGCGCGATCACGTTCGGGCACAAGCCCGGGCATGAGTGGCGCCACGCACAGATCCACGGGTGGCGCCACCGCCTGAACCGGCCGCAAGTCAAGGGCCTGCAGCGCGACCCGGACATTTACCAGGTCGAAGTCCGGAGCCTGGCCCACGGTCACGAGTGGGACCCGTCATACATCAACTACTGGCGACCCACCTAAAACAAGGCATCCGAACCCTGTAACCCAACAGACGTACGGGCGCTGCAAACCAACTCACCGGTGGCACGCTTGTCCGATCGGGAACGGCAATCGAGCATGTCCGCAGCGAACTGGCCCAACCGCCTGGGCCGAAGGTTCACGATCTGTCGGCGTACCGGTCGGTGGAGTGCGTTCAGGCGTACGTCGGGTCGGGCAGGGACGACATCGGCCGATCGTGGTTGATGGGGTTGCTGTACTCCACTGCGGTACTCGGGCATCCCCGCACGATGGGCCTCGGGCGGGCGTGCCCTCGTTCATGCTTCGGGATCGTCGTCCTGGTGCAACCGTCGTTCGGCGGTGCAGGTCGCTAGGACGCCCGCCCGAGCGAGCTGCCCGCGAGACGGGACCCGCGCGATTGTTGAGCGCCTCCGCTGCCGGCCGGGGGTAAGTCCGTTGCATGGCTGGGGCAGGTTCGCTAGCGTGCCTGCCGTGACGATGTGATCTCGCTGGCCGCCACCCTCCGGGTCTGCGGCTTTCCGCATGTCTCATTCGTGCCGCCACGTGCGGTTACTTCAGTGTGGAGAGATCACGATGCATTATCTCGATGGCCAGTCTGACCGGGCCCTCGTCGACCTCGTTGAGAGAGCGGAGGCCGATCCTTCGGTGCTCGGCCTCTTCTTGCACGGGTCACGCGCCTTCGAGGGCATCGCCACCCCGCAGTCGGATTATGACCTGGCTGTGATCACCGACGACAGCGAGCAGGGCAAGCTCTGGCAAGACGAGAGATCGGGAGCGCTGGACCTGCATTCCACGTCTCTGGCTGAATGGCGTTCCCACGTCCTGGACGGCCCACGCTGGTCAGACGGCAGTGAACGCTGGCCCGACTGGGGGGCGCGTTACATCAACGCTCACGTACGGGTACTGATTGACCGGCTCGACGGTCAGCTCACCGCGATCGTACGTGAAGCAGCCTCGTTCCCCGCACGTAGCCGGGAACGGCTACCGGCCATGCTCGACCACTACATCAACCTGCTCTATCGCTCACTCAAGAACTGGCGGGACGGCCGCCCGTTGGAGGGCCACCTCGATGCTGCCGAGAGCATGGACCTGGCGCTCTGGGTGATCTTCGCCATGCACGAGCGGCTCAGGCCACCGAACAAGTACCTGCGCTGGGAGCTTCAGCGGCACCCACTCGGCGCAGAAGCGTGGGGCGAAACTCGTCTGCTCGAACGGGTTCGACGCGTGTTAGCTGACGGCGATCCCGATACCCAACGCAGCCTGTTCCGCGACATCGAGACGACCGCCCGAGTAAACGGTCTCGGCGAGACGGTAGACGGCTGGGGTATGGAGCTAAAGCTCCTGCATGGTGACCGATAGTCGCTCGGTTTGCTGCTCTACGCCCAGCCCCGAGGACGGCGCCCCGGCGCCGCCCGCAGGGGGCTGGGCGGTTCCGCCGCGTCAGCGGCGCCTTGACTACTAAAGAGGCAAGTACAGCAGCTGGCGCGACATCGACCTTGTGCTCCGTCGGCTGATGTGCAACACGCGTCCGACAGTTGATGTGCGACAAGCGAGCTGGGTGTCGAGGTGTGTCGTTCAGCAGCCGCTCGAGGTCGTCTGCTGGTGCGACGCAGCGGAAGCCATGTCGTCGTCACACATGGTCACGGCCGCGTCGTTGCTCAATGTTGGCGTGGCTTGGTCGAACGGGTTGGTCAATGCGCCGCCATCGGTGAAGCTCGCTGCGGCGGCGTGGCGGGCGGCTATCTCCAGCGCCCGACGTCGCAGCTCGGCGCGGAGTTCGGGAGGGTCGAGCACCTCGAAGTCGGCGACGAAGCGTCCCGAGTCACATCGGGACCACAAGTACGACCTTGTTCGTCGCGTGGTGTGGGAGATCGCTGTCGGCGAGGAGTCGGCGGCCTGGCGAGAAGAGGATCTGATCTTCGCGCTTCGGCCCCCGTTCAACGGCAATCTGGACGACCGCGCACCTGATCTGGTCGGGAAGGACGCGCACGTCCCCTACATCATCGTCGCCGAGGTAGCAGGGACGCTCAGCTTCAGCCTGGAACCCGATCCCCTTTCGACTGGGCGGGCCTACGGATGCTTCCCCCACCTGGGCAAGGGCATGGGGACCCGTCTTGGAATCGCGTGCAGCGACGGCTACACGGCACTCCTGCGTCTCCTGTGGGCGGCGGCGGGTCAAGGCACCCACGTGCCCGCCTCGATCACTAGATCGGCGCCGCCGTCGTTCACCGTGCCAGTCCCGTCGGCGCTTCGGGACGGCCTGCACCGGTTCCTCTCCGGAACAAGACCTCGACTGGCCGACGAACTGCTTCACGCCGCGTCCCATCGACCGGAGTACATGCGGCCGGCGCTGCGCCGCGACAAGGAAGCCGCGCTTCAGTTCTTCGCAGCCGGGCCGCAACTGGTGCGCACGCGTCGACTGCACCATCGCCTCCGCGCCAGAGTTCTCGACGTCGAGACATACCGGAGTCTCGTCGCCGACGAGATAAGGCCAGTGATCAGCGGCGATCCCCACAGATGACGTCTCTGGCAACCCTGAAGCAATGCTGCTTGGCGAATCGTCGGCCTGGTCGTACTTGTTGCCTGCCCACCGTCGATCGCGACCGAATCATGTCAAAAGCTGGAGGTTAGGTGTAGGTGTCTTTGCCGGTCACGGGTCGGGTCCGGCGTACTCGAGGACCCGGAACGAGCCGCCGCGCTGGCGGACGGGGCCTCGTGTACGTCGCGTCGAGGCAGCTTCGCCGGGGCGGCGACCAGCAGAATCATTGACAAATGGTCGGCCGGCCATGCCTCCGACAGCGGCATATGCCCAGGTCAGATGCGGTGGGTGGTGTGGATGAGATCGTGCTGTCCTTGTATGCCAGGGGGATCGGTTGAATCCGCCCCGCTGGCGCGCTGGGGAAGTGACCACGGGCCCCTTCAGGGCCAGTTCGATGGTCACCACCGTCTCGAAGACCTCGGTGTATCCGGAGGTCACCAAGGTCATTTCGATGAGATGGTCGGGTTCGAGCCGGAGGAAGCGGCCGTAGTACGGCTGGCGACCGTCGTTTCCGTACCGGCCGGCCCGGCGACCGTCTTCGGCCCGGGTCAGAAGAAGAACGGAATATTGACGTCGGCCGCCTTCAGCCGATCGGGCTCGGCGTGCCGCCACGTGTCCATCCTGTTGCTCCAGGCGTGGAAGACCTCCGTCGGTGACACCCCGACTGTCTCCTCGACGGTCACCTCGAACAAGTCCTTCGAAAACTCCGGTTGGGGATCCAGGTTGTTGGCATGACCGTCCTCTCGGTTCATCCTGGTAGAGAGGCCCCGATGAGCGCGATGAGGGCAAGAGTCAACCTTCACGGCGTGCGGGGGTTGTGTCTCGAACGAAGAAACGCGGGTTTGCTACGTGATCTTCGTACCCGTCCGACCGGTCACCTCGCAGTCAGACGGGAAAGGTGTCCATCCTTGGACCAAGGTCGAGATGCGCGAAGGTCGTCGCGCCCTGTGAGCGGTGGACGATAGGTCCCGCGGTCGGCACCGTGCGGGGCATGACCAACCCTCCATCCGCGCTCGAGGAGTCCCCCGCCGCGCCGGCCCTCCCCCTGTGGAAGGTGCACTCGGCCGTCGACCTCAACACCGACACCCCGATCGTTGTGGTCCAACTCGGCTCCGAGGACGCGCTCGTCCCGGCGGACTTCGCCCGCGGCATCTCTGTGCAGTGCGCGACGGCGGCCGCCGGGTCGGAGGCGGAGGTCGCGTACGTGCGGCTACTGCGAAGCAAGGGCATCGACGGCGAGGACGAACTTCGCCGCGAGCTCGCGGCGCTGTACCTGAGCTACGAGAGGCTCTGACGCAGTCGGCCCCCTCCGGACGGTGGAGGGGGCCAACGTGTGCCCGGGGGCTACAGCTGGACGGTGTCCTCGCGGTCGGCGAGGAGGGTGCCCGGCTCACCCTCGCCGGTGAGGCCGAGGCTGCGCGGGTCGTTCCCGTCGCCAAGTCCACCGTCGTAGGAGGAGCTTCCGTTTCCGGGGGTGTACTGCATGATGCCTAACCTTTCTTGCTACTACGCCCTGCCGTCGTCGACAGGGACGTCATGGGTGCCCAGCGGCTCACGGTCCGCGGGGGCAGTCGCGGGGGCGAGGATTCGACGCTCGGGGTGCTGCTCGTCCATGTCGCGGATCTCTTTGCCGCTCTTGGTCCGGCACCAGCAGCCCACCGGCGCTTCGCAGGTCGGGCAGGGGCGCCTGAGCACCCGCTCGAGGATAGTCAGCTCGTGGGGTGTGTACCTGTCGGCGAGGTCAGTCCAGATCCATGCCGTGTTGGCGCTCATGTCCGTCTCCCATGTGTGCGCGAGGGCGCGGCGGCCCACCTCTCGGAGGGGGCGACCTCCGGCCGCCGCGCCGCATGGCTATGAACTGTAGCGCTACGTTGCGCCTGGTATCGATTGGAGTCGCTTCGTAGCCCAAACTCGCGAAACTGACCGACACGCTTAGCGTCGAGCTATGGGCCCTGACGCGACCATTGATCACGGCGCGCCGCTGACACCGCACCGGCAGCTCGCGGAGATCCTGCGCGCCCGGATCGCCCGAGGTGACTGGCAGCCGGGTCGGGCGATCACAGCTGAGGCGCGCCTCGCCGAGGAGTACGGGGTCGCGCGCTCCACGGTGCGCCGCACTATCGCCCTACTCGCCACCGAGGGGGACGTGTTTGTCGTGCCGCAGCGCGGCACGTTCGTCTCAGAGAAGTAGCCGTGACCCGTCCTGTCCTGTTGTCGACCGATCGGCCGTATCAGGATTGGGCGCCGGTGGGACTGTTCCTCATGACAGACTGACACCCAGTTGGTCGCCGGGGGCGGCCAGCGAGACGTAGGGCCCGACCCACCTGGGGTATGACCTATGCGGCCCCCTCGCATTTCTGGGGCCGGGCCAGAAGGGCTACGGCAGGTCTTCCGGGTCGGGCAGGGTGAAGGTTGACGTCAACCGACGTGGGGTAGACGTCCGGGTATGCCCAATCGGTACATCACTGGACCGGCGTTCCAAAGGGGTGGCAGCGTCATCCTCTGGTCCTTCAAGCTGGGGACCGGCGACGCGTACTGGGGTTACTCCGATGATGAGTCGGCACTGGTGGCAATACCGCAGGCGGGCGACGACACCTACCTCGTACGGATCCAAACTTGACGAAGCACACGCCAACATGCCGCTCGAACGGCTGTGCGCCACGACCCGGGTAGACCCGGATCGGGTGCGGCTGGTCCCTCAGGAAGGTGCGGCCGACTAGGCCCCCGGTTTACTCGAACGCGTGTTCGAGGCATCATGTTCCTGTGGGGGACAGAAGCGGTACAAGATGGAGGCCGACGGCTTCGAGGTGCCCGTGGGCGCCCGCCGTCACGACCTGGACGAAGGCCGTGGAAGCGATCCATGCTGCCAACCGCGACGGCATCTTCTCCGCCGATGGCACCTGGCGCGGCCCGCTCGATGACAAGCTCCTCTCCCCCATACTGGAGGGCCCGCACCGCATCCGGCGCGGTGAGCGCGTCGACGGGCAAGACACCGTCCTAGCCGTCTCCGCCGGCGACACGTTCGAGGACATCCAAGATCGGCTGTACCGGGCCCGGCACTACGCCAGCCCGCGCATGGTCACCCGCTCCCGGATCGCTGACGTGCTCTACGCCGGGATCGACGCCGGCCTGCTCGAGGTGGTGCCCACGGCGCGCGTCGACGACGCGGTCGACATGGTGCTGGAGCGGATCGGGGACGGCATATTGTCCTACCGGATGCTCGCCTACCACGGGCAGGGGCTCCGTGAATGGCTCGGCCTGCCGGCCGAGTGGACGGACTCAGCAGAGCAGGCCGCCAACCGTGGCCGTCAGCTGTGCGCAGGGCAGGAACCACAGCCCAAGCCACAGGAGTACGACGAGAACGCCTGGGCGCTATGACCCCCGATGTTCCCGGGTCCCCCGGAACCCCTCGTACCCGGACTTGGCGCGGGCCTTGAGGGCCCCGGCCAGCCTCCGCACCTGCCTGTCGTCGCGCCCCCGCAGCGCTGCGACAGTCTTGGGGAACTCCGTCTCCAGCTGCTCAAGGACCTGAGGGATCGAAGGGTTGCCCCTCCAGTTCTCAGAGAGCTGCTGCAGCACGTCCAGGACGGCGTCCTCATCAAGGTCGATCTGGCTGAGCACGAAGTCGTCGGGATGGACAGCCTCCATGCCGAACTTCTTGTGGGCGGCGTCCGGGAAGTCCTTCAGGTTGTAGGTGACGATCACATGCGCGTGGGACTTGATCGCGGCAGCGACGACGTGGCGATCGTCCGGGTCGGGGATCCCCTTCACCGACTCGATGAGGTCTTCGTAGCCAAGGACGAGGCAGTCCCGGATGCCTCTGATCATCCGGGACCGCACTTCGTCGAGCTTTGCCGGGTCGATGTCTGGTCGTTGTGTTCGTATGGCCGCGAACGTCTCATCGAGGATCTGGTTGGTCCACTTGGCCTGGAAGAGCCGCGCCCTGCCGAGGCGGATCAGCAGATCCCGAACGTTGTTGCCGTAGAGCACTCATGCGTCGTAGACCACAACGAATGACACTGGGTTACACCCTAGCTCCTGTGATAGAGCGGAGAGCTCGTCCACCGCCGCGCGGCGCCGCTCGTCGTCGCGCTTCTGGTATTCGATCAGGGACTCCGCTTTGACCCTTCGGTGACTGCCTACTTCGCGCCCCCGTGGCGCGTGTAGAACGCCCCGCGTGCGGAGGATCCGCCATCAACGGCATGGTGTTCGTCCGGGGGCACCGGTCCAGCTACGACGCCTGGGTGGCCGCCGGCGCGACGGGTTGGGGCTTCGCGGACCTCCTCCCCTTCTTCAGGCGCAGCGAGAACGCCGTCGGGCGAGTCTCCGACCTGCGAGGTGTCGATGGCCCGCTGACCGTGGCGCCCGCGAGTCCTCCTCATCCCGTTCCGACCGCGCTCCTCCAGGCCGCGACGGAGGTCGGGCACCGTCGCGCCACCGACATCAGCGGCGGCGACGAGGAGGGATTCGGCTGGACCGACCTGAACATCATCGATGGACGGAGGCAGAGTGCCGCCGACGCCTATCTCACTCCGGCGCTCGCCCGCTCCAAACTGGACGTCGTGACCGACGCACTCGTCCACCGCGTCCTCATCACGCGCGGACGCCGCACCGGGGTCGAGTACAGCGTCGGAGGGTCCCTAACCTCTGTCGGCTGTTCAGCAGAGGTGGTGTTGACCGCGGGCAGCATCGGCTCACCGCAGGTACTGATGCTCTCGGGCATCGGTCCACCGTCCCAGCTGCACGAGTTGGGGATCGAGGTCGCCGCGGACCTTCCCGGCGTCGGGTCGAACTTGCAGGACCACCCTGTCGCCAACCTCGCCTACCAGGCGGCACGGCCATTCCGCCAGGAACGTACAACCATGGAGAGGCGCTTGGCCTGTTACGCAGCCGGCCGGGCCTGGATGGCCCGGACCTCCAGCTGATCTTCGTCGACGCCACGAGCTTCGCGCGCCCTCGGACGATCTTCCCGAGGGATACACGAGGCGGACGCGGTCGCCGGATGGCGCGACGGCGAGATACAGCCAGGCCCCGGCGTCGAGGACGACAGCGGGCTGCGGGCCTACGTACGCGGGACCCTCGCGTCGTACATGCATCCAGTCGGAACCTGCCGGATCGGTAGCGACAAGCATGCCGTCGTCGACACTGACCTTCACGTGCGCGGCATCAGCGGACTCCGCGTCGCCGACGCCTCGGTCATGCCGTCCATCGTCTCCGCAAACACCAACGCCACCGTCTACGCCCTCGCCGAACGCGCCGCAGGGATGCTCACGGCCGCATAGGCGACACCGGCGGCTGGGGCGGCCAGCGCCGGCCACCCGAGCACAGGCGGGGCCAATAAGGTCGAGTCAGCCTTGACACCATATCGGGGCCGCATTAGCTTGCTGACGTTTCTCGCATTTCGCGCACTACATGTCACGACTGCGATTCAGAGCGGTCGAGGTCGTCTGCCCATCAACCGAAGTGCTCAGACCTCGGCTCTAATCGAGCCTCTGCTCTCCAACTGTCTGGACCCCATGCTCTCGAAAGGGGCAAGTGGTGATGCGTGACCTACTCAGCAGACGGCGTTTACTTGGCGGTCTCGGAGGTGCACTGGGGGTTAGTTCCATAAGTTCCCGCACCCAAACACACGCTACCCCGACAAGATCCGTAGATGCTGTCCGGCACAGTGGAGATCTGCTCCTCATGGGTGCGGGAACGCATTTCATCGGCCAGGGAAAAGGCAACCCTGATTCGCTCACAGACATCCTGCGGCAAGCGGGGGCCACCACCATACGCGATGAGATCTCCTGGGGACAGGTCGAGACCCAACCCAGCGTACTTTCCGTCCCTCCCGCGCAGGATGAGTACGTCCGGTCCGCGGTCGCGTCCGGCTTGGACGTTCTCATCATCCTCGACTATGGGAACAGGTTCTACGACCAGGGTGAGCGTCCAACGTCCGAAGCCGCGATGGCCGCCTTCACGCGGTACGCGACCTTCATGGCCAAGCACTTCAGGGGCGTCGTCAACAAGTTCGAGATCTGGAACGAGTGGGACATCCCCATCGGAGGAGTCACCGGTCCAGGCGATCCGGCCGACTACATGCGCCTTGTCCGCACCGTCTCTGTGGCGCTGAAGGAGGTCGACCCGAACATCACCGTCGTCGCTGGTGCCATGACCAATGCGGCGATGTACAACGGCTTTCTCGACGGCACGCTCGCCGGCGGCCTTCTGCAGCACTGCGACGTGGTCTCCGCGCACCCCTACAACTGGGGCGAGGAGCTCCAAGCCCGCAGACCGGAGGCCTGGCTCACCCGCATGGACTGGCTCCAATCCAAGCTCCGAGACCACAACGGTGGCCGTGACTTTCCCGTCTACGTCACTGAGATGGGATGGCCAACACAGATCGACGAACGCGGAATCGCGACGAACCGGGCGGGCGCACATTGCGCCAGGATGTATCTACTCGCGGCGACGTTGCCCTATCTCAAGGGCCTGTGGTGGTATGACCTCCAAGACGACGGGTGGGGCGCAACTGAGCCAGAGGACAACTTCGGTCTCATCCGCGCGGACGAGACACCGAAACCGTCCTACTACTCCTACGCAGCGGCCGCCGCGTTCCTGCGTGGAGCACGCTTCCGGCGTCGCATCCCAACTCCGGACGCCGACGCATGGGCACTGTTCTTCTCGTCGCAAGGGTCCCACGACGCAATCGCGCTCTGGAGCGCGCATCTGGACGACGACTGGTCCGTCGTTCTTCGCGACACCCACGGAAAAGGCAACGGAAAACTCACAGTAGAGGAGTTGGGGCGCCCTGCGATACCGCGAAGGTGGGGACGCCGCGAATGGTACTCGGACCAAGACGCCCCCATCCTGCACGACGAGATGGAAGTCACCCTGCGTCGAAACCCGATCATTGTCCGCGGCAGCCTCGATGGGGTCGAGGTGACCCGAGTGACCAAACGCCCGTTCCCCGAGTCCTCACGGAGTGAAGGGCTGTACTGGGAGTAGAAGGGACGCGTGGCCAGGGTCGGCGTCCCACGAACGAACCCGTGGGAGGCCGACCGGGCGGCCTGTTTGCTGAGCCAGACCTCGGTCCCGATCTCTGCTTTCAAGATCGCGAAGAAGCTCTCGGCGGCAGCGTTGTCGTAGCACGATCCGACTCGACCCATGCTCTGGCGCAAAGTCGCGCCGAATACACCACGATCGCGACGCAGAGCGCCACCACGCCAGCGATCCAAGCCGCTTGTACCGCGGGTTCCGCGTGAATCAACCAGCCCGCCATCAGGAGGTTCACCTGGGTGAACGACTCACCTCGGAACAACGCCAGAGCCAGCGGCAGCGTCTGCAGCTCGGTCGAGTTGATGAAGATGAGCGGACCGAAAAGGGCGTCAGAGCGTGGCGATGGTCTCGATCTTCGAGTCGTCGAGTTCGATCCCGAAGCCAGGTGCCGTCCCGACCGCGACTCGCCCGCCGACCGGAGTGGGGAAGTCCTTCTCGAAGTGCAGCTTCTGGTACACGCGGTTGACGAGGTACTCGATCTTCGGGCACACACTCGGCGGCCTGCTCGCGACGACGTGAAGGGCGGCGCGAATTCCGTGTCCGTGTGGGATGACCGGGACTCCACGAAGTGAGGCGACCGTGCAGATCTGGACCAGCTCGGTCACGCCACCGCACCACTCCGGGTCCGACTGGACCACGTCGATAGCGCCGGCTTCGAGGTAACGGTAGGCCTCCCACCGGCCGTAGAGGTGTTCGCCGGCCGTGAGCGGAACCTCGGTCTCGCCGCGCAGCGCCGCCAGCGCCTCCAGCTGGTCGGCGGGCAAGGGCTCCTCGAGCCAGTACGGGCGATAGGGAGCGGCGCGGCGCAGCCATTCCCTTGCGTACGGCACGGTCCAGCTCATGAACGCGTCGAAGGACAGCTCGACATCGTCTCCGACCGCGACGCGCAGGCGGCGGGCGAGGTCGACGTTGGCGCCAAGGCCCTCCGCGCCATCGCGTGGACCGTACCCGAAGAACCACTTCTGGTGTCTGAAACCCTCCTTGAGCAGGCGCTGGCTGGTCTCCTCCACGTCATCGGCGGCCAGCGAGGTTCCAAGCGTGCTTGCGTAGGCGTCGATCTCGGGTGAGCGCGGTCCGCCGAGCAGTTGGCACACCGGTGCGTCGTAGTGGCGCCCGAGCAGATCCCACACGGCGTTGTCGACGGCGCTGATCGCCATCATCGGGTGGCTCGACCGAGCGTGTCGGTCGATGCGATAGAGCTGGTCCCACAAAATCGAGAACTGACGCGGATCCTTGCCGATCAGGAACTCTCGTAGGTCGGAGAGCACCAGGTCGGCGGCGGGACGGTCCACCGGACCATACAGACCGAACTGATCGCCCGCCTCGATTCGCAGGTAGTACGCCGACACCTGCGGCGAAGCTCCGCCGCTCTGCCACTCCGATGCCGGGGCGTACTCGTCATAGTGGTGCAGCGTTCTGCTCTGCCGGAACATGGCGGGGCGATCGTAGGCCGGTCCGCGGACATGCAGCACTCGTACATCGGTGATCTTCACTCGTCCTCCGGTCCGATGGGCCCTAGCACGACGGCTTCGTAGTCGTTGACAACGGGCACGGTGAACGTCGCACGACCGTTCGCATGCTTGACTTCGAGCTCACGGTCGCCGCGGAGCAGCCGAGCCGACTCTGGTGCCACTGGGCAGCGCAGGTCGATCGTCACGTTGGTGACCGGTTGGATCTCGGTGATGGGTCGGCGGTATCCGCCGCAGTAGTTGAGCAGGTGGACAATGAGCCGCCCGTCGCGGTGCCGCATCAGGGTCACGTGCACGGCCGCCGGCGCATCGGTCGCCACCAACGGGGCCGTGTCGCCGGCCGCCCAGCGGATGGCGTTGTGGAGGAGCAGCCCGTAGTCGGGGTGACCGTCCGAAGCGGCGAGCTTGTCCGTCTGCCCGGGGAAGAAGACCGACCGACCGGTGCCGAACTGCTGGGTGACGACGACGGGCAGGGACGACCGCATCGGTTCGAATCCCGTCGGCTCGCCGCGCTTGGTCACGGCCGGACCCCAACCGCGTTCGGGCGGCTGCGGGACGATCTCCGGAATCAGCGTGACCGGAACCGAGCCGGGTTGCGCCGAGGTGAGCCAGATGTACCCGTTGTTCGTGCAGATCTGGGTGTCGTCCAGCCCTTCGGTCAGTGAGGTCCGTTCGGCGATCCAGGAGTAGCCGTAGACAAGGGGCCCGCGTCGCACCCCGAGGTTGTGGGCACCGAACACGTCGCTCAGGCCGTAGTCGTCCCGGCGCTGGAGGTCCGCGTCGTACAGGGAGGTCTCGTAGGTCGCCACGAGGCCGCCGCCAGAGCGGACGTATTCGCGGATCGTGGACTCCTGCTCCGGTGAGAGCACCGCTGCATTGGGCAGGACTACGACGCGGTACCTGCTGAGCGTCTGCGCGTCGATTCTCGTGTCCAGGACCAGGTCGTACGGGACGTGGTTGTCGAGCAGTGCGAGCTCGACACCGCGTACGTGTTGGATGTAGCCATCCTTGTGCGGGTCATTCGACCCGAAGCGCTCCTGCACCAGCCTGGAGTGCACAACGGCCACGTCGGCGACGGACTCGACCTCGTCGAACACGTCCTCCTTGCGTTCGAGCAGTTGGAAGAACTCGCCGATGTCTTCCTGGCCGCGCTGGTCGAGAAAGTCCTTGCCATGCGTGCCGACGAAGGTGCAGTCCCAGAATCCACCGCCGTTCGCCAGTGCTCCCGCGAGCCAGAGGCGGAGTTCGGCAGTGACGACGGAGGTGTAGCGGGAGGAGTTGTCGAACGGACCGAAGAGGATTGTCGCGGGCTTGCCGGGGGCCGCGGCGCGCAGATACTTCGTCGCCTCCTCGCACCGCCACACCGGAGCCGGCAGGAGCCCCGAGCCGTAGGACCCCTTGATCAGGTCGAACGTGGGGGCGGCAACGATGTCCCACAACGGACCGAGCCGTTGCAGATCCAGGGCTGACCGGTCGAGCCAGCCCGCGTCCAGCCCTGACGGTCCCTCGGCGACGTACGCCTTGTCGTCACCGAAGCTCTTGATCAGGCGGCGGAAGTCTTCCGAATGCCGCTGAACACACGTGTGACGCCACTCCCGCCAAGCCCGATAGGCAGGATCGTCCCACGACTCGTCGCGGGGCAGTTCGAGACCCGTGTCCTGCCTGAAGCGCCGTTCGACGTCCGGGCCGTAGGCCAGCGGGCCGAACGAAGGGGCGTTCTCCCAGATCCCGTCGACGGCGTAGCGTTGGAGGATCTCCCGGACGATCTTGAACCCGTAGCCCTCGTTACGGAACGGGCTGCACGGCGTGGCCGCGTGGAGCCCACTGATGAACAGCGGTTGGCCCTGTCCGTCGTAGCTGAACCAGTCCGGATGCGCCTCGAACATGTCACGGTGTCCGCCGCGGAAGTCAACACGGGCGAGCAGGCGAATCCCGTCCTTCGCGGTCAGGTCGCGCAGCTCACGCAGGATGTCGCCGGACATGCCGGCGACCCTGTGGTGGCCCGGCACATCGCTGGGATAGAAGGCCCACAAGCCGCCCCCGTTGACGATCAGTACGTTGCCGTGGAGCCGCTTGACGTAGTCGACGACCGCCTGTGGGTCGTAGCCCTCGATGTCGATTTCCCGAAGGACGGTCTGCACTACTCGAAGCGGCTTGTCGTGCCACTGCCTGTCTGCGTACGTCATGTCTCCAACTCTTGGTCGTAGCGCCCTCTTTGCCGTGTGCCGGCGTGGTCAGTCGGTCCCGCGCCGGCCGCTACTGGGTCAGGAAGTACTGCGGAGGATTCGTCGGCCCGGGAGTCGGCCACCTGAACGCGTCCCACATCGACGTGGGCACGTTCTTCAGTCGATTGGTCACGGTGCCATAGCCGACGGGTGGCAACGCGATACCCATGTTCCAGAACTGCTCTTTCGAGATCTTGAGAATCTGGGCCATCACGTCGTACTGTTCGTCCACCGAGGCCTTGGAGCGCAGCGTCTTCCGGTAGAGGTCCATCTGCTTCAGCATCGGAGGCGGCGGTTCCTCGCTGTCTCCCGGGTCGCCGACGAACCAGCGGTACCACAGCATGGCCCAGAACGCGCCCTGCAGGACCGCCGGAATGAAGCAGCGCGGGTCGATGATGACGTCCTTGTAGCCGATGTCGCCGGTGTCGACCGCGCCCTCGTGGCGGTTGGCCTCGACCGTGGCCTCGAAGTAGGAGTCCTCTGCCGGCCGGACCCGCATGTCGACGCCGACCTCACGCCAGAACTTCCGCACCATCTCCATGGTGTCGACCATGCCGAAGTAGAAGGTCTTGGTCAGCATGACGAACGTGATGGGATTTCCGTCCGGACCGAGCCGGATCCCTTCGGAGTTTCGCTTCGTGTATCCCGCCCGGTCGAGGTACTTGTTCGCTTCCTTGGGGTCGTATTCCGTGTACTGCTTGGCCATCTCGCCGCCGTCGTCCCAGTACGGCGCGTTGGGTCGCGGGGCGATCTGCCACGGCTCGCCCTGACGTTGGTAGACGGACTTGATGATTTCCTGCCGGTCGATGGCGTGTGACAGCCCGATCCGAAAGTCGCGGTTGCGGAAGATTTCACGCTTGACCGGGTCCTGATGGTTGAGGTTGAGCGTGATCCAGGTGGTGTTGAGCTGGCTCGGCTCCATGTCGAAGAACTCGAACTCGCCTTGGCTCCTGCTCCGGGCGAGGACGGGCTTGTTGTTCGCCGTGTTGATCGTGCGGAACGTCAGGTCGATGTCTCCACCCGAGGCGCTCAACAGCATGGGTTCCTCTTCGGTGAAGATGCTGAACACCACGCGGTCGATGTAGGGCAGCTGGCTTCCTTCGGGATCGACCTTGAAGTAGTAGGGGTTGCGTTCGAACTTGACGTGCCCCAACCCCTCACCCAGTGCGGCGGTCGGGACCCAGCCGTGCAGGCGCGGCATCTCCGGGTTGGCCCACCAGTCTGCCTTGGCGCCGTACAGCCCGACCCAGTCCGAGAAGTTCTCCTTCTTCGCGAGCGCGTCGACGTCGGGGTTGTGCTTCTTGTGGAACTGCTTCAGGTAGTGGGCGGGCAGTTCCTTGAAGGAGGTGTCGTACGTGGCGAGCCACGTCAGAAGCTGACCGTTCGGCTCGCGGAACACGAAGCGGAAGCTGTACGTGTCGATCTTCTCGACCTTGACCGGATGCAGGTCGCTGCCGCTGGTGAGATAGAACGCGTAGGCGGGGGTCAGCTCCTTGTTCATGAAGACGTCTTCGTACCAGAACATGATGTCGTCGGCAGTGAACGCTTTGCCGTCTGACCACTTCACCCCTTCGCGGAGGGTAAAGGTGTACTCGGTCCCCTGATCGTTGACGTCGAAGCTCTCGGCGAGGTTCGGGACGATCTCGTTCCACTCAGGGTCCCAGTGGACGAGGCGGTCATAGAACGTACGTCCCAGGATCGGGGTGTCGGCGGGCCCCAACATGTAGCTGTTCCACGTGCCGCCGTACGTACCGACTCGTTCGATCGGCTCGAGAACAAGGGGCCGCTTCGGCAGCCGCTCCTTCACAGGCGGCAGCTTGCCTTCCTTCACCTGCTGGGCAAGCATTGGCGCTTCCGGCCCCTTCTTCTGGTTCTGACCGCGCGGGCCCTGCCGCCCATCCTTTTTGTCCGGCTGTGTGGACAGAAGCTCGCAGCCGCTGAGAAGGAGAGCACCTGAAGCCAACCCGCTGCTAAGTTTCAAGAACTCGTGCCGTGTCAGTCTTGCTGGAGTCATCCGTCCGTGTCTCCCTCCGGCCTCGGTGCTCTGTGGCCGTCTGACTGGTGACCTGCGTGGACAGGGAACTGCTGGGATAGCCCGCGGAGCAGCACGTGGAGCGGCGGTGGCGAATCGACGCCATGGCGGACGCGCGCCGTTGAAGCTCGTGGCTGTCACGCGACGCGCGCTCGAGCGCTCACTGGTCTTGCATGCGTATGCGAAGTTACCAGGCACCGTAGCAGCGCCGGTGGGGGTCTGCAATACTTTCCGTTAACATGTTTGAGATTCGCGCCTTCAGGATCTAATGTCTCGTTATTCTGTTCGCACGTCCGGCACGGCACGACGAACCTGTTCGCCGCGTTGAACGTCACCACCGGGCACGTGTATGGGGAGTGCAGGCCGACTCGTGACGGGAAGAACTTCCTTGCCTTCTTGAAGAAGGCTGTCAAGCCACACAGGGGCAAGGACATCCACGTCGTGCTGGACAAGCTGTCCACCCACACCACGCCCGACGTCCAAGCCTGGTTGGAGAAGGACCCGCACGTCACCTTCCACTTCACCCCCGGTCGGTTCGAGTTGGATCAACCAGATCGAGACCTGGTTCGGCATCATCACCCGCCAGGCCATCCGCTGCGGCACCTTCGGCGCGGTCAAGGTCCTCATCAGCCAGATCCGCGCCTACATCGAACACTGGAACACCAACTCCGAGCCCTTCACCTGGACCGCCACAGTCGAGGAGACCCTCGCCAAGGTCCAACTCGTCCAGACCAACATCAAGAAACTCGTGGACAACAGCGCCAAGCAAATCCATCAGAATCACGTGACACTAAGTGCGAGATGTCGAATGCGTATGCGGATGAGGATGCGACACGAGCTTCGGAGGCCGGGATGTCGGTGACCAGCAAAGAGGTCGCCCGGATAGCGGGCGTGTCGCAGCCGACGGTGTCCAGGGCGTTACTGGGCAGGCCCGGTGTATCCGAGGAGACGAGGAAGAAGGTGATGGCCGCGGCCGCGGCCCTCGGTTACGTCACAAGCGAGATCGGTCGCAGCCTTTCCACCCGCGCAACCCGCAAGATCGGCGTGGTGGTCAGCGACCTGACCAATCCGTACTATCCCCACCTGCTCGGTCCACTCCATGACGAGCTCGATCGGCTCGGCTACCGCATGGTCGTTCTCGCCGAGACGACCGACACCACGACCAGCCTGGACAGGCTCCTCGGGCACACCGTCGACGGCGTCGTCCTGACCACGACCCTGATCGGGTCACCGCTGCCACACGAGCTCGCCCGCCACTCCATCCCATTCGTCTACCTCAGCCGCAAAGTGGACGAACCGAAAGCAGACTCCTGTGTCGTGGACAACATCGGTGGCGCCGAGCTCGTCGGCTGCAAACTACTTGACCTTGGGCACCAGCGGATCGGCGCGATCTTCGGCCCTGAACGCACGAGTACGTCTCGAGACCGAGAGGCAGGGTTTCGCGGCGCTCTTGCCGACGCAGGCTTCGCCCTCCCCAGCCGCATGGTGCGCCGAGGCACCTATGACTACGAGACCGGACGGACGCTGATGCTGGAGCTCCTCGACGAGCATCCCAGGCCGACCGCGGTGTTCTGCGCCAACGACGTCCTCGCCCTCGGCGGTTACAACGCCGCATTCGCCCGCGGTGTGGCAGTGCCCGAACAACTCACGGTCATCGGGTTTGACGACATCTCCATGGCGTCCTGGGACGTCTTCCAGTTGACCACAGTTCGACACGACCTCGGCACGATGACGCAAAACGCCGGCCGGCTCCTCGCCGAGCGGATCCATGAGCCGGACCGCCCGGTCCGCTGCCTGGTCACGCCTGCAGAGCTTGTACCAAGGCGCACCCATGCCCCATGCCCTATAAGCCTGGATCCGGGAGTGTCAAGTTAACGGCTGATCTTGGTTGTTGAATTGGTCAGTTGTTGGCCGGGGTGAGGCGGCCTTCGAGCGCGATCTGGAAGGCGTTGAGCGGTGCCTTCCAGCGCTGGGTCCATCGTTTGCGGCCCTGGCCGGTGGGGTCCAGGCTCATCAGCGCCATGTAGACGCAGGGACTGCTGCACGAGTAGGTGACATCTGATCTGTGGTGCCGACAGGTGCTGCTGGGAGGATGTGCTCTGTGCCAAAGCCCTACCCCAAGGAGTTCCGCGACGACGTCGTGAACGTCGCTCGCCGGCGTGAGCCGGGACAGACGATCAAGCAGGTCGCCGCCGATTTCGGGATCGCCGAGTCATGTCTGCGCAACTGGATGCGCCAGGCCGATGTCGAGGATGGCGTCGCAGCCCGGCACCACCGGTGCCAAGACCGCGGAGCTTTGGTGCGGCGATCTGGTTCTGGGCGGATCCCGCCGGCGCATGGATGGCCGCCGACGTCTGGCCTCCGATGTATCAGGAGGGAGCGTGGTCATATGACGATCTGGAGCTCGACGTCGTAGACAACCCTGGTCGCTTCCTCGAGGTCGTCGACGAAGACGAGTTCGAACACGCTCGCCTGAGCGTCCCGTATCCGCTGATCTCGCGGAGAGCGCACTGACGGCCAAGGACGAACTGGTCGAGATGATTACTACCCAGGCCGAAGCCATCGGCCGAGGCAGGTCACTCCTGAGCAGCCCAAGCGCTTGGACCAGCTAGCCGCCTTTGCAGGCGCTGGGAAAGCGCATCCGTCCTGGCGACCCCACAGGGCTAACGTCGAGCCTTGTGAGGCGGGCCTGTCTACTGGTTGATGAGCACTAGCTTGGAAGGCTGGCGTGCACCCCTGGGGGCGCTCGCGTCTCGCCTGGTGGTTACTCCCATTTGACCGCTCATGACCGGTGCAGGCCGTGCTTAATTGCGCGCAGGTTGCACGGCGACCGGCCGACAGCGACCGGTCGATCATCAGGGGTCCGTGGGGCACCTCGGGGGCTCGTTGGTCGCCGGAGCCGGACTTCGCCAGGGCCAGATCTGCCCGCTCTCCCCGATGGGAAAACGAGTGGCACGGGTCTGTGTCCACTGCAAGGCTCGTCGACCCATGTGGAAGGAGCTGTAATCGTGACCGAGCTGCCTGGTGGCCGCATCAACAAGGTTGTCCGCATTGGCAACACGGTTCGACGACGGCCGCCTGGTCGCCCTGACGACGCTCGTGCGCTGCTAAGCCATCTTGAAGAACGTGGCTGGACAGGTGCCCCTCGCTTCCTGGGCGTCGACAACGAGGGCCGCCAGATGCTCACCTACGTTCCAGGGTGGGCCCCCCTTCCCACGTTGGCCCTGCGGCCCGCTGAAAACCAGGTCACTCCGCCGGGAGTGTTGTCGGACGAGAGCCTTGTCGGGGTCGCCAAACTCGTGCGGGAGTTCCACGACCTCACCGCCGGAACCCCGCTCGCCGACGACCAGGAGACCCTCTGTCACAACGATCTTTGCCCGAACAACACCGTCTTCCGTGACACCGGCGACGGAACCTATCGCCCGGTGGCGTTCATCGACTGGGACGACTCCACTCCCGGACCCCGCATTCACGACGTGGCGGACATCTGTTGGGCATATCCTGCAGCTCGATTCGCACCAGACCGCCCTGAACCGAGGACGCTGGGCAGGCTGATGCGCTTGATGTGTGACGCCTACGGGCTCGCCGACCGCTCCGAGCTGATCGCGACCGTACTAGCGCGCCATGACCAGACCTGGCGCGGAATTGCAGACCTCGCAGACGCCGGACACCGCGGCTATCAGCGGCTGCGCGACCTGGGCGCGGTGGAGTCCGGACGCGCCTCCTACGACTGGACCGCGGCACATCGGGTGGAGCTTGAGCGTGCACTCCGTGACGGGTGACGCTGAACCGTCCGCGGAATGGACAGCACATAGCGGCTACCTCTGACAGACCACTCATGACCGGCGCGGACCCGTCCTAGAGGCACGCGAATGGAACGGCGAGAGCTGGCCAGAAACGGTCGACCTCTTTATCCGTAGGAACGGGCACCCTGATCACGAGCTGCCTCGGTCCTCAGCCCCAACAACGCCAGATTCGTGCGCTCCAAGGACCCGGTCTACCCGCCGGCCGTGGCGGCGCGCCTGCCCGGACACCCGCGGGTACTGCTCACCTGCGGCACCGCAGACACCAGTTGGGCGCTTCGACACCGCCGGGATCAAGGCTCAGCTGACCCACACCGGGCTCGACCCGAGTGGAACGGTGCGCGAGATCTGATCAGCTGGGCCAGCCATCAACATGCATGAGGCGGGGGCTGAGGGCGCCTCTCGTCGGTCGGACGGCTGGGTGCAGCCCAATCGGCTTCGTCCAGTGCATGGGGTCACGCGCGACGGTACGGCGTCCGGCTAGGGTCGCACGTCCCTTGCGCCGCGGCCGCCGACTTCTCCATGGGCATGTGCGTAGCGAGACCGCCGGTCACCTCTCGTCCCCCGGAGGTGACCGGCACCCCGACCGGCCCGGCGCTCACTCCTCCGGAGCGCCGGCCGGTCTCCCAACTTCGCAGCTTGACGAGAGCAAGCCGACGAGGAGCCGAGGGGTTCTCACCAGGCCACGACGGTTCTGGCACGAGAGAGGAACGTGGAAAGATGAGGAAGCTGATCCTGGCGACTGCAGGCGTTGTCCTGCTCGCGGGATGCGGAGGGGCAGCTCCAACGGACGACCCGTCGCCTTCCCAGCCCGTAGAGACGCCGAAACAGGCGGCGGAGAGGACGCCCACGGCGACCCCGACTCCTGTCGCCGTTGAGACACAGATGGTGGACCAGTACGGAGTCGCTGCGTGCGAGCTGTTCGGCAAGTACAGCGAGAAGGAGTTGCGGGACTACCGGAAGGCGACCGAGGTGTACGTGCAGGCGGTCGCCTCCACCGACGAGGCGATCCACGAGGCAGCGCACGACGTGACGGCGGCGGCGGAGAACATCCGGGATGGCGAGCCGAACGACTGGGATGGGGCGTACGCCTCCCTCAAGAGGGCGTGTGAGTCGGTGACTCCGTAGCAGCAGGAGGGGCGACGGTCTTCGGCCAGGTTCGACTCCTGGCACCCCACGGTGGCGGCACGCAAGGAGGAAGCATGGCCATCAGTCCGGAGGCACTGCGGGCGATCCTCGCGAAGACGGTCGAGGAGTCGCCGCAGAAGAAAGGCCTGGTGCTGACGATCCAGGTCAAGGCGATGGACAACGGCGGTCTGTACATCGGCGGCGAGGGTGTGGACGACCGGCCGATCGACGGTGAGGAGGGCTGGACCGGCGTCGGGATCGCGGTGGCGCAGCTGGTGAACGGCCTACACAAGGCCAGCGACAAGCGCCGCAACGCGAAGTGAGACAGAGCGGCCCTCGGTAGGTGGGGGTGCACCAGCCGAGGGCCTCGACCAGAGCGGCGTACCTGAATCGCCTGACGTGAGGCGCAGCGCGCGCTCGGCGATGGCGAGCTGACCGACGGCGCTCAGCTGGGCGGCGACCAGGCGCCAGTCGTCGGATAGCGCTGGTCGGGGGATCACGCTGGGCCAGTGCGAGTGCGCGCTATCCGAGTGGCCGCCAGACGCGAGAACGGCCCGTCCGGGGATAGACCGCTTTGCTAAGGTCCGAGCGCATGGCCTCGATCTGGGTTGGCGAGCGGGTGCGGCTAAGGGGTGGCGAGCCGGACGAGTGGCAGCAGCTCGCGTTGGAGTTTGATCAGGACTCGACAGTCATGCGGAACGCCGGGGCGCTGCACCCGCCACGCTCCAAGGCCAGCTACCTCCAATGGGCTGAGAGCAAAGTCGGGACACAAGACGACGACACCTTCAGCCTCGGTATCGAGTCACTCTCCGAGGGCCGGCTCGTCGGCTGGCTCGGCACGACTGACGTTGACAAGAACGCCGGAGTCTTCTCCTACGGCATCACAATCGGTGGCGACTTCCATCGCAGCGGCTACGCAAGCGAAGCGATCAACCTGTTGCTGCGGTACATGTTCGGCGAACGCCGCTTCCAGAAGTGTGATGTTGACATGTATGCCTACAACACCGCCCGCATGAAGCTTCACGAGAAGCTCGGCTTCATCGAGGAGGGTCGGCGGCGGCGCCGACAGTTCTTCGCCGGGGCCCACCACGACCTGGTGCTGATGGGTATGACCGTCGAGGAGTACGCCGAGGTTCACTCGCTCGGCTCCGTCGAGTCTGCCTGAGGCCGCGTCGGAGCCGCGGCTCACCGGAGCCAAGTTCCTGTCAACGCAGCGGGTCGTGAATGCCCAGCTTTGAAGTCTGGTGGGGAACACTGGTAGTGGCTCAAGTTTCGTTGCGGCCCTATTCCTGAGTGACCGTTGACGACCGTCGTAGACCTGGCCTAATAGCACGCTAGTGTTGCGTGATTCTGGTTGCGTTACTTTTCTGGTTGTGGCTCGTTGACTCGGTGTGGAGCTTTCGGTGGAGCAGGACGCTGAGTTGCGGGCGTTGGTGAACAGTCGGGATGTGTCGGCCGTGCTGGCGACTCGGGCGCGGATCGTGTTGTGGCATGGGGAAGGGCGGCGTCGTAAGGACATCGCGGAGTTGGCGGGGGTGTCATTGCCGACGGTGGATCGGTGGGTCCGCCGCCACGCCGAGCATGGCCTGGCCGGGTTGGACGATCGTGATCGGGCTGCGCCGCGGGTGCAGGTTCCACCGCGGGTGCGGGCTCGGGTGGTGGCGTTGACCAGGACTTCTCCGCCGGCTGGGACGGGGCTGTCGCACTGGTCGACCCGTGGGTTGGCTGGGTATCTGAAGCGGGTCGAGGGGATCTGTGTGTCGTGGAGCTATGTGGCTCGGGTGTGGCGGGAGGAGGGGCTTGCGCCGCACCGGCATGCCACGTTCAAGCTGTCCAAGGATCCCGCGTTCGCGGACAAGGTCGCCGATGTGGTCGGGTTGTATCTGGACCCGCCCGGTGGGGCGGTGGTGCTCTCCATCGATGAGAAGACTCAGATCCAGGCGTTGGACCGCACCCAGCCGTTGCTGCCGTTGGACTTCGGCGTCGCCGAGAAACGCACCCACGACTATGTGCGGCACGGTGTCACGAACCTGTTCGCCGCTTTGGATGTGGGCACCGGCCAGGTCGTCGGGGAGGCCACGCCGACCCGGGACGGGGTGAACTTCCTGGCCTTCTTGAAGAAGGCCGTCAAACCCCACGCGGGCAAAGAGGTCCATGTCGTGTTGGACAACCTGTCCACCCACACCACGCCAGAGGTGGAAGCCTGGCTGGAGGAGAATCCGCACGTCAAGTTCCACTTCACCCCGGTCGGATCGAGCTGGATCAACCAGATCGAGACCTGGTTCGAGATCCTGACCCGCCAGTCGATCCGCCGCGGCACCTTCACCTCGGTGAACGTGCTGATCAAACAGATCAAGGACTACATCGACACCTGGAACATCGACGCGAAGCCGTTCACCTGGACCGCCACCAGCGAAGAGATCCTCGCCAAGGTCCGCCTCGTCCAGACCAACATCAAGAAACTCGTCGACAACAACGCGAAATAACACAACCAGAATCACGCAACACTAGTTGCACGACAGCCGACCGGCGAAACCCGGTGGCGGGGGTCAGCCGTCGGCCGGCAGGCTTCGCCTGGTGGATGATCCCGAACTCGTCCCCCTGCTCGGCATGCAGTGGCATGCGCTCAATCACCGCTTTGCACGAGCCCGTCTAGAGCACTTGGGTTGGGTGCTGTGTGGTCAAGGCGACTGGGCGTACGCATATCGTTCGCTCAGTGGGCACCTCGTTGCTCGGGTCAGCCCGTACGGGCACTTCGTTGATCTATGCGAGCGATGCGCCGGCAATCGATACGTTCCCCGGATGGAGCTGGCAACCGAGCTAGAAGGTGGCGGACATCTGGCCGTGCTTGAGTACCTCACCTCCCCGGATCCGAGCATGGTCAATAGATTTCTGTGGCGTTGGCAGCATCCAGAGGGAGCCGACGCCGATCTGCGGGCTCTCCGCCGTGAGGTCGACACGATCGATGAGTGGGGCCGTCAGAACCTGCACGGGTGGGTCGGCGTCGACATCGGCGATCGGCACGTCTTGCTCTCCTCTGACGGAAATCCGAAGATCATCGATCTGTTCGGCGTGGACCTTCGCACCTTCTTGGTCAACGATCCGCGTGCGTTCGCGCGGCGTGTGCCGCCGGATCAACGCCGGTACGTACTAGACGTGCCCGACCTCCAGCAGGCTGACGACCACCCCGCCGAGTACCTTCGCCGCATCCGGGCAGCCCTGGCCGAGGCCGCATCCTCCCCCTGAAGGCTCCTCTCTTGGAGGGAGGACGGGGGGTTGGGGCAGCGCCCCCGGAAAAGGCTCAGCCTCAGATGACATCAACCAGTCAGGCGAACCGTCAGTGGCCTCGCCAGCCCGTCCGAGGACGGCCGCCAGGCCGCCCGCAGGACGAGGACGGGGCGGTGCGCGCCGCTTGCGGGGCGCCGTCTCCTCGACGGTTGTTGGCGATGTCGGTCGTGCTTACCAGTCGTCACCGACACCCCGCCGCGGTGTCCCGTCGCACGCCCAGCGGCGCGCCTCAGAGGGCTGGCGGCGCGCCCGTCTGCCGAGGAAATCGATGGCGAGGCTCCGCGGTGGCTGCCATGGTGACCCGATGGGTAGAGTCGAACGTCCGGTCGAGGAAGTGGTTGTCGGGCAGCGATCCGGCTCGGCGTGGCAGCGTGCGTCGGCGTGGAGGTGGGCGTCGGCTGAAACCGGCGCAGTGGTCGAACGGATCCGGCAGGATGCGAGGGCGTTTGTCAGCGACTTGGAGCTTGGCCTGCTCTACGAGGTCGCTCGCGGGTTGCACGGCGCCGATCCGGCATTCGGTCATGTGGTCGAGCTCGGAACGAAACGGGGCGGGACCGCGAGCGCACTCGCGCTGGGAGTTCGTGACGGCAGCGGGCTCGCGCCGGTGGTGACCGTGGACTGCTACCAGCGAGAGGACCCGTCCGCGTCGTTCGATCACATCGCGGCACGAGAAACGTTCTGGACACTGGGGCTCGGCCCGGAACGGGTGTGCCAGGTCGTCACATACACGGGCGCATTCCTGCGGATGTGGAACCAGCCGATTCGCGTGCTCTTCCACGATCCGAGCCACGTGTACGAGAACACCCGCGACGAAATCGCCGCTGCGCTCCCACACATGGTCGAGGACTCCTGGATCCTCTTCGACGACTTCGGCGGCACTTGGGGTGAAGGCGTCATCCGCGCCGTTGAGGAGTGGCTGGCAGTGCAACGGGAGTGGGAGGTCGAACTCCGACACAGTGACGCCTACATGCTCGGAGTTCACCTCGTCCGGCGGATTTGAGGGCCAGCACAGTAGCGGTCGACTGTTGCGGGCCAAAGTGCCCGCGCCGCCCCGAGAGACGTCCTCGGTCACGCCTTCCGGCTCACACCCTCAGAGGACGCCGGGCCCTCGCCACCAACTTGACCGGAGACCGATGACGGTCGCAGCTTCCACACGTGCCAAAGGACCGGCAGGGTTTGCCCGGTCCGCCCTGTGAGCCCGAGGACGGCGCGCCAGCGCTGGCGCGGAGCCCTGCCCGCGGCCGCGCTCCTTATTGGCGGTTAGCCCAAAACGACCGCTCACGACCAATGGAAGCCGTGCCCAAGTGCACGGTAGTGGGGTGTGCGAGGCGACGGCCGAGTAGTCCCGCTCGACGTGGAGAACACAGGCGAGGTACTCGTGACCGAGCTGTCGTCGGACGCAGTGGCTCGCATCTACCATCCTGATGAACAGACGACGATGGCGAAGCCCGCGGCCACCTGAGGGGCGGGGGGGTCGGCCGGTGTCCTGGCTTGGGCCGGAAGAGCGGCGGCCCGTAACGGTCCCGACGGTCCGAAGGAGTCCCTGGAGGCCCTTGAGCTCCTCGACACGGGCGTCGCGGTCCGGCCGACCCGAGGCCCGGCCACACGCGATACTGTCCCGATCCAGACGACCCGCAGCAGTAGTGGACCAGCCCACTCGGCACACCTCCGATGCGGTGTGCTCCACGGGTTCGGCCAAGTGCTCACCATCTCGCAGCCTTGCGTCAGGCCCTCGTAGTGTCGCTGAGCGCTGCATGAGGACCGACCCGTTCGACCCAGGGGACGATCTAATGAGTGAGCGTTCAGTCGATGTTGGTGGCCGACGCCTGCACGTGGTGTCGCACGGGCAAGGCGCTCCCACAGTCCTCTTCGAGGCCGCCTTGGGATGCTCGTCCAAGGATTGGGCCTTGGTACAGGCCCGAGTCGGCCAGGTGACTGCCTCCTACAGCTACGACCGGGCGGGAGAAGGTGCGAGTGATGGGTCTGGCCCCTGGTCCGTGCAGGGCTGGCTTTCCGACCTGGAGGCATGGCTGGGTGCGTTGGGTGTACATGGGCCGTACGTCCTGGTGGGCCATTCGATCGGTGGCCACATCGTCCGGACCTTCGCTGCTCGGCATCCGGAGGAAGTAGCTGGCCTCGTGCTGGTCGACGCTCAACCAGAGCGGCTGTATGACGACTGGACTCCCGATCGTCTTAGGAAGGTCCGCGAGCTCAATCCTCCAGGGGTCTTCGACCGGATCCTCAAAGCTTGCGAGTTCGTCAAGGCAGCCGCCCGCCCGATGTCCTGTCCCATCACGGTTATCACACACGGCGTGGTCGATCTGATACAGGAAGAACCCGGCGTCACTGCCGCCGACGTCAACCGGTTCGAGCAGTCCTGGCAGACGCTCCAACAGGAGCTCGCGAAGCAGTCCCCTCTCGACCGACTCGTTGTCGCGGAGGTCAGCGGCCACATGATCCCCACACAGGCGCCAGATCTGATCGCCGACGAGGTTCTTGCCATGGTCGCTCAGCTCTGCGGATATACGGACCGCACCCGCCCACGTCGCTCCCGGCGTCGGAGATCGCCATGGTCACCGTCAGCGCGGGAGGTCGGCCCACCCCGGAAGCCGGTGGAACCGGATCATCCTCGGCCATACGCCAAGGAGCGGATGGCCGGTGAATGGCCATTTCGATCGGGTGCGGCCGGCCAAACCGCCTCGCTGACCTGACCGGGACACGGCTAGGGTCTCTGGTGGTTGCCCGAGGAGCCGACCGAGGAGATGCTGGTGCATGGCGAGTCATCGGACGGGCAGCTCGGCGATGGTGCGACGAGTTCCAACCTGCTCAGGGAAGGTTGGGGGCTCACCGGCGTCTCGCTACTCCAGCGCCTACAGACCTACCCGACTCGATATGTCGGACGGATCGTGTGTGACCAGGGCTGCTTCGCGGTTAAAGTTGACGCCGATCCCGGTCCCGGAGTTGAAGGCTCGCAACACGTTCAGTTAGCTGTTGCCAGGGCGCTGGCACATCACGTGCCGGCCATCGTCCCCGATCTGTCCGGGGCACCGTATGTCGTGGACAAGGACGGGCGCCGGCTCACCGTCTTCGAAGACATCCGTGGTGGTCAGCCGACGTCAAGCGCGCCGACCTGGCATCGGCTAGGCGCCATTCTGGCTCAGATGCATGCACTCCCTACCGTCTCGAAAGACTTCGCGATACCCGTCCAGGCCGCCGCGAACGAACTCGACCAGCAGGCGAGTGACTACCCGTTCGCCGAGGACCTCCGCTCACTGACGCACCGCGTACGCCGCATCAGCGATCAACCAGCGGCCACCATCCACGGCGAGGTCAACCTGAGCAACGTTCGACAGCGACCCGACGGCGACCTTGTGCTGCTGGACTGGGACGCCGCCGGAACCGGACCGATCGCCCTCGATCTGGGGTACCCGCTGATCTGCGTCTTCCACGACGAGGATCTCACCTGGCATCCCGACCGTGCCGCCGCCTTCTACGCCGGCTACGCCGAGAACAGTACGGGAACGATCCCCTCGCCCGAGCAGATCTTCGACGCAGCCCTCATGCATGCACTGCACTACCTCCGATTCGCGAACACTGCGCAGCGATGGGCCCGCGCGAGGTACGCCATCAACCAAGAAGCCAGACTCCTCGAATTCCTGGCCCGCACTATCGGCCAGCACTGACACCCGCGGACCACGCTACGAAGTAAAGCCGTCCATGATCGTCCAGACCTCGTGTTAGCAACGGCGTTCGCAGGAGCGACGCATTACGAGTGGGTTCTCATCCGCCCCGTCATCGCCTCGTCCCGCTGCCGCTGAGCGTGGTTGAATGCGGCGAGAGTTGATCGTTAACGGCTGGCGAGGGCCGTTCGGGAGCACCACGGGGGCATCGACAGCCGCTGGGCCGTCTATGGTCATCTGGCAGAGTCGACCTCATGAAGCTTTCCGTGCGAGACCCGTGCCCGATGTGCGAGGCCGTCGAGCGAAAGGCTTGGACGTATGAGGAGCGGGACTGTCCTAGCGCCGTTGTCGCCGAGAATGACCTGGCTCTCTCGTTCATACGGGACGACCGTGGACGGCTACTCGTACGTCATACCGAAGAGACACGTACGGGTGGTCACGGACCTAAGCCTCAATCCGTGGACCGGGTGAGTGGGCCCTCGGCGCGGTAGCAGGGAAAGTGCCTTCTGGATCGGGAGAATCTGGAGTGTCGAAGTCCTGATCCAACCCGATCCAAAAGGCACTGAGAGTGAAACTACCGTACGGGTGGTCGCGAGCCACGCCGGTGTTCGATGATCAGAACCTGGTGTCGTGTGCGGGCCTGGTGCCGGTGATGGCGTTGGCCGAGCGGGCGGGCCTGTCGGAGCTGGTGGACGAGCGGGTCGCGATCCGGACCACGACGGTGAGGTCGGCAGCGGTGAACCCGGCGGGCAAGGTGACATCGATCATCGCGGGGATGGCTGCCGGCGCGGACTGTATCGACGATCTGGATGTGATCCGCTCTGGTGGGATGCGGCGGCTGTTCGGCGGGGTGTATGCGCCGGCGACGCTGGGCCAGTTTCTGCGGGAGTTCACCCACGGCCACTGCATGCAGTTGGCGTCGGTCGCGCGGGCTCATCTGGTCAACCTTGTCCAGGCCAGCGGGCTGCTGCCCGGTATCGAGGATCAGGTGTTCATCGACATCGACTCACTCCTACGCCCGGTTTATGGGCATGCCAAGCAGGGCGCGAGCTTCGGGCACACCAAGATCGCCGGCCGGCAGGTGCTGCGCCGGGGCTTGTCACCGCTGGCGACCACGATCAGCACCAGCCAGGGCGCGCCGGTGGTGGCCGGGATCCGGCTCCGCGCCGGACGGGCCGCCTCGGGCAAGGGTGCGGCGAGCATGGTGGCCGAAGCGATCGCCACCGCCCGTGTCGCCGGCGCCAGTGGGGAGATCTTGGTGCGGGGCGACTCGGCGTATGGCAACCACGCCGTGGTCGCCGCGTGTGTGAAAGCAGGGGCGCGGTTCTCGGTGGTGCTGACCAAGAACCCGGCAGTCACCGCCGCGATCGCCTCCATCCCCGACGACGCCTGGACACCGGTGCACTACCCCGGCGCGGTCACCGATCCCGACACCGGTGAGTTGATCTCCGACGCCGAGGTCGCCGAGACGGAGTTCACCGCGTTCACCTCCACCAAACACCCGGTCACCGCCCGGCTGGTCGTGCGCAGGGTCCGTGACCGAGCCCACGACCAGGCCGGCGATCAGGAGCTGTTCCCGGTATGGCGTCACCACCCGTTCTTCACCAACAACACCGAACCCACCGCGCAGGCTGACATCACCCACCGCCGGCACGCGATCATCGAAACCGTGTTCGCCGACCTGATCGACGGACCACTCGCACACCTACCCTCAGGCCGGTTCGCCGCCAACAGCGCCTGGGCGATCTGCGCAGCCATCACCCACAACCTGCTCCGCGCCGCCGGCACCCTCACCAGCCCCCGCCACACCACCGCCCGCGGCGCGACGCTGCGCCGCCACATCGTCACCGTCCCCGCCAGAATCGCCCACCCACAGCGCCGGCCCGTCCTGCACCTACCCGAGCACTGGCCCTGGGCGGAACAGTGGAACACCCTTTGGCACAACGTGTTCCGCCCCGCAACCGGCCCACCACGCGTCGCCTGAAACTACCCACCCGCCACCAAGGCCCGACCGGAGACCAAAGGAAAGCTGGGCAGACCAGCAGCCCCCGCCTGCCCACCCACCACCAACCACGAGCGACCCGCAACCAAAACCATCAACCCAGCGAGTCCACGGATTGAGGCTAAGCGTCGATGAGGCATCCGCAGTCATGGCGATGGTCCACCAGCTGGCCAGGGCACTTGTCGCCGAGTTGTCGCCAGATGGCTTGAACATCTTTCAGACAATGGACTCGTCGCGAACCAGACTGTGCCTCACGTGCACTTCCATGTAGCGCCGCGCTCCGTCGAGCAGATGGCCACGTGGGGGCCGGCGAGCGATCGTTGGAGTGGAAACGTCCAACCCATCGAGGCTCGACAGGACCTCGCGCAGCGTCTCGCTCGCCACTGGATCGTGGCGCAGGCAAGTAGCTAGAAGCGTATGCCGGGACGGGTGAGACCCCTGCCTTGCAAAGGCATATTCGTGTTCCACGCTCGGCTGAGCGTCGATCGACCTCGTGGCCCGGACGTGCGGTGGTGACCATTATTGACCGTGACAGACCATGATCGGCCGCTCCATCTGGCACGCAAGTGGCACGTCGACGGTCCTGCGAGAGCGTGTGCCGTCGAGCCCCCCACCCGAATTGGTGTTGCCTACTCAATCTTGCGGCTGGAACGCTGGCCGGGTGACGACTGCGACAGGCGACGATCTGATGGACTCTGCGGTCCTGCGGCGCATCTACGAGCTGCGCGCCGAAGTACGGTTCCGCGACGCGCGGCCAAACGACGGCCGATGTGGACACGTCTCGGGCGCGCTCGAAGCCGAGTTCGGATGGGAAGCCCAGTCGGGCTACTTGAGACTCCTCGATGGCACCGTGAGCTGGGTGCATTGCTGGAATCGGCTCGCGGACGGAACGATCGTGGACGCCACTGCTGACCAGTTCCAAGACCTGTGGCTGGGCGACGTGGTAACCGTGCACCCATCGAGCCCGATGGCAGCAAACTACCTACATGCTCCACGAGAGTGGGACCTTCATCTCGGCCGCCGAACGATGGGCGAGCATCCCGGGCGCCTCAAATGCGTGTCCGACGGCGACGTCCACATACTGGGACCTGATGACCCCGATCATCCATGGCCGTCCCTTGCTCGTGCAGTCCTCCGACTCCTGACCGGCTGGAACTTGACCGATGACCTGGTAGAACTCGCCGCACGTTCGCTGCGAGCGCGGGCCCGTACATCTGATGTCATGTCGACGGCAGAACTGACTCGCCCGCTTCTTACGGCGAGCATCCAACACCTCGGGAGACGGGGTAATCGGCCTGGATTGCGGAGGAGTTCCTTGAACCCATCTAGAGGTGGGTCGTCCCATCAGCCTTCCTCAGGCGTGTCTACTCGCCCGCACCCGCCGGTGGGCCGGCGACCATACTCCCCCGTCCTCCGCCTGAGCCTCAATCCGTGGACTCGCTGGGTTGATGGTTTTGGTTGCGGGTCGCTCGTGGTTGGTGGTGGGTGGGCAGGCGGGGGCTGCTGGTCTGCCCAGCTTTCCTTTGGTCTCCGGTCGGGCCTTGGTGGCGGGTGGGTAGTTTCAGGCGACGCGTGGTGGGCCGGTTGCGGGGCGGAACACGTTGTGCCAAAGGGTGTTCCACTGTTCCGCCCAGGGCCAGTGCTCGGGTAGGTGTAGGACGGTGCGGCGCTGTGGGTGGGCGATTCTGGCGGGGACGGTGACGATGTGGCGGCGCAGCGTCGCGCCGCGGGCGGTGGTGTGGCGGGGGCTGGTGAGGGTGCCGGCGGCGCGGAGCAGGTTGTGGGTGATGGCTGCGCAGATCGCCCAGGCGCTGTTGGCGGCGAACCGGCCTGAGGGTAGGTGTGCGAGTGGTCCGTCGATCAGGTCGGCGAACACGGTTTCGATGATCGCGTGCCGGCGGTGGGTGATGTCAGCCTGCGCGGTGGGTTCGGTGTTGTTGGTGAAGAACGGGTGGTGACGCCATACCGGGAACAGCTCCTGATCGCCGGCCTGGTCGTGGGCTCGGTCACGGACCCTGCGCACGACCAGCCGGGCGGTGACCGGGTGTTTGGTGGAGGTGAACGCGGTGAACTCCGTCTCGGCGACCTCGGCGTCGGAGATCAACTCACCGGTGTCGGGATCGGTGACCGCGCCGGGGTAGTGCACCGGGGTCCAGGCGTGCTCGGGGATGGAGGCGATCGCAGCGGTCACTGCCGGGTTCTTGGTCAGCACCACCGAGAACCGCGCCCCTGCTTTCACACACGCGGCGACCACGGCGTGGTTGCCATACGCCGAGTCGCCCCGCACCAAGATCTCCCCACTGGCGCCGGCGACACGGGCGGTGGCGATCGCTTCGGCCACCATGCTCGCCGCACCCTTGCCCGAGGCGGCCCGTCCGGCGCGGAGCCGGATCCCGGCCACCACCGGCGCGCCCTGGCTGGTGCTGATCGTGGTCGCCAGCGGTGACAAGCCCCGGCGCAGCACCTGCCGGCCGGCGATCTTGGTGTGCCCGAAGCTCGCGCCCTGCTTGGCATGCCCATAAACCGGGCGTAGGAGTGAGTCGATGTCGATGAACACCTGATCCTCGATACCGGGCAGCAGCCCGCTGGCCTGAACAAGGTTGACCAGATGCGCCCGCGCGACCGACGCCAACTGCAGCGTGTGGCCGTGGGTGAACTCCCGCAGAAACTGGCCCAACGTCGCCGGCGCATACACCCCGCCGAACAGCCGCCGCATCCCACCAGAGCGGATCACATCCAGATCATCGATACAGTCCGCGCCGGCAGCCATCCCCGCGATGATCGATGTCACCTTGCCCGCCGGGTTCACCGCTGCCGACCTCACCGTCGTGGTCCGGATCGCGACCCGCTCCTCCACCAGCTCCGACAGGCCCGCCCGCTCGGCCAACGCCATCACCGGCACCAGGCCCGCACACGACACCAGGTTCTGATCATCGAACACCAGCGTGGCCCGCGACCACCCGTACGGTAGTTTCACTCTCAGTGCCTTTTGGATCGGGTTGGATCAGGACCTAGACACTCCAGATTCTCCCGATCCAGAAGGCACTTTCCCTGCTACCGCGCCGAGGGCCCACTCACCCGGTCCACGGATTGAGGCTGAGCCGTCCCCACCTACCCGGACGGAGTTCCTAGACCATGTGTCGCACCTCAGCTGGCGGACATGTGTCGCGGACCAGTTGTCGGATCACGAGTCCTCGCCCCCCTGTTCTTGCCGCTTCGCGGAGTTGGCACCCACATCGCGCGGCCCTTTCCGCAGGCCTTGTCCGCGGGCGCGGTCCACTCGCCGGCGGTAAGGGCGAGCCACCCCCGCAGCCCATTGTCCCTGCGCGGCAAGCGTGCGGGGTTGAGCCGCCGTCGGCCATGCCTTTTACATCGCCATGACGACGGCGTCCTCGACGCGGGCGGCCGGCAGGTTCGAGAGGCCAGTTCCGATCCGGAGTACAGCGCCTCGGCGCCCCCGGGTGAGCACCCGTAGGGAGGTGTGCAGCGCATCGAGCGGCACAAGCGAGGATGGTGTCCGCCCTGTCGGCCCGCTCGCCGCGACGTACCCAATCGGGTCTTCACGCATACGCGGGAGGAACTGGTCATGGTCGTCGCGCCACGCCAAGTGCCATCACCGGAGTAGACGCCAGCCCGCTGAGTCCTCCACACGGCCATTGACAGACCCTGAGGCAGGCAAGGCGAAGTCCAGGTCAGAGGAAGCCTCTGACCTGGGTGAGGTGCCCCGAACCTTCCGGACAGCGGCCCAACTAAGATTGGGTAATCCGGAAGGGAAGAAAGTTGCCACAACACCGCAGGAACTACTCTGCCGAGTTCAAAGAAGAGGCCGTGAAGATGGTGGTCGAGACCTCTCGTCCGATCGCCCAGGTTGCTAAGGAACTCGGTGTCCACGAGGCGACCCTTGGCAATTGGGTCAACGCCTACCGTCGCGAGCATTCAGATGACGAGCCGGCGTTGACCGTCAGTGAGCGCGCGCGGCTTCGTGAACTCGAGCGTGAGGCGCGGGAACTGCGCATGGAGAACGAGTTCCTGAAAAAAGCCGCAGCGTACTTTGCCAAAGATCATCGGTGAGCGACACGTTCGAGTTCATCGACGCGGAGTATGCCACAAACATCGCTACGAACACCGAACCCACGCTGTCCATCGTAAAGATGTGCGCGCTCCTGGAAGTGTCCCGGTCCGGATTCTATGAATGGCGTGGCCGGCCGATGTCGGCAACCTCCGAACGGCGCGAAGAGCTTAAGCTTTTCATCAACAAATCTTTCGACGACTCCGACGGCACCTACGGGTACCGGCGAGTCCATGCGGACCTGGCCGACTGGGGCGTGCCGTGCGGGCCCGAGCTCGTCCGGTCCGTGATGCGCGAGCTGGGCTTGGAGCCCTGCCAACCCAAGCCCTGGCGGTTGAGCCTGACTGAGGGGGACGGGTTGGTTCCTCACATCCCCGACCTCGTCCAACGCGACTTCACCGCCGACGCCCCCGGGCAGAAGATGGTCGGCGATATTACCTATATCGAAACCTGGGAGGGATGGGTTTATCTGGCGACCGTCATCGACTGCCACACCAAGGCAGTGATTGGGTGGGCGATGGACGACAACTACAAGACCCAGCTCATCGAGAAGGCTATCGAAATGGCCGCCCGAAATCACGACCTCGCCGACCAAGCGATATTCCACTCCGACCGCGGCAGCAACTACACGTCTGCCACGTTCGCCGCGACTCTGAAGAAACACAAGCTCAGTCAATCGGTCGGGCGAACAGGAATCTGTTACGAGGTGAGTCAGCGGCGGGAATTTCACCCGCCGCTGCTCTCAGAACCCGGCGTGACAGTCTCCCGTCACCGGGCTCCCACCGTCGAACCAGTAGGCATCGCGCCGTGTTTCCAGTGAGCGAACATCGCTGGAAACGCTGACGCTATCTCGGCCAGTTTCCGGCGCGTCTTTCCCTTGGCACGGCGCAGTCGCTTGTATTTCCGCATCGCCCACTTCACCAGGAAGGGATTGATCTGCTGCTCTAGAAAGTGCATCAACCTGGACTTGTAGAAGCGCCCATAGTAGTTGATCCACCCCGATACGATGGGATTGACCATCGCGGCGAGGCCCCGAAAACTCAGACTGGTCCTGCGACCCAGCTTCCACTGCCGGATGACCCGCGCCATCGACTTCAACGCAGCCTTGCCGACGAGCGGGACGAACCCGCACATCAGCACGCCGTCACGGCGACGGATAGGGGCGCGACGAAAATCGAAGCCCAGGAACGTGAAGCTCGTCACCGGGTACTCCTCATCTCGCCCCTCCTGCTTGCAGTAGACGATGCGGGTCTTGTCCGGGTGACAGACCAACCCGAACTCCAGCAACCGTTCGGCAACAACATGGCGAATGAACTTCGCTTGCCGCTGACTGTAACAGTGCAGGACAACGTCGTCGCAGTACCTCTCGAACCGCACCACCGGATACTTCCTGGCCAGCCAGGAGTCCAACGCGTAGTGCAGGAAGAGATTCGACAACAATGGTGAGATTGCCGATCCTTGTGGAGTTCCCTTGACGGGAACGACACGACTACCGTCTGGCTGCTGAACCGGCGCGACAAGCCACCGTTTCACATACAGCACAACCCACGGCAGGTCGGTGTGTTTCTCCACCGCGGCGACGATCTGAGCGTGCGGAACGTTGTCGAAGAAACCCTGGATGTCCAGATCGACCACCCATGGGCGTCTCCAGCACCGCTGCTTGCACACCTCCACCGCGTCCAGCGCAGACTTCCCTGGACGATAACCGTAGGAATCGGAGTGGAACACGGGGTCCACGTCCGGCTCCAGGATCATCGCCACGGCCGTCTGCGCTATCCGGTCGGCGATAGTGGGCACTCCGAGGATCCGTGTGCCACCATCCGGCTTCGGGATGGGAACGGCCTTTACCGGCGCTGGGAAATAACTCCCCGACGACATCCTGTTCCAGAGCTTGAACAGATTGTTCTGAAGATCCTCTTCAAACTCTGCCAACGACTGCCCGTCGACCCCTGCCGCACCCTTGTTGTCACTGACTTTCAGGTATGCCTTCCATATCAGCGTTCTCGGAATGTCAAACGACTTACCTGCTGATCTTGTCTCGCCCACGCAATTCCTCCCGTGCTTGGTTGATCGCTGGACGACACTCGACGACACGTCTCCTTCGCTCCGCGCCCATTACGGGCGCTTCATCACTACTACGAGACGTTCCGCCCTCCTGGCACGTGCCCGGTACTCTGCGGCTCGCGGATTAGCCGCTTGCCGATCTCCCGATGGGTTCCTGCTCCAATCCACTGGAACCCGTGTCGTGCCGAGGAGTTCTCCTGTTCCGCTGCAGAGCCCAAGCCAAACTCGCGCCATCTTCATGCCGGGCACCGCCAGAGCAGTAGACAGGTTTCCCTCTGACTTATCCCAGGACAGCATTAAGGCCCTAGTTTTGATGCCACCTGGCTTAACGACACGTCGTCGATGGTTCACTCTCGTTCGCCTTCTTGGCTCATACCTGCCGCCTCTCACGACGGCTTTTCCGCGGACGTTCACCACCATGGCTCATTCACCACAGCAGCTCGCGGCGGTTTGGCACCAGTACCTGTATACCGATACCGAAGGACCTACCTTCATCTCTGCAACAGCATGGTCACTGCCGATCATTCTGCCTTCTACAACAGAAAACCTCAGCTCCCTTCAGGACACACCAACGCCATGGCCGAATCGTTCTTCGCCGCGCTCAAGAACGAACGCGTCCACCGCACTCAGTATCCCACCCGGGCACACGCGTACCGTGACATTGCTCGGTACATCGAGCTACGCTACAATTCCGTACGTCGCCACTCAGGGCTCCAGTACCGGACCCCGAAACAGGTCTACAAAGAATACCTGAACCGGCAGCTCGCAGCGTGAATTAGTCGCTAAATAGCTGTCCGGAAGGTTCGGGGCGCATCAGGGACTTCGGCTGGAGCCAGCGAGGGGACTTGAACCCCTAACCGCCCGATTAGGGATCGGAGGGTTTCTTAGCTTGCGATATCTGGCGATCAGCAACGCTGCTTGGCGGATCATCGGCCTGGTCGTGCTCGTTGTCTGCCGTCGATCGGGGTCGGAGCGCGTCCAAAGGTGGGGGTTATGTGTGGGCGATGGCGCTAGTCGACTCCAGGCGGGAGGAGGTCTATCTATAGGTGGCGGGGTTGGTCCGCGGCGGAACCTCGTGGGGAAGCTTGAGGAGTCGGCGAGCTTCGGTTTGGACGGCAGCGTCAAGTGGTCAGTGGTGTCGTAGCCGGTGAAGCCTGGCCTGCCCGTGGACTCCAAGCACTCGTACTCCCCCCAAAAGTCCGCGAGCATCTGGGTGACGGGCAGGTGGTAGGCGCGGTTCGTCCACGCGGCCAGCTCCCTCGGCTCAAGCTCACCTGCCACCGTCCGGGACGCCAGAACCCTGAGTGCGGCGACATCGGCGTCGTCGCCGTTCTCGAGGTAGTCGGGCAGTCCCAGCTCACGAACGACGGCGGGCAGGACGTCGCGGACCTCCTCCTCGGCCCGGCGATGTGGCACGCCGGCGAGTATCTCCAGCTCGCTGCCGTCGATCCCCGCGACCAGGGCGTCGCAGGCGGCCCGAATGACGTCGGCCGCACCCCCGTAACCGACAGCCCACAACACCGCAGCGTCGTTGAGCTTCGAGAATGCCTCCTGCGGAGTCACCGGCTCATGGTGCCATGCGTTACTGCTGACCAGCTCGATGCCATCAACGAACGAAGCGGTCGGGGGAGATTTGCGCAGGTCAGCGAGTTGCTAGCGCTCACGATCGGGCGCCTCTGGCCGGGGTGGTTGCTGTACTTCTCTGCTGTACGACGCGGCCACTCCCCTATCGTGGACCGTCTGCTTTTCAGGTCGGGGCACTTCGGGATCGGCATAGTCCCTACGCTCGTCGTGATCTTGGTCCGAGGAGTTCAGACCGGCCTTGAGTGGGCGTGTTGGCGTCGCCGTTGGCGTCTGAGCCTGGGTGGCTTCGATCAGCTGATCCGACTCTCGGCGAGGTCGAGCCAGCCTTCGGTGTCCGCCGGGGTGGAGTGTCGGATGGACCAGTCCACCAGTCGCAGCGACAGGGCGGCCCAGTACGGCCGCATCTCGTCGGGCGTGAGTGCCTCGTCGATGGCCGCGTCAATACGGCGTACGACTTCCGGGGCGAGCCGGCCGGGCGGGCCGAAGAAGCGCATGTTTACGATTCCGAACCGCGCGTCGCCGCGGGCGGCGCCGTCCCAGTCCACCACTGCGCTGAGCACTCCGTCGTCGGTGACCAGCACGTTGTCGGGGTGGAAGTCGGGGTGCACCAAGTCGTCGCCGCTCATCGTCGGCGGCACAGTGCGACCGACCTCGTGCACCCACTCGAGCAGCCGCCGCGACCTGGCACTGTATGCCTGGAGCGGTTCGTGCAGGCAGAAGCCTGGTCCACTCTCGGTGAGGTACAGCGGGACGGCGGCGATGTCAGTGCCGGCCAGTACGCCGTACAGCCGGCGGTCGACGGCGAGCATCTCCTCGACCAGGCGGACATCGACCCCCTTGGGTGAGCTGCCGGGCAGCAGCTCCTGCACGACAGCAACCTCGTCGTCTAGGTCGGCGACCAGCTCGTACCGGGGTGCGGGGACGCCCACGGCGCGGGCGAACTCGACGTTCCGTGCGGTCTCGCGGGCGCGGCGGAGCGACACACCTGGCTGCCAGGTGAGCACCGACCGGTGGCCATCGGGCCAGCGCACGTACGCGGCGCCGACTTGTCCGCCGGTGCTGTGGCTCTCGAGGTCGAGTCGTAGGCCTGTCTCTACGGCGAGCCGCTCGATCAGCCGGTCGGCATCCAGTCGGGCGACCCGGGGGAACTGCGAAGGTTCCTCAGACACAGCGCGCGATCCTAGTACGACCGCGCCCACAGCACGAACAATTTCTGCGTACGGTCCGCCCCGCCCGGCTACGGTCAAGGACGCTGCCTGCGCCTTGCCTCTTGCCACGCAGCTCCGGATGAGGGTCAGCTGGTCGGCCGCGTCGCTGGCGAGCAGACGTGGGATCCGGCTGACCACCGCGGCTGGCAGGCGCGGGCTCGTGCACTTGAAAAAAACCGCTACCGAGGGACCCCTCTCGGTCATGGGTTCGAATCCCATGCCCTCCGCTCTGACCTGGCTGTTAGCAGTCCTGACCTGCGGAAACGTGGTTCTGGCGGCGCTCCGGGAGCGTGCTCGGTGGGGCTCGGTGTGGCTCGCTCTATCCGGCCAGATCTCGGCGTTTGGGGGCCATACGGGGGCCACTCGGGGTGCCGTTCGTCGCACATGGACCAGGACCTGGTACGCGTCGCCGAGGTGCGTCCTCACGACCTCGGTGATCAGGATCGGCCGTGCATCGGACACCCTCGCGCGGGCTGGCTCGCGTCGTATCTGGAGTTCGGGCCTGGCTTGGTGCCGTATGTCGGTCCGAGCTGTCATCCCGTCCCCGCGGTTCCACTGTCTATGGAAAGAATCCGAAGGAGACTCGCTCGGTGCTTCCGTCGTCGTACCCGCGTTCGCACCAGTAGCCGGGTGGGGAGTTCTGCCACCCGTAGCGCGCCTCAGTCAGTTCCCGCCCCTCCTTCGAGGGACCGTCCTCGCATCTTCTGACCGCTACCTCGTACTGTGTCCGGAACACGACCAGCAGCACGAGCCCAGCAATGACAAGGATGGAGAGCGCGATCCCGGCTCGTCGCAGCCACGTCCGCCGATCTCGTTGCTGCTGAGTTGCACTCATTTCGACCGCCACCGCTTTCCGAGTGGTTGGCGTCACGACAGACGTCATGTCATGCGTATGATGCGCCCCGAACCTTCCGGACAGCTATTTAGCGACTAATTCACGCTGCGAGCTGCCGGTTCAGGTATTCTTTGTAGACCTGTTTCGGGGTCCGGTACTGGAGCCCTGGTATGCCAGTGGCCGTGGTGGCCGGTCCAGGTTGTCGCAGGCGGGTAGCGGCAAGCTCAGTGGAGCCAGGTCACCTTGTTGAGGTCAGTGGTGAGGTCGACGGTCTTCCAGGCACTCAGGTCCTGGTCACCGACGCTCGCGGTGTACATGGTGAGCAGTGCGTGTCCGTGTCTGCGCTGGATGTAGGTGTTGCGTGCGCCGGGATGGGGGCACGCCGATGGCTTGGGGGTGCCGTCCTCCACGCACAGTGCGACAGCGGGCAGGTCGCCCACCCCGCCGTGTGGGAAGAAGATCACTTCGCGGGAGGCGGCATGCGTCGGTTCGCCGTCGATGGCGGCGGCCTCTTCGTCGTTGGTGTAGCTGTAGTGGCGCCCGACGTCGTAGCCGTCTGGGAGTTTCACCGGCAGGACCATCGCCACACCGTCCGCCCCGGCCAACTGAGCCGCGACCTGCTCCCGACTTGCCGGGTCCGGTCCGTTGTCGACGGTCACCAGGTCGCCGGCGAGCCACCACAGCGCCCAGCCGACGACCGCGGTAACCACGGCGAGGGCGATCCAGGTGGACGAAGGTACGCGTCGGCGGCCAGGCGTCATGGCGTGATCATGACAGAGCCACGACCATCTGGGGCCCGAACGTGCGACCGCAGGTTGGCGGGTTTGGTCGGTGGTGAACCGCCCCGGAGTGTCCGGAGGCTCGGGTTTGTGTGTCAGGCGGCGGTCTTGGTTCGGTCGTCTCGGTGAGCGTAGTGGATTTGTTCGACCTGGGCGGGTGTCAGGTCGTCGAGGGACTCGTGCGGGCGGTCAGTGTTGAACCAGTGGATCCAGTCCAGGGTGGCGATCTCGACGTGGTCCAGGTCGCGCCAGGGGCCTTGTGGGCCGATGAGCTCGGTCTTGTAGAGGCCGATCTGCGACTCGGCCAGGGCGTTGTCGTAGGCGTCCCCGACGGAGCCGACGCTGGGTGCGGCGCCAGCCTCAGAAAGCCTTGTGGTGAAGGCGATCGAGGTATATTGCGAGCCGGCGTCGGTGTGATACACCAGGCCGGACAGGTCGGATCGGCCGTGCCTGCCGCGGGCCCAGATGGCCATCTCCAACGCGTCCAGCACCAGGTCGGTCTTCATCGACGTGGCGGCGCGCCAGCCCAGGATGGCCCGGGAGAACACGTCGAAGACGAAGGCGACGTAGACCATGCCGTTCCAGGTGGGCACGTAGGTGAAGTCGGCCACCCACAACCGGTTCGGCGCCGGTGCGGTGAAGTTGCGGTTCACCAGGTCCGGAGAGCGTTGGTTCTCCTGGTCCTGTTGGGTTGTGAGCGGCTTCTTACCGCCTCGACGAGCGCCCTCGATGCCGTGCTGGCGGTAGAGCCGCTCGATGGTGCACCGCGCCACGTCGTGACCCTGACCGCGTAGGTGCAGCCACATCTTGCGGGCCCCGAACACGACGGTTAACCGTTGCCGCTCATGCGCCTGCCCGATCAGCTTCCTCACCTCCTCATCGCGGAGGTTCCTCTTGCTGGGTTGACGATGCAGCCACTCGTAGTAGGTGGACGGGGCGATCTTGCAGCCGTACTCAGACAGGACACGGCAGATCGGCTCGACCCCGAAGGCACCCTTGTGGCCGGTGATGAAGTCGACTAAGACCGGTGTGGGCGGTCGAGCTCCGCCGCAAAGAAAGCCGAGGCAGCCTTCAAGATCGAGTTCGCCCGCTCCAACTCCGCGACCCGCTTCTTCAGCCGCAGGTTCTCCGCGTGCTCCTCGCTGGTCGTGCCCGGCCGCTGCCCAGCGTCAACCTCGGCGCGACGGACCCAGTTCCGTAGCGTCTCGGCCGAACCGATGCCCAGCTTCCCCGCGATCGACCGGATCGCCTCGTACTCCGAGGAGTAGTCGCCTCGATGCTCGAGGACCATCCGGACAGCGCGTTCGCGCAGTTCAGCAGGGTAACGAGAGGTACGTACCATGAGAGTCATCCTTCCAAGGAATGAACTCTCCGGACACTCCGGGATGCTTCTATGTCGTGTCAAGCCGCAGACGGGACCATCTCAGGTGGGCGGTGCGTTGCGGCGAGGGTGCGGAAGATCTGACGGCTCGTGTAGCGCTTGAGGCAACGTCGGATCTCCTTGCTCGTCTTGCCCTCGGCCAGGCGCCGCTCGACGTAGGCCCGGGTGTTGGTGTCGGTGCGCATCCGGGTGAGCACGATGGTGTTGAGCGCCCGATTGAGCCGCCGATCGCCACCGCGGTTGAGCCGATGCCGGACTGTGTTGCCCGAGGATGCCGGGATCGGGCAGGTGCCGGCGATCTGGGCGAACGCGGCCTCGCTACGGATCCGGCCGGGGTGGGACCACACGGCCAGGATCACCGCGGCAGTGATCGCACCGACGCCGGGCAGGTCGAGCAGTTCGGTTGTCTGCGCGGCGACGATCGTGGTGATCTGGTTGCGGTTGTCGGCCAGCTCGTTATGAAGGACGAGGATCCTCTTGGCCAGGCGAACGGCTTCGGCCCGCGCGGTCGCCGCTCCGAGGGGCTCCTCGCGTCGACGCCAGCCCGCGATCATGGTGATCTGTGAGTCGGTCAACGCCCGACGTGCATCGAGGCCCAAGTCGTGGCGGCGGATCAGGGCGGTGAGCGCGTTGATGCACCGCAGCCTGTCGGCGTTGAGCTGGTCTCGAGCAACGGTCAGCACCTGCAGGGCCGTCTGCGCCTCACCCACGCGCCGATCCCGCAACAGCACTAGCGGCATCACCAGTGTCGATCGGGCGGCGAGCGCCGCGTCGAGGGTGTCCGTCTTGCCTCGGCCACGTTCGCGTCGGGGCGTTGGTGCCTCGACGACTCGGTAGCCGGCCTCTTCGAGCACGTCGCCCAACACGGCGCCGTAGGAGCCAGTCCCTTCGGCAGCGACCAGTACGCCGTCGAGGTCACCGCCTGTGCGGCGACCGATCCAAGCACGCGCTCGCCGTAGTCCGGCCGTGGTCGTCGGGAAGGTCGCCTGGTCGATCAGGGCGCCGTTGGGGCCGGCGACGATGGCGTAACTGTGGCTCGCGGCATGGGTGTCAACCCCGACCACGTACCGGTAGAAGTCAGCCACGGTGGTTGTCACACTGGACAAGACGATGTTCTCCTCACTCGCTGGGACGGACGTCGTTGCCGGCGTCGGCCCAGGATGAGAAGTCACTACGAGGCAGGCCTGTAACGAGCCACGCCGCGGGACGGCAATCCCTCGGCGGACATGCTTCTGATCAAGCCATCGTGGTGGGCCAGGATCGGCGCCGGCACCCAGCGCCCACTGGACAGATCCCGGGCATGACACCCGCGAGGGGTCAGGCGATTCAGGAGTCACAACGGGCGCCGAGCGACCGGCGCCAACCCTGCCAGCCAGCCCCAGGCCAGCCACCACCAACACTTACAGGCGATTCATGGCGTGGCTTGGTCCGGGAGGCCGGGGGACCGTAGCCTTGCCAGGTTCGGCAGCCAGCGACACGGACTCAGAGTTTCCGCAGGTCAGGGCCGTTGCGAGGTCGGGCCAACTGCGGGAGTCACGTCCAGGACCTGCGCATTACGAGGCAGCACGGAGACTGTCTGGGCGTGGTTGGCAGGCCTCGTTCAGGCGTGCGTGGCCGTGTTCGGGTCCGTGCTGAACAGGCCTGAACGAGCGGGAACTGAGACCACAACTGAGACCACGACCCGACGCGGTGGACTCTCTTCTGGAGGTCCAGCTCCGAGGGTTACGGCCTGGGACGTTCGCGTCTCGGCTCTGGATCCCATGCCGGGTCGGCGCGGCGTTCAGGCTCGTCACGGACGCCTGCCCCGAGGACAAGGAACAGGGCCAGAACAGCGAGCACCAAGAGCAGCGCTCCGACCAACATATGGTCGAACACTGTCATCACAAGAACGCCCGCGACGGCCAAGCCCGCGATGGGCGCGAGGATCGCGGCCGTTCTTAGAGCCGATGGCTTCCGCATGGCCGGAGTGTAGGTCCGCGACTCACTCCAAGCGGCGCCGTTCCCCTCTTTGTCAGGCTGGTGTGAGACACCCCGAGTGAGTACGGGGGTTCCTGACCGAGGGCGGGATCGGAGATCCTTGTGCACGTGTCCCCACCACCCGACAAGCAGCCCAGGCCGTCCACCCCTCCGGCCGAAGAGACCGATCCGGCACCCCGACCGTCACGACGAGTGTTCAGCCCGGAGTACAAGCTGATGATCGTCGCCGAGTACGAGAACGCACCCAACGGCGACAAAGGCGCGATCCTGCGCCGCGAGGGCTTGTACTCCTCCCACGTCATCGAATGGACACGGGCCCGCGACGCCGGCGCCCTGTCCGACGCGACCAACACACCAGTCCCGGCGGGCCGACCGAGGAAATCCGCCGAACAGATCGAGTTGGAGAAACTGCGCCGCCAGAACGAGAAACTGAAATCCGAGCTGACGAAAACACGGATGGCGTTGGACATCATGGGAAAAGCGCACGCGCTCTTGGAAGGACTCTCCGAGAGCGCGGAGAACGAACCTCCGTCGAAGACGTCATGAAGGCCTCCCTCACGCAGTTGCGTGCGGCAGCGATCTCCGTGCAGAAGGCGTGTGCGCTGACCGGGATCTCCCGGGCCACCCACTACCGCCACGCCAACCCCAAGCCCGTGGTGCACGGTCCCCGGCTACCACGCACACCACCGCCGCAGACGCTGACCCAGGCCGAGCGCACCCGCGTGCTCGACCTGCTCGCGAGCCCTGCCTACGCGGACCTGGCGATCCCCCAGGTCTGGGCTCGTGAGCTGGACGAGGGCAGGTACTGGTGCTCAATGTCCACCATGTATCGGATCGCCCGCGCCGCCGGGCAGACCTCCGAGCGGCGCCGGGTAGCCACCCATCCACCACGAGTGCGACCGGAGTTGGCTGCCCGCGGCCCAAGTGAGGTCTGGTCGTGGGATATCACCGCGTTGAAAGGACCGGCCAAAGGCGTCTGGTACAAGTGTTACGTCATCCTCGATATCTTCTCCCGCTACGTCACGGGGTGGTTGGTCGCTGCAGCCGAGGACGCGGTGCTGGCCAGAGATTTCCTCACCGACGCGGTCAACCGTAACGGGGTCGAACCACACACAATCCACGCCGACCGAGGCGGGGCCATGGTCTCCAAACCCGTGTCGGAGCTACTGGTCGATCTAGGCGTCCTGCGGTCCCATTCCCGTCCCCGCACCTCGAATGACAACCCCTACTCAGAAGCCCAATTCAAAACCATGAAATACGTGCCAGACTTTCCGCAGCGATTCGGGTCCCTGGAAGACGCCCGCAACTTCTGCGACCGCTTCTTCGCGGCCTACAACCACGAGCACAGGCACTCCGGGATCGGCATGCACACCCCAGCCTCGGTGCACTTCGGCACCGCCGACCAGATCCGTATCCAGCGACAGCACACCCTCAACCAGGCCTACGCTGCGCACCCCGAACGGTTCACCCGGCGCCCCCGACCACCCCACCTTCCCGAGGTCGCCTGGATCAACCAGCCCCTCGAGCAGGAACAACCCATCCGCTAGGCACAACCTGTCTCACTTGACTTGACACCTTCCGTTCAGGGGCTCCTCGTCAGGTGACGTGGCACGCCCTCGAGGGAGTGGCTGCGTCGGCCGTCTCCTGCGGCAGGACCGCCAGACGTTCGCGTTCGTCGGCCTCCGCCTCGCGCGGGTCAGCCATGTGCTTGCATGCGTCCGCCTCCGCCTCCAACAGGCCGGCCAGCACCCTTGTCCGAAGCCGGACAGGTCGCGAAGTGAACAAACTGAGGTATCGGTCCGTGCTAGACACACAGGCACTCCACTCTGAGCCCTCTGACTTAGGAGAACTGGAATGTCATGCAGAGCGAGTAGATCCGTCCGAGTCCTTGCTGTGGCCCTTACGGCGGTCGCCGCGACGGTGTTGTCGGCCCCTTCGTCCCTGGCTGGCACGGCGGAGCAGTTCACGGTGCCGTTTTCCGGTGACCAGGTGGTGCCCGGTCCTGGGGACCCCGACGGTGCAGGGGGTGTCTTCGTGGCCCTTGGCACGAAGACCGGGACCTTCTGTTTCTTCATCGACACTGCCAATATCTCCACGCCTCTGACCGCGGTGCACCTGCACCGCGGAGTGCGGGGACAGGTGGGTGAGGTGGTTGTGGATCTGTATGGTCCATCCACCGACCCTGACGTCAGTGGCTGCCTCGACCTGGGGCGTGAGCAGGCGAGGGACATCAGGCAGGACAGGGGGAACTACTACATCGACATGCACAGCGAGGAGTTCCCCGACGGCGCCCTCCGGGCCCAACTCGGCTAGACACTGCCAGCGGCTCGCCCGACCCAAGCTGTCCTGGCCGAGGCGGGCAGAGTTGCATGCTGGACGATCGGTCTGTCGACCGGCCGATAGCCGTCCCGCGTGGGGCACTCGGAGGGGCGGAGGGTTTGCCCGGTGGCCTGGCTTGGTCCGGGAGAGCGGTGGCCCGTAGCCTGTCCCGGCGTAGGCGGGTAGCTCGCTGCCCGCCCGTAACCGCCCGCCGTGGGCCGCCGCTCGTAGGGTCCCGGGCCAAGCGAGGTGGGTAAAGCCTCCGACCCGGCGCCAGCCACGCACCTGGTCCCGCGGAGCGGGACGTGATGAGGGTCGCCAGTCTTCTGGCGGCCCTCTTGTCGCGCCCAGCCGCGTCGGCCGACCGGGCGCCGAAGGCGCAGAGGGAAGGCCGGCGCTGTGAGGCGGGCGCGGCGGCCCGTTTGGGCCGCCCTTGAAGACGTACAGAAACTTGTCACGGCATCCTGAGGGATCACACCTGAGGGGCGCGGCGTGGCCTGTGAAGGTTTGCGGGGATCGTAGTCATTCACGATGGTGCTCCTTTCTACCTAGCCACGTACGTAGAGGGTGTGCGCCGGTGATCGAGAGGAGCCTGCGAATCACCCGGGGGTGGTGCTTCAGTTCCGGTGAGCTTGTCTGCGCCGTCGTTGATGGCGCCTTCGGCTGCCGTGGTGAGGTCTTGGCCTGTCTGGGTGAGGCTTTGGGCGGCATCGGCCGCGGTGCTTTCGGCCCGGTCGGCCAGCGGTTCGGTTGGCAGCTCAATGCCAGCGACCGCGCCAACCTGTTCTTTGGCCGTTTGGATGAGCTCGGCTGCCTTATCCCTGACGAACCCGAAAAGATTCACGTTTTAGCCTCAACTATTCACGGAAATTGATCTAATGGTGATCGATTCTTGTTTGGGCTCGCGTGGTTGTGAAAGCTGCTTGCGGGTAGGCTGGCGCGCCCGGCGGTTGGGGGCCGGTTGTTGTTGTTCAGTTGTGGTTTGCGGGTCTCCGTTTCTGCGGCTCGTGGATGGGACACGCGCAGCAGGTGCTAGCCGAAGGCCGTACGGATGCGCGTCCAGCCTTTCTCGATCGCGGGGCTGGGGGTCCAGGAGGAGTCCAGTTTCAGATACAGCTGTCGGGCGGTGGAGACGATTTTTCCGGCGACGTGCAGGACTTTGTAGCGGAAGGTTTCGTCTTCGATCGCGGGCGCCCACAGCTGCTCGGCCACCGCGTCGGCGATCCCCACATAGGTGGGGGTCGACTCGGTGGAGAAGCTGAACTCGCAGTGTTTCTGCCGGCAGTAGGCGGCGAAGTCGTAGGTCGCCCCGGCCGCATCGGCCCGGATCAGGATCTCCGGCGCACCGTCGACGCCAGGCCGGTAGGACTCCGGGAGCGCTTCAAGGGTCAGGTCCAGCAGTGTCTTGTGGTCGGCGATGGTGTTCGACCCGGCGTTTCCGGGCCGAAGGATCCCAGCCAGCGACTCCCCGCCGGAGATCTCGGGCCGGTCCAGATAGGAGTGCAGCGGATGGAACCCGAAGCTCTTCTTCCAGGTCGGTGCAGCGCCGGACTTCTCGCTGTGAGCGATGGTGATCGTGGCATCGAAGTCGATGTGCAGATACCCACCGGTGGCCTCCAGGTCCGGGGCCGCTCCCGCCTGCCAGGCCCGCTCACGCGCCTTCGCCCGCGCCTGGCGCACCAGCCCCAGATGCTGTTCATCGATCCTGTCGACCAGCCGCCACACGGTCGGCTGACTGGCCACCGCCCCGTGCAGTTGCGGGCGGTCCCGCAACACCGCGATCCCCGACGTCGCCCTCGCCCCATCGGCGATCGCACACGCCTGATCAGCGAACACCTGCCCCGGGGAGTGAAGCCACGGGCCCCGATACGTGTCAGCCAACGCCTGGGTGACGAACCTGGTCAGACCCACGAACTCAGCGAGCTCGCGCAGCATCGACACACCCGCATGCGAGGCCAACCCGTGCCCATCCGAGCTGACCCGAAGCCGCGGCCCAGCCACGCCACCCCTGCCGCCAGCCGAACCATCCTTGCCTCGGCGTGCCTTCTTCCCACCCGACGAACCCTTGCTACGCTTCACCTACGGAGTGCCTTTCTGCGAGAAAGATCGTTGTCCTCAAACACCGATTCTTCCTTACAGGCAAGGCACTCCGCCGCATTTAGACCCCGTGCCGCCGACCCACGTGAATAGCCGAGGCTAAAGGTTGTCCCGTAATCGGCGTGTCGGGTCGTGTGGCCGGCCATCGAGGTTGATCATGTCGTGGTGCAGGTGATCAGTGCCGCCTCGGAAGGCTGGATTCCACCGTTTACGGGGTTGTCGGTGCGGCAGTTCCGCAAGCTGGTGGGCATCGTGCGGGCTCGTGGCGCCGAGCAGACGGGTGCGGGTCGCCGGTGGGGGCTGCCGCTTGAGGACCGGGTGTTGCTGGTCGCGGTGTACTACCGCACGAACCTGACGTTGCGGCAGGTGGCGTTGCTGTTCGGGATCTCCAAGTCCGCGGCAGGGCGGGTCGTCGACCATCTCGCTCCGTATCTGGTGCTCTCGCCCCTGCGGCGCCGTCGCGGCCCGGAGCAGGTGCTGATCGTGGACGGCACCCTGGTTCCCACCCATGACCGCAGCATCGCGGCGTCGTCGAAGAACTACCGGTACTCCACCAACCTGCAGGTCGTCATCGACGCCGACACCCGCCTGGCGGTCACAGTGGGCAAGCCGGTGCCGGGCAACCGCAACGACTGTAAAGCGTTCGCCGAGTCCGGCACTGATGCCGCCTGCGCGCAGATGGCGGTGATGGGCGATGGTGGCTACCAAGGCACCAGGGTGATCACACCGTTCCGTAAACCAGCTGGCGGCGCGTTGCCGGCATGGAAGGAGCAGATCAACACCCGCCACCGCCGCATCCGCGCCCGAGCCGAACACGCTCTGGCCGGCATGAAGAACTACAACATCCTGCGCAACTGCCGACGCAAACGCCAAGGCGTCTACTACGCCACCTCAGGCATCGCCCTCATGCGCAACCTCACCCTCACCACCGACTGAACCACCAACCCAGACAGGCTCAACGCCCCCAAAGATCAATTACGGGACAACCTTTAGATGCTCCATTTCCTAGTGGGGTTGCGATATGTGGCATGCCCTGACGTTCGTCACGGCAACGGGGCGGGCTGGCGTTCGGGCTCTGCCGCGGGTGTGAGGTGCCGGCGGAACGGTGCGGCGAGGGTGGGCAGGATGTGTCGACGGTTGTGGACCAGGGCGCCGATCGCGATCGCGATGTAGATGACGCAGAGCTCCTCATCGCGTTCATCGTCTACCAGCTCTACCGCATGGTGTTGGCTCCCACGGTCGGACTCGCCGCACTGACCATCTTCGACGCGGCCATCGCATGGTTGACCTGGCGCGAATACCGCAGAGGACCCGTGGCGAATCAAAAGCGCACGGGATCAATCGGGAGCGCGTGAAGATATCCAGGTTGTGATCACGGCCAGCCACGCACCGAGGAGCGGAGGCCGTGAACCGGATTGTCGGCCCGAGGGGCGTATTCGATCGGATCCGGTCGAGTACGACGGGGATGACGGCAGCGGCGAGGAGTGAAGACGGGTATTGGGCCGGGGCGTCACTCACGGTGCCTGGCTGCGTAGGGGCGGACAGGGCGGTCAGTCTTGGTCCTGGTCAAGGCGGTAGCGGCATGTGCGGCGGGTCGCCAGGACAAGCGGGAGTAACGCGGTCAGGAGGGCGAGCGCGGTATATCCCCAGCTGAGGGTGGCGGCGGAGGCAACGGAGGCGACCAGAAGCGGGCCTCCGGCATCACCGAGTTCGCGGACGAGTTCGGCCGCGCCCATGGTCTGACCCATCCGCTCTTTGGGGGTTGTGGCGGCAAGTGCGGCGAAGCCGAGCGGGGTGATCAGGCCGGTGCCCGCGCCAATCAGGACTGCGGCCATCAGGAGTCCTGTCACGCCGGGTAGCAGGGCGGCAGCCAGCCCGCATGCGGCCAGGCCGAGTCCGATGGCCAGACCAGTGGGAGTGGTCAGCCGCCCCTTGTCCAGCTCGCGCCCCGCCCACGGCTGGACGAGAGCCGCGCACGCCGCCAGGACGGAGACGGCGGCGCCGGTGGCCACCGGCGGCAGACCGTCGGCCAGGCCGGACAGGGGCAGGAATCCCACACCAACGGACAGGGCGGCGGTGGCAGCGGCCAACGCAGCGACTGGACGCAGGAAGCTCCCGTCGGCCAGGCGACGGGCAAGACCCATGAGGGTCTGGCGGTCCTTCGGCAGGGGCGGCACGGCGGGCACCGCGAGCCCGGCCCACACCGCGACGACGGCAGCCAGCAGCATCAAGACGGCGAACAGCAGCGTCAGCCCGCCCACCCAGACCAGGGCACCGCCGAGCAGGGGGCCTGCGGTGTAACCGATGCTCTTGTAGAAGCCGTAGGAGCCGAACGCGCGGCCGTGTTTGGCCTGCGGATTCAAACGGGCCACCAGCGCGGAGGCGGCCGGGGAGAACGCGGAGGCGGCAGCCCCTGCCCCAACCGCGCGGCCCATAGCCAACCAGTGTCCTGCACGGCGACGAACACGGCGGAGGCCGCGGCGAAGGCGACCAGCCCGCCCACCAGGACCGGGCGGGCGCCAACGCGGTCCGCGAGGGCGCCGAACACCGGCTTCAGGACTACCTCGGCGCCGTCGTACAGCGCCAGCAGCACGCCCAGATAGAGAATCGACCGGACCAGATCCGCATCGCCGGCACCGAGGTTGGCCGCGATGCCGTGCGCGCCGAAGGCGGTGGTGAACCCGGCCGCGTATAGCGGCCACATCCGACGCCCGACCCCCGCGATAGCCTGGCGTTCTTGGCGGCCGTCTGCCCGCTCACAACGCCCGGCCCTCGCTACGGGCGAAGGCGTGCATGTGGGCGAAGACCCGGTCGCTGTAGTCCTCGAACCTCCGTACACACTCGGCGAGCTCCCGCTCGGCCTCTCCACTACTCGGGGCGCCGAACACGTCCCGGGCCTTCAGATCACGGTGCCAGCGGCGCAGCCGCTCCAGCGACTGCTCCTCCTCTTCCAGCTCCGCCAGAGTGAACTTCGCCTTGCCGATCTCCTTGTCCAGTTCCCCCGTGTACTTGCCGCAGTCGGCGGTGAACTCCGCCCAATCCTCCTCACGGGCCGCGGTGTACATCGCCTCGAACCGGGCCGCATCCTGCGGACCCCGACCAGCGGCACGCAGCACCACACTCTCCCCCTGGGCACGCTCGACCAGCTCCAGAGCCCGCTGCACCCCGTCGGCAAAGACAGGCACGTCCGGCACCGCCCACACACCCTGCCCCAGCGATAGCGCACCAACCTTGCGCAGCTCCCGCCACACCGCCACCCGATGCCGCGACGGCTGCGCAGGCAGCCGCACGATCAGCACCACCCATCGGATCGCCGACCCCTCACCCACCTCCACAAAGTAACACGCGTTACATGCGCTTGAGGAGCAGTCGTCACTTCGACGTTGGGCCCGGACATGCACGACGAGCGCCCGCGAAGAGCGCTGCCGACCAGACAGCGAAGAGGTAACGCCCCGGATTGCGCTGACAAGGATGCCGCCACCTGCGCCGAGCAAGCTGAAGTCACCATTACGGATGTGGAGGCACTGGCCTGACGGCTAGTACTAGCGATCCGTTTAGTGATCACCACTGACCCGGACCCCGGTCAGCACCGAAGGACCAGGCCAACATCAGACCGAGCGGCCACCGGTAGAGCGATGCTTCGGCTCGCTTGAGGACGCTCGCCACCGAGATACCTCGGCCGATCTCGGCCGAGGCCACCACGCGCCGGTTTACGCCGCGCGGACCCGACGACGGTCGCCGAGTGGGGATCTGCTTGGAGCTCGGGTAGCACGCGGGAAACAACGCCGCCCGGTCGGTCAGCCCACGCCATCAGGGGCGTGACTTTCGATGATCCGGCAGACCATTGCGTCTTCACCGCGACGTTGGCTAGTGTCATGTAATTGAATTCACTTTACTTTCAATGGTGCTTGTGAAACAATTTTGGTATGCAGCAGCTTACGGAGGAGCGGCGTAGCGAGTTGGAGTCGGTTGTGTCTGTCGGGTACGACGGCTCGGTGTCGATGCGGGCACAGATGGTGCTGGCGTGGTTCGACGGTGAGAGTGCCGCGGATATTGCGAGGCGCTTCGGAGCGTCGAAGCCGACGGTGTATAAGTGGGTGGACCGGTTCGAAGAGGCCGGCGTAGCGGGGTTAGAGGACCGTACGTCGACTGGCAGGCCTCGTTCTGTGTCTGATTCGGTGCGGTCGCGGATTGTGGCGTTAACGAAGCTCGGCCCGCCGAAAGAAACGGGGCTGACGCACTGGTCGAGCTATGAGATGGCCAAGTATCTGAGACGCCGTGAAGGTATCAGCGTCTCGCACAACTTCGTCGCCGAATTGTGGCGTGAGCACGGCTTGAAGCCACATCGGCAGGGCACGTTCAAGACCTCCACCGACCCGGAGTTCGCGACGAAAGTGGTCGACGTCGTAGGCCTTTACCTCGATCCGCCCGAGGGTGCGATGGTGCTCAGCTTCGACGAGAAGACGCAGGTCCAGGCTCTGGACCGACCCAGCCGCTACTGCCGATCAGCTTCGACAAGACCGAGAAGCGCACCCACGACTACGTCCGCCACGGCACCACGAACCTGTTCGCCGCCCTTGAGGTGCTCACCGGAAAAATCACCGGACAAACCTTCCACCGAAAGCGGACCAAAGAGTTCCTACGCTTTATGGAACGACTGGTCAAACGGTACCCGGCAGAGCAAGAAATCCACGTAGTCCTCGACAACCTCAAAACTCACAACAACGGCGACATCAACGAATGGCTGGCCAAACACCCCAACGTGAAGTTCCACTTCACGCCGAAAGGTAGCTCCTGGATCAACCAGATCGAAACATGGTTCGGCATCATCACCCGGCAATCCATCCGCCGCGGCTCCTTCAAATCCCTCGCCGAGCTCATCCGCCATATCGAGAACTACATCGACCACTGGAACGAAGACGCCGAGCCGTTCGAGTGGACAGCGACAGCCGATCAGATCCTTGAGAAAGTAGCCATGCTCGACCGCGACTACGTGAAGCTGGTCGCCAACAACTACAACCCCAAGTAAAGCACTTTTAATTACGACACGGTAGCCCGGGCGGTGTGGCGGGCGACGGCCAGGGAGCGGCGGAGTTGACGCAGCTCGGTGAGGGTGCGGTCGATCTCGGCGATGTGCGTGTCGAGGATTTCGGTGACGCGGCCGCACCGGTGGCGCCGTCGCGCTGCAGATCGATGATGTCTTTGATCTCGGGCAGTCCAGCCAGCGACGGGCACCGGCGTCCCAGCGCTTGGCGCCGCGGACGCGATCAGTGAATTCGGCGGCGATTTGGCGGTGCCGCACGTCCCGGCCGGACGGCGTTGTCCCCGTCAGCAGAGCAGTCGTGAGCAACCGTCTCGTATGCCGTCGAGGTCCGCCAGCAGCAGGCGAAGTGACCTCACTTCACACCCCACGGTCGCTGGAACGCCTGCGTGCTACTCCTTACGCACGTGCCTTTGGGCCTCGTCTTCGGTGAGTTCTGGTGCCCTGCTGGTCGATTGCGAGCGCAGCACGACCGCCTCCTTCTCCAGGGAGAGGCCGTCTGCCGAATACTCGGGGAACATCCGGACCCACGAGGCTGCGTTCTCCCGCTCGTCGGTGCGGTAGGTGTGTGTCATCGAGCACGACGACGTGCTCGGGTCGAAGGTGCTTGGCCAGGAGCGGGAGCGCGGGAAGGCGGGCCAGCCTTCCGCTGGAAGTCGGCGGCCCGTCGACGAAGAGGATTTCGATGTCGGTGAGGTCCTCCCAGGCCGACCGTGTGTACCAGCGGAACGAGTCGCCGTCGACGTCCACCGGCTCGAGCGGCGCGAGCCTGACCTCTGCCAGATCCCCCAGGCCACACGTTTCGATCAGGGCGCGCGTCTCATCGTGACAACGTTGATGGTGTTCGAGCGCGACGATTCGCCCCTCGATCCCGAACTTGCGGAGCGCGAGTGCGAGCGACGCTGTCGACTTCCCCTCCCGCACGTGCCGATCAGGTGGGGCCTGCGAACCCGCACCAGATCCACAAGGAGCAAGGAGGTCGGTGAGGGTGGGGATCCCCGAGTCTGGGGAATTGGTTGGTCGATTTCGATCGCCGCATACCGATCCTGCAACGCTTCGAGCTGGTGATAGGTGGTCAGGAGATCACTGCCGAGCTCGTCTCGACTGATGCTGTGCTGCTTGAGGGTGTCAAGCTCCGTATGCAGCGCGGAGAACTCTACGTTGTGCCGATGCGATTGCGATTCACACCAGCGAGCAAAGGTCAGCGACGCGTGTAGACGGCCTCCGCGAACTGCACGACGCCGTTGGCCCACAAGGTGATGGCGCCTGCGGCCGCCCAGGTCAGCAAGCCCGCGCCGACGGCCAGCACCACGGCGAGGCGATTGTGGACGGGCTGCGGCGCGAGCAACAGACGCGCGCGTTCGCCCACGCGATGATCGGCCGCAGACAGGGTGTGCGGCGCGGGCGGACTGCCGTCCCGCGCCAGTGCTGCGCGAGCGAGCGCGCGTGCCGTCAGCGCCCGGTCGCCAACCTCGGCGGCGGCATCCTCGTCGGCCCACCGCTCGATCAGGCGGCTGATCGAGCGGGCGGGCGAACGCAGCAACGGGTTCGCGGCCGCGGCCAGATGCGCTCCGTGCAGGTAGAGATGGTGGCGATGACGCAGGTGGGAGTGCTCGTGGGCGAGCAGGGCGCGCCGCTCGTCCGCGGACAGGGCCTTGAGCATCGCGGTCGAGACCACGATCCGGCCGGTGAACGCGGCCACAGCGTAGGCACTCGGCGTGGCGTCCTCGATCACGACAAGGTCACCGGCGACCGGTCGAAGCAGCCGCGCCGCCCGAGCCGCGATGGCGAGAGCCCGTGCCGAACGCACGGCCTGGATCACCGCAGCGGTCAGGCAGCCGGCCACGATCGCCGTCGCAGCGACACCGAACCCCAGCGGCACGCCGCTACGGGACTGTAGGGCACTGGCCGACCACTGCCCGATCTGTGGCAGCGGACCCAGCCGGACACAGACCAGCACCGCGACCGCGGACAGAATCAGGCCGGTGCACAGTGCGACCGTGAGCGACAGCGCGGTCAGCAGAGGAACGGCGACGTTCGGCCGCAGACGGCGCGCCAACTGGTCGTGGAAGGCCGCCAACAGCAGCCCGACCAGCAGCGGTGCGGCGGCGAACGTGATCATGTCTCGCGGCGCTGCCCTTCACCCGCCTGCGGGCCGAGCAGGTCGGCGAGGAGCCGCGCGTCTTCCGGGGTGAGTTCGGAGACGAAGCGGCTCAGCACACCGGCCCGGTCGGAGTCTTCGTCAAGCAGCTTGAGCATCTGGTGCGCCTTCATGTTCGAGCGCGCCTGCTCCGCGCCGCCGGCCAGGGAGTACTCGTAGGCGCGCCCAGCCGGCGTGCGCTCGAGCGCGCCCTTGCCGTGCAGGCGCGACAACGTGGTCATGACTGTCGTGTACGCGAGATCACCACCGATCTCCATCTGCACCTGCGCCGCCGTCAGCGGACGACCTGCGGAGGCCAGGCAAGCCAGAACCTCACGCTCGAGCGACCCACGCGGCCGTCCCTCCCGTCGGGGCATCGCTCTCCTCTCCACCACGACCATCTACTATCAATACTGTAGTAGTCAACCTTCGTCCTCCGATCGTCCCACGACCGGCCCCCGGCCCGCGAAGGAGCAGCGATGCCGGTCCACCTCCTGGCTCTGAATCCGCTCGACCCGCACAGCCTGCTCGCCAGCTTCGGGCCGATCGGTGTCTTCGTCGTCCTGGTCGCGGAGACGGGGCTGCTGATCGGGATCTTCCTGCCGGGCGACTCACTGCTCGTCACGGCCGGGCTGCTGTGCGCCACGAAGGCCCAGGGATCACTACACCTGTCCCTGCCCGCGGTTCTGCTCGCCGCCGTCGCGGGCGCCTTGGTCGGCGCCCAGATCGGCTACCTCATCGGGCGTCGCGCCGGACCCGCGCTGGTGGACGAGCGTCGCGGCCCGCGAGTTCGTACGGCCGTAGCGGGGGGACGCGCCGCACTCGAACGCTACGGACCGGAGAAGGCAGTCGTCCTTGCCCGCTTCATCCCCTTGGTGCGGACGGTCATGAACCCGTTGATGGGAGTGATCGCCGTGCCGGCCCGCACCTTCGTGGTGTGGCAGGTGGTCGGCGGCGTCGTCTGGTCCGCCGGCGTGACCCTCGCCGGGTACGCGCTCGGCTCGCACGTCCCCCACATCGACACCTACCTGCTGCCGATCATCGCGCTTGTCGTCGTGATCTCGCTGATACCCCTTGCGCTCGAGGCATATCGAGCCCGTACGAACAGGAGCCGGGCATGAGTGGCCACCTGGGCTGGCTGGAGGCCGGCGTCGTCGGTGCGATGCAGGGCATCGCCGAACTGTTTCCGATCTCCAGCCTCGGGCACAGCATTCTGATTCCGGCCTGGGTGGGTGGCGCGTGGACCCGCGACCTCGACGTGAGTGCGCCGGAATCGCCGTACCTCGCGTTCGTCGTCGGACTGCACGTCGCCACCGCGCTCGCCCTGATCATCTACTTCTGGCGGGACTGGCTGCGCGTCATCCACGGACTGGCGACCAGCATCCTCCGGCGTGAGGTCGCGACGTCCGACCAGCGATTGGCATGGCTCCTCGTCCTCGCCACCATCCCCGTCGGACTGGTTGGCCTCGTCGGTGAACACTGGTTTCGCACCACGCTGGGCAGACCGACCCCGGCAGCCGCGTTCCTGATCCTCAACGGCCTGTTCCTGATCGGCGCGGAAGGCAGGCGTCGTCGCTTCGGCAGCGCCGACTCGACCTACGTCGACGAGCGGGTCAGCGGGCCGCTCTCCGACGCACGCCTTGCCACCCTGCCTGTCGGGCAGGCAGTTCTTGTCGGCGCGACCCAGTGCTTGGCGCTCGCGCCAGGGATCTCCCGATCCGGGATCACGATGGTCAGCGGAATGCTGCGCGGGCTGTCCCGCGAGGACGCCGCCCGGTTCTCCTTCCTGTTGGCCACACCGGTGATCCTGGCAGCGGGAGTGTTGAAGCTTCCCGACCTGGCCGGACCGCTGGGCGACGGCATCCGCGGCCAGGTGCTGTTCGGGTCGTTGCTCTCGGGCATCGGCGCCTACCTGTCGGTCCGATACCTCACCCGGTACCTCGCCAACCGGTCGCTGCGCCCGTTCGGTGTCTACTGCCTGGTCACGGGTGCCCTCAGCCTGGCGCTTTTCCTCAGCCGCTGACCGGCGTTCACCGCAGCCGGACAGCTACGCGATGACCCGTTCGGAGGCCGCCCTTGGCGGCCACCGAGCACTTCGCAACGATGGCGCAGTAGGACGCGGGCGCAGGCGGCTACCCGCCACGCCGGCAGGTCAGAGCGCCCTCATCTTGGGCAAGACTCCCCCGAGGGGTCCGACTCCAGAAGGGTCGCCTACGCCAGGCGCCGCCGCACATGCCGGCGTAGGCGACCCGCACCACATGAGCGATTCCTCATCGACTTTTGCGTGACAGCTGCGGGGAGCGGTGAAAGTGTGTGCCACGGGTCCGCCTCGCCGGGAGCCGATCATCCTCGCCGGCAGGCGGGTCCACCACCGCGGCGCGGGGCGGCGTCCGCCCCTCCGCCCGCACGCCGAGCTGGTTGAGACGTGGTGGGCACCCCTCTTCCACGAGAAGGCCCGCACCGGCGCCCCTCACGCCTGGTGTGGGCCTTCCCGCTCGCAGAGGTTAGGGTGTCCGCACGGCAGGCGTGAATGGTGCGGGGACCCCGCCTGCTCCCCCCGGACCGCCTACACCGGCGCCCGGGAATGGCTGGCGTAGACGGCCGCCGGAAACCTTGCCCTGTAGGAAGGCCGTTCCCCAGGATTCCAGTCAGAGAGGTCAAGGTCGCGGTCTCGTCGGGAGTGCCGGCCGGCGGGGTTCAGCGCCGGACATGGTCGAGCAGGCCCCCCGTGTTCGTCCCAGACCACGATGAAGACGGTCTTGGCCCACACGTCGGGGTTGGCCGCGATGGCGTCGATCTTCCCGTGGTTTGGCTCACCGAGTTAGCCTCGCGCGGGCTCGGCTCGTTTGTCGGGCTCACTGCGTCACCTCTTGGCCGAGACCACTTCGTAGACCGCCGCGACGTCGTCGTCGGCGTGGGCCGCCATCGTCTCGGTGAAGCGCTCGATGGTGGCGTCGAGCAGCGGTGCATTTAGCGCGGCGTGGCGGGACACCTCGGAGACGAGCCGGAGGTCCTTCGCCGCGAGCCGCACCGGGAAGCCCACGGGGTAGTCGTGCTCCCGCATCTCGGCCAGCTTCCCGAGGGCGTACGACATCTCCAGCGGCGGGCTGCCCCTGAGGTACTCCTCGAACGCACGTGGATCAAGCCCTGTCGCCTCGCAGACACGGAGGGTCTCGACGAGGACGGCGGTCGTCACGATCATCCAGTGGTTGACCACGACTTCAGCCGCGAACCTGTGCCCGTCTCGCCGACCCAGACAACTCGTGCTCCGAGCGTTCGCAGGACTGGTTCAACGCGCGCGCGTTGAGGTAACGGACCGGAGGCCAGCACGATGAGCTCACCCAGCTCGGCCGGCTGGGTGCTTCCGGAGACCGGTGTGTCGAACATGACGACGTTGGTGGTCCCGGGCCAGTGCGACCAGGCGGTCGGTCTCCCCCGCACCGATGGTCCCGCACTGCAGCCAACTCGTCTCCGGTCGCCACGCGGGCAACAGCGGCCGCACGATGTCGGTCAGCACGTCGGCGTCCCGGAGCATGGTGAGGACCACGTCGGCCTCGCGTACGACGTCCGCAGGCTGGGCGGCGGATCGCCCACCATGTGGTTCCAGGGCCTGGGCGCGTTCCCGGTGCCGGTCCCACGCGGTCACGTCGAAGCCCTGCGACAGTAGGCGCCGCGACATAGCCGCGCCCATCAGGCCGACGCCGAGCACTCCCACCCGCATGTCCTCACCTCCGCAGGACGCCCGGTGGCGGGCGCTTCACCGGTGGGCGCCTCTGTTCGGTTGCCTCGTCGGCGCGGCCCAGCTGGCGCCCTCCTCTTGTCGACCCCACCAGTGACAGGGGGTGATCAACGCCCCCAAAGGTCCCACACGATGGTGACCTGTCTCCCAAACGGAGGAGTTGGTACCCCGCTGCGGTCCGTTCACCAGTCCGCCCGCCAATGCGCAGGAGCCGCGACTGCCACCGCGCACGCGGCACTGACCGGACGAGAACCTCACCGATCCGCCCTTCACGGGTGAGCTGCGAGTCCAGCGCCGCTATAACGGGAAAGCATGGACGGCCGAGCGCACGACCACCGCAGCGCACAGGCCGTGGGATGCTCGGATGCGGCGAGCGAACCTCGCCCCGACGGCATTCAGTGGACACCTGACGTACACCACTCCGCCTCAGCCGTGGCGGCGCCGACCGAGCCCTGCGGTCAGTGCCGCGACCATCGTGAGCGAAGCACCGCAGCAGACCCACAGTGTGGGCCGCGCGCCGTTTGGTACGACGGCGTCGATGACCAGGCCCCCCGTGATCTGGCCGGCAAGTGCGCACAGGCCCGTGCGCAGTACACCGATCGACTGCACCGTGATCATGTTGGCGCCAGTAACGACCAGCGCCAGCAACCCGCCCACATACAGCCACCACCCGGCGGGCCAACCACCAAGCCCCAGGTGCCCAGTGACGCCGAATCCCGCCAGCACGACCACCAACGCACCGGTGCCGACAACCGCGTTCACCAGGGACGCCGACCCCACATTCGACGCCACCGCCGTGATCCTCCCGTTCAACGCCACCTGCACCGGTCGGCACACGCCAAGCACCAGAACGAACGCAAGCATGCCGACCGTGATCTGCCCGATCGGACGGCCGACCTGCGCCACTCCCACCGCCACGACGGCGACCAGCACGCTGACCAGCCGAACCACCGTCACCGAAACCCGACCCAGCGGTCCCAGCCCAACCCGGTCGGTCGCAATACCGCCGACGGATGTGCCACACACCTGCACCACCGTGAACAGCGCGACACCCAGGACCGGCGTGGCCAGCGCCGTACCAGCCACCGACAACGCGCCCAACACACCACCCAGCCCCAGCCACCACGGCAGTCGCGCCTCTTTCAAGCGCCACAGACCGGCACGCACCGACCGCAACACCAGCGTGGCAGCGAGCACCAAAGTCGCCAACCCATTACTCACCAGCGCCGCTGTCACCGGCGAGCCAACCTCAGCGCCCAGCCGACCGTTCGCCAACGCCTGCGCCGCTGAACACGCACCACCAAGAACCGACACCGACACCGCCAACGGCACCGGCAAGAACAGCCCCCGACCGCCTGGCGCCGCAGGAGGTGCGACGTCCCCGCCGCCTCCTCCCAGCGGTGCCACCCGCCCGGTCACCAATCAAGCCTCCCGGCCAACGCACGCCCCCAGGAACACCACACCAACGCGACCAGGGCCCGGTCGAAAGCAGCGCAGAGTACAGGCGCGACAACCGCCAGCGTTCCTCGTAGCCTGTACGTCGCACTCATCACCACCAACGCTCTCACGGGTATCGGCGGGAGCCTGGACCTACCCACCGCAGTGCGCGCGATAGCCACGAAGGTACGCACCTCGGCGCCGCGACCGCCGAGTCGCTCACCGTGCCCGGCTCGGACGCCGCCAGCAGCCGCCCACACCCGAGTAAGGCCCGAGGCCTAAAGGACCAGCTCCTGCCCGATAACCCGTCGCTCGAGGTGATCAGAGGGCGCGAAGTGGCGTTCGCCTGATCAGCGGGCTCCCGCGGACCCCACGCGCCCTTGAACTCACGCGCTGCTCGAAGAGGCTCGGCGCTTGCGGTGGTGGAGCCCACCACGCGAGGTCAGCCCACGCCTGCGACCAGTCCGACGCCCTCGACTGCTGCTACGGAACACGCTTCGTCGTTCTCCGGACGCTCCCCGCTGACCCGATCGAGCCGAGCAGATGCCCCGCCGCACCGCGGATCAGCGCACCGCCACGGGGAAGACGCGATGCGCCCCTCGAAGATCGCGTCCAGTGCAGCGAAGAAAGCTGGATCCTACGTCGCGTCCCCCGCACCGGAAGCGCGACTTCTGTCTCTGGTTGTCTGCTCGGCAGGCTAAGCCCTGGCCCCGTGATCGCGGCGGCGCTGCCGGTGATGGCGGTGGGCGCGTGGTGGGCCTTCCGTCACGAGGTCGACGGTTCCCACGAACTCAACGACATCCCCCTCGCGCAAGCCCTTTGGTCGGCAGGGTTCGTACCGATGCTGTTACGGTTCCGGCCAGGACTTCGGGTGGCTCGCACGCGCTGCCCGGACACAAAGTCTGCTCGAAGGCGGGCATCTGCCCCCGATGCGCGCTCGGGCCGGCGCGCACGAGATGGACCGGAGCACCATGTCTGTGGGGTAGCCGTCGGAGTCTGCCGGCGTGCGCCCGCCATGGAGATTGATCGCTAGTCATCGGTTTCGACCGGGCGGAGCCCGGTTGCCTACGGTCGCGAGCGTCCTCCTGGTCAACCACACGCAGGCTCCATGCCCGCCGCAGAAGACGCACAATCCGCAGAACCACACCCGCACCGACATCTCCACAGGTCAGCAGCCTCGTAGCGCCCTGACAACAGCCGCGCCGCAGGACGCCGCGGAAACCCCGCACAATCCCGCGAGGCCGCTCCCACGCACGCCGACCACCGATGGGCCCAGCACCATCGCCCCACCAGCAACGCTCAGCAGGCACGCCAACGAAACTGGGCAACTTTCCTCGGACGTTGTTCACCCACATCAAGCTGATCCGTACGGCTCAGCTTGATGTGGGTGAAGGCTGTCCCTTAATTGATCTTTTCGGTTTCAGATGGTCATCCCCGCGTCCTCGCCAGGTAGCCACCTGCCGGCTCACATGGGTCAGCAACAGCCCGCGTAGGCACTCGTCGGCAAAGGCTAGCGCCGAGCGAGGGCGTAAATCTGGCCCAGGCCGGCCGCTATCGGGGTCGACAAAGTGCCATCGCGCTCGCAGTTTGCTCTCTTCCATGGGCGCGTCAGCGTCAGCAGGGAGCGTCCGGCCGAGAGCCGCGAGTAAAGGGACCCCTACCGCGCAGAACTCCCCAGACCCAAGCCGTCGGCGACGCGGGCGCCGAGGTCCGGGTCGACCTTGCTCCAGTAGTCCTTGACCGCGCGCTCCTGGATGTTGCGCTCGACACCCTGACTCAGGTGCCAGACGATGTTCTCGACCAGGCGAGCCTGCTCGGGTGGCGACATCACCTCACGGTAGAGGGTGCCGGGCTGGATGAAGTCGTCGTCGTCCTTGTGTGGCACGTAGGCCGTACGCATGATCTCCGCCGACTCCACAAACCAGCTCGGATCGCGGTAGCGCTGCGGGTCGGCCCGCGGTCCGCCGTAGCTGTTCGGTGCGTAGACCGGCTGGTTCCCATTGTGGTGGTAGCGCATGGGGCCGTCCTTGTTGTAGTTGTGCACCTCGTTGATCGGCTTGTTGACCGGCAGCTGCGCGTAGTTCGGGCCGGTGCGATAACGCTGGGAGTCGGCGTAGGCGAACATCCGCCCCAGCACCATCCGGTCCGGGCTGGGCCCGATGCCCGGGACGAAGTTCGCCACGTCGAACCCGGCCTGCACGACCTGGGCGAAGAAGTTCTCAGGGTTGCGGTCGAGCACCATCCGGCCGACGGGGATTAGCGGGTAATCCTTGTGCGGCCAGACCTTGGTGATGTCGAAGGGGTTGAAGCGATAGTTGGGCGCGTCCTCATACGGCATGATCTGCATCTCGAGGCGCCAGGACGGGTGGTCGTTGCGGGCGATCGCCTCCCACAGGTCCCGCCGGTGGTAGTCGAGGTCCTCAGCCACCATAGCCCTGGCTTCGGCGTCGGTGAAGTTTTCGATGCCCTGTTCGGTCTTGAAGTGGTACTTGACCCAGAACTTCTCGCCTGCGGCGTTCTCCCACATGTACGTGTCACTGCTGTAGCCGTTCATGTTGCGCAAGGTGCGCGGCGTGCCCCGGTCGCCCATCAGGACCGTCACCTGGTGGGCAGACTCCGGCGAAAGCGTCCAAAAGTCCCACTGCGCGTTGTTGCTGCGTAGGCCGGTGTCGGACATGCGCTCCTGGGAGTGAATGAAGTCAGGAAACTTCATGGGGTCGCGCACGAAGAAGACCGGCGTGTTGTTGCCGACCATGTCATAGTTGCCCTCTTCGGTGTAGAACTTGAGGGCGAAGCCATGCACGTCGCGGAGCGTGTCCGCGTAGCCCTCTTCGCCGGCCACCGACGAGATTCGCGCGAACATCGGCGTGCGCTTCCCGACTTCGCTGAGGAAGGCGGCCTTAGTCCACTGGGTGACGTCGGCGGTCACCTCGAAATAGCCGAAGGCACCACTGGCCTTGACGTGGTACACGCGATCGGGGACACGCTCGCGGACGAAGTGAGCCAACTTCTCGATCAGGTACGCATCCTGCAACAACACTGGCCCAGCGGCACCGACGGTGAGTGAATACTCATCGCTGGCTACAGGCGCGCCGGCGTCCGAGGTCGTGTTCGGTGGCTGCTCACTCATTGCCTACTCCCACTACCCTTCTTCAACGACATGGCCACAACCGCTCTGGTACCGAGCCGAGCACTTACGCAGAGTTCTCATCAACCATCCCCCCTGCCTGGAGGACAAAACCGCCGTCGCGACGAACGTCATCAACGTGCTCGGAGCTATGGATGGGCTGCGGAGCGAACTGGATCCTTGATCAGTCACATCGGGAGACCCCACACCGGACTCACTGCCGCGGCCGTGGGACTGTAAAAATAACGGCGGATCTGTTGATCAAGGGAGAGACGCCAGATGACCGAGACCGCCGTTGCGCCTGAGTCGGTGGAGCAGCCTGTCGAGGCGCTGTCAAGCACAGCGTCGGGCGAGCAGTTGATCGGGATGCTCGTGGACCGGGCCCGTAGCGAGGGCCTGCAGCTGACCGGGGAGGACGGGCTGCTGCAGCAGCTGACCAAGCGGGTGCTGGAGTCGGCTTTGGAGGGCGAGACCACTGACCACCTCGGCTACGACAAGCACGATGCGGTGGGGAAGAACAGCGGCAACAGCCGTAACGGCGCCAGCGTCAAGACCGTGTTGACTGACGTCGGCCCGGTGGAGGTGAAGGTCCCGCGCGATGTGGCCGGCACCTTCGAGCCGCAGATCGTCCGCAAGCGGCAGCGGCGCCTGACCGGGGTGGAGGAGATGGTCCTGTCGTTGTCGGCGAAGGGCTCACCCACGGGGAGATCGCCGCGCACCTGGCCGAGGTCTATGGGGCCGAGGTGTCCAAACAGACCATCTCCACGATCACCGACAAGGTGATGGACGGCATGGCCGAATGGCAGAACCGCCCTCTCGACCGCGTCTACCCGGTCCTGTTCGTGGACGCCATCAACGTCAAGATCCGCGACGGGCAGGTCGCCAACCGCCCGGGCGGGTTGTCTTGATCTGAGAGTAGCTGGTCGAGCGCTTCGGCAGGGGTGCGCCAGCCGAGCCGTTTGCGTGGCCTGTTGTTGAGTTGCGCGGCGACGAACTCGAGGTAGTCGCGGTGGTAGCCGGACAGGTCGGTGCTCTTGGGAAAGTACTGACGCAGCAGGCCGTTCGTGTTCTCGTTCGTTGCCCGCTGCCAGGGCGAGTGCGGGTCGCAGAAGTAGATCTCAAGCTGCGCAGCCTTCGCGATGGCCGCGTGGTTAGCCATCTCCTGCCCCTGATCCCACGTCAGGGTGCGGCGCAGGGTTTGCGGCAGCTCGCTCATTGTCTCGACCATGGCTTCCTGGACGTCGTCAGCACCGTGGCTGTTCGGCAGATGCAGGAGCATGACGTAGCCGGTGGAGCGCTCCACGAGGGTTCCGACCGCGGACTTGTTCTCCGCGCCAGTGATGAGTCGGGTAGCGGGGACGCATTACTGCGTCCCCGCCCCCTCAGAACCGTGCAAGCAGCTATTCACCGCACACGGCTCAAGCAAGCCCGAAAGGCGCACCGGCAGGAGAAGGTGCGGGACTCGTCATCACGGCGGCTCCGTTCCGCCGTTGACAATGGGTGTGGAGGAGACGGACTCGTTGATCGCCAGGCGTGCTCTCCTCCGGGAATGCGATGTATTGCTTGGAGATCGCCTTCCGGATGACGACCCGCCATGCTTCCCATTCTTGTGGGCTTTGTGGCGGGTGGTCGGCGTGCAGCAGGAGCCCTCCGCAGACCGAGCAGCGGCCGTGTTGAGCCTGTAGGAGGCGCACGGTCATAGCGGCGACTGGCAGAGGTGTTCCCTTGCGGCGCCGCTGAGCCCAGTATGACTCCAGGGTGGGGTCGTCCGGGGACGCCTTCCCCTTGACCAACTGGTGCCGGACTATCTTCGTCCAGGAGAACTTGAGCAGGTAGGCGCCGCTGTCGCGGTCACCGAACACCCATCGGTCCCTCCTGGTCTTGTTGAACCGGCCGAAGTACTTGTCGCAGATCCAGTGCTTCGGCTTGTTCGGGTGGCCGTGCTTGGCCCACTTGTAAGCGAGCTTCCACATGTAGCTGTCCAGCGCCGTGAAGATTTCGCTGGACACCACCGTCCGGTAATAGGCCGACCAACCCCGCACAATCGGGTTGATCTTCTTGAGTACCGCACCAGCGTTGGCCCCTCGCAGGGCCAGCATTTCGGTGCGCAGCCGTTCCCGGATCCGTCGTTGAGCCGCTGCACTCGGTTTGATCAGCAGCTTGCCGTGATAGCGGCGGACATTGAATCCCAGGAAGTCGAACCCGCTCTCCGCGTGGACAATGCGTGTCTTGCCCTCGTGGAAGGCGAGCCCCCGGGGCGTCAGCCATACCGCCAGCCGTTCCTTGACCTGTTCGGCCTGCTCACGGCTGGTGCACATCGCGACAAAATCATCTGCGTACCGCACCAGCACGGGGCTACCGCTCTGCGCACTCCCGGCATCTCTGCCGGAGGTGTAATAGCGGACCCCTGCGGCTTCCTCCATCCCATGCAAGGCCACGTTGAAGAGCAAAGGGCTAATAAACCCGCCCTGCGGAGTTCCCTCCTCGGTCGGGGCGAACCGACCGCGATCCACGACCCCGGACTTCAGCCACTGCCGGACCAGTCCCCGGGCTGGGAAGGTGCCGAGCGCCGCCATGAGCCGGGCATGGTCGATACGGTCGAATGCCGCCGTCAGGTCAGCGTCGAGCACCCACGCACGCTGCGGGTTCTTCCCGTTGAGCGTGGAGTAGATGGCCCCGATCGCGTCGTGACAGCCGCGGCCAGGCCGGAAGCCATACGACTTCGGCTCGAACCGCGCTTCCCACTCGGGCTCCAGTGCACCCAATGCCACAGCTTGCAGGCATCGCTCAACAATCACTGGAATCCCGAGCCCGCGCTTCTTCTTCGTCCCCGGCTTGGGGATAAACACCCGCTTGACGGGCCAGGGAATCCACGGTCGGGCACGGTGCTGGACCCAGTCGGCCAGAGCGGCCTTTGACTGGGAAAGCAACACCACCTTCCCGTCGACTCCCGCCGTCGCACGTCCCGCGTTGATCTCCGTCACCCGTCGCACGCTCAGGAGCGTGTTCGAGCGGGACCGAAGCATCAGCTTCTGCAAATTGCGGACCTTCCTCAGGTCCCCTGCCTGCGATGCCGTGAAGATTCTCTGCCGCAGACGTCGTACGTCTTCCTCGACCCGCCGCCAGTCAACCGACGCCCAGTCCAAGTCTTCGCCCTCGGGTCCGTTCACCAGCGCGGAGGCGGCAGAACGACCGAGGCCGTTCCGTCCCGCGATCAACATGGTGTCCAACTTGCCCCTCGGTTCCGTCGTCTTTCTTCAGTGATCTCTGCACAGGCTCACCTGGCCCACGTCAGCACCCTTTCGGGCCGGGCAGCACACCCGTATCCGGACGGTTATGCGGGGCGGCCGGCGGAGAGGCCGGCCATACTGCCCCGGGTTCCCGTTTCCTTTCGGCTTCCGGCATTGGCTTCTTGGGTCATCCTGTTCCCGCTGGGGAATTTAGCCTTCCTCACAGTCGGCCGACCGGGCTCCTAACAGCCCGGACCCCAACGGGGTTTCCACGTTCCACACGAATGAGATACGACCGGGGTGGGTGCTCCCTTTACCCCGAGGCGGCGGTGTCCACCTGGCCGGAGTGACCTCTACCAGCCAGCGCCTACCGCTTCACAACGGCTAGCCATACACCCCACTAAGAACTTCCATCGGCGAGGCTTGGGATCACGAGGCATCATCGGGAGTTCACTTTCGTTCACCCGTCCGGTCTTCCCCTTGCCTGTAACTCCCGGATGGAACGGGAGTCCTTGGGCTTTCCCCTGAGCTTCGCACCACCCCGTTACCGGCGTCGCACGTCAAGGGCGGGGACGGGCCATACGGACACAGACCCGTGACTGCACCTACGGCCTTATCAACCGCCTCTCCAACTGGACAGTCCACTCAAATTCGTGCGGCTTCGTGTCGCACGGTCTCCTTCCCAGTGTCCTGGCACCGCACGGTCCAGGGCATCCGTCGGTCGCTGCGCAATGCCGACCATGCCGGGGATGCGCCCTCGCCGTTCGGCAGTCCGCCGGGTTTTGCGTAGTGCCCGCCCGGTGCGCAGGCACTTGATCAACTCCCGTCGCAGACCGCCGCGGCCTTGCACGTAGAGGCTGCGGTAGATGGTCTCGTGGCTCACGCGCATGCTCGGGTCGTCGGGGAAGACCAGCGCAAGCCGCCGGCTGATCTGCTCAGGGCTGTCCTTGGCATGCAGCCGATTCTGCACGTGCTCGCGGAGCCTGTCGTCGAGCGCGAGCAATCTCGCCTTCGGCCGCTGGGCACGCTGATCCGCCACCGCTTGGGCCACCGACGCCCGGTAGCCCGACTTCTGGCGAACTGTTCCGCGCCTCAGTTCCCGGCTCACCGTCGAAGGGGAGCGCCCCAACTCTCGCGCGATCGCACGCACCCCCTCGCCCGCGGCCCGGCGGCAGCTGATCTCCTCCCGCTCTTGGAAGGAGAGTCGGCGCGCGCGGATCGGGGTCTTGCCAGCGGGGAAAGGCTCGGGCATCACTCCGCCAACGTGCCGGAACCATCGCCAGGCGACGGTGATCGACACTCCGACAGAAGCCGCTGCTTCGGCGACCACCATTCCAGAGCGCACCCCAGCCCAGAACTCGCGCTGTACCGCCATCGGAATCGCAGGCCGACCACCAAGACTTGACCGGTTGAATCCACCCCGCACTCAAGTGCGTCTACATGGCGCTGATGAGCCTGGACCCCACCGGCCAGGGCCGCAAACGATGGACCCAGCGTTGGAAGGCACCGCTCAACGCCTTCCAGATCGCCTTCGAAGGCCGCCTCACCCCGGCCAACAACTGAACCCCTACAAACCAAGATCAACCGTTAACTTGACACTCCCTTCACCGGCCGTGAACTCCCGCTGGCGGGAGTCCGGTTTGGGGCGGAGACACCCTTCCGCGTCTGGCGCCCCGGTTGGGCCCTGTCGACTCATCCTTACGGTGGCTGCTCGGCGCCCTGGTGATCCCAACGAAGGATCGGGCGGGCGAGGGAGATAGATCCTTTTCGGACCCGGGGGAGCGGACGCCAGGCAAATCGCTCGATGAAGGGCCTCATGGGCCGAGGCCTTACCCAGCCAAGCCTGACCGCACCCCGGAGATGGCGCGGTAAACCGTAGTCTCCGGCGTCTAGCCGGAAGGGAGGTATCCGGGCTGGTGTATCCCCGGCGCTCCGACGCCGGCCGATTCAGGGCTGGTAGAGGCGGCGATCGCTGCGGTCTCCACGGTGAGCTGGCCGGTGGCAACGAGCCGTGCCAGGACATGGCGTTGGCGCGCGCGGGCCAGTTCCGGGTGTTGCAGAGGGTCATACGCTGACGGCGCCTGCAAAAGGCCGGCAAGGAGGGCCGCCTGCCCCCAGCTCAGCTGTCCCGGGGCGCGACCGAAGTACCCACGGCTGGCAGCATCCAGACCCCAGTAGCCGTGCCCGAAGTACGCGACCGCCGCATACATCTGCAGGATCTGCCGCTTGGAATAGCTCGCGTCGAGCTTGATCGCCAGCGCCGCCTGCGCCGCCTTCCTTCCCACGCCTGCGGACTGCCCGCTGTAGTACAACTGCTTCACCAACTGCTGCTCCAGGGTGGCACCACCCATCTCGCCGCGCCCCTTCATGACGCTGATGCCCGACCGGACGATCGCTACCGGATCGATCCCGAGGTCGGAGTAGAACCTGGAGTTCTCGGTGGCGATCAAGGCCGCCGCGAAACGTGACGGCACAGGTGTCGTGGGTCCGAGGACGCCATGGGTGCGATCGAGCTCTGCAGCACGCTGGGCGGCATCACCCACGCCGGGAGTCGTCACCCACATGACCCCGACAGCCACCGCGACCGCCACGAGGACCGCCGTCAGGACGCGGCCGACGCGCACGAACCACCGTTTTCGATGCGTCGTCGTCACTGGGATCGCCCTCCGGCTGCGCGACAGCGCCTCGTCCGTGAACGCTGCAGGGCAGGCCGTCTGGGCCCGGGCAGCGTGGTTCTCCGCACCGCGGCCAGAAGCTCTACCAAGACGAGCTCTGCCCGAGCGCACGTCCCAGCGGTAGCCGGCTCGCTCGCCCGGAGCGTATCGGGGGGAGCGACCGCGTGAGCCTCCGCGCCAAAACACCCATTCCCCACAATTGGGGCGGCGGTGTCCTCAGCCTCGACATCTGAAGCCCTTCTACGTCTACTATCTGCTTGATAGTACGACGTCCCGTCAAAGATTGCGACGATCGCACCCGTCACACAGCTGGTTCTTAGATAACCGCGTTAGCGTCCGATGACAACTGAGACTGCTCAACCAACGAATGTAGCAAATTGGACAACGAGCTCATTTCCAAGGGTCCTAGAGACCGAAATGGGCGGAAGTGAGTGCGCCATGTCTGCTCGGACTGTGGGCTGGGAGCCGTGTGCTGCTGTTTTCCGGAGCGACGCCGCGCCTCTCGTGGCCCTTAGGGCTACCCGTAGAGCTGGGATGGTCAATGACGCATCTTCTACCCAATATCGCGGCCACGGCTGGACGGGCCCCGGGCGCAGAGGGCTTATGACGCCATGATGGCGCGGCACAAGATTGCGAGGATCACCGCCTTGGCGCTGGCGGCCGTCGTGGCGGCCGCGTTCGTTGCTTTCGGGGCGATCTACATTTGGCTCGACGGCAACCTCAGCACGTTCGATCCGCGCGGGATCGGCAGCCATCGCCCGCCCGCGGCCGAACCCAACGCCGCGGGCAGCAGCCCGGTGAACGTCCTCATGATCGGTTCGGATTCGCGAGCGGGTGGCAACCAGAACCTCGGCGGCGGGGCGGGCGCCGTCGGGCGTTCGGACACCACGGTCCTGTTGCATGTGTACGCCGACCACCAGCATGCCGTCGCGGTGTCGATACCGCGGGACACCCTGGTCGACATTCCAGCCTGCCTTCTGCCCAATGGCAAATGGTCCACACCGCGACACCAGGTGATGTTCAACGAGGCGTTCACCGTCGGCCTCACCGCCGCGGGCAATCCGGCGTGCACCCAGAACACGGTCGAGCAGCTCACCGGACTGCGGATCGACCACACGATCGTGGTCGACTTCGAGGGCTTCGCCGCCATGACGCAAGCTGTCGGAGGTGTCAAGGTCGACGTACCGCAGGACGTCTACGCAGATGACCTCAACCCCAACCGCGGATCGCGCGGCCAACTCGTCTTCGCCAAGGGCGTCCAGACGGTGTCCGGCAAGCAGGCCCTGGACTACGTACGCGTCCGGCACGGCCTCGGCGACGGTTCCGACATAGGCCGGATCGAACGCCAACAGGCCTTCCTTGCCAGCCTGGTCGCGACAGTTCAGGCCAAGGGAATGAATCCGACCACTCTCCTTCCGCTCGCGGACGCTGCCACCAAGTCGTTGACGGTCGATCCCGGCCTTGACTCGGCCGCGAAACTCATGTCCTTCGCCATGTCCGCGCGCGACATCGGCCCGGACGACATCAGTTTCGTCATTGTGCCGTGGCGCTACGCCGGCGCCCGCGTCGCGCTAGTACAGCCAGACGCCGACAATCTGTGGTCGACGCTGAAGTCTGACCGGAACCTTGATGATCAAGACCCGAAGGACAGATCCAGCACGACACCTACGCCCTCGCCAGCGACGCCGTCACCTGCACACTCCACCTACAGCAAGCTCAGTGCGCTCCTTCCGTAAGGCAATAGAAGGATCACGTGACAAGAATCAAGGACCGCATCAGCGAAGGATGACGATGAGCCGGACAGGGACCGTGGCCCGCTCACCGGGGCAGCACCCGAGGAACCGCGATGCATTGGCTGACTGACTGGTTGCTGGCCCTGCACGGTCTTCCTCTCTACGCGCTGGTCGGTCTGGTCGTGTTCGCAGAGGACGCGGTGTTCGTCGGGTTCGTGTTTCCCGGTGAGATCGCCGCCATCCTCGGAGGCGTTGACGCCAGCATCGGGCACGCCAGCCTCACCACGGTGATCATCGTCGTGGTTGTGGCCGCGATCCTTGGCGACACCGTGGGCTATGAGGTCGGACGTCACCTGGGGCCACGGCTTCTCGCCACCCGTGTACTCAGTCGGCACGCCGAACGGGTCGACTCGGCCCGCGCCCTCCTGGCTCGACGAGGTGGCGGTGCGGTGTTTCTCGGCCGGTTCGTCGCGTTCTTCCGCGCCACCATGCCGGCATTGGCAGGCACCGCACGGATGCCCTATCCCAGGTTCCTCGCCTACAACGCCGCGGGAGGCGTCGTTTGGGGTGTGGCCGCTGTCCTGATCGGCGACCTCGCCGGTACGTCGTACGCGGTCGTGGAGAACACCTTTGGCCGAGTGAGCGCTCTGGTCGTCGTCGTGGTTGTGCTGACAACGATCGCGGTCTGGCGCGTTCGCCGACATCGTCATGGCCGCGCTGCGACGGCCGACCGGCCGACCACACCAGAGTGAGCGCCGTCGAGCCAACCCGCCCCAAACTCGGCGAGGAGCCAGCCATGGTGCCGCTGCACCGACCTCGGCTGTGAGGTGTCAAAAAGCGCCCTCGACGTCGGCCGCTGGGGCCCCTGGCAGATGCCCGCGCGGTGCGACCGCCCGGGTTCAGAGCCCGAAGGCGTCGCGCATGCTGGGCGCAGTCCCCGCCTTGCCGAGGTAGGGCACGCCGAGTAGTTCCTCGGTGGTGTGCAGGAGCGAGTAGTGGGTGAACCTCACGTGGGAGCGGGTACCCGGGACAACGGTCGGCGCGATGACCTCGGTGACGACGTGGTTCGGGCCACTACCACCCTCGTCCCAGGTGAGGAAGATCGCCGTCCTACCGGACCGGTACTCAGGGCTGTCGACGAGCTTCGGCACAATACGGGACAGGAACGCGTCACCAGTTCTCAGTTCACTACGGCTCCCGGGGCAGACGCTGTGCATGTCGTGGCAGATGTTCGGAGTGACGAACGTGAACCTGGCATCCAGCTCGGGGTGGGCGGTGAGTGGTACGTCCCTGGTGGCGCAGACGTGCCGGATGTTGGTGTAGTACGCCGCCGGATTGTGCCGAACCGCGTAGAGGGCGTCGTTGGTCTGCTGGCAGTTGGTCCTCATGGACTCGTTCAGGCTCCGCCAGTCGACACCGACTTGGGAGAAGATGCTGGGTACGTCGAGTCGGTGCCGGGACGGACTGGCGTCGTCCGTCACGCCCTGTGCCCCGCCTGAGGTCAGGGCGATGTAGTTGGGCAGACTGGGGTGGGCGATGGCCCAGTAGTTGGCGGCCAGTCCGCACTGGCGCGCGAGCTTGTTGATGTACGGAGCTTCCGGCGATCCGATCACCTGGAAGTAGCTCTTGTTCTCCATCAAGATCCAGATCACGTGCCGATACTTTTCGGGAGCATGCCGGCCGCGGTGGACACCACAGGGAGCGGACACGGTCGGCGCACCGTACCCGTTGGCCTTGGCGGCGTCCGTATCGGCGTTGGAACCGCCGGAGGCCATCGTCAGCAGGCCAACGACGGCTGCGACAGCCGCCACCGCGGCGCAATGAATTCGACTTCGGGACCAGCGCACGAGAGAAGCCCTTCCCCAGAAGTGAACGAGGCCGCCACCCGTGACTCACCTCGCACCAAACCCATCCTGACACTGAAAGAGCGCCAGACCGACCCAGCACCAACCATCACGCAAAGTCCCCGGCAGTTGAGGGACTGCCAATTCGGGTTTGGCGGTCGCGTCCCGCCGCGGCGCGTTCCCGCAGCTCCTCCGCCGTGACCACGGCGAAGGGCGGGCGGCAAACGCACGCCGTTCCGGACTCCGCGAGGATGATGCGACCGCTCGGCGCGCCGGCCGGGCGGCTGAGCTCAGCGGCTTGGTTCGCGCTGCTCGGGCATCGTCTCGTGATGGTGTTCGGGCATCGCCGCCTTGCGCAGGAGCCGGTCGTAGGTGAAGGCGGCGACGATGCCGCCGACGATCGGCGCGACGATGTAGGCCCACACGTCGACAAATCTCCCGGCCACGATCATCGGGCCCAGAGCCCTCGCCGGATTGACCCCAGCACCGGTCAGAGGGCCCGCGATGAAGACCGCCGCGGCCAGCGCCAACCCGACGGCGGTGGCCGCGACACCGGTCCGCGCCCGCCGGTCCGTCGCGACGGACATGATGACCAACACAAGGACGAACGTCACCACGGCCTCGGCGAGGAAGACCCGGCCCGCCCCCACCCCGGGCGATGGTTGCGTAGCGCCAAGACCAGCCACCGAGCGCCCCGCCGTGCCGTACAGCACCCAGGCGATGAGCGCGGCTATCAGGGCGCCGCCGAGTTGGGCCACCAGGTACGCCGGAACATAGCTCCACGGAAACTTCCGCGTCACCGCGAGCCCCAGCGTGACCGCGGGATTGAAGTGCGCCCCCGAGACGTGCCCGAACGCGGCGACCAGCACAAGAAGCGCGAGCCCGTTGGCCAACACCACCGCGAGTGAGTTGTAGGGACCGCCGGCGAGCGGTCTGCCCAGCGCGGCTGGAATGGCGGTCGCGATGATCGCCAACACCAGCACGAAGGTGCCGATCGCCTCCGCGGCCGCGGCGGCGGCCATGTTCGCGCCGATCCGGTGCCCGTAGAGCCCCGTCATCTCCTCGGTCGGCCTGGCCGGCCTTTCCACATGGGCTTCCCGCCCCCTCGCACGGAAGGTATGTCGCAGTATCACCTCACTCGCCTCCCTCCTCGAGTCCAACCTTCGCGACAGGCGACCGCGATGGATGGGTGGTTGCGACACGAACGTCACACACGTCTGCCGGTTTCACCTCCCCCATCCGACCCTTCTTCCTCAGACAGCTTGCGGCGGCCGTCGCGAGACGATCTCCGACGAGTCCTTAGACGTTATGCCAGATCTGCCTGGGCCGACGGACAGTTCCGACAGCCGCTCTGACCAGCACCGCGCCGGTCGACCAGATCGCACCCTGCACCATCCGCGACAGCCCCGGACGCCTGACACCCCAACCAGGCCCCCGGGCAAGACCGAACGGCAGCGCCCGATCCGCGGTGGTGACCGGCCGCAGGCCGCGACCTGCACATTGCCGTCATCTCCCGCCGCGCATCGAGCCCCACACCAAGACCCAAGAGGCGCGCCCAAACTCGACGTCATGCATGTCTTGACGAGCGAACGCGGTGGATGCCCCGCCCCATTCTTCTGGGGCGGGGCATCCGGCAGCATCTCCAAGACGATCCACGGGTGGCCGTGTGGGTCAGCGCGTGGTAGGTCCTGACCTACTGCAGATGAAGCCGCTGGTCCGGGCGGATCAGGGCCGGATCCGTGACGCGGCCCTGGTTGAGCTTCTGTAGGGCCCGCCATCCACCGAGGACGTGGTTCCTTCGGGCGATCCCGTCGAGGGTGTCGCCGGGCCGGACCACATAGATCCCGTCCTCGGCTCGCCCAGGCATGGCGGGCGAGTCCGACGTCTTCCGCCGGCGGTCATCCGCCTCTCCGAGGCGTGGCGCCTGGTAGCCCTTGAGCATGTCGAGCTTCTGCTGCTGGACGTGCTTCCAGTCATCCTTCAGGACCCCGCCTGTGTCGCCGGAGTTAGGGTTCCACGACCAGTAGGTGTAGCTGATCCCGTGCTGCTTCAGGAAGTTCGCGAGCGCGTGCTGCCACTTGCCTTCGGTGGTACTGGGACTCACCGATCGGCCACCGAATTCGCCCATCAACACCGGGGCGGTGCCGTCCATCGCGAGATAGGCCCAGTGGTCCTTCCAGATTTTGGCCATGTTGTCGGGGAAGTTGGGCGCGCCGAACCAGGACTGCTGGGAAACGCCCGGACCGTAGTCATGGGCGGAGTAGACGAGCTTGTTCGGCTCCGACAGGCGCACCGGATGGTCCTTTGCGCCCATCAGGTTTCCGCCCCACCAGTAACCGTCGTTGTTGTAGCTGTCGATGCCTTCAACGACGATCAGCCAGTTCGGGTTCGCCTTCAGCACCGCGTTGCCCGCTCGCTCGGCGGCGAGTCGCCAGTCGGTGCTCTTGTCGCCGGTGCCCCACGTAGCCCTTCCGTGCGGTTCGTTGTGGAGGTCCGCACCGATCACCAGTGGATTGTCGCGGTAATGGCGCGCCAGCATGGTCCAGTCCTGGACCCACTTGTCCTCGCTGAGGTGATCGGTGTACCAGAGTTCACTCTGGGCCTGTGCGTCGGGCCGGTGCTGGTCCAAGAGCACCATCAGGCCACGGTCTGTGGCCCCATCCACGATCTTGTCCATCAAAGCCAGGCCGTGCAGACCCTTGAGATCGGGATTCTTGTGGTAATCGATCGCGGCGGCCGGCTTGCTGGCCGGGTCGAAGAGCTGGTTCGAGTAGGGCAGGCGAATGGTGTTGAACCCGGACGCCTTCATCTGGTCGAGCATGCTCTTCCAGTTTCGGGTCCACAGCCCGTGCGGGGCGAACGCGTTGGTCTCGAATCCGAACCAGTTCACGCCGGTGAGAGTCACCTGCTTGCCGTTGGCGTCGAACAGTTTCGAGCCCTCTGCGTGGAGCGGGCCCGCCGACGCGGTGGGCTCGGCCGCGGCCTGGGCTGTGGCGTAGTTCGGCGCGAAGGCGCCGATCAGCGACGCGACAAGCACGGCCGGCGCTATGACGGCCGCCCGGGCTAGTGCGAATCGCGCAGCGTGCGGTGTTCCTGGGCATTGCGGACTGGACAGCGTTAGCAAAGTGTCTCCATCGGAGTCTCGGGAAGCTCAGATCGCCAAAGCCTTGACGACACCGGTGAAGGCCATACCGGCGGCCCGGTGGGCGGTCGCGTTGAGGTCTTACGCGACCTTGCCTGGACGCAGTTCGCTAAGTTGATAGTGAATGGCCCCAACTGAGGTCGATTGCTGGTTGAGACAGTTGGCGACAAGCGAATTCGTCTATCTCCTTTCGGCTATCAAACGATCTAGCACAAAAACGTAGACAGGCCGGACATACGACTACGACGTACCAACGGTCGATCTTTAGATAAGCCAAATGCGTAGACACGCTAGTCCAATTGGACGAGCAGGTTTCGTTAGGGCAAGACTCGGTAGATTTTCCTCACCACCCGCTCACCCATTTTCGGCGCAGCGCTTCACCGACGCTCCCACCGCGCCGAACTGGCAACCTTCCGCTATCGCGTGGTTCGCACCTGCCATCCGCACAATCCGGTCGTGACTCAAGGCGAATAGTGCACTATCGCGTCCAGGTTCGGCGGGTACGTTGTGCGTCACGGCCGGGTCCTCTCGTAACGCCCGGGATACGGCCGAGGCGCCGGCTGGCGTTCCTCCAGCGCAGGCCGGCGCCGCTCCATGCCTCATACGTGGGCTGGGCGGCGCCGAGAGCGACACGATCGATCTCGCGCCGAGCAGACAACGTCACGCTCACTTTCAACACCCGGGCCACGTCATCGGAGCCGCCACCGACCGCCAAGCCAACGCGTTACTAACCCGTGCGACCTCGCGTCGCACCACCTCAGAGATGCCCTTCCATGCTGGACAGAGCGAACCTTAGACAAGTCCGATCACAACATGGAGGGCACTCCTGCGCCACAACCCAGACTCACCACGCGCTGTTCATCGGTGAATCCGGGTATGGCGACAACGGTCTTCGACGTTTCGGCTTCGCTCACCTGCGGCAGACAGCCGTGGGTGGCATCGCGTCGCCTTTTGTGAGCCGAGCCCGCCCCACTGAGCACATCCGCACTGCCAGGCAGTTACTCGGCGCCGATGACCTTGAAGCCCTGGTTGACGAAGATGTGATGGGGCCAGTTGACGCCGATGTTGTGGACCTCGTACTCGCCGTTGCTCAGTTTCACAACACGGTCGACGACACCACCCGAATAGGCGCCCAGCGCGGCTTCCGTCGCCTTGTTCGCTGCCGCTCCGCTGACGATCGTCCCCGACCCCTCACTGTAGTTCGCCGGGACCTGACCGACCTGCTTCGACGTCGTCGGGGCTCCTTGCTGGAAGGGGATCACCTGTCGCTGCGAAGACGTCGTGGATCCGCCGGCCGTCGCTTGCACGATGACCTGCGTAGCCGTGATGGTCGTGTTGTCGACGGTCCCGAGCACGACAACGGGTTCGCCCGTTGTCATGGCACTCGCCGAGGTCGAGCTCGCCCCGTTCCGGTATGTGGTGGTGGACGTCTCCTTGACGGTCACCTTCTGACCCGTTGCTGTCGACATCGTGAAGCTCGACGTGGACACGTTGCTGACCGTGCCCGATGATCCCCCTGCGGCCGGCCCAAATCGAGCCTCGGATCCCCCACCACCGGATCCGAGATCGCCGCCGCTGCCGGGCATGCCGTCCCGCGCCTCTGCGGAGAGGGCTGCGGCTGTCGCCGAGGGTGGGGTGGCTGCGGCCGAGGAGGGCGTCGCGGCACAGCCGGACAACCCGACCACCGCACACATCAGCGCCACGGCCGCGGGCCATCTCCCTTTTCTGATCAACAATGATCGCCTTTCGCCTTCCCAGCGTGCTTGTTTGACCGTTGCTACGGAGACCGACGAATCCGGCAAAGACGCTGGCGGGAGAAGCTGCGCAGCGCCCATGCCGCTCGAACTTTCAGCAACCGGCGAACCAGACGTCGCGCTCGTCTCGTGAAGGCTTGCGGGGTCGTAATCGTCCATGATGGCGCTCCTAGCTAGATAGATACCTGTGCAGAGGCTGCACGCCGATTATGTGAGAACCCTGTGGGCGGCCTGTGAAAACGCCCAGTCCGCCTCCGGGGGATGCCGCGAAGTGTGGACCGATCGGTCATTCGATGAGTCATCCCTGGGCCGCCGGACGGTCCTACGGCGATCATGGGAGTAACCCGCACCAAGCGATCAACCACCCCGGCCTTCTGTGATCAGCGGAACCTGGCCTACTCTGCCGCCACTCACCTCGTGGGGTCGAAAGGATGGCTGCCGTATGTGCCGGCCCAAGAAACATGTGATCCAGACATACGTGACGCACGAACGGGCGTACGGAGATCTCAAACGGCTTACAGTCATGCTCGCGGATGAGGGCATCGCCGAGCGCTATGGACTGCGGGTTCAACCATTCCAAGAAACCTTCCAACTCCTCTTGATCGACCACCAACCTGAGAAGGGCGGCACCGACGTGCGACTCCTTCGCGTCCTTATTGGCACATTCCGACGGCGTCTAGCAGGATGATCAAACGTACTCGAGAGAGTGAATCGGTCAAGGTTGTCCGGGTGATTCGCAAGCTCCTCTCGATCGCCTGCTGGACATTGGTGGTGACCGGCATGACTGCGATCATCACCGAGTTGGCACGCGGGTCCATTCCAATCAGCTACGGCGTCGAGACGCTCTTCGTCCTGGTCTGTGCGATGGCGCTGTGGACGAAGCCCAAACGGGAGCAGTCGGCCGGAGAGGAGGAGCGGAACACGTGAGCGAGCAGGTGCCAGAGCCTGGGTCGGTCGACGAGGCCTTCGCGCGGATCTGCCAGGGCCGGCACCCAGGCCGGGTCTGCACCAGGCGACGGTTCCGTGACGACTGCCTCCGGCTGCTGCCCAAGAGGTGGAGGGACAAGCTGTGACCACGGAGAAGCCGGCCAGCATCCTTGCCCGACGCTTCGGCACGTCGCCCGAGTTGGCCGACAAGCAGGCGGAAGTGATCGCTGGACAATCCGGCTCGAACTCGCCACACACTTCTTCGGAAGCCTCGGTGTTATCCGGGCGTTCGCGCTGGTTCCGGCGTCGAACGGTACTTGACCACCATCCTGTGGTCGCGCGCGTCACCCACGCGAGGTACGGCGACCACACACCGCTCGTGTACCACGACGGACGGTACGCGACAGTGCGCGAGGGCGGGTCCGACTGCGGGTCCGGGCAACACCACAGCCGACTCACAGGTTGCGCTGAGGTTCCACACAGGAACCGCCGCCACGATGCCCGCATGCCTACCACGAGTACGTCGACGCAGAGCACCGGCGCCGCCACGCCAGGTGCCCGAGCCGGCGGAGACGCAGGCCTGCGTCGGGCCGACGGCGCGCCGGTTCGGGTCTTGGTCGTCGACGACGAACCCACCCTCACCGATCTGCTGGCGATGGCGCTGCGCTACGAGGGCTGGGACGTGCGGGCGGCCGACAACGGCCTGACGGGGGTCCGCGTCGCACGTGAGTTCCGCCCGGACGCCGTCGTCCTGGACGTGATGCTGCCCGATCTGGACGGCCTAGAGGTCCTCCACCGGCTGCGTGAGGAGGACCCCCACGTTCCCGTCCTCTTCCTGACCGCGAAGGACGCGGTGGAGGATCGCATCGCCGGTCTGACGGCGGGCGGGGACGACTACGTGACCAAGCCGTTCAGCCTGGAGGAGGTCGTGGCCAGGCTGCGCGGTCTGATGCGGCGCACTGTGGCCACCGCCGTCCGCTCCGACGCCCTGCTCGTGGTCGGCGACCTCACCCTCGACGAGGACAGCCGCGAGGTACGACGCGACGGTGACCTCGTGACGCTGACCGCGACAGAGTTCGAACTGCTGCGGTTCCTGATGCGCAACCCGCGCCGGGTCCTGAGCAAGGCCCAGATCCTCGACCGCGTCTGGAGCTACGACTTCGGCGGGCAGGCGAACGTCGTGGAGCTCTACATCTCCTACCTGCGCAAGAAGATCGACGCCGGCCGGCCCCAGATGATCCACACGATGCGCGGTGCGGGATACGTCCTCAAACCCGCCTCCTGAAACGAGGACGCAGGTCATGGCTGTCCTGACACCCGCGAGATGGACATTGCGGGCGCGACTGCTCGCGGTACTGATGGCCCTGCTGCTCACCGTGTGCACCGTCGTCGGCGTGGTGACCGTGCTCGCATTGCAAAGCTCGCTGACCAATCGCGTCGACGAACAACTCATCGCCGCCGCCGACCGGACCGCCACCGCCCTACGCCCACCAGCCGACCACCGGCAACGAGCACCGCGGCCCGATTTAGCGGACCGGCCAGAACTCCCCGAAGAGCTCGGGTTCCTCGCAGCTCCAGGAACGGCCGCGGACACCCTCGGCGCCCGCCTGGTCGACGGACAGGTCAGCGCCGCCGCCGTCCTCGACAAAACAGGTACGGCGCAGCCCGTCGCCTCCTCGGCACGTCCCGTCCTCACCCAACTGCCAGTCGACGGTCATCCGCACAGCCGCGACATCACAGGACTCGGCACCTACCGGCTGATCGCCGCCGACCTGCCGGGCGGCGACGTGGTCATCACGGGGCTTCCGCTGGCGCCTGTACGTGCAACCGTGACCCAGGTGGCTCTGGTGGTGGGTGGTGTCGCCGCGGCGGGTCTGCTGGCGGCGTTCCTCGCTGGCGCGGCGATCGTGCGGCGCACCCTGCGGCCGCTCAATCGGGTCGCTGCGACCGCCACGCGGGTCGCCGAACTGCCGTTGCACAGCGGCGAGGTCGCCCTCGCCGTACGGGTACCCGAGGTCGACACCGACCCGCGCACCGAGGTCGGCCAGGTCGGCTCCGCGCTCAACCAGATGCTCGGCCACATCGCCTCCGCACTCGCCGCACGGCACGCCAGCGAAACCCGGGTACGCCAGTTCGTCGCCGACGCCAGCCACGAACTCCGTACCCCACTCGCCGCGATCCGCGGATACGCCGAACTCACCCGACGCGGCCAGCAGGTGGTACCAGAAGACGTGGCCTACGCGATCGGCCGAGTGGAGTCCGAATCCGCCCGAATGACGACACTCGTGGACGACCTGCTCCTGCTAGCCCGCCTCGACGCCGGCCGACCACTCGCCCGAGACCGCGTCGACCTGTCCCGCCTCCTCGTGGACGCCCTGAACGACGCCCGCGCCGCAGGACCCGAACACCGCTGGGAACTCCACCTCCCCGAGGAACCCGTAGTCGTCACCGGTGACCCGCACCGCCTGCACCAGGTCCTGGCCAACCTGCTCACCAACGCGCGGACCCACACCCCCACCCGAACCCGGGTCACCGTCGAACTCACACCACCCTCGAGGACCGGCGTCGTGCTGCTGCGCGTCATCGACGAAGGGCCCGGCATCCCGGCGTCCCTGCAGCCGACCGTCTTCGAACGCTTCGCCCGCGGCGACACCTCCCGCTCCCGCGCCGCCGGAAGCACGGGCCTCGGCCTGGCGATCGTGGCAGCCGTCACCGAGGCCCACGGGGGTCGCGTACGGGTCGACAGCACACCGGGGCGAACCGCGTTCACCATCGAACTCCCCAACCGGACCCCGCGGCACGACAGCCGCGCACGACCCGCATCACCCGAGGCGCCCGAAACCCCGGACGCTCGCCCACCCCACACGACGCTGGCTCATCGCCGGCCAGTCGGCGCGCCCTTCCGGCTGCGGAATCGCACAGGCCACGCACAGTGAGGCGCTAGCCGGCGCACAGGACCGGTGTCGAGGCTGGCTCCATGACGACGACATTCCCCGCGACTCCCGGCCCAGGCGGACCCGCCGCATCTGCGGAAGGACCGGGTGGTCCTGCTGGATCGGAACTGGACGCCCCGACGCAGCGAACGGCCCTGACCGGTCGGTTGCTACGTGGCCGGAGGGAGGACCCTCGTTGGCTACGTCCGGCGCTGCTCGGGCTGTTGCTGGCCACCGGTGTTCTCTACCTGTGGGGACTCGGCGCCTCCGGGTGGGCGAACAGCTTCTACTCAGCAGCGGTCCAGGCCGGATCGGTCAGCTGGAAGGCGTTCTTCTACGGCTCCTCGGACGCGGCGAACTCGATCACCGTGGACAAACCGCCCGCCGCGCTGTGGTTGATGGCTCTGTCCGTACGCGTGTTCGGGCTCAACGCGTGGAGCGTCCTGGTCCCGGAGGCACTCGCCGGCATCGCCTCGGTGGGTGTGCTCGTCGCGACCGTACGGCGGTGGTTCCCGCCCTCCGCCGCGCTGCTGTCCGGGCTGGTCCTCGCGGCCACGCCGGTGGCGGCACTGATGTTCCGCTTCAACAACCCGGAGGCGCTGTTGGTGCTACTTCTCCTGCTCGCCGCCTACGCGACGGTACGAGCGACCGATAAGGCAAGCACGGGCTGGCTCGTTCTGGCCGGGACGCTCGTCGGCTTCGGCTTCCTCACGAAGATGCTCCAGGCGCTGCTCGTCGTCCCCGCGCTCGCCCTGGTCTTCCTGCTGGCCGCCCCGACCGGGCTGTTCCGCAGGATCCGTCAACTTCTGCTTGCGGGACTGGCCCTGCTCGTCTCCGCGGGGTGGTGGATCGCCGTCGTCGAACTGGTGCCGGCGAAGTACCGGCCCTACATCGGAGGATCGCCGACCAACAGCATTCTGGAGCTCGCTCTTGGCTACAACGGGCTGGGACGCCTGACCGGGAATGAAATCGGGAGCGTCGGCGGCGGTGGCGGCCCAGGCTCTGGTGGTCCGGGAGGTGGCCGCTGGGGCCAGATCGGTTGGAGCAGGTTGTTCTCCGCGGAGATGGGCGGTCAGATCGCCTGGCTCCTGCCCGCAGCTGTGGTGGCCATCCTGATCGGGCTGTGGCTGACCCGACGGGCACCTCGTACGGACCTGACCCGCGCCGGCTTCCTGCTGTGGGGCGGCTGGCTGGTCGTCACCACGCTGGTGTTCAGCTTCATGCACGGCATCATCCACCCCTACTACACGGTCGCGCTGGCACCAGCGATCGCGGCACTCGTGGGCGCGGGTGCGGTCGAGTTGTGGCGGCTGCGCGGACGACTTGTGGCCCGCGCGGTGCTGGCGGTGGCGGTGGCGGGTACGTCGTACTGGGCGTACCTGCTGCTCTCCCGGAGTTCGGACTGGCAGCCCTGGCTGCGAACCGCGGTGCTCGTCGCCGGACTGGCCGCCGTCGTGGGGCTGCTGCTTGTTGGCCGGTTCGCCGCCGTGCGAACGGCGGTGGCCGGCCTCGCGGTCGTGGCGATCCTCGCCGGTCCTACGGCGTACTCCATCGCCACCGCCGCGACACCCCATGCGGGAGCGATCCCCTCGGCGGGACCGGCCGGCCAGGGCGGCATGGGTGGCATGTTCCCGGGGGGTCGCCCGGGCGGTCGGGGCGCACCCAACGGCCAGGGCGGACAGGCGGGACCAGGTGGCGGCTTCCCCGCCAGGCCGAACGGACAGGGCGGACCGAACGCCCAGGGAGGTCCCGGCAGGGGCTTCCCCGGCGGACAGGGCGGCCCGAACGGCCAAGGCGCCGGAGGCATGGGCGGGCCCCTCCAGGGCAGTACGCCGAGCGTCGAACTCGTTGCTCTGTTGGAGAAGGACAGCGACTCCTACACCTGGGTCGCGGCCACGGTCCGCTCCAACAGCGCGGCCGGCTACCAACTCGCGACCGGGGAACCGGTGATGCCCGTCGGTGGATTCAACGGCACCGACCCCTCCCCGACCCTCGCGCAGTTCCAGGCCTACGTCGCCGCGGGAAGGATCCACTACTTCCTCGGCGACAGCGCCCGGGAACCGGGCGGTGACGCTGCCGGGAGGGGTGGCAACGGTGGTCAGCGCGGCGGCATGTGGACGAACGGCGCGACGTCGAGTTCACAGGAGATCGAGACCTGGGTAGCCGCCACCTTCCCGCCCACGACGGTCGGCGGTGTGACCGTCTACGACCTGACCACCCAGAGCGGAGCGACGGCCTGACCCCACGGGCAATACGGACCCGGCACCAAGTCGCCCGACCGGTGCCTGGTCCGGTTCCGACCCGTCCCCGCGATCCGCGTCCCCAGGCGCGGTCGTGGGGACTTGTCTGCCGCCAGGGCGGGCAGCCCCGCCCATGACGTGACGTCTCGCCGACCGGTCTCCTGGATGTCCACCGCCACAAGGAGGGGTTAGCTCACAGGTCGTCCACAGGCACGCCACACTTCGCTGACAGCCGGACCGTCAACCCTCGATTGCATGACGACCGCTACCTTTCCTTCCAGGCCGAACGATGGGTCGGTCCCGCCGAATGGAATCTCCACGTCGAATCTCTCCCCATCCACGAGCCCACGAGCGACAGGTGCCCTCGCAGACCGCTCGACCTACCAGCCGATGCGGCGCGACCCATCGGTGGTGGTGGACGTGGTGGTCCCCGTGTACAACGAAGAAGCCGACCTCGCCAACTCGGTACGCCGGCTGCACTGGCACCTCGCCCATACCTTTCCGTATCCCTTCCGCATCACGATCGCCGACAACGCCAGCACCGACAGGACTCTTTCGATCGCCCAGACACTCGCGTCAGAGTTTCCCGAGGTGCGCGTCGTACACCTGGACGAAAAGGGCCGGGGCCGTGCGTTACGCGCCGTCTGGCTCGACTCACCCGCGCCGGTCCTCGCCTACATGGACGTCGACCTGTCCACCGACCTTGCGGCCCTGCTTCCGCTGGTGGCACCGCTGATCTCGGGGCACTCCGACCTCGCCATCGGCACCCGGCTCGCACCCGCCTCCCGCGTACTCCGCGGCCCGAAGCGGGAGCTCATCTCCCGCGGCTACAACCTGCTGCTCCGCGGCACGCTGGTCGCCCGATTCTCCGACGCACAGTGCGGCTTCAAGGCGATCCGCCGCGACGTCGCCCAGCACCTGGTGCCCCTCGTCGAGGATGGCGGCTGGTTCTTCGACACCGAACTCCTCGTTCTCGCCGAGCGTGCGGGCCTGCGCATTCACGAGGTGCCGGTCGACTGGGTGGACGATCCGGACAGCCGGGTGGACATCGTGGCGACCGCGCTGGCCGACCTGCGGGGAATCATCCGGCTGGTCGGGGCATTCGCCGTTGGCAGGCTGCCGCTGGGGCAGCTGCGTACGCAGTTCGGTCGGGGACCGCTGGAACCCCTCGCACCAGGGGTGGCCGCGGGCCTGACCCGCCAGCTCCTCCGCTTCGCCGCCGTCGGCGCGGTCAGCACACTCGCCTATCTGGTCCTGTACGTCGCCTTCCGCGGCACGGTCGGCGCGCAGGGCGCGAACCTGCTCGCATTGCTCCTCACCGCGATCGCCAACACCGCCGCGAACCGGCGGCTCACCTTCGGCGTCCGGGGCCGTCGCGCCGCCGGCCGACACCAAGCACAGGGACTGCTCGTCTTCGCACTGGGGCTGGTCCTGACCAGCGGCTCACTCGGCGTCCTGCACACGCTCGCCCCCGCACCCGAGCGCGGCCTCGAACTCATCGTCCTCGTCATGGCCAATCTCGCCGCGACCGTCCTGCGCTTCCTACTGCTGCGACTGTGGGTTTTTCGGTCCACGAACCGCGAGCCGCAGGCCCTGGACACGCGGCCGGCGTAAGGGGCGCTCAACCCAACCGTGCGTCGGTGAGAGCTGAGTCTGCCGTACGTGGCTGTACCCAGACCAGCTGGTTCAATTGGGTGGCCTTCGAGATGTCGGATCGGCGATGCAGCGTGAAACCGAACCAGTCTCTGCGGACACCGACGGGACGAAGGCGATTGCTTGGCAATCGATACGGCAATGCAACGTCAGCACGCCACTTGTGTAGTCCACCAGGTCGATCACCGCGTGCACCACCGTGTCCCGATTGTCTGCGCACAGCTGTAGGAACAGATCGCCTCCAGACAGAGCCGAGTCCAGATCGTCATGTAGGAAGAGCTTGATGGCGACAATCTAGACCGGCTTCCGCCCCGCCAGGCTGTAGTGGCCGTCGAGTAAAGTCACGCCCAAGCCCGCGGCCATGTGAGACCGTCTGGTATTCCGGCCCACGCCAACCCAAACCGCTGACCGTCAAAGGGACATACTTCGAATGGGCGAGGCACTATCTGCCCCGCGCTGGCGGTAGCAGGAAACTCCGTGAGCATCTCAGCGTGGTCAGTTCGCTGGGGTCTCGGCGCAACACAGCGTTGCCGCCTGCAAGAAGCACGACAGCCGGGCTGCAACAACGGCCGGACCCGAAGCCTTGGTGCTCACGTGATCCAGCGAGTGAGCTATTCGCGAAAATAGGGCCAAGTCCGCGTCAGTGATCACAAGTGCTTGTCCCCGGTCGGGCGGAATCTCGACAGTTTCCGATGCTGGGATTGTTACCTTAATCCGCTCATCATCAATTGGGTGAACTCTCAGCTCTATCCCCTTCTCCACTCGAAAAGCATCACGTAATCTTTTCCGTGTCAAGCCGAACGGTTTCGACAGAGAGCACCATCAAGTAGAAGGAAATACGATGAGCATCCACAAGATCCTTCCTGTGAAGTCCCGCCGCAAGGACGACGACAAGAACAGGAGTTCCCAACGCAAGCCGGCTCCCAAGAAGACGCGTCGCCCGCGTCGACCGGTCGGTAACTGACCTAGTAGGACTTTGTCATGTCGATCATGGTGGGGCGAGTGCTTCGATGTGGTCGATGGTGACTTCTTGTCGGCAGGTGGGGCATGCGCCGGCGATGAGGGCGAGCACGATTTGTAGCTCGTGTACGACTGCGTACAAGCTCAGGCCGGCGCATCCTGTTTTGGGTCGAGTCTGACCATGGTGCAGAAAGCTTGGGCGATCGCGACGAGTGTGACGTGGCGGTTCCAGCCGGTCCAGGAGCGTCCTTCGAAGTGGTCGAGGCCGAGCCCGGTTTTCAGTTCGCGGTAGTCATGTTCGATCCGCCACCGGATCTTTGCCAGGTCGACGAGCTGATCGATCGGTGTGTCGGCAGGCAGGTTAGAAAGCCAGTAGTCGGTAGGCTCGTTCGCCTCATCGGGCCATTCGACCAGCAGCAGCTTCGCCGGCAAGGTCCCATCGTCTGCGCGAGGGATGTCGCGGTTGGCCGGACGTACCACGAACACCGCGAACTTCGAGGTCATGGCAGCACTCGGATTACCTTTCGTTTTTCTGGTCCCCTGCCGCCACGCCACCTCCTGGTAGGCATCGCGGCCGGCCGCCATGGCGATCTCGCGCAGACTCGATGCCGGCTTCGGGTAGTGAGGCTTGGGACGTCTGCCACGACCACCGTTACGTGGCGGTCTCACCGGCTCCGCTTCGCCGGGGTGGGCGCTGGTGCCGGCTTTGAGTGCGACCACATAGTCCAGACCACGTTCTTCCACGCCGAGCCGGAACCTGGTGCAATCCCCATATCCGGCATCGGCAACGACGGGAAGCCTCGGCGACCCCCATTCGGCTTGCTCATCAAGCATGTCCAGCGCGAGCCGCCACTTCTCGACATGCCTCACGTCGTCAGGGACTTTGGATTCGGCTCGCTTCCGGCGGACCTTCTCGGCCTGCTCAGGATCATCACAGGCCTTGTCGTCCCAGCTTTACGGGCAAAACAACCGCCAGTCAACCGCCGCCGAGCAGGTGTCGTTGACCGCGTGAACACTCACCCCGATCTGGCAGTTGGCGGTCTTGCCCAACGTCCCGGAATACTGCCAGGCCACACACGCCGAGGCAGGCCCATCCTTGGGGAATCCGGTGTCGTCGATCACGTATGCCCGCGGCCCAATCGCCTGCGCAGCCCACGAGCTCAACCTGCGCCGCACCGCGGTGAAATCCCATGTCGAGGAAGTGACGAACTGCTGCAACCGCTGATGATCCACACCCAGCCGCTCCGCCATCGGCTGCATCGACTTACGCCGACCATCAGTCAACAGGCCACGCAGATACAACTCACCCGTGGCACGCTGATCCGAACGCGCAAGACAACCCAGCATGTCGGCTGCGAACTCGCCAAGCCTCGGCCGCAACTCCGCTATCTGATCAGGAGTCATGCACCGACCATGTCAGAACATCAACCACAGAACACGAAACGACACACCTAACAAAGTACTACTAGGCCAAGGTGTCGGCGTTGCAACGACCGATTGAATCCGCCCTCGGCTAACGCTGATTCTCGCGCAGCGGATTCAACCCCAGCTTGATCACTCGTATTCGTAGCGGAGGTGTCGTCCGCCCCACCAGGGGACTTCGGTGGTGGGGAGGTCGGCGTGGCGGAGGACGGGTGAGTAGGCGCGTCGGTCGAGGCGGACGATGGTTTCGTTATCGCGGTTTTCGATTGTGCCGCCGGTGGAGAGGAATCGGCGTTGCAGGGTGTCGGGTGTGGCGGTGGCGTAGCCGGGGAGGCGTCGGCGGAGCGCGGCGCAGATGGTGTGGGCGAGTACGGAGAGCACGACGTCGAGGTCGATGTTGGGGGACCGCGCCGGCGAGGGCGTCCAGGCCGAAGGAGCGGATGGCTTCGGCGAGGCGTTGTTCGATGTTCATCCGCCTGGCGTAGGCCTCGATCACGTGTTTGGTCGGGGTGGTGCGATTGTTGGTGATCAGGATGGTGGGTTCGTCGTGCCCGAGTCCGGTGATGGCGAGTTGGCGTAGCGTGCTGGGGTAGGCCGAGAGTGTGGCGGCGGGGTCTTCGATCACGCGGACACGGCGGGTTTTCCCGCCCGCTCGGGCGATGGTGAGTGGTGTCCAGTCCTTGGCGGGCAAGGCATGTAGGTGTTCGGTGAGTTTCGGGGTGCGGGCGCGCAGGGTGATGAAGGCGATGCCGCGGGCGTCGAGGTCGGCGAGCTGGGCCTGGGTGGTGACCTTGGAATCGAAGATCAACAGTTTCGGGTCCGCTCCGGAGGTTGTGCGCCAGTGGTCGGCGAAGGCGAGGATTTCGTTGTTCTGGTTGGCTTTGGCGAGGTCGGCGTTGGCGTAGAGCAGGGTGTGGGTGGCCGCGTCTTCGGCGAAGAAGGTCAACACTGAGCGGGTGCGTTGCGAACGTCTGGGCACGTAGTGTTTTTCCAACGCGGGGTCGGCGCCCCAGTGCATGACGGCGTGGAAGTCGAGGTTGATCGCCTCGCCGTGCGCGAGCCCTGCGGCGAGGCTGGCTTTGTCCAGTGCGGCAAGGAATCGTTGTTGCCGGGTGTGGTCGAGCCGGTAGGAGTAGGTGGTCAGCGCGGTGGCCTTGGGCAGGCTGGTCAGCCCGGCGAACAACGCCGCACCGGGGTCGGTGGCGATGTCGTCGATGTGGGAGACGCGGCGGGTGGTGGTGAGTTTGATCGCCAGCAGCGACAGGATCGAGCTGATCGCCGGGATCACAGACGTGCCGGGATAGCCCGCGGCCCGCACCAGGCCGGGCAGGTCCAGTGCCACCAGATCGGGGATGGTCAGCAGTAGCCCGGCCATCCGGGTGTCGGCGTGGGCGGGCAGGACGGCGAAGTCGATCACCTTGGTGCGGGGCTGGGATTCGCGTCGGGGTAGGCCGCGCTCGGCGTGCGGACGGGGCCACAAGCGTGGGAACCCTTCCTCGGCCAGGACTTCGGCGACCCCGGTGCGGTTGAGCGGAGTGTCCTCCTCGGCGAGCGCGGCAGCGATCTCCTGGGCCGAGTGGCCCAACCGGCGCAGCTCGATGATCCTGGTGCGGGCCGCTTCCTTGGCCGGGGCCGTCTTCGGGCCCGGACGCGAGCTCTGGAAGAACTCGCAGCGTCCGGCCCGGAAGTCCCGCACCAGCGACTGCAGCGTCGTCAGGGTGTAGCCGAAGCGGGTCGCCGCCTCCGCCGCTGAGACTCCCTCGAACAGGTACGCGCGCAGTGCCTCGTAACGACGCTGGTTCGCCGCTGCTGGGGCGGCGAAGTACTCACTGCCCCGACGGGCCGCTTCTGGGGTGGATATCGCTGCTTGTTCCACGATTCAACTACAGCAAGCGACACGATCGCGGTCAACATGACACGCCGATCACTGGCGGCGACAGAGCGCAACGGCAGCCATCGCTGCGTCTCTCCCGCCGTCGTACTCCAAGTGAGATCGTGCTCGCTCATCACATCCGGGTCGGACGACAATCCGAAATCCGCCACAACAGGCAGTCAGATCGACCCTGACCGATCACCCGCTTCGGGCGCAACGACCATCACAATCACATGCCCATAGGCGAAAGCAGCCCGGAGCCGCCCAACATCCTGGAGCCACCGACGCGCCACCGCTAGACACGAGAATCGGCGCTAATGGCCCGTGGATGGCCCGCACGACACACGGTTACACGTCGTCCCCACACCCCACGATTCGTCATCGACCACCGTGCGAGCTTGTGAATGTCCACTGGAAGGTGATCGATGACCCGGCCGCCCACGCCCTCGCGACCTTGACGGAGGAGGCGCCGGATATCCCGATCGAGCTGATCACCCGCCACGACTGGTTCCAGGACACCTTGAACTTGGAGCTGTTGGATGTCAACGAAGACATGGTGGAACGGCACGACGCGGACCCTATCCATGTTGCGCGGCGGGATGGCTTCGTTGCGCGCATTCGCGCCGACGAGCCGATCCCACCCTTGATCGCCCTCGGACCGACTCTCCACCTGGTGGACGGATACGCGCGCTGCCGAGCACTGCGCAGCCTGGGAGTCTGGACGGCAGCCGTCCTGCGACAGCGGACGTAAACGCCACCCGGCGACCATCAGATCCGTAGGACCGAGCACCCTGATCACGGCCTGCTTGTGCGCGCTTCGGAGGTCATCGACCAGGTGCTCATCGTCGCCGGATGTTGCAGGTCGTTGGGGTCACGCTGGGGTCAGCACAGGTCGCCGCCTCGTCCCGCTGCGCTGAGCGTGGATCGTCCGCAAGCTCGTCCGGCATGATCGAGGCATGTGGGTCGAATTGATCGCCGCTTTGCCGGGTGAGACGACGATGCGTCCGCCGGCAGTAGGGTCGGCGATCTTGCGCCCGACCAACGGCGTCGAGGGCGAGTACGGTCTCGGGCTCGTGCTGGTGGTGGGACTGGGCCTCTTCCTGGACTACCTCGAGCACGGACGTACCTTCCCGAACCGGCGCGCCAACGCCGGCCCTGATCAGACAGCTATGGATTCCAGATCTTCCTCGGGAAGGTGCGTCCCTTCACGTCATCAGGCCGAGGGCCATCCACAGGTTCTGATCATTGCTCCCGGTGTCGACCGTCTTGCCAAGCCGCGCAGAACCGTCGATCGGTGCGGCCACCGCGCTCCTGAGTAAGGGTTACGGCGTCCGCCCAGAACGTCTGGTTCTGGCGCACCCAAGGAGCGCCCAGCAAGAGCGCCATCGACCTGCGGGGGCACGGTCCGTGATGTCGCTCGGCTCTGGGGATCTTGTAGCACGCAGTGAGGGCATGCCAAGCTCGGCGCCATGACGGACAAGCGCGCCGACCTGTTCCTCACTTGGATGGGACTCATCGACAGTTACACGCTCGACCGAGCGCGGAAGGACCTCATCCAAGACGAGCTCGACTTCGAGCCGCACCCGGGTGCGTGGGGCATCCGCCCGCGGGGCGAGCAACGTACGAAGCACGCCGGCGGCGATGACAGCGGCCAGTGGGTCGTCGAGTGCGACTGGGACCTTGCGACCGACGAGTTCGACGGCAAGCCGGTCCTGATGCCCATGACAACCATCAACTGGCTGCTCAACCACTTCGGCGCCGCGCCCGGCCTGTTCGCCGAGCTTGAGATCGTCGGCGGCCCCACCACCCCGACACGCGAGATTTACGGGCGCATGTGGGGTCACACGATCATCCCCACCGTCGACGAGGGCCTAGCGCGATTCAACGACGGCTGGGCCGCGCTCAAGGAAGCGCTCAAGAACACGACCGACGAGATGCTCGAGCGGGACTACCCGGGACATCCCTGGGGGCGCGGCGACCACGCCCTCGCGGCGATGCTCAACGAGGTGAGCCACCACGGCACGCAGATCTGCATGGTGCGCGACATCTACGCCAACCGTTATGGCAGGACCCGTCAACGCTGCCCGGCATGAGGATCGGCCTGATCTCAGACACTGAGGGCAACGTTGTGGCCCTTGAGGCTGCCGTGGCTGCGATGAAGGGGCATGCCCCGGACGTGCTGGTGTTCGCTGGCGATGTCCTGGAGTGTCCATTCTCACCCGATCCGCCTGCAGAGACGATCGCGTTGCTTCGCGCCGAGGACATCCGGACGATTCCCGGCAACCATGACCGGTACCTCATGGACTGGGGAACCCCTCGCTGGCCGCACACGCTCTGGATGAGATTGCGCCGTTCCGATCCCGCCGGCCCTTGGATTGACGAGGTTGGAGCGGGCCAGGCTCTGATCACGCCCGCCGACCTCGCCTGGCTGCGCGAGCTTCCTGAGGAGTTCCTCCTCACCGAGGGGGTATGGGTTTGCCACGGCATGCCGGGGAATCCGTGGAACTCCATCTGGCCGCGACATCCGACCTACGATGCCAACGTTTCCGACGCCGATCGGGATGCCTCGCTCCGCATGCTCGCCGACCTCGACGCAGACCTGGTGCTCTGCGGTCACGTGCCCGACCCCTGCACGTATGAGGATCGACTATCGGATGGGCGCGCCCTACGGGTTGTCCGGGCCGGTACACGAAACAAGGAACGCGTGGGTTACGCGATGTTGACGGGCGGCGATGGTAAGTGGGACGTGACCTGGCACCACGCCGAGATAAGCAAGCAAGCGAGTAAGCATTCGAGCGCGTACGCCAGATCGGCAAACACAGGTGGATCGTGGGCCGCGTCATCGACCCAGACCCAGCCTGACGTCAGTCGAAACCACTCGGGGCGTCGGCTCGAACATCCGGACCACCCACAATTACGAGAGGGATAGACGATTGAACAGCCTGTTCGAAGCGGAAATTCGCGGACACCACAGCATGCGGGACCACCTGCTCACCGTGGTGTCGGATGCCGATCTCAACTACAAGCTGCCGGGCCAGAACCCCACGCTGGGCGAACTGTTGGTTGAGATGGGTGGCCTCCAGGGCGTCTACACCAATTCTTTCGAGAAGTTCACCCTTGATTGGGCGCACCGCCAGCTCCCGCCGCCCGCGCCGATCACGATCGCCAGCCTGCGCGACTGGTTCCAAGCACAGGACGACGCCATGAAGGGTGCCCTGGACAGCTTCACCGAAGAAGAGCTGCACATCGACCGGATCGACCGCGGCGGCGGCTTCATCGCATCGCCGTTCGTCCAGCATCAGGTCTACCGCGAGGCGGTGTACATCTTCTACGGCAAGCTCAGCGTGTACCTCAAGGCGCTGGAACGCGACGCCGGCGAGCACTGGGCGGCCGCGGTGGGGTAAACGCGCGGACCGATGGCGACCGTGCGCAAGGTGATGGCCGGTCTCGACGGCGAGAACCGAACGCCATGACCGAACCAGTCACGGCGCCGAGTCGTCGCCATCATTGACCACGTAGCCGACGAACCACGACGCCAACGGCAACAACTGATCAAACGCTGCGCATACGCGATCGACGACCTCCGCCGAGTGCAGCCACGGACCAGTGCCGAGGTCGCGCCGGGCGATCACAGTTCGACGGCGGATCAACTCCGCCCGGGGATGCCCCGCGCAATACCCGCGGGGCATCCGGGTCAGCCGATCGTCGGTCAGGGCATACCCCGCCTTGTCGAGGTCGATGACGACCTCTACCAGCTCGCCACCGGCGTCCTCGTCGTCGACAGTGGAGCGGTAACGCCACAGCTGGTCGGTGTCGTTGGATGTCCACCCACCCTCAACACGCAGACCGTCGAGGTCGAACAGCACCGTCATGTGAACCCGCCGGGCGACCCACACGTTCGCCCGGGTCTGTTGCCATGACAGCAGGGTGGAACTCCGCGCAGATGGCCACGCCCGACCATAGCCGCCCACGATGCCGAGGGCGTCGCACACCCCCCATCGGCCGGCGGACGAGCCGATCGTGTTCCCCCCGCAGCGCCTGCAGGACTTCTGCAGACGGATCGCATTCCAAACGTAGGAGCAGGCCGTAGACATCCTCTGGCCAGCCGGCATCGTCCACACTCATGGGCCAACCATGACATCACCAAGAAGGCGCCACACTCTGTAACCGATGCGGTGAGGCGGAAGAGCCGCCGTCTCCAGAGAGCCAGATATATGCTGCGCATAGCCCTCCTGAACTCAAGGGACTGAGTACTCGAGCGGCGTTCGCCGAGGACGCTCGCACCCATGTGTGCCAGATGGCGTCGAACCGGGTCCAGCTGGGCCTGGTGGTGTGCTCATCCGCACGTCCAAGACCGACCAGGACGCCGAGGATGCCCGGGTGAAGGTGCCGCCCGGCGTGCACCCTGCGACCGATCTGGTGCGGGTGGTCCGCGCCTGGCTCGCCGCGCTCGCCGCACACAGCGTCACCGACGGCCTGCTGCTGCGCCAAGTGAACCGGTAGGGGAAGCTCCGGCCGGGAGGCATGGCCGACGCCGCCTCAACGACCGGGTGCGGCTGCTCGCCGCCGCCGAGCTGCCCGACGCCGAGCGGCTAATGGCCGGACCGACCCTTCGGATATCGTCTCGCCGTGGTCGGTAGCCCGCAAACCCGCTTGGTGATCCTCCGTGGCAACTCCGCCTCAGGCAAGTCGACAATCGCGAAACGTCTGCGGGAGCGCCTCGGGCGTGGTGTCGCCTGGGTCGAGCAGGACTACCTGCGCCGTACGGTGCTCCGCGAGCACGACCGGCCTGGCCTGCCGAACATCGGACTGATCGACATGACTGCTCGGTACGCCCTCGACGCCGGCTACCACGTGATCGCCGACGGCATCTTCGGTGCGGAACGGTACGGTGAGATGCTCCGGCGACTCACAGATGATCACGCGGGCGTGACCAAGCACTACTACTTCGACATCCAGCTGGAAGAGACCCAGCGTCGGCACCAGACCAAACAGCTGATCACCGTCAGCCCGGAGACACTGAGCGAGTGGTATCACCCTCGCGATCTGCTGGGCTTCGTCGACGAGTCGATCATCACCGCCGACGAGAGCGAAGAACAGATCGTGACACGACTGGTGAGCGAGGTCGGATTCGATGATCCGCCCGTGCGGGCCAGATTCGAATCTGCTGTCCATCTCGAGTAGAGGTGCCGGTGGCTGATTTCGTGCCGGCATTTGCGTGTCGGCGCCGGCGATGCAGGCTCCGAACTGCCGAATGTCTGCCTTTTGGTCGCGTCGAGCGGCGGTACCGCGTGCCGCTCGGGGTGATCTCGGCTGGTTGGCTACTGGCTGGGCATGCACGGGTGCCCATGCCGTCAGCCGAACTCGCGCTCCAGCCACGCTCGCACCGCGGCAACCGTTGCCCGAGAGTCGAACAGCCAGGCGGTCGCCCCGCCGATTTGCGTGCTGCGGCCGGCGCCAGCAGCAACCGCCTGTTCGGCCATCGTGCGAGTCGGCGAGTCGATGCCCCGCCCGTCCTCGTAGTAGGGGAACGCACCGTAGAACGTGTCGATCATGCGGTACTCGCGGAGGCCCATGCCCGCTACCGGCGCACGGAAGGTATGGAACCGACGGCTCGGCAAATCGGTCAGTGCTTCAGCGTGGTGGCAGAGGGTCATCCTGTTCAACGGCGCGCCGAGCAGCAAGACCTGGCCGTCCTCCTCGCACAGCCGGTCCAGAGGGCTGTCGAACCCGAACGGGTCGTTGTCCCGCTGGTCGGCGAGCAGGCGTGCGGCGCCAGGTCCAAGGGCGGCGAAGCTGGCCTCCGGATGCCCGCTGCGACGGGCGCCTGGCCAGGTGCGGAGTCGCTCGGGGAAGCGGCCGAAGTCGCGGCGGGCGCTCGAGACGGCTGGGTCGAAGGCGGGCTGGTGGTCGCGGTAGGCGGCTTGCCACCGGGGACAGTCGTCCCACAGCGGCAGGTGGTAGGGGCTGTCCTCCCAGCCGGTGAAGGCAAGAAGAGTGCCGGACGGGCCGACCGCATCACGCAAAGATTCGACGATGGCGTCGATCCCGCCGACGACCCATCGGAATGCCGACATTCGGACATGCACCATCAGCACGGAGCCGGGCTCGACGCCAAGCTGCCGCAGGCCCTCGACGAGCTTGGGCTGGGTCATCGGGATGAACGTCTGGTCACGCATCAGGTCAGTGGGCGCCGGCACGTCCGGCATTGTGGTTGCAGGCCATGGAGCCGCGCAATCCGGTTTCCCCGATGCGACGCAGGAACCGAGTCGTCGACATCGTCGACTTCGGAGATGCCGTGGTCGGCGACCCGCTCTACGACTTCGCTCACTTCGTTCGCGGCGGCCCAGCCGATGACCCCCGCTCGGCTGCGATCCTCCCGGGAGTACGCAGGTCCTACGCAGCACACGGAGGCGCCGAGCCGAGAAACTGGGACCAGCTCTTCTGGATCTACGACATCTTCAACGCCGTTCGCAACGCCGAGTGGTGCGCTCGGGAGAGCGTTCCCTGGATCTCAGGCCTTCGGGAGAAGATCGTCCAACTCCTCGACCAACTAGACGGCTGTCGTTCGCCAGGCTGAACAACCGGCGGCACGCGTGCGAGCAGCCCACGTATGTGCAGCGAGGCCGGCGGGGGGCTACTACTCGGGCAATCACTCTTCCCCGTAGTCCTCGCAACCAGCCAGATTGAAGGCCGGAGCGGAGCGGGTCAAGCGTCACAGATCGCCGAGCGACGCCCTAGGTGTTCGCGATCATGACGTTGGTGACGGTGCGCCGGAGGCGGGTGGCGGGGGGTTTGTCGCCGGCGGCGGTGTGGGCTCGATGATAGTTGTAGTGGATGTTCCACACCTGGATCGCGTCGGCGCGTTGGGCCTCGCTGGTCCAGGTGCGGGCGTAGAGGAGTTCTTCGGCGAGGATGCGCTGGTAGCGCTCGACCTTGCCGTTGAGCCGGGGCGTGTAGGGGCGGGTGCGTTGGTGGCGTGAGACGAACGCGCGTGTACTGCGGGCGAAGTCGCCGGCACGGCAGTTCGCACCATTGTCGGTCACCACGCGCACGATCCGGTTGATGCCGTGGGCAGCGAAGAAGCCGCGGGCGCGGTGGAAGAAGCCGATGGTGGTGGCGGCGGTCTCATCGGGTAGGTGTTCGGTGTAGGCGAGCCGGGAGAACCCGTCCACCGCCGAATGCAGAAAAACGTAGCTCGGCCGGCCGGCGCCGCTCTTCTTGGCCCTGACACGCTGCTTAGCGGCCGCGCGCCGGGCCGCCCCGTGAGCCTCGCTGTCGCGGCCATGGGCCCGCCAGCCACCCCCATCAGGGATCCGGCCGACCTTCTTCACGTCCAGATGGACCATGTGACCCGGATACCGGGCGGTGATCTTGCCCGGCCGGCGGTTGCTCGCGCCGCTGGGGTCCAGGTCGCGACGGCGGTTGATACCCAACCTGACCAGCCAACGCCCCACCGTCGCAGTCGACACCTGGTGCCCGAGGATCGCCAACTCGACCGCGATCTGGCGGGCTGACCACTTGTGCTCCCGCCGCCAGCTCTCGATCAGCTCCACCACCTCCGGTGGCGTCTGTGCCGGTGAGCTGTGCGGGGCGCTGGACCGATCGGCCAGGCCGGCTTCGCCGCTGGTCCGGTAGCGGTTCACCCACTTCGACAAGCACTGACGCGACACCGCCGCTTCGGCGGCCACGTGAGCGATCGGACGGGACTGACAGCGCAGAACAAGACGCAGCCGGCCGGCAGGAGTCAACGGGGCGCTAGCGTGGGACACGAGGGGTAGATCCCTTTCGGTGAGCAGAACGGTTGGTCGCACTTCCATCCTGCCGCCAGGCGATCTACCCCTCCCTCACACCCCGGCCACCGTCAACAACCTCATGAGCCGCAACACCTAGTAGTACTTTGTTAGGTGTGTCGTTTCGTGTTCTGTGGTTGATGTTCTGACATGGTCGGTGCATGACTCCTGATCAGATAGCGGAGTTGCGGCCGAGGCTTGGCGAGTTCGCAGCCGACATGCTGGGTTGTCTTGCGCGTTCGGATCAGCGTGCCACGGGTGAGTTGTATCTGCGTGGCCTGTTGACTGATGGTCGGCGTAAGTCGATGCAGCCGATGGCGGAGCGGCTGGGTGTGGATCATCAGCGGTTGCAGCAGTTCGTCACTTCCTCGACATGGGATTTCACCGCGGTGCGGCGCAGGTTGAGCTCGTGGGCTGCGCAGGCGATTGGGCCGCGGGCATACGTGATCGACGACACCGGATTCCCCAAGGATGGGCCTGCCTCGGCGTGTGTGGCCTGGCAGTATTCCGGGACGTTGGGCAAGACCGCCAACTGCCAGATCGGGGTGAGTGTTCACGCGGTCAACGACACCTGCTCGGCGGCGGTTGACTGGCGGTTGTTTTGCCCGGAAAGCTGGGACGACAAGGCCTGTGATGATCCTGAGCAGGCCGAGAAGGTCCGCCGGAAGCGAGCCGAATCCAAAGTCCCTGACGACGTGAGGCATGTCGAGAAGTGGCGGCTCGCGCTGGACATGCTTGATGAGCAAGCCGAATGGGGGTCGCCGAGGCTTCCCGTCGTTGCCGATGCCGGATATGGGGATTGCACCAGGTTCCGGCTCGGCGTGGAAGAACGTGGTCTGGACTATGTGGTCGCACTCAAAGCCGGCACCAGCGCCCACCCCGGCGAAGCGGAGCCGGTGAGACCGCCACGTAACGGTGGTCGTGGCAGACGTCCCAAGCCTCACTACCCGAAGCCGGCATCGAGTCTGCGCGAGATCGCCATGGCGGCCGGCCGCGATGCCTACCAGGAGGTGGCGTGGCGGCAGGGGACCAGAAAAACGAAAGGTAATCCGAGTGCTGCCATGACCTCGAAGTTCGCGGTGTTCGTGGTACGTCCGGCCAACCGCGACATCCCTCGCGCAGACGATGGGACCTTGCCGGCGAAGCTGCTGCTGGTCGAATGGCCCGATGAGGCGAACGAGCCTACCGACTACTGGCTTTCTAACCTGCCTGCCGACACACCGATCGATCAGCTCGTCGACCTGGCAAAGATCCGGTGGCGGATCGAACATGACTACCGCGAACTGAAAACCGGGCTCGGACTCGACCACTTCGAAGGACGCTCCTGGACCGGCTGGAACCGCCACGTCACACTCGTCGCGATCGCCCAAGCTTTCTGCACCATGGTCAGACTCGACCCAAAACAGGATGCGCCGGCCTGAGCTTGTACGCAGTCGTACACGAGCTACAAATCGTGCTCGCCCTCATCGCCGGCGCATGCCCCACCTGCCGACAAGAAGTCACCATCGACCACATCGAAACACTCGCCCCACCATGATCGACATGACAAAGTCCTACTAGCCTCAACTATTCACGGAAATTGATCTAGTGGTGATGGATTCTTGTTTGGGCTTGCGTGGTTGTGAAAGCTGCTTGCGGGTAGGCTGGCGCGCCCGGCGGCTGGGCGCCGGTTGTTGTTGTTCAGTGGGGGTTTGCGGGTCTCCGTTTCTGCGGCTCGCGAGGTGGTCAGGGACGGCGGGTGTTAGCCGAAGGCCGTACGGATGCGCGTCCAGCCTTTCTCGATCGCGGGGCTGGGGGTCCAGGAAGAGTCCAGTTTCAGATACAGCTGTCGGGCGGTGGAGACGATTTTTCCGGCGACGTGTAGGACTTTGTAGCGGAAGGTTTCGGGTGTGGCTTTGGCGATCCCGGGGTGGTCTTTGAAGCCGAGCAGTTTCGCCCAGCTGATCAGATCCGCGGCGGCGAGCGCTATCTCGAACCAGGCCTGGTTGTGGCAGAACGCGTCCAGCGGCAGGTTGCCCAGGCCGAGGTGGCCGGAGTCTTTGATCCGTGCTTCGACGTGGGCGTGCTGGCGGTGTCGTAGCTCCAGTCCCTGGATCTGGTGGGGGACTACACGGGCCGGGGTGTCGGTGATGAACGCGGTCAGCCGCATCCCGTCACTGGTGGTGTTGTGCAGTTGGAGTTGGGCGCCCGGATGCGGGCGTTCCTTGCGTAGGATCAGCCGGGTGCCTTGCGGCCACTTCGACAGATCCACACAGTGTGTGGCTTCGAACACCATGGCACCGTCACGGATCCCGTCGTCTTCGATCGCGGTCGCCCACAGCTGCTCGTCCACCGCGTCGGCGATCCCCACATAGGTGGGGGTCGACTCGGTGGAGAAGCTGAACTCGCAGTGTTTCTGCCGGCAGTAGGCGGCGAAGTCGTAGGTCGCCCCGGCCGCATCGGCCCGGATCAGGATCTCCGGCGCACCGTCGACGCCAGGCCGGTAGGACTCCGGGAGCGCTTCAAGGGTCAGGTCCAGCAGTGTCTTGTGGTCGGCGATGGTGTTCGACCCGGCGTTTCCGGGCCGAAGGATCCCAGCCAGCGACTCCCCGCCGGAGATCTCGGGCCGGTCCAGATAGGAGTGCAGCGGATGGAACCCGAAGCTCTTCTTCCAGGTCGGTGCAGCGCCGGACTTCTCGCTGTGAGCGATGGTGATCGTGGCATCGAAGTCGATGTGCAGATACCCACCGGTGGCCTCCAGGTCCGGGGCCGCTCCCGCCTGCCAGGCCCGCTCACGCGCCTTCGCCCGCGCCTGACGCACCAGCCCCAGATGCCGTTCATCGATCCTGTCGACCAGCCGCCACACGGTCGGCTGACTGGCCACCGCCCCGTGCAGTTGCGGGCGGTCCCGCAACACCGCGATCCCCGACGTCGACGTCGCCCCATCGGCGATCGCACACGCCTGATCAGCGAACACCTGCCCCGGAGAGTGAAGCCACGGGCCCCGATACGTGTCAGCCAACGCCTGGGTGACGAACCTGGTCAGACCCACGAACTCAGCGAGCTCGCGCAGCATCGACACACCCGCATGCGAGGCCAACCCGTGCCCATCCGAGCTGACCCGAAACCGCGGCCCAGCCACGCCACCCCTGCCGCCAGCCGAACCATCCTTGCCTCGGCGTGCCCTCTTCCCACCCGACGAACCCTTGCTACGCTTCACCTACGGAGTGCCTTTCTACGAGAAAGATCGTTGTCCTCAAACACCGATTCTTCCTTACAGGCAAGGCACTCCGCCGCATTTAGACCCCGTGCCGCCGACCCACGTGAATAGCCGAGGCTAGGCCCTTGACGCGTGGAGTGGAGGCCGGAGACCGCTGGCGAGCTATACATGGCCCTGCAGCGGACACTGCAGGCCTGGCGCTCCGGATCGAGGCCGCCCACGACGAGACGTTGGGGGCGCGCCCGGCGGCGCGACAAGCTCGAACCCACTTGGCGGCAGGCATGAAAGACGCCCGAGTCCGGGCGGCCCTAACCCGTTACGCACGGGGACGGGAGCGCTGTGGACCGGCCGAGGCCCAGGGCATCCCACGCCTGCTCCAGGACCTCAGCAGCCGATGCCATCGCGTCCAACTCTACGATCGGCCAGCCCGCCGACCGCATGGCCGCGAGCTCCTGTTCCCGCAGCCCGCCCAGCTGATCTCGCGACCACGCCACGATCCGCTCAGCGATGCGCCCAGACGTGTGACCGGCGTCGCTCGCGAGGCGTGCGTAGCGCTTCGCCCACACGTCACCACGTTGGGCAAGCGCCCGTTCGGTCGCCGTCCGCACATCACCGGCCAGGTCTAGGAGGACGGGATCCATGTCCTCCGCGAGCTCTCGTACATCCAGGCAAGCCGCGCAAGCCGACCGTGGTCCCGCATCGCCCACGGAAGGTCGGCCGCCATGCCTGCACAGTGCCAGTCGAACACACCTCAGGCGTTTGCGGCCCGGAAGCCGTCGAAGACCCGCGTGTACGTGGGCAGGAAGAGCTCGGGTGTCGGAAACTCCCTGCTGCGGAAAGCCTCCGCGACGTCGACGAAGTCGGCTCGGGCGAAGATCTGGTGCTCGCCGAACAGGTCGACGGTCGCACCTGCTTCCTCCAGCCTGCGTGTGAGCCCTTCGGCAAGCGTCGACTTGCCGATGCCCGCACAGGAACCGGAAAGCATGACCAGGCGGGGCTTCGTCTGGTCGCGGGTGTCGAACGCCGAGTTCATCCGGACACTGTGACAAGACCAGACTCGATTCGTCACCAGGTTTACCGCGCGGTGGACGGAAGCCTCCCTAGTGCGGAATCTCGGCCCCACGGTAGTTCGAGAGATCGGGTAGCAAGGGGTAGGCCATGGCTGCGGGCCAGTCTGGCCGGATGCCGAAGTCGCGGGCTGGGAGGAACCCGAAGCGCGGGTAGTAGTCCGGATGGCCGAGGAGCACGATGAGCGCTTCCTTCCCCCGGTGCGTGGCGACTTGTTGAGCTGTGGACACGAGTTGGCTTCCGATGCCGCGTCGCTGCCATGACGGAAGAACGCTGAGCGGACCGAGGGCCAGCACCGGTGGGGCAGTGACACCGAGCAGGGCCTTGCGGCCGAGCATGCAGTGCCCGACAACGGTGCCGTCCACCTCGGCCACGAGGGAAAGCTCTGGAACGTACTCGTCCGACGCCCGGATCGCGGCGACCATATCGACCTCGATCTGGCGCCCACCGAACGCAAGGCGGGTGACGTCGGCGACGCGGGCGATGTCTGCGGCTGTCTCCGGTCGGACTACGCAACAGGTTGTCATGGCGATCACGCTAGGCGGTAGCGCCAACATCCGGTAAGCCCGAGGACGGCGCGCCGCGTCGCGTCAACGGCGCTCTTGACCTCGAGAAAGGTCGGCCCGGCAATCATCCGATTACAAGCAGGCCTACTACCCGCCAGCCAGGTCCGTGATCGTCCATCTCATGCGGGACCCAGGGGCGAGCGGCCCGCGAGCGATGGCTCGAGCGCGCGAACTGTGTACGGTGCTGTCGCCTGGTCAGGCATCGTGGTCACCCCGGGTCGTTGTCGAAGATCGCGAAGCGACGCCGGCAGGCGCCCTTGACGCGTGGAGTGCAGGCCGGAGACTGGCATGCGAGGAGGACGGGGCGGTCGGATAGGTGCGACGCCCAACCCGTGTCGACCGGCCTCAGTTATTGCTTCTGCGCCTCCGTGCCGCCCGGTGAGTCCGAGGACGGCGCCCCAGCGCCGCCCGCAAGGGCGGTAGCCGGGTGGTGCGCCGCGTCAGCGGCGCCTTGACCTCAAGAGAGGTCGGTTCAGCAGTCACCCGATTACAAGCAGGCTTGCGACCTGCCAGCCGGGTCCATGATCGTCCATCTTGCGCCAGAGTCCAGGGCGTGAGCAGCCTGCACGAGCGATAGACGTCCGAATCTCAGTCGACGACGCGGTAGCCGTAGGTGTCGTTCATTCGCTCGTTGATCCAGACTGACTCGCCTTGCGGGTCAGTGACCTCGAGCATGCGTCCCCACGCTTCATCGGTTATGTGCGCGTCGCTGAACCCGGCGTCCTGGAGACGCTTCTGGAGGGATTCGAGCGGCTCGTCGGTGTCGAACACGACGGAGCTCTCTTCGCGGTCGGCGCCGTGGAGGTTGATGATGCTGACGTCGCCACGCATCTCAACCCAGCCGTGCTCCTCGGAGATGATGTGCGCCTCGAACCCGAGTAGTTCGAGGAACCTGCGCATCTGGTCGATGTTCGCGGTGAAACGGATTGGTGCGGAGGAGATCATCGGCTCGCTCCCTTCGTGTTGGTCACGTTGTCGACGTAGCTGCGCATGACCCGCTCGACGAGGACACTCAGCGAGAGACCCTCGTCGATCGCGCGGTGCTTGACCTGCGTGACGAGATCACGCGGGAGGTAGACATTGAACTGAACTTTCTCTGGCTCCGGCATAGCTAGAATGCTAGCAATCTATCGGCGCCCTAACAAGGTGGCGACCGACCGGCGTGCAACTGGCGTGCAATTAGACACGGCGCGTGCCGGTAATCGGTCCAGCGGTACAGGCGGCTCATGACGCACCACCTGGCCGTCGCACAAAGTCCGGACAGACCCAGCCTCGCGCGGTCCGGTGAGCGCGTCAGCAGCGGCGTCCGCCGCGTCGGCACGTGATCTCCACGCACGTGACGGTCCGGACGGTCATCGGGCACCGCCCCGGGAGCGGATCAGGTCAACGACGACGGCCGCGGCGATGGTGTTCACGGCGCGCCCCAAAGATGGCCGTCCATCAACAACGGTTCTGTGTGAAGACTGTTCCGTTGTCGTCCCGGGCTCCGCCTCTTGCTGGGGGATCCCGTAGAGGTGTTGAGCGAGCCGGTTCAGCTCGATCTGCAGCGAGGTCGAACCGACAACGGTTCCCAGGTTCTTGTTCAGGACGTGTTCGGCCGTGGCCTTCGCGTCTTGAGCGAGACGGGAAGCTTCCAGCGCCCACTCATCAGCCGCAGCCGCCAGCATCTGCACGTCGTAGGCCAGGTCGCGGACATCGGCATCGCTCAGCGGACCGGGCTGCGAGGTGGCCTGTGCCTGCACCGCACTGCCAGCCAGTCGTGCGAGCTCGGTGAACCGCATCGACCAGCTGACCGGCGGCACCATATAGCTGCCCGCCACTTGTGTCATCGCTACACCTCCCTCACACCTCGACCGGGGGCATCGGAGGTGAGGTGGCGGCGATCGAGCAGCGCCGTGGGCGCGGGAGCCGGCCTGGACCGTTTCCGGGCGCATGGTGGTTTCGCGGCGAAGCTCGTTTGTTGAGGTCCCGAGCGCGACTCGGTGAGGACGTCTTCCAGGCCCTGCAGGCAGCCGTCCAGGTGGTCAAGGAGGCTGTCGATCCGACGTACCCGGTTCAGGATCGCCAGGTACTGCGCCCGCAGCTCGTCATTGTCTGCGCGCTCGTCGACCCAGCCGAGCATCGCCCAGCCGTACTCGACGCATTCCAACTCGACAAGTGTCCATGGCCATGAAAGTGTCCCCACTGGTGGCCAGTTCTTGGCTGGGAAGAAGCGCCCCACCCGCCCCGTCGGATGGTCTGGGTGGCGCCGCTGGCCTGAGTTCGGGCTCTGGTTGGACGCCGACGGCACCGTCGAACACTGGCGCGGCGACCGCGACGAACGGTCCTGGCCGAGCCTGTTGATGCGTGGCGGCGAGTGGCCCTGGTCCGTCCGACTGCGAGTACCGGTGGCAGCAGATCCGGAAGTGCGTCGTCGACGCCGGCAAGGACCTGTCGCAGCGGGAGATCGCGACGGCCACCGGCATCTCCCAGGTCACCGTGTCCCGCATCCTCGGCACCTACTCGATGCAGCACCAGGCGCTCCGTGGCCAGCTCCAGGAGGGCGCCGCATGAGGCTCAAGCCCGAAACGGACAAACGTGCGCGTATGGGTGATTCACGGGCGCTGAATCACCACCCCTGGATTCGCCTGATTCACGCTGATTCACGACCCCTGAATCACCCACTGACCTGCGCAAACGCCGAAGTGATTCATGATTCACGCCCTTTCGCGATTCACGGCTCCTGGACACCGCCTCTGACCTGCGGTTTTAGGGGTGATTCAAGTGATTCTCCTAAAGGAGAGGTGGCGCTCCTACAGATCGCGCGCCACGCCACCTTCCCTTCAAAGGAGCCCCGCCACCCTGATGGGGGCGCCGGCCGCGGCCAGGTCACGGACGAGATCAGCCGGGCCATAAGCGGGCCATTAGCCGAGGACAACGAGAGGGACGGTCAAGCGGCGGCACACTGTCTCTCCGCCTGACCCCAACAACCTGCACCGGCGTGCGACGATGAGCACCTGGTCGACGAGCCTCGGAGCGCGGACGAGCACGTCGCGATCAGGTTGCCTGCCTCTACGGACAAGAAACTCAACACGCTCCTATGGCCGAACCCTCGGACGGCTGTGGGCCCGCAGCGAACTGCTTCCCGTACACCACCTGAGGACCGTCCTCGTGAGGCTCACCGGCTCCGAGAAACGACCAACCACAACGCTCGTACAGGTTCCGTGCTCTTGTGTTGGCCTGTAGTACATGTAACTGGGCACGTATATATCCAGCGACCTCAAATGACTCCTCCGCGAACTGCATTAGCACCGTGCCGTAGCCCTGGCCCCAATACGAGGGCGCGACCGCGACAAGACTCAGATGAGCCTCCACCTCCGAGACTTGGCCGTCTGCCAGGCGAAGTGGCTGTCCGAAGCAGCAGGCCACACACGTGTCCCCTCGCTTCCCGACTACAACGACCGTGCCCGGCGCATCAAGTCGTCTGCGCAGCTTGTCCACGAACTGAGAGTCAGGCACAACCGGCTTCGCAGTACCGAGAGAGTAGGCGATCGCCTGGCTGAAAAGCAGGGAGATCTCTGGCGCAACAGAGCTGTCGGCCGTGCTGAAACTGAGACCCTCGGGCGCCACAGGGTAAGAGCGTACCGAGCCTGCAAACGAACTTAACTGTTGGCCAGGACGCGGCGAGGATAAACCTGAACACAAACCACTCGGCAAGGCCGGCGATGAGCACCTGGTCGACGCCAGCAGTGCGAGCGACCAACCTGCCTGTCCCTACGAACAAACAAGGCCGCCTGCCCTTCGCGTGCCCCAAGCCAGGGCCCCGCAGCAGGCGACGAACGCGAGCTGCTCGACCGGCCCGTGCAGGAGCGGGCTCACCGCCGGGAGCAACCCGGCCCCGGCGGTGAGACCCGTGCACACGTGGGTGTGACCCATCATCAGTCGGCGCTCCCGGCCTGCTCGCGCAGCTTCCACACGCCTTGGCCCCCGTCGTGGACCTTCCCGTCTGCCACCAGCTCGGTGAGGAGCTGCCGCACCCGACGATCCTTCAGGTCCTTACCGCAGCCGTCGACCGCGAGCGCAGCGACGATCTGCGAAGGCTTCGTGGCACCGTCCCGTATCGCCGCGATGATCCGCGCCTGGTTGTCGGCCTCCTCGGCGTTCACCGGCGCCTTGATGTCCGACACCGAAACGTCCGGCCACGACGGCACCGACCCGACCAGCGCCTCCATCCGCTCGGCGACCGGGCCGGTCTGCATCGCGCCAGGGGTACCGCTCGCGCGCTGGACGATGTCGTGCGCCTCCGCGGCGGACTTGGCGCCGGCCATGGCAGCCTCAGGGCTGATCTCGCCGGACATGACCTTCCGGAGGATCTCGCCCTGCGCCGCGCGGATCTGGCTCACGTCGGTGGCTCGTTTGGCGTACGCCTCCATCACCCACACGGCGTCCTGCTCGTTCAGACTCCAGCGCGGTGCGTCCTCGATCCAGCGCTCGGCGGGGTTGGTGATCAGGCGATTCCGGAACGGGGCAACACGACCGGTCGCTCCGGTTCGCATCGTGTAGGCGTACCCCTTGATCTGCGGGATCGTCAGCGGGTCGACCTCCAAGCCGGCCATCAGATTGCCGGGCGACTTCGACCGCGTGTACATGACCAGCGCGTTGCCAGCCATAATGCTGGAGCGCAGCGGCTCCAGGCCGCCGAACGTCGGCAGCCCGGCGTACTGGCTGATGACCACGTAGGAGATGCCCAGCTTGCGGGTCATCCGGGACAGATCAGCGAAGTCCCTAGCCAGCTCGGCGTCCTTCAACGGGTCGTGCGACTCATCGATGTGGCGCAGGGCTGGCGGAACCTGGACGCGACCCGGCGGTGGATGGACCAGTACGAGATGACCGTGAACGCAAGGACAAGCCCTGGGAGAAGCCCGTGACGTGCCGGGCCTCAAACCCAAGGACTGACGGGAGGAGGACCGTGACGGGTGAGCCGAACGCGCTCTACCGATTCTTCGATGAAGACGGCGCCCTGCTCTACGTGGGCATCACTGCCAGCCTGCCGAGGAGACTTGGTGAGCACGCCGCAGAGAAGCCCTGGTGGACGTCGCTACGCCGTATCACGGTCGACCACTACGACTCCCGCGCCGCGGCGATCGCCGCCGAGACGGAAGCCATCCGGACGGAACGGCCGGCGTGGAACATCCGGGAAGCTGAGCCTCGAGCGACCACGGCCACCCCTTTGAGGCGCCAAGTTCGCGTTGGACCCGCTCGCTCGCTCGCCCCGTCTGACGATCTCTCTGCGGCCGGCTGCCGCCTTCTGCGTGAGGGACGCATGCACGAGGTCTGGAGCTGTCCGTGCGGTGAGCACAAGCTGGCGCTGCCACGTCAGGTGTTTCCGAGCTCGGACGTCCTTCGGAAGGTGGCCGCGCCCCTCTCATGCATGCCTGAGGGGTGGCTGCGGTGAGCGAGGCCGGCCAGACCTACCGGGCGGTCGTGTCCCGGGACGGACAGTTTTGGCTGATCCGAGTCCCTGAGCTCGACATCGTGACGCAGGCCCGAAGTGTCGACGAGATCGACCACATGGCCCGCGATCTCATCGCGGTGTGGCTCGAGGTCGACCCGGCCACAGTCGGGCTGATCGTCACCCGTGAGGACGGCACCCCCGAATCCGGATAGGTGATCTTGCCTGACTACATTCCGGAGCATGGCGATGACCGTAGTGCTCACGACGTACGCCGGGGGCATTCCTCAAGCCTCTGAGACGTACCCCCAGGCGAACCACTTCAACGTCTCCGACGGCCACCTCACGCTCTTCGACTCCAAGGCGTCCGGGAAGGTGATGGGCGCCTACCCTCCGGGCCACTGGCTCCGGGTCAGCCGCGACGAGGAAGCGAAGCTCTCGAAGGTGTGACCGGCGCATGACGAAGGGCCCCACCGACGCTGGTGGGGCCCTTCTCGTCTGTGGATGCCATCCACAACAACCACCCCGCAACCACCCTCAACCCCGACCAGTGCCCACCAACCCCGAGACGCCAAACACGGTCTGACCTGCGACGACGCAAGATCCGCAGGTCAGAGCCAGTGTCCGACATGCACGAAGCAGCGGGTTCGAGCCCCGTCACTCACCCCAACAGAGGGGCCGTTGTTCCGCATCGCGCGCGGACAACGGCCCTTTTTCCTCCCCTTGTCCCCGCGCCGCACGTCCGGACCACGGCCGGGACCACCGGCCCACTCCCCTGACCCGCTCGTGGCCGCCTCAGCCGTTCTGGCCGGCGCCGCCCGGGGTATGTCGTACCCCGAAGGCGCAGCCATCTGGACGGGAGGCGCATCGTGCAGATCACCATCCTCGGCGCGGGCAACATGAGCCGCGGTATCGCCACGAGGTTGCTCGCCGGCTCCCACGAGGTGCACATCCTCGACCGCGACGCCGGCCATGCCGCGACGCTCGTCGACGAGCTCCGGGGCGTCAGCGAGGGTCGGGTCTCCCCGGGCACGCTGGGCGATGATCTCGTCGGCGAGATCGTGATCCTCGCCGTCCCCTACGTCGCCGCCAGCAGGATCGTCAAGGAGTACTACGACCGCCTCGCCGACAAGATCCTGGTCGACATCACGAACCCGATCAACGCGACGTACGACGGCCTCAGCGTCGCCGCGGACACCTCCGCCGGCCAGGAGATCGCGAAGGCCACGCCGGAGAGCACCCGGGTCGTGAAGGCGTTCAACACGACCTTCGCCGGGACGCTGCTGAGCGGGGAGGTCGCCGGGCACCCGCTGGACGTCCTGCTCGCCGGCGACGACGCCGACGCCAAGGCGACGATCGCGAAACTGATCGAGATGGGCGGCATGCGCCCGCTCGACGTCGGCGCGCTGGTCCGCGCCCGCTACCTCGAGGGCATGGGACTGGTGCACATCATGCTGCAGTTCTCCATGGGTACCGGGTTCGGCAGCGCGGTCAAGATCCTCTCCTGACCGGGCCCTGTCGATCTTCGTGGCGCCGTTGGCGGTCGCGGGCGACCTGGTCACCCCTCGCCCATGATCGGCCGGCCGGAGCCTAGGCTGCGCGCCATGAAGCGGTACGACGTCGCCGTCGTGGGCGGTGGCCACAACGCGCTGGTCGCGGCGGCCTATCTCGCCGGCGCCGGAATGTCCGTCCTGGTGCTCGAACGCCAGGACCACCTGGGCGGCGCCGCCGTCAGCGAGCTGGCCTTTCCCGGCCTGGACGCCCGCCTGTCGCGCTACTCCTACCTCGTCAGCCTGCTCCCGGACCAGATCGTCACCGACCTTGGTCTCCGCCTGGAGCTGCGCTCGCGGTCGGTCGCGTCGTACACCCCGGTGGTCCGCGACGGGGGGCACAGCGGCCTGCTGGTGGAGCGTGAGCCCGGCCCGGCGACCGCCGACTCCTTCCGGGCGCTGACCGGCTCCGACCGCGAGTACGCCGCGTGGCAGGCCTTCTACGGCGAGTGGACCCAGGTGGCGCGGACGCTCGCCCCCACGATGCTGGAGCCGCTGCGCCCCGCGCCTGAGATCCGGGGGTCGATCGGTGCGCCGTCCTGGGAGCGGTTCGTCGAGCGGCCGCTCGGCGAGGTGGTCGAGGCGACCTTCGCCGACGACCTGGTGCGCGGCGTCGTCCTGACCGACGGCGTGATCGGTACCTTCACCTCCGCGCACGACCCGTCCCTGCGGCAGAACCGCTGCTTCCTCTACCACCTGATCGGCAACGGCACCGGCGAGTGGCGCGTACCGGTCGGTGGCATGGGGGCGGTCAGCGGCGCCCTCGCGCACGCCGCCCGCCGGGCCGGCGCGGAGTTGCGGACCGGCGCGGAGGTCACCCGTGTGGACGCGGACGGCCAGGAGGCGGAACTCACCTACGTCGCGGGCGAGGCCGAACACACCGTCAGTGCGTCGTACGTGCTCGCAGGTGTGGCGCCGGCCACCCTCGACCGGCTCCGGGGCCACTCCCCCGCCCAGTCGCCGGAGGGCGCCCAGCTCAAGATCAACCTCCTGCTGACCCGGCTGCCGCGGTTGCGGTCGGGTGCCGACCCGCGACTCGCCTACGCCGGAACCCTCCACGTCGACGAGGGGTACGCCGACCTGCAGAAGGCCCACGACGAGGCCGCTGCCGGCCGGCTGCCGTCCCGCCCGCCCGGCGAGCTGTACTGCCACACCCTCACCGACCCGAGCATCCTCGCGCCCGACCTTGCCGCCCAGGGCTGGCACACGCTGACGCTGTTCGGCCTGCACGCACCGGCCCGGCTGTTCGAGACCGACAACGCACACCTGCGGGAGGTCGCCACGCGCGGGTATCTCGACGCGCTCAACGCCTACCTGGAGGAACCCATCGAGGACTGCCTCGCCGTCGACGGTGACGGCCGCCCGTGCGTGGAGGCGAAGACACCCGTCGACGTCGAGGCGTCGGTGGGCATGCCGGGCGGACATATCTTCCACGGCGACCTGGCCTGGCCCTGGGCCGAGGCCCCGGAGGAGGCGGGGACCTGGGGCGTCGAGACCGACCTGCCCAACGTGTTGATCTGCGGCAGCGGGGCCCGACGGGGTGGCGCCGTGAGCGGAATCGGTGGTCACAACGCGGCCCAGGCCGTGCTCCAGCGCCGGGGGTGACCCTGGACTTCGCCCTTCGGCGCGCACACTGCTAACATCTCCGATGCCACGCGCCGCTAGCTCAACTGGCAGAGCAGCTGACTCTTAATCAGCGGGTTCGGGGTTCGAGTCCCTGGCGGCGCACCACCCACACAGGTCAGCGGCACCACGGTGCCGCTGACCGTGGCGGGTCCCACACTTTACCCGCACTTTTGGGATCCTCCCGCTGGCTCGGCGATCTTCTCAGGAACCGCAGCGGTACCCGTTCCCGCGACCTTCCGGCCACATGTGCACGTCCTGCGTCATTGACACCTTGACGTGCCCTCAACCGGTCCGCGGGCGCCCGGGCAGGACGCCCGGCGTCATCCTTCCGGGTCGCCACCGTCTTGTGTGGCAGTGCCCGTGTCGAACCGCAAGCCGGACTTGCCACCAGTCCGGAGATTCCCGAGCGCCGGATTATCCCCCTGTCCCAGAAGCTGCCGGGCGCGCACGAGCGTCAGGTGGCGTGGACGGACGGCCACGGATTGGGCTGGCATCTGCCGACGCCCTTGGTTTGCTGCATCATGACCGGTGCGGGCTTACCGGGGGTCTCACATCGGGAGTGGCCGTTCCCCAGTGCGTGGCCGACTTCGTGGTTGATGAGGTAGCGACGGTAGGCGTCGTTGGCACCGGCGTAGGCGGGCACGGCGTAGGTCCAACGCTTGGCGTTGAGCACCACATGGTCCCCGACTCGGCAGGAGAACTCACCGCCGGTGTCCAGTGGTAGGCAGAGTCGGTCGGTGGTCTCGGGTGTGGCGAGGATGACCCGGAGCTCTGCACTGTCACTGTCGGTGCGTTCGAACGAGACGTCACGCAGGCGCTGCCATCCGCGCGGGTCGGTGAGGGTTTCGTGGATGGTCGTGGCCACGTTGGTGGCCTCGACGGGCAGGCCCTGCTCGATCTCGACGCGGTAGGTGAGCCGTCGACCCGGACCGTCGCCCGGATTCCTACCGGCCACGACGGTCAGTCGACCGGTGCCGCGCTCCGCGATGGTCGGCGAACTCGACGCGGTGGGTGTCGGTGACGAGGGCCGTCTGCCCGACTGGTTTGGTCTCGTGGTTCGGGATGTTTCCGGTTCGCCCGTCGCCGTTGGCCCCGGGGCCGCGGTGGCGTTGTCCGGGGCCGGGCTCGCGTCGGCACGTTCCCCGGATCTGGGTGAGTCGTCCGTAGCTGTCAGGCTGGGAGCGACAGTGAGGTCACCGACCACCGCCGCGACCAGGACGAGCGCTGCCGTCGTCGCAACGGTCCATCGCAGCGTTCGACGCCAACGACGTGTCACGGCGGGGGCGCGGCGAGTCCGGGCAGCATGCGTGCCCTTCGCGCGTCGCTGGCCTACCACGAGCAGAGCCTGACCACGAGTACGTACGCCTGGACTGTGGACTCACTCGGCGAGGGCGGCGTCGAGGGCCTTCTTGAAGTCGTCGTAGGAGTTCGGCTGTAGTTTCTCGCCGTTGAGGAAGAAGGTGGGGGTGCCTTGTACGCCGAGGGCCTCGCCGTCGGTGACGTCCTTCTTGATTCGCATCAGGGTGGCGGGGTCCTCGTAGGTCTTGTCGTAGCGGGTCATGTCCAGGCCGAGGTCCTTCGCGAAGCCTCGGAAGGTCTCATCGGCGGGGACCTGTTGTTCGCCCCATTGGCTCTGGGTTTCGAACATGCGTTGGTACATCTGTTCGAACTTGCCTTGCTGTGCGGCTGACTCGACGGCACGGGCGGCGCGTTCGGCGTTGAAGTGGGAGGGGATCGGGAAGTAGCGGGCGACAAAGGTGACCCGGCCCTCGTATTCCTTTCGGAAATCCTCGACGAGTGGGTGCGCGGCGCGGCAGGCCTCGCATTCGAAGTCGAGGAACTCCACCAGGGTCACCTGTCCGGATCGGGCCTCGGTGAGTCGGTGGCTGTCGGAGCGCACCAGGCGGGAGTCGCCGCCACCTGTGTCGGAGGCCGTGGCTGGGTCGGGGTCGTTGCCGAGCCAGGCGATGGTCAGGACGACGCCCACGACCGCGACGAAGGCACCGATCCCGGCGAGGGAGAGGGTGCGGCTCTTCTTGCGTCGTTCCGCGGCCTGGATCGCCTCGAGTTTGGCGCGGCGAGCAGCCCGGTCGTTCTTCTGTGACATGACGTGGGTCCAATCTCGTTTCTACGAGAGAAGTCAGGGTCGTGGATCGTCGGATCCGCGCGGGGCGGTCGGCGCCGACGACCAAGGACGGCAGGAGCCGTCACTGGGTCGGTGTGCTCAAGGAAGGTGGACGCGAGGCCTGCCGGTCATACCGTCAGGGCGCTCAGCACTCCCGGCGGTCCGCGGCGAGGGTGCGCGCACGCGTCCAGACGCAGCCGTGGCTCGGCGAGGCGGGTGTACTCGCGACGGGACGAGCCGACCACGGGCACCGGAAGCACCACCAGCGCTGGAATCCAGACCCGTACGAGCAGATGGACCAGCGACCACAGCAGGGTGTCGGCGTGGGACGCCAGGAGGGCGAGCACGGCCGCCGCGCACAGATGGGCCACGAGCAGATGGGCGTCGGGCAGAAGCCCCGCGTCGCCGGAGTGACCGACCAACACGAACGCGGCGTGAAACAGCAGTTGCGAGCCAACGGCCGCCAGCAGGAGTGGCGCAAGCCCGCGTTGCCTGTCCGCGAAGCACGGCGAACGTCGCTCCGAGCAGTACGGCCGTGGCGAACAGGCTGGGCAGGGGCGGAAGGTGTCCACCCCCGGCGAGGTGCCCGGCGACCGCGAGAAACGCGGTGAGGGCAGCAAGCAGCGCACCGCGTGCGACACGCAGTGCCCCGGTGCCCGGATTCATCACATCCGATCCCTGTGCTGCTCGCACATGATCACTGTCAGCGTTCCATCTGGGGTCGAGGACCCTGGACTGCCTGGAAGAACGATCCGGGAAACCATAACGATCCGCTCGAGCGGAAAGATCCGATTCGTCGGTGAGCGATCTGTCATCGTTCGTCTGGATAGGGTCCGGGCCGACCAGTGAGGGATACGGCGGGATCGGCTGGCTTCTCGACCGCCATCTCGGGACGTCCTTCCTCCTTCCCGTCGGAATCCTGGTCGGTCTGACGCTCGCCCTGTACCTCGTGTTCAAACGCTATGGATATCGGGAGCCCCACGAGGGGTCGTGAAACGACCGACCAAGAGACCCATCGTCGATCATCCTCAGCGGCCGCTCTTTCCCGCGAGCACAAGCCGGGGTTCAGGCGTGGGTGCGGTGTTCGTGGTCCGTGTGACCAGCTGGTTCGACCTGGAGCGTCGAGTGTTCGACGTCGAAGTGTCCGGCCAGGCACTCCTGGAGCCTGTCGAGGATCTGAGGCGCGTGTCCGTCGCTGAAGCACTCGGTGTCGACCACGATGTGCGCGCTCAGGACGGGCAGGCCGGAGGTCACCGTGTGCACATGCAGATCGTGCACGTCGCGTACGTGGTCGACCTCGCGAATGTGACGGCGCACCTCGTCCAGGTCCACCCCTTCCGGTGCTGACTCCAGGAGGACGTTCACGGCCTCCCCCAGCAGCTTCACCGCCCGAGGAAGGATCACCAGCCCGATCACGACGGAGACCACTGCGTCGGCGCGCAGAAAGCCGCTTGTCGCGATGACGGCGGCGGCGATCAACACACCCACGGAGGTGAACGTGTCGGTGGCGACCTCCAGGAAAGCGCCGCGCATGTTCAGGCTCGCCTGCCGGGCCCGGAACAACAACGCGACACCGACGAGGTTGCCGACCAGGCCGATCAGCGCGAACAGCGCCATCCCACCGGGCTCGACCGGACTCGGCTCGATCAGCCGGCGTATCCCCTCGACGAGCACGTACACACCGATACCGGCGAGCACCAGGCCGTTGATCGCGGCGGCGAGGATCTCCGCCCGCGCCCAGCCGAACGTCCGTTGTCCGACTGGCGGGCGGGCGGCGAGGACCGTCGCGATGAGCGCCAGCGCGACCCCACCGCTGTCGGTCAGCACGTGACCCGCATCAGCCAGCAGCGCGAGGCTGCCCGAAACCAGAGCACCGACAACCTGAGCAGCGAAGGTCGCGAGGGCGACCACGAGCGTGCCCGCGAGCGCACCCTTGTGCTGACCTGTCGCGGTGACATGCCCGTGCCCGTGCCCATGGCTATCCATCGCCGTTGCCTCCTCGGCAGTGCCCTTCGGGGTGGATGGCGTCGGTGTGCTCGGTATGGGCGAAGGCGAGGTCCAGGAGCATCCGGACGTGAGCGTCGTCAAGGCGGTAGTAGGCGATCCGGCCGTGACGGCGTACCGAGACCACTCGGTGCGCGCGCAGCAGGCGAAGTGCGTGGGAGGTGGAGGACTCGCTCAGTCCCGTGACAGCGGCCAGATCGCACACGCACATCTCCCCTTCGAGCAGCGCCACCAGCAGCCGCAGCCGACCAGGATCCGCGAGCAGACCGAACACGTCCGCGGTGTCGACGACCTCCCGCTCCCCAGGCATCCGGGTCGACACGGCTGCCACCCGTTGAGGGTCAACCAGTCGGACGGCGCAGCCGTCAAGCTCGACAACATCTGAACGATTGTTCATACGTCAACACTGGTTGCGTGGCTGGCGACTTGTCAAGCAGGTCCGTGGATCGAGTGGGGATGTTGTGGCGACCGCGGTCGTCGGCTGGGAACTCGCGTGGCTCACCGGCGCCCCGGTGACCGTCGACAACGGGCCGGACCAGGCAGGTCGTCGAGGCGCCCTAGGGTGCTGCGATGGACACTCCTCTGCTGTGCGGGCCAACGTACGAGATCTCGCCGCAGCGATTGAGTGGTACGAGCGCCTGCTGGGGGTGCCCGCTGAGGGTCACTGGCCTCCCGACGAACCGACGTATGTGCATTTCACCCTGGGCCCTGCCCAGTTCGCTCTGGGCCAGTACACGCCTGCGCCAGCAACTGGTGCCCGGTTCAACTTCGAGGTCGACGACGTCGACGCATGGTGGTCGCGGCTGCGCCCGGACGCCGACGTGCTCGAGCCTCTGCTCACTACGGCCTACGGCAGCCGCAAGTTCACCATTCGTGACCCCGATGGCAACGAGCTGGGATTCGTACAGGCCGATCGAGCACGGTGACGTCGACGGGGGTGCTATCGAGCGCTTCCGCGGAAGCTCAAACACAAGCCCGCGTCGACGGCCGACGCGCAGGGCAGCGGGCGGCCGGTCATGCCAAATCCGGTGGCGTACGGCGGAGCGCATCCGGCACGCTACGTCGGTGACGTCGATCTGCCTCGTCCGGCACGGCGAGACCGACTGGAACGCCGAGGGCCGGCTGCAGGGTCGCGAGGACGTTCCGCTGAACGAGCGCGGCCGGGCGCAGGCCCGCCAGATCGCCCGCGACGTGGCAACGCATCCCTGGAGCCTGCTGGCGAGCAGCCCGCTCCTTCGGGCGTGGGAGACCGCCACCATCATCGGCGACGAGCTCGGGATGCCGACACCTCTCGCGGTCCCCCCCGAGGTCGTCGAGCGGGACTACGGCGAGGCGTCCGGGCTCAGCAAGGCCCAAGCCGCGCGGCGGTTCCCGGGCGGCGCCCCGCACGCGGAGACCCGCGCGCAGGTGTGGAGTCGCTCCCGCTCCGTGCTGGACCGGTTGGCCGACACGGCGGGAGGCGGGTCGGTGCTCCTGGTCGGGCACGGCTCGGTGATCAAGACCCTCCTGCTCGGCCTCTCCGACGGACAGGTCCCCACCACGGACCTGCGCAACGGCTGCCTCAGCCTGATCTGGCGTACGTCCACTCGGGACTGGCGCGTCAGCTACCACAACGAGACAACTCACCAGCCGCCACTTCACCACGGCGAAGGAGCATCCTGATGGCCACGTTGCGGGAAATCGTCGTCGACTGCCGGCACGCGCCGAGTCTCGCGCGCTTCTGGGCGGAGGTACTCGACGGCTACGCGGTACGCCCCTACGACGATGCCGAGGTCGAGCGACTCGCCGGGCTGGGGTTCACTCCGGAGACCGACCCGACGGTGGCCGTGGACGGTCCGGGTCCGACGCTGTTCTTCCAACAGGTACCCGAGCCGAAGACGGTCAAGAACCGCACCCATCTCGATGTCGCCGCCACCGATCGGCGTGACGAGGTGGATCGACTGAGGAAGCTCGGGGCCTCGGTTCTCGAGGAGTTCTCCACCTGGACGCTCATGGGCGACCCGGAGGGCAACGAGTTCTGTGTGACCGACCCGGTCTGAGGCCGCCCTGCCCCGGCAGGGACGCGCAGACCGCCGGTCAGTTGGGCCCGCTCGGGCCGTTGGCGCCCTCGATGCGTTCCCTGACCACCCGCCGTTCGGCCACCGCGGCTCCCCGCACACCCTGCGCCAGCGTCACCGATCGGGGTCGCAGGCTCCGGTCGAGCTGGTTCACCACCGAGGCGAGCTGGGTCGCGGCCTCCTCAACCTCGTCATGGGCCTGGTTGCGTTCGGTCGTGGTCACCGCGAGGACCAACGCCGTCAGCGTCGTCGAGGCGTTGAACGCCTGGATGGTGATCAGGTTGGAGTAGACGTCCTGCCCTTCGAACGGACCCGAGCCGTTGATCGCCCCGTACACCGCCATCGTGGAGACGATCAGGGCCAACGGAGCCGCGCCGGCCAACTGGAACCGCAGGGCGGCCCAGATCAGAAGCGGGAAGACCAGGAAGAGCAGTTCGGTGCTCGTGCGTGTGGTGATCAGCATCACCGCGACCGTGCCGCCCACCAGGACGACCGCCTCCAGCGTTCGCACCAGCCGCACGCCTCTGGGCCAGCGCGCCGTCCGCAGGACCAGGAGGAGCGGCGTGATGATCAGCACTCCCATGGCCGCACTCAGCGACTGCAGCAGCCATCGCGACAAGAAGTTGGAAGGAATCACCGTGTCGGCCATGGACAGCGCGCCGACTCCGATCACGGCGGCGATGACCGTGCCCAACAGGGCACCGAACACGACCAGCGCGACGAGGTCACGTAGTCGGTCGAGCTCGACCCGGAAGCCCACCCGTCGCAGCAGCATGTAGGCACACAGCACCCCGATCGTGGTACCGGCGGCCACCCCGAGCGAGACGCCCCACCCGTGGTCCATCGCGAAGACCGAGATCAGGAAGGAACCGATCGAGATGGCCGGCCAGACCCGCTGTCCGAACAGGAACAGCGCGGCGAAAGCGATGCCGGGCGTCGGCCACAGCAGAGATACCTCGCCGTCGCGAACTTGCTGGAGCATCCCGACATACCCGGCGGCGCAATAGACCGCGGCGACCGTGAGGATGAGCATTCCGGTAGGAAACAGCTCCCGCGCGCTCAGTCTCGTCGGCACGCCAACTCACCTTACGCTTGGCTTCGGCTTTCCCTGTGGCCACAAGGGATTCCTAGAGTTCGTCCCTTTTCCCATACGGTGGTGCTTCCGGGCGGGGCCGAAGTCTGCGGTCGAGTTGGTTCACCACGGTCGCGAGTTGCGACGCGACCTCCCGAACGTGTGCCCGGGCATCGTTGCGAGCGGAGATGGTCACCGAAAGCACCAACGCCGTAAGGGTCGTCGAGGCGCTGAATGCCTGCAACGTGATCAGATGGGAAAGTACGCTGTCACCCGCGAAGGAACCCAGCCCACGAGAGGCCGCGTAGATCGAGATCGCGGTGACCAGAAACACGCACGGCGTCGCACCCGCCAGCTGAAATCGCCAGGCCGCCCAGATGATGAACGGGAAGACGATGAACAACAACTGTTCGGGTGAATGCAGGGCCAAAGCGATCACCGCGAGCATGGTGGCAAGCAACGTTGCCGCCTCGATCACCCGGTAGGGATGGATCTCCCGCGGCCACCTGGCGTAGCGAGCGGTGAGGAGCAGCGGGGCGAGGATCAACACTCCCATCGCGTCACCGGTCCACCAGACCAACCAGGTCGCCGCGAACGCGCTGCGCGGCAGCACGCCTGCCAGCCACAGGGACACGACGCTGAAAGTGGCGCTCACCACCATGGCCGTCATACCGCCGAGCACAAGCAGCGCGATGACGTCCTTCAGGCGTTCGAGCGTCGCACGGAAATCCACGGCACGCAGCATCAGGTAGCCGAGAAGAGGGGCGAGCGCCGACCCGAGTGCCGACCCGACGAACTGGATCGGGGGCTCTCCCGGCCAGTAGTTGATCAGCACGGCGCCGATCGCGACACCCGGCCACACGCGTGGCCCCCACAGGAGCAGGGCGACCAGGGCGATACCGGTCGGTGGCCACAACGGGCTCACGTCTCCCGCGCCGATGGGGCTGAGCAGGCCGAGCCTTCCGCCGCCGTAATAGGCGCCCACGACCACCAGGATCTTCGCCGCCAAAAGGGCATGGCGACGAAGCAGATGGATGGTCGGCACGTCATCTGATCGTACGCTCGCCGATCCGAGGCCTCGGCCGTCCGATTCGCCCTCGAACAGGGTCAACAAACGGCATCCACACCTCCGCCTCTTTGTTCGGGACACGAACATTCGAGAGGAATGGGTAGCGGCCCGAAGGCCGTCAATCACCGCTTGACGATGCGCGACGTGGAGCCTCCCGCGTTCAGCAGCTACTCGCCGTAGACCCACTCGACGTTGGTGGGGCGTTCTCCGGTCACCAGGAACTCCCTCGCGGCGTCGCGGGCCGCCTGCACCCGGACGGCCCGCCCGGCGGGCAACTCACCGCGCGCACCGCTGGTGTACCACGCGGGCGGGACGCCACCATCCAGGTCGCCGGGCGCGTGCTGGCCGCCGTAGGTGAGGTAGGAGAACTCGCGTCCGACACCGAGTCCGAGGAACGGCGCCTGCGCGCCACGGTCGGTCAGGATGTAGACCACGCTGGGCCGACCGGCCGCGGCGGCCTCGGTGTTCGCCTGGTCGAGTACGGCGTCCAGTTCGTCCGTGGTCCGCACCTTCTCCTCGTTCGGGCGCCTCCCGTAGACGACGGTGTACACGCGCTCGCCGCTCACTTTGCCCCTCCAGCTGCACCACAAAATTCCGGTATGGGACAACTTCCCCATCTTTGGAAGCGGCGACACCTGCCGATGGCGGGGGGTGCGTCGGCCTCGGCGCGCGGGCCTCGCTCCCGCCGTTCGGTCCTCGTCAGGACATACCGCTCACCTGGCGACGGGAGGTTTGGGTGGCCAGTTCTGGCAATTTGAGGAGGGGTGGGAGGCCGCCGGAATCGACCGCGACCGCGTCCAACTCCGTCCGACCCACCCATACCGTCACAGCGGCCACACACGTCCCGCGCACGAAACTGGACAGACAGGGCCAATGGGGGCGGGATTGTACCCGTCAAGGGGAAATTTGCACTGATGGCGATGAATGCCCGGGACGCCCAGCTCGCGATACAGGACCTTTGCCTGGTTCAGAGCGTCATGTTACAAGGTATGGACGCAGCGTAATGGGACGCCGTGGCGACCCCGGAGGGCGACCCGATGAGACGCACGCGCCACGACCGTGGCCTGCCCGTCGAAGCGGCGCGCACCTCGCGCCGCCACACAGCAGGGCTGCGCCCAGCCCGTACGAACCCGATCGATCGGCCCATCCCTGGTCCTCCCCTAACGCGGACGTCGGCCCGACCGCCGCCGCGCCTCGGCGATCTCCCGGCTTCGATGCCGGCACCGGAGGAGGTAGGACCGTCGATCGAGGGAGCACTCCGTGCCACTTTCAAGACCCCGTAGCTGGCTCAACCGCAACGCCGCCGCCAAAGCCCAGGAGGTCCGTCCCGCCGCGCGGAGCCGGACCAGCGTCCGCCGCGCGGTCAACGCGCAGGAACGCCTCCGCCGGGAGATCCGAGTCCAGCGACTGCACGAGGACGCGGTCGTCCGAACCGACAAGGCCGAGCAGCGTGTGCAGAGGCTCAACGTCGTCCTCATCGCCTCGCTCCGTCGCACCGTCGAACCCATCGACTTCGAACGCCAGAAGCGCGACGTCCCCGACCTGGACCTCGGCCCCGACGCCGAGCCGGTCCGGCTTCCCACCTGGGAGGAGTACGCGCCCCGTTCGGGTCGGCTGCGCCGGCTCCTCACCTCCCAGTCCCGACGCGAGACCGCCCAGGCCAGGGCCGAGGTGTCCTACGCCCGTGCGCTGGACCAGTACCGCGAGCAGGAGGCCGCGCGGGTCGCGCGCGTCGAGGAGCTGCTGCGCGCCCACAACGACGCCAGCGCCCCCGAACGCCAGCGGATCCTCGCGCACAACGCCGCCATCGACGCGTTCCGCGACCGGGTGATGAGTGGCGACCGGGAGGCCGTGAGCGAGTACTTCACCCAGGCGTTCGAGTCCGTCACCGACTCTGGCGGCTTCCCGCGCGACCACCGGTTCGCCTACGTACCCGAGTCGAAACTGCTGCTCGTCGAATGGCGGGTACCAGGCGTCGACGTCGTGCCCCGCGAGCGCGAGTTCCGCTACAACAAGAGCACCGACTCCGTCGGCGTCCACCGTTGGCGACCCATCGCCGAGGTACGCAGGATCCACGCCAGGCTGCTGGCGCAACTGGCGCTGCGGGCGACCAACGTGGCGTTCAGCGCCGACCCGGGCGAGCTCGTGCAGACCGTCGTCTTCGACGGCGTCACCTCCGGTCGAGTCCCCAAGGACGAGGATGCGCCGACGGGCCGACGTCGGGGCCGGACCGGACCGGCGGCCGACGACCAGGCCGAGGTCGGGAGCACCGTGTGCCTGATCAGCATGAGCGCGTCCCGGCGACACTTCGCCAAACTCAGGTTGGACGACATCGACGACCCGCTGGAACAGGTACGCAAGCACTTCGGGGCGCTCGTCTCCGCCTACCCCGACGAGCTCAGCGGCATCACGCCGATCCTGACCTACGATCTCGCCGATCCGCACCTGAGCGTGCCCGCATCGACGAAGGTGCCCAACCTGATCGACGCACCGGCTGAGGAGTTCGGTCGGCTCATGGAACGGCTCCTCGAACGCATGGGCTACGCCGTCGCGGCGGTCCCGGGCGTTGATGGCAACTACCTCGCCTCCCGCGGCACCGACGACGGTGTCGAGAACGCCGTGGTGCACGTCCGGCGCCATACCGGCCTGCTGGAGACCGCCGAGGTACGCGCGCTGCAGTCCGCCGTACGTCGCGAGCACGCCCAGGTCGGCATCCTCCTCACGAGCGGAGGACTGGACCCGCAGGCGTACGAGTACGCGCACGGTCGGCCGTTGCGCCTGTACGACGGGCACAACCTGGTCGCGTTGTGTCGTCAGTACGACCTGCCGGCCCGACTGGAGCCGGCGAAGCCGGGTGAGTCCCGCACCAGCACTGATCGGGCCCGGGACGCGGAGGCGCCACGGACGAAGGCGCCGTCCACCCGTTAGGCAACGCTCGCGGCTCGACAGGTGAGTGACGTCGCGGGCCCGGCGCGGCCAGGTCGCGCCGGGCCCGCGGCCTGTCCTCGGCGCGTCCTACCTCGCCGGCGGCTCGACCCTGCGCAGCGCCCGGTCGACGTCGGCGAGTTCGAGTCCGGCGGCGCGCAGGAGGTCGTGCGCGGCCGAGCGGATCTGGGCGATCATGACGTTCGCCGAGAAGCCCGGCCCGACGGCAGCGGTGGCGAGTTCCACGGCGTCGACGAGCCCCTGCCGGGCGGCGCGAGGCTCCGCGCCCTTCCCGAGTTCGTTGCGGAGGGTGCGGACCGACTCGCCCAGCCGGCGGATGGCCGGCGGAAGTCCGGGCCCGAACGCCTCGTCACGTTGCACCGCGACCACGGCGCGCCGCGCGAGTACCCGCACGTTGCGGACGGCGTGATCGATGTGGTCGACCGCGTCGACGTACTGCATCAGGTGTCCACGCGATCGCCGGCGGAACGGCGCGATGCGGGCGATCTCGCGGCCGGCGCCGAGCGCCTCCCGGAACTCCGTGAGCGCGGACTCGATGGCCCGCGCCCGCTGGAGCGCCTCGTCGGCCCGGTCCACGTCCCTGGCCTCCAGCGCGGCCACGATCTCGTCCAGGACCCCGGCGAGCTCGTCGAGCAGTGGGTTGGCGGACCGACGGGCGAGCACGACCGGATTCATCGGCAGCAGGACGGCGTTGACGAGCAGTCCCACCACACCACCCACGAGGGCGTCCACGAAGCGGCTCCACGGCGCCGAGGCCAGGCTGCCGGCAGTGGGCGCGAGCGCGACGATCAGGATGGCGGAGCCCGCTCCCTGGTTGACCAGGACCGCACCGCCACCCGCGAGGACGGCCGCCGCCATCGCGAGCAGAACGACGAGGCCGATCTGCCACCATCCCCGACCGATCACCGCCACGAGGAGGTCCGCGACGAGGATGCCGATCGCCACACCGAAGACGAGTTCGACCGACCGGCGCAATCGCTGCCCGAGGGACACGCCGAGCGACAGCACGGCGGCGATCGACGCGAAGAACGGCTGGCTGTGGCCGATCAGTCTGGTCGCGACCAGCCAGGCGATGGCGGCCGCCGCGGCCGACTGCACGAGCGGCACCAGGGTGTGCCCCAGGCGCCGAAAGCCGACCCCGAGTGACTCGCGGGACCGGCCGGCCACGTCGCCGAGCGCCGACTCACCGCGCCGGAACAGCGCTGTGACCGGTCGGCGGGCGAGCATGGCGTCCCTCGCCGTCGGTCAGAGGTAGAGGCCGGTCTGGTCGTCCTCGAGACGTTCGGAGGCGACAGCGTGGATGTCACGCTCGCGGAGCAGGACGTAGGCCTCCGCGCGAACCTCGATCTCGGCCCGGTCCTCCGGGTCGAACAGGACCCGATCACCGACCAGCACGGCCCGGACGTGGGGTCCGATGGCCACCACCCGCGCCCAGGAGAGACGCTTGCCCATCTGCGCTGTCGCGGGGATCACGATCCCCGCCGAGGAGCGCCGCTCGCCATTCTCGGAGTCCGTCGAGACGAGGACCCGATCGTGGAGCATGCGGATCGGCAGCTTGTCGGCGGTGAGCCGCGCGGTTCGCGAGTCGTTCACGTCATGAGAGGGTACGGCGCGGCGGGGGCGGTACGCCATCGGGGAGGCGCTCGGCGGATCGGACGCGGAGGGTGTACGGGGGCGGCGGACCTCCGGCGGTCACCGTGAGCGGCGGACGAGGTAACGCAGCAGGGTCAGGGCTCCGACCACGCCGGCGACAGCGACACCGAGCCTGATCAGGCGCTCGGTCCGCAGGGTTCCGTCCGGGGCCATGACGGTCAGTTTGGCCCGATCCGCTCCCCTGGCGGCGAGCACCTTGGGCTGGACCCGGGCGGTCAGCGCGTCGACGGTTTCGGCCAGGCGCTCCCTGGTCGCGGCGAGATCGGCCTCGATCTCCGCGGCGCTTCGGGGCCCTGGCTTCGGCCCGGCCGCGCCGCGAGTCGCGGCGACCTCCCGCCGCGGCTGGACGGCTGGCTCCGAAGCTCCGGCGTTCTGCTCCGAAGGTGCCGAAGGCCGGACGTCCCGGCTCGTCTCGGCCACGTCCCGCCGCTCCGGTAGCGCCCTGGTCGTGTCGCTCACTGGTGGTCCTCTCGATCACGTCGGCCCCGCGTGGATCCGCCCACTCCCGGTGATCACCACAGTCTTCCAGACGGACCCACCCGTACTCCGCGTTCCGGACGCCTCGCCGTGTCCTGCGCACCCGGCGGCAGGGCATGCGGGTATCCGCCCGACCACGCCGGGTCGCACTCCCTCCGACTACCCCACCCGCGGCTGTTCACCCGCGGACGCCCGGGGTGCTCACGTGGGCGCTAGGAGACCGGTCGCGCCACGGGGTCGAAGCCGAACGGGAGCTCCAGGCGGTGGCTCTCCATCAGTTCGGCGTCGGCCAGGAGATCCCGGGTCGAACCGTCGGCGACGATGGTGCCCTCGTCGAGGATCACCGAGCGTTCGCACAACTGCAGGGCGTAGGGCAGGTCGTGGGTGACCATGAGGACGGTCACGTCGAGCGCGGTGAGGATCTCCGCGAGTTCGCGCCGGCTCGCCGGGTCGAGGTTGCTGGAGGGCTCGTCCAGGACCAGCACCGAGGGACGCATCGCGAGGACCGTCGCCACGGCCACCCGGCGGCGCTGCCCGAACGACAGGTGGTGGGGCGGCCGGTCGGCGTATGCCCGCATCCCGACCAGGTCGAGCGCCTCGTCGACCCGGGCGTCCAACTCGGCGCCGCGCATCCCGAGGTTGGCCGGGCCGAAGGCCACGTCGTCCCGCACCGTCGGCATGAACAACTGGTCGTCCGGATCCTGGAAGACCACGCCCACCCGACGGCGTACCTCCCGCAGGGTCGCCTTGCCGACCAGCATCCCGTCGACGTGGACGGAGCCGAGGCCGGCGGTGAGGATGCCGTTGAGGTGCAGCACCAGGGTCGTCTTGCCGGCGCCGTTGGGCCCGAGCAGGGCGACCCGCTCGCCCCGGGCGAGGGAGAGGTCGACGCCGTACAGCGCCTGGTGACCGTCGGGGTAGGCGTAGGCCAGGCCGCTGACCTGCAGGACGGGGATTGTCACGCGGTCAACCATGCACCAAGGGCCAGCAGCAGCGCGCACAGCGGTAGGACCGAGGCTCCCGCCCACGCCGTCAGCGGAGTCCTGCCGTCGGAGAGGCTGGGCAGCGCCCCGACGTACCCGCGGGACAGCATCGCGAGATGGACGCGCTCCCCCCGCTCGTAGGAGCGGACGAACAGCGCTCCCGCGGAGCGGGCGAGCACGGGCCACGCCCGCGGACCACGCGGAGTGAAGCCGCGCGCGGCCCGGGCGATCCGCATCCGGCTCATCTGGCCGGTGATCACGTCGAGGTACCTGACCATGAACGACGCGATCTCGACCAGTTGGGTGGGGAGGCGGAGCCGCTGCAGGCCCGCCAGCAGGGCCCGCTGGTCGGTCGTCGCGGCGAGCAGGATGGAGGCCACCACGCCGAGGGTGGCCTTAGCGAGAACGTTCCAGGCCGACCACAGTCCCGACTGGGACAGCGACAGGCCCAGGACGTCGACGCGTGGGCCCGTGGCGATGAGCGGCAGCAGCACCGCGAACACGATGACCGGACTCTCGACCACGATCCGCCGGGCGACGAAGCCGAGCGGCACCCGGGCGAGGACGGCGACCGCGAGCAGGAGGAGTGCATAGCCCGCGAACGCCCAGAACGCCGTCCGCGGGGTGGCGACCACGACGAGGACGAACGCGACCAGCGCGACCAGCTTGCACTGGGGCGGCAGCCGGTGCACGACGGAGTGGCCGTGGACGTGCAACCGGTGCGTGTGACCCGCACCCATCTCAGTTCCCCGGAGCGTCCGCGCGCCGCGCCCGCGTCCGGCGGCGGACGACCACGGCGAGACCGCTGCCGAGCGCGAGGACGATCACGACGCCGACGACGCCCGCGAGTCCGCCGGACAGGCGCTCGTTGTCGATCCCGTGGACGCCGTAGTCGGCGAAGGGGGATCCACCGGTCGGGCTGTCCTTCGCGGTCTCGTCGAAGCCGTGGTCCGCGGCGACCCGGTTGAGCCCGTCCGGGCTGCCGGAGGCGTAGTAGCTGACCCCGCCGGCGAGGACGAGCGCGACCAGGATGCCCACCAGTACGAGCACCTTCGTGCGGATCCGTGGACCGCCCGCGTCGTGCGTCCCGGTCGGGTCCGCGACCTGGTGGGTGCTGTCGGCGCTCATGACGCGCGTCCCTTCGTGGCGAGCGGGCTGGTGCGGACCGTGAGCTCGCGCGACGCCAGCAGGTGGCGCGCGCCGTGGACCAGGTCCGGTCGGACGGCGAGGATGCTGCCGACCGTGAGGGCGGTGATCACGGCTTCACCGATGCCGATCAGGACGTGCCAGCCGAGCATCGCCCCGGCGACCGCGGGCAGCGGGATGTCGGCCGTGCCACCGACCGCGTACAGAGCGACGAAGCAGAGCGCCGAGACCGGGACGGAGACCAGCGCGGAGACGAAGGCCGCCGGCACCGCGGACCCGGGCCGGTTCGGCAGCAGGCGGAGCACCAGGCGGAACAGCGCCCACCCGACGACCACGGTCACGACGCCCATCAGCGTGATGTTGGTCCCGAGCGCGGTGATGCCGCCGTCGGCGAAGAACAGTCCCTGGACGAGCAGGACGACCGTCATGCACAGCACCGCCGTCCACGGACCGACCAGTACGGCGGCCAGCGCTCCCCCGAGCAGGTGCCCGCTGGTGCCGGCGCCGACCGGGAAGTTGAGCATCTGCACCGCGAACACGAAGGCGGCCACCAGCCCGGTGAGCGGAGCGGTCTTGTCGTCGAGTTCGCGGCGGGCCCCGCGCAGTGAGAGGACCACGGCGGTTGCCGCGACCGCGCCCGTGGCGATGGACGTGGGCGCGTCCAGGAATCCGTCGGGTACGTGCACAGAGCGCTCCTCGTGCGTGGGAGATGATGAGGCAGCCTGTCAGGCCCGCGTTGCGCCTCGTATTCTTACATGCGAACAATTTGCAAATAACCTGGCTGGGCAGGCAACACCCTGTCGACCTGGAGGAACAGTGGCAACCACCCCCCGGCTCAGCCCCGGCGACGCCGCCCCCGACTTCACGCTTCCCGACGCCGACGGCAAGCCCGTCACCCTGTCCGACTACCGCGGCCAGAAGGTGATCGTCTACGTCTACCCCGCCGCGATGACGCCCGGCTGCACGAAGCAGGCCTGCGACTTTCGTGACTCTCTGCAGTCCCTCGCCGCGGCCGGTTACGTCGTCCTCGGCCTCTCGCCGGACAAGCCCGCGAAGCTCGCGAAGTTCCGCGAGAAGGAGGGCCTCACCTTCCCGCTCCTGTCCGACGAGGACAAGCAGACCCTGACGGCCTGGGGCGCCTTCGGTGAGAAGCAGTCCTACGGGCGGACGATCACCGGGGTGATCCGCTCCACCTTCGTCGTCGGCGAGGATGGCAAGATCGAGGTCGCGCAGTACGCCGTCAAGGCCACCGGGCACGTCGCCCGACTGCGCCGGGAACTCGGCGTCTGAGGCTGGGACACGCGGAGGCGGCGAACCCGTAGACTGGGCCGCCGCAGGCGGCCGGTACGCGAGAGTGGCGGAATTGGCAGACGCGCCGGACTTAGGATCCGGTGCCCTCGGGCGTGAGGGTTCGAGTCCCTCCTCTCGCACATCCCCGTCCGCGATGAAACGCCCCGTCGTGCCCGCGCCCTGCCACCCTCCCGTGGAGACCCCGGTGAAGCTCTCGATTCTCGTCCCGGTCTACAACGAGGTCTCGACGTTCGATCAGGTTCTCAAGCGGATCCTCGACGTCGACTATCCCTGTGAGCTCGAGGTGGTCGTGGTCGACGACGGCAGCCGCGACGGCACCTCCGAACTCCTCGACAAGATCGACGACCCGCGGGTGGCAGTTCACCGGCACGACGTCAACCGCGGCAAGGGTGCCGCCATCCGGACCGCGGCGACGCTCGCGACCGGCACCCACATGACGATCTGCGACGCCGACCTCGAGTACGACCCCGACGACATCCCCAAGCTGCTGGCGCCGGTGATCGCCGGAGACTCCGAGGTGGTCTACGGCACCCGCACCTTCAGCAGCCACACGTCGTACTCCTTCTGGTTCGTCCTCGGCAACCGCGGCGTGACGACGTTCGCCAACATGCTCTTCAACTGCTACATCCGCGACCTCGAGACCTGCTTCAAGCTCATGCCGCTGCCGCTCTACCGGTCACTCGAGGTTCGCTCGGCCGGCTTCGGCATGGAGGCCGAGGTGACCGGCAAGCTGCTGCGGCTTGGCTACCGGCCCTTCGAGGTGCCGATCTCCTACCGCGCGCGCTCCCGGGCCGAGGGGAAGAAGCTCACCTGGCGCGACGGGGTCGAGGCACTGTGGATCCTGAGTCGCATCCGGCTGTTCGGCCGCGCCTGAGCGACGGGATGACGGCGCGGCGAACGTCGTTCGGCCGGACGCGACTCGATCCGGCCACCGTCACGCTCGTCCTCGTCGTGACGGTCGGCATCGCCCTGCGGGTGGGGCTGTGGTGGCAGGGCCGGGCGTTCTGGCGGGACGAGTTGGCCCTGGTCCAGAGTCTCGACGCGTTCTCCCCGAGCCAGTTGGTCGGACCGCTCGCCGATGCCCAGTCGGCTCCGCCGCTGTGGCTGCTGCTCGTCCGCGCCGTCACCGCGGTGGCCGGCGACGGTGAACGGGCCTACCGACTCGTTGCCCTCGGCTGCGGGTGCGCGACGCTGATCCTGCTGGCGCTGCTCGCCGCCAGGCTGGTACGCCGGCGCTGGGCCACGGTCGTCCCGGTCATCCTCCTCGCCACGATCTCCCAGCTGGTCTTCTACACCGCGCAGACCAAGCAGTACACCGCCGACACCCTGCTGGTGACGTGGCTGCTCGTGCTCGCGACGTACCTGCTCCCCCGGGCTCGCTCGGGCCTCCCAGGTCGCTCCGGCGACTCCCGCGACTCCGGTGACTCCGGTGACTCCGGTCAGGACGATGCCCGGAGCCGGGCGGCCCGGCGGCTGGGCATCACGCCGCCGGAGGTCGCGTGGTACGCCTCGCTGCTGGCGCTGCCGTGGTTCTCGCACGGATTCATGCTGTGCGCGCCGTTCGTCGCCGGCTGGGTCAGCCTGCTCCAGCTCCGGCGGCGTGACCGCGGGATGCTCCAGCTCGCCGGCTGGCTCGCCGTTCCCGCCCTGTCCGTGCTGGCGGCGGCGCTCTACTCCCAGCACCTCACCAGTCAGGTCAGTGACTTCGCGACCTACTGGGCGGCGTTCTTCGGCCCGGTCGGCGCCGGCGTGGGCCGCTGGGTGGACTGGCACGGGTACGTGTTCGGCGACCTCGCGCTGCGTGAGCTGGGCTTCCGTACGGTGTGGGGCTTGCTTCTCCTGGTCGCGGGCTTCGTGGTCGCCTGGCGCCGACGACCCGCCGCGGCAGTGCTCCTCGTCCTGCCGCTCGTCGCCGCCTACGCCGTGGGCGTCCTCGGGATCTATCCGTTCGGCCGCCGGCTGGTGCTCTTCTGCGTCCCCGGCCTGCTGGTCTACCTCGGGGTTCTGGTCGACGGGGCGGCGGGCTGGGTCGGCCGCTTCGTGGCAGCGCGGTGGCCGTCCGGTTGGCCTGTCCGCCAGGCCGCGGTGGCGCCGGCGGTCGGGATCGCGGCGGCGCTGGCGGTCCTCGCGATCTGCTGGACGCCGCCCGCGCGGCTCTCCAACGACCTGCGGTACCTCTACGGCGTCGACGACTACCGCGCGCCGCTGGAGTTCGTCGCGGACCGGTGGAAGGCCGGCGACGTGCTGGTCGTCGGGAACGGCGACCGCACCGCCGTGCGCGTCTACGGCCCGCGGCTCGGCCTGCCGCCGGAGCAGACGCTGCGCGCGTTCCCCACCACGGACGAGACCCCTCGCGCCCGCTGTGCCCTGCCGGAGCGGATCCGGACGGCGAGCCGGGTGTGGTTGGTGACGGGCGACGTCGTCCCGGTCTACGAAGGGCCACCGAGCCGGTACGCCGTCGTGGCCCCGATGCTCCCGACCCACCGGATCGTCTGGCAGCGCGTCCAGGGTCTCGTCACGATCCAGGTGCTGCTGCCCGGATCCGCCGGAGGCGCGAGGCCCGCACGCTGCCTCGACTACGCCCCGGTCGGCCCGCCCGGCGCGCCGGGCTACCCCACCACCGTGCTGCCCGTGTCCTGAGTGTCCCGGCCCGCCGCCGCGCGGGCCAGGGCGGGGCAGGGTGTGATCGAGCGGTCGTCAGGATTCGGGCAGGTTGGCGGCAAGGAGCGGCGCCAACTCACGCAACGCCCGGCCGCGGTGGCTCACCGCGTCCTTCTCCTCCGGCGAGAGCTCGGCGAACGTGCGCGTCACTCCCTCGGGCACGAACAACGGGTCGTAGCCGAACCCGCCGTCCGCCCGGGGGGCGTGCGCGATGCTGCCCCCGACGCGCCCCTCGACGACGTGCTCCGAGCCGCCCGGGACCACCAACACCACGCAGGCGACGAACGCCGCACCCCGGCGTTCGTCGGGGACGTCGGCCAACTGCTCCAGCAGCAGCCAGTTGTTGCGCGCGTCGTCCTTCGGGCGACCGGACCAGCGGGCGGACAGGACACCGGGCATGCCGTTCAGCGCGTCCACGCACAGTCCGCTGTCGTCGGCGACCGCCGGCAGGCCGGTGTGGGCGACCGCCGTCCGGGCCTTGAGCAACGCGTTGCCCGCGAAGGTCGCCTCGGTCTCGGCGGGTTCGTCGTAGGCGGGAACGTCGTCCAGTCCGAGCACCTCGACCGCGGGCAGCAGCGGGCGCAGGATCCGGTCGAGTTCGACCAGCTTCTTGCGGTTGTGTGTCGCCAGCAGGACCCGCCGCGTCGCCTGGCCCTTCCCCACCGGACCCGGTGTCGCGCCGGGACTCGCGGTCGGCGAGGTCACCGGCGCGGTCCGGCCGGGAGGTCCTGCGCGAGCGCCTCCGCCTGGGCACGGGCGAGTTCGGCGCACCCCGTGGCGGACAGCTCCAGCAGGCTGTCGAGAAGCTTGCGGTCGAAGGGCTCCCGCTCGGCGGTGCCCTGCACCTCGACGAAGCGCCCGTCACCGGTCATCACGACGTTCATGTCCGTGTCCGCGCGGACGTCCTCCTCGTAGCACAGGTCCAGCAGCGGGGCGCCGTCGACGATCCCGACCGAGACGGCGCTCACCGAGTCGACGAGCGCCTGTCCCTTCACCGAACCGCGGCCCTCGAGGTAGCGCACCGCGTCGACGAGCGCGACGTAGGCGCCGGTGATCGCGGCGGTTCGGGTGCCGCCGTCGGCCTGGAGGACGTCGCAGTCGAGCACGATGGTGTTCTCGCCCAGAGCGGCGTAGTCGACGACGGCGCGCAGGGAGCGGCCGACGAGCCGCGAGATCTCCATCGTCCGGCCGCCGATCCGGCCCTTCACCGACTCCCGGTCACTGCGGCTGTTGGTCGCCCGGGGCAGCATGGCGTACTCCGCGGTGACCCAACCGAGCCCGGAGTCGCGCCGCCACCGGGGAACACCCTCGGTGACACTCGCCGCGCACAGGACGCGGGTGCGCCCGAACTCGACGAGCACCGAGCCCTCCGCGTGGTCGAGCCAGCCCCGGGTGATCTTGACCGGACGCAACTGATCGGCGGTACGACCGTCCACTCTCGTCATGCGTTCGACCCTATCGACGGATCCGTTGGCGCCCGGAGGAGGACCCACGCGGGGCGTACGGCGAGTCGGAAACGTGCTGGATGTGACCGTTCACACGTCGTAGACGTCGCCGGCCCGAGCGAGATCGAGTCGGCCGGTGTAGACGGCGCGGGCGTCGTCGACCATCCGCTGCCCGTCGTACCAGGCCGGTACGTGCGTCAGCACTAGGCGGCCGACGCCGGCACGCTTGGCGTACTCTCCCGCCTCCCGGCCGGTCAGGTGCAGGTCGGGCGGGTTCGGCTCGCCGTGCAGGAACGTCGCCTCGCACAGGAACAGGTCGGTACCGCGCGCGAGGTCGGCGAGCGCCTCGGTCGGGCCGGTGTCTCCTGAGTAGACGAGCGACCGCCCGGCATGCTCCACGCGGACCGCGTAGGCCTCGACGGGGTGCGCCACGGGGAGCACCGTCACCGTGAACGGGCCGATCCGCAGGGGCGCGGCGGCCTTCCAGACCCGGAACTCGAACTCCTCCCGCATGCCCGGGTCGCCCGGCAGGCCGTAGGCCGTCGCCAGCCGGTCACCGGTCCTGGCCGGCCCGTAGACGGGGATCGGCTCCCGCGGCCCGTCCGGGTGGTACTTCCGGGCGACGTAGTAGGAACACAGGTCAAGGCAGTGGTCGGCGTGCAGGTGGGACAGGCCCACGGCGTCGACCTCGTCCGGGTCGACGTATCGCTGGAGTGCGCCGAACGCGCCGTTGCCGAGGTCGAGGACGAGTCGGAAGATCCGCCCGTCGTACGGCGTCTCGACCAGATAGCCCGACGCGGGTGACTCGGGTCCTGGGAAGGAACCGGCGCAGCCGAGGATCGTCAGCCTCACGCGACCTCCTCCACGAAGGTGATCTCCGGGCCGAGGAAGCGGCCCCCGATCTGCATGAAGGCGTCCGGGTCGCCGGTGGTGAGGAACCGGTGCCGCGGCGGGTCCGAGGCGACGCTGCGCGCGACGCCGCCGCCCTGCAGCCGTGCGTAGACGTCCTTCGCGGTCTCCTCGGCGCTCGACACCAGGGTCACCTCCGGCCCCATCACGAAGGAGATCACGCCGGTCAACAACGGGTAGTGGGTGCAGCCGAGCACGAGGGTGTCGATCCCGGCCTTGGTCAGCGGGTCGAGGTACTCGCGGGCGACCTCGAGGAGCTCCGGTCCGCCGGTGACTCCGCGTTCGACGAACTCCACGAACCGTGGACACGCCTGCGTGTGCAGGCTGATGTGCGTCGCGGCGGCGAACGCGTCCTCATAGGCCTGGGAGGTGGCCGTCGCGCGGGTGCAGATCACTCCGACCTGGCCGGACCGGGTGGCGGCGACCGCGCGCCGGGTGGCCGGCAGGATCACCTCGACGACCGGGACGGCGTAGCGTTCCCGGGCGTCGCGGAGCACCGCCGCGCTGGCGGAGTTACAGGCGATGACCAGCAGTTTCACGCCCTGGTCGACGAGATGGTCGAGGCACTCCAGGGCGAACTTGCGGACGTCGGCGATGCTCTTCTGGCCGTACGGATAACGCGCCGTGTCGGCGAGATAGAGCACCGGCTCATGGGGCAACTGGTCGAGCAGGGCCCGGGCCACCGTGAGCCCGCCGAACCCTGAGTCGAAGATCCCGATCGGCGCATCTGACACGGCCCACAGCCTACGGGGACTCGCCCGGCGCCGTACCGAGTGTGAACGGAGCCTCCCCCGTCACGGTCCGGGCGTGTCTGACACACCGTCGCCGGTCCGTCGTCCGAACTGGGCACGTGTGTCAGACACGCCTCGTGGCACCCCACCACCGGCGTCACCGCCGAGCACACGGCTCCTCTGCCTCCGGTCCGACCGAAACCTCTCGGCCGGTCCGGTGGCTGCCCCTGGCCACTGTCGTGCTCGGCGCCCCCCGAGTTGCTCCCGTGCCGCCGTCCCGGGCGCGTCATCTCCCAAACCCTCGAACAGCGGGGACGGTTGCATCCGAAACAGTGATGTTGGGACAGCCCGTTCACGCGCGACGGCAACGCCGCCGGCGTGGACGCGGACCACCCCGGGTGAGCGGTGGTCCGCGCCGCGCTGGCCAGGCGGAGGAGGAGCCAATAGCGGTGTCCTATTGGCGACGACGACAACGCCGCCAGCGTGGATGCGGCCCGCCGCTCAGGCCCAGAGCTGGTTGTCGAGGGCGTCCTCGGCGGAGTCGAGGGTGCCTTCGTAGGCGCCGGTCGAGAGGTACTTCCACCCACCGTCGGCCACGATCAACACGATGTCGGCGCTGCGCTTGGCCTTGACCGCCTGGTGTGCCTGGGCGATCGCGGCGTGCAGCACCGCTCCGGTGGAGACTCCGGCGAAGATGCCCTCCGACTCCAGCAGTTCGCGGACCCGGCGGATCGCGTCCCGGCCTCCGACGGAGAAGCGGGAGTCGATCATCCGGGCGTCGTACAATTCGGGCACGAAGCCCTCGTCGATGTTGCGCAGGCCATAGACCAGCTCGCCGTAGCGCGGCTCCGCGGCGACCACCGTGACGTCCGGCTTGTGCTCGTGGAAGAACCGCCCGATCCCCATCAGGGTGCCGGTGGTGCCAAGGCCAGCGACGACGTGGGTGACGCTCGGCAGGTCGGCGAGGATCTCCGGCGCGGTGCCCTCGTAGTGCGCGAGGGCGTTGGCCGGGTTGCCGTACTGGTAGAGCATCACCCAGTCCGGGTGGTCCTCGGCGAGGTGCTTGGCCACCCGGACCGCCTCGTTGGAGCCCCCCGCGGCCGGGGAGGAGACGATCTCCGCGCCCCACATCCGCAGCAGCTGGCGGCGTTCCTCCGAGGTGTTCTCGGGCATCACGCAGACCAGGCGGTAGCCCTTCAGCTTGGCCGCCATCGCCAGCGAGATGCCCGTGTTGCCGGAGGTCGGCTCGAGGATCGTGGCGCCCGGACGCAGCGACCCGTCCTTCTCCGCCTCCACGATCATGCGCAGCGCGGCACGGTCCTTCACCGAACCGGTCGGGTTGCGGTCCTCCAGCTTCGCCCACAGACGGACGTCAGGAGCGGGCGAGAGCCGCGGGAGTCCGACCAGCGGGGTGCCGCCCACGGAGTCGAGAAGCGAGGCGAAACGCATGAGAGCTCCCGTCCGGACCGCTCAGCCGCCCGCGACCGCGGGCAGCACCGTGACGACGTCGCCGTCGGTGACCGGAGCCCCGAGCCCGCCCTGGAACCGGACATCCTCGTCGTTGACGTAGATGTTGACGAACTTGCGGAGGTCGTCGTTCTGGACGATCCGCTCCTTCAGACCGGTGTGCCGGGCCTCCAGATCGTCGAGAAGCTCGCTCAGGGTCGCCCCGGCGCCCTCCACGGACTTCGCGCCACCGGTGTGCGTGCGCAGGATCGTCGGGATGCGGACCTCGATAGCCATCGGTGCGTGCTCCTTCGGTCGTGTCGTCGCTTCGGTCTGTCGCTTGTCGCTTGTTCGTGTCGCTTGTTCGTGTCGCTTGATGGTGCGGCTTTTGTGGTGATCTTCGCTTCGCGGCGGAGCCGCCCTGCGGCCGTCGTACGTTCGTGGATGTTCGTACGCATCCGCTGGCCTCAACACTGCGGTCCGCGCGGGGATTCCGGCAGCGGCGGCGGGCCGGCGCTCAGGCGGCGGCGAAGTGGTCGTAGACGACGACCGGCGGCGTGTGCGCGAGAAGACAGCGTTCCACGGAGTTCAGCTTACGGTCCCAGTCCTGCGTGGGACCGTCGGGATTTGCCCGGCCGAGCACGGACGGCGGCGGGGTGGCCTGATCCGGCCACCTCGACCAGAAGTGGCCCGAAGGGTGCGTCGGGGTTCGTTCCCGACCGCGCCGGGAGGTCATCCGGCAGCCGGGTCCGCCCCGGCGGCCGCCTCGCCGGCGGGACCGGAGGCCGAGTCGTACGACGCCACCACCCGGACCTCCTCCTCCGTCACCGTCTCGTCGATGATCCGGTAGGAGCGGAACTCGACCGGACCATCCGCCGAACCAGACTCGCGGGTGGAGACCAGCACGTAGTGGGCGCCGGGTTCCTTGGCGAGGCCGATGTCGGTGCGGGAGGGGTAGGCCTCGGTGGCAGTGTGGGAGTGGTAGATCACGACCGGCTCCTCGTCGCGTTCCCACATCTCGTTCCAGACCCGGTAGTGCTCGCCCGAGTCGAAGGAGTAGAACGTCGGCGAGCGCTCGGCGTTCATCATCGGGACGAACCGCTCCGGACGCTCGGAGCCCTCCGGACCGGCGACGATCCCGCACGCCTCGTCGGGGTGGTCGGCCCGGGCGTGGGCGACAATCGCGTCGTAGGTTGCCTGGTCGATCGTGAGCACGACGCGAGCCTACCGAGGCGCGGCGCAGGGTTCGGCTACCAGACCGCCCGGACGAGGGACTCCTGCAGCCAGCCGAGCCAGACGTAGACGCCGTAGACCTGGCGCCGGCGGTCGTCGTCGGGCAACGCCGCCCAGGTGTCCTCGTCGTCGTCCTCGACGCCGAGCCGGACGCCGAGCGCGAGTCGCAGGTCGGTGAGGTTGCGCAGCCAGGCCTGGGCCTCGTCGGGGTTCAGGGACACCGTCACCTGGTCGGAGAAGGCCGGGTCGCCGAGCGACTCGAGGACGATTTCGGCGTTCTTGACCTTGGCGTCGCGCAGGCCGTACTCGGTGAAGCGGCGGAACTCGCCCGCGGCGTTCTCGTCGTCGTTGTAGGCGCTCGGGAACAGCCGGGCGAGCACCTCGTCGTCGGGGGGTTCGGTCGAGGCCATCTGCCCCACCAGAGCGGCGAGGGAGTCCTCCGGCGGCTTGGTCGAGATCGGCGTCTCGCTGCGGACCAGCTCGACGAGCTCGGCGACCAGGCCGCGCAGCAGGCGGACCTCGTCGGCCGCGAACGTCGCCGAGACGACGCCCCGGCGAGCACGGAAACCGCCCGTCATGAGTCTCCACTCTTCTGCAACGTCGCCCACAGGCCATAGGAGTGCATGGCCTCGACGTCGCGTTCCATCTCTTCTCGCGAGCCGCTGGACACCACGGCCTTGCCGCGCTTGTGCACGTCCATCATGAGCTTCTCCGCCTTCTTCCGCGGGTAGCTGAAGTAGGCCTGGAACACGTAGGTGACGTAGGACATCAGGTTGATGGGGTCGTTCCAGACGATGGTGATCCACGGCGTGTCCGGCAGGACCACGTCATCGACGTCGGGTCGCTCGAGCTCCACGGGTGCGGTACCACTCACCGTCCCATCGTGGCATCTGTCGGTGGCATCGTTCGCCACGCACCCCCCGAAAAACACGCAGTCCGGCGCGGATCGTCGCGGAGGTACCCGCACAACCGGTCGAATCCGGCCGAAATCAGGGCGCGAACCCGACCGGGTTCGCGACCGCACGAACCGCGACGAGCGCGGGACGAACCGGTCGAGTGGCCCGTCGGAGTCCTCCCCCCGACTCCTCCCCCGTCGATCCGCCCGCCGATCCGCCATCGGTCCCGGACCGTTCCGGCGGATCACGTCGGCTCCGGTGATCCGCGTAGGCTCGGCCACATGGAGGCGCCGTCCACCGCACTGCTCACCGACCAGTACGAGCTCACGATGCTGCGCGCGGCGCTCGCCGACGGCACCGCCCATCGGCGTGCCGTCTTCGAGGTCTTCGCCCGGAGACTCCCGAACGGCCGGCGGTACGGCGTGGTGGCGGGCACCGGCCGGTTGCTCGAGGCGATCCAACGGTTCCGCTTCGACGCCGAGACGCTCTCCTTCCTGCGGGAGAAGAAGATCGTCGACGACACCACGGCCGACTGGCTGGCCTCCTACCGGTTCCGCGGCAACATCTGGGGCTACGCCGAAGGCGATTGTTACTTCCCGGGCTCGCCGATCCTCGTGGTGGAGGGCACGTTCGCGGAGGCGGTGCTGCTGGAGACGCTGTCGCTGTCGATCCTCAACCACGACTCCGCGATCGCCTCGGCGGCCTCGCGGATGACCGCGGCGGCGGGCCGGCGACCGATCGTGGAGATGGGATCGCGGCGGACCCACGAGGAGGCCGCGGTGGCCGCGGCGCGGGCGGCCTACATCGCGGGCTTCGCCACCACCTCCAACCTCGCCGCGGGACGCCGCTACGGTCTCCCGACCGGTGGGACCAGCGCGCACGCGTTCACGCTGCTGTTCGACTCCGAGAAGGAGGCGTTCATCGCCCAGGTCGGCGCACTCGGGCGAAGCACGACCCTGCTGGTCGACACCTTCGACGTCCGCGAGGCCGTCCGGACCGCCGTCGACATCGCCGGCCTCGAGCTGGGGTCGGTCCGGATCGACTCCGGTGACCTCGCCGTACTCGCCCACGACGTACGCGCGGAACTGGACGCGCTCGGTGCCACGGAGACCCGCATCCTGGTCAGCGGGGACCTCGACGAGTACGCCATCGCGAGCCTGACCGCCGCACCGGTCGACGTCTACGGCGTCGGTACGGCGCTGGTCACGGGCAGCGGCTTCCCCACGGCCGAACTCGTCTACAAACTGGTCGCCCGTTCCACCGGAACGCAGCCGGACGCTCCGCTCGTCGGGGTCGCGAAGCGCTCCACCGGAAAGCCCACGCACAAGGGACGCAAGTGGGCCCGGCGGCAGTTGGAGGACGGCGTCGCGGTGACCGAGGTGGTGTCGACGCAGCCCGAGTGCGACCTGGACGGACGGCAGTTGCTGGTCCCGCTCGTCCGCGCCGGCGAGGTCGTCGGCCAGGAACCGCTCCTGGCCGCCCGCGAGCGGCACGAACGCAGCCGGGCCGAGCTACCCCGCACCGCCCTTCAACTGTCGCGGGGCGAGCCCGTCATACCGACGATGTACGGAGCGGTGGAGGGCGTGGCCGGCCACGGCGGTTGACCGGTCGGCACCCAGGCGGCACGCTCGGTGACAACCGGCGAGAGGGAGGGAAGCGATGACACGCGCACTGATCGTCGCGGACGTACAGAACGACTTCTGCGAAGGCGGGAGCCTCGCGGTGAAGGGCGGCGCGGAGGTCGCCTTCGCGCTCGGCAACGTCCTGCACGCCTGGCAGGAGGCCGACGAGCGGGACAAGGCGTACTCCCACGTCGTGGCCGTACGAGACCACCACATCGATCCTGGCAACCACTTCTCCGACCACCCCGACTACCGCGACACCTGGCCGGTGCACTGCATCGCCGGGACCGACGGGGCCGCTTTCCACCCCAACCTCGACCCGCAGCCCTTCGGCGCCGTCTTCGACAAGGGCGAGCACACCGCGGCCTACTCCGGCTTCGAGGGGAAGACCGGTGACGGCACCTCTCTCGCGGACTGGCTGCGCACCCACGGCATCACCGAGGTCGACGTCGCCGGGATCGCCACCGACCACTGTGTGCGGGCGACGGCCTTGGACGCCGTCCGTCTCGGCTTCGCGACCAGGGTGCTGCTGAGTCTGACGGCCGGGGTGGCCGGCTCGACGACCGAGGACGCGATCAGGGCGATGCGCGCGGCCGGCTGCGAGCTCGTCGGCGTCCCCATCGTCCGCGAGGAGGGGCCTCCCCCGGTCACGCTCTGACCGGGGCGTCCGAGGCTGCTTCGTTCACACCCCGATCACACCAGGACCCGGGACAGCTCGCCCTCTGTCATGTCCTCCAGCCGCGCGCGGAGGCGTTCGGGGGTCAGCGGCAGCGACCGGATCCGGATGCCGACCGCGTCGTCGACCGCGTTGGCCAGCGCCGCCGGGGTGGGTGGTGTGGACGCCTCACCGGCGCCCAGCGGCGGCAGACCCGGACGGTCGAGGAGGACGACGTCCAGCTGGGGCACCTCGGCGAACCGCAGCACCGGGTAGGTCGTCCAGTCCCGGCTCTGGATCCCACCCGGACCGTGCCGGACCTCCTCGTGGAGGGCGCGGCTCAGCCCCTGGAGGATGCCGCCCTCGATCTGGTTGCGCAGGCCGTCGGGATTGATCACGACGCCCGCGTCGCAGACGGTGACGACCCGTCGTACGGCGACCGCCCCGGTGTCGGTGTCGACCTCGACGTCGATGACGTGGGCGACGTAGGCCTTCGAACCCTTGTAGCGCCCGACCGCGACGCCGCGCCCACGACCACTCGGGCCTACCCGCGGCTGCCAGGCGGCGTGCTCGGCCGCTGTCTCCAGCACCGCCCGGGCACGCTCGTCGCGCAGATGCGCGAGCCGGAACTCGACCGGATCGACGCCCGCCTCCTCGGCGAGCTCGTCCATGAACGACTCCATCGCGAAGGTGTTGAAGTAGCCCCCGAGCGAGCGGAGTGAAGACGTACGGAGCGCGCCGCGGGTGTATTCGCCGACCACCTCACGCGCGCCGAACTGGTAGATCGGCTCCGCGCTGCGTACCCCGCCCTCGCCCCCGCCGGCCCACGGGCGCTCGGCGCCGCCGGCCCGTAGCCAGGACACCACCAGCCGGTCACCGCTGCCGGTCGGGCGCATGCCGTGCGCACCGGTGTAGATGCGGTGCCGCCAGCCGAGCACCCGCCCGTCGTCGTCCAGGCTCGCCTCGAGGTCGGCACTCATCGCCGTCGCGTAGGGCTCCCAGCCGAACTCGTCCTGGACGAAGTAGTTGAAGCGCACCGGCCGGCCGGGAACGGCCCGCGCGGCCATCACCGCGAAGCCGGCGGCGTCGTCGGCGCCGTTGTGGCCATAGCCTCCGGGCCCGTCGACGTGGCGCACGGTCAGTCGGGACTCGTCCTCGCCAAGCAACGCGGCGAGCTCCCTGCGCAGCGGATAGACGCCCTGGTTGTGACACCAGACGGTGATGCCGTCGGGCTGGACCACGGCGGTCGCGCTGGACGGCGCGATCGACGCGTGCGCCTCGTACGGCTTGGCGTAGGACGCCCGGACGCGGCGGCCCGCGAGCAGCGCCTCCGGCACGCCCACGTCCTCGACCACCGGAGCGAGCACCGGCGGCTCGGCCGATGGTTCCCACTCGGTGGCGGGCTCCTGCCAGCGGGCGTCGCGGGCGAGGCGGCGTACGGCCCGGACCGCGATCTCCTCTCGCACCGCGACCACCAGGACCAGCCGACCGTCGCGGACGACCGCCTCGACGCCGGGCATCGCCCGCGTGGCCTCCTCGTCGAGTTCGACCAGGCGTGCGTCGTAGCTCGGCGGAAGGAGAGCGCGGGCGTAGAGCATTCCGGGGAACGCGAGGTCGTGGGCGTAGGCGGCCGAACCCGTCAGCTTGGCGCGCAGGTCGTCGCGCGGCGCGGCCTCACCCACCGGACCGCCACCCCACCGGGGCAGGTCCTCCGGCAGCACCGGCCCGGTCGGCGGCAGACCGGCCGCGCGCAGCCGCCGGAACGCCGCCGCGGCCCGGCCGACCACCGCGCCGCCCACCTCGAGGGAGTTGCTGCCGGCGGTGTAGCCCTCGTCCGGGGTCAGGTCGGTCGCCGCGGAGCGAACGACGATCTGGTCGAGTGGGACCTCGAGTTCGCCCGCGACGAGCTGGGCGAGTGCGGTACGGATGCCCTGCCCGAACTCCACCCGACCGGTGCGCACCTCGATCCGACCGTCGGGAAGCGGCCGGATCCAGTCCTCGACCTGGCGTGCGTCCCGGAGTGGCCCCGGCAGGTCGCCCGTGCGAACCGCGGCGCCGGGTGTCGGCAGCCCGGCGGAGCCGTTCGCACCCGTCGCGCCGGTCGCGGCCGAACCGTTCGCGGCCGGGCCACCGGCCGCCGCACCGTCCGGTTGGACCGGTGGCAGCGGAGCCGGCTGCTCCTGCCCGGCCAGCCGGCGGATCGCCCGCAGGATCCGGTGGTGGGTGCCGCAGCGGCACACGTGCTCGGCGAGGGCCGCCTGGATCTGCTCCTCGTCGACGACCGGACGCCCCGTCCCGACCGCACCGTTGCCGGCCGCACCGTTGCCGGCCGCGTGCGCCTCTGCGCCGTCCACTCCGAGCAGGCCTGCCGTCGTCATGATGATGCCGTTGATGCAGTAGCCGCACTGGGCGGCCTGCTCGTCGAGGAAGGCCTGCTGCACCGGATGCGGGCGATCCGGCGTACCGAGGCCTTCGGGCGTGGTCACCCGCCGACCCGCCACCGCCGACACGGGCAGCTGGCAGGAACGCTCGGCCCGGCCCTCGACGAGCACGACACAGGAACCACACTCGCCGACCGAACAGCCCTGGCGGACGCCGTACAGGCCAAGGTCGTTGCGGAGCGCGTAGACCAACGGCGTCTCGGATTCGAGGTCGAGAACGACGGGAGTCTCGTTGACGACGGTCCGGGTCGGTTCGGTGGCGGCCACGACTGGTCCATCCTTCGCTCGGGCGGGGACTTCGCTGCGTGGACCCATCCTGACGTGTCATCGCGTGGAAAGCAGCTCCGGCCGGACCGTCCTGGACAGACTGTCGACGTCACCCCACGCGGTCGAGTGCCACCTTCCACACCAGCCGGCAGTGCCGCAGCTCGAGTTGTCCGCCGTAGCGCTCCACCAACGCCGACAACTCACCCTTGACAACGGGATAGGGAATCTCGGCGCGACAGCTTCCGGCCAGTCGGCGATACAGCTGCTCGGGGTCGTCGAAGTACTCGGGTACGTCGAGCCACCAGCAGCCGTCCAGCCGGCCACGTGGATCCGGACCGGCCAGCGCCTCGGTCACCCAGGACCGCACCTCGGCGTAGTCGAAGACCCGGCCGAGGCGGAGGGGTTCGGGGAGTTCGGCGTTCCACGGCGGGATCGCACCAGCGGGCCCGGTCGGGTGCACTCCGAGGGCGACCGCCCCCAGCCGGCCAAGGCGTTCGGCCCACGCCAGCCAACGCGCCAGCACCGGGCCGCGGCGGCAGACGAACAGGTCCACCGACTGGTCGGGAAGGTCGATCTCCGCGCCCGGTTCGGCCGTCAACAGGGCGAAGTCGGCATTGGACACGCCTCGCTCGGCGGCGAGTTCGCCGGCGAGGGCGAGGACACCGGGATCCCGGTCGACGCCGATCACCCGGCGGCAACTTCCGGCGAGCCGGCAGGCGTAGGCGCCGTGGCCGCAGCCGACGTCGAGGACGGAGGACTCCGGGCGCAGGTGCGCGTGGACCAGTGCGTCGAAGAACGCCTCACCGTTACCGGGCGCCACCTGAGAACGCCACGGGTGGGTGAAGCCACGGACCTCCAGCCGGTCGTCGTGCTCCCACTCCGCGAGGTCGACCGGGTAACTGTCGAGGAATCCGGCTGCCGGTTCCGTCACGGTGGCCGCCGCGCCTCAGCGGTCGATCTGCCGGCGCTCCCGGATCCGCGCCAACCGCCGCCGCTGCGACGGATCCAGCATCAGGTAACCGGCTACCGGTGCACCGATCACCGCCAAGACGATCAGGAGTGTCGCCCACCAGGGGAGCAGCACCCAGGCGAGGAAGGCCACGCCGACTCCGCCGATGATCCACCAGGTCCGATTCGACATCTCGTCCCCTTCGCACCGTCTTCTGCGCGCACACGTCGCCGCGCACAAAGCTCCCGTCCTCATTGTGCGTCATCTGGGACCGGACTGGCGCACTTCCGCCGAGCGACGAGGACGGCGTCGACCGAAAACCAGGTGCGGACATGTACGGACAATGCGATCCTCATCCGATCGTGCCAACCGACCAGAACGCGTCCTTCGAGCCTGGCGAGCCGACCGAGCCGGGTGGTCCACCCGCGCCCGACAGCCCGGCCGAGCGTTCGGAGGGTTCGCTGGCGCCGACTCCCGTTCACCGGCGATCGGCTCGCCGCGCCGCGCTCGGCGTCCTGGTCCGCGCGTTTCCCGGCTGGACCGCCCTCCTCGTCCTCCTCGTCCTTCTCGGCGGGGCACTGCCCGCGGTGTTCGCGGTCCTCGTGGGCCGACTGGTCGGTCTGCTTCCCGGCGGTGTGGAGGGCGGCTTCGACTCGGCCGAGGGTCGCCGGATCGTCTCGACGCTCATCCTGATCGGCGTCGTCCTGGTCGCCCAGGAGGTCGTGCGCGCGGTCCGAGAGGTGGTTTCCACCGACCTCTACCGGCGCTTCGACGAGTACCTCCTCGCCCGGGTGATGGGCACGAACCTGCGGGTGCCTCGGCTGGACCTGTTCGAGGACCCGGAGCTCGCCGCCCGCACCGACCGGGCGGCGCGGATCGCGCGTTTCGGTCCGGGTGAGCTGGTCAGCGGGTTCGCCTACAAGTGGGCCAGCCTCGCCCAGGGTCTGGCGGCCACCGTGGTGGTCGCGACGGTGTGGCCAGTCGCGGCCGTGGTGGTGCTGCCGCTCTGGCTGGTGCTGGGCCACCACCTGCGCGCCGACTTCCACCGGGCGAACCCCTTCTGGGCCGAGCCACTACGTCGCGCCAGCTACCTCAAGCGACTGATCCTGATGCCGGAGTGGGCGAAGGAGCTCCGCATCTTCGGCCTCACCGGTTGGCTGGTCGACCGGTTCAGTGCCGAATGGCGCCAGGTGATGGCCGAGCTGTGGCGGTCCCGGAAGGTGGGTTACCGCTCCTCCGCCCTGCTGCTCACCCTCGTCCTGCTGGCGAACGTCGGCGTGATCGTCCTGGCCGCACGCTCCGCGCTCCGCGGCGACCTCGGCGTCGGCGCGCTCACCGTGCTCGTCCAGGGCCTGTTCGGCATGGCTCTCCTCGCCGCGCAGGACGGCGACGTCTGGATCGAGAACGGCGCCATCCCGGTGCCCGACGTCCTCGAGCACGAGCGCCTGGCGGGCCTCCGCGTGCCTGCCCGTACCGGCAGCCACTCCGCCCGCGGCCTGCCGACCCGCGAGATCGCCTTCGAGGGCGTCCACTTCACCTATCCGGGCCGCGATCGTCCGGTCTTCGAGGGACTCGACCTGCGCATCGAGGCCGGCCGCTCCCTCGCGATCGTCGGGCTCAACGGCGCAGGCAAGACCACCTTGACGAAACTGCTGACGGGCCTCACTCTCCCGCTGGACGGCCGGATCCGCATCGACGGCATCGACCTGGCCGACCTCGACCTCACCACCTGGCGACAGTCCGTCGCGGCGATCTTCCAGGACTTCGTCCACTACCCGTTGCCGGCGCGGGACAACATCGGTTTCGGCGCGATCGAAGCGCTCGACGACGCGGACCTGGACGACCGCGTACGCCTGGCGGCGCGGCGGGCAGGTGCCGAGGACATCCTCGCGCGGCTGCCCGACGGAGTTGACACGTTCCTGTCCCGACGGCACACCGGCGGCGTCGACCTGTCCGGCGGGCAGTGGCAGCGGATCGCGCTGGCCCGCGCGATGGCGGCCGTCAGCGCCGGTGCCCGGGTCCTGATCCTCGACGAGCCGACCGCGCACCTCGACGTCCGGGCGGAGGCCGACCTCTACGACCGCTTCCTCGACCTCACCCACGGCCTCACCTCGATCGTGATCAGCCACCGCTTCTCGACCGTGCGCCGGGCGGACCGGATCGTCGTGCTCGAGGGTGGCCGCATCGTCGAGGACGGCGGGCACGCCGAGTTGCTCGCCGCCGACGGACGTTACGCGCGGCTCTTCCGAACCCAGGCGATGCGCTACCAGCTCACCGACGTGGGCCGGGAGGCGGCCGGTGGCACCGACGTCCAGGTGGGGGTGGGCGATGGCTGAGGAGTCCGGCCGGGCGAACGCCGCACCCGCCAGCCGGCTGCGCGCCGCGCGGGTGATGCTCAGCTTCGCGTGGGCGGCTGACCGGCGGCGCGCCGTCCTGGCGTTCGCCATCTTCACCGTGTCGGCGTTGGTCGCGGCGCTCTTCGCCTGGTGGCTGAAGCTGCTGTTCGACGGCATCGCCGCGCGGGACACCACCCAGGCCGTCGCCGCGGGGGTGGCCATCGCCGTCTCCATCGCCGGCGGCGCCGCCCTCAACTACACCGGAACCCGCGTCCGGATGGCCCTCAACGAGCGGGCCCACCACCTGATCGAACGCCGCCTCGCCCACACCGTCGGGCGCACGCCCACCCTGGAGATCCACGAGACGCCCGCCCATCTCACCCAACTCGAGATCCTCGACGGCGAGAGTTGGGAGTTCGGCGAGGCGATCCCGTCGCTCATCAACGCGACGAACACGCTGATCCGGATCGTCATGACCGCCATCCTGCTGGTCAGTGTCCATCCGGTGCTGCTCGCGCTGCCGGCGTTCGGCCTGCCCATGTTGGCGTTGAGCCGGCGGACGAGCGGGCTCTTCAACCTCGGCCTCGAACGCGCCGCCGAACCCTCCCGCAAGGCCTACGACCTGTGGGAGCTCGCCACCACCGGCGCGGCCGCCAAGGAGGTGCGGTTGTTCCGGCTGGGCGCGGAGATCCTGGGCCGCTTCCACGCCCAGCATCGCGAGATCCGCACCATCCACCGCCGACTGCAGGTCCAGGGCCAGCTGATCGGGCTCGCGGCCCAGATCGTGTTCCTCCTCGGCTACTTCGGCTCCATCGTCTTCGTGGTCGACCGGGCCGTGCGCGGGCAGGCAAGCGTGGGCGACGTGCTCCTCACCGCCGTGCTGGCCGGTCAGGTCCTCGGCCTGATGGGCAACTCGGCCGAGATCGTCCAGTGGACGACCCGCACCCTCACCGCCGCGAGCCGGTTCGTCTACCTCGACGACGTGGCCACCCGGGCCCGGAAGGTCGTCGACACCGACGCCGCCGTACCCACCCGGCTGGCCTCCGGCATCGTGTTGGAGGGCGTCCGCTACCGCTACCCGCACCGAACCGAGGACGTCCTCGCCGGCATCGACCTCCACCTGCCCGCCGGGTCCACCGTCGCGATCGTGGGCGACAACGGCGCCGGGAAGACGACGTTGGTGAAGCTCCTCGCCGGGCTCTACGTCCCCACGGCGGGCCGGATCCGGGTGGACGGCACCGATCTGTCCACCCTCGACCCCGACCGGTGGCGCCGCCGGGTGTCGGCCGCGTTCCAGGACCACGCGCGGTGGGAGTTCTCGGTGCACGAGACGGTCGGCATCGGTGACCTCGACGCGGTCGAGGACGCCGAGGCCGTCTCCGCCGCGCTGGACCGGGCGGGGGCGGGCGACCTGCCCGAGACCCTGCCGGCCGGCCTGGACACCCAGCTCGGCGCCCACTGGCCGGGCGGCATCGACCTGTCCGGCGGGCAGTGGCAGAAGCTCGCGATCGGCCGCGGCATGATGCGGCGCTCGCCCCTGCTGTTGCTGTTGGACGAACCCACCGCCGCCCTGGACGCCGAGACCGAGCACCACCTTTTCGAACGCTGGACCGTCGCCGCACGGGAGGTGCGCGAAGCCACGGGCGCGGTGACGGTCCTGGTGTCACACCGGTTCTCGACCGTCCGGATGGCTGACCTGATCGTCGTCCTGGACCAGGGGCGGATCGTCGAGTCCGGCACCCACGCACAGCTGCTGTCGCGGCAGGGACTGTACGCCGAACTCTTCGAACTCCAGGCCGCGTCCTACCGCTGACCGCCCGGTCCGGCGCTCACCGGGCGGCGGGCGCGTTCTCCTCCGCCTCGAGCCGGCGAAGCAGGTGCACCCGTGCCGCGTCGTCGGAGCGGCCACCGCGCTCGGCCAGCCGTGCGGCGATCTCACGGCGGTGCGCGGCGTCCTTGGACCCGGCGTACTTGAACTTCGCCCGGATGTCGGTGACCGTCAGCTCCAGGCCGCGGATGCCGGGCAGCAGCCGCCGGTCGGAGTCGTGGGTGTCGGAGACCGGGGTGCGGCCCGAGCCGGGCTCGAAGTGGCCGAGCTGCCGGTTCAGGATCGCCGCCTTCTCCTGCGGGTCGTCGACGATGCGGACGTCGCAGGCCACCTGCACGGTGGCGTAGTACGACGTCGGCACGCCGAGCTCGGCCGGACTTCCCGGAGCGGCCTGCCACCGCGAGGTGGCGTAGACGTAGTCGTCGACCAGCGTGAGCAGGGCTCGCGGGTTCTCCCCGAGCGGTCCCCACACCGGGTTGGGTCGGGCGAGGTGCAGCCACACGGTCTGCTCGCCGTCGAAGACGAAGTGGGTCGGGACCACCACCGGCAGGTCACGGTCGCGGCCCGACGCGATCAGCTGGCCGAAGTCGTGCTCGGCGAGGAAGCGCTTCCACTCGCCCTCGTCGGCCTCGTCCCAGGGATGTATCAGCACTGCGCATGCCTCCTTCGACTGCCGCGCGTGGTGCCCGAGCAGCACGCACGGACCAGCTGGAACTGCCTCATCCGGCCTGTAGCCGCGCCGTCAGCCGGTCACGGACCGCGGGCCAGTCGTCGTCGGTCATCGAGAACTGCACCGTGTCGCGCCACGACCCGTCCCGCCGGATCTTGTGCTTGCGGAAGACGCCCTCGCGCTGCGCGCCGAGCCGGGCGATGGCGGCCTGCGAACGCTCGTTGCGGATGTCGGTGTGCCAGACCACCCGGACGGCACCGAGGTCGTCGAACGCGTGCCGCAGCAGAAGCAGCTTGGACTCCGTGTTGACGCCCGTGCGCCACCACTGCCGACCGAGCCAGGTGTGTCCGATCGCCACCGTCCGCAGGGCCGGGTCGACCTCGTAGTACGACGTCGATCCGGCGGCTTCGCCGGTCACCGCGTCGACCTGGGCCCAGGGCACCCGCTCCCCTCGGTCGCGGCTCGCCAGCACCTCGCGGACCCACTTCTCACCCGACTCACGGTTCGTCGGGACCGCGTCGCGGAGGTGGCGGAAGACCTCCTCGTCGGCCGCGGCGAGCAGACCGTCGACGTGCGCGAGGGACAGGGGCTCGAGCCGGATGTGACGGCCGGCCAGGACGGGCGCCTCGAGCCAGCGGTCGGCGGGGGCGGGCGGAACGGTCGGCTCGTGCACGGCGACGGTGGAACTCTCGGCCATCGAAGGCGCTCCCTTGCCAGAACTTTTGTGATGGTACAAACTTGTGTTTGTGTCTTCACGATATTCCATCAGCGGAACGACGTCGAACGCAATTGCGGCGAGCATCGAGTCCGGCGTCCGGTCGGGTGACCTGACCCCCGCGACGAAGCTGCCCGCGGTGCGCGCCCTCGCGGAGGAGTTGGGGGTGAGCCCCGGCACGGTCGCCGCGGCCTACCGCACGCTCCGCCAGCGCGGGGTCATCGAGACCGACGGCCGGCGCGGCACTCGGATCCGGACGGCTCCCGCGGTGGCGCCGCGCTCCCAGGGCAGACTGCCGATTCCCGTCGGGGCCCGTGACCTGTCCAGCGGCGGGCCCGACCCGGCGCTGCTGCCGGCCCTGGAGACACTCGTGCGGCGACTCACGCCGGAGCCGGTGGTGTACGGCGCGGGCTCCGGCGTCTCTCCCGAACTCGCCGATCTGGCCCGACAGCGACTGGCGGCCGACGGCGTACCGGCCGACGACCTGACCGTCACGAGCGGCTGCCTGCACGCCATCGAGCGCGTCCTGGACGCCCACCTCTCCCCCGGCGACCAGGTGGCCGTCGAGGACCCTGGCTGGGGCAACCTGCTCGACCTGATCGCCGCCATGGGCCTGTCGGTCCTTGCCGTGCCCGTCGACGACGACGGGCCGGATCCCGCTGGCGTGGACGTCGCGATCCGGCGGGGCGCCCGGGCGCTGGTGGTCACCAGCCGGGCGCAGAACCCACTCGGGGCGAGTGTGAGCGCGGAACGCGCCGGAGCGCTGCGGAAGGTGCTCGCGACGCATCCAGGGGTCCTGCTGATCGAGGACGACCATGCCGCGGAGCTCGCGAACGAGCCGCTGCACCCACTCTCCGGGGCCACCGTCCACTGGGCGATGGTGCGCTCTGTCTCCAAGCCCTACGGCCCGGACCTGCGCTGTGCGGTGGTGGCCGGCGATGGGGAGACGATCGGGCGGGTCGAGGGGCGGCAGGCGCTCGGAATGCGCTGGGTGTCGACCATCCTGCAGTCGCTGGTCGTCGCGCTCTGGCGAGATCCCGCCGTGGAGAAGGGCGTCGCCGAGGTCGGGCGACGCTACGACGAACGGCGGGAAGCCCTGCTCGCCGCGCTGGCCCGTCGCGGTGTCCACGGGCAGGGGCGGTCAGGCCTCAACGTCTGGGTGCCCGTCTCCGACGAGACGGGAGTCTGCGCGAGGCTGTTGGAAGCTGGTTGGGTGGTGTCACCAGGGGCGCTCTTCCGCATCGACAGTCCACCGGGCATCAGGATCACGACCAGCACCCTGGAGACCGACGAGGCGGGCGTACTCGCCGACGCGGTACTGGCCGCGTCGACGCCGGCCCGAAGCCGCTACCCGGTCTAGGGTGCGAACCCACGCGTCGACGCGCCATTGGTGGAGGCAGTGCCGGGTCAGCACGGGGAGCGGCCGACCCGGCGTCGTTCACCGGCGCAGCTGGCCCTTGTTACGAAGCCGGCTGATCCGCCGCCGCTGAGAGTCGTCCAGCATGAAGTAGCCGACGACCGGCGCCGCGACGACGGCCACGATGATCAAGGTGGCGAGCCAGTTGGGCAGTAGCCACCAGCCGAGGATGGCGACCGCTACGCCACCGAGGATGTACTTCGCGCGATTCGACATGCCTCCATAGTCGGCCCCGCACGCAATCCATGCCTCAGGCATCACCCTGGGATGTCCCGGATGCCTGGCCCGATGTGGACAGCCTGATGAGAACTACGGGTGGGTACGTCCGTTCTGCCCCGGCCGCTCGATCATCCCTCGATCACGACCGGTGTGCCGTCGGCCACGAGCCGCCAGTCGACCGAGGAGAACGCGACCGGGTCGATCTCACCCGCCGCGCTCACCCAGTCGATGAGCAGCTGGCGGATCTCGACCTGCCGGTTGTAGATCACCTCGGCGGTACTGACGTGGGGGAAGTTGCCGCCGCCGGACTGGCGGTAGTTGTTGACCGCGAGCGCGAACACCTGGTCGGCGCCGACGGGTGCGCCGCCGTAGGCCAGACCCGTGATGCGTTGGCCCGGGGCCTTCGTGATGTCGATGTCGTAGGTGAGCGGCGCGTCCAGCCCACTCACGACGTCGTAGTTGTAGTCGGGCGTCCCGCTCGGTGCGGTCGGCGTCGGGGCGTTGGTCACGTCGTCGGGCGCGAACGGTCCCGAGCCGGTCACCTGCTTGAAGTAGGTCGCCGAGAGCTCGAGGTAGTCCTTCAGCTGGGCGCCGGTGAAGCGCACCGCGAGCAAGGTGTTGTCGTAGATGTAGAGCCCGGCGACGTCGCGGACGGACACCTGACCGGCCGGGATGGCCGCGTCCCGGTTGAACGGCGCCGCGATGGACAGCACGGGCAGCTCCGCGTCGGCGGTGCCGGCCAGCGCGTCCTTCACCGCCTTGGCCTGGACGAAGTTGACGAAGTCGAGGGCCGGCACGTCCTCATACCTCGCCGTGGCCGCCGACATCGCCTCCTTGCTGGTCCCGACCGGTGAGTTGACGTAGGTGACCACCTTGTCGTGGTCGCCCTTCAGCAGGGCCACGATCTCGGTGTCCTCGGGAACGGTGTTGGACTTGAGCACCTGCGACCGCTTCGCCACGACCTGCCAACCCTGCCGGCCGGACCAGCGAACGTCGAGGTCGATGAGGCTGAGCCGGCGACCCCAGTAGGACGGCTCGGTGAGCAGCACCTGCGCGCCGGTCTCCTTGTTGGTGACGAACCGCTGCGGAATCTCCGCGTGCGCGTGGCCCACCAGGACCGCGTCGATCCCGGGAACCTCCTCCGCGAGCAGGGTCGAGGCGTTCTCCGGGTAGGGCAGCGCGTCGCCGTAGGAGGAGGACGTGTCGGCGCCGGAGTGCGCGGACACGACAACGATGTCGGCACCGGCGCGACGCAGCCGGGGTACGAAGACCCGGGCCTGCTCGACCAGGCCCGGGAACGTCATCTGTCCCTCGACGTTGGCCTTGTCCCAGATCGCGATGCCGGGGTTGGTCAGGCCGAGGATCCCGACCTTGAGCGGACGGGCGCCCTCGAACCGGACGGTCCTGACGGTGTAGGGGGCGAACGCCGGCTGCCCTGTCCGCTGGTCGACCGCGTTGGCGCCGAGCAGCGGAAAGTCGAGCTGCTTCTCGAACGTGCGCAGCAGCGGGATGCCGTAGTTGAACTCGTGGTTGCCGAGGGCCGCCGCGTCGAAGCCGATCGCGTTCATCGCCGCCGCCATCGGGTGGATCCGCTGCTTGGTGATCGGCTCGACCCGGGCGTAGTAGTAGGCGAGCGGCGTCCCCTGGATCGTGTCACCCGCGTCGATCAGCAAGGTGTTGCGGCGGCCGCGCTCGGCCCGAACCGCGTCGACGAGCGTCGCGATCTTGGCCAGACCGATGTCGTCGTGCTGGGTGTCGTCGAACTCCTTGTCGCCGAAGTAGTCCCAGTTGAAGACGTTGCCGTGCAGGTCGGTCGTCCCCATCACGGTGAGCGTGTACGTCGGCTCGCCCGTGGCCTTGCCGGCCGACCTACCGGTCGCGGCCTGCGCCGGGGTGAATCCCGCGGCGGCGAGGATCGCCGCGGCGCCTCCGGTGAGGACGGCACGCCGGCCCATCGGGCGGATGCGGGTGGCGGGTTCGGGCACGACTTCTCCTCGACGGATCACGAGACGATGGGCGCCGGCCGCGCGCCGACCACGCGCCCGCCGGAGGCGAGCGACACAGTACGCGAAGCTTCCGACCCGACGGAAGATTCGTGTCGACTCGACCACTTCTGTACCGATCCCGGTCGACGGGGCTTCACACGGGGTCTGGCATCGCGTCAGCGGACGCGTACGGTCGAGAACATGAAGGTGGACAGCGCTGTGCGAGCGGTGCCACTCCCGTCGGGCGAGGAGATCCCCGCGCTCGGTCAGGGCACCTGGGGTTGGGCGGAGGTCCCGGCGCGGCGCGAGCAGGAGATCGCGTCCCTGCGTCTTGGTCTGGACCTCGGCCTGAACCTCGTCGACACCGCCGAGATGTACGCCGACGGAGGCGCGGAGAAGCTCGTCGGCGAGGGGCTGGCGGGGCGCCGCCAGGAAGTCTTCCTGGTCACCAAGCTCCTCCCGAGCAACGCGGGTCGAACCGGAACGCTCCGGGCGTGCGAGGCGAGCCTCCAGCGGCTCGGCACCGACTGGATCGACCTCTACCTCCTGCACTGGCGGGGCCGGCTCCCGTTGGAGGCCACGCTGGAGGCGTTCGAGGTCCTGGTCGCGACCGGGAAGATCCGCTACTGGGGTGTCAGCAACTTCGACACGGCCGACCTGTCCGAACTCGTGCTGGTGTCCGGTGGTGCCGACGTGGCGACCAACCAGGTGCTCTACAACCTGACCCGGCGCGGGACCGAGTACGACCTGCTGCCGTGGGCGAGGGCGGCGGGCCTGCCGATCATGGCGTACTCACCGATCGAGCAGGGCCGGCTGCTCACCAACCCCGGTCTCGCCGCGATAGCGAGGAAGCACGGGGTGACCCCGGCACAGGTGGCGCTCGCGTGGGTCCTGCGTGAGCCCGAGATCGTCGTCATCCCACGGGCGGGTCGCCCGGAGCACGTGCAGCAGAACCGACTCGCCCTCGACGTCCGACTCACCGAGGCGGATCTGGCCGAACTCGACCGGCTCTTCCCACCGCCGACCGCGAAGGTGCCGCTCGAGGTGCTCTGAGCGCGGCCGACGGACGTACGCGCAGAGGAGTCCTACGCGACGAGTTGCGCACGGGCGATGAGCCCCGGACCATGTCCGGGGAACCGCCGCTGCAGCACCCGGAACGGCCAGGTGCCGTACTTCGTCGCGGCGCCCTGCAACGGCGAACTCGGCTGCAGCGTCCGACCGCTGCCGCTCGTCTTCTCCGCCATCGTGGTGGGCTGCAACACCCGGCGCTTGCCCACCCGGTTGCGGGCGGCTTCGAGGGCGTAGCCGAGTGGGCCGCCGAACTGCTGGACCTCGACGTTTCCCAGCCCGGTCTCCTTCAGCAGGCGGGTGAGGATCATCGGCTCGTAGCGGCGGAAGTGCCCCACCATCGCATCGGCCGGACCGAACCGGTGCTGGAACGCCGGCGTGCTGAGCAGCAGCCAGCCGCCCGGACGCAGCCGGCTCGCCCACTCGGCGAGGGCCTTGTCGTCGTGCTCGATGTGTTCGATCACCTCGAACGCGCAGACGACGTCGAAGGTCTCCGCCGGCTTGAGGGCGGAGAAGTCGCCCTTGCGGATCTCACCGCCGACGCCGGCCGCCGCGAGTCGCGCGCGGGCGACCTCGCACGAGGAGGCGTCGGGCTCGAGTCCGACGTAGCGATAACGCTGCGCGAGGCGTACGCCGAACCCGCCCTGACCGCAGCCCACCTCCAACACGGCGTAGGCGTCCGCGGGCAGGAGTTGGGACACCACATCCCACCGAAGCCAGGCGTTCGGGCTGAGCGGAGGAAGGGTCACGAGATCTCCCGCTGGGATTTCGGAGTACGCAGCCGGTCGAGGAGGGGTCGCACGACCTGGTCCGCGGTGAAAGCGTCGCGAGCGAGGCTACCCATGGCCGAGCGTAGATATGTCACCTTCTGCGTACTGTTCGCGAGGGTTCGCAGCGCGTCCGCCAGGGCGGCCGCATCACCGGGCGGGACGTACATCGCCGCGTCGCCCAGCGCCCTTCGCTGCGGTCCGGTGTCGGAGGTGACGATCGCGCAGTTGGCCGCCGCGCCCTGGAACACCTTGTTGGGTACGACGCGCAGGGCCTTGGGTCCGGTGCCGAACACGCCGAGGCAGACGTCGTGGTCGGCGACCAGTTTCGGGAGTTCCTCGGGCGGCACCCATTCCAGCCAGTTGACCTGCGTGTTTCCCGCCGCCAACGCCCGCGTCCGGTCCAACTCCTGCCCGTGGCCGACCATGGTGACCTCGACCGGGACGCCGGCCAGCAGTGGCAGCGCGGCTCCGATCACCGGCGCGCCCTGGAGGGGGGTGAAGACGCCGAAGAACACCACACGCAGCGGCCGGGTCCGCGCGCCCACAGCCGAGTCGTCGCCCGGGCGCACGACCGGACTCACGACCGGGCGAGCGGCCTCGAACCACTCGTCGGGCGCGCCGACCAGGGCGACGACCGCTCGTTCGCGGTAGGCGGGCGGAACGAGTGCGCGGTGTTCCTCGGTGTCGACCACGATGACGTCGGCGCAGCGCAGCGCGGCACGGTCCAGCCCGCGCAGCAACGCCTGCTTGACGCCGCCGGTCTCACCCCGGTCACGCGCGGTGTCGGCCGCGAAGATGAGGTGGTCGAGCACGATCGTCGTACGCCGGAACAACAGCCGCGCCACCAGGACGTCGAAGTGTCCGAGGTAGCCGACGAGGATGGCGTCGGGTGCCGGCATCGCGCGGGCGCGCCGTGCGAGGAAGGCCCAGCACCTCAGGATGCGCAGCGCGAGCAGCGGCAGCCGCCACGGCCGCCGCAGGATCGCCACGCGCCCCGCCGTGTCGATGCCGAGCGGTCGGTTGCACTCGGCGACCTCCACGCCGTGGCGGCGCAGTCCCTCGGCGAGGATGCCCACACGAGGGTGACTGCGCGTGTCGTAGGTACCAAAGACCATCACCCGCACGGCGAATCACGCTAACAGCGGGGAGACCGTGCCGTACCCTTCCGAACGTGTTTCCGTTCCGTGTCGTGAGCGACGCCGCACTGAGAGTAGCCGGCAGTCGCGTCGTCAGACTGGCCTTCGTGGCGGTGGCGGCGGCGTTCGGCGTCGTCGCCCTCGCCACCCAATGGGACGGCATCCGGCACGCGCTGACCCGGCTCCCTCCGGCGCTCGTCCTCGCGGCGCTCGTCCTCGCGATGGCCGCCCTGCTCGCCAGCATGCTGATGTGGCGGCTGTTGCTCGCCGGTCTGGGCTCGAGCCTCCCCGTGCGCGTGGCGGCGCGGGTCCTGTTCGTGAGCCAGCTCGGCAAGCACCTACCGGGTTCGGTGTGGCCGATGCTCGCCCAGATGGAGCTCGGCCGTGACCACGGCGTACCCCGACGCCGCTCGGCCACGGTCTTCGTCCTGATGATGCTGTTCAGCCTGGCGACCGGGCTGCTGCTCGCGGCCGGCACGCTGCCGTTCGCGGCGGCGGCCGAGATCCGCGGGTTCCGATGGGCGTTCCTGCTCATCCCGCTGCTGCTCGCCCTCGCCCATCCGCGCGTCCTCAACCCGCTGATCGGTCGGCTGCTACGCCTGGCGCGGCGGCCGGAACTCGAGCGGCCGCTTAGCGGGCGCACCTCCGCGCTGGCCGCACTCGCCGGGTTGGCTCAGTGGGTGTTGTACGGCGGCCACGCGTGGCTCCTCGCGGTCGGCCTCGGCGCTGACCCGGGCGCCACGCTCCCGCTGGCCTTCGGCGGTTTCGCCCTCGCGTGGTGCGTCGGTTTCCTCGTCGTGGTCACCCCGGCCGGGCTCGGCGTGCGCGAGCTCGTGCTCGTGGCCGCGTTCTCCCCCGTCCTCGACACCGCCGACGCCCTGGTCGTCGCCGTGGCGTCACGGGTGCTGCTCACCGTCTCCGACCTCCTGCTCGCCGGCGCCGGCGCCACCTCGATGCGAGGGGTACGCCGGGCCGTCGACGAGCGCGTCGCCTGAGCCGCGCTACTCGGCCCGACGGCCCGCCCAGGACCAGGCGTAGACACCGTCGTCGCTCGCGAGCCCGGCCTCGCCGAGCTCCAGCGGCCGGAAGGTGTCGACCATGACCGCGAGCTCGTCGAAGTACTCCGCACCCAGCGCCGCCTCGATCGCGCTCGGCTGCGGACCGTGCGCGTACCCGCCGGGATGCAACGAGATGGAGCCGAGCCTGATGCCGGAGCCCTTGCGCGCCTCGTAGTCGCCGCCGCAGTAGAACATCACCTCGTCGCTGTCGACGTTGGAGTGGTAGTAGGGCACCGGGATCGCCAGCGGGTGGTAGTCGACCTTGCGGGGGCAGAAGTTGCAGACCACGAAGTTCGCGCCCTCGAAGACCTGGTGCACCGGTGGCGGCTGGTGGATCCGGCCGGTGATCGGCTCGAAGTCGGCGACGTTGAACGTGTAGGGGTAGAGACAGCCGTCCCACCCGACCACGTCGAAGGGGTGCGTGGCGTAGACCATCCGGGTGCCGACGATGCCGGACGGACCTCTGCCACGGTGCTTCACGAGCACCTCGACGTCGGTGCCCTCCCGGACGTAGGGCTCCTGCGGTCCGTGCAGGTCGCGTTCGCAGTAGGGCGCGTGTTCGAGCAGTTGGCCGTAGCGCGAGAGGTACTTCTTCGGCGGCGCGATGTGGGAGTTGCCCTCGATGCAGTAGGCCTGCAGGGGCGCGTCACCGGTCGGGATCCACTTGTGCGTGGTCGCCCGGGGCAGCAGGACGTAGTCGCCCGGACCGGCTTCCAAGACGCCGAAGACGGTCTCCACCCGAGCCGATCCGGCCTCGACGTAGACACACTCGTCACCGATGGCGTTGCGGTAGTAGGGCGACTCCTCCCCTGCCCACACGTAGGACAGACGTACGTCGCCGTTGCCGAGCAGCAGCCGCCGGCCGGTGACCGCGTCCCAGGACTTCCAGTCCAGCCCTTCGAACAGCCCGTGCAGCTTCAGGTGCCGTGGCGTCAAGGGGTGGTTGGCGTGGGTCGTGAGATCCGGCAGGTCCCACACCTGCGAGTCGACGATCGCCGAGGGGACGCCTGCGTGGTAGAGGAGTGAGGAGTCGGAGGTGAAGCCCTCCTCACCCATCAGCTCCTCCCGGTAGAGACTTCCGTCGGGCCGCCGGAACTGCGTGTGTCGCTTGGGCGGAACCTCTCCGACTCTGCGGTAGTACGTCATCGTCGTATCCCCCTCCGCCGACCGGACCGCGTCCCTCGAACGCTCCGGACCGGACGGCCTCCGCGTCTTGTTCTGTCAGCGCTGTCCGGGCCTGTCAGCCCCTGTCCGCCCCTGTATGGCTCTGTATGGCTCTGTCGGGTCTGCGGCTGCCGGCCTCACGCGTCCGCCGGCGGCACGTCGCTCGCGGGTCCTGCCCTGACCGTACGCCGATCAGTCGCGAACGTCCCGCTCCGTGCCGTGCCGTGGCGCGGACTTCTTCTCCGCCGCGGTCTCCGCGTCGCTCCTGGACTCCGCGTCGCTCCCGGACTCCGGCCCGCTCCCCGACCCGGATCCCGATCCTGATCCCGGTCTCGATCCCGGCCCGGTCTCCGCGGCGACGCGAGCCCGCAGGGTCTGACGTACGTCGTCGATGTCGCGCGGGGAGGTCCGCGAGGCGAGCCAGTACATCACTCCGGTCGGGAGGAAGAAGACCTGGAACGCCGCGAGCCCGAGCGCGAAGTTCATCGGTGGAGGGAAGGCGCCCTGCAGTGCCCGGAAGCTGACGCCGACGAGGCCGTTGCCGAGCGCCCGGCCGACTCCGTTGACGAGGTTGCCCGCGCTGTAGACGGTGCCCCGGTGCTCGGGTGGGTTGACGTCGGCGAGCAGGGCGTACCAGTTCGGGGAGTTCGCGGAGGTCAGGGCGAGGGCGAGCATCGCCAGGACGAAACTGACCGTGATGGTCGGCTCGGTCACGATGCTGGACACGACGGCGAGGGCGACGGCGCCCGTCCCCGCGTCGTCCGGCACGGAGACCCGCAGCGGTACGAAGAACAGGACGACGTAGAACGGAACACCGGCGAGGATGCCGACGGCCGCGACGAGCGCCCGGCCTCGCGGCGTGCGACGCTGCAGCCGGTCCCCGATCAACCCGCCGGCGATCGAGAACACCCCGCCCAACTGGAAGAGCGTGGCGAACAGACTCCCGATGACGATGGCGATCTCCTCGGGATGACCCTGCGCCTCCGCCTTCGCCTGGAAGAGCCGGGGCAGCCAGACCAGCGAGCCGAACACGAACTGCGCGGTGAAGCCCTGCATCACCAGCCACACGTTGGTCCGGCGGCTGAGGATGCCCGGCAGGTCGGCCCGGCTGATCCGGTGGTCGTAGTCGCCGCCCTCGGCGAAGATCCTCGCGAGTTCGGGTTCGCTCTGGCCGCGCCGGACGTCGTAGGTGAGGAAGTAGGCCAGGGTCGCCACCAGCCCGACGATCGCGAGAACCAGGAACGGCCGGCGCCAGTCGGCGGCGCCGAGAACGCCGGCGAGCAGCGTCCCGACCAGCGTCCCGACCCCCTGCGAGAGTCCCCAGAAACTCATCACCAGGCCGCGTCGCTTCGGCGCGATCAGGTCGCTGACGACGGAGAAGCCGACCGATGCCACGGCGCCCAGGCCGATGGCCGCCACCATCTGCGCCGCGAAGAAGGCGAGGTAGCTGCCGGCGAGCGCGGTGCCGCTCGTTCCCGCCGCCCAGACGAGCGTGCCGATCATCAGCATCGGCTTGCGACGGGTCCGGTCTCCGGCGTAGGCCCAGGCGACCGCGGCGACCGCCGCCACCAGGAAGCTCGCGGCGGTGACCAGACCGACGGCACCCTCGCGGACGCCCAGGTCGCGGGCGATCGGACTGTAGAGCGGAGGGACCAGGACAGCGGCGACGTTGTCGATCGAGGCGAGCACGACGAAGACGACGACGCTGTAGACCCGATGCGTCGCGCTCCCACGCCAACGTGCCGTCAGCCGGGCGCCGGTGCTCACCGCCACATCAAACCAGGAAGCACCCTCCCCCGAGGTCTGCCCCCGTCGGCGGCCTCGCGGCGGCCGGCCGGACGAGGACCCTTCGTAGCCGGGGAGAGTGTGCCCAGATGGCCTAGAGTGTGGGGGGATGACCACCGCGCGCGCTCGTCAGATCCCGCCGTTGTACGCCGGGCTGGTCGACGACGCGGCGCTCTTCCCGCCGGCCGGGGAGCCCCTCGCAGCGGCGGTTCCGGCCCACTTCGCCCACCGTGGCGACTGGTACGCCGATCTCCTCGGACCGTTCCTGTGCCCCGACGCCCTGCTGCCCGAACTCGCCACCGCGCTCGATGATCAGCCAGGAGACGACCCCCTCGCACTCGGCCTGGTGGTCGCTGGCGGCGCCGGCGCGATCGAGCCCGCCCTCGTCTGGACCGGGCGCGTCGAGCGGATCCGGCTGGTCGGGCTGGAGATCGCCCTACGGGACGAGCCGCAACTCGGGCGCAACGTCGAACGCGTCGCACGGGCGCTGGACTCCGCCGACCTGCCCGACGACGTTCTCGTGACCGTCGAGGTCCCCCGCGTCCCCGGCTGGGAGACTGCCCTGGACGCCGCGGCCGAGACCGGGTTCCGGGCCAAGCTCCGCACCGGCGGTGAGGTGACCGAGGCCTTCCCCGCGGAGCGGGAGGTCGCTCGATTCATCCTGGCCTGCCTCGACCGGGAGTTGTCGTTCAAGTGCACTGCGGGCCTCCACCACGCCGTCCGTACGACGGATCGACCGACGGATCGACCGGTGGGCCGGCCAGACGGGGTACCGGCGCTCGAACGCCACGGGTTCCTCAACGTCGCCCTGGCCACCCGCGCAGGACTCGACGGCGCCGATGAGGACGCGCTCATCGAGATCCTCGCCGACCGGGACACCAACGCGATCAGCGCCGCCGTCCGGGCGCTCGACGACCGGGCCGCCGCCTCGACGCGGCGCTGGTTCACCTCGTTCGGTTCGTGCAGCGTGTCCGAACCCTTGGAGGACCTCCTGCGCCTTGAAATCCTGCAGGATTGACACGTGGCCGTGACGAGTTGGGTTCCCGTAGCCGAAGGTTCGCACTTCCCGGTGCAGAACCTCCCTTACGGCGTCTTCTCCCACGCTGAGGAGGAGCCGCGGGTCGGTGTCGCCATCGGCGACCACGTCCTCGACCTCGCCCCTCTCGCGGCGAGCGAATGGGCCGACTTCGCGAGCGTGTTCGCCGCGCCGTCGCTCAACCCCTTCCTGGCGCTCGGCAGCAGAGCCTGGCACGCCGTCCGCCAGTGGCTGACCGAACGCCTGACCGACGAGACCTACCGCGCGCTGGTCGAGTCCGAACTCATCCCGCTGGACCAGGTCCGGATGCACCTGCCGTTCGAGGTCGCCGACTATGTCGACTTCTACGCCTCCGAGCATCACGCCCGTCGGCTCGGCCGGCTGTTCCGCCCCGACGAGCCCCCGCTGCCGGCCAACTGGCGGCACCTGCCGATCGGCTACCACGGCCGGGCCGGGACGGTCGCGGTGTCCGGCACTCCCGTCATCCGGCCGGACGGGCAGCGCCGGACGCCCGGCTCGACGTCCCCGTCGTTCGGGCCGACGGCCCAACTCGACCTCGAGGCCGAGATCGGGTTCGTGATCGGCACACCCACGGTCCGGGGCCAGCAGGTCGGCGTCGACGACGTACGCGAACACGTCTTCGGCGCCGTCCTCGTCAACGACTGGTCGGCACGCGACCTGCAGTCCTGGGAGGCCCGTCCGCTCGGCCCCTTCCTCGGCAAGTCGTTCCTGACCTCCATCTCGCCGTGGGTGGTCCCCCTCGACGCGCTCGACGGGGCCATGGTGGCGCCGCCGACCCAGGAGCCTCCGCCGCTCTCCTATCTGCGCGGCGAGCACGACTTCGGGCTCGACCTCGACCTGGAGGTCCGGCTGAACGGCCACGTCGTCGCCCGTCCGCAGTACGCCGGGATGTACTGGACCCCGGCGCAGATGCTCGCCCATCTCACCTCCAACGGTGCTTCGCTGCGCACCGGCGACCTGATCGCCTCCGGCACCGTCTCCGGCCCTGGTGAGGACGAGTGCGGGTCGTTGATCGAGATCACCTCCGGTGGCAGCACGCCGATCGTCCTTCCGGACGGCACCACCCGGTCCTTCCTTGAGGACGGCGACGAGGTGATCGTCCAGGCCACCGCACCCGCACTCGACGGCGCCCGCCTCGGCTTCGGCGCGGTGACCGGCCGGGTCCGGCCTGCCTCGCACGGATCGGCTCCGGCACCCACCGGGGCACCGGAGCCGGCCGTCGCTCCCTGACACTGATCCGCCCGGCCGGGCAGATCAGTAGAGCGCCACGAAGAACCCCGCGGACACCAGCGTCGCCCCCACCGCCACCACCCTGGCCAGGGGTGTCCGCACGCCCCAGGGTGCCTCGAACCTCCGGGTCAGTCCGACCAACGCGACGAGCACCAGCCCCATCACCGGCAACCAGCCCACCCGGGCCAGCAGCCAGGCGACGTCGACGGGTGGCGTGGTGAGGCCCGGCACACCACCGAGCGCGGCGCCACCACCGAGTGAGACCAGCACCATCGGCACCTGGTGCCAGCAGAAGATCGTCATCGCGCTGAGGTTGACGACCGCCACCGCGGCCCACACCCGGGGCCGACGCATGAGCGCGCTGACCCGGCCGTGCAGGAGGAGAGCCATCCCGGACTGGAAGGCCGCGAGCGCCGGTACCAGCAGCGACGGCGGGTGGGCGTTGGAACGGTCGGCGCCCGGCACTCCCACCATGCTGGCCGGGTAGTGGAACACCAGCAGGAGGACGGCGAACAGCGCGGCGCCTCCGACCACCAGCAGCCACGCGCCGCGACGCGCAAGCCGACCTTGCGCCCACGACACGCCCAGCTGGTAGGCGAACAGCCACCCCGGCACCAGGTTGACCAGGCCGATCCAGCCCGGCACCGAGTCCTGCCAGGGGCCGTACCGCAGGAAGTCTCCGGCCGCGACCATCACGAGCAACGGCAGCGCCGCCCAGGCACCCATCCGCCGATCCGCGGCCATCGCGTACTTCGTGAGCGCCGTCAACCCGACGTAGACAGCGATGAACCAGAACGGCTGGACCAGCAGGACCACCCACGTGCGCAGGGTTCCGGACGGAACCCCGATCGCGCCGAGGACCACCAGGCTGGCCGCCGACAGCGCGGTCGCCGCCGCCACCGGACGGACCAGCCGGACGAACCGCTTGCGTACCCAGTCCAGGTAGGACTCCCCGCGGGCACTGGACCGCACCAGGCTCAGGGCCGAGGAGTGGCCGCCGACGAGGAAGAACAGGCCGAGCATCTGCAGCACCCAACTCGCCGGCGCCAACGCGCCGAGGTCACGCAGCGGGCTGGAGATGCGCAGGGCCCCGTCGGGTTGCAGGACCAGCGCTCCGACCAGCCAGTGTCCGACGATGACTCCGAGGGTGGCCAGCGCGCGGAACGCGTCGATGGCGCGGTCCCGGGACGCCGGTGTGTTGGCTTCCACCTTGTCCACGAACGCCTGCCACGGCCCGCGACCGCGGACTGGCTTGTCGGCTCGGAAGGCGACGGTGCCGGCCATCAGATTGCTCCCTTCGGTGCCGCCGCCACGCTGGCGACCGGCATGGTCACGGTGGTTTCGGGACGCGGTGTCCTCGGCGTGGGACCGGTCACCTCGTCGGGCCGGCCGCGCACGATCCGCGCGATGTTGGACAGCGACTCGCTGCCCGGTGTGAAGTAGCTCGAGTGGCCGCGGATGTCGCCGACGGCGAAGGACCGGGCGCCGAAGCTCGATGAGGTCGGAGCCGCCCCGTGCCCCCATCCGGCGATCCGTACCGGCGGCGCGAACCTGATCGGGTCGCCCGGCGCGCGGGCCGCCCACACGGTTGCGCCGGTGCGCAGGTCGGCCTCCACGGCGGCGTCCAGCCCAGGGCTGCCGACCACAACGATGTCGTCGGCCCGGGCGGCGGGGGCGGCCTGGCCGATGACGACCGAACCGTAGCTGTGTCCGACAAGGGTGATCCGGGCCGCGGCCGGCAGTTGGTGGGTCAGGCGGGCCAGATCGCGGGCACCGGGGCGAGCCCGGTCCGAGCGCGCGGAGGCCGCATCCACCCCTTCGGGGGTGTCGTAGCCGAGCCAGACGACGACCGCGACCTGCTCGTGCGGCGCCTGCCGGCGCAACTCCGCGAGCAGCGCCAGCCCGGACTGCCGGGGTGTCCCGCCCGCACGGCCGGAGAAGTAGGTGTCGAGGCTGTGCCCCGCACCAGGGACGAGGACGGCGATGTGGTCGGCATGCCGCAGGTCGCCGAGTACCTCGACGATCCGTCCGTCGCCTTCGGCGTCGTAGGCCAGAAGCTCGTGTCCGTCGACGACCTGGGCGGCGTAGCGCAGCGGTGGTAGCGCCGGACGCGTGTCCGGTGTCGCGAGCGCGTCGGCACCGGTTCCGGTCGCCATCACCACGCTCGCGAGGAGGATTGAGGTCAGCAAGCTCCGCACGTCAAGGACGCTACGGAGATTCGGGCCGCCGCTCGATAAGGCTGATGCCCCACCCTGTGGTGGGGCTAGCTCCACCCTTAGGGGGCGCTCCCCGGGGCACTCTCAGGGACCGAGGGCGAAGCACCCAAACGGCGCTCAGCCCTTTCCCGTAAGGGATCGCAAACTGTAAAGAATCAGTTGACAGTTGCGCCGGCGCCGTGTCGCGTGAGGCGTACGAAGGTCGGCCAGCGCACCGAAGTACTCGGCGAGGGACATCGCCTCTTCCACCGGGCTGCGTACGGACCCGGACCCCGGGCCGCGCCCCACTCGCGGCACGCCCGGGGTCCGGCTCCGGCTAGTCGAGGATGTTCTCGTGCAGCCGGGGTACGTCGGCCAGCAGTCGCCTCGTGTACTCGTGCTGTGGGTCGAAGATGACCTGGTCGGTCGGGCCGTGCTCGACAAGCTCGCCCTGACACATCACGAGCACCCGGTCGCTCACGTAGCAGGCCTGGCCGATGTCGTGGGTGATGAACAGGATCGTCATGTCGTGGTCGCGGCGCAGGTCGCCGAGGACGTTGAGGATGTTCGCCCGCAGCGACGCGTCGAGCATCGAGGTGGCCTCGTCGGCGACCAGGATGCGCGGCTGCATCATCAGCGCCCGGGCGATCATCACCCGCTGCCGCTGGCCCCCGGAGAGCTGGTGCGGCCACTTGTCGAGGACGTCGGCGCCGGTCAGTCCGACATGCTCGAGCGCCTGGGTCATCATCGTCTCGCCCTGGTCGCCGCCCGTCCCGGTGGCCAGCCGCAGGGATCGCCCGAGCAGCCGGCGTACGGTGAAGAACTGGTTGAACGAGCTGAACGGGTCCTGGAAGACCGCCTGGACGTCGCGCCAGTAGGACCGCAGCTCGCGGCCCTTGAGCGCGGTGACGTCCCGTCCGGCCAGGTGGAGCGTTCCCCCGGTCGGCTCGAGCAGCCGCAGCACCAGCCGGGCGAGCGTCGACTTGCCGCTACCGCTCTCCCCCACGATGGTGACGACCTCCTGGCGCCCCAGCGTGAACGACACGTCGTCCACCGCACGGACGGCGTTGGCCCCGTGCCCGAAGACGCGGGTGAGTCCCTTCGCCTCGACGAGGGGCTGCGATCCGGGCGCGCTGCTCGGTGCGTTCATCGAGTCACCTCCACCGGCTGGCCCGGGTGCTGGTCGGCCCACCAGCAGTGGGCGTGGTGACGGTCGTCGCCGACCTGAGGGGGTTCCTGCTCACGGCAGACGTTCATCACCAACGGACAGCGGGGATGGAACCGGCACCCCGCGGGTGGATGAGCGAGGCTGGGCGGCGCACCGGGGATACCGCGGACGCGGGTTCGTCGCATCTGGGGTTCGGGTACGAGCACCGACGACAACAGCGCCCCGCTGTAGGGATGCCGGGGCCGGTTGATCAGCTCGTTCGCGGTGCCCACCTCCGCGATCTTGCCCGCGTACATGATGGCGATCCGGTCGGCGATCGTGTTGAGCACCGGCAGGTCGTGGGTGATGAAGATGACACCGCCGATGATGTCGCGGGCCAGCATCTCCCGCAGCATCTCGATCAGGATTCGCTGGGAGGAGACGTCCAGCGCCGACGTCGGCTCGTCGGCGATCAGCAACCGCGGGTTCAACAGGGTCGACACGACCGTGACGACCCGCTGCTTCATACCCCCACTGAGCTGGTGGGGGTAGTAGTCGAGCACCCGCGCCGGCAGGTCGAGCTGTTCGAGCCGCTCCCGGGTGCGCTCGATCGCGTCGGGTCGCCGCACTCCGGGCTGGTGGGCTCGGATCACGTCGTAGGCGAAGTCACGGATCCGCACCGTCGGGCTGAGCGAGTTCATCGCGCCCTGCGGCAGCAGGGACACCACCTCGCCACGCCAGGCCCGAGGCGGCCGGCGGTCCGGGCCCAGGTCGAGCTGGTTGCCGTCGACCTCCAGCTCCCCGCCCAGCACGAACAGCGGCGGCCGTACGGTCAGCGACAGAATCGCGCCGAGCGTGGACTTTCCGCAGCCCGACTCACCCGCGACGCCGAGAACCTCGCCCTTGCCGACGTCGATCGACACGTCGTCGACCGCGACGACCTGGCCGCCGTCCCCGCTGTAGGCCGCGCGCAGGTGGCTTGCCCGCAGCAGCGAGCCGGTCGCCGTCGTCACCACACCACTCATGCGTTGCCCGACCTTCCGCTCGTGTGGTCGCCGGTACCGGCGGGTTCCTGGTCGCTCCCGACCGAATCGAGGTCGCCGACCGGACTGGCCTGCTCCACCGCGAGTGCTCCGCTGGTCACGACCGGACCGGCCGCGACCGCACGCGCACCGCGACCGCCGCGACCGCCGCGGCGCAGCCGCGGGTTGAACACCTCGTCCAGGCTCGACTGGAGCATCAGCAGCGCGAAGGCGATCAACGTCAGCAGCGCGGTGGGCGGGATGAATGCCCACCACGCGCCGTTGAGGAGAGACTCACCGACCAGCGCCCAGTTGAGCATGATGCCGAGCGAGACGCTCCCGCTCGGGCCAAGGCCGAGCAGCGACAGCCCCGCCTCCGCCAGGATCGCGCCGGACACCTGCAGGACGAAGGCCATACAGATGTAGGACATGAGGTACGGCAGCACGTCCCACACCAGGATGTTCCACGTGCCGGCGCCGGAGAGCCGGGCGACGTCGAGGTGTTCGCGGGTGCGGACACTGCTGGCCTGGGCGCGTACGGCTCGGGCCGTCCATGGCCAACTGGTGATCGCGATGACGATCGCCATGGCGACGACCGACCGGAAGTCCAGCGCGACCGACAGCAGGATGAGGACGACGATCGAGGGGATGGCCAGCGCGACGTTGGTGGCGCCCATCAGCGCCTCCTCGACAATGCCGCCGTGGTAGCCCGCGATGAGCCCGATGACGACGCCGATCACGGTGGCGATCGCACCGGCGACCAGGCCGATGATCAGGGACGTGCGGGTGCCGAACATGAGGTTGGTGAAGACGTCGTGCCCCAGGTCGTCGGTGCCGAGCCAGGCCGCGCCGGAGGGCGGGTCGTAGAGCCCACCGACACCCTCGCCCAGCTTGCCGCCGAGGACGAGCGGCCCGACCAGACCGAAGAGGACCACCACGGCGAAGATTCCGGCCGAGGCCCAGAACCGGGGTGTGAACCGCATCGTCCGCATCAGCGTTCACCTGCCTGCGCCGCACGGATCCGCGGATCCACGAACCCGTAGGCGATCTCGACGAGGAAGTTCGAGGCGAGGACGGCGACCAGGATGATCAGGGTGATCGCCTGAATCAGCGGGTAGTCGTTCTGACCGATCGCGGTGAACAACAGGGACCCGATTCCGGGATAGGAGAAGACGATCTCGGTGACGAGTGCGCCGCCCACGAGGGTGCCGATCGACAGCGCCAGTCCGGTCACCTGCGGGAGCATCGCGTTGCGGAAGATGTAGCGCACGATCCGCTTGTCGGGCAGCCCGAGGCCGCGACTGTAGTTGACGTAGTCGGAGTTGAGCTCGTAGATCGCCATCGAGCGCATACCGACCGCCTGGCCGCCGACGAAGATGATGACGAGGGAGAGGAACGGTAACCAGTAATGTCGCATCACGTCGATCATGAACGTGAGCGTCAGTGCGGGTTGGGTGCCCGGCTCGTAGCCGCCTCCCGGTGGCAGCAGCGGGAGCGCGACGGCACACAGGTAGAGCAGCAGGATCGCCAGGCAGTAGTAGGGCATGCTCGACAGGAACAGCGAACTCAGGAACGCGCCCCGGTCGAACCATCCGCCCTTGAACGCCGCCAGCGCGCCGAGGGCGTTGCCGACCAGCCAACCGATCAGGATGGCCGGCAACTGCAGACCGATCGTCCAGGGCAGCGCCTCTCCGATCAGCCCCTCGACCTTGGCCGGGTAGGACGCGAACGACGTACCCAGATCAAAGTGCGCGAGATTTCCGAGGTAGGTGAAGAACTGCGACACCATCGAGTGGTTGAGCCCGAATTCGGCTACGTAGTGCTCGTGAATCCGTTGCAGGCTTTCGGCCTGCGTGCCGGACCGACCGAGTTGCGCGATGATCGCGTCGACCGGGTTTCCTGGTACGAGTCTGGGTAACAGGAAGTTGAGGACCAGCGCAACAAGGAACGCGCCGATATACCAGAGCGTCTTGCCGACGAGGTACTTCCGTAGCCGCATTCAGTTCCCTCACGTTTCGACGATGTGTTCCCCCTCGTACGACCAGACGGTCAGGCCGACGCGACACGCTCGATCTTGTAGAGCCAGCCGACGCCGGCACCCTGGAACATCGGCGGCGCGTAGGAGTTCTGCTCGTTCGGGAAGTTCTTCCAGTTGACCTCGTTGAACTCGAAGAACTCCAGCGGCCGGTACATCAACGGAATCATGGGCGCGTTGTGCATGAAGATCGTGTCGAGCTGGAGGTAGATCTCCTTCTGCTGCGCCTCGTCGGCACCCGCGGCGCGGTCGAGCAGGGCGGCGACGGCGGGGTCCTTGAAACGTCCGTAGTTCCAGAACGCTGCCTGGCCGAGCTTCGCGACCCCACGGTCGTCGAGCACGTCGCGGAACCGCTGCCAGGGTGTCGCCGCACTCGTGGAGGCGACGCTCCACACCGCGAGGTCGAAGTCGCCCGCCTGGACCGAGCTCGTCACGTTGGGCGCCTGCGGGAACTTCGTGAGGATCTCGATGCCGGCCGCCTTGGCGTTGGCCGCGACGATCCGCAGCGCGTTCTGCCAGTCGCTCCATCCGGTCGGGGTCTGGGCGGTGTAGGGGCCGAGCCGGGTGCCGTCGGGAAGGACGTAGATGCCGTCCGATCCCTTCTTGGCGCCGAGTTCGTCCTCGAGGATCTTCTTGCTCTGGGCCACGTCGTACTTCCAGCCGTTGGCGGCGACGTTCTCCTTGTCGAAGAACTTCGACTCACCACCGGTGGGGAGGATGACGCTTGACTGCGCGGGCTCGGAGTAACGCGACATCGCCTTGTCCGCGATGTCGCCGTAGTTGATGGCGAACGCGAGAGCGCGGCGCACCTTGGGGTTGTCGAGGCCCTTCTTGGTGGTGTTGACGACGAGCATCGGCATGCCACCGGGCACGTGGTAGGGCGCCTTCTTGTACCACGTCGAGACCGCGAGCTTCCGGTCCTCCCACATCTTCCAGATCTGCGGCGTGAACTGCTGCATCACGTCGACACCGCCACGCTGGAAGCGCAGGTCGCCGTCCTGGTTTCCCTTGAAGATGGGGTGCACGATGTACTTCGGCTTGGGCAGACCGCCGTTGACCGTCTTGCCCCAGTACTCCTCGTGCCGGGTGAGGGCGATCTGCTGCTGGTTGTAGGACTCGACGGTGTAGGGACCGGAGCCGACCGGTTCGGTGTTCTCGAACTGACCCATCGGCTTGCCCTGTTGCTCCAGGGGCTCCCACACGTGCTTGGGCAGGATGTAGGTCGTGGCCAGGCTGTTCTTCACCAGCGCCGGGTTGTACGGCGAACGGCCGAGGGTGACCTTGACGGTCGCGTCGTCAGTGGCCTCGATCTTGTCGGCGTAGTCCCAGAAGGACGCGTAGGAAAGCTCAGCGTGACGCTTCGCGAGCTCGAACGTGTAGACCACGTCCCCCGCGGTGACCGGCTTTCCGTCCTGCCACTTCGCGCCCTCCTGAAGAGGAACGACGAAGGAGTTGGCGTCGGGCTCCTGGATCTCCTTGCCGAGACCGGGCTGCAGGCTTCCGTCCAGCAGGTTGAAACGAACAAGCGTTTCGTAGATGAGCTGCATGTTGTTCTGGCCGCCGGGCCAGGCGGCGTTTTGCCCCAACGGGTTGTAGTGGTTGGGGGGACCCCACTGGAAACCAGCGATGAAGAGCGTCTCGCCTTCCTTGCCCGAACGTCCGGCCGGCTTGCCGTCGCTTCCTGTGGCACCGCTACCGCCCTGACCACAACCGGCCAGGAAGCCGCCACCAACTCCCGCAGCCGCACTGAGCAGGGCGGCGTTCATCAAGAACTGCCGGCGCGAAGGGCGCCCACTTCCGAGTTCGGACATCGTTGAATTCCCTTCCCGCACAGGGGAACCAGGTCCCCCGCGCAGTGATCGGGTGACGGATGTCCAGCAGGTTACGGCCAAGCGGGAGTGGACACCAGAAGAGAATGACAACGAAATGGTTCCGTTGTGTTCGGGTCAAAGACGCAGTCACGCAGGTCGTGACCGATCCCGGATACGTCCAGCGATCATCAAGTCGCTATTTGTATACAAAGACCGAATACGGACAACATTGCATTCAACAGATGAATACAAAGGCGCGGGGAATCGCCATCCGCCCACTCAGGAGGCGAGCACCTTCCCCGGATTGAGGATTCCGGCCGGATCGAACAGCCGCTTCAGATCCTGGTGGACGCGCAACGAGACCGGGCCGAGTTCGCGGGCGAGCCAGTCGCGCTTGAGGGTGCCGACTCCGTGCTCACCGGTGACCGTCCCACCCATCTCCAGGCCGATCCGCATGATCTCGTCGAACGCCCGGATCGCCCGGGCAACCTGGTCCTCCTTGGCGGCGTCGAACATGACGTTCGGATGAAGGTTGCCGTCGCCCGCGTGGCCCACGATGGCGATCGTCAGGTCGACGTCGAGCGCGACCTTCTCCACCTGGTGAACGAAGTCGGCGAGATGGCTCAGCGGCACACACACGTCGTCGGTGAGGCAGGCGCCGAGCGCCTCGAGCGCGAAGTGGGACTCCCGCCGGGCGGCGAGCAGCAGGTCGCCCTCGGCGGCGTCCTCCGCCTCGACGACGTCGAACCCACCCGCCTCGGTGAACCGGGCGGCGATGGCGGCGATGTCGTCCGCCGCCCGCGGCCCGTCGGACTGCGCGATGAGCATCGCGGCGGCGTGCTCGGGCAAGCCCATGTTGCGGTAGGCGTTGGCGGCCCGCAGCGACGACTGGTCCATGAACTCCAACAGGCTCGGCACCTGTCCCCCGGCGACCACCCGGGCGACCGCGTCCCCGGCGGCCATGACGGTCGGGAAGAGCGCCGCGACGGTCCGAGGCTCCAGGCCCGGCGGCCGCAACGCGAGGGTCGCCTCGGTGATCACGCCGAGTGTCCCTTCCGACCCGACGAAGAGCCGGGTGAGGTCGTAACCCGCGACCCCCTTGGCGGTGCGTCGTCCGGTCCGCAGCACCTCTCCGTCGGCCAACGCGACCTCGAGGCCACGAACGAAGTCACTGGTGACGCCGTACCTCACGCAGCACAGCCCGCCCGCGTTGGTGGCGAGGTTGCCACCGATCGTGGAGATCTCCCAGCTACTCGGGTCCGGTGGGTAGAACAGCCCGTGCTCGGCCACCGCGGCGGACAGCGTGGCGTTGAAGACACCGGGCTGGACGACCGCGACCCGGTTGGGCGCGTCGATCTCGATGATGCGGTTCATCTTGTCGAGCATGAGCACGATGCAGCCGTCGACGGCGTTGGCGCCGCCGGACAGGCCGGTACGTCCACCCTGCGGCACGACCGGGACGCGCAGCCGCGACGCGACGCGGAGCACGTGCTGGACGTCGGCGGTCGCCCGAGCCTGCACGCCGACCGCCGGCGTGCCGGCGGGGCAGAACCTCGCCATGTCGTGGCGGTACGACTCGAGCCGGTCAGGGTCGGTGATGACCGAGTCGGCCGGCAACTCGGCCCGCAGGGCGGCGGTCAGCGCGTCAAGGGAGTCGTCCGTCATGGGGCATACCGTACGGGGCTCGCACCGTCGACGGCATGCCTGAGACCGCGCTCGGGCATGCGCCCCGGTCGTCGCGCGGGCCGTGGCTCAGAGGTTGCCGCGGCGCTCCTGCTCCCGCTCGATCGCCTCGAACAGAGCCTTGAAGTTCCCCTTGCCGAAGCCGAGCGAGCCGTGGCGTTCGATGAGTTCGTAGAACACGGTCGGACGGTCACCGATCGGTGCGGTGAAGATCTGCAGGAGATAACCGTCCTCGTCCCGGTCGACGAGAATACCGCGCCTTTGGAGTTCGTCGACGGGGACCCGAACGTTTCCGATCCGCGCGCGGAGTTCGGGGTCCTCGTAGTAGGAGTCCGGTGTGTTCAGGAATTCGACGCCCCTCGCCCGCAGGGTGTCGACCGCCGCGAGAATGTCATGGGTGGCCAGGGCGATGTGCTGGCAGCCCGGACCCGCGTAGAACTCGAGATATTCGTCGATCTGGCTCTTCTTCTTGCCTACGGCGGGTTCGTTGAGTGGAAACTTGACCCGGTGGTTTCCGTTGGCGACCACCTTGCTCATCAACGCGGAATACTCCGTCGCGATGTCGTCACCGACGAACTCCGCCATGTTGATGAAACCGAGGACCCGGCCGTAGAAGTCGACCCACTCATCCATCCGGCCGAGTTCGACGTTTCCGACGCAGTGGTCGACCGCCTCGAAGATCCGCGGTCCGTCGGTCCGGGCGACCGTGCTCGACCTCGCGACGAAGCCCGGCAGATAGGGGCCGTCGTACCGGGACCGGTCGATGAGGGTGTGCCGGGTGTCGCCGTACGCCGCGATCGCCGCGCACCGCACCGTCCCGTGGTCGTCGCTTCGGTCGTGGGGCTCTTCGAGGATGGTGGCGCCCTGCGCACGGGCGTGTTCGACGCACCGGTCGACGTCGGGGACCTCGAGCGCGATGTCGGTCACGCCGTCCCCGTGCCTCTCATGGTGCTCGAGGAGCGAACTCCCCGGCGCTGCCGCCCCCTCGAAGACGAACCTCGCCGAGCCCGAACGCAGGACGTAGGACCTGCGGTCGCGGACTCCCGTCTCGGGACCGGCGTAGGCCACGAGGTCCATGCCCAGGGCGAGTTGGTAGTAGCCCGCCGTCTGGGTGGCGTTGCCGACGCAGAAGACCACCGCGTCCAGACCGGTGACCGGGAACGGGTCGCGCGAGGCGTCGTAGTCGACCAGCCCGACCAGCTGCCGGAGCTGGTCCAGGCGCAGGTCTGCCGCCCGTTCCTCCGTGGTCAGCGCCGTCCCCCCGACGGGGGTTCCGGTCTCGGTCGTGTGGGCGCCCCCGGCACCCGATCCGGTCACCGTCATCGCTTCCTCCTCGTCATCCCGCCGCTACCTGGAGCCTTTCCCACGTTCGACACTCTGTGCAATGCTCCCTCACCGGCGTGTACAGAGTGCCCAGGTTCCTGACAAGATTCACCGGGCAAAAGGTCCACTTTGTACAACGCTTTCGGCAGCAGGGAGGCCAGCGTGGGTGCGCCGGTGGACGAGCTCGACGCGCGGATCGTGCAGCTGTTCGCGGCGGAGCCGCGGGTGGGCGTCCTGGAGGCCTCCCGCCGACTCGGAGTGGCGCGCGGCACGATCCAGGCCCGCCTCGACCGGCTCGCGCGGTCGGGCGTCATCCGCGGCTGGGGACCGCAGGTCGATCCGGCGGCCCTGGGCTTCGGCGTGACGGCGTTCGCCACGCTGGAACTCCGGCAGGGCGCCGGGCACGCGGCGGTCACCCGGCACCTCGCGGGCATTCCCGAGGTGATGGAGGCGCACACGATCAGCGGCAGCGCGGACATGATGACCCGGCTGGTGGCGCGTTCCAACACCGACCTGCAGCGCGTCATCGACGAGCTGCTCGCCTACGACGGGATCGTGCGTACGTCGACGGTCATCGTGTTGGCGACCCGGCTGCACTCCCGCGCGGTGCCCCTGTTGGTGCGGACGGCCGAGGAGGACGGCCGCGAGCGCCCCTGAGGACTGGTCCGAATCGTCGTCGCGCGGGTCGTGAGCCCGCGCTCAGGACGTCCGCTTCACCGCCCAGGCGCGGATCATGTCGATCCGTGCCTGCAGCTGTTCGGCCGAGGCCTGCACGGCGAGGGGACCGCCACACACCCGCCGCAGCTCGGCATGGACAGCGCCGTGGGGCTGGCCGGTCCGGTGGTGCCACGCTCCGACGAGACCGTTGAGCTCGCGACGCAGGACGCTGAGCCGTTCGTAGGCCGCGGCCTCGGGTTCGGCCTCGGCACCCGCCGGGGTGGGCGCCGGTACCGCGGTGGGGGCATCGCGCGAACTGCGCCGCCGCTGCAGCAGTTCCCGCATCTGCTGCGGTTCGAGCAGGCCAGGGATACCGAGGAACTCGGTCTCGTCCTCGCCGAGTTCACCGCCGAACTCGTTGCCGTCGTAGACGAGCCGGTCGAACGCCGCCTCCGACCCGATCGCCTGGAACTTCGGCTTCTCCAGCAGATCGGCGTTGGACTCGCCCCGGGCGGCCTCGGCGAGCAGGTCGTTCTCCGCGGCGAAGATGTCGTCCTCGTCGCGGATCGGGCGACCGAGCGCGTGGTCGCGGAGGACCTCCATCTCGGCCGCGTACCGCAGCAACACCGGCACGGTCGGCAGGAAGAGCGAGGCCGTCTCCCCACGCCGGCGGGCCCGGACGAAACGGCCGACCGCCTGCTGGAAGAACAACGGAGTCTGCGTCGCGGTGGCGTAGACGCCGACGGCGAGTCGGGGGACGTCGACACCCTCACTGACCATGCGTACGGCGACCATCCACCGGCTGTCGCCCTCGGCGAACTGCCCGATCCGTTTGCTCGCGGTCGGTTCGTCGGAGAGCACGATCGTGGGTCGCTCCCCCGCGATCTGCCCGAGGGTCTTGGCGTAGGCGCGGGCGGAGTCCTGGTCCGTCGCGATCACCAGCCCGCCCGCGTCGGGTACGTGGCGGCGTACCTCGGTCAGGCGGGTGTCGGCGGCCCGCAGGACGGTCTGGATCCAGTCGCCGGCCGGGTCCAGGGCCGTCCGCCAGGCCTGCGCGGCCATGTCCTTGGTGAGAGGCGTACCGAGTCGGGCGGCCACCTCGTCGCCGGCGCTGGTGCGCCACCGCATGTCGCCGGAGTACGCGAGGAAGAGCACCGGGCGAACCACCCCGTCGGCGAGCGCCCGGCCGTAGCCGTAGCCGTAGTCGGCCGCGCTGCGTGGGACGCCTTCGGTGTCCTCCACGTACGACACGAACGGAATCGGGTTCGCGTCACTGCGGAACGGCGTACCGGTGAGACAGATCCGGCGGGTGGCCGGCTCGAACGCCTCCCGCACCGCCTCACCCCAGGTGAGCGCGTCGCCCGCGTGGTGGATCTCGTCGAGGATGACCAGCGTCTTGAACCGCTCGCAGCGCACCCGCAAGGCGAGCGCCGCGGCGGCGACACCCGCGTAGGTCACGACGACACCGTGGAAGTCGCGGCTCGTGCGTCCGCCACGGCCGGCGAACGCCGGGTCGAGCGCGACGTCACCGCGTGCGGCCGCGTCTGCCCACTGCCGCTTCAGGTGCTCGGTCGGGGTCACCACGATGATCCGCTCGATGACCCGGCGAGCCAGCAGGTCGGCCGCGATCGTGAGGGCGAACGCCGTCTTGCCGGCACCGGGCGTCGCGACCGCGAGGTAGTCGCGCGGACTGTTGGCCGTGTAACCGTCGAAGGCTTCCTGCTGCCAGGCGCGCAACCTGCCCCACGGGCCGTCGGCGCGAGGGTGTCGGGTCTCGGTCGTCGACGCGGGCGTACTCACATCGTCCCTTCCGCTCGGCGGGATGGTCGTTCGAGCCGGCCGCGAGCGCAGTGGTCGCGGAACCGGGTGTCTTCGGGCCACATTCCGGAGGAACGTCCGACCCGCGACATTAGCCTGCTCTTACGCGAAACCCACCAAGGACCACGCCGAGGCGACCGAGCGAGTGAGTGATAGGCGGAGTCGCACCCACGTGGAAACGCGGCGGCGACACGTCCCTCCGCCCGTGCCGGAGGTTTGGTCGACAGCCCCGCTGAACAGGTGGGGAAGGACCGGATGTCGGCACCCGGCCCCGACTTTTCCACGGTGAGGAGCGGCTGTTCCGTAATCGGATGGTTCGTGGGTACCGAACCAAAGACCTGGCGCAGGCTTGACCAACCTGTAACTATCGAGCAACAGAGAGTGGGGAATATCGAGAGCGGTGCCGGACCCACGCGACGCGTGGATTCGGTCGGGGAAATCGATGAGGAGCAGCGATGGTCGATGATGCCGCGTCCACGTCCGACGGAAAGCAGGCTGCGCGGGCGCAAGGGGGCCTTGTGGATGCCGCCCGTCGTGTCGTCGGCCAGGTGGCGGCTCGGATGCCTGGACTCGACGGAGACATCGGCCAGCGCAACGCCTGGGAAGCCGTCTGCGCCGACCTGCAGCGTCGCCAGCAGTGGAACGACGTGGTCGACCTGGCGGTGAACGCCGGTCGCCGTCCGACGAGGCGTCGCCGGACCAGCGCGCCGGCCACCCGTGACGCGTCCCGGCCACCTCGTTCGTCCGGCAAGTCGCAGGCTCAGACCTGATCCCTCTCCCACGGCCGACGCCGATCACCGTCCGCCGGCCGGGCCGATCGCCGTCCACGTCGGGGCGCGCACTCGTCGAAGAGGTTTGACTCGCCGGCAACCTGGCGGCAACACCGCGTCCGCATCCTCGGAAAGAGAGACCGCAGATCCGAGGACAGCGTGTCTCACCGCTTCTTTCGGTGGGACACCCGATGAGGAGACGCCATGGCCATCTCCACCACGTCCGCCGAGTCCGCCGAGTCCACCACGTCCGACGCCCAGCCACCGAACGTCGCACCCTCGCGACCGCGCACGCTCGTCGGCAGCGCGCGATCGATGGTGGGGCGGCTCGCGTCACTCATCCACGGTCCTGACGCCGCGCGACGCAACGCCTGGGAGGCCGTCTGCGTCGACCAGGAACGCCGTCGCCAGTGGAACGAGACCATCGAGCCGCCGCGAGGGCGTCAGCTTCCGCGGACCCGGCCCGTGCCGTAAAGCACGGCCCGGGACGAAGGGTGGACCGAGGGACCGACAGGCGGACCGGTCAGTCGCCGTCCTCACCGCCGCCGCCAGGCGGCAGACCTTCCCAGATCTCCTTGCACTCCGGGCAGACCGGGTATTTCTCCGGGTCCCGGCTGGGCACCCACACCTTGCCGCACAACGCGATGACCGGCGTACCGGTGACCATCGCCTCGACAAGCTTCTCTTTCGGCACGTAATGGGAGAAGCGCTCGTGATCGCCGTCGTCACCGTGCGAGGGAAGCGCACGGGTTTCCTCGATCGTCTGGGCACCAGGACTCAGCTGCGTACTCACCCGCGCAAGTCTAGGCGGGTCCGGTGGATCATGCCGACATGTGAACACGTGATCGCCGAACCGGCGAGCCCGGCACCGGCCGCGCCGACGACAACGCAGCCAGCATGGATGCGGGGCGTCCACATGCGGGGGGTCGCGAACCTAGTTCAGCGTGGGGTCGTCGGGGAAGGTGGCGACAAGGGCGAGCTCATCAGGTTGGCGGCGCAACACCCGGCGCCACAGCGTGGTGGGGTCAAGGGTGAACGCGTCAGCGGGTTCGGAGTCGACGACGTACCAGCCGCCCTCCTTGACCTCCGCCTCCAGCTGGCCGGGTGACCATCCGGAGTAGCCGGCGAACACGCGCATTCCACGCACACCGCCCGCGAGGAGCTCCGGTGGGGTGTCGAGGTCGACCAGCCCGAGCCGGCCGTAGAGCCGGCGCCAGCCGAGGGGTTCGGCGTCCAGACCGTCGGGCACCTCCGCCAGCGCCAGCGCGGAGTCGGTCGCCACCGGACCACCGTGGAACAACACGTCTGGCTGGCACACCATGTCGGTCCAGGGTGCGAGCACGGACGTGACCGGAAGGTCGGTGGGCTTGTTGACCACCACGCCGAGGGCGCCATCGCCGTCGTGATCGAGGATGAGTACGACACTGCGAGCGAAGTTGGGGTCGCTCAGTGCCGGTGTCGCGACGAGCAACTGCCCGGTGAAGTACGGCCCGCTCATAGTCTCATGATCCCGCGTCCTGCCTCGCCTCACGACCTTCTCGCGGTCTTCGTCCCCGCGCCGACAAGATCTGTGCCAACCCGATGCCGAGCAGCACGCCGAAGAGGTCCGCCGCGGCGTCGAAGACGTCGCCGGAACGCTGCGGCAGCAGGGTCGCCTGGACTGTCTCACTGACCACCGCGTGCAGCGCCAGGATCCCGACGAGCCACCCGGTGGGCAGCCTGACCTGACGTCCGGTCCACGCAACCGCGGCGAAGATCAGCATGTGGGCGAGTTTGTCCTCGTACGCGAAAGTCGCCTCGGGACCAGGCTGACGTGGGGAGTAGATCCCGAACAGGTTGATCGCGCAGGCGAGCAGGAACGCCACCCACCAGGCCGCGGAGCCCGCCCCCGTGACGCGTCTCATCAATCGCTGGCCGCCGAGACCGCTTCCCGCACCGCCGCGGCGACGGCGTTGTGCACGTCGGGGTGGAAGACGCTGGGGATCACGTAGTTGGCGTTCAGCTCACCCTCGCTCACGACGTCGGCGATCGCCTGCGCCGCCGCCAGCAGCATGCTGTCGTCGACGTGATGGCTGTGCGCGTCGAGCAGACCGCGGAAGACGCCGGGGAACGCGAGCACGTTGTTGATCTGGTTGGGGTAGTCACTGCGTCCGGTCGCGACGACGCTCGCGTGCTCACGGGCCTCCGCCGGGTCGACCTCGGGCTCGGGGTTGGCGAGCGCGAAGACGATCGATCCGGGATTCATGGTCGCGATGTCGGCGCCGGTCAGGACGTTGGGCGCGGACACCCCGATGAACACGTCGGCACCGGCGACCGCACCGCGCACGTCGCCGGTGTAGTGCGCGTGGTTGGTCTGTTCGGCGATCCAGGCGAGCTCGGGAGAAAGCCCCTGCCGTTCGGGGTGGATCACGCCGTCGACGTCGGCGACCAGGACGTCCTTGGCGCCGGCAGCGAGCATGAGACGCAGGATCGCGCTGCCGGCGGCACCGGCGCCCGACATGACGATCTGGACGTGCCCGATGTCCTTGCCGACAATGCGGAGCGCGTTGGTGAGCGCGGCGAGGACGACGATCGCGGTGCCGTGCTGATCATCGTGGAAGACCGGGATGTCGAGCAGGTCGCGCAGTCGGCGTTCGACCTCGAAACAGCGTGGCGCGGAGATGTCCTCGAGGTTGATGCCGGCGAACCCCGGGGCGATGCTGCGGACGACCTCGACGATGGTGTCGACGTCCTGGGTGTCGAGGCAGATCGGCCAGGCGTCGATGCCGGCGAACCGCTTGAAGAGTGCCGCCTTGCCCTCCATGACCGGCAGGGCCGCCTGCGGCCCGATGTTGCCCAGCCCCAGGACCGCGGACCCGTCTGTCACCACGGCGACGCTGTTGCGCTTGATGGTGAGCCGCCGCGCGTCGTCGGGGTTGGCGGCGATCGCCAGCGACACCCGCGCGACACCCGGGGTGTAGATCATCGACAGGTCGTCACGGTTGCGGATCGGGTGCTTGGCCTGCATCTCGATCTTGCCGCCGAGGTGCATGAGGAACGTGCGGTCGGAGACCTTGTGGATGATGACGTCGGGGACCTGCCGCAGCACCTCCACCAACCGGTCGGCATGCGCGGTGTCGGTGGCGGCACAGGTCACGTCGATGCGCAGCCGCTCGTGTCCCGAGGCGGTCACGTCGAGCGCGGTGACAGTGCCACCGGCGTGTTCGACAGCCGCGGTGAGCTCGCTCACCGCCCGGCCTCCCGCGGGCACCTCGAGCCGCACAGTGATCGAGTACGAAACGCTCGGTGCCGACGTCACGGCCACTCCTTGGAATCAGGTCAAACGATATCCAGATGTGGTCCGATCGTCTCACTGTTCCACACCCAAGCGCGAGAGGGGCCCTGCCGGGGTGCGGTCAGGCGTCGCGCTTGTGGAAGAGCGTGGTCGCCAGGGCGAACAACGCGGCCACCCAGGCGGTGAAGGTCAGGCTGCTCACGGCCCGGCTCGGTTGGTCCCCGAACGACGCACCCGGGGCCACCGCCTCCGTCGACACCGTCTGCGACATCGCGTTACCAGCCGTGAACGGCAGGTAGTTGACGTACTCACGGAGCGACTCGAGCGCGGGGATCATCGTCAGCGCGCCGAGCAGGGGCTCGACCACCAGGGGCACGACGAACAGCAGCACCATCGCGGCCGGAAGGTTGCGCAACAGCGAACCCAGGCCGAGGCCGAGCAGTCCCCACAGGACGACGAAGCCGAGGTAGCCCAGCAGCGCCGGGCCCATCTGGTCGGAGGTGATCGGCAGCGAGTCGCCGGACAGCAGCTTCGCCAGGCCCCAGTTGATCAGCACGCTCACGACCGCGAGGACCAGCGCCCACACGGCGATCACGAGCGCCTTGGCGAAAACCAGGGAACCGCGCTTCGGCACCGCGGTCAGGGTGGGCAGGATCGTCCCGTGGCGGTACTCGTGCCCGAACGCGAAGACGCCCATGATCCCCATGAAGACGGCGGTGAACGGCAGCGGACTGAACGCCGAGCCACCGGTGAGGACCACGCCGGCCAGGTCGGGCTGGATCGGATCGTTACGGGAGACGTAGGAGATGATCCCGGCGACCGCCCCACTGAGGACGAGCGGCAGCACGGTGAGCCAGTAGGTCGAACGCAGCGTGCGGATCCGCACCCATTCGAAGCGCAGTGCGTCGATCATCGGTTGCCTCCGGCGGATGACGAGGAAGCGGGCGGGGGGCCCTGGTGCTGACCGGGTGCGCCGTGCTGACCGGGTGCGCCGTGCTGACCGGGTGCGCCGTACTGGCCCGGCGGGGGGTACTGACCCGGCGCGGCGTACTGACCGGGCGGACCACCCGGCGGACCGAACTGCCCAGGCGCTCCACCGGATGGGACGAACTGCCCGGGTGCACCGAACTGGCCGGCCGCCCCTGGGGGTCCGGGTGGGCCACCGATCTGGGCGATGTACTCCTCGGATCCACCGGTCGCCTCGAGGAAGGCCTCTTCCAGCGTCGCTGTCCGGGTGGAGAGTTCGTGGAGGACGACGCCCGCGGAGAACGCGAGTTCGCCGACCTTCGCCTGGTCGGGGCCGGTGACCATGAGGGCACCGTCGGGTGCCGGCTGGACGCCGGCATGGGCCGCCCGGAGGGCCTCGACCAGCCGGTCGGGCTGCGGCGTTCGCACCGTCACGGTCGTCCGCGACGCCGACCGGACGAAGTCGTCGACGGCGCCGGAGGCGATCAGCCGGCCGCGACCGATGACGACCAGCCGGTCGGCCATCAGCCCCATCTCGGCCAACAGGTGACTCGAGACGAAGACCGTCTTGCCGGTGGAGGCGTAGGTCTTCAGGAAGTTACGCAGCCAGGTGATGCCCTGGGGGTCGAGACCGTTCGCGGGCTCGTCGAGGATCAGCGTGTGCGGATCTCCGAGGAGCGCACAGGCGAGCCCGAGCCGCTGCCCCATACCGAGGGAGAACGTCCGCGGCTTCTTGCCGGCGACATCGCTGAGTCCGACGTACTCGAGCACCTCGTCGACGCGCTGCCGAGGGATGCCGTTGGCGGCCGCGAGCATCAGCAGATGGTTGCGGGCGGTCCGGGTCGGATGGAACGCCTTGGCCTCGAGGACCGCACCGACATGCCGCATCGGGTGGGTGAGCCGCGAGTAGGGCTTGCCGTCGAAGAGGGTGCGGCCGCCGCCGTGGTCGAGGCCGAGCATCAGCCGCATGGTCGTCGACTTGCCCGCGCCGTTCGGGCCGAGGAACCCCGTCACCACCCCCGGCTCGACGGTGAACGACAGATCGTCGACCGCTCGTTTCGCGCCGTAGGTCTTGGAGAGGTTGGTCGCCTCGATCCGTCCCACCGGTGCCTCCCTGGACGCAAGGGACTGATTGACGATGCTCACCGTACGGGGTCCACGTCTCGCGAGGTGTCGCCCCATGGGTGGGTTTTCTGGCGCCTCGGTGTCCGTCCTGAGGAGGAGGCGACCCCCGCCGGGAGTGGCGGTGGGTGGTGAGAAGGCCGTACCGTTGCGTCCGTGGGTATGTACGTACGGCGATTTCGTCGCCCCGACCGGCACAGCGGTGCCGTCGGGGTGGATTGCCGCGTATGCCCGTGGTGACCGGTTCCCTTCCGCGAACCTGATCGTCACCGTCGAGCGCTGACGGCGTTCTCCCGTGCGGACCTCCGCGGCCGGTCGGGGTGTGTGAGTCCTTCCGCACCTTCCGCAGCCAACCCGCGCGAGGAGACCTCGATGTCCAACCCTCTGCACCCTCCTGCCCCGACCCCGCACACCGCTGCCGCGGCCCAGCACGCTGCCCCGACCGGGCACGGTCCGACCCCGACCACGCCCTCCCCCGCCCATGTGGTGGACGAACGCGACGAACGCCCACCCGTGGCCCTGTCGGCCGCCGAGGCACAGGCCTGTCTCGCGGTCCGGGACCTCGCCGATCCGGCGCAGGGGCCGCACGCCCTGCAGTCCGTGGTCGACGACCTGGTCCAGGGGCTGCGTACCGCGTGGAACTGTGGTGTGCGCATCGTCCGGGCCCATCCCGTCGTTCCGCTCGCCGACAACTACGACAACCTGGGCTACCCACCCGGAGCGGTGACCCGGGAGGAGCGCTACACGCGCTACGTCGACGCCGGGCACGTGCTGCGCAGCCACAGCAGCGCGATGGTTCCGGGCGCGCTCCGAGCGCTGGCGGGTGACCCGGACGCACCGGCCGACCTGCTCCTCGCCTGTCCCGGCATCTGTTACCGGCGCGACAGCGTCGACTGGCAGCACACGGGTACGCCGCACCAGATGGACCTGTGGCGACTCCGGCACGACCGGCCCTGCGACGAGGACGACCTCACCGAGATGATCGCGCTCGTCGTCGAGTCGGCCCTGCCCGGCAGCCGGTGGCGGACCGAACCGAAGGTCCACCCCTACACCGAACGAGGCCGCCAGGTCGACGTGTGGTGGGACGGCCAGTGGATCGAGATCGGCGAGTGCGGACTCGCCGCGCCGGACGTCCTCGCCGGTGCCGGGCTTCCGGTGCCCGCCTGGACCGGGCTCGCGATGGGGCTCGGCCTGGACCGGTTGCTCATGCTGGGCAAGGGGATCCCCGACATCCGGCTGTTGCGGTCGGCGGATCCGCGGGTCGCCACCCAGATGCTGGACCGGACGCCGTACCGCGCGGTGTCGCACATGCCACCGGTACGACGGGACCTGTCGGTGGTCGTCGGCCCCCGGGCGGACACCTCCGCCGAGGTGCTCGGCGACCGCGTACGGGCGGCGCTGGGTGAGGACGCCGACGTCGCGGAGACCGTTGAGGTGTTGAGCGAGACGGCGTACGACGACCTGCCCGACAGCGCGCGGGCCCGCCTCGGGATCGCGCCGGGACAACGCAACGTGCTGGTCCGGTTGCTGCTGCGGGCGCTCGACCGCACGCTCACCGACGCCGACGCCAACCGGTTGCGCGACGACGTGTACGCCGCGCTGCACGAGGGCGCCGCGGCGCAGTGGGCCGCGTGCGAACACCGACCGCGCGCCTGACCCGGTCGTGGGGGCGGTGGCGTGTGCCGCGCGCGCCGCCGCCCTCGGCCGGTCGAGCGTTCTACGGCTCCGACCGCGACGAGGGACCCCCGCCGGCGTTGGGTGCGGAACCGGCCGACGCTCCGACGCCGGCGGTGACGTTCGCCTCGATCTCCCCACCGGCCGCGCTGCCGAGCAGCCCGGCGGTGAAGAAGATGAGCACGACGAATCCGAGTGGAATGGCGAGAGCCCAGGTGAGCCCGACCTGGTGGCCGACGGCCCCGATCACGACCGGTCCCAGCACGGAGCCGAGATAGCCGGCCGACACGACCGGCCCGAGAACCGACGCCCGGTTGGCCGTGCGGGTGTTGCCGGCTGCGCTGAAGACGACGGGTACGGCGGGCCCGATCCCGAACCCCGCGATGGCGAAGCCCACCAGGGCCAGACCGGGCGACGGGACCAGCAGGAAGACGAGGTAGCCGAGGACGCCGAGCGCCGCGCCGGCACGGGCGACGAGGACCGGACCGAGCCGGGCTCCGACGCGGTCCGCGATCAGCCTGGAGGCCGTCATGGCACCGGAGAAGACGGACAACCCGAGGGCCGCGAAGCCGACGGAGGCACCACGGTCCTCGTTCAGGAAGACCGCGCTCCAGTCGGCGATCGCTCCCTCCCCCAGGAACGAGCCGAACCCCATCACGGCCATCACCACCACGATGGCCAGCCCGACGGGCGGGCGCGCGCTGTGCGGAGTCTCCACGTGGTGGCCGGTGATGGCGGACTCGCGTTCGGGCCGGAGCAGCCAGGCGAGCACCGGCGCGCTCGCGGCGGCGCAGACGAAGCCGGCCACCGCGAAGTGCACGTGCACGTCGACACTCATCCGGGCGACCAGGGCGGCCACGGCCGAGCCCACCATAGAACCCAGGCTCCACAGACCGTGGAAGCCGGACATGATCGGTCTGCCGTACAGACGCTCGACGGCGACCGCGTGCGCGTTCATCGCGACGTCGAGCATGCCGCCGAGAAGGCCGAGGACGGCGAGCGCGATGGTCAGGGTCAGCAGGTTGGTCGCGAACGCCGGGCCGAGCAGCGCGACCGCCTGCAGCGGAACGATGATCCGCATGGCCAGCCCGGTACGACCTCGCTTCTCCATCCGGCCGGTCAGCCGGGTGCCGATCAGCAGGCCGACGGACATGCCACCGAGGGCGATGCCGAGGGAACCCGTGTCGAGATCGAGGGCCTGCTTGATCGAGGGGATCCGAGGAGCCCAGGTGGCGAAGATGGCCGCATGGACGAGGAATGTGACGGCCACCGCGAGGCGGGCCCGCCGTATCTCGCGGGACGGCGAGGAAGCGCGCATCACCGCGACCCTAGCCGGTCGGGTGATCGGCGTGGCGTCCTGTCCGCATCACGGCCACCCGCGGCCGCCCGAGCGGCACGTGCCGCGAGGTGCACGGGCGGACCCAGCTTCGTCCCGACGCCGGGCCCCAGGGACCGGGTCGTGTCCTAGCCGAGCAGCCGGAACGACCAGGGGTAGCGGAAGCGGTTGCCGCCGGCCGCCGACAGACCGCCGAGCCCCGACAACAGCAACCAGACCAGGGTCAGCGGGCCGAACAGCATCCCGGTGACACCGAAGGTGATCCCGGTCAGGATGCCGAGCGCGATGATCACGCCGAGGAAGCTGAGCTGGAAGTTGATCGCCTCGTACGCCTGCGTCCGGACGTACGCCGACTCCTTCCCCTTCGTCGCCGCGATGACCGCGGGTCCGACGAAGAGGGTGGCGATCCCGGACCAGTGCGCGACCATGGCCCAGCTCCGCTCCGAACTGGTGAGCGTCCCTGCGTTGGGTGCGACCGCGGTCGAGGGCGCGACCCGCTCGCTCGACATGGCGGGCAGCGGCAGGCCGCGCAGCGCCTGGGCGAGGTCGGCGCGGTCGAGGGCGCCGAGCGCGGCCTCGATCCGCTGGTCGAGTTCGTGGTGGTCGATGCGGCCTTCGGTGTACGCCAGTTGCAACATCTCGACGGCCCGATCGCGTTCGGCGTCGGAGACTCGAACGGCACCCGACGAAGGGGCGCCCTGCGGAGAAGTGCCAGTGACTGGGCTCATGCGGAGATGATGACTCGCCGGGCACGGCATCCTCATCAGGTAAGACCCTGACCGTTTCCCCGGCCGGACCCGTACCGTCCCGGACGTGTGCCCTGGGCGTGTCCTGCGGATCGCTAGGTCCGGAAGGGTGGCGCGGGCGCGACGGTGACGGCCTCGCAGTGGCCCAGCGCGATTCGGGCCAGGTTGCGCAGTGAGTCGGTGTCGGTGGCGAAGTAGCCACTGTGTCCACGGGCGCCGTGGGTCGCGAAGACGCGCGCGCCGAAGGCGGGTTCGACGGGGTTGCGCCCGTGTCCGTAGTCGCCGAACCGCATGGTCGGCAGCCACCGGACGGGATCGCCGGCCGCGAGCCCGGCCCAGACCCGTGCGGTCGAGGACAGCGCGTGTGCGCTCTCGGCCCGGACGCCCGGACTTCCGAACACCGCGATGTCGCTCACCTGTCTGGGCAGCCGACTGAGACCGCACACGACCGATCCGTAGCTGTGGCACAGGAGCCCGATCGGTGCGGACGTGTACGCCGTGAGCCCGGAGAGGAACCGCTGCAGACGGGCGGCACCGTGCCGCGCCAGGCCGCCCTGTGCTCCGGAGGGCACGGGCGCGGTCGGCGTGGTGTACCCGGCCCAGGCGATCACCGCCAGCCGGGAACCGGGGCGCTGGCGTTCCGCCTCGGCGAGCAGCGCCCGGCCGGCGGTCGCGACGCCACCCTCGCCGTCCAGGTGGTGGAGATCCGCGCCCGCTCCCGGGACGATCACCGCGACCCTCGTGGCCGTCCGGAGGTCGCCGAACACCTCGACGGCCAGGCCGCGGTCGCGCGGGTCGAGGGCGAGGATCCGGCGGCCACGCAGGTTCACTCCCGCCGCGACCTTCGAGACCACCACCTCGTACCGGTTCGCGGCGAAGCGCAGGGTCGGTGGTACGCCGTCCAGGTTTCCCACGAGAGCGGGAAACGCCCGGGCCAGGTCGACCCGCTCACGGCGCGGCAGGCCGGCGAAGAACGCCGCGACGGAGGCTGGTGCGGTCGTCAGCGGATCGGGAAGGAGGCGCCCGGTGGAACGCGCGGCCTGCCAGGCGGCGACCCCTGGGGGCCCGATCCGGCCCCAGGCGGCACCCGGCGACTCGAGGCGGGCCCGCGGTCCGCTCAGCGTCGTCAGGGCCCCGAACGTCGCGACCATGACCTGCCTGGCACGAACCATCCGGTCTCCGTCCTTCCTCCTACCTCGTTGCCAGCCGGGGAGTTCTACCCGCACCGGGACCGGAGGGAACGTCTGGATGGCCCGACGTTCATCCAAGGAAGGCTGGGGCGGGAGAGACCTGCTCCAAGTCACCCAGCGTAGGCAAAGTGCGCCGAACCGGGGGCCAGTGCGGCCGGCCCGACCCGAACGTCTCCCCGCCTTCGGAGGGGTCAGGAGGCGGGCTCGGCGCCCACCGTGACCAGGCCGGTCTCGTAGGCGAAGATCACCGCCTGTGCGCGGTCCCGCAGGTCGAGCTTGGTGAAGATTCGACCGATGTGGGTCTTCACGGTCTGTTCGGCGACGACCAGATCCTGCGCGATCTCGGCGTTCGCCAGGCCGCGGGCGATCAGGGTGAGCACCTCGACCTCGCGCGCGGTCAGGGCGTTCAGTCGGGGCGAGCGGGCCCTGACCGCGGGCCGGGTCCGGGCGAACTCCTCGATCAGCCGCCGCGTCACCGACGGCGCCAGCAGGGCGTCACCGGCCGCGACCACGCGGACCGCCGCGATCAGGTCGGCGGGTGGTGCGTCCTTGAGCAGGAAGCCACTCGCGCCGGCGCGGAGCGCTTCGTACACGTAGTCGTCGATGTCGAAGGTCGTGAGCATCAGCACGCGCGGTCGGTGCTCCACGCCGCGTGGTGGGTTGAGCAGCTGGCGGGCCGCCTCCAGGCCGTCCAACTCGGGCATCCGGACGTCCATCAGGACGACGTCCGGGTGCAGCCGTCGGGACGTCTCCACACCCGCCAGGCCGTTGTCGGCGTCACCCACGACCTCGATGTCGGGCTGGGCGGCGAGCAACGCGGCGAAGCCGGCGCGGACCATTGCCTGGTCGTCGACGACCAGTACCCGGATTGTCATGCGTGTCCCTTCGACCGTCCGTCCAACTGTCCCACCGACCGTCCGTTCGTCTGTCCCGCCGACGGTCCGTCCGACTGTCCCGCCGACGCGGGCGCGAGCGGCAGGCTCGCCCAGACACCGAAGCCACCCTCGGGGCGCGGACCGGCGACGAGTTCGCCGGCGGCGAGGCGGACGCGTTCCCGCATGCCGACGAGGCCGTGTCCGGCGCCCGTCGACTCGACCGGTGCGGGCTTGCCTTTCGGCGCGTCGTTGACGATCCGGACGGTGAGCCGGGCGTCCTCGGCGCTCACCGTCACCTCCGTCGGCGCGCCCGACGCGTGCCGGACCACGTTGCTCAACGACTCCTGCACGACGCGGTACGCCGTCAGCCCGATCAGCTCGGGTATCCGGTCCGGCACCTGCCCCAGGTGGAGCCGCACCGGCGTACCGGCCCGCTCGGTCGACTCCACCAGCGAAGGGATGCGCTCCAGGCCGGGCTGCGGCACGCGTTGGGGATCGGTGCCCTCCTCCCGCAGGACCTTCAGCAGGCGGCGCATCTCGGTGAGCGACTCCCGCGCCGTCTCGCTGATCGAGGTGAACTCCTCCTTCGCGGCGGCGTTGAGGCCCTCCAGGCGGTACTCCGCGGTCGACGCCTGCACGACGATCATCGACATGTGGTGGGCGACGATGTCGTGCATCTCGCGGGCGATCCGGGCCCGCTCCTCCAGGAGCCGGCGGCGGTGGCGTTCCTCGGCGGTGAGGTGTTCCTCCTCCGCGAGCCGGTTCCGCGCCTGGGAGACCAGCCGTATCGACGTGCCGGCCACCAGCATCAGCGCCGACAGCAGGACGAAGAGAGTGATGTCGGGGCCGGGGGCCACGCGTGGCTGGTGTCTCACCGCGAGGGTGACGAGGGCAGCACTGGCGAGCAGCCACGCGGGTACGGCGACCAGGAGCGAGCGGCGCAACGACACCGCGAGCTGGACGACGAGATAGGCGATCAACGCCGTCGGGAGCAGCGGCCACGGCTCGGAGGGATCGATCGGCCGGACCACCAGCGACACCACGAACGACGGCACCAGGACACACCAGGCGAGCAGCGGGCGGAAGATCGCGATGACGACCGGCGCGGCCTGCCAGAACGCGAAGAGTGTCCCGAATCCGGCCGTATAACCCACGACGCGGTAGTTGGTGCTGGTGAACACCGCGCCGCTGGACGCCAGGATGGCCGTCAACGCGACGGCGCCCACCAGGAGGGCGACGCGGAGCCATCCGGTGGCGCGAAGGCCACCGGAGTCGTCGCCGCGCGCCTCGTCCGTCATCGGGGGTCAGCCTAGGTTCTGTCCCGGCCGTGCGAATCACACCACGGTGCTACGTCCCGGATCGCGGTGCGGTGCTATGGACGATCGTTCCTGCCCCCGCGGTACGGCGACGAAGCTGGCCCCGTCGCACGACGCCCGCCCACCCGTCCCCGGCCTACCTTCCCCTCCAGGTTCGGGGGCCGCGGCGGATCCGCCTCCCCCACCGGCGGCCGGACAGGTGCCGGCCGCGAACTCACTGGAGGGGACATGCGGGAGATCACGTTCGCGTTGGTGTCCGAGCTGTACGAGGACCACCTCGACGACCTGCGCGTGGTGCGCAAGGAGCAGCGGGAGCTCTACGTCGACCATCGGCAGGCGGGCGGCAAGGCCCAGCTCGACGATCTCGAGGCCGAGATCACCTATCTCCTGCTGCGCGCGGCCCGACCACGCAACGTGGTCGAGATCGGCTGCCTGCACGGGTGGTCGACCAGCTGGATCCTGCGGGCGCTCCGCGACAACGGAAGGGGGACGCTGCACTCCTTCGACCGGGTCGACGCCGCCACCCGCCGGGTGCCGCCGGAGCTGTCCGTGGACCGGTGGCGCTTCACCCACGGCGACGTGCGTATCCGGCTTCGGGAGTTTCCGGACGCCATCGACTACCTGTTCGTCGACGCCGCGCACACCTCGCGGTTCGCCCGCTGGTACGTCCGTACGGTGCTGCCGACGCTCGCGCCTGGCACACCGGTGAGCGTGCACGACGTCCACCACCGCGCGAACCCGCTGCCGTTCTCCGAGGGAAGGGTCCTGCTGGAGTGGCTCGGCGCGCGCGGCCACTCCTCGTTCACGACCGCCGCCGCGAAGTCACCCACGGTCTGTCGAGAGCTGGAGCGGCGCAGGACGAACTGGGGCCTCGCCGAACCGATCCACACCGGGCGGGACAACCCGATGGTGTTCTTCACCTCCGCGTGAGCCCGGTCACCGCCCCGGTCACGGCCCCGGTCACCGCCCCGGCCCCGGTGCGGTCACCGGGTAGGGTCGAGAACTTGGTTCGCTGCAGACGAGAAACGTCCCCGCCGATGGGCAGGTGAGTTCGAATGCAGATCGATCTGGGTGGCCGCACCGCGCTGGTGACGGGCTCGACCTCCGGAATCGGCTACGCGGCCGCGGAGTCCCTCGCGCGGGCCGGTGCCACGGTGCTCGTCCACGGACGCGGCGACGAACGCGTCTCCGGTGCCGTACGAAGGATCCGGGAGGCCACCGGCGCCGACGTCGGCGGAGTCGCCGCCGATCTCGGGAACGCCGAAGGAGCGGCCCGCATCATCGCCGACGTCCCGGACGTCGACATCCTGGTCAACAACGCCGGGATCTTCAGCGGCATGGGCTTCTTCGACATCCCGGACGAGGAGTGGCAACGCATCTTCGAGGTCAACCTCCTCTCCGCCATCCGGCTGGCCCGGCACTACACGCCGCGGATGGTCGACCGCGGGTGGGGCCGGGTGCTGTTCGTGAGCAGCGACTCGGCGCTGCAGATCCCGACCGAGATGGTCCACTACGGGGTCACCAAGACGGCCCAACTGTCGGTGTCACGCGGCCTGGCGCAGACCGTGGCCGGCACCGGCGTCACCGTCAACTGCGTCCTGCCCGGACCGACGCTGACCGAGGGAGTCCGCGAGTTCATCCAGGACCAGGTCGGCCGGGACATGCCCTTCGAGGCGGCCGAGCGGGTCTTCATCGCCGAGCATCGGCCGACCTCACTCATCCGCCGGCTGCTGCGCCCCGCGGAGGTGGCGAACATGATCACCTACCTCGCCTCCGAGAACGCCGCCGGCACGACCGGTGGGGCACTGCGGGTGGACGGCGGCCTGGTCAGCACCATCATTCCCTGAACGCTTCGGCAAGCCTGTCCACCGCCGGTCCGGGCGGTCGCGCACCGCGCCGAAAACCTGCATGATGCGGTTCTGGTTGGTTTCCGCAGGATTCTGGCCGGGTTCTGGTCGGTCCCCGCACGGCGGTCGGCTCGCAGGCGCCGCGGTGCCCATCCGAGGAGGTACGCCATGCGGCTCCTGGTCATCGGCGGTTCCGGCCTGGTGGGCGGGCTGGTGCTCCCCTATCTCGCCGAGCACCACGACCTGCGCGTCTTCGACCTCAAGCCGCCACGCGACGACGTGGCCGTCGACTACGTCCCGGGTGACCTTCGCGACGTCGCCCTGGTGGCGCGCGCGGTCGAGGGCATGGACGCGGTCCTCTTCATGGCGATGGGGCCGATGGCCGGGTGGGGAACCCCCGACAACGCCAGGACCCACCTCGAGGTCGCGGTGCCGGGGCTGCACACCGCGCTGCGCGCCGCGCACGACGCCGGTATCACCCACGCCGTCTACACCAGCAGCATGTCGGTCTACGGCGAACCGCCCGCCGGGGTGCCCGACGATCCGGAGGCCGCGTCCGGAACCCACGCCGTGGTCCTCCACGACGGTGCGCCCATCGAGGCGTCCGGGTCACGCACGCGCTACCCGGACGAGTCCGTACCACCAGACGCCACCGACTTCTACGGCCTCGCCAAGCGGCTCGGTGAGGAGGTCTGCCGAAACGCCGCCGAGGCATGGGGGATGAGCGTCGTCGCCCTTCGGCTGTGCCACCCGGTCGCCGACGCCGACTTCCCTCGCACCGACCATCCCCGGGTCCGCGCCATCTGCACCTCCGCGCGCGACGTGGCCAGCGCCCTGCTCGCCGCCCTCTCCCGGCGCGGCCACGGATTCGAGGCGTTCGCGATCAGTGGTGACGGCGGCGAGCGCCTCGTCACCCTCACCCGGGCCCGCGAGGTGCTGGGGTGGACTCCCCTCGACCGCACCGACCAGGCCGTCCCCAGCCGGCGCGACCCGTAGGTCTCGCCCGTCACAGCGCGCGAAGCGCGGGCAGGAACTCCTTGTCCGCCCACGCCACGAACTCGTTCTGGTTGCCGCCACCCACCTGCACCAGGGCGACGTGGGTGTAGCCCGCGTCCACGAACGTCCGGACCGCCTCGACGTGGGTCTCCAGGTCCGGGCCGCAGGGGATCTGGCGCGCCACGTCCTCCTGACGGACGAAGCGGGACGCCTGCTCGAACGCCGTGGGTCCGGGCAGCTCGGAGTTGACCTTCCATCCACCCGTGAACCAGCGGAACTGTTCGTGGGCACGGCGTTGCGCCTCGTCGGTGTCGGTGTCGTAGCACACGGCCACCTGGCCGACCCGCGGCTTGCCCGCGCCACCGTGCTCGTCGAACATCCGGCCCAGCTCGGCGCGCGGCTCGATCGCGATGAGGGCGTCGGCGAACTCACCGGCGATCCGCGCGGAACGCGCGCCGGACACCGCGATGCCGATCGGCGGCGGCGTCGGCGGCAGGTCCCACAGCCTGCCCGCCTCCACCTCGAAGTGGGCGCCGTCGTAGCGGACGTAGCCGCCCTCCCAGAGCTCGCGGATGATCTCGACCGCCTCGACCAGCATCTCGTGGCGTACGTCGACGGGCGGCCACCCTCCACCCACGACGTGCTCGTTGAGGTTCTCCCCCGCGCCGAGGCCGAGGGTGAACCTGCCCTCGCTCAGCAGGGCGACGGTGGCGGCCATCTGCGCGACGACCGCCGGATGGTAACGCCGGGTCGGGCAGGTGACGTAGGTCATCAGCGGGATCCGGTTGGTGGCCTGTGCGGCCGCGCCCAGCACCGACCAGGCGTTCGGCGAGTGGCCCTGCGCGTCCAGCCAGGGGAAGTAGTGGTCGCTGATCACCGCGAAGTCGAAGCCGGCGTCCTCGGCCAGCCGGACGTCGTGCACGAGCTGGGTCGGACCCGCCTGCTCGCATAACATCGAGTACCCGAACTTCACCATCACATCTCCTCGGTCAGTAGGGCCGCTTCTCCTTCGGGGACAGGGGCCCGCGGACGCCGTCACGGACGCGGCAGGTTCCGCAGGTTGCTTCGCGCCAGGTTGAGCAACTCCTCCGCGTCTCCCGCGAGCACCAGCTTGGTGGCCGCCAGGGCGAAGCCCCTGGTCTGCTCGCTGGTGATCCGGGGCGGCATGGACAGCGCGTTCGGGTCGGTGAGCGCGTCGACCAGGACGGGCCCGGGGGTCGCGAGCGCCTCCCGCAGACCCTCGCGTACGTCGGCGGGATCCTCGATCCGGATGCCGGTCATCCCGGCGGCGCGGGCGACCGCCGCGAAGTCGGGATTCTTCAACGCCGTCTGGTACGGGAGATAACCCTCGACCATCATCTCCAGGGCCACCATGCCGAGCGACCCGTTGTTGAAGATGACGAGCTTCACCGGCAGCTCGTGCTGGACCAGGGTGAGGATGTCGCCCATCAGCATGGAGAACCCACCGTCCCCACACATCGCGATCACCTGGCGGTCCGGTTCGGCGCACTGCGCCCCGATCGCGTGCGGCAGCGCGTTCGCCATCGAGCCGTGCGCGTACGAACCGAGGATGCGGCGTCCGGCGGTCGCGTGCACCAGCCGCGCGGCCCACACGTTGCACATACCGGTGTCGACGGTGAAGATCGCGTCCCTGGCCGCGAGGTCGTCGAGGGTGGCGGCCACGAACTCCGGCCGTACTGGACGGCGAGCGCGGGTGTCGTCGGTGTAGGCGCGCATCTGGGCGACGAGCTCGCGGTGACGGCGCAGCATCCGGTCCAGGAAGGACCGGTCAGGATTGTCGGCGACCCGCGGCAGCAGCGCGTGCAAGGTCTCCTTGACATCGCCCCAGACACCGAGGTCGAGCCGGGACCTGCTGCCGAGGCGTTCCCGCCGGGTGTCGACCTGTACGACACGCGGCGTGGTGGGCATGAACTGCACGTACGGGAAGTCGGTGCCGAGCAGGACGAGCAACTCGCAGCTGTGCATCGCCTCGTAACACGCGCCGTAGCCGAGCAGCCCGGACATGCCGACGTCGTAGGGGTTGTCGTACTGGATCCAGTCCTTGCCGCCGAGCGCGTGCCCGACCGGCGCCTTGACCCGCTCGGCCAGGGCGAGCACCTCGTCGTGCGCCCCGGCCACGCCCTTGCCGCAGAACAACGTGACCCGGGTCGCCGCGTCCAGCCGGTCGGCGAACTCGCCGACGACCGTGTCGGCGGGCTGGGAGGTGGGGCGCTGGTCCAGGCGGTAGGTGTGCTCCAGTTCCTCGCCGGTGGCCTCCTCCTCCGCGACGTCGCCGGGCAGGACGATCACGGAGACGCCGTTACGTCCGATCGCCTGCTGGATCGCGATCTGGGCGACCCTCGCCAGCTGTTCGCGCCGGCACACGAGCTCACAGAAGTGGCTGCACTCCTGGAAGATCGCCGTGGGATGGGTCTCCTGGAAGTACCCCGTCCCGATCTCGGTGCTCGGGATGTGCGACGCGACGGCCACCACCGGCGCCATGCTGCGGTGGGCGTCGTACAGGCCGTTGATCAGGTGCAGGTTCCCCGGGCCGCAGCTGCCCGCGCAGACACCGAGCCGTCCGGTCAGCTGGGCGTCCGCGCCCGCGGCGAACGCGCCGGCCTCCTCGTGGCGGACACTCACCCAGTCGAGTCCGTCGTGTCGCCGGACGGCGTCGACGACAGGGTTGAGGCTGTCGCCCACGACGCCGTACACCCGCTGGGCACCACCGGCGAGCAGGATCTCGACCAGCTGGTCGGCGACCGTGCGTTTCGCCACAGTGCCCCCTCCTGGCCACGGTCAGCGGGGGGCTCCCAGCAGCTCCCACGATGACGGCCGCGCCCGGATCACCCCAGGGGACTTCGGCCCCCGCCTTCCCCTCCTCCGGGGGGCAACGGCACCTGCGGGAGGAGTCGGCGCGTTCCGCCGCGCCGGCACCGCGCCGGTCCCGGTCGAAATCACCGTGAATGCGTGGGAGTCCCCGACTGGTAGGAAGGATCGAAACCGCCCGGCGGCACGCCCACCGCGTACGCCGGACCCCGCGCCCGAGCGAGCCCCCGAGAGGTCTGTCCATGAAGGCGATCCTGGTCCTGTTCGACACCCTGAACCGGCGCTTCCTCCCGCCGTACGGCAACGACTGGGTGCACGCACCGAACTTCGCCCGGCTGGCTCGTCGCACCACGACCTTCGACCGCTGCTACGGCGGCAGCATGCCGTGCATCCCCGCGCGCCGCGAGCTGCACACCGGCCGCCACAACTTCCTGCACCGCAGCTGGGGGCCGCTCGAGCCGTTCGACGACTCGATGCCCGAGCTCCTTCGCGGCAACGGCGTCTACACCCACCTCACGAGCGACCACCAGCACTACTGGGAGGACGGTGGGGCCACCTACCACGGCCGCTACGACACCTGGGAGTTCTTCCGCGGTCAGGAGGGCGACGCCTGGAAGGGGCAGGTGGCCGACCCGCTGATCCCCGAGGCGGTGAAGCTCTCCCGAGGCGCCAACTGGCGCCAGGACTGGGTCAACCGGGACCACCTGCGGCACGAGGAGGACCACCCGCAGACCCGGACCTTCGACGCCGGCCTGGAGTTCATCACCACCAACCACGCGCAGGACAACTGGTTCCTGCACCTCGAGACGTTCGACCCGCACGAGCCGTTCTTCACCTACAAGCAGTACAAGGACCTCTATCCGCACTCCTACGACGGGCCGCACCACGACTGGCCCGACTACAAGCGGGTGACCGAGCGGCCCGAGGTCGTCGAGCACGTGAAGTACGAGTACGCCTCCCTGCTCAGCATGTGCGACCACTCCCTCGGCCGGGTCCTCGACGCGATGGACGCGCACGACCTGTGGCGCGACACTATGCTGATCGTCGCCACCGACCACGGGTTCCTGCTCGGGGAGCACGGGTGGTGGGGCAAGAACATCCAGCCGTGGTACGACGAGCTCATCCACAACCCGCTGTTCGTCTGGGATCCACGCGTGCCCGACGCCGCGGGCGAACGCCGTACCAGCCTGGTACAGACGATCGACCTCGCCCCGACGCTGCTGGAGTACTTCCAGGTCCCCCGGCCGCCGGACATGCAGGGCGTCCCCCTGCACCAGACCGTCGTCGACGACACCCCGGTCCGGGAGGCCGGGCTGTTCGGCAGCTTCGGCGGCCACGTCAACGTGACCGACGGCCGCTACGTTTACATGCGCGCCTGCGCCGAGGCCTCCAACCAGCCCCTGTTCGAGTACACGCTGATGCCCACCCGGATGCGGAGCCGGTTCGCCCCCGAACATCTCCTCGACGCGACCCTCGCACCGCCCTTCGACTTCGCCAAGGGCGTGCCGGTGCTGCGGGTGCCGGCCGAACCGTCGGCCAACACCTTCGCCCACGGCTCACTACTGTTCGACCTGGCGACCGATCCGGGTCAGGAGCACCCGCTCCTCGACGACGCGGTCGAGACTCGGCTCGCCGAGGCGATGGTCGCGTCCATGCGGGCCAGCGACACCCCGCCGGAACAGTTCACCCGGCTCGGCCTGCCCGCGCAGGGTCCGGTCGGCCCCGAACACCTTTTGCTCCGCCGGCAGCAGGAGCAGGCGCGCGCCGCGACCGCGACGCTGCCCGACCCCGACGAGCAGCCGGCCGGCAGGTTCACCCTGCGCACACCGGTGTCGGAACTGCTGGCCGAACCCACCGCCGTCGATGCCATCCAGTCGGCCGTGCCCGGGCTGCTCGACAATCCCCGGGTGGCGACGTTCGGACACCTGTCGCTGCTCGAACTGGCCGCCGTGGCGCCCGCGGTGCTGGACGGCGTACGTCTCCGCTCGCTCGCCACGGCCCTCGCGGCCACCTGAGGGAGGCGACGACGGGCGCGGAACGGGTGAGAACGCCGAAGCGGGCGGCCGGCACGTGGCCGGCCGCCCGCTTCGGGCATGCCGGGTGAGCTTCTGCTCGACGCCCGGCGAGGTTCGCCGAGGTGCTGGTCGGCGCCTGCTCAGCGCAGGCCGAGCGCGATGACCTGCGTCACCTGGCTCGAGCTCAGGTTGTCGTCGGAGACGAACACCAGGCTGCGCTCACCCGCGCGCAACTGCGGTCCCCAGCTCATCCCCTCCACGTTGTCGATGTGGGAGAGGCCGAGGTCGGCAAAGTCGGCCACGAGCCGCTTCGTCACCGGACGGTAGGCGCCGTCGGCCAGGCTCGGGTCGCGCAGGATGTTGTTGGCACCGCGCAGGTCGATCTCGTAGAGCCGGATGCTGTTGCCCACGCCGGTCGCGAAGGACCGCTCCAGGACGAGGTAGTGGTCCTTGTCGACCGCGAGGATCTCGCTGATGCCGTTGTCGGCGGCGGCGGTCGGCGGGATCGGCGCCACCGGGATCGGGTCGAGCGGGTAGGCCACCTGCCGGACCGGCTGGCCGGACGCCTTGTCGTACCACGTCAGCCGGTTGACCGCCGGCGAGGTCGGCGTCGGCAGCGGACCGTCCTGGTAGAGAGAACCCTCCATCGACGTCACGATCTCCTTGCCGTCGGTCGTCAGGGTCAGGCCCTCGAAGACGGCGTTGCGGCGCGGGCCCTGCTCGGCCGCGCTCATCGTGAAGATCGACGGCTGGGTGAACTCGCGGAGGTTCCGCCCGGTGGTCGTCATCTGGCGCACCCAGGGGTCGACCAACGCGGGGGCCGAACCGTCGGCCGGCACCTCGCGCTTGCCCTCGCTGGACCAGTACAGCGTCCGGTCGCTCGGGTCGAGCCGGATCGCCTCCGGGTCCGCGACCTCGGGGTCGTTCGTGGCGAGCGGCGGGAACGTCGATCCGTCGCTGCGCAGGATGTCCTGGGCGCTGGTGAACTGAACAGGGGTCACGCCGGACTGGGTGACGTAGAAACGGGCGGTGTAGTAGCGGGCCGGGCCCTCCTCGGAGTCGTCGGAGAGGAGGTACCACTGGTTGCCACGCTGGTCGTAGTCGATGCCGGACAGCTCACCGACGGGCGCGCCGGCGAACGACAGCCCCTTCGGGATGACCTGCTCGCCCAGCACGCGCACCTGCTCGGCCGAAGTCGGGTCCGAGGGCCGGGCCGGACCCTCGGGCCGGTCCGGACGACCACGATCCGGGCCGGCGGCGGCCCGGGCCGCGGACGCGGCGTCGTGAACAGGTGCCGGCACGGCGCCGGCCGCGGACGCGAGGACACCCGAGCCGGCCACCAGTGCGGTGGCCAGCGCGGCGCCGCGCAGGAGGAGTGAGGTGGGGGTTCCCATGGGCATTCATCCAACCGGAAACGCTCCAACCCGACCATCCAGACGCCGGAGTCGACGTCTGCCCGACACGCCCACGACGCCTGCCCGACGTCTACCGGCCGCCACGCCTCCGGTAACGGGTTCACCCCGTCCGGGTGACTCCATCTGCCCGACCCAACCTGCATCGTGTCGGGGTTGGGCACGCCTGCCTCGGCGTACCCAGAAACGGAACCGCCCGGACAGCGGCCGCCTTCACGGGCACCGCCGGGCACGGACCGGAGGGGTGCAGATGTCCACCGAAAAGCCAGAGAGCCCGCAGCGGGGCGCCCCCGTAGCCCCGGGGGCACGCGTCCCGGAACAGACCACGCCCGAGAACATGCGAACCGGCGAAGCCGTCCGAGCGGAAGGAACCCGGGGCGCCCGTGCGGAGGGTCCAGCCGCAGAGGCGACCGCGCTCAGCAGGATGTGGGGTCTCTACCTCGCGGCCGGCATCCTGTGGGTGCTGTACGGCATGTTGGTGCTGAGCCTGCGCCCGGCTGCGGTCGCCTCCCTCGCCCTGCTGGCCGGGATCGCGTTCATCCTCGGCGGGATCTCGCAGATCTTCCACGCGACGCGCGTCGAGCGCTGGCCGTCGCTGTGGGTGGCCGCGGGCGTGCTCGGGATCGCGGCGGGAATCGTGGCGATCCTGTGGCCAGGGCCCACGCTGATGGTCATCGCCATGTTCGTGGCGTGGTACCTCGCCATCAGCGGGGTCTTCAGCATCATCGCGAGCCTCATGGGACCCAAGCTGCGAATGTGGTGGATCCCGCTCCTCATCGGCGCCCTGGAGATCGTCCTCGGCGTCTGGGCGATCGGCTCGCCCGGCCGTGAGCTCCTACTGCTCGTCAACCTGATTGGGTTCGGGATGGTGCTCTACGGCGTCACCGAGATCTTCGCGGCGTTCGGAGTGCGCAAACTCCCGGAGATGCTCGACGCGAACCACGACGGGCGGCGGCCCGCGAACACCTGACCTGCTCGATGACACCGGGCGCGTGACCCGGAGCCGGGTCACGCGCTCGGTGTCGTACGTGGTCCCTCAGTCGGCTGAGCGTGCGCGGTCGACCTCGAACGCCATCCAGATCGTCAGCCCGCCGTACGCGACGAGGTAGCCGCCGAGGATGGCGGCCAGCACGCCGAGCGACACACCCGGGTAGGAAAGGACGACGATGCCGGTGACGAGGGCGAGCAACCCGCACAGCAGTGCCGGGCCGCGGCCAGGTCGCACCCGTCCCACGAACGCCGAGAGCGCCACGAGCACGCCCCCGACGAGGAGGAACAGGCCGAGCATCAGGCCGACCGTCCACACCGTCGAGGCGATCTGGCGTACCAGGAGCACGCCCATCACCAACGCGAGCACGCCGAGCAGGGCCACCAGGATCCGTCGGCCGCCGTCGACGTCGGGTGCGACCATCGCCTGCAGCAGCGAGAAGAACCCCGCCAGCAGGATCTGGGCACCGGCGAGGACGCCGAGCACCTTGATCGTCGCGCCGCCCGGCCAGGCCAGCAGTGCCGTACCCAGGAGCAGGCTCGCGCACCCGAAGCCGAGCAACGCGCCCCAGCTGTCGCCGAGGGCCAGTAGCACGGTCGCCGCGCCGCGGCTCCGCCTGATCTCGGTCCGACTGCCTCGGGCGGCGGCTCGTGCCGCCGCGCGACGTCGTGCGGACGCCCCACTCGCCTCCGAACCGGGCCGCTCGGTCGGCGGCTGGCTGGGCGGGTGCTGCTCGGTCGGCGGTTGCTGGGTGGGCAGGTGCTCCTCGGTCGGCGGTTGGCTGGGCGGTTGGCTGGGCGGGTGCTGGCCGGGTGGCTGGGTCGGCGGCGGGACGGGCAGCATGGGCGGCATCGGCGGCGGCGGTGTCGGCTGCGGTGACGTGGGCGGTTGTGCCGACCCGCCGATCGGGCCGTTCGGGCCCGAACTGGCCGCGTGCGGATCAGACGGCATCACACTCGCTCCCCTCGCCGGGACTGACATGGCGCTGCACACTTCAGGCTGTCCAGCCCCGTTCGCCCCAGCACCACCCGGCAGGGATGATCTGTTCGTTCCGGTCCGCCCAGAGCCGACATTCGTCCCACCCTTCCGTTCCGATGGGACCTCTGCCCCTGCCCAGCGGACGGATGGCCGCGCTCCCATGGTTCGGAGGGTGCCGAAAGGGAGGCCACCCGACCAGGGGGCCATCCGACAGGGAGGTACGCGGTGACGACGCGCGTGCTCGTGGCCTACGCGACGAGGAACAGAGGTACCGCCGGCATCGCGGAGCGGATCGGCGCCGACCTGATCTCCGAGGGTCTCGAGGTCAAGGTGGCGCCCGCGAAGGCCGTGCACTCCGTCGCGGGGTACGACGCGTTCGTCCTCGGTGGTGCGATGCACGGCGGTCGGTGGGCGCACGACGCACGGAGCTTCGCCGAACGCTTCGGCCCCCAACTGGCGGACCGACCGGTGTGGCTGCTCAGCAGCGGTCCGGCCGGGCGACCGGCGGGCAACCACGACGACGAACCGGGCGGGGCCGCGGACGTCCCCGCCGGCCGGGTACACGCTCGGGACCTCAAACGGTTCGGTGGGCGGCTCCGTGCGGACCCGGAAGGTCTGCTCGGCCTCGTCCGCCGTACGCGGCACCGGGGCCACACCGGCGACCGTGAGGAGCAGGAGATCGACAACTGGGCGCACGAGGTCGCGGCCGAACTCGGCTTCGGAGACGCGTCCAGCCCGTCCGGGCGGCAACCACCGTCCTGAGGGTCAACCGCATCGATGTCACCGCCGGCCGGCTCCACGGGGGGTTCCCGCACATGGTCGTACTGATGGGGTATGCCAGCAGGCACGGATCCACCCGCGCCATCGCGGACCGGATCGCGGCCAGCCTGGACGAATACGGCAACCTGGTCGAGGTCCACGCGATCGCCGACGCCCCCGATCCGGGTGGCTACGACGCCGTCGTCCTCGGCAGCGGTATCTACGGCGGTGCCTGGTCGCCGGACGCGGTGCGGTTCGTACGCCGCCACGTCGACGCGCTGACCCGCCGCCCGGTGTGGTTGTTCAGCGTTGGCCTCGGCCCCGCGGCCGCCGACCAGGGGTTTCGGCTGGCCGGGCTGATGGAGCGCCAGGGCACGAAGATCCTCGGCGGCTTCTCCGGCATACTCCGTCCCCGGGAGCACCGCGTCTTCGCCGGCGTGATCCAGGCCGGGCACCTGTCCCGCACCCAGCGGCTGGCCTTCCGGGTGGTCCGGGGGCGCTACGGCGACTTCCGGGACGGCAAGGAGCTCGACGCCTGGGCCGACGACATCGCCCGCGAACTCGCGAGTGACTAGCTCGAGCACCGCCAAATAGAGGAAACCCTCTAAAGCCGGCGGAACCCCGCGCGGGCACCTTGGTCGAGTGGGCGCCGCGGCGGCTCCCGGGGCTATACACTCACCGGCCATGGGTCGGCCACCCCAACACGACATCGACAGTCTGCTCGACACGGCCGCTCGCCTCGTCATCGACGCCGGGCCGCGCAGTGTCACGATGTCTGCTGTCGCCCGGGCGGCAGGCGCACCGAGCGGATCCGTCTACCACCGTTTCCCGAGCCGTCCGGCGTTGCTCGCGGCGTTGTGGCTGCGCGCGCTCGACCGGTTCCACGCGGGCTTCCTGCACACCTTCGGCGACGAGCCGCCACTCGACATCGCGCGCGCGGCCGCCCGGCACGTGGTCGCCTGGTGCCGAGCCAACCCGCACGACGCCGCGATCCTGCTCTACAACGCCGCCGACTTCGAAGAGTCCGAGTGGCCGGCGCAGGCACGCGAGCACCTGAGGCGCGGCAACCGCAGCGTCGCCCGGGCGATTCGCGACCTCGCGGCCAACATGGGCTGCGCCAGTGCGGCCGACCAGGAGTTGGTCCGCATCGCCGTCGTCGACGTGCCCTACTCCGTCGTACGCCGCTACTACCGCTCGGGTAAGCGGATTCCACGCTACGCCGAGGACCTCGCCGAGGAGAGCGCCGCCGCCCTCCTGCGTGACCGCGCCGCCGGCTAGGCGGTCGCGTCCTAGCCCGCGACCGCATGCTTTGGCGGCGGAGCAACCCGCATCCGGAGACGACGAAGCGGCCGGCCAGAGTCGTCTCTGGCCGGCCGCTTCACGTTGATCACCGGGGGCGAATCAGCCTCTGTGTGCACGGCTCATGCCGTACTCTCCTGCCAATGACTCCGGGATCTCGTGGGCACGCGCGGTGAGTACCACTGCCAGCGCTGTCCCCGCCGCGCAGCTGGCCGCACGGTACGGGCTGGTGCCGAGTTCTGCTCGTCCATCGTTCGATACTTACGTCAAGGCGCTCTGGCAGCGGCGGCACTTCATCGCAGCCTTCGCCACCTCCCGCGCTGCCACGCAGTACTCCGGCGCCCGGCTGGGCCAGGTGTGGCAGGTCCTGACGCCATTGATGAACGCGGCCGTCTACTACTTCATCTTCGGAGTCCTGTTCCAGACGCGGGGAAACATCGAGAACTTCGAGGCCTTCCTGGTCACCGGCGTCTTCGTGTTCGCCTTCACTCAACGCTCGGTGGCGGTGGGCGCACGCGCGATCTCAGGCAACCTGGGCCTGATCCGGGCGCTGCACTTCCCGAGGGCAGCGCTCCCGCTCTCTCTGACGATCGTGGAGTTGCAGCAGCTACTCGTCTCGATGGTGGTGCTGTGCGGGATCGTCCTCATCACTGGTGAACCACTCACCGGGATGTGGCTGCTGGTCGTCCCGGCCGTCCTGCTGCAAGCACTCTTCAACACCGGGCTTGCCCTGGTGCTCGCGCGCGTCGGCGCGAAGATACCCGACGTCAGCCAGCTCCTGCCGTTCGTCACCCGCACCTGGCTGTACCTGTCCGGTGTCCTCTACTCCATCCCCGAACGGACCTCCCCGGGCCCGCTCCGGGACGTCATGATGGCCAACCCGGCGGCGGTCTACATCGAGCTTGTCCGGGACGGACTCATGGACAGCCACACCGCGCCGTCGTACGCGTGGTACCTCGCCATCGGCTGGGCCGTCGTGGCGTTTTGTCTAGGCTTCTGGTACTTCTGGGCGGGCGAGGTGAAGTACGGCCGCGGCTGACTTCGAGCACAACGGCTCGCCCTGACCAGTGCAACTGAGAGCAGCGCCGCCCACCGGACCGCCAGCTTGGCAACGTACATCTGCGGCCGCGTAAGCCCCACGCGTGAGGCGACGTCCATAAGTGACCTGGAGTGCCCTGTTCGGCCCTGGACTGATGGCCCGTAGATGCGGCTGGACGACGGCCGACGCAGGTTGAGAACCCATCAGGGCGAAGACGCGTATCTTGGCTGAGCAACCGAATGGCAGCCGTAGTCCCGATCGTGCACCAGGCGCAAGGTGGAGGCTCAACGTGTCTGTCAACGTGACCATCGACATCGACACTGTGACTTTCTGGGTGACTGTCCTCCTTCTCGCCGGGAGCCTGGTCACGGCGGTCTGGAACATCGTCCTGCCGTTCAGGAGCGTCTTCTCCTCGCCGATTGGGGATTTCGCCCGGATGGCGAGCGCTGTCACGTCTGGGCTCGCCTTCGTCCTCTCAGTCGTGCTACTCGTCCTGGGAAACCAACTCTGGCCGCTGCTCGTGGCGTCGGCTGCGCTTCAGGTCGTCACGGTCGTATGGGTTCTCATCCCGCGTCCCGAGCATGGGCCAGTGATCGACTTCTAGGAGCACACGATCTGCTCGGGCGCCTCGCCCCAGACGTCATCTCAGTACGGTCATGGCCCGCCGGTTCGTGCCAGCGAACTCCCAGCGGCGATCCGGCTCGCTGGGCAGGGACCTGTCCTCCCGCGTCGCACCAAGACAGACGCATGGGGCGCGTCGTCGCCTCGGCGGAGGCTGCGAAGGTGCTGCACCGATGAGCTCGGCGGCTCCTCGACGCTCTCTGTTCGACCTGAGCGACGTGCGACTGACCGTCCACAAAGTGGTCGCATCAAGGCGAAAGCCCCTGGTCGGATGGCTCTGACCAGGGGCTTTGCTGTTGGTGGAGGTGGCGGGAATCGAACCCGCGTCCTTCGTCGATGTTTCAGGGCTTCTCCGGGCGCAGCCTGTTTGACGTTCTACTCGGCCCCGGCGCTCATACAGGCAAGTCGCCGACAGGCCCAGCCACAGTTGATTTTCCCGCACGGCCCTGTGGCCGCTCCGTGCGGGTAAGCCCTCTAGATGAGATCAGAACCCGGGCCGAAGGCACTCCCGGACTGACCCTTCGTCAGCTCGCCTCAGGCGGCGAGAGCGAAGTTAGTGCGCTTGGAATCGGCACTTATTGGTTTCCAGGGATCGTTAACGAGACAACCCTGGGTCCTCGGCCCGCTTCTCCTGAAGCGATCATCCGAAGTCGAAACCGATCACCCCCATGTTGAGTTGTCAAACAGTCGCCCAGGCGGGCTTCCCCGTCCGGCTTGACCACTGTACTGCCCAACGCCCGTGTCAGTCATCCGCATTCCCGGGCATGCCCCGGACTGCCCCATATGCCCGCCTTGTCCTGGGCCGTGCCAGGCTCGGTCAGCGGCCGAAGGGGTTGGGAACGGCGTCCAGCAACCGTCTCGTGTAGTCGTCCCGCGCCGCGCGGATGACCTGCACCGTCGGCCCTCTCTCGACGAGCTCGCCGCGGTGCAGGACCAGCACCTCGTCGGCCAGCACCCGCGCGCTCAACAGGTCGTGGGTGACGTAGAGCATGGCGATCCCCCGGTCGCGCACGAGCCCGTCGAGCAGCTCCAGGATCTCCGCGCGGATCGAGACGTCCAGCATCGAGATCGGTTCGTCGGCCACGATGATCTCCGGCTCGGGCGCGAGCGCGCGCGCCACCACGACCCGCTGCTGCTGGCCACCGGACAGCTGGTGGGGGAACTTCTCGACGAACGCCGCCGCCGGCGACAACCCGACGCTCTCCAGCAGCCCCTCCACCCGCGAACGGAGCTCGCCGCGGGAGACGCCCTGGTAGTTGACCAACGGGCGGCCGAGCGTGTAGCCGATCGTCCGGGCGGGGTTGAGAGCCGCGAACGGGTCCTGGAAGACGAGCTGGACATGGCGACGGTAGGACCGCAGCCCGCGGCCACGCAGCCGGTCCACTCGCAGGTCGCCGAAGGTCACCGCGCCCTGGTCAGGTCGCTCGACGCCGGTCACCATCCGGGCGAGGGTGGTCTTCCCGCTGCCGCTCTGCCCCACCAGCGCGGTGACCGTACCGGCCCGCAGGGTGAACGAGACGTCCCGGACCGCCCGCACCTCCGCGACCCGCAGCCCGCGGCGGGTGCGGTAGGTCCGGTGGACGCCGTCGACGGTGAGGACGTCCGCACCCGATCCGGTCGGCCGTTCCCTCCCCGTCGAGGTGGTGAACACCTCACCGGTACGCGCGGAGCGAACACGCGTACCACCGTCGGCGTGGGCCGCGCGCGCGACATGGCAGGCCGTCTCGCCCGGACCGACGGGCACCAGGGCGGGGTCCTCCACCCGGCAGACGTCGATCACCTCCGGACACCGGGCCGCGAACAGGCACCCCTGCCCCGGCGGGGACAGGTCCGGCGGACGGCCGGGGATGTAGGCGATCTCCACGGTCTCGGCGCGCGGATCGGCGTAGGCGCCCAGCAGTCCGCGGGTGTAGGGATGGAGCGGCTCGGCGAGCATGGTGGCCGAACGCTGGTCCTCGACGATGCGGCCGGCGTACATCACCATCACCCGGTCCGAGACCTCCATCACGGTGCCGAGGTCGTGACTGATCAGCAGGACCGCGAAGCCCTGCTCGCGTTGCAGGGCGCGAACGTTGTCCAGGATCGAGCGCTGCACGATGACGTCCAGACCGGTGGTCGGCTCGTCGAGCAGGACGAAGCGCGGCCGCAGCGCGAGCGCCAGGGCCAGCGCGACCCGCTGCTTCATACCACCGGACAGCTCGTGCGGATAGAACCGCATGTACGACGGGTCGATCATGACCATCTCGAGGAGTTCGGCGACGCGGCCGCGAACCGCCGCACCACGCAGGGAGGTGTGGTGCTCGATCACGTCCCGGAACTGCGTCTGGATGCTCAGTACCGGGTTGAGGGAGTTCATGCTGCTCTGAAAGACGGTCGACATCTCCCGCCACCGCAGCCCGCGCAACTCCTCCCGGCCCGCGGTCGTGATGTCCCGGCCGTCGAAGCGCACCGTGCCGCCGGCGATCCGGCCCGGCGGGGGCAGCAGGCGCAGCAGCGCGTTGCCCAGCGTCGTCTTGCCACTGCCGGACTCCCCCAGCAGGCCGACGAACTCGCCATGGTTGAGCTGGAACGACACATCCCGCACCGCCTGGGTGGCGCCGTAGGACACGCGCAGGTCCCGTACGTCCACGAGGGGTTGGTCTGGCATGGCTCACCTCTCCCGCAGGTGCGGGTTGCTCAGGGCGTCGACGCCGAAGTTGATCAGGGTCAGCGAGGTCAGCAGCAGCGCGATGGCGAGCCCCGGCGCACCCAGCCACAGCCACTGGCCGGTGAGCATGGCGCCGTTGTTGTTGGCCCAGTAGAGCATCGTGCCCCAGCTGATGGTCGTCGGGTCGCCGAGACCGAGGAACTCAAGGCCCGCCTCAGCGCCGATCGCGCCACCCGCCGCGCCCAGGAATCCCGCGACGACCAGCGACATCATGTTCGGCATGATCTCGGCGAAGACGATCCGGATCGTGCTCTCGCCGGCGAACCTCGCGGCGGTGATGTAGTCGCGGGCCCGCAGGGTGAGGATCTGGGCCCGCTTGACCCGCGCGCCCCATGCCCACCCGGTGATGCTGATCACGAGGATGATCAGGCCGAGACCACGCACCGGTGAGTACGCCGCGAGCGTGATCATCAGCGGCAGCACCGGCACGACCAGCGCGAGGTTGATGAGGAACGACAGCACCTCGTCAACCCAGCCTTGCATGTACCCCGCGACCAGTCCCACCAGCAGAGCGATCAGGGTGACCAGCAGGCCGGCGACGACACCGACGATGAGCGACGTACGCGCGCCGTGGACCAACTGCGACCAGATGTCCTGGCCCGACGCCGTCGTCCCCATCAGGTGGTCGGCGCTGGGCGGCAGGGACTGCTCGAAGCCGGTGGACTTCGGGTCGTGCGGCGCGATCAGCGGAGCGAACACCGCGACGAGGACGAACACCGCGAGCAGCACCAGTCCGAGCCGGCTCTTCCGGTTGGCCCACAGGATGGCGAACCAGTTCGGCAGCCGCGAGCGCCGCGCGGTCGCGACCTCCGACTCCATCTCCGTCGCGGTCTCGGTCGGCTTCTGTACCTGGCCGAGGGGGGCGCTCATGCCTGTGTCTCCCTTCGGACCCGGGGATCCAGTACGCCGTAGAGGATGTCGGCAGCCAGGTTGGCGAGCAGGACGCCGATGGTGGTGAACAGGAAGATCGTCTGCATCAACGGGTAGTCGCGGTTGGCGATGGCGTCGAACATCAGCTTGCCCATGCCGGGATAGCCGAAGATCATCTCGACCAGCACCGTTCCGCCCAGGATCGTGCCGAGTCCCATCGCGAAGCCCGTGACGTTCGGCAGGATCGCGACCCGGGCGCTGTAGGCAAGCGCGACTCTCCTCGTCGGCAGCCCCTTCGCCTCGGCAAGGCGGGTGTAGTCCTCCCCGAGGGTGTGGACCATGTTGTTGCGCATCCCCAAGATCCAGCCGATCGGCGCCGTGATCAGCAACGACAGGGCCGGCAGGGCACTGTGGTAGGCCGCGTCGCCGAGGAATGCAAGGGACAGCGACGGTTCGATCTCCCCGCTGTAGCCGCCCGACTCGGGAAACCAGCGCAGGGTGAACGCGAGCAGGTAGATGAGGATCAGGGCGATCCAGAAGAACGGCAGCGTGCCGAGGAACGTCGAACCGAGGCTGACCACGGTGTCGAACGGACCGTTGCGCTTCCAGGCGGCCGCCGCGCCGAGCAGGGTGCCGATGACGAAGCCGAGCACGTGGGTGACACCGACCAGGACGATCGTCCACGGCAGGGCCTGCCCGATCATGTGCGTGACGGTGTAGGGGAAGTAGGTGTAGGACACCCCGAAGTCGCCGTGCAGCACGGCCACCAGGTAGTCGCCGTACTGCGAGAAGACGCTCCCGTTCGGCAGCCCGAGCATGAGTCGGACGGCTCGGATCGTGGCGGGGTCGATGGCTTCGTTCTGACCGGCGAGCCGGGCCACCATACTCTGTGCGGGGTCACCGGGCTGCAACCTCGGGATGATGAAGTTCAGGGTGACCGCGGCCCACAGGGTGAGGACGAAGAACATCACCCGACTGACGAAGTAGCGCATGGTCTGGCGCTCCCTAGGCGTTGCGCTGGGCGGAGCAGGGATCGCGCCGGCGGTGCCGCGATCCCTGCCGCCTCAGATCGGGCTCAGGTCGGGTTCTAGCCGTGGTACTTCGGGTTGGGCCGCAGCTTGGTCATGATCAGCAGGGCGTCACCCGGACCCGCGTACGGATCCTTCGCACTCGGCCAGCCGACCGCCTTCTCGCTGCGGTACTGGAACCACTGGGCTCCGTACCAGAGTGGGACGACCGGGAACTGGTCGACCATGATCTGCTCCAGCTCGCCCACGATCCGCTTCTGCGTCGCCTCGTCCTCAGCGCCGGCGAGCTGGGTCAGCAGCTCGTCGGTCTTCGGGTCCTTCCAGCGCACGTAGTTGGTCGGCGCGGGCTTGCCGATCGGGGCCGTCTGGTCACTCGCGAGCGGGTGGTCGTAGGCCTGGTAGATGTTGCAGCCGCCGCCGTGGACGCCGAAGAGCATGTCGAAGTGGCCCGAGTTACGGTCGGCGTCGTGCACCTCGGCCGAGGGCGTCTGGACGTCGATGGTGACACCGATGGCGGCGAGGTTGCGCTGGATGATCTGCGCCGCCTGGATCCAGTCGACCCAGCCGTTCGGCACCTTGTAGGAGAAGGCGGGCAACGGCCGGCCGTTCTTGCCGAGCAGCTTGCCGTCCGCGCCGGTCCGGTAGCCGGCCGCGGCGAGGATCCGCTTGGCCTCCGCCGGATCGTAGGGGATCTTGCCGGAGTTCTGGATGCCGGAGGCGAGCCAGTCCTTCTGCCCCGGCAGCACCAGGCCGGTCTGGCTCGCGGTCTCGACGTACCCGAACTGCGCCTTGTTCCGGATCTCGTCGCGGTCGATCGCGTAGGCGACCGCGCGCCGGAACTCCCGGTCGTCGAACGGCGCCTTGGTGAGGTTCATGTAGATGCTGATCGAGGCGCCCGGCGGGAACCAGTAGTGGTTGTTCTCGGGGTCCTTCGCGACGTAGGTCTTGTCGATCTCCGGCACGAACATCGCGTTCCAGTCGTACTCACCGCGGCTGAGCCGGAGCTTGTCGACCTCGGCGCCGCCGGTGGACTTGCGGAACATCAGCTCCTGGACCTTGACCTTGTCCGCCTGCCAGTACTTCGGGTTGCGCTCCAGCAGGAGCTGCTGGCCGTTCATGCTCTTCACGGTGTAGGGGCCGGTGCCGATCGCGTCGTTGTTGGTGTACTTCGCCGGGTCGGGCACCTTCGACCAGACGTGCTCGGGCACGATCAGGATGTCGGCGATCTGGGTCAGCGTCGGGACCGCGGGTTCCTTGAAGCTGAACGTCACCTGGGAGGTCCCCTGCGCCTCGACGCTGCTGAGCTTGCCCCACAGGCCGTTGACGTCGAGCGCGGGCGACTTCTTGAACATGTTGAAGGTGAACGCGACGTCCTTGGCGCTGAAGGGCTTACCGTCGGACCAGGTGACACCGGACCTGGTCTTCACGACCAGCTTCCGCGGGCCCTCCCAGGTGTAGGACGTGCCGAGCCACGGCGTCACCTCGCAGTCGAAGTCGTTCACGACGAACAACGGCTCGAAGGTGAAGCCATAGGTCAGCGCGGTGGGCGAGAACGGGTTGAAGTTGCGCTGCGGGGCGTTGCCGCCGCCGAAGTCGCCCATGTTGAGCCGGCGAACCATACCGGCCGAGGCCTGACCCTCGCCCGACGTACCGTCAGGGCCGCCTTGACACGCGGTCGTACCGGCGACCACCACGAGGAGCGACGCGACCGCCGCGATCCTCCTCCGCCTCGCGGATGTGCGGGGTGAACCCCTTTGGGCAAGCGCTGTCCACACGTCGAACCTCCTGGCTGGAAGTGCCGGTCATGGTTCCCCCGTGAGGTGCTGAACTGCTGCTGTGTGGGTCACCCGCCGCAGCCGCAGCTGCCGCGGATCACCACCTGCGTCTCGAGCACGCGGTCGAGTGCGGCGTCGACCTCACCGTCGACGTGGCGCAACAACAGCCGCGCGGTCTCCCGCCCGAGCTCGCGCATGGGTTGGTGGACGGTGGTGAGTCCGGAGGCCATCAGGGTGGCCATCGGGATGTCGTCGAACCCCGTCACCGCGATGTCGTGCGGGACCCGCAGGCCGCGGTCCATCAACGCGACCACGACCCCGAGCGCGGTCTCGTCGTTGGCGCAGACGATGGCACGCGGCCGCCTGCCATCGTCCAGGAGTCGGCTGGTCGCGATGAACCCGTCGGACTGCTGGAGCCCGACCCGGATCGGTTCGGCGGGCGGCTCGACTCCCGCTCGTTGGTGCGCCTGCAGGAAGCCCTGCCAGCGGTAGGTCGCGTCCGGCGATCCGTCGGGGTTGCCGACGAACGCCAGGTGCTCGTAACCGTGGTCGGTGAGCAGGTGGGCGGTCAGGCGCGCCATCGCCGCGGCGTTCTCGATCCGCACGGTGGGTACGCCCACCAGCGGCCGACTGGCGAGCAGGACGACCGGGTCGCCGTAGTCCTGCAGCCGGCGTACGACGTCGTCGGGGAGCGCACCACCCATCACCGCGAGACCGTCGACCCGGTCGGCCATGCCGAGCACCAGGTCGCCGGACTGCTTCAACAGGTGCGTGCCCATGATGAGGACACTGACGCTGGCCTCCAGCGCCTCCTGCTCGAAGCCGTTGATGACCTCGGAGTAGTAGGGGCCGGACAGGCCCGGGAAGACGATGCCGAGGGCGGCGTGGCGGCGTTCGACCAGTGCCCGGCCCAGGTGGCTGGGCCGGAAGTGGTGCTTCTCGATCGCCTCGAGCACCTTCGCACGGGTCTCCGGCGAGACCTGGCCGACGCCACGCGCGACCCGGGACACGGTCGCCGTGGAGACGCCCGCGTCACGAGCGATCTCGTGCAGCGTCGGACCTTTTCTGCCCATCGAAGTCCCGTCGTCTCACGCCGTTCCGGCACCGTGATCATCGGTGTAACGTGTTGCGGTAAACGTTTGCAGAGATTTTTCTGGATCGTAACGACGGCGGAACCGGCCCGCAAGTAGCAGACCAGGGAGTGCCCCGTGATCGACGTTCGCAGCAAACGCCTCGTGGTGGACGGCTCGCCCCGCATCCTGCTGAGCGGTGAGGTCCACTACTTCCGGCTCGCTCGCCACGACTGGGCCGACCGGCTCGACAAGCTCGTCGCCGCGGGCGCCGACACCGTGGCGTCGTACATCCCCTGGCTCTGCCACGAGGACAAGGACGGCGGCATCGACGTCACCGGCCGGACCCGGCCAGAGCTCGACCTCGGCGCCTTCGTCGACCTGGCCCGCGAGCGTGGGCTCTACTTCCTCGCCCGGCCCGGCCCGTTCGTGATGGCCGAGCTGAAGAACGAGGGCCTGCCGTACCGGCTCTACGACGAGCATCCGGAGATCCACCCGGTCAGCTGGGACGGCGAGCCGGTGCCGACCCGCACCGTCGACTACCTCGCGCCGGCCTACCTCGCCGAGGTCGAGCGGTGGTACGCCGCGGTGATGCCGGTGCTCGCGAACCGGTTGGTCTCCAGGGGCGGCAACGTCGTGGCCGTCCAGCTCGACAACGAGATCGGCATGCTCTCCTGGGTCACCGGTCGTCCCGACCTCACCGACCACCTGCTTGCCGACCTCGACGGCTGGCTGCGCGAGCGCTATGACGCCGACGCGCTGGCCGCACGCTACCCGGGACTGGCACTCGAGGACCCGGCGGCACGCGCGGCGGGGATCCGGTCGCCACGGGAGGAGTACGCCGCCGCCCTGCTGCACGACCTCGGCCGCTACATGCGGGCCCGCTTCGCCCGCTACGTCGCCGCGCTGCGCGGCTTCGCCGAGGCGGCCGGGGTGAGCGGTGTGCCGTTCCTCGTCAACATCCACGGGACGGCCGACGGCCGGGGTACGCCGTTCCCGATCGGTATCAGCCAGCTCATGGACACCTACCGCGGCGTTCCCGGCATGCTCTCCGGCTCCGACCACTACTTCGGCGACCTCACCACCCGCAACGCCGCGGACCTGTACCTCATGAACGCCTTCATGGACGCCGTCCACGACGCCGACCAGCCGCTGACCTCCGTGGAGTTCGAGGCGGGCGACGGCGACTACGCCCGCGACCAGGCTACCCGCTACGACCCGTCCGCGGTCGACCTGAAGACCAGGTTGTGCGTCGCACAGGGAAACCGGCTGCTCAACTACTACCTGTTCGCGGGCGGGATCAACCCGCGCCTCGACACACCGGTCGGTGACGGCAACGACCGGATCGCCTTCACCGGCGAGCGGCACGGCACCGGCGCCCCGGTCGGGGCGCTGGGCGAGCTGGGCCTGACCTACTCCCGCACCGCCGCGGTGATGCACGCCGTCCGCGCCGTCGGCGGAAAGCTCGCCACCATGGACGAGGAGCACGACGACCTCGCCATGGGGTTCGTGCCCGACTACTTCATGACCGAGACGGCCTACCCGAAGAGCACCCTCGTGCGGGAGATCGTCGGCAACCTCGAACGCCACCGCTTCGGCGGACCCGGTCAGCTGATGGCGCGGGCGGCGCTCGCCGCCGGCTACCGCTTCGGCGCGGTCGACCTGCAGGATCGCGAGGCGCTCGCCCCACGGACCACGCCGGTGCTGATGCTCGCGTCGGCGCGCTACCTGGCCGCCCCCGTGCAGAGCCGTCTCGTGTCCTACCTGCGCGCCGGCGGCCGGCTCCTGCTGTGCGGGGAGGTCCCGGCGTACGACCTCGAGGGACGGCCCTGCACGACCCTCCAGGACGCGCTCGGTGTGCGGCCCCTCGGAGTGCGCCACGGCGACCACGGGTTCTTCCTGTCCGTGTGCGCCTCCGGATGGGCCGCGCCGCGGCCGGAGGTACGGGTCTCCTCCACCCAACTCCTCGAACCCGGCACCGGCACCGTGCTGCTGCGGGAGTACGCCTCGGGCGACGCGTGCGGACTCGACGTCCGGGTCGGCGCCGGGCGGGCCGTCGTCCTCACGACCGACTATCCGGGCAACGACGTCGCCTTCTACCGCACCGCCCTGGAGACCCTCGGCGTCCGGGCCAGGCTGCGCCACGACGCTCCCAGGGCCGGCCTGCTGGTGACCTCGACGAGGAACGAACGCGGGGAACGCTTTGTCCACGCCCTCAACCTGGACGGCTACGACGCCGACTTCCGGCTCACCGAGGACGACCGGACGCTGTTCGGCGGCCACCCGGTCGCGCTTCCCGCGCGCAGCGGCGTCATGCTCCCGATCGACCTAGACCTGGACCCCGGTGTGGGCTCGGACCTCGAACCGCGGGTCGGCCACTCCCCCGTTCGGCTCGCCTGGGCGACCGCCGAGATCGCCGCGCTCTCGCCCGGGCGGGTCGCGTTCCGGTCCGGTCCGGGTGAGTGCGTCGCGGCGTTCGAGACCGACCGACTCCTGCACGGCGACTGGTCGGACGCCACCTTCACGCGCGACGGCGTGGCAGGAGACGGGCGGGACGGACTGTGGCTGGTACGGATCCCGGCCTCCACCGGCGGGAGTGGGCAGGTCCACACGGTCGCCTGGGATCCGGTCTCCGGGGACTAGCTCCCCCCAGATCAGTCCCCAGGTCACTCCCCGGATCAGTCCCCAGGTCAGACCCGGTGCAGCCCCCGGGGACGCCCCGCCCTGCACCCGGAAACGCGGTTGACCGGCTACCGTGATCGCATGCCGAGCCGCTCAAGAGGACTCACCGCGTCGTGGTTGCTGGGGCTCACCCTCGCTCACGTCGGCGCTCTGGTCCTGGTCTGGTGGATCTTCATCCGCACCCGCCATGGCCAGCTGCTCGACACGGTGGCGTTCAGCGGCAACGTGCTCGGTCAGACCCATGTCCACGGGCTGGTCACGCGGGTGCTGGACGTGATCTCGGTCCTGTCGCTCGCGCTCGCCACCGGCATCATCGGCTTCATCGCGCTGGCTCGCCGCCGGGTGATGCTCGCGATGGTCGCGACGCTACTCGTCGCGGGAGCCAACCTCACCACCCAGGCGCTCAAACACGCCCTGATCCACCGGCCCGATCTCGGCATCGACAGTGACGTCGTCGGCGTCAACAGCCTGCCGAGCGGTCATACGACTGTCGCCGCCTCGGTCGCTGTGGCGTTGGTCCTCGTGCTGCCGCCCCGGCTGCGCGGGACGACCGCCCTGCTCGGCGCCTGCTACGCCGCCCTGACGGCGGTCGCGACCCTGTCTGCCGGATGGCACCGCCCCAGCGACGCCGTCGCGGCCCTGATCATCGTCGGCGGTTGGGCGGCTGGCGGCGGGCTCCTGCTGGTGCTCGCGCAGGACGACCACGCCGTGGTGACCTCGGACGAGGCGCACCCGTACGCCGTCTCGCTGCTCGCGTTCGCCGGGCTCGCGCTGCTCGCCGTCGGCCTCGCCGCGGTGTGGCTCGCCGACCCCGGCGTCGGGGCGCAGGTCGCCGGCCTGAGCCGGCGGCGGATGGTCGCCGCCTACGCCGGCAGCGCGGTCGGCATCGCCGGCACCGCCTGCCTGATGATGATGTTCGCCCTGGTGACCGTGCACCGGGTGGTCCCCCGCCGGCTGCGCGGCGCCCGTCCACCCGAGGCGCGGGCCCGGGTCGGCGCCAGCGCCTGACCGCCCGGTGCGGCGCACACCTCATCGCATTCGCACCGTCCGGCCGGGCTTGTCGGCAATCCGGACGGTCCTTTCTCCCGACGTCGTCAACCTGACCTTTCGGACCGCTCCCACCAAGCCGGTCGGGCTGTTTCTGGAATGCGTTGGCAGCTCCCTACTCGCGAGTAACACTGAGGAGTAGCAACGGCGAAAGGGTGAGCAAGCCATGAGCCAGACCGGACGCGTCACGGAAGTGGAAGCTCGCGCGGTCGCCGAGGCGGCCCGTGAGGCTGCCTGGGCAAAGCCGAGCTTCGCGAAGGACCTCTACCTCGGCCACCTGCGCCTCGACCTCATCCATCCGGCTCCCCGCACCCCCGCGGACAAGGCCGTCAAGGGTGAGGACTTCCTGCAGCGCCTACGCGCCTACTGCGAGACGCTCGACGGTCAGGTGATCGAGCGGGAGTCGCGCATCCCCGACGAGTACGCCAAGGGCTTCGCGGCGCTCGGCGCATTCGGCATGAAGATCCCCGAGGAGTACGGCGGCCTCGGACTCTCGATGGCCGACTACGGGCGCGGCCTGATGCTCGCGGCCTCGGTGCACCCGAGCATCGGAGCGCTGCTGTCGGCCCACCAGTCGATCGGTGTGCCCGAACCCGTGAAGATGTTCGGGACCGAGGAGCAGAAGCGCGAGTACCTCCCCCGCTGCGCGCGGGGGGCCATCAGCGCGTTCCTCCTGACCGAGCCGGACGTGGGCTCCGACCCGGCCCGGCTGTCGATGGCCGCCGTGCCGAGCGAGGACGGCTCCTACATCCTGGACGGCGTCAAGCTCTGGACGACGAACGGCGTCGTAGCCGAACTCCTGGTCGTGATGGCGAGGGTCCCGAAGTCCGAAGGCCACCGGGGCGGGGTCACCGCGTTCGTGGTCGAGGCGAACTCGCCCGGCGTCACGGTCGAGAACCGCAACTCCTTCATGGGCCTGCGCGGCATCGAGAACGGCGTCACCAGGTTCCACAACGTGCGGGTGTCGGCGAAGAACCGGCTCGGCGAGGAAGGTCAGGGCCTCAAGATCGCGCTGACCACCCTCAACACCGGACGGCTCTCGATCCCGGCCATGTGCGCGGGAGCGGGCAAGTGGTCCCTGAAGGTGGCACGGGAGTGGTCGGCCGAGCGCGAGCAGTGGGGCCGGCCCATCGCGCGGCACGCGGCGATCGCGCACAAGATCGCGTTCATCGCGGCCACGTCGTACGCGCTCGAGAGCATCCTCGAACTCTCCGCGGAGATGGCCGACGAGGGTGCGTTGGACATCCGGCTGGAGGCGGCGATCGCCAAGCTGTACGCCAGCGAGAAGTCCTGGCAGATGATCGACGAACTGGTCCAGATCCGGGGCGGTCGAGGATATGAGAGCGCGGAGTCGCTCGCGGCCCGCGGCGAACGCGCCGTGCCGGTCGAGCAGATGATGCGCGACCTGCGGATCAACCGGATCTTCGAGGGATCCACCGAGATCATGCACCTGTTCATCGCCCGCGAGGCGGTGGACACCCACCTGCAGGCGGCCGGCGCACTCGCCGACGTGCACGCCGACCGGACGACCAAGGCGAAGGCCGCGGCGAAGGCGAGCGGGTTCTATGCCCGCTGGCTGCCCAGGCTGGTCGCGGGCAAGGGAACCCGACCGTCCTCCTTCGCGGAGTTCGGCGATCTCGCGCCGTACCTGCGCTTCGTCGAGCGGTCCTCGCGCAAGCTCGCCCGCAACACCTTCTACGGCATGAGCCGCTGGCAGGCGAAGCTGGAGCAACGTCAAGGCTTCCTTGCCCGCGTGGTCGACATCGGTGCGGAACTGTTCGCGATGACGGCGGCCTGCGTGCGGGCCGAACGGCTCCGGCAGGACGACCCCGAACGCGGCGAGGCGGCCTACGAGCTGGCGGCGGCGTTCTGCGCGCAGGCGCAGGTCCGGGTCCGGGAGCTGTTCCGGCGGCTCTGGCTCAACTCCGACAGCAGTGACGACACGCTGGCCCGGCGGATTCTCGAAGGCCGGTACACCTGGCTCGAGGACGGTGTCCTCCACCTCTATCCGGACGGCCCGTGGATCGCGCACGTCAACAACGGCCCCACCCGTAAGGAGAACCTCGCCCGTCGAATGATCTGAACCGACCTGGTGGTCCGGCGCCCTCGAGGCGCCGGGCCGCCGTGCCGGGGTGCCCTGGTCCGACCGGGACGGACCAGGGTGCTCTGCTGTCCGCCGGCGGTGGCCTACGCTGACCTCTCACTATGGCCACGATCTACGACGTCGCCCGTCGGGCGAAGGTGTCCGCCTCGACCGTCTCCCGGGTGCTCAACGGCAAACAGTCGGTCGACGCGACGCTCGCCGAGCGTGTTCGGGAGGCCGCCCGCGACCTCGACTACAGGCCGAACGCGCTCGCCCGGAGCCTGCGCCGGAGCCAGACCCATCTGTGGGCCGTCCTGGTCTCCGACATCAACAACCCGTTCTTCACGGCGCTGGTCCGCGGCGTCGAGGACGTCGCCCAGCGGTCGAGGTACTCCGTTGTGCTCTGCAACAGCGACGAGAACCCCGACAAGGAGGCGAGCTACATCGCGGCGATCCTCGCCGAGCAGATCGCGGGGGTCATCATCTCCCCGACCAACCGCAGCGGCCATCTGCGCCAACTGCTGGACGCCGACGTTCCGATCGTGGCGATCGACCGGAAGGCACGGGGCGCCCGCGTCGACACCGTGACCGTCGACAACACCGAGGCCGCCGAACTCGCCACGAACCACCTCCTGTCGGAGGGGTTCATTCGGATCGCCTGCATCACCGGGCCGCGCGACATCAGCACCGCCGAGGAACGGCTCGAGGGATACCGGCAGGCGCTGCGGGCGGCGGGCCGGGAGTACGACCCACGGCTGGTCCGCTACGCCGACTTCCGCGAGCAGGGTGGCTACACCGCGATGGCCGAACTCCTCGACCACACGCCGCGCCCCGACGCGGTCTTCGCGACGAACAACCTGCTCACCGTCGGGGCGCTGGAGTGCATGGTCGACCGGGGCGTGCGGGTTCCTGACGACGTCGGGGTGTTCGGGTTCGACGACGTGCCCAGCGCGACGCTCATCCGCCCACCGTTGTCCACCATCACCCAGCCCACCTACGACATCGGCCGGACCGCGGCCGAACTCCTGCTGCGCCGGATCGCCGACCCGTCCAGGCCGCCGACGCTCAGCGTCCTGCCCACCCACCTGCACGTGCGGGCGAGCTCACTCAAACGGCCCCGGGGTACCGAAAGCCAGCGTTGACGCCACTGGCGGCGTACTCCGGTCATGGCGTACTCGGTCAGGACTCCTGGGTCGCGTCCTGGGCCGAGCCGCGGAAGGTCCGCCGGTAGGCCTGCGGCGAGACACCGAGCGCGGTCTGCAGGTGCTGGCGCAGGGAGGCCGCCGTGCCGAAGCCCGCGACGCGCGCCACCTGGTCCACAGGGAGTTCCGTCCGCTCCAGCAGGTGCCGGGCCCGCTCGATCCGCTGTCCCGTGAGCCAGCTGCCCGGGCTCAGGCCCGTCTCCTCCCGGAACCTGCGGGTGAAGGTGCGCACGCTCATCCGCGCGTGCGCGGCCATCGCCGGCAGGTCCAGCCGGTCACCGAGGTTCTCGACCATCCACCGTCGGGTCGGCTCGGTGGTGGTGTCGGTCGGCGAGGGAACGGGGCGCTCGATGTACTGCGACTGGCCGCCGTCCCGCCACGGCGGGACCACGCACCTGCGAGCGACCCGGTTGGCGACCTCGGCGCCGTGGTCGCGGCGGACGACGTGCAGGCACAGGTCGATCCCGGCGGCGACACCGGCGGAGGTCAGGACGTCGCCGTCGTCGACGAACAGCACCTCGGGGTCGAGCCGGACCTTGGGGTAGAGCTCGCGGAACCGGTCGGCATGCGCCCAGTGCGTGGTCGCCGGCCGCCCGTCCAGCACGCCCGCCGCGGCGAGCACGAACGCCCCGGTGCAGGTCGACATGAGCCGCCGACCCGCCGCGAGCACCTGCCGCAACGCCTCCCCCACCTCCGGGTCCAGGGCGCCGTCGAACAACGGTGATCCGGTGTGGGTGCCCGGGACCAGGACCGTGTGCGCTTCGGTGAGGATCTCCAGCCCATGGTCGGGCTGGACCGTGAAGCCCGCGCTCGCGCGGACCGGCTCCCCGCCGGGGGTCGCGACCCGGACGACGTAGTGCCGGCGTTCGGCGTCGTCGCGGGCGGACTGGAAGATCTGGGTGGCCGCGCCCAGGTCGAAGGCCACGACGCCGTCCAGGGCGAGCACCGCGATCCGGTGCCGCTGGTCATCGCTCCATCCAGCAGCTGCCATGGCCCGATCCTTGCACAGGTTGGCCTTCGGGCCACTCGTCGAAGTCGGCTTCGTCCGCCAGGCTGGTCCCGTGCCTGAGCCCGTCGACACGTCCGGTTCCCTTCCCCACCCACCGCCCCGGCCCACTCGCTCCACCACCCCGTCCGCGCCGCGCCGCGGCCTCCCGCGGATCCACCGTGCCTGGATCGTCGCGGCGGTGGCCCTGCTCGCGCTCGTGGGCGCCGCGGGGTTCGGCGCCACACCGGGCGTCCTGGTGACCCCGCTGCAGGAGGAGTTCGGCTGGTCCCGCGGCACGATCTCCCTGGCCATCTCGATCAACCTCGTCCTCTACGGGCTCACGGCGCCGTTCGCCGCGGCCCTCATGGACCGGTTCGGCATCCGCCGGGTCCTCGCCTGCGCCCTGCTGCTGATCGCACTCGGCAGCGGGCTGACGGTCTTCATGACGCAGAGCTGGCAGCTGGTCCTGTGCTGGGGAATCCTGGTCGGCCTCGGCACCGGCTCGATGGCGCTCGGCTTCGTCGCGATCATCACCGGGCGGTGGTTCGTGAAGCAGCGCGGCCTCGTCACCGGGGTGCTGACCGCGGGCGGGGCGACCGGGCGACTCATCTTCCTGCCCATCCTCGCCACACTCGCGGTGGGCTCCGGCTGGCGCACGGCGTCGTGGACGGTCACGATCGCGGCGCTCGCGGTCGTACCGCTCGTGGTGTTCTTCCTCTGGAACCATCCGCGTGACGTCGGCGTCCGGGCCTACGGCGCCTCCGAGGACGAGCCCGACGAACCGACGCCGCATCCCGCGGCCGGCCGCGCCCTCGCGGTCCTCGCGGGCGCCGCCCGCACCAAGGCCTTCTGGCTGCTGGCCGTGGGCTTCGCGATCTGCGGCATCTCCACCAACGGACTGATCCAGATCCACCTCATCCCGGCCGCCCACGATCACGGCATGCCCGAGCCGGTGGCGGCGTCCCTGCTCGCCCTGATCGGGGTCCTCGACGTCGTCGGAACGGTCATCTCCGGCTGGCTCACCGACCGGGTACCCGCACCCCTGCTGCTCGGCCTCTACTACGCGCTGCGTGGCGGGTCACTGCTCCTGCTGCCCTCGCTGCTGGACGCCTCCGCGCACCCGAGCCTGCTGATCTTCATCGTGTTCTACGGCCTGGACTGGGTGGCCACGGTGCCGCCGACCATCGCCTTGTGCCGTACGCACTTCGGAACGGCCGGGCCGATCGTCTTCGGCTGGGTCTTCGCCGCCCACCAACTCGGCGCCGCCGTCGCGGCCACCGCCGCCGGGGTGATCCGGGACGACATGGGCAGCTACACCCTCGCCTTCACCGGCGCGGGCCTGCTCTGCTTCGTCGCCGCCGCCGCGTCCATCGGGCTGTCGAGCCGGTCGCCGACCGACGAGGACCAGGGCGAACGCACCGACGAGGCTGGTGAGGGCACAGATGGCCATGACGGGCGTGTAGCTGCCGGAAGTGGTGCGTAGCCAGGCCGCGCCGAGCGGTGTGAGCGCCTTCGAGACCATGAGGAACGCCGCGAGCAGCCCGGCGAGGGTGGCGTAGTCGGCGACGCCGTACCGCTCGGCCACCATCGCCGGCCGGGCGATCGTGCTCACACCGAAGCCGAGCCCGACCGCGAGCACGCAGGCCACCGCACCGATCAGGTCGCGGCCGGCGATCGGCAGCAGCGCCAGGCCGGCCGCCTGGACGACGAAGATCACCGCGACCACGGAGGTGACGGCGAACCGCCGCTGCGCCGCCGTGGTCGCGACCCGGCCGGCGACCGACAAGACGCCGAGCAGCCCGGCGACGCCGGCCGCGACCGTCGGCGAGTGGCCGAGCTCGTGCAGGTAGGCGACCAGGTGCACCCCGATCACGAAGACGCCGACGCCCTGGGTGACGAAGGCCGCGCCGATCATCCAGTACGCCGGATCACGCAGCGCCATTCCAAGGGTGCGCCGACGGTCCGCCGTCGCTGGTGGGTGCGCGCGATCGGCCCGACGGCCTCGGCGCGCCCCACGTGGCGACCGGCCCCTCACCCGGTCGGGTGAGCGGGGCGAGCGCACCAGTGCGTGCAGCGGAACCGTGAGGCAGCCGTAGACCAGCGCGAGGACGACGAGCGCCCGCCGCCAGCCGTACCACTCCACCAGCAGTCCGGACAGCGGGATGAAGATCGTCGAGGCGAACCCGCCGACGATCGTGATGGCGAGCATCGCCGTCCCACGCCGCTGGTCCTGGAACCACGTGACCACGACCGCGAAGGCCGCCTCGTAGAGCACTCCGGCCGTCGCGAGGCCGAGCCCGATCGAGACGGCGTACAACTGCAGGACGTTCTCGACCCGCGACCAGGCCAGCACCAGGCCCGTCGCGGCGAGGGAGCAGCACACCATGAGGGCCCGACCGCCGTGCCGGTCCAGAAAGCGTCCGGCCGGGACCGCCGCCACGGCGGCTGCCAGCAGGCTGAGCGTCTGCGCCGCGGTGATCGCGGTCCGGCCCGCTCCCAGGTCGTGCTGCATCGGGACGAGGAAGACTGCGAACGCGTACGACAGGACGCCGTACCCCGCGGTCGTCGTCACGGCCAGGGCCGCGACGATCCACCACCGAAATGACGTCATCGCCCATATCCTGACCGTTAACCCCAGGTTTACGCTCAGCCGGGTCGATCACGGGCGTTCTGCACGGTGGACCCGGGTGTGCCTTCTCGAAGGCGAGGGGGCACCATCGTGTGCATGGCCCCGATCGCAGAGGACAAGATCAAAGTCCTGCTCCTGGAAAACATCCACCCCGACGCGACCGAGCTGCTCTCGGGCGCGGGATTCCAGGTCGAGACCCACGACGGAGCGCTGGGCGAGAACGACCTCGCCGAGCGGGTCGGCGGTGTCCACCTGCTCGGGATCCGATCGACCACGCACCTCACGAGCGCGGTCCTGGACAAGGCAGACAGCCTGCTCGCGGTCGGTGCCTTCTGCATCGGCACCAACCAGATCGACCTCCCAGCCGCGACCGACCGGGGTGTCGCGGTGTTCAACGCCCCCTTCTCCAACACCCGCAGCGTCGTCGAGCTCGCCATCGCCGAGATCATCGCCCTCACCCGGCGGCTGACCGACAAGAGCCGCGACATGCACGCCGGCATCTGGGACAAGTCGGCCACCGGCAGCCACGAGGTCCGCGGCCGCCGGCTCGGCATCGTCGGTTACGGCAACATCGGCAGCCAGCTGTCCGTCCTCGCCGAGACGCTCGGCATGTCGGTCCACTTCTTCGACATCGACGACAAGCTCGCGCTGGGCAACGCCGTCCGCTGCTCGTCGATGGAGGAGCTGCTCGAGTCCGTCGACATCGTGACGCTGCACGTCGACGGCCGGCCCGGAAACATGGGGATGTTCGGCGAGGCGGAGTTCGCCCGGATGCGCCAGGGCGCGATCTTCCTCAACCTCTCCCGCGGGTTCCTCGTCGACCACGAGTCGCTGCGCCGGCACATCGAGTCCGGCCACCTCGCCGGCGCGGCGGTCGACGTGTTCCCGCAGGAGCCGAAGCGGCGCGGCGAGGCCTTCGAGTCCGAGCTGCGTGGCTTGTCCAACGTCATCCTCACCCCGCACGTCGGTGGGTCGACCGAAGAGGCACAGCAGGACATCGGCCGCTTCGTGGCGTCCAAGCTGCGCCACTACGCCGACGACGGCAACACGTCCCTGAGCGTCAACCTGCCGGCCCTCGCCCTTCCGGAGCGGGTGGGCACGCACCGGCTCGCGCACGTCCACGTCAACACCCCCGGCGTGCTCGCCACCATCAACGGCCTCCTCGCCGAGCACGGGGTCAACATCGAGGGTCAGTACCTCGGCACCCGCGGCCAGATCGGCTACGTCATCACCGACATCGGCGCGCCGGCCTCGGCTCAGGTGACGCGCATCCTCACCGACATGCCGGAGACCATCCGGCTCCGACAGCTCTCCTAGGGGCCGGCCCGGATCTCCTCCGGGACACGGCGCGAAGAAGGAGCGGGCTTCCTCGGCCCGCTCCTTCTTCGTGTCCAGATCCGTTCCTCGCGCCAGACCTGTCCTCGTGTCCAGACCTGGTTGACGCCTCAGCCGGCATTGGTACGCGCCATGAGGTCGTACGCCGTCGCGCCGTCGAGCGACTCCCGGATCACGTCGGCGTGGCCCGCGTGCCGGGCCATCTCCTGGATCAGGGTGAGCAGCATGAAACGCACGGATCGCACGCTCTGCGGCGGGAACCACGGGGCGGGAGGCAACGGGAAGGTGCCGTCCAGGTCGGGCAGGGAGCGGATGAACTTCTCCGTCTCGGCCGCCACGTCGTCCCAGAAGTCGTGCACCCACGCGACCGTCTGCTCACCCTCCAACTCGAAGCTCAGGTGCCAGTTCGTCGTGTCTCGGTGGATCGAGTGCGGGACGCCCTTGGCGTCCTCGACCCAGCCCTGTTCGACCTCGGCGACGTGCTTGAGCAACCCGGCGAGGGAGAGTTCGCTCGCCGACGGCTTCGTGCCGGCCTGCTCGTCGGTGAGGCCGTGGAGCGTGCGGCGGATGGCACGGCGCTGTGCATCCAGGAAGCCGAGCAGCGCTCCGGCCTCGTCGCCGTGGGCTTCCTGGTCTACGAGGGTCCAAGGCATCGGTCTGGCCTTTCGTCGTCGGAGTCGCTGTGTGCGACAACCACGAAGCTGTCCAGCCAAGCGGCCAGTTTCTGTCCTCAATCCGCGCGCCGGAACGAGCCTTTCCGACGTCCCGGGCCCAGCGGACTCCCACGTCGACCGCGAGCCAGCAGGCACCCCTCAGGAGCCGTCGGTCCCACACCACCGCACGTCGTAGGGCAGCGCCGGCGCGGGGCCGTCGTAGCGGACGACCGGCGTCCCGTCCGTGGCATGGTCGACGCTGAACCGCTCGCGAACCGGCTCATCGAATCCGTCCCCCGCGTCGGTGACGAGCAGGCCACCCGGTTCGGCATCGTCGTCGGGGCCGGGCAGGTAGGCCTCGAGGGTGATCTGCCCGTCCCGTTCGGTCGGAACCACGGCTCCCCCGCGGACCAGGACGGGGGTCGCATCGAGTGGCGCGGGCACGCTCACGTGCCCGGGGCCGTCGTAGGCGACTCCGGTACGCCGGTCGTACCACCGGCCGCGCGGCAGCCGGACCCTGCGCTCCCGCTCGCCCTCGGCGAGCACCGGCGCGACCAACAAGGCGTCGCCGAGCAGGAACTGGTCGTCCTCCCAGCGCAGCCCGGCGTCGACCGGATCCGCCCACAACATGGGTCGGACGTACGGCGCCCCGCTGCGGTGCGCCTCCCACGCCAACGTGTACCAGTACGGCATCAGCTCATACCGCTCGCGCAGCGCGGGGCGGACCTGCGCCAGGACCTCCGGCCCCAGCGCCCAGGGCTCCCGCCGCGGCAGCGACGCCGCGCAGTGCACCCGGAAGAACGGCAGGTAGGCGCCGAGCTCGAACCAGCGGACGTACAACTCGTCGCCGGGGTGCCCGTCGAAGCCTCCGATGTCGGGACCGGAGTACGGGATGCCGGAACAGCCCAGCCCGATCGTGAAGGCGAGGCTCATCCGCAACCCCTCCCACGAGGTGCCGATGTCGCCGGACCAGGTGCCCGCGTACCGCTGGAGCCCGGCGAAACCCGACCGCGAGAGCAGGAAGGGACGCCGCTCAGGGCGGAGCCGGTGGACGCCCTCGAACCCCGCGTGGTTGAGCAGCAGCGCGTAGAGGTTGTGCGCCTCCCGGTGGTCGCCGCCCCGGCCGTCCAGGTCGTGCCGGGTCGACAACGGCAGCGTCCCGTCGCCCCAGGCCGCGAACACCGACGGCTCGTTCATGTCGTGCCAGAAACCGTCGACACCCATCTCGGTGTAGGTGCGGTAGAGCCCGCTCCACCAGTCCCTGGTCCGCTGCGCCGTGAAGTCGGGGAACACCGTCGCGCCGGGCCAGACCACCCCGGTCACCACATGGCCGTGGGCATCCCGGCAGAACACATCAGCCGTGAGCCCGCTCCGGTAGACCGGGTCCCGCCGGTCCTTCGCGACGCCGGGGTCGGCGATGACGACCACGTGGACGCCGCGTTCGCCGAGGGTGGCGGCGAGACCGCCGACGTCGGGGTAGCGGCGGGTGTCGACGTTGAACGGACGGTGCCGGTCCAGGTGGTCGATGTCGAGCCACATCGCGGACAACGGCAGGTCGTGCGCGGCGAACTCCGCGGCGACGTCGCGCACCGCCTCCTGACTGCCATAGCCCCAACGGGACTGCTGGTAGCCCAGGGCCCATCGAGGCGGCAGGGCAGGGCGCCCGGTCAGCGCGGTGTAGGCGTCGAGCGCCTGGGCGGGCGTCCCCGGAAAGACGTAGTAGCGCAGTGGACCGCCGCTCAGCCGGGTCGTGACCTCCTCGCCGACCTCGATCGAGCCGTCGTGGCTGTTGTCGTAGAACACCAGGTGGCCGCCTGAGTCGGCGGCCACGAGGTAGACCGGGACCGACAACGAGAGCGGGTCGTCGCCGAGGGCGTAGGTGCCGCCCGGGTCGGAGTTCCAGAGCCGGTACGTGCGCCCCTGCCGGTCCGATCGGGCGCTGCGCCCGCCGAGCCCGAGGACCGCCGCGTCGCTGTCGAGCACGCTGCGGTGCGCCCAGGTGTCGCCCTCCCAGCGCGGTGGCGGGTCGTAGCGCAGTGCGCGCGCCTCGGTCCCGCCGACGTCCGATCCCCCGGTGCCTGATCCCCCGGCGCCTGATCCCCCGGTGTCCACGTTCGCGGTCGTCCGGAAGGTCAGACCGCCACCGTGGTCGACGGTGACGGTCAGGTCACCCGCACCCACGGACCAGCCCTCCCCCGCCCGACCGAGCCGGCTGTCCTCGGCCGGCGCCGGCCCTTTGCCTCGCGTGGACCGCTCGCCGAAGACCCCGAGCGCGTACGACGGTGTGGGCGCGGCGCCGTTCCAGCCCACGAAGATTCCGCCGCCGGAGAGGAACTGGACCTCCAGGGTCACGCGGTCGGCCGAGCGCGGCAGGGCCGCAGACCGGGGCGTGGCCGGTGTTCGGCCCGCCGTGGGCCGGGACGTCCCGCCGGCCCAGATCGGCCGAGGTTCGACGGCAGGTTCGGCGGTACCGGACTGGACCACGGTGAACGAGAAACGTGCACCACCCGGTATCTCGACGGCGCTCTCCAACCGGCCCGGCATCCGGGCGGGCCGCGGCGTGGCCTCGGGAAGTTGGCGGTCCAGCCAGCCCCGGTAGAGCGCGTAGCGGACGGCCCGGAGGCTGTTCTCCCAGCCGACCAGCTGGAACGACCCGTTCAGCGCGCGGATCCGGTCGAAGACACTCTCGCGGGCCCGCAGGCGCAGGTGCCGCAGCCATCCACCGCCAACAGGCGGCACCGCCTCCGTTCCGTCGGCGGTTCGGAATCGGGTCGGCTGCATGCAGGCTCCCTTCTCACGGGCGACGCTCGTCTCGCGGGCGAAACCGTCAGCCTATGGCGTGTGGCAACAGGATCTGTCGGTCACCTTCGTCGGCTTCGGCCCCAACGCAGACCTTCGTTCATGGGTCCGGTGAGTCGTCGACCGTCCTCACTGTGCCCACTGCCCGAGCAAGGTCTCCCGTGCTGGTCGGGTCTGGGCCTGGACGAGGAGAAAGGCCGCCTCGCGCGCGTGGCGCTGGGCCGGATCTGCCATCGCCATGGAACGCCCGCCCCCAGCCACCACGAGCGCCGTGGTCGCGTCGACCATCAGCCGTGCGACGTCGGCCCGCACGGCCAGGCGCTCGTCGTGACGCTCGTCGGGAGGTACGTCGTCGAACAACCGGTCGGCGTGCGCCCGAAGGCCTGCCAGCCGCTCCTCCAGCCGCTTCGCAGCCGCGAGACCGGGCACGAGCTCCGAGCGCTGACCGATCTCACGCAGCCGCCGGATCGCCGCTTCGGTCACACCGAACGTGGCCGGGCTGGGCATGACGGTGTTGCGTCGGTCGTTGTGCAGCCACTCCTCGACCGGCTGCACGGCCACGATGTGGGAGTCCGGGACGAAGAGCTGGTCGAAGGTCAGGCGTACGGTCCGGGTGGCCGTCATCGCGGCCAGGCTCATCGGCTCCGACGCGGTGAGGCCCGGTTGCGGGCGGGCGTCGACGATGGCGAAGACCACCTCACCGCCCGGGGTGGCGCCGCCGAGGGAGAAGACGTCGTTGCGCTCCCACCCGGTGAACCACGGCGCCAGACCGCTGAAGTGCCAACCGCCCCTGGTCCGGACGGCCTGGACGGGCCGGTCGGGCCAGCGGCGCAGGTGGGCGAACGCCGTACCCGCGACCAACTCGCCCCGGGCCAGTCGCGGCAGCAGGTCGGAGCGGACCGGTGCGGAACTCTCCGCGACCATGCGGACCGGGCCGTGGTGCTGGGCGCTGACGAACCACGTGGCGGCGTCCGCTCCGGACAGAACCTCCTGGATCCTGCGCTGCAGGCGGGGTGGTGCCGCGCTGCCGCCGTCCTCGACGGGCGCCGCGAGGCCCATCAGCCCCACCTTGGCGAGTGCGTCTAGGTGGGTCCGCGGCACGGTCGTGGCGTCGACCTCGGCGGCGTGGGGCTCGAGCAGGTCGGCGGCCAACTCCTGGGCGGCGCGCAGCAACGGGGAGGGTTCGGGGGACGTCGCGGATGCCTCGGCGGTCACACCAGGATCCTCCCACCATCCAGGTCGACCGATCCGGCACCGTCCCCGCGTGTGGCGTGAACCGGGAGCCGGGCAGGCGCCGAGCCGCACCCTCGCGACGCCGCTCAGCGCAGCTCCGCCTCTCGCTGGGCGAGCTCCCAGGGGTCGACCAGACGCAACCCGTCCGCGAGGCGCTTCACCTCCGCCTCCTGGGCCTCGCCGTGGTCGAACTCCATGCGTACCCACTGGTCCTCCACCCGGGTGAGATAGCGCAGGGACGCGGTGCCGCCGAGCCGGCGCAGGCCGGTCCTCACACCACCCGCCGGTACGGCGGCCTGGTCGGTGCTCAACAGGTCGACCGACAGGGAGTTGTCCGCGACGGGGTTCTCGTACCCGACACTGATCGACCGCCCGTCCGGCGCGACGTAGACGTAGTCGAGCCGCCAGGACGGGTCGTCGACCAACAGTGGGCGCAGGCCGGTGGCGATGATCTCCAGACGCTTCACGGCCACGTCGAGCGGCCCGGCGAAAGCCCGCTCGATCATGGCCATGACACCGAGAACCGCGATGCCCGCGACTCGCAGCTTCCACGGTCGGCCGGGCATGACGGCCCAGGCCCACCAACCACCGGCCGCCGTGGCGACCAGCACGAGGGCGGGCAGCCCGGCGAGCCCGACCGTCGTCGAGGCGAGGTAGATCAGCCGCTCCAGCAGGACGCTGGCCAGCAGCACCGTCCCCGCGACGAGCAGCGGAGCGAGCCAGAACCGCCACACCCCGAGTGACCACAGCGCGAGCGTGGAGGCGGCGTAGGCACCGGCGGGCACCAGCACGACCCGCAGGACGTCGTTGTCGACCCGAAGCGACAGGACGCGGTTGTCGGCCAGGTCGGCCAGCGTCGTCCACAGGTGCGGCACACACAGCACCGCGCCACCGCATATCACTGCCGTCAGGATCGCGTCCCGCATCGGTGTCCTCCGTCTTCTGTGACGAGAGTGGTCACCCGCTCCACAAAGGGATCTGCACGCCAACAGCCTGCACCTTCGTGGTCGGCGTCCACCTGAGTACGCCGACCCAACCTGGCCTGGGGGGCTACTCAGAAGGTGACGGGATACCGGATCGCACCGGAGTTCGGGCACGGGAGTCGCGCACCAGACCGGGACGGGTCACGCCCACGGGCACCCGGTCGAGATTCGTGGACAGGCTCTAGGTTGGTCGACGAGCGGTTCGAAACGATCAGAACAGCAGCAACGACCAGGAAGAGGTGGCGCGCGTGCGAGCAGTCGAGGTGAGCGAAGCCGGCGGCCCGGAGGTGCTCCGCGTCGTCGATCTGCCGACCCCCGAACCCGGGCCCGGTGAGGTGCTCGTCGACGTCGCCGCCGCGGGGGTGAACTTCATCGACATCTATCGGCGCGCTGGCGTCTACCCGATGAAGACGCCGTTCGTCGCGGGCAGCGAGGGCGCCGGGACCGTCCGGCAGGTGGGGGCCGGAGTCACCGATGTGAATGTCGGCGATCGGGTCGGCTGGAAGGACACCATCGGCTCCTACGCCCAGCAGGTCGTGGTGCCCGCGGCCGAGGCGATCGGCGTTCCCGACGGCGTATCGGAGGAGGCCGCCGCCTCGGTCCTGCTCCAGGGGATGACGGCGCACTACCTCGCGACGTCCACCTACCCGGTTCGGCCCGGCGACTGGACGGTCGTGCACGCGGCCGCCGGCGGTGTCGGCCTGTTGCTCACCCAGATCATCAAGCTGCGCGGCGGGCACGTCCTCGCCACCACCTCCACCCCGGAGAAGGCCGAACTCGCCCGTGGCGCCGGGGCCGACGAGATCGCGTCCTACGACAACTTCGTCGAACGCGCCCGCGAGCTGACCGGCGGCGAGGGCGTGGCGGTCGTCTACGACGGTGTGGGCAAGGCGACGTTCGACCGGGGCCTGGACGCGCTTCGCGTGCGCGGCACCATGGCGCTCTACGGCGGCGCCAGCGGTCCGGTCTCCCCGTTCGACCCGCAGATTCTCAACGCCAAGGGTGGGCTCTTCCTGACCCGGCCGAGCCTCGGGCACTACACCCGCGACCGGGCCGAACTCCTCCAGCGGGCCGAGGACCTCTTCGGGTGGATCCGGGACGGACGCCTCGACGTCCGGATCGGCGGGCGCTACTCCCTCGACGACGCGGCCCGCGCGCACGCGGATCTCGCGGCGCGGCGTACGACCGGGAAGCTCGTGATCGACACCCGCTGACGGTCGGGCCAACCGCTCAGCTCGCGGTGCCGGCGGCCCGGATCGAGGGCACCGCGAGCGCGTTCGCCACGAGCGTGATGGCTCCGCCCACGAGGTACGGTGCACGCAGCCCGGCCTCGTGGGCGAGCAGACCGGCCGCGACCGCTCCGAACGGCGTCGCGACGAAGCCGACGACGCGGTAGATGCTGGTGACCCGGCCCAGCAACTCCGCGGGCACCAGCCGCTGCCGGATCGAGACGGTCACGATGTTCCACAGCACCGACGCGAGCCCCGCCACGACGACGAAGCCGGCGGCCGCGGCCGGCACCGGGAACGCGCCGAGGCCGAGGATCGACGAGCCGAGCGCCACCGCCGAGCCGATCATCGCCCACCGCCGCCCCAGGAGGGCGATGACAGCGGGGGTGAGCGCCGCGCCGACCAGCCCGCCGACGGCGAACGCCGCGATCAGCCAGCCGTACGCCGCCTCCGGCAGGCGGAGCAGTTCGAGGACGTAGAGCACTAGGACGGCGACGATCCCGGACGAGACGCCGTTCATCACGCCGAGGAGAAGGCAGAGGGCACGCAGCAGGCGGTTCCGCCACAGGAACGCGAGACCCTCGAGAAGTTCGGAGCTGACCCGCCGCCGCTGCGGTGGGACCGGCGCCGGCACCGACGTCCGGACCCACCAGACCAGTCCGGCCGCGACGGCGAACGACACGGCGTTCAGGCCGAGCGGCAGGCCCGGCATGACCACGAACAACGCCGCGCCCACCGGCGGACCGATCAGGTTGGCGCCGAGCAGGATCGCCGTCTGGTTGAGCGCGTTCGCGCGCTCGAGGGACCCCTTCGGCACCAGCTGCGGGACCACCGACGACGAGGCGTTGTCGAAGAACGGCGCGACCAGCCCCAGCCCGAACGCCACGCCGACCACCAGCGGCACGTTCGCGTGCCCGGTCAGCACCAGAGCCGCGAACGCCGCCGCGATGAGCGCCCGGACGACGTCGGAGCGCCACATCATCGTGATGCGGCTCCACCGGTCGACGAGGACGCCGGAGACGAGACCGAGCAGCAGCCAACCCGCCTGCGTGGCCGCCTCGGTGAGGGACACCACCCGGGCGTCGCGGGTGAGGCTCGCCGCCAACAGCGGCAGGGCCCCCGCCACCAGACCGTCGCCGAGGAACGACACCGCGGAGGCGGTCCACACCAACCAGAAGGGCCGCGAGAGCGGGGCCGCCGCTCTGGTGTCTCGCCGGGCCAACCATCGCGTGCCCAGGCGACTCATTCGCCGGACTTTACCGGCTTACGGGCGAAGGTGAAGGAAAGTGCCGCCCGGAGATCAACGACCCCGGGAGCGACCGTGGGCGTTACGTGTCGCGAGTGCGCGGGCGGCGTCCCGATCGGCCTCCCGCTTGGCGATCGTCTGCCGCTTGTCGTACTCCCGCTTGCCTCGGGCGAGCCCGATCTCGACCTTCGCCCGGCCGTCCTTGAAGTACAGCGACAACGGGACGATCGTGATGCCGCTCTCCCGGGTCGCCGACCCGATCTCGTCGATCTCCTTGCGGTGCATCAGGAGCTTGCGCGAACGCCGCGGAGCGTGGTTGGTCCAGGTGCCCTCGGTGTATTCGGGGATGTGCACACCCTGCAGCCACACCTCGTTGTCCATCACGACGGCGTACCCGTCGACGAGGGACGCGCGCCCGGCCCGAAGTGCCTTCACCTCGGTACCGGTGAGGACGAGACCAGCCTCGAACGTCTCGTCGATGTGGTAGTCGTGCCGAGCCTTGCGGTTCTGCGCGATCACCTTGCGCCCTTGCTCCTTAGCCATCCCTCTATCTTCGCGGATCGCCGCAACCAGGTTTCCCACCGGGATGGATCGGCGCGGATCTTATGGCGCACCCGCCCCCTGGCCGCCCGGAACGTCCGGAAACGCCGTTCTTTCGCGGCCTCAGAGCCACTTCATCGGATCTGTCGTGGCGCCGTTGCGATAGACCATGAAGTGCAGGTGGCAGCCGGTCGAGTAGCCCGTCGTGCCGACGTAGCCCACGACCTCGCCCTTGCTCACCTGGTCGCCTTTGCGCACGGCGTAGGACGACATGTGGTTGTACGCCGTCACGATGGACGCCCCACCCATCCGTCCGTGGGAGACGAGCACGCGGTTGCCGTACCCGCTGTTGTAGTAGCGCGCGACCACCCGGCCGGCCGCGGCCGCGCGGATCGGGGTTCCGCACGAGGCCCCGAAGTCGGTCCCGTCGTGCAGCTTCCAGCGGTGCAGGATCGGGTGGAAACGCATGCCGTACGGCGAGGTGATCCGCGCCTCCAGCGGTCGGGACAGCCTGCCGTCACCACCGCCGCCACCGCCGCCGCCACCGCCGCGGCGTCGACGCTCCTCCTCCGCCTCCCGGCAGGCGAGTACCTTCAGCATCGCCTGGATCCGGGCCCGTTCGGCCACCAGCTGCTGGTAACGGCGCAGATCGTCTGCCCGCGCGCGGGTGGCGGCCATCTGCGCCGACCTGCGTTCGGCGACGAGCCGCTGGATCGAGGTGGCCGCCGCCCGAGCCTGGTCGGCCAGGGCGCGCGCCCGGCTCAGGTGGGCGGCCGCGGCCTGACGCTGGCGCGCGACCTCCTCCTCGGCCGTGGCCAAGACGTCGCGTTCGGCCACCGAGCGCGCCCGAGCGGCGTTCAGTCCGTCCAGCGCCGACTTCTGCGAATCCGCGACGCTGCGCACCAGCTGGAACCGACCCAGCAGCTCACCGGTCGTCTCGCTCCGCAGGATCGCGGCGATCTCGTCGAGACCGCTGTTCCGGTACGTCGCGCTGGCGAACGCCCCGATCTCCTGCCGCTGAACGCGTACCTGCCCGTCGGCGCGGCTGACCGCCGACCGGCTACTCCTCACCGCCGCCCGCGCCCGCTCCAGGTCAGCCGCCACCGCGGCGTCCCTGGCCCTGGCGGCCGTGAGTTGGCCGCGGACCACGGCGAGCCGGTCGCGGGCGGTCCGCAGGCGGCCCTCGGCCGCGGAGACGGCTTGCGTCGCCGCGCGCAGTCCGGCGGACGACTCGTCCAGGTCGTGTCTCGCGCCGTCGAGCTGGTCCTCGACCCGCCGCTTGTCCTCCTCCGGATCGGCCTGCGCGCGTGGCAGGCCGGGGCCGAGCGTCGCGGTCAGCGCGATCGCGAGACCGGCGCAGACGAGCGAGCCCGCCACCCTGGGTCGAGCCAGGAGGCCGCGGCCCCGCCTTCGACGCCGAGCGGGCGGCCGGTCGGGACTCCGACCCGCGGCATCCGGTGCCTGCGCGGTCTGCTGGGACTCGCCCGAGACCCGGGCGAGGCGAAGGTGTCGGACCACAGGTCTCCCCTTCTCTCGCGAACTACCTCACGAGAGTGGGAGATACCCATCAGACCGTCAGATACTTCCTCAGCGTCGCAAAAGAAGCCAGGATCGCCAGAAGCGCCCCAAGTCCGAACAGGATCGGCATCGTGGTGAGCGTCTCGTCCCAGCCGATCCACGGGATGGCCCGGATGTCGGTGCGGAGCCTGGCCGTCAGCAGCGGAGTGAACGCCAGCGTTCCGCAGGCCAGCGCGGCGCCTACGAGCGCGGCGACCACGCTCTCCACGATGAAGGGCAACTGGATGTAGAAGTTCGACGCCCCGACCAAGCGCATGATGCCTATCTCACGTCTGCGGCTGAACACCGTGAGCCGGATCGTGTTGCCGATCTGCAGGACCGCCGCGACGAGCAGGCCGCCGGCGAGCCCGATCGAGATCCACTGCAGGCCGTTGAGTCCCTTGAACAGCGGCTCGAGCAACTGGCGGGAGTCCTGGACGCTGAACACGCCGGGCAGGCCCTGGACGGCCGAGACGACGCCCTGGTAGTCCTCGGGGTTCTTCAGGCTCACCCGGAACGACTCGGGCAGGTCCTTCGCCTCGACGACCTTCGCGGTGGCCGCGTCCTTGTAGATCTCCTGGTAGCGCGCGAAGGCCTGCTGCTGGGTCTCGTGGAAGATCTTGCGCACCTCGGGGTTGGACTCCAGCGCCTGTTGGATGTCGCCTCGCTGCCCGGCGCTCACGGCACCGTCGGCGCACTGCGGCGCGGACGAGACGCCGTTGCACATGAAGACCGCGATCTCCACCTTGTCGTACCAGAAGCCCTTGACGATCCCGACCTCGGAGCGGATGAGCATGCCCAGCCCGAAGAGGACGAGCGAGATCCAGACGGTGACGATCACCGCCACCGTCATCGTGACGTTGCGGCGTAGTCCGGTGCCGAGTTCGGAGAAGGCGTATCTGATCTGCATGGTGTCCTAGGGGTCGAGTGCGTGACGTCGGGCGGCGGCCCGGCCTAGCTCTGGTAGCCGTAGACGCCGCGGGACTGGTCACGGACGAGCTTGCCGCCCTCGAGCTCGATGACCCGCTTGCGCATCTGGTCGACGATGTTGGCGTCGTGGGTGGCCATGATGACGGTGGTGCCGGTGCGGTTGATCCGGTCCAGCAGCTTCATGATCCCGACCGAGGTCGACGGGTCGAGGTTTCCGGTCGGCTCGTCGGCGATCAGGATCTTCGGGCGGTTGACGAACGCGCGGGCGATCGCGACCCGCTGCTGCTCGCCACCTGAGAGCTCGTCTGGCATCCGGCCCTCCTTGCCGTCGAGGCCGACCAGCTCGAGCACGGCCGGGACCTCCTTGGCGATCAGGGTCCGGGGCCGGCCGATGACCTGCAGCGCGAACGCGACGTTCTCGAAGATCGTCTTGTTGGGCAGCAACCGGAAGTCCTGGAAGACCGTGCCGATCTGACGGCGCAGCCGGGGCACCTTCCAGGAGGACAGCCGGTTGAGCTCCCTACCGGCCACGAACACCCGGCCTCGCGAGGGCTGCAGCTCACGCAGCGCGAGCTTGAGGAAGGTCGACTTGCCCGAGCCCGAGGTGCCCACCAGGAACACGAACTCGCCCTTGTCGACCTCGATGGACAGCTCGGCGAGCGCGGGCCGGGTCTGTCCGTCGTAGACCTTGCTGACGTTCTCGAAGCGGATCACGGCATGCTTCCTGACCTCGGTCGGGGCACCGGGCATCTTGCGCGGACGCCGGCATGGATCGGCCAGTCGTTGAGTGTACGACGCCAATCCACGCCAAGCGCCCGACTCCCCATGAGAGCGTAAATATCACCCTCTGCACCTATGGCGTCGCCAGGGCGGCGGGGTGCCCGCGGGTCGCTACTGGCTGGCGTGGGTGCGCCGCCAGCGGATGCCGGCCTCGATGAAGTCGTCGATCTCGCCGTCGAACACCGCCTGCGGGTTGCCGGTCTCCTGCTCGGTACGCAGGTCCTTGACCATCTGGTAGGGGTGCAGGACGTAGGAGCGCATCTGGTCGCCCCAGGAGCTCGTGACGTTGCCGCGCAGGTCGTCGATCTTCGCCTGCTCCTCCGCCTGGCGCAGGACCAGCAGCTTCGCCTTGAGGATGCCCATGGCGGTGGCGCGGTTCTGCAGCTGGCTGCGTTCGTTCTGGCAGGCGACGACGACTCCGGTCGGCAGGTGGGTGATGCGGACCGCCGAGTCGGTCGTGTTGACGCCCTGGCCACCCGGGCCGGAGGAGCGGTAGACGTCGATGCGGAGCTCGTCCTCGGGGATGTCCACGTCGTCGGACTGCTCGACGACCGGAACCACCTCGACGCCGGCGAACGAGGTCTGCCGGCGGCCCTGGTTGTCGAACGGCGAGATCCGCACCAGCCGGTGGGTGCCCTGTTCGACGGAGAGGGTGCCGTAGGCGTAGGGAGCCTTCACCGCGAAGGTCGCCGACTTGATGCCGGCCTCCTCGGCGTAGGAGGTGTCGTAGACCTCGCTGGAGTACTTGTGCCGCTCCGCCCAGCGGAGGTACATCCGCATCAGCATGTCGGCGAAGTCGGCCGCGTCGACCCCGCCCGCGCCGGCGCGGATGGTGACCAGCGCCTCCCGGGCGTCGTAGTCGCCGGAGAGCAGCGTGCGCACCTCGAGCGCCTCGATCGACCTGCGCACGTCCGTGAGCTCGCGTTCGGCCTCGGCGAGGGTGGCCGCGTCGTTCTCCGCCTCCGCCAGCTCGACCAGCACCCCGAGGTCGTCGAGCCGCGACCGCAGGCTGGTCACCCGGTCCAGGTCAGCCTGGCGCCCGCTGAGCCGGCTCGTGATCCGCTGCGCGTTGGCCTGGTCGTCCCACAGGTTGGGCGCAGCCGCCTGCTCGCTCAGCTCGGCGATCTCCTTGCGGAGTCGGTCGAGGTCGAGCACCGTCTCGATGCTGCGCAGCGTCGAGTCGAGAGCCTTGAGTTCTGCGTCGAAGTCGGGTCCAGCCACGGTGCCCAAGCCTACGCGGGTCGCGCCATCAGATATTTCGCGGACTGTCTCCTTGCGGATTCAGATGGTACGGAACAGACATTCCTGCCAGCCGGCCCGGCGGGCCGGCGCTCAGGGCCCCTGGACGGCGAACGTCTCGGCGTTGGCCTGGACCCTGATCCCGAGGGAGGCCTGGCCGCCGGAGATCGCGTTGGCGATCGGGAGCACCACCTCGCCGTCGCAGGTCACGGTGACCTCGGCGGCGTTCAGCGCGGTCACGCCACACTGGACCGAGTCGTATCCGCCCTGGGCGACGTAGTTGGCGACCTCCTCCTGGGCCATTTCCTGACTCAGCAGGACGTGGTCCTCGACCCCTCCGGAGTAGATCGCCGCCTTGTCGATGCCGTTGGTCGCCGCGAGGGCGGCGCCGTCGGCGATGGCGCTGAGCCCGCGGCGGTAGACGAAGGCCTGGGCCGAGTCGAACACGACCGCGCACAGCAGCATGACGATGATGCCGAAGCCGATGATCAGCGGCAGGATCGTGCCGCTCTCGTCGGGACGACGCCGGGCCCTACGCGGCGGTGCCTTCGGGTTCGCCGGTGCCATCGGGCTTGCCGGTGCCATCGGGCTTGCCGGTGCCGTCGGGTCCGGTCGCACGCCCGCCATACCCTCGACCGCCGTCGGGTCGCTCAGCTCGCGCATCGTCTCGTCACCCCTTCGACTCTCGGTAGTCGCCGTAGGGGGTGCGATGGGTGCTGCTGACCGGGACGGAGGCCAGTGGTCCGCCGATGGCGTCGGGGACGAACGGCAGCGGGACGGTGTAGGCGACCGTCACGACGACGGAGGAGCCGGCCTGCAGGCAGCCGCCGTTCTCACAGGCGACGGTGAATCCCTGCAGCTCCAGCCCCTGGTCGGCGAGCGCGATCGTCGCCGCCTCGCGGGCCCGGACCTCCGCGTCACCGACGCTGGGTGCCAGCACGAAGGCGCGCCCGGCGTCGCGGGCGGCCGCGGAGACGCCGTACGCGGCCCGTTGGACGTCGAAGACTGCGAGCATGATGTAGACCAGCGGGATCAGGAAGAGGATGCCCATCGTGCAGAACTCCACGATGGCGTTGCCCTCCTCGCCTCCACCGGTCAGACGCTGGCGCAGGAGGGTCGACCACGACCGTACGGCGCGGATCATGGCACCGGGTCGGGTTCCTTCACGGCGTGACCTGACACCGTGAAGTCGAAGGTCGGGCCCCACAGGCCCATGGCCGGCATCTTCGCCTGGACCCGCATCACCACCAACTCCTGTCCTCCCGCACTTGCCGCGCCCGGTGCGACTCCGCCGGCCATGCCGGCGGACAACGAGCCGGTGATGCAGTCCTTCGTCACCGCGACCCCCTCGTCAGGGGTGCCGTCGTAGTTGGCGGCCTGCCGGGCCCCTTCATGTGCGCACGCCGTGAGTGTGTTGCGGACGTGAAGGAAGAGCCCGACCTGCAGGACCCCCAGGAAGAGCGGCAACAGGACGATCAGGACAAGAACGAACTCGACCGGTGCCGAGCCTCGTTCGCGATCTCGTGCGCCGTCGCCCCGCCCGCTCATCAGCCGGGAACGCTCCCCTTGGCCTTGTTCAGAGCTTCCTCGAGCAGGTCCTGCAGCTGCGGCCCGAGGACCGCCCACAGGACGGCGATCAGGGCGGCGGTCATCACGGTGATGAGGATCCAGCCCACCATGTCGCCGCGGTCCCGGCCGCCGGTGAGCAACCGGACGTGGAGCCGCGCGACCGCCTCGGACAAGTCCCTCGTTACGGCGTTCATCATTGGTCCTCTCTCACGGCGAGATCATCTGCAGCCCGATGGCACCCGGGAAGAATGCAAACAATACGGTCACAGGTAGGACAAGAAACACAATCGGGACCATCATCCCGATCTCCTTCTTGCCACCAGCTTCGATCAACTCGCGCTTGCCAGCCTCCCGCACGTCGGCCGCCTGGGCCCGGAGGACGTCGGCCAGGGGGGTTCCACGCTCGACCGCGATCGCGATTCCGTCCACGAACCGGGCGAGGATCGCGACGTTGGTCCGGTCGCCCACGCTCTCCAGCGCCTGAACCAGGGTCATGCCGGTGCGCGCCTCCGACAGCGCGAACCGGAACTCCCGCGCGAGCTCGCCCTTGCTGACGTTGGCGACCCGCTCGAGTGCCGCGACCGGGCCCTCCCCCGCGGTCACCGACAGCGCGAGCATGTCGGCCACCGTCGGGAACTCGGCCATCATCCGGACCTCGCGCTTCTTGACCTGCTCGACGAGGCGGCGATCACGCAACAGGACCCCGATGACGAACGCCGCGACGCACAGGATCAGCAACGGGATCGGGTTGGTGCCACGGCTCACCAGGAGCAGCAGCGAGGCCGCGAGCGCACCGGCGAAACCGATCGCACCCCAGATGAGCTGCTCGACCCGGAACTCCTCGACGGCCATGTCGAGACCGGCCTGCTGGAGTCGCCGCCGGATCACCACACCGCCGCCGAGGACCCGCTCGAGCATGCTCCCGCCGCTGCGGAGGTAGGGCCGCAGAATGCGTTCGAGGGTGGGGAACGGCGTGAAGGTTCGGTCGGACAGGTCGTAGACCCGCCGGTCGGAGGCCTCTCGAATGTAGGGCGCGAGCCGGTCGTCGAGCTTCGGACGCCGGAGCACCGGCAGCCGGAAGATCGCCATGGTCAGCCCGAGCCCGACGAGGAGTCCGAGCAGCGCGCCGTACCAGCTGAAGGTCATCGCAGCACTCTCTGCTCCTCGGGAAGCCGACCGATGCGCAGCATCAGGCGGTAGGCGACGACGCACAGGCCCGCGCCGATGAGCAGGACGACGAACCCGAGCGGAGTGTTGTAACGCGCGATGATGTCGCGCTGGAACGACATCAGGCCGAGCACCATCCACGGCGCCGCCACGCCCAGCCGGGCGCCGTTGACGGTCCAGGACTGCCGGGCCTCCAGCTCCGAGCGGGTGCGCACGTCGTCACGCAGGAACGAGGACAGCGTGCGCAGCAGCCGGCCCAGGTCGCTTCCACCCACCTCGCGGGCGATCCGCAGCGACTCCACGATGCGGTCGCCCACCGGGTCGGCCAGGTTGCGCTTGAGTCGGTCGAGGCACTCGTTGAAGCGGCCGGTCGCACGGTAGTCCTCGGCGAAGCGCTGGAACGGCCGGCGCAGCGCCTCCGGGCCACGGACCCCGATCTGGGTGAGCGCCTCCGGCAGGGACAGACCAGCCCGGACGCTGGAGGCGAGGTTGTCGACGACGTCCGGCCACAGCTCCCGCAACTCCTGGCGACGAGACCTCGCGCGGTAGCGAACCAACGCGAGCGGAGCGTAGGCGGCGAACGCCCCGAAGGCCAGGGCGACCGGTCCGGCGCCGGAGATGACGAACATCACGAGGAACACGAACACACCGACGCCGACACAGGCACCGAGGAGCTGACCCGGAGTCACCGCCTCGATGCCGGCCTGCGCGAGCAGGTCCTCGAGGCGCTCCCGAAGCGTCGGCCCGGACCGGGTCGTCTTCTTCGGCGTGGGCTTCATGAACGACCTGATGATGAGGACCAGGCCGAGGCCCAGCATCAGGCCGAGGAGGATTCCCATCAGGCGACCCCTTCGAACCGCGGAGCGAGCAGGCGGGCGAGGTCGTAGCCGATCCGCTCGAAGCGGTCCGGGTGCGGCGGGTAGCCGTCGGCGCGGACGAGGCGGTCGCCGCGGAGCACGAAGATCGGCTCCAGCTCGACGACGTCGCCCTCGACCCGGCCGGGCACGGCGCAGATCTCCCGGACGCGACGTCGACCGCTCTCGATGAGCTGGGTGTGGACCACGATGTCGACCGCTCCCGCCACGGTCGGTACGACGAACCGGGAGCCGATGTTCTCACCCGCGAGCAGCGGCAGGGTGCACATCTTGGTGATCGCCTCGCGGGCGGAGTTGGCGTGGATCGTGCACATCCCCGGGAGTCCGGAGTTGAGGGCGATGAGCAGGTCGAGACACTCCTCGGCCCGGACCTCACCGACGATGATGCGGCTCGGCCGCATCCGCAGGGCCTCCTTGACGAGGTTGCGGAGCCGGATCTCGCCGGTGCCCTCGAGGTTGGACTGCCGAGTCTGCAACGGCACCCAGTCAGGCAGCGGGACCTTCAGCTCGAAGACCTCCTCGCAGCTGATGATGCGCTCCCGCGGGGGGACGGCGGCCGCGAGACAGTTGAGCAACGTGGTCTTGCCCGCCTGCGTGCCGCCCGCGACCAGGACGTTGAGACCGGCCACGATGCACGCCTCGAGGAAGTGGGCACCCTGCGTGCTGATCGTCCCCAGTGCCACGAGGTCCTCGAGGTGGGTGGCGCGGACGACGAACTTACGGATGTTGACGGCCCAGTGGGTGCGGGTGATGTCGGGGATGACGACGTGCAACCGGCTCCCGTCGGGCAACATCGCGTCGACGAACGGCGTGGAGAAGTCGATCCGGCGGCCGGTGGTCTTGAGCATGCGTTCGACGAGGTCGCGCACCTCGTCGCCGGTCAGGACGGTGGTGGTGAGCTCACTGCGGCCGTTGCGGGCGATGAACACCTTGGACGGCTCGTTGATCCAGATCTCCTCGATCGTGGGGTCGTCGAGGTATTTCTGCAGGGGGCCGAACCCCGCGATCGCGTTGAAGACCTCGCGAGCCACCTCGCGTTGGTCACCGAGTGGAGGCAGCGTCGCGACAAGCGTGCGTTCGTCGTAGCGGAGGATGACCTGGTCGATGATGCGCCGAATGGCGCTCGGCTCCTTGAGCGGGTCGAGCCCTTCGCGACGGACGGTCTCGCGGACCTCGGAGTCGATGATGTCGACCGCACTCATGTCTTCCCTGCACCCCGCGGAGCTCGCACCTCGGCACCCTCTATCGGACCCTTTTCACCACATGTCGCCCGTGGATTGTTGCATGGCTGCCCAGAACCCGCGAGCGGCTGTCCACAGGCCCGAGGCGGGCCGACGAGGCGGCACCTCCGGTGGTCCTCGAGGGCCGGTGTCAGGTGGTGCGAGGTCAGCTGGCGGTGGGCAGCAACCGGCGTACGACCCGCAGCCCCACCGACAGCCGCGCGAGGTCGGCCACCTCACCTTCGACGATCTCGCCGAGGGTGGCGCGGGTCCGGCTCACCAGCGCGCTGTCCCGCTCCTCCCAGGCGGCCACCCGCTCGGCCGCGGAGGCGTCCTTCGGGCTGGTCGTCAGGGCGTCGAGGGTGAGCTGTGCGTGCACGTTGTGCAGGTCGTCGCGCAGCGTGGCCCGGGCCGTGGTCTGCCACCGGTCCTGACGCGGGAGCGCGAGGATTCGTTCGAGCAGTCGGCCGAGTTCGAGGCGTTCACCCAGGGTGAAGTGGACGCGGGCGACCTCGATCAGGTCGACACCGGTGCGCTGGGCCGTCTCCACGATGCCGAGCCCGGCGTAGGCGGGGGCCAGCGCGGCGACCCTGGTGGCGAGCTCCTCGGGTACACCGGCGTCCTGGATGGCGTTCAGGCGTCCCTCGAAGAGGGTCTGTTCGCGGCCGGTGAGAACGTCGGGCAGCGCCTCCATCAACTGGTGCATCCCGCCCGCGAAGAAGTCGATGGTGGCGGCGACATCGATCGGGGCCCGGCGGTTCTGGACGAACCACCGACTCGCCCGCTCGGCGATCGTCCGCGCCTCGAGGCGCATCCGGACCTGCACACCCGCGTCGATCGAGTGGTCGAGCCGCTCGACCATGGCGAACACCTCGTCGACGCCGAAGACGGCGCGGGCGGCCACGTGCGCCCGGGTGAGCTCCTCCGCGGGCGCTCCGGTCTCGAGGGAGAGGCGCGGGTAGAAGGTCATCCCGGCCATGTTGACCATCCGGTTGACCACCTGGGTCGTGATGATCTCCCGGCGGAGCGGGTGGTTGCGCATCTGCGCCTGGTAGCGCTCCCGCATCGGCGTCGGGAAGTAGGCGACCAGCTCGGCGTCGAGGTAGGGGTCGTCCGGCAGCGAGGTGCCGAGCAGCTCCTTGGCCAGCACGATCTTGGTGTAGGCGAACAACACGGCGAGCTCGGGTGCGGTGAGCCCGGCACCCTGGGCCTGGCGATCGCGGAACTGCTTCGGGCTGGGCAGGAACTCAAGGCCCCGGTCGATCAGGCCGAGCCGCTCCAACCGGCGTACCCAGTCGGCGTGCACGTGCATCAGGGCGGGCGCGCCCGCCTCGGCGTTCTGCAGCGCGACGTTCTGCTGGTAGTTGTCGTCGAGGACGAGCTGGGCCACCTCGTCGGTCATCCCGATCAACAGCTCGTTGCGCTGCTTGCCGGTCAGGTCACCTTCCTGCACCAGCCGGTCGAGCAGGATCTTGATGTTGACCTCGTGGTCGGAGGTGTCGACGCCGGCGGAGTTGTCGATGAAGTCGGTGGTGATCCGCCCGCCCTGCTGGGCGTACTCGATCCGGCCCAGCTGGGTCAGGCCGAGGTTGCCGCCCTCCCCCACCGAGGCGGCGCGCAGTTGCCGGCCGTTGACGCGTACGCCGTCGTTGGCCTTGTCGCCGACCTCGGCCTGGGACTCACTGGACGCCTTGACGTAGGTGCCGATACCGCCGTTCCAGAGCAGGTCGACCGGCGCGGTGAGGATCGCCTTGATCAGCTCGTTCGGGGTGAGCGCGGTGACGTTGCGCGCGATGCCGAGCGCGGAGCGCACCTCGTCGCTGAGCGGGATCGACTTCGCCGTACGCCGGTAGACACCGCCGCCGGAGCTGATCAGCTCGCGCTTGTAGTCGGCCCAGCTGGAGCGCGGGAGCTCGAACAGCCGGGCACGCTCGGCGTAGGAGGTCTCCGGGTCGGGGTCGGGGTCGAGGAAGATGTGCCGGTGGTCGAAGGCGGCGACCAGGCGGGTACGCCGCGACACGAGCATGCCGTTGCCGAACACGTCGCCGGACATGTCGCCGATGCCCACGCAGGTGAAGTCGTCGTTGAGGCAGTCCCGGCCCATCTCGCGGAAGTGCCGCTTGATCGTCTCCCAGGCACCCCGGGCGGTGATGCCCATCGCCTTGTGGTCGTAGCCGTCGGAGCCGCCGGAGGCGAACGCGTCGCCGAGCCAGAAGCCGTAGGACTTCGCCACGTCGTTGGCGATGTCGGAGAAGGACGCCGTGCCCTTGTCCGCCGCGACCACGAGGTAGGCGTCGTCGCCGTCGTGGCGTACGACGTCGGGCGGCGGGACGATCTCGCCGCGGCGGAGGTTGTCGGTGACGTCGAGAAGCCCGCTGATGAAGACGCGGTAGGAGGCCTTCCCCTCGGCCATCCAGGCCTCCCGGTCACCCGGGTCGGGCAGTTGCTTGCAGAAGAACCCGCCCTTGGCGCCGACCGGCACGATCACGGTGTTCTTCACCATCTGCGCCTTCGCGAGGCCGAGCACCTCGGTCCGGAAGTCCTCCCGCCGGTCCGACCAGCGCAACCCGCCGCGCGCGACCGGCCCGAAGCGCAGGTGCACGCCCTCCACCCGCGGTGAGTAGACCCAGATCTCGTACTGCGGCCGTGGCTCGGGCAGCTCCGGGTTGGAGCGTGGATCGAGCTTGAAGGAGATGTAGGACTTCGGCTCGCCGTCGGAGTCGTGCTGGAAGTAGTTGGTGCGCAGCGTGGTCCGGACGAGGTTGAGCAGGGACCGGAGGATGCGGTCGTGGTCGAGGCTGACCACGTCGTCCAGAGCGGTCTCGATCTGCCGGATCACGTCGGCGGATCGGCGTTCCCTGGTCGCCGGATCGTATCCGGAGCGCGGGTCGAACCTCGTCTCGAACAGGTGCACGAGCAGCCGGGCGAGGTCGACGTTGGCGGTGAGGGCGTCCTCGATGTAGTTCTGGCTGAACGTCGAACCCGACTGGCGCATGTACTTCGCGTAGGCCCGCAGCACGCTCGCCTGCCGCCAGTCGAGCCCGGCGCGCAGCATCAACGCGTTGAAGCCGTCGCTTTCGGCCCGGCCCGACCAGACGGCGGCGAAGCCGTCCTGGAACAGCTGCCGGATGGAGGCCTGCGGCGCGCCGACCGACCCTCCGTAGACGAGCCCGAAGTCGTAGATCCAGGCGCGGGTGTGGTCGGCGGCCTCGATCTCGTAGGGCCGCTCGTCGGTCACCTCGACGCCCATCCGGCTGAGCCGGGGAAGGACGTCGGACAGCGACAGGCTCGAGCCCGTCCGGTAGATCTTGAACCGGCGCTCGTCCGGCGCGGCGTCGACGGGCTCGTAGAGCGACAGGCCGAGACCACCCTCGCCCGGGAGCTCCTCCAGGCGGAGCAGGTCGGCGACTCCGACCCGGGCGGGGAAGTCGTCGCGGTAGGCGGCGGGGAACGCCTCGGCGTAGCGGTGGAAGAGCCGCGCCGCCTCCGCCTCACCGACCTGCTCGCCGAGGGCGTCGGCGAACTCGTCGGACCAGGTGCGGGTGGCCTGCGCCAACTGTTGTTCGAGTTCGGCGACGTCGACGTCCGGGATGGACGCGCGGCGCGGCATCCGGACCACGAAGTGCAGTCGCGCGAGCACCGACTCCGAGAGCCGGAGGGTGAAGTCGATCGTCTCCCCGCCGTAGGCCGCCATCAGGATGTCCTGGATCTTCAGCCGGATGTCGGTCGAGAAGCGGTCTCGCGGCAGGTAGACGAGGCAGGACAGGTAGCGGCCGTAGTCGTCCCGGCGTACGAACAGGCGCAGTTGGCGCCGCTCCTGCAGGTAGAGCACCGCCATCAGGGTCGGCAGCAGCTCCTCCGCGGAGACCTGGAACAGCTCGTCGCGCGGGTAGGTCTCCATGATGTCGAAGAGGACCTTGCCCGAGTGGGAGTCGGGCGAGAAGCCCGAGCGCGCGAGCACCTCCTCCGACTTGGCCCGCAGCACCGGGATGTTGCGGATGCTCTGGGTGTAGGCGGCGGAGGTGAACAGCCCGAGGAAGCGGCGTTCGCCGGCCACCCTGCCCGCCTCGTCGAACATCTTGATGCCGATGTAGTCGAGGTAGGCGGGCCGGTGCACCGTGGATCGGGAGTTGGCCTTGGTGAGGATCAGCAGCTTCTCCTCACGCGCCTTCTGTCGCACCTCCGGCGGCATCTGGCGGAAGGACCGGGAGGACCGGGGGTCCGACCGCAGGATGCCGAGCCCCCTGCCCGGCACGGCCCGCAACTCGGAGTCACCGTCGGAGGTGTCGTGCAGGGTGTACTCGCGGTAGCCGAGGAAGGTGAAGTGGTCGTCGGCCAACCAGCTCAGGAGCTCGCGGGCGTCGGAGATCTCCTGCTCGGTGAGTGGCGGCGGTGCGCTGGCGAGCTCGTCCACAACCTCGCGGGCGCGGGCGCGCAGCTTCTCGTAGTCCTCCACCGACTCCCGGACGTCGCTCAGGACCCGCCGCAGGTCGGCCTCGATCTGGACGAGGTCGTCGGGGTCGGTCTCCCGGTCGATCTCGACGTGAATCCAGGACTCCTGGAGCGTGTCCGGCGCGGGCCTGCGGTCGGGCGAGGCCACCGGACGACCGTCGTAGGCCCCCTCGACGGCGAGGAGTGCGCCCGTGATGTCGCGCCGCACCGTCAACTGCGGGTGGACGACGAGGTGGATGCCCCGATCCTGCCGGGAGAGCTCCATCGTCACCGAGTCGACGAGGAAGGGCATGTCGTCGGTGACGACCTCGACGATGGTGTGACTGCAGGACCAGCCGTGCTCCTCCACCGTCGGGGTGAAGACGTTGACCGAGGCGGTGCCCGGTAGCCGGTTGAGGGCGAGGCGGTACTGGCTGCGAGCGGCGCCGTAGACGTCGACGGGATCCCGGTGGAGGAGGTCCTCGGCGGACACGTGCCGGTAGTAGGCGCGGAGAAGCTTCTCGACCTGATCCACCGGAAGCGCCCCGGCCGAGCGACTGTGTTCGGCCACTTTGGCTGCATCGGCGAGGATCGCGTCTTTCGCGTCGTCCCACTTGCTGCCAGTGACGGTCATCAACACGCCCTTGCGAATCGTCGTACGCCGACGCCACGGAGGTGTCGGGGCCGTACTTCGTCGTACGGGCCTATCCGACCCTAATCCCTTCACGGTTCACCCGACGAGGCGTGGGGTGGGACATTTCCTGCCCACCCGGGCGGGTGCGCGTCCACCGGGGCGCGGCCATCCCGCACCGTTACCGGCATCTGCGCGGATCATCGTGTTGGATCTCCCCATGGACCTTCATCGGGAAACCACGTACGCCGCCGACCCTGCCGCGGTGTTCGCGATGCTGACAAACGAGGGCTTCATCCGCTATCGAGCGAAGGCTGCACACGCTGTGCGCTACGACGTCACCGTCGAGCCACGGGGTGCCGGCGCCCGCACGACCACCCGACAGAGCCTGCCCGCCGACGTGCCCGACTTCGTCCGCAAGCTCGTCGGCGAACACATCGACCTCGAAGAGGTGATCGACTGGGGGCCGCCCGGGCCGGACAACTCCCGCAGCGGTGAGCTACGTCTCACCGTCACCAACGCGCCGGTGTCGATGCGCGGGACCATCCAGCTGGTTCCCGAGTCCGGTGGCAGCGCCACCCGGCAGATCGTCGACGCGGAGCTCAAGGCGTCCGTCCCCCTCATCGGCCGGAAGATCGAGGAGGCGGCGGCACCGGCCGTCGTCGCCGGGCTGGACGGTATGGAGGAAATCGGCCGGTCCTGGCTCGCCGGCGACAGGTGACCCGACCCACCGAAGCGGGTCCACGACGTCCCGCACCCGTCGTCGGGGGAGGCCGGGAAGCGTCCCGTCGACCTGAGACGGGTGTCGACGCGACAGGGTGAAGGTCGACGGTGTGCCCCGTCGGCCCCGTCGGCCTTTCCGTCATCCCGGGGTCACGCCCCTGAACCCACCCCGCCCGGCGTGTCGGCGCCGATTTGACGGTGCTTCCTGCGAACGTGGGCGCACATAGGCGCGATTCACTCACGTGGGGAGGCGCTGTCGTGACCGAGACGACGTTCCAATGCCCGACATGCCGGCGGCTGGAGCTCTTCGAGCAGCCCGTGTGCCCCGACGGGCACGGTGCCGACTGTCCCGACTGGATGTGCGTGGTGTGCGGCACCGCCCTGTTCGTGGATCCGGCGTTCGTGCTCGGGCCCGACGTCGAGATCGTGACGGCGCACGTCGCCTGAACCAGTCGTCGCGCCGACCTACCACCGGCGTTCCGCAGCGAGCGGGATCCCGGCCTGGTCGACCACCTGGCGCTCGCCGAGCGGATCCGTGAGCCGCACCGTCACCGTGGTGGCGCGCCCCGTGGCGTCCTGGGCACCTTGGTAGGGCTTCATCCACACCGTGACCTTCACCCGCCCGGCGTCCTCCTCGACGTCGTAGGCCTGCACGGGCTGCTCCGGCCCGGTCCGGACGCCGACGTCGATGACCCGGTCCTCGGGCGTGCGGGAGTACCACTCCGCCGAGGTCATCGGGCCCCGCCAGGGACGAAGAAGCAGGGCGCCCAGCGCGCCGCCTGCCACGAAGACCGCCCCCGCGCTGAGGACGCCGATCGCCCGACGCGTGACCCGCCGCCGTCTCGCTCCATCCATCGTGTCCCCTCCCGTCATAACGGAACGATCACGTTACCGGCGGAACCTTTCGAGCAGGTTGCGTCACGCGGTTCCTCCCGCCCACACGGCAAACGCCGGACAATCCTCGACCGGTTGCGGTCGGACAGCATCCCCTCGTGATCATCCGGGCCATGGTTGCAACAGCAACCGAAGGAGGGGAACGACAGTGGACGCCGCTCCTACGACGAACCGGCGACGATTCCTCCACCTCGCGGCCGGCACCACCCTTGCTCTGGCCGGCACACCGGCGGCGAGCGCGCTGGCCGCCCCGCCCGCCACCCAGCGACTCCCCAATCCCTACGCCCGCTGGGCGAACGGGCCCTGCCCGCGCCCTGATCCGGCGTACTTCCCCATCGGTGTCTGGTTGCAGGAACCCGACCTCGCCCCGCAGTACCAGCAGGCCGGCATCAACCTTTACGTCGGGCTGTGGGAGGGACCGACCGCCGAACAGCTGGCGACCCTCGAGCGGTACGGCATGCCGGTGATCGCCACCCAGAACGCCGTCGGACTCGGCACCGGTGAGCACAACCCGCTGGTGGGATGGAGCCACCAGGACGAGCCCGACAACGCGCAGCCCCTTCCCGAGGGTGGGTACGGGCCGCCGGTGGACCCGGCCGTCATCGTCGACCGGTACGAGCAGATGGTGGCCGCCGACCCGACGCGTCCGGTGTTCCTCAACCTCGGGCAGGGCGTCGCCAACGACGACTGGATCGGCCGCGGACCGGACGCCTCCCTCGAGGACTATCCGAAGTACGCCAAGGGCGCCGACATCATCAGCTTCGACGTCTACCCCGTCGCCGACAACCTGCCCTTGTGGTACGTCGCCAAGGGGCTGGACCGGCTGCGCGAATGGTGCGACGAGGACCGCGTCCTGTGGAACTTCGTCGAGACGACGAACATCTCCTCCGACCGCAGGGTCTCACCGCACGAGTTCCGCGCCGAAGTGTGGATGTCGCTCGTGCACGGCTCCCGCGGCATCCTCTACTTCGTCCACAGCTTCGCGCCCACCTTCGACGCCGCGAAGCTCCTGCACGATCCGGAGATGCTCGCGGCGGTCACCGCGACCAACCGGCAGATCCAGCGGCTGGCCCCGATCCTCAACACCCGTTCCGATCCGGACGCCGTGCTCGTGCGCAGTTCGGATCCGCAGGTGCCGGTCGACGTGATGGTGAAGCGTCGTGGCCGGGTCACCTACGTGTTCGCCGTGTCGATGCGCGACGCACCGACCACGGCGACCTTCGAGTTCCGCGCCGGCCTGGACGGGAGATCCCGGGTCGTCGTGGTGGACGAGGAACGCACGATCACGACCGTCGGCCGAGGGTTCGCCGACGTGTTCGCGCCGTACGACGTCCACATCTATCAGGTGGTGCACGCGCACCACTGATCGTTTCGTTCCATGTATGACCGGAAGGTTGATGCTGTGGTCTACTCCCGTCGCACCTTCGTGAAGGCGACCGGCTCCGTCGCGGCGGCCACCGCGCTCGGCGCGGGCGCCGCGGCGGCTCCGGCCCGCGCGGAGGCCGCGGAGCTGATGCGGCTGCCCGACATGCCGCTGCACGATCCCTACATCGTCGCCGACAAGCAAACGCGCACCTACTACCTCTACACGTCCAACGTCAGCTCCGTCTCGGGCGTGCAGGGCACCGGCACGATGGTCTACCGCAGCGAGAACCTGCGGGACTGGCAGAAGCCCGAGGTCGTCTTCCTGACGGCCGACCAGGAAGGAATCTGGGCCACCAGGGGCGGTTGGGCACCCGAGGTGCACAAGTACCGCGGCAGGTACTACCTGTTCACCACGCTGCACGACGAGAACAAGCCGCTGCCGATCCCGCCACCGAACCGGTACGGCACGCCGTTCCAGATCCCCAACTACATGCGCGGCACGATCATCGCCGTCGCCAACTCCCCGCTCGGCCCCTTCAAGGTGATCGACCCCTCGCGCCCGGTCGCGCCGACCAACTTCATGACCCTGGACGGGACCCTGTGGGTCGACCGGCGGGGCCAACCATGGATGGTCTACGCGCACGAGTGGCTGCAGAAGATCGACGGGACGATCGAGGCCGTCCGGCTCGAGCACGACCTGTCCGGCGCGGCCGAGGACCCGATCTACCTGTTCAAGGCCTCCGACGCGTTCTGGACCACCGAGCAGATCCCCGGCGCCACGGCACACCAGATCACGCCGTACGTCACCGACGGCCCGCAGGTGTACCAGGCCCCGAGCGGCGCCCTCGTGATGATGTGGTCGACGTATGAGAAGAACGTCGCCGAGGACAGCGGGACGATCAGCGGAAACTACGTCCAGACCTACGCGGTGTCTCGTTCGGGGACCCTAGAGGGCCCCTGGGAGCAGCAGCGTCCGTTGGTCCGGGACGACAGCGGCCACGGCATGCTCTTCGAGAGTTTCGACGGCCAGTTGATGATGGTGCTGCACCGGCCCTTCGACAACGCCCGCGGGAAGCTCTACGAGATGGAGCTCACCGGCAGCGAACTGCGGGTGGTCCGGCAACGCGTCGACCTCGACGGCGGCGGCTGAGCCGGCCGGACCGACCTGACCAACCGGGGCTGACCAACCACGGCTGAGTATCCGGGCTGACCATCCCACGTGACGCCGCGAGCGGGCCGGGCGAACGACCTGGCCCACTCGTGGCGTCGGTGCCTCACCCCACGTGCCTCACCCCATGTGGGGATAGCGGTGGTCGGTCGGAGGGACGAACGTCTCCTTCAGGGTGCGCGGGCTCACCCAGCGGATGAGGTTCCAGACCGAACCCGCCTTGTCGTTGGTGCCGCTCGCGCGGGCACCGCCGAAGGGCTGCTGGCCCACCACCGCGCCGGTCGGCTTGTCGTTGACGTAGAAGTTGCCGGCGGCGTAGCGCAGCCGCTCCGCGGCCGCCACGATCGCCGAACGGTCCTGCGCGATGACCGAACCGGTGAGGGCGTACGGCGCCACCGACTCCAGCTGGCGGGTGACCTGGTCGTAGGCGCGGTCGTCGTAGACGTGGACGCCGAGGATCGGCCCGAAGTACTCCGTCGTGAAGATCTCGTCGGTGGGGTCGTCACAGGTCAGAATGGTCGGCCGGACGAAGTAGCCCACGCTGTCGTCGAGGGCGCCGCCGGCCACGATGTGGACCGAGTCGGTCGCCTTGGCGCGTTCCAGCGCCGTCGCGTGCTTGGCGAACGCGCGCTCGTCGATGACCGCGCCCATGAAGTTGGACAGATCGGCGACGTCGCCCATCGTGAGGGCCTCGGTCTGGGCGGCGAGATCGTCGGCGAGCTGGTTCCAGACGCTTCGCGGGATGTAGGCACGGGACGCGGCGGAGCACTTCTGGCCCTGGTACTCGAACGCGCCCCGGATCAGCGCCGTCCGCAACACGTCGAGGTCGGCCGAGGAGTGGGCGAGGATGAAGTCCTTGCCGCCGGTCTCCCCCACGATCCGGGGGTAGTTGTCGTAGCTCGACAGGTGCTCCCCCACCTGGTGCCACAGGTGCCGGAACGTCGCGGTGGATCCGGTGAAGTGGATCCCCGCGAGCCCCGGATGGGCGAGCGCGACGTTGGAGACGGCGAGGCCGTCACCGGGCAGCAGGTTGATCACCCCGGGCGGCAGGCCGGCCGCCTCGAGCATCCGCATCGTGAAGTGGGCGGCGAGGGTCTGGGTGGGAGACGGCTTCCAGAGCACGACGTTGCCGAGGATGGCCGGCGCGGTCGGAAGGTTGGCGGCGATCGCCGTGAAGTTGAACGGCGTGATCGCGTAGACGAACCCCTCCAGCGGCCGGTACTCGAGTTTGTTCCACACCCCGGGCGACGACATGGGCTGCTGCTCGTGGATCTGGCGAGCGAAGTGGACGTTGAACCGCAGGAAGTCGATCAGCTCGCACGCGGAGTCGATCTCGGCCTGCTGGACCGTCTTGCTCTGGCCGAGCATGGTGGCGGCGTTGAGAGTGTCGCGCCAGGGTCCGGAGGCGAGGTCGGCGGCCTTGAGGAAGATCGCCGCGCGGTCCTCGAAGGGCATCGCCCGCCAGCCCGCGGCCGCGTCGTGGGCCGCCTTCACCGCGTCCTCGGCGTCCTGTTCGGTGGAGTTGTACAGCGTTCCGAGGACGTGCCGGCGGTCGTGCGGCATGACGACCTGGACGGGTTCGCCGCCGCCGGGGCGGCTCAGCCCGCCGATGGTGGCGGTCAGCTCGACCTGCTCACCGGCCAGCTCGGCCAGCCGGCGGGTGAGGCTCTCGCGCTCGGGGCTCCCCGGTGCGTAGGACTTGACCGGCTCGTTGGCCGGCGAGGGCACCTGTGTGACGGCATCCATCGATGGCTCCCGCGACTTTGTGGGCCTGGACCATGTGTCGGGACTCCCGGTCAGGGAGCTCCCATCGCCATCGTCCCACCTCGAGGGCCCCCTGTGGGCGGACGGTGCGGAGGACCGGGCGAATCGCCCAGGACGATCGATATCGTCAGACCGCTCAGACCGGAGCGGGACCGGCACATCCAGAGGAGACGACATGAGCGGTACACCGCCCACGGGTCTGGCCCGGCGCCTGGGCCTCGGCGACGCGGTGGTCATCGGGCTCGGCTCCATGCTGGGGGCCGGCGTCTTCTCCGCGTTCGGCCCCGCCGCTGCCGTCGCCGGCACCGGCCTGCTGCTCGGCCTGGTGATCGCGGCCGTGGTCGCCTACTGCAACGCCGCCGCCTCGGCCCAGCTCGCCGCCACCTACCCCACCTCGGGCGGCACCTACGTCTACGGCCGGGAGCGGCTCGGGCCCTGGTGGGGGTTCGTCGCCGGCTGGGGATTCGTGGTCGGCAAGACGGCGTCCTGCGCGGCGATGGCTCTCACCTTCGCGTCGTACGCCGTACCCGGTCCCTGGTGGCTCCAGCGCGGTGTCGCCGTGGTGGGCGTCCTCGCCCTCGCGGCGCTCAACTACCGCGGCATCACCCGGACGGCACAACTCACCCGGATCCTGGTGACCTGCACGTTCGTCACGCTGGCGGTCGTCGTGGTGGCGACCCTGCTCGGCGCCGGCGGCACCGACCGGCTGGGCGGCTGGGACAGCCTGGTCGGGTCCGGGTGGTACGCGATCCTGCAGGCGGCCGGCCTGCTGTTCTTCGCCTTCGCCGGCTACGCCCGGGTGGCCACCCTCGGTGAGGAGGTGCGCGACCCCGAGCGGACGATCCCGCGGGCGATCCCGCTCGCGCTCGGGATCACCGTCGCCGTCTATCTGGTGGTGGCGGTCTCCGTCCTCCTCGCGGCCGGGCCGGAGCGGCTCGCCGACGCGGCCGCTCCCCTCCAGGCGGCGGTCGGCTCCGCCGGGGCGGACGCGGTGGCCCCGGTGGTGCGGATCGGCGGCACGCTGGCGAGCCTCGGAGCGCTGCTGGCCCTGATCGCCGGTATCGGGCGGACCGGCCTCGCGATGGCACGAAACCGCGACCTGCCCGGCTGGCTCGCCGCCGTCCATCCGCGCTACCAGGTCCCCCACCACGCGGAGCTCGCGCTGGCGGTAGTGGTCAGCGCGCTGGTCCTCACCACGGACCTGCGCGGCGTGATCGGCTTCTCGTCGTTCGGTGTGCTGGTCTACTACGCGGTCGCCAACGTCTCGGCGTTCACCCAACCGGCGGCGCGGCGGCGGTGGCCACGTGCGCTCAACGTGCTCGGCGCCCTCGGATGTCTCACCCTGGTCGGGACGCTGCCGCCGGCATCGGTGATCGCCGGACTGGTGATGTTCGCCGTTGGCGTTCTCGGCCGCGCGGTCGTGCTGTGGCGCCGCGGCGACACCTCCGCGAGAAGCTAGGACGCGACTTAGGCGGACTTGCGGGCGGGTGCCTTCTGCGCCTTCTTCGCGGGCGCCTTCTTGGTGGTCTTCGTGGTGGCCTTCTTCGCCGCTGTCTTCTTGGCGGCCGTCTTCTTCGCCGGAGCCTTCTTGGTCGCCGCCTTCTTCGCGGCGGGCTGGCGGGTGGCGCGGCCACCCGACTCGGCCGGGGCCTCCCCGCGCTGGCGGCGGGCCTCGTCGACGCTTGCCTGCAGGGCCGCCATCAGGTCGACGACCTCCCCCTTGGCCGGGGCGGCCTTGGGGACCTCGACCTCGCGGCCGGCGGTCTTCGCCTCGATCACCTGCTCGAGCGCAGCGCGGTACTCGTCGTGGTAGCGGTCGGGGTCGAAGGTGGTCTCGAGGGTCTGGATGTAGGACTCGGCCATCGCGACCTCCTGCGGGCGTACCTCGACGTCCGCGGCGGGCGCCGCGAACGACCCGTCGCGCACCTCGTCGGGCCACAGCATCGTCTGCAGGACGAGGACGTCGTCCTTCGGCCGCAGCATCGCCAGGGCCTCACGATTGCGCAAGGCCACCTTGACGAGGGCGGTCTGGCCGGTACGCCGCAGGGCGTCGCGCAGCAGCACGTACGGCTTCGCGGCGGGACCGTCGGCCTGCAGGTAATAGCTCCGGGAGACGTAGATCGGGTCGATCTCCTCGGCGGGCACGAACTCCAGCACCTCGACGATGTGCCGGGTGGGCAGGGGCAGCTCCGACAGCTCATCCGACGTCAGGACGACCATCTCCCCGTCGGGGAGCTCGTAGCCCTTGGCGATGTCGGAGTAGGGCACTTCCTCGCCCTCGATCTCACAGATCCGGCGGTAGCGGATGCGCCCGCCGTCGGTGGCGTGGACCTGACGGAACGCGACGTCCTTCTCCTGGGTGGCGGCGTAGACCTTGACGGGGATCGTCACCAGGCCGAAAGAGACCGAACCCTTCCATATCGCCTGCATGGGGGACCTCCGACACCTCTGGGCACGTCGGACGGAAGAAAATGACGCACCTGGAACCTCCACACTGCGTGGTTCCCTACCCCCGGTGCAAGGCCACAATCGGACAAGGACGTTTCAGGCGCGGCCCACCTCGGCCAGCGCGACGTGTACGTGTCCGTGAGCGTGCCGCAGGGCGCGGCGCGCGCGTTCGGAGCTGACCTGCCCGAGCACCGCGACCAGTGCGGTCTTGAGCTCGCCGTCGGCCTCGCGGAGCGCCTGCGCGCAGGTGTGCTCGTCCTTGCCGGTCGCCTCGGCCAGGATCTCCAGCATCCGCCCGCGCAGCTTGGCGTTGGTGGCCATCAGGTCGACCATCAGGTTGGAGTAGGTGCGACCGATCCGGACCATGACCGCGGTCGAGAAGGCGTTGAGCACGAGCTTCTGCGCCGTGCCCGCCTTCATCCGGGTCGATCCGGCGACCACCTCGGGACCGGTGTCGACGGGTACGAAGACGTCGACCTCCGTCCCCAACGAGGCGGCCGGGTTGGCGGTGACGAAGACCGTCGCGGCACCACGGGCGCGTGAGGCGCGCAGAGCGCCCACGACGTAAGGCGTTCGGCCGCTCGCGGCGAGCCCCATGACGACGTCACCCGCCTGCACCGACTCGATCATCTCCCGGGCGCCGGCGTCCTCGTCGTCCTCGGCCCCCTCGATCGCCCGCAGGAACGCGGCCGGTCCGCCGGCGGCGTGGGTGACGAACCACTCGTGGGGTACGGCGAACGTCGGGGGCAGCTCGGCCGCGTCCAGAACGGCGAGGCGCCCGGACGTACCCGCCCCGACGTAGTGGATCCGGCGGCCCTCCTGCAGCGCCCGCACGGCCAGGTCGACCGCGGCGGCCACCTTGGGCAGGGCTGCCCACACGGCCCGTGCCACCTGCTGGTCCTCGTCGTTGATGAGGTGCAGGACCTCCAGCGTGGGCAGCCGGTCGATCTCGACGGTGCGTGGGTTGCGTGCCTCGGTGGGCGAGTCCACCCGGATGAACGGCGGCGTCACCCGGCGTGGGGTACCGGCGACTCCACCGGCCGCGGCGTTCGGGACCGGTGCCGTGCCGTCATGGCCGTCGCTGCCCGCCTCGGGTTCGTCGGGAACCCCCGCGCGCGAGGCCGGCATCAGCGCCGCCCGCGGGAGGTCTGCACGCGCCGCCCGCTGATCGCGTCGTAGGTCACCTCGAGCGCCTCCATGGTCTCGCCGTAGTGCCGCCGGGCCACCGCGACGAACAGGCAGTCGACGACCGTGAGCTGGGCGATCCGGCTCGCCGTCGCCCCGGAGCGGAACGTCGTCTCGCGGGCGGCGGTCGTGAGGACGTGGTCGGCGACCGTGGAGATCGGCGAGCGCGGGAAGTTGGTCAGCGCGACCGTGGTCGCGCCCCGGCCGCGGGCCTGGGACAGGACCTCGATCGTGTCGCCGGTGGTGCCGGTGTGGGAGATACCGACCGCGACGTCACCAGGGCCGAGCAGCGCGGAGCTCGCCAGCGCCGCGTGCGTGTCGACCCAGGCGAAGGCGAGTCGCCCGATCCGGTGCAGCTTCTGCTGGAAGTCGAGGGCGACGAACGCGCTGGCCCCGACACCGAACAGCTCGATCCGGCGGGCGTCGGCGAGGGCCTCCGAGACCTCCTCGAGTACGTCGACGTCGAGTTGGCGGGCGGTCTCCTCGACCGCGCGGGCGTCGGCGAAGGCGACCTTCTCCACGATCTGGCCCATGGAGTCCTCCGGCCCGATGTCGCTGCCGACCACGCGGCCGCGGTCACCCTCGCGGGCCGACTCACGGGCCGACTCGGCGGCGAGGCGCAGCCGGAGTTCGGGATAGCCGGGCAGGCCGAGCACCTTGCAGAACCTGATCACCGTCGTCTCCGACGTACCGGCCGCGCGAGCCAGCTCGGTGATCGTCCGGGCGGAGGCCCGTGAGGGGTCCTCGAGCACGAGGCTCGCGACGCGGCGTTCGGCCGGCGACAGGGAGGGGGCGAGTGCCCGGATCCGGATCACCACGCCTTCAGTCACTGGATCGACTTCAGGAACCTTCGAACTCTTGGCCATAGTGGAAAGTAACTTACCCTCGCAAACTGGGAGCGCGTATCCAGCCACGCTCGGAGGACTGCAGGCCATCGGATCCGCCCGGTTCCGCGAACCTGGGGCGGCAGCGCCGCGCACAGTCGGTGACGAGACGGTCAGTGCTCCGCCTCGGTCCAGCCGTCCGCGAGGAAGCGGCTGGAGTCCCGCTCGCCGTCGACCAGCATGCCCTCCGCGTCACCCAACCGGACCTCGTCGACGTAGACACCGCGGCCCTGGTAGAGCGGGTCCGTGACGTACCGCCAGCGAATCTGGACCTGACCTGGCGGTTCGTCGATCTCAGCGTACGCCTGCTGCCAGTGCCGTCCGGCGAATCCGGAGATCGTGCCGTCATGGTGACTGATCCTTCCCCGGCTCGACACCACGAACGGCTGCGCCGACCACGTTGAGCCACCGTCGCGGGACAGTTCCAGGGTGAGGATGTCCGTCGTCTCGGTGTCGACGAAGAGCTCGAAGCCGAGTCGGGTGCGCTCGTGCCGCAGGGACACCGGCAGGGTGAGCGTCGAGGTGGTCGAGTCCTGCCGGCCGGCGTACCACGCGGTACGGCCCCGTCGCGGCGTGACCGAGAGCGCCTGGGCGAGCCGACCCGTCACCGCGCGCCGGGCAGGATTGACACTGCTCCACTCCCGGCGTGGGTGCACCCGGTTGGTCAGCAGGATCGCGACCGAACGCGAGAGCGGGTCGATGACGATGGACGTTCCGGTGAATCCGGTGTGCCCGGCGGTGCTCGGGGAGGCGAGCGCCCCCATGTAGAAGCGCTGGTCGAGTTCGAACCCGAGCCCGTGGGCGTGTCCGGGGAAGCCCGCGTTGAAGTCGGTGAGCATCGCGGTGACCGTGCTCTCGGCCATGATGCGCCGACCGTCGTAGGCACCGCCGTTCAGCATCGTCTGCGCGAGGATCGCGAGGTCGTTCGCGGTGGAGAACACCCCGGCATGCCCCGCGACACCGCCGAGCGACCAGGCGTTCTCGTCGTGCACGCTGCCGCGCACCATGCCTCGGGCGGGGTCGCTCTCGAACTCCGTCGCCGCGATCCGGTCGAGCTTGTCGGCCGGCGGGTTGTAACCGGTGTCGACCATCCGCAGCGGCCTGGTGACGCCGTCCCGGACGAGGACGTCCAGAGGCTTCCTGCTGACCCGCTCGACCAGGACGCCGAGGGTGATGAGGTTGAGGTCGGAGTACTCGTACCTCGTCTGCGGTGGCGCCGTCGGCGTGACCGTCAACACCGCCTGGATCCGCGCCGCCCGGTCCGGATAGGGCCGCCACAGCCTGATCCAGGACGGCAGCCCGGACGTGTGCGTCAACAACTGCCTGACGGTGATGGTCTCCTTGCCGCCGGAGGCGAACTCCGGGAGGTAGGACGCCACCGTGGCGTCGAGGTCGACCCGGCCGTCCTCGACCTGCTGCATCACCACGATCGAGGTGAACAGCTTGGAGATGCTGGCGAGGTCGAAGATCGTGTCCGGGGCCATCGGCACCTGCTGGTCCACGGGGAGTTCGGTGCCGGCGGCGTCGGCGTACTTCACCGCCTGCCCGGTCGCCTCGTGCAACACGACCTTGCCCTCGCGGGCGGCGAGGACGACGGCGCCCGGGAACAGCGGGCGCCCCGCGCCCTGGGGCTGGAGGTAACCGCGCAGGTCCTCCACCATCGCGTCGATCTCGGCGGTGTCCAGACCTGCCTCCTTCGAAGACCCGGCGTGTAGCCGGGTGATGGGCGGGGCGAAACCGGCGTAGGGATGGTCGAAGCCCCGATGACGTACGCCGGCCTGCGCGGGTGTCACCGCCGTGGAGACGACGCTCGTCGTCGTGACGGTGACAGCGGCGACGAACGCGATCACGCAGGCGACCAGCCGTACGCTAGCCCGCCTCCCCCGCGCGGGCACGTCAGGCCCGCCGTCCGGAGTAGAGCAGATACCGCTGCCGACGCGCGTCGAACGCCCGCACCTCCTCCTGCCACGCACCGACGACCTCCGCGACGTCGGCGCCGGAGTCGATCATCGTGCGCATCCGGGGCGAGCCGGACAGCTTGTCGATCCAGTACGGCCGCACGGGGTCGTAGCTGTCGTAGCGCCACTCGAACTCCGCGTACTTCCTGGCCTCGACCAGCATCGCCACCGCGGTCGGCACGGGCTCGAACGCCCGGGCGTCGGTCACGTGCATCTGCACGCCGGCGCAGGCCTCGTCGACGTACTTGTTGAACGTCGGCACGAAGTAGGCCTCGCGGAACTCCACCCCGGGCAGCCCGCGGGCGCCCAGCCGGTCGCCCCAGTGGTAGTCGAGGTACGGCGCGCCGATCATCTCGAACGGCCGGGTGGTCCCGCGTCCCTCGGAGAGGTTCGTGCCCTCGAAGAAGCAGGTGCCGACGTAGACGAGCGCGGTGTCGGCCGTCGGCATGTTCGGCGAGGGCGGCGGCCACAGCGGGGTGTACTCCTGTGCCCTGGAGTCCGGTCGCCACCCCTTGACCCGCACGACCTCGAGGTCGACGGACCGGCCGGCCTCGGCGGGGAGGAACTCGCCGTTGAAGAAGCGGGCCAGCTCGCCCACGGTCATGCCGTGCTGCTGGACGATCTCCTTGGCGCCGACACCGGAGGTGTAGCCGGGCGTCATCATGGCGCCGTCGACCCGGCCGCCGACGGGGTTGGGCCGGTCGAGCACGACGTAGTTCAGTCCGAGGCGCGCGGCGGCGACCATGGAGTTGTACAGCGTCCATATATAGGTGTAGAAGCGCGCGCCGACGTCCTGGATGTCGAAGACCATCGTCTGGGCGCCCGACTTCGTGAACAGTTCGGCGAGTTTGGTCTGGTTGGCGCCGTACGCGTCGAAGACCGGTAGGCCGGTCCGCGGGTCGGTGGTGTCGCCTTCGGAGCCGCCGGCCTGGGCGCTGCCGCGGAACCCGTGCTCCGGACCGAACACGCCGACGATCTCCAACTCGTCGTGCAGGGCCAGGTCGTCCACGATGTGCCGCGCGTCGGGGAGGATGCCGGTCGGGTTGCTGAAGATGCCGAGTCGGGTACCGCGGAGTCCGGACCAGCCTCCGGCGGCGGCGACCTCGGCTCCGGTACGCACCCGGCCGCCCGGGCCGGCGGCGGGTGCCGCGGAGTCCACGTCGGTGTCCAGGTCGGAGTCTGCGGCGGGCGCCGCGACCGCCGTTTCCCCGCCCAGGGTCAGCCCTGCCGTCACCGCCGCGCCGGAAGCCAGCGCCGAGCCGAGGACCGTACGCCGCGTCGGCGGTCCTGTGGGCAGTCGGGTCATGTGCTCCTCCGTTTTCTCAGCACGAGTGTTCTCACCCCGAGACGGGGATCTCACCAGGACAGGCCGTGGCCGTAGGAGTAGAGCGGTTGGTCGGGGTCGGTCGCGCTCGGGATCTCGACCGGGAGCCGGCCGCTGGGGCTGACCTCGCCGAACAGCACCCGCGCGAGGGCGCGCACCGCCACCGTGGTCGGCGCGTAGGTGACGGCGTAGGTCGGCGCTTCCGCGAAGTAGGCGATGTCGTAGGGGTCCTGGACCGCGACGACGATCATCTGCGCCCCGGTGGCCAGGAGGCCGGCCACCAGCCGTCGCTGGCGTCCCTCCGGGTCGGTGACCCTGGTGTCCCACGCCTTCTGGGTGAGCACGACGGTCAGGTCGTTCTCGCGGGCGCCCGCCACCGCGCTCGCGATGGACGCGTCGCTTGGCCGGGTGCCCGTCGCGAGGGCCTGGGTGCTCGCCCCGCGTTCGCCGACGGCCTGCGCGAGAGTCGTGACCGCGGCGCCACCAGCACCGGCGACGAGGACGCGCCGCTCCCCCGGTGGGAGCGGAAGGAGGCCGGCGTCGTTCTTCACCACGGTGGTGGTCGCCTCGGTGATCCGGTCGGCGCGGGACAGGTGCGCGGGCGTACCGACCGTGGCGTCGACCGCGGCCTCGTCCACGAGGGGCTGGTGGACGACGTGGTTGCCCAGCTTCAGGCGCAGGATCCGGCTCACCGCCTCGTCGAGTCGCTCGGCGCTGATCTCACCCGAGCGGACCGCGGCGAGCAGCGCCTGGTGGGCGAGATCGAAGCGGGGCGGGCGCAGCAACATGTCGACACCGGCGTTGACGGCGAGGACGATCACGCGGTCGTCGCCGTACTTGTCCCGTACGCCCTGCATGTCGAGTGCGTCCGTCACGACCACACCCTGGAAGCCCAGCGCCTCGCGTAACAGGCCGGTCACGATCGGGTGGGACAGCGTCGCGGGATCACCGGAGGGATCCAGCTCGGGAAAGACCAGGTGCCCGGTCATGATCGAGTCGACACCGGCCTCGATGACCGCCCGGAACGGCGGCGCGTCGATGCGCTCCCACTCCTCCCGGGTGTGGGTGATCTCCGGGATGCCGGTGTGGCTGTCCACCGAGGTGTCGCCGTGCCCGGGGAAGTGCTTGGCGGTTGCGGCGATCCGGCCCTCGTCCTGGTAGCCCTCGACCTGGGCGACGGCGAGTTCGGCGACCAGTGCGGGATCGGAGCCGAAGGAACGGACGCCGATGACCGGGTTGCCCGGATCGACGTTGACGTCGGCGTCGGGTGCGTAGTCCTGGTTGATCCCGAGTGCGGCGAGTTCCCGGCCGGTGATGGCGGCCGAGTCACGTGCCGCCCGCGCGTCCCGGCCGGCGCCGAGCGCCATGTTGCCGGGAAACTGCGTCGCGGGCGGTCCGACCCGCACGATCGTCCCCTGCTCCTGGTCGGTGGAGATCAGCAGCGGCAGTCCGGGGTCGGCTCCCGTCGCGGCGCCCTGGAGCCCGTTGGAGAGCGCGGCGACCTGTCGGGGCGAGACGACGTTGCCCGACCAGGTGAAGTAGCAGACTCCGCCGAGGTGGTACTTCGTGACGACCTCCGCCGGGGTGGCCACGCCGTACTCCGAGGTGTTTCTGGCGTCGACACTGTCGGCGCGGGCGCCGTAGACGTGGGTGACGAGGAGTTGGCCGACCTTCTCCTCGACCGACATCTGTCGCAGGACGCGCCTGATCCAGGCCTCGGCACGGGGGCCGTGGGTGGCGGTGGGCCGGGGCGGCCGGCGTTCGTCGGCCCAGGCCGGGGCCGTGCTCGACGCGCCGAAGGCCGCGACGGCACCCGCGGCGCCCAAAACGACGGAACGCCGACGGGGACCTGACGGGACGATTTGCACGGATCCTCCCCGATGCATCAGTGAAAACTTCCTACGTCACCTACCCCCGTCACTGGAACCTACCTACGCACCCTGCCCGGGTCAACGGTGCTCGCGGCACCGGATCGGCCTCCCGGACCCGCGTCCGCATCCTGTCCGCAACGTTCCCCCGAGGGGCAAATGTCCAAGCCGGGTACGCGGGACGAGATGTCGCCGACCGGGACACTTCTCCGCCACGGTTTCGCCCGCTCATCCAATTGGATGACATCCAACTGAACTATGTCGTGCGCGCAATTGACCGAGCGAAAGTTCGATCCCTCGTACGGCGACCCAGTCGACTTTGGCTGCCTAAGTTGACCGAGTTGCGATCGCGATTGCCGGGGAGGAGAAATTCGGAAAACACGTGTCGTCGTCGTCGGTGACCATCCGCAACTGGTCGAGGCGCTAACCGATTTGGTTGCCGATGAGCCAGACCTCGAACTACTCGGGGTCGCCCAGAACGTGGAGGAAGTAATTTCGGTCGCTCGCACCAGTGAGCCGGACGTACTTCTTTTCGACCTGGAAGCGGTTGGCGATGACGACGCGCACCGCACCTACGAAGTTAGTCACCAACTACCGAATGCCCGATTAGTTGCGCTGTCGAGTTACGACGACATCGCTGCTGTACGACGAAGTTTCGACGCCGGATATCACCGTCACGTCAGCAAGATTCTTGGCGGGGCGGATCTGGTGAAGATCCTATTGGAGGAGCATGCTAACCTGGGTTAGTTCTCGTTACCGAGAGGCCACCAAGGGTGGCCGGATCGCAATCCTGTTGGTTCCTGTGATCGCATGCCTGGCGATTGGTCTGGTCGCGGCATTCCTGCCGGGCGGCGGAAACCCCGCTGGTAAGGGGATCTCCGCCGACGTGGGTAGTGCCGCCGGCGACGCTGTCAAGACGAACGACAAGCTCATCCAGCCACCCCTGCACACCTCCGGCTCCGACCTGATCGACTCGGCCGGCAAGAAGGTGAACCTCACTGGTGTCAACTGGTTCGGTTTCGAGACCAACACGTACGCGCCGCACGGCCTGTGGGCACGTAACTGGAAGAGCATGCTTGACCAGATCAAGTCCACCGGGTTCAACACGATCCGGCTCCCGTACTCGAACCAGCTCTTCGATCAGGCCAGCAAGCCCAACGGGATCAACTACCACCTGAACCCGGACCTCAAGGGCCTCACCAGCATGCAGCTGATGGACAAGATCGTCCGTGGCGCGACCGACCGCGGCATCATGGTCCTGCTCGACCGGCACCGTCCGGACTCCCAGGCCCAAAGTGAGCTCTGGTACACCAGTACGGTCAGTGAGCAGCGTTGGATCGACGACTGGACGATGCTCGCCAAGCACTTCAAGGATGACCCGCTGGTGATCGGCGGCGACCTGCACAACGAGCCTCGCGGCAAGGCCACCTGGGGCAGCGGCGACAAGAGCACCGACTGGCGTCTCGCCGCCGAGCGTGCCGGCGACGCCATCCTGAAGGAGAACCCCAACTGGCTGGTGGTCGTCGAGGGCATCGAGTCCTACAAGAACGACTACTACTGGTGGGGCGGGAACCTGATGGGTGCGCACGACAACCCCGTGCGTCTGTCGGTGAGCGACAAGCTCGTCTACTCCCCGCACGACTACGGTCCGGGCGTCTACCAGCAGTCCTGGTTCCAGGCTCCGAACTACCCGAACAACCTCGAGTCCGTGTGGAACAAGCACTGGGCCTACCTCAAGCACGACAACACCGCACCGTTGCTGCTGGGTGAGTTCGGCGGGAAGTCCGTGAGTCCTTCGACCGTCGAGGGTAAGTGGCAGCACGCCACGGTGGCCTTCGCGAAGAAGAACAGCCTGAACTACACCTACTGGTCGTGGAACGCCAACTCCGGTGACACCGGCGGCGTTCTGAACAACGACTGGAAGACGGTCAACAAGGCGAAGGTCGCCATGCTCAAGCAGTACCAGGCCCCGTTCGCCGAGCCGACCAAGAAGAGCGGCGCCAGCGACGAGAGCAAGGCCGACAAGAGCTAGCCTGGAGGTCGACCAGACCACCACCCAACCGCACAGCAACGAGCCCCGGATTCCACAGGTCCGGGGCTTGTTGCTGTCCGCGGCGCGGCGCGGTCGCGGACGACCTCACGGCCACAGCCCGGTCGGCACCCTGGCCCGGATCTGGGTGCCCTCACCGGGAGCGCTGGCGAGATCGAGCACGCCGCCGACCTCGGTGATCCGCTCCCGCATCGACCGGAGTCCGAGGTGTCCCGGGAAGGACGCGCTCGGGTCGAAGCCGTCCCCGTCGTCGGCGATCTCCAGGGCGAGTGCGGTAGGACTGGTCTCGAGGCGCACGACGATCCGGCGAGCCTGGGCGTGCTTCGCGGTGTTCTGCAACGCTTCCTGCGCGGTCCGGTACAACGCCTGCTTCACCTTGAACGCCCCCGCGGGTTCGGGTCCGAGCTCGGCATGGGTGTCCACGCCGTGCCGGGCGCGGAACGCCGCCAGCTGCTTGTGGAGCGCGGCGACCAGCCCTTCCTCGGCGAGCGCCTGCGGTCGCAGCTCGAAGATCAGCGCGCGCATGTCGGCCAGGCCGGCCTCGGCCAGCGCCAGGACGTAGCCAAGCGGCTGGTCGACCTGCTCCTCCGGCTCCTCGCCGAGGGACTCTCTGGCCGTCCGCGCGCCCAGGGCGATGCCGTACAGGGCCTGGGAGACCGAGTCGTGCAGCTCACGCGCGAGCCGCTGCCGTTCCTCCTGGGCCGCCTTCTCCTGCGCCGAGGCGACGAGATGGGAGCTGTCCACGGCCATCGCCGCCTTGCCGGCCACCACGGACAGGTAGGCGAGCTCGAGCTTGCTGGGGTATCGACCGGGTGGGCAGTGGCAGCACAGCACGCCCAGCACGACGCTTCGCGACATCAGCGGAACGCACACCAAGGACGCCGCAAGCCCGGACGTCTCGGACCCCTCGGACCAGCGCGGCGAACGGCGGCCCGAGCCCGGCAGGTCACCGGGAAGGACGTGCTGGTGAACGATCGGAGCTCTCGACGCGATCGCCGCATGGGCGACGTTCGGACCCGATCCGGTCATTCCGGCCTCGATCAGCTCGCGCGGACCGTCACCGGCGACCCTCCGCAAGGACAGGTTGTCGTCGAGCAGGTAGATCGCGCAGGCGAGCGCCTCGGTGCCGGAGAGGACACCGGTGGTCAACGCCTCCAGCGTCCGCGGCAGTGGCTCGGTGTCCGGCTGACCGAGGACTGCCGCGAGCAACTCCAGGTCGGCGCCCGCGCGGTCGTGCTCCACCGCCATGCCCACCTGGGCCGCGAACAGGCCGACCGTGCGCGCGTCGTCGGTACCGAAGTGACGGCCTTCGGCGTCGGCGACCTCGATGACACCGCCGGGACGGTCGTATCCGGGCACGGGGACCAGCAGGACCGACCCGAGCCCGGGCCCCGAGAGGGACGTCTCACGCCAGCGCGGATCCTGCCCGTCAGCGCTCATCACCGGGGCCTGGCTACGGACGACCTCGCCCTCCGGCGTGTCGTCCACGGGGACGTGACTGCCGGGCAGGTCCGGCCTGACCCGGCCGTCGGCCGCGCGGACCAGCAGGGTCTCGTTCGGCTCCAGGGTCATCACCGTGCACGCCGAGGCGCCGAGCACCTGTCGCACCCCCCGCGCGACGAGACCGAGGACGCCGTCGCGGTCCACGCCGTCGTGCAAGGCCGCGTTGACATCGGCCACGGCCCGCGACTGGGCCGCCTGACGAGCTCCCGGCGCGTCGGCGGTGTCGTGGAACGTGCCGCGGCTGGTCACGCCTGCGCCAACTCGTGGGTGGAGACCAGTCCGGTCTGCACGGCGTACAGCGCCGCCTGCGTCCGGCTCTGCACGTCGAGCTTGCGCAGGATGCTGCTGACGTAGGTCTTCACGGTCTGCTGACCGATCGACAGTTCCCGGGCGACCTCCTTGTTCGACCGCCCGCGAGCCAGCAGGATCAACACCTCGACCTCGCGCCGGGTCAGTGGGCCCGGGCTGTTGGTCACTCGCATGTCCCGGACCAGCCTGGCGGCCGCCGCGGGCGACAGGTGCACCTGGCCGGACGCCGCCGCCCGGACCGCCTTGCGCAGGCCGTCGGCGTCGGTGTCCTTCAGGAGGTAGCCGATCGCGCCGGCCCGCAGCGCGTCGACCACGAGGTGGTCCTCGAGGAAGCTGGTGAGCGCAACGACCTCCACGTCCGGAAGCTCACGCCGGATGGCCGCGATGGCGCTGATGCCGTCCATGACGGGCATCAGCAGGTCCATCAGCACGACGTCGGGTGTGAGCTGGTGGGCGAGTTCCACCGCCTCACGTCCGTTTCGCGCCTCGCCGACCACTTCGACACCGTCGTCCAGCTTGAGGAACATCATGAGCCCCTGCCGGACCACGGCATGGTCCTCGGCAATCAACAGGCGGACAGTCATTGGCCCCCTCCCGCGCCGTACCGACCGGTCGGCCGTACTTCACGCCGTACGGGTCGCGGGGGCGAATTTCCCGCTCAGGTAGTCCCCCATCTCGCCCGCGTTCTAGATCAACAGCGTACGACGAGGCCCGAGGGGGTTTCGCGGGTTCAGCCCAGGAAGTCGCGACCTCAGGCGAGCGGCCGGCTGCGTACCGCGACCATGTCCCCACCCTGTCAGGGCCGGCTTGCAGAAGTGCGGCTGGCCCCCACCACCGAATGCCCGCTCGGATCCTCTTTGACGTGGTTCCTGCCCGACTGGTGCCGACTCCGCCGGCGAAGCCCCCGCGAGGTAGGGGGCGGGGACTCCCCCGAAGGAGGGGAGCGATCACGGATGCGAGGGGGAGGCGCGGCGGCACCCCGTCAACGGAGGATTGCGGTGGACGAACGAAGCGATCCGTCTATGGGGGGCGGCGCCGCATGTGCGCCTACGCGCAAAAGCTATCGCGTACGTACCAACGATGTTGGCGACGCTCGATCAGGCTCCTGCTGGACCGCCGGGTTTGGCGGTTTTCATTGGTGGGCCTGATCGGGGTGGCTCTCAACACGTTGGCGCTCCATCTGCTGCACGGGATGGCGCGGGTTCCGCTGGTGTTCGCCTCGGCCACGGCGGCCGAGATCGCCATCGCCAACAACTACGTGCTCAACGAGATCTGGACCTTCGGCTCCCGCCGGGTGTCCTTCCTCCGATTCGCCAAGTTCAACGGCACCGCGCTGGTCGCCCTGGCCGTGAATGTCGCGGTCGTCTGGGCTCTGGCGAGTTCCGGGGTTTTCTATCTGGTGGGGAACCTGTTCGGCATCGCCGCCGCGATGAGCATCAATCTCGCCGTCAGTGCGACATGGATATGGGGTGGCAAGAAGGATGGAGTCGTTCATCTTCGGGGGTCTGGTGGTGATCTCGCTGCTGTTGACCATCCAGGCGGCGCACACCTTGTACCTGATGATCTACACCTGGGACCAGCCGGACGTCGACGGACGGACGAAGGCTCCGGACCACTTCGCGGCTCCGGCCCTTTCGTTCACCGCCCTCCTGCCGGCTCGCCACGAGCAGGAGGTCATCGCGAGGACGATCGACCGGATCGTGCACAGTAACTACCCCCCACATCTTCTGCAGGTGCTGGTCATCTGCTCCGCGGACGACACGGGGACCATCGCCCGCGTACGGGACAAGCTCGAGGACCTGCGCTACGAGGGCATCAACAACGCCGACCTCGTGGTCTTCGACGACCAGCCTGTCAACAAGCCACACGGGCTGAACTGCGGACTGCGACGTGCCCAGGGCGACGTGGTGACGATCTTCGACGCCGAGGACGAGATGCACCCGGACATCCTGCGGGTGGTCAACACCGTGATGGTGGGCGAGCGGGTCAACATCGTCCAGGCCGGCGTCCAGCTGATGAACTACACCACGAACTGGTACTCCACCTTCAACGTCCTCGAGTACTTCTTCTGGTTCAAGAGCCGGCTGCACCACCACGCCAAGCACGGATCGATCCCGCTCGGGGGCAACACCTGCTTCTTCAACCGCAAGCTGCTCCTGCATCTTGACGGCTGGGACGAGACGAACCTCACCGAGGACGCCGAGATTGGGCTGCGCATGTGTGCGATGGGTGAGCGGATCCGGGTGATCTACGACGACCGGTACGTCACCAAGGAGGAGACGCCGCCGACGCTCACGAGCTTCATCAAGCAGCGCACCCGCTGGAACCAGGGGTTCATGCAGACGCTCGGGAAGGGCAGCTGGAAACAGATGCCGACGCGGCGGCAGCGTTGGCTGGCCTGCTACACCCTCGCCTTCCCGTACGCGCAGGCGGTCTTCGGTATCTACACGCCGATGGCCCTGCTGATGATGGTCGTGCTGCACGCACCGGTCACGGTCGCGCTGGTGTCGTTCCTGCCGGTGCTGTTGCTGATCGCCCACTTCCTGACCGCCGTCGTCGGACTGCACGAGTTCACCGAGGCGCACGGGATGAAGCCCAGCCCGGGCATCGCCGTGAAGATGGCCTTCACCTGGGTTCCGTACCAGCTCGTGATGGCGTACGCGGCCATCCGGGCCCTGCGCCGGCAGATGGCCGGACAACGGAACTGGGAGAAGACCGAGCACGTCGGTGCGCACCGCCCGACCGTGTCGGCCCCGAAGTCCGCCGTGACCGCAGAGAAGGCGATGCGAAGTGGCTGAGGTGACGACGAAGGCACCGCTGTCGGAGCGGCTGCGCACACGATCGAACATTCTGCTGATCGTGTCGCTGATCAGCGGTGCGGCGACCCACGGATACCACGTGTTCAAGTATCCGCTGTACATCACCGACGAGGGCATCTACGTCCAGCAGGCCTGGGCGGTGCTCCGGGAGGGCTCGCTCTCGCCATACACCTACTTCTACGACCACGCCCCGTTCGGCTGGCTGGTGATGGCGGCCTGGGCGAACATCCTGCCTGGGCAGTTCGAGGCGTTCGGCAACCCCATCAACACGGTGCGCGCGCTGATGGTCGTGGCACACGTGATCAGTACGGGCCTGCTGTTCGCGATCGTCCGGCGGTTCTGCGGCAGTTCGGCCGGCGCGTTCCTCGCCTGCTTCATCTTCAACTTCTCCCCGCTGGCGGTCTACTACCAGCGCCAGGTCCTGCTGGACAACCTGATGGTCGTGTGGCTGCTGCTGGCGGTGTATCTCGTCGCCCGTAACAGCGACCGGGTGGTCACGGCGATCGGGTCGGGACTCGCGTTCGGCCTGGCGCTGGTCACCAAGGAGAACGCGGTGTTCTTCGTGCCGGCCGTCGCCTACATGGCGCACCGGTACTCGACGGGCCCGAGCCGGAGGTTCCAGACCAGCTTCTGGTGGTTCGGGCTCACCATCCCGGTGGCCTTCTACGTGCTCTTCGCACAGCTACGCAACGAGCTGTTGCCGAGCGGTCTGAACTTCGACCTCAACGCTCCGCAGCGGAACCACGTGTCGCTGCTCTACACGATCTGGTGGCAGTCCAACCGAACCGGCGTGTCCGGACGGGAGTTGTTCATCCGGCTGCTGGAGAACTCCTGGATGTCACGCGACCCCCTGATCCTCATCGGCGGAGTGATCGCGGTCGGCATCGTCTTGATGTTGTGGTGGAACGACCGGTCGCGAACCGGCTACCTGATCGCCGCGCTGATGGCGCTCGGCTACGGCATCTACATGGCCCGCGGGAGCGTGCTGCTCGACTTCTACATCGTGCCGCTGTTGCCGGTGCTCGCGATGAACGTCGGCCTGGTCTACGGCACCATGGCGAAGCTGGTTCCGCGGACCCTGCAGGTCGCGGTGACCACCGCGATCGTCGGTGCGGCCCTGGTGGTTCCCGGCGCGTACTTCCTCGCCTACAACACCCAGAACGAGGTTCAGGTTCATGACCTCTACCACCTGCAGGTGACGCCGCTGCAGGTGCAACAGATCGATTGGGTGCGGGAGAACATTCCAGCGAACTCCAGAATCATCATCGACGACGACATCTGGACGTCGCTGCACGACCAGAAGCCGTATTTCCCACGCGCCCACTCACACTTCAAGGCGGCATCTGACCCTGCCGTCCGCGACAAACTGTTCCGGAAGAACTGGCAGAACATCGACTACGTCGTGATGTCCAACAAGATGCGCCAGGCGATGGAGCGCAACAACACCGCCGGAGCGGAGGAATGGATGCTCCAGGCAATCGATCAGCACAGCGAGCGTGTATGGGACCTGAACAGAGGAAACATCCATCTCTCGGTTTACCGGATCGTGAACTAGCCACGCCGCCCCGCGCGGGCGCTGAGGTTGGCAGGGAGTGAACGATGAACATGTCGAAGTGGAGCTGGAAACAGGTCCTGATCGTGACGGTCGTCGCGTTGGCTCTGATCTCGGTGGGGCGGTCCGTGCTCCCAGGCGGTGGAGGCAAGGGCAGTGTCGACCTCACAGGCCGTGGGGGCCCGGGCTCGAACTCCTCCTCTTCGGAGAAGGGAGCGCAGGTCGAGGTACCCGAGGTCAAGAAACCGACGAAGATCGTCCAGTTCAACGGGCGAAAGGTGCCCGTCGGCGCCGGACCGGTAGCCATCCTCAACCCGGCGCTCGCGAAGCCGGGCGGACAGGTCGGTGTCAACGCGTCCGGCTTCGACAAGGGCGCCCGGGTCCGGGTCCTGCTCTCGACCGGGAAGAAGAAGACGGCGAGGGTCGTGGCGACGGCCAAGGTAAACCGCGACGGAGTGATCAACGCCAACTTCACCTACCCGGTCGGCGTGGCCAACTCCGCGGGGCGGCAGACGGTCACGGTGGTCCAGGACGGCAGCACGTCCAAGGTCGCCAAGGCCGACCTCAGCGCCCAGTCCGGTGTCGGTCTGGTGACGTTGAGCGATGAGGTCGGGCAGCCCGGTACGCCGCTGACGATCGACGCCGAGGGGTTCTCGCCCAACGAGGCGATCAAGGTCTACTGGGGCCGGATCACCGGCACGCCGACGACGACGCTGCGCGCCGACTCGGCAGGCAAGATCCAGCACGCCTCGCTGCGGGTCGGTGTCGGTGCGATCGGGGACAACACGATCATCCTGATCGGCACGAAGAGCAAGACGACCGCGATGGCACCGTTCCAGCTGCTCCGGCAGTACCCCATGGTGCTGACGAAGCCGTTCGCCGCGCGGGGGAACAGCACGATCAAAATCGTCGGCCGTGGCTTCGCCCCGAACGAGCGGGTGCTCGGGTACTTCGGCAAGGCCACCGGCACACCGGTGATGACGATGCGCGCGAGCGAACAGGGGACCATCGGCGGCGTGGCGTTCAAGGTGCCCTACGGTCTCTTCGGCCGCTACTCGCTGATCTTCGTCGGCGAGCAGAGCCGGGCCTCGACCAAGGCGGGCTTCGCGGCGATGCCCTTCAACCCGACCGTGCGGACCAGCACCTGGGGCGGCCTGCCCGGGACGATGCTCAACTTCTACGCGAAGGGCTTCGCCCCCAACGAGGCCGTGCACGTCTACGTCCAGGATGAGCTGGTGGCGGCGTTCCGCGTCAACTCCGCCGGGTCGGCGCTCGCGGCCGGCACCTACACCATTCCCGCCGACGCCTACGGGAAGGTGGTGTTCAAGCTCAGGGGTGCGAAAAGCAAGGGCGTCGGAACGGCGACCGTCACGGTGGACAAGTCGGAAGGCAAGGTGCATCTACCACCACAGAAGAAGTACAAACTTCCTCCGGATCTGAAGAACTAAGCCGTGCGCAGAGGGGGTGCGTCGGCATGACCGACGTCTTCGGACCCAACACACGCGGTGTTCTTCACCTGATCTCCCACCTCAACCGCCTCGACGGGGCGCAGATCGACACCGTGGTCGCGAGGTGGAGGCAGCAGTCGGGCCAGGTCCGGGCGCGAGCCTGGAACGCCATCGGAGCGGCGACGACATCCACGGAGCGCCGCGCGGTCCTCGACGCCGCCGTGCAGGCCCGCCGGGACGCCATGGATGTCGCCCGCCGCCACGACCGCAGCGACTGGGCGTTCTGGGCAGCCGCGTGGGACGCGGCCGCCGCGGTCGCCGCCGGCGACCGGCTCGACGAGCGCCACCACCGGCTGCTCGTCGAGCCGATCTCGGCCGCACTACCGTGGGTAACCGGGCGGCTGTCCGAGGAGGTGGGCAGCTCGGGCCTGCAAGCCGCGATCGCAGAGTACGGAGGGCGCGATGACTGACGCGACGATCCGTGTCGTGATCGCCGACGACGACCGCGCGCTCCGTGACGCCCTGGCCGACCTCATCGCGAGCCAGCCACACCTGGAGCTGGCCGGCCAGGCGGTCAGCCACCCGGACGCGGTACGCCTCGCTCTGCGTGACCATCCGCACGTCGTGGTGCTCGACGTGCGGATGCCCGGCGGCACCGCGCCGGCCACCATCCGGGCGATCCAGGACGGCAGCCCCAACACCGCCGTCCTCGTCCTGTCCGCCTACGAGGATCCGGGCAGCGCGGTCGACGTCCTGGCCGCCGGCGCCACCGGCTACCTCGTCAAGGGCATTCCGGACGGGGAGATCCTGGACGCCATCGTCCGGGCCGCGCGGGGGCAGCTCAGCATCTCGGTCGCGCTGGCGCGGGACTGCATCCAGGTGCTGCGCCGCAACCTGGAGAACGAGCGGCGGACCGGCGCGACAACCCTGCAGAACGCCAACACGCTCCGCCAGTTGTTGGACCGGGTGGGCGCGGCCGCGGTCCTCGTGGGCCCGGACGGGACGATCGAGACCGTCAACGCCCGCGTGCAACAGCTGTTCGGCTACCGCCGGATGGAGCTCGTCGGCGAGCCGATCACGCGGCTCGTCCCGGCGTCTCGCTACGGCGAACCCGCGGACGAGCTGATCCATCGGCTGCTCAGCCGGGAGGCCGACGAGGACCAGCCCGAGGCGCACTTCACGGCGTCCGGACGGCGGAAGGACGGAAGCACCTTCCCCGTCGAGGTGTCCGCCAGCCCGATGTCGCACGGGCAACGGGGAGTCGCGGTCTTCCTACGGGACATCAGCGACCTCAGCCTCGCCGAGGCCCGCTTCCAGCAGCTGTTCGAGTCGTCGCCGGACGCCACGGTCATCGTCGACAGCAGCGGCGTGATCCGGCTGGTCAACGGGGCGGCGGAGCAGATCTTCGGGTTCCCGCGCGAGGATCTGCTCGACCAGTCGGTCGACACGCTGCTGCCCGACCATCCGGTCACGATCTACCGACGCGAGAGCGACGAGGTTCCGGAGGCTCCCGGTGCTCCCACCCCTGAGGGCATGGAACTCACCGGCCGGAGACGCGACGGCACCGACTTCCCGGTGGACGTGAGCATCGGCTGGATCCGGACCGAGGAGGGACCGCGGGTCATCCTCTCGATCCGCGACATGACCGAGTCCGTCGGTTCACGCGCGGTCCTCGAACGCAGCGTCGAGGCGCTCCGGGCCGCCGGCCAGGAGCGTCGGCACGTTCTGGTCGACCTGGTGGGCGCCCAGGAGCGGGAACGGCTCCGGATCGCCGCCGGCATCCACGACGACAGCCTGCAGGTCATCACCGCGGCGGCCCTGCGACTGCAACAACTGCGACGCAGGCTACGAGACCCCGACGACCTGCGGGTCCTGGACAAGCTGGAGGAAACCGTCCGGCTCGCCGCGGATCGGCTCCGCCGGATGATCTTCGACTTCCGCCCACCGGCGTTGGAGAACGAGGGCCTGGTCGCGGCCGTGAACGTCTACATCGAACAGTTGCGGGCGGACACACGCCTCGTGTCGTACCTGGACAACCAGCTGGAGGAGGAGCCCCCGCCGGAGGCGCGCGTACTCATCTACCGGATCACCCAGGAGGCGTTGATGAACGTACGCAAACACGCGCAGGCGACGGATCTGCGGGTGCGGTTCAGCGGGGTCGACGACGGGGTGCTGGTGGAGATCAACGACAACGGTGTGGGCTACAACCCGCTCGAGGCCGAGGCCAGAGCGGGGCATCTCGGACTAACCCTCATGCGCGACCGGGCGGAGATCGCCGGCGGGTGGTGCCGAGTGGAAAGTGCCCCCGGAGCCGGGACTACCGTGGAGTTCTGGGTCCCGCGCGAGGCGGGCCTGACCGGAGGGAATCAGTGAGCACAGAGCCGGGCTCCGGCACGATCCGGGTTCTCGTCGTCGAGGACCACGCGGTGGTGGCGGAAGGGCTGAGCGCACTCCTCAACGAACATCCAGACCTCGAGGTACAGGGCTGGGCGGCCACGGTCGCGGACGCGGTCCGCGCCGCGGGCGAGCAGCAGATCGACGTCGCGGTGCTCGACTTCTGGCTGCCCGACGGCAACGGCGTCGACGTGGCCGCCGGAATCCGCGAGATCCAACCAGAGGTCGCCGTGGTGTTCGTCAGTGCCGACGACAGTGACCAGGCGATGATCGCGGCCATCGAGGCCGGTGCCTCCGGCTACCTCATCAAGACGGCCACCGGCCAGGAGATCGTCGAGGCCGTCGTCCGGGCGGCGGCCGGCGAGATGCTCATCCCGGCGTCGAGGCTGCACGAGCTGCTGTCCAGGAGCCGGGAGGTCACCCGCCAACGCTCCGACCGCGCACAGGCGCTGGAGAGTCTGACCACGCGCGAACGCGAGATCCTCGACATGATGTCGAAGGGGCTGGACAACCGGGAGATCTCCTCCCGGTTGAACATCGCTTATCCGACTGTCCGCAGCCATGTCCGGAAGGTCCTGGAAAAGCTCGGCGCCCGGTCGAAGCTGGAGGCCGTGGTCAAGGCCGCGGCGGCCGCCGACACCGACTCCAGCGACACCAGCCCTCCGACCGAGGACTGAGGTTCGCGCACCGCTCTGGCACCACTCCCCCACGCCAGCCGAGCTCTCCCGCGCGAGGCGGCCTAGGCGAACAGGTCGGGAATCTCCTGCCGGGCGTACCACAGCAGTTCGTGTCCCAATGCCTCGTCGACGGTGAACTCCGCGTCGTCCTCGCCCGCGTCGGCCTTGCCGACGACGTCGGCGGCGGCGGCCACGACCTGCGCGGCCTCGGGTTCGTCGACGTGCACGGCGGCCACCTTGTCCATCGGCAGCGCGGCCTGGACCACGACGACGGAGCGGCCGACGGACGCGTCGGGGAGGACCAGACCATCGGGTGCGTCGGCGGCCACCACGACCCGGCGGCGCGGAGCGTTGGTGTCGAAGGACAGGTGCCGCAGGGACTCCCGGGACGCATCGGAGGTGGCGGCGTACTCGAGCTCCTCCTGGTCGCCCTCGGCGTACCACTCACGCAACGACGGCGTGACCGCGTACGCGAGGAGCGGCGGCGGACCGAAGCCGCCCTGTGCGACCGCACTCGCCAACTCGGTCAGTGTGATCCCGAGATATACCCGCATTCCGTGCCCTTCGTCGCATGAGCGGCTGTCGGGTCCTGTCTGATCAGAACCTAGCCACGACCCCGCCGGCGACTTTCGGACACCCCGGCATGGCGCGGCACGGCCTGATGATTCCGGACGGCGCGGTTACCTCCGTGACCGACCCGCTTGCGACGCATCCCCCGCATCGTGGCGCGACTGGTCCGCAGCGAGGTCTCGAGGACTTCGAGCCGACGGTGTTCGTCCATCGGGTTGGTGCCGAGCGCCACGAGGTCCTCGCCCGAGGGCGCGATCACCGTGACCTTGGTGCCGTCGGCCCGCAACTGCTCGACCTCGCGGTTGAGCTGGCGCGTCAACGAACGGCGCCAGTGCTGCAGCATCCACAGCGACGGGCTCATCGATTGGGGGGTGGCCATCCACGCGAGCGGCGCGAGGACGTAGACCTCGTCGAGGTGGTGCCCGGCCGCCAGGTCGGCGGAGGCGATCGAGGAGGTGCCACCGTCGACGTAGACGCGACCGTCGATCTCCACCGGCGCGAACCAGCCCGGAATGGCGCAGGACGCGGCGACCGCCACCGCCGGAAGGGACGGAGACCCTGCCCCAGCGTTCAGGCTCACCCGCTGACCGGCGTGGTAGTCCATCGCGACCGCGTGCAGATCGGGACGTTTGGGCCATTGCGGGACGATCGCGTTGATCAGCTCCACGAGGGCGTTCACCGATCCGCGGCCGCGGGGGACGAGGCCCGCGAGCACCACCGGAGCGCTCAGGAGCCGGCGGTCACGCACCACGGCGGCGAGCAGCCGAGCGGAGCCGACACCTGGCCATGGGGCGGGCGGACGGCCGCCCAGGGCGTAGTCGAAGTGGATGTCGGCGAGAATGCTCCCATCGAGCACCTCGCCCCGCTGGTGGGCTCGTTGTTCGTCCGGAGTGACACCCGCGGCCAGAAGCGCGGCCACCACCGAGCCGGCCGATGTGCCGAGGAGGAGATCCACCTTCGTGGCATCCAGGCCGATTTCGTCTTCGAGTGCGCACAGCGCGCCAACCGTCCAGGCCGCTCCCAGGACACCGCCGGCACCGAGTACCAAGCCGCGTCGTGGGCCACTCATGGCGTCCTCCTCACCATTGGCTCAGAGTCCTCATCTCAGTGTGCCCCTCCCCGACGACGCTCGGGCCGCATTGGCGCGGGCTCAACCGTGTCGACCAGCTCAGCCAGGGCATCCGGAACGCACTGCGCGAGAACGTCGAGGTCGGACATCGCGTCACGATCCGCGTTCAAGCCGAAGCACACCGTGCCGTTGTAGGAAGTGAGCCCGATGGCGAGGGCCTGCCCCTTCGCGAGCGGAACGACCGGATAGGTCTCCACCATCGGGTTACCCGCGACGTAGAGCGGGCTCTGGGGACCTGGGACATTCGTGACCACCAGGTTGAAGATACGCCGGGACAGCGAGCTCGCGACCCGGGCGCCCATGGCGTGCAGAGTGGGCGGCGCGAATCCCGCCATGCCCGCGAGCGCGCGGGCGCGGACCGCACGGCCGGTTTCCTGGTGGGCTTTCATGGCGTAGGACACCTGATGGAGCCGCATGGCCGGACTGCCCTCGCCGACTGGAAGGTCCACGATGTACTCGGCGACCCGGCTCTCCCCCTCGCCGGTCAGGACGCTCACCGGGACCAGTGCCCGCACCGACGTGGTCGCGGTTACCCGCGCTCCCCGCGTGAACAGCCAGGCGCGCAGGGCCCCGGCGATCGTCGCGAGGACGACGTCGTTCACGTCACCTCCGTGGCGCGCCCGCACCTCGCGGTAGTCCTCCAGCGAGGTGACGACGGTGGCGAACCTGCGCTGGGCCCCGATCGGCACGTTGAGCGGGCTGCCGGGCGCCGGCCAGGCGGCGGTGCTGAGGGCCGTCACGAGGCTGCCGGTGGCGGTGCCCACGGCGCGGACGAGCCGGCCGCCGGCCAGCGGCAGGTCGGCGACGGTCCGGCGGGCCGCGTCGACCAGGTAGCTCGGTCGGGACACCGCCGAGGCGACCGCGCCCGCGAGCAGTTCGAGGGAGGTCGGCTCCGGTGCCGGCACCCAGTTGTCCGCCGGCGCCTCCGGCGGCTTCGGCGACGGGTCGAGCACCACCTGGCCGATGTCGACGGCGGAGATGCCGTCGATGACGGCCTGGTGGGTCTTGGACACCAGGGCGAAGCGGTTACCTTCCAGACCCTCGACGAGGTACATCTCCCACAGCGGCCGCTCGCGGTCCAACGGTCGGCTCATCAGGCGGGCCACCAACTCGCGCAACTGGTCGGGCGTCCCCGGCCGCGGCACCGCGGACCGGCGTACGTGGTAGGTGATGTCGAAGTCCTCGTCGTCCACCCAGACCGGGCTGGCGAGGTTGCCCGGCACCCAGCGGATGCGCTGGCGGTAGCGGGGGACGTAGGCCAGGCGTTCGCGGACGAGCGTGAGCAGCGCGTCGAACCCGAATCCTCCGTCGGGCGTCTCGAAGACACCGACGCTGCCCACGTGCATCGGGGTCGTCGGCTCCTCCAGGTAGAGGAACGAAAGGTCCAGCGCGTTCAGCCGGTCCGGCATGGGCCCACCTCCGCATAGTGAAACGCCCTTCATCGTGACACGTGGCCGGGCCCGAGACCCGGGCACTCGCCGGGGCAGTCGTCGAAGGCGGGAAGGACTCCGCGTACCGTAATCGCTCCGACACTTCGTACATTCCCCGCGGAGGTCCGTCCCTCATGCCCGCCTCCAGCCGTCGTGCCCTCTCGGTCGCCGTCGGTTCCATCCTGCTCACCGCCGGCCTGCTCGCCGGCTGTGCGAGCGGAGACGGGACCGGCCCCGGCACCGACCGCGCGGACGCCACCGCGACCGGGACAACGGGGCCGGCGAGCCCTGGACCGGCCGACACACCAACCGGGTCCCCGGACGCCGAGGAGAGCGCCGCGTCACCGGCCGCCACGGTGCTCAGCGTGACCATCGCCGACGGAAAGGTGTCCCCGAACGCCGAGCGCGCCGTCGTCCCGCGCGGCAGCACGGTCCGGATCCAGGTCACCAGTGACGCCGCCGACGCCATCCACGTGCACGGGTACGACAAGGAGGTCGAGGTCAGCGCCGGAACCCCGGCCAGCCTGGAGTTCGTCGCCGACACCACCGGCCGCTTCGAGATCGAGACCCACGAGACCGACAAGTTGGTCTACGAACTCGTCGTCCAGCCGTGAGCGTCCGCGCGTCCGCCGCTACCACCGGAGTCACGCCGCCAACGGACGTGGTCGTTCTCGCGCACGGTATCGGCGGGCGCGGCGACCTGCCGGTGCCGTTCTCCCTGGCCCTGGTGGGCGCCGTCGTCGCGCTCCTCGTGTCCTTCGCGATCCTCGCCTGGGCCTGGCGGACGCCGCACCTCAAGGACCAGGAGCGCGGCGTCGCGTTGCCCGCGGGTGTGACCCGCGTCGTGGACGCGAGGGCGACCCGGATCGGGCTGCGGCTGCTCGGCCTGGCCGCCACGGCGTACGTGCTGGTGAGCGCCGTCCTCGGCCCCGACCTGCTGGTCAACCCCACGTTCGGCGTCGTCTACGTGTTGTTCTGGGTCGGGATGCCGCTGGTCTCGGCGGTCCTCGGGCCGATCTGGCCGCTGCTCAACCCGCTGCGCACCCTGCACCTCCTGCTCACCAGAGCGCTACGAACCCGACCCGAGGAAGGGCTGCTTCCACTTCCTCCGGGGCTTGGGTACTGGCCCGCCGCGCTCGGGCTGTTCGCCTTCGTCTGGCTGGAGCTCGTCGCGCCCGAGAACACCACCCTGCCCATCATCCGGGTGTGGTTCGCGGTGTACGCCGTCGTCATGCTGATGGGGGCGCTGGTCTACGGGTCCAGGTTCTTCGACCGCGGCGATCCGTTCGAGGTCTACTCCCAGGTCTTCGGGCACCTGTCCCCCCTCGCCCGGCGCCCGTCCGACGGCCGGCTGGTCCTGCGTAGCCCACTCCGGCACCTGGCGAGCTTGCGACCCGGACCGGGCTTCGTCGCCGTCGTCGCCGTCCTGCTCGGATCTACCGCGTTCGACGGCTTCTCCCAGAGCGTCGGCTGGGTCGGCTTCGTGCAGGGCTCCGGACTGCCCGAGGTGCTCCTCGGGACGGCGGCCCTGACCGGCTTCGTCCTCGTGGTCGCGGGCTCGTTCACCCTCGCCTCGGTGCTCTCCGGCGGCCTCGCGGGCGGGCCCGGTACCCGAGAACTACCGCGTCGTCTCGCGGCCTCCGTCGTGCCGATCGTGCTGGGTTACCTGATCGCCCACTACTTCACGCTGCTGGTGCTGGAGGGGCAGAACACGTTCATCCTGCTGTCGGATCCGCTCGCCAACGGCGCCAACCTGCTCGGCCTGTCCGGCCGCGCGGTCGACCCGTGGATCGCCGACTCGCCACCGGCTGTCGCGGCGATCAAGGCCGGCGCCGTCGTCCTCGGGCACGTCATCGGAGTGGTCGCCGCGCACGACCGTGCCGTCGCGCTCTTCCCCCGGCGTACGGCGCTGCTCGGGCAACTGCCCCTGCTGGTCGTGATGGTCGGCTACACCCTCGGTGGACTCACCCTGCTGTTCGCCACCTAGCGTCTGCTCCGTACGCGACCCCAGTGGACAGCGAACAGACCTAGGGTTCCTGGTCGAGGCGTGCGCGAACCCGACCTTCCCGCGGCGTACGTGCCTGCGTGAGCTGGCCGGCGAGGTAACGCAGCTTGTCGGGGGTGACCACGCTCCTGATCTGGCTGATCTGGCTGCCCGCGATCTCGACCACGCTCACCCCGACCAGGGCACCGCTGGGAGCCGTCGCCACGAGTGAGGTCTGGCCGTTGATCTCCAACGGCCGCACCGCCACGGCACCCACCCGGGCGTATCCCCCGCTGATGTAGCGCGCGACCTGGGCTCGGCCCAGGATCGGCCGAAGCGCCGCGGGAACCCGACCTCCGCCGTCGATCCAGGCGACGACGTCCACGGCGAGCAACTGCTCCAGCCGGGCCAGGTCGCCGATGCGGGCCGCGGCGAGAAAGCGTTCCAGCAACCGCCGGCGTTCGGCGCCGCCGACCTCGAGACGCGTGCGGTGACTCCCGAGCCGACCGCGGGCCCGGCTCGCCAGTTGCCGGCAGTTGGGTTCGGACAGGTCCAGGATCCGGGCGATCTCGCGGTAGCTCGCGCCGAGGGCCTCGCGGAGTACGAAGACCGCGCGCTCCATCGGATTGAGGCGTTCCAGCAGCGTCATCGTGGCGAAGGACACGAGGCCCTTCTGTTCGGCGTTCTCCAGCGAGCCCAGCGCGCCCGTCTCGGTGGCGACCGGCTCGGGCAGCCACGGCCCGACGTAGGCGTCCCGGCGCGCGCGGGCCGCCGTCCGCCGGTGCAGGCAGAGCTGGGTGACCGTCTTCCCCAGCCAGTCCCGCGGGGAGTCGCTCTCGGCCGGAGCGGCGTCGTGCCACGCGGCCAGCGCGTCGCGTACGGCCTCCTCGGCCTCGGCGGCGGAGCCGAGCAGCCGGTAGGCGAGTCCGAACAGCCGTGGGCGCTCGGCCTGGAGAATCTGCGCACCCCGCTCAGGCCCGCCGCTCGTCGCGCCCACGGGCGTGCCTCAGCGCTTCTTCGCCCGCCGTCGCTGCTTGGGCAGCGCGATCCCCATCAGCTCGGCGGCCAGCGAACGAAGCGGCGCCCGCGCCGCCGACTTGGGTGCGACCTCGGCGAGGGTGCGCCCCTGCGCGAGCGCCGTGTCGAACGACGCACGGTCGTAGGGAACGCACACCACGGAGTCGATACCGACGTAGCGCCGCAGGGCGTCGCGGATCTGGCCCTCCGCGTCACCGCCGACCGGTCCCTTGCGGACCCCGTTGACGATCACCCGGATGACGGCGCCCGGCACGACGTCGCGCAACTCCTCGATGCCCCGGATCAGCCGCTGCAGACCGACCGGATCGGCCGCACCGACCGCGACGACGGTGTTGGCGAGCTCGATCGTGGTGAGCGTCGCGCCGTTACGGCGGGGCGCCGCCGTGTCGAAGGAGATCTCCTCGTCCTGTTCGAGGCAGAAGCCGCAGTCGACGACGATCGCCGCCGCGAGCTGCCGGGACAGCTCCCACACCTGCTCCAGGGCCGTCGCCCGAAGCTCCGGCCATCGGTCGGCGCGCTGGATCCCGGTCAGGACGCGCAGCCGCGGGAGCACCTCGCGGGCGTGCCGGGCCAGTGCCGGCAGGTCGAGGCTGCCGTTGTTGGCGGACCGGCAGGCGGCCGCGAGCCCGGGCGCCTCGTCGAGCAGGCCGAGTGCCTGCGCCACCACCCCGCCGTAGACGTCGGCGTCGGCGAGCAGCGTGGGTACGCCGAACAGCGAGAGCTCGGCGGCCAGTGTCACCGCGACCGAGGTCCGGCCGGGCGCCCCGGTGGGGCCCCAGACGGCCACCATCTGTCCGGTGCCGGTGGTGGTCTCGAAAGCCGGGACGTCCTGGGCCGGCGGCAGCGTCGGCATGCTGCCACGCGGGTTGGACATCGCGAACTCGGTGATCGGCGTCGGGCCAGCGACCTGCGCGAGCTCCACCGCCTCCGCAACCGCGCCGGCGAGCACGTCGGCGGGCGCGTCGGCCGGCACCACCTGGGTGATGCCGAGCCGGCGGAGCCGGTCCTCTCCGGCGAGATCGCCCGGCGTCACCACACCGACGACGGCCACCCCGCCGGCCATCAGTCGGCCCACCGCGTCACGGTCCAGCCGGCGCAGGTCGGCCGACAGCAGGACCGCCCGTGCCTGGCCCGACTGCGCCGTGGCGAGGACGTCGGGAAGGTCGACACAACGACGTACGACGTCGAGCCCGAGCGGGCTGCGTTCCAGCGCGGAGACCAGGTCGGACTCCCACTGGGCCCCGGTGACCGCGGTCAGGACGGGAAGGCTCACGGCGTCACCTCACCTCCGGCGCGACGTGCTTGATGATGACGGCCTTGCCGTTGGTGACGTCACCGACCAACTGCTCCAGGGTGAACCCCTTGGTCACCTGGTCGAGAGCCACCCGGATCGTGGCGCTCGCGTCGCCGCCGCTGCTGAGGCCGCCCCCGGTGGGAAGGTCGACGACGATGACGTTGCTGGCCGCGAGAATGCCGCGCGAGGGACGGAACTTGTTGTCGTTGGCGGGAACGACGTAGACGTCGACGCGGTCGCCTCGGCGGATCGACTTCGGCATGTCCGAAGCGGCGATCGGAATGGGCGCGTCACGCAACTGCTCGTCGGCCTTGGCCGTCCAGGAGTCACGCGGAAGGAACTCACCCGGGCCGACCGCGCGCACCATCCGGGCGCCGTCCGGGATCTTCGCCGAGGCCGAGACGTAGCGGTTGGCGTCCTCCTGGCTGGTGAACCGGACGCTGCGCGCCACGAGCATGCTCTGCGTGAGGGTCGCGCTCGGCGCCAGAGTCGTGTCGTCCTTGAGCGCCCAGACCTCGGCGGTCTTGTCGGACTGCGCGATGACCCGTGCCCCGAGGGCCATCGAGGCGAGCACCAGCAGGATGCCGAGGAAGAGTTTGGGGTCGAGCCACCGGGGCCGCGACTGCCGCGTGGCCTTGGGCGACGGCGCGTCCGACAAGGTCTCTCCTCCGGGTTCTGGGGGTCAACACGGGTCACGGAATACGTCACAAGATGTCGGACACAGTACGACACCAATGGTTACGGGCGCCCAGTCCACCTCCTGAAGATTTGCGGACTGTGGATAACCCCACGTCGCGGGTGGCCTGATCCGGGCGGCTGGACCATGGACGCCCAGGGAAATGATCGGTTGGGCCCGAACCGGGGTACCGGAGGGTGGGGCAAACCGGTTGGAACGGCTCCACGGACCTGTGGACAAGCAAACGCAACCGCAAGCAAACGCGTGGCAGACTTGCGAAGCACCCACGCCCGGAAGGAGATCCCATTGCCTGGCATGCCAAGGTTCCTGCAGCTGGCCGATGTTGCCGAAGTCCTCAACATCTCCGCCGCGCAGGCCTATGCCTTGGTACGCAGCGGTGAGCTCCCGGCGATCAAGATCGGTGGACGCGGCCAGTGGCGGGTCGAGGCGACCGCCCTGGAGACCTACATCGAGCGGATGTACTCCGAGACCCGCGACTTCATCTCCACCCATCCCTACGGCAAGGCCGAGGAGTTCTAGGGCGAGTCCGCCCCGGGTTCCAACATGTGGGGTCGGTAGCGACGGCTCAGGACCGGCGTACGAACGCGACACCCGCGAACGGCACCGTCCGCACGCTGCGGATGTCACGCGCCCGACGGATCTCCGCCGGCCCGTGCTCGGCCATCTCGAAGAAGTCCGCACCCACCCGGTCGATCGTTCCGGTGACCACCGTGGCGTCCCGCAGCGCGACCGCCACTGTCGCGCGGTCGCGGGCGATCCCCCGCAACGCGTAGGCGAGGGTCAGCTTCGCGGCGACCTTTCCCTCACTTCCGGGGGCAGCTGTGATGCCGCCCAGCCCGGTGATGCCGGTGAGGGCGTCCAGAGGCAGTAGCACCTCGAAGCGGAAGTCCTCCGCGACGAGCAGCCAGTCGGCCCCCACGCCCGCGACGCGTCCGGCGACCTTGGCCCCGCCGAGGGTGAAGACGGTGACCGGATGGCCGAGCGTGGCACGGAGCCGGTCGACCAGGCGGAACAACGCGATCTCGCGGCGGGTGCGGTCGGCGACCTCGGACGCGAGTTCGGCCGCCTCGAGCTCTTCCATCTGGGCGTCGAGGTCGGCGAAGAGATTTTCCCAGCGCACCCGCCACACGGTACTTCCCTGACGCGGTCTCCCTCACGCCGGAGGCCGCGGCGTGACTGACACGCCCGCGACGGCCCCGGCCTAGCGCAGCGAAGGTTGTCGTGGACAGCCGGAAGCAAATGGAGGCAAACGCACGATTCGGCGACTTGTCGGTCTCAAAACGGCTCTGATCGGGTGCTCACGAGGGCTCCGGAACCGGCTGCGAGGACTCACGGACGGCACCGCGGGACTGGACCCGGCTCGTCACCAAACGTTCAGCCCGCCCCCACATCCGGACGAACGCGCAGGTCACGGAGCTCAGGACACGATCACGGAGCGGTCTCAGTAGCGGCCACCGCCCACAGATGAGTTGACAGTTCAGCCAACGTCAGAGTATGAAAGCAAATGGAAGCAAACGAACGTTTTGGAGGCCAACCCATGAGGATCATCCGCCGAGTGGTCTCACCCATCGGTGTGCTCCTCGCATTCGTGGTCGGCGCCTGGGCCCTCCAGTGGCTCACCGCCGGCAGCTGGACGGCCGTACGCGACGACAATCCGACGTTCGACGCGCTCCTGATCTTCTTCGTCGCCGTGCTCGCGTGGGCCTGCTTCGCCTGGCTGGCGCTCGGCACCGTGCTCATGGCGTTGTCCGTCATCCCGGGCGCCGTCGGTGCGGCCTGTGGCGCGATGGCCGAGCGGTTGACGCCCGCCGTCTATCGCCGGGCGGCCCGCTTCGCCCTCGGGCTCTCGGTCGCGGCCGGTCCCGTCCTCGGCACACTCCCCGCCCACGCGGCGACGGTCGACCAGCCGACTCAGGCGACGGCGGCCTCCGCGCAGTTGCTGCCGAGCCTCGACCGTCCGGGGAGCATCGACAGCCAACTGCCCGGCGGCATCCAGCTCCCCGATCTCGATCGGCCCGGTGGCAACGACGTACTCGGCGGCCAGCTCCCGATGCCCGACCGTCCGACCTCCGACCGTCCGGCCGCCGACCGGGCCGGGCTTCCCAACCCCGAACGCCCGGTGACCAAGGATCCGATCACCCGCCCATCGACGCGCGACACCGAGTCCCACCAGCAGATCGTCGTGAAGCGCGGCGACAACCTGTGGGACATCGCCAGGCAGCACCTCCCCGAGGGAGCGAGCAACGCCGACATCAACCACGAATGGCACCGGTGGTACGACGCCAACCGGCAGGTCATCGGAGACAACCCCGACCTGATCCTGCCTGGTCAGATTCTCACTCCACCGCAGTCCTGACCGTGCTCCACGACCACGACCACATCGATTCGGGGGATCACCGATGACTGTCACCCAGAGCCCGGCAAGACCTCGGCAGCGAGGCACCGTGCGGCAGCTTCCCCACCGGCTCCCGACGCCAGCCACCGAACCCGCCTACGACGACGAGACCCGCGTCGGCCGACGCAGCGAGCCGCTGACGCACGGATCGCTGGCACTCGACCTGTCCGTCGCCGAGCGCGCCCCGGCCGCGCGACACCTGAGCGTCGTCGGCGGCCGAGAGACCGACCGCGAGTCGGAGGACCCGTTCTTCGCACCGCAGCAGACCCCGCGGGTCGCCCTGCCGGACCCGCGGTCCTGGTCCGGCCGGTTCGTCCAGGCGCTGGTAGAAGTCCTCGCCGGTGACCGGCCGGTCGCTCAGCTGCTGCGGTGGACCAACGACCGGGTCTACAACGACGTGCTCGCGCGGGTACACACGCTCGCCCCGGCCGCCGGCGCGTCCCAGCGACCGGGCCGCGACCGGGCCATGGTCCGCTCCGTCCACGTCTGCGAACCACGCGACGGCGTTGCCGAGGCGGCCATCCATGTCAGGCACGGTGGGCGGTCCCGCGCAGTCGCCGTACGCCTCGAAGGCCTGGACGGCCGCTGGCGGTGCACGGCGCTTCAGCTCGGCTGACGTCCGCGCACACGAAGACGGCCGCTGGCCCGGTGCACGGGGGACGTATCCGCACCGGGTCGGGCGGCACCAACGGGGTGCACACCACACGGGGGTTGCACACCACACGGGGCCGTGTGACAAGCAGGGAGGGGCTGGCGAGCCGACCGGTTCGCCAGCCCCTCCGGCGTTCGTCGAACCTCGATGTCGTCCGACTCTTGACGTTTCGCTCCGTTTAACCGGGCCACGAAATGCTGTCTCAGTACGCTGCGGTCCCAGTGCGACGGGTCCTCGACTCGTCGCCCGACACCTCCACAGGAGACGGCCTTGGCGAGTCGTTCCGTCCATCTCGTCGGCAGCTACCCGGCCGACGACACCCGTCAGGCGATGACCACCACCGCGAACGAACGCGGTCGCTACCTGCGTAGCCTGCCCGACGGCGACGTCGGTGACCGGCGAAACTGGATCGTGCACATCGTGGAGGCGTTTCGCCGCCACCCCGACCTCGAGCTCGCCCGGCACGGCGACTGGTCCGGATACGACAATCGCCCGCTGTTCAAGGTGAAGCCGGGTCGCCGACTCTCCAGCGCCGCCATCGACACGGGCCACGCGGCCGCGGCCAAGGCGAGCTACCTGGACTTCCGCGAGATCCGGACCCAGAACGCCCTCGACCAGCTCACGTTCCAGGTCGGCATCCCCGGCGACCTCGATCTGGGGCTGTTCACGTTCGGCACCGTCGGCGCCTTCACCAAGCGCACCCTCTTCCGCGACGCACTCGCCGCGGAGATGGGCGAGATCGCGACGTGGAGCCAACGGGACGTGCTGTTCCAGTTGGAGATCCCGGTCGAGCTGATCATGGTCGCGACCGCACCGACGCCGTTGCGGGGACTGGCCGCGAACTTCCTGGCGGCGTCCGCGGTGCGGCTGGTGGCCGCGGCACCTCCCGGGTCCCGGTTCGGTATCCACCTGTGTCTCGGCGACCTCAACCACAGGGCCCTAAAGCGACTGACCAGCACGGCTCCCCTGGTCGCGCTGACCCGGGCGCTCGTCCGCTCCTGGCCGCGGGGCCGGGACCTCGAGTACGTCCACCTCCCGCTCGCCGCGGACGACCAGGTGCCCGCGACCCAGTCGACGTTCTACCGCGACATGGGCCGACTGGCGTCGCTCCCACCCGACCTACGAATCATCGCCGGACTGGTGCACGAGGACCAGGGCCTCGAGGAGCAGATCCGGATCCTGCGGATCGTGGAGAGCTACGTCGGCCGCTCGGTGGACGTGGCCACGGCCTGCGGCATGGGCAGGCGCGGTACGGACGCCGCGCGGCAGGCGCTCCAACGCGCCGCGGCCCTGGCGGAGTCCTGAGCCAGAAACAGTAGGAGCGCAACGCAGAGGGCTGACGGCTCCCACGAGCCGTCAGCCCTCAGTGTCTCTGTACTCGGTGTCCTGTGCTCCGCGTCAGCCGGTCATCCGGGCGCGGGTCTTCGGGTCACCGTGGCAGCGCTTGTACTTGCGCCCGGAGCCGCAGGGGCACATCGCGTTGCGCGGCGTACCCGCGTAGTTGGTGTCGGCCCCCGCGGCCGCGGAGCCGTTGCCGGTCGCCGGCGACTCGTTGCGCTGCTCCACGCCGCCCTCACCGTCGACCGTCGGGGCGGTGTACTGCAGGCGGGTCGGCCGCTGCGGCCCGGAAAGCCCGCGCGCCAGGAGGTGGGGCTGCTCCTCCGCCTCGGGTTCGACCGCCTCGGGTTCCTCGGCCTGCTCGGTCTCCGGAGCTGTCGGCTCGGCGACCTGGACCTCGAGGTTGAAGAGGTAGCCGACCGTCTCCTCCTTGATGGCATCCATCATGGCCATGAACAGGTCGTAGCCCTCTCGCTGGTACTCGACCAGCGGGTCGCGCTGGGCCATCGCCCGAAGCCCGATGCCCTCGCGGAGGTAGTCCATCTCGTACAGGTGCTCGCGCCACTTGCGGTCGAGCACGGAGAGGATGACGCGGCGCTCGAGCTCACGCAGGACCTCCGAGCCCAGCTCCTCCTCGCGGCGGGCGTAGGCGGCGTGGATGTCCTCCTGGAGCCGCTCGACCAGGAACTCCCGCGTGACGCCACCACGGCCGCCGCACTCCTCGTCGATGTCGGCGACGCTGATGCTGACCGGGTAGGTCTGCTTGATCTCGGTCCAGAGCTGGTCGAGGTCCCAGTCCTCGGCGAACCCCTCGGTGGCGCCGGTGACGTAGGACTCCACCGTGTCGTTCAGCATCGGCCCGACCTGGTCGTGCACGTCCTCGCCCTCGAGGACCCGTCGGCGCTCGTCGTAGATCACGTGCCGCTGGCGGTTGAGCACGTCGTCGTACTTCAGGACGTCCTTGCGGATCTCGAAGTTCATCGACTCGACCTGGGCCTGCGCCGAGGCGATGGCGCCCGTGACACGCTTGTTCTCGATCGGCATGTCGTCGGGGATCTTCAGGCTGGTGAGCACCCAGTCGACCCAGTCGGACTTGAACCGGCGCATCAGGTCGTCCTCGAGCGAGAGGTAGAACCGGCTCTCACCCGGGTCACCCTGACGGCCGGACCGGCCGCGCAGCTGGTTGTCGATGCGGCGCGACTCGTGTCGCTCGGTGCCGAGGACGTAGAGGCCGCCTAGATCGGTGACTTCCTTGTGCTCGGCCTCCACCAGCTTGCGGTGGCGCTCGAGCATCGGGCCCCAGGCGCGCTCGTAGTCCTCCGCGCGCTCGACCGGGTCGAGTTCGAGGTCGCGCAGCTCGGCGTCGGCGAGGAACTCAGCGTTGCCGCCGAGCATGATGTCGGTACCGCGGCCCGCCATGTTGGTCGCGACGGTGACCGCTCCCCTACGCCCCGCCTGGGCGACGATCGACGCCTCCCGGGCGTGGTGCTTCGCGTTGAGTACCTCGTGGGGTACGCCGCGCCGCGTCAGCAGGGTGGACAGCAACTCGGACTGCTCGACGCTGGTGGTGCCGACCAGGATCGGTTGCCCCTTGCCGTGGCGCTCGGCGATGTCGTCGACGACCGCCGCGAACTTCGAGTCCTTGGTGCGGTAGACCAGGTCGGCCTGGTCCTGTCGGACCATGCTCCGGTTGGTCGGGATCGGCACGACACCGAGGTTGTAGATCTTGTTGAACTCCGAGGCCTCGGTCATGGCCGTACCGGTCATGCCGGAGAGTTTGTCGTAGAGGCGGAAGAAGTTCTGCAGCGTGATCGTGGCGAGGGTTTGGTTCTCGTCCTTGATCGCCACGCCTTCCTTCGCCTCGATCGCCTGGTGCAGACCCTCGTTGTAGCGGCGGCCGTGCAGCATGCGACCGGTGTGCTCGTCGACGATCAGGACCTCACCGTCGATCACGACGTAGTCCTTGTCGCGGGTGAACAGCTCCTTCGCGCGGATCGCGTTGTTGAGGAACTGCACCAACGGGGTGTTGGCGGCCTCGTAGAGGTTGTCGATGCCGAGGTGGTCCTCGACCTTGTCGATGCCGGGTTCGAGGACGCCGATGGTCCGCTTCTTGATGTCGACCTCGTAGTCGGCATCCACCCGCATGCGCGCCACCAGCCGGGCGAACTCTTCGTACCACTTCGAGCTCTGCTCCGCGGGGCCGGAGATGATCAGCGGGGTACGGGCCTCGTCGATGAGGATGGAGTCGACCTCGTCCACGATCGCGAAGTGGTGGCCGCGCTGGACGCACTCCTCGATGCTCCACGCCATGTTGTCGCGCAGGTAGTCGAAGCCGAACTCGTTGTTGGTGCCGTAGGTGATGTCACAGGCGTAGGCCTCACGGCGCTCGGCCGGGGTCATCTGGGAGAGGATGACGCCGACGCTCAGCCCGAGGAACTTGTGGATCCGGCCCATCCACTCGCCCTGGTACTGCGCGAGGTAGTCGTTGACCGTGATCACGTGCACACCCTTGGCCGGGAGCGCGTTGAGGTAGGCGGCCAGCGTGGAGACCAGGGTCTTACCCTCACCGGTCTTCATCTCGGCGATGTTGCCGAGGTGCAGGGCCGCGCCACCCATGATCTGGACGTCGAAGTGGCGCTGCTTGACGGTGCGCTTGGCCGCCTCACGGACGGTGGCGAAGGCCTCCGGCAGCAGGTCGTCGAGGGTCTCGCCGCCGTCCAACCGGGTCCTGAACTCGTCGGTCATGCCACGGAGATCGGCGTCCGACATCCCGACGAAGTCCTCTTCGATGGCGTTGACCTGTTTGGCGATCGACTGCAGCTTCTTGAGGGTTTTGCCCTCACCGGCACGCAGGATCTTGTCGAGCAGGGCAGGCACGGACTCTTGGCTCCTCGTAGTAGAGGTCTCGACTACATTGCGTCAGTGGATGTGTCGTTGATGTGTATTCAACACCCGTGACGCGCCTCCAGCCATCGTAGGCGACGTACACCACCACCCTCACACGCCAGGCAACGGCGTAGACGTCCTGCCATGGAGATTTCGTCCAGGCTTCGACGGCTTTGCCCCAAGCCGGGCTCGTCCACGAGGATCACGGTCATGGATCCTGTGCGCCTCCCTGCCGGCCGGGTCGTCCTTCGCGTCCACCGGGACGAGGACATCGACGGTGTCCTCGACCAGTCCAGCGACCCCGTGTCCCAGACGTTCACGACCGTCCCGGTCCCCTACCACCGTGCTCACGCGGCGCAGTTCGTCCGCGAGATCATCCCCGACGGCTGGCGGCACGGCACCTACCTCGCTCTGGCAATCGCCGATGCGCAGACCGACGAGTACTACGGGACCGTCGACCTCACCCCCGACGGCTCCCGCGGCGCCGAGGTCGGCTTCGGGCTCCGGGCGGCGGCTCGCGGCCGCGGTGTGATGACGGCCGCGCTCCACGCGGCGGTCGACTGGGCCTTCGCGACGGACGGGCTGGCGCTCGACGTCCTCCAGTGGCGGGCCCACGTCGGCAACTGGCCCTCCCGCCGGGTGGCGTGGCGGTGCGGCTTCCGCGTGGAGGGCACCGTGCGGGGGCTGTGCGCCGCCCGCGGTCGGCGCTACGACGGGTGGATCGGTTCGCTGCGCTCCGGGGATCCACGACGGCCGAACACCCGGTGGTACGACGCCCCGACGCTGCGTGGGCGGCGGTGTGTCCTGCGCGGATTCCGGGAGTCCGACACGGCCGCCGTCGTCGCCGCCTGCTCCGATCCGGTGACCCAGCACTGGCTGGGCGGGCTCCCCCGTCCTTACACACACAGCGCCGGGCTCGGCTACATCCAGAGCCGCGAGGAGGAGCACGCGGGCGGCCGTGGTGTCTACTGGGCCGCCGCCGACCCGGTCACCGACGAGTGCATCGGCTCGTTCGGACTGATGGACATCGACGTCATGACCGGAACCGCCGAGATCGGGTACTGGACACATCCCGCCGTTCGGGGCCGTGGCGTCGCCGGCGAGGCGACCAGGCTGGTCGCCCGGCACGCGATGATCGCGACCGACGACGGCGGCCTCGGCCTGCGCCACCTCACCCTGCGCGCCGCCGCCGGGAACGTCGCGTCGCAGCGGGTCGCCGAGCGGGCCGGGTTTCGGCGGGTGGGCGTATGGCGTTCGGCCGAACGGCTTTGCGACGACACCTACGACGACCTGGTCGGCTTCGACCTGCTCGCCGACGACCTGACCACGAGCGGCCCGGACCAGAGATAGGGACGAGACAGGGACAGAGGTAGGGAGCTGTCCTCCGCGGCCTCGCGGAGGACGGCAGGCATGACAAGGGGCGGCTGTCTCCCACGCCGGACAGCCGCCCCTCGAAGGTTCCCGGTGGCCTTCGTCGCGAGCGGCCCCGGGTGCGCGGGGACTGGCGACTGCGACGTGGCCCCGCCGAGTGCGAGTAAGAGCATGCCACGGGTCCCCTCGACAAGGGAAGTCGGGGGAGAATTTGCGGCGATGTAATCCGTTGGCCACCGTCGCGCCGCCCGAACCAGAGCCTCAGGAACGCCCGACCGGACCTGCGGAGAGCTCCACGAGCGCCTCGGGCAGCTCCGCGAGAGACGCGATCCGCGCGTACGAGCGGGCCCCCTCGGGACACTGTTTCCCGTCCCGGTTCAGCCAGATTCGTGCCAGCCTGCGTCCTCGGCCCCCACGACGTCGGCCTCGAGTGAATCACCCACCATCACCATCGGGACGGCTGACCTGGACGACGACCCGCTCGGAGCGGCCACCGTCCGCGCGGCCAGGTCGTAGAGCCGGCGGTCCGGCTTGGTGAGGCCGTGGTCCTCGGCGAAGAGGACCACCTCGAAGCGCCCGCCGAGTCCGCAGCGCTCCGGATCGGTGTTGCCGTTGGTGAGGAGACCCAACCGATACGTCGCCGCGAGGGAGTCGAGGGCGGGACGTCGGGATAGACCTCGATGTCGTCGAAGCGGTGCCGCATGAACAGCGTGTAGAGGTGGGCAGCGAGGTCAGGGTCGGGTGCCCCGCACCTCGCGAGCGTCCGGTCGAGGCCGGCCCGACGGATCTCCGCCAACGTGGTGCGGCTCCCCCGACGCTCGGCGGCGACGGCGTTCCGGTCGGCCGTCAGTGTCTCGACGCTCAGCGCGTCGCTGACTGGCGACGGCCGGAGTCGGCGTATCTCGCCCAGCACGATGCCCAGCGCATGCCGCAGGACACCCTCGAAGTCCCACAACGTGCCGTCGCCGTCGAAGAAGAGGAACGGGGTGGCGCTCACGCGAGGAGGGCCTTGCGCAGCGGCCGGGCGAGATCGCCCCGCTCCCGCACCTCCACGTCGGACAGGCCGAGCCATTCGGCCATCGCGGAGAGCTCGGCGGCCAGCTCCTGCGCGGTGTGCGGCGGCGCGTGCTCCTCGGCGAACGCGGACTGCACGCGCAGAACTCCGGCGGACCGGTCGGCCTTCAGATCGACGCGGGCCACGAGCTGGTCGCCGAGCAGGAACGGCAGCACGTAGTAGCCGAAGATCCGCTGCTCGGCGGGCACGTAGATCTCGATGCGGTAGCGGAAACCGAACAGCTTCTCGGTTCGGGTGCGTTCGAAGACCAGGGAGTCGAAGGGGCCGACCAACGCGCGGGCGTCGACCCGGCGGGGCAGCCGGGCCTGCGCGTGCAGATAGGCCGGGCGGTTCCAGCCGGCCACCTTGACCTGGGTCAGCTCACCGGCCTCGACGAGCTGGGTGACCGCGAGTCCGGCCTCGGCCGCGGAGAGCCGGAAGTAGTCACGCAGACACTGCAGGGTGGCCACGCCGTGCGCTCGGGCCGCGATCCGGACCAGTTCACGGTGCGCTTCCTCGACCGTTGGGGTGGGCGCGGCGACGATCTCGGCTGGAAACACCCGCTCGGGCAGGTCGTAGACGCGCTCGAACGCGGAGTTGCGCCGAGCCGAGGTGACCTCGCCGCAGTAGAAGAGAAACTCCAGCGCGGTCTTGACGTCGCTCCAGTTCCAGCCCCAGTTGTCCCGGCGGCGGGGAACGTCGACCTCGATCTCCCGGGCGGTCAGCGGGCCCTTGTCACAGACCTCGGCCTGGACCCATTCGACGAAGTCGGGCTTCTCCTCAGCGATCCGGCGAATCGACCCCCAGGCCTGCTGGGAGGCTCGGTCCATCCGGAACCGCAACGCGGGTTGGGTCGTGACCGGGACGAGGGACGCGACGTGGGCCCAGTATTCGAACAGCCGGCGCGGTGCTCGACCGCTCGCCCGGTCGAGCAGGCTCGTCGGATAGGCGCCGAGCCTGCTCCACAGCGGGAGATAGTGGGCCCGACTCAGGACGTTGACCGAGTCGATCTGGAGCAGACCCACCCGGCGCAGGACGCGCTCGAGCGAGCGCGCGTCGGGGCGTCCACGGGGCCGCGGATCGGCGAACCCCTGGGCAGCCAGCGCCACGCGCCGCGCCTGGTCAACGCTGAGGATCTCCACGGGAGGACATGCTGGCACTGCCCACCGACATCGCGCTCGACCCGCGTCGCGCGGCCCGGATCGGTAGCTGTCCGCTCAGGCGGCGGCGCGGTGGGCGACCAGCCGAACGACGGCCGCGACGTCCTCGATCGGGCTGTCCTTGTCGACCTGTCCGTCGGCGCCGGCACGACCCACCGGGTCCGGCCCGCGACCGTCCGCGCCACCGGTGAGCAACACCACGCGCGTCGCCGAGGCGGCCGACTTGATCAGCCGGCAGACGTCGCCGCCGGACAGACCCTGGCCGAGGAGCACGACGTCGGGAAGGTGCTCGGCGACGAGGCGAACCGCCGCGTCCGCATCACTGGCCTCGCCCACGACGTCGATGTCGGGCACCTGGTCGAGCAGAAGACACAGTCCCCTGCTGAACAGCTCCTGGTCGTCGACGACAAGGACCCGGAGGGGAAGTGCCGCACCTGGTCCCGCGCACGTGTGCGAGGCCTCGGTCATCGACGCATGATGACACGGCTCCCGCAGACCTTGAGTCCGTTTTTGTCTGAAGAATCCGTCCGTCACAGGACTCCGCACCTTCGTCTCGGCATGGTCTGGGCCAAGAGCGCGACACCGTGGACGGGCGGTACTCCGACTCGTGACTACCTCCGCCTACGTGCCGCGGACCACCCGATGCTAGGACGACGACGCCGGCAGCCGGGATGCGGGCCAGGTGAGAGGCCCGCATCCCGACCGAACACCGGCTCCGGTGCCCAGGTCGCGGGGGCGCCGCGAGTCGGGCGGTGAGGTGGGCGAGCGCCCTAGAGCTGTCGGTACGCCTGGCCTTCGGCACCGCCGAGCATCGCGGCGGCGCTCTCCTCCTCGAGCCGGATCACGCCGTAGTCGTAGCCACGCCGCCGGTAGACGACGCTCGGACGGTGGCAGTCGGCGTCCATGAAGAGGTAGAAGTCGTGCCCCACGAGCTCCATCTCGTAGAGGGCCTGATCGAGTGTCATGGGTGTGGCGGCGTGTGCCTTCACCCGAACCACGAGTGGCCCGTCACCGGTCACCTCGATGCCAGCCGCGACCTCGTCCTCCGACCCTTCCTCGGTGGTGAGGGTGGTGACGCCGTTCTGTCGGGGACGAGCGGCCTCGACGGCGCCCATCGACGCGGTTGTCTCGTCGAGTGGGCCGTTGGTGGCCCTGGCCACTGACATGGGGGTTCGGGAGCCGTGGTGCACACGTCGTCGGTCTGCGGCCTTGCGTAGTCGCGCGAGCAGTTTGTCGAGAGCGAGGTCGAGCGCGGCGAACGGGTCCTCGGCCGAAGCCTCGGCCCGCACGAGCGGCCCACGTGAGTAGACGGTCAGCTCGACGCGTTCGGACTCACTGGCCGATCGGGTGTGCTCCTTGGAAACCTCGATCTCGATTCGGATCGCCCGGGCTGTGAAGGGCTCCAGGCGGGTGAGCTTGTCCTCGACATGACGACGGAATCGGTCAGTCACCGCACAGTGACGACCAACGACCACAACGTCCACGTGAACCTCCCCAATATCGAACTCTCCGGGGTCTGCACGTCTGCCGGGCACCGCGGGGAGAGACCGGCAGGCGCAGTTGCGTCATACCCGCTCTTGCGTGTGTATATGACGGTCTCTGGCGTGATATAGCGAATTCATGATGGGAGGCGCCCGCCCGGCCGACCTGGTCTTCGTCCCCACATCCGCCTGCGGAGGGTCTCGCGGCGGCACTTGCGTTGGATGCCACTAATCCCCTTCTCCCGGGACGGAGGGCATCGGACCCTCCGGCGGGGCAGGGCTTACTTCTAAGCCGCACCGTGATCGGTCGACAAGAAGTCGCCTTACGTGGGCCGTTTTGCCTGCGGCTGGCGTCGGCTTGCCGAACGTCGGCCAAAAGGTCGACCTGTCGTCCGGCGCAACCACGGACCCGGGCGGGTGCCATGTCGAAACGCTAGCGCCATGCGGCTGAAGTCGAAACCCGGGAGATCGGCGAGTCGTCACCCGACCCGGCCAGAAGCCGGGCGATGCCGCCTCGTCGCCGCGACGACCGCCGCCGCGGCCACCTCCACGCCGGCCGCTCGGAGTACCCGGGCCGCTTCGGCCAGTGTCGCCCCGGTGGTCACCACGTCGTCGACGAGGACGACGGACCGGCCGGCGAGCCGATCACCCACCCGTCGCCGCACCTGGAAGGCGCCGGCGAGGTTGGCCCGGCGCCGCGACGCGTCCAGGCCGGCCTGGTCGGCGACCGGCCGCGCGACGGCGAGGACCTCACCGACAGCGACCACCCGACCCTGTCGCCGACGCACCCCGGCCGCCCGGCGCGTGATCCGCAGCAGCGGGTCGTGACCACGCTGACGGACCACGGACCGTGTCGAGGGGATCGGGACGAGGACGGTGGGTGCGGGTCTGGTTTCCGAGCCGGTCGCGGCGGCGACCGCGCGGGCCAGTGCCGCTCCCAGTGGCGCCGCCAGCGTCGTACGGCCGCGCTCCTTGTGCGCGAGCAGGGCGGCACGGACGACACCGGCGTAGGGCGCCATGGCCCAGACCGGAGGTAACCCCGACGGCTCCGGATCGGGGACGGCCCGAAACGCCGCCTGGCGTAGGTGCGGCTCGCATTCCTCGCACAGCGCCCGGCCGGGCCCTCCGCAGCCGACGCAGCGGCTACCGAGCACGAGGTCGGCGAGGTCGTCCCGGACCAGCCGGCCGACGAGCGTCGACCAGCCGCGCGCACGCGTCGTCAGCCCGGGTAGGCCGGACACGTGCCCTCCCCCCGCCTGCTCCACATGTAGGTCTTGTCCTCGCGATGGAGCGCACCGTCGGTACCACCGAGGATCAGCGGCTGTCCCGGCGCCGCGGCGACCGCACTGGAGTCCGGGCCGGTCAGCGGATCGACCTCGTAGCCGTCCACGCTGACGATCGTCGCGCGTGGTGGCGCCTGCCCGTCCGCACCCACCACCGTGACCCGGTCGAGGTCGGACCACGCGAGGTCGGTCATCGACGTCATCGGCAGTGGGAGTTCGCGCAGGCCACGGACCGCGACGCCCTCACCGCGCTCGACCCGACCGACCACCAGCACCGTCCGCCCACCACGCTGGACGAGGGCGGCGACCCGGGCACCCTCACGGGACACCTTCAGGGCGCGGACGTCGTTCCCGGACAGTCCGGGCGCGGCGACGGGTACGGCCTGCTGGGAGTCGACGGCGACGATCCGCGCGTGGCCGGCGTTGCGGTCGACGAGCCAGACCTTGCTGTAGCGGTCCCAGGAGGGCTCGAGGATGTTCTCGCCCTGCCAGATCACCCGCGGCTTGTTGGCCTGCGAGCCGTAGACCATCACCTGACGCCCGTCCGCGGACACCGTGGCCAACCAGTCGGCCGAGCCCTTCGTGTCGGGGTCGAGGGGCTGGGCGGAGCCGCGCTCGCCGACGACGCTCACCGCGATCGAGCGCGCGGAGATCTTGCGGCCGGCCAGGCTGCTCACCGGGACCAGGGAGTTGGCCCCGATGATGACGACCCGGTCGCCTGAGAGCGCGTAGGCCCCCTGCGCTGCGGTCGCCACCTGGGGGTCGTAGGTCGCCCAGTGCTCGCGGTCGGTGGTCGACCCGACGCCGGAGACACTGAACTGGGCCCGCCCGACAGTGACCGCAACCCGTTTGACCTGGGGGATCTGGTCGAGGGTCCAGGTGAGCTGCGCGAGCAGGTAACGGCGTTGGGGGTCGTAGAGCCCGTCCACCTTCGGATCGAGATCGACCGTGGCCACCTGGCGCTCGACCGACACCGACGGGGCCGCGAGTGTGGTGCCGTCGGGGAACGCCGAGCGCACCGCCGGCCGCAGCCACTTCGACGGACCGCGCAGGAGGGCGTTGACGAGCAGCGTCTCCACGTGACCGCGGATCGGCAGGTAGATCGGGTCCGGCACGAGGATCTCGAACTCGGGGTCGAAGAAGTACAGGTTGTAGCGCTGGTACTCGCGCTGGAAGTTGTAGATCGACATCACCAGAGCGTCGGGGGGCTTCCCGACCCGCCACTGACCGTCGACCTTGGTCATGCCGAGGTCGATCGCGAGCTTCTGTCCCGGCCTGGCCGACGTCCAGTCTCCGTTGACGCCGAGGTCACCGACCTTGGGTACGTCGATCACGACGTGACCGGGCTTGGGCTCGGCCAGCGGCAGCGTGGCGCTGTCGTAGATGAGGACGCGCGTCGGCTGCCAGCGCTCGCTCACGGCCGGGCTGAGGTACTTGCGCGCCACCGGTTGCCCGGCCTGGTAGCTCGCCATCGCGTCGAGGAACCCGCGCGCCACCTGCTGCGCGCTGTCGCTCGGATCGGGTCCGTTGACCAGGACTGGGAGCGAGGTCTGGGTGGCCTCGTGCGTACCCATCGACTCGAACCGCACCGGGCCGTCGACGGGCACACTCGCGCAGCCCGTCACCAGCCCGAACACCCCGAGCGCACCCGTCCTCAGCAGCGTCCGCCGACTCCACCGCGCCGAGGCCTCCTCCGTGGGCGTCATCCGACACCTCCGGCCGCCGCGCCCGGCGCAGACACCCTCGGGCGCTCCAGCCGCTGCTCGGTCGTCCCACCCGGGACCAGCGGAATCGGCGAGTGAGTGAGCGCCTCCCCCACGGTCCGCGGAAGCGTGAGGCGGAAGTGCGCGCCGCGGCCCGGCTCACCCCAGGCCTGCAGCCAGCCGCCGTGCAGGAGGACGTCCTCCAGAGCGATCGCAAGGCCGAGGCCCGTCCCGCCGGTGGTGCGGGCCCGGGCGGGGTCGGCCCGCCAGAAGCGTTCGAAGACCATCGCCGACTCACCCGGCTTCAGGCCGATGCCGTAGTCACGCACCGAGACCGCGGTCGTCTCGTCGTCGCCCCCGACCCGAACGACGACGTCGCGACCCTCGCCGTACTCGAGCGCGTTGATGACGAGGTTGCGGAGTACGCGCTCGATCCGGCGCGAGTCGACCTCGGCGATGGCCGGGGCCTGCGGCAGGTGCAGGTCGATCCGGCTGCCCTTGCGGGCGGCGATCGGCCGGGCGCCGTCGACGACCCGGCGTACCAGGCCGCGCAGGTCGAGGTCCTCGAGTTCGAGCGCCGCCGCGCCCGCGTCGAACCTGCTGATCTCCAACAGGTCGCCGAGCAGCGCCTCGAACCGGTCGAGCTCGGCCTGCAGCAGCTCGCAGGCGCGGGCCACTCCCGGCTCGAAGTCCTGGCGTGCTTCGTACAACACGTCGGCCGCCATGCGAACGGTGGTGAGCGGGGTGCGCAGCTCGTGGGAGACGTCGGAGACGAACCGTCGTTGGACGCGCGACAGTTCCTCCAGCCGGCGGATCTGGCGCTGCAGGCTGCTGGCCATCTGGTTGAAGGACGTCGCGAGCCGGGCGAGGTCGTCCTGGCCGCGTACGCGCATCCGTTGGTCGAGCAGGCCGGCGGCCAGCCGTTCGGCCACCTGGCGGGCGAGCCGGACCGGTGTCACGACCTGCCGGGTGACGAACCACGCCACGCATCCGAGCAGGACGACGATCAGGACGCCGACGGCGACCAGGGAACGCCGGAGCAGGTTGAGGGTCTCCTCCTGCTGCTGGAGGTCGAAGAGGTAGTAGACGTTGAGGGTCGCGCCGCTGCGCGGCTCGTGCAGCTGCGAACCCACGGCCAGACCGGGAACGTCGTTGCCCGAGGCGCGGCGGATCAGCGTGTAGCGGTAGGCCACCTTGTCGCCGCGCACCTGGGCCCGCAGGTCGGAGGGAACGCTGGTCGGCAGCACGGTCGCCCGCGTCGAACGCGAGACCGTCTGAGAGCCCCCGACCGCCGGAAGCACGTCGAGGACGACGTCGTAGAGCCCACCGGAGGCCCCGCGCAGCGCGATGTCCTGGGCCAGCTGGGTGGTGAGTTCGCTCGGGTCGCCGCTCGGCTCGGCCGCGTCGATGGCGCTCTGGGCCGTCCGGAACCCGGCCGAGGCCTCACCGACCGAGGCGGCGACCTTGGCGTCGAGGACTCCGTCGGTGACCTGGCGCAGCAGGATCCAGCCGACGAAGACGGTGACGAGCGCCGACAGCAGCAGCGTGGACAGGACCACCCGCAGGTGCAGCGAACGGCGCCAGACAGCGACTGACCGGCGGATGAGGCGGGCCGCCGGCCACAGCGTCCTGTCCAGCGTCTGCATGGGTGTCCAGGGGAGGTGAGATGCGATGTGACTCGATGCTTGTGAACCACTGCTGTGCGTGACGACTGGTTCGGGCGTCACATCATCACGCGTTGCACAGACTGTACGAGGTGGTGCAAGTCGCCGCGCGTCCGTGACGAACCCGGACCGCGGCCGGGGTCCAGCCAAGCCAGACCGACAACCAGACCGCGAACCGGACCGACGACGGACCGAGGTCGGCCTGGGTCAGGCCGACCCGGACCGGTTCAGGACGGACCTGCCTTGTAACCGACTCCTCGTACTGTCACGACGATCTCCGGATGCTCCGGATCACGCTCGATCTTGCTGCGCAGGCGCTGGACGTGCACGTTGACCAGCCGCGTGTCGGCGGCGTGGCGGTAACCCCAGACCTGCTCCAACAACTCTTCCCGACCGAAGACCTGCCAGGGCTTGCGGGCCAGGCACACCAGCAGGTCGAACTCCAACGGAGTCAGGGCCAGCGCCTCCGTGCCCCGCTTCACCGAGTGGCCGGGTACGTCGATCACCAGGTCACCGATGTGCAGTGTCTCCGGCACGGCCCGGTCCGAGCGCCGTAGCCTCGCCCGGATCCGTGCTACCAGCTCCTTCGGCTTGAAAGGCTTGACGACGTAGTCGTCCGCGCCCGACTCCAGGCCGAGCACCACGTCGACCGTGTCGGTCTTGGCGGTGAGCATCACGATCGGTACGTCGGACTCGGCACGGATCTCCCGGCACACCTCGATACCATCCTTGCCGGGCAGCATCAGGTCGAGCAGTACGACATCCGGTTTGGCCTCACGTACCTTCGCCAGCGCAGCCTCGCCCGAGTCACAGAAAACCGCGTCGAGGCCTTCGTTCCGCAGCACGATCCCGAGCATCTCGGCGAGCGCCATGTCGTCGTCGACGACCAGAATGCGACCTTTCATGAGCACATCGTCCCACCGAGCGTGGCACGATGGCTCGACACGACCCGCGGGAGAACGACCCACTGACGTGAGGTGCGCCAGATGACCGACACCGGGACGCCGCCCGGGGAGCAATCCGGAGCCGGGGAGGGTCTGTCCCAACCGTCGGGCCAACCGCCCGCGACGTCGGGGTGGGGTGACCCGCGTGACCCCGGTACGCCGTCGTCGGCGGGGTGGGGCACGACACCACCGTCGTGGGGTGCGGGCCCGTCCGGCGAAGCCCCGTCTGGAGCCGGTGGCCCGGCGTGGGGTGGCCGTCCGGCCTGGGGCGGCGGCGGACCCTCGTGGGGCGGCGGGCCGGCCTGGGAGGCGGCGCAGGCGCCCAAGCCTGGTGTCGTTCCCCTGCGTCCATTGGGCTTCGGCGAGGTGCTCGACGGCGCCTTCACCACCGTGCAGCGCTACCCGAAGATCATGCTCGGGCTGTCGACGGCCGTCATGGCCGTCCTGACCGCCGTGTACTTCGCCACCATGTTCGTCGCCTTCGCCGACATCTTCACGGCGACCTCCGACACCGACATCACCCGGATCAGCGACGCCACCTGGGCCGGCTTCGCCGTCAGCGTCCTCGCGCTCACCCTGGTGAGCTGGGTCGCCACGGTGATGCTCACCGGCATGATCACGGTGACCGTCTCCCGCGGTGTCCTCGGTCGGCCCGCGAGCGTCGGCGAAGTCTGGCGGACAAGCCGGCCGCACCTGTTGCGGCTGCTCGGGCTCACCTTCCTCATCGCGGCCGCCTACACCGTCGGGATCGCGGTCGCCATCCTGGTCGTCGCCCTCGGCTTCTACCTGAACCTCGCCGTCGGCGTCCTTCTCGCCGTCGTCGTCGGGATCGGCGCGGTGTTCGTCGGCGTCGTCGCGGGTACCCGCACGGCGCTCGCCTCCGCGGTCCTGGTCCTGGAGACCCAACCGCTGGATCCGGCTCTGCCCTCCGGCGAGCAGCGTCGCGTGCCGGTGGTCGCCGCGCTTCGCCGTTCCTGGCATCTCGTCAAGGGACGCACGCCGCGCACGCTCGGCATCCTGGTCGTCGCCAACCTGGTGGCCTCCGTCGTCTCCTCGGTCATCCAGACCGCGTTCACCCTGCTCGCCACGGGCATCGGAGTGGGCGTCGGCGACTCCTTCGGCGGTACGGAGGCGGTGACCCTCGTGGTGCTCGGCATCGGCGCGCTCGCCTCCTCCGTCCTCCAGATCGCCTTCCTCTCAGCCGTCAACGCCCTCGTCTACGTCGACGCACGGATGCGCAGCGAAGGGCTCGACATCACCCTCGCCCAGGTCACCGGCACCGGCGCCGGCATCGAGGCGCCGGGCTCGCCCTGGGCCACCCGATGAGTTCACGCGTCCGTCGTGGGGTTCGCCGTCGGAGGGCCATCCGGTGAGTGACACGGGTCCACCGATCGACGTCAGCGGCGCGGACGCCGCCCGGGCGGCACGGGAGGAACTCACCAAGGGCATCTACCACCGGGACGAGCCCGGTGTCGTGTCGAGGTTCCTCACCTGGGCCCAGGAGCACCTCGTCCGGCTGTTCGGCGCGATCGCCGCACTCTCGCCCGGCGGCTGGTGGGGTCTGCTCGCGTTGGCCGCCGTCATCGCGCTCGCCGTCGTCGTGGTTCGGCGACGCGTGGGCGCCCTCGCCCGGGCACGGGCCCGAGGTGACCGCACGGTGTTCGCCGGCCTGTCCCGCTCGGCGGCCCAGCACCGGGCGGCGGCCGAGGAGGCCGCGGCCCGCGGCGACCACGAAACCGCCGTCCGCGAAGGGTTCCGGGCCCTCGGCCGCACTCTGGAGGAACGCACCTTCCTCGACGAGCGGCCCGGCCGCACCGCCGACGAGGTGGCCCGCGAAGGCGCCCTGGTGGCGCCGGACGCAGCGGCCGCCCTCCGCACGGCCGCCCTGGTGTTCGACGAGGTCTCTTACGGCGGGCGGGTGGCCACGGCGCAGACCTACGCACTGGTCCGGGCCGCCGACGACGCCGTACGCGCCATCCGGCGACCCGTGCTCGCCCAGGGCGGCATCCCGTGACGGGGTCGGCGCCCCCGAGCGCCGCGCCGCGGCGAGGCAGGGCGTCCAGAAAAGCCCAGGCGTCCGCAGCCGGACCCCTCGGACCCACCAGCCACGACGCCGAGGCGAACCACCCCCTGGAAACGTCGGTCGAACCCACCGCCCGCGAACGCTGGCTCCGGCTGCGCGGCCCCCTCGTCATCGTGGCCGTCCTCGTCCTCGGCGGCGTGGTGTCCGCGCTGCTCCAGGCCGGCACCGGCGGAGGCCCGCTCGACCCGCGCTCGGCCCGCCAGCCCGGCGGCCGTGCCCTCGCGGTGCTGCTCGACCAGCGCGGCGTCGACGTACGGCGGGTCGACACCCTCGACGCGGCGATGCGGCTCGCCGGAACCGACACCACCCTGGTGGTCGCGCAGCCCGACCTGCTGGTCTCCGCCCAACTCGACCGGCTCGCCGGCGCCCCCTCCCGGCACCTCGTCCTCTTCGCACCGGGCGAGAAGGCCCTGACCGTGCTCGCCCCGAACGCCGTCCCCGCCGGTGATGCGCTCGCCCGCACCCGCGTACCCGGCTGTGCCCTGCCCGCGGCCCGCCGAGCCGGTGCGGTCCGGGTCGACGGCCCGATGTACCGCGCGCTGCCGAACTCCGCCGCGAGCCTCTGCTACGGCGACGGAACCCGGGGCGGGCTGCTCCGGTTGACCGACGAGCCGGCCGCCCCCGCCGGGCAAGCGTCGGCCGACTCCGGCGCCGGCCGCACCGTCGACGTCGTGGGGATGTCGACGTCGTTCGCCAACTCGCGGCTGGCCGACGACGGCAACGCCGCGTTGGCGCTGAACCTGCTGGGCGGCGACCGCGAGCTGGTCTGGTACGTCCCGTCGCTGTCCGACGTCCCCGCTCCGGGCACGCCCGGCGGCGAGGAACCCCGCAGCCTCACCTCGCTCCTCCCGGACGGGCTGCGGTTCGGCGTCGGCCAGGCCGGGGTGGCGCTCGCGCTCCTCATGCTCGCCGCCGCGCGGCGGCTCGGACCCGTCGTACCCGAGGCGCTTCCGGTGGTCGTGCGGGCCTCCGAGGCCGTCGAGGGCCGGGCCCGCCTCTACCATCGGGCACGAGCCCGCGATCGGGCCGCGCAGGCACTGCGCGAAGCGACCGCGACCCGGCTGTCTCCGCTGCTCGGCCTGCCGCCGAACGCCACCCCCGACGCGCTGGTGGCGGCGGTCACGGCCCGCACGGGACGTGCCGGAACGCAGGTACGCGGGCTCCTCGCCGCCCCGGACGCCGGTGGCACCAGACCCGGCGACGACGGCTCACTCGTCCGTCTCGCCGACGACCTCGACACGCTGGAGCAGGAGGTACGCCGATCGTGACCGACCAGGCGACCGTCACCGACCATCCGACCCCACCCGCCGACGCCGCGCGCGCAGCCCTGCTCGCCGTCCGCAACGAAGTGGCCAAGGCGGTGGTCGGCCAGGACTCCGCCGTCACCGGCCTGTTGATCGCGCTCCTGTGCCGCGGTCACGTGCTGCTCGAGGGCGTCCCCGGTGTCGCCAAGACGCTGATGGTGCGGGCCCTCGCGGCAAGCCTGCGGCTCGACACCAAACGGGTGCAGTTCACCCCCGACCTGATGCCGGGCGACGTCCTGGGCTCGCTGGTCTACGACGCGCGGACGGCGGAGTTCGAGTTCCGTCCCGGCCCGGTCTTCACCCACCTGCTGCTGGCCGACGAGATCAACCGAACGCCGCCCAAGACGCAGGCGGCGCTCCTCGAGGCGATGGAGGAGAACCAGGTCTCGGTCGACGGCACCGGGCGTTCGCTACCGGAACCGTTCCTGGTGGCGGCCACCCAGAACCCGATCGAGTACGAAGGGACCTATCCGCTGCCGGAGGCCCAACTCGACCGGTTTCTGTTGAAGCTGCAGCTCACCCTGCCGTCGCGGGAGGAGGAGGTCGCCGTGCTCGGCCGGCACGCGCAGGGATTCGACCCCCGTGACCTCGCCGCCGCGGGCCTGCGTGCCGTGGCCGGGCCGGAGGACCTCGCGGCGGCACGAGCCGCGGTCGGGACGGTCCAGCTGGGGCCTGACGTGCTGGGCTACGTCGTGGACGTGTGCCGGGCCACCCGGGAGTCGCCGTCCCTCCGGCTCGGCGTCTCACCGCGTGGCGCCACCGCGCTCATGCGGGCGGCCCGCGCCTGGGCCTGGCTGTCCGGCCGCGACTACGTCACCCCCGACGATGTGAAGGCGCTGGCCCTGCCCGCGCTCCGGCACCGGGTCGAGCTGCGCCCCGAGGCCGAGCTCGAGGGCGTGTCCGCCGACGCCGTGCTCGACGGGATCCTGGCCAGCGTCCCGGTGCCGCGGTAGCCGTCGTGACGCTCACCTTCCGCAGCGCCATGCTCGCGCTCGCGGGCGTCGTCGTCGTGGCCTTCGTCGTACCCTCCCGCGCCGGCATCCTGCTCGTGACCTCGGGCGTGGTGCTGTTCGCCCTGGTGGACGTGTGGCTGGCGGGCCCGGTCCGCCCGCTGCGGTTCGTCCGGAAGACCGGGGGCCCGGGCGGGACGGGAGCCTACGCCGGCAGCTCCGGTGCGACCTCCGCGACGACCAGCGTCCGGTTGGGCGAGGCGGTCGAGGTGCGACTGCTGGTCACCAACCCGGGACGGCGAGCCGTTCGGGGGCTGCTGCGCGACGCCTGGCCGCCGTCGGCAGGGGCGGTGACCGAACGCCATCCGCTCGAGCTTCCGGGCGGGGAACGCCGCCGGATCACCACCGTGCTGCGCCCGACCCGGCGGGGCGACCGGCAGGCGCACCGGGTGACGGTCCGTTCACTCGGCCCGATGGGGTTGGCTGGGCGGCAGGGCTCCCACGAGGTCCCCTGGACCGTACGGGCGCTGCCGCCGTTCGACAGCCGCAAGCATCTGCCCTCCCGGCTGGCCCGGCTGCGGGAACTGGACGGCCGGGCGAGTGTGCTGGTGCGCGGGCAGGGTACGGAGTTCGACTCGCTGCGCGACTACGTCGTGGGCGACGACGTGCGCTCGGTCGACTGGCGCGCCACCGCCCGCCGGGGCGCCGTCGTCGTCAGGACGTGGCGACCCGAACGCGACCGGCACGTGCTCGTCGTCCTCGACACCGGGCGGACGTCTGCCGGCCGGGTCGGCGACGCACCGCGTCTGGACCACTCCATGGACGCCGCGTTGTTGCTCGCCGCCCTCGCGACCCGCGCGGGCGACCGGGTGGACCTGATGGCCTTTGACCGGCGGGTGCGGGCGGACGTACGCCGGGCCGCACCGCACGACGTCCTGCCCCGCTTCACCGCCGCGATGGCTCCGCTCGGCAGCGAACTCGTCGAGGCCGACCACCGCGGCCTGGTGAGCGCGATCGCCGCGCGCGCCAGCCAGCGGTCGCTGGTCGTCCTCCTCACCGGACTGGACGCCGCGGTGATCGAAGAGGGCCTGCTGCCGGTGCTGGCCCCACTCGTACGAAAGCACGAGGTCTGCGTCGCCGCGGTCGCCGATCCCGCAGTCGAGGCACTCGCCCGTGGCCGTGGTGACGCGGCGGCGGTCTATGCCGCCGCCGCGGCCGAGCAGGCGCGGGTGGAGCGCCGCCACGTCACGGTGTTGCTCGAACGGCTCGGCGTCACGGTGGTCGACGAACCGCCGGACCGGATCGCTCCGGCTCTGGCGGACACCTATCTGGCGTTGAAGAAGGCCGGCCGACTCTGAGCCTGCCGACTCTGAGCCTGCCGACTCTGAGCCTGCCGACCTGAGCCGGCTGCCGCTCGATCAGGTCGTCGGCGGACCGGCCTCGACCGTGCGGCGCACCTCGGCGAAGGACTCGTGCGGGCCGGACGGACCGTCGAGAACCCAGGTGGCACCGGCGTCGGCCAACTCATCGACCCGGTTGCCGGAACCGAGCATCGTCACGATGTCGTAGCCCTCGCGCGGCTTCATCTCCGCCACCAGGTCGGCCACCATCGGGGCGGTGAGCGGGCCGGTGTCGGCGTGGAGCGCGAAGATGCCGTCCCACCGGCTGGCCCGCGCCACACCTCGCTTGCGCGGAAGCATCGCCGCGACCCAGATCGGCGGCCGAGGGCGCTGCAGTGCCCCGGGGTTGAGGTGAGCGTGAACGTGGAAGTGCTCGCCGTCGTGGTCGACCCGGTCGCCGCGCAGGAAGCCGTCGAGCACCGGCATCGCCTCGTCGAGGATCGCCGCGTGGGTGCGGCCCTGCGCGGGCTCCCCGAACGCGGCGTACTCGTCCTCGGCAGGGACGCCGAGACCGACGCCCACGACGACCCGGCCACCGCTCAGGTGGTCGAGGGTGTTGATCTCGCGGGCCAGCTTCCAGGGCCGGCGGCGCGGCACCGGGGTGACCATGGTGCCGAGCAGCATCGTGCTGGTCCGGACCGCCATGGCGCCGAGCAGCACCCAGGGATCCTGCATCGGCGGGCGGGTCTTGGAGTCCAGCTGGACGTGGTCCCACAGGAAGAAGCCGTCCCACCCAGCCTGCTCGGCGGTCACCGCGAGATCGACGAGTTCGGCCGGGTCACCGGCGTTGGGGATGCTCAGACCAAAGCGCATGCTGGATGTCTACCAGGTCTCACCGACGGGCCCGACAACCTGGTCGCGGCCACGATCGTCGCGGCCGAGACGTCGGTTCTGCCATGTTCCCAAGAGACCCCGATGTGTTCATCCGTTCGATAAGTGATCAACGTCGTGGCGGTCAGCGGCCATGATCACATGTGGCGCATGACCAGTTTGTCCAGCCCGAGCCGAATCGCGGCTTCGGCACTTCGTCCCGGCTCTCGCCCGACGTTCGACGTCGGCCGTGTTCGTCCTGCACGCGGCGGTCCTCGGCTCCTGGACACCCCACATCCCGCTGGTGAAGGACCGCATCGGCCTCAACGAGGGCACCCTCGGCCTCGCCCTGCTGGGCGCTCCCATCGGTTCCGTCCTCGCGATGCTCGCCGTCGGCACGCTCATCGCCCGCCTGGGCAGCCGCCGGGCGACGCTCGTGGTGTTGGTCGGGTACGGCCTGGTCGCCCCCCTGCTCGGACTCGCTCACTCCGCGCTCGCTCTTCCTCGCCCTGCTCGCGCTCGGCGCCTTCCAGGGTTCGCTGGACGTCGCGATGAACGCGCAGGCAGTGACGGTCGAGGCGGCGTACGGTCGGCCGATCATGTCCAGCTTCCACGCCTTCTGGAGCCTGGGCGCGTTCGTCGGGACCGGGGTCGGCTCCCTCTGCGTCGGCCTCGGGATCGGGCTCGCGACGCAGCTCGCTCTGCTCGGAGCACTCGTCATCGTCTCCGCGCCGTTCCTCGCCCGTCCGCTTCTGCGCGGCGAAGAGGCCGCGGGAGACCACCGCATCGTGCTGCCCTGGGGCAACCGTTGGCTGCTGCTGCTCGCGGGCATCATGTTCGCCGTACTCCTGTGTGAGGGAGCGGCGGCCGACTGGGCGGCGCTCTACTTCCGGGACGACCTGGGGACGCCGGCCGAGATCGCCGGCCTCGGGTACGCCACGTTCGCGCTGGCAATGCTCCTCGGCCGGTCGATGGGCGATCGGTGGGTCGCGAAGTACGGCGGCGGTCGGGTGGTCGGGGTACTCACCGCCGTCGGTGGGGTCGCCCTCGCGGTGGCCCTGCTGCTGAACAGTCCGGTCGCCGCGCTGCTGGGATTCGCGGTCTACGGGGTCGGTCTCTCGTGCACCGTGCCGGTGTGCTTCAGCACGGCCGCGGCACGGTCGGGCAGCCACGCCGGTCACTCGATCGCTGCGGTGGCCACCGCCGGCTGGACGGGCTTCCTGCTCGGACCGCCCTTGGTGGGGACGCTCGCCCACACGACGTCGCTGCCACTGGCACTGGGCGTGCTTCCGCTGCTCGCTCTCGTGATCGCGTTCAGCGCCCGATCCGTGCGGTCCACACCGGCCGCCTGAGGAGCCGTCGGCAGGTGCCGGCGTCGGTCAGGCCGACGTCGGCACCAGGTCGCCGCGGTCCTCCAGGGCCATGTCGCCGGTCTCGCCCGCCCGGGCCATCCGGCCTCCGAGCAGCAGCGCGTAACTCAGGAACGCGACCTCGGCCAGCACACCGATCCCGATCCGGGACCAGGTGGGCAGCCCGGAGGGCGTCACGAACGCCTCGATGACCCCGGAGACCAGCAGCACCACGGCGAGACCGAGCGCCATTCCGACCGTCTCCCGACCTGTCTCCGCGAGGGCGCGGAGGCGGGTACGGGGTCCAGGGCTGACCACGGTCCAGCCGAGCCGGAGGCCCGCTCCCCCTGCGACGAGCACCGCGGTGATCTCCAACAGGCCGTGCGGCATGATCAGGCCGAAGAACACGTCCGCGCGGTCGTTGGCCACCATCAGCCCGCCCGTCAACCCGACGTTGGCGGCGTTCTGGAACAGGACGTAGAGGACCGGAGCGCCGAGGAAGACACCGAGGGCGAGGCTGCCGGCCGCGATCCAGGCGTTGTTTGTCCAGACGCCGAACGCGAACTCCGCCGCGGGCGCGGAGCTGTAGTAGTCGGCGAAGTCGTGGTCGACGAGTTGTTGCACAGCCGCCGGCGGGACGAGCGCGGCCTGGACCTCCGGATGGGTGGCCACCCACCAACCGATTCCCCAGCACACGGCGAAGAAGACCACCGCGGTGGTGAGCCACCAGGGCGCGCAGCGGTACAGGGCGGCGGGGAAGGACACCGTGAAGAACCGCGTCACGTCGCGCCAGGCCGGGGTGTGCGCGCCGGTGACCGCGCTGCGGGCGCGAGCGACCAGCGTGGACAGCCGACCCACGAGGACCGCGTCCGGAGCGGTGGAGCGGACGACCGACAGGTGTGTGGCGACCCGCTGGTAGAGCGTGACGAGCTCGTCGGCCTCCGCGCCGCCGAGCCGGCCGCGGCGACCCACCAGGACTTCGAGCCGGTCCCACTCCGCCTGGTGCGCGGCGGCGTACGCGTCCAGATCCACGCTGGCACACTAATGGAGCACGGTGGTGACGCGCCGGCACACCGACGGCCAGGAGGACATCCAGGTGAGTGAACTGGTCACCGGCGAGGCCGTGGTCCTCGAACTCCGCCTCGCCCGCCCGGCGACTCGTGCCCTCGCCTTCGGTATCGACGCGCTGGTCGACCTCGCGATCTTCGGCCTGCTGATGATTCCTGTCGCGCTCATCACCGGCGACGACGCCAGCGAGTCGCTGATCTCGGGTCTCGTCATCGCCTGCCTGGCGCTGACGTTCGTCGGCTACACCACGACGATCGAGACGCTCACCCGCGGCAAGAGCGTCGGGAAGTACGCGCTCGGCCTGCGGGTGGTCCGCGACGACGGTGGCCCGGTGCGGTTCCGGCAGGCCTTCGTACGCGCGATGTGCGGCATGTTCGTCGACTTCTTCGTCACCTCCGGCTGCGTCGGCTTCATCACCGCGATGCTCTCGCCGAAGGGGAAGCGGGTGGGCGACATGCTGGCCGGCACCGTCGTCCTCCGGGAACGCGCCCCGAAGGCGCAGGCGGCGCTTCCGCAGATGCCGCCGGAGCTCGCGTCCTGGGCGGCCCGGATCGAGCTGTCGACCCTGCCGGACCAGCTCGCCCTGTCCGTCCGGTCCTACCTCGCGCGCTACCACGAGCTCGATCCACGGGCGCGCGACGTACTCGGTGACCAGCTGGCGACCTCCGTCGCGAGGTTCGTCGCGCCCCCGCCGCCGGCCGGCGTCCCGGCGTGGGCCTACCTCACCGCCGTCCTCGCCGAACGCCGTCGGCGCGACCTCGACCGTGTCGGGCCCTCGTCCGGACCTACGTCCGGACCCACGTCCGGAGCTCCATCCAGACCCACGTCCGGGCCAACCGATCCGAGCCAGCCCACCGGAACCGGATCCGGTGGGTTCGCCCCGCCCGCCTAGGACAGGACCAAGGGCGGCAGACACGACGACGGGCGGCCTCCGGATGGAGACCGCCCGTCGCGGCGCTCGTGGTCAGCGGCGGTGCCGCGTCAGGACCGGCGCCTGTCACAGCGGTGCCGCCGGGAAGTGCTCAGTAGCGGTAGTGGTCGGGCTTGTAGGGCCCCGCCACGTCGACACCGATGTAGGCGGCCTGCTCCTTGGTGAGCTCGGTGAGCTTCACACCGAGCGCCTCGAGGTGCAGGCGGGCGACCTTCTCGTCCAGGTGCTTGGGCAGGACGTAGACGCCGACGGGGTACTGGTCGGTCTTGGTGAACAGCTCGATCTGGGCGATCACCTGGTTGGTGAAGCTGTTGGACATCACGAAGCTCGGGTGCCCGGTCGCGTTGCCGAGGTTCAGCAGCCGGCCCTCGGACAGCACGATGATCGTGTGACCGTCGGGGAAGCGCCACTCGTGGACCTGCGGCTTGACCTCGATCTTCTCGATCCCCGGCACCTTCGCGAGGCCGGCCATGTCGATCTCGTTGTCGAAGTGGCCGATGTTGCCGACGATCGCCTGGTGCTTCATCCGGCTCATGTGATCGGCGGTGATGATGTGGAAGTTGCCGGTGGTGGTGATGAAGATGTCGGCGGTCTCCACGATGTCGTCCAACGTCGTCACCTGGTAGCCGTCCATCGCCGCCTGGAGCGCGCAGATGGGGTCGATCTCGGTGACGATGACCCGCGCGCCCTGACCACGCAGGGACTCGGCCGCGCCCTTGCCGACGTCGCCGTAGCCCGCCACGACCGCGACCTTGCCGCCGATCAGGACGTCGGTGCCACGGTTGATGCCGTCCACCAGCGAGTGCCGGATGCCGTACTTATTGTCGAACTTCGACTTGGTGACCGAGTCGTTGACGTTGATCGCCGGGAACCGGAGCGTGCCGTTGCGGTGCATCTCGTACAGCCGGTGCACGCCCGTCGTGGTCTCCTCGCTCACGCCCTTGATGCGGGAGGCAATGGCGGACCACTTCTTCGGGTCGGTCCCGAATGAGTCCTGGAGCAACTGGAGGACGATCGCGAACTCCTCGGTGTCGGCCGTCGAGGGGTCCGGCACCGCGCCGTTGGTCTCGTACTCCGCGCCCTTGTGGACGAGCAGGGTGGCGTCACCGCCGTCGTCCAGGATCATGTTGGGCCCGGCCGGCTCACCGTCGGGACCGGCGGGCCAGGTCAGCGCCTGCTCCGTGCACCACCAGTACTCCTCCAGCGTCTCGCCCTTCCAGGCGAACACCGGGGCACCCTGAGGATCATCGACGGTGCCGGTGGGCCCGACGACGACGGCGGCGGCCGCGTGGTCCTGTGTGGAGAAGATGTTGCAGCTGACCCAGCGCACCTGCGCGCCGAGGGCGACGAGGGTCTCGATGAGGACCGCGGTCTGGACCGTCATGTGCAGGGAGCCCATGATCTTGGCGCCGGCAAGCGGCTGGGAGGGACCGAACTCCTCCCGCAGCGCCATCAGGCCGGGCATCTCGTGCTCTGCGAGGTTGATCTCTTTTCGGCCGAACTCAGCCAGCCCCAGGTCCTTGACCCTGAAGTCGAACGTCATGGGCTTGTCACACCTCCGTGTCGGATGGATGTCGGTTCGATCCGTCTCGGGACCCGATCCGCACGACAGACCCTAGGGCCGCTCCCTCCGCGCCGTCAGGCAGGACGCGGTTTCTTGACAAAAGAATGTCAGAATTACTTTCATGCGGATCACGGAAGCGGCCCGAGTTCTTGGCATGTCGGCACGAATGCTGCGATATCGGGAGCGACTGGGCCTGGTCCCGCGCGGGCGCACGACGTCGCGCTGGTCCGGGCGCCTCGTCGAGGATCCGTCCGGTCACCGGCGGTACTCCGAGGACGACGTCGCGACGATCGCGTTCGCCACGGAACTCGAGGAGCGGTACGACGTGAGCCCCGTCGCGCTCGCCTTCGCCCTGCGCGCCTTCGCGGAGCCGGCGGTCGGCGCCGCGGTCCGGGACCTCGGCGAACGCCTTGGCCGGCTCCCGTCACCGGCGGCGCGGGCCAGCGAGATCGACAAGGAACGCGCGCTCCGCTGGCTCGGCCGCAGCGGCGTCCTGCCTCCGCCACCGCGCCGCCGGCAGTCCGGGACGTGAGGGACGGGCTACCGAGTGACCGCGCGGACGACGAAGTACGGCGGGTTCGCGAGCGACTCCGCGAGTCCCGGGAAGTGCCAGGCCGCCCCGCTCTCGGCGCTGATCCGGAAGAAGTAGAGCAGGTCGAAGGGCGAGTCGGTGTACTCGGCGGGGATGGTCGCGACCCAGCCGGCATCGGTTCTCGTCGCGGTCGCCTCCCGGTAGTTCTCGCCCTGGTTCGCGTGCCGGTACCGCACGACCACCTCCAGGCCCGGCTCCGCCCCGGCGCCGACTCCCGTGGCCGCGGCTGGAACGAGGGTGAGGGTGACCTCCTCGCCGGGCCGGAACGTCGTCACCGGCTCGTGCGCGAACGCGGGCGCGGGCTCCCCCGCGTCGGACTCGAGCGCGGCGAGGTCCAGCGTGCTCGCGGCGCCCTCGGACGCACGCTCGAGTTCGGCCCGGAGGTCATGGACGTCGCGGTCGAGCGACTCCTGCCGGTCGGCCCAGTGACCACGCAGGTGTGAGGCCTTGCCGAAGGCGAGGTCGGTCTTGTAGCCCGAGGTGGCCTCGACGACCTCACGCCAGTGCTCCGCCGCCGCGTTGTAGCGGTCGACCGCGTACCGCAGGTAGTCGGCACTCCCGGTGCGCTCGAAGAGCTCGTACCCGACGCCCGTCCGCAGCTTGTCGGCGAAGAACCGGCCCAGTCCGACCTGTGCCCGCACGTCGACGATCCACCGGCTCACGGCGGGCGTGGGGGCCTCCCCGGACGCGGCCGCGAACGCGTCCAGATGTGCCTGTGCCGCCTCGGCGAGGGCGTCGAGGCGCCGCGCGACGTCGAACGTCGTCACCCGCCCATCGGCCTCCCCCTTCAGAAGCTGGTCGACGAACTCCCGGATGGTCGTGAACACCTCGGGGTCCAGCGAGGCCGCCGACCCGAAGGTGTGCGGCGGCTTGGAGTCGCTCACGTAGTACTCGTTCGGGGATCCGCCGTTCGCGATGCCGAGGTTCTCGTACATCTCCGGCCAGTAGACGCTGTTCGCGGCCGAGACCCCGTGGGCGAGGGTCACGAGCGGAAGGATCCGGCTCGCGAGGGCCAGCGACCGTTCGGCGTCCCGCGCGGCCGGACCGAACTCGGCGTCCAGGAGCCGGCGCCACTGACCGGAGTCCGCCTCGGGGTCGTAGAGCAGGCGGCCGAGCAGCCGGTAGTGGTACCGGTACTTACGCCACTCCTCCCCGCCCTCGGCGAGGTGGGGATCCCGGTAGACCTGCCGGCCCTCGGCGCTTCCAGAGCCCTTGCGGCCCTTGTACGACAGGGGCTCGAAGAACTCCGCACCCTCGGCGCCCCCGAACGACGCGATCCGTCCGTAGCCGGCGGCGAACTCCGGGTCGCCCCACAGCAGCAGCCGCTGCGTGCCCGGCCAGTGACGGTAGACGACCCGATAGTCACGCTCCCGCCGGAGGTAGTCGCCGTAGCCGTACCGCGTGAACCGCCGGGCGCCCTGGGTGATCCCGGCATAGTTGGCGTCCACGTTCTCGATCGGCATCTCGCTCGCCCTGATGGCGGTCTGGTGGTACGGCAGGCTCAGGTGCTCGGCAAGGAACTTCGCGGTCACGAGCACCTCGAGCCCGGCCTCGCGGGCCGCGGCGATCGTCCCGGCGTGCAGACCCTTGGAGTGCAGGTCGACGGAGACGCGGCGCCCCACGGAACCGATGCCCTCGAACACCGTCCGCCAGAACTCCTCGGCGGGTTCGGGGATCCCGCTCTCGTAGTGCACGCGCAGGGTGACGCCGCTGATACCGGGGCACTCCTCGAGGATGGTCCGGATCGCGGCGGCGGAGTAGGCGGCGTGGTTCTCGGGGGTGATGCCCTCGACCTGGCACTCCCCCTCGATGCCGTCGTCGAGTTCGACGCCGTTGGTCCAGAAGCCGACGAAGAACTCGATGCCGCGTCGTGCCGCCTCCGAGCTCGCGTAGCGCAGCGCGTCAAGGTTGGCCTGACGTTCGGCCGCGGGCAGGTCCACCACCCGCACCGGGAACTCCGGCAGGTCGACGAGGAACGGGTAGGAGAAGAGCAGGTAGTTCTCGGTCACGCCCGGGTCGTGGCCGTACTCGACGCCGATGCCGAACGCCAGCTGGAGCCGGTTGAAGCGGTGGCTCGCGAGTTCGGTCAGGTAGGAGTCCCAGAAGCCGCGGTCGAGGTACCAGCCGGCGTCCTCGACCTTGCTGACGTAGGAGCGGAAGATGCCCCGGACGCGGTTGGACGGCGAGGCGACCAGCGGGAGCTCCGCGATCTGGACCGAGCCGGTGCACTGGAGCTGGTCGAGGATCTCGAGCAGCCCGTACGCGACACCGTTGCCGTCGCTGCCGATCAGGACGAGGCCGTCCCGGTCTTCCGGGTCTCTCGTCACGACGAAGGACTCCGCGGCGTCCGGGGCCGTGTCGGTGGCCGTCCGCCACAGGTCTGCTGCACCCGGTGAGTCCAGGCCGAGGACGGTGAGCGTTCCCGCAGTCACGCCCGCGCCGGGCTCAGCGGTGGCGAGCCAACCGGAAAGGGTCGCCCCGGCCCACTCCGCGGGTGGTGACGAAACCGCGGCACTCTCCCGGTGGGGCTGCAGGGTCAGCGGATACGGCATCGCGGTGTCTCCTTCGGAGTAACAGAACCGTGCACTGTCGGAAACCATCTTGACATTTTGTTTCCCCTCGGCACAAAATTGCCGCCTGCAGTGCCGCCCTGGAAGGACACTCGATGTCAGCAAGGATGCTGGAGCAGGCCCGGCGTCGTGTCACGAGGATCGGCGCGGCCGTCCTCGTCGGCGCTGTCGCGGCAGCGGCGCTCGCCGCGTGCTCCACGGATGGGAACACCGATTCGAACACCACCAGCGCGTCTGCGACCACGCTGGACTACTGGGGCTGGGTCCCAGGCATGGAAGATCTGGTCGCCACCTGGAACAAGCAGAATCCCGACGTCAAGGTCCGCTTCCACCGCATGACCGGCGACGACGGCCAGAAGGTCGAGGCGGCGGTGGACGCCGGCTCCGGTCCGGACATCGTGCAGCTCAGCTCCGACGTCCTCACCGACTACGTCATCAACGGCCGCGTGCAGGACCTCACCGAGTTCGTCAGCGGTGACAAGGACAACTACACCGCCAGCTCGTGGAAGGCGGTCACCGTCGGAGGCAAGGTCTACGGCCTCCCGCAGGGCGTCGGTCCGGCCGCGATGATGTACCGGACGGACATCTTCGAGAAGTACGACATCGCCGTTCCCAAGACCTGGAACGAGTACCTCGCCGCGGCTCGGGCCCTCCACAAGGCCGCCCCGAACGTGAAGATCGCCAACCTCTCGCCCACCGAGGCGGCACAGTGGCAGATCGAGGTCCACCAGGCGGGCGCCTCGCTGTACGGCACCAAGGGCGACTCCTGGACCGTCGCGGTCAACGGCAAGGAGAGCAAGGCCGTCGCCAACCGGTGGCAGACGCTGCTGGACGAGGACCTGATCTCCACCAAGCCGATGTGGACGCCGGAGTACTGGGCCGACGTCAACTCGGGCAAGGTCGCGACGATCACCGAGGCCGCGTGGTTCCCCACCCTCCTGGCTGAGAACGCGAGCGCCACCAAGGGCAAGTGGAAGGTCGCCCCGATGCCGAGCGCGGACGGCAAGCCTGCCGCCGGCGACACCGGCGGCTCGATCGTCGTCGTGCTCAAGGACGCGAAGGACCCGAAGACCGCCGCCCGGTTCATCAGCTGGCTGAACGGTTCGGACGAGACGCAGGCCCCGCTCATCAAGGACGGCGGACTGTTCCCGTCGACGAACAACGGGCTCGCCTCCGACACCCTCTACTCCGTGCAGCCGTTCTTCCAGAACCAGGTGATCAACAAGGTCTTCGCCGAGGGCGTCAAGAACGAACCCGACACCTGGGCGCCGGGCCCGAACTTCAGCACCGCCCTGCAGGCGGTCGCCGATGAGTTCTCCAAGGTCGTGGCCGGCAAGCAGACCTACTCGCAGGCGCTCGACAAGGCCCAGCAGGTCACGGTTGCCGACCTCGAGTCGCGTGGACTGAGTGTGGCGAAGTAGTTCGATGTCCACGCTCGTCAACAAGGACACCGTTCCCAGGGCGTCCCGGAGGCGTTTCCACGCCTCCGGGAGGCCCTGGGTGCCGTACGTCTTCGTCGCACCCTTCGTGGTGCTGTTCATCCTCTTCCTGATCGCGCCGATCGGCGTCGCGATCGGTAACAGCCTCCTCGCGCAGAAGGCCTCCGGCCTCGGCTTCGGAGGCGTCGAGACGATCTTCGCCGGCTTCGACAACTACCTGCGGGCACTGCGCGACCACGACTTCGTGGTGGGCTTCGGCCGGGTGCTGCTCTACGGCCTGGTCCAGATCCCGGTGATGATGGTCATCGCGGCCGCGCTGGCGCTGCTGTTCGACACCGGACTGGTGCGGGGCACCCGCTTCTTCCAGTTCGCGGTGTTCCTGCCCTACGCCGTGCCCGGCGTGATCGCCGCGCTGCTGTGGGGCTTCCTGTACCAGCCCTCGGTGAGCCCGGTGGTGCAGGGCCTGGCGAAGATCGGCATCCACGCCAACTTCCTCGCGCCCGGCAGCGTGTTGTGGTCGATCGCCAACGTCGCCACCTGGTCGACGGTCGGGATCAACATGATCATCCTGTTCGCCGCGCTCCAGGGCGTACCGCGGGAGATCTACGAGGCGGCGCGCATCGACGGCGCCGGCGAGGTTCGGATCGCCCTCGGTATCAAGTTGCCGATGATCGCTCCCGCGGTCCTGCTGACCACGCTGTCCTCCATCATCGGGACGCTGCAGCTGTTCAACGAGCCGCAGGTGCTCAAGTCCATCACGTCCACGATCTCGAGCGACTACACCCCGAACATGGCGGTCTACGCGGCGACGACGCTCGACCGCAATCCCCACCTCGGCTCCGCGATGGCCGTCCTGCTCGGACTCGTCACGCTCGTGCTCTCGGTCATCGTGCTGCGCATCACGCGTCGGCGGAACGGGGTAACCGATGGCAACTGACCTCGCGCGCCCCAGCGCATCCGCCGGCACCCGCCCGTCCCGCGGCCCGGGCCGGTCCAGCGCCCGCAACGGCGAACGGATCAGCCGGGGCTGGATGGTGGTCTGCACGATCGCGGTCGTGTTGGCCAGCATCTACTTCCTCGTGCCCGTGCTCTGGCTCGTCATCGCCTCGACGAAGTCGGCCGGGGATCTGTTCTCCACCTCGGGGTTCGCCTTCGCCGGGTTCCACCTGTGGGACAACATCGTCAACCTGAGCACCTACGACCACGGCATCTTCTGGCGTTGGTCGCTCAACTCGATCATCTACTCCGTCTTCGGCTCGGCACTCACCACGGCCGTCTGCGCGATCACGGGATACGCGATCGCCGTGTACCGGTTCCGGGGTCGCCGGGTGCTCCTGGCGGCGGTTCTGGCGAGCATGCTGGTTCCCGGCACCGTCATCGCGCAGCCGACGTACGTCCTGCTGGTCCAGATGGGGCTCAACAACAGCTACGCGGGGTTGTTGCTGCCGGCGCTCGTCTACTCCTTCGGCGTCCTGCTCTGCTACATCTACGCGCAGCAGTCCGTCCCGATCGAACTGATCGAGGCGGCACGCCTCGACGGTGCCGGAGAGTTCCGGATCTTCGCGAGCATCGGCGTGCGGCTCATGGGCACCGGCCTGGTCACCGTGTTGTTGTTCGCCTTCCTCAGCAGCTGGAACAGCTACCTGCTGCCGCTGCTCGTGCTGACCGACCAGCACCTCATGCCGCTCACGGTCGGCCTGACGGGCTGGAACCAGTCCGCCATCTCGATTCCGGGGCTGCAGGTCCTCACCATCATCGGATCCCTGATCTCGGTGATACCGATCGCGATCGTCTTCGTGTCGCTGCAGCGGTTCTGGCGTTCCGGCCTCACCGCCGGCAGCCTGCGGTAGTGACGTCCCGCCTCGGCGTCGCACGCCGAGGCGGGCAGACCTGGACGCCTTCCCCCGTTTCCTCCCGCCCCGGTGCCACGCACACCGGGGCGGGAGTTTTTCTGCCTGCGTGGCTTGTCCGCTGCCCCGGGCCCGGCAGCGCAGACGAAGGAGCCGGCCGATCAGGTGATCGGCCGGCTCCCTTCCTCGCGCGGACGCCTCGAAACGGGTGGATCAGGCGCGCAGTTCCGCCCGTCCGTCGACAGCGGTGACCCGTTCGCAGCCCGGTGTGGAAAGGCCCCACTCGCCAGCCCCCGTTGACGTCGCCGTCACCACCTCGGTGTCCCGTTCGACCGTGAACTCCGCCGGGCGGCCGTCCGGTGTGACCACGGTGACGACACGCTCGCCGCTGGGTCGCGACGACGGGTAGCTCACGAGCGTGAGCCCGTCGAGGTAGTCGTAGTCCGGACGGTCGTCGCGAGCACCGACGGGCAACGCCGCACCGTCGCGGACGTAGAGCGGCAGGCTGTCGAAGCCGTGGACCTCGCTCCGCCACCTACCGCCGGTGACCGTCTCCCCCGTCAGGTAGTTCGTCCACGTCCCCTCGGGCAGGTAGAGGTCCACCCTCCCGTCCGCCGACATGACCGGCGCGACCAGCAGGTCGGGTCCGAGCATGTACTGCCGGTCGAGGTAGGCGACCGCCGGATCGTCGGGGAACTCCAACTGCATCGGCCGCATGACGGGAACCCCGCGCTCGTGGGCCTCGTGCCCCGCGGCGAGGAGGTAGGGCATGAGGCGCAGCTTGAGCTTGGTGAACAGCCGGGTCACGCTCACCGCGCTCTGCGGGTCGTCCTCGTCCTGGTCGAAGACCCATGGCACGCGGTACGAACTGCTGCCGTGCAGGCGGCTGTGGCTGGAGAGCAGGCCGAACGCGACCCAGCGCTTGAACACACCGGCGTCCGGTGTCCCCTCGAAGCCGCCGATGTCATGGCTCCAGAAACCGAAACCGCTCATCGACAACGACAGACCGCCGCGCAGCGTCTCGGCCATCGACTCGTAGCTGGAGGTCGAGTCGCCGCCCCAGTGCACCGGCAGCCGCTGCCCGCCCGCCGTCGCCGAGCGGGCGAACACGACCGCCTCGCCGTGCCCGCGATGCTCCTCCAGAACCTCGAAGACGGCGGTGTTGTACAGGTGGGTGTAGTAGTTGTGCATGTCCGCGGGATCCGAGCCGTCGGCATAGCAGACCTCGAGCGGGATCCGCTCACCGAAGTCGGTCTTGAAACAGTCCACGCCCTGGTCGAGCAGGACGCGAAGCTTGTCCTGGTACCACGCCGCGGCCGCGGGGTTGGTGAAGTCGACCAGCGCCATCCCGGCCTGCCACAGGTCCCACTGCCACACGCTGCCGTCGGGCCGGCGGACGAGGAAGCCCGCCTCCTTCGCCTCGGCGAACAGCGCCGACCGCTGACCGATGTAGGGGTTGATCCAGACGCAGACGCGCAGGTCCTTGTCGTGCAGCCGGGCCAGCATCCCCTTCGGGTCGGGGAAGGTACGCGGGTCCCACTCGAAGTCGCACCAGTTGAACTCGCGCATCCAGAAGCAGTCGAAGTGGAAGACGCTGAGGGGGAGGTCGCGAGTGGCCATCCCGTCGATGAACCGGGTGACCGTCTCCTCGTCGTAGTCCGTCGTGAACGACGTCGACAGCCACAGGCCGTAGGACCACGCGGGGACCGGGGCGGGCCGGCCGGTCAGCGCGGTGTACCGCTCCAGGATCCGCTTCGGGTCCGGCCCGTGGATCACGAAGTACTCCAGGGACTCCCCCGGCACGCTGAACTGGACCCGTTCGACCGACTCCGAGCCGATCTCGTAGGACACGTGGCCGCTGTGGTTGACGAGAACGCCGTAGCCGCGGTTCGTCAGGTAGAACGGCACGTTCTTGTAGGCCTGCTCGCTCGACGTTCCGCCGTCGGCGTTCCAGATCTCGACGCTCTGGCCGTTCTTCACCAGGGGCCCGAACCGCTCACCCAGCCCGTAGACGAGTTCGCCGACCCCGAGCGCGAGCTGCTCGTGGACGTAGGTCGCGGGCCGCGCCGACACCGCGTGGCTCCGGGCGTTGTCGACGTACCCCCGCTCGACCTGGGCGTCACCGGCGAGTTCGACGTAGCCGGTCGACTTCGCCCCGCTGGAGGTCAGCGTGCGGCCGCCGGCCTCGAAGCGCAGGCTCCACGGCGCGCCCTTGGCGATCGTCGCCGAGAGCTCGCCCGAGGTCAGCGTCCCGCCCTCGTCGGTGACCGTGACAACGGCCTGCTCACCGCCGTCACGCGCGAGGTCGAATCCCTTCGGCGCGTCGCCTCCGGCGAAGTGCTCGATGCGGACGCCGATCACACCGGGCATCGGGGCGCTGAGCGTCACCGTGAGCAGTGGGCGGTTGAGCGTGTCGCCGCGCCTGGTGATGCGCTGGGCGGGCGCGTAGGCGGCCAGCGAGCCGCCGGCCGGATCGGCCCAGATGTCGTACGCCTCGGCGGCGTAGGACACCCGCGCCCCAGGCCGGAGCTGCCAGAACCCGTCCGTGAACTTCATCGTCCCTCCCGGATGATCGCGACCGCTCCCGCCGGGAGGGTGAGGTCGCCGGCGACTCGCGCCTGCGTGATGAGTTCGACGCCGGAGACGCGCAGTCGCGCTTCGGCGTCCGTGTGGTTGATCAGGAAGAGGTAGTCTGCCGCCTCGCCCCGCCGGCGAACAGCCTCGACGCCGACCGGTGCCTGGATCGGCCCGGTGATCCCCGCGTCGTCGACGACTCCTCCGAGCAGGTCCCGCAGAGCCGCCGCGTCGAGGTTCGCCGACACGTACCACGCGGCGCCGGCGCCCAGCTCGCGCCGCGTGACCGCGGGCAGTCCGGTGAGCGCGCCTGAGGTGTAGGAGGCGACCACGGCCGCGTCGTCGGCGTGCAGACACTCGGTCCAGTCGCTGACGCCCCAGCCGTTGTCGAGCGTCTCGACCTGCCCTTCGAGCAACACGCGGAACTCCTCGACGAACACGCCGAGCAGGTCCCGGAACGCGCCGGGATAGCCACCGGCGCGCACGCGGTTGGACTCGTCGACGATGCCGGAGAGGTAGCTGACCACGACCTGCCCGCCGCCTCGCGCGAACGTCTCCAGCCGTCCCGCGAGCTCGTCGTTCACCAGGAACAGGGCAGGGACGAGCACCAGCGTGTACCCGTCGAGCGAGGTCCACGGCGCGACGACGTCGACCAGGACGTTCCGGTCCCAGAGCGCGCGATGGTAGGCCCGGGCGACCCCGGCCAGGTCGAGGCTCTGGTGGGGCTTGGGTCCGGCTCGCCACGCCCAGCCCGCCTCGTCGTCGACCAGGAGGGCGACCCGCGCCGGCTCGACCAGCGAGCCCCGCACCTCCGCTATGGACCGAAGGGTCTCACCCAGGTCGACGACCTCGCGCCACACCCGCGAGCGGGTTCCCGTGTGCGGAACCATGGCGGAGTGGAACTGCTCGGCGCCGGCGACCGACTGCCGCCACTGGAAGAACATCGCGCCGTCGGAGCCGCGGGCGACGTGTGCGAGTGAGTTGCGGGCCAGCTCGCCCGGCTCCTTCGCGAGGTTCCGCGGCTGCCAGCTGACGGCGCTCGCCGAGTGCTCCATGAGCAGCCACGGCGCGCCACGATCGAGGCCGCGCATCCGATCGGCGCTGAAGGCGAGATCCTGTGCTCTCGCGTCGTCGTTGCCGTAGGTGTAGTGGTCGTTCGCGAGCAGGTCCATCTCGGGCGCCCACCGTGCGTAGTCCACGACGTGTGGGCCTCGGCCGACCATGAAGTTCGTGGTCGCGGGAACACCGGGCGAGATCTCGCCCAACAGCGCACGCTCGGCCCGGTAGTGCTCGAGCAACGCGTCGGAGGCGAAGCGGTTGAAGTCGAGGACGAGACCGGGGTTGCCCACGGTCTCGCTGTCGCGGGGCGGAAGGATCTGGTCGAAGTCGGCGTAGCGGTGCCCCCAGAAGGCGGTACCCCAGGCCTCGTTGACAGCCTCGATCGCGTCGTACCTCGCCCGCAGCCAACGCCGGAAGTGCGCGGCGGAGTGGTCGCAGTAGCACAGCCGGTTACCGCCGCCGAACTCGTTGCCGACATGCCACAGGCGCAGGGCCGGATGCGCACCGTAGCGCTCGGCCACGGCACGGACGACGCGCAGCGCCTGCTCACGCCAGATCGGATGGCTGGCGCACCAGCCCAGACGGCCACCCTGTGAGTACCGTTCACCCGTCCGCGTCACCGGAAGGATGTCCGGGTACTTCTGGTGCAGCCAGATCGGCGGCGAGGCCGTCGGCGTGGCCAGGTCGACCCCGATGTCAGCCCCGTGGAGCAGGTCGAGGACCCGATCCATCCAGCCGAAGTCGAACTCGCCCTCCCGCGGCTCGAGGCTCCCCCAGGAGAAGACGCCGAGCGTGACGAGGGAGACGCCGGCCTCACGCATGAGTTCGACGTCCTCGGCCCAGGTCTGCTCAGACCATTGCTCGGGGTTGTAGTCACCGCCGAAGCTCAGGCCACTGGTCGGCCAGGCTGGGTGTCCTGTTTTCCCTGTTATCGACGTGGCACGCACGTCGACCATATTAGTCACACGGCGGAACAAAATCGCTGGTGGCGGCGAAGCAAGTCCTAGAACAGGCTGCGGAGCGCGCCGACGGCGGCGCCGCGAGCGTAGTGACTGAACTCGAAGGGCTGCCGGTCGATCACGACCGACTCGGACGAGGTGTCCTCGAGCCGGTCGTCCAGGGCACGGTCGAACTCCTCGCGGGCGAAGTCGAGCATGTCGGTGCCCTCGCCCGTGATCACGACCTTCTCGGGGTCGAGGACGTTGACGAACTGGGCCACCACCACCCCGAGCGCGTACGCCGAGTGCCGGAAGGCCCGCAGCGCCCGGACCTCCCCCGCGCGCGCCCGCTCGACGACCAGGGGATAGTCGCCGGGCTGGACGCCAGCGTTCACCTCGATCGCCGGCATGGTGAGGAAGCTGTGGACGCAGTCGTGGTGGCCGCGCTGGCACGGCGCCCCGACTCCGCCGACGTGTGCGTGGCCGATCTTGCCCGGCCGGCCGTGGGCGCCGGTCATGAGTCCGTCAGCCGCGACCAGACCAGAACCGATGCCCGCCCCCAGACCGAACACGACCATCGAACGCACCTTCACCCCCGCGCCGAACCACTGATGGCCGGCGGTGAGCGCTTGCACGTCGTTGCTGGTCACAGCGGGCAGCCCGGTCGCCTCGGACACCAGCTCGGCGAGCGGAACGGCGTCCCAGCCAAGGAAGATCGACCGATCGACGAACTCCCGGCCGTCCTCCTCGCGTACGTCGCCGGCCAGGCAGACCCCGACCGCGGCAGGGACCTCGCGTCCGGCGAAGAGTTCGGCCGCGACCTGGCCGATCAAGGACACGACGTCGGCGACGTCACGGGAGCGCAGGGGGAGCTGGCGTTGCTCCTCGACCCGTCCGGTCAGATCGGACACGACGGCGTAGAGCGCGTTGCCGGTCAGCTTGACGCCCAGCAGGTGCGCGGCGTGTGGGCGGACGTGGAGCATCTCGGGTGGCCGACCGCGCGACTTGCTGACATAGACGTCGCCCTCCTCCACCAAGCCCAGGTCGACGAGCTCGCGGGCCAGCCGGGTGAGGCTCGTGCGCGACAGACCTAGACGACGGGCGAGGGCGACCCGCGACTGTGAGCCGTGGACGAGCACCTCGAACAGAACCCGACGCTGGGCGTCGTGCAACCGCGGCCAGACACGCGGTACCGCCACCGCAGACATCACGGGACGAGACTAACGCCTCACTTCGGTGGCGACGGTGGCCTACCAGCGTGCAGCACGGGGGTGACGCCCGCTCTGTCCGCAGGCGGACAGAGCGCGTCCGCCGGACGAACGAACGGAACGTGGACGTGGATGTGGATGTCAGGAATTCTCCGCGGGCCTCGCCCCGGCCTGGCTCTCCCGCGCGCCGCCCGGTCGGGCCCGGTCGAGGTCGGGTTCGAGATAGATCGCGCGGGCGATCGGCACGGCCTCCCGGATCCTGGCCTCGGCGGCGTTGATCGCCGTGGCGACGTCGGCCGCGGAGTCGGAGCCGGTGACCGCGATCTTCGCCGCCACGAGGAGCTCCTCGGGGCCGATGTGCAGCGTCTTCATGTGGATGATCCGGTCGACGCGTGGCTCGGCCGCGATCGCGCGGTGGATCCGCTCGACGTTCTCACTGGTCGCGGACTCACCGATGAGCAGGCTCTTCATCTCCACGGCGAGGACGATCGCCACACACACGAGCAGGACGCCGATCGCGATCGAGCCGACACCGTCCCAGATGCCGTTGCCGGTCGCGAGGGTGAGGCTCACCCCGACCAACGCGAGCGCGAGACCGACCAGCGCGGCCAGGTCCTCCAGCAGGATGACCGGGAGTTCCGGGCTGCGGGCCCGCCGGATGAACGACGTCCAGCTCGCCCCGCCGCGGACGTGGTTGGCCTCATGGATGGCGGTCCGGAACGAGAAGCTCTCGAGCACCAGGGCGACCACGAGCACCACGACCGGCACCCAGCGCCAGCTGTCGATGCCGTGCGGGTCCTGGATCTTGTGCCAGCCCTCGTAGAGCGCGAAGAGTCCGCCCACGCTGAACAGCACGATCGAGACGATGAAGCCGTAGATGTAGCGTTCGCGGCCGTACCCGAAGGGGTGTAGCTCGGAGGCCGCGCGCTGGGACCGCTTCTTACCGACCAGCAGCAGGACCTGGTTGCCCGCGTCGGCCACCGAGTGGATCGACTCGGCCAGCATCGACGACGAGGCCGTCAACAAGAACGCGAGGAACTTCGTCACGGCGATGCCGGTGTTGGCCAGCAGGGCCGCGACCACAGCCTTCGTGCCGCCTTCTGCGCTCATTGATCTTCCTGTCAGCGGGAGTGACTCTCGGACGGGGGCTCCATCCTGCCGTGCTAGACAACTCTTCCATGCACCTGGCCCGACTTCCCCTCGACGAACAGCTCGGCGCCCTTCGCGAGCTCCTCACCCACAACGACGTCCTGCTCGACGTCCTCCAGCGCTCCGCGACCCTCGACCTGCCGAACTGGTACCTCACGGCGGGTTGCGTCGTCCAGACCGTGTGGAACTCCCTGACCGGACGCGAGCCGACCGCCGGCATCAAGGACTACGACGTCTTCTACTTCGACGACAGCGACCTGTCCTGGGAGGCCGAGGACGTGGTGATCCGCCGGGGAGCCGAGGTGTTCGGCACCGGATCCTCGGCGCAGGTGGAGATTCGCAACGAGGCGCGGGTGCACCTGTGGTACGCCGACCGCTTCGGGGTCTCCTACCCGGCCTACACCAGCACCGAGGACGCGATCGACTCCTTCCCCGCCGGCACGTGCTGCGTCGGCGTCCGCCTCGGCCCCGAACCGGACCGTTGGCGGATCTACGCGCCGCGGGGGCTGTCGGACCTGTTCGGCCTCGTCGTACGCCCGAATCCGGGGCGGGCGCCGCGGGAGGTCTACGAGGCGAAGTGTGTCCGGTGGAAGCAGGAGTGGCCAGAGCTCACGATCCTCCCCTGGACCTGAGCGCCCGGGAGCTACGCGGCCGCGAGCAGGTCACAGCCCCGAGCCGGCCCGGAAGACGGTGCCCTCGCCGGCCAGCGTCACCTGGCCCTCCGTCGCACCCGCCCACGCCGAGCGACCCGGGGTCAGGTCGACCTTGCCGAGCTCGCTCCGCGCCGCCACATGTCCTTCGACACAGAGCAGGATCTGCGGACCGTCCGGCTCGATCGTGACCTCGCTCCCGCCGGTGACCTCGAACCGGGACAGCCGGAACTCCTTGGCCGGAGTGTCGTAGACGCCGTCCTCGTCGGCGAGCAGGACCTCGGTGGCCCGGGGCGTGAAGTCGAGGATGCGGAGGAGTTCGGGCAGGTCGATGTGCTTGGCGGTGAGGCCGCCACGGAGCACGTTGTCGGAGTTGGCGAGGATCTCCACGCCGACCCCCTGGACGTAGGCGTGCAGGTTGCCGGCCGGGAGGTAGAGCGCCTCGCCGGGCGAGAGCTGGACGTGGTTGAGCAGGAGCGCCGCCACCACACCCGGGTCGCCCGGGTACTTCTGCCCCAGCCGCCGGGCCAGGTCGGCGTCGGGATGGTCGTTGCGCTCGCACGCCGCGAGTACGGCGTCGACCACCGCCTGCTGGCGCTCGGCCGGCGCGGTCATGAGCATGGTGAACGCAGCCCGCAGGCCCTGGTCGTTCGGCTCCTCGCGCAGCTGGGCCAGCAGCGGCTCGAGCTCTTCGACGCCGAACCCGCTCACCGCCTCCAGGGTCTGCTCCGGCGGACGGAACCCGACCAGCGCCTCGAACGGTGTGAGCGCGCAGATCAGCTCCGGCTTGGCGTCGGCGTCCTTGTAGTTGCGGTGCGGCGCGTCGAGCGGCACGCCCTCGGCGTTCTCCCGGTCGAACCCTTCGCGGGCCTGGTCGGGGTCGGGATGCGCCTGCAGCGACAGCGGATCCTGCGCCGCCAGCAGCTTGAGCAGGAAGGGCAGCCGGGGCCCGAACTCCTGCAGGCTCTCCGGTCCGAGTTCGCCTTCCGGGTCCGCGCTGATCAGGTCGAGGAGCGAGTGCTCCCGGCCGAGGATCAGGGACGGCGAACCAGGATGCGCTCCCATCCACAGCTCGGCCTGCGGCTCCCCGGTCGGCGGAACGCCGAGCAGGCGGGGAATGGCGGTCGGAGAACCCCAGGCGTACGGGCGGATCGGATTGTCCAGCAGCTGCATAACGTCCTTCAGAGAGTGAGGCGGCCCGGTCAGGTGGGCGGGAAGTAGCGGCCGAGTCCGACCGCGAGGTAGATGGCGGCGTAGGTGCCGAGCGACTGCAACGCCGCATATCTCGCCACCTCAGGCCCTTCGTTCCAGGTCAGCGTGCGGACATGGAGCCCTCTCGACTCGGCGGCGGCGAGCAGTCGGCCACGAGCCTCGCGGATCGTGGGCTGCTGGGCACCATCGTCGAGGATGAACAGCGCCGGCCGAAGGGTGGGGGCCTCGCTGTCGGCGAAGGGGTCCGCGAAGACGTCACGTGGCGCGGCCCCCTCGAGGACCGGCATCAGATGGTCGGCGTCGGCCGCGAGCGCCGGCCGGTTGGAGGCCCCGCGAAGGGTCTCGACGACGCGGCGCCCCGCTCGCGCCGCGAGCACGGAACCGCCCCAGATGAGCGGCAACGCTTCGGCGAGCACCAGGGCGAGGTCCTTGGCCGGGTTGGCCGCGAGATCCGCGTACGGCGAGCAGCGCGAGGCGACGTCGTCCAGCGCCATCGCGACCGACTCGGCCGACACCTCCGGGCCGAGTTCGACGACATGCAGGAGTTGGAGGACGACCACGGCGAGAGCGAGCGGGTCACCGGTCTGGGCCGGGACCAGGGTCGTGTCGCGGCCCTGCCCTGCCTCGGCCAGCGGCGACTCACCCGGACAGGCCAGGAAGACCGTGGTGCCGCGGCGTACGGCGTCGTGGACCGCGGACGCCGTCTCCGCGTCACCACCGGTGGGCGCGAGCACCACCACCAGGTCGAGTGCGCCGACCCAGCCGGGCAACCCGGGCCCGGGCCAGGCGACGAACGGAACGGGGCACCACGGCTCGAGTACGGCGCGGAGCAGCCGGGCGTCCGCACCGACCGCGACGACAGCTCGGGGGCGGCCGTGTCCGACGAGTCCCTGTTCGACGCCCTTGGCGGCCTCCGCCTCGCGGCGTACCCGGGCTCCGGCCTCGGCGAGCCCACGGAGGGCCGGATCGGCGTGTGCGAGCGCCTCCTCGTCGTCGAGGAGCGCGTCGTCGAACGGTTCGCTGCTCACGGCGGTCAGGCGTCGCTGGATGGCTCGGAGTTGCCCATCCGCTCGCCGGACGCGGCGGTGGCGGAGCGGGTCGCCTCGTCGGCGGGCCCCTCGGCGCCGGCCGGTTTGCGGGCCTCGTCGACCAGGAGCACGGGGATGTCGTCTCGCACGGAGTAGGCGAGGCCACATTCGGTGTTGGTGCAGACCAGCTCCGACGCTTCGTCGTCCACCTCGAGCGGCGACTTGCAGGCCGGGCAGGCCAGGATCTCGAGGAGCTGAGGGTTGAGGTTCACCGCTGATCCCTTCGGGTGCCGAGCGTCGTCACGTCAGGTGTTACCTCAGGCGTTCACGGTGCCTCGGACCAGGCCGAGGACCTCGTCACGCAGGCCTTCCATCGTCGTCCGGTCAACCGCCTCCGCGTTGAGTCGGAGCACCGGCTCGGTGTTGGAGGGACGCAGGTTGAACCACCAGTCGGTGTGCTCCACCGTAAGCCCGTCCAACTCGTCGACGGTCACGCCCACCCCTCCGGCGTAGGCGTCCTTCACCCGCGCCAGTGTGCCAGCCTGGTCGTCGACGTGGCTGTTGATCTCCCCGGAGGCGGGATAGCGCTGGTACGCCTTGAGCAGCTCCGACAGCGGCCTGCTCTGTCCACCGAGTGCCGCGAGCGTGTGGAGAGCCGCGAGCATGCCCGAATCCGCCCGCCAGAAGTCACGGAAGTAGAAGTGCGCGGAATGTTCGCCGCCGAAGATCGCGCCGGTCCGGGCCATGGTCGCCTTGATGAACGAGTGGCCTACCCGGTCACGCACGGGGGTACCGCCGTGCTCCCGGACGATCTCGGGGACCGCGCGAGAGGTGATCAGGTTGTGGATGATCGTCGCACCGGGCTCCCGCTCCAGCTCCCGGACCGCGATCAGCGCCGTGATCGTCGACGGTGAGACGGACTCGGCGTTCTCGTCGATCACCCAGCACCGGTCGGCGTCGCCGTCGAAGGCGAGGCCGATGTCGGCTCCGACCTCACGGACCTTGGCCTGCAGGTCGAGGAGGTTCGCCGGCTCGATCGGGTTGGCTTCGTGGTGCGGGAAGGTGCCGTCCAGCTCGAAGTACATCGGCACGAGATCGATCCGCAGGTCGGCGAACACCTCGGGCACGGTCAGCCCGGCCATGCCGTTGCCGGCGTCGACCGCGACGGTGAGGCGCCGGATCCCGGACAAGTCGACCAGGCCGAGCAGGTGCTTGGCGTAGGCGGAGAGCAGGTCGCGACGCTCGATCTTGCCGGTCGAGAGCACGGTGTCATGGCTTGGCCCCTGCTCGATCAGGGCGCGGATCTGCGCGAGCCCGGTCTCCTGACCCACGGGCGCGGCACCAGGGCGGCACAGCTTGATCCCGCCGTACTCCGGAGGGTTGTGGCTCGCGGTGAACATCGCACCCGGGAGATCCAGATGCCCGCTGGCGAAGTAGAGGCCGTCGGTGGAGGCGAGGCCGATGTCGATCACGTCGGCACCGCGGCTGGTCACGCCAGCGGCGAACGCCTGGGCCAACTCCGGAGAGGCCGTTCGCATGTCCTGACCGACCACGACCGCCGCGGGGTTGTCGAGTACGTCCACGAAAGCCTCGCCCACCGCGCGGGCGAGATCGGCGTCGAGCTGGTCGGGCACGACGCCCCGGATGTCGTAGGCCTTGAAGACCGCTCCCGGATCAGGCACGACGCCACCCTATCGGCGCGAGAGGCCCAAGGGGCCGCACCCGCGCCGGTGGTGTCGGGTCGAGGTGGCCCTCAGCCGCCGTCGGGGTTGCGGAGGACTCTCAGGTGACCTCGTCGACCCACCTCGGAGGGTGGTTCGGGGGTGCTTTCGCGGGGCCGCGCTGCCTCGCGCACGGCGTTGGCGAGCGCCTCCAGGTCGTCAGCCGAGGGCCGCAACGACTCCGGGTCGGGGGCGAGCCGGATGACCTCCCAGCCACGCGGCACCGTGAGGCGCTCAGCGTGCTCGGAGCACAGGTCGTAGCAATGCGGCTCGGCGTAGGTAGCCAGTGGACCGAGCACCGCGGTCGACTCGGCGTAGACGTAGGTGAGGGTGGTCACGGCAGGACGCGAGCAAGCCGTTCGAGAACACTTCCGCAGCGAGCCCACGAGGTCGGATCGTACCGCCCCACGATCCAGACGTCGCACCTAACACGCTCCATATCGCTCAGAGACTCTGAAACGGGGCATGCCACCCACGTCTCGGGCCGGTTCCGGCCGCACCTCGGCAGACTCCGCAGGCTGGTGCGAATCAGGACGAACCGGGACTCCGAGGGATCGACGATCACCTGATCGATCCCTCCCGCTTCGGCCCGGAGGTCGGTCCTGGTGGACGCTCGGTCGGGCCGCCGCCGGTGGAGGAACCGGACACACCGGACTCCCGCCCCGTCCCCACGCGGGGCCGTCGGCGCGGCTGGCCTCGGACCGATGGTCCGGGGGTTCCCACCCCATAAGCTCAGACCGTGAGCGCACCGCACGCACCAGACGCCGACAAGGGCCGTCCCGCTCCCGCCACCACGCACGTGCCCCTCGCACCGCCTCCGCACGCCGTCAGCGTGGGCGGCGGCCGGGCCGGCCGCCGCCGGGACCGGCACGGCCGTGGCATGCGTGGGCCGCTCGCCGTGCGGGGACCGCTCGCTCCCGCCGGCGTCCCAGTGGCACGGAGCCGGGCGCAGCGGTTCGACGAGTTCGTCCTGGATGCCGTGGAAGAGCTCGAACGCCGGTTCGCCCAGGAACTCGACGGTGTGGAGTTCGCGGTCGAGGACGTCCCGGACCCGCGCCGCGACCACGGCCTGGACGACGTACCCCTGGGGGCCGTCCTGACCGCCGAACGCGGCGAACCCGCACGCATCGTGCTCTACCGCCGGCCCATCGAGCTACGGGCCGTGGGCACGTCCGAACTGTCCGCGCTCGTTCACGACGTCGTGGTCGAGCAGGTCGCCGAACTCCTCGGGCTCGGCCCGAACGAGATCGACCCGGACTACGGCGAGGAGTAGCCGCGGAGGAGAAGCCAATAGCGGTGTCCTATTGGCGACGACGACAACGCCGCCAGCGTGGATGCGGGCCGCTGCGACTAGTGGAAGATCGGGTCGCGGGGGGCCTCGACGCCAATCCCGGCGCCGATGTCGGCGCGGGCGACTGGGCGTACGGCGGTCGTCTCGCCCGTGGCGAGCGGCCACGACGACACCATCGGGCCGTCCTTGGCGTTCTCCACCAGCAGCCGGGTGCCGTACAACGGTCCGCCACGATCGGGTGTCACCACCACGGCGTAGCGCTCCGTCCCCTTCGGCGGCTCCAGCTTCAACTCGACCGTGCTGCCGGGGCGGACTGTCACCCTGCTCGTGTGGAGCTGGCGGCCGTCGGGGGCGACCAACGTGACGGCGGCGTTCACCGCCTGCTGGGAAGGACTCGACAGCAGCAGGCTGGACGTACGTCCGGTACCCCCGCGGGTGTCGGGTACGACGGCAGGTCCGGACAGCGCACGCGCCGCCGAGGTGTAGGCCACGTCGTGCGGGCCCGAGCCGGAGCCGAGCACGCTCCGGACGCTGGCGGTCACGGGTACGTCGGAGTCGATCCGAACGGCGCCCGCCTGCTTGCGGAGGGCGTTCTGGAGCGGAACTTCCACGACGGCGCCCGGCTTGATCTCCAGATCGCCGAGGTCGGCGGGCCGGAAGCTTCCGTTCGCGGCCAGCAACGACAGGTTGACGCTCGCGGTGGAGTCCTCGGGAGCGACGATGGTGAGGACTCGCTCGCCGTCGCCGGAGGCAACGCCGGGCACCACGATCTCCTTGGCCGGCGGCGTCGCGGACGGGATCCAGTCGACACCCACGGCGGTCTCGCCCTTGACCGCGTCGTCTCGCAGGGCGGCGGAGACGCGGCCGCGCTGGGCGACGACGGCGACCGCGAGATGCTTGCTGGTCGGCGCCAGCTTGTCGAGTTCGACGACCTGCTGCCTGCCGGCGGCGATGGTGAGGCCACGTCCGGCGTCGGAGTCGACCTCGCCCTTCTCGTCGTAGAGCCGCAGGTCGACCTGGGCCGACCCCTCGTCGGTGTTGGTGAGGTAGACCCGGCCGTGCCGGCCGAGCTCACTGCCGGTGCCGACGAACCAGAACTGCGCGCCAGGACCAGAACACGGCGTCTCGGCCAGACCGCGCAGCGGACCCGTGCTCGTCCTGGTGAGCTGTCCGGCGACCGCGCCGGGCGCGACCGATCCGTGCGCGGTGACGACCAGCGGTGGAGTCTGGGTCTTGCGGACAGCGTAGGTGGCGACCCGCTCCCGCCGGTCGACCGACGCCACGGGGGTGGTGGGCGTTCCGAGGGAGGAGACGGCGAGCCGCGCCTCCGGCGTGCCCGCTGCGCCACCCGCGGCGTTGGTCTGCCCGCCGTCGACGCTCGCGGGGGCGGCCACCGCGGCGACGTCCGTGCTGGTCTGGCCGCTCACGTAGCTGGACTCGGGGCAGACGAACGTCGCCCGGTCGAGGGGCACGCGGGTCGGCCGGGTGGGCGCCTGCGCGGACTCCCCCGCCGAGGTCAGGGCCGGCGACAGCAGCGTCACACCGCCGACGAGGACGGCGGCGACGACCGCGACCACACCCAGCCGCACGATGGGACGGTTCACGGCTGCACTCCCTCACGAGATCGCCCTGGATCAGGCGGACCGGCGGCGCCCCCGGCCGACGGCGCCATGCTCCCGACGGGTACGCCCTGAGCCGCCGAGCGGCGACCCGGGCGGGGCTCCGCCGAGGCTGCCCCGGCACTGCGGCGACCACCCGGAGGTTCCAGCGGAGGAGGATCGCGGCGCGCCCGGGTGGGCAGCGCGAGCACGAGGAACACGAGGACCAGCAGACCCTGGATCAGGAGGAGTTCACCCTGCAGCCGCGGCTGGTGCTCGAGCACCAGCCGGCCACCCGTCGCGGGCAGCTCGAACGCCTGCGCCCAGCCGGCGTACTCGGTGGGCCGCAGCGCCTGGCCGGAGATGGTGGCCCGCCAGCCGTCGTCCTGTGCGTCGGCGAGCACGAGCCGTCGTCCGGCCGGACCGTCGGGCACGGTGACGGCGGCACCGTTCGGGTCGATCCCGAGCACCTGCGCCGACGTGGCGTCGCTCATCTCCGTACCGTCGCCGCGCGGGTCGGGCGAGCCGGGCGGGAGGATCCGGAGTTGTCCGACCGGCAGGTCGACCTTCCAGGCCGCTGCGCCTTGCGGCGCGCTCGCCCGGGTGAGCCCTGGGGTTCCGTCGAGCCGCTCCACGGACCCGGGGTCGGCGGGAGCGGACAGGTAGACGTAGCCGATGCCGTACGCCGCGAGCCGGGCCGCGGTCGCCTCCCGCTGGGTCTCCCCGACGAGGTCGCCGACCGTGCTGTCGAGCCCTGCGAGGGTCGCGGTGGGGGCACCGGTCTGTTCGTCGCCGAGCCGGGCCGCGCCACCTCGGAGTACGGCGTAGCGCCCCGCGCCGCCGTCGACCTGGACGACGAGCGCCCGCGGATGCGCGGCGGACTGCTGCGCGGACCGGATGTAGGGGGGTACCGCGGCGCCGGCGTCGCGGTCGAGCGGCTGTTCGGCGCCCCGGATGATCCACCAGCCGGCGCCCAGGACCGGCGCGGCGGCCGCGACCACGACGAGTGCGCCGATGGCGGGCTGGCGCCAGGAGAAGCTGCGCTGGCGGAAGACCCGTCTCGCACCGTCGGCACCATGCACGATCGCGAGGATCCAGCCGGCGGCCACGAGGACTGCCGCGAGGCCCGGCCAGGAGGGGATCGACACCGCGTTCCACTCGGTGTGGACGGAGAGCTTGCTCTGGACGAGGCCGAGCGCCAGGCCGGCCAGGCTCAGGCCCCAGGCCAGGAGGACGCCCCTGCCCTGGTCACGACGGAGCAACGCCACCAGTGCGACGAGCAGCAGGAGACCGAACATCCACACCGGTGCCGCACCGGGACCACCCGGACCGCCGAGCAGGAGGCTGGTCTCCGCGAGATCGGAGTCGGCCAGCCCGGGCAGCGCCAACCCGGCCTCGCCGAGGAGCGCGCCGGGGTTGCTCGCGAGCACCGGCAACCAGGGCAGCAGCACCAGCGGCGGCACCACCAGAACCACGGCGATCCGGGTCCGGATCCCCGGCTTGTACAGCGCCGGGAGCACGGCCGCGACGATGCCGAAGCCGAGCGCGAGTACGTAGCCGATCGGGACGAACGCGGTGAGGACGCCGAGCAGCAGACCGGCGGCCCACGCGGGGCTCCAGGATCCGGTGGCGGCACCCGTGCCGCCGTACATCCGAAGGACGGCCAGTGCCACCAGCGGCAGCACGATGATCGCGACGCAGGTGCCGAGGCGACCGGCGGCGACGGCGCCGGTCACCGCGGGCAGCAGCGCGTAGGTGACCGTCGCCCACAGCCGCAGCGGCCGGGTCTGGACCACCCTGCGCATGAGGAAGTAGGAGGTGAGGCCGGCGAGCGGCACGGCGCCGAGGAGCAGGACGTCGAGGGCCAGCCACGCCTTGCCGGCGAGCACGGTGCCGAGGAACGCGACGACCGCGAGGTAGGGCGGCGCCGCCCGGCTACTGCCCAGGTCGACCGGATGCCACGACTCGAACGCCCGGTGCCAAAGATCCATCACGCTGTCGGGAGCGGGTAGCAGCGCGCCGCCGCCGAGCGCACCCGCGCCGAACAGGTTGCGACACGCCACGAGCGAGACGACGACGAGGAGGAGTACGACGATGATGGGGGGGCGGGCCAGCAGCCAGCGCCAGGCGCCGGGACTGTCGTCGACGAGTTCCTCCACCTCTTCCGCGACCGGGCCGCTCTCGATCGCCCGGCGGGCGCGCCGGCCCGAGCCGACGTGCGTACCGGAACGAGCCGACAACAGTGCGGCCAACGCGTCGACCGCGTGCTGCACGCCGATCCAGGGTGGCGGCAGCAGGCGGCGTACGGCGCGGGCGGAGACCTTGGCCTGCCTCGCCCGGTCGCGGCGGCCGCGGACCACCAGGTCGGGTCGGGAGTAAGCGCTCAGTAGCGCTCGGAACTCGTCGTAGGCCGCGTCAGGCCACTTGGCCACCAGCAGGCCGAGGATCCGCAGCACGGATCCGATGACCAGCCGGACGGCGATGAGCGGAACCATCCACGCGGCGGAGTTGACGAGGAGGGTGTAGATCGCGTTGCGTCGGTCGACCCGGCGCGGGCGGCCGCGTACGGCGTCCAGCCTGCGGAAGCCACGGTGACCCGCCTCCGCGTGGTGCACCAGGGCGTCCGGGCAGGTGACCACCCGGTGGCCGGCACGCTGGACCCGCCAGCAGAAGTCGACGTCGTCCCGGAACAGCCCGAGCCGCCTGTCGAACCCGCCCAACCGCTCGAACACGTCACGGCGTACGAGCATGCCGGCGGTGCCGACGGCCAGAACGTCACGGACGCCGTCGTGTTGGCCCTGGTCGAACTCGCCGAACTCCAACCCGGTCTCTCGGTTGCCGCTGCCCGCGATCGTGACACCGAACTCCAGCAACCGCCGGCCGCGAGGCCAGTCGCGCACCTTCGGGCCGACCACCGCCGCCTCGGGCACCGACTCCCGGAGACGCAACAGGGCTTCCAGAGCCTCGGGGGCAGGGGCGCAGTCGTCGTGCAGCAGCCACAACCACTCGTCCGGTCCGGGCGGCGGGAGGGCCTTGACCGCACGATCCACGGCCGCGCCGAAACCGATCCGTGCCGGCGCGTCGAGGACGGGGCCACCGAGCTTCCCGACCAGCATCTCCTTCGAGCCGTCCTGGCTGCCCGTGTCGACGACCACGGTCCGATCCGGCGCACGCGTCTGCGACTGCATGCCCGAGATCAGCTCGTGCAGCCACGGCGCGCCGTTGTGGGCGACGACGACGGCTGTGACGGTCGGGCGCGTCGACGCCTCAACTCCGAAACGCTCGCTCATGCGGGAAGGGAAACCTCACAGAGTGGGTGGGGTCGGTGCAAGGGCACACACTACGCGACGCTTCCGGCATACGGTGCCAGGCTGTGACAGGCCCGGCGGGCGCGGGCACCCCGGCGGCAGCTGTATGACACAGCGGGCGAGGTGCGAGCAATCACGCTCGCGCCTCGCCCGCTGGCAAGACATCCACAGTGGCCTGGCGCGGCCCCAGCGGCTCCCGAGGGCCCTAGACCGCGCGTTTCTTCATCCGACGGCGTTCTCGCTCGGAGAGGCCGCCCCAGATCCCGAAGCGTTCGTCGTGCTCGAGCGCGTACGTCAGGCACTCCGAACGAACTTCGCAGACCATGCACACCTTCTTGGCTTCCCGGGTGGAACCACCCTTTTCCGGAAAGAACGCCTCCGGGTCAGTCTGCGCGCACAGCGCGCGCTCCTGCCAGCTGAGCTCTTCCTCGGCGCTGCCGTGCAGCAGGCTGGGCTCTGCCACGGTCCTCGCCTCCTCGACCCACGTCCCCGTGAGAAAAAGTCCCCGTTTGATGTCGTGCGCTCGTGCGTCACACCGGGCCGACGTCGCCGTCCCGCACTAGACCCCGAGCGGTGCTCATGTCACACCGTTCAGGTACTTCCCCGGAACGGCAGGAATGACACAGATGAAATTACATGCCGGAAATCCCGCGACGTCAACTTGAGGTCTGCTATACGCGGACAAACCTTTGCCGAGCCATGGACGACCTCACACATGCCTGCCGCAGGCCCGGTGCTGGGCTGGTGCGGCAGTGGTGCGGGGGTGGTGCGGGGCAGGGTGCGGGGTCAGCGCGCGACGCCACAGGGTGTCCGTACGCAGCGCCACGCCCGCTCCTCCGAAGCGCGATCGGGCCCGTCCGGGAACAACTCCCGGTCGGGCCCGATCGTCTTCGTAGGAAGCCGGTGGCGGTCAGCGCGGAGGCTGCGACCACCAACCCTGCTGCTGGTTCTGCTCGTTGCCGGTGTTGCGGTCCGACGCCTCCGCGGAGTCCTCGGTCCGGACCACGCGGGTGTGGTCGTCGGCGCCGGAGTCGCCCTGCTCAGGGGACAGCGCTCGTGTCACCGCGGCGTTGTCCCCACGGTCGGAGGTCTCCGCACCGCTCTGCTGCCCGAGGTCCTGACCGAAGAACTGGGTGCTGTCAGGGTCGTTTCCGCGAGTCTGGCCGCCCTGCTGGTACTGCTGCTGGCCGTAGCCCGCGTAGTCCTGCTGACCGTAGCCGGCGTACTGCTGGCTGTCCTGGGAGTAAGGCTGCTGGCCCTGGGCGTACTGCTGGTTGCCGTAGCCGTACTGCGGGTCGTAGCCCTGCTGCCCCTGCTCAGCGCCGTAGCCCTGCTGGCCCTGCTCAGCGCCGTAGCCCTGCTGGCCCTGCTCAGCGCCGTAGCCCTGCTGGCCCTGCTCGGCGGCGTAAGCCTGGCCCTGCTCGTGCTGGCCGTAGCCCTGCTGGGCCTGGTCCTGGTAACCCTGCTGGCCCTGCTCCTGGCCGTAGCCGTGCTGGCCCTGCTCCTGCGCGTAGTCCTGCTGGGCCTGGTCCTGACCGTAGGGCGTGTAGGGGCTGTACTGCTGCTGGGCGTAGTCCTGCTGCGCGTACTGACCCTGCTGGGCGTAGTCCTGCTGCGCGTACTGACCCTGCTGGCCGTAGCCCTGCTGCGCGTACTGACCCTGCTGGCCGTAGTCCTGGTTGCCGTAGCCCTGCTGGTATTGCTGGCCCTGCGCGTAGTCCTGCCCGGGAGCGGGCGCGTACTGGCCAGCCTCGGCCGCGGCGAAGCCGGCGGCGGCGTAACCCTGTCCCTGCTGCTGGTTGTAACCCTGCTGGGCGTACTCCTGCTGGCCGTAGCCGCCGAACTGCTGCTGGCCGCCCTGCCCGCCGAAACCGAACTGCCCCGGCTGGGCGTTCTTTCCGGGAGCGAGGCTCGGCGCCGGGCGGGGCAGCGCCTTGAACGTGGTGTAGATGAAGAAGAGGCCGGCACCCGCCACCGCGAGGTAGGCGATCTGAATCACCGAGGTGGCCAACTTGCCGTTGCCATTGACCCCGGCGCCGCTCGGAATGGTGGCACCCAACCCGGCCAGCCACGTCACGAGAGTGAACAGCGCCAGCACGGCGAGGACGACGAGCGCGACGAGGGTGACGAGCCGCGCCTTCGGGGTGGGCTCGCCGAGGTGTGTCACGAGGACGACGGCAAGGACCAGAAGGCCGACGACCGTGGGCGCGGCGAACCGGTCCTGGAACAGGAACGCCTTCGCGGTGAAGTCGATGCCACCGGCGTCGATGGCCAGTCGCGAGACCGCTACGGCACCGAGCAGAATGCTCGCGCCAAGCAGCACCCACGCGAACAGCTCGCGGTGGGGCTTGGTTGTCTCGGTAACCACGTGCTCTACCCCCAAGTCATGGTGGAGATGTCCGGCTGAAGCCTCCCATATCGCGGGCTGGTTGACTCGACCCCCCGCCGGTGTGGGACCACTATGGCGCACTTCGCCGGTCTTGTGCCGTCTCGCCTGTGGACGACGACGCCCCGATACCGGGTGGTCGTACGGACGCGGCACACTGGTGGTCGTGCGGATCACCCTTCTCGCAGGCGGCATCGGCGCCGCGCGCTTCCTTCGCGGCCTGCTCGCCGACTCCCCCGACGCCGAGGTCACGGTCATCGGCAACACCGGTGACGACCTCACTCTCTATGGTCTGCAGGTCTCCCCCGACCTCGACACCGTCATGTACACCCTCGGAGGTGGCAACGACGAAGCCAAGGGCTGGGGACGGGCCGAGGAGACCTGGAACGCCCTCGCCGAGATCCAGGCCTACGACGCCACGGCCTCCTGGTTCGGCCTCGGCGACCGCGACATCGGCACGCACCTCGTGCGGACCGCGATGCTCGACGACGGGCACACGCTCTCCGAGGTGACCGCCACCCTGACCGCCCGGTGGAACCTCCCCGTGCGGCTGGTCCCGATGACCGACCATCGGGTCGAGACCCACGTCACGGTCGAGGACCCGGACGCCCCCGAGGGCCGCCGACGGCTGCACTTCCAGGAGTACTGGGTCCGTCACCACGCCTCACTGCCGGTGATCGACATCGAGGTCGAGGGCATCGCCGAGTCGACGCCCGCACCCGGCGTCCTCGAGGCGATCAGCGAGGCCGACCTGATCCTGCTTCCGCCGTCCAACCCCGTCGTCAGCATCGGCCCCATCCTCGCCGTGCCTGGCGTGCGCGACGCGGTGCTCGCTTCGCCCGCTCCGGTCGTCGGGCTCTCGCCGATCGTCGGCGGCGCCCCTGTCCGCGGCATGGCCGACAAGCTGCTGCCCGCGATCGGGGTCGACACCTCCGCCGCCGGGGTGGCGTTGCACTTCGGTGCGCGTTCCTCCGGTGGGCTCCTCGACGCCTGGCTCGTCGACGAACGCGACGCCGACGCCGTGCCCCGGATCGAGGAGGCCGGCATCGCCGCGCGAGCCGTACCCCTGATGATGACCGACGTCCCGGCCGTGGCCGAGATGGCCAGGGTCGCGCTCGACCTCGCCGACGCGGTACGCCGGTGAGCGGCGACGCCCTGGCGGGCGCGGTCGTCGTCACGCCCGTCTACGGAATCCCCGAGGTCCAGCCCGGCGACGACCTCGCCGAGCTGATCGCCACGCACGCTCCCCACCTCGCCGACGGCGACATCGTGGTCGTGTCCAGCAAGATCGTGAGCAAGTCCGAGGGCCGGGTCGTGGAGGGCACCGACCGCGCCGCCGCGGTCCGCTCGGAGACCGTCCGGGTCGTCGCCGAGCGCGGCACCACCCAGATCGTCCAGACCAGGCACGGGTTCGTGATGGCCGCCGGCGGTGTCGACGCGTCCAACGTCGCGCCCGGCCGGCTGCTGTTGCTGCCGATCGACTCCGACCACTCGGCGCGCGAGATCCGCCGTGGCCTGACCGAACGTCTCGGCGTCCACGTCGGCGTGATCGTCACCGACACCTTCGGTCGCCCGTGGCGGCTCGGCCAGACCGACCTCGCGATCGGCGCGGCCGGTGTCCGTGTCCTCGAGGAGCACCGTGGCCGCACCGACGCCCACGGCAACGAGCTCGTGGTCACCGCTCCCGCCCACGCCGACGAGGTCGCCGGCGCGGCCGAGCTGGTCAAGGGCAAGGTCGCGCAGGTACCCGTCGCGGTAGTCCGTGGCCTGCGCACCCTGGTCACTGCGGAGGACGGTCCGGGCGTGCGCGCCCTGGTGCGTTCGGCGGAGGACGACATGTTCCGGCTCGGCGCCCGGGAGGCACGGCGTGAGGCGCTGCGCCTGTCACGAGACGCGCGGGAGCTGGCCGACGCGCCCACCGACGTCGACCTGGTCCGGCGGGCGCTGGACTCCGTACCCGACCGCGCGGGATCCCGGTGGGGACTCGTGGAGGTCGAGGAGGCACAGCTGCGCAAGCCGATCCTCGACGCGGTCGGCCTGCCGTCCTCGGTCCCCTACGTCGCCGTCGCGTACCTGGGCGCCGGGGCGTTCGCCGAGCAGGCGGCCGCGCTGCTGGAGCTCGGCGGAGCGCGCGACCGGCTGGTCCTGTCCTGCGCCGTGGAGGGACTCGCGAGTCGCTGGCTGCCCGCTTCTCGGGTCGACGTGACCGCCGTGGGCTCGGCCGTTCCGGAGGACGCGGAGGTCGTCGGACTGCTGGCCATCGGAGCGAGCGCCTCGTAGCGAACGGCGGCCTCGCGCCCTCGCCTCCGCCCGTCCAAGCCCCGGCTTCTCCGGCCCCTCGGCCCGGGAGCCGGGGTCAGAAGGCGCGGTAGTCGCGCGGCGCGAGGCGTGGCCCACGCCGAGGCGCCCCGATCCCGGCGAGCTCGATCAGCCGGGTGACGCGGAACCTGTGGCCGCGCCAGCGTTCGAGCACTTGGAGCATCTTCTCGTCGTCGTACGGCTCCGCCGCCAGCGCCCAGCCCACCGACTTCGCGATGTGGAAGTCCCCGACCGAGACCGCGTCGGCGTTCCCGTGCGCGCGCTGCATCACCTCGGCCGCGGTCCAGACACCGATACCGGGAATGGTGCGGAGCCGGCGTTCGACCTCCGCGAAGTCGAGTCCGACGGTCCGTTCCAGCGCACTGGCCACCCGCGCGCACCTGACCAGCGCCTCCGCGCGCTGCGGACCCACTCCGGCGCGGTGCCACTCCCAGGACGGCAACGTGGCGAAGGTCCTGGCGTCCGGCTGGACCCACAGCGGAAACGGCGTGGGACCAGGTGCCTTCTCGCCGAACCTCCAGACCAGCTCACGCCACGACCGCCAGGCTTCGATCGAGGTCACCTTCTGCTCGAGGATCGCCGGGGCCAGGGACTCCATCACCAGGCCGGTACGACAGACCCGCCAACCCGCGAACCGCCGCGCGAGTCGCTGCAGCAGTGGCAAGCCGGGCTCGAATCCCGCCGGATCGTCCTCCGCCCCGATCAACGCCGGCAGCCGGTCCAGCACCCAGTCGGCACCGGGACCCCACGCCCGGCCGGTGACCGCGCCGTCGGCGCTGGCGGCGGAGATCCGTACGGTGGCGGGACCAGCAGGCGTCCGGATCCCGCGCCAGACGGCGCCGTCCGGCGTCCGCCGATGCACCGGGTCGCCCGCTCCGCGCTGCAACCCTCCAAGCGTCAGCCCCGGATCGAGGGGCGACTCGGTCACCACGGTGCGGGTGACTTCGGCGGTCGTCGCGGACACGGCACCAGTGTGCGGGACTCCTCGCCCCTTCCGGCTCCCGGGGCACGCAGAATCGGCCGCGTTCACTTCCGGCCGGCTCCGCACCATTGGCCCCGCTTTCTTCCGTACACTCCTAGGGTCTGCCCGCGGATCACGCACCAGCGGGTCGACCGGGACGTGGCGCCCACCAGCAGGCTGCTGGTGCGCGGACCGCCCGGGATCCGCGACGACCCTGCCCCAGTCCGGCCACGCACCCGCGGGGCCTCCGAAGCGAAGGACCGAGACCGTGGCGAAACGTAAGCCGGACGACAGGCGTGAGCGCGTCCAGCAGATGCGTCGCGAGCAGCAGCAGGCCGAGCGACGTCGCACGATCACCCTCATCGTCGTGTCCGCGCTCGTCGGCGTGGTCATCATCGGCGCGGCGGCATGGGTCCCGGTCAGCCGCATGATCGACAACCCCGCGAGCAAGCCGATGTCGGAGTTCGGCGTGACCGCCGCGGAGGCCGGCCTAGGCGCGCTCACCAACGACAGCGCCGCGGGTGTCTCCGAGCACATGCCGACCGGGCAGAAGATCTCCTACAAGACCGTGCCCCCCTCCTCCGGACCGCACTGGGCCCAGCCGGCGGCCTTCGGGCGGAAGTTCTACGACGCGAAGGACCGTCCCGCACTCGAGACGCTCGTGCACAACCTCGAGCACGGCTACACGATCGTCTGGTACGACGAGACCATCGCCAAGGACGACGCCCAACTCGAGGCGCTGCGCACGATCTCGCGACGCTACGAGTCCAGCCAGTTCGACAACTCCAAGAAGCTGATCATCGCGCCGTGGAAGGCGTCGGACGGCGCGTTCCCGGAGGGCAAGCACATCGCCTTCACCCACTGGTCGCTCGCGAACGGACGCCGGCAGTACTCCGAGAAGGTCAGCGGCGAGGCGATCGAGCAGTTCATGAAGAAGTACCCGGCCTCTGACGCACCCGAGCCGCAGGGCGCCTGACGCCGAGCCCACGGCCGCCCGCCGGGGCATCCCCGGTCAGGAGTAGCGGCCGCCGTGGGTCTGGTGGACCCGCGCGGCCAGGTCCTTGACTCGCTCGGCGTAACTCCTGGGGCAGACCATGGTGACGTCCGGGGTGTGCACGATGATCGTGTCGCGCAGTCCGACCGTGGCCACCAGGTGCTCCGGGTCGTCGCTCACCACGATGTTGCCCTCGGAGTCCACCAGTACCGTCACGGTGTTGCTGGCGTTGTGGGCCGGGTCGTTCTCGAGGGTTCGCGCGAGGGTCGGCCACGACCCGACGTCCAGCCAGTCGACCGCCATCGGGACGACCACGACCCGCACCGCGTCGCCGCCGCGCGCCGCGGGCTCCATCACGGCGTAGTCGATGCTGATCTTCGGGAGCCCGGCGTAGATCTTCTCGGCCACCGCGTCGCGGTCGGGTCCGTCCCAGGCCTGCGCGATGCCCATCACGCCGTCGTAGGAGACCGGCAGGTGTCGCTTCAGCTCGGCCAGCAGTGTGTCGGCGCGCCAGACGAACATCCCGGAGTTCCACAGGTGTCGCCCGCTCGCGAGGTAGGACTCGGCCGTCTGCAGGTCGGGCTTCTCGGTGAACGCGGACACCCCGAAGACCGCGGGCTGTCCACCGGCCGTGGTGGCGTCACCGAACGGTTCGGCCCGCTCGATGTAGCCGAGCCCGGTGTGGGCGGAGGTCGGCGGGATCCCGAACGTCGCGAGCACGTCCCGATCGCGTTCCACGGTCTCGAACGCCGTTCGCAGCGCGTCACGGAACGCGTCGAGCGGCTCGATGACATGGTCGGAGGTGACGAACGCGAGGACGGCGTCGGGATCACGGCTCGCGATCACCGCCGACGCCAGGCCGATCGCGTTGGCGGTGTCGCGACCCAGGGGCTCACCGAGGAAGTTGCCGTCGGGCAGGTCCGGCAGGTGCTCCAGGATCGACTCATGGTGGGACGTACCGGCGCAGACGAAGATGCGCTCGGCCGGCACGAAGCCGAGGAGCCGCTCGTAGGCCAGCCGGAGCAGGCTCTTGCCACCACCACCGAGACTCAGCAGCTGCTTGGGCAGATTCGCACGTGAGAGCGGCCACAACCTGGTGCCCGTTCCCCCCGCGTTGATGACCGCGTACCGCATGGCACGGAGCCTACGGGAGCGCCTCACCCAAACCGGTGCTCCCACAAGTTCGGGGCGCGTCGCGTCGCGTGTTCATCACCGCACGGAGTGCGACCGGCTCGCCGACCATGCCCTGGGCCGCGCCGCGGTGGGCCGAGCCGGCCGTGGGGCGGTGGCCGTTAGGCTCCGGAGACGTGGCGATCCCGAACAGTCCCGCCCGGCTCCTGGCCGACGCACTGGCCGCCGACCCGGCCAACCCGTTCCTCACGTTCTACGACGACGCCACCGGCGAACGCGTCGAACTCTCACTCGCGACCCTCGACAACTGGGTGGCCAAGACCGCGAACCTCCTCCAGGACGGCCTCGGCACCGACCCGGGCGACCGGGTCGCGATCATGCTGCCGCCGCACTGGCAGGGCGCGGTGTGGATGCTGGCCGCGTGGTCGGCCGGCCTCACCGTGACGCTCGACGGGCCCGCCGGCGCGGATGTCGTGGTCACCGGTCCGGACGCCCTCCCCGCGGCCGTGGCGGCGGGTGGGCGGGACACGATCGCCCTGGCGCTGCGACCACTGGGCGGATCCTTCACCGAGCCGCTGCCGGCCGGCGTCCTCGACTACGGCGCCGAGGTTCCGGGCTTCGCCGACCGCTTCACGCCGTACGTCCCGCTCGACCCGGAGGGACCGGCGCTCGAACTCGATGGGGCCACAGTGACGGGCCCGCGGTTGGTCGAGACCGCCCTCGGCCGGGCACAGGAACTCGACCTGGCGCCGGGCGGCCGGCTGATGACCGACACCAACCCCGCCGGCCCGGACGGATACCTCGACGCGCTGCTCGCGCCACTCGCGCGGCGGGGCTCGGTCGTCGTCGTCCGCAACCCCGACCTCGGCCTGGTCGAACGCCGGACGGCGGCGGAGAAGGTGACCCTCGCCCGCCTGGGCGCGGCCGACTCCTCCGACTCCTGAGCCCCCGCCCCGGAGCCGCTGACTCCTGAGCCCGCGTCCTGAGCCTCGGCGCGCGGGCTCTGCGGCTCAGCCGGTGCCGCGGCGGCGGGCGTAGGCCTCGAACGCCGCCAGCGACCCGGGATCGGCCAGCGCCCCCGTACTCGCGGCCTCGTCGACCGGCCGGCCCTCCAGGATCCGCTTCACCGGGACCTCGAGCTTCTTGCCGGACAGCGTGCGCGGGATCGTACTCACGGGGACGATCTCGTCGGGTACGTGCCGTGGCGACAGGCTACGGCGCAACTCGACCGCGATCCGCCGCCGCAGGTCGTCGTCGAGTCGCGTGCCCTCGGCGAGGACGACGAAAAGCAGGAGTTCCTCGCCCTCGTCCCCACGGGGCGCCGACGCGCCGGTCCGCTCCAGGTGGACGACCAGACTGTCGGCGATCTCGTCGAAGCCCTCGATGACGGAGTAGAACTCCGCCGTTCCCATCCGGACGCCCCCGCGCTTGAGTGTCGCGTCCGACCGGCCGGTGATGACGCAGGTGCCCCGCGAGGTGACCTGGACCCAGTCGCCGTGCCGCCAGACTCCGGGGAACTCCTCGAAGTACGCGGCGCGGTAGCGGGACCCGTCGGGATCACCCCAGAATCCGACCGGCATGGACGGCATCGGACGTTCGAGGACCAGTTCGCCGAGCTGACCGACCACGGGGCGTCCGGCCGGGTCGTAGGCCGCGACGGCCGCGCCGAGGCAGGGGCAGGCAAGCTCGCCGGCGTAGACCGGGAGCAGCGGCGAGCCGGCGACGAACCCCGTGCACAGGTCGGTCCCACCGGAGAAGGACTGCAGGAGCAGGGTGGGGTTGACGTTCTCGTAGACCCAGCCGAAACCCTCGACCGGAAGCGGGGCACCGGTCGAGCCCAGCCCACGGATCCGGGACAGGTCGGCGATGCGGTTCGGACGCAACCCGGCCTTGCGGCAGCTCATCAGGAACGGCGCGCTCGTCCCGAAGACCGTCACCTCGCACTCCTGCGCCATCCGCCACAGGTAGCCGAGATCGGGATGGCCGGGGTTGGCGTCGACCAGCACGACCGTCGAACCGACGAGCAGGCCGGAGACGACGACGTTCCACATCATCCAGCCCGTCGTCGAGAACCAGAAGAAGCGGTCGCCCGGGCCGAGGTCGAAGTGCAGCGCCAAGGCCTTCAGGTGCTCGAGGAGAATGCCGCCGTGCCCGTGCACGATGGGCTTCGGCAGGCCGGTGGTGCCTGAGGAGTACAACACGTAGAGCGGGTGGTCGAACGGCACCGGCTCGAACTCCAGCTCCCCCGGCTCCTCCCCCGCGAGCAGGTCGTCCCAGCCCAGGGAGTCGGGGACGCGACCGGGCTCGGCGCGGAAGTACGGAACGACCACGACGTGCTCCAGCGTGGGCAGCTCCGCCCGGATCGCCGCCACCTCCTCGACCCGGTCCACCTCCTTCGCGCCGTACCGGTATCCGTCCACCACCACGAGCACGCGCGGCTCGATCTGGCTCCACCGGTCGACGACGCTGCGGGTGCCGAACTCCGGGGCACAGGAGGAGAACACCGCACCGAGGCTCGCGCTCGCGAGGAGCAGCACCAGGGTCTCGGGGATGTTCGGGAGGTACGCGGCGACCCGGTCGCCGCGGCCGACCCCGAGCCGGACCAGCCCGGCCCGCGCCCGGGCGACCGCCGCGCGGAGTTCGTCGGCGGAGAGCTCGACAGGGCCCCTGGTCTGGGAGCGGGCCACCACCACCGGGCCCTGCGCGGGCAGGTTGGCCAGCATGTGCGCGGCGTAGTTGACGCGGGTGCCCGGGAACCACTCCGCCGCGGGCATGGTGGCGCGCGCGAGCACGGCGTCGTCCGGGGCCTCGGCGAAGCCGCGGCCCGCGTCGATGGCCCCAGCCCCCGCCACGCGCAGGTTCTGGACCCGGAAGTAGTCCCAGACGCTCCCCCAGAAACCCGCCAGGTCGTCGACGGACCATCGCCACAAGGCGGCGTAGTCGTCGAACCGCAGGGAGCGTTCCCGCTCGAGGAAGCGGAGGTAGTCGCCGATCCGGCTGTGGTCGCGGATGTCGGTGGGCGGCTCCCACAGGATCTGGCCGGGCACACAACCATCGGTGACGGTCAGGGCCGCGGCCGGCTCCTCCGCCCCGGGATCCACCGCGCCCACCGCGTCCACGGCGTTCGGCTCCGTCATGCGCCCTCCCCTTCCAGGAGTCCGAGGGTCACGTCTCCCGGCGTGCCTCGGGATGATGGAACAGCCACCCTTCCCAGGCGTCGGCGACGATCGCCCGCATGTCGTGCTGGGCGGACCAGCCGAGCACCCGCGCGATCCGCTCGGCGGAGGCGATCGAGACGGCGGGATCGCCCGCTCGCCGGGGGTGGACCTCGGGGGTGAGTTCGGTGTGACCCGACACCTCCAGGATGGCCTCGACGATCTCCCTCGTCGAGGAGCCGCGACCGGTGCCGACGTTGAGGACGTGCCTGGCGTCGGCTCCGCTCGCGAGGTGTCGTGCCGCCGCCACGTGGGCCGAGGCGATGTCGGCCACGTGGATGTAGTCGCGGATCGTCGTGCCGTCGGGCGTCGGGTAGTCGTCGCCGAAGATCCGCGGCGCCTTTCCGGCGGTCAGGCTCTCGAAGACCATCGGGATCAGGTTGAACGCGCCGGTGTCGGCGAGTTCGGGGCGCGCCGCGCCGGCGGCGTTGAAGTAGCGCAGGTTGACGTAGCGCAGACCCGACACCCGGGCCACGTCGGCGATCAACCACTCAGCCACCAGCTTGGTCTCGCCGTAGGGCGACTCGGGCCGGCAGATCGCGTCCTCGGTGAGGACGTCGGTGTCCTGGTTGCCGTAGGTGGAGGCACTGGAGGAGAAGACCAGTGAGTCGACACCGACCTCGGACATGGCCCGCAGGAGCGACTCCAGCCCGCCGATGTTCTCGCGGTAGTAGAGGAGCGGGTTCTCGACGGACTCACCCGGCTGCTTCTTGGCGGCGATGTGGACGACGCCGCTGATCTCGTAGTCGCGCAGCAACTGGGCGACCAGACTGGTCGCCTGCACCGACCCCGTGACGAGTGGGACGTCCTCCACACCCGCGATGCGCTCCGGAACGCCTGTGGACAGATCGTCGAGCACGACGATCTGCTCCCCTGCGGCATGGAGGGCATGGACGACGTGCGCGCCGATGAAACCGGCGCCTCCGGTAACGAGCCAGGTCATGGCAGTTCACCCTAGTCGGGGCTCCGCCGGACCGCAGCCGCGCGGCCACCGTCCGCGCGGAGGTGCGGCGCGGTGAGTCGTCGCTTCTCGGGTGGGCCGTCGCAGTGGTGTCGAACCGGCTCCAACAGGGCGCGGTCTGGACCGGCGGTTGGGTCGAAGATCTTCGAGGTGGGTCGAATCGGACCGCGTGGCCACCCCCTGCGTGGTGGCCGCGGCCGGACCTCTCCCCTGGCTCAGCTGATCGACTGACCTAGCTGATCGGGGTCATGCACTCCGGCGGCCGGCCCCGCCGCCCACTCGTGCCGCTCCGCCCACTCGGGCGGGCCCGGGCGCCCGGTGGCGACCGCCTCGGTCGCGCATGTGCCGTCCCCAGAGCCGTCCCAGCGGTGACAGCCAGGCGCTGGCCCACGCGAACTCCGCGCAGGTCCACTCCTGACCGCAGTACAGGCATCGGGGTGGGTCGACCCGACGTGATCCGACCAGACGCAACTTCGTCCAGCTCTGGTCGGGCTGGTGGAGTAGTAGTAGGTACCGGGCCTGTGCATCGAGCAGTTCCTTCGACCAGTCCACCCACCCGTATCCGGGCACGAAGACTGGAGCCCCTCCGGGCGAAGGCTCCGCAGTCGACGTCAGTAACGACGTCGCCATCGACATCGACCTCCTTCTCGCGGTCTTGTCGTTCTGCTGGCAGCGGCCCGCCCGGCTCGGGCCTTACCCCTCAAACGATCTGCGATCTGTGAAGGCGATCGTACGGATCGTCATCGGTGTCGGAAAGTAAGCGTGCCGTAATCGTGTGCAAATTTTCGGAACACCGGGCCAGGATGCGCCGCGCGGGCCCAGGCCGCTACGGTCGGGTAGCCACGCCGGAGAACACAGTCCGCAGCTCGACGGTCACTGCTGGTAGGTCCCGCGAGCTGAACGTTCGATGCTGGGCAGCACACGTCCGAACCGTTGGTCGTCGTAAACGCTCTAGGATGGGCGTTTCCATCAGACAGGGGTGATCCCGCTGCCGACCGCGTTCCTCGTCGGACCCGTCGTCCCCACCGAGCCGGGGCCCCGTCCGGTCGCCCGCCAACTGCGGGCGCTCGGCTACGACGTGATGGACATCGACGTGGTGGAGGATCTCCCGGCCGCGCTCTCCGCAGCACCGCCCGGCCGAATCGCCCTGGTCGACTCCCGCTACGTCGGCCACCTCCACGCCCTGCGCCGGGCCCTGTGCGACGCGCGCCGCGACGCCATCGCCGGCCCCGGCACCCTCGCGGTGTCACCCGCCGCGCGGCAGGGCCTGCTCGCCGCCCTCTCCTACGCTCTCGCCGCGGCCGCGGCGCGCCCGGACGCCGACAACGCCCAAGCGACCCAGTCCGCCCCGTCCCGCCCCTCGGTGGAGAGGGCGACCGACGTGCGGACCCAGGTCTCCGCCGAACCCGACACCTCGGCCCTCCGGCCCGTCGACGTCGCCGACATCACCGACGCGCTCGGCCACACCACCACCGTCACCCGGATGGACCCCGCCCCGCTGGTCGCCGGGCTCGCCGAGACAGCCGCGGAGCGCGCCGCGTTCGAGGCTCGGGCCCGTGCCGTCGACGAGGAGCGCGTCCGGCTGAGGAGCGCGGTCAAGGCCGAGGACACCGCCTTCACGACGTTCTTCGTCCGCAGCTACTCCGGCTACGTGGCCAGGTGGTTCGCCCGGCTCGGCCTGACGCCCAACCAGATCACCGTCCTGTCGCTCGTCGTTGCACTCGGCGCGGCGGCGCTGGTCGCCACCGGCACGCGCTCGGGCTGGGTGCTCGGCGCCATCGTCTTCCACATCTCCTTCGCCCTCGACTGCATCGACGGCGACCTCGCCCGCTACACCGTCTCCTACAGCAAGCTCGGTGCCCGCCTGGACCTCACCTTCGACCGGGTGAAGGAGTACGCGCTGTTCGCCGGCCTGGCGTTCGGCGTGGCCCACTCCGACCCGTCGATCTGGTGGCTCGCGGCGGCGGCCATGGCGTTCCAGACGGTGCGGCACCAGATGCACGCCGCCTACGAGGAGGTCACGGCCGACCCCACGGAGGAGGCACCCGCCCTCGCCGACCAGGTGCAGGCCCGACTCCACGGCGGCCGCTGGAAGGTCTGGCTGCGCCGCGCCGCGGTCCTGCCCCAGGGCGAGCGGTCGGCCCTGATCTGTCTGCTCGTGGCGTTCACCACACCGCGCGTCGTCCTCGTCGTCCTGCTCGCGGTCGGCGTGCTGGCCGCGGGGTACGCCTTCCTCGGCCGCCTCCTCCGCAGCCTGCGCAGGGTGCGCCGGCCCTGGTCCAAGCCGGCGGGACTGTCCCTCGGCACGATGGTCGACGTCGGACCGGTCGGGTGGATCGTCCACAACGCGCTTCCGGGTCGCTCGTTGCCCGCCCCCCTGACCACCCTGATCGCCCTGCTCGCGCTCGGGTTCTCGCTGGCCGTGGTGCCCTCGGTCGGTCCGGCCTGGGTGCTGCTCGGAGTCCTGTGGTACGCCCTGCTGGTCGGCTTCGCGAGCCGGCAGCCGCTCAACGGCTGGGCCGACTGGGTGCTCCCACCGTCCTTCCGGGCCGCCGAGTACGCCCTCGCCGTCACGCTCGCGGCCCTGGTCGCCCCGGCCGCCCTGCCGGCGGCGTTCGGCTACGTCGCCGCGTGCGCCTTCCACCACTACGACACCGTGTACCGTCTCCGCGAAGACGGATCGACCCCGCCCAGGTGGCTCACCATCGTCACCCTCGGTCACGACGGCCGGATGCTCCTCGTCGGGCTCATGGGGCTCGGCGGCGCCACGGTGCTGCAGACGGGACTCATCGTGCTGGCCGCCGCGCTCGCGCTGGTCTTCGTGGGCGAGAGCGTCGTCGCCACCGCCGCCCGGGTCCGCGACCGGGCCTCGGCATCGGTCCCGGCCATGAACGGAGGCGCGTGATGATCGGCATGGTGCTCGCCGCGGGTACGGGTCGCCGCCTGCGCCCCTACACCGACTCGCTGCCGAAGGCGCTGGTCCCCCTCGCCCCGGCCGGGCCCTCCGAGGCCCCGCTGACACCGCTCGACGTGATCCTCGCCAACTTCGCCCAGGTCGGCGTGACCGACGTGGCCGTGGTGGTCGGCTATGCCGCCGACGCGGTGCACGCGCGCAGGGACGACCTCGAACGCCGCCACGGCGTCACCCTCGAACTCATCCACAACGACCGCGCGGAGACCTGGAACAACTGCTACTCCCTGTGGTGCGCACGCCACCTGTTCTCCCAGGGGTGCCTGCTCGCCAACGGCGACACGGTGCACCCGGTCGCCGTCGAGCAGGCCCTGCTGGAGGCCGCGCGGGCCACCTCACCGGCCCTGCTGCTCGCCCTCGACACGGTGAAACCGCTCGCCGAGGAGGAGATGAAGGTCGTCTGCTCCGCCGAGCGCGGCATCACCCGGATCACCAAGCAGATGGACCCGGCGCTGGCGACCGGCGAGTACATCGGCGTGAGCCTCATCGACCCGGCCGCGGCGCAGGCCCTCAGCTCCGCGCTCGAGGCCACCTGGCGCAAGGATCCGCACCTCTACTACGAGGACGGCTACCAGGCGGCCATCGACGACGGCTTCCGGGTCGACGGCACGCCGATCGGCGACCTGCCCTGGGTGGAGATCGACGACCACGCCGACCTGGCCCGCTCCGCGCGGGTGTTGCAGGCCCTCGCGGCCGGCGTCGGCGACGACGTCCGCCGGACCCGTCCCACCGTGACCGACCCCACCAGCGCAACGGGCGGGCTGGCGGCGGGCCTGGAGCCCTAGTGCCCCTGCTCGCCCGGATGATTCCGACGCCGGTGGTGGTCGACGTACGCCGCGGCGCCATCACCGACCTCGCCGACCTGCTGGCCGACCAGCGCATCTCGACCGCCGGCCGGGTGGCCGTCGCGCTCGGACCCCGGTCAGGGGCCGAGCTGGCCGCGCGGGTGCGGCCCTTCCTGCGCGAGGCCGACTTCTACACCGTGACCGCCGGGACCGTCGACGCCGCCCTCGAGCTCGCCGGGCAGGTCCGAGGTGGCTCCTACGACGCGATCGTCGGTATCGGCGGCGGCAAGGTCCTCGACGCCACGAAGTTCGCCGCCGCCCGGGTCGGACTCCCGATGGTCGCGGTCGCCACCAACCTCGCCCACGACGGGATCGGCTCGCCGGTCAGCATCCTCGACAACGACGCGGGGCGCGGCTCCTACGGCGTAGCCGCGCCCCTCGCCGTCGTGGTCGACCTCGACGTCGTACGCCAGGCGCCGCGGCGGTCGGTGCGGGCCGGCATCGGCGAGGTCGCGTCCAACCTGTCCGCGATCGCCGACTGGGAACTCGCCCACAGCCTCCATGGCGAGGCGGTCGACGGACTCGCCATGGCGTTCGCCCGCACCGCGGCCGAGGCCGTGCTGCACCATCCGGGGACGCTCGCCGACGACGACTTCCTCCGCTGCCTCGCCGAAGGGCTGGTCCTGTCGGGGGTCGCGATGGTCGTGGCCGGGTCCACCCGGCCCTGCAGCGGCGCCTGCCACGAGATCTCCCACGCGCTCGACCTGCTCTATCCCGGGCGCGCCGGCGCCCACGGCGAGCAGGTCGGTGTCGGTGCGGCGTTCGCGTCCACCCTGTGGGACGATCCGCAGGGCCGAGCGCGCGGTGACCTCATCACCCGCTGCCTGAGCCGGCACGGGCTGCCGGTCACTCCCACCGAGTTGGGCTTCACCTGGGAGGAGTTCACAGCGGCCGTGGTCCGGGCTCCGGACACGCGGCCAGGTAGGTTCACGATCCTGGAACACCGCGACCTGGACAAGGACGCGGTGGCAGCGGCGGTGCGGGGGTACGCCCAGCAGGTCCAGACCGGATAATCATGCGTTCCGGACCAGCGCGCGAGCGCGCCAGACCAGCCAGCCACGCACAGGTGAGGAGATCGGACGTACCCCATGACTTCCCTGCCGTCGATCGCTGAGCTGCGCGCCAAGGCGCACCCGCCCGGTCTCCTCGAACGCCGTAGCGGCGAGCACTGGGCCGGACGCCTGTACATGCGGCGGATCTCCCTGTACGCCACCAGGTTCTTCCTGGTCCTACGCCTGTCCCCCAACCAGCTCACCGGGCTGATGATCCTCGCCGGCGTCGCAGCCGGATTCGCCCTGCTCATCCCGGGTTTGACCGGGGCGATCCTGGCCGCGGTCCTGGTCCAGCTCTACCTCCTGCTGGACTGCAGCGACGGCGAGGTCGCGCGCTACACCGGCCGGACCAGTGTCACCGGCGTCTACCTCGACCGGGTGGGCCACTACCTCTGCGAGGCCGCCCTGCTGGTCGGCCTGGGTTTCCGGGCCGCCGGGGTCGAGCCCACCGGTTACGCCGTCCTCGGCCTGGCGGCGGCGCTCGGCGCCATCCTGATCAAGGCCGAGACCGACCTCGTCGACATCGCCCGCGCCCGCAGCGGGCGGTCCGCGGTGACCGAGGACGACGTGGAGCCGCGTACCTCGGCGCTGGCCAAGGCTCGCCGGGCCGCGCTGGTACTCCGCTTCTACCGACTCATCCTCGCGATCGAGCTGTCTCTGATCATCGTGGTGGCGGCGATCGTCGACGCGGTGCGGGGCGACCTCCTCGCGACCCACGTCCTCACCGTCGCGGTGGCCGTCGTCGCCGCCGTCCAGGTGGTGCTGCACCTGATCAGCGTCCTGGTGTCGAGGCGGCTTGCGTGACCGATGTCGACGACACGCCGTTCCGGCTCGCCTGTGTCTTCCTCACCATGGGTGACCGCCCGGAAGGGCTGGAGCGGGCCATCCACAGCGTGCGGGACCAGGTTGGCGACCCGATCGAGGTCATCGTGGTCGCCAACGGCGTGCCCTCGCCGGAGGTTCCGAACGACGTGAAGGTCGTCGCGCTGCCCACCAACGTGGGCATCCCGGGCGGCCGCAACGCCGGCCTGGAGGTCGCGAACGCCGACGCGATCCTGTTCCTTGACGACGACGGCTTCCTGCCCTACCCGACCACGGCCCAACGCCTGCGGCACCTCTTCGACGACGATCCCCGCCTCGGCATCGTGTCGTTCCGGATCGCGGATCCCGAGTCCGGTGCCACCCAGCGCCGGCACGTCCCTCGCGTGCGGGTCGGCGACCCACACGAGTCCTCGGAGGTCACGACCTTCCTGGGCGGCGCGGCCGCGATCCGGCGATCGGTCTTCGACGAGGTCGGGGAGTTCCCGGCGGCGTTCTTCTACGCCCACGAGGAGACCGACCTCGCCTGGCGGGCGCTGGACGCCGGCTGGCGCATCGTCTACGACGCGAGCTGCGTCCTGTGCCACCCGGCGACGTCGCCCACGCGGCATTCGACATACTTCCGGCTGAACGCCCGAAACCGCGTCTGGCTGGCCAAACGAAACCTTCCGCTCCCGGTCGCCGTTGCCTATCTGGCGACCTGGGTGGTGTTGACCATTGCCCGTACGCGTACGCTCTCCGGGCTGAGTGCCTGGTCGAGCGGTTTGTTGGAAGGTGTCCGCACCCCTTGTGGTCGGCGTAAACCGATCGCATGGCGCACAGTGTGGCGAATGACCCGTTTGGGAAGGCCTCCTCTGGTATGACCGATTGGCAGCAACCAGTCACCGACTGGCCATGTCGTACCCTCGTCGGCATGAGCTCGGTGCGTCACGGGAGGCAACTGTGAGCACCACGACCACCTCCGCGACGCCCGCCGAGCTGGCCACGCGCTACGGCCTCGTGCCCAGCGCGGCGCGGCCGAAGCTGTTCACCTACGTCGGACAGGTGTGGCAGCGACGCCACTTCATCACGTCGTTCGCGACGTCACGCACAGCGACGATGTACTCCAGCGCCCGGCTGGGGCAGCTGTGGCAGGTGCTCACGCCGCTCATGAACGCGGCGGTCTACTACTTCATCTTCGGCGTGCTGTTCGCCACCCGGCACACCATCGACAACTTCATCGCGTTCCTCGTGACCGGTGTCTTCGTGATGTCGTTCACGACGCGCTCGGTGACCACCGGGGCCCGCGCGATCTCAGGCAACCTCGGCATCATCCGGGCGCTGCACTTCCCGCGCGCGGCGTTGCCGCTCTCCTCCACCATCGTCGAGTTCCAGCAGATGCTGGTCTCGATGTTCGTGCTGTGTCTCATCGTGCTGGCCACCGGTGAGCCGATCACCCTGACCTGGCTGCTGGCGATCCCCGCGCTGGCGCTGCAGACGTTGTTCAACACCGGACTCGCCCTGATCCTCGCCCGCATCGGCTCGACCGTCCCCGACATCAGCCAGCTGCTGCCGTTCATGCTGCGGACCTGGCTCTACCTCTCCGGTGTCTTCTTCGTCATCCCGGAGCGGGTCCACGACAGGCTTCTCCAACACATCATGTTGGCGAACCCCACGACCGTCTACATCGAACTCGTCCGAGACGCGCTCATCGAACAGCACGGCGCCCCCCACTACGCGTGGCCGCTCGCTGTCGGCTGGGCGGTCGTCGCGTTCGTCGTAGGGTTCTGGTACTTCTGGGGAGCTGAGGAGAAGTACGGTCGTGGCTGAGAGCATCGACGAGCGCGTGGCTCAGAGCGTCAAGGAGAGCGACGAGCAGGCGCCCACGGTCATCGTGGACGATCTGCACATCGTCTATCGCGTCTACGGCGCGACCGCCGGCAAGGGCAACGCACCCGCCGCGTTCAAGCGGATCCTCAGGCGCCAGGCGTCACCGGCGATGCGTGAGGTGCACGCGGTGCGCGGTGTCACCTTCACCGCTCACCGTGGCGAGTCCATCGGCCTGATCGGTCGCAACGGCTCGGGCAAGAGCACCCTGCTCCGCGCGGTGGCCGGCCTGCTGCCGGCCACCAGGGGTGCGGTGTTCACCGACGGACAGCCGACGCTGCTCGGCGTCAACGCCGCACTGATGGGCGACCTCACCGGCGAGCGAAACATCATCCTCGGCTGCCTGGCCATGGGCCTCACGCCCGCACAGGCCAAGGAGCGCTACGCCGACATCGTGGAGTTCAGCGGTCTCGGCGAGTTCATCGACCTGCCGATGCGCACGTACTCCTCCGGCATGCAGCAACGGCTGCGGTTCGCCATCGCGGCGGTGAAGAGCCACGACGTCCTCATGATCGACGAGGCGCTCGCCACCGGTGACGCGGAGTTCCGGCGCCGCAGCGAAGATCGCATCCGCGAGCTGCGGGACGAGGCCGGAACGGTGTTCCTGGTCAGCCACAGCCTCGACGTGGTGACCCAGACCTGCACCCGGGCGATCTGGCTCGACAAGGGCGAGATCAAGATGGACGGCGACGCCGACTCGGTGGTCAAGGCCTACTCGGCCGCGACGAGCTGACCGTCGAGGACCCGAGAAGCGACGCGAGAACGACGAAGCCGCGGCCATCCGGCCGCGGCTTCGTACTTTTTGCGGTGGGTCGGGTCGGGCGCTCGAGGGCAGGACGGAGCTATCGGGGCGACGGACCGGACGGCGTCGAGTGGGTCGAGGGCGGGTTCGGCGTACGCCGGCCGAGCGAGCGCGGGCTGACCAGGAAGCCCGCTCCCCAGGTCATGTGCATGGTGGCGGCCACCACGGGCAGCCAGAGCCGCCCCGCGAGGGACATCCCGCGGCCGAAGAGGATCGATCCGGCGATCACTCCGAGCGCGTACACCACGGGGATCACGAACCCGAGCAGCAGCCAGGGCAGACCCGCGAAGGCGCCGACGAGGCCGACCACGAGCCCGACGGCGCAGCCGAGGACCGCGAGCGGCGGGGCGAGGTAGCGGACGTTGAACGTACCCGGGTGCGAGCGTCCGATTCCGCGCCGCCACTTTCCGGTCAGGTAGAACTGCCGGATCAGGGCGCGCAGGTTGGACCGGGGCCGGTAGGTCACGCGCAGGTCAGGGGTGAACCACACCGTCCCGCCGGCCTGCCTGATCCGATGGTTGAGCTCCCAGTCCTGGGCCCGCTCGAACTCGTCGTCGAAGCCGCCGAGTCGATCGAGGGTCTGGCGACGGAAGACCCCGAGATAGACGGAGTCGACCGGACCCGCCTGTCCCCCGACGTGGAACCGGCCGCCACCAAGGCCAAGGGGTGTGCTGTAGGCGCGGGCCGCGGCCTCCTCGAATCCCGGGTCGCCCTCGGCCGCCATGACGCCGCCCACGTTGTCCGCGCCGGTCTCCGCCAACACCTCGACGGCACGCCGGATGTAGCCGGGCGAGAGGATGCCGTGCCCGTCGACCCGGACGATGACGTCGTACCTCGCCGCCCTGATCGCGGCGTTCAGGGCGCTCGGCGTGATCCCGGACGGGTTGGGGATCAGGCGCACCCGCGAATCGCCGGCGACGATCTCCTCGGCGATCTCCTGGGTCCGGTCCTTGGACGGACCGACCGCCATCACCAACTCCAGCGGGCCGGGGTACTCCTGGGCGAGGACCTGTGAGACCGCGGTGCGCAGGTGGCGTTCCTCGTTCAGGACCGGCATCACCACCGAGACCGCTGGCCAACCGGCTGCGTCGTACGGCGCTGAGGGCGGTCTTCCCGTCACGGCGACCCTTTCGACGAAGAGGGCGGGCTGTCCTTCCAGGCGCGGGAGCCCCGGACCTCAAGCCTCAGGGGCTGGGCGCGGCGGCCTCGCCCGAGCGGCTGTCAGGCACTCCCAGGCAGGGGAACAACCTACCGAGCCGCCACCCCCGCGACGCCCGGGGGCATGATCACCGGGAGGACTCGATCGGGGCGAGAGGCCCTAGGCCGCGGAGCAGACCTGGCGCAGGTCACTCACGGCATCCTCCTCGTCACCGGAGCTTCCGGGGCTCGCGGTCGACCCGGCGGAGTTGCCGGAGGAGGAGCTCGATCCGGCCGATCCCTGCCCTGCTCCAGCGGTGTCCGTGCCTCCGGACCCGCTGCCGCCCGATGCGCTGCCTCCGGATCCGCCGCTGCCCGAGTCCGACGAACCCGACCCGGACGCGTCCGCCCCGCCGGTCGGCGCGGGCGTCGGCGTCACCTTCGAGGCGTCGATGGCGGCCCGGACGGTCTCGCGGATCTCGGGGTAGTCCGGCCGCGCCGTCTTGATCAGCGGCGGGACGAACTGCACCGAGGTGATCTTCTGTCGCTTGGCCCGCAGCGCCAGGTCGACGAAGGTGTCGAGTTCGCTCGCCGGGATGTCGGTCGAGACGATCTGCTGCCCGGCCTTCGCGATGCCCTGGAACTTCAGCAGCACGGTCGTCGGGTCGAGCTGGTGCAGCATCGCCGACATGACGCAGCGCTGGCGCGCCATCCGGTCGTAGTCGCTGGAGCCCGAACGCGAGCGGGAGTACCAGAGCGCGTTGTAGCCGTCGAGTCGCTGGACGCCGGCCTTGATGGTGCCCTTGAGCGCTCCGGTCGGACCGGTGAAGGGGACGTCCTCGCGTACGTCGACCGTCACGCCACCCACCGCGTCGACGAGTTCCTGGAAGCCGCCCATGTCGACCAGGGCGTAGTAGTTGACCTGCAGGCCGGTGACGCCACGGATCGCGTCCTTGGTCGCCACGATGCCGGGGTCGGCGACGCCGGGGAAGAGTCGCTTGTGGTCCGTCGCCCAGGTGTAGACGGCGTTGAGCAGGCACTCGTCCCCGCAGTCGAAGCCGTTCGGGAACTGCTTGTGCATCACCGTGCCCGCCGGGAACGGCACCCGCTGGAGGTTACGGGGGAAGCTGAACATCGCGGCCTGGCCGGTCTTCTCGTCCATCGAGACGAGGGTGATGCTGTCCGGGCGCAGGCCCACCCGGTCCGCTCCCGCGTCGGCTCCGAGCAGGAGCACGTTGTAGCGGCCGGCGTACGGATCGACGACCGTCCTGCCCGCGAAGATCCGGGAGATCGACTCCCGTGCCACGCCGACGTAGTGCGACGAGGTCAGCACCAGGCTGACCGCCACCACGGAGAGCACCACCATCGTCACGGTCGAGGTGAGCCGCTGCTTCTGGCGCAAAGTGAGCGGGTCGCCGAGCCGCCACGCGTCGATGAAGAGGGCGAGCCAACCGAGGGCGAGTACGACGAGGACGATCTGCGCGCAGCGCAGGAACGCCTGGTTGGCGAGCAGGGAGATGAGGGTGCGGGAGGAGACCAGGCCCAGGAAGGCGAGGAGGGCGACGACACCGAGTAGGCCGGCCGCCACCCGCAGTGCGAACTTCCCGACCCCACGGCTGCCCGCGACCAGCTGGGCCGAGCCCGGCAGCACCAGCGTCATCAGCAGGAGGCACACCGCCCGCCGGAACCGTACGCCGTTCGGCCCGAGCGTCCGCAGCAGTCCGGTGACGGGCGCGTCACCCACAGCGGCGGGGCTCGGCCGTGTTGGCCGTCGTCGCTCGTGTCCGATCGGTCCCTGCCGCCGTTGCCGCCCCGTCATGGCCGCCATACCAACACACCGGACAACTCCCTCCGGACCGCCACGCCGACCGAGAGTCGTGATGACCGCACGCGCGGGATCGACGCTGACCGAACGTGCTGGATTGAAGTTGAACGGGTACGGTGCCTGCATGCCGAACGGCAGCCCTCCTTACCGACCAGACCAGCCTGACGACGCGGGCAACGACGCGTCGTACGGCTGGCTGTACGAAGGCTCCCGACGGTCACGTCCTTCGCGGGACCGCTCCAGAGCCCGCCGGGCCGAGGCCGAGCCGCCGGAGTCGACCCGCGTGATGCCCACGCGCCCCGGCCAGGGACCCGCTGGTCCCCCGCCAGGCGGTGCCGGCTACCCGCAGTCCGACGAGTACGGCAACAACCAGGGCTCCGGGTCATGGCCGGACGAGGGGGCGGCCGACTATCCGACCCGCCCTCAGTCGGTATACCCGGGATCCCGGGACCCGCGGTCGGGACACGACCGCTACGACGACGACTATCCCCCGCCGCGGACCGGACGGCCCTCCGAGCCTCCGCCACGGGTCCCTCCGGGCGGCCGGCTGCTGCCGCCACCGCGCTCCCCCCGCCGGCGCTCCCGGATCCGCTGGGGTCGCATCGTCCTGCTGCTCGTCCTCGCCTGGCTGGTCGTCCTCGTCGGCGTTCCTGTGCTGGCGTGGAGCCGGGTGGACAAGGTGGCCTACGAGCCGACCGGTACCCGGCCGCAGAACGGCGCCGGCAGCAACTTCCTGCTCGTCGGTTCCGACAGCCGGGAGGGCCTCACCCCGGAGCAGCGCAACGACTTCGGCACCGGTAGCGCGTCCGGACAGCGCACGGACACGATCATGATCCTGCACGTCCCGAGCCTCGGCGGCTCGCCGACGCTCGTGTCGATCCCGCGCGACTCCTATGTGCCGATCCCCGGTCATGGCCGCAACAAGATCAACGCGGCGTTCTCCATCGGTGGTCCGCAACTCCTCGCGGCGACCGTCGAGAACACCACCGGTCTGCTCATGGACGGTTACGTCGAGATCGGGTTCGGCGGCTTCGTCAACGTGGTCGACGGCCTGGGCGGTGTCAACATGTGCCTGCCCAAGGCGATCGAGGACGAGAAGGCCCACATCGACCTCGCCGCGGGCTGCCAGGACCTCAACGGTCCGAACGCGCTCGGCTACGTGCGCGCCCGCTACTTCGACCCCAAGGGTGACCTCGGCCGGGTCGAACGCCAGCGGCAGTTCCTGTCCGCGGTGATGAAGAAGTCCATCAGCCCGGCGACGATCATCAACCCGGTGCGTTACACGCGCGTGGGTCTCGCGACCGGCGACGCCATCACGGTCGGCGAAGGGACCACGATCGTCGACATGGCGCGCTTCGGCCTGGCGATGCGCTCGGTCTCCTCGGGGAGCGGCAGCACGCTGACGGTTCCCATCTCCGACCCCGGCGTGAGCACCCCGGTCGGCAGCGCCGTGCGCTGGGACAGCCCCAAGGCGCTCCAGCTCTTCCACGCGCTCCGCGACGGCGACCCCATCCCGCCCAGCCTGATCCCCGCCGACTAGGGCACGACCTGGTAGCCCAGGACCCCCGCGAAGTCCGCGGCTGGTCCGCTGGTGACCCTCGTGTGGTCCTCCTGGTCACCGGCATGCTCGAGGTCCTCCGACCGGAACGCTCCGGTCTCTCGAGACTTGTCGGGAGGACTATCATGGCCGCTGAGGCACCGCAACTGTCGGCTCGGTCGCTGATCCGCTCGGTCGCGCTCGCCCGGGAGTACGGCGTCGAGTGGGTCGAGGCGCTCGCCCACGAGATCGAGCGCAGCCATCGGCCTGACCGGGCCCGCCTCACGGTGCGCTGGCGGTGGCGGGTGCTGCCGGTGCCACGACTGCGGCACGCCCGGTGTACGGCGTGCCGGGAGCGCTGGATCTGCCCGGACGCCGCGTGGGCCGAGGGTCTCGTCTCGACCGGACGGCACGCGCTGGGCCGGTGACCACCGGATCGCGCCCACCGGACCGCGCCCACCGGATCGCGCCCACCGGACGGGCCACCGCGCCAGGCGTGGTGGCCCCACCCAAAGCGGTGCGGCCCCGACCGTGGAGGTGCGGCCGGGGCCGCCCGCGAAACCCGCGCCCCGGCGGCGAGCCGGGCCCTCCGGGAATGCGCTACTTCAGCAGGTGGCGCGCGAGCACGACGCGCTGGATCTGGTTCGTTCCCTCATAGATCTGGGTGATCTTGGCGTCCCGCATCATTCGCTCGACGGGGTAGTCCTGGACGTAGCCGTAGCCGCCGAGCAGTTGCACGGCGTCGGTGGTGACCTCCATCGCCATGTCGGAGGCGAAGCACTTCGCGGCCGCGCCGAAGAAGGTCAGGTCGGCGTCGGAACGCTCGCTGCGGGCCGCCGCGACGTAGGTCAGCTGACGCGCCGCCTCGAGCTTCATGGCCATGTCGGCGAGCATGAACTGCACGCCCTGGAAGTCGGCGACCGGCTGCCCGAACTGCCGGCGCTCCTTGACGTAACCCTTCGCGTAGTCGAGCGCGCCCTGCGCGATGCCGACCGCCTGCGCCGCGATCGTGACCCGGGTGTGGTCGAGGGTGCGCAGGGCCAGCTTGAAGCCTTCACCGTCGGCGCCGACCATCCGGCCAGGTGGCAGGTGTACGTCGTCGAAGTAGACCTCGCAGGTCGGCGACCCCTTGATACCGAGCTTCTTCTCGGGGGCCCCGAAGCTCACCCCCGCGTCGGCCTTCTCCACCACGAAAGCCGTGATCCCACGCGAACCACGGTCGGGGTCGGTGACGGCGAACACGGTGTAGTAGTCGGAGACGCCGGCGTTGGTGATCCATCGCTTGGCGCCGTTGAGCCGCCAACCGTCACCGTCGCGCACCGCCCGCGTCTTCATCGCCGCCGCGTCGCTGCCTGCATCAGGCTCGGACAGGCAGTAGGAGAACATCGCGTCACCGCGGGCAACGGGCGGCAGGTAACGCCGCTGGATCTCCTCGGAGCCGGCGAGCAGCAGCGGCATCGTCCCGAGCTTGTTGACCGCCGGGATCAGCGAACTCGACGCGCACGCGCGTGCCACCTCCTCGATGACGATCGCGGTGGCGAGCGCGTCGGCACCCACGCCGTCGAAGGCCTCGGGAATGTGCGGCGCGTGGAAGTCGGCGGCGCGGAGCGCGTCGTAGGACGCGTCCGGGAAGGTCGCGTGCTGGTCGACCTCGGCCGCGTGCGGCGCCACCTTGTCGCGGCAGACGGCCCGACAGGCGTCACGGATCGCCTCGTGTTCCTCGGTGGGGGCGAAGAGCGGGACGTCGTTCACGGTGCCTCCTCGGCGGCTTCCGTGCTCCTCGCCGGCAGCATGGCTGTCGGCGTTCCACTTCGGTGATAGTACGTCCAGGCAACTTCCGCCAGCCCGGTCACGCCAACCAGTTCCGGCCTGCGGACCGGCCGGCGGACCGGGGTGGACCCGGCGCGGATGCCGCACGCAACGCGACCACGCCGTCACGACCAGCAGCGGGACTCGGCCGTCTCGGTGCGGTAGCCTGCCGCTCGCGGGGCTCAGCCGCCCGTACGGACAGATACACGGCACAATCCACAGGTAGACCTGCCGGCTCGCTGGAGGCTCGAGCACGTGACTTACCGCATCACCGTCCTCGGCACTGGTTACCTCGGTGCGACCCACGCCGCCTGCATGGCGGAGCTGGGCTACGAGGTGCTGGGCGTCGACGTCGACCACGCCAAGGTGACCGCGCTCTCCGAGGGTCACGTGCCGTTCTTCGAGCCCGAGCTCGAGCCGCTGCTGCGCAAGCACGTCGAGTCGGGCCGCCTCCGCTTCACGACCTCCTACGAGGAGGCGGCGGAGTTCGGGGACGTCCACTTCATCTGCGTCGGTACGCCGCAGCGTGACGGTGAGTACGCCGCGGACATGTCCTACATCGACGCGACGATCGAGTCCCTCGTCCCCAAGCTCACCCGCCCGGCGCTGATCGTCGGCAAGTCGACCGTCCCGGTCGGCACCGCCAGCCGCCTGGCCGCTCGGATCGCCGAGCTGGCCCCGGGTGCCTCCATCGAGCTGGCCTGGAGCCCGGAGTTCACCCGCGAGGGCCTGGCCGTCGAGGACACCCTGCGCCCCAACCGCGTGGTGTTCGGCGTCACCAGCACCCATGCCGAGAAGGTCCTCCGCGAGGTGTTCGCGCCGGTGATCGACGCGGGCTCCCCCGTCGTGATCGCCGACTACGCCACCGCGGAGCTGGTCAAGGTCGGGGCCAACTCCTTCCTGGCCACCAAGATCTCCTACATCAACGCGATGGCTGAGCTCTGTGACGTCTCCGGCGCCGACGTGACCCTGCTCGCCGACGCCCTCGGCTACGACGAGCGGATCGGCCGGCAGTTCCTCAACGCCGGCCTCGGTTACGGCGGCGGCTGCCTGCCGAAGGACCTGCGCGCCTTCATGGCCCGGGCCGGCGAACTCGGCGCCGAGGAGACCCTGACCCTGCTGCGCGAGGTCGACGCGATCAACCTCCGCCGCCGGCAGAAGGTCGTCGACGTGACCGCCGACGTCCTCGGCAACCAGTGGGTGGGCAAGCGGGTCGCCGTCCTGGGTGCCGCGTTCAAGCCCAACACCGACGACATCCGCGATTCCCCCGCCCTCAACGTCGCCGGCCGGATCCACCTGCACGGCGCGATGGTCAGCGTCTACGACCCCAAGGCCAACGACAACGCCCGGCGCTCCTTCCCCACGCTGCGCTACGCCGAGTCGGTGATGGACGCCTGCCGCGGTGCTCACGTGGTGCTCCACCTGACGGCATGGCAGGAGTTCCGGGAGCTGGACCCGGCCGTGCTGGGCGAGGTGGTCGCCGAGCGCAACGTCGTCGACGGCCAGAACTGTCTCGACCGCCCGACCTGGCGGGCCGCCGGCTGGACCTATCGCGGCCTCGGCCGCTCCTGAGCGACCCGGTCTCCTGAGCGACCCGGTCTCCTGAGCGACCTGGGTCGTCCGGTTACCGGTCCGATGCCCCTTTCGCACCGAGTTCGCACCCAAGGTTTGGACAAGTCGGGTGTCACCTGGTGGCGGGGCGCGGCATGATCGGTGTGTGAGTGACCCCTGGACCGATCCGCAGGTCATCGACCGCATCCTTGCCGAGTGCGACACCTGGGCGGTCGTCGGCCTGTCGACCAACCCCACCCGAGCCGCGTTCCGGGTGGCGCAGACCCTGCAGCGCTACGGCAAGCGGATCGTCCCGATTCATCCCAAGGCCGAGACGGTGCACGGCGAGCAGGGATACGCCCGGCTTGCCGACGTTCCGTTCCCGATCGACTGCGTCGACGTGTTCGTCCGCTCCGAGCTGGCTGGCCCGGTCGCCGACGAAGCTGTTCAGATCGGCGCCAAGGCAGTTTGGTTCCAGCTCGACGTCCTCGACGTGGACGCCTACCGCCGCACCACCGCCGCGGGTCTCTCGATGGTCATGGACCGCTGTCCGGCCATCGAACTTCCACGCCGACACACCGCTCATGGGGAGACCACCTGATGTCCACCGTCGACCTCTCGACCGAGTTCGGGGCGCATGTCGAGAAGCGCCTCGAGACCGACACCCTGATCTGGCTCACGACCGTCGGCTCCACCGGTACGCCGTACCCGACTCTGGTCTGGTTCTTGTGGACCAACTCCGAACTGCTCATCTTCAGCCAGCCTGACAAGCCGAAGTTGCGGCACCTCGCCCGCAACCAACAGGTGGCGCTCAACTTCCAGAGCAACCCCCACGGCGGCGACGTGGTGGTCATGCACGGCGTGGCTCGGGCGCCGGCCGAGCTTCCCTCCGAGGAGGAGCGGCGGATCTACGCCCAGAAGTACACCGAGGGGATCAAGGGCCTCGGCATGACCTACGAGCAGTTGGCCGCGGAGTACTCCGTGCCGATCCGGATCAGGCTGGAGAAGCTGCGAGGGTGGGCGTGAGGATCGATGCCTGAGGCTTACACCTACGAGATCGCCGTCGCCGACGGCGACGTGTGGCGCGTCACCCAGGCCGACGAGGTCCATCCGGTCATCGATCGGGACGCGAAGGAGACCGCGCGGGGGGTCCTCGAGGACTGGCTGCTCGACCATCCGAACGACGTGGAGGGCGGCGAACGCCTCGAGGTGTTCGGCCGGGACACCCACGACTACCCTCCCGACGCGCAGACCCAGGTACGCGTCTGGGTCTATCGCGGTCCGTTGGAGGCGCGGGAGGTCGAGCCCGCCGCGGCGGCCTACCTCGTCACCGAACCCGACGACCGGCAGACCGCCGACCTCGACCTCACGTTGTGAGCGCGGGCGTGCGGTAGAGCGTCGTACCTCCGACCGTGATCTCGACGTCGAGCAGGTACCCGCGCACGGCTTCGGGGCACACGTCCAGGCCCAGCCCCGGCCCCTCGGGCACGGCGACCTGACCGTCCGCGTCCGGCGTGATCGGCGTGGGCGTCAGGTCGCGGGCCAGTGCCGACGCCTCGACCGGAAACTCGCAGAGCGCGTGGTCGGCCAGCCCGGCGTAGGGCTGCAGCGACGCCGACAGGGCGAGGGACGACGTGAACGTGTGGTTGACGAAGGTGACGGCTCGCCTGACCGCGTAGTCCGCGACCTGCCGGGCGGGCCCGATTCCGCCGACCCGGCCGGTGTCGATCTGGACGTATCCGATGCCGGCGTGGTCGATCAGGTGGAGCGCGAGGTGCGGGTCGTGCGCACCTTCCCCGGCCGCGAGCCGCACGGTGGCAGCCCGGCCCGCCAACCGGCGGTACGACTCGAGCGCGCCACCCACGAACGGTTCCTCCAGCCACGCCACCCGGCACTCCTCCAGGGCCGGCAACCGGGCCGCCGCCGCCTCGACGTCGCTGCCCCAGACGGTGCCGGCGTCGACCAGCAGCAGGGCGTCCTGTCCCAGCCCCGCCCGCGCGGCGTGGACCTGGGCCGCGTCGGCTTCGACGTCACCCCGGCCGTAGGGCCCCCAGCCGAACTTCGCGGCACGGAAGCCGTCGGCGCGGACCCGGGCGGCCTTGGCCTCGGTCTCCTCCGGCGTGTCACCGAACAACGCCGAGGCGTAGGCCGTCTTGGGGTAGGTACGCGAGAAGCCGAGCAACGCGTGGACAGGCGTCTCGTAACGGCGTCCGAGCAGGTCCCAGAGCGCGATCTCGACACCGGAGAGCGCGTGCGCGGCCTGCAGCAGGTCGAGGCTGTTCTCGCGGACGGCGCGGCTGATCCGGGCGATGTCCTCAACCGCGTCGAGCCGCTGGCCGACCACCGATGCCGCGACGGGCTTGCAGGCGCTGTGCGACATGGGGCAGACCAGGCTCGCGATTGTCGGCAGGGGCGCCGCCTCGCACTCGCCCCACCCGGTGTGGTCGCCGGCCCGGACCCGGACCAACAGCATGTCCTGGCTGCCGTCGCCGATGTCGCGGACCTCCGGCATGGACAGGTAGAAGAAGTCGACCGACTCGATCTTCACGACCGCCCCCTCACGACTGCGGCCTCACGACTGCGGCCTCACGACTGCGACCGCACGACTGGTGCATGCACGGTCGGACTGTCACGACTCGCGCCGACGCGACGCAGGACGATGATCGCCGACCCCTCCTCCGGCGGCCGGAGCGTGAGGCCGTTCGCGAGCAGGTCGGCGCCGGTACGGCGTTCCGGGTCGGCGGCGTCCGGGGCGCCGGCAGCCGACGGCACACCGGCGTCCGACGGGTCGCCGTGGACGGCGTACTCCCCCGTCGGTTCGAGCGCGAGCGGTCGGATGGTCCGCGTCTCCTGACCGCCCGGGAGCCGGAAGACGAGCAGCAGATGGTCGTCCGGATCGGTGCGGGTGTACTGGAACGCCGCCCAGCGCTCTCCCGCTCCGAAGCGACGCGGCTGCCCGGTCAGCCGACGGAAGTCACCCGCGGCCACGAACGGCGCGACCGTCTCGCGGTAGAGCGCGTGGTGGTGCCGGAGTCGCTCGCGGAGCCGTTCGGAGAGGTCGGGCAGCTTCCAGGAGAGCCCGTAGGCGCCCACCATGGCGATCCGCCGGTAGTAGTCGTGCTGGGCGTCGGTGAGGGACGACGAGTCCGGCTCGAAGGTCTGGTGCGGGTGGTCGGACTTCCACCACTGCGACCAGCCCCAGTGCAGGAGCCTGCTCGGGTGCAGCGCCGTCGAGGCGCCCCAGAGGATCTGCAGGCCGTGCTCGGGCCAGTCCGGGTCGCTCAGGAACGTCACGTGGGTGTGCCGGGCCAGACCGAGGTCGATTCGCAGGCCGCCGGAGGAGCAGTTCTCCAGCACCACGTGCGGATGCTCGGAACGGATCCGGTCCAGGACGGCGTAGTAGCCGAGGTAGTGCTCGAAGAGTCCGTCGCCGGCACCGTGACCGTGGTCGGTGCGATCGCAGCCGAGTCCCGGGTCGAGGTTGAAGTCCAGCTTGATCCAGTCCGCGCCATGCTCCTCCACCAACCGGCTGAGCGTCTCATGCGCCCAGGTCCGGGCGGCGGGGCTCCCGAAGCAGACGTATCCGAGGCTCGCGCCCTCGCGCCGCGCGACCAGATCGGGGCGTTCGGCGTTCAACGCCGCCTTCGGGCCGAGCGCCTCGATCTCGCACCACAGGCCGAACCGCATGCCCCGGGCGTGCACGTGGTCAGACAGCGCCCGAAGGCCGGACGGGAACCGCGAGGTGTTGACGAGATGCCAGTCGCCGCGGTGGTCGACCCAGTGCGTGGCCGGGTCCGACGGGCCGAACCAGCCCGCGTCGAGCGTGCACAGGTCGACGCCGAGGCCGGCGGCCACGTCGACGTTCGCGCGGAAGACGTCCTCGTCGATGCTGTGGTCCTCATAGCTCCACCAGTGGTTCCACTCCACCGGCGGCCGTTCGGCGAAGTCGTTGCGTGGATCCAGTGCTCGCGGCCGACCCGGGCGAGTTCGACCGACGCGGCGTTCAGGTCGGCGCCGGAGGCGAGCACCACCCGTGGGCCTGTGACGCTCTCACCGGGCCGCAGCGTCTTGGCGAAGGCCGTGTCGTGCAGCCCTCCACTGATCCGGATCCCGCCCTGCGAACTCTCCTCGGTGCTGTCCTGGAAGCGGAGCACCCAGTTGCCCGACCAGGCCACAGCCAGCACCAGCACGCCTCCGCCCTGCTCGCGGACGGCGCTCCACGGGTGCGTCTTCGCCGACGAGCGGCCGGCCAGCGACGCGAGCGACAGCGGCGTCCGCAACGGCGTGGTGACGGGGCCGAACTCCTCACCCCAGCCGCTGCTGAAGGAGTCGACCACGTAGTCGCCGGGCGGCAGGTCGAGCGCGACCGAGTCGAGCCGGCGTACGACCACCTCGTGGTCGGAACGGTTGATGACCTCCACCCACGTCTCGACCACGTGGGTGCCCTCGTGTCGCAGGGTGTGCGGACGCACCTCGACGTCCGCGGCCGATCCATCGATCTCGACACCTGCTCCCACCGAAACGGGAGCCGGCACGGGCACCAGCGACACGCTCATCACGCCCTCCGCCAGGTACGGGTGTCTCACCCTGCCACGGCGGATCGGGAGCGGTCGACCTCAGACGACCGTCGGCGGAACGTCAGTCCGATGTCAGCCGAAACCGACGGTGCGGGTCCGTCGCCGCGACTTCAGCGCCTCGCCCTTCGCCCGGGCCTGCGCCTCCAGGTCGGCCTGGAAGGCGACCATGCGGTCGCGCAGCCCCTCGTCGGTGGCGGCGAGGATGCGGACCGCGAGCAGGCCGGCGTTGCGGGCGTTGCCCACCGCGACCGTCGCGACCGGAACTCCGGCGGGCATCTGCACGATGGACAGGAGGGAGTCCAACCCGTCGAGGTGCTTCAACGCGACCGGAACGCCGATGACCGGAAGTGGCGTCATGCTCGCGAGCATGCCCGGCAGGTGCGCGGCGCCGCCGGCACCCGCGATGATCACCTTCAGACCGCGGCCCGCGGCGGTCTCGGCGTACTCCAGCATCTCCCGAGGCATCCGGTGTGCCGAGACGACGCCGACCTCGAAGGGCACCGCGAACTCCTCGAGTGCCTTCGTCGCGGCCTCCATCGTGGGCCAGTCGGAGTCCGAGCCCATGACGACACCGACCGCCGCTGGCGATGCTTCCGTCGCGTCACTCATCGATCTCTCCCGTGAGGTAGGCGGCCGCGTGGCGGGCTCGCTCGCGTACGACGTCGAGGTCGTCACCGAAGGCGGTCACGTGGCCGACCTTGCGACCCGGCCGGACCTCCTTGCCGTACAGGTGGACACGCAGACCGGGGTCACGCGCGAGGCAGTGCAGCAGGCCCTTGTGCATGTCGGGGTACTCGCCGCCGAGGATGTTGACCATGACCGTCCACGGGGCCCGCGGCCGGGGCGACCCGAGCGGCAGGTCGAGGACCGCGCGGAGGTGGTTTTCGAACTGGCTCGTCACCGCGCCGTCGATGCTCCAGTGGCCGGTGTTGTGCGGCCGCATCGCCAACTCGTTGACGAGTATGCGGCCGTCCCGCGTCTCGAACAGCTCCACAGCGAGGATGCCGATGACGCCCAACTCCCCGGCGACCTGCAGGGCGATGCCCTGGGCCTGCAGCGCGAGGTGCTCGGGCAGCCCGGGCGCGGGCGCGATCACCTCGTGGCATACGCCGTCCCGTTGGACGGACTCGACCACCGGGTAGGCGATCGCCTGGCCGGACGGCGACCGGGCGACGATCGCGGAGAGCTCGCGGGCGAAGTCGACCCGCTCCTCGGCGATCACCGGGATCCCTGCCGAGAACACCCCCGTGGCCTCCGCGGCGGCGGCGTCGTCGACCACCCAGACGCCCTTGCCGTCGTACCCACCCCGGGTCGTCTTCAGCACCAGCGGCCAGCCGCCCAGCTCCTTGGCGGCCACGTCGAGGTCGCCGACGTCGGCGACCGGTCTGTTGCGGGGGCAGGGAACGCCGAGCGCGCCGAGCCGCTCCCGCATCGCGCCCTTGTCCTGGGCGTAGACCAGGGCGTCGGGGCCTGGTCGGACGGTGACCCCGGCGTCGACCATGCGGTGCAGGTGCTCGGTCGGCACGTGCTCGTGGTCGAAGGTCACGACGTCGCAGCCGGCGGCGAAGTCCTGGAGCGTACGGAGGTCGCGGTAGTCACCAACGGTCACATAACGGGCGACCTGCGCTGCCGACACGTCGGGTCCCTCGGCGAGGACCTCGAACCGCACGCCCAGGCCGATCCCGGCCTGGTGCGTCATCCGGGCGAGTTGGCCGCCGCCGATCATCCCTACGGTCGGGACTCCTACGAGGTTGGACACGTCCCGGAGGCTACCTGCCGGCATCGGGTTCAGCCTGGGCGGGCGGGTCTGGGCGCGGTTGTCCGGAGAGTCCAGGTAAGCTCCGACGGTTCCACCGTCCGCCCACACCGCCTGACCGAGGTCCCGTGAAGCTCACTGCCGCGCTCGCCCGCAGGATGCGGCTCCTCGCGGGAGAAGTCGCGAAGTTCGGTGCGGTCGGCGCGATCGCCTTCGTCGTCGACCTCGGTGGGTTCAGCCTGCTGCGTTACGGCTTCGACCATCACGGGCCGCTCGAGCACAAGCCGCTCACCGCCCGGACGATCTCCGTCGTCGTCGCGACCGTGGTCGCCTACGTCGGCAACCGGCACTGGACCTGGCGCGATCGGGAACGCCGGGCGCTCCACCACGAGTACGCGTTGTTCTTCGTGCTGAACACCGCCGCGCTCGTCCTCAACCTCGCGATCCTGGCCTTCGTCAACTACACCCTCGACCTGCACGATCCGGTCTCCAACGTGATCGCCAACCTGGTCGGGATCGGGCTCGGCACGTTGATCCGCTTCTGGTCCTACCGGCGCTTCGTCTTTCGGACCCCGGTCGCCGTCAGGGAAGCGGACGGTTCCGACCCGCGGGTGTCCTCCGCGGCCTGATCCCCCGCGTCGCCACGAGGCAGGAAGACCGCGAAGATCGCGGGCTTCCTGGAGATGAGTTCCAGCCGGCCGCCGCCCGCCTCGGCGAGGTCCCGGGCCAGCGCGAGGCCGAGGCCGGTGCCGCTGCGGCCGCTGACCGCGCGTTCGAAGACCCGCTGGCCCAACTGGGCGGGAACGCCGGGCCCCTCGTCGGCCACCTCCACCACGACCGAGCCGCTTGGCGCCGTCCCGGTCATCCGCCGGCGTACGACGACCGTCCCGCCGCCGTGGTGGAGCGCGTTCTCCAACAACGTGGCCAGCACGTGGCCGAGCGTCCCCGGCGTCGCGGCCACCGACAGGCCGTCCTCGCCGGTCACCTCGATCCGCCGGTCGACCCGGTCGTAGGCGGGGCGCCACTCGGCCACCTGCTGGCGTACGACGTGGTCGACGTCGACCAGCGTCTGCTGGGCGACGTGGGAGTCCCGGCTCTGCGACAGCAGCCGATCTACGACGTGGGACAGGCGCTCGACCTGGCCGAGCGCGATACCGGCCTCCTCACGCATCACGGCGGGGTCCTTGATCGCGAGGATCTCCTCCAGCCGCATCGACAGCGCGGTCAGCGGGGAGCGCAGCTGGTGCGAGGCGTCCTGGGAGAGCTGGCGTTCGGCGGCGAGCATGTCCCCGATCCGGGTCGCGCTCTGCTCGAGGGCGCCCGCCACCCGATCCAGCTCGGCCAGGCCGTACCGGTGGCGGTGGGGCCGGGGGTCGCCGGAGCCCAGGCGTTCGGCGGCCTCGGCGAGTTCGACCAGGGACTGCGACAGGCGTCGCGCCTGCCACACCCCGATCGCGATGGCGACCAGGACGGCGACCACACCGAAGCCGAGCAGCGTGACACGCTCGGTCCAGCCACTGCCGAAGTAGTGGCTGTTGAACGCGATGATCGGCAGCGCGAACAGGGTCGCGGTGACGACCGCGATCACGACCGTGGTGACGACGAGCCGGCGACGCATCGAATCAGCCGCGTTCGAACCGGAACCCGACTCCGCGCACCGTCGTGATGAACCGCGGGTCGGAGGCGTCATCGCCCAGTTTTCGACGCAGCCAGGAGATGTGCATGTCGAGAGTCTTGGTCGAGGACCACCAGGTGGTCTCCCACACCTCACGCATCAGCTGGTCACGGGTCACCACGCGACCCATTTCACGCACGAGGACGCGAAGCAGGTCGAACTCCTTCGCGGTGAGGTGCAGTTCGTCGCCGTCCAGCCAGGCTCGGCGCGACTCCGCGTCGATGCGGACGCCCGCACCGTCGCTCTCCACCTGCGACTCCGACCACTGCTCGGGCTTGCCCCGCCGCAGCAGCGCCCGCACCCTGGCCAGCAGCTCGGCCAGCCGGAAGGGCTTCGTCACGTAGTCGTCGGCACCGGCGTCCAGCCCGACGACCGTGTCCACCTCGTCGGCCCGGGCGGTGAGGACGAGCACCGACACCCGGTTGCCGTCCACCCGCAGCCGTCGACAGACCTCCAGGCCGTCCACGTCGGGAAGGCCGAGGTCGAGGACGACGAGATCGAACCCGCCGCCCGACAGCGAGACCAGGGCGGACTCCCCCTCCGACGTCACCTCGACCTCGTAGCCCTCGCGGCGCAGGGCCCGGGCCAGCGGATCGGAGATCGCGGGATCGTCTTCGGCGAGCAGGATCGAGTGGGACTGCTCGGCTTCGCCGCGCGGGCGGCTGGCGCCACGCCGTGCGGTCTGCTCGCCTCCCATCGACCCGCTCAGGCCGTCCTGGTCGCGTTCGGTATCACGCTCGCCCCGCGGCCGGTTCGTCCCACGCCGACCAGTCTGCTCGCTCACCACCGACCCGCTCCTCGTCATGGGGCGATGGTACGGCGACGGCCCGACGGCGTCGCGCTCACCCGACCCCGGTCCGTCACGGCGCGCCATCCGGGTCCGCGTCCCCGGTCCCGCGACGTGCGTTGACCGGGAGAAAATATGACCGTATTTTCTATTGCATGACGAAGCCGGCGGAGCCCGACCACCGTCGTCGCCAGGTAGCGACCGCCCTCCTGGCCGTGGTGGCGAAGGAAGGCGTCGAAGGCGCCAGCCTCAGCCGGGTGGCCGCGGCCGCCGGCACATCCGTCGGCCTGATCCAGCGCTACTTCCAGACCAAGGACCAGCTCCTCCACTTCGCCTTCCGCCACCTGTGGGAGCGGACCGTCGAGCGGGTGCGGTCGGTCGAGCCGAGCGACTCGGTGCGCACGACCCTGGTGCGGATGCTGGCGACCTTCCTGCCCGTGGACGAGGAGCGGGTCTTCGAGAGCCGGATGTGGCTCGCCTACATCGCCCGCGCCGCGGTCGATCCCGCGCTCGCGCGTGGCCATGCCGAGGGGATGAAGGAGATCCGGGAGCGATGCGCCGAGGCGCTCCGGTTCGCCCAGTCGACCGGCGAGGCGCCGGCCCGTCTCGATCCGGACCGGGAGGCGCTGATGCTGGCAGCCTTCCTCGACGGACTGGTGGTCGACATGGTGGGCGATCCGGACGCCCTACCGCCGGCGACCGGAGTCCGGGCGTTGGAGTCCTACGTCGACCGGCTCTTCGCCGACACGGGGGCCGGCGCGCCATGACGGAGATCATCCCGCGGGGGGGCCCGGTGAGTACGGAACTTCTGCTGTCACTGGCCGGGCTGGCGTTGGTGGACAGCACCAGCATCGGCACGCTGGTCATCCCGGTCTGGCTCCTGCTCTCACCCCGACGACTCCGGGTCGGCCGCCCCCTCCTCTACCTCGCCACGATCGCGGCGTTCTACTTCGGCGTCGGCGTCCTCCTGGTCACCGGCGCGGACGTGCTGGCCGGGCCACTCGGCCGCGCGTTCGACACCAGCGCCGTGCTCTACGCCCAGCTCGCGCTCGGGGTCGGGGTGTTCGCGTGGAGCTTCCGGTTCGATCCGAAACGGCGGCGAGGCGACTCGGCCGGACGGTTGAACCGCTGGCGGGGGCGGGTGACGGCGGGCGACTCCTCGGTCGGCTGGCTGGTGGCGCTGGCGCTCACGGCCGCCGTCCTGGAGGTGGCCACGATGCTGCCCTACCTCGCCGCCATCGGCCTACTGACCACCTCGGGGGTGAACTGGCCCGACCTCGCCGTCCTGCTCGCCGGGTACTGCGTGGTCATGGTGCTCCCGGCGCTGGTTCTGCTGCTGGGGCGCGTCGCGGCGGCGGCACGCGTACGCCCCATCCTGGAGCGGTTGAACGGCTGGTTGAGCCGGCACGCCACCACCGCGACCGGCTGGGTGCTCGCGATCGCCGGATTCCTCCTCGCCCGGGACGCCGTGGCCCGCCTCTGGTTCGCCTGACCCACTCCCGGTGCGGGGCGGACCTCCCCCGTCCGCGTGTCGGGCGAGTCGGCCGCCGCCCCGGTTAGAGCCCGGAAACGGCTGGGTAGGTCGAGAGCGGTACGACGCGGCAACGGGGCACCCAGACGCCACCGATGCCCGGTTCGCGCGCGCCTCTCCAGCCTCCGATGACCTGGCGTTGGTCCGTCGAAGCGGGTGGCCCGGCGGGTTGCGTCCGGCCGTAGAAGGGACATCTCGATGGGGCCGACACGACGTACGACACCCACGACGATGCGGGCGACACGGTTCCTGTTGGCGAGCCTTGGTGGAACCCTCGCCGCGACCATGCTCGTCGCCTGCCAGGGATCCTCCCCGTCGTCCTCGGAGTCACCCGGTACGGGCACCGGGTCCGACCCCAAGGTCGGCACCCTCGACGTCACCGGGATCAGCCGACTGGTGGTCGACGCCCGGGGGCGCACGCTCTACACGAACAACGTCGACACCTCGAGGCAGATCCGCTGCGGGTCGGACTGCACGAGTATCTGGCGGCCGGTGATCGTCACCGCCGAGGAGGTGCCGAGCAAGATCGAGGGGATCAACGGCACCTTCAGCGCCGTGCGCCGGCCGGACAACACCGTCCAACTCGCGCTCAACGGCCGGCCGTTGTACACCTCGACCAAGGACGCGAGCCGTGGAACCCTGCGCGGCAACGGCATCGTCGACAGCTACCGCGGAGTGTCCTACACCTGGCACGCGGTCGCGGCGCTCGGCGGCGGCGCGTCTCCGCAGCCGACGCCGACGGTCAGCGTGACCCCGGACGGGTACTGACCACCCGCCAGCCCACCCCTAACCAGCGGGTTCCTCGGCGGCCTCGGGGTAGGGGACCGTCCGGCTGCGCGGTCCGGCCCGCAGGACCTGGGAGGGCACCTCGTGCCCCACGAGCTGTTCGGCGCGGGCCGCGACGTCCAGCAGCAGGCCGAGGTTGACACCGGTCTCGACGCCCATGTCCTCGAGCATGTGGACGACTTCCTCGGTCGCGATGTTGCCGCTCGCGCCCGGCGCGTAGGGGCACCCACCGAGTCCGCCGACACTCGCGTCGAACTCCGTGACACCCATCCGCAGCGCCGTCAGCAGGTTGGCGAGACCGGTGCCGCGGGTGTTGTGGAAGTGCAACAACAAGGGAGTGCCGGCGAAGCGTTGCTGGGTCGGGCCGACGAGATCCTCCACCCGGGTGGGCGTGGCCATGCCGGTGGTGTCGCCGTACGCCAGCGCGTCGGCGCCCGCCTCCAGCGCGACCTGCGCGACGCCGAGGGTGCGTTCGACCGGAACGTCCCCTTCGTACGGACAACCCCAGGACGTCGCGACGATGACCTGGCAGCGGGCACCGTTGTCGTGGGCGAGCGCGATGATCGGACCCAGCTCCTCCAGTGACTCACGCGTCGTCCGGTTGAGGTTGGCGCGGTTGTGGGAGTCGGAGGCGGAGACGACCACCTCGATCTCGCGTACCCCGGCGTCGACGGCGCGCCGCGCGCCGACCAGATTGGGTACGAGCGCGGAGTATGTGACGTCGGGGCTTCTGGTGATCGCCGCCCAGACCTCCGCGGCGTCGCCCATCTGCGGGATGGCTCTCGGGTGGACGAAGCTCACCGCCTCGATCCGGCGCAGGCCGGTCTTCGACAGGGCGTCCAGGAGCTCGATCTTCCCCGCGGTCGGCACGGGTGGTTCGTTCTGCAGGCCGTCCCGCGGCCCCACCTCGCGCAACCAGACCCGGCTTGGTACCTGCATCCTGGCCACCTCCCCCTCCAGTGTCGCGCACCCGAGGGTGCCCCCGCGGTTTCGAGCCCGCGGTGGTGTGGAGGTCAGGAGGGTTTCAGTGGTGTTCGACCGTGGGCGGTGGTTCGCCGGCCGACATCGAAGACCCGGGCGGGGGTTCCGGTGAGGGCGCGGGAATCCTCGGCAGCGGCGCCGGGGACGCCGCGGATCCTTCGGCCTCACTCTCCTGCGCCCGCTCGTCGGCCTGGTCGTGCCCGCCGGCACCGCCAGTGCCGCCGAAGCGCTCCGGCTGGCTCGGCTCGCCGGAACCCTCCGGCGCGCCGGGCCGTTCGGGCCCCGCGGCGCGGTCCAGGAGGGCGAGGGCGTAGGCGTACTTGCGGCGCAGCCGATCCTGGGTCTGCTGGTCGAGCCTGGCGAGGCGCACCGGGCTCAGGTTGTTCCGGATGTCGGCTCGCTTCACGAGGACGGCGGACGGCGTTTCGACCAGCCGGTCCAGATAGTCCTCGTGGGACTCCCTGGGACGCCGGGTCAGTGCGTCCACCATCTCCACGACGTCCGGTGGCACGCCGAGGTCGGCGAGCTGGGCGAGGCTCACCACGGTGTCCTCCACCGTGTCGTGCAGAAGGCCGGCCAACTGCTGCCACGGTGTGCCGCCCGCCTCGCGGGTCAGCTTGGAGACCGCGCGCACGTGGTCGACGTAGGGCCGGCCACTCTTGTCGACCTGACCGCAGTGTGCCGCGGCGGCGAGGAGGTCAGCGACCTCGAGGTCCTCGACCGGGCGGAGGAGATAGGAGTAGGCGTGTTCCCATGCGGTGTAGAGGTCACGAAACCGCGCCTCCGCCGCACTCGCCATCGGGACGAAGTACTCACACGTCTCGACGTAGAAGTCCCGCTGGGAGTCCACCGTCGGGTAGGCGTGCAGCCGCTGCACCAGCGCGTACCGCCCGGCCAGCTGCACCGTCGGCGAATCCACGAGTCCGGCGACCCGGGCACCGAAGCGGTCCCGGATCGGCTCCAGCGTGCAGGGAGCGTCGTCGACGAGGTGACGCAGCAGGCCTGCCGTCAGGAGCCCGAGTTCGGTGACACCCAACTCCCGGACGAGGATCTCCGCCGCTTCGAACCTCGTCGGCCGGCCGCCCCAGTGGTCGGCGAATCGGACGGCTCGGCGCAGATGCGGCGTCGTTCCGGTCGGCAGATGACGTGCGAGTACGCGGGAAGCCTCCGCCCACGATCCCCAGCCAGCAAAGACCTTCATGGTGTCGTCATTCCCCCGCCCGAACCACTGGACTCTTCTCATTCTCCGGGCCACACCGGTGGGCGTTTCTCGTTGAAGGCCCTGATTCCCTCGCGCCGGTCGGGCGAGAATGCCGTCGCGCGCCAGGCGGCGTCCTCGATCTCCAGGCCCGCGCCGAGCTCGACGTCGGCACCGAGCCGAAGCGCCCGCTTCGCCTGTCGTACGCCGATCGGTGAGTTGGCCGCTATCTGGCCGGCAATCTCCGCCGCCGTGCGTCGTGCCCGACCCGGTGGGACCAGCCGATCGACGATGCCGAGCCGGGCCGCCTCGGCCGCCTCGACGCGGCGCGCGGTGAAGATCAGGTCGGCCGCGCGGGAGGAACCGATCCGCCGGGCCAGGAGCTGGGTGCCGCCACCGCCCGGCACGAGTCCGACCGACACCTCCGGCAGGCCGAAGATCGCCGTCTCGTCGGCGACGATGAGGTCGCAGGACAGCGCGAGCTCGAAGCCTCCGCCGAGGGCGTGGCGGTGGACGGCGGCGATCACCGGCACGGGCAGGTCGAGGATGCTCGCGAACAGCCAGCGGATCACCGGCCGCTGGCGCCAGAGGTCCTCGTCGTCGAAGCTGTTGCGCTCCTTCAGGTCGGCGCCCACGCAGAACGCCTTCTCGCAGGCACTCGCCAGCACGACCGCCCGCAGCCGAGGGTCGGCGGCCAGCGCCTCCGCCGCCTCGATGATCGCCTTCGCCTGGGCCGTCGAGACGGCGTTGAGGGCTTCGGGGCGATCGAGGACGAGTTCGGCGACCAGACCCTCCTGGTCGACCCGCTGGACCAGCACACCACCGGAGGACGTCGAAGGCATGGGCGAAAGCCTACGTGCGGCGCGCCGGGGCCGTGCTCTGCCGATCGAGCCGGTCGAGGTCGCTACCGGGCGCGCTGCCGGCGTTCGGGCGTCTCGTCATCGTCGTCCTCGCGGTAGAACACCAGCTCCGAGAGCGTGCGCTGGACCGTCTCCACGTGCGGGACGTCGGGCAGGATGACCTTCCCCTGCTCGCCCGCCGACCAGACGACGAGCGTGCCGCAGCCAAGAACCCGGTCCAACAGGCCGCGCTCGCTCGACACGTCGTTGATCCGGGTGAGGGGGATGTCGCGGCCGGTGCGGGTGATGACGCCGTGCCGGGTGATCAGCCGGCGGTCGGTCACCGCGTAGGTGGAGGCGATCCAGTTGAGTGTGGGCCAGACGGAGTAGACGAGGACACCGAGCACCGCGGCCACCAGGATCAGGAGCTGGAGCCACTGTTGGTACTCCCCTGAGGGCACCAACGCGTACAACACGAGCGCCGCGCCGAGGGTGAGGAAGAAGAGGACCACCGGACCGATCATGATCTTCCAGTGGGTCCGCATGCTCAGATAGACCTGCTCGCCCTCGCCCAGCAGTTTCGCCGAGATCCCCATCGATGCTCCTCTCGCCGTCGCGCCGTCGCGGTGGGTCACCGTCGTCCCGGCGAACGAACGGATGCTCCGATCATGCCGGACCAGGATCGGTCAACGCACGTGCACCACGTCACCGGCCCCGAGCACCTGGTCACCGTCGGCGGTCCGGACGACGAGCCGGCCCTCGACGTCGACGTCCTCCGCGGTGCCCTCCACGAAGCGGTCTAGTCCCACCTGGACCCGAACGTCCCGCCCCACGGTCGCACACCTTCTGCGGTAGGCGGCACGCAGACCACCTCCGTCGGTCTCCGGGTCGCCGCCGGCGGCACGCCAACCCCAGTAGAGGGCCTCCACCGTCCGGACGATGGCGACGAGCAGGGTCGCCCGGTCCGTCGTGCTGGCGCCGGCCATCCGCAGGGAGGTGGCGGTGGTGACGGGCAGCTCGTCCCCGACCGTGCTGACGTTGAGGCCGACGCCGACCACGGCGGCCGGACCGGTCGACGTCTCCACCCGCTCGAGCAGGATCCCGCACAGCTTGCGGCCGTCGAGGAGTACGTCGTTCGGCCACTTCAGGCTCGGCTCGACACCGGCGGTCGCGGCGAGCGCCTCGACCACGGCACAGCCGGTGAGCAGCGGTAGCCACGGCCAGCGCCGCGCCGGCACCTCCGTCGGGCGCAGCAGCACCGAGAGCATCAGGCTGGACCGGGGCGGAGAGCTCCAGGCGCGATCCAGCCGGCCCCGACCCGCGGTCTGGTGCTCGGCCACGATCACGGTGCCCTCCGGGGCACCGGCGAGGGCGAGCTCGCGCAGGTCGGCGTTCGTCGAGCCGGTCTCGGCGACCACGCGTAGGTCGGTGACGAGCCGGCCGGGTCGCACGAGGACCGACCGCAGGCTCCCCTCCGACAGCGGCGGCCGGTTGAGGTCGGAGTACGGCGAGGAGGGCGACATTGCGCCAGCCTATTCGGGCACCGGCACGCCGTTCCGGACCGGCCGCACGACGTCCCGTGACGTCCTGACGTCCCTGACGTCCCTGAAAACGACGGGGCGCCCACGACACCTCGGTGCCGCGGACGCCCTCGCACGTCGTCTGGGCCTGGTCAGGACAGGAAGATCTCCACCACCGGCACCAGCTCGTTCGGCCGCTGCACCGGCAGATCCAGCGTCAGAGTCCCCGCGGGGATGCCCTTCACGCCGACGTTGCTGTCGGTGTCGACGCCGTGGTACTCCTGGAACCGCACCTCCGACGCGTCGTGCAGCAGCTGGGCGTACTTCACCCGGCCCGCGAGCCCGGGCAGGTGCACGTGCCGGAACGGCCACGCGAACAGGTGCAGGTAGAGCCGGTCACCACGCTGGGTGTAGCGCCCGTCGACCGGCGGGGTGAACTCCGAACGCCCGGCGCCGTAGATCGACCGGCCGTTGCGGCGGGTCCAGCGACCGATCTCCTCCAGGGTCGCGAGCGCGCGTTCGTCGAACTCGCCGCGACCCGTGGGTCCGACGTTCAGCAGCAGGTTGCCGTCCTTGGAGACCGAGTCGACCAGCATCCGGACGAGCAGGTCGGGCGACTTCCAGTCGAGGTTGTCACGGTCGTAGCCCCAGCTCCCGTTGAGGGTCTGGCAGGCCTCCCACGGCACCTCCCGGCCCTCGATGGTGGGCGCCGCGTGCGGCTGGAACTGCTCGGGCGTGGTGAAGTCGCCGGGGTAGTCGAGCCGGTTGTTGATCAGGATGTCCGGCTGCAGCCCGCGGACGAGCTTGACGAGTTCCTCGGAGTTCCAGTCCTCGCGCCCCTTCCCCGGCAGGCCGTACGCCTCGCGGCCGGGGTAGGAGAAGTCGAACCACATCACGTCGACGTCGCCGTAGCGGGTGAGGAGTTCCTCGACCTGGCCGTGCAGGTAGCGGCGGTAGACCTCGATGTCGCGCTTGCCCGCCTCACGCTCGCGGAACTCCGCGTCGTCGATGCGCGGGTGCAGCGTGTCGACGGGGTACTGCGGGTGGTGCCAGTCGATCAGGGAGTGGTAGAAGCCGACCCCCAAATCTTCGGCCCGGAAGGCGTCGACGAACGGCCGCAGCAGGTCGCGGCCCGCGGGGGTGTTGGTCGCCTTGTAGTCGGTGAGGTCGGAGTCCCACAGGCAGAAGCCCTCGTGGTGCTTCGTGGTGAGGACGGTGTACTTCATGCCGGCTCCGCTCGCCGCCTTCGCCCACACGCTCGGGTCGTAGAGGTCGGGGTCGAAGTGGTCGAAGTAGCGCTGGTACCGCTCGTCGGTGAGTTGCTCGCGCTTCTTCACCCACTCGTGCCGGGCCGGGAGCGCGTAGAGCCCCCAGTGCACGAACAGCCCGAAGCGGCGTTCGCGGAGCTTGTCAAGAGACGCTTGCGGTGCCGACATGGGCCGCCTTCCGCCGGAGGGACATGACGTCAGATGTCTACCAACGCCGTGCGGGCCGGACAAGCGGTCGGCCTGACCAAAACCAGGCACCGGGTGGACCGCCGTGCGATCCACCCGGTGCCGTGACGCTCGCGCTCAGCCGGTGTTCTGCAGCCCCGCCGCGACGCCGTTGACCGTGAGCAGGACCAACCGGCGCAGGCGCTCCGCCTCGCCGTCGGAGAGGTTCTCCGTCCGCAGCGCGCGGAACGCGCGGAGCTGGAGGTAGGACAGCGCGTCCACGTAGGGGTTGCGGAGCTCCACCGCGCGGCCCAACACCCGGCGGCCCTCCAGCAGCCGTTCGTGGCCCGCGACCTTGAGCACCCACTCCGTCGTCCGTCGGTGCTCCTCGAGCACCTGCGCGGAGAGTTCGGGGCGGCCACCGAGTTCGAGGTAACCGCGCGCGATCCGGGCGTCGGTCTTGGCGAGGGACATCTCGACGTTGTCGATCGTCACGGTGAACAACGGCCACTGCGCGTACGCCTCACGCAACGCGTCGAGGTCGCCGACCGCCTCCAGGCCCGCGCCCACGCCGTACCAGCCGGTGAGGTTGACCCGGGCCTGCGTCCACGCGAACACCCACGGGATCGCCCGCAGGTCCTCCAGGGAGGACAGGGCGAGCCCGCGCCGCGCCGGCCGCGAGCCGATCGGCAGCTGTCCGAGCTCCTCCACCGGCGTCACCCGGGCGAACCACTCGGCGAACCCGTCGCTTCGGACCAGCCCGTGGTAGGCGGAGCGGGCGGCCGCGTCCATGGTGGCGGCGATCCCGGCGAACTTCTCCGCCGCGTTCGCCGTCCGCTTCTCGACCGTCGGGGTGGAGGCGAGCAGGGTGGCCGCGGCGACCTGTTCGATGTGGCGCCGCGCGATGGTGGGGTCGCCGTAGCGGGCGAAGATGACCTCGCCCTGTTCGGTGAGCTTGAACCGGCCGCTCACCGAACCCGGCGCCTGGGCCAGCACGGCCCGGTTGGCGGGGCCGCCGCCACGGCCCAGGGCGCCGCCACGGCCGTGGAACAGGGTGAGCCGCAGGGAGTTTCGGTCGGCCCAGTTGGCGATCGCGGCCTGCGCCTCGTACAACGCGAGCGTCGCCGACAGCGGTCCGGCGTCCTTGGCGGAGTCGGAGTACCCGAGCATCACCTCGAACCGGCGGTCGTTCTCGGCGAGCCGACGCTGCACCGGCTCAAGCGCGAGTGCCTCGTCCAGGATGCCGATCGAGGCCCGCAGGTCGTCCTCGGTCTCGAAGAGCGGAACGACGTCGAGGGCGAGCGGTCGACCGTCGAGCGCCCGCTCGGCCAGCTCGAAGACGGCGGCCAGGTCGTCGCAGGACTGCGTGAACGACACGATGTAACGGCGCGCGGCGTCCGGGCCGAACCGCTGCTGGATCTGCGCCATCACCCGGAAGACCGCGAGGACCTCCTCGGTCTCCGGGGACAGGTCGCCACCGGCGCGCACCTCCGCGAGGGCCCGCGCGTGCACCTTCGAGTGCTGGCGCACCTCGAGTTCGGCCAGGTGGAACCCGAAGGTCTCGACCTGCCAGATCAGGTGCTGGAGCTCGCCGTAGGCCTGTCGGCGCGCACCCGCGCCGGCGAGGGAGCCCTGCACGACCCGGAGCTCGGCCAGGAGTTCGGAGGAGCTGGCGTAGGCGAAGTCGGCGTCGCGCTGGCGCGTCGCGGACAGCTTGCGGGCGGCGAGGAGGAGCACCTGGCGGTGCGGCTCACCCGGCGAGCGGGTCGCCACGTCCTCCGCGAGGTCGGGGAAGGCCGCCCGGGCGTCGGCCAGGATCCGGCGCACGCCGGGGCCAGGCGGGGTCGTCTCGGCGTCGACCGTGAGCGCACGCCCCAGCCGCTCGCACACCCGCTCCAGCGCGCGGAGCACATGGTCGGCCTGGATGCTCATCGCCTTCTGGGTGAACGCGGCGGTGACGAAGGGGTTGCCGTCCCGGTCGCCGCCGATCCAGGAGCCGAGCCGGACGAACGCCGGAACGCGCGGTGGGAGCGTTCCCGCCGCCTCGCCCGCGATCTTGTCGTCGAGCGCACGGTAGACGCTCGGGAGCACCTGGAAGAGCGTGTCGTCGAAGACCGTCATCGCCGTCCGCACCTCGTCGAGGGGGCCCGGCTTGGTGACGCGGATCTGCGAGGTACGCCAGAGGACGTCGATCTGCTCGAGCAACCGGCGTTCGTTCTCCGCGTGCTCGGTCACGCCCAGCCGCGAGTCGTCCCGCTCGGTGAGCAGGTTGGAGATCCGCCGGATCGCCGAGGCGACGGCACGACGGCGCGCCTCCGTCGGGTGGGCGGTGAGGACCGGGCGGAACTCCAGGCCGGACAGCAGGCTGAGGGCCTCCTCCTCGCCGTACTGCGCCGTCACCTCACCGAGCGCGGCCGCGATCGAGTCGCGGACCGGGGCCTCGCCCGTGTCGTAGGCGCGCAGGGCCCGGACCCGGTGATATTCCTCGGCCAGGTTGGTGAGGTGGAAGTAGCAGGTGAACGCTCGCGCGACGTTGTCGGCACGCTCGATGTCCCAGGAGGAGACGAGCGCCTCGCTCGCCGCGGCGGCATGATCGGCGCGCTCGGGATCGTCGTCGTGGGCGGCGATGGTCAACTCGCGGAGCCGCTCCACGTCGTCAAGGAGAGCCTGCCCGCCGTACTCCTTGAGCACCGTACCGAGCAGCTCACCGAGCAGGCGTACGTCGGCTCGCAACGGAGCCGGTACCTCGAAGCGAGCATCCACGCGCGAAGGTTGGGGGGTGGGCATGTTGGCAAGAGTAGTCCGCCGCCCTCCGGGCCAACCGACGTGCCGGTGCCCCTCCGGTGACGGGGCGATGGCCATCGCCCGACGACCAGGCAGGGCAGGGATCTGGGCCGGGTTCTTGGCGGAGTCCGCGCCGTTTCCCGGGCGGTCCGCGCACCCGACTCGCCCGATCTGACCAGGTTGCCCGTCCTGCCGGAACCCGCCGCGGCGGGCACCGGCGACCCGGGGCGTACGAGCCGTTGACCGCACGTGGTCGGACGACCCCGGAGCGCCTGCGGGGCGAGGAATTCGGGCATGGGTCCCCCGAGCGCCCGGCACACCCGCCGCTCGGCGCAGGGCGGACAGATCGGGCGGGCGGAGTAGGCTCCTGGCCGCACCGAACGACTGGGGAGGAACCCACGATGGGAGCCGGGCAACCGGAGAGTGCCCGCGAGCAGGGCGCCGAGCGCAGCGATCCGCCGGAGGAGAGTCCGAACGGCGCGGTCGACATCCACTCGACCGCCGGCAAGCTCGCCGACCTCGAGCAGCGGCTCGGCCAGGCCGTCCACGCGGGTTCCGCCCGTGCGATCGAGCGGCAGCACGCCCGCGGCAAGCTCACCGCCCGCGAGCGCATCGAACTGCTGCTCGACGAGGGCTCCTTCGTCGAGTTGGACGAGTTCGCCCGGCACCGGTCCACCAACTTCGGGCTGGAGGGCAACCGCCCCTACGGCGACGGCGTCGTGAGCGGGTTCGGCACCATCGCGGGCCGCCAGGTATGCGTGTTCAGCCAGGACTTCACTGTCTTCGGCGGCAGCCTCGGCGAGGTCTATGGCGAGAAGATCGTCAAGGTCATGGACCTCGCCCTGAAGACCGGCTGCCCGATCATCGGGATCAACGAGGGCAGCGGCGCGCGCATCCAGGAGGGTGTGGCCTCCCTCGGCCTCTACGGCGAGATCTTCCGCCGCAACACCCTCGCCTCCGGTGTGATCCCGCAGATCTCGATGATCATGGGAACCTGCGCCGGGGGGCACGTCTACTCCCCCGCGCTCACCGACGTCACGGTGATGGTCGACCAGACCTCACACATGTTCATCACCGGTCCAGGCGTCATCAAGACGGTCACCGGTGAGGACGTGTCGTTCGAGGATCTCGGCGGTGCGCTCGCCCACAACACCAAGAGCGGCAACGCCCACTACCTCGCAAGCGACGAACAGGACGCCGTCGACTGGGTGAAGGCACTGTTGTCCTACCTCCCCCAGAACAACCTCGAGGAGCCGCCGGCCTACGACGAGGAGCCGGTGATCGAGGTCACCGAGCAGGACCGCGAGCTGGACACGCTCATCCCCGACTCGGCCAACCAGCCCTACGACATGCACACGGTGATCGAGCACGTCCTCGACGACGGTGAGTTCCTCGAACTCCACCCGCTGTTCGCGCCCAACATCGTCTGCGGGTTCGGCCGGGTCGACGGTCGCAGCGTCGGCGTGGTGGGCAACCAGCCGTTGCAGTTCGCGGGATGTCTCGACATCGACGCGTCGGAGAAGGCCGCCCGCTTCGTCCGCACCTGCGACGCGTTCAACATCCCGATCCTCACCTTCGTCGACGTGCCCGGCTTCCTGCCGGGAACCGACCAGGAGTGGAACGGCATCATCCGGCGCGGCGCCAAGCTCATCTACGCCTACGCCGAGGCGACGGTCCCCCTGGTCACCGTCATCACCCGGAAGGCCTACGGCGGTGCCTACGACGTGATGGGGTCCAAGCACCTCGGCGCCGACGTCAACCTCGCCTGGCCGACGGCGCAGATCGCGGTCATGGGCGCACAGGGCGCCGTGGAGATCCTCTACCGCAAGGAACTCGCGAAGGCGGAGGATCCGGCCGGGATGCGGGCGAAGTTCGTGCAGGAGTACGAAGACACCCTCGCCAACCCCTACGTCGCGGCCGAGCGGGGTTACGTCGACGCGGTGATCCATCCGCACGAGACGCGGGCCGAGATCCTGCGCGCGCTGCGGCTCCTGCGGACCAAGCGGGAGACGATGCCGCCCCGCAAGCACGGCAACATCCCGCTCTGACGCGGCGTCGTGCGCGGTGGAGCGGGCAGGGGTCAGGTCGGGCCCTGCCGGGCAGGGTCATGATGGAACGACCGGGACGCGACGACGAGGACGGAGAGGCACGAGATGGCGGGTGAGCCGAACGTCGCTGCCGGCGAGCGACCCGACGTGACCACGTCGGAGCCGTTGCTGCGGGTCGTCAGGGGCAACCCCACGCCCGCCGAGTTCGCCGCCCTCGTCGCGGTGATCTCCGCCAAGCAGCGGGCCGCCGCGGCCGCCCGCGACCAGCGTGGTCAGCGTGACCGGCGTGGCGGCGAACCAGGATGGGCGGCCTACTGGCGCCGTTCCCGTCAACCGCTGAGCCCCGGCCCCGGCCCCGGCGCCTGGCGCGCCAGCGCGCTCCCCCGCTGAGCGGTCGCCTCGAGGCCGCTCCCGCCCGGCGCGGCTCCCCTCGAAAAGATCGTCTCCGCGGCACGTCAGGGATGCCCGGAGTAGTCGTACGACCTACTTTCCCCACCGCGGCGGGACTTCGAGGTTTCGACATTAGGCTTGCGCCCCATGGGGCGCACAGACGAGATCGCTGACCGCTACGTCGACGACCACGCCGCCGCCGATCCGGTCGGCGCGACGTTCGCCGGGATCGCCGGCCACGACGACGAGCTCACCGACTACTCCCCCGAAGGCTTCGCCGCGCGGGCCGAACTCGCGCGGGCGACGGTCCGGGCACTCGAGGCGAGCGAACCCGCGACCTACCGCGAGCGCGTCGCCAACGCCGCCATGCGTGAGCGGCTCGGGCTCGAACTCGAGATGTACGACGCCGGCATCACCACCAGTGACCTGAACGTCGTCGCCAGCCCGCTCCAGGACGTGCGGGGCGCGTTCGACCTGATGCTGACCGAGGGGCCGGAGGCCTGGGCGGTGATCGCCGCCCGCCTGGCCCGGATCCCCGAGGCACTGGACGGCTTCCGGCACACCCTCGCCGAGGCCGCCGCGGTCGGACGCGTCTCCGCCCGCCGGCAGGTGCAGGCATGCGCCGACCAGTGCCGTTCCTGGCTCCCGCCCGAGGACGACTTCTTCGGCTCCCTCGTCGCACAGGCCGACGTCGACGCCGGGATCGCACCGGCGCTGCGCGCCGACCTTTCCCGCGGCGCCGACCGGGCCCGCGAGGCGGTCGCCGGCTTCGAGCACTTCCTCCGGACCGATCTCGCCCCGAAGGGCCGCGAGGTCGACGGGGTCGGACGCGACCACTACGCGCTGGCCTCCCGTTACTTCCTGGGCGCCGCGGTCGACCTGGAGGAGACCTACGCGTGGGGCTGGGAGGAGCTGACCCGGATCGAGACCGAGATGCGGAAGGTGGCCGGCCGGATCGTTCCCGCCGGCACCGTCGACGACGCCGTGGCGGCCCTCGACGCCGACGCCGCCCGCCGGATTCCCGACAAGGAGGCCTTCCGCGCCTGGATGCAGGAGCTGGCCGACCGGACGATCGAGGAGTTGGCCGGCGTCCACTTCGACATCCCCGAACAGATCCGCCGCATCGAGTGCCGCATCGCCCCCACCAACGAGGGCGCGATCTACTACACCGGACCGAGCGAGGACTTCAGCCGCCCCGGCCGGATGTGGTGGTCGGTGCCGAAGGGCGTGACGAACTTCTCGACCTGGAAGGAGGTCACCACCGTCTTCCACGAGGGCGTCCCCGGTCACCACCTGCAGGTGGGGCAGACCGTCGTCCGCGCCGAGGTCCTCAACCGCTGGCAGCGCCTGCTGTGTTGGGTCTCCGGCCACGGCGAGGGATGGGCGCTGTACGCCGAACGCCTGATGGAGGAGCGCGGCTACCTCGACGATCCCGGAGCCAGGCTCGGCATGCTGGACGCGCAGGCGTTCCGGGCGGCCCGCGTGGTGGTCGACCTGGGCCTGCACCTTGGTTTCCCGATCCCGGCGAACGCGTTCGGCTGGCGATCCGGCGAGCACTGGACCCCTGACGTGGCGCTGGAGTTTCTCCTGAGCCACTCTCGGATCGAGGAGGACTTCCTCAGGTTCGAGGTCAACCGCTACCTCGGCTGGCCCGGTCAGGCCCCGTCGTACAAGGTCGGTGAGCGGATCTGGCTCGCCGCCCGCGAGGACGCCCGAGCCCGCAAGGGCCCGTCGTTCGACCTGAAGGAGTTCCACCGGGCCGCGCTCGATCTTGGTTCCCTCGGCCTCGACCCGCTCCGCGAGGCGCTCGCCCAGCTCTGAGGCCTCCCCCGGCACGTGCTGGGCTCACGTGCTGGGCTCACGTGCTGGGCTCGGCCGTGCCTCGGCGCCGCTGTCCACAGGTACGGCCAGCGGCGGAGATGTCCACAGGCCCGAAGCGAGAGCGCGTTCGCGGGTCCGATCCTTCCTAGGCTCCTCCACACACGAACCTGGAGGACGCCATGAGCTGTGCGGTCGTACCCGACTCCCTCGACGCCTTCGCGGACCTGCTCGGCCGCGCCGACGACGACGCCGCGGCGGCGTTGCGCCACCTGCACAGATACGCCGACATCCCGCCGACCAGCGGCGGGCTCTTCTCGATCGCGCGGCAGCATCACCGGATGGTGTGCGGTCCGCTCGGCAAGAGTCTCACCGAGCTGTCCGGCGTCCTCGATGCCGCGCGGGGTCAACTCCACACCGCTGCCGCCAACTACCGGCGCACCGAACGCGACGCCGAGCAACGGGTCGCGGCGGCCCTGCCGTCCGCCCACGGCTGAGGTCGCCATGAACACCGAGACCGACGACATCGCCACCGACTTCCGGGACGTCGTGGAGCCGCAGGCTCTGCTCGTCCCTCCCCGTGGCATCAACGGCTATCCCGACACCCTGCTGGACTCGGTCGACGACGTGATGTCGCTGCTGAGTCCGTCGGCCTGGGTCCTCGAACTCGTCTACGGCACGCTCCGGGTCGACCCGTTCCAGGAGATCACCTCCTACCTCACCGGAGACTGGAACGCCTTCGCCCGTTGTGTCGACCTGTGGCGCAATCTCGCGGAGGCGCACCGGGCCATGTCGACGAACCTGCGGCGCGGGACCGATCTCCTCGACGCGAGCTGGGACGGCGTGGCCGCCGAAGGCGCCGTCGCCTACTTCCAGGACCTCACGAGCTACCTCGACTCGATGGACCACGCCCTGCGGCAGTGCCCGGAGCAGTACGAACAGCTGTCGTTTCTCACCTGGAACACGACCAGAGGGGTCGCGGTGCTCCTTCAGTCGCTGATCGACAGTGCCATCATCGCCGCGGCCGCGATCGCCGCCGGTGGTGCCACGGCGGGCACCGTCGTCGGCCCGGCCGCCGGCACCGCGGTCGCCGGGCTGGAGATCGCCACCATGCTGCGGCTCTGGGCCGCCATCGCCAACCTGTTGAGCGGACTCGAGGCCGCCGTGCTCGGGTTCGGTGGGGCGGTCGCACAGGCCTTCGTGCACCTCGAGCGCATACCCACACCGCCTCCCGCCTGGTCCGTCGGTCAGGAGCAGCGGACCAGCGACTGGAGCGAGCGTGGACGCGGCCTCTGAGGCGACGGAGACGAGCTTCGAACGCCTGCACCGCTTCGCCGGTGACCCCGCCCGCGCCCGCCTCCTGCACACGGCACTCGAGGTGCTCGCCGTCGACGAGACGCGACCGGCCCTGCGGGACTTCGCACGCGATGTCCTGCAGGGCCGGATGGAAGTGCGCGGCGGCGCTGTCGTCCGCCTACGCCGAGGCACTCGGCGCCGACGTAGGCCACTTCGTGGGTGCCTACCGTGCGCTCTCCGCGGCGGAGCGGGCCGAGCAGGTCACCCTGGCCCAGGGCTACCTCGAGACGCTCCGTGGCGAGGACGGCGCGACGTGACCGACCCGGTTGAGGCAGGTGACGTCAGGCACGGTCGTGCGGGAGGGCGACTCCTACCACTCCGCCAGGGAGCCGTCGTCGCGACGGAAGGTCGGCGTACGCCAACGGTGCCCGACCTCGGCGGCCCGGGCGACCTCCTTCTCGTCCACCTCGATGCCAAGCCCCGGGCCGGTAGGCCGGGCGACGTAGCCGTCGGCGAAGCCGAACACCGACGTGTCCACGAGGTAGTCGAGCAGGTCCGAGCCCTGGTTGTAGTGAATGCCGAGGCTCTGTTCCTGGATCAACGCGTTGGGGCTCGCGAAGTCGACCTGCAGGGAAGCCGCCAGCGCGATCGGCCCGAGGGGGCAGTGCGGGGCGAGGGCGACGTCGTAGGTCTCCGCCATCGACGCGATCCGACGTACCTCCGAGATCCCACCGGCGTGCGAAAGGTCAGGTTGCGCGATGGCGATACCTGCTCCGACGACGTTCTTGAAGTCCCAGCGGGAGAACAACCGCTCACCGGTGGCGATCGGAATGCTCGTCGACGCGCAGATCTCGCCGATGTGGTCGCTCATCTCCGGGACGAGCGGTTCCTCGACGAAGAACGGCAGGTACGGCTCCAGCAGCGGAAGGGTGCGACGCGCCATCGCCACCGTGAAGCGCCCGTGGAAGTCGATCGCGATGTCGAAGTCGGGTCCGCAGGCCTCGCGGATCGCCGCCACCCGCTCGGCGAGCGCGATGCTCTGGCCGGCGGTGTCGACGCGACGCATCTCTCCGCCGCCGTTCATCTTGATCGCGGTGAGGCCCTGGTCCTGCATCTTCTTGGCCGCCTCGGCCACGGCGTCGGGCCGGTCACCGCCGATCCAGCCGTAGATCCGCATCCGGTCGCGGACGTGACCGCCGAGCAACTGGTAGACGGGAACGTCGAACGCCTTGCCGGCGATGTCCCACAACGCCTGGTCGATGCCGGCGACGGCGCTCGACAGCACCGGCCCGCCACGGTAGAAGCCGCCCTTGCTGAGGACCTGCCAGTGCTCCTCGATCCGCAGCGGATCCTGTCCGACGAGGTAGTCGGCCATCTCGTCGACCGCGGTGGCCACGGTGTGTGCCCGACCTTCGACGATGGGTTCGCCCCAGCCCGTGATGCCCTCGTCCGTGTCGATCCGCAGGAAGCACCAGCGCGGCGCCACCAGATAGGTCGTCAGACGGGTGATCTTCACCTACGGCTCCTCTCCACGGGCATGTCGGACGCGCATGCGCTCGTGACGCTACCGGAGCGCGGGAGCCGACAGGGTCCCAGAGCGCGGCCGACATGGGCAGGAGGGACGGGGTACCTGCGGACAGCAGCCGAGGTGCGGCGCTATGGTCGGCAGTGCGGTTGGTTCACCCGGCCACAACCGGCCAGGTGAGGCAAGAGGGAACCCGGTGCGAATCCGGGACTGCCCCGCAGCGGTATGTGGGAACGACCGCCGTGACATCGCACTGGGCGGCATCATCAGCCGACTGGGAAGCGACGGCCACTAGGAAACCGCTGGTTGGCATATCCGTCGACCAGCGCCCGCCCACGAGTCCGAAGACCTGCCCACCGCCCGTTTCGCCACCCGGCGGACGGAGAGTCCGTGGCCTCGTGGGAAGGGCGCTGGACCGGCGGCGGGTGCCGCCTGCCTCAGCACGCCTTCTCCAGGTTCAGGGACCAGCACGAGTTCCCGAGGGAAGGACTCCATGGCTGACTCCATGGCAACAGTGAAGACAACCGTTCTCGGTTATCCCCGGATCGGTGCGCGGCGAGAGCTGAAACGCGCCACCGAGGGGTACTGGTCCGGCCGGATCGACGCCACGGCGCTGCGGGACACCGCCGCGCGACTCCGGCGCGACACCTGGGAGACGCTCCGCGCCGCGGGGATCGACGTCATCCCCTCCCACACCTTCTCGCTCTACGACCACGTGCTCGACCACGCGGTGCTGTTCGGCGCGATCCCGGACCGGTTCGCCGGACTCGCCGGACTCGACCGTTACTTCGCGATGGCGCGGGGCACCGAAGACGTGCGACCGCTGGAGATGACCAAGTGGTTCGACACGAACTACCACTATCTGGTGCCTGAACTGGGCCCTGACACGACGTTCACCGTCGACCGCGCACAGGCCGCCCCCGTGCGGGAGTTCCGCGAGGCGGCCGCGGCCGGCATCGACACCCGTCCCGTGCTGCTCGGCCCACTGACCTTCCTGCTGCTCGCGAAACCGGCGGTTGACGCACCGAAGGACTTCCGTCCGCTGGATCTGCTCGGCCCGCTCACCGAGGCCTACGCGGACCTGCTGGAGCAGCTCGGGGCGGCGGGCGCGACGTGGGTCCAACTGGACGAGCCGGCACTCGCCGCGGACCGTACACCGGAGGAACTCGCCGCGGTGGGCGCGGCCTACGACCGGCTGGGCGCGGTGCCCAATCGGCCGAAACTCATGGTCGCGACGTACTTCGGCCCCATCGGTGAGGCCCTCCCCGTCCTCGCCCGCACGCCCGTGGAGGGCGTCGCCCTCGACCTGGTCGCGGGTGCCGCCGACGCCGACCGGGTCATCGGTGCGGGACTCTCCGACAAGACGGTGGTGGCCGGTCTCGTCGACGGCCGCAACGTGTGGCGTACGGACCTTCCACGCGCCCTGGCCACGGCCGGCTCGTTGCTCGGGTCGGTCGGTGAGCTGATGGTCGGCACGTCCTGCTCGCTCCTTCACGTCCCGCTGGATCTCGACCTCGAGGACGACCTGCCGCCCGGTGTGCGCGGACAGCTCGCGTTCGCGCGACAGAAGGTGGACGAGGTCGTCCTGCTCGGCCGCGCCCTGCGCGAGGGGCGGCAGGCCGTCGAGCGCGAACTCTCCGAGGCGGAGGCACAGCGGACCGCGGCGAGCTCGGGCGTCGTCGACAGCGGGGTCCGGGCGCGGCTCGCCAGCCTGGGCCAGGGCACACCTCGACCCGACTACGCCGAGCGCGCTCGTACGCAGGCCACGGCCGGACGGCTGCCGGCGCTGCCGACGACGACGCTCGGCTCCTTCCCGCAGACGGCGGAGATCCGCCGGACACGTGCCGACTTCCGCGCGGGCCGGATCGACGAACCGACCTACCGAGCGCGGATGCGGGCCGAGATCGACGCGGTGATCGCGCTGCAGGAGGACATCGGACTGGACGTCCTGGTCCACGGGGAACCCGAACGCAACGACATGGTCCAGTACTTCGCCGAGCGCCTCGCCGGGTTCGCCAGCACCACCAACGGCTGGGTTCAGTCCTACGGCACCCGCTACGTCCGGCCGCCGATCCTGTACGGCGACGTCGCCCGACCAGAAGCCATGACCGTGGAGTGGACGACGTACGCGCAGTCCAGGACCAGCCACCCCGTCAAGGGGATGTTGACAGGGCCGGTCACCATGCTCGCGTGGTCCTTCGTTCGCGATGACCAGCCGCTCGCCGAGACCGCCGCACAGGTCGCCCTCGCGTTGCGCGACGAGATCCACGACCTGGAGTCGGCCGGCATCCGCTTCATCCAGGTCGACGAGCCGGCGCTGCGGGAGCTGCTGCCCCTGCACGTGGCCGACCAACCGGCCTACGTCGAGTGGGCGGTCGCGGCGTTCCGGTTGGCCACGTCCGGCGTCGCCGACCATACGCAGATCCACTCGCACATGTGCTACTCGGAGTTCGGCGAGATCGTCGACACCATCGGGGCGCTCGACGCGGACGTGACGAGCGTCGAGGCGGCGAGGTCCCGGATGGAACTCGTCGGCGACCTGGCCCGAGCCGGCTATCGTCGCGGCATCGGGCCCGGCGTCTACGACATCCACTCACCACGAGTGCCAAGTGTCGAGGAGATCGAGGAGTCGCTTCGGCTGGCGTTGGAGGCGGTCCCCCCGGACCGGCTGTGGGTCAACCCGGACTGCGGACTCAAGACGCGTGGTTACGCCGAGGCCGAGCCCGCGTTGCGCAACATGGTGGAGGCGGCCCGGCGCGTCCGGGACACCGCGACGCCTGACCCCGCCCCGCACCCACGCTGACGGGCCACCCCGGCGGTCGAGGACGAGGCTCCCCGGGATGTGTCCCGGGGCGAACTCCGTCCTCGGCCGGCCGGGGCGGCGGTCACCGGGTCGAAGCGCGGAAGGACAGGCCCTAACCTGGCTGATCGTGACGCAACTGGTCCTGCGGACCGGGCCCGAGATCGCTCAGTACCCGCCGCGCACGACGTTCGGCCCGCGCACGCTGGTCGACTTCGAGTTCGTCTGGCTACTGCGCGGGAGCGCGCGGTGGGACTGCGACGAGCACCATCTCGACCTGCGCCCGGGCACGCTGCTGCTGGCCCGGCCAGGCATGCGGGACCACTTCCGCTGGGATCCCGACCGGACGTCGACCCACGCCTACGTCCACTTCCGGGTGCCCGACACCGGTGAGTTGGGCGCACCGGACGACTGGCCGCTGACCCGATCCCTGTCCCCCGCCGACCCGATGGCCGCCCTGTGCGGATACGCCCTCTGGCTGGGCAGCGGGACGCCTCGGCCCGGACCGTCGCGGACCGCCCACGTGCTGACCTGGCTGCTGGACCTGTTCGTACGCGGGCCCGTGCCGGGCGACGTCGAGGGCCATACCCCGCTCTCGCTGCATCTCCTCCGGCTCGCCGACCACGTCGCCGCCACCTGGCGCAGCGGACCCGCGCGCCCGCTGCCACTCGCCGAGTTGGCCGACGCGGCCGGCGTGTCACCGGGCCACCTGAGCCGGGTGTTTCGGTCGGAGTACGCCGTCGGCCCGGTCGCCGCGGTCGAACTCGTCCGGCTCGCGCGCGCGGCCACCCTCCTCCAGCGCAGCAACCTCACCGTCGGGGCGGTCGCGACGGCCTGCGGGTTCGCCAACCCGTTCCACTTCTCCCGCAGGTTCCGGGCGACCTACGGCGTACCCCCACGCACCTACCGCCGTACCCGGACCGCGGACGACCCGTTGGCCCCGGTGGCCCGCGCCGGACTGCTTGCTCTCGCCCACCGTCTGATCGTCGAGAACGCCTGACCTCCACCCGGTCGAGCGCATCCGACCTCCACCGGGCCGAGCACGTCGCCGCGGGCGCCCGCCGGGCACCTGGCGCGGTCAGGAGGTTCGCGGACGGCGCGAGGCGTAGGTGCGGGCCAGCGCGAAGGTCCGCGCCGCGACATCCCGGATGCTGCTGCGGTCGAAGCCGTAGAGACCGCTGCGCAGGGTGTCGCCGAACGGCGAGGTCCAGTGCCGCGGGATGCCACCCCGGCCGGCGAACGCGCCCGCCACCGAGCCGACCGTCGCGCCGTTGGAGTCAGTGTCAAGGCCAGCCTGCACGGTGAGCCCGATGGCGCTGCTGTAGTCGTCGTCGGCGTACAACAGGGCGAGCACGCAAGCCGCCGCGTTGTTGATCGTGTGGACCCAGTGATAGTGCCCGTACCGCTCGTCGAGCTGGGCGAGCGCGTCGTGCCAGTCGTCCTTGACGTCGCGGATCTCGACCGCCCAGCGCAGCGCCTCCGCCAGCCGGGAGCGCTGCGGAACGTGCAGCAGTGACTCCTCCACGGCCTCCCGCAGCGAGCCGGCGCTGAATGCCGCGGCCACCAGCGCGGCCGCCCACATCTCGCCGTAGATGCCGTTGGCGACGTGGGACAGTGAAGCGTCCTGGAACGCCAGGAGCGCGGCCTCCCGCGGCCGGCCCGCGCACACGTAGCCGAAGACGTCACCCCGGATCTGGGCGCCGATCCATTCGCGGTAGGGGTTGTCGACGACGGCGGCCCGCTCCGGCTCGACGCCGCGGACGAGGTTGCGGTAGGTGACCCGCTCCGCGGTGTAGGTGAGGTGGTAGGGCAGGCGCAACTGCCACTCGGCGCCCACGTCTGCCGGGGTGAAGTCGAAGCCGCGGCTCTCCAGCAGGTGGAGCCCGAGCAGGGTGTAGTCGAGGTCGTCGTCCCGCGGGGCGTAACGCACCCGCCCCTTCGTCGTCTCGGTCCAACAGGAGCGCAGGACGAACCCCTCCGGCATCGGGTCGAGCCGGCTCACGTAGTCCCTGATCGGGTAGTTGCCGGAGAGTTCGAGGTAGCTGCGCAGCCGCTCGTGGGTCCAGTAGTCGCCGCGTTCGACGGGTTTGCCGAGGCAGTTGCCCGCGCAGCGACCGAGCCAGGCGGCCTCGATCCGGTCGCGGAGTTCGGCCGAGCCGATCGGTCGGTCGGCGGGCGGGACGTTGGGCAGCTCCGCGACGATCTCCGGCAGCGTGGACGGCTCGATGTAGGGCCAGTCGGGCGCGCGCTCCAACCCGTCGAGCTCGTCGAGCAGGGCGCGGGCCGTCGCGGGAGGCGTCTGGGCCACCGGTCCGTCGAGTCGCGCCTCCACTCCGGTCACGTCGTACCCCGATTCGCGTCGCTGCGCGAGCTCGTGTTCGAGGACGGTCGGGAGGCTGGAGTACTCCATTGCCACAGATCTCCTCACAGATGCCGATGGGCTCGGACTGGTCAGGCGGCGCGGCGATTGCTCCGGATGATCACGGGGCCGGCCGCCGAGACACTATCCGGCGGGAAGGACAGGGGCGGCCGGCATCAGGAGGACGCCCGTGGGACTTTCGTAGGATGCGCGCGTGAAGGAAGTGGTGCAAGCGAGCAGGAGGTTCGTCCTGGCCTCCAGGTCCCCGGCGCGGCTGGTCACCCTCCGTGCTGCCGGGATCGAACCCGAGGTCATCGTCTCCGGTGTCGACGAGAACGACGTCGGAGACGTCAGCGGTGCCGCCGAGCACGCCCTGGTCCTCGCGCGCCGCAAGGCGCAGGCCGTCAGCGCCCAGCTGGAAGGCGAATCCGCGCTCGTCCTAGGCTGCGACTCGGTGTTGGAGTTCGGCGGTGAGGTCCTGGGCAAACCGGGCACTGTCGACGAAGCGCTCAAACGCTGGCGGCGGATGCGGGGAGGCGCCGGGGTGCTCCACACCGGCCACTGCGTCGTTCAGACCGATACCGGACGGATGGTCGAGGCGGCCGCGTCGACGGGCGTGCGGTTCGCCGAGCTCAGCGATGCCGAGGTCGAGGCGTACGTCGCGACCGGGGAGCCGCTGGAGGTGGCCGGCGCGTTCACGATCGACGGCCTCGGTGGTGCCTTCGTGGAGCGGGTCGATGGTGATCACCACAATGTCGTCGGCGTGTCCCTGCCGCTGCTGCGCAGGCTGCTGGGCGAGCTCGGCGTTTTCTGGCCCGATCTCTGGAACCGCCCCCGCTAGCGGGTCGCTCAGTCCTCGCGGAGGAGGTGGATGAGGCAACTGTCGAGATCGCCGCGCAGCGGCAGCGACAGGCCGTGGTGGGTGAGCACTGCGCCGCTCCCGACCCGTCCGCTCTCGGCGTCGCGGTAGTGCCCCGACAGGTCCAGCCCGCGCAGCCGCAGGGGCGGGCTGTCGGCGCCGAACCGACGAGCGTGCGCGAACGCGAGCACGACCGCCTCCGAACCGTCCCGGGCGACGTACTCGACCGCGGTGAGCTCTTCGTGCTCCGGCGGCAGCAGCCGGTGGAGCAGGCCGTGCTGGACCACCGGCCGGATCCGCTTGTACGCCGCGACCAGCTCCCGCGCCTCCGCGAGCTCCTCCGGTGACCACTCCAGCAGGTTGCCGCCGAGGCCGAGCAGACCGGCCATGGCGGAGTGGAACCGGTACCGCACGGAGTAGGTCCGGCGGTTCATGGAGTTGGGACTGTCGGTGACCCACGCCGACATCACCCGCGGGGCGTAGACCTGGGTGAAGCCGTCCTGGATGGCGAGCCGGTCGTAGGCGTCGGTGTTGTCGCTCGTCCACACCATGTCGGTGCGGGCGAGGATGCCGAGGTCGACTCGTCCGCCGCCGCCCGCACAGGACTCGAACGCGACGCCTGGGTGGGCCCGGCGCAGCCGGTCGAGGATGTCATACACGTTGCGCACGTGCTCGATCCAGACTCGCCCCGGGTTGTCGGGTTCGCCCGGCCAGCCGGGTTGGCTGATCGGCCGGTTCATGTCCCACTTCACGTAGTCGATCCCGTGCTTGCCGAGCAGCTCGTCGAGCCAGTCGTACATCCAGGCCGCGACGTCGGGGCGGGCGACGTTGAGGACCAGCTGGTTGCGGGACTCCGACCGGGCCCGGGTCGGGTAGTGGTAAACCCAGTCCGGGTGCTCGCGGTAGAGGTCACTGTCGGGGTTGACCATCTCCGGCTCGACCCAGATCCCGAAGCGCATGCCGAGGCGGTGCACCTCGTCCACCAGCGGCGTGAGACCGTTCGGGAACCGTTTCGGGTTGGGCTGCCAGTCGCCGAGGCCGGCGCGGTCGTCGACCCGCTGACCGAACCAACCGTCGTCCATCACGAACAGCTCGACGCCGAGGTCGGCGGCGACGCGCGCGATGGCCTTCTGGTTGTGCTCGTCGATGTCGAAGTGCGTCGCTTCCCAGGAGTTGTAGAGCACCGGGCGCAGCTCGCCGGCGTTCGGGAGTACGTGCCGGAGCTGGTAGGTGTGCCACTCACGGCTCGCGGCGCCGAACCCGTGTGCGGAGTAGAGGCCCGCGAACACCGGAGTGGTGAGGGTCTCCCCCGGCCGTAGCAGCCAGGTCGCGAAGCCGTCGTGCCCGAAGCCACCGACGACCTGGGCCCGGCCGTTGGCGAAGCGCTGGGCCACCAGCTGCCACGTACCGCTCCAGGCGAGCGCGCCGCTCCAGACCTCGCCCTGCTCCTCGGCGGCGGTCGCGTCGTCGACGGCGAACCACGGATTGGTGAAGTGTCCGGTGACGCCGGTACGGCTGCCGATCGTGAACGACGACGCCGGCGAGAGCGGTACGCGTTCGAGCCGGGTCTCACCGCCCCAGTGGCCGTGCAGGTGGCTGAGCCGGTAGTCGTCCCGGAACGGGATCACCCAGGCCGCCGAGTGGGCGGTGAGGATGTCAACTGAGCCTTGCAGGTCGTCGGCGCTCGCGGAGGTGTCACCCACCGTGCCCGCGCCTCGGTGCGTGATCTCGACCCAGCGCTCGAGGACGTCGCTGTCCTCATAGACCCGGTAGTGCAGGGTGATCTCGAGCGGGTAAACCCGGTCGTGGAAGCGCAACCAGAGCTCGCTCGCGTTGCCCTCGGTGAGGATCTCCGACCCGTCGAGGTGCCACTCGATGCCGCGGACCTCATCGCCGAAGCGGACCGAGAGGGCGGGCCGGCCGTAGCGCAGCCCGCCCTCCACGGGGTACTCCTCGGTGCCGTCGAGCGGCGTCTCCGCCGTACGACGTCGGGTCGGAATCGCCGTGTCGGCAAGGTGGATCGCGTCGGACAGGTGGATCGGCGCACCCCAGTGCAGATGCGCCACCTCCTCCTCGGCGGTGAGATGAACGGCGTACGAGGTGTTCGGCGTCGTGAACAACCAGACCTTGTGGGCTGGGTCGTACTCGATCCGGGTCATCGGTACTCCGTTCGGCTCACACCTCCGCGCGAGCGGCGGCGCCGGGTGGTGTCCTCGAACGTGGGTCAGGTACGCGGGCGGAGGCGGAGGTTCTGCATCCCGCCGTCGACGAAGAGCTCCACACCGCTGCTCGCCCCTGCCGCCGGTGAGGCGAGGTAGGCGATCGCCTGCGCCACCTCCTGCGCGGAGACCAGCCGGCCCATCGGCTGGCGTGCCTCGAGCGCCTTGCGTTCGGCGACCGGGTCGTCGGCCTTGTCGAGCAACCGGCCGACCCACGGCGTGTCGGCCGTACCAGGGTTGACGCAGTTGACCCGGATGCCGTCGACGATGTGGTCGGCGGCCATCGCGAAGGTCAGCGCCCGGACCGCACCTTTCGACGCGCTGTAAAGGGCGCGTTGCGGGATGCCGGCGGTGGCCGCGACCGAACAGGTGTTGACGATCGCGGGTGACGGGGACTTCCGAAGCTGCGGCAGCGCGGCCCGGCTGACCCGCGCGATCCCGACGACGTTGACGTCGAACACCCGGTGCCATTCGTCGTCGTCGTGATCGGCCACGGTGCCCTGGGCGCCGATCCCCGCGTTGTTGACGAGGATGTCCAGCCGGCCGAGGCGCTCGACCACCGTGTCGATGGCCGCGCGGACCGAGGCGTCGTCGGTGACGTCGCAGGCCACGCCGGTGAGTGGGGCGGGTACGGCGTCGGCCTTCAGGTCCAGGCAGGCGACCTTGGCGCCCCGCTCGGCCAGCAACTGCGCCGTGGCGAGGCCGATCCCGGAGGCCCCGCCGGTGACCGCGGCGACGAGGCCCTCGAACTCAGCCACGGCGCCCGGCCCCCTTCGTCGTGAGGTGGCTGCGCGGGTGGCTCATGCCTGCACCAACCGCTGGCGCTGCTGGCCGAGGCCGGCGATCTCGAGTTCCATGACGTCTCCCGACTTGAGGTAGGGGAAACGCCCGGACATCGCCACACCCTGCGGCGTACCGGTGTTGATGAGATCACCCGGCTCGAGCACGAGGTACTGCGACAGGTGCCAGACGAGGAAGGCGACCCCGAAGATCATGTCCGCGGTGACGGAGTCCTGCCGGGTCTCGCCGTTGATGGTCGTGGCGAGCCGCAGCTCCTGCGGCTGGACCTCCTCGGCGGGCACCAGCCACGGACCGAGCGGGTTGAACGCCTCGGCGCTCTTGCCCTTCGACCACTGGCCACCGGACTCCTCCAGCTGGAAGGCCCGCTCGGACACGTCGTTGGAGACGACGTAGCCGGCGACGTAGTCGAGGGCGACCTCGACGGACTCGAGGTACTTCGCGGTCTTCCCGATCACCACACCGAGCTCGACCTCCCAGTCGGTCTTGGTCGAACCGCGCGGGATCGGCACCTCGTCGTAGGGACCGACGACGGTGTTGGGGTGCTTGAAGAAGAGGATCGGGGTCTTCGGCGGCGGGGAGCCCGACTCGGCCGCGTGGGCGGCGTAGTTCTGGCCGATGCACAACACCGCACCCGGCCGGGCGATCGGAGACCCGACGCGGAGCCCGGAGCCGTCACCGGCGTCCTCGATCTGCGGGAGCCGGTTGGAAGCAACCGCTTCCCGCACGGTGGCGATCCCGCCGCCCGCGAGGAAGCTCCCGTCGATGTCCTTCGTCAGTGACGACAGGTCGAGGATCCGACCGTCGTCGGTTCGTACGGCGGGACGCTCCTCGCCCGCGGCACCCAAACGCAGTAGCTGCACCTACATGCCTCCTTGTAGACGTGCCTGAAGTACCTGGCTGAGTACGTGCCTGAGGTGGGCGGGGCGTGGACCGCCCCGCCCACCTCGGGCGACGAGCCTCAGGCCCAGGTGGAGTAACCGTGCTCGACGAGCCACTCGGCACCGGCGCGCGACACGTCGAACGGGTCGCCGGGCGCCTCGTCGAGTTCGATGATGTGGTAGCCCACGTTCGCACCGGCGGCGATCGCGGCCGGGTTGTCGACGACACCCTGGCCGACCGACGTCTGCAGCTCGCCGCGGACGGCCGGGCCGTCCTTCACGTGGAGGGTGAAGACGCGGTCGACGTAGGAGCTGACGACCTGCGCGGGGTCCTGACCGGCGGTCTTCGCCCAGTAGACGTCGACCTCCAGGAAGACGCGCGGGTCGAGGTGGCCGACCAGCACGTCGTAGGCGGGCGTGCCGTTCTCGACGGGCTTCCACTCGAAGTCGTGGTTGTGGTAGCCGATGTGGACGCCACGAGCGGACGCCTTCTCCGCGGCGGCGTTGAGGCCTTCGGCCAGCAGCTTCACCCCGTCAGCGGTGGCGAGCGCCTCGTTGCCCATGCCGCCACCCACTCCGGCGACGGCGCCCGGCACGGCGGCGATCAGCCGGTCGGTGCCGAGAACCTCCAGCTCGTCGTACACCGCCTCTGCGTCGTCCGCGGCCGAGACCGATCCGTGCACCGCGATGACCTTCAGGCCGTTGGCGTCGAGCTGTGCCCGGAACTCGCGCGCGTCGGCCAGACGCTCGGCGGCGTCACGCTGCGGGCTACCGATACCGAACGCCTCGACGGCCCGGAAGCCCTGCTCCGCGGCCCGAGCGAGGGCAGCGCCCCGGTCGGCGGCAAGCGCGTTGCGCACGGTGTACAACTGCAGGGCGAGGGGTGTCGCCATAGGTTCACGCTCCGTTGTGGTGAAGCAGGATGAGTTTCGACAGTCCCGCCCATCCTGCCGCAGCACCCTCGGAGCACATGCACCGTCCCAGTGCCTGAGACGTGGCGTCCGCGACAGGACGCCAGGTGGGGTTGACACCACCTGCTCGGACCTGGACGGTTCCAGACCGCGGCCCTGCCCGGGCCCCCCGGTCAGCCCGCGGGCGAGCGGTGGCGCAGGCCGTCCATGAGCAGGTCGAGGAGCCGCCCGGCCTGGGCTCGCTGGGTGGGTTCGCCGGCGGCGAGCGCCACGCCACTCAGGCCGATGAGGACGTCGTCGGCGTCGACGTCGGAGCGGATCGCGCCGCCCGCGGCGGCCGCTTCGAGCAGGGACTCGATCGAGGTGACCAACAGCGCCCGGCTCTGCGCATAAGGGTTTCCGCCCGAGGCGATCACCGCGCGCAGCGCCTCGGCCATGCCGAGCTTGGTGGTCATGTAGTCGATGAAGCGGTCCATCCAGGTCCGGAGTGCCTCCCCCGGCGGTGCCGAGGTGAGCAGGTCGGCCGCCGCGTCGCACACGGCCTGGAGTTCGTTGCGGTACGCCGCCTCGATCAGCGCCTCACGGGTCGGGAAGTGCCGGTACAGCGTGCCGATCCCGACGCCGGCCTCCTTGGCGATCGCGTCGAGGGTCGCGCCGAGGCCCTGCTCGGAGAACAGCCGCACGGCCGCGGCGAGCAGCGCGTCCCGATTCCGTTGCGCGTCGGCCCGCAGTGGCCGGCTGGTGGCCTGTCCCACGTGATCTCCTCCGTCGGCCGGGTGGCCCGATCCTCGTCCGTCTCTCGCCCAGGTTGCCAATCGGAGCCTCCTCCGGTTACGGCAGGAGGCGACCGGAGGGTCCTCCGGTTAGAGAATAGCCCGTGCCGTCCACCGGCGCCCGAGAACAGGATCATCATGACCAGCAGTGCTCGCGTCACCACACCGTTTCGCCGAGAGTCCACCGCCGAGGAGGTCGTCGCGGGCATCGACCTGACCGGCAGGCGGGCCGTCGTGACCGGAGGTGCGTCCGGCATCGGCGTCGAGACCGCCCGGGCCCTCGCCAGGGCCGGTGCCGAGGTGACCCTCGCCGTCCGCGACACCGCCGCCGGCGAGCGCGTCGCGGCGGAGATCTCCGCCAGCACCGGCAACGGCAGCGTCCTCGTCGCCGCGTTGGACCTGGCCGACCGGGCTTCCGTCGCGGCGTTCACGGCGGCCTGGCAGGGCCCGCTGCACATTCTGGTCAACAACGCCGGCGTCATGGCCCTGCCGGAGCCGCACCGTACGCCCGAGGGTTGGGAACTCCAGTTCGCCACCAACCACCTCGGACACTTCGGACTCGCCCTGGGCCTGCACGGTGCCCTGACCGCCGCCGGCAACGCCCGCATCGTGTCGGTGAGCTCCAATGCGCACCGGCGCTCCCCGGTCGTCTTCGACGACATCCACTTCGAACGCCGTGCGTACGACCCATGGCTGGCATACGGCCAGTCCAAGACCGCCAACGTGCTCTTCGCCGTCGAGGCGAGCAGAAGGTGGGCCGGCGACGGGATCACCGCCAACGCCCTCTATCCGGGTGGTATCCGTACCAAGCTGCAGCAGCACCAGGAAGGCCCGGCGATGTCCGCCGAGACCAGGAGGATCTTCGACATCTATCCGTGGCGGAGTCCTGAGCAGGGCGCGGCGACCTCGGTTCTGCTCGCCGCGTCGCCGCTCCTGGAGGGCATCGGTGGCCGTTACTTCGAGAACTGCCAGGAGGCCCTGCCGTACGACCCCGCCGACGAATCGATCGAGCCCAGCGGGGTCGCCGCACACGCGCTCGACCCGGCGGCCGCCGAGCGACTCTGGGACGTGTCGCTCGAGATGCTCGCGAGCTGACCGGCGGCCGCGCTCGACCCGGCGGCCGCCGAGCGGGCGGGGTCAGGTCGGTACGACGATCACACCGGACGGGTGTAGGTCAGCGTCCGCGCCCGAACCGTGAAGCCCATCGATTCGTAGAGCCGCTTGGGCACCGGGTAGGCGTCGTCGCCCCTGGCGTAGACGACCGCCCGTTCGCCACCGGCGGCGGCGAACGCGTGCAGAACCGCGACGCACACCGCCCTGCTCAGACCACGTCGCCGATGGTCGGGATGCGTACCGACGGGTTCGAACTCGCCGGTCCGGTTGACCTGGTCGTACCAGCCCTGGCAGTAGGCGGCGAACTCGCCGTCGGGCGCCTCCACGACCAGGTCGAAGCCGGGATCGTAGGGCCAGGTCCGCATCATCCGCGCGTGCCGGGCACCGGTCACCCGGGTGGATCCGAACGCCGCGCGGTGGACGGCAGCTCGGCGTTCGACGTCCTCCGGACCGTCCAGACCCCGCAGGAGGTATCCGGGCGGTAGCTCCACCTTCTCCGGCGGCGTCGCCAGCGAACGGCCGAGGCAGACCATGAACGGCCCGTCCTTGGGTGCATAGCCCCGGCGCACGAGCGCGTCCACCAGCACCGTCTCGGTCTGGCAGACCTCGACGTTCAGCACACCGGGAGCGATGCCCTCCGCCCAGGCGAGCACCTCCCCGGCGAGGGCGGGATGGCCGGGGTCGACCTGCAGCATCAGCCCGTCGGGAAGCTCCAGCCATCCCCAGGCCAGCACCTCGCCCCCTGCGCCGTCGGTCCACACGGCGGTCGGGTGCTCCCGCGGCTGGTCATGGGACAGGCACCAGTTCCACGCCAGGTCGCCGACCAGGCGGTATCCGGTGCGGGCCGAGACCCGCTCGGACAGGGACTGCATGGACCTCAACTCCACGGGCCCGGCGTACTCGTGACGTAGCACGCCCACACCCTCGCGGGGCCCGCACGCCGGGGCAATCGAATATCCGGCGCCTGCCCGGCGGCCGCTCACATCGGCGGGACTCCGCGGCGTTTGTCCGGGCCACGGCGGTCCTTGGTCTGCGCCGCGGCCAGCCGGGCGACGATCTCGGCCCGCAACGCGGCCGGCTCCACGATCGCGTCGATCACCAGGTCGGAAGCCAGCCGGAGGATGTCGATGTCGCGCTCGTAGTCCTCCCGTAGCCGCGCGACGTAGGACTCCCGCTCGGCCGGGTCGGCGATCTGGGCGATCCGGTTGTAGTAGACGGCGTTGATCGCCGCCTCCGGGCCCATGACGGCGATCTTCGCGGTCGGGAGGGCGATGCAGGCGTCGGGTGAGAAGCCCGGCCCGCACATCGCGTAGAGCCCGGCGCCGTAGGCCTTCCGAACGATCACCGAGACGGTGGGCACGGTCGCGTCGGCCACCGCCGTGATCATCTTCGCGCCGGCCCGGATGATGCCCTGGCGCTCCACCTCGCTGCCGATCATGAAGCCGGGGACGTCGGCGAGGTAGACGAGCGGCACGTTGAACGCGTCGCACAACCAGATGAACCGGGCCGCCTTGTCCGCGCTGTCGACGAACAGCACCCCGCCCTTCACGGCCGGGTTGTTGGCGAGGATCCCGACGACCTGGCCCTCCATGCAGCCGAAGCCCACGATCAGCTCCGCGGCGAAGAGCGGCTTCACCTCGAAGAACGTCTCGGCGTCGAGCAGCGCGTCGAGAACGACGTGCATGTCGTAGCCGGCGCTGTCCTGCTCCGGCACCAGGTCGGCGGTGAACTTACGCGCCGGCGGGCGGGCGTCGTAGGACGGCGGCTGCTCGCGCCAGGTCGAGGGCAGGTAGGAGAAGTACGCCCGGGCGAGTTCGACGGCCTCCTCGTCGTCGGCGGCGAGCAGGTCACCGCAGCCCGAGACGGAGGCGTGCATGCGGGCGCCACCCATCTCCGCGAGCGAGACCTTCTCCCCCACGACCATCTCCGCCATCCGCGGCGAGCCGAGATACATCGAGGCGTTCGACTCGACCATGATCACGATGTCGCAGAACGAGGGGATGTAGGCGCCGCCGGCTGCCGAGGGCCCGAACAGGCAACAGATCTGGGCGACCTTTCCCGACAGGGCCACCTGGTTGGCGAAGATCCGCCCCGCGCCCCGACGTCCGGGGAACAGCTCGATCTGGTCGGTGATCCGGGCGCCGGCCGAGTCGATGAGCCAGAAGATCGGCAGCTCGTCGCGCAGCGCCACCTCGGTGATCCGGACGATCTTCTCGACCGTCCGCGCGCCCCACGAACCGGCCTTGACGGTGGGGTCGTTGGCGACCACGAGCACCGGCCGCCCCTCGACCAGAGCCCGGCCGGTGACCACACCGTCGGCGGGCAGGTCGTCGGCGAGATTGTTGGCGAGTTGGCCGTCCTCGACGAAGGTGCCGTCGTCGACCAGCAGCGAGATGCGGTCGCGGACGTACAGCTTCGACTGGCTGGCGAGCTTGGCCGCGCCCTTCTCCGACGGGCGCAGGGTGGCTTCTCGGGCGGCAGCGGCGGCCACCGCGTGGGGCACCGGGGACGGCACCGTCCCGACCACCCGCTCCTGGTCCTGCTGCATGCGCTCGCCTCTCACGCTCGGCCTCGCGTCCTCACCCGCGGCGCGGGTAAGCGCTCACTCCACCGGGAGGCCCAGCGCGCGGGCGATCACCAGGCGCTGGATCTCACTGGTCCCTTCGCCGATCTCCAGTATCTTCGCGTCCCGGTAGAAGCGCGCGACGGGATACTCCTCCATGAATCCGTAACCGCCGAAGACCTGCGTCGCGGTGCGGGTGGCGCTGACCGCCGCCTCGCTCGCGAAGAGCTTTGCCATCGCTGCCGCTTCCTTCAGCTCCGCCCTGGGCCGCCCGGCGTCCTTCATGGCCGCGGCCTTGTAGGTGAGCAGTCTGCTCGCCTCGACCGCGACGCGCAGGTCGGCGAGCTGGAACGCCACACCCTGCTTCGCGCCGATGGGCTTGCCGAACGCCGTACGCGACGTGGCGTAGGCCGTGGCCTCGTCAAGGCAGCCTTGCGCGAGCCCGGTCGCCAGCGCCGCGATGGCGATCCGCCCCTCGTCGAGGATGGCGAGGAACTGCCGGAAGCCCGCACCGCGCTCACCGAGCAGATGCCCGGCCGGCACCCGGCAGTCCTGGAAGGTCAGGGGATGCGTGTCGGACGCGTGCCAGCCGAGCTTGCGGTAGGAGGGCTCGACGGTGAAGCCGGGTGTCCCGGCGGGTACGACGATCGCGGAGATCTCGGCGGTCCCGTCCTCGGCCTGGCCGGTGCGGGCGGTGACGGTGACGAGGGAGGTCAGCGGCGTACCGGAGTTCGTGATGAACTGCTTGGCGCCGTTGATCACCCACTCGTCCCCCTCGAGGACGGCGCGGGTCCTGGTCGCGCCGGCGTCCGAGCCCGCCTCCGCCTCGGTGAGCCCGAAACCCGCGAGGGCCGCGCCGGACGCCAGGTCGGGCAGCCAGCGGCGCTTCTGCTCCGGCGTACCCCACGCCAGGATCGGGCCGATCCCGAGCCCGACGGCCGCCTCGAGGGTGAGCCCGAGCGACTGGTCGACGCGGCCGATCTCCTCGATCGCCACGCACAGGCTGGTGAAGTCGCCGCCCGTGCCGCCGTACTCCTCGGGCACCACCAACCCGAACAGCCCGAGCTTGCCCATGGCCGTGACGGCCTCCACCGGAAGCGCGTGCGCCTCGTCCCACTTCGCGGCGTGTGGCGCGATCTCGGCGGCGGCGAACTCGGCGACGACCGCGCGGAAACTCTGATGCTCAGGAGAAAGTTCGAACGTCATCTCCACCCCCGCCAACTCACGAGCCGGCTTACGCTTACGTAAACGTAAGCCTCCCTCCCGGACCTCCGCAAGGGACCACGAATGCCTGAAGCCGTACCCCGGACCTGGACCATCACACAGCTCGCCGAGGAGTACGCCGTGACGTTGCGGACGATTCGCTTTTACGAGGACAAAGGACTTCTGCGCCCGGAGCGCCGCGGCAACCAGCGGGTCTTCGGGGCGCGCGACCACGTCCGGCTCGGCCTCGTGCTGCGCGGGAGGAGGCTGGGCTTCTCCCTCGGTGAGATCGCCACGATCATCGACATGTACGACGCGGAGCCGGGTGAGGTCGGCCAGCTGCGCTACCTGTTGGACCAGATCGTGGTGCGCCGCACGGACTTGGAGCAGCGCCGGGACGACATCGACACGACCCTGCGCGAGCTGGACGAGGTGGAGGCACGCTGCCGCGAGGACCTGAAGCGGCTCGGCGAGCGAGTGAGCGGAGCGGTCGGCGAGGAACGAGCCGCCCGCACAGCGAAGGAGAAGCCGAACGCGACCAGAAGAACCCAGCGGCTCGGCCGGCGCGATGGCTGAGCACACCGCCGGTCGTGGGCACGACCGGCACGCGGGTCATGATCCGGAGGCGTTCCGCCGGAAGTTCTGGGTCAGCCTCGCCCTGACGGTTCCGATCGTGGTGACCAGCGGGACGGTGATGCGCTGGTTCGCCTACTCCCTCGACTTCCCGGGTATCGGCTGGGTGGCTCCCGTCCTCGGCACGGTCGTGTTCTGCTACGGCGGCTGGCCGTTCCTGCGCGGCGCGCTCGCGGAGGTCCGCGACCGTAGACCGGGCATGATGTTGCTGATCACGATGGCGATCGTCGTCGCGTACGCCGCCTCGCTGTTGAGCAGCTTCGGCCTGCTGCACCTGGAGTTCTGGTGGGAGCTGGCGGCCCTCATCACCATCATGCTGCTCGGACACTGGCAGGAGATGAAGGCGATCGGCCAGGCGCAGGACGCCCTCGCGGCACTCGCCTCGTTGCTGCCCGACGACGCCGAGCGCGTGACCGACGGAGATGTCGCACGCGTCCCCGTGGGCGTGCTGCGGGTCGGCGACGTCGTTCTCGTCCGCCCCGGTGCGCGGGTTCCCGCGGACGGTCGGGTGATCGAGGGCGCCGCCGAGGTCGACGAGTCGATGATCACCGGGGAGTCCCGCCCGGTGGTCAAGGGCTCCGGCGACAGGGTGGTCGGCGGCACCGTCGCCACCGACTCCGCGATCCGGGTCAGGATCGAGGCGGTCGGCGAGGACACCGCCCTCGCCGGCATCGCCCGGATGGTGGCGGAGGCGCAGGCATCCGGTGGGCGCGCCCAGGCTCTGGCCGACAGGTTCGCCGCCCTGCTGTTCTATGTCGCACTCACCGCGGGCGCGATCACCTTCGTCGTGTGGTGGCTGCTGGGCCGCCTCGACGATTCCGTCGTGCGGACGGTGACCGTCCTGGTGATCGCCTGTCCGCACGCGCTCGGGCTCGCGATCCCCCTGGTGATCTCGCTGTCGACGGCGGTCGCCTCGCGGGCCGGGATCCTCGTCAAGAGCAGGTTGGCGCTGGAGCGGATGCGTCGGGTGGACACCGTGCTATTCGACAAGACGGGGACCCTGACGATGGGACGGCACCGGCTGGTCGCGGTGATTCCCGTGGCAGGCACCAACGGCACCGGCAGCGCCGGCAGCACCGAGGGCACCGACGTCCTCCAGGTGGCCGCCGCGGTCGAGGCCGACAGCGAACACCCGCTCGCCCAGGCGATCCTCGCCCGGGCCGCGGAGCAGGGCGAGCCAACCCGGGCGCGTGACTTTCGCTCCCTGCCCGGACGCGGCGTGCAAGCTCGGGTTGACGGTGACACGTACGCCGTCGGAGGGCCGGCCCTGCTGCGCGAACTGGACGCCACGCTGCCCGAGGACCTCCGCGCGGCGACCGGGCCGTGGGAAGCTCGCGGCGCCGCCGTCCTGTTCGTCCTGCGTGCCGGTGAGTCCGAACCGGCCCGCGTCCTGGGGGCGCTCGCCCTGGAGGACGAGATCCGGCCCGAGGCGCGCGCGGCGATCGACGAACTCCGCGCGCTCGGCGTCCGCACCGTCGCGATGATCACCGGCGACGCCCGAGCGGTCGCGGAGGCGGTCGCCGCCGACCTCGGGTTCCGTCCCGGGGTGGACGAGGTGTTCGCCGAGGTTCTGCCCGCGGACAAGGAGCGGGTGGTGGCGAGCCTGCAGGCGCGCGGCCACGCGGTGGCCATGGTGGGGGACGGCGTGAACGACGCGCCCGCACTCGCCCGCGCCGACGTCGGCATCGCGATCGGTGCCGGTACGGACGTCGCGATCGAGTCGGCCGACGTGGTCCTCGGCAGGTCGGACCCGCGTGCGGTCGCCGGCATCATCCGGCTCTCGCGGGTGTCGTACCGCAAGATGGTCGAGAACCTCGGGTGGGCGGCCGGTTACAACGTCGTGGCGATCCCCCTCGCCGCCGGCGTCCTCGCCTGGGCCGGTCTCTCCCTCAGTCCCGCGCTGGCCGCGGTCCTCATGTCACTCTCGACCATCGTGGTGGCGCTGAACGCCCAGATGATCCGCGGCGTCCGACTGTCGCCGTAGGGGCGCGTCGGCTCCGCACCCTGGTCGCGCCCCGGTCACGGGCGCTACGCTCATCCAATGAGTGAGACAGCAATCTCGAAATACGAGACGACCGCAGCGGCGTTCGGAGCGGCGGCGGGGACGTACGACGAGAGCCGGCGCCGGCTGGTGCCGTGCTTCGAGGAGTTCTACGGAACGGCCCTGCGGTTCGCGAGCCTGGACCTGCCCGCCGAGCCCCGCGTCCTCGACCTGGGAGCGGGAACGGGGTTGTTCTCGACCATGGTCGCCGGCCTGCGACCCGCCGCCCGGTTCACGCTGGTCGACACGGCCGGCCCCATGCTGGCCCGGGCCGCCACGACCCTGACCGACCGGGGCGTCGCCCACGACCTGCGCCAGCAGGACCTCGCCGCCCCGCTTCCGTCCGGCCCGTTCGACGCGGTGATCTCGGCGCTCGCCATCCACCATCTCGACGACGACGGCAAGCGGGACCTCTACCGCCGCGTCCGCGACGTCCTCGTCCCCGGCGGAGTGTTCGTGAACGCCGAGCAGGTCGCCGGGCCGACGCCGCGACTGGACCGCCTGTACGACACCTGGTGGGAGGCGGACGCACGCGCGCTCGGCTCCGACGACGCCGAACTGGCCGCGGCCCGGGCGCGGATGGCCTTCGACCGCCCGGCCACCGTGGACGCCCAGCTCGGCTGGCTCGAGGACGCGGGGTTCACCGACGTCGTCTGCCCGTTCGCGCACCTACGGTTCGCGGTCCTGGTCGGTTGGGCGCCTTCCACAGCCCGGCACACGTAGAGCGCTGCCGCCCGCACCCACCGGGAGGACGAGTCCGGGAAAACACTCCGCGGCGGACCCGTGAAGAGAACCAGACCAAACGGACAGACCGTAGCGATTCCGGCCACCGATCTGGCAGGCTCCCCACCACAACGTGATCATCCGCACTCACCTGGTGGTGGAGCACGATGGCGACGGCGTCGACCCTGCGGGCCAGACTTGGCGCGCTTGTCGGCGCGCTCGCCATCCTGCTGGGCCTGACCGCCGTCACGTCGTCCGCACTGTCGGGCGCCGCTCCGCCCGCCAGCGCCGACCCGGGCGACGGTGCCGACCCGGGCGACGGTGCCGACGCCCAGCACAAGTTGCTTCTGCTGTTCGACTCCTCCGGGTCGATGAAGGATCTCGACGAGACCGGCACGACCAAGATCGACGCCGCGAAGCACGCGTTCGACGAACTCATCCCCCAGCTCCCCGAGGGTGGACTCGTCGGCCTCCGGGTCTACGGCGCGACGGTCTTCCGACGCAGCGACCCCGGCGCCTGCACCGACAGCCAGCTCACGGTGCCCATCGGCCCGGTCGACCGGCCGGCCCTGTCCAGGGCGGTCGCCGGCTTCCGACCGTACGGCGAGACGCCGATCTCCCACAGCCTCGAGCAGGCCGCGAAGGATCTCGGGACCACCGGCAAACGCACGATCCTGCTGGTCTCCGACGGTGAGGAGACCTGCGACCCCGACCCGTGCGCGACCGCCCGCCGGATCAGCGGCCTCGGGATCAACCTGAAGGTCGACGTCGTGGGCTTCCGGGTCGAGGGCAAGGCACGCTCCCAGCTCCGCTGCATCGCCGACGCGGGCAGCGGCACGTTCTACGAGACCGACGACGCCGAGACCCTCGCGGCAAGCCTGCGCCGCCTCTCCGTCCGCGCCTTCCGGCCGTTCCGGGTAGCGGGCCATCCGGTGACCGGGACGACCGCCGCGTCGAGGGCGCCGATGCTTAGTGCCGGACAGTACGTCGACATCGCGCCGGCACGGGGGCACACCACCTACTACCGCGTCCGGCGTTCGATCACGGAGTCGACCCTGCACGTCGGCGTGAGCATGCGTCCCGCGCCAGGCACGGCGTTGTCCGCGATCCAGCTGGAGACCAGCACCGCCGACGGGTCGAGCTGCGGCTACGGCCTCGGCACCGAGGTCAGCTACGCCCGCACCAACCCCATCGTCACCGCCTCCGTGTCGAGCTGGGACCGCTTCACCACCCACGAGCAGGAGTGCCGGGACGCGGACGAGCTCGTCCTCACCGTGGCGCAGGCGGCATCCTCCGGGGGCGCCGAGCGACCGGACGTCCTCGCCGGCGTACCCGTCGAAATCGTCGTCATGGAGGAACCACCGGCGCGGGACACCAAGGACCTGGCGCCCGAGGCGGACGACCGGCCGGTCTGGAAGGACCTCGCCTCCGGCCCCGAGACCCCGGTGACGGCGGGCGCGTCGTTCTCCGATGCCCCGCTGGTCGGCCCGGGCAGCTACCAGTCCTCACTGTTCCCGGGCGAGGTGCAGTTCCTCAGGGTCCGCCTCGAGTGGGGACAGCGCCTCGAGGCCGAGGTCGAAGCTCCTCCCCCGGATCGCCGACTCGCCGGCCTGATCGACCACCCCCAGCTGCTCGACATTCGGGCGATCGGGCCGACCAGGGCCAAGGCGCAGGCGATGCTGAGCGACGTCGCGGGACAGCAGCAGACGCTCCTGTCGGAGGACTCGCCCGCGCGGGCACGCGTCTCGACCGTCGAGGTGAGGTACGCCAACCGCGACGCGAGCTCGAACTCGCAGAAGAACATCTCGATCCCCGGCGACTACTACGTCGCGGTCTCCCTGGGCGCCGACCGCGACGGCCAGTCCTACGCCGTACCGGTCGACATCAGGGTCGGTGTGGAGGGCACCGCCGGCGCGGGGGCTCCGGCGTACGTCGACGACCAGGCGCTGCTCGTACCCGGGCCCGACGGAACCTCCCGGCAGTTTCGTCCACTCGCCCGTCCCGGCGCACCCGTGCCGACCGACGAACCCGCCACCGCGGACGCGCCGGACGAGCGGTCGGCCGTGCCACCGGGCCCGCTGCTCCCCGCGATGTCGACCGAACGCGCGACCGCCGTCCTCGCGCTGAGCGCCATCGTGATCCTGCTCTCGGTCGCGTCCGGCGTCCGCGCGCTGCGCCGCCGCCGTCGGCAGGCGGGAGCGCCGGTACGTCCGGACTGATCACGTCCGCTCCGCCGTCGCAACGGGCCGCGACCGGACGCACCCGCGAGTGGGGGTTCTAGACTCCGTGAAGCTAGGAGGTCGCGGGACAGGGCGACGGCGGCGACCGTTTCCGCCAGACCGCGCCCTTCGGAGGGAGGACCACAGGGTGTCGACCATCAGCAAGGTGCTCATCGCCAACCGCGGGGAGATCGCCGTGCGCATCGCGAGGGCGTGTCGTGACGCCGGCCTCGGGAGTGTCGCGGTGTACGCCGACCCCGACCGGGACGCGTTGCACGTCCGGATCGCCGACGAGGCGTACGCGCTGGGCGGCAGCACGCCGGGTGAGAGCTACCTCGCTATCGACAAGCTCCTCGACGTCGCCCGCCGTAGCGGGGCGGACGCGGTGCACCCGGGCTACGGCTTCCTGGCCGAGAACTCCGCCTTCGCCGAGGCGGTGTCCCAGGCCGGTCTCACCTGGATCGGCCCACCGCCTCCGGCGATCGACGCCCTCGGCGACAAGGTCAAGGCCCGCCACATCGCGCAGAAGGTCGGCGCTCCGCTCGTCCCGGGCACTCCCGACCCCGTCGCCAACGCCGACGAGGTGGTCGCGTTCGCCCAGGAGCACGGCCTGCCCGTCGCGATCAAGGCGGCGTACGGCGGCGGTGGCCGCGGCCTGAAGGTCGCCCGCACCCTGGAGGAGATCCCCGAACTCTTCGACTCGGCGGTCCGCGAGGCGGTCGCGGCGTTCGGCCGCGGCGAGTGCTTCGTCGAGCGCTACCTCGACCGTCCCCGCCACGTCGAGACCCAGTGCCTCGCCGACGAGCACGGCCAGGTCGTCGTGGTGTCGACCCGCGACTGCTCGCTGCAGCGGCGCCACCAAAAGCTCGTGGAGGAGGCCCCCGCGCCGTACCTCTCCACCGCACAACTCCAGACGCTCTACACCGCCAGCAAGGCGATCCTCCGCGAGGCGGGCTACGTCGGAGCCGGCACCTGCGAGTTCCTCGTCGGCCAGGACGAAACGATCAGCTTCCTCGAGGTCAACACCCGGCTGCAGGTCGAGCACCCGGTGTCGGAGGAGGTCACCGGCCTGGACCTCGTCCGCGAGCAGTTCCGGATCGCCGCCGGTGAGGCGCTCGGCTACGACGACCCCGAGCTTCGTGGCCACTCGATCGAGTTCCGGATCAACGCCGAGGACGCGGGCCGCAACTTCCTCCCGGCCCCCGGCACGCTGACCCGCTGGCACGCCCCGTCGGGTCCCGGCGTACGCGTCGACGGCGGATACGACCAGGGCGAGACCGTGCCCGGCGCCTTCGACTCCCTGATCGCCAAGCTGGTCGTCACCGGCCGCGACCGGGAGCAGGCGCTCGACCGTGCGCGTCGGGCGCTCGCGGAGTTCGTCGTCGAGGGGATGCCGACGGTTCTCCCGTTCCACCGCGCGGTGGTGGACTCGCCGGCGTTCACCGCCTCGGGTGGGTCCTTCGGCGTGCACACCCGCTGGATCGAGACGGAGTTCGACAACACGATCCCGCCGTACGACGGCAACCTCGCGACCGCCGAGGCGCCCGAACGCGAACGCATCACGGTGGAGGTCGACGGCAAGCGGCTGGAGGTCGTCCTGCCCGCCGGCCTCGGCACCTCCTCGTCGGGGTCGAACTCCGGCACCCGCAAGCCGCCGCGACGCGGTGGCGCCAGCAAGGCGGGTACGACCGCCTCGGGTGACAGCCTCACCTCACCGATGCAGGGCACCCTGGTCAAGGTGGCCGTCGAGGAGGGACAGGCCGTCGAGGCGGGCGACCTGGTGGTGGTCCTCGAGGCGATGAAGATGGAGCAGCCGGTCAACGCGCACAAGGCCGGCACGATCGCGGCCCTGACCGCGCAGGTCGGCACCACCGTGACCGCAGGCGCGGTGCTCTGCGAGATCAAGGACTGAGGACCGCCTGGGCCTGCACTGTGCCGGCGGTCACGGCGCCCGGCTCTGACTGACTCCACGCCACGCCCGAGGGACCGGGTCGCCCCGGCGCGGGATGCGCGCTGCGTGCCTACCATGAGGACGGACGGTCACACGAGCACCACCCGTCTTCAGGACCACGATCATGATCACGCAACCCCGGGAGCCGGTCGGCGACGGAGCGAACTCGCCCGGACCCGTTATGTCCGAAAGTCCTGCTCTTTTCCGAGACGGGGAACAAGCCGTTGGTGCTCAAGCGTCCCCTACGCTAGGGGCAGGCTAAGGGAGGCCGACCGTGGAATTCCTACTCATTGTTGTCGTCATCGTCGGGATCGTGGCGTTCGTCGCCAACCGGCGTGCCAATACGCGACGCCGCGAGCTTGAAGAGGCCGACCTGGCCAAGGTCAAGTCCTTCGCTGCCGAGGACGTCACGAAGTTCGGCGAAGAGCTTCAGCGACTCGACACCGACGTGGCCGGCCACGACCTGGACGAGGCGACGCGTCAGGACTACGAACGCGCCCTGGACGAGTACGACACGGCCAAGAAGGCCCTCGACAGCGCCCAGCGGCCCGAAGACATCAAGCACATCACGTCCATCCTCGAGGACGGCAAGTACGCCGTGGCGTGCGTGCGCGCCCGGATCAAGGGCGAGCCGCTCCCGCAGCGACGCCCACCGTGCTTCTTCAACCCCCAGCACGGACCCTCCACCGAGGACGTCGAGTGGGCACCCGGCGGCGGCGCCTACCGCACGGTCCCCGTCTGCGCCGCGGACGCCGAGCGCGTCAAGGCCGGCGCCGAGCCCGACATCCGCAAGGTCATGGTCGACGGCGAGCGGGTTCCCTACTGGCAGGGCGGCCCGGCCTACGCGCCCTGGATGCAGGGCTACTTCGCCGGCTTCGCCACCTCGGGCCTGCTTCCCGCGTTCCTCATGGGCTCCATGATGGGCGGCATGTGGGGCGGCTACGGCGACGGCGGCTACGGCGACGGTGACGGCGGCGATGGGGGCGATGGGGGCGACGGCGGTGACGGTGGCGACGGCGGCGGCGATGGTGGTGACGGTGGCGACGGCGGAGACTTCGGCGACGGCGGCGGAGACTTCGGCGGCGGCGACTTCGGCTTCTGATTCCCGCCTGGTTCCAGGCCCACCTCCTCACCCCAACGCCTGACCAAACCCCGAGCGTCCATCCCGGACATGCCGTCCGTTAGAGCACCAAAGGCCCTTCGCTGTTCTGTCAAGACGGCGAAGGGCCTTTAATTGTCATTCAAAAAGGATCCCCCGTTAATACTCGGGACGGGCATAGGAATAGCCCCGTCGGAGTTATCGGCGAGTGAAGAGGGGTTTAACTGGGCCCTCTGAACGGCTGAATGGCCCTGATGGGAGGAATTCGAATGTCGTCTCAGCGGCTCCCGATCGAGGAGCACCCTGACATAGCCGAAATGCGGGGACGCTACGAAAGAATTCAGCACAAACCAGCCCTGCAGCTCGGGACCGGCCTGACCGTCCTGGCCGGGCTCTTCGTTGCGCTCTCGCCGTGGATCGCGGGTTACCCCGGGTCGGCGAACCTGCCGATCGTCAACCTGGTGGTCGGTTTGACGGCAGTTGTCCTGGCGCTGGGCTTCGCGTCGTCGTTCCGCTCGACGCATGGCCTCAGCTGGGTCGTTCCGCTGCTTGGGGTGTGGACGATCATCGCTCCATGGGTGGTCGACACCGCGCCGCACACCAGCCTGCGAGTCATCTTGTGCAACGTTCTCGGTGGCGCTGTGATGCTCCTGCTCAGCCTTGCGGTGGTCGGCTTTGGATTGATGCGCCGGAACGCCCGTGAAGCTGAAGATCGAATGAACCGATAATCCCCTGAAATACCAGGCCGGGTCGTTCGACGACTCGGCCTGGTCGTATGTATTTCAACTAGGTGAGTCTCGAAAACCTTTTCGTCGAGGCTCCGATTGATCCTTTCCCCACTCCGGACCACCGACGTTTCCTGGAGTAATTCCGGAACAATTCCAGCGCGCCGGTGCCCCAGCGCCGCGGCCACCGGTCAGGTGGCTCCGGTCTGGCCCCGCAGGTGGAGGCGCCGCGCGGCCTCGGCGATGGACCCGCTGAGCGAGGGATAGACGGTGAACGCGTGCGCCATCTGGTCGACCGTGAGCCGCCCCGAGACGGCGAGCGCGACCGGCTGGATCAACTCGCTCGCGTGCGGCGCCACCACGACACCGCCCACGATGATGCCGGTGCCCGGACGGCACATGAGCTTGACGAACCCGTCGTGGATCCCCTGCATCTTGGCCCGCGCGTTGCGGGCGAGCGGCAACTTGATGCCCACCGCCTGGACCCGGCCACTGTCCACGTCCTTCTGGGACCAGCCGACGGTCGCGATCTCCGGCGCGGTGAAGACGGTGGCCGCCACCTCCTCGAGATCCAGCGGCTGGACCGCGTCGCCCAGCGCGTGCGCCATCGCGATGCGTCCCTGCATGGCCGCGACGGAGGCGAGCATCAGGACTCCGGTGCAGTCACCTGCGGCGTAGACACCACGCGCGGTCGTCCGCGAGACCTTGTCCACCTCGATGAAGCCACGGTCGTCGGTGTGAACCCCGGCGGTCTCGAGTCCGAGCCCGGTGGTGTTGGGGATGGACCCGACGGCGAGCAGGCAGTGCGACCCTTCGACCACCCGACCATCGGTCAGCGTCACCACCACACCCTCACCGCGGCGCTTGATCGTCTGCGCGCGCGAGCGGGACAACACCGTCATCCCCCGGCGGGTGAACACCTCCTCGATCACCGTCGCGGCGTCGGCGTCCTCGGTCGGCAGAACCAGGTCGCGGCTCGACACCAACACCACGTCGGAGCCCAGTGCGTTGTAGGCGCCGGCGAACTCCGCGCCGGTCACCCCAGAACCCACGACGATCAGGCGTTCGGGCAGCTCGTCGAGGTCGTAGACCTGCTCCCAGGTGAGGATGCGCTCGCCGTCGGGCTCGGCGTCGGGAAGCGTGCGTGGATGGGCGCCCGTCGCGAGGAGTACGACGTCGGCCGGGAGTTCCCGCGTCTCGCCGCTGTCCAGGGTCGCCACCACCCGGTCGGCGCCGGCCAGCCGGCCGGCTCCGCGCAGAACCTGGACGCCCTCCCGCTCCAGGCTGCGTCCGATGTCTTCCGAATGCACTCTGGCGAGGGCTTTGACCCGGGCGTTGACCTTCGCGATCTCGACGCTCACGTCGCCCAGATCAGGCGATGACCGCCCAATCCGGACGCCGAGTTCGCCCGAGTCACGAACTCCGGCGATGACCTCCGCGGTCGCCACCAGGGTCTTGCTGGGTACGCAGTCGGTGAGGACGGCGGATCCGCCCAGTCCGTCCCGGTCGACGACGCATACTTCGGCACCAAGTTGGGCGGCCACCAGGGCGGCTTCATAGCCGCCGGGGCCTCCTCCGACGATCACGACACGAGTCACGGGGTCCTATTCTCCCCCACGCCGTTCCGCGTGCCCGGTACCCTCGGAATCCGTGACCTTGTACGCCGCCTACGCATCCAATCTCAGCCCCCGCGAGATGGCTGATCGCTGCCCCCACTCGCCCCTGCGCGGCACCGGCTGGCTGGTTGGCTGGCGGCTGACGTTCGGCGGTGAGGATCACGGCTGGGAGGGCGCGCTGCCCACAGTCGTCGAGGACCCGAAGTCCCAGGTCTTCGTGGCGCTGTACGACGTCGCCGACGCCGACGAGACGAAGCTCGACGAGTGGGAGGGCGTCAACCTCAGGCTCTATCGCAAGGTACGGATCCGCGTACAGACCCTCGACGGTGACGTAGCTGCGACTACCTATGTCCTCGACGCCTTCGAGGGAGGCCTGCCGTCGGCGCGCTACCTCGGGATCCTGGCCGAGGCCGCCGACTCCGCGGGGGCTCCCGACGACTACTCCGCCGAGCTTCGCCGTCGTCCGTGCCGCAGCGTCGGCCTCTGACCGACGAGCGGATGGACGGCGGCGTCCTCAGCGCCACGGGGGTGACGGCTGAGGAGGAGCAGGCCTACGTCTCGCTCCTGCGCGAGGGACCCGCCACCCTTCGCACCCTGGTGGCGCGGCTCGGCCTGGGCCGCCCGCGTGCCGCCCAGGTCGTCGCCGAACTCCAACGCAAGGGGCTCGCCCACCGCACGCCGGCCCCGCACGAGGCCTACGTCCCGGTTCCTCCGCACGTGGCGGTCGAGCAGCTGATCGAACGCCGGCAGTCCGAGCTGGCGAAGGTACGCGACGACGTGCCCCTGCTCGCGGCGCTGGCCCGGCCCGAACCCACGCAGCGGCGTACCGAGGAACTCATCGAGATCGTGCAGGGACGAGCCGCGGTCCAGCACGCGTTCGCCCAGGTGCAGCGCGCGGCGCGCAGCGAGGTGCGGGTCCTCGACGCCCCGCCCTACGCCGCCGAGGGCGGGATCAACGAGGTCGAACTCAGCCAACTGGCCGCAGGCGTCGCCTACCGGGGTGTGTACGCCGAGGAGGCGCTGGCCACACCGGACCTGATCAGGTCCATCGCGCAGCACCTGGCGGCCGGCGAGCAGGCGCGGCTCGCGGCGACCGTGCCGACGAAGCTCGCCGTCGCCGACCACGCACTCGCCCTGCTGCCTCTCTCCCTGTCACCAAGGAGCCGGGACGGTGCTCACGACTGGGCCGGGGACACCCTGGGCGACCCCGCCCAGAACGCCGCGCGGGACCCCGTCCAGGACACCGCCCAGGACACCGCCGTGCTCGTCCACCCGTGCGGGCTGCTCGAGGCGCTGATCGCGTTGTTCGACAGCGTGTGGACGGCGGCCAGCCCGCTCGTGGTCACCGCGGCGGGTGAGGTGGGCGCGCCGGGTGAGCTGACCGAGCTCGACCGGTCGTTGCTCTCGCTGCTGGTCGCCGGGCTGACCGACGAGGCTGCGGCCGTACGCCTGCGGGTCAGTCGACGCACCGTCGTCCGCCGCGTCCAGCACCTGATGATCGCGGCGGGCGCCCGCTCGCGCCTCCAGCTGGGCTGGCGGGCGAAGGAACTCGGCTGGCTCTGAGCCCGCCGAACACGGGCGACACGCCATTGGGGCCAGAGGGCCCTGGTGCGGGGGACCCTTGGCTGCCCTAGGGTCCCGTGTCGTGACCGACGTGCGATACGACCCTTACGCCGCCGCCCGCAGCGCCGCGGACCGGCTGGTCGAACTCACCGGCGTACCCCGGCACGACGTGGCTGTCGTGCTCGGCTCCGGCTGGAGCCCTGCCGCCGACATGGTCGGCGAAACCGTGAGTGAGGTGGCGTTCACCAAGCTGCCTGGCTTCGCGCCCCCCAGTGCCGCCGGACACGGCGGGCTGCTCCGCAGCGTCCGCACCGGTGACCTGCAGGCACTGATCTTCCTCGGGCGGACCCATCTCTACGAGGGGCACGGCGTTGCCGCCGTCGTCCACGGCATCCGCACCGCGATCGCCGCCGGATGCCGCTACGTCGTCCTCACCAACGGGTGCGGCGGCCTGCGCGAGCAGTGGGCCCCCGGCACTCCCGTCCTGATCAGCGACCACCTGAACCTCACCGCCACCTCACCGCTGGCGGGTGCACGGTTCGTCGACCTCACCGACCTGTACTCCGCACGCCTGCGCGCGCTGTGCCGCGAGGTCGACCCCAGCCTCGAGGAGGGCGTCTACGCCCAACTGCCCGGTCCGCACTACGAGACGCCCGCGGAGATCCGCTACCTGCGGACGATCGGCGCCGACCTGGTGGGGATGTCGACGACCCTGGAGGCGATCGCCGCCCGCGAGGGTGGCGCGGAGGTGCTCGGGCTGTCGCTCGTCACCAACCTCGCGGCCGGAATGACCGGCGAGCCACTCGACCACGCCGAGGTGCTGGCCGCCGGGCAGGCCGCCGCCACCCGCATGGGCGGCCTGCTCGGCTCGGTCCTCGCCGGTCTGTGAGCCGGAGGGCTCGCCGGCCTACAGCTTCCGGCCGCGCTGGTTGACGCCCGGCTTGCCGTACGGGTAGTCGTCGACGATCAGCTCGCTCGCCTCGGTCAGCAGGGCCGTCTCCTCCGCCGACAGGTGGAGGCCGGCCGCGCCGAGGTTGTCGTCGAGCTGGGCGATGGTGCGCGCGCCGAGGATGACCGAGGTCACTGCGGGACGGTCGGCCAGCCACGCGAGCGCGACCTGCGCCATCGAGACACCGCGGCCGTCGGCGACCTTGCGTACGGCGTCGATCACCCGCCAGGTGCGCTCCTCGGCGTTGCGGCGGGCGTAGCCCTCCATGCCGCGCTCGGGGTTCTCACCGAGCCGGGTGGCGCCGGTCGGCACCGAGTCACGCTGGTACTTGCCGGTGAGCCAACCGCCGGCGAGCGGGGACCACGGCAGGATGCCGATGCCCTCGTTCTGGCAGACCTCGGTGAGCTCGAGTTCGATGCTGCGCTGCAGCAGGTTGTACTGCGGCTGCAGGGTGACGATCGGGGCGAGGCCGAGGTGCTGGGTGAGCAGGGCGGCCTTCTGCAGCTGCCAGCCGATGAAGTTGCTGACCCCGACGTAGTGGATCTTGCCGGCGCGTACGGCGTCGTCGAAGAAGCGCAGCGCCTCCTCGATCGGCGTCAGCGGGTCCCACGCGTGCGCCTGGTAGAGGTCGATCGTCTCCACGCCGAGACGGCGCAGGCTCGCGTCGAGCGCGCGGGTGAGGCTGAGCCGGGAGAGCCCGAGCTCGTTGCCCTTGCCGTCGCGGTGGAAGCGACCCTTGGTGGCGAGGACGACCTGCTCGCGAGCACCCGGCCGGGCAGCCAGCCAGCGCCCGATGATCTCCTCGGACACTCCGCCCGAGTAGACGTTGGCGGTGTCGATGAACGTGCCGCCCCGCTCGACGAACCGGTCGAGTTGCGCGTGCGAGACAGCCTCGTCGCTCTCGCTGCCGAACGTCATCGTCCCAAGACACAGAGTGGAGACGACGGTGCCGGTGTTGCCGAGTGTGCGGTACTCCATGGAACCTCCATCAGATCGTTGCTCGTCCTCACCCTGCACCTGGCGGGATTAAGCTGTCCAACAGTGCAAACCGATTCGACCGATCACCTCAGACGATGAGTTCTCACGACCCCGGGGCAGGTGACACCGCATGGAGATCCGCCAGCTGGAGTACTTCGTGACAGTCGCGGAGGAGCGGCACTTCACCCGGGCCGCTCAGCGACTGCACGTCGCGCAGTCGGGTCTCTCGGCGTCCATCCGGACGCTCGAACGTGAGCTCGGCGCCGAACTCTTCATTCGTAGCACCCGCAACGTCGACCTCACCGACGCCGGCCGCGCACTCCTCGTCGAGGCCCGGCACACTCTCAGTGACCTGGCCGCGGCACGCGAGGCCGTGGCCGCCGTCCAGGGCCTGCTCAGCGGCCGGCTGGTGGTCGGCACCCTGCAGTGCCTCCCGGCGCTCAACGTGCCCGACCTGCTGGCGCGTTTCCACCACGCGCATCCCGGCGTGGAGATCCGGCTCCGACAGGGCGGCAGCCACGAACTGCTCAGTCAGGTACGCGCGGGCGACATGGACATCGCCATCGTCTCGGCGCCACCGACCGGCGAACCCGCCGGCGTCGTCCTCACTCCCCTGTCCAGCGAACCCATGGTGCTCGCCTGCGGGCCGGGGCACCGGCTGGCCGCGCACGAGCAGCTCGACCTGTCCGAGCTCAAGGACGAGACCTTCGTCGACTTCCACCCCGGCTGGATCACCCGTGACGTGACCGACCGTGCGCTGGCCGACGCGCGGATCGAACGCCGGGTCGCGCTCGAGGTCAACGACGTCCACTCCCTGCTCGACTTCGTGAGCGCCGGCCTCGGCGTCGCGCTCGTGCCGCACAGCTTCACCCGCAAGCGGACCCGGGCGGTGTTCGTCCCGCTCCGCGCGCCTGTCCCGGAGTGGCAGACGGCCGTCGCGGTGGCCGCCGGGCGTCGACCGAGCGCGGCCGCCCAGGCGCTGCTGGCCGACGAGAGCCTGCGGCCCCGGGCGGAGGCTGGGTGAGCGACACCGCCACCTCCGGGCGACCGGCCGACGGCGTGCCGATCGGATAGCTTGGCAGCTCCGACGGGCTGCCCACGCCCGCGCGGCCGCGAGGAGTACCCGTGCACACCGAGCGTTCCCAGGGGCCTGACCTGTTCGAGCAGGCTCGCGGATGGCTCGCGGAGGATCCCGACCCGCGGACCAGGAAGGAGCTGGCCGCGGTCGTCGCCGCCGCGGAGACCGGGGCGGAGGACGCCCTGGCCGACCTCGCCGACCGGTTCTCCGGGCCGTTGACGTTCGGTACGGCCGGCCTGCGCGGCGCCCTCGGCGCCGGACCCAACCGGATGAACCGTGCCGTCGTGATCCGGGCCGCCGCGGGCCTCGCGAGCTACCTCCGGCAGGAGGGTCGGCACGGAGGCGCGGTCGTCATCGGGTACGACGCCCGCCACAACTCCGACGTCTTCGCCACCGACACCGCCGCCGTCCTCGCCGGAGCGGGCCTGCGTCCACTGGTGCTGCCGGGTCCGCTGCCCACGCCCGTGCTCGCGTTCGCGATCCGGCACCTGGGCTGCGTGGCCGGCGTCATGGTGACGGCCTCCCACAACCCGCCGCGGGACAACGGCTACAAGGTCTACCTCGGCGACGGCTCCCAGATCGTCCCGCCCGCCGACACCGGCATCGCCGCCGCCATCGCGGCGGTCGGCCCCCTCGCCGACGTACCCCGCGGGGAGCACTGGGAGACGCTCGGCCCCGAGGTACTGGAGGCCTACCTCACGCGGCTCGCCGCGCTACCGGCACCAGGTCCCCGCGACCTGCGGATCGCCTACACGCCGCTGCACGGCGTGGGCGGCGCAGTCGTCCGCGAGGCGCTCGCACGCGCGGGCTTCTCCGCGCCCGCCGTCGTGGCGGCCCAGGAGGTGCCCGACCCGGACTTCCCCACCACGGCCTTCCCGAACCCCGAGGAGCCGGGCGCGATGGACCTCGCGTTCGAACTCGGCGTCGGCACCGGTGCCGACGTGGTGCTCGCCAACGACCCCGACGCCGACCGGTGCGCGGTCGCCGTACCCACCCCGGACGGGATCCGGCGGCTCACGGGGGACGAGGTCGGCGCCCTGCTCGCGGTCCACCTGCTCCGCTCCGGCGCGCACGGAACCCTCGCGACGACGATCGTGTCGTCGTCACTGCTCGGTGTCGTCGCGGCCCGAAACGGCGAGCCGTACGCCGAGACCCTCACCGGCTTCAAGTGGCTCGGCCGGGTTCCCGGCCTCGCCTTCGGCTACGAGGAGGCGCTCGGCTACTGCGTCGACCCACAGGCCGTCGCCGACAAGGACGGCATCTCCGCACTGCTCCGGATCGCCGAACTCGCCGCGCTGGAGAAGCACGCCGGCCGCACACTGCTCGACGTCCTCGACGACATCGACCTGGAGTACGGCGTCCACGCCACCGCCCAGCATTCGGTCCGGGTCAGCGACCTCGCCGAGATCGACACCACGCTGGCGCGGCTGCGGGCCCACGCCCCCGAGGAGATCGGTGGCCGGAAGGTCGAGCGCACGGACGACCTCGCCCAGCCCGCCGACAGTCTGCCGACCACCGAGGGGCTGCGCTACGTGCTGGCCGGCGGCGCCCGAGTGGTGATCCGCCCGAGCGGCACCGAGCCGAAGCTGAAGTGCTACGTCGAGGTGATCGTCCCCGTCTCGGGCGACCTGGCGGGTGCGCGGGCCACGGCCGGCGAGGCGCTGCGGGCGATCGGCCGCGGCACCCAGACGCTGATCGGCTGACACCCGGCCCGGCCGACGCCGGTCCGGCTGGGGCCGGCGGAGCTAGGTCCGGCGGGGGGCTCAGGCGAGCGAGTTGGCCAGGACGGCGACCAGGATCGCCACGACCACGACCGCGAACTCCGGCCACCGCCAGTGGCGTTCGACCTCGGCGCTGACCCTGGACGCGTCGGCGTACTTCTCCGCGAGCGTCTCGATACGGTGCGTGGTGTAGACGGACGGTGGCATCCCGGCGAGGCTGGCCGCGCCCTTGGGCGCGGGGCCCTCGTCCTCCGATCCCGGGGAACGCCCGTGCATGACCGCTTCGACGGATTCGCGCCTGGACCGCCGCATCGCCCGGCGGTCGGCACCGGTCACGCCCACCGCCGAGGACCGGTAGACCTTGCCCCCGACCGGGAGGGTGAGCACCGGCGAGACCGTGGCCGACTCGACCAGATGCCATGGGATCCGTACGTCACTGAGGATGTTGCGCAGGACGAGCGCCTCCTCGTAGGCGACCACGGCGGGCCGGACCAGCCCGACCCACACGAGCGCGCACACCGCGACCACGACCGCAGCCGCGCTGAGCCCCGCCCAGGTGCGCCACTCGACGATGATGTCGCCGACGATCAGGACGCCGATGAGGATGGTGATCACCCCGAGGATCCGGCCCCCGGCGGGCGCGAAGCGCTCGATCACCTTCTTCGAACTACCGTCCGTTCGCAGCGTCAGCCGTGTCACTGGCAGCCTCCCGACGTCGTGGCCCCCGATTCTGCCCTGCGGGGAGCGCGGACGGTAAGTACCTGGGGTACCCGCCCTTACACTGGCCCCGTGACCACGACGGCCGCGCCCACGGAGGCTCTGAAGACGCCTCCCGACGAGCCCGCGATCACGCCGGACCAGATCGGCGAGATCACGGCCTCCGACGCCAGCCTGCGCGGCTTCCTGGCCGGCCTTCCAGGGGTCGACCAGGTGGGCGCGCAGGCGCGGGCTGCCGCGCTCTCGACCCGATCGATCAAGACGACGGCCAAGGCGTGGGCCCTCGACCTCGCCGTCACCATGATCGATCTCACCACCCTGGAGGGTCAGGACACGCCGGGCAAGGTGCGCGCCCTCTGCGCGAAGGCGCGGCGTCCGGACCCGGCCGATCCCGAGTGTCCGCCGGTGGCCGCCATCTGCGTCTACTCCGACCTGGTGCCCGTCGCCAAGGAGGCCCTCGCGGGCAGCGCGGTCAAGGTGGCGAGCGTCGCGACGGCGTTCCCCTCGGGCCGGTCGAGCCTCGAGGTCAAGATCCGCGAGACCACCGACGCGGTGGCGGCGGGCGCCGACGAGATCGACATGGTGATCGACCGGGGCGCGTTCCTCTCCGGTCGCTACGCCGAGGTCTTCGAGGAGATCGTCGCGGTGAAGCGGGCCTGCGGGTCCGCCCACCTGAAGGTGATCCTCGAGACCGGCGAGCTCGCGACCTACGACAACGTACGCCGCGCCTCCTGGCTGGCCATGCTCGCCGGCGGCGACTTCATCAAGACCAGCACCGGCAAGGTCTCGCCGGCCGCGACCCTCCCGGTGACCCTGGTGATGCTCGAGGCGGTGCGCGACTTCCGTGCGGCCACCGGTCGCCAGGTCGGGGTGAAACCGGCCGGTGGCATCCGGACCAGCAAGGACGCCATCCGCTACCTCGTCCTCGTCAACGAGACGGCCGGTGAGGACTGGCTCTACCCCGACTGGTTCCGGCTCGGCGCGTCCAGCCTGCTCAACGACCTGCTGATGCAGCGCACGAAGATGCGCACCGGCACCTACGCAGGCCCCGACTACTTCACACTCGACTAGGAGGGGCGTTGTCCGCAGCGAAGTTCGAGTACGCGCCCGCACCGGAGTCGCGCGCCGTCGTCGACCTCAGGTCGTCCTACGGCCTCTTCATCGACGGTGAGTTCGTCGAGACCCTCGACGGCCGGATGTTCAAGACGGTCAACCCGGCGAGTGAGGAGGTGCTGGCCGAGGTCACCGAGGCCGGCGCGCAGGACGTCGACCGCGCCGTCCGGGCCGCCCGCGCCGCCTACGACGGCGTGTGGGGCTCCATGTCCGGACGCGACCGCGGCAAGTACCTCTACCGGATCGCCCGGATCATCCAGGAGCGGGCCCGCGAGCTCGCCGTTCTGGAGTCCCTCGACAACGGCAAGCCGATCCGGGAGTCCCGCGACGTCGACCTCCCGCTGGTCGCCGCGCACTTCTTCTACTACGCCGGCTGGGCCGACAAGCTCTCCTACGCCGTCTCGGCCTCGGTCGGCCCGGGCGGGACCATGCGGGAGCCGCGGCCACTCGGTGTGGCGGGCCAGGTCATCCCGTGGAACTTCCCCCTCCTCATGCTGGCCTGGAAGATCGCGCCCGCCCTCGCGTGCGGCAACACCGTCGTGCTCAAGCCGGCCGAGACCACGCCCCTCACGGCGCTGGCCTTCGCGGAGATCTGTCAGCAGGCCGAGCTGCCGCCCGGGGTCGTCAACGTCGTCACCGGTGCCGGCGACACGGGACAGGCACTGGTCGCCCACGACGGCATCGACAAGGTCGCCTTCACCGGATCGACCGAGGTGGGCAAGGCGATCGCCCGGTCGGTCGCGGGCACCCGCAAGCGCGTGACGCTGGAGCTGGGCGGCAAGGCCGCCAACATCGTCTTCGACGACGCGCCCCTCGACCAGGCGGTCGAGGGCATCGTCGACGGCATCTTCTTCAACCAGGGTCACGTCTGCTGCGCGGGTTCGCGCCTGCTCGTCCAGGAGGGCATCCACGACGAGGTGCTCGCGCGCCTCAAGCGCCGGATGGGCACGCTCCGGGTCGGCGACCCGCTGGACAAGAACACCGACGTCGGCGCGATCAACTCCGCCCAGCAGCTGGACCGGATCCGGCAGCTGAGCGCGGTGGGCGAGTCCGAGGGTGCCGAGCGCTGGTCCGCCCCCTGTGAGCTGCCCGACCGCGGTTTCTGGTTCGCCCCGACCCTGTTCACCGGCGTCACGCAGGCGCACCGCATCGCCCGCGAGGAGATCTTCGGGCCGGTGCTGTCGATCCTCACCTTCCGCACGCCCGCGGAGGCCGTCGAGAAGGCCAACAACACGCCCTACGGCCTGTCCGCCGGGGTCTGGACCGACAAGGGCTCACGGATCCTGTGGATGGCCGACCAGCTCCGTGCCGGGGTGGTGTGGGCCAACACCTTCAACCGCTTCGACCCCGCGTCGCCGTTCGGCGGCTTCAAGGAGTCCGGCTATGGTCGCGAGGGCGGCCTGCACGGCCTGGCCGCCTATCTCGAGGGGGCGTCGGCATGAGGTGGCAGCGGCCTTCCGGCACCATCGAGAGGTGGGCACGACGATGAGTCCGGCGCAGCGACTTGCCGTCCGCAAGACCTACAAGCTCTTCATCGGCGGGGCCTTCCCGCGCAGCGAGTCCGGTCGGAGCTACGTCGTGAACGACGCCGAAGGCAGCTTCCTCGCCAACGCCGCGCTCGCGTCCCGCAAGGACGCCCGCGACGCCGTCGTCGCCGCCCGCAAGGCGTTCCCCGGCTGGTCGGGCCGCACCGCCTACAACCGCGGCCAGGTCCTCTACCGGGTCGCGGAGATGCTGGAAGGTCGTCGTTCGCAGTTCGTCGACGAGGTCGCGGCCAGTGAAGGGCTCTCCCGCACCGACGCGGAGACGGCCGTCGAGGAGAGCATTGACCGCTGGGTCTGGTACGCCGGCTGGGCCGACAAGGTGACCCAGGTGCTCGGCTCCGCCAACCCGGTGGCCGGGCCCTACTTCGACTTCTCCGTCCCCGAGCCCACCGGCGTGGTCGCCGTCCTCGCGCCGCCGGACTCGAGCCTGCTCGGCCTGGTCAGCGTCATCGCGCCGGCCATCACCACCGGCAACACCTGCGTCGTGCTCGCGAGCACCGACCGACCGTTGCCGGCGATCACTCTTGCCGAGGTGCTCGCCACGAGCGATCTGCCCGGCGGGGTCGTCAACCTGCTCACCGGACAGGTGGCCGAGGTGGCCCCCTGGCTGGCGAGCCACATGGACGTCAACGCCCTCGACCTGACCGGCGTCGACGACCCCCCGCTCGCGACCGAACTCGAGCGCTCCGCCGCCGACAACCTCAAACGGCTGATCCGGCGGCCCGAGGTGGAGCCGGACTGGACCGCAGACCCGGGCATCGAGCGGATCGCCGCGTTCCTCGACACCAAAACCGTCTGGCACCCGATCGGGATGTAGAGACCATGACCACTGAATTCATCGCCGACCCGCTCGTCCCCCTTGAGCTCACGCTCACGATCGGACGACGCTTCACGCTCTACCAGCCCGGCTGGTACACCGCCGACGACGGCTCGGGAGCCTTCCTGGGTTCGAAGGGCAAGGTCTACGGCTTCACCACCCTCGAGGACCTGGTCAGCTTCGTCGACTCCGGTACGCCGAGCGACCTCACGCCGAGCCCGCACATGAAGCCGCTGCGGATCTGGCCGACGGACCAGTACGCCCGGCGCCTGTGCACCTATGACCTCACCCACCTGCCCGAACTCGCCGACGGGGAGCTGGACTCCGAGGAGCAGGCCGGACTCGGTTCGACGCTCGCCCTGATGCTCGACCTGCTCGACTACCTCGAGATCGAGAACGAGCACTCCCAGGCGCTGCACGACGACGAGGACATCAGCAAGCTCGCCTCCGGCGACGAACTGCTGTCGGTCTTCCGAGCGGCCCACCACCGCCAGCACGTGGTCGACCTGCTGAACAACCACTGGGACGCGTGCCTGAACGAGGTCTCGGGGCGAGTGACGACCCCGAAGCTCCCCGACGACTCGGCGGCACGCCCCCGAAACGGTTCGGCCGGTCCCGGTGCCGCACTCGCCGGTGGCCTCGGTGGAGCCGACGGTGAGGGGTCCGACGACACGACGCCGCTGGAGGAGGTGGCCTCCGCGGTCACCGTCTGGTTCGGCCTCGCCGAGGAGGGTGTCTACGCCGTCCGCAGCACCGCGCTCACCGCCGGTCAGCCCGCCTATCTCGGTGAGCCCGGCGAACTCGGTGCCGCCCGCCTCTACGTCTGGGACGACGTCGACCGGCTTCAGGCCGACGTCGCCGACGGTAAGGGTGGTCAGCTCCCAGGCGTCGACCTCGCCGCGGTCGCGGCGCGAGAGGATGTCAGCTTCACCCCGCACGACGACAACATCTTCGACCTGGTCGAACTCGCCGACTCACTCACCGCCACCATGGACCAGGACGCGGCGGACCGTCTGGTCAGCGCCTGGACGGAGATCGTCCGGCTCGCCGCGTGGGGCGGCTGGACCGACGTCTCCGACCTGCTCCAGCCCAACTCCCCGGCCGGCGCGTTCATGGTCTCCTGCGCACTCGACCTGGCCCAGGACCGGCCCGGCGCGGCGGAGGCGCTCGCCAGCGCCGACGTGGCCGCGGCGGCCGCCGGCTGGCGGGCAGTCGTACCCGCGCTCACCGCGCACCTCGACCAGCGAACCTGACGGCTCGCGTCCTGGGCGGCTCGCTCAGGACGGCTCACCTCGGCACTTCGGGTCCTCCTCCTCACCACGGAGGAGGACCCGCTGTCTTTCAGCCGCATCGTCGCCCGAAAGTGCCGGGTCCGCTCCCTGTGGGAGGTCTCCGGGACAGGCCCGGGTCGTCCCGGAGAGATCCCCGGTCATGGCCGTGGGCGGGAGCGTTTCGCGGGGGCCCGTACGTCCGACCGGTGAAGGAGCAAGGTACTTCGAGAGGAGACGTTTGATGGCTCGCCTGGTTCGCCCGCGGGAAGGCGCGATGATCGCCGGAGTCTGTGCCGGCCTCGCCCAACGGTTCGGCGTACCGACCGGGTTCGTCCGGCTACTGTTCGTCCTGTCGTTGATCCTGCCCGGCACGCAGGTGATCGTCTACATCGTGCTGTGGATCCTGATGCCGAAGGCCGAGCGCGACGAGTGGGCCTCGGCCAGAGGCGCACGCCGCTGAGGGAGAGTCCCGCCCGGGGTCACCAGACCAGGCCGCAGCGGGTGAGTTCGACCTCGATCTCGAGCCGCCGGATGCTGGGCAGGGGCGCGGTCGCGCCACCGGTGTCGACCCCGAGCGCCTCACAGGCGAGGAGCAGCGTCTCGTCGTAGGCCAACTCGGCGGCGTGCAGATGGAAGGCGCGAGCCGACATCCGGCTGTCGGCGTGGAGCCGGACACTTTCGGCGGACAACCGGTGCAGGTCGGCGGCGAGGCGTTCGATCGGCGGTCCGCTCGGCGCCCGGCCGGTGTCCACACCGTCCCACCAACGGTCGAGCGGATCACGCCAGCTGTCACTGCCCTCCCACCAGCGCTGAAGAACCTGCCGCCAACGCTCCACCCGCCCGGGGCGTTCGCCGCGCTCCTCCGGCGGGCTCACCGTCAGGTCGGCCCGCCCACCGGGACCCGGCGGTCCGCTCGGGTCGGGGACGAGGGTCCGGCCAGGGTCGGCAGGCTCACGCGAGGCCACATCCCGGCGCGGACCCACGCATCTGCGCAGGAACTCCGTGACCTGCGTAAACCAGCCCGAACCTCGCGCGGTAGCCACGCCACGACCTCCCCCGCAGCATCCGCCTGTGAATACAGGATCCTTCAACCTTTCCGGGTTGGATAGCGGTCGCGGGAGGTCAGAAGGTCCCGTGCTGCATCTGCGCGAAGGCCCGTTCGGCGCCGAGCGCCGCGTATCCGGGCTTGATCACGTTGTTGATCAGGGCGAGGCGCTGGTCGAAGGGCAGGAACGCGCTCTTCATCGCGTTGACGGTGAACCACTGAAAGTCAGTGAGGTCGTAGCCGAACGCCTCTGCGAGGCCGGCGAACTCCTGCGACATCGACGTACCGCTCATCAGGCGGTTGTCGGTGTTGACCGTGACACGGAAACGCAGCCGGGTCAGCAGGCCGAAGGGGTGCTCGGCGAGCGAGGGTGCCGCGCCGGTCTGGACGTTGGAGGAGGGGCACAGCTCCAGCGGAATCCGCTTGTCCCGGACATAGTTCGCGAGCCGCCCGAGCCGCACCTCTCCGCCGGGCGCGACGGAGATGTCGTCGACGATGCGAACGCCGTGTCCGAGCCGGTCCGCGCCGCACCACTGGATCGCCTGCCAGATCGACGGCAGGCCGAACCCCTCACCCGCGTGGATGGTGAAGTGCGCGTTCTCCCGCTGGAGGTACTCGAACGCGTCCAGGTGTCGGGTCGGCGGGTAGCCGGCCTCGGCGCCCGCGATGTCGAACCCGACCACGCCCGCGTCGCGGTAGCGGACCGCGAGCTCGGCGATCTCCATCGACCGGGCGGCATGCCGCATCGCGGTGAGGATCTGGCGTACGACGATCGGCCGGCCGGCCTCGGCGGCGCGCTTCTCCCCTTCGGCGAAGCCGGCCTGGACCGCCATGACAACCTCGTTCAGCGTCATCCCCGCGTCGAGGTGCTGCTCGGGCGCGTAGCGCACCTCGGCGTAGACGACGCCGTCGCGGGCGAGGTCCTCCGCGCACTCCGATGCCACCCGGGTGAGCGCCGCCGGCGTCTGCATCACCCCGACGGTGTGGACGAAGGTCTCGAGGTAGCGCTCCAGCGAGCCGGAGTCGGCGGAGTCCCGAAACCACTGGCCGAGCCGCTCTGGTTCCGTGGGCAGCTCGTGGCCGACCTCCGCCGCCAACTCGACCACGGTCCCTGGACGCAGCCCGCCATCCAGGTGATCGTGCAGCAGGACCTTGGGTGCCCGGGCGATCTCGTGGTCGGTGAGCGCCATGTGCCTGGACCTTCCTCTCGTTCTCCCCCGCTCCGTCGGCCCGACCAGCGACGGGCCCCCGACCCGCGGGTTGGGAACGACCGTACGCCGGACCACCCCGGGCGGGAGCCGCTTTGTCGGGTCAGCCGATCCGGTCGAGGATCAGGGCCTGGTCGGGGCGCGACCCGGCCGGGGCGATCTCGACGGCATCCTCGAGCGCCGAGAGCGCCCGGGCGAACCTCGCCGGGTCGTCGGTGTGCAGGGTGAGCAGCGGCTGACCGGCCCGGACGTGCATGCCCGGCTTCGCGTGCAGCTCCACACCGGCCCTGGCGGAGACCGGGTCCTCCTTGCGAGAGCGACCGGCGCCGAGGCGCCAGGCGGCGAGCCCGACCTGGTAGGCGTCGAGTCGCACCAGGACGCCCTCCGCGGGGGCGAGCACGTCCTGGGTCTCGGCCGCCCGGGGCAGCGGGGCGTCCGGATCTCCGCCCTGCGCGCGGATCATCCGACGCCACACGTCCATCGCCGTACCGTCCTTCAGCACGTCGGACGGGTCCGGCGCACCGGTGGCACCCGCGGCCAGGAGCATCTCCTGGGCCAGCGCCACCGTCAGCTCGACGACGTCCGCGGGGCCACCGCCGGCCAGGACGTCCAGGGACTCGCGGACCTCCAGCGCGTTGCCGGCCGTACGACCAAGGGGGGTGTCCATGTTGGTGAGCAGGGCGACAGTGCGGACTCCGGCCGCCGCCCCCAGTTCGACCATCGTCGTGGCCAGCCGGCGGGCGTCCCCGGCGTTCTTCATGAACGCCCCCGAGCCGACCTTCACGTCGAGGACCAGCGCCTGCGTCCCCTCCGCGATCTTCTTGCTCATGATGGAGCTCGCGATCAGCGGGATCGACTCGACGGTGCCCGTGACGTCGCGCAGGGCGTACAGCTTCCGGTCGGCCGGCGCGAGGGTGTCGGTCGGCGCGCAGACGACCGCGCCGACGTCGCGCAGTTGCGTGACGATCTCGTCGTAGGCCAGCGACGCCCGCCAGCCCGGGATCGACTCCAGCTTGTCCAGGGTGCCGCCGGTGTGCCCCAGCCCGCGACCCGACAGCTGCGGGACCGCCACCCCACAGGCCGCGACCACGGGCGCGAGCGGCAGGGTGATCTTGTCGCCCACTCCCCCGGTCGAGTGCTTGTCGGCGGTCGGCCTGCCCACGCCGGCGAAGTCGAGCCGCTCGCCGGACCTGATCATCGCCTCGGTCCAGCGCGCGATCTCGGGGGTGTCCATTCCCCGGATCAGGATGGCCATCAGCAGCGCCGACATCTGCTCGTCGGCCACCGTGCCGCGGGTGTAGGCGTCGACCACCCAGTCGATCTGGGCGTCGGTGAGGACCGCGCCGTCCCGCTTGGCCCGGATGACGTCGACCGCGTCGAAGGCTTCAGCCACGGTCCGGCCCTCCGGTGGTGAGGTGGTCGGGCCCGAACGCGTCCGGGAGAACCTCGCTCATGGGGAGGACTCCTCGCGCCGTGTCGACCAGCAGGTCCGCTCCGCCGTGCTCCCACAGCAGCTGCCGACAGCGCCCGCACGGCATCAACAGCTCGCCCTTCCCGTCGCAACAGGTGAACGCCACCAGTCTGCCCCCGCCACTCGCGTGCAACGCGGACACCAGGCCGCACTCCGCGCACAGGGTCACGCCGTACGACGCGTTCTCGACGTTGCAGCCCACCACCGTCCGGCCGTCGTCGGTGAGCGCGGCCGCGCCGACCGGGTAACGGGAGTACGGCGCGTAGGCCCGCGCCATGATGTCGCGCGCGGCCGACCGCAGCGCCTCCCAGTCCACGTCCCGCGTTCCCACCTGCTGTGCTCCCACGCTAGTCCTTCACGTACGGTTCGCCGTCCGCCTTCGGCGCGCGTACCCGCCCGACCAGTCCCGCCACCGCGACCACGGTCGCGATGTAGGGGGCCATCACGAGCAGCTCACCGGGGATCGGTGTCTGGATGATCTGCAACTGCCCCTGCAGCTGTTGGGTGAACCCGAAGAACAGGGCTGCGACCGTCGCGCCGAGCGGATGCCAGCGCCCCATGATGAGGGCGGCGAGCGCGATGAATCCCTGGCCGGCCGTGAGGTCCTTGTCGAAGCTGCCGGTGAACCCGATGGTGAAGAACGCCCCGCCGAGGCCGGCGAGGACGCCACCGGCGAGCACCGCCTGGCACCGGACGCGGAGCACGTTGATCCCCACGGTGTCGGCGGCGCGAGGATGCTCGCCGACCGACCGGACCCGCAGCCCCCAGCGCGTCTTGAACAGGACGAACGTCACGATCACGACGGCGGCGTACATCGCGTACACCAGCGCCGTCTGTTCGAACAGCGTCTGCCCCAGCACGGGAATGTCCGACAGCACCGGAACGGGCAGGTTCGGCATCACGCCCGGGTTGTTGAAGCGGCCCGCCCCACCCTCGGGAATCTGGTCGAAGAGGAAGCCGGTGATCCCGGACGCGAACACCACCAGGACCACGCCCAACACGACCTGGTTGACGCGGTAGCGGATCGCGAACACCGCGAGCATCGCGGCGATCAGGACGCCGGCGAGGACCGCGGCGACGAGACCGGCCAGGAAGCTCTTGGTGAGCGTGGTGAGGATCGCCGCCGCGAACGCCCCGGCGAGGAACTGCCCCTCGATCGCGACGTTGACCACGCCGGCCCGCTCGCACAGGACGCCGGCGAGCGCGCCGAGGATGAGCGGCGTCGCGGTGTTGAGCGTGCCCTGGAGCTGGTTGGTGAGCGGGAACGTCTCGCCCGCCGCCGCCCAGCACAGGAAGGTGACCACGAACGCCAGCCCGAAGCCGGCCCACAACAGACCCGACCAGCGCCCGCGGACGCCGCGCCAGACCTGGGCCAGCGCCACCACGAGTGTGTAGGCGGCGAGGGCGAGGGCGACCGGGAGCGCCGGCAGCGCGATCGCCGGAAGCTGGTTCTCGGCGAACTGGCTGGACAGGGCGAACCGCACCGTCTCCGGCGCGGTGAAGGCCGCCAACAGCACCGCGACGACGGCGAGGACCAGGACGAGGATGCCGGTCCGCAGGCGGCGTCTGCGTTCGTCCGGCGCCTCGACCGTCGCCGGCGCCTCGGACCGGGGCTGCGTGATCGTCGTCGTCATCGTGTCGGCTCCCTCGTCGCTCACGAGTTCCAGCCCTTGGCCAGGACGGTCCGGGCGCCCTCGGCCCGGATCCGGAAGACCGCGCGGACCAGAGCGGGCGCGGCGATGAACAAGACGATGGTCGCCTGCAGCACCGTCGTGAGGGTCAGCGGCGTCTGCGTGGTCAGCTGCATCTGCAGCCCGCCGGCGTTCAACGCGCCGAACACCAGACCCGCGACGACCGTACCGATCGGCGAGGCCCGCCCGAGCAGTGCGACCGTGATCGAGTCGAAGCCGAGGGACCCGGCGATGCCGTCGGTGAGCGGGTCACCGGTGCCGAGCACCTGCTGGACGCCGGCCAGCCCGGCCAGCGCACCGGCGGCGAGCATGGCCACGATGTAGGCGCGACCGACGCTCATCCCCGCGGTGCGGGCGGCGTCCGGGTTGGCGCCGACCGCCCGCAGCTGGAAGCCGGAGGTCGACCGGGTGAGCAGCCACCAGACCACGGCGGCCGCCACGATCGCCACCGCGAAGCCGAGGTGCAGTCGGGTGTCGCCCCACTGCGGGAGCCGCGCCGACGCGTCCACCGTGGGGCTGATCGGGTCGTTGCGGCCGGGCCGCTGGAACGCGTTCGTCGTGAGCAGCCACTGCAGGAGGTAGAGCGCGACGTAGTTGAGCATGATCGTGAGGATCACCTCGTGCGCGCCCGTACGAGCCTTCAACAGGCCGACCAGGCCACCCCACAGGGCACCGCCGATCACACCCGCGACGACCGCGACCAGCAGGTGCAGGCCGACCGGGAGGTGGAGCGTGAAGCCGACCCAGCCCGCGCACAGCGCGCCGACGATGAGCTGGCCCTGTGCGCCGATGTTGAACAGCCCGGCGCGGAACGCCAGCGAGACGCCGAGGCCGGCGCAGATCAGCGGACTCGCCTGGACGAGGGTCTCGGTGATCGGCTTCCAGCCGCCCAACGCGCCGAGGAACAACGCACCGTACGCGTCCGAGACCGCGGTCCACGAGGCGGAGAGGGCGTCCGGCGGATAGGCGAAGAAGTAGCCCCAGGTGGACGCGACGTCCGGGTCACTCACGATGATCAGCACGGCCCCGACCAGCAGGGCCAGGACGAGCGCGGCGGCGCTGACGAGGAGCTCGCGCGCCCAGGTGTGCCGACGGCCTCCTGCTGCCTGGCCGGAGTCGTTCCCCGCCGGCCGCGGTGGCTCCGCGGGCGGTGGCTCCGCGGGCGGTGGCGCCGCGGGTGTTGGTTGCGCCGGTCCGGCCGTCATGACGCGTCCTCCAGGGCGCCGAGGGTGGTGGGGTTCTCCTCGGCCTCGTGTGCCGCCTGCTCCAGGGGAACACCGGCCATCATCAGTCCGAGCTGGTCCCAGGAGGTGTCCGGGTCCACGATGCCGACCAGTCGACCGCGATACATCACCGCGATCCGGTCGGAGAGCGCGACGACCTCCTCGAGTTCGGTCGAGACGATGACCACAGCGGTGCCCTGGTCGCGTTCGGCCACGATCCGACGGTGGACGAACTCGATCGACCCGACGTCGAGACCGCGGGTGGGCTGGGCGGCGATGAGCAGCTCCAGCGGTCGGGAGAGCTCTCGCGCGAGGACGACCTTCTGCTGGTTTCCTCCGGACAGGGAGCTCACCGGAGTGTCCACCGACTGGGTGCGAACGTCGAACTCCTCGACCCGATGGTCGGCGTTCGCGCGGATGGCGGCCGGCGAGAGCGATCCGTGCCGGGCGAAGGGCTCGCGTTGGAACAGGTCGAGGATGAGGTTCTCCGCGACGGAGAACGAGCCGACGAAGCCGTCGTGTGAGCGGTCCTCAGGGATGTAGCCGATGCCGGCGTCCAGGTGCTCCCGTGGCGTCGCGCCCGCGAGCTCGCGCCCGGCGAGCCGGACCGAGCCGGAGGCCACGTCCACCAGGCCGAGCAGTGCCTGCACGAGCTCGGTCTGCCCGTTGCCCTGCACGCCGGCGATCCCGAGCACCTCGCCACCCCGGACCTGGAACGACACGTCGTCCACCGCGAGGAAGCCCTGGCTGTCGACGACGTTGAGGCCGTCGACGACGAGCTTCGGATCGGTCGGTGTCGCCGGATCCTTGTCAACCCGAAGTTGCACCGGACGACCGACCATCAGCTCGGCGAGCTCGGACTCCGACGCCTGCGGGCTCACCGTGCCGACGACCGCGCCGCGCCGGATGACGGTGATCCGGTCGGCGATCGCCCTGACTTCCTTGAGCTTGTGGGTGATGAACACCACGGTGGTGCCGGCCGCCTTCAGGGCCCGCATCACCTCGATCAGCTCGTCGATCTCCTGGGGCGTGAGGACCGCCGTCGGCTCGTCGAGGATGAGGATCTTCGCCTCGTTGGCGAGGGCCTTGAGAATCTCCACCCGCTGCTGGACACCCACCGGGATGTCCTCGACCTTCGCGTCCGGGTCGACCGCGAGGCCGTAGCGATCGGAGAGCTCCCGCACCAGGCGCCGGGCGGCGCGTTGGTCGAGCAGGCCGAGTCCCCGGGTGCGTTCACGGCCGAGAACGACGTTCTCGGCGACGGTGAAGACGGGGACCAGCATGAAGTGCTGGTGGACCATGCCGATGCCCGCCGCGATCGCCTGCCCGGGCGAGCCGTAGGTCATCGGCCGCCCGTCGAGGAGGATCTCCCCCTCGTCGGGCCGGAGCAGGCCGTACAGCATGTTCATCAGGGTGCTCTTGCCCGCGCCGTTCTCCCCGAGCAGGCAGTGGATCTCGCCCGGTTCGAAGGTGAGGTCGATGTGGTCGTTGGCGACGAGCGACCCAAACCGTTTGGTGAGCCCGCGCAGTTCGAGCTTCATGGCGCTACTCCTGCTCCCGTCTGCGTTCCGGCGCGGACAGGGGAGGACGGGCGGGTGCCCGTCCTCCCCCGAGGATCGACCGTGATGGTGGAAATGGCTGGGACGGCCCGGTTACTGGACCTGCGGCTGGGCCTTCGACTTGATCGTGATCTTGCCGTCGATGATGTCCTGCTTGAGCTGGGTGATCTCGCTCTTCAGGTCGGCCGGGATCTTGCTGTCCCAGTCGTGGTAGGGCGAGAGCCCGGTGCCGTCGTTCTCCAGCGTTCCGACGTAGGGCGTTTTGTCGAACTTGCCGTCCGCGGTCGAGACCACCAGGTCCTTCACCGCGACGTCCATGCCCTTGTAGACGCTGCTCAGCAGCACGCTGCAGTACTCCGCCGCGCTGACGCATCCGTCGGTGTCGACCCAGATGGCGTTGACCCTGCCGCCGGTCGCCTTCGCGGCCTCCAGGCCCCCGAGCCCGGAGGGGCCGGCGACGGGGAAGATGATGTCGGCGCCCTGGCTGATCAGGTTGCTGGCGGAGTTCTTGCCCTGCGCCTTGTTCTCGAAGTCGTTGGTGAACAGGCCCTTCTGGGTCTGCTCGTTCCACCCGAGCACCGAGACGTTCTTCTTCTTGGCGGTGTTGTAGTACTGCACGCCCTCCCAGAAGCCGTCCATGAAGATCGTGACGGTCGGGATGGGCAGGCCGCCGAAGGTGCCGACCTTCCCGCTCTTGGTCATACCGGCGGCGAGGTATCCGGCGAGGAAACTCGACTGCGCGGTGTCGAAGAGCAGTGACTTGACGTTCGACGGAACCTCGGTGAGGCCGGTCTTCTTCAGATCGGTGGCCGCGATGTCGTAGTCGACGATGCCGAACTTGATGTCGGGATTCTCGCTCGCGGATTTGGCCGTCTGGTCACCGAGCTTGAAGCCGACCGTGACGATCACGTTGCACTTCGCGTCAACCATGCCGCCGACATTCTTGGCATAGTCGCCGTCGGACTTCGACTCGGCAGTGGATTCCTCGATGCCGATTTCCTTCTTGGCGTCGACGAATCCCTTGTAGGACGTCTGGTTGAAGGACTTGTCGTCGAATCCGCCGGAGTCGGAGACCATACACGCGCGGAAGTCGGAGGCTCCCGGCTTCGGACTCGAGGCACCGTTGCTCGACCCCGTTTGATTGCTTTCGGTTGGCCTGCTCCCACAGGCGGTGACGGCAAGCGCCACAACGCCAAGCACTGCGAGGCCCTTCAGGTACTTCGGCAAGACGCCCTCCTCAGCGTGACCTTCGGGTGGATACCCGCGCACGCTGATAGGCGCCGGAGCCGGCGCCGAGCAATGCGCATGGGTGACTATAAGGCGCACCACGTCGAAGTGAAGACACCTGGAGGTCGCATGATCCCACGTGAGACCGTCCCGTGACCTTGCCCGGGCGTCCGTGGATCTTCCGTGTAACGCGACCTTAAGAAAGGACCTGTATCGACTCGTCCCTTTCGCCCGCCAGCAACGCGGCCGCCACGAGGGTTCGCACACCGACCGGAATCGCGTGCTCGTCGATGTCGAAGGTCCCCTGGTGAATGTCGTAGGGCTGGGTATTGCCGGCTGGGCGGACGCCCAACCGCGCGAGCGCGCCTCGAGCCTTGGTGAGGTACCACGCGAAGTCCTCGCCGCCGAGGCTCTGCTCGGTGGTGCCGACGGCACCGCGGCCCATCGTCGACTCCACGGCATCGCGGAGCACCGCGACAGCTGACGGGTCGTTGACGACAGGGGGTACGCCCCGGTGCACCTCGGCCTGGACCGTCACGCCGTACGGGGCGACGATCTGGTGCGCCAGGCCGGGAACGAGTTCGGCGGCGGACTCCCACACCGACGCGTCGAGGCAGCGCAGCGTACCTTCCGCCTCACCCTCCATGGGGATCGCGTTGGCGGCCGCACCGGCGTGGATGCGCCCCCACACCAGCGTCAGGCCCGCGCGCGGGTCGACGCGGCGGGACAACGCGAGCGGCAGTTGGCTCACCAACGTCGACAGGGCGTGCACGAGGTCGGCGGACAGATGGGGACGGGCGGTGTGACCTCCGGGGCCGGTCAGGCGTACGTGCACGCTGTCGGCGGCGGAGGTGATGGGGCCAGCTCGCAGGCCGACCGTGCCGACCTCGAGCCGGGGGTCGCAGTGCAGGCCGAAGATCTGCTCCACGCCGTCCAGCCCGTCGGCGGCGATGACGTCCAGCGCGCCACCGGGGATGATCTCCTCGGCGGGCTGGAAGACGAGGCGCACGCCCTGGCGCAGCATTCGGGCCGCGGCGAGTTCCGCGAGCACCAGTCCGGCCCCGAGCACGATGGCGGTGTGCGCGTCATGTCCGCACGCGTGGCAGACACCTGGCCGGGTCGAGCGGTAGGGAACGTCCTTCTCGTCGACGACGCGCAGCGCGTCGAGGTCGGCGCGTAGGGCCACCCTGCCCGGACGCAGGCCAGGCTGGTCGATGTCGCACAGCAGGCCGGTGCCGATGGGGAGACCCACCGGTGAGAGGCCGGCCGCCTGGAGCCGGTCGGTGACCGCCCTGGTCGTCCGGAACTCCTCGCGGCCTGGCTCGGGATGCGTGTGGAGATCGCGCCGGAATGCGATCAGCTCGTCGGCGTAGGACTTGGCGAGCCGGTCCACCTCGGCAGCGACATCTGAATCGAGGGGCACCGTTCGATTGTCTACCCCGCCCGTTTTGTGACGCACGCTACCCTGCCTTACTTTCCGCGCTCGCATCGTCACCGATCAGTGTGGCGCGCTGTCGAACCCCTCGGCGTACGATCCGGCCAACCTCACCCTCCCCGCGACCAGGAGCGCGATCATGAAGGGTTCTCGGTGCATACCCGCCGATCCGTCGCGATGATCACGGTTGGTACGGCCGAGCGGGTTCTGCGGGCCGGGCCGAACACCCGGACGGGTCAGAAGGCGTCGGCGGGGGTGTAAACGCCCCAGACCTCGCGGAGGGCGTCGCACACCTCGCCGACCGTCGCCCGGGCGGCGAGCGCGTCCTTCATCGGGTACAACACGTTGTCCGAGCCGGAGGCCGCCTTGCGCAACGCCTCCAGGTGCCGCTGGACGTCGTCGTTGGATCGTTCGGCCCGCAACCTGGCCAGCCGCTCACGCTGCGCCTCCTCGATGGCCGGGTCGACGCGCAGCGGTTCGTAGATCTCGTCGTCAGGAACGGCGAACCTGTTCACACCGACGACGACCCGTTCGGAGTCGTCGATCTGCCGGGCGATCCGATAGGCCGACTGCTCGATCTCCGACTTCTGGTAGCCCTTCTCGATCGCCGCGACCGCACCGCCGAGGTCCTCGACCGTGTCCATCAACGCGCGGGCGGCCTCCTCGACCGCGTCGGTCATCGACTCCACGGCGTAGGAGCCGGCGAACGGGTCGACGGTCGCCGTCACGTCGGTCTCGTACGCCAGCACCTGCTGCGTCCGCAGAGCCAGCCGGGCGGCCTTCTCACTCGGCAGGGCGATCGCCTCGTCGTAGGCGTTGGTGTGCAGCGACTGGGTCCCGCCGAGCACGGCGGCGAGTCCCTGGACCGCGACGCGCACGAGGTTGACCTCGGGCTGCTGGGCGGTCAACTGCACGCCGGCGGTCTGGGTGTGGAACCGCAGCATCTGCGACTTCGGGTTGCGCGCGCCGAACTGGTCCCGCATCACCTGCGCCCAGACCCGCCGGGCCGCCCGGAACTTCGCGACCTCCTCCAGCAGCGTGGTGCGCGCGACGAAGAAGAACGACAGCCGCGGCGCGAACTCGTCCACGTCCAGACCCGCGGCGAGCGCCGCCCGGACGTACTCGATCCCGTCCGCCAGCGTGAACGCGATCTCCTGCGCGGGCGTAGCTCCGGCCTCGGCCATGTGGTAGCCGGAGATCGAGATCGTGTTGAACCTCGCAAGCTCGGCTTGACAGTAGGCGAAGATGTCGGAGACCAGGCGCAGGGACGCTTTGGGCGGATAGATGTAGGTACCCCGCGCGATGTATTCCTTGAGTACGTCGTTCTGGATCGTTCCGCTCAGCTGCCCGGGCGCGACGCCGTGCTCCTCACCGACGAGTTGGTAGAGCAACAACAGCAGGGCCGCGGGAGCGTTGATCGTCATCGAGGTGGAGACGCGCTCGAGCGGGATCCCGTCGAAGAGCAGGCGCATGTCGTCGATGGAGTCGATCGCCACACCGACCTTGCCCACCTCGCCGTGCGACACCACGGCGTCGGAGTCGTACCCCATCTGAGTCGGCAGGTCGAACGCCACCGACAGGCCGGTGGTCCCGGCCTCGATCAGCTGGTGGTAGCGCCGGTTGGACTCGGCGGCGGTCCCGAAGCCGGCGTACTGACGCATCGTCCACGGGCGCCCGGTGTACATCGTCGGGTAGACGCCGCGGGTGAAGGGGTAGGAGCCAGGTGCACCGAGCTGGCTGGCCGGGGTCCACCCCGCCAGCTGCTCCGGGCCGTAGACCGGCTCGATCGGGAGGCCAGACTCCCCCACCCGCCGAGGCGAGGGGGTACGTGCGGACTCTGCGCGGTCATTCATTGCGTTCGCCTCCGCGACGAGAATAGCGGCCGGGGGTGGGGCGCCATCGCCGTAGAGTCCCTCTTGCCCCATTCCGGCGCGGACGCAAACGCCGGGCGAACCTAGCTGAGCCGGTCAGCCCCAAAGATCGGCAACCGGTGACCCGTCCGCCGGCCACGGATCCAGCCGGGTCAGCACCTCGACCTCCGCCCGCAGGTCGCACGGGAGCCACGAGATCGCGTCGGCGGCGAAGTGGTACCGCGGCCGCCCGGCCGCGAGCCGCGCACTCATCCGATCCAGGTCGCCCAGGTCCTCCAGCCGGCCGAGGCCGTCGAGCCGGTCGACCCCGTTGGCACCGGCGGCCGGGCCCGCCTGGCGAATCGCCGCGATCGCCTGCCGGTCCTTCGCGAGGGCGGCCAGCGCCCGGGCCTCACTCGCGTGCAGCCAGACCTCCGTGCTGTCGGTCGTGGCGAAGTCGGCGCCGGCCTGGCGTAGCGGATGGCTTCGTAGGGTCGGCCCGTCCAGTACGCCACGACGGACTGCAGACCACGCGCCCACGCGCGCAGGCCGTTGTGGTCGGCCTGGTCGGCGCAGAGAAAGGCGGCGTGTGCGTGCGCTGTCGCCGTCGGGGCGTCGAACCGGTCGTGCGCGACCTTCGCCAACATCCCGGACACCATGGCCGCCGCGAAGTGCAGCCGCCGGGCGTGTGCGGGGCGCTGCCGGCGATCGAGCAGGTCGAACACCAGCTCCTGGGTGTCCACGAGCGCGCCGAGCATCCTCCGGCAGCGGGCGTTGCTGGTAGGCGTGGGTCAGCTGCCGTACGGCGGCGTAGACCCGCTCGAGGTTGTCCTCGGCAAGGGTCGCGCGCGCGAGCGCCATGCCGAACCGGCGAGCCGTCCGGGCCGAGCGGTCGAGAAGCTCGGTGTCGCACAGGGGCTCGAACGTGCCCGCCGGGCGGACCTCGAACCGCTCCCGCTCCTGCGCCGGGCCCGGTGACTCACCGCGGGTCCCTCCGTCGGTGGGAGTCTCGCCGTCGGGTCGGTCCGGCGGCTCGACGCGGCAGGCGGCGCCCGCCCCCGCGAGCGCCTGCTCGAACGGCGCGACGAGTTCGGTGGCGGCGCGCCCGAACATTCGCAGCAGGACGCGTCGGGTGACCGGGGTCATCCCGGTGCGCTGGCCCGAGGCGAGTCGGCGCAGGTGGCGCGCGGACATGCTCGCACCACGCTCACCCGCCTGACGCGCGATCACCTCGAACTCCGCGGCGACCTCGTCGTAGGTCTGGTCTCGTTGCCAGATCAGGTGCTCCAGCACGGTACGAGGCGCGTTGGACCTTCGACCTGTCATCGCCGCCCTCCTTCGTGGCTGGAACGTTTGTACTGGTTCGGACCGACGCCCGCAGCGGTGATCCGGCTCAGGTCCGCGTCAGGTCCAGGTCGGGTCCAGGTCAGGTCCACTCAGGTCCACCTCAGGTCCGGACGAGGTCCGGGCGAGGTCAGGACGACGTCAGCCGCGGGCCCTCGCGTGGTCACAACGGTTCGCCGAATGCTTAAGCCCTGCCCGAAGTCGGTAACTGAATCGGTAACACGGCGACTGCGGAAGATCGCACGGTCGCCGGTGTCGGGCAGGCCGACATTGGTACCAGACGCGGTGAGGAAGTCGTGAGTTTCCCTGCCGGCGCCTGGGCCACCGATCGTGAAGAGGAGGCATCCACCGATGGCAGCAGAGGGGCTGCACGCGGACGAACAGGACCGGGAGCAGCTGATCGAAAGCGCTCGGATCGCCTTGAAATCAGCGGGTTATCGAGCATTTCCACGTGTTGGTATGGGCGGAAAGCAGTACGCGATCGAAATCCCGTACCCGTCGTTACCCGAACTCTCGGTGATTCTGCGCTGCGATCGCTGGGACGGGCGGTGGGTCTTCCGGCAGACCGGGTGCCGTCCCGTCGCCGACGCGGACGACCTCGAGACCCTGATCGGATGGGTCAAGGACCTCGTCGAACCGCCGTTCGGTCCGCGTACCTGACCTCGGCAACCACGAAACCGCGCCCCACCACCACTCCCCCGGGACACTGGCGACACTGGCCCCACCCCAGGCCACTCGGACCATCCCGGCCGCGCCATATCCCGGCACGTCAGTAACCCGGCCGTTTATCCCGGCCCGTCATAACCAGGCCCGTCATATTCGGGCCCGCCGAGCGGTCGGAGCGGCGTGAGCGCACCCGCGCGGCGCACGTTCATACTGGAAATCGTGCGCATCACCAAGAAGATCTCCGCCCTCCTGCTCGGCGTGGCCGCCTGGAACGTCGTCACCTACGCGGTGTTCATCCGCAACCTCGCCAAGACGGAGGGCCGTCCGACCGGTTTCTACGTCGCCCATACGGTGCTGATCGTCGTCAACCTCGTCATCGCGGGCGTACTCGCAACAATCGGGTGGAAGGCCCTGCGTGCCGAGCGGAAGAACCACGAGCACCGCGACCAGGTCGGTGTCGGCACCTCGTCGACGACGAACTGAGGTCGACGGACAGCCGAGTTCGGCCACGAGCCGAGTCGACGAAGCTGACGCGGCTCGGGTCTACGCCCGGGCCGACGGGGACTCCGGGAGTTCGGTCGTGTTGCCACCGGAGACCACGACCACGACCGTCTCGTCGTCGGCCGGTCGGTAGACGCCCGACAGCAGGGCCGCGAACGCCGTCGCTCCGCCCGGCTCGGCCAGGATCCGGCATCGCTCCCACAGGAACGACCGCGCGGTCAGGATGGCCTCGTCGGACACCAGGAGCGGCCGGATGCCGGCCCGCGTCGCCACTGAGTGGGCGATCCGGCCGGTGGTCGAGGCGCCCATGCTGTCCGCCGCCACGCCGCCGACGGGCGCCGGGACGGGCGCACCAGCCTCCACCGCGGCGAACAGGGAAGGGCACCGCTCCGGCTCCACCGGCACCACGGTGCACCGGCCGGTGAGCGCCAGGCTGGTGCCCGCGTACAAACCTCCGCCGCCGCAGGAAACCAGGAGCGTCGTCGCGTCCGGCACCTGCTCGATGGTCTCGAGTCCGAGGGTGCCCTGTCCGGCCACCACGTCCGGCGCGTCGTAGGCGTGCACCCGGGCGACGTCCCGTCCGGCGGCCCACCTCTCGCTCGCCTCGAATGCCTCCGGGTAGTAACCCTCCACGACGATCACCTGCGCGCCGTAGGAGGCGATGCGTTCGGCCTTCACCCGCGGCGAGCTGGCCGGGACGAAGACGCGCGCCGGGACTCCCACCCGAGCGGCCGCCCACGCCACCGCGGCGCCGTGGTTGCCGCCCGACGCGGCTACGACGCCCTCGGGGGGCGCGGGATGCATGAGGAGGGTGTTGAGCGCGCCGCGAACCTTGAAGGAGCCCGTGTGCTGAAGCAACTCCGCCTTGACGATGACCCGCGCGCCGACTCCGACCTCCGAGGGGTCGAGTTCCAGGACCGGCGTGCGGCGGATCTGCCCGCGAAGTCTCGTGGCGGCCTGGTGGAGCTGCGAGGCATCTGGTAACTCAACGGAATCGGGCGATTTCACAACGCTCCAAGGGATATTCACAACTGGTGATCACTCAGCTGATTCTTGGCCGGACGTACTAGTCTGTCCGGCACCATGCCTCTGGATCTTCGTTCCAGTCCTATCAGAGCCGCACGGGCCCTCGGCGCGATGGCCCTCGGCGTGGTCATGGTTCTCGGTCCCGCTGTCACCACGGCCAACGCCGAGACGGCGCCGACCCCCACCCCGACGCCCACCGGTGCCCCCTCACCCAGCACCACCAGGCGCGCTCCCGACAACCCGTTCACCGGACCCGTCGGCGGCCTGGCACTGGGCACGAAGGGCGTCGTGGTCGACCCGAAGGCGGCGCAGGTTCCTCCGGCCGTGGACGCCTCCTCCTACGTCCTGGCCGACCTCGACACCGGCGAGGTGCTCGCGGCCAAGAACGCCCACCTGGCCCGGCCGCCGGCGAGCACCCTCAAGACTCTCACCGCGGTCACGCTCCTGCCCCGCCTCGACAAGCGGGCTCGCTACACCGCGACCCAGGCCGATGCCAACATGATCGGGAGCCGGGTGGGCATCGAAGCCGGCAGCGCCTACACGATCGACCAACTCTTCTACGGCCTGTTCCTGCCCTCCGGCAACGACGCCGCGAACGCACTCGGCAACGCCGCCGGTGGCGTGCCGACCGCCGTACGCATGATGAACGACGAGGCACGCCGGCTCGGCGCCTTCGACACCCACGTCGTCAACACCAGCGGCCTCGACGAGCCCGGGCAGGTGTCCTCCGCCTACGACCTCGCCCTGATCGCCCGTACCGGCATGGCCCGGTCGGACTTCCGGCGCTACGCCACGACGCTGCGCTACAACTTCCCGGGCCGAAACGGCAAGACGTACCAGATCCAGAACCTCAACAAACTGCTCGGCCACTACCCCGGCGCGATCGGCGTGAAGAACGGCTACACGACCAAGGCGCGGAACACCCTCGTCGGCGCGGCCGAACAGAACGGCCGCCGCCTCGTGGTGACACTGATGAGCACCGGAGCACCCTCGTGGCAACGCGCCGCGACCCTGCTCGACTGGGGCTTCACGGCCGGCGCCAAGGTGAAGCCGGTCGGCACTCTCGTCAGCGCCGACGACGTCGCCCGCGAGGCCGCCGCACGTGCGACGCCCACAGCGCCTGCGCACCAGCCCGGCCTCGCCGACAGCCCGAAGGCCACCACCGCACCAGACCCGGCCCTGTCGCCGGCCACCGCGACCGCGCCCTCGGACATGCGGCCCTCCGCCGCGGTGATCCCCGAACAACTCCAGCGGATGCCGATCTGGCTGTGGCTGGTCGGCTTCGTCTTCGTCGCCCTCGCGAGCATGCGCGTCTACAGCCACGTGCGTTCGCGGCGGGGTGGCCCCGCGTAGCACCGGCACACCCGGGTCGTGTCCAAGGTCGTGCCCAAGGTCGTGTCCTAGTACAGCCGTAATTCGTAATCTTGGTTTCGTCGTCGGTAGTGGCAGAGTCGGGCGTGGTGTTGGTGGTGGCGGCGGAATCGGCTCCATCGGATGGTGTGGGTTAGGGGGTGGCTTGGGTGGGTGATGGTGGCTCTGAGGTGCCGGATCTCGTTGCAGGTTAGGGGAACCATTGCTCTGCTGGGGTCGGGATGGCTGTCTGGGCCTGCTTGGACGGCGAGGAAGGCGTGGGCGAGCATGGCCAGGGTGGTCCAGCGGTGCCAGGAGGTCCAGGTACGGACTTGGTGCTCGTCCAGTGCGGCGCACCCTTTGCCGACTTGGATGTTCTCCTCGATTCGCCAGCGAGTTCCAGCGACCGTGGCCAGTCTTGCCAGGCTGACGTCGGTGGTGGCATGGCACAGGAAGTAGGCCTGTTCGCCGGTGGCCGGATGGCGGCGGACCAGCAGCCACCGGTAGCCAGCTCGGCTGAGGTTTGCCAGACGGGTGAGGGCCCAGTGGTAGAGCCGTTCGCCTTTGCTGCCTTTGCCGGCCGAGGCCAGGTGCCAGTCGGTTGCCGGTAACTGCGCGGCGAACTCATCGGCTCGCATTCTGCCGGTGCCTGTGCCGGTGCTCGTGTCTGCTGGAGTGGGGATCTGGGTGTCGCATGAGACTGCCATGACGTAGTTCAGGTGTCGTTCCTCGAAGGCTTGTCGCAGTCGGGGATTGTCGCCGTAGGCCTCATCGGCGCTGACCCACCCGGGCAGGATGCCGGCGGCCAACGCCCGGTCGGTCATGGCCAGCGCCAGCTGCGGTTTGGTCTGAAACTCCACATCTTCAGGCACGCCGGCCTCCGCCAGCCGGCCCGGATCGGTTGTCCAGGACTGGGGCAGGTACAGGCCGACGTCGATGAACGCGTGCCCGCGCGGGCTGGCCAGGGTGGCGAACACCGCGACCTGGCAGTTCTCGATCCGACCACACGTGCCTGAGTACTGCCGCTGCACCCCCACCGTGTGGCTGCCCTTCTTCTGATCCCCTGTCTCATCGAACACCAGCACCACCCGATCCGGATCCACGCCGTCGGTCAGGTTCGCCGCCACGTACTCGGCCAACTCACTTCGCACCGCCGCGTCGTCCCAGACCGCCCGGCCGAGCAGATACTGGATCCGATCCGGGCTGCGGTGCCCGGCATGCTCAGCCAGCGTCCAGCAGTTAGCCCTGGGCAGGCCCGCAAGCAGACCGTCGACCACGTCCCGCGCCGTCCGAGCGGTCTCCGGCCGGACAAAGCACGACCCAACCCGACGCATCAGCGCGTCCAACTCCCGCTCCCACCCAGCGACCTCTACGCTGAGAGCAGCGGCCGCCGCCTCAATGTCTATCGTCTTCACAAACGCAGACAATGTCGCGGCGGCCGCGCGCTGTCACAGCAACACGCCGAGCATCAAAACTCCGCCGACCAGCCGAGATCACGAATTACGGCTGTAGTACTAGTGTTGCGTGATTCTGGTTGCGTTACTTTTCGTGTTGTGGCTCGTTGACTCGGTGTGGAGCTTTCGGTGGAGCAGGACGCTGAGTTGCGGGCGTTGGTGAACAGTCGGGATGTGTCGGCTGTGCTGGCGACTCGGGCGCGGATCGTGTTGTGGCATGGGGAAGGGCGGCGTCGTAAGGACATCGCGGAGTTGGCGGGGGTGTCGTTGCCGACGGTGGATCGGTGGGTCCGCCGCTACGCCGAGCATGGTGTGGCCGGGTTGGATGATCGTGATCGGGCTGCGCCGCGGGTGCAGGTTCCTGCGCGGGTGCGGGCTCGGGTGGTGGCGTTGACCAGGACTTCTCCGCCGGCTGGGACGGGGCTGTCGCACTGGTCGACCCGTGGGTTGGCTGGGTATCTGAAGCGGGTCGAGGGGATCTGTGTGTCGTGGGGCTATGTGGCTCGGGTGTGGCGGGAGGAGGGGCTTGCGCCGCACCGGCATGGCACGTTCAAGTTGTCCAAGGATCCCGCGTTCGCGGAGAAGGTCGCCGACGTGGTCGGGTTGTATCTGGACCCGCCCGGTGGTGCGGTGGTGCTCTCCATCGATGAGAAGACACAGATCCAGGCGTTGGACCGCACCCAGCCGCTACTGCCGTTGGACTTCGGGGTCACCGAGAAACGCACCCACGACTACGTGCGGCACGGTGTCACGAACCTGTTCGCAGCCCTGGATGTGGGCACCGGCCAGGTCGTCGGGGAGTGCAGGCCGACCCGGGACGGGGTGAACTTCCTGGCCTTCTTGAAGAAGGCCGTCAAACCCCATGCGGGCAAAGAGGTCCATGTGGTGTTGGACAACCTGTCCACTCACACCACGCCGGAGGTGGAGGCCTGGCTGGAGGAGAATCCGCACGTCAAGTTCCACTTCACCCCGGTCGGATCGAGCTGGATCAACCAGGTCGAGACGTGGTTCGGGATCCTGACCCGCCAGGCGATCCGCCGCGGCACCTTCACCTCGGTGAACGTGCTGATCAGGCAGATCAAGGACTACATCGACACCTGGAACGTCGACGCGAAGCCGTTCGCCTGGACCGCTACCAGCGAAGAGATCCTCGCGAAGGTCCGCCTCGTCCAGACCAACGTCAAGAAACTCGTCGACAACAACGCGAAATAACGCGACCAGAATCACGCAACACTAGGTCGTGTCCTAGTCGCTGTCGCGGCTTCGGCGGCTCCACCATCCCATCGCCGCCGCGCCCGCGAGCGCACCGACCACCGCCGACACGACCTGCCCCGACCGCGCACCACGACGGCCGGCGCCGGGCCGCGCGGTGGGACGCCTCCCGGCCGTCGCCCCCGGCCCGTCCTGGCTCGAAACCTCCGAGCGGTCCTTGGTCGCGACCGCACTCACCGCCCAGGCTGCGCCGAGGACGGCCAGCCGGTCGAAGTAGTTGATCCAGACCAACAGGGCGATCATGATGGCGAACGCGCCGTACAACGGGTTCTGCGTGACGCTGCTGATGACCAGGCTCGCCAGCTGCTTGAGGACCTCGAAGCCGATGCCGGCGAGCAGCGCCCCCTTCCAGAGGGAGCCGGTCGGCACCTCGTGCTTGGGCAGCAGCCGGTAGAGCGTGAAGAAGAGCACGGTGTTGGCCCCCACACCGACCAGGAGGGCGGCGATCAGCAGCACCACCCCGATGCCGGGCATGTGCGAGAGCCCGAGCAGGCGGAGCACGGTGTCGGTGAAACCGGTGACCGACGTACCCAGGCCGACCGAGACGATCAGCACGATTCCCACGACGACCAGGACGAGCAGATCGAAGAGCTTGTTCAGGAAGAAGTTGCGCTTCTCCTCCGCCACGACGGCGAACACCGCCTGCAGTGACGTCCGCAACGCCGAGATCCAGCCCAGCCCGGAGTAGAGCAGCACCAACAGGCCGATCACACCGACGCCGGCCTTGTGGCTCGCGATTCCCTTGACGTTGATCTGGTCCGGGCCACTGCCGATCATGCCGGGCAGGACCGAGGCGAGCGCCCTCGTGACGGCCGCCTCCGCGTTCGGCACGTAGTCGACGACGTAGCCGACGGCGGCGAACAGCAGCGCCACCAGGGGAAAGAACGACAGGAAGGCGAAGTACGTCGCGGCGGCGGCGAGCTGGCTCCCCATCACGGAGTTGTAGTGGAGCAGCGCCCGCGCGAAGTGGTCCACGAAGGGCCACCGGGCCCGGGCACCCGCGACGACTGCCTGACCGCGCTCCTTGAGTCGCGAGACGTCCTTCCCGCGCTCCTTGAGCTGCGAAGCGTTCATGGTCTCCCGCTACCCCCCTCGCGCCGACGGCAAAGATCAGCTTCGCCGGAAGCTCGCCTTCACGCGAGTCGAGAGACCTCACGCCGGCCGCGGACGCGGTGGCTTCGAACACCTCGCCGCGAACTCTGCCACCATCTCCTCATGTGGGAGGCGCTGAGCCGGGTCGCCAGGCCCTACCTCGGACGCGCTGCCCGGCTGCGCTGGCTCCACCTCGTCCTCGGCGGCGCCGTCCTCATGCCGTACTTCCTCGTCGCGCTCACCGTCGTCGAGGCCGCGAACGGCGGGCCGAGCGCTGCCGGGTTGCTCGTCCAGTTCCGCGCCTTCGGCCTGTCCCTGCTGCTCGTCGCGGTGACGGCGTTCTTCTCGATAGTGCGCACCTTCGAGGTCAGCGCCGCCCGGCTGTTGCTCGGCGAGCGGGCGGCGTCCCTCACACCAGGTCCGCCGATCTCGCGCGGTGGACGGGCCCGGGCCGCGGTCTGGTACGTCGTCCACCTCGCCGCCGGCGCCGTCGTGAGCGCCCTGACCCTCGCGCTGCCGCCCGCCACCGTCGTACTGGTCGCGAGCCCGTTCGTCGACCTGCGGCCGGGCGCGTTTCGCGACGCCTGGCCGCTGTCCCTGCCTGCCTGGCTCCCCCCTCTGCTCGGGCTGGTCCTGCTCGCCGTCCTGGTCGGGGTGGCGCGTGCCACGGGCGGTGGTCTGGCCCGGCTGGCTCCGGCTCTCCTCGGTCCGTCGCCGAGGGACCGGCTCGCCGAGCTGGAACGCCGCACCGCCCGCTTGGCGGAGCGCAACCGGCTGGCGCGGGAGCTCCACGACTCGGTCGGCCATGCGCTGAGCGTGGTGACCATCCAGGCCGGGGCGGCCGGGCGAGTGATCGAGACCGACCCCGCGTTCGCCGCCCGGGCCCTCGGCGCCATCGAGGAGACCGCGCGGTCCGCCCTCGCCGACCTCGACCACGTACTCGGGCTGCTCCGCGAGGAGTCCTCGGGCACCGCCCCGACCCCTGACCTGGCCGGCCTGGACCGGCTGCTCGACCAGGCCCGCCTCGGCGGCCTGGTGGTCGACACCGAGGTCGCGGGCGACCCGGCGCTCCTCCCGGCCGTGGTGTCGCGGGAGGCCTACCGGGTCGTGCAGGAGGGCCTCACCAACGCCCTCCGCCACGCGGGCGCCGTGCCGGTCCGCCTACGCATCGACGTACGACCGTCCATCCTGTCCCTCGAACTCACCAACTCCCTCGTCACCGATCGCTCGCCCGCCCCCGGCGGCGGGCGCGGACTGGCCGGAATCGCCGAACGGGTCGAGAGCCTCGGTGGGCAGGTCAGCGCCGGCGTCGACGGGGCACGCTGGCGAGTCGCCGTGGAGGTTCCCCTGTGACCATCGCCATCCTGATCGCCGACGACGAGGACCTCGTGCGGGGTGGCCTGCGCGCGATCCTCGACGCCGAGGACGACCTGACCGTGGTCGGCGAGGCGGCGGACGGCGCGGAGGTCGTGCCGCTCGTCCGCCGGCTGCGCCCCGACATCGTGCTGATGGACGTACGCATGCCAGGCGTCGACGGCCTACAGGCCACCCGGCATCTGCTCACCACCGTCGCCGAACCACCGAAGATCCTGGTCGTGACGACGTTCGAGAACGACGAGTACGTCTACGAGGCGCTGCGAGCGGGCACCTCCGGGTTCCTGCTCAAGCGCACCCGGCCGGTGGAGATGCTGCGGGCGATCCGGCTGGTCGCCGAGGGTGACTCGCTGCTCTTTCCCGCCGCGATCCGCGGCCTGGCGGCGCGGCACGGTTCCTCGCGGGCTCCGCTCCCCCTCACCGAGCGCGAGGCGGAGACGCTGCGCCTGGTCGCGACCGGCCTGTCGAACGCCGAGATCGCCGCGAAGTTGTACGTCAGCACCGAGACGGTGAAGACGCACATGGGCAACATCCTGAGCAAGCTCGGGGCGCGGGACCGCACCCAGGCCGTGATCGCGGCGTACGAGTCGGGATTCGTCACGCCGCACTGAGTACCGCGGCCGGAACGTCGGCTTCGCGAGGTCAGCCGGCGGCCTCGGACGGCATCGGACCCGGCAACGGTCCGCCGAGGGCGAAGTCGCGCTGGGGCCGCCACACCGAGTCGTTGCCGTGCTCGAAGAGGCTGAACGCCTGCACGTTGAAGGCGCACGCGTAGCCGTCCAACGCCTCGTAGGCCTTGTCGAGCACGTGCTCGGGCAGGTCATGGGCGATGGTGACGTGCGGGTGGTAAGGGAAGGCGAGCTCGCGCTCGAGGGGCCCGCTGCGGACGCCGTTGGCGAGGCGTTCGCAGGAGGAGATGCCCTCCGCGACCGCGACGAAGACAACCGGGGACACCGGCCGGAACGTCGCGGTGCCGTGCAGGCGCATCGCGAACGGACGGGAGGTCTCGGCCACCGCCAGCAGATGGCGTTCGATCCCGTCCATCAGGTCGTCGTCGACCTCGGTCGGCGGCAGCAGGGTCACGTGGGTGGGAATGCCCTCGGCCAGCGGGTCGCCCAGTGCCGCGCGCCAGCGCTGCAGCTCGCCGCCGTATGGCTCGGGAATCGCGACGGCTACGCCAATCGTGCGCACGGGCGACGCCTAACGCTTCGCCACGATGAAGCCGAGCCGGTCCTCGGCCTCGCGAAGGGTCTCCGCGGCCACCGCGCGTGCGCGCTCGGCTCCCCGCGCGAGGATGTTGTCGAGACTCTCCGGGTCCTCCAGCAGCGCGAGCGTGCGCTCCCGGAACGGCGTCACGAACTCCACCACCGCGTCAGCGACGTCGCGCTTGAGGTCGCCGTAGCCGCGACCGCCGACGTAGTGCTCCTCGAGCGCGGGCACCGACTGCTCGGTGAGCGCGGACAGGATGGTGAGGAGGTTGGAGACGCCAGGCTTCTGGTCGTGGTCGAACCGGATCTCGCGGCCGGAGTCGGTGACGGCGCTGCGGATGCGCTTGGCGGAGACCTTCGGGTCGTCCAGCAGCTCGATGATGCCGCCCGGTGTCGAGGCGGACTTGCTCATCTTGGCTGTCGGGTCCTGCAGGTCGTAGATCTTGGCCGTCTCCTTGAGGATGTAGGCCTCGGGGATTCGGAAGGTGTCGCCGTACCTGCTGTTGAAGCGCTGGGCGAGATCACGGCTCAGCTCGAGGTGCTGGCGCTGGTCCTCACCGACCGGGACCTGGTCGGTCTGGTAGAGCAGGATGTCGGCGGCCATCAGCACCGGGTAGGTGAACAGCCCGACGGTGGCGCCCTCGGTGCCCTGACGCTGGGTCTTGTCCTTGAACTGCGTCATCCGGCTGGCTTCGCCGAAGCCGGTCAGGCAGCCGAGGATCCAGGCCAGCTGGGTGTGCTCGGCGACGTGGCTCTGGACGAACAGCGTGCACCGGTCAGGGTCGAGACCGGCCGCGAGCAGCTGGGCGACGGAGCGCAGGCTCCGCTCCCGCAGCAGGGCCGGGTCATGCCCCACGGTGATCGCGTGCAGGTCGACCACGCAGTAGAACGCGTCGTGATCGTCCTGCATACCGACCCACTGCCGAACGGCCCCCAGGTAGTTGCCCAGGTGGAAGGAGTCGGCGGTGGGCTGGATGCCCGAGAACACGCGCGGTCGCGACATGCACTGAATTGTGCCAGCCCTCCTCGGCGGAGCGGGCGACCAGTCCACACCCGGCCCGGCCGGGGCGTACTGCATACTGGATGATCACTGTCCGGCGCGGTTCCGACGCCGATCCGGGCCTGCTCGACCGCGTGAACGCCCGCGTCGACGCGCCCTCACTCCACCCCGTGACCTGCGGTTACTTACTCCCCACCCTGAGATTCCGGGACCGCACCGCCACGCAGTGTCGCGGACCCTCAGGTGCCGCCCTTCGCGTCCGCGGTCCTCGCCGGCTCACCGCCGTTCTGAGAGCCGGAGGATCCCGGGTCGGGCCCCCTCCGCTCCCCCGCCCGCTCCGCCGACGCCTCGCCGTCGTCCGACTCGCGAGGTTCGCCGGGTTCGCCGGGTTGGTCGCCGGGCTGGTCGCCGTCGTGGTGGTCCGACGGACCCGCCTGCAGCGTCAAGCGCAGTCGTGCCACCCGCCGACCGTCCATCTCGACGACCCGGAACCGGTGTCCGTCGAACTCGACCTCCTCGCCGGCCTGCGGCACGTGGCCGAGGAGGGAGACCGCGAAGCCCGCGACCGTCTCGTAGGGCCCGTCCGGGATGGTGACCCCGGTCTCGTCGGCGAAGTCGTCCAGGCTCAGTCGGCCGTCGACCTCGACGTCACCGGACAGCAGGCGGCGGGAATGCGCCTCCTCCACCGTGTCGTACTCGTCCCGAATGTCCCCGACGAGCTCCTCCACGAGGTCCTCGAGCGTCACGATGCCGGCCGTACCGCCGTACTCGTCGAGCACGATCGCGAGGTGGTTGCTCGTCGCGCGCATCTCCGACATCGCCGGGAGCACCCGCTTGGTACCGGGCAGGAACAGCACGTCACGGGCGAGGTCACCGACCCGGACCGACCGGGTGGCGACCTCCGGGTTGAGCAGGTCACGGACGTGGACGAAACCCACGACGTCGTCGGCCGAGCCACGCACCACCGGGTAGCGGGAGTGCGGCCGTTCGATCACCAGCTTGACCGTCTTGTAGACGGGCGTCGACGCGTCCAGGAAGTCGGTCTCGGTACGCGGCAGCATCACCTCGCGGAGCTGGCGGGTGCCCGCGGCGAACACCTCGTCGACGATCGCCCGCTCCTCCTCACCGAGCGTCTCGTGCGCCGAGACGAGTTCGCGAAGCTCCTCGTCACTCATCTGCTCGCGGCCGACGTTGGGGTCTCCGCCGAGCAGGCGGACGACGACGTTGGTCGACTTGGACAGGAACCAGATGACCGGCCGGGCCAGGACGGCGATCCGGGCGATCATCGGCGCCAGGGCCGAGGCCACCGACTCTGCCCGCTGCAGCGCGAGCCGCTTGGCCGCGAGCTCGCCGAGCACGATCGAGACGTAGGACACCGCGATCGTGATCAGGACCAGGGCCACCGGCTCCGAGGCGCCCTTCGGCACCCCGATCCGCTGCAGGACCGGGGCGAGGTCGGAGGAGAGGTTGGCACCCGCGAACGCCGACGCCAGGAAGCCCGAGAGCGTGACGCCGATCTGGACGGCGGACAGGAACTGGTTGGGGTCGCTGGTGAGGCGGGCGATCACCTCGCCGCGCCGGCCGCGTTGGGCGAGTGACTTGACCTGACCCTCACGCAACGAGACGAGGGCCATCTCCGCGGCGGCGAAAACGCCACCGATCAGGACAAACACGAGCGCGAGCGCGATGTTGGCCAGAACGCCGTTCATGGGCACGTCACCGCGGACTCAGAGGTTACGCGGTCGCCGGGTATGGCAGGCCGGACCGCAGGTTTTCGCCATGCGAACAACACTAACGACTCCCTTCAGGAGCATCCGCACACCGCACCCGCACGGCGCCGGCCTCCTGGGCACGACGCTAGGGTTTCTCCGACGTACGCGCGACCGCTCCGGTTTCGTGCCTACGTCGACCAGGCCGACGGCGTAGGTGGAGACGGGCAGGGATGAAGAAGACGACGACCCGGTTGGCCGACGGGCGGGAACTGATCTACTTCGACGAGTCCGACGGCCTCGCCCGCGACGCCGTCGACCAGCGAGACCTCGGGCCCCGCTCGCCCGGCTCGGAGCTGCGCTACGACGCCCTCCTCGACGAGTGGGTCGCGGTGGCCGCGCACCGCCAGTCCCGCACCTTCCTGCCCCCGGCCGACCAGTGCCCGCTGTGCCCGTCCAGGCCGGGTCACCCTTCGGAGATCCCCGACAGCGCCTACGACGTGGTGGTCTTCGAGAACCGCTTCCCCTCCTTCGCCATGGAGGCCGCCGTCACCGGGGTCGCGAGCGCGAACGGCTCGGCCGCCGGGGGCCCCGACGGTGACCTGTTCGCCCGCCGGCCCGGTGTGGGACGGTGCGAGGTGGTCTGCTTCACCTCCGACCACGGCCTGGCGTTCGGGTCGCTCACCCCGTCCCGGGTCCGGACCGTCATGGAGGCCTGGGTCGACCGGACCTCCGAGCTCAGCGCCGTGCCGGGTGTGGAGCAGGTCTTCTGCTTCGAGAACCGCGGCGAGGAGATCGGTGTCACCCTGCACCATCCGCACGGGCAGATCTACGCCTACCCGTTCGTGACCCCACGGACGCGGCGGATGCTGGACTCCGCTCGGGCCTACGCCTACCGCACGTCCCGCAACCTCTTCGAGGACGTCCTCGCCGCCGAGCGCTCCGCCCAGGTCCGGGTGGTCGCCCAGACCGCCCACTGGACGGCGTTCGTCCCCGCCGCGGCCCGCTGGCCGGTCGAGGTGCACTTCTACCCGCACCGCCGGGTGCCTGACCTGCCCGCGCTCAACGACGCCGAACGGGACGACTTCGGCCCGCTCTACCTCCGCGTGCTGCGGGCACTCGACCGCTACTTCGTCCCCGAGGGAGCCGCCCCGACTCCGCCGCCCGGCGGACCGGCGCCGGCGTCGACCGGTACGCCCGCCCCGGCCGGCGTACCGCTCCCCTACATCTCCTCCTGGCACCAGGCGCCTGTGCACCTCGACCGCGACCTCGCCGCGCTGCACCTGCAGGTGTTCTCGATCCGACGTGCCGCGAACAAGCTCAAGTACCTCGCGAGCTCGGAGTCCGCGATGGGGGTCTGGATCAACGACGTACGACCCGAGGACATCGCCGCCCGGCTGCGGGGACTGATGGACGAGGTCGGCCCGGTCGAGGAAGGTGCACGATGAAGCTCCTGGTCACCGGTGGCGCCGGCTACATCGGCGGCATCGTCGCGACTCTGCTGCTCGAGGCCGGCCACGAGGTCACGGTCCTCGACGACCTGTCCACGGGGCACCGGGACGGCGTTCCGGAGGGTGCGACGTTCCATGAGGGCCGGATCGACGAGGCGGGCGACGTCCTCGACCCCTCCTACGACGGCGTCCTCCACTTCGCCGCGAAGTCGGTCGTCGGCGAGTCGGTGGAAAAGCCGGACCTGTACTGGCGGACGAACGTCGGCGGCACGCTCGCCCTGCTCGACGCGATGCGCGCGGCGGAGGTCCGCCGGATCGTCTTCTCCTCGACTGCGGCGACCTACGGCGCACCCGCCCGGATGCCGATCACCGAGGACACCCCGCCGGTGCCGACGAACCCCTACGGCGCCTCCAAGCTGTCCGTCGACCGGATGCTGGAGGGTGAGGCACGCGCCTACGGCCTCGCCGCGGTCAGCCTGCGCTACTTCAACGTGGCAGGCGCCTACCGGGGTCACGGCGAGCGCCACGACCCCGAGACGCATCTGATCCCGAACCTCCTCGCGGTCGCGGCCGGTGAGCGCCCGCACGCGCAGGTGTTCGGCACCGACTACCCGACCCGCGACGGCACCGCCGTCCGCGACTACCTCCACGTGGTCGACCTCGCCGACGCCCACCTGCGGGCCCTGGCGAAGGCGACGCCGGGGCGGCACCTCGTCTGCAACCTGGGCACCGGTACGGGGTCGACGGTCCAGGAGGTGCTGGAGGCCGTCCGCAAGGTGACCGGCCACCCGGTCCCCGTGGTGGAGTCGCCCCGGCGGGCGGGCGATCCACCCTCGCTCGTCGCGTCGTACGACCGGGCCGCGGCCGAACTCGGCTGGGTGCCCGGCCGCGACCTCACCACGATGGTCGCGGATGCCTGGGCCTATCGACAGCAGCATGGAGGGACGGCACGGTGAGTCTCCTTTCGGCGTTCGAGTCGACACTCGGCGGGCGGGCCGACGGCACCTGGGCCGCGCCCGGCCGGGTCAATCTGATCGGCGAGCACACCGACTACAACGACGGCTTCGTGCTCCCCCTCGCCCTGCCCCAGGGCGTGGTGGCGGCGGTGGCGAAGCGATCGGACGGCCTGCTCCGGATGGCCTCGCGCCAGGCCGACGGCCGGGTCGAGACGCGGGTAGACACACTCGCGCCCGGGTCCGTGACCGGCTGGGCCGCCTACGTCGCCGGCGTGGTGTGGTCCCTGCGGGAGGCGGGCCACGAGGTCGGTGGGCTGGACATCCTCGTGGACGGCGACGTGCCGCCGGGGGCCGGGCTGTCCTCCTCCGCCGCGCTGGAGTGCGCCACGGCGCTCGCGATCAAGGACCTCTACGACCTCGACGTGGAGCCGGCCGCGATGGCCCGGCTGGCCCAGCGGGCCGAGAACGACTTCGTCGGGATGCCCTGCGGGATCATGGACCAGTCCGCCTCGCTGCTGTGTGAGCGGGAGCACGTCCTCTTCCTCGACACCCGGACGCTGGTGACCGAGCAGGTGCCGTTCGACCTCGGTACCCACGGCCTCGCCCTGCTCGTCGTCGACACCCGCGCACCGCACCAGCTCGTCGACGGTGAGTACGCCGCGCGCCGGCGTGCCTGCGAGGAGGCGGCCGCGGCCCTCGGCATCACCGCGCTGCGCGACATCGAGCCCGACGGTCTCGAGGAGGCGTTGGCGCGCCTCGACGACGAGGTGAGCCGCAAGCGTGTCCGGCACGTCGTGACCGAGGACGCCCGCGTCCTGGAGACGGTGGCCCGGCTGCGCGGCGGCAGCCCCGACACCATCGGGCCGCTGCTCACGGCGTCCCACGAGTCGTTGCGCGACGACTTCGAGGTGACGGTGCCCGAACTCGACAAGGCTGTCGAAGCGGCGTTGGACGCCGGCGCGCTCGGAGCTCGGATGACCGGTGGCGGCTTCGGGGGTTGCGTGATCGCCCTCGTCCAGGCCGACGCGGGCGAAGTGGTCGCCCGCCGCGTGGCCGAGGCGTTCGCGGGCGCCGGGTTCGGCGCACCCGCCGCCTTCGTCGCCCAGCCCTCCGCCGGCGCCCGTCGGATCACCTGAGGCCGCGATTCGCCCATGTCGAGCTGCTGCAGCCCCTCCGCCGGCCAGGACACGTCCACGTCCTCGACGTCCGGGACGGAGCCGAACCCCGACCCGACCGCCGACCTCGACGCGGCGCTGGCGTTCCAGGTGCCCGCGGGTGACCCTCGTCAGGTCGCCCGCGGCATGGTCGCCATCCCCGCGGGTGAGTTCCTCATGGGGGGCGCCGACCCCGACGCCTTCCCCGACGACGGTGAGGGCCCGGTCCGCCCGGTCCGGGTCTCGGGTTACCTCCTCGACGAGACAGCCGTCACCAACCGGCAGTTCGGGGCGTTCGTCAAGGCCACCGGGTACGTCACCGACGCCGAGCGCTTCGACTGGTCGTTCGTCTTCCACCTGTTCGTCGGGCCGCGGCAACGCCGCCACGTCATGGACGCGAGCGTGCCGGGTGCGCCGTGGTGGCTCGCCGTCACCGGCGCGACCTGGCGTACGCCGGAAGGCCCGGGCAGCGACATCAGCACCCGACCGCAGCACCCGGTCGTCCACGTGTCCTGGCGGGACGCCTACGCCTACGCCCGCTGGGCCGGCAAGCGCCTGCCGACCGAGGCCGAGTGGGAACGAGCCGCGCGTGGTGGCCTGGCTCGGGCGAAGTACGCCTGGGGCGACGACCTCACCCCGCGCGGACGTTGGCGCTGCAACATCTGGCAGGGACAGTTCCCGCGCGTCAACACCACCGAGGACGGCCACATCGGAACGGCACCGGTGAAGTCCTTCGCGCCCAACGGGTTCGGACTGTACGAGGTGGCGGGCAACGTGTGGGAGTGGTGCGCCGACCGGTGGAGCACCACCTGGCACGCGGCCGACCGGCCGGAGACGCGGGTCGACCCGCTCGGACCTCCCGACGGCGACACCCGGGTCATGCGGGGCGGGAGCTACCTGTGCCACGAGTCCTACTGCAACCGCTACCGCGTCGCCGCCCGCACCAGCAACACACCGGACAGCGCCAGCGGCAACCTCGGCTTCCGCTGCGCCGCCGACCTCCCCTGACCGAGGCCACCAGGGAGCACCCATGCCGGACGGGCGCGCCCGTCTTCCTCGGCGGTGGGTACGTCCCGCTCCGGGACCCGGACCACGACCTGGGCGCGTGGGAGAACGCCGAGGAGCTGATCACCGCCGACGCCGTGAAGGTGCTGGCGCGGGAGGACGTGGCCGCCGCGTTCGTCTACTTCGGCGGACCCGACATCGTCGCCCACGAACCCGGCGCCGGCCGGAGTACCGTGCCGACCGACCCGCCCGCCTGGCCAGCACAGGCCCGACATCCACCCGCACGTCCTGGCCACGCTCGGCATCGCCCTCGACCCAGGCTGGGAGCTCGCCGGCTGCCCGTTCGACGCGGAGCCCGGGCAGCACTGAGGGCCGAGCCGCCGTGCGCCACCCGACGCCGGGGTTGGCCGTCCTGAAGGGGACGTCACCCTTCCCGGTGGCCCCGGCGTACCGCTCGAATGGACGGGTCCGGCAGGCCACGGACGTGCCACGGCCTGCCCACAACGAGTGCCAAAGGAGAGGCCGAACCACCGATGAAGATCGAAAGCATCGAAACGTTCCTCGCCGACCAGTTCGCGATCGTACGGATCCGGACCGACGACGGTGTGGAGGGGATCGGCCAGACCGCGCCCTACCGAGCTGGACTCGCCGTTCGCGCCCTGCACGAGATGGCGGCGCCCTACTTCCTCGGCCAGGACCCCTGGGACCTCGAGGCCCTGGTCGAGCGCTGCGAGCGCGGGGAGTACAAGTTCCCGAGCTCGTTCCTCTACCGCGCGCTCTGTGGGATCGACACCGCGCTGTGGGACCTGCTCGGCAAGGCGACCGGGCAGCCGGTCTACAAGCTGCTCGGCGGCCAGGTGCGCGACTTCGTTCCGATGTACGCGTCGAGCATGAGCCGCAAGATCACCCCCGAGGACGAGGCGGAGCGCCTGCAGCGGCTTCGGGAGGAGCACGGGTTCCGCTGCGCGAAGATCCGGATCGGTGACGTGATGGCACGTGACCGGGACGCCTGGCCGGGACGGACCGAGAAGATCATCCCGTACCTCCGCTCCGCCATGGGTGACGAGTTCGACATCCACGCCGACGCCAACAGCGGGTTCACGGTCTCGCGGGCGATCCGGGTGGGCCGGATCCTCGAGGACAACCGCTACTCCCACTTCGAGGAGCCCTGCCCCTACCCGCTGATCGAGAACACCGCGCAGGTCGCGGCCGCGCTCGACATCCCGGTCGCGGGCGGTGAGCAGGACAACTCGCTGCCGCAGTTCCGCCGGATGATCGAGATGCACGCCGTCGACATCGTCCAGCCCGACATCGGCTACCTGGGTGGCGTCGCCCGTGCCCGCCGGGTCGCGCGGATGGCCGAGGACGCCGGCATCCCGTGTACGCCGCACTGCGCGAACGTCTCGATGCTGCAGCTGTTCACCCTGCACCTCGCCGCGTCGATGCCGGCCTGCCACCAGTACCACGAGTGGAGCATCGAGGACACGCCGTGGACCCACGGTGTCTTCGAGCCCGAACTCCGGGTCGTGGACGGCGGCGTCCGCGTCTCCCAGGCGCCTGGCTGGGGAGTCGAGATCACGCCGGAGTTCCTCCGCGACGCCCACCGCGAGGTCTCGACCGTCGGCTGAGCAGCAGAGACCTCGACGGACTCCCCGTGGGGAGCGCGGGACGCCCCCGCGGCCCGCGTGCCGCGGTGTGGAGTCCGTCGAGGTCGGCCGCGTTCGCCGCGTTCGCCGCGTTCGCCGCGTTCGCTGTACCCGCCGTACCTTCGCGAGGAGACCCGCATGAGCGATCGACCCAACGTCGTTCTGATCTGCGTCGACCAGTGGCGCGGTGACTGCCTGTCGATCGAGGGGCATCCCGTTCTGCACACCCCACACCTCGACGCACTCGCGCTGCGTGGCGCGCGTTTTCCCCGCGCGTACTCCGCGACCCCGACCTGTGTGCCCGCCCGGATGGCGCTGATGACCGGCCTGTCCCAGCGGACCCATCGCCGGGTCGGCTACCAGGACGGGGTGGAGTTCGACGTCGACACGACCCTGCCCGGCGAGTTCCGCCGCAACGGGTACCAGACGCAGGCGATCGGCAAGATGCACTACACGCCGACCCGGGCCCGGCTCGGGTTCGACGACGTGATCCTGCACGACGGCTACATGCACTACGGCCGGCGCCGGTCCCGCCCGGTCGAGAGCTACGACGACTACGTTCCCTGGCTACGGGAGCAGGCCGGCCAGAGCGCGGTCTCGGACTACTTCGACCACGGCGTCAACTGCAACTCCTACGTCGCCCGGCCCTGGGACAAGGACGAGGCCCTGCACCCGACCACGTGGATCGGCACCCAGGCGATCTCCTGGCTGTACCGGCGCGACCCGACCGCGCCGTTCTTCCTCTACCTGTCGTTCCACCGGCCGCACCCGCCGTTCGACCCGCCGGCTTGGGCGTTCGAGCAGTACCTCCACGCGCCGCCGTACGAGCCGCCGGTGGGCGACTGGTGGGAGCAGTACGCCGACCACCGCGAGGACCACCGCCACGACGCCTTCGTCGCCCAGTTCCCGCCGCACGTCCTGCAACGGGCCAGGGCCGGCTACTACGGGCACATGGCGCACATCGACCTGCAGATCAACCGCTTCCTCGAGGCGCTCGCGGAGTTCGAACTCGACAAGGACACCTACGTCTGCTTCGTCTCCGACCACGGCGAGATGCTCGGCGACCACCACCTCTTCCGGAAGGGCTTCCCGTACGAGGGGTCGGCGCGCATCCCCTTCCTGCTCGCCGGGCCAGGGACCGGACGGGGCGTCCGCCGGGAGGAGGTCGTCGAACTCCGCGACGTGATGCCGACGCTGCTCGACTGCGCCGGCCTGGACATCCCGGACACGGTGGAGGGCCGCAGCCTGCTCGGCCTGGCGCGGGACGAGCGGCCGACCGACTGGCGTCCGTACCTGCACGGCGAGCACGCGCTGCTCGGCCAGTCCCTGCAGTGGCTCACCGACGGCCGGCAGAAGTACGTCTGGCAGTCCGGTCCGGGCCGGGAGCAGTTGTTCGACCTGGCCGTGGACCCGCAGGAGTTGCGCGACCGATCCGACGACCCGTCGTACGCCGACGATCTCCACCGCTGGCGGCGGACCCTCGTCGAGGAACTGCGCGGGCGACCCGAGGGGTACGTCAAGAACGGCCTGCTGGTACCCGCCCAGCCGCCACTCACCCTCCTCCCCCGCTGAGGCTGGCGCCCGAAACGGCGTCACCCACCTGGTCCGGAGAACCAGGTGGGTGACGTGAGAGTGGAACGGAGGCGCGGCTACGTCGGCGCCCCTGGGCGGTGCCTCAGTTGGCCGCCTTCACCTTCGCGGCGAGGGTCTCCGCGAGGGCGCCCAAGAACTCGTCGGTCGTGAGCCACTCGGTGTCGCCGCCGACCAGGAGCGCGAGGTCCTTGGTCATCTTGCCGCTCTCGACGGTGTCGATGCAGGCCTGCTCCAGCGTCTGCGCGAACGCCGTCACCTCCGGCGTGCCGTCCAGGTGACCCCGGTGTGCCAGCCCCCGCGTCCAGGCGAAGATCGACGCGATCGGGTTGGTGGAGGTCTTCTGGCCCTTCTGCCACTGCCGGTAGTGCCGCGTCACGGTGCCGTGCGCCGCCTCGGCCTCGACGGTCTGGCCGTCCGGCGTCAGCAGCACGCTCGTCATCAGGCCGAGCGAGCCGAAGCCCTGGGCCACGGTGTCGGACTGGACGTCACCGTCGTAGTTCTTGGCCGCCCAGACGAAGCCGCCCTCCCACTTCAGGGCCTGGGCCACCATGTCGTCGATCAGCCGGTGCTCGTAGGTGATGCCGGCCTCTTCGAACTTGCCCTTGAACTCCGACTCGAACACCTCGGCGAACAGGTCCTTGAAGCGACCGTCGTAGGCCTTGAGGATGGTGTTCTTCGTCGAGAGGTAGACCGGGTAGCCGCGCTGCAGACCGTAGTTGAGCGAGGCGCGGGCGAAGTCCCGGATCGAGTCGTCGAAGTTGTACATCGCCATCGCGACGCCGCCGGCGGGGTACTCCGCGACCTCGAACTCCATCGGGGCGCTGCCGTCGGTGGGGGTGTAGGTGACGGTGAGCTTGCCCGGGCCGGGAACCACGAAGTCGGTCGCCTTGTACTGGTCGCCGTGCGCGTGACGGCCGATGATGATCGGCTTCGTCCAGCCAGGCACCAGGCGAGGCACGTTGCTGATGATGATCGGCTCGCGGAAGACCACACCGCCGAGGATGTTGCGGATCGTGCCGTTCGGCGACCGCCACATCTTCTTCAGGCCGAACTCCTCGACGCGCGCCTCGTCCGGCGTGATCGTGGCGCACTTGACGCCGACGCCGTGCCGCTTGATGGCGTTGGCGGCATCGACGGTGACCTGGTCGTCGGTCGCGTCCCGGTGCTCGATGCCGAGGTCGTAGTAGTCGAGCTGGAGGTCGAGATAGGGCAGCACCAGCTGCTCCTTGATCTCCTTCCAGATGACCCTGGTCATCTCGTCGCCGTCAAGCTCGACGACCGGGTTCTTCACGGTGATCTTGGACAAGGGGGGCTCCTCCGGCCGGATCGTGGACGGGTGTGCGGGTGGCTTCCCGGACGGCCTCGTCACACGTCGAGGTGTGGGGTTCAGAGGTTCTGGACGTCGGCCTGCTTGGCGCGAACGGCTTCCGCGGCTTCCTTCAGGGCGGCCAGCTCGGAGTCGGTCAGGTCGGTCTCGACGACCTTGCGGACGCCTTCGCGGCCGAGCTCGGCGACCACGCCGAGGTAGACGCCGTCGATGCCGTACTCGCCCTCGACCCAGGCGCACACCGGCATGACAGCGCCGGAGTCCTCGATGACGGCCTTGGCCATCCGGGCGGCGGCAGCGGCCGGCGCGTAGAAGGCGGAGCCGGTCTTCAGCAGCGCGACGACCTCGGCACCGCCGTTACGGGTGCGCTCGACCAGCGCCTCGATGTCCTCCGCGGAGAGGAGATCGGTGAGCGGCTGGCGCTTGCCGTCGACCTCGACGGTGCACTTGCTCGGGACGGGCACCATCGTGTCGCCGTGCGACCCGAGGGTGAGGGTGGTCACCGCCGCGACGGGCACGCCGAGCTTCTCGGCGACGCTGTTGGTGAACCGGGCGGTGTCGAGCATGCCGGCCTGGCCGAGAACACGGTTCTTCGGGAACGCCGTGGCGAGCTGGGCCAGCGCGGTCATCTCGTCGAGCGGGTTGGAGACCACGATGACGACGGCGTTCGGGGCGTGCTTGGCGACGTTCTCCGCGACCTGCCGGACAATCTTGGCGTTCGTCTCGATCAGGTCCATCCGGCTCATGCCGGGCTTGCGCGGCAGACCAGCGGTGATGATCACGATGTCGGACCCGGCGATCGCTTCGTAACCCTCGCCGGACCTGCCGGTGGTCGCGCCGGTGACCTTGGTCTCGAAGCCCTCGATCGGCCGCGACTGGTTCATGTCGAGAGCCAGCCCCTCGGGCCGACCTTCGATGATGTCGGTGAGGACGACTTCGTCGAAGATGTCGTACTCGGCGAGTCGCTGGGCGGTCGTGGACCCGTAGAAACCGGCCCCGATGACAGCGACCTTGCCGTTACGCGCCATGTGTGCTCGCCTCCTGGGTGTGCCGCTGTCGCGCGGCCTTCGGACTCAGCGGTCTCGGAGATGTCTTGGCGTCGAGATACCTGTTGGTGAGCCTAGCCGAGCGGCCGCCTGCGCCGCCGTTCGGGGTCATCGGATGTCCGGCACGGCCAGAGCCAGCAGGAGCGTCGCTCCACCCATGATCGCGAGGGTGGTGACGTCGACCATCCGACTGCGTAGTACGAGCAACCCTGCCCGCCTCGTCGTGAGCACAAGCCGGAACGCCGCCGCCAACAGCACCGAGGCGGCGAACAGCGCCGTACCCGGCCGGAAGTCGACGACCACCACGACGACGAGCGAACCGACCACGCAGGCGAGGACGACCAGGAGCGGCCACTGCCGTCTCGGCCACGGACGGATCGGTGGGAGCGGGCGCCCTCGGTTTCGACTCCAACGTTTCCAGAACGCCCGCCTGTCACCCGGCGTTCCCCCACCGGCCTCGACCGGGGCCGGGGAAACATCGGCGCGCTCACGTACCGCGTCGTCGCCCGGCTGGTCGACCATGGGGTGGCCCTTCCGCTCTCGGATCACTTCGGGGTGTCGCCTGTCGGGTGTCGTCCGGCGATGTCGGTGCTACCTCGCAGAACGGCAGGCTACCCGCCCGGGCACGGGAGCGGACGTACCAGGCGGACCCGAACTCGCGTGCCGCTCGACCCGAACCCTGGGCTCGACGGCTCGGGTCGTCCGATCCGACCGAATGAGGCTGGTTGGCGCCGAACCGTCCGTTCAGGCGGCGAAGGCGGCGACCGCCTCGACGAAGATCTCGAGGTGCGGCGCGAAGTCCCGGCGCGGGGGCTCCGGGCAGCCGGGCAGTTCGATGGCGTGGGGAAGCAGGTCGCGCAGGGCCTCGACCGTACGCCGCTGGTGGACGGGGTTCGCCGGCAACGCGGGCAGGACGCCGACCGGCATCGACAACCGGGCGATCTCGGCGTCCGACAGTCCCCGCAGCGTCGCGCCCGACAGCAGTGCGTCGACGCTCCTCGGCGGCGCCCCGCGGTCGGTCAACCCGCGGCGGGCCAACGCGTCCATGGTTGGGTCGCCCGCGGTGGCGGGCCAGGCGAGCAGGAGCCGCTCCACCCGGTCGGGTGCGGTCGAGGCGAGGAGCGCGGCCGTCGAGCAGCCGTTCGAGCCGGCCACCACGGTGACCGGGCCGGCGGGCAGGTTCGGCGTCGTCGACCTCCGCCTGCCAACTCGGCGCCCGGACGGGCCGGTCCGGTGCCAGCACCTCGAAGCCCGCGTCCTCCAGCTCCGCGACGATCCCGGGTACGCGCCAGAAACGGTCGGCGTTCATGCCTTCGGCCCAGAGCCCACCGTGGAGCAACAGCAGCGTCCTCACGCGGGTCATGGTGCCGCGCCCGGGCCCACGCGCCGATGCCGGGGCCACCCCGCCCGGTCCCGGGTGGAAATCAGTGGAAGAAGTGCCGCGTACCGGTGAAGTAGAGGGGTATGCCGGCCGCCTCGGCCGCCGCGACGACCTCCTTGTCGCGGACCGAGCCGCCGGGCTCGACCACGGCGCGGACGCCCGCGTCCAGCAGGACCTGCAGGCCGTCGGCGAACGGGAAGAAGGCGTCGGAGGCCGCGACGGACCCGGCCGCCCGGTCGCCCGCGCGCGTCACGGCGAGCCGCGCCGAGTCGACCCGGTTGACCTGCCCCATGCCGACTCCGACGGTCGCACCGCCGCTCGCGAGCAGGATCGCGTTGGACTTCACCGAACGCACCGCGCGCCACGCGAACGCCAGATCGGCGAGGGTCGCCTCGTCGACCGGCTCCCCCGTGGCCAGCTGCCAGGCGGTCGGGTCGTCCCCGGGCGCGTCGATCGTGTCGACGCTCTGCAGCAGCAGCCCGCCGGAGACCTGCCGCATCTCGACGCCACCGCGCACCGGGGACGGGCAACGGAGCAGCCGGATGTTCTTCTTCCCGGTCAGGATCTCCAGCGCCCCGGGCTCGAAGTCGGGGGCGACGACGACCTCGGTGAAGACGTCGGCGACCTGTTCGGCCATCGCGACCGTCACCGGCCCGTTGGTCGCGATCACTCCGCCGAACGCCGAGACCGGGTCGCAGGCGTGTGCCTTCGCGTGTGCGTCCGCGATGTCGGTGCCGACCGCGATCCCGCACGGGTTGGCGTGCTTGATGATGGCCACAGCAGGAGCCTCGAAGTCGTACGCCGCCCGCCGCGCGGCGTCCGCGTCGACGTAGTTGTTGTACGACATCTCCTTGCCGTGCAGCTGCTCCGCCTGGGCGAGGCCCGGGGCGGCCGCCGAGGCGCCGGCGTACAGCGCCGCCTTCTGGTGCGGGTTCTCGCCGTACCGCAGCACGGCCTCACGCTTCCAGGCTCCCCCGACCCAGGCCGGGAAGCCGGTGCCCTCGTCGCTCGGCGCGAGCACGTTGGACATCCACGACGCCACCTGCACGTCGTAGGTCGCGGTGTGCACGAACGCCTCCGCGGCCAGCCGCTGCCGCTGCTCGAGCGTGAAGCCGCCCGCCGCCACCGCCGCCAGGACGTCGGTGTAGCGGTCCGGTGAGGTGACGACCGCGAGGTTCGCGTGGTTCTTCGCCGCCGCCCGCGTCATCGCCGGGCCGCCGATGTCGATCTGCTCGATCACGTCGTCCGGTCCGGCGCCGGAGGCGACGGTCGCGGCGAACGGATAGAGGTTCGACACCAGCAGGTCGAACGCCTCGATGTCGAGTTCCTCGAGCTGGCGACGGTGGTCGGGGTTGCGAACGTCTGCGAGCAGTCCGGCGTGCACCTTGGGGTGCAGGGTCTTGACCCGCCCGTCCAGGCACTCGGGGAAGCCGGTCAGCTCCTCGACCCGGGTGACGGGTACGCCGGCGGCCTCGATGGTCGACGCGGTCGAACCGGTGGACACGATCTGGACGCCGGCCTGGGCGAGCCCACGGGCAAGGTCTGTCAGGCCCTGCTTGTCATAGACGCTGAGGAGGGCACGGCGGACGGACCGGCGGCCGTCGCCGGACGTGGCCTGGCTGGTGGAGTCGTTCACGGGATGGTGACCTTTCTGCCCTGCACGGTGTAGCCCTGTCGCACCATCGCGCCGACCACGTCGACGAGTTGGCGGCGTTCGGCGACCTTGATGCGTTCGGTCAGCGTCTCTTCGGTGTCGTCGTCCTCCACCGGGACCGTGGTCTGCGCGATGATCGGCCCGGCGTCGACACCCTCGTCGACGACGAACAACGTGGCGCCGGCGACGCGGACGCCGTAGGCCAGCGCATCACGCGGCCCGTGCATGCCCGGGAACGCCGGGAGCAACGAGTTGTGGCTGTTGAGGTAGCGCCCGCCGAAGGCCTTCAGAAACGACGCTCCGACCAGCTTGAGGAAGCCGGCCGACACCACGAGGTCGGGCTCGAAGGAGGCCACCCGCTCGGTGAGGGCGGCGTCCCAATCCTCCCGGGACGGGAAGTCCCGGACCTTGAGGGTGAATGTCGGAACGCCGGCGCGCTGTGCGCGGGCGAGGCCCTCGACGCCTTCACGATCCGAGCCGACACCGACGATGGTGGCACCGAAGGACGGTTCGCTGGCCGCGTCGAGCAGGGCCTGCAGGAGGGTGCCCGAACCGGAGAGCAGGACGACGAGGCGGGCGGACAGGATGAGCTCCTCGTTGGTCGGTGCGGGGCCGCGGGGGGTGAAACGGGACGACACCAGCGGCCTGCCCGGGGCACGTTCGCTTCGAGTACGACGTTCCGTCACGATAGCGGTAGGTCAGAAAACGACAGGAGAAGCCCCTGTGAGCAGCGCCGAGAAACCCGCGGGCGACCGTCACCACGACGATCAGCCAGTGACCACCCGCCCGTCCGGTACCGGCGGCCCCATCGGACCGGACGAATCGGGCGACCCGCGTCTCGCGCCCATTCCTCCGGAGGGCACCGACGCGCCACCGGACAGCGAGCGCGTGTTCGGCCGGCCGGAGGCCTCCTCGCCGTACGCCCGGATCGTCGCGGCGACGACCCCCGACCCCTCCCGCGGTGGATCTCACCCCCCGGCGCCGCCGCCGGGTGGCGGCCCCGACCCGAGGGAGGTCACGGAGGACCAACTGCGCCGGGCTCGCAACCGGGGCCGCTTCGCCCTGCTGCTCGGAATCGCCGGTCTCGCGACGAGCATCTTCGCGTTCCCGCTCGGTCTCATCCTCGGCGTCGCGGCCATCGTGCTCGGTGCCCTCGCCCGCCGTGACGGCAAGCGTGGCCGGCAGCAGATCGCCGGCGCCACGCCCGGCATGGTGCTCGGCATCGTCGCCAGCGTCTTCGCCTGTGTACTCGGCGTGATGGCGGCGGTGTTCTGGACCGAGATCATCGACTACCAGGACTGCTACTCCGGGGCCAACACCCAGACGGCGCGGGAAGGCTGCCAGCGGCACCTCGAGGAGCAGATCATGGACCGGGTGGCACCGGCACCGCCGCCGCGCTGACGCTCGCGCCGCCGGCGCCCTCCGTGCCCTACGGCGTCGGAGGTTCGTCGCGGGCCGCCCCGGGTTCGGGGTGACCAGGGTTGGTGTGACCAGGGTTGGTGTGACCAGGGTCGGTGCGACCGGGCTCCGTCCGCCCGCGGCGCTGCACGGGGAGCCCCGGCTCGCCGGAGCCCGCCGGACCGCCGTCGCGAGGGACCAGCGACCGGAGTCGCGCGAACGGGTCACCGGCTGGGTCGGGGTCGTGCCGTACGCGCGACCACACCCACCGCCCTCCGCGCAGGGCCAGGACCCCGACGGCGCCGGCGATGCCGAACGTGCTGACCGAGATCAGTGCCGCCGGGAGCAGCGGCACGCCGACGTCGGCGAGCCGACCCGCGCCCGCCGATCCACCGGCCAGGACCGTGGCCACGGTGAATCCCAGGCCACCGACCACGCCGGCCAGCCCGCCACGCAGGGCCGTGGCCTCGGGGCTGAAGGCCGGGGAGCGGCGGAGCGCCACCACCCCGGCCAGGACGCCGGCCGCCATCGGCATCGCCAGCACGCCCATCACCCACCCGGGCGGATGCGGCGAGACGGGAAGCGCGGCGAGCAGCGGGAACGCCGGCACCGGTCCGAGACTCACCCCGGTCGGAGCGACGAGCGTGCCCGTCCCGACGGCGAAACCCGGCCCCAGGGCGAACGCGCCCGCGAACACCGCGGCGCTGGGGAGATAACACACGCACAGCAGGAGAAGCAGGATCAGTCCGACAACGCCCGGGCCGAGCCCGCGCGCGAGCTCGACAATCCGGCCCGCGTGGACCAGCAACGAGGCGGCGACCAGCAGGATGCCGCCGATCACCAGCGCGAACGCGCCGATGGCCCCGCCGTAGAGCACGGCGCGCACCTCCTCCGGCAGCCGCCGCCAGAGCCGTATCCCCTGCCCGCTCACCCAGAGGACGCCCGCTCCACCCGCGACGACGGCCAGCACGCCGCCGTGCACAACCGCCCGCAGGATGTCAGGGGCCGCCTGGTCGGCGCGGGCGAGCACCGCGACCAGCGTGACCAGGCCGGCGTAGACGACGGCGAGCGTCACCACACCCACGCAGACGTCAGCTCGACTCTTCACCGCGCAGGACCGGGCGACCCAGCCTCCCGCCCGCCACAGCAGGACGATCGGCAACAGCGAAAGCCCCAGCGGAGGAAGGCTGAACCTGCCCGAGGTCAGGTCGACCGGAATCCAGTGGGCGAGCAGCCAGGCGTCGGCCCCGACGCGGAGTGCCCACGACGCCGTACCTCCGGTCGTCGCGAACCAGCCGATGACCGCGAGGGCCGCACACGGCAACGCACCGGCGAGAAGAGCCCACCCGGCCGCCAGCAGGGCGCCCACGGCCACCGGTCGGGGATGCCCACCACCGGGCAGGCGTCCTGGAACGCGCGCTGCAGAGCGCGCCAGCAGGTCGGTCATCGTCGACATGGTCCCAGCCACGTCCCGGTTCGGGTCGTCGTGACACGCCGCCGGAGGCGGCCGGCTCATGGGAAGATCCTCGAACAAATGTCACAGATGTTTCTCGATGTCGGGACAGACCCGCCATCGCTGCACCGTTATGGATAGGTTTATCCCGTACGCCTGCGCGCTGTGACGATGTCATCGCGCGCCTGGCGTCAATGTCTGTGATCGCTGCAACCAAGGGCCATGGTGCGGTGTCATCTGGGTGAGAGTCGGCCGAGTGGCGGAGGGCTCATGTCGAATGCCGACGAGTTCGATGCCTTCTATCAAGCCACCCGACAAAGACTCCTCCACCAGATGTACGCGATGACTGGAAACCTGGCCGATGCACAAGACTGCGTTCAAGAGGCGTACGCCCGAGCATGGCAGCACTGGACACACGTCGCCGAACACGCGAACCCCGAAGCCTGGCTTCGGACTGTCGCATGGCGCATCGCGGCCAGCCGATGGCGCAAGATCAAGAACGGCATCGCCGCGATGGCGCGGCATGGTCCCCCGGCACACTCGCCGGAGCCAAGCCCCGACAACGTCGCTTTGGTCGCCGCGCTCAAGGAGATCCCTGAGGCGCAGCGCCGTGCCATCGTGCTCCATCATCTCGTCGGTCTGTCGGTGGAGGAGGTCGCCCGGGAGATGAGCGTCCCGAGCGGCACCATCAAGGCCCGGCTCTCCCGAGGCCGCGCGGCCCTCGCAGTGCTTCTGCGCGAGGGCGGGCCACACGACGAGAGCACGACAGAGGAGACCGAGCATGTCCGCTGACTTCGAGCGCCAGGTCAACGAGCACCTGTCGCAGTTGCGCTCCGAGGTCGACCAGGTGAGGTGGGCCGAGAGCGCCGCGGTCCGCCGGCGTGGCTCCCGTCGCCAGGTCCACCGGGCCGCGACCACCGGCCTCGCGGTCGTCGCCGGTGTCGGCCTGCTCGGCTACAGCGCCGTGGCTGGTATCCCGGGCACCCAACAGATCACTCCCGCGGGCGAGCAACCGGTGGCCTCGACGTCCGGCGCGGCGCGGCAGTCCACGCCGACCGCGCCCGGCAGTCCTTCCGGGACGAGTTCCACGGCGACCCCGCACACTCCGGGCGGCGACAAGCCCAGATCCGGCTCACCGTCGACGCACAAGACCGGAAAGCCGAACCCCCAGCACACCAGGGGCGGCACAGCGGTGCCACCGCCGACAGGCACCTCCTCGGGCTCGCCAGCGGACACTCCCGAGGCGCCCACCCCACCCCCGGGCACCCCCAGCACGCCTCCGTCCACGCCGGCCACCCTGACGACCGACGCCCTGTTGGTCGCGGCCGAGATGCCGCGGGTGAACGATTCGGGCACCAGTTGGTCCTCGGCCGGGACGAGTGAGAGCGAGGGCGGCAACGCGTCGGCCTGTCAGGCCGACAGCCTCGTCGGGCTGGGCGCGATCGCGGCCGTCCGCCGCGACTACACCTGGGGGACCGAAGGCACGGTCACCGGGACCAACCTGGTCGGCCAGTTCGACTCGGCCGAGGACGCGGCCGCCGCCCACGCCTCCTTCCGTGGCTGGCTCGACGGCTGCGGCTGGGGTACGCCACACGGACCGACGGAGGTGGGCGGCGTCGGCGACGCGGCCGCCTGGTGGTGGTTCGGGCGTGAGACCGCCGACGGCTCCGGCGAGATCGAGGTCGTCGGGCTCGCTCGTAGCGGCACCGGGCTCTCGATCGTCGTCTGGCGCGAGGGTGGCCAGGACCTCAGCTACGAGGCTGACCCGATGGCCGATCCGCTCGCGGCCGCCGCTGCCCGTCTCAAGGATCCCGGCGACGGTGGCGCCGTGCCCGCGGACAGCCCACCGCCGGTCGAGCCCCCGCCGGACGACACACCGCCGGTCGAGCCCCCGCCGGTCGACCCGATGCCGTCGACCGAGGGCACCCCCGTACCCGGAACCACCCCGGACTCGCCGCGGAAGACCGCGCCCCCGGAAAGCTGAACGGCGGCGCCCCGGCTGCTGCCGGACGCCGCCCTCGAAGGCGGTCCCGAACCGCCGAGCCGAACGACGCGAGGCCGGTCGTGACCAGGTGGGTCACGACCGGCCTCGCGGCAATAGGTGGCCGATCTGTGGAATGGCCGCCCGATGTCCGGCGGCCTGGTGCGGCTCGCCGACAGATATGACGAGGGCAGGCCAGATGGCGGGCAGGCTGGATCCGCCGACCGTAGATGGCCGGCAGATCCGAACCGACAGGCAGCCCTCGACCGAAGTGAGGGCCTAGCGGCGCCCCTCCACGAGCTCACGCACCAGCTGGGCGGTCTCGCTCGGCGTCTTGCCGACCTTGACCCCGCACGCCTCGAGCGCTTCCTTCTTCGCCTGCGCCGTACCGGAGGAGCCGGAGACGATCGCGCCCGCGTGACCCATCGTCTTGCCCTCGGGCGCGGTGAAGCCCGCGACGTACCCGACGACCGGCTTGGTCACGTGCGCCTTGATGAACTCGGCCGCGCGTTCCTCGGCGTCCCCACCGATCTCGCCGATCATCACGATGACCTCGGTCTCGGGGTCGGCCTCGAACGCCTCGAGCGCGTCGATGTGCGTCGTACCGATGATCGGGTCACCGCCGATACCGACGGCCGTCGAGAAGCCGATGTCGCGCAGCTCGTACATCATCTGGTAGGTCAGCGTCCCCGACTTGGAGACGAGCCCGATCTTGCCCGGGCCGGTGATGTCGGCCGGGATGATGCCGGCGAACGACTTGCCCGGTGAGGCGACACCCGGGCAGTTGGGCCCGACGATGCGGGTGCGGCCCGACTGCTGGGCCCGGGTGAAGAAGTCCGCGGTGTCGTGCACGGGCACGCCCTCGGTGATGACCACCACCAGCGGCATGCCGGCGTCGATGGCCTCGTTGACCGCGTCCTTGGTGAACGCCGGAGGCACGAACACCACGCTGACGTCGGCACCGGTCTGCGCCATCGCCTCGCCGACCGTGGCGAAGATCGGGAGCGAACGCCCCTCGACCTCGACCTTCTGGCCGGCCTTGCGCGGGTTGGTGCCACCGACGATGTTGGTGCCGGCACGCAGCATCTTCCGGGTGTGGATGCTGCCCTCGGAACCGGTCATCCCCTGGACGATGACCTTGCTGTTCTCGGTGAGGAAGATCGCCATGGTCCAGTCGCTCCTTACCGCGCCGCGGCCAACTCGGCCGCGCGACGCGCGGCGCCATCCATCGTGTCGACCTGCTCGACACCGGGCAGGGCGGCGTCGGCGAGGATCTGCCGGCCCAGTTCGGCGTTGTTGCCGTCGAGGCGTACGACGAGCGGCTTGGCGACTGCCTCACCGCGCTCCTCGAGCAGCTTGAACGCCGAGACGATGCCGTTCGCCACCGCGTCGCAGGCGGTGATGCCGCCGAAGACGTTGACGAAGACGGCCTTGACGTCGGCGTCCGACAGCACGATCTCCAGACCGTTCGCCATCACCTCGGCGGACGCGCCGCCGCCGATGTCGAGGAAGTTGGCCGGCTTGACGCCGTTGAACTCCTCACCGGCGTAGGCCACGACGTCCAGCGTGCTCATCACCAGGCCGGCACCGTTGCCGATGATTCCGACCTGGCCCTGCAGCTTGACGTAGTTGAGGTGCTTCTCCTTGGCCCGGCGCTCCAGCGGGTCGGCCGCGGCCTTGTCCTCGAACTCCGCGTGCTCCGGGTGCCGGAACGCGGCGTTGTCGTCGAGGGTGACCTTGCCGTCGAGGGCCTCGACGGTGCCGTCCGCGAGCTTGACCAGTGGATTGACCTCGACCAGCGTCGCGTCCTCGGCGACGAAGGCGTCCCACAGGCGCAGGACGGCCGGGAGGGCCGCGTCCGCGACGTCGGCGGGGAAGCCGGCGGCCGTCACGATCTCCCGGGCCTTGGCCTCGTCGACGCCGGTCACCGGGTCGATCGAGATCTGCGCGACCGCTTCGGGGTTGGTGTGCGCGACCTCTTCGATCTCCACGCCGCCCTGGGCGCTGGCGATGCAGAGGTACGAGCGGTTCGACCGGTCCAGGAGGAAGGAGAAGTAGTACTCCTCGGCGATCGCCGCGGCGGGTGCGATCAACACGCGACGCACCACGTGGCCCTTGATGTCCATCCCGAGGATGGCCCGCGCGTGCACGACCGCCTCGTCCGGATCGGCGGCGAGTTTGACGCCGCCCGCCTTGCCTCGGCCTCCGGTCTTGACCTGCGCCTTGACGACGACTCGCCCACCGAGTTCCTCGGCGGCGGCTCGCGCGTCATCGGGTGATTCCACGACCCGGCCGAGTGTGACCGGTACGCCGTGCTTGGCGAAGAGTTCCTTCGCCTGATATTCCATCAAGTCCACGAGCGCGCTCTTCCTGATCGGTTCGCATACGCCTGGCGGCCGCGAGCTGTGCTCCGAAGCCCGGCGGCGAGCCTAAACCCGCCGGGTACGCGCCCCGCGAGCGGGTCACACTCAGTCCGCGTTCCCGCACGCCTGTACGCACCGGGTGAGCAGCGGCGGAGTCACCTTCGCGAACCGGGACATCTCGCCATGCGATACGAATCCGCTCAGCCGGCGGACCGCCCAGGCCCAGAACCCGACTCAGCCGGCGGACCCGGCCCCAGAACCCGTCTCGGCCGGCTCGCCGGGCTCGGCACACTCACCCAGGTTGGCCCGGACCCAGCTCACGATCTCGTGGGTGGAGGCACCGGGCGTGAAGATCTTCGCGACACCCAACTCCCGCAGCGCCGCGATGTCGGCCTCGGGGACGATTCCGCCTCCGAAGACGAGGATGTCGTCCGCGTCCCGCTCCCGGAGCAACGTCATCAGGCGCTGGAACAGCGTCATGTGGGCCCCGGAGAGCACGGAGAGTCCGATGCCGTCCGCGTCCTCCTGGATCGCCGTCTCGACGATCTGCTCAGGGGTCTGGTGCAGGCCGGTATAGATGACCTCCATGCCGGCATCGCGCAGCGCGCGTGCGACGACCTTCGCCCCGCGGTCGTGGCCGTCGAGGCCGGGCTTGGCGACTATCACCCGGATCGTGGACCGCGCTTCCTGTGCCTCCACGGCGCTTCGCACCTCTCGTTCTCAACCGGCGTTGCGTTCTCGACCGGCGTTCGATGAGTCTTCGACGAGCGTCCGGACCGCGCCCGAAGCCGATCCGGCTCGGCAGCTACCCCGCCCGACGCCTCGAACCTATGACATCTGGACCCCGCCCGGGAGCGGGATCGAAGCGATGCGCCCAAAGGTGTAACGGTTCGACCGCTTTCCGTGACTCTGCGCCCCCGGCGATGTCCGATATGCCGGGTTGGGCCGCATTGCGGGGGCCAGTTTCGGCACGTTCCGTGCGGGAACATTTGGCACGAGTAGGCCGATCCGTTATCGTCTCGGGCGACCTACGACTCCTGAACGTCTGACCCGGTTAAGGGGGGTTCGCGGTAGTGGCCGACCCAGCGAAGCACCGCCGCGCCGCGTCCGCCGACCGCGCTCGACCTCTCCGGGGGTTAGCAGGCTCGTCACCGGGCAGGCGGGTGGCCGGATTCTCCGACACCCTTCGCATCCCCGACGGCGCCCGCGCGCAGAGCGTCCGTCGCGAGGTTCTCGACAGCGTTGAGGCCACCGAGGCCGCCGCCTCCCCCAGCCCTGCACCTTCCAGCCGCGAGGCGACGACGGCGGGGCAACGCAAGAAGCCCGGCGGACACCGCAAGGCCGCGTCCAACAAGAGCTTCCCGACCATCCCGGCCGTGGCCGGCGTCGCGACCCTGGTCGCCGCCGGAGCCGGCGCCCTCACCCTGCAGTCTGGCGTGATCACGGCCGCCGCGGGCGAGACGACCGCGCACAGCCCGATGCCCGCCGAGATCGCCCTCAGCGTCAACCAGGTCCAGCAGGCGCGTGCCGAGGCGGCCGCCCGGGCAGACCGCTCCAAGCGAGACGCCAAGGCCGTGAGCGACGCGAAGGCGGCCGCGGCGCGGGAGGCACGGATCGCGGTCGAGAAGGAGCGCGCGGCCTGGGCCGAGGCACAGAGCAAGCAGGCGCAGGCACTCGAACGCACCGCGGCCGGTGCGACCGACACGCAGGTGTTCGAACGTCACATCGAGTGGGTCCTCCCGGTGGAGAAGTTCCGCCTGTCGGCCGGCTTCGGGCGGTCGGGCTCCATGTGGTCCAACCTGCACACCGGACAGGACTTCGCCTCGCCCATGGGCACGCCTGTCCGCTCGGTCGGCGAGGGCAGGATCATCGACGCTTCCTACGACGGCCCCTACGGCAACCGGATCAAGGTTCAGCTGAAGGACGGCACGGTGACGTGGTACTGCCACCTGTCGGCCTACAAGCTCAGGACCGGCTACGTCGAAGCGGGCACAGTGATCGGCTATGTCGGTAGCACCGGCAACTCGACCGGGCCTCACCTGCACTTCGAGGTGCACCCGTCGGATGGCGACGCGATCGACCCGCTCCCCTGGCTGCGCGAGCGCGGCCTGCTCTGATCGCGGCGCAGCCCGGGTCGTGACCCTGAAGGACTCCAGGCGTACGAAGCCCGGAATCCTTCCCGGGTCAGATCATGATCACCGGCGGGCGGCGAGCCGCCCCTACAGCTTCTCCAGCGGTGCGTAGCGGAGCAGGAAGCGCTTGACGCCCTCCGACCCGAAGTCGACGGTCGCCTCGGCGTTGTCCCCCTGTCCGGCGGTCGCCACCACCGATCCCATCCCGAACGAGTCGTGCACCACCCGGTCGCCGGGCGACAGCGCCACGATCGGCCGCTGCCCCGGTCGGGTGCCCTGCCGCTCGGCACGCCGCGAAGTGGCGGACTGGGAGGTCCACGACGTGTGGTCAGCCTCCGTACGCCGCCAGTCGACCAGCTCGGCCGGGATCTCGTCGAGGAAGCGTGACTCCGGGTTGTGCTGGGGGGCGCCCCAGGCACTGCGCACCACCGCGCGGGAGACGTAGAGCCGCTGCTGCGCACGGGTGATGCCGACGTAGGCGAGGCGGCGTTCCTCCTCCAGCTCCTTGGCGTCGGTCTGTGAACGCTGGTGCGGGAACACACCGTCCTCCAGGCCGGTCAGGAAGACCACCGGGAACTCCAGCCCCTTGGCCGTGTGCAGGGTCATCAGCGTCACCACCCCGCCGTTGTCCTCCCCGTCGGGGATCTGGTCGGAGTCGGCGACCAGGGCGACCCGCTCGAGGAAGTCGGCGAGGGTCGCCGGGGTGCCCTCCGCCGCGGCGTTCTCGGTGAACTCCCGGGCCACCGCGACCAGCTCGGAGAGGTTCTCGATCCGGGTCTCGTCCTGCGGGTCGGCGGAGGTCTCGAGCTCGTGGAGGTAGCCGGTCCGGGCGAGCACCTGATCGAGGAGTTCGGCGGGCGGCAGGCCGTCGGCCACCGCCGCGAGCAGTTCGTCGATCATCGTGACGAACCCGCGGATGCTGTTGGCGGACCGGGTGGCGAGCCCGAGCACCTCGTCGGGGCGCCGCAGGGCCTGCCAGAAGGTGATCCGCTCGCGCTGGGCGAACGCCTCGACGCAGGCCTCCGCGCGGTCACCGATCCCCCGCTTCGGCACGTTGAGGATGCGTCGCAGCGAGACCGTGTCCTCGGGGTTGGCGAGCAACCGGAGGTAGGCGAGTGCGTCCCGGACCTCGCGGCGTTCGTAGAAGCGCACCCCACCCACGACCTTGTAGGGCAGTCCGACCCGGATGAAGATCTCCTCGAACACCCGGCTCTGCGCGTTGGTGCGGTAGAAGACGGCGACGTCCTTGGGCTGGGCGGCCTTGGCGTCGCCGAGCCGGTCGATCTCCTCCGCGATGAACTGCGCCTCGTCGTGCTCGTCCTCCGCGACGTAACCGACGATGGTCTCCCCGGCGCCCGCGTCGGACCAGAGGTTCTTCGGCTTGCGCCCGGCGTTGCGGCTGATGACGGCGTTGGCAGCGGACAGGATCGTCTGGGTCGAGCGGTAGTTCTGTTCGAGCAGGATGACCCGCGCGTCGGGGAAGTCCTCCTCGAACTGCAGGATGTTGCGGATCGTCGCGCCGCGGAAGCCGTAGATCGACTGGTCGGCGTCACCCACCACCATCAGCTCACCGTGCGGCCCACCGCCGTCCGCGCTGGTGAGCTCGCGCACCAGGACGTACTGCGCGTGGTTGGTGTCCTGGTACTCGTCGACGAGCACGTGGGCGAACCGCTCGCGGTAGTGGTCGCGCGCCTCGGGGAACGCCTGCAGCAGGTGCACCGTGGTCATGATGATGTCGTCGAAGTCGAGTGCACTCGACTCCCGTAGCCGCTGCTGGTAGAGGGCGTAGCACTCCGCGAACGTGCGCTCGAGGTGGTTCTCGGCCCGCCGCGCGGCCTCCTCGTGGTCGATCAGCTCGTTCTTGAGGTTGGAGACCCAGTTGAGGATCGCGCGCGGGTTGTAGCGCTTGGAGTCCAGGTCGAGATCACGGCAGACGAGGGTCATCAGCCGGCGGGAGTCGGCGTCGTCGTAGATCGAGAACGACGAGGACATGCCGAACCGCTTGATCTCCCGGCGCAGGATGCGCACGCAGGCGGCGTGGAACGTGGAGACCCACATGACCTCCGCCGCCCTGGGACCGACCAGGTCGGCGACACGCTCGCGCATCTCGCCGGCGGCCTTGTTGGTGAACGTGATCGCGAGGATCGAACTCGGCCGGGCGTCCCGCTCGCCGAGCAGCCACGCGATCCGGCGGGTGAGCACCCTGGTCTTGCCCGATCCCGCGCCCGCCACGACCAGCAGCGGGTGCCCTTCGTGCATGACCGCGGCCCGCTGGGACGGGTTGAGCCCCTCCAGCAGGGTTTCGGGGTCGCTTCGGCGACGCCGCCGCGGGGCCGCGTCGCCGGACTCTTCATCGGTGGACATCGCGACCGGGCGATGCGAAGACAGTGCGCTCATCGTCACTCAGCCTACGATCGTCCGCCGACAACCCGCCCCCGACCGGGCCGTGGCCGAACCATGCCCACTCCGGACAGCCCCGGCGAAGGGGGTCATCGCACCAGGATCGACGCCGATCGGAGGCCGATCGGACGCCGATCCCGCCACGAACGGCCAGGTCGCGGGCAGGTCGCGACCAGGTCCGGCCCGCGGACCGAGCAGGTCCGCGGGCCGGTCCGACCCGGCGGGTCAGCCGGTGTGCTCGTCGGGGTTGTCCCAGAAGTACGTCTCCGGGTCGTAGACCGCGGGCGAGGGCAGGATCCAGGGGTTCACCCAGCCACCGAGGGCGAGGTTCTCCCGGCGCGGGACGTTCTTCAGCCCGTCGCGGACCAGCACGATGCGCGGGTAGTCGGCGACGATGCCGTAGAAGAACGGACCGTGGTCGATGTGGATCTTCTGGACCTGCCACATCAGCTCGATCCGCTTCATGTTGTCCGGCTCGACCCTCGCCTGGGCGTACAGCTTCCACAGCTGGTCGATCGGGTCGTCCTTCTCGGGAAGGACCCACGGGGGCGTGCGCTTCCACGGCGAGACGTTCAGCTGCTGCTTGAGCTTGTTCGGGTCGCCGGTCTGCAGCTGGTAGGCCTGGCCGTGCAACGGCGCCCAGTGCGCCGTCTCGACCGGGATGACCCAACCGGGATAGACGAGCGGGCTGTTGTCGCCCACCTCCCAGGCGGTGGTCGTCATCAGCTCGCCGCGACCCCACCGGTCGCCGAACCCCTCCGGCGGCACCGGGTTGATCTTGGCGGTGATGCCGACCGCCTCCCAGTCGCGCTTGAGGTGGTTGTTCTTCTGGACGTGCTCCTGGCTGGCGTCGGCGGGATAGTCGAGGAAGATCTCCAGCTTCGAGCCGTCGGGAAGCTCCCGCATCCCGTCGCCGTTCTTGTCGACGACACCGAGTTCGTCGAGCATCGACTTCGCCTTGGCCACGTCGTACTTCACGTAGGCGTCACGCCATTCGACGTACTTCTTCTTGGCCTCGTCGTTGATGGTGAACATCGAGCCCTTGGGGCTGAGCGTCCCGGTGGTCGCCTCACCGGTCTCGAAGTAGATCGCCTTGCGGGCGTCGGGCCGGTTGATGGCGTGGGACAGTGCCTGCCGGAACTTCGGCTCCCGGATCATGGCCCGCATCTTCGGCTCGGGATAGTCGTAGTTCAGGAAGCAGATGGATCCCGTGCCGGACCCGCTGTCCCACAGGAACACCCGCACGCCGGTGCGCGACTCGGCCTGCTTGAAGCCGGAGATGTCGCTGAGCACGAGGTTGTGGTGGCCACCGTGAACGTAGTCGACCTTGCCCTCGAGCATCTGCAGCTTCTGGACCTGGTCGTCGACCACGATGTTGAACTGGACCTCGTCGAGGTAGGGAAGCTGCTTGCCTTCCTTGTCGACGACGTAGTAGTAAGGGTTGCGCTCCAGCAGGACGCTGCGGCCCTCGCTGTAGGACTTCAGCTTCCAGCCGGTCATCGTGGGGCAGGCGGTGTTCCGGCCGAAGTCGCCCTTGTTGTCGTGCTCGAGGTACCAGTCCTTCTTCGTGATCTGCTTGTTGTACTTCGGGTGGAACTGCGTCATGTAGTGCTTGGGCATCATCCACAGCGGCCCGACGCTGCCTTCCTGGGCCGCGCTGTTGACCCACGCCGCGAGCCGCTCCGGAGTGATCGGCGCCGGCGCGTCGAACGTCAGCGTGAGCGTGGTCTCGTCAGGCGCCGTCACCTTCGCCACGGTGTCGCGGCCCGAGCGCACGTCGTCCGGTGGGTTCAGACCGACGTAGGCGTCGTTCTGCACCATGTCGTCCCACCAGTACATGATGTCGGCCGTCGACCACGGCTGCCCGTCCGACCACTTCAGGCCCTTGCGGAAATGGAACGTCCATTCCGTGGCATCGGCGTTGGACTCCCAGCTCTCGACCAGGCCGGGTCCGATGTCGAGACCGTCGTTGAGGTAGCGCAGGAAGGAGTTGCCGTACATGTACTCCTTGATGGCCGAGGAGTAGCTCTCTGCCATCACCATCCCGAGCCGGCCGCCGTACTTTCCGGACTCCACCCAGCGGTGCGGAATGACGTACGGAGAGGCCGGCAAGCGCTTGTCCACCGCCGGAAGCTCACCGGACTTCACCAGGGCGCTCAGGGACGGCGCCTCCTGGAAGCTCGCTGGGGGTGTGATCGGTTTGGCCACCGAACCCTTCGCCGTGCTGGCCGTGCCGGTGGCCTTGCCCGCGTTCCCACCGGGCGAGCCGGTGCCTTCATTTCCTGAACACGCGGCCAGCATGAGCGAGCCTGCGGCGACCGCCGAGCCGTACAGGAAGCCACGCCTGCTGACGCCGTCACTGTTCACCATCGATACAGCACCTTCCTCGCGGGTCAAGCCCGAAATCGGGATTCCGCAGCCTGGCACGACCGAAAGTGCGTTGGAAACGTCACTGGACGGCCAGTTTCGGAAGGCCATCATCCCCAGTGAACGGCCACAATGGCGGACAGTCGAGCCGCCGGCCGTGACCAGGAGCGGTCACCGCCGGCGGCTTCAGGACTTGGACGTCTGCGTGGATTCAGCAGTCGAGCGAATGGAATACGTACCCGCGCGCGGACAGTGTGGTCAGGGCCCGGTCGAGCGCCGTGACGGTCTGTGAACGGTTTCCGCCGCCGTCGTGCATCAGGATGACGCGGCCCGACTTCGCGTTGTCCACGATCGCCGACTCGATCTTGTCGACTCCGGGACGGGTCCAGTCCAGCGTGTCGACGTCCCAGAGGACGAGCTTCAGGCCGAGGTCGTCGGCGATGGATCGCAAGGTGGAGTTGACGGAGCCGTACGGCGGCCGCAGGCACTTCGAGGAGGGCCCACCGCTGATCTCGGCACGGATGTCGGACGACGAGAGCGACGGGAGGGACTTGTGGTCCTCGGTGTGGTTGCCGATCGTGTGGCCCGCCTGGCGAACGTCCGCGGCGTACTGCGGGTAGAGGTCGATCTCCTCGCCGAGTTGGAAGAACGTCGCCTTCGCGTTGTGCTTGGCGAGGACGCCGAGGATCTCCGGCGTGTACTTCGTCGGCCCGTCGTCGAAGGTGAGATAGAGGACCTTCGGGCCGTCCGTCGGATCAGGAGACGCGGTCCCGCCCGGGCTGGCCGACGGCGACGCGCTCGGCGATGTGGTGCTGTCACCGGGATAGGTGCCCGAGGTCGGACCGTCGTCCGGAGTGCCGAGCCCGTCGTCCGGCGCTCCCGGAGAGGAGCCACCGCCACCTCGCGCCGGATTTCGCGGCGTAGGCTCACCCGGTGGTGTCGGCCTCGCCAACGAACTCGGCGACATCGAAGACGTCTGCGCCGGCCGGGTGTTCCCCTCGGTCCGCGGCGCGCAACTGATGAAAGAGAAGCCGACAACAACAATGCAGACGACAAAACTCAGCTTCTTGACCCCGACAAAATCTCGCACTCTCAGCACCACTTTCGAGTCCCCCGCGCGTCCTCATCAAGACTGAACGGCGAGAGCGTGCGTCGGCCAGATTCCCTAGTCCCTAAGGATTGGGACTACCGGCAACGCTGAAACTGGGTCTGAGAGAAATGACCGCGTCGGGGGCGGCACGGGTTCACCGCGCCGCCCCCAACTAATTGTCCTGCGCTATTTCTGGAACTGCTTTTCTGTCACCTACAGGTCGGGACGGTGAACGACCCGAATCGCGTTGACCACGGAGGGCTGGTAACCCCGTCGGTCGTGGAACGACACCTGCAGGTTGCCGTTGGCCGGAACGTCGACGACGAACGAACGCTCGTCGGCGTGGCGGCCGCCCACCTCGTCGGCGATGTCGTAGCCGACCAGGACGTACTGGCCGTTGACGTCGACGTCGAACCTGCGCCAGTCGACCCGGGGTGACCGGGCCATCTCGGCGAAGTCGAGCGTCACCTCGTACTTGCCAGCGGGCAGACGGTCGAACTTGTAGGCGTCCATGCCCTGTCGCTGGTCGCGGTAGAGCGTGTCGTCCTCGGTGCCGGCGAAGTCGACCGTGCCGTTCGCCGTGTTCACCGTGGAAGTACCGACCCAACCGAACTGGCCAGCCTTGTAGGCCTGGTCAGCGACCCACGGAAGGTTCGCCGTGTCGGTGTAGGCCGCACCACCGGAGTTGACGCCCTTCCAGTAGCCCGCCACGACCAGCTGCACCGGCAGCTGGACCGTCGGCTGCCGACCGTCGCTGGTGTCGAGGATCAGGGTGCCGCGGTAGACACCGGCCTCCAGGCCAGTGGTGTCCACGCTGACCTTGATCTCCTTCGACGCCCCGACGGCAACCGAACCCTTGGCCGGCTTCACGGTGAGCCACGGGATGTCGGAGGACTGCGGAACGCCGGTCTCCAGCAGGTAGGCGGTGTTGCTGAGCTGCGAGGTCGCCCACAGGTTTCCGGCCGAGTCGAGCTCAGCGCCGGCGCCGGCGAACTCCTCCGTCTCCGGCAGCGCCATCGAGGAGATGATCTCGCAGTTGTCCGGGTTGATCTGGTGGATGTCGTTCGTCGCGGTGCTCGTCGTCACCCACAAGACGTTCGCGGTCGTGTTGTACGCGAGACCGGAGATGCTGGCACCCGGCATCGAGCACTGGCCGAGAAGCGCGCCAGGCTCCGCCGCCGACTGACCTGCCACGTGGTAGACGACATCCTCGTTCCAGCCGCCGATGTAGAAGCTGTCATCGTCGGGCCGGTAGGCGAGGCCACGCTGGGAGATACCACTCCACGGCGAGCCGGTGAGGCTGTAGGTCACCTCGCCGGTGGCCTGGTCCCAGCAGTGGATGCCGTTGTCGGCGCCCACAGCGACCTGACACATCAGGCCACGCTGGGTGTCGAAGGCCATGTCACCGGCCCAGGTGCCAGACCACGGAGCACCCCACGCGCGACCGGTCGGTGCACCGGCCGTGGTGAACTCGGTGTTCTGGATGGCCTCCGGGTTGGAGATCCACAGGTTGGAGCCGGTGTAACCGACGCCCCAGGCAACGCTCACGCCCTGGGTCGGCCAGGAGTCGAGCACGTCACCCACGGCGTACGGACGCGCCTGCTGCACCTCGGCCTTGGTGTAACGACTCGCCGCGGTCCGCGCCTTCGGGTCGGCCTTGGCCGCCATGGTCTTGGAGACCTTGGCCGCCTGGGCGTTGACCTTGCCGCCACCAGCCTCGGACGCCTCGAACTTCAGCGCCGCGGAGCCGGTGTTGGTGAGGGTGATCGTCGCCGACTGGTTGTTGCCCTGCGGCAGCAGCCAGGTCAGCTCGGGGGCGTCGATCTCCGCGCGGGCGGTCTTCAGCACGAAGTTCTTCGTCACCGTCTGGCCCTCGGCAACCGTCACGGCCGCCTGCGCCGCGGTGTAGTTGGAGGCGGTCGCCTTCAGGGTGTAGGAGCCCACCCAGACCTGGCCGGCGTACACACCGTCGGCACCGGTCTTCATCTCGCGGACGACCGTGTCACCGTCGAGGACGGAGACCGTGGCGCCCGCGACCGGCTCGCCGTCGTTCTTGTTGGTCACCGTGCCGGTGACGAAGCCGTTCGGCGGCAGGGTGTAACGCACCGACTTCTCGTTGGAGAGAACGGCGGCCTCGTTGCTGTACTGCAGACCGTCGGTGCCGGTGGCGTTCTCGATACCCACGGTCGCGGACAGTCCCTGCTCATCGGGGACGGCCGCGTCGAGGTTGCCGTAGGCGAGGGTGATGTCGCCGTTCTCGTGGAGCACGATCTCCGCGTCGATCCGCGCGTTGTCGCTGGCGAGGATCTGGGCGTTGCGCCACTCGACGATGAACGACCGGTTCGGCGACGTGCCGACGGTCTTGGTGTAGATGCCGGCGTCCGCGTCGATGTTGAGGTCGTCCCAGAACGCGTAGATCGCCGCGTTCGGAGCGGTCGCGTTCGGGATCGAGCCGTTGACGAAGCTGGTCGACGGCGCGGTGAAGCTCAGGTGGCCGTTCGTGGAGGCGTTGAGCTGCTTGTAGCCGCTCCCGTAGAAGTACACGGGGAACGGCAGGTTGACGACACCGGACGCGTCGTCACCGCTGATCGCCTGCTTGGCGTCGGCCTGGACGTACTCCGAAGCCTCCACCACACAGCGGTAGCCGTAGTCGTCGGTGCGGTCGGCGACCTCGAAGTCGACGACCTCCGCCGAGTCGACCACGACGTCCTTGGACGTCGACGTCAGACAGCCCGTGCCCGCCACGGTGATGCTGTAGTTACCGGCCGGCACCGAGTCGAAGGCGTACGCGCCCTCGGCGTCGGTCGTGGCCGGCGGGATCGGCGTACCGTCCACACTCACGGTCACCCCGACAACGGGCTGGCCGCGCGCGTCCACGACGGTGCCCTGCACCCCGAACGACGGCGCCGCGTCGAGAGCGAAGTCTCTCGTCGTGGTGGCGTCCTTGCTGACGGTCGCGGTCGCGGACTCCGACGCGAGCCCGAAGGCACTGACGTCGATCGTGTACGAACCGGTCGAGAGGGTGAAGCGGTAGGTGCCGTCCGGACCGGTCGTGGTGCTCCGCTCCAGCGGACCCTCGACCTCGACCCGCGCACCGGCGACCGGCGTGCCGCCGTCCGCGGCGGTGACGGTGCCGGTGAGGACGCCGGTGTCGCCGCGCGGTGCGGCGTCGACCGCGGCCAGGACGTCGAGCTTGCCCTCGCCCCAGACGTTGTTGTTCTCCGGCGTTCCACCACAGGTCAGGTCTTCGGTGTCCCGCGCCGTCTCGTTGAGCAGCGTCCGGGTGCCCTCGATGTCGCCGACCAGCGCGGGCGCGGCCGACCAGATCAGGGCGACCGAACCGGACACGTGGGGAGCGGCCATCGACGTACCGCTGTTGTTGCCGTAGCCGTTACCCGGGATCGACGAACGGATGTTGTCGCCAGGTGCCGAGATGTTCGGGCGGATCTCGCCGTTGGCACCAGGGCCACGGCTGGAGAAGTACGCGATCTGCCCGTTCTGGCTGTACGCGCCGACACCGTAGGCGAACGGGGAGTCCGCCGGCGAACCGGTCGTGTCACAACCGAACTCGCCCTCGTTGCCGTTGGAGAAGACACCGAAGATGCCGGAGGCGGTCCAGCCCGAGACGATGTCGTCGTACCAGGGGTCGATGTCGGACAGGTTGCCCGCGCCCCAGGAGTTGTTGACGATGTTCGGACGCAGGTCCGGCCGCGGGTTGTCACCGTTCAGGTCGGTCGGCGCCAGCATCCACTGCCCCGAGGACAGCAGGGACATGTCGGAGCAGCCGAGGTCCTCACAACCCTTGGCCGCGATCCAGCGTGCGCCCGGCGCGACACCGATCTGGTTGCCGGTGGCGTCGTCGCCGATCATGGTCCCCATCGTGTGGGTACCGTGCCCGGCGTTGTCGCAGGGAGCCACGGACGGGCTGCCGCAGGTGTTCGACGGGTCGAACCAGTTGTAGTTGTGGTCGAACGTGCCGTTGCCCTGGTTTCCGCGGTACTTCCCGACGAGTGCCGGGTGGTCGTACTGCACGCCGGTGTCGATGCTGGCGACGGTGATGCCCTCACCACGGACGCCGTACTGGCTCCAGACGTCGTCCGCGTTGATCTCGGCGATGCCCCACTCGACGGCGTTGACGCTCTTGCCCGCCGGCTTCTTGATCGGCTTGGGGACCTGGAACGTCCGGGTCTCGGTCACCCGTGCGACACCGGGCAGCCCGGCGAGCTTCTGGGTGAGCGACTCGGTCGAGTTACGGACCAGGATCCGGTTGGAGATCCAGTACGGCGTGTAGGTGGCCTTGGCCACCTTCAGCGCCTCTCTGGCACCGGCCTGGCTCTTGTTCGCGGTCTCCTTCAGTGCCTTGACGACCGCTTCACCGCGCGCCGTCCAGTCCTTGACGGAGGAGGCCTTCGTGAGGTCCGCCTTCCCGTCAAAGACCAGCCACAGGTCCGACGCGCCCTTCGCGTCGAGCTTCTTCTGCACGGCCTTGTCGACTGGTGCCGGCTTGGCCACCGGCTCGGGCGCGGCGAGCGCCGCGGCTGGTGACAGCAGGCCTGCCACCATGGCCAGGGAGGCGGTGGCGACGAGCGCCAACGACCTTCCTCTGGCGGGCCGGGACGGCGCCCCGAAGGCCGCCCGACCTCGATCCCTGCGTCTGAACACGTACCCCTCCTCATGGGACCTGGATGCGCCCGCGCCCCGGATCACGGGTCGCGGACGACAAGGTTCCTGCGCAGCCAACTCGTGATCACGGAGGCGGGACAGGGCGGAGTAGGGGCGTTCGACGGGCACTTCAGGGCCGACGCGGCCGCACTACGGCCGGAAGACGTGGCCGTACTCCGGCCGAAAGCTGACGTCGCGTCGCGTGGCGAAGCGCCTTTCCTCGGCGCCGGACGAAGCGCTCAGACGCTCTTGATCCGTCGCGGACGTGGCCTTTGGGACGATCAGTGCGAAGCGTCCCGGATGTAACAAGAATGTTCAGCGATGTGACAGAGTGCGTCTCCTCTCTTACAACCTGCGTCGGAACGTGTCAGAATTCTCCGGGCGCGGCGCGGTACCCGGAGATTCTTCGGCTCGCTTCCCCCCGTGGGGCGGCGGGCACCTGGGGGGGTGGAAAGCGATTGCACGACTTCGCCATCGACAAGGTCCTCAAGGCAGCACCCACGACAGGGCTCGTCCTGTGCGTCGGCCTCGGGGCCGACCTGCGGTCAGCGGTCATCCGAAGCGTGGGCGACGACACAGCCGTCCTGGTCGTCGCCAACGCGGAGAGCGCGCTTCGAGTCCTCGCCCACGACCCACCTCCGCCACCGGCGGCGGTCAGCACCCGGTCCCTCGTGGAGTTCGGACCACTACGACTCGACGAAAGTCTGCGCGAGGCGTCCTGGCACGCGCGGCCGATCGAACTGTCCGCCAGGCAGTTCGACCTGCTCGCGACCCTCGCCCGCGCCGGTGACCGAGTGTGGAGCTTCGCCGAACTCACCGAGACGGTCTGGCAACGCCCCTACGTCGGCGACCTCGACGCGGTTGCCTCGGCCGTCAAACGCCTCCGTCGCCGTCTCAACCTCGTCACCGGCGAGCTCACCGTCGCCTCTGTTCGGGGGGTCGGCTACCGGCTCGCACTGCTGCCCACGCCTCTCCACACGGCTACGCCCAGAGGCGCGACTGCATGAGCTTGGTAGGTTCCTGCGGTGACGCTCGTACTCTCTGACTCGGAGATCGCCCGAGTCCTCGTCATCACCGCCCATCCCGACGACGTCGACTTCGGCGCGGCCGGCACGATCGCACAGTTCACCCGCGCCGGAATCGACGTGGTCTACTGCATCTGCACCGACGGTCAGGCCGGCGGCTTCGAGGATAGTGTTCCTCGCTCGGAGATCGGCCCTATCCGACGTGCCGAGCAACGATCGGCCGCCGCCCGGGTCGGTGTACACGACGTCCGTTTCCTCGGACTCGTCGACGGTGAACTCGAACCCGATCTCGTCCTGGTACGCGAGATCACCCGGGTGATCCGGGAGGTGCGCCCGGACCGGCTACTGACCCAGAGTCCCGAACGCGACTGGACCTTCCTCGCCCGCAGCCATCCCGACCACCTGGCGGCGGGCGAGGCCGTGGTCCGCGCGGTCTACCCGGCGGCCCGCAACCCGTACGCGTTCCCCGAACTCGCCGACGCCGGGCTGAAGCCGTGGACCGTCCGCGAGGTCTGGCTCTCCGGTCACCCGACCACCAACCATGTGGTGGACATCACCGAGACGTTCGACCAGAAGATGGACGCGTTGTACGCGCACGAGAGCCAGCACCCGGCTCCCGGCGAGCTAGAGCCTCGCCTGCGCGAGGCGTTCGGACGGGTGGCGACCTCCGCGGGCCTGCCGCCCGGCCACCTCGCCGAGGGGTACTTCGTCGTCTCGACCGGCTGAGTGGTCAGCGCCAGAAGACCGCCACCAGGACGTTGAGCAACGTCAGCGCGACCAGGCCGAAGTACAGCATGGGCGGGATGGTCGGTTTCTTACGGTTGATCCACGCGAGCACCGTGATGACCAGAACGACCACGAGCTTCACGCCGATCTTGGCGTTGTCGACGGACTCGTCGAGACCGCCCTGGATGACGCCGACGAGCAGAACGCCGGACACCAGCTGGGTCAGCGATCCGTGCAGGATCGCCGGCTGGATCCGGCGTTCGGGACCCTTCATCTGCACCAGCAGCCCGCCGAGCAGGCTCGCGAGTCCGACAAAGTGGATGAACAGCAGCAGATGGCGTAGAAACTCCACGGCGACCGCGCCCGCCTTCCTTCGGTGACAGCAGCTGACTGGCAGCAGGCACCATCGGCAGGCTCCCGCCGCGCCGTCTTACTACGAGCAGTAGTAAGACGGCGTGACGATCATAGCGACCACCTGGGAACACTCGGCAACCGGACGCGCACGTCGAACCTGGTCCGTGCGCGCCGGTCGAGCCGGATCAGGCGGCAGAAGACCAGGCGACTCAGACCAGGCGACGGTCGGTCGCCCACCGGGTCAGCTCGTAGCGGTTCGACAACTGCAGCTTGCGCAGAACCGACGACACGTGGGTCTCCACCGTCTTCACCGAGATGAACAGCTCCTTCGCGACCTCCTTGTAGGCGTAGCCGCGAGCGATCAGCCGAAGCACCTCCCGCTCCCGCTGCGTCAACCGGTCGAGCTCCTCGTCGATGCTGCCCGGGTCGACCGCACCGGCGAACGCGTCGAGCACGAAGCCCGCCAGCCGCGGCGAGAACACCGCGTCACCATCGGCGATCCGGCGCACGCCATCGACGATCTCGTCGCCGGTGATGGTCTTCGTCACGTAACCACGGGCACCCGCCCTGATCACGCCGATCACGTCCTCGGGAGCGTCGGACACGCTCAACGCGAGGAACCGGACCTCGGAGTCCGTCGCGAGAACGCGCCGGGCCACCTCGGCCCCACCGCCACCAGGCAGGTGAACGTCGAGCAGGACGACGTCGGGCTTCGTCTCGAGGATCACCTTCACCGCCTCGTCGACATCGCCCGCCTCCCCCACGATGTCCACCGCGGCGCCGATCTCGGTGCGTACGCCGGTCCGGAACATCGCGTGGTCGTCGACCAGCACGATCCGGCGGCGGTTGTCGGGGTTAGTGCTCACGGGTTCTTCCTCTCACCAGCCACGGCTGTCAGTCCTGCTGCTCACGGTCGCGTTCGGCTCCTCGCTCGTTCCTCGCTCGTCCCCGAGCCGCTCCGGTGTTCATGGTCGCGTTCGGCTCCTCGCTCGTTCCTCGCTCGTCCCCGAGCCGCTCCGGTCGACGATGAGGCGAACCTCCGTACCCTCCCCCGGGCTGCTCCGGACGTCGGCCTTGCCACCGTGGCGTTCCATGCGTTCGTAGATGCTGCGGCGTACACCGAGACGGTCCTCGCCCACCCGGTCGGTGTCGAAGCCCACCCCACGGTCGCGGACGAAAACCTCCACCCGGTCCTGTTCGACCTCGGCGTAGACGTCGATCCTAGGTGCGCCGGAGTGCTTGGCCGCGTTGACCATCGCCTCCCCGGCCGCGCGCACGACTGCGGTGAGCACCGTGTCGATCTGTGCGTCACCGACCATCACGACCTCCACGGGGATCCCGTGGTGGTCCTCCACGTCGGCCGCCACTCTGCGCAGTTCGGTGCGAAGGGTGGCGTCGGAGTCCTCCTTGTCGGCGTACAGCCACTGGCGCAGGTCGCGTTCCTGGGCACGGGCCAGGCGGACCACGGCACGCTGGTCGTGCGCCTGCTTCTGGATCAGCGCCAGCGTCTGGAGCACGGAGTCGTGCAGATGGGCCGCCATGTCGGCGCGTTCCTGCGAGCGGATCCGCTCCCGCCGTTCCTCGGAGAGGTCACCGACCAGCCGCCACACCCAGGGACCAGCGATGAGCGCCACGCCGACAGCCGCCCCGAGGACGACCGGCAGACCCGCCTTGATCGCGTCCAGGCCGCCCACCGAGGCGAGCCCCCACGACAGGGCGACCGTGACGAGCGCGAGCCCGACCACCGTGCGGAGGACCGTCACCCATCCGCCGGTCGTGAACAGGGGCCACAACCACTTGAAGCGGGTCGGTGCGGAGGAGGTCCAGCGGACCCGCTGGGACTCGTCGGCCTGGCGCCAGAGCAGTGCCAGCCCACCGCCACCCAGGATGAGCGGCCAGAACGCCCGGGCCGACACCCCGCCGAAATGCGGAAATATGGTCAGAACGCCGATCGCGAGGACCGCGATCGACACGATCTGACCGGTGTCCTTCTTCCCCTTGCGCCGCGGCCGCTCACTGCGCAGTCCCTGCCGGGTCGCCGCGGCCACACCGGCGGGCTGGGAGGTGGCGTGAATCGCCGTGTCCTGGGGCAGCACCACCCACAGCGCGGCGTACAGCATCAGACCGAACCCACCCATGCAGGACAGTCCGATGAAGGCGAGACGCACGTGGAGGGGGACCAGCCCGAGGTGATCCGCGAGCCCGGACGCCACTCCACCCAGCGCCTTACCATCGGTACGCCGAACGCAACGCGCAGTCGCACCCCGCACGTCCGCGGCCGTCGGCGTGCCGAGGGTCCCGGCACTCGGATCGGTGAAGATGGGAGCCTCCTCGCCAGATGTCGTCTCCTGATGGTCACATGAGATCGGCCGGCGAGCCACCGGGACGCTCCCGGAGGCGATCCCGAACACGGCGGGGTGAACCCCAGGGACATCCCCGATGGCGCCGCCGGGCGGGAGGACGAAGGATCGTGGAATGCCAGACATGACTCCGCCTGCCGATCGGAGTGAGTCCGCGGGTCGGGACGACCCCGGCCCGGAGGGCGCCACCAGCGACGACGCGCCGCCCGCCGACCACACCGCTCCGGACGGCGGAGGGTCGGGGCGGCACGACGGCCTGCTCGGTGAGGTTCGCCGGCTGCGCCGTATCGACGAGGGACATGTCCTCGGCGGCGTGTGCGCCGGTCTCGGCCGCCAGCTCGGAATCGACCCGGTCGTCCTCCGGGTCGTTCTCGCCGTTCTCGCGCCGTTCGGCGGAGTTGGCATCATTCTGTACGGCACCGGCTGGTTGCTGATGCCGCAGGACCGCGGCGAGGAGTCGATCCTCGAACAACAGCTCGGGCGGCGCCGCAACGGCAGCCCGGACAACGCCATCTTTGTGGGCGCCGTGGTCGTTCTCGGCCTCGTCGCCGTGAGCATCCCGTGGTGGGGCCTGCCCTGGCACGTCCCCGCGCTCCTGGTCCTGAGCGTCCTCGGCCTGCTCGCTCTCCTGCGCCGCGCCGGCTCGGATCCCGCCGACCGAACGCAGCACGCCGACACCCCAAATTCGGCCGACGCGCCGTCCACTCCCCCGTCAGCTGCTTCCCCGTCAACTGCTCCGCCGTCGGACGCTTCCTCCGCAGCCGGCGATCAGACCGCCGCCACCCGGCCTCTCGCCACGACCAGCCCGGCTTACGTGTCCAGGTCCGTGGCCGACGCGATGTCGGACACCCGGCCGATCGCCACCCGGCCCGTGGACACCTCCTCGGCCGAGAACGCCGCGGCCGACGACACCCAGCCGATCAAGGCTGGGCCGACCGCGCCCTCCGAGACCACGCCCTCCGACGCCACGTCGGACGACACCAGGCCGGAGGACACGAAGCCGATCGACGTCCGGGCGACCGACGCACCGACCGGCGCCCCGTCCGGCCATGAGCCGACGACGGTCTCCAGCCCGATCGGAGCGCCGACCGACCCGACCCAGCCAGTCGTCCAGTTGGGTTCGTGGCGAAACGCGCCTCCCGCTCCTCCCGCGTTCTGGGACCAGACCGACCCGCTCGGTCTGAACGCCGTGCCGAACCCGACCGGAGACGAAGGCGAGCCTCCGCCGGTCCCACCGCCGGCGCTGCCGGAGCTGAAGCGTCGGCGTTTCTGGCTGTTCGCCACGACGATCAGCGCGGCGGCCATCGTCTGTGGGGCCATGGCAGCGGTCGAGGAGAGCACCACGGTTCCGGGGCGAAGTGCTCCCATGATCGACATCCCCGCGGCCGGGTACGTCGCCGCCGCGCTGGCCGTGGTCGGCCTCGGACTCATCGTGGGTACGTGGTTCGGTCGCTCGCGCGCGCTCGTCGCCATCGGGGTGGTACTCGCCCTCGCGCTGGTCCCGCTCAGCGCCGCGGAGAAGTGGATGGGCACGAGCGCCAACATCGTCCACCGGCCGACCTCGGTCGGGCAGATCGAACCCTCCTACGAGTTCTCCGCCGGCCGGATCCTGCTCGACCTGCGGAAGGTGCCGTTCCGGGACGGTCAGCCCGTGCGGTCGTCGTCGATCGACATGGGCACGGGTGACGTGACCGTGCTGGTGCCCCCCGACGTCGACGTGCATGCGAGCGGCGACGTCGGTGTGGGCGACCTTCGGCTCCTCGGCCAGTCCTCCGGTGGGATGGACAACTCGCTGGTTGTCACCGACCTCGGCTCCGACGGCCAGGGTGGCGGTCGACTCGACCTCACGATCGATCTCGGCGTGGGAGAGGTGGAAGTGAATCGTGGCTAGGCAGAAGGCTCACCGGCGCAGCGCGAACGTCTCGTCCCTCGTGGCCGGGATCGTGTGCTGCGGGATCGCACTCGGCTGGCTCCTCGTGGAGTCGCGCCAGCTTCGACTCGCCGACCTGGGCTGGCTGCTGCCGACGATCCTGATCGGCGCCGGCCTGATCGGCGTGGCCGTCTCGGTGCAGCGCAGCCGGAACCAGCGCCGGCGCACCTGACGGCGCCTGCCCCCGGCCCGCCGTACCAGGGATGCCCCTACCACGGCAGGGGTCAGGTCAGGGAGGCATCGGGACGTTTCCGGATCGTCGCGGTGACCCGAACCAATGAGAATTAAGACATGAGCGAAACAGCGTCCTACAAGAAGATCGTCCGCACCAAGAACGAGCGCATGATCGCCGGTGTCTGCGGCGGCGTGGCGCAGTACGCCGGGGTCGACCCGGTGATCGTCCGACTGGCTCTCGCCGCCCTCACCGTCCTCGGCGGCACCGGAATCCTGGTCTACATCGCCGCCTGGATCATCATCCCCGAAGAGGGAACGGCCTAGTCTTGAGTCGGCGGACGGCGGCAGTCCGACCTGACCTTCGAAAGCGCGGGTTCCATACGTGGAACCCGCGCTTTCGCGTTCCGCCGAACCACTCCGTCACCGGGCAGAAAAAGGCTCTCGAAAATACTTCGCGCTCTCGGTGGCCCTGGCTGTCGAAATCGCGGCGGCGGCTCCGTCCCTCCCTCGAGGGCGGCCCGAAGAAAGCCGCCGAGACGAGAAGGACCTGACATGAAAAGGGACAACGTGACGAACGCCAGCACGGGGAGGACGAGCATGGATCCGCGGACGGTCGCCGACGTCATGAGCGCGCCGATCTCCCAGGAGCTTCTGGAGTCCGCGATTCCGGCGAGGTTCGCCTACGTCGGAGTCGACGGGGATCCACGGGTGATCCCGATCGGCTTCGTCTGGGACGGCCTGCGGTTCCTCATGTTCACCGTGCCGAAGTCGGCGAAGGTGCGCGCACTGCGGCAGAACCCGCGGGTGGCGATCACGATCGACACCCAGGGCTTCCCCCCGCGGGTGCTGCTGGTCCGCGGAGCCGCGAGCCTCGAACTCGTCGACGGCGTTCCGGACGAGTACGTCGCTGCGTCCAGGAAGGTCCTGGAGCCGGACCAGTTCGCCGACTGGGAGTCCGGTGTCCGCGCGCTCTACGACCAGATGGTCCGCATCACGGTCGAGCCGGACTGGGCGAAGTTGCTGGACTTCGAGACCACCATCCCGAAGGCCGTCGAGGACCTCGTCCGCGCGCGCCAGGGCGCCTGAGCCTAGCCGCGCCCGTGCGGCGTGGTCCAACCCGAGGTGTCCGGCCCCTTGGGGACGACGCCCGTCGGGTTGATCATGTGATGCGTCCCGTAGTAATGCCGCTTGATCTGGTCGAAGTCGACAGTCTCTCCGATGCCAGGTGTCTGGAAGAGGTCGCGCGCGTAGGCCCACAGCACCGGCATCTCGGTGATCTTGTTGCGGTTGCACTTGAAGTGGCCGTGGTAGACCGCGTCGAAGCGCACCAACGTCGTGAACAACCTGACGTCGGCCTCGGTCAACCGGTCACCGAGCAGGTACCGCTGACCACGCAGCCGGTCCTCGAGCCAGTCGAGCCGGGCGAAGAGCGCGTCGTACGCCGATTCGTAGGCGTCCTGCGTGGTGGCGAATCCGCACTTGTAGACGCCGTTGTTGACGTCGTGGAAGATCAGGTCGGCGACCTCGTCGATCTCCGCGCGCAGGTCCTCGGGATACAGGTCGGGAGCGCCCGGCTTGTGGAACGCCTTCCACTCGGTGGACAGGTCGAGCGTGATCCTCGGGTAGTCGTTGGTCACCACCAGGCCGGACCGCTCGTCGACCAGGCTGGGAACCGTCACCCGTCCCTCGTAGCCGGGGTCGGTCGCGAGGTAGCTCTCGGAGAGAAACTCCACGCCGAGCACCGGATCGCGGCCGTCTGGGTCGAGGCTGAACCGCCAACCGCGTTCGTCCCGGATCGGATCGACCGTCCCGAGCGAGATCACGTCCTCCAGGCCGAGCAGCCGCCGCACGATGGCCGCCCGGTGTGCCCACGGGCAGGCCCGCGACCAGATCAGTCGGTATCGGCCCGGCTCGACCTTCCGGCCCGACGATCCGTCGGCGGTGATCCGCTCGGTGAACCTGTTGGCCTGCCGGACGAACTCACCCTTCGCACTGGTCTCCCGGCGGAACTGGGCGGTGCCGGACGACGAGGGGCTCGTGGTCTGCGTGGACTGGGCTGTCGACTCAGGCATGCGCCCAGTGTTCCGCGCCGCGCAGATCCGCGCCAACCGTCGCCGGTCGGCGCGGACGGGCCACGGTCAGAGCAGAAGTGACGGTCAGCGCGGGAGGGCCACGGTCACGCCGGGCGTCGCGGGCGTGGCCGAACTCATCTCGGCCAACGCGTCGGGGATGCCGTCCAAGCCGATCCGCCGCCGGATCAGTTCCTGCGGACGCAGCCTTCCGGCCTCGATCAGCCCGAGCATCGCGGGATAGTCGTGCGCGGCGAGGCCGTGGCTGCCGAGGATCTGGAGTTCGAAGGCGACCACCCGGTCCATGGGGATCGGCGTGGGCCCGGCGGGGAGGAGCCCGACCTGGACGTGGCGCCCCCGGCGCGCGAGGCTGAGGACGGACGCCGCACAGGTCTGCGGTGAGCCGAGACAGTCCAGCGAGAGCCTTACGCCGCCTCCGGCGAGGTCGCTGACGACGGTCCCGATCGCTCCTGGGTCCTCCTTCGCCGTCGTCTGGGCGATCGAGGCGTCGACGACCTCCTCGGCGCCGAGCTCGCGGGCGAGTTCGAGCGCGGCCGGTGAGACGTCGACCGCGATCACCCGTGCACCGGCAGCGACCGCGATCATCACGGCGGACAGGCCGGCTCCGCCGCAACCGTGGACCGCCACCCAGTCGCCCGCCGCAACCCGTCCTTGACGGAGCACCGCACGAAAGGCCGTGGCGAACCGACATCCGAGGGTCGCGGCGGTCGCGAAGTCCAGCGAGTCCGGGAGCAGGACGAGATTGACGTCGGCCTGGTCGACGACGACGAGGTCGGCGAACGAACCCCAGTAGGTGAATCCGGGCTGCCGTTGGTTTTCACAGACCTGCCGCGCGCCGGCGGCACACTGCGGACACTGCCCGCACGAGCCGATGAACGAGGCGGTCACCCGCTGGCCGGGCCGCCATCCTCGAACCTGCGCACCGACCTCCACCACCACGCCGGCGAACTCGTGCCCGCCGACGTTGGGCAGGCTGACATCGGGGTCATGGCCCTGCCAGGCATGCCAGTCACTGCGGCACACACCCGTCGCAGTCACCTCGATCAGCGCGGCATGCGGAGCGATCTTCGGCTCGGGCACCGCACGGATCCGGGGACGTTCGCCGAAGTTGTCGTAGACGATGGCCCGCACGGGATCATCGTAGGGGAAGGCGTTCCGCGGGCCGCGTCACTCCCACTCGATGGTGCCCGGCGGCTTGCTGGTCACGTCGAGCACCACCCGGTTGACCTCGCGGACCTCGTTGGTGATGCGCGTGGAGATCTTCTCCAGCAGGTCGTAGGGCAGTCGGGCCCAGTCGGCGGTCATGGCGTCCTCGCTCGTCACCGGCCGGAGCACGACGGGGTGCCCGTAGGTGCGCATGTCGCCCTGGACGCCGACCGAACGGACGTCGGCGAGCAGCACGACCGGGAACTGCCAGATGTCGAGGTCGAGACCCGCGGCGGTGAGTTCCTCCCGCGCGATCGCGTCGGCCGCCCGCAGGATGCGCAGGCGGTCGGAGTCGACCGCACCGACGATCCGGATCGCGAGACCCGGACCAGGGAACGGCTGGCGCCAGACGATGTCGGCCGGGAGCCCGAGCTGTTCGCCGACCTGGCGTACCTCGTCCTTGAACAACGCCCGCAGCGGCTCGACGAGGGAGAACTCCAGGTCGTCCGGAAGTCCGCCCACGTTGTGGTGGGACTTGATCGTCGCCGCGCCCTCACCACCGCCGGACTCCACGACGTCGGGGTAGAGCGTGCCCTGCACCAGGAAGTCGACGGACTCACCGTGGGTGCCGGCGTCCTCGACGATCTCGCGGGCGGCCTTCTCGAAGACCCGGATGAACTCCCGGCCGATGATCTTCCGCTTGGTCTCCGGGTCCTCGACACCGGCCAGCGCCCCGAGGAACTGGTCGGAGGCGTCGACGACCCGCAGGCTCACCCCGGTGGCCTCGACGAAGTCGCGCTCGACCTGCTCGGCCTCGCCCTCCCGCAACAGGCCGTGGTCGACGAAGACACAGGTCAGCTGGTCACCGATGGCGCGCTGGACGAGCGCGCCGGCCACAGCGGAGTCGACCCCGCCGGACAGGCCGCAGATGGCGTGCCGGTCGCCGATCTGGGCGCGGACGGCCGTCACGGTCTCCTCGACGATGTTGACCATCGTCCAGGTGGGACGTGCGCCCGCGATGTCGTAGAGGAAGCGTTCCAGCACCTTTTTGCCGTGTTCGGAGTGGAGCACCTCCGGGTGCCACTGCACTCCGGCCAGCCCGCGGTCGACGTCCTCGAAGGCCGCCACCCGGGCTCCTTCGGAACTGGCGGTGACGGCGAAGCCGATCGGCCCCTTCGTCACCTCGTCGCCGTGGGACATCCAGGCCCGGAACTGCCCGGGCAGGTCGCCCAGCAGCGTCGAGCCCGCCCCGTCGACGGTGACCACGGTGCGGCCGAACTCCGACTGGCCCGTGCGCAGCACCTCACCGCCGAGGGCCTGGGCCATCGCCATGAAGCCATAGCAGATGCCGAACGCCGGAACTCCGGCCTCGAACAGCGCGGCGTCGACCTGCGGTGCGCCTTCGGCGTAGACGGACTGGGGTCCACCGGACAGGATGATCGCCTTCGGCCCACGGGCCAGCATCTCCGCCACCGGCATGGTGTGCGGGACGATCTCGGAGTAGACGTGCGCCTCGCGAACCCGGCGGGCGATGAGCTGGGCGTACTGGGCGCCGTAGTCGACGATGAGAACGAGATCGTGATCGGTCACGATGGCCTTCCGACGGGCGCTGCACCTGACCCTGGCGAGTCTAGGGCCTGCCCTGCCGATCAGGGTCGATGGGTGAGCGGGTGATCCGCGCCCGCGGCCGACCAAGATCCGCAGGAAGGGCCCGGGGTCCCGTACGTCTCAGGTATGACCGCCCAGGCGACCCGACGCCGACGGAGGCGCGCGCAGACGCGCCTTGCCGGCGACGCGGAGGGCCCGCTCCCGCCGGAAGACTCGCCGGCATGGACCCCAACCTCCAGGCGAGCGGCCCGGCGCCGTACCCGTCACCGCACCAGTCACCGCACCAGTTCCCTCCCCTCCCCCGTCCCGTCCAGGGCGGACCCGTCCCGACGCGACCGGGGGCGGAACAGTCCGGTTGGGCGCACTCAGGTCCGGCGCTGTCCGGGCACGCACTGTCCGGTCCGGCACTGTCCGGGCACGCACTGGTCAAACGGTTCGGAACGACGGTCGCACTCGACGGCGTGAGCCTCACCGTGACGCGCGGCGAGTCGGTCGCGATCATGGGACCGAGCGGATCGGGCAAGTCGACCTTGCTGCACTGCCTGGCCGGGATCATGCGCCCGGACACCGGTGAAGTCGTCCTCCACGCCGGTGACCAGGGCGGCACGGACCAGCGCGTCGACACCATGAGCGAACGCGCTCGCAGTCACCTGCGGCGGAGCCGGTTCGGGTTCGTCTTCCAGTTCGCGCAGTTGCTGCCGGAGCTTCCGGCGGAGGAGAACATCGCGCTGCCGCTGATGCTCGGTGGGGTGGCTCGGCGTACGGCGGTGGAGCAGGCCCAGCGCTGGCTGGCACCACTCGGGCTCGCGGGCCTGCAGAAACGCCGTCCCGGTGAACTCTCCGGCGGCCAGGCCCAGCGTGTCGCTCTCGCCCGCGCGCTCGTCACCGAACCCTCGGTCGTGTTCGCGGACGAGCCCACCGGTGCCCTCGACCAGGCGACCGGTGAGGAGACCATGGGGTTGTTGGTGTCGGCGACCAGGCGCAACGGCGCGGCACTGGTGGTGGTGACCCACGATCCGCAGGTCGCCCGGGCCTGCGACCGCACGGTCGAGGTCCGCGACGGCCGGCTGCTCGCGACCGGCGACGGGCCGATGGCCGTGCCGGGGGGCCGTCGATGACCAGTGTCAACCTCACCTTGCGCCTCCTTCGTGCGGGCGGTGCGCGTGGTCTGCTCGGCGCCGGGTTGATGGCGGCCGCTGTCGCGCTGTCGACCGCGTTGCTGCTCGCCGCCGCGGCGGCGAACGTCGCGTTCGACCACCGGGCGGACCGCGAAACCTGGCGCCATCCGGGCACCCCCGCCGCGTCCGGGGACGCCGTGGCGATCGAGGCCGCCTCGGTCGACTACGTACGGGGCAAGCAGATCAACGTGATCGACCTGGCGGCACTCGACCGTCCGGCCGGCGCCGCGAGAAACCACCAGGCACTGCCCACTCCGCCGGGTATGCCGCGATTCCCCAAACCGGGCGAGGTCTGGATGTCGCCGGCGCTCGCCCGGCTGGCCGCGAGCCTGCCCGCGAACCAACTCGCCAACCGCTTCGGCTCCGCGTCCGCGTCACCGGACGCCCAACGGACCACTCGGGCTCACCCCACCGGCCTCCTGGGCCAAGCCGCGCTCGTGCACGACGGTGAACTCGTCGCCGTGGTCGGGTGGGCATCGACCGACCCGGCCATGTGGGCCCCCAAACAGACCGCGGTCGAGCGCTCGTCCGACCCGACTCCCATCGCGTCGTTCCAGGAGGGCGAACCCTCCGCGATTGCCGGGACCTACAAGGTCTTCACCGTCATCGCGACCATTCTCCTCGGAGTACCGCTGCTGGTCTTCGGTGGTGCCGCCGCCCGACTCACCGTGGCGCGGCGCGACCAGCGGTTGGCCGCCCTCCGACTGGTCGGCGCCACACCGGGTCAGGTGGTCGCGATGACGGTGACGGAATCGGTTCTGACCGCGCTCGGCGGGGCCGTCGCGGGTGTCCTTCTCTATCTGGCCATGATTCCCGGCCTCGCCCAGATCCGGATCGAGGGCGGCACCTGGGCGTTCTCCGACCTCTGGGTCGGGTTCCCCATCGTCCTCGCGACCGTGGTCGCCGTCGCCCTGCTGGTCGGCGTCAGTGCGATCGTCGGGCTGCGTCGGGTGGTGGTGAGCCCGTTGGGTGTCGCTCGCCGCGAAACTCCGCCCGGCCTGCGCATGGTGCGGCTGCTCGCGTTCGCCGCCGCGATCGTGGCCTTCCTCGTCGCGAGCAAGGTGGTCCTGGGCTGGGGGTCGACCGGGAAGGCAGTCATCATCGCCCTGCTGGGACTCGGCTTCTGGACGATCAACCTGGTCGGCCCCTGGGTGGTCGCCCTCATCGGCAGGTTGACCGCGGCGGCCGCCCGCCGACCGGCCGGTCTCCTCGCGGGTCGCCGGCTCGTCGACGATCCCCGGTCGGCCTGGCGGACCGTGAGCGGCGTGGCACTGACCGGATTCGTCGCCGGGTTCACCGTCCTGCTCAGTCCGGCGGCGAGCGTCGTCGCCGACTCCCCCATCGAACAGTTGAGTGCCGCCGTGCCAGCTCAGCAGGTGCAGGCCGTCAGCGCGGAGGCGCGCCAGCGACTGCGGGACGTTCCCGGAGCCGCGCTCCAACCGCCGGACGAGCGCGGTGGCGACGGCGCGAACGACAGCGGCGACGCCGGCCACGACCGGCTCGTCATGGTCACCGTGACCGTGCACGGTGGAGCGGAGCGGGTCGACCAGGCCCGTACGGCGCTCGCCGGACTCGTACCCGGGCGACACTTCACGTCCCCGGCCGACGCCGACCGGAGCGGCATGCAGGTGCTCCTCGACATCCGGACGGGCGCGCTCACGGTCCTCATCGCGTCGTTCCTCATCGGGACGGTCAGCGCCGGCATCAGCGGCGTCTCCTCGGTCCTCGACCGTCGGCAGACCTTCGCTCTGCTGCGGCTGGCGGGCACTCCTTTGAGGGTCCTGGACGCCGCCCGCCGCCGCGAGACGCTGGTGCCGCTCGTCGTGATGGGCGGCGGCTCCCTCCTCACCGGGGTCGTGATGGCCGCGCCGTTCGCCCTGGCCAACCCACTCGAACCCACGGCGCTCGTGACGCTTGCCGCCACGGTGGTCGGAGGGCTGGCTGCCGTGGTCGGAGCGAGCGAGCTCAGCCGGCCGCTGCTGCGCGCGGTCACCACCAACCCCTCGCCCCGCCCCGACTAGGACACGACCTGGGTCGTGTCTCTTTGGTTCACGTCCGGCTTCCAGTCCTGGACGAGGAGCCCGAGCAGCACCTCGTCCAGGAACTCGCCCATCACCCAGGCCGAGGAGCGCAGCACGCCCTCGCGGACGAAGCCGTTCCGCTCGGCGGAGCGCAGCATCGCGGCGTTGTCCGACAGCGTCTCGATCTGCAGCCGCTGCAGGCCGCGCACGACGAAGCCGTAGTGGCACAGCACAGCGACCACGTCGGTGCCGTAGCCCTTTCCGCGGGAGGACGGGAGCAGTCCGAGGCCGATGTGCGCGGACCGGTTGTGGTTGTCGATGCCCCACAGCGTCGCGGTGCCGACCAGCGCGCCGCCGTCCAACTCCACCACGGAGAACGGGACGCGCCCCTGCTCACTGTCGTCCACCACGAGCCGCGGGTCCTTCGAGCCGGGCGTGATCGGCCGCCACGGCCGGCTGTCGGCCCGCGAGGAGTTGACCACGTCGTCGTAGAGCTCGGCTCGCAGGATCGGGATGTCATCCTCGTGCCGGGCTCTGAGCCCGACCTTGCTGCCCCTTAGCATGCGAGCTTCCTAGCCGACCGGGCTGGACAGGAGCAAACCGACAAGGCACGTCGACGGCCAGCCAGGGGGACGGAGCCCAGGTCCGCGGTCGCGCAAAAGCAGGTGCCGGCACGGTGGTTCGACGTGTTCAATGGCCGCCGGACGGGTGGCGCCGAGGTCGGGCGTTCTCGACCTTCCCCACGTTCCCTACCCTGAAGGAGCCACCGCCGTGGACGGCGAGACCGAGCCGGGTCGGGTGGAGTCCACCGTGCCGGCACCGGGCAGGTTGGCTGGCCTGCACGTCGACGCGCTCTTCCGCACCACGCCCGACGGTGCACTCCTCGAGACGAACGAGCCCAGTCCCGGGACCGCTCCCCGGGTCTTCGTCGCACGGACGTCACAGGGTGTCATCTGCCGACTCCGCCACGACGTGCCGGCACCCCTCGCGACCAGGCTCCGGCAGATCGCGGCCGCCCTGCCACCACTGCCCGAGCGTCGCGCGGAGGTGAGGGCGTACGACGACCTTCGTGAGGCGGTGGAGGAGGCCGGCGCCGTCGAACACGTCTGGCACGGCCCCGCCTACCATTTCGCCGCCGAACCAGGTCCGCTGGACCCCGACGTCGCGGAGATCACGGCTGGGCACAGCGCCCTCGCGGGCGAGTTCGAGTGCTTCCACCAGGATCTTCCCGCCATGGCGCCGTTCTTCGGGATCATCCGTGCGGGAGCGGTCGTCTCCGGCTGTTTCAGCGCCCGGATCACCACCAAGGCAGCCGAGGCCGGTGTGATGACCGACGTCGCCCACCGGGGCCAGGGACTCGCCGCGGCGGCCGTCAACGCGTGGCGCCTCGCCATCGCCCGCTCCGGCCGGACCCCGCTCTACAGCACGTCGTACGACAACGTTAGTTCGCAGGCGGTGACCCGTCGCCTGGGCCTGGCGCAGTACGCCGAGACGTTCGCACTGACCTGATCCTGACCGCTCACCGGCTCATCTGCCGCGAGAGACGTAACCACGCCCGGGTTCGGTCGTTGGTGGAGAGACGGTGTCGTTCCGGCCAGACCGGTACGTCACCGCCCGCACGACGGTCCCGCTCGCGGCCTCGCGGTGACCACCTCGTGTGTGGGGCCCGGCTCCTCGCCTGCTGGAGCCGGGCCCCTGCGATGATGAGCACCTGATGTCGCCCACCCAGATGCGGAACCACCATTACTGCCGGAGCGTCCGAATCGCATGATGCTTTCCGTACTTCGACGCGGTGCTCCACTTGCTGCGCTCACGGGGGTCCTCGTTCTCACCATGGCAGCTTGCGGGTCTGAGCGAGCGACGACCACGGAGGCACAGCCCAACCCCACCGCCAGTCAGCAACCAACGCCTGGACCCACCATGTCGCCAGATCGAGTGACCCTGCAACGCACCGGTGGCATCGCCGGCTTCAACGACACCTTGGTCGTCGACTCCGACGGGAAAGCCACGCTTTCCAGCCGGGGCAAGAAACCCTTCACCTGCACGGTCACACCACGAGTGATGTCGCAGCTCGCGGTCGCGGCCGACGCGGCGTCCAAGTCGCGCAGGCCCAAGTCGCAGGACACGAAGAAGTTTCCGACCGCGACGCCTGACGCTATCCACTTGTACTTGACGATTGACGACGAGCGGATTCGTTACCAGGACCTCGAGGACCGTGACGACAGCTACCGCGACGTCTTCCAGTTGATGAACGACGTGCTCGCTTCGGCGTCCGCCCTGCGCAAGGGCCAGAACGTCGTCACCGACGGCGGCGCTGCCTGCACGGAGTGACGTCCGGAAGCGACCTGGGCGTGGAACAGGTGGGGGTTTGCGGCGGGCGGTTCCCGATGTGGGACCGCCCGCTTCTCTATTCACCGGCTTCTCTGCACAGGTTTCCATTCGCCGGCCCGTCTTCGCCGATGTGCGTTCACCGGTCGCCTTCGGCGGTCCTTCGTCCCCGGTCGCGTTCGGCCGTCCTTCTTTCGAAGGTTTACCCTCGACGAGCACGGCGGAGCGCTCGTCACCGAGGCGAGGTGGCGGAGCGCCGTTGGCCAGGCGTCTCGGGCGCCCCTCACCCATCCGCACGAGCGGCCGCGCGGGCTCCGCGGGTGTAGCGAAGCTCGCCAGGCGCCCCGGTCGGGACGACCGGATGCCGCGGGAGCACCGGCTCGATCCGCTGGTAGTCGGCACCCAGGGCCGGGCGGGTGTCCCCCTCGCCGTTGTTGGGCCAGAACGACATCGCCCGCTCAGCCTGCGCGGTGATTGTCAAGGACGGATTGACGCCAAGGTTGGCAGACACCGCCGCTCCGTCCAGGACGTGCAGACCGGGATGTCCGAACACCCGCTGGTACGGATCGATCACACCGTGTTCGGGATCGGCCCCGATCGCGCAACCGCCGATGATGTGCGCCGTCAAGGGAATGTTGGCGACCTCGCCGATCGTCCCTCCCGGCGAGCCGCCGATGATCTCGGCGAGTCGGCGGACGACGCGGTTGGCCGCGGGAATCCAGACGGGATTGGGTTCGCCGTGTCCCTGTCGTGAGGTGAGGCCGTCCCGCCCGAAGCGACGACGCCGCAGGCTCACGGTCAGGGAGTTGTCCAGCGACTGCATGACGAGCGCGATGACGGTCCGCTCCGACCAGTGCCGGAGGTCGAGCGTCCGGGCGAGGTCGACCGGATGACGGGCCGCGGCGCCGAGCCACTTCGCCCACCTGGGCCGTGGCCCGCCGCCGTCGGTCAACAGGGTCTGCAGCATGCCCATCGCGTTGCTGCCCTTGCCGTAGCGGACCGGCTCGACGTGGGTCTGGGGATCGGGGTGGAACGACGAGGTGATCGCCACGCCCCGGGAGTAGTCCGTCGCCCGCCCGCGGGCCACCGCGCCCACGATCGACTCGGAGTTGGTCCGGGTCAGGACGCCGAGCTTCGCGGACAGGTTCGGGAGCCAGCCGTCAGCCTTCATCTGGTGCAGCAGCCGCTGGGTACCCAGCGAGCCGGCGGCGAAGACCACCTGGTCGGCCTCGAAGGCCCGCGGGGAGGGGGCGCCGTGCCCACGCTCCCCCAGGTTGGGCGTCGACTCGGTGTCGACGGCGTAGCCGCCCTTGGCCAGGGGACGTACGGCGGTCACCGTCGTGAGCGGGTGCACCGTGGCACCGGCCCGCTCCGCGAGGTGGAGGTAGTTCTTCGTCAAGCTGTTCTTGGCGTTGTGCCGGCAGCCGGTCATGCACTCCCCGCACTCGATGCAGGTCCGTCGGCGCGGTCCGGCTCCGCCGAAGTAGGGGTCGTCGACGTCGGTGCCGGGCGGTGTTCCCGGTGCGCCGAAGAAGACACCGACCGGCGTGGGGCGGAACGTCGCGCCGACGCCCATCTCCTCGGCCACGGTCCGCATCGCGAGGTCCGAGGGCGTCATGGTCGGGTTGGGGGTCACCCCGAGCATCCGCTTGGCCTGGTCGTAGTGCGGCGCGAGTTCGGCCCGCCAGTCGGTGAGGTGGCGCCACTGTGGGTCGTCGTAGAACTCCGTGAGCGGCTCGTACAACGTGTTGGCGTAGACCAGCGACCCGCCGCCGACGCCGGCACCGGAGAGCACCAGCACGTCGCGCAGCAACGTGATGCGCTGGATTCCGAGGCATCCCAACCTGGGCGCGAACAGGAACCTGCGCAGCTCCCACGACGTACGCGGGAAGGGCACCACGCCCGACTCCGGCCCCGACCCGTCGGCCTTCTCGACGAACCTCGCGCCGGCCTCGAGAACCCCGACGCGGTAACCCTTCTCGGTCAGCCGAAGCGCCGCGACGCTACCGCCGAATCCGGAGCCGATGATCACGACGTCGTAGCGCGGAACGGCCTGGGCGCGACGACGACGTCTCACTTGTGGCCGACCTTCCGCATGGCCTTGAGCGCGGTGGTGAGTCCGCGGGCGAACGTGCCGTAGGAGAGCCCGCGCGGAGGCGCGACCGGCACCCGCTGCACGGCGATGGTCTGCGGCTCGGTGTATTTCAGCAGGCCGTCGGCGCCGTGTCGGCGACCAAGACCCGAGTCGCCCACACCGCCCATCGGGGAGTCGATGCTGCCCCACGCCGCTGCGTAGGCCTCGTTGATGTTGACCGTGCCGGCCCGCAGGCGCTGGGCGACCCGGCTCGCTCGGCGTACGTCGCGGCCGTAGACCGAGGCGTTCAGGCCGAACCGCGAGTCGTTGGCGAGCGCGACCGCCTCGTCCTCGTCGGCCACCCGGTAGACCGACACCAACGGGCCGAACGTCTCCGCGGAGTGGCAGTCCATGTCGGGGGTCACGCCGGACAGCACCGTGGGCTCGAAGTAGCAGGGCCCGAGGTCGGGACGGGCGGAACCACCGGCCAGCAGCTGGGCACCCTTGCGTACCGCGTCGTCGACGTGCGCGGCCACCGTCTCCAACTGCTGGCGGGACACCAGCGACCCCATGTCGGCGCCGTAGTCGAAGGACGTGCCGACCCGCATCGCGCGGACCCGGGCGAGGAAGCGTTCCAGGAACTGGTCGTGGATCGGCGCGGCGACGTAGAGACGCTCGATCGAGATGCACAGCTGGCCCGCGTTGGAGAAGCAGCCGCGGACAGCCCCCTCGGCCGCGACGTCAAGGTCGGCGTCGTCGAGGATGACCATCGGGTTCTTGCCGCCGAGTTCGAGGGTGCAGCCGATCAGGCGCTCGCCGCAACGGGCGGCCACCATGCGACCGGTCTCCGTCGAACCTGTGAAGCAGACGAAGTCGGCTTCGTCGATCAGTGCCGTACCGACCTTGCGCCCCTCCCCCACCACCACCTGCCACACGTCGGCGGGCAGACCGGCGTCGGCGAGGAGTTCGGCGCCGAGGAGTCCTGACAGGGCGGTCTGGGTGGAGGGCTTGGTGACGACGGCGTTGCCGGCGAGCAGGGCGGGCAGGGCATCGGAGATCGCCATCGTGAAGGGGTAGTTCCACGGCGCGATGACCCCGACCACACCCTTGGGATGGCGTACTTCCGTCGTGCGGGTGAGCAGCGGGAACAGCCCCGCCCGGCGGGTCGGCAGCAGGTGCTGCTGGGCCACCTGGGCGTAGTAGCGGGCGTTGACCGCCACGTCGCACAGTTCCTCGAACGCGTGTCGACGCGCCTTGCCCGACTCCCACTGGATGACGTCGAGGATGTCGCGCTGGCGCTCGAGGACGAGGTCGTGCAGGCGCAGGAGCAGGTCGGCGCGTTCGCGCAGGGGTACGCGCGCCCACTCGACCTGGGCCTTGCGGGCCCGGGCGAAAGCCGCCGGGACGTCCTCCACGCTGGAGACGGGCACCTGGGCGAGCGTCTCCCCGGTCAGGGGCGACACGGCCGGCACCGACCCTCCCGTGGTCGCGAAGACCCGGCTGGTGAGTGCCGCGACCCGACCCGGCGCGAGGCCGGCTTCGGTCAGCTCCTTGGTACGCGCCGTCATGGCTTCAGCCTAATCCCGCCCGACCCCCCCTTCAGCACACTCGACTCGGCGTCCTTCGCGCTGTCGGAGCCCTCCAGCAGCGAGTCAGCCTCCTCCGCGCAGATGCGGGCCATCGCCTCGACCGCCCGCGCCAGTCCGGCGAGGACGTCCAGGTCGAGGCGGCCGAGCAGCCGGCGTTGGTGTTCGCGCTTGATCTCGTGCAGATTGCGGAGAAGATCCCGACCCGCCTCGGTGAGGACGATTCGCCGGACTCGCCGGTCCTGTCCGTCGGGCAGCCGGTGCACCAGACCCCGTGCCTGCAGCCGGTCGACGATCCCGGTCAGCGTGGTCGGTCCGATGCCGAGGGTCTCGGCCAGCTCGTGCGCCGACAGGGCCCCCGAGGCGCCGAGCACGAAAAGCGCCCGCAACTGCTGCATCGTGAGGTCCACTGAGAAGAAGTCGGTCGCACCCTGCCGTATGACATAGCGACGGAAGTCACTCTCAGCGCTCTCTATCCGGGCGATCAACTCGGCTCTGTCATCCACGCCGCCTACTCCTCACTCCTCCTCAGGGAGGATCATCCCCCGGAATACCCCCGGAAAAGGTAGCCTGACGACGATAATCCGTACGAAGCGAAGTATCCTCGTCCACGTCCAGGGCCGGCCGTGAGGCAGCGCCCAGCCGGGGCAGCAATCCGAGGAGAACCCCGTATGTCCAGACTGGCCCGACTGAGTCTCGCCAACCGGAGCCTCGTCGCTCTCGTCTCGATCGCCATCCTGGGGTTCGGGCTCATCTCGACCGGATCGCTCAAGCAGGAGCTGATCCCCAGCCTCGAGCTGCCCGGCGCCTTCATCACGACGGCCTACCCCGGCGCCTCTCCCGAGATCGTCGAGCGCGAGGTCACCCGCCCGATCGAGTCCGCGATCGCCGGGGTCGAGGGCCTGGACAAGACGACGGCGACATCCAGCAACGGGTTCTCCGTCGTGCAGGCCGAGTTCACCTACGGCACCGACATCGGCCGGGCCGTCCAGAACGTCCAGCAGTCGATCAACAGGCTCAGTAGTCAGTTCCCCGACGACGTCGACCCAACCGTCCAGGCGGGCAGCTTCAACGACTTTCCCGTGGTCCTGCTGGCCGTGAGCGCCAACGTCAACGAGCAGGAGCTGGCCAAGCGCCTCGACGAGCGGGTCGTGCCCGAGCTGGAGAAGCTCGCCGACGTACGCCAGGTGCAGGTCACCGGTACGCGCGACGTCCAGGTGTCGGTCACCGTCGACGACAAGAAGCTCGCGAGTCGCGGAGTGACCCTGCAGAGCGTGGTGACCGCCCTGCAGGCCAACGGTGTGAGCGTCCCAGGCGGTCAGTTCGACGCCGGAAACCGGTCGTTGACGGTCGACGTCGGCGCGCCGTTCGACTCCGTGGCCGCGATCCGCGCCGTACCGATCCTGCCGAGCGCGGGGGCCGCGGGTGGCGGTGCCGGCGGCGGTAGCCAGGCCGGCGGCGGTGGCCAGGTCGGCGGCGGTGGCCAGGCCGGGGACGCCCAGACGGGCGACTCCCAGACCGGTGGCTCGAGCGACTCCCAGACCGGCGACTCCGACGCGACCAGCGGGGCGAACACGGCCCGACGGGCCGCGCCCCCGGTTGTTCCGAGCCCGGTCCAGCTTGGCGACGTCGCGACCGTCAAGGAGACCCTGGCGAAGTCGAGTTCGATCACCCGCACCAACGGCAAGCCGACGCTCGGTATCTCCGTCACCAAGACCGCCGACGGCAACACGGTCAAGGTGTCGCACGAGGTCCAGGACCGGCTGCAGGACCTCCGGACCTCGATCGGCTCCAACGCGGCCCTGACCGTGGTGTTCGACCAGGCGCCGTTCATCGAGCAGTCCATCGAGGGCCTCACCACCGAGGGCGCGATCGGCCTGCTGTTCGCCGTCCTCGTGATCCTCCTCTTCCTGCTGTCGCTGCGCTCGACGCTGGTCACCGCCGTGTCGATCCCGTTCTCGCTGCTGGTCGCCATGATCGGTCTGTACGCCGGCGGTTACTCGCTCAACATCCTCACCCTCGGCGCGCTCACGGTGGCGGTCGGCCGGGTGGTCGACGACTCCATCGTCGTCCTCGAGAACATCAAACGACATCTGGCCTACGGCGAGGACAAACAGCGCGCGATCCTGGCCGGCGTCCGCGAGGTCGCCGGTGCGGTCACCGCGTCCACCGTCACCACGGTCGGGGTCTTCCTACCGATCGCGTTCGTGGGCGGACAGGTCGGCGAGCTGTTCCGGCCGTTCGGTGTGACCGTGAGTATCGCGCTCGCCGCGTCCCTGCTGGTCTCCCTCACGATCATCCCGGTGCTGGCGTACTGGTTCCTGCGCCGGCCGGTCATCGCTCCCGGTGAGGAGGAGCGGATCCGTGCGGCCGCGATCGCCAAGGAGCAGCGCAGCCCGCTGCAGCGCGCCTACGTCCCGCTGATCCGGTGGACGACGCGGCACAAGCTGATCACGCTGCTGGTCGGTGTGCTCGTCTTCGCCGGAACGATCGGCGCCGCGCCGCTGCTGAAGACCAACTTCCTCGACGACAGCGAGCAGAACACCGTCACCGTCAGCCAGGAGCTGCCGACCTCCACCTCGCTGGCCGCCACGGACGCCGCGGCCAAGAAGGTCGAGGCGGTGATCGGCGACCTCGACGACGTGGAGTCCTACCAGACGACCGTCGGTTCGAGCAGCTTCGGCGGCTTCTCCGCGGGCGGCGGCTCGAACGAGGCCAGGTTCTCGCTGACCACCAAGGAAGGCATCGACCAGGCGGCGTTCCGCGACCGGTTGCGTACGGATCTCGACAAGGTCAAGGACGCCGGGACGATCGCCGTGCAGGGCGTCGAGTCAGGCCCGCCCGGGTCCGGTGGCCTCGAGGTGATCGTCACCGCACCGACCACGGCCGCGCTGAGCAAGGCCGCCAACCAGGTCGAGGACGCGGTTCGCGACGTACCCGGAACCACCGACGTCAGCAACAACCTCAGCACCGAGATGCCGACCGTCCGGGTCTCCGTCGACCGGGCCAAGGCCGCCCAGGTCGGGCTGTCCGACGCCCAGATCGGACAGGCCGTACGCCAGGCGTTCGAGGGACAGCGGGCGGCGAGCGTGGTGCTGGACTCCGCCCAGCGCGACGTGATGCTCTACAACGGCACCAAACCGACGAGCCTCGCCCAGGTCCGCGCGCTCCCCCTCACCACCCCCCTCGGCACGACGGTGCGGCTGAGTTCGGTGGCCACCGTGTCCGAGGTGCAGCGGCCCGCCCAGCTGTCCCGCATCGACGGCGAGCGCACGGCCACCATCTCGGCCACCCCGGACTCCTCCGACGTGGGCAAGGTCACCTCCGACCTGCAGGCCGCATTGGACAAGCTGAACCTCACCGACGGAGCCGCCTACCGGCTCGGCGGCGTCAGCTCCCAGCAGAACGACGCCTTCGCCCAGTTGGGCCTCGCGATGCTCGCCGCGATCGCGATCGTCTTCCTGGTCATGGTGGCGACGTTCCGCAGCATCGTGCAGCCACTGATCCTGCTGGTCTCCGTGCCGTTCGCGGCGACCGGCGCGCTCGGGCTGCTGCTCGCGACCGACACCGCGCTCGGCGTTCCCGCGCTGATCGGCCTGTTGATGCTGGTCGGCATCGTGGTCACCAACGCGATCGTCCTGATCGACCTGATCAACCAGTACCGCGAACGTGGCATGGGTGTGCGCGAGGCGGTGATCGAGGGCGGCCGACGGCGGCTGCGACCGATCCTGATGACGGCCCTCGCGACGATCTTCGCGCTCATCCCGATGTCGCTCGGCCTGACCGGCGGCGGGGTGTTCATCTCCAAGCCGTTGGCGATCGTGGTGATCGGTGGTCTGATCACCTCGACGCTGCTCACGCTGGTCCTGGTACCCACGCTCTACACCCTCGTCGAGGAGTTCAAGGAGCGCCGGCGGCACCGCCGTGGAGGGCCGGTCAACGAGCGGGCCGCCGACCGCGAGTTCCGCGAGCAGGTCCGCGAGGAGGATCTCGCCGACGCCACCGAACCGGCTCCGGCCGCAGCGGACGGCTGGTCCACTCCGGTCGGTGCGCCGTCAGCCGCGGGCCAGGGCGCACCGCGTCGCGACGGAGCCGTGCCAGAGCACGCCCGCGTCGTCGACGGGGTTGTCGTCCACACCGACGAGCACACCAACGGTGCGCACTCGCTGGTCCAGTACGGCAACGGCGCACACTCCCGGTCCGACGCACCGGTCACCGTGACGGAGGTGGCTGGTTCGGGAGAGCCCGTACGGGTTCAGGTGGAGGTCGTCGTACGCACCGCTCCGAGCGACCCCGACGCACCGACCAGGCGTCCGAACGAGGGCTGACCTCCCACCCGCCCAGGATCTCGGCGACACGGCTGGCCCGCGGGGGCGCAGGTGTGTCGCCGAGACCATGTCACGCACTCGACCAGTCGGCGGGCTGAGCCACGGGCCGCGACCGGCGGGGCGGGTGATCAGGCGGTGTCGTAGAGGGAGAAGGTGGCGCCGTTGTCGGAGCGCGCTCGGGCGGCGATCCAGCCCGCACCGTAACCCGCGGCCGCGCCATCCGTGGTGAGTGTCTTGGTGCCGTCCGACAGGTCGAAGACGTCCACACAGCCGTGCGGGCCGGCCGGCACCGAGGCGCAACCGTCGTACCCGCTCTCCCACAGGAGGAGCCGCTCACCGGTCAGCGCAGCGGTGACGTCGTTGCGGGCGCCCGCCGGGCCCTCGATGCTCCAACGTGCCCTGCCGGTCCGGAGGTCGTACAGCGTGAGCCGAGCGGTCTGGTCGTCGCGGACCATCACCACGCGCTCGTCACCGGCCACGATGGTCCCGGCCCGCGGCCCGCGCCAGAGGGTTCGTCCCTGCCGAAGGTCGAACACCTGCGGGCGCCCGTCGGACGTCGTCGCGAACAGCGTCGTACCGCTGCCATCGGGCAGGCCGTATCGGCAGCTCGCACCCTCCACCGGCACCGCCAGGCGCAGCGTGGTCTTCCACCGGCGGCTCCCGGACCGGGGGTCGCGGCCCTCCAGGTCGACCGTGCACGCCTTGTCACCCTGCTGGTCCGTACTCCCCAGAACGAGGGTGTCCCCGGCCAGGTCGTTGAACTTCACGATCCGCTCGGCACTCGCGGGGTACAGGCCGCCGCCGAACTTCGCTGTCTCCACCCGCACACCCAGACGCCGTCCGGTCGACGCGTCCAGCGTGGTGATCCACGACTTCCCGCCCAGACCCGTCGGCTTGGTCGACAGCACCACCACGCGCGGCGACGCGGCCACGACCTGCGCCACGTGCTCGGCGTCCACCGTCCACCGAGCGCGCCCGGTACGCGGATCCCGCGCACTGAGTCGGCAGTCGTCGGATCGGCCGGTCTGCTTCCCTCGGCACACCGGCGTGAACACCGTCTGGTCGGTGACGGCGATGTACGGCGACGCGGTCTGCTTCCACAGCGGGTGACCCGTCACGGGGTCCACCGCTTCGACGACCTCGGGATGGGGCCAGTGGTCGTCGGTCGGATGGCTGTACGTCGCGACCACCACACCACCGCTCTCCCGCACGGTGACGCTGCCGTTGCCCTTTTCGAGACCGGCTTCGACGTCGGGAAACGTACGGTGCCAGCGTTCCTTGCCGTCCTGGGCGAAGGCCCGCACCTCCAGCCCCGACGTGACGAGGTACGTCGAGCCGGCCTGGATGACGGTCCCCCTGCTCCAGCCCGGCGACCAGTTCGCCACGGCCAGCAGGGCCAACCCGGCGACCACGGCAGCGGGCCCCTTGGAGCGCGCTGCTAGCCGAGAAAATGATCTCATCGGAGCAATCTGGCAGACACCGCTGGAGCACCGCTGACGGGGCGGCTACGTGGATGCGGCTACTGGACGACGACCTCGATGCGCTGGAACTCCTTGAGTTCGGTGTAGCCGGTGGTCGCCATGGCGCGGCGCAGAGCGCCGACGAGGTTCATGGTGCCGTCCGAGGCGCGGGAAGGCCCGAAGAGGATCTCCTCCAGGCTGCCGATCGTGCCCACCTCGACCCGGGCGCCCCGCGGCAGCTCACCGTGGTGCGCCTCCATGCCCCAGTGGAACCCGCGGCCCGGCGCCTCCTTGGCCCGGGCGAGCGGCGAGCCCAGCATCACCGCGTCGGCGCCGCAGGCGATCGCCTTCGCGATGTCACCGGAACGTCCGACCGATCCGTCGGCGATCACGTGGACGTACCGGCCGCCGGACTCGTCGAGGTAGTCGCGCCGCGCGGCCGCGACGTCAGCGACGGCCGACGCCATCGGTACGGCGACTCCGAGGACGCTCCGCGTCGTGTGCGCGGCGCCACCACCGAAGCCGACCAGCACCCCGGCGGCGCCGGTGCGCATGAGGTGCAGCGCCGCCTGGTACGTCGCGCAGCCACCGACGATCACCGGAACGTCCAGCTCGTAGATGAACTGCTTGAGGTTGAGCGGCTCGGTCTGGTGCGACACGTGCTCCGCGGAGACCGTGGTGCCCCGGATCACGAACAGGTCGACGCCCGCGTCGACCACGGTCTTCCAGTGCTGCTTGGTGCGCGGCGGGGAGAGCGACGCCGCGACCGTGATCCCGGCCGCACGGATCTCCGCCAGGCGCGCGGTGATCAGGTCAGGCTTGATCGGCTCGGCGTAGATCTCCTGCATCCGGCCGGTGGCGCTCTCGGCGTCCAGGCTGGCGATCTCGGCGAGCAACGGCTCGGGATCGTCGTAGCGGGTCCACAGACCCTCGAGGTTCAGCACACCGAGCCCGCCGCGTCGGCCGAGTTCGATCACCGTCTGCGGGGACGTCACCGAATCCATCGGGGCGGCGATGACGGGCATGTCGAAGCGGTAGGCGTCGATCTGCCAGGCCGTCGACACCTCCTCGGGGTCGCGGGTGCGCCGGCTGGGCACGATCGCGATGTCGTCGAAGGAGTACGCCCGGCGACCGCGCTTGCCACGGCCGATCTCGATTTCGGTCACGAGCCGATTCTTCCGTACGCCTGCCGGCCCGCGGGCGGGCCCTCCCCCGGTTGGGTCCCGCGCCCGCGCCGGCCCGCCCTGTCAGCGCCCCCAGTAGTTGGGCGCCTCGACGGTCATCTGAATGTCGTGCGGGTGGCTCTCCTTGAGTCCGGCCGAGGTGATCCGGACGAACTGCCCGCGCTGCTGGAGCTCGGGGACGGTTCGCGCCCCGACGTAGAACATCGACTGCCGCAGCCCGCCGATCAGCTGGTGGGCCACCGCGCTCAACGGACCGCGGAAGGGCACCTGACCCTCGATGCCTTCGGGGACCAGCTTGTCGTCGGAGGGGACGTCGCCCTGGAAGTAGCGGTCCTTGGAGTAGGAGCGATCCTTGCCCCGCGAGCTCATCGCGGCGAGTGACCCCATGCCGCGGTAGGACTTGTACTGCTTGCCGTTGATGAACACCAGGTCACCCGGGCTCTCCTCGCAGCCGGCGAGCAGCGAGCCCAGCATGACCGAGTCGGCGCCCGCGACGATCGCCTTCGCGATGTCGCCGGAGTACTGCAGGCCGCCGTCGCCGATGATGGGAACGCCGGCCTTCTTCGCGGCCTGGGCGGCTTCGTAGATCGCGGTGACCTGCGGCGCACCCACTCCCGCGACGACCCGCGTCGTACAGATCGATCCGGGTCCGACGCCCACGCGTACGCCGTCGGCGCCCGCGTCGACGATCGCCTGCGCGCCCGCCCGGGTCGCGACGTTGCCGCCCACGACGTCGACGTCGCGCGCCGCGGGGTCGGCCTTGAGCTGGCGGATCATGTCGAGGACGCCGCTGGTGTGACCGTGCGCGGTGTCGACGATCAGCAGGTCGACACCGGCCTCGACCAGGGTCATCGCACGCTTCCAGCCGTCTCCGAAGAAGCCGACGGCGGCGGCGACGCGCAGCCGTCCGGTGTCGTCCTTGGTGGCGAACGGGAACTGGTCGCGCTTCACGAAGTCCTTGAGGGTGATCAACCCCTCCAGCCGACCGGAGTCGTCCACCAGCGGGAGCTTCTCGATCTTGTGCTCACGCAGCAGACCCATCGCGTCCTCGGCGGAGATCCCGACCCGGCCGGTGACGAGCGGCGCCGGGGTCATGATGTCGCGGACGAGCCGGGTGAGATCGGTCTCGAAACGCATGTCCCGGTTGGTCACGATGCCGAGCAACTGCCGGTCGGCGCCGACCACGGGAACGCCGGAGATGCGGTATTGGGCGCAGAGGGCGTCGGCCTCGCCGATCGTCGCGTCGGGGCCGATCGTGATCGGCTGGGCGACCATGCCGGCCTCGGACCGCTTGACCAGGTCGACCTGCTGGGCCTGCTCCTCGATGGAGAGGTTGCGGTGAAGGACGCCGATGCCACCCTGCCGGGCCATCGAGATGGCCATCCTGGCCTCGGTGACGGTGTCCATCGGACTGGACAGCAGCGGGATCCGCACACTGATCCGGCGCGAGATGCGGCTGGTCGTGTCGATCTGGTTGGGGATGACGTCCGACTCACCAGGGAGCAGCAGGACATCGTCGTAGGTCAGGCCAAGGGTGGTGAGGGGGCCGGTGACGTCGCCGTCTTCCTGCCGGGGATTGAGGTCCATGCTTCCTCCGGTCGCGAGCGTCTCCTCATGCTAGCGGTGACCGGTGTCGGCCAACCCGTGCGGGGGTGAGATCACCCGTAACGTTCCCATATCACCCCAAACGGGCCGTCTGGCGGACAGCTCAGGACGTCCGGCGAACCGGCCCGCCGCGGCTCACGCCCGTTGGGGCGTGGGCGGATGTCGCGGGATCCAGCGCCCCATCAGGAAGGCGCTCACCAACCCGACGCCACCCATCAGGATCACGGCCGGGCCGAGGGCGACGGTCGCGCTGACGGCGCCGATCACGAGCGGACCGGCGCTGTTGCCCGCGTCCGCGCACAGCCGCCAGGCACCGAGGAACGCCGTCCGGCCGACCGCCGGCGACACGTCGGCTCCGAGCGTCATGATGATCCCGCTGCCGATGCCGTTGCCGAAGCCCATGATCACCGCGACGATCGCGAGCGTCACCGCGGTGTGGGTGAGCGGTAGGAGCAGATGGGCGATGCCCAGGATGATCATCGACGGGACGGCCACGAACGCCCGGCCGATCCGGTCCATCACCTTGCCGGCCGGATAGAAGAGCAGCATGTCGACCGACCCCGCGATGCCGAAGATGATGCTCGTGGTCGCGGCGTCCAGGCCGATCGAGTCGGCCCACAGGGGGATGACGACCTGCCGCGAGGCGCGCACCGCGCCGACCAGGAGGGCGCCCATGCCGAGGGTGCGCAGGACGGCGGCATGGCTGCGGGCGACGTCGATGGTGCGCACCGGCCCGGTCTTCGAGACCGCGGCCTGGTGCGGTGGTTCGGGGAACGCCACCAACACGATGCCGGCGACCAGGGCGGCCACCACGTGCAGGCCGTACGCACCGTCGGTGCCCCAGAGCTGGACCGTCGCGGCACCGAGGAACGGCCCGATGAACATGCCGATCCGCTGGACGCCGCCGAGGGTCGACATGGCCCTGGCCCGCAGCTGGTACGGCACGACCTCGGCGAGATAGGCCTGCCTCGCGAGACCCCAGACGGCGCCGGCGAGTCCGGTGCAGAAGATGCCCGCGACGAGGACCAGCTCGTGCCCGGCGAGCATGCACGCGGCCAGTGCGGCGATCACGAGCGCGGTCGCCGCCAGCATCGCGCGGCGTTCGCCGATCCGTCCGGCCAACGCACCCGCCGGTAGGTCGCCGATCAGCTGGCCGACGCCGGCGGAGGCGACCACCAGGCTGGCGACGCCCACGGAGGCACCGAGATCGCGAGCGGACAACGCGACGATCGGGGCGATCGCACCCTGGCCGACCCCGTACAGAAGGGACGGCAGGTACACCCGTACGCCAAGGGAACGGAGGGTGACCTGTTCTGACATCAGACCTATTGTCACCTACCAGGGTCGGACGCGGTCCGCCGGGAGGTCCGAAACGCGTTCCATGCAAGGGATGCGGGACTCGGTGCGTCTACCAGCCATGACCGCCGCATCCATCCGGCATGAACAGAACGGGGGTTGGCCGGTGACCGACGTCGCGGAGGAGTTCGCGGCGTACGTGGCGTCCCGCCAGCGCGCACTGGTTCGGACCGCGTACCTGCTGACTGGCGATCTGCACGAGGCGGAGGACCTCGTGCAGTCCGCGCTGACCCGCACCTACCTCGCGTGGCACCGCATCCGCGACCGGAACTCCGTGGACGCCTACGTGCGCCGAGTCCTGATCAACGAACACCACAGCTGGTGGCGCCGCGCCTGGCGCCGCGCCGAACGCAGCACCGACACCCTGCCCGAGCGGCCCGGCGCGGCCGACTCACGGTTCGAGGAACGCGACGAGATGTGGGAGCTCGTCCAGACCCTGCCGCCACGGCAACGCGCGGTGGTCGTGCTCCGCTTCTACGAGGACCTGAGCCCCACCGAGATCGCCGCCGCGCTGGGCTGCTCCGTCGGGACCGTCGGCAGCCAGACCAGCCGCGCGCTCGCCGCCCTGCGGGCGCGGTACGAGCAGTCCCCCGACGCCTCGGAGGCCACCCGCCGTCGCGCCGGATCCGGACACGGGAACGCTGAGAGGGGCGCCTGACGATGCCTGACTTCGAAGAACTCATCACGACCTCACTGCACCGCCAGGCTGGCCAGGTCGACACCAGCCGCCGCCTCGCCGAGGAGGCGTACAGGCGGGGCCGCAAGGTTCGGACCATCCGCCGGGTCACCGCCGCCGTCGCCTGCGCGGCCGCCCTGGCCGTGGGGGTTCCGTTGGGCGTCCAGCAGATCGGCGCGGACGGCCGGCACACGCCGGTAGAACCCGCCGGCACCGCTCCGGCCCGGACCGAGAGCCCCACACCGACCCCCACGACGACCCCGACTCCGCGGGCGACGACGACGGTCCCGCAGAAGAGCCCACATCCGCCCGCCCGGACGACCCCGCCCAACACACCGAGCCACACGGCGAGCCCACCGGCACCCCCGGCGCCGAAGCTCCCGGTCGTGATCGACGTCGACTACACCAAACTGCCGCGAGGCGCCGACCCGAAGGTTCCGTGGTTCGCGGACGGCGTGATCCACGACGGTGACCGCGAGGTTCCGGTCCCGGGGCTCACCGACGCGTCGTTCGTCTACTTCGTCGAGACGTCGAGCGGATACGTCGTCAACGTCGCGTGCTGTGCGATCGGGCCACAAACGTATGCGAACCACCTCATCCGGTCCGACGGCATGGTGATCCGGACCCTGAAGGCGGACATCGTCGACGTCCCCGTCGTCTCGGCGGACGGCCGCATGGTCGCCTGGACGGAGGAGGGCGCCACCGAGGACGATCCACTCTCCGCCGTGGTCGTGGACGCCGCGACCGGACGGGAGCTGAACCGCCGGCAGATCGATGTCGTCTACCCGATAGCGGTGGGCTTCATCGGCGACGCGGTGGTCCTGTCCGAGAGCACGGTCTGGAGCGAACCAAGTAGGACGCTGCGCTGGAACGTCCGGAACAACACGCTCACCAGCGAGTCGGGGACGTCGCGACCGGAGGGCACCGACGGCACCCGCCGGATCCTCCAGCGGACCAGACCCGACGGCCCCGGAAAGGGATGTATGGCCATGTTCGACACCGACAGAGGCCGTCTCGCCTGGGAGAACTGCGCCGTGGATCCCTGGGCGTTCTCCTACGAGGGGCGTTACGTGAGCGGACGAAACGCCAGCAAGAACCGCGAGGAGATCCTGGACGCGGGGACCGGACAGACCGTGGTCATCCTGGGCGACCGGTCGAGCGGGATGACGCTGTACGCGGTCGAACCGGACGGGGCGTTGCTCTTCGTCGAGAGCGGCGGCGAGGACCAGGCGAGGACGCTGGTCAGGTGCGGGCTGAACGGACGCTGCGAACGCGCCAGCGACATCCACCCGAACGACGACCCGGGTCCGCCCCTCACCCTGCCCGGCGTGTACCCGCGGTAGGGCCGCGCGGACACGCACCCATGACACCAGCAACGACCTGACCGGTCACACGAAAGGCCGAAGGGCTCGGCTCCTCGAAGGAGGATCCGAGCCCTTCGTCATGCCTGCGCGTCACGCGGACGCACGAGGGTGTCGCTCAGTGACCGTGGCCGTGGCCGTGGCCCTGACCGGCGGGCTCCTCGGCCTCCTCCGGCTTGTCGACGACGAGCGTCTCGGTGGTGAGAAGCATCGCCGCGATCGACGCCGCGTTGGACAGCGCGGAGCGGGTCACCTTCACCGGGTCGATGACGCCCTGGGCGGCCAGGTCGCCGTACTCGCCGGTGGCGGCGTTGTAGCCCTTGCCCGGGCCGTTCTCGCGGACCTTCTCCACGACGACGTAGCCCTGGGCGCCGGCGTTCTCGGCGATCCAGCGCAGCGGCTCGCGGACGGCGAGACCGACCAGCTCGTAGCCGACCTTCTCGTCACCGGTCACCGACGAGGAGTCGAGGCCAGCGGCGGCGTGCACGAGAGCGGCGCCACCACCGGTGACGATGCCCTCCTCGATCGCCGCGCGAGTCGCCGAAACGGCGTCCTCGATGCGGTGCTTCTTCTCCTTGAGCTCGACCTCGGTGGCCGCGCCGACCTTGATCACGCAGACGCCGCCGGCGAGCTTCGCGAGCCGCTCCTGCAGCTTCTCGCGGTCCCAGTCGGAGTCGGTGTTCTCGATCTCGGTCTTGATCTGCGAGACGCGAGCCGCAACGTCGTCCGCGGAGCCGCCACCGTCGATGACGGTGGTGTCGTCCTTGGTGACGGTGACGCGGCGAGCGGTACCGAGGACCTCCAGGCCCACCTGGTCGAGCTTGAGGCCGACCTCGGGCGCGACGACCTGGCCACCGGTCAGGGCGGCGAGGTCCTCGAGCATGGACTTGCGGCGGTCACCGAACCCGGGAGCCTTGACGGCCACCGAGTTGAAGATGCCGCGGATCTTGTTCACGACGAGGGTGGCGAGCGCCTCACCCTCGACGTCCTCGGCGATGATCACCAGCGGCTTGCTCGCCTGGACGACCTTCTCCAGCAGCGGGAGCAGGTCGGCCATCGAGGAGATCTTGCCCTGGTGGATCAGGATGTAGGGGTCGTCGAGGACCGCTTCCTGCCGCTCGACGTCGGTCACGAAGTTCGGCGAGATGAAGCCCTTGTCGAACTGCATGCCCTCGGTGAGCTCGAGCTCGGTGCCGAGAGTGTTGGACTCCTCGACGGTGATGACACCGTCCTTGCCGACCTTGTCGAACGCCTCGGCGATCAGCTGGCCGATCTGGGCGTCCTGGGCCGAGATCGTGGCCACGTGGGCCATCTCGTCCCGGGTGTCGACGGCCTTCGCCTGCGCGAGCAGGGTCGCGTTGATGGCCTCGACAGCCGCGTCGATGCCCTTCTTCAGGGACATCGGGTTGGCGCCAGCGGCGACCGCGCGCAGACCGACGTGCACCATCGCCTGGGCGAGCACCGTCGCCGTGGTGGTGCCGTCACCGGCGATGTCGTTGGTCTTGGTGGCGACTTCCTTCACGAGCTGGGCGCCGAGGTTCTCGAACGGGTCGTCGAGCTCGACCTCGCGGGCCACCGTCACACCATCGTTGGTGATGGTGGGGGCGCCCCACTTCTTGTCGATGACGACGTTGCGGCCCTTCGGGCCCAGCGTGACCTTCACGGTGTTCGCGAGAGCGTCGACGCCGCGCTCCAGCGCGCGCCGGGCGTTCTCGTCGAACTCCAGGATCTTCGGCATAGGTGTAAATGTCCTTCCACGACGCCACCCGGAGCCCAGGCCAAGGTGGTGGCCACCGGGGTGGTGCCAGTCGTCAGATCAATGGCTGCGTGAGGCTCCGGGATCGGACCGGGAGCATCGTGAGCGGACGGCAGGAGGGTTTCCGGGCGCACCTACGCAGAGTGCTCCTGCGCGCACGTTCCGCGCGCAACGAACACCCTCCTGCCGGATGGCTCTTACTTCTCGACGACGGCGAGGACGTCGCGGGCGGAGAGGATGAGGTAGTCCTCGCCGCTGTACTTCACCTCGGTGCCGCCGTACTTGCTGAAGATCACCTTGTTGCCGACGCTCACGTCGAGCGGGACCCGGTTGCCGTTGTCGTCGATGCGACCCGGCCCGACCGCGACGACTTCGCCCTCCTGGGGCTTCTCCTTCGCGGTGTCGGGAATCACCAGCCCCGACGCCGTTGTCTCTTCGGCGTCGAGCGGCTTGATGACGATGCGGTCCTCGAGCGGCTTGATGGAGACCGACACTTCCTGACCTCCCCCTTCACGGGATGTCGCGGTGATGTGCTCACCTGTGGTGCGACTCGGGCGCGCCGTCGTCGCGGTGCCGGCCGCCTCGTCGCGGGCTGTTGCGCTGGCACCCTAAGGTCGAGAGTGCCAGTGACGAATCTAGGCGGTTGCTTAGCACTCGGTCAACCCGAGTGCCAGGCGGGTCGGCCAGAATGTGCCCAGTGGCGAAAGACGATCTTGACGCTGTCGCCAAGGATCAACGCCTGGACCGCTCCGGCGGCGGAAGGAGAGCCCGCGCGATGGACGTCGAGGAGTTTCGGGCACTGCGCAGCCCCGCCGGTCTCGAACTGCTCGCCGAGGTCAGCGCGGTCTACGCCGAGCGGGACGCGATCGCGCTCGCGACCAGGCTGCGGCGGCGGCATCCGGGCGACCTCGTCACCGCTGCTCTCACCCAGGCGGCGCTGCGGCAGCGCGCACGGGCCAAGTTCGGCGCCGAGGCCGACCAGATGTTCTTCACCCGGGACGGGCTCGAGCAGGCCACGACCGCCGCGGTCGCGGCGTACCGGGCCCAACGTGTCCGGGACACCCTCGACACCGGCGAGGAGTCCCGGCGGGCGGCGACCGCCCTGTGCTGTGATCTGTGCTGTGGGATCGGCGGCGACCTGCGTGCCCTCGCCCGCGCCGGCCTCGCCGTCACCGGCGTCGACAAGGACCCGTTGACGGCGGAGATCGCCCGGGCCAACCTCGCCTTGCTCGGGTCCGGCGACGACGGGCAGGTCGGGCCTGCGCGGATCGAGGTGGCCGACGTGACCACCTTCGACCGGACGCCGTACGCCGTGGCGGTCGCCGACCCGGCGCGCCGTTCCGGCCGCGGCCGCGTCTTCGATCCCGCCGACTACTCCCCGCCCTGGTCCTTCGTCGAGGAACTCCTCACCGGTACCGCGTGCGTCAAGACGGCGCCGATCATCCCCCACCGGTTCCTACCCCCGCAGGTCGAGGCCGAGTGGATCAGCGAGGGGCGCGAGGTGAAGGAGGCCGCCCTGTGGTCGGGTGACCTGCGGACCAATACCGGAGCGGGTGGGCACGGAGTACGCCGGCGGGCGACGGTCCTGCCCTCCGGGGCCAGCCTGACCGACGCCGACGACCCGGGCGAGGCACCGGTCGGCCCTCCGCTGGGCTACCTGTACGAGCCCGACGGCGCGGTGATCCGGGCCGGCCTGGTCACCGCGGTCGCACCGCTGGTCGAGGGTGCGCTGCTGCATCCGAAGATCGCCTACCTCACCTCCGACCGGTGGGTCGCGACGCCGTTCGCGACGGCGTACCGCGTGGAGGAGGTACTCCCCTACGACGTCAAGGCGCTCAAGCGGGCCCTCCGGGCGCGTGACGTCGGCATCCTGACGGTGAAGAAGCGCGGCGTCGAGGTCGAACCCGAGGTCCTCCGCAAGCGACTCGCGCCGCGGGGGCGCGCCGCGGCGACCCTGGTCGTCACCCGTACGGCGGACTCCACCCTCGCCCTTCTCGTCCAGCCGATGCCGGCCGGCCCGACCGATCAGGGCGGAGACTCACTCGCGGCCGGGCCCACCGGACCGGTTAGGGTCACAGACCGATAGCACTCGTGTCAGCACTTGTGTCCGGACGTCGCGGAAGGGGCCCACAGATGGCCAAGGAAGTTATCCAGACCGACAAGGCACCCCGGCCGGCAGGCGCCTACTCCCAGGGCATCGTCGCCAACGGCTTCCTCTACACCGCGGGCTTCGGCCCGGCCGACCCGAGCACCGGTCTGCTCGTCGAGGGTGGCGTCGCGGAGCAGACCGCACAGGTCATGCGCAACGTCGCGGCCGTCCTCGCGGAGCGCGGCCTCACCTTCGCCGACGTCGTGAAGGCCACCGTGCACCTCGCCGACCTGGGCGACTTCGCGGAGTTCAACCGGGTCTACGAGTCCTTCCTCGAGCAGCCCTACCCCGTGCGCACCACGGTCGGCTCGGCGCTCAACAACATCCTCGTCGAGATCGACGTCGTGGCGGCGCTCCGCTCCTGAGCGGCGACGCGTGTCCGCGGGGAGGGGCCAAGGCCTCGCCCCGCGGACACCAGCCCAGGAGGTCGAGGTTGTTCGTCGGACGCCCTCCACCTCCGCGAGGTCCGGGGGAACGTCGGGGGAAGGTCACCCGCAGCCGTACTTCGCGGCGACCTCGGGAAGATGCCGCGACGCCCGTTTCATGTCCTCGGCGTACGCGGCGAACGAAGCACGCGCCTCCGGCAGCGGTTTGCCGCCCGCCCGCTCGACGAAAGCACTCGAACCCGCGACGAGGGCGAACTCGTCGACGGAGACGAGCGTCGCCCGCCGGAGGTCGAGCGAGGCGATCACCACGCTGAACGGTCTGACCTGGCTCCACCAGTCGTCGAGTACCGCCGGGTCGAGTCGTATGGTCGCTGCCTGATCCGGCTCCGACGACCCGAGGTCGGACGTCATCGAGGCGAACTCGATCCCTAGTCGCAGTGCGGTGTCGACGGGAGGCCCTCGACGTGCACCGGAAGGCGTCCAGCACCACGCGCCTTGCCGGTGAGGACGTCGACCAGCGCGGCGAAGGCACCCTGGGTCCGGCCGAACAACGCGATCCGCGCCGTGCTCGCCGAGCTTCGCGCCAGGCCGTACGGCGTGTCGAGCGCGACCACCACGTCACCCGAACCACTGCTCGAACCCGCGCTGAGCAGGCGCACGACGTCGCCGTCGGCTCCGACGGTGAGGCCGGCCTTGCGGGCCGCCTCGGTGAGACGCTCCCGGTCCTGCGTCCGCCCGCCCGCGATCGTGATGCGCTTTCCCACCAGGGCACCCTCGCAGGCGCCGGAGACCACGGTGAGCCCGCGCAGCGACGCGGCGTTCGACGTCGCCTCAGCCGCACCGAGCACCGTGGTCGAGGGTGCGGCACCCGCGTCCTGCTCGTGCAGCATCAGGGCGATCGAGCGCGCGGCCGCGTCGTCGAGGCGCGCCTCCGGCAGCCGACCCGTGCGCAGGGCCGTCAGGATCGCCGCGTGAGTGTCGGCGGCGATGGCCGGCATCAACAGGATGTCCGCCCCGGCCAGCAGCGCGCGAACCCCGGCCTCGGCGCTGCCGTACTTCTCCGCGACCCCGGCCATCTCCAGGGCGTCGGTGACGACCGCGCCCTGGAAACCGAGTTGCCCGCGCAGGACATCCTGGATCATCCTCGCCGACACCGAGGACGGAGTGCCCGGATCGACGTCGCGGACGTCGATGTGGGCGACCATCAGCGCGGACACTCCCGACTCGACCGCCTCGGCGAAGGGCACCAGGTCACGCTGTTTCAACTCCGACAGCGAGGCGTGCTGGACCGGCAGGCTGAGATGACTGTCGGCAGGCACGCTCCCGTGGCCGGGAAAGTGCTTGGGTACGGCGAGAATGCCGGCGTCGGTGTATCCCCGCAAGGATCCCTTGACGATGCTCGTGACCAGGGCGGGGTCGCCACCGGCCGACCGGCTGCCGATGGTCGGATCGCTCGGTCCGGCCGTCACGTCGGCGTCGGGCGCGAACACCATCGTGAATCCCAGTGCGCGCAACTCCTGCCCGCTCGCGCGCGCGACCTTCCTCGCCACCTCGGGATCGCGCGCCGCGCCGAGAGTCATGTATGTCGGGAACTCCGTCAAAGGCCCCTTGACGCGCGCGACCGTGCCGCCTTCCTGATCGACACCGATCAGCAGCGGCCAGGTCCGGCCCTGGCTCGCGGCCTCCTTGTGCAAGGCCGCGTTGACGGAGCGGACCTGATCGGCGGAGGTGACGTTGTAGCCCATGACGATGACGCCGCCGACGTGGTGTCGCCGCAACGACGCGAGCGGAGCCTCGGTGCCCTGGTAGCCGGCGACGATCACCTGGCCAGCCTTCTCCTCCGTGCTCATCCCGGCGACGATCTCCTGGGCCCGCTGCCATTCGGCGTGGGTCGGACCCCACGGGAGCGCCGCGGAGGCGGTGCCGGTGGGCTTTGCCGTGGGTGTCGCCGTGGGCACGGGAGTGGAGGCGGTGGGGCCCGGTTTCGTCGAGCCGGAAGCGGGTTCGTCGGTGGAGGAGCCGGAACTCACCCCGCACGCGGTGGACAGTGACAGGAGGACCGCGAGCGACCAGGCCCGCGCCGTCACGAGTCGTCTGCTGCGGACCGGCATCCGCCCATGGTGCCAAACCGGACCAGACGGCGCACCACGGCCACACCGTCCGATGACCGTCAGGCCGTCAGGCCATCACCCAGTGTCAGCGACATCGGCCCCAGCGCGGGTGCGCCCGAGGTGGTGGCGAACCTGCGGATGATGTCCCGCCGCCGCGACCGCCACCCGAGCCGGCGGTCGAGCCGGAGGACGACGTTGCGTACCGGAAGCGGGTAGCGGCGATGAACGGCGGCCTCGAGGCGCGTCCGGTCGGCGCCCACCTGGTCGAGGAGCCAGGCCGTCCCTTGGTCGAGGGTGAGCATGCTGAGGGCGAGGTGCTCGATCCGGTGGTGGGTTTCGCGGCGGGCGAGGGCGAGTCGCAGGGACGCCTCGTAGATCGCCTGGACGTCGGGTCCGATCGGGGGCCGGCGGCGGGCCGCCCACTCCCGGGCACGTCGACCGCCGAACGGAAGCAGCGGCGGCCGCCCGGGCCTGGGATCGAGGACGCCGGCACCCAGTCCGGCCTCCGCGCGGCGCCGCAACTCATCGAGTTCAACGCCGAGGACGGCCAGTGCGGCGCGCTCGGCCTCGATCGCCGCGGGCCGGATGCCGGGCCGGGCCAGTACGCCCTCGATCCGCTCGGGCGTCACTCCCGCGGCTCGCAGCAGGCCACCGAGGTCGTCGTCGCGACGGCTCAGGGCCAGGAGCAGGTGCTCGCTGCCGACCCACCGGCTGCCGACCGACCGCGCGGTCCGGTACGCGTCGCCGAGTGCCTCCCCCACCTCGGCCAGGTCCCCTCCGAACATGCTCAGCCCTTTCTCGACCGGTACTTCCGGTGCACGGTCTGTTTCGTCACACCGAGCCGGGCGGCGATGTCCTGCCAGGACCACCCCTGCGCCCGAGCGGAGTCGATCTGGGCGGCCTCGAGACGCTCGACCAGGGTGCGGAGCGCGGCCACGGCCCGCAGGCCGGAGTCGGGGTCGGTCCCGGTCGCCGCCTCACCAAGCTGCGCGACATCCATGCTCGTCAGCATATGCTGACGAGCGGTGAGCGTCAACATGTGCTGACGCCTCCCGAGGGCGCCGGGCCTCGTCCGGCCGTCGGCGCGAACCGCCGCTCCCGCGGTGGGAGCCTTGGACCATGGCCGACCTGTTGCCACCGGAGCCGGAGGACGTCGACCTCGAGGTCGCCCGGGCGCTGTGGGCCGCGGGAGACCCGGTGCTCGACGTCCGGACCCCGGAGGAGTACGCCGCCGGCCACATCTCGGGGGCGATCAACGTCCCGCTGGACACGCTGGCGTTCCGGCTGGACTCCCTGCCACCGGGTCAGGTGCTGACCGTGTGCTCGCTCGGCAACCGTTCCCGCCGGGGCGCCGAGCGCCTTGCCCACCTCGGCCGTCCGGCGTTGTCGCTGCGCGGTGGCACCAAGGCGTGGGCTGCGGCCGGGCTCCCGATCCGCACGGGTGCCGAGCCCGGGCCGCGGCGGGCGAGGCCGTGGTGGCGGCGCTGGCGCAGGTCGTTCATCGGCTGGGGACGATGAGCACGGATCCCGTCGGTCGACCCTCGCCGGGTCAGTGCGCCGGCGGCGTCACCGGTGGCCGGGCCGAGGGACCGGTCACTCGCCGGTACGCCCGGAACCCCCGGCGCTGGTAGTTGCCCAGCGCGTTGGGATGGTCCAGGGAGGAGGTGTGCAGCCACACCCGTCGTACCGTGTCCGCGCCCAGCGGTTCGACGTTCCACGCCTCCCGCACGGCCACGGTCAACGCGTAGCCGCCGACACCTCGTCCGACGTACTCCGGAACCAGCCCGAAGGTCGTGATCTCGACCTCACCCTCCGGGCGCCGCAGCACGTCGAGCGCCCCGGCGAGTTCGGAGTCGTACCGGATGAGCCAGTACTGACGCAGCGGGTCGGCCAACCGCTCCGCCCACTCCTGCGCCGTACGAAACACACTCGGCCAGGCGTAGGGCTCCCCGATCCGTACCTGCACCGGCACGATCAGCGGCGAACCGGGCTCGGTCGGCTCCACCGTGACGGCGGGGACGGGACGGGACGGACGCAGGTCACTGGGTGCCGTCATCTCGAGGTATGTCGTGGTTTCGTCCACCGGCACACGCTAACCAACCGAGCCGGGTGGACCGCTCGGCGGCTCAGCGCGGGCGGACCGCAGGGGCTCAGCGCGGACGGACCACGCAGCGGAAACCGAGGTGGCAGGTGGCGGTGTCGCTGTCCTTCGCCTGCCGCGCCGCCGGCCGGTACCGCAAGCAGAACGTCGCGGAGCACAAGTACGAGCCACCCTTGATCACTCGGACGACGGCATGCTCGAACGCCTCGTCCGCTCCCCCGTCACCAGCCGAGCCGCCAGCCGAGTCACCGGTCGAGCCGCCAGCCGAGCCACCGGGTGCGCCGCCCGGGGAGTCGCGCGGCGCGTCCTCCGCGGCGCGTTGCCGCGGCAGGCTCAGCCGCTTTGTGTGCGGAACGCAGGTGGCCTTCGCGCCCCGATCGCCCGGGCGGGCGTGGTAGAGATCGCACGTCCACTCCCACACGTTGCCGGTCATGTCCAGCAGCCCGTAGCCGTTGGCCGGGAACATCCCGGTCGGGGACGTCCGCTCGAACCTGTCGAGTCTGGCGTTGCGCCAGGGGAACTCACCCTGCCAGGTGTTGGCCATCAGCCGCCCCTGCGGACTGAAGTCGTCACCCCACGCGTAGATCGCACCGTCCAGACCGCCCCGCGCGGCGTACTCCCACTCCGCCTCGGTCGGGAGTTCCTTACCGGACCAGATCGCGTAGGCCTCGGCATCCTCGTAGGCGACGTGGGTGACCGGGTGGCGCTCGCGTCCGTGCACGCTGCTCCCGGGCCCTTCCGGCCGCCGCCAGCACGCGCCGGGCACGTACGACCACCAGCTGCGGTGGTCGGACAGATCGACGGGTCCGGGGGTCTTGTGGAAGACCAACGATCCCTGCGCGAGCAACCGCGGGTCGAGATCCGGATGGCGCGACGGGTCGAGCGAGCGTTCGGCGACCGTGACGTATCCCGTCGCCCGGACGAAACGCCGGTACTCCGCGATGGTGACCGGGTGCTCGTCCACCCAGAAGCCGTCGACGTCCACCTGCCGGACGGGGCGTTCCTCGGGATAGAAGTCCTGCGAGCCCATCGCGAAGGTGCCGCCGGGTACCCACACCATCTTCTTGCCAGGCCTGGAGCCGGGAAGGGCCACCGGCTCCGTCGTGGTGTGGGTCGAGGACATGGCGGCTCCTGGGGACACGTCGGGACCGAGCCCGGAACAGGGCCTGTGTGGTTCCTTTTCCTGTTCCCAGCCTGTCAACCGTCGCGACCGCATCGTGGGGACCACTTCGCGGTCGCACGGTGGGGCCGCCGCCGAGACGTCTCGTCGGGTCCACCGTCTCGGGGGAAGCCGTAGCCCGATATTCGTCGGACCGGGGGCGCCGGGGCACCACCCGGGCGGGGTGAACCGGAGTCAGCTCGCGATGGTGGTGACCGGCAGCGAGGAGTCCGCGACCAGGTCCAGGCTGGAGGGCGTGCGCCCCCGCGCCAGCATCTGCGCGCCGAGGGCGGCGACCATCGCGCCGTTGTCGGTGCACAGCTTCGGCCGGGGCACCCGCAGCCGGATGCCGGCCGCGGAGCAGCGTTCCTCCGCCATCGCCCGCAACCTCGAGTTGGCGGCGACACCGCCACCGATCAGGAGGTCGTCGACACCGCGGGTCCGGCAGGCGTCCACGGCCTTGCGGGTCAGGACGTCGCAGACCGCCTCCTGGAAGGACGCGGCGACGTCGGCCACCGGGACCGGCTGTCCTTGCTGCTCGCGGGTCTCCACCCAGCGGGCCACAGCGGTCTTCAGGCCGGAGAAGGAGAAGTCGAACCGGTGCCGGGCGAGGTCGCGCTGGCCGGTGAGGCCGCGCGGGAAGACGACGTACGCCGGGTCACCGGCCTTCGCCTCCCGGTCGACGTAGGGCCCGCCGGGGAACGGGAGTCCGAGCAGTCGGGCGACCTTGTCGAACGCCTCCCCCGCGGCGTCGTCGATGGTCGAGCCGAGCGGATCGACGGTCCCGGTCACGTCCTCGACCAGCAGCAGGGAGGAGTGCCCGCCGGAGACCAGGAGGGAGACGCAGGGTTCGGGCAGCGGCCCGTGTTCGAGCGTGTCGACCGCCACGTGAGCGGCCAGGTGGTTGACGCCGTAGAGGGGCCGGCCGAGCCCGATGGCCAGCGCCTTCGCGGCCGCGACGCCGACGAGCAGGGCTCCGGCGAGGCCTGGTCCGCTGGTGACCGCGACAGCGTCGACGTCGGCGAGGCGGACGCCCGCTTCGGCGCAGGCCCGCTCCAGCGACGGGACCATCGCCTCCAGGTGGGCGCGGCTGGCGACCTCGGGGACCACACCGCCGAACCGGGCGTGTTCCTCCAGGCTGGAAGCGATCGCGTCGGCGAGCAACGTGCCGCCGCGGACAATGCCGACACCTGTCTCGTCACAGGACGTTTCGATGCCGAGCACCAAGGGGTCGTCGCTCACCGGGCCACCTCGGATCGGCGGGCCGACGCGAACGCCGGCCCCACCATCAAGAACGCTCTCCTCACCCGACCGAGCCTATGGCCTGTCCAGCCGACCAGGACCAAGGGGTGAACGGCCCCCGCCACCTGGCCGACGACAACGCCGCCGGCCGGGAGGCGGGAGCTCGGGGTCGGACGACTAGACCTGGTGCTCCTCTGGGTTGGTCCAGAACCAGGTCTCGGGGTCGTACACCGCCGGCGTCGGGTGGATCCACGGCGCGGCGAAGCCGCCCATGGCCAGTTGTTCCTTCGTCGGGACGTTGCCCATGTCCGCGTGGACCAGCAGGACGTAGGGCGTGTTGGCGACGACGCCGAGCAGGTACGGCCCGTCGGAGATGTGGATCTTGGCCATCTCCCAGACCAGCTGGTTCCGCTTCATCGCGTCCGGCTCGATCTTGGTCTGGTCGTACAGCTTCCACAGCTTCGCGACCGGGCCGTCGGGCTCGGGCGCCACCCGTGGCGGCGTCCGCTTGTAGGGGTCGACGTCCTGCTCGGTCTTCTCCGCCGGAGTGCCCCGCACGTTGTAGAACTCACCCTGCAACGGCGCCCACCGCGAGGACTCGATCGGCACCAGCCACTGCGGGTAGACGAGGCAGTTCGGCCCGTCTCCGGTCTCCCAGGTGGTGTTGGTCATCAGCTTCCCGAACCGCCACTGGTCGCCGTAACCGTCCGGCGGGACGGGGTTGAGCCGGGTGTCGATGCCGATGGCGTCCCAATCCCGCTTCAGCAGGTTGTTCTTCTGGAGGTGTTCGGGCGCCGTGTCGGCCTGGTAGTCGAGACGGACGAGGAGCCGGGTACCGTCCGGCATCTCCCGCTTGCCGTCACCGTTCTTGTCGACCACGCCGATCTCGTCGAGCATCTTCTTGGCGAGTTCGGGGTCGTACTTCGCATAGCTGTCGCGCCACTGCTTGTAGAGCTGCTTGCCCTCGTCGTTGACGTGGAACTCGATCGCCTTCGGGCTCATCGTCCCGGTGGTCAGCTCGCCGGTGTTGAAGTAGACCGCCTTCTGGACGTCGGCGCGGTTGTAGGCGTAGGACAGGGCCTGCCGGAACTTCGCGTTGCGGATGAGGGCCCGCATCTTTGGCTCGTAGTAGTCCTGGTTGAAGAACACCAGCGATCCGCTGCCGTCGCCGGCGTCCCAGAGCAGGACCTTGAGCTTCGTCTTCGCCTCGGCCTGCTTGAGCCCGGAGATGTCGTTGAGGAAGATCGAGGTGAAGCCGCCGAACAGGAAGTTCATCTTGCCCTCGGCGGCCTGCAGCTTCTGTACTTCCGCGTTCTGCACGACGTTGAAGTTCAGGGTGTCGAGATAGGGCAGCTGGGCGCCGTCCGGGGAGATGCACCAGTAGTAGGGGTTGCGTTCGTAGACGACCCGACGTCCCTCGCTGTAGGACTTGCACTTCCAGCCGGTGAGGACCGGGCAGTCGGGATTACGAAGCCACGCGCGCTTCTGGTCGAAGGCCCCCTTGTCGGTCGCCCAGTCCTTCGGGACCGACTTGTTGTACCTCGGGTGCCACTGCTTGAGGTAGTGCTTCGGCTCCATCCAGGTGGGTCCGTTGCCACGCTTGACCCACATGGCGAGCCGGTCGGCCGTCAGCGGCGCGGGCGCGTCGAACTTCATTAGGATGGTCAGGGCGTCGGGCGCGGTCATCTTCATCAACGTGCCCTTGCCGGACCGCGCCTCGTCGGGCGGAACCTCGGCGTGGTCCTCGTTGAGGACCATGTCCTCCCACCAGAACATGATGTCCTCGGTCGACCAGGGTTGCCCGTCGGACCACTTCACCCCCTCGCGGAAGTGCAGGGTCCACTCGGTCGCGTCGGCGTTGGACTCCCACGACTCCACCAGGCCGGGGACGATGTCCTGGCCGTCGTTGACGTACCGCAGGAGGGAGTGGCCGTACATGAACTCCGCGTGCGTCGTCGAGTCGCCCGCCGGAGTGACGGTGTTGATGGCGCCGCCGTACTTCCCTGGCCGCAGCCAGTTGTGGGGTACGACGTAGGGGTTCTTCGGCAGCCGCTCCTTGAGCGGTGGCAGCGTGCCCGCGTCCACCAGCTTGGTCAGCTCAGGGGCCTCCTTGAGCTGTGCGGGAACCGGAAGCGCCTTGGTGTTCGATCCCTTAGCTGCCGGCGAGGCGGAGTTCGTCGCTTTGCCGCCTCCGCCGCCCTGGGTGGCCCCGTCACCGGCGCCGGAGCAACCGGCCAGGACCACGCTGCCAGCGGCGACAGCGGAAAGATGCAGAACCCTACGCCGGCTGATCCCGATTCGGTTGTCCATGTCGTCCTTCCGATCGACGGTGCGACGGAAGGCGGTGCGCGTCCACCGCGCCCTACTCCACAGCCGCCCCGGGACCTGCGCATCGACGTCACTGGGTGGCCGGCTCCGCCGCACTGCCAGAGCTGTGGTTCATTGCGCGCCAGACTCGCGAGCAATCGATTTCCGGTAGAAGCTAAGTGGGCTCTGACACGCTGTCAAGCGATCTTCGAACCGCGTCCGACTTCGGCAATGTCGGCTCCGTCGAGGAGTTGCCCGACACCCACGGAACGCCCACGGCGACACGCCGGCGGATCCTCGAACGGCGGCTCAGACGGGTGCGAGGCGGAGGACCCGCGCGTCGACGCAGCCGTGGTAGTAGCCACGGCGTCGAGCGATCTCGGCGAAGCCCACCGCCTCATACATCGCGATCGCCGCGGTGTTGTCGTCACGCACCTCGAGCAGCGCCTCCGCGCAGCCACGCTCGCGTGCCGTCTCCAGGAGCGCGTCCAGCAGCAGTTGGCCGATTCCTTCGCGACGACGATCGGGGCGTACGGCGATCCGCTGGACGTCCGCGGTCGCGTCCACGGCGAGCAGCGAGGCGTACCCGACGATCACGTCGCACGGATCACCCGCCGCCTCGGGGTCCTCGGCGGTCAGGACGCAGCGGGTCGCGGGTACGCCGGCGAGCTCACCCTCGATCGCCTCCTCGCCCCAGGCGTCACGGCCGAAGCAGGCCGTCTCCAAGGCGCGCAGCACGGCCAGGTCCTCAGAGCTGGCCGGACGGATCCTGATCATGAGGGCACCCGCTCACCGTGCGGTCAGGACGCTCTTACGGGCGCCGGGCTCGATCGCGTCCGGACGGCGGAGGTAGAGCGGCTCGGGCGGGAGCAGCGAGACGCCACCGGAGACCGCGAGGGTGGCGAGGTCGGCCGCGGAGGGGTTCTCCGGGCCGACCGACTTCGGGAAGGCGTCCGGGTAGAGGAGCGCGCCACGGCCGACCACGGCGTCCGCCGTGGCGACGTCAGCCGGCCGGTCGACGTGCGGGCCGTCGACGCGGGTGTGCCGGTCGGCGTACCTCGCCCAGTAGACCTCCTTGCGGCGCGCGTCGGTCGCCACCAGGAAGGGCCCGTCTACCTCGGCCGCGGCGGCCAGCACGTCGAGCGTGCAGACCCCACGGACCGGAATGTCCAGGACGTGCCCGAGCGTCCGGGCCGTGGTGAGCCCGACCCGCAGCCCGGTGAAGGGCCCCGGGCCGACACCGACGGCGATTTCGGTCAGGTCGCCGCGGTGGGCGCCGGCCTCGTCCAGCACGGCGGCGATACCGGGAGCGAGCAACTCACCATGGCGCATGGCGTCGACCACGGTCGAGGTCGCCAGGACCGACGCCCCGTCGTGGAGCGCCACCGTGATCGCCGGTGTAGCGGTGTCGAACGCGAGCAACAGCACGTCGCCAGGCTAGTCCGCCGCTACGGCGGGCCCGCGTACGCCCTCCTCCGGGCCCGCGCCCAGGACGACGCGCAGGGGCACGTCGAGCCAGCGCGGTCCGACCGGGACGATCCGGACCTGCCGGAGGTCCTCCTGGTCCTCGGCGGTCGCGCCCGCCGCACCCACGCTTCGACTCAGCACGACCTCGAGCCGGTCGCCGGCCAGCCCCTCCGCGAGGCCCTCGCCCCATTCGACGACGGTGACCGTCTCGTCGAGGGAGGCGTCGAGGTCGAGGTCGTCGAGTTCGGCGACACCGCCGAGCCGGTAGGCGTCGACGTGTACCAGCGCGGGTCCCTGCACGGTCGAGGGATGCACCCGGGCGATGACGAACGTCGGCGAGGTCACCTGGCCGCGCACCGACAGACCCGCTCCGATGCCCTGCGTCAAGGTGGTCTTGCCGGCACCGAGCTCACCCGCCAACAGGACGAGGTCACCCGCCCGTAGCACGGCGGCGAGGCGTCGACCGACGTCGCGCATGTCCTGCGCAGCCGGGGCGTCCAGCTCGACGGGAAGCCGCTTCGCCAGGTGGACGGTCGTACCTTCTCGCCCGACCTCGACGTAGCCGCGGTGCCCCCAGAACGCCAGGGTGGCGGGGAGTTCGGCCCGAGCGACCAGCCGTACGCCGTCCAGCCCACGGGCGGCCGCGACCTCCTCGGCACAGCCGACCATGGCGGTCGCCACACCGCGGTTCTGGAACTTCGGGTGAACCGAGACGCGGCGCAGATCGAGCCACCGCGTGAGCTCGGGCGTCGAGCCGCCGTGGTCAGCGCCGTCGATCTCCGCGAGCAGGATGGCCCCCGCGGGCTCGCCGTCCACCTGGGCGAGCAGCCCGCCGACCGCGCTCAGCGCGGCCTCGACACTCTCGGTGGTCTCCTGCAGCGCCGTGCCGGGTGGGTTCAACGGCGGCCGGGCGCCGAACGCCGCGTGGATGACTCCTACCAGGGCAGCCGCGTCGGTGGGTTTCGCCTCGGCGACGTGCAGGTCGATCACGGTCTCTCGCTCCGCTTCGGTTGGTCCACTGGGATGATCGTCAGTCGGTCGAACGTACCTGGCTCGACTCGCTCGGCGAGCGCTCACCTGCCGTCGCGTGCGCGCACTCCGTGGCCCGGCCGAGGAGGTCCTGGAGGGCGGCGTTGACCACCTCAGGATGCTCGATCAGGAACATGTGCCCGCTGTCGGACAGCTCGAGGTACTCGGCCGCGGGGTGCCGCTCGGCGATCTCCCGGCTGTGCTCGACCGGGGTGATGAGGTCGTTTCGGCCACCGATGACCAGGGTCTCCACGCCGTCCAACGCCCGGAGCGCGTGGTACTTGTCGTGCGTGGCGAAGCCGGGATAGAAGTCCGCGACCACCTCGATCGGCGTCCCCGCGAGCATCTCCGCGACGAACTCGATCCGCGCCGAGGGCACCTTCGAACCGAAGGAGTAGTGCTTGGTGACGAGGTAGCCGACGTCGCTGCCGGCCTTGCGTCCACGCTCGACCAGGGCCGGCGCCCGCGACAACGCGGCGACGACGGCCGGCGTGACGCGGTGGACGAGCCGACCGACCGGTCCGGGCACGCCCAGCGTCACCTGGTCCAGCCCGCCCGCGCTGCTGGCGAGCAGGGCCACACCGACGACCCGCTCCGCGAAGATCTCCGGATGCTGGTCGGCGAGCGCCAGGATGGTCATCCCACCCATCGAGTGTCCGACCAGCATCAGGGGCCCCTCGGGAGCGACCGTCTCGAGCACCTGGGCGAGGTCCTTGCCGAGTTGGTCGACGTTGCACAGCTCCCGCGGCGACCGGCCGGAGCGGCCGTGGGAGCGGTGGTCGTAGAGCACCAGCCGCGCCTCGTCGGCGAGAGCGGCGCGCTGGAAGTGCCAGCAGTCGAGGTTGAGGGCGTACCCGTGGCAGAAGACGACGGTCACCGGGCTCGGCGGCGGCTGCCGGCGCGGGCCGTCGACCTCGGCGTACAGCTCGATGCCGTCCAACGTCTTGACGATTACCGGCTCACCGCGGCGGGTACCGAGCGGCTCCTCGATCTGCAGGTCTCGGTCCCGGCGGCGGGCGACGACGTAACGCTCCACCGCGATCCCGGCGGCCGCCCCGGCCGCCGCGCCGGCGGCGAGCACGCCCGTCGCCGCTCCGATCAGGCCGGTCCGCCTGCCCAGCAGGTTTCCGCCCTTGCCCATCACGTGCCTCCACCGACGTAGTGGCGGGGGACGCGGGGTCCGATCCGGGAGATGATCTCCCAGGAGATGGTGCCGGTCGCGTCCGCCCAGTCCTGTGCCGTTGGCTCACCCGACGTACCGGGGCCGAACAGCACGACCTCGTCGCCGGCGGCGATGGAGTCGTCGTCCAGGTCCAGGACGAACTGGTCCATGCACACAGTGCCTGCGATGGTACGTCGCCGGCCGGCGGCCCAGACGGGGCCGACGTTGCTCGCCGCCCTCGGCACGCCGTCGGCGTAGCCGAGCGGGACGAGACCGAGCGTGGTCTCACGTGAGGTGACGTAGCGGTGACCGTAGGACACGCCCTCGCCCTCCGGGACGCGCTTGACCAGCGCGAACCTCGCCCGGACCGTCATCGCCGGCGTCAGCCCCAGCTGTTCCGGCGTGGCGTCGGGGATGGGTGAGAGGCCATAGACCGCGAGGCCCGGGCGTACCAGGTCGAAGTGGGTCTCGGGCAGGGTGAGCGTCGCGGCGGAGTTGGCGAGATGGCGCACCTCCGGCCGGATCCCTACCCGCTCGGCGAACTCCACGGCCTCCTGGAACGCCTTGAGCTGCCGGACGATGGAGGGGTGGCCGAGTTCGTCGGCGCAGGCCAGGTGGGACCACAACCCGACGACCCGGATGGCCCCGTCCGCCTCCGCGGACAGGGCCGCGTCGACGAGGGCGGGCCAGTCACTCGGCCCGGCTCCACCGCGGTTGAGGCCACTGTCGATCTTGAGATGGACCCGGGCTCGTTTGTCACAGTGTTCGGCCGCCTCGACGATCTCCGCGAGCTGCCAGAGGGAGTACGCGGCGACGTCGATGTTGGCGTCGAGCGCGGCCTTCCACCGCTCACCCGGCGCGGCGAGCCAGGACAGGATGCGGGGGCTTTCGAGGCCGACCGCGCGGAGGGTCAGCGCCTCCTCGACGTTGGCGACGCCGAGCCAACTGGCCCCGCCGGCGAGTGCCGCGCGGGCCGCCGGGACGAGCCCGTGGCCGTAGCCGTCGGCCTTGACGACGGCCATGACGGCGGCGGTGCCGACTCGGCGCCGGATCGCCGCGACGTTGTCGCGGATGGCCGCGAGGTCGATCAGCGCTTCGGCGCGAACTGCTGTATCCATGACCGCTCCAGTCTCCCAGGCCCCACTCCCACCGCCGGACCAGGCAGGCCGCGAACCAGGTGAGAACGCCGACCGGAGTCGTCCGAGCACGGTGCTCACCGATGCTTCCCCGCTCGGCGGGGGACCGACCGGGCGCGGGCGGGGTTGTCGGGCTCTGGGACCGGACGACTCGGGACGAGGACGACCAAAGGCACTCTTGGGGCGAACCCTCTCCCGTGACCGCGCGAGGTCGCCGTCGACGGACACGCTCTAAGCTCGGAGAACGTGGAGGACACCAACCCGTACGGCGCTCTGACCGACGTACCCGAGGTTCTGGTCGGACAGGCCCAGCGCGTCGGTGACGGCTGGCTCACCGGCGTCACCGTGGTCGTGCCTCCGCCCGGCACGCTCGGAGCGGTCGACGTGCGCGGGGGCGGCCCCGGTACGCACGAGACCGACGCGCTCGCGCCCGGGACGCTGGTCGACACCGTCGACGCGGTGACGCTCACCGGTGGCAGCGCGTTCGGCCTGGTCGCGTCGGCCGGGGTGCAGCGCTGGTGCGAGGAGCGGGGCAGGGGTGTGCGGGTCGGACCCGACACCGTGGTGCCCGTCGTACCCGCCGCCGTCGTCTTCGACCTCGGCAAGGGCGGTGATCCCGGCAAGCGACCCGACGCCGAACTCGGCTACGCCGCCGCGGCCGCCGCGAGCGCCGGTCCGGTCCAGACCGGTTGCGTCGGAGCGGGGACCGGCGCGAGTTTCAGCCTTCCCGCGCTCAAGGGCGGGGTCGGCACCGCGAGCATTCGGCTCGAGGGCGGGATCGTGGTCGCCGCGCTCGTCGTGGCCAACGCGTACGGCTCCCCGTGCGCACCCGCGTCGGGCTCGTTGCTCGCCGCGAACCTCGTCGAGGACGAGGCACTCCGTCCCCGTACGCCCGACCCGCGTGACCTGGCCCGCGCGGTCCCGGCCGGGGAGCCCGGCTCCGGCACCGCGCCGGCCGGAGGTCCGCTGAACACCACCCTCGCCGTCGTCGCCACCAACGCCCGGCTGAGCCACTCCCAGACCCACCGGATGGCCACCGCCGGGCATGACGGGATCGCCCGGGCGATCCGCCCGGCGCACACCCTCGTCGACGGGGACGCGGTCTTCGGCCTCGCCACCGGCCAGATCGATCCCGCGCTCGGTGCGCTCGGATCCTGGCCGGGCGCCGCCGAGATCGGCGGCATCGCGGCCGTCCAGGCGGCCGCCGCAGACGCCGTCTCGCTCGCGGTCGTCGACGCGATCCTCGCCGCGACCAGCGTCCGGACGCCGGCCATCGAACTGCGCTCCTACCTCGACCGCCATCCCTCCGCCCGGCCGATCGGCTACCCACGCCCGCGCCACTGAGCAGGACCTGCCCGCGTCCAGGGCCGGGTCGCGGCCCGGCTCAGGTCGCGACGGCCCGGATCCGGCGGTAGGCCTCGGGAACGGTGCGAGCGATGTCCTCGGCCGCGATCGGTCCCCCGCGTGACGCGAGAACGCCGGCCATCCCGTGCAGGTAACTGCCGACGCTCCCGGCGTCCAGGGGCGACAGCCCGGCCGCGAGCAGGGAACCGCAGATGCCGGACAGCACGTCGCCGGAGCCGGCCGTGCCCACCCACGGCGTTCCGGTCGTGTTGACGCGGGCCTCGCCCTCGGGGGTGACGACGAGGGTCGTCGCACCCTTGAGCAGGACCGTGGCGTTCCAGCGTCGCGCGGCCTCACGGGCCGAGCGGAGCCGGTGCGTCGCCACCTCCTCGCGCTCGACGTCGAGCATCCGCGCGAGTTCGCCCTCGTGCGGGGTCAGCAGGACCTGCCCCTCGAGCCGGCCGAGCACATGGCGCAGCCCGTCGGCGTCGACCAGGACGGGCAGGCCGCTACCGAGCACGCGGGAGACGTCCTCGGCGCGGTGGGGCTCGGTGCCAAGGCCGGAGCCGACGACCCAGGCCTGCACCCGCCCCTCGCCGACGACGACCTCGGGCCAGCGGGCGCGGACGAAGTTCGCGGGTTGTTCGGGACCGACGTAGCGGACCATCCCGGCCGGTCCGGCGAGCGCGCCGCCGACCGCGAGCACAGCGGCCCCGGTGTACTGCGTCGACCCGGCCATCACGCCGAGGACGCCGCGGGAGTACTTCTGGGACGTACGTTCGGGCGCGGGTAGCCGCTCCGCGACGTCCTCGGCCTGCAGGGCCGAGAGCGCCGGCTCGGGCAGGTAGGGGCTGAGCCCGATGTCGACGAGGTGGACCGCACCGGCCGCGGTGGCGCCCGGGTCCACCAGCAGCCCGATCTTGTGGGTGCCGAAGGTGACGGTCACCGTCGCCCGCACGTGGGGTTCGGGGGTCTCGCCGGTGTCGACGTCGATGCCGCTGGGCACGTCGACCGCGACCACGGGCACGCCGTGGCGTTCGACCAACGCGACGACCTCCGCGGCCGCCGGTCGCAGGCCGGGCTTGCCGCCGATCCCGACGATGCCGTCGAGCACCAGGTCGGCTCGGGCAACCGCGTCCGCCCGAGACTTCTCGGGTACGACCTGACCGCCCGCGTCGCGCAGCGCGGCGAGGCCCCCGGCGTGGGCCCTGGCGGGGTCGAGCAGGATCGCGTCCACCCGGGCGCCACGCCGGGCGAGCCGGGCACCGGCGTACAACGCGTCGCCGCCGTTGTCACCGGAGCCGGCGATGATCAGGATGCCGGCGCCGTAGGTGCCGCCGAGATAGTCGGCGCAGGCGACGGCGAGACCGGTCGCGGCGCGCTCCATCAGCGTGCCCTCCGGCAGCGTCGCCATCAGCGCGGCCTCGGCGGCCCGGATCTGGGTGACGGTGTGTGCCGTACGCATCGATGATCAGTCCTTCTCCAAGACGACGACCGCCGACGCGATGCCGGCGTCGTGCGAGATGGACAGGTGCATGCCGGTGACGCCGAGCCGGTCGGTCTGGCGGGCGACCGTGCCGCGCACCTCGAGCCAGGGGCGGCCGTCCTGGTCGGTGACCACCTCCGCGTCCTGCCAGTGCAGGCCGACCGGGGCGCCCAGCGCCTTGGCCAGGGCTTCCTTGGCCGCGAAGCGCGCCGCGAGCGACGCGATCGGGCGATCCTGCTCGGAGGTGGTGAACAGCCGGGCCCGCAGTCCGGGCGTCCGTTCGAGCGTCTCCTCGAAGCGCGCGACGTCCACGACATCGATTCCCAGGCCGACGATCACCGGACCATCCTCGCGCATGGCTCTCCCGTTTTCGCATCAGACCGCCTCGTGGCGGCGTCCGAACACCGCGCTGTCGGTGTCGTCACCGAGGGAGGTCGAGGCGAGCCGACTCAGCAGGTCCGCAAGTTCGGGGTGCTGCTCGGGCGACCAGCCCTCTAGTCGCCTGGCGAGCGCCGCCCGACGCGTCGCGACCAACTGGTCAACAGCGGCACGGCCGGACGTGCTGATCGTGAGCGCTCCGTCGGCCCGGTGGACGTAGCCCGCCTGCACCAGCCGGTCGAGAGTGGGCCGGCCGCGTTCCGCGCGCACGCCGGTGAGGTCGGCGAACTCCCCCTCGGCGACCGGTCCCTCCCTGGCGATCTTGCACAACGCCCACAACGAGCCGGCCGGCAGCGCGACCCCCGCGGCCCGGCCCAACTCCTGGTACAGGTCCCTGGCCCGGTCGTCGCGCCGGATCAGCAGGCACAGTGCACGTTCGATCTCGTCCCGCGAACTGCGGACCTCACACCGCCCCGGGAGACCCTCGCTGGGATCAGCCGCGGTCGCGGTCTGGCGCAGCGGAAGCTCCCGGACGAACCACGCGAGGACGAACGCCAGCACCGCGACCGGCGTCGCCCACACGAAGACGCTCTGGATCGAGGCGGCGTACGCGTGGATGACCGCCTCCCGCGTTCCGGGCGGCAGGGCACCGAGCGCACCCGGGTCGCGCTGGACTGCGGCGGGATCGAAGCTCGACGGCAGCGGACCGGACCGCAGGGCGGTGACGTTGGCGACGAGTTGGTTGGAGAAGACAGCGCCGAACACCGACGTACCGAAGGCTCCCCCCATCGACCGGGAGAACGTCGCACCCGAGGTGGCCGCGCCGAGGTCCGCGTACGCCACGGCGTTCTGCACGATCGTGATCAGCACCTGCATCACCATGCCGAGCCCGGCGCCGAGCACAAGAAACGACAGGCTCGTCGCCAGGGTGCTCGAGTGCTCGTCGAGCCGGGAACACAGGAACAGCCCCGCCGTGATGGTCGCCGTACCCACGATCGGGAACACCTTGTCGCGGCCGGTTCGGCTGATCACCTGCCCGCTCGCCACCGACGTGCACAGCAGCCCCAGCACCATCGGCAGCAGGTGGATGCCAGACATCGCGGGCGTCACCCCGTGCACGACCTGCAGGAACAGCGGGAGGTACGCCAGGGCGCCGAACATCACGAAGCCCACCACGAAGCCGATGGCCGCGCTGATCCGGAACACCGGTATCGCGAACAGGCTGAGCGGCAGGACCGGTTCGGCGGCCCGGCGTTCGATCGCCACCCACCCGACGATGAGCGCGACCGCGACCGCGAAGAGCCCGATGATCACCGGCGACGCCCACGGGTACCGCGTGCCTCCCCAGGAGGTGCCAAGGACCAGGCAGGTCGCCGCGGCCGCGAGGACCAGCGCGCCCAGGTAGTCGATCCGGTGCGACCGGCGCACGCCGCGTGCGGGCAGGACGATCGCGATCACCGTCAGCGCGACCATCCCCAGCGGCACGTTGATGTAGAAGGCCCAGCGCCAGGACAGGTGCTCGACGAAGAACCCGCCGAGCAGCGGTCCCGCGACGCTCGCGACCCCGAACACCGCGCCGAAGATGCCCTGGTAGCGGCCGCGCTCGCGGGGGCTGACCAGGTCCCCGACGACCGACATGGTGAGCACGATCAGGCCGCCGCCACCCAGGCCCTGCAGTGCGCGGAACGCGATGAGCTCACCCATCGAACGCGCGATCCCGCACAGGACGGAGCCGATCAGGAAGACGACGATCGCGGTCTGGTAGAGGCGCTTGCGACCGTACTGGTCGCCGAGCTTCCCCCACACCGGCGTCGAGACCGTCGAGGCGAGCAGGTACGCGGTCACCACCCAGGCCAGATGGGACAGGCCGCCGAGGTCACTGACGATGGTGGGCAACGCAGTGGAGACGATCGTCTGGTCCAGGGCTGCCAGCAGCATGGCGAGCATGAGGGCCATGAAGCTCGCGGCCAGTCGGCGCGGCCGCGGCCTCGTGGCCGCGATCGTCGGCGTGCCGGAGCCGCTCATGTGCGAGATCTCCTCGCGTCGGGCGCACAGCGTGAGGATCCGCGTTGTGCTCTTTCTCCCGTCGTACGAGGAAAGTCCCACTCCGCGGGGCCGGTCCGACGGGTGCTCGCGCTGCGGACGACGCTAGCGCGCCGTGGCCGTTGACCAGCACGGATCCAGTGCCCGGGACACTCGCCGGAGCCCGGTCGCGGGAGCGACAGAACCGTGGCTCGAGCCGCGGTTCGATTAGCCTCCCCTCGCTACCGAACGTAGCCAGTGCCCGGCTAACGTGCCCCTCATGAGCGACGTAGAGGCCGAGCAGGAATCCGAGGGAACGCACGCGAGCGAGCCGGACCAGCACATCGGAAGCGTGACGGGTCGCCTGAACTGGCTGCGTGCCGGTGTGCTCGGCGCCAATGACGGCATCGTCTCGGTCGCGGGCATCGTCGTCGGGGTCGCCGCGGCCAACGTCGAACGCTCCGCGCTCCTGATCGCGGGACTCGCCGGCCTGCTCGCCGGCGCGTTCTCCATGGCTGCCGGCGAGTACGTCTCGGTGAGCACGCAGCGTGACAGCGAGAAGGCGCTTCTGGACAAGGAGCGCTGGGAGCTCAACCAGATGCCCGACCAGGAGCTGGAGGAGCTCGCCGCGATGTACGAGGCGAAGGGCATCTCCCCCGACCTCGCCCGCAAGGTCGCCGAGGAGCTCACCGAGCACGACGCGCTGCGCGCACACGCGGAGACCGAGCTCGGCATCGACCCCGACGAACTCACCAGCCCCTGGAACGCCGCGATCGCGTCGTTCGTCGCGTTCACGGTCGGCGCCCTGCTGCCGATGGTGGCGATTCTGTTCCCGCCGGCCCAGGCTCGCGTGCCGGTCACCTTCGCCGCCGTGATCGTCGCCCTGCTCCTCACCGGCGCGGTGAGCGCCCGGCTGGGCGGCGCGAAGGCCCGCCCCGCGGCGATCCGGACCGTCGTCGGTGGCGCGTTGGCGATGCTCGTGACGTACGTCATCGGCCACCTGCTCGGCGGCATCTCGTTCTAGGTTTCCGGGTCGCGTGACACGACAAGGTCGGCGCCGCCACTGGGCGACGCCGACCTGGCGGTTTCGCTCCCGGCGCTACTCGACGGTCACGGACTTCGCGAGGTTGCGCGGCTGGTCGACGTCGTTCCCGCGCGCCATCGCGAGCTCGCAGGCAAAGATCTGCAGCGGGACCGTCGCGACCAGCGGCTGCAGCAGCGTCGGCACCTTCGGCAGGCTGATCAGGACGTCGGCGTACGGCGTGACCGACTCGTCGCCCTCCTCGGCCAGCACGATCGTGCGCGCGCCTCGCGCTCGGATCTCCTGGACGTTGCTGACGATCTTGTCGTGGAGGACGTCACGTCCACGCGGAGGTACGACCACGACGACCGGCAGGTCCTCCTCGATCAGCGCGATCGGGCCGTGCTTCAGCTCACCGGCCGCGAACGCCTCCGCGTGCATGTAGGCGAGCTCCTTGAGCTTGAGCGCACCCTCGAGCGCGACGGGGTACCCGACGTGCCGGCCGATGAACAGCACCGACTTGGCGGTGGCGAGTTCGCGGGCGAGGCTCCGGATCTGCTCCATGGTGCCGAGCGCCTGCTCGACGGCCTGCGGCATCCGGTCGAGCTGGTCGACCTCCGCGGCCACCTCGTCACCGAACTTCGACTCCCGGACCTGGGCGAGATACAGGCCGATGAGGTAGCACGCGACGACCTGGGTGAGGAACGTCTTGGTCGCGGCGACACCGACCTCGGGCCCGGCGTGGGTGTAGAGCACCGCGTCGGACTCGCGCGGGATCGTGGAACCGTTGGTGTTGCAGATCGCCAGCACCCGGGCCCGCTGCTCCCGGGCGTGCCGCAACGCCATCAGGGTGTCCATCGTCTCCCCGGACTGGGAGATCGCGATCACCAGCGTCGAACGGTTGAGGATCGGGTCGCGGTAGCGGAACTCGCTGGACAGCTCGACCTCGCAGGGGATGCGGGTCCAGTGCTCGATGGCGTACTTCGCGGTGAGTCCGGCGTAGAACGCCGACCCGCACGCGATGATGATGATCTTGTCGATCTCCCGCAGCTCGTCGTCGGAGAGCCGCATCTCGTCCAGGCGGAGCTGGCCGCGCGGCGTGAGCCGACCGAGCAACGTGTCGGCGACCGCCTGTGGCTGCTCGGCGATCTCCTTCAGCATGAAGTAGTCGTGGCCGCCCTTCTCGGCGGCGGAGATGTCCCAGTCGACGTGGTACTCGCGGGTCTGTGCCGGTTTGCCGTCGAAGTCGGTGATCGTCACGTCGGCCGCCGTGATCGCCACCACCTGGTCCTGGCCGAGCTCGATCGCGTCCCTGGTGTGCTCGATGAACGCGGCCACGTCGGAGGCGAGGAAGTTCTCGCCCGTGCCCCGGCCGACGACCAACGGGGAGTTGCGCCGGGCGCCCACCACGACGTCCGGGGCGTCCGCGTGGACGGCCACCAGGGTGAAGGCTCCGTCGAGCCGCCGGCAGACACGACGCATGGCCTCGGCCAGGTCGCGGCCACTGGGTTCCCAGGCCTCCTCCAGCAGGTGGGCGACTGCCTCGGTGTCGGTCTCGGAGGTGAGGTGGTGACCGTTGGCTTCCAGTTCGGCACGAAGTGCCGCGAAGTTCTCGATGATCCCGTTGTGGACGACCGCCAGTCGTCCGTCACAGTCGATGTGCGGATGGGCGTTGGGGTCCGTTGGTGCCCCGTGGGTGGCCCAGCGGGTGTGGCCCATGGCCGAGCCGCTGGTCGGGAGCGGATCCTCCCCGAGCGCTGACTGCAGGTTGGCGAGCTTGCCCGCGCGCTTTCGGACCCGGACCCCTCCCCCCTCAGGGACGGCGACTCCGGCCGAGTCGTACCCGCGATACTCCAGGCGCCGCAGCCCGTCGACAACGATGTCGACCGCGCTCGACGCGCCTACGTAACCGACGATTCCGCACATGGGGAATCAGGGTAGCCACCTGGTGTGAACGTCAAGCGACCATCCGGCAAGTGGGGCCCTTCGACCCCGGGCGGTGACCGCGCCGACAGCCTCAGGGAAGAATCGAGCCATGCAGCGTACCCGGGACGCCCGACATGTGAACGGCAGCACAACGCCGTACGTCGAACTCGACCGGGCCGCGTGGGCGCGACTGGCCGCCTCCACCCCGCTCCCCCTGAGCGCCACCGAGCTGGACCGGCTCCGTGGCCTCTCTGACGAGATCGACCTCACCGAGGTCCGCGAGGTCTACCTGCCGCTGACGCGCCTGCTCAACCTCTACGTACGGGCCACCAGCGCACTGCACCAGGCCACCCAGACCTTCCTGACGAGCGACCCGGCGCCCGAGCGGCAGGCAAGCGCCGGGCACGACCTGTCCGCGGCGACTCGGACACCGTTTGTCATCGGCATCGCCGGCTCGGTCGCCGTCGGTAAGAGCACGGTGGCCCGACTACTCCGCGAACTCCTGGCTCGCTGGCCGGACCACCCGCGGGTGTCGCTGGTCACGACCGACGGGTTCCTCTTCCCGAACGCCGAACTCGAACGCCGCGGCATCCTGCACCGGAAGGGCTTCCCCGAGTCCTACGACCAGCGGGCGTTGCTGCGCTTCGTGGTCTCGGTGAAGTCCGGCGCACCCGTGGTGACCGCGCCGGTGTACTCCCACCTGAAGTACGACATCATTCCGGACGAACAGCTCGAGGTACACGCTCCGGACATACTGCTCATCGAGGGCCTCAACGTGCTGCAGCCCGCCCGGGTCCGCGAGGACGGCCGACGCGGTCTCGCGGTGAGCGACTACTTCGACTTCTCGATCTACCTCGACGCCTCACCGGCCGACGTACGCGAGTGGTACGTCCGCAGGTTCCTGGCGCTGCGCGAGACGGCGTTCCGGGACGAGGCGTCGTTCTTCCGGCGGTACGCCGACCTCAGCCAGGCCGAGGCGGTCGCACGGGCCGGCTGGCTCTGGGACACCATCAACGGCCCGAACCTCGAACAGAACGTCCAGCCGACCCGAGGCCGCGCCAGGCTCGTTCTGCACAAGGGCGCGGACCACTCAGTCACCCGCGTCCGCCTCCGCAAGATCTAGCGGGTCCCGCATCCACGCTGGCGGCGTTGTCGTCGTCGCCAAGAGGACACCGCTATTGGCTCCTCCTCCGCCTTGCCATCGCGGCGCGGATACACCGCTAGCCCCGCAGCGGGTCCCGCATCCACGCTGGCGGCGTTGTCGTCGTCGCCAAGAGGACACCGCTACTGGCTCGCACAGGGCTCAGAGGTCCCGCTGCCACTCCTGGCTGGCCTCGAGGATGCGGTAGCCCAACTCGACGTTGACCGCCACCATGGGTCCGTTCTGGACGGCGTTCCAGGTGTCGATGCGCTCGACCTCCGGGTGCGCGGCGGAGAGTTCGCGGGTGTTCGCGACCTTCAGGGCGAGCCCCAGGCGGTGCCCACGGTGCTCTGGAAGCACCAGGGTGTCCCACTGGAACGCCCGGGCGGAGTCGTCGTTCGGCACCGCGAGCTGGGTGTGACCGGCCACCACGCCGTCCGGCGCCAGCGCGATCGTCGTGTACAGCGTGCGGCCCTGGGCGATCGTCTGCTCCTCGCTCTCGCGGAGCCGCGCGACGTCCCAGACCTCCGCTTCGTACTCGACCTCGCCCAACGGCGCGTCGGTGGAGAGGCGAGCCTTGAGCTGGGCGTACTGCTCGGCGTACTCGTCCGGACAGGGGCCGGCCCACGACGTCAGGCGGTAGTCGGAGGCGTGCTGCGCGGCCTTCGAGGCCAGCGTGTCGAGGTGCAGAGAGTCGACCGGAAGGCGCAGTTGACGCCGCAACTCGGTGTTGCGCAGCGTGAGGCCGTGCCGCGTCGCGAAACGCACGCCCGGCCAGTCGGCGGGGTCGATGCCGTCCGGGACGCTGACCTCGGTCAGCAGGCTCGACCGTCCCTCGGCGCGTACACGCTCGGTGACATAGGTGAACAACACCGAACCCACGCCACGGTTGCGCCGCTCCGGCGGCACGTCGATCTCGAACATCGCCAGCTGGGGGTTCTCGCGCAACGGCAGACCGAGCTCACCGGCTCCCACGACCACCCCGTCGTCGAGGGCGACGAACACCTCACGCCGGTAGCTCGAGTTCGGCCGCTGGTAGCTGACGGCCGCCTCCGCGTAGCTCCACACCGGCGGGTCCGGCCGGTCCGCGCCCGCGCCGGCCGTGGCGGCGTCGTGCCACGCACGAAACGCCGTGGCGTCGTGCGGGTCGACCGCGACGACCTTCAGTCCCTGACTCTCCACGCGGGGAGCCTGCCACGCTCCCTACACCCGCGCCAACGATTTTGGTTCGGTTACAGGTCGACCGAGGTTCCTGGCTCCAGCCGGGTGAAGGTCGCGCCGAGCGGGCATGCCGCGAGCCCGAGCCAGTTGTCGATGCCCGCGACCCCGCGGTCGTGGACCAAGGCGTCGTGGATGGCGAACGCGCGGGCCGGAGCCACCTCGCGTGCGTAGTCGAGCACCTCGCCGACCTTCAGCCAGGGGGCGTTGACGGGCAGCAGGAGGGTGGACACCCGCTGGTCCGGCACGGTGAGCGCGTCACCCGGGTGGAAGATCTCGCCGTCGACCACGAAGCCGACGTTCGGGACGACCGGGATCTCCGGGTGCAGCAGAGCGTGCTTCTCGCCCTGGACCAGGACGTCGAAGCCGGCGGCGTCGAACCGCTCGCCCCTGCTCACCGCGTGCACCCGACCGTCGGTCCCCTCGCCGGCCAGCGCTCCGGCGACCCCGGCGTGGGTCCACACCTGAAGTTCGGGATCGCGGGCCAGCGCGGCCTTCAGGCCGTCGACGTCCACGTGGTCGTAGTGCTCGTGCGTGACCAGAACGGCATTCGCGCCCGCCAGGGCCTCCGGGCCGGACCAGACGCCCGGATCGATGACCAGCGTCGAGCCGTCCTTCTCCAGCCGTACGCACGCGTGGAGGAGCTTGGTGAGCCGCATGAGTTCAGACCTCTCTTCGTCGGGTCAGATCCGGGCGCCAGGACGCGGTCGGCCGGGCGGCAGCTGCCGCCCGGCCGACTCGACGTCACTCTGTGCAGAGGAGTTCAGAGGGCAAGAGAGTGTTCGACCACCGAGGCAAGGTCGTCGGCCACGAGCTGCGCCTGCTCGAACGTCGGCGCCTCGACCATCACCCGTACGACCGGCTCGGTCCCGGACGGGCGGAGAATGACCCGACCGGTCTCCCCCAGCTCCTCCGCGGCCGACTGGACGGCCGCGAGCACGGTCGGGTCGGCGTCGGCCCTGGCCTTGTCGACGTTGCGGACGTTGATCTGTACCTGCGGCATCCGGGTCATCACCCCGGCCAGATCGTCCAGCGAACGACCGGTCACCGCCATCCGGGACAGCAGATGAGCCGCCGCGAGCACCCCGTCCCCCGTGGTCGCGTGGTCGAGCAACAGGATGTGACCGGACTGCTCGCCGCCGAGGGTGAGCTTGCCGGCCTTCATCGCCTCCAGGACGTAACGGTCGCCCACCTTGGTCTGCTCGACCTTGATGCCTTCCCGCTGCATCGCGAGGGAGAAGCCCAGGTTGCTCAGGACGGTGACCACCACGGTGTCGTTGGCGAGCGTGCCCGCCTCCTTCATCCCGACGGCGAGGATCGCGAGGATCTGGTCGCCGTCGACGACGTTGCCGTGCCGGTCGACCGCGAGACAGCGGTCGGCGTCGCCGTCGTGGGCGATACCGACGTCGGCGCCGTGCTCGACGACCGCCGCGGTGAGCGACTCCAGGTGGGTCGAGCCGCAGTGATCGTTGATGTTGAGGCCGTCGGGCTCGGCATGGATCGCGATGACCGTCGCGCCCAGCCGGCGCAGGGTCTCCGGTGCGGTGCGGTAGGCCGCGCCGTTGGCGCAGTCGACCACCACTCGGAGGCCGTCGAGCCGGTGCGGCACCGACTCGACGAGGTGTGCGACGTAGGTCTCGAACCCGGCCTCGTCGTCACGGACCCGACCGACGCCGGGGCCGGTGGGTCGTTGCCAGGGTTCCCGCAACCGGGCCTCGATGAGGTCCTCGATCGCGTCGTCGAGCTTGTGCCCGCCACGAGAGAAGAACTTCACGCCGTTGTCGGGCATCGGGTTGTGTGAGGCCGACAGCATCACACCGACGTCGGCGCCCATGCTGTCGGTCAGGTGCGCCACGGCGGGAGTCGGCAGAACGCCGAGGCGTAGGACGTCGACCCCGGCTCCGGCCAGGCCGGCCACCACGGCCGCCTCCAGGAACTCACCGGAGGCGCGGGGGTCCCGCCCGACCACAGCGGTCGGGCGGTGTCCCTCGAACGCGCCCGCCTCACCGAGGACGTGCGCGGCCGCGACAGACAGGTCGAGTGCGAGTTCGGCTGTGAGCTCGCCATTGGCGAGCCCACGAACACCGTCGGTGCCGAAGAGGCGACCCACGACCGTGCGGGCTTACCGCTTGGAGTACTGCGGAGCCTTGCGGGCCTTCTTGAGCCCGGCCTTGCGGCGCTCCTTCGCCCGCGGGTCACGCGTCAGCATGCCGGCCCGCTTCAGCGGCGGCCGGTTGGTCTCGACGTCGACCTCGTTGAGCGCCCGGGAGATGCCGAGGCGCAGCGCGCCGGCCTGGCCGGTGACGCCGCCACCGTCGATCCGGGCGATGACGTCGTACTGCCCGTCAAGGTCGAGCAGCACGAACGGCTCGTTGACGTGCTGCTGGTGGACCTTGTTGGGGAAGTACTGGTCAAGGCCCTTGCCGTTGATCCGCCACTGACCGCTGCCGGGGACGACTCGCACCCGCGCCACGGCCTCCTTGCGGCGCCCGGTCGCGGCGGCCGGACCGATCGCGACCGGCCGGGGCGCGGTCGTCGAGGGGGCGGGAGCGCTCTCAGAGCTGTAGGCGACGGTCGCGTCACCCTCACCCGACTGGCCAGCGCCAGGCAGGGCGTCGTCGATGACGTCCTCGGTCTCGACAGGAGTAGTGGTGGACTCAGCCACGAGATTCCTCACTTTGGCGCAGCGGTCACTGCGAGATCTGGGTGATGGCGTACGTCTGCGGCTTCTGTGCCTGGTGCGGGTGGTTCGGGCCCGCGTAGACCTTCAGCTTCTTCAGCAGCTTCCGGCTGAGGCGGTTCTTGGGGAGCATGCCCCAGACCGCTCGCTCAATCGCCTTACGGGGGTCCTTGTCCAGGAGTTCGCCATAAGGAACCGCGCTGAGCCCACCCGGGTAGCCGGAGTGCCGGTAGGCGAACTTGGTTTCGCGCTTGTTGCCGGACAGCGCGACCTTCTCGGCGTTGATGATGATGACGAAGTCACCGGTGTCGACGTGCGGCGCGTAGGTCGGCTTGTGCTTGCCGCGCAACAGCGTCGCCGTCTGGCTCGCGAGCCGGCCGAGGACGACGTCGCGGGCGTCGATGACATGCCACTCGCGTGGGACGTCGCCGGGCTTGGGGCTGTAGGTGCGCACAGTCGTCGGCCTTCGCTGCTCGTCGTGGTGAGCCGTGCCATGCTGACACGGCTGGTCTTGTGTCGAGGATGCTCCGTGACGGAGCGTGCGCCCGACGCTTGAATGCAAGCCAGCAGGCGCAACGATCGCCCAGAATACTCGCGGCGCGGCGGAGAGGTCAAAAGGGGCCCTAAGATCCAGGGCTTCGACGTGGTCACGCGCCTCAAGAGGGAGCATACCGCCCGGCTCGACGCATCCTCGGACGGACGCAATGCAACCACGAATCGTCACTGACCGATGGCTTAGAGCAACTAACATGGTCGGGTGCTCGCCCTGCGGCGCCTGCGGTCGCCCTCCACCCGAGCCCGGCGCCGCGTTCGCGTGCTGGCGGCGCTGACAGTGGTCGGTTTGGTCGCCTCCTGCACCTCGGCACCACCTCCGGCACCGTCCCCGACGGACATTCCGACCCCCACCAGCTTCCGGCGCGGGCCGGAGGCGAGTGGGCGGGGCAACGGCCAGGTCACGACCGAGACGCTGCTCACCCATCTGGACATCCCCTGGGGCATCGCCTTCCTCCCCGACGGCAGCGCACTCGTGACCGAGCGACACAAACGCCGCATCCTGAAGGTCGGCCCGCGCCGCGACGCGAACGGCAAGCTCACCGTCTCCACGCTCACCTCGATCGAGGGTGTGTACGCCAACAACGAGGGCGGGCTGCTCGGCATCGCGGTGTCGCCGCGCTACTCGCGGGACAAGACGATCTTCGTCTACTACACGACGAAGGTCGACAACCGGATCGCCAAGGTCCGCCTGGTCGGCAGCAGGCCCCGTCCGGAGGCCATCGTCACCGGAATCCCCCAGGCCGGTGTGCACAACGGCGGGCGGCTCGCGTTCGGTCCCGACGGGTACCTCTACGCCAGCACCGGAGACGCCTCCCGTGCCGGCGGCGCGCAGAGCATCAACGACCTCGGCGGCAAGATCCTGCGGATGACCACCGCGGGCAAGCCCGCGCCCGGAAACCCGTTCCGGGGCTCCCTGGTCTGGTCCTACGGGCACCGCAACCCGGAGGGCATGGCCTGGGACGCGAGCGGGCGCATGTACGTCGCGGAGATCGGCGAAGCCGTGTGGGACGAGGTCAACCTCATCCAGCCGGGCAAGAACTACGGCTGGCCGAAGGTCCAGGGCATGAGCCACATCGCCGGCCTGACCAACCCGATCGCGGTCTGGCGCCCCGAGATCGGCGTGACGAACGGCATCGCCATCATCGGCCACACCGCGGTGGTCACCTGCCTGCGTGGCCAGCGGATCTACCTCATGGGACTCGGCGGTCCGATCAACATCGCCAGCGAACGGATCCAGAGCTCGGGCACCGGTGAGGCGAGCATCCAGTGGCGGCCCGGAGCGGGCGTCACGGGTCGCCCGGTGGACGCCCTGGTCGGGAAGTTCGGGCGCATCCGCGACGCCACCGTCGCCCCGGACGGCAGCATCTGGCTCACCACGTCCAACCGGGACGGTCGCAACCAGCCGGTCGCCTCCGACGACCGCCTCATCCGGCTCACGTTGCGGGGCACGAAGGCGTCGAGTTCCACTCCCACGCCCCGGTGAGGGCCGTGGCGTCCGGTCGCCGCGGGCCGCCGGCCGACGCCGCGGACCGTACGCGGTGCCCTGACGAGCCGGGTCGTGTCGGGCACGGGCGACAAAGATGGACTCGACCGTTTTCTCCCGCTGCTACGGGGAATCATCGCCCCGATGATCGACCTTGATCCCGTGCTCAGCCGCTGGCTGGGCACCACACCGTGGGACACCCCACTGCCCGGCTGGGACCGAAGTTGTGTCGGCTCGGCGCTCCAGTCGCTGGTGTGCTCCCACCGACTCAGCCTCACGGCCTACGAGCCGCCGGACGAGGAATGGATCGTCGTACGCAACGGCGAGGCGGCCGCGATCACCTCCGCGTTGTTCCCACTCTCCTTCGTCACGCCCGGCCTGGTCTGGGCGCTTCGCGAGTTGCTGCCCCAGCTCATCCTGGTGCCGCTCGCCTCCACCGTCGCGGTCGACTACCGGGCCACGGCGGAGGTGCTGCGGCACACGCTGCTGCGCTTCGGCTGGACCAACGACTTCTCCCCCGCCGGGTTCTGCGTCTCCGACCTGCTCGTCGAGAGCGTCCAGCCGGCCTGAGCGGGCAGGTCCCCCGCTGAGCACTCGACCGCTCAGCGGGCGCGGCGGACCCGCCCCTCGTCCCAGACGGGCGTGTCGGACTCGTACACCTCGCCGTCGGCACCGAAGACGAGGAAGCGGTCGAAGCCCCGCGCGAACCACCGGTCGTGGGTCACCGCGAGCACCGTTCCGTCGTAGGACGCGAGCCCCTCCTCCAGCGCGTCCGCGGACGCGATGTCGAGGTTGTCCGTCGGCTCGTCCAGCAGCAGCAGGGTCGCGCCGGACAGCTCCAGCAGGAGGATCTGCAGCCGGGCCTGCTGTCCACCGGACAGGGTCTCGAAGGTCTGCTCGCTCGCCTCCGCCAGCTCGTAGCGGTCCAGCGCCCGGGCCGCCTCCTCGCGCGGCATCCCGGCCCGGTGCTCGTCGCCGCGGTGCAGGATCTCCAGCAGGGTCCGGCCGATGAGCTCGGGATGCTCGTGCGTCTGCGCGAACCAGCCCGGCCGGACCCGGGCGCCGAGCTTGGCCCGACCCGTGTGCCGCACCGGATCGATCACGACGTCGCCGACCGGAAGGTGCTCGCGTTCGGGGAGGGAACCGCCGGAGGCGAGCAGCCGCAGGAAGTGCGACTTGCCCGACCCGTTGGAGCCGAGCACGGCCACCCGCTCGCCGTACCAGACCTCGAGGTCGAACGGCTTCATCAGATCGGTGAGCTCGGTGTCGGTGCACACCACGGCTCGCTTGCCGGTACGGCCGCCGCGCAGGCGCACCTTGACACTCTGCTCGCGCGGAACGGCCTGCGGTGGGCCCTTCTCCTCGAACTTCCGCAGCCGGGTCTGCGCGGCCTTGTACGCCGCGGCCATGCCGTCGTTCAGCGTCGCCTTCAGCTTGTACAGCGCGACGAGGTCCTTCAGCTTCTGGTGCTCCTCGTCCCAGCGTCGGCGAAGCTCCTCCAACCGGGCGAACCGGTCGCGACGCGCCTGGTGGTAGGTCGCGTAGCCCTGCGGGTGCGTCCAGACCGTGTTGCCCGCCGCACCCAACTCGACCGAGACCACCCGGGTCGCAGTGTTGGCCAGCAGCTCGCGGTCGTGGGAGACGTACAGAACCGTCTTCTGGGACTCGTTCAGGCGCTCCTCGAGCCAGCGCTTGGCGGGGACGTCGAGGTAGTTGTCGGGCTCGTCCAGGAGGAGTACCTCGTCAGGTCCCCGCAGCAGTGCCTCGAGCACCAGCCGCTTCTGCTCACCGCCGGAGAGGGTGCGCACCTCGCGGTAGCGGGCCCGGTCGTAGGCGAGGCCGATCGCGGTGGTGCAGCAGACGTCCCACAGGACCTCCGCGTCGTACCCACCGGCGTCCGCCCAGTCGGCGAGCGCCTGCGCGTAACGCAGCTGGGTGCGCTCGTCGTCGCGCTCCATCATCGCGAGCTCCGCCTGCTCGACGGCGGCGGCGGCCCCCCGCACCCGCGGCGGCGCCACGGACAGCAGCAGCTCCGCGACCGTCGTGTCGTCACGCACGCTGCCGACGAACTGCCGCATGACACCCAGCCCGCCACTGCGGGTCACCGCGCCGCCGTGCGGGTCGACGTCACCGGTCACGATCCGCAGCAGCGTCGTCTTGCCGGAACCGTTCGCGCCGACCACGGCGACCTTCGCGCCCTCGCCGACCCGGAACGACACGTCGTCGAGCAGCACCCGTCCGTCGGGAAGCTCGTACCTGATCCCGGCCACATCCACATGTCCCACGAGAACCAAGTGTGGGGGTCGGGCGCGGATCCACGAACTCCTTTTCCTGCCCGGTGCTCCGATTGGCACCCTTGCCGAGGATTCGTCCCGTTCCGGTCCCGTTGTCGTTCGGGCCGGCAAGGGCAGAGCTGGTAGACGTCGGCTGCGCGCTGGACCGGCCCGCGCAGGATTGAACACATGGGTACGCCGAGGATGCGCGCCATCAGCCAGGACGAGTTCGGGTCGCCGGAGGTCCTGCGTCCGGTCGAGGTACCCCGGCCGAGCCCCCTACCGACGGAGGTGCTCGTCCAGGTGCACTCCGCCGGAGTCAACCCGGTCGACCTGAAGACCCGGTCGGGCGCCGGTATGGCCGCCGTCCTCGGCGACCCGCCGTTCATCCTCGGGTGGGACGTGGCAGGCGTCGTCGTGGAGCGCGGGTTCGGCGTCCACACCCTGCGGGTCGGCGACGAGGTCTTCGGCATGCCGTGGTTCCCGCGCCAGGCGGGCGCGTACGCCGAGTACGTCACCGCGCCGTCCCGCCAGTTCGTCCGCAGGCCCACCCGGCTCGACCAGGATCAGGCGGCCGCCGTCCCCCTCGCCGCGCTCACGGCCTGGCAGGCGCTGGTCGACACCGCGGGTGTCCAGGGCGGCCAGCGGGTGCTGATCCAGGCGGCCACCGCGGGGTGTCGGGCATTTCGCCGTCCAGATCGCGAAGTACCTCGGTGCCTACGTCATGGGGACGGGCCGAGGCGACAAGTTCGACGCCGCCCGCCGGCTCGGCGCGGACGAGATGGTCGACTACCGCACCACCCGGTTCGAGGACGTACTGCACGACGTGGACGTCGTCCTCGATCTGGTCGGCGACGAGATCGACCGGACCAGCACCCGCTCGCTCGACGTCCTCCGGCCCGGCGGCCTCCTGGTCGCCGTCCCCTCCGGCGTCTCCCCCGACCTGGTCGAGAACGGCCGGCAGCGCGGCCTGCGCGTCCACGACTTCCTGGTCGAGCCGGACGGCGCCCCGCCCTCGCCACGCTCGCCTCGCTCGTCGACGAGGGCCGGATCGAGGTCCTGTTGGGCGGAACGCTCCCCCTGGACCAGGCGGCCGAGGCGCACGGGCGCCTGGAACGCGGCGAGGTCGAGGGCAAGATCGTCCTGCGCGTCGACCACTGACCGGGACGGCCACGAGGGATCCCACCACTTCCTCGCCGACGACTTCGTGCGGGCCGTCGTCGACGGCACGATCCCACCGGTGAACGCGTGGACCGCCCTCGGGCGGTGCCCGAGAAAGTCCAGCGGATTCGTCACCCCGTGCATAGTGGCGGCCCGGTCCACGCGTCTACCTGGGTGGAGGGCCGGCGGAGGGAGCCCAGGTGGACGCACGAACCGAGGCGGAGTTCCGGCAGTTCGTGGAAGCGCGGTCGCTCGCACTGCTGCGGACGGCGTACGTGCTGAGCGGCGACCAGCACCACGCCGAGGACCTCGTCCAGGGCGCACTCGCCAAACTGGCGGCGCGATGGCGGAAGGTGGACGACCCCGAGGCGTACGTGCGGCGGGTGGTCTACCACGACCAGGTGAGCTGGTGGCGACGGCGAGGACGGATCCGCGAGGAACTCGTCGAGCACGCACCCGACAGCGAGGCCGGGTTCGCCACGGACCACGCGGGCCGGGTCGACCGCAGGCTCGACGTCCGGCAGGCACTGGCCCGCCTCGGCCCCCGCCAGCGGGCCGTCCTCGCCCTGCGCTACTTCGAGGACCTGCCCGAGGCCGAGGTGGCACACATCCTCGGCTGCTCCGTCGGCACGGTCCGCAGCCAGACCGCCCGGGCACTCGCCCGGCTCCGGGCCCTCGCGCCCGAACTCGCCGACGCGGGCTCGCTCCGCAACCATCGATCGGAGGTCTCCCCATGAACGAGCAGTTGATCCGCGAGGCCATGAGTGACCTCGCCCACGCCGTCCGGCCCAGGCCCGGGCTCGCCGACCTCGCCCTGCGGCGCGCCCACCGCCGGCAGTACGCCCGGCGTGCCGCGGTCGCCGGCGGTGCGGCCGCCGCCCTGGTCGGGGCGGTGTGCGCTCCGGTGGGGCTGCACGGCCTCCAGCGCACCTTCGCACCGGCGGACGGTACGCCGGGCCGCAGCGGGGTCGGCGAGACCCCGACGCCCGTGTCCCCGAGCCCGTATGTGCCCGCACCCCCGGTACCCACCGCTGTCCCGGTGCCGAGCGGCACTCCCACCGCCCCGGAGCCGACCGCCACACCCGCGATCCCGCCCCAGCCAACGGCCACCCCTGACGTTCAGGAGCCCACCGCCACACCCGCGATCCCGCCCCAGCCAACGGCCACCCCTGACGTCCCGGGGCCCACCGCCACACCCGCGATCCCCGCCGCACCGGGCGTCCGCTGACGCGTCCCTCCGCCGCGTCAGTCCTGGCCCCGGCGCACGGCGAGCACCCGGAAGCCCTTCGCGCTCGCCTGTCGGTCGCACCGCCAGCCCTGCTCCACGAGCCAGCGCTGCAGGGAGTCGGCGCCGAGGTTCCTGCCGACGACCAGCCAGGCCACGCCGTTCGGGCTGAGCCTGCGTAGCCACTGCTCGAGCAGTCCGTGCAGGGCGGGCTTGCCGATCCGGATCGGTGGGTTGGACCAGATCTCGTCGAAGCGCAGATCGTCGGGTACGCCCTCGGGCGGCGCGACCCGCACCCGGTCGGCGACCTGGAGGCGGGCGGCGTTCTCCCTCGTCAGGTCGAGCGCCCGGGTGTTCACGTCGACCGCCCACACGGTCGAGCCGGGCACCTGGGTGGCGAGAACGCTCGCGATCGGGCCGTACCCGCAGCCGAGGTCGAGGAAGGTGCCCGGCCCTGATGGCAACGGCGCCTCGCGCAGCAGCACCGACGTGCCCAGGTCGAGCCGGTCCCCGGAGAAGATCCCCGTGGACGAGGAGAGCGAGTAGGCCCGGCCGTGGACGGTGAACTCGACCGTCCGCGGCGTCGCCTTCGAACCTGGCTCGACGGAGAAGTAGTGGTCGCTCACGACGCGAGGGTCCTCTTCCGGCGTGCTTCGTCCGCCCGTGCCGCGAGCGCGTCGGCGGGCGGGTATCCGACCTCTTCCAGGGTGAGACCTCGAGCGGGTACGACGTTCACGCCCGAGTCTCGGACCTTCCCCGACAGGACGCGCGCCGGCCAGTCGTCGGGACGGGCACCCTCGCCGACCCGCAACAGCGCGCCCACCAGGGCGCGCACCATCGAGTGGCAGAACGCGTCCGCCACCACGCGGCACACGAGCAGCCCGGACGACTCGCGCTCCCAGGACAGCTCCAGCAGCCGCCGGATCGTGGTCGCGCCCTCGCGGCGACGGCAGAAGGCCGCGAAGTCGTGCTCGCCGAGCATCCGGCCGGCGGCGGCGTTCATGGCGGAGACGTCGAGGGGACGCCGGTGATGCTCGAGGATCTCGAAACGCCGGAGCGGGTCCTCGGCCGCGGGGTCGTCGCAGATGCGGTAGGCGTACCGCCGCCACAGCGCCGAGAAGCGCGCGTCGAACCCGTCGGGCGCCACCACGACCCGACGCACCCGGATGTCCGGCGGAAGCGTACCGAGCAGGCGGGTGGTCAGTGCGAGCTCGGGCGAACGGGACGAGCGCCCCGAGGTCGCCGCGAACGCCGTCGTGGGTACGTCGACATGACAGACCTGCCCCCGGGCGTGGACACCGGCGTCCGTACGTCCCGCACACGTCACCGCGACGGGACCGTCGAGCCGCAGGACCCGGACCAGCGCCTCCTCCAGCTCGCCCTCGACGGTGCGCTGGCCGGGTTGGGCGGCCCACCCGGCGAACCTGGTCCCGTCGTAGGCCACGCCCAACCGAAGGCGCAATAGAGGATCCAGCCGCTCAGGGGGAAGGCACGCGAGCCCGCTGTCCTCCCCGAGGGAAGGGTCAGCGGGCTCGTGAGCGGATGGGCGACCAGCCGTCAGGACTTACCGTCCTTGTCGTCGTCGGCCTTGGCCTCAGCGGCCTCCTCCGACGCGGCCGGGGCGGTCTCCTCGGCCGGAGTGGACTCGGCTGCCGAAGCGGCGGCCGGCTGCTCCTGCGCCGCGGGGGCGCTGCTCGTCGTGACGCTCGGCGCACCCTCGACCAGCTCGATCACGGCCATGGGCGCGTTGTCGCCCTTGCGCGGACCGATCTTGGTGATGCGGGTGTAGCCGCCGGGACGGGTGGCGTACTGCGGACCGATCTCCGCGAACAGCACGTGCACGACGTCCTTGTCCCGGATCACCGCGTGCACCTGTCGACGTGCGTGCAGGTCGCCACGCTTGGCCTTGGTGACCAGCCGCTCCGCGAACGGCCGCAGGCGACGGGCCTTGGTCTCCGTCGTCGTGATCCGGCCGTGTTGGAACAGCGCCGTCGCGAGGTTGGCGAGCATCAGCCGCTCGTGCGCCGGGCTGCCGCCGAGACGCGGGCCCTTGGTGGGGGTAGGCATCGAACAGGACTCCTTCCTGCACCGGCCGGATCAGGTACCGGTGTCAGTGCGGGTGGGAACACTCGTCCCCACCCGCGGGGGCGGGTGGTGTAGCCCCCCGCTCTCGGGGGATCGGTGTACTTCTGGTTCTGCTGCTGCCGGGCGGGCGCCTCACGGCGCCCTTCCGGTCATCAGTACTGCTCGGTCTCCGCGTAGCTCTCGTCTTCCTCGTCGAAGGAGTCGACAGCGGCGGTGGGGTCGAAGCCGGGCGCACTGTCCTTGAGGGACAGCCCCATCCCGACGAGCTTCTGCTTCACCTCGTCGATGGACTTCGCACCGAAGTTGCGGATGTCGAGCAGGTCCTGCTCGCTGCGCGAGATCAGCTCGCCCACGGTGTGGATGCCCTCGCGCTTGAGGCAGTTGTAGGACCGGACCGTGAGGTTGAGGTCCTCGACCGGCAGTGCCAGGTCGGCAGCGAGTTGCGCGTCGACCGGCGAGGGGCCGATGTCGATGCCCTCGGCGTCGACGTTGAGCTCCCGGGCGAGCCCGAACAGCTCGACCAGGGTCTTGCCGGCGCTCGCCACCGCGTCACGCGGCCGCATGCTCGGCTTGGTCTCGACGTCGACGATCAGGCGGTCGAAGTCGGTCCGCTGCTCGACGCGGGTCGCCTCGACCTTGTAGGTGACCTTGAGCACCGGCGAGTAGATCGAGTCGACCGGGATCCGGCCGATCTCCGCGTCCGCCCGCTTGTTCTGGACGGCCGAGACGTAGCCGCGGCCACGCTCGACGACCAGCTCCATCTCGAGCTTGCCCTTGCTGTTCAGCGTCGCGATCGGCAGTTGCGGGTTGTGCACCTCGACACCGGCCGGAGGCGCGATGTCGGCGGCGGTGACGTCGCCCGGTCCCTGCTTGCGGAGGTACATCGTCACCGGCTCGTCGTGCTCGCTGGAGACGACCAGCTCCTTGAGGTTCAGGATGACCTCTGTCACGTCCTCCTTGACGCCCGGGATCGTGGAGAACTCGTGGAGAACTCCGTCGATCTTGACGCTGGTGACAGCGGCGCCGGGGATCGAGGACAGCAGCGTGCGCCGGAGCGAGTTGCCGAGCGTGTAGCCGAAGCCCGGCTCCAGCGGCTCGAGCACGAACCGCGAACGGAACTCGTCGACGACCTCTTCGGTGAGCGAGGGGCGCTGTGCGATGAGCATGTTTCTTTCCTTTCCGCGACGACCGCCATATGACGTCGCGAATGAGAGGACCCCCGGGAGTGACCCCGGGAGGTGGATCAGACCTTCGAGTAGTACTCGACGATCAGCTGCTCCTGGACCGGGATGTCGATCTGGGACCGGACCGGGAGCTGGTGGACGAGAACCCGCAGGGTGCCCGGAATGACTTCCAGCCAACCCGGAATCGGACGCTCGCCGTGGGTTTCCCGCGCGATGATGAACGGCGTCGTCTCACGCGACTTCGTGCGGACGTCGATCACGTCGTGTGCACTCACCTGGAAGCTCGGCACGTTGACCTTCTGGCCGTTGACCTGGAAGTGCCCGTGCACGACGAGCTGCCGGGCCTGACGGCGGGTCCGCGCGATTCCCGAGCGGTAGATCACGTTGTCGAGCCGGCACTCGAGCAGCTGCAGCAGGTTGTCACCGGTCTTGCCCGGACGACGGTGCGCCGTCTGGTAGTAGCGGCTGAACTGCTTCTCGAGGATGCCGTAGGAGTAGCGAGCCTTCTGCTTCTCCCGCAGCTGCAGGAGATACTCGCTCTCCTTCGGGCGCCCGCGGCCGTGCTGGCCGGGCGGGTAGGGACGGCGCTCGAACGCCTTGTCGCCGCCGACGATGTCCGTACCGAGTCGGCGCGACTTCTTGGTCATAGGACCGGTGTAACGGGCCATGATGTAGTCGATCTCCTTCTAGGGGACAGCGCGTCAGACGCGACGCCGCTTCGGCGGGCGGCATCCGTTGTGGGGCACGGGGGTGACGTCCTGGATGGTGCCCACCTCGAGGCCGGTGGCCGTGAGGGAGCGGATCGCGGTCTCGCGGCCGGAGCCCGGACCACGGACGTAGACGTCGACCTTCTTCATGCCGTGCTCCATCGCCCGGCGGGCGGCCGCTTCCGCGGCCATCTGGGCGGCGAAAGGCGTCGACTTGCGCGAGCCCTTGAAGCCGACCGTGCCGGCGCTGGCCCAGGCGATCACCGCACCCGTCGGGTCGGTGACCGTCACGATCGTGTTGTTGAACGTGCTCTTCACGTGCGCGTGCCCGAAGGCGACGTTCTTCTTTTCCTTGCGGCGCACCTTCTTGGCGCCCGCGGTCCTGGTCTTGGGAGGCATGAGCTCGAGAAACTCCTGAAATCGAGGTGGGAACGACGTCCCGATTCGGTTGGCTGGCCTTGGCCGGTGGCGGGCCCGGGGCTACTTGCGGCCCGGCTTCTTCTTCCCGGCGACGGTCTTCTTGGGTCCCTTACGGGTGCGCGCGTTGGTCCTCGTGCGCTGACCATGCACAGGAAGGCCGCGACGGTGCCGCAGACCCTCGTAGCAACCGATCTCGATCTTGCGCCGGATGTCGGCGGAGACCTCACGACGGAGGTCACCCTCGACCCGGTAGGTGGCCTCGATCCAGTCGCGGAGCTTGATGATCTCTTCGTCGCCGAGCTCGTGCACCCGGAGGTCGGGGTTGACCCCGGTCGCCTCCAGTGTCTCGAGCGCGCGAGTCCGGCCGATTCCGAAGATATAGGTGAGCGCCACCTCGATGCGCTTGTCGCGCGGGAGGTCGACGCCGACGAGTCGTGCCATCTGGGGCAGTTTTCCTTTCGCTAAGCGGAGGTCTGCTCACGCGCCGCGTCCCTGTCCGCCCTGGAGCTTCGGGTCTCGACCCGGTGATCCGACAGGGCCCCGGCCTCCGTCCGGGGGTGGCACCAGCCGACGTGCGCTGGTGAGCGGTGCGTTCTGTTGTGTTCGGTGATCGGCCGCGCTGGCCGTACCGGGGCGGTCAGCCCTGGCGCTGCTTGTGGCGCGGGTTCTCGCAGATCACCATGACCCGGCCGTGCCGCCGGATCACCTTGCACTTGTCACAGATCTTCTTGACGCTGGGTTGGACCTTCATGACCCTTCTCCGGACGGGAGCGCCGCTCCCGCCTACCCACTCAGCGGGCTGGCCCCGCCTACTGGAATGTCGGACTGGACGGGGCAGGCCCCGTTGCTGCTAGCGGTAGCGGTAGACGATCCGCCCACGAGTCAGGTCGTAGGGGGACAGCTCCACAACCACACGGTCTTCGGGAAGGATCCGGATGTAGTGCTGCCGCATCTTGCCGCTGATGTGCGCGAGGACCTTGTGGCCGTTCTGGAGCTCCACGCGAAACATCGCGTTGGGGAGCGCCTCGACCACCGTGCCCTCGATCTCGATGACACCTTCCTTTTTCGGCATGTCCTCCGCACTTCGCCTGGCTTATGTGAAACGTCACGGGTATCCGTGTCAGAACCACCCGCAATCGATACCCGCCCGTGCACAAAGCGACCAGCAGCTGGGCAGGGAAAGACCGACGTCAGAGTCTACGTCACCTGCGGGCAGGATGTGAAACCGGGCGTCGAGAGCACCGCAGGATCAGGCTACCTGGCCGTCGCTTGCGGGACCAGCGGCCGCGCAGGCTTGCCCCTTTGTCGGAAATGTCCAGTATTCGGACCGGGGACGCGGCCGAGGTCAGGCGTGCTCCTTGAACTGGCGCCGGGCCACGCTGATCGCGCCGAGTACCGCCCCGGACGGGCCGGCCACCCAGATCGGCCAGAAGTAGAGCAGTTCCTGGTTGGTGATCGAGGCCAGCACCCAGATCACGAGGTTGACGCTGACCAAGCAGGCCCAGATGGTCCACAGGACGAGCATGGCCTTGTCGCCGCCGCTCCGTTTCGCGGCCGGAACGGGTCGCGGCGCGGGATCGGATCGCACGATCGCCGGTGTCTTGTTGCGCATCACGGGGATGTCTCGGACTAGGGGCTCCAACTCCCCGTAGGTCTGCGCTGAGTACAGCGCGTCGAGACGATCCTGGAACTCCTGGATGGAGAGTCTTCCCTCTGCGTGCGCATCGCGGAGCCGGGAGGCGATCTTCTCCCGATCACCGTCCGATGCTCGCATATCCGGTCCGTACGGCACGCGCTAAGTCTGCCTGTCCTTCGCCGGTCGCGCATCCGGGATGGCCCCTAATCCACAGCGGGGACCTGGTCAGGGAAAGTCCCTGACCGTCAGGAGACCGTCGCCGGCCCACCCATCGCGACACCGAGCTCGGCGAACTTCGCCGCTCCCCCGTCCAACGCGGTGAGCACCCACGGGCCGTTCGCCGTGAGCGCGACCGTGTGTTCGACGTGCGCCGACGCGCCGCCGTCGCGGGTGACGACCGTCCACTCGTCGTCCAGGACGTCGGTCTGCTGGGACCCCAGGGTGATCATGGGTTCCACCGCGATCGCGAGTCCGGGCTGGAGCTTCGGACCCTTGCCGGGCTTACCGAGGTTGGGCACGTTGGGCGGCTGGTGCATCTCCGTGCCGATGCCGTGGCCCACGTAGTCCTCGACGATGCCGTAGTCGCCCTGGCTGCGGACGTAGGACTCGACCGCCGCCGACACGTCGCTGAGCCGGCCGCCGAGACGCACCGCGGCCAGACCACGCCACATCGCCTCCTCGCACACCCGGGCGAGCTCCGCGAGGACCGGATCGACCTCGCCCACGTGGACGGTGATCGCCGCGTCGCCGTGCCAGCCTTCGACGATGGCGCCGCAGTCGATGGAGATCAGTTCACCCTCGCGCAGCGTTCGGCTGCCCGGGATCCCGTGCACCACCTCGTCGTTGACCGACGCGCAGATCGAGGCGGGATAGCCGAGGTAGCCCTTGAACGACGGCACCGCCCCGCTGGCCCGGATCCGCTCCTCCGCCAGCGCGTCGAGGTCGGCGGTCGTCACCCCGGGGGCGACAGCCGCACGCAGCGCCTCCAAGGTGCGGCCGACCACGAGGCCGGCCTCCCGCATGAGCGCGATCTCGGCAGGCTTCTTCAGGTGCAGCTTGCGATCCTGGAACACCGACGCGTCCTAGTCGGCCAGCGCGGTCAGCACGCGGTCGGTGACCTCGGAGATCTCGCCCATGCCGTTGACCAGGACCAGCACGCCACGCCCGGCGTAGACGTCGAGCAGCGGCTCGGTTTGGTCGGCGTAGACCTGGAGCCGGCGCCGGATGACGTCCTCGGTGTCGTCACTGCGGCCGCTCTCGTTCGCGCGGTTGAGCACGCGCTTGACGAGTTCGTCGGAGTCGGCGGTGAGCACGAGTACCCGGTCGAGCGCCACGCCCTCGTCGGCGAGGATGTCGTCGAGTGTCCCGACCTGCGGCAGGGTCCGCGGGAAGCCGTCGAGCAGGAAGCCGTTCTTGGTGTCCGGCTCGTCGAGCCGGCCCCGCACCATGCCGTTGATGATCTCGTCGGGCACCAGCTCGCCGGCGTCGAGGTAACGCTTCGCCTCACGGCCGAGCAAGGTGCGGTCCTCGACGTTCCCACGGAGGATGTCTCCGGTCGAGATGGCCGGGATCGTGAGCCTGTCGGCGATCTTCTTGGCCTGGGTGCCCTTGCCCGCTCCGGGTGGACCCATGATGAGCAGGCGCATCAACGCAAGAACCCTTCGTAGTGCCGTTGCTGGAGCTGGCTCTCGATCTGCTTCACGGTGTCGAGTCCGACACCCACCACGATCAGGATCGAGGTGCCACCGAAGGGGAAGTTCTGGCTCGCCCCGATCAGCGCGAAGGCGATCAATGGGATGAGCGCGAGGATGCCCAAGTAGAACGACCCTGGTGCGGTGATGCGAGAGAGCACGTACTGCAGGTAGTCCTCGGTCGGCTTACCGGCCCGGATGCCCGGGATGAAGCCGCCGTGCTTCTTCATGTTGTCAGCGACTTCCTTCGGGTTGAAGGTGATGCCCACGTAGAAGTACGTGAACGCCACGATCAGGACGAAGAAGCCGATCATGTAGACCGGATGACTGCCGCGGGCGATGTTGGTGTTGATCCACGCCGCCCATGGCGCGGTCTGGTTGAACTGCGCCGCGAGTACCGGTAGATAGAGCAGGCTGGAGGCGAAGATCACCGGGATCACGCCGGCCTGGTTGACCTTGAGCGGGATGTAGGTCGAGCTCCCGCCGTAGGCGCGACGCCCGAGCATTCGCTTGGCGTACTGCACCGGGATCCGTCGCTGGGCCTGCTCGACGTAGATGACGGCCGCCATGATGACCAGACCGATGAGGATCACCACGAAGAAGGTGACCCAGCCACGCGTCTGGCGGATGTTCCACAGCGCCGTCGGGAAGCCCGCCGCGATCGAGACGAAGATCAGGACCGACATGCCGTTGCCGACGCCGCGGTCGGTGACCAGCTCGCCGAACCACATGATCACGCCGGTGCCGGCGGTCATCACCAGGACCATCGTGGCCAGGGTGAGGACGTCAGTGTTGGGGATGATCGTCTCGTTACAGCCGGGGAACATCTGGCCCGAACGCGCCAGCGCGACGATCGTCGTCGACTGCAGGATCGCCAGACCGATGGTGAGATACCGGGTGTACTGCGTGATCTTCTGCGTGCCGGCGTGACCCTCCTTCTTGAGGGCCTCCAGGCGCGGGATCACCACCGTGAGCAGCTGGATGATGATGCTCGCCGTGATGTACGGCATGATCGTCAGCGCGAAGACTGACAGCTGCAGCAACGCACCGCCGGAGAAGAGGTTCAGCATCCCGTAGATGCTGTTGCCGTTGTTGCCCTGCAACGCGGGGTTCAAGCAGCGACGAACGGCAGCGGCGTCGACCCCTGGCGTGGGCAGCACCGAACCGATCCGGAACAACGCGATGATGAAGAGCGTGAAAAGCAGCTTCTTTCGCAGGTCCGGCGTCTTGAACGCGTTGACGAACGCGGTGAGCACCCAGTCCTCCTGCGTGCCGCCTCATGGCGGATCGTCGTGATCGGTGGTCGGTTTAACCCCACGGGTTGCCGACGCGACGTCGCCTCGGACCCCTGACGCTTCCTCGGACAATACAGGCCGCCTGGCCCGGCACAGCGCTGTGGGGCGCTCCTGGCTGGTCCTTCCGAACCATATATCGCCCGAGGCGCCCCACATGCCGCTGTGTGGAGAACTACAACTTGGTGACCGTTCCGCCCGCCGCGGTGATCTTCTCCTGAGCGCTCTGGGAGAACGCGTGCGCGGTCACCTCGAACGCTCCCGAGGCCTCGCCGGTACCCAGGATCTTCACCGGCTGCCCAGCGCGGACCGCGCCGTGGGCGACCAGCGCCTCGACCGTGACGTTGCCCCCGTCGGGGTACAGCGCCGACAACTTGTCGAGGTTGACCACCTGGTACTCGACCCGGAACGGGTTCTTGAAGCCCTTGAGCTTCGGCAGCCGCATGTGCAGCGGCATCTGGCCACCCTCGAAGACAGCGGGCACGCTTCCGCGCGCCTTGCTGCCCTTGGTGCCGCGTCCCGCGGTCTTGCCCTTGCTGCCTTCACCACGGCCCACACGGGTGCGGGCCGTCTTTGCGCCCGGCGCCGGACGCAGGTGGTGGACCCGAAGCGGCGTACCGCCACGGGTCTGACCCTCCTGCTCGGACGCCTTCGTCGTCTTGGCCTCGGCCATCGTCAGTCGACCTCCTCGACCGCGACAAGGTGCGACACCGTCGCGATCATGCCCCGGATCTCGGGACGGTCCTCCTTGACAACCTCGTCGTTCAGGCGCTTGAGCCCGAGCGACCGGAGGGTCTCCCGCTGGTTCTGCTTGCGGCCGATCGCCGACCGCACCTGCCGGACCTTGAGCTGGCCCATCACGCGCTCACCTCCGCGCGGGCGCGCAGCAGAGCGGCCGGAGCCACGTCCTCCACCGGCAGGCCGCGGCGTGCCGCCACCGACTCCGGTGCCTCGAGCATCCGCAGCGCCTCGACCGTCGCGTGGACGATGTTGATCGCGTTGGACGACCCGAGGGACTTGGACAGGATGTCGTGGATTCCCGTGCACTCGAGTACGGCGCGCACCGGGCCACCGGCGATCACACCGGTACCGGGCGAAGCCGGGCGAAGCAGGACGACGCCCGCTGCCTTCTCACCCTGCACGGGGTGCGGAATCGTGCCCTGGATACGGGGGACCTTGAAGAAGTGCTTCTTCGCCTCTTCGACGCCCTTGGCGATCGCGGACGGCACTTCCTTGGCCTTGCCGTAGCCCACGCCCACCGTGCCGTCACCGTCGCCGACGACGACCAGCGCGGTGAAGCTGAAGCGCCGACCACCCTTCACGACCTTGGCGACACGGTTGATCGAGACCACTCGCTCGATGTAAGCGGTCTTCTCCGCCGCGGATCCGCCCCGACGTTCGTCCCGGCGGTCCCGGCGGTCACCAGTGCCGCTTCCGCGGCGCTGCTGGGGTCCAGCCATGGTTACCTCTTCTCTCCTGGTCGAACGTCAGAACTCGAGCCCGGCCTTGCGAGCGCCGTCGGCCAGGGCGGCGATGCGGCCCTGGTAACGGTTGCCCGCGCGGTCGAACACCACCGCGGAAACGCCGGCGGCCTTCGCGCGATCCGCGACCCGCTCCCCGACCTCACGCGCCCGAGTGGTCTTGTCACCCTCCAACGACCGCAGGTCAGCCTCCAGAGTGGAGGCGGAGACCAACGTGCGTCCGATGGTGTCGTCGACCAGCTGGGCCACGACGTGCCGAGCAGACCGGGTGACGACCAGACGCGGCCGCTCCGGCGTACCGAAGACCTTCTTCCGAACCCGCAGCTGCCGGCGCAACCGCGCCCGCGTCTTCGGGCTCGCCGTCCTGTTTGTGCTGAGACTGGCGGCCATCGGTTACTTACCAGCCTTTCCGACCTTGCGGCGAATCTGCTCACCTGCGTAACGGATGCCCTTGCCCTTGTAGGGCTCCGGCTTGCGCAGCTTGCGGATGTTGGCGGCCACTTCGCCGACCTGCTGCTTGTCGATCCCGGAGACCGAGAACCTCGTCGCGTTCTCCACGGCGAACGACACACCTTCAGGAGCGTCGAACGTGATCGTGTGGCTGTAGCCGAGCGAGAGCTCGAGCTGGGTCGGCCCCTTGGGGACGACGCGGTAACCGACGCCGACGATCTCGAGCTTGCGCTCGTAGCCCTCGGTCACGCCGGTGACCATGTTGGCGACCAGCGTCCGGGTGAGGCCGTGGAGCTGCTTGCTCTTGCGCTCGTCGTCAGGCCGCCTGACCGAGAGCTGCCCTTCGTCCTGGACCACCTGAATCGGAGCCGCGACGGTGTGCGTCAGGGTTCCCTTGGGCCCCTTCACGGTGACCGTCTGGCCATCGATCGCCACGTCGACGCCCGAAGGCACCGGGATGGGGAGCTTGCCGATGCGGGACATACGGTGTCCTTCCTCCTTCCCGTTCCCGTTACCACACGTAGGCGACGACTTCGCCGCCCACGCGTCGCTTGTTGGCCTGCCGGTCTGTCAGCAAACCCTGCGACGTCGAAATGATCGCGATGCCCAGTCCGCCGAGCACCTTCGGCAGCCCGGTCGACTTCGCGTAGACCCGCAGGCCCGGCTTGGAGATCCGCCGGATGCCCGCGATGGACCGCTCACGATTGGGGCCGAAGCGCAGCTGGAGCACCAGGGTCTTGCCCACCGCGCCCGCCTCGGGCTCCTCGACCCGCCAGCCGGCGATGTAGCCCTCCTGCTGGAGGATCTCCGCGATGCCGGCCTTCAGCTTGCTGTACGGCATCGTGGTGGTGTCGTGATACGCCCGGTTGGCGTTGCGCAGACGAGTCAACATGTCTGCGATCGGGTCGGTCATGCTCATAGGTCTGGCCACTTTCTCGCCACGGTTTCCGGCACCCCGGACCTTTGGCGACTAGTTGGGAAGGGCTGTGTCCATGCCTTCGGTGGGTCTACCAGCTGCTCTTGGTCACACCGGGCAGCTCGCCGCGGTGGGCCATCTCGCGCAGGCAGATCCGGCACAGCCCGAACTTGCGGAAGACGGCCTTCGGGCGTCCGCACCGCTGGCAGCGGGTGTAGGCGCGCACCGCGAACTTCGGCTTGGCCTTCGCCTTGTTGATCAGGGCTGTCTTTGCCACGTCAGGACTCCTTGAACGGGAAACCGAGGTGTCGGAGGAGAGCGCGCCCCTCGTCGTCGGTCGAAGCGGTCGTCACCACGGTGATGTCCATGCCACGCGACCGGTCGATCTTGTCGGGATCGATCTCGTGGAACATCACCTGCTCCGTGAGACCGAACGTGTAGTTGCCGCGGCCGTCGAACTGCTTGGGCGACAGGCCCCGGAAGTCCCGGATCCGTGGCAGTGCGAGCGACAGCAACCGGTCGAGGAACTCCCACATCCGGTCACCGCGCAGCGTCACGTGGGTGCCGATCGGCATGCCTTCCCGCAGCTTGAACTGCGCGATCGACTTCCGCGCCCTGGTCACCGCCGGCTTCTGCCCGGTGATGGCCGTCAGGTCACGGACCGCACCGTCGATCAGCTTGGAGTCCCGGGCGGCGTCACCGACACCCATGTTGACGACGACCTTGGTCACCGTCGGGACCTGCATCACGTTGGCGAAGCCGAACTCCTGCCGCAGAGCGGCGGAGATCTCGTCGCGGTAGCGCGCCTTGAGGCGAGGCTGCACGCGCTCCTGGGTCGCAGCCGTCATCAGATCTCCTCGCCGGTCTTCCGCGCGATGCGCACGCTGCGGAATCCCTTGTACGTCGTGCCGTCGGCCCGGGTCTTCTCGACCTCACGCCGCTCGTAGCCCACTCGGGTCGGCACCTTCTTGCCGTCGACCTCGACCAGCAGGGTGACGTTGGAGACCGGAATCGATGCCTCCTGCGTCACGATGCCGCCGGTCGTGCCCTGACGGCCGCCGCCCTGGACGACCTTCGTGTGCCGCTTCACGCGGTTGGCGCCCTCGACGAAGACCCGACCCTTGGTCGGATCCACCTCGATCACCTTGCCCTCGACACCACGGTCGCGGCCGACGGTGACCCGTACGAGGTCGCCCTTCTTGATGTGCAGCGAATTCGCCATTGTCTAGAGCACCTCCGGCGCGAGCGAGATGATCCGCATGTACCGCTTCTCGCGAAGCTCACGGCCGACCGGCCCGAAGATACGGGTTCCGCGCGGTTCGCCGTCGCTCTTCAGGAGGACGGCGGCGTTCTCGTCGAAGCGGATGTAGGACCCGTCCGGACGGCGGTGCTCTTTCACGGTGCGCACGACGACGGCCTTGACGACCTCGCCCTTCTTGACGTTGCCGCCGGGAATGGCGTCCTTCACAGTGGCGACGATCACGTCGCCGATCCCGGCGTAGCGCCGACCGGAGCCGCCGAGGACCCGGATGCACAGGATCTCCTTGGCACCGGTGTTGTCGGCGACTTTCAGTCGCGACTCCTGCTGAATCACCACAGTCTCCCTGTCGGACGACGCAACCGGCCTGGCCGGCTGTCCAACTGCCTCGTCGACCGGCGCGGCCGATCGGCTGTCTTCTTAGCGGGCATGTTGCTCGCTCGAAATCCTTACTTGGCCTTCTCGAGGATCTCCACGACTCGCCAGCGCTTGGTCGCCGACATCGGGCGCGTCTCCATCAGGAGCACCCGGTCGCCGACGCCACACTCGTTGGCCTCGTCGTGAGCCTTGAGCCGGTTGGTCCGCCGCATGACCTTGCCGTAGAGCGCGTGCTTCACGCGGTCCTCGACCTCGACCACCACGGTCTTGTCCATCTTGTCGCTGACGACCAGGCCCTCACGGGACTTGCGGAAGCCTCGCTTCTCGCTCGTCTGCGCACTCGTCTGCGTGGCGGCCACCGAACCCACCTCTTCGTTCGTGCTCATGCGACTCCCTCCGCCGTCGAGTCGGAGTCGACCGCGGCGGTGATGCCGAGCTCACGCTCGCGCATCACGGTGTAGATCCGTGCGATCTCGCGCCGCACGATGCGCAGCCGGCCGTGACTCTCCAGCTGCCCGGTCGCTCCCTGGAAGCGCAGGTTGAAAAGCTCTTCCTTCGCCTCACGAAGCTTGTCGGCCAGCTCGTCCTCGCCGAGGTTGCGCAGCTCAGTGGCCTTCGATGTCGTGGCCATCAGCCTTCACCTGCCTCACGCTTCACGATGCGGCACTTCATAGGCAGCTTGTGAATCGCGCGCGTCAACGCCTCGCGAGCCACGCCCTCATCGGGGTAGGAGAGCTCGAACATCACCCGACCAGGCTTGATGTTGGCGATCCACCACTCCGGCGAACCCTTACCGGAACCCATCCGGGTCTCGGCGGGCTTCTTGGTCAGCGGGCGGTCGGGGAAGATGTTGATCCACACCTTGCCGCCACGCTTGATGTGCCGAGTCATGGCGATACGAGCGGCCTCGATCTGCCGGTTGGTGATGTAGTGGCTCTCCAGCGCCTGGATGCCGTACTCACCGAACGTCACCGCAGTGCCGCCCTTTGCCATGCCACGCCGGTTCGGGTGGTGCTGCTTGCGGTGCTTGACCTTCCGCGGGATGAGCATCCTCAGCCCTCCTGTCCCGGGCTCGTCGTACCGGAGGCCGCGCCGGCGGACTCAGCCGCGCCGGCCTCGGGAGCGGAGGCCGCGGCCTGCCGCCCACCGTCGCGCCGCTCACGCCGCTCGCCACCGCCGCGACGTCCACCACGCGGGGGACGCTCGCCGCCGGGGCGCCGCTGCGCAGCGCTGCGGGCCTCCATCTGCTTCTGCTCGCGCTCGGCGCGGGAAACCGGCACCTCGCCCTTGTAGATCCAGACCTTCACGCCGATCCGGCCGAACGTCGTACGGGCCTCGTAGAACCCGTAGTCGATGTCCGCGCGGAGCGTGTGCAGGGGCACGCGGCCCTCGCGGTAGAACTCCGACCGCGACATCTCCGCGCCGCCGAGGCGACCAGAGCACTGGACCTTGATCCCCAGTGCGCCGGCCTTCGACGCGCTCTGGAGCGCCTTACGCATCGCACGACGGAACGCCACCCGGCTGGCCAGCTGCTCGGCCACGCCCTGGGCGACCAGCTGCGCGTCGACCTCGGGGTTCTTCACCTCGAGGACGTTCATCTGGACCTGCTTGCCGGTGAGCTTCTCGAGCTCGCCGCGGATCCGGTCGGCCTCGACGCCGCGACGGCCGATCACGATGCCCGGACGCGCGGTGTAGATGTCGACCCGAACCCGGTCACGGGTGCGCTCGATCTCCACCTTCGAGATGCCGGCGCGGTCCATGCCCTTGGTGAGGAGCCGACGGATCGACACGTCCTCAGCGATGTAGGACTTGTAAAGCTTGTCGGCGTACCACCGGCTCTTGTGGTCGGTGGTGATGCCGAGGCGGTACCCGTGCGGGTTGACCTTCTGTCCCACTATCGGGCCCTCCTGTTCCTGTTCTGGCCGGCCCCGGGCTGCTCCTGGACGGGCTCGACGACCACAGTGATGTGACAGGTCCGCTTCTCCAGCGGGCCGGGCCGCCCCTGTGCGCGGGCTCGCCAGCGCTTCATCGTGGGGCCCTCGTCGACGTACGCACGAGTAACCCGCAGGGTGTTCCTTCCCAGCTGCAGGTTGTGCTCGGCGTTCGCCATCGCGCTTTCCAGCACCTTGCGCACCGGCTCACTCGCCGCCTGCGGCGCGAACCGCAGCATCGTCACCGCGTCCTCGGCGCTACGGCCGCGGATGAGGTCCACGACTCGGCGGGCCTTTCGCGGGGTGATGCGGACGAATCGCGCAACGGCCCTGGCCTCCACGGCCGCTTCCATGGCGTCACTCCTTGTCGCGGTCACCGGCGCCGGCTCCTTCGGTCATCCTTCTCGTGACCGCGGAAGGTCCGCGTCGGCGCGAACTCGCCGAGCTTGTGCCCGACCATCGCTTCGGTCACGAAGACCGGCACGTGCTTGCGTCCGTCGTGAACGGCGATCGTGTGGCCGAGCATCGCCGGCACAATCATCGAGCGGCGCGACCAGGTCTTGATGACCTGCTTGCTCCCCTTGTCGTTCTGGACATCCACCTTCTTCATCAGGTGGTCATCCACGAAGGGGCCCTTCTTGAGGCTGCGTGGCATCGTTCAGGCTCCTTCTACCGCTGCTTGCCGCTCTTGCGACGACGGACGATCAAACGGTCACTTGGCTTGTTCTTGCGGGTGCGGCCCTCGGGCTTACCCCACGGCGACACCGGGTGGCGACCACCGGAGGACTTACCCTCACCACCACCGAGCGGGTGGTCGACCGGGTTCATCGCGACACCGCGCACCGACGGCCGCTTGCCCTTCCAGCGGTTACGACCGGCCTTACCGAGCGAGACGTTGCTCTGCTCGGCGTTGCCGACCTCGCCGACGGTGGCGCGGCAGCGGACGTCGACCATCCGGATCTCACCGGACGGCATCCGCAGCGACGCCATCGCGCCTTCACGGGCGACCAGCTGAACGCTCGCACCGGCGGAGCGGCCGATCTTCGCGCCGCCGCCCGGGCGGAGCTCGATCGCGTGCACCGTGGTGCCGACCGGGATGTTGCGCAGCGGCAGGTTGTTGCCTGGCTTGATGTCGGCGCCGACACCGCTCTCGATCCGCTGACCCTGCTGGAGCCGGGACGGAGCGAGGATGTAGCGCTTCTCGCCGTCCACGTAGTGCAGCAGCGCGATTCGCGCGGTGCGGTTGGGGTCGTACTCGATCTGGGCGACCTTCGCGGGCACGCCGTCCTTGTCGAAGCGACGGAAGTCGATCAGACGGTAGGCGCGCTTGTGACCGCCGCCCTGGTGCCTGGTCGTGATTCGGCCGGTGTTGTTGCGGCCACCCTTCTTGGGAAGGGGGCGCAGCAACGACTTCTCCGGCGTCGTCCGCGTGATCTCCGCGAAGTCCGAGACGCTCGCGCCTCGACGACCGGGAGTCGTCGGCTTGTACTTACGGATAGCCATTCGTCAGTCCTCGCCTTACGAAACCGGTCCGCCGAAGATGTCGATCCGCTGGCCGTCGGCCACGGTGACAATCGCGCGCTTGGTGCTCGCGCGGTGTCCCCAGCCGTAGCGGGTACGGCGACGCTTGCCCTGCCGGTTGATCGTGTTGACCTCGGTCACCTTCACGTCGAACACCTTCTCGACCGCGATCTTGATCTCGGTCTTGTTGGCGCCTGGCTGCACCAGGAAGGTGTACTTGTTCTGATCGAGGAGGCCGTAGCTCTTCTCGCTGATCACCGGCGCGATGAGCACGTCGCGGTGGTCCTTGTGCAGGTTGCTCACGCCTCAGCCTCCCCTGCGTCCGTTGCCTTCTTCGCCGACTTCTTGGCCGCCTGCTCCCCCGCCGACTCGACGCCGGTGAAGGACTGGTAGGCGGCGCTGGTGAAGACCACCTCGTCGGACGTCAGAACGTCGTAGGTGTTGAGCTGATCCGGAACGATCAGGTGCACACTCGCGACGTTGCGCAGGCTCTTCCAGGTGACCGCGTCGTCCCGGTCCAGCACGACCAGCAGCTGAGTGCCGGTCGCGACCTTCGCGAGCGCCAGGACCGCCTGCTTCGTCGAGGGAACGTCGCCCTCGAGCAGCGAGCTGACCACGTGGACGCGGCCGTGCCGAGCCCGGTCCGACAGCGCACCGCGCAGGGCGGCGGCCTTCATCTTCTTCGGCGTCCGCTGGTCATAGCTGCGCGGCTGCGGTCCGTGGACCACGCCACCGCCGGCGAACTGCGGAGCGCGGCGGGAACCCTGCCGAGCTCGGCCGGTGCCCTTCTGGCGGTAGGGCTTGGCGCCACCACCGGCCACGTCGGCCCGCGTCTTGGTCGCGTGCGTGCCCTGCCGGGCCGCCGCCAGCTGACCGACCACGACCTGGTGGATCAACGGCATGTTGACCTGGACGTCGAAGATCTCGGCCGGCAGGTCGACCGAACCGGTCTTGGTGCCGGCGTGGTCGACGACATCGATGCTCGTCGCCGTCACTTGGCCGCTCCCTTCGCCGCGTTGCGGATGAGGACCATCCCGCCGCGGGCGCCGGGAACGGCACCCTTCAGCAGGACGAGCCCCTTCTCAGCGTCCACCGAGTGGACGGTGACGTTCTGGGTGGTCACCCGGACGCCGCCCATCCGACCCGCCATCCGGACGCCCTTGAAGACGCGGCCAGGCGTCGCGCAGGCGCCGATCGAGCCCGGGGAGCGGTGCTTGCGCTCCACACCGTGGCTCGCGCGCAGACCGGAGAATCCGTGCCGCTTCATGACGCCGGCGAAGCCCTTGCCCTTGCTGGTCGCCGTGACGTCGACGTCCTCGCCGGCCTCGAACACCCCGGCCGTGAGTTCCTGGCCGGTGGTGTAGGAAGCGGCGTCGGCCGTACGAAGCTCGATCACGTACCGGCGCGGCGTCACACCCGCCTTGGCGAAGTGGCCCTGGTCGGGCTTGTTGACCTTGCGCGGGTCGATCGCGCCGAACGCGATCTGGACCGCCGCGTAGCCGTCCTTCTCCGGCGTCCGCACCTGGGTGACCACGCACGGACCGGCCTTGACCACAGTCACCGGTACCAGACGGTTCTGGTCGTCCCAGGTCTGCGTCATGCCGACCTTCTCGCCCAACAGGCCGCGTACCTCTCGGGCCGCGCCTTGGCTCACACTGTTCACGCTGCTCATAGGTGCGTCCCTCAGAGCTTGATCTCGATGTCGACGCCGGCAGGCAGGTCGAGTCGCATCAGCGAGTCGACCGTCTTCGGCGTGGGGTCGATGATGTCGATGAGCCGCTTGTGCGTCCGCATCTCAAAGTGCTCGCGGCTGTCCTTGTGCTTGTGCGGCGAGCGGATGACGCAGAAGACGTTCTTCTCGGTGGGCAGCGGCACCGGCCCGGCGATCTTCGCGCCCGTCCGGGTCACCGTGTCGACGATCTTGCGCGCCGACGTGTCGATGACCTGGTGGTCGTAGGCCTTGAGCCTGATGCGGATCTTCTGTCCCGCCATGGCTGTTTCGCGTCCTTCTCTCGTACGCCGGGAGCGGTGGGCCCCCGAGTGCCTGTCCGGCTGTGCTCCGGTTGGCCGCGGCCCTGGGCTGCGCCGCGAAGCTTCGGGTGAAGCCTCACGGATTCGCCTCCGGTCTCGCCTACCTCCGACCCCCGCGGTCGGGTGTGTCGCACACCTCGACCGCATGGATCCCACGAAATGCGGAACCCGGCAGGGAAAAGCGAAGGCTCGGAAGGACCGAGCGCGAACATTGTCCTGCGGCGTCCACGTCACCTGATCCACTAGGAATCAAGGCGCCAGGCACTCCCACGAACCGGGAGCAAAGCCTCCGTGTCAGCGGCGTCCGTGGGAAAACCCTCCCACGACGACACGCCCCGGCGGCCAGCCGTAGGCAACTGCAGCAGTATGCCAGAGTCCCCGTCTGATGACCAATCGGGGCCTCACAGCAAGCGGGGTGGACCGCGGTGCGCGGTCCACCCCGCTCACAGGTGGAGTTACTTGATGATGTTCGTGACCCGACCCGCACCAACGGTGCGGCCACCCTCGCGGATGGCGAAGCGAAGCTGCTCCTCCATCGCGATGGGCTGGATCAGTTCGACCTTCATCTCGGTGTTGTCGCCCGGCATGACCATCTCGGTCCCTTCCGGCAGGTGGACGACACCCGTGACGTCCGTCGTGCGGAAGTAGAACTGCGGGCGGTAGTTGTTGAAGAAGGGCTTGTGACGGCCACCCTCCTCCTTGGACAGCACGTAGACCTGAGCATCGAACTCCGTGTGCGGAGTGTTGGTGCCAGGCTTCACGATAACCATGCCACGCTCGACGTCCTCGCGCTTGGTGCCGCGAAGGAGCAGGCCGACGTTCTCACCCGCGCGAGCCTCGTCGAGGATCTTGCGGAACATCTCGACGGCGGTGACGGTGGTCTTGGGGGCCGGGCCGGGACGGATACCGACCAGCTCGACCTCCTCGTTGACCTTGAGAACACCACGCTCGACGCGACCGGTCACGACCGTGCCGCGACCGGTGATCGTGAAGACGTCCTCGACCGGCATCAGGAACGGCTTGTCGATCTCGCGTGCCGGCTCCGGCACGGACTCGTCGACGGCCGCCATGAGCTCCATGATCTTCTCGGCCCACTCCGGGTCGCCCTCGAGCGCCTTGAGCGCCGAGACACGGACCACGGGAGCGTCGTCGCCGGGGAACTCCTGCGACGTGAGGAGCTCACGAACCTCGAGCTCAACGAGCTCCAGGATCTCCTCGTCCTCCACCATGTCGGCCTTGTTCAGCGCGACGACGATGTAGGGGACGCCGACCTGGCGGGCGAGCAGCACGTGCTCACGCGTCTGCGGCATGGGGCCGTCGGTCGCCGCGACCACCAGGATCGCACCGTCCATCTGGGCGGCACCGGTGATCATGTTCTTGATGTAGTCGGCGTGACCCGGGCAGTCGACGTGGGCGTAGTGACGCTTCTCCGTCTGGTACTCGACGTGCGCGATCGTGATGGTGATACCGCGCTGCTTCTCTTCCGGCGCCTTGTCGATCTGGTCGAAGGCATAGAAGGGATTGACGTCCGGCATCTTCTCGTGCAGCACCTTGGTGATCGCCGCGGTGAGAGTCGTCTTGCCGTGGTCGATGTGCCCAATGGTGCCGATGTTGACGTGCGGCTTAGTGCGCTCGAACTTCGCCTTCGCCACTTCGGGCTCCTCCTGGTTTCTTGCTTTCTACGCCGTTCGGACTAGGCGCGGAACTATACGGACTGATGGCGTGGGCGGGGTTATTCGCCCCGTACCTTCTTCACAATCTCTTCCGCCACGGTCCTGGGAACCTCGGCGTAGGAGTGGAACTCCATGTGCGGCACGGCGCGGCCCTGCGTCTTGCTTCGCAGGTCGCCAACGTACCCGAAGGTCTCCGACAGCGGCACAAGCGCTGTGATGACCCGGTTGCCAGCGAACTCGTCCATCTTCTGGACGTGCCCGCGACGGCTGTTGATGTCACCGATCACGTCACCGAGGTAGTCATCGGGCGTCGTGACCTCGACCTTGAAGATCGGCTCGAGCAAGGTCGGCTTGGCGCGGCGCGCGGCCTCCTTGAATGCCATCGAACCGGCGATCTTGAAGGCGAGTTCGGAGGAGTCGACGTCGTGGTAGGCACCGTCCTGCAACGTGACCTTGATGTCGACCATCGGGTAGCCGGCGAGTACGCCGAACTCCATGGCCTCCTGGATGCCCTCGTCGACGGCCGGGATGTACTCCCGCGGGATCCGGCCACCGCTGACGGCGTTGACGAACTCGTAGCCGCCCTCGCCCTCGCCACCGGTGGGCTCCAGGTCGATGATGACCCGACCGAACTGGCCCGAACCACCCGTCTGCTTCTTGTGGGTGTATTCGACCTTCTCGACCTTGTTACGGACCGTCTCGCGGTAGGCGACCTGCGGCTTACCGACGTTGGCCTCGACCCGGAACTCGCGCTTCATCCGGTCGACCAGGATGTCGAGGTGCAGCTCGCCCATACCGGAGATGATCGTCTGACCGGTCTCCTGGTCGGTGCGCACCTGGAAAGTCGGGTCTTCCTCGGCGAGGCGCTGGATGGCTCCGGAGAGCTTCTCCTGGTCGCTCTTGGTCTTCGGCTCGATGGCGACCGAGATCACCGGAGCCGGGAAGTTCATGGACTCCAGGATGATCGGCGCCTCGGGGCCGCAGAGCGTCTCACCGGTGGTGGTCTGCTTCAGACCCATCACGGCGACGATCTGGCCGGCAGACGCGCGCTCGATCTCCTCACGCTTGTTGGCGTGCATGCGGTAGATCTTGCCGATCCGCTCCTTGCGGTCCTTGGTGCTGTTCAGCACCTGGGTGCCGGCGGTGAGCGTGCCGGAGTAGATCCGCAGGTACGTCAGCTTGCCAAGGTGCGGGTCGCTCATGATCTTGAACGCCAGCGAGGCGAGCGGCGCGTCGTCCTCGGGCTCGCGCTCGATGATCTCGGACTCGTCCTTGAGGGAGTGACCCTTGACAGCACCGATGTCGACCGGCGAGGGGAGATACTCGACCACGGCGTCGAGCAGGGGCTGCACGCCCTTGTTCTTGAACGCCGTACCGCACAGCACGGGCGTGATCTTGCCGGCGATGGTCGCCCGACGGATGCCAGCCTTGAGCTGCTCGGTCGAGGGCTCCTCGCCCTCGAGGTACATCTCCATCATCGTGTCGTCAGCCTCGGCCACCGTCTCGACCAGGCGGTCGTGCCACTCCTTCGCGGCATCGACGTGCGTCGCCGGGATCTCCTCGACGGTGTAGTCCTCGCCCTTCTGGGTCTCGCCACGCCAGGCGAGGGCGCGCATCTCGACGAGATCGATCACGCCGATGAAGTCGGCCTCCGCGCCCAGCGGCAACTGCAGCACCGCCGGCGTCGCGTTGAGCCGGTTGACGATCATGTCCACACAACGGTGGAACTCCGCGCCAACCCGGTCCATCTTGTTGACGAAGCAGAGTCGCGGCACGTTGTAGCGATCAGCCTGGCGCCAGACAGTCTCGGACTGCGGCTCGACACCAGCCACGCCGTCGAACACCGCGACCGCACCGTCGAGCACCCGGAGGTTGCGCTCCACCTCGACGGTGAAGTCGACGTGTCCGGGGGTGTCGATCAGGTTGATCTGGTGGTCTTTCCAGTGACAGGTCGTCGCGGCAGACGTGATCGTGATGCCGCGCTCCTGCTCCTGCTCCATCCAGTCCATGGTGGCTGCGCCCTCATGGACCTCACCGATCTTGTAGGTGATTCCGGTGTAGAACAGGATCCGTTCGGTTGTCGTCGTCTTGCCCGCGTCGATGTGGGCCATGATTCCGATGTTGCGGACTTTGGCCAGGTCGACACTGCGAAGGTCGGTCGCCATCAGGCTGTCGGTTCTCTCGTGGGTCTCGGCAATCGGCAGATGGGAGCGGGGTCCGCGCCTGGTAAGGGCGGCTTCCCGCCCGTGATCAGGTGCGGGCGGACTACCAGCGGTAGTGCGCAAACGCCTTGTTGGACTCCGCCATCTTGTGGGTGTCCTCGCGTCGCTTGACACTTGCGCCGAGGCCGTTGGAGGCGTCCAGGATCTCGTTCATCAAACGCTCGGCCATGGCCTTCTCACGCCTGGACTGGGAGTAGCTCACCAGCCAGCGCATGGCCAGGGTCGTCGAGCGGGCGGGGCGCACCTCGACCGGGACCTGGTAGGTCGCCCCACCAACCCGGCGGCTGCGCACCTCGAGGGTGGGCTTCACGTTGTCGAGCGCGCGCTTCAGGGTGATCACCGGGTCGGTTCCGGTCTTGTCCCGGCAACCCTCGAGCGCGGTGTAGACGATGCGCTGGGCGAGCTGCTTCTTGCCGCTCTTCAGGATCTTGCTGATCAGCTGACTCACCAGCGGCGACGCGTAGACAGGGTCAACGATCGGCTGACGCTTCGGAGCCGGGCCCTTGCGCGGCATTAGCTCTTCTCCTTCTTGGCACCATAACGGCTGCGCGCCTGCTTGCGGCCCTTCACACCCTGGGTGTCGAGAGAGCCACGAACGATCTTGTACCGGACACCGGGAAGGTCTGCCACCCGGCCACCACGCACGAGCACCATCGAGTGCTCCTGCAGGTTGTGACCAACGCCAGGAATGTAGGCCGTGACCTCGATCTGGCTCGTCAGGCGAACACGGGCCACCTTGCGGAGCGCCGAGTTGGGCTTACGAGGAGTGGTGGTGTAGACGCGCATGCACACGCCACGCCGCTGGGGCGACCCCTTGAGCGCCGGCGTCTTGTTCTTGGACACCTTGTCCTTGCGGCCCTTACGGACCAACTGCTGGATCGTGGGCACCGCGTCGTTCCCTTATCTTCTCGGTGGACTTTTGTCTCTCCGGTGTGGACTGTCTTCGTGGCGGCGACGTTTCGTGGCCCCACCGAACGACCCCCGCGGTCGGGTGTGTCGTCGGGCGCCCCCAATCGTCGAAATCGTCTCGAGCGACGGGATCTGAAGACCTCACGCGCATCCCGGCAGGGCACACGTGAATGCCCAGCTACAGCCGGGCACGACGTCGAACCTTACCCGCCTGACCGTCGAAGGTCAAAACGGATCGTTCCCGGCCCCATCGCACACCCTACACACCCTCGGAATGCTATGCCCGTCCCGGCGCCACGCCCTGCCCGCGCCGGCCTCCCGACCGCTCGCCGGCCCGGGCGAAGCGGGCCGATGGGACGAAGCTCTGACGCCCGCCCAGTCGGGCCCCGAGCCCGCCCCGCGGAGGCGACGGCGAACGGAACGAAACGGACGGCGAACGCCAGGCAACGGGTAACCCGCACGGGCCGAAGGGCCCCTCCTGGCACCGAAACTCCCGGTGGACCGGACGGACGCGACGATCCGAACGGACCGTCCAATCCTGGGTGTCAGAGTGTGACAACGGTGTCCACGGGCCGAACATTCCCCGACGGGCGCCTGGCGGACACGAGAGCGGCGTCGCCGGGGCACTTCGACCGGTCGCTCCCGGCCAGGGCCGACTCCGGCCTCCCCCACCTCGGCCCGCCGGGCGTGCCCGACCCCGTGCCCGAAAACGGCCGCGGGCGGCGACCCATCTCCGAAAGGGACGGTCGCCGCCCGCGGCGTGACGAGACTTCTCTCAGCTGGTGTATCCGCCGAAGTCGAAGTCCTCCAGGCGGACAGCCTCGCCGGAGCCCGCGCCGAACGAGTAGTCGGCGTCGTAGCCCTCGTAGCCCACCATGGAGTACATCGCGGCCTTCGCCTCCTCGGTCGGCTCCACCCGGATGTTGCGGTAACGGTCCATGCCGGTACCAGCCGGGATGAGCTTTCCGATGATGACGTTCTCCTTCAGACCCCGCAGCGAGTCGCTCTTGCCGTTGATCGCGGCCTCCGTGAGGACCTTGGTGGTCTCCTGGAAGGACGCGGCTGACAGCCACGAGTCCGTCGCGAGCGACGCCTTGGTGATACCCATGAGCACCGGACGACCGGAGGCCGGGGTGCCGCCTTCGGCGACGACCCGACGGTTCTCCTCCTCGAACCGGATCCGCTCGACGAGCTCGCCGGGAAGGAGGTTGGAGTCGCCCGACTCGATCACGGTGACCCGTCGCAGCATCTGCCGGACGATGGTCTCGATGTGCTTGTCGTGGATCGCCACGCCCTGCGAGCGGTAGACCTCCTGGACCTCGTCCACGAGGTGCTGCTGCACGGCGCGCATACCGAGAACGCGGAGCACGTCCTGCGGGTCCGGCGTACCGTGCGTGAGCTGCTGACCCACCTCGACGCGGGTGCCCTCCTCGACGAGCAACCGGGAGCGCTTGGAGACCGGGTAGGCCTTCTCCTCGCTGCCGTCGTCGGGGATGACCACGAGCTTGCGGCTCTTCTCGGAGTCCTCGATGCGGACCCGACCAGACACCTCCGCGATCGGCGCCTTCCCCTTGGGCTGGCGCGCCTCGAAGAGCTCGACCACACGAGGCAGACCGTGCGTGATGTCCTCACCGGCGACACCGCCGGTGTGGAACGTCCGCATGGTCAGCTGGGTACCCGGCTCACCGATTGACTGCGCCGCGATGATGCCGACGGCCTCACCGATGTCGACCAGCTTGCCGCTCGCGAGCGAACGGCCGTAGCACGCCGCACAGGCACCGACCCGCGAGTCGCAGGTGAGCACGCTGCGCACCCGGAGCTCCTCGACGCCGGCCTGTACCAGCTGCTCGATGACCTGGTCGCCCAGGTCGGTCCCGGCCGGAGCCGCGACCTGACCGTCGGCGCCCATGGCATCCTCGGCCAGCACCCGCGCGTAGACGGAGGTCTCGACGTTCTCCTCCTTGCGGAGGGTTCCGTCGGGCTGCCGCACGGCGATCCGCTTGATCAGCCCGCGCTCGCTGCCGCAGTCGTCCTCGCGGACGATCACGTCCTGGCTGACGTCGACGAGACGCCGGGTCAGGTAACCCGAGTCCGCCGTACGCAGCGCGGTGTCCGCCAGACCCTTTCGGGCACCGTGCGTGGCGATGAAGAACTCGACCACGGACAGGCCTTCACGGTAGTTGGACTTGATCGGGCGCGGGATGATCTCGCCCTTCGGGTTGGCCACCAGACCACGCATCGCCGCGATCTGCCGGACCTGCATCATGTTTCCGCGGGCACCGGAGTGAACCATCATGACGATGGGGTTGGTCTTGACGAAACCTTCCTCCATCTCACGGTGGACCTCGTTGGTCGCCTGCGTCCAGATCTCGATGAGCTCCTGCCGACGCTCGTCGTCGGTGATCAGGCCGCGCTCGAACTGCTTCTGGACCCGGGCATCCTTCTCCTCGTAACCAGCGAGGATCTCGGGCTTGCGCGCCGGGGTGATGACGTCTCCGATGGAGATCGTCACGCCGGAACGGGTCGCCCAACGGAAGCCCACATCCTTCAGGCCGTCCAGGCAGGCCGCCACCTCGACCTTCGGGTAGCGCTCCGCGAGGTCGTTGACGATGACCCCGAGCTGCTTCTTGCCCACTTCGTAGTCGACGAAGGGGTAGTCGGGCGGAAGCACCTCGTTGAACAGAGCGAGCCCGAGCGTGGTGTCCAGGATGATCGGCGCACCAGGCTCCCAGCCTTCCGGCAGCGCCTTGCTGGCCGGCGGGACGATGTCCTTGAGCCGGATCTTGATCCTGCTCTGGATGTTGATCTCGCCGCGCTCGAACGCCATCATCGCCTCGGCGACCGAGCCGAACGCCCGTCCCTCACCGAGCATGTTCTCGCGGCTCATGGTGAGGAAGAAGATGCCGATGATCATGTCCTGCGTCGGCATCGTGACCGGGCGGCCGTCAGCTGGCTTCAGGATGTTGTTGGTCGAGAGCATCAGGATCCGAGCCTCGGCCTGGGCCTCGGCCGACAGCGGCAGGTGCACCGCCATCTGGTCACCGTCGAAGTCGGCGTTGAACGCCGTACACACGAGCGGGTGGATCTGGATCGCCTTACCCTCGATCAACTGCGGCTCAAAGGCCTGGATACCGAGTCGGTGCAGCGTCGGCGCGCGGTTCAGGAGCACCGGGTGCTCGGCGATGACCTCTTCGAGGACGTCCCACACGACCGGACGGGCACGCTCGACCATCCGCTTGGCGCTCTTGATGTTCTGGGCGTGGTTGAGGTCGACGAGCCGCTTCATCACGAACGGCTTGAAGAGCTCGATCGCCATGCCCTTCGGCAGACCACACTGGTGCAGCTTGAGCTGCGGGCCCACCACGATCACCGAGCGACCGGAGTAGTCGACGCGCTTACCGAGCAGGTTCTGACGGAACCGGCCCTGCTTGCCCTTGAGCATGTCGGACAGCGACTTCAGCGGACGGTTGCCCGGTCCGGTGACCGGACGACCACGGCGGCCGTTGTCGAACAGCGCGTCGACGGCCTCCTGCAGCATCCGCTTCTCGTTGTTGACGATGATCTCGGGCGCGCCGAGGTCGAGCAGCCTCTTCAGCCGGTTGTTGCGGTTGATCACCCGGCGGTAGAGGTCGTTCAGATCGCTGGTCGCGAACCGGCCACCGTCGAGCTGCACCATCGGGCGCAGGTCCGGCGGGATGACCGGGACGCAGTCGAGCACCATGCCGAGCGGGCTGTTGCTGGTCGTGAGGAATGCCGACACGACCTTGAGCCGCTTCAGCGCACGAGTCTTCTTCTGTCCCTTGCCGCTGCGGATGATCTCCCGCAGGTTGATGGCCTCGGCCTCGAGGTCGAAGGACTCCAGCCGCTGCTTGATCGCGGCCGCGCCCATGTTGCCGTCGAAGTACTTCCCGAAGCGGGACCGCATCTCGCGGTAGAGGATCTCGTCACCCTCGAGGTCTTGGACCTTGAGGTTCTTGAACCTGGTCCAGACCTCCTCGAGCCGGTCCAGCTCACGCTGGTTGCGGTCGCGGAGCTGCCGGATCTCCCGCTCGGCGCCTTCCTTCACCTTGCGCCGGGCGTCGGCCTTGGCACCCTCGGCCTCGAGCTGGGCGAGGTCCTCCTCGAGCTTCTTCATCCGCTGCTCGACGTCGTTGTCACGCCGCTGTTCGATCTGCTTGCGCTCGACGTCGATCCGCGCCTCGAGCGAGGGCAGGTCACGCGAACGGGCCTCGTCGTCGACCCGGGTGATCATGTATGCCGCGAAGTAGATGACCTTCTCGAGGTCCTTCGGCGCGAGGTCGAGCAGGTATCCGAGCCGGCTCGGCACGCCCTTGAAGTACCAGATGTGAGTGACCGGCGCGGCCAGCTCGATGTGGCCCATCCGCTCACGCCGCACCTTGGCGCGAGTGACCTCGACGCCGCAGCGCTCACAGATGATGCCCTTGAAGCGGACGCGCTTGTACTTACCGCAGTAGCACTCCCAGTCCCGAGTGGGCCCGAAGATCTTCTCGCAGAAGAGTCCGTCCTTCTCAGGCTTGAGGGTGCGGTAGTTGATGGTCTCCGGCTTCTTCACCTCGCCGTGAGACCACTGTCGGATGTCGTCGACCGTGGCCAGGCCGATCCGAAGCTCGTCGAAGAAGTTTACGTCGAGCACGTGTTCTCGAACCCCTTAGTTGTTGAAGGTCTACTCAGAACTGGGGTGAGCGGGCGCTGGACCGTGAGGCCAGCGCCCGCACGTAACCTCAGACTTCCTCGACGCTGCTCGGCTCCCGCCGGGTCAGGTCGATTCCGAGCTCCTCCGCGGCGCGGAAGACGTCCTCCTCGCTGTCGCGCATCTCGACGGCCATGCCGTCGCTCGAGAGCACTTCGACGTTGAGGCAGAGCGCCTGCATTTCCTTGACGAGCACCTTGAACGACTCCGGGATACCCGGTTCAGGAATGTTCTCGCCCTTCACGACGGCCTCATAGACCTTCACGCGGCCTGTGACGTCGTCCGACTTGATGGTGAGCAGCTCCTGCAGCGCGAACGCCGCACCGTAGGCCTCGAGCGCCCACACCTCCATCTCACCGAAGCGCTGACCGCCGAACTGCGCCTTACCGCCCAGCGGCTGCTGGGTGATCATGGAGTACGGGCCGGTCGAACGGGAGTGGATCTTGTCGTCGACCAGGTGGTTGAGCTTCAGCATGTAGATGTAGCCGACGGCCACCGGCTCCGGGAACGGCTCGCCGGAGCGGCCGTCGAGGAGCGGCGCCTTGCCGTCCGGACCCACCATGCGGCCGCCGTCCCGGTTGGGGAACGTCGACGACAGGAGGCCGGTGATCTCCTCCTCGCGAGCACCGTCGAACACCGGGGTGGCGACGTTGGTGCCAGGATCTGCCTGGCCGGCACCGATGCCCTTGAGTCGGGTCTTCCACTCCTCGTCGTCACCGTCGATCTCCCAGCCGGCCTTCGCGACCCAACCGAGGTGGGTCTCGAGTACCTGACCGACGTTCATCCGGCCCGGTACGCCGAGCGGGTTCAGGATGATGTCGACCGGGGTGCCGTCCTCGAGGAACGGCATGTCCTCGACCGGCAGGATCTTGGCGATGACGCCCTTGTTGCCGTGCCGGCCGGCGAGCTTGTCCCCGTCCTGCACCTTGCGCTTCTGGGCGACGTCGACCCGAACCAGCTGGTTGACGCCCGGCGGCAGCTCGTCGCCTTCCTCGCGGTCGAAGACCCGGACACCGATCACGGTGCCGCTCTCGCCGTGCGGAACCTTCAGCGACGTGTCGCGGACCTCGCGCGCCTTCTCACCGAAGATCGCGCGGAGCAGCCGCTCCTCCGGCGTCAGCTCGGTCTCACCCTTGGGCGTGACCTTGCCGACGATGATGTCGCCCGGCACCACTTCGGCGCCGATCCGGATGATGCCGCGCTCGTCGAGGTCGGCGAGCATCTCCTCGGAGACGTTCGGGATGTCCCGGGTGATCTCCTCCGGCCCCAGCTTGGTGTCGCGGGCGTCGACCTCGTGTCGATCGATGTGGATCGAGGTGAGGATGTCCTCCTGGACGATCCGCTGGGACAGGATGATCGCGTCTTCGTAGTTGTGGCCCTGCCACGACATGAACGCGACGAGCAGGTTGCGGCCCAGCGCCATCTCGGCGTCGTCGGTGCACGGTCCGTCGGCGATCACCGAACCGGCCTCCACCCGGTCTCCCTCGGAGACGAGCGGCCGCTGGTTGATGTTGGTGCCGGCGTTGGAACGACGGAACTTCGCCAGCCGGTAGGTCTGGTACGTACCGTCGTCGCACGCGACCTCGACGAAGTCGGCGCACGCCTCGCGGACGACACCAGGCTTCTCCGCGGTCACGACGTCACCGGCGTCGACCGCGGCGCGGAACTCCATCCCGGTGCCGACGAGCGGCGACTCGGAACGGATCAGCGGCACGGCCTGGCGCTGCATGTTGGAGCCCATCAGCGCGCGGTTGGCGTCGTCGTGCTCGAGGAACGGGATCATTGCCGTCGCGACGGAGACCATCTGTCGCGGCGACACGTCCATGTAGTCGACCTCGGCCGCGGCGATGGCGTCGACCTCACCGTGACGCTTGCGGACCAGCACCCGCTCCTCGGCGAAGGTGCCGTCGGGGTTGAGTAGTGCGTTGGCCTGCGCGATGACGAAGCGGTCCTCCTCGTCGGCCGTGAGGTACTGCACCTCGTCGGTGACGCGACCCTCCTCGACCTTGCGGTAGGGCGTCTCCACGAACCCGAACGGGTTGACCCGACCGTAGGTGGCGAGCGAACCGATCAGACCGATGTTCGGTCCTTCCGGCGTCTCCACCGGACACATCCGGCCGTAGTGGGAGTGGTGGACGTCTCGGACCTCCATGCCGGCCCGGTCACGGGACAGACCACCGGGGCCGAGCGCGGACAGACGCCGCTTGTGCGTCAGGCCGGCGACCGGGTTGGTCTGGTCCATGAACTGGCTGAGCTGGGACGTACCGAAGAACTCCTTCAGCGCCGCGACGACGGGCCGGATGTTGATCAGGGTCTGCGGCGTGATCGCCTCGACGTCCTGGGTCGTCATCCGCTCGCGGACCACCCGCTCCATCCGGGCGAGGCCGGTGCGGAGCTGGTTCTGGATCAGCTCACCGACCGTGCGCAGACGGCGGTTGCCGAAGTGGTCGATGTCGTCGTCCTCGACGACGATCTGACCCTGCGGAGCCTCCAGCTCGGTCCGGCCCTCGTGCAGCGCGACGAGGTAGCGGATCGTGGCCACGATGTCGTCGATGGTGAGCACCGACTGGTCGTGCGGCAGCGTCAACCCGAGCTTCTTGTTGATCTTGTGGCGCCCCACCTTGGCAAGGTCGTAACGCTTCGGGTTGAAGTAGTAGTTCTCCAGCAGCGCCTGCGCGGCCTCCCGGGTCGGGGGCTCGCCAGGACGGAGCTTGCGGTAGATGTCGAGCAGCGCGTCGTCCTGGCCGGACGTGTGGTCCTTCTCCAGGGTCAGGCGCATCGACTCGTACTCGCCGAACTCCTCGAGGATCTGCGCGTCGGACCAGCCGAGCGCCTTGAGGAGGACGGTGACGTTTTGCTTACGCTTACGGTCGAGCCGGACGCCGACGGTGTCGCGCTTGTCGACTTCGAACTCCAGCCAAGCACCCCGCGAGGGGATCATCTTGGCGGTGAACACATCTTTGTCGCTCGTCTTGTCGAGCATGCGTTCGAAATAGACACCGGGCGAACGAACGAGCTGGCTGACCACGACACGCTCGGTGCCGTTGATCACGAACGTTCCCTTGTCGGTCATGAGCGGGAAATCACCCATGAACACGGTCTGGGACTTGATCTCGCCAGTTTCGTTGTTCATGAACTCCGCGGTGACGAACAAAGGCGCGGCATAAGTGAAGTCGCGGTCTTTACACTCGTCGACAGAGTTCTTCGGCGGCTCGAACCGGTGATCGCGGAACGAAAGGGACATCGTTCCCGAGAAGTCCTCGATCGGGGAGATCTCTTCGAAGATCTCTTCCAGACCGGAACGGTCGGGAACGTCCGTACGACCCTCTTCGAGGGCCTTTTCCGCACGCGCCTGCCAACGATCGTTCCCGACAAGGGTGTCGAAGCTCTCAACCTGCAAAGCGAGCAGGTCGGGGACCTCGGCGGGTTCCTTGATTTTCGCGAACGAAACGCGGTGTGGTGCAGCGGCGCGATTGGCGGACGGGCGGGTGGACGTGGTGGACGCAGTGGAACGCGAAGCGGCCAAGAGGGGTCCTTCCGAGGCTTGCGGACTCGTCTCTCACATGCCGGACCGACCTAAGGGGGCTCCCAGGCACGGTCGGAAGGCAGGGCAAAGCGACAGTGTAGCCCCGTCGCTCACTGCTGTCTAGTCCCTCGGAAATCCGCGGAGCGTCCACCGCCGAGGCGCCATCGCCATCGGCGGGCCACATCCCCTGGCCAGCCCTCACACGACCTCCCCTGGAGCATGGCCCGGAGCCCCCCAGCTCGTCAAGGAGGCTTTCAGAGGTTTGGCGATCTTTCCGCCGGAGGACAGAAGGATCACCAGCCTCTGGCCTGCGACGCACGGGACGACGTGCTTGTCGATGGCACGAACGCCGAAGGGCGGCCACCCGTGAGGATGACCGCCCTTCGGCGTCGTGGACCAAGATCGCGGCTCGCGAACCCGCCTGCGCGGACCTACCGCGCGCCGCTCTTGGACGAGACTTACTTCAGGGTGACCTTGGCGCCAACGGCCTCGAGGGCCTCCTTGGCCTTCTCCGCGGCCTCCTTGTTGACCTTCTCCAGGACCGGCTTCGGCGCGCCCTCGACCAGGTCCTTGGCCTCCTTCAGGCCGAGGCTGGTGAGCGTGCGCACCTCCTTGATGACCTGGATCTTCTTGTCGCCGGCCGCGTCGAGGATGACGTCGAACTCGTCCTTCTCCTCCTCGGCCGCAGCCTCGCCGCCGGCGCCGCCGGCCGCCGGGGCCGCAACAGCGACCGGAGCGGCCGCGGTCACGCCGAAGGTGTCCTCGAACTGCTTGACGAACTCGCTGAGCTCGAGAAGCGTCATCTCCTTGAACGCGTCGAGCAGCTCGTCGGTGCTGAGCTTAGCCATGAGTGGCGTACCTTCCGTGTGTGATGCTGTGGTGACGGTTTGGTCCTGGTGTCAGGACTCGCTGGACTCGCCGGTGTTCGGCTCGTCGGCGCTGGCTTCCGCGCTGGCCTCCGGGGCGGCCTCGGCGCTGGACTCGGCGGCACCAGCCGCCGGACCCTCCGCCTCGACCTTCTGACGCAGCGCCTCGGCGAGCCGGGCGGCCTGCGACAGCGGGGCCTGGAACAGCGATGCGGCGCCGGCCAGCGACGCGTTCATCGCACCCGCGAGCTTCGCGAGCAGGACCTCGCGCGACTCGAGGTCAGCGAGCTTGGTGATCTCGTCGACGGCGAGGGACTTGCCCTCGAGCACTCCGCCCTTGATGACGAGATTCGGGTTGGCCTTGGCGAAGTCACGCAGACCCTTGGCGACCACGACCGGGTCGCCGCTGATGAACGCGATGGCAGAGGGACCGACGAGCAACTCGTCGGCCAACTCGACACCCGCCTCCTTCGCCGCGATCTTGGTCAGCGTGTTCTTCACCACGGCGTAGCTGGCGTTCTCACCGATCGAGCGCCGCAGTTCCTGCAGCTGCTTCACGGTGAGTCCGCGGTACTCGGTCAGAACCGCGCCGGCGGAGTCACGGAACTGGTCCGTGAGCTCAGCGACGGCGGCTGCCTTGTCCGGCCTCGCCATGGGTCTCCTTCCACTCTGGTGGCCTCGGACGCGCCGACCTGGAGAAGGACCCAGAATGCGAAAAGCCCCGTACGCAAGCGCACGGGGCGAACACCAGGCCTGATCACCGACGAACGACGATCAACAGCTGGGTCTTCCACGTTCACCTGCGCGGGCCGCCCACAAGTGCGGGACCTTCAGCTGCTCCGGGGAGCAACAACCAGCGGTCTTCGGCAACCAACAGGGTACGGGACGAGGAGCGGCTCCACCAAATCGGATTTCGCCGGCCATCCCACGGCGCGGCTCTTCGGCTCCCCCGCCGCTCCACCGCCTCTTCCGCGGGAGAGACGACCGTCCCCGCACTCGGGTGGGTGCGGGGACGGCCAGGCGGCTCGAATGCGGGCAAGTCTGACGAATCGGACTACCTCTCGAGTACCGGACTCGAGTCCGCTACCTCGATGGTCTGGGTCACCGGGGCCAGTGCCACCGGATCGATGTCCTCGGGATCAAGCAGGTCGACGGTGACCCTCCCGGTCCAGGTCACGGCGAGCGAGACGTTCTTGGGACCGGGGTGCTCGAAGGTGTTGGTCACGTAGTAACCGGGCCGGTTGTCTGGCGTGATCCCCTCGACGTAGGGCCTGCCACGGCCCGTCGCGGATCCACCACCTTCGAAGGTCCAGACCAGGTCGGCCTGGGCCCGGATCTGCCCGTCCAGGCCGCCGTTGGGCCGGTCGATGTGAATCGGGATCTCGATCGTCGGCGGGTCGTTCGCCACGACGATCTCGGGATCGAGGCCGGCCGGATAGTCGGTCGAGACGATGGTCGGGAGGTTCACGAGCGTCCTGCCGGCGGGCGAGATCGTGATCGCCGGCCTCTCGAGTTCCTGGAAGACCTTGTAGTTGACCTCCCAGGAGATCTCTTCCATGGGAATGAAGTCGTCTTCACCTGGCTCGTCGCAGTCGGCATCCTGCCCCGACCACTTCGTGGGCTGGCCGTCTGGTCCGATCCTCCGCTCCCACCGGATCCAGGCGAAGAGTGGCAGGCCACGAGGCCCCCGCAGAGCGGTCCCGCAGGTGATGCCCCGGATGTAGGCCTCCGGATCGTCCTCCGCACAGGCGAACGCCGGATCGGTTTCCGGACAGAGGAGCTCGTTGGTGCTGCTGTGCTGGACCCAGACCAGTGCCGGTCCGGAGTCTCCACCGGTGGGTACGCTGTCGGCTTGCGGCGCCCGCCAGTATCCGTTCGCCGATTCGCTGTACTGCCAGCCGATTCCGTCCTGCGGGCCGGCGTAGGCCGGTGCGGCCGCCGACGGGCTCATCGCCAGGAGCCCACCCACCAGGGCAACCGCCGCTGTCATGACCGCAAGCCGTCTCATTGGACGACGCTCCCTCCGACGATCCGCCAGCCGCCCTGCACCTTGCCGACGGAGTACTGGTAACGCTGCCGCTCGGCCGGCCCCTGGTCGACGACCTTGCCCGACCCGTTCGTCGTCTTGTACGCGCTGACCACGGCGTTCACCGTGACGTAGATGCCGCCCGAACGTTGACCGCCCACCGTGATGGTCGGCTCGGTGAAGATGCCGCCCTCGACCTTCCCGCCACTCCGGTAGGCGCCGCTGATGTACTGCTTCGAGGCGGCGCAGACGCCGCAGCCCTGGACCATGTCGTCGACGGCGGAGAAGTCGCCGTTGCCGGTGGCCTTGTTCTGGGCTTCGAGATAGTCGGCGACGAACGCCTTGACCTCGGCCTTCGTCGCGTCGTCGACGTCGCTCGAGCCGCCGGTGATGATCGTTCCCCGACTGGTCGGGCTGGTCGACGCCGACGGTGTGGATGTCGGCGATGTGGTGGGTGTGGCCGGCGGCGACGTCGCGGGTTCGGACGCCTCGGGTGTGTCGAGCGTCGTCGGCTCCGGTGCGTCCGGACCGCACCCGGCAAGCAACAACCCGATCGCGGCCGCGCCGGCCGCGACCGCTTGGACCCCTCGCGTGCCCCTCACAGGAATCCTCAACGCCCCGTTCCCACCTAGATGCGCCCAATGCCCCGACTAGCGTAACCACGAGTGACCATGTCCCGAAAGGCCCTGAGCGTGACTGTCTGACGCACGGGAACCGTCCATCGGTTGCTCGGCGGTGCGACATCGTTCCGGGTTCGCCCGGCTCTGGAGTCGCACTGGCCGTCCCCGTGAGTCGGGAATCCCCCAGACAGACGAACGCCCCTGCGCACCAGAGGTGCCACAGGGGCGTTCGGACGCGATGGCGTCGGTCAGGCGGTGGCCTCCGCGGCCTCGATGACCTTGTTGGGGTCGATCGGGACGCCCGGGCCCATCGTCGTGGAGAGCGTGACCTTGCGGACGTAGCGTCCCTTGGACGACGACGGCTTGAGCCGGAGCACCTCGTCGAGCGCGGCGCCGTAGTTCTCCGCGAGCTGCTCCTCGGAGAAGGACGCCTTGCCGATGATGAAGTGCAGGTTGGCGTGCCGGTCGACGCGGAACTCGATCTTCCCGCCCTTGATCTCGGTCACCGCCTTGACGACGTCCGGGGTGACCGTGCCCGTCTTCGGGTTGGGCATCAGGCCACGGGGGCCGAGCACCCGGCCGAGCCGGCCGACCTTGCCCATCAGGTCAGGCGTGGCGACCACGGCGTCGAAGTCGAGCCAGCCACCCTGGATCCGCTCGATGAGGTCGTCGGACCCCACGTGGTCGGCCCCGGCCGCGGTGGCGTCCTCCGCCTTCTGCCCGGTGGCGAAGACCAGGACCCGAGCGGTCTTGCCAGTGCCGTGCGGAAGGTTGACGGTGCCGCGGACCATCTGGTCGGCCTTGCGGGGGTCGACCCCGAGCCGCATCGCGACGTCGACGGTCTCGTCGAACTTCTTGCTGGCGTTCTGCTTGGCCAGCGCGATCGCGTCACGCGGGTCGTGAAGGGCCGACTGGTCGACCTTCTCCGCCGCTGCGCGGTAGGACTTGCTGCGCTTCATGATCACTCCTGGGAAGGAAGCGGGAGTTCGTGGTACGGGCCAGCGCTCGGCCCTCCCACCTGACATCGGATCCGTACGCCGGATCCGGGCGGACCTCGCGGTCTCAGCCGGTGACGGTGACGCCCATCGAACGCGCGGTGCCCTCGACGACCTTCATCGCGGCCTCGATGTCGTTGGCGTTCAGGTCAGGCATCTTGGTCTCGGCGATCTCGCGCACCTGGTCGCGGCTGATCGAGGCGACCTTCACGGTGTGCGGGGTGGGCGAGCCCTTGTCGAGGCCGATCGCCTTCTTGATCAGCTCGACCGCCGGAGGCGTCCTCGTGACGAAGCTGAACGACCGGTCTTCGTAGATCGTGATCTCGGCGGGAATGACGTTCCCCCGCATCGACTCGGTCGCGGCGTTGTAGGCCTTCGTGAACTCCATGATGTTGATGCCGGTCGGGCCGAGCACCGTACCCACAGGCGGGGCGGGTGTCGCGGCGCCAGCCTGCAGCTGGAGCTTGAGCACGGAGGCGATCTTCTTCTTGGGAGGCATTCTGTCGGGTCCTCTGGTGGTAATGGTGGTGAGATCGGCCGGACGGTCAGACCTTCTGGATCTGCGTGAAGGACAGCTCCACCGGGGTCTCCCGGCCGAAGATCTCGACGAGGGCCTTGACCCTCTGTGCGTCGGGGTTGAGCTCGGTGATCGTCGCGTGCAGCGTCGCGAACGGCCCGTCGACCACCATGACCGAGTCGCCCACCTGGAAGTCGACGACCTCGGCCTTCTTCTTCTTGTCCGGCTCCTTGGCCTCGACGACCACAGGAGCCAGCATCTTCTCAACCTCGTCAAGGCCGAGCGGAACCGGCTGGTGGGCGTGCCCGACGAAGCCGGTCACCGAAGGCGTGTGGCGTACGGCGGACCACGACTCGTCGGTCAGGTCCATCCGCACCAGCACGTAGCCGGGGAGAACGGTGCGCCGAACCATGCGGCGCTGGCCGTTCTTGATCTCCGCGACCTCCTCCTGGGGGACGACCACCTCGAAGATGTAGTCCTCCATGTTGAGGGACTGGATGCGGTTCTCGAGGTTGGCCTTGACGCGGTTTTCCATCCCCGAGTACGTGTGGATCACATACCAGTCGCCTGGCTTGGAGCGAAGGGCCGCCTGGAACTCCGCGAGCACGTCCTCCCCGGACGGCTCGGCGTCCTCGCCGGGTTCGGCCTCCGCGGCCGCGCTCTGCTCGCCGCCGTCGACGATCTCCGTCTCGGCTCCGGCGTCCTGGTCGGTGTCAGCCGCGGTGTCGGCTCCCTCGGAACCCTCGGCCGCGGACTCGGCCCCGGTCTCGTCGTAGTCGCTGGTTTCGTCGGCGGAGGCCTCGTCGGCAGGCTGGCCGGCCGGGTTGGCGGCGGCAGCTGCCTGTTCCGAATCCGCACCCTGCGGGCCGCGGATCTCGTCGTCGAGGTCGGACACTCTTGGCACTCCGTTTTCTTCAGCGTTTGTTGATCGTCCGGCGGGGCGGTGGTGACGCGTCGCGGTGGATCGCGTCAGCCGAAGATCCTGAACATCAGCGAGCCGATCCCCAGGTCGAGCAGCGAGACGATCGCCATCACGACGAGCACGAAGACCAGTACCACCACCCAGTAGGTCGTGAGCTGATCGCGCGTGGGCCAGATGACCTTGCGCAACTCGGCGATGACCTGGCGGTAGAACAGGCTGATACGGGCGACGGCGCTTTGGCGCCCTTCGCCCTTCTTGTCCGGGCGAGCACGCTCCGGGGTCGCGGTAGATCCGCGCGTCTCCGTCACTGTTCGTCCTCACCGGTCTTCGGACCCGGCCGGACACTCCGCCGGGTTGAGAGGGTCGCACTACTGAGGGAACGAACGAACGTCCCCGTTAGTGCTAGCTCCCGCGCATCGTCCGCCGGGGGCGACACGCACGGCTTCGGCCTGCTGGCCGAGGCCTGCAGGGCAGGAGGGACTCGAACCCCCAACCGCCGGTTTTGGAGACCGGTGCTCTACCAATTGAGCCACTGCCCTACGGAGCCGACTTCCTCACCGCACACACCCGAAGATCGCACACCGGGCACACTTCGGAGAGGTCCTCGGACCGCCAGGTGCACGAGTGTACGGGGTCAGTGTCGGAATGGTCGAACCGACCCGGCACGTTCCTTTCCACGACACGTCGCCCCGGCACGCCACGCGCACGCGCGAGGTGCCACGATAGCCCGTATGACCAGCCCCGAGAGCGGCTCGCACGAGCCGACCGCGCACGCCGCCGCCACCGCGAAGGACCGGGCCCGGATTTCGGCCCGGATCGCCGCCATCGCTGAATCCGCCACCCTGGCGGTCGATGCGAAGTCGAAGGCGCTGAAGGCGGCGGGGCGTCCCGTGATCGGCTTCGGTGCAGGTGAGCCCGACTTCCCCACGCCCGACTACATCGTCGAGGCCGCCGTCGAGGCGGCCCGCGACCCGCGTAACCACCGCTACACGCCCGCCGGCGGGCTGCCCGAACTCCGGGCGGCGATCGCCGAGAAGACCAAGCGTGATTCCGGCTTCGAGGTCACTCCTGGTCAGGTTCTGGTCACGAACGGCGGCAAGCAGGCCGTCTACGAGGCCTTCGCGCTCCTCCTCGACCCGGGCGACGAGGTGCTGCTGCCCGCGCCGTACTGGACCACCTACCCCGAGTCGATCGCGCTCGCCGGTGGCACCGCGGTCCCGATCATGACCGACGAGTCCGCCGACTACCTCGTCAGCGTCGAGCAGTTGGAGGCGGCCCGCACCCCGCGCACCAAGGTGCTGTTGATGTGCTCGCCGTCCAACCCGACCGGCGCCGTCTATCCGGCCGAACGGCTGCGTGAGATCGGCCGCTGGGCCGACGAGCACGGCCTGTGGATCATCACCGACGAGATCTACGAACACCTCACCTACGACGGCGTGACGTCCACCTCCCTGCCGGTCGAGGTGCCCGAGATCGCCGACCGCTGCATCGTGGTCAACGGCGTCGCCAAGACCTACGCCATGACCGGCTGGCGGGTCGGCTGGCTGATCGGCCCGGCCGACGTGACCAAGGCCGGGATCAACCTCCAGTCGCACGCGACCGGAAACGTCAGCAACGTCGCCCAGCGCGCCGCGCTCGCCGCGGTGAGCGGCGACCTCTCCGCCGTCGCGCGGATGCGGGAGGCCTTCGACCGGCGTCGGCGGACCATCGTCGACCTGCTGTCCGACGTGCCCGGTTTCACCTGCCCCACGCCGAAGGGTGCGTTCTACGCCTACCCGTCGGTGAAGGGCGTTCTCGGCAAGTCGATCCGTGGTCGTCGGCCCGCCTCCTCCGCCGAACTCGCCGAGCTGCTGCTCGAGGAGGCCGAGGTGGCTGCCGTACCCGGCGAGGCGTTCGGTACGCCCGGCTACCTCCGGTTCTCCTACGCACTCGGCGACGACGACCTGGCCGAGGGGATCACCCGGATCCAGAAGCTGCTGTCGGAGGCCCAGAGCTGACCCCTGGGCCGTGACCGTGGTTCCGATGATCCGCCGAGCGGCCCGCCTGTTTGTCTCCGAGGACCCCCGCGACGAAGATTCCGTCGCGGGGGTCCTCTCGTTCGGGCCGCCGGCGACGCCCGCGACCATGGACGGATCGGGCCCAGATGTCCGCGGACCACGAGGAGGCCGGCCGTGACGACGACGGTGGGTGGCTCGGCGGCGAGCCGGGCGACGACGCGGCCGCTCGACACTCTCCCCAAGGCTCACCTACACCTGCACTTCACCGGGTCGATGCGGCACGAGACCCTGATCGACCTCGCCGTCCGACACGGCATCGCCCTGCCGGACGCGCTGCGGGACGAGTGGCCGCCGCACCTGCTCGCGACCGACGAGAAGGGCTGGTTCCGGTTCCAGCGGCTGTACGACCTCGCCCGCTCGGCGCTGGTCACCGTGGACGACGTACGCCGGCTGGTCCGCGAGACCGTCGAGGACGAGGCCCGGGAGGGCTCCGGCTGGCTCGAGATCCAGGTGGACCCCTCGGGGTACGCGAGCCGGTTCGGCGGGATCACGGCGTTCACCGACCTCGTCCTCGACGCGGCCCGCGACGCCTCCTCGCTCACCGGCGTCGGCGTGGGCATCGTGATCGCGGCCAACCGCACCCGGCACCCCCTGGACGCGCGCACGCTCGCCCGGCTGGCGGTGCAGTACGCCGGGAGGGGCGTCGTCGGGTTCGGCCTGTCCAACGACGAACGCCGTGGCCGGCCGGAGGAGTTCGCCAAGGCGTTCGGGATCGCCACCAGGGCGGGTCTCGGTTCGATGCCGCACGGCGGCGAGCTGTGCGGGCCGGACAGTGTTGTCGGCTGCCTGGACGCACTCGGCGCGACCCGGGTCGGGCACGGCGTACGGTCGGCCGAGAGTCCGGCACTGCTGGACCGGATCGCGTCGGCGGGTGTCCCCCTGGAGGTGTGCCCCGCCTCGAACGTCGCGCTCGGCGTCTACCCGGAGCCGGACGCCATACCGCTGCGCCGGCTGTTCGACTCCGGGGTGCAGATCGCGCTCGGCGCCGACGATCCGTTGCTGTTCGGCGTACGGCTGGTAGGCCAGTACCAGCTCGCGCGCCGGCTCGGCTTCTCCGACGAGGAACTCGCGGAGTTGGCCCGGATGTCCGTGCGCGCCTCGACCGCGCCGAGCGACGTACGCAGCCGGCTCCTCACCGGGATCGACGACTGGCTCGCGGCAGAGCCGGGCGAGGGCGCCCCGGAGCCGTGGTCTCCCTGAGCGGAGGATCCGGCGATGGTTCCCGTCCGGTCGCGGCGACGACCTGGATCATGAAGGATGGCGGTCATATGAGCACCAGAAACCTTCACGATCACGAACATGGCCACGGGGCAGGCGGGGACGGCGCTGACGCGGTGACCCGGCTCCACGCCGCCGGCCTGGCCGTCACCAACCGGCTGGGCGCCGGCATGGACGGCACGGTCTACGCGCTCGACGCCGACACCGTGGTGAAGGTGTGGAGCCGGCAGACCGCACCGAGCCTGGAACGGCTCCGGGCGTTCTACGCCGAACTGTCCGCCGCGGGCCTGCCGTTCGCCACTCCCCTCATCCATGACCTGCGCAGTGTCGCGGGCACGCCGGTGACGATCGAGCGCCGACTGCACGGTCGGCCGCTGTCGGAGTTCATCGGCGCGGCCGGACCGACCGAGCACGCGATGCGTGCGTTCGCGGGCGTGGTGGCCGCGCTGCGGGAGATCGAGTCGGGCTCGGCGGCCAGGGACCTGACGGTGATGGACGAGCCGAACGCGTTCTACACCGAGAGCGCCCTGTCCTGGCCGCAGGCGCTGCTCGGCCTGCTCGAGCGGCGGGTCGAGGCGTACGCCGACCCACTCCGGGCCGCCGTCCCGGGATTCGACGTTCTCCTCGACCAGACGGTGGCGGGGGTTCAGGCCCTTCTCCCCCGCACCGGCGGCCGCGTCGTCCACGGCGACCTGTGCCCACCGAACGTCCTGGTCGACGAGGAGCTTCGGGTGGTGAGCGTGCTCGACTGGGGCTACCTCAGCACCGCCGGGGATCCAGCCTTCGACGCGAGTCTCGCCGCCGGCTTCTTCGACATGTACAGGCCCCGGGCACGAGCGAGCGACGAGACGCTGACCAGGTGGTTCGTCACCGAACTCGGGTACGCTGCGCCGCTGCTGCAGCTCTACCGCGCCGTCTACGCGATCGTCGGCGCCTGCGCCTACGACCCGGCCGGGGCGGACGGGCACTTCGAATGGTGCGCGGCCCAACTGCGCCGGGACGACGTTCGAGCCGCCCTGGGCGTGTAGCCGGAACCGGAGACGCGGCCCGCCCTGCGGACTACAACGTGCAGCCGACCAGGACGGGCTCGTTGACGAGTTCGACGCCGAACCGCGCCCGCACTCCGTCGCGAACCTCCCGCGCGAGCGCCAGCAGGTCGGAGGTGGCGGCGGCGCCGGTGTTGGTCAGGGCCAGGGTGTGTTTGCTGGACAGCCGCGCCGGACCGGTGCCGTAGCCCTTCCCGAACCCCGCGTGCTCGATCAACCAGGCCGCGCTCGTCTTCACCAGCCCGTCGCCGGCGGGCCAACGCGGCGCGAGGGCGGGCAGCCGGGTCGCGGCGTCCTCCGAGAGCACCGGGTTGGTGAAGAACGAACCCGCGCTCCAGGTGTCGTGGTCGGACTCGTCGAGCACCATCCCCTTGCCGCGCCGGAGGCCGAGGACGGCGTCGCGGACGTCGGCGAGTGGGGCCCGCTCCCCCAGCTGGACGCCGAGCGTGCGGGCGAGCTCGGCGTACTCCACGGGGGCGCTCTGGTCGCCGAGCCGTAGCTGGAGCACCACCTCCAGCACGACGTAGCGCTCGGGCGCGCGCTTGAAGCGACTCGTGCGGTAGCCGAAGCCGCAGTCCGCGAGGGCGAGGGTACGTACGGCGGAGTCCACGCGGTCCCAGACCCGCACCTGGGCGAGGGTGTGGGCGATCTCCTGGCCGTAGGCCCCGATGTTCTGGATCGGTGCGGCACCGACGAGGCCCGGGATCCCGGACAGCGCCTCGACCCCGACCCAGCCCTCCGCGACCGCACGCTGGACGAAGCCGTCCCACTCCTCACCTGCGGCGATGCGCACGACCGCGCCGCCGCAGGTGTCGGCCGACTCCACCCGGACGCCGCGGGTGCACAGGCGTACCACGGTGCCGGGGAAACCCTCGTCGGCGACCACGACGTTGCTGCCGCCGCCGAGGACGAGCAGGGGCTCGGCGGAGGCGTCACCGGCCCGGACGAGCTCGACGAGGGCGTCGACGTCGTCGACCTCCACCAGTCGCTTGGCGGGGCCGCCGAGCCGGAGCGTGGTGAGCTCGGCCAGGGAGACGTCAGCGCGTTCGTGCACAGGATGCCCGTCTGGTTCGGTGGCGCGGGGCCAGGTCAGCTGAATCGTGGAGCTCGGTCAGTCGAGGCGGACCACGGCGCGTGCGGCGCCGAACACCTTGTCGCCGCCGGCGAGGGCGGTCAGGTCCACCCGCACCAGGTTGTCGTCGAGTTTGTCGGCCACCTTCCCGCCGAACGTGACCGCGACACCCTCGTCGGTGTCCGGTACGACGACCGGGCGGGTGAAGCGCACGGAGTACTCCACGACGCGGGCCGGGTCACCCACCCATTCGGTGACCACCCGGGCGCCAGCACCCATCGTGAGCATGCCGTGAGCGATGACGTCGGGCAGCCCCACCTCCTGGGCGACCCGCTGGCTCCAGTGGATGCGGTTGAAGTCGCCGGAGGCTCCGGCATAGCGCACGAGGTCCTCCCGGCGCAGCTTCACCGTCACCGGCCTGAGCTCGGTGCCCTTCTCCACGGCGTCGTACGCCGGAACGCTCATGCCGCTTCCTCGCGGTGGACCACGCTGGCCCGGGCCGTGCAGACCGGCTCGCCGTCCACGGTGCTGATGTCGGTGCGGGTCATGATCAGGTCGGTGCCCGCCACCTGCCGCACGCTCTCGATCGTCAGCGTGGCGACGAGCTCGTCGCCTGGGCGGATCGGGCGGGCGTAGCTGAACTTCTGGTCGGCGTGCACGACGCGGTGCAGCGCCACACCGCTGTCAGGGTCGTCGAAGAGCTGGTTGAGCAGGCCGAACGCCACCACGATCGGGAACGTCGGAGGCGCCACCACGTCGGAGTGGCCGAGCGCTCGGGCGGCGTCAGGGTCACGGTAGGCGGGATTCGGGTCACCGATCGCGTCGGCGAACTCCCGGATCTTCTCGCGGCCGACCTCGTACGGAGTCTTCGTCGCGTAGTTTCGGCCGACCAGGGTGGAGTCGACTGGCATGTACGCGACCGTACCGGAGCGGGCCGCCGATCGGATGTGCGGAGGGCGGCGTGGCGACCTCGCGCCGGGCGGAGACACCGCGCCCGGGCACGCAGAAGTGGGCCGCTCCCACCTGGCGGTGGAAGCGGCCCACGACGATCTTGGGCTGCGGAGGACCTACCGGGTCTCGCGGTGCGCCCGGTGGGTGCGGCAGCGCGGGCAGAACTTCTTGAGTTCCATCCGGTCGGGGTCGTTGCGCCGGTTCTTGCGCGTGATGTAGTTGCGCTCCCGGCACTCAGTGCACGCCAACGTGATCTTGGGCCGGACGTCGGAGCTCTTGCTAGCCACGGGATGCCTCTTGTGATCGCTCGGGACAGGTAGGTCCTGTAATAGTACGCACTAATGCACAGGCGGCCAGGCCGGTGGGCTACCACCGGCCGGCCGATTGGTAGCGGTGGCCGGACTCGAACCGGCGACACAGCGATTATGAGCCGCTTGCTCTACCGTCTGAGCTACACCGCCGCCGGACCGGTGGCCGCCCGGTTCCGGGCGGCTCCGGCCACAGAGCCCCAATACGGAATCGAACCGTAGACCTTCTCCTTACCATGGAGACGCTCTACCGACTGAGCTATTGGGGCGAGCGACAACCGAGGATACAAGAGCCCCGAACTCCATCGGCACCGGGATACCGCGCAAAGCGGAAACCTTGGTGCAGACCTGGTCCGAGGACGTCGTCGACGGACCGAGCTTGGGATCTCCCTCAGCAGCCGGGGATACCTTACGCGGTCGGCTCGTCGCCCGCGACGTCGACCACCACTCCATCGGCACGGTGCAGCGCGACGCTGTTCCGGCCGCGGCTGAAGTCGACCACCGGAGGGTCGCTGTGGTAGCAATCCGGGGCGTTCGTGCCGGGTCCGACATGCACCGAAAGCGCACCTCCGGCCGGGATCGTGTAGCCCGCGCCGATCGGCAGGCGATAGCCCGGATCGTCCCGGAGGTACCACCCGCCGACGTCCACCGCGGCGTCGGAGATGTTGCGCAGGACGACGTATCGGCTGGTCTCGGCGGCGGCCACCGAAGTCGCACCGGCGGCACTGTCCGCGCCGCTCCCGCCGCCTGATCCACCGGCCAGGCGTTCGACGACCACGCTCGCCGGGCCCGGCACCGGCGGAAGGCCGTCGACCACGGCTCGGGCGAGCGCCGGGTAGTTCTGGATCAGCGCGTCGGCGCCCTGCGCGACCAGTGACGCCACGGCCACCGGGTCGTTCGGCGTCCAGAACGCCGGGCGCAGCCCCGCCGCCCGGATGCGGACGATGTCGCCCTGGGCCAGCCGGCGGTAGTGGGGGATGAAGAAGTCCATCCACCCCGACAGCTCCCGCAGCTTCGCGTCGTCGGGGACGGCCTCCGCGATGCCGCCGATCGGTACGGCATGGTCGATCAGGTCGGCGAAGGTCGCGAGGGTCTCCCAGTCGAACGAGGTCGCGACGAACCGGCGCTCGCGGTCCGGTGCGGTCAGCCAGCCTCCCGGCGTGGTGCGCGGGACCTCCGCCACGGCCGGCGCGAAGTCGGGGTGGCGTCCGGCGCCCTTGAGCTCGAGCCACACGCCGATGCCGTACTGGTCGAAGGCTTCGAGCGCCTCGCGGAACGTCGGGACGCGCTCGCCGGCGAAGCTCTCGTCGAACCACGAGCCCGCGTCCAGCGTCCGCAGCTCGGCCAGGGTGAAGTCGCCGACCGTCCACGGCGCACGGTCCGGGAAGACCTCCCTGGCGTTCGTGGTGCGGGCCAGCGTGTTGTCGTGCACGAGCACGGGCACGCCGTCCTTGCTGAGTACGACGTCGACCTCGGCGTAGTCGGCCCCCTGCCGGGCGGCTTCGCGGATGGCCGCCACGGTGTTCTCCGGCGCCACCCCGGACGCCCCGCGGTGTCCGACGACGATCACGTCGCGTCGCCCCTCCCGCGCGCTCTGCGTGGCCTGTGCGGCAGCGGACTGATCGAGCATCGAACGTTTCCTCCTGCGACGGGTGTCGCCCATGGGCGGGCGCGGCCAGCGGGCACCAGCGTTACCGACCTGCCGGCTCGGCGTCCAGCCGGCGCTCACGTGCCGGCCAGGCGGGCGGTGGCACGGGCGGTGGCTCGGGCGGTGGCTCGGGCGGTGGCTCGGGCGGTGGCTCGGGCGGTGGCTCGGGCGGTGGCTCGGGCGGTGGCTCGGGCGGTGGCTCGGGCGGTGGCTCGGGCGAACGCGCCGGCCAGGACCGGAACGAGGTGCCGTCGGCAGTGTCCGCGCGCCCGGCGACGGGGTGGCGGACGGAGGGCGAACGGTCGGTGTCGCAGGACGTGGGCCGCGTCACCTCGAGGGCCCGTGATCAGGTCGGACAGCGACCGAACAGGTTGTGGTAGGAGGGAGTCATGCGAATCGGAGCCGTCTTTCCGCAGATCGAAATGAGCGCCGATCCTGACGACATCCGTACCTACGCCACAACCGTCCAGGATCTCGGATACACCCACGTCCTCGTCTACGACCACGTCCTCGGTGCCGACCCGGCCGCCCATCCCGGCTGGTCAGGCGCCTACAGCCACACGGACCCGTTCCACGAGCCGTTCGTGTTGTTCGGCTACCTCGCCGCCATCTGTTCGCTTGAGCTGGTGACGGGGGTCATCGTGCTACCGCAACGCCAGACGGCACTGGTGGCCAAGCAGGCCGCCGAGGTCGACGTCCTGGCGCGCGGCCGCACCCGCGTCGGTGTCGGCATCGGATGGAACGCCGTGGAGTACGAAGCCCTCGGCGAGGACTTCTCCAGTCGTGGCCGGCGGATCGACGAGCAGATCGAGCTGCTCCGGCGGCTGTGGTCGGAGCCGGTCGTCGACTTCACCGGCGACCATCACCAGGTGACCGGCGCGGGCATTCTCCCGCTTCCGGTGCAGCGGCCGATCCCGGTCTGGATCGGAGCGCAGTCCGCGCCCCGCGCACTGCGTCGTGCCGGGCGGCTGGGTGACGGGTGGTTCCCGCAGTTCGCGCCCGGTCCCGAACTCGACCGCGCGATCGAGATCGTGCACCAGGGCGCGCGCGAGGCCGGCCGCGAACCGGCGTCCCTGGGCATGGAGGGTCGTCTCACAGTCACCCGGGACACGCTTGGCTCGGTTCCGGAGACCGTGGAGACCTGGCGGAAGTTGGGCGCGACCCACCTGTCGGTCAACACCATGCGCGCGGGCCTGCGGGGCGTCGACGACCACCTCGACCTGCTCCGCGAGGTCGCGAGCGCGATCGACCTCGGGAAGGCGGGCGCCTGAGCCTTCGCCAGGAGCGCCCGCGCCCCGACCCGTCACCGGACCCGCCTCACCCGGACAACCGCCGGTCGGCGTTCGCCTCCGCGACCGTCGACTGGCGGCCGTCGAGCGGGCCCGGTGAGGTCGGGGCGCTCAGTGCTTGGAGCGCTTGGCCATCGCCGCGGTGGCCGCCGCCACACAGATCAGGCCGACCACCATTCCCATTGCCTTGAGCGCACGGCGGGGACGACGCGCCGAACCCGCGCGCATCTCCTTCATCCGACGGGACCTGGATCCCATGCTGCACCTCTTTCCGGAGACCACGGGACCGACCCGTGGGTTTTCGCACGAGCGTTGTCTTACCCCCCAGGACCGACATCCTCCGCGGTGGGTGAAAATTCGGCCCCACATTCGGGTCGGATTCGCGCTGCGCAAGGTCTGAGATTTCTCTCATCGATCAACGCCGGACTTCACGGCCGAACGACGTACGTCCGGACCGACCGCGCGCGCGTCGCCCGTCAGCTCCGATGAAGGAGTAACAGTCGGCCAGTTGGCCAGGTTGTCCACAAACTGACGATCCGCCCTGGCTTGCCCCGTCACGTCCCACATGATTCCCAGGAGCTGTTCAACGAACTGAGAGACGCCTACAGACAAGGCGGTGGACACCCCTGATGTCGCAGCAGGTCGAAGCACTGGTGGAGCGGCTCACCGAAGCCGATCCCGACCTGGCGCCGATGCTGTCCGAACACCGGCAGCGGTTCGGCGAACAGGCGCCGCAGGCGTTCCTGCGGACGGCCGCGTTCGTCACCGCGGCCGGTTACCAGTCGGCCGACCCGGACAGTGCCGGACAGTTCCAGCGCCTGCTGGACTTCCTCGAGTCCGAGGTCGGCAGCGACGACGAGATCGACGCACTGATCGCCGCCTCCTTCCTCGCGAACCTTCCGCTCGACGACGATCCGCGTGGTTCGGTCGGGAACCACCTCGGGCCGAAGCTGCGTGGCCTGCTTGGTCGGCGCCCGTCGACCACCTCGACGCACCGCGCCGTCCACCGGCTGGTCGCCGCCGAACCCGCGCTCGCCGGGGAGCTCAACGAGCACATCGAGACCTACGACGAACTCCTCCCCCACGTGTTCATGGGCGAGCTGATCGATCGGCTGACCGAGTGGTCGGCTCCGGCCAGGAGCCGAACCTCGCCCGGGTCCGCAACGTCCTGGCGGCGCTGGAGCGTGAGTACGACACCGACTACGAGGTCGACGAGCTGATCGCGGCGTCGTTCGTCGAGGATCTCCCCGAACGCGGCGAGCCCGGCAGCGGGATCCTCGGCCTGCTCGGCCCCAAGCTCGGCAAGGAGCTCAACCGGCAGCGGAGCTAGCACGTCCTCGAGCGCGGCGCGGGTGCGAACGCTGCGCACCGTGACCCGGGCGGCACAGGCAGGACGCGCCTAGAGTCTGATCACGACGCGCCCACGCGGAAGGCCCGACCATGACAGACCAGCTGGACCGGCCCCTCCGGCTCGGTGTGATCGGCTGCGGCCGGATCAGCCAGGCCGCCCACCTGCCCGCGATCGCCAAGACCGCCGCCGTCGAACTGGTCGGGGTCAGCGACACGAGTGCACAGCTCGCCCACGGTGTCGCCGCGAAGTACGACGTCCCGGCCTACAGCCAGACCGCCGACCTGCTCGCCCAGCGGCCGGACGCGGTGCTGATCGCCGTACCCGACCGTTTCCACCACCCCGTCGGCGTCGCCGCTCTGGAGGCCGGGGCGCACGTGCTGATCGAGAAGCCGGCGGCCGCCACCAGCGTCGAGGCGCGCGAGCTCGTCGACCTGGCCGCCGCGAAGGGGCGCAAGCTGCAGGTCGGCTCGATGCGCCGGCACGACCCCGGCATCGCCTACGCGCGGGCCGCCGTACCCGAACTCGGCGAGCTGCTCAGCGTCACGAACTGGTACCGCATCCAGGGGCAGCTCCGCCCGCCGACCGAGGCGACGCTGTTTCCCGCGATGGTCGTCGACGACGACGTGCGCCGATCCGAGGCCGGCTTCAAGGCCGACCGGGCGCACTACCTGCTCAACACCCACGGGGCGCACGTGTTCGACGGGCTCCGTGGTCTGGTCGGGGAGCTCGGCACCCTGCGGGCGCAGTTCGCCCACTCCGGCCGCGACTGCAGCTGGCACGGGACCGGCCGGCTCGCGGGTGGCGGGCTGGTGACGTTCGAGATCACCGCCGACATCCACGCGGAGTACGCCGAGGGCATCGAGATCCACGGCGAACACGGGCGGATCAGCATCCGCTCCTACTTCCCGTTCTTCCGGCGTACCAGCTCGGTCCGGGTGCATCTGGAACGCACCGGCGAGACCCGCGTCCCGGAGTTCGGAGCCAGCGATCCCTACCAGCGCCAGCTGGAGGCGTTCGCCCGTTCGATCGCGTCCGACACCCCCACGGACCCCTCGGGCGCGGACGGCGTCGCGGCACTGCGCCTCATCGAGGCCGTACGCGACAGCGTCGCCCGGGACGGAAAGCCGGTGACCCCGTGACCGATCCAGGCCACGCGGGTTCCCACCTCGAGATCGGCATCTTCGCCCGGACCTTTCCCCGCGCGATGGCGAGCGAGGTCGCGGCCGCCGTCCGCGCCGCCGGCTTCGCACTGACCCAGCTGAACCTCTCCGCCTTCGGGTTGCCGACGATCCCCGCCGCTGAACGGGACGCCCAGGGCTCGCCGATCGACTACGGCGCGATCCGGGCGAGCTTCGCGACGGAAGGCGTGCGGATCTGGGGCGTCTCGGCGACGTACAACACGATCCATCCCGATCCGAGCGCCCGGCGGCGGAGCACCACGGCCGCGGTCGCCTACCTTCCCCACGCCGCCGAACTGGGCGCCCAGGTGGTGACGCTGTGCACCGGTACCCGGGACCCAGACGACATCTGGCGTCGCCATCCCGGCAACGACGGCGAGGACGCCTGGACGGACCTGCGCGCGACCCTCGACCAGCTGCTCCCGGCGGCCGAGGCCGCCGGGGTTCGGCTCGGCGTGGAGCCGGAGGCCGGCAACGTCGTCTCCGACGCCGCGCGTGCCCGCCGACTGCTCGACGAACTCGGCGGCGACGCGGCGCTGGTCGGGATCGTCCTGGACCCGGCGAACCTGCTCGACCCCTCGACCGCGCGCGACCAGGAACGCATCCTCTCCGCCGCGTTCGACGAACTCGGCGACTCCGTCGTCTGCCTGCACGCCAAGGACGTCGTGACCGCGGGCTACGCCGCCGCGGGTACCGGGCTGCTCGACTACGACCTGGTGCTCCGGCTGCACGCCGGCCTCCCCCACGCGGTGCCCGTCGTCATCCAGGACGCGGCCGAGGACGACGTCGCGCGGGTCCGCGGGTTCCTCTACGACAACGCCCCGGCCCCGGGCTGATCGGGCCCGGAGCGCGGGGCGCGGGCTGGTTCGCGGTCGGTCGTTCGCCCTCAGGCGGGATCGGCCGGGTTGACGGTGCTCACGACGGCGTTGCCCACCTGGTCGACGAAACCGTTGATCGTCGGCACGTGGAGGTACAGCCCCACGACCGTGACGCCGACCATGCCGGCGGCGATGACGTGTTCGTACCACCGACCTGTGGTCATCGGCCCCGAGCCCATCCGGTTGGGCTTGCCGTCCAGCCAGCTGAACGGCAGCGGGATCGAGCCGACGGTCAGCGCATCACCGAGGATGTGCACGAGGACGCCGAGCGCGACGGCGTAGGGCAGCCAGTCGGCGTCGACGGTGGCGCCGTGCTGGACGAGCCACCACGCGGCGCCGAACGACACGAGCAGGTTGATGGGCCAGGACTTCTCGTACTCGCCGGGAATGACGAAGTGACAGGCGCGCAAGGCGAGTCCGATCGCCACCGCCAACACGACCATGAGCGTCCACTTCTGCATCCCGGCGAAGTAGACGACGAGCCACCAGAACACCGGAGCGACCAGGAAGTCGTGGGTGCCACCGCGGTGACCGCGGCCGAGGAACACGACCAGGACGCTGAGCGCGCGCGAGAGCGGGCCCCACATCCTGGTCACCGTGGAGGACTGGTGGTCGAGGTCGGGTAGCAGTGCCATGCCGCCACAGCAGGCGACCCAGGCGAGCTGCCCGGCCAGGCGATCGAGCGGTATCAACGGCAGTGTCACGGCGCCGGCGGCGAGGCCGGAGACGGCGTGCGTATGTCCCATCACCGCCGAAACGATCTCATGCACCGCCGACATCCGGCCGCGGGGTCGCTGCCTCCCGCGGCACGGGCCGCCGTCCTCCTACGCGGAGGTCGTCGTGGGTTCGGTCGTGGCGGGTTCGGCCTCGCCGTAGGTTCGCAGCAGTTTCACGCGGTACATCGCCTGGTCCGCCGTACGCAACAACTCGTCGACGCTGTCGACACCGGCGGAGGACGCACCGAGCCCGATGCTGACCGTGACCTCGATGTCGCGCTCGTCGAAGTGGACGGGACGGCGGACGTCGGCGGCGAGCCGGCGCGCCAACGCCGCCGCCTCCTCCTCGGTGGTGTCCCGCAGGGCGAGGACGAACTCGTCCCCGCCGACCCGGGCCACGACGTCCTGCTTGCGCACGTGGACGCGCAGCCGCCGGGCCACCTCGACCAGGACGCGGTCGCCGACCTCGTGGCCGAACTGGTCGTTGATGCGCTTGAACCGGTCGATGTCGCAGAACAACACGCTGACGTGTCGGCGGTCGGAGACCAACTGGCCGAGGCGGGCCCGCAGCTCGGCCCGGTTGGAAAGACCGGTCAACGGGTCGTGCGCGGCAAGGTGGGCGAGCTGTTCCTCGCGGTCGTGGCGTTCGCTCACGTCGACCAGATGGAGGAGCTTGAAGTCGGGTCGGCCGGCGGCGTCGAGCACCACGGAGCTGTTCGTGGACACCCACAGAGCCCGCCCGTCGCCGCAGACCAGCCGCAGGTCACCGCGGTAGGTGCGGCCGCCACGCGGAAGGAGGTTGCGGTCCCTTCGATCGACGACCGCGGGCAGGCCGAGACGCAGCAGCTCCTCCTCGGAGTAGCCGAGCATGTCGCACAGTGCGGCGTTCACCCGCAACAACGCCCCCTCGTCGGCGGGGTGCAGGCTGGTCACCGCCATGCCGCTCGGTGCGAGTTCGAAGACCTGACGGAAGCTCTCCTCGCTGGCCCGAAGGGCGCGGTGCTCCTGCTCCAGCCGGTCCATCGTGGAGAGGACCTCCGCGTGCAGCCGCGCGTTGTCGACGGCGATCGCGGCCTGCGCGGCGAACATCTCCAGGAGTTCTCGCTGCAACTCCCCCGGCACCTTGCCGTCGGTCGGCAGGTCGACGCTCAGGACTCCCACGAGTTCTCCGGTCGGCGCGTAGAGCGGCGCCACCAGGATGTCCTCGGGGTGCCAGGCGTCCGGCTCCTCCGAGGAGCCCTCGGCGGGTACCCAGGTCGGCACGTCCTCGGGCAGGTCCCGCACACCGTGCGGCAGGAAGCGCAGCGCACCCCAGCGGACGGCGGAGTCGAGGACCTCCTCCCAGGCCCTCCGCGGGCCGGTCTGGCCCTCGAGCGTGGCGCGGACGTCGGCCGGACCGGCCACTGCCGCCACGCGCAGCAGGTCGTCGTGAACGACGTTGATCGCGGCTACGCCGAAGCCGAGGCTCGACACCACGCTGTCGACGAGTGTCTGCAGTGTCGCGGACAGGTCACGTGCGGAGTTGAGCTCCTGGCTGACCCGGTGCAGCCGCCGAAATGCTTCGAGCCGTTCTCGCAGGCCGTGCTCGTCGCCCACTGCGCCCCCAAGACCGTCGTACTGATCACTGCAGGGAGCCTAGCCTGGACCCTTCGCACACGGTGTCACCCCCGTTCACCCGAGCGTGCACGGAGCGCTTCGCTTCCGGGCCTCTCCGTCACCAAGTTCCGTCACCACTCGGACGTCGGAGTCGGCGGGTCGGGCGGCTGGGTCGGGCGGCTGGGTCGGGCGGCTGGGTCGAGGGCTGGGGGCGCCGGTCAGTTCGCCCGGCTCGCGGCCCGGTGCCGCGAGGCGGCGAGGCTCGCGACACTGGTCACCGTCAGGGTCGCGGCGATGAACACCAGCGAGGCGATGATCCCGATGTGCGGCAGGTGGACGGGACCGATGTCGCTGAGCCCCTCACTCTCCATCGCCTCGAGGATCAGCTTCACCCCGATGAAGGCCAGGACGACCGCGAGCCCGTAGCTCAGGTAGAGCAACCGGTCGAGCAGCCCGCCCAGCAGGAAGTAGAGCTGGCGCAGACCCATCAGGGCGAACGCGTTGGCGGCGAAGACCAGGAAGCCCACCTGGGTCAACCCGAAGATGGCCGGGATGGAGTCGAGGGCGAAGACGACGTTCGCGGCCCCGATCGCGAGCACGACGATCACCATCGGGGTGAACATCCGCCGCCCGTCGACGGTGGTCACGAGCCGTGACCCGTCGTACTCCTTGGTGGTGGGCACCAGCCGGCGCATGAGCCGGACGATCCGGCCCTCGGTGAAGTCGGCCTCCTCGCCCTCGTTCTGGAACGCCAGCTTGATCGCGGTGTAGATCAACAGGGCACCGAACAGGTAGAAGATCCACTCGAACGCGTTGACGGCAGCCGTGCCCGCGGCGATGAAGAGGGCGCGGAGCACCAGCGAGATGGCGATGCCGATGAGCAGGACCTTGTGCTGGTTGATCGCGGGTACGGCGAAGCGCGACAACAGGATGACGAACACGAAGAGGTTGTCGACGCTGAGGCTGTACTCGGTGATGTAGCCGGCGAGGAACTCTCCGGCTGGTCCGGAGCCCGCGGTGAAGAGCAGGATCAGGCAGAAGACACCGGCGAGTCCGACGTAGAGGAGGACCCACATCGTGGCCTCGCGCATGCTGACCGTGTGCGGTCGCCGGTCGGCGTAGACCAGGTCGGCGACGATGATGGCGCAGATGACGAGAACGGTGACGAACCAGACCCACAACGGGACATGCACGTGCGAGACACCTCCGGCGAAGGACGTATTTGCCGACCCGCCGGAGGTCTCCTCCGTCCCTTCGGCTACCGAAGCGGACCGATGGCACCGGGTTCGCACACTGAACGAACCGTGATGACGACACCACCGCGAGGGAGTACTCCCCTCCAACTCGCGAGCAGTTTAGACCTGCGTTTCCGCCACCCCGGAGGGGGCGAGGTTCCCGAGCGTCCAGCGCCGGCCAGCGCCTGGCCAGGGCTGGCCAGTAAGGAACCGGTAAGCAGCTCGCAAGCAACTCGCCACGAAACGGCAAAGGGCCAACCCGTGCCGGCTCCGGCCAATCCGGTCCGCTGCCGGCCGCCGGTCGATCCGGCACCGCGTCGCCGCCTCCACCCTTCCACGGGAGTTTTCGCCTTCCCTGTCGAAGTAACGCAGGTCACACCCGCCCCGAGGTCCGGCCGGCCACGCACGGCGACGTCGCCACCCACCGGCGCCGCGTACGTACGACCACCGAGCCGGTACGGAGAAGCCGCGCCGAGGCCGGGGCGTCACACCCGCAACCACGTAACGTGTTCCCTGAGCCTCTCGCGGTCACCGGTGATCGTCGAGCACGGTAGAGTCGCGCCGTCGTCAAGGATGCCTTGACGCGAGACACCCAGCGGAGGTGACCATGCTCGACATCGGTGTGGTGGGCGCGGGTATCCGCGGCCGGATGTTCGCCGGCGCACTGCGCCAACTCCCCGACGTGCGCGTCGTCGCGGTGGCCGATCCCTCCCCCGCCGGGGCCGACCTCGCCGCCGAACTCGGCGCCACCGCCTACCCGAGCCACCGCGAACTGCTCGCGGCGCACGACCTCGCCGGGCTGGTCGTGGCGACGCCCGACTTCGCGCACCGGGACGCCACCGTCGACGCGGCCAAGGCAGGCGTGGGGCTCCTGGTCGAGAAGCCGCTCGCCACCGACGTCGAAGAGGCACGCGAGATCGAGGCCGCGATCGCCGCCGCGGGGGTGCCCGCGATGGTGGCCTTTGAGAACCGCTGGAACCCTCGCTTCGTCGTCGTACGCCAGCAGGTCGAGAGCGGCGCCCTCGGCGACGTCCTCTTCCAGTGCGCCCACCTGAACGACACCCGCTACGTGCCCCAGGAGATGCTGTCCTGGGCCGGGCGGACCACGCCCGCGTGGTTCCTCATGCCACACACCGTCGACCTGGCGCTCTGGTTGTCGGGGCGCACTCCGGCCACCGTCTACGCGACCGGGTTGCGGCGGGAGCTCGCGGGAGCCGGGATCGACACCTACGACGGGGTCCATGCCCTCGTCACGTTCGACGACGGCAGCACGCTCGCCCTGCAGTCCCACTGGGTGCTGCCCGAGTCGTACCCGAGCGTCTTCGACTTCCGCTACGAACTCGTCGGCGCCAAGGCGGCCGTCCGGGTGGAGGGCGCGGACGAGGGTGTGCAGCTGGCCGGACCGTCGCTGCGCTGGCTCCACCACGCGACGGTGGAACGAGGCGGACGGGTCGTCGGTGTCGCCGCGGAGATCGCCCGCGACTTCGCCGACCTGCTCAACGGCCGACCGGTCGACGTACCCACCGTCGCCGAGGGGGTCAGGGTGACCACCGTCGTCGCCGCGATCCACGAGAGCGCACGGACCGGGCAGGTCGTCCGCCTGGGGTAAGGCGCCGTAGGGCTGACCGTGCTGACAGGGGCTGACAGGGGCTGACCACAATCGGAGCCTCGCGGCGCGGTTCACGGGCGTCCGTTGACCTGGTGACGTGCGCACAGCATCGTGATCACGATGTCTACACACCGAAGCGAGCGCCGAGACGACCATCACCGGCCGCGTTTCCACGTCCGACCACCCACCGGGTACGTCAACGACCCGAACGGGCCGCTCCTGGACGGCGGGACCTTCCACCTGTACTTCCAGCACGTGCTCGACACCCCACGGGTCGGGCCTGTGCATTGGGGCCACGCGACCAGCCCCGACCTCGTGTCCTGGACGCTGCACCCGCATGCCCTCACCCCCGGACCGGGCACCCCGGACGAGGGCGGCTGCTGGTCCGGGAACACCGTCCGCGTCGACGATCGGGTGTACGCCTTCTACTCGGCGTTCACCCGCGGTGACCGGTTCCAGCCCGTACGCCGGGCGGAGTCGGCGGACGGCTTCGTCTTCACCGACTCGACCGCGATGGTGGCGCCGCCTGGCCCGGACGAGGAACCGGTGCAGTTCCGGGACCCGTTCGTGTGGCACCACCACGGCCGCTGGTGCATGGTCGTCGGCGCCGGCCTCGGCGGTGACCTGGCGCAGGCCCGGCTGTACGAGTCGACGGACCTGTCCGAATGGACCTACGTCGGCCCCTTCGCCGGCCGGCCGCGCACAGACCACGGCACGGCGGACGACACCGGGATCATGTGGGAGTGCCCGCAGTACGCCCCGCTCGGCGAGTGGGGTGTGCTGCTCGTGGGTGCCTGGCACCCCGACCACGGGATCATGCGGGTCCTCGCCCTCGCCGGCCGCGACGGCGCGAACGCCCTGACCGACCCGGGCCCGGCCCGGCAGGCCGACCACGGACCGAACTTCTACGCGCCGTCGGTTCTGCGCGACCCGACCGGCCGGATCCTGGTCTGGGGGTGGGCCACCGAGGGCCGGGACACGGCGGCCACCATCGAGGCCGACTGGTCCGGCATGCTGACGCTGCCCCGGGTGCTGACCGTCACCGAGGCCGGCGAGCCGCGCTGGCACCCGCCGGCCGAGCTGGTCGGACTCCGCGCGGAGCGGGTCGACCGGGTGGAGGGACCGCTGTCGGCGGCGCACATCGTCGACGGCGTGCCCGCGCAGTTCGAACTCGAACTCCGCCTCACCGCGCCGAGCCAGGACCACCCGCCCACCCGGGTCCGGCTCGTCACGGCAGACAGCGACACGGACGCGGAGCAACCGGAACAGCTCACCTTGGTGGTCGACTGGCAGGCCGGCACCGTGGTGCTCGACCGGGACGCCGCGAGCCGGGACGAGCGCTCGCATCGCGGCACGTTCACGATGGACGACGCCGTTGTGTCCACCGGAACGGACGGACGCTCGGTCGACCTGCGCCTGCTGGTCGACGGCTCGGTCGGCGAGCTGTTCAGCGCGACCGGACAGGTGCTCACCACCCGGTTCTATCCTTCCGGCGCCCCGCCCTGGACGCTCCAGGTCGACCCGGGCGGGGCCGTGGACGGCGAGGTCACCGTCTGGCGCCTACGCTCCACGGTGGGGTCCACCGCGGGGTAGGCGCTGAACGGAACCCGGGTCCGACTACGCCGGACGTGACCGCCAGGCGGCCAGCACCTCCGACTCCTCGGCCACGGTCAGGCCGGCGCGGAGCGGCTGCTGGTCGCGCCCGGTCTCCCGGGCCCAGGCGAGGGTGTCGCGGGCCGTCTCCTCGAGGTCACGCAGGACCAGGCCCGCGGCGAGCGCGGAGGAGACGTCGTGACTCAGGTGTCCGGCGTACTGCGGCAGCGGTACCCACAGCGGTAGCGACCGCGGACCGGACCACTCGTTGACCTGCTGGGCGGCCAGGAAGTCCTGGTCCACCCAGGTCAGCTCCGGTTCGACGCCGACGCCGGCACCGACGCGGGCCAGCATCTCCGCCCGCGGGAACGCCGGGCTGGTCGCGTCGAAGGTGCCGACCACGCCCTCCTCGGCGCAGCGGACGATCCAGGCCGCGAGGTCGCGGACGTCGACCATCTGCACGGCCTCCTCCGGCGAACCGGGAGCGAGGACCTCACCGCCCCGGGCCAGCCGCAGCGGCCAGTAGGTGAAGCGGTCGCTCGGGTCGCCGGGCCCGACGATCAGGCCGGCGCGCAACACGGCGGCCCGGTCACCGAGCGCGTCGGTCACCGCTTGCTCGCAGGAGATCTTGGCCGGGCCGTAGTTCTCCATGTCGGCCTCGGCGGCCGCGTCGGCCTCGGCCGCGAGCGGCTCGTGCACCAGAGCAGTCCGCACATTCTGGCCGGGCGTCGCCTGGTCGGTGTAGACGCTGATCGTCGAGACGAACGTCCAGTGCTTCACGCCCTCCGCCAGGGCCGCGACCGCGTGTCTGACCTGGGTGGGCTTGCGGGCCACGTCGATCACCGCGTCGAACTCCCGGCCCGCGAGGGGCGCCAGGCCGTCCGGCGCATCCCGGTCGACCCGCACGAACGTCGTGCCGGCCGGCGGCTCGCCGCTGCTGCCGCGTGCCGCGCAGGTCACCTCGTGGCCGCGGGCCGCCGCGTGCGCGGCCGTCGCCCTGGACAGGAACACCGTGCCGCCGAGTACGAGTACGCGCATGCTGGAACCTCTCGTCGTCGTTCAGGCGTCGCGCACCTGGTCGCCTACCTGGTCGCTCATCTCGTCGCTCACCAGGTCACGCGTCCGGTCGCCCGCCTGTCCCGCGGACCGCACCGCGGGTGAGACGAGCCTCCCGCGCTACGCGGAACCTTCGCCAGCCGATTGCGCTGACAGCGATCGGGCTGCGCCGCGAGCGAAATCGCTTGCGGCGCAGCCCGAGGGGTTCGCGGCCGTGGCTGACCGAGAGGTGTCAGCCCATCCCTTGCGGGTTCAGTGGCGCAGGGCCACCTTCGAGGCGAGCGTGCCCGCGTCGTCCGGCGCCACCCAGCCGGCGAGCACCCGCGGGTTCGCCCCGAGCGCCCGGTCCAGCGGAACGGTCACCGTGGTCCGGCGGGCATCCGCGACCGGTACGACGAGCTTGCCCGCCGTACCCGAGTCGTCGACCACGAACACGTGCGCCTCACCCGCGCCGGTCGCGCGCAGGTCGACCTTGACGGTCGTCCCGGGTGCTCGACCAAGGCGAGCGCCGGTGAGCCAGCCGCTGTCGCCGTCCGGCGCCACCACACCACCGGACAGGGGCACGTGCACTCGTACCGCCTGCTCCAGCGTCTGCGGGGACTCCACACTCGTCAACGCGGTGTTGGGGATGATCGGGTCGGCGGTCGGCCGGGCCGCGGGCCGCGGGTAGTCGGCGAGCCGAGCCCGGCCCCAGCGGTACGGGTCGCCCTGCACCCCACCCCAGGTGGACCAGCCGATGCGGGTCTGGCCGGTCTTGTCCTGCGTGTCGGAGTCGTAGACGAGGACGTTCACACCCAGCTGGTCAGGGTCGACCGAGGCGGGGAGTTCGGCCAGCGGGATCGCCACCTCGACGGTGTAGCCGGTGTACGGCGAACTCACCGTGCTCGCCCAGCGCACCCCCGGAGCGGTCTCGGCGATCGGGCCCTGGTGGTTGTCGGCGTCGCGGAGCGCACACGCCGGACCTTCGGCCGTGAACGGCAGCACGCCGAGCTTGAACGTCGTCGAGGTGTTCTCGCTGGTGCCGCGCGGGTCGACGGCGATCTCCACGCTGTCCGTACGCCAGTGGCGCTTGCAGTCGTCGGTCGCCAGTGGCGTACCGGCGACGTCGTCGCGGACCTCGACGCCGACGTACAACGTGTCGCCACTCCGCGTGAGGTGCGTGGTGCCGGAGCAGTCGGCGGCGGAGCCGCACGCGGTGCCCTCCCAGAGTCGGGAGATGTCGAGCGCCTCGCCGGGGTACTCATCGGCACCGATGGTCCCGTCGAGCGTCGGTGCGGTGGCGGCCGCCTCGATGGTGGTGGTGGGGACGAGTTCCAGCGCCGGCTTGGCGACCGAGGTCGCGCCCGCCGCCGTCGTCGTGGTCACCGTGTAGGCGTAGTCGCCCGCGTCCGCGCCGTCCGTGCCGCCCTCGTTCGAGGTGGGCAACGAGGCGTCGGTGTTCGTGACGGTGAACGTCACCTTCGTGCTCGCATCGGGTGCGAGGTCGGCGAAGGGCCTGCTCGCCGCGTCAGCGCCGAATCCGTCCGGCAGGTCGAGGGCAACGGTGCCCGACTGCGCGGTGTCGGTGGTGTTGGTGACGGTGTAGTCGATCGGGCGCGAGCCACCGGAGGGGAGCGTGAGGACGGGCACGACGAAGCCGCTCAGCTGGGGTACGCCGACCTGGCGGGCCCACTGCTCGAACGACGCCACCTGCGGCAGTGGCTGCTGCTCGGTGCGCACCTCCGACGCGACCTCGACCTGGGTCGCCGCGTAGCCGGTGCCCGCCTTCGTGGTCAGGAACGCCTCGAGCCGCGCACGGGTGTCGCCCGCGCCGGTGGCCGGAGGGGTCACGGTGAACGTCGCGCTCGCCGAGCGACCGGGGCGGATCTTGCCGAGGTCGCCGTCGCCGCTGACCTGCCAACCCGCCGGGGCACGAAGTGCCACCGACGAAACGCCGAGGTTGGCGCCCTTCGGCGCCTGGACCCGCACCGTGACCTGGCCCGGCGTACCGGGCTCGACGTCGAAGGCGCTGTCGACGTGGAGTTGTGTACCCAGCGGCACGGTCCCGGCCGGTCGGGTGAGGGCGCCGTCCAGGATCGCCGACGGCGCGGCGGCCGCCGGCGTACCGACCTGGGCGTAGGGCACCCGCGAGACGACCTGGGTGAAGCGGTCACAGCCGAGCTGCGCCGGATCGGTGGGAGCGTCGGCGAAACCGGCCCAGCCCTGGGAGGCGTACTCGCGCTGCGCCTCCCGCTCGACCTGCGCCCAGGTCTTACCGAGCCGCTGCGACGTGGCGCCGGAGAAGACGCCGTAGATGTCCTGGGTCGGGTCGACCGGGGTGAAGGTGTCGACGCACGACGGGCCGCTCGGTCCGGTGCCGCGAGCGCGGCTCAGCAGGACCTTCGCCGGCGCGAACGCCTTCAGGCCCTCCTTGCTGAGCTGCTCGGGATAGGCGTTCGGGTCGGCGGCCGCGTAGTAGGCCGCGAGCGCGAGGCGGGCGGCCTCCTGGTGGTTTCCGTGGTTGCCGGGAGAGGGCGCCGGATCCATCGTGACGAGGATCTCCGGGCGGGTCTGGCGGACCAGACGCACGACTTTCTCCAGGGTGTCGTCCTGGTCCCACAGCTGCTCGGTCAGCGGGGCGGACACGGTGTAGTAGAAGTCGACCTTGTCGAGGTTGAACACCTCGGTGACGCCCGCCTTGCCGACCGCGCGGCGTTCCTCGGCCTCACGGAGTAGGCCGAGCGCCGGCCCCTCCTCCGGGCCGACGGCGTTCCCGCCCCCCTCGCCTCGGGTGACGGTGATGACGCCGGTACGGACGTCGTTCTGCTCACCCCACTGGCCGAAGGTGGACAGCGAGCCCGACTCGTCGTCGGGGTGGGCGCCGATGAAGAGGGCGCCGAGGTCGACCGGATTCCCCTCAGACGTCGACGACGACGCTGGCTTCGAACCGGCACCCGACGACGGCGGCGCCGCCCCCGCGGGCCCGGCCGCACCGGCTACGAGAGCGCCGGCCACGAGGGTTGCCGCGACGAGGCCCGGCGCGACACCCGCGCCACCACGTCGTCGGAACGGTAGGAACTGCATGCTGTCCTCCCACACTTGCCGCAACTGCCACCCCCGATGCCGTCCGGCAACGGTGGGCGACCGTGATCGTCCCGCGATCTTGGTCTCGATGGAAGAGGGCTCGCGGGCGTCGCCGGTAGCCGGCCGCGCACCGTCCGGCGCGAGCGCCGATTGTGGCCATCTGATTTGTCGAAACGCGTTCGACAGACGCTGTGCCCAAGATCGTCCCCGAGTAGCGTGCCGATCGCGGCGGGGTCTCGACGTACCCGCCGTCGTCACAACGCACCAAGCACGAGAGGAAACATTGGTGAGGCAATCCGTGGTGAGATCCATGGCCGGGAGACCAGCGGCGCGGTCATCCATGAAGAGGACGCTGTCGGCCGTGGTGGCGCTCGGCGCCGGCCTGCTGTTGGCCGGGCTGGCAGGCGCGCCGGCAGGTGCGGCAACGGCGGGTGCGGCGGCCCCGGACAACCGCTCGGTCACGACGTACGAACCGAGCACCGAGAACATCGCCAACCCCGAGCGGGGCTTCTACCACAGCACGGAGACGCACTACCGCGCTGACGGAAGCGGGTACACGCCGTTCAAGCTCGACACGCTGCGGAAGTGGCGGGAGCAGGAACACATCACCCAGGTCCTGCGGGTGTTCTACCTCGAGAAGTTCGCCGGCACCGACCAGATCGACCCGGCCTACCTCGACCTGCTGCGCGCCGACTTCGCGACCGCGCGAGCGGCCGGGCTCAAGGTGATCGTCCGGTTCGCCTACGCCCAGCCGAAGGACGACTTCCCGTACCTACCGCCGTACGGTGACGCGCCCCGCGAGCGGGTGCTCAAGCACATCTCCCAGCTCGCCCCGGTCCTGCGGGCGAACACCGACGTCATCGCCACGGTCCAGGCCGGATTCATCGGCCTGTGGGGTGAGGGCTACTACACGGACTACTTCGCCGCCGACCCGAGCAATCCCGGGGTCCTGACGAGCCGCGACTGGGCGAACCGTCGCGCCGTGTTCTCCGCGCTGCTGCGCGCCCTGCCCAAGACCCGCACCATCGACGTGCGCACCATGCAGATGAAGCAGAAGACCCTCGACCGGCCCAGCGGCACCGAAGGTGCGCTCACCGCCGAGGAGGCGTTCAGCGGCTCCCCGGCTTCGCGGATCGGCCACCACAACGACTGCTTCCTCGCGAGCGCCGACGACTTCGGCACCTTCCTGTCCGACCCGATCACGCTGGACCAGGAGTACCTCGCCCAGGAGACGCAGTTCGTCCCCATCGGTGGTGAGACCTGCGGCGTCGACGCGCCACGCTCGGAGTGGGACAGCGCCAAGGCGGAGATGACGCGCTACCACTACAGCTACCTCAACACCGACTACAACCACAGCGTGCTGGACAGCTGGGGCGACAACATCGAGGAGGCGCGGCAGCGACTCGGCTACCGGTTCCGACTCACCGAGGGTGAGTTCACCAACGCCGTCCGTCCGGGCCACTCCTTCGACGTCGACCTGACCCTGCACAACGACGGCTGGGCATCGCCGTACAACCCGCGGTCGGTCGAGCTGATCCTCGCCGGGGAGCACAAGTCCTACACCGTCAACGTTCCCTCTGACCCGCGTCGCTGGGCGGCGGGCACGGACGCCGAGATCTCGGCGAAGGTGTGCGCGAACGTGCCGCCCGGGCAGTACCGGCTGATGCTCAACCTGCCGGACCCGGAGTCGCGCCTGCACTCCCAGCAGGCGATGCCGGGTGGTACGGCGAGCTACAACTCCGCCTACGCCATCCAGCTCGCCAACAACGGCGTGTGGCAGCCCGAGACGGGCTACAACGACCTCGGCCAGACACTGGTCGTCGGTCCCCACGAGGCGTCGACGTCGAGCTGTGGGGGCGCCCTTCACCCGCAGCCGACGAAGCGGTAGTCACTGCAAGCGCTGACAAGCGCTGACAGTCGCTGACGATCTCTGAAGTCACCCGGACCGGCCGGTCGCCGACGCAATCGCGTCGCGGCCGGCCGGTTCTGCTGGGTAGCCTGCCGGGATGCGTCAGCCAGCCTGTGTCGGTGCCTTCATCCGTGACGCCCGCGACCGCGTCTACGCCCACCGCCGCTCACCGGACCGCCGGTTGCTGCCGGGCACCTGGGACATCGTGGGCGGGCACGTCGAACCGGGCGAGACGCCGGAGGAGACGCTGGCCCGCGAGATCGAGGAGGAGACCGGCTGGAAGCTCCGCCGGATCGAGGCGCCGCTCGCCGACTGGGAGTGGACCTGGGACGGTGTCGTACGCCGGGAGCTCGACTATCTCGTCGAGGTCGACGGGGACCTTTCGCGGCCACGGCTGGAAGAGGGCAAGCACGACGCGTACGCCTGGGTCGGGTTGGACAACCTCGAGCTCATGACGGAGGGCCGCACCGACGGCGACCGAAGGCTACGCGACATCGTCGCCAAGGCCGCCCGCATCCGGCTCACCCAGCGGCTACGCCTGGAGCCGGTCGGACCCGAGGACGCCGACGACCTGTGGACGCTGCACCAGGACCCCGCCGTGGCGGAGTGGTACGCCGGCACCTGGAGCCTCGAGACGGCGCGGGCGACCGTCACCGACTGGGCCGCCGCCTGGGAACGCGACGGCGTCCACAAGTGGGTCGCCTACGACCGCGGCACCGGTGAGCTGGTCGGCCGAGGCGGACTGTCCCGCGGAAACGTCGACGGGGCCGTGGCGCTCGAACTCGGCTGGACCCTCCGGCAGCACCGATGGGGAGCCGGGTACGCCACCGAGATCGGGCGGGCCGGGCTGGACTTCGCGTTCGACGACCTCGGGGCGCGGGAGGTCGTGTCGTTCACCGAACGCCACAACACGCGGTCGCGTGCGGTGATGGAACGCCTGGGGATGCGCTTCGTACGCGAGTTCACCCACCCTGGCCTGGTCGAAGGGCTGGACGGTGTACAGCCGGACGCGCCGTTCGCGCTGTACGCGATGCGTCGCTGACGTCGTGTGGCGGCGGCGTCAGCGGACGGCGGAGTTCGGCAGGACGGCGTGCACGCCCCAGACCCCGTTGGCCACCTGGGTGACGCGCAGGTCGACGACCGTACTGGCGAGCGCGAGCGCGGTGGCCTTGTCCAGGTCGAAGATCGAGCGCATCCAGTCGACCATGGCGTCCAACGCCGCGACCATCGCCTCGTTGAGATCCTGGTCGAACCCGAACGTGATCCGACTCGTCGGCGTCTCCGCGTGCACCGAGTCGAGGGGTCGATCGGTCGTGAGATCGAGGCGGAGTTCGGTGGTCATGCCACACTCGATCGCCGTACCGGACACCTCGCCGTCTCCCTGGGCCGCGTGCCCGTCACCCACGCACAGCAGGGCGTCCGGCACGGTGACCGGGAGGTAGAGCGTCGAGCCGGCCACCAGGTCGCGGCAGTCGATGTTGCCGCCGCCAACGGTGCGCGGTGGGCCGGTCGGGTGCGCTCCCGGCTCGGCCGGAGGCAGCCCGATCACGCCGAGGAACGGCGCCAGGTCGACGGTGAACCCGAGGTTGTTGGTCCCGGTGAGCTTGTCGCGGTCGAGGTCCCACAGCAGCCAGGCCGGGGACCCGCCGGCCACTCCGAGCCGTCGGTTGAGCGGGGTGTCGCGGCTGCCGGCGACCGTGAATCCCCACTCGTCAGGCGTGAGCGCCACCAGGGTGACGCCCAGCGTCATCCCCGGCCGGGCACCCCGGACAGCGATCGGACCGGCCAGGCAGTGGCCGCGGATGTTCGGGATCAGCCGCTCGGGATCGTCGTCGGGGCTTTGCTTGCGGGCGAGATGACCCGAGGCGTTGAGGGTGTGGACGACCAGGGTGTCGCCGGGATCGACGGTGAGTACCGGCGGGATCGACGGATCGAAGACGTCGGTCACGGCACCGGGGGTGGGGTCGAGGCGATGTTCGGTCAAGGCAGCACGTCCCGTGGTTGTGCGGAGCCGGCGTCTCCGTCCCTGCGCCGCACCGTACACGCGGTTGGGGGTCGGCAGGAATGGCCTGACCACAGCTGTCCGCGGGCGTCCACATCCTCGCATGCCACAGCATCACGAGCCACCTCGTCGGCATCTGCATCGCCACCACCCGCCTCACCACCTGGACCTGACCGGGACTTCATTGTGCGCCGAAACTGCCCGCCGAACGCGGCCTCGGAGGTCGGCAGCTGCGCTCGACGCAGGCGCGGCACGCTGCTCAGCACTTTGGAGCCTGCCCGTGCTTCCGTCGTCGCACTCACTCACCGTCGGATCACGGTGTGGTCGTTGGGACGGATGGCGTTCTGGTAGGGGTCGCTCCAGGCTGGTGGGAGGTATTCGGGGTGCCCGTCGGGTCCCATCCGCACGGTCCAGCGCTGGGTGTGGATGACGGTGTGATGGTGTTGGCACGGCAGGACGCCGTTGTTCAGGTCGGTTGCTCCGCCGTCCACCCAGTGCTTGATGTGATGCAATGCCGCTAAGTTAAGTGTCGCTGGAGGTGGATGGTTGGACGCCGGTGGTTGCGGCCTGTGTCACCTTCACGTTTGACCCTGTGGTATTTGGCGAAGTGGCGTTTCACGACTCGGGGATAGGCGCGGTGACGGCGTTTAGGGTTGAGGATCGCGATGATCTCTTCGATCGCCGCTCTGAGAGTCATCCGGATTCTACGAGGGGGAAAAATGCGCCTGGCCAGTGATTTGGCGGCGTACGAGGCGGAGGCTTCGGATGAATGACAGCCGATCGGTATCGAGGTCCGCCGTGTCCGCCGCCTCGTGCATCAGATGTCGTATCGCGTAGTGGGCAAGAAGAATTCCCCATATTTCTTGCCTCACCATCTCAGGGCTCTTTGACCGTAGCACGCGGCCTTGTCCGAGCTGGTGGATCTCAATCTCGTCCAGGGCAACCTCGAATTCCCATCGCTCGCTGTAGAGGGCCGCGAGTTCAACTGCTGGCGCATCCTCGTGGTCAAGGATCGTGGTGACCAGCCGGAATGTTTCGCTGGGCCCGTCTCCGTTGTCGACGTGGTATTCGACAACCCGACACGGAGTTCCAACAGCCTCTACTACCTCTGGGTTTCCGAGTGGTCCGTCTCCTGGTCGCGCTCGCCTCTTCGCTCGACGTCGAACCTGGCTCTGGATGTCCGAATCGAGAAGGACCGACCGGTAGGAGCCGTCAGGCAGCACCTCAAGAACCGGGAGGATCATGTTCGAGGTCACCCGAAACAGAAGATCCGCTCCGACCTCCAGCACCTCACACCAGAGCTTGTAGCTATAGAAACGCCGGTCAGCCAGTACCAGCATCCCTGGTTCCAGTGCTGGGAGCAGTCTGCGCACCAGGGTGCGCTCACCTGTGCTCCAACTGCCCATGGTGGCGGCGACAATCGCGTGCGTCCCGCACTCGGCCAGTCCAACGAGTCGCACGAGCGGGAAGGCGCTGTCGCCTCGCGCTCCGCTCGAATGTTGAAACTCGGCATTGTTTTCCGGAGTGTCAGGCACGTCGAGAATCACCCCCATCGATCGCCATCACCCTCCAGGACCCAAACTGTGCACCCCGCGTCCCACGCCGAGCGATCGGCACGGCTACCCGGTGAAACAACTCCTTCAATGGTTCCTCACCCAGACGAGCCCGAGCCTGCGTGATAGCGCTCGTGGTAGGAACCGACCAGTCCTTTGACCAGTTCTTCAGAAACATCAGCCCGCCAACGAGGCGTCGCATCACCTCTTCATAGCCTTCGCCGAGACGACCACATGCGCCGGAAGGAGTCGAGAGCGTTTCTCCTTCCGGCCACACTCAGCCACCACCTCCTCAACCAAGTCCCGGCGAATCACCTGAGTCAACACACCGACCGAGATTCGATCCGTCAACTGAGCACTCGAAGAAAGGCGTCTGTTCGTCATGCGCAAAGACTATTGAGAAGAAAGTAGCGCCCCACAGATTTCCGAAGCGACACTCCGCGCCGATTTCCATACCAACTAACCACGCACGCACTCGCTAACTTAGCGGCATTGTGATGTGATGTGCTTCGGTCCACTTCTCGGGCCGTCTGCAGTCGGGGAAGTGGCAGAAGTAGCCGTCGCGTTCGGCGAGGGCGTGTCGTTGGGAGGAGGTGAACAGGCGGGTGCCGCGTCCGAGGTCGAGAACGGCGCCGTCTCCACCGAGCACCACGGGGATGATCTCCGCATCACACGCAAGCTGCCGCACCAGCGTCGCTGACAACGGAGGCCCCGTGATCCGATAACCGATCACCGCCCGTCCCCCACTCCCGTCCTCGTCGCCCTGGGTCCTCACCTTCAGATGCGCGGGGCCGGAGTCGGTGAGGACAGAGTCGACCGTTCCGTAGCCGAGCCGGGCCACGAGGTCGTCGTGGTTCACCGTCACTGTGAGACGCGGCCTGACGCTCCCGCGGGTGGGCGCGTTCGCTGCCGCCTGCGCGACACCGAGAAACTCGGCGAAGGCGTCTGCATAGCGGCGTTCGCTGCTGCGCAGGTCCGGGCCGTCGGGGCCCGAGGGACGAGGGCGAGCGACGGGTCGAGGAGTGCCTGCAGGATCGCGAGGGTGGGGACGTCGAGGCGCAGGAACATCGTGCCCATGCCGTCGCGGACCGGCCCGAAGCTCAGGGTGCGGTTCTCTCGGGCTCTGCGTTCCTGCTCCTCCAACTGCTTCCCGATCCGGCGCTCGGCGTTCTCCGGGGCGATCACCTCGTACAGATGCCTGCCGGCCTTGTCCAGGTCATCGGTGTCGAGAAACTGTGCCCTCTCCAACAGGAATGCTTCCACCTCCGCCTTCACGTCGGCGTCGACGTCGTTGGGGAGGCGGCGGATGGCGCGTTCGATGACCTGCGCCTGACCCAACGAAAATCTCACCCTCGGAAAGCGCGCAACCGGTAGCGCGGAGCGTCTGGTCCAACGCCTTCGCCAACCGGACCGACACCGACGCCTCACGACGCCCCATCCGCGTCACCTGCTCCACCCACCCGGCCGTGTTCGCGGCACCGGTCAACTTCCTGACCTCGTTCAACTCCGCCTGCCGCGTCAACGACAACCGCAACGACGCGAGCCTCGCTTCATGGGTGGCGAGTTGCTGCATCGCCCCTTCGTATTGATCCAGCGGCAACGACAGTGTCGGGCACTCGATCGCCGCGTCAATACCCGCACCGACACCGGCAAGCCAACGCATCAACGGATTCGCGAAGCCCGCACCCCCGCTGGCACTGCCGGTGTCGATGTCCATGACCAAACCCTAGACCCGACCACCGACAACAACCCCTGAAAAACAAGGGCATCCAGCCTCACCAACGAAACTCCTCCTGACAACTTTCCGTCAGGTCTCGCGTCCCGCAAGCCGCGCTCTCCAGCGCTCCATTCCTACGCCACCGGGTCGAGAACGCCTTCGACGTCGACCGTCACATCCACCGTGTCCGCCACGACCACGCCACCGCGGTCGACCGGGTCGTTCCAGCTCACACCGAAGTCGTGCCGGTTGATCCGCGTCCTGGCCACGAATCCGGCCCGCCGACGGGGGCCGAGGTCCCTGCCGCCCTCCCACCATGGCGTGTCCCACTGGCCGAGGTAGGTCGTGTGAAAGGTCGCCAGCCGCGTGACACCCCGGATGGTGAGCTCACCCGTCACCTCGAACTCCGTCGCGCTCACCTGCTGGACGCGCCCGCCCGTGAAGGTCCACGTCGGATGGTTCTCGACGTCGAAGAAGTCGGCGCTGCGCAGGTGCGCGTCCCGCTCCGGCTGGCCGGTATAGACCTGGGTCGCGTCGATCGTCGCCTGGATCTGGGTTTGGTCGAGATCATCGGGGTCGACCTCGACGAACCCCTGGATGTTCTTGAGTTGGCCGCGTACATACGTCACCATCATGTGCCTGGCGACGAACTCCGCGCCGGTATGTCCGGGTTCGAAGACCCAGCGTCTCCGCGTCATCGCAAGTCCCCCCGACGTTGCCCTTCTCCATCCTGCCCCGCCCAGGGCTCGCCAAGGACGCGACCGGTCGAGGTGAGGGTTTAGCGTCTGCGCATGACGACTTCCCCGAGCGACCCCGACGGGCCTCAGTCGGACCTCCTTCCCTTCCTCCGGCAGGCGATCGACCTCGCGGTCGACAACGTGACCGAGGGCCAGCTTCCCTTCGCGGCCCTGGTGGTCCGTGACGGCACGGTGCTGGGCACCGGCGTCAACACCGCCCTCCGGGACGACGACCCGACAGCACACGCCGAGGTGGCCGCCGTTCGCAACGCCTGCCTGACACACCACACCCTCGATCTCCACGGCGCGACCATCGTGGCCAGCTGCGAACCGTGCGCCATGTGCCACACCGCCTGCCTGGTCGCCGGCATCGGTCAGGTCGTCTACGCGGCGCCGAAGGAGTTGGTACCTGGCTTCGACACCACCCCGGGCGTTCTGACCGAGTTTCAGGCACTGCTGCGCGGCGCGGCACCGCGGACGGTTCGCCACGTGCCCACGCCAGGCGCCGACGCGCCGTTCAGGCGGTACGTCGAGAAGACGGAGGGCCGGCGATGAAGGTCGGCATCAACATCCTGAACTTCGGCCCCGGTACGGATCCGGACGCGCTCCGGAGTTGGACGACGTTCGCGGAACGAGCCGGGTTCTCACTGGCGATGCTGTCCGACCACGTCGCCCTCACCGAGGACGTCGACGCTTTGTATCCGGCGCCCTTCTACGAACCCTTCTCCACGCTGGCGTGGCTGGCCGGCGTCACCGACCGGCTCGAACTCGGTACGACGGTCGCGATCGTTCCCTACCGCAACCCGATCCTGACGGCACAGATGGCGGCGAACATCGACCGGTTCAGCAACGGGCGCTTCGTCTTCGGTGTCGGCGTCGGCTGGTCCGAGCCGGAGTTCGCCGCACTCGGCGTCCCCTTCGAACGGCGTGGAGCGATCACCGACGAGTACCTCGCCGCCGTCAAGGAGCTGTGGACCTCCGACCTGGCCTCGAAGGAGGGCGAGTTCGTTCGGTTCAGCGACCTCCGGACCGGACCACGGCCGCAGCGCGGTCCGCACCCACCGATCTGGGTGGGCGGGTCCAGCCGGGCGGCGCTGCGGCGGGCCGTGACGTACGGCGACGCGTGGCATCCGATCAACCCGCGTCCGGGTTGGGTGCGGGCCGAAGGCGTGGTCGCGCTCGGGGCGGTCGCCGCCCGGGCCGGCCGGGAGGTTCCCCGGCTCTGCCCGCGCACCCGCATCCGACTGACCACCTCACCCCTCGACGACGCGGACCGACTGACCGGCGAGGGAACGCTGAGGCAGGTGCTCGGTGACATCGAGGACTTCGCCGACCTGGGATCGGACTACGTCGTTCTCGACCCCTATCTCGGGCCGGAGCAGCGTCGCCCACCGGAGGAGGACTGGCGGACGCTGGAGACCGTCGTCACGGCCCTGTTCAAGGCGGGCATCGCCACACCGGCGCAGGGCTGACCCGTCGAACTCGCCGGTCGGGAACGCAACCTCGCCGGCAGCGCGGGTCACATGGACTCGAGTTCGCGACCCTTGGTTTCGCGTACGGCCAGCAACACGAAGATGAGCGACAACAACGCGAACAGCGTGTAGAGGCCGTACGCGAAACCCAGCCCGATCTGCTGCAACGCCGGAAACGTCGTGGACACGGCGAAGTTGGCGAGCCACTGCGCCGCGGCGGCCACGGCGATGCCCTGCGCGCGGATCTGGTTGTTGAACATCTCCCCCAGCAGCACCCACACGACAGGTCCCCAGCTCAACCCGAAGAACACCACGAAGAGGTTCGCGGCGAGCAACGCGAGCGGTGACATCACACCCTCCAGGGCCGGCCGCCCGTGCACGATCGGTGCGGTCCCGAAGGTGAAGGCGAGGGTTCCCAGGGTGATCAGCATGCCGGTCGAGCCGATGAGCAACAGCGGCTTGCGTCCGATCCGGTCGATGGTGGCGATGGCGATCAGCGTGGTCACGATGTTGGTGATCGAGGTGATCACCGTGATCATGAGCGAGTCCCGTTCGCTGAAGCCGACTGCCTGCCACAGCACGGAGGAGTAGTAGAAGATCACGTTGATGCCGACGAACTGCTGGAAGATCGACAGCAGGATGCCGACCCACACGATCGGCAGCAGGCCGAGGCGTGGCCCCCGCAGGTCACCCAGCCGGGCGCGGCGGGCAGAGGCGAGCGTCCGCTGGATGTCGCGGATCTTGGCGTCCACGTCACCGCCGATGTACTGGCGCAGCACGGCGCCGGCCTCGTCAAGTCGCGCGCGGGCGACCAGATACCGCGGCGACTCCGGAATCCGCAGCGCCAGGGTGCCGTACGCCAGGGCCGGAACCAGCAGGGACAGGAACATCCAACGCCAGGCGTCCAGGCCCAACCACAGCTCCCGCGTCGCGGTCCCGGCGGCGGCGACGAGTGCGTAGTCGACCAGCAGCGCGACGAAGATTCCGCTGACGATCGCCAACTGCTGAAGGGATCCCAGCCGCCCACGCATGTGCGCGGGCGAGATCTCGGCGATGTAGGCGGGAGCGATCACGGACGCGGCGCCCACGCCCAAGCCGCCGATGAAGCGCCACAGCGCCAGGTCCCAGACGGAGAACGCGAGCCCCGATCCGATGGCGCTCACGAGGAAGAGTCCGGCCGCGATCACCATCACCCGAACACGACCGATTCCGCCGGCCAGCGGGCCCGCGAACCACGCACCGACCGCGGACCCGAGCAGCGCGGCGGCGACCGCCAGACCGAGGATGAATCCGCCGGCCCGGAAGGTCTCACTCACCGCCGCCACCGCGCCGTTGATGACGGCGGTGTCGTAGCCGAAGAGGAAGCCGCCGAGCGCCGCGACCATGGAAACGAGCACGGTCTGGGCGGTGCCGCCACTCGGCGAGTCCGCCTGCTCCGGCCGCCCGGGAACGGGTGTCGTCATCCCGCCCTCCTCCCCCGAGTGGCGCGGAACGCGGTTCCTGTTCCTCACTATTCCAGCGATCCGAACCGAAAGAGCGGGCTCGCCGAAGTCAGTACGCGTTGGATGCGGGGGGTGTCGCGGGCCGGGCCAGGATCCGGCGGACCCGGATCGGGTCCGACCGGACGCGGTCGGCGCAGCCTCGGTCGACATGGCCCAGGCATGACAGGCATGCGGACATGAGAGTCATGGCGGACATGACGACCGGGACCCACCATGGCCGGAACCCGCGGCACCCCGCCACGTCGAAACGGCGCTTCTGTGTCTCACGACCGTTCCGACGGGATTCGGGGGGACAGGTCGGGCGGACGTCAGCGGACGTCAGGACCCGGGCCGAGCCTTGCGGGGTCGGTCGTCGCGGGCGGAACCGGGTTGCGACGGGTCGGCCGGCGCGGCCGCCGGGCGGTTGTTTTCCACGCGGTGACTACCTCGAGCGGGCTCGACGGGCCCGACGGCATCACCGGGATGCGCGGTGGCCGGCGCCGGCTCCGCGGCATGCGTGGGCGGGTGAACGGGGGTGGGATGACGCTCGTCGATGCCACGGCCGCGACCGCGCGGAGTGTTGCGGTCATCGGTGCGACGGTCATCGGTGCGACGGTCATCTGTGCGACGGTCATCGGTGCGACGGTCATCGGTGCGACGGTCATCGGTGCGACGGTCATCGGTGCGACGGTCATCGGTGCGACGGCGTTCGGTGTTGCGGTCTTCGGTGTCGCGCTCGACGCCACGGCGGATATCAGCGTCGCGTTCGGCGTCGACGTCGGCTCGACCACGCGCGTCACCGGGCTGGTCGTGATCGGGGTCGAGGTCAGGGTCGAGCTCGTCGGCCCTGCGCAGCTCCTCCTCGACCTCGGCCCTGGACGAACGCGCGTTCTCTCCGCGCAGCCGAGCCGTCTCGGCGAGGCTGTGTGCCTGCCCCAACTGTTCCTGCGCGGCCGTGCGGAGCTCGCCCGCACGGGCACTGATCTCTTTGGCTTCGGCATCCTCCCGCGCCGCGCGGCGACTGACCTCGACGGCTCGGTCGCGAGCTTCCTGCGCCTGGATCCGGCGCTCCTCGGCCCGACGCTGTGACTGCTTACGCATCGCCAGGACGACGGCCACGACGAGCAGCGCGACCACGACCACGACGGCGAGGATGAGAACGACGGTGCTGCCCTGCATCTGGACCTCCGGGTATCAGGCCCCCGTGAGCGACCCTGTCTTCGGCTGGTGTGAGTGGTCCGTAGGTGCACGTGCGCCTCGGTAAGGCGGTTTTTGGACCGTAGCACCGTTTCGGAACACTCGCAGAAACGCCGAACCCGCCCGGTCGCGTCGAGACCCGGATCAGTCCACGTCGTCAGCGCACGTCGTCAGCGCACGTCGTCAGTCCGCGTCGTCAGTCCGCGTCGTCGGCCTCGCGGCGGCGTTCCCAGGACGCCCGGTCGTTGACGTGCGGGAAGGGCTCGTCGGGGACCGGCCGGTCGAGGAAGGCGCACAGAGGCTCCCAGCCCTCGGCGACGCTGTAGACGAGGAGTCGCTCCGCCGGGATCGCGGCCTGGACCGCCTCGTTGTGGCGTTGGAACGCCGTCGTCACGTGCGTACGGTCGTGCGGGTCGCCGTCGAAGCTGCGCCGGACGACCACTTCGTCCGTCATGGCGTGCCAGGCCTCCGCCTCCTCGTTGCCCGGATCGTCCTGGGTCAGCGGACGGTAGATCGTGGCGGCGTAACTCTCGAACCACGTCTGTGGGTCGCGCACGTTGAGGACGACCTTCGCCTCCGGATAGGCCACGGCGAGCTCGCGCCAGAATGCGCATCCCGGCCAGTCGACGGTGGCCGCGTAGTCGGCGTAGATGCGTTCCCAGTCGAAGGGTCCGGTGGTGGTCGCCGCTTCGAGGAAGAGGCCGGAGTGCTCGGGGTGGGAGAACACTTCTCGCATGTGGTGGCAGGGGAAACCGAGGCGCTCCAGCGCGATCTGCATCGACGCCGTACCGGTACGCCCCCAGCCCGCTCCTATTACGCGCAACGTCATGGCCCCAGTCTTCCGGTGACCGGGCGATTTGTGAGGTTCTCGCCCTGACCGGGTTGGCCGACCCATCTGGTCAGACCACCCCTGGTCAGACCACCCAATAGTTAGTGAGGTATACCTAACCTAACTGTTCCGGAACTGAGTGAGGTTGGCATGGGTTGGTCCAGGGGCGTGCGGCCGGTGGCCGCCGCGGCGGCACTCGTCGCGCTCGTTGCGGCGGCATGTGGCGGAGGCGGCGCGGACGCCGAGGGCAGCGGCGCGGGCGGCGGCGGCGACGCGGGCAAGGCGAGCCCGGAGGCGTCGGCCAAGACCCTGACGCTCTACAACGCCCAGCACGAAGAGCTGGTCAAGGCGATGGTGGACGAGTTCACCAAGGAGACCGGCATCAAGGTCAACATGCGGTCCGGCGACGACTTCGAGATCGCCAACCAGATCGTGCAGGAAGGTTCCGCGTCGCCGGCCGACGTCTTCCTCACCGAGAACTCCCCCGCGATGGTGTTGGTCGACTCCAAGCAGGGCTTCACCCCGGTGGACGCCGGAACGCTCGGGCAGGTGCCGAGCCAGTACACGCCCTCCGACCACGACTGGGTCGGTTTCGCCGCCCGCGCGACCGTGCTCGCGTACAACTCCAAGCAGCTGAAGGCCGCCGACCTGCCGGCGTCGATCATGGATCTCGCGAAGCCGCAGTGGAAGGGGAAGTTCGGCATCGCCGCGAGCGGCGCCGACTTCCAGGCGATCGTGAGTGCCGTGCTCGCGCTCAAGGGCGAGGCCGCCACGGAGGCGTGGCTGAAGGGCCTGAAGACCAACGCGAAGGTCTACCAGGGCAACACCGCGGTCCTGAAGGCGGTCGACACCGGTGAGATCTCGGCCGGCGTCATCTACCACTACTACTGGTACCGCGACCGCGCCGAGTCCGGCGCGAACAGCTCCAACACCGAACTCCACTTCTTCGGGCACAAGGATCCCGGTGCCTTCGTGAGCGTCTCCGGCGCCGGTGTGCTGAAGAACGGCAAGCACCAGGCGGAGGCCCAGGAGCTGATCAAGTTCCTGACCGGCAAGCAGGGCCAGCAGATCCTCTCCGACAGTGACGCCCTGGAGTACTCCGTCGCGAGCGACGTGCCCGCCAACAAGGAGCTCAAGCCGTTGAGCGAACTCGACGCTCCGGCCGTGGACGCCGCGAAGCTCAACGGGCCCAAGGTGGTCGAGCTCATGCAGCAGGCAGGCCTGCTCTGAGCGGCTCGCCCCAGACCGTTCCCGGATCCCCTCCTCCCGCATCGGGGCAGGGGGTCCGGGACGTCACCCTCCAGGGACATGGTTCCTTCTCGGTACGCCGCTTCTGGGCGTCGTATCCGATCGCCCTGCTCGTCATCGCGGTGCTGGTCGCGCTGGTCGCGCTGATCCCGCTCGGCTTCGTGGTGGGCTACACGATCAGCCTCGGTTGGGACCAGACCCAGGCACTGGTCTTCCGGCCCGCACCGGTGAGCTCCTGTGGAACACCGCGCGGCTCACCGGCGGATGCGTCCTCCTCTGCGCGGTCCTCGGCATCGCCACCGCCTGGCTGGTCGAACGCTCGAACCTCCCGGGTCGCCGGGTGTGGAACGTCCTGTTCGTAGCACCGCTCGCCATCCCGGCGTTCGTGAACAGCTTCGCCTGGGCCTCGCTGGTCCCGAGCGCGAGCGGATTCTGGGGTGCCCTGCTCATCGTCACCCTGTCCTACTTCCCCCTCGTCTACCTCCCGGTCGCCGCCGCCCTGCGCGGTCTGGACCCGGCGCTGGAAGAGACCGCGCACTCGCTCGGGCAGAGCGGCTGGCGGACGTTTCGTCGGGTGGTCCTTCCCCAGTTGCGCCCTGCCCTGCTGGGCGGAGCCCTGCTGGTCGCCCTGCACCTGCTCGCGGAGTTCGGTGCGTTGCAGATGCTCCGGTTCCCGACGTTCACCACCGCGATCTACGACCAGTACCGCTCGTCGTTCAACGGGCCGGCCGCCAACATGCTCGCCGTCGTCCTGGTCCTGTGCTGCCTGCTCCTGCTGCTGGCCGAACTCCGGCTGCGCGGACGCGCGCGCTACGCCCGGCTCGGCGGAGGCGCCGCCCGCCCGGCCGTACGGACCCGGTTGCGTCGTCGCACCGCGCCGGCGCTGCTCGGTGTCGGGGGCCTGACCGCGCTGGCGCTCGGGGTGCCCGTCGGCAGCCTGGGCTACTGGCTGCTGGTGGGTACGACGGACGCCTTCTCCCTCGGCACGCTCGCGTCGACCGCCCTGACGTCACTCGGTCTCGGCGCCGTCGCCGCGGTCGTGACCACGGCCATGGCGGTGCCAGCCGCCTGGCTCGCCGTACGCCATCGTGGCCGGTTCGCGACCCTGCTCGAACGCAGCACCTACTTCGGCAACGCCCTGCCGGGGATCGTCGTCGCGCTGGCTCTGGTGACCCTCGCGATCCGGCTCACCCCGGCGCTGTACCAGACGACGCTGATGCTGCTCGTGGCCTACGCGATCCTGTTCCTGCCGCTCGCCATGGTCAGTGTTCACTCGGCGCTCCAGCAGGCTCCGCCGGTGCTGGAGGACGTCGCGCACACGCTCGGGCTCCGCAGGTTCTCCGCGCTGCGCCGGGTCACCCTGCCCCTCATCGCACCGGGGCTCGGCGCGGGCGCCGCCCTCGTCTTCCTCGGTGTGGTGACCGAACTCACCGCGACACTGCTGCTCGCGCCGATCGGTACGCAGACCCTCGCGACGAGGTTCTGGGTCTACAGCAGCAGCATCGCCTACGGTGACGCCGCGCCCTACGCCGCGCTGATGGTGCTCGTGTCGGCCCCGGCGACCATCCTGCTCACCAAAGAGACGAGAGGCTCCGCTCGATGACCGCACTCACCATCCGCGGCGTCACCAAGTCGTTCGGCTCGACCCGCGTCCTTCGCGGCGTCGACCTGCACGTGCCGTCCGCGGGTCTCATCGCGGTGCTCGGACCGTCCGGCTGTGGCAAGACGACGCTGCTCCGGCTGGTCGCGGGCTTCGCCTCGCCCGACGGTGGAACGATCGAGTTCGACGACCGGATCGTCTGGGGGCCGCGCCAGTCCACACCGCCGCAGCTGCGCCGCGTGGGGTACGTGCCCCAGGAAGGCGCCCTCTTTCCACACCTGACCGTGGCCGACAACATCACCTTCGGATTGCCCCGGAGCGCGCGTCGTGCCCGGCGGCGGGTGGATGAGCTGCTCGAGGTGGTGGGCCTGGACACGGGGTACGCCGACCGCTACCCGCACGAGCTCTCCGGCGGCCAGCAGCAGCGGGTGGCGCTGGCCCGTGCGCTCGCGCCCGAACCGGCGGTCGTCCTCCTCGACGAGCCGTTCGCCTCCCTCGACGCCGGACTCCGCGAAGGGACCCGGCGCGCCGTCGCGGAGGCCCGGCGGGCGACGAAGGCGACGGCCGTCCTCGTCACCCACGACCAGGCCGAGGCGCTGTCGATGGCCGACGAGGTGGCGGTGATGCGCGAGGGACAGGTCGTCCAGCTCGACCGGCCGCGGGTGGTCTACGACACACCGTCCGACACCCGCGTGGCGCGCTTCGTCGGCGAGGCGGTCCTGCTGGCCGCCCGGATCAGCGGCGGGCAGGCCGACTGCGCACTCGGTCGGATAGCCCTCGGCGCACCCGGCACCGAGGGATCGGCCACGGTCGGTCGCGGGTACTCATCCGGCCGGAGCAGATCCACCTGCACGACACGGCCGCCGAGGTCGGGGTGGAGGCGCAGGTCACCGGTATCAGCTACTTCGGCCATGACGCGGCGGTCCGGCTCCGGATCGGGACGGACGACACCGACGACACCGACGACACCGACGACACCGCCGTCACCGCCCGCGTCCTGGGACGGCTCGCGCCGGCGCCTGGGACCCGGGTACGCCTCACCGTCTCGGGTACGGCGATCGCGTACCCGGTGGACGACCTCGACGCTTCGGCGTGACTCAGCGGTCCAGCAGCCCGCCGAGCGCGGCGTCGAGCTGATCGAGCCGGGCGGCGATCCAGGGCAGCCGCACCGGGTCCGGACACTCCAGTGCCGTCTCGCGCCGGTCGCCGTCGCCGTCGCCGTAGAGCATGCTCGTCGCGATCCGGAGGGTCAGCCGCTCGGGAAGCTCGCCGAACGCTGACCCGGGCAGCGTCGCGACGTCGAACCTTTCCAGCAGCAGGTGCGCGAGGTCCGCGCCGGTGCGCACCGACCAGCGGTCGGCGAGACGGTCGGCGTACGGCGTGAAGTCGGGATACAGGTAGAACGCCGCCGTCGGACGGTGCACCTTCGCTCCGGCCCGCTCGAACCGGTCGGCGACGGACCTGGCGACCGCGGCGTGCAGGCGCCGGCTGACGTCAATCCGGGCGGTGAGCACCGCGGGTTCGGTGAACGCCCACACCGCTGCCTGCTGGACCGGGTTGGCCGGGCTCGACCAGACCTCGCTGGCGATGCTGGCGACCTCCGCGCCGAGTCGCTCGCCGAGCGGTCCGACCGGCATCCGCGCGACGCCGATCCGCCAACCACCCAGGGCGAGGCTCTTGCTCAGGCCGGTGGTGACGACGGTCCGTTCGGGCAGGACCTCGGCCGGGCTGAGGAAGGGCGTGGCCGGGTCGTGCACCAGGTCGCGGTAGATCTCGTCGGACACCACCAGCAGGTCGTGCCGCCGGGCGACCTCGCACACCGCCCGCACGACCTCCGCGCCCTGTCCCTCCGGAGTCGGGACGTGGTGGACCGCCCGATCCAGCAGCCGCGCCTGTGCGGCGTAGCTCACCCAGCTCGGCCGCGGCAGCGCGACCGCTCCCGGATTCGCCCGCAGGACGGCGTACAGGAGAGGTTTGCTCCCCGGACCGGCCACCACCTTCTCCGCCTCGGTCGGCAACCGCCTCCTGGTCCAGTAGCCCGCGGCCGCCTCACGCAGTGCCGGCAGTCCGGCGACCGGACCGTAGGCACCCGACGGCGCGGCGCTGACCAGCGCGGCCACCAGCTCCGGATGCACCGGCAGCCCGGCCTCGCCGAAACCGAGCGGGAGGACGTCGCGTCCGGCCGCGACCTTCGCCGCCGTCAGCTGGTTGATGGCGAGCGTCGCCGAGATCGGCATCGGACCACTCCTTCGCGTCGGGTTCACGTCGGCTTCGTCGAGGCGCTGTCCGGCTGCCTACTCACTCCCCGCGCGGTCCTCGGCGAGCAGCCGGCAGTTCGTGAAGCTCATGCAACCGCACGCGAGACAGTCCGCGACGGCCTGACGCAGCTCCCGCACCGTCTCCACGAGTCGGTCGAGCTCGGGCAGCTTGCGCGCCGCGAACTCGCGCCACTGCCGGGTCGCACCAGGCCCGGCGTCGGCGCCGTCGAGCAGCTCCCGGATCTCGGCCAGGCTGAATCCGGCCCGCTGCGCCATCTTGATCAACGCGAGCCGGCGGACGGTGGTGGCGGGATAGACGCGCCTCCCGGCCGAGCGCGCGGCGGTGGGAAGCAGGCCGATGCGCTCGTAGTAGCGCAACGCCGACGGGCGCATCCGGGCTCGCCGAGCGACCTCACCGATGTCGAGCGTCCGCATGTGCCTCGCTCCCCCATTGACTTGAAGTGCGCTTCAACCGCGAGTCTGGCGAGGCGACGTACCGCTCGACAACCCACCGGAGGACCCAGCATGACCGCCGCGACGCTGCCCGGACTGGCCGACCTCGCCGCCGAACGACGCGCGCACGTCCAGAAGCGACTGGAGACCGACGTCATCGCCTGGCTCACGACCGTACGGCCAAGCGGCCAGCCCGACAGCGTGCCCGTCTGGTACCTGTGGGCCGACGCGCACATCCTCGTCTACAGCCGGCCGAACACACCGAAGCTGCGCAACCTCGCGACCAATCCACGGGCGACGGTGGCGCTGGACGACACCAGGGCGGGGTTCGACGTCGTCCGGGTGGAGGGTGAGGCGCGCCACGTCCCGACACACCCTGCCCTGGACGCGCTGCCCGACTACGTGGCGAAGTACGCCGACCTCATGCGCCGGATCGGGTACGGCTCACCGGGGGACTTCGCGGAGGACTTCAGCGAGGCGATCGTCGTCACGCCGACCAGGCTGCGGGCCTGACCCAGGACGCGTCTCAGACGTAGCGCTGGTGCAGTTCGTCGATGCTGATCCGGCCGGCCAGGTCGTCGGCGGTGAGGAGGTTCAGGCGGACCCGCTCGGCGTCCCGCATCCCGACGAGGGCCACGTCGACCAGCGGGTTGGACAGGACGAACTGGATCAGTGCCGCGGCGTAGTCGAAGGTGTTGTCGGGGTTGACCTGCTGGATCCAGCGTTGGAAGGTCCCCGACGTCGTCGTCCGCATCGTCATCGTCCCGAGACCGTGCTTCTCGGCCTCGAAGAGGCTGCCGAACGGTCGGTTCGGGTCGTAGGGGTGCTGGTAGAGGACGTTGTAGCAGAGCTGGATCGAGTCGAACACGCCGCTGCGGAGGAGCCGGTAGACGGAGTCGTTGTTGTCCTCGGTGGTGAAGCCGACGTGGCGGACCAGCCCCTCCTCCTTCAGGGCCAGGAGTTGCTCCGCCATGCCGTCCGGGCCGAGGATCTGGTCGGTCTGTCCGGTCGTGTAGGAGTCGCCGTGGATCTGCAGGAGGTCCAGGCTCGGGCGTTGCAGGCGGGACAGGCTGGCCTCCAGCGACGCGCGGACGTCGTGGGCGGCGCCCAGCCCCACCTTCGTGGAGAGGAACAGCGGGTGGCCGCCACTTTCCGTCACCCCGCGCAGCGCCTCGCCGAGCACCTCCTCGCTGGCGCCGGCGCCGTAGCCGGGTGCCGTGTCGTAGAGGTTGATGCCTCCCTCGAGGGCGACCTCGATCGCCTCGAACATCCGTGTCCGGTCCCGGGCGTCGTACGCGTCGAACGCCTCGACGTAGTTGGTCAGGCCGAGCGTCGCCCCGCCGAAACCGATCCGGCTGACCGTCGCGCCCGTCCGTCCGAGCACGGTGTACTCCATCGCTCCTCGCTTTCCACCCAGTGAGCCGGCACACCCGAACCAGGGGCGACCAGCACCGATGAACCACGGCCAGCCAACCCCACCCGCCCGGTCCGGCCCGCCCCCGTGTCCGCTTGCGGTCCCCGAAGGTGTGCCATTCTGGTCGCCGACGGAACGGAGGAACCCGGTGCGAGTCCGGGGCGGTCCCGCCACTGTCACCAGGAAGCGACCTCTCGAACCCTGGCCACGGCCGCGCACGCGGTTGGAAGGCCGAGCGGAAGCGACGATCTGGGAGCCAGGACACTCCGCCGTCGAATCGGCCATCCAGGGCGAGGACTCCTGTGGAGAGGAATGTGGCTGCCATGCCGGACCGTCACTGGTTCGTGCCCGCACGGACGTGGGCGCGTGACCATGCCTGACCCGACTGACCCGACTGACCCGACTGACCCGACTGACCCGACGCCCGGGTCGAGGCTCGACGAGACTCTCGCGGCCATCCGGCCACTCTCCGCCACCGCCGTCGCGCGGGCGCGGGAGCGGCAGGACGCACTGGCGAAGCCACGTGGCGCGCTCGGCGTCCTCGAGGACCTCGGGGTACGACTCGCCGGCCTCGCGGGCACCTGCCCGCCGCCGCTGCCCGAACCCGCGGGACTCGCCGTCTTCGCCGGTGACCACGGGGTGCACGGCCAGCAGGTCTCCCCCTGGCCGCAGGAGATCACCGCGGCGATGATCGCGGTGTTCCTCTCCGGTGGCGCCACCGTCAACGCGTTCGCCCGCCAGGTCGGCGCCCGGATCCGGGTGGTCGACGTCGGTGTGGCCGCGGACCTTCCGCCGGCGCCCGGACTGCTGGCCCGCAAGGTGCGTCGCGGTACGCGCGACCTCAGTACCGGACCCGCGATGACCCGCGAGGAAGCGATCCGGGCGGTCGAGGTCGGTATCGAGGTCGCGGACGGCCTGGTCGCCGAGGGCTGCCGCTGCCTGCTCACCGGTGACATGGGCATCGCCAACACCACGCCCGCCGCGGCGCTGATCGCGGCTTTCACCGGCGCCAGCGCGGAGCAGGCCACCGGACGCGGCACCGGCATCGACGACGGCACCTGGACGCGCAAGGTCGAGGTCGTACGCCGAGCGCTCGAACTCCATCGCCCGGACCCGGCTGACCCGCTCGGCGTCCTGGCGGCGGTCGGCGGCCTCGAGCATGCCGCGACGGTCGGGTTCCTGCTCGCCGCGGCCGCCCATCGCGTCCCGGTCGTGCTCGACGGGGTCATCGCGGGGTCGGCCGCGCTCGTGGCCGCGGCGCTCGCACCAGACGCGACCAGCGCGTTCGTGGCCGGCCACCTCTCCGCCGAGCCGGGTGCCCGGCTCGCGCTGTCCCACCTCGACCTGCGTCCGGTCCTCGACCTCGATCTACGGCTCGGCGAGGGGACCGGCGCGCTACTCGCGCTGCCGATCCTCACCGCGGCGGCCCGGGCGCTCCGCGAGGTCGCGACCCTCGAGGAGTTGCGGGGCGCCTCCACCGGCGCGGGTCGACCCCGTCGGATCCTCGTCCTCGGCGGTGCCCGCTCGGGCAAGTCCAGCACCGCCGAAGCGATGGCCGGTACGTCCGGGCCGGTGACCTATGTCGCGACCGGGCCGAAGCCTTCGGCGGACGACCCCGAGTGGGCCGAGCGGGTCCGGCTGCACCGCGAGCGCCGGCCGGCGTCCTGGACGACCGTCGAGACCCACGACCTGGTCGCCCTGCTCAAGGCCGAGGCGGCCGAGCCGCTGTTGGTCGACTGCCTGTCGACCTGGCTGGCCGCGACGATGGACGCCCGCGGGCTGTTCGCTCCCGAGGCGGAGACCGACGGGGAGGCCGCGGCGAAGGCGGACGCGGCCATCCGCGCCGAGGTCGACGCGCTGGAGGAGGCCTGGCGGGCGACCGACCGGACCGTGATCGCGGTCAGTAACGAGGTGGGCAGCGGCGTGGTGCCGGCGACCCGGTCCGGCCGGCTCTTCCGCGACCACCTCGGCGTCCTCAACACCCGGATCGCCGCGGCCGCCGACGAGGTGTGGCTGTTGACCGCCGGCATCCCGCAGCGGTTGCGGTGAGGCGCGTCGACGAACGCGGTCCGGGGTCGGGGTTCGTGGTCGCGTTCACGATGTTCACCGCACTGCCCATCCCGGGTGCTGGCGACCTGCGTATCGACCGGACCGTCTGCGGCCGGGCGGTGCTCTGGCTGCCGTTCGTCGGCGTCGTCCTCGGTGGACTCGCCGCACTCCCCCTGCTCGCCGCCGCGACGCTGCGGACCGGGACGACCGGGGCCCTGCTGGGATCGGCCCTCGCGGTGGCGGCACTCGCCGCCGCGACCCGAGGCCTTCATCTCGACGGTCTCGCCGACACGGTCGACGGGCTGGGCAGCTCGGCACCGCGGGAGCAGGCACTGGCGATCATGCGCAAGCCCGACATCGGGCCCTTCGGGGTGGTGACCCTGGTCCTGACGCTGGTGGTGAAGGTCGCCGCACTCACGGCCGTGACCGGATCCGCCCTGTGGAGGGGCGTGCTCGCGCTGGTGCTGGCCGAGTCGGTGGGCCGGCTGGGTGTCGTCCTCGCGGCCGGCCGGCGCGTTCCGTCGGCCCGGCCGGGTGGGTTCGGGGCGCTCGTCGCCGGGACGACGGGCGTGCGGTCCCGGGTCCTGCTCACCCTCGCGGTCGCCGTCCTCGGCGCCCTTCCGCTCGTGTGGTCGCGGCCTGGTACCGCCCTGGGTCTGGTCGGAGCGGGCCTGGTCGGGTTCGCGGTGGCGGTCGCCTGGCGGCGCCACGTCGTACGCCGGCTCGGCGGTGTCACCGGGGACGTCTTCGGTTCGGTGGTGGAGCTCACCTCCGTCGCCGTCCTGCTCACCGCGGCGCTGGCGGCCTGAGCCACCATGGCCCTGACCCGCGCCGGCTCCCCCGGCTCGCTCGGCTCCGGCCGCCCTGTCGGTGTACGGCCGAGGGCGCTGGTTGCCCTGGCGCTCACCTCGCTGATCGGGATCGTGGCGTTCGGCTGGCCCTTCGTCGTCAGCGGGTCGAGCGCCCTGGGCGAACACTCCCACGACGCGCCGTACCTGTTCGTCGTCCTGCTCCCCCTCGTCATCGGTGTGGTGTACGCCGAGCTCAGCGACGGCGGGATGGACGTGAAGGCGGTGGCGATGCTCGGCGTGCTCGCCGCGGTCGGCGCCGGCCTGTCCGCCCTCAGCCCCGGCATCGGCGGCTTCGACCCGGCGTTCTTCCTGCTCGTCCTCGCGGGCCGGGTCTTCGGGCCAGGCTTCGGCTTCGCCCTGGGCGGCGTGATCCTGGTCGCCAGCGCCCTGCTGACCGGCGGGGTCGGGCCCTGGATGCCGTTCCAGATGCTCGGGATGGCCTGGGTCGGCCTGCTCGCCGGGGTGCTGCCGCGGGCGACGGGACGCGTGGAGCGCGTGCTGCTCGCGGGGTTCGTCACGCTGGCCGGCTTCGGGTACGGCGCCCTGCTCAACCTGTGGTTCTGGCCCGTCGCGACGTTCCTGCCGCCGGGGTCGTCGTTCACGCCGGGCGCGTCGTTCCTCACCAACCTCGGCCACTACGCCGTCTTCTACGTCACCACCTCACTCGGCTGGGACGCCGCCCGCGCCGTGCTCAACGGCGTCCTCGTGCTCCTCCTCGGGCGCCCCGTCCTGCTGGCCCTGCGCCGGGCCGCCCGACGAGCGGCGTTCAGCGGGTGACCTTCTCGTCCCAGTCGATCCGGTAGCGCTGGACCGGCCCGAACGTGCGTTCCGGCTTGAGGAAGGTCCGGGTCGCGACCGGCATCAGCAGGCTCATCATCGCCTTGGCCACCGGCCCCAGGCCCTTGCTGCTGTTGACCCTCGCGGCCGCCGCGGCGACCTTCTCCACTCTCGGCCGACGCAGCCGCTCGTACGCCGTGAAGGCCGCCGGAACGTCGGCGATGTCGCGCAGGCACCGGGCCAACTGGATCGCGCTCTCGGTGGCGAGCGAGGCTCCCTGGCCAGAGCTGGGCGAGGGCGCGTGGACCGAGTCGCCGACCAGCACCATCCGGCCGCGGTGCCACCGCCGTACGGTCGGCAGCATCTCCACGGTGCCGAGGACGACGAGTTCGTCGGGGCGGGTGTGGCGTACCAGGTCGGCACCGGGTAGGTCGTCGGCGTAGACCTCCCGCAGCTTCGCGTGCCAGTCGGCCGCGGGAACCGCGCGGGCCTGCGCGACCGACATCGGGTGCGGATGCGGAAGGTTGCTGTACCAGGCGGTGCGACCGTCGGGCTGCAGCCAGTAGCCGAGGAACGCCCGCCGGCCGAAGACGAAGTACGTCGCGTCGGGCTCACCCGGCGCGGCGATGTCCGCGGTGGCGCCGATGTTCAGCAGGGGAACGTGACGGGGCGGCGGGGCGCCCGGATCGATAAGCGTGCGCACGGTGGAGCGGATGCCGTCGGCGCCGACCAGAATGTCGCCGTGCGCCGTGGAGCCGTCGGCGAAGCGCGCGGTGATGCCCGTGGACGTGTCGTCGACACCCACCAGCCGCCTACCGTGCTCGATCCGGATCCCGGCCTCGACGGCGTGGTCGTGGAGGATCCGGTAGAGCTCCGGACGCGACATCGCCCGGCTCGGCGGCAGCCCTGTGAGTCCGGAGAACTCCGCCATCCGGCGCCCCCGCCCGTCGGCCATCACCGTGCGGACCATCGGCAGGCCGACCTCGCGGACCGCCTTGTCCGCACCGATGATCCGCAGCGAGTCGAGTCCGTTCGGCGCGACCTGGAGCGTGCCGCCGATCCCGTCCGCGCTGCTCGCGTACGCCTCGTAGACGGTCGCCTCGATGCCCGCCTTGCGTAGTGCCAATGCCGTCACCGGCCCGGCGATGCCGCCCCCGATGACAAGTGCTGTCCTGACCGCGTTCATGTCTGACTCCCGAAAGTCTCCTGCCAGGCCCGGATGTAGTCCGGCTGTTCCAGCGACTCGACGAGCTTCGTGACGAAACGGGCCTCCGCTTCCAACATCGCGAGGCGGTACTCCTCCTCGATGAGGAAGACCCAGGCCAGACCGGCGTCGGTGGCGGAGCGCATCACGGTGGTGGTCTCCTCGATCTCACCGGCGAGGACCGCGAGCCGCCGGGTGAGCAACGCGACCGCCTCCGCGGGCGCGAGCACGCTCAGCAGCGACAGGGCGACCCCGAACTGCGGGTATTCGCGCCGCGGCTCCGCGACCAGTTCACCCAGCCAGTCGTACAGCTCGCGCCGGCCCTCGTCGGTGAGGGCGTAGACCGTGCGCTCCGGCCGTTGCGTGTCGCGCAGGGTCTCCTGCGCGGCGACGTAGCCGGCCTTGCGCAGTTGCTCCACCACCATGTACAGCGATCCCCGGTTGTACTTGATGGTGCGGTCCTTGCCGCTCTCCTGCAGGCGCCGCCCCAGCTCGTACGGGTGCATGGGGCCGACCAGCAACCAGGCCAGCACCGCGAGTCCGAGTGGGTTGGTCACCTTGCGCCGCTTCTCCACGAAATCCTCATCTCATAGTCAGGATCAACTATCCTGTTGCAACTAGCCAGAGTCAACTAGCTGAGGTCAACTAGCCAGCATCAACTAGAGCGCCATCCTGCCTCGTCGCTCTTGGCCATGCCGAGGCGACCCACGGCGACTACGCTGCTGCGGATAGCGCTTACCAAGCACCGGAACGACGTTCGTGAGGTGAGGTCGTGAGCAACTCTTCTCTTCCCCGGCGTTCGGTCCTCGGCGCGGCCGCGGGCGGTGTCGCCGCTGCCGCCCTGTCGTCGGCCGCCCTTCCCTCCGCGGCCGAAGCCGCCGGACCCGACGCCTCGGACGGCGCCGCGGGCAGGTGGCGGCTGCGATGGGCACCCGAGCCGGCCCGCGACGGGCTGGCGGCGTTCGAGACGCTCGAGGACGACCGGGCCGACTCCCATCCGGAGGCGGCGCCGCACATCTTCGTCGAGCAGAACAACTTCCGGTGGAACATGCACCTGGTCGACCGCGACACCTCGACCGACCGGCAGCGCCAGGAGGTCACCGGCATGCGGACTCCCGCCGGCGGGCCCCAGCTGGAGTGGCGGCTCGGCGAGAGCTGGCGGGTGACGTACGCGATGTACATCCCCAGCACGCTGCGGGCCACCACGACCTTCACCCACATCATGCAGACGAAGATGCCGGGGCTCGGTACCGGACCGATCACCGTGACCTCGCTGCGCCGGGTCGAGGGCCGCCAGACGATCGAGCACAAGATCTTCGAGCCGGATCTCCTGGTCGGACGGACCGACCTGGAACCCCTGCAGGACAGCTGGATCGACATCGACTACCGGATCCGGATCGGCGAGGGTACCGACGGCGGCGTCCGCTGGATCATCCGAAGCGACGGCCGGACCGTCCTGGACGCCGGCCTCGACGGGGTCGACACGTTCCTCGGCGACCGGGTGCGACCCAAGTGGGGCATCTACCGTTCTCTCGGCGACACCTCGGGGTCCCTGCGAGACTGCTACCTGCTCATCCGCCGGATGCGCGGCTACCAACTGGTCCAGGCACCCGAGGCGACGCCCACCCTCTGACCAGCCGGCCGGCCTGGTCACCAGGCGATGTCGTCGCAGCACACCACGAGTTCGTCCTGACAGCGATCTGTGCGGGGTCTCTCAGCCGGGCGGGTCATTATTTCCTGGCCGCCGACCCTGGCGGTGAAAGCCATGAGCGAGTAAAAGGAATGACCCATCGCGCCTGACCGCATAGATTGCCGCGAGGACGCGGCCCGCCGTCGACGGCTCGTGCCCTCGACCGTCTCCTCCCGACCAACCCCAGGAAGGCCCGCGTGCTGATCCGACTCCTGCGCGCGCACCTGCGGCCCTACACCGGGACCATCCTCCTGGTCGTGGTGCTGCAGCTCGTGCAGACCCTCGCCACCTTGTATCTCCCGACCCTGAACGCCGACATCATCGACAACGGAGTCGTCCAGGGTGACACCGGCTACATCATGCGCACCGGCGGCTTCATGCTGGCGGTGACGCTCCTGCAGATCCTGTGCTCGGCCGCCGCCGTCTACTTCGGCGCCCGGACCGCCATGGCTCTCGGCCGGGACGTACGCGCCGCGATCTTCGCCAGGGTGCAGGAGTTCTCCGTACGTGAGGTCGGCCGCTTCGGTGCGCCCTCGCTGATCACCCGCACCACCAACGACGTCCAGCAGGTGCAGATGCTGGTGCTGTTGACCTTCACTCTGATGGTGTCGGCCCCCATCATGTGTGTGGGCGGCGTCATCATGGCGCTGAACCAGGACGTGCCGCTGTCGGCGCTGCTCCTCGTCGTCGTGCCGGTGCTCATCGTGTCCGTCGCTTTGATCATCCGGCAGATGCACCCACTGTTCCGCTCCATGCAGGGACGCATCGACACCGTCAACCGGGTGATGCGCGAGCAGATCACCGGCATCCGGGTGATCCGCGCCTTCGTCCGGGACCGCCACGAGCAGCAGCGCTTCGCCGGCGCCAACACCGAGCTGATGGGTGTCTCCCTCGGCGTCGGCAAGCTGATGGCGCTGATGTTCCCCATCGTCATGGTGGTGATGAACCTCTCCAGCGTCGCCGTCATGTGGTTCGGCGCGCACCGGATCGACAGCGGCTCGATGCAGATCGGCGCCCTGACGGCGTTCCTCAGCTACCTCATGCAGATCCTGATGTCGGTCATGATGGCCACCTTCATGTTCGTGATGGTGCCGCGCGCCGCGGTGTGTGCCGAGCGCATCGAGGAGGTGCTCGACACCGAGTCCAGCGTCCGGCTCTCCCCGTCGCCGGTCCGGGAGCTGCGCGGGCACGGTCAGCTGGAGCTCCGCCAGGTCGACTTCCGCTATCCCGGTGCCGAGGAGCTCGTCCTCTCCGGTGTCGACCTGGTCGCCCGACCGGGTGAGACGACCGCGATCATCGGGAGCACCGGCAGTGGCAAGACCACCTTGCTGAACCTCATTCCTCGGCTCTTCGACGCCGACGGCGGCACTGTGCTGGTCGACGGGGTGGACGTCCGCGACCTCGACCCGGCGGTCCTCGCCCGGACCGTCGGCCTGGTACCGCAGAAGCCGTACCTCTTCTCCGGAACCGTCGCCTCCAACCTGCGCTACGGCAACCCGGACGCGACCGACGAGGACCTCTGGCGCGCGCTGGAGATCGCCCAGGCCCGCGACTTCGTGGAGGACATGGCCGAGCAGCTCGAGGCGCCGATCGGCCAGGGCGGCAGCAACGTCTCCGGTGGCCAGCGCCAGCGGCTCGCCATCGCCCGGCTCCTGGTCGCGCGGCCCGAGGTCTACCTTTTCGACGACTCCTTCTCCGCCCTCGACTACGCGACGGACGCCGCGCTGCGGGCCGCGCTCCGTGAGGAGACCGGTGACGCGACGGTCGTCATCGTCGCCCAGCGGGTGTCGACGATCCGCAACGCCGACCGGATCATCGTCCTCGACGAGGGCAAGGTCGTCGGGACCGGCACCCACGCGGAGCTGATGGAGAACAACCAGACCTACCGGGAGATCGTGCTCTCCCAGCTCACCGAGCAGGAGGCCGCATGAGTTTCCTGAGTCAACCCCTATGTCGCGAGAGGCTTATCCGCGGGCGTGTTGATCTTCCTGTTGGCCTGGTGGGTGGCGGGGTCGTAGCAGGTGCCGTCGCGCCAGCAGGCCCACATCACCCGCAGCCAGGTGCGGGCCAGGATGCGGATCGCGTGGGGGTGTCGCTTCTTGCGGGCTCTGGCGTCGTTGTAGATCTTCGCTGCCCAGGTACTGCCGTGGCGGCTGTTGTCGGCGAAGGTGGTCAGCGCGACGCGGGCTCGGCGGTTCGTCGCGAAGCGGAAGGCGACCGTGCGGGACTTGCCCGAGGCGCGGGTGACGGGGACGACACCGGCCTCGGCGATGAGCTGTTCGCAGGTCTGAGCGCGTTCCAGGATCGGGCCGATCTCCCCGATGACCTGCCCGAGGCTGACCTTGCCGATGCGCGGCATGGTGGCGAACAGCGGCGCGTAGGGGTGGGCTTCGGTGGCCTCGGCGATGGCCTTGTCCAGTGTGCGGATGGTTCCGCGGATGCCCTGCACGAGCTGGACCTGAACGCGGACCAGCTGCCCGGTTATCGCCTCGCTGAGACGCGAGGCCGCCTTCGGCGTGGCGCGCAGACGTTCGATCAGGACGCTTCCGGGCTTCTTGCCGGAGTAGCCGCGGCGCTTGCACCAGGCTTCCAGGCGCCCCGCGGTGAGCCTGGCGGCCGAGGCCGGGGTGGGGTACCGCTCCAGGAAGGCCATGGCGATGTCGCTGTCCAGGCTGGCGAAGACCGTCTTGCCGCCGGGCCAATGCTCGTCCAGCAGCGCGGCGAGCTGGTTGACGGCGGCGACCTTGGCCTCGACGTGGTCGGCCCGCTGACGCGCGAGGGCCTGCAGGTCGAGGGTGGCCTGCTCGGTGGGCTCCAGCCTCGGCAGCAAGTGGCCGTCGGTGCGCAGGTAATCGGCGAGCTTCATGCTGTCGCCGGCATCTGTCTTGGCCTTCGAAGCGCCCCAGCGCGCCCGCATCGCGTGGAAGGCGTTCGGGTGGACCGGCACGACCGGGTGCCCGGCGGCCAGCAGCCGGTCGACGGCCAGGCCCCGGGTGGTCTCAATGGCCACGGGCAGGCCGGCCGGGTTGCCGTGCTTGCGCAGTCGGGCCAGGGTCTTGGCGAACCCTTCCTCGGTGTGGGCCGGTTCCCACCGGTCGATGCGCTTGCCGGTGTCGTCCATGACGGTCACGTCATGGGTTTCGCTCGCCCAATCCCATCCGATGAACACCTGCGTCGTACTCCAAGGCGGTTCGAGGAGCACCTGCCCGGTGGTGAGGTCGTCTGCCGGGAGCTCATTAATCGGCCCTCTGCGGGGCGTGTCCCTGAAGCCGATCAGACGACCTCGGCCCGGCGGGGCTGGCGGAACTCATGCTGGCCGTCGAACAGCTCGCATTACTGGCCATGCACCCACCGGGACCGAGAGGTCACAACCCTACCCGTGAGGGCTGCAGAAGGGATGGTCCTCTAATGAGCATGAAGGAACGCCAGTCGGGCGATCCGACGCGGCCCGGGCCGGCCGGACCACCGGCGCAGGCGGCCACGAACGGCGAGCGCCCCGGTCCCGGTGGTGCCGACGCCGCTCCAGGTGGTCAGAAGGCTCCGTCCGGCCCGCCGCGGCGCGGTCTCGGGCCGACCGGAGGCGCGGGTCCCTTCCGTGGTGGCGGAATGTCCACCGAGAAGGCGATGGACTTCCGTGGCTCCAGCCGCCGGCTCCTCGCGATGATGCGTCCCGAACGCGCGATCGCACTCGGCGTCCTGGCGCTCGGCATCCTCAGTGCCGGGCTCTCGGTGCTCGGCCCGAAGATCCTCGGCCACGCCACCAACCTCATCTTCGCCGGCATCGTCGGTCGGCAACTCCCGGCCGGCACCAGCAAGGAGCAGGCGGTCGAGGGTCTGCGGGCGCGCGGCGAGGACAAGCTCGCCGACATGCTCTCCTCGATGGACGTCGTACCCGGCCAGGGCATCGACTTCCACCAGGTCGGCATGGTCCTGCTCGGCGTGTTGGCGATCTTCGTCGTCGCGTCCTTCTTCGCCCTCGGCCAGGGCCGGATGACGACGACCGTCGTCCAGCGGATGGCCTACCGGCTGCGCGAGGAGGCCGAGACCAAGCTCTCCCGGTTGCCGCTCAGCTACTTCGACAAGCAGCCGCGCGGTGAGCTCCTGTCCAGGACCACGAACGACATCGACAACATCGCCCAGACCCTGCAGCAGGCGCTCAGCCAGATCGTCACCTCGCTGCTCACCATCATCGGTGTCCTCGCGATGATGGTCTGGATCTCGCCGCTGCTCGCGCTCGTCGCGCTGGTGACCGTGCCCGTCTCGGTCGTCGTGGTCGCGATCATCGGCAAGCGGGCACAGCCGCAGTTCATCAAGCAGTGGGCGACGACCGGCAAGCTCAACGCCCACATCGAGGAGATGTACACCGGCCACGCGCTGGTCAAGGTGTTCGGGCGGCAGAAGGAGGCCGCGCAGACCTTCGCCGAGCACAACGACGCGTTGTACGCCTCGAGCTTCCGGGCGCAGTTCATCTCCGGTCTGATCCAGCCGGCGATGTTCTTCATCGGGAACCTCAACTACGTCCTGGTCGCCGTCCTCGGCGGGTTGCGGGTGGCGTCCGGCACGATGTCCCTCGGTGACGTCCAGGCGTTCATCCAGTACTCCCGGCAGTTCAGCCAACCCATCACGCAGGTCGCCTCGATGGCCAACCTGCTGCAGTCCGGAGTCGCCTCCGCCGAGCGCGTCTTCGACCTGCTCGACGCCGAGGAGCAGGAGCCCGATCCGGCCTCGCCGTCGCACCCGCGGCAGGTGACCGGGCGGGTGGCGTTCGAGAACGTCTCCTTCCGCTACGACCCGGAGAAGCCGCTCATCGAGGACCTCTCGCTGACCGTCCAACCCGGGCACACCGTCGCCATCGTCGGACCCACCGGCGCCGGCAAGACCACACTGGTCAACCTGCTGATGCGTTTCTACGAGGTCAGCGGCGGGCGGATCACCCTGGACGGCGTGGACATCGCGGAGATGTCGCGCGACGACCTGCGCGGGCGGATCGGGATGGTCCTGCAGGACACCTGGTTGTTCGGAGGGACGATCGCCGAGAACATCGCGTACGGCGTCGACAACGTCTCGCACGACCGGATCGTGGCGGCGGCCCAGGCCACCCACGCCGACCGCTTCATCCGCACCCTGCCGGACGGTTACGAGACGGTGATGGACGAGGAGGGCTCGAACGTCAGCGCCGGCGAGAAGCAGCTGATCACGATCGCCCGGGCGTTCCTGACCGAGCCGTCGATCCTGGTGCTCGACGAGGCGACCAGCTCGGTCGACACCCGCACCGAGGTGCTCATCCAGCACGCCATGACGTCGCTGCGGGCCGGCCGCACCAGCTTCGTCATCGCCCACCGGCTCTCGACGATCCGGGACGCGGACGTGATCCTCGTGATGGAGTCCGGCCAGATCGTCGAACAGGGCACGCACGAGAACCTGCTGGCCAGCGGCGGGGCCTACGCCCGGTTGTACGCCGCGCAGTTCGCCCAGGCGCTCGCCGAAGTGGACTGATCGCCGACCGCGGCGACTGACCGGCGACCCACCGCGTGGGTCCGGCGCACCGTCCTGGTGCGACCGGACCCACGCGGAGGTCGTCCGGCTCCTCCGAGTCCTGCCCCTGCCTGCCGCCCCCCTGCGGACCGGGACCCCCTGGCGGACCAGAACGCCGGTCGGCACCGTGGATGGACCAGCCACCTCATCGGGAGGACGACCATGCGCCCGCTGCGCACCGCGCGTCTCGAGCTGGTCCCCCTGGACCCCGACCGCGACGCCGAGAGCCTCCACGCGATGCTCGCCGACCCGGCGACGTACGAGTTCGACGTGGACGAGGGGCCGACGCGGGACGTCGCCGAGACCCGCGAGCGGCTCCACCAGGTGCTCACCGGGAACGGCGGCTGGACGTGGGTGCTTCGGCTGCGGCCGTACGACGCGGCGATCGGGACGATCGGGCTGTTCTTCGACCAGGGCACCACCATCCGCGGGCTGAGCTGGTCGATGCGGCCCGACCACTGGGGCCGCGGCCTCATGGGCGAGGCCGCCCCGGTCGTCGTGGACCACCTCCTCGCCCAGCCCGGGATCGACGGAGTGGAGGCGTGGATCGACAGCCGCAACACCCGCTCACTCGGCGTCGCCCGCCGGGCGCGACTGGACGAGGCGGGACGCCTCCCCCGCGGGTACGCCGACCGCACCGCCCAGAACGTCGTCATGGCCCGGGCCGCCGTCCCTCGCGACCCCGACGTGCTCGGTGTCCGCGCGGTGCTGCCGGTCCGGGACGTCCCGGCGACGGCGGCGCTGCTGGTGGAGATCCTGGGCCTGCACCAGGTCCTCGCGCTGGGCGAACCACCGCGGTTCGTCCAGCTGGCACTGACGCGCTGGTCCGGAGCGCCCGGGCTGGAGGTCGTCCAGGCCGACGGAACCCTCTCCCCCACCCGCATCAGCGTCGAGGTCGGCTCGCCGGCCGACCACGCGCACGCCCGTGCCGTACGGGCCGGGCTGGGCGTGGTCACGCCGCTCACCGACCAGCCGTGGTACCGGCGGGACTTCACCTTCGAGCTGCCCGACGGGCACCAGGTGGGCGTCGCCGGGCCGCTGCGCCCGTCCGAGACCAAGGGCGGGGCCGACTGACCGTCTGGCCGAATGGCCAACTACTGACGGGCGGCCTGTCGACGGCGCCTAGCCGAGGTCGCCGAGCCCGTCCACCCCCGTGGCCGTGGCGCCCGCCCGGAGCAGCTCGCGGGCGATCTCCCGGTGGCCCGAGCCGAGTGCGAGGGCGAGGGCCGTACGGTCGCCGTAGGCCGGGTGGTAGCCCCGCCCGTCCGGGTCGACGCCGTGTGCGAGCAGCAGCCGTACCCGCTCCTCCATCCCGTGCGCGGCCGCCCACCGCAGCTGCTCCTCGACCATCCCCGTCGGGGACGGGTAGGTGTGGCCCAGCCGGGCTCGCCACGGGCTGTCGACGTCCGTACCGAGCCCGAACTGGAAGAGCAGCTCGAGGTGGTCGTTCGCGGGAGCGAACATCCGGTTGTACAGAGTCTGGTTGTCGTTGGGATCGGCCCCGGCCGCCAGCAAGACCCGGGCGAGCTCCAGGCTGTCCTCGTGGGGCGCCTGCCACTGCTCCCCGCCGCCGAACGCCCCGGCCAGCGCGGTGAACGGTGAGGTCAGGCCACGCCAGAGGTAGCCGGCGTTCGGATCCGCTCCGGCCTCGAGCAGCACGACGGCCGCCGCCACCGATCCGCCACCGGTCGCCCGCGCGGCGAACCGGGAGTAACACAGGTAGAGCAGCGGTTCCCAGTCGAAGGGCCCACCGGTACGCCGTGCCGCCTCCGGATCTCGGTGCAGGAGTTCTCGCAGACCCACGACGTCACCGACCGCCGCCAGGGTGTGGGCACCGACCTTCGCGATCTCCGGGCGCGCCGCGAGCAGCCGCCCGCCGTGTGCGGCCCGCTCCGGGGTGTCCTTGGTGTAGGACAGCGTGACGAGGTTGAGGAAGTGGTCGGCGAGCGCCTCGGGGTCGCCGGACCGCGACTCCGGAAGGTCGTCCACGGGTTCGGGCCAGCGGGAGTAGGTGGCGACGACGTCGAGGTGGCCACGCAACCTGGCCCAGCTGGCGAAGCCGTAACTGCGCGCGATGACGACCTGGGCTTCGGTGAGGCTGCAACCGTCGCCGCCGGCCTCGGCCCGGGCGGGAGCGTCGGCGTCTCGGGGAAAGAACTCCGCCAGCATCGCGGTCGCGACCGGATCGCCGGCTCGGACGCCGCGCTGAAGAGACTTCGCCTGGTTCTTCAGATGCTCGAGGCTGGGGTTGTCAGGGAGGGGACGAGTAGGCACGAGGCCTCCTTCTCTCACGCCCGGTGTCCGCGTGCTCGGGCCGAAAAGGAGGAGTGTCGGCCACCAGTGGAATCTCGGATGGGCTCTGCCCTTTCCGCGGACCGGAGGCGCCCCGAAGCGCACTCACACCGTATATCGCCGCGGCCCACCGGCCAAGCGTGCGTCCCGACGCGCCCGACCAGCCCGTACGCGGGCTCACCGGTCAGCTCTCGGCCACCACGTCCTCCCCTGCCAGCCGGGCGGCGAGCTCGGCGTTGCGTTGGGCGAACGCCGTCCAGGCCGGTGGTGTGCCGGCGAGATGTCGGCGCGCCGTGGCCTCCCCACAGCGGCGCTGACGCCAGTCCTGCAACCGGCCGTCGCGGATCTCGAACTTCACCAGGAGGCCATCGGACCAGCCGTGGACATCGAGGTTCTCGGCCCGCGCCGAGGTGACCTTCTGCTCACTCACCACCCACGCGACCGCCTCGATCTCGGCCTGCAGCTTGCCCGCGAACTCGAACGCGAGTTCCCGCGCCGCGGCGTCTCGACGGCGGGCCAGCGACTCGCCGAAGCTCGTGACGGCGAGCTGGTCCCGGTCCAGGACCGCCGCCACAGCGGCGAGCAGGGACTCACGGTCCCCCGGGTCGACACCGGCCAGCCGCGCGAGCTCACGACCGGTCCCGCGCAGACCGTCGTTCGCGTAGGCGACCGGCAGCATGCGGTGCAGCGCGGACGCCGCCAACCTGACCTTGACGCCGCCGAGGTACGGACCGAAGTGTCGTACGCCGGTTCGCTCCGCCACGGTGTGGACGACCCGCAGACCGGCCGAGCCGACTCTCGCGTCCAGACGCAGATAGACCGGAACCTCCGCTCCGCCAGGAGTGCGGTTCCAGTACGGCAGGCGGCGCTCGAGCAGGTTGCGTTCGAGCCAGGCCGCTTCGTGGACCGAGTCGCAGGCGACCGCCTCGACGGCGGCGATACGCCGCACCATCGTCGCGAGATGCCGACGATCACGCAGGTCACCACCGTAGGAGGCGACCCGGCGCCGAAGGTTGGTCGCCCGGCCGATGTAGAGAACCCGCCCGCGCTCGTCCCGGAACCGGTAGACGCCCGGACCGGTCGGAAGCGGAGCGGCGAGAAGTCGAGGGCCGGTCGACGCGGGCGTCAGCACCGAGCCAGGCTAGTCCTCAAATAAGCGAGTCGGCTCGATGGCGGTGGCCGAAGGCGATTTGATCATGTCGGCTGTCGTGTCGGGCATGTCGGTGGGACGTCTGAGGGTGTCGGTGGGACGTCTGAGGGTGTCGGTGGGGGGTCGGAGTGGCCTGGTCGGGGGCTGTGTGGGGGTGTTCGGCGCCGGTTTTTGGTGTCTGGGCAGGCGTGGTCGCCGCCGGTGGTGGTCGGCGGTGTGAGGCGCTGTCGGGCCGGGGGTGGGGGTTGGGGTGGGTCAGCCGAAGCGGGTTCGTTCGGTGGTGTTCCAGGCGGTGAAGAGCCGGTCCAGGGCGGGGTTGTAGCCGATGAGTCGGATGGTGATGGCGCGGGCTCGGCGGGTCACCATGGCGGGGATGAGGATGATGGTGTTGAAGAAGCGCCGGAATTCCATGCGGATGTAGTCGCGGCGGTCAGCTTTGCGGTGCATCATCATCGCGAACCAGGACTTGATGTTCCAGGCGAGCGCGGCGATGACCATGTAGGCCCAGTTGGAGACCAGGTCGTGCAGCTGCACCCGCAGTGCGCCGACGCCGGACTTGAGGCTTGCGATGATGTTCTCCTGGTCGCAGCGCTGGTTGGCGCAGGCCACGACCTGTTCGGCGCTCAGGTCGGTGCGGGTGGTGATGTAGAAGAAGTAGCGGACCTCATCGATGAGCACCTGCTCACCGCGGCTGCGGCTGATGTTCTTGCGCAGCGCGACCACCCGGTAGGAGCGGTCGCACTTGCCGGGCTGGTAGTCAAAGCAGGCGACGTCTTCGTAGTTGAGCTCCAGGTTGAGGTAGCCGCGTTCGGCCACGATGGCCTGCTTGTGGTTGTCCCGGCGAGCCCGGATCTGGCCGGCGGCGTTCTGGCCGGCGGCGTTCTGGCCGGCGGCGTTCTGGCCGGTGGCGTTCTGGGCGGTGGCGTTCTGGGCGGTGGCGTCTCGATGCAGCCGGGTCCAGCAGGTCTCGGCCAGCGCCTCGGCGCGGGTTCGTAGCGCGTGGTTGTTGTCCATGCCGAAGACGAAGTCGACCCGGGCCGCCCAGCGGTCGAAGTGGGCGGTCAGGGAGAAGTCGGTGTCACCGCGCAGACACACCCGTGGTGCGTGCGGTTGCACGAGGTCGATGGCCTTGTCGATCCAGGTCGCCGCGTCCTGGTGGCTGGGGGCGTTGCCGGGCCGGTTGACCAGGTAGAGCACTTCCTTGGTGTTGGCCAGCGACACGATCAGCGGCGCATACCCCCAGATCCGGTTGTAGGACATGTCCATGCCGGCCTTACGGCGCCCGGAGGTGGGGACGATCGTGCCATCGGCGTCGATGTAGGCGAGTGGGCCGAGCAGATCGCCTCCCCGACCCGCCCACAACTGTGGGCGGACCGCGTTGATCGCTTCCATCAACTCCACCACATCGGTCTCGGCGAAGCGGCGGCAGAAGTCCCCGGCCGTGGTGGGGTCTGGGATCAGGTCCGCGCCTAAGGCGTTCATGTAGGCGGTGTCGTGCCGGAGTCGTTCGATGTCTTCCAGGCGGGTGCCGCCACACATCACGTTGTAGGTCAGGTTCAGCACATGGTCGGACTCGTGGTAGGGCAGGTGCACCTTCAACAGGTGCAGACCCTCGTTGATCTGGTCAACCAGGCCCAGCTTGGTCACCAGCCGGTGCACCGCGGCGATCCCGCCGAAACAAGTCGCGTCGAGGTTCCCGCCGACCTCATAGGACACAGTCCCCGAGCCCAGCATCGGGGACGGCTGTTCGCCCCAGTGCCCCGCCAACCCGTGACGCGCCGCAACCCGGCGTCGTCGACGCGCCGCGTTCCGCCGACTCTGAACATGCGATATCTTCTTCACCACAAAGGCCTTTTCTTGCCGGACTGCGTTGTGAGCGCTAACCCAGCAAGATAAGGCCTTTGCCTATGAAAACGGCCATCCAGCCCAGCCGACACGCTTGGTCAAGGGCTAGTGGTTCAGAGCTTTCCGCGGTTCTTCGCGGCCAGGATGATCTGGGTCACGGCGTACCGGGTCAGGCCGACCTTCCGGGCGATGTCGTCGGGTCGCAGCCCCTGCTCGTTGTAGAGCAGGGTGAGCCGCTGTTGCGACCTCGTCCACGGCGTACGACGCGGTGCGGGCCGTCCGGGCCGGGCCGACGTTGCCGAGGTCGGCGGGGTCGCCGGAGTCGCCGTCGACTTCGGTGGGCTCGGTGTGGTCGGGGCCGGGGTCACCGTCGCGGGACGCGCGGGCCGGCCGAACGTCGCACGGCGCTGGTCGTGGTACTTGCCGCTGGCCATCTCCTCGCGGGTGCGCTCGTCGAGCACCTGGAACTGGTCGGCGGCCTTGTTCACGCCGACCGCCACGATCGTCAGGCCCTTGGCGTTTTGTTTCTGGCACTCCCGCGCGGTGCAGTAGTCGTATTTCTGCGCGCGTTCGGGGTGGAGTTCGACGCCGCAGGTGACGCACCTGCGAACAGCTTCCTCTCGAGACGTCGTGGCAGCTCTCCTTCACATCTTTCGAAGTCCGACAAGACAACCCGCGATCGCCGCCGCGGTGTTCCCGCGGTGGTTCCGGTCGACCTCTTTAGGGAAAGAATGCGTGGGTTCCGCCGCGACCGGATCTCGCTCCGTCCGGCGCATACTCGAATGTGGGGACACGGAAGCTGGGGGCGATGGATACGCCGTCGATCACGACGTTCGGGCACGGGACCGCCACCGAGGCAGACCTCGCGGCTCTTCTCACACACGCGGGTGTTCACTCGGTCGTCGACGTGCGCACGGCGCCGGGAAGCCGGCGCAGTCCGCACGTCGGTCGCGGCGAACTCGAGCGCTGGCTCCCCCTCCACGGGATCTCCTACCGGTGGGAGAAGCGGCTCGGCGGCTTCCGAAAGCTGGCCCCTGACTCGCCCGATGTGGTCTGGCGCAACTCCTCCTTCCGTGCATATGCCGGACACATGCGGACCGAGGACTTCCTGGTCGCCGTCGACGCGCTCCTCACCGGCGCCGCGGCCGAAGCGGAGGCGATCATGTGCAGTGAGAGCCTGTGGTGGCGCTGTCACCGCAGGATGATCGCCGACTTCCTCCAACTCGCGCGCGGTGTCGAGGTTCACCACCTGTTGCCGGACGGGACGCTGGTCGACCACCAGCCGACCGCCGGAGTTCGCCTCCGACCGGACGGGCTGCTGGTCTACGACAACGGACAGTTGAGCGCCTTCGACGACGCACCGACTGACGATTCACCGGCGGCGCGGGAGGCATGACGTGCCCAGGTGGTCGAGGAAGAAGTGGGAGAAGGGGCTGGCCCGGCGACTGATGCCCGACGCGGCCGACAGCTTCACCCAACGCGTGCACGCCGTACCCACGAACCGGTGGTCCGTGCCGACCCAGTGCACCGACCGGTCGGCCCGGGCGCTCGTCAACCACGTGACGGCGGAACACCTGTGGGCACCGCACCTGCTGATCGGCGAGACGATCGAGGAGGTCGGTGACGTCTACGCCGGCGACGTGCTCGGTGCGAACCCGGTCGAGGCATGGGACGCCGCGAGCGCGGTGTCCGTCGCGGCCTGGGAAGGGGTCCCGACCACGTCACCGTTCACCTCTCCTTCGGCGACACCTCCGCCGACGAGTACGCCTGGCAGCTGCTGCTGGACACCATCGCGCACACCTGGGACCTCGCCCGCGGCGCCGGACTCGAGGAGCGGCTCTCCCGCGAGATCGTGGCGGCGCTCTGGCCCTACGCCAGCGAGAACGTCCCCCACTGGCAGAGCTCTGGAATCGTCGCCCCACCGGTGCACACGCACTCCGATGACCTCCAGGACCGGCTGATCGCCCTGCTCGGTCGAGACCCGCACGTCCACGAGCAGTAGCGACCTATCTCCAGAACTCCCGCGAGTGGGGCTTCGCAACGCCTCCTACGCGAGCGATCCGGCTACCGGCGCGGGCTGCCACGCACGCGACCGATGCCGGTCGTCGCGGCTCACCGGTGCGGGTCCTGTGCTCTGATGGCATTCCCTCTTCGGCGCAAGGAGACGGCGGGATGCGGACCAGAGTCTGGGGCACCACGATCGCGGCGACGTTGCTCGCCTGTTCCATCGGGGTCGGTGCCCCGCCCTCACTGGCGGGCACGTCCGGATCCCACACCTCCGGGCCAGACACCTTCGGATCAGAAACCTCCGGGTCGGACACCGTTCCGCTGGCCGCCACCAGAGCGGACGAGTGGACGCAGCTGTTCGACCGCCGCTCCGGATGGCTCGGCGCCGACGGCATCTTCTCGGTCCCCCTCGACGGAAGGGACGGCATCGGTGACGCGGCGTCTTCGTCGCGGACCATGTTCATCTTCAGCGACACCCGGGTGGGCACCGCCGATCCGATCGACCTGACCTACGACCAGACCAGCTTCCTCAACAACTCCTCGGCCGTGTTGGAGGGCGACCGGCCAAGCCCGGAACGGGCGAGCTTCGTCACCCCGGAGAACGGCGCCTTTGCCAGCCATGACTGGATGAACGACGGGATCGCCATCGGGGACACCGTTTACGCCACCGGCTTCGCCCCGGACTCCAACTGGAACGCGTCCCGGGTGGACCTGTTCTCGATGCCGATCGTCGGCGGCGTACCCGACTACGCCGCGGTCGAGCGGACCGAGAACGTCGGCCTGCTCGTCCGCGACAGCAGGTACATCGTGATGTTCGGCGTGGGCATCATGGACAACTCCAGCGTCGACGGGTACGTCTACGCCTACGGCTACCGCAACACGTTGGCCGGCGGACGCAAGGACCTCGTCGTGGCCCGGGTGCCGAAGGCCGACTTCGCCGACGTGCCACGGCCGGGAGACGACGCAAGCTCGCCTTGGCGTTTCTGGAGTGGCAGCGAGTGGAGCCCGGACATCTCCGTCGCCGAGCATGACGCCGCGGTCCTGCACTCCGACGTCTCCACGGAGTGGAGCGTCACCCCCGTCACGACCGGCTGGTACGCCGGGAAGTACCTGCTGGTCTACACGCGTGCGGTCCAGTCGGCCGCACTGGAGTACGCCGTGGGCGACACCCCGATCGGACCGTTCTCCGCCGGTGTTCGCTTCTACAACTGCCCCGAGCCCTACATCTACGGATCGCAGACGGAGGGTGTCACCTACTGCTACAACGCCAAGGCGCATCCGAGCCTGTCCGAGGAGGGCAAGCTCCTGGTCAGCTACAACGTCAACAAGCCTGGCGACAGTCCACTCACGACCGAGATCTACCGCCCGCGGTTCGTCTGGCTCGACCTGAACCAACCGGCAGCCACGCCCCTCGCTCCGCGAGCGACGACCAACGTCGCGGCGGGGCGACCAGCCACCTCCAGTCGCGGGCGTACCACGGCGGCGAAGGCGACGGACGGCGCCTGGGACGTTCTGGAGGACGGCTGGCAGGCGACGGTGTCGCGGAACGCCTGGCTGACCGTCGACCTCGGCGCCACCCGGGCGATCTCCGGCTACCGGGTCAAACACGCCGGCTACGGCGGGAGCCCACACGGCACCGCACTCAACACCCGTGACTTCAGCGTCGAGGTGTCGGACCGGCCCGGCGGGCCGTGGCGCACCGTCGACGCCGTCACCGGCAACACCGAGAACCTGACCGATCGGCTGTTGGCGAGGCCGGTCAGTGCCCGCTACGTCCGCCTGTCCGTCACGACGCCGACCCAGACCGCGGACGACACCACGCGCATCCTGGAGTTCGAGGTCCTCAGTGACGCCGGAGCCAGCCCCCCGAACCTGGCGTTGTACCGGCCGGCGCTGGCCGACTCCGCCAACTCCACGGCCTACCGCGCGACCGACGGCCAGGTCTCCGATCCCGACCTGGACGCCTGGGTCAACTCCTCCGCTCACGGCTCGAAATCACTCGCCGTGGACCTCGGGCGAAGCTACTCGATCGGCCGCTACGTGGTCAGGCACGCCGAGGCCGGTGGCCTGGACCCCGCTCTCAACACTCGCGACTTCGTCGTCCAGTCCAGTGACAACGGCACGCAGTGGACCAACCGGGACATCGTGGTCGGCAACGGCTCCGCGGTCACGGATCGGACGGTTCCCGCGTTCACCGCACGGTACGTCCGCCTCCTCATCACCAAGCCGGTCGAGGACTCCGTCTCGGAGAAGACCGCCCGCGTCTACGAACTGGAGGTCTATCCGCCCGCTGGCGAATGACGCTGGACGCCATGGGAAACGTAGCTGGCGAATAACCCCGGATCCGGCTCGAACTCGACAATGCGCGATTCAAACCGAACGGCGCGATCGGGCTTGCAGAATTCGGCGGAACGCCGGAATCGCCACGTCTCGTCCCCGACCTGAAAGCGGACGAGAGGAACGCCTTTCCACCATCGTCTTTATCCTCGCCAAAGCGCGGCGAAGTTCACCGCCGAGCTAGTTGTCGAACTCAATCCGCCCTCGAATTTCGCCGGACACAGCTAGCGTCACTTTTCGTGACCACGCAGTTGCCCATGAGAGCGAAGCTCGCGGTCTCGGTGTCCCGCGGGGTGGCCGCGATCTCACGCGCCACCGGCCGCGGGGACGGCTCGGTCATCGGCGGGCGGATCGGCCTCGCCATCGATCCCGGGCTGCTCGCCCGGCTCGCGACCGGCCGGCAGATCGCGCTGGTGTCCGGTACGAACGGCAAGACGACCACGACCCGGCTGAGCGCGGCCGCGATCGGGGTCCTCGGTACCGTCGCGACCAACTCCTTCGGTGCCAACCTGCCCAACGGCCACGCGGCCGCGCTCGCCCAGGCGGGCGACACGCCCTACGCCGTACTGGAGGTCGACGAGCACTACCTCCCACACGCGTGGAGCGCCACCAGGCCCATGGTCGTGGCGATGCTCAACCTGACCCGCGACCAACTCGACCGGGCCAAGGAGGTCGCGATGCTCGCCAAGCTCTGGCGGGACACCGTGCGCGGCCGGCCCGTCCACGTGGTGGCCAACGCCGACGACCCGATGGTGGTGTGGGCCGCGTCCGCCGCGCAGGAGGTCACCTGGGTCGCGGCCGGTCAACGCTGGCACGACGACTCCGCCGTGTGCCCCGAGTGCGGTAGCGCGATCGCCCGCGTGATCGGGGAGACCGGCGACGCCACCGACTGGCGATGCACCGGCTGCGCTCTTGCCCGCCCGCAGCCGCAATGGTGGCTTGACGGCGACTCGGTCGTCGATCCGGCCGGAGAGCGCCACGACGTCAAGCTGCGCCTGCCCGGACGCGTCAACCGTGCGAACGCCGCGATGGCGCTGGCCGTCGCCGAGCACTTCGGCGTCCGCGCCTGCGACGCCCTGCCCAGGCTGGCCGAGATCACTTCCGTGGCCGGCAGGTACGCCATGGTCGAACGCGACGGCAAGGCGATCCGCCTGTTGCTCGCCAAGAACCCGGCGGGCTGGCTCGAGGCGTTCGACATGGCCGACCACACACCGACCCTGCTGTCCATCAACGCGCGCGACCCTGACGGTCTCGACACCTCATGGCTCTACGACGTCGACTTCTCCTCCCTGCGGGGCCGACGCGTCCTGATCACCGGAGATCGGGCCTACGACCTCGGAGTCCGGCTCACGGTCAACGGTGTGGCGTTCACCCACGTGCCGTCATTCGGCGCCGCGCTGACAGCGCTCCCGGACGGCCGGATGGAGGTGATCGCCAACTACACCGCGTTCCAGCAGATCAGAGCGGAGCTGAATCGTGTCCAGTGAAAGCGTTCTGAGGATCGTCTGGGTGTATCCGGACCTGCTGTCGACGTACGGCGACAGAGGCAACATGCTGATTCTGACCCGTCGCGGTGAGCTGCGTGGGATCGACGTGCGCTGCGACGAGGTCCGCTCGGACCAGCGGGTGCCGGACGAGGGAGACATCTACCTGCTCGCCGGTGGCGAGGACGCACCGCAGACACTCGCCGCCGAACGACTGCTCGCCGACGGAGGGCTGCGGCGGGCTGTCGACCGCGGCGCCGTCGTCTTCGCGGTGTGCGCCGGTTACCAGCTCGTGGGTGAGTCCTTCGCCGCGAGGGACCGCGAGTACGCCGGACTCGACCTGTTCGACCTGCGTTCGGACCGCGGCGCGAGCCGTGCCGTCGGCGAGCTCGCCGGCACGGTCGACGCCGAGCTCGGACTGCCCACCCTCACAGGGTTCGAGAACCACGGTGGTCGCACCAGACTCGGGCCGGGAGTTCGTCCGCTGGCGACGGTGGCGGTGGGTGTCGGCAACGACGGCCACACCGAGGGCGCTTGGACGACGGGCTTGCTCGGCACGTACGCGCACGGACCGGCCCTGTCCCGGAACCCGGCCCTGGCCGACCTGCTGCTGCGGTGGGCCACCGGACGGGAGGATCTCGAGCCGCTGGACGACATCTGGCACGAGCGGCTGCGCGCGGAGCGGCTCAACGCGATCGGCGTGACCTGACCTGCCGCGGCTTCGTTCGCGGCGACGATCAGGGGCGACGGGCGCGGTCTGTCGCGGCCACATGCCGTTACAGTCGACTCGATGCACCGTCCGGCCGGTCGGGACGACCTGGCCTCGGATGGACAGCTCCGCGCAGCCGACAGAGCAGCCGAGAGAGGCACGAGATGAACGACCTGGCCACCACCGCACCCGCATTCGTCGAGAAGGCACACACCATCGTCTGGGGCACGCTGGCCACCGTCGACCGACAGGGCCGTCCACGCACGCGGGTCGTCCACCCCATGTGGGAGTGGGACGGTACGAAGCTCGTGGGCTGGATCGCGACCATGCTGACGCCGGTGAAGCGTGCCCACCTGGACCGGACGCCGTTCGCCTCGCTCACCTACTTCACCGCGGACTCCCGGGACGACTGCTCGGCGGAGTGCCGGGCCGAACTGCTCTCCGACGACGCGAGCTGCGAAGAGACCTGGGAGCGGTTCAAGGCGACACCCGAACCGGTCGGGTACGACCCGGCCATCATCCCCATGTGGGCTGACGGACCGACGTCGCCGGGGTTCGGTGTCATCCGGCTCGAGCCCTGGCGCCTACGGATCCTCGACGGCATCTTCGCCATCACCGGCGGAGAACAGGGCAGGCTCCTCACCTGGCAGGAAGAGCCGGCCCGGGCCATTTCGTCCGATTCCTGACAGGGAACGGACCACAAAACCGGTTCACTGCTTCACTACTACGCACGAGCGCGATCTTCCGATCTTCCGATCCGCACGCGTGCGAAGACTGCAACCGCATCCGGTCCTTCGGTACGACCAGGCCAACCGGCGACACCTCACCGGTCCGGCCCGGTCGTACCTCTTCGCACGGAGTGCTTCCTTCGAGCGAAGAGAGGCTGAGGCATGGTTGTGCGACACCACCGCCGATGGACCCGCCCGGTCCTGGCGGTAGCGGCAAGCCTGTTCGTCGGACTCGCACTGGCGACGCCAGGTGCGGCCCAGGCAGCACCCCGACCCACGGCACCCTCCCAGTGCACACCTGGGCACGACGACGCCAAGGATCCGAGCCGGCAGACGGTCGGCGGCGGGACCCTCTCCCGTCGCGCACATGGACCGGCGCCGACGGAGGGAGTCGGCGGAGACGACTTCGTTCTGGTCAAGAACTGGGACTTCGGTCGGCACGGCACGATCAAGTCGATGTCGGATCTGAGCCAGAACTTCAACTACCACGACCAGTTCGGCACCATCGGCAACGGGACCAACTACGGTGCGCTGATCGTCTCACCAGACGCTGCCAACGCGCTGCCCGGGCAGCCGGTCGAGGACCCGGACCACCCCGTGCGGGACGTCTGCTCCGACTCGATGAAGACCTACCTCGTGCCGCTGGACGGCGCTACGACGGTCTCTCCCGAGGAGCACAACGCGGGCAACGGCTCGTTCCAGGCGAAGTGGAAGCTGCCGAACGGCGGCTCGCTGCTGAACCAGGACATCCTGTGGGAGACACGCGTCCGCTACGTCACACCGCCCTACTTCTGGTTCGCCCTGTGGAACTCCGGTAACCAGTGGAACCGCGGCGCTGAGATGGACCTCATCGAGAGCTTCGGCTTCGACAACGGCGGCGGATTCACCAACTACGATGGGCGCCTGTGGCACTCTGACGGGTTCGGGACCAACGACGTCGACTACTCCTCCTGGCCCGAGGCCATGGCCTCCCGCGGCATCACCTCCTACGACGCGACGGAGTACCACACCTGGCAGTGGCTCTACCGCAAGGACAACACCTTCAGCGCGTACGTCGACGGCATCGAGGTGCAGAGCGGGACGATGCACTGGACCCTCGGAAGCGTGGAGGGCGGCACCCCCGTCGACATGAACTTCATCTTCGACGCGGGCTGGGGGCACACGCAGGTCGCTTCCGTCAACCACCCCTTGCCGGCGTCGGCGTTTGACGGGAAGTTCTTCGAATGGGACTACAGCAGGGTGTATTTGCGGCCATAACGAGGTAGAGAGTCGCCAACCACCCATTGACGGGCGGCGGGGCGCACGCGCGAGGCGACCGCGCGACGAGACGGGCGCCCCGCCGCCATCCAGCTCAGTCCTCGCCTGGACGACAATCCAAGGGTGAGTGAACCCGAAGCGACCGGCCCGCTGTCGACCCGCACCGCCTGGGCCCGGAGCCTGCCGAGTCCGCTGCGCGACTTCCTGCAGACCGAGACCGGAAGCGCGGCGATTCTCCTCCTCGCCGCGGTCGCCGCACTGGTCTGGACGAATGTCGACTCATCGTCCTACAGCGGGTTCTGGACGACGAACCTGTCCATCGCGATGGGCGACGGTGTGCTCGGACAGGACCTGCGCGGCTGGGTCAACAACGGGCTCATGACGTTCTTCTTCTTCGTCTTCGGGCTCGAGGCTCGCCGTGAGTTCGACATGGGCGAACTCCGCGATCGCCGCCGGCTCGCACTCCCGCTGCTCGCCGGGGTCGCCGGCCTGATCGTCCCCGTCCTGATCTACCTCGCCCTGAACGCCGGTCGACCGTCCGCACAGGGGTGGGGAATCGCGATGTCGACGGACACGGCGTTCGCGCTCGGTGTCCTGGCCCTGGTCGGCCCACGCTTCCCCGCCCGGCTGCGCGCGTTCATGCTCACGATCTTCGTCGTCGACGACATCTGTTCCCTCGGCGTCATCACCCTCGGCTACACGAGACACATCAACGTGGCGGCGCTGCTGACCGCGGTCGGGATCTTCGCCGTGGCGCTGCTGGTCCGTTCGAGGGACGTCCGCATCGCACCACTCTTCGCGGTCTTCGGCGTCGCGATCTGGGTGGCCCTCTTCTACTCCGGGGTCGATCCGGTGGTCGTGGGGCTGATCATGGGCCTGCTCATCTACGCGTACCCGGCTTCACGCGTCGACCTCGAACGCGCCTCCGACCTGTTTCGCCTCTTCCGGGAACAGCCGACGCCGGAGCTGGCACGCTCCGCCCGGGTCGGCGTCCGGATGGCGCTGTCGCCGAACGAGCGACTGCAGCACCTCTACCACCCGTGGACGAGCTACCTGATCGTGCCGCTGTTCGCGCTCGCCAACGCGGGTATCACGATCAGTCCCGACTTCCTCCTCCGCTCGTTCACCTCGCCGATCACGCTGGGCATCCTCATCGGCTACGTGATCGGAAAGCCGGTCGGGGTCACCGCCGTCTCCGGCCTCGTCACCTGGGTGAGCCGTGGCCGCCTGCGCCCGCCCGTCGGCTGGGCCGCTGTCCTGGGTGGCGGCGCGGTCGCGGGGGTCGGCTTCACGCTGTCCCTGCTGATCGCGACCCTGGCGTTTCGAGGTCAGCAGTTGGAGGAGGCGAAGCTCGGCATCATCAGCGCCGCCCTGGTCGCCTCGGTGCTGGGTTGGACGATCTTCCGGATCGCCGCGCTGCTTCCCCAGAACCTGCGGCTTCGTGCGTTGCTCGGAGCCGCCGAGACGATCGTCGACCTCGCCACCGCGGTCGATCCCCGACGCGACCACATCCGGGGTCCCGCGAACGCCCCGGTCACGTTGGTCGAGTACGGCGACTTCGAGTGCCCCAACTGCGGCCAGGCGGAGCCGATCGTGCGCGACCTGCTCGCCGACTACGGCGACGTACGGTACGTCTGGCGGCATCTGCCGCTCACCGACGTCCACCCGAACGCGCAACTCGCCGCGGAGGCGTCGGAGGCGGCTTCCAAGCAGGGTGCCTTCTGGGGCATGCACGACCTGCTCCTCGACCACCAGGGCAACCTGAAGCCGTCCGATCTGCTGGGATACGCCGAACAGCTCGACTTGGACCTGAAGCGCTTCCGGCACGACCTGCGCCGACACGCGGGCGCCACCCGAGTCGCGGAGGACATCGACTCAGCCGACCTCAGCGACGTGTCGGGCACGCCGACGTTCTTCGTCAACGGCCGGCGGCATCATGGCGCGTACGACATCGATTCCCTCTCCACCGCCGTGCGGGCGGCGCGAGGTCGAGCGAAGCTCCAGTCCAGCTAGCGCGACTCCGCTGGTGCGACTCCCCGTCGGTCGCGGCGAAGCGGTCGACACCGTACATACGCCTATGGTTATATGACTGCCACAGCATCTTCTTGTCGACCCACCAACCCCGAGGACGCGGACCATGCGACGGAGCATGCAGGGGACCTTGCACGAGACCGAGGACGGCCGCCACGCGTTGTCGTTCGAGCGCAGGCTCGCCCATCCACCCACGAAGGTCTGGCGGGCGATCACCGAGGCCGAACAGCTGCGCGCGTGGTTCCCGGCGGTCGTCGAGTTCGAGCTGACCCGAGGAGCCAAGCTGTGTTTCGCCCCGACCTCCGAGCAGCGGCGCAGGTTGGGGTTGCGCCCCGACGATCTGACGTACGGAGAGATCACCGCGGTCGACCCGCCCCGGCTGCTGGAGTACACCTGGGAGCAGGACGTCCTGCGCTGGGAACTCACGCCGGCCGGAGAGCAGGGCTGTCTGCTGGTGTTCACCCACATCAGCGGTGACCGGGGTACGGCCGCCGCGCACGCCCCCGGCTGGCACGCCGGACTCGAGGTGGTCGAGGCCCAACTCGACGGTCAGGCCATCGACTGGTCGCCGTGGGAGCGCTCGGAGGAACTGGTCGAGGAGTACGCCCGGACTCTCGGCTGACAAGCAGGCCCTGACGCGCGCCGCTTGAGTCTCCCCCAGGGGGAGCTGCCACGGTGGGGGCATGAACGGCGACACGCTCTACTCGATCGGAGACCTCGCCCGGCGTACCGGGCTGTCCGTCAAGACCATCCGGTTCTACTCCGACCGGGGGATCGTGCCGCCCACGGACCGTAGTCCAGCCGGCTACCGCCGCTACGACATCAACGCCGTCGCACGCCTGGAGCTGATCCGGACGCTGCGCGAGCTGGGGCTGGACCTGCCGACGATCCGCAAGGTCGTGGAGCGGAAGGCCCCGCTGCACGAGGTCGCCGCGGCGCATGCCGAGGCCCTGAGGGTGCAGATTCGGACGCTGAACCTGCGGCAGGCGGTGCTGACGGCGGTAGCCAGGCGCGGCTCCACTCCCGAGGAGATCGATCTGATGCACAAGCTGGCCAGACTTTCCGAGGACGAACGTCGACGTCTGATCGACGACTTCCTGGACGCCGCGTTCGGCGACCTCGGCGCACAGCCCGCCTTCGCCGGGATCATGCGCTCGATGACTCCCGAACTCCCCGACGATCCCGAACCCGAACAGGTCGAGGCGTGGGTGGAGTTGGCCGAACTCACGCAGGCGCCGGAGTTTCGCGACGTCATGAGACGCCTGGCAGAACACCATGCGGCCGAGTGGGGTGCTGAGCGCGCCAGGGAAGGCCGGGTGCGCCCGGACGTCACCGCGGCCGTGCGGCACCATGTCGGCCCGGCCGTGACGGCCGGAATCGACCCGCTCTCGACGGACGCCGATCCAGTCGTTGCCGCGGTGATATCTGAGTACGCCCACGCCTTCGGGCGTCTCGACGCCGAGCCCGGCTCAGGTGCTGAAGCTGATGCTGGCCGACTTCTCGCCCAGTTGGAAGCCGTCAACGATCCGCGCCGAGAGCGCTACCTCGAACTCCTCGCGGTGATCAACGGCTGGCAGGCCCCTGCTGGTCCGGCGGTGGAGTTCGACTGGTGCATCCAGGCCCTGCGCGCACGAGCGCGCCGTTAGCGAGCGCGTTGCGCCCCTGCCCGGCCGCGCCCCTGCCCGGCGGCGCGTCTGCTCAGCGCCGGATCAGGGTGTGGTCGTTGGGGCGGATGACGCCCTGGTAGGGGTCGATCCAGGGTGGCGGGATGTATTCGGGGTGCCCGTTGGATCCCATCCGTACGGTCCAGCCTTGGGTGTGGATGGTGGTGTGGTGGTGTTGGCAGAGGAGGACGCCGTTGTTCAGGTCGGTCGCTCCGCCGTCTATCCAGTGCCTGATGTGATGCGCTTCAAGCCACTTCTCGGGCCGTCTGCAGCCCGGGAAGTGGCAGAAGTAGCCGTCCCGCTCGGCGAGTGCGTGTCGTTGGGAGTAGGTGAACAGGCGGGTCCCTCTGCCGAGGTCGAGGACGGCGCCGTCACCACCGAGCACCACGGGGATGATCTCCGCGTCACACGGCAAGTTGCCGCACCAGCGTCGCTGACAGCGGCGGCCCGGTGATCCGGTATCCGATCACCACCTGCCCGCCGCGCCCGCCTGTTGTGCCGCCACCGTTCAAGCCGCCGCCGGCACCGGCGTGGGTCTTCACCTTCAGATGCGCGGGGCCGGAGTCGGTGAGGACAGAGTCGACCGTTCCGTAGCCGAGCCGGGCCACGAGGTCGTCGTAGTTCACCGTCACCGTGAGGCGCGGCCTGACGCTCCCGCGGGTAGGTGCGTTCGCTGCCGCCTGCGCGACACCCAGGAACTCGGCGAAGGCGTCTGCATAGCGGCGTTCGCTGCTGCGCAGGTCCGGCCCGTCAGGACCGCTGGGACGAGGGCGAGCCAGCGGATCCAGGAGCGCCTGCAGGATCGCGAGGGTGGGCACGTCCAGGCGCACGAACATGGTGCCCATCCCGTCGCGGACCGGCCCGAAGCTGAGGGTCCTGCTCTCCCGAGCCCGGCGCTCCTGTTCCTCCAACTGCTTTCCGATCCGACGCTCGGCATCCTCCGGTGCGACCACCTCATACAGATGCTTCCCGGCCCTGTCCAGATCATCGACATCAAGATCCTGAGCGCTGTCCAGGAGGAACGCTTCCGCCTCCGCCCGTACGGCGGCGTCGACGTCGTTGGGCAACCGTCGGATGGCGCGTTCGATCACCTGCGCCTGACCCAACGAGATCTCACCGTCGGAGAGGGCTTCGCCCGTGGCGCGGAGCGTCTGGTCCAGCGCCTTCGCCAATCGCACCGACACCGACGCCTCACGACGACCCATCCGCGTCACCTGCTGCACCCACCCCGCCGTGGTCGCAGCACCACTGAGCTTCTTCACCTCATTCAGCTCGGCCTGCCGCGTCAGACTCAACCGCAACGACGCAAGCTTGGCTTCGCAGATGGCGAGTTGCTCCATCACCGCTTTGTACTGATCCAGCGGCAACGACAACGTTGGACACTCGATCGCCGCGTCAACACCCGCACCAACATCGGCAAGCCAACGCATCAACGGATGCGCGAAACCCGTACCCCCGCTGCCAGCGCCGGTGTCGATGTCCATGACCAAACCCTAGACCCGACCACCGACAACAACCCCCGTAAAACAAGGGCCTTCAGCCCCACCGACGAAACTCCTCCTGACACCTTTCCGTCAGCTTTCGCGACCAGCGCAACGCACGATCCAACACCTGTGACCGCGGTCCGCTACTCCTCGCCGAGGGCTCGCTCATAGGCCTTGAGCGTGTCGACGAACATCTTGCGTTGGGCCGAGGTCAACGGGGCCAACGCCTCCCGCCATGCCGTCGCTCCCTTGGCCAACCACGCATCGATGGACGGGCGGTGCTCGTCGGAGATGCTCACGATCGTGCGGCGCCGGTCAGCCTCGTCCTCACGGCGTTCGAGGATCCCCTTGCGACTCAGGTCGCTGACCATCAGGCTCACCGTCGCGGGGGCGACCTCGAGCTGGGACGCCAACGCGTTGACACTCATCGGACCGTCGAACAGCAGGTAGGCCAGCAGTGACAGATGCCGCGGCGCCAACGCCAACGACTCGAGCTCCTCCGGAACGCGGATCCGCTTCACCCGGCCGACGAGTCGCGGCATCAGCAGGAGGAGTGCCCGAACTCCGTCATCGACGCTGGGCCCCGCACCGCGCCCTCCTCGGCTACCTGTTGACACCTCGACCACCTCCGACATAGCTTTGCATGCATAGTCATTTTGCTTTCAAAGCAAATCATCTTTCACTCCATGCTAGCGAGGTCCGCGCCATGATGGATCAACGACCGACAGCCCCCAGCGAAGCCGCCACTCCCATCAAACCGGCGGTGCCCAGTGCGCCCGCCGGCCCCGGCGACTGGAACCAGCAGATCATCGAGGAGTTCCGATCCAACGGCGGGCGGGTGGGCGGCATGTTCGCAGGCGCCAACCTGCTCCTGCTCACCACGATCGGGGCGAGGACCGGCAGGCCCCACACCACACCTGTCGGATATCTGCGCGACGGGGTCCGCCTGCTCGCGTTCGCCTCCAACGCGGGTCTCCCCCACAACCCGAACTGGTACCACAACCTGCTCGCCCATCCGATGATCACCGTCGAGATCGGCGCCGGCGATCAGTCCATCGAGACCTTTGTCGCGAGAGCGACATCCCTGCGGGATCCGGAACGGGCAAGGTTCTACCGGCTCCAGGCCGAACTCATTCCCGCGTACGGCGAATACCAGACCAGAACCTCCCGGATCATCCCCGTCGTCGCGCTGGAGCGCCCCGACTTCGCCGACGCCGAGCGCAACCAGGCGATCGCCGCCGAACTGCTGAGGGTCCACGCCGACCTCCGCGACGAACTCGCCCGCATCCGCGTCGAGGCTGATGCGCACCAGACCAGCCCGCCGAGCCCGCCGAGTTCGCAGAGCCCGTCGACCCCGTCCGATCTCGGGCTACAACTTCGCCAGCACTGTCTGGCGTTCTGCGACGCGCTCCACCTGCATCACACCAACGAGGACGGCGCGTTTCCCAGCTTCGAGAAGCAGTTTCCCGCCCTCGCGCCGACGCTCGACCGACTCCGAGCCGAACACCACGTCGTCGCCGAGTCCCTCGCGGAGCTTCGGACCATCCTCACCGACCTCGCCGCGGGCACCGGCGAGGCCGATGCCCTACGGAAACGCCTCGAGCATCTGGCGGAAGAGCTCGAGGCACACTTCACGCACGAGGAGGAACAACTCGTCCGAGCGCTGACGGAAGGCCAGCCCAGTGGGTGACTTCTCCGAACTGGCCGGCCCGCTATGCCGGGTATCAACGCAGCTGTCCCATCGACAAGGGAAGTTCCGTCGTTAGCATCGATGGATGGCCAACGCCGACGTCTGGGGGACCAATGGCCCCATCGGCCTGCCTCGACCGCGATCCGCACCAGCCACGGCCGCGATCGACGCGTCCGTGGTCCCAGATCTCGACCGGTTGGTGGCGGCGGTACGACGCCTCACCGACGCGGAGTTCGCGGCGTTCCTTCTCACTCACGAAGACCACACGGTCCCGCTCGCCACGGACCTCGTCGAGCACACCACCCACCAGGAACGAGCCGACGTCGACGAACAGGCCGGCTTCGCCACCCTGGTCATCGACCTCGACCAGTATCTCCCTGGGGCCGACCAGGTCCTGAACATTCCCGACTTCCTCACCTATGACGGCGTTCGTGACGGCCCACTGGGGCGCTACTACCCCGCGATCACCAACCTCCTGCGCCTCCCTCTCCAGGTCGACGGCGCCCACCTCGGCGAGTTGATCCTCGCCAACAAGCCCTCCGAGGAGGGATTCACGAGCGAGGACCAGGAACTCGCGGGCGCCTTCGCGGAGTCCGCCGCCGCGGCACTCGGCCAGGTGAACGTGTTCCGGCGCGAACGCCGCGCCCAGCAGTGGATCCGGGCGGCACTGGAGACCACCCGGGTCCTGCTCGGCGGGGAGGACCGCACCGAAGCCCTGCGCCTGGTGGTCAGGAAGATCCGGGAGGTGGCCGGCGCAACCTACGCCTGCGCCGTCCTCCTCGATCCTGATTCCCCGCAACGCGCGGTCTACTTCGAGGGGATCGACGGACTCGGACTGGAACGCTTCGACGGCATGCCCGTGAGCCTGCAGGGCCTCGCGGCCAAGACACTCATGACGGGTCAGGCCACCGTGAGCGAGGACATCACCCACGAGGAGGGATACAACCCGCCGCCGGAGGTGGCCGATGATCTCGCCGTGCTCGGCCCAGGCATGTACGTCCCACTCGCCGTCTCCGGCGAGGTGCTCGGCGTCATCGTGGTCGGTTGGGAACGAGGGTCCCCCGTCGACCGCGTCGGCCCCGACGAGGTAGCGCTCGTGGAGATGTTCGCCGGGCAGGCCGCACTCGCGCTGCAACACTTCCAGGCGAAGGGACTCGTCCTGGAGGACCGCGCGCGGATCGGCCGCGACCTCCGCGACGTCGTCATCGAGCGCCTGTTCGCGATCGGCACCCGGCTGGAGGACACGGCCGACCTGGCGAACAAGCCCGAGGTACGGCAGCGAATCGACGAGGCCCTCAGCGCCATCGACCAGACCACGCGAGGGGTCCGGGCCGCGATCTTCCAGCTCCGCAACCCCACCTTGCCCGATGACCGGCCCACGAGTGAGCACCTGCGCGACGAACTCGACCACGCCCGGTCTCTCCTCGGCTTCACACCCCGCCTCGTCGTCAAGGGTCCACTCGACCATCGTCTCTCGATCTCACTGCGCCGCGACCTCGTCCGCGCCATCCGTAAGTCCGTCACCGACGCCGCGATCTACTCCCGGCCGAGCGGGATCGAGGTCGAGGTCAGCCTGGACGAGGACCAGCTCCGGCTCACCATCACCGACGACGGCGTGGATCGCACGGCCTTCGCCGGCCGGGATGCCTGCAGGGACCTCCTGACGCGGGTCGCCCAGCTGGGCGGATCGGCCGTGGTCCGCCGCGTCGAGCCGGTCGGCACGAGGGTGACGTGGCAGGTACCGCTCACCCCATGACCTGCCGGCCCACGCCGGCTCTCCATTCGATGGGCCGATCGATGTAGCCGATCGATGTAGTTTGGGAAGCTACACGGGAGGTGAGCGGTCGTAGTGGCGAGCGGACTGTCCCGGGCACGGCTCTCCCGCATGCACCAGGTCATGGCGACTCATGTGGAGCGCGGCGTCGTGCCCGGCCTCACCACTCTCATCAGCCGCCGAGGCGAGGTTCACGTCGACGCCATCGGCTCCGCGGGCATCGGATCCAGCCCACCCATGCGCCGCGACACGATCTTCCGCATCTCCTCGATGACCAAGCCCGTCGTCGCGTTGGCCGCGATGATCCTCGTGGAGGAGTGCAAGGTCCGCCTTGACGAGCCCGTGGATCGACTGCTGCCCGAGCTCGCCGAGCGGCGGGTGCTGCGGAGCTGGGACGGTCCACTCGACGACACCGTGCCGGCCGATCGGCCGATCACGTTACGCGACCTTCTCACCTTCCGTATGGGCACCGGTCTGAGCTTCGGGCCCGACGCGAGTGTGGCCCCGATCCTGGGCGCCATCCGCGATCGTGGGCTTGGCCTCGGACCACCAAGGCCCTCCGAGCAACCGGAGCCTGAGGAGTGGATGCGTCGCCTCGGATCGCTCCCGCTCATGTACCAACCCGGCGAACGGTGGCTGTACAACACCGCCTACGACGTACTCGGCGTTCTCGTCGCGCGGGCGAGCGGGCAACCGCTCGAGGCGTTCCTTCAGGAGCGCGTCTTCGATCCGCTCGGTATGCGTGACACCGGCTTCAGCACGCCGCCGGCAGACCTGGACAGGTTGGCGGTCAGCTACGAGACCGATCCCGAGACAGGCGCGCTCCAGGTCTACGACCCCGCTCGTGGAGGAGAGTGGAGCAGGCCGCCGGCATTCCCGTCCGGCGCCGCCGGCCTGGTCTCCACCCTGGACGACTATCTCGCCTTCGGACAGATGATGTTGGACAAGGGGAAGTACGGCAAGGGACGCATCCTTTCCAGGCCTGGCGTCGAACTCATGACCACCGACCAGCTCACGCCGGAGCAGAAGGCGATCTCGGGTTTCTATCCCGGCTACTTCGACAGCCGCGGTTGGGGTTTCGGCGTCTGTGTGATCACCCGACGAGACGACACGTCGGCGGTGCCCGGACGGTTCGGATGGGACGGAGGTCTTGGCACCTCGTGGTTCTCCGATCCGCGCGAGGACCTGGTCGGGATCCTGATGACACAGCGCCTGGCGTTTCCGCAGTTCTCCGAGATCTACCTGGACTTCTGGACCTCGGTCTACCAGGCGATCGACGACTGACGCGACCGCCGTGTCGAACTGCCGAACGCTTACTGAGCCGGCATCGCCTTCACCGTTGGACCTTTCCGGCTCGCAGGCACGACGTACAGACGTTCAGATGCGTCGGAGTGCCGTCCACCTTCGCGCGTACGCGTTGGATGTTGGGATTGAACCTGCGCGGCGTGCGGCTGCGAACCCGGCGTTTGAGCGCCTTTCTACCGGTGCGGGACAGCTTCTTTCCAAAGGAAGGCCCCTTGCCACACACGTCGCAGACTGCGGACACGAACTCACACCTCCGGGCGGATCATCGAAACTGCTCACCAGAAGTGGTTACCGGTAACCGGGTGAGAACGTATCCGAGTCCACCCCGCCGAGGCGAAGCATTTAACCGTGAACGCCAAGGGCGTGCGGGTCCGGGCGCGTGACGGCAGGGCGAGGCCCGGACCCGCACTCACTCCTTACCGTTCGCCACGTCCCCACAGGGGTGCGATCTGCGCCTCGGTCGCGCTCTGCTGCGTGGCCGCGCTGATGGACGCGATCGGCCCGGCCCAGTGGACGCCGTACTGGTCGAAGCGGTTGCGGTCCTCGCGGTAGCTGGTGCTCGCCTGCCGGGTCAGGTACGCCTGGTAGGGGCGGTTGCGGAGGGACGCGTTGAGCTCACCGAGGTTGCGCACGTAGACGCCCTTGAACGTCGGGCCGTCACCACCACAACCGTTCTGTTCACAGGGTTCGGTGAGAACCCCACCAGGGTTGAGGAACGAACTCCTCGTCGACGCGTCGGCCAGGACCTGCGCCTGCGCGAGGTAGCCACGGTCGTTGGTCGCGGCGTACAACTCGGTCAGTGCGCCGAGAACGATGCCCTGGTTGTAGCTCCAGGTGGTCTGCCCGTTGTTGGCACAGGTGGCGGCGTCGAGCCCGTCGTTGACGAGGTTGTCGTCGTTGATCATCCCGCTGGCCCGGAACCACTGCCAGATGTTCAGCGCCTGGTCGAGATAGACCGTGTCGCCGGGGATCCGGCGGTGCAGGCTCGCCGCGACCTTGATGAAGAGCTCGTTCGTCACGGCGTTCTTGTAACGCTGGTTGACGTTCCAGACGACCCCGCCACCACAGACGGCGTCGTGGGTGCTCCACATGTAGTCGGCGTCGAAGCGCGTGGTGTCGAGATAGCGCTGTTCGCCGGTCAGGTCGTACGCCCGGATCCAGGCCAGGGCCCACCAACCGGTGTCGTCGATGTAGTCGTTGGTGAAGTTGCCGCCCTGTGCGTGCAGGTTCATCTCGTAGGTGTTGGCGATGATCCATTCGTAGGAGGAGTCGCCGGTGGCGAGCTGGTAGTCGATCATCGCGGTCAAGGCGTTCGCGGAGTTCCACCAGCCGGTGGTCTTCCACAGCCCTGTGTCCGCATCGTACAGCTTGACCAGCGCGGCGACGGCACGCTTGCTTGGCGTCCCCTGCGTCATCGGCTTCTCGACCTGGATCCACTCGGTGCAGACGACGTCGTCGCGGTTGCCGGCCTTGCCACAGGCCCGCAGAACTCCGTGGAGGTTCTGGGCAGGGTCGTCGAGGTTGTACATCGTCGTGGTCGTGCCGCGCTGTCCGGCGGGGATCGTGGCGTCGCCGAGCTTGGTGTCCGGCACCGTCGCACCGCCGTCGAAGGACCGGTCGAGCCACACCTCGTCGGTGGGGTCGCCGTTGTTGATGCTGGCCCAGCCCATCGCGTCGCGGTCGCTGAGGTGCAACTCGATCGACCGGCCGAAGATGGTCGCGCCGTCGGCGAGTCGATCTTCCCGGGCCTCGCTCACCGGAGCGCCGTCACACAGGCGCCCGCAGACGACGGCGTCGACCGCGGCCGCCACCTTCGCCGTCCGCGCACGCGCCGGCTCCGGCCGCACGGCCGATCGCGTCTCCGGCTGCGCCACCTGGTGCGTCGTCGGTGGCGCGACACCCGACGTGCCCGACCAGGTGCCCGCCGCCGCCGTTCCGGCCATGAGGCCGAGCCCCATCACGAGCGTCCCGGTGGCGGTCAGCAGCGCCCGAACGGGCAGTCTGCGCGATGATCTGTGCCGTGTCACAGGGTCCTCCCGAAAGCAGGGGATGTCCCCCGGACCGGGGACCCACGGGAATCTAGGCGCCACCCGACTGCCGGGCAAGATCTTCGGCAAGGCGTGACCGGAGGCGGATACGTCTGCCCATGGACCGCTAGGGCGTCCGACCGCCCAGGGAAGGGACCGCCTCAGCGGCTCCGGTCACTTGTCGGAGCTGCTGAGGACGTCCCGGAGTTCGAGCACCGTGAGCGGTGTGCCCGCGCCGTTCAACGTGAACGTCGTGGCCACGTCATGACGCTCGTTCTGCCCCACGATCTGCCACTGGATGCGGCCCCACGTGACGTCGACCTTCGGCCGGAACGGCTGGCCCTTCGGGCTGGTGGCGGCGTAGGTGTGCGTGATCGTGTCGTCGGGATAGGGCGCCCCGCCGTCGGTCGTGGTGCGCCTGGAGTCGGGCCGCCGGTCACCGAAGTCCCACCTGAACTCCGTCGGCGTGGCCCAGATCTCCACCTGCACCGTCGGAGCCTCCGGGAGGGTGACCGTCTGGTGGTAGGGCGTGTCGTCCGCCCAGAAGATGGTGTCGAGGTTGACCAGCGACCGGCCGTTGTCGGGCTGGACGTGGGCGACCGGCTTCTGAACATGCGTTCTGAGCCAGTCGAGGACCATCTGGTCGGAGACGATCTGCATCTTCTTGTAACGGATCGGCTCGTCGTAGGCGAGCATGAGGCTCGCCCAGGAGTAGACCTCCCGCTCCGGCGGGGTGTGACCGAACCCGAGGGTCGTGACCTGGCTCGGCGACACCGTCTCGACGAGTTCGATGTGACCGGAGTTGTGGACGGCGTCGCCCGGCTGGAGCTCGCCCCAGCCGATCGGATCGGCGATCGCGTACATCGACGTCCAGGCGGTGTAGCCAGGCGGGTCACTCTGCCAGGCCATGGTCACGAAACCGGAGCAGTCGGTGCGGTAGGTGGTGCCGTGCCGGTCGGGGTAGCCGCCGCTCTGGCAGTAGTTGAGGCCCGCGTCGATCCAGTCGCGGCCGCGGGCGAGCGCCTCGTCGGGAGTGATCGGAGTGTTCTGGTCGGCGGCTGTGCGGCTGTAGCCGTTGTCGGGCTTGTGCGGCGTGGCGGCCGGCGGGCTGGGGTTGGGACCGTCGCAGGGAAGCGATGCGGCCTGCGCGGGCGGGGCGGCCGTGCGGATGCTCGCTCCCACCGTGAGGACCGTGACGAGCGCCAGGACAAGGTGGAGTACGCGCGCGGGAACCGAGGCCTGCTTCACCATCCGAGACATCCCACCCCGTCAGGTCACACCCGAGCCATCCAGTCGATGGCGTGCCCGAGCCTACTGAGAAGGCCAGAGGCGAACAAATGGTTGTGCACAGATGTCAACCGCCGTTGTCGTGCCTTTCATGTCCGGCCCCGGCAAGCTGCTCCGGCAGGCTCCGGGCCGGCCCGCGACGGTCCCCCTGGCGCCCTGTGGATCATGATCACGGGAGCGACTGCCCGGCCGATAGTGTCGGCGTATGCGTACCCGTGGGGCGTCGACGGTGTGTCGTACGACAACCGCGATCGCGTCGACGGTGATCGCGGTCGGGCTGCTGAGTGGTTGCGGAACAGGTGGCGGCTACCAACCCTCCAACCTCGAGGGCCCCTCCCGCGCCGCGGCGGGCGCCGCGACTCCCATGACGAGCGCGGGCTCCGACACCCCGTCAGCGACACCGACGACACCACCGACGCTGGACGTCTGCGCCCTCGTGCCGGCGAGCAGGGTGCAGCAGATCTTCGGGCGGGCCACGGCGCCCACGATCGACGAAACCAGCGGCGCGAAGAACGCCGGCACACCCGACATCCCCGGCGTCGGGTCGGTGGCGCACTGCACCTACCGCTGGGCACCCGGCCAGACCGCGGAGATCGTGAAGGTCTCCGTGATGCCCTCCTCCGGCCAGCCGGACGCCGCGACGTTCGTCGACGTGATCCTGGGCCCTGAGCACGAGCAGGTCCCGGGCGCGGGCGAGGCGGCCGGCATCAGCAGGGACCAACTGTTCGGCCACGGCCTGGCCGCCGTCGCCGCCGCCAAACAGACCAGCGCCGGGATCTCCGGCGTCCTGGTCCTGGCGCCGCTGGAGTCGAAGACCGAGGCCTTCGCAACGTTCACCAACGAGATCTTCGCCAAGCTCCCCTGATCGGCCCGACCCTGCCGGAGGCCGATCCGCACCCGCCTCGGCCACCGGATGGGCCGAAACACCGTGAGGAACCCCGGCCCGCCCGGATACTGGTCCTGTGCAGCACCGGGCGCGACCACGCCCCACGCGGCGTCACCTTCCACGGCGGACCAGCGCGTTCGCCGGGGGCGCCCTGGCGTCCGCCCTGGCCGTCGTGGTCCTCGGGAGCCTGCTGGCCGGATGCGCGGGAGAAAGTCACGGTCGGAACTGCACTGACATGAAAGGCACCGACCTGTCCGAACGATCCGTGTCCGGGGCCGACCTGACCGGTCGCCCGATGCGATGCGCGATCCTCGAGGGCTCGACCCTGGACAACGAGTTCCTCAGCAAGGTCAAGCTCATCCGGGCCAACCTGCACCGCGCGAGCCTGCGAAGCACCGTGCTCACCAACGTCGACCTGACCGGCGCCGACCTGACCAGGGCCGACCTCGGCGCGGCGACCCTGCGCAAGGTCGACCTGTCCGGGGCCGACCTGCGGGAGGTCATGCTCGCCGACCGGGCCGCCCTGACCGACGTCGGCCTGCGACGCGCGCGACTCGAGGAGGCCGACCTGCGGCGGGCGCTGTTCACCCGGTCCGACCTCAGCGGTGCCAACCTGCGTGAGGCCGACCTGAGCGGCGCGTCGTTCGTGAGTTCGAACCTGCGTGGCGCCGACCTGGAGGACGCGAACCTCACGGGCGTCACCTGGTCCGACGTCGTCTGCCCGGACGGAAGGAAGTCGGGTGGCGCCAGCGCGTCCTGCGCGGGTCACCTCACGCCGGCCCGCTAGCGGGTCTCCGCGATCGGCCCCGGCTCAGCGGGTCAGCGCGATGCCGAAGTACACGGGCGACGTGGTGGGAATCCCCACCGACTGCGGTCGCAGCAGCGGGAACGTGGTGATTCCACCAACGCCCTGAGGGGTTCCCGTGAGGATCGCGACGGATCCCTGGCTGCTGTTCTCCCCCACCGACGACACCATCAGTTCGGCCCGGCCGTCGCCGTTGAGGTCGCGGAAGACCAGCGCGGACCCGAACAGGTCGTGCGGTTCGTTCGTGTCACCCCCGCCGATGGTGCTCTGCCTGATGTCGCTGACCCTGGTGAAGTCGAGGCCGGCGCTCCCGCCCATGACGACGGTGACGTTGCCCGCGTCCTCGTTGGCGTCGATGTCCTCGTACGGCGCGCCGATCGCGAGGTCGGCCCGGCCGTCACCGCTGGCGTCGCCGAGCGCGACGCTCAGACCGAACTGGTCGCCGTTCTCCGGACCGCCCGGGATGCCGGCGCTGTCCTGACTGAGGATGGTGAGTCCGCGCAGCCCGTTCGTCGAGCCGTACCAGACCCGCACCTGACCGGCGGCCTTGTGTCCGGTCACCGTCGCGGTCGGGTTGCCGGTGGCGAGGTCGGCGAAGCCGTCACCGTTGATGTCGCCGGCGCTGGCGGACTCCGTGAGTGGCGTCGACAGCTGCTGGAACAGGTTCGTGTTGAGGCCTGACGGGCCGCCTCGGTAAAGCAGGATCCGTGCGCCGTTGCGGACGGAGGCCGCGAAGGACACGTCCGCGTATCCGTCTCCGGTGATGTCTCCGACGACGAGAGCCCGCCGAGCGAAGACGTCCGGACCCGTCGGCCCGAACCGTCGCAGGACGATTCCACCGGGGTTCGACAGGCCGGCGCTGCCGTACACCACGTACGACTGGTCCCCACCGACCACGGCGAGGTCCGGCCGGCCGTCGCGGTTGATGTCACCGGTCGCCACCTCGTCGCAGTTGGCGATCACCCGGGAGGCTCGGGTCAGCCCGCTCGGAGTCCCGAACAAGATGGTGAGTGAGCCCACGAACAGGAACGCGGTCTCCTTCTGTGTCGGGGCGCAGACGGCGAGATCGGCGTATCCGTCGGAATTGAAATCGGCGGAGGCGAGTGCCGCTCCGAATGCCTCATCCTGCTCCGGGGTTCCCGGCACCCACGGCAACGACTCGTCAATCCTTTGCCGGCGTGCCGTGTTCAGGGTGGTACCGGTCCCATACACCACCGCCACCAGGCCGGAGAACGGCTGCTGCTGGACGGTCGCCAGCGTGCCGATCCCCACGTCGACATGGCCGTCCCCGTTGAAATCCGAAGGTTTCGCGGTCGCCGCCAACGCCGACCCGACGGGGATGACCAGCAGGGAGAGTGCCAGGCAGAAAAAGGTGGTTCCCGCCGAGCGAATCAGCCTCCGCCGCTGTCGTACTCGAGCCATTCCGAAACCTCCGCCGAACGCAGACAGTGCCGCTTTCGCGAAGTCTTCCAGCCTGGTTTGACCAATTAGAACGACATGAACACTCTCTCCTCGGTGGGAGGTGACGACGATTGTGAATGGCGATCTTTCTGTCGGGCGAATCGCGGTACGACGACAGAATGGGTACGACGGCAGAATGCGAGCGTCGGCTGGGTCAGGTCGGCGGCAGGACGGGTTCGGTGGCACCGTGCCGCCACACCTCGCCCCGCGGTTCGTACTCCAGGCCCGTCGCCACCTGCTGGGCGAGTTCCACTCCGGCCTCCCGGGCGACCAGCCACAGGCCGAGGTCGAGGCCCGCGGTCAGCCCACCGGCGGTGACGACGGTTCCTTCGTCGACGACCCGGTTGGTCACGACGGTGACGCCCGATGCCGCGAGTTCGGCGAGCAGGCCACGGTTGGTGGTTGCCGTCCGGCCGCGCAGCAGCCCGGCCTCGGCGAGCAGCGTCGCGCCGCTGCACACCGAGGCGACCCACCGAAGCGACCCTGACAGCGCGACGAGCCGCTCCGGCAGAACCCCGCGGCGGGCCTGCGCCCACGCACCCCGCTCGGCCCGGTTGCCCCAGCCACCGCCAGGGACGAGCACCGCGTCCGGCCTGCCGAGCCCCTCGCTCACCCGCATCCGCAGGCCGTTCTGTGCCTGGATCTCAGCTGGACCGTCGACGCCGACCAGCGCGACCTCGAACGGCGCGCCTCGTCCGGCGGCGTTGCAGAACACCTCGAACGGTCCAGGGCGTCGATCTCGTCGAATCCATCGAAGACCACGATCTCAATGCGCATGAGTGGATTCTTCCGAGCGCTCCCAGTCGGCCGTGAGTGGCACACTTGCCCCTGTGCATGAGGATCCGGCCAGCATCACGTCGTCGTACTCGCCCTGCCCCGCGTGGTGGCGTTCGACCTGACCATCCCGGTGCAGGTCTTCGCCCACGAGGGCCACGGCCGCTACCGGGTCACGCTGTGCACCCCGAACCCCGGACTGGTCCCGACCACCTCCGGGTTCGGCATCGAGGTCCGGGCCGACCTGACGGCGCTGGACCACGCCGACACGGTCGTCGTGCCCGGATACTCGCGCGAGCCCGCGCCCGTCGCGGCACTCGCCGCGCTGCGCCGGGCACACGCGCGAGGTGCGCGGGTGACCTCCATCTGTACCGGCGCGTTCGTCCTCGCCGAGGCCGGACTGCTGCGCGGCCGACGAGCCACCACGCACTGGGCCCACGCGGTCGAACTCGCCCGGCGCCATCCCGACGTCGACGTCGACCCCAGCGTTCTCTACGTCGACGAGGGTGACGTCCTGACCAGCGCGGGTGTCGCTGCCGGGATCGACCTGTGCCTGTACCTGCTGGGCCGCGACCACGGCGAGGCCGCCGCCATCGACCGGGCGCGCAACATGGTCACGCCGCTGCACCGCGCCGGCGGTCAGGCGCAGTTCACCCCGCCGGGCGCCGCCACCGTCGGCGCCGAACTCGCGCCCGTGCTCACCTGGGCGCGCGCGCACCTGCACGAACCACTCACCGTCGCCATCCTCGCCAAGCGAGCCCTGCAGGCGCCGCGCACCTTCAACCGGGCGTTCCGGGCTGCCGTCGGGATGAGCCCGCACGCCTGGCTCACCGCCGAGCGACTACGCCTCGCCTGCAGGCTGTTGGAGGAGCCCGACCTCTCCGTCGACGATGTCGCACGGCGTACCGGCCTCGGCAGCAGCGCCAACTTCCGCCTGCACTTCAAGCGGGCGTTCGCGACCACGCCGAGCGCCTACCGTGCGACCTTCTGCTCCCCCGAAAGCGCCCGTTGACAGATCCTCCTCAGCGGGTGCCGGAGCGGGTGGGTACCCGTTCCGGCCTCCCCGAGGCGGCCGACCGGTACGCCGCGTCGAGGAACGCCACGGTCGCGGCTGCCGCGCCACCAGGTGCACGGTTCGGCCCCCGGCCCGCGAGCAGGTCGGCGAACGACCGCGCCGGCGCGAAGGTCGGGTACGCCGGCCCCTCCGTCGGCGGGAGGCACTCGACCCGCGTTCCCTTGTTGCGGTGGAGCGTCGCGTGTGCCGCGAGCATGTCGTACTCGACCCGCCCGCGCGATCCGAAGTAGGTGACCCGGTGCCGGGCCGGCTGGCCCTCCACCGCGGTCCCGCTCGAGGTCACCGTCCCGATGCCCCCACCGGCGAACCGGAACGTCATGACGTCCACCAGGTCGACCGGAAGGCCGCGACGGTCCATGTAGCAGAAGACCTCCTCGACCTCCCGGCCGGTCGCCCACATCACCGTGCCCATCAGGTGGGTGACCTGGGTGTGCCCCTGGCCGCCGCCGGACTTCCCCGGATCGGCGTACGTGCTCGGATGCGGCCGGGAGGGGTCCAGCGGGTCCTCCCCACCGGCGAAGAGGGTCTGGGTCCCGGAGATGAACTCCGCCGCCACACAGATCAGGTCCCCGATCTCCTCGCGTACGGCGGTCCGCGCGAAGTCGGCGGCCGGGGTGTGGTGGTAGGTGTAGCCGACGGACAGGTGCAGCCCGGACGCCGCCGCGATGTCGACCAGCTCGTACGCCTCGGACGCGTTCGTGGTCATCGGCTTCTCCACCAGCACGTGGACGCCGGCGCGTAGGGCGGCCCGGGCCAGCCCGTGATGCGTCGTGTGCGGCGTCGCGATCACGACACCGTCGACGACGTCCGCGTCGAGGAGGTCCCGGACGTCCCCGAAGACCTGTGCCACCCCGAACCGCTCGGCCACCTCCTTGGCCCGCTCGGCACGCGGCTCACAGACCGCCACCAGGTTCGCCCCCGCGTACTCGGCGAGGGCGGGCAGGTGTGCCGTGGTGGCCCACCAGCCGGTGCCGACGACCCCGATCCGCGGGGCACTCATCGCTCGCGCCGTTCACGCGCGGATGGTACGGCCGGCAGGAGTTCCACCGACGGGGCCAGGGTCAGCCCGAAGCCCGGCTTGTCACCGACTGTCAACCAGCCCTTGTCGGGGATGTCCTCACCTTCCAGAAGCGGCGCGTGCTGTGGGGCGACGCTCTCGCCGTCGGCGGAGAGTACGGGGAACTCCGCGAGGTCTCCCCCGGGTTGGGTCACCACGAAGTGGTAGTTGGGCATGCCGCAGGTGTGCGGGATCACCCGGACGCCGTACACCCGGGCGACGTCGGCGATGCGGAGCACCTCCGTCATGCCGCCGCACCAGCCGAGGTCGGGCTGGATCACGTCGACCCCGGCCTCACACAGCAACCGGAAACCAGCCGCGGTGTACTCGTGCTCCCCGGTGTTGAGTGTCATGGTCGGCGGCATCCGGTCCCGGATCCGGCGCAGCCCCGCGTAGTCGTCCGGCGGCAACGGCTCCTCGATCCAGGTGAAGCCGAGGGGCTCGACCGCGTGGGCGAGGCGTACGGCGTAGTCGACGTCGAGCGCCATCCAGCAGTCGTACATCAACGGGAAGTCGGCAGGTACGGCGTCACGGGCCTCCCGCGCGACCGCGACGTTGTTGCGGAACCCGGCCTCCCCCTCCGACGGCCCCCACACCAACGGGAGCTTCGCCCCCGCGAATCCCAGCGCGGCGGCCGTCTCCGGACGCGGGCCGGTGGCGTAGACCTGCACGGCGTCGCGGATCCTGCCGCCGATGAGCGCGTGCACGGGTTCCCCGACCACCTTGCCGTGCAGGTCCCACACCGCGAGGTCGACGGCGGAGATCGCGTGCAGGACCAGGCCCTTGCGGCCGTAGCGCAGGGTGCTTCCGAACATCCGGTCCCAGATGCGGGTGTGCGCCGAGGCGCGCTCGCCGATGACGAGCCGAGCGAGGTGCTGCTCGATGATCGCCGCCGCGGCGAGACCCGTGCTCGTGGAGATTCCGACCTGCCCGGACTCCGACTCCACCTCGACGACGATCGTTCCACCGTCCGCCGCGCCGATCCCGGCGTCGCGGTTGTCCCTGAACTCGGCGTACTTCGTCATCGGGTTGGCGACCTTGCCGCCCAACCAGTGGTCGCGGCGGTTGGGTTGCCGTCCCTCCGACGCTGTCGCCGACTCCTGCTTGGCGACGAACGACGCGCGAACGTCGACGATGCGATCAGCTGTCACGATGCACTCCTTGTCGTCGGTGCCACGATCCGGTTGCGGAGGAGGCCGAGCCGCTCCACCTCCAACTCGATGACGTCCCCGACGGCGAGCTTCCGGTCCTGCTCCATGCCCGAACCGCCACCGACGGTCCCGGAGCCGAAGACCTCGCCCGCGCGGATCCGCTCGCCCCGCGAGGCGTGCGCGATCATCTGCTCGAACCGCCAGTGCATGTCGGCGGTGCTGCCGTTCGTCCAGGTCTCACCGTTGACCCGGGCGGTCATCGTCAGGGCGTACGGGTCCGGAACCTCGTCCACGGTGACGAGGCACGGCCCCAGCACGTGTCCACGCAGGAAGTCCTTGCCCTTCGCGGGTCCGAGGCCGACCGCCATCTCCTGGGACTGGATGGTTCGGGCGGAGAAGTCGTCGTACACGGTCCATCCGAAGACGTGGTCGAGCGCGTCCTCCTCGGCGATGTCGACTCCCCCGGTCCCGACCACCGCCGCGATCTCGAACTCGAGGTCGAGGGCGTCGGCGTAGGACGGCACCGGTATGTCGTCTCCGTGCGCGCCCATGGCCGTCGGGTTTCCCTTGTAGTAGACGGGAAGCTCGTACCACTGCGCCGGGATCTCCCGGCCCAGACGCGGATAGACGTTGTGCAGGTGTTGCTCGAACGCCATGAAGTCGCGCAGCAGCGGCGGCTCGGGCACCGCGGCCAGCAGGCCCACGCCCCTCGTGTCGTAACGGACCTGCGCACCGGTCGGGTCGGTCTCCCAACCGGACTCGATCGCCGCGGCCAGTGCCTCGCGCGCCGCGTCCAGGGTGGGCGCACCGCCTTCGACGAACGCAGTGACGTTGGCCGGTACGAGGGCCGCGGCGATCCGCCGCGCGGCTTCAGGCGTAGCGCCGGCTCGCGCGAGGTGACATCGGGCGGCGGCGCCGAGGTCGACCATGGTGCCGATGTCGGCGTCGCCGTCGACGAGAGCGCCGAGGTGGCGGGTCCGGCCCGCCACGCCGGCGATCTCGAAGGAGACGAGCCTCATGCGACGACCTGGGTGTAGACCTCGCGCTCGCGCTTGGTCAGCATCGGCACGACCTCACCCTCGACGATCTCCTTGAAGTGCGGCGTCTCCCGGTGGGCGAGCAGGGCCGCCTCGTCGGTGTAGACCTCGTACAGGCAGAACAGGTCCTCGACCTCGGTCGACCTGTTCGCCTGGTAGAGCAGGCAGCCCGGCTCGTCTGCCTTGACCCGCTCGGCCATCCGCGTCAATGCCTCTTTGACAGCATCGGACTTGCCGGCGGTGACGTGGTACCTCGCGATCAGCGTGACGGCCATGGCCGGACTCCTTCGTCGGTTGTGGAGATCGGTTGTCGAATCGGTTGTGGAGATGGGGAGATCAGCTAGGGAGAAGGAACCGGGACGGGTCGGCGGGTCTCGAGCACCCGCGCCAGGGTGCCTCCGAGGACCAGTTCGAGGTCCTCCTTCGCGAGGAAGTCGGCGTAGGAGCGGACCACCTCCAGCGACTGGGTGTAGGTGAGGAAGTGCCGCGATGCCGGGAAGTCCGATCCCCAGCACAGCCGGTGCGGCCCGTACGCGGCGAAGAGCCGCTCGAACACAGGCCGCGCATCGTCGTAGGCGAAGTCCCAGCCGCGGGCCGAGTGGTAGTGGAAGCCCGACACCTTGACCAGCATGTTCGGCTCCCGCGCGGAGGTGAGCACCTCGGCGAGATCGGACTCGAAGCTGGGACGCCTGGCCGACACTCCGCCGAGATGGTGGACGAGGATCGGCAGGGTGGGAAACTCCCGCGCGATCGCGCGAAGGTCGGCCTGCCACGCCGGAGCGACGGCGAGGCTCGCCACCAGGTCGAGTTCGGCCGCGGCGGCGAAGAACTCCCGTCCCTCCTCGGAACGGAACCATCCGTCGTTCGTGGCCCGGACGTAGTGGGTGAAGCCGGTGATCCCGAGTCGTTCCGCGGTCTCCCGAAGCCGTCCCGCCGCGCCCGGGGTGTGGTGCTCGGGGCGCCAGGAGCAGTCGACGTCCGCGATGACGGCGATGCGGTCCGGATGCCGCTGGGCGGCCTGCGCGGCGTACTCGTTGTTGTCCTCGTTCGCGAACGCGCCCTCGCCGATCCGGGCGCAGACCAGCGCGGCCCGCTCGACCTCGTGCACGTCCATCTCGAACAGGAGTTGCTCCACGCTGCCCCGGGTGTCCGGGTCGGGCACCGGCGGGTCGTACGGCCAGCGTCGCCACGCATGGCAGTGACTGTCGAGGATCACGCTGCACCTCCGGGTTGGGCGAGCCCGTCGCGGATAGCCACCACCCGGCGGGTCAGCAGGGCGCGTGGCTCCGTGCCACGGAAGAGGCGCTCGATCTCCTCGACCATGAGCCCGAAGAAGCGCGTCCGTGACTCGACGGTGGTGCCCGCGACGTGCGGGGACAGGAAGACGTTCGGCAGTGCGCGGATCTCGGCGTCCGGGGGTACCGGCTCCGGGTCGTGGACGTCGAGGCAGGCGACGACGTCGCCGCGACGGAGCCGGGCGAGGAGCGCCACCGAGTCGACGATCGCGCCGCGCGAGACGTTGACGAAGACCGTGCCCGGAGCCAGCAGGCCGAGTTCGCGGGCACCGAGCAGGCCACGCGTACGTGGGGTCAGCGGCGCCAGGCAGACGACCACGTCCGTACCCGCGAGCACCGCGTCCAGCGGTGCGAACGTCACGCCGAGCGCATCCGCGAGCTCACGCGGGGAGTACGGATCGTGGACGAGCACCTCGACCCCGTAGGGCCGGACCAGCTCCACGAGGCGCCAGGCGATGTGGCCGAACCCGATCAGGCCGACGCGCTTACCGGTCAGCTCGGTACGTCGTTTCCACCGGCCGACGTCCCGCATCCCCAGCACCATCAGCGCGAGCGCCCACTCCGCGACCGGGTACGACGAGCCGTGGGTGGTGTCCACGACCAGGACGCCGTACCGGTCGGCTGCGTCGACGTCGACACGTCCGGCGAACCGGTCACCTTCGAGCTCGCCCACCATCGCCAGCCCCGGTGCGGCGGCCAGGACCCGCTCGGTCACTCGGGGCGCTCCATGGCACACGACGAGCGCGTCGAGGCCGGCCGCGAACTTCGCCAGCTCCGCTTCGGAGTCGGCGTCCGGCGGCGGCTGGGCGGCTACCGACCGCAGGCCGGTGAAGTCGGCGTAGCGCACGTCGGCGATCGCGGTGAGGCGCGCCAGGTCGTCCGGGGCGAGGTAGTGCTCGCGCACCTCGGCGTCGCAGGCGACACCGACGACCGGCCGCTTCCCTGGCGCCGCCGAACCCCCGGGCTCCTCCGGCGTCCCCGCCACGACAGGGCCGGACGTCGCGCTCGGCTCGCTCATCTGATCGCCACCGAGCCGTCCTCACGGACCGGCGCCCCCACGCGGAGGGTCCGGACCGGCGTACTGGCCAGGCCGGCCTCGTCCAGCTCCATGCCCAGGCCCGGCGCGTCCGGCGGGTACAGCCACCCGTCGACGAGCGGTACGACGCTCTTCACGACCGCGCTGGCCGCCGTGTTCTCCTGCTCGACGTGTTCCTGCGCCTCCCAGTTGGGCACCGTGATCCCGAGGTGCACGTGCGCGGCCGTCGCGACCGGGCCGGACGGTACCGCGTGCGGCAGGACGCCCTGGTGGCGCGCCTCGGCGAGGGCGCAGATCTTGCGGACGTGGGTGATCCCGCCGGCGATGCCGACGTCGGGCCGGACGTAGGCGAGACCGCCCTGTTCGACGTACTCCGCGAACTCCCAGATCGTGGTGTTGCGTTCTCCCGCCGCCATCGGCACCCGCACCTTCTTCGCCACCTCACCGAACGCGTACACCGAGTCCGGCGGGATCGGGTCCTCGACGAAGAGCGGCCGCAGCGGGGCGATCTCCTCACACAGCAGGACCGAGTCGCCCGGCGCCATGTTCCGGTGCAGTTCGATGCCGACGTCGAGTTCCCAGCCGACCGTCTCCCGGATCGCGGTGAACCGCCCGACCAGGTCGGCGATCCGCTGCGCCTGCCGCATCCCGTGGTGTTCGTGGCCGAAGAGGATCACCTTCACCGCGGTGTATCCGGCCCGGACCGCGTCGGCGCACGCCGTCGCGACCTCCTCGGCGGAGTGTCCGGAGATGACCTTCATGGCGCGGACCGCGCGCCGGCTGCGGCCGCCGAGCAGTTGCCACACCGGCACCTCGAAGTGCCGTGCCTTGATGTCCCACAGGGCCTGGTCGATGGCGCTGATCGCGCCCCCGACGACCATGCCGCGGAAACACAACGTCCGGTACAGGTGCAGCCAGTGGGCCTCCACGTCGAACGGGTCGGCTCCGACCAGGTAGTCGCGGAAGGACTCGACGACCTCGCCGACGGCGCCCGGCCAGCCGAAGCAGGTCGACTCGCCGATCCCGGTGATGCCGGTGTCGGTGGTGAGACGTACGTACAGGGCGCCGCCCGCCGGGAACGTCTCGACCGACTCGATCCGGGTCGTTGGCATCTGCCTCATCCCTTCGGGTACACGAAGTCGGGTTCGACGCGCACGCGCGGAGCCGCGATCAGCTCCACGACGATCCCGGTGCCGCCGGGCGGGGCGAAGTAGGCGAACGCGCCGTCGCCCTCGGCGCCGAACCCCCGCGCGCTCTGCAACGGGGTGAAGCCGCGTTCGAGGTGGTCGCGGACGGCCGCGGGATGGTCCTCGACGTAGGTGCCGAGATGCTGGAGTCCTTCTCCGTGCCGCTCCAGGTGCTCGGCGAAGATGCTCGGCCCGGTGAGCGGCTGCACGAGTTCGAACTGCACGTCGCCTGACCAGGCGAGCGCGTGCCGGAGGGAGAAGTCGACGCGTTCGCCGCGGTGGACGCAGTCGCGTAGCCGTGGCGGGGCGAGGGTGTAGGCCGTCCAGGGACCCACGCCGAGGACGCCCGCCCAGTGGCGTACGGCGGCGTCGAGGTCACGGACGACGAGGGCGACCTGGCGGAACGGCGCGGCGGCCGGAAACAGCCCGGCCGGCCCGGGAGCCTCGGTCTGGCTCGACGGTTCGGTCTGGTTCGACGGTTCGGTCTGGTTCGACGGCTCGGTCACCTCGACGCCACCTCCCCCGATCCGGCGAGCAGGTCGAGCCCTTCGTCGATCTCGTCCTGGTAGGCGTGGACCGCGCCGGAGAGCACGTCCTCGACCCGCACCGGGGCGCCGGCGACGCCGGACTCGAGGACGGCGAGGACACCGGCGACCGCTCGCGCGCCGGCGAGCCCGTCGACCTCGGGCGGCCGACCCGTCAGCACGGCGTCCACGAAGTCGGCGATCTCGACGGCGAGGTAGCCGGCGTCGATCTCGGCGAACTCCACGTCCCCGCCGGTACCGTCGGGACCGAGCAGCGCCACCGTCCGTTGGTCGAGGGTGAACGCGTCGCCGAGTGCGGCGCGCAGATCCGCGCCACGAAGGACACCGTCGGCGCGGTGCACCTCGACCTCGCCGTCCGTCCGGTCCCGCGGAATCACCATGGAGCCGGCCGAACCGTGGATCGTTCGTTGGACGTAACGCAGGCCCGGCCCGGACGGCACGTACGCGAGTTGCACCTCCACACCGGAGGTCGTACGAAGTTGGGCGAGCAGCGAGTCCTCGCCGGTGGCGTGCACGGCGTCACCCTCGGCGCTTCGGCGTACCGGCTCGGCGACGATGCCCCGGCCGTACGCCGTCTCGACCGGGCCCAGGTAGAACTCCACCAGGTCGGTGAGATGCACGCCCATGTCGAGGGCGATCGACCCGCTCTGCTTGAGGTGCCGCCACGGCGTGATCAGGACCCGGTCGCTGCCGCCGACCATGAGCTGCACCATCAGGTGGAGGCGCCCGAGCAGCCCCGCGTCGACGACGGCGCGGGCCATCCGGTTGGGCCCGCCGCGCCGGTAGTTCTCCGCCGTCGCGAGGACGGCACCGCCCTCGCGGGCGGCGTCCAGCATCGCCTGGCAGGCCCGCATGGTGAGCCCGAGCGGCTTCTCCGACAGCACGTGCCGGCCTCGGCGCAGCGCCGGGACCGCGATCGCGTGATGGCTCGACGGGTCGGTGACCAGGTCGAGTGCCGCGATCCATTCGTCGGCCAGTACGCCGTCCAGGTCGGTGTGCACGACGGGACGCCGACCGAGCAGGCGCTCGGCGTCGTCGGCGAGTGCCTGGGCGGCCTCGACCCGGAGGTCGTACACCGCCACCAGGTCGCCCTGCCACAGGCCCGACCGGGCCAGCGCGGCGTAGCCGGACAGGTGCCGCCGGCCCATACCGCCGCAACCCACGAGACACAGGGGAAGCCGATCGGAGGGCCCGGGATTGCTCGTTGGTGATCTCACTCGCAGGACCTCACTCCCAGGAGGGAAAGCGGAGACGGCCGCGGGGTGCGGCCTGTCCATCAGCGGAGTCGCTTCAGCCGTTGCTGCGTCGCGGGAACTGCGTGATCGCCATCGGTAGGTCGCCAGGGGTGGTCGCAGTGTCAGAGTCCACGTCTTGGCGCGGGTGAGGAAGGTCAACGGCCCGAACAGGCCACGTGCCGCAAACGGTCATCCACTCGGGCGGCCCGGCCAGGGACCGCTTCGACGACGGCCCTGATCGTCCAGCACCGCGGCGATGTCGGTGCTGTCGGTGCTGTCGGTGCTGTCGGTGCTGTCGGTGTTGTTGTCGGCGGGCGCCACTAGCGTGCGCGCATGCGCTTCTCGGTGACGACCGGTGCGGCCGGGCCAGGCCTCGACCCGGCAGGCCTCGCGGAGTTGGCGGCGCTGGCCGAAGACGCCGGCTGGGACGCCTTCCTGCTCGAGGATTACCTCGTCTACCAGGGCCAGGTGGACACCCCGACCTACGACCCGTGGATCTCCCTGGCGGCCATGGCCACCACGACGCGGCGGATCCGGCTCGGGACGACCGTGACACCACTCCCACGCCGCCGGCCCTGGAAGCTCGCGAGCGAGGCGGTCTCCCTCGACCACCTCTCCGGCGCCATCCTCGGCGTCGGCTCCGGAGACGCGGGCGATCCAGGTGTGGCAGCGGTGGGAGAGGCGACCGAGCCTCGGGTTCTGGCCGAACGCCTCGACGAAGGGCTCGCGATCCTCGCCGGGCTCTGGAGCGGACAGGAGGTCCACCACGAGGGGGCGCACTACCGCGTCGACGGTCTGCGGCTCGCCGCGACACCCGTCCAGCGGCCCCGAATACCGATCTGGGTCGGCGGCAACCTCCTGGTTCCCTCCGTACGCCGTCGCATCGCGCGCTGGGACGGCTGCTGTGCCTACAAACGTCTCGCCAACGGGGTCGGGGTCGCGATCACACCTGAGGACGTTCGTGGCATCCTCGCCCTCGTCGCCCAGGAACGCGGCACCGCCGAGGGCTTCGACGTGAAGGTCAGCGGGACGGACGATCCCGCCGAGATCGCCGGCCTGGCGGAGGCGGGGGCCACCTGGTGGGGCCGGTGGATCGAGCCCGGAGACCCGGGCCGCGTCCGGGAGATCATCGTGTCGGGGCCCCCGCGCGTCTGAAGCGGGACACGTCACGTCGGTCTGATAGAGAAGGGGCGACAGACCTCGGACCGATGGAGACGACATGACGACCTCTAAGCGCACCCTCGGACGCTCCGGCATCGCGGTGAGCCCCATCGGCTTCGGCTGCTGGGCGATCGGCGGCCCGGCGTTCCGCGACGGCAACCCGATCGGCTGGGGCAAGGTGGACGACGAGGAGTCGGTGGCCGCGATCCACGCCGCCCTCGACGCCGGCGTGACCTTCTTCGACACCGCCAACGTCTACGGTGCCGGCCACAGCGAGCGGGTGCTCGCCCGAGCACTCGCCGGGAAGTGGGACGACGTGGTCATCGCCACGAAGTTCGGCAACCTCATCGACGAGGACGCCAAGCAGGCGGTCGGCCGCGACGCATCCCCCGCGTCGATCCGTGAGCAGTGCGACGCGAGCCTCGCCCGGCTCGGCACCGACGTGATCGACCTCTACCAGTTCCACATCGGCGACTACGACCCCGTGCAGGCCGAGGAGGTCGTCGGCGCGCTCGAGGGGCTCGTGGAGGCTGGCAAGATCCGGTCGTTCGGCTGGAGCACCGACGACCCCGAGCGGGCCAGGGTCTTCGCCCGCAGCCCGCACTGCGCCGCCATCCAGTTGCACGCCAACGTCATCGACGACAACGCGACGATGGTCGACCTGATCGAGTCCGAGAACCTCGCGGGCGTCAACCGTGGGCCGCTCGCCATGGGCGCCCTGACCGGCAAGTTCGACCGCCAGACGACGTTCGCCGACGACGACGTGCGCCGCCGGTTCGACTTCTCCGGCAAGGAGGGACGCACCCTGGACGCGCTCGAGCGGATCCGCGACGTCCTCACCTCCGGCGGCCGCACCCTCGCGCAGGGTTCGCTGTGCTGGCTGCTCGCGCGGACCCCGGCCTTCGTGCCGATCCCCGGCATCCGCACGGTCGCGCAGGCACAGGACAACGCCGGCGCGATCGCGCACGGGCCGCTGAGCGAGTCGGAGATGGCCGAGATCGAGAGCACCCTGAAGCAGCTCTCGCTGCGCTGAGCCTGACCGGGCTTCGCCGGGTTCGTTCCAGCGGTTTCGCCCAGAGACGGTCTGGGTCGATGCGCGCCCGTCACGGTGGTGGTGTCAGCCGTGGCGGGCGCGCATACTCGTCCCTGCGAACGCGTACCGCCGCGCCCAGCTTCGCTGCTGGGCTCGCGCCCACGGGAAGGACCGCCACGATGCGCAGCGAGGCGCCAACCCCCGAGCCCTCCACCACGACGATCACCCCCTGGCTGTCGGTGCACCATGGGCGGACAGCGGTCGACTACTACCGGGCCGCCTTCGGCGCGGATCTGGTCTACAGCCTCGAGGATGACGACGCAGGCATCGTCGTCGCCCAGCTTGCCGTTGCCGGCGCGGGGTTCTGGATCGAGGAAGACCGCGACGCCGGCCCCGGTTCCGTCGGCAGCGCGTCGCGCATGGTGCTGACGGTCGAGGATCCGGACTCGCTGTTCGACCGGGCGGTCGCCGCCGGAGCAACGGAGATCGCGGCGGTTTCCGTCGACCACGGCTGGCGTACCGGACGCCTGGCCGATCCGTTCGGCCATCACTGGGACATCGGAAAGCCCGTCCCGTCCGACCCTGGCGCCACGCCGTAGCGGCGCTCACCCCGTCGCCAGGGCGTGTTCTCGCCGACTGACCAAGCCTGCGTAGGGTTCTCGGATGTTCGACCTCCAGGCACGGCTCGCATCCGTCGTAGACCGACACCGACTGGTGGGCGCGTCGGCGGCTGTCTCACTTGCGGGAGTCAGGCAGTGGGCAGCCGCGGGTGTTGCCCATGCGGGCAGGCGAACGCCCATCTCGCGCGGCACCGCGATGCAGGTCGCCTCCATCACCAAACCGATCGTGGCGACCGCCGCGGCCATGAGTTCTCGTTCGAGTCGGGACGAGTTGGACCGACCGGTGGTCGAGCACCTGCCAGAACTCCGTGCCCGTTGGAGGATCTCGCCGGACGTCACCACGCGCCAGCTGTTGAGCCACACGTCCGGGCTGCTCGAGGAATCCCTGACCAGGCCGGTGCTCGCCGCGCTGGGCGATGGTGACGACGCGCTGACGCGTGCTGCCGCGCTGGTGGTGGAGAACGCGCAGGCGGCGGCCCCTGGCGACGTCTGGCAGTACTACAACGGCAACTACTACCTCGCCGGGACGGTGCTGGCTCGCCTCTGGGGGGACACCTTCGAGGCCGGCCTTCGGAAGGTCCTCCTCGACCCAGCCGGGATGCACGCGACAGGCTTCACCACACCCGGCGACGCCGCGGACGGGCACGCGGGCGGCGAACCGGTCCCGCCGGAGGACGAGCCGCGCGCCAGACGCCCCGCCGCCGGACTGTGGTCCACCAGCGAGGACCTGATGAACTTCGCGGAGTTCCTGCTGGACGACCCTGCGCTCACCGAGACCGTGACGACCCGCGCCACGCGCTCGACGTCGAAGACGCAGTACGCGCTCGGCTGGGAGGTGGCGGACGGAGTCGCCTTCCACCACGGCACTCGGCCCGGCTCCGGCCATCGATCCCTGCTACTCATCGCGCCACGGCATCGCTTCGCGGCGGCGATGCTCGTCAACGACGAGGCCGGCGAGCGCGCCGCCGACGACCTTCTGGCCGACGCCCTGACGGAGTGCACGGGACTCCCCGGCCCGTGGCCGAAGTGACCTGAATCGGACGTGGTGACGGATCGAGTCGTGCGCGCTGACGGGCGTGGCGGCTAGCGTCCGCGGAATGCTCGAAGCACCGGAGGACCTCACCGCCGAACACATCTCGGCGGCACTGCGTAGGTGGTGGGGCATCGATCCCGTCGACGTGGACTACGCCGCGGTCGGCCACGGAAGCCACAACTGGATCGTCCTGGCCGCAGACGCCACGAAATGGTTCGTGAAGGCGGACCGTAAGGGCGAGGACACGAGCGCGTTCTTCCTGTCGACGTACGAAACCGCCGCCGTACTCCGCGACGCCGGTCTCGATTTTGTGCACGCCGCGGTACGCGATCGCTCCGGCCAGTTGCGCCGGGAGGCGTCACCGTCCTGGGAGATCGGCGTCTTCTCCTTCATCGACGGAAGGAACCCGGACTTCCACGGCAGCGCCGCGGAGCGGGCGCAGATCGCCGAGACCCTTGGACGCCTACATGCCCACCCACCGACGTCAGTTCCGGCGCTGCGCTGGGAGCCTGGCTACCGCCAACCCGAACTTCGGCAGCTACTGGCGACCACACGCGACCGGTCATGGTCGCGGGGTCCGTACGCACAGGCGGCGTACGACCTCTTCACCACCTCGGCGTCAGGCATCGAGGAGCTCTTCGCCCTGCAGGGCCACTTGGTTCACCGCCTCCGGCGGGCGGTCGATCCGTGGGTGATCACGCACGGCGAACCACACGGCGGCAACACGATGCTCGACCTCGCCAAGGAGATCCACCTCATCGACTGCAACGCGATGATGCTCGCTCCGCGCGAACGGGATCTGTGGCTGCTCCTGTACGTCGGCCACGAGTTCCCGCTCGACGTCGACAACACCGGGGTGCTGGCCGCGTATCAACGTGGTGCGGGTCCATTCGAACCACGCCCGTTCGTCCTGGAACTCTTCCGGGCGGAGTGGCATCTCAGCGAGATATCGGGCTACCTCCAGGAATTCAGCACCCCGCATGGCGATTCGGAGGACGCGGCCAACGACTGGCACTATCTGAATCGCTATCTCCCGGTCACGCGGAACTGGCCCGAGATCCGCGTCAGGACGTGACGCCCCCGAGCGTGTCCTTCCACAGCCACGCTCGGGCGCCTTTCTCTTTCCAACCCCACCCGCTCCGTTGTCGAGCCCTTTGACGTAGGAGTGACTGGGTGGGGAGGTCTTCGGTGGTTCCACGGCCGCGCCGGCGACGTAGGCCGAGCGGCGTCCGGGCAGGTGCGTAACGGCGGATGATGTCACGCGCCACGTCGTCGACGGCCCGCGGGTCGAGGTCGCCGGCGATGACGCGTTCGCGGAGGACGTCGCGCACCGTGTGGGGGGACGGGCCTGGCGCGGCCATGGAATCGGAGGGCTCCGGATGGCCCGAGCTGAGGGCGCTCATCCGAGAAGCACCTTGTGGTCGGTGACCCACGCGACGGCGAAGCGGACCACCTTGTCGTAGTCCTCTGCGCCGGCCGACCAGGGGCAACCAGGCACCCAGTGCCAGCGGTCGTTGTCCAGCCACAGGTACATGTGGAGTTCGTCATTGGCCGGTTCGATGATCCGGACACCCCAACGTTCCCGCGTGGCGTCCCAGGCGGGAGCGGCTTCGACGCCTTCCCGGTAGAAGCAGTCGGCGGCCTCGGCGGCCCGCCTGCCGGCCTGCGCACGGCAGGCCGCGATCCGTCTCTCGATCGCCTCGCGTTCCTGCTTCCAGCTCGTTCCGATCATCCCGGAGCCCTCCCGCGGAACACTCGTTGGACCTGAATCATTCAGTCGAAACGAATGATCCTGAGAGTGACAGCGTTTCCAGGCGTCGGCAAGCTTTTCGGCCCCGGAAAGTGATGACAAAGCGTGCATCTTCCCAAGAGCTAGACTTGCGCGACTCAGGTGCCCACCACGGGGAGCGAGCACAGGTGATCAGCCCCTATGTCTGTCGACTACGCCTCGCCCGGGAGCTCGCCGGCTTCCGCAAGCGGGCCGGGCTGACCCACGAGGCGCTGGCGCGCAAGAGTGGCGAGTCCAAGCCGAAGATCAGTCGGCTGGAGAACGGCCACCTGCGGCCCGCGGTCGACGACGTTCTCGCGATCGCGGAAGCGCTGAACATTTCACCCGACGAAACCGCGATGCTTCGTACCCTCACCGAAGGCGCGGCCCAACGCGGGTGGTGGGAGAAACAAGCCCGCGACATGGGTCGGCGACAGGCCGCCATCGCCGACCTGGAGCAGGGCGCGGCGACGATCCGGGAGTACACCACGTTCGTGCCGGGACTGCTCCAGACGTCGGACTTCATGCGGGCCATCGCCCAGCACGACGACCTCGTTCTCGCAGGCGACGGCCATTTCGAGCCCAGCGCGATGGTTCGAGCGCGCGCGACACGTCAGCGGATGCTCCGGCTGCCGGGTGGCCCGTCGTACGAAACCATCATCGACGAGCTGGTTCTGCGGCGGCCGACCGCGCCGCCGGGCATCCTCGCCGAGCAACTCCGGCACCTGGCCAAAGTCGCTCAGGACGACGTGATTGTCCGCGTTCTGCCGATTGGCGCGATTCTGCACAACTATCGGGTGCCAAACTCCGCTTTCACCCTATACACGTACCCTGATCCTACCGATCCTGTAATCGCCTCAGTGGATACTGTGACGTCCGACATCGTGCTAGCCGATGTGGGCGAGGTCGCTCAATACGAACGACTGTGGAACCGTCTCCGCGAGGCGGCTCTGTCTCCAGAGGACAGCGTCGACCTTCTCACGGAGGCAGCGGCCGATTTGGAAAGGACGATCAGGTCGTGAAGAAGCAACTGCGGTACGAGGAGCTTAGTGGCTGGCGAAAGGCCACCGCTTCCAACGGAGGAAGCAACTGCGTGGAGGTCGGCTCGTCGGCTACCCACGTGGGTGTCCGAGACACGAAGGACCGTGACGGCGGCACCCTTGCCGTCACCAGGACGGGGTTCGCCGCCTTCCTCGGCGGCGTCAAGGCCGGCGAGTTCGACCTTCCCCGGTAGGACCACACCGACAAGCGACAACGCACAAGCGACACCAGATTCACCCACTCAGAAGATTCAGTCGGTGGAAGTGCCCGCCCCCGCGCGGGAGCGGGCACTTCCACCTTTCAGAACACCGTGTTCGCCAGCCAGTGGTCGAGGATCCTCCGGTCGCCGGTAACCGTGACGGCACTCTCATCGACGGCGACCCGCCGGGTGAACACCAACAGCAGATCCCGTACGGAGCCGTGCATCACGACGTCGCGCTCCACCACGGCACCTTCCCCGGTGTCGCCGTCGGCCGCCAGGCGTTCCCACCTCACCCCGTCCGGCGTACGGGTGATCCGCCAGCCAGCACGGAGACCTTCGGCTCGCAGCACGATCGTCTCGCCCTGGCCGCTGAGCACGGCAAGGTCGGGTCGGAACGCCTCCAGGCCTGGAGCGGACAGTATTTCCAGCCCCTCCCCGATCGCGTCCGCCGCGAGGTCCGGCGCGATCTCGAACGCCGCACCTCGCAGCAGCGCCGCGTCAGCAAGGTGCACCGAGGTGTCGTTCAGCATCCGACGCAGCCAGAACACCGCGGGCCGCTGTCCGAGGACTGTCCACACCGCGGTGTCTGCGCCGGTGATCTCGACCGCGGCGATGAGGTCTTCTGCTCCCTCGAGCAGCCAGCCGGACCAGCCCTCGCGTGGACCGGGATCCACGTCCCGCGGATCCGGTACGGTGCCAGGCTCGCGGCTCCGCACCAGTTCGGCCGCCCACCGATGAGCCTGACCGATGTGCGCGACGAGGTCCCGCACCCGCCACTCGGGGCAGGTGGGTACGTGGGTGGTCGGATCGGCACCCTCCAGCGCGTGGGCGAATGCGGCGGTGTGCGCCCGGAGTCCCTCCGCAAGCCGCGGAATGCCCGGTACCCCTGTGTCGACGTCCGATGTGGTCATGGCAACTGCTCCTCTCCCTTCGGTGCTCAGGTCGGTCAGAGTCGTCGCGAGAGCGGACCTTCCGCGGCGTGCACCCCTGACGCGTCCGTACGCTAGGACGTCCACCCAGGTGGAGGTTCCAGCGAAAGTGAGCGAGACCACAGCAGCCGGCACACTCGGAATCGGCGAGCTGGCACAGCTGACCGGCGTGCCGGTCCGCACCATCCGCTTCTACTGCGACGAGGGGATCCTCGCGTCCGAACACAGCACAGGCGGACATCGGCGGTTCGACGGGGCGGCCGTCGACCAGCTCAGCCTGCTGCGACGCCTGCGCGGTCTCGGCCTGAGCCTGCCCGCCATCACCGACGTCCTCACCGGCCGGCGATCTCTCGCCGAGGTCGTCGCGGCCGAACGAGCGGCCCTCGACGTCGAGTTGGCCGCACTCGCCTGGCGCCATGCGTCACTACGGGCCGTGGAGACGGCTGCCCCGGCTGAGCGGGCCGCACGCCTCGACCTGCTCGCCGCGGTGGAGGACGGCCGATCGGCTCACGACGCCCTGGTGTCCTTCTGGAGGCGGACCATCGCGGCGCCGATTCCGGAGGAACTGGCCACCGCGATCATCACGATGAGCGTGCCGGACGCCCCCTCTGACCCCACCCCGACCCAGGTGGTCGCGTACGCCGAGATGGTGAGGCTGACCACCGACCGGTCGCTCACCCGCCAACTCCTGTACCGCGCCAGGGAGGAGCGGCAGGTCATCGCCGACGAGGCCATACTGCTGACCGGGATGGCGGAGGCGTTCGAGCTTGCCGAGCCGCTGCTGCTCGCGGGTCAGCGGCCCGGACCGGGGCGCGCACTCGACCATTTCGTGGAGGCGCACGCGGCAGTGCGGAACACCCGAGACACGCCCGGCTTCCGACGCCAGCTGGTCGGCCGCGTCGCCGTGCATCGCGATCCTCGTGTCCGCAGGTACTGGCATCTCATGACCGAGGTGACGGGTGAGCACAACCCCGGGGTGGTTCAGGCCTGGTTGCTCGACGCCCTCGACGCCTCCGTCGCTACCTCGCCTCGTACGCCTCCCGCGCTCGGATAGTCGGGTCGGAGTCTGGTCTCCAGCTGCGGGTCAGCCGACCGTGCGGCCCAGGAACTCCCGGATGTGCTGGGACCAGACGTCGGGCTTCTCGAAGTGGCACATGTGCGCCGCCTCCGGAACGATCGCCAGCTCGCTGTCGGGCAGCGCGGCGTGCAGTCGATGGGCGAGCTGCACCGGGAAGCCCATGTCCTTCTCACCGTGCAGGATCAGGATCGGCTTGCCGCATGCGCGCAGGATGTGCTCGGGGTCGCCCGGACACCAGGGGTGCATCCTCCCGTCGACGTACCGCTCCCAGCTCCAGTCGCTCGTGGGATCGAGCCCGTTGAGCATGTCGAGGTAGGCCGGAGCGAGGTCGAGATCCCAGACGAAGATGGTGGAGTTTCGCCTGACCCAGCCCTCCGCCTCCTCCGCTCGCCGGCGCCGCTGGTATTCGTCCCAGCCCGCGAGGTACGGCTCGCTGTCAGCGCTAGGGTAGGTCGTCGTGGAGGCGAGGATCAGACGGCGTACCTGGTCGGGATGCTTGTCCACGAAGTGCATCGCCGCGCGCCCGCCAGTGGAGAAGCCGAGCAGGTCGACCTGGCCGAACCCGAGCCGGTCGATCAGCCGGTGCGTGTCCTCGACGACGTACTCCGGTTGGTAACGATCCTCGGGCAGGTTTCGCCCACTCCGGCCGCAGCCACGGAAGTCGAACAGCACCACGTGATGGTCACGAGCCAGCGGCTCGAACCCGGGCAGGAGGTAGGCGTGACCGACGTCCGGCCCGCCGTGTATGACGACCAGTGGCGGGCCCTGCCCCGGCTCGCCGAGCTGGCGGACGTAGAGGCTGACCTCCCCGACGTCGACGAACTCGCCTTCCCCGTCGATGTTTCCGTCAATGTCCTCGTCAACGTCCCCGGCGTCCATGGCGCGCATCGTGCCACTGCGCTCCGACAGTTCAGACTTCCCCAGTGGTACCGAACTTCCGCGGTGGTTACGAACTTCCGAACTGGTACGACTTCCTATCGGTACGACCGCGCCTGCAGGTCGTAGAGCTCGGCGTAGGGGCCGGTGCGCGCGAGGAGTTCTTCGTGGCTGCCGACCTCGGAGATCTCACCGTCGTCGACCACGACGATGAGGTCCGCCGTCCGGACGGTGGAGAACCGGTGCGACACGAGCACGGTGACCATGCCCCGGTCCGATCCTGAGCGCGCGGTCGCGGCGTACCGTTCGAACAACCCGTGTTCGGTCTGGGCATCCAGACTGGCCGTCGGCTCGTCGAAGAAGACGAGCAGCGGTCGCTCCCGCATGAGGGCTCGGCCGAGGGCAAGCTTCTGCCACTGTCCCGTCGACAGCTCCACGCCGTTGTCCCAGCTGGAGCCGAGCCGGGTGTCCGCGCCGTCGGGCAGGTGCGGCAGGACGTCGGAGGCACCGGCACGGTCGAGCGCGCTCCCGACCGCCTGGACGTCGTCGAGCCGGGACAGGTCACCCAGACCGACCGTGTGGTGAGCGGTGAACTCGAGTCGCGCGAAGTCCTGGAACGCCGCCGAGAGTCGCTGCCGCCACTGGTGAACGTCGATGCCGGCCAGGTCGACTCCGTCGACCAGGATGCGTCCCTTCGTCGGCTCGTACATGCGACACAACAGCTTCACCAGCGTGGTCTTGCCGGCGCCGTTCTCGCCGACCAGGGCGACGACGGTACCGGCGGGGATGTGAAGTGACACGTCTCGAAGTGCCCAGGCCTCGGTGCCGGGATAGCGGAAGGACACCCGTTCGAAGGCGATCCCGTCGCGGATCCGTTCCGGTGCGGGGCCGCTACCCGAACCCCGCGCTGCCACCGAGCCCGCGTACTCGCGCAACCACAGCATCCGATCCGCGGCACGCAGCACGCTGCCGAGCGCCGCGACCGCCTGGATGGGGCTCATCACCGCCGCCTGCATGCGCTGGCACCGATAGACGGTTATGACGACCTCGCCGATCGTGCCGTGACCGGCGGCCGCCCGCCAGAGTGCCAACAGGATCGCGCCGCCGAACCCGACCGCGAAGATCAGGTCGCGGACGTTGGCGAGGACCGCCGCGCGGCGTTCCGTCGTCAGTCGCGCCCGCATCGAGTCCGTCCACGCCGTACGGAAGCGGGCCAGGATCTCCCGCCGCAGACCGAACACGCGAAGCTCCATCCCCGCGTCTCGATCCGTCGTGAGGCCGCGGAGGTGGCGGGCGAGCCGAGCGGGAGCGGCGGAGCGTTCCTCCGCCGCGCGGGACCACCGCTGGTGCGCGGCGGCGATCGGGATGGAGGGAAGCACGAAGAGGACGAGGAGCAGCAGCCACGGGCTCAGGACTGCCAGCGTGACGAGGGTCGCCAGTCCGCTGACGACGATGTTGACGGTGTAGATGAGTGAGTTCACCGAGTAGCCGAGCAGGCCCTGGCTCTGGCGGAGGAGCTCCAACCGGTCCTGGTAGTCGGCGCGTTCTTGATGGTCCAGGCCGGGGATCGAGGCGGTCAGTGTCGCGATCTCCCGGTCGAAGGCGAAGCCGACCTCCTCCATGAGCCGCACCCGGAGCCAGGACCCCGTCCACGCACCCACGAACCACAGGGCCCGCGCGCCTGCGATGCCGGCGGCTCCGACCACCACGGACACGGGATCGTGGTGGAGGACGCCATCCGTCATGACCTTCAGGCAGACGGCGATGATCGGTGGGGTCAGCTGACCGAGGGGTTCGAGCAGGAGGCCGAGGGTGCGCCACGGATCGGTCGCGAACGCCATCCTGGCCAGCATCCGGATCGCTCGCCAACGGTCACGCATCGCGGACCACCTCCGGTCCCGACGGCACCGCAGCCGGCTCCTCCACCGCGAACCGCTGCGCCTGCAGGGCGAACATACGTGCGTAGCGGCCCTCTTGGGCGATCAGCTCCTGGTGGGAGCCGTCCTCGACGATTCGCCGGTCGTGTACGACGAGAATGCGGTCGGCGCGGCGCACGCTGGACAGTCGATGCGACACGAGGATCGTGGTCGTGCCCCGCGTGAGATCGAGGAACTGCTCGAACAGTTCGGTCTCAGCACGCACGTCGAGGTTCGCGGTCGGCTCGTCGAGGATCAGCAGGCCGGCGCCGCCACGGACCGCGGCCAGTGCGCGCGCGAGGGCGACCCGCTGCCACTCACCACCGGACAGGTCCACGCCGCCGTCGTAGCCGCGGGCCAGCACCGTGTCCCACCCGTTGGGGAGCCGCGCCAGCAGCTCGGCACCGCCGGCGTCGCGGAGCGCGGCCGCGACCGGGTCGACCGCGGTGTCGTCGACCGGCACGTCGTCGTCCGCCGTGGTCAGGCTGCCGAATCCGACGTTCGCCCGAAGCGAGAGTTCGTAGCGCACGAAGTCCTGGAAGATGACCGCGACCCGTCCCCTGGCCGCCACCTCCGCGTCCAGGCCATCGAGCAGGACCCGTCCCGAGTCGGGCTCGTAGAGGCCGCACAGGAGCTTCACCATGGTGGACTTACCGGCGCCGTTCGCACCGACGATCGCCGTCGACTGGCCGGCCGCGACGTGCACGTTCAGTCGGTCGAGTGTCGGACGTGAACGCCCGTGGTAGGTGAAGCTGACGTCGCGCAGGCGTACGTCGACCGCGCCGTCCGTACGCCGCCGATCCGGTGGTGTGGGGCGAACCGGATCCGTGGTGGCGAGCAGCGAACCCAGCCGCTCCACGCGTTCGACGGCGTCGAGCGACCTGGTCAACCACCACTGCATGTCGCCCAGCCAGCCGAAGCTGAAGGAGACGACGGCCGCCTGGACGAAGACGGCCACCTCCCCTACGCCGATGGCGCCGCGGTTGACGTCCCGGCTCAACGTGAGCAGGACCAACCCGTGAGCGAGCAGGATGGCGGCGACCACCACCGCGGTCAGAAGCCGGTTGGCTCGCCGGCTACGCCAGATCGCGCCGAGCACGCTCGACCATGCGTCGGCATACTGTCCGACCACCCACCCGGCCAGGCCGAAGACCCGCACCTCCTTTGCGGCACCCGGACCGACCGCCAGGCCACGCAGGTACTCCGACCGTCGCACCTCCGACGCGCCCTCGCTGATCCCGACCGTGACGCCTTTGGCGCTGGCCCGCCGATAGGACAGGTTGACCAGCTGCCACACCGACGCGAGGAGCAGCGGCGCCCACCACCGCAGGCCCAACAGGACGATGAGCGCGCTGAGCCCGGTGAGCCTGCTCATGGCGATGTTCGACATCGTGCTGACCGTCGAGCGGAGTTGGCCACGCCGCTCGGCGTCCTCCAGGGCGGCGAGCTCACCGGTCACCTCCGGGCGTTCGAGCGGGGCGACACCGCGGGTGCCCAGAACGCTCCGAGCGATCGTCTCGTGGAACGTGCTGGTGAAGGCGCTGTCCAACACCTGGCGGAGGTAGCCCGCGGCGTTGTGTCCGAACGCCCGGAGCGTCCAGCCCACGATCACGGCGGCCAGGGCGAGCAACGCGGTCGTCCCGTCCGCCGAGCCGAGCCCATGCTCGACGGCCGCCGGGAGTGCACCGACCAGCTCACCCGTCGCGAGAATGATCGCGGTGGGGAGAAGACCGAGGACGACGACGAGAACACCGAGGGCCACGACATGAGCGGGACCCGCCCGCCAGAGCAGCCGCAGGAGCGACCGCCACCGTCGTAGTGGTCGGGTCAGGACGTCCGTGCGAGCTTGCCCTCGTGCGACCACAGCACCCCCGGGTGCGGAGACGTCGGAGCTCACCTGCGGACCAGACCTCGACGCCAGACGTGGATGCCGGACGACCTCGGATCGGGTCGTACTGGCATGCGAATCAAAGGCCCGGACATTCTGTCGGCGGGAACGAGATTCGTCCACCCACGCGGGAAACCGGTCGGCTACCGGCCGGCTACGACCAGAGCTCGAACGGCTCCTCAACCGAGTCACCGGCGAGCAGGGCTCCCAGCAACTCCGGCAGCCTGCCGGGGTAGAACCGCTCGCGGCTGCTGATCAGCTCGGCCACCGGCCACCAGCGGAAGCCGAAGTAGTCATCGTCCTCGAACTCCACGCGCTGCGACCCGTCGACGGCAGGACCCAAACCAGACAGGCGTACGAGCGCGACCACCTCGTTCTGGAGGTGCCGGGTGCCGCGGTAGCGGAACGAAGCTCGGCGTGACCAGGTGGCGGCACCAACAGAATCGACTGTGATGGCGATGCCCGTCTCCTCGAGCAACTCCCTGACGGCGGCGTCGCGGTAGGTCTCGCCCGACTCGATGCCGCCTCCGGGCAACTCCCACCACTGGCCCAGCTCCGGGTAGGTCGGGTCGTGGGTGTGGAAGAGCAGCACCTCGTCGTTGGCGTCGAGCACCACGAGCCGCACCACGTCGCGTTCCCGGACCGGAAGATCGTCTGGAAGTTCGACGTGCGGCTCTGGTTCGATCATGGTTCCAAGTCCACCACAGGCCGCAGCCGTCAGGTACGGCGGCGGTTCTCCTTGAGCCACCCGACCGCGAAGTCGACAACCTCCCGTTGCCGGGCGAGCGTGCAGCGGGCCGAACCCACCAGGCCGATCGAGGGGTGGTGGGCCGCGTCGAAGTCGGCGCCCAGCCGGGTGAAGTCGTCGGAGTCGACGTCGATCTCGGTCCAGGTCGCCCACTCCCGCTCGCCGGCCGCGGTGCGAACCGCCGCCGCGTGCTCTGCCACCGGAGACTCCGGAGTCCGGTACTCGGCCAGGTGCATCGAGGTGTTGTTCCCGTGCCCGACGCCGAGCAGGAGGATGTCGCCGTCCAGCGCGTAGACGCGTCCCAACGGCGACTCGTCGCCGAGCCCGGAGTCGAGGCGGTGGTCGGCGGTGACCTCCTTCGCCCGGGCGCCCAACGCGGCGAACGACGTGCGCGGATGATCACTGCGTACGGCCCCCGGCCAGTTCCGAACCGTCTCCGGAATGATGCCGACGGCCGTGCTCGGTGTCAGGGCCGGGTCGAACGGCGGCATGTGTGCCCGGATCACCGGCCACCACGACTCGGGTACGGGCGGGTTCACCCAACCGGCTGGGTCGGAGTTGACGCCGGTGTGGGTCGGCACGACGAGGGTGCCCGCCGGGCCCAGGACGTCAAGGAGCGCCTGCACCACCACGACCGGGCCGCCGCACACCCAACCGAGCGAGGACAGCGAGGAGTGGACGAGCACGACGCTGCCCGGACGTACGCCGAGGCGTCGCAGGTCGGCGGCGAGGCTCTCCCGGGTGCGGGGTTCGGTCTGTTCGTCAGCTTCGGACACCCCGCGAGCATGTCACGCGGCACCGACCGCCCACATCCGGATATCCGGCCGGCGGAAGGTGGAACCCCTACCTGGCGGTCACTCCGCTTCCCCGGCCCGCCACCGCTCGGCGGTGATCCGCCACAGTACGTGCCGGTGGAGCGGGCTGTCGGGGCGCAGCCCAGGGTGGTCGAAGTCGTCCGCCGGAGCATGCGTCATGCCGATCTTGCGCATCACCGACTGCGACCTGAGGTTCGGGACGGCCGTGAACGACACGATCTCCTTCAGCCCCACTTTGTCGAAGCCGAAGGCGAGCGCCGCACGCGCCGCCTCGGGGGCGTATCCGTTGCCCCACGCGGATCGCGCGAGCCGCCAGCCGATCTCCACGGTCGGGGTGAAGTGCGCCTCGAACGAGGGTTTCGACAGCCCGGTGAACCCGATGAACTGCCCGGTTGCCAGCACTTCGAGCGCCCACAGGCCGTAGCCGCGCTCGTCGAACCCGGCCTCGATCCGGCGTACCAGGTCGTCGCTCTGCTCGCGGGTCATCGGAGCCGGAAAGTGCTCCATGACCTCGGGGTGGCTGTTGAGTGCGGCGAACGGCTCGAGGTCGGCCTCCCGCCACCGACGGAGCGACAGACGGCTGGTCAGTAGCACAGGTTCGTCAGGCACCCGCAGACCTTACAAGAGATCGCACCGGGCGGGTCGGCAGCGCGCGTTCGCTGGGTGATCGGCGCGTCACGCAGGCGGCCGGCGCACTCCGGGGCGATCTGGGCGAAACGGCACTGTCCGCACTCTCCACACTCGTCCGCACCTCGTCCGTTGCCGCACATTGTCCGGGCCTGACCGAGTGTGGCCTGATCGAGCCGGGCTCGTCCCTCGACAAGATGGTTAAGCTTGTTAACTGTGAAAGAGCAGCAACCATCCGTCGAGCGCGCTGTGCGAGCGATCGTCCGTTTGTCCCGTCTCTTCGAGCGCGCCGACGCGGGGTTGAGCCTCGCGCAGTTCCGCATCCTCGAACTCGTCTCCCGTGGCACCGAGCGGTCGACCCAGATCGCGACCCGCCTCGCGACGAGCAAACCCGCGGTCACCGTCCTCGTCGACGGGATGGTCGCCGCCGGGCTCCTCACCCGCAGCAGCCAGCCCGGTGACCGTCGGGTCGTCCGGCTGGCCCTCACGCCGAAGGGCGAGGAGGCACTCGCCCACACCGAACGGGCGTACGGCGAGCGGCTGCGACCGCTCCTCGAGGAGATCTCCGACCCGGCAGCGCTGCTCCTTCAACTCGCGGAGGTGGACGACGCCCTGGACGCACGCTGGGCCCGCCGCTCCTCCGGCCAGGCCGGCCCCGCCGGTCAGGTCGACCCGTCTCCGACTACCGCCGAGGTGCCCGCACGCAGATGACAACCACCAGTCCCGAAGCCCCCGCACGAACCGACGACGTTCCCGCGGACGACGTCCCCTCTGCCAATCAGTGGATTCGCCGCCTCGCCCGCTATGGCTGGCAGTCCCGCATCCTGGTCTTCGCCGCCTTCGGCGGTGGGATCGTCGGCATGGCGGCGAGCGCCTTCGTCCCGCTCGTCCAACGCGAGATCGTCGATGACGTGATCATCGCGCAGGACCAGCCGATGCTGCCGTGGATCATGGTGATGCTCGGGCTCGGGTTGGTGACCTTCGGCTCAGGGTTCGTACGTCGCTATCTCGGCGGCAAGCTGGCGTTGGACGTCCAGCACAGGATCCGCGGCGACCTGTTCCGATCGCTGTCCCGGCTGGACGGGGCCCGCCAGGACGAACTCCACACCGGGCAGGTCGTCAGCCGGTCCATCAGCGACATCATGATGGTCCAGGGCCTGCTTCAGATGCTCCCCATGATGATGGGCAACATCCTGTTGTTCATCATCTCGCTCATCATCATGGCCTGGCTCTCGCCGCTGCTCACCCTGATCGCGCTCGCCGTGGCCCCCGCCCTGCTCCTGATCGGCTACCACAGCCGGAGCCGACTGTTCCCCGCGACGTGGGACGCCCAGCAGCAGGCGGCCGAGAACGCCGGCATCGTCGACGCGGCGGTCACCGGCGTGCGGGTCGTGAAGGGATTCGGCCAGGAGCAACGCGAACTCGGCCGGCTCGAACGCCAGGCACGGCGCCTGTTCGGCTCCCGCATGCGGGCGGTCCGGCTCACCAGCCGCTACAGCCCGACCCTGCAGTCCGTTCCGCTGCTCGGACAGGTCGGCATCCTCGCCCTCGGCGGCTGGCTCGCGGTCAACGGGCACATCACGCTCGGTACCTTCCTCGCGTTCTCGAGTTATCTCAGCCAGCTGATCGCACCGACCCGGATGCTCTCCAACTTCCTGGTCATGAGCCAGCAGGCGAGGGCCAGCGTCATCCGGGTGTTCGAGGTCATCGACTCCCGGCCGACGATCACCGAGAAGCCCGACGCGGTGGAGCCAGCACGCGGTGTCGGCGCGGTCGAACTCCGCGACGTCGACTTCGGCTACCTCCGCTCCGACCCCGTGCTCCGCGGCCTGTCCGTGCGGGTCGAGCCCGGTGAGACCGTGGCCCTGGTCGGTACGGCGGGCTCGGGCAAGTCGACGATCTCCCAACTGCTTCCCCGCTTCTACGAGGTACAACGCGGCTCGGTCATCGTCGACGGCCACGACGTACGCGACTTCACCCTCGCGTCCCTGCGCTCCCGGATCGGTCTGGTCTTCGAGGACAGCTTCCTGTTCTCGGACTCGGTGCGCTCCAACATCGCCTACGGCCGGCCCGACGCGACCGACGAACAGGTCCGCGCCGCCGCTCGCGCCGCCGAGGCGACGGACTTCATCGAGGCACTTCCCGACGGGTACGACACGGTGGTGGGCGAGCGCGGTCTCACCCTCTCCGGCGGACAGCGCCAGCGGGTCGCACTGGCCCGGGCGCTGCTCAGCGACCCGAGCCTGCTGGTCCTCGACGACGCGACGTCCGCGGTCGACCCCCAGACCGAGGCGGAGATCCACGCCACGCTCCGCCACGTCATGGCCGGACGTACGACGATCATCATCGCCCACCGGCAGTCCACGCTGCAGTTGGCCGACCGGATCGCCGTCCTGGACGCGGGCCGGGTCATCGACATGGGCACCGACGAGGAGCTCACCAGCCGGTGCCCGCTGTACCGGTTGCTGCTGTCCGGCCCCGGCGAGGACGCGGAAGGGATCGAGGCCGGCGACCTCGAGAGCTTCCTCGCCCGCGAGGAGACCGACGAGCGGATCGACGGTGTCACACCCTCGATGTGGGTACGCAGTGAGTCCGACCAGCCCAGCCAGTTGATGCGGGTGCAGACACCGACCGGTCTCGGCGGTGGCTTCGGTGGCGGTGGCGGAGGCGGCTTCGGTGGTGGCGGTGGAGGCGGAGGCGGCGGCTGGCTGTCCGGCATGCCACCCACCCCCGACCTGCTGGCCAAGGTGGCGAAACTGCCGCCCGCCGTCGACGTGCCCAACGTCGACATGACCGAGGCCCAGAAGCCCGACCCGGGCTTCACCCTCCCGCGGACGCTGCGACCCTTCACCAACGTCCTGTTGCTGGCGCTCGTCCTTGTCGCGCTCGACGCGGCGGCCTCGCTGGCGCTGCCCCTGCTGATCCGGCACGGGGTCGACTCCGGTGTCCAGCAGCACGCGTTCTCCGTGATCCTCGTGGCGGCGGGCGTCGCGCTGCTGGTCGTGCTCGGCGACTGGATCGTCAAGATCGCCCAGACCCGCACCACCGGCCGTACCGGCGAACGTGTCCTCTACGCCCTACGGGTCAAGCTCTTCTCCCACCTGCAGCGCCTCGGGCTCGACTACTACGAGCGCGAGATGGGTGGCCGGATCATGACCCGGATGACCACCGACATCGACGCCCTGTCGACGTTCCTGCAGACGTCCCTGCTGACCGCGGTCGTGTCGATCCTGCAGTTCGTCGGGGTGTTCGTCGCGCTGGTCTGGATCAACTGGGAACTCGCCCTCGCGGTGCTGGCGCTGATGCCGGTCCTGCTGGTGGCCACGCTGATCTTCCGGGCGAAGTCCGCGACCGCCTACCAGGAGGCCCGCGAACGCATCAGCGTCGTCAACTCGAGCTTGCAGGAGAACGTCGCGGGCATGCGGGTCGCGCAGGCGTTCGGCCGGGAGGAGCACAACGCGGATCGGTTCGAGGAGAAGAGCGACTCCTACCGCGTCAGCCGACTCCGGGCCCAGCGCTACATCGGGCTGTACTTCCCGTTCGTCCAGTTCCTCAACCTGGCGGCGGCTTCGATGGTGCTCGGCATCGGCGCCGGACTCATCCACAACGGGTCGTTGACCGCCGGCGCGCTCATCGCCTACCTGCTCTACCTCGACCTGTTCTTCTCACCCGTCCAGCAGCTCTCCCAGGTGTTCGACGGATACCAGCAGGCCATTGTCGGCATCCGACGGATCCGCGACCTGCTGCGCACTCCGACCTCGACGCCGCAGGCGGAGAACCCCAAGGCGGTCGGGAAGCTCTCCGGCGAGATCGTGTTCGACGACGTTCACTTCCACTACCAGAACGCCGCCGGCGACGCGCTCCAGGGAATCGACCTGCGGGTGCGTCCCGGACAGACGGTCGCGCTGGTGGGCGAGACGGGTGCCGGCAAGACGACCCTGGTCAAGCTGGTCGCCCGCTTCTACGACCCGACCGGCGGGAGTGTCCGCGTCGACGGGCAGGACCTGCGCGACCTCGACCTCGCCTCCTACCGCCACCGGCTCGGGTACGTTCCCCAGGAGTCGTTCCTCTTCCCCGGTACGGTTCGGGACGCCATCGCCTACGGCCGCCCCGAGGCGACCGACGCGGAGGTCGAGGCGGCAGCACGGGCGGTGGGCGCCCACGCGGCCATCACCCGGATGCGGGACGGCTACCTCCACATCGTCGGGGAACGCGGACGAAACCTGTCCGCCGGACAGCGCCAGCTGCTGGCCCTCGCCCGGGCCTACCTGGTCGACCCCGACATCCTGCTGCTGGACGAGGCGACGGCCGCCCTCGACCCCGGCACCGAGGCACTGGTCATCAAGGCGACCGAGACCCTCACCCGGCAGCGGACGACGCTCCTCATCGCCCACCGCCTGACCACGGCCGAACGCGCGGACCGCATCGTCGTGGTCGACCACGGCGGGGTGATCGAAGACGGCACGCACAGCGAACTCCTCGCGGCCGGCGGGAAGTACGCCCAGCTGTGGCGGTCCTACATCGGGGCCGACCACCACCCGGTCCGCGACGAAAGCGAACGCGTCATGTCGATCGTCGACCCCGCCTGACCATCGGGACGCACCAACCGCACCGACCGCACCACCGCCTGAGCCGGGCATGGACGAGTTCCAGTCCCGGCTCAGGCCGCGTCCGGGCAAGGGTTCGGTTTCGGCTCAGGCCGCCGGGATGTGCCATTCGATGCTGGTCGTGCCGCCGTCCGCCCGGCGTACGTCGAGCCAGCCACCCTGGCTCCTGGCCCGCCGCTCCAGGTCGGAGAGCTTGGCGGCCGGGATCTCCTCGCCCACTCCCCTTCCGGCATCGGTGACGGTCAACACCAACTCCGTCTCGGCGACCCGTACGGTCACCTCGACGGACGTGGAGGTCTCCGTCGTCGCGACCGTGAGCGTGTCATGGACCGCCGCGGCGAGCTCCGTGTGCGCGCTGGCCACATTCTCCCGGTCGAGCTGGCCGGTGAGGACCAGTCGCGGTTGGATTCCACACGCCAAGCAGACGGAGTCGAGTTCGTCCAGGACGCGCTGCCAGACCGGCAGCCCGCCCTGCTGGCTCGGTGGTCTCGTCTGGAAGATGGTGTCCCGCATCACCTGAATGGACGTCTCCACCGACCCGATCGCCGCGTCGACACGGCGCCGGACCTCCGCCTGCCGGCTGAGCCCGGCCGCGCTGTGCAGATCCAGCTCCGCCGCTGAGAGGGACTCGATCACGCTGTCGCCGAGCTCGGACGCGATCCGGTCACGTTCCTTCAGGACCAGCAGCTTCGCGCGCTCGTCCTCGGCCCGTAGATGCTGCAGGGCGAGCGCGGCCTGGTGGGCGAACGCGCACACCATCCCCCGCTGCGACAGGGCGTTCCGGGCGTTCGGCGAGTCCCGCCGCCATCCCACCTGCAGAACACCGAGCACGACGGTGTTCGCCACCAGCGGCACCAACATCCCCGGACCCATGACCGACAACGCCTCCCGCCACTCCTCCGGTGGGTTGTAGCCCGGAACGGACGTCAGGTCCTCGCTGAGGAGCTCGCGGCCCGAGTCGAGGACACGACCGACCAGGCTGTTCGACGACATCTGGGTGACCGGCGCCTTGTCCAGACCCAGTCCGTCGACCGCGATCACCAGCAACTGGTCGGACGCGTCCTTGGCGCAGAAGACCGCGGAGACATCGGCTCCACACACCTGGCGGATCCCACTTCTGACCACCTCGTGCAGTGCCTGACCCGGGTCGTCGTGCTTCAACAACAGCCTGGTCACCTTCGCGGTCGTCTCGAGCAGTTGGTGGTGTCGGTGTTCCCTTTCCACGATCTGAGCGTGCTCGACGGCCATCCCGGCCGCGTCGGCGAGCACCGTGACCGCCTTCTCCTGCGCCGATGAGAAAGCTGCCGCACCGCTGCCCCCTCCCAGGAAGAGAACGCCGCGTGCCTGGGCGCGTGGACTACTCGGAACGCGCGTACCGACCAGGTTGAGGCCCCCGCGCCGACCGGGAGGAACACCAGACTCCTCGCGCAGGTCGTGAAGGTGGCCGGCCGACGCGCTGTCCAGCACCGCCCCCAGTGCGGCGTCGCGGAGCGCCGCGGCCGGCGGGAACCCGCCGTCCGCTCCGGAACTCGCCACCTGCGTGAGGTTCCGACGCTCGTCGACGAGCACGATCGCGGCACACGCGCTCCCGGTGAGGTCTGCGGCTGACCGGGCGATTTGTGTCAGAGCGTCCCGCAACCGCGGGTCGGCGTCCTCAGCCATCGACACGTCCCCCATCCCGCTTGCGCCTGGACGTCACGTTTGCGGTGCTACGCGGTGGCCGTTCCAACCGGGCTCCCTGCCAGAGCCTGGTCTCTCTCCTTCGCTACTCCATCAGGTCCCCGTGAGCAACCCGGTGCCGCCGATCCCGGTGCGGAGTTCAACGCTCCGCTGGACCGGACAGGTTGGCCCACGGGTCGTAGTCGACCTCGAGCGGCTCCTGCGGTGGACGTTCGGCCTCGGGTACGTGCTGGAGATTGACCCGGATCCGGTACCACACCGAGCTTCGGCCGCGCATGCCGTCGACCAGGATGTCGGGCGCCCGCAGATGACCCACAACCGACGGATGGCGGGCCTTCCAGCGTTCCAGACCCTCCATCGCCTCGCCCTTGGTCTTGGCCCGTGCGATCTCCAGGAGCGGCATCGTCTGCTGACGGCGGCCGGTCCCCTTGGGTGGCTTCTCGGCCGGCCCCAGTCTCCGGGCCAGGTCGAGCAGGGGTTCGAGCGACCCGTTCGCGTTCTCGATGCCCGCACCCGGATCGCCGATCTCGGCGTACCGCTCCAGCACGGTGTCCATCGTGAAGACCTCCGGCCGGCAGTCCGGGACCTCCGCCCACGAAAGTGGAGTGGACACCCGGGCGTCGGGAGTCGGCCGTACGGAGTAGGCCGAGGCGACCGTGCGGTCCTTGGCGTTCTGGTTGAAGTCGACGAAGACGCCCTGCCGTTCCTCCTTCCACCACTTGCTGGTCGCGAGGTCGGGGGCGCGGTTCTCCACCTCCCGCGCGACGGTCTCCGCGGCGAGCCGGACGTCTCGGAACGACCAGTGCGGGTCGATGCGGGCGTTGATGTGGAACCCCCGCGACCCAGAGGTCTTGGGCCAGCCGGTGAGGCCGTGGTCCTCGAGTACCTCCTTGGCGACGAGGGCGACGTCGAGGATCTGCTTCCAGTCCACGCCCGGCACCGGGTCGAGATCGATGCGGAGCTCGTCGGGATGGTCGAGATCCTCGGCCAGCACCGGATGGGGGTTGAGGTCGATGCAGCCGAGGTTCACGATCCAGGCGAGGCCGGCGGCGTCGCGTACGACCGCCTCCTGCGCCGAGGTGCCGGAGGCGTAGCGGAGTTCGGCGACCTCGATCCAGTCCGGCCGCTTGCCGGGCGCGCGCTTCTGGAAGAAGGCTTCCTGGTCGATCCCCTTCACGAACCGCTTGAGGATCATCGGCCGCCCCGCGATCCCGCGCAGGGCACCGTCCGCGACGGCGAGGTAGTAACGCACCAGGTCCAGCTTGGTGTGGCCGCGATCCGGAAAGACCAGCTTGTCCGGATTGGTGATGGTCACCTCGCGTCCGGCGACCTCCAGGATGCGCGACTTCGACATGCGCTCACGATAGGTCGCGACGGTGGAGGAGGGGGAGCCGAACACTCATCGATCCCGAGGTTCGGCGCGGCGCCGTCATTGGCCGGCCCGTAGCACCTGCCCCGGTCGGGCATCGGTCTGCCGGTCCGCGTCCACCACGATCTCGCCGTTCACGAGTACCCGATGGATGCCCCTGGGTGGCTGGCCGGGATCGAGGAAGGTCGCGCGGTCGGCGACGCTGGACGGATCGAAGATCACCAGGTCGGCCGCCTGGCCGGCCGCGATGGTGCCCCGGTCGGACAGGCGCAGCCGATCGGCCACCGCGCCGGTCATCCGATGGATGGCGGTCGCGAGGTCGAGGTCGGCCAACTCCCGTACGTGCCGTCCGAGCACCCGGGCGTGTGCTCCGAACGCGCGCGGGTGCGGTCGGCGGCCCTGCTGGTCGAAGGGAACCGCCGCGCCGTCCGAACCGATCAGGGCGTGGTCGTAGCGGAGGAAGGTGCGCATGTCCTCCTCCGTCCGGTAGCGGAGGACGACCTGCACGCGGTTGCCGCCCTCGCGGCACAGGTCGAGGACGAGCGCGGCCGGGCTCCTGCCCACCTGGGCGGCCGCCTCCTCGAGGGTCTGTCCGTCGACGGTTCCGAACAGGTCGTCGGTGCGGGCGAGGAGGATGCGATCCCACAGCCACGGGATCCGCGGGTCGCCCCAGCCGGAGGCGAGATCCTCCTCCGCGCGGCGGAAGACGGTCGGATCGGCGAGGCGGTTCCGCATCGCCTCGACCCCGCCCTCCTGCACCCAGGGTGGCAGATACTGCGTGAGCGCCGACGCCGACGCGTCGTACGGGTAGACGTCGTAGGCGATGTCAACCCCGTCCTGACGGGCGGCGGCGAAACGGGCGACCATCTCCTCCGCCCTCCCCCACCGATCAGGGACGTTGATCGCGACGTGGGAGTACTGCACGGCGACGCCCGTCTCCCGGCCGAGTGCGCTCGACTCGTCAACGGCGTCGAACAGGCCCGCGAGGTCACCACGGGAGTGGGTGGCGTAGAGCCGGTCGCGAGCGGCCAGCGTCTGGCAGAGCGCGACGAGTTCGGCCGTCTCGGCGTACCGGGACGGGACATAGGTGAGCCCGGTGGAGAGCCCGAACGCACCCTGCTCCAGCAGCGCGTCGAGTCGCGACCGCATTCCGCGGAGTTCCTGCTCCGTCGGCGCCCGGTTGGCGAGCCCCATCTCCGCGATCCGGAGCGCTCCGTGGCCGACGAGTGGTGCGACGTTCACCGCCAGCCCTGTCTCCGCCGCCACTCGCGCGTAGCCGTCGACGTCGGTCCAGGACGGATCCAGCGGGTCGTCGCCGATGCCGGCGAGGAGGTCGACGTGGTCGCGGAGACGTTCCGGCGCGATCGGGAACGCCGAGAAGCCGCAGTTGCCGATCACCTCTGTCGTGACGCCCTGCCGTACCTTGCTCTGCGCCCGACCGTCGAACAGCACGCTGAGGTCGGAGTGGGTGTGGATGTCGATGAAGCCGGGAGCGACCGCGAGGTTGATCGCGTCGATGACCCAGGAGTTCGGCCCCAGCTCCCGGATGGGCCGTGGCTCGGTCGGGGCGGGCGACTCGGGCGGCCCGGAGGGCCCGGAGTCGAGCCGTGCGGTCAGGGCGGATCTGGTGACGCTCAGGATGCGGCCACCCTCCACCACGATGTCCAGGTGTTTGGGCGGGGCGCCGGTGCCGTCGTACACCAGACCGCCGCGGATCAGGATGCTCGAGGTCCCCTCCCCCGTGGCTCGCGGCCCACTCTCCACCGGCTGACCTCCACCATCGTCTGTCATGCCAAGCGATCATGGCACGGCCGACCGATCAGGCGGCCCGCTCGTCTCGTTGGCCGGTTTCGCTGGCCCGGTCCGGTCATCCCTCCCGGTCATCCCTCCCGGTCGGCCGGGATCAGTCGCCGGATCGGTCGCCGGATCGGTCGCGGGATCAGTCGCGGAAGAGCAGTGGGGCCAGTGCCTGCAGACTCCGGCGCCAGGTCTGCCACTCGTGCGCCGTGCCGGGCGAACGGTAGGCCTGGTGACGGATGCCCTGCTTGGTGAGAACGGACTCCATGCTGGCCAGCGCCTCGTCGAACCGGCGTTCGCCCGTGCCCGCACCGAGCCACAGCAGCCGGACCCGCTCGTTGAACGCGTCGGCGTCGGCGAGGACACCGCCGTAGTCACGGTCCGGGTCGATCGGGTCGAACACGGCGGCGCTCAGTCCGGCGATGGCGGCGAAGGTGTCCAGGCCTTTGAGTCCGACGTCCAGCGCCTGGCGTCCGCCCATCGACAGGCCGGCGATCGCCCGGGACTCCCGGTCGGCGACGGTCCGGTAGGCGGTGTCGATCACGGGCACGACGTCACGCAGGATGAGGTCGCGGAAGGAGTCCGCCAACCGGGCCGTCTGTTCGGGCGAGTACGGCGGAGTCGTCGGCACCTCGCCGGGCTCGAGGGCGTAGCCGTTGTTCATCACGACGATCATCGGCTTCGCCGCACCGGCATCGATCAGGTTGTCGAGAATGAAGTTGGCTCGGCCCTGGGTCGTCCAACCGCGTTCGTCCTCACCGGCGCCGTGCTGGAGATAGAGCACCGGAAAGCGCGTCGTGTGGTCGTCGTCGTAGGCCGGCGGTGTGTAGACGAGGCAGCGTCGCCAGCTTCCGGTCGTCTCCGATCGGTACCAGCGGGTCCGGACCTCGCCGTGGCGGACGTCGCGGATCTGGTAGAAGTCGACGCTCGGATCGGGCACCTCGAGTCCGCTGGTGGACCTGCCGTGCCCGAAGTAGGTTTCGCTGGACGGGTCGTTGACCGCCACCCCGTCGACGAGCAGCCAGTAGTAGTAGAAGCCCGGCAGCACGGGCGGTGTCGTGACGGTCCACGTCCCGTCCTCGCCCCGCGCGAGGTCCATCGTCGAGGAGCCGAGTCCACTCTCGTGCCCGCCCGGCTGCAGCCGGACCGAGGTCGCGGTGGGTACGGACACCTGGAACGTCACCCTCAAATCGGCGTGGATCCGGGGGTAGGCCGCGCCACGTACATTGGACGGAGCGGGCTTCGAATCGTCCGTACCTGCGGTCATCTGAAACCTCCTCGGCGTGGGTGCGGTTGCGAGCCTACGGTTCCGAACGCCGTTCCGCGCGCGCTGAACCCACGTCCACGTGACCAATCCGGACCAGCGCGATGCCTTCTACGCCCCGCGGTGCGCGGAACTCGATTGCGCCCGTGTGGTGCTGGGCGAAAGGATGTCGGAGGAACGGTTCCCGACCAGAAGCTGAGGGGGTCACCGATGCGAGTTGCGCTGCCGTCGAGGGGTCGACTACGTGACGAATGCCTGGCCCTGTTGGCTCATGCGGGTTACCCGAGCAGTGTCTTCCGCCGGTCTGGTGCGTGGGCGACCGTGCAGGGCGTCGAGTTCATCGAGATGCGGCCGCGCGATGCCGCCGCCGCGCTGTCGGTCGGGCAGTTGGACGCCGGGTTCCTTTCGACCGACATCGTCGCCGAACACGAGTTGGACGGCTTGGCCTCCACACCGTTGGGATTCGCCCGCAGCACCCTGGTCGTGGCGAGCAGAGATGACGACGGCCGGAAAACCGTCGCCGACCTGGACGACGCGGTGGTCGCCACCCACCTACCGAGGATCGCGGAGAAGTACTTCGCCGAACACCACGTCCGCGTGCGGGTGCTGGAGATGGGCGGTGCGCTGGAAGGCGTCTGTGCCGCGGGGATCGCGGACGCGATCGTCGACCTTCGCGAGACGGGCTCGAGCCTTGCCTCCAACCGACTTCGGGTGCTCGACGTCATTCGTCCCTGCGAGGCGCAGTTCGTACGACGTGACAGCGGCGGACTCGACAGCCTCGTACTCCGCGTCGAGGCCGTCGTCGCGGCCCGCCGGCAGCGCTATGTCATGGCGCATCTGCCGACCGATAACGTCGATGAGCTGACCGAGATGCGTTTCGGCCTGGCCGCACCGACCGTCCTCCCCCTTGCCGGACGCGACGACATGGTCGCCATTCATTTCGTCGTGGGGGCGGATGAGCTCTGGGTCCGTCTGGAGGAGCTGCGCCGCCTGGGCGCGACGAGCATCGTGGCACTCGCACCGGAGGCAGTGTTGGCCTGAGCTACGTCTCCTCAGGCAGCTCGGAGCTCCGTCCGTCAACGCAGGCTTGCGTCCGCTGCGCGGCAGGTTGCCGTGGGCGCGCGCCTCCGCGCGCGGAGGCGGAGGGGTCGGGCGCTTGCGATGTTCAGCGGCGGAGGGGGTGTTGGGTGGGGTCGGTCCATGGGGGTGGGATGTATTCGGGGTGGCCGTGATCGCTCATGCGTACGGTCCAGTTGTCGTGGTGGATCAGGTGGTGGTGGGTGGGGCAGAGCAGGACCCCGTTTCCTACATTCGTCGGCCCGCCCTCTACCCAGTGGACGATGTGATGGGCGTGGCACCATTTTTCTGGTGCTTGGCAGTCGGGGAAGTTGCAGTGGTGCCCGTCCCGCTCCCCGATCGCATGACGCTGGTTGCTGGTGAACAGCCTCGTTCCGGTGCCGAGGTCGAGGATGGCTCCGTCGCTGCCCAGGACGGCGGGGAGGATTTCGGCGTCGCAGACCAGCATCCGCAGCCATCGTGCGGAGACCGGGATCCCGTCGGGGACTTTCCCGAACGCTCCGACCTTCGGACCGCTGCCATCCGCGCCGCCGTTCTCCGCGTCGCCGCACCCGGTGACGCACGCCTCGCAGCCGCCGTCGGGGTTGAGGGTTGCGGTGGCTTGGAGGGTGGTGTGGATGACGCCGTGCCCGTACAGGTCGCGTAGGTATTGGAAGGGGATCGTGGCGGTGATCCGCGGCCTGGTCCCACCCCGGGTGGGAGCGTTCCCGGCGGCCTGAGCGAGGCCGACCAGGCGCCTAGCGATCCGTTCACTTACCTTCAAGCCATCTGCCAGCAGAGGATGGGTCGCGTCGACGTGCTCGAAGCGAGAGGAGTGACCATGGCGACACACGAGTTGGTGCCGAGCGGGAACCGACTGCTCAAGCGGTACACCTCCTGGGAACGCGACGAACATCGCCGCGAATGGGCGGTACTCGTTCTCGTCCACGCACACACGGCCGACCTGGTGCCGGAGCCCTTGGGCGCCTGTCTCGATGCCGTCCCGCCCACGCTGACGATGGCCGTCGTACCGGGCGAGCCGATGTCCGGCGCGCTCACCGACGCACAGCTGACCGGTCTGGAGAAGTCCCTATGCAAACTCTGGTCCGTCCCGGTGCGGACGCTGCCGCCGCGTCGGTTCGCACCAGCGGAGGCCCTCGCCGTCGCGCGTACGCGGTTCGCCACCGTGGGACGGTTCGACGGCGTGGTCGGCGCTGCCGTGGAAACCGTACGGGCCTATCTCGCGCGGCTCACTCCGCTGGCCGATCACGCAGACCCGATTCTCGGCCACAGCGACCCGAACCTGAGCAACTACCTGTGGGACGGTTCCCGGGTCCGGATCGTCGACTTCGAGGACGCCGGACGCTCCGATCCGGCGTATGAGATGGCGACCTTGATGGAACACCTCGGTGCGCGGGGCACCGACTGGACGGAGTTCGCCGCACGGTTCGGCGTCGATCAGGAGCGCCTCCTCGAAGGCAGGCGGCTGGCGGCGGCCCTGTGGCTCCACATGCTGCTGCCGGGCGGCCCCTCCGTGCACCGCAACCCGCCAGGCACGCTCGAACTCCAGGCCGAGCGTCTCCTCGACCTCCTGACGTGACCGACTCATGGTCCTCTTCCGGGCGAGCGTCGTATGATCCGGAGCGGTCCCGTCCTCGGGGGAAGTGAGGGGAAGCACCGATGAAGTTCCACGCCGTACTCGAGTCACACGGCAAGTCCGCCACCGGCATAGTGGTTCCGGCCGACGTCGTCGAGGCCCTCGGGTCGGGCAAGCGGCCACGGGTGCGGGTGACCATCAACGGGCACACCTACCGCAGCACGGTCGCGGTGATGAGCGGTGCGTTCATGATCGGGGTCAGTGCGGAGAACCGTGCCGGCGCCGGGATCGCCGCAGGCGACGAGATCGAAGTCGAACTCGCGCTGGACTCCGAACCCCGTGAGGTCACGGTCCCCCCGGACTTCGCCGTCGCCCTCGAGGGCGACGCACAGGCCAAGGAGTTCTTCGGCGGCCTGTCGTACAGCCAGCAGCGATGGTTCGTCGAGGGAATCGAATCGGCCAAGAAGCCCGAAACCCGGCAACGCCGCGTCGAGGCCGCCGTCGAACGGCTGCGGTCGGGGCGGGGCCAGCGCTGAGCTCACAGGCCGGGTAGCACCCGCTCGAAGAACTCACGGTCCTTCTCGAACGTGGGCTCCAACTGGAGGAAATCCTCCGGTCTGATCCAGCGTGCCTCACTCACCTCGCGAGGCTCGAGCGTCATCTCACCCGGTTCGACGTCGGCGAGCCACCAGTGCAGGAGATAGAGGCCGTCGTCGGTGTCGCACTCCCAGACCTTCGCGACCGGCCGCGCGAGTAGCCCCACTTCTTCGCGGACCTCTCGCACCAGTGTCATCTCCTGGCTCTCGCCGGGCTCGATGGTGCCGCTCAACGGCGCCCAATAGCCACACCGCCGCGTCTGCGGTCCGCGGCGGATGACCAGGATGCGGTCGTCCCGCCGCAGGATCGCGATGATGGCTTCCGGCCGGTCGAGTTCCCGCACGCCGACGAGCGTATCCAACGCCGTCGCCACCGCCGGGGGGCGGAATTCAGTTGCGGAAGCATGACAGCTCTCTAGCCTTACCCGCATGACGACATAGGCATCCGTAGCGGCGAGCGCCCCGTGGCGGTCACGGGTCGGATCGTCGGCCTACCCACACCCGGCGAGGCTCACCCGCCCTCGGGTGCGCGCGGATGCCTTCCACGAGCTGAGCCCACCCGCCGGAGTCCCGGCGACGCCTCGTCACACACTCCCTGGGCACCCGTGTGCCCGGTGCCCGGCCGTGGCCCTTGATCACTCGCGCGGCATCAGTGTCGGTCACTCACCTCCACGGGGCGTCGTCGGTGGTTCCCGCCTACCCAGGAGTCGCCGTCTGGTTCACGCGAACGCACCGTCACCCACCTGCATGCCGTCCGAACTCGTCCTCGACACCGATCGACTCGACCAGCATCTGCTGCGCGACACCGCCGTCGTACGCAAGCTTCTGGAGACGGCCGACGTGACCGCCCACGACGTGGTCGCCGACCTCGGCGCCGGCACCGGCGTCATCACCCAGGCACTGGCCAGCCAGCCGGCTGCCCGCGCTCCGACCAGGATCCATGCCGTGGAGATCGACCCGAAGTTCAGGCCGTACCTGGCCGCGCTCGCCCATCGGTTCGCCCGCGTGGACGTGCTCTGGGGCGACATTCTCGACATCCGCCTCGACGACGTGACGAAGGTCGTCGCGAACCCGCCGTTCCGGCTGACCGAGCACCTACCGCGATGGCTTCGCCGACTCGACCGGCTCACGTCGGCGACCCTCGTCATGGGACGGTCGTTCGGTCGGGCCGCGGTCGCCCGCCCCGGCGCAGCTCACTACAACCGCGTCAGCCTGAACGTCCAGTCGAGGTACGTCGTGACGATGGTCGCGACCATCGCTCCGAACGGATTCCATCCGCCGACCCGAACACCCGCCTGCCTGCTCCACCTCGTACCGAGACGACCTCGACCCGGCCTGGAGACCGCGGTCGACGACGCGTTCTCCAGACGGGGCGGAATCCGGGTCAAGGACCTGCTGCGTCAGCTCCGGAACGACAGTGCCGCACTCGGTTCGCTCCCCCGGCGGCACGAGGTCGTCGCCGCCGTCCGTGCCTCGCCGACGACGCGTCGGATCCACCAACGTCGCCTGCAGGAACTCCGCTCCGCCGACCTGTCGCTGTTCATGGCCGAACTCCTCCACGCCGACGCCGCCAACCAGCCGGACGCCACCAACCAATCCGCCACCAACCAGGCCGATGCCGGTTAGATCCCGAGTTCGTTCGCCCGTGCGCGGAGCCGGCCGAGCCCGTTCGCGACGTCACGGAGGACGTCCAACGCGTGCGGTGCGGCTCGGCCGTGATCGACCGCCCACTGGACCCCCGACAACGCGCCCATCCGGGCGAATTCACCCAACAGGTCGAGGTCCTCGGCACCGAGGGGGCCACCGGCGTCGAGGTAGGCGTCCCAGAACGCGCGCGGAGACAACCCGTCCGCGGCGAAGGCGACCTGGGCCACCTCCCACGCGAGCAGGTCCATCCGACACTCGTCCCAGTCGAGCACCGCCACGAGACGGCCGTCGTCGAAGAGGAGGTTGCGCGGGTTGAAGTCACCATGGACGAGACCGCGTACGAGCGGCCGGCGCGACGTGGCGAGGTCGTCGAGCCAGGCGTCCAACTCGGCGACCTCACGGTCGAGGATCGCGAGCAGGTCGGCCAGGTCCGTCGTCCCGGCGAGGGCATGGACAAGCACCGGTCTCACCGCGGTCCAGATCCACCGTGGCCGCTCGTGCACCGACCGGAATCCGGGTCGCTGCGGACGATCGGGACGCCGGACTCCGATCCGGTGCAGGCGGGCGAGGGCTTTCGCCGCCAGTGGACCGCGAACGCACGGAGCCGTCGCAGCGCCGGAGACGCCGTGGACGTGGGGGAACAGCGAGACGAGTCTGCCGCGCTGGTACTGGACTGTCGCGCCGTCGCCTCCGACATGAGGAACGACGACCAGCTCGAACTCCTCCCGCACGTCGCGAATGACCGCGTGTTCGTAGGCCACCTGACCGCGGGAGCGCTCCGGCCTGCTGACCCGCAACACCCACGTCTCCTCACCGGCACCGATCCGCCAGGACTGGTTGAGCAGCCCTTCGGGGAGCAACGAAGCCGAGGTCGCGGCGATGTCGAAGCACTCACGAACGACCCGGATCACGTCGCCGGGTACCAGCCACAGGGACTGCCAGAAGGCACCGTCCCACGCCCGTGTCCGGCCGGCGGACAGGTCACCGACCTCGCACGCTCGCTCGCGGCTCGCGGTGCACGTTGAAGGGGATCGACGATGGTGCGCGGCATCCGATTCGAGGGCCACGGCGATCCAGCCTGCCAAAGGCTCGCTCGCGGCCGCGAGCGAATAACGGAGACCGTTGACCATTATTGAACATGGCCCTGACGCCTCCCTGGCACCGATAACAGGTCGAACGGTGAGCATGCCGCTGGCTACGGTGACCAGATGAACGACGTGCAGGGCGGCGATCGGGGCACCAGGCCCGTGCCGACGTCGGAACTCATCGACGTACTCCGCGTCGGCTACGGGCTGGGAGTCCGCAAGGTCGCAGACCTTGGCGGGGTGAACCTGAACGTCCTGGTCGACGCCGAGGACGGCCGTTACGTCGCGCGGGCCTACCTGCGCTACGTCACGCCTGACCGTCTCACCGCGATCCAGGACGTACGGCGTAGCCTCACCGCGGCCGGCGTTCCCTGTCCGCGGCACCTACCCACCCGCGACGGCGCCGGTTGGACGATCCTCGGTGAGTCCCTGGTCGAGGTCGAGCGGTTCGTCGACCACGACGGATACATGAAGACGAGCGAGCGGCTACGACAGGGGCTCCCGCTGCTGGGCCGACTGCATTCGGTGACCCGAACCCTGGAGGTGTCCGCGGCCGGTCGCGCCTCCCGGTACGCCAACCACATCCAGCCCGAGGACGCGCTCGCGGCCACGACGCGGGCAACCACCCGGATCCGGGGCTGGGCTCCGACGCCGGCCGAGCGAGGCGTCGCCGACCTCGCGGACGAACTCGCGGCACTGGTGTCGGCGGGCGAACGCGACCTCTGGCCGAAGCTGCCTCGGCAACTCGTCCACGGCGACTTCTGGGACAACAACGTCTTCTTCCGTGGTGACCAGGTTGTCATGGTCGCCGACTTCGACTTCATGGGCGAACGCGCCCGCGTCGACGATCTGGCGCTCACTCTCTACTTCGCGGACCTCGCGCCACCGCTCCTGGACATCGACGCCCGCGCCGGCAACCTTCGCGCGCTCGTCGACGCCTACGAGACCGGCCTCGACGCACCGCTCACCGCGGCCGAACGCGCCGCACTGCCCTGGGCTCTCGCGCGCCAGCCACTGTGGGAGATCGGTGGCTGGATCGGCACTCTCGCCGAGGAGGAGAAGGCCCGCGAGTACGTCGCCGAGATGCCGACCGCGCTGGGCCGGGCACTGCAGATCGCCCGCCGGCCAGACCTCTGGTCAGCGGTGTTCGAGTGACCCGAGTGACCCGGACACAGGCGACGCCGCCGGCTCCGGGACAGCGGAGCCGGCGGCGTCGTGGTGTCACGGCTTGGTGATGTAGAACTGGAACGGGTTCGTCGGCGCCGGTGAGGTGTAGACCCAGGCGCCCTGGGTGGTGAACTTCCCCCAGTTGGCAACCCGGTTGGTGATCACGCCGTATCCGTCCGGGAGCATGCTGATGCCGATGGCGTGGAACCGCTCCTTGGCGATCTTCAGGACCTCCTTCATCAGGCGTACCTGCTGGTCCTGGTCGGCAGTGGCGTTCACCTGGTCGTACAGGTCCATCTGCTGACGCACGTCCGGCGGCGGCGCCTCACCGGACTTGCCGCGGCTGATGTACCACTGGGCCCACCGCACCCCGAAGAACGAGTACGGGCTGAGCAACGGGAGATAGTTGTAGGGGTTCAGGAGCACAACCCCGTCGAGCCCGCCCTCACCGGCCCACACGGACATGTCGTGCTTGTTGGCCTCGCCACGTTCGACGACGAGTTCGGGGCTGCCGGTGTTCATCCTGGCGTCGACGCCGACCTTCTGCCAGAAGCCCACCACCAGGTTCATCACGTCCGCCCAGGTGGGGACGATGTTGGCGACGTCGACGGTGAAGGAGATCGGTTTGCCGTCGGGTCCGAGGCGGATCCCCTTGGAGTCCTTGTCCGGGAACGCCTGGTCGAGGGCGGCGTTGGCCTTCGCCACGTCGTAGTCGACGTACTGCTTGGCCATCTCCTCGTCGTAGTAGACCGACTCCTTGCGCGGCGCCACCTGCCAGGGCTCACCCTGGCGCTGGAAGACGGCCTTGACGATCTCGGCCCGGTTGATCGCGTGCGAAAGGCCGATGCGGAAGTTCTTGTTGGAGAAGATCTCGCGCTTGACCGGATTCTCGTGGTTGAGGTTCGGGTAGATGCACGCGACGTTCATCGCCTCGGGAACGACGTCGTACAACCGGTAGTCCCCGCGTTCGCGGTACTGCGAGACGACCGGCTTGTCCTTGAGTTCGGGCTCGCCCCACTCCACCTCACCGTTGAGGAGCTTCAGCAGGCCGGCCTCCTCCCCGGGGATCACCTCGTAGACGAGGTTGTCGATGTAGGGGAGTTGGCTTCCCTCGGGGTCGACCTTCCAGTAGTAGGGGTTGCGCGAGACGACGATCCGCGACTTCGTGTCCGACGCCGCGGTGAGCAGCCACGCGTTCAGCGTGGGCTTCTTGACGTTGCGGCCAAAGCTCCACGACCCGCTCACGTCCTGGAACACCGCGAGCCAGTCCTTGAAGTCGAGGGCCTTGGCTGCCGCCGCGTGGTCGGGGTTGTACTTCGGGTGGAACTGCTCGAGGTAGTGGCGCGGATAGTCGGTCAGGTAGGCGCCGCGCCGGGTGGCGAGGTAGTTGACGAACAGCCCGTTCGGTTTGGCGAACGTGACCTTCACCGTCTGCTCGTCGACCTGTTCGGCACCCATCTCACCGAATGGCGGGGCCGTAGTCAGCTCCTTGTTCATCAGGACGTCCTCGACCGCGAAGACGACGTCCGAGGCCGTGAACGGCTTGCCGTCCGACCACTTCATCCCCTTGCGGAGGGTGAAGACGTACTCGGTGCTGTCCTCGTTGACCTCGTACTTGGTCGCGACGTTCGGAATGATCTTCTTGAACGTCGGATCCCAGCGCACCATGTTCTCGTAGCCCGCGACGGCGTAGATCGTCGCCGCGTTGGAGTATGCCTCCCCCTCGATCAGGAGATGCCAGTCACCGCCGTAGGTGCCGATCTTCTCGTTGGGCTGGACGACCAGGGGTTCGGCCGGTAGCCGTTGCGCGAGCGGAGGAAGCTTTCCCTGCTTGACCATGGCGGCGAGCTGCGGCGCCTCCTTGGTCTTCTTCGCGCCGTTCCCGCCCGAAGTTCCCGCACCCGCGCCCGCGCCGGTCGGCTCCGTCGACAACAGGTCGCAGGCACTTGTCGTCACCGCCGCGGTCAGGGCAACGCCACTGATCCGCAGCACATCCCGCCTCGTCACATGACCGTTCATTGTCGGCCCTCTCACATGGTTACCAGCGGTCGATGCCGAGGAGACGCCGGCCCAGTGGGGTCAGCTCGGCCGGCTTGCCACGCGCCTGCTCGATCCCGCGCGGGTCACCGGGGAACGCGGTCCGGTAGGCCAGCGGTCGGTTCTCCTGCCAGGCGGCTACGCGCTGCTCGCGCAACTCCTCATCGGACTCCCGCGCCGGACCCATCGAGATGTACTGGGCGAGGCGTGGGCGGTCCGTCAGGTTGTCTCCGTTGCCGTGCGCGAGCAGGGTCGTCCAGATAACCATGTCGCCCGCGTTCATCGGAATGGGGGAAACGGAATACTCGGTCAGGTTCGCCTGTCGCGACCGGCCGTACTTCTCGATGTAGGCAGGTAGGTTCTTGTAGATGTCGGGGGCGCACTGGAAGCCCCCCATGTCCGCGGTCGTGTCAGCCAGCGCCAGCACGCCCTGAACGCCGAACGGGACGTCCGGATACTTCTCCAGGTCGGCATCCCAGTGGGTGAAACCCTTGTGGTGGTAGTCGGGGTGCTCAGGCACCGACGGAGGCTTGAGGTTCGTCCGGTCGAGGCTCACCCACAGCTGTTCCGTGCCGAAGATCTCGGCGAAGACGCGGTGGGCTCCTTCGTACTGCCGGTTGTTCCACATCGACTGGTAGTGGTACATCTCCACCATGCCGGTTCCGGCGATCCGACCCGGCGCGTACCACGTCTCGGGCCGGTCCGGATCGGCACCGGTGTGTTTCCAGATGTCGTCCACCACGGCGTCGATGTTTTCCTTCGGCACCACCCCGGGGACCACGACATATCCTTGTTCATCGATCTGGCGACGCAGTTCCGACATGCGGGGTCTCCTTGGCTGGGTGCAGCATGCGCGGATATGCGTCCTGGGTAACAGGCCGCCCGGAGACCGTCAATCGTCTGACCGCCCGTGGTCAGACCCAGAAGCGACAGCGTGAACTCGGCGCCGCATCCGCCCACTCGCAAGGCGTTTCCACCCACCGAGGCGATGCGGCCGGCGTTCGGGGACGAACGCGCGAACGAACGCGCGAACGCCCCCGGCGCCTCAGACCGACTGGAACTGACGGACCGTGTTGTAGGAGCCCGCGTGGTAGACGAGGGGGTGTGGTCGCGGGTCGCGGCGTTGGTGACCCGGACGACCACCAGGTGGTGGTCGCCGACCGGGAAACGGTGCTCGATCTGGCCACGGAGCTGACCGACCGCGTCGTCGAGGACGGGTTCGCCGGTGGCCAGCCGGGACCACCTGGTCGGCGCCGCGAACCGGTCGATCCCGCTGGTCGCGAACCTCTTGGCCACGGAGTGTTGCTCCGCGTCCAGGAAGTTGATCACGATGCTGTCCGTGGCGGCGATCGTCGGCCAACTCGACGCCGCGGTCGACAGCGCGAACGACACCAGCGGCGGGTTCAGCGAGACCGAGGCGAGCGAGGTGGCGGTGAAGCCCGCCGGACCGGATCCGGCCTCGGCGGTGACGACGACGACACCCGCGGCGTAGTGGCGGAAGACGCGACGGAACAGTTCCGGCGTGATTCCGGTGGGGACATCTACACAACTGGTCATTCTTTGCGCCACCTCCTGGGTGTACGCCAGACCTGGTACCGGGAAGGCTCGGCTTCTCCGGTCGGGCCGTGGCGGGCAAGGCGCGGTCATGGTGCGCGGAGTCGGCGGTGTCCCCGCGCGGACGAAGACGACCTGGCAGGTCCGCTGGCGCGGATTCCGTCAGGCGCCGTGAGCCGATGGCCGCGGACGAAGCGTCGAAGCGCTCCGACGGACGCGGCTTCCATGGGGCTGATGACACCGGAGGCGAAGACACAGCTCACTGGCGACGCGCATCAGGTCGATCGCGCGCCGCGATGTCAGGAGGAGCTGCCGAGGCATATTCCTACTATTCCGGTAGGAACGCCAGACAAACAGCCCCGTCCCAGGCATTGGACACGATGACCGCCTGGCACCCGCCCCGACCCAGGCGGAGAGGGTGCCGGCGTACGTCATCGTGGATCCGGTCAACCTCGGCCGTCCCCCGCGGCAGGAGCGCGCAGCATCTGGAAGCAGGTCTCGCGGCGCAGCCGGAGTCCGAGCGCTTCGTAGAGACGCACGGCACCGGCGTTGGAGGCGGCGGCGTGCAGGAACGGCGTCTCGCCGCGGGCCAGGATGCCCGCCGCGACCGCCCGGACCAGCCGGCCGGCCAGGCCGCGACCACGGTAGGCCTCGTCGGTGCAGACGGCGCTGATCTCGGTCCAGCCGGGCGGGTGCATCCGCTCCCCCGCCATCGCCACGAGCCGCCCGCCGTCGCGGACACCGAGGTAGGTACCGAGTGCGATGGTGTCGGTGCGGAAGGGGCCGGGTTGGGTACGCGCCACCAGGTCGAGCATCTCGGGTACGTCGTCGCGCCCGAGCCGCACCGCCTCGGGGTCGGGGGCCGCGGCGATCCCCGCGTCGACCATCTGGACGCCGCCGAGCCGCATCGCGACCTCCCAGCCGGTGGGCGGCTCGAGCGGGGCAGCGGAGGTGAGCGTCACGTCACCGCCTGGTCCGGCGAGTGCGGCGAGATCGGCCCAGTCGACCTGGGTGGGTTCGCCAGGTATCGCGTAGAACGGCGCGACGTCGTGCGGGTACCGAACCACCCGGCCCTTGGTCTCCGCGAGGTGGGAGTGCGGGCCGGTGAGCGCCGCGTACACGGGGTTGTCCAGTGGGTGAGCGTCTCCCTCGAGTGCCGACGTCACCGCCCACCCGCCTCGTCCGGGGCGGGTGGGGCGGGTTCGCATCCGGGGTGCGGGTTCACGAGGCCTTCCTTCTGCCGATGGCTGGTCGCTCCAGTGGTGTGAGACCGAGGTGGTCGCGCAGCGTCGTACCGGTGTAGTCGGTTCGGAAGACGCCGCGTTCCTGCAGCAGGGGCACGACCTTGTCGGCGAACTCGTCCAGTCCCGACGGCGTGATGTGCGGGACAAGGATGAACCCGTCGCTCGCGTCCTGCTGGACGAACTCGTCGATCGACTCGGCGACCGTCTCGGGCGAACCGACGAACGTCTGCCGCCCGCTCACCTCGATCATCAACTCCCGGATGGAGAGTTTCTTCTCCGCGGCGACCTCTCGCCACTGCCGCGCCGTCTCCACCGGATCACGGTACATCCGCACGCTGGCCCGGCCACGGGCGACGGTGTTCTCACCGAGTAGCGGGTCGACCTCGGGGAGTGGGCCGTCCGGGTCGTAGTCGGACAGGTCGCGGTTCCACACCTGCTCGAGGAACTGGATCGCCGTCGCCCCACTGACCTGCTGACGGCGTACGACGTCGGCGTACTCCCGCGCCTCCGCGTCGGTGTCACCGAGCACGAACGTCGCGGCCGGCAGGATGACGAGCTGCTCGGGGCGGCGGTGGTACTTCGCCAACCTGCCCTTGACATCGGCGTAGAACGCCCTGCCCGCGTCCAGGGTCGCGTGCCGGGTGAAGATCGCGTCGGCGGTGGCGGCCGCGAACTCGCGCCCCTCCTCGGAGTCCCCGGCCTGGAAGATCACCGGCCGGCCCTGCGGGCTGCGCGGCACGTTGAACTGGCCCCGGATGTCGAAGTGCGCGTCGTGGTGTTCGAAGGAGCCGGCGTTCGGGTCGGCGAGGAAGACGCCCGAGCGTTTGTCGGCCACGATCTCGTCACCGCGCCAGGAGTCGAAGAGCTCCCAGGTCGTCCGCATGAACCGTTCGGCGCGGTCGTAGCGCTGGTCCTGCGGCAGGAAGCCGCCTCGGCGGAAGTTCTCACCCGTGAACGCGTCCCAGGAGGTGACGACGTTCCACGCGGCCCGGCCCGCCGAGAGGTGGTCGAGGGTCGCGAACTGCCGGGCCACCTCGTACGGCTCGTTGAACGTCGAGTTGATCGTGCCGGCGAGCCCGAGCCGCTCGGTGACCGCCGCGAGCGCGGCGAGGATCGTGAAGGTGTCGGGCCGTCCGACCACGTCGAGGTCGTAGATCCTCCCGCCCTGCTCACGCAGGCGAAGGCCCTCGGCCAGGAAGAGGAAGTCGAACTTCGCGCGTTCGGCCGTCCGCGCGAAGTGGGCGAACGACTCGAACTCGATGTGGCTGCCCGAACGAGGGTCGCTCCACACCGTCGTGTTGTTCACGCCCGGGAAGTGGGCGGCCAGATGGACCTGCTTGCGCGGCTTGCTCATCGTGACGTCCTCGATCCGGAGGCGACGGCGTAGCGGTTGGCGGGACGGGCGAGGCCGAGCAGGCCCCGTAGCGTGGGCGCGTCGTAGTCGTGCCGGAAGGCGCCGCGCCGACGTAGCTCGGGTACGAGCCCGCGGGTGATCGCCTCCAGGTCGTGCGGGATCGTCCCGGGACGCAGCCGGAAGCCGGTCAACCCGGCCCGGTGGTACTCGAGCAGCAGGTCGGCGAGCGTTTCCGGCGTACCCGTGAAGACCGGCGCGTCGAAGCTCACCGGGGCTCCGGCGAGCTGGTCCAGCCTGGCCCGCCGGTCCGCGGCCCGCGCGGGGTCGGTGTCGAGGAAGACGACCAGGTCAGCGAAGACGTGTAGGCCTTCGCCCTCCCGGCCGGCCGCGGCCTGCTCCTCGCGAACCTCCGCCACGATCCCGCCCGCCCGCTCGACGTCGTTGGGCGTCGCGAAGACGATGTCGGCCGCACGCGCGGCGAGGCGGTAGCCGACGCTGCCGTGCGCGAGCGCCGTGACCAACGGCTGTCCCTGCGGTGGGCGCGATGTGATCGAGGGGCCCTTGACGCTGAACCAGCGGCCCTCGAAGTCGATGTAGTGCAGCTTGTCGCGATCGACGAACCGACCCGTGGCGGTGTCGCGGATCTCGGCGTCGTCCTCCCAGGAGTCCCAGAGTCGGCGTACGACGTCGACGTAGTCGGCGGCCTCGTCGAACAGGTCGTTCGTCGGCTCGTGGAGGTCCCGTCGCCCGAACTCCGCGGCCTCACGTTCACTGGCGGAGACCCTGACCCGCCAACCCGCACGGCCGGAGGTGACGTAGTCCAGGGTGGCGATGGCCTTGGACAGGTGGAACGGCTCGGTGTGGGTGACGGTCGCGGTCGGCACGATCCCGATGCCGCGCGTCCGCGGCGCGACCCGAGCGGCGAGCAGTACGGCATCGAGCCGTCCGGCCACCCGGTCGGGGCGCACGGGCATGTCGGAGTCCGGGAGGGAGGTCGCGGTCACGGGAGTGGTCGCCTGGGACGTCGCCACGGAGAACGAGTCCTCGAACGTCACGAAGTCCAGGGCGGCCGACTGGGCTTCGAGCACCAGGTCGGTCCAGTACGCGGGACTGAACAGTTCGTCGCTGCGGGCCTCGGGTTCCCGCCACGCGGCGGGATGCCAGCCGGCGCCCTCCAGCGCCACGGCGAGATGCGGTACGGACGATGCCGCCATCAGCTCTCCTCTCCTGGAGCGTCCTTCGGGCGGTCGCCGGCGAGGCGGGCAGGCGGTTGCCGCGCCCACCGCGGCACGTTCTTGTGCCAACCCATGGGCACCGCCCGGTATTCCGGCCGAGCCGGTAGGAATGTCCGCCCACGAACCGTCCACACCATGGACGACCGCTTGGTCGATTCGATTCCTAGTTGAAAAGTAGGGATAGTTTCGACGATCAGGTACGCGCGCCGCGGGAATCTCGGGCGCGGGTTCCCAGTTGTCAGCTGAATCGGGCATACGCCGGGCCACGGCGTCCTGGGCGTGGAAGGGGCCACGACATGCCAGTCGATCCGGAGCCGGTCGGTCCGGACACGCCCCTGGTCATCTGTCTCATCGGAATCGGACCGCGGGGCACGTCCGTTCTCGAACGCCTCGTGGCCAACCTCGACGACCTGGAAAGCGACCGGCGGGTGGAGGTCCACCTGGTCGATCCCTTCCCGCCCGGCGCCGGACGCGTCTGGCGCGACGACCAGCCGGCACTGCTCTGGATGAACTCCACCCTCGCCGACGTCACCACATTCCCGGACGAGTCGGTCCGGTGCGCGGGTCCGGTCGTGGGTGGCCCGTCGTTGTGGGAGTGGACGAGGGACGTCGCGCGGCTCCTTCCGGCCGACGACCCGGTAGGGGTGGAGGCGCGCCGGCTGGGTCCGCTGTCCTTCGCCACCCGTCGGCTGCAGAGCGCCTACCTGCGCTGGGTCTTCGATCGCGTCCGGGCCTCGGTGCCCGACCGCGTCCGGATCACGGTGCACCCCACCCGGGCGCGTGACCTGACCAGCGACGTGTCGTCCGGCCGGCAGCTCGTGTGGCTGGACCACGAGGACGCACCCCTCACCGCCGACCGGGTGGTCCTCGCGCAAGGGCATCTTGACGGTGGTCCCACGGCCGAGGAGACGACCCTCGCGACCTTCGCCCGCCACCACGGCCTCGGCTACGTCTCGACGGGCTACACCGCCGACCTGCCCCTCGATCAGGTGCCTGCCGGCGAGACGGTGCTGGTACGCGGCCTGGGGCTCGCCTTCGTCGACTACATGGTGCTGCTCGCGGAAGGGCGTGGAGGGCGGTTCGAACGCCGTGGTGGTGAGCTGACGTACCTTCCGTCGGGCCGGGAACCTCTCCTGGTGGCCGGATCCGGGCGCGGTGTGCCCTACCACTCCAAGGTCGCCTACGCGATGGGTCCGCCGTCCGCGCCGAGGTTCTTCACCCTCGAGGCCTGTCGACGGCTTCGTACCGAGCACGGCTCACTCGACTTCTGGGAGCACCTGTTCCCCCTGATGTGCAAGGAGATCGGCTGGGCCTACTACCGCGAGCTCTTCACCGCGCATCCGGAACGGGTCAACCTGACGTGGGCCGACTTCTCGGCGAAGTACGCCGAGCTGTCCTGGGAGGACGACGAACTGACCGAGTTGGTCGCGGCGTCCGTCCCCAAGCACAACGACCGGCTGGACTTCACCAGCCTTGACCAGCCGCTGTCCGGACAGAGGTTCCCGGACCACGAGGTGTTCCAGGACTGGATGCGCGACTACATCCGCGCGGACATCGACCGGCGCGCCGACCACTACCACAGCGCCGACGGTGCCGCGTTCGTGGCGATGTTGGTGGTTTACGGCACCCTCGCTGCGGTACTGGCCCAAGGGGGTGTCTCCGCCCGCGCGGAGGTCGTCGACATCGACCGGTGGTGGCACGGCTTCTTCAGCTACTTCGCCAGCGGCCCGCCCGGCGAACGGCTCGAGGAGCTCCTCGCCCTCTCCCGTGCCGGGATCGTCCGCTTCCTCGGCGCGGACATGCTCGTGGACAGCGACCCACGCGGCGTCTTCGTGGGCTCGAGCTCGTCGGTGCCCGAACCAGTCGAGGCGCGCTGGCTGATCGAGGCGCGGCTCCCCCGCCCCGACGTGACCCGCACCACCGACACGGTCGTCCGAAACCTGCTGGCCCGGGGCGCCGCGACCGAGCACGTCCTGACCGACCCGAGCGGCAGGGACTGGCACTCCGGCAAACTCCGGGTGCAGCGCAGCGACTTCCGGATCATCCGCCCGGACGGCACACCCGACCCGGACCGGTTCGCGGCGGGGTACTGGGTGGCGGGTGCGATCGGCGCGGGCGCCTTCCCGCGGCCTCGGCTCAACGCACCGTTCTTCCGCCAGAACGACGCCCTCGCCCGGGCCGCGCTCGGGATCAGCGAATCCTCCTGACGCTCAGCCCTCGCGACGACAGCCTTCCGGGATGGCTGTCGACACCCCGATCGGCACCGCCAGCCGGCGGCAGTCCTGCCCACCCCGCACGGCTCGGCCGGACAGCAGGACAAGTCCGGCCATCTCGTCGAGGTCGACGTTGAGCGTGTCGCCGGCGTGGGTGAGGCCGGACACACCTCCGTCGGCGGACGGGAGCCGGACGAACAACGGCTCGCCGTCATCGGCGCGGTACCCGTTGCGGAGCCAGACGAAGTCGATCAGGTTGACCGCCCCGAACATCGAAGGCCGGACTCCCGTGCCCACGGGGCCGCCCGGCGGATCGTCGTACACCTCGGCGAACATGCCCGCGCGCACGATGTCCCGGACGTTCGCCTGGACAAAGACGTCCGCCTGCTCGGTCAGGCCGGATTCCAGGAGACCGTAGGCCGTGAAGGTCACGTCCGGCGCCTTCACGTCCGGGAAACCCCAGCCGGCCAGAGTGGCGGTCGGGTCGAAGCCAGCGAGGAAGCGGTCCCGTAGGAGGCGGCTTTCGCCCTCGGGCAGGTTCCGCAGGTGGAGGCCGGTGCACACCCACAGGGTGTTGCCGGCGCTGTCGGCATGGCTGCCGTCGAGATAGTGGTACTGCAGCGTCCGGTTCGTGCCCGTCGTCGGGAAGAACCAGGTCAGGTAGTCGCGGGTGAGGTCGGCGGCGTGCCGACGCCAGAAGGCGATGTCCGCATCGGCACCCACGGCGGCGGCGATGCGCTCGGCGTAGCCGAAGTCGATGATCAGGGACGCCACGAACTCCGCGTCCCGCTCGTCGGGGATGTCGTGGTCGCCGAAGATCCAACGCGGATTCGCCTCCGCCCACAGGAGATAGCGGCGCAGATCCGCGTAGATCGCGGCCAACCTCCCCTGGTCACCGGTGACGGAAGAGAGGATCCAGGCGGTCTGGGCCTTGCGGCTCGGGAGGCTCTCACCGCCGAGCTTTCCGCTCTCGTCCACCAGAGACATCAGGCCCTGGAAGGCTCCCCACGCCGCATCGGCGTCGAGGTAGGCGAGGTACTGGATCCCGAGCAGGCTGTCCCAGCTCGCCGACGGCCGCGAGCCCGGCGCGCCGAAGTTCCACATCGACGGCTTTCCGGTCGCCACCTGCGGGTACGAGAAACCGACCTCGGGGCCGGCAGGCAGCAGGTTGGCCGCGAGAAAGTGCCATGCCCGGTAGTAGGTAGAAGCGACGTCCTCCGCTGTCACGCCGTCCGCCGCGACAGCGGGAAGGGCGAAGTCCCGTGGGTGGGGTACGCGCGCGAGGACGGAGTTCCAGTAGTCCCGCCAACGCCGCAGGTCCCTGCCCGCGACAGCGGGCTCGGACGCGGCGAGCGCCCGGGCCACGGAGACTCCAGGATCCTCGCCACGGTAGACGAAGCCGACGCCGACGACGGTGGTGTCCCGGGCCGGGGCTCGGACGCTCCAGTACCCGGACGGCGGCGCCGGCGAGACCGTCGGGCCGCCCGCTCGCAGGTCGGTCTCACTCGCGAAGAACTCCACCGTCCGGCGGGCTCCGACGCAGATCGAGTAGCTGAACGTGTCCGTGCTGACCGTCAGCACACCGCGGTCCGGCTCGTGGGAGACCTGGCCGACGTAGCGTCCGGCCAGCTGCAGGGACGCCCCGCCGACGCCCAGCCCGTCCACGGTGAGGACCCGGGTGAGGCTCCCGGCGTCGTGGAACTGGTCCCGCCCCCGGACGGCACCCCCTCCGGCGTAGCTGGCCGAGAACTCCAGCGCCTCGGGCCGCCAGGTGGTGGAGAACCGCTCCGCCGGCTCGAGCCAGGACGTCGGCTGCCCCTGGACCGTGATCCGGTCCACGACCAGTGGAGCGTTCTTCTGCACCACGAACAGCCGCAGGGAGAACGTCTGGACACCGGACCAGCCGGTCGCCTTGGTGAGGTCGTAGCTGAACGAGCCAGCGCCTGAGGTGTCGCCCTGCAGCACGGTGTCGACCGGGGCGGACCCGTCGTTGACCTTCAGTGCCCAGGCCCCGGCGACGCTCGGCACCTCGATCGTCACCACCGGGAAGGCGTCCACGTCGACGGTCAGGGTGTGCGACAGGGCGCCCCAGGCGTTCGGCGCGTCGTCCGGAAGCACCATCGTCAGCCGCGAGTCGACGACCTGCGCCGACACGCCTGGCTCGGCCTCCCACTCGGGTGCGAGCTCGTCGAAGTCGTCGTCGAAGGCGACCGGCGGCGGCTCGGGGTGCGGCTCCCCTGGTGGCCGCCGGAAGAGCATGAGCATGGAGGGCACGCGGTTCGCCTCGTCGTGTGCGTAGTACCCAGCCGAGAGCGGAAGCTCGGGTCCGCTGTTCTGGACGACCTCACTGGTGGTCTGGTTGAAGTCGTACGGATTGGCGACGATGCGACTCATCGGGACCGAGAGCCAGCGCGGTTGTCCGGGGCCGGTGACCGCGAGGAGATCGGTGGTCGGTTTCGTGATCCCTCGCGCCAATGTCGCCGGTCCCGCAGCGGCGGCCCGACCTGCGTGGCCGGGAAGCGCGGCCAGGGCGGCCGCGCCGGCGACGCCGCCCAGCAGTGCCCTACGACTGTGGATGTCGCCGCGCCCGGGGGTGGGCTCGGGTGCGATCACGATGGGATCCTCCAGCCGTCTCGGGGCCGCGCCGGGCGCGTCACCGAGTCATCGGGATTCGTCAACCTGGCAAGGGAAATCGCCCCACCCTAGGATCACCAACGCCCACTCAGAACCGTTGCGTCCGTCATAGGCCAGCCACCCGCTCGACCTACGGCCGGAGTCGGGCGGTCCTGACGGCGACGCAGGACTGTCCGCCGATAGGTTTACATCGGACCACCTCTCGCCTATTTTGTTTACGGGGCCGTACCGTTAACAAACTGGGGGTTGAGATGCGGACGACGGATGTCCTGGTGGTCGGCGCGGGCCCGACCGGGCTCGCGTTGGCCTGCGGCCTGCTGTCGCAGGGCGTCTCGGTGCGCGTGGTGGACCGGTCGGCCGGACCCGCCGCCACGTCGAGGGCGAACTTCCTGCACGCCCGCGGCTCGGAAGTACTGAGCCGGCTGGGAGCGCTGGGCACGCTGCCGAGCGAGGCATTGAAGGCGATGACGATCACGACGTACGTGGGGAACCGCCCGGTGGCAAGGCTGCGGTTCGGTGACGTCGGCATGAGGACCGCCGCTCCCCCGATGCTGATCTCGCAGGCCCGGGTCGAGGCGGCGCTGAGAGCCCGGCTGGCCACACTGGGCGGTCAGCCCGAATGGGCCACCCCGCTGCTCGACGCCAGCCAGGACGCGGACGGAGTCACCGCCGTCGTCGGTGACGGGCAACCGGTACGAGCCCGCTGGCTGGTCGGCTGCGACGGCACCGCCAGCACCACCCGAGAGCTCTCCGGCATCGGGTTCCCGGGCGCGCGGGTCAGCGAGCGGTTCCTGCTGGCCGACGTCCACCTGAACTGGGATCTCGACCGAACCGGGACGACCGGGTGGGTCCATCCCGACGGGATGGTCGGCGCGATGCCGATGCCGATACCCGAACCGGGCGGCCCGGACGACCTGTGGCGGATCCTCGCCTACGACCCGGGAGAACACGACGGGAAGCCCACGGAGCGGCAGATCCTCGATCGCGTCCACGAGATCCTTTCGCAACGGACCGGACACTCGACAGGACCGATCCGGGACGCGACCTGGGCGTCGGCGTTCAGCGCGCACCGCAGACTGGCGGACAGCTACCGACGTGGCCGGATGCTGCTGGCCGGCGACGCGGCCCACGCGCATGCGCCCTTCGGCGGACAGGGCATGCTCACCGGTATCGGCGACGCCGAGAACCTCGCCTGGAAACTCGCACTCGTCGTGTCCGGCCAGGCACGCGAGTCTCTACTGGACACCTACCAGTCCGAACGCCGCCCGCTCGCGGCCAAGGTGCTGCGCGGCAGCACCGCGACCACTCGGGTGAACATCACCAGTGGCCCCGTCGGTCGGTTCCTCCGGGACCGGATCGTGGTTCCTCTCCTCAACGTCTCCGCGATCCAGCGATGGGCGACCTACTCGACGTCACAGTTGTGGGTCAGCTACCGGCGCGGACCACTCGCCGACAGCGGACGACGCGGCGGATTGCCCAGCGGGTTGCCCAGAGGATGGCCCAGACGACGGCCGCGGGCCGGGGACCGGATCGCGGACCTGGCCTGTCTGCGCGCGGACGGCACGCCGTCCCGCCTGCACACCGAACTCGGCACGCACTGGGCGCTCCTCGTCCCCGCCGGAGCCGCGGACGGTTGCCTCGCCACGGCGCGCCGGTGGTTGGGAGAGCGCGTGACACCGCTACGCCGCGGCTCCGGTTCACCAGGCACGGGGGGACTGGACGACACGGAACCGGACGACGTGGGACTGGGCGACGTGGGGTTGGATGACGTGGTGCTCGTACGACCGGACGCCCACGTGACGTGGCGCGGCGAGGCCGACTCCGCCGGTCTGGATCGGTGGCTGCGGAACGCACTGGTGGAGGAACGGCCGACCCGATGACCGAAGCGAACCCCGACACCGCCCCCGCGCCGCGCGGTCGCGGCCGGCCCCGCGATCCGGAGGTCGAGGACGCGATCCTGCGGGCAGCGCTGGAGCTCTTCCTCGAACGCGGTGTGGACGGGGCGAGCATCGAGCAGATCGCCAAGCGGGCCGGAGTGGGCAAGCTCACGGTCTACCGCCGCTGGTCCACCAAGGAGGACCTGCTCGTCCAGGCGATCGAGTCACTGGTGAACGATGAGGACCGGTGGCCGACGAACGACGAGATCGAGACCGTCTCGCCCCACGAGCTCATCGAGCGCGCCCTACCGTCGGCAGCCGAGGCGGCGGCCAGTCCGGAGTTCCGCGCGCTCGTCTCCCGGGTGCTGGGCTCGGCGGTCAGCAATCCGGCGTTGTTGGCGACGTACTGGAAGCACAACATCCTGCCGCGGCGGAGGCTGACCAGCGCGTTGCTGGAGCGGGCGAAGGCGATCGGCACGGTGCCGGAAAACGCGGACCTGGACGTGCTGACCGACATGATGGCCGGCGCCGTCACCTACCGCGTATTCCAGCCCGATCCGCCCGACGCCGCCGAGATGCGGCGCTACCTTCGAGCGCTGTACCGCCAGGCGGGGCTGCTCCCCCGCTGAGCCACGCCGGCGGTACAGGCCGTGTCCAGAAGACTGCCTAGCCCCAGACCTGGTAGGTGTCGACGTTCAGCCAGGTGGTGACGCGCGGCCGCTCGCGGTTGTCGTACGGCTCACCGCTGTAGTGCTTCGACAGCCGGTCGATGGCGACCAGGTCGGTGTCGTCCTCGAACGTCACCGTCCCCTGCACGGTCACGGTGCGGTACCACGACTCGCCGTCCAGCACGGTCAGGGTCACGTGCGGGTTGGCACGCATGTGCTCCAGACGCTTGCGGCCGGCGTCGAGGTTGAGCAGAACGCGACCGTCGTCCCAGAGGTACCACGTCGCCGCCGAGACCGGCGTACCGTCCGCGCGCACGGTGGCCATGACCGCCGGGTTGGGCCTTTTCAGCATTTCGACAACGTCAGCGGGGATCGGCGGCTTGGGCACGAGTACTCCTTCGTCCGGGGGAACGTCGCCACTGTAGGGGGCGTGGTCCCCGGCCAGGGACGGGACCCGGGAGATCGATCAGCTCGTGAGACCGGACTGGTAGGCGAAGACGACGAGCTGTGCCCGGTCACGCGCGGCCAACTTCGTCATGGCCCGGCTGACATGGGTACGGGCGGTCGCGGGGCTGACCACGAGGCGTTCGGCGATCTCGTCGTTGCTGAGCCCCTCCCCGACCAGTCCGACGACCTCGCGCTCACGGTCGGTGAGCGAGTCGAGTCGGGGATGCGGCTTCACCGTCCGCACCGACCGGGCCGCGAACTCCCGGACCACCCGGCGGGTCACCGACGGTGAGAGCAGGGCTCCGCCGTCGGCCACGAGCCGGATCGCCTGGAGCAGTTCGGCCGGCTTGGTGTCCTTCAACAGGAAGCCGCTGGCGCCGTGACGCAGGGCGTCGAAGACGTACTCGTCCAGCTCGAACGTCGTCAGCACGATGACCCTGGTGTCGGCGAGGTCGGGGTCGGCACCGATCCGGCGCGTCGCCTCGAGTCCGTCGACACCGGGCATCCGGATGTCCATCAGGACGATGTCGGGGCGGTGTTCCTTCGCCGCAGCGACCGCGGCCAGGCCGTCGCCCGCCTCTCCGGCGAACCGCAGACCGTCCTCGTTCTCGACCAGGGTGCGGAGTCCGAGGCGGACGAGGTCCTGGTCGTCGACGATGAGTACCGAGATCACGAGCGGTCCCCCGTTGTCGTGTGGTCGCCGGACGGAAGCTCGCCGGCGTCGGACGTTGCGCCGGCGTGGGACCTCTCTCCGGCGTGGGACGTCTCGTCGGCCTCGGAGGTCTCCTCGTCGTAGGGGATCTCCTCGGCCACCGGAATGGTGGCGCAGACCTCGAAGAGACCCCGCGACGACCGCCCGGCACTGAACTCACCACCCAGGGAGGTCACGCGTTGCCGCATCCCCGGAATGCCGAGGCCGTCCTCCCGGGCCCACACCGCGTCGGCGGGATTGGAGATCGCGAGCGTCACGCCGCCAGTCTCGTAACCGATCCGCACGGTCGCAACCTTCGTCTGGCCGTGCCGGAGTACGTTCGTCAACGATTCCTGGACGACGCGGTAGGCCGCCAGGTCGGCGGCCGGCGGGAGGCGACGCCGACGTCCGGTGACGTCGACTTCGACGACCAGCCCCGCCTCGCTCATGCGCTGGCGCAGGTCCTCGATCCGGCCGAGCCCGGGCGCGGGTGCGCGCGGGGACTCGACGTCGGTTCGCCGGACGACCGCCAACGTGGCCCGGAGTTCGTCCAGCGCCTCGGTACTCGTACGGCTGATGGCGTCGAGTGCGGCCTCGGCCTGTTCAGGCTTCTTCGCCAGCAGGTGGAGGGCGACGTCTGCCTGCATCTTGATCGCCGCGAGGCCATGGCCCACGACGTCGTGCACCTCCTGGGCGACCCGCAGGCGCTCGTCCAGGACATGCTGACGGACCGCCTCCGCCCTGGTCCGCTCGGCGTACTCCCTGCGCGCCCGAACGCTGACGCCGACCGCGCACGGCACCACCACCCACGCCGAGCCGGGGATGACACCGAGCAGCCCGGGAAGGGCGGCGTCGTTGGTGAACACGTGCAGCAACAAGACCGCCAGCGCCGCGGCGCACGACGGCAGCGCCCGGCGGAGGGGGAGGTAGCGGGCGACCGTGTAGACCGCGACGAGGAACGCGACCATGATCGGGCCGTAGGGGTAGCCGACCACGAGGTACGCCGAGGTCAGCGTCGCGGTGACCGCCAGGGCCAGCAGTGGCCACTGCCGTCGGAGGGTCAGGGCGAGAGCGGCACCCACCATCATCGCGAACCCCTGGACGTCGATCGGCCGCTCCTGCTGCAGGTAGGGCGCGGCGGCCCACGTCCAGACGGTCGCGACCACGGCGAGGCCGACCGCGAAGGCGGCGTCCCTGCGCAGCGACGTCGACACCGTCATGTGCCCACCCTCCTCCGGCCATACCGAAAGCGTCCGGCACGAGCGGGCCGCCGACATCGGTCCGGAAGCGACCCCGCCACTACGTCACCCGACGTAGGCCGGGTCCCGCGAAACGACGGCACTGACACGGGCGCTCGGCGTCCCCCTACGTGGGCGAGCGTAGCTGTGATGTCGCACCCGACCGGACGCTCGACGCGCGGAAACCCGGGACCGTGAGGTGGGCGTCCGGAGCGGATCCGGAGCCGACGGCACCGAACCGGGAGGGTGGGACGTGAACCAGCCGGAGCGTTCGCGAAGGAACGGCGGCCGGGGGCGGCGCGTGTCGCCTTCGACGTACAGGTTCCTGGTCGCCGTGCACCTCATCGTCTCCGTCGCCTGGCTCGGCATCGTGGCCGCCAAGTTGGTCCTCGGAATCGCGGCGGTCTCCTCGGTCGCCACCGTGGTGGCGATGGCGAGGTTCACCGCGATGGACGTGCTGAACATCGCCTTTCGCCCACTCGCGGTCGCGACGGTGGTCACCGGCGTGGCCCTGTCGCTGGGAACGAAGTGGGGCCTGCTGCGGCACTACTGGGTGGCGACGAAGCTGGCACTGACCGTGGGTGTGATCGGGACCGCGGTCCTGCTCGCCGACCGGCTCGCCCAGGCCGCCCAGGCCGCAACTGGAACGACCAGGGGTTCGGCCGGCGCCGTGGCCGGCGGTGACCCGATCCTGGACCTCGCGACAGCACCGACGACCCTCCTGCTCGGCCTGTCTGTGGCGCACCTCGCGATGCTCGTCCTCGCCACGGTCCTCTCGGTCTACAAGCCGTGGGGAAAGACACGGCTCGGCCGGTGGCCTACGGAGCTGCCGGCACCGCGGGGGTCGCTCGACGTGGGTGGTGCGGAGCGCCCGAGCAGGGGCGCGTCCTCACTGGTCCCCTGACCTTCCACGGCCGGGTGCGCCCGCCGCGACCGTGTCCGCGGCCGCGTCCGCGTCCACGTCCGCGGCGACCTTGCGGCGACCGGTGCGGCGAGGGGTGCGGCGAGGGGTGCGGCGGGTCAGGAAAACGCCGATCAGGCACAACACGCCACCGCCCAGGGCGAGGGTGGCCGGAGTCTCGCCGAGCAGGACCCAGCCGAGCAGGACGGCGATCGGCGGGACGAGGTAGGTCGTCGCGCCCATCCGGCCGGCACTCGTCCTGGACAGCGCGTACGCCCACGTGGTGAACGCCAGTGCCGTCGGGAAGGCGCCGAGGAACACGACCCAGGCGAGCATGGACGGCGGAGCGGCAGCCGCCTCGCGGACCAGGCTCGGACCGAACGGCAGGCAGCTCACGGCTCCGATCGTGGCGGCCAGCCAGGTGACCTGCAGCGCCGGCAGCCGGGTCAGCAGCGGTTTCTGGGCCACCACCGCCACGGCGTACGCGACCGCGGCGACGACGCAGAGCAGGACACCCACCGCGTCCGCGCTCGCGTCCACCGAGGTCGCCAGACCGATCACCACGACGCCGGCGAAGGCGACCGCGCTGCCCAGCAGGAGGGACCGCGGGAATCCCTCCCCCAGGAAGGCCCCGGCCAGGACCGCGAGCAGGATCGGCCCGACGTTGACCACCATCGCGGCGGTGCCGGCGTCCACCCGCTGTTCGCCGGCATTCAGGGCGATGTTGTAGATACCGAACCACAGCACGCCGACGACCACCAGCCGCGGCCACATCGCCCGCGGTGGCCAGGCGGGCCGGCGTACCAGCATGAAGGCGCCCAGGACGAGACTGCCGACCACCAGCCGACCCAGCGACAGCGCGCCGGGCGAGAACGCCGTGCCCACGTGCCGGATCGCGACGAACGCCGCCGCCCACAGGAGCTCGGTCGTCGCCGCCGCGGCGATCGGGAGGTAGCCGGCGTGACCGGCAGGAGCGTCGGCCGGACCACCTGCGGGAACGCCTGCGGGAATCTCGGAGGGAGCCTGTCGTCGGAGGATGCCTGGAGAACGCACCGGCACACCCTAGGCGTCGGATCGTTCGGACCGCACCGAACTTTCGCCGAGCCGGCGAGCATCTAGGAGCGGCGCAGGACCGCCTGGGCGAGGATCTGCTCCGCGACCTCCATCGTCTTCAACGCGTCCCCGAACGGCGAACTGGTCAGCTCCGCACCGGCCAGCAGCGAGTCGACGAACTCGCGGTTCTTCCGCCGGAAACCTCCATAGACATGGAGTTCGTCGCTGCCCGCGACCGTGCGGGTGTCGTACGTCGTCCCCTCCGTGTTCCCGTCGGCGAACAGTCGCGCCTGCCCTTCGGGATCGGCGTCGGCGCAGATCCCCTCGGAATGCATCTCGACCCGGAAGATCCGCCGTCCGCTCGCCCAACTGGCCAACAGGATTCCGGTCGAGCCGTTGTCGAAGTGCAGCGTCGCGGTGAACCAGTTGATGTCGGGCGCACCGACCCGCCGGCAGTGACTCTCGACCCCGACCACCTCGCCGCCGCAGATCCAGCGCAGCGTGTCGATGGCGTGTACGCCGTCGTCGAGCATCCGGTCGCGCGGCGAGACGAACGCGCGCTGGTCGCACTTGTAGAACTCGCACACCGCATGGGTCACCGGCCCCCGCGCCACGCAGGCGTCGCGCATCGCCACGAGCAGCGGACTTGTCCGGCGCTGCAGACTCACCTGGGTGATCACGGCGCGTTCGCTCGCGAGGTGCGCGAGCATCTGCGCCTGATGCCAGCTCAGCCCGAGCGGCTTCTCGATGTAGAGGTTGACCCCCTGCTGCAGGCACCAGGTCCAGACGTCGTACATCAGGTGCGGCTGGCCCACCGCGTAGACCCCGTCCGGACCGACCTCCTCGACCATGGCGCGGTAGCCGCTGTAGCGGTCGCGGATGTCGTACCGGTCCGCGACCGTGGCCAGGCGCTCGGCGTCGAGGTCACACGCCCCGACCAGGTCGACGTCCTCGAACGACGCGAGGGATGGAAGGTGCACGCGTTGTGTCATCGCGCCCAGTCCGATCAGCGCGATTCTGGCGTTCCCCACGCGAGGGCTCCCTTCGGTTCTCGGTCCGCCCGGCCGGACTCGGCGGCGCGGTCGACTGTCGTACGACGAGCTCCGGGGTCGCGGTCAGGTGCCGCGGCTCGCCGGTCATCTCGCCCTCGAGCCGCCCGATCAGTTGGCTCGTCGCGAAGCGCATCATCGACGGCACGGGCTGACGAACGGTCGTGAGCGGCGGCATCGCCACCTCCGCGAGCACGGGCAGGTCGTCGAAGCCGAGCACCGACACGTCGTCGGGGACCCGGAGGCCCAGGTCGCCGGCACCGGCGTAGGCACCGAGGGCGTACATGTCGTTGATGGTGAAGAGCGCGGACGGCCGGTCCGGCATGCTCAGCAGGTGATGGGCGCCGGTACGGCCGAGTTCGGCGCCGTCGGCATCACCGAAGGTCGCGACCGACGTGCCTTCCCAGACCAGGGCCGGATCATGCTCGATCCCCGCGGCGGCGAGCGCCTCCTGGTAGCCGGCCAACCGGGCCCGGCGGCTCACGGTCCGGATGGGCCCGGACAGGAAGCCGATCCGCCGGTGCCCGAGTCCGGTGAGGTGGGAGATCGCCAACCTGGCGGCGAGGACGTTGTCGATCTCGACGCTGCCGACCACGGGTGCGCCGGCGCCCGCGAGCGATCGGTCGAACGCCACGATCTGCAGGCCGCGGGATCGAAACGTGGCGAGGTGGTCGAACGAGAGCGGCGACGAGCCGAAGATCAGCCCACGTACGCCGGAGTCGAGCAGGGTCTCCGCGTACCTCGCCTCCCGCCCCGGATCACGTTCGGAGTTGCAGAGCAGGACCTGGTAGCCGCGTTCACTGGCCGCCTGTTCCACCCGTCGGGCGACGAGGCCCCAGAACGGGTTGGCCACCGACGGAACGATCAGACCGATCGTGCGGACCTGGCCGGTGCGGAACTGCCGGGCAAGCTGGTTGGGAACGTAGCCGAGGTCGCGAACGGCCTGGCGTACGCGGTCCCTCGTGGAGGGGCGCATCCGGCCGAGCCTGCCGTTGAGCACGTTGGACACGGTGCTCGGCGAGACGCCGGCACGCGCGGCGACGTCGTGCAGACTCACCTTCGCGCCGTCCACCACACCTCCCGTGCGGGCGGGTTCGCGATTCAACGTCGTACCAGGCCGACGCGGTCGGTCAGGTCGTGCCAGCCGCGTCCCACTCACCGACCCGGCGTCTCGTCACGGTGGGGCGAAACAACCGACCCATCCAGTGTGCAGGTGTGAACGGGCGCGGAACGGCTTTCCTCACAACGGATGTGGCCGGTTGAGGAAGTCGAACCGGTTGCCAGGCCACTCTCGGCTGCGCTGCTTCGAAGGGCTGCTTCGATGTCTTGTCGCTCCCCCGGTAAATCGTTACAGTGCAGCGATCCACGCGCTCGACGGACGTTCGCCGTCCGGGCCGCCGCATCCGGTGGAGCCTCCCGGAGAGGAGCACGACATGGGTGGGCAGAAGAAGCCAGAAACCGATGCGCTCAGCCGCAGAAGGCTCCTCGGAGTCGGCGGCGTCTCGATCCTCGCCGGCATGACCGCGACCGGCTGCAGCCTGCTGTCGACAGATCCCAGCACCCAGCGGCAGCGCTCCGGACCCGGCGACGCGGCGACCACCAAGGGCAAGGAGGCGCCGGAACTCGCCGCCCGGGTGAAGGCCGGCGATCTGCCACCTGTCAACGAACGGTTGCCCACGAAACCACTCGTCGTCCATCCGGCGGAGCGGGCGGGCAGCTACGGCGGCACCTGGCGCGCGGCGATGCTCGGACCGTCCGACACCTCCTGGCTCGACCGTACGCTCGGCTACGACCCGCTGTTGCGGTGGCGAACCGACGCGCGCAGCTTCGGCCGCGACCAGCTGCTGCCGGGAGTCGCGGAGTCCTTCGAGGTCAATGACGAAGCGACCGAGTACGTCTTCCGCTTCCGCGAAGGCACCCGCTGGTCCGACGGCGAGCCGTTCACCGCCGACGACGTCCTCTTCGCCTTCAACGACATCCTCCGCAACGAGGACCTCTCCCCCGTCCTCGCCGCCGCCTACACGACCGGCGAGGGCCCCGGCACCATGGCGAAGATCGACGACTACGCCGTCCGGTTGACGTTCCCCTCCCCCAACGCGCTGTTCGCCCAGCGCATGGCCACCAAGGCGTACGGCCTGGATCTTGTGGTCCACCCCAAGCACTACCTGTCCAGGTTCCACGCCGACTTCGCCGACAACGCCGACGACCTCGCCAAGGCGGAGAAGTTCGACGACTGGCGCCAACTGTTCGACGCCAAGCGGGACGTCTGGGCCAACCCCGAGCTGCCCACCCTTCGGGCATGGATGGTCACCCAGCCGATCGGAAAGGGCACGCAGTTCGTCGCCAAACGCAATCCGTACTACTGGAAGGTCGATCCGGACGGCAGCCAACTCCCCTACATCGACTCCTTCGTCAACGAGCTCATCTCCGACCCCGAGGTCATGCTGCTCAAGGCCACCAACGGCGAGTTCGACATGCAGACCCGCACCATCAACTCGTTGCGGAACAAGCCGGTGCTCGCGAGAAGCCGGGACAAGGGCGGCTACGAGTTCTTCGAGATGGTCAACGCCAACATGAACACCGCGATCTTCTCGTTGAACCTCTGCCACAAGGATCCGGTGAAGCGCGAGATCTTCCGCAACAAGGACTTCCGGATCGGGCTCTCCCACGCCATCAACCGGCCGGAGATCATCGTCGCCGCCTACCAGCGGCAGGGCAAGCCGTACCAAGCGGCGCCCCGGCCGGAGTCCGACTTCTACGACGAGGTGCTCGCGACGCAGTACACGGCGTACGACGTCGACCTGGCCAACCGACACCTCGACCAGGCCGGCTACACCCAACGCGACGCGGACGGCGTGCGGCTCGGCCCGAACGGGCAGCCGATCAGGTTCACGGTCGAGATCGCCACCCGCGACTACGGTTTCGCCTGGGCGGCCGTGGCCGACATGGTGCGTGGATACTGGCGCGAGGTCGGGATCGAGGCGAGTGTCCGGTCCGAGGACGCCTCACTCCTCTACGAACGCAAGGACGCGAACCTCTGCGACGCCGTCGTGTGGCAGGGCGACGTCGGAGGAATGGACCCGCGACTCGAGCCTCGCTACTACATGCCCTACCGCGACGAGTCGAACTTCGCCATCCCCTGGGCGGCGTGGTACCAGTCGCACGGCGAGGCTGGAGAGCAGCCACCGCCCGCGGTGCGGGAGCAGATGCGGTTGTACGACCAGATGGCGACGGCCGGCGACCCCGCGCAGCAGGACCGTCTCCTCCGCCAGGTCATCACGATGGCCCGTGAGCAGTTCTACGTGATCGGGATCAGCCTGCCACCGAAGGGATACGGGATCAAGCGGACCGACTTCCACAACGTGCCGACGACGATGATGATCGAGTCCGACTATCCCGAACCCGGTCCGTCGAATCCGGAGCAGTACTTCACCACGCGTCGCTAGCCGCGCGTAGGCGACGCCCGCGTGCCTTACCGCGCCTTAGAAAATAGTCGGAATCCGTTTCGACGACAGACTCAGAGTCCCTTGTTTTACAGGGATTGTTGTCGGTGGTCGGGTCTAGGGTTTGGTCATGGACATCGACACCGGTGCGGGCTTCGCGCATCCGTTGCTGGCTTGGCTTACCGGTGTGGGTGAGCAGATCGAAGGTGCGGTGGAGTGCCCGACAGTGTCGTTGCCGTTGGGTGAGTATGAGTCGGCGCTACGGCAGGTCGCTGTCTGCGAGGCGAAGCTCGCTTCGTTGCGGTTGTCTCTGACGCGGCAGGCCGAGCTGAACGAGGTCAGGAAGCTGACCGGTGCTGCGACCACGGCCGGGTGGGTGCAGCAGGTGACGCGGATGGGGCGGCGTGAGACGTCGGTGTCAGTTCGGCTCGCGAAGGCGCTGGACCAGACGCTCCAAGCGACCGGTCGCGCTCTTGGCGAGGGCGAGATCTCGCTGGGTCAGGCGCAGGTCATCGAACGCGCGATCCGCCGCCTCCCCAACGACGTCGACGCCGCCGTACGGGCGGAGGCGGAAGCGTTCCTGCTGGACAGCGCGCAGGCACTTGATGTCGACGACTTGGACAAGGCCGGCAAGCACTTGTATGAGGTGGTCGCGCCCGAGGACGCCGAACGCCGGATCGGCAAGCAGTTGGAGGAGCAGGAACGCCGCGCCAGGGAGAACCGCACGTTGAGCTTCGGGCCGGTCCGCGACGGGATGGGCACCATGTTCATGCGCCTCGACGTGCCTACTCTCGCGGTTCTGCAGGCGCTGCTGGATCCGCTGGCTCGGCCTCGGCCGACCGGTCCTGACGGGCCCGACCTGCGCAGCAGCGAACGACGGCAGGCAGACGCCTTCGCCGAACTCGTCGCCCTGGCCCAGGCAGCAGCCAGCGCGCCCACCCGCGGCGGCACACGGCCACGCCTCACCGTGACGATGAACCACGACGAACTCGTGGCCCGGCTCGGCTACGGCACCCTCAACTCCGTCCTCACCGACTCCGGACCCACCCACCTGAAGGTGCAGACGCAGGCCGACAAGGACGGGAGCGGCGAGGTAAGCACCGGTACCGCCTGGCAGACCCTGATCGGCTACCGGATCACGGGGCCTCCGTTGTCAGCGACGCTGGTGCGGCAGTTGGCGTGCGACGCGGAGATCATCCCCGTGGTGCTTGGTGGAGATGGGGCGGTTCTCGACCTCGGCAGAGGGACCCGCCTGTTCACGTCCTCGCAACGACACGCCCTCGCCGAACGTGACGGCTACTTCTGCCACTTCCCCGACTGCCGAAGACCCGAGAAGTGGACCGAAGCGCATCACATCAAGCACTGGGTGGACGGAGGAGCAACCGACATCGACAACGGCGTCCTCCTCTGCCAACACCACCACACCGTCATCCACACCCAAGGCTGGACCGTGCGCATGAGCAGCGACGGGCACCCCGAATACATCCCGCCGCCCTGGGTGGATCTCTACCAGAACGTCATCCGACCCAACGACACCACGCTGATCCGGCGGTGAGCGCCGCTGGGCGGGGGCGCGGCGCGGCCGGCAACCCAGGGACGCGCCGCGCCACCCCGCGCCAACACCTCGCCGCTTCGAAACGCGAGGGCTCAGTACGGGCAGCGCATCGCCGCGACGGCCTGCTCCCCCTTGGCGTCCAGGGTCCGCAACTCCTCGAGGAAGGTGCCGAAGTGTCGCCGTGGCGCGTACCCGATCGCCTCCGCGCCGATCCCGTGAACGACGGACGGGCGGCGGCTGATGTCGATGGCATACCGCTCGAGGAGCTCACGCGAGCCCGGGAAGATCCGCTCGCACGCCGCCAGCGGGTCGTCCTCCCACCCTTCGAGGGCCTCCTCGGTGAAGACGTCGGGGCGTACGGCGTCGACGACCACCGCTTCGGGTTCGGCACCGGCCGGCAGGTCAGGCTCCAGGTGGCGGACCGAGGCCTGCACGCAGTCGAGCATGTCCTCGCGGTCGACACCGCCGTAGAGGAGCCTGGCGCCATAGCGGTTCAGATAGTCCGCGCCCCACGGCGTGAAGTCGTGCGGGCGGACGGAGACGTAACGCATTCCGTGGTTGCGGCGGTGATATTCGCACAGCTCCTCACCGACGCGCTTGGTGAAGCCGTACTTGCCGTAGTGGTCGTGCCACGTCTGCGACGAGAGGAACACCAACCTGCGGACGCCCGCCGACCGGGCGGCCTGCAACACCCAGAAGGTCCCGTCGACGTTGAGGCGCCAGAAGTCGGCCTCCGTCTTCACCCGCGAGTGCATACCGTGCCAGGCCGGCAGGTGGAGGAGCAGGTCGCACCCCTGCGCCGCCCCCTCCAGGCCGAAGCCGACCTGGATGTCGCACTGCACGAACTCCAGTCCGGCGAACTGCGGTTCGTCCGGCAGCGGATCGAGGTCTGACAGGACGAGACTGTGGCCGGCCGCGCGCAGCCGAGCGACGATGCCCTTCCCGATGTTGCTGCTCGCGCCTGTGACCAGGATCCGCATCGTTGTTCCTTCCGACGGTTCGATGGGGCGCCCTCCCGCGAGGCTCGGACCACGCACCAGGCCACACACCCAGGCCAAGGATGCGCACAACCGGAACGGCACCCGCGTTCGGCCGTCGTCGACAGTACTTCCGGCGGTGCCGACGCGCCCAGGGCCACAAACGGCCATGGCGTGCGACCCACCCCGCCCGCTCCCGCGCGAGACTTGACGACAGTTCCCCGATCTCCTTAACTATGTCGCATCGTGGAATTCATTTTCCGGCAGTCAATCTCAGTACTTCCTATCCGCATCCAGGCGAGGACAAGGACCGCGGCATGAGCGACAGGTCCGGAACCCCGGAGCCAGGGCGGCTCGCACGGTGGGCGGCAGCCGACGTGGTCGACTGCGACGTCCAGATCACCGTCCCCTCGGTCGAGCACCTGGCGCCGTATCTCGACCAGCGCTGGCGTGACTACATGAGCGAGAGCGGTGTCCGCTCGATCGACCCGGCGCAGTACCCCAAGGGCTCGCCGCTGTCGGCGCGGCCCGGAGCCGTTCCCGAGCAGGGGCCACCCGGCAGCAACCTCGACCTCATCCGCGCGCAGGTGCTCGACCACTGGCAGCTGAAGTACGCCGTGGTCAACTGCGGCTTCGAGATCTCCGCGATCCACAACGACGACTGGGCTCTGGCGATGGCCAGTGCGGTCAACGACTGGCAGGCCGCCCAGTGGCTCGACCCGGAACCCCGGCTGCGGGCCTCGATCGTCGTACCGGCACAGAATCCGGACTACGCCGCGAAGGAGATCGACCGGATCGGCGACCATCCCGGGTTCGTGCAGGTGCTGCTCCCGGTGCGCGCCGAGGCGCCGCTCGGCAAGCGGAGGTACTGGCCGATCTACGCCGCCGCGGAACGCCACGGCCTCGCCGTCGGCATCTACGCCGGCGGTGTGAGCGGCAACCCGGTGACGCCGGTCGGCTGGCCGTCGTACTACCTGGAGGACTACGTCGGACTCACCCAGGCTTTCCAGGCGCAGGTGGTGAGCCTGGTCTCCGAGGGTGTGTTCGCGAAGTTCCCGGGACTGCGTGTGGTCCTCATCGAGGGCGGCTTCACCTGGCTGCCCGCGCTGATGTGGCGCTTCGACAAGAACTGGAAGGGACTGCGGCGCGAGGTCCCGTGGGTCTCCCGGGAACCGTCGTCGGTCATCCGTGACCACATCCGGCTGACGACGCAGCCGCTGGACGAACCCGCCGAACCCCGCCAGCTCGTCGAGACGATCGAACAGCTCGGCTGCGACGACATGCTGCTGTTCGCCACCGACTATCCCCACTGGCAGTTCGACGACGACGAGGGAGTGCTTCCGTCGGGGCTGTCGCCCGAGTTGGAACGCGCGATCCTCGCCACGAACGCAATCGCCACCTACCGGTTCTAGCCCTGGAGACGGCGCCATGGTCGCGACAGTGAGAAGGAACAGAGGTCCGGTCGTCGACTGCGACATCCACAACTCGGTCTGGGCCGGCGCGCTCACGCCGTACCTCTCGAAGCGCTGGCGCCGGCACGGCGAGCTCTTCGGCTCCCGCTCCCACCCGGGATCGATGTACCCCAAGGGTGCTCCCTCGGCGGCGCGGCACGACGCCTGGCCGCCTTCGGGCCGACCGCCGGGCGGCGACCTCGAGTTCATGCGCGAGCAGCACCTCGACCCCGAGGGCATCGAGTACGGCGTCCTCAACTGTCTCGGAGGGGCGGGCACCCAGCTGAACGCGGAGTACTCCGCCGCCCTGTCCCGCGCCACCAACGAGTGGCAGATCGCGGAGTGGCTGGAGAAGGAGCCCCGACTGCGCGCCGGTGTGTCGGTGCCGTACGAGGACGCCGAACTCGCGGCGGTCGAGATCGACCGGTACGCCGACCACCCCGGCTTCGTCCAGGTCCTGCTCGCGGCCCGGACCGCGGAGCCACTCGGCCGGCGGAAGTACTGGAAGCTCTACGAAGCGGCCGAACGCAACAATCTCCCGGTCGGCATCCACTTCGGCGGCGGTGCCCGCGGCGTGCCCGTCACCGCGTCCGGCTGGCCGTCGTACTACATCGAGGACCACACCGACATGGCGCAGGCGTTCCAGGCGCACGTGGTGAGCATGGTCTGCGAGGGAGTCTTCGAACACTTCCCCCGGCTGCGGGTGGTCCTCATCGAGGGTGGCTTCGCCTGGCTGCCGCCGCTCATGTGGCGCCTCGACAAGCACTGGCGCAGGCTGAAGGAGGAGGTGCCTCACCTGAAGCGCGCGCCGTCGGAGTACATCCGCGAGCACATGTGGGTCACCACGCAGCCGATCGAGGAGCCGCACAACCCCCGGCACATCATGCAGGTTCTCGAGCACCTGGGCGGTTCTGATCGGGTGATGTTCTCCACCGACTATCCGCACTGGGACTACGACGATCCCGACCGCGCGTTCCGGGTGCGGCTACCCGAGGAGGACCGGGCGAAGATCTTCGCCGACAACGCCAAGGCCCTGTACGGGCTCTCCTGAGCCACGCGGCGACGAGGACAGCGAAAAGGACACCGCATGCCGAAGTACGTCGTCGCGACCGTCGACGAGATCCCGCCCGGCCAGCGCAAGATCGTCACGGTGGAGAGGCGCTCGATCGGCGTCTTCAACATCCACGGCGACTACTACGCGATCCGCAACCAGTGCCCGCACGAGGGTGGCCCGCTGTGTGAGGGCGTCCTGTCGGGCCTGGTGCGGTCGGACGTGCCGGGCGAGTACGACTACATCCGGCGCGGTGAGATCGTCCGCTGCCCCTGGCACCAGTGGGAGTTCGACGTTCGGACCGGACAGTCGTGGTTCGATCCGGCGAAGACGCGGGTGCGTGCCTACGAGACGAGTGTCGAACCGCAGGACGCCGTCACGGGGTACGTCAAGGGGCCCTACGAGGCGGAGACCTACCGGGTCGAGGTCGATCGGGAGTACGTCGTCATCGACGTGTGAACCGCCGGCGGCGGAGCGGGGTCGGCGGATCGGCGGGTCAGGTCAGCACGTCGCGCAGGGCACCGACGAACTCGTGGGACGTACGCCGGTCGCGGACCGCGAGGCGGAGCCAGTCGGTCCCGAGCCCGGGGAACGTGTCGCCCCGGCGTACGGCGAAGCCCCTCTCGCGCAGCGCGACGCGTACCGCCGCGGCGTCCGCGATCCGCACCAGCAGGAACGACGCGCTGCTCTCCGGCACCACGTCGACGCCTGGCACGTCCCGCAGCAGGCCAGCGAGGTAGTCCCGGTCCCCGGCCAGAACCCGTGCCCAGGCGTCCGCCTCGGCCACGGCCCGCTCGCCGACACAGGCCGCCGCGGCGGCCAGGGCGGGTGCCGAGACGGGCCACAACGGCTGGACGGCGGCGAGCCGGTCCACGGTAGACGCGTCGGCCAGGACGTAACCGACTCGTAGACCGGCGAGCCCCCACGTCTTGGTGAGGCTCCGGACGACGACCACGCCAGGCAGGTCCCGACGGCCGGCGAGCGACTCGGCCTCGCCCGGCACGCAGTCCGCGAACGCCTCGTCCACCAGGATGGTCCGCCCCGGACGAGCGAGCGCGGCGAGGGTCCGCGCGGGGTGGAGTACCGAGGTGGGGTTCGTCGGGTTGCCGACCACGAGCAGGTCGGCGTCGTCCGGGACGAGCGCGGGATCGAGGTGGAACGGCGGCGGGAGGAGGACCCGGTCGACGTCGTGACCGGCCGCCCGCAACGCCGCCTCCGGCTCGGTGAACTGCGGATGGACCACGGTCGGTCGGCGAGGCCGAAGCGCCCGGGCGAGCAGCACGAAAGCCTCCGCCGCGCCCGCGGTGAGGAGGACCTCCTCGACCGGCCGGCCGTGCCGGGCGGCGACCGCCGCGCGGGCCGTCGTCGAATCCGGGTAGGCCGCCACCTCCTCCAGAGACCGGACGAGCACGTCGCGCAGCCAGGTCGGAGGCGTACCGGCGCGCACGTTGACGGCGAGGTCGACCAGGCCCGGACCGACCTCACTGTCGCCGTGGTGGCGCAGGTCGACGTCCGCACGGGTGGCGGGATCGAGAGTGTCGTTGGTCACGGTGCTGTCGGTCACGGTGCTGTCCCGGGGATCGTGGTTTCGCCTGTGCGGGGCTGGTCTGCGGCGGCCGTCCGGTCGCGCGACGCCGATCGCGACGGTCGCCGTCGCCGACGTGCGCTTGGAGACGACCAGGGTGTCGGTGTCGACGAGGGCGGCGGCCTCGGCGACGCTCGCGGTTCCGAGGGCGGCGAGACTCGCCGTACCCGGACCGGGCACGTCCACGGCCGCGAGCCGGTCCGCCGGATGGGTGAGGAGGGGCCAGCCGAACCTCGCGGCCGCCGCCACGATGCCGGGCTCGCCGGCCTTCGCCTCGACCGTGGCGAGCTGCGTGACCGACTGCGGCGACAGTCCAGCTTCGTCCAGTGCGGCGAGGACGAGCGCGACCACCTCGTCGACCGTCGCGCCTCGGCGTGCGCCGACCCCCACGACGACCTTCGTCGCCTGCTCGCCGGCGCGGACCGTGTCGTGTCGCGTCACGTGCGGGCCGCGACGTCGACGGCCAGCGCGGCCTCGACGAACCGCCGGGCGATCTCTGGTCGCGCGGCCCAGTGCAGGTGGACGTACGACGCGTGGACGTTGCCCCGGACGAAACCCTCCAGCCGGTGGTCGATCCGCCAGGCGGGCCGGGATGCCGAGAGGGGCGCTGCGTCGCCGTGGACTGGTTGGACGACGGTCCGGTGGAACTCGTGGCCGGCCACGACGGTCCCCGCCTCGCCGAGCACCGAGTCGGTCGCGGCGACCGCCTCGCGGTAGCCCAGGGTCAGCCGCCCCGTCATCTCGGCCCGTGCGTCGAGCACACCGCACATGGGGTGGCCGTCCAGTTCGCGGGTGAGGTAGAGCAGGCCGGCACACTCCGCGCTGATCGGCGCGCCCCGGTGAGCGAGTTCGGCGACGTGGGCACGCAGCGGGGCGTTGTCCGACAGCGTCTCGGCGTACACCTCGGGGAATCCCCCGCCGATGACCAGCCCGCGGGTGCCGTCGGGCAGCGCCTCGTCGTGCAGCGGGTCGAACGTGACCACCTGCGCTCCGGCGGCACTGAGGAGTTCGGCGGTCTCGGCGTAGGAGAAGGTGAACGCCGGGCCGCCGGCGACGGCGACGACCGGCCGCTCCGCCGCGGGAGGTGCGAGTTGGGCGTCGGGATCCCAGGCGGACGCCGCGAGTGGGCCGGCGGAGCGGGCGAGGGCGCGCACCGCGTCGACGTCGACCGACGCCGAAACCAGCGCACCGAGCCGGTCCACGGTCGTCGTCGCCTCGGCCGCCCGTTCGGCGACCGGGACCAGGCCGAGGTGGCGGGCCGGCGTGGCCACCGCCTCGTCGCGCCGGAGCACACCGAGCACGCGAACGCCGAGGTCGTCGAGCGCGGTCCGCAGGATCTCCTCGTGGCGGGGGGACCCGACCCGGTTGAGCACCACCCCGCCGATCCGGACCCGGCTGTCGTACGCCGCGAACCCGGCGACCACCGCGGCGACCGAGCGGCCCTGCGCGGCGGCGTCCACGACCAGGACGACCGGGGCGTCGAGCAGCCGAGCCACGTGCGCGGTCGAGCCGTACGACGTGGTGCCGCGGCCGTCGTACATCCCCATCACGCCCTCGACCACGGCGACGTCGGCACCGCGGGCGCCATGGAGGAGGAGCGGCGCGACCAGGTCCTCGCCGCACAGCACGGGGTCGAGGTTGCGGCCCGGGCGGCCGGTGGCGAGGGCGTGGTAGCCGGGGTCGATGTAGTCGGGGCCGACCTTGTGCGGCGAGACGGCGAGGCCTCGTCGACGCAGCGCCGCCATCAGCCCGGTGGCGACCGTGGTCTTGCCGTGGCCGGACGCCGGTGCGGCGATCACGACCCGCGGGACGCTTACCACTCGATCCCCCGCTGACCCTTCTGACCGGCGTCCATCGGGTGCTTCACCTTCGTCATCTCGACGACGAGGTCGGCGGCATCCAGCAGCCGCGGGTCGGCGTCCCGGCCGGTGATGACGACGTGCTGGTCACCGGGGCGCTCCCGCAGGGTGGTGACGACGTCCTCGACGTCGACCCAGCCCCACTTCATCGGATAGGTGAACTCGTCGAGGACGTAGAGGCGGTAGGTCTGGGCGGCGAGGTCGCGCCTGATCTGCTCCCAGCCCTCGCGGGCGTCGGCGGCGTGGTCGGATTCGGGGCCCATCCCGGTGCCCGGGCGCTGGATCCACGACCAGCCCGAGCCCATCTTGTGCCACGCCACCGGGCCACCCTCGCCGGTCTCCTCGTGCAGTCTGCCGAGCGCGCGGAACGCGGCCTCCTCGCCGACCTTCCACTTGGCGCTCTTGACGAACTGGAAGACACCGATCGGCCAGCCCTGGTTCCAGGCCCGTAGCGCCAGCCCGAACGCCGCGGTGGACTTGCCCTTCATCTCCCCGGTGTGGACGACGACGAGCGGCCGGTTGCGGCGTTGCCGGGTCGTCAGACCGTCGTCGGGGACTGTCGTCGGCCTGCCCTTCGGCATCAGGCCACCCCCCGCGCGCGCCGGGGACCGCTGGGGCGAGGCCGCGACGTGGCCGGTCGCGTCGCTGGTCGCGTCGTCCGGGAGCGAGCGGTGCGCGCGTCGACCGTACGGTCGCGGACCGACGCGGCGAGAGGGTCGGCGGCGAGCTCGTCGACGCGCAGCACCTCTCCCCGCAGCGCGGACGCCAGCTGCCCGGCCAGCCCGAGCCGCACCGGACCGGACTCGCAGTCGACGACGACCGAGGCGACGCCGGACGCGGCGAGCAGGTCGGCCGCGCGGTGCGCCTGCCCCAGATGGTCCGCGCCTCGGACACCGGTCGCCCGGCCGTCGGTGACGACGACGAGCAACGGGCGGCGACGCGGGTCGCGGAGCCGTTCGGTACGCAGGGTCTCGTGGGCGCGGAGCAGCCCGGCGGCGAGCGGGGTACGGCCACCGGTCGGCAGCGCGGACAACCGGGCGGCCGCGGCCTCCACCGACGACGTCGGCGGCAGCGCGAGTGTCGCGTCGGCGCCGCGGAAGGTCACGAGCCCCACCTTGTCCCGGCGTTGGTAGGCGTCGAGGAGCAGGCTGAGCACGGCGCCCTTCACGGCGGACATCCGGGCCCGGGCCGCCATGGAACCGCTCGCGTCGACGACGAAGAGGATGAGGTTCGACTCGCGCCCCTCATGGCCCGCTTCGCGCAGGTCCTGCCGGTGGAGGACGAGGCCCCGACCGGTCCGGCCGCGAGCGACCTGGTGCGGCGCGGCGGCCACCAGCGTCGCTGGGAGGTGCAGTCGGCTCACCGGGCCGGCGTCGGGAACCCGCGCCCGGGTGACCCGCCCGGAGGAGGTTTCCGCCCGGGAGCGCCGACCGGCCGCACCGCTGCCCCGGCCCGGCACCTCGAGCCGCCGGGCACGAAACGGCTGGTCCGGCGTCGCGGCGGGGCGGTCCGGCGCGGGCGCTCCGGCGCCGGCGGGCGGCTGGTCGCCGGTCTCGGGGTCCTCGGGCGTACCTTCCGGCGGAGTTCTGTCGGCCGCGGGCGCGTCGTCGTCCCCACCACCGTCGGCTGGTGGCCCTCCGTCCGGGCCACCGTCCGGCCGACCGCAGCCAGGACCGTCGTCGGGGCGGTCCGGTCCGCTGCCGTCCGGGCTGTCGTCGGGGCCGTCCGAGCCGTCGTCGGGTCCGTCGCCCTCGTCCTGCCGGGCGGCCTCCAGCGCCTCGTCCAGCTGGTCCTCGTCGAGACCGGGCGCGTCGAAGGGATCCCGCCGCCGACGGTGCGGCAACGCGAGTCGGGCCGCCACCCGTACGTCCTCACTGCTCACCTCGGTACGCCCCGCCCACGCGGCGTGGGCGATCGCGGCCCGCGCGGTCACCAGGTCGGCCCGTAGGCCGTCCACGTCGAAGGCCGCGCAGACCGACGCGACCTGGCGCAGCGCGCTGTCGGACAGCTCGACGGCGGGCAACCTGCGCCGGGCGTCGGCGATCCGGGCCGCGAGGTCGGCCTCCGCCCGCGCCCACCGGGCGGCGAAGCCCGCCGGGTCCGCCTCGAAGGCGAGCCTGCGGCGGACCACCTCCGAACGCGGGCCGACCTCACGGGGGGCGGCGACCTCGACCGTGAGCCCGAAGCGGTCGAGCAGCTGCGGGCGCAGCTCGCCCTCCTCCGGGTTCATAGTCCCGACCAGGAGGAACCGTGCCGCGTGCCGGACGGAGACACCTTCGCGTTCGACGTAGGACGTGCCCAACGCCGCCGCGTCCAGCAGCAGGTCGACGAGGTGGTCGTGCAGCAGGTTGACCTCGTCGACGTAGAGCACGCCGCGGTGCGCGGCCGCGAGCAGTCCGGGTTCGTAGGCCTTCACGCCCTCGGTGAGGGCGCGCTCGATGTCCAGGGCACCAACCAGCCGGTCCTCGCTCGCGCCGACCGGCAGCTCCACCAGCCGCGCCGGCCGGGTCCCGCCGGCCACGTCCACCTCGTGCGGGCCGTCCGGGCAGGCCGGGTCGGGGGCGGCCGGGTCGCAGGAGAAGCGGCAGCCCGCGACGACGTCGACCGGGGGCAGGATCGCCGCCAGCGCCCGCACCATCGTGGACTTCGCGGTGCCCTTCTCGCCGCGGACGAGGACGCCGCCCACCGCCGGCGAGACGGCGTTGAGCACCAGCGCCAGTCGCAGGTCGTCCATGCCGACGACCGCGCTGAACGGAAAGACCGAGGCGTTCATGCTCACAGTTGGGTTCCTCCGGGTGCACCGGGTGGGACGAAGGGCAGTCCGGCCGGTGCGCCGTGTTCGATCAACCTGTCGAGGGCGTCGGTGTCGAGGTGGTCCGCCACGAGGTCGCCGAGCGCGTCGAGCCGCTGTTCGCGGACGTCGGCGAAGGAGACGTCCGGGGCGGGGACGAAGCGTCGGCCGGCCTCGTTCGCGGTGCTCGCGAGGAACGCGCGCCGGAAGCCGTCGTTCTCGAACGCCCCGTGCCAGGTCGTGCCGCGAACCGCGCCCACCGCACAGCCGTCGAGGAACGGCTCGCCGCCCTCGGCGGTCACCACGCCGTGGTGGATCTCGTACCCGTCGACGACCTCGCCGAACGCGGTTCCGCGCGGCCGGCCGAGCACCTTCTCCGCACCGAAGCGGACCACCGCCGGCAGCAGGTCGAGCCCCGGCACGACACCGGCCCGGCTCTCCACCTCGTCGTGGATCTCCCGGGCGAGCATCTGGTAGCCGCCGCAGACTCCGAGCAGGGGTCGCTCCCGCGAGACGTGGCGGACCACCGCGTCCGCGAGTCCGCGCTCGCGCAGCCAGGCGAGGTCGGACACGGTCGCACGGCTGCCGGGCAGGACGACGAGGTCGGCGTCGGCGAGTTCCTCCGGCCGGGTGACGAAACGGACGAGGACGCCGGGTTCGGCGGCGAGCGCGTCGATGTCGGTGAAGTTGCTGATCCGCGGGAACCGCACCACGGCGACCCGCAGCACGTCCTCGCCTCGCGGCGGGAGGGACCCGTCGTAGCCCAGGGAACCCCGGTCGGCCAGGTCGAGGGAGTCCTCGACGTCGAGCCAAAGACCGGGCAGCCAGGGCAACACCCCGAGCACCTCACGGCCGGTGAGCCGGCGCAACATGGCCAGCCCCGGCTCCAGCAACGCCGGATCCCCGCGGAACTTGTTCACGACGAACCCCGCGACGAGCGCCTGGTCGGCCGCGTCGAGGAGTGCGAGGGTGCCGAACATCGACGCGAACACACCGCCGCGGTCGATGTCTCCGACAACCACGACCGGGAGGTCCGCGGCGCGGGCGAGGCCCATGTTGGCGATGTCGCGCGCCCGCAGGTTGATCTCGGTCGGGCTGCCGGCGCCCTCACACACCACGACGTCGTAGCGGGTCCGCAGGTCGGCGAAGGACGCGAGCACCGCCTCGCGCAGCCGCTCCTTGAGCGCGCGGTAGGACATCGCGTCGACCTCAGCGACCGGGCGCCCGAGCAGCACGACCTGGCTGCGCCGGTCACTGCCCGGCTTGAGCAGGACGGGGTTCATCGCCCCCTCCGGCTCCACCCGGGCGGCGGCCGCCTGCATCACCTGGGCCCGCCCGATCTCCGCGCCGTCTCGGGTCACCATCGAGTTGAGGGACATGTTCTGTGCCTTGAACGGCGCGACCTTCACGCCGCGGCGGGCGAGGTGGCGGCAGATGCCGGCGGTCACCACGCTCTTGCCGGCGTCCGACGTCGTACCCGCGACCAGCAGTGCGCCACTCATGCCGCCGACCTCCTCGACCACCAGGGGCCGCGGCGTGCCCGCGACCCTTCGGTCCCACGGGAACGGCGGGACGACCGCAGCCAGCACGCGCCCGCCGCGAGCACCACCGACGCGACGCCGACGGCGCGGGAGAGCCGCACCGCCCGGGCGATGTCGGCGGTCTCCGGCGGCGAACCGTCGCCGAGCAGGCCACGCTCCTCGACCCGATCGCCGTAGTAGACGTTCCGCCCACCCAGCCGGACGCCGAGCGCTCCGGCGAACGCGGCCTCGCAGCGGCCGGCGTTCGGGCTCGGATGCTTGGCTCCGTCGCGTCTCATCGTGCGCAGCGCGACGGTGGGGTTCCCGCCGACCAGCGGGGCGAGCGCCACCGCGAGGAGTCCGGTGAGCCGGGCCGGCACCAGGTTGGCCAGGTCGTCGAGCCGGGCGGCGGCCCAGCCGAAGCGTTCGTAGCGGGGGTTGCGGTGCCCGACCATGGCGTCCAGGGTGTTGACCGCGCGGTAGGCGAGCAGCCCCGGCACACCGGCGACCGCACCCCAGAACAGTGGCGCGACGACCGCGTCGGAGGTGTTCTCGGCGACGGACTCCACGGTGGCGCGGGCGAGTTCGGGAGCGTCGAGCGCGGCGGGGTCTCGGCCGCACAGATGGGGTAGCCGTTCACGGGCACCGGCGAGGTCGCCGCGCTCGAGCAGGGCTCCCATCGCGGCTCCCTCGCGGCCGAGTGAGGTGCCACCGAGGACGGCCCAGGTGCTGAGCGCGACGGTCGTGACCCGCAGCGGCGCGGACCTGCTCGCCTTCGCGACCAGCGTTCCGGCGACCGCGGTCGTACCGACACAGGCGAGGACGTGCGCGACTCCACGGACCCGGTTGTCTGCCCACAGGCGGGACTCGACGGCCGTGGCGGTACGGCCGAACGCGGCGACGGGATGCCCTCGTCGCGGATCGCCGACCAGGGCGTCCAGACCCGCTCCGAGCAGCAGCCCGAGCCAGAGGCCGGACTTCGGGTTGGTCACCGCTGCGCGAAAGCGGCGGCGCGCTCAGGCAGGGACGCCCGGGTGGTCGATGCGGACCGTGCCCGCGCTGGTGCAGAACCCATACGCCATCAGACCTTCCTCGGGGTATCCACGCCCCGGGTCAAGGGACCGACGGCTGGAGTCTCCTGGCTCCCGGATCGAGGCTTCCCTCGGCCTTCCCACCGCATGCGGTCGTGGCCTTCGTGAGGTTCGCTCCCCGGTGACAGTGGCGGGACCGCGTCGGATTCGCACCGACTTCCTCCACGTGCCGTCGTCGAACGACCGAAGCACACCACAGCCGGCCGGAGAGGGTCAAGCCGGCCCCACTCGCGGGCGCGCCGTCGCGACGGGGACGCCGGGAACGCGGGATCAGGACTCCTCGAGGACCCGCGCGAAGGCGTCCAGGTAGCCGCGGTCGCCACCGTCGCGGCGGAGCAGCCAGTACTCCGCGCCCCAGAAGAGGTACGCGGTCGCCGCCGTGCGGGCCTCGCGGTTCCAGCGCATGCACTGGTTGTAGTTGTCCACCAGCTGTTCGGGCAGGCAGCTGTACATCCCGCGCGAACGCGGATCGGGCGGTACGGTCACGGTCTCCCAGGGCTCGGCCTGACCTTCGCTGATCATCAGCTGCCGACCGGGCTGCGCGGCCGCCCAGTCGAACAGCCTCCGGCGCCGGCGTTGCTGCCAGGGACGCCTGCTGCCGTCGAGGTACACCGTCGTGCCACCCATCGTCACCAGCGCGTGCCGCGGGTAGAAGTCGACGCCCACGATGTCGGCCAGGCGGGCGGCCACGTCCAGCGAGTCGCCCTGGTCCCGTGTCCGCCACCACTGCTGCAGTCGTACCGGGAGCGAGGTGGGCAGGAAGCCGTTCATCATGACCGGCCGGGTCGGGTCGGCCGAGCGGACCGCCGCGACCTCCCGGTCGACGAACGCCGTCGACAGCCGCCAGGAGTGTTCCATGCCGAGCGGATCGACCGCCTCGTGCTCGACCTGCCAGGCGAGGATCGACTCCCGGTCGCGGTAGCGCTCCACGACCCGCCTCACGAACCCGAGCGCGGCCTCCAGCAGGGCGGGCCGGTCGGCGGGATCGACCAGGACGCCCTCGCGCAGCGGGGGCCGCAGGTGGTGCGAGGGTACGAAGAACTCCGGATAGCCGTACGCCTTCACCGGGCCGAGGCAGACGACGATGCGTTTACCGGCCCGCTCGGCCGCCACGATCTCCCGGTCGAGTTCGTCGGCGCGGAAGACTCCGGGTGCGGGCTCCATCCGGTCCCAGTAGGCGGCCAGCCGGATCACCTCGAACGGGAAGGCGAGCAGTTCGCGCAGCGCCGCCTCCGGGTCCAGGCCAAGGGCCGCCGCCTGCAGCGGCCGGAAGCTGATCCCGAGCCGCGTCGACCCGCGGGATTCGACCGGCACCCGCCGCCACCGGTCGCTCAGCGGGCGTGCGGCCCGGGCGAGGCGAACCTCGCAGAGCACCGGCAGGACGGCACCCGCCGCCCCGATCGTCAAGGCCGCCTTGCGAAAGCCCGTCCGACTCATCCCGCTCTCCTCGCGCCCGCACCTGTTCGCGTCAGCCGTCCGACCAGCGCGGCGATCTCGGCGGCGGCCCAGGGCCGGCCGAGCCGTGCCGAGGCGGCGCGCATGGCCTCGACGGCGAACGGGTTCCGGCGCAGCTGGTCGACCACCTCGATCAGGTCGCGGACCCCCGCGGCGTGGCGCCCGGCGCCGGCTCGCACGACGTACTCGGTGGTGCCCTTCTCCTGTCCGGGCAGATGCGAGGTCAGGACGAGCGGTGCACCGAGGCAGGTGGCCTCCGCGACCGTGCTCGGCCCGGCCTTGCAGACCACGACGTCGGCACATCCAAGCCAGTCGGCCAGGTTGTCGACGAAACCCAGCACCGTCAGCCGGCCCGGTGCGTGATCGAACCTGGCAAGGCGTTCTCGCACCGCGTGGTTACGCCCGCAGACGGCCACCACGTGCACGTCGTCGAACCGCTCCAGCAACGCGATCGCACGGCGACCGATCCCGCCCGTGCCCTCGGCGCCACCGGTGAGGACGATCAGGAACCGGTCCGCCGCGACGCCGAGCGACCGGCGCAGCGCCAGCCGGCGAACCCGGTGCTGCGGACCGTCCCAGTGCTCCGCCGTCACGGGAACGCCGACCTCGACGCACCGCGCTGGCGTGCCGTCTCGCTGACATCGGCCCAGGACCGCGGAGGTGGGAACGACGACGTGGTCCGCCTCGGCGTACCGCCACGCCGGATGCGCCGTGATCAGGTCCGTCACGACCGTCACCACCGGAGGGCGGCCGCGCTCCGCACCGGTGTCCACGGTCCGGCTGGCCCGGACGGCGGCCCAACCGGCGAGAGGATGGAACGACAGGATCGCCTCCGGCCGGTGTCGTACGACGGCCTCGGCCACCGCCCGGTCGGCCGCGGTGAGCAACGTCGACCGCAGGAAGCGCAGGGCGGAACGCGAGGACGTGGCGTAGTACGCCGCACCCCAGATCCACGGGGCTCGGCGAACCACCGGACCGTAGCCGCCGCTGACGAAACGCAGCAGCCGGGACGCCTCCGGGCCGGTGAACGGATCACACGTCACCGGCGCGAACCGGCCCGGAAACGCGTGGTCGAGCGCCTGCGCCACGGCACGCGCCGCCGAGCGGTGCCCGCCGCCGGTGTCGGCGAGAAGGAAGAGCAACGGCGCGGGCCCACCGTCGGCCGCGACACCTCCCGATCGAGTCACGGGGCAAGCCTGGCGTTCAGCCTCGGGCCGTGTCGTTGCGTCAGGGCGGTATTCCGGCCTACGCCACCCGACGTACGCCGAGACCGCCAGGCACGCCGCAGGCGGTAGGCCGAAGCCGTCCCGGTGACGGACGACCACGGGTCGCTGCCGTTGACACGATGTCGCCAGGGCGCGGGAAGCCCGAGACACCGCTCATCTGTCGAGGAGTCGTGATGGCGTACACCGGGCCATCGGCCAGCGAGCATCCGGTCACCGATCACCACGCGGTGATCGAGAACCCGGCCAGCGGGGAGCGGATCGTCGTCCGTACGACGGCGGAGCAGACCGGCGGGGAGCTCCTCGTGTGGGAGCTCTTCCTCGCACCGGGTGGCCGGGTGCCGAGCACCCACGCACACCCGGTGCAGGAGGAGTGTTTCCGGATGCTCTCCGGGACGATGCGCTTTCGGGTCGGGCTCCGCTCGATGACCGTCGGTCCCGGGATGACCGTGCGGGTTCCGCCCGGAGCGGTGCACAGGTTCGCGAACGCCGGACCAGACACCGCCCACGTCCTGGTCGAGACCCGGCCCGCGCTCGCGATGCAGGACCTGCTGGAGACCGCGGCGGCGCTCGCCCGCCGGCACCGGCGGGCCCGGCGGCTGCCACGCCCGCTCGAACTCGCGCTGTTCATGCGCGAGTTCGAGCGTGAGGTGCGTGCGCCGTACCTCCCGACCTTCCTGGTGCGCGGCGTGGTCCGTCCCCTCGCCTGGTTGGCTCGCGGGTGCGGGCTGGACCAGCGGTACCGGCGTTCGCGGAGTCGGACGTGACGGCTGCGATCGAGGTGCGACACCTCGTCAAGCGCTACCGCGGCGGCGAGGTGAGCGCGGTCGACGACGTGTCCTTCGACGTCCACGACGGTGAGCTGTACTGCCTGCTCGGACCGAACGGCGCCGGGAAGACGACGACGGTCTCGATCCTCACCACGACGCTCGCGCCGACCTCGGGCCAGGTGCGGATCGCCGGCCACGACCTCGGGACCGAGCAGCGGGAGGTGCGCCGGGCACTGGGCGTGGTCTTCCAGCAGCCCTCGCTCGACCTGAACCTCACCGCCGAGGAGAACGTCCGACTGCACGCCGTCCTCTACGGGCTCCACCCGTGGCGGCCGCTCTACCGGCTGATGCCCGCGGACTACCGGCGGGAGGTCGCCGAGCTCGCCGCACTGCTCGGGATCTCCGGCGTCCTGCGCCGGCGTACCCGGTCCCTGTCGGGCGGCACGCGCCGCAAGCTCGAGATCGTCCGCGCCCTGACGCACCGGCCGCGGGTGCTGTTCCTGGACGAGCCGACGACCGGACTCGACCCGGAGAGCAGGCGCGACCTGTGGGCCTACCTGCACCGGATCCGACGTGACCGCGGCACCACGATCCTCCTCACCACCCACTACCTCGAGGAGGCCGAGGCCGCCGACACCGTGTGCGTGCTCGCCGGCGGCCGTGTGATCGAGGCCGGTCGGCCCGCGCAGGTGAAGGCCCGCAGCCGACTGGTCGAGCCGACCCTCGAGGACGCCTACCTGGCCCTGCTCCAGCAAGCCGGACAGGACACCGTCGCATGACCGTGCCGGCTCCGTCCGCGCCGTCGACTCCGTCGGCTGGGTCGACTCCGTCGGCTGGGTCGACTCCGGCGGCTGGGTCGACTCCGGCGGCTGGGTCGACTCCGGCGGCTGGGTCGACTCCGACGGCTGGGTCGACTCCGACGGCCCCGTCGGCTTCCTCCGCTCCGACGGCGAGCGCTTCCACCGGCGCACGACACGAGCTGTCGGCCCTGCTCGCGATCGCACAGCGCGACGTGACCAAGCTCCTCCGGGACCGGGCCAGACTGGCCGTCAGCCTGCTGTTCCCGCTCATGCTCATCGCGGGACTCGGCAGCGTCCTGCAGTCCACCGTGGGCGAGGTGACCGGTCTGGACGCCGTCGCCCTGGCCTTTACCGGCGTACTCCCCGCCACGCTCTTCCAGTCGGCGGCGGCCGGCATGATCTCCGTCGTCGAGGACCGCGAGAACGACTTCTCCCGCGAACTCTTCGTCGCGCCCGTCTCCCGGCTCACCCTGGTCGGCGGGAAGGTCCTGGGCGAGACGTGCGTCGCGTTCGTCCAGGCCGGTGGAGTCGTGGTCTTCGCCGTGCTCTTCGGTGTCGATCTCGGGACGGGACAGCTCGCCCGGCTGGTGCTGCCCTGCCTCGCCTGCGCGTTGCTCGGTGCGGCGTTCGGGCTCGCCACGGTCGCGGCCCTGCCGAACCAGCGTGCGGCCATGCAGGTGTTCCAGTTCCTGATCATTCCGCAGTACGTACTGGCCGGGGTCCTCGTCCCGCTGCGGGACCTGCCGACGTCCCTCGACGTCGCGGCGTGGGCGATGCCGCTGCGCTACGCCGTCGGACTCACCCGCGAGACGTACTACGCCGGGACCGACGGGTACGCGCAGGTCGTCGTCGCGGGCGCGGCCACCGACCTCGCCGTCGTCACCGGACTCTTCGTGGTCCTGCTGCTTGCCGGCGCAGCGCTCTTCGTCCACCGGGAACGCACCCGCTGACCGTCGTACGTCACCGAACGTAGGTCGAGTGCCGCTTCGTGCCGGACGTGCCCTCCCGGGAGGTGGGGAAGGATGACGGCATGTTGTCCGGACCGACCCGCCGCATCGTGAAGATCGTCCACATCGTCGCCGGAGTCGCGGTCCTGGGGGACGTCTGGGGGCTCGCGCTGATGCACCTGGACGCACTGCGGTCCGGGTCACTCGCCGTCGGACGAACGGCGTTCGGGTTCACCACGCTGATGGTCTTCGCCGGTGGGGTGCCGTTCAGCCTGATCTCGCTGGTGAGCGGGCTCGTCCTCGCGTTGTTCGGTGGCTGGGGGCTGCGCCACGGGTGGGTGCTCGCCAAACTCGTCCTACAGCTCGGGATCCTCCTCACCGGCGGTCTCTTCATCGCCCCGGTGCTGCGGGGCGCGCCGAGTGCCACCGACCTCACCGGCAGCCACCGGACCTTCCTGGTCCTGTTGCTGGTCCAGGGCGTGATGCTCCTCACCGCCACCGTGCTCGCCGTCGTCAAGCCCGGCCGGCGAGCCCTCCGACGAACCGCTCCATCGCCACCGTGACCTCGCGGAGGATCTCGACCGACCGGACCGGATCGGCGTCGACCTCCATCCCGTGGTCGGCGCCGGGCACCTCCAGCAGATCCGCGCCGGTCCGCCGCGCCGCGTCCGCGTCCCAGAGCGGGTCCGCGGTCCCGCCCACGAGGAGGCGAGGCCGCGAAGCCCGCGTCAGCGCGTCGACGACGGCTGGTTCGGTGAGGAGCGGGGTGAGCCAGACCGCCGGCAGCCCCCGCTCCGTCGCGACCGGCGCGGCGAGCGTCCCGAGGGACTTGCCGACCAGGAGGAGTTCCTCGGCGTTCTCCCGGGCGAGGGCGGTGAGTGCGTGTTGCCGTACCCACTCCCCTCGTCCCTGGCGGGGCGCGTCACCCCACCAGATCTCCTGCACGGTCCAGCCGCGGGCGAGCAGGACGGCGCGGGCGTAGTGGAGCAACGGGGCCGCGGGCGTGTACTGCCCGCCCGGGAGGATGATCGCCACCCGTCGCGGGTCGCCGTCGTACCTCGTGGTCTCCAGGGGCACTCGATAGTCCGACATGCCCGCGAACTATAGGCCCAGCCACCACCGAGCCGAGCGACTCAGAACTTTGCTTGTTGGTCGACGCCGGTGGGGTCCGATCCGACCAGGAAGTCGAAGTCGCACCCGAGCGGCGCCTGGTTGACGTGGTCCAGGAACAGTCGACCGTAGCCGCGGCTGTACGCGGGAGCCGGCGGCTGCCACCGAACTCGCCGCGCGGCGAGTTCGGCATCGTCAACCAGGAGTTGCAGTCGGCGCTCGGGGATGTCGAGTTCGATCTCGTCGCCGTCCTGGACGAGCGCGAGTGGCCCACCCACGGCGCTTTCGGGTGCGACGTGCAGGACGACCGTGCCGAACGCCGTTCCGCTCATCCGCGCGTCGGAGATCCGGACCATGTCGCGGACACCCTCCCGCAGCAGCCGGGCCGGCACCGGGAAGTTGCCCACCTCCGCCATGCCGGGCCCTCCGACGGGTCCGACGTTCTGCAGGACGAGGATGTCGTCCCGGCGCACGTCGAGGTCCGGGCTGTCGATACGGGCCCGCAGGTCGTCGAGATTCTGGAAGACCACGGCACGGCCCCGGTGCCGGTGCAGTTCGGGGCTGGCCGCCGCGTGCTTGATGACGGCTCCGTCGGGCGCGAGGTTGCCGCGCAGGATCGCGAGCCCGCCCTCGGGCTGGAGCGGCTCGGCGAGCGACCGGATGACGTCGCCGTCGGCCGGGGCCGCGTCGGCCACGTTGGCGGCGAGGGTGGCGCCGGTGACGGTGAGCTGGTCGCCGTGCAGGAGCGGCAGCAACTCCCGCAGCATCGTGGGTACGCCGCCGGCGTGGAAGAACTTCTCCATCTGGTACGCGCCGATCGGGCGCATGTTGGCCAGCAGCGGCGTACGCCTGCTGATCTCGTCAAAGAGGTCGAGCGGCAGGTCGACACCGCAGCGGCCCGCGATGGCGGGCAGGTGGACGACCGCGTTCGTGCTGCCGCCGAGCGCGGCGAGCAGGGTGAGGGCGTTCTCGAACGCCTCGCGGGTGAGGATGTGCGAGGGTCGCAGTCCCTCGGCGACCATGCCCACGATGCGCCGGCCGGAGGCCTGCGCGAGCCGCAGCCGGCGGGAGTCGACGGCCGGGATCGCGCCGTTGCCGGGCAGCGCCATGCCGAGCGCCTCGGTCAGGGAGTTCATCGTCGACGCGGTGCCCATGACCATGCAGTGCCCCGCGCTGCGGACGATGCCGTCCTCGACCGCACGGTAGGTCGCATCGTCGAGAGTGCCGGCGCGGTGCTCCGCGGTCAGCCGGCGACAGTCCGTGCAGGCGCCGAGCGTCTGGCCCTGGAAGTAGCCGTCGAGCATCGGGCCACCGCTCACGATGATCGCGGGCAGGTCGGCGCTGGCCGCTCCCATCAGCGCCGCGGGCGTCGTCTTGTCGCAGGAGGTGAGCAGCACCACCCCGTCGAGCGGCTGGCTCCGGATCATCTCCTCGGTGTCCATGGCGGCGAGGTTGCGGTGCAACATGGACGTCGGGGACTGGAAGATCTCGCCGAGGGAGATCGTGGGAAACTCCAGGGGCGTGCCGCCCGCCTGCAGGACGCCGTACTTCACGGCCCGGCAGAGCTCCTGGAAGTGACGGTGGCAGTTGTTGAGCTCGCTGTAGGTGTTGCAGATCCCGATGACCGGACGGGCGAGGTCCTCGTCGTCCAGCCCCATCGACTTGGTGAAGGCACGGTGGGTGAAGCCCGCGACACCTGGCTCGCCGAAGAAGCTCTCGCTGCGCCGGATACCTTCCACACTGTCAACCACGCCTTGACTCCCTGTTCGGTTCGGATCAGTGCTGAGAGAAGTGTGCTCCGCCACCCGGCCGTCACGGGTCCCGGGTCAAGCCGTCTGTCACCTATTGGTCATCTGATCATCCGATCTTGACAGCCGCGAAACGGGACGACAAGGCTGGTGAGCCAGCCGACCAGGCCCGAAGGGTTGACACATGACGGTAGAAGCTGACCGCGCTCGTTCCCGATCCGCCGCCCCCGAGTCGCATCCACCGCACGCCCTGCCGGGTGAGCATCCAGCCCTCGTGGGCGAGGCGAGCGTCAGTGTCGACTGCTCCACCGGTGTGGGCCCGATGAGCCGGATGTGGACGAGTTTCGGGTACGACGAGATCAACTGGACCTACACACCCACCGGCAAGCAGACGTTGACGAAGATCGGCGGCTTCGGTGACCGTCCGTACCACGTGCGGCCGCACTACGTCTTCTGCAGCGGCACCGGATTCGGACTCCCGCACTGGGGCAACGGCAACGTCTACCACGAGGACGCCGACGGCAACCCCTCCTACGACTTCGCGATCGCCGACCAGGTCTACGACGCGATCGTGGGTGCCGGTCACCACCCACTGGTCGAGCTCGCCTTCACCCCGCTCGACCTGGTGCCGGAGGAGGCGAAGCGGGAGTTCCCGTTCGAGAACAGCCCGACCGCCTACAGCGGGTACGAGGCGGGCTGGTGGAGCTACCCGCCCAAGGACTACGCCCGCTGGGGTGAGCTGGTCGCGGCACTCGCCACGCACTGCCTGGAGCGCTACGGCGCACAGGAGGTGTCGCAGTGGCTGTGGGAGCTGTGGAACGAGCCGGACATCTTCTACTGGCGGGGCACACCCGAACAGTTCTACGAGCTGTACGACGTGACCAGCCGGGCGATCCGCCAGGTGCTGCCGGAGGCCAGGGTCGGTGGGCCGACCGTCACCGGCGGTTCGCGCGGTGTGCCGTTCCTGCGTGGCTTCCTGGCCCACTGCGCCGAGTCGGGGGCGGCCCTGGACTTCGTCTCCTTCCACACCAAGGGCTCGGCGTTTCGGCCCTGGCGGGTCTACGGACCGCTCGGTGCGCCCGCTCCGGAACGCCAGAGTCCGTCGACCCTGAAGATGCTCCGCGAGGTTCGCCGGCTACTCGACGTGGTGGGCGAGTTCCCGCAGTACGCCGACCTGCCGTGCGTCGTCGACGAGTGCGACGCCTCGGTCCCCGCGCACTGGGGCGTCTACGACAACGCGAACTTCGGCTACCGGAACACGGAGTACTACGCCGTCTTCCAGGCCAAGCTGATGAAGAAGCTGCACGACCTCAACGCCGTGTCACCCGCGCAGGTGTCCCATGCCACGACCTGGAGCTTCTACTTCGAGGGCGAGCGCTACTTCGAGGGCACCCGCGCGCTGGTGACCACCTCGGGCATCGACAAGCCGGTGCTGAACGCCTACCGGATGTTCGCCCGGTTGGGCGACGAACGCCTGGCCGCGACGTCCAGCGCCTCCTGGCCCCTCTCCGCGCTGGACGACGCGGGCACCGGCATGGCGGAGGAGGTCGACGTCCTCGCGACCAGGGACGACGACGGACAGGTGAGTGTGCTCGTCTGGCGGCACGTCGACGACCAGTACGCCACCGCAGAAGGGCCGACTGCGGTGACGGTGCGGTTGGAGAACGTTCCGGCCGACGTCGCCGGCTTCGACGTCGACCACTGGCGGATCGACCACGACCACAGCAACGCCCACACCGTCTGGCAGGGCCTGGGCGCGCCGCAGGGCCCGACACCCGAGCAGGTGGCCGCGATCAGGGAGCGGGCGGGCCTGGAACGCCACGAGTCGCCGCGGCGGGTCACGGTGGCCGGCGCTCGGGTCGAGCTGAGCACCGACCTCCCGCTCCCCTCCGTCTCGCTGTTCGTCCTCACTCCGGTCCGGTAGGTCCAGCGCACCAGCAGCCGGCGGCACCTCCCCCGCGTCGGTTGTCGAGCGGCGAACGTTCGGCAGCCGACGAGGGAGAGCCGCCGGCCGGGATGCGGGGGCACCCGGGCTGTCAGCGGCCGGCGGCGTAGCCCTGCGCACCGCGCGGGTTGGATCCGGCCTTCAGCCAGCCGCCGTCGCGGGCCACCGCGCTCACCCGGCCGAGCGACCACGGATCGACGACGGAGACGTCGTGCCCACGCCGCTGCAACTCCGCGATCGCCTGCGCACCAAGGCGTTCCTCGACCAGCAGCCGACCCGGCTCGGCCGTGCGCGGGTAGAAGGAGCTCGCCATGTGCAGCGAGTGGAAGTCCGGCGCGTCGATGGCCTCCTGGAGGTTCTGCCCTCCGTGCATGACGTTGAGGAAGAAGTGCAGGGTCCACTGGTCCTGCATGTCACCGCCCGGCGTACCGAACGCCATCCAGGGCTTGCCGTCACGCAGCGCGAACGAGGGCGTGAGCGTCGTCCGGGGCCGCTTGCCCGGTTGCAGGCTGTTCGGCAGACCCTCCTCCAGCCAGAACATCTGTCCCCGCATGCTCAGGCAGAAGCCGAGCCCCGGAATCGTGGGCGAACTCTGGAACCAGCCACCGCTCGGCGTCGCCGAGATCATCATGCCGTTCTGGTCCACGACGTCGAGGTGACACGTGTCGCCGCGGGTGTCGCCGTTCGGCGCGATGGTGGGCTCTCCGGCGCCGGCCGCGGGCCGGCTGCCGTCCGGTGTCGACCACCGGGTCGGCATCACCGGCGTGCGGCCACCCGGACGGCCCGGGACGTTGTCCATGGAGGCCTTCGCACCGATCAGCCGGGCGCGTTCGACGTTGTACGCCGGGTCGAGCAGGTCGGCGAGTGGAACGTCGACGAAGCGCGGGTCGCCGTACCACGCCTCCCGGTCGGCGAACGCCAACTTGCTCGCCTCGGTGATGGTGTGCACCCAGTCCGCCGAGAGGTGCTCGGTGTCGGCGAGGTCCGTCTGGGCCAGGAGGGCGAGCTGCTGCAGGAACACCGGCCCCTGACCCCACGGACCGGTCTTGGCGACGGTGTAGTCGCCGTACTGGAACGTCGTCGGCTCCTCGACCGCCGGCTCCCAGTCGGCGAGGTCCTGCGCGGTCAGCAGGCCGCGGTGCGGGCGCCCGGAGGTGTCCATGATCTCGTTGTTCGCGCAGAAGTCCCCGATCGCCTCGGCGACGAACCCGCGGTACCAGACGTCCCGCGCGGCGGCGAGCTGGCCGGCGCGCTCCGTCGTACGGGCCTCCGCCTCGGCGACGACGCGACGATAGGTCTCCGCCAACACCGGGTTGCGGAACCGGACGCCGGGCGCCGGCACCTTCCCGTCGGGCAGCCAGGTGGCGGCCGAGGTGGGCCAGTCGCGGCGGAACATCTCCTCGACGGTGCCCAGCGCCGCGGACACCCTGCGCAGCAACGGGTGCCCGGCCTCGGCGAGATGCACCGCGGGCTCGAGTACGTCACGCAGCGTCCAGGACCCCCAGCGTTCGACGAGCAGGGTCCAGGCACCGAAGGCGCCCGGCACGACCGCGGGCAACAGCCCGGTGCCCGGCACGAGGTCGAGGCCGAGTTCGTCGAACCGCCCGATGGTCGCGGCCTGCGGCGCCACGCCCTGCCCGCAGATCACCGACACGGCGTTCGCGTTGTCGTCCCAGAGCAGGATCGGGGCGTCGCCGCCGGGGCCGTTCAGGTGGGGCTCGACGACCTGGAGTACGAACGCCGCGGCGGCCGCGGCGTCGGCGGCGTTCCCGCCGCGTTCCAGCACGCTCATCCCGGTGCTCGAGGCGAGCCAGTGTGTACTGGCGACCATGCCGAAGTCACCGACGAGCTCAGGTCGAGTGGTCAGCATCCGCGCTCCTCGCTAAAGCGATGTCAGGGGGCCTGCGATGTCAGGGGGCCTGCGATGTCAGGGCTTGCGCTGTCAGGCGTGCGATCGGGCACGGTGCCCGATCAGTGACAGGTGGTCGAGGGCCGAAGGAGCCGTGCGGCTCAGGACGACTCCTCGTCACCGGTCACGCGGTAGGGCGCCGGGGTACCGCCCGCGAGGTGCCGGACGAAGTGGTCCCAACGCCGCCGGACGAAGTAGGGATCGTTGCCGCACGCGTGCGTACGGTTGGGCAGGATCAGCAGGTCGAAGTCCTTGTTGGCCTCGACCAGCGCGTCGACGAGGGCGAGCGTCGAGGCGACGTGGACGTTCTCGTCCATCTCGCCGTGGATCAGCAGCAGCTTGCCCTCCAGCCGGTGGGCCGACGTGCGGTTGGCCTGCTCGCGGTAGTGCTCACCGACCGGCCAGCCCATGTACCGCTCCACCCACCAGGCCTTGTCCTGACGATGGTCGTGGTTGCCCGCCGAGGAGACGCCGACCTTGTAGAAGTCGGGGTGCGCAAGCAGGGCTTGACAGGATGCGTAGCCGCCGGCCGAGTGGCCGTAGATGCCCACCCGGTCCAGGTCGAGGTAGGGCCGGGTCCTCGCGAGCTCGCGCAGCGCGAGAACGTGCTCGGGGAGTCCGGCGTCGGCGAGGTTGCCGTACGACACGTCCCGGAACTCCTTGGAACGGTACGGCATGCCGAGCCCGTCGATCATGACCACGACGAAGCCGAGTTCGGCGATCGCCTGCGCCTGCCAGAAGCCCGCCCCGCGTTCCTGGGTGACCTCGGCGAAGGATCCCGGCGCCTGGTTGGTCTGTGGTCCGCCGTAGATCGCGTCGACGACGGGATAGCGGACGTCGGGGTCGAAGTTCGTCGGCCGGATCAGGATGCCGGTGATCTCGGTGACCCCGTCGCGGGCGGTGGCGGTGAAGCGTTCGGGAAATGTCCAACCCACGTCGGTCAGGTCGGCGACGTCGACGGTCTCGAGGGTCGTCACGAGGCTGCCGTCGGCCCGGTGAAGCTCGGTCACCGGCGCGGAGTCGACCCGCGCCCGGGTCGAGACGAAGTACTTCCCCGAGGGGGACATGGAGATCAGGTGGCTGCCGTCGCCGGGCGTGAGCAGTTCGGGCTCGCCGCCGTCGAGCGGAACGCGGTAGAGCAACCGGTCGTAGGGGTTGCGGCCGGGCTCACGCCCCAGCGCCGTGACGTAGACCGCGCGCCCGGCCTCGTCCGTGCGCACGATGTCGGCGACGGCCCACGGGCCGGAGGTGACCTGGCGGACGGTGCCCGCCGGTAGATCGTGGAGGTACAGGTGCCCCCAGCCGTCGCGGTGGGAGTACCACAGCACCTGGGCACCGTCGGCCAGGACCCGCACGTTGGGTGCGCCGGAGACGGTGAGGTTGGAGTCGACGGGTGTCTCGTCGGTCTCCTCGACGAGGACGCGCGTACCGCCCGTCGCGGCGTCCACCTCCCACAACGTCAGGGTGCGGTTGCCCCGGGCGCTGCGCAGCACGAAGCACCGCGCACCGTCGCCGTGCCACCAGATCGACCGCGCGCCGCGTGCGTTCGGGTCGGTCGGGAGGGGCGTGCCGTAGTAGAGAAGCTCGTCGGCGGGCAGGTCGAGCGATGTCACCGTGGCCTGTTCGACGTCGACGACCAGCAGCAGCGCGGTCGGCACCACCTCGTCACCGGGCAGCGGGTAGGCGTAGGTGAACCGCCTGGGCCGGACCGCGCCGTCGGGCGGTGCGGACTGGACCAGGGTGAACTCCCCCGCGCCGCGGGAGTCGAGGCGGTGCGTCAGGAGTCGCCTGCTGTCCGGCGACCAGAGCACGACCGGCCGGTCCTGCGGTTCGGAGTCGCGGGGGAGCAGGCCGGCGGCGACCAGTGGGGAGGGCAGCCGCGTCGCGTAGGGGCGGGACTCCTCACCGTCGTGCGTCAGCGCGACCTCGGCGCCGGTCGCGACGTCGCGCACCCACAGGTCGTGGTCGCGTACGAACGCGACCCTTCGGCCGTCCGGAGAGCGCACGACCGTCGCGTCGCCGTCCGGCGTGGGGTCCGCGTCGGGCGGGGAGTCCGACACCTCACGGGAGCCGGTGGCCGGGTCGACGGAGACGAACCGCTTGCCCTCGCGGGTCGCGACGTCGTAGGAGAACCGGTCGTCCGATTCCCACCGTGGGTGGATGCCGGCGCCGAAGACGCGCGACCGGACGTGCCAGGGAAGGAAACTCTCGGCCCGCGCGTAGTCGGTGGCTGTGGCGACTTCGGGAGATTTCGGCATGCGGTACCGCCTTCCGAGGCTGAGGTATGTGACATAGTACTGACGTGTCTTCCGAATTCCACCGAGCGTCCGCCGACGTGGTCGTCGTCGGTGCCGGGGTCGTCGGCGCCGCCTGCGCCTTCTACGCCGCGCGCGCCGGTCTTCGGGTCACCGTGGTCGACGCTGGTGCGGTCGCGGGCGGCACGACCGGCGCGGGCGAGGGCAACCTTCTCGTCTCCGACAAGGAGCCCGGCCCCGAACTCGAGCTGGCGCTGCGATCCACCGCGCTGTGGCGCGAGCTGACGCCCGAACTCGGCCCGGACGCCGACATCGAGTACGAACCGAAGGGCGGCGTCGTCGTCGCGGAGTCGCCGCAGGGATACGACGCCCTGCTGGCCTTCGCCGCCACCCAGCGGGCCGCCGGAGTCGTCGCCGAAGCCGTCACCGACAAGGACCTCGCGAGCCTCGAACCCCACCTCGCCCCCGGCCTGCCGGGTGGCGTCCTCTACCCGCAGGACTCGCAGGTGCAGCCGATGCTCGCCGCCGCCTGGCTGCTACGCGCCGCCCAGCGGTCCGGAGCGACGGTCCATCCACACACCCGCGTCACCGGGATCGACCGCACGCCGGACGGACGCGTGACGGGCGTCCGAACGAGTCGCGGCACCGTGACCGCCGGCGCCGTCGTCAACGCCGCCGGCACCTGGAGCGCCGGCGTGGCCGCGCTGGCCGGCGTGGAGCTGCCGATCATGCCGCGACGCGGCTTCATCCTGGTCACCGAACCACTGCCGGTGCTGGTGCGGCACAAGGTCTACGGCGCGGAGTACGTCGCCAACGTCGCGAGCAGCTCCGCCGACCTGGAGACGTCGGCCGTCGTCGAGGGCACCGCGTCTGGCACGATCCTCATCGGCGCCAGCCGGGAACGCGTCGGCTTCGACCGCACCCTCTCCCTCCGTGTCCTGCAGCGCCTCGCCGACCAGGCGATCCGGCTGTTCCCGGTCCTGGCCGACGTCTCCGCCATCCGGACCTACCGCGGCTTCCGGCCCTACGCCCCCGACCACCTGCCCGTCATCGGCGCCGACCCACGCGCACCCGGCCTCTTCCACGCCTGCGGACACGAGGGCGCCGGCGTGGGCCTCGCGCCGGTGACCGGTGTCCTCACCGCCGCGCTGCTGACCGGCACCGATCCAGGACTCGACCTGCGGCCGTTCCGTCCGGACCGCTTCGAGTCGACGGCGGTGTCCGCATGAGCGACACCATCCTGGTCGACGGCCGGCCGGTCGCCGTCGGGCCGGACCAGACCGTGGCGGCCGCGCTGCTGGCCGCGGGCATCCGGTCCTGGCGGACCACCCGAAAGGGCCGCCCACGCGGCCTCTTCTGCGGGATCGGCGTGTGCTTCGACTGCCTGGTCACGGTCAACGGTCGAGGGTCGGTGCGGGCCTGCCTCGTGCCGGCCCGACCGGGTGACGTGGTGACGACAGGCAGGCCGGACCAGGAGCCGGCGTCTGCCGAGGTGCCCGCTGATCCGTCTGCTGAGGTGCCCGCCGACGCGCTGGTCGAAGAGTCGGTCCATGGGTCGGTCGGGAGTTCGGTCGACACACCGGTCCACCACGGGAGGCGCACCGATGGCTGAGCCGGCGTACGACGTCGCCGTCGCCGTCGTCGGTGCGGGTCCGGCCGGTCTCACCGCGGCGACCACGATGGCCGGACGTGGCCTGCGCGTCGTCCTGCTCGACGCGGGTCCGCGCCCCGGCGGGCAGTACTTCCGTCACCACGACGACGCGTCCGCCGACTCCTACGGCGTCGGGTTCCGGGCCCTGCGCTCGGCACTCGCCGGCTACGTCGCGAGCGGCGACCTCGTCCACCGGCCGCGGCACCAGGTCTGGACGCTCGAACGCACCGACGCCGGCTACCGCGTCCACGCGCTGGACGAGTCCGACGGCGAACCCCGGCCATGGGCGACCACCGCCGCCGCGCTGCTGGTCGCGACGGGTGCCCACGACCGGCACGTGCCCTTCCCTGGCTGGGATCTTCCCGGCGTGGTGGCCGCCGGCGGCGCCCAGGCGTTGCTGAAGGGCAGCGGAGTCCTGGTCGGCCGGCGGATCGTCGTCGCGGGCACCGGGCCGTTCCTGCTGCCGGTCGCCTCCGGCCTGGCCGAGGGCGGTGCCACCGTGGTCGGCGTGTACGAGGCCGCCCACCCGACCCGCTACCTCGCCCACACGCGGGTCCTCGCCCGGCACCCGCGCAGGTTCGCCGAGGCCGCGGCGTACGCCGGCAGGCTCGCCCGCCACCGCGTGCCCTACCGCGTGGGCCACGCGGTCGTCGCCGCCCACGGCACCGACCAGGTCACCGGCGTCACGATCGCCCGGCTGAACGCGGACCGTCGTCCCGTTCCGGGCAGCGAACGACTCCTCCCCTGCGACGTCATCGCCGTGGGGTACGGCTTCAGCCCGCAGCTGGACCTCCTCGTCGAACTCGGCTGCGAGCTCGACGTCGACGCCTCCGGTGCCGCATCGGTCCGGGTCGACTACGACCAGTGCACGAGCGTCGACGGCGTCTACTCGGCCGGAGAGACGACCGGCGTCGGCGGGGCCGGACTCGCCCAGGTGGAGGGCGAACTCGCCGGACTCGCCGTGGTGGCGGCTCGCGGCGTCCCGGTCGAGCAGGCACGGATCCGGCGGCTGCGCGCACGCCGAGCCGCCCTGCGCTCCTTCGCCGCCGTCCTCGACGACGTACACGCGCTCCCCGCGGACTGGCTCGCCGCCCTGCCGGACGACACCCTCGTCTGCCGCTGCGAGGAGGTGACCGCGGGCGCGGTCCGCCACGCCGTTCGCGACCTCGGTGCGACCGACCCGCGGGCCGTCAAGCTGTTCACCCGGGCCGGCATGGGCTGGTGCCAGGGCCGGATCTGCGCGGCCACGACGCTGGCCATGACCGCGCAGCTGACCGCGCGGCTGCCCAGCGTGGAGGACGTCACCGCGATGGTGCGCCGCCCGCTGGCCCAGCCCGTCCCGCTCGGCGTCCTCGCCGCGCTCACCGGCGTGGAGGACGACCCGCCCACCCCACCGACTCCCCCTTCGGACCACTGACAGGAGAACCATGACCACCGCGACCCGCAAGCCCTGGCACGGCGTGATGGTGGCCACCGCGCTGCCCTACCACGACGACCTCACCGTCGACCACGACACGTTCGCCGACCACGTTCGCTGGCTCGTCGACAGCGGTTGCGCCGGTGTCATGCCGAACGGCTCCCTCGGCGAGTACCAGTCCCTCACCGACGAGGAGCGTTCCCGCGTCCTGCGCACCGCCGTCGCCGCCATGCCCGAAGGCGGCTCCGTCGTGCCGGGCGTCTCCGCGTACAGCTCCATCACCGCCCGCAGGTGGGCCGAGGACGCCGCCGAGGCCGGCGCGGGCGCGGTGCTGCTGCTCCCCCCGAACGCCTACCGCGCGGACGAGCGGATCGTCGTGGCCCACTACGCCGAGGTGGCCAAGGCCGGCCTGCCGATCGTCGCCTACAACAACCCGCACGACACCCGGGTCGACCTCACGCCGTCGCTGCTGGCCCGGCTGCACGCGGAGGGGCACATCGCCGCGGTTAAGGAGTTCAGCGGTGACGTACGCCGGATCTACCAGATCGGCGAGCTCGCTCCCGGTCTCGACGTCCTCATCGGTGCCGACGACGTGGCGCTCGAACTCGGAATCGCGGGCGCGGTGGGCTGGGTCGCGGGCTACCCGAACGCCCTGCCGCAGGTGTGCGTCCGGATGTACGAAGCGTCGGTCGCGGGTGACCTGGCGACCGCGCTGCCGCTCTACCGCCTGCTGCACCCGTTGCTGCGCTGGGACTCCAAGACGGAGTTCGTGCAGGCGATCAAGCTGTCCATGGACATCGTCGGCCGGCGCGGCGGACCCTGCCGCCCGCCCCGGTTGCCGTTGACGAGCGAGCAGGAGGCGCTCGTCCGCAAGGCGACCGAACAGGTGGTGGCCGCCCTCGACAGCGATCCGGCCCTGGCGGAGCAGGTCTGATGCGGTCCCGGCACGTCTTCCACGCGGTCGACTCCCACACCGAGGGGATGCCCACCCGGGTGATCACCGGCGGCGTCGGGGTGATCCCGGGCGCGACGATGTTCGAACGCCGGCAGCACTTCGTCGAGCATCTCGACCATCTGCGCACGCTGCTGATGTACGAACCCCGCGGGCACAGCGCGATGAGCGGTGCGATCCTGCAGCCGCCGACCCGACCAGACGCCGACTACGGCGTGCTTTTCATCGAGGTCTCGGGCTGCCTGCCGATGTGCGGGCACGGGACGATCGGTGTCGCGACCGTGCTGGTCGAGACCGGTATGGTCCCGGTGACCGAGCCGGTGACCAAGGTCCGGCTCGACACCCCGGCCGGCCTCGTGGTGGTCGACGTCGAGGTGCGGGACGGCGTCGCACGGCGGGTGACGTTGGCCAACGTCCCCGCCTACGCCCACGCGCTCGACCAGCGGGTGGACGTGCCGGGCCTCGGCGACGTCCGTTACGACCTCGCCTACGGCGGCAACTTCTACGCCATCCTGCCGATCGAGGAGCTCGGCCTGCCCTTCGACCGCGCGGAGAAGCAACGCATCCTTGACGCCGGGCTCGCGATCATGGCCGCCATCAACGAACAGGCGCCGCCCCAACATCTCGAGAATCCCGAGATCAGGGGCTGCCACCACGTCTATCTCGCGGCACCGGGCTCGGACGCGAAGCGTTCCCGGCACGCGATGGCCATCCACCCCGGCTGGTTCGACCGCTCACCGTGTGGCACCGGCACCTGTGCGCGGATGGCCCAGCTGCACGCGCGGGGTGAACTCCCGCTGGACCAGGACTTCGTCAACGAGTCGTTCATCGGTACGTCGTTCGTGGGCCGGCTCGTCGGCGAGACCACGGTCGGCGACCGGCCCGCGGTCCTGCCCACGGTGACCGGTCGGGCCTGGATCACCGGCACGGCACAGTACTTCCTCGACCCCGAGGACCCTTTCCCACAGGGGTTCCTGCTGTGAGCCCGGCCAGACCCGAGGAGTCCGTCGCGGCGCTTGACCTCCCGTCCCTGCCCGGCTACCGCTCTCTGCGGGAGGAGGTGGCGAACGCCCTGCGGGCAGCGCTCGTCGCCGGCCAGATGCGGCCCGGCGCGGTCTACTCCGCGCCGGCCCTCGCTGGGCGGTTCAACGTCTCGGCCACCCCCGTCCGCGAGGCGATGCTCGACCTCGCGAAGGAGGGGCTGGTCGAGGTCGTCCGCAACAAGGGCTTCCGCGTCACCGAGCTGTCGGAGAAGGAGCTCGACGAGATCACCGAGCTGCGGCAGCTGATCGAGATCCCGACCGTGACCCGGCTGGCGGACGGCGTACCCGCGGACGCGTTCGAACGCCTCCGCCCGCTCGCGCAGGACATCGTTGACGCCGCCCAGCGGGGCGATCTGATCGACTACGTCGAGGTGGACCGCAGATTCCACCTCGACCTGCTCGCCCTGGCCGGTAACGCCAGCCTCGTGGACACGGTCGGGGAGCTACGGAAGCGGGCCCGGCTCTACGGCCTCACCCAGCTCGCCGAGCACGGCCGACTGCTCGCCTCGGCGGAGGAACACCTCGGCCTGCTCGACCTGCTCCGAAGCGGAGACGCCGACGCGGTGGGAGAGCTGATGCGCCACCACCTGAGCCACGTACGCGGCAGCTGGGCCGGGCGTCCGGAGCAGTAGCCCGCATTCCGGCCGGGCGCCGCGGAGTCCCGGCATGTTCCCGCGGATGGACGAGATGATCCACGCGCCGCGGAAGCCGCGCTGAACGGCCGTGGCGACGACCACCCAAGGTCGTCGCCACGGCGGTTCTCCACGGGCAGGACGGCGAGCCTCAGCTCTCCGTGGTCGGGTACCACCCCTGCAGGCGCGGCTGCATCTTGCCTTCGAGCTCGTCGAGGATCACCTTGGCCGGCCGCTTCCCGGTCTCGATCTCCTGCAGCGCCGGCACCAGCACCTCGTTGATCGCGGTGACGTTCTTCAGCCGCTCGGCGAACCCGGGTACGGAGTTGTTGCGTAGGTAGTCGATCGCGGCGGTCTTGAACTCCGGCGGGTGAACGTCGTCGTTCACCCACTTCGCGATGCTCGCCGGATCGGTGAAGTACTTCTCGTCGACCGGCATCCACAGTCCCTTGGAGTACAGGTCGACGTACTCCGGGTTCATCGCGAACACGTAGAGCTCGAAGGCCTCGTCGAGGTTCTCGGTGTTGGCGGCGATCACCCGGGGCGTACGGTTCTGCTGGGTGATCGGTTCCTGGTAGGACGGGAGGACGCCGATGCCGTAGTCGACGTCGCTCTGAGCCATGTCCAGCAGCGTCCAGTGGCCGTCGACCGCCATCGCGACCCGCTTGGTCTGCAGCTGGACCGTGGTGGTCGGCGCGTTGCTGCCGGTGTCACCGCCGCCCAGTTGGGCGGGGCTCGGCGCCACCCGGTGCTTGTAGATCAGGTCCTGGATGTCCTGCAGGACCTTGACGGCTTCTGGACTGTTGAGGGTGTACTTCATCCCCGTCTTGTCCACGATGTCGCCGCCGTTGCTGAGGACCAGCGGATACCAGTGCGTGATGGGCACCGAGAGCCCGAACTGCCGTACGCGTTCGCGCCGGAACCCGCTCTCGCTCGGATGACGGCCCTCGTCGTCCAGGGTGAGCTGGTCGGCGATGTCGACGAGTTGCTCCAGCGACCAGGCCTTGGCCGCTTCCGCCGGGGGCTTCTCGATTCCCGCCTCGGCCAGGATCGCCTTGTTGTACCAGAGCAGGATGATCTGGTTCGAGGCGTGCGTACCGAGGTTCTTGTCCTTGCCCCAGTAGAAGTAGCTGCCCGGCGAGCGTTCCTTCAACAGCGGATACTTGTTGATGTGGTCGTGCAGGTTGAGCAACTTGCCCTGCTCGGCGAGCCGGTACGCGGTCGCCGCACCCATGTAGGCGACGTCGGGCAGGTCGTTGCTCGCGACGAGCGTGTTGACCTTGGTCTCGTAGTCCCCGGGCACGTGGATCGGGTTCACCCCGATCCCCTTGTGGCTCTGGGAGAACTTCGTCAGCATGCTCTCGATGCCGCGCTTCTCGAAGGCCGAACCCCAGTACATGTACTGCAGCTCGGTGGAGGAGGTGCCACCGCCACCGCCGTCTCCGCCGCATGCCGACAGGGCGGTGCCCGCGGTGAGCGACGCCGAGAGCCACAGCAGGTCCCGGCGGGTGAGCCTGCAGTCGCGAAGTCCGATGCGCCCCATCGTCGTCTCCCGTCAATTCCTCTGGTGTGGGCGAACTGGTGGTGAAGCCTGATGGAGCTCAGGTGTTCGTACGGGAGTCGGGTATCGCGACCGGGAGCCCACCCGCGAGGGCGGACTCGTGTGCGCAGATGCCCGGAGTGGTCCAGTCGGCCGCGACGTGGACGTCGATCGCCGGGCTTCGTTCGTCCACGATGCTGCTGACGAACTCGTGCACGAGGTGCGGGTGCGAACCGCCGTGGCCACCGCTGGTGAACTCCTGCAGCTTGGCCGGCAGCAGCTCGGAACGATCCGGGGGCTGTGCGGCGTCGGCGACGACGACCGGGTGTCGTCCGGACATCGTCGCCGCGTGGTCGACGCGGAACAGGGTCGACTCGTCTCCCCTGCGGCGTGACCACTCGAAGCTCAGGTGCTCGCCGTAGATGTCGAAGCTCTCGAGCTCCTGTCGGATGGTGCGGAAGATCGTCCGGGTGACCTCGGCGGCGGTCGGGTGGTCCTGCCCGGCGAGTTCGAAGATGGCGGTCTCGACCGGGAACGGGTTGCCGTAGGGCTGCGACAGCTCCGCCGGCATCCATCCGGAGCCGAGGCAGGTCACGCTCTTCGCGCGGGTACCGGTCAGGGCGAGCAGGGGCGCGACCGCGTGGGTGGCGTACTGCATCGGCGCGTACCACTTCCAGCGCGGCCAGTTCTCGTAGTCGGAGTAGTGCGCCCCGCGCGCGAACTGGATCCGTCCGACCTGACCCGAGCGCACCAGCTCCTGCACGAACAGGAACTCCCGCGTGTAGACGGCGGTCTCCATCATCATGTAGTTCTTCCGCGTCCTGCGTTGCGCGGCGACCACGAGGTCGACGTCCGCGCGGCTGGTCGTCAGCGGCACGGCGCACGCGCAGTGCTTCCCCGACTCCATCACCGCGACGCTCTGCTCGGCGTGCAACGGCATCGGGGTCACCAGGTGCACCGCGTCGATGGAGTCGTCGCGGAGGATCTCCTCGAAGTCCACGGTCCGCCGTGTGATCGCGTGCCGGTCGCCCACGCTGTGCAGTCGTTCGGAGGAGATGTCGCAGATCGTCACCTCGCCCACGTGGGGGTGCCGGGCGTAGATCGGCACGAACGACGACCCGAAGCCCAGGCCGACGACGGCGACGTTGATCTGTCGATCCTCAGCCGCCATGCGCGACACCGTCCTCGAGTTCGGGCAGCCACACCCGCATGCCCCCGCCGTCGCGGTTGTCCCACTGGAAGTAGGGGACGGCGACGGCCGTGGTGGGCTCGGCCGGGTCGGTCGGGGCCGGCGCCGAGGTGTACGGCAGGCCGGTCGCGGCGGGCACGGGCAGGACACCCGCCGCCACCTCGACGGTGACCGTACGCCCGAGCACGGGGTGGTCCGGGTGGTCGACGACCCGTACGGCGGCCTCGGAGGGCACCACCAGATCCGGGAGCGCGACACCAGCGGGCTGGTCGACCTGCTCGAAGCAGTAGACGAGCGGCCCGCGTTCGAGCGCCACGCAGCCGCGCAGCGCGTCGATCCGGCGGTCGGGCCGCACCAGCCGGGCCGGCATGTCGAGGTCCAGGCTCACCTTGTCGCCCTCGCGCCACTCCCGGGTCAGCCGGACGTACCCCTGTGTGTCCGAGGTCGCGTCCACCTCCTCGCCGGCGACGACGAGCCGGGCACTGTCGCACCAACCGGGAACGCGCAACCCGAGCGTCCACTCCCCCGCGGGCGTCTCCCGCACCTCGACCGCCACCGAACCCGACCACGGGTAGTCGGTGTCGACGGTGAGTACGACCTCGCCGTCACCCACCGGCGCGTGGATCTCGCTCGCGGCGTACTGGTGCAGGTGGATCCCGTCGGCGTTGGTCGTCGCGAGGTAGTGGCCCAGCGACGACACGAGCCGCATGATGTTGGGCGGGCAACACGGGCACGCGAACCATTCGCAGCGGCGGCCTGGGTCGTCTGCCTCGAAGTGGTCCTCGCGACGCTGCAGCGGGTTGACGTAGAAGAAGCGGGACCCGTCGAGGGAGGTGGAGGCGGCGAAGGCGTTGAACAGGAGCCGCTCGAGCAGGTCGGCGTAGCGTCCCTCGCCGGTGGCGAGCAGCAGCCGCCAGCACCAGAAGATCGCCGCGAACGCCGCGCAGCTCTCGTTGTAGGCGCGGTCCGGCGGAAGCTCGTAGCCGTCGCCGAACGCCTCGCCCCGGTGTCGGGAGCCGATGCCGCCGATGATCGACATCTTCGTCGCGACCATGTCGTCGAAGCGACGCACGGACGCGTCCAGCAGGGTCCTGTCGCCCGTCTCGAGATAGAGGTCGACGATGCCGGCCTCGAGGTACATCGCCCGGACGGCGTGCCCGACGACGGTCTCGGCCTCCCGGACCGGCTGGTGGTCCTGGAAGTACCGGAGCCCGCCGTGACCCTTGCCGAGCATGCCGTGGCCGCGGTCCTCGACCATCTTCCGGGCGTAGTCGAGGTACGCCGTCTCGCCGGTCAGCCGGTACAACTCGACGAAGGCCAGCTCCGCGCCCGGATGGCCGTCGAACCCGGGCCCGTCACTGTGCAGGAACGTCTCGACCAGGTGGTCGGCGAACCTGCGGGCGACCCGGGGCAGGGCACCCTCGCCGCCGCCACGCACCCGCGCCACACCGGCCAGGGCGAGCAGGCCGCCGAGGTAGATCTCGTGGCTGCGGTCGAGCTGGGTGTAACGCTCACCCACCCGCACCACCTGGTAGTAGGAGTTGAGGTAGCCGTCGTCCTGCTGGGCGCGCTCCAGGAGCTCACCGGCCTGGGTGAGGAACACCTCGAGCCGGTCGTTCGGCTCCCGGACCACCTCCCAGGCCGCCGCCTCGAGCATCTTGTGAACGGCGCCGTCCATGAAGACCGGCGAGCGGAACTCGCCGGTGGTCTCCCCGCTGGCCAGCCGGAGGTTGCCGAAGTTGCCCTCGCTCTCGAGCCGGGCGAGCCCGAGCGGGAAGCTCACGTCCCGGTTGACCGTCTGCCACCGCGCCCACGGCCCGCCGGTGATCCGTACGTCGGGAACGCCGAGCGGCCGCTCGACCGCGCACGCCTGCGCGGTCGGCACCACCGGTCCGCACGTCTGCTCCTTGGCCTGCATCGGAAGGTTCCTGACCTTTCCCGCCCTCCCGGGCGATCGCAAACTCCGGCCCAACCGGCTCCGAGGAAGGAGCGCTGGTTGTCAGTTCTTGATGCCGGTGAGGGTCACGCCCTCGATGAAGTAGCGCTGGGCGACGAAGAACAAGACCACGATCGGGGCGATCACCGCTGCCGACGCCGCCATCAGGAAGCCCCACTGAGCGTTGTAGACGCCCTGGAACGACGCGAGGCCGAGCGCCAAGGTGAACTTGCGGTCGTCGTTGAGGTAGACCAGTGGGCCGAGGAAGTCGTTCCACACGTGGATGAACGTGAAGATCGTGACCACCACGATGGCCGGCTTCGACAACGGCATGATGATCTGCCAGAAGACCCGCCAGGGCGAGGCTCCGTCGATGTAGGCGGCCTCGTCCAACTCGAACGGGATCGTGAGGAAGAACTGCCGCAACAGGAAGACGTTGAAGACGCCGCCCGCCGCACCGGCGAACCACGCGGGCGCGGTCAACGGCACGAAGGTGTTCAGCGCGCCGACGGTCTGCCACATCAGGAACGTCGGGATCAGCGTCACCGCGTAGGGCAGCATCAGGCTGCTGAGCAGGATCGCGAAGACGACGTTGCGACCCCGCCACCGCAGCCGTGAGAAGCTGAACGCCGCGACCGAGCACGTGAGCACGGTTCCCACCACCACGAAGACCTCGATGATCATCGTGTTGAGGAGGTAGTGCGCGAACGGTTGCGCCGTGAGCGCTCCGGTGAAGTTGGACCACATGAACGGGTTCGGGATCCACTCCGGCGGCGCCACGAACATCTGGTTGGTGTCCATGAGCGCGCTGCGCACGAGCCACACGAAGGGCAGCAGCGTCGGAACGGCGCCCGCGATCAGCAGCACGTACCACACCAGCCGGCGCCACTGGCGTCGCTTCGGCTGTCCAGCCGCCCGCGCCCCGTCCGGCGGAGTGCCGGCACCGTCGACCGGAGCGGTCGTCCTGACTCCCGACAGCGCACTCATCGGGCACCTGCCATCTCGTAGTAGACCCAGCGGCGCGCGCTCCGGAACAGCAGCACCGTGATGACCATGACGATCATGAAGAGCAGCCACGCGAGCGCGCTCGCGTAACCCATCTCGCTCTTGGTGAACGCCGTTTGGTACAGGTAGTAGATGTAGAAGAGCGAGGCGTTGTTGGGCCCGCCCTGCGTCATGATGTAGGCCTGGTTGAACACCTGGAACGTCCCGATGACGCTGGTGACCAGGTTGTAGAAGATGATCGGCGTCATCATCGGCAGGGTCACGTGCCGAAACTGCTGCCAGGCACCGCCACCGTCGATGGAGACGGCCTCGTACAGATGCCTCGGCACGCCCTGGAGCCCGGCGAGGAAGATCACCATGATGTTCCCGAACCCCCACACGCTCATGATGACGAGGGAGGGAACCGCCGCGGTCTCGCTGTAGATCCAGTTGGAGGTCGGCAACCCGACGCTGCGCAGGGAGGAGTTGAGCAGACCGAAGTCTGGGTTGAAGATCCAGATCCACAGCACCGCGCTCGCGACGCTCGGCACCAGCGTGGGCAGGTAGTAGATCGTACGGAACACACCGAGGGCCCGGACCTGCTTGTTCAGCAGCAGAGCGATCGCGAACCCCACGATCATGGTGAGCGGGACGGCGCCGAGGGTGTAGTAGGTCGTGACACCCAACGACTTCAGGAACAGATCGTCCTCGGTGAACATCCGCTGGTAGTTGCCAAGACCGACGAACGACGGCGAGGACCCGATGATCCAGTCGGTCAGGCTGAAGAAGAACGACGCGACCATCGGGCCCAGGGTGAAGATCAGGAAGCCGAGGACCGCCGGCAGGGCCAGAATGAGGCCCCACCGGCGCTCCAGGCGCGCCTGACCCGACAGCTGGTTTCGTCCCGAGTGCCGCTCACCGGACCGATGCGACCTCGTGATCGTTGCGGACATCGTGTCAGTCCTTTCGGCTCCACTCACAGGCTCGACGGCGTGGGGTACCAACCCTGGAGAAGGGGCTCCACCTTGTCCTTGAGTTCGTCGAGCACCTTCTTGGCCGGGACCTTTCCGGTCTCGATCTGCTGCAGGGCGGGAGTGAGCACCTCGCTGATGGCGGGCATGTTCCGAAGACCCTGGCTGTAGTCGCGGACCGCGTTGTTGATGCGGTAGTCGACCGCGGCCGTACGGTACTCCGGCGGGTGCGCGTCGTTCTTGATCCAGGAGTCGATGCTCTTGTCGTCGGCGTAGTACTTCGTCTCGACCGGCATCCACAGGCCCTGCTGGAACAGGTCGCTGTTTTGTCCGTCGACGCTGTAGACGTACAGCTCGATCGCCTGCTCGGGCGACTTCGTGGCGGCGGACAGGACGCGGCAACTACCCGCCTGCATCGTCGTCGGCTCGTGGTAGGACGGGAGCACACCGATGCCGTACTTCAGGTTGCTCTTCGCCATGTCCAGCAGGACCCACTGGCCGTCGATCGCCATCGCGACACGCTTGGTCTGCAGCTGGACCGTGGTGGTCGGCGCGTTGCTGCCGGTGTCACCGCCACCGAGCTGGGCCGGGCTCGGAGCCACCCGGTGCTTGTAGATGAGGTCCTGGAGGTTCTGGAAGACCTCGACGCACTCGGGGCTGTTGAGCGTGAACTTCTTGCCGGACTCATCGACGATGTCGCCGCCGTTGCTCCGGACGAGCGGGTACCACGTCCACTGCGTGGACATGGGCGCGGAGATGCCGAACTGGCGGATCTTCTCGGAGTCGAAGCCGGAGTCGCTCGGCCGCTTGCCGGACTGGTCGAGCGTCAGCTTGTCCGCCGTCTCGAGGAGCTGGTCCCACGACCAGGCCTTGCTGGCCTCGGCAGGGGGTAGGTCGACGCCGGCGCCGGAGAAGATGTCCTTGTTGTACCAGAGCAGCGTGATCTCGCTCGCGCCCGGCGTTCCACAGGTCTTTCCGTCGTCGTACCAGAAGAAGTTGTCCGGCTTGCGGCCCGACAGCTGGGGGTACTTCTTGATGTACTTCGAGATGTCGACGACCTTGCCCTGCTCGGCGAGCCGGTAGGCCGTCGGGGCGTCCATGTAGGCGACGTCGGGCAGCGAGTTGCTCGCGACGAGTGTGTTGACCTTCGTCTGGTAGTCGCCCGGCACGTGCACCGCCTGCACGGCGGCGTCGTCGTGCTTGGCATCGAAGTCCTGGAGCATCTTCTCGATGGCGGTCTTCTCGAACGCCGAGCCCCAGTACATGAACTGCAGCTTCGCCTCCGACTTCGAGCCGCTGGTGCCGCTTCCTCCACCACCACAGGCAGCGAGGCCTGGCACCATCGCCGCGGTCGCCGCGAGGCCACCCATCCGCAGCATGTCCCGGCGGCTCGGCCGCCGCAGGTTGCCGGTGAGTTCTGGTCGCATCATTTCTCCTGAGTACGAATGTTCAGCCGTGGAAGGGCAGCCGGGGCATCCACACCCGCATGGCGCCACCGTCACGGTTGTCCCACTGGAAGTGCGGAATCGCGGTCGCGACAACCTCGCGGCCGGGTCGATCCGCGTCGCGCGGACCCGACCGGTAGGGAAGGCCGGCGACGGGGTCTCCGGCGAGAGCCGTCGCCTCGACCTCGATCACGACCGTCCGGCCGACACCCCCGTGCTCGGCCTCGACGGGGCGTAGTCGCGCCCCGGGTGCGATGGCGAGGTCGGCGACCTCGATGCCGTCAGGCTGGTCGACCTGCTCGAAGCAGTAGACCAGCGGGCCGCGTTCAAGCGCGACAGTGCCGCGCACGGCGTCGATACGGGGATGGGGATGAACCAGTCGTGGGGTGAGATCGAGCTCGAAGGTGACGGTGTCACCGCGCTGCCAGTCCCTGGTCAGGAGGAGGTAGCCGTGCTCGTCGGGCTCGACGGGTGCGGGTTCGTCGCCGACCCGGGCCCGTGTGGTCGTACTCCAGGAAGGCACCCGGAGCGCGAGGGTCCACTCGCCCTCCGGCCCCTGGTCGACGGTGATCGTCACCTGCCCGGACCACGGAAGGTCCGTGCGCACCGTGAGCTCGACCGGTCCGGAGGACAGTGGCGCCCGGACGGTACCCGGCACGAACTGGTGGATGTAGACGGCACCCGAGGTGTGGGTGGCGACATAGTGGCCGAGTGAGGAGACGAGACGCATGATGTTCGGCGGACAGCAGGCGCATTCGAACCACTCCCGACGCCGACCGGGATCGTCGGCCTCGTAGTGGTCTGGTCGGCGCTGGAGCGGGTTGACGTAGAAGAAGCGCAGGCCGTCGACCGAGGTCGAGGCCGCGAACGCGTTGTAGAGCGTGCGTTCGATGAGGTCGGCGTACTTCGCTTCACCGGTGGCCAGCAGCAGCCGCCAACTCCAGTGGATGCTTGCGATCGCCGCGCAGGTCTCCGCGTACGCCCGGTCGGGTGGAAGCTCGTAGCGGTCGCCGAACGCCTCCTGGGCGTGTCGCGACCCCAGGCCGCCGGTGAGGTAGGTCTTGGTGGCGACCATGTCCTCCCACCGTCGAACCGAGCACTCCAACAGGGATTCGTCACCGGTTTCGAGGTAGAGGTCGACGATCGCCGCCTCGAGGTAGAGCGCCCGCACCGCGTGACCCACGAGGGTGTCCGCCTCCCGCACCGGCAGGTGGTCCTGCAGGTAGCGGGCACCGCGGTTCCGGTTCGGCGGGTCACCGATCGAACCGACACCACGGCGTTCGACGAACCGCGAGGCGAGATCGAGGTAGGCGCGCTCGCCGGTCAGTCGGTACAGCTCGACCAGCGCCGTCTCGACCTCCGGGTGGCCGTCGATACCAGGGTGCTCACCGCGGAGGAAGACCTCGACCAGGTGGTCGGCGAACCTGCGCGCGACCTCCAGCAACTGCGGGTCGCCGCCGACGCGGGCACTGGCCACCGCCGCCTGGATGAGATGGCCCGCGCAGTACATCTCGTGGGTGAACGAGAGGTTCTCGTACCGACCGCGCGGGTCGACCGTCTGGATGTAGGAATTGAGATATCCGTCGTCCAGTTGCACGTCGGTAAGCAACTTCGCCGAGGCGGTGATGAACTCCGCCAGTGCCGGGTCGGGGATCCGCCCGACGTCCCACGCGACCGCCTCCAGCTGTTTGTAGAGGTCGGAGTCCATAAAGACGGGACCACGGAACTCTCCCGTGACCGAAGCATCGGTATCAGCCGAAACATCAGTACCAGCCGATCCGGCCGCCAGCCGGAGATTGTCCAGATTCCCGGCGGTCTCGAGTTGTTCGAGCCCGAGTGGAATGCTCGCGTGCCGGTTGACGTCCTGCAGGCGGCCGAGAACTCCCCCGGAGAGGCGAACGTCGTCCACACCCAGCGTCTGCTGGACGGCGCGCGCGGCCGCGGTGGGAACCACCGGCCCGCGTACGACGCGTTCGGATGGTCCGGCTGAACTCGTCATCGACCCCTCCAGGATCCCCGACCCGACGCGAACGGGCGGCATTTGTCGAAGCGACCGCACCCCGCGGCCATACTCCGGCGGGACAGCTCCCCGGGCGTCATCAGTAACGACGGCTGGTGCCACCTGCGAGACCCGCCGACGGGTTGTGATGCGAGAATCCTGCCGGGGAACATCTGGTGCGGCCAGAACCAATTCCGCACTGGTGGTTTACATCGACGATGAAAACGTGCTGAGTGGTCGGTTGTCCGCGGACCGAAGCCCAACGGAAAACGTTGAAACTCCGAACGACACGCCCGTGTCAAGCCGGTCCTGGCGACAGTCTGCGGGCCGGAACGGCTCGGAGCAGGCGACTCAGCCTGCCGACCGCCTGCGTCCGCAGGCCTTCCGCCGGATTGGCGGAGGTCGCCGCCTCCGACCAGATCGCCCGGCCCGCGAGAAAACCCGACGCCCCGCCCGCACAGGCCACCTCCACCGCCCGCGCGAAGTCGTCCGGCGCCACTCCGGTGGACAGCACGACCCACGGGCAGGGCAGGGTCGCCGTGATCTGGGCGCAACGCTCCCGGACGCGGTCGAGGTCACCGCGGCCGTGACCGGGCACCTCCGCCTTGTAGAGCGCCGGTCCGTGTGCCCCGAACTCCTTGGCCGCCGCCACGATCGCATCGTCCCGTGCGTCCTCCGACGCCCAGGCGTCTCCTGGTGGGCGAACGACACCTTCGACGATGCCGGGCACGCCGGCCGCGGCGCACAGGGCGAGGAACTGCTCGACCGTACGTGCTCGTTCCCGCCGGCCGTTCGCCTCCCGCCAGACGACCAGCAGCTTCAACGCCGTCGCCCCGGAAGCGGTCACCAACTCGACCGTCACCTCGGGGTCGACGTCGCTGGAGCGGACCGGCTCGCCCGCCGGCTGGACGAACCGGTCGGCCGCGAGGATCAGCGCACTTCCTGGATCGAGCGGAGGTGCCGCCGAGCCGTTGAGTCCGAACGGCCGGTCCAGCAGGACCGCCGAGGCGTACGGCGACAGCGCCGCGGCGGCCTCGGCCTTGAAGCTGCGCATCACCTCGTCGCTGGCGGGCCTGCCGTCCCGGGTGAGGAGGGTCCGCAGCGACTCGCGCTGGTCGAGCGCCACCATGGCGAAGCCGCCCTCCGAACGCTCCAGCGCGGCGATGCCGATCGGCCCGGCGTTCATGGCGTCCTCCGTGGGTGAGCCGGGCCCTCGCCCGCACCCGTGTCGCTGATCGCGGCGGCGATCTCGTCCAGGTCGGCCTCGGTGAGTTCGAGGTTCGCGGCGGCGATCCAGCCGTCGACCTGGCCCGGAGACCGCGCGCCGACGATGGCACCGGTCACGCCCGGGAACGCCAGCGTCCACGCCACGGCCACCGCCGCGACGCTGACGTCGTGGCGTTCGGCGACGGGCGCGAGCGCCGCTGCCAAGCCGAGGTTGCGGGTGAGCGCGTCGCCGGTGAAGTCTGGTGAACGGCCCCGCCAGTCGTCGCGGGTCGTCAGGGCGGCCCGCTCCGAGGTGAACGCGCCACTCAACAGGCCCGCCTGCAGGGGCGAGTAGTTGATGACGGCGGTGCCGTGCTCGTTGCACCACGGGATGATCTCGGCCGCCGCGTCCCGACGGATGGCGGAGAACGGCGGCTGCAGCGAGTCGACGTGTCCGAACCCTTCCGCCGCCTCGAGTTGCGCGACACCGTGGTTGGACAGCCCGACGGCACGGACCTTGCCCTCCCGAACGAGGTCGAGCAGCACCGGCCAGTAGTCCTCGACCCGGCTGCCGTCCTCGGCGGGCCAGTGCATCTGGTACAGGTCGATGCGTTCGACACCCAGCCGGCGCAGGGACTGCTCGACCTCGAAACGCAGGGAGGCCTCGGCCCCCACGCGTTGGGCGACGGCGTCCGCGCCCCAGCGGAGCCCGCACTTGGTGAAGATGTAGGGCCGATCCGGTTCGGGCAGTGCCGCGACCGCGGCTCCGACGACCTCCTCGGAGTGGCCGAGGCCATAGATCGGGGCCGTGTCGATCCAGTTGACCCCGAGCTCGACCGCGCGGTGGATCGCGGCGATCGAGGCGTCGTCGTCCTGCGGACCCCAGGCGAACGTGGCGCCGAGGCCACCGATCGCCCAGGCGCCGACGCCGACGCGGGTTGTCTTCATGTCCGTACGGCCGAAAGGAACTCTTGCTGGAGCGACGTTCGCGCTCCGATCCGACTCGCGCATATCCGCCTCTTGCCTGAGCGGTGCTGGTGGAGGAGAGTGAGTTATCCAAACGTTTGCAGCAACGTTGGCACGTATCGTCGCCCGCGCCCGATGGGCTGTCAAGATTCCCGCACCGGTTGGGATCAACGGATCTTCCATGGACACAGCGCGTTCCACCCCGCGGCGTCGTCCGACCCTTCGCGACGTCGCCGCCGCGGCCGGCGTCGACCTGTCGACGGCGTCCCGCCTCCTCCGCAACCACACCGACGGATACCGCCGGGACACCGTCGACCGCGTCGTACGGGTCGCGGCCGAACTCGGCTACCGCCCCAACACCCAGGCCCGGGCGCTCCGGTTGCGTCGCCAGCAGGCGATCGCGATGCTCGTACCCGACCTCGACAACTTCGGCTTCACCGAGGTGCTGCGCGGCATCCAGGACATCTGCGAGGAGGAGGGCTTCACCCTGCTCCTGTCCGAGGTCCGCGCCGGGCCACACTCCCCCCGCCACGACCCGGCCAACCTCGCCGGCCGGGTGGACGGTGCGCTGGTCGCCTTCGCGACCGTCGACGACCCGCAGGTGGGCCAGTGGCTGCACCAACTCGACCTGCCGACGGTGATGGTCCAGCGTGGGGCACCGGACGCACTGGCCTGTGTGGTCCTCGACGAGGAGGGCAACGCCGGCCTCATGGTCGAGCACCTCGCCGGACTGGGCCACCGCCGGATCGGCCACGTGTCCGGCTCGCTCACGACCGACACGGCACTGCGCCGCCAACAGGGGTTCGACGACGCGATGGGAGCGCGCGGCCTGCCGATTCCCCCGGCTTGGACGGCCGACAGTGGGTTCACCTTCGCCGGCGGCCACGCGGCGACCCTGGCGATCATGTCGCGGCGGGAGGACCAACGACCCACCGCACTCGCCGTCGACAGCCTGGTCAGCGCGCTCGGCTGCCTGACCGCCCTGCGTGAGCTCGACCTGCGCGTACCCGACGACGTCAGCGTCATCACCATCGACGAGCACGTGATGGCGGCCCAGACCACGCCGCCGCTCACCACGATCAAGGTCCCGCAACGAAAGCTCGGCCACCGCGCGGCGCGGATGCTCCTCGACGTGATCGAGGGCGGCACCGGCGACCGGGTGGTCATCGACGGTCCGACCGAGATCATCGTCCGGCAGTCGACCGCCCCCTACCGTCGCGATCCGTCCGAGCGTCTCCCGAGCCGTCGATGAGGCCGTTGTTCGTCGGCCTCGACACCGGGCTGACCACCACCAGGGCGGTCGTCTACGACGACACCGGCACCACCCTTGGCGCGGCGACCGCCCGGACGCCACGAGGAAGCTTCACCTCCGAGCACGTCGAACGGGACCCGAGACAGCACTGGAAGGTCGCGGCGGCCACCGTCGCCCGCGCGCTCGAGCAGGCACACGACCACCCGGACCACACCGGCGGCCGGATCGCCGGGGTCGGGGTCGCGGGCCACGGCGACGGGCTGTACTTCCTGGGCGCCGACCTCGCGCCACTGGCGCCGGCGGTGCTGTCCCCCGACACCCGGGCGGCCGGCCTGCTCCGCGAGTGGCACCGGCGCGGCGTCCTCGACGACGCGGTCACGCACGGAGGTTCGGTGCCCTTCGCCGGATCGGCCGCTCCCCTGGTCGCGTGGTTCGCCGCACACGACCCGGAGCTGCTGGCGCGGACACGGTGGCTCGTGACCGCGAAGGACTGGCTTCGCAGCTGCCTCACCGGCGTCGTGGCGACCGATCCCACGGACGCGTCCGCGTCGTTCACCGACCTGCTCACCCGTTCCTACTCCGACCGTCTCGCGGACACCTACGGCGTACGGGAGGCGGCCCGGCTGTTCCCACCGGTCGTCGAGTCGACCGCGGTCATGGGCGAGGTGACCGACTCGGCGGCGCGGGAGACCGGTCTTCCGCCCGGTACCCCGGTCGCGACCGGCCTGCACGACGTCGCCGCCTGCTATCTCGGCACCGCGGGCAGCGCCCTGCACCACGTCGTGGTCGTCGCGGGCACCTTCGGTGTCAACATCACCTTGACGGATCGCCCCGTCCGATCGACCTCCGTCACCTGCCGGCCGGCGTTCGAACCGAACCGGTGGACGGTACGCCGGTCCTCGATGGGTTCCGGCGCCAACATCGACTGGGCCGTCGACACCCTCACGAGCCAGCCGACCGGCCCGGTTCACGGTGACCGGTCCGGTGGTCCGGCTGTCGGCTCGGCGATCGAACACGCTCTGGAGGAAGAACCCACCCCGGACGCCCCGCTCTACCTGCCGTACCTCTTCGGCGGTCCGGTCGGTCGGCCGCAGTCGGCGGCCCTGCTGGGGTTGCGCGCCTGGCACACGCCCACCGACATCCTGCGTGCCGTCGTCCACGGCGTCACCTTCAACCACCGGGCCGACGTCGAGCAGCTACGCAGTGCCGTGCCGACCGGTCCGGTGCACCTCACCGGCGGCGCCACCCGCAGCCGACGGTGGACCCAACTCTTCGCCGACGTTCTCGGCGCCGGCGTGAGCGTTCCACCAGGTGAGTCAGGCGCCCTCGGGGCCGCGATGTGCGCCGCCGTCGGGACCGGCCACTTCCCCGACCTGCAGGCGGCCGCCGCGGCGATGTGCCGGCCTGGGCGGTTCGTCCCGCCCCGCCCGGGTGCGCACGAGCGCATCGAGGAGGCCTACCAGGTCTACCTGCACCACAACCAGTCCCCGCCCGCGGCGGTCACCACGGCCGAGCCGTCCCCAGACCGAGGAATCCCATGCTGACAGCGCCGGACAGGCTGATCCTCGTGATCGGCGACCCGTTCGTCTCCGCCGCCGCGATGGCCGCGCCGCTACGCCCACTGCTCCCGGCGGGCTACGCCGTGGTCGAGCACGACTGGCCGATCGCGCTGGAGGAGGCGGTCGAGGTCAACCGCGTCGTCGAACGAGCCGGTCCGGACGCGGCCCGGCTCGCGCCTCTGCCCGACCTGGACGCCGAGCGGCTGGCCGGTGTCGTCACCGGCTTCCACCCGCTGACCGCCTCGACGCTGTCCGGCTGGCCACGACTGTCCTTCGTCGCCACGCTGCGCGCGGGCACCGAGCACATCGACGACGCCGAACTCCGCAGGCGCGGCGTACCGCTGGTCAACAACGCCGGCCGCAACGCCAACGCGGTCGCGGAGTTCACCGTGGCGTCGATCCTCGGGCACCTCCGCCACGTCGGCGAGGGCCACCACGCGATCCGGACGGGTGGATGGCGACCGACCGCGCCGAAACGCGGTTACCAGGAGCTCTCCGGAGCGACGGTCGGACTGGTCGGGTTCGGCGCCGTCGGCGCACTGGTCGCGCGGCGACTGCGCGGGTTCGAGACCCGCGTCCTGGTCAGCGATCCGTGGGCGGACCTGTCCGGGCACGCCGGCGTGCGTGGCGTACCCCTCCCCGAACTTCTTCGCGAGGCCGACATCGTGTCGCTGCACGCCCGGCTCACTCCCCAGACCAGGCATCTCCTCGGCGCCGCCGAACTCGACCTGCTCGCCCCGCACGCGCTTCTGGTCAACACCGCGCGGGCCGAACTCGTCGACGAGGAGGCGTTGGTCGAACGCGTGGTCGACGGCCGGATCGCCGGTGCGGTGCTCGACGTCTTCGGTACCGAGCCACTCCCCCGGGACCACCCACTGCGGGTACTCCCGTCGGTTTCGCTCTCCCCGCACCTCGCCGGCTCCACCGTCCAGGCCCGCACGCGGGCACCCGCGCTGCTGGCCGAGCGGATCGTGGCGGTCCTGCGCCCCTCCGGCAGCCAGGTCGCCGCGCCCGGTGGGTCGTTGCTATAGGGTTGGGATTACTCGAAGTACAGCTCCCCAAGAAGCACGCCGCAGAATGGGAGCCGGCTCATTCGCGTCTACGCGGAGCCATGGAGGGGCGGCATCAGTGTGGTGGTGTCCCCTCCTGAGGAGTTCGTTCCGCTATGAAAATCGGTCTCGGCCTTCCCATCGCTGACCCTGACGTCCTCCTGACCTGGGCCCGATGCGCCGACGTCAGCGACTTCAGCACCCTCGGCATGCTCGACCGGCTCGTCTACCGCAATCCCGACCCGCTGATCGCTCTGGCCGGTCTCGCGGCCGCCACGGCGCGGATCCGGCTGCAGACGGAGGTGCTCATCGCCCCGCTGCGTCAGACCGCCGTACTCGCCAAGGCCTGCGCCACCCTCGACCGTCTCGCAGGCGGTCGGTTCACCCTCGGCGTCGGCACCGGCGGTCGTCTCGACGACTACGTCGCGGCCGGTGTCGACATCCGGCAGCGCGGCCGCCGGTTGGACGAACAGATGGCGCGGCTGCGTCAGATCTGGGCCGGCGAGTCCTATGCCGAAGGTGCGGGTCCGATCGGACCCGCACCCCTGCGCGCGCGTGGCCCGGAGGTCATTTTCGGCGGGTTCGCTCCCGCCGCGATCGAACGCGTCGCACGGTGGGGCGACGGCTTCCTCGCCGCGGCACACTACGAGCCTTCGGTGGACCAACTGTTCCGCGACGTCGAGCGATCCTGGCAGCAGGCCGGACGCGAAGGGCGACCCCGCCTCATCGCCCAGGTCAACGCCGTCCTCGGGCCGGACCGGACCCTCGACCAGGCCAGCACCCGGATCAGCGACTACTACGCCTTCCTCGGCGACACCAGCGGCGTGGTCGACTCCATGCTGGCGACCCCCGCCGCCATCCGCCGCGCGGTCACGACGTTCTCCGACCTCGGCGCCGACGAGGTGATCTTCTACTGCTGGTCGCCGGACCCCGAGCAGATCGAGCGGATCGCTGAGACGGTCTTCTGAGCGACCAGCAGCCCAGCCGCACGAGCGCGCCGGGTCTCCCAGCTCGAGGCGAGCAGGAGACCCGGCGTGAGGCGGGCGGGAGGCCCGGCTACAGCTCGCGCTTGTGGAACTCCCCGGCCTTCATGATGACGTTGATCCGGTCGAGGTCGGCCAGCACCGCGATGTCGGCCAGCGGATCGCCGTCGACGACGAGCAGGTCGGCGCGCTTGTCGGGCTCCACGGTGCCGACCTCCTCGGCGATGCCGAGGAGTTCGGCGTTGGTCCGGGTGGTCGCGACCAGCGTCTCGTGCGCACCGAGCACCTGCGCCTTGATGGCGAGTTCGCGCGTCTTGTGCACGGCGAGGGGGCCGAGCAGGTCGGACCCGGACGCGATCCGCACCCCTGCGTCGTGGGCGCGTTTGAGCCCGTCGAGCCCGGCGCCCAGAACGTCGTCCAGCTTGGCCAGCTTCTCCGGCGCGAAGCCGAGCTGGCGGCCCTGCTCGTGCAGTTTCTCGTACGCCACGAACGTCGGCACGAGGAACGTGCCGCGTTCGGCCATCAGCCGTGCCGTCTCCTCGTCGAGGAAGTTGCCGTGCTCGATCGAACGGACCCCGGCCTCGACCGCGTTGCGGATAGCGTCCGAGCTGTAGGCGTGGGCGAGAACGTAGGTGCCGGCCCGGGCCGCCTCGTCCACCGCCGCCGCGAGCTCCTCGCGGGTGTACTGCAGGCTGTCCAGTTTGTCCGTCGGCGAGGCGACACCGCCGCTCGCCATGACCTTGATCGCGTCAGCCCCCCGACGCAACTGCTCCCGCACCGCGCGGCGTACACCGTCCGGGCCGTCGGCGATGTTGTCGACCATCCCGATGTGCGCACCACAACCGCATCCGACGCTGTCCTCCGCGCGGGAGCGGCTGTCCCCGTGGCCGCCGGTCTGGGACAGCGGACGGCCGCTGACGAACATCCGCGGACCGGGGATCAGGCCGCGCGCCACGGCCTCCTTCATCCCCCAGTCAGCTCCGCCGGCGTCCCGGACCGTGGTGTAGCCCTGGTCGAGGGTCCGCCGGATCACCGCGGCGATCTCGTACGCCAACAGACTGGTCGGATAGTCGCGCTGCTCCCGCCCGACCTCGACGTCGAGCGAACACACGTGAACGTGCGCGTCGATCAGGCCGGGCAGCAGGGTGCGGCCCCGGCAGTCGATCACGTCGGCATCGCTGACCGATGCGCCGCCCGCCGCGACGTCCCTGATCACGCCGTTCTCGACGACGACCGTCGCGTCGTCCAACGGATCCTCACCGTTGCACGCGATCACCCGGGCGTGGCGAAAGACCTGGAGTCCGGTCCCCATCTCGATCAGCTCTCCTGTCCGCGCACCCACTCGGCGACGACCTCACCGAGCACTGACAAGGGAAGGTTGCCGTTTCCGAGCAGTGTGTCGTGGAAGTCGCGCAGCACGAACGCCTGCCCGAGACGGGCCTCCGCCTCGGCCCGCAGCCGACGGATCTCGAGCCGCCCCACCATGTAGCCGAGGGCCTGCCCCGGCCAGCCGATGTAGCGGTCGATCTCGTTCTCGATGTTCTTGTGCGTGAGCGCGCTGTGCTCGACCATGTAGCCGACGGCCCGGTCGCGGCTCCAACCACGCGCGTGCATGCCGGTGTCGACCACCAGCCGGCAGGCACGCCAGAAGTCGAACGACACCATCCCGAGCCGGTACACGTCGTCGGTGTAGAGGTCCATCTCCTCGGCCAGCCGCTCGGTGTAGAGCGCCCACCCCTCGGTGAAGGCCGTGACCTGCGTGTGGCGCCGGAAGTTGGACAGCCCGGGGAGCTCCTGCGCCAGCGCCAGTTGGGTGTGATGGCCCGGCACCGACTCGTGGAACGCGAGTGTCTGCGCCTCGAACCGCGGGCGGGTGTGCGGCTTGGAGGTGTTCAGCCAGTACGTGCCCGGCCGTGACCCGTCCGGTGCGGGCCACTGGTAGTGGCCGAGGTCGCCGTTCTCCACCTCGTGCGCGGTCATCGGGATCACCTGGCAGCCGGCGCGCGGCAACACTCCGAGCCACCGTGGCAGCTCCTCCTGCGCGCGCGTCAACGCGTCGCGAGCCGCGTCCATGACCTCCTGCGGGCCGGTGAAGTAAAGCGCCGGATCGTTGCGCAACCGCTCGGTGATCTCGGCGAAGTCGGCGGTGCCGAGCGTCTTCTCACCGCGTTCGCGCATCTCCTCGGTGAGGCCGGCCACGAGTTCGATGCCAAGCTCGTGCAGCTCGTCGACGCTCTGGTCGGTCGTCGTGTGCTCGGCCGCGAGCTGGCGGTAGACGTCCTCGCCACCGGGCAGGTGCGCGATGCCGGGCCGATCGTCGCTACGGGCGCTGGGCAGCACCTCCGCGCGCAGCCGGTCGCGGTAGCGCGCGAGCGCGGGGCGTACCTCGTCGCGTACGACGGCCTCCAGCGACTCCCGCCATCCCGTGGGTGCGCCCTCGACCGGATCGGGAACCGACAGCAGCGGGTCGTCGGCGAGTGCCGAGGTGAGACAGACGTCGAGTTGGGCGATGGCGTTGTGGACCGGGCGCGCCACCGGTGTACGACCCTCGCGGCGCCCGGTGCCCAGCCGCTCCGTTCCGACGTCCAGCCAGCCGGGTACCTTCGCGCAGCGTTCGAGGTAGGCCCGCGCGTCCTCGGCCGTCTGCACCGGGGTGTGCGGGAGGCTGATCAGGACCGTGGCCCCCTGCCCCGTCTGGGGAATCGGGGTGACGGTGTAGTCCTGCCGACGCGCGCGGATCGCGAGCTGTGCGTCGGAGATCTTGCGGAGCAGCACCTTGTGGGTGACGCGGCGTTCGTGGTCGAGCGATGCCGGATCGACCCGCTCCGCGCGTTCCCGGAGGATGTCAAGGTCAGCTTGGCGACGCTCCTCCCCCGCGACGGTCAGGTCGGGTAGCTCGCCGGTGTGCTCGGCGTACCCGATCTGGCTGGCGTACAGCGGAGACCAGGCGAGCTGCTGGCGGAACATCTCCTCGGCGACCGCGTCGAGTTCGGCGGCGGCACCGTCGTTCGTGCGCTCCATCCTCACCTTCCAGTCAGCTCTTGCCCCACTCAGGATCCGTGGGTCGGGTGGAAGCTCCCCCGGGCCGGGCGGCTCTGCGAGGTTGAGCCGCCCGGCCCGGAGGAGCCTCGTCTCGGTGCGGTCAGCGGGCCACCAGGCGGCCTTCCAGGAACCGCTGGGAGACCTCCATCCCTTCGAAGATCTCCGCGCGGCTCTCCTCGTCGACGCAGAGCGTGGCGCTGGCGTCGAGGGTGGTGAGGGCGTCGATGATGTCCCCGAACTCGACCGTGCCCTGACCGAGCAGTCGGAACTGGCCGTCCTCGTAGTCCTTCAGGTGCACGTTGTCGATGACCGGTGCGAGGTCGCGGATCAGCCCCGCGATGTCGAGGACCTCGGACTTCATCAGGTGCCCGGTGTCGACGGTCAGCGAGACCGCCTTGTCCTGCACGGCGTCGAAGAACACGTCGAAGTCGCGGCGGTGCATGACCGGCTCGTTGGTGTGGTGGTGCAGCGAGAGTCGCACGCCCTGGTCCGACGCCTCCTGCCCGAGTCCGGACATCATCCGGGCGATGTCTGCCAGGTCGTCGTCGGTCAGGCCCACGCGGGGAACGTCGTGGCAGAGGACCACACGCTCCGAACCGACCGCGGCGGCGAACCGGAAGAGGGTGCGCAAGCGTTCCTTGCCGTCCTCGTCCAACGGGTTCATCGTGATGAGGGAGGAGACGTGTGCGGGGTCACTCCCCCACTCGGCCTGGAACCGCGCCGGGTCGTCCAGGTAGGGGGAGTACTGGTTCCCCTTCAGCTGCAGGCCGTCGTACCCGGCCTGCTGGTAGCGGTCGAACAGCAACCGCTGGCCCTCGGCGTCGCGGGTGGGCTTGGAGAACGCGAGCTTCACCATGGGAGTCCTTCGACGAGTTCGATCGGGGTGCGCTGCTCCGCGGACCGGTAGGCCGCGTCGAGCAGAGCGACGGTGCGGAGGTTGTCCCGGCCACTGTTGCTGGGCTCGCCGCCACTCTCGATCGCGGTGAGGAGTCGGTCCAGGCTCCGGAACATCGACTCGCGACGCTGGTCGCCGGCGTACGGGTTCGGGATGGTCTCCGATGCGCCGTCCGGCGTGAGAACCGTCGCGCTGTCGTAGTTGAGGCTGAGCGTGCCGCGATCGCCGAAGACGATGGTCTCGACGTGCTTGCGGCTGCTGGAGAAGCTCTGCACGTACGACACGGGAATGTCGCCGAAGTGGATCTGCACGAACCCGTCGGTCTCACCGGCGGACTCGATCGCGGGCGAGGAGAACGTGCGGCACGAGACCCAGGTGGCCTCGCGGCCGAGCAGCACGCGGAATCCGTCGAACCAGTGCACGCCCATCACCGACATCGCGTGTCGGGCCATGCCGAGCCGCCAGCCCTTGTCCTGCCGGAAGGTCAGGTCCTGCTGGTCGATGCCGAGCACCTCACCGATCCGGCCGTCCTCGATGAGCTTACGGGCGATGCCGAAGGAGTACTGGTCACGGAAGTTCTGGTTGACGGCGAGGATGACGCCGGCCTTCTCGCAGGTCTCGACGATCTCGCGGGCGTCGTCGACGTTGTCGGAGAGGGGCTTCTCCACCAGGATGTGCTTGCCCGCGCGGGCCAGCTCCGCCAACGCGTCCTTGCGCACGCTACTCGGGGTGCACACGACCGCGACGTCCCAACCGCCCGCGTCGACCATCTCCGCGACCGAGGAGTACGTGCGCTCGATGCCGTAGGTCTCCCGCGCCCACGCGGTCCGCTCGGGCAGCGGGTCGCAGGCGGCCACCACCTCGACCCGCTCCGGGTGGGCGGTGTAGGCCGACAGGTGTACTCGTGAGATTCCGCCGCAGCCGACGACGGCGATCTTCTGAACTGTCATCGTTTCCTCATTCCGGGGTCTGGTGATCGACGGCGACCGCGACGCTCGTGCCCAGCCGCTGACCGGTCCACTCACTCAGCCGTCGTACCGGCGTCGGCGCTCACGACCTGGCGTTCCGGCGTCGAGAACGTGATCATGAGGAGCGCCTGCTCCGCCCCGACGTTGGTGGCGTTGTGGATCCGTCCGCTCGGGATCGAGATGGTGTCGCCCTCGCTCATCTCGAAGTACTCGTCGTCGAGCCGGTGCCGGATCGTCCCGCGCAGGACGTGCAGCACCTCGTCGCAGTTCGGGTGGTAGTGGGCGTGGTTGGCCTGGCCAGGCTCGATCGTGCAGCGGCCGACGGTCAGCGTGTCGGAGTTGCCGAGCGCTCCGGACACGAACCAGTCGAGATGCCCCCACGGGTACTCCTCGGTGACGTTGTCCTTCGCCCGCGCGATGCGCGATTCGCCCATTGCTCCGCTCCCAGAAAGTCGTCGGCCGGTCAGGTGCCGAAGGTCGGGTGTCGACCAGATGTCGAGTCAGGTTGTCGATCAGGTGTTGTCGAGGGTGAGGTCGAGTTCGGTGAAGGCGCGGATCTGCGCCGTGATCGCCCGCTCGGTCGGCAGCCGCTCCATCGAGGAGGCGCCGTAGAAGCCGTGCACCCCGCTCGCCCTGCGCAGCACGTACTCCGCGTCGTCGGGTTCGGCGATCGGACCGCCGTGGACCAGGACGATCACGTCGTCACGCACCTCGCGGGCGGCCTTCGCCCACGTCGTCGCGAGGTCCACGCAGTCGTCCAGGGTGCGGACGGTCTCGGCGCCGACCGCGCCGCCACTGGTCAGCCCGAAGTGGCAGACCACGATGTCGGCTCCGGCCTCGGTCATCGCGGCCGCGTCCTCCACGGAGAAGACGTACGGCGTCGTCAGCAGGTCGAGCTGGTGGGCGCGCCGGATCATGTCGATCTCGAGCGCGTAGCTCATCCCCGTCTCTTCGAGGTTGGCGCGGAAGATCCCGTCGATCAGCCCGACGGTGGGGAAGTTCTGGACGCCGGAGAAGCCGAGGCGGGCGAGTTCGGGGAGGAAGACGTCGGGGTCGTAGAACGGGTCGGTCCCGTTCACACCGGCGAGCACGGGGGTCTGCTCGACCACCGGCAACACCTCGCGGGCCATCTCCACCACGACGTCGTTGGCGTTGCCGTAGGCCAGGATGCCCGCGAGCGACCCACGCCCGGCCATGCGGTAGCGGCCGGAGTTGTAGATGACGATCAGGTCGATCCCTCCGGCCTCCTCGCACTTGGCGGACAACCCGGTGCCGGCGCCCCCGCCGACGATCGGCTTGCCCGCCTCGACCTTGGTGCGGAGACGAGCGAGGATCGTCTCTCTGGACAGGCGGCTCATCGGTCTACTCCCTTGTGCGCGCTGACATAGGCGTCCAGCTTGGTGACCATCGCGGTCGCGAACGCCGGATCGTTGACATCGAGGTCCAACTCGACGAGTTCCACCCGGTCGCGGTCGAGGTTCGACCTGATCGCGTCGAAGAGTGCGGCGTCGGCGTCCGGGTCATGGAAGGGCCCATTCTCCACCGCGATGGCGGAGATGCCCCGCAGCGGAAGGAACAACGCGGCCGGACCGGTGCTCGCCGACAGGCGGGTCGCCAGCCGCGCACCGAGGATGGCGCACTCCTCGGGCGTGGTCCGCATCAGCGTCACGCTCGGGTTGTGGACGTAGAGGTTGCGGTCGGCGAACCGCTCCGGCACGGTCTCCTTCGGCCCGAAGTTGACCATGTCGAGGGCACCGGCCGACACCACCTGGGGCACGCCGGCCCGGCCGGCCGCGGTGAGGCGGTCGGGCCCCGCCGAGAAGACCCCGCCGACGAGTTCGTCGGCGAGTTCGGTGGTGGTGACGTCGAACACCCCGGAGAGCCACCCGGCACCGGCCAGCTCCTCGAGGGTGCGACCACCGACCCCGGTCATGTGGAAGACGAGGACCTCGTAGCCGGCCTTCTCCAACAGCTCGCGGGCCTTGGTGACGCAGGTGGTCGTCACGCCGAACATGCTCGCGGCGAGCAGCGGCCGGTCGGCCGCGGTGGCGGGCGCGGGCGTGGTCACCATGCCGGCCAGGGCGGCCGCGGCGTTCGCGAGGATGCGGGCCGACAGCCGGTTGACCCCGGCGATGTCGGTCACGCTGGGGAAGAGCACCAGGTCGCTCTGCGCGACGTACATCCGGGTGTCGCCGGAGGCGGCCGTGGACACGATCACCTTGGGTACGCCGAGGGGGAGCTCGCGGAAGGCCTGGGCGGCGATGGAGGTGCCGCCGGTCCCGCCGAGCGCGAGCGCGCCGTCACAGGAGCCCTCGTCGTAGAGACGTTTGACGACGAGCGCAGCGCCCTTCGCCATCGCCGTGACGGCCGCGCCACGGTCCCGTGCCGCCGCGAGCGCGGCGATGTCGGCACCGCCGGCGGCGGCAACGTCTGCTTGCGGAACGTCGGCCGTCGGGCCGTTGTTCTCCGTCACGCCGGCATCGACGAGGACGACATCGAGGCCTGCCTCGACCAGTCGGTCACGGACGAAGGCGTACTCGGCGCCCTTGGTGTCCAGTGTTCCGAGGAGTACGACAGTCGCCACTGCTCATCACTCCCGTCAACGATGAATTGCGACGCATTCGCAATGCGTCGGGGACTGCACTTTCGTCCCGACTTGGTTGATGATCGGACGATGGGCACCAGCGGCGCTAGATCCAATCAGCCCCCAGTGGTTTACTTCGGCGCGCCACGGCTGACCCGGCTGCTCGACGGCTGGGGCGACCAGCCCGGCGGGCTGAGCACCAGGCTCGCCGGGGCGTTGCGGCAGCTCGTCCGCTCCGGCCAGCTGCCGGCAGGTGCCCGGCTGCCCTCCGAACGCGTGCTCGCGGCGGCCCTCGGCCTCGGCCGCACCACGGTGGGCCAGGCGTTCGACACTCTTCGCTCCGACGGCGTCCTGGTCAGCCGGACGGGCACGGGGACGTTCGTCACCTCGGCGGCGGCGAGTGCGGGAGCCCGGGGCGATGACCGGCTTCGGTCATTCGTGAGTGGGCCGCAGACCGCACGCGTCGACCTCCGCAGCGCCGCCCTGCCCGGCATCTCCCTGGTGGCCGAGGAACTCGACCGGCTCTCCTCCGCCGACTTCCTGGACACGCTGCCCTCGCACGGCTACGTACCCCGGGGGCTGCCAGCGCTGCGCACCGCGGTCGCCAACTACTACACGGCCCTGGGCCTGCGCACCGATCCCGGTCAGGTTCTCGTGACCTCCGGCGCGCAACAGGCGATGCGGCTCCTCGCCGAGGCGCTCATCGAGCCGGGCGGAACCGTCGTGGTCGAGGAGCCGACGTTCCGCGGTGCGATCGAGGTGCTGCGCGGTGTCGGCGCGCCCCTGGTGGGGGTGCCCAGCGGACCCGAGGGCGTCGACGTCGACGCGCTCGCCGCGGCGGTACGCCGGCACAAACCCGTGTTCGTCCTGCTCCAGTCGACGGTGCACAACCCGACCGGATCGGTCCTGCCGGAGTGGGCGCGCGCCGCCGTGGCGCGCATGTCGGCGGAGACCGGCTGCACGATCATCGACGACGCCGCCCCGACCGACGCGCTCATCGACGGCCCGCCGCCCCCACCGCTCGCGTCCTACGGCGGGCGGGTGCTCACCCTCGGCTCGGCCAGCAAGGGGTTCTGGGGCGGGCTCCGGGTCGGCTGGCTGCGCGCCGACCGTCGACTCGTCGAACGCCTCGCGGTGGTCAAGGGAGCGGAGGACCTCGGTACGTCGATCCCCGCGCAGGTGGTGACGGCGCGCCTGCTCGACCGTGCCGCGGAGGCCCGGGCGCAGCGCCGGGTGGCCCTGGGCGCCGCCCGCGCGTTCGCCCTGCAGTTCATCGCGGACGAGATCCCGGAGTGGCGACCGCTCGTACCCGCCGGCGGGGCGTCCCTGTGGATCGAGCTGCCAGCCGGCTACTCCGCGACCGCGTTCGCCGAGCGCGCCGGCCGCGCGGGTGTGGACGTCCTCGCCGGTTCGACGTTCAGCTGCCGTGACGCCCTCGACGACTGGCTGCGGGTGGCGTTCGCCGCGCCCCTGGACGTCCTCGCGAACGGTCTGCACACGCTCGCCGAACTGTGGCACACCCAGCCGCCGCGGGACTGACCGGTCCGGCTCACGCCAACAGGGGCAGCTTGCGCACGATCTTGTCGACCTTGTTGCGTGGACCAATGAGGCTCACGGCGTAGTAGCCCACGCCGTCGGTGCGGGCCAACTGCTCGACGTACTCGTCATAGACCCGGACGCTCTGCGCGATGCTCGGCATGTCGGCGACCAGGATGTCCGCCGCTGCCTCCGCGCTGGCCCTGACAGCGGCCAGCCGCGCCGAATCCGCACCAAGGATGGAGCACCCCGCCCAGGGCAGCCCGAGGTGGCGCGTACCGGCGGCGTCCTCGACCTCCGGACCGAGCAGGCCCGGCACCGCCACCGCCGTCGCGGCGGCGGCACAGACCGCGGCGTTGACGGCGCGTCCCGCCGGCAACGCCTCGTCGACCACGATCACCCACTTCAGCTTCGCGGCCCTGGTCGGCTGTCCGAGCAGGATCTCCTCCGGGGCGAACCCGACCACCGACGCCGCATCTTCCACACTCACCGAGCACATCTCCTTCACTGATGTACGGACTCAACTCGTGACGCTAGCGAGAGGTCCGGATACCAGCCAAGGGATCCGTACATAATTCGGCTACGCTGCCCTGATGGCAGATCTGGACGAACTTGATACGGCGATCCTGCGGGAGCTCCAGCGCGACGCACGGCGGACCAACCGCGACATCGCCGCGGCCGTCGGGGTCTCCCCCACGACTGCTCTCGACCGCACCCGCTCACTCCGGGAGCGCGGGATCATCCGGGGCGCCATCCTCGACGTCGACCTGCCCGCGATCGGGCGTCCGGTCCAGGCGCTGATCGCGGTGCGGATCCGGCCGCCGTCCCGCCCGGTGATCGAGGCGTTTCGCAACTGGGTCCGCCAGCTACCTGACACCATCGGGGTCTTCGTCGTCTCCGGCTCCGAGGACTTCCTGATCCACGTCGCCGTCCCCGACAACAACAGCCTCTACGCGTTCGTCATCGACCGACTCACCCAACGCCCCGAGGTCGCCGACGTCCGCACCAGCGTCGTCTACGAGCACCTGCGCAGTCCCGCGATCAGCCCGGCCTGAGTCGCGCGGGTTCGAAGGCGCCTCGCCCGGCCACCATCCGAGCGGCCGCTCACTTGTCGAGCATCACCCAGACGCCGAGCACGACGGCGGCGAGGCTGAGCAGGAAGCACACACACGCCGCGGCGAGGCCGAGCACCGCAGCTGAACCAGTCCGGCGCACGGTGAAGACGTTCATGCCGACGATGCCGAGGGAGAAGAGCGCGACGATGCCGACGCCCCCGACGACGGCGATGACGCACACCTGCCAGAGTGCCGTGACGTCGACCAGCGAGCCCATGATCACGCCGCCCGTTCCTCTGAGCCGGTCGTCGACTGCGGCAGGCTGACCTTGTTGATGTTGTCCGGACCGACCGCGCTCCGCCGCGAGGCGAGGTAGAGCCCGGCCGCGACCGCGAGGGTGGCGGCGGCGACCACCAGCACACCGACGATGCCCCCGACAAGTCCGGAACTCCACGCCACGAAGGCGCCGATGGCGCCGGCCGCGGGGAGCGTGACCAGCCAGCCGGCCACCATCCGGCCCGCCATTCCCCACTGCACCTGCGCGTGCCGGCGGCCGATACCGGCTCCGACCACGCCGCCGGCGCAGACATGTGTGGTCGAGAGCGGAAAGCCGAAGTGGGACGACGCGAGGATGACGGCACTCGCACACGTTTCCGAAGCGAACCCCTGCGGGGTGCTGATCTCGGTCAACCGCGTGCCGACCGTCCTGATGACCCGCCATCCGCCGAAATAGGTGCCCAGCGCTATCGCCGAGCCCGCGGAGATGATCACCCACAGCGGTGGATGGGAGTTCGGCGCCAACGTTCCTCCGGCGATCAACGCCAGGGTGATGACGCCCATCGTCTTCTGCGCGTCGTTGGTTCCGTGTGCCAGCGACACCAACGAGGCCGACACGATCTGGCCGTAACGGAACCCTCGCCGCGAGCGCTTCGCTCCGACCTTCCGCACGGCGAGGTAGGCGATGAACGTCGCCACCGCCGCGACCAGCGCCGCGAGCACGGGTGCCACCGCCGCGGGAACGAGCACGTCGGAGACGATTCCGGGCACGTTGACCGCCCGACTTCCCACCGCCACAAGCGTCGCGCCGACCACGCCACCGATGAGGGCGTGCGACGAACTCGAGGGAAGGCCGAGGTACCAGGTGATCAGGTTCCACACGATGGCGCCGACCAGTCCGGAGAAGACCACCGATGCCGACGTCGCGCCGGCGTCGACGATCCCGGAGGCGATGGTCGACGCCACCTTGATCGACAGGAATGCGCCGAGAAGGTTCAGCACCGCTGATATCAGCACGGCGATTCGTGGTCGGAGCGCGCCTGATGCGATGGATGTAGCCATCGCGTTGGCCGTGTCGTGAAAGCCGTTCGTGAAGTCGAACGCGAGCGCCGCCACCACGACAATCACCAGGAGTGCGATTTCCACGTGCCCCATCCCATGCGCTGGGCCGACGGACGAACAAGCTCCTCGCCCCAGTGTTCACCCTCCTTCGTCGGCACCGAAACCGCCCTGGATCGCGATGACGTCGGTCCTCGCCGGTCAGGACTTCGGCACCGAACACCGCGGCGCGGGTGATTCAGGCCAATCGGGCAGCTCGCGGCGAGGCATCGCTCCTCTCGGTTCGGCGTCCGGCGGCCACTCGGTGCACGTCACGCCACCGGCGCGACCGGCTTCGGCCGGATCGACGACGCCGCGACCAACCGACCTGGACCCGGGCAAGCGCTTGCATTACCGTCTTTCACGGACCCCAGCCGTGGGTCCGTTGACACCGATCGGTTGAGATCGACAGGTCGGGAGGGAATGACTGGCATGGCCGCCGGCACGGGCAACACGAGCCCCTACGAGATGTTCCTGGCACTCGCCCGGGAACACGAACCCACGCACCGCTACACGCCGGGCCGCGACGTCGAGAAGTGGCGAGCGGAGACCCTGTCCGAGGTTCTCGCGACCCTCGGCCGACCACCGGCGCCGGCGACGGCCGACGCCGAACTCGTCGCGGAGTGGCAGCAGGGCGAGGTCGTCACGCAGCGCTGGGCGGTCCCCGTCAGCGCCCACCTCACCGCCTACGCCTACGTCAATCGCCCCGCCGGCTCTGATCCGTCCCAGCGGCGCCCGGGGATCCTGTGCTGGCACGGGCACAGTCAGGGCGGCAAGGAAGTCGTCATGGGCAACGACTCCTCCTCGGCCTACCGCGACACCGACAGCGAGCTCAACACCTCCTACGGCCGGCAACTGGCCGAGCAGGGGTTCGTCACCTTCGGCATCGACTGGATGGGCTACGGCGACCAGGACGACAGCGCCAAGCCCCACCATCGCAACCTCGCCCGCGGCCGGGACTGGTGCAACCTCTATTACCTTCAGGCCACCATGCTCGGGATGACACCACTCGGGATCAATCTCGCGCACGGCCGAGCGCTCGTCGACTTCGTGGCCACGCTGCCCTTCGTCGACGCGGACCAACTCGGCGTGATGGGCCTGTCGGGTGGCGGCACGATGACCCTGTGGAGTGCGCTCGCCGACGAGCGTCTGAAAGCCGTCGAGATCATCTGCTACAGCGACCTGTTCGAGTTCTTCGCCTTCCGGGACCTGAACTTCTGCGGTTCCCAGATCACCCCCGGTCTCTACGGTCTGGTCGACGTGTCGGACCTGCAGGGCCTCCTTGCCCCACGGCCACTGCTGGTCGACATCGGCACCTACGACCAGTGCTTCCGGCTCGAGTCGGCGATGGCGTGCTACTCCCAGGTCGCCGAGATCTACCGTGCGGCCGGCGCCTCCGACCGACTCGAGCTGGACCTGTTTCCCGGCGGGCACGGTTGGGGCGGCAACCGTTCGGTCGCCTTCTTCTCCCGCCACCTGGGAGCGCTCCCATGACCGTCCCGACGACCGATGCGGACGTGGCCCAGCAGGCGGCCTCCGCCCGGCGGACCCGTTACGCCGTGTGCGGGCTCTCCAACCGCGGTCTGTCCCTCTTCGTGGGTCCGCTGCTCGGACTGGGCAAGGCCGGTGGCGAATCTGGTGGCGACGCCGGTAGCGGCGCGGACATGTCCCGCTACGGCGAACTGGTGGCGATCGTCGACATCGACCCGGCGCGGGTGGCGCGGTTCAACGAGCTCACCGGCGCCGGCGTCCCGTCGTACCTGCCGGACGACTTCGACCGCATGGTGGACGAGACGGCCCCCGAGGTCGTGTTGGTCACCTCACCCGACTACACCCACGCCGACTACGTGACGGCGGCGCTCGCGCGCGACCTCGACGTCATCACCGAGAAGCCGATGGCGGCGAGCTGCGCCCAGGTCCAGGCGATTCTGGAGGCCGAGCGACGAAGCCGCGGCAGCGTTCGGGTGGCGCACAACCTGCGTTATACACCACGCACCAGGCAGTTGAAACGGATGATGCTGGACGGCCTGGTCGGCCGGGTCACGAGCGTCGACCTCACGTGGAGCGTGGACACCTTCCACGGCTCGAGCTACTTCCACCGCTGGAACCGCCGGCGAGCCTGGTCGGGCGGGCTGTCGATCCACAAGGCGTGCCACCACTTCGACATGGTCACCTGGCTGCTCGACGACACACCCGAGCAGGTCTTCGCCTACGGTGCGCTCAACTTCTACGGGCCGGAGAGCCCGCACAACCCGGCCAACCGTGACGGCGCCGCCGATGCCGATCGCGGTGATGGTGCGGAGCCCTCTGCGCGCGCGCAGCGCCAGCAGTGTCCGTACCACCTGCGCTGGCTCGCGGACGGCGAGGTGCCGGACGACGACCACCTCAAACCGCGGAGCGGCCTGCACGGCCTGCCCTACGACGTGCAGTACCCGCCCGGTGAGCAGAACTGGATCTACGACCCGGAGATCGACATCGAGGACACCTACTCCGCGGTCGTCCGCTACCGACGCGGAGCGAGCCTCAGCTACTCCGTCACCTTCTCCGGCGCGTGGGAGGGTTACCGCCTCGCGATCAACGGTACCCACGGGCGGATCGAAGCGTGCAGCGTCGACTTCCGGGACGGTCGGGGCGAGACGGCGGAATCCGCCGAGATCCTCTACTACCCGATGTTCGGACCGCGACAGCGCCACGACGTCGTGACCGGCAGGGGAAGTCACGGTGGTGCGGACCCGCTGATCCGCCGGGACCTCCTGCTCGGCCCGTCGCAGGAGTCCAGGGACCTTCGCATCATGGCCGACAGCCGTCAGGGAGCGGTTGCGGTCGCGATGGGCGAAGCGGTGTGGCGATCGGTCGCCGACAACCGGCCCTACAGCATCGACGAACTGCTCGGAGACGTCCGGTCGCCGTGAGCGACACTCACGTCGGCAGCGGATCCAACCGGACCGAACCCGTCGAGCCGCGGATGACGAGGTGCGTCTCGAGCTCGATGACGGCGGGGTCGGAACCAGGCTGGTCGAGCCGGCGCAGCAGCAGGTCGACAGCGACGGAGCCGGCCTCGGCGCCGGGCACGTGGATCGAGGTCAGGGTCGGATAGGCCAGGCCGGACATCGGGCTGTCGTCGACACCGATCACGCTGATGTCGCGACCCACCCGCATCCGGTGCTCGGCGAGCCGTGCCATCAGGCCGAGGGCGATCAGGTCGTCGTAGGCGATGACCGCGGTGTATCCGCTTGCCCGCACCAGGTCCGCGGCGCGTACGCCCGCCTGCATCTGTGGTTCGAACGGACCGAACTCGCTCAACTCCACACCGAACTCCGCGCACGCCGCCGCGAGCGAGGCCCGCCGCTGCCGGTTGGACCAGGACCGACGGGGCCCGGCGAGGTAGCAGATCCGCTGGTGGCCAAGGGCGGTGAGGTGCTGGACCGCCTGCTGGAGGCCGTCGGCGTTCTCGATGAGGACGCATGCCGCGCCCTCGACCCGGCGGTTGACGAACACCACGGGCGCGAGCCGTACGAACTCCGCGAGCTGGTCCTCCGGAGTGCGCGGCGACACCAGGACGAGGCCGTCGACCTGGCGAGCGAGGACCCGGGCGCGTTCGAGCTCGTCGCCCGCGTGCTCGTCGGTGTCGACCAGCAGGACGGCGGTGTCCTTGCGGGCGGCGCGGGCCTGGATGGCCTTGATGATGGGCGGGAAGAACGGGTTGGCGATGTCCGGGACGATCACCCCGATGGCGCCGGTGCGGCCCATCGACAGCGAGCGCGCGATCCGGTTGGGTGCGTACCCCATCTGCTCCGCCACCCGCCGGATGTGCTCGCGTGTGCTCGGGCGAACCTTGGGCGAGCCCGCCAGCGCGCGTGACACCGTGGACGGCGAGATACCACACGCCTGCGCGACGTCGGCGAGCGTGACGGCCACGGTCGACCTCCGGTACCGGTTTCGGAATCACCAGATGCTAGCGAAGCGGTTGCGCTCCCTGTACGAAGACAAGCGCTTGCATTATTGTCCATCGCGGGTCCTGGACGGGATCCGTCTGCTCCGGCTCGGGAGGAAGGACTGGTATGGCGGAGGTCACGGCAGGGTCGGAGCTCACCGCTGGTCAGATGCGTGCCCGGGTGTTCGAGTCCGCGGAGGCACTGGGGCGGGCCGCGGCACGCAACACGGCCGAGATCGTACGGAACGCGGTCGCCGCCGGCGGGCAGGCCCGCGTCATCATCGCCACCGGCAACTCCCAGCTCCCCTTCGTCCGCGCGCTCACCGAGGAGAAGGACGTCCCATGGGAGGCCGTCACGGTCTTCCACATGGACGAGTACGTCGGCATCGAGCCCACGCATCCCGCGAGCTTCCAGCGCTGGATCGCCGGCAACATCACCGAGCCGCTGCGCCCGGCCGCCGTCCACTACCTCCAGGCGGACACGACCGACCCCGAGGCCGAGGCCCGCCGCTACGAAGAGCTGCTTCGCGAGGCGCCGCTCGACCTCGTCTGCCTCGGTATCGGGGAGAACGGGCACATCGCGTTCAACGAACCGCACCAGGCCGACTTCGACGACCCTCGGTGGGCCAGGGTCATCAGCCTCGACGATCGGTCCCGCCGGCAACAGGTCGACGAGGGCCACTTCCCCGACGTGACCGCCGTTCCCGAACAGGCGATCACCCTCACCGTCCCTGCGCTGCTCGCACCACGCCACATCCAGGTCGTCGTTCCCGAACGCCGCAAGGCCGAGGCGGTCGCGGCGACGTTCACCGCGCCGGTCTCGCCCGCCGTTCCCGCGACGATCCTGCGACAACAGCCGAACGCCGAACTCTTCCTCGACAGCGAGTCCGCCGCGCTCCTGAGCGTGTAGCAACACCCGGCGGAACACCGCAGAGCAACACCCGCGGAACACCGCCGAGAAACAAGGCGGATCCGCACCTGACGCAGTGCCGACCTGTGATCACCCGCTCGCCCGAACCGCGCTGGGGTCCCTGATCGCATCCCGACCGCACCTGGCGATCCAGTAGGACCGACGCGCACCCCTACGTGGAGGTGACGACGTGGCAGGACTGGAGCGTCGAAGACTGCTGGCCGCGGCGGCGATGTCGGCCGCTGGCATCGCGCTGGCAGGGTGCACGAGATCGAACAGCGGGGGCGGTGGGGGCGGATCGAGCGGGGGTTCCGGGCAGCAGGAGGCACCCAAGGGACCGTTCCGGGCGTCCGCGACTCCCGACGCGCCGCCCGTGCCGGACAATCCCATCGCGCAGAGCACCGGTGGAACGGTGCCGGGGCCTCCCGGATACTCGCTGCCGCTCACCGACCGGCCGGTGACGTTCACCTTCGCCGCGCCCGACAACGGTTACGCACCGCGCAGCTACACCCAAAACCTCGCGGTGTGGCAGGAGATCGAGAAGCGCACTGGCGTCCGCATCACCTGGGACGTCGCGCCGTCCGCGCAGTACAGCGACGCGATGGCGCCGCGACTCGGCAGCGGCCGCAACCTACCCGACCTGGTGTCGCTGCCGCAGGGCTGGGATCCGGTCCGGGCCGGTGCCGAGAAGCTCGTCGTACCGTTGAACAAGTACCTCAACGAGCAGAACACCCCCAACATCATGAAGTTGTTCGCCGACTTCCCCGACGTCAAGAAGCTCATCTCCGCTCCCGGCGGGGAGATCTACGCCCTGCCGTCGGTGGTCACCGACGCGGCCTACTCGGACCCGTTCGGGCTGATGATCCGCCAGGACTGGCTGGACAAGCTGGACCTCGCCGAGCCCACGTCACTGGATGAGTGGCACCGCGTCCTCACGGCGTTCCTGACGAAGGACCCGAACGGCAACGGCAAACAGGACGAGGTTCCGCTCACGATCGGGACCGGTCCGGAGGCGGCGTACCTGTTCGGCAACGCGCTCGGCCTGCACCTGTTCTACGGCGGTGGGTGGTACGTCACCGACGACCACCGGGTCTACTACGAGTGGACCGACGACCGGTTGAAGGAACTGCTCACCTGGCTGAACCGGCTGTACAAGGAGAAGTTGCTCGACCCGCAGTTCTACCAGACCGAACGCGAGGCCGTGCTGCGCAAGGTGACCCGCGACCTCTCCGGCGCCAGCATCGACTTCAGCAACCACACGCTGGAGTACAACAAGGCGCAGGCGGCGGCAGGTCAGCAGAACGCCCACTGGGTGATGGCCAAGCCGCCGACCTCGGACCAGGTCTCCCAGCCCTACTACGAGGGGTACGGCCCCCTCAGTGGATGGTTCAGCGTCACCCGAGAGTGCGAGAACCCCCAACTGGCGGCACGTTGGCTGGACTACGTGTGGGCGAGCGACGAGGGAAACACGCTGGTGTCCTACGGCGTCGAGGGCCTCACCTACACCGTAGGCGCCGATCGTCGGTTGGAGTTCACCACGTGGGTCACCGACAACCCCCAGGAACTCGACCCCCAGGCGGCGCTGCGCTACCACGGCGCCATGCCGTACGCATCACCCTGGATCCGCGCGGCCAAGGGCCCGCTGTCGGAGTTCCAGTGGGACGTCACCAGAACCGACGAGAACTGGCTCGCGTCCGCGGAGAAGATCGCACCGTCGATGGTGCTCGCGTACCCGACCATCCTCGCGACGCCGGAGGAGACCAAGGAGCTCACCGGGATCCTGCCGGACCTCGAGACCTACCGGGACGAGTCCATCCTCAAGTTCATCCTGGGTCAGCAGCCACTCGACGATGGGAACTGGCAGGAGTACGTCTCGACGATCAACGGGATGGGGCTCGACCGGGTGGTCGAGATCCAGCAGCAGCAGTACGACCGTTTCACCGGCCGGAAGTAGACCACGGTGGTCGCCACCGACACCAGGCGCGCGGGCGCTCCCACCCGGACCCGACCAGGGCCCGGAGGCTCCTGGCCGGCGCTTCGCAGGCGGATCTGGCGGGACCGCTACCTGCTGCTGCTCATCTCCCCCGTCATCCTCTACTACGCCGTCTTCCACTACGGCCCGATGCTCGGCGCGGTCATCGCGTTCAAGGACTACTCGCCGGGACTCGGCGTGTTCGGGAGTCCCTGGGTCGGCTTCGCCAACTTCGTCGAGTTCTTCAACTCGTTCTACTTCGAGCGGCTGATTCGCAACACCCTCCTGCTCAGCCTGTACTCCTTGCTGTGGGGCTTTCCAGTTCCGATCATCTTCGCGTTGCTGCTGAACGAGCTACGCGGCAAGCTCCTCAAACGTGCCGCGCAGACGATCAGCTACCTGCCGCACTTCATCTCGGTCGTGGTGATCGCGGGCATGCTGGTCACCTTCCTCGCTCCGGCCGACGGGATCGTCAACAACCTGCGGGCGCTCCTGGGGTTCGAGCGAATCGACTTCATGAGCAACCCCGACTACTTCAGGTCGGTCTACATCGTCTCCGGCATCTGGCAGGAGTTCGGCTGGGGCGCGATCATCTACCTCGCCGCACTGGCCGGGATCGATCCCCACCTCTACGACGCGGCCGACGTGGACGGTGCCAAGCGCTGGCAGAAGGTGCTGTACATCACGCTTCCGAGCCTGGTGCCGGTGATGGTCATCCTGTTGATCCTCAACTCGGGCAACCTGATGGTTGTCGGTTTCGAGAAGGTGCTGCTTCTCTACAACCCGGCGGTGTACGAGACGGCGGACGTCATCCAGACCTACGTCTACCGTCGCGGGATCGTGAGCTCCGACTACAGCTTCGCCGCGGCGATCGGGCTGTTCAACTCCGTCATCAACCTGGCCCTGCTCCTGATCGTCAACCGCATCGCCCGCCGCGTCTCCGAGACGTCCCTGTGGTGAGGGAGGCACGATGACGACAGTCAACGCGTTTCGCCGAGCCCGCGGGGAGAGGGTGGCCGACGGCCTTCTCGTGCTCGTCATGCTGGTGGTCATCTGCGTGACGCTCTTTCCCTTCGTCTACGTCGTGAGCATGTCGATCAGCGATCCGGTGGCCGTACTCCAGCAGCGGGTGTGGCTGTGGCCGGTCGGGTTCTCGGCGGACGCGTACAAGCTGGTCTTCGAGACCGAGGGTGCCCTGCGGGCCTACTACAACACGCTCTGGTACACCGGTGTCGGCACCCTGCTCAACGTGATCATGACGGTGCTCGCGGCCTATCCGCTGTCCCGGCGCACGTTCGTCGGCCGGAAGTTCTTCATGGTCTTCATCGTCGTGACGATGTTCTTCAGCGGCGGCCTGATCCCGACCTACACGCTGATCCAGGACCTCGGGCTCTACAACACCCGCTGGGCGATGATCATCCCCGCGGCGGTCAACGCCTTCCTCATCATCGTGACCCGGACGTTCTTCCAGACCACTATTCCGGAGAGCCTCCTGGAGGCCGCCAAGACCGACGGTGCGAACGACCTGCAGATACTGTGGAGGATCGTCCTTCCCCTGTCCAAGCCGATCCTCGCAGTGCTCTCGCTCTTCTACGCCGTCGGGCACTGGAACGACTACTTCACTCCGCTGATCTACCTCCCGAACGCCGACCTGCAACCACTGTCCATCTTCTTGTCCAAGATCCTGCTGCAGAACGACCAGACGATGCTCGGGGCCGGTGGTCCGGTCGACACCGCGACCCAGTCGGCCCTCGCCATCCAGATGAAGTACTCCCTGATCGTCGTCGTCATCGCCCCCATCGTCTGCGTCTATCCGTTCCTGCAGAAGCACTTCGTCAAGGGCATCCTCGTCGGCGGAATCAAGGAGTGACGTGTCGCGTGATGCTCTGGAGCGACGGACCGACCTGCCTCAACCCCACCTGACCAGGAAGTGGTGACCATGCAGCAGGACCAGCACATCGACGGGCTTCGCGACCGGGCCGAGCACGACGGGTTCTTCCTCGTCGAGAACCTCCTGAGCGCGGACGAGTGTGCCCGCTACGCCGAACGTCTCGACGAGTACGCCAGCGGTGCCCGTCCCGCCGGCGAAGGAATCTCGATCCAGCGGGAGCCGGAGCTGGAACGCGCCGGGCAGGTGCGAGCCGGCGGCGGCGACATCCGCAAGATCGACGGGCTCTTCCACGACGACCTGCTGCGCACGCTGATCAGCAGCGAGCCGGTGCTTGGCCACATGCACGACCTGGTGGGCGCACCCGCCCAGCTGTTCCGGGCGAGCGCGTTGATGAAGCCGGCCGCGGTCGGGTCGGAGAAGGGACAGCACCAGGACTCGCCGTACTGGCCGATCGCGCCGATGTCGCTGTGGTCGTGCTGGGTGCCCTTCGACGACGCGACGCTGGACAACGGCTGCCTCACCGTCGTTCCCGGCAGTCATCACGGTGGGGCGCTTCCCCATGTGCGGACGCAGGACGACTACATCGTGCCGACGGATCACTACGACCCGGCCGCACTCGTACCGGTGCCGATGAGGCGGGGCACCGGCCTGTTCTTCCACAGCCTGCTCCTGCACGGAAGCGCGGCGAACACCTCGGGCAACCCGCGCCGCGCGGTGACCATGAGCTACCTGGGGCCGAGGCACGACTACACCGGCACCCCGCCCACGCCGGACTACCCGGTCGCCGGCTAGGACACGGCTAGTTTCGACTCAGGACGTGGCGTCGTCAGAGGCGGCGAAGGCGGCGAGGAGCGGGGCGTGGGCGAGGATCCCGTCGTCCAGGATCGATCGGGCCAGGTGCGGGCTGGGCACGAGGGGATCCATCGCCAGCGCCTGCAACGCGAGCGTCCGTGAACCCGACACCGCGGCCTGAACGGTCAGTTCCTGTTGCGCGGCGCGTGCCGTCAACGTGGCGGCGAGGGCCGGCGGGAGGTCGCCCACCGCGAGACCGGTGACCCCGGCAGCCCCGATGACCGCTGGCACCTCCACGACCGCCTCGGACGGAAGGTTCGGGATCTTGCCCTGGTTGGGTACGTTCACCGCCAACTCGACCAGGTCGGCGCCGGTCAGCAGCGCCTCGGCGATCGACACCAGACGTTCGGCCTCCTGCCCCTCGGGGGCGGCGTCCAGCGGGCGGGCACCGGAGGCCTGTTCGTGCAGCTTGTCCCACAGGTCGGACTTCTCGTCGATGTAGCGGCGGGTCGCGTCAAGGCCGGGTTGCAGCCGCCACGGCAACTCGGCGCCGTTCGGGGTACCCGCGAGATACCACGCGAAGAACTCCGAGACGTGCCGGTCTCCGGGCGCCGGATAGAGCCCGAACACCTCCATCAGGTCGGCCGTGACCGGTTCACTCAGCTGGCCGGAGCGGGATGCGTCCGGTGCCGTCGCTTCCGCGACCAGGGCCCGCAGTCGCGGGTAGACATCGTGGCGTCCGTGCCGCAGTTCGAGCAGCCAGCACAGGTGGTTGAGGCCGGCGAACACCGCGGTCAGCTCCTGTCGCGGTACGCCGAGGGCGTTGGCCAGCATGGCCTTCGTGTGCATCGTGCCGTGACAGAGCCCGAACACCTTCTCGTGCGCGAAGCCGCTGATCGCCCGGACGTTGGCCGTGAGTGGGTTGGCGTAGTTGACGAGCCACGCGTCCGGAGCGAGTTCGGCGACGTCGCGTCCGATCGCCACGAGTTCGGGCACCTGGCGCAGGGCGCGCAACACACCGCCGGGGCCGACGGTGTCGCCGACTGTCTGGGTGATGCCGTGGGCGAGCGGAACGTCGAGGTCGGCGCGCCACCCGTCCGCGCCGCCGACGGCGATCGTGGTGGCCACCAGCGCCGCACCGGGCAACGCGTCCCGGCGCTCGACGTGCGCCTCGACGGAGAGTCCCGAACCACGCTCCTTGGCGATCCGCCGGCCAAGGAGCGCCATCGTCTGCGCGGCGTCCTCGTTGATGTCGACCAGATGGACGCTGGCATCGTCGAACACCGCTGACGACGCGAGGTCAGCCAGCAGCCCGGGTGTGAACACCGTGCTTCCCGCGCCCACCAGCACGACCTTGATCCGGGACATCGACATCCTTTCGTATGGGGAGCAGGCGCTCACTTGATGCCGGTGAGCACGAACGCGTTGACGATCCGCCGCTGGAAGATCAGGAAGACGATGAAGACGGGAACCACCGCCATCGTCGCTGCGGCCATCACGAGATCCGAACGCTGGGAGTGCTGACTGTTGAAGTACGTCAACGCCAGCGGGACCACCATCTTGTCCTGGTCGTTGATGACGATCAGCGGCCACAGGTAGTCGTTCCAGGAGCCGAGGAACGTGAAGATCCCCAGTGCCGCGAGGGCAGGCCCGGTCAGCGGCAGAACCACCCGCCAGTAGATGGTGAACTCCCCCGCGCCGTCCAGACGTGCGGCGTCCATCAGGTCGTCGGGGATGGCGGCGATGAACTGCCGCATCAAGAAGATGCCGAACGCGCTCACCATGCTTCCGACGATCAGCGCCCACAACGTGTTGAGCAGGTGCAGGAAGTCGATCACGAGGTAGTTCGGGATGAGCATCACCGGTGCGGGGATCATCATCGTGCTCAGCATCACGACGAAGATGACGTTCTTCCCGGGGAAGGAGAACTTCGCGAAGATGTAGCCGGCGATCGAACTCGTGAACAACGTGACCGCCGTCACCGTGCACGCCACCAGCAGGCTGTTGCGATACCACACCAGATAAGGGGAGTTCTGCAGGACGAACGCGAAGTTCTGCAGCGTCGGATGCTCGGGCAGCAGGGTCGGCGGAATCTGGATGATCTCCTGCGCCGTCTTCAGCGAGTTGCTCACCATCAACACGAAGGGCATCACGAAGAGCACCGCGGCGACGGTGAGCACGGCGTAGAGCACGATCCGGCCGATCCGTCGCGGCTGCCGCGTCGGCTGCCGTTCTGTCTCGATGGTGCGCCCTGGCTCGACGGTCATGGCCATGTCAGTACTCCCACCGGGTCCGGAGCGCACGAAGCTGGATCAGCGAGATCACCAGGATGATCAGCATCAGGATGATCGACATCGCCGTCGCGTAACCCAGCTGGAAGTCGCCGAAGGCGCGTTGGTAGATGTGCAGCACGACGGTCTCACTCGACCGGAGTGGCCCGCCCTGCGTCATCACCTGCACACGGGTGAACTCCTGCAGGTAGCCGATCGTCGTCAGGCAGAAGACGAAGAGGAACGTCCGCTGCAGCAGCGGAAGGGTGACGTTCCGGAACCGTGCCACGGCACCCGCGCCGTCGACCTTCGCCGCGTCGTAGAACTCCAGCGGAATCGCCTGCAGGCCCGCGAGGAACACGATCACGTTGAAGCCGAGGTCCTGCCAAACGGCCGTCACCATCACCGCCCACAACGCGGTGCTCGGATCACCCAACCAGGACCCGCCCGACAGCCCCACCAGGTTGAGCGCGGAGTTGAGCCAGCCGGCCTGCGGGTCGTAGATCGGGACCCAGACGAGCGAGGCCGCGACGGCGGACGCGATCGCCGGCAGGAAGAAGACCGTACGGAACAACGCCCGGAGCCTGGTGATCTGGTTCAGCGCGAGCGCCACCGCGAGTGAGAGCACGATGTTGAGTGGAACCGCCACCAGCGCGTACTTCCCGGTGTTGCCGAGGGACTTCAGAAACGCCGGGTCGTCGGTGAACGCGTAGGTGAAGTTGCGCAGCCCGAGGAACGGCGAGACCGGCGCGAGTTGGTTGTACCGGTGCAGGCTGAGCCAGATCGCGATACCGATCGGGATCAGCGAGAAGACCGTGAAGAGGGCCAGGATGGGGGTGAGCCACCCGAAGACGAACAGCATCTGCCGTCGTTGGCCGGGTGGTCTGGGTCGGCCCCTGCCCGCGCCCGCATGCCGTGGGCCGGTGATCCTCGCCCGGCGGGCAGGCACCGGTGGCGTGGCGCCATCAACTCCCTGCCCGGCTGGCGATGCGACACTGCGCTGCAACTTCGGTGGCTCGGCCATGGCTCAGGGCCCGATCTTCTCGTCGATCATCAGGTTGATCTGCTTCTCGGCTTCGGTGATCGCCGCGATCGGATCCTGCTGGCCGAGTTCGACGCTGATGAACGCGTCGTGGAGGAAGGTCCAGAACTCGTCGCGGTCCTTCACGTTGCCGACCCACTGTCCGTGCGGCAGCACGCCGAACGGGACCTTCAGATAGGGGGCGTCCTTGAGAAGTTGCTCGTCGTCCTGGAGTTCCTTCAGGGCGGGTACGGTCGCGGACTTCAGGTTCCAGATGCGGGCGTTGTCGGGACGGGCCATGAAGTCGACGAACTTCCACGCCGCGTCGCGTACTTCCTTGTCGGCCTTGACGTTGACCACCTCACCCCAACCGGACTCGGCGGCGAACTTCAGTGTGTCGCCCGCGTAGGGCGGTTCGGCGATGTAGGAGATGTCCTTGAAGTCGGGGAAGTCGGCCTGACCCGACGCCACCACCCAGGGACCCTGGTGGGCCATCGCCGCCTGGCCGCGGAAGAACATCGTGTAAGGGTCGCCGCTGTACCAGGTCGTGTTGTCGACCTTGTAGCGGGTCACAAGCTCGGTCTCGTCCGTCCACGCCTTCTGCGCCTGCGGGCTGTGGAAGTTGACGTGGGTGCCGTCGGAGTCCCAGTAGTCGCCGCCGAGCTGGAGGATCATCGAGAGGAAGGTGAAGGTGATCGAGTCGTTGCCGGTGAAGGCGTACCCGATCTGGGTGGCTCGGCCCTTGGAGTCGTGCTTGGTCAGCCGTTGGCCCGCCTCGACGAGCTCGTCCCAGGTGCTCGGGGGTTCCTGGATGCCGGCTGCCCTGGCGAGCTTCGGGTTGTAGAGGATGCCCCCGTTTTCCAGGTTGTACTCGTGCGGTACGCCGTAGAGTTTGCCCTCGAGGGTGTAGGCACCAAGCGATGCCGGCCAGAACTTCTGCATCGGGTCACCGCCCGCGAGGGTCGCGGGCACCTCGTCGAGGAGGCTGTTCTCGGCGTACTCCGTGACCCAGGTGCCGAACATCTGCTGGATGTCCGCGACGTTCTCCGCTCGATAGGCGGCCTGCAGTTTGCGGGCCAGCACGTCGTACGGGAAGTACTGGTAGACGACGTGGAGGTCGGGGTTCTCCGCCTCGAACCGCTTGATCATCTCGGTGTTGGCCGCCACGAAACTCGGGTTGTTGTGGCTCCACCAACTCACGTTCAGCTTGCCGTCGATCGGCTTGGAGACCGCGACACCGGCCTCGTCGTTCCCGACCGAACTCGGCATGCAGCCCGACCAGAGTGTGGAGCCGGCGACCGCGGACAGGCCGACGCCCACCCGCGAGAGGAAGCGACGGCGCGAGAACGGCTCCGCCGCGGCGCGGATCGGTCGGAGCGAACGGCCTGCGTGGGGTGACATGGAGCGCTCCAGGAGCTTGCGAAGGGCCGACAGGGCGACGATCCACTGACGATCGACGCGACGGCACTATCCGCTGGACAGGGCTGGGAACCGTCGTTCGTTGATCCGGCCGAGGCGGGCCGGGTTGTAGGTGTAGATGATGGCCATCCTCGGCACCGCACTGCGGTTGAGGTCGGAGTAGTGCAGAAGGTAGGAGTCGAAACAGATCATGTCACCGGCCCGCAGCGGAACCGGCTGGATGCGGTCCGCCGGAACGCATGCCGGATCGACCTCGAAGTGGCCGCCCGAGCGGAACGGATGAGTCGGCTTACCGGTATGGCTTCCGGGCACCACCTGCAGGCAACCGTTGGTCTCGTCCGCGTCGTCGAGATACAGAAAACAGGTGACGAGTTCGTCGGTGTGCGCGCGCCAGCAACAGCTCCAGTCCTGGTGCCACGGATAGGGCGATCCGCCTGGCAGCTTGAGGTTCAGCTTGTCCTCGAAGAGTTCGACCGGCTCGCCGAAGATGCTCTCCGCCGCCGCGGTGACCGCCGGATCCTGCGCCAACTCCTGGAACGTCGTACTCAGGTCGGAGACGGGCTCGAGCTTGCGGATCACCCCGTGCATGCCGGCCTGGTCGGAGTCGGCGAGGTGGTCGACCTCCCACTCGATCCGGGCGCCGTAGCGGTCGGAGTTCCGCGTACACAGCTCGAGCAGCCGGTTGGCCTCCTGCCGCAGTGACTGCACCTGGTCGTGGCCCAGCACGGAACGGCTGACGGCGTAGCCGTCTCGCGCGTAGCACCTCACGTCAACCTGGCTCATCGGAGGCTCCTCTGCCATCCAGTGGCTGCGCCGGCCAAGTGCGCACGGAACATACCGCGCCGATCCTGTTGGTCCAAGGTGGTCTTCCTATCCCGGCCAACTGGTATTTGCCTGGTATTTGGTGGTGCGATACTTCCCGCATGCGCGAGGCCTCCGTCCCCTTGCACGAGCGCGTACGGAACCAGCTCGCGGACGAGATCGGAGCGGGCGTCCACCCCCGCGGCGCACGGCTTCCCAGCGAGCGCGAGCTCTGCGCGCGACTGCGCGTGAGCCGGGTGACGCTACGCCGCGCGCTCACCACCCTCGCCGAGGAGGGACTGCTCGCCGCTTCACACGGCCGTGGCTGGTACGTCTCCGCGGAGCAGGTGGGCGAGCCCGCGAACGCGCTGCTGAGTTTCACGGCGATGGCCCGGGCGCAGCGACTGACTCCCTCCTCCACCGTGCTCTCCCAGCAGGTGCGCCCGGCCGACCTGGACGAGGCGCAGCAGCTCGGCGTCGCGCCGGGTGCGGACCTCCTCGACCTGCGCCGGCTGCGGATGCTGGAGAAGCTGCCCGTCGCGCTCGACCGCAGCCGGGTTCCGCTGGCGGTGGCGCCCGAGCTCGCGGAGCACGACTTCTCAGACCGATCGCTGTACGACGCACTGACCCGCGCCGGCGCGGCTCCCCAACGCGCCGACTACAGCGTCGAGGCGCAGCCCGCCAGCCCGGACCAGGCGACCCTGCTCGACCTCGAACCTGGTCAGCCGCTCCTCGTCACCAGGCAGGTGACGTACTCCGGCGATGGCCGGGTGGTCGAGCTCGGCGGCATCATCTATCGCGGCGACCGGTACCGGTTCCGGGCCACTCTGCTCGCCCCGGCAACCGCCGCCTCCGCCTGCTGACCTCCCCCGACGGCGCCCCCCATGGGGGTCGACGCTCCGACCGGCCGCGCTACCGCAGCCAGCTGGTCGCCTTCTTCCCGATCGCCTTCCGGGCGGCACCGAGCTCGGCCAGGGAGGCCTCACCCGCGAGCTCCTGTTTCGCGTGCAGGAGGCCGTAGGTGAAGGAGTTCTGACCATCGAGGTAGGCGCGCATGCCCTGGTCGCGAAGCACCTGGCGGGTGATGATCGAGTCCTGGTGGACGCCGAGCACCTCCTGGAGATGCTTGAACCGCTGCACGAGTCGGCGAGCGTCCTTGCCGCCGAGCGGCCGCAACGCCTCGGCGGCGTACCGTGCCCGCTTGGCAGCCTTCCGCGCGTCGTGCAGTGCGGTGTCTCGGTCCGGGGTCACACCCGGCAGCGGCGGCGTGACGCGGGCACCTGCCGCCGGCGCGTCGGCGAGGCGCTCGGCCAGGTCGAGACGCGCCGTGACCCGGTGCACCGCCTTGCGCGCACGCTTGCGCAACGCGGCTTTGGTGACCGCTGTCACGGGTGGCCCGTCGACGACCTCGTCGAGCCGCTCGAGCAGGGCGGCGTACCGCTCGCTGGTGAGCGCGGCCAGCAGCCGGTCCCGCGCCTGCGCGTGCTGTATCGAGAAGCTCACGCTGACCTGGCGGGCGACCGGACCGACCACGAGTTCGGCCGGCTCCGCCGCGATCGCCGCCTGCAGCCGCTCGGCCATCACCTCGGAGTCGCGGGCCGGGCCCAACTCACCGGCCAACCAGCGCAGCTCCCCCCGCAAGGGTTCGGCCCGGTCGATCCCGAACATCGGTCGGAACGTACGCAGGGTGCTTCGAAGCCGTCGGCAGGCGACCCGCATCTGATGGACGGCGTCCTCGTCGTCGCGGCGCACACCAGGGTCGAGCGCCACGATCGCGTCGCGCTGCTCCCGGGCATAGTCGGCCACGGTGTCCCACGCACCGTGGGACCTGCCGCCCCGCGGCAGTTGGCCCTTGAGAGCCCGGGCCAGCTTGGAGGACGCCTTGGACGCCCGGGCACCGGCGTCGAGGAGAGCCCGCTCGACCACGCGGAGAAGGTCGTCGGGCCCGTCGACGAGCTCGACCTCGACCTCCCGCCACTTCCGCAGCACCCGCCGGGCGTCCGGCGTCTGCGCTGCCACCTGGTCGTCGGCCAGCACCGCGAGGGTCACGCCCTCAGACGACCGGACGGGATGCTCGACACGTCGGGTGAGAAGTCGAAGGACCGGTCGTAGCGCACTCCCCCGGGTCAGCGCCCACAGCTCCTCGCCGAAAACGTCCGGCGGCTCGGCCACGCTGTCGTCCAGTGGCGCGCGGAGTTCGGTGCGGGAGTTCCTGCCGGCCGGCCGCTTGAGGTGCCAGCCGTCGTCGTCGCCGCCCGTACGCCGCCGCAGGGTCACGCCACGCCGGGCGAGGTGGAACTCCGCGGTGTCGAAGTACAACGCGTCCAGCCGACGCTCGCTGCCGGCGTCCGCCAACGCGACACCGCGTGCGGACAGTGTTGACACGACTGTCGGTACGACGAATCCGGCCGGAACGTCGTACTTGCGTTCGACCTCCAGATGTCCCATGCCACTACCTCCCACCGCCGCACCCGGTGAGAACGGGTTCGGTCGCGCGCCCACCGACGAGCGGCGAACGCGCATCCGGCTCTCCCGGTGAGGCACTCCGGCGAACGATCAACGTCCGTGATCCATTGTTCACCTTCGCGGGCGAACTGGCACTTCGGGCCGAAGCCCGAAACGGGCGCGACGCAGGCGGGGCTGACCAGTCCAGGAAGTTGGCCGGAGTAGGCCAGCGACGACCATGGCCATGCCTCGGCATCCGTCGACTGCGCGGGATCCGCGCTCTCCGCTGACCGGCGCCGGGTCATACGTTGTGACAACGACGAGTTGCGCCGTCGTGACGATGCTCATCGGGCATGGGAACGGCGACCAGCAGAACCAGCGCCGCGAGGACGACCAGCGAGCCGGTCACCGTGAGCGTCAACGGCAGTGGCGAGTCGAGGGCGGCCGGCAGGCCCCATATGCCGCGCTTCTGGGGAAACGTGGGGGTCCCGGTCGCGGTTCGAGTGATCGTCCCGCTCTGCACGGTGAGCCGGAACTTCCACGGGCCGTCCGGCAGGCGGCCGCTCAGCGCGACGACCACGTTGCCCCGATGGCCGGGAGCGAGTGTCGGACCGTCGATGATCCGGAAGGGACCCGCGCTCAGGGAGTCCGGTCCATCCGACAGTGTCAGCTGTCCCCTGAGGTCGATGGCGCGCTCACCGGTGTTGCGGACCTCGGCGACCACCCGCGCGTCGCCGTCCTCGGTACGCTGCGGACGCACCTGGCCGATGGAGAAGTCCGTCTGCGGATCGCCACCTGGCCCCACGTCGAGGTAGGTCCGGATGCCGACCCGGTTGACGAGCGTGATGCGCCCCTGGTCGTGCTTCTTCGGTGAGGAGACCTCCGCCCAGACCGCGGCGTAGCGTTCCCCGCGACTTGCCCGGGGCGGGACGGCGATGGTGGCCTTGACGACGGCGGTGCCGCGAGGCGGGAGGTCCACGTGCACCGGCTTACGGGAGGTCGTGGTGACCAACATCCGCCGGGAGAAGGTCGTGCCGGGATTGACATGATCCACGATGTAGATGCGCGCCCGTGGGTCGTCGGCGCGGTTTCCGGGTACCTCGAGCAGCCCGAGGCTGATTCTGCCCTCGGGACCAGGCGTCGGCGTCGCCGTGCTGCTCGGCTTGCCGGTGTCGCCGTCCGCGGCCGCGGGGCCCGCCCACACTCCCGGAAGCAGGAGTACGAGGAGCCCTGTGGCCGCGGCGAGCCTGGCCACGCGGTCAGGTGACCGAATGGTTGACCGTGCCGCTGTAGAGACCTGCCACCGAGTCCGCGGGGATGTTCACGACGAGCGTGGGGTTCCAGGACGCGGAGTTGATGCCGCTTCCACCCACGTGGGAGAACGCCGTCCGCGGCACGTTGATGATGACCGCGTCACCGGGACCGGGCTGGCCGGGGACGAAGGCGCCGCTGCTTCGAACCACCGGGTCGTGGACGACAGCCGAGGCGACCAGTGGCCGGCCACCCCGCGTCGCCACCCGCCGCTCGACCGCCACGAAGCAGGCGATCGCGGGCACGCTCGCGACCAGGCAGACGAGGGTCCAGGCCGGTTAATCCTCTTCCCGACCCAGGACCAGCGGAACCACCAGCGCCAGGACCGCGACCGACAACACGACCACTCCGGCGGGATCCAAGCCACGTCGTACGCGTGCGCTGTCGGGCGGAAGTACCCGCATGGCCGCCACCAGAAGGATCGCGCCGAGCGGGACGTTGATCAGGAAGATCGGCCGCCAGGTCGTACCAAGGAGGTTCGCCGCCACCAGCAGACCACCGAGCACCTGCCCAAAGACCGCACCGCCGGACAACGCCATCGCGTAGAAGCCGAGCGCCCGTACGCGATGTGCCCCGGTGAAGTGCAGTTGGATTCCGCTGAGCACCTGCGGCACCATAAGCGCGGCCGCTGCGCCCTGCACCAGACGCGCGAGGACCAGCGGGACGATCCCGGGTGCCAGCCCACGGACCTCGCGACCCGCTACGGCGCCGCCGGCCCAGGCTCGCGCGTCCAGCGTGGCCAGTCCTGCGGACGGTAGGGCCAGTCCAGGCGGGCGCAGATCACCTGCCAGCGTTCGGCCATGCCCGCCGCCCACAGATGAGGGACGAAGCCGAGTCCCAGATAGGTCTTCAGGGCCGGGAGCCGGAAGTCGTCGGTCTGCAGGTAGACGCGGGCGGCTTCCTCCTCGGCCAGTCGGGCAGTCGCCAGGGCGGTGACCACCCGCCCGAGACCGCGCCCGCTGTGCTGGGGATCCGCCGCGATCCACCCGACCTCGTAGCCGTCAGGGTAGAGGTCCTCGACCGGCCGGTGCTGTGCCATGCCGGTCGCCACCAGGGTGCCGCTCGCCTCGTGCAGGATCACTCGCCAACCACCCGGCAGGACGGTCTGGTGGACACGCGCGAACGTCTCGTCGTCCCACGCCCCCAGCTCCACCTTCGCCATCAGCGCACGAAACGCCGGAAGCGTGTCGGCGTCGGCCGGACACACCACGTATCCGTCCGGCAACCGGAGTGCGCTCGGATCCAGACGCCGGCCGGAGGGCCAGACCATCCGAAGCTGGAGAACCGCACTGTCCACCATCGCTGTCCCTTCATGGTTCACGCCCGCCAGTCATGACCCCGGTCGCGAACTCGGCCATGAGCTCGGTCACGAACTCGGCCGTCAACGTCGGTCACGAACTCTGTCACGATCTCGAAACTGGCAGGTCCCCGCCACCACGTAGGTTCGCCACGTGGCGCGGGGACCTGGATCGGGTCAGTCTGTCACCGACCCTTCTGCTGTCGGGTCAGCTTTCGCCACCGACGAGCAGCGCGTTGAAGAGCAACTTGTACGTGCCGTGCGCCTGGGCCCGGTGCTGGACACTGGTGCCGAGCAACAGCACCTCTCCGTCGCCGTAGCCGACGTCCGCGACCGCGGCCTTGCCCGCGACGAGGTTCTCACCGAGCAGCCAGCCGCTGCGCAGGACGTTCGACGTCGGGTAGTTCACCGGCGTGGTGACCGAGGTCGCACCCTCCTTGACGACGAAGGCGGGGCTGGTCGAGGAGTAGGCGTCCAGCTTCTCGGGCAGGCCCCACGTCAACCGGGTGTTGGCGTTCGCGTTGGTCGCAACCACCGATCCCGGCGAGTAGTAGTCCGTGGACGGAACACCCTCGGTGACGTCGGTGACCGGGAAGTTGTCGAACGCCCGGATCGGCAACTGGGCCGCGTCGTTGACGGTGACGAGCGTGCCGCCGTTGTTGACGAACTCCTTGAGGTTCGCGATGCCCGCCGCCGTCATACCACCGGTGTACTCGGGCGGAAGACTGCCGGCCCGCTCGCCGTTCAGCATGCTGTTGTACGAGGCGTCCGGCAGAACGATGACGTCGTACTTGTCGTTCAGCGCGCCGGCGCGAACGTCGGCGTCGTGGATCTGGCCGTAGGGGAACTTGAACTGCTCGAGGACGTAGCGCGTCCAGCCCTCGTCGGAGTTACCGCCCCAACCGTGGTAGAGCCCGATCCGCGGCTGGCTGAGCGCGAGGGTGTTCTCCGGCTCCGTGGCGACCGAGGCGACCTGGAGTCCGAGCGACCTGGCCTGCGCGGTGACCCGGGCCTTCGTGCCCTGGCCCGCGGCGACGAGGAAGGTTCCTGCCGGCCAGCTGCCCTGGTCGGTCGTGACCGCGTCCTTGGTGCGGGTCACCTTGTCGCCGGCCTTCACGAGCTGCATGGCCGCCGTGAAGGAGTCGTTGACACGGGGGTCGAGCGCGTACGCGTAACCCGGGGTCGTCGACGGCATCCGGTAGTTCGGAACCTTCGCCCACTCGACCTGGGTGGTCGCGACCTTGAACTTCGCGTCAACCTTGTCGAACTGCACGCCCATCTGGTACGGCAGCGTCCAGCCCGCCATGTCGTAGGGGCGCTCCGGCGAACCGTCCGGGTTGCGCCGGTCGGGGTAGACCTGCGGGTTCATCAGGTCCACCACGTAGGGACGGAAGGGCTGCGCCTCACGGATGATGTAGCTGCCCTTGGGGTAGCTCTTGTCCCCGACGGTGAACGCCGCAGTGGCCTGCTGCACCTCCACGTCGCCCCAACGCAGGACGTTGATCATCTTGGCCGCCGTGGCGAAGTCCGCCTGGTCCGCCGGGATGATGTAGGACACGTCGCCACCGGCCTGGATGGCCTGCTTGCCCATCCGGTAGACGCCGTACAGCCAGCCCTCCCGGTCCGTGGCCGCCGTGTGGAGGTAGGCCCACCCGGTCGACTCGATGTAGGAGCAGCTGTCCTTGAGGTGCCATTCCCCGCCCTTGTAGGGGCTCGGGTAGAAGGCCGAGGGCTCCGAGGTCGACACACCCTGGTAGGGGAACGTCTTCGGGAAGTCCGCCGGGTCCTCGAACGTCGGGGTCGCCGACGCGTGCGCGGTCTCGGTCAGGATGCCGATCTGGTTGTGGAAGGCCGGCACCGAACGCAGACCACCGTTCCACCACTGGTCGTACTGCTGGCGCGAGACGGCACCGACCTTGCCCTCACGGTCCAGGCGCTGGGTCATCGCGTCGCCGACGGCGTTGATGCCGCGAATCACCTCGGGCTGGATGTTCGGGTTGGACGGATCCTTGAACGGCGGCACGAAGATCCGCGCCGGGTAGGCGGCCGTCTGGTGGGTGTTGTAGACAAGCTGCGGATACCACGTGTGCCACAGGATGTTGCCCTGGTTCTTGGTCTCCGGCAGGTTGAACATGAACCAGTCGCGGTTATCGTCGTGGCCCGCGTACTTCTGGTAGAGCTCCGGATAGTCGGAGTCCTGGTACTCCGTCCCGACGTACTTCATGTACCAGTCGGACACATGCGTCGTTCCGTCAGGGTTGACATTCGGGTTGAACAAGGTGATGACGTTGTCGCGGATGGACTTCGCCTCGGCGCTCTCACCACGGACCAGGTCGTAGGCGAACTGCGGCGCGGTCTGGGTCGGCGCCACCTCGGTCGAGTGGATACCAAAGTCCACCCACGCGACCGACTTGCCCTCCTGGGCGAGTTCCTTGGCCTGCGCGTCGGTCAGTCCACGGGAGTGCGCAAGGCGTTCGGCGATGTCCTGGTACTTCTTGAGGTTCTTCGGCTCCAGGTTCTCCGGCGAGGACACAATGCCGAGCACCTGGTCGCGACCCTCGGACGTCTTGCCGATGCTCATCAGCTGCATCCGGTCGCTGGACTTGTCCAAAGCCGTGAAGTAATCGGTAATCTGCTCGTAATTGGCAAGCTTGTAGTCGGTGCACGGCGCGAAGCCCAGCACGGACGCAGGTGTGGGCAAGCCGGTCTCCGGCGGATCAGCCGCTGTCGACAACGCGCCGGACGCGGCTGGACCAACCACGGCGGTGAGCGCTGCGACGATGGGGACGGCCAACCCTGCCTGGATCTTGCGTTTCATCGCGACCTCAGGTCTGTGTGGGGGTGAACCAACGTCTGGGACGGTGATCAATGTAGGTACGCGCGGAATCGTCAACAAGACCGTGTCTGATCGTGGCCGGACGATTCCGTAACGCGATGTGGCCGAAACTGCATGACGGCATGCAAGCAATGGGACGCCCCACGACGACTCCGAATCCGTCGCCCCTGCTCAAGGGCATCGAGGCCAGCGACCGCACCGTTCGTCGACCGAACACGTAGCGACCGCCCACTGGCCGGGGTTGGCCAACGAACGGTCGCCAGATGTGGGAACTTTCGCCGCGCTCGTGGGCGCTGCTCTACCTGGCCAACGGCCCAACGTCGTTCGGGGTCAGCGGAACCTGCCGCCTTCCGAACCAGGTCAACTCGTCGGCACCGACGTCCTTCGCACCGACACGCGGAATCCGGTCGAGGTCTCGACGAACCGTGGGGAACGAACCGACCGCGGCGTTCACCGCCGGGCTCGCCGGTGTGAGCCTCGGCACGCCGTCACCCTCGGTTGACAACAGGGGATCCGCGATCGTGAACCCCGTAACAGGAATGTCGCCAGCCGGTGCCCCGTGCAGGATGTTGCCCTCCCAACGGAAGCCGACCTCGCCGCGCGGCATCGTGACCAGTTGGGTTCCCGAGCCGGAGACGATGTTGTTGGCAACCACGCAGTCGTGCGGCTCCAGCGGACGGTTCCCCTCACCGGTGATGCTGACGGCGTTGCCGACCAGGGTGTTGAAGGCCACCGTGACCCGATCCGGCCGGTCGTTGCCGGTGCTGGCGGTGTCGTCGACGACGCTGCCACTGCCGATCACGATGCCGCTGCCGGCGCTGCCCGAGACCACGTTGTTGACGATCTGGTGGTCGTTGCCGTAGAACCGGATACCGGATCTCCCGCCCAGCAGGAAGTTTCCCTCCACCCGGTTGCGGTTGCCGTGCCGGAGGACGATCGAACCCACGCTGTCGACGACCGTGTTGGAGCGGATGATGTTGTCGGAGGACTTGACCGAGATCGCCTCCGGATCACCGTTCACCTGGTCGAAGAGATTGTTCTCCACGACCGCGTACGCGGAGTAACTCTGTTTGGAGCTGAGCCCCAACCGGATCGGCTCGCCGCCGTTGTCCCCACCGTAGGTGTGGTGGAAGAAGTAGTTGTGATGGATCCAGGTGCGTTTCGCCACGTCCCCGTCCGGCCCGGAGATCGACAGGTAGACGCCGAGGTTGGCGCGGTTGGCGAAGGTGTTGTGGTCCACCTCCACGTCGTTGCCGTCCACGTTCAGCCAGTGGTCGCCGTCGGCCGCGGGAAGCTCGAAGTGGTTGCGGGTCACCCGGATGTGGGAGGAGTCGGCGGGGATACGAAGGGTCGACCGGTGCGTGAGCCGGAAGCCCCGCAGCACGACGTAGGACGAGTTGGTGACGGTGAAGCCCGCCGCACCGGTGAGTTCGACCGCGCCGACGCGTTCGGCCGCGACGACGATCGGAGCGCCCGGCGCTCCGGACCTGCCCGCGATCCGGATCGGTTCGGTGACGTCGTAGGTCCCGGCCCGCACCACGATCCGCGTACCCGGCGAAGCCACGTCAATGGCGCCCTGCAGGGCGGCCAGCGAGTCGACTGACACCGTGTGAGCCGCGGGTCCACGCACCACCCACGTCGAGCCGGCGGCGGCAGCCGGACCAGGTGTGATGACCAGCAGGCTGGCCAGCACACCGCCGAGCAGAGCGACCGCGACGGGCCAGGTCCTACGACGCCATGACGTTCCCCAACCGACACTGCCCATCCACCTGGTCACCGCAGCTCCCTCGGGTCAGACTGCCGCCGTTCTCGCGCTTCCCCTCGTCGTGTGAATCGCCACCGTAGTCAGCGTCGAGAGAATGGGAAAGCGGTTGCCCACGTTCGGACACGAACGGTCGCGTCTACGCGAGGAAGCCGAAGGTCCCGATCCAGCAAAGCCGGCGGACCGGGACCTTCGGCTGCGTGTCGGGGCTTCAGGCGGTGACTCCCTCGTGCCCGGACTCGACGTGGCCGGTCAGCCGGCGACGGAAGGTCGTGTCCTTGGTGGCGGTGACCTCGACGTCGTACCACCCCTTGTCGGTCGGCCAGGGCTGGACGCGCTTGGCCCGCGGCGCCAGGGTGACCGACTGGACCCGGTCGCCGTACCCGAGTGCCCGCAGCCGCAACGTCACCGGCATCCGTCCGGTGTTCTCCAGCACCAGGTCGACCGTACGCGGGCGCGGCGCCGTCCGAACGGAGACGTCGACACCCGCCGCGACGCCGCCGGGTAGGCCCGCGAGCTCGTACCAGAACTGGTTCGGGCCCTGGATCGCGAGTCGGTATCCGGCCGAGCCCAGCGCGATGGCGATCCCCTTCTCGTCCCGGACGTCGACGTGGACGGGGTACTCGAACTCGCCGTGGTACGGGTAGATCGCGAAGTGCGCCGACTCCGACCCGCCGTTCGTGAGCTTCAGCCGCAGCCGGCTGTTGCCGTCCACCCGGGAGGACACGGAGGGCCGGTACGGCAACGCCCGCGCCGGACGGCGCCCGGACTCCTGCACCGGCATCACCTGCTCCTGTGGGTGTTCGGGGTGCCAGCGTTCGATCGGGGCCGGCACCGGGCCCGGCTTCGTCACCGAGGGCGGCATGCCCTTGCGATGGAAGTCGAACGCCGAGGTGAGGTCGCCGCAGGCGCTCCGCCGCCACGCGCTGATGTTGGGTTCCTCGACTCCGGTCCACCGCTCGAGGAACCGCAGGACGGACGTGTGGTCGAACACCTCTGAGTCGACGTACCCGCCGATGGTCCACGGCGACACGACGGTCATGGGCACCCGCGGACCGAGACCGATGGGCTTGCCGTCGTACCAGTCGTCGCCGTTGCCCGAGGCCGGGCGCGGCGCCACCGGCGGCGCGACGTGGTCGAAGTAGCCGTCGTTCTCGTCGAAGTTGACGAAGAGCGCCGTCCTGGACCAGGTCTTCGGGTCGGAGGCGATCGCGTCGAGGACGTCGTAGATCAGGTTCGCGCTGCCGACCGGTGTCGAGCTACCGGGGTGCTCGGAGTCGACCGCCGACGGCACCAGCCAGGTGACCGCGGGCAGCGTGCCCGCCTCGATGTCGGCCCGCAACCGCGGGACGAGCGTCTCCGGCTCACTGCGGAACAGAGCGCGGTCGAACAGCCGACGTTCCGCGTCACTCAGCGCGTCCCGGCCCGCCGCGAGTTGCTCCAACAGATGCCCGCGCTCCTCCTCGGTCTTGTCGAAGAGCGCGAAGTAGAACTCCTCGGTGGTCCGGAAGTCGCCGTCGACGCCCTGCAGCACCTTGGTGCCGATCTTCTTGAACGGAACGAAGTACTCCACCGGGTTGTCGGTGAAGTTGTCCCACTCCTGGTAGATCTGCCAGGACACGCCGGCGGCCTCGAGCCGCTCCGGGTACGTCGTCCAGTCGTATCCCTTGTGGTCGTAGTCGTAGGCCGCGTTGGTCACCGCACGCGCGGTGCTTCCCGGCTCGAAGCCGACCGTTCCCGTCCACAGGTAGTTGCGGTTGGGGTTGGTGGATCCGAAGACCGAGCAGTGGTGGGCGTCGCAGATGGTGAACGCGTCGGCGAGCTCGTACTGCAACTCGATGTCGCGCCGCTCGTAGTAGGTCATGGTGGCCTCGGTCTTCACCGCCACCCAGTCATTGTTCCAGCCCTGACCCCACGCCTGCGTGCTTCCGGGCCAGCTGTGGTCGAGCGCTCCGAGGTACTGGATGTCGCTCGGCGACCGGCCTTCCCGTTCGGCGCCCGCACGGACGGAGAACGGCAGCACGTGTCCCCCGTCAGGAGTCGGCTGGGCGAACACGGAGGCACCGTTCGGCATCGTGAGCGGCGTGCGGTCGGCGTATCCACGGACACCGCGCAGTGTCCCGTAGTAGTGGTCGAACGAACGGTTCTCCTGCATCAGCACGATGACGTGCTCGATCGCCCGCAGCCCGCCAGGCGGCATGGGTGCGGCCATCGCGCGGTGTAGGGACGGAGGCAGGACCGACGCGGCGGCGCCACCGGCGGCGACCGCCGCCCCGGCGCCGAGGAGGCGGCGGCGAGAGAAGTGAGTCACGTCGCCCAAGGGTCGACCCACAAGCTGACCCGAAGGGGAACAGTCGCCCATGCGCCGATGACGAATGCGCGACGCACGATCACTACGGCACCCACGCGACGGGACCTGGCCGCGCACTCGACACGCGTCCCACCGGACACACCGGACTCGCCGGACACGCCGAACAGCCAGCCTTGACTTATATAAGTGGCCGCTGAAACACTCCCTGGAACGCGACGCAGCCACTGACCACGAGGAGTACGACGCGATGCCAGCACCGCAGAAGATCACCACCCTGCTGATGTTCGACGGGCGGGCCGAGGAGGCGATGACGTTCTACCTGTCGCTCTTCGAGGACGCGGAGGTGCTTGCCATCGCCCGCTACGGCGCCGAGGGACCCGGCGCAGAGGGCAGCGTGGAGCACGCCACCTTCTCCCTCGCGGGTCAGCAGCTCATGTGCATGGACAGCAGCGTGAAGCACGGGTTCGGCTTCACCCCGGCGATCTCTCTCTACGTCGACTGCGCGACAGAGGCCGAACTCGAGCGGATCTACGCCGCGCTGGCGGAGAAGGGCCAGCCGCTGATGCCGCTCGGGTCGTACGGCTTCAGCACGAGGTTCGGCTGGGTGGCCGACCGGTTCGGCGTCTCCTGGCAGCTGAACCTCGCCTGACCGGTGCCGCTGAGGCGCTCGCCCGAGCGCTACGCGTACCGCGAACGGAACCCACGCTCGAGCCCCTCGAGGGTGTGCCCCTTCGTCTCCGGAACGGTCGTCGTACTGAACCCGATGGCCGCGACTCCCAGGACCACGAAGACCAGGAACGTCGGGGTCGGCCCGATCGACGCGGTGAGGATCGGAAAGAGCAGCGCGACCAGGAAGTTGACCATCCAGAGCACGAAGACCACCATCCCCATGGCGAAACCCCGGATCCGCATCGGGAAGATCTCCGAGAGCAGCAGCCAGGTCACGGTGGAGATGAAGCACTGCTGGAAGAACACGAAGACGACCATGAACAACAGGATCAGGTAGCTGCGCCCGGTCGACTCCCCCAACTGGAAGGCGAGGGAGACCGCCAAGAGCGACGTCGTCGTCCCGATCTGCCCGATGATCAACAGCGGTCGGCGTCGTACCCGTCCGAGCAACCACATCCCGATGCAGGTCCCGATCACCCCGATCGCGCCGACGGCGATCGACGCCGCCACCGACGACTGGGCCGCCAGCCCGGTGTCCTCCAGGATGGTCGGCGCGTAGTAGATGACCGTGTTGATGCCCGTGATCTGCTGGCAGACGGCGATCCCGAAACCGACCAGGGTGAGCCTGCGAATCCAGCGCTCGCGGAAGTAGACCCACCCGCTCCGGCTCTCATGGGTGTGTCGGTACTCCGCGGTCTCGCGGATCAGTGCGAACTCCGACTGGACGACCGGTGGCACCCGCACCGTGCGCAGGACCACCTCGGCCTCGCGGTACCGTCCGCGCGCGGCGTACCACCGCGGCGTCTCGGGGATGAAGAACGTGCCGATGAACAGCATGATCGCCGGGATGACGGCGACACCGAGCATCCAACGCCACGCGCTGGTCTGGCTCAGGACGTGGATGATGATCGTGTCGACGATGAAGGCCACCAACTGGCCACTGACGATCATCAGCTCGTTCTGGTTGACCAGGCGGCCGCGCCGCTCGACCGGCGACATCTCACCGATGTAGAGCGGCACCGTCGCGGAAACCGCACCGACGGCCAGCCCCAGGATGACGCGGGCACCGATCAGAAGCTCAGCAGAGGGCGCCAGAGCGGAGCCGAGCGTACCGAGGACGAAGACCAGCGCGGCCAGTCGGATCGAGGTCTTGCGGCCGAGAATGTCGGACAGCCGGCCACCGAAGGTCGCGCCGAACGCCGCGCCGACGAGAAGCGAGCTGACGACGAATCCCTGCGTGGCCGCCGACAGGTCGAGGTCCTGCCGGATGTAGGGCAGGGCCCCGGAGATCACGCCCGTGTCGTAACCGAAGAGGAAGCCGCCCTGGGTGGCGATCACGGCGATGGTGGTCTGGTGCCGCCTGATCTGCCGGGAGGTCGGGTGCGCCGCCTGGGGCTCCTCCGCCCTGGATGCCGGCATGGGCGCCTCTCTCGGGTCGCGCGGCCCCGCCGGCCTCGATGGCTACTCGGCCGACGGCCGGGCTTCCCCCGGCGTACACCATCGCCTATGCCCACGAGACGGACGAGGGAATCTGGGCGGCCGAGCGCGGGCCGCGATCACGGTCGCGTCCAGAAGCTGCCCTATCGGGCGCCGCCGGCGGAACGCTCGGAGTCGTAGACGGCGCCCACCTGGTCGGCCAGGGTCACCGCGACGAGACGTGCCTCGAGGGTGGGAACGCTTCCAGGGCTGGGCTGGAGGAGGAACCGTCCATACAGAACTCCCCTCCCGACGCGCGAAGCTCGATCTCCTGGGGCGGCAGGCCGTGGCGCTCGACGTTCCAGCGGGCGTGGCCAGTGGCGATGGTCCCGTCCGACTCGAGCCGGGGCGGGTGACCGAGCAGAGTGCCGTACTCGAACCGACATCCCCGCAACTGCAACAGGTCGACCAACTGCTCCCGCACCTGCGTCGCCACGGTGTTCGCCGACGCGCCGGACTGGGCCAACCGGGCCGTGTCGTGGATCTGGCCGAGATAGCGGGCGTCGGTGATGGCGACGACCTTCAACCGGCGGGCGTGCGCCGCGAGTTGCGAGACGGCCAGACCCACGACGAGCAGCAGGACCGCGGTGGTGACGTCGGCCGCCTTGCCGATCACGAACTCGTCGTACGGCGAAGTCAGGAAGAACGTGAACCACACCGCGGCCGACAAGGCGGCGAGCGCGCCCGCGACCCGGTTGCCGATGATCGCCACGGCGACGACGACCACGACCAGGATGAGCGCGGAGTTGGTGTTGGAGAAACTCACGCGGAACGGCACAAGCATCGCGGGGACGGCAAGCGGTGCCAACACTGCCGCTATGAGTGCAAGCCGGTCTCGGTCGAGGTAGCGGCGCATGGGCGTACCTCCCGCGATCCTGTCTAGCAGCGCGGCGTCGTGGGCGCCAGCAGACTGTGGCGGCGCGGAGGGACCGCGCCGCCACAGCACCCTGCGAGTCAGGAGGATCGCGTCGAAAGCGACCTCTCCGACCGGCTCTGGCCGGCGCGCAGGGCGGCCAGGACGCCCGCGCCCACGCAGACCACGATCCCGGTGAACGTGAGACCGGTCAGCAGGTCCGGGCGGACGATCGACTGCCCCCGCAGCGCCTGCCAGGTGAGCAGGGCCAGCTCCGCGAGATACCCGACGACCGCCACCGCGACCAGCCGGGCCCGTACCTTCTCCTGCCGAAGCAACGTCACCTTGCGCGCGAGGAGCTCGAGCCCGATCAGCACCAGCGGGATCAACTGGAGCGCGTGCATGCCCACGAAGTGCGGGATCCGCAGGTCGCCGGCGACCGTGCTCCATCCGAGCAGCGGCAACCCGGGTCCACCGTCGGCCAGACCCACCGTGTGGGCACCGGTGAAGGGCGAGTCCTCGGCGATCTGCTGCTTCGTCGGGAGGGTCATCAGGAAGCCGAGCGCCATACCGACGAGCGCGACGAGCGAACCCGCGCGGACCGCGAGGTTGCGGGCGCGGTCCGGGCCAGGGTTGCGGAACATGATCAGGGCGACGACCAGGGTGGCCACCCAGACCACCACGATGAGCATCCCCATCATCTGGTACAGCGCGGCGTTCAACGGGGTGGTCCCGTTGAAGTGGCTCGTCGTGCCCCTGATCACCTGGCCGACGACGATGACCATCTCCGCCCCGAGGAGGACGGCAGCGACGGTGCCCATCCACCATGCCGTGCGACGGAGGCGGGTGAGTTGGCTGATGAACCAGGCCCAGGTGACGGAGTAGAGAAGGATCGAGAGGGCGAACTTCGTCGGCTTGGCCCAGATGGGTAGGCCGGTGAGGACCCGGTCGTCGACGAGGATGCCGACGATCGCGACCACTCCCACCACGGCCATGAGAGCCGCGAGTGTCATCAACGGCACGTGCCACCGGAACGCCTGTGCGAGGCGGGTGCCACGGCCTGGTTCGTATGCTGCGTGTCCTGTCTGTCCTGCCTGAGTGGGCATGGCGGGCGTGGTAGTCATTACTCCCCCTGTGAATGTGAGCCAGCTACTTCGGCGGTGGTGGAAACTGCTTGGCTGACACGTCTTCCTGCGCGAGTCGACGGAGGGCGCCGATCAGGACGTCGCCGAGGACGGTGCCGAGCAGCGCGGTCTCGGCCCGTGCGTCTCGACCTTCGGTCGCGGCCACCGCGGCGAGGTCGGCCTCCGCGATCACCTCGGCCGCCCGGCTGTAGGCGTCCACCGCGTCGAAGATCTGCCGCTGACCCAACTGGTCGAATCGGGCCAGCACTCCCGCGGCGACCGCGTGGGCCGGGTTCGACCTGTCCACCCGCCAGCCACGGCGCGCGATCAGGTCGTCGATCGCCTGCTTGTACTCCTCCCCGGCCTCCTCGCCCCGTCCAGCCGGGGTGAGCGCATGGACCGTGGCGCCGAGGATGTGGTGTGTCGGCCGGCCCGGAGTGTCGATCACCGAGAGCACGACTCCCACCTCCGCGATGGACAGGCCTCCGACCTCGAGGAGGGACCGGATCAGAGCAAGTCGTCGGACATGCGCTTCGCCGTACTGAGCCTGGTTGGGCGTGGAGAGCTCGCCGGTCGGGAGCAGGCCCTCCCGTTGGTAGTACTTGATCGTCGGTACGGAGACGCCGGACACCCGGCTCAGTTCGGCCATGCGCATACAGATAGCTTAACTATCGGATAGCGGCGCTGTCTACTACCTGTTCGGAGCGAGGACCTGGCGCCCGGTGGTCGACCGGTTTCCGGGCCGGGCGACGCGGCTAGATCGAACCTGTGGCCAACCTGCTCGTGGGCACCGCCTCGTGGACCGACAAGACGCTGCTCGAGTCGGGCTGGTACCCCTCCGACGCCGACACCCCCGAGAAGCGACTGCGGCATTACGCCGAGCAGTTCCCACTCGTCGAGGTCGACTCGACGTACTACACCCCTCCGAACGCCCGCAACAGCGAACTGTGGGCGGCGCGAACCCCGAAGGGCTTCACCTTCAACGTCAAGGCGTTCTCGCTGCTGACCCAGCACCCGGCTCGCACCTCGGCGTTGTACAAGGACCTGCGTCCGCGGACGGAGAAGAAGAACCTCTACCTCAAGGATCTGGACGCCACGTCGGTGGACGCCGTGTGGGAGAGGTTCCTCGGGGCGCTCGGGCCGTTGTACGACGCGGGCAAGCTGGGGTCGTTGCTCTTCCAGTTCCCGCCGTGGTTCGGCATCAACAGGAGGAACAAGCACTACATCCTGGAGGTCAAGGAGCGCAGTGCGCCGTACCAGGTCAGCGTGGAGTTTCGTCACGCCAGTTGGATGTCGGAGGACAACCGGGAGGAGACGCTGGACTTCCTCCGGTCCTACGCCGTCCCCTTTGTGTGTGTCGACATGCCGCAGGGCTACCGGAGCTCGATCCCTCCCGTGCTCGCCGTCACCGGCGACCTCGCCGTCGTACGGTTCCACGGGCACAGCGACAGGTGGGAGAGCCGAAACATCTACGAGCGCTTCGGTTATCTCTATTCCGAAGAGGAGCTCCTCGCATGGGTGCCGCACCTGCGCGGACTCGCGGACGAGGCACCGACCACCCACGTGCTGATGAACAACTGCTACCGCGACTACGCCCAGACCAACGCGGAGCAGTTGACACGCCTGCTCCACGACTGATCGGGGCTCTACACGCACCCGGAACCAACGACCGCACGCGAGTAGGGTTGCTCACGGTCCGCAACGGGGCGCGCCGCGCTCGCGTGGATCGGCTCGCGAGAACCGGCGTCACGGCACCACACATTGTCCACACCCCTCGGGGAGGGCGCGGCATGTCAGAACAGGCGGCACACCTCACTCCGGCACGCCTCTCGCCGTTGCGAGTCGAGTCCCGCCCCAGCCCGCTGCCTTATGGCCTGACCTGGGCGGACCTCCAACCATGTCTGCCCGGGTTCGCGTCCGCGGTGGACGCCCAAGCCTGGACGTCCCACGTGAAACAAGGACTGCACGGCGGATCGAACTCGCTCATCCTCACCCTTCGCCACTCCTGCATCGACCGGTCTCGGCGTACGCGGACCTTCTTCTTCAAGGAAGGCCCCCACTTCCCGGAGAGCGTGGATGCTTCGGCAGCGGAGTCCGCGAAGTACAGGTTCCTCGCCTCGACCGACTTCCCGACTCCCCGGCTCCTGCATGTGGTCGAGCGTGCGGACCGGGAGGTCATGGTGCTCGAGTTTCTGCCCACCATCGGGATCCAACCTGACGAGGCAGACGATCTCCTGCTCCTGATCGCGCGCCTGAACGCCGTACGACAGCCCCCGCCGGAGCTTTTCCGGCCGGGACCGGGACTTCCCTGGACAGAGTTCCACGCCCTCGTCAAGGATGCGTTGACGATGCTGGCCGGCGACCCGGCCCCCCAGGTGAGGGTCGAGCCGCGAAGGTGGTTCGCGGCCTATCGGCGAGCGGAGGAATCCGTATCCGGCCTACCGTCAGCCCTCAACCACGGTGAGCTCTACTTCCACATGCGCATCGAGGTCTCGCAGGTTGCGTCGTAACGCTCGACGTCGAGTCTGGGACCTGCCGGCCTACGACGCTTTGGCGACAGACAACCGTGCCGATGTCACGGTAGGCGAAAGAACCATCTCCTCGCGCGCGTCGACGACGTGGGATCCTCTGCTCCTCAGCGCGGTCACAACGCGCTCGCACGTGTGTCGCTCCGGATCCGTCGTGGTGAAGAGCGTAGGAACGCTGGGTCAGCGACACGCTCCGGTCAGACCAGCAACTGGTCGCATCACCTGATGGCTAGAGACGCACCGCACAGTGAGCGACGCCGCGAGTCAGGCCGGTTGGAGCGAGGCCCTAGCTGTTATCTCGCACATCGACGATGACAGTTCCTTCACATGCAGGTGTCAACAATCTATTGGCGGCTGCGCGACCCGGAACGCGACTACGGTCAGACATTACGCGATTACTCCGCATTACTTCATGTTCCAGGAAGGACACGATGCACCTAGCCACCCTCGCCAGACGTGGCACCGGCGTTCTCGTCTCCGTCGGCATCGCCGCCGCGCCCCTCATCGCCGTTGCACCGGCGCAGGCTGCCACGGCCAAGCCTGGGTACGTCGCACAGGCATACGGCACCTACGTGTTCAACGGTGCTCAGACGGTCGTGAGCGGCCCGACGGCCTACAGCGACATCGCATGTGGTGCCGCACCAGGCACGACCGACTTCAACAACAGTTCGCTGGTCGTACTCCCGCTCACTCTCGGTCGCGTGTCAGCGCAGTTGACGCGTGTGCAGGCGCTCGAGTCCGGCAACACACGGACCGCGGTCGCGACGTCGCAGACCAACGGGATCAACCTGCTCGGCGGAATCATCACGTCGGGGCTGATCCAGACCTCGACGCGGACGACCTTCAACGGGTCGACCTACAGCGCCGTACAGAGCACCTCGATCGCAGACCTCAGGATCCTCGGCGTCAGCGTCGGCCTCAACCCGGCACCCAACACGAGGATCAACCTCGCCCTTCCGGTCCTCGGCACGGTGGGATACGTCGAGCTCAACCGGCAGATCAACCGGGTCGTCGACGGCGGTCGCGAGGCGATCACGACCGCACTCCACCTCGTCCTGTTGCCGAACAACCCGTGGGTGCCAGGCGCCGACTTCAACGTCTGGATCGCCAACGCCAAGGCACAGTTGACGAAACCCGCGGTTGGCTTCCTCAAGGGTCAAGGCTTTGCCACCCGGATCACCCTCGCCGACGGTGCGGTGAGCTCCGGACCGACCGCACTCGCCAAGGTGCCCTGCACAGGAGGCAACACCAGCAACACCATCGCTTCCATCCACCTTCCCGGCAACGTGGTTGTCACCGGCGCGGCGACCTCGACCGGGGTGGGCAGCACGACAGCCTCGAACGCGTCGAGCACGGTGACCGACACGATCGCCTCAGTCAACATCCTCAACGGCCTCATCCGGGCCGATACGGTCAAGGCGGTTGCCACAGCGACGCGGGCCGGCAGCGGTCCGATCCAACTCAGTGAAGCCGGGTCGGAATTCGTCAACCTCGTGATCGCCGGAGAAGCCTTGTCCTCGCTGAAGGTGAAACCGAACACCAAGGTTGAACTCCTCAACGGCGCCGTCACCGTGAACCTTTTCAAGATCAAGAGGGACGCCCGGACGATCGAGGTCACCATGATCGAGCTCGTCATCACAGGCGCCGGGACCGGTCTCCCGATTGGCTCCAAGGTCGAGATCGGCCGAGCTTACGCCGGCATCACCCCGGCGGGCTGATGACAGTCACCCAGCACGTCCAGTGCTGACATGCGAGACAGACACTCCTCGCAGCGCGGCCCGCACCACGATGGTGCGGGCCGCGTCGGGTCTCACCCCCGACCGTCGACAGGTCTCAGTGCCGCCACTTGGCTTCGAACTCCGGGTGGTCGGCGTAGGGAGCCGCCAGCGACGGTAGGACGTGGCGCTCGTACTCGTAGAACGCGCTGCGGTATTCCGGATCCACACCGAAGTCGGGGTCGGTGACAAGCTCCCGGTAGCGGTCGACGATCTGGCGTTTGGCATTGATGTCGGTGAGGGCGAGGGAAGCGGTGAAGTGGGCGGCGAACGTGGTCGGATCCACATCCTCGGCGGGATCGACGCCGGTGTACTGGCGGAACGCCGCCTCGCGCGCCATCGCCTCGTCCTCGTCGTAGCGAGTGAGGAGAAATCCCGCCAGTGAGAGATAGTTCGGCAGGTCGATCATGACGCCACTCCTCGCACTCGTCCACAGGGTCAGCACACGACAGCAGTACCGCCGAGTGCATGGAGGCGAGATTACGTGTAAAGAAGCCTTAACGCGCGTCTCGGGTGGCCGGCCCACGCCGCCCGGAGTGGGGCTCCGCGGTCGTTTCCGCAGTCCACGCTGGGGCCGACCTGCCAGGCGAACCTGACGCCAGTAGACATTGGCTGGCACGGCGTTCACGGCGCGTTCAGTTCGTCAAGCACACCTGGCGCGTTCCTGACACTTCCTTGACGCACCCTTGCACGGCGTACCCGCCCTCGGTGTCGAAGGACCCGTGCACAGGCCGGCAACACGGGCTTGCAGCAAGGCTCCAAACCCTCACTGCCGCTGGATGTCGACATGGATCCGGACGGTCGCCCCCGTCGGGTGGGCGTCGATCTGCACCAGGTCAGCGACCTCGCTCGCGAGCAACAGACCGCGGGAGTCGCCGTCCTCCGGCAACCGACCGGCGAGTGGATCGAGTTGGCCGGTGCTGTGGAGTTCGCAGACCAGCCGCTCGTCGCTTCGCCAGATCCGTAGGCGGTCGGGCCCGCTCGTTCGCGCGACGATGTCGTTCGCAGCCTCGGCCACGGCGTACAGCAGGTCGTCGAGACGGCGTCCCCGCAGGCCGGCCCGCGTCGCGTGGGTGGTGACGAACTCGCGGAGCTCGCCCTCGTCGGCGACCTCGAAGGTCAGGGTCTCGGGCGCCGTCGGAGGCTTCGGCAGCGGGTGCAACGCGTCCGTGGCCAGCTGCACCTGGTCGGCGTAGCGGAGGCTCTCCCAACGGTCGCCGTCGGAGTCGACGACGACCGGGTGGGTGCGTACGGCGTCGTCGACGGCGGCGTCGTGCACGATCGCCCCGTGCACGGTGGAGACGTGGTAGGCGCACACGATGGTGGCCGTTCGGCCCGCGAAGGCGAGGTTGGCCAGCGCCTCACTCTGCACGGCGGCGCCGTACTCGGCAGCGGTGCGTTCCGGCCAGATCGGTTCACAGACGATGACGATGTGCTGGTCGGGGTGTTCGTCGGCGAACCGCAACAAGACCGGCGTCACCCGGGTGGGGTTTCTTCCCGCCTCCCGGACATTGACGAAATGGATGCCAGTGGCTCTGTCCCCGAGCTTCTCCCGCAACAGGTCGATCACCGGGGCGGACACCGCGACCAGGGTCGGTCGCTCCCCGTTCCGGCTGTCGATCACACCGAGAACCCCGTCGACGTATTCCGATATATGGGTGTAGAACAGCGCTACGTGGAGTAGCTCGCCGCCTGGCGCCCGCTGATCGTCTACCAGACCCATGCACTTCTCCCCGATCCGGCGGCCGGCTCGACTCCGAGACTCTTTCGGAGCAGCTCCTCAGAACGCATTCCTCGCCCGCCGGGATCCCTTTCATGATCAATTACGGATCGGCCGAACGCCTACAAGACCCCTGCTACCTAAAGGATGCCTCGCTTCCGGCGAATCGCCGAGATCGCTCTCACACCCGCCGTACCGCACTCCCCCGCGGCCGGCCAGCCGGTTTGATCGTTCCAACTCCCCGAGCCTTTCAAGATCGGATTCATGGCTGGCTCCGATCTTGTTATCAGCCCCCGTTCCAGACCGGATCCGAAGCGTTCTCGCGACCTGGATCGGGGTCGATGACCGATGCCGGTCGCCCGGATTACCGCCGATCGCCGTGGCGTGAGCGGCGCGCAGGCAACGGCTCACGCATTCGACGCTGAACGTCCACACGATCTGTCCCGCAGGTTCACCTGCGACGGCCACGGTGGCGGCTGTGCGAGTAGCCGTCGTCGCAGAGTCGTTCCTTCCCCAGGTCAACGGGGTCGCGAACTCCGTGCGCCACCTGGTGGATCACCTGGTGAAGCGTGGCCACCAGGCCCTCGTCGTCGCGCCCGGTCCCGGGGGTGAGGCACACGGGCAGACGCCCGTGGTCCGGGTCCGGAGCCTGCCCCTGCCCATGTACCCGGAGTTTCCGATCGGCCTGCCAGACAACGCGGTCCGGCGGGCCCTGACCGAGTTCGCACCCGATGTCGTCCACCTGGCCTCGCCGCTGGTCCTTGGGATGTCGGGGCTGCGGACCGCCGAGCGCTGTGGCATCCCCACGGTCGCCGTCTACCAGACCGACGTCGTGGGTTTCGCCCAGCAGTACGGTTTCGTCGGCGTGGAGCGCGCGCTGTGGGCCTGGATGCGCCGGGTGTACGCCCGGGCCGGTCGAACCCTGGCGCCCTCCCAGGCGGCCTTCGCCCAGCTGGCACAGATCGGCGTACCACGACTGTTCTGCTGGCCAAGGGGCGTCGACCTGGAACGCTTCCACCCCGCCCACCGGGACCCGTCTCTTCGCCGGCGTCTGGCCCCCAACGGCGAGACGCTGGTCGGGTACGTCGGGCGGGTGGCGACGGAGAAGCGGGTCCACCTGCTGCGCGCGATCGCCGGCCTGCCCGGCACCCGGCTCGTCGTGGTCGGGGACGGACCCGCGACCGACGACGTTCGCGATGCCGTGCCCGAGGCCGTGATGCTGGGCATGCTGCGTGGTGAGGAGCTGTCCCAGGCGGTGGCCTCCCTCGACATCTTCGTCCACACCGGCGCCCACGAGACCTTCTGCCAGGCGGCACAGGAGGCGCTGGCGAGCGGCGTTCCGGTGGTCGCGCCCGCCGCCGGGGGCCTGCTCGACCTGGTTACACCGGGCCGCACCGGCATGCTCTACCCACCGGAGGAGTCGGAGGCGGCGATGGGCGGTTTCCGCGACGCCGTACGCCACCTCGCCGGCAACGCCGAACTCCGTGCGCAGATGGGGCTGGCCGCGCGCGACTCGGTGGTCGGCCGAGGTTGGGAGCGGATCCTGGACGACCTGATCGACGTGCACTACCGGGCCGTCGTCGAGTCGGCGGCGACACCGCCGCTCGCGGCCTGAGGACGGAGGACTTCGATGCGGATCGTTCAGCTGGCGAACTTCTACGGTCCGACGTCGGGCGGTCTGCGCACGGCCGTCGACGCGCTCGGACGCGGCTACCTCGCGGCGGGACACGAGCGGGCGCTGGTGATCCCGGGCCCGAAGGACTGCTGGCGGCAGGACGAGAACGGTGTCACGGTGATGCTCCGCTCGCCGCAGCTGCCCGGTACGTCCTACCGGGTCGTCGTCGAGCCCTGGCGGGTCCAGGACGTGCTGGAGCGGCTTCGGCCCACCAGTATCGAGGTCTCGGACAAGTCGACCATGGTGGCCGGCGCCCGCTGGTCCGCGCGCAACGGCACGGGTAGCGTGCTGCTCTCCCACGAGCGACTCGACACCCACCTCGCGCCGCGCCTCGGTTGGCGCCGCGGTCTCGTCACGGGGACGAACACCGTCAACCGGGTGTTGCGTAGGTCCTTCGACGAGATCGTCGTCACCTCCTCCTTCGCCGCCGAGGAGTTCGCCCGGCTCGGTGGCCGACCCGTCCACCGGATCCCTCTCGGTGTCGACCTCACGACGTTCCATCCCGACCGTCGTCACGACTCCGACACGGACGACGACGCCGGCTCCGAAGCCGCGTCGTCCAACAGTCCCAGCACAGGCAACGTCGAGTTGACGTACTCAGACGTCGATCGGCGGCCGGCGGTCGCGGCGGACGTGGCGGACGTGGCGGACATGGCCCGCCTGGTGTACGCCGGTCGGCTGTCCATGGAGAAGCGGCCGGACCTCGCCATCGCGACCGCGGTGGAGTTGCACCGGCAGGGATTCGCGTTCCGGCTGGACGTCTACGGCGACGGCCCCGACCGCGAGACACTGGTCCGGATGGCCGGCGACGCGCCGGTGATCTTCCATCCCTATGTCGCGGACCGCACGGCGCTCGCGGTCCGGCTCGCCGCGGCCGACGTCGCGTTGTCGGTGTGTCCGGTGGAGACGTTCGGGCTGGCCATCCTCGAGGCGCTCGCCTGCGGTACGCCGGTCGTGACCGCCGACCAGGGCGGTGGCCGCGAACTCCTCGACGCGGGGGCGGGAGCCTGGGCTCCGCCCGAGCCGGCCATGCTGGCGGCCGCCGTCCGGGCCGTTCTGACCCGGCCACCTCTGGAGCGGCGCGAAGGCGCACGCCGGCGAGCCGAGCGATACCCGTGGCGCTCGACGATCGACGCCATGCTGGGCGTCCACTCCTCGGTCGCCCGCACGACCGACCGCTGGTCGGTGGCGGTCGGGTCGCAGCCGGCGTCGCGCGCCGTCTGATGAGACGCCGCACAGATCTGATCCGTGTCTGATCCATGTCTGGTCCAGGCTGATCCACCCCGGCACCGGGCGGTTCGGTAGCCGGGGCTGGTCGACCTGTGGCGAGTTCGGTGGAATGTGGTGCGAAGCACGTCGGTGGCACTCACCGCGTGTGCCAGAGTGGACGAGTATCCATCGCACGAAGTGAGGAACGACATGGCGAAGGTCCTGTACACCGCTGAGGCGACCGTCACCGGCGGGCGCGCCGAAGGACACGGCCGCACCTCCGACGGGATGCTCGAAGTCGATCTGCGGAGCCCGAAGGAGATGGGCGGCGAAGGTGGCGGGACGAACCCCGAGCAGCTCTTCGCGATCGGTTACGCCGCGTGCTTCGAAGGGGCGCTCGGCGTTGTCGGGCGTCGTCAGCGCCTGGAGACCGGTGACGTGTCGATCAACTCGAAGGTGAGCCTGCTGCCGACCGGTGACGGCGGCTTCAAGCTGGGCGTCGCGCTCGACGTGACGCTGCCATCGGTCACCGACGCCGCCCAGGCGGTCGAGGTCGTCCGCGCAGCCCACCAGGTCTGCCCGTACTCCAACGCCACCCGCGGCAACATCGACGTCGAGCTGACGGCCAACGGCCAGGCCGTCTGAGGCCGACACTCAGGTGCCCGAGCCGCGCTCCCGGCGGCTCGGGCAGCGTCCAAGATCGACCGACCACCCACAAACACTCGCGGGCGGCCCCACGACCGTCCTAGCCTGCGTCCGTGAGCGACCCGGACCTGCGCGTGTTCGCCGGAGTGGCGTGGCCGGCTCTCAACCATCGCCAGGCGCGCACCCGGCTGGAGACCCATGGGTGGGTGAAGTGTGGCGAGGGCGACTGGGCCGTCGCACTCCGTTCACCCGGGGCCGCCTTGGCGGCGCGGATCAGCGCCTTCGAACCGTCCTACGCGTGGTTCCTGGAACTCTGCCGGCGAGCGGAGGGCAGTCCGTACCTGCCGCGGATCGACTTCGCCTCCGAACTCGAGGGTGGCGGCCATCTCACGGTGCTGGAGTACCTCGCACCGGTCGAGGCCGCTGAGGAGACGGCGTTCCTCCAGCGCTGGCACGACGGTGCCGACCCCGATCCGGACCTGCGACAGCTCCGACGCCTGGTCGAGGCGCTCGATCGCGAGTGCCGGGAGTACGTGCCTTTCTGGATGGGCATCGATCTCGAGGATCACGTACTCCGGTCAGCCGACGGGCGCCTCAAGCTGATCGACCTCCTCGGTGTCGCGGGGGGTCTGATCCTCGACCAGATCCACGCTGACATGGACGAGTTTCTTCGGCTCATGCCGCGCGACCGCTGCAGGTACATTCTCGAGATCCCGCACTTCACCCGCGAATACGCCGCCAGGCAACGTGCACAGCTGGTCGCCGACCTCGTGGCGTACGGCCTCGAGACCTGAGGCGCGGGCGATGGGCTTCGGCTGAGGCGCGCGCGCCCGGCGGCGGATCGCTCAGGGCTGCGCGGTGCGGGCCGCATCCAGTCGCCGACGGGCCGTCGCCGCGGCCCGCGTCGCGCTGGTCAGCGAGCGTTCGAGCGAGGCCGTCCTGGACTCCGCCTTCCGCAACTCCCGGCGGGCCTTGTCGAGTTCCTCGGTCAACCGTTCGACGGCGGTCCGCATGTCGTCGACGTGGTGCTCGTTGGCGTCGAGTTCGGCCTCGGCCTGGGCCCGTTCGGCCTCCGCCGCGTCCAGGTCCGCGGTGGCCTGGGCGACCTTCTCCTGAAGCTCCTTGCGCCGCCGTGCGTCGCCGCCTCGGTCCTCGTCCTTGCGCCGGGCGGCCTTGTCCGCCTTGCCCGGCGCGGTCCTCCGCTCGGTGGGCGTCGTACGGATCGGGATGACCTGCGCGGGTTCACCGGTCTCGTCGACGACGCCGAACCCCACGTGACGCAGCGCGCTGGTGAGCACACCGGATCGCAGCAGCTGGCCCGCGTCCGGATCGACGAGTGCCGCGTCGAGGGTCTCGGTCAACCGGTCGGCCACCCCGTCCGTCACCTTGTGGCCGCCGTCCTTCGCGTGCGTGCGGGCGGACTGGACGAGCTTCTGCACGAGCTCGTGTCGCCGTGGCGAGAGATCACGAAGCCGGTCGCCGTCGCCGCTGAGGTGAGCCTCCCGCAGCTCCTCTCCGAGCTTGGTCAGCTCGGAGACGCCGTCAGGGTCGGCACGGACCAACTGGTTGGCGAGCCACGCCGCGAGCGTCGGCTTCCGCAGGGCCTTGATCGCCGTGCCGGTCGCGGTGTCGCCGTCGGCGCTCGTCCGCTTCGCGAGGTCGTTGCGCGCCGCGGTGAACTCCTCCGGAGGCAGCCCGTACAGCCGCAGGGCGGCTTCGTCGAGGTCCACGACCCAACCATGCCCCGGATCGTCGCGACCGACAACGCGAACGCCCACAACCGACGCGGTGTGGGTCATGCCACATCCGGGCCAGACGACAACGGAATTGACAATCATTGTCATCCACTGCGAGGGTGGCTGCCGTTCGGATACACGCCGAGGGCGCTGTTCCTCGGGTTGGGAGTAGGTCATGGTTTCTCGCAAGGGCCGGCTGGCGGCAGTGATCGCAGGCACCGGTCTGCTCGCCCTCACGGCAGCATGTGGTCAGTCGGACGCGGCCGGGCAGCCGGCGCCGACAGCGGGTGCGACCGGGCAGGCGGAGCAGCCCCTTCGGGTCGTGGCGACCACCACGCAGGTGGCCGACTTCGCCCGCAACATCGGCGGCGACAGGGTCCAGGTGACCCAGATCCTCAAGCCCAACGTCGATCCGCACGACTACGAACCGTCCCCGGCCGACATCCAGGCCATCTCGCAGGCCGAGGTGGTCGTGAAGAACGGCGTCGGACTCGAGAAGTGGCTCGACCAGACGATCTCCTCCGCCGGCTTCGACGGGACCCTCGTCGACACCAGCAAGGGCGTGAAGATCCGCCAGGGCGAAGGCGAGGAGGAGGCGGACGGGGATCCGCACATCTGGCACGACCCACGCAACGCCAAGATCATGAGCGGCAACATCGCGCACGCGTTCGAGGCGGCGGATCCCGCGGACAAGGCGAAGTACGAGGCGAACCTGCGGGCCTACGACGGGAAACTCGACACGCTCGACGCCGAGATCGCGGAGAAGATCGACTCCATCCCGGCGGCCCAACGCAAGCTCGTGACCAACCACGACGCGTTCGGCTACTACATCGACCGCTATCACCTGACCTTCGTCGGCTCGATCATCCCGAGCTTCGACACCTCCGCCGAACTCTCCGGCAAGCAGATCAGCGATCTGGTCGCGAGGATCAGGGACACCGGGACCACGGCGGTGTTCTCCGAGTCCTCCCTGCCGCCCAAGACGGCGGAGGCGATCGGGAAGCAGGCGGGCGTGAAGGTCGAGGCCGGCGAGGACTCCCTCTACGGCGACACGCTCGGGCCGGCTGGGTCGGCGGGTGCGACCTACCTCCAGATGGAGGAGCACAACACCGACACCCTCGTCGACGCGCTCGGCCAGTGAGCGCGTCCCCTCCGCCCACCCTCGTCATGGACCAGGCGCGAGTCGCCTACGGGCGTACGCCGGTCCTCGAGAGGGTCGACGGCGCCGTACGTCCAGGCGAGGCGGTGGCCCTGATCGGTCCGAACGGAGCCGGCAAGACCACGCTCATCCGGGCGATCCTCGGACTCCTCCCGGTCGTGGAGGGACAGATCCGGGTGCTCGGCCAGCAGCCGGCGAAGGTCCGCCACCGGGTGGCGTACGTACCGCAGGTCGACACCCTCGACGCCGACTTCCCGGTCTCGGTGGCCCAGGTGGTGCTGATGGGCCGCTACCGGCAGATCGGCTTCCTCCGCAGGCCGTCGGGCCGCGACCGCCAGTTGGCCGCGGCGGCGCTGGACCGGGTGGGTCTGGCCGACCGCGCGCGGGACCGTTTCGGCGTCCTGTCCGGCGGGCAGCGCCAGCGGGTGCTGCTCGCCCGGGCCATCGCCGCTCAGCCCGCCCTGCTGTTGCTGGACGAGCCGTTCAACGGTGTGGACGCGGTGAGCCAGCAAGCGCTCCTTGACGCGATCGCCGAGTTGAAGGCCGGCGGCGCGAGCATCGTCGTCAGTACACACGACCTGTCGATCGCCCACCTCGCCTGTGAGGAGGTGTGCCTGTTGAACCGCCGGCAGTACGGCTTCGGGCCGACCGCCTCGACTCTCACCCCGGACCGGCTGCGGGCGACGTACGGCGGCCGCGCCCTCGAACTCGCGGGCGACCATGTCATCGTGGCCGAGGCATGAGTGGTGGCTTCCCGATGAACCCTCTCTACGACGTACTGATCGAGCCGTTCCGGACGCCGTTCATGGTGCGGGCACTGCTGGAGTTGGTGATCCTCGGCGCCCTCGCGGGTACGGTCGGCCTGCTCGTCCTGTTGCGCCGGCTCGCGTTCGTCACCGACACGCTCACGCACACGGTGTTTCCCGGCCTGGTGATCGGCTTCCTGTGCACCGGAGAGGGCGGTGTCTTCTGGGGGGCGCTCGCGGCGGGGGTGGTCACCGCGATCATCCTGACGCTTCTCACCCGCCGGCGACGGGTCACCGAGGACGCCGCCCTCGCGATCCTGTTGACGACGTTCTTCGCCGTCGGCGTCGTCCTCGTGTCCCGGCGTTCGAGCTACACCGCGGACCTGACGGCGTTCCTGTTCGGCCGGGTGTTGACCGTGAGCGAGACACAGATCCTGCAGACCGGCATCGTCACCCTGCTGGTCGTCGGGGCGCTCCTGCTCCTGCGTCGGCCGCTCCTGCTGCGAACGTTCGACGCGGAGGGCGCCCGCGCCGCCGGCTACCACGTCGACGTCCTCGACCTCGTGACCAACGTGCTGGTCGCGCTGGTGGTGGTCGCGGCGGCGCGGGCCATCGGCACCGTCCTGGTGATCGCACTGCTCATCGTCCCGGCCGCGACCGCGCGGGCGCTCACCGACCGACTCGCTCCGCTCATCCCGTTGGCCGCGCTCGTCGGCGTACTCAGCGGCTGGCTCGGTCTGGCAGCGAGCTACGAGGCGTCGATCCACCACGGCCTCCGGCTGGCGTCGGGCGGCACGGTCGTTCTCGTGCTGGTCCTGACGTACCTCCTCGCCGTCACGGTGCCGGTGCTGGGCCGGTTCGTACGACGACACGCCAAGCCCACCAACCGGTTGGAGACACCGTGAGCTGGCTCGACGTCACGACCCATCGGGCGCTCCTCGAGGCGGGCCTGGTCGGCCTCATCGGCGGCGGTGTCGGTGTGCAGGTCGTACTCCGCCGACTGTCGTACTACACGATGGCGCTCACCCACGCGACGTTTCCCGGTGTGGTCGCCGCGTCCCTGCTCGGCGTGGACATCTTCCTCGGCGGCGGCGTGTTCGGCCTGGTGATCGTCGCGGGAATCCTCGCGCTGCGCCGTGCCCGCGGGCAGGATCTCACCGTCGCTGTCGGCGTGGCCCTGTCGGCCGGGTTCGCGCTCGGCGTCGTGCTCCTGTCCGCGCAGAACGGCTTCAGCCGGGACCTCACGGCCTACACCGTCGGCGACATCCTCTCCGTGAGCGACCGCGACCTGGTCCTGACCGCGGCGGTGGGCCTGGTGGCCATGCTGGGGCTCCTCGCGTTCGGTAAGGAGCTGACCTTCGGCGCGTTCGACCCGGCCGGTTTCGCCGCGGCCGGTTACCCACGTACGGCGGTCGACCTCGGGGTGCTGGTGCTGGTCGAGGCCACCGTCGTCGCGGCCGTCCCGGCGGTGGGGACGATCCTCGCGATCGCGTTGCTCGTCGCCCCGGCCACGACCGCCCGGCTGTGGACCGACCGGATCTCGGTGATGACCGTCCTGGCGGTGCTCCTGGGTGCGGGCAGCGGGGTGGCTGGAGTACTGATCTCCAGCCAGGTGAACGTCGCGGCCGGCGGGGTGATCGCGCTGATCAGCGGGGCGGTGTTCGCGGTGTCGTTCGTGGTCGCCCCGCGCGGCGGCGTCCGACGCGTGTCCCGCACCTCGCGCCGGTCCCCGGCCCCCGCCACCGCGGACGCGCCGTAGGTCAGCCGGTCCGGCGCGCCCAGCCCGGGTCGGGCAGCCGGCGGGCCAGCCGGGTGTCGAGCGGGATCCCGGCATCGGGGTGCACGAGCGCGGCCATCACCTCGACCCCGTCGACCAGGCGCGGGCCCGGGCGGGCGAAGGAGGCGTTGGCGTCCACCGCCCAGACCGGAACCCCGCGGGGCGTACGGCGTTCGGCGACGACGGCCTCAGCGAGCCGCATCGAGCCGGCGAGGTCGTAGCCACAGGGCGCGCACACCACCACCTCGGGCGCCGCCGCGGCCACGGCGTCCCAGCTGGTGCGTTCGGAGCGCTCACCGACCTGACCGAGGACCGGCGTACCACCGGCGACGGTCACCATCTCCGGCACCCAGTGGCCCGGGGCGAAGGGTGGGTCGGTCCACTCCAGCACCATCGTGGGTACGGGCCGGCGCCCGGCGACCGCCGCCTCGACCGCGTCCAGCCGAGATCGGAGCCCGGCGACGATGGACTGTGCGGCGTCCTCACGCCCCACGGCTCGACCGAGTTCGGTGACCGAGGCGAGCACCTGTCCCAGGTCCAGTGGATCGAGGGTGAGCACCCGGGCGTCACAACCGAGATAGGCGAGGGCGTCGTCGACGATCGAGACGTCCACCGCGCAGACGGCGCACAGGTCCTGGGTGACGACGAGGTCCGGGTCCAGACCGCGAAGCGCTCCCTCGTCCAGGTGGTAGAGATCCTCACCGGCCGCCACCCGCTCGGTCACGGCCGCGTCGATCTCCCGTGCGGTCAGCCCTTCGGGCAGGGCACTGGTGGAGACGACCCGCCGCGTCCGGGCCTCCGGCGGATAGTCGCACTCGAAGGTCACGCCGACCACGTCGTCGCCCGCACCGAGCGCGAACAGCATCTCGGTCGCCGAGGGCAGCAGCGACACGATTCTCACCGAGAACACCCCACCACCACGACGCTACCCTCCGCCGGAATCCGCCGCGGCCGCGGTGCGGGGATTCCGGGGCGGACCCGCGCGGCGGTCAGGAGCCGGAGACGGTGGCCGCCAGGTCGCGGAGGTGACGGTGGATCCCGCCGTAGACCTGCGTGGCCGGGAGCAGCGATTTGGCCACCTTCGTCACCACGCTGTAGTTGGTGTCGACGACGTTGGCGAGCGGCACCTCGCTGATCTGGCTGAGCAGCTGGTAGGCGTCCAGGGTGTCCAGGCCGAACAGGTCACCGAGCCACCCGACCATGTCGACCTGGCCGGCGCGCCACGCGTCCTCGAGCGGGCGGCTCGATCCGACGACCATCAGATGCCCGTCGTCCTCGATCCGCGGCCAGGTCGGCGCACCGCCCTTGACCAGTTCGACGAGGATCGTGGAGTTCATGGCCCCCTCGACCGCGGTGCCGCAGGACTCGCCCTCGCCCTGGCGGTAGTGACCGTCGCCGACGGAGAACAACGCGCCCTCGACGTTGACGCCGAGGTAGCAGGTCGCGCCCGGCCGGATCTGGGGCGTGTCCATGTTTCCGCCGAACTTGTCGGGTACGAGGGAGGTTCGTACCTCTCCGGCGGCAGGAGCGACCCCGACCGTGCCGAGCATCGGTTCGATCGGAAGCTCCAGACCGAAGTCGCTGCCCTGCGCCTGGAAGCTCAGCGTCTTGCGGGCGGAGTCCACCTCGTAGATCCAGGTGCGCTCGGGCAGCGGCGCCTGCAGGGTGGCCGTACGGTCGGTGCTCGTCAGCCCGCCGAAGAACGGGATCGTCGCCGAGGCACCCCACGAGCGCGCGGGGGTCAGGTCGACGAAGTGCAGCACCAGGGTGTCCCCCGGCTCGGCGCCCTCGACGTAGAACGGGCCGGTCTGTGGGTTGGAGAAACGCATGTCGATGTGGGAGCTCGGCAGGTCGGTGATGGTACGCAGCCGGCCACCGAACGCGTCGTCGCTCCACAGCCGCAGGAGCGTTCCCGGCCTGATCCGGTGCGTCGGGGCGGCACCGCCGAAGGTGTAGGCGTACTGCTCGGGCTCCGGGGTGAACTCGAGGATGTCCATCAGCGGTGGGGTCCCTTCTGCGGGTCGAACGGGCGAACGTCGGTCGGCCGACGGTCTCAGGTGAAGAGGCGGCGCACAAGGTCGTGCAGGGCGGCCTTGCCCTCGATCCCCACGCCGGGGCGGTCGCCGAGGCGGACCCGGCCGTCCTCGATCGGCGCGTCGTCCGCGAAACCCCCGAACGGCTCGAAGACTCGGGGGTAGGACTCGCAGCCGCCGAGACCGAAGCTCGCCGCCACCGCGAGGTTGTACAGGTGCCCACCGTGCGGGCAGCACTGCGAGCTTCGCCAACCCTTGCTGGACAGCGCGCCGAGCATCGCGGCGTACTCCGTCGCTCCGTAGCTCAGCGAGGGGTCCATCTGCAGGATGTCCTGGTGGGGTCGCAGCCCTCCGTGGCGCAGGAGGTTCTGTACCTCCTGCACCGCGAAAAGGTTCTCCCCCGTCGCGATCGGCCCCGCGTACTCCTCCGCCAGCGCCGCGTGGCTGAGGTAGTCGAGCGGATCGCAGGGCTCCTCGAACCACATCAGGTCGTAGTCCGACAGCGCCGACGCGTAGGCGAGCGCCGTCCGCAGGTCGAACCGGCCGTTGGCGTCGACCGCGAGACGGCACCCCTCCGGAAGCAGGCCGAGCACCGCCTCGATCCGCTCGATGTCGGCCTGCAGGGACGCCCCGCCGATCTTCATCTTCACGTCGCGGTAGCCCAGGTCGAGGTAGCCGCGGATCTCCTCCTGGAGGGAGCACAGCGTGCCGTCCGGGTAGTAGTAGCCCCCGGCGGCGTAGACCCAGACGGAATCGGCCGGCTTGTCCACCAGCCGGAACCGCTCGTGCATCACCTGGTGCAGCGGCCGTCCGGCCGCCTTGGCGGCGGCGTCCCACAGCGCCATGTCGACGATCCCGACGGCCACCGCGCGGTCGCCGTGGCCGCCCGGCTTCTCGTTCGTCATCATGACCGACCGGGCCGCGACGGGATCGAGGATGCCGGTCTCGGGATCGAGGAGGCTCTCCGGAGACGCCTCCCGCAGCCGGGGCAGCAGCCGCTCGGTCAAGATGCCGGTCTGGGCGTAGCGGCCGTTGGAGTTGAAGCCGTAGCCCACGACGCGCTCGCCACCGACGACGAGATCGGTCTCGACGGCGATCACGGAAACCGTCATCCGCGAGAAGTCGATGACCGCATTGCTGAAGCGCGAGCCGATCGGCGCTTCCGCGACCTTGACGTCGGTGATCTTCATGTGCGCGTTGTCCTACCTGTCGCAGTGGCTGGGCGATTCGTCTCCGACAGGACTATGTCACCAGCACACGATCGTCTCGCCGGTGAGGTGGTCGGACGCGGGTCCGGCCAGGAACAACACGATGGCGGCCATGTCCTCCGGCTGCGCGACCTGTTGCAGCCGCGACCGCTCCGACTGGTCGGCCACCGTGCGGGTGGCGAGGAACCTGCCGGTGTAGGTCGCGGTGGGTGCGATGCAGTTGACGTTGACGTCGAAGGGCCGGAGTTCCTCGGCCAGGCACCGGGTGTAGTGGGAGTTCGCCGCCTTGGCGGCCGCGTAGATGATGCCGTTGCGTGCCGCGACGTGGCCGGCAACCGAGCCGACGTTGATGATCTTGCCGGTACGCCGACCGCGCATGTGCTGTCCGGCGTACTTGCACGCGTACATCGTCGTGAGCACGTTGCGTTCGACGACCGAGCGAATGTCGTCGGGATCGATGTCGAGCGCGTTGTTCGGGTCCGGACGGGGGGTGCGGGCACCCATGTCGCCGCCCGCGTTGTTGATCAGGATGTCGATCTGCCCGAGCGCGTCGATCACCTCCCCCATCAGCTTCTCCGTCGCCGCGGCGTCGGTCAGGTCGGCGGTGAAGAACCCGGACTTGTGACCGAGCGCCCGGATCTCGTCGGCCACGCTCGGGCCCGACTCCGCCTCGCCGAACTGCGCGGCGGCGGTGGCGTTGACGTCGTGGATCGCGACGTCGGCACCGCGGCGCGCCAGCTCCAGCGCGTAGTGGCGGCCGAGGCCACGGCTCGAGCCGGTGACCAGCGCGACCTTCCCGGTCAGGTCCTCGGTCGTCATGAGGCGCTCCCGTTCGAGGTGGGAATGGCGGTCTGCAGTGCGCGGACGTAGGCGACGCTCTGGAGGAGCTGCCGCTGTTCGTAGGCCACGATCTCCTCGACCGACTCGCCGCGTTCGAACGGCGTCCGCCAGTCGCCGCCGCCTCTCGCGTTGGCGTACACGACCCGGAGCGCCTCGGCCAGCTGAGCGGAGGACCGGGCCGGATAGTCGGGCCAGAAGTCGGCGGCCAGCACCCGGATGTGGCGTGCCTCCAGCGCACCGAGCTCGATCGCCATCGTCACACCCGGCGACTCCGCGTCGAGGATGTCGAGCAGCGTCGGGAAGTCGGTGATCCCGTGACCGATCGGGCACCGGACGAGCCGGTAGCCCTCCTCGCTCAGGTAGGTCCAGTAGTCCTTCAGGTGCACGTTCTTGACGTACGGCGCCACTCGGCGGAAGTAGTCGATCGGCTCCTCTGCGGTGCCGAGCGGGTTGCCGGTGTCGAGGTTGATGCCGAAGTGGGGCGAGCCGATCGACTCACACAGCCACAGCAACTCCTCCGACGCGAGGTCCTGGTGGTTTTCCACCGCGAGGGTGACCCCGACCCGCTCCGCCTCACGCGCCGCGGCCGTGAGCTTCTCACCCACCTCGGCGAGGAAGGGCTGCCAGCGGCCCGCGAGCGGCCGCCGGTCACCACCGATCTTCGCGCCACCAACCACCGTGCGGACCGTCGGCGAGCCGACCTCGGCCGCCAGCTCGAACACCTTGGCGAGCGCCGCCGGGTCGTACCCGCCGGTGTCGACGGTGATGAACAGGGAGTTCTCAGTGGCGTACTTGCGAAGCTCCTGGATGTCCCCGCCCTCGAGCATCGTCGCGGGGAGTTCGACGCCGGTCAGGCCGAGGCCGAGTGCCTGGTCCATCAGACCGCGTGCGGTGATCCGCGGCCGAGCGGCCGAGCGGTTCAGTCCCATGCTGTAGGTGGTGCCGTAGACGGACAGGCCCACTCTCATCGTGCGGCTCTTCGCCGGGCTGTGCGTAGGGCTGTCCGTAGAACTGCCTGTGGCGCTCACTGCGCGGTCCACCCTCCGTCGATGACCAGCTCCGAGCCGGTCATGAAGCTGGCGGCGGCCGAGGCGAGGAAGATCGCCGCGCCGCCGATCTCTTCGGGGTTTCCCCAACGTCCCAACGGGATTCGGTCGACGAAGTACTTGTTGGTCTCGGGGTTCTCGAGTACCGGGATGTTCAGGTCGGTGGCGAACGGCCCTGGACACAGCGCGTTGACCGTGATTCCGTGCCCGGCCCACTCCAGGGCGAGCACCTTGGTGAGCTGGATCACCGCCGCCTTGCTGGAGCAGTAGGCGCCGCGTTCGGGCAGTGCGGTCACGCCCAGCATGGACCCGATGTTGATCACTCGTCCGTACCGCTGCGCCTTCATGTGCGGGGAGACCGCCCGCGCGCACAGGTAGGGCGCCTTGAGGTTGGTGGCCTGGACGAGGTCCCAGCTCTCCTCGTCGAACTGCTCGATCGGCTTTCGGATGTTGATGCCCGCGTTGTTGATCAGGATGTCGATGCGCCCGAACGTCTCGACCACGCGTTCGACCATCGCTTCGACCTGATCTGCCCGGGTGACGTCGGCGGCGATGCCGAGGGTCCGGCGTCCGGACGCCTTGCCGATTTCGGTCGCGGCCTGCTCGGCCTGTTCCTGTTGGCGACTGACCACGGCGACCTCCGCGCCGGCCGAGGCCAAGGCGTTGGCCATCACCAGCCCCAGGCCACGGTTGCCGCCGGTCACCAGTGCGACCCGGCCGTCGAGCTCGAACGACTCCAAACCCATGGACGCGAACCTCTCTCCCACACCTCGTCGGTCATGGACCCGCGTCCGCGACGCCGCGGCGCGCGTCTCCAACGATCAACCTAGTGGCAGGGCATCGCTCCCGGAGTGTCCAAGAGCGGCACCGGTGCCGCTGACATTGCTGCATCAAGGCGTCCGCGGAAGGTGCCGCGGTGGGTGAACGTCGGCGCACCACGCCTGCCCGGCGACCAGAACATTAGGACTCCCACCTGCGGGCGAACCGATCAGGCTCCAGCGGCCACCATTGCATCTCACAGTCCCTCCATCACTTGACGCGACAAACCTCTGACCGTGTGGCCGGGGCCTCGACGGGAGATGTGTTGAGAGAGCGAATGGTGGCCGCTCTGCGTCGACGCAGAGTGGTGGTGTTGGCGTTGGTCGACAGCCTCGCGTGGCTCGCGTCGATGGCGACGTTCGCCATGTTGGGCGAGGGCAGTACGGATTGGCGGTTCCCGGTGGGTGACCCGCTCCTGCTCGGGCTGCTGGCGGCATTCGTGCACACCGCGTTCGGCCGGGTGATTCGGCTGCATCATGGTCGGACGCAACTGGGCAGCTTCGCCGAGGCTCGACTCCTCGCCGCCGCCACCTTGGCGACCGGTCTCACCGTCAGCATCGCCACCGTGCTCCAGCCGTGGGTTTTGCAGTTCCTGCCGACCCAGGCGGCGGCTCCCACGACCGCACCGGCGGCGACCTTCATGACACTCGTCACGGCGGCCACCGCCCGTGCCTGCTGGCGCGAGGGTCACGCGAGGCACCACCACGACAAGAGGGTGGCCCGTCCAAGTGCGAGCACCGCTCGGACGCCTCCGCTCGAGGCTGGCAGGGCCATGCTCGCCGGCCAGGTGGCACCGGGCCTACACGTACCCACACCGCGTGCCGCGTTGTCCGACCTCCGCGACGTCGAGGTGACGGACTTGCTCGGCCGCCGCCAGGTCGACACCGACCTCGCGTCGGTCGCCGGCTACCTGGCCGGCCGGAGGGTGCTCGTCACCGGTGCCGGTGGCTCGATCGGCTCGGAGCTGTGCCGGCAGATCCACCGGTTCGCCCCCGCCGAGCTGATCATGCTCGACCGGGACGAGTCCGCCCTGCACGCCGTCCAGCTCTCGATCCACGGTCGCGCGCTCCTCGACTCCCCGGAGGTGGTGCTGGCCGACATCCGCGACAGCCAGCACATCCGGGAGCTGTTCGCGCAGCGGCGGCCCGAGGTGGTCTTCCACGCGGCCGCCCTCAAGCACCTACCGATGCTCGAGCAGTACCCGGACGAGGCCGTCAAGACGAACGTGTGGGGCTCGCTGGCGGTCCTGGACGCGGCCCGGTCCTGCGGCACCGAACGGTTCGTGAACATCTCGACCGACAAGGCGGCCAAGCCCTGCAGCGTGCTCGGCTACTCCAAGCGGCTCGCGGAGGGACTCACGTCGGCCATCGCCACCGAGTCCCAGGGGACCTACCTCAGCGTCCGGTTCGGCAACGTCCTCGGCAGCCGCGGGTCGGTGCTGACCGCGTTCCAGGCTCAGATCGCGGCGGGCGGGCCGGTGACCGTCACCCACCCCGACGTCACGCGGTACTTCATGACCGTCCACGAGGCGGTCGAGCTGGTCATCCAGGCGGCCGCCATCGGCCGCGACGGAGAGGCGCTCGTCCTCGACATGGGTCGCCCCGTCCGGATCGCCGACGTCGCGAGGTACCTGATCGCGACCTCGGGCCGCAAGGTCGAGGTCGTCTACACCGGACTGCGCGCCGGGGAGAAGCTGCACGAGGACCTGTTCGATGATGGTGAACCGGACCATCGGCCACGGCACCCGCTGGTGTCCCACCTCAATGTCCGCCCCGTCGCCCCGGCGCTGGTCCACGAGATCGACCTCAGCGACGGGCGCCACGGAGTCATCGAGGCCATGCGGAGTCTCTGTCTCAGGATGACGGACGTCGCGATACCGGAGCCAAGGAACGCCGCGGCCGCGGAGAGTTCCGTGGAGGCGGTGACGTATCCGCGAGGCGTCCAGGTGGGTGCGGACGCCTCGCCCCACCTTGGCGGGAGGCCGGCATGACCCACGTGACAATCGTCCTCGCCGCGGGTCTCGCGAGCCTCGGGCTGCAGGGCGTCCTGCTGCCTTTCCTACGCCGGTACCTCATGGACGTCCCGAACGGCCGTTCGTCCCACCTCGCGCCGACCGCTCGCGGCGGCGGGGTCGCCGTGGTGGCGGGGACGTGGCTCGGCGTCGTCGCCGGCTGGCTCGCTGGGCTGCCCGTACCCTGGTTGATCGCCGTCGTCGCACTCGGCCTCTTCGCGCTTCTCGGCCTGCTCGACGACATGCGCGGTCTCGGGGTCATGCCACGGTCGTCCATCCAGTTCGGCATCGCGCTGTGGCTCGCCCTGTGGATCCTGTGGTCGAGGACCGACCTGGTCGGCCTCAGCCTCGCCGGCGGGATCGTGGCTGCCGCGATCTGGCTGGCCGGGTTCACCAACGCCTACAACTTCATGGACGGCATCAACGGGATCTCCGCGCTCAACGCGGTCGTGGCCGGCGGGTGGTTCGCGTACGTCGGCTGGCACTGGGACGTCCCGCACCTGCCGACCCTCAGCCTCGCGGTGGCCGGCGCTGCGGCGGGTTTCCTGCCCTGGAACGTGCCGCGGGCCCGCGTCTTCCTCGGTGACGTCGGCAGCTACGCGATCGGCATGTCCCTCGCGGGTCTCGCCCTGTGGGCGGTGGTCTCCGGCGTACCGCTGTGGACCGCGTTCGCGCCGTTGCTGGTGTACGTCCTCGACACCGGTTGGACCCTCGCCCGGCGGATCCTGTCCGGGCGGCCCTGGTGGGAGGCCCACCGCGAGCACGTCTACCAGCGTCTGGTGGACGGTGGCTGGAGCCATGTCCAGTCCTCCCTCGTCTCGGCGGTGGCAGCACTCATGTGCTGTGCGGCGGCGACGGTGACGAGCAGCGTCGGCGTGATCGTCGGCGCGCTGATCCTCCTCATCGGCGCCGCCTGCTACCTGCTGTTGCCACGGGCGATCCACGGCACCGCGCCGACACCGAGGGGTCGACCACGCCGTGAAGATCGGTTTCCTCAGCCAGTGGTACCGCCCCGAACCGGGCGCGGCCGCCCATCCGACCACGGCCGCGGAGCGGTGAGGTGACGAGCATCGCCGTCCTGGGCGCGAGCGGGTTCGTCGGCTCCGCGGTCAGCTCCCACCTGCGCCAGTGCGGCGCCGACGTCCGGGTCATCCGGGCCCCGCGACTGGTGGCGGCCGGCACGTCAGCTGACGCGATCATCGAGGAGGCCTCGGCCTACGACGGCGTCGTGACGGACCTCACGAGGTTCCTGCGCGGTGCCCACTGTGTCGTCAACGCCGCCACGCTCGCCGACGCGACCGGGCCCGCCTGGCGGGCGCTGTGCGGAGCGAACGCCCTGCTGCCGTTGCTCGTGCAGCGCGCGTGCCGGCGGGCCGGCGTCCAGCGGCTGGTCCACGTGAGCTCGGCCGCGGTCCAGGGGAGGGTGGCGCGACTCGACGAGTCGCCGAACCTGTTTCCCTTCTCGGCGTACTCCCGGTCGAAGGCCTTCGGTGAGGAGTGCCTACGCCGGTTGGGTTCCCGCCCGCACACCGTGCTCTTCCGCCCCACCTCCGTGCACGGACCCGACCGGTCGGTGACCCGAAGCCTCGCGCGCTTCGCCGCCTCCGGGCTCGCGTCAGTCGCAGGGACAGGGAGGAGCCCGACCCCGCAGGTTCTCCTCGGCAACGTCGGTGCGGCGATCGGCTACGTCGCGGTGTGCCCGGAGTCTCCGCCCGAGATCGTCCTGCAACCGTCGGAAGGCCTGACCACCGCCGGCCTGCTCCGCATCCTCGGTGGGAAGGAGCCCCGGCACCTGCCGACAGTCCTCGCGCGGAGCCTGGTCGACACCGCTGGCGGCATCGGCGCCCGGTCCAGCCGGGTCGCCGGCCAGGCGCGCCGACTGGAGATGGTCTGGTTCGGCCAGGCGCAGGCGGAGGGCTGGCTGGCCGGCAAGGGCTGGCGCGCACCGCTCGGGGTCCAGGCCTGGCAGGAGTTGGCCGGCGCCGTGAGATCTGAGGATCGGAGGGGGACGAGCGCGTGACCGCACTCAGCGAGGGCATCCACCGCACGGCGTCGCCGGTGGACTTCGGTTGTGTCCTGGTGACCGGAGGCACCGGCTCCTTCGGCTCCACGATGGTCCGCCGGCTCCTGCGCACCGACGTCAGCGAGGTTCGCGTACTGAGCCGGGACGAGGTGGTCGACCTGCCCACCCTGTGGGTGCACGACGTCACCAACACCGGCCGCGGCGAACTCGTCACCCTCTTCTGGACCCACACAATCTTCGACCCGGACCGACCCGACACGTTCGCCGAGCCTGTCGAGCCGACCGCCGCCGTGCGGGCCGGGGTGAACGCCGAGGTGACCCCATGATCAAGGTGATGACGATCGTCGGGACCCGTCCGGAGATCATCCGGCTCTCCAGGGTCATCGCGCGGCTCGACCAGTCGGTCGACCACGTGCTCGTCCATACCGGCCAGAACTACGACTACAACCTCAACCAGGTCTTCTTCGAGGACCTCGGACTCCGCAGGCCCGACCACTACCTCGACGTCGACACCTCCTCCCTGGGGCGGGTGCTCGGCGAGACGCTGATCAGGACCGAGGACGTGCTCCGGGCGGAGGAGCCGGACGCCGTGGTCGTGCTCGGCGACACGAACAGCTGCATCGCGGCGGTCATGGCGAAGCGGATGCGCATTCCCGTCTACCACCTGGAGGCGGGCAACCGCTGCTTCGACGAGAACGTCCCGGAGGAGACCAACCGGCGACTCGTCGACCACGTGGCCGACTTCAACCTGGTCTACACCGAGCACGCGAGACGCAACCTCCTGGCGGAGGGACTGCATCCGCGCCGGATCCTGCTCACCGGTTCGCCGATGCGGGAGGTGCTCGACCACTACCGCCCTCGCATCGAGGCCTCCGACGTACTCGAACGACTCGGCCTCGAACGTGGCCGCTACTTCCTCGCCAGCGCGCACCGCGAGGAGAACGTCGACGATCCGGCGCGGCTGCGCCTGCTGGTGGAGTGCGTCGTCGCCGTGCGACAGCGCTGGCAGCTTCCGGTGCTCGTCTCGACCCATCCGCGTACCCGGAAACGGCTGGCGAGCCTCACCACGACGCAACCGACCGAGGGCATCGACTTCCACGAGCCGTTCGGGTTCCTCGACTACGTGAACCTCCAGCTGAACGCCGCGTGTGTGCTCTCCGACTCGGGCACGATCTCCGAGGAGTCCGCGATCCTGGGCTTCCCCGCCGTCACCCTGCGCGAGTCGATCGAACGGCCCGAAGCCCTCGACGCGGGGGCGATCATCATGACCGGCCTTCACCCGGACGACGTCGAGGACGCGGTCGCGGCGCAGATCGCGAACGGGCCCCAGGACCAACGAGCCGGGCTCCTCCGCCCGGCCGAGTACGACATCGGCGACACCTCACGGCGGACGGTCCGCTTCATTCTCTCGACCGCGCACCGGCACCACGCGTGGGCGGGGATCCGGGTGAGCGAGGCTCCCCGGTGACCGCGATCGCCCTGAACACCATGTGCCTGGTCGCGGACGGCCGGAGCATCCATGCCCGCCGCTGGGCCATGCACCTCACCCGGGCGGGGATCACCGGAACGCTGCTGTCGAGTCGCCGCCTCCCCAGGGCGCAGCGCTGGGCCTGGCGGTCGAACTGCGGCGGCTTCCGGGTGATCGAACCCACGGACGCCTGGAACGTCGGGCGCCAGACGATCCTCGCGGGGATGAACAGCTCCCTTCCGCGACGAGTCGTCCGGCCACCGCTCGCCCGGTCAGCGAGTGGGCGGGGACGGCCCGGCGACCCGCGCCCCACCGACGTGGCGGCCGGCGACGGAGGGGTGGAGACCACCCTGGACCTGTGGGCGGCGAGCCGGCTCGCGCGCAGGCTCGAGGCACTACACGGCGAACAACCACTGACCCTCGTACACGCGCTGCGCATCCCCTTCGAGGGGATCAGCGCCACCCTCGCGGACGTGGGGGTGCCCATGGTCGTGAGCACCTGGGGCCAGGACCTGCAGGCACAGGCGCGCGGGCGGATCGCCGAGCACGCCCGCCGCACACTCACGCGCTGCGACGGCTTCATGGCCGACATCTCCTCCGACGTCCCGCTGGCGGAGTCCTTCGGCCTGCCCGCGTCGACACCCCGCCTGGTCGTCCCCGGCAACATGGGGCTGGACGTTCCCGTGCTGCGAGCCGTCCTCGCGCGGGGACCTCAGGGCGAGCGGCGGCCGCTGGTCGTCTATCCACGCGGCATCAGCGCGTTCGTCGACGCGGCGACCTTCCTGGAGACCATCCCAGGCGTCCTGCGCAAGCGTCCCGACGCGCGGATCGTCTGCGTCGGGATCGGACGTGACCAGCGGGCCGTCGAGCAGGCCCACGCGTTCGGCACCTCGGTGGAACTCCTCGACTTCATGTCGCAGGACGAACTCTGGAAGCTGTTCGCGCACGCGTCGGTGATCGTGTCGCCGGGGCACAGCGCCGGGTTGCCGACCTCCGTGCTCGAGGCCACCGCGCTCGGCGCCGTACCCGTCGTCTACCAGCTCCCCTACGCCGAGGAGCTGATGGCCGCTCCGGTACAGGGCTACGCCGTCCCGCACGGGGACGTCGGGGCGTTGACGGCGGCGACCGTGGAGGCACTCACGGTGCCGGCGACGGCCAGGCGGGCCAACTCCGAGACCGTCCTCGCGCGCTACGGCGCGGAACCGAATCTCGAACGAGTGATGGAGTTCTATGATCAGCTGGTTCGCTGACCCCGCGGTTCGATCCGGACCGCCGCTCGCACCGCGTCCGGGCCTCGAGGCCGGCTAGGCCGTGGCCCACACGTCCCCGCCCGACTCGCGGCCTCCGGAGCCCGCGCTGACCGCACTGTCGGGCGCTCGCGCGGAGCACCGGCGCTGGCGACTTCTCCGCCTCGCGGTCGCCATCCAAACGAACCGCATCCTGCACCGACTGCGATGCCGACGCCACGGCCTGCTTGCCCGGCCGCTGCCTGCCGTTCCGGGCGGGCCGCGGTCGAGGTTCGGTGTGCCGGGATCGAGGTTCGGTGTGCTGCGACAGGGCCGCCGCGCGACGACGGCGTTGCGAGGTTCGGCGGATGCGTCGCGGTCCTCGCGACGAAGGAGACCCCGGACTGCTCCTAGGTCCGCCTCATCAGGGCGCCCGCCAGGCTAGACATCCCACGTTCGTAAGGTGTCAAGCGGCTTGGTGATCGGTTTGGTTGGTGGGGGGCCAGGCGGTCGTTTCGTTGTAGGGGGTGTGGTGGCGTAGGCAGCCGTGGAGGATGCCGACGAGTCGGTTGGCGAGTGTGCGTAGGGCTTGGTGGTGGGTGGCGCCGCGGGCTCGGTGGGTGTCGTAGTAGGCGCGTGCTCCTGGCGAGGCGCCCAAGGCGGCGAAGGCTTGCTGGTAGAGCGCATCAGCGAGTCGGCGGTTGCGGGCGTGTCGGGCCAAGACGACGCGTTTCTTGCCGGAGGCTTTGGTAACCGGCGCCATGCCGGAGTAGTTCTTGCGGGCGCGGGCGTCGGTGTAGCGGTGCGGGTCGTCTCCGAACTCGGCGAGCACCCGGGCACCAAGCGTCATGCCGAGCCCTGGCTGGCTCAGGTAGATCTCAGCGTCCGGGTGCCGACCAAAACCCGCCTCCACCTCACCCTCCAGGGTCTGGATCTGGCGGGACAGTTCGCTGATCACCGCGACCAGGGCGGCCACGCTGGCCGCGTAGGCGTCGACGACACCCTCCCGGGCGGGTAGCTGTTGGGCGGCCAGCGCGGTCACGATCGTCTCCGCGGTGCCGGGCAGGTTACGTTTGCGCCCGGCCCGGGCCAGCACCTGCTCCACCCGCTTCTGGGTCAACCGGGCCCCCTTGGCGGGGGTCGGCGCGAGGGTGAGCACGGCGAGTGCGTCACGGCTCGCCAGGTCGTCGAAGGCGGCCAGAGCGCCGGGGTAGAACTCGCGCAACGTGGAGCGCAGCGTGTTGGTCTGCCGCTGCCGAGACCACACCAGCGACTGGTGCGCCCGGGCCACCACCTTGACGTGCTCGGCCAGCGCGGAGTCCCCGGCCACGGGGCGATGGTGGGCACGGTCCAGCCGGACCAGCTCGGCCAGCACATGCGCATCCCCGGCATCGCTCTTGGCGCCGGAGACTGCGTGTCGTTCCCGGTAGCGGGCGGCCTGCAACGGGTTGACCGCATAGACGGTGTAGCCGGCCGCGATCAACGCCTGCACCCACGGGCCCCGATCAGTCTCGATCCCCACCACCACATCTACCGGCTCACCCTGATCGGGTAGATGATCAGCGACCAGCCCGTGCAATACGGCGATCCCGGCCACCCCTTCCGGCACCCGCCGCCGCACCAACCTTCGCCCACCCTCATCCACGATCTCGATGTCGTGATGGGACTCCGCCCAGTCATCACCCACGAACAACACCAGCCAGGCCTCCCTACACCCTCCTCGACAACACCACACGAGCCTGCGAGGAGACCCAGGCGACCTAATGGACCAGTGCTCACCGGCACGACATCCCACCAGCCCTACCGCTCCCCGACCACCAGCACGGGGCACGATCTAGCCATAGGTCTCAAACACAAGACCAGGGCGCGTAAGTGCTCACCGGCCAGCGGCTCAGACACCAGACTGGCAAAACCACCCGGTGCACTCCCATTAGGGTGCGTCTCCCACATCGAGCCGGTGAAGCGAGCGGTCCATCCGCGCCGCGGTGGCGAGGAGGAGCGCGCAGCGGTGTTCTACGCGCGACGAGGACAACGTGGCCAGCGTGGATGCGGGGTATCGCGAGTCAGGCAGGATGTGGGAGACACACCCTAGGACCCGACCTGGACCTCGAACGGCTGGAACTGGTCGAGAATCGCACGGGCGAAGGCCTCGTTGGCCTGCCGGGTTCGCCCGGCGTTGTGGGGTGTGTGGACGACGTTGGGCCGGCCCAGCAGCGGGTCGGTCAACGGGAGCGGCTCGATGTCGAAGACGTCGGCGGCGAGCGCGAGCTCGTCGGCGAGCACCCGTCGGCGCAGTGCCTCCATGTCACAGATCCGGGCGCGGGTGACGAGCACGACCAGACAGCCCTTCGGGAGGGCGTCGATGTGCGCGGCGGTGACGAGCCCCTCGGTGGACGGGATCAGCGGCACCATCGGGGCGAAGATCCCCGCGTCGCGCACCAGCCGCTCGAGGTGGAGTTCGCGACGCGCCCCGGCCCGGTGGAAGCTGGGCTCGGGCGCGAACGGATCCCAGGCCGCCACGTCCGCTCCCATCGTCGACACGAAGCTCGCGTACCGGCTGGCGATGTTGCCTGCACCGACGATGCGCACCCGGGCGCCGGCGACCGTGCCGCTCGTGAACCGCGGGTCGTCGCCGTACTGACCGCCACGTCCACCGGGGCGCGGTATGCCGCCCGGCGGTCGGTAGTCCCAGGGCGCCAGGTCGGTGAGGATCTCGTGGTGGAGCTGGGGGATCCGACGCAGCCCGCACAGCGTCAGCGCCAACCCGAACTCCGCGACCGACTGGCCCCAGAAGCCCTCGCTCGTGTGCCGGTGGACACCGACGCCACGCGCACGGAGCAGTTCGGCCTCCGGGAGTTCGCCGTAGCTGCCCAGCAGGGCCGCCTCGGCCAGGCCGGTGAACGCCGCGACCGACTCCGCGGTGACGGGACTGCCCAGTACGACGAGGCGGCGTACGCTGCCCGGATCCTTGACCACCTCGTGCACGGCACGGGTGTCGTCGAGATCCTGACGTAGGCACTCGAGCGGTGTCGATCCCGGCCACTGGGCTCGGAACGCCTCGGCCACCCACGGCCAGTCGGCGTCGAAGCGGGCGTGGGACACCAGCACACCACGACCTTCGTCGGAGGGCGTTGCGGGCTCGAACGTCACGCGATCCTCATTTCCGCCGGCTCGCACGAGGCCGGCCTCCACGTCCACCTCGACCACCTCCGGCCATCGACCGCCTCACCCCTTGAGTCCTACCGAGGCGATGCCACCGATGAGCTGTTTCTGGGCGACGAAGTAGAGCACGATCACGGGTATCAGCGTGATCAGGTTAGCGGCCATCAGCAGGTTCATCTGGTTGGTGTGGGTGGAGTTGAACGTCGCCAGCCCGACCGCGACGGTGTAGAGGCGGCTGTCGTTCAGGTAGATCACCGGCCCGAGCAGGTCGTTCCAGGTGCTGAGGAAGGTGAGCACCGCGCACACGGTCAGGGCCGGTGCCGACAGCGGCAGGATCACCGACCAGAAGATCCGGAAACTGCCGGCACCGTCCAGCCGGGCCGCCTCGTCGAGTTCACGCGGAATCGTCTTCATGTACTGCCGGATCAGGAAGATGAAGAACGCCGAACCGGTGAAAGACGGCACGATCAGCGGCAGGTAGGTGCCGTACCAGCCGATCCGGTGGAAGAGCAGGAACTGCGGGATCATCAGCCCCTGCCAGGGGATCAGCATCGTCAGCACGATCACCGTGAAGATGACCCGCTGCCCCCGAAACCGCATCCTGGCCAGCGGGTAGGCCACCAGGGCGCAGGAGACCACGGTGCCGAGGACGACGAAGATCTCGACCCAGATCGTGTTGAAGAGATAGAGCATGAACGGGCGGTCCGCCCCGAACAACGCGCGCCGGAAGTTCTCCCAGTGGAAGTCACTGGTCGGAAACCACTCGGGCGGGTTGGCGAAGAAGAGAGACTTGTCCGGCTTGAGCGCCACGGTGAGCATCCAGCCGAGCGGCAGGAGGATGAAGGCGCTCGCGAGGATGAGGAGCGCGTAGGTCAGGGCCAGCCGGAGTACGTCCCGCCCGTAGCGGTCGTAGAGGCCGCCCCGGCCGCGGGAGATGTCGCCGACCGGGGCCGACACCGAAGCGGTCATGGTCTGGCTACCTCGCCTCGTTCTCGTAGTAGACCCAGCGTTCGGACGTCCGCATGAGCACGAGCACGACCACGGCGCCGATCACGAAGAGCACCCAACTGAGAGCGGCGGCATAGCCGAGCCGGCCGTCGCGGAACCCCGCCTGCCACACGTACAGGAGGTAGAAGAGCAGCGAGTTGCCGTTGCCGCCGTTCGCGCCGCCGATGGTGTAGGCCGTGTCGAAGATCTGGAACGCCCCGATGATCGACGTCAGCAGGGTGAAGAACAGGGTCGGAGTCAGCATCGGCAGCGTCACGTGCCAGAACCTGCGCAGTGCGCCGGCGCCGTCGATCATCGCCGACTCGTAGAGCCCCGGACTGATGTTCTGCAGCCCGGCGAGATAGATGATCGCGCCGCCGCCGACCACTCCCCACAGACCCGTGACCACCATCGCGGGCACGGCCCAGCCCGGATCGTTGAACCAGCCGGGCGGATGGGCGACCCCCAGACCGCGGAGCAGACTGTTGACGACGCCGACGTCGGGGTTGAGCAACTGCTGCCACAGCACGGCGACAGCCACCCCGCTGAGCACCGACGGCAGGAACAGGATCGTGCGGAACACCCGGATTCCCCACACCCGTTGGTTGAGCAGCAGGGCACCCAGGAGCCCGAACACCATGTAGATGGGGACGGACAACAGCAGGTAGACGCCGGTGATGCGCAGCGACAGCCAGAACCGGTAGTCCTCCCCCACCATCTCCCGGAAGTTGTCGAACCCGACCCAGCGGGCCGGGATCTCCAGGGAGTAGTCGGTGAAACTCATGTAGAGAGAGAAGAGCAGCGGCCCGAGCAGGAAGGCGACCATGCCGATGATCCAGGGCGCGAGATAGGCATAGGCGACGAGGTTTCGGCGGCGTTCCTGACGCACCTGTTCGGGCGGCATGAAAGGACGTCCACGGCGCATTGACAGGATGCGCGGTCCGGCCGCGCGCGTCATCGTCATCGTTCCTCCCGAACCACCGGTGCGTCGTGGCCGAGCTGTTCTACTCGCGTAGATCTGCGGGATGTTATGCCCGGCCGGCGGCGGTGCACAAGGGGTTACAACGCGGTACGCCAGGGCCAACTTCGGCCAGGTCGACCCGGGCGATTTCCGCTTCCGACGAGCCCTTGTGATGTGCGGGCCCGCTGCGTAAGGTGCGGTCCATCTACGCGGGTAGACCTTCTGGATTCCTTGCGGGGAGCGGCTCGGATGACGCTTCGATCGGCACGTCGACGTTTCGCGGTCCTGGTCGCCGGCCTGGCCGCTGGTGCCCTCCTGACCGGCGCCTGCACCTCGCCCGCCGCGAGGTTCTTCGAAGCCGGCAACCGCAAGGACACCTTGACGATTACCACCTTCGACGCGATCGACGCGACCATCCTGAAGAGAGTGGGTGCCGAGTTCACCCGGCAGAACCCAGGGATGTCGGTGCAGGTGACGCAGATTCCCGAGGACGCCTACGTCACGAAGCTCCAGACGTCGATCCTCGCCGGTGACCCTCCCGACGTCGCCTACGTCTACACCGCCGGGCACATCACGTCGTTCCATCCACTGGACGACCTCGTGTACAAGAAGTACGGCCTCGACCCGGCCGACTACAACACGGCCACCCTGCAGTACGCCTGCGGCTACCAGGGGCACTTCTACTGCGTGGGCGGCTACGCCGGCGCGCTGGCGCTCTTCTACAACAAGAAGCTGTTCAAGGCCGCCGGGGTGCCCTACCCCGAGACGACGAGGCCGATGACCTTCGAGGAGTACGCCGAGGTCGCGAAGAAGCTGAGCAAACCCGACCGGGATCCCAAGCGGGCGATCTGGGGTGGCGAGGCGTCGGTGCCGACGTGGTGGGTCGACCTGCGGGCGTTCATGAGCCCCGATGGCCGCAAGGTGGAGTTGACGCGACCGAGCTACGTCCGCGAGTTCGAGACCATGGTCGCCATGATGCGCGACGGCTCGGCTCCGACCGCCGCCCAGCAGGCGGCGGTGGGCGCGGACGACGGAAACGCCGGCCTGTTCACCCAGGGCAAGCTCGCGATGACCATCGCCGGCAGCGACATGATCGACACGCTGAAGAGCGCGAACTTCCCTGAGGCCGACTACGGCCTCACCGCGACGCCGATCCCCGCGGGCACCAAACCGTGGATCAACGTGTGGTCGACGGCCTACGGCATCCCGCGCGGCTCCAAGCACCAGGCGCAGGCGGCGAAGTTCCTCGCCCTGTGGGGCACCTACGCGCAGAAACTGCAGGCCGACTACAACCTGATGCCGATGCTGGGATCGGCGGCCGACCAGTACTTCGCGCCGAAGGGCCCACGGCAGCGGGAGTTCGTCGAGGTGTCCCGGCTCGCGCGCGAGAGCCTGTTCACCCCGGACTTCTACGCTTGGGACGCCAACAACCAGGACGCGTTCAACGCGGCCGTCCGCGGCGAGAACGTCGAGGCCGCCCTCGTGACCGCCCAGAAGAAGGACCAACAGGTGCTCGACACCACCTGGGAGAAGTTCGACCGGGCGGCGAGCACGGTCGGGATCGACTGAATCGCCCCATTCCACCCCTCTGACCTGCACAGACACCTGACCACCGAACGCATGTTCGAAGAGCCGGGGTATGGTCGGGAGGGTGAGACCAGCGCTGCAGGCATCCCTCTTCGACGGCTTCGACGACGTCGGCCTGAACGATCTTGGCGAGTCCGTCCGCCGCGTGACGCTGACCCGTGGTGCGTGGATCGACCTTCGCCCCGGCTGGATGCGTGGCGCCGACGAACTCTTCGAGCGACTGCGCGAGGTCGTGCCGTGGTACGCCGAGAAGCGGGAGATGTACGAGCGGGTCGTCGACGTACCCCGACTCCTCTGCTTCTACGACGAGAACGCCGCCCTCCCCGACCCGGTCCTCGGCCAGGCGAAGGCTGCCCTCGACGCGCACTACGGCGAGGAACTCGGCGAGGCGTTTCGCACGGCGGGGTTGTGCCTCTACCGGGACGGCCGCGACAGCGTCGCCTGGCACGGCGACCGGATCGGCCGCAGTCGCACCGAGGACACCATGGTGGCGATCATCTCGCTCGGCGAGCCGCGTTCGCTGATGTTGCGGCAGCGCGGCGGAGGCGGCGAGACCATCCGGCAGACCCTCGGCCACGGCGACCTCATCGTGATGGGCGGCTCCTGCCAGCGAACCTGGGAGCACTGCGTGCCCAAGACGGCGCGACCGGTCGGGCCGAGGATCAGCGTCCAGTTCCGCCCCTTCGGCGTTCGCTGAGCGGCGCCCCACATCCACGCTGGCAGCGTTCTCCCACGGCAGGACTATGGTGCACGGAATGACCCCCGTCTTCGCCCTCTGCGCCCGCTACGTCACCGACTCCGCGGCGCTGGATCCGATCGCGGCCGGCATCAGGGGAGTCGTCGACGGGTTCGTCGACGCGACCGACTACGGCCCCGACGGTTACGCCGCGCGCGCTGACCTGATCCGCTCGACCCTGGCCCGCCTCGCCGAACTCCCGGTCACCGGCGCGCCCGACCAGCGGGCGGCGGGCCACCTGCGCGAACGACTCGAGGCCGAACTCGCGTGGCTTGGAACGGTCGACGCGCTGAGCCTGCGGGCGCAGTTCGGGACGCTCGACGCCATCCGTGACAGCGTGGAGGTCCTGCCGCACGGCTCCGACGACGACTGGCGAAACGTCGCGGCGCGACTCGCCGCCGTACCCCGGATGCTCGCGGGCTGGCGCGACAGCCTGGACGCGCTGCTCGACCGGGGCATGCCCGCGGCGCGCCGGCAGGCGCTGGAGACCGCGGCCCTGGCCGACCGGTACGGCGACGGCATCCACTCCCCGCTGCTCACGGAGTACGCCGACGGACCGATGGCCGACGAGCTGGCCGCGGCCGTCGAAGCCGCACACGCCGGTTACGGCGACCTCGCGACATACCTGCGCCACCACTACGCGCCGCGTGCCACCGAGACCGACGGCGCGGGTGCCGAACGCTATGCCGTGGGCGCGCGCCTCTCCCTCGGATCTGACCTCGACCCGGCCGAGGCCTACGCGTGGGGTTGGGAGGAGCTACGCCGGGTCGAGGCCGAGATGGCCCTCGAGGTCGACCGGATCCGTCCGGGGGCGACGGTGGAGGAGGCCATCGCCCTCCTGAACGAGACCGAGTACGTCGTCGGGACCGACGCCTATCTCGCCTGGCTCCAGGAGCGACACGACCAGGCGCTGGTCACGCTGCAGGGCACCCACTTCGACATCGCCGAGCCGCTGCGCCGGGTGCAGGTGACTCTCGCGCACGGATCGGCGGCGGGCTCGGCGTACTACACCGGTCCGAGCGAGGACCTGCGCCGGCCCGGGCGCACCTGGTGGCCGCTCGGCGGGCGGGAACGCTTCCACACCTGGGGTGAGCTCACGACTGTCTTCCACGAGGGCGTGCCCGGACACCACCTGCAGATCGGCGCGTGCCGGGTGGCCGGCGACCAGCTCTCCCGGTTCGCCAAGTTCTCGACGGTCTCGGGCCACAGCGAGGGCTGGGCTCTGTATGCCGAACGCCTGGCGGACGAGCTCGGCTGGTTCACCGAGCGTGGTACCCGCCTCGGCATGCTCATGGGCTCGGCGATGCGGGCGGCCCGGGTCGTGATCGACATCGGCGTTCATCTGGACCTGCCGCTTCCGGATGGTTCGCGCTGGACGTTCGACACGGCCTGCGACGTGCTGCTGCGGCGTGGGCGCGCGCAGCCCCACCGCGTGCGTCCGGAGATCGCGCGTTACTTCGGCTGGCCCGCCCAGGCGATCTCCTACAAACTGGGCGAGCGCGCCTGGCTCGCCGCCCGGGAGGCGGCCCGCGCCAGGCCCGACTTCGAGCTGCGCAGCTGGCACACCAAGGCGTTGGCCCTCGGCCCGATCGGGCTCGACAACCTGTCCTTGACGCTGGCCGAGCTCGACTGACGTCGCGCGGATCAGACGCGGATCAGGGATCGCGCGGATCAGAGGTCGCGGATCAGAGGTCGCGCTGCCAGTCCTGAACGCTCTCCACGATCCGGAACCCGAGCTCCTCGTTGATCGCCACCATGGGGCCGTTCTGGACGGCGTTCCAGGTCTCGATCCGGGCGACCTCGGGATGACGTTCCTGCAGGATCCGCAGGTTGGTGACCTTGAGCGCGAGGCCGAGCCGGTGGCCGCGGTGGTCGGGCAGGACCAGGGTGTCCGCCTGGTAGGCCCGGCTCGGATCGTGCTGGGACACCCGCAACGCCGTGTGCCCGGCCAGCGACCCGTCCGGTGCGACGGCGACGGTGACGTGCAGGGTCCGGCCCCGCCCGAAGGTTCTGGCCTCGTCCTCGCGCAGCCGCTCGACATCCCAGATCTCCGGCTCGTACTCGACGCCACCGCTCGGCGCCTCGACACTCAGCAGGCCTCTGAACCGCGCGTACTGCTCGGCGTACGGCTCGGGGCAGGCGCCGGTCCACGACTCCAGCCGGTAGGCCGAGGCACGCTCGGCCGCCTTCGTCGCGAGCGCGGCGAGGCGGGCGTCGTCGGCCGGGAGCCGTGACTGTCGGCGAAGCTCGGTGTTGCGCAGGCTGAAACCCCGCCGGGTGGCGAAGGAGATCCCGGGCCAGTCGGCGGGCTCGACGCCTTCTGGCAGGTAGATGTCGGTCAGGAGGCTGGTGCGGCCCTCGGTGCGCGCCCGCTCCTCGACGTACTCATACAGCGCGGACCCGACACCTGCGCCGCGGTGCTCGGGCTCGACCACGACGTGGAACAGCGCGAGGCGTTGGTTCTCCCGCAACGGGAGCGCGAGGTTTCCGGTGCCCACCACGCCGTCGCCGTCCAGGGCCGCGAAGACCTCGTTCCGCTGGTGAGCCGAGGGACGTTGGTAGGCGACCAGCGTCTCCTGGAAGGTGGCGTTCGTCGCGTCGACCCGACCTGCCGCGAGCCCGGCCGCGTTGGCGTCGTACCAGGCTCGAAGTCCAGCCTCGTCGTCCAGCTCGATCGCGACGATCTTGAGTTCAGGGATCCGCACGGTGGCGTAGCCTGCCACGTCCGGCCGGGGTCACGCCATGCAGTTACTGGCGCACGGCGTGCCAACCGAGCGCGGGCTCGAGCAGGTCGAACGCCTGCCTGGCCAGCGGTTCGAGACCACCGGCGATCTGGTCGTCGGACTCCCCCTCCGCGGTACGGCGGAGTACCTCCTGGAAGAGCACGCGGTGGGTCGCGTTCAGTTGGGCGGCCACTAGGAGCGGCGGCGGGTCACCGCCAGGTTGGCCAGCGAACGTCCCCTCGCCGGCGAGGACCTCGGCGAGGGTTTGCTCGCGCTGCTCGTCGATCTCCCGAAGCCGCGCCACCAACGTGGGACTGCCGAGGACGAGACCCGCGAACGACGGGCCGGAGAACCCGAGCAGCGCGTCCCGGCGTTCGAGCGCGGCGAAGTGGGCCTCCCGGAGTGCGCCCAGGGCGGACTGACCAGCCGCACGGTTGGCGACGGTCTCCGCGGGCCAGCGAACCATCGCCTCGTGCAGGTCGAGGACGAGGTCCTCCTTGCGCGGGAAGTGGTTGGTCACCGTCATCTTGGCGACGTCGGCGGCGGCCGCGATCTGCGCGATCGTCACGGCGTCGAAGCCGCGTTCGATGAACAGCCTGGTCGCGACGTCTGAGATCTCCTGACGCGTCTGCTGCTTCTTCCGCTCGCGAAGTGTCGAACCCATGCCCGCAGCCTACTCGATGATTTAGGTCCAACCCATCTTTAGGTTTGACATATTCATTAGGTTAAGCCTAACTTCATCGAAGGAACCAGTCGCCGCACGGATGCACGCCTGATGGGAGACCCCATGACCGAAGCACCACGCCGTTCCGGACAGCGTCTGATGGCCGTGCACGCGCACCCCGACGACGAGTCCAGCAAGGGTGCGGCGACGATGGCGAAGTACGTCGCCGAAGGTGCCGACGTGCTCGTGTGCACCATGACGGGAGGCGAACGCGGCGACATCCTCAACCCGGCCATGGACAGACCGGGGGTCCGACGGGAGCTGCCGCGGCTGCGCCGCGAGGAGATGGACCGCGCCCGCGAGATCCTCGGCATCCGCCAGCGCTTCCTCGGCTTCCTCGACTCCGGCCTGTTCGGCCAGGGCACCGCACCACCCGAGGGATCGTTCGCGGCGCAGGACCCCGTCGTCGCCGCGCGCCCGCTCGTCCATGCCATCCGGGAGTTCCGCCCACACGTCCTCGTGACGTACGACACCCATGGTGGTTATCCGCATCCCGATCACGTCATGACCCACCGCGTCGCGGTGGAGGCGTTCGCCGCGGCGGGCGACGCGAGCCGACACCCCGGCGCCGGTGACCCGTGGCAACCTTCCAAGCTGTACTACATCACCGCCTTCAGCAAGGCGTACTTCACGGCCATCCACCAGGCGATGACCGAGTCAGGACTGGATTCTCCGGCCGGTGAGGTCCTTCGCGAGTGGGACGATTCCCAGGCCACCTGGGTGAGCACCACCCGGGTCGAGTGCGCCGACTACTTCCCGATCCGGCGACAGGCACAGCTCGCCCACCGAACCCAGGTGGACCCGAACGGCCCCGCGCTCGCCTGTCCGCTCTCCCTCGAACAGCTGACCTGGCCGACCGAGGACTACCACCTCGCCGTGTCCCGCGTCCGCACGGACGTGCCGGAGGACGACCTGTTCGCCGGCATCGCCGTCGAGCGAGCGGATCTGATCACAGCCCGGTAGCGCGGGACGGGTCGGTCCCGACGACTCAGACCCGTACTCGAAGGTGGACCAGCTTGTCGGGTGCCATGACCAGGTCGATGCGGGTGATGCGCCCTTCCCACACGGTGAGAGAGACGACGGCGGTGACCGTCTCACCGCGAGCCACGGCCAGGCCGCGGGCGCCGTTCACGTCGAGGGGTACGACCCGCTCGTCCGGCCCGAGCTTACGGGTGGCACCGAGCAGGAAGCGGGCGACACGGTCGGCCCCATGGACAGGCCGCCGTGCGGCGGTGACCTTGCCTCCGCCGTCGCTGGTCAGGGTCACATCTGGATCGAGCACCGCCAGCAGGTCGGCGAGATCTCCCCCGGCCGCCGCGCGGGTGAACGCGGCGACTGTCGCCTCGTGTTCGGCGGCGTCGACGTCGATCCGGGGTGCGCCGGCGGCGACATGCCGACGGGCACGCGTGGCGAGCTGGCGAACCGCGGCGCTGGACCGGCCGACGACCCGGGCTATCTCACTGAACTCCATGCCGAACAGGTCGTGCAGCACCCAGGCGGTGCGTTCGGCGGGGCTCAGGGTCTCGAGCACCACCAGCAGAGCGAAGCTCACCGTGTCGTCGAGGGTGACCCGGTCAGCCGGATCAACCGAACCCAGGTGCCGGGGATGGAGCGCGTCGCCGACCACCGGCTCCGGGAGCCACGGCCCGACGTACCTCTCCCTGCGTACTCGCGCCGACCTCAGGACGTCCTGGGCCCTGCGAACGACGGCGACTGTTGCCCAGGCTTCGACGTCGAGGACGGGCTCGCGGGCGTTCGCCTCGGCGAGACGCAGCCAGCAGTCGGAAACGACATCCTCCGCCTCGGTGTAGCTACCGAGGACGACGTAGGCGATCCGCAGCAGTCGTGGCCGTGCCTGCTCGTACGCCTCCGCGAGTTCCGCTTCGGTTCTCATGCTCCGTCCATGGCCTCGGCTTCGTCGTGGCGTAGGAGGGCGACCGTCCGGGTCGGCCGCATCAGTGCACTCGCTTCGTGCGGACAGGCAGCAGGAGCAGTGCGGCCAACACGACCGTTCCGCCCAGAGCGATCACGTTCAGGATCCAGTCCGCGCCGTGATACATGTCGAGATGAGCGCTGTGGTAGGCGTGATGCGGAATGCTGAAGGCAAGCCAGGTGGCACCCGCGAGCCGTACCTGGAAGTCGTTGGCCGGCCGAAGCGCACTCCCCACACTCAACACCAGGAGCGCCAGATAGAGGCCGCCGGTGTCACGTGCCAGGTGCTCGTTATAGGGGCCGAGGACCAGAAGCCAGTGGTGGGCCGGCCCGGGAAACGATGCGTACCACGACACAGGCGCGAACGAACGCCGCCCACACCCCGACAAAGGCTGCCGTCAACGCCAGGACGACCAGAATCCAACGTCGAACACCTGCGCTCATACCCAGATGACGATATGCGAAGTCCCGATGTGACATCTCGGGGTCGCGTGTGGCGGACTCCGATCGGACGGCGGTTCTGGGCCCCGGCGCGGGCCGCCCGCTACGTCGCAAATGAGAGAACTCCTCCAATCTGCGTCCCCGTCCGGCCGTTAGAGCCTGAGCACTGGACATGCGCCCAGACGGCGGCGGAGGGCGGAGAGTGCGGCTGGGCGGGCTCTCCGGAGACCAGCCTCGTCAATGTGATGGCGCAACCTGCGTCGCATCGTTCGCGGAGCTTCGAACCTGACGAAGAACTGTCAGGAGGAGTTTCGTCAGTTGACCTGGATGCCTTTGTTTTACGGGGTTTGTTGTCGGTGGTCGGGTCTAGGTTTGGTCATGGACACCGGCGCTGGCAGCGGGGGTGCGGGCTTCGCGCATCCGTTGATGCGTTGGCTTGCCGATGTTGGTGCGGGTATTGACGCGGCGATCGAGTGTCCAACGTTGTCGTTGCCGCTGGATCAATACGAAGGGGCGTTGCGGCAGATCGCTGTCTGCGAGGCGAGGCTCGCATCGTTGCGGTTGTCTCTGACGCGGCAGGGCGAGCTGAACGAGGTCAGGAAGCTGAGCGGTGCTGCGAATACCGCGGGGTGGGTGCAACAGGTGACGCGGATGGGGCGGCGCGAGGCGTCGGTGTCGGTCCGGCTCGCGAAAGCGCTGGACCAGACGATCCGAGCGACCGGTTGCGCGCTTTCCGAGGGTGAGATTTCGTTGGGTCAGGCGCAGGTGATCGAACGCGCGATCCGACGGTTGCCCAACGACGTCGACGCCGCCGTACGGGCGGAGGCGGAAGCGTTCCTCCTGGACAGCGCTCAGGATCTTGATGTCGATGACTTGGACAGGGCCGGGAAGCATCTGTATGAGGTGGTACTGGTCGCACCGGAGGATGCCGAGCGTCGGATCGGAAAGCAGTTGGAGGAACAGGAGCGCCGGGCTCGGGAGAGCAGGACCCTCAGCTTCGGGCCCGTGCGGGACGGGATGGGCACCATGTTCGTGCGCCTGGACGTGCCCACTCTCGCGATCCTGTAGGCGCTGCTGGATCCGCTGGCTCGCCCTCGTCCCAGCGGTCCTGACGGGCCGGACCTGCGCAGCAGCGAACGGCGTTATGCAGACGCCTTCGCCGAGTTCCTCGGTGTCGCGCAGGCGGCAGCGAACGCACCCACCCGCGGCAGCATCAGGCCGCGCCTCACCCTGACAATGTCCCTGGCCGACCTCGTGGCCAGGCTCGGCTACGGCACTCTCAACTCCGTGCTCACCGACTCCGGCCCCGCGCACCTGCACGTGAAGACCCACGCCGGAGCCGGCGGCGGCTTGAACGGTGGCGGCACAACAGACGGGCGCGGCGGACAGACCCTGATCGGCTACCGGATCACCGGGCCGCCGATGTCAGCCACCTTGGTGCGACAGTTGGCGTGTGACGCGGAGATCATCCCCGTGGTGCTCGGTGGTGACGGGGCCGTCCTCGACCTCGGCAGAGGCACTCGCCTGTTCACCTCCTCCCAGCGACACGCCCTCGCCGAGCGGGACGGCTACTTCTGCCACTTCCCCGACTGCAGACGACCCGAGAAATGGACCGAAGCGCATCACATAAAACACTGGGTAGACGGCGGAGCAACCGACCTCAACAACGGCGTCCTCCTCTGCCAATACCACCACACCGTCATCCACACCCAAGGCTGGACCGTCCGCATGAGCAGCGACGGGCACCCCGAATACCTCCCGCCGCCATGGGTCGACCCGTACCAGGCCATCATCCGACCCGACGACCGGACGCTGGTACGCCGACCCTGAACCGGCGGGGAGCAGCGGCGCCTCGGTTCAGCCAGCCGGGTTCATTCCGCCCGGTTCAGTCCGCCGGGAACAGGCTCCCGGCTCGAAACAACGTCTCGCGAAGGTTCGCCTCGGTGGTGACCTCGTGCGCCTCGGGCAAGCTGAGCCAGCGCAGCGGGGCGTCGGGCTTCTCCGGACGGACCGCGACGGGATCGGATGTGGCCATCACGAACCGCAGATCCGCGTGCTCGTGGGCGGGCTCGTCGCCCTTGGCGGGCACCGGGACGATCACCACGTGGAGGAGCGCCTCGTCCGGCCACGGCGTGAGATCCGTGAGCCCGGTTTCCTCGCGTCCCTCCCGCAGCGCGACACCGAGCGGATCGATCTCACCGGGATCTCCGTGGCCCCCGACCTGCAACCACGCCTGGAGTCGCTCGTGCCAGCGCAACAGAACCCTGCCACTGTCGGGGTGGACGACCAGGGCGGATGCGGTCACGTGCAAGGGGATGGAGCGTCTCCACGGGTCAGGCTCCGCCTCCACCAACGCCCGAATCCGGGCCAGGTCGGCGATCTCCGCCGCGCCCTGTGGTTGGTATCGGGAGAGCAGATCGACAACCGTTCCAGGAGCAGCCACCATGCCGGCCAGCCTAGCGACCCGCACTCGAGGCCCGAGGTCCACTCCCGGCAGCGCTCACGCGGAGGCGTTGACGCCGTACGCATGGCAACCGAAGCTTGTCTCGCCGTCCACAGCGAAAGGAGCTCGCCATGGTCGAGATACCGATCCGCATCCTCGGACACGACATGCCGACGGCATGGTGCGCCGAGCACGGCGTACCCCAGCTCGGCATCAGCCGAAGAAAGGAGGTATCGACATCGTCTCCACACAGGAGGACAGTGCGAAGTTCGAGCTCACCGTCGACGTGATCGATGGCCCGGACGGCCTGGACTTCCGTGGACCCTACGTGCAGGGCCGCAAGGGCGAGCGCTTTCTCTACCTGAACTGGGGCCAGGCCGGCGCGGACGGATGGACCGGGGTACGCCGGGCCAAGCTCCAGCTACTCACGATTGACAGGTCACTCGTGGAAGCCGCCATGGGCGGAAGCGTCCTGACCGCCGACCTCTCGCTGAGCGACGCTCGTGGAGCGCCCGCGACCGCGTCGGTACGATCCCCTTTACTGCGTTGGCGAACCGAATGACCAGCCCCGCCCACCCCCGACGCCATGGGCATTCGCCTCGCGTCAGCGCGTGCGGGACGTCAGGCTCCATGCAGTCGGAAAAGTCGAGCCGCACCAGGCTCCAACGTCACCGGAAGCACCTGACCCGCGGGCGGTCCGTCCAACCGCCTTGGCAGGTATCTGCCACTGATGTCGAACTCGTACGCCCGGACGACCTCGGGCCCGAGGGTGAGTGACGTACTCGCCGTCGAGTCGAAGGACCTGTTGGCGACCAGGAGCCACCGCAGTCGCTGCGCGGGACGATCGAAGAAGCGGCCCAGGATCACCGCACTCCCGCTGGCCGAGGAGACCCACGAGTCACCATGGAAGATCTCGACGCCCATCGGCGGTGCGGCCTCACCGAAGTGCGTGACCGACTCGGAGGTGAGCGGGAGAAGCTGTCGGCCCACCGGACGCAGGTAGTCGTTGTTGATACGCGCTGCGGCATCGTAGAGAGGCGTTCGTTCACCCTCCCTGGAGATCAACGCGTGCTGGAACACCTCCGGCGGCTCGGGCGTCCAGTACGTGAAGTACTGAATCCCCTTGCAGCCATAGGCGAGACTGACGTTGATCTGCCAGCGGAGTTCGGCCTCCGTGGGCAGCCGGTAGGCGAGGTGCTCGCACGCCTGGATGAAGACCCAGGAGGGCAGACCCGTCCGGAGCGCCTTGTCCCGAACGAGAACCCAGTTGTAGAAGTAGTCGTCGCGCACCCCACTCGGCTTGAACAACGCGTAGTGGTCGAAGGAGAGGAAGGCGGGATCGACGTCGCCGACGTAGCGGTCGAGGTAGTCCTGATAGGTCGGGGTTCCCAACTGCTCCGCGTTCGCGTAGGTGGGAAACAGGTTGACGTAGGGCAGCAGGTCCGGCCGCAGGTCCCGCAGCAGCTCCGTGACCGTACCGATCTGCGCGAACATGCCGGCGTTCGGCTCGTCCTGAATGTTGATTCCGGAGAACGCCGAGGAGTGCTCGTAGTCTGCCAGGGTCGAGGCGACGACCGACGACCACTGCTCCGGTGGATAGTTCGCGATACCGCTGATGCGGGTGTCGATGACGACAGCGGCGAGATCGTTGGCGGCGGCGGCCGTCAGCATCGCCTCGTTGGCAGCACCGTCCTGAACGCCGTTTCCGCCGGTGACAAAGGTGAATCCAGCTTCGGCGATCTCCGCGTACCGCGCCACGGTCGTCTCCTGCGGAGGTGGCGGCCACCAGAAGCCGATCGGGAAGGCGCCGCGGCGCAGCAGGTCCGGTGCCTCCATCGCGTCCGCGACCGCGGCCTGCGCGACCGAGTCCCCACTCGCCCACAGCGCCGGCAGCGCGAGGGCACCCGCACCCGCGCCTGACAACCGCAACAGACTTCGCCGGCTCACGGCCTGACCGACGACGCTTCGCACCCTCGTGTCCTTCACGGCAACCCCCAGGACGTCCGAAGACGTCCGGCCTCGTAGCCAACCAAGACACCGGTAGAGAAAACCGGCTGCGAACCAGGACTCCCCAACGATGATCGTCAAGGAGTCGTCGGGGTCGCAACCGTGTGCGCTGGCCAGGTTTGTCCCGTCCCACCGTCAGCGGGCAGGTGTGCCTGTCAGCGCGACTGGCGGGCGAGCAGTCCCGAGATCACCACCTCGGACATCTCGCACAGGCTCTTGGTGAAGTCGAGCCGCCAGACCGCGAGTGACGGGTCGGCCTCGTAGGCGGCGATCACGGCGGCGGTCGGATGCGAATGTGTCCACATCGCCCCCGCGGTGAGCATGAACGCCGCGGTGAACCGAAGCGCGTCGCGCTCGCCCAACTCGGGCACCCTCTGGCGGACCAGTTCGGCGAGTCTCGTGACGTGCCCGATGCTGTCCTGCTTGTACTTCGCGGCGGCCTCGCGCGAAACGTTGCGTTCGAGTACGGCGGCCTGGGAGCTGATCAGGTCGCACAACACCGGGTGGTCCGCCAACGAGGTCGCGAGCGCCCGGGCCAACTGGTCGCCCCGCTCCGAAGGCGGCGCGTCGGCGTCGATCGCGACGGCCAGCGTCGCGTCGAGGTCGTCCAGCCACTCCCGCGACTTGGCGTTGGCGAGTTCGAAGAGCACCGCCTCGCGGGACTCGAAGTAGCGGAGCACGTTCGACTTCGCGAGACCCACCCGCCGGCTCAGCTCGTTGAGGCTGACCTGCGCCACGGACATCTCCGCCAGCATCGCCGCCGCGGTGTCGAGGATCGCCCGCCGACGTACCTCTCGCTGCTCGTCGCTGCGTGCGCGCTGGAAGGAGGTCATGACGGGGAGTCTACAGACCTCCGGTCTCTTGTCATCAGACCGCCGGTCTGTTAGCTTCTCCCATAACAGACCGATGGTCTCTAGAGATTGAGAAGGAGTCCCAATGACCAACAAGGTGTGGTTCGTCACCGGAAGCGCACGCGGCCTCGGCCGAGCGATCATCGAGGGAGCACTGCGGGCCGGCGGCCGGGTCGCCGCCACCGCGCGCGACGAGGGACGTCTCGACGACCTCGTCCGGACATACGGAGAGGCCGTCCTGCCGATCCGGCTCGACGTGGCCGACGCGGCGGCCGCACGCAGGGCCGTCGAGGAGGCGGTCCGGACATTCGGCCGGATCGACGTCGTCGTCAACAACGCGGGATACGCCAACCTGGCCTCCGTCGAGGACACGACCGAGGAGGACTTCCGCGCCCAGGTCGAGACCAACCTCTTCGGGGTCGTCAACGTCACCAAGGCGGCCCTGCCCGTTCTACGCCGACAGGGTCAGGGCCGGATCATCAACGTCTCCTCGGTCGGCGGGCGGGCCACCACCCCGGGTCTTGCCCCGTACCAGATGTCCAAGTGGGCCGTGAGCGGCTTCAGCGAGGTGCTCGCCCAGGAGGTCGCACCACTCGGGATCAAGGTCACCGCGATCGAACCCGGCGGCATGCGTACGGACTGGGCAGGCAGCTCCATGACGGTCGCCCCCCTCTCCAACGCCTACGCACCGACCATCGGCGTCCTGGCCGGCATCGTCGGGAACATCGCCGCCCGGGCGGCCGGAGATCCCGCGAAGGTCGCACAGGCCGTGCGCAGGATCGTCGAGATGGACGACCCGCCGGTCCGCATCCTGCTCGGCTCCGACGCGCTGACCGTCGCCAAGGCCGCCGCCGATGCACTCGCGACGAGCGACGCGTCCGTCGAGGAGCTCAGCCGCTCGACCGACCATGACGACGCGACGCCGGCCGAACTCGATCCGCTCGGCGTCGGCGCCCGTTCCGAGTAACGGCGCCCGACCGCCTGAGGGATCTCACCGGGACGTCGCTGCCGGGCTAGGCGTGTCCTGCGGATCATGGTCGAGTGGTGAGCGGGGGCACGCGAACCGGCCATGATCCACAGGACACGACTTAGGGTGCGTCGTCCGACGTCCGGCGGGCGAGCGCCTGTCCGGCCGGCAGGTCGGCCACGAACGCCCGGAGGAACCCCGCGACCTGCGTCAGGTCGTACTCCCCCACGGCCGCGTCGACGGTCCGGTAGAGCTCCTCCTCGACCTCGGAAACCTGTCGCGCGATCCGAACGCCGTCCTCGGTGAGGGACAACTCGACGTGCCGACGGTCGTGCGCCGCGACCTCGCGGCGTACGAGCCCGATCGAGACGAGGCGATCGACCAGCCGGCTGGGACTGTTGCCGCTCTCGCAGACGAGCAGATCGCCAAGGCCGGACAGGGTGAGCGGCTGGCGTTCCTGCAGCAGCCGGACCACCTCGGCCTGGGAGGGCGTGATGCCCAACGGGTGCAGGGCGCGGGCGAGCATCCGGTTTCCTTCGCGCTGCGCGGCGAGGATGAGAAACCGGAGTTCTTCAGCCGGACGCATGGGGGAAGGCTCCCTCCTTCAGGGCTGAAGGTAGCGGTCGCGGCCGCCAGCCGGGCCGCCGCCTCCGGGTCGTGAGCCGGCAGGATCACCAGGTCAGGGTGGCGTCGCCGCAGTTCGTTGACCCGCGCCGTGGTCGCACGCAACTGCCGCCTGCTTCCGACACCGGGGACGCGGCCGGCTTGTACCAGATGCGCGTCGTACGTCAGATCGCCGACCATGAGCAGCGGCGGCCGGTGGGGACGGCGCACCAGCAGCGACATCGAACCCGGCGTGTGACCAGGGGTGGACAGCAGCACCAGACTGCCGTCACCAAAGAGGTCGTGCCCCGTGGGGATCCCGTCCGGCCAGTGTTCGACGTCGCCGCCCGGGGTTCGGGGAGGTTCCACGTCGATGCGGCGCCACCGCAGTCCGGGGATGTCGATGTGTGAGCGCAGCAGTCCCCGTAGCTCCGGCGCGGGCTTCCCGAGTGTCTCCCACTCGCGACGACTGACCAGGAGTTCGGCCTCGGTCAGCTCACGCAGGCCACCGATGTGGTCCTGGTGCAGGTGGGAGATCACCGCGGTGTGGACGTCGGCGACGTCGTGGCCGATCGTCGCGAGCCGGGCGGTGAGGGTGTCAGTGGCGTCGATCCGAAAGCGGGCCAGCCGGTCGTACATCACGCCGGTGACACCGCCGGGAAAGTAGTCCGGATTCGTCACCGACGCGCGGTCCTGGCCGGTGTCGAAGAGGACGAGGCCGGCCCGATGCTCGATGACGTAGACGTTGACGGGCCGCGGTGAGGTCCATCGCCTCGACGTGAGCAGCCACCAGTACATCGGCTTGCGCGTCGCTTCGACGTGCTCGGGACGGATCGCGACCGTTCCGGTGCTGAGGACCGAGATCCCTGCGATGGGGTCCGCGATGGGGTCCGCGACAGGGGCGGGAACGTTGACCATGACAGATACATTACACAACATCTATGTCGTGTCACTTATTAGCCCGCAGCATCGGATGCGATGCGGAAGGGGGCTCCCCTCAGTCTTCTTCGCGGCACTCCTCGGCGAGCGCCTTCGGGAGGCCTGCGAGGACTCGCTCGAAGATGGCTTCCAGTGCCTGGAGATCATCCTGGGTCAGGACGTCGAAGAAATAGCGACGAACGGCCTCGACGTGCGCCGGCGCGGCGGCGACGATGGCCGCCCTCCCAGCGTCGGTCAGTCGCACCATGGAGCCACGGGCGTCCTCGTCGCAGTTCTCCCGGACGAGCAGGCCACGCTTCTCCATCCGGCTGACCTGGTGCGAGAGCCGGCTGCGCTCCCAGCCCACCGCGAGACCGAGGTCTCGCGCCCGCAGGACGCCGTCCTCGGACTCCGACAGCGGCACCAGAAGCGCGAACTCGGCGGCGGACAGGCCGTCGTCCCGCAGCATCTGCCGCTCGAGCAGACTCGACAGATCGCGCTTCAGGTGGATGTAGCTCCGCCAGACGCGCGCCTCCTGCTCGTTGAGCCACCGCGGTTCGTCCATGAGCACATCCTACGTCTAATGTTGACGCATCATCAACCGCGATTGCGGGGATACGTCGGCAAAGGACCCGATGGTCATGATCCAGGGTCGTGGCCGCCCGCATCACCAGTGGCTCGCCGTCGGCTTCCCGGGGCCCCTCGAATGTCAGGTGAATCACGCTCAGAGTCGGCCGCGGACGAGTTTGTTGACGTGACACCCGACTTATGTTGACGTGACAGCAGCCTGGCCGTACGGTTTGTTGACGTGACACCAGAACGAGCGACGGGTGCTGCCCCTCGGCCGTCCGACGCGGGCGGGAGCACCCGGTGACGGCCCGGTGGCTAGACCGGCTGTTCCGCCGGAACGCGCCGAAGGACTTCCGCCAGTCACCCCCTGAGTCGAGCCGATCCTCGACCGCAACCCCTGCCCAGGCAACTCCGACCGCCGGGCCACCCCCTAGGAGTAGTTCCATGACCAGAATCGCGATCATCCTCGGCAGCACCCGCCCGGGCCGCAACGGCGAGGCCGTCGCCAACTGGGTGTACGACATCGCGAAGCAGCGCAGCGACGCCGAGTACGAGCTTGTCGACATCGCCGAGTACAAGCTGCCCCACCTCGACGAGGCGATCCCGCCGTCGATGGGTCAGTACTCCCAGCCGCACACCAAGGCGTGGGCCGAGAAGATCGCGTCGTTCGACGGCTTCGTCTTCGTCACCCCGGAGTACAACCACTCCACGTCCGGCGCGCTGAAGAACGCGATCGACTTCCTCTTCGCGGAGTGGAACAACAAGGCGGCCGGCTTCGTCAGCTACGGCTCCGTCGGTGGTACCCGTGCGGTCGAGCACCTGCGCCTCATCATGGGTGAGCTCCAGGTCGCCGACGTGCGTTCGCAGGTCGCCCTGTCGCTGTTCACCGACTTCCAGAACTTCAGCCAGTTCACCCCTGGCCCGCACCAGGCCGACGCGGTGACCACCACGCTCGACCAGGTTGTCTCGTGGAGCAAGGCGCTCGCGACCGTTCGCAACGCGTGAACATCGCCGCGTGAACAGCTCGTCGACTGAGATCCCGTTTGGATCTCCTCCGGCCATCCCGGACCTCGACATCGATCCCGCCCGCGTGCGAGCCCCCCGCACAAGGGCGGGATCGGTGTCGGGTCCGGGATGGCCGTCGACATTTCCGCGTCCGACAGAGCCGGTGCGACGCACGACAGAGACAGTGCGGAGTCAGTGCGTGTTCAGCGCGGGGTCCAGTCGGTGAGCGCGTCCGTGTCGACGGTTCGATGCCACTCCCGGAACGCGGCGTACCCCCGCAGCCCTTCCTCCAGCACCGCACGGTAGACCCAGATCCCCTGTACTGGTTCGCTTCTCTCGTACGCCGCTTCCTTGATCTCGAGAACGGCTTCCCGCGTCGACGGGGTCAGCGCGGCCAGCATCGGTTCGACCAGCCACGCGCTGAGTGGCCCCGGATGGTCGCGGGCGAGCAACCAGTTGTCGATGTTCCAGCGCACGCCTTCACGGTCGTAGACGATTCGCCAGTAGAGGCCCTGGTCGGGCCCGGCCAGCCCGTTGGTGAAGGCGCACCTCGCGACGCCCGGTACCTTCGCGATCTCGTGCAGGAGTTCGAACCCGTCGTCGATCGACGGCTCGTCGGTGAAGATCTCCAGATCGATGTCCGGCTCCACGACGAGGCCGTAGGCGACCGAGCCGCACAGGACCGGGTCACCGTAGCGTCGCCAGCGATCCAGGAGACCAAGCTCGGCGAGAACCTGGTGGGCGTCCCGCACGCGCTGCTCGGTGCGTGCGATGGAGTCGTCTGCGGCCATGAGCACGCGACCGTAGCGGACGCGAACGCGAGTTGGTGAGCCGGGCTGGTGAGGCGGGCCGGCGACGCGGGCTAGCTCGGTGGCCGCCACAGGATCGCGCTGACGGCCAGCCATGCCAGGAAGAACAGGGCGGCCATGGCCCACAGCCCCCCTCCACCGCTTCCGCCGAGGGCGGCGATCAGCCCCAGACCGGCACACACCAAGGCGCCGTACAGCAGGGTTCGTACGTAGGGGTTGTGGTGCAGCCGCGGATTCGCCGACGACTGCTCCGACATCCCCGCCCGGGCGAACTCCGCCTCGCGCCGCACTCGCCAGCTCCGCTGGCGTCGCGCCATCCACCGCGCGTCGTTCTCGTTACTCTCGGCCACGAACGTCGCCCTCCCTCGACATGGTGGAGCGCAACCTACCCGGTGCTGGCGGCTGGTGGCGAGGTCGGAACGCCCTACCTTTCCTGCCGGTTCCGCGCACCGGTTCTGCGGGCGCGTCTCCTCAGGCGCGTGCCGCGGTGACGAACAACCGGTCGTCGGTCCTTCGCCCAACACCGGGTGCGATCTCGACGTCGGTGAAGCCGGCCCGAGCCAGTCGCTGGCGCAGTTCGGTCCCGCTCCAGGGCCGCATGGCGAACTCGTACGTCGACTGCCGCGAGGGTTCTCCGTCCAGGTCGAGCTCGTACTCCTCCCGGACCAGCAGGAGGTCCGCGTTCCAGGTGCTGGTACTGGTGAACGTCAGCCGCCCTCGGCCGTGCAGATCCACGGTCCGACGGTGCGGAGTCCCGTTCGCGCGGCCCCTGGACCCGGCCTCCTCCCGCACGTCCAGCACCACCAGGCCTCCCGCGCGCAGGCTGGCCGCGAACGCGCGGAGTACGGCGTCTCGCTCGTCGTCGGTGGTCATGTCGTTGAGCACACCTCTACAGACGACTGCCTGGTAGAGGGACTCCGGCCGAAACGAACAGAGATCCACGTGCAGGGCCCGTGCGGACGGGCAACGCAGGGCCGCCTGCCGGAGCAGTTCCTTCGACGCGTCGGCGAGATCGACCTCATGCCCTCTCGCGGCCAGCGCGGCGGCGTGACGACCGGTACCGCATCCGGCGTCGAGCACGGCGGCACGCGGGAACCCGGCACGAACGAGCCGGTCGTGGACCGCCGCGGCCCACGGCTCCGGCGAGTCATCGATCAGATGGTCGTAGGCCCAGGCGTACTGGGCGTAGAAGGGGCGCTCCTGACTCGTGCTCGCCGACCGGGACGTCACGTGGATCGATCCTGCCGAGGTCCGCGCCTCGGGTCCTCGCGGTCAGGATGCGCAAGCATCGGCCACCCGCCAGCGCGTGACGACATCGACGAGGGTCTCCGGTTCGTCGAGGTCCAGCGCGTCGGAGACGACCTCGTGTCGGTGCGCCATGGTGGCGACGCGGGTGTCGACGTGTCGACCGCTGAGTTGCTCGTACGCGTGGGCGACTCGATCCAGCAGGTCGACCGGGCCGCCGGCGAGGTACCGCAGGTCCTCGCTGGGGTCACCCATTCGAACGCAGGAGAAGTCCCACACACCGACGAGGTAGCCGACCGGCCCGTCGAGGACGACGTTCCCGAAGTGAAAGTCGTCGTGGAGTACGACCGGGCGCCCAAGCTCGGCACGCTCGCGTCGCAGGGCGGCGATCTCGGCCAGCAGAGTTTCGACGTCGTGGCGGACGACTCTGGGCACCCGATCGAGCCGGTCGAGAATCTGCGCGTCGTCGGAGTCCCCGCCGCCAGGGATCCCGAGCTCGGCGATCTCCCCCGGTGTGAGGACGGCGTGCATCGCCACGAGGAAGCCGGCGAGGGAACGCGCGAGCCGATCGCGTTGATGGGAAGGCGCACGACGGTAGGCCTCGACGTCGAACACGCAGCCGTTCAGCTTCCGGTAGGCCGCGAACTTCGTCCGTTCACCCGTCCACACGATGACGGGTGTGCGCGCCGGCAGCCGACCCGCGATCCGGCGGAGGAGCGCGACCTCGCGTTCGAACGCCACGTGCGGGCGCGGAAACCGCAGGATCCAACCGTCTCTCGTCTCCAGGACGACGCTCTCCCAGCCGGACCTGCGCACCGCGTCCGAGAGGTCGACATCCCGCCCCTCCGCGGCGACCGCCGCGATCAGGGAATCGCGATCCCATGGCATGGTCCGCAAACTAGCGGGGCTCCTCGTGCTCGGGCCACCCGATATCGGCTGACGCGCCCGATCGCACCCGATCGCGCCGGTCGCGCCGATCACAGCCTGCCGATGCGGTCCAGGATCGCGGGCGCCAGCGGATGGACCGGTCGGGCCAGCCCGGTTCGCCGGGACCAGAGGTCGAGCGCGTCGACGTACAGTTCGGCCGTCGCTCGGAGCGCTCGGGTCAGTTCGCCGACCTCCGCGTCGGACGGCAATCGCACCGTGAAGCCTGGTGCGCAGCTCGGCCGGCAGCGCGGTCTCGACGGCGTTCGGGCTCACTCCGAGGAGGGGCACGATGCGCTCGTACGCCAGGCTCACGAGTCCGCACCGCACCATCCAGTGTTGCCCGCGACGCAACCGGCCGGCGAGGTACTTCAGCCACACCCAGGTGGCACCGTCGCTCACTTCGACGTCTGGTTCGAGAGGTTTCCAACCCTCGAAGTCCGCTCGCAGCTTCGCGACGATGTCGTCGCGGTCGAGGATCGCCACGAACCCGTCGGCGAGTCCCCGCCACGGTTTCGCACGGCCGTCGTCCATCGTCAGGTCCAGCTGGGCGGCATCCGCACGGTAGGCGGCGTACCGATAGGGGCGTTGGTGGGACACCTCCCCCGCCCATACACACCCCTCGCCGCCGAGGACCCGGTCGGCGATCTGCTGACGCTCCGCCCACACCTCCTCCCGGTCACCCGCCGTCACGACCAGCAGGTCCAGGTCGGACCATTCATCCGCCCGCCCGGTGGCGACCGAGCCGTACACGAGGGCCGCCGAGATCCGGTCGTCGCCGCTGGCCCATTCCTTCGCCCGTTCGAGCATCTCCTGCGCTGGGTAGCCGTTCACTCGCATCCCCTTCCGACGAGGGTCGCGTCGCCGGGAGACCTCGACCAGTCGTCCCGGAGTACGTGAAGCCAATCACAAGCACGACGAACCGTCGCGGACAGTGTCCGCGGACGGCCAGACCCGCACACCGCTCGCGGCGATCGTCCAGCCCTGGACCGGCAGGCTGACCCTGCCGGTCCGGGCTCGGCTACCGGCTCAGCGTCGGCTCGGACTGGGCGGCGGCGGTGGCCAGGGATCGCCCCAGCCGGTGTCGCGCGCGGCGCGGTACGACGAGGAGTCACGCTTCGACACGGTCGTCTCTCGAAGGCCGTCGTCCCGGGTGCACAGCGGCAGCGTGACGAGCCCCTTGCGGGGACGGGGCCTTCGGACCACCCGCGCCCTCGCCGGGCTGGCCCGAAGCGAGGTCGCGACGACGTACGACACCTTCTGGTCCTCGAATCCTCGCGAGCCGTCCTTCACCCGCCGGTGCAGTGCCGACCGGTCGAGTCGTACGCCGACATGACACCAGTCGTCCCGGCTCGACAGCGGACACGTGCCGTCGTGCGGGCACGGCGCGACGATGCTCAGCCCGGCAGCGACGAGGTGCCCGCGGGCGTCCAGGACGCGGCGGAACCCCTGCGGCGTACCGGGTTCCACGACGACGACAGTTCCGCCCGTGCCGGTCGCCGCCACCACGCCGGCCGCCGTGGCCACCAGGGCCTGACGGGTTCGGGGATCGAGTTCACCGAGGCGTAGGCGACGGTGACCAGGTCGGCCACGGGTACGGCCGTGCCGGACGTGATCGTCTGCTCGCACCAGGTGGCGTTGCAGACGACGGCGCGTGGGCACCGCGCGGCGAGCCGCCGTCCGAGGGTGAGTGCCTCTCGCAGGTGGTCGAGGACGACCGCCGTACGAAGGGTGTCGACGACGTCGGCGGCCGCCCACAACGACGCGCCGGTTCCTCCTCCGAGGTCGAGGAGGGTCTGCGGACGGAAGTCGGGCACAGTCTCGACGGTGCGCAGCAGTACCGACCGCGTCGCGGCGTAGGTGGCCGGCATCCGGTAGACCGCGTAGGCCGCGACGTCCTGGCGGGTCCGCAGGATCGGCCGATCACGCGGACCCGAGCGGTAGGCCTCACTCAGCACACGCACCTGGCGGGCGAGGTTCCGCTGCGAGTGCCGGGGGTGTTCGGAGCGTTCGGAGAGTTCGTCCTCCACCGCCTGGGTGAGGAAGCGGGCAAGAGCGGGCGTCGAGTACTACGCGCACGACGGGCACATCTGGAGACTCCTCGAGCGAAGAAGATCCGGGGAATCCGGCCGGGGCGTGCCGGAGGAAGCTCGGCAGCCCAGGGCACGGCGAAGAAGGGCGACCGGAAAGCCGGTGCCCTGGATGCTTCGACGGCGCGAGAAGAAACCCGCGGACGGCAGGCGTCCGAAGGCGACGTGTCGGGTGAGTTGCCTCAGGAACCCGATCGGGGCAGGCGTCAGCCCTGCGTGGTCGACTCCCGCGTCGAAGCAGGTGCCACCATCAGCGCGGATCGCAACGCCATCTCCCCACCTCCGGGTCGTCGGACAGGTGCGCGCAGCCTATCCACGCGGCCTCGCGAGCGCAGGTGCATAAACGGTCCGCGGGCCGTCCGCGCTCCGCGCGGAAGCACCAACCAGCTGGCCGAAATGGGCCGGTTCATGACCGCTTGATGTCGTGGATACACGTTCGACACGGTTCGGCCGGACAGTGGTGGATCATTCCTGCTCCGCCGAGGAGAGCCATGGCACCCACCCCACCTACCGATGCCGAGTTGGACGTCGCGATCCGCGCTCGACTCGCGTCCCTGGGAATCGACCTCGACCAGCTTCCGCCCGGCACCGCCGCCGACCCGGAGACGGGTTCACCCGGTCGCGACTCCGTACTCGCCTCGCTGCGTTCGTTCGTACGCGGCACTGTCGGCACGCTCGCGGCCTACCAGTTGCCGGCACCCGCCGACGCCGACGCGGATCTGGCGAAGGCTCTCTCGCAGCAGCCGGCGCCGATGCTCTACCCGTCCATCAGCACCGAATGGCGGCAGTCATGACGATCGAACCCATCGACCGCACGATCGACCGGCGCGCGTTCCTCGCCCGTTCCGCGGCGCTGACCGCGGCCGGAGCGATAGGTGCCGTGGCGCTGCCGTCGGCGGCCAGCGCGGCGACCACCGCGACCACCGCGACCGCCACCGCCGCGACCAGGTTCGCTCCGGCGGGTCGCGGCGCGCAGAACCCCGCGTTGGACAACCCGAACGCCTACGTACGGCCGCGCCCCGAGGCGATGGCGGACCCTACGGAGCTGACTCTCGCCGAGGCGGCCTGGACGCTCAGGGCGCGCAAGCTCACTGCGGAGCAGCTTGTCGAGGCCTATCTCGAACGGATCGGCGCCTACGACGCGACGTACCAGGCCTTCAACGTCGTCCTCGCCAGTGCGGCCCTGCAGAACGCGCGCACCGCCGGCAAGACACCGCGTCGCGGTGCGCTGCACGGGATTCCCCTTGCCATCAAGGACAACTACTACACCGAAGGTGTGCTGACCACCGCGAACTCCTACATCTTCCAGGACTTCGTGGCACCGTTCGACGCGACCCCGGTCGCCAGGCTCAAGGCGAACGGCGCGATCGTGCTGGGCAAGACGCAGATGGGACCGCTCGCCACCACGCGGGCAACCACACCGGCGGGCGTCGTCACGACGGTCAACGCCTGGACGCCCACCGATCCAGGCGTCGACCCCGGTGGCTCCTCGACCGGCACCGCGACCTCGGTCGCGGGGCGGATGGCCACCTCGGGAACGGGTACGCAGACGGGCGGCTCCATCACCGCACCGTCGAACGCGCAGAACCTCACCGGTCTCAAGCCGACGATGGGCCGGGTCTCCCTGCACGGCATCATCCCGCTCAGCTACACCCGCGACCACCCGGGCACGCTCGCCCGCGACGCGAAGGACGCGGCCATCATGATGACCGCGATGGCCGGACCCGATCCGGCGGATCCGCGTACGCAGGGGCTGCCCAAGGTGCCCAACCTCATCACCGCGGCGACCCCGATCACCAACCGCGGCAAGGCGAAGTTGCGTTGGAAGACCCGGATCGGCGTGCTGCCCGGCTACACGAGTGGAACCTCCGCCACCGCGCAGGCGCGACAGGCGTTCCTGGCCACCATGGCCGAGATTCCGGGCGCCACCATGGTCGACGTTCCGTTCCCGGACGAGTGGGAGCTGCTCACCGGCTCGGCGTTCAACAACGTACGGCTGCCCGAGCGCAGTGAGCCGTTCATGCCGTACCTCCGTGGCGACCTGCGTGACTTCGGCGTCTCGGTCACCGGCTGGCTGCAGGGTGCGTTGCTCGGCGGGAACGAGTTCCTCACCGGGCAACGGGCGAAGCTCCTTCTGCTGGAGCGGGTGCTGGACCAGATCTTCGACCACTGCGACGTGGTGGTGCAGACGGACCCGGTGCCGTTCGACATCCTCGGCCTGCCGGAGATCGGGTTCCCGATCGGCTTCACCTCCGCCGGCGTTCCGATCGGCACGATCCTGGGCGGCATGCCGTACGGCGAGGACCGCCTGCTGTCCGTGGTGGCGGCGTACCAGGCGAGCACCGACTGGCACTGGCGCCGGCCCCCGAACCCGCCCGAGTCCGCCGCGGCCGGCGGTCGAGTCGCCGCGATGAAGACACAGGGCGTCGTCCGGGCGGCCGCCGCCGACCCGTCGCGCGGTCGGCTGAGCGCCGAGGAGGTCGTCGACCTGATGCAGTAGGGCTCCCGGGGTCCTGGGCTCATGGCTCCCGGCGCGGACTCGGCCACGAAGCACCTGGTCCGCGCTGGGAGCCCTCGCGCTCGCCTCGAACCCGTCGCCGAAGCACCGCCGGCTGTAACGTCCGTCACTCGCGATTGACTCTCACATCAATGTGAAGGTCTAGCTTCTTCGCTGTTGCCTGAGGTGAAGGAGCAGGAGATGTCCGGTGCGGTCGTCATTGGTGCGGGACCGGGAATAGGTCAGTCGGTCGCGCGGCGGTTCGCGCGGGAAGGGCTGCCGGTCGCCCTCGTCGCGCGTACCGAGGCGACCTTGGACGCGGCAGTCCGAGGCGTCGCCGCCTCCGGAGTGCGGGTGATCCCGCTGGTCGCCGACAGCACCGACGAGATCGCGCTGCGCGCCGCACTCGACACCGCGACCGAGGGACTCGGAACTCCGGACGTCGTCGTCTACAACGCCGCGATCATCCAGCCGGACGCGCCCGGGGAACTTTCGGTCCGTGCCCATCTGGACGCCTGGGCGGTCAACGTGGTCGGTGCGCTCACCGCCGCCGCGCACGTGGCGCCGGCGATGGTCCGGCGTGGCAGCGGCTCGTTCCTCATCACCGGCGGAATGCCCGAACCGGACCCGCGGTACGTCAGCCTCTCACTCGGCAAAGCCGGGGTGCGTACCCTGGCGGCCCTGCTCGACAAGGAGTACGGGCCCGGTGGTGTCCACGTGGCGTCGGTCACGGTGGCGGGTCCCGTCGCTCCTGGTACGGCGTTCGATCCGGACGACATCGCCGAGTGCTACTGGCGCCTGCACTCCCAGCCGCGCGAGGAGTGGGAGCAGGAGATCCTCTACGGCGGGCGGCTGACATCGCGGTGACGCGTCCGCCATGCCCCGTGCATGACACCATGCCCGTGGTGATGTTCGTGATCACGGGCATGGGGTCACATACCCACACAACACCTTCAGGATCACGGGACACGGCACCCGGCATCCAGCACCAGGCACTCAGCACCCGGCGCTGCCGGAACGAGGCTCCACACCCAGACGTCGGGTAGCGTCGAACGTACCGCTGTGAAACGCGGAAACGTCCGAGATGGTTGACACCCGATGACTTCCTCGACCAACAGCTACGACTTCGTCGTCGTCGGCGCCGGCACGGCCGGCTGTGTGATCGCCGCACGGTTGTCCGAGGACGCCGGCGTCCGCGTACTCCTCCTCGAGGCCGGCGCGGCGGAACCCCCGGCAGCCGTGGCCGCGCCGTTGGCGTGGCCGAGCCTGCAGGGTACGTCGGCCGACTGGGCCGGCGTCTCCGTTCCGCAGGCCGCGACGGGTGGGAGGATTCCGTGGCCGCGCGGACGTGGCCTGGGCGGATCCTCCTCCATCAACGGCATGGCCTTCCTGCGTGGGCATCGTTCGAGCTACGACGCGTGGGTGCGGGCCGGCGCCGAAGGCTGGGGATTCGATGACCTGCTCCCCTACTTTCTGCGGAGCGAGCACGTCGAGGGACGCGACCCCACGGTCCGGGGCGACGCCGGCCCTGTGCACGTGGCGCCCGCGCACTCGCTGCACCCGGTGACCGAGGCGTTCCTGGCCGCGGCGAGCGAGGTCGGATACCCGGCGGCGTCGGACGTCAGCGGTGGGCTGGACGAGGGCTTCGGGAGCAACGATCTGAACATCGTCGACGGTAGGCGGCAGAGTGCCGCCGACGCCTACCTCGTCCCGGCGCTGGACCGGCCCAACCTCGACGTGGTGACCGACGCGCTGGTGCACCGGACGCGGCTGCACGCCGGGCGCTGCACGGGCGTCGAGTACAGCGTCGGTAGCGAGGTCTTCGTCGCGGAGGCCCGCGGTGAGGTCGTACTGACCGGCGGGACCGTGGGCTCACCACTGGTGCTGATGCGATCGGGCATTGGTCCGCGGTCCCACCTGCGCGACGTGGGGGTCGACGTCGTGGTGGACCTTCCCGGTGTCGGCGCGAACGTCCAGGACCATCCGAGGTCGACCGTCATCTATCAGGCGGCTGGGCCCATGCCGGACCGTACGAACAGCCACGCCGACGCGCTCGGGCTGATTCGCAGCGACCCCGAGCTTGACGCGTTGGACCTGCAGCTCCAACTCGTCGACATTCCGTACTTCGCCCCGGCACTGCCTCCGCCGATGTCCGCCGACGCGTCCGGCTACAGCATTGCGCTCGCGGCGATGACGCCCCGCAGCCGCGGTTCGGTCCGACTCGCCGGCGCCGACCCGGGCGAGCCCCCTGTGCTGGATCCCAACTACTACTCCGATCCGCACGACCTCGAGGTGATGACCGCCGGCCTTCGCGTCGCCCGACGGATCGGAACGGCGGACGCTCTGGAGCCCTGGCGCGGCCGGGAGGTGTTCCCCGGCGGCGAGGTGCGGGACGACGCGAGCATGCGGGAGTACCTACGCAGGAGCCTGCGTACCTATTCGCACCAGGTCGGTACCTGCCGGATGGGGACGGACGCCCTGGCCGTCGTCGACACCGGCCTACGCGTGCGCGGCGTCGAGGGCCTGCGGGTGGCGGACGCCTCGGTGATGCCCACCATCGTGTCCGCGAACACGAACGCCACGGTGTACGCCATCGCCGAACGCGCCGTGGACCTCATCCGCGGATAGCCACTGCCCGCACGTTTCCCGTCGTCGACACGGTCGAGGTGGGCCAGTGGCACCGGTACGGTCGTACTCCACACTTCGGCCACCACGACGGGGGACGATCGACATGCGACGGTTCGATGGGCGGGTCTCGCTGGTGACGGGAGGCGGGCACGGGATCGGTCGCGCGTCCGGGCTCAGGTTGGCCGCCGAGGGATCATCGGTCGTCCTTGCCGACGTCGACCTGAAGGCGGCGCTGGAGGTCGCCGACGAAGTCAACCGATCCGGGGGGACGGCGATCGCCGTCGGGTGTGACGTCACCGACCGGGCCTCGGTGGACTCCGCGGTCGAGCTCGCGACGACACGGTTCGGGCGGCTCGACGTACTCGTCAACACCGCCGGCGGCATGCGCGACGGAACGACGTTCCTGGACACCGACGACGACGCCTGGGACCGTCTCGTCGACCTCAACCTCACCGGCGTCGCGCGCTGCATCCGGGCCGCGCTCCCCCACCTGCTCGTCGCGCCCGACGGCGGCAGCGTCGTGACCATCGGCTCCGTCAACGGCATGAGCGCTCTCGGTGGTGAGCCGTACTCCGCTGCAAAGGCGGGCCTGCAGAACCTCACCGTCAACCTCGCCTCGCGCTATGGTCCACACGGCGTACGGTTCAACCTCATCGCGCCCGGAACCATCCGCACCCGCGTGTGGGACACCCAGCCCGGTGCGCTCGAACGCCTCACCAGGCTCTACCCGCTCGGCCGGGTCGGCCAACCGGAGGACATCGCGGCTGCCGTCGCGTTCCTCGCCTCCGACGACGCGGCATGGATCAGCGGCGTCGTGCTACCCGTCGACGGTGGGCTGCTCGCCTCCGGACCCATGGCGCTGCGAACGGATCGCTGAGCCACGACGCCCGGGCCGGTCCTTCTGTTTCTGTGCCTGGGTCGTGCGGACGTCAGCGGTGTCGAGGGTGGAACCTGCTGGTCGAACGACGTGGATCGCCGATCTTCAGCACCATGGCACCGAGGCGTTGACGGCGACCGGTTCCACTGCACTTGTGACACCTGCGGTGGGCGCCACCGAAAAGCGCGCCCTTGTGGATCGAGGTGCCCTTACATCTGCCGCACTGCGTATAGGGATGGAGATAGAGACTGAGGACGTAGCCGACGACGACGATGGCGGCACCGAAGAGCAGGACCAGGTCCGGGTTTTGCTCGAACACGCTTCCCCCATATGCAGGTGTGTAGAAGGACGACCGCCTCGGTCGCTGACGCGGCCCGAGGCAGGTTGACCCCGGCGATTGCTGATCGCATTACCCTTTTCTCATCCGGGGATAACGTGCTCGGGCGATCTTCTTCGCGGCGGTCCTCCACTCCTGCTCCACCAGGACACTCCGGCCACCTCAGCTCAGCGTCGGATGGTGGTGTCGTTGGGGCGGATGGGGTTCTGGTGGCGGTCGACCCATGGTGGTGGGGTGTATTCCGGGTGTCCGTCGCCGCTCATGCGGACGGTCCAACCCTTCGTGTGGATGACGGTGTGGTGGTGTTGGCACAGGAGGACGCCGTTGTTCAAGTCGGTCGCTCCGCCGTCTACCCAGTGCCGGATGTGATGCGCTTCGGTCCACTTCTCGGGCCGTCTGCAGTCGGGGAAGTGGCAGAAGTAGCCGTCCCGCTCGGCGAGTGCGTGTCGTTGGGAGGACGTGAACAGCCTGGTCCCCCTGCCGAGGTCGAGGACGGCCCCGTCACCACCCAGCACCATGGGGATGATCTCCGCGTCACACGCCAACTGTCGCACCAAGGTGGCTGACAACGGCGGCCCCGTGATCCGATAGCCGATCATCTCCTGCCGCCCGCTCCCGTCCTCGTCGCTGTGGGTCTTCACGTGCAGGTGCGCGGGTCCGAAGTCGGTGAGGACGGAGTTGAGGGTGCCGTACCCGAGTTTGTTGGCAAGGTTGTCGTGGTTCATCGTCACGGTGAGGCGTGGCCGTGTGCCGCCGCGGGTGGGTGCGTCGACGGCTGCCTGGGCCAGGGCGACGAGTTCGGCGAAGGCGTCGGCCTGACGGCGTTCGCTGCTGCGCAGGTCCGGCCCACCAGGACCGCTCGGACGCGGCCGAGCCAGCGGATCCAGGAGCGCCTGCAGGATCGCCGGGGTCGGCAGATCCGCCCGCAGGAAAACCGTGCCCATCCCGTCGCGGACCGGGCCGAAGCTCAGGGTGCGGTTCTCTCGGGCTCTGCGTTCCTGCTCCTCCAGTTGCTTCCCGATCCGCCGTTCAGCGTCCTCAGGGGCGATCACCTCGTAGAGGTGCTTGCCGGCCTTGTCCAACTCATCGGTGTCGAGGGCCTGCGCACTGTCGAGCAGGAACGCTTCCGCCTCCGCCTTCACGTCGGCGTCGACGTCGTTGGGCAACCGTCGGATCGCACGTTCGATCACCTGCGCCTGACCCAACGAAATCTCACCGTCAGAGAGGGCTTCACCCGTCGAACGGAGCATCTGGTCCAGCGCCTTCGCCAACCGCACCGACACCGACGCCTCACGACGCCCCATCCGCGTCACCTGCCGCACCCAACCCGCAGTGTTCGCAGCACCGGTCAGCTTCTTCACCTCGTTCAGCTCCGCCTGCCGCGTCAACGACAACCGCAACGACGCCAGCCTCGCCTCGCAGACAGCGATCTGCCGCATCGCCCCTTCGTACTGATCCAGCGGCAACGACAGAGTCGGGCACTCCACCGCACCGTCGAGCTGCTCACCCACACCAGCAAGCCAAGCCAGCAACGGATGCGCGAAGCCCGCACCCCCGCTGCCAGCACCGGTGTCGATGTCCATGACCATGACCAAACCCTAGACCCGACCACCGACAACAACCCCAACAAAACAAGGGCATCCGAGCCCATCGGCAAACTCGTTCTGACAACTTCCGCCCACCCCCCGACCAGCGCGGAGGAGAAGTCGCGACCACCTACACGGGACGCAGCGCCTGAACCAGCCACAACGCGCTGGGCAGGCTGACACCGTTATCGTCGACGTACTCGCCCAGCGCCACGGCCACCTCGTCACGGGCCGACGCGACCGCAACCGGGTCGATGCCGCGCAGGTTGAACTCCATCGGTCCCATCAACAAGAAGAAGTCGGCCGCGTCCTTGGCGTCCGCCCCGAACACCATGGGGATCCGCAGGGGCTCGATGCTCACTTGCGTGAAGCCGGCGGCCGAGAGCGCCGCGTGGGTCCGCTCCGGGTCCGCCAGCGACGTAGGTCCCACGCCACCCGTCTCGGCGCCGGGCCGGCTACCGTCACGGTCGGCGCGCTGACGTTCGTCGTCCGTGCCTTCGACGTTCTTCCTCGCTTCCTCCGCGCCTCGCATCAAAGCCCACAAGGGCGCCAGTGCACGGGCGAACGGATCCTCCCTCGACACCTCCTGCGCGCACACGAACGTCAGTCGTCCGCCCGGCCGCAGGGCGCGTCCGATGTTCGCGAACGCCGCGACCGGGTCGGAGAAGAACATGATCCCGCCGCGACTGATCGCCACGTCGAACGTGTTCTCCTCGAATGGGTACACCTGTGCGTCACCCTGCACGAAGGTCGCGTTGTCGATGCCATCGTCGACCGTCGAGGCGCGGGCTCGCTCCAGCATCGGCGCCGACAGGTCGACGCCCACCGCGTGGCCGCGGGAGGCTCTGCGTGCGGCCAGGCGGGTGGTCTGGCCGTTGCCGCAGCCGACATCGAGGACGCGGTCGGTGTCCGCGATGGCGGCGGCGTCGAACAACGGTTCGTTCATCCCGCCGTTCACGAGGTCGTAACGCTCCTGGTACTCCGCCCAGTGGTGGCCCTCGTAGCCGTTCCAGGCCTCGGCCTGATGGGTGTTGACGATCGCTGGCATCACAACTCCTCGTTGACAGGTGACGCGCGGAAAGGCTCCGGAGCGCGTACGACGTCCCCATATCTCTGACGTCGCTGTCAAAGCTAACCGATACCGCTAATCTTGACAACCATGTCTGAGCTTTCACCCGAACGGCCACGGCGCCGGAGACGTGCGGACGCCGAGCGCAGCATCGCCGCGATCCTCGACGCGGCTGTGGCCGTGCTGGGCGAGCGGCCCGACGCGAAGATGGAGGAGGTCGCGGCGGCCGCGGGGCTGACCCGGCAGACTCTCTACGCGCACTACCCCTCGCGCGAGGCGTTGCTGAACGCCGTCGTCGACCGCGCCACCGCGGAGGCCGTCGCGGCGCTGGACGCCGTACACTTGGACGAGGGGTCACCGACCGACGCGCTGATCCGCTTCCTGGACGCCAGCTGGTACATCTCGGAGCGGTACCCCCTGCTGTTGCGGCTCCCGATCGCGTCGGCGGTCTCGAGACCCGAACGGGAACGTCACGCGCCCGTACTCGACCGCCTGGAGCCACTGATCCGTCGGGGGCAACGAGCCGGAGAGTTCGACCGGAGCCTTCCTCGCTCCTGGCTGCTGGCCGCCACGGTGAGCCTCGCGCACCTGGCCGGCGAGCGGGTCAGCGCGGGCGAGATGACACCGGCCGAAGCGGCGAAGGCCCACAAGCGCAGCGTTCTACGCCTCTTCGGCGTCGACGAGACACGTGCCGGACGGCGTCGAGGGTGAGCGGACGGCCGCAACCCCTCCTTGCCGACCACGGTTTTCGCTGGTCGAAGAGAAGTCGTGCCTTCCGCTCACCCTCGATGCTGTCGACTCCCGACAGCTCGGCGCCGAACGCCGATCAGTCCGCCCAGTAGCGCGGAACGTGCTTGAAGATGCCCTTCGGGATCTTGCCATGGACCACCTTGGTGAAGTTGACGGCCTCGGCGATCTCGAAGTCGACCGCCACACTGCACAAGGTGTAGGCGTCGGCGGCGGACAGCCCCATCTCCGCCCGCAGGAAGTCGACCGCCTCCTGCAGCGAGATCGCCAGCGCCGCGTCGAGGTCGACGTCGATGCCCATGGTGATGAAGTGGGTACGGTTCTCCGCGCGCGGCCACGGCGCGTCGACGTTCTTGTGCACGAAGAACTGCACAGTCGTGGTCAGCGACGTCTCGATCGCCGTCCCGTCGACCTCACCGTCGCCCTGCGCGGTGTGGCCGTCGCCGGTCGAGAAGAGCGCACCGTCGTTGAAGACCGGCAGGTAGAGCGTGCATCCGGCGATGAGGTCGCGCAGGTCCATGTTGCCGCCGTACGCACCTGGTGGGCGGGAGCTGACCTTGCCGAGCTCAGGCGCGGGGGCCGTGCACATGATGCCCTGGAAGGCGTCGATGGGGACGTCCACGTCCTTCGCCACCTTGGCCAGCCGCTTGCGCAGGTCGAGCGGGATGACCTTCGTGGACTGCTCGGTCAGGAGGTCGGGGAGTACACCGGTGCCGGGTCCGGTCCGGTTGACGCCGTACGGCACCCGGGCGTGCGACTCGAGAATCCGCACCTCGAGCACGTCGCCGGGCTCGGCGCCCTCGACGTACGTCGGTCCGGTGAGCACGTGCGCGCTGAAGCCGGGCTCGGGAGCCTTCGCGGCGTAGACGTCGATGGCGTCCTTCAGGACCTCGCCCCGGTGGATGCCGTACTGACCGAAGAACGACACCGGGTCGGTGCCGTTGATCATGCCCTGGTGGGAGAGCGTGTCGATGGTGACCACGTCGCCGGGACGAACGCGTAGGACGGGCTTGAGCGCGGCGTCCATGTAGCCCCAGTGAACCGTGTCCGGACGCGAGGCGAGGTGGACCCGCCGCCCACCCTTGGGCATCGGGACCCGATCGTGGGCCTGCGCCTCCGCCGCGGTCGGCGCGACCAGACCGGCGGCACCGACGGCCGCGAGGCCGGCACCGCCGGCAAGGAGTGAACGCCGTCGCAGACTCGGGCGGAGTGTCGTAGTGGGGTGCTCATCGCGGACAGCGTTGGCCGGAGAGGTGTCATCAGGGCCGGGACGACCAGTGTGCATGCGGCTCCTTCACATCGAGACGACACGCCAGACCGTAGGCCGCGCGCCATTCGTATTCCGTTGCCGTCGCGTGACGATCACGTTGCCTGCTGTACGAGTTGGGTTTCCTCGGCATGTCGCGGGTAGCCGGAGCGGCGGTTTGCGTGGTGCCTACCGGATATGCATACTCAGTAGGCATGTCCATCCGACACGGCCTACTGGCCCTCCTCGACTCCGGCCCGAAGTACGGCTACCAGTTGCGGACCGAGTTCGAGCAGGCCACCGGCGCGACCTGGCCCCTCAACATCGGGCAGGTCTACACCACACTCTCCCGGCTCGAGCGCGACGGTTTCGTCGCGGGCAACGGCGCCGACGACGAGGGCCGGATCCGCTACGAGGTCACCGACGCCGGCTGCACCGAGCTCGCTCAGTGGCTGGCGACCCCGGTCAGCCGGCAACCCCGTCCGCGCGACGAGCTGGCGATCAAGCTCGCGCTGGCGCTCACCGTCCAGGGTGCCGATGTCCGATCGATCGTCCAGAAGCAGCGGACGGCGACCGTCCGGGCGCTGCAGGAATACACCCGCCTGAAGCGAGACGCGGACGAGGGCGACCTGTCCTGGCTCCTCGTCGTCGAGTCGATGATCTTCCAGGCCGAGGCCGAGGTGCGCTGGCTCGACCACTGCGAGGCGCGTCTGGTGCGAACCGCATCCCGCGGTCCCGACCGCGGGCGAACGCGCCATGCCACCAGGTCCGGCCGCACCACCAGCGACGACGCGGCCGACGCCGCGCACACGACCCATGGGGGACGACGATGACCACGACCCCGACCAGCCAGCCGCCACCCGACCTCGGAGCCGACGCGCCGGTCCTCGACATCACCGCCGTCACCCGGGTGCACGGCAGCGGTGAGGCCGCCACTCACGCGCTGCGCGGAGTGAGCCTCACCGTCCGACCCGGCGAACTCGTCGCGGTGATGGGTCCCTCCGGCTCGGGCAAGTCGACCTTGCTCCATCTCGCCGGTGGGCTCGACTCGCCCACCAGCGGCACCGTGCGGGTGGAGGGAACCGACCTGGGCAGCCTCTCCCGCGCACAGGTCGCGACCCTGCGCCGCCGCTCGGTGGGCTACGTCTTCCAGGACTTCAACCTCATTCCGGCGCTCACCGCAGTCGAGAACGTCGCCCTTCCCCTCGAACTCGACGGCACGCGGTCGAGGCGGGCGCGCAAGGAGGCCTTGCGCACACTGGCCGAGGTGGGGATCGAGGACCTCGCCGACCGGTTCCCCGACGACATGTCCGGTGGCCAACAGCAGCGGGTCGCGATCGCCCGTGCCCTGGTCGGTCAACGGCGGCTGGTCCTGGCGGACGAACCCACCGGTGCCCTCGACTCCGAGACCGGCGAACAGGTGCTGCGCGTCCTGCGGGCCCGGGTCGACGCCGGTGCCGCCGGCCTGCTCGTCACCCACGAGGCCCGGCACGCCGGCTGGGCCGACCGGGTGGTCTTCCTTCGGGACGGCCAGACCGTGGACGACACCGGACATCTGCCCGCCCCGGAGTCCCTGCTGGAGGGATCGCGGTGAGCTGGCGCAGTGGCGGCAGCTGGCGGGTGGCACTGAAGCTGGCGCGCCGCGACGTGTGGCGGGCCAAGGGCCGAAGCGCCCTCGTGGTCGCGATGATCGGCGTCCCGATCATGCTCATCGCGGCCGGGTCGGTACTCCTGCGAAGCACCACGGACACGAACGCCGCAGATGGGCTGCGCACCATGGGGCCGACGGATGCCGTCGTCACCGTCCAGGGAGCTCCGCTCGCGCAGACATTCGACGGCGCTCTCCAGGCGAGCGTCCCCGAGGCGAAGCTGGCCGATCCGGATGACCAGGACATGACCTCGCAGCGGGTGGCCGCGCTCACCGGCGGGACCGCGATCCCGGTGCGTCACGGAACGACCTTGGTCAAGACCGACCTCGGCGCCATCGCGGTCAACGTCCGCGAGTTCGACCTGCGCGACGAACGTACGACGGGGCTCGGCACAGTCGTCGATGGGCGAGCACCGAAGAGCGCCGACGAGATCGCGGTCTCGCCCAACCTGGTCGACGACGGTTTCGGGCCGGGCCAGCGGATCCGGTTCGGGGCGGGCGACCATCCCGAGGTGTGGGTCGTCGGTGTCGTACGCAACCCGGCCGATCTCAGTTCGAGGCAGCTCGTCGGCATCCCCGGCTCGATCCTTCGAGGCGCTGGTGGGTCCGGCGACACGACGTACCTCATCGACACTCACGGCAGGGCCATCACCTGGCCGGACGTCCAACAGCTCAACACGCACGGGCTCGTCGTACAGTCGCGTGCGGTTCTCCAGGACCCGCCACCGCACAAGATGGTTCCTCGCCTGATCACGGACTCCTACCCCTCCACGCCAGATGCCACCCTGGTCGCGTTCACGGTCCTGGTCGCCGCCGGAGTTCTGCTCGAGGTCGTCCTGCTGGCGGGGCCGGCGTTCGCCGTCGGTGCCCGGCGGCAGAGCCGGCAACTCGCATTGTTCGTCGCCACCGGCGGAACACCCAGGGACGTCCGGCGGGTCGTGCTCGCCCAGGGCATCGTCCTCGGTTTCGGCTCCGCGTTTCTCGGCATCCTCCTGGCCATCGCCCTCGTCGCTCTGACCCGGCCGATCTCCAGTCAACTCATCGGCCACGACATCTCGTCGTTGCGGATCTCCCCGCTGGACCTGGGCGCGCTCCTCGTCGTCGGAAGCCTCGCGGCGCTGGCCGCGGCGTACATACCCGCGCGTCACGCGTCCCGGCAGGACACCGTGGTCGCTCTCGCCGGCCGGCCCCGCCGTGGCGGGCCGGCCCTCGGCCTGGTGCTGATGGTGGTCGGCGCGATCGTCGTTCTCGCCCTCGGACGCCAGCCCGGAGGCGAGTGGCGCGTCGCTGTGGGGACGTTCGTCCTCGTGGCCGGAACGATCATGATCACCCCTGTCCTGATCGGGTTACTCAATCGACTGGGTGGCCGGCTGCCGTTGTCGTTGCGGCTGGCCACCCGCGACGGCGCCAGACACCAGTCCCGCACGGTTCCGGCCGTCGCCGCGATCATGGGGGTGGTCACCGGCGTGACCGCACTGGCGATCGGGTCGTCGAGCGACTTCGAACAGAACCGCCGCGGGTACGAACCCCGGACCGCGATGGAAACCATGACCATCGGGCTCACGCCGACTGCCACGCCGCGCGCCGCCGACACTCTCGCCGACCAGGTGCGGGCCGAATTGCCGGGGCGGACGACGCTTCTCCTTCCCAGCATCACCATCTATCCGTCCGATCCGCAGGCCCTTACGGCAGCGCTTGTCGGTCCGAAGTGTCCGGAGGAGGACCCCTACGGTTGTGGGGTTCCACTGGACACAGAAGACGGCGAGTCAATCATCGGCTACACGACCACCGTCGACGGCATGATGGTCGCGGGCCCCGACCTTGTGGCGAAGGTCCTGGGACACCCACTGACCGCGGAGCAGCGACAGGTCCTTTCGGCAGGAGGTGTCCTGGTGCCGTCCAAGGCGGCCCTGTACCCGGACCACACCGCGCAGGTCGCGACCTTCCGGATCAGGAACGGCAGCGACGGCTCGGTCACCACCAGAGATGTGGAGCGGACACAACTGCCGGCCGCCGTCCTGGCGGCGACCGTCCGACACTCGGGCACCTACACCTATCTCGCCGACCTGATCGCTACACCACAGACCGCCAGGCGGCTGGGACTCCTTACGACCGTGCACAGCATCGTGGTGCCACCCGGCTCCCCCGCGGTGAGCAAAGCGCAGGAGGCGCAGGTCAAGGAAATCGTTCAGGGCCTCGGTTACGGCTCCGACATCTATGTCGAGCGGGGCTTCGTCCAGACCTACGCAATTCAGTTCCTCGCCCTCTCGATCCTGGGCGGGCTGCTCGTGCTGGTCGGTGCGGCGACCGCCACCGCGCTCGCACTCAACGACGCCAGGCCGGACTTCGCCACCCTCGCCGCCGTCGGAGCAACACCCCGGACCCGTCGACGCATGGCGATGGCGCAGGCCGCTGTCATCGGTGGGTTGGGTGCGCTGCTCGGGGTCGTCGTCGGAGCGGTGCCAGGCCTGGCCGTGACCTGGCCGCTGACCACCGGCGAAGGGCAGTAGACGCCGATCATCGACATTCCGTGGACGCTGCTCGGCATCGTGGTGGTCGGCGTACCGGTCCTGGCGATCCTCGGCGCCGGGCTTTTCACCCGGTCCAACCTGCCGATGGTGCGCCGGGTCGGGTAAGCGAGTAGGCGAGCAGCCGAAACGAGTAAACAAAGCAGCGCGGGCCGGGAGGACGGGGACTGATCCTCACTCCCGGCCCGCGTTCGCACGTCAGGCTTGCTACACAGGCGAAGCCCTACAGCGAGGCGTCCTCGGGCTTGGCCCGGAACCGCTCCATGGTCGCGCCGTGCGCCTCGATCGCGTCGTCCAGGATCGCCCGCGCCGTCTGGGTGTCCGGCACCAGCGGGTCCAGCGCCAGCGCCTGGATGGCGAGTTGGCGGTCTCCCCGCAGGGCCGCGTCCACCGTGATCTCCTGCTGCTGCGCCCGCGTCGTGAGCGTCGCGGCGATCGCCGGGGGCAGGTCGCCGATGCTGAGGCCGTTGATGCCCGCGGCGCCGACCACAGCCGGGACCTCCACCACGGCGGTCGAGGGCAGGTTGGCGATCTTGCCCTGGTTGGGCATGTTGACCGCGAGTTCAACCATGTCCTGACCGGTGACGAGAGCCTCGGCGATGGAGACGAGCCGCTCGGCCTCCTGGTCGTCCTTGCCGGCCAGCGGGACGCTCCCGTCGGCCTGGGCGTGCAGCCGGTCCCACAGGTCCGACTTCTCGCCGATGTACTCGATGGTCATGTCGTGGCCGCCCTGCATGCCCCACGGCAGCGTCCCCTCGCCGGCACCACCGAGGTACCACGCGAAGAACTCCGCGACGTGGCGGTCACCCGGCGCCGGGTACAACCCGAAGGTCCGCATCAGGTCCGCCGACACCGGGAGGTGCACGCCCTCGTGGCGGGTCGCCTCCGAGGAGATGTCACCGGCCCGCTCCTCGACCAGAGCGCGCAGCCGCGGATAGAGGTCCTCGGCTCCGTGGCGCAGGTCGAGCAGCCAGCACAGGTGGTTCAGCCCCGCGAAGACGGCGTGCACGTCGCCGGACTCCAGGCCCAGGTCCTTCGCGAGCGCCGCTTTCGTGTGCATGGTGCCGTGGCACAGCCCGATGGCGTTGACGCCGGTCTCCCGGGTGATGCCCCGGACGTTCGCCGTCAGCGGGTTGGAGTAGTTGACAAGCCAGGCTTGCGGAGCGAGCTCCTCGATGTCGCGCGCGATGGCGACGAGCTCGGGCACGTGGCGGAGGGCGCGCAGCACGCCACCCGGTCCCACGCTGTCGCCCACGGTCTGGCGGATGCCGTACTTCAGCGGCACGTTCATGTCGTGTCGCCATCCCGCGGCTCCGCCGACCGCGATGGTCGTCGTCACAAAGCTCGCACCGGGCAGGGCCTCGCGACGGTCGGTGTGCGCGACGGTCTTGAGAGTCGACCCGTGCTCGGCCGCGATCCGCGCGCCGAGCCGGGCCATCGTCTGCGCCGCCTGGGCGTCGAGGTCGACGAGGTGAACCGTCCATCCGTCGAAGACCCTGGACGACGCCAGGTCGGTGAGCAGTCCGGGCGTGAAGACGGTGCTTCCCGCGCCGATGAGAACAAAGCTGTTGTCAGCCATCAGGATCCCTCTCGGATCACACGGGTCGACCGGGTTCGACTCGCCCGGTCGACCGCTACTTCACGCTGCCGGCCAGCAGACCGCTCACGATGTAGCGGTTCAGCACCAGGGCGATGACCGCCGGCACCGCGATGGCGAGGACGCCCGCGGCACTCAACAGGGAGAACGGCACGGTGTGCCGGCCCTGCAACGCGGAGATCGTCACCGTCAACGGCTGGGTGGACAGGTCACTGGACAGTACGAGCGGGAAGAGGAACTGCGCCCACGCGAACAGGAACGTGATGATCGTCGTGGAGACGATTCCGGGCCGGGCGAGCGGCAGCAGGACGTGCCAGAGCACCTGCAGTCGCGTCGCGCCGTCCACGAGTCCGGCTTCCTCCAGACTCTCGGGCAGGCTCTGGAAGTAGTTGTAGAGGATCCACGTCGAAAGCGGCAGGAAGCCCGAGACGTAGACCAGCACGATGCCCGTGTAGGTGTTGACCAGGCCGAGGTCACTCATGATCCGGTAGAGCGGGATCAAGGTGGTGTAGACCGGGAACGCCATCGTCGCGAGCAGGGCGTAGAAGAGGATGTTGCTGCCGCGGAACTTCAACCGCGCGAAGGCGTACGCCGCCATGGTGGCGATCACCACGGTCACGATCGTGGCGATGGCGCACTCGATCACGATGTTCACCGACGAGGACCGGATCTGGTTCCCGATCTCCGAACCCGAGCCGAGCAGGGTGGCGAAGTTGTGCAGGGACGGGTGGGGAGGCAGGTAGTGCGACGGCTTGGAACGAGCCTCCGACTCACTCTGCAGGCTGATGTTGATGACCCAGTAGATGGGCACCAACGACCACAGCAGGATCAGGACGACGCCGATGAGCCGCGCCGGCGAGATTCGCGTCCGCATCAGAACTCGACCTTCCTGTACACCGCTCGGACCACGACGAGGGAGACGAGCACGGTGACCACGGTGATCAGCAGTGACAGCGCATAGCCCTGACCGAAGTCGAGGTTCTGGAAGCTGATGAAGTACGTCTGCATGGTCAGCGAGACACCTGTCGTCGCGGCGCCGTTCAGCACGTAGGGCTGGTCGAACACGTTGAGCGTCGCGACCACCGCCTGCACCATGGCGATCGCGATCCCGGCCCGGGCGAGCGGCAGGGTGATGTAGCGGAACGCCGACCAGGCGTTGCAGCCGTCCAGGCGCGCCGCCTCATAGATGTCGTCCGGAATCACCTGCAGCACCGCGAGGATCAGCAGCGTCGACAGCGGGGTCATCTGCCAGACCTGCACGATCTCGATCAGCGCGATGGTGAGCAGCCCGTGCTGGCCGAGGAAGACCTGGTAGTTGTCGATCAGGTGTACCGAGGTGAGGAAGCTGTTGAGCAGACCGGAGTTCGGGTCGTAGATCCCGCTCCAGACCAGGCCCTCGACCACGCCGGGCAGCGCCCACGGCAACACGATCAGCGCGATCACCGCCGACCGTCCCCAGAACTTCCGCTGCAGAACGACCGCCATCGCGATACCGAGCGCCGTGGACAACGCGACGCCGATGAGGACGTACAGCAGCGTGTTGCCGATGCTGTGGCGGATCGCCGGGTTGGCGAACAGGTGCTGGAAGTTCGCCAACCCGCTGAACCGGGTCGGTGGGTCGAGCGCGTTCACGGTGAAGAACGACTCGACCAGGGTGAAGCCCGCCGGGACCAACGCCAGCCCCACGATGAAGACCGCGAGCGGCGTCACCAGCAGGTAGGGCAGGACCCGTGGATCCTTGCCCACCCGGCTCGTGCGGGGCTTCGGGCCCCGCCCGCCCCCGGAGGCGGCGCTGGTGGTTTCGGAGGGTTGCCCCTCCATGGGCACGGCAGTCACCAGCGCCCTCCCCTCTGCGTGAAGCGGTCGGACATCAGCCCTGCGCCAGCTTGTTCGCCGTGTCCGCAATGGCCTTGATCGCCGCCGGGACGGAGATGGTGCCGGTCGCCGCGCTGTGCAGGTTCGTGTAGACGGCGTTGGAGAAGTTCGGGTACCAGGACGGCGCACCCTCCGGGAACACCGGACGCGAGCTGTTCTTGAGCATGTCGGCGAGCTGCGCTCCGCCCTTGAGCTGTCCCGCCTTGGTCAGCTGGTTCACCGCGGTGAGGCGGGACGGCATGTTGTACGACGGGAGAGCGTGCGCCGCCCCACGCGCACCGGCGAAGTCCGCCTGGTTCTTCGCGGAGGTGAACCACTGGATGAACTTCGCGGCGGCCGCGGGGTACTTCGCGGTCTTCGGGATGCCGATGCCGTCCGGGTTGCTGAGGTTCGCACCGGGACCGGAGACACCCGGCGTCGCGAGGTACTCGACCTGACCGACCACGGAGGAGGAGGCCGGAACGTCGTAGAGCGTGCCCACGTTGCCGGAGTAGTCGCCGAAGACGCTCGCGGTCCGGCCCTTCGCCATCAGGGTCTGCTGGCCCTGGCTGTCGGACACGTTGATGTTGCCCGGAGGAACGAGTCCGCCCTTGATGGCGTCCACCATCCACTGCGCAGCCTTGTACCCAGGCGAGCCGGGCTTTTCGAACTGCGGCTTGCCCTTGCCGTCCAGGACCGTCCCACCGAAGGCGGCGGTGGTCTGGTACCAGTACGTCGACAGGCCCTCGGCCGCGGCGAACGGGATGTCAAGCGGGTACTGCGCGATGCCCTTCTGCTTGATCTTGCGAAGGTCGTTGGTGTACTCCGTCATGGTCTTCGGCGCCGGGTCCACACCAGCCGCCTGGAACATCTTCTTGTTCACGGTGGTGACGAGGAACGATGCGTCGAAGGGGATACCCACCACGTTGCCGTCCGACGTGAACGACGTCAGCTGCGGCATGTCCTTCGCGAGCGCCTTGGTGTCGACGTACTGGCCCATCGGGTAGAACCAGCCGAGCTTGCCCAGCTGGCCAACCCGCGACCAGTCGACGTCGGTCGCGTCGGCGAAGTAGGTCTTCGCGGTCGCCGCGGCGGCGATCTTGGTCTGCAGGCTGTCCCAGTCCACGGTCGACCAGGTGACCTTGATGCCGGTCTCCTTGGTGAACTCCGCGAGCGCCGCCTTGGGCGGCGGGTCGACGGCGAGGGCCACCGTGATCGTGACGTCCTTGGTGGCGTCCGACGCGGTGTTGGAGCCGTTCCCGCAGCCCGCGGCCACGAGGGCGAGGCTGGCGACTGCGGCGATGGCGGTGAACGCGCGCGGTACGCGCTTTGCTCGGATCGAGGTCATCTGTGGCGCCTTCTGTGGTGGGTGTGGATGTCCACGAACGTGCGAACAGCCGGCGACGGCGAGTCTTGGCTGAGGGCGGAGACCGCGCTCAGGAAAGAATCACCGACCGGGACAGGAGCGGTGGATTGTCGACGTCGCGGCCGCGATGGGCGGCCTCGACCTCGGCCTGGAGGTGGACGCGGACAAGTTCGACCATGGGGTCCTCCCCCGTGGTCCAGACGGTGGCGTCGGACTCGCGTACGTGGTCGAGCACGTGCGCGGGAACCTGTCCGAGCACCCACACGAGCGTGCGCGAGGTGGCCGCGCTGACCGGGCCGTGGCGGTACTCCGAGGCGAGGTAGGCCTCCGTCCACGCGCCGGTGGTCTCGCGCATCTTCAGCGCGGCCTCCTGCGACAGGGCGCTCGCGAAGCCCTCGCCGAGGAACACGAAGTGGTCGAAGCGCCCGGCGTCGAACGGTGCGCCCTTGGCGAGAACCGCCTCGGCGCCGTCGGCCAGGGGCAGTACGTCCTCACCGAGGGAGGCGCGGAGTAGGGCCAGCGTCGACGTCGCGAACCTCGTCTGGACGATCGAGCGCTCGTCGGCGAAGTCGAGCACGAGCGGGTTGGGGGCCGCGCGGGCGACAGGGGTACCGGCGACCCCGACGAGCGCGTACCGGTCGAGCGCGGGCGCCTGGGCCTCCAGCCAGTTCGTCACCTCGGTCGTCGTCCCGGACCGGGACAGGGCCAGGACGGCCTCATAGGCGCGGGTCACCCGGTCGGCGGTCGGGACGAGGGCGTCCGTCTCACCGTGGCCGCGGCCCTCCCGAAGCTGGGCGAAGGCGTCGGCGATGAACAGCGAGGTCCCGCAGCCGGCGACGGCGAGCCGGGCTCCGTGGGGCGGCAGGTGGTGGGTCGCAGTTGTCGCGAGTGCGCTGGCTTGTCGCCAAAGTTCAGGTTGACTGCGCACTTCTTGCGCGTAACTGCTCATGGAGCGGGACGTTAAAAGGCCGAGTACTGCGCAGTCAAGGTCCTTAGACGGACCGGAGGCGCAAGTTTGAGCAAACTTGCAACATGATCGCTCAAACTTACGCCATATAGGCATTCATGCTGCACATGGCTACGATGCCGCTGTGCGTCGCGCTCAGAGACTGAACGAGATCCTGTCCGCTTTGGTTGCGGACGGGAACTTGGATGTCCGGACCCTGGCCGAGCGGTTCGGCGTGTCCACTGCTACGGCACGGCGCGATCTGGCCCTGCTGGAGGAGCAGCGACTGCTCGCTCGCACCCGCGGCGGCGCGACCACGCACGCCGCCTTCCACGACCTTCCCGTCCGCTACAAGGCCATGCAGGAACTCCCCCAAAAGCGACGAATCGCCGCGGCCGCGCGGCAGTTCCTGAACGGCGCCCGCGTGATAGGAGTCACAGGCGGAACCACCGTCACCGAGTTCACGCGCCTTCTCACCGACAGCGATGACGGCATCACCGTCGTCACCAACGCGCTCAACATCGCCCTGGATCTGGTGGGCAACCCTCGTATCCGGGTGCTGGCGGCCGGTGGCGAAGCGCGCAGCAGCAGTTACGAGACCGTCGGCGCCAGTGCCGAGTCCTTCCTGGAGAGCTGCAACCTCGACGTGGCGTTCGTCGGCGTCGACGGGGTGGACGCGGGCGCGGGATGCACCAACTACGACCCCGGTGGCGCCCGCGTCAACGCCCTCATGTGCCGGCGGGCCCGCAGGCGGGTGGTGCTGGCCGACGGGAAGAAGATCGGTCGGGTGGCGCTCGCGACCGTGTGCGACATGAACGACGTCGACGTCCTCGTCACCGACGACACCGCGGCTCCCGACCTCGTCCGCCAGATCGAGCAACGCGGCACCCGCGTCATCCTGGCCTGAGCCAGCGCGCGCGACGCCGGGAGGGAACGGCGTCAGAAGATCGCGACCGGGTTGACGACGCTGGACGTCACACCGACGAACCGCCAGGGCTGGACGCACACCAGGAACTCCCAGCGGTTCTTCTGCTCGCACGTCCGCGCGAGTTCGTCCAGCGCGGCGTTGTCGATCAGCCAGAGCCCGAGCGCGACGATACCGACGGTGTGGATGGGCATCGCGAGATCGAGGTTGCTCGACTCACCGGGGAAGACGTCCTGCGCGCCGTCGGAGGAGAGCAGCGCGACGTCACGTTCCCGCAGGAACGGAAGGTTCGCGGCGCTGAGCCCCGCGAGATGGCCTTCCGGGTGCGCCCCCTCGGCGGCGATCCGGGCGAAGTTGCCGGTACGGACGAACAGCGCGTCCCCTGGTCGCACGGTGACGCCCTCGCGCTTCTGCGTGGCCGCGATCTCCTCCGGCGTGATGGCGCGTCCTGGGTCGAGCCAGGGCACGCCGAGCGTCCCGGCGACGTCGAGCAGGACACCGCGGGTGAAGAACCCCTTGTCGACCTGGTGGATCGACAGTTGGGTGGAACCCGCGGCGGAGCGTACGGCGGAGGCGGGAAAGCCGTTGTAGTTCTTGCCGTCCCAGGAGAAGTGGGCCAGCGCGTCCAGGTGGGTGAGCGAGCCGTGGCCGATGAGCCCGACGTACTCCCGGACCGCGTCGAAGCGCGCCGGCTGCCCGTAGATCGCCTCCACCTCGTTCAGCTGCATGAAGCGCTGCACGACGCTGCCACGACCGAGCACGTCCGGATTCTCCGGATCGATGTCGAACGCCAACGACACTGCGGTCCCGTCCCGGACCAGACCGGCCGCCTGGACGCGGACGTCCTCGGTGATCAGGTTGAGGGTGCCGAGCCGGTCGTCCTCGCCCCATCGGCCCCAGTTCGACAGGTCCCGCAGGAAGTCGATGACATCGTTGTCCGCGAGCTTGGCCGTCAAGATCCCCGCCTCCCCTTGCCGGGCCACGGTGCGAGCCGGAGGGTCAGGACTCCGGGACACCCATCGGACGTGCGGCGAGTTGGACGGAGTTCGGCGTCAGGAACTCCGCGAGCTCGACGATGCCCGCCCACCAGGCGAGCAGGGCGTAGGTGCCGCCGGCGTACTCCCGCTTCACGGGGTCCGCACCGGCCTCCGCGATGGCGCCGGCGGTGTTGATCTCACCGGCGATGAGCTGGTCGGTCGCGGGTTTGATGATGTCGTGCTCCCCCGGCCGCGTCCACGCGGCCTCCACGATGAACGACGGCGTGTGGTACCTCGCGCCGGTCACCGGCGGAACGTCGGTCAGGCCGATCGCCCACTCGGCGGCGCGGTAGGCGCCCTCGACCTCGGGCCGGATCAGGGACTGCACCCGAAGGAACGACAGCCACGCCCACACGGCGCGGATCTGCTCGATTCGAGGGCGCTCCGTCCCCGGCTCGCGACGGAACAGGTCGGCGACGGTGGCGGCGGTCTCAGACATCCGAAGCTCCCTCCTCGCCGCCAGTGTGGTTCGCGGGACCGGGCCACCGCAGGCGTGTGAGCCTGTTCTCATCGGGGCTCGCCCGGTCCTCGAGGACCACGGCGTGCTCATGAATCCCCGCCGCGCTGCGTCCGGTGCTCCTCGAGCTTCTCCCCTGACAAGGCTCTGTTGACATCACCACCGGCGCGGGGAGTCGCCCGGGCCGGTCACCACCCGTAGGACGACGTTGTTCTTGATCGCCTCCGGGGCCGCCTCGATCCAGGAGTTGGCGGCCTCCTCGACCGACCACAGCACGGCGCCCACGGACATCTGGTTGTAGCCCCGGACCTGCGCGAGCAGGTCCGGGTCACAAGGGACGACGTCCACGACGCCCGACACGTAGGCGCCGACGAGCCGCTCGGACCAGAGTCGAAGAGTGTCAGCGAGGTGCGCGGCGTAGCCGGCCGCCGTCCAGGACAGGTCGGGGTGTCGCTCGGTCCCCGCCCGCAGGGCCAGCAGGTTGGGGTAGTCGTACTTGGCCTTGAGCACCGCGCCCAGCACGTTCATCATGGTGATCGATCAGTCGAAACCGCATTCGCGGCACGGGTTTCCGTAGCGCTCCGCACCCCACCTCTCCATGGGGCCGCAAGCTACCAGGAGCCACCCTCAGGGCGAGGTGCTCGCGTGCGACAGCGGACTCCCGGCGCCCTCGAACCGTTCGCAGAACTCCGCGGCGTCGAGTTCCCGGAAGGCGGTGAGCGCCTCGCGGAGCCGATCGCGCGGCCAGTCCCACCAGGCCAGGGCCAGCAGCCGGTCGGCGATCGGGGCGTCGAACCGTTTCCGGATCACCCGCGCCGGCGAGCCGGCCACCGTGGTGTAGGCCGGCACGTCGCGGGTCACCACCGCCCCGGCGCCCACGACCGCACCCGTGCCGACCGTGACGCCGGGCAGCACGACCGCGCCGTGGCCGATCCAGACGTCGTGTCCGAGACGGACGGAATGCGCTCGCCGCCAATCGAAGAACTCCGCGTCGTTGGTGTCGGCGAGGCCGTAGTCGATCGAACGGTAGGTGAAGTGATGTTGGGATGCTCGCCAGGTCGGATGGTTCGGGGCGTTGATCCGTGTGTACGCCGCGATCGAGGCGAACTTCCCGATCTCCGCGTGCCACATGACGCCGCCCTGCATGACATAGGAATAGTCACCCATCACGGTTTCGGCCAGCGAAGCGTGTGGACCGATCTCGACGTACTCGCCGAGTTGGCAGTTTCGAACGTGTGCGGTCGGATGGACCAGCGGCTCCGGACCGAGCCTCATCGCCTCTGGCATGGGGCCCCACGCTAGTGCGCGAGTGCCGGAATGCCAGAAAGAGCCGGTTACCACTCACCCACGCGCACGTGAATTCGACCCGGCCGGGAGGCTCAGGTTCCTTGCTGCACAGGACTTCCGCGGCGGGTCAGGGCCGGGATCCCTGCGCCAGGTCGCCCCGCGTTCATCCAAGCGTGCAGCACTCATCATGCTGGCATCGCCTTGTCTTATCAACTCGGTCCTAGCGTCGGTGCCGCCCAGACACCCCCCGACAGCACCCATACCGGAGTAGCTGATGAAATCTGGCCGACAGCAGACCGATCCCCGCCAGTCGTGGAAAACGGTGATCGAGATGCTCGAGGAGGAGACCGGACGGCAGGTCGAGTTCAAGCAGACGACGAACTACAACGGCGTCATCGAAGGCCTGAAGTCCGGGACGGTGGACGTCGGCATGCTCGGCCCGTTCTCCTATGTCCTTGCGCGCACGGTCGGTGCCAAGCTGACACCGGTGATGGCCGGTGCGCACGACCTTTCGGTGCAGTCGGTCAGGTCCGGTAAGTGTGACGTGGGCTTCGCCTCCGACACGATGGTCGACACGACGATGCCCTCCACCGGAAACCTCAGGGCCGGCGAGATCAAGGTGGTGTGGCGCAGCCCGGCCATCCCGAGCTCACCTGTGGCGATGCGGAACGCGCTTCCCGAGGACGTGCGGAAGAAGATCTCCGAGACGTTCCTCACCAAGTTGAACAAGGACTGGCTGGTCGAGAATGGCAAGTGTGCGGACGCGAAGTCGTGCGTCGTCGCCGGGAAGGCCGGCATGGGGGGCTACGTGGCGGCGCAGGACAAGACCTTCGATCCCGTCCGGAAGGTCTGCGCGACCACCCAGGACGAGCAGTGCGAGGCGACCTCGTGAACTCCGCCGAGTTGGTGCCGGGCCAGCCCGCGCAGCCGGGCCCTCGCTCCGTGCCGCCCACGCGTGGGGAGAGCGGCAACCAGGACGTCGTGGTCGTCGAGGACCTGGTGAAGACCTTCGACTCGGTCGTCGCGTGCGACCGGATCAGCCTGCGCATCGGTCCCGGCGAGCTCATCGCGCTGGTGGGTCGATCCGGCGGCGGCAAGTCCACCTTGCTCCGAACGCTGAACGGCCTGAGCCCGGCGACCTCCGGGCGCGTCGAGGTCCTCGGCGTCGACGTCACCCAGGCGCGTGGCGCGAGCCTGCGCCGGTTGCGCCGCCGCGTCGGCATGGTCTTCCAGCAGTTCCATCTGGTCGGACGGCTGACGGCCATGGCGAACGTCCTCACCGGCGCCCTCGGTCGGGTCACGGGCCCGAGATACGGCGTGCTCAGTTGGTCCAGGACCCTGCGGCGATCGGCGCTGGAGCAACTCGACCGGGTGGGCCTGGCCGACCGCGCCTTCCAGCGGGCCGACACGCTCTCCGGTGGGCAGCAGCAGCGGGTCGCGATCGCGCGGACGCTGATGCAGGGCCCGGAGTTGGTGCTCGCCGACGAGCCGGTGGCCTCGCTGGACCCGGAGTCGGCCGCCCAGGTGCTCGACGTCCTGGTGCGGGTCTGCGCGGAGGACCGGCTCACGGTGGTGTGCAGCCTGCACCAGGTGGAGCTCGCCATCGGCTGGTCGGACCGGATCATCGGCCTGCGGGCCGGTCGCGTCGTGCTGGACCGGTCGACCGCCGGCCTGCAGCGCGCACAGGTCGAGGCGGTGTACCGGGACGCGGACAGTGACACCCGCGAACCCGACCGGAGCAGGAACCGCATCCGGATCCGGGCGAGCTGATGGCGGGCGCGGCTCCAGCGGTACCAAGCCGGCTCCAGCACGCGCTCAGCTGAGCGACGACACGCCCGCCGCCATGGTCGACCACCAGCCGCTCGCCGGTCGTTCACCGTTCCGACACGACGATCACCGGTGCGGGCAACCTGGGGGCGGCAGCGTACTTGTCATGACAACTCGGTCGACCTATCTCGAGCTCGCGGACCGGCTCGCCGACCAGCTCCGGGACACGCCTCCCGGCACCCGCGTGGCCTCGGAGTACGAGCTGGTCGCGAGCCACGGCGTCAGCCGGCTCACCGCACGGGCGGCGCTGCAGGAGTTGGAGCACCGGTATCTCGTCCAGCGGGTGCGCGGCTCGGGCACGTTCGTCCGCCGCCGCATCGACTACACCATCAGCAAGCACATCGTGCCGAGCTTCACCGCGACGGTTGCCGCGGCGGGTGCCAGGCCCGGTACCCGGTTGCTCTCGGTGCGGCGCCGCGATCCCGAGCCCGTCCACTCCTACGAGCCCGAGATCGCCGACGGTGGGTCGATCGTCGAGGTACGCCGACTGAACCTCGTCGACGGCGAGGTCGCCGGTGTCCTCACCAGCGTGCTGCCGGGCGACCGGCTGCCCGGTCTGGAGGAGCACCTCGGCGACGACTTCTCCCTGCACACGCTGGTGTCCCAGGTCTACGGCGTCCAGCTGCAGAGGTACCGCCACCAGGTCCTGCTCGACGTGCCCGACCGGGACGTCGCGGACCTGCTGGGGGACGAGGCGCCCCGCCCCTGCTGGTACGCCGAGAGCCTGAACCGGGTCAAGGGCACCACCCAACTCGGTGAGTACTCCTACACCTGGTCCAACCCACACGTGATCCGCATGGTCTTCCAGATCGAGGAGGAAGGGTGACGGGAACAGCCACCGAAGACACATTGAGCCGCGAGGAGCGGGCGTCGCTGCTCGCCCGGGCGCTGCCGGAGGAACTCGAGCCGCTGGCCGAGGAAACCCTTGCCAGAAAGGGCGACCCGGTGGTGCTGTCCGGCCCGGAGGTCGGCATGGTGATGATGCAGGTACGCGAGCCCGTCGCCGCCGAGCGTTTCTATCTCGGTGAGGTTCTGGTGACTCGGACCGAGGTCGAGCTCGGTGGCCACCGCGGCTGGTGCATGCGACTGGGCGACGACCGTCAAGCGGCCCTTGCGGCCGCGATCCTGGACGCCGCCGCGGAGGCACCGGACGGCGCGGACCGTGCCTCCGTCGAGGCGTTGTGCCGCCGGGTCGCCGAGCGGGAGGCGCGGGCGGCGCGCGCGGAGTGGGCCGAGATCGCGCCGACCGAGGTGCGTTTCGAGGAGCTGGACTCGTGACCGGCACGCAGACACTCGGCGAACGGGCGCGCGCCATACGGCTGAACCCATCGGCCGCCCAGCGCGTCTTCGACCAGCTCCTGGACAGCCTCGCGCGGCCAGGAACACTGGCCCAGCTGGAGTTTCCACCCGGCGTGCCACCCGCGTCGCTGCCCGCCGTCGCGCTCGCCGACGTCGAGGTCCGGGTCGCCGTCCTGGAGGACGGCGCGGGCTGGGCCGACCCGGTGTACGCCGTCACCGGTGCGCCTCCCGCGACGGCGGCCGAGGCCGACATGGTGGTCGCCCTTCGCCCGGTGACGGCGAAGGAGGTCACCACGCTGCGTCGAGGTACGGCGTACGCGCCCGAAGACGGCGCCCGGCTGGTGATCGCCGTCGAGCGGCTGGACGCCGAGACGGGACCGCTGCGGCTCGCGCTGTCCGGTCCGGGCGTACCGGGTGAACGCACCGTGGCCGTGACCGGGCTCGACAACACGGTGGTGACCGCGCTGGCGCGGGTCAACAGCGACTTCCCGGCCGGGGTCGACGTCCACCTGGTCGCGGCGGACGGCGTGCTGGTCTCGGTGCCGCGAAGTGTGCGGATCCGGATCGCCGAGCCGACCGAGAGCGCCCATGACACGGCACAGGAGATGGCACACGAGACGGCGCAGGAGAGGAAGGTGCTCTGATGGGCTACTCGGGAGCCCGTGGCGGGCTCGACGCGATCCGGGCCGCGGAGGCGCTGGTCCGCCGCCGCCGGCTGACGGGTGAGAGTGACTGGCTCGGCCTGGACCAGATCACCGAACGGCTCCGGCTGGCGGTCGACCGGGTGCAGGGCGAGGGCGGGCTCTGGGCGCCGGAGCTCGCCGCCCGCGCCTTCCGCCAGGCCGAGGGCGACGTGCTCGAGGCCGCGCAACTGCTGCGCGCCTACCGTTCGACCCTGCCCCGGCTCGCCTACACCGTGCCCGTGGACGCGGACGAGATGGTGCTGTTGCGCCGCATCGTCCCGGCCTACCGCACACCGCCGGGGCCGCAGCTCCTCGGCCGGACCCTGGACTACACCGGACGCCTGATCGACCTCACCCCCGAGGCCGACGCGCGGGCCGAAGCCCACCGCGACCAGGCTCGTCGTGCCGAGGACTCCGCTGACACCGGATCGCAAGCCTCGGTTGACACCGCCGCACCGGACTCCGCCGCGGACGAACAGGTGGACCACCGCCGGCCGCCGAGGTTGCTGGAGCTGCTGCGCTCGCTGGACCTTGCCGTCGAACGGCGTACCGGCGAGGATCCGGAACCCTTCGACATCACCCGCAAACCCGCGCGACCGGGCGCGCCACGCTCGGCGTGGCTCGCGGCGATGTCCCGCGCGGAGACCGGTGCCCTGATGAACCTGTGGTACCGCAACGTCCTCGGGCCGGACGGCTACATCCACGAGGTCACCCTCGGGGAGGTCCGGCACGGCTACCTGCCGGTCCGTATCGCCCACCCGCACACCGGCGGGTCGGTCGACATCGGGACGGTCCGGGCCACCGAGACCGAGGCGATCGAGGACCTCGACGGCCTGGACGAGGACCGCACGAAGTTTGACGTCGGGTACGGCCTGTGCTTCGGCCACAACGAACGCAAGGCGATCGCGATGGCCAACCTCGACATCTCCGCCTGGCGCGACCGCGGCCGCTCCGCGTTGCACCAGTCGATCCTGCTCACCACCGACGGACTCGACTCCTCCGGCTTCCTCGAACACCTGAAGCTGCCGCACTACGTGACCTTCCGCTCGATGGTGGAGCGCAAGCGAGCGGTCGCGGCCGCGCTGGCCGAGATGGACCGCCGGGAGGCAGCGCAAGCCGACGTTGACGGCCTGCTCGCCGAAGCGCCGCCGGAGGAGGACTGCATCTCCTCGGTGAGCGCCGGCCCGGGCGCCGACGACCCGGTGTCCGCGTCGACAGGAGGGACACCATGACGCTCAGCACGGTGCTCGACAGTGTCGGGCAGGAAGCGACGTTCGGACTGCTGGACGAGGTGAGCAAGCGGGAGATCCGCCGGGCGATCCTGACCGCGGTCGCCGTACCCGGTTACCAGGTGCCGTTCGGCTCCCGGGAGATGCCCGTGTCCCGCGGCTGGGGGTCGGGCGGCCTGCAGATCACCCTCGCCATCGTCGGCCCGGACGACGCGGTGAAGGTCATCGACCAGGGCGACGACGCGGGCGTGAACGCGGTGAACCTGCGCCGCCTCATCGTCGGGCACACCGGCTGTGAGGAGGAGTCCGACTCGCGGGTGGCGACCATCATCCAGAGCCGGCACCGCGTTCCCGAGGATCCGCTGCGGGCCGACCAGACGCTGGTGCTGCAGGTGCCGGTGCCCGAACCCCTGCGCGGCGTCGAACGCGACATGCGCGAACAGCAGCGGATGCACGCGGAGGCGGAGTACTCCCGGATGTGGGTCGCGCTGTACGAGGACATCGTGCGCAACGGCGTCGTCACCAAGACGACGGGTTATCCGTGCCTGGTCGACGGGCGGTACGTCCTCGCCACCACGCCGATCCCCCGCTGGGACGTACCGAAGCTGAACCAGGCCGAGCACCTCACGTTGTTCGGCGCCGGCCGGGAGAAGCGGATCTACGCCGTTCCGCCGCACACCGACGTCGAGCCGCTGACCTTCGAGGACGTGCCGTTCGAGGTCGAGCGAACCCCCGGGGCCAGCTGCCGACGCTGCGGCGCGGAGGAGGCCTTCCTCGTCTCCGTTCCCGCGACCAACGGGACCGAGACCTGGCTGTGCAGCGACACCGACTGGTGCGACCGCCGGATCCGCGCCGCTCGGGCGGCGCGGACCACCAACGGGACCACCGACGGGACCACCGAGAACAGGGAGGCATCGTGACCCTCGTCGCGGAAGAGACCCGCCCCGTCGGCAGCGAGGAAGCCGCGCCCGCGTGGGCCCTGAAGGTCGAGGGCCTGGGCCGGATCTTCGGGTCCGGCGGCGCCGAGGCCGTGCCCGGGACCGGGCCGGAGCACGACACGGTGATCAGCCCGCTCACCGGCGCGGTGGTCGCCGCCTGGGACGTCTCCTTCGAGGTGGCGCCCGGCGAGGCGCTCGGCATCGTGGGCGAGTCCGGCTCCGGAAAGTCCACCGTCGTCCGGTGCATCTCCGGCGACGAGCAGGCGAGCGCCGGTGCGGCGTACCTGCGCACCGTCGACGGCGGCCTCACCAACATCCTGTCCCTCTCCCCCGCGGCCCGCCGCAAGCTGCGCGTCGACCAGGTGTCGGTCGTCTACCAGGACCCCGCGGCCGGGCTCGACCTCGGTGTGACCGCGGGCGGGAACGTGGCCGAACGGCTGACCGCCGCCGGCTGGCGGCACTTCGGCCGGATCCGGGAACGGGCCGGCGAACTCCTGACCCGCACGGAGGTGCCGCTGGTCCGGATGGACCACCTGGTCCGGACGTTCTCCGGCGGCATGCGGCAACGGGTCCAGCTCGCGAAGGCGCTCGCCAACCGGCCGCCCGTCGTCCTGCTCGACGAGCCCACCACCGGGCTCGACGCCTCGGTCGCGGCCGGCGTCCTCGATCTCGTCCGCAGCCTGCTGGAGGAGTACGGTCTCGCCGCGTTGGTGATCTCCCACGACTTCTCCGTCATCGAGATGCTCACCAACCGCGTCGCGGTGATGCAGCACGGCCGCATCGTCGAGACCGGGCTCACCGACCAGGTGTTCGAGGACCCGCAGCACCCCTACAGCCAGCGCCTCGTCGCGGCGGCCCGCGGATGAAGGAGGTAACCGCCATGCCCAGTCCGGACAGCTCACCCGGCCCGGACAGCTCACCCGGCCCGGACGCTTCGACCGACCCGGTCGGCCCGCACGGCCCCGATGTCGTCCTGTCCATCCGTGGCCTGACCAAGGAGTTCGTCCTCCACACCATCGACGGGCGGCGGGTCGAGGCTCTCTCGGGTGTCGACCTGGATGTCCACGCGGGCGAACACGTCGTGCTGGCCGGCGCGAGTGGCGCCGGCAAGTCCACCTTGCTGCGCTGTGTCTACCGGACGTACCTGCCCGGCGGCGGCGCGATCGTGTTCCGTCGGGGCGATGGTCGCGAGGTCGACCTCGCCGGGCTGCCCGACGCCTCGGTCGCCGCGCTGCGCGGTCGCGAGATCGGTTACGTGTCGCAGTTCCTGCGCGCCGAGCCGCGCCGGGCGACCGTCGATGTCGTGGCACGCGCCGGCGTCGCCCGCGGCCTGTCGGTGCCCGCCGCGCGGGAGGCCGCGGAGGACGCGCTCGCCCGCCTGAACATCGAACCCAAGCTGTGGGCGATGTACCCGACGCTGCTGTCCGGCGGGCAGAAGCAACGGGTCAATCTCGCGTCCGGGTTGATCTCTCCGCCGAGGTTGCTGCTCCTGGACGAGCCGGTGTCGGCCCTCGACCCGGTCAACCGCGAAGCGGTCCTCGCCCTCATCGAACGCCTCGCCGGCAGCGGCGTCGCGGTGCTCTCGGTCTTCCACGACCTGGACGCCATCGAGCGGCTGGCCGACCGGGTGGTCGTCCTTGGTGGTGGCCGCGTCGTCGCGATTGGCGCGCCGAGCCAGATCCTGCACGATCCGTCGTACGACCTGGAGGTGGCTCGATGAGCCGACTCACGATTCGTCACGTCCGCGCGGTCCTCCCCGACCGCATCCTCGACGACGCGGTGGTGGTCGCCGAGGACGGTGTCCTCGCCGAGATCTCCACCGGACCCGGACCCGCCGACGCGGTCGACGGGCGGGGCGCGTTCCTGCTGCCCGGTCTGGTCGACACCCACAGCGACGGCCTGGAGAAGGAGCTGCAGCCGCGACCGAGCGTGCTGTTCGAGGTCGGGTTCGGCCTGGCCAGCTTCGAGGGCCGGGTGCGTGCCTCCGGCATCACGACCGTCTTCCACGCCACCGGCTTCTACTCCGACAACCGCAAGGGCCGAAGCATCGACGGGGCTCGCGCCCGCGAACGTGCGATCCGCGAGCGGATGAGCTCCGGGCAGGCCCAGATCGACCACCGGATGCTGTTCCGCCTGGACGCCCGCGACCCCGACGGGCTCACCGCGCTCGGTCAGACCCTCGAGCTGTACGCCGGCGCCGACATCCCGCCGCTGGTGAGTTACGAGGACCACACGCCCGGCCAGGGTCAGTTCCGCGACCTCGACGCCTACATCCGGCTCTACCTGAGCGGGCGGGAGGACCACGAGGCCGCCCGCGCCGAGGTGCAGGAGCTGATCGCCCGCCGGGACGAGCAGATCGGTCACCGCGCCGTGGCCCTGGCGTGGCTGCTCGAACGCCGCGACGCCGTCCGGATGCTCGCCCACGACCTGGTCACCCGTGCGGAGGTCGACGAGCTCGCGGCCTGCGGCCTCGGGGTGGCGGAGTTCCCGACCACGCTGGAGGCGGCGCTCGCGGCCCGGGAGCACGGCCTGCTCATCGTCGCCGGCGCGCCCAACGTGCTGCGCGGCGGCTCACACAGCGGCAACGTCTCCGCGGCCGAGCTCGTCGCCCACGGCCTGGTCGACGGCCTTTCCAGCGACTACATGCCGTTCACCATGGTGGGTGCGGCGTTCCGGCTGGCGAGCGAGGGACTCGCCGACCTCCCGGCCGCCGTCCGCCTCGTCACCGACGGAGCGGCGCGGGTCGCCGGGTTCACCGACCGGGGTCGACTCGAGGTCGGCCTGCGCGCCGACCTCGCACTCGCGACGGTCGACGCCGGCTGGCCCACCGTGCGTGGTACCTGGACCGCGAACGACACCCGAGAACTGGTGGCGGCATGATGCCCGGCACCGGTTGGCGCGACGTCCCCGGCCTGCACCCGGCCCTCGCCATCGCCGCCGAGGCGAGCGTCACCGCGGTCAACGACGCCCGGCTCCGGCTGGGTCCCGGCGACCTGGCCGAACCCGTGGCGATGGGCGCCGACGCGACACCGACGATGCGGGTGGACCGAATCGTCGAGGACGCGATCCTGTCCGCCGTCGAGGGCACCGGCGTCAACATCCTGACCGAGGAGAGCGGCTGGATCGACCGGGGCTCGGCGTACACCCTGGTCATGGACCCGCTCGACGGCTCGGCGAACGCGGCGGCCGGCGTACCGCTGTCGGCCTTCAGCGCCGCGCTCGCGACCGACGGGGAGTTCACCCAGGCCCTGACCGTCTGGACGGAGACGGGCTGGCGCTGGTCGGCGGCCGGCGACACCTCCTCCGGCCTGCGCACCAGCGGCCGCACCAGCCTGGACGGCGCCGCGCTGTCCCTGCTGCGCCCCCATCCGGCGAACCCCCAGGCCTCCGCCGCCTGGTGGCGTGCGGTCGAACGCGCCGCGCGGGTTCGCATCCTGTCCTCCTCCTGCCTGGAGGCGGCACTGGTGGCCACGGGCGCGACGGACGCCTTCGCCGACGCCTGCACCGACACCCACCGGCTGGTCGATCTCGCCTCCGCCGTCGTCCTGGTGCGCGCGGCGGGCGGCGCCGTCAGAGACGTCCACGGCCGGCCGATCGAGCTCGACACCGACCTCACCCGCCGCTGGAGTGGCGTCGTCGCGGCGACACCCGAGCTGGCGGACGAGCTCGCCGACTGCCTCGCCCAGGCGTGGCGGGCGGCGGCCTGACCCACCAGATGTCGGTACGGCCGGCGCGTCCTGGCCCGGCCAGGCACAGCCGGACGGGCCGGTGGTTTGTCCGACATGTCCGGCGGGGGTGGTCGAACCGCGGCGCGTGGTAGGGAATTCTGGAGGTGCGGCCCTCCCCCCCTGTCGATCCGGCCGACGTCCGTTCGTGTAGGGGGTGAGAGCCGGAACGATGCCGGCGCCGACGTCCGGAGGAACGACCATGACAACCGACATGAGGCAGTACCTGCTCAGCATCTACCAGCCCGACGGCGACCCGCCGCCGCCGGAGGTCCTCGAGCCGATCATGCGCGACCTGGAGAAGCTGAACGCGGAGCTGCGGGAGGCAGGTGCCTGGGTGTTCTCCGGCGGCCTGTGTGCACCGAGCACGGCGACGGTGGTGCGGGTCGACCGAAACGACAGGGGCAAGGACGTCCTGACGACCGATGGCCCGTTCGTCGAGGGCAAGGAGCACATCGGTGGTTTCACCGTGATCCAGGCCCCCGACCTCGACGCGGCACTCGAATGGGGTCGCAAGCTCGCACGGGCGACCACCCTGCCGATCGAGGTCCGGCCGATGGAGTTCGGGCACTGCGGATGAGCCGCCGGGAACTCTAGGTCGTGTCCGAGAACCAGCCCGAGGGGACGGGAGTCGAACGCGTCTTCCGCGCGGAGTACGGCCGGGCGGTCGCGGTCCTGGTCCGCGTCTTCGGCGACATCGACCTCGCCGAGGAAGCGGTCCAGGACGCGTTCGCCGCCGCGGTCCAACGGTGGCCGGACGACGGCGTGCCCCCGAGCCCGGCGGGGTGGATCATCACCACCGCTCGCAACCGCGCGATCGACCGGCTCCGCCGGGAGGCCTCCCGCGACGACCGGCATGCCCAGGCCGCCCTGCTCCAGGCTCGCGACGAACCGCCCGAGGAGGGTGCTGTGCGCGACGACCGGCTCCGGCTGCTCTTCACCTGCGCCCATCCCGCGCTCGCTCCGGGTGTCCAGGTCGCCTTGACACTGCGGCTGCTCGGCGGGCTCACGACAGCGGAGATCGCCCGCGCCTTCCTGGTACCCGAGTCGACGATGGCCCAGCGGCTGGTCCGGGCCAAGGGCAAGATCCGCGACGCGCGCATCCCCTACCGCGTCCCGCGCGAGGCCGACCTGCCGGATCGTCTCCGCGCCGTCCTCGCCGTCGTCTACCTCATCTTCAACGAGGGACACACGGCGAGCTCCGGTGACCAGCTCGTCCGCGCCGACCTGTGCCTGGAGGCGATCCGGCTCGGCCGGCTCCTCGTCGAACTGATGCCCGACGAACCCGAGGCCGTCGGGCTGCTCGCGCTGATGCTCCTCCTCGAGTCGCGGCGGGCCGCGCGCACCGGCCCGGACGGCACCTTCGTCCGGCTGGCCGACCAGGACCGCGGCCGCTGGGACCGCGACCTCATCGCCGAGGGGCATGCCCTCGTCCGGGCGTGCCTACGCCGCGACCAGCCCGGGCCGTACCAGATCCAGGCGGCGATCAACGCCGTGCACGCCGACGCGGCCACCGCGCGGGACACCGACTGGCGCCAGGTGGTGCGGTTGTACGACCAGTTGCTGGCGCTCGGGCCGAGCCCGGTCGTGGCGCTCAACCGAGCGGTCGCGGTCGCCGAGGTCGACGGGCCGGAGGCGGCGCTCGCCCTGGTCGACGACCTCGACCTCGACGCCTACCACCTCTTCCACGCCATCCGCGCCGACCTGCTCCGGCGGCTCGGCCGGGACGGCGAGGCCGCGCGGGCGTACGACGCCGCGATCGACCGGACGGACAACACCGCCGAGCGTGCCCTCCTCCGCCGGGCGAGCCAGTCCCTGACCTGAGGCGTACCGCGGCCTCGCGTCAGGACGCCAACTGGTGCTCCACTGCGGTCAACAGGTCGGCCACCCGGTCGCCCGGCACACCGCCGCCCTGGGCGAGGTCGGGGCCGCCACCACCCTTGCCGGCGAGCACGCGACGGACGAGGTCGTCCGCGGCGACGCCGCCCGCGCGGGCCGCCGCGTTGACGGCGACCACGAGGGATCCCCTGCCCTGACTCGACGCGGTGACCGCGACCACGCCCGGCCGCTCCGGCGCGAGCTGGTCCCGGAGCCGCTGGGCCAACGCGCGGACCTCCGCGGTCGACGTGCCCTCAGGCGCTCGCAGGCCGAGGTAGGCCGTCCCGTCGACGTCTGTGGGAGTGGCGGCGCCGGCCCGCGTGGCGAGCAGGTTGGCGCGAAGGGCCGCCACCTCCTTCTCGGCCTGCCGGAGTTGGGCGACGGTCGCTTCGACGCGGTCGCCGACCTCGTCCGGCCGGGCGTGGAAGAGGCCCGCCAGCCGGTGGACCAGGTCCCGTTCACGGGCGAGGTAACGGAAGGCCTCGACGCCGACGTGCGCCTCGATCCGGCGTAGGCCCGCACCCACCGACGACTCGCCGACGACCGCGAGCGGACCGATCTGGGCGGACCCCTCGACGTGGGTGCCGCCGCACAGCTCCCGCGACCACTCGCCACCGATCTCGACGACCCGTACGTCCTCGCCGTAGGCCTCGCCGAAGAGCGCGAGCGCGCCGATCTCCTTGGCCCGCACGAGCGGCATCACCTCGGCGGTGACGTGCAGATCGGCGCGGACGGCGAGGTTGGCGACGTCCTCTACCTCACCGCGCGTCTCCGGCGCGAGGGCACCACGCCAGCCGAAGTCGAGCCGGAGGTAGCCGGGCCGGTTGTACGACCCACTCTGCAGCGCGGTCGGGCCGAGCACCTGCCGCAGCGCCGCGTGCAGGACGTGCGTGCCCGAATGCGCCTGCCGGGCACCGAGCCGCCACTCCGCGTCGACGGCGGCGTGGACGGCCTGGCCGACGTGCAGGTCACCGTCCAGCACCCGGACCTGATGGACGACGAGCCGGCCGAACAGCCGCTGGACGTCGACGACCTCGGCCGCGACGTCGCTGGCGGTGAGGACGCCGGCGTCCGCCTCCTGGCCGCCGGACTCGGCATAGAACGGCGTCCGGTCCAGCACCACCGTGATGAGGTCGCCGACACCCGCGTACGCCGTCGGCTGCCCCTCCCGAACCAGCGCCAGGACGCTGCTGTCGGTCTCGAGCGTGGTGTAGGCGAGCCAGTCGGTCGGGCCGTGCTGGTCGAGAACGCCACGGAACACCGCCCGGTCGGCGTGCCCGGTCTTGCGGGCCTGCGCGTCGGCCCGGGTACGCCGCCGCTGCTCGGCCATCAGCGCCCGGAAGCCGGGCTCGTCGACGGTGAGGCCCTGCTCGGCGGCGATCTCGAGGGTGAGGTCGATCGGGAAGCCGTAGGTGTCGTGCAGCAGGAACGCCTCGCGGGCGGCCAACTGGACGCCGCCTTCGCGTCGGGTGTCGCTCAACGCGGTGTCGAGGATCGTCGCGCCCTGCTTCAGGGTGGAGCGGAACGTCTCCTCCTCGGCATAGGTGACGTCCGCGATCCGCTCGAAGCGCTGTGCCACCTCGGGATAGGAGCCCGCCATCGCGTCCCGGGCGACGGGGAGGAGTTCGGGCAGCGCCGGGTCCTCGAAGCCGCTGAGCCGGACCGCCCGGATCGCCCGCCGCAGGATCCGGCGCAGGACGTAGCCGCGTCCCTCGTTGGAAGGGGTGACGCCGTCGGAGACGAGCATCAGCGCCGTCCGCACGTGGTCGGCGATCACGCGGAGCCGGACGTCGTCGGGATGGGAACTGGTCGCCGCGTGCCCGGAGTGGGCGCCGTACCGCTTGCCGGTCAGCTCCGCTGCCCGGGTGAGGATCGGCCGCACCTCGTCGATCTCGTACAGGTTGTCCACGCCCTGCAGGTAAGCGGCGACGCGTTCCAGTCCCATGCCGGTGTCGATGTTGCGGGCCGGCAGGTCGCCGAGGATCGGGTAGCCCTCCTTGCCCTCGCCCGGACCACGTTCGTACTGCATGAAGACGAGGTTCCAGAGTTCGAGGTAGCGGTCCTCGTCGACGGCCGGACCTCCTTCGCGGCCGTAGTCGGGTCCGCGGTCGACGTAGATCTCCGAGGAGGGTCCGCAGGGCCCCGGGATCCCCATCGACCAGAAGTTGTCGGCCATGCCCCGGCGGACGATCCGCTCGACCGGCACGCCCACCGTGCGGTTCCAGATGTCGGCGGCCTCGTCGTCCTCGAGGTAGACGGTGACCCACAACCGGTCCGGGTCCAGCCCGAATCCGCCGGCCGCGACCGGCTGGGTGAGGAGGTCCCACGCCATCGGGATCGCCTGCGCCTTGAAGTAGTCGCCGAAGGAGAAGTTGCCGGTCATCTGGAAGAACGTCCCGTGCCGGCTCGTCCGTCCCACCTCGTCGATGTCGGGCGTACGCAGGCACTTCTGCACACTCGTCGCCCGGGCGTAGGGCGGCGTGACCTGACCGAGGAAGTACGGCACGAACTGCACCATGCCGGCGTTGACGAAGAGCAGGTTCGGGTCGTTCACCGCCGGCAGGGGTGCGCTCGGCACCACGGTGTGCCCGGACGCGGCGAAGTGCGCGAGGAACCTACGGGTGATCTCGGCGGTCTGCATTCTCTTCGATCTCCACCGGCGACCAGCGCGCCGGCTCAGGCAGGGTAATTACCGTACCGGCCAAGTATTCCTTACCGCGCCAGTGCCGAGCCCGGACGGACCAGACCTGCGACAAGACACGCATACCGGGTGAAGATTCCCGCGAGGACGACAGCGACGACGACAGCGGGTCAGGTGTCGCGGCGCACGACCAGGGCCCAGGCGGCGCCCACGAACAGCAGCGCCCAGCCGGTGAGCACGAGCAGGCCGGCGCCCCGGCCCAGTGTCGTCGCCGGGTCGGCGGCCCGGCCGAGGAAGCTGAGCGTCGCCTCGTGCGGCAGAAACCTGACGACCTGGGGGAACAGGCCGCCGATCGTCGTCGAGACCAGCACCGGCAGGACGACCAGGACGGCCAGGGGCGTGACGAAGCCGCGAGCGAGGAACGCGAAGCCGAAGCCGACCAGGCTCAGCAGCAGATAGCCGGTCAGCAGCGCGAGCAGGTCCCTGGCGGTGCGTTCGGAGGTGAGATCACCCGCGGCGCCGTTCTCGACGAGCAGGCCGGGCAGTACGGCGGGGATCGCGGCGACCAGCGCGACCGCGGCGCTCACGGCCAGCTTCGCCCCGAACCATCGGGTCCGGTCCGGCGCGGCGGCCAGGCTGACGCGAAGCTGGCCGCCGCGGTACTCCGTGCCGGCCGCGAAGACCGCGATCGCGACGAACACGTACACCGGGGCGAGCATCAGGGTGCCGAGCTGGCCGACGGCGACGTCGCCGGCCGCGGAGGCGATCCGGACGGTATCGGTGGCGGCGAGGACGCCGAGCACCGTGTTCGCGACCACTGTGAGCGCCAGCGCGATCCAGGTGGACGGCAGCGTACGGACCTTGGTCAGCTCCGCGGTCAGCAGCGCGCTCACCGGGCGTCCCTGCGGCTCAGCGCCAGCCCGGCGACCGCGGTGGTGAGGGCCGGCCACAACACCAGCACAACCAGGGCGTGCGCCGGGCCGGCGGTGAGCTTGGTGTCCTCGGGGTCGAGCAGCAGGTTGCGCCCGGCGCTGAACGGGAACAGCGCGTCCAGCGCGGGCACGGACACCGCGAGCACCTGGGTCATGGTGACCACGATGAGCGCCACGGCGACGACGATGCCGATCAGCGCGCTGCGCGCGATGACCGTGACGGCGGACCCGACCAGGGCCGACAGCACGGCGAAGACCAGGAACCGGCCCTGGCCGCGCAGGGCGTCGCCACTGGTGACGACTCCCGCATCCCAGCCCCTGACAGCGGCGTACATGAAGACGGTGCTGATGCCGGCGATCACCATCGACACGACCAGCAGGTACGCGGCGACGGCGACGGTCTTCGCGGTGACCAGCACCACCCGGCGCGGCACCGCCAGCACCGACTGCCCGAGCTGGTGTGCCCGGAACTCCTGTCCCGCCAGCACCGCCGCCAGGCTGGGCAGGAACAGGCTCATCTGGAACGACGAGGCGACCAGCAGGTCGACGATCGCCTGGTGCGCCGGGCGCGGCTGGCCGGTGAACCGTTCGATGCGGCCGTCCGGGGTGATGGCGGCGACCGCCTCGGTGTTCAGTCGCAGGTTCGCCGCCGCGATCAGCACGTGCAGGGCGAGGATGACGCCGGTGCCGATCCACGTGCCGCGCAGGGTGAGGATCTTGGTGAGTTCGGCGCGGGTGGCGGCGAGCACGGCGGTCACCACCCCGGGCCCCGATCGCCGGTGAGAGCGAAGAAGGCGCTCTCCAGCGACGCGTGTCCCGCGGTGATCTCGTCGAGCGGACCGTGCGCGGCGATGCGTCCCCGGGCGATCACGACCACCTCGTCGGCGGTGTCGGCCATCTCGGTCATCAGGTGGCTGGACAGCAGCACCGTACGGCCGCGGGCGGCGTGGTCGCGCAGGAAGGTCCGCACCCAGCGGATCCCGTCGGGGTCCAGGCCGTTGACCGGCTCGTCGAGCACGAGGATCTCCGGATCACCGAGCAGCGCCGCGGCCAGCCCGAGCCGCTGGCCCATACCCAGCGAGTACTTCCTGACCTGCTGCCTGGCGACACCGCCGAGTCCGACGACGTCGAGCACCTCGTGCACGCGCCGGCGCGGGATGCGGTTGGACTGGGCGATCCAGGTCAGGTGGTCGACAGCCCGCCGTTCGGGCACCGGACCGGCGCCGTCCAGCAGGGCACCCACCCTGTGCAGCGGGTTGCGCAGATCGCGGTACGCCTTGCCGTCGATCAGCGCGGTCCCGGCATCGGCCCGGTCCAGGCCCAGCAGGATGCGCAGGGTGGTCGACTTGCCCGCACCGTTCGGCCCCAGGAAGCCGGTCACCCGTCCCGGCGGGACGGTGAAGCTGATGTCGTCCACGGCGGCCTTGGCCCCGTAGCGCTTGGTGAGATGAGCTACCTCGATCACCCGCCCAGCGTCCCGTCCGCGGCCGGAGCCTCGCGTCCCCCGGAAGTAGACAACGTGGTTCAGCGCTGCTCGTGCAGCAGCCCCGCCTCGTAGGCCAGCACGGCCAGCTGGGTGCGGTCCCGCACGTCGAGCTTGGCGAAGGTACGGCGCAGGTAGGTCCGAAAGGTCTCCAGGCTCAGGAACAGCTCGTCGGCGATCTGCTGGTTCGAGTAGCCGCGCGCGACGTACCGGATGACCTGCACCTCCCGCTCGGAGAGCACCTGCGCGGCGAACTGGTGCCTGCGCTGCGGCCGGCGTGGTGCGAAGGCGTGCAGCAGCCGGGTGGTGACCTCTGGCGCGAGCATCGCGTGCCCGTCGTACACGGTCCGGACCGCCTGCAGCACCTCCTGCGGGGCGGCGTTCTTGAGCAGGAACCCCGAGGCGCCCAGCGTCAGCGCTTCGTGCACGTACTCGTCCAGGTCGAACGTGGTCAGCATGACCACGCGGGTGTCGGTGGCTGGCAGGATCCGCCGCACCGCCTCCAAGCCGTCGGCGCCGGGCATCTGGACGTCCAGCAGCGCGATGTCCGGCTTCAGCGCGACGCACAGCCGGGCGGCCTCCGCGCCGTCGGCCGCCTCCCCGGCGGTGCGGAAGCCCTCGGTGCGGTCGAAGAGCTTGCGGTAGATCCCGCGGAAGCGCGCGTCGTCGTCCGCGAGCAGGACCGAGATCGCCATCGTCAGCTCCTTCGCATCGGTAGCCGCGCCTCGACCTCGAAGCCGCCCGCCGCGGTGCCGCCCCACGCCACCGTGCCGCCCAGGGCCGCGGCGCGTTCCCGCATGCCGCGCAGGCCGTACCCCGTACCGGGGGCGACCGGCGCCGTCCCCGGCGCGCCGCTGTCGCGTACCCGCAGAGCGATGGTGTCCTCGCTCTCCCACAACTCGACCGTGCAGCGCGCCTCCGGGGCGTGCCGCACCACGTTGCTCAGCGCCTCCTGCGCGATCCGCACCACCGCCGCGCCGACCTCGGCGTCGACCGGGCCGTGCGGTTCCAGCCGGGCGTGCACGGCGACCCCGGCGGCGCGGGTGGTCGCGATGATCGCGGGCAGCCCGCTCAGCCCGGGTCCGGGATCTCGCAGAGTACGCACCAGACCCTGCACCTCCTCGAGGGCGTCCCGGGCGTGCGACTCGATGTCGGCGAGGGCCCCGCGCAGCTCGGCCTCGGGCGCGTCCGGCAGTCCCCGGGTCACGCCGGCCTCGGCGGCGATCACCCCGAGCGCGTGCCCCACGACGTCGTGCATGTCACGAGCCATGTTCAACTGCACCCGCATCCGCTCCGCCTCCCGCGCGGAAGCTACCTGGCGACCGACGGCGGTACCGACCAGCCACGCCAGACACAACGCGGCCGTGGCCATGACCACCCGCGTGCCGAGGCCGGGCGAGACCGCGGTCGCCGCGGCGAGTCCCGCGAGTACGCCGACCAGCGTGATGACCAGGGCCCGCGCGTGCGGGCCGCGTTCCACGGCCACCAGGTAGAGACACCAGGCGGTGGCGAGCATCGGGTCCTGGCAGACACCGGCGGCCGTACCCACCAGGGTCGTGGCCGCGACCACCGCGGTCGTCACGACGGGTGCTCGCCTGGTGAGCACGAGCGCGGCGCCGGTCAGGGCGGCCAGCACGATCCCGGTGCAGGCCCGGACCCAGCCACCGGCCGCGATGATGGGCGGCACCCACAGCACGGCGAGCACCAGTGCCGCGATGAGGAGGTCCCTGCGCGGCACCGTCACCCTGCTCATCTGGGCGGCCAGGTGTTCCCAGCGGTCTCCAGCCCCCATACGCCGCCACCCGGTCGCCGGCCTCGGTCGCCCGTCGACCCGCCGGTCAGTCACCGCCCTCCAGGTCGCCCTCGGTCTCCAGGAACACCTGCCGGAGCGCGTCGATCACCTTCGGGTCGGGCTCGGCCCACATGCCGCGCGACTCGGCCTCGAGCAGGCGTTCGGCGATGCCGTGCAGGGCCCAGGGGTTCGCCTGCTCGAGGAACGCGCGGTTCTGCGGGTCGAGGACGTAGGTCTGGGTGAGCTTGTCGTACATCCAGTCCGCGATCACGCCCGTGGTGGCGTCGTAGCCGAACAGGTAGTCGACGGTCGCGGCGAGTTCGAACGCGCCCTTGTACCCGTGCCGGCGCATCGCCTCGATCCAGCGCGGGTTCACGACTCGGGCCCGGAAGACCCGGGAGGTCTCCTCGACGAGCGTGCGGGTGCGGACCGTCTCCGGCCGGGTCGAGTCGCCGATGTAGGCCTCGGGAGCGCTGCCACGCAGCGCGCGGACGGTGGCCACCATGCCGCCGTGGTACTGGAAGTAGTCGTCGGAGTCGGCGATGTCGTGCTCGCGGGTGTCGGTGTTCTTGGCCGCGACGGCGATCCGGCGGTACGCCGTCTCCATCTCCTCCCGGGCCGGCCTGCCGTCGAGGTCGCGGCCGTAGGCGTAGCCGCCCCACACCGTGTAGACCTCGGCGAGGTCGGCGTCGGTACGCCAGTCGCGGGAGTCGATGAGCTGCAGCAGGCCCGCGCCGTAGGTGCCGGGGCGGGAGCCGAAGATGCGGGTGGTGGCCCAGCGTTCGTCACCGTGCTGGGCGAGGTCGGCCTGGGTGTGGGCGCGTACGTGGTTGTGGTCGGCGGGTTCGTCCAGCGCCGCGGCGAGGCGTACGGCGTCGTCGAGCAGGCCGATGGTGTGCGGGAACGCGTCGCGGAAGAAGCCGGAGACGCGCAGCGTGACGTCGATCCGGGGCCGGCCCAACTCCTCGAACGGGACGGGTTCGAGGCCGGTGACGCGCCGGGAGGCGTCGTCCCAGACCGGGCGGATCCCGAGCAGCGCGAGGGCCTCCGCCACGTCGTCCCCGGAGGTCCGCATCGCACTCGTCCCCCACAACGACAGCCCGACGGAGGTGGGCCAGTCGCCGTGGTCGGCGCGGTACCGCTCGAGGAGGGAGTCGGCGAGCGCCTGGCCGGTCTCCCAGGCGAGCCGGGACGGGACGGCCTTGGGGTCGACGGAGTAGAAGTTGCGGCCGGTCGGCAGCACGTTGACCAGGCCGCGCAGGGGCGAACCGGACGGGCCGGCCGGGACGAAACCGCCGTCCAAGGCGTGCACGGTGTGGTCGAGTTCGTCGACCGTGGCGGCGAGCCGCGGGACGACCTCGCGGGCGGCGAAGTCGAGGATGTCGGCCACCCCCGCGGGTTGGTCCGCGCTGACGGAGGCGACCGCGGCCGGGTCCCAGTCGGCGTCCTCCATCGCCTGGACCAGCGCTCGGGCACGCTCCTCCGCCTCGTCGACGCAGACGCGGCTGGCCTCGGACTCGTCCAGGCCGAGTGCCTCCCGCAGGCCGGGCAGCGCGGTCGTGCCGCCCCAGATCTGGCGGGCGCGCAGGATCGCCAACACGAGGTTGACGCGATCGGCACCGGTCGGCGGGTTGCCGAGCACGTGCAGGCCGTCGCGGATCTGCGCGTCCTTGACCTCGCAGAGCCAGCCGTCGACGTGCAGGAGGAAGTCGTCGAACCCGTCGTCGCCCGGGCGCTCCGCGAGTCCCAGGTCGTGGTCGAGGCGGGCCGCCTGGATCAGGGTCCAGATCTGGGCCCGGATCGCGGGGAGCTTCCCCGGGTCCATGGCGGCGATCTGGGCGTGCTCGTCCAGGAGTTGTTCCAGCCGGGCGATGTCGCCGTAGGACTCCGCGCGGGCCATCGGTGGGACGAGGTGGTCGACGAGGGTGGCGTGCGCGCGTCGCTTGGCCTGGGTTCCCTCACCCGGGTCGTTGACGAGGAAGGGATAGACGAGGGGCAGGTCACCGAGGGCGGCGTCCGGCCCGCAGGCGGCGGACAGGCCGGCGTTCTTGCCGGGCAGCCACTCGAGGTTGCCGTGCTTGCCCAGGTGCACCATGGCGTCCGCGCCGAAGCCGCCGTCCGACTCGGGCGCGGCGATCCAGCGGTAGGCGGCGAGGTAGTGGTGCGAGGGCGGGAGGTCGGGATCGTGGTAGATCGCGATCGGGTTCTCGCCGAAGCCCCGCGGTGGCTGGATGACAACGAGCAGGTTTCCGCGGCGCAGGGCGGCGAGCACGATGTCGCCGTCGGGATTGGCACTGCGGTCGACGAACATCTCCCCCGGTGCCGGACCCCAGTGCTCCTCCACCGCCGCGCGTAGCTGCGCGGGCAGGGTGGCGTACCACCGCCGGTAGTCGGCCGCCGCGATCCGGACGGGGTTGCGAGCCAGTTGCTCCTCGGTGAGCCAGGCCTGGTCGTGGCCGCCCGCCTCGATCAGCGCGCGAACGAGTTCGTCGCCGTCGCCGGAGTCGAGGCCCGGGACCTCCTCCGTACCGAAGTCGTAGCCCTCCTTCACGAGCCTGCGCAGCAGCGCGACGGCGCTCGCCGGGGTGTCCAGGCCGACCGCGTTGCCGATCCGGGAGTGCTTGGTCGGGTACGCCGAGAGGACCAGCGCCAGCCGCTTCCGCGCAGCCGGGACGTGCCGCAGGCGCGCGTGGCGGACGGCGATCCCGGCGACGCGGGCCGTGCGCTCCGGGTCGGCGACGTAGGACGGGAGCCCGTCCTCGTCGATCTCCTTGAACGAGAACGGCACGGTGATCAGCCGGCCGTCGAACTCCGGCACCGCGATCTGGCTCGCGGCGTCGAGCGGTGAGACGCCCTCGTCACTGGCCTCCCACGCGGCGCGCGAGCCGGTGAGACACAGGGCCTGCAGGATCGGTACGTCCAGGCCGGTGAGCGCGCCGGCGTCCCACGACTCGTCGTCACCACCCGCGGACGCCTCGGCCGGCCGGGTACCACCCGCCGCGAGCACCGTCGTGACGATGGCGTCGGCGGCACCGAGCGCCTCGACGAGCGCGGGCTCCGGCGTCCGCAGCGACGCGACGTACAGCGGCAGCGCACGCCCACCGGCGTCCTCGATCGCGGCGCACAACGCGTCGACGAACGCGGTGTTCCCGCTCATGTGATGCGCGCGGTAGTACAGGACCGCGACGGTCGGCCCGTCGACGTCGGGCTCCGGACGCTCCAGCCGGCCCCAGGTCGGGGCGGGTGTCGGCGGCTCGAAGCCGTGGCCGGTGAGCAGGACGGTGTCGGAGAGGAACCTCGCGAGCTGCTCCAGGTTGGCCGGCCCGCCGTGGGCGAGGTAGGCGTGCGCCTCGGCGGCGATGCCGATCGGAACCGTCGACGCCTCCATCAACTGGGCGTCGGGCGCCTGTTCACCGGTGAGGACGACGACCGGGCGGCCGTCCGCGAGCAGGACGTCGAGCCCTTCCTGCCAGGCGCGGATCCCGCCGAGCAGTCGTACGACGACCAGGTGCGCGCCGTCCAGGAGGGCCGGCAGGTCCGCGAGTGCGAGGCGGGCGGGATTGGCGAAGCGGTAGGTCACCGGGCCCTGGGCGGCGCGGGCGCTGAGGAGGTCGGTGTCGGACGTCGACAGGAGCAGGATCATGCGAACTTCTGGCCTTCCTCGGGGTGTCCACGCCCCGGGCGGTGGAGGACGGCGGGAGTTCCTGACTCACCCGGCTGCTGCCGGGCTCACAGTGGCGGGACCGCGCCGGATTCGCACCGGGCTTCCTCCCATGTCGCCGTCGCTGGCGATGGCGGGCCAACTGGCCCGCGCAGGAACATAGTAGGGGCGAGACCGGACGCCACGCCGTCGCCGGTGTGGCTCGGTATGCTCGCCGGTCGTGTCCTCCGATCCCGGCTCCACCACTCCCGCCGGCCGGGACGCTCCCGTCCGGGACCGTGGTGACGCGTGTCCGGGCTCCCTGCGGCTGCACTCCGCCGACGACGGAGCGCTCGCCCGGATCCGTGTTCCCGGGGGCATCCTCACCGTGCGGCAGGCGCGGACGCTGGCCGATCTCGCGCGACGACTCGGTGACGGTGAACTGCACCTCACCTCGCGTGGCAACGTGCAGGTACGCGGGCTGGCGGAGGGGTGCGGCGCCGAACTCGCCGACCTGCTGAGCACCTCCGACCTGCTCCCCTCGCCCCAGCACGACCGCGCCCGCAACATCGTCGCGAGCCCGCTGTCCGGCCTGGACGGCCGGGGACGCGGCGACGTCCGGCCCTGGGTCCGCGAACTCGACCGTCTGGTGTGCGCCAGCGCGCCGGCGACGCGCCTGTCGGGGCGCTTCCTCTTCGCCGTGGACGACGGGCGTGGCGACGTCGCCGCACTCGACCCCGACGTGACTCTCCTCGCGTCCGACGCCGGAGTGGCGCTGCTCCGCCTCGGGTCGAACCCGGCGGCGATCGCGGTGCCTGGCGACGCGGCGCCCCTGGCCGCCCTGCTGGCAGCCGAGGCCTTCCTCGCCGCCGCCAGTGCGAGTGGGACCAGGGTCTGGCGTTGGCACGAGGTCCCGGACCCGGCACCGCTGGCGGCCGAGGTGCGGCGGGCTCTCCGGACCCACGGCGTCGACGCGCACGTCGCCACCGCGGTCGCCGCGGACCTCCCCGAGGTGGCCGAACCGGCTGGGTCGAACGGGTCGGCTGGGCCGGCGCCCGGCATCGTCCCCGCCCCCGACGGGACCGCCACCCTGTCGGTCCTGGCGCCCCTCGGCCGGCTCAGCGCGTCACGGTGGCTCCGGCTCGCGTCTGTCGCCGCCGACGACGGAGCCGGCGAGGTACGCCTCACGCCCTGGCGGGGCGTCCTCGTTCCCGGCCTGTCTCCCGCCACCGCCCGGGAGCGGATGGCCGAACTCGCCGGACCGTCGGGACGTTCTGACGACGGACTCGTCACGATCCCGGAGTCCCCCTGGACCGGCGTCGGCGCGTGCATCGGCCGACCGGGCTGCGCCAGGTCGCTGGCGGACGTACGCTCCGACGTCGCCGCGACACTCGGTGGCATCGGCGGCGCAGACGGCACCGGTGTCACCGGGGGCACCAGCGGCGCAGGCGCAGACGGCACCGGGGGTGGGCTGCCCGTGTACTGGTCCGGCTGCGAACGCCGCTGCGGGCATCCGCGCGGCGAATGGGTCGATGTGGTCGCGACCGGAGCGGGCTACGACGTGACCGTTCACGGCGAACGCCTGGGCACGGCCCTCGTCGCGCCCGCCGACCTCGCGGCTACGGTGGCGGCAGCGCGGACGGCCGTGCGTCCGGACGTGTCGATGAGGTCACCACGGTGAGTGGGAAGAGTGTGAGCAGAGTGTTCGAGTACGAGAAGGACGGTGCGGCGATCTACCGCCAGTCCTTCGCCACCATCCGTGCCGAGGCCGACCTCGCGACGCTGCCACCCGACGTCAGCCAGGTCGCGGTCCGGATGATCCACGCCTGTGGCATGGTCGACCTGGTCCAGGATCTCGCCTGGACGCCGAACGTCGTGACGCGCGCCCGCGAGGCGCTGCGGTCCGGCGCGCCCATCCTGTGCGACGTCTCCATGGTGGCCAGCGGGGTGACCCGCCGACGGCTGCCCGCCGGCAACGACGTCGTGTGTACGCTCGCCGATCCCGCCGTACCCGCACTCGCGGCGAAGCTCGGCACCACCCGCACCGCGGCGGCGCTGGAACTGTGGCGCGAACACCTCGACGGCGCGGTCGTCGCCGTCGGCAACGCGCCCACCGCACTGTTCCGGCTCCTCGAACTCATCGAGGACGGGGCGCCGCGGCCCGCGGCCGTGATCGGCGTACCCGTGGGCTTCGTCGGAGCCGCCGAGTCCAAGGACGCCCTCGTCGCGCACCCGTCGAGGCTGGACCACCTGGTCGTGCGCGGCCGCCGGGGTGGCAGTGCCATCGCGGTGGCGGCGATCAACGCGATCGCGAGCGAGGAAGAGTGAGCGAACGGCAGCCGGGCCGGCTGTACGGCGTCGGTCTGGGGCCGGGCGACCCCGCCCTGATGACCCTCCGCGCGGTCGAGGTCATCGCCGCGGCGGACGTGATCGCCTACCACAGCGCCCGGCACGGCCGGTCCATCGCGCGCTCGATCGCGGCGAAGCACATCCGCCCCGACCACCTCGAGGAGGCGCTGGTCTATCCCGTCACGACGGAGGCCACCGACCATCCCGGCGGTTACCGGGGAGCGATCGAGGAGTTCTACGCCGAGGCCGCGGCGCGACTCGCGGCCCATCTCGACGCCGGCCGCACCGTCGCGGTGATCGCCGAGGGTGACCCGCTCTTCTACGGCTCGTACATGCACATGCACAAACGACTGGCCGACCGCTACCCGACCGAGGTGATCCCGGGCGTCACGTCCGTGAGCGCCGCCGCGGCCCGGCTCGGAACGCCGCTGGCCGAGGGCGAGGAGGTGCTGACGATCCTCCCGGGGACGCTGCCCGAGGAGGAACTCCTCGCCCGGCTGGACGGGACCGACGCCGCCGTGGTGATGAAGCTCGGCCGCACCTTCCCCGCCGTACGCCGGGCGGTCGAACGGGCCGGTCGGCTCGACGAGGCCCACTACGTCGAGCGCGCGACGATGGCGGGCGAGCGGACGGGTCCGTTGGCCGAGACCGACGCCGAGACCGTGCCGTACTTCTCGGTGGCGGTGCTGCCCAGTCGGACCGGTGACCGGGACTCCTCGCGTCCGGGCGCCACGGACGAGATTCAGGTGACCCGGGCCGGGACGGCGAACGGCACTCGCGGCGAGGTCGTCGTGGTCGGTACCGGCCCGGCGGGTCCGCGCTGGCTCACCCCGGAGACGCGAGGCGCCCTGGCCGCCGCCGACGACCTCGTGGGCTACCAGACCTACCTCGACCGCGTGCCCGTCCGCCCGGGCCAGGGGCGCCACGGCTCGGACAACCGGGTGGAGGCGGAGCGCGCGGAGTTCGCGCTCGACCTGGCTCGACGCGGGCGCCGGGTGGCCGTCGTGTCCGGCGGGGACCCGGGTGTGTTCGCGATGGCGACGGCGGTGCTCGAGGCCGCCTCCCGGGAGCCGTACCTCGACGTACCGGTGCGGGTCCTTCCCGGCGTCACCGCCGCCAATGCCGCGGCCGCCCGCGCGGGCGCGCCGCTCGGCCACGACTACGCCGCGATCTCCCTCTCCGACCGGCTCAAGCCCTGGGAGGTCATCGCGGAGCGGCTGCACGCCGCCGCGGCGGCCGACCTGGTCCTCGCGCTCTACAACCCGGGGTCGCGAAGCCGCACCTGGCAGGTCGGCAAGACCCGCGAACTGCTGCTCGAACACCGGGCGCCGGACACACCGGTCGTGGTGGGTCGCGACGTCGGCGGCGCGGAGGAGAGCGTCCGCGTCGTCCGGCTCGCCGACCTCGACCCGGCGGAGATCGACATGCGCACGATCCTGATCGTCGGCTCGTCGAAGACCCGGACCGTACGCCGGGGCGACGGCGCGGAGATCGTCTGGACTCCGCGCCGCTATCCGCAGGCCTGAGAAAGGCGCCGGACCAGCCAGGCCACCGCCTCGTCCGGGTCGGCCACCACCGCCACACCCTCGGGCGTGGCCGGCCGGCGTACGACGACGACCGGGATCCCAGCCTCTCGGGCCGCGGCCAGCTTGGGTGCGGTGGCCGCTCCGCCGCTGTCCTTGGTGACCAGGACGTCGATGCCGTACGTCCGCAGCACCTCGCGTTCGCCGGCCAGGGTGAACGGTCCGCGCGTGAGCAGCACCTCCGTGCGCGGTGGCCGCGGCCCCCCAGGGGCCTCCACCGACCGCACCAGGAACCACTGCCGGGTGAGGTGGGCGAAGGCGGCGAGCCCCGTCCGGCCGGTGGTGAGGAACACGCGGGAGCCGAGATCGGGAAGGACGCCGGCCGCCTCCTCCAGGGACGCGACACCGTGCCAGTCGTCGCCGGCGACCGGGACCCAGCCGGGTCGACGCAGAGCCAACAGGGGAACATGGGCGGAGTCGGCGGCCGAGACCGCGTTGAAACTGATCGTCCCCGCGAAAGGATGAGTGGCGTCGATGAGCGCGTCCACGTGGTGCTCGCGCAGCCACTGGGCCAGGCCGTCCGCGCCGCCGAACCCTCCGACCCGGACGTCCCCCGGGGGCAGGGTCGGCCGGGAGACGCGTCCCGCGAGCGACGTCGTGACCCGTACGCCGGGCAGCGGGCGCTCGCACCCCGCATCCCCGGCACGCGCGGGGTGCAGGATCTCCGCGAGCCGGCGCGCCTCGGTCGTCCCGCCGAGGATCAGCACATGGCGAGGCGACGGCATGGACATGCGAGCCTTCCGTGGGTGAGGCCGTGGGTGAGGCCGTGAGTGAGGCCGGTGGGCGCAGCGCCCAACTCAAGCACACCGGGCTGCGACCGGGCTGGACCACCGGTGCCTGCGCGACCGCGGCCACCACGGCGGCCTACACCGCGCTGCTGACCGGTGAGTTCCCCGACCCGGTCAGCATCACCCTGCCGCAGGGCCAGACCCCCGCGTTCGCGCTGGCGGTGGAGGAACTCCTCGACGGGCAGGCGACAGCGGGCGTCGTCAAGGACGCCGGTGACGATCCGGACGTCACCCACGGCGCGCTGGTCCGGGCCACGGTCCGCCTACTGCCGCCCGGCGCGGGTGTCGTCTTCCGCGCCGGACCAGGGGTCGGCACCGTCACCAAACCGGGCCTGCCTCTGGACGTCGGAGAGCCCGCCATCAACCCCGTTCCCCGGCAGCTGATGCGCGACCACGTGGCGGCGGTGGCCAAGCGCCACGACGGCGGTGGCGACGTCGAGATCACCATCTCGGTCGACAACGGCGAGGAGATCGCCCGGTCCACCTGGAACCCCCGGCTCGGCATCCTCGGCGGGCTGTCCATCCTGGGCACGACGGGCGTCGTGGTGCCGTACTCCTGCTCGGCCTGGATCGACTCGATCCGCCGCGGCGTCGACGTCGCGCGCGCGGCCGGGCGCACCCATGTGGCGGGCTGTACCGGCTCGACCTCGGAGCGGACCGCCGTCGCGGAGTACGACCTGCCCGAGGACGCCCTTCTCGACATGGGTGATTTCGCCGGTGCGGTGCTCAAGTACGTCCGCCGGCACCCGGTCGACCGGTTGACCATCTGTGGCGGGTTCGCGAAGCTGTCCAAACTCGCCGCCGGCCACCTCGACCTGCACTCCGCGCGTTCCCAGGTCGACAAGGGCTTCCTGGCGAGGCTCGCGCGGGAGGCCGGCGCCGAGGAGGCGCTGGCGGCGGAGGTCGCCGACGCCAACACCGGGCTCGCCGCGCTCCAGCTCTGCGTCGCGCGTGGCGTGCCGCTCGGCGACGTCGTGGCCGTGGCCGCGCGGGACGAGGCCCTTCGGGTGCTTCGCGGCGCGCCGGTCACCGTCGACGTGATCTGCGTCGACCGCGCCGGCGGCATCGTCGGTCGCAGCGAACCCAGCCGGGCCACTCCTCCCCCGCGGGCACGGTGAGACGCGATCCCTCAAGGAGCTGACCGCTCCCGCTGCGGTGAGTAGAGGTGGCTGTCGCGGAACTGTTCCGCCCCGAGTGACCGGCCGACCATGATGACCGCGGTGCGGAGGATGCCCGCGGCCTTCGTCTGCTCCGCGATGTGACCGAGCGGACCGCGCAGGACGACCTCCTCGGGGCGGCTCGCGTAGGCGACCACGGCGGCCGGGCAGTCGGCTCCGTAGTGGGGCACCAACTCCTCCACCACCCGGTCGACGTACCTCGCGGCCAGATGCAGGACCAGCAGTGCCCCGCTCCGGCCGAGGGTGGCGAGGTCCTCGCCGTCCGGCATCGGGGTGGCGCGGGCCGCGACGCGGGTGAGGATGACCGTCTGACCGACCGTCGGGACGGTCAGCTCCCGCTTCAGGGCGGCCGCGGCGGCGGCGAACGCCGGCACCCCCGGCACCACCTCGTACGGCACCCCTGCCGCGTCCAACCGGCGCATCTGTTCGGCGACGGCGCTGAAGACCGACGGGTCGCCGGAGTGCAGCCGGGCCACGTCGTGGCCCTCCTCGTGCGCCCGGACGAGCTCCGCGGTGATCTGGTCGAGGTCGAGCTGGGCGGTGTCGACCAGGTGCGCGCCCGGTGGACACTCCGCGAGCAGCTCCACGGGGACAAGGCTGCCGGCGTACAGGCACACCTGGCACCTGGCGAGCGTCCGCGCGCCGCGCACCGTGATCAGGTCCGCGGCGCCGGGACCGGCGCCGATGAAGTACACAGTCATCCGTCGACTCCCGCGGGGGTGTGGTCCGGGTGGGCCGCGCGGTCCGGGTCCTTGCGGACGGCCCACTGGGTGACCGGCATGGCCTGCCGCCAGCCGGTGAACCCGCCGACCGGTGCGGCATGCGCGACCGCGAGGCGTACCAGCTCCCCACCGTGGCGGTGGTACCACCGCGCGAGCAGCGCCTCGGACTCCAGCGTCACGGTGTTGGCCACCAGCCGTCCGCCGGCGGGCAGGGCGTCCCAGCAGGCCTCCAGCACACCGGGGACGGTCAGTCCTCCGCCGACGAACACGGCGTCCGGCGCCGCAAGGTCCGCGAGCGCGTCCGGCGCCGACCCGGTGACCACCTGCAGGGTCGGAACGCCGAGCCGTACGGCGTTGCGGACGATGCGTTCGGAGCGGCTCGAATCGCGTTCGACGGTGACGGCGCGACAGGACCGGTGGGTGCGCATCCACTCGATCGCGATGGATCCGGCGCCCCCGCCGACGTCCCACAGGAGCTCACCGGGTGCGGGCGCGAGCGCCGCGAGGGTCGCCGCGCGGACGTGCCGCTTGGTGAGCTGGCCGTCGTGCTCGTACGCGTCGTCGGGCAGGCCGGGTACGGCGCCCAGTCGGCGGGCACCGGGTGCGCGTCGACACTCGACCGCGACGACGTTCAGCGGATCGACGACGTGCGGCAGATCATCGGGTGGCGTTGCCCAGTCCTGCGCCGTCGCGTCGACGTGGCGTTCCCGCGCGCCGCCGAGCTGTTCGAGGACCCGCATCCGGCTCGGCCCGAAGCCGTGCTCGCACAACAGGGCCGCGACCTGCGCCGGGGTGGCCGCGCCGGCACTGAGCACCAGGAGCCGCCGCCCCTCGTGTAGGCCGGCGGCGAGACCCGCGATCGGTCGGCCGACGAGGGTGACGACCTCGATGTCCTCGACCGCCCAGCCGAGCCGCGCGCAGGCGTAGGACACCGAGGACGGATGGGGCAGGACGCGCACCGCGTCGGCCCCGGCCACGTCGCACAGAGCCCGCCCGATGCCGTAGAACATGGGGTCGCCGCTGGCCAGGACGGCGATCCGGCGTCCGGCGTGCGCGGTGAGGATCCTGGGTACGGCGGGTCGCAGCGGAGTCGGCCAGGTCACCCGCTCGCCGGGACACGACGCGGGAAGCAGGGCGAGCTGCCGAGCGCCACCGACCAGCACCTCCGCGTCGTGGAGCGCCGCCCGCGAGGTCGCCGCGAGTCCGTCCCAGCCGTCAGCCCCGATCCCGACGACCGTCACCGTGGGCGGCACCGTGGGCGGCACCGGTGTGGGTGCGGGTGGTGCGGAGCTCACTGCGGGACACCTCGGGCGCGCGGGAGGGGACGGACGCGCACTCTACCGGTCACGTGGACAGGCTTGGCGGTCACGCGACCTCAGCCGCCCTGGGCGCCGACGTCGAGGTGGCTGCGTGGGTGGACGAGGTTGACATCCAGCAGCAGCTGCCGGTCGAGCAGGATCTCGTCGGTGGGGCCGTCGGCGACCACTTGGTGTTCCTCGGAGAAGACGACGCAACGGTCGGCCGTTTCCCGCAGCGCGTCCAGGTCGTGGGTGGCGAGGACGATCGTCTTGCCCACCGCGTGCAACTCACCGATCAGCTCGATCAGCCAGAACTGCGTCCTCGGGTCGAGCGCCGCCGTCGGCTCGTCGAAGAGCAGCACCTCGGGGTTCATCACCAACACCGAGCCGAGCGCCACGCGCTTCTTCTGCCCGCCGGAGAGCTGGAAGGGTGCCCGGTCGGCCAGATCCTCGATGTCGAGCATCGCCAGCACGTCGTCGACGCGCGCCCGCGTCTCCTCGGTGCTCAGCCCGAGCTGGAGACAGCCGAAGGCGATCTCCTCCCGGACGCTGGGCGAGAACACCTGCGCGTCGGAGTGTTGGAAGACGAAACCCACCCGCGACCGGAAGCCCCGGTTGAACTGCTCGTCCTCCAGCTTGTCCTCGGTCACCGTCTCACCGAACGCCGTGAACGTCCCCGAGTCGGGGAAGAGCAGCCCGTCCAGGACCTTGAGCAAGGTGGACTTGCCACACCCGTTGGCACCCAGGAGAGCGACCGTCTCACCGCGGCGTACCCGCAGGTCGACGCCGTCCAGCGCGGTGAACCGGCCGAGGTAGGCGTGCCGCAGATCGCGGCAGTGAAAGAGCGGCTCGCCGTGCTCGGCGGCCTGGTCGGCGGGGTGATCGGCGGGGTGACGGTCGTGCGGCACCGGGTCAGGCTCCCATTCCGTGGTCGACGAGCAGCAGGGCGGCCGCGACCGCCACCACGACGACCGACCAGGCCAGGTCGACTCCGGCGACCTGGAAGCGTTCCAGGGTGCGGGCGTTTCCGACGTACCCGCGGGCGGTCATCGCCTGGTGGACCTCGACGGACAGTTGGTGGGCGCGACCGAACAACGCTCCCGCGCCGGCGGCCACGAAGCGCCGCCCTTCCCGGACGTCGGTCTCCGGACCGAGCGTGCGTGCCTTGCGGGCGGTGTACATGTCGTCCACCGAGTCGAGGAGCAGGAACAGGTAGCGGTAGGCAATGCCGATGGTGAGGACGAACATCCGGGGTACACCGAGCGCGCGGAGCCCGGCCAGCAGCCGCACCCACGGCGTCGTCAACGTCAACAGGACGACCAGCGACACCGACGTCGCCACCCGGAGGATGATCAGAGCGGCTCCGTGCAGGCCCTGCGCGGTGATGCCCTCGACGTGGCCGTGCCAGTGCCACAGCGGGAGAATCACCTCGCCATGGGTGACGATCGACAGGGTGGCCGGCGCCACCACGATGCCGGTGAAGATCGGGACGAACAGCCAGACCCGCTTGAGAAAGAAGCCGACCGACAGCCCTGACCCCGCGGCGAGGGCGACGGTGCCCACGTAGGCGAGCGCGAGCAGCGGAAGCTGGCGCAGGAACGCCACCGCGACGAGAAGCACCAGCGTCGTGACGAGCTTGACGCGCGGGTCGATCCGCTGCAACAGGCCCTTGCGGCCCGCCACGTCCTCGCTGAAGATCGCCTGGCCGACGACTCCTGCCAGGCCGGTGAGCGTCTTGGCCACGAAGCTGCCCTTGCGACGTTTGCCGATGCAGCCACACGGGCACAGCGCGAGCTCTCCTCGCAGCAACCACTGTGGTGTGGTCCCAGGCGACCTGGCCTCGGTCACGGCACTCACTTCGACAACGTCTCCTGGCCGTCCGCCACCCGCTCCGGCTCGTCGAGGTCACGTGCCTCCACCTCGCCACCGCGCAGCCTGCGCAGGCCCCACGCGAGGGCGGCGACCAGGGCCGCGATCACCGCCATGCCCACGACGGCGGACAGGATGTACTGCCACGCGCCGCCGTTCCCGTAACCGGGCAGCAGCGTGTGGCCCCAGAAGTCGGTGTACTTCGCGAGGCCGGTGGGCACCGCGGACAGGTGGTACTTCGCGAGGTCCAGATCTTCGGGCGCGTCCTCACCGAAGGCACCGCCCGGCGCGAGCAGCCCCAGCGGGCTCACGACCGCGAAGATCACCAGGGTCGCGAGACCGGCCTTCACCGGACTGACCGGGCGACGCCGGACCTCCGCGTCGGTCAGCGGGACGTCCGGCGCGTTGATCCGTAGCAACGGGACGTTGGCGCGTTGGAGGTAGGCGACGACGCCGGCGGTGAGGATCGCCTCCACCACCCCGGCCACGACGAGGTGCGCGAGCATCATCGCGGGGATCGTCTGCGCCAGGTGGAACGGCGCGTACAACGGCATCCCGTCAGCACGGTGGAACAGGTCGGGCTGGAGCCCGAACTCCACCGCGGCCGCCAGCGCGGCGGCGTTGAGACCGACGTAGGCGCCGACCGCGCCCGCCACGATCCGCCGCCGCGACGTCAAGGCGGCGTTGCGCGACAGCAGGCGGTAGACGCCGTACGCCACGAACGGCAACACCACGGCCATGTTGAACGCGTTGGCGGGAAAGACCAGCACTCCCCCGTCGCCGAAGAACAGCGCCTGGATCAGCAGGGCGATCGACACCGCGACGCAGCCCGCCCAGGGCCCCAGCAAGATCGCGATCAACCCGCCCCCGACGGCGTGGGCCGTCGTGCCGTCCGGGATCGGGACGTTGAACATCATGATCACGAACGAGAACGCCGCGCCCAGGGCGAGGAGCGGGACGTAACGGCTCTTGACCACCCGGCGCACCCGGCGCGCGGACTGCCACCACATCGGGACCATCGCCACGGTGAACACCGCACTGGTCTGCGGGCTCAGGTAGCCGTCCGGGATGTGCACGAAGATCCCTCCTCGACGCCGCGGCCGGGCGACCGCGAGATGTCGAGGGCCCATTCTTGTCGCAATATGTTTGCAATTACAAACCCGCCGCATCTTGTGATCGGGCGGGCACGGAGGGAATCCCAAGAAACTCCCAACCAGGTAAATTCCTCGCCGCGTCCAACCGTCACGACGCTACGAAGCGCGAGATCCGCTCGGCGATGGCGGGATAGTCGCTGCCCAGCCAGATGAAGTGGCTCGCTGCCTCACTCGCCACCAGCACGGCGTTCGGAATCCGTCCGACGAGCGACTCGGCGTGCGCGAACGGCACGGAGCCGTCCTTGCGACTCGCGACGACCAGCGTCGGCTGGCTGATCTCCAGCCCGTCAGCACCGACCTGGCGAAGGTCGTTCAGGAAACCCCGCCCCGACCGCATCCGGGAGAACAGCCAACGCAGCAGGTCCCGATGCTCGGTGCCGAGACTCGCGAAAGCGACGTTCACCGGTTCGCTGGACAGGTCACCCACCAGCGTCCGGAGGCCGAGCGCGGGCACGTGGCGCATCATGGCTGCCACGGCCGCCCACGTCGCGCGTTCGGTCACCGGGTTGAAGGCGACGGAAGCCATCAGCCGAGTACGCGGGTCCGGCCAGGGCAGGAAACCCACCGAACTCTGCAGGATCAGCCGTCGGACAAGCTCCGGGTGCCGCGCGGCCATCGCCATCGCGGTCCGTCCTCCCGCCGAGACGCCCACCACGGCGTCCACGCCTTCGATGCCGAGGTGGCGGCACAACTCCCGGCTGGCATCGGCGAACCCGGCCGGAGATCTGCCGGTGCCGACGGGCGTCCGCCCGTATCCGGGGCGGGACGGCACCAGCACCGTGCACCCGAGTTCCGCGAAGACCTCCTCGCCCAAGGGGAGCCCGGCCCGCATGTGACCACCGTGGAACACCAGCACGGACGTCTCGCCACGTCGCTCCAGCCGGTACTCCACCACCCCCGCGTCGAGTCGCGCCACCGCCGTCTCGCGTTCCACCCCGCCGTCGAGACCTTCCATAGGCCTTCCTCTCCCAAAGGATCCGGGTCCCGACGACGTCACAGCTTCTCGGCGTGCACGGATCGCTCGATCTCCGAGACCGGCAGCGCGCGTCCGGTCGGCTCGACGTAGCGGGCGCGTAGGCACATCCCGGAGAGCTGTTCGACCTCCCGCCAGCCGTACTCCGCGAGGAAGGCGCCGACCCCCTCCGGGGCGAGGCCGAACCGCCACAACCGCCTCCTGACGCAGAACTCCTGGTACGCCGGCTCCGCGGCGTAGAAGTGCAAGCCGTCCAGGAAGTCCCTGCGGACGAAGGTGAATACGAGCCGGCTTCCGGCGGCGGCACTCGCGAGTGCCGACAGTGTCCTTCGAACGCCATCCTCGCTGAGGTACTGGGTCACGCCCTCCCACGAGAAGAACGCCTTCCACGCCGGCTCGTAACCGTGGGCTGCGAGGACCTCCATGAGGTCCGCGGAGTCGAGGTCGATCGGCACCAGACTGACGTGGTGGGGCACGCGACCGAACACGGCGGTGAGCCTGGCCCGCTTGTACGCGATGTTCTCGGGCAGGTCCACCTCGAAGACCCGACAGCGCTGCAACTCCGGGTGCCGGTACGCCAGCGTGTCCAGGCCGGCGCCGAGGACGACGACGGCCTCGATCCCGGCCACCAGCGCCTCCTGGAGGGTGTCGTCGACATAGCGCTTCCGGCACAGCAGGCTGGCGGTCAGTCCGCGCCCCTTCCCTTCGGTCACCCTGATCAGCAAGTCGCCGATCGGACGCCACCGCGTCGATGCCGCGAGCCACCGGGCCGCGCCGGGGAGCAGCCTGCGGGCCAACCCGTCCTGGACCAGGCGTTCGGGCACGGGTCGGTACTGTTCCGCCGCCACCAGGGCCATCGGCCCGATCGCAGTTCGCGCGGCCTGCCTTCGCACGGCTTCCTTCCTTCCGTTGCAGTGTGTCGATACTTCCCGGCCGGTGTCAGAGGAGGTAGCGGAACCAGAGGTACGGCACGGCCAGCGCGATGGTGACCGCCGTGACGACCAGGCCGTAGCGGGTGAACTCCCAGAAGGAGATGGGACGGCCCGCCTTCTCGGCGAGACCGAGCATCACGACGTTGGCCGAGGCACCGATGGCGGTGGCGTTGCCGCCCAGGTCGGCACCGAGGGCGAGCGCCCACCACAGCACCTGCCCACGTGCTCCGGCGTCACTGGCCGAGACGAGGTCCGCGACGATCGGCGACATGGTGGCGACGTAGGGGATGTTGTCGACGATGGCCGACAGGCCCGCCGACCCCCAGAGCAGCACCATGGTCGCCACGCCGAGCCGGTCGGCCATGGCGTCGGTGGCCGCCTTGGCGACCGTGTCGATCACACCGGTCGCCGACAGGCCACCCACCATGACGAACAGTGCGGCGAAGAACGCCAGCGTGGGCCACTCGACGTCGCGGACCACCTCGGCGGCGTCGAGTCGCGACAGCGCCAACAACGCCAGTCCACCAACCAGAGCCACCACCGAGGGCTCCAGGTGCAGGATCGTGTGGGTCACGAACGCCAGCAGCACCACTCCCAGCACGGCCAGCGAAACCATGAGCAGACGTGCGTCGCGGATGGCGTCGCGTTCGCGAAGCTCCATCACCGACGCCGCCCGCTCCGCGTCCACCTGGAACGCCGAACGGAACAGCACGCGGCACAGGCCGATGAAGACCACCAGCACCACAACGACGAACGGTGCCAGGTGAATCAGAAAGTCGTTGAAGGTGAGCCCGGCGCGCGAGGCGATGATGATGTTGGGCGGATCACCGATCAGCGTCGCCGTACCCCCGATGTTGGAGGCCATCACCTCCGCGATGAGGTACGGCGCCACCGGCACACCGAGCCGACCACAGACCAGAAACGTCACCGGCGCGATCAGCAGCACGGTGGTGACGTTGTCCAGGGCCGCCGAGGCCAGGCCGGTGACCAGGACGAGGATGACCATGACCCGGAACGGCTGACCGCGGGCACGTTTGACCGCCCAGATCGCGAGGAACTCGAACAGCCCCGTCCGTTTGAGAACCGCGACGATCAGCATCATCCCGATCAGCAGGAAGATGACGTTCCAGTCGATACCCGAGTGTGGGGAGAAGAAAGCGTGATCGGGGTCGGTGATGCCGAGCACGAGCATGACGCAGGCGCCGCCGATGGCGGCGGCCAGCCGGTGCACCCACTCAGTCGCGATCAGCACATAGGCCAGGGCGAAGACCGCGATCGCGATCCAGGCGGTGGCGCTCACGTCGCCAGCATCCGGTCCAGCAGCGCGTCCAGGGTGACCACCCCGGACAGGGAACCGCTGACGTCGACGACGGCCACCAACGGACTACGGGTGCGTGCCATCAACGCGGCGATCTCCAGGACCGTCGCGTCGGAGTCGACCACCGGAAGCTCACGCGGCCGTTCAGGCAGACACTCCGCCACCGTTCGGTCAGCCAACTCCCGCAGAAAGACGTCGGCGTGCGCCTCGTCGACCACCCGCGCGAGCGCCGGATCCTCCTGGCAGTAGGCCGGGACGCCGAGCCGCAGCACCTGCGTCCCCGGCAGCACCGTGACCGGCCTGCCCCTGTGATCCACCACCACCAGACCCGGCAGGTTCTCCCCCGCCAACAGCCGTGCCGCCTCGATCGCCGCACTGTCCACTCTTACGGTCGGGTAGTCGGCAGCCAGATCTCGTGCCCTCACGGGAAGCTCCTCTCACTCGGCGTCGCTGAACGACGCCGACCAGGCTTCCCGGCACACCAGTGACGGAGTTTATCCCAGAACTCTCGCGGCAGGCGCTGCCCGAGGGGGCGATCAGGTGAGTTCGATCATCTCCCGCGGCGGGATCCATGGCGGGAGTAGAGCCACTCCGATCCCCACACCATGGCTGCCCACACCGCCAGGACCGCGACCACGAGGACGAACCTGCCCATCAGTCCGCGTCCAGGTCCGCTCGCCGGCGCAGCCGGTACCTGACCAGTTCGGAGAGGCCGACCGTCGCCCCCACCAGCGCCGCGATCCGCAGACCGCCGAGCGCGACCGAACCCGGCGACGCCTCTCCCCACTGCACCACCAACTCGATGAGCAACCCGTCCAGCAACGCCACCACCGCGGCGGGGAGACGGGGCAGAGCCGAGCCGACGACCATCAAGGCGACCGCGAGAAGAAGGTACGCACCGACGAAGGGCATCGCCGCGACCGCGACCAGGACGCTGACCAGGGCTCCGGCGAGGAGTCCGTGGACGAGAATGACCGGCCACGGCTGGTATCTGCGCGCCGGACGTGGCGGCTGCCAACCACCCGTCCGGAAGACGCGACGCGGCTCCACGGCTCCCCCACGCATCACCGTCTCCGACGGCCGGGGGTAAAGGCTGGGAACGACGCGACCGGGATCGCGATCATCGTGACCTCCCGCGAAACTCCGGCGGCATGCCGGTAGGACAAGCAGCAGGCCTTCATCCAACTCACACCACGCCCGAGGAGCGACGGCCTTGACGGATCCCTGATGGATCCCTGACGGCAAAGTGCGGTTTCCTCACCGAGCCGGGCGTCACCCGGTGGCGGGGCGCGGGTTGCCGCGTCCGGCGCTTGGCCGCCATGGCGCGGCAACCCGCGGGTGAGGCCACTCACCTCAGTGACACCATCGGCGGCCGGGCGGGACGACGACTACCCGCTACCAGATGGTGGGCCCGCCGCCGGTAGATGGCACTGGCCCCGCCGGCGAGCCCACGTCCACAGTCTCACCGCGCCGCGTCGCTGTCACCCACACGAGCGTGAGCATCTTCCCATCAAAGGGGCGCGAGCCTCGACGGACCGACGGCGTTGTCGTCACGACCGTCGTCGCTGGGAAACCGACGAGATCGCTCCTAGGGTCCGGTGTGCGCCGGCAACGGGATGCTCCACCGGACGGTTGTCCCACCCGCGGGGCGAGGCCTGGACGAGCAGGAACCTCCCAGGCGTCGCGCCCTGTCCCGTAGCTGGTGCAACGCGTTGGAGGGCATCGCGGGTTCGTCCACCGTGCCGTCGTCGGTCACCGTCACGTTGAGCTGGTTCTCCGCGACCTCCACCGCGACCTCGACAAGCTGCGAACCCTGGTGGGCGGCCGCGTTGTGCAGCGCCTCTCGCACCGCCATGACGAGTTCGTGCGCGATGCTGGGACGCAGGCTACGGTCGACGGCGCCATGGACGACGAGCCGTGGCGTGAATCCGAGGATGACCCGCGCGGCATCGATCTCCTCCAGGACCTGCACGCTCGCCAGACGCTGTTCTGTCGGTTCCTCCAGGTGATGCGGGAAGATCGAGGAGCGGATCTGGCGGGTGGTCTCATCGAGATGGTCGATCGCCTCGTTGAGTCGATGTTGGACGTCGGGCTGGGCGAGGATGCCCGCGGCACCGTGCAGGTGTGTGCCGATCGCGAACAGCCGCTCCAGCACACCGTCGCGCAGGTCGCCTGCCACCCGCTCTCTGTCGTCGAGTACCTGCTCCCGCTCCTGGAGTTGGCGGAGCGCGAGTGCCGCGTGGTTGGCGAAGACCTCCACGGCCTGCGCCTCGGCGATCGCCGTCCGCTCGTAGGGGGAGCCGTGGCGCCACGCGACGATCAGCGTGCCGAGGACCTCGCCACCGGCCGTGAGCGGCAGATACATCCCGGGCCCCAGAACGGACATCGCCTCGGAGACGACGGGTGGCGGGCCGAAGCCGTCCTCGAGGGTGATGTTCGGGCTCACCACACTGACGCCGGTCTCGATGACGGCGGCGGCGTAGCCCACCCGTGGTACCGGATGTCCGACGAGGTAGTCCAGGCCGAGGCCCTCGACCGCCTCGAACACGAGCAGGTCCTCCGGATAGGCGGGATGGGCCGCCGTGATCGCGACGTAGTCGGCTCCGGAGACCTGGCGTACCTTCCTCGCCATCATGCGAAGGGCCTCGTGCCGGTCCATCTCACCCAGCAACAGGCGGGTGCTCTCCAGGCTCGCCGACAGCCACTGTTGACGGCGGGTGTGGCTGCTGAGCAGCTGGGCGTTCTCCACCGCCGCCGCGGCGGCCGTGGCCAGCGCCGACACGGCCGCCACATCGCTCTCGGTGAACTCGCGGACGCCCTGTTTGTTCATCAGATAGAGCTGGCCGTACGCCCGCTCGCGCAGATTGACAGGAACCGCGAGCACGCTGGTGATCGACGACTCATACGTCGGCAGCTGGCGGCTCTCCCTGTGCTCCGCGAGATCGGCGATGCGTTGCGGCCGAGGCGACTTGGCCAGTACGTCATGGATCTCACGAAGCTCCGGAAACCGTTCGGAGAAGCCACCGTCGGAACAGAGGAGTCCGCAGGTGAACAGACCGTTCACCGCTCCGTCCTCCGCCGTGAGCGCCAACAGCCCGAAGCGGGCCCGGACCAGATGCGCGGCGGATTCCAGCAGCTGTTCGAGATAGCGGGTGGCGGCCGAGGGGAAATCGACGCCGACGCGGTCCTGCGCGACGGTCGATTCCGCCGCACCCGCGTTCGGCCCCCTTCCGGACTCTTCAGCTCCGGCCACGTGTTTCAGCGTAATAGGTCCATGCGGTCATCGACGTTCGGCCGTTATCGCACCAGCCGCGGCATCGGCGAGCGATGTCCGGTTTCACCTGCGGCGTAGGGGTGCCCGTCGTAGGTGCCGGTCACCACCGCGCCGTAGCGTGGGAGGAGGGGAAGAGACTGATGACCAGTTGGGTAGCTCGGGTCGAGTGGCGCGACGGAAGCGCCATGTCGGACATCGATCTGCTCTCCATCGCCGCGGCACTGTCCTCCTACAACACCTCCGTAGGTCGAGAGCATGAGATCGGAAGGGTCTCGGCGTCACTCTCCCTCGAGGCGAGCACCCTCAGGCAAGCCGCGGTTGACGCCCTGCGAATCGTCCGCGGCGCGGTTCTTGACGCCGGACGTCCTTTCCATCCCGTTGGCGTCGAGGTCGTGGACGAGCCCACCTTCGTAGCCCGCCTCGCCCAATCCGCCAGTCCGCCGCGGGTGGGTTACGCCGAGGTCTCGGGCCTGGACGCACATCCGGACCCGCCCTGACCCCTGACGCGCTCCAGCTCCGGAGCAGCTCCCCCACCACTACCGGGGGCCGGACGCCCGCGGGATGGTCAGCGGTACCTTCCACTCCACGACCGTGGTGCCGGGAGTCGCGCCCTGCCGTACGCCACAGGACCCGCCGAGTCGTTCCGATCTCGCCCGGAGCTGGCCCAGCGCCCCGGGGGTTGGCTGCTGTTCCCGCTGCCGACCGTCGTCGCTCACCAGGACGCTGACCTGGCTGGCGGTCACCGTCACGTCGACCTCGACGCTGCTCGGCGCCTCGTGGCTCGCAGCGTTGACCAGCGCCTCGCGGAGACCTCCCGCGAGCTCACGTCCCAGGTAGGGCGGAAGGTCGCGGTCCAGCGATCCGTGGATGATCAGGCGTGGAGTGAAACCGAAGGTGGTGCGGGCCGCGTCGATCTCGTCGATCATCAGATCGCTGGCCGGACGCGGCTCCGACGTCTCTGCCTGGTCCAGGGTGGAGATCGCCGAACGCAGTTGCTGGTTGGTGTCGCGCAGTTCGTCGATCGCGTCGTTGACCCGATCCCGGGCGTCACGCTCGGAGATCATCGCGACGGTGCCGAGAAGATGGGCGTCGACGGCGAAGAGCCGACCGACCGTGACCTCGCGGAGGTCATGGGCGATCCGGTCCCGGTCCTCCATCACCAGGCTTCGCGCCTGAACCTCCTGCAGGGCCAGGGCCACCTGGCCGGCGATCATCTCCACCATCCGAACCTCGGTGGGAGCGACGTGGTCGTCGGACGCGCCACGCCGCCATCCGATGATGAGGACACCGAACACCCTCCCCGCCGCGGCGAGCGGGAGATACATGCCCGGCCCCAGCACCGACAGCGCCTTGGCCACCGGCGCCGGCGGGTCGAAGTCCGGCTCCTCGGTGATCCGGGGACTGACCACACCCTCGCCGGTCGCCGCGACCCGGGCGGTTATGCCCTGGAGCCGTCCGGGCGTTCCGGCGAGGTGACCCATGTCGAGACCGTCCACCGCCTCGAACGCGATCGCGCCCCCCTGGTAGGCGTCGTCGAGGAGCACGAAGGCGGCGTAGTCGGCGGCGGCGACCCCTCGTAGCAGCCGGACCGCGACCCGCGCGGCCTGGATGCGTCCCACGTCGCTGAGCAGGACCCGCGTCATCTCCAGCGCCGCCTCCAACCACTGCTGGCGGCGCTGCTCGACGCGGAACAGCCGGGCGTTCTCGATCGCGGCGGCCGCGGCGGTCGCCATCGCGAGCACCGGCTCCTCGTCCTCACCCGTGAAGGCACGCGGTCCGCGTTTGTTCGCAAGATAGAGACAGCCAAGGGGCTGTTCGTCCAGATAGATCGGCGCACCGATCAGGTTGGTGAGTACCGACGAACGCGGTGGAAGAGCGTGGGCGGCGCGATACCGGTCGATGTCCTCGATGCACGACAGGCCGGTCAACTCAGGGAGATCGTCGATGCTGTCGAGCGCGCGGAGTTCGCGTGTTCTGTCAGGCTCCTCCGGAAAGCCGAAGGTGACGAACGTCGAGACGTGTTCGCCGGGAATGCTCGCGATCAGGATGGCGAACTGGGCAGACACCTGCTCGGCCGCCGACTCGACGATCGAACGCAGGGTCAGGGCCAGGTCGGGAGCGAGCCCATCGGTGAGTGGGGCGACCGTGGAGCGGCTCCCGCCGGATTCTCCGGCGCCGGGCACCGCTTCATCGTAGTCGCAGCGCTTCATGGTGGTCGCAGCGCCGACGGCGGCTCATCGCTCGTCGAGACGCGCGCGACGTTGCCAATCCGAAGGTGGTCGAGGCGTGGACGACCGATGGGGGAGCAGCGCTTGCGCGATGCGGGTTTCTCCTGCCCGAGACCGCGAACCCGACCGACATCGGCCACCTGGGCCGCAGGTCGTGTCGGTCCGTCTGCCCCGCGGCCGATCGAGGACACCCGCTCCCGCCTGACTCCTGGACCAGCTCCTGCCTCGCTCGCACGGCGTGCCCGGGTTCGGCCACCCTCGCATCCGAAACTTGCTGCCCTCCGACGGGTCTGGTTAAGCTCCAAACGATTCGCATGGGTGGATGGGATTCACCTATGCGAAAGGGCGGCCAGAGTTGGCCGCATCCGCAACGCGTCCTTGCCGAAGCCCCGCCGAAGCGGCTTAGGGCATGACGTGCGCCGCAAGCCATCTCCTCGCGGGGGTGGTTCATGCCGGTCGCCGACCACGTCCAGTTCGTAAGAGACGCCAATCCAAGGGATGTTTTCGCCATGACACTGCCCGCACCGACGAGTCGTCGAAGTGTCCTCAAGAGCATCGCCCTTCTCACCGGATCCCTCGCCGCGGCCCCGGTTGTCGCGGCCTGTGGCGGTGGCGGCGGAGACCGGGCCTCGGCCAAGACCCTCACGGTCATGAACTGGGATCCACCCACTGGAACGCCCTGGAACGACGCGTTCGAGAAGTTCACCGCCAAGACCGGGATCGAGATCAAGATCCAGTACACGCCCACGATGACGAACTACTGGGCGAAGACCCGCGCACTGTTGGGATCCGGCGATCCGCCCGACCTGATGCGTGTGGACGACGACAACATTCCCAACTACGGTGCCACCGGCCAGCTGACCGATCTGGCGACGTATCTCAAGCGGGACAAGCTGGATCGCAGTGACTACTTCCCAGCGGTCTACGACATGGGCCGGCAGGCCGACGGCACCGTGCCCGCGTGGAGCGTGGGCATCCAACCTCGCGTCATCTTCTACAACCGCACGATGTTCGAGAAGGCGGGAGTGGAGCTGCCGCCGACCACCTGGACCGCCGACGGCTGGACCTGGGACGACTTCCTCGACCGCGCCCGCCGCCTCACCAAGCAGGGCCAGTGGGGCGCGGCGATCGTCCAGGACACGGGTTACGAAGTGGTCCACCCCGTCAACAACGGCGGTGACGGTCCGTTCTCGGCGGATGGAAAGCGCTTTACTCTCGCTGGCCCGGAAGGGCTCGACGCTGTCCAGCGCGTGGCCGACCTGACCTGCGCCGCCCACGTACAGCCCGACTGGGCATCCCTCAAGCAGGACCAGCGTTCCAACCAGATGTTCGTCGCCGGCCAGCTCGCCATGGTCGAGGCGACCTCGACGTTCACGTCGTACGCCAGTCAGAACGTCAAGAACTTCGACTGGGACATCGCACCCATCCCGGCGATGAAGCAGCAGATGACCTACGGCAGCCAGCTGACCTGGTGCATCCCCAAGCGGGCGGCGAATCCGGACGGGGCGTGGGAGCTGCTCCGGTTCCTCTCCGAGGGCGAGGGGGCGGAGAACTTCGCGAGGACCAACTACTTCGTTCCGGGTGCGCGCAAGGCAGCGGCACTCCTCAAGCCCAGCGACAAGCCGCCGGCGCACGTCGGCCTGTTCGTCGACGCGGCCGACAAGTCGGTGTTGCCCGGCAAGATCAAGGGCGCCGAAGGCGCGAAGAACATCTATCGCCCCGTGCTCGACGACGTTTACAACTGCAAGACGAAGGCCGCGGACGCTCTGCCTCCGCTGCGGGCCAAGGTCGAGCAGGCCATGCGTGGAAGTAGTTGAGCTGGTGCCATGACGACACAGACGACGACCAGGAGCGGTCTCCGGCACCGAAGGGAACCACCGGCTCGCCGTGGCGGCGGTTTCGCGGCACGACGGGAGGCGATGTTCGGCTACCTCTTCGTCGCCCCCGTCGTGGCGGGGATCGCGGTCTTCCAGCTCTACCCGATCCTGATGACGACCGTCACGTCACTCACGGACTGGGACGGAATCTCTCCCCGCCACTTCGTCGGACTGCGCAACTACACGACGCTGCTCTTCTCCGACGAACTGTTCCATCGGATCGTCCGGAACACCTTCGTCTTCATGGCCGGCGCGATCCCCCTCACGACCCTCCTCGCGCTCGTGCTGGCTCTGCTCTGCAACCGCAGACTGCCGGCGATGGGCGTCTTCCGGCTGGCGTTCTTCGTTCCGTACGTCGCGAACTCGGTGGCCGTCGGCTTCGTGTGGTACTGGTTCTACGCTCCCGACAACGGCGTCCTCAACGGCCTCCTCGCGATGGTGGGCATCCAGGGCACCTCCTGGCTCGCCCAGTCGGGTTGGGCGATGGTCGCCCTCATCGTGGCGAGCGTGTGGCAGGGCGTCGGCTATCCGATGGTCGTGTTCCTCGCCGGCCTGCAGGGCATTCCGGACACGTTGTACGCCGCGGCCAAGGTCGACGGAGCAGGCGCCTGGCGCAGGCTGTGGCACGTCACCCTCCCACTCCTCACACCCTCGACGTTCTTCGTTCTCATCACGCAGTTCATCGGGACGTTCCAGGTCTTCGGCATCGTCTTCGTGATGACGCAGGGCGGCCCGAACAACGCGACCAACGTCTTCATGCTGAACCTCTACCAGACCGCGTTCGGTGCCGGGAAGGTCGGCTACGCCAGTGCGATGGCGTGGATCATGTTCGCCGTCATCGCCGCGGCCACCGTGATCCAGTGGAAGCTTCAGCGCCGCTGGGTCCACTACGACTAGGAGCTGTGACAGGCCGTAGGACAAGCCGTACGAGAGCCCTGATCCAACGAGTCGAAGGAGAACACCGACGATGTCGGCGACGAGCGAGCCCGCGCTCGCGAGGTCGTTCAGCACCGCCGCGGGAAGATCGGTGCTCGGACGGGCCGCGACCGTGGCCTACTACCTCGCGATGATCCTGCTGGCGCTGGGATTTCTGTTACCGCTCATCTGGATGGTCAGCTCGTCACTCAAACCCGAGGCGGACGTCTTCACCGTGCCGCCGAAGTTCGTGCCGAGCACCGTCACCATGGCCAACTACGCCCAGGCGTGGGAGGTGATCCTGCCGTACTTCCTCAACAGTGTGAAGGTCGCGGCGCTCAGCGTGGTGGGCCTGCTGGTGACCGCGCCGCTGGCCGGCTACGCGTTCGCGCGGCTGCGGTTTCGGGGCCGGGACACGTTGTTCCTGTTGCTGCTCGGCAGCTCGCTGATTCCGCACGTCGCCTACCTCATCCCGCAGTACATCGTGTTCCGTGACGTCGGCTGGCTGGACACGCAGTACCCGCTGTGGGTTCCGCGCGCGTTCACGCCGATCTTCGGCACCTTCCTGCTGCGGCAGTTCTTCAAGTCGCTGCCGCAGGAACTCGAGGACGCCGCGAAGGTCGACGGCGCGGGCACGCTCACGATCTACTGGCGGATCATGCTGCCACTCGCCAAGCCGGCACTGGCCGCGGTGGGCATCTTCACCTTCGTGGAGTCCTGGAACGACCTGCTCGGGCCGCTCATCTTCATCAACTCACCCGAGTTGCAGACCCTCCCGGTCGCCCTCGCGTTGTTCCAGGGACAGTTCTTCACCCAGGTGAGCGCACTGATGGCGGCGGCGACGATGACGATCGTGCCGGTCCTGCTGGTCTTCGCGTTCTGCCAGCGTTACTTCATCGAAGGGCTCGCCTCCACCGGCCTGAAGGCCTGAGCGAGCGGGGGCGTGGGCGCCACCCGCGACTGGTTTCGGCCACCGCGAGCCCTTGCGCCCACGCGTCCCGGCGCGTGTTGTCGAGGAGACAGCCCAGGCATGTCCTGGGCGACCCTCGTCTGCCCCCGAAGGAGGACGACATGAGCGCCGGACACTCCGTGGAGGAGCAGGCGGCCCTTGGTGCCGACCAGGTGGCCGCCTACCACGACCGTGGCTACATCGCCGTGGAGAACGTCCTCACCACGGCGGAGGTCGCCGAACTGCGAGCCGTCACCGAGGAGTTCGTCGAACGCTCGCGTCAGGTCACCACGCATACGGAGGTCTTCGACCTCGAACCGGGCCACTCCCCCGAACGTCCCAGGCTCCGCCGGCTGAAGGCCCCACACCACCAACACGACGTGTACGACCGGGTGCTGCGCCACCGGCGGATCCTGGACATCGTCGCCGAACTGATCGGTGCCAGGATCCGTTACAGGACGACGAAGCGCCTGATGGTCGTGCCGGGGTCTCACCACGGACCGGTCCTCGACCACCACCAGGACGGGTACTTCGCCGGCGCGGTCACCGCCCCGGACGGGCTGCTGGAGCGGGCGGTCCCCATCGAACTGCACGCCGGCGGCATCTCCGTGCACCACGCCCGGCTCCTGCACGGGTCGGCGCCGAACACCTCCACGCGGCCACGACGGTTCCTCCTCGCGGAGTACGCCGCCGCCGACGCCTGGCCGCTGGTCGGGTCGGGCGACTGGGACGAGTTCAACAGCCGGTTGCTGCGGGGCGACCCCGTCCTCGAACCCCGGCTCGAACCCGTCCCGGTCCGGATCCCCCTACCCACGCATGCGCGGCAGGGATCCATCTACGAGGTGCAGAGCGTGGTCAGGAGCAGGGCGTTCCACCCCGGCTGACCGTCGCCGCACCAGCCACCAGCCACCGAACGCCGCACGCCGGACGCCGGACGCCGCACCGGACGCTGCCCCGCCACCCCTCACTGGACGTCGCGCCGCATCGGTACCGCGACGGCGAGCGCCGCGGCGGCCACCGCGTACCCCGCGAGCAGCAGACCCCCGCCCGTGGGGGACAGCAGATCGATGGAGGTCGTACCGATCTCGGTGGCCATCGCGTCGGTGACGTAGGTGAATCCGGTGAGAGCGGCGGTGGCTCCACCGGGCAGGAGCGGGTAGAGCTGGTTGACCCAGGGGATCATCGACAGCAGCGTCTCCCCCATGTAGAAGTAGCCCACGACCACGAGCAGCGCCGCCACCTGGTTGCGGATCAGCGCGCCGACGCCCACACCGATCAGCACGTACACCGCCATGGACAGGGCGAGCCTGGTCAGGACCTCGAGGACCGTCCCCGTGGACGGACCGAGCGTGAGTCCGTGGACCGCCGCGCCGCCGTAGAGCGCGGCGGCGGCGGTGCCGGCGAGCACCACGCCGTACGTCAGACCGGCGGCGGCGTAGGCGACCAGCTTGGCCGTCAGGACCTGCCCGCGCCGCGGGGCGAACAGGAACGTGTAGGTGACCGTGCGGTGGCGGTACTCCGACGGCACCGCCAGTGTGCCGAGCACGGCCGGAACGAACACCGTGAAGCCGACCATGCCGAGGATGGTGCCCACCCCTACCTCGGTGTCCACGCCTGGCATGGGTGGTTGGAAGTTCTCCGGTCCGATCAGCGTCAGCAACCCGACCAGCCCGCCACCGCACAGGGCCGCGCACAGCAGGCCCACCTGCCAGATCCTGGTCGCGAGCAACCTACGCAACTCCGCCTTGACGAGCCTGCTCATCTGTTCTCTCCCTGACGGTCGTCACCCAACGAAAGGAACCACTCTTCGAGGTTGGAGGCCTCGGTGCCGATCTCGTACAGACGGACGTCGGCCCGGGCCGCGAGGTCGGCGATCTGCTCGGTGCGCAGGCCGTGCACCCGCAGCCGACCCGGCTCGACGTCCTCGACCCTGCTCGCCGCCAGGCCGTCCGCGGCGTGCTGCTTGAGGAGGGTCGCGAGCTGGTCGGCCTGCGGCGAACGCAGGAGGACAGGTGGCAGGGTGCCGCTGGCGAGCTCCTCGAGGGATCCGGCGGCGACCATCCGTCCGCCGCGGATCACCACCACGTCGTCGACGATCTGCTGGAGCTCGCTGAGCACGTGGCTGGAGATGAGGATGGTCCGGCCGTCCCGGGCGAGGCCGCGCAGCAACTCGCGCAGCCACGCCATTCCCTCCGGGTCGAGGCCGTTGCTCGGTTCGTCGAGCAGCAGCACGCGCGGGTCACCGAGCAGCGCGGTCGCGAGGTTCAACCGCTGGCGCATGCCGGTGGAGAACTGCCTCGTCCGGCGGTTCGCCGCGTCAGCCAGCCCGAGGACGGCGAGCAGTTCGTCCGCGCGGCGGTCGGGATACCCGCCCATCGCGCAGTAGATCCGCAGATGCTCCCGCGCCGTGTGCCCGGGGTGGAACGCCGAGGCGTCCAACACAGCGCCGACCGTCGCCGACGGCCGTGGGATGTCGCGATACCGCCGGCCACCGATCGTCGCGGTGCCCGAGCTGGGAGCGACGAGGCCGAGGATCATCCGCATCGTCGTGGTCTTGCCCGACCCGTTCGGGCCGAGGAAACCGGTGATGGAGCCCGGTCGGACGGTGAAGCTCAGGTCCGAGACCGCGGTGACCGCGTGGAAACGCTTGGTCAGGTTGGTCACGTCGATCGAGAGGTGGCCGCTGGTCATGCCGGTCCTTCCAGGTGCTGAGGGCGAGCTCTGATGGCGCTTGGCTACCTGTGCTAGTAGTTGTATAGCAGATGGCCGTAAGCTCGGACCCAGAACTTGCCCGCAGATGTGAATCTGTTCTATAACAAATCGAACAAACGCATCAGAGTGCAACCGTTGCGAACAGATGGAGGTGAGGCCGCAAGTGATCCTCGAAGTGGACCTGGACAGCGAGGTGCCGATCTACCAGCAGCTTCGCGACCGCGTCGTCGAGGCGATCGCCGCCGGACTGCTCCGGACCGGCAGCCCGCTGCCCTCCACACGGGCGCTGGCCAGCGACTTCGGCGTCAACTTCCACACCGTGAACAAGGGGTACGACCTCCTGCGACAGCAGGGGCTGTTACGCATCAACCGCAAGTCCGGCGCCGTCGTCTCGCGGGACCGCACGTCGGGTCCACCGGAGCCGGACTTCGTACCGGACTGGACCGCCCGGGCGACGACCCTGCTCGCCGAGGCGTCCGCCCACGGGGTGAGCGACGAAGAGGTTCTCGAGATCTGCCGCGGTGTCCTACGCAGCTTCGCCGCTCAGGAGAGCGCGCGAGAGGGGGAGTCATGATTCTGGCCGTCGCCACAAGCCTCACGCCGGTCGTCGTCGTGACCGGGTCGGCCTGGCTGATGCCATCGATCCAGCGGCCGGACCTCCCGTTCGGCGTCCGCGTACCCGCCGACCGGGTGGGAGACGACGCGATCGTCGAAGCGAACCGGACGTTCCGGCACCGCATGCTGGTGAGTGGCATGTTGGTGCTCCTCGCGAGCGTCGTGCTCTCGTCGGTGTTCGACGGGGGCTCGCCCGCGGCCGCCGTGCCGGTCGGCATCGCGCCGATCCTGCCGCTCGTCCTCGCGGTGGTGGTGTTCTACCTGCGCGCCCGGGCCTCGATCCTTCGGGCGAAGGCCGAGCAGCGCTGGTACGACAACGTACGACAGCGCGTCACCGTCGACACTTCGCTGCGCACGACACCCGAGCACTTCCCGTGGGTCTGGACCCTGCTGTCCGTAGCGGTGGTGCTCGCCACCCTCGTCGCGGGCATCGCGATGTACCCGTCCATGCCGGCACGGGTCCCCTGGCACTCCAACGGCACCACCGTCGACGCGTGGCGGGACAAGTCCCCCTGGGTGGTCGGGATGCCCGTGGTCCTCGAGGCGCTCCTCACCGTCCTCATCATCGGGCTGCTGGTGTGGTCGTTCCGCTCCCGCGCCGACCTGGAACCCTCGGCACCGCAGCGTTCCGCCCAACAGCACCGCATGTTCCTTCGCCGCATCGGCCGCGCCCTGCTGGTCCTGATCGCCTGCGCGAACGCCAGCATCCTGCTCGGCATGATCCCGATGTGGCAGGGCCAGACGCCGCAGGGCTGGACGGTTCTCGGCCTGGTGCTGCTGCCCCTGATCGGCACGGCGTACGTCGTAGGCGTGTCGGTGCGCACCGGCCAGGGCGGCACCCGCATCGCCACCACCGACGGTGCGGAGCCCGAGCGGCCGGGCACCGCGCACACCGACGACGACCGGTACTGGCGGCTCGCCGGCACCCTCTACATCAACCGGGACGACCCGGCGATCCTCGTGCAGAAGCGGGTGGGCATCGGTTGGACCTTCAACCTCGGTAACCCGACGAGCATCGCCGTCGCGGTCGTGGCCGTGGTGGGCACAGTCGCGGTCACCCTCCTCGCCGCCGTCAGCGGTTGAGGAGCGGCCGAGCGAGGGACGATGACGGTCGAGGCGGCCACGGCCGCCTCGACCGACCGGGCGGCTGGACGTTCGGTAGAAACCGCCGAAATCGGACTACGCCGAGAACCGATAGCCTCCTGTCACTTCGGTGTAGCGTCGAACTGTCGAGCCACCAGCGGAGAGGACGAACGATGACCGAAGTGCCGGTGATGCCCCTTCACATGCAGCGCGCGCGGTTCGATCCGGTCGAGGCTCTCGCCCAGGCACGTGAGAACGAGGGCGTCACCAAGGTCGTGACACCGTTCGGCCAACCGGCCTATCTCGTGACCCGCTACGAAGACGTCCGTGAGGTCCTCGCCGACCCCACCCGGTTCAGCAACCAGCGTTCGGAGGCCTACCCGCCCCCGGGCGCCGCCTCCGTGAGCAAGGAGGAGCTCGCCGACATGCGGGCCGGGCAGCTCCTCGGGATGGACCCGCCCGACCACAGCCGCCTGCGCCGCATGCTCACACCGGAGTTCACCGTCCGGCGGATGCGGCGACTGGAGCCACGGATCGCCGAGATCGTCGACGCGGCGCTGGACGACCTCGAAAACTCCGGCAAGCCTGCCGACCTGGTCTCCCACTTCGCTCTTCCGGTCCCGTCGCTGGTGATCTGCGAGCTGCTCGGCGTTCCCTATGCCGACCGGGCGGAGTTCCAGCACCGTTCCAGCCGCCAGCTGGACATGTCCCTGCCCATCGAGGAACGACTGGCGCTCGGCCGCGAGGGGCGTGCCTACATGGCCAGCCTGGTCGCGCGCGCCCAGGCCGACCCCGGCGAGGACATGCTCGGCATGCTCGTACGCGAACACGGTGACGACCTCAGTGCGGCCGAACTCGTCGGCATCGCCTCGCTGCTCCTGATCGCCGGACACGAGACGACGTCGAACATGCTCGGCCTCGGCACCCTGGCGCTGCTGCGTCACCCCGAGCAACTCGCCGCCGTCCGCGACGACCCGAGCCAGGTCGAGCCGGCCGTCGAGGAGTTGCTGCGTTGGCTTTCCATCGTGCACTCCGGGATGCCGAGGACCACGACGACCGAGGTGGAGATCGCCGGCCAGACCATCCCGGCGGGTCAGCTCCTCGTGCTGGCACTGCCCGCGGCCAACCGTGACCCGGCACTCGTCGCCGAACCCGACCGGCTCGACATCAGCCGAGGCGCTCCCGGCCATGTCGCGTTCGGCCACGGCGTCCACCACTGCCTCGGTGCGCCGCTCGCCCGGATGGAGATGCGCCTCGCCTTCCCGGCGTTGCTCCGCCGCTTCCCCGACCTCGCGCTCGCCGTGCCCTACGACGAGATCGACTTCCGCGCCTACCACGTGGTCTACGGACTTCACTCCCTACCCATCACGTGGTGAGGCGGCACACCGGCCGCCTCACGGCGGTCGAAGGAGGGTGACAACGCGACCATGACGGTGCGAACGAGGACGACGCGCGAGCGAGGTCTGCGGGTCGACGCGGCGCGCAACTACGAACGCATCATCGTCGCGGCGGGGCAGGCCTTCGAGGAGGACGGCCCCGACGTCTCCCTCGAGGAGGTGGCCCGGCGTGCGGGTGTGGGCGTCGCGACCCTCTACCGGCGCTTCCGCACCCGCGACCAACTCGTGCGAGCCGTCGTCGACCACGTCCTCACCACCGAGATCGAGCCCGCGAGCGCGGCCGAGACCGACGACCCGTGGCACGATCTGGTGAAGTGCCTACGGGCCACGGTGGACGTGCTCGCCGGGCGGCAGGTGGTGAGTGCCCTGGCGCGCGAGGCGAACCTGACGGACCCGCAACTGCTGCACCGTTACATCGCCGCCATGGACCGGCCGCTACGGAGGGCGGCCGCGGCGCATCTCGTCCGCCCGGAGTTGGAAGCCCGTGACCTCGCCGCAGTCGTGGTCATGGCACTCGCCACGATCCACCCCGGTGACCCGCGGGGCGCGGACCGACGGAGATACCTCGCCCTGCTCGTCGACGGCCTACGTCCGGCGGCCACGACCCTGCCACCCCCCTCGACCAGGAGCTAGAAGCGCGTGGCCGACTTCGGTGGACGCGGAAGCGTCGCCGTCAATCCACCATTGACACCGATGGTCTCGCCGGTGATGTAGCTCGCAGCGTCGCTGGCGAGAAAGGCGACGATCCCGGAGACGTCCTCGGCACGTCCCCAGCGCCTGATCGCGGTCACCTGCTCGACCCACTCCGTCCACGCCGGATCCGCGAGCGCGTGCGCGTTGGTCTCCGTGGCCATCAGTCCGGGTGCGATGGCGTTGACGGTGATCCCGTGGCTGCCGAGCTCGGCCGCCAACGTGCGGGTGAGTCCGTTCAACCCCGCCTTCGCGGTGGAGTAGGCCGCGTCGTCCGCTCGTCCGAGCTGACCCATGGTGGAGGAGATGTTGACGATCCGGCCGGTCGCATGGCGCTCGACAACCCGCGTCGCCACGAGCTGGCTCAACATGTAGGCCGAGATGAGGTCGGACTCGAGCAACCGCCGAAAGTCCGCCGGCGTCATCTCGAAGACTCCGCGGCGGTCCCGCTGGCCGACGTTGTTGACGAGGACGTCGATCTCCGCCGGTGTGGAGTCGAGCGCGGCGGTCGCCGCCGCCTCGTCGGTGACGTCGAAGCACAGGGACTCGACGGCGATACGTTCCGAGCGAAGGGACTCGACCGCCCGGCGGGTGTTGTCCTCACTGCGGCCGTTGAGAAAGACCCGAGCACCGGCCAGGCCGAGCCCGCGAGCGATCTCCAGGCCGATCCCGCGCGCGGATCCGGTGACCAGGGCCGTGCGGTCGGCGAGGGAGAGCCACCACGTCATCGCCGCGCGCCTCGTCGGTCGCGGATGTCGTCGAACACCTGTCACTCCGTCGGCGGAGGCCTGCCGCGGTTGGCATCCACGTCGAGGCTCACCAGTCCTTGATGCCACCCGGTCTCGTCGTGACCGGAGGCGGAACGTCATCCAGGCTATCCCCGTGGCAAGGGCGACTTGCGGTGCGGCCACCGCGGGCGCGTGCGCGGCCCCGACTTGGCCCTGACTTGCCCTTGTTCATCCGCTGTTGTTCCGACGCACGAGGCACGTCTCGTGACGGAGATCCGGCGACGGCACCCGCCACCGGATCCCCGTCACGAAGACACCTGGGCCGTTCAGTCGCCCGCGCCACCCATGCCCGAATGATCAGGAGAGCTGGGTGCGTGCTTCTCGAACGCCGAACGCAGGTGCGAGATGTCCGCGACGTAGAGCGCGGTCGCGCTGTGTCCGCTCACGGTCGCCGCCACGCTCACCATGTCGCCCTGGCCGATCGACCGAAGGCCCGCGGACCCTGCGTTGACAACGGTGTCGGACCCAAGGCGGTATGTCTGGCGGTAACCGTCCGCGCTCCGCAGCGTGATTTCAGTGGAAGACGCACTCTGCAGGGATCCCCGCTGAATCCTCACCGTCTCATATCCACCGCCGCGTTTCGGAACGACGAACTCACCGTGCAGCACCCGGCTCGCCTTGCCCCAGCCGTGCCCGCCGGGCTCGGCACGCACACCGCCCGGTGCGACTTGGGGCGCCGGAGCCTGCTGGGCCTGTTGAGCGCCGCGAGCGGCGCCTTGCGTGTCCGCCCCCAACGCGGACTGGCCACCTACCAGGGCCACGCTTCCGACCCCCAGCGCCATGACTGTCGTCGTTGACACCGCCAGACCGGTAACGGTCGGCCGATTCCCCCACATGGCGTTCTCCTTCCTGCGTAGGAGTCTCCGGTCCACTCTCCACCATCCCGAAGCGATCTCGGCTCCGGCTGCCTTCTGGACTGCTCGCTCCCGCCGCCGTGCGCGCTCGGGCGGGCGGCTCGTCAGCGTTCCTGGCAGTGCGGGCACCATACGGTGGTACGTCCGCCGATGCGCGAATGCCGAAGCGGTGTGCCGCAGTGCGGGCAGGGCGCGCCTTCCTTCTCGCGGTTTCCGGTGAGCCAGGAGGACCGTCCCGGCACGTGCCCAACCGCCACGCTGGTCCGCAGGACGGTTCGCATTCGTCGGTACATCCGGTCGCGATCGGCGCGCGAAAGGTCCGTGGTCGGCCGAGCCGGATGCAGATGTGAGCGCCACAGGATCTCGTCCACCAACAGGTTGCCAAGCCCCGCCACGACCTCCTGGTCCATCAGCGCGGGTTTGACCTGACGGCGGAGCCCCGCGAGGCGCGCCCCGAGTTCGGCCGGCGTGAGGTCGAACACATCCGGTCCGGTATTTCCGAGCAGTTCGCCGACATCGGTGTCCGTGCGAGAAAGTCGTACTCCTTGGAGTTTGCGCATGTCGCGATAACGCAGCTCGCCGTTCGACAACACCAGCACGATGCGGTCGTGGCGATGCCGTTCGGCTCCGTCGCGGTCCGCCCACACGAGACCGCCGGTCATTCCGAAATGGAAGACCAGGCTGGGATCGTCGGGTTGATGCCCGCTTCGGGCGAGCCGCGTCGGCCCCACCAACCACTTCCCGTGTCGCCTCGGTTCGTCGAAGTACCTACCGGAGAGCGAGCGCCGGAGCTCCTCCGCGTCGACGTTGCGCAGAACACCGGCATCGGCCACGTCCACGTCGTCGATGCGTACTCCCACGCCATGATCGGCAAGGACCCTGCGGAACCCCTCGACATCGGGCAGCTCAGGCATCAGCGACTCCCCCGTCGGCGAAACGGTCGGTCTGCCGGCGTCGCGCCGGGCACGGCCGCGGACGCCACTACCGCCGACGCTAGCTTCTCCGTCCTTTCGGCCGAGCCGATGCAGACTGGCCACATGGGTGTGCCGAACATGGACCCGGTGGCATCGACCCGGTTCCTCGCCCCGACGAACGCCGACAAGCCGACCTTGACGGGCACGTCGAGAGGTGCGAGCGCGACCACCCGGCGGACGGTGCGCATTCCTCCCGATCCGGGAAGACCGAGCATGCGCACGAACGCCCAGCTTCGAACTCCTCACCAGTCGCGCACGGTGATCATGCTCGCCGAGCGCATCGCCGCGACCATGGCCGGCAGGGCGGCGTGACCGGTCCGTCGCGCCCGCGGAAGCGATGACCTAGCCTTTCGACAGAGGGCGGAACCGATGGGTGTCGGCCGCCCAGGTCGGCACCTGTTTCGGGCCTGTCGAGATATTGGCCGAACAGTCGGACTGTGCGTCTTTGACAGCACGTCGGGCGAGGGGGTGTCGAAGGTGACAGCGCATGACACGGATTCGTCGGTTGCCCAGGTGCGAGAGGTGTGGCCCGCCCTTCCCTACGAAGCCTGGAAGGACACCTGCACCGCTTTACACCTGTGGACGCAGATCGTCGGCAAGGTACGGGTTGCCCAGACGCCCTGGCTCAACCACTCCTGGCATGTCCCGCTGTATGTGAACGCGAGAGGTCTCACGACCGGACCCGTCACTCATGGTCCGCGTACGTTCGACATCACCTTCGACCTCGTGGACCACGTTCTCTCCCTCCGCACCTCCGACGGCGCGGAGCGTCGGATCAAACTGCGGGCGCAGTCGGTGGCGGACTTCTACACGTGCGTGATGGACGCGCTGGAGGCCCTCGAGGTGCCGGTCGACATCAACACCAGGCCGAACGAGGTGCCCCACCCGGTTCCGTTCCCCGAGGACCACGTCGTCCGTCCCTACGACGCGAACGCGGCTCACGACTTCTGGCGAGCGCTGACCCAGGTCGACCGGGTTTTCTGTGAGTTCCGCACCGGCTTTCTCGGCAAGTGCAGCCCGGTCCACTTCTTCTGGGGCAGCTTCGACCTCGCCGTGACCCGCTTCTCCGGCCGGTCGGCGCCGGTCCATCCGGGTGGACTGCCCGGGCTTCCGGACGCGGTCACCAGGGACGCGTACTCCCACGAGCTGAGCAGTGCGGGGTTCTGGCCCGGCGGCAACGGGATGGAGGAGGCGGCCTTCTACTCCTACGCCTATCCCGAGCCGGGCGGCTACCGGGCGGCCGACGTCCAGCCGGCGGAGGCGTACTTCGAGCCCAAGCTCGGCGAGTTCATCCTGCCCTACGACGTCGTGCGGACGGCCGCTGATCCCGACCGCACCCTCGAGGACTTCCTGCACAGCACCTACGAGGCGGCCGCCAACCTCGGGCACTGGGCCCGGGACCAACTGGAAAGCGCCGAGGGACGGGTACGGATCCCGCGTCAGGTCCGATCAGGAGGCTGAACCCGTCCTGACCGGCCCCACTCGCCCCACTCGCCCCACTCGTCCCTGGACCGGCCGGCGACTCAGGACCCGGTCCGGCCCCGGCCGGCTGGCGTCGCGGCGGCGTCCAACTCCGGCACCGCCTCCTCGATCGTGGGCGTGGCGGCGCGCTCGGGTTTCGGCGGGGAAGGATTCGCGGTCTCGACCACCTCGGCAGGAGCCTCCACCCCGACCAACCGTCCCTGGCGTTGTAGCCGCAGGACGGTCAACCCGGCCGCGAGCGCGAGTACCGCCAGCACTCCCGCGCTCAGCCACGGGGACGACGCACGCTGCCCGAGGTCGTCGAGATAGCCGGTGCCGGCGTTGCCCGCCGCCGTGGCGATACCGGAGCCCGTCATGGCCATACCGAGGTAGGTCCCGGTGAGGCCGTTGCGCGCGAAGCCGATCGTGACCTCCTGGGCGTACGGCTGCGCGCCGTCGAGGCTGACGGTCAGTGTCACGGTCGCGAGGAGAACCGGCACCGCGGCCAGCAGCAGGCTCGCCGTCGTACCGCCGCCGTCCGCGTCGGACACCATGGCCGCGCTCAGCCCCAGCGGGACGAACGCCGCCGCGGACAGGAACAGCCCGCCGGCGATCACCATCCCGGGTGCCACCCGTCCGGCGAGCCACTTCACCAGCCGGACCTGGGCCGCCAGCGTCACGAGGGTCGAGACGAGGAAGACCCCACCGGTGGCCGCGGACCAGCCGGTCACCCGCGTCGCCTCCAGCGGCAGCAGCAGGTAGAACTGGTTGTAGAAAGGAACAGCACCGAGGTGGCGGCCGCGAAGACGACGAACGCCCGGTCGCGCAGTGCCTCCCGCCACGTGCCGAGGGTCGAGCCCGCGGACGCCTCGGCGGGCCGGGCGGGCAGGGCGAACAGTTGCCAGATCGTGAGAACGGCGAACACCGCCGCGGACACTCCCGCCGTCCAGCGGAAGTCCACCGCGACGAGCACGCTCCCGATCAACGGTCCGGCGAGCGCGCCCACGGTGCTCGCGACGTTCGACAGGGCGAAGGCGTCGAGCCGACGCTCGCCCGCCTCCACCGCGATGTAGGAACGGGCGGCCGGGCTGAAGAGTGCTCCGGCGAAGCCGACCAGCATGGACGCCACGATCAGGCCCGCGACGTCGTCGAAGAACGCGAACATCCCGAACGCGACGGTGCGCAGCGCGCAACCCGCGATGATCACCGGTCGGGGGCCCAGGCGGTCGGCGGCCGTACCGCCGATCAGGGTCAGGCCCTGCTGGCAGAACACCCGGAGCCCGAGGACCGCCCCCACGACCGCGGTGGCCACGTGCAGCTCGTCCCGCAGGTAGGTCGCGAGGTAGGGAACCAGAAGGTAGAAACCCAGCGCGATGCCGAGTGTGTTGACGAGGAGCAGTTGGACCGAGCGAGGCAGCGACCGTGCGAGGCGGATGGTGTTCATCAGGCCGGCCGCTGCCTGGGAGATGATGAGGTCACGAAAAGATCATTTCTCTCCGGTGCCGGGCTCGGGGCCTTCTCGACGGCCGGGACAGGACCTCACTGTCCGGATCCGGCGGCTCGCGTCCACGCAACCAACAAACCCCAGCCCGTTGCATCCCAGTTGCGAGCTCTTTGCGGATACATCCTAGTCGCGGAGTCCCTCATCCGCGCCCGGCGGTGCCGGCGACGACGACAACGCCGCCAGCGTGGACGCGGGGCGTCGCGACCGCTACCGGTCGGTCGGGGTGCAGAGGTAGGTCATCCGCCGGCTCTGCTTCACCATGTTCGAGGCGGGGAGGTTGAGCTCGATGTCAGCCGGCAGCCAGGCGTATCCCTCTCCGTCCGGCCGGAGATGTCCCAGCCCGGGGAACGGGAAGTGGTAGGCGAAGACGGCGGTCCGGTCGCGGTCGACCATCTCGTAGACGCGTCGGCGTTGGGCGCTCGCCGCGGTCGGGTCGTGGTCGAACTGGAATCTCCAGTCCGGGCGCTGCAGCAGCAACTGGTGGTGACACAGGTCGCCCCAGAAGAGCATGGTCTGGTCCTGGCTGGTGATCTTGTAGAGCATGTGGCCCGGGCTGTGACCCGAGGTCGAGAGGGCGGTGACGCCGGGCACGATCTCCGACCCGTCCGCGATCCGGTCCACCCGGTCGGCGTCGGCGTACGTCACGAGGTTGTGGCGAGCACCCCGGAAGTACTCCCGCAGAGCGGGGTTCGGCTCCCGTTCCTCCCGCGACCGGTCGGTCCAGAAGTCGAAGTCCGGCCCGCTGATCGCCACCCGGGCATGCGGGAACACCCGTCGGCCGTGTCCGTCGACCAGGCCCCAGCAGTGGTCGGGGTGGGCGTGGGTGAGCGCCACGACGTCGATGTCACCGGGTTCGATGCCGGCAGCACACATGACGGCGGCGGCTCGACCCGCCTGTCCGCCGAAGCTCCGGCCGCCGAGTTCCGGGTCGGTCCCGAGGCCGGTGTCGAACAGGACCAACTGCTCGCCGGTGTCGACGACCAGCAGGTTCTGTGGGAGTCGCACCTCGCTCCTCGACAGGTAGTTGCGCGCGAGGATGGAGTCCATCTCGGCCGGATCGGCGTCAGGGAAGTTGTCGTACGGAGAGCCCATCTCCAACTTGCCGTCGCTGACCACGGTGCAGTCCAACGCGCCGTGGGAGAACCGTGTCCATCCCGGCAGTCGCTCGTGATGCGGCCTCCGGACGTGGTGGCCGCGTTGCCAGGGCAACTCCTTCGCCAACTCCTCGGGCAGGGCCTCGACCGTGGCGGCGCCTGGGTGCCGCCACCAGGACTCCACCCGCCACGCGCTGGCGTCCTCCGGCTTGCGCGGCTCACTCCGCGCCGCGGTGCGATGAACGGCGAGCATGTACCACACGGTCGCCGCGAGCAGCACGCACACGATGCCGAAGGCGGCCCAGATCACGTCCCACCGTGCACCGGGACCGCCGGCGAGAAGCCCGAAGGCGACCAGGACGGCCACCGCGGCGAGGATGACGAGCCTGGCGACGAGCAGGCGCAACCCGTACGTGACTTGCGATGACATAACTGGCCCCCTACCCGAACGCTCGACGAGCGGCCATGAACCCCTCCCTTGCCCGCCGGTGCGGGAAGGGGGGCGCGGCGACCCATCGAGACGGGATCGCATCCGCACCGCGCCTCCGACGGTGCCGCCTCGGCATCCGTGGCGGCACCGGCCGCACTCGGCCGTGCGCGACAGCGAACCGGGACTCAGGAAAATCTGAAACCGCCCGATCCGCGGCCGGCGATTCTTCTAGGCTAGCCCCCTGCCCAGGCAGGATTTGCCCGCTCCACCCGCTTCGCCACGGATGCCTGTGTCCTCCCCGGCAGCGGTCAGGACGCCTTCTCCACCGCCTTCTGGAGCTGGGCCCGGCTCATCTTCGAACGCCCGTCGATGCCGAGCTTCGTCGCGCGGTCGTACAGCTCCTGCTTGCTGAGCTCTGCGACGTCCGCCGCTTTTCCACCCCCGCCGGCCCGGGAGGACGCGGAGGCCCGACCGGACTTCCTGGCCGTGGTCGAACCGCCGTTGCCGGCGCTCTTCGCCGCACCGCGCTTGCCGCCTCCACCCCCGGTGCCGGCCTTCGACGCGCCGGCCTTCGTCCCCGCCCTGGACCCAGCCTTGGCCTGGCCGGCGCCGGCCCGGCCGCTCTTGGCCTCCTCGACGCTGCGCCGGAGGGCGTCCATGAGGTCGACGACGTTGCTCTCCTCCGGTTCGACCTCCTCGAGGCTGATCTCGCGGCCCTTCGCCTTGTCCTTGACGATGCCGAGCAGGCGCTCTCGGTAGGTGTCCTCGTACTTCTCGGGCTTCCAGGGTGTCGCGAGCTGCTCGATCAGGTTGACGGCCGCCTTCATCTCACGCGAGGTGCTCTTGCGCGCCGCAGGCAGGTCGTCGTTCACGTCCTCCGGGTCACGCACCTCGTCGGCGAACAGCAACGTCTGGAGGACGAGGATCCGCTTCCACGGCCGGATCACCGCGAGGTACTCCTTGCCCCGCATCACGAAGGACCCGACTCCGGCCAGACCGGTCTGCTCCATCGCGTCCCGCAACAGGGCGTAGGCCTCGTACGCGCTCTCCTCGCGCGGTGAGAGGTAGTAGGTCTTCTCGTAGTAGACGGGATCGATCTCCGTGAGGTCGACGAAGTCGGCGATCTCGAGCGACCGGGACCGACCGAGGCTGGCGGCGTCGACCTCCTCCTGCGTCAGGGTGACGAACTTGTCTCCGGGCAGCTCGTAGCCCTTGACGATGTCCTTGTAGTCGACCTCGCGATCGGTGCCCTCGGCCACCCGCTTGTAGCGGATCCGGGCGTTGGTCTCGGCCTCGCGCTGGTGGAAGGACACGTCCTTCTGCTCGGTGGCGCTCACCAGTCCGACCGGGACGTTCACCAGTCCGAAACTGAGCGAGCCACTCCAGATCTGTCGCGGCATGCGTTCATCCTCCTGCCTGGCCGCCGTCGCAAGGAAGCCTTTCCGGTGCTCAACCGCGCCAGCGGCGCTCCTATGGCCGATACCCGGATCCGGGCCGGACCCTACCGCCGCCGCGGCGGATTCGAGCGCCCGCGAACGTGGCGCCGGACGCACGCGCCCGCAGCTTCGGCGTCAGACCCATATTGAACATCGTTTTCGTTTTCGTTTATGCTCCCTCGGTGAGACAGGAAGACGGGCCGTGCAGACCCCTGTCACCACCTGCCATCCCCAGAACCATCCGCACAACCATCCCCAGAACCATCCGCCTCCCGCCGCCCCAAGGAGAACACCACGTGACCGACAGCCGGGTACCCGTCACCGTCCTCACCGGCTTCCTCGGCTCGGGCAAGACGACCTTGCTCAACCGGATCCTCACCGAACAACACGGCATACGCATCGCCGTCATCGAGAACGAGTTCGGCGAGGTCGGCATCGACGACGCGCTCGTCCTCGATGCCCAGGAAGAGATCTTCGAGATGAACAACGGATGTATCTGCTGCACCGTCCGCGGTGATCTGATCCGCATCCTCGGCGCGCTCATGCGCCGGCGTGAGCGCTTCGACCGCATCGTGGTGGAGACGACCGGGCTCGCCGATCCCGCACCGGTCGCCCAGACGTTCTTCGTGGACGACGAGATCCGCGAGCAACTTCGGCTGGACGCGATCATCACCCTCGTCGACGCCCGCCACATCCACGCGCACCTGGACGAGCTCAAACCGGAGGGCGTCGAGAACGAGGCCCTGGAACAGGTCGCCTTCGCGGACCGCCTGGTGCTCAACAAGACCGACCTCGTCGACGACGACACCCGCGCCGGCGTCCAGCAGCGGTTGCGCGAGATCAACGCCCTCGCCGAGATCATCCCCGCCCAGCACGCGAAGGTGGACCTCGCCGACATCCTCGACGTCGGAGCGTTCGACCTCTCCCGCGTCCTGGAGACGGACCCGCTCTTCCTCGAGCAGACCGACCACCAGCACGACGCGACGGTCGGCTCGGTCGGGTTCGAGGTTCCCGGCGAGGTGAACGTCGACAGGCTCAACACCTGGCTCGGGGAGCTGTTGGCGACCAAGGGCGTCGACATCTTCCGCTCCAAGGGGATCCTGGCGGTCTCCGGGCAGGCCAACCAGTACGTCTTCCAGGGCGTCCACATGCTTTTCGACGGCGACGAGGGACGGCCCTGGCGCGCGGACGAGGCGCGGGTCAACCGGCTGGTGTTCATCGGCCGTAACCTCGACCGCGCCGAGCTGGAGTCGGCGTTCTCCACCTGCCTGGTCGGAGCCGACGCATGACGGCCGTGAGCAGGGCCGCCGGCGCCGTGGGCACCGCCCACGCCACGGTTTGGCAAGCGTTCCTTGACGACGCGCCCGTGGCACTCGCGGCGGCGCGCGGCCTGCTCGGCGTCGCCGGCGCCGACGGCCGGTGTCACGTGTACGACGCCGAACGGGGTGAGTCGGTCGCCACGTTCACGGTCGAGGGCGGCCTGCTCGACGCCACGTTCTCCCCCGGCGGCTCACACCTCGCCCTCGTGGGACCTGCCGGCCACGCCGTGTGGCACGCACGCGACGGACGCCTGGAGGTGGCCGAGACCGGCGAGTGGTCGGCGCGGGCTCGCTGGTTCGGCGACGACCGGCTGGCGGTCGCGACCGGGCGGCGGGTGACCGTACGATCCGCGGGCGGCGTGGGACTGTGGAGCACCGGCCCGGCGCCGAGCACCGTCACCGACCTGCAGTGGTTCCGGCAGGGACGGGAGATCGCCGTCGCGGCGTACAACGGCGTCTACCGCTACGGCCGCCACCAGTCCGCGCCGGTCGGCTACTTTCCGTACGCCGGCTCGCACCTGTGCGTCGCTGTCTCCTCCAACGCCCGCTGGATCTGCACCGGCAACCAGGACCGCAGCGTGCACATCTGGCGTACCCGGGACGGAAACGAACTGGAGATGGCCGGCTTCCCCGACAAGGTCACCCGGATCGCGTTCGACGACGGTGACCGCTGGTTCGCCACCAACGGAGCACCCGAGGCGACGGTGTGGGACTTCGCCGGCAAGGGTCCCTCCGGCCGGTCCCCCCGCCTGCTGCCCGGCCATCGAAGCGTGACCGCGCTCGCCTGGCGGCCCGGTGGGGCGGGCGTCCTGGCGACGACCGGAAGCGAAGGCGACCTCGCCGTGTGGCGGGTCGAGTCGGGCTCGCCCGGCCGGCCGACGAATCCGCTGCACACCGTCGACCTCGACGGTCCGGGGGCGGCGCTGCGCTGGCTCGACGCCCGCCACGTCGCCGCGGCCGACCGTACGGGCTCCGTCCGCGTGGTGGCGTTCGATGTCTAGCGCGAGGTCGAGCGAGGCGTGGGATCTGGACACGGCCGGTGCCGGCGCCATCGCGGCCGCGCTGCAGGTACTCGCCACGCCGAGCCGGTTGCTGATCCTCGCCAGGCTCCGGCGGGGCGACTGCACGGTCGTCGAGCTCGCCCGGGCGGTCCGGATGGAGCGGTCCGCCGTGTCCCACCAGTTGCGGCTGCTGCGCATACACGGTCTGGTCAGCAACGCGCGGTACGGGCGAAGCGTGCGCTACTGCCTCTGCGACCACCATGTGGCCCGGCTGCTCGATGACGCCGTGGAGCATCTGGACCACCTACGCGTCGACGCCGACGGCCCCGTCTGACCCGGCGCGGCGACCCCGGATTCGGCCCCGGGTCCGGCCCCTAGGACCCGGTCACCGAGCTGGGCCGCACCTCCAGGGTGGGTCGCTGGTCGCGCCGACCCCGGGCCACCACGGCATACAGCAGCCCGGCGAGGACCAGAAGCACCGGGAACGCCGTACCCACCAGCAGGCCGACCCGCAGCCCCGACCCGTCCCGCACCGGCAGCGCGTCCGCGAGCCGGGTGAGGAAGCCGTTCGCGCCGGCCGCCGCCTCGGCGACCGCCCCGGTGATCCACGGCCCGCCCGCGCCGCCCGCGTCACCGAACACGGCCAAGACGCCGAACATCGCGGCCCCGCCGAACGGGAACCGCGCCGCGGCGAGGCTGAACGTCCCCGGCCAGAGCAGGCTCACTGCGAGGCCGCACACGGCGCAGCCGACCAGGCTCAGCACCGGGCTCGCCGACAGGGCGGCGAGGAGATAGCAGCCGGTCGCGAGGGTGCCGCTGCAGACAAGCGCGGGCAGCAGTGGCACCCGCTCTCCCCACAGCCCGTACGCCACCCGTCCTGCGCCCATGAGGATCGCGAACAGGCACGGCCCAGCGAGGTCGCCCCAGACCTTCGACACGCCGAGGCCGTCCTCGGCGAACAGCGAGGACCACTGGGACATGGTGAGCTCGGCCGCTCCGGCGCTCAGCATGAGGACCATCGCGAGGACGAACGTCGGCGCGCTGAACAGCGTCCGCAGCGAGGTCCGGTGTTCGTCCGGGACGGTGCTCGGCAACGGAACCCGACAGAAGACGACCAGGTTGGCCAGCGGGACCAGGGTCCAGATGAGCGGCAGCACCGGCCAGGACCCCTGCCCGATCCAGGCGAGCAACAGGGTGCTGATCGCGACGACGCCCACCTGACCCCAGCAGTAGAAGGAGTGCAGCAGACTCATCCGCGCCGCCTTCGCCTCCTGAGGGCTCGGCAGCGCGTCCACCACGGGACTGACGAGCACCTCGAGCAGTCCGCCGCCGATGGCATAGATCACGACGGCGCAGCTCAGACCCAGGTACGGACTCGGCAGGAGTGCCGGCGCGACCGCGAGCGCCACCAGGCCGAGCACGGCCAGCGCGTGTGCCAGGACCAGCGGCCCCCGGTAGCCCACCCGGTCCACGACCCGGACAGCCACGACGTCGGTGACCAGCTGGGTGGCGAAGTTCAGCAGGACGAGCCGGCCGAGCATCTCCAGTGGGACGTCGTAGCGGGTCTGGAACACGATGAACAGCAGCGGGGCGAGGTTGTTGACGATGGCCTGGGTCACGTAGCCGACGTAGCAGGCACGCCGGGTGGAGTCGAAGGTCATGGCCCACATCCTCGGGGGTGGCGCCGGGAGCGGCGTCGGCGCCGTGGCCAACTCGGAGGGTGAGGGGAACCCGTCGGGGCGTCAGGGCACGAGGACGATCTTGCCGCGGGTGTGCCGGCGAGCCAGCTCGCGGTAGGCGTCCCGCACCTGGTCGAGGGGGTACACCCGGGCGATCGGCACCTGCAACCGGCCCGCCGCCATCGACTCGGCCAGCTCGGACAGGACCTCCGGGGTGGACGCCGTGGCCCCGCCGACCGCCCGCACCCCGCGACTCTTCGCCGCGGCGAAGTCGATGATCGTGTTGATCCGGTCGGGAGCCACGCCGAGCTCGAGTCCCAGGTCGACGTACCCACCGCCGAAGGTGTCGACGAACGCGTCCACCGAGGAGGCGGCGGACCGGATCCGGTCCGCGAGCCCGGGGCCGTGGTAGTCCACCGGGACCACTCCGCGATCCCGCAGCCACGGATGGTTGTCTGGGCCGGCCAGGCCGATCACGGTGGCGCCGCACTGCCGGGCGAGTTGGACCGTCAGGGAGCCGACGCCACCGGCGGCACCCGACACGACAACGGTGTCGTCCGTGCCCACGTCGACCGCCTGGACGCAGGCGTACGCCGTGGTCCCCGCGACCTTCAACGCTCCGGCCTGGTCCCAGGGCACCGAGGCCGGTTTGGGCACGATGGCGGTCTCCTCGACGGCGACGAAGTCGGCCTGGCTGGCCCGGTTGTCGGTGAACCCGAGAACCTCGTCGCCGACGGAGAAGGCGGTGACGCCCTCGCCGAGCGCGCTCACCGTGCCGGCCAGGTCGCTCCCCTGTCCCGACGGGAACGCCGCCGGCCACACCTCGTGCAGCGCACCTTCTCGGATCGCCGCCTCGCCGGGGTTGATGCCGGCCGCCCGGACTGCCACCACGACCTCACCCGGACCCGGCCTCGGCATGTCGACCTCGACCACCTCGAGGACGTCGACGCTCCCGTATTCGCGAAACCGCACGGCCCTCGGCATTCCGGCCTCCCTCTCCTCACAGCCCGGTTCTGTTCCTGACGGACCCGTTCGGTTTCCGACAGACCAGTTCGGTTCAACGGTTGCAGAGATCGACCATCTTCGCCGGGACATTCCGCGCCCCGGACCCGCGCGGTCTAAGGTCCATTGTCATGGCAAGGATTGTCCTCCGCGTCCTGATGACCAGCGGCGACCACCTGGACCTGACCTACGACGAGCCGGAGATCGCCGAGTCTGATCAGGTTCTCGAACATCTCATCTCCGAGCTCGCCGGGGACGCCGGAGTGATTCGGACCAGACATGGCGAGCGGCTCATCGTGTTGTACAGCAGGGGCGTGGCGGGATTCGAGGTGAGTCCGCGTGGTGCGGTCCTGTGACCGCGAAGAAGTTCTCATGTTTGATGGCCGAGGCGTCGGAAAAGAGAATATCTTCACGCCCCATACGGACTTCGTCGCGAACGAAACGCGTTCGAATTCTCGCGACGCGCAGCCCTACCGGACAACCGTGAACAAACCACCTCCCGTGCATACGATGCCGGAATGACGCGAATCGCCGCTGTGCACGGAGTGCCGGCCCGCCATCAATACGCGCAGAGTGAGATCACCGAGGCTTTCGCTCGCGTGTGTGGTCTCGAAGGAGCCGACCGGCGAAATCTCGACCGCCTCCACAGCAGTGCTGCGGTGGCCACCCGCCACCTCGCCCTCCCCATCGAGGACTATCCGAAGCTCCGCGGATTCGGCGACGCCAACGACGCGTTCATCGAGACGGCTCTCGACCTCGGCGCGGACGCCGTCGCCGGCGCGCTCGCCCAGGCCGGTCTGCCGTCGACAGCGGTCGACCTGCTGGTGTTCACCAGCACCACCGGCGTCGCGGCGCCGTCGATCGACGCCCGACTCGTCGACCGCCTCGGCCTACGGCCCGACGTCAAACGCCTCCCCCTGTTCGGGCTCGGCTGCGTCGGTGGCGCGGCCGGTCTCGCCCGCGTACACGACTACCTCACCGGCTGGCCGGATCACGTCGCGGTGCTGCTCTCCGTCGAACTGTGCTCGCTGACCCTGCAACAGACCGACACCTCGATCGCGAACCTGGTCGCGAGCGCGCTGTTCGGAGACGGTGCCGCCGCGGTCGTGCTCCGCGGATCCGGCGGGGCCGAACCTGCCGACGAGGCCGTGAGCAGCGGGCCGAGGGTGGTCGCGACCCGGAGCCGCGTCTATCCCGACAGCCACCGGGTCATGGCCTGGGACGTCAGCAACTCCGGCTTCCAGATCGTCCTCGGCGCGGAGGTCCCAGACGTCGTACGCCGATACCTCGGCGAGGACGTCGAACGCTTCCTCGCCGACCACGGCCTGAAACCGGCGGACATCCAGGCCTGGGTGTGTCATCCCGGCGGACCCAAGGTCCTGCACGCGGTCGCGGAGAGCCTCGACCTCCCAGCAGGGGCACTCGATGTGACCTGGCGATCGCTTGCCGCCATCGGCAACCTGTCGTCGGCGTCGGTTCTCTACGTGCTCCGCGACACGATCGCGCTGGACCGCCACACGCGGGGTGCGCCCGGCCTGCTCCTCGCTCTGGGACCCGGCTTCGCCTCCGAACTCGTCCTGCTGGAGTGGTGACCGCGATGATCGCGTACGCACTGCTGGTCGTGGCCGTCGCGGCGCAGCGACTCGTCGAAGCGCTGATCTCCCGACGCAACGCCGCCTGGAGCCTGCAGCGGGGCGGCGTGGAGTTCGGCCGTCGTCACTATCCCTTCCTGGTCGTCCTGCACGTCGGCCTGCTCACTGGTTGCCTCGTCGAGCCGCTGCTCGCCCACCGGGACTTCGTGCCCCTGATCGGCTGGCCGATGCTCGGGCTCCTCCTCGCCGCCCAGGCGTTGCGGGTCTGGTGCATCTCCACCCTCGGTCCGCGCTGGAACTTCCGCGTCATCGTGGTCCCGGGCCTGCCCCGCGTACGTTCGGGGCCGTATCGCTACCTGAGCCACCCGAACTACGTGGCGGTCGTCGTCGAGGGTCTCGCGCTTCCGCTCATCCACTCGGCCTGGATCACCGCGACGGCGTTCACTGTCCTCAACGTCGCGGCGCTGTCGGTGCGGATCCGTACCGAGGAACGGGCCCTCGGCCTCGCGACCGCGACCGTCTGACTCGCCGAGTCCGACCTTGACCTCATTCCGATGTTCGCCACCTTCCAGGTCCCGGACATCGCCGCCGAGGCGTTCTACCAGGCCGTCGGCTTCGTCTCGACCTGAGCATCGACGACCCGGACGGGAATTGGGTGATCCTCACGGCGCCGCGCGAGGCGGAAATGGGTCGCGCCAGGGAGTGGGCTCGGGAGAACATCGAGGGCGACTTCGTCATCGAGACCTAGACGGCCCGGTCCCTCTCGGGCCTGCGGGCAGGAGGCACCGTGGAGTGGACCATCCAGCAGGTGGCGGCCAGTGCCGGCGTCTCCAGTCGCACACTGCGCCACTACGACGACATCGGGTTGCTCCGGCCCTCCCGGGTCGGCACCAACGGCTACCGGTACTACGACGTGACCGCGGTGGCCCGTCTGCAACGCGTCCTCCTGTTACGGGACCTCGGCCTGAGCCTGCCCGTGATCGCGGACGTCCTGGACCGGCAGCAGGACGAGAAGACCGCCCTCCGCGACCACATCGAACTCCTCGAAGCCGAGCGCGAGCATCTGGGCCAGCGGATCACCGCCGTCCGGCGCACCCTCGACGCCCAGCGCTCCGGCACGGACCGGTCTCTGGAGATGATGCTGGACGGCTTCAACGACCGGTACCAGGACGAGGTCGTCGCTCGCTGGGGTGAGCGCGCCTTCCAGGACAGCAACGCATGGTGGCACGGGAAGAGCCTGCAACAACAGCGCGCATGGAAACGGGACACCGACGAGTTGATCGCGGCGTGGGTCGCGGCCTGGAACGACGGCGTGTCCCCACGTTCGGACCGCGCACACGCGGTGGCTGCCCGGCACGTGGAGTGGCTCCGCGAGATCCCCGGGACGCCGGTGGCCGAAGGAGACCGCGAGCGTTCCATCGAGCTCGTGCGTTGTCTGGGCCGCATGTACGTCGAGAATCCGAGCTTCTCCGCTACGTACGGAGGCACCGACTGCGCCGCGTTCGTCCGCGACTCCCTCGACGAGTACGCCCGGGTCTCCATGTGACAGGGCATCTGGAGTGACTGGGCGTCCGGGTGACAGGGCGTCCGGGCCGCGCGGGTTTCGTCGGCTATGACCGGTTGACGCTGGTCGACGCCCAGCGCGCTTCGCCTCGCCTGTGCCAGCACGGCGAGCAAGACTGAACGAGAGCACCGATGCGGCCCAGAACCCACCGGGAGGAGTCCGCGATGCCGGTAGCGAAGATCCATGTCATGGAGGGGCGCTACGACGGGGGCCGCCTCGACAAGGTGTCCGACGCCACCCAGGCCGCGCTGATGAACGTTCTCGATGTGCCACGGGAAGACTTCTACCAGCTGATCTTCGAGCTGCCGAGGAGTCGTTTCCGCCACACGTCGTCGTTCGTCGGCATGCACTACACCGACGACATGATCCTCATGGAACTCGTCTTCATCCAGGGTCGGTCGAGCGAGACTCGTCTCGCACTGCTGAAGGACGTCAACACGCGAGTCGCCAAGGCGGCCGGCGTCTCACCCGACGACATCGGGGTCATGCTCTCCGAACTCCCCGGCGAGAACCTCTCCTTCGGGCAGGGCGAAGCGCAACGCGCCGACGTCGTCACCCAAGGGTGATGCCTCGATCATCCTGCCGGGGCAGCAGGACACGAATTCATCGACGAGGCCTCAGGGAACTGCTTGCCTGTGTGGTCTGACGCCGCGCTGGGCTTCAGGACGCGCCGCTCCATCCGATCGGGCTCAGCGTCGGAGCGTTGGCCGGCTGGGGCGGATGACGTTCTGGTAGGGGTCGCCCCATGGCGGCGGGATGTACTCGGGGTGGCCGTCGTCACCCATCCGCACGGTCCAACCCTTCGTGTGGATGACGGTGTGGTGGTGCTGGCAGAGGAGGACGCCGTTGAGGTCGGTTGCTCCTCCGTCCACCCAGTGTTTTATGTGATGCGCTTCGGTCCACTTCTCGGGTCGTCTGCAGTCGGGGAAGTGGCAGAAGTAGCCGTTTCGCTCGGCGAGTGCATGTCGTTGGGAGGACGTGAACAGCCTGGTCCCTCTGCCGAGGTCGAGGACGGCGCCGTCACCGCCGAGCACGACCGGGATGATCTCCGCATCACAGGCCAGTTGCCGTACCAGCGTGGCTGACAGTGGCGGCCCGGTGATCCGGTAGCCGATCAGGGTTTGCCCGCCGCGCCCGTCTGTTGTGCCGCCACCGTTCAAGCCGCCGCCGGCTCCGGCGTGGGTCTTCACTTTCAGATGCGCGGGTCCGAAGTCGGTGAGCACGGAGTTGAGGGTGCCGTACCCGAGTTTGTTGGCGAGGTCGTCGTGGTTCATCGTCACGGTGAGGCGCGGCCTGATGCCGCCGCGGGTGGGTGCGCTGGCTGCTGCCTGGGCCAGGGCGACGAGTTCGGCGAAGGCGTCGGCCTGCCGTCGTTCGCTGCTGCGCAGGTCCGGGCCGTCGGGGGCCCGAGGGACGAGGGCGAGCGACGGGGTCGAGCAGCGCCTACAGGATCGCGAGAGTGGGCACGTCCAGGCGCACGAACATGGTGCCCATCCCGTCGCGGACCGGCCCGAAGCTGAGGGTCCTGCTCTCCCGAGCCCGGCGCTCCTGTTCCTCCAACTGCTTTCCGATCCGACGCTCGGCATCCTCCGGTGCGACCACCTCATACAGATGCTTCCCGGCCCTGTCCAAGTCATCGACATCAAGATCCTGAGCGCTGTCCAGGAGGAACGCTTCCGCCTCCGCCCGTACGGCGGCGTCGACGTCGTTGGGCAACCGTCGGATCGCGCGTTCGATCACCTGCGCCTGACCCAACGAAATCTCACCCTCGGAAAGCGCGCAACCGGTCGCTCGGATCGTCTGGTCCAGCGCTTTCGCGAGCCGGACCGACACCGACGCCTCGCGCCGCCCCATCCGCGTCACCTGTTGCACCCACCCCGCGGTATTCGCAGCACCGCTCAGCTTCCTGACCTCGTTCAGCTCGCCCTGCCGCGTCAGAGACAACCGCAACGATGCGAGCCTCGCCTCGCAGACAGCGATCTGCCGCAACGCCCCTTCGTATTGATCCAGCGGCAACGACAACGTTGGACACTCGATCGCCGCGTCAATACCCGCACCAACATCGGCAAGCCAACGCATCAACGGATGCGCGAAGCCCGCACCCCCGCTGCCAGCGCCGGTGTCGATGTCCATGACCAAACCTAGACCCGACCACCGACAACAACCCCTGTAAAACAAGGGTATTCAGCCCCACCGACGAAACATCCTCGAAGAACTTCCCGTCCGCTTCGACGTCCGGCGAGAATCGGCGGGATGCGACCGCCGCCCCACCCCGACCGCCACGCAACCCCCGACCGCCCGCGACAGTCGCGCCTGCCCGCGCTCCACCACGTGACCACGTGCGGACGCGTCCCGGGTGGGTGGTGGCAGACAGGCGCCGCGCCGGTGTATCTGTGGCCCGACCCAGCACAGGCTGGCCAGCCAAGGCGAAGCACGGAGAGAGGTGGAGCGATGCCACTCGCGGTGAGGGCGGCGGTCCTCGACGAGCCTGGAACGCCGCTGCGGGTGGAGGAGTTGACCCTCGCCGAGCCCAAGGAGGGTGAGGTACTCGTCCGGATCCAGGCTGCCGGCGTCTGCCACACCGACCTGCACTACCTGGCCGGAGACCTCACCTGCGCGACCCCGATCGTGCCGGGACACGAGGGTGCGGGCATCGTCGAGCAGGTCGGTCCGGGTGTCACGCGGGTCCGCCCCGGCGACCACGTGGTCCTCATGTGGCGGCCGAGGTGCGGCAACTGCGCGTACTGCTCCACCGGGCGGCCGGCACTGTGTGAGAGTGCCAGGATCCAGATCGCCACCAACGGACTGCTGGACGGTACGACCCGGCTCCGGCGCGGCGCGGAGGACGTCCATCATCTGCTCGGCGCCTCCTGCTTCGCCGAACGCTGCGTGGTCGCCGAGCAGTCCGTCGTACCGGTCCCCGCGGACATCCCACCGCGGATCGCGGCGCTCGTCGGCTGCGCGGTCGTCACGGGCGTCGGCTCGGTCCTCAACGTCGTCACCGGCGCGGCCGGGAGCAGCGTCCTCGTGGTCGGCGCCGGCGGCGTGGGGCTGTCGAGCGTCATCGGCGCCCGCCTCGTCGGGGCCGGCCAGATCATCGTCGCGGACGTCGTACCCCAGCGGCTCGAACTCGCCGCACGCCTCGGCGCCACCCACACGATCGACACCCGCGAGGTCGACCTCGTCGACGCCGTCCACGACATCTGCGCGGACGGCGTCGACTGGGCCCTGGAAGCGGTGGGCCGGGCGCGGACCATCGAGCAGTCCTTCGCCGCTCTCCGCAAGGGCGGCGCGGTGGTGGCGATCGGCCTGGGCAGGGTCGGCGCGACGTTCGAGGTACCGATCAACCAGCTCGTACAGCAGGAGAAGCGGCTGATCGGCAGCCTCTACGGCTCGGCCAACACCGTGACCGACATCCCGAAGCTACTGGAGCTCTACCGTGCCGGACGGCTGCCCCTGGACGAGCTGCTCGGCCCGGCGTACCCGCTGAGCAAGGTGAACGACGCCTGTCAAGCCCTCCTTGACGGAGCGGTCGGGCGCGTCGTTCTCGACCTCGACCTCGACCACGACGAGGAGGCCTGAACGGGGTCGCCCGCCTGCACCGGCGCCACCCGGGAACGGAAACCCTAGGCTTCTCCCCCGTCCGCCTGGTCGGAACTGACCGTGTGGCTGCCAGGCAACCCGTCGAAGAGCCCGGACGCGCCTCGCGGGCGCCACAGGGGTACGCCGGACACGCCGGACGCGCCGTCGGCGAGGTCCGCCAGGGACACGACCGTGCCCTTCTCCGCGGAGTCCAGACCACGCAGGATCGTGAGCATGTTGGTGAAGCTCTGGCGGATCGTTCCCACCACGGGTTCGCCATGGACTACGGCGTCGGCGAAGTTGCGGAGTTCGCCGTGGTAGCCGTTGTCGATCCCCTGGAAGGTGTGGCGTTCGTGGCTGCCGTCGGCTCGGTGCAGCGTCACGCGGCGTTCGCCTCTCGCTCCGTTCAGGACGAGCACGCCGTCGGTGCCGTACATGCGCATCTCGTTCGGCTCCCGCGGCACCGCCAGCTCCGGATAGGAGGCGGTGTAGTTGCCGATCGCGCCGGAGTCGAACTCGAGGTTGAGCGTGAGGTCCGACGGCGCGTCGATGGTGCTGTTGGCCCACTGGATGGCCCCGTGGACCTTCGCCGCGTCACCGCAGAGCAACCTGATCTGGGCGACGTTGTGGACTCCCGCGTCCAGGTGCGCACCACCGCGGTAGCCCGGCCGCTGCCGCCACGGCGTCCCGCTGAACGTTCCGGAGAGCGGCACAAGCTGACCTACCACGCGCCAGGCCATCAGGTGGAGTCTGCCGATGGCGCCGGCGTCCAGGAGTGACCTCGCGAGCCGCAGGTCGTCGCGGTAGAAGATGTTCTCCCCGACCAGGATCGTCTGGTCGGGGTACTCCTGGGCGAGCGCGAGGAACGCCCAGGCCTCCTCCTCGTCGGTGCCGGTGGGCTTCTCTCACAGCACGTGCTTGCCCGCGCTGAGGGCCTCCCGGGTCACCGGATACAGCAGGGGGATCGGCACGGTGACGAGGACGGCGTCGACGTCGTCGCGCTTCAGCAGGTCGTGATAGTCGGCGCTGTAGGCCGCGTCGGTCACGCCGCTGTAGGAGACGAAGTGCCGCGCCTGCTCCGGTGAATGGTCGGAGTACGCCGTCACGACGTACCGGTCCGGCAGTTGCCGAAGGACCGGCCAGTGCAGCTTCTCCACCGCGAGGCCGGTCCCGATCAGTCCGAGTCGAATAGGTCGCACGGCATCCACTGGCATCTGGCACGTCCTCCTGTCGCGGCTGTTCCCACCAGCCTTCTCGAACTCCGGGTGGGATGTCCAGCGCCTGGACTCTGGCCAACTCCGGCTCGCGCGCTCCGGCCTACGCCGACGGCTGCGCGAGGGCGCCGACCCGCAGCGTCGTGTGGTAGCCGCGCGACTCGCCCGGACCGAGCCAGGTGAGCGTGCCGTCCTCACGCGCCGCTCGCGCGCCGCCGACGTGGTTGGTCGAGGGCTCGAGACCGATGGTGTAGGCACCCTCGCGCAGGTGCATCCACTGGAGGAACACCGGAAACTCGCCGCTGTCGTACTCGACCTCGAAGAAGACGCCCAACCGGTCGTTGGCCAACCTCGCCTTGACGCGCCCGTCGGCGTCCGGTCGGAGTTCGTGCTCGTAGACCTGCTCGACGAAACCAGGCTGCGGCCCCGGCAGGACGAGGTGGGAGAAGCCCTGCTCGGCCACGCTGTCGGACTGCCAGAGCGTCCGCACCACCGGCGCCTCGAAACGTGCTCCCTCGTCGAGGAACGGCCAGCCCACGTTGATGTGGTAGAGGTACATGTGCGGGGTGGGGTCGAAGCCGGCGTTGGTCACCGTGTCGGTCAGCCTGATCTCCGTCCCACCCAGGTCCGCCTCGATCCGGCGTCGGAGCCGGAGGTGCTCGCCGAAGACGGCTGCCTGGCGCACCTCGCCCTCCGCCCACAACACGACCTCGTCTCCCACCCGATCCTCGCCGTACCCGATCAGCCGGGCCGGCGTGTTGGCGATCCGTCCGTGCAGGCCGTTCTTGGTGGTCGCGCGACGGGAGTACCGGAAGTGGGACGCGTCGAGCTCCTCCGCGCCGAACGCGTGGTCGAGTCCACCGGTGACGAGCAGCCCGGAGAAGCTCCGGAGCCACCCCAACCCGTCCTCGTCGGCGTTCTCGTGGAGTCCGGGATGGCGAAGCCCGGTGGCCGAACGCCAGCCGAAGCTCGCGCCGCGGTAGTCCGCCGGTCCGATGTCCATCGCCCGGTCGACCAGGACGTCGAAGCCCAGGCCGCTGCCGGTTCGGAACTCGAGCACCCGCAGGCCCCGCTCGGCGCCGTCGGCGAGCACCACCGAGCGGACACCACCCGCCGCGCCGAGGTCACCCGCCTTCCGAGCGAGCGTCGCCGCCGAGACGTCCTGCCCATGCAGTCTCATACCCTCACGCCCTCACCTGGCCGGCGTCGACCTCCAGGGCCGCGGCTGGCCGTCGTCGTCAACCCATCCTCGTCGGCGTCGCCGATGCCGTCGTCCGCACCCGGACGCGATGAGGGGCCACGTCGAGTCCCAGAATCCACAACGGGCTCGACGGTCCCGGTCCGGTGAGCCTACCGTCCGCTGCCGCTTCGACCGCTCCCTCCGTGGCCCGACCGAAGCTGCCGCCATGTCCGATACGTACAAGCCAACCGCCTCGTCGACGACGAAGCTGGAAGGTGGCCCGAGATCGACCGAGAGGGGACCGCGATGACCACGAAGGCTCGCACTGGCAGCGGCGAGGACCTGCTCGCCCTGACGAACGTCGGACCGGCCGTGCGGCGCTACCTGGCCCGCGTCGGGGTGACCGAGGTGAGCCACCTCACCGACCGGGACCCACTGGAGATGTACGACCAGCTGTGCGCGGTCGACGGGCGCAGGTACGACCCGTGCCTGCTCGACACGTTCATGTCCGTCGTCGACCAGGCCCGTGGCGGCCCGCCGCGGATGTGGTGGGAGTTCACCGCGGAGCGCAGGCGGCTGCGCTCCGAGCGGCACCCGCCAGGACGTTAGAAACCCGCCAGCGGCTCGTCCGCGATGTCAAGAAGCTCTCGCCCGCTCCGACCAACCGGCGAAACGTCGAGAGAACAGGGAGCTTCTGATATGCGGATCAACCGGGCGTGGCTGGGGCTGGTCCTCCTCATGCTGCCGACGACGCTCGTCGCCATGGACACGACGGCGTTGCTCCTCGCGCTCCCACGGCTGAGCGCGGACCTGGGCGCCACCAGCGTCGCGCAGTTGTGGATCAGTGACGGCTACGGATTCATGGTGGCCGGCATGGTCATCACGATGGGAACGCTCGGCGACCGGATCGGCCGCCGGCGGCTGCTGATCATCGGTGCGGCGGCGTTCGCGGCGCTGTCGGTCGTGGCCGCGTTCGCGGACGGTCCGCTGATGCTGATCGTCGTTCGGGTGCTGCTGGGCGTCGCCGGCGCGACCCTGGCACCGTCCACCCTCGCCCTGATCACCAACATGTTCAGCGACGAACGCCAGCGCGGCCAGGCTATCGCGATCTGGGCGACCTGCCAGTTCACCGGTGGCGCGCTCGGGCCCGTCCTCGCCGGACTCCTGCTCCAGCACTTCTGGTGGGGATCGGTGTTCCTGGCCGCCGTGCCGGCGATGGTCCTGCTGGTGCTCGCCGGGCCGGTCCTGCTGCCGGAGTTCCGCAGCGACCAGGCCGGCCGGCTGGACCCGGCCAGTGTCGGGCTGTCGCTCGTGGCGGTGCTCCTGATGGTCTACGGAATCAAGCAGCTGACCGTCGGGAGCGCGTCGGTCGTGCCGGCGGTGGCCATCGTCGTCGGCGCGGTCGTCGGAGTCCTGTTCGTACGCCGGCAACTGCGGCTGGAGACGCCGCTGCTGGACCTGCGGCTGCTGCGCAACCGCCCGTTCACGGCCGTCCTCGTCGCGCTGGTCTTCGCCGGCATCGCCATGGCCGGCACGGGCCTGATGGTCACGCAGTACCTGCAGAGTGTGCTGGGCTACTCGCCGTTCGCGTCGGCGGTGCTCTTCGCACCCATGGGCCTGGGTGTGGCGGTCGGCACCATGGCCGCGCCGGCGCTGGCCCGGCGGATGAGGCAGCCGACCGCGATCGCCGGCGGGCTGGTGGTGTCGGCGCTCGGCAGCCTGCTGCTGGTCGGCGTCCACGGTGCGAGCGCCCTGCCGCTGGTGATGACCGGCATCGCCCTGCTGGCGTTGGGCACCGGACCGCTGTTCGCGCTGGGCACCGGGTTGGTCGTCGGGTCCGTGCCACCGCAGCGCGCCGGCTCCGCGGCGTCGATGTCGGAGACCGGCAACTACCTCGGCGGTTCGCTCGGCTTCGCGCTGCTCGGTGTGGTGGCCGCTGTGGTCTACCGCGGCCGGATGGACGGCACCTCGGACTCGCTGGCCGGCGCGGTCGCCGCCAGCGAGCGCCTTCCCGCCGGCCAGGGCGCGGAACTGCTGCGCACCGCGCGGGAGGCGTTCACCGCCAGCCTGCACGTCACCGGCGTCGTCGCCACGGTGATCTTCGCCGGGCTGGCCGTCCTGGTCCTGACCATGCGCCCGGCGACCCGGACCACCCCGGCCGCACTCCCCGACTACGAGGCGACTCGTTCATGAGCCGGCCCGAGTATCGGGGCCGTACGACCTGAGGTGTTGCCGGCTACGGACACGAGGAGCCGGGACCGGTCCTGCCGGCCCGGCGTGGTCTTGACCGGCCCTGTCCGTCGTGGAACCTTGGTCGAGACCTGGAACGAGCTGTTCACGACCGCGGATCCGGTTGGCGACCGTACGCGGACGTTCTCGGGTTTCCTCACCTCTGCCGGCCACCGCACCACGGGTGGAGGCGACCTGGACATCGGTGTCCAACGGGAGCCCTTTCTTCGAGCGGGACCGCCGCGCCCTTCCTGCCGTCAGGTCCCGCCGCCAAGCCGCACCCGACACCAGGACCGAACCGGGAGGGACCAAGCGATGCGGAAGGCCTCGGGGACAGTAGTCACAGCCGGTGGTACGACGTGACGGGGCCGCGGGATCCGCGCCGTCACTCCGTCACCGTTCATCGACCAGCCGACTTCGACGAGTTCTGGGCCGCGACCCTGGAGCGGGTGAAGGCCGTTCCACTGCGCCCCTCCTTCGAGTACTCAGAGAGCCGTTCGACCGCCGAGGTCGCGGTCTTCGACGTCCGCTACGACAGCTTCGATGGACTCCGGATCGCCGGCTGGTACGCCGTCCCGCGGCCGGAGTACGTCCCGCCGCCCTATCCGGCCCTGATGCTGCTGCCGGGCTACATGTCCGAACCGGTCATCCCGAAGGCGTGGGCGCGCCGCGGTTACGCGGCGTTCGCCGTCGCACCGCGCGGCAAGCTTCGTTCCAACGAACGCTTCAACCCCGGCTACCCGGGCCTGCTCGTGCACAACATCGTCGACCCGAACACCTACTCCTACCGCGGCTTCTACGTCGACGCCGTCCGTGCCGTCGAGACGGTGCTGACCCGGCCCGAGGTCGACCCGGACCGCGTGGGCGTGCACGGCTCCAGCCAGGGCGGCGCGCTGACCATCACCACGGCCGCGCTGCTCGGCGACGTCGTGGCCTGTGGCGCCGCGGGAGCGCCGTACCTGTGCGGCTTCATGGACGCTGCCCGGCTCACGCACTCCTATCCGTACGAGGAGATCAACGAGTACCTCCGGGTCCATCCCGAGCACGAGCGCGCGGTCGCCGAGTCCGTCGGCTACTTCGACGGCATCAACTTCGCACCGAAGATCCGGGTGCCGATGATGGTGTACCTCGGCATGGAGGACGACGTCTGCCCGCCGGAGACCGGGTTCGCGGTCTACGACGCGCTGGACTGCCCGAAGGAACTCCACACCTACGACCGGTGCGGACACGACGCCGGGATCTTCTGGGAGATGGAGAAGGTCGAGTCCTTCCTGGCCGGGCATCTCAAGCCCGCCGTCCCGACGCCGAGCGGTGACACGACGGCGGTCACCGCCGGTGTGACGAGCGGGACCGCCATGTCCGTGGCCGCGGAGCAGGCGTCGACCGCCGAGGTCACCGACGGCGAGTTCGAGGCCTACTGGGCGCGGGTGGACGCCGAGCTCGCCGCGTCGAAGGCCCGTCCCGTCATCGACCTGGTGCCGAGCCGGTCCACCGACGACTTCACGGGGTACGAGATCCGCATCAGCAGCCTGGGCGACTACCGCCTCTTCGGCTACCTGAGCGTCCCGAAGGGCGAGGGCCCGTTCCCCGGCATCCTCGCCACCCCCAACCACGGAAGCGTGAACAACCCACCGCACTACGAGGACCGGCTCCGGTACGTGATGCTCACGATCATGCACCGCGGCCAGCGGCTCGCCGACTCGCCGTTCGCGGCGAGCTATCCGGGGCTGCTCACCGAGGGCATCGAGAGCGAGCAGACCTACGTCTACCGCGGGATCGTCGCCGACTGCCTGCGTGGGGCGGAGTTCCTGGCCGGCCTGCCCTCCGTCGACCCCACCAGGCTCGCCGTCGTGGGCGACGACCTCGCCGTGCTGACCGCCGCTCGACGTTCGGTCTTCTCGGCCGTGGAGGTCGGTGGTGCGCTGCTCTACCGGGCAGCGGCGCGCGAGTCCGAGCCCGGCTATCCGTTGGAGGAGCTGAACGACCACCTCCGGGCACGCCCCGACACCGCCGACGCCCTCGCCCGGACGCTCGCGTTCTTCGACGCGGGACGGCACGCCCCGGCCGTGCGCGCCGACGTACGGGTCTCGGTACCTCCGGAGGAACCCGCGGCCCAGTCCGGCCGGCTGGCCCGGTTGGCGGCCGACCTCGGGTCAGCGACGACGCGCTACGTGCTGACCCACGAGGGCCAGACCGACGCGGACGTGGCCGATCGCTGGCTGGCCGAGCGGCTCGGCGTACCGGCCTCGTCGAAGTTCGATCGGCAACGGACATGAGTGACCGCTACGTCAACGAGTTCTACGCCTCGCTCGGCCTGCGGCCCGTCGTCAACGCCGCCGCCACGCTGACCCGCCTCGGCGGCTCGCTCGTGGCACCACCGGTGGTGCCCGCGATGGCCGAGGCGGCCCGGCACTTCGTCGACATCGTGGAGCTGCACCGCCGCGTCGGGCAGCGGCTCGCCGAACTCACCCGCAACGACGCGGCGTACGTCACCAGCGGTGCCGCTGCCGGGTTGACGCTCGCCGTGACCGCCTGCGTCTCCGGGGCGGGCGGCGGAACCGATCCCGTCGCGATCGAGGACCTCCCCTACCTCGACAAGACTGGCGAGCGGACCGTCATCGTCTACGGCTCGCAGCGCAACGGATACGACTACGCCGTACGCCAGGTCGGCGTACGGCTGGTGGAGGTCGGCCCGGAACCGGGTGAGCTCGCGGCGGCGATCGACGGGCGAACCGCATGCGTCCTGTGGTTCGCGGGCGCGCACTTCTCCTCCGGCGCGCTGCCCCTCGCCGACGTCGTGCGGATCGCCCACGAGGCCGGCGTCCCCGTCCTCGTCGACGCCGCCGCGCAGATCCCGCCGGTCTCGTCGCTGTGGCACTTCACCTCCGAGGTCGGCGCGGACGCCGCGATCTTCAGCGGTGGCAAGGGACTGCGTGGCCCGCAGTCGACCGGCCTCCTGGTCGGCCGGGAGTGGGTCATCGCCGCCGCCCGTGCCAACGGTTCGCCGAACCACTCGATCGGGCGCGGGCTCAAGGTGGGCAAGGAGGAGCTTCTCGGGCTCCTCGCGGCCGTGGAGTGGACGCTCGCGCAGGACGAGCCGGCGCTGCTCGCGGCGTACGAGGCGACCGTCCGCGGCTGGGTGGACGGACTGGCCGGTCTCCCCGGCGTCCAGGTCGAACGCGGTTATCCCAGCGAGGCGGGACAACCGCACAGTCGCGCGCTGGTGCGGATCGGCCCGGACAGCGGCTGGGACCGAGACCGGCTGGTCGCCGCGTTGTGGGCCTGCGACCCGCACATCGCGGTGGGAGAGGTGGACCCGAACACGATCGCCCTCAACCCGCAGCCGCTGCAGGACGGCGAGGACGAGATCGTGTTGCGCGAACTACGGCGGCTCTTGGCCGACCGTCCCGCATGAACCGACACGAGGAACGAAGAGGAGTCATTGGTGGGATTCATCGAAGCGAAGCTGCGTGAGGCCGGAATCGAGCTCCCGAGCAAGATCGAGCGGGGCAGGGGGCTCGTCGCCTGCGTCCAGCACGGCGACCTGTTGTTCGTCTCCGGGCACGGTCCGGCCGACAACGACGGCAACCTGCTCTACCGCGGCCGGGTCGGCGCCGAGGTCAGTCTGGAGCAGGCGTACGACGCGGCGAGGGCGACCGGCATCCAACTGCTGCGCAGCATCCGCGACCATCTCGGTGACCTGGACCGGGTGGACCGCATCATCAAGGCGCTGGCGTTCGTCAACAGCGCGCCGGACTTCCACGAGCAGCCGAAGGTCGTGCACGGCTTCTCCGACCTGATGGTCGAACTCTTCGGCGCCCGCGGCCAGCACGCGCGGTCGGCGATCGGGACCTCGAACCTGCCCGACAACCAGCCCGTCGAGATCGAGCTGATCGTCTCCGTCCGCAGCTGACCCGACGAACCCCTCAAGGCCGCCGGTGGCCTCGCGTACGTCGTTGCGTCGAGGACCGCCGGCGGCCGTCGCGCTCCGGGGTCACGTGCTTGTCGTCGCGAGCCGGCGCGAGCCGGCGCGGCAGACCACCTGTCGGTAACGAAAGCGGTCGTCGGTGATCATGGGGGGCCGCGGCTCGGCCATACTGGGACACACTCTCCCGACCGACCTCGAGCCCAGACCTCGTCCGCCGCCCGTGAACGGAGACCGTGAACTTCCATGCCCTCACTCGCGCCCGGACGTTCGCGATGACCTCGACGGTTCTGGTGACCGGCTTCGAGCCGTTCGACGGAAGGGACCTCAATCCGTCCTGGGAGGCCGTTGTCAGGTTGGCGGAGACGTGGTCCGGTCCCCTGCACACCGCACGCCTCCCCTGCGTCTTCGGCGCCGCCATTCCGACCCTGCAGACCGCGATCGAGGTCTACGCGCCGGACCTCGTCGTGTGCGTGGGCCAGGCCGGCGGGCGCCACACCATCACGCCCGAACGCGTCGCGATCAACGTCGACGACGCGCGGATCCCCGACAACGCGGGAAACCAACCGGTCGACGTACCCGTGGTCGCGGACGGCCCGGCGGCGTACTTCACCCGGCTGCCGGTCAAGGCCTGCGTCGCCGAACTCCGCTCCGCCGGCATTCCCGCGACGGTCTCACAGAGCGCCGGCACGTTCGTCTGCAACCACGTGTTCTACGGGCTGATGCACCTCATCGCGACCAGGTATCCCGGCCTGCGTGGCGGTTTCGTCCACGTGCCGTACGCGCCCGAACAGGTCGTCGACGGCACCGGTCCGAGCATGTCGATCGACATGATCAGCCGTGGACTCGCCATCATGCTGCGGACCAGCCTGAGCACCCCCGTCGACGTCCTGCTGTCGGACGGCGCGCTGAGCTGATCACTCCCCGCCCTCGGCTCCGGTGTTGCCGGTGTAGCCGAGTTGCTCGGAGATCCGTCGCGCCGCGCTCCGCAGGGCGCCGCCGATCTCGTCGTAGCGATCGGCGGCGCCCGCGGTCTTCAGACCGGTCACGCTGATCGCCGCGACGCAGGCGCCGGCGTCGTCGCGGACGCCGCTGCCGACGCAGAAGATGCCCTCGGCATCCTCCTCGTCGTCCAGGGCGTACCCCACCCGGCGGATCTCCTTGATCTCCGCCAGCAGGTTGTCGCGATCGGTGATGGTGTGGGGCGTACGACGCGGCAGGCCGGCGAAGGCGATGATGCGCTCGACCTCGGCGTCCGGAAGGGAGGCGAGCATCGCCTTGCCGATCCCGGTCGAGTGCAGCATCTCCCGGGCACCCATCCGCAGATCGATGTGCACGTGGGCGGGCACGTCGACCCGGTCGACCGAGATCGCGGCGTCGTACTGGAACACCGCCAGGCGTGCCGAAAGCCCTGTCCGGGCAGCGAGTTCGCGTAACACCGGCCGGGCGAGGTCGAGCAGGGACAGTTGCTCCCGGGCCCGGTCGCCAAGGCGGGACAACCCCAGACCGAGCCGGTAGCGCCGACTCTGACCCTCACCGTGGTCGGCCACCAGGCCGTGGGCGCGCAGGGTGTGCAGCACCGAGAAGACGATGCTCTTGGAGAGCCCGCACTCCTGCGCGATCTCGGTGACGCTCAGCCCGTCGCTGGTGCCGCGATCGGCCAACACCTCCAGGACGCCGATCGCCCGCACCACGCTGCGCACCATGTACCGGTCGACGTCCCCACCGGCACGCTCGGCTTCTCGCGGTCGCCGTTGTCTCACGTCGACGCCCCCTCTCGCCCGTCCCGGTCGCCTGTCGACCGGTCAGACGATACGGGTCCGTCAGTGTGGCCTCGACCATGCGCGGTCCAGGCGCCTGCTCGGAGTATTGACGCACCTACCGACGGCACCTATCGTTCGGCACGTCGATCATTTCCGAACGCCGTTCTGTTCTACCGAACACGTGTGTAGTGCCCGGCTCGATGCCGCGAGGCACGCGGTCACGAAGGCGCATGCCCATGCGACGCCGTACGCACATCGGCCGGTATCGGTCCGCACGACACCGGAGTCGTGGCGACCACAGCTCAGCAGGATCGCCCACCTTGGGAGGTCGGTTCGCATGACCGAACCAGCCATGTCCTCAGCCACGTCCGCGGGGTCGGCGTCAGCCGGGTCCACGAAGCCGGTCCGTCTGGCGGTGGTCGGCGGCCGGCGTGGGCAGAGCTTCCACCGCTCACTCGACCGGCTCGCCGACAAGGCCCACGTCGTCGCCGTGTGCGACCTCGACGAGAACGTCCTTCGAGAGTGGCGAAACCGCCTCCCCGACGTCTCGGCGTACCTCCGTTACGAGGACCTGCTCGAGGACGCCGAGGTCGACGCGGTCCTGCTCGCCACTCCGCTGCAGTTGCACGCCACTCAGGCGATCGCGGCGCTTCGGGCCGGCAGGCACGTCCTGAGCGAGGTCACCGCCGCGCGCACCCTCGAAGAATGCTGGGAACTGGTCGAAACCGTCGACCAGACCGGCCGGACGTACATGATGGCCGAGAACTACTGCTTCATGCGGCCGAACCTGATGGTCGAGAACATGGCCGCACAAGGCCTTTTCGGCGAGCTCACCCATCTCGAGGGCGGCTACATCCACGACACCCGGAGCCTGCTGCACCATCCGGACGGAAGCCTCACCTGGCGGGGCGAACTCCGCGCCGGGCTGGACAGCATCTCCTACCCGACGCACTCCATGGGCCCGGTGGCACGTTGGCTGCGGGCCGGCAACGGCCCGGACGACCGGTTCGAGGTGCTGACGGCGTTCACCTCCGACAGCCCCGGCAAGCGCCGGTACTTCGGCCAGCGGTTCGGTGCGGACCACCCGGCCGCGCGGCTCCGGGAGTACTGGCAGCAGGGAGACTCCGGCACCGCGCTCATCCACACCACCAAGGGTGTGGTCGTCACCATCCGGGTCGACTCCAGCCCACGTCCTCACAACATGACCCACTATGGCCTGCAGGGGTCGCGTGGCGCCTATCTGTCGGCCCGCCATGACGGGGAGGATCCGCTCGTCTGGATCGAGGGACTCTCACCCGGCGCGTCGGAGTCCCTGCCCGGTCAGGAACCGGCCCGCTGGGACTCCTTGTGGAAGCACGCGCCCGAGTACGAGCACCCTTTGTGGCGCGAACGGCTGGCGGACGCACTGGACGCGGGTCACGGCGGTGGCGACTTCTTCGTCATCGACGAGTTCGTGACGGCGATCAGCGAGGGTCGGCCGCCTGCCGTCGACGTACGCGACGCGGTCACCTGGAGCTGTGTCGCCGCCCTCTCCGCGGAGTCCATCGCGGGCGGCGGAAAACCCATCTCGTTCCCAGACTTCGGAAAGTGACCCATGGCCCCGCAGACGAACGGTCGCCCGCGACGGCGCGACGTACTGACGGCGGGCATGGGCCTCGCCGGCGGCTACGCCCTCACCGCGTGCAGCTTCCTGGACACCAAACCCACCGACGCCGCCACGCCACGTCGGACCGCGACAGCCAAGGGCGCCGAGGCGCCGATGCTGAAGGAGCGCGTCGACGCGGGTGCGCTGCCACCCGTGGGCGAGCGCCTGCCCCAGGACCGGATGGTCGTCAAGCCCAACGAGCGTGCCGGTTCCTACGGCGGCACCTGGCACAGCGTGCTGGAGGGTAGCCCCACGGGCGACTTCGGGGAGCTGCCCACGACGGTCGGCTACGAGGGCCTGACCCGCTGGAACCCGGAGTTCACCGAGGTGATCCCGAACGTCGCGCTCCGCTTCGAGGTGGGCGACGACGGCAAGACGATCACGCTCACGCTCCGCCGGGGCATGAAGTGGTCCGACGGCCAGCCCTTCACCGCTGACGACATCCTCTTCGCCTACAACGACGTCTCGCTCAACACCGAACTCTCGCCGGTGCCGCCGGGCTTCGCCGTGAGCGGTGGCCGGCCCGCGAGCCTGGAGAAGGTCGACGACCACACCGTGCGGTTCCGCTTCACCGTGGCGAACGGGTTGTTCCTGCAGTACCTCGCCACTCCGTCGGCTCTGAACCTCGCCGAACGTCCGAGCCACTACCTCCGCCAGTTCCACAAGGCGTACAACAAGGATGTCGAGCAGGCCGCGAAGCGCGAACGGTTCTCGAGCTGGATCGACTACTTCTTCGCCAAGGCCGACCAGTGGCAGAACACCGAGCTTCCCACCGTGCACGCGTGGGTGCCGAAGAACCCCGCCTCGACCGGCCAGCGCATGACGTTTGAACGCAACGCCTACTACTGGAAGGTCGACCCCGACGGTAGCCAACTCCCCTATCTCGACCAGGTGGCCTTCGAGCATGTCAACAACCACCAGCTGAGCCTGCTCAAGGCCGGCAACGGCGAGATGGACTTCGAGGCCAGGCGCTTCTACCGGGACTACGCCCAGAAGCCGGTCCTCGCCCGCAACCGGGAGAAGGGCGGGTTCGACTTCGTCGACCTGCGCTCGATGTACGCGGTCTCGGTCGGTCTCTACCTCAACCTCAACCACAAGGACCCGGTGAAGCGGGAGATCTTCACCAACAAGAACTTCCGGATCGGGCTCTCCCACGCGATCAACCGCCCGGAGATCATCAAGACCGTCTTCCAGGGCCAGGGCGTCCCGCACCAGGTGGCCCCGCTGCCGGACTCGCCCTACTACGACGAGCAGATGGCCACGCAGTACACCGCCTACGACGTCGCCGAAGCCGACTCCTACCTCGATCGGGCCGGTTACGCCGAACGCGACGGCGCCGGTATGCGGCTCGGCCCGGACGGTAAGAAGATCGCCTTCGCGGTCGACGTACCGAGCGACCGGGAGGACTACGTAGGGACCGTCGACCTCATCCGTGGGTACCTACGCGAGGTGGGCATCGACATGCAGATCAAGAGCCAGTCGGTCAGCCTCATCTACGAGCGCATCGAGGCCAACGCACACGACGCGGTGTCGCGTACGGCCGAGGGAGGTGGTGGGATCCTCCCGCACCTTCGCACCGACTTCTGGTTCGCCTCGGAGAGCGAGGCACGAAACTACGCGCCGCTGTGGTCGGCGTGGTACACCTCCGGCGGGAAGAGCGGGGAACGCCCACCACCGCAGGTCGTACGCCAGATGGACATCTACCAGCAGCGGGTACGGCCGGCGGTGGAGGAGGACGCGCGCGTCGCGGCGATGCGGGAGATCCTCGCCATCACCAAGGACCTCTTCCACTGCATCGGCATCTGTCGGGCCACCAACTCCTTCGGCATCAAACGGAAGGACTTCCACAACGTGCCGCAGGGCTTCCCGATCGACTGGTTCTACCCCTGCCCCGCGCCGACCAATCCGGAGCAGTACTACAGCACGGCGGACCGATGAGCGGCTTCGACCTGCACGGTCGGGTGGCGTTGGTGACGGGCGCCGGTCGCGGCATCGGCCGCGCGCTCGCGGTCGGGCTCGCCCAGGCGGGCGCCGACGTGGTGGTGCTCGATCGCGAACCCGACGAGTCGCTGGAGGACGTGGCCTCGTCGGTGCGCGCGTGCGGACGACGAGCGTGGGCCTGGCCGCAGGATCTCACCCGGCTCGACGAACTCGCCGACACCGTGGACCGGATCCGCGCCAGTACCGGCCGGCTCGACATCCTGGTCAACAACGCCGGCGTCGCCTACATCGAGCGGTTCAGCTCCATCACGCAGCGGACCTGGCGGCACACGATGACGGTCAACCTGGACGCGCCGTTCCTGCTGTCCCAGCGGTTCGCGACCCACCTCATGGCCGACGGTGTCGCCGGCCGGATCATCAACATCACCAGCAAGAACGCCTTCGTCGCCGAGGCCGGACTTGCCCACTACGACGCCGCGAAAGCCGCGCTTGCCATGCTGACCCGGACGCTGGCGGTCGAACTCGGCGAGTACGGCATCACGGTCAACAGCGTGGCACCTGGAATGGTCGACACCGGAATCGCCGCTCACTTCCATGCCGACCGGGAGGCGTTCCAGAACTACTACCGGCGTCACATTCCGCTGCAGAACCGCTACGCCAGCCCGGAGGAATGCGTCGGTCCGGTGCTGTTGCTCGCCTCCGACGCCGGCTCCTACATCACCGGGCAGCACATCATCGTCGACGGCGGAGTGCTCGCCCAACAGGTCCCGCGCACGCAGTTCCTGCCACCGTACGAACCCGGCTCTGGACCTGGCGCAGGACGCAGCGCAGGACCCGGCGCAGGACCCGGCGCTGGACCCAGCACGGAATCCACCACCGGCAAGGAGGATCGGTCATGACTGCGTGTACGTGGGCACCGCCCGGCTGGCAGGGCGAGGCTGGAGTCGCCCGGCGCGACATCACCCCACCGGTGGGCATCCGGGCGAAGAACTGGGGTGCCGCCCGCACGGACGTCTCCACCGGCAACCACCGCCCGCTGAGCCTGACCGCGCTGGCACTGCGGTCGAGCCCCGACAGCGATCCACTGGTGCTGATCACCGCGGACCTGTCGGTGTGGCGGCGCGCCGAGGAGGAGTGGTCGGTGCGGGGTGCGGTGCTCGACGCCCACGGCCTGAACCCCGCCAGGCTGATGCTCCACCTCACCCACACCCACTCGAGCCCGACGATTCACGCCCTGGACGTGGACGAGCCGGGCGGTGCCGGTGTGTCCGACTATCTCGACCTGCTGCGGGACGCCGCCGTCGCCGCTACCGGCGACGCGCTCGCCGCCTGCGCCCCGGCCACCATGACCGTGGCGACCGGACGAAGCGGTGTCGCCACCTGTCGCGACCTTCCGTGGCAGCAACGCTACGTCGTGGGGTTCAATCCGGAGGCGCCGGCGGACGACACGCTCCTGGTCGCCCGGGTCAGCGGAGCCGACGGGCAGGTGCTGGCGACGATCGTCAACTACGCATGCCATCCCACCACCCTGGCGTGGGAGAACACCCTCGTGTCTCCCGACTTCGTCGGCGCCCTTCGTGAGGTCGTCGAAACCGCCACGTCCGGGGCGCCCTGCTTGTTTCTGCAGGGAGCATCGGGTGACCTGGCGCCGCGCGAGCAGTACACCGGCGACCCCGGACTGGCCGACCGGAACGGTTTGGGGATCGGGCACGCCGCGCTCGCCGCCCTGCACACGTTGCCGCTCCCGTCGCACGGGCTCGCCCTCGAGGAGATCGTCGAGTCCGGCGCGCCACTCGCCGCCTGGCGGCCGCGGCCGGCGACCTGGCAGTCCACCATCGCTGTCGATCGCACCGAACTGTCCGTCCCGGCGAAGCCACTGCCCTCCTTCGAGGAGCTCGAACGCCGCTGGGCGCACATCGACCCAGGTGCCCGCGCCGAACGCCTGCGCCGAGCCAGGACGCAACGAACGAACCTGCCCGTGGGCACGACGACCGTCCAGCCCGTGTGGACGTGGCGGGTCGGCGAGCTGGTGTTCGTCGGACAACCCGGCGAGGCATACTCGTACTTCCAGCGCGAACTGCGACAGGGCATTCCCGCCGAAGGTGTCTTCGTGCTCAACCTCGTGAACGGCGCCAGCCTCGGATACCTGCCGCCGGCAGACGCCTACGGTAAGGACATCTACCAGGTGTGGCAGACCGCGTTCGGCTCGGGCGCGCTGGAGCAGGTGACGGAGCACGCGGTGACCCGGGCGAAGGAGCTGCTGGCGGAGCTGTGAGGCGAGGAAACGGCGATGCGATCGCTCGGTTGCGGGAGGCGGTTCGCCGACTCGCCGAGTTCAATCGCAATCGGACGCCGACGGGCGTTCGGCATGACGACGCCGACGAGGTTGTCGGCACGATGGCCAGCGACGATGCGTTCGGCTTCGACCCGTTCCCGTTGCTCCGTGCGCTCGATGACGCTGGAGCACGGGTGGTCGTGATGGGCCAGGTCGCCGGCATCCTGCACGGGTCGAGTGAACTCACCGGTGACCTTGACCTGCTGTGGGAAGGCGATGTGGCGCAGGCTCCGGCTCTGGCCGCGGCGTTCGCGCGGGTGGGCGCGATGCTGACCGACGACAGTGGCGTGGTCGTACCGTGTGACGCGCAGGCGTTTGCCCTGCCCAAGGTACAGTTTCGCGCCCCGAGTGCCAGCGGTGACTGCTGCACTCCGGCGCTGCCGTGGGGCGATCTGCCGATCACCCAGTTCGTACGCCGCTGTGAGGTGGCTGTCGCCGACGACGGCACGGTGGTGCGCTACCTGCACCGTGACGACCTCATCCGGATGCGCCGCGCCGCCGGCCGGGTCAAGGATCTGCGCCGCGTCGAGGAGTTGCAGCGGCCGCCGTGAGCGGGGAGGCGCGCCTCGACACGCGCGAACCGACACGACCGTGCAGGCCTCGTTTCTGACCAGGAAGTTGTTCGAGAGAATCTTGGCTGGGCGGCTCGGATCGCCTTGTTTACAAGGGGTTGTTGTCGGTGGTCGGGTCTAGGGTTTGGTCATGGACACCGACACCTCCACCCATCCGCTTGGTGCGGTGGTCGATGGTGTCCGCGACTCCCTCGATGGGGTGGCGTCGTGTCCCGTGTGGTCGCTCCCGGATGCCGAGTTGGGCCCGATACTCGCCGCGCTCACAAAGGAGCGGGCGCGTCTGGACGCCCTGATCCTGGACCTGGCGCGACAGGCCGACGTGAATGCGGTGCACGCCGCCACCGCTGCGGCGAGCACCGCGGTATGGGTCCGGCAGCAGACCCGGATGAGCCGCGCCGAAGCCGGCGGCGCGGTGAAGCTGGCCAAAGCCCTCGACACCACCCTGCACACCACGAAGAAGGCACTGGCTGAGGGAAGAGTCTCGTTGCGGCACGCGCAGGAGATCCATCTCGCGATGGGGAAACTCCCCGCCGACATCGACCCCGAGGTGAAGGCCCAGGGCGAGGCCGCGTTGGTGGAGCAGGCACAGACTTTCGACCCCCAAGAGCTGCGGGCACTCGGGGACCGCCTGTACCAGGTGGTCGCTCCCGCCGACGCGAACAGGCGGATCGGTGAACAGTTGGCACGGGAAGAGCGGAAGGCCGCGGCGACCAGGTCCGTCTACTTCGGCACCGCCGGACCAGGTGTCGGCACCGTCACCATGCGGTTCGAACGCGCCTACATGACCCAGCTCCACGGCATGCTCGACGCCCTCGCCAAACCCCGCCCCGGCCCGCACGGCAGGGACACCCGCCCCTACGACCGCCGCCTCGCCGACGCCGCCATCGAATGGATCGGCCTCGCCCAGGCCGCCGGGAACGCTCCCACCCGGGGTGGGACCAGGCCGCGGATCACCGCGACGATCCCCTTCCAATACCTGCGTGACCTGTACGGGCACGGCGTCATCCACACCACCCTCCAAGCCACCGCAACCCTCAACCCCACCAGCCCCGCCGGCTGCTGCGAGGACAGCCCTACCGGGTGCGGAGAGAACGTGGGCGGCTGTTCCGATCGTGAGAACGGCGGCGCGGATGGCAGCGGTCCGAAGGTCGGGACGTTCGGGAAAGTCCCCGACGGGATCCCGGTCTCCGCACGATGGCTACGCATGCTGACCTGCGACGCCGAAATCCTCCCCGCCGTGTTAGGCAGCGACGGAGCCATCCTCGACCTCGGCACCACAACACGACTCTTCACCAGCAACCAACGCCACGCCCTCGGAGAACGCGACGGACACCACTGCAACTTCCCCGACTGCCAAACACCGGAGAAGTGGTGCCACGCCCATCACCTCATCCACTGGGCAGACGGAGGACCCACAGACATAGGAAACGGGGTACTCCTGTGCCCCACCCACCACCACCTGATCCACCACGACAACTGGCAGGTGCGGATGGGTGACCACGGCCACCCCGAATACATCCCACCCCCGTGGACCGACCCCACCCGACACCCCCTCCGCCGCTGAACAGCCCAGCCGCAGAGACTGCCGCCTAGAGCATCCCCGCGCGAGGCTCTGCGGCCGGCCGACCACGCCCGCTCCGTACGCGCGCAAGCAACGCCTGCGGGCGGGCGGGTCGGTCGTCAGGTTCGCCTCGACCAGCACAGCCCGCGTGCCAGGACGGACCCTTCAGCTCTCCGGGTCGATGCCGTGTCGAACGAGCAAGGCACGAAGTCGCTTGATCTCCGCGGCTGCCCCCTCTGTCTCCGCACGCAGCCGGTCGTTCTCGTCGAAGAGTGTCTTGATCTCCCGCAGGAGATTGACGCGCCGACCGGTGGTTTCCACGTCGCGCGGCTGTCCGGACTCCGGCTCCATCGTCACGACTCGTTGGCGCACGGTGTTGAGGTCGGCACCCAGTTTGAACAGCACCTGCGCCGCCACACCCTCACCCTCGCGGACAATGCCGAGGAGGATGTGTTCGGTGCCGACGTAGTCGCACTTGAGCTGCACGGCCTCCCGCAACGAAAGGTCGAGGACCTTCTTGGCCCTGGGGGTGAACGGAATGTGCCCAACGGGCGCCTGTGCACCCTCACCGATGATCTCCAACACCTGCGTGCGGACCGCCTCCAGCGAGATGCCGACACTCTCCAGTGCCCTGGCCGCAAGGCCTTCCTGCTCACGGAGAAGACCGAGGAGAACATGCTCGGTGCCGATGTAGTTGTGGCTGAGCAGCCGGGCCTCTTCCTGGGCCAGGACGACAGTCGACCTGGCGCGGTCGGTGAATCTCTCGAACATGTGATGCCGCTCCCCTCTGTGTGCCGCGGACATGAGTGCGGCAAGACCTGATGGCTTCTTCTGCCGCTTTCGTTCCTTGCGTAGTGGCTGCAGTCGGATCCGGACATGCGTGGCCAGCATCGACGGCTGCGCTCCCTCGGCCACGCTGTCGAGAACGAGGTTGATGCCCTCGACCGGATCCAGGTCGAGATCGAGGTCGTTCAGAGCGAGGAGCTGCAACGTCACGGTCAGGGCGATGCGGCGGTTGGGACCACGGAACGGCTTTCGCCGCACCAGTCCCCCCAGCAACTCCGCCGCGACGTGGGCGATGTCCCCGATCTCCGCCGCGGTCACTGCCTCGGTGAGCGTCAACTCAACGTCGTCGAGGTCGGTGGTCTCCACGATCTGGCCGGAATCGCAGCCGATGACGCGGGCCGCCACCGCGAGCACGTCAGGCAACTCCAGCAGGATCACGATTCGTCGTCCTCCCGCAGGAACCGCAACGCCCGCTCGTGTCTGGCGATGTTCTCCTCGAGCAGGCCGGCGAAGTGCTTGTCGGATCTTCGCTGCTCGACCAGGGCCGCGATCGCCTCCCGGGCGACGTCGGAGACCGAGCGACCCTCGACCTCGGCCACCGTCTGCAGGCGCTCCGCCAACTCTGGATCAAGGCGGAGCAGGATGTTCTTCGTTCCTCCGGGCATGGATATCAAGATATCAGGCTATCGAGCTAGCGGCGAGGGACCGCCGCCGCAAGCCTGCTCGCCCAGGCGGGAGCGCAGCCGGCTCAGGACGGAATCGACGTACGCCGGGGCATCCGCTCGGAAAGCTGCTGCGACAGTCGGGCGAACCGTCCCGGCTCCGTGAGCGCCTTCGCGACGATGTGTCCGGAACCTCCATTGAGCCCCGCTCCAGGATGGGTCGAGGCACCGATCTGCCAGAGCCCGCTCACCGGCGTCACATGGCGGCCCGACGAGGGCAACGGACGCCACAGATAGCTCTGGTCCAGTTCCGCCGAACCGCCGTACGGATCACCGTCGACCGCGTTCGGGTTGTACGCCGCGAGATCGGTGGGCGTGATGACGTCGACCGCGAGGGTCCGGTCGTGCAGATCGGGTGCGTGCTCGGCGATCTGGTTCAACACCCGCTCGGCGTAGCCCTGGGCGAGCGCTGAAGTCCAGCCGGACGTGGTGTCGAGCTCACCGGCGGCGTCACCGCGCGGCGCGTACGGCACCTCCTGGAGTTGTAGCCAGAGGGCGGCCGCGCCGGGGGGCACCCGGCTCGGGTCCAGCACGTACTGCTGCCCGACCACCACCGTCGGCCGCCTCGGCAGCAGCCCCGCCTCGGCCTCCGCGCAGGCGATACCGGTGCTGCCGGAGCCGTCGGACAGATGGACGAGCGGAATCATGCGCAGGCGCACGTCCCGCCAGCCGATCGGACCCGACAGCGCGACGTGGATCTGCATCGCCGCCCGGCCGTACCGAAACCGCCGAGCCTCCTCGACGATCGCCGTCGCCACCGTCCCGTGCGGGAGCAGGTCGTCGTAGAGCGCGGTGGGCGTGACGGAGGCGACGACGGCGCGGCGCGCTCGGATCACCTTGCCGTCGGCGAGTACGCCGGTCGCACGGCCGTCCTCGACCAGGATGCGTTCCACCCGCGTCCCGGTCTCCACCTGCACGCCGACCGAGTCCAGCAGCGCCCGGAACGCAGCGACGAACTGACCGGCACCGCCCACGACCACCGGAACCCCGAAGCTGTGCAACGTCGCCGCCAGCAGCGGAATCATCAGCCCGCCGGACGCGTGGTCCGGAGACAGCCCGGCGTGCAGCAGCCAGGGCACGAGGAGGTGATCCACCTCGTCGCCGCGGTACTCCCGCCGGGTGTATCCGCGGCCGCTCGTCGCCATCGAGCGCAACAACCGCTCGGCGCCGTGCCGACCGCCCGTCCGGACCAACCCGGCGGCGTAGCGAACGAGCGCGGGCGAGCGGAGCTCACTGCCCATGAGCCCACCGATCGACCCGAAGTTCTCTCCCAGAAAGGCCAGCGCGGCGAGGTAGGTCGACCGGTCCGCGGAGTGCTCGAACGCCGCGGCGGTGCGTTCGGGGTCCCGATGGAACAGGGTCGTCCGGCCGTCGGCGGCCACGCTCGCGGTCGCCCACTCCTCGGCGTTGCGGTACTCGAGACCGTGCCGGTGCAACTGCTCGCCGAGGCTCGCGTAGGCGGCGCCGGAGACGAACAGCGGCTGCCAGGAGGAGTAGGTGTCGTGCAGGTAGCCGGGGCGGGTGCGTTCCTCCGTGGCGATGAAACCCTCCGATCTCCTGGTTGCGTTCGACCAGGACGACCGACCAGCCGGCCCGGGCGAGTTCCACCGCCGCGACGAGGCCGTTGATGCCGGAACCCACGACAACCGCATCCGCTTCGTCGGACATTGGCCTCCCCCTGCTCGCCTCCGCGACACGCCTTGGAGCGCGCCACTCCTGGCCCGTTCCTAGGGTCCTTCCCCCGGAGGCGACGGATGTCCCGGAACTTCGCCGAGCCGGGCCGCCCGACCCATGAGGTACCGCTGCTCGGGAAGGCTGGTCGTACGCCGGGCCGCGAGCAGGAAGCTCTCCCGGGCGCCCGCGTCGTCGCCGGCCAACTCCAGCAGATGTCCCCGTACGGCGTACAGGCGGTGGTGCCGCGCCATCCGGTCGTCCCGCTCCACCTCGGACAGGAGGTCGAGACCGGCCCGCGGCCCCTTGCTCATCGCCACCGCGACCGCGTGGTTCAGCGTGACCATCGGGTTCGGCGCGATCCGGCTGAGGATCTGGTAGAGGACGCGGATCTGCTCCCAGTCGGTGTCCTGTGCCCGCGGCGCCTGGACGTGCAACGCGGCGATCGCGGCCTGGAGCTGGTAGGGACCCAGCGGCGAACGGGCCATGGCGTCGGTGACGAGTGCCGTTCCCGTCGCGATCGCGGCGGCGTCCCACCTGCTCCGATCCTGTTCCGCGAGCGGGACGAGGGCGCCGTCCGGTGCGGTCCGCGCGGGCCGGCGGGCGTCGGTCAGCAGCATCAGCGCCAGCAGCCCCGCCACCTCGCCATCGTCGGGCAGGGCCAGCTGGACCATCCGGGTGAGCCGGATCGCCTCGCCGGTGAGCTCCTGGCGGTGGAGGTCCGGTCCGGAGCTCGCGGTGTAGCCCTCGTTGAAGATCAGGTACAGCACCTGCAGGACGGCGGCCAACCGGTCGGGCCACTCCGGCCAGGTGGGCATCCGAAACGACGCGCCCTCGGCCCGGATCTTCTGCTTCGCCCGACTGATCCGCGGCGCCATGGTGGCCTCGGGAACGAGGAACGCCTGCGCGATCTCGGCCGTGGTGAGCCCGCCGACGGCGCGCAGGGTGAGGGCCACCTGCGAGGCCGGCGTGAGAGCGGGATGGCAGCACAGGAACAGCAGCTTCAGGGTGTCGTCGCGCTCACCCGGGCCTCCGTCGTCGGGTCCGGGCGCGAGGTCGGCGTCCGGCGCCTCCCGGACGGCCGCGGTGACCTCCCTCCGGCGCCGTGCCTGCTCGCTGCGGACCTGGTCGACCAGGCGGCGGGACGCGACGGTGATCAGCCACGCCCGCGGTTTGTCCGGAACGCCGTCCGCCGGCCACTGGGTCGCGGCCGCGAGCAACGCCTCCTGCACGGCGTCCTCGCAGGAGTCGAACCCGCCGTGGCGACGCAGCAGAACGCCGAGGACCTGCGGCGCGAGCTCGCGCAGCAGGTCCCCTAGGTGGTGCGTCGTACTCACATCTCCATCCCTGCGGAGCCCATCAGTGGTCGGACCTCGACACCGAGGAACCGCGCGCCCGGCGCCAGCGCCGCGAGCTCGACCGCGCGTTCCCGGCTCTCGCAGTCGACCACGTAGTAGCCGGCGACGAAGTCCTCGGCCTGGAGGTAGGGCCCGTCGGTCACCGTCGGGACGCCGCCGCGGACCCGGACGACCGCGCCGGTCGACGGGTCGGCGATCGCCTCGACGCCGACGAGTTCGCCGGACTCCGTGACCATGGTGACGAACTCCTCGTGGTCGAGCAGTTCGTCGCGTTCGTCCTCGGGCGGGGACACCACCATCGACGGCCTCTGGTAGACGTTCAGGAGGAACTTCATGGTCAGGACCTCCCGCTCAGTCCTCCGCGTCGGCCGCGAAGACCACCTGGCGTACCTCGATGCCGAGCCCCTCGACCTTGGCGTCCGGGATCATCGCGGCCAGCTCCAGCGCGCGCTCACGACCCTCGCACTCGACCAGGTAGTAGCCGCCGAAGTACTCCTTGGCCTCGAGGTAGGGCCCGTCGGTCACCGCCGGGAGGCCGCCCCGCACCCGCACCACGGCGCTCTCCGACGGGTCGGCCAGCGCGGCCGTGCTGATCATCTCCCCGGACGCCTTCACGGCTTCCATGAACGCACCGTGACCGGTCATCACCTCGTTGCGCTCCTCCTCGGTCAGGGTGTCCCATACCTGCGGGTTCATGTGCATGATCAGCAGGAACTTCATGTCGTACTCCTCGGCTCTCGCGAATGTCGGTGGCGCGCTCGGCGCCTTTCACCTGTGAGTCGGAGCGGGCAGGGTCGTCTTGACATCGCGCCCCGCAACCCGAGGTGAACGCCAACCGGAGGTCCACGACGAACGTCCGCATCTCGCCGTCAGCCTGCCACACCTCGGGCGGTACGCCGGGTCCCGACGCGGGCGCCGGCGAGGCGCGTGACCGGGGTTCGCTCAGCCCTTCGGCCGAGGCCACACCGGTTGGTCGGCGCTCTCCCGCCGGTGGGATCAGCATTTCGGGAGATGTGGCCGGGGACGGGTGCGGCGTTCGATGAACGTCATGGGATTAGCCAGAAGATCAGCCCCGGGATCAGCCCTGGGATCGGTGTGGGTGTCGACGCTGATCGTGTCGTTCGCGTCGGTGGGCGTCGCGGTGATGTGGCTGCTCGCCCCGGGCACCTATCCGTTCGGGGCGGCGGACCGGGTCACGGTGTCGGTGACCCACCTGATCGGCAACGATCTCGCCGGCGCGCTGCTGCTCGCGGCCGGGATCACCGGTCTGGTGGCGTCGGTCGCGGGGGCCCGCCTCGATCGCCTCGGTCGCCTCGGTCGCCTCGGTCCGTCCGGTCCGTTCGGCGGACGGTCCGGACGGCGCGGACGGAGCGCCCGCCGCCTGGTCGCCGTCGGAGCCGTGACCGAGACCGCCTTCTTCGCGTTCGTGATGGCCGACGCGGCTCTCCTGTCCACGCTTGGGTACGCCCTCGCGTTGGTGGGACCAGTCGCCGTCGTCGTCACGGTGGTGATCGCCTGCCTGCGTCGGCACCGCACCGGCTACCTGGCCGCTTTGTCGCTCGTCGCGGTGACTCTGGTCGGGTTCGCCACGGGCGTCCTGAGTCCGGCGACGCTGCTGGCCCTCGAACACAACGTGATGACCGGCTTCGAGACCTACGGTGCGCGCGTCGGCTGGAGTTGGGCGATGGCCGCGGCCGCCGTGGGGTGGGCGTTCGCGGCGGCGCGATCCCTGCGGAGCCTGGCCCCGGCGACCCGACGACGGAACGGGGTCGCCCGCGCGGACGCGGCGGCACCGGCGGGGACGTCTGACCCGGCGGCCAGGTGGAGCGGGGTCGTCACCGTCGTCGCGGCGCTGTGTCCACTGCCGTACGGCCTGGTCCGGCTGAGCTGGCTGACGCCGTGGCCGCTGGGCATGGAGCCGGCGTACGACACCCTCGCCACGCGGGTGCAGGGCGCCGCGATCGGGACCGGCGCCATCATCGGCGCCGTCCTCACCCTCGGGCTGATCGCCCGCTGGGGCGAGAGGTTCCCGACCTGGCTGCCCGTTCTGGGTGGGCGCGACGTACCCGTCCGGCTGGCCGTCGTCCCCGGGGCGGTCGTGGCGGGTGCCCTCCTCGTCGCCACGCCTGGTCTGCTGCTGACCGTCGTGGCGATGGGCGACCTGGCCCGGATCGCCGGCCTCCTGGTGCTGTTCCCGCTCCCGCTCTGGGGACCGGCGCTCGGCGCCGCCGTGCTCGGCTACCGGCTCCGGCGGGTGGGCGAGCCTCGCACCCAGACCGGGGCCGCCGCGGCGTGACCCGCGGCGGCGCACTCCGTCGGCTCGTGCACTCCGTCGGCTCGTGCACTCCGTCGGCCGGCGTTCGCCGGCCGGAGGTCACTTCTCCAGCGCGGGCAGCGCCTGGTCGAGGACGGTCTGGGCGTACTCACCCAACGTCCCCTGCGCACCTGACCGCAGCCAGCTCTGCACCAGGCGCCCGGCGATCGACTGCTCGACCGGCAGACCCGATCCCCACACGCCGGCGGGAATCGGCCGGGCCCGCTCCCAGGCGTCGAACGGCATCCGCAGGTCCGCCGGGTGGACCGGCTCACCGAAGTACAGCCGGCGCGTGTTGCCCCCGAAGAACGCGGCGCGTTCCTCCGCCGTGGGCTCCAGCTGGTCCACCCAGGCCAGCGCGGTCGCCACGGTCTCGTTCCGCCAGAACAGCACGGGAGCCTCCGATCCCCACAGCAGGCGTTCCCAGCCGCACGTGGCCACCAGCGCCCGCGCCCACTCGCCGATGACGCCGGCCGGGTAGCCGCCGTGGCGGGAGAAGACGACGGAGAAGCGCGGCTGGGCGAAGAGGTCCGCGACGGGGCCGGGTTTGGTGAGGACGCGAGGGTCGGCGGCACCGGCGAAGTGGCCGCCGACGAGGTGCGCACCCGGGTGCCGTTCGAGGACCGCCAGCATCTCGCGCGCGATCTCCGGTGTCGACGGGCGTCCGCAGACGATGCCGACCCGACCGCGAGCGGCCACGAGGTCGAGCAGCCACGGCCGCTCCAGAACATCGGAGTCGGCGAACCGGATCCCGCTGAACCCGGCGTCCAACTGCGCCTCGATGCCGGCCTCCCGCTCCTTATCGTCCGTGCCCAGCGGCACCCCGAGGACGCGGAAGGTGTCCGGCCACCGGTGCAGGGCCGTGTGGACGCCGGCGACGTCAGGACAGGAGTCGAACAGGCAGAGGACCGCCTGGTCGATCCCGTCCGCCGCCATCACGGAGCGGTAGTCGTCGATGTGCTGGAAGCGGGGCAGGCCGACGTGTGCGTAGGCGTCGACCAACGGGCGGCCTTCGTCGGTGGGCATGGGGTCGAGCGCTCCCGGGGGTCGAGGTGGAGGGGTCGAGGTGGAGGGGTCGAGGTGGAGGGGGCGAGGTGGAGGGTCGGATTGTGCGCGTCGAGTGTCGCGGGTCCGCGCTCAGGTGGGAAGGTCGGCGTCCTCGGCCTGGTAGACGTGGGCGGTCATCCTCGGCAGTTCGGCGAGGTCGAAGTCGGGATCGAAACCGTCGACCAGCGCGACGTTCCGCTCGACCTCCTCAGGCCAGCGCATTCCGACGATCGCCGTGTGCACCCGCGAGTCCGACAGCACGAACTTCAGGCACACCTCGTACAGGTCGGCCGCGTCCTGCCAGGTGGGTGCGAGGTGCCGCGCGGCGCGCTGGAAGATGCCGGAGGTCATCGTCCGCATGGTGACGACACCGACGTTCGCGGCCCTGGCGTCCTCGAGGACATGGCGGGCCGCCGCCTGGTAGATGAGGTTGTACGCCAACTGGACGACGTCGATGTCAGGAACATCCAGGAACTGCCGGGCGGTCCAGGGCTCCTCCGCGGTCAGTCCGATGAACGCGATGTCGCCCTGCTCCTTCAACCGCCGCAGGCCGTCCAGCGGTCCGCCGTCGACGATGTGGTGGTACTCCTGCGCGGTGTACATCCCCCCGTGGAACTGCACGAGGTCCAGGTGGTCGGTCCGCAGCCGCTTCAGGCTCTCGTACACGCTGTCGATGACGGCCTGCTTGTCCATGCCCGACCAGCCGACCTTGGTCGCGAGTACGCACTCGTCCCGACGGGTCTGCATGACCTGCCCGATGAGCGCCTCGCTGTTGCCCGCTCCGTAGCTCGGCGCGGTGTCGATGTAGGTGATCCCGAGGTCCAGGGCACGGTTGATCGTCGCGATCGCCGTCCTGCGGCCGTCCTCCGACCACGGATCCCAGCCGTTCGCCCTGTTCACACCGCCGAACGGGTAGCCGCCCAGCGCGATCCTCGACACTTCCAGCCCGGTCCGCCCGAGGACAGTCCTCCGCATGCGCCTCTTCTCCCCTCCCACGCGTACGCCGACCCCTCCTGCCTACCAGAGGGGTGGACGCCACGCGGTTGGAAGAGGCTCACCTGCCCATGTCGGTCAGTCGGCCGGTCAGCGGTCGGTCAGCGGCGTGCGGTCCTTCGACGCTCGGAGGTTCGGCCCGCCTCCGAGGGGCGCCGCTGCCTCGGCGGACGAGAGCGACGGCGGGGTTCCTCCGCCTGCGGCTCCTCTTCCTCCTCGCCCTCGGGCTTCTCCTCTTCCTCGAACTCGCCCTCGGGTTCCTCCTCGCGTTCCTCTTCGGGCTCGCGCTCCTCCGCTGCCCGTCCGCGCTCCTCTTCCTCCTCCTCGCGGACGACCTCGTCGTGGTCGCGGACGAGTTCACCGTCCCGGATCTCGCCGCGCCAGCCCTCTTCCTCCGGGTCGGCCTCCATGGTCACGTACCGGCGGAAGAACTTGATGTCGAGCCGGGCCCGGCGGCCCTGGCAGCGCCACAGGTTCGCGGTCTTCTCGAAGAAGCCGTGCGGGACGTACTCCAGCACGACGAGCATCTTGGTGAGCTCGTCGCCGAGCGGATGGAAGCTGACGACGCCGTTCACCTCCGTCTGACCCTCCGTACGCCAGGAGATCCGGTCGTCGGGGATCTGGTCGATGACGGTGGCGTTCCAGTTCCGGTTCGACCAGACGATCTTCGCCTTCCAGTTGCTCTTGGTCGGGTCCTCCTTGTCCAGATCGACGCTCTGCGTGGCCTTGGACCAGGTCGGGAACCGTTCGAACTGGGTCCAGTGGTTGTACGCCATTCGCAGCGGGACCGGAAGGTCGAGGTCCTCGACGATGTTCATCGACTTCTTCTTGCCGCCGCCCTTACCGCCACCGCCCTTGAACACGCCCTTCACCTTGTCGGTGATTCCCTGCAACCCGGCCTTGGCGACCGCCTTGCCGGGAGAGGCTCCGCCGAGGACATCCTTGACGGTACGGCCGAGCATGTCGCCGGCGCCCTGTTCGCCGCTCGCCACACCGGCGAGGCCCTTCGTCGTCTCGCCCACCTTGCCGCCGAGCCTGCCCAACATCTGCCCCGCCTTCGCCGAGACGTAGGCCTGGCCCGCCTCGACCAACCGCTGGGTCGCCGGGTTCTTCGATGCCGCCTTGCGGACGCCATCTCCGATGTCGGAAAGGTTCACCGCCTCTGGCCGCGCACGACGGCCCGATGTCTGACTCATGTCGTTCCCCCCTTGTCCAGTTGTGGCGATCGCCGCGTCGATCTCAGTCGTCGGCCAGGGCCGAGTCAGCCCCGGCTGGCGCCACGCCGCCCGGTGCTCGAGGGCGTACGGGACTCGTCACGCTCCCGCTGGCGCGGCGGTGCGGAACGGCGTCCGCGCGCCGGTGCTGCTCGACGCCGGTCAGAGTCGTCTCCCCGGTCCCGGTCAGCGGCGGCCCGGGACCGACGCCGGGGCTGCTCTTCTTCCTCGTCCTCTTCCTGGTCCTCGGCCCGTCCGCGCTCCGGCTCTTCTTCTTCCTCCTGGTCCTCGGCTCGCTCCTCGTACTCGTCTTCCTCGTCCTCGTCTTCGCGCCGGCCCTTCGACGGAGCGCCGGTCAGCCCCGAGGTGCGTTCCTCCAGCCGGTCGGCGAGGTTCTCCAACGGCCGGCTGAGAACGGCCATCGCCGCGGCCCGGCCGGTCGACACCATTTCGCCGCGCACGTCGCCGACGATCCGGCCGACCTCGGGCGACTCGGCCAGCCGGCCGACCACTTCCTTGCCGAGGGCGCGCATGTCGAGGCGCTTACCGACGAGCGCCGAGCCCAACAGGAGCGCCATCTTGGCCTTCTTCCGCCGGCCGAGGGCATAACCTCCCAGCACCGCCAGAGCGATCTTCGTCGAGTCGTTCATGTGCCCCCCTCTTCTCAAACACCTACCCGGTCACGCTCACGCGCCACTGGGCTTCCTCGAGCCGGTCGAGGAGCTTGTCCTCTTCGGCGTCGAACTCTTCCGGGGTGATCTCGCCTTCTTCCAGTGCGCGAGCCAACGCTTGAAGCTCCGCCCGGATCCGGGCTGGGTCGTAGTACTCCCGCTCGCCGACCTCGACCACGTGCTCGGCGAGCCAGCCGACCCCACGTGCGGGGGCCAGCGGCAGTGTGAGCAGTCCCGATACCAGTCCCACGACTCTCATTCCTCCTCTCGGACCGACACGAAGCTGTACGGCGGCAGCGGCCCGGTCCGCTGGATCCGGATCTCCTCGCCCAGGGCGGCGCCGAGTTCCTCCACCGCGGCGACGAACTCCTCCGCGTCGTCGCTGTCGAGGAGAAAGCTCGCGTTGACGGCTGCACCCTTCACCTGCGGGCCACGCACGTGTCGCGTCGAACGCGGAGCGAGCGTTTCGAGCACGCCCTGTTCGATCGCCAACTCGCGGGCCTCGATCGCGGCGGCGACCGCCTCGCCCAACTGGATACGTTCGTCGATGGTGTCGCTGTGCTCGCGCAGCCGCTGCACGCTCGGATCGTTCAGAGCCGCCTCGCGGATGAGCATCTCCTCGTCGCAGAACACCTTGACGTTGAACTCCGCCCGCCCCGCGAGGTCGGCGAGCACGGCAAGATGCGCATCGTTGTCCTCGACCAACTCCTGCCGCAGGCTGTCCTCGTCCCGGGCGACGACCCCGAACCGCATCGGCAGCACCGTGCCCTGCCGGCCCAACTCCTCCAGGACGTGCTGGTGCGCGAGTACGTCACGGCGCTTCGCGCGCAGCCCGGGCGGCGCGTCGCTCACGACCGCGCTCACACCCTCGGCGTCAAGCCGACGTAGCGCGCTCGCCGGCTCACCTACTCCGTCGAGATTCTCCAACACACACGGGTGGTCTGCGCTCACGATGCCGTAGACGTAGGTGGCCAGGGATGCCTGCGCGGCCTGCTCCTCCGTTCCTGACTCCGACGCGGAGGGCTCCTGGGCACGCTGCGTCGGGACGTCCCTCTGCGTACGGCTCGATTCCGTCGGCCTCGCCATCGTGCTCCTCCCCACTCAGCGCGAACGCCCGCGCGGCCGCGGGACCCGGTCCTCGCCCTCCGGCTCCGACTCACGCCCACCGCCGGCGAGTCCGCGTTGGAACGCGTCGCTGAAGGTCTCCCCGACGCCGCTCAGCGCACCCTTCACCTTGCCACCGGCTCCCTGCTCCTGCAGGTCGCCGACGAGTTCCGGAAGCGTCCGGGACTCCCTGCTCTGGGTGAGATCGACGCGGTTCACGGCCTCAGCGAAGCGAAGGTAGGTGTCCACGCTCGCGATGACGATCCGGATGTCGATCGTGAGCAACTCGATCCCGACCAGGGACACGCGGATGTAGGCATCGATGACGAGCCCCTTGTCGAGGATGAGTTCGAGGACGTCGTACAGACTGCTCGAATGCGAGCGCGGTGCGACCCCGCCCCCGCCCTGGTATGGAGTGACTGTCATCGTCGGCTCTTCTTCCCGCCTGTTGTCCTAGCTGTGTGAGTGTTGTCCTTCGGGGCCGGAAAACCGTGCCAGGCAAGGAACAGAAGGCTCACGACGACGGTGGCTCCGCACGAAGTCGGTGAGCTCCGCGACCTGGCGTTCCAGTCCCATCAGGGCCTGTCCGAGTCGCTCGACCTGCTCGTCGGTCAGCATTCCCGCGTTCATGCGCCGAAGCGCCTGCCGCTCGAGCAACTGCCGGACGATGTCGACCAGGACGACGACCAGGCCGGCGATTCCAGCCTCCCGGTCCTTACCTTCGCTGTCGGCGCTCGGGAGGTCCTCCGCGGCTCGGACCCGAGGTGCGCGTACCGATGACATCGAGGAGGTGCCGGGCTTGGCCCCTCCGTCCCGCGGGCCCGCGGTCGCCGGGGTGCTCCCGTTGGACGGTGTGCTCCTGTTGGACGGTGTGCTCCTGTTGGACGGGGTGCTCCTGTCGGCCAGTGCGCTTTCGTTGGCCGGTACGCCCCAGTCGGACGCCGTGCTCCCGCCGACCCGCGTCCGCCCCTTGGCCGGTGAGCCCGGCCGCACGGATGCGCCGCCATCGGCATCCGGATCGGGTACGGGCGTGGCTCCACGCTGGAGCGTGTCCACGGAGGCGAGCAACAGCCGCAGGTCGAGCCGGACGAGATCGACGTCGGCCAGCGTGAGCAGCACCGTACCGTCGACGTAGGCACCGACGTCGAGCAACCGGTCCAGCACGTCGACCAACGAACCATCGTCGAGGGCGAGGCGTCGTTCGCTCATGACCGCGCTCCCTCACGTGCCTCACCGGTCCGCAACGACGACGTCGCCGGCCGCACGGTCTCGTGGCCACGGGCCACCGGATCCGCCACCGGATCTGCCACCGGGCCAGGCTGCTCGGGAAGCTGGACGAAGTGGTACGGCGGCCACGGTCCGCTCACCTCCAGCCGCAGTCCCGCCCCGGCGTACCGCTCGGCCACGGCCTGCAGCGCGGCGTCGAAGTCGTCCTCGGCGGCATGCGGGACGAGGTAGACCGCGTCGAACACCAACCCCGCCGGGTCCTCCGGACGCGACGCCGCCCGCACCAACGACTCCCGTGCGTGCAGGGACAGACTGTCGTCCAACGCCTTCGCCATCCGCGCGTTCAGCTCGCGAGCCTCCTCACGCGCGGCGGCCTCCTCACGCCGCCGCAGCATCCAACTCGTACCGCCGCCGGCCTCTCCCGGCCGAGTTTCCTCCCGCTCCCGCTCGGGCTCCGCTTCTGTCACGCGCCCCTTGACACCCCACTCCGCGGCCGCGTCCAACCGGTCCAACTCGGCGCGCAGTTCGCGCGCGTGCGTCACCACGATCGTGCGGGCGTCCCCGCGGCTGGGGTAGAGCGCTCCGAACCGGAACGGCAGCGTGGTCCCGGCGGCGCAGAGGCGCTCGACCACTCGCTCATGCGCCTGGACGGCCTCCCGCAACCAACCGTCCGCGCTCAGGTCGGGTTCGTCGCCGCTGGTGCGGAACCCGGCGACCGGGACCTCCGCGGTGGCCACCGCCAGGTCGTCGGCCGGCACCACCTCGATCGGGCGTCCCTCCAAGCCAATCGGGGCTTTCGCGCCCGCACGCTCCCAGTCCGACGCCCGGACGACCGCGTACACGTACCACGCCGTCTCGGTGTGCGCCGCGTTGTCGCTCGGCCGGGGCTCGGGCACCGCCGTCGACGGCCTCTCGGCCGACGGAGTAGTGGACGACGGCGTGGTGGACGACGGTGTGGCATTCGAGGGTGTGGTGGACGACCGCAGTGCCGACTCCGTCGTGCTCGACGACCCGGCCGTCGGGCCCTCCCCACCGGGACGGATGCTTCGCTCACCTTCTTCCTCGGCGGCGAGACGCTCGGCGACCATCTTCCGGTAGCGCTCCGCGAACTCCTCGACCAACTCGTCACGCACCAGTGAGCGGGCCTGCGCGTCGGCCTCCGCGACCAGTACGGCGACCTCGTCCGACGTGGGACGGCCCGCGATCAGATCCGACGTCTCGCCCGTCATCGCCGCGTCCCGCTCCGCTCACGCTCATGACTCCGCACCCGGTCGCCGGGTGGCGCGTCGATCTGCGTGTGTTCGTCTGAGCCGGCGGGGAGACCCGCCGCCTGCATGCGCTGTTCCAACTGCTCGATCCGTTCCTTCAGTTCGCGGTTCTCTGCTTCCAACTGGCCTTGCGACTGGCGGTTTCCGGTCAGGAACGGATCAGACGTCCACCAGTCGATGCCCATGTCGCGCGCGGTGTCGACAGAGGCGATGAGCAGGCGCACCTTGAGGGTGAGAAGCTCGATGTCGAGGATGTTCACCATGATGTCCCCGGCGATGACCACACCCTTGTCGAGCACCCGCTCCAGAATGTCGGCGAGCGAATCCGTCGACCGGGACACTGGTGTCATACCCGTCGTCCGGTACTCAGGCCTCGCTGTCACAGGTCACCTGCCTGATTCCGCGCGTACCTCCGTTGCCGGTGATAGGAGGTGATATTGCCGGCATCGTCCGTATGCGTCTCGTAGCTCGCCAGGATGCTGGTCGTGTCAGGAATCCGTTCCAGCTCGAGGACCTCGACCTGGATCAGCCAGCCGTCCTCGTTCCGCTCCAGGCGTGACACTCCCTCGGCCGGGCAACTCGTCAGCACCGACAACTGCTTCATCGCCGTACGCGTGGCCGTCATCGGATCCGTCTCGGCCGTCCTGGACCGCTCGGGCCGCCGGGACCGATGGGGCGCGTTGTCGCCGCCCTGCCTACGTCCGTCGGCCATGTGCTCGCGCCTTCTTCCACGATCGCGCTGGGGCCGGCATCGACGCCGCGGACCGACCGCCGCGGGAGTGTCTCTTCTCCGAATAACGCTACGCAGCACCATCCGAACTTTCGACCCTTCGGCGCACCCATGTGAGTTCACCGCCACATCGCATGAACGCGAGCGTCGATCCGAGGCCGCCGCGCACATGACGGACAGCGCGGGTTTCGACGGACATCGTCGGCAAGGGCGACAAGGAGCGAGGGCGCGGTGAGGGTTCACGCCAGGCCAGCTGAACCTGTCAACGATTCGTTGGCGTGAGGCCACGCTCGCCCGAGAATCGACGAGCGGGTCAACCGCGCGCCCGCCCCGAGCCGAGAACCGACAATCGGAAGCGCCGGCCGCGCGCGGGACCCGCACATACAAAGGGACCTGTAGAACAATTTCCCTTCGCCAGTATTGCCTGGATCAGGTAATTGAGGTCGCCTTGGATCTCTCGATCCTCGGCCTCTCAGCCCTCTCGGGCTCCCTCGCTTGCTCCACAGGCCTCATGGACATCGTCACCCGCGGACTCAGCTCGCGATAGGGACCAACGTCCTGACCTTTGGTCCACTCCTGCGCGTCCAACGACGACGGCCGCGGCCACGCAGACGCCCGCGCACACCAGGAGGGCGTAGGCGGTTCCACTGCCGTCGACCTTCCCGACGGCGGCGAAGGCGCCCACGGCCGCGACCCCGATCGTCGCGCCGATCTGGCGTACGGCGTTGAGCAAGCCGCCCGCGGCTCCCGCCCCGCCGGGCGGCGCCGAGGTGACGACCGCGGTCACCAGTGCCGGGAGCGCGAGCGAAACCCCGAACCCGGTGCACACCAGCCCGCCGACCAGCGCCGGATAGGACGCACCGGACAGGATCGCGACGGCGAAGACCAGGCCGCCGACCGCCAGCAGGGCCAAGCCCGCGAGGATCGGCCACCTGGGGCCCGCCCGGGCGACGAGTCGGCCGGTGAGGAGCGGGTTGAAGGCGAAGGGAAGCGTCATCGGCAGGAAGGCCACGCCCGTCTCCATCGGCGTCAGACGCAGTGTCTGCTGGAACAGCAGGGGCAGGACGAAGAGGGCCGCTGCCATGGTGAAGTTGACAGCCGCACCCGCTCCCAGGACGGCCGGCATTCCCCGCGCTCGCAGCACCTCGGGCACCAGGACCGGTGCGGTGGCGCGTCTTTCCAGCCAACCGAACGCGCCACCGGTGGCCAGTGCCGCGGCCGTCGCCCCGGCGGCGTGCGCCATGGATCCGGATCCCAGGGCGATGAGCGCGTCGGTCAGGAGCCCCAGGGTCACGCACGCGGCGACCTGCGCCGGCCAGTCGATCACCCGATCACCACGAGGTACGCGGACGCCGTGGCCGGCCGTCAAGGCGAGTGTGACAACGGCCAAGGGCACGTTGACGACGAAGATCGCCCGCCAGCCCGCGAGGTCGACCAGCAGACCGCCGATGACGGGGCCGGCGGCCAGCGCCGCGCCACTGGTCGCCGCCCACGCGGCGAGGGCCCGGGCGCGCGGCGCCGGCTCCGGGTACAACCGGCTGATCATGGCCATCGAGGCGGGAACGCACGCGGCGGCCGCGGCCCCAAGAAGTGCTCGCAGCCCGACAAGCGTCAACAGCTCAGGAGCGAACGCGCTGAGCAACGAGCAGAGACCGAAGGTGACGATGCCCGCCCGGAACGCGCGGTGCGCTCCGATCCGGTCGGCGACCGCCCCCGCGGACAGCAGCAGGGCACCGAAGACGACGGTGTACCCGGCGACGGCCCACTGCAGGCCCGCCATCGAGCTACCGAGCGACCGGGCCAGGTCCGGTTCGGCCACCGACAGGACCGTCATGTCCAACAGCACCATGAAGTAGCCGAGGGAGATTCCCAGCAGGGCGAACCGTCGCGTCCGCGCGCGGGTGGATAGGGGTGCGGACGCGGTGAGGGAGAGAGCAGGTGTCATGAGGATCTTCTCCAGAGGACGGGAACGCCGTCCACTCTGCGATCGCCCCCCGTGGGCCTCCACCGGCCGGACCGCCGGCAGGATTCGGAATATCCGAACGCGAACCCGAGGTTCGTACCGTCGTCGAAGGGAGTCGGATGGAGCTACGCCACCTACGCACGTTCGTGGCGGTGGTCACACACCGCACGGTCACTGACGCCGCGCTCGCACTCGACCTCGCACCGTCATCGGTGTCGGAACAGATCCGCTCACTCGAAGGGTCCTTGAGCGTCGAACTGTTCGAGCGCGGTCCGCGTGGGATGCGTCTCACCGCCGCGGGGGATCGCCTGGTGGAGTGGGCGCACCGGCTCCTCGACCAGGCCGACCAGGCTCGGCAGGAGGTCGCCGCGACCCGGCCGGCACTGCGCCTCGGCGCGCTGGAGACCATCGCGGCCACCCACGTACCCGCGGTGCTCGATCGACTCGCCGAACGCCGACCCGACCTGCGGATGGAGGTCAGCGCGGACGCGGCCAGAGACGCCCTCCTCCGCCGGGTCGCGGGCAACGAACTCGACGCCGCGCTGATCCTCGACACCCATGGTGACCTCGGCGAGCTCGGCTTCAGCCTGCCACCCGCGGCCCTCCGCTTCCTCGATCTGGAACCGATCCCACTCGCTCTGGTCGCCGCACCGGGCCATCCACTCGCAGGCAGAACGCCCCTGGCCGTCGAGGACCTCGACGGCCACAAGCTGCTGGTCAACGTGCCCGCGTGCTCGTTCTGGCTCGCCGGCGAACGGCTGCTGGGGACGCGGGTCGAGCGGGTCCGTGCCGGCGGCGTCCCCGTCATGAGCGCCTGGGCCGAACGCGGGATCGGAGTCTCGCTCCTTCCCGAGTTCGCGGTCCGCGACCAACTCGCCGGGGGCACGCTCGTGCGGCTCCCCCTCGACACGCCTCACCTGTCCCTGAGGCTGGTGTGGCGTGCCGACCGCGAAGCCGTGCCAGCCGTCCGCGAGATGCTCTACGCCGCGAGCACCTGAGCGCCGCGGCCTCGTCGGTGGGGCAGGCCGACCGGCCGCAGCGCCGAATCGTGCGCCGCGGCCGGTCCGGGTCGAACGGCGTCAGCGGTCAGCGAGCGGCTGAGCCTCCACGCCGGGACCCCTTCCGGCCCTGAGGTGCCGACCGCGCGCCACTCCGGCGCCGGCCGTTGCGGGACCGAGGTGAGGTGTCCTCAGCCGGGTCCTCGTCGTCCTCGAACTCCGGCTCGTCGTCGTCCTCGGAGTCGGAGTCGTCGTCCTCGGAGTCGTCGTCGTCCTCGAGGTCGTCCCCGTCCTCCTCCTCGTCGTACTCGTCCTCCAGGTCGTCGTCATCGAGGTCGTCGTCGAGGTCGGTGTCCTCGTCGTCCTCGTCCTCGTCCTCCAGGTCGTCGTCCTCGTCGTCGCTGTCGATGTCGTCGGAGGAGTCCTCGAACTCCGACCCGTCATCATCGAAGTCGTCGGTGTCATCGAGGTCGTCGGTGTCCTCAACCCCGTCCTGTTCGACCTCATCGGGTTGCCGCACGACCTGACCGTCCTCGATCTCGCCACGCCAGGAGCCTGTGGCCTCGCCGCGCATGGAGACGAAGCGGCGGAAGTGCTTGAGATCCAGACGGACCCGGCGACCGAAGGCGCGCCAGAGGTTCGCGGTCTTCTCCACGAGGCCGCCGGGGTAGTACTCCAACACCAGAAGGACCTTGGTGAGGTCGTCAGCCAGAGGGTGGAAGGTCACGACGCCCTTGGTCGTGCCCTTGGCACCTTCAGACGTCCAGGCGATCTTGCGGTCGGGAATCTGCTCGGTGACGGTCGCCTTCCAGGACCGGTGCGACCACCACACCTTGCCGCGCCAGTTGCTCTCGACCTCGTCCCTCTGGTCGATGCTCTCCACGCCTTTCATGAACGAGGAGAACTCCTGGAACTGCGTCCACTGGTCATAGACCACCGACACCGGGGCGCCGACGTCGATGTCCTCGATGATGTTGGTCATCTTCGGCTTGCCGCTGCTTCCCTTGCCGAACAGCGACTTCACCTTGTCCTTCACCCCGGTCACCGCAGCGCTCGCACCGGCATGCAAGGGTGACTTGCCCTCGGCCAGCTTCTTCAGTCCCACCCCCAGCGCGCCGGGGTTGTCGGCGTGGTCCTCCAGCCGCTGGGTGGTCTGCTCCAGCCGCTCGCTCGCCGACCTCACCAGGTCGTCGCCACGGGCCAGCGCGTAGTCGCGGGCCTCCTTCGCCAGCCGCTCGGCGGCCGGACTGCGAAGGAGAGCGGATCCCACGTTGGAAAGAGCGGATACGCCCTTGTCAGTCATACCTTCTCCTCTCCTCAGCGGGTCGACCGGGATGCGTTACGTGCCGAACCGGAGGACTGCCGACGAGACGACGTCCCGGATCGCGCCGAACGGCTCCCCGACGTACTGCCCCGGCCGGCGCTGGTGGACTTGGCCGCACCGCTGGTGGACTTGGACGCACCGCTGGTCTTCTTGGCCGCGGTCTTGCGCGCCTGCCCGCTGCTCCGACCTGCTGCCCTGGCGCCGCTGCTCGCCGCCTTCTTGGCCGTACCGCTCGCCTTGGAGGTCGCCGACCGAGCCTTGCTGGTTCCCTCCCCCGCCGCCTTGCCAGCCCTGCCAGCGGTCTTGCGAGCCGGACGGGAAGTCCGGGGGCTGTCGTCATCCGCGCTCTCGTCGGGCTGCTCGTCCTCCGCCTCGTCGGCGTAGTCGTCCTCGTCCTCGCGGTCGTCGTGGTCGTCGCGGTCATCAAGTGGCAGCCGGTCCCCGAGACTGTGCGTACGATCCTGCAGGTTGTCGGCAAGCCTGGTCAGCTGCGATTCGAGGGTGGCGACGGCGGCCCGGCGGCCGGCGTCCTTCACCGGCCCACGCAGCTGTGCACCAAGCTGCGCGACCTGCGGAGTGCTCGCGAGTTTCAGAACACCCTCGCGCAGGAGCTGGCGTGGTTGCATTCCCAGTTGGCTGCCTGCCAGCCACAGAGCCAGGCTCAACGCGGCCTTGCCCTTCTTGGTACGACCGAGGAGGTAGCCTCCGGCGATCGCCATGCCAATCTTGGCCCTGTCGTCCACGATGTCTCCTCTCGGTTGCGTCCAGGCGCCCGGCCTCGGTTCCGCCGCGCGACCACGGCCACGCAAGCGGGCGGCGCCTGAACGGTCATGTCTCAGAAGCCCCAGCGCGACCCCTGCGAGGCGGCCTGTGCAGGGGTGGCGGAGCTTGCGGGATCGAAGCTGTAGATCGGCAGCGGACCGACGTAGTCGATCAGTGCCTGTTCGTCGATCTCCTCGGCGAGCGTGGCCACGGCGGAGTCCAACTCGGCGAGGCGTCCCCTTCGGGTCAGGAACGCGACCTGTTCCCAACCTTCGTCGGAGGTCTTGAGGGTGGTCGCCTCCTCGACGACGTTCCCGAGCCTCCCGGCCCAGTCCGCGACGAGCTGGGAACGCCGGACGGCGAGTCGTTCGGCCACCATGCGACCGAGTTCGACCCGCTCGGACATCTCCGCCATCGCCCCGCCGCGGGACGCGGCGACACGCAGCTCGGCATCCTCGTTGAAGAGCGTCTGCAGGGTGTCCTCGCTCAGGGTGAAGGTGATCCGAAGCTCCACCAGGTCGCCCACGGCTTCCAACCGCGCGCGCAGGTCGTCGCCGGCCGGTGATGCGAGGACCTCCGAGCACACCGAGTCCGCGTCCGGTGCCACGGTTCCGAACCGTAGGGGGAGGACGGGTCCGTCGCGCATCGCCCGCACCAGGACGTCGAGAAAGCTGATGCCGTCCTCGTCGGTGAGTTGGGTGTCGTCGGGGAGGTCCCGGACGATGACCGCCAGGCCGTCCCGCTCGATCGCGGCGAGGTGGGGTTCGTCGGCCACTCGGGTCGCGACGAAGGGATGATCGTCCTGAACCACGCCGTGCAGAAGAAGTGTCACGAGTCCTCCGAGGTCCGTCGGGTCGTACGGCGCGTACGTGAGCTACCGCGTTCGGCCGATGACCGGCGCCGCCTGGTCGGGCGCTCCTCGTCGGCGTCGTCCTCGTCCTCGTCGTCGTCACCTCCGAGGGAGGAGAGGACGTCCTTGGCCGACTCCTTCACACCTTCCAGGGCGCCCTTCGTCTTGTGCTGGGCGCCGCCCTCGGTGACCTCGTGAACCAGCCCCGGCAGACCCGCGACCTGTTCCTGGGGTTGGATGTCGAGTCGGTTGACGGCCTCGGCAAAGCGTAGATACGTGTCCACGCTGGCGATCACGATCCGTGCATCGATCGTGAGCAGTTCGATTCCCACGACCGCGACCCGGACGTACGCGTCGATCACGATGCCCTTGTCGAGGATCACTTCGAGAACATCGGCGAGGCTGCTCGGGCGGGGTGCGCGGTTGATGCCCTGTGTGGCTACGGCCATGTGCTCCTTGCCCTCCCACTTCTGTCGATCACGCCGCCGATCAGTCACACCGCCTGGGCGTCATGTCACCGATCGGCCACGTCACCGTTTCGTCGTATCTCTTGTTGGTCGGTCTCTGGTCCCCCAGGAGTTGGTCCACGTCGATCGGGAGTCGAATGCCTTCTCGCCCCACACCGAAGATCTCCCGGAGTTCGACGAACTTCTCCTCGAGTTCGAGGAGCGCCTGGCCGAGGCGTTCGATCTCGTCCGCGGACAGGTCGCCGCCATCCATCCGCCGGACTGCCTGCCGCTCGAGCAGGTCGCGGACGAGTTCGAGCAGCGCGACCACGAGCTGGCCGAGACCCCGGCCAAGGTCCTCGGCGTCGGCCGACAGCCGTGGCGTCCGGCTGAAAGCCCGTGGTGTCGGTGAGGTCACTCGTCACCCCTCCCGCCGCCCAGGTGGTTCGCGCTCTCGATCCCGATCAGCAGGAGCCGTAGGTCGAGTCGGATCAGGTCGATCCCGGCGAGCTGGATGATCACGTCGCCGGTGACGACGGCTCCTCGATCCACGATCCGATCGAGCAGGTCGGCCAGACTCGTTCCGCCGTTGGGGGCGAGGGTGGTCTGCTCAGGCATCGGTCACCGCCGGACTCGACATCTGGGCGAAGCTGTACGGAGGCCACGGGCCGGTGAGCTCCAGCCGGACACCCTGACTCGCCAGGGCTTCTGCCTGCAGCTCCACCGCCGCCAGGAAGGCGTCCTCCGCGGCCGTGGCCACGAGATAGGCCGCGTTCAGGATCACCTCCGCACTCGTCCCGGGTTGACGCCCCATCTCGCTGGCGAGTGTCCCCAACCTGGCGAAGACGTCCTCGCTGATGTCACGTTCCTGCTGGCGGGCGTCCTCCGCGGCTCGCAGGGCCTGTCGACGACGCTGCAGATAGGCCGTGCCCGTGGGCCGGGCACCGTCCCCTTCGGTGCTCGCGGTCCGCGCCTGTGTGCTGTCACGCCGCAGGCGTACGCCCCACTCCCGGCGTCCTTCCAGCTCGCAGAGCCGCTGGGTCGCCTCGTCGTACAGCTCCTCCAGCACTCGGATCGCCGCCTCGTCGTTCGAGACCACGGTGGCAAGCCGTAGCGGGAGGGCAGGTCCCTGCGCGAAGAGTGCCCGGACCACCGCGTCGTGCGTCGTCGCGAGTTCGGCCAGCCGACCGTCCTCGGACAGCTCCTCCTCGGGAATGTCCAAGACAGACAGGGAAACATCACCGACCGCAACAGCGAGTTGGCGATGCGAGACCAGTCGAACGGCACCAGAATCCGCGACACCCTTCAGACCGGCGACCTCGACCGAAGCCGCGCGTACGATCGCGTAGAGGTAGGTGCCCTGCTGGGAATGCTGATTCATTTCTCCACTCTCAGTGGAAGAGCCGGCGCGAAAGGTCATTCGTCCTCCGCATCCCGCTCGTGCTCACCTGCCAGCCCAGGGGGCCCGCTGGTGATCATTCGTTCGAGCGACTCCACTCGTTCCCGCAGATCGTCGTTCTCCGAACTCAGCCGAGCGCGCTCCGCGCGGAGTTCGGCGGCGGAGGAACCCGACACCTTCCCGTCGTCCTGGCTGGTGAAGAACGGATCACGCGTCCACCAGTCCATGCCCATCTCCTGGGCGGTCTGCGCCGAGGAGACGAACAACCGCACCTTCAGGGAGAGCAGCTCGATGTCGAGGACGTTGACGACGATGTCACCGACGATGACGATGCCCTTGTCGAGGACGCGTTCGAGAACGTCGGCGAGCGAGTCGGGCTGACCACGACCGGTCAGGGGCTGCATCGTCATGAGGGATCCACCGCCCCTCGGACGTAACGGCGGAGCCGTTCGTAACCCACCATTTCGCCCTCGTGATCGATGTCGAGCCGATAGGTGGCGATCACCGTGGTGGTGGAGGGAACTCGCTCCAACTCGACGACGTCGAGCAGGACCGACCAACCGTCGTCGGTCTCACGTACGCCGGTCACTCCCTCAGCCTGCTTCGCCGTCAACTCGGCGAACTGCGCGGCGGCGCGTCGCACGATCGAGGCGAGACCCTTCTTGGCTGGTTGTCGTTTCCCTTCGTGTTCGGCCTCATGACGAGACGCCTGAGCGCGTTCGGTCATAGGCGAGAGCTGGAGTCCGGGGCCAGGTTATGCATCAACTACTCCTGTGAATCGCTTCCCCGTGTCCGACCTCGCCGACACTAGAACACAACGCGGCTTGTGTCGCATCGTCGACTTTCGTCAACGCGGAGTTGCATTTGACGACACTGCGTGGCGTACGCAGGACCCGGTTGACGCACGACCGGTGCCGGACGGGCGCGCGGCGGCGGGGCAGGCGAGGTCCACGGTGACGGTCCACCAGGCCGCGGCGGAGGGGCCCGGCAGAGCTGAGGCGCCCGAAGCATGGCAGAGCCGCGGCGGAGGGGCCGACAGAGCCGAGGCGCCCGAAGCGCGGCAGAGCCGCAGATGTCGACCGAGGACGGAGCGCCAGGGCCGCTGGGACCGGCGCGCGGCGGGGCGCTCTCTACTGCAGACCTACTCCCGACGGTGTTCCGCGATGCGGGACAGGATGCGTCGGGCGGCCGCCACGTCTTCCTCTTCGCCGTCACTCAGCGCGGTGCCGGAACGCCGGGTCACGTCGGCGTGCTCGATCACGAGCTCGGCCTCACGCTGCAGGAGCGCGGTGACCTCTCCTCCGGGGGCACCCGGCCAGAAACCGGCCGGCTGCGGCGAGCCCTCAGCCAGGGGCTCGGACTGGGTGGGCATGAACTGCTTGCGACGAGCACGAACCGCCGCCAGCTCCTCCGCGACCTCCTTGGCGGTGCGCATCGTCCCTCCCCGTGTCGGCCGAGCAATCCCCGAAAACTGACGATATCGCGCCACCCGCGCCCACGCCGGGATGTCGACACGCGTCCGTCCACTCCGAGTCAGGCGGAGTCCACGCGCCCGCAACCTGAACGTGAGCGCCCGGCCGAGCCCTTCGGCCCGGGCGAGCCCGGGCGGGTGACCCCTGCCAGGTGGGGTCCCGCGTACCACGCTGAGGTTGTGACCTGGGACGTCGCTGCCCCGGGGGTGCGGCGTGGTGCGCTCCGCCTCGCGGCGAACCACGCCGAGAGGACCACTGTCCAGTCACCCGGGTGCTGGCTTCGCGTGCCATGCTCAGTTGACCGAGGTTCACCGCACACCGGCTGGAGGAACGACCGATGCCGATCACCCCGCTCAAGGAACGGCCCGCCTGGAAGGCGCTCGAGCAACATCGTGCCGAGATCGGACCACGACACCTACGCGAACTGTTCGCCGAGGATCCCACTCGTGGCGAGCGCCTGTGTGCGGAGGCGGCCGGCATCTACCTCGACTACTCCAAGAACCGCATCACCGACGAGACGGTCCGGCTGCTGCTCCAGCTCGCCGAGGAGTCCGATCTGGCCTCCCGCCGCGAGATGATGTTCCGCGGTGAACGGATCAACACCTCCGAGGGCCGGCCCGTGCTCCACGTGGCTCTGCGGATGCCGAAGGGCACGTCCCTCGTCGTCGACGGTGTCGACGTCGTCGCGCAGGTGCACGAGGTCCTCGACCGGATGGCCGACTTCGCCCGGCGTATCCGCTCCGGCGCGTGGACGGGCCACACCGGCAAGCCGATCCGCAACATCATCAACATCGGGATCGGGGGGTCCGACCTCGGTCCGGTGATGGCCTACGAAGCGTTGCGCCACTACAGCCGGCGCGACCTCACCGTCAGGTTCGTGTCGAACGTCGACTCGACCGACCTCGTCGAGGCGACACGCGACCTGTCCGCAGAGGAGACTCTCTTCATCGTCTCCTCCAAGACCTTCGGGACGCAGGAGACCCTCACCAACGCCCACTCGGCCCGCGACTGGCTGGTCGGTCAGCTCGGCAGCGAGGACGCGGTGGCCAAGCACTTCGCCGCGGTCTCCACGAACGCCGAGAAGGTCGCGGCGTTCGGCATCGACACACAGAACATGTTCGGCTTCTGGGACTGGGTGGGTGGCCGCTACTCGATGGACTCGGCCATCGGCCTGTCGACCATGGTCGCGATCGGCCCCGAGCACTTCGCCGAGATGCTGGCCGGCTTCCACGACATGGACGAGCACTTCCGCACCGCTCCGCTCGCCGCCAACCTCCCGGTGCTGATGGGCATGCTCACCGTCTGGTACGTCAACTTCTTCGGCGTCCAGAGCGTCGGTGTGATGCCGTACGAGCAGTACCTCAAGCGCTTCCCGGCCTACCTCCAGCAGCTCACGATGGAGTCCAACGGCAAGCAGGTCACCCTTGACGGCCGCACGGTCGACTACGACACCGGGCCGGTCTACTGGGGCGAGCCCGGCACCAACGGCCAGCACAGCTTCTACCAGCTCCTCCACCAGGGCACCCGGCTGATCCCGGTCGACCTGATCGGCTTCGGCCGCAGCCTCAACCCGCTCGGCCGTCACCACGACATCCTGACCTCGAACGTCTTCGCGCAGGCACAGGCCTTCGCCTTCGGACGCTCCGAGGAGGAGGTGCGAGCCGAGGGCACCGCGCCCGAGGTCGTTCCGCACCGGGTGATGCCGGGCAACCGCCCCAACAACGTCCTGCTCGCGGAGGTGCTGACGCCGCGCCTGCTCGGGACGCTGGTGGCGTTGTACGAGCACAGTGTCTTCACTCAGGGCACGGTCTGGAACATCAACTCCTACGACCAGTGGGGTGTCGAACTCGGCAAGGTGATGGCCAACCAGATCATTCCTGAGCTCGAGAGCGAGCCCGAGCCGGATCTCCGGCACGACTCCTCGACCAACAACCTGATCCGTCGTTACCGCTCCCTCCGAGCCTGACGGCAGATCGGCGGCAGAAGGCCGCGCGAAACACCGAGGAAGGTGAGGACCAGATGGGTAACGATCGGGTGGACGCCATGGTCATCTTCGGAGCGACCGGCGACCTGGCCAAACTGCAGACCTATCCCGCCCTCGTCAGTCTGGTCGAACGGGGCGTCCTCGACGTCCCGATCATCGGTGTCGCGCACCGTGGCTGGAACCGGCAGGAGTTCAGGGAGTACGCCGCGGCGTCGCTGGAGCAGAACCACATCGATCCGCACAGTGGCGCCGCGGCGCGCATGCTCGACCTGCTCGACTATGTCAACGGCGACCTGACAGCGCAGGAGACCTATCAGGCCCTCTCCGACCGGCTCGGCGAGCGGAGGCGCATCCTCTTCTACCTGGAGGTGCCACCGCTGCTGTTCGGCCAGATCGCCGACGGGCTCGCGTCCGTCGGCCTCCACCGGGACTCACGGATCATGGTGGAGAAGCCGTTCGGCACCGACCTGGAGAGCGCGCAGGAGCTCAACGCCACCATGCACAAGGTCTTCGCGGAGGAGGACATCTTCCGCGTCGACCACTGGCTCGGCCTGGAGCCGATGGAGAACATCCTCTACGTGCGGTTCGCGAACTCCATCATCGATCCGCTGCTCAACCGCACACACGTGGAGAGCATCCAGATCACGATGGCGGAGGACTTCGGCGTGGCCGACCGGGGGAAGTTCTACGACCGGACCGGTGCGTTCCGCGACGTGCTGCAGAACCACCTGATGCAACTGCTGGCCAGCATCATCGCCGACGAACCGGCGGAGGGACTGCGCTCGTGGCAGGACCAGCGGGCGCACGCCATCCAGAGCCTTCGGCCGCTCTCGGCCGACGACACCGTGCGGGGCCAGTACACCGGATACCGCGACGTGCCAGGAGTGGCTCCGGACTCGACGGTGGAGACCTACTTCGCCGTCCGGCTGTTCGCCGACTCGCCCCGGTGGCAGGACGTACCCATCCTCATCAGGGGCGGCAAGTGCATGCCCGTCAGCGCGAGCGAGGTCAGCGTCCGCTTCCGCCAACCGGAGCGGAACGTCGCCGGCATCGAGGGATTCCGGGGCATGAACGAGCTCCGGTTCCGGGTCCGGCCGGAGACCGCGGTCACCCTCACCCTGGCCGGGAAGAAACCTGGCATTGACGCGCAGGCACAGGTGGAGGAGCTCACCTTCGCCCAGCAGCCGGGTTCCGACCCGCGTCCCTACGACCGGTTGATCGGCGCCGCGCTCGAGGGCGACCGGTTCTTCTTTGCCCGAGAGGACACCGTCGAGGCGTCCTGGCGGGTCGTCGATCCGATCCTCGGCGACGTCGCCCCGCTGTACGACTACACACCCGGAACCTGGGGTCCGCGGGAGGCCGACCGGCTCCTGCCCGAAGGGGTCCCCTGGCACGACCTCGCCGGCTGAACGATCTCGCTCTGCTCAGGAAGCGTTGCCGCCGGCGGCCGGGACGGCCGCTGCGTCCCGGCCGGTCAGGGCGAACGCCGTCTCCTTGCTCGCGAGCGCGGCGACGAAGGTCACCAGTGACATCACCACCACGAGCCCCACCACCTGGGCGATGCCGCCGAAGTCGGGGCCCGCGAGCGCCGTCGCGATGAGCGGCGCGCACCCGCCGAACACCGCGGCGAGCTGAGGGCCGATCGACGCACCGCTGTAGCGCACCTGGGCCGGGAACATCTCGGTGAAGTACGCCGCCTGCGGTGCGTAACAGGCATCGCGTCCGAGATTGATGCCGATCAGCAGAACCAGCAGGATGAGCGACCAGTTTCGGGTGTCGACGGCCCAGAAGAACGGATAGGACAGCGCCGCCATGACGACGCCACCGACCATGATCGTGCGGCGCCGTCCCAGCCGGTCGGAGATCGCTCCCCACATCGGAATGGTCAGCAGGGACACCGCGGACACGATCAGCGTCGGCACCAGGATGTCGTTGCTCGACAGACCGATCGTCACCGCGTAGGCGAGCACGAAGCTGGTCCAGACGTAGTAGTTGCCGATGTCGGCGACCCGGATCCCGGCCACCCGCAGAATCGTCAACGGCTGCTGGCGGAGCACCGTCACGATCGGCTTCTTCTCGATCTTCCCCTCCTCGCGCAACTGCTGGAAGGCCGGCGACTCCGCGAGGCTGAGCCGGATGTAGAGCCCGATGGCGACCAGAACGGCGGAGAAGAGGAACGGCAGCCGCCAGCCCCAGGCCTGGAAGCTCCGTTCGTCCATCGTCGCGCTGATGAGACTGAACAACCCGTTGGAGGTCAGCGCGCCGAAGGCGACACCCAACTGCGGGAGGGCACCGAACAGCCCACGTCGCCGAGCGGGCGACTGCTCGGTGACCATGAGCGTGGCGCCTCCCCACTCCCCTCCGACGCCGATCCCCTGCAGGAACCGGAGTGCCGTCAGCGCAAGCGGCGCCCAGATCCCGATCGCGGCGTAGGTCGGCAGCAGGCCGCACAGGAAGGTGGCGCCACCCATCATGAGGATGGTCACCACGAGTGCCTTCTTACGCCCCACCCGGTCACCGAAGTGGCCGAAGACGAGCCCGCCGAGCGGCCGGGCCAGGAAGCCGACCGCGTAGGTACTGAAGGCCAGCAGGGTCCCGACGTAGGGGCTGGTGCCCGCGGGGAAGAACTGGTGGTTGAAGATCGTCGCGGCGGCGACTCCGTAGAGGTAGAAGTCGTACCACTCGATGCTCGAGCCAAGAGTGCTGGAGACCACCGCCCGCCGGCGTTGCGCGGCCGACCCATCGGTGGCGGGCTCGTGTCCGTGTCGGAGGCTTGTCATCCGGCTCAGCCCTCCTGGGTCGTGAAGAACTTCAGGATGTGCTCGGCGACCGCGCACAGCGCACCATCCTGGTCGGTCACGGTGACGTCCGCGAAGGTCTTGCGGGCCTCCTCATCGACCCGAGTGAGGGTGTAGGTGACCGTCAGCGTCGTTCCGATTCGAACCCCGCGAAGGAACCGGATCCGGTCGTAGCCATAGGACACGGCGGAGGCGCCGAGGTGCTCGATCATCATGGTGGAAGCGCGCGAGGTGAGGCCGACGAGCAGCGCTCCGTGGGCGATCCGACCGCCGTACGGCGTGCCCTTCATGAACTCCTCGTCCACATGGTTGGGGCTGAAGTCGCCCGTCACACCGGCGAACAGGTAGACGTCAGACTCCGACAGGGTCTTGCGGAAGCTGACGTTGACACCTGGCACGGCCGTGCCGGGAAGGGCGAAGGTGTGCTGTGGTGTGCTCACGAGGTGCTGACCTCCTTCGTGGGTACGACGATCACACCGTCCTCGAGCAACCGCCGGACGTCCTCCTCGCCGCGCCCGATCTCGCGCAGGATGTCAAGGCCGTCCTGACCGAGCTGGGGCGGAGGCCGACGGACTCCCGGCCGCTCGCCGTCGTAGCTCAGCGGATGGCCCACCAGCCGTACGGTGCCGGCCTGTGGGTGCTCGAACTCGACGATCGACTGGTTGTGCCGCACCTGTGGGTCGTCCTCGACGGCCCGGTAGTCGTTGACGGGCGCGGACCAGATCCCGCGCTCGTCGAAGACCGCGAGCCAGTGCTCGGTGGTGTCCTTCGCGACGTGGTCGGCGACGAGGGCGGTGATGGTCTCCCGGTCGTCCGGATCCTCACCGTCGAGGCCCTCGAAGCGTGCGTACTCGAAGACGGCACGCAACTGTTCGGCGGTGACGAACGACACCGCGACGTACCCGTCGGAGGTGGCGAGCACCCCGTAGGGCGCGGGGTGGAAGCGGGTGGCGACGCCCGCGGCGCTGCGGTCCCACAGGCGTTCCCCGTTGAGGTGGTAGGCGAGCGACTCGACCTGCAGGTCCAGGGCGCTGTCGAGCAGGTTTCCCCTGACATAGGTGCCCTCGCCCGTCTGCCGCGCGCGAAACAGCGCCGCGAGCACACCGAGGGCACCCAGCACGGCGCCGTGCTGGTCGACCACGGAGGTTCCGGTCGGCGTCGGAGGATCTCCGGCCCGGCCGCTCAGCTGGGCCAGTCCACTCATCGCCTGGACGAGCATGTCCTGCCCGGGAGCGTCGCGCTTCGGTCCACTCGATCCGTAGCCTGTCAAGGAGCAGTAGACAAGGGCAGGATTGTCCTGCCGGAGCACGTCGTAGCCGAGTCCCAGCCGGTCCATGACGCCCGGCCGGTAGTTCTCGATGACGACATCCGCGCCGCGGGCGAGATCACGTACGACGTCCCGCCCCTCCTGCGACCTGAGGTCGACCGCGAGGCTGCGCTGGTTGCGGCCGGCGGCCAGATAGAACACGCTCACACCGTCCAGATAGCAGCGGGCTCCGGACCAGCCGCGCTCCCAGGCTCCCTGTGGCCGCTCGATCTTGATGACGTCGGCACCGAGGTCGCCGAGCAACTGTGCGGCGGAGGGACCTTGCAGGTAGTGGGTGAAGCTGAGGACGCAGACACCGTCGAGCATGTGTCTCCCTTGCTGTGAGCCGAGCGGGACAGGTGAGCCGGGCGGTCAACCCCGACGTCCCGCCGGCGCCGAACTCTCTCGCACGTGTAGTTCGAAGCCGAACGCGGCGACCACCTCCTCGCGCTCACCTGGTGGCGGGGCCAACAGCCGGGCCGCGGCCCGTCCCATCTCGTAGGTGGGAAACCGCACGCTGGTGAGCGGTACCCGGGCGAACCGTGCGAAGTCGATGTCGTCGCAGCCCGCCACCGCGACGTCCTCGGGTACCGCGATCCCCAGTGCCTGCAGGGCATGTAGGGCTCCGAGGGCGGCGTAGTCGTCGAAGGCGACAACGGCGTCGAAGTCGATGCCGCGCTCGCGTGCCTGCCGGACGGCGTGCTCGCCGGCCTCCGCGGTGAACCCGGCGTGGACGACGAGCTTCGGGTCGTCGTCCAGCCCGAGTTCCTCGACCGCCGTGTGGTATCCGACCAGCCGCTGCTTCGTGACCAACCAGGTCGGCTGGCCCGCGACACACAGGATCCGGCGGCGTCCGCCCTCGTGCAGATGCCGCACCAGGGCCGCGACCGCGCCGACGTCGTCCGCGGAGATGGCCGGAAAGTCCAGCCGGTGTGGACCGATCGTCACGACGGGCGTGTTGTGCCAACGCCGCGAACGCAGGTGCCGGTCGTCGTCCAGTCCACCACCACACAGGACGATCCCGTCCACGCCCTTGGACAGCAGCATGTCGACGGCCTCGTCCTCGAGGGACGCGTCGCGGTCGGTGTCGCAGAAGACGATGCCGAAGCCCTGCGGACGGATGGCGTCCTCGACACCACGCGCGATGCGGTGGAAGTACTGGTCGCCGATGTCAGGAACGACGAGGCCGAGGGTGCCGGTGCGCCCGCGCCGGAGAGCGCTCGCCGCGGGATGGACCTGGTAACCCAACTCCCGCGCGGCCACCCGGACGCGTTCACACGTCGCCGGAGTGAGGTCCACCGCCTTGTCGTTGAGGACGCGGGACACGGTCGTGACCGACACCCCCGCGCGCGCCGCGACGTCGCGGGCGGTCACCCTTCGAGCCGCCCCCGTCATCGTCGGCTCAGCATTGCGTCACCGACCAGTTACCCTTGGCCATAGTTTCGCGCCTTCCCTCTCGGTCCTCGCCCTTGTCGTCGAGCGATCGATGGACCAGAATCGTTTGCGCAATCGTTTTCGGAGTCTGGTCCGTCCGGGTGGTTCCCGTCAAGACCCCGGCCCGGACCACAGGTGGCGGACGGAGAACACGTGGGCGACATCGAGGACACCGCACCGACCGGCGACATCGCGGAACTGTGGCGCGGCTACGGCAAGGCCGGCCTGCGGGAGTACGACGCGGCGCGGCAGCGTGATGAGCGACAGTTCCCGCACTACAGCGAGGCTGACGGTTGGCGAACCCGGGATGTCGAGGACCGTTCCAGCCACGGCGACCACGGTTATGAGCACGGCAACTGGACCGCGGGCTTCTGGCACGGCGTGATGTGGCTGACCTCGTTGGCGTCCGGTGATCCTGGCCCGCGTGAGCTCGCGCGTCACCGCACCGGCCTGCTCGGCGCGCGTGCCACCGACACCACGACGCACGACCTCGGCTTTCTCTTCTACCCGAGCATCGTGCTGGGTCGGCGGCTCGGTGTTCTCCCCGACCAGGCAGCCAACGACGCCCACACGGCGGCCCGCACCCTGACGCAGCGATTCATGGAGCCGGCCCAACTCCTGCAGGCCTTCGGTCCGATCGCCGACCACCGTACGGCGGGCACCAGCACCATCGACACGATGATGAACCTCCCGTTGCTGTGGTGGTCGGCGAGCGTCGGAGGAGACTCCCGCCTGCACGACGTGGCCCGGCGGCACGCCCGGACCTCCGCACGCCTCTTCTTCCGTCCGGACGGCTCGACCTACCACCTGCTGCACGTCGACCCGGTCTCCGGTGCCCTGCTGCGGCGCGGCACCTTCCAGGGCGACAGTGACGACTCCTGTTGGTCCAGGGGACAGGCATGGGCGGGTTGCGGGTTCGCCTGGGCGTACGCGGCCACCGGTGAGTCCGAACTCCGCGACGCGGCGGAGCGCGCGCTCGAGTGGTTCTACACCCGGGCCCCGAAGTCCGAACCCGTCCCGTGGGACTTCACCGACACCGACCCGTCCTCCCCACGAGACGCCAGCGCCGGAGCAGTCGCCGCCCTGGGTTGCCTGTTGCTCGGCCGAATCCTCGACGACGAGCGGCGGCGAACGACCTGGACCGGACGCGGCTGTCAACTCCTCCTTGCGAACACCGCCGGAGCTCTCCTCGACCGGGAGGGAATCCTTGGCCGAAGCAGCTACTCGGTCCCCCATCGCCAAGGGCTGGACGGCGCCGTCGCCTGGGGTGACTTCTACTACGGCCTGGCGCTCGCGCTCGCCGTCGACGCGATCCCGCTCGCGGCCCTGCTCGGCTTCGACCACGCCGGGACCACGTCCTGACGCGAGGGCGAGGCATGAGGGTCGCGCCGCGAGTCGCGCGTTCGGTCCCTAGGACACGACCTAGTCGGACACGAGCGCCCGCAGCGCCGCGACGACCTGCTCCCCGCTGGGCAGTGAGTCGGGATCGAGGAACGCCTGGAACGACAGGCCGACGATCAGCGAGTGCACCACCGATCCCAGGCCCCGGGCGGTCTCGGCGTCGACGTTCTCGGCCGCGATCCCGAGGACCATGGCGGCCAGGTCGCCGCGCGCCCTTTCGGTCCCCTCGGCGAGGACCTGTCGGATGTCGTCGGCGTACTCGGCCTGCGCATAGGCCTGCACGCTCGCCACCAGGACCTCGCGTTCCGCGGCGATCGCGGCGATGAGTTCGTCGACGCAGATCCGCAGGCGTTCGGTCGGGTTGCCGGCGTCCGCGGCCCGCACAGCGGTGTCGATCGTGTCGCCCCACGCGCCCTGCGACTCCAGGGCGGCCGCGCTCATCAGGGCGTCCTTGGAGCCGAAGTGGTAGCCGATCGAGGCCAGATGCGCTCCGGAGGCCGCGGCGAGGTCGCGCGCGGTGGTGCGGTGATAGCCCTTCTCGACGAGGAGTCTCCTCGCCGCGGCGAGCAGGTCGTCGCGTTGGCTCATGGCCGCCAAGGTTACCAGTTGTACGAACGTACGTATTGACCGATGATTTGTACGTACGTACGATTCCGCCATGCCTTCGGACACCACCGCCCTCGCGTCCACACGCACCTGGTGCGGCCTCCTCGTCCTGTTGCTGTCGGCCCTCCTGGTCTCGATGGACATCTCGGTGCTGTTCGTCGCCGGGCCGCGGATCGCCGAGGATCTGCGGCTCACGGCCACCGAATGGCTGTGGGCGATGGACATCTACAGCTTCGTCATGGCCGGGCTCCTCATCACCATGGGCAGCCTCGGGGACCGCATCGGGCGGCGCCGGTTGCTGCTCGTCGGGGCGGCGACCTTCGGTGTCGCCTCCGCCGTCCTCGCCTACGCACCGAGCCCGGAACTGCTCATCCTCGGTCGCGCGATGCTGGCGGTCGGCGGGGCGACCCTCGCGCCGTCGACGCTGTCGCTGATCCGCGGGATGTTCGCCCGCGAGGACCAGCGCCGCACCGCACTGGGCGCGTGGACGATCGCGTTCTCCGGTGGGGCCGTGGCCGGGCCGATCATCGGCGGCGCGCTGCTGGAGGTCTTCTGGTGGGGCGCGGTCTTCCTGATCAACGTCCCGGTCCTCGCACTCCTGCTCCTCGTGGCGCCGTTCCTGGTCGAGGAGTCCAGGAATCCGGAGCGAACCACGTTCGACGTGCTCGGCGCGTGCACGTCACTCGTCGCCATCCTCGCCTCGACCTTCGCCCTGAAGAACGCCGCGGAGCACGGCGTCGACCTCGCCACGCTCGTCGCCACGTCGGTCGGCGCACTCGGTGCGGCCGCGTTCGTCATCCGGCAACGACGCACGCCGCATCCGCTGGTCGAGCTCGCGTTGTTCCGCATCCCCCGCTTCGCCGCCGCGGTCGGTGCCAACACCGTGGTGGCGATGGCGACCGCCGGGCTGGGCGTTCTCGCCTTCACCTTCCTGCAGGTCGTCCACGGCCTCAGTCCGCTCCAGTCGGCGGTGTGGGCGTTGCCGACGTTCGCGGGGACCGTGGTCGGCGCGGTGACGGCCTCCACCCTCGCCGCCCGGATCCCGGCGGCGCCGCTGCTGGCCGCCGGACTGCTGGCCGGCGCGGCGGGCCTCGCCGTCGTCGCCGCCACCCTCGAGCCTTCGACCGGCCTGTGGCTGTTCCTCCTCGGCTACACGGTTCTGACCTTCGGCGTCGGGCTCACCGCCACCATCGCCAACTCCCTCGTTCTGACCACCGCGCCGCCGGGACGCGCGGGGGCCGCGTCGGGCATATCGGAGAGGAGCACCGAACTCGGGGCCGCGCTCGGCATCGCGACCCTGGGCACCGTCGCGGCGGCCATCTACCGCGGCACCGTCGCTGCTGCAGCACCTGCCGGAACCGATCCGCTCGCCTCCGAAACCGTGGCGGGCGCGGTCGAGGTGGCGAACGGCCTCGGCAGCCGGGCGGCGACGACGCTGCTCGACACGGCCTTCGCCGCCTACACGGACGGCGTCTCCACCGCGGCACTGGTCGGTGCCCTCCGATGGTCGGGACGGCCGCGCTCGCCACCTTCGCCCTGTGGGGCCGGCGACGGAGCCGGTTGGCGAGGCCGGAGCAAGGGTGAGTTGACGGCAGCGGCACCTCGACAAGGCGTGGCATAGCGTTTCGTGGCCGACAAAACGGCCAGCCAGAAGTTCTTCTCATTCCCCTACACAGCATTCAAACCGATCATCTCGGCGACTGTTGAACGTGCAATCAGGAGAGGGCTTCCGTACGATCCCTGATCGTGCTAGCCAATCCCGTACTCCGACAACGAGGTATGGCCGCCTGGCCCGCTTTCGCCTCGGGGGTGGGATATCTCCTGGTCGTCCTCGCCACCCGCCCTCTCGCCGAACCCGCGCTCCTGGACCAGACGCTCAGTCGGAGGTCGGTGTGGCTGGGCTCCATGGTGGGTGGCCTGCCGACCAGCATCGCGTTGGGCTGCCTGATCCTCTTCGGCGTCCGGGTCTGGCCCGGAGTTGCGATCGGATCCGTTCTCGGCGGCCTGCTGACCGGAATGTCACTCCCCCTCGCCGCGACGCTCGCCGTCGGAAACACCGCGGCCCCTTTGTGCGGCTATCTGCTGATGCGCTGCGGCCAGTTCCGGATCGATCTGGACCGACTGCGGGACGCGCTCGCGTTGGTCTTCCTCGGCGCCTTCGCAGGGGGTCTGATCGAAGCGACCCTGAACGGCCTCGCGGCCACCGGCTCCGGCCTCTCACAGGACTTCTGGTCGCTGTGGGCAGTGGTCTGGACCGGCGACGCGATGGCCGTGCTCGTGGTGGTCCCGCTGATGCTCCTGCTGCGCCGGGCGCGGCTGCCGAGAACCCTCAGCGCGCCTCGATCGGTGGAAGGTGCCGGACTCCTGCTCGGCACCCTCGCCGCCGCGTTGGTCGGGACGATGAGTTCCTTCGACGTCCTCTTCCTGGTCTTCCCGTTCCTGATCTGGGCCGCACTGCGCTTCCAGTTGGCCGGGACGGCGCCCTGTGTCGCGGTCGCGACGGTGGCCGTCGTCTTCGCCGCGGCGGACGGCACCGGTCCGTTCGCCGGCGAGCACCTCTACACCAAGCTGATCACCCTGCAGGTGTTCTGCGGCGCAGCGGCGCTCAGCGCGCTGCTGCTCGCCGTGATCATCAGCCAGCGCAACCAGGCCCAACGCGAGATCGAGGCGGCCTGCAACCAACTCGTCGACGCGATGGGCCGCCTCGACCGGGTACGCGGTGGCGCCGTTCCCCTCGCTTCCCTCATCGCGCAACGTCGCGGCGACGCCGACAGTGGAGCGTGACCAGCCGCCCGCCCGGACGTGGGCGGGCGGGGTCTCACCGCGGCTCGATGTAGTACTGCTCCGGGTTCGACCAACCCGGTGACGGGTACGTCGTCGAGGACAACAGCGACTTCGGCACGTTCCGGAAGGTGTTCTGGACCACGCTGTAGCCACCGACCGGCATCGCGGTTCCGATGAGGTAGAACTCCTCCTGCGCGATCCGCAGCAGCTGTTTGAACAGCTCCTCCTGTCGGGCCGGCTCGAGGGTCTTCTTGATCTCGTCGTACAACTCCATCTGGCGCCGCATCCGCGGTGGCGGCTCCTCCCCCTGTCGCCCAGCGGAGACGTACCACGTGCCCCACGGGACGGCCCACTGACACCCTGTCTGGTAGGGGACGTACCAGGCCGGGTCGAGAAGTACGTCGTCCAGACCGGGGTAGCCGTCGTCCATCACGACGTCGTGCTGGTTGGCCTCCACGCGTTGGATCACAAGCTCGCTGTTGCCGGTCTGCACGCGGGCGTCGACGCCGACGTGCTGCCAGTAACCACGGACGAGTTCGGCCGTGTCGACCCAGATGGGAATCGTGCCGAGCCGCACCTGCACCGTGAAGGCGAGACGTTCACCGTCTGGCCGCAGCCGAAAGCCCGCTCCGTCGCGCTGGGTGTATCCGGCGCGGTCGAGATGCTCGTTCGCCTTCGCGACGTCGTACTCGGTGTACTGCTTGGCGAGCTTCTCGTCGAAGAACTTCGACTGGCGCAGTGGCGAGGTCTGCCACGGCTCACCCTGCCGCTGCAGAACCGTGTTGATGATCTCCTGCCGGTTGATCGCGTACGACAGACCGATCCGGAAGTCCTTGTTCTGGAAGACCTGGCGCACCTTCGGATCGCGGTGGGCGAGGTTGAACACGAAGGTCGCGCTGTTCATGTTCGACTGCGGCATGTCGATGAACCGGTAGCCGCCGTCCTCCCGGCCCGCCGCGAGGACGGGCTTGTCCCTGATGGCGGCGAACTCGTCCGGTGTGAGGCTGAACTGACCCTGGCTGCTGCGCAGCACCGCGACCTGGGGATCCTGGATGACCTGGACCCGCACGTGGTCGATGTAGGGCAGTTGGCGTCCGTCCGGATCGGTCTTCCAGTAGTACGGGTTGCGGTCGACGGTCAGCCGGAGGCCCCCGCCGAGCGGCTGCGAGGTCTTCCAGGCCGCGATCGTCGGGATCGCGGGGTTCTGCCACCAGGCGATGTCGGTCATCCCGGCCCCACCCATGGCGAGCAGCCCGTCCGCCCAGCCGTTGTGGCCCTTCTCCTTCGCCTTCGCCTCGGCGTCGGGGGCGTACTTCTTGTGGAACTGCTGGAAGTAGTGCCGTGGAAGTGCGGTCAGGACATTGCCGGAGGAGGACGCGAGATACTGCAGGAACAAGCCCTTCGGTTCGGCGAAGGTGAACCGCACCGTGTGGCTGTCGACCTTCTCCACGGTGGCCGGTCGACCGCCGGCGGTCAGCCACTCGGGCAGGGTCGGAAAGAGTTCCTCGTTGCGGAGCACATCGTCGTAGGCGAAGACGATGTCGTCCGCCGTGCACTCCTGTCCGTCCGACCACTTCACACCGGGCCTGATATGGAAGGTGTACTGCCGACCGTCACCGCCGGCGTCCCAGGACTCGGCCAGGTTGGGCTCGACCTTCGACCAGTCCCGGCTCCACCGCACCAGTCCGTCGTAACCGAGGTTCATGAACAGGAAGCTCGCGTCCGGATTTCCCACGCAGGTCTGCCAGGTGCCACCGTAGTTGCCGACCTTCTCGATCGGCTGGACCACGAGCGGGCTCTTCGGCATTCGTTGCGCCAGCGGAGGCAGCCTTCCTGCCTTCACCTGCTCGGCCAGCGATGGCGCTTCCTTGGCGCCTGGATCGCCGGAGGTCTGCTGTGGACCCGCACCCTCGCGCCCATCGGTGTCGGGATCGGTGGACAGCAGACTGCAGCCGCTGGAGGTCATGATCACGAAGGAGGCGGCGCCGCCGAACCGAAGTAGTTTTCGCCGAGTGACCGTCGGCTCCGAAGAATCCATCACGTCGACACCGTCCGCAGCTAGGCCGTGGTCAATATCGCGGACCATAACGGTAGCTGGCGGGTCGTGACAGACTCAGGCTCGCTCTCGACCTGAAGCGGTCAGGGGTCGCGGTGACGCTACTGGTCGGCCAACACCAGCATCACCCCTTGACGGCACCGACCGACAGACCGCTGACCAGGTAGCGCTGGGCGAAGATCGCGAAGCACAACGGCGGGAGGACGGACAACACCGTCGCCGCGGAGATGTCTCCCCAACGGATGCCCGTGCTGGTGACGAAGTTGGCCGCGCCCACCGTCACCGGCGTCGCGTTGGAACTACTGAGGATGACCGCGAACAGGTAGTCCGACCACGAGAACAGGAACACCAGGACCGACACCGCGACCAGCGCGGGGGCGAGCAGCGGCAGGATGATCGACATCAGGGTTCGATACACGTTGGCGCCGTCGATGGCGGCCGCCTCCTCGATCGCCACCGGCAGGTCACGCAATGCGCCGGCCAGGACGAGAATTCCCAACGGCAGATTGAGGAAGGCATTGGCGAGCATCAGGCTGCCCACCGAGTCGTAGAGACCGAGAGCGTTGTACAGCAGGAAGAACGGGATGGCGAAGAAGATCGCGGGGATGAGCCGCAGGCCCGCGACCAGCCGCAGCAGGTGCGGTCCGCCGAATCCGAGCCGGACGATCGCATAGGCACTCGGCACGGTGATCACCAAAACGATCAGGACGCCACCGAGGGCGATCATGACCGAGTTGAGGAAGTACTGCGAGAAGTCGTATCCGGTCCCGGTGAAGACATTGCGATAGTGCGCCAACGTCAGGTGCGGAGTCAGCGCCAGCGGCGACCGGGAGATGTCGGCGTCGGACTTGAAGCTCGTCACCAGTGCGTTGAGCAACGGCAGGTTGACCAGCAGCCCGATCGCCACGACCACGATCGTCTTCCACCAGGTCCGCTTCCGCCGTCCGGGCGCGCGCCTGCCGCCGCGCGACGTACGCGCGGGAACGCTCGAGGTGGGCGCTTGGGTGGCTGTAGGGCTCATGGTCCTCAGGCTCCGGGCTCGGTCGTCACGATGCGCTTGACGACGAACGGGACGAGCGGCAGCACGATCAGTGCGGCGAGCAGCGCGGCCGCGGAGGCGGTGCCGAAGTTGCCCGTGGCGAACGCCTTGTAGATGTAGATGCTCAGGGTCGTGGTCTTGTCGGCCGGGCCTCCGCCGGTGAGCACGTAGATGACGTCGAAGGTGCGGTAGCCGTCGATCGCACGCAGGAACCCCGTGATGAACACGATGGGAAGCATCAGCGGGACGACGATGGACTGGACGGTTCGCAGGTAACTGGCACCGTCGACGGTCGCCGCCTCGTAGAGCTCGCGAGGGACCGTCTGCAGACCGGAGTAGAACAGCAGGAAGGTGAACGGGGTCCACTGGGCGATGTCGAGCACCGTGAGAAGCGGGACGACAGCGCCGTTGCTGAAGAGCGTGATGTCCAGGCCGACCTTGTGCAGCAGTGCCGGGACGAATCCGATGTCCTGGTTGAGCAACAGCCGGAACATCACGCCCATCAGCGCTGGCGCGATCATGACCGGCAGGATCAGCACGCTCAGCAGACCCCGGCGACCGGGGAACGCCTTCTCCATCAACAACGCCAGGGCGAAGCCCAGGACGAGCTCCACCAGGGTCACGATGACGGTGAACTGCAGCGTGAAGAGGACGGCGTGCCAGAAGCCCGCGTCACGGACGACGTGGCTGAGGTTGTCCAGACCCGCCCACGTCGCTACGGGGTCGAGCAGAGTCCGGTGCTGGAGCGCGGTGCGAATGCCGTACAGGAGCGGATACGCCACCGCGACAGCGAGGAAGGCGAGCAGGGGCGCGCTGAGCACCCAGCGCGCCACCTTCACGTCACGTCGCATCATGATCCGGGAGTCCTACTGGCCGACGAGACCGGCGAGGTCGGAGTTGGCCTTCTCCAACGCCTCCTGAGTGCTCCCCTGTCCGACCCATGCGCCCGAGAGGTTCTGGGCGAGCATCGAGTAGATGTCGAACGTCTTGGGCAGCGCCGGCTCGGAGAAACTGTTGCTCGCGAGGTCGCGGGCGACGAACGGGTAGATCGGGTTGACCGCCTTCTCCGCCGAGAGCACCTTCGGCATGGCCGGGATGCCACCCGCCTGCGCGTAGGTCGTCATCGCCTCCGGGGTGCTGAGGTACGTCATCCACTTGGCCGCGGCGCTCTGGTTCTTGCCGTACTTGTTGATCGCCACCGCGAGGGCGTGCACGTGGGTCATGTGCTTGTCGCCCGGCACCGGAGCGACGCCGATCTTGCCAGCGGTGGTGGGCGACTTCGTCTTGTTGTCGAGGTCGGCGTAACCGGCCGCCCACTGCACAGCGAACGCGGCGTTGCCACTGGTCAGCGCGGCCTGGGTCTCGGGGAACTCCGCCTGGGAGGAGTCCGGCGAGGTCAGCCCCTTGGTGTAGACCGTCCGGTAGACGTTCATCGCCGACTTCGCGGCGGCCGACGTCAATGCCGGTTTGCCCGAGGAGTCCAGCCAGTTACCGCCATAGCTCCACAGCACGTCATCCCAGATCATGGCGTTGTAGAGCAGGTTCTTCGCCTGCAGCGCGGTGCCGAACTTCGTCGGCGAGGTCGGGTTGTACTTCTTGCTGAAGAACGCCGCGGTCGCGATGAAGTCGTTCCAGGTCCAGTCCGCGGGCGCCTTCGGCGTCATCTTCTGACCGAGCAACTGCTGGCTGATCCGTCCGTACGCCGCCTTCCACGCCGGATCGCTCTGCAGCTTGGTGATCAGATCGGTCCGGTAGAAGAGGAAGTGGTTGCTGACGTCCAGCGGCAGGGCCACCTGCTTGCCCCCCACCTGCAGTGACTTCGCGGCGGTCGGGAAGTAGGCCGAGGCATCCACCTTCTGCAGGGGGACGAGATAGGGCGCGTGCTGGGCGACGAGGTAGCTGGCGGTGAAGTACACGTCGAAGTCCGCGGACTTCGACGTCATCAACGTCGCCTCCTTGGAGAAGGTGTCGGCGCGGCTCAGCAAGGTCATGTTGACCTTGATGTGGTCCTTCTTGCCCTGCCCGTTGTTGTAGGCGCTGACGACCTTCGCCATCGCGTCGCCCTCCGGGCCAGGCCAGAGCACCATCTTCACTGTTCCGGTACCGCTACCCTGCGCTCCCGACCCGGACGTTCCACATGCCGCGAGCAGCGCGAGAGCCGCGACAGCCGCACCAGCCCGGGCCCATCGGCCTAACTTCTTCATGGTTCTCCTCCGAGTCTGGACCAGGATGCGACTGGCGTCGTGCCCTAACTAGGTTCAACCTGAACTGGCTTAGGTCTAGACCTGCTGTTAAGTTAGCGGCGAGCGTGCAAGATGGTCAACAGCGTTGGTTGAGCCGCTTCGAAAGCGGGAGGTGCGGGTGACGACTCGGCTACTGGTTGACGTTGGTCAAACGGGCACCCGCTTGGGAGTCGACGCACCGTCCACACCGTGGGCGGAGGAGCAATCCGCGGGCATCAGGGCCGACGTCGAGCCGGAGGCCCATCTCGCCGGGCTGGTCACCAACAAGCTCGACGCCCTCTCCTTCCAGGTCGAGGAGATAGCCGCCGGACTGAGTGGGCTTCAGGGCCGTCGAGCCGACGCCGAGTCGCTGTTGTCACGCTGGTCCGGCCACGGCGTACGGACAGTAGTGTTGGCCGATGATGCCGTCACCGGATATCTCAACGGATGTGGACCGTCACCCGGTGTCGTACTCTCCGTCGGCACCGGAGTCGTCGGTCTCGCCACCGGCCGCGAGGTCGCACGGGTCAACGGCTGGGGCTACCTGGTGGGCGACGAAGGCGGCGGCTATTGGATCGGACGCGCCGGCGTCGCCGCCGCACTCCATGCCCTCGACGGCCGGGGACCACACACCGACCTGCTCCCCGCGGCGGTCACGAGGTTCGGACCCGCCGAGTCCATCGGTGTCATGCTGCAGCGCGATCCGAACCGGGTCCAGGCGATCGCGGAGTTCGCCCGGGACGTGTTGCTCGCGTCGGACTCCGACTCCACCGCCGCCGACATCTGCGTCGCGGCGGCAGGACATCTCGCTCGCGCGGCACACGCGGCGACCACCCGCGCTCGCCTGGACAGCGCTCGGGTCACCGTGTCGTGGAACGGCGCGCTTCTCAGTTCCAGTCCGGTCCTTCGTGAGGCCCTGCGGGACGAACTCGAGCGGCTCGGTGACCACTACACGCTCACACCTCCAGTCGGCGCCGGCCTCGACGGCGTACGCCTGCTCCTGAACCTCCCATCCGGACACCCGCTCCAGACTCTGACCAGTCGGGCCAGCATCAGAAACGAGACCACCACTGCATGAACACCGTGATCGAAGCGCTCAAGGGCGGCCTCATCGTCTCCTGTCAGGCCGCGCCAGGAAATCCGCTGCATGGGCCGCAGTTCATGGCTGCCATGGCCCGCGCGGCCCTGCAGGGCGGCGCGATCGGCCTCCGAGCAGAGGGGACCCAGGACGTCACGGCGGTCGCCCACGCCACGGGCCTACCCGTCATCGGGATCCGGAAGGTCGGCAGCGTCGCCGACGGCGTCTTCATCACCCCCACCTTCCAGGACGCCGAGGCCATCGCCGGCGCGGGGGCAGCGATCATCGCCACCGACGGCACCGCCCGGCCGCGACCGGACGGACAGGGTCTGTCGAGTCTCATCAAGCGGATCCACGAAGAACTGGCGCTGCCCGTCATGGCCGACGTGGACAGTGTCGAGGCCGCCGACCACGCCCAGCAGGCCGGCGCGGACGTTCTCGCCACGACGCTCTCCGGATACACAGGCGGACTCGTTCCATCCGGTCCGGACATCGACCTTCTTCGAGCGCTGGTCCGGACCAGCGCGCTCCCGGTAATAGCCGAGGGACGCTACTGGACGCCGGAGTCGGTCGTGGAGGCGACAGAGGCGGGCGCGCACGCTGTCGTCGTCGGCACCGCCATCACCAACCCCCTGGAGATCACCCGCCGCTTCGCCGCCGCGCTCGACGCGGGTCGCAGCTAGCATGTGCCGCGCCCAGGTTCGCACCGTGGGCGCCGACCGACCGGAGGGCCTGAGCAACGTGGTCAAACACCTGCGGATCCGTGAGGAGCTCCTCGCCCGGATCAAAACCATGCGGCCCAACGACCAGCTACCGCAGGAGCGTGAGCTCGCCGAGAGCTTCCAGGTCAGCCGCGCCACCGTCCGCCAGGCGCTGCAGTCGTTGATCGAGGACGGGTTGATCTACTCCGTCCGCGGTCAGGGCACGTTCGTGTCCCAGAGCAGGATCTCCAAGGGGCTCACCCTCACGTCGTTCAGCGAGGACATGCGGGCCCGCGACTTCGAACCCGCGACCCGCCTCCTCGCCGCGACGGAGTGCCCCGCGCCAGAGGATGTGGCGCGAATGCTGGAGGTCCGTCCCGGCAGCTCCGTCTACTACCTCGAGCGTCTCCGGCTCGCCGACGGTTTCCCGATGTGCCTCGAGCGTATCCACCTGCCAACGCAGCCTTTCCCCAAGTTGCTTCACCAGGACCTCGACGCCTCGCTCTACCAGGTGCTCTCCGCCCGCTACCGCACAGTCGTCACCACCGCCGAACAACACATCTCTGCCATCGCGCTCCAGCGCCGCCAGGCCGACCTCCTCGGCGTCTCGGTTCGTTCTCCCGCTCTCAGGGTGAGCAGGCGTGGCATCGACACCCGCGGTCGGATCATCGAGTACGGCGAGTCGCTCTACCGTGCCGACCGCTACGACTTCGAGCTCACCATCCATCGCTAGGGCGACTCCCTTTCGAGCCGACGCACGAGGGCCGCGAGGTGTGTACCAACCCCGCGGCCCTCGTGATCACGCTGTCACACCTGCGCCGTTCCCGAGTGCCGGTCCCTGCCGACGCGTCAGGCCGACCTACCCACCAAGGCGCTGCCCCAGTAGCTGGGCGGAGACCGGCGTGCTCGGACCCTGGTACATCGCGTTGAAGATCAGCTTGAACGTCCCCCGGGTCCACGTGCGGAAGTCCACCTGACTGCCGTACGTCACGACGTAGCCGTCGCCGACCTGATGGGAGATGACGTTCGCCTGGCCCTTGATGTAGTCCTCACCAAGGAGCCAGCCGCTCGCCAGCACGTCCGAACCCGGATAGCGCGACACGACCGAGCTTTCCGCACCTGGCTTGAGGCGGTACGCCTGGTCGCTCTCGAAGAAGACCGGCCACTCCTCGGTCATCCCCCACGCGACCGGGTTGGTGGTGTCGAACTCCTGGTTGAGCAGCGATCCCGGCGAGTAGAACTCCTTCTCGTCGTCGGGGAGCACCGGTTCGATCGGCAGGTCGAGCAACTCGGTCGTACCGGCGACCGAACTGCCGAGCGAGAGCAGGGTGCCGCCGTCCTCCACGAAGTCCTGCAGCTTGCGCCAACCCTCCTCGCCGACGCCGTACGCCCAGGCGAACTCCGGCGGGTTCTTCGCGGGGTCCAGCCCGTTGACGATGCGGTTCTTCGTCATGCCTGGTGGCAACACGATCACGTCGTACTTGTCGTTGAGGTCACCCTCGAAGTCCTGCGCCGACATGACGGAGTGGTTGATGCCGTACTGCTCGAAGAGCCACATCATCCAGCCACCGGGAATGTTGTTGGCGCCACGGTGCAGACCGACCCGGGTGCCGCCCTTGAGCTGGAAGCCGTCCACCGCCGGCGCGGTGTCGACGCCGTAGACCGGGATACCCGTCTCCTTGGTCACCTTCGTGAGGACGCCGCGCGCCTGCGCCGACGGCGGGAGGACGAACGTCCCGGCTGCGAAGGTCCGCCCGGCGGCCTCGAACTCCTCCGCCGCGCGTACGGTCGGCACGCCCGCCTTCTGTAGTTCCGCCACCAGCCGGAAGGCGCCGTAGGACTCCGGACCGACGAGGTAGGCACCCTGCGGGGTCGGTGGCAACTCGACCTTGCCTGGCGCGACCTTCTCGACCTGCGTCAGGGTGGCGCCGAACTCCGCCTGTGCGGTGTCGACGGAGACTCCCATCAACATGGGCAACGTGTGCCCGGCGATGTCGTACGGCGGCATGGGCGGTCCACCCTCGTACTCCCGCATGTCCGGGTAGACCTGTTTCTCCAGCATCGTCTTGGCGAAGGAGCCGAAGGGCTGCGCGAGTTTCACCACCCAGGAGCCGGCGGGATACTCCTTGCCGTTGCTGCTGAAGGGTGCGGTGGCCTGGTGGATCTCCACCTCCGCGGTCTGCAGGATCTTCAGCAGCTCATACGTCGCGTACGGATCGCGCTGGTCTGCCGGAATCACGAACGCGTACGGGCCCCTGTCGCGGTTCACCCAGTCGCGCTGCACCTGGTAGAAGTTGTAGAGCCACTCGCTGTGGAACCGCGCGACGTACTTCATGCCGGCGAAGGCGGCGGTGTCGCCGTAGTCCACGATCTGCTTCAGCGTCCAGGTGCCCTTGGAGTAGGGCGCCGGGAAGTTGACCGTCGGCTGCTGCGGCCCGATCGGCACGTCCGGACCGCGCGGGTTCACGTAGGTGTCCGCCAGGTTGACGCTCGCGATCTCGGTCAGGATGCGTGGCTGCCCGTGGTAGACCATGTACATCCTGGCCGGCGTCCAGTAGTCGTAGACGTCGTTCCAGACCACGCCTTCCTTGCCCTCTGCGGCCAGCGCGTGCGCCATCTCGTTGCCGACGGTGTTGGTGGCCTGCACCAGCAGCGGGTGGATGTTGGGGTCGAACGGGTCGAGGTAGGGCGGCACGAACATCCGGGCGCCACTCGATCCCATCTGGTGCATGTCGTGGGTGATCACGGGCTTGTACTTGTTCTGCAACTGCACCGCGAGCTGGGTCTCCTTCTGGGTGAACATGAACCAGTCGCGGTTGTCGTCGTGCCCGATGTACTTGTGGTACAGGTCGGGATAGCTGCGGTTGTAGGGCGTTCCCTTCGTGTCGTACCAGTGGTTGACGACGAGTTCCTGGCCGTCCGGGTTCTGGGACGGCACGACCAGCACCACAGCCTTGTCGAGGATCTCCTTGACGTCGGCGGAGTTCTCCGTCGCGAGCCGGTGGACGATGTTGGGAACAGCCTGACCGGTACCGACCTCCGTCGAGTGGATGCTCGCGAAGAGCAGGTAGAACGGACGGCCCTCCTCGGCGAGCTTCTTCGCCTCGGCGTTGGACAGGCCACGCGGATTGGCGAGGCGCCGGTTGATCTCGACCAGACGGTCGATCCGCTGCAGGTTCCGTGGCGAGCTGATCGTCAACAACGAGTAGTCGTTGTGCATGGTCGTCTCGCCGAGCTTCTCGTACGTCACCCGGTTGGTTCTCCGGGGCATCAGCTGGAAGTACTTCAACATGTCGGGGTAGCGGGCAAGCTCGCCTTCGGCACCCATCTCGAAGCCGAAGTACTGCTCTGGCGTGGGGACGCTTCCCGCGGCGACGCTGGGAACCTCCGCCTCGGCGCTCGGCGTCCGAAGTGCCGCAGCACTTCCTGGCACGACCAAGGCGAGTGACGCAACCAGAGGTACGGCAAGTCTTCGTAATGAAGCACGCATGACCCTCCTTTATTCAGCAGCTCTTCGATCAACGCTTTTCCCGGATGACGGGAAAGGCGACAACGCAGGGACGGCTGGTTCAGGAACAGGCGCTTACAGCTATAACAGGAATGACGGACCGCTACCAGATCCGACTGTACGTAATCGTTGAAGTTAACGAGAAAGTAAAGGCACGAACTCGGGTGACGACCGGCCGTCGACGCCCGAACGAAACGCTTCGAATGCCGACGACCGCCTGCCATCCGAACCGGGCGGCCGATTCCGGACCGGGGCATGTCCGGACGCGGATTCGACGTCCGGAAACGCGCGATGCCACGGCCGTGGCCGTGGCATCGCGAGGAGGTGATGCTTCTCCGGTGCGGCCGGGTGCGCCGTTTCGACGACGCCCGGCCGCGGTCCGGTCGTGCTGACTCAGGCCGGGACCGGCTGCTCCGCCCGCTCCGGCTCCGGCTCGTTCACCAGGTCGACGCGAGGCGCGTTGTAGGCCGCCTCGTCGAGGATGCCCTCCCGCTTGGCGACGAGGGTCGGAACGAGCGCCTGACCGGCGACGTTGGTCGCGGTCCGCATCATGTCGAGGATCGGGTCGATCGCGATGAGCAGGCCGACGCCCTCCAGCGGCAGGCCGAGCGTCGACAGCGTGAGCGTCAGCATCACGATCGCACCGGTGAGGCCGGCCGTCGCCGCGGACCCGATCACCGAGACGAACGCGATCAGCAAGTATTCCTTGACGCCGAGCGGGATACCGAAGATCTGCGCCACCGTGATCGCCGCCAGTGCCGGGTAGATCGCGGCGCACCCGTCCATCTTGGTGGTCGCACCGAACGGAACGGCGAAGGAGGCGTAGGACTCGGGTACACCCAGGTTGCGGATGGTGACCTGCCGGGTCAACGGCATGGTGCCCACCGAGGAGCGGGAGACGAAGGCCAGCTGGATGGCCGGCCAGGCGCCGGAGAAGAACTTGCTGGCGGACAGCCCGTGCACGCGGGCCAGTACGGCGTAGACGCCGAAGAGCACGATCGCGCAGCCGACGTACACGTCGATGGTGAAGACGGTCAGCGGTCCGAGCAGGTCCCAGCCGTAGGTGGCGACGGCCTTGCCGATCAGGCCGAGGGTGCCCAGCGGCGCGAGCCGGATGATCCACCACAGGACCTTCTGCACGATCTCGAGCGCCGACCGGTTGAACTCCAGGAACGGTTCGGCCTTCTCGCCCACCTTCAGCGCGGCGATGCCGATGACCGCCGCGATCACGACCAGCTGCAGGACGCTGAAGTTGAGAGACGTGCTCGCACCGTCGTCACCGACCGAGGTGTCCGCGGTCAGGCCGAAGATGTTGGCCGGCACCAGACCACTGAGGAAGTCGAGCCAGCTGCCGGACCCACCCTCGTACGACGCGCCTTCGGGCGTCAGCCCGCTGTTCGCGCCGGGGTTGGTGACCAGGCCGAGCACGATGCCGATCACGACCGCGATGAGCGAGGTGATCATGAACCACAGCAGTGTCTGTCCGGCCAGGCGCGCGGCGTTGCGCACCTGGCGGAGGTTGGCGATGCTGGCGACGATCGCGGTGAAGATGAGCGGTACGACCGTGACCCGGAGCAGCGAGACGAAGATGGAGCCGATCTGGGTGAGGGTCTCGGTGAGCCACCCGAGGTCGAAGGCGCGCGCGATGCCGCCGAGGATCAGTCCGAGAGCCAGTCCGGCGAGGACCTGCGCCCAGAAGGGAAACGAAGTGCGCCGCCTGGGCGCGATGGGACCTGCGGTCGTGTCGACCATGGTGCGAAGCCTCCGGAGGCCAGAGCAGAGAGAGGGTACGGGCGTGGAGCGAGGTCAGCGCTGACACGCACAGCTGGCCTGCCGTCGAAGATCGACGTGCAGGCGTCGCCACAGGAAGAGCCCAGTCATCGAGGGTCGGCAACGACCGGCCTCGCGGACTCTATTCCGGGGTGACGAACAGTTGACCGTTTTCGGCCACCCCCGCTGCGTTGTCTCCGGCGGGACGCGAACGAAGCGGCAGCCGGATAGCCTCGCCGTCGTGGCCGAGCCGACGACCGAGACCCAGCGCACCTACGACGTCATCGCGCCGGAGTACGCGCGGCACACCTCGACCGTCTACCCCCGGCTGATGGAGGAGGTCGCGTCACTCGCGGCCCACCTGTCGCTCGGTGGCCGGGTCGCCGACGTCGGGTGTGGACCCGGCCGCGAGGTCGGGTTGCTGCGCGCGGAAGGGTTCACGGTGCTCGGCCTCGACCTGTCCCTCGGTCAGCTCCGGGCGGGTGGGCTGCCCGGTGTCGCCCAGGCCGACATGCGTCGACTTCCCGTGCGTTCGGGCTCGCTCGACGCCGTGTGGTCCCAGGCCGCGCTCCTGCACATCCCGCGCGAGACGGTCCCGACGGTGCTCGACGAGTTCGGCCGTACGGTGCGCCCAGGGGGCTGGCTGTACCTGGCGGTGGCGGAGGGCGACGGCGAACGCTGGGAGGTCGCGTCCGCCTACGGCGCCACCACGGAGCGGCGCTGGTTCACCTTCCACCGGGAGCCCGACCTGCGGGCGATGCTCGGGGCGGCCGGCTTCCGGGTCGAGTGGGTCGGCCGGCACACCTCCGGTCGCGACTGGCTCTCCCTGCACGCCGTCCGCGTGGGATCCGGGTCGTGAGCCGGCTCCGGCCTCGTCGGGCGGCCCGACCTCCGTGTTGGCCACCAATCGGCAACCCTGGCGTCCACTCACGGGATGCACGCACGTCATCGAGCGGCCGTACGGTCCGCTCCTAGACGACTCTGCCTGAACCAGCATCGTGCCGACCATGTCCAGGTGGCCGCCAGAGCGGAGCCGGGAGGATGGGACCGATGGAGATCAGCCGAAGGCGGGTGATCGTCCTCGGCGGGACACTCGTCGCCGCCAGCAGCCTCGGGACACAAGGCGCCCAGGCCGCCCCGCAGACGCAGGATCACGCACCCGGCCGCGCCCCTCGCGGGGTGTGGCTCGCCGGCGACACCCACGTCCACGACGACCACTCCTCCGACGGAAGCCTGCCGCGGCAGACCTCCGACCAGCGCCTGCCCGGCAACCTCCCGGTCAAGGACCAGATCGGTGAGGGCGAGCGGGTGGGTCTGGACTTCATGCCCCTCACTGACCACCGCACGTACGACCAGCACTGGGATCCGCAGTGGACGTCGTCTCGTTTGCTCCTGATCCCGGGCGAGGAGGCCAACGGCTCGCCGCACGCCGTGGTGCTAGGTGCGGTTGACACCATCGTCGACGGGGCGAACCCACCAGGCTCCCCTGCCTTCCGGCACGTACAGCAGTCGATCTGGGACGCGCACGCACAGGACGCGGTCTGGTCGGTCGCCCACCCCGACGACGGCGAGGTCGAGGCCGACGGGCGCCCGAACGCCAACGCGAGCGTGCAGACTCCGGACATCGTCGAGATCTGGAACCGCGCCTCCGACCCGGACGGCGAGATCGACTATGCCGAGAACCGCTGGAACCACGGCTTCCGCTTCGGTGCCGTCGGGGCCTGCGACTGCCACTTCCGGGAGCTGTGGGACGTCGCCGGGCCAGGTCAGCCCACCACCTGGGTGTTCGCGGCCGAGGCCACCGAGCGCGCCGTCCTGGACGCCTTCAAGTTGGGCCGTACGACGGTCTCTCGCAGCCCGTCCGGACCGTTCGTCACGATCGAGGCCGACCTGAACGGCGACGGCGTCTTCGAGGCGATCGGCGGCGACGAGATCGTCCTCACCCGCGCACCGCGCAAGGGCATCGCGAAGCTGCGGGTCCACGTACGCGGCGGAGAAGGCACCACGCTGTACGTCTTCGGGTCGCCGGGTCGCTCCGCCGGGCCACTGGCGACGTACACGCCGTCCTCGAGCGAGGAGACATACCTCGTCCCGATCAATCCGGGTGAGGGCCACAGCTGGTTTCGCGCGGAGGTACGAGCCCCGGGTGACCTGTCCGGCGGGGACGCCGACCCCGCCCTGCCGAACCAGCTCCGCGCGGCGACGTCTCCGGTGTTCGTCTCCACGAAGGCGCCCGCGGTGGCGGCGCCGGAGATCCCGCTGCCGGACATGATCTCCTCAGACGACCAGGCCGCCCCGGTGGTGGGAGACGTCGGCGCCTTCGCCGGATTCGCGGACGTCGCCACGGTCGGAAGGACCAGTCACGTCGTCGCCGAAGCACACCGGGACGGCCGTGTCTCCGTCGTCTACCAGCGGGTGGTCGGCGACAGGGCCCAGGGCAAGCTCGTCGACCTGGCGCCGCGCTCGAATGTCAGCCGCTCTCCCCGCGTCGTCGCCCGTGGCCGGGACGTGTGGGTGGCCTGGCAGGAGACCGAATCCGAGCAGCCCCGCCGCACCAGCATCTACCTGCGCCACAGCACGAACGGTGGCCAGGACTTCGGGAAGGCCGTCAAGCTCTCCGAGGGTAAGGTGCGGGCGATCCATCCAGCCCTTGCCGTCGTGGACGGCGGACGAGCCGTCGTGGCCTGGGCCGACAACAGCGCGGGGGCGTTCGACGTCTTCGTCCAGGTGGTGGGGGTCGACTCCGAGCCGCACAACATCTCTGCCGCGGGCAAGACGGTGGACGCCGGGACGCCCGCGGACTCTCGCTCGCCTCACTTTCCAGCCTCGTTGTATCCGTCGATCGCGGTCGGTCCGCGTGGGGACGTCGTGGTCACCTGGCAGGACAGCCGGTTCGATGCCGACCCGGGCTGGACGGGACACACACCGCCGGCCGGTCAGGAGGCCTCCGGCGGAACCGACCCGGACAACTGGGAGATCATGACGAGCCGCCGCGGCGCGAACCAGCACACCTGGTCGGCGCCCGTTCGGGTGAGCCCGGACCCCGAGGCGGCCGACCGGCACCCGAGCATCGCCCTCGACCGTGACGGTGGGTTCGTGGTGATGTGGGAGGCGAAGGCGCTCCGTAGCTCTGGCGCCAACCTCGCCTTGCGCGTGAGCCGGTCGACCGATGTCGGCGTCACCTGGTCGGCGGCGCAACCCGTGGGCCTGGAACCGAACGCCATGAGCCAGCGGCCACGTCTCGGCCAGGACCAGGACGGCGCGCTTCGGGCCGTGTGGTACGACTCGCGGTCGGAGGACTGGCGGTGGAAGGTGTTCACGGCCCGGTTCGACGAGGGCTCGGGCTGGACGGCACCGGAGCGACTCACCGGACCCGGGAACGCCAGCTGGCCCGCCGTCTCCGCGGGAGTCGCGGTCTTCACCAGCGATCGCGGCGCCCTACGGCGCCAACGGGACCTGACTCAGCAGGTTTTCGTGGTCCGTCTCTGATTAGAGCTGGCCGGCTCAGGTGAAGCAGAGCGGACCCACACCACCCTGGATGACGATGCCGTGGCCGTAGCGCTCGACGAACCTGTCGCGGACGAGGTTCGCATCCTCGAACACGTCGATGGTGACGACGCCGTACTTCGGGTCGTAGCCCGCTCCTCGGAGCGTCACAGCCTGGCCATGCCAGTAGTCGGCATCGCCCATGACACGGTCGCGCAGAGCCGCGAGCCTCGCCTCGTCGCGTACCGAGTCGACGAATCTCACGGCGGCGTCGGGGAACCGCGCGCGCACCGCGCCGTCCAGGTCATGGCCCACCTGCGGCACGCGGTAGACCTCGACCGTCGCACCGTCGACCTTCATGCCGACGAAGCCCGTGGGGACATGCGCACGGATGAAGTCGGTGATCGGGTCGAGCGTCGCTGGTCGCTCGACCTGTCCGGAGCCGTACGCCCCGGCGGACGAGTGGTCGTGGGCGCGCAGACTGTCGCCCGGCTCGTCGGAGTCATCGGAGTCGTCGTCGCGCCGCAGGTGGGGCGGCAGCGGGTAGACAGCACGCATCCGAATGCCATCGCAGGTCGACAGGGAGGCGTGGCTGTAGGCATCAGGACTGTCCCTGCTGAGCACGCACACGGTCAGAACGCCGAGGAGCGTCATCAAGGACAGCCCCGCCCCCGAGACGCCCCTCGTGACGCCGGACGATCTCACCGCGCACCCCCATGCCGTGGCCTGACCGCTGGCCCGCGCCGTTCGGCGTCCGCGGTCTGACGATCGCGAACTCCGACTCTCAGGTTAGCCGCAACTCCCGCCCTCCGACGACCCGTGATCACGATCGTGATCATGGGCCTTCGTCGAGATCCGTGAAGCCGGTCACCGGACCGCGCGTCCGTGACCGTCTTCTCGTACCTCGACGTTGCCCCGGCGCTGCTGCGGAGCGCAGTTGTGGGGCTTGGAAGTTGACCAACAATTGTCAGGAAGAGTTTTCGCCGGCATGGCTGGATCCCCTTGTTTTACAGGGGTTGTTGTCGGTGGTCGGGTCTAGGGTTTGGTCATGGACATCGACACCGGGGAAGGCTTGACGCATCCGTTGATGCGTTGGCTTGCCGGTGTCGGTGCGGGTATTGACGCGGCGATCGAGTGCCCGACACTGTCGTTGCCGCTGGATCAATACGAAGGGGCGATGCAGCAACTCGCCACCCATGAAGCGAGGCTCGCGTCGTTGCGGTTGTCGTTGACGCGGCAGGCGGAGTTGAACGAGGTCAGGAAGTTGACCGGTGCCGCGAACACGGCCGGGTGGGTGGAGCAGGTGACGCGGATGGGGCGTCGTGAGGCGTCGGTGTCGGTCCGGTTGGCGAAGGCGTTGGACCAGACGCTCCGCGCTACCGGTTGCGCGCTTTCCGAGGGTGAGATTTTCGTTGGGTCAGGCGCAGGTCATCGAACGCGCCATCCGCCGCCTCCCCAACGACGTCGACGCCGACGTGAAGGCGGAGGTGGAAGCATTCCTGTTGGAGAGGGCACAGTTTCTCGACACCGATGACCTGGACAAGGCCGGCAGGCATCTGTACGAGGTGATCGCCCCGGAGAACGCCGAGCGCCGGATCGGGAAGCAGTTGGAGGAGCAGGAACGCAGAGCCCGAGAGAACCGCACCCTGAGCTTCGGGCCGGTCCGCGACGGCATGGGCACGATGTTCCTGCGCCTCGACGTCCCCACCCTCGCGATCCTGCAGGCACTCCTCGACCCGTCGCTCGCCCTCGTCCCTCGGGCCCCGACGGCCCGGACCTGCGCAGCAGCGAACGCCGCTATGCAGACGCCTTCGCCGAGTTTCTCGGTGTCGCGCAGGCGGCAGCGAACGCGCCCACCCGCGGGAGCGTCAGGCCGCGTCTCACAGTGACGGTGAACCACGACGACCTCGTGGCCCGGCTCGGCTACGCCACCCTCAACTCCGTGCTCACCGACTCCGGCCCCGCGCATCTGAAGGTGAGGACCCAGGGCGACGAGGACGGGAGTGGGGGACGGGCGGTGATCGGTTATCGGATCACGGGGCCTCCGTTGTCAGCGACGCTGGTGCGGCAGCTTGCGTGTGATGCGGAGATCATCCCCGTGGTGCTCGGTGGAGACGGCGCCGTTCTCGACCTCGGACGCGGCACCCGCCTGTTCACCTCCTCCCAACGACACGCCCTCGCCGAACGCGACGGCTACTTCTGCCACTTCCCCGACTGCAGACGGCCCGAGAAGTGGACCGAAGCACATCACATCACAATGCCGCTAAGTTAGCGAGTGCGTGCGTGGTTAGTTGGTATGGAAATCGGCGCGGAGTGTCGCTTCGGAAATCTGTGGGGCGTTACTTTCTTCTCAATAGTCTTTGCGCATGACGAACAGACGCCTTTCTTCGAGTGCTCAGTTGACGGATCGAATCTCGGTCGGTGTGTTGACTCAGGTGATTCGCCGGGACTTGGTTGAGGAGGTGGTGGCTGAGTGTGGCCGGAAGGAGAAACGCTCTCGACTCCTTCCGGCGCATGTGGTCGTCTCGGCGAAGGCTATGAAGAGGTGATGCGACGCCTCGTTGGCGGGCTGATGTTTCTGAAGAACTGGTCAAAGGACTGGTCGGTTCCTACCACGAGCGCTATCACGCAGGCTCGGGCTCGTCTGGGTGAGGAACCATTGAAGGAGTTGTTTCACCGGGTAGTGTTGCGTGATTCTGGTTGCGTTACTTTTCTGGTTGTGGCTCGTTGACTCGGTGTTGAGCTTTCGGTGGAGCAGGACGCTGAGTTGCGGGCGTTGGTGAACAGTCGGGATGTGTCGGCCGTGCTGGCGACTCGGGCGCGGATCGTGTTGTGGCATGGGGAAGGTCGGCGTCGTAAGGACATCGCGGAGTTGGCGGGGGTGTCGTTGCCGACGGTGGATCGGTGGGTCCGCCGCCACGCCGAGCATGGCCTGGCCGGGTTGGACGATCGTGATCGGGCTGCGCCGCGGGTGCAGGTTCCACCGCGGGTGCGGGCTCGGGTGGTGGCGTTGACCAGGACTTCTCCGCCGGTGGAGACGGGGCTGTCGCACTGGTCGACCCGTGGGTTGGCTGGGTATCTGAAGCGGGTCGAGGGGATCTGTGTGTCGTGGAGCTATGTGGCTCGGGTGTGGCGGGAGGAGGGGCTTGCGCCGCACCGGCATGGCACGTTCAAGTTGTCCAAGGATCCCGCGTTCGCGGAGAAGGTCTCCGATGTGGTCGGGTTGTATCTGGACCCGCCCGGTGGTGCGGTGGTGCTCTCCATCGATGAGAAGACACAGATCCAGGCGTTGGACCGCACCCAGCCGTTGCTGCCGTTGGACTTCGGCGTGACCGAGAAACGCACCCACGACTATGTACGGCACGGTGTCACGAACCTGTTCGCTGCCCTGGATGTGGGCACCGGCCAGGTCGTCGGGGAGTGCAGGCCGACCCGGGACGGGGCGAACTTCCTGGCCTTCTTGAAGAAGGCCGTCAAACCTCATACGGGCAAAGAGGTCCATGTCGTGTTGGACAACCTGTCCACCCACACCACGCCGGAGGTGGAGGCCTGGCTGGAGGAGAATCCGCACGTCAGGTTCCACTTCACCCCGGTCGGATCGAGCTGGATCAACCAGATCGAGACGTGGTTCGGGATCCTGACCCGCCAGTCGATCCGCCGCGGCACCTTCACCTCGGTGAACGTGCTGATCAAACAGATCAAGGACTACATCGACACCTGGAACGTCGACGCGAAGCCGTTCGCCTGGACCGCTACCAGCGAAGAGATCCTCGCCAAGGTCCGCCTCGTCCAGACCAACATCAAGAAACTCGTCGACAACAACGCGAAATAACACAACCAGAATCACGCAACAGTAGCCGTGCCGATGGCTCGGCGTGGGACGCGGGGTGCACAGTTTGGGTCCTGGAGGGTGATGGCGATCGATGGGGGTGATTCTCGACGTGCCTGACACTCCGGAAAACAATGCCGAGTTTCAACATTCGAGCGGAGCGCGAGGCGACAGCGCCTTCCCGCTCGTGCGACTCGTTGGACTGGCCGAGTGCGGGACGCACGCGATTGTCGCCGCCACCATGGGCAGTTGGAGCACAGGTGAGCGCACCCTGGTGCGCAGACTGCTCCCAGCACTGGAACCAGGGATGCTGGTACTGGCTGACCGGCGTTTCTATAGCTACAAGCTCTGGTGTGAGGTGCTGGAGGTCGGAGCGGATCTTCTGTTTCGGGTGACCTCGAACATGATCCTCCCGGTTCTTGAGGTGCTGCCTGACGGCTCCTACCGGTCGGTCCTTCTCGATTCGGACATCCAGAGCCAGGTTCGACGTCGAGCGAAGAGGCGAGCGCGACCAGGAGACGGACCACTCGGAAACCCAGAGGTAGTAGAGGCTGTTGGAACTCCGTGTCGGGTTGTCGAATACCACGTCGACAACGGAGACGGGCCCAGCGAAACATTCCGGCTGGTCACCACGATCCTTGACCACGAGGATGCGCCAGCAGTTGAACTCGCGGCCCTCTACAGCGAGCGATGGGAATTCGAGGTTGCCCTGGACGAGATTGAGATCCACCAGCTCGGACAAGGCCGCGTGCTACGGTCAAAGAGCCCTGAGATGGTGAGGCAAGAAATATGGGGAATTCTTCTTGCCCACTACGCGATACGACATCTGATGCACGAGGCGGCGGACACCGCGGACCTCGATACCGATCGGCTGTCATTCATCCGAAGCCTCCGCCTCGTACGCCGCCAAATCACTGGCCAGGCGCATTTTTCCCCCTCGTAGAATCCGGATGACTCTCAGAGCGGCGATCGAAGAGATCATCGCGATCCTCAACCCTAAACGCCGTCACCGCGCCTATCCCCGAGTCGTGAAACGCCACTTCGCCAAATACCACAGGGTCAAACGTGAAGGTGACACAGGCCGCAACCACCGGCGTCCAACCATCCACCTCCAGCGACACTTAACTTAGCGGCATTGCATCACATCCAGCACTGGGTAGACGGCGGAGCGACCGACCTGAACAACGGCGTCCTCCTCTGCCAACACCACCACACCACCATCCACACGAAGGGCTGGACCGTCCGCATGAGCAACGACGGCCACCCCGAATACACCCCGCCACCATGGGTCGACCGCCACCAGAACCCCATCCGCCCCGACGACGCCACCCTGATCCGACGGTAGGCAGACGCGGGCATGCACGCGAACCCCACGCGGTGAGCGACCGCGGGCCGACTCGCCACGTTCACCCCGGCGGTGGCGTCGCGAGCCATTCCCGAAGGCGGGCGGGCTGGTTGGCATAGCCACTGTTTCCGCCGAGGAACTCACTGATACTTCGCACGCTGTCGATGCCGGTGTACAACCAACGCCTGAAATCGAAGTCGGCCGGCAACTCCCCACCGTGTCGCGGTAGCCGGCCATGAACGGCGTACGGCACTTCCAGTAGTCACAGGCACCGTCGATCCGGGTCGCGAAGTCCCACGGACCGTCCCATTCACGCACGATGTCAAGGTCGACGAGGCCGGCGAACCCGCCTTCCGCCAACAAGATGTTGCCGGCGTGAAGGTCTCGGTGGACGAGCCGGGGCGAGATCTCGGGAAGACCTTCCAGCCCGGCGACGATCCGCCGCTCCACGGTCCTGACATCCGACCTCGAGAGTCCCACATCCGACCGGTCGTACAAGTCTCGTAGCGCCGCCCGCGGGAAGATCAGATCGACCCACGAACCCCGATCGACTCCCTGCTCGTCGAGCCAGCCACCGAAGCAGGGCAGATCGATGGAGTGGAGCCAACCGACCGCGCGACCGAAGTCGACGAAGAACTCGTGGCGCACCCGTTCGTCGAGCGCGTTCATGACGGCGTCGTCACCCTCGTCGGCCGCGACCGCGGGGACGAACCGCTGCACCGACATCAGCCGACCGTCGAAGGCCGAACTCTCCCCCAGGTACAGCATCTCCGGCGTCGGGAAGCCGAGCTCGACCAGCAGTCGCTGCGCCCGACGTTGGCCGGCGACATGGACCGGATGTGGGCTGGGTAGGCGGAGCACCTTCACCAGCAGCGTCCCCCTGTCCGTCGCGACGACCCATCGGTCGTTCGCATAACCAACGGTCCGCTCGCCGACATGAAGGACTCCTACCCGGGCGAGCGCCGAGTCGAGGGCGCGAACGACCTGATCCACCAGCTGATCATCGGCACTGCATCGGCGGGGGACAACTCATTTGGCGCCAGACGGTCCTCGCGGCCGGGCCGTGGGACCCCGCTGCCACATGTGTCCAGTCCTACCCGGTTTCGGCCGATTTTCGCTCGACACTCGTGCACGTCGAGGCTGCGGTTTTCTGCGGTTTTCTGAACGGCGTTCCGGCCCCCGGCATTGCGAGAAGGATCGCGAGTATGGGGGGTGATGCTCGGTCGGGGCCCGTCCGGTCACCCGCGCGGATCCGGCGATGGCGCAGGATGCTGGCCGACGAGCGCGAGGAGGCCAGGGTCTACCGCGAGCTCGCCTCCCGCAGCACCGGCGAGGAACGGGACATCCTGCTGGCGCTGGCGGACGCCGAGAGCCGGCACGCGGCGCACTGGGAGCGGCTGCTGGGCGCGGAGGTCGGTCAGCCACGCCGCGGTAGGCCGAAGATGCGGCTCCTCGCGTCCCTGGCCAGGCGGTTCGGGTGGTTGTTCGTTCTTGCGCTCATGCAGCAGGCCGAGAGCCAGCGATACGCGTCCGTGTCCGACGCACCAGCCTCGATGGCGGCCGACGAGCGGATCCACAGCGAGGTCGTGCGTGCCCTGGCCGCGCGGGGACGGTCGCGGCTGTCCGGGACGCTGCGCGCCGCGGTGTTCGGCGCGAACGACGGGCTGGTGAGCAACGTCTCGCTGGTACTCGGCGTGATCGGCGGCGGGGCGAGCAGCCAGACGGTGCTGCTGACCGGACTGTCCGGGCTCCTCGCCGGCGCGTTGTCCATGGCGGCCGGGGAGTACGTCTCGGTGAGCTCGCAGCGTGAACTGCTGGCCGCGGTGGCGCCGGAGGAGGCGGTGGAGACGGCGCTACCTCAGCTTGACGTCGACGCGAACGAGCTCGCCCTGGTCTACCGCGCCCGCGGTATGTCCGCCGAGGAGGCGGAACGCCGTGCGCGGGCGGTGCTGCAAGAGCAGCCAGTGGGTCCAGCATTGGGCGTCCCGGGGACAGCGGACTCCGACGTCGTCGGCACCGCGATAGGTGCGGCGACGGCAAGTTTCGCCTTCTTCGCCGGCGGTGCGTTGGTACCGGTCCTGCCGTTCATCTTCGGCGTGCAGGGGCTCACCGCGGTCGTGGTGGCATGCGTCCTCACCGGTGCCGCGTTGATGCTCACCGGTGGAACGGTGGGGGTGCTGTCCGGTGCGTCACCACTGCGTCGGGCGCTACGCCAGTTGGCGATCGGGGTCGCCGCGGCGACGGTGACCTTCCTGCTCGGCCTGGGCCTGGAGACCGTCCTCCATTGAGGACGGCCCGGTCATCGGTCGATGGATGTCATGTCGGCATAGCGCGCGCCCGCCGGCGCCGGGAGGGCGTTCAGCCTGCCGATCTGGTCCGTACTCAGTTCGACAGCGTCCGCCGCGGCGTTCTCCTCCAGGCGTGAGACCTTCTTCGTGCCGGGGATCGGAACGACGTCGTTGCCCTGCGCGAGCAGCCAGGCGAGCGCCACCTGCGCCGGTGTCGCTCCGGCCTCGTCGGCGATCGCCTCCACCTCACGCACGATACGGAGGTTCTGCTCGAGGTTCTCCCTGGCGAAGCGCGGATTGCTCTGCCGGAAGTCGTCGGCCTCCAACTGGTCGGTCGAACGGATCTGCCCGGTGAGGAATCCCCGCCCCAACGGCGAGTAGGCCACCAGGCCGATGCCGAGCTCACGAAGCAGCGGCAGGATCTGCGACTCAGGATCACGCGTCCACAGCGAGTACTCGTTCTGCAACGCGGTGATCGGGTGGACGGCGTGCGCCCGACGAATCGTCTGTGGTGCCGCCTCGGACAGGCCGACGTAGCGGATCTTGCCCTGCCGTACCAGTTCGCCCAGCGCACCGATCGTCTCCTCGATGGGCGTGTCGGGATCGACGCGGTGCTGGTAGTACAGGTCGATGTGATCGGTGCCGAGCCGCCGCAGCGAGCCTTCCACCGATGTCGCGATGTTGTCCGGGCTACTGTCCAGTGAACGGATCTCTTCCACATTGTCGGTTCTGACGGACAGACCGCGCGCGGCGAGCCGCGGGTGGGAGATCTGCCCGAACTTCGTGGCCAGGACGACCTCGTCGCGACGCCCCTTCAACGCCCGTCCGACCAGTTCCTCGTTGATGTAGGGACCATAGATCTCGGCGGTGTCGATCAGGGTGATCCCGACGTCGATGGCCCGCTGGATCGTGCGGATCGACTCGGCGTCATCGGCTCGCGCTCCGGTGTAGTAGGCGGACATGCCCATGGTGCCGAGGCCGAGTCGCGAAACCTCGAGTTGGCCGAGCGACGCCTTCCTCATGATCAGCTCCTCTTCCCTGTTCCAGTGCCCCGATCCGCTGGGAGAGCGACGGTCCGGCGATCCGCGGGCACCCTTCTTTCGATCGTAGGTCCGCCAGGAGGTTCGGCCTCCCAACGGGGAGGCGCTCGGTCGTGGCGTTCCCGCTGCCGCGGTGCTCACGATGGGGCCATGGACAAGGGAACGGTCCCCACGTCACCGCCCCAACCTGCCCGGCCGGTCGCCTGATCGCGAGCGTTCCACCCGAACGGGAGGTCTCATGAGCAACTTCCAGGCACAGAAGGTCGCCGTCATAACCGGCGCTCCTCACGGCCTCGGTGCGGGACTCGTGACCGGTTACCGCAAACTCGGCTACTCCGTCGTCGCCACCGCCCGGACCATGTCCCCGTCAGGAGACGCCGACGTCGTGACCGTCGGGGGTGACATCGCCGATCCGTCCACCGCCGAACGGGTCATTGCCGCCGGCATGGAGCGATTCGGACACATCGACACCCTCGTCAACAATGCCGGGATCTTCATCTCAAAGCCGTTCACCGACTACACCCAGGACGACTTCGACGCGATGATCGCCGTCAACGTGGCCGGCTTCTTCCACCTGACCCGGCTCGCGGTCCCACACATGCTCGAGCGAGGGGGTGGGCACATCGTCAACATCACCACGAGCCTCGTCGACCACGCCCACTCCAAGTTGCCCTCGGTGCTCGCCTCCCTGACCAAGGGCGGACTGCAGGCCGCAACCAAGTCCCTGGCCATCGAGTACGCCCAGCAGGGGATCCGCTGCAACGCCGTCTCCCCTGGTCACATCAACACGCCCCTGAACCCCGAGGACGTCCACGAGTTCCTGGCCGGCCTGGAGCCGGTGGGGCACCTCGGTGAACGCAGCGACGTCGTCGACGCCGTGCTCTACCTCGAGAACGCGCCCTTCGTCACCGGAGAGATCCTGCACGTGGACGGCGGTCAGAGCGCGGGTCACTGAGTCGACGGGGCACAGAAGCGAACGGCACAGAGTCGAGGAGCACAGGGCTCGAGCCGCTCCCGGGTCAGGGCCGATAGACCATGCCGGGCCTGTCCAACTCCGCCAGGATTCCTGGCACGGCGGGGAGCGTTCCCGCGTAGATGTCGTGCAACAAGATGATGCCGTCACGTCTGGTCTGGTCGAGCACCCGTTGCCTGATCAGGGCGGAGTCCGTGGTCTCGTAGTCCTTCGCCGTCACACTCCACAGCACCTGGGACAGGCCGAGTTGACGCCTGATCCTCGTCACCTCCGCGTTGGTGCGGCCCTGCGGTGGACGCATCAGGGTGGGCTCGCGTCCGGTGATGCGTTCGATCGCGTCCTGGGTCAGGGCGAGTTCCTCGCGAGCCTTCGCGGGCTCGATCTCGGTCAGGATCTGGTGCGTCCAGGTGTGGTTGCCGCTCTCGTCGTCCGCGTCGGCCATCCGGCGGACCACACCCGGGTACTTCAGGACGTGGTTCTTGCCGAGCAGGAAGAACGTCGCGTGCGCGTCGTACCGCTGCAGGATGCTCAACAACCGCGGCGTGTTCTCGCTCGGTCCCGCGTCGAAGCTCAGGGCGACACACTTTGCCTTCCGGCAGTCGACCGAGTTGCCCTGGTCGGCGCTGCCCGCCTGGTCCGCAGGCGCATGTCGACTCGGTGTGGTCATGGCGTGGATGGTGGTCGCGGCGGTGTCGGTGCGCGCGTCGCTGGGCGACGTCACGGGGTACGACGTGCCGCACGCGCTCAGGCCGCAGGCCAGGGCCGCGAGCGTGGCAAGTCCCACGAGAAGTCGGGCTCGTCGCGGCGTCGGCGAAGTTGGGTAGGTCTGCATGGCTTCTTTCTGGGCATGCGAGTTCGGAGCAGGTGTGGGAGAGGCGTCACGCCAGCCGGCGACGGATCCACCAGACACAGAGGGCGGCGAGCGCGGCCGCGACGACGACACACAGTCCGGCCTCCGCCCACTGCAGCGGCCAGAGCTGGGTGGCCGGGTGGAAGTCCGCCCAGCGTCCCGTCCGTCCGTGTTGCACGAGACATGCACGGAAGTCGTCCATCGCGTAACAGGCCGGTAGGTCCGACACGCGGCGCCCGGACGGGGAGAGCGGGCCTTCGGCCAGCACCCAGGCGTTGTCCAGGCCGGGAACGGTCAGGCTGTGCTGCACGGTCGCCGTCGTGGTCGGCAGCAGGTGGGCACGCACGTGCTCCAGGACGTAGAGCACCAATCCGCCCGCGACCAGTGCCGCGCCCATCGCGAGGACCGTCCGGCGCAGGATCAGGCCGGCCGCGATTCCGATGAGCAGAAGGAGCACCGACAGGCCGACGACGACCGGGCCGATGCCGTCGAAGGGGTACCACTGGTACCACGGGAAGCGATCACCCAGCACCCGCGCGGCCGGTTGCCACCACCAGGTCATGGCAGCGGCCAGGGTGCCGCTCGAGGTCACCAACCGGGTCCAGATCGCGCTGATCGTGCACAACGCCGGCCGGGCCTGAACCGCGCGTCGTTCCCTTCGCGGTCCTGACCCGACCGTAGGAGACTGTCAACCTCTACTTGCGCACCGCGGCGACACCGACGTGCCAGGCGGGACCCGCGACCGGGATGTGCGCCCGGTCACGGGCCCCGCGGTCACCACCGCCCGGGTCAGGGCAACAGGGACTTGGCGATGTAGGCGACGATGACCTTGTTGCCGTCGACGGCCTCGGCGACGATGAAGTCCACCGCGATGCTGCACAACGCGTAGGCGTCCGCCGTGGTGAGCGCGCCACGGGTGGCCTCGACGAGGTACCCACAGGCCTCCCGTACGGCGATCTGCAGGGCGACGTCGAGGTCGGCGTCGATCCCCATGCAGAACATGTACTGCTTGTTCTCCGCGCGCGGGAACTCCAGACTCGCACCCTTGCGAACGGTGAACTGCGCCGTCATCGACATCGAGTGCTCGACCGCGGTCTGGTCGACCTCACCGTGTCCTTGTGCGCCGTGTGTGTCACCGGTGTAGAACAGTGCGCCAGGCTGGAAGACCGGCAGGTACAACGTCGATCCGGCGATGAGGTCGCGGAAGTCGAGGTTGCCGCCCCATTTGTTCGGCGGGTTGGCGGAGACGAAGCCCGCGGAGGTGGGTGGCGCGACGCCCATGATCCCCATGAACGGGCTGAACGGCACCCTGATGCCGGGCGCGAACTGGTAGTACCGGTTGTGCTTGTCGAGTCGCAGCAGGCGGGTCGAACGCGCGTCCAGCAGGTCCGGGCACACACCGCTGCCCGGGCCGGTGCTGTTGACGCCGTACGCCACGCGCGGCGACACGTTCATGATCTTGATCTCGAGTACGTCGCCCGGCTCCGCGCCCTCGACGTAGAGCGGACCGGTGAGGATGTGGCCGCTGGCTCCGGCCGGGCGCGGGTTCTTCGCGACCTCGGCCAGCTCGGGCAGGACCTCATCGGCCGGAACGCCGAGGTCCTCGAAGTAGGCCACCGGCCCCTGCGCCGCGGAAACGCCCGACTGGTTGACCGCGTCGATGCGGACGACCGATCCGGAGGCGACCCGCATCACCGGGGCGCGGTCGACCGGGAAGTAGCCCCACAACGCCGTCTCCTGTGTGGTCCGCAGGACCACGGGCTTGCGGGCCCCACCCCTGGCCGCCGGCGAACCCGACGTCGCCGCCGCCGAGGCCGGCGAGGTCATCGCCGTACCGAGCGCGAGCCCGGCACCGGAGGCGCCGACCGCCCGCAGGACGCCGCGCCGGCTGAGCATCGCCATCGAGACGGAAGGGCTGGCTGGATCGATTGGCTTCACGAAGTCTGGCCTCCATACCCGAAGGAACACGTCACCCGAAGATTCCTGGGGACGCGTTCCAGGGGCGCTTCAAGATCATTGACGGCTCGTTACGCGCGGGCCGGACCCGGACGCGCTCAGGCGCTGGCCCTCTTCTTGGCACCGTCGATGACGACGAGGAGCAGGAACGCCACCAGGACGACCGCGACGGCGACGACCACGTCGTAGGGCGTGGGCAGGGCGAGGGTGAGCGCGATCCGGAAGTGGTCGCCCCCGAACAGCTTGACCACCAGCGGGACCACACCGAGCCACACCCCGACGAACAGCGTGACGAAGCTCAACAGGTCGTAGGTCTTCCCGTCCATCGCTCCTACCCCCAGCGGCTCGTGGATCGCCCGGACAATCCGTCCGAGTCAGTCGTATCGATGCGATCGTATCGATGACGGGCATACTGAGCACGTGAGTGATGAGCGCGAACGCCGCCGCCAGGCTGTCCTGGACGCCCTGCTGCGGATCACCCGCCGCGACGGGCTGGACGCGGTGAGCCTGCGGACCGTCGCGACCGAGGCCGGCACCTCACTCGGCTTCGTCCAGCGGCAGTTCCGTACGAAGGACGACATCCTGGAGGCCGCGTTCGAGCACAGCCTCGCCCACCTCGGCACCCGCATCGAGCGGTACGTCGCCGAGGTCGAGCCCGGCCTACCGGCGCGCGAGTTCCTCCAGCGGGTCGCCGGGGAGATCCTGATGACCGACGAGACCTACGTCGAGGAGGCCCGGGTCTGGATCGCGTTCCTCGCCCGCGCGGTCGTCTCGCCGCCGCTGCGCACCGAACTCGGCCGGCACTACGACGCCGGGCACGAACTGATCGCGATCGTGCTCCGGCTCGCCCAGCAGGCCGGCCAGGTGCCGGCGGACGTCGATCCCGAGCAGGAAGCCGCCACCCTGCTCGCCCTCGTCGACGGACTCACCGCGCACGTCCTGATCGGTCGGCTCGACGACGAAGCCGCACGCCGCGTCGTGGCCACGCATCTGGACCGCCTGTGCGTCGGCGAGGCCGGCCCCGGATCGACGCCGACATCGGGGTCGACAACGACAGCGACAACGCCATCGCCATCGCGCAGGAGGTCACGCGCGCGGCCCGGGACCACCCGCTCCTGAACGACCCTGCTCCTGGTCGAGACCGTGCCGGCGGTCGCCGAGCAGTCGTTCGGCGTGCCGGGCCTCGGACGCGGCGGAGAACGGATCCCGGTACGCCGCCACCGCGAGGCGTACCTCCTCGGCGACCAGGTCGGCGTTGATCGTCGCCGCCGTCCGCACGCCGGCGGCCGCGGAGCTGACCACCTGCGCCATGAAGTCGGCGACGTTGCCGGCGACCCACACGCCTGGGGTGGACGTCAGTCCACGTTCGTCCGCCGCGACGAAGGTGCCGAGCCCCTGCGGGTCGGTCGTCGCCGTGAGGTCGAGGCCCTTGAGGAAGTCCGCGCGGGCACTGACGTAGGGCTGCACCGCGACGGCGTCGACCGGGATGACCCGCCCACCCGCGAGCACCAGGCCCACGATCGCGTCCCCCTCGATCCGGACCGACTCCACCACGCCGTCGACGACCGTGATGCCGCGCGCCGCGAGTTCCTCCCACTCCTGATCGGAGGGCTGCACGACGTCGTTGCGGAAGAGCACAATCCGCGGACTCCACTGCCGGAACAGCTGGACCTGGTGCATCGCCATCGGCCCGCTGCCGAGCACCCCGATGACCCGGTCGCGCACCTCGAAGCCGTGGCAGTACGGGCAGTGCACGACGTCCTTCCCCCACCGCTCCCGCAGCCCCGGAACGTCCGGAAGCTCGTCGAGCAGTCCGGTGGCGACCAGGATCCGGCGCCCGTGAACGGCCTGTCCGTCGTCCGTCCGCACGGTGAACCTGGTGCCGTCGCGTTCGGCCGAGACGACCTGCCCGTCACGAAGGACACCGCCGTACGACGCGACCTCGGAACGCCCCACGCGGACCAGGTCCGCAGGGCTCATGCCGTCGCGGGTGAGGAACCCGTGCACGCCCGCCGCCGGCGCGTTCCGCGGCTCGCCCGCGTCGACCACCACCACCGAACGCCGCGCCCGTCCAAGCGTCACGGCCGCGCTCAGTCCGGCCGCGCCTCCGCCGATGACCACCACGTCGTACACCTCTGCCGCCATCTGTATCGCGCTTCCCTTCGTCGCCGCCGGAGCGATCGGCTCCGGACCTGGGACCATGGTCGGCGGCCACCTTCGGGAACGACAAAGGTTCTTGCCGCTATGGCAAACTGACGAGGTGGACGACACCACCGGACGCGTCGTCGCCGAGGTCGGGCCGAGACTGCGGGCCCTGCGCCTTCGGCGGCAGGTCACCCTCGCCGATCTGTCAACCGCGACTGGCATCTCCGTCAGCACGCTGTCCCGGTTGGAGTCCGGGCAACGCAAGCCCACGCTGGAGTTGCTGCTCCCACTCGCCCGGGCACACGGCGTACCCCTCGACGATCTCGTCGGCGCCCCCGCCACCGGCGACCCGCGTGTCCACATCCGTCCGATCACGCGTTACGGACAGGTGATCCTGCCGCTGAGCCGCGGCTCGGGCGGGCTCCAGGTGTTCAAGCACGTCATCCCGGCCAGCGCCCCGAAGGGTGAACCCACCCCACAGGTCCACGAGGGTTATGAGTGGATGTATGTGATCAAGGGTGAGCTTCGCCTCGTTCTGGGCGAACACGACATCGTTCTCCCCGCAGGCGAGGCGGCGGAGTTCGACACTCGGACGCCGCACTGGTTCGGGCGAGCGGGCGAGGAGAGCGTGGAGTTCCTCAGCCTGTTCGGGCCGCAGGGGCAACGCATGCACGTGCGCGCCGCTCCGACGCGTGACTGATCGACGTACTGCCGAGCGGCCTACCGATCGGGTCGAGGCATCCAGGCCGGGATCAGCTCGGGGTCACGCGGGTAGGTCTCGAGATCGTCGAACCAGGTCTCGTCCAGCGGCTCGGGCCGCAGGTCAGGCTTGCTGTCGTAGTCGTAGTCGATCGAGAAGCTACCCGTGGCGCTCATCCGGAAGGTCGCGGTGAACCAGGCGCCCTTGCCGGGCTCGTAGGTCTCCTCGCGGAGTTGCTTGAACGGGTAGTAGATCGTGGCAGCGGGCGGAGTGAAGTCCTCCTCGCCGCCGGACCGGACGAGCGTCCCACGGAACTCCGTGACGACAGTGACCATGTAACAGGTCACCTTGACGGACTCCCACCCGTCCTCGGGAAGCTCGTCCACCAGCGCCTGCCCGATCTGCTGGTAGAGATCAGCTTGGTCCGCCATCTACTGCCCCTTCAGTTGTTCTCGAAGACCCTCGGGATCGTCCGGCTCCTGCCGTTCTTGTCCGTGATGGTGTACTCAACTATGTACAGGTTCGGACGATCACCGGGTCCCCGGGGGTAGGTCGGCAGAATTTTCACGTGGACCTCGTTGCCCGCACGCAGCTCCTGGGCCCACATCTGCTCCATTCTGTACCACTCCCGGCGTCCCTGGCTGTTGAGCTGGGCCGACTGCGGGAGCATGTTGAGGCCCTCGCCGGCGCCGCCGAACTGGGTGCCGAAGAGGTGGCCGCCCTCGTCCCCGCTGTTGCCGACGCCACGGCCCGCGCCGTAACCGGCCCGCCCCTGCTGAGTGCCGTGGCGGACGCTGCTGCGCAGGACGAGCTGGCCTTCTGCCCGGACGACCCGGCCGTGCGCGTCGGTCATGTAGACGTAGGTGCTGTTGGCCCGGCCGTTATGAACCTGGTAGATCGTCTCCGGGCGCCAGTTGGCGGAGTTCGTGCCGCGCCTGCGGCTGCGGTTGAGCTCGCGGGTCCAGTTGCGCGGCCCGCCGGCCTGCACCACCCTGACCTCACGGTGCGTCATCGCCCTGAGGCGGCGCACGATCGCTCGGGCCACCTTCGTGTTGCTTCTCGCCACGGCACGCCTTTCCCACGTTCGCGGACAAGATACGCGAGATGGGTCGAATCGGGTCGGAGGCGTCCACAGGGGACGCGCCAGCTCAGGCGGATTCGACGGTGATGTCGCCGTTGCTGCTGCGCAGGTCGAGCCGATGCGGAGCACCCGACTCGTCGGCGACGCCGATCGTCCGGTCGCCGTGGCTGGTGTGGGCCGACACCTGGTAGTGACCGGCCGGGACGGCGAGCTTGATGTCACCGTTGCTGGTCACGGCCCGCACGTCCTGCGCCTTCGCCGTGGCGAGGTCGATCGTGCCGTTGGACGTCTGCGCCTCGACGTGCCCGGCCACCGCCCGGCCCACGACCTGGCCGTCGCTGGTCCGGGCACTGACGTCTCCGGAGATCTTCTCGAGCCGGATCTGCCCGGAGCTCGTCCGTACGTCGACGTCGCCCACGGCGCTCAACGTGATCCCGCCGTTGGAGGTCCGGCCGGTCACGGGGATGCCCGCCGGCACCGTCACCCGTTTGTCGTTGCCGTTCGTGCTGCTGCCGTTCGTGCTGGCGGCGTACGCGTCTCACGTAGGACGACCCTAGGACGGGTCGAGCCGGCCAACCATGCGGGAAGTCCCCGATATCGCGGTCGGGATCGCCCTAGGGTGTGCTCCGGTCCGGCGAGGGGAGCAGCGCCGCCGGGACCAACGCGAGCGCGGCGAGTCCGGCCAGCACCAGCAGGGTCGGACCCATCCCCGCGCCGGTTCCCACGACGCCGCCGGTTCCCACGACACCACCCGGCTCGACCGCGCCCGAACCGGGCGGACCCCCACGCGAGGATCCCAGCAGCAGCACGCTGGCGGCGACGGCGATGCCGAGGGTCGGTCCGAGATTCATCGCCGTCTGCTTGAGCCCACCGACGACCCCGGCGTATCCGGGTGACGCGTCACCGACGACGTTTCCGGTGGCGGTGACCATGACGGTCGCGAACCCCGCACCGAGGACGGCGAAGGTCGCTGCGCCGACCCACCACGGGCCGGTCGGCCCGAGGGTGGACAGGACGGCCAGGCCGACGATGCCGAGCGCGACGAGGAGCGTGCCCACGACCGCGACCCCGCGTGGGCCGAACCAGCGCAGCGCGGCACCGGCGAGCGGCGCGCCGAGCACCATGAGGAGGGTCAGGGGAAGCACCCGCAGCCCGGTAGCCAGCGGGTCGAGCCGGAGGACGTCCTGGAGGAAGAAGTTCGCCACGAAGAGCGCGCCGAACATCCCGCCGCTCGCGAGGAGCAGGATCGCCATCGATGCCGTCACCGGTACGGACCGGGCGACGACGGCGGGCACGATCGGGTCCGGCGTACGGCGTTCGTGCCCGACCAGCACCACCGCGACGGCCACGACAACGACCAGCCCGAGCAGCGTCGGCGCGCCGACCCACCCGTGCGCCGGTACGCCGACCAGGGTGTGGACGAGGGCCCCGAGCATGATCGCGAGGAGTGCCGCGCCGGTGACGTCGAGCCGCCGCGACCCCGGACCCGGCACCGAGGGCGCCCGCACGGCGCGGGTGATCGCGGCGATGGCGAGTGCCACCGGCACGTTGACGACGAACACCGCGCGCCATCCGAGGTGCGCGACGAGCACGCCACCGAGCACCGGACCGGCCGCGCCGGCGAGCCCGATGGCGCTAGTCCGGACGGCGATCGGCCCCGCGAGCCGGTTCGCCGGATACGTCAACCGGAGCAGCGCGAGCGTCGCCGGCTGAAGGAGCGCGCCGAACACGCCCTGGACGGCGCGCAAAGCGATCACCCAGCGGACTCCGGGCGCGAGGGCGATACCCGCGGAGGCGGCGGCGAAGCCGAGTACGCCGACGAAGAGCATCCGCGGGTGGCCGTACCGGTCGCCCAGGCGTCCGGCGACGACGAGAAGCGCGGCCACCGCGAGCAGGTAGCTGGTGCTCGTCCACTGGACCTGCGCGACGCTCGCGCCGAGTTCGTGTCCCAGACTGGGCTGCGCCACCAACAGCACGGTGCCGTCCAGCGCGACGATCATCGCCCCGGCCACGCTGACCAGGAGCGCGAGACGCAGACGTACGCCGTCGGGCGCGAGGACCGCCCCGCTCACCGGGTCGCCCGGCCGAGGTGGGCGTCCAGCACCGCCGCGATGATCTGGTCGAGCTCCTCCAGTGGCTCGCGCCCGGCCGTACCGTCGTCAGGTCCCACGTCAAGGGCGAGTTGCAGGCTGCCCCAGTTCCACAGCTGGGCGACGCCATGCAGGTTGGCCCACAGGGCGGCGGCGCTCACGGCGGCCGGCGGGTCGTCGTCGGCGTCGGCGTCGCGGGACCTCGGGCCAGCGCCGGTCGTGGCGTCCCGCTCCTCCCGGCAGCGGACGACGAGCCCGACCGTGACCTCGAACATCGGGAGCGTCGACTCCCGAAGCCGCGGCCGGTCGGAGGGGTGCCTCTCGCTGTCGAGCAGGTCGTGGCGGAACATCAGCTCGAACATGCCGCGGTTCTCCAGGGCGTAGCCGACGTAGGCCCGCGCGAGCGCTCGTACCTGGTCCCGCGCCGAGGTCGCGCCGGCGAGCGCCACCGTGAAGCGTTCCCGCAGGTCGGCGAACCCCCGATGGGCGATCGCGGAGAGCAGGGCGTGGTGGGTCGGGAAGTACCGGCGTGGGGCCCCGTGGGAGACCCCCGCCCGGCGGGCGATCTCCCGGAGGCCGATCGAGGCGGTCCCCTCGGTCGTCACGAGGTCCACCCCGACGTCGACCAGGCGTTCGCGAAGGGAGCTTTCCGGGCGCGCTGGACTCTCAGCCGGCGCAGACTCCTCACCCGGCGCGGAGTCCTCTGGTGGGACGGAAGGGGCAATAGACACTGTCTACCGCAGCTCCGTAGACAGTGTCTACCGGGGGTCGGGACAGGCCGGGTTACGGTGGAGTTGCCAGTCACTGCGGAAGTACGGGCCCCGGCATGAGCACCCACTCCGAACGTTCCGAACACACCCTGACCGTCCCGGGCGCGACCCTCTTCTACCGCCTGCAGGGAGCCGGTCCGCCCCTGCTGGTGGTGCCGGCCGGCGACGGTGACGCCGACGCCACGAGCGGCCTCGTCGCGCACCTGACGGACCGGCACACCGTGATCACCTACGACCGGCGCGGGTTGTCCCGCAGCGTGCTCGACGATCCCGACGCGGAGTACGACCTGACCGATCACACCGACGACCTGCACCGCCTCCTGAGCACGGTGACCTCCGAAGCGGCTCACATCCTCGGATTCAGCTTCGGCGGCTTCATCGGGCTGGACCTGCTGGCCAAACACCCCGACCAGATACGCACCCTGATCGCGCACGAAGCTCCCGTCGTCCAGGTGCTTCCAGCCGCCGAACGCGAGCAACTCCAACGGATCCTGTCCGATGTCGCCACGCTCTTCGAGCAACAGGGTCCGGCCCTCGCCATGGCGAGGTTCCAGGACTTCGCCGGCATGAGGTTCGACGAGTGGGAACCGGACGCGCCCAGGCCCGAGCCCTCGCAGCGCGACGAGAACAACACACCGATCTTCCTGGGCAGCCACGCGCCCCAGTCACATCGCCACCTCCTCGACCTGGACGCGATCGCCGCGGAACGGGCGAAGGTAGTTCCGGGGTGCAGTACGACCTCACCGGACGGCATGGGCCACCAGTGCGCGATCGCGCTCGCTCGGGCGCTGGACCTGCCGGCCGTCGACTTCCCGGGATCACACGCCGGGTTCCTCACCCACCCACGAGCGACGGCGGCACGGGTACACGAGATCCTCGCCCAACGGGGCACGCTGGTTTCGTGAGGACGAAGTACGACATCGACGCGACCAGCAGGCCGATCCCCCAGACCACGTAGCCGCCGATCGCCGCGAGTTCCCACCAGACCGGGTAGGCGCCGCCGAGGCCGTCCCCCACCATCGACCCGACGCGGGCGATCCCGAAGTAGCCGGTCAGGCCCGCGCCCATGAACCATGCCGGGACGAGCACGACCCAGCGCGGCACCGCGCGGCCGGCGAACGGCACGACCCACCGCGGCCAGATCCGCCCCCATCGGTGCACCAGTGCGAGGGGCAGGAGCGTACCGGCGAGCACCATCCCGACGACGAAGACGACGAACGTGGCGTCCCAGTCCTCGAACCCGAGGAGCACCTGGGCACCGACGCGCGCGAAGCAGCCCCCGACGGTGAGGTACGCCGCCACGTACGCCCACCCGGGCGAGGGATCGCTCCGCCGCTCCGGCGTACGCCCATGAACGCGACCGCAGTGCGCGCAACCGTTCCTGGCGCGGCGTAACTCCGCGGCCGCGGCCGCCGCGACGAGGATCCCACCGACCACGCCACTCCCCCGCGCCGTCAGCCCGACGCCGGCGAAGCCCTCACCGAAGAGCAGGCCCGCGACGTTCAGCGCGAACATGAACGAGTACAGCACCAGTCCGGCACCGGCGAACCAGCCGAGAGCGGCGAGCGCCCAGCGGACGCCGGCTCCCCACTGCCGCCTCGTCCCCGCGCCGATGAGCGCGCCGGCGACCACTCCCGCCACGGCAAGGACGACGGGAGTCCAGGCGCCCGGGACGAACGACTCCGCGGGATAGTCGCCGAAGCGCGGCGCATGACCGAGTGCCCACCAGGTCCGGACCACTCCGTACGCCGCGGCCCAGCCCGCCGCGAGAAGGGGCAACCACGTCGACTGACCGTCTCTGCGCGTCATACCCCGAGCGTCGTGGATCGCGGGGACGGCGAGATCTGCCGAACGGCCGAGATCGGTGCGCCCGAACGCCGCTCCGCTCAGCCGATCGGCATACGCCGGACTCAGCTCCTGACGTAGAACTGCTCGGGGCCGACCGGCGCCGGGTCCGGATACAGCGATCCCTCCGGAATCGGCTCGGGAACGTTGCGGAAGTTGTCCTGCACGATGGAGTAGCGGCCGGCGATGAGGACCGTCCCGATCGTGTAGAACTCCTCGCGCGAGATGCGCAGGATCTCGGCGAAGAGACGGTTGCGCTCGGCCTCGTCCGCAGTGGTCTTGATCGTGTCGTACAACTGCATCTGCCGGCGCGGCGCGGGCGGAGGAGCCTCGCCGGTCTTGCCTCCGCTGGCGTACCAGTCGGCCCACAGACGGGCGTAGTAGCAACGCCCGCCCACCGGAAAGAACCAACCCGGGTCCAGGATGGCGTCGCGCAGGCCGTTCTCCGCGCTGTAGAGGACCGCGTCGCACTGGTTGGCGAAGAGCCGTTCCCAGAACAGCGGGCCGCCCTGCGACTGGACCCGCATCTCGATGCCGACCGCCTTCCAGTACGTCTGGATCAGTTCCGCGGTCGCCGGGTAGGTGGGGTCGAAGCCGGTCGGAAGCTCGACGGTGAACGCGACCCGGTTGCCGTCCGGACGCAGCCGCCAGCCAGCCGCGTCGCGCCGGGTCAGGCCGGCCCGGTCGAGCCGGCGGTTGGCCTCCGCGACGTCGTACTTCGTGTGCTGCTTGGCGAGTGTCTCCTCGTACCAGTCCGACTCCGGTCGCGGCGCGGACTGGTACGGCTCACCCTGCCGCTGGTGGACCGCCTTGATGAGCTCGGCACGGTTGATGGCGTAGGAGAGGCCGATCCGGAAGTCCTTGTTCTGGAAGAGTTCGCGCACCGCGCGGTTCTTGTGCGTCAGGTTGAGGCAGACGACCCCGTTGTTGATGTCGGAGGTCATCTGGTCGATCAACCGATAGCGACCCTGCTCGGCGTTGCGCGCGAAGATGGGCTTGTTGGCGGGGATCAGCACGTCGGTGGAGGGAAGGGTGAAGTCACCGTTGCTCACCCGCAGCGTCGCGGTCTCCGGACTCGCGACGATGTCGATGACCACCTCGTCGAGGTAGGGCAGCTGACTCCCGTCGGGATCCATCTTCCAGTAGTACGGATTGCGCTTGGCGACCAGCCGGTCCTTCGTCAACGGCGTGACGACGACCCAGGGCAGCAGGACCGGCAGCTCCGGGTTCTGCCAGATCGCGAGGCCCGAGGTGCCGTCGCCACCCTTGCCGAAGTACAGCTGGATCCACTCGGCGACCTTCGCCTCCTTGACCAGGGTGGCGACGTCCGGGTTGTACTTCTTGTGGAAGCGTTGCAGGTAGTGCTTGGGCGACGCGGCGAGGATGTTGCCTTCCGGGCTCGCGAGCCGTTCCAGGAAGAACGCGTGAGGCTCCGCGAAGGTGAACGTGCAGGTGACCTCGTCCACCTTGGCGAAGCGTGCGGGCGTCCCACCCGGCGCGAGCCACTCAGGAAAGACCGGGAAGAGCTCGTCGTTACTGAGGACGTCCACGTAGGCGAACGCGATGTCGTCCGCGGTGAAGGGTTTGCCGTCGGACCACTTCATTCCCTTGCGCAGATGGAACGTGTATTCACGCCCGTCGGCGCCGACGTCCCACGACACGACGTTGGGAATCACACCGGAGAAGTCAGGAGCCCACCGCACCAGGCCGTCGTACCCGATGTTCTCATAGACCGACGACCCGTCGATCCCCTGGATGAACGTCCGCCAGGTGCCGCCGTACGTGCCGATCTCCTGCGCGGGTTTGAGTATGAGTGGCTGCGCGGGCAGCCGATCCTTGAGTGCCGGCAACGTGCCCGCCTTCACCGCAGCGGCAAGACTCGGCGCCTCCAGTCCCTTCTTTCCGGCCGGTCGGCCATTGCTCTTGTTGGTCGTCGGATCGGTGCTCAGCAGGTCGCAACCTGCCAACGACGTCGTGGCGAGCACCGCACCGCCGGCGGACCGGAACAGATCGCGCCTCGAGAAGTTCCGTTTCTGGTCTCCCATGGACATCCATCTCCATGATCCGGCCGCGACGGCCTTGTCTCGTTCGAGGCGCACCAGCAGAGGACGCCATTCCAACGTTGGATCGCCACAGACTCATCAGGACCTGACCGGATGTCAAGCGTCTGGGTAAAGGTGGTCGTCGAACGTTCGGTCGTGTTGTTCAGGACGGCGGGTTCCCCACGCGGTCAGGCTGGCCGGCACCGGATGCTGTCTTTACCTCCTCCACACACCAGTGTCACCGTGGATCCTCCACTGGCGAAGCCGTCAGGAGACACGATGGCAACTCGGAACGCGGACGGTCGCGGCATCTCGCGTAAGAACTTCCTCCGCGCGGGAGGCGCGTTGGGACTGCTCGCGCTTGGCGTACCCGGCTGCGACCTCCTCTCCACCGATCCGCAGGGCCGCGGCCAGACCGGTGACGGCGGCGCTGGCGGCGGTGCCGACGCCGCCGCTGTCGAGTCGCCGAAGCTGGCCAGCCAGGTCAAGAACGGGAAGCTGCCCGCGTTGAAGGATCGGCTGCCCGCAAAGCCAGTCGTCGTCGAACCCGTCGATCGCGCCGGCCAGTACGGCGGGGAGTGGCACACGGCCCTGCAGGGCAGCGCCGACTCGTCGTGGGCCAGACGGATCCTTTCCTACGACTATCTGCTGCGCTGGGACCTCGAGTGGAAGCAGATGCTTCCCAACCTCGCGGGACGCTTCGAGGCCAACGCTGACGGCACGGAGTACACCTTCGTCCTCCGCGAGGGCATCAAGTGGTCCGACGGGAAGCCCTTCACCGCGGACGACATCGTCTTCGCACAGAACGACGTCCTCAACAACACCGAACTCTTCCCCGTGGCACCGTGGCCGGGGCACGCCGAGCGAGTCGACGATCTCACGGTACGGATCGCGCTCGACCGGCCGGACGGACTCTTCCTGCAGCGGCAGTGCACCGACCTCGGTCAGTACCTCATCGGGTACCCACGTCACTACCTGCAGCGGTTCCACCTGAAGTACAGCCCCGACGTGGCCGAACAGGCCAAGGCGGAACGGCTGGAGGACTGGGCCGCGCTGTTCGGCACGAAGGCCGACCCGCTGCTCAACGTCGACCTTCCCGTGCTGTCCGCCTGGAAGTTCACCCGTCCCGCCAACGGCGGTACCCGAGCGGTCGCCGAACGCAATCCGTACTACTGGAAGGTCGATCCGGACGGGCGCCAGCTTCCCTACATCGACCAGGTCTCCTTCGAGGTGATCAGCGACGTCCAGGTGATGGTCACCAAGGCCATCGCCGGCGACTTCGACATGCACTGCCGGCACTTCAACTCCCTGACCAACAAGCCCGTCCTGGCACGCGGGCGTACCCAGGGTGACTACGACTTCTTCAACCTGCGTTCGGGCTCGATGAACCACACGTTGATCCAGCTCAACCAAACGCACAAGGACCCCGTGCTGCGGAAGATCTTCCAGAACAAGAGCTTCCGTATCGGGCTGTCCCATGCCATCAACCGGCAGGAGATCATCGACACCGCGTTCCAGAAGCAGGGTCGGCCCTGGCAGGCCGCGCCCCGACCGGAGTCCGAACTGTTCGACGAGGAGATGGCGACCCAGTACACGAAGTACGACGTCAGCCTCGCGAACAGGACCCTCGACGAGGCCGGCTACGCCCGGCGCGACGGCAACGGCCGACGGCTGCGACCTGATGGCAAGCCGATCGCCTTCTCCCTCGAGTTCAGTGCCGAACTCCGCCCCGAGTGGGCGGACACCGCGCAACTGCTCACGACGTACTGGAAGGCCGTCGGCATCACCGCCTCGGCGCAGCCGCGCAGTCGGGCCCTGTGGGTGGAACGGGTGGAGGCCAACGAGCACGACGTGGTGATCTGGCAGGGCGACCAGGGCGGATTCAACATGCGCGCCACCATCCTGGAGCCGTTCTACTTCTTCCCACAGACCACCGGGTCCCGCTACGGCATCCGGTGGGCGGAGTGGTACGCCACCCGCGGCAAGTCCGGCGAGGAGCCGCTCGAGCCGAACCGGCGGCAGATGGCTCTCTACGACCAGATCCTCGCCACCACAGACCAGGACCGGCAGGCCACCCTCATCAAGGAGATCCTCGCCATCGCGAAGGAGCAGTTCCAGATCATCGGCGTCGGGCTCGAGGCGAACGGCTACGGCATCGTCAAGAGCCACTTTCACAACGTGCCTGCCGAGATGATCGACACCTACACGATCCAGACCCCTGGGCCGAGCCATCCGGAGCAGTACTTCATCCAGAGCTAGGTCGGGTCCTGCGGATCACGGCCTAGCCGCGCGTCAGTCCGGGATGTGGATGCGAACCAGATCCCGTTCGCGCACCGTGAAGACGTCGCCGGTCTGCCCGTCAACCGCGAACTGCGGCTCGTTGTACCACTCCGCCGCGAGACCGGACACCACCGGCGTCACCGCAGCGTCCGGGTCGACGCGGAGCAGGGCATCGGTGGTGATCGCGTAGACCACGCCGGAACGAACTCCCAGGTAGCCGGGGCGCCCGGTCGGGATCCGGGCGGAGCCGACGACGTCGCGGGTGGACGGATCGACGACGACAAGGACACCTTGCACCGTGACGGCGTACAGCAGTCCGTCATGGTGGACGAGGCTCACGTAACCGGTCGCGCCGGACACCGGCGCCGACGTCCACTCGACCTGACGCCTGGTCAGGTCGAAGCCCACGAGGCAGGCCTCGGAGGCGATCGGTAGCGCGCCGTCCACGGTGATCTCGGTTCCGGCGTACACCGTTCGCCCGTCCACCGCGACCGCGGCGACGGCCTGGTCGGCGACCAGATCATCGTAGCGATCGACCCGGCCGGTACGTGGGTCGACGACGGCGAGCGCCCCGCCCGACCGACCGTACTGGTTGCGCGTTCCGACCAGCAGGACTCGACCTGCCGGGTCGGTGACCATCGCACGCGGGCGGTTGGACTCGCCGCCGATCGTGGCGAGCGGGGCCACCCTGTCCTCACGCTGGTCGTAGGTCTCGACGAGCGCACCTGGGTAGACCGCGAGGCAGGTCCGACCACGTGCCGGCACCATCGACTTCGGCTCACCGTCCACCGCGATCCGGTGACTGCCACCCCGAAGCAGATCGTGCACCTGGAGACCGAAGTTGCCGCCAACGAGCACGCGGCCGCCGTCGACGCTGGACAGGGACTGGGGCGGTTCGGGCGCCGTACGAAGGCCGACGTCGGCCAGGTCGACGCTCGTCACCGCCCCGTCGGCGAGGGTCCACCACACTCCGGCGCCGGCCGCTCCGTGCACCACGCCGTCGCGGACGAAGACCCCGCGCGTCTCCTGACCTTCGACCGGCGTCGCGAGCCTGGTGAGCTCGCCGGTGTCGAGTCGGCAGGCGTACAGCGTCCCAGTCGGACGGACCGTGAAGTACGCCGTCTCGCCGTCGATGGTGATCGCGTCGATGGTCCGTCCCCCGGTGGCGACGACCTGGAAGCGCGAGGGATCACGTCTGTCGATGACCGCCAGGAAGCCACCCGGCTCAGTGCCGGCGACGATGTGCTCGTCGCTCACCGCGACGTCGTAGACGAAGGACTCACCGTGCAGGGCGGCCGGCAGGATCTGGGCCCCCGCCCCGGTCGCCGGATCGATCGTGACCAGACGGGCGGAGGTCCCCGTGCCCGCGTACACCGTGCCGTCGCCGGCGACCGCGACACAGCGCACGTAGCGCAAGCCCGGAACAGCCTCGCCGAGATCACGGGTGCCGCCGGTGGTCGGGTCGATCTCGTAGACCTTGCCGCCCGGGTAGGTTCCCGCGTAGATCAGCCCAGCCGGCGACGCGGCCAGGTCGAACGCGTACTGCTCGTTGCCGAGCCGAGTGAGGTGGTCGACCTGGCCGGTCGCCCGATCGAGTCGATGGATGTCGGCGATGGCGTACATCCCCGCGTACACCGCACCACCGACCGCGACAGCTCCCCCGAGACCGGTTGGCAGGTCGTGGTTGACGACCACCCGGCCGGTGCTCAGGTCGTACTCCGCGAGCGTCGCCGGCTCGAGGCCACGCATGATGAGGAACGCGCTGTTTCCGGCCACGGTCGCGCCGACGATCGGCGCACCGAACACCGCCGGGCCCAGGCTCGTCACGACCGGCGTCGGGGCAGGCGATGCGGTCGCCTTCGAGGCCGGTGTCGGGGTCGGCTCCGAAGGCGACTCGGAGAGCGGGCTGCCGCCGGATCCGTCGTCCGCTTCGGCCGGGTGAGGAACGGTCGCCGCGACGGCACCAGCCGCTGCCGCGGCGAGCACACGTCGCCTGGTGAGTCCCAGCTCTGGCTTCACCATCCGTTGGCCTCCAGCCACTGCCGACCCGGGTACGCACGTGCGGGTGCGTGCGCGCCGTCTCTGTCACGTCGTCCAACCTGTGACGCTTCCGGTCCGGACTGTAACTAGCGACCGGCTCCTTGGCCAGCCTTCGTCGACCTTCCCGACCATGAACGGCCAGTGGGCCGGTCGACAGGTGTCCCCGTCCTGGCCGACCAACGTCGGCGAGCCGCTCGACCGGCCGGATCGCGTGCCCCGTCGGCTCCACGGCGTTCACCGCCGGATCAGGGTGGCGTCGTTGGGTCGGATGACGTTCTGGTAGGGATCCACCCAGGGCGGCGGGATGTATTCGGGGTGCCCGTCGGGTCCCATCCGCACGGTCCAGTCTTGGGTGTGGATGACGGTGTGGTGGTGTTGGCACAGGAGGACGCCGTTGTTCAAGTCGGTCGCGCCCCCGTCTACCCAGTGCCGGATGTGATGCGCTTCGGTCCACTTCTCGGCTCGTCTGCAGTCGGGGAAGTGGCAGAAGTAGCCGTCGCGTTCGGCGAGGGCGTGTCGTTGGGAGGACGTGAACAGGCGGGTGCCGCGCCCGAGGTCGAGGACGGCGCCGTCACCACCAAGCACCACGGGGATGATCTCCGCATCACAGGCCAGTTGCCGTACCAGGGTGGCTGACAGCGGCGGCCCCGTGATCCGATAGCCGATCAGCTCCTGTCTCCCGCTCCCGTTCTCGTCGCCGTAGGTTTTCACTTTCAGGTGGGTGGGGCCGGAGTCGGTGAGCACGGAGTTGAGGGTGCCGTAGCCGAGCCGGGCCACGAGGTCGTCGTGGTTCATCGTCACGGTGAGGCGCGGCCTGATGCCGCCGCGGGAAGGTGCGCTGGCTGCCGCCTGGGCCAGGGCGACGAGTTCGGCGAAGGCGTCTGCCTGACGGCGTTCGCTGCTGCGCAGGTCCGGCCCGTCAGGACCGCTGGGACGCGGGCGAGCGAGGGGGTCGAGGAGCGCTTGCAGGATCGCGAGGGTGGGGACGTCGAGGCGCGTGAACATGGTGCCCATCCCGTCGCGCACCGGCCCGAAGCTCAACGTCCGGTTCTCCCGAGCGCGGCGTTCCTGCTCTTCCAGTTGCTTGCCGATCCGGCGTTCGGCTTCCTCCGGGGCGATCACCTCATACAAGTGCTTGCCCGCCTTGTCCAGGTCATCGACATCAAGTGCCTGCGCACTGTCCAGGAGGAACGCCTCCGCTTCCGCCTTTACGGCGGTGTCGACGTCGTTGGGGAGGCGGCGGATCGCGCGTTCGATCACCTGTGCCTGACCCAACGAAATCTCGCCGTCAGAGAGGGCTTCGCCAGTCGAACGGAGCGTCTGATCCAGGGCCTTCGCCAACCGGACCGACACCGACGCCTCACGCCGCCCCACCCGCGTCACCTGCTGCACCCACCCCGCCGTGGTCGCAGCACCACTGAGCTTCTTCACCTCATTCAGCTCGGCCTGCCGCGTCAACCTCAACCGAAGAGATGCCAGCTTCGCCTCGTAGACAGCGATCTGCCGCAACGCCCCTTCGTAGTGATCCAGCGGCAACGACAGTGTCGGGCACTCGATAGCCGCGTCAATGCCCGCACCGACATCGGCAAGCCAAGCCAGCAACGGATGCGCGAAACCCGCACCCCCGCTGGCACTGCCGGCGTCGATGTCCATGACCAAACCCTAGACCCGACCACCGACAACAACCCCTGTAAAACAAGGGCATTCAGCCCGCGTCAGTGAACTTCTTCGAACAATTCTTGATCGGCACCGGATACCTGCGGTCGTCCCGAGCAGACGTCCTCCACCAGGCTCCTCACCCAAGGAACTGGCGGGCGCCACGCAGCTTGGTACGCAGGCGGCCTTGCGTCATGGTGCAGTCCAGTCGAACGTCGATGGGACCGGGCAGTGCGCTGTCGGCCCGCAGTCCTGCCGGCAGCCCATCCGGATCGAGGGCGTCCCGCCGAGCGATGAGGCGTCCCAGGTCGTAGCGACTCACGGCGTCGGCGCCCGCGACGTGGTGGACACCGGCATGCGATGACGCCGCGAGCTCCAGCAGAGCCGTCGCGAGGTCAGAAACGTGAACAGGACAACGCATCTCGTCCGTGAACAGCACTCCACTGATTCGACCAGTGGCGAGGGAGTGCACCAACACCTCGTGGGTTGATCTCCCGTCGCCGACGATCAGCGAGGTTCGTGCGATCACCGCGTCGGGCGCGATGGCCTGCACCGCCGTCTCCGCCGCGGCCTTGGCGGCGCCGTACGGAGTGATCGGATCCGGGGCGGACGTCTCGTCGTAGTGGACGGCCGCACCGGAGAAGACCGCGTCGGAGGACACGTGCACCAACCGCGCGCCCGTGGCGGCCGCCGCCAGGGCAACGTGTGCGGCGCCATCAGCCGTGCTCCTCCACTCGGCCTGACGGAACGCCGCGTTGACCACCACGCTCGGCCGCAGGGCCGCGACCAGGGCAGCGACGCCCTCACGTCGACGAACGTCGCATGGACGCCAGTCGACGTCCGCGAGCGCGCCCGGCCGAGTCATATAGGTGGCGGCGACCTCGTCACCTCGGGCCACGCACTGTCGCGCGAGCTCGCTGCCGAGGAAGCCGCTACCGCCGACGATGAGGGTCTTCACGGCCCGCAACGTAGCAGCATCGGGCCGCCGGTTCAGGGACAGATCGTCAGCGCCGTGATCTTTCCGTCCGCGATGGAGAAGTGGTGGTGCAACTCGACCGGGCTGCCGGGGAAGTCTCCCTTCACGTCGACCCGTACGATCACCGCACCACCTCGAACCACACCGGAGACGACCTCACGGGTGAACGAGAACGCTGCCGCCACCGCGTCGCTCCAGGCACGGATCGCGTCGATGCCGACATGGGTCTTGCCCTCGTCGTGCACGACCGCGTCGGCGGCGAAGACCTCGCCGAGGATCGGTCCGAGCTCGTCCTTGGGCGTGGCGAGGTAGGTCTCGACCGCCGCGGGAAGAGCTGCCGCGTCGTTCGTCAGATCGTTCGTCAGGTCAGGTGTCATGGTCGTTCTCCCTGGTGAGTTCGGGGCAAGGTGTGCTTGCGGGACGAGCGGAGGTCGTAGTGGGCTCACACCGTCGGCACGGTGCCGCCGTCGATGACATGCTCGGCGCCGGTGATCGCGGAGGAGCGGTCGGAGGCGAGGAAGAGGACGAGCTCGGCAACCTCGCGAGGACGAACGGGCCTTCCCAACGGGATGCCGCCGAGTGAGCCCATGAGCTGCTCGAGAGCCGCGTCGGTGTCGATCCTCTGCCCCTTGGCGATGCGTTCGACCAGCGCGTCGGCCGACGCGGTCTGGATGAAGCCGGGCGCGACCGAGTTGACGCGGACACCGTGGGGTGCGACCTCGTTGGCGAGGCCCTTGCTGTACGCCGTCAATGCGGCCTTGGCAGCGGCGTAGCCGAGGGTTGCTTCGTAGAGCGGCATCCGCCGCTGGATCGAGGTGACGTGCACGACGGAACCCGCACCGGCCTTGATCATGCCGGGCAGGATCCCGCGGTCGAGGCGAACCGCACCGAGCAGGTTCAGGTTGAGTTCGTCCATCCAGTGCTGCTCCGAGAGGGCGGCGAATCCCCCGGACGGCGCGTCCGATCCACCCACGACGTGCACCAGGATGTCGACACCTCCTTCGGACGTGACGCGTCCGACGACCGCCTCGGCGCCCTCGACCGTGGCCGTGTCCGCGGCGACGAACCGCTCCGGGTAGGGATAGCCGTGCGGGCAGTGGCGGGCACTGACGGTGACCACGGCACCCTCCTCGCGCAGTCGGTCGGCGATGGCCGCTCCGGCGCCCTTCGTACCGCCGGTGACCAACGCCCGCTTCCCCGCGAGGATCTTCGGCTGGTCGACAGTGCCGACAGACATGCGCCCTTCCAGGGACGGTGCTAAGATGAAAGCTAGTGACTTCGAAGTTAGCACTAACGACTGGAGGGGTCAAAGCATGGTGAGCAGGATCCGACTGGAGGATCGCGAGTGCCCGTTGTCGACGGCCCTCGGCTACGTCGGCGAATGGTGGACGCTGCTGATCCTGCATGACGCGTTCGACGGCTACACCCGCTTCGACCAGTTCCAGGAGAACATGGGGATCTCCTCCAGCATGTTGACCGCCCGCCTGAAGACTCTGGTTACCAACGGCCTGCTCGAGCGCCGGCCCTACCAGACCAACCCGGTGCGGTACGAGTACGTCCTGACCGACCTCGGGCGTTCGCTTCGCCCGGTGCTCCTCGCGCTGGCCGCCTGGGGAAACTCCCGGTTGGATCCCGCCGAGCGCAGCATGGTCCTGGTGGACGCCGCGACCGGCGTCGAGGTCGACCCGGTCCTCGTCGATCGGACGACGGGCCGTCGGGTCGACAACGAGAACTTCGTCTTCACCGCGGGCCCGGCCGCGAGCGAGAGCTTCCGGACCCGCTACGCCGACACTGTTCCGGCCGCGACCGACGCGACCGACGTGACTGTCCGGCGTACCGCGGACTCCGCATCGGACGGCCACAAACGGTCGGTCGAGCACTGAACCCTTCGGTGTCGGCAACCGTGTGAACGTACGCGTCGGTGTCGCCAGCACCCACTCGCCGCGACCACGACGAGCCGTCGGAGCCACTGAGATCCGTGAAGGGTGATGTGCGATGCGGGACATCTGGAACGAGATCGTCGAGTGGCACGCGGCCGGTGAGACCTTCGGGATCGCCACTGTCACGGGCACCTTCGGCAGCGCGCCACGGCAACCTGGCGCCTCGATGGCCGTCTCCCGCTCTGGCGAGGTGGTCGGGAGCGTGTCCGGTGGCTGTGTCGAGAGCGCCGTCTACGACCTAGTGTTGCGTGATTCTGGTTGCGTTACTTTTCGTGTTGTGGCTCGTTGACTCGGTGTGGAGCTTTCGGTGGAGCAGGACGCTGAGTTGCGGGCGTTGGTGAACAGTCGGGATGTGTCGGCTGTGCTGGCGACTCGGGCGCGGATCGTGTTGTGGCATGGGGAAGGGCGGCGTCGTAAGGACATCGCGGAGTTGGCGGGGGTGTCGTTGCCGACGGTGGATCGGTGGGTCCGCCGCTACGCCGAGCATGGTGTGGCCGGGTTGGATGATCGTGATCGGGCTGCGCCGCGGGTGCAGGTTCCTGCGCGGGTGCGGGCTCGGGTGGTGGCGTTGACCAGGACTTCTCCGCCGGCTGGGACGGGGCTGTCGCACTGGTCGACCCGTGGGTTGGCTGGGTATCTGAAGCGGGTCGAGGGGATCTGTGTGTCGTGGGGCTATGTGGCTCGGGTGTGGCGGGAGGAGGGGCTTGCGCCGCACCGGCATGGCACGTTCAAGTTGTCCAAGGATCCCGCGTTCGCGGAGAAGGTCGCCGACGTGGTCGGGTTGTATCTGGACCCGCCCGGTGGTGCGGTGGTGCTCTCCATCGATGAGAAGACACAGATCCAGGCGTTGGACCGCACCCAGCCGCTACTGCCGTTGGACTTCGGGGTCACCGAGAAACGCACCCACGACTACGTGCGGCACGGTGTCACGAACCTGTTCGCAGCCCTGGATGTGGGCACCGGCCAGGTCGTCGGGGAGTGCAGGCCGACCCGGGACGGGGTGAACTTCCTGGCCTTCTTGAAGAAGGCCGTCAAACCCCATGCGGGCAAAGAGGTCCATGTGGTGTTGGACAACCTGTCCACTCACACCACGCCGGAGGTGGAGGCCTGGCTGGAGGAGAATCCGCACGTCAAGTTCCACTTCACCCCGGTCGGATCGAGCTGGATCAACCAGGTCGAGACGTGGTTCGGGATCCTGACCCGCCAGGCGATCCGCCGCGGCACCTTCACCTCGGTGAACGTGCTGATCAGGCAGATCAAGGACTACATCGACACCTGGAACGTCGACGCGAAGCCGTTCGCCTGGACCGCTACCAGCGAAGAGATCCTCGCGAAGGTCCGCCTCGTCCAGACCAACGTCAAGAAACTCGTCGACAACAACGCGAAATAACGCGACCAGAATCACGCAACACTAGCGCTGCGGGTCATCGAGACCGGCGTGCCGATGGTGGAGGCCTACGGCATCGCCGACGAGGACGCGTTCGCGACCGGCCTCACCTGTGGTGGCCGGCTCCAGGTGTTCGTCCAGCCGATGGGCGGGGAGTACTTTCCGGAGTTCGCCGAGGTCGCCGCCGCGGTGGACAGGGACGTACCGGTCGCCATCGCGACCGGGATCGGTGCCGGCTTCACGTCCCCGGCCCGAAGGCTGGTCTGGCCCGCCGGTGCGCTCGGTTCGCTGGGTTGTCCCGAGCTCGACGCGGCGGTGGACGACGACGCTCGCGGACTGCTGGCCCAGGGCGTGAGTGGAACGCGAGAGTACGGACCGCGAGGTGAACGTGTCCTGACGGAGCGGACCGTCTTCGTCCATTCGCTCGCCGCACCGCCACGCATGCTCATCTTCGGCGCGATCGACTTCGCGGCCGCGGCGGCGCGGATCGGAAGGTTTCTCGGCTACCGCGTCACCGTCTGCGACGCCCGGGCGCGGTTCGCCAGCCACAAGCGGTTCCCGGACGCGGACGAGGTGGTGGTCGACTGGCCGCACCGTTATCTCGCCCGGACCGAGGTCGACGACCGTACGGTGATCTGCGTCCTCACCCACGACGCGAAGTTCGACGTCCCGCTGCTCACCCTCGCGCTGCGCACCCGGGCCGGATACGTCGGCGCCATGGGCAGCCGCAGGACCCACGTCGACCGGCTGGCGCAGCTACGCAAGGCGGGGTTGACGGAGCGGGAGCTCGGTCGACTGCACTCGCCCATCGGGCTCGATCTCGGTGCGCGTACTCCTGAGAAGACGGCGGTGTCGATCGCGGCCGAACTCGTCCAGCACCGGTGGGGCGGCACCGGCAGGTCCCTCATGACCACCGACGGCCCGATCCATCGGGCCGCCGCGGGTCACTGAGCCCGCTCCTCGACGAAAACGGTGCGGGCCGGCACCGCCAGGATCGCCAGCCCGCACCGCGACCGAAACCCGCGCTACCGTGCGCCCTGGAGAGCGGCGAGCACCCGGGCCGGCGTCATCGGCAGGGTCCGGATGCGTACTCCGGTAGCCGCGAACACCGCGTTGCCGATCACCGCGCCCATGGGCCCGATCGCCGGCTCGCCGGCACCCCAGGCGGACTCGTCCGGCCGGTTGATGAGGATCGACTCGATCGTCGGCACCTCGCTGAAGCGCAGGACGGAGTACTGCGGCGTCGGGTTGGCCTGGTTCTGCTGCCACACCACGCTCGTCACGCCACGGCTGTCCAGCTGGACCTCCTCCTTCAGCGTGCGCCCGATGCCCTGGATGACGTTGCCCTCGATCTGGTTGCGGATCCCGTCAGGGTTGATGACGAGGCCGCAGTCGTGGGCGACGACCACCCGGCGCACCCGGATCGCTTCCGTCGAGGTGTCCACGGTCACCTCGGCGTAGGTCGCGACGTAGGTGAACTCCGTCTCGTAGCGGGCGAAGGCGACACCCGCGCCCACGCCGTCGCCGCCGCGCGGCCGTTCCGCCCACGTCTCGCGGAGGGCCTCCAGGACGGCGATCGCCCTGGGGTCCTCGTGGGACCGGATCCGGAGCTCGAGCGGGTCCACTCCGCCGGCGACCGCGAGTTCGTCGAGGAAGGACTCGTTCGCGAAGGTGTTGGAGAAACCACCGAGTGAACGCAACGCCGTCGTCCGCGGGAAGCGGTACCGCAGAGGTGCCTGCGGAACGTTCGAGGTCGGCCCGGCCGTCTCGAAGCTACGGACGAGGTGCGCGATCAGCCGCCGGTTGGGAAAGGTGTAGTTGACAGGCGCATTCCGGCCGCCGCTGTTGCCCGCCGAGGTCGGCAGCGACGCGGGCAGCGACCCGGTGAGGATGCCGGCGAGCACCGTCCCCGGGCTGCCGTTCGGCCGACTTCCGTGCGTCGGTGTGTTCACGACGTGCTCCCAGGCGACGACCTCTCCCCCGGTGATGCCGCCGCGCATGTCGTGGGCCATCGCCGGACCGAGCGGCTCCCAGCCGTGCTCGTTCTGTCGCGACCACTGGACCCGCACCGGCTTGCCGACCGCCTGGGACAGGACGGCGGCGTCGGCGGCCGCGTCCTCGGCACCGTTGTGGCCGTAGCAGCCGGCCGACTCCTCGTAGATGACGTGCACCGAGTCCGCCGGCACCTGGAGCAGGTTGGCCAGCGTGGTGCGGAGCGCGAAGACGCCCTGCGAACTCGACCACACCCGCACCTGGATGCCGGTCGTGTCCGGGGTCGAGCGGACGTCGGCGATGGAGCAGGACGGGCCCATCGCGGCGTGCATGTGGAACGGCGAGAAGTAGCTCGCCTGGTGGGTCGTCGCCGCACCGGCAAGGGCCGCGTCGACGTCCCCGACCGTCTCCTCCTGGGTGGTCCGGTAGTGGTTGGCCGGGTCACGCAGAGCCTCAGGGTAGGACGCCTGCGGTACGAGGGGCTGCCCGTCCGCCCAGACGACCTCGACACCGGTGGCGGGGGTGGCCGCCTGGATCGCCGCGAACTCCGTGGTCGCCACGACGCCGACGAAGTTGCCCCGTTGTACGACGTCGACGAACCCGGGGATGGCCCGCGCCCGCGTCATCGACTCCGGAGTGATCGAGACGAAACTGGCGTTGCGACCGTTCGGGCGGACGACCCGGCCGTGCAGCATGCCGGGCACCTTCACGTCCTGGATGAAGCTGAAGCGAGCGGTCATCTTGTCGGGCAGGTCGGCCCGCGCGACCGACTGCCCCACGACGCGATAGTCGGCGGGAGCGGTCAGCGGCACGTCCTCGTCGGCGACGAGCACGACGTCGGCGCGGGAGAGCAACTGTTCGTAGGTCACCCGACGGTTCGTGCCCCGTACCGTGATGATGCTGTCCCGGGCCACGAGCTGGTCCTTGGCGACGCCCAGCCGCTTGGCGGCGAGGTCGAGCAGGGCCTGGAACGCCGTCGCCGCGGCCGCGCGCAGCTGCGGCCCGCCGTTCTGGATCGTCTTGCTCCCCGCGGTGGTCCCCTGGTCCGGCGTCGTCTCGGTGTCGCCCTGCACGTAGGTGACGCCGCGAGCGCCGAGGTGGAGTTCCTCGACGACGATCTGGGTCAGGGCCGTGTGCACGCCGGTGCCGAGCTCGACCTTCCCGCTGTGGATGGCGACGCGGCCGGGCTGGAGCACCAGCCAGGCCAGCGAACCGGCGGCCGCCTCCTCGTCCACGCGCAGTCCGGGCGGACCGGACGCGGCGGCTGCCTGGGACGCGGGCACGCCCACCATGCTCGGGCCGAAGCTGAACGCGACGGCGAGCGTACCGGCTCCCGTCAGAAAACCACGCCTGCTCAGTTCCTTCGTTCTCACGGCAGCATCTCCTCAGCAGCGGAGCGGATCGCCTTGGTGATCCGCTACTGGGCTCCGCACCGGCACAGGTAGTTGAGCGTCGAGCCGGGGGCCTCGCCGGACAGGAACGCGGCGATCTCCTCCTCGGTCGGCGCCGTGGTGGTGCCCGCGGCCTGACGCTGACGCAGCCATCCGAGGGCGCCCATGATGATGCCGTTGATGCAGTAGGCGCACTGGCCGGCCTGCTCGTCGGTGAACGCCTTCTGCAGCGGGTGGGGATCCTCCGGCGTTCCCAGTCCGTCGAGCGTCTCCACGTTCGCCCCTTCGGGGATCGTGCGGAGCGGGGCGACACAGGAACGGCGGATCTGGCCGTCGACGAGAACGGTGCAGGCACCGCACTGGGAGACGCCACAGCCGAACCGCGGGCCGTGTTGGCCCAGCTGGTTCCGCAGGACGTAGAGCAGCTGCTCACCGTCGTCGGCGACCTGCACCGTGCGGCTCGCTTTGTTGAGGTTGAGGGTGCGGGTCAGCGGTGTTGGCACGGTCGGCTCCTTGCTAAGCGAACGCCGTCGAGACACATCCGTCACGGATCCCGGATCGGATCGGTTCATCCCGCCTGACCGGTGGGCTGTCCGAACCCGGACGGCGGTTCACCGGCGTTCGGCCAGAGCGGCTGCAAGGGTGAGAGGAGCGGTACCGACGAGCTGGGAGGACGACTCGATGACTGGACGTATGACGGGCAAGGTCGCTCTGGTGACCGGTGGCGGTGGCGGCATCGGCCAGGCCGCCGCCCAACTGTTCTGGGAGGAAGGCGCGTCGGTCGCGGTCGTCGACGTCGACGGCGCCGAGGCGAAGCGAGCTGCCGAGGAGATCGACCCCAGCGGCGAACGGGTCCTCGCCCTCGCCGCGCGACTGGACGAGGAGGCCGAGGCGAAGCGGGTGGTCACCGAGACGGCTGGCAGGTTCGGTCGGCTCGACGTCCTCGCGAACGTCGCCGGGGTCCGCGTGTACGGACCCATCACCGAGGCCGACGCCGAGTCCTGGGACACCATCCTGCGCGGCAACCTGCTGCAGGTCGCGTACTGCTCGAAGTACGCCGTCCCCGAGATGCGGCGGGGCGGCGGCGGCGGCAGCATCGTCAACGTCTCCTCGGCGAACGCGATCTCGGGGCGGGGAGGGATGGCGCAGTACGACGCGACCAAGGCCGCGGTCCTTGCCCTGACCCGGTCCATGGCGCACGACCACGCGGACGACGGTGTCCGGGTCAACGCCGTCTGCCCCGGTCCGACGCTGACGATGTTCCACGTACGCAGGAGGGCGCAGGCCACCGGTGAGTCCCTCGAGGAGGCGCGCGCCAAGCTCGGTGCCGGCACGCCGACGCTGCTGAAGCGGCAGGCCGATCCCCGCGAGATCGGTTACAGCATCCTGTTCCTCGGCAGTGACGAGGCGTCCTACGTCACCGGCGCGACCTTCATGGTCGACGGCGGCCTGTCGGCCTGACGTCGCGCTGACCAGCCGTCCGGCGGCGGTGGCCGCTTCGCGCCACAAGGCTCTCGCGCGCGATTACGACCTGTGGTGGCAGTACTAGGATCATGCCGCGGGCGGCATTACCAGTGGCTCCGCTCGGCGATGATCTCGCGCGCGATGGGCCGGGGCGATGAGGCCATTGCGTACGCCGCCGAGACCACAGTCTCGCTCCACAATCTGTCCTAGGGAGACGAATGAAGATCACGGATGTCAAGACCTTCCTGGTCCACGACCGTGAGCGCCCGTCCCGCAACTACACGTTCGTCAAGATCTACACCGACGAAGGACTGACCGGACTCGGTGAGGCCGGCGTCACCGGCCGAGAACTCGCCGTCCAGGGCATGGTCGAAAGCTTCGCACCAATTCTGCGGGGAATGGACCCGTCCCGGATCGAACACATCTGGCAGACCCTGTGGCGTGGGCACTTCTTCCGTGGCGGACACGTGCACTCAGCTGCGGTGGCCGCCATCGACATCGCCCTGTGGGACCTGCGTGGAAAGGCGCTCGGAGTTCCCGTCTACGACCTGTTGGGCGGCCTTACCCGCGATTACGCCCGTTGTTACTGCCACGTGCAGCGGGCCGGCGGCGAGGGCCCGCGGGGCGGTATCGACGCGATGGTCGAATACGCCAAGAAGCAGGTCCAGGAGGGTTGGGAGTTCATCCGGTTCGGCGTCGGTGAGGGCAGCAACGAGAACCGAGCCGGCGTGTACGAACAGGCTCGTGCGGTGCGCTGGACGGTCGAGGCGTTCGGCGCGCTGCGAGACGCGGTCGGACCGGAAATCGAGATCGCCGTCGACTTCCACCAGCGCACCACTCCGCCCTATGCCATTCAGCTGGCCCGTGAACTCCAGCCGATGCGGCCTTTCTTCGTCGAGGACCCGCTGCGGGCCGAGAATCCCGCCGAGTTCGCTTATCTCCGTCAGCACATTTCGGTTCCGATCGCGACCGGTGAGCAGTTGCCCAGCAAATGGGACTGGCGCGACCTGATCGAGCAGGACCTGATGGACTACTGCCGGGTCGACCTGTGTATCTGTGGCGGTCTCACCGAGGCGCGCAAGGTCGCCGGCTGGTGTGAGGCCCACTACATCGAGCAGGTCCCGCACAACCCGCTCGGCCCGGTGTCGACGGCCGCGTGCCTGCACTTCGACCTGTCCACCCCGCTGTTCGCCGTCCAGGAACTCACGTGGCGGCCGGAGATCCTCGCCGACATCGTGAAGACCGACATGCGGCTCGAGGGTGGCAACCTCTACAGCGGTGGCTCCCCCGGTCTCGGTGTCGAACTCGACGACGAGGCGGCGCTCGCCAACCCCTACCAGATGGCAGGCCTGCACATCCTGCGCCGCGACGACAACTCGGTCTCCGACTGGTAGTCCGTCGCCGACCTCGTCTCGGCCCGGGACGCTCGACCACGACCGCGCGGCGGATGCGTTCCGCCGCGCGGTCGTCTGTCGTAGACCCTCGCCGCGCGGCGTGTGCCATCATCGCCGGATGGTCGAGGGCGTCGGTATCCGTTCCAGCGAACTCCGCGCGAGGGGCAGGGCGGCGTTGGCGGCCGGCCAGGTCGCGCTCGACACCCCGCCGGAGGACGGAGGCCGCTGGGGTCTCACGGCACTCCTCCGCCCGACCGGGGCCGTTCTGGCGTCCCTCGTCGACCTCGCCGACCGGGCGTCCGCCGTCGCCGGCCCGGGTCACTGGATGCACGGCGCGACCGAAGTCCACCTCACGATCCGCACGTTCGAACCACACCGTCGCGTCATCGGGGAGGACGATCCCCGGCTGTCCCGCTACCGGCAGGCGCTGGCGGCGGCGGTCGTCGGGCTGATCCCTTTCCACCTGCGTCTTCGTGGGCTGAGTCCGCACCCTCGTGGTGTCGCAGTGCTGGGTGAACCCGTCGAGGAGACCGCCGACCTGCTGCGCCTCCGGTTGTGGGAAGCCCTCCGAAGCGACGAGACGGCGGACGGACCGCCACAGCGCGACTGGTACGCCAACCTCGTCCACTTCGCCGCACCCGTGTCCTGTCCCGCGGACGTCGTCGCCTGGTGCGATGCGCGGGCCGACCTGGACGTCGGGACGCTCCGGTTCTCCGACGTCGAGGTGGTGCGGTGGTCCTGGGACGGCATGCGGATGCGAGCCACCACCCTCGACCTCGTATCCCTCTGCGCCGGCTGAGGCGTCGCGGAAGCGCTGCGCCAGCCCCACGTCCCGCGTGCCGGCCCTTTACACGCAGTTCCGCCCTCGGCCGCCTCGCGGTCAGGGCATGGCCCTCCATGATCGGGACGCTCGAGGTCGTATCGATGACCTGAGCTTCTGGAGGCCGCGTGCCCGCCCATCATCAGCCCACTCGTCGTAGTGTCCTGCGCCTCCTCGGCGTCGCGGCCGGCGCCACGGCCGGGGTCGCCGTGTCCCCGCTCACCGGCGCGCCCGCCTGGGCGACGACCTCCCGCGCTACCTCTGGCACGACGTCTGGCACGACGTCTGGTGCGGCGGCCGGCGTCGAGCCGAACCATGACGGAATCGTCAGGTTGCCCATCTCCTTCGGAAACGCCGACTTCCCCGAGATCGTGGGCGGGGTCTACCAGGGCCCCAACCTGGTGGAGGCCAGCGGTGCCGTGGCGAGCCGGCGCTACCCGGGCGTGCTGTGGATCATCCGGGACGGCTACCAGTTCGACCAGCCGGAGCCGGTCCGCTCGCGGTACCGCAACGCGCTGTACGCCGTACGGTTCAACCCGCTGAGCGGCCGGCTGTTGCGTTGGCCGACCGGCGTACCGTCCGTCTACGGAGGCGGCTACCTCCGCTACGTCCCGATGCGCGACGCTGACGGCACCGTGCCGCGGATGGTGTCGGAGGACATCGCGCTCGCGCCGGCGTCCGACGGCGGTCCGGACATGCTCTGGTGCGGCGACATCGGCAACAACAACTTCGGCGCCCACGCCGGACGCCTGTGGCGGTGCGCCGAACCGAACCCGTACCTCGACGCCGAGGTGACCCTCGACGGGCTTCTGACGTACTGGACCAACCCCGACCACACCGGCCCGCAGGGCAACTGCGAGTCGCTGCTCGCGCTCCACGGCTCGCTCTACCTGATCGTCAAGAACGTCGCGGCTGGCGGGCCGCTCACGGTCGGCCAGGTGCTCCGGCTTCCGGCCCAGGTCGGCGGCGGTGCCGTCGACGCGGTTCCGGTGGCCCGACTGCGACCACCGGCGGGCGTCAACTGGCAGCCCACCGCGGCCGACCTCGTGGACGGATCGCTGCTGGTGAGTACGGCGAGGCACTGGATCCGGTACGAGGCGGACCCGACTCTGACCGGCGACGACCTCATCCGCGCGCTCGCCGCCGAAACGCCGACGGCGTACGGCTTCTGGAACCCCGACGAGACAACCGGTGCCAACGAGGGAATCGCCTGGCTGCGGACCGGTCCGCAGGGCGGGTTCATGGGCGTTTCCGAACCGGGGATCCTGCGCTGGTGGCCGCGGCAGGTGGCCGGGCGGGAAACGGCACGTGGTCGTGGACACCTCGCTCGGCCGCGTCGATGTCCAGATCCGGCCGTCGAGGTCTAGTGTGCGGGGCCTGACCTCTCGTCACGTTCAAGGAGGAACAGTGACCACCTCTCGCCTCAACCCCTACATCATGTTCCAGGGCGACGCTCGCGAAGCCATGGAGTTCTACCAGCAGGTCTTCGGCGGCAAGCTGACGATCAGCACCTTCGGCGAGTTCGACTCCAGCCACGCCGAGATCGCCGACCAGGTCATGCACAGCCTGCTGGAGACCGACAGCGGCTACACGATCATGGCCGGCGACACCCCGCCCGGGATGGAGGACGACACCAGCGACAACATCACCATCAGCCTGAGCGGAACCGCTGCTGAGGAGCTGCGCGGTTACTGGAAGAAGCTGTCCGAGAGCGGCACCGTCTCGCAACCGCTGGAGAAGCAGATGTGGGGCGACGAGTACGGCGCCTGTGTGGACGGGTTCGGCATCACCTGGATGGTCAACATCAGCGAGGAGAGCTAGGACGCGTCTCCCCGTTCGATCCGATCCGTACCCGATCACCCGACACACCTACCCGGACGCGGTACGCCCCCGTCCGAGGCGGCGGCGCGAACGGCACCTGAGCAGGCGTTGATCCTCGAACGCACGCCCGGCGCCGACACGCGCCGCCGCCCGACCGGAGATGGAAACTCCGCACACATGTCGACGCTCCTCGACATACTCCACCGCGTTCACACGCGAACGCACACCCTCACGCGACGCTGATCCCAGCGCCGACGCGACATCCTCCCGCCCGGACCCTTTGTCCGCGAGCGGCCAGGCCCTGGTGTCTCCAGTGCCGACACTCTCTTGACGGGACCCGACTCGCGCGCCACCCTGACGGAACTTTCTGTTCGTGCCTGTGCGATCTCGGTGCTATACGAACGTGAGAGACGGTGCGCTGATGTCGAAGCGTTCACGCCGTGGGCCGTTGGCGGCACTCCTCCTGTTGATCGTCATGTCCATGGTGGCGGGCGGCTGCGCCTCGGGGCCCGCACGGGACGACCCCCACCACCTGGTCATCGCGGTGGCCGGACACTTCGTCGCGCAGATGCGACAGATCGCCGCCGCCTACGAGAAGGTGAACACCGACCTCACGATCGAGGTCCAGACCATTCCCGACGAGGCCGGCTCCTGGACCCAACGGCTGGTCACGGCCCGGCTCGGCGAGCAACTTCCCGACATCGTCGAGAACGTCGACACCCTGATCAACCAACTCGCCGACGCGCGGGTGACCGAGGATCTGCGCCCGTGGTTCGCCCGGGGCGGGGAACTCACCGAGGACGACATCCTGCCGGAGTTCCTCGGTCAGTACCGGCCACTGTCCAGCCCGGAAGAGATCCACGGCATGCCGGTCAGCGCGGACGCCACCGTGCTGTTCTACAACGAGCACCTCTTCCAGGAGGCGGGCGTCGACCTGCCGACGGACGCGTGGACGTGGGACGACATGAACGCGGCGGCCAGGACCATCACCGAGGCCGGCGCCGGGAAGTTCTACGGCATGGTCAACGGCGATCCCTGGCAGGCCGTCTACAACCCGATGATCCATCTGTACGGCAGCTTCGTCTACGACGGCGAGACCAACCAGAGCAGGATCGGCTCGCCGGAGGCGGTCAAGGCGTGGGAGCGGATTCTCACCCCCTACACCGACGGAACGTACGCGTCGTACGGGATCGCGACCTCCGGCGCCGCCCCGAACTTCGAGAGCGGCAAGGTCGCCATGCAGATCGGCGTACGCGGCAACGTGCCGACGATCCGCGACCAACTCAAGGATCCCTGGGACGTCGCGCCGATCCCACTCGTCGACGGAAAGCGTCCGGTGGGCGGTGGAAGCTACGGCCTGTCGATGACCACGACCTCGCTGCGCAAGGAGGTCGCGTGGGAGTTCCTGACCTGGTTCTACCGGCCCGACGGCGGCATGCGGTTCCTGGAGCAGACCTACCAGGCGGTCCCGCCGACCAGCGTCGGGCTCGCTGAGGGCGTCTGGCGTGACCTGCCCGGGCCCCCGCACAACATCGACGTGTTCGACGAGGACGCCAAGGCCGCCGTACTCGCACCCGCTCTTCCCCGCCGAGCCCAGGCCGTACTGGAGAACAGCGTGCAGGAGGCGACGCAGAAGGTCGTCCTGCGCGGTGTTCCGGTGAGTGAGGCCTTCCAGGAGGCGGAGCGGAAGGTCAACGACGCACTCGACAGCCGCTGAGTGCCATCTCCCGACCGAGACGTCCGGACTTCGCGCCCGCGCGGGTCCGGCCAGACATCGGAGAGCAGACCATGGCAGTGACCGCGACGCGCACCGACCCGACCGGCCGACCAGGCAGCCCTCCGGTCACCGGCCCACCTCCGTGGCACCAGCGGAACCGGGCGCGTGACCTGCTGGCCGCTGCGGCCTTCCTGACCCCGAACGTCGCGCTCTACTGCCTGTTCATCGTGGTGCCGACGGTCACCGGAATCGTGCTCGGCTTCTACGACTGGAACATGTTCGACCCGCCCCGCTTCGTGGGCGCCGCGAACTACCTCCAACTGGTCCACGATCCCGAGATGCTCGTGGCGTTGAAGAACACCATCGTCTATCTGGTGCTGGGCGTCGTTCCGACCGTCCTCATCGGCTTCATGCTGGCCGTGCTCGTCAACACCAACCTGCGTGGCGTCGGAGTCATCCGGGTCGCCTACTTCATGCCGGTCGTCGTGTCCGCCGCCGTCTCCGCGGTCCTGTGGTCGTGGCTGTACCAACCGGGCGTCGGCGTGATCAACCTCGTTCTCAGCAAGGTGGGGATCCAGGGACCCGCGTGGCTGGTCGACACGACGTGGGCGCTACCGGCCCTGACTCTCATGCTGATCTGGCTCGCCCTGCCGATCGTCATCATCCTCTACCTCGCCGCGCTGCAGCGGATTCCGGAGAGTGTCTACGAGGCGGCCAAGATCGACGGCGCCGGTATGTGGGCGCGGCTGTGGCGCATCACCTGGCCGAACGTCTCGACGGGCACCCTGCTCGTCCTCGCCCTGCAGTTCGTGAACTTCATGGGCGCGCCGTTCGAGGTGTCGCTCATCATGACCGATGGCGGCCCGTTGGGCAGCACCGAGGCACTCTCGCTCTACATCTACAAGGTCGCGTTCGAACAAGCCGACGTCGGTTATGCCGCCGCGCTTTCGATGGTGCAGTTCCTGATCATCGTCGTGGTCGCCGGCGGGCTTCGCCTGACCAACCGCCTCGTGAGCCTACGGAGAGCACGATGAGACCCGCCACAGCCGCGAAGGTCGTCCGCTACACCGCGATCATCGTGTTCGGCCTGGTCATGATCGCACCCCTGCTGTATCTCCTGTCGGCGTCGTTGATGTCGGCTGAGGACGTGGGTGCGTATCCGCCGCACTTCCTGCCGCCCTCGTTGTCGTTCTCCAACTACGGCGAGGCCTACAGCTATCTCACCGGCCGAACGATCCTGAACTCCTTCGTCTTCGCACTCGGCGTGGTCGTGCTCCAGCTCGTCCTGGGTCTCCCGGCCGGCTTCGCCCTGGCGAAGATCCCCTTCCGGGGTGCGATCGCGGTGATGGTGTTGTTCGTCGTCCCGATGTTCCTGCCGAACAACGTCGCCATCATCCCGCTGTACATCGTGACCCGCGAGCTCGGGATCGTGAACACCTACGCCGGCATGATCCTGCCGATCGCGGGATCGACGGCGTTCTCGACGCTGCTGTTCCGGCAGTTCTTCGTGAACCTTCCGCCGGGTCTCATCGAGGCCGCACGCATCGACGGGGCGGGCTGGTTCCGGGTCCTCATGACCATCGTCGTACCGCTGTCCAGGCCGGCGGTCGCGGCGTTCTCCTCGATCACGTTCCTCAACGCCTGGAACATGTACATCTGGCCGTTGATCGTGGCACCTGATCCGAAGCTCCAGGTGATGCCCGTCGCCCTCGCGCCGCTGGCGAGGGGTCAGCTGTCCACCATCACTCCCAACATCGGCCTGGCCGCGGCGGTGATCAGCATCATTCCCGTCGTCATCGCGTTCCTGCTGGCACAACGGTGGTTCGTCCGAGGGATCGTCGGGACCGGGCTGGAATAGGCTGCGGCATGCTCGCCCAACAGCGACAGGCCGAGATAGCCGAGCTCGTCCGGGTGCACGGTGTCGTCCGGGTGGTCGACCTGGCGGCCCGTTTCGGCGTGTCGGACATGACCGTCCGCCGTGACCTCGAAGCCCTTGCCAACAAGGCGATCGTCGTCAAGGTGCACGGCGGTGCGGCGTCAACCGCGTCCTCCCCGCCGCGCGACTTCGGCGAACGCTGGTTCCGCCCGCCGGCCTCGACGACCCACCACCGCGAGAAGAACGCCATCGCGGCGGCCGCCGCCCGGCTCGTCGAACCCGGCAGTGCCATCGCCATCGGGGGAGGTACGACGGCGATGCTGCTCGCACAGCACCTCGCCGGTGTCGCGGGCCTGACCGTCGTCACGAACTCCCTGCCGGTGAGCGACGTCCTTCACCACTTCGGCCGACCCGACCAGACGGTGATCGTGACGGGAGGTACGCGAACCCCCTCCGACGCACTCGCCGGTCCGATCGCGGTGACCGCCCTGCAGGGCCTGCATGTCGAGCGCACGTTCCTGGGCGCGCACGGGATGAGTGCGGCCGGCGGGTTCCGTACCCCCAACCTGCTGGAGGCGGCGACCAACCGCGCATTCGTCGCGGGAGCCCGTGAGTTGGTCGTGTTGGTGGACAGCGCCAAGTGGGGACGCGCCGGACTCGCGACCTTCGCGCAACTCGAGGAGGCCCGGATCGTCGTCAGCGACATCGGCCTGACGGTGGAGGCGCGCGCCGCCCTCGAGGACCGCGTCGCCCGGGTCGTCCTGGTCGACCCCGCGGACCGGGTCGGCGGCGCCCACCGTACGCCGTGACCGCGGTCGAACTCATCGCCCCGGCCACGGCGTGCAGCGCTGCGCGAAGTGCTTCAGGGCGCCGCTCTTCACCACCACCGTGTCGGGTCCGACGACGGCGGCATAGGTGTTGACCAGCGCCATCAGGTCAAGCAGCCCTCGATATCCCGACAGGCCCGACAGATCCATGTAGACCTTGCTGAATTGTTGGGGAAGGTCCAGAACCGACCGGACGTCGAACGCGTCCAGCACCCGGAAGTCCAGATCCGGGCGCATCTTCGTGGCCCGCTCCACACAACGGGGACTGATGTCCGTCCCGAGGACCTGACGGGCGTGGCGGGCGAGAACCTGCGTGGTCGTCCCCCATTCACAGCCCACCTCGAGAACGACATCGTCGCGGTCGACCAGCGCGGGGATGGTCGCTCGATACTCCGCCACGCTTCGGGTCGCGACGATCCGCGTGCGGGCTCGGAACTGCTTCTCGTTCGCCATCTGCCTCGCCCCTGCCTGTGTGGCCGAGGCGAGCGGCGCCCCGGCGGAAATGGAAAAGCGCCCAAAGTCATCGCGTCGGAACCGGCCTGCTGGCCGGCTCGAGGTTTGATGACTTCAGACGCTCTTAGCCGAAGCTGCCTGAGCTACCGCGACCGAGAACCGCTGTGCGGAACCGGTGCGTGACCTTCTGAAGGGCATGTGCGGTTGTGGCGTCGAAGCTAGCAGAGGCCAGGCTCGAGGCCGAGCGATTATCGGTGCCGCTCGACCACGCGGACGAGTGGGGGTTGCCGTCCCGTGCAGATCCAGATGCGCAGGGACATCACGGCGTAGCGGGCGCCACCGAACGCGCCACCCGGAATCCCACGTCCTCGATCCGCAGGGTCGGGTGGCTGCGCCGCCGTACGGATGCCCGGCAGCTCCAGTGCTCGTCGAACCATCCGCCGCCGCGGAGTACGCGATACGGGCCGTAGACCTCCGCGTCGTAGACGTCCCAACACCAGTCCCACACGTTGCCCAACATGTCGTAGAGCCCCCACGCGTTCGGCTCCTTGCCGCCCACGTCGTGCATCCGCCCGTCGGAGTTGCCGCGATACCACGCGATCTCGTCGAGCGGGCCGTACCTCGGTCCGGTGGAACCCGCCCGGCAGGCGTACTCCCACTCGGCCTCGGTCGGCAGCCGGTAGCCGTCGGCGGAGGCGTCCCACTCGACCGTGTCGTCGGCGGTGTGCAGGCTGTACGCCGGTGTCAGCCCCTCGCGAAGGGACAGGGCGTTGCAGAACCGGATCGTGTCCCACCACGAGACGCCCTCGACCGGCAGCCGATCACCCAGGGCGTTGCTCGGCCGTTGCCCGGTGATCTCGGCGTACACGAACTGGGTGATCGGGACGGCCGACAGGTGGTAGGCCGCGACCTCGACCGGCCAGGTCCGCTGCGTCCGTCGATCCGAGAGCAGCACCTGGCCCGGTGCGAGGGCGACCATCTCGGGCCTGACGTCCGCGTTCACTGGACGGCGCTCCAGCCGATGCCGGAGACCCGCTCGGCCAGATCCGCCTGGAAGTGCGCGCACTGGGTGAAGTCGTCGTGGTCGCAGCTCAGCGCGCATTCGAGAAGATCGATCGAGGCCTGGATGCGGGCGAGCCGGGCCCGCAGTTCGGACAGCTGGCCCTGCAGGACCTCGGCGCGGACCGCCGGGTCCTGGGCGGTGACCATCTCGCGGATCCGCTCCAGACTCAGTCCCGCGTCGCGGGCGCGCAGGATGATCGCGACGCGGTAGACGTCCCCCTCGCCGTAGACGCGCCAGCGACCCTCCGCCCGAGCCGGTGACAGCAGCCCCATCGACTCCCAGTGCCGGAGTACGTGGGTGGCGAGGCCGAAGCGCTCAGCGATCTCCCCGATGCTCATCTCACCGGTTGACTTCATGTCGACATTAAGTCAGACCATGAGGCGCATGTCCATGGAGCAGACATCAGACGCCGAAGCCCTCGTCCGCGTTCTCGAGGCGGTCGAGGCGCTTCCCGGCGCGGCCGCGCTGCGCGCCCGTTCCTACGACCTGCTGCACCTGACTTCCGGCGCGGTCGCGGTGGACGTGGGTTGTGGGGCCGGACGAGCCGTCGCGGAGCTGACCGAACGCGGAGCGGCCGCGGTCGGTGTCGACGTCAGCGACCAGATGATCGCCATCGCTAGACGTCGTTCGTCGACGGCGGACCTGCGGCTCGGCAGCGCCTACGACCTGCCCTTCGCGGACGGCCAGGTGGCCGGGTACCGAGCGGACAAGGTCTTCCACGAACTCCACGACCCGAAGCGGGCGGTCGGCGAAGCCCGCCGGGTGCTCGCACCGGAGGGACGGATCGTCCTGCTCGGCCAGGACTGGGACAGCTTCGTGATCGACTCGGCGGATCCCGAGCTCACCCGGGAGATCATGCGCGCCCGGTCGAACACCATTCCCAGCCCACGAAGCGCTCGCGGCTACCGCAACCTGCTTCTGGACGTGGGCTTCGTGGATGTCACCGCCGAGGTTCACACGCCGGTCTTCACCGACAGCGTGATGCTTCCCATGCTCGTCGGCCTCGCCGACACCGCCCACTCGGTCGGTGCGATCACGCCGGAGCAGGCCGACGCCTGGAAGACCGAGCAGACCGAGCGGGCGTACTCCCACCGCCTGTTCCTCGCGCTGCCGCTCTTCGTGGCGTCGGCTCGCCGGGCCTAGGACGTGACAACCGGACCACGCGGATCACCCGGACCACGTTCCAGGGCAGGACTCACGACGACTTCAGCCACGCCCGCACATAGTCGATCTGGAACTGGCTCGGCAGCTGGCTGGGCGAGGCACCAGAGGAAGGCTTCACTGTCCAGGAACAGGTACTCCGGCTCGTGCCAGTGCAGGTTCTCCTGGGTCCGGACGAGACGCCCGTCGAAGTAGAACCTGATCGCGTCCGCCTGCCAGTCGAGACCGAAGACGTGGAAGCCGTCCGCGAGGCGCACACCGGTGTCGTAGGTGACGGGGAAGGCCTGGTCGTTCTGCCATCCGCCGGGAAAGTAGTGCAGGTTCATCGGCATCTTCGTGCCCATACTCGGATCAAGTGTCGACGCGCCGATGGCCTCCACCACGTCGATCTCCGACTCCGAGCCCTGGAACCAGAACGACGAGGTCGAGGAGGAGTCCGCGACCCGCACGCGAACCTCGTAGTAACCGTAGTGGGCTTCGGACCTGGACTGGATGACGCCGGTGCTGAAGTAGCTGCCCACCGGCGGGTCCTCCCGGCGTACCTCGACGATCGCGACCATGGTCACGTCGAGGCTTCCGGTGGACGCGGTGTTCTCCACCGACACCGTGGCCGAGGTGGCGTCCGGCCCGGTGAGGAAGGTGAGCTCCACGACCCCGAAGTTCTGGCCCCTGAGAGCGACGTCCCGGGCACGGCCGCCGTAGTCCGCGAGCCGCAACACTCCGGTCCCGCCGTTCGCGACCCTCGCGTAGGCGGTCAGCCGGTAGCGGGTCCCCGGCCGGAGCGTGCCGATCGTCTGTCGCGCCCAGGCGCCCGCGTCGAGCCGGAGGACTCTGGGGCTGAAGTTTCCGTCCGCGACGCTCCTGGCCCCGGACGCGGAGATGTCCCACGACGAGGTGAGCCCCTCCTCGAAACTTGGGTTGAGCACCTCGTTGACGTTCCGGAACGGAATCACCGCGTGTCCGTCGCCGACGGTGACGTTCGTGGGCTCGAAGTACGACGGAGAACGACCCTCCCAGTGGGTGTGGAAGTTGTACCACTTCCGAAGGTCCAGTTCGTCGCCGTCGAACTCGTCGCTGAACGCGGGGTTGAGCGTCCAGCCGCCCGCGTTGGTCGGATCGGAGACGGGGAGCGGGTCGACAGCCCGCGCCGCCGAGGCGGCTCCGGTCGACGCGCCGGTCGTCGCCGCCCAACCGGTGGAGCCCAGCGCACCGGTGCCGAGACCGACCCCGAGCCCACCAACTCCAAGTCCCTTGATGATGTCGCGCCTTCGTATCGGCCTCATCGCACGCCCCTCCAGGTTGTGTTCACGCTGATCGCGATGCAGTTCTTCGACGCTCAGAGCGGTGCCGGCCCACTCGACTCACGCGGCACGAACACCGGATCGGGGGTTCGCACCGGCTCGACGAACTCGCGACCTCCGATCGCCTCGAGAAGCAGCCTCGCCGCGATACGACCGTCGTCGAAGGGATGCTGGCTCACCGTCGACAGCGCGGGGTGGAGGTACTGCGAGAGGGTGATGTCGTCCCATCCCACGATCGAGATGTCACCGGGCACCCGCAGGCCGCGCGAGATGGCCGCGCTCATGCCCGCGACCGCCATGAGGTCGTTGGAGTACACGATCGCCGTCGGGTGCGCCTCGGCGTCCAGAAGTCGTGCCGTCGCCGCCCGTCCGCCGGCGGCGGTGTAGTCACTCTCGATCCAGTGCGAGTCGTCGATCCCTCGGGCGCGGAAGAGTCGCTGGTACAGCTCGCGCCGAACCTGGGCGGAGGCGTTGCCCTGCGGGCCGACCACCTGGGCGATCCTGCGGTGTCCCAGCGAGACCAGGTGGTCGACCACGTCGGTGATCGCGGGTTCCTCGTCGTAGACCAGGACGGGCATCGTGGTCGGGCCTGGCGGCCGGCCGAGGCTCGCGAAGGCGAGGCCGGCCTCCCGGACGAGGGCGAAGCGCGCGTCGTCGCGGCGCAGATCGACGACGACCATGCCGTCCACCCGCCCGTCGCGGGCCAGCCGCCGGTAGGCCGCGCTCTCGGCCTCGGGTGTGTCGACGACCTCGGTCACGAGGGAGTACTGCGATGTCGACAGAACGCTTTGCAGACCGGCCATGAGGCTGGTGAAGTACTGGTCGCTCGCGAGCGCCTCAGGTGACTTCTGGAAGACCAGCCCGATCGCGTACGCGCGCGACACCGACAGTGAGCGCGCCCGCAGGCTCGGCGTCCACCCCATGGTGCGAGCGGTCTCGACGATGCGTGCGCGGGTCGACTCCTTGACCCCCGGGCGGTCGTTGAGCGCGTACGACACGAGTGCCTTGCTCACGCCGGCAGCCGCCGCGACGTCGCTGATCCGGACCGCCTTTCGCCGTCCCGACCCCTCACTCATCGACCCACACCTCCCGATCGGACGAAAGCGACGCGGGCACACTCGTCTGCCCTGTCAAGGCAGGCTTGCGGCTCAGGGTCGGCGCTCGGCGATGACGAGCTGGTCGGCCAGGCTGGTGACCTGGCGGAAGCGGGTCCGCCCGTCGGTCACGACGGGGTCGACGGTGAGGGGGGCGCGTTCGGCGAGGTCCCAGCCGACGATGCGGTAGGTCGACAGGTCGAGCAGCACCTCCGCCTCCCGGCTGTAGGGCTGGTAGAGCGCGACAAGTGCGCGGTCGGGGCTCGCGCCGAGCCGGAACTGCTCTGCCGCGCTGTCCGCGAGCAGGTCCTGCGCGGGTTCGAGGCGGTAGAGGCGGTGGTCGGCGAGCAACCGCGCCAGGAGGGAGATGTCGAGGGCGCCGGGGAGGGCGAGCGCCTCCGGCCAGTGGTAGGGCTCCAGGGACGAACCGCTCGCCTGGAAGATGCCACTCGGTGAGTGCCACATCCACATGCCGTGCGCGCCGTAACCGATACCTGCCGAGGCTCCGGCGAGCACGCTGGTCCAGTTCGCCTGGCGAACGTCCTCGCGGCTCCAACGGCCGTATCCCTTGACCTTGCCGTGTTGCTCGTAGGGCGGTTCGGCGTTGACGACCGGCTTGCGCGGCTCGTGCGCGAGGTACGGTGCCGCCTGCCGCCAGGTCAGCTCCTGGTTCTCGACGTTGTGCCCGGACTGGTGGACGAAGAAGTCCAGCCCGTCGGCGAGGTCGTCGGGGAGTACGGCGTTCGGCGCGGAATGCGTCGTGAAGAGGCAGTTGGGCGTGGCCTTGCGGAGATACTCCAGCGCCTCGAGATAGCTCGCGTTCGCGCCTGGCACGGTGTAGTTGTCGTCCCCGCCGACCACGAGGATCGGCTCCAGGTCACCGAATGTGTCGGCCACGCGTTCGAGATAGGCCTGCCGTGCCTCGTCCGACATCACCGCGTGCGGTGTCCGGCGGGCGCCCCAGGTTCCGGCGAGGTAGTTGTTCCAGAGCACGCCGATCATCAGGCGCAGGCCGAACTCCTCGTGCGCGATCCGGGTGAACTCCCGTGCCGTCGCGAAGAACGCGTCGTCGAGGCGGGAGAAGTCGTGGCGGCCGTCGGCGTCGAGCGCGAACGGCTCACGTGCGCCCGGCCGCTCGTCCCGGTCGTGCAGGATCGGCAGCACCGAGATGAGAACGCTGGTGAACCCCTGCCGGCGTCGGGTCGAGAGGTAGAGGCGCCACTCGTCCTCGCTCGGGTCGGCGAAGCTGCTCCACGCGGTGTCGATGACGAGCGGGAAGAAGCTGCCGTCGAGGAGGAGGTGCGTTCCCGACGGGTCGACGGTCAGACGAGGCATGCGGCGGCTCCATCGGGACGGCGTCGAGGACGAATCGACGAGGCGGTTGAGGTCGCACGTGACGTTGAACCGGTTCATGACCGGTCGATCAAGGCTAACGCCTAACCGGGCGAGGACGGAGTACGTCGTCTCGGACGAGACCGGCTTCGGCCGAACTGGCCCGGGCCTCGACGTGGTCGGCCCTCGACGTGGTCGCCCGGCCGCGCGTCGCCCGAAGGTCAGCCGGCGAGATCGTGGTCGGCCAGGACCTCGTCGACCACCCGGCTGTTGACGGCCACCTTCTCCTCGTCCACGTTCCCCTCGTCGCGGTCGAGCTCCCCGGCCCACACGATCAGGGCCTTCCACAGCGCCCAGCCGCCGGCCCGTGCCCACATCCCGGCGTCCTGGCCGACGGTGGCGCGGAAGGCCTCCCGGCTCGCGCCCTCGAACATCGTCCAGGCGAGCACCAGGTCACAGGAGGGATCACCGACGCCGGAGGTTCCGAAGTCGATGACGGCGGCCAGCCGGCCGTCCCGGACCAGCAGGTTGCCGCTCGCGACGTCGCCGTGGAACCACACCGGGGACCCCCGCCACTCGGCCGCGAGAGCGGCCTCCCACACCGCCAGCGCCCGGGCGGTGTCGACGCGACCGTCAAGGGCGCTGAGTGCCTTCCGGGTCTCCTCGTCGTAGAAGGCAGGCGGAGCACCGCGATGGAAGCTGTGCGCGCCGGCGAGCGGGCCGCCGGTCGCGTCCGCGCGCTGCAGGGCGAGGAGGAACTCCGCGACCGCGGTGGCGAATCCCGGCAGGTCGTCGATGCGGTCGAGGCGCGAGGCCTCACCGTCGAGCCAGCGCCGCACCGACCACTGGAACGGGTATCCCTCGCCCGGGGCGCCCAGAGCCAGCGGCACCGGGATCGGAACGGGCAGCGCGGGCGCGAGGACCGGCAGCCACCGGTGCTCCTTCTCGACCGCCGGCGTGTAGCCCTCGGCGGTCGGGAGCCGCACCGTCATGTCGTCTCCGAGGCGGTAGGTGCGGTTGTCCCACCCGTCCACCGCGACCGGCGCCACCGGAAGGTCGCTCCACCGCGGGAACTGCGCCGCGATCAGGCGCTTCACCAGCCCCGCGTCGATTCCCGCGCGGCCGTCGACGTACAGGCTCTCCACCACCCGGGGAGTGTGGCGACACCTCCTCGGATGCGCAAGTCATTTGCGCCTGACCGGGTGCCGCGGTGACCGGTCGTCGGAATTACCTATTGCACTAACACTGTAGATAGTTAAGATGAGCGGCGTGCTGGAGTTCTACCTGGACCGCCACGCCGGCGTCCCGACCTACCTGCAACTCGTCCATCAGGTCACGCACGCTCTCCGGGTCGGTGCCCTCCACCCCGGCGACCGGCTGCCCACCGTCAAGGAGGCGTCCGCGCAGCTCGCGATCAACCCCAACACCGTGCTCAAGGCCTACCGCGAGCTGGAGCACGCCGGCCTGGTCGAGGCGCAGCCCGGCCGGGGCACCTTCGTCCGCGCCGGGTTGGCACGACCGGCCGTCCCCGATCACCCCGTCCTGCGCGACGAACTCGACGCCTGGGTCGGACGCGCCAGGGCCGCCGGGCTGAGCGCCGACGACGTCCTCGCGTTGGTGGCCACGGCCGTCCACACGACCTACCCCGACCGAAGCGGGGTGGCGTGATGAACGACCTGCCCGCCGTCGCGATGACCGGCGTGAGCTACCGGCACGGCCGCGTCCAGGCGTTACGCGACTGCTCCCTGGCACTGCCCCCGGGCCGTGTCGTCGGACTGATCGGCCCGAACGGGGCCGGCAAGACCACCTTGCTGCACCTGCTCGTCGGCCTGCTCCGCCCCGACCAGGGCGAGGTCCGCGTCTTCGGCCGGGAGCCCGGCGGTGACCCGGAGACTCTCGACCGGGTCGCGTTCCTCGCTCAGGACAAGCCGCTGTACGGCGGATTCACCGTCGCCGAGACCGTGCGGATGGGCAGCTACCTGAACTCCCGCTGATCCCAGGAGTTCGCGGACGAACGGCTGCGCGGCCTCGGCATCCCGCTCGACCGTAAGGTCCGCCGGCTCTCCGGAGGTCAGCGTTCGCAGGTCGCCATCACGCTCGCGATGGCCAAGTGCCCCGACCTGATCGTGCTCGACGAGCCGCTCGCCGACCTCGACCCGTTGCGCCGGCACGAGGTGATGGCCGACCTGATGGCACTGACCGCGGAGACGGGGATGACGGTCGTCCTGTCGTCCCACGTCGTGGCCGAACTCGAAGAGACCTGCGACCACCTCGTCGTCCTCGGCGAGGGCCGGGTACAGGTGGCCGGCGAGCTGGACGACGTGCGGTCCAGGCACCATGCCCTCTCCGGACCCGCCGATCTGATCGCCGCGTTGCCGAGCGCGGGCACGGTCGTGCACGCCTCGCGCCGAGGCGACCACGCCTCCTTGTTGTGGCGGGCGGCGCGGCCCCCGAGCGACCCCCGCTGGGCGGTCCGGACACCGGCGCTCTCCGACATCGTCCTCGCCTACCTCCGCGCGCCGGAGGCGACGTCCCTGACCCGACCCACCCTGATCCGTACGGAGGACTCACGATGACCTGGGTCGCCTGGCGACAGATCCGCGCGGTCAGTTTCGGTCTGGCTGCGGTGACCGTCGGCTTCACCGCCCTGGCGTTCCTCGAACGCACCGAAGAGATGGGCGGCATGACCAGGAGCCTGTCGATCTACCTGTCGTTGTTCGTCGGGGCGCTGCTCGGCGCTCCCCTGCTCGCGCAGGAGTTCGAGCACGGGACCCACCGGATGGCCTGGACCCAGGGCGTAACGCGCATCCGGTGGCTGGCCGAGCGCTACTTTGTCGCGCTGGTCGTCGCCCTCGCCGCCACCGCCGCCGTCCACGCGGTGACCATCGTGGTGGCCGAGGGTGCCTCGCCGCTTGTCCTGCCACCACCGCTCGACGGACTCGGGACCGCCGGCGCGGTGCCGTACGCCCGAGTGGTCTGGATGGTGTCGCTCGGGATGCTCGCGGGTGCGCTGACACGACGGACGATCGGAGCGGTGGCCGTCACCGCGGTCGGGTGGATGGCCACCCAGTTCGTCCTGGACACGGGACTGCCGCGGTGGGTTCCCCGGACCTGGCGGGAGGACTTCTGGGCGCTCCAGCTCAGCACCGCCACGGCACTGGCCGCGCTCAGCGTCCTCGCGCTGATCGGCACGCTGCTCACCCTCGGCCTCCTGCATCGGACGCCGCGTCGTCGGCCCGCACTCCTGGAGAGGACCTCATGACCCGTCTGCGATCCCGCCTGGCCCGGCCTGCGCTGCTCGCCGTCCTCGCCCTGGCCCTGGCATCGGCCGCGGTCAGTACCGTCGCCGACGCGGAAGCCACAGCGAACGGCGTGGAGGCCCGCAAGCCCGCCCGGTTCACCGCGAAGCTGCCCGCTCCCACCGGCCCGTACGCCGTCGGCACGGTGGCGTGGTCCCTCGACGGGGCCGGCCGGCCGGATCCCTGGCAGGCGGGCAGCGACCGCGATCTCGCGGTCCAACTCTGGTATCCCGCCGAGGCCGCCGGCAGGCCCGCCCCGTGGGCACATCAAAACGTCGCACGGCACGCGGCCCAGCGCTACGGCTTCGCGCCAGAGAGCCTGACCCGAGTACGCGCCCACGCGACCGAGGCCGCGCCGGTCCGCGCGGGCGCCGGACGCCTGCCCGTCCTCGTCTTCTCACCCGGAGACGGCGGCAACCGCACCGACAGCACCGCACTGACCGAGGACCTCGCGAGTCACGGCTACCTCGTCGTCGCGGTGGACCACCTCGGTGACGCCATCGAGGGTTCGCTCCCGGACGGGGAGTTGGTCGCCCGGACCAAGCCGGAACTGCCGGACGACATCGAGCCCGAGGACCTCACCGGCCCGGCGGTCGTCGAGCAGGTCGCCGTACGGGTGGGCGACGTGCGCGCGGTGGTCGCCGCACTGGGCCGGGTCGACGGGTTGGACCAGAGCGCCGACGCGGGCGCCACGGCGCAGCGGATCGGAGTAGCCGGAAACGTCCCCGACGGACTGCCCGGCCGGATCGACCTGGACCGGCTCGGAATCCTCGGACACTCACTCGGTGGCGCGACGGCGGCGGGCGCGATGGACGCCGACGACCGGTTCCGTGCCGGCGTCAACCTCGACGGACTCGTCGCCGGACCGGTTGCCGGCAAGGGGTTGGACCGACCGTTCCTCGTCGTACGCCAGCCGCAGCACACCACCGAGATCGACCCGTCCTGGCGGACCTTCCTGCCCGCTCTGCGCGGATGGCACCGGCTGGTCACCGTCGCCGGGGCCGGCCACTACTCCTTCGCCGACCTCGGTCTGTGGGCCCGGCCGGCCGGGGTGGACCGACGTACCTCGGAGAAGACGTTCCGGTTCAACTTCGGCGCGGGTGACAACGTCCGTGCGACGGAGCTCACGCGGTCCCTTCTGGTGGCGTTCTTCGACGCCCACCTGCTCGGTCACCCGGTCCCACCGCTGCTGGACGGTCCAACGCCCCAGAACCCGGAACTCACCTTCGACTGACGACACGTCAACGAAGCCTTGACGCCGTGCCAGGGTGACGAGCCGGCGTGCCGAGCCAGCGCGACCAATCGGTCGGTCAGCGGCGGAAGGAGGCGGGGTCCTCGGATCGGATCTGGACCCCTTCGTGCGCGTCCTCCTCCTCGACCTTGCGTGCCTCGGCGAGGACCCGCTCAAGGCTCGCGGCCGGGAGGACCACGGCACCGGTGCTGTCGGCGTAGATGTAGTCGCCCGGAACGACGGTCACGCCGCCGATCTCCACCGCCACCCCGGCGGCGTACGGCATCACGGTGTCTCCACCCCAGTGGGTCGCCTCCCCACGACACCAGGTGGCGAAGCCGTAGCCGCGGAGCTCCTCGAAGTCGCGGAGCCTGCCGTCGGCCAACACACCGGCGAGCCGCTGGTGTTCCACCCTGGACAGCTTGGTGCCACCCGCGTGGGAGACGTCCGGGTAGCCACCGCTGGCGAGCACCAGCACCTGGCCCGCCGGCTGGTCCCCGACCGCCTCGTAGAACAACGTGGCGAAGCCGAGATCGGCCTCCGGCAGGTCGTCACGCGTCGGCAGGAAGGCGAGCGTCGCCGCCGGGCCGAAGAGCCGGCGCGTCGGGTCCGGGCTGACCATCGACGAGATGTGCGCGCGGTGGGAGTGGATCCGACCCATCGCGTCGACGAGCGACGCGCAACTGAGCCCTTCCAGCACTGCCGTACGGTCGACGTCGCCCATCATTCCCCTACCGGTGTTCGGGGTTCTCGAAGTCAGGTTGGTGTCCCGCTGCCCACTCACCCCGTTGGTTGCCGTACGCCGGGACACCACCGGCCTGCTTCAGCAGGTGCGCCAGGTGCATGAGGTTGTAGGACATGAACGTGGTGTTGCGGTTGGTGAAGTCGTTGGCCGGGCCGCCCGAACCCGGGTCGAGATAGGACGGACCAGGACCGGCCTCCCCCACCCAGCCGGCGTCGGCCTGCGGCGGGATCGTGTACCCCAGATGCTGCAGGCTGTAGAGGACGTTCATCGCGCAGTGCTTGATCCCGTCCTCGTTTCCGGTGATCAGGCATCCGGCGACCCGGCCGTAGTAGATCGACTGCCCCTTGTCGTTCAGCAGGCTCGAACATCCGTAGAGCCGCTCGATGACCCGCTTCATCACCGAACTGTTGTCGCCGAGCCAGATCGGCCCGCACAGCACGAGAATGTCGGCGTTCAGCACCCTGGTGAACAACTCCGGCCAGACGTCGCGGGCCCATCCGTGCTCGGTCATGTCCGGCCACACACCCGTCGCGATCTCCTCGTCGACAGCACGGACGATCTCCACCTCGACACCGTGCCGGCGCATGATGCCCGCGCCCAGGTCGATCAGACCGTCGGTGTTGCTGATCTCGGGAGAGCGTTTCAAGGTGGCGTTGACGTACAACGCACGCAGTCCGTCGAACCGCGGCGCCGTGACGTCTTCGCGCCCCGCCAACGCCGCCTCCCCTGTCGCTGCGAATGTCCGGATCAGATGTCCGGCGCGGAAGAGCCCAGCGTGTACAGCGTCCTCAACGCCTACCCGTTCAGTCGGTACGCCAACCCCGGCGGCCGGTGTTGCCGCCCCCGAGCCCGCCGCCCCCGAGTCCGCCGCCAGCGGGCCCGCCGCCCGCACCGGTGACGCCGTTCCTCTCGGCTCCCTCGGCCTCGCTTGATCCTTCCGGGTCGGGGTTACTCCGTTGCCTGATGAGCGGAGCGCTTCGTGGTCGAAGGCTGTCCTCGAGTCGCTCCACCGCGCGCACGAGCTCGACGGAGGCGTCGTGGATCTGGTCGCGTGCCCGGTCGCGCTCGGTCACAGCCACGCTGAGCAGAAGCGCGGCGAGCGAGGCCGATGCGATGAACGCCTCGACGACGAGGAGGGTGTAGCGAAGGTCGTGATCAGCGAAGGGGCCGGACTGCTGCACCGAGTAGACCGCGATCCCCGAGACGATCAGCGTGCAGAGGGTCGCTCCCGGCAGTTGGAAGCGCCACGCCGCCCAGATCAGCACGGGGAAGACCAGGAAGAGCATCTCCCTGCCGGGATTGACCATGGAGACCACGAACGTCAACACGACCGTGGCCGCCAGGATTGCCGTGATCTCGGCGACCCTGACCGGGCGCACGCCCCGTGGCCAGTGCAACCTTCTGAGCACCAAGAGGAACGGCGTGACGACGAGGACACCGAGAATCGAACTCACCCACGTGGAGACGAACAGATACCAGAAGTTCTGCATGGCAGCCGTCCCGGTCGCCACCATCGCACCGGTACGAAGGACCGAGCCGACGAGCATCCCGACCACCGCACCGAACACCACCAACGACACGGCATCTCGAGGTCGGTCCAGCTGGGACCGGAAATGCATCCTGCGCATCAAAAGATATCCAAGTGACGGTCCGACCGACGTGGCGAGCGCGATCAGCGCCGCGCTCCCTGGCGAGCGCTGCAGGAAAAGGGATACCGCGAGGGAACCCAGGACAGTGCCAGGCCAGACCCTCCAACCCAGCAACAACAAAGCGGCGAGTGTCAGACCGACGGCAGGGAACAATATGCGCGCCTGGCCGGTCAAATCGATATTTTGGACCAGGCCAGGTTGGGCCACCGCGAAGTAGGCGAGCACGGTGAGGAGGTTCTGAAGAAGAACCACACCGCAACGCCGTAGTACTGCCCGATCCGCCACAACTATCACCAGGGTGTTTCCGCGAGGATTTCCGCTTGCTACCGCCGATTCGGCAGAAGTTCCAGAGGTCCCGCTCGTGAGCACCTGTACGACTAGGGCAACTTCCCCTGGGTCACGCTAACTCTGGCACGACCCGGGAAACAAACCCGCCGCAGAGCAGGGCGCGGTTTGGGGTAGGCCTGGGTTTCCGTCACTCTTCCTTCGGGTCGTACCAGTTCCGGCGGGGCGGGAGCAGGACGTCGGACTCCGCGGGCCCCCAGGTTCCCCGCGCATACGCACGTACGGACACGGCGTCACCGAGCACGGAGTCGACGACCCGCCAGGACGCCTCGACCAGATCCTCCCGCGCGAAGGGCCCCTGGTCGCCCTCGATCGCCGCGCCGATCAGCCGGTCGTACGGCCGGATGTCCGACCCCGGCTGCTCGGAGAAGCGGAGTTCCTCCGGCTGGATCGTGACGTCCGCGCCCGGTTTCTTGCCGGCGAGGGTCAGTTCGACCGCGGTCTCCGGCCAGACCCGGAAGCGCAGTCTGTTCAGACCTTCCGGTGGGGTGACGCCGAACACCCGAACCGGTGGTTCCCGGAAGGAGATGGTCACGTCCGTCGCGGTCACCGGGAGGCACTTGCCGGCCCGGATCAGAATGGGCACGCCGGCCCAGCGCCAGGAGTCGGAGAACGTGCGCACCGCCACGAACGTCTCCGCCGTCGATGTCGGTGCCACTCCCTCGACGCTGCGGTAGCCGTCGTACTGGCCACGCACGGTGTGCTCGGGCCCAAACGGCCGCAGCGACTTGATCAGCGAGGCCTTGGAGTCCGGCCACAGGTCGAGGTCACCGGAGGGTGGATCGGCCATCGTGGTCGCGAGAACCTGGAGCAGATGGTTCTGCAGGACGTCACGGATCGCGCCGGTCTGGTCGTAGAAGCGCCCGCGGTCAGAGACGTCGAACGCCTCCGCCATGGTGATCTGGATGTTGTCGACGTAGGTCCGGTTGAGAAGTGGTTCGATCACGGCGTTCTCGAAGCGGACGACGAGGAGGTTCTCGACCGGGTCCAGGCCGAGCCAGTGGTCGACCCGGAAGATGTCGTCCTCTTCGAAGAACCGGTGCATCGTCTGGTTGAGCTCGCGGGCACTCGCGAGGTCGGCGCCGAACGGTTTCTCGACCATGATGCGCACGCCGTCGGCCCGGCCGACCTCGCTGATTCCCTCGGCCACTCGTGCGAACAGCTGGGGCGGAACCTCGAGGTAGAACAACGTCGAGTGGCGATGGCCGAGTTTGTCGGAGATGAGTTTGTACGTCGTGTGGTCACCGAGATCGCCGTCCACGTAGTCGAGCAGGCCCAGCATGCTCGCCGCGGCGGAACCGTGCGGGTCGATGTCGGCCAGGCGCAGTGACTGGACGGCGTAGTCCCGAAATCTGGCGAGATCCCAACCGTTGCGACCCACTCCGATGATCGGCACGTCGAGTACCCCGCGCCCGACCAGGCCGACCAGCGCGGGGAAGGTCTCCAGCTTCGCGAGGTCGCCCGTCGCACCGAAGATGACCATGGAGTCGATCTGTCCACCCATAAGTCCCATCCGTCCGCTTGGCGCCGCACCCAGCGTGCCCCGTCCCAGGCTCCGATGTCTCCAGCCTGCGACGCCACGGGTGGAAGGTCCCACCCGGTGAGGGTGAAGCCACGAACGGGGACGCGAACCCGATCGATCGCTGCATACTTCGTCGATATGACGACCGCTCGCGACGGAGGCGGCGGCGGCGGTGCCGAGCCGGGCCGCGAGGAGAGCGTCGGCACGGTGCTGGTGGCCGCCGCGGCGAATCTCGGAATCGCCGTGGCCAAGGCGGCGGGCGGGCTCATCAGTGGTTCCAGCGCGATGCTCTCCGAGGCGGCGCACTCGGTGGCCGACACCGTGACGGAGGTGCTGCTGTTCACCGCGCTGCGCCGCAGCGGCCGCCCGCCCGACGTCAGACACCCGCTCGGATACGGGCGGGAACGCTACGTCTGGGCTCTCCTGGCGTCCGTCGCCACCTTCGTCGGCGGTGCCGTCTTCTCCGTGTACGACGGGGTCCACACCCTCGTGGCCGGCGAGCGGCTCGGCAACCCCTTCGTCGCCTACCTCGTGCTCCTGGTGGCGTTCGTTCTGGAGGGTGTGTCTCTCCTACGCGGGACCCGGCAGATCCGGCGGGAGGCACGACACCACGAGGTTCCGGCCCGGCTGTACTTCCGGTGGACGCCCGACACCACGGTCAAGGCGGTGGTGTTGGAGGACTCGGCGGCGCTGATCGGTCTGCTGTTGGCGGCCGGCGGCCTGACCGGCGGCCACCTGACCGGATCGGGGATCTGGGACGGACTGGCCTCGATCCTGATCGGCGCCCTGCTCGCCGGCGTCGCGTTCGTCCTCGGGCGGGACAACACGTCGATGCTCATCGGGCGCGCGCTCCCGCCGAGGACCGTGGCGGCGATCCGCCGCGAACTCGAGTCGGCGCCGCACGTGGTCGCGGTGCTCGACCTGGTGACGTCGGTCCTCGGACCACGGGACGTGGTCGTCTCCGCCAAGGTCGACTTCGCGGGGGCCGCGACGTCCGACCAGATCGAGCAGGCGGCCGAGGAGGCCGAACGGCGGTTGCAGCGGCGGTTTCCCGCCGTCACCCGGGTGTACCTGGACCCCACCCCGCCGACCGACGAGACGGTCCCGTGAACCGCGCAGGGTCGCCCGGTCAGCGGTCAGCTCAGCGGCGAGAAGTGTGACGCGTCGCCCTTGCGCGGCGTACTGCGCACACCGTCGACGCTGACCGGGACGTCGCCGGCGAGGGTGATGCGGTGCAGCAGCCGCGGGTGGTCGTCGTAGTCGTCGATCGCGTAGTGCTGGGTGGCGCGGTTGTCCCACATCGCGATGTCGCCCGGTCGCCAACTCCAGCGGACGGTGTTCTCCAGCCGGGTGACGTGGCGTTGGAGCAGGGTGAACAGGTCCTGGGAGTCGTGTGTGTTGAGCCCGACGAACCGGCGGACGAAGTGGCCGAGCACGAGCGAACGCTCACCCGTCTCCGGGTGGACGCGGACGACCGGGTGCTCGGTCTCGAACTCCAGGTGGCCGAACTCGTCCCGGTAGGACTGCTCCTTCACGTCGATCCCCCCGACCCGCTTCTCGTCCCGCTCGGCCGCGTAGTCGTAGAGGTTGGAGTGCACCGCCCACAGGTTGTCCACGAGCGCCCTGAGGCTCGGGTGCAGTTTCGCGTAGGCGCGGACCGTGTTGGCCCAGGTGGTCGTCCCGCCGTACGGGGGCAGTGTGATGGCGCGCAGGATGCTGATCGCGGGGATCCGGTCGACGAAGGTGACGTCGGTGTGCCAACTGTTGGCCCGGCTGTAGTCGGAGTCGATCGGGAGTACGGCGTCCCCGTCTCCGGCCACGGTCGGGTGTGGCTTGGTCAGCGTGCCGAGCAGGGCGGCGAAGGCCCGCTGGGTCGCGTCGTCGGCATGGTGCTGGTCGCGGAGGAAGACGACCCTGTGCGCGAGGAGGGCGCGACGGATCTCCGCGACGGTGGTCGCGTCGAGGTCGCCACTGATCCGTACGCCGCCGATCTCCGCGCCGATGTTGCCGGCGACCCGGCGGACAGCGATGGTCTCGTACCCGTTCTCCGCTCCGTCCCACGACGGGAGCGGTGTGGTCGGCACGGCGTCGACATGGGTCTGGGCGGACTCCTGGACGAGTTGGGAGCTCACTGGGCACCTTCCCTACATATCCGACTGGTTAGGTCAGGATTACCGACGCGCGTCGCCTGCGCAAGCAGGATGCCGGTCCGTGGGAGTGTCGCTCAGAGCTGGTGGTACATGACGTGCAGACCCACCAGGCCGTGCTCTGGATGGTCGAAGGCCTCCGGCACGGTCCCGATGAGGTCGAAGCCGAGCGAGCGCCACAGGTGGACGGCCGGGGCGTTCGCCTCGACCACGGCGTTGAACTGGATACCGCGGAAACCCGCGTCACGCGCCCAGCCGACGACGTGGAGCCCGAGGGCCCGGCCGATGCCCCGACCCTGGTGGGCGGGGTCGACCAGGAACGACGCCGTCGCCGCGTGCGCACCTCGGCCTGGGCGGTTGGCGCCCATCTTCGCCGACCCCACGATCGTGTCGTCCACGGTCGCGACGACGGTCTGGCCCGGAGGTTGCTCCATCCACCAGGGCCGCGCCTCCTCGAGGGACTGCCCCTCCGGAAACGCGTACGTCTTCCCCTCGGCCATGATCGCGGCGTAGAAGGGATAGATGTGGGGCCAGTCCTCGTCGGTGGCCGTCCTGATCCGCATCGCGCGAGAGTACTTCCTGCGTACGACGACGCGTTCGGAGGGCAACGACGCATCCCGCGCGGCGGTGTCCAAGATCGGCGACGCGGACCCGATCCTGATCCGCGGATCGCACACTGGTTTCAGTCGTGACCGGAAGCCCGGCTCGGTGAGGCGGTCCTCATGGTGAACAGACGGAACTTCCTCCGCGGAGCGGTCGTCGCGGCGGCCACGGTGGGTGGTCCGGGCGCGAGCGTCCTGACCGACTCTCCCGTCGCCACCGCCGAGGGCATGGTGGGACGACTGGCCGACAGCGCCGCCTGCACGGTCGCGGGTCCGGTGAACGGCGGATTCGAGGATCCCGTGGTCGACGGCCGGATTCTGGGCTGGACACAGACGTTCGGCCGCGCCACCACGTTCTCTGTGGTCGACACCCGGGCGAGTGAGGGAACGCACAGCCTGCGCATCCTCGACGACGCCACCGACGACGCCCTCGGGCTGCGAAGCGACCTGTTCGCGGCGGTGGAGCAGGAGTTCCATCTGGCCTCCGCGCAGGCGTACCTCGAACGAGGAACGGTCGCGCTGTACCTCTACTTCCACGACGCGGCCGGGGTTCTGCTCGCGACGTACAGCAGGTCCTTCAGCACGGTGGAGGACGGCTGGCAGACCATCGCCGTGGGCGCGACGGCTCCCGCCCGGACCACCCAGGCAGCCGTACTAGTCTACTCCCCCGCGGCCGCGAGGTCGACGTTCCACGTCGACGACGTGAAGGTGGAGCGTCGAGGAGCACGCGTCCAGACCTTCGGACCATCGGCGCTCACCGCCGCGATGCAGAACCTGGTCGTCCTCGACGGCTGTGCCTATACGGCGACGCGTGGCCTGCTCGCCGAGATCGACCTCGCCACCCGGACCCTGCGTCGCGCCGTGCCTTTCCAGGGCGAGGGCAGCGCCTGGGGAATGACCACCTCGAACGGCAGGGTCTTCTTCGGCGTCGAACTCGACGCGTACGTCTTCGATCCGGCGAACGGTGACCTCAGACCGCTCGGCAACTTCGGGTCGGGCGCGGGAACCACCTGGTGCATGACCACCGCACCGGACGGAATGGTCTACGCCGGCGTGTACCCGGCGGGGCAGGTCTGGGAGATCTCACCGACCACGGAGACGCTGCGCAACCTGGGCGTCGCCGTACCCGGTCAGCAGTACGCGAGAGTCGTCGCGGCCGACGACACCTACGTCTACGCCGGCACCCAACCGGCCGGACACGTGGTCGTGTACGACCGTACGACCGGGGAGAAGCACGACATCAGCGTTCCGTTGGAGGACCTGCCGGGCATCACCGTCCTGATCACGACCGGCGGTCGGGTCGTCTACGGAGCCGGTCCGCACATCGTCGACATGCGTCCGGACGGCTCCGACGTGCGGTTGCTGTCCCTGCCGGACGGTATCGCCGACGCCATGGCGGTCGGAACCGACGGCACGCTCTATCTCACGGGCCGGGCGACCGGTTCGGTGTACAAACGGGTGGGAGACGAGCTCGTCCCCATCGCCACACCCATCACGCTGGAGGAGACCCGGGCACTCTTCGCTCTCGACGAGCGCACCCTCCTCGGCGCCGGGGGCAGCGGCGCACTGTGGTGGGTGGACATCGAGACCGGCGGAGTGACGATGATCGACCTGGCCGACCTCGGCCTCGCCGAACCCGAGCCGGCGCAGTCGATCACGCTCGGACACGACGGGGAGACCGCGTACGTCGCCGGCAGCAGCATCGTGACCGCACACGGCCCGAGGTACGCCAAGCCGCTCCGTTTCCGGGTGCCAGGCCAGTCGAAGCAGCTGCGCTTCGTCAACGGCCACCTGTACGCCGCGACCTATCCGCGCACCGAGATCGTCGAGTTGAACATCCGCATCAACAGGGCCCGGTCGCTCGGCATCATCGGACGTCCGCAGTATCGTCCGCTGGCGATGGAGTACGACCCGATCAGCAAGTACCTTCTGGTCGGCACCGCGCCCGTGAACGGCCAGCTCGCCGGAGCCCTCACCCTCGTGGACATTCGCCGCCGTACGCTCGAGGTGCTGACCGACATCCTGCACGACCAGGCGGTCGCCTCCATCGCCGTCGACGACGGCATCGCCTATCTCGCCGGCGACGCTCAGGGCGTGAGCGTGCCGCCGACTCAGGCCAGCGCGACCATCGCCGCCTTCGACCTCGTGCACAGGCGCAAGCTGTGGGAGGTCGCCCCGCTCGAAGGACACCGCAGTATCGCCGGAATCGCGGTCCACGACGGTGTGCTCTACGGCGTCAACAAACGGATCTCGGGCGCGTGGTTCACCATGGACCCGCGGACCCGGCAGGTCCTCTCGCAGGGTCAGCTTCCCGGCACCCACTCCTACGGCGAGCTCACCGTCCACCAGGATCGCGTGTACGCGGCGGTGCACGACGGTCTGGTCTTTCTCCTCGGGCCAGACCTCGACCAGCCGAGGATCATCCTCGACGGGCTGACCGACGGCTTCCCCCAGACGCTGCCACAGCTCGCGTTCGAACCGGACTCCTGGCACGCGTGGAGCATGAACGGCCTCGACCTGGCCAGGCTGAACCTCGAGCCGGACTGCTGAGGGCTTCGCTACCGCCGCGAGTCCTCCTCGCTCGGCAACTGGCGCGAAACGGCCCCGTCGGCACCGCCTCCCGGCGACGGGACGTCCAGCCGCTGCGTGCGCGGTTCGTCCGGGCGATCGTCGTCGCCCTCGTGATCGAGCCGAACCCGCCAGACCCAGGGGCTGTCGCCGTTCCGGTTGCAGCGTGCGCGGCCGAGATAGAGGGCCGAATCACCGGTGGACGCGTCGATTCCGTGGGCAACAAAAAGGGTTCTCACCGAAACGCCGAGCGACGTGTCCGAGGACGCGTCGTCGACTTCTGCCATCGGCCCTGCATCGGGCTCCCACAACGACAACTGGGGCTGGTCTGGGGATGCCTCGGCGGCCACACGTTGCTTCGTCGGGCTCTTCTGCGACCAGAGGATGCCGTCTATTCCGACACTGCCGAATGACTGCAACAGCACACGCCATACGCCACACCGCCAGCCAAAGGATCTGGACAAGTCCTCGCGGACCACGATCCCTGGCGCCAGGCGCGGCATCCCTTCGAACTCGCCCGGCATGAGCCCCTCGCGCAGTAGCCGCCCTCGCTCCGTGGAGAAAGCGTCCGCCTTCATCTCGAACCGGCCGCACGAGAAGACCCTGTCCAAGCGATCCGTGAGCACCTTGAAGGCGTTGTAGCCCAGCCAGCCCTGATCGTGGCCAGTCGCGGGATCGAACGTCCGCACCGTCTGCGCGCTGGCACTGTCCCACGCCCACCTGAATCCCTCGAGCACACCGTGACCCTCAAGGTCGTCAATGGCCTGTCCCCGCTCGTCCACAGTTCGACGATAGGTTCGGGAGCTCGGCAAATCCCGAAGCCTGGAAGGCCGGGACAGGCCATGGCCAGTGCCGGAGATCGGCGCGACACGGGCCTCGTCGTGTGCATCGAGAGGCGCGGCGTCGCCGGACCCAGACACCGACATTGACATCCCCCACGTACGCGCCGAAACTCGAAAAGAGGTCCTCGCGTCGCGGTGCGTCAACTGCCGCCAGCGTGATCCGAGCGGCCGTCCCGAACGGGTCGAGGGGGTGCGGGCGGGTGGAGGGATCCGGATCAGGTGCCTCCACGCCGACCAGACGTTCCGTCCTCAACTTCGCCGGAAGCGCCGTCCTGCTCGCGGCCTCCACGGCAGCGTGTGATCTCCTGTCGACCAAGCCCAGCGCCCAAGGTGCCGAAGGCGCTGACGGACGTCAGAACCCCGCAGGCACGGCTCCGACGGCCGTCAAGGAGGCTCCCGACCTCGCGCACAAGGTGCGCACCGGATCGCTGCCTCCACTCCGGGAGCGGCTACCCGTCAAGCCGCTGGTGATCGAGCCCACCGAACGGATCGGCACCTACGGCGGCACCTGGCACACCGGGTTCCTCGGCCCGGCCAACAGCTACTGGGTCAACTACACCGCCGGATACGAAGGGCTCGTGCGCTGGGACGTCCAGTGGCAGAAGGTGATTCCCAACGTCGCCGAGTCGTTCGAGGCCTCACCCGACGGCCGGGAGTTCACCTTCGTCCTGCGCGAGGGGATGAAGTGGTCCGACGGTGAGCCCTTCACCACGGCGGACATCGAGTTCTCCTTCGAGGACGGGATCCTCGACCAGCAGCTGTTCCCGCTCCCGATGAGTTTCCTCACCAGCGGTGACGGTACACCCGCGAGGTTGAACGTCGAGGACGACCGAACGTTCCGTGTGGTCTTCGACGAACCCAGCGGCCTCTTCCTGGAACGCCTCGCGTCGCAGTCCTACGGCACCATCTTCGGCGACACCGCCGCCTACCCCCGCCACTACCTGGAGAAGTCCCACCCGAAGTACAACCCCGCCGTCGAGGAGGAGGCCAGGCGACTCAAGTACACCGCCTGGACCGACCTCTTCTTCGCGCAGGCCAGCTACACCTCCAACCCCGAGCTACCCACCCTGAACGCATGGCGCGTCACCACTCCGCTCGGCACGTCCGGCCGGGTCATCGCCGAGCGTAACCCGTACTACTGGAAGGTCGATCCGGACGGCAAGCAACTCCCCTACATCGACGCCATCCAGTACGACGTGTCGAGCGATGTCAACGCCATGTTGCTCAAGGTCACGAGCGGCGAGTACGAGTTCCACTTCCCCGGGATCAACACGCTGGAGAACAAGCCGGTCATTGCACGGAGCAAGGACACGTGCGACTGCCGAGTCTTCGACATGACCTTCACCCGGATGAACTGGATGGTGATCGCCCTCAACCTCGCCCACCGGGATCCGGTGAAACGGGAGATCTTCCAGAACCGCGACTTCCGCATCGGGCTGTCCTACGCCATCGATCGGCCCAAGCTCATCAACGCCGTCTTCCAGCGCACCGGCAAGCCGTGGCAGGCGGCACCGCGCCAGGAGTCGGAGTTCTACGACGAGGAACTCGCCACGCAGTACACCGCGTACGACCTCGACCAGGCCAACAGCCACCTCGACGCCGCGGGATACCGCCGTGACGGTGACGGCGCGCGCCTCGGTCCGGACGGCGCGCCGATCTCGTTCTTCGTCGACGTCGCGACGACCGACACCCAGGCCATCGACGCCCTGGAGATCGTCCGTGCCGACTGGGGCCGGATCGGCGTCGGCATCGAGATCCGTGCGCTCGAACGCTCCCTCTTCTACACCCGCAAGGAGGCCAACCAGCACGACGCGAACGTCTGGGGAGGCGACGGCGGGCTCAAGGACGCCATGCTCGACCCGCGCTGGTACTTCCCCTCCAGCAGCGAGTCCAACTACGCCATCCCGTGGGCGACCTGGTTCCTGTCCCGAGGCCGAAACGGCGAGCGGCCGCCCGCGCCGGCGCAACGCCAGATGGAGTTGTACTGGCAACTCCTGAGCGAGCCCGAGGAGAACGCACGCAAGGAACTCTTCGAGCAGATCCTTCAGATCGCCAAGGAGGAGTTCTACGTCATCGGGACGGTGCTGCCACTCAGTGTGTACGGCGTCAAGACCACGAACTTCCACAACGCTCCGGAGCCGATGATCCTCTCCTACCTGCACCCGGACCCGGGGCCCGACCGGCCCGAGCAGTTCTTCATCAGTTAGGCGTCATCGCGTGTCAACGGAAGGGACGGGTATGTACACGGTCGACTATCGGCTGCGCAACCACGACCTCGAGGACTCGGCCAGGCCAGTCTCGGTGCAGGCAACCCCCGAGGAGATCGAACGGTTCGCGACCGAGGGGTACCTCGTCCGGGAAGGGCTCGTGCGGGATGCTCAGCTCGACCGTCTGCGGACGGCCATGGACGACGTGGCCGCGGCCGAGCGGGGCGAGCAGAAACCCAACGCTTCCGGGCGCTTCGGCGGCCTCTTCCTGCGGCACCTGATGGACAAGCACCCGGCGTTCCTCGACCTGCTGCGGTTCGCGCCCACCCTGTCGGTGGCCAGGGCGCTGCTGGGACCCCAGGTCCAGCTGCGTGGCGTCTCGGCCCGGATCACCTATCCCGACCAGCCGAACCAGGAGACACACTGGCACTTCCACCAGCGCCTCGTACCCGACCCGGTACCGGCGTTCTTCACTCGTCCACAGACCATCGACGTTCTGCTCTACCTCGACGACATCGACGACGCGAACGGTCCTCTCTCCGTCGTACCCGGCTCCCATCACTGGATCGACCGGGCCCTTCCGGCCGACGAGTACGGCGAGCAGCCCGGTCAGGTGGTGCTCCGTCCCTCCGCCGGCACCGCCGTCATGTGCCACGGGTCCCTGTGGCATCGGGCCGCGCCCAACAGCGCCGAGGGAACCATCCGGCGACTGCTGCTGTTCGGCTACGGCCCCACCTGGATGAAGCGGTCCATCTACGGCGAGCGGCCGGCCAACCCACTCACCGACGCGCTGCTCACCGACGCCGATGAGGAGACCCGGGAGCTCCTGGGCGTGACCGGCTGGATGTGAGGTGGCTCCTCCTCAGCTCGACACGATGGTGCCGAGGACCTCGTTGAAGGCCTCGGTCGAGCTGGGGTGGGTGTAGACAGCGGTCTGGACGCGGACGCCTTGATGCCGTGGCGCATGGCGAGCGCGACGGTGTTGATGAGTTCCTGCGCGTCGATGCTCAGCAGCGCGGCACCGAGGATCTCGTCCGTTTCGGCGTCGATGACGAACTTCATCACCCCGCGCGTTTCCTCGACGACGTGCGCCCGCGGCATCGCCACGATGTCGGCCACGGCCTGACGCGTCACCTTGATCCGGTGTCCCGCTCGGCGCGCCTCCTTCTCGGTGAGGCCCACGGTCGCGAGGGGTGGCGTCATGAACAGCGTGTGTGGGATCGCTACCCGATCCGCGGTCGACCGCTTGCCCGTACCGATGAGCTGGTCCAGGACGATCCGGCTGTCGTCGAGGGAGATGTAGGTGAACTGCGGTCCGCCGTTGACGTCACCCAGGGCGTAGATGTGCCTCTGGCTGGTCCGTAGGTGTTCGTCGACCTGGATCGCGCCACGCTCGGTGGTGCGCACACCCGCGACGTCCAGGCCAAGGTCGCGCGTCACCGGCGCTCGCCCCGCCGCCACCAGGATGGCATCGACGTCGAGGGTGTGCGGGACGTCGTCGACTCGGTAGGTGACGGTCGCGTCGGACTCACCGTCATGTACCTCACTCACCTGGACTCCGGTGAGGATCTCGACGCCCTCACCGAGGAGGATGTCCGTCGCGGCGGCCGCCACGTCGTCATCCTCGTGCCGCAGGATCGCGGGGGAACTCTCCAACACCGTGACCCGCGCGCCGAATCGGCGGTAGATGGAAGCGAACTCCAGGCCGAGGTATCCACCACCCAGGATCGCGAGCCGCTCCGGCAGTTCGGTCCGCTGGATCAGCTCCCCACTCGTCAAGGTGTACTTGCTCGCGCGCAGGCCCGGGATGTCCGGGATGATCGGCTCCGAACCGGTGTTGATCAGGATGTGTTTCGCCGTTATGGACAGGCGGTCGTTCCCCACACCTACGCCGACGGTGTACGAGTCGAGAAACTCGGCTCGCCCGGTGACGACCATGACCGTGTCCGCGTTGTTCAGCGCGTCGTAGTTGCCCGCCCGAAGCCGCGCGGTCAGCGCCTGCACCTCGTCGACAGCACGTTCGTAGTACTCCTGCGCCGCGTCGGCTTCCCGTCGCAGTCCGGAGTGGTGGACGAGTGCCTTGGTCGGCACGCAGCCGACGTTGGGACAGGTGCCGCCATACATCCGGTCGGACTGTTCGACCAGTACGACACGTCTGCCAAGACGCCCCAGGGTGGCGGCCACGGTCTTGCCACCCTTCCCGAAGCCGATCACGAGCACGTCCGCGCGAAGAGTGTCATTCGTCATCCCCATAGGCCGTCAGTCTCGCGCGCTACGATCGAGCCACGGAAGGCGAATTCGTCTCGCGTTTCCTCGCGAGCGTCTCAACTTAGACCCGGATCATGGACTCAGTCAGCCACCTCATCCGACTGGCGAGGTTGGACGCGACCGTGGACAAACGCTGCCTACTCGCCCGTGCCACGGCCATGGAGGTACCCGCCTGCGGCGAGGGCAAGGCGCCCTTTCACCTGCTCCTCGACGGCGCCTGCGTGGTGGAACTCCCCGACCGGGTCATCGAACTGCGAGCGGGCGACTTCCTCCTGCTACCTGGCGGAAGTGCCCACCGCGTCCTGACCAGCGGGACGACGGATCCGCGCCAGGATGTGATCGAGGAAGGAGGTGGTGCTTTCTCGGTCGTGCGCAGCCGGAAAGGCGAGAGTGTCATCGACCTCTTCTGCGGTCACTACGCGTCCGGCCCCGGCGCTGGGTCGATACTGCTGCGGAGTCTCCCTGACCCTTCGCACGTGTCCTTCCGCCAGGCCGGCGGGGCCGACGCGACCGTACGCACGCTCACCGGCCTCATTCGTCAGGAGGCCGGCTTCGACGGACCGGGGACGGCCGCGATCCTCTCCCTGCTGTGCAACACCCTCCTCGCGATGGTGCTGCGAACATCCAGTGGGCGTCTCGCGGGCTCCGGGCTGTGGACAGCGGCAGACGACGAGCGGCTCCGCGCAGTCGTGGACGAGGTCCTCCGCGCCCCCGGTGCCGACTGGACGATCGCTCGTCTCGCGGGGGTCGCGGCCATGTCGAGGGCGACCTTCGTACGCCACTTCACCCACGCCACGGGTATGACGGTCGGCGAGTTCCTGACCCACGTCAGACTGATGGCGGCGGCCGAACTCCTCACCGAGACCGATCTCCCGGTCGCGACGGTGGCTGCCGATGTCGGCTACAACTCCGACTCCGCCTTCAGCCGCACGTTTCGGTTGGCGACGGGATCGACTCCGGCGCGCTTTCGCCGGAGACTCAAGCACGGCTCTGGAACGCCGGCTGGGCTGAAGGCGGAGCCGTGATCTGACGTACTCCGGGCGGCTCCGTACGTCTCTGAGGTCCTACGCCCGGGTGGCTTCCAGGGCAGCGGCGATCGTGTCCGCGATCGGGGTCGTCGGGCGGCCGATGAGGCGGGACAGGTCGCCGGGGGTGTCCGCCAAGGCGCCCTTGCTGATCGCGTCGTCGACGTCCACGAGGATGTCGGCGAGGGCGGCCGGAAGGCCCGCGCCGGTGAGGAGCGCCTTGTTCTCCGCGGCGGTGAGGGAGTTGTGGACCACCTTCGTGCCGCTCTGCCGGGTCACCTCGTCGGCGAACTCCTCGAACGTCCACGCGGTGTCGCCACCCAGCTCGTAGGCGTTGTCCAGATGCCCGTCGGTGCGCAGGACGACCGCGGCGGCTTCCGCGTAGTCGATCCGCGGCGCGGTGGCGATTCGACTGCCGGGCGCGACGTTGTTGGTGATGGCTCCGCGCTCGATGATGCGCGGGAGCTCATCGGTGAACATCCATGCGTCGGAGTACCAGTTGTTGCGCAGGAACGTGTACGGCAGGCCGCTGTCAAGAATGAGGTGCTCGGTCTCGCGGTGCTCGTCCGCGAGGGCGAAGGTGGCCTTCGGGCCGCCGAAGACGCCGACGTACGCCAACTGCGCGACGCCCGCCGCCTTCGCCGCGTCGATCACCGTGGCGTGCTGGGCGGTGCGCCGGCCCAGGTCGGTGCCGGAGATCAGCAGGACCCGGTCCTCGGGCCGGAACGCTCCTGCGAAGGTCTCGGGCCGGTCGTAGTCGGCGAGGTGCGACCGGATGCCCTGCTCCACCAGGTCCGCGGCCTTCTCCTGGCTCCGTGCGACGGCGGTGATCCCGTCGGCGGGTACTCCGGCGGCCAGCAGGTCCGCGATGACCAGACGGCCGAGCTGTCCGGTCGCGCCGGTGATGACGATGCTCATCGAACTTCTTCTTCCCATGGACGACAACGCAGGTTCGAAGGGTCCTTGACCCGCGGCTCACCATATGAGGGGTACCGGCACAGAAGTAAGTACCCACCTTGAAGTAAGGTACTGACGTGAACGTAAGTGTTGAGTCCGCGGCTGCCGCCACCGCCACCTCCGACACCCCGGCCTCGCGCCCGAGCGTCAATCGCGTCGAGTGCCCGTCCCGGCTCGTGCTCGAACACGTCACCAGCCGTTGGGGCGTGCTCGTGCTGGCCGCGCTGCTCGAGCGTTCGCACCGTTTCAGCGAGCTGCGCCGCGAGATCGGCGGCGTCAGCGAGAAGATGCTCGCGCAGACCCTCCAGGTGCTCGAACGCGACGGGTTCGTCCACCGCGACGCCAAGCCGGTCATCCCGCCACGCGTCGACTACTCCCTGACACCGATGGGTCGCGACGTCGCCCAGCAGGTGTGGGCGTTGACCCGCTGGGTCGAGGGCCGACTCGACGACGTCTTCGAGGCCCGGGCGGCATACGACAGCGCACGGTGATCTGTGGACCTGATCGATCCGGCGCACCGAGAGTTCATCCGGCGCGGCCTTGGCCCTCGCCGAGCGGACGGGCGCGACCTGGCCGCAGCCTCTCGAGGACCCCACGATTGAGCACCTACGCCGCCACCTCGGCGTCGACCTCCGGTGCTGAGGTTCAGCCCTGCACGGTGGGTCTGATGAGGAGTTCGTTGACGTCGACCTCGGCGGGCTGACGGATCGCGTAGTCGATCGCCGCACCGATCGCAGCGGCGGGGATCGCGATCTCCATCTGGTCCTGAACGGCCGCCCGAACCGCGGTGTCACTGATTCCCTCGGTGAGTTCGCTTCGCGTCAAGCCAGGGCTGACAACGGTGACACGTACGTCCCTGCTCTCCTGACGCAGACCCTCGGAGATGGCGCGAACAGCGAACTTGGTCGCGCTGTAGACCGCCGCCGTGGGGTCGACGCGATGTCCTGAGACCGACGCGAGGTTCACGATGTGTCCCGAACCCTGCGCCCGCATGAGGGGAAGGACGGCCGCTATCCCGTGCAGGACTCCGCGGATGTTGACGTCGATCATGCGGTTCCACTCCTCGACCCGCAGAGCGTCCACCGTCGACAGCGGCATGACACCCGCGTTGTTGACGAGAACGTCGACCCGCCCGTACTTCTCGTGCACCGCGCGGGCGAAGTGCCGCATGCTCGACAGGCTCGTGACGTCCACCTCGTGATGGTTCGCCGCACCTCCGTCGTGACGGATGTCCTCGGCGATGGCGGCGACGAGGTCCGTACGACGGGCACCGAGCGCGACGCGGTGGCCCGAGGCGGCCAGCCGCCTGGCGGTCGCTTCGCCGATCCCGCTGCTCGCACCGGTGATCAGGACGACCTTGCTGGTCGGGTCGGTCGAGAACGTCATGAGGCCCCTTCGATCAGACTGACTGGCTGCCTTGGCCGACGAGCGTGGCACCTGCTCGCCAAGGGCTCGAGCATGCGTCGAAGCGGCACCCGGCAACCAGGGCAGGGCTTCCTGGGTGCGGGACACCCAGGAAGCCGTCCGTAGGCTGATGACATGAGTGGCGAAACACTGGGTGACTTCCTGCGCGCACAGCGTTCCCGCCTGATTCCCGCTGATGTGGGCCTCCCCAGTGCCGGTACACGCCGGGTCACCGGACTTCGCCGCGAGGAGGTCGCCGTTCTCGCCGGGGTGAGCGCGGACTACTACGCGCGCCTCGAGCAGGGGCGGGAGACCAACCCGTCCGGTCAGGTCGTCGACGCCGTCGCACGAGCGCTCCGACTGGACACCGACGCCCGCTGGCACGCGTACCGGCTCGCCGGCCTCGTTCCCGCGCCCGCGGCTCCCGGCGGTTCTGACCAGGTGGACCACTCCCTCGCCCAGTTGGTCGACTCCTTCCCCGCGGCGGTCGCCTACGTCATCAACCGCCGCCTCGAAGTCCTCGCCCTGAACCCGTTGGCGCGGGCCCTGCTGTCCCCGTTGGCGGACCCTCGCGACATGGTCCGCTCGCTGTTCCACGATCCGGCCGCACGAGAGCTCTTCGCCGAGTGGGCGACCGTCGCCCGCGACACGGTGGAGGCGCTGCGGCTGGGCGCCGGACATGACCGGAACGACCCACGGACCGCCCTCCTCGTCGAGGACCTCCTCGCCACCAGCCCGGAGTTCGCGGGACTGTGGCACGGCCACCAGGTCAGCGCCCTGGGCCGCAAGCACAAGGTGTTCAACCACCCCGACGTCGGGCGGATCCAGTTGACGTACCAGAGCTTCGACGTCCAGCGCACTCCTGGTCAGTTACTGCTGGTCGGTACGGCTCAACCGGGCAGCCCGGATGCCGAGTCGCTGGTCCGGCTCGGCTCCCTCGGGCGCGGTCCCATCGACGTGGCGCGGCCGGACACCGACTGAACCTACCCGGGGACACGCGGGTGACGGCCCTTTCTTGTCGTCTCCTCGGACCCGATCCGTCCGCGTCATCCCGTCGGCGTCATCCCGTCGGCGTCATCCCCTCAGTGTCATCCCCTCAGTGTCATCCCCCAGGTGTCATCCCTCTTGATCAGAGGACGCGCCGACAGGACGGACGAACACGACACAGAGCACGCGTACGTGCGGTTAGCCTGACAACGTCGACATATTCCAACGAAAGGGTTGAGATGCATCGACGACAGGTTGGCCGAAGTGGCCTGGTGCTGGGCGCCACTGCTGCCCTCGCCATGTCGCTGCTGGCGACTCCGAGCGCGAACGCCGCCGAAGCGCGAGCGAGCACGGGACACACCAGTGCCACGGGGGCCACCACAAAGACCAACACGACGGCCAACACGGCGAGCGAGTCGCAGCTCGAATGGGGCCCCTGCCCGACGAATCCACTCGTCGGGCCGCTGCCGCCGCCGATGGAGTGCACGACGGTCACCGTTCCCCTCGACTACACCAAGCCGGACGGCGCGACGATCGACATCGCGGTCTCCCGGCTGGCGATCGGCAACCCCGCCAAGCGTCGTGGCGTGCTGCTCACGAACCCCGGCGGCCCAGGTGGTCCCGGGCTGTCCATGCCATTCGATCTGCTCAACCTCGGCATGCCCGCGAACGTGCTCGACCGCTACGACATCATCGGCTTCGACCCGCGTGGCATCGGCGCCTCCGCACCGGTCACCTGCGGGCTCACCCTGGAGCAGGGCTACGACAGCAACATCCCGCCGTACGCCTCGAACAACGCCGAAGTGGCGGCACAGGCCGAGATTGCCAAGGGTGTCGCGAAGCAGTGCTTCGACCACGACACGGCCGGCACCCTTCGCCACATGTCCACGGCCAACACCGCACGTGACATGGACATGATCCGGGCCGCGCTCGGCGAGGAGAAGATCAGCTACTACGGCATCTCCTACGGCACCGTCCTCGGTTCGGCGTACGTGTCGATGTTCCCTGACCGGACCGACCGGGTGGTCCTCGACAGCAACGTCGGTGACTCGGCGCTGGACGTCGACGGCTTCCGGCAGTTCGGCCTCGGCGCGGAGGACAGGTTCCCCGACTTCGCGAAGTACGCCGCCGCCCGCAACGGCACCTACGGACTCGGGCGGACCCCGGCCGCGGTGCGTGACAACTTCTTCAAGCTCGTCGCCCGACTCGACCAGGAGCCGGTGCTGGGCATGAACGGCAAGATGTTCCGGCTGCAGGTGTTCAGCGGCCTCTACTCCGACCAGAGCTTCCCACTGGTCGCCCAACTCTGGCAGGCGTTGGCCGAGTCCGACACGGCCGCGGTCCGCAAGGCGATGGACAAGTCGACGTCACCCGGCCTCCCGCCGGTCGGCGCCCAGGTCGGCGCGAAGCCCGGCGCGAAGGCCGCCACACCGAACCCGTACGACAACCCCACCTCCGCTCAGCTCGCCATCATCTGCAACGACACCGAATGGCCCAGTGACGTTGCGACGTACAAGCGCAACACTCGGATCGACCGGGCGCGCTACCCGATCATGGGAGGATCGGCGGCCAACATTCTGCCGTGCGCGTACTGGCCGGCTCCGCTGGAGAAGAAGGTCGAGATCACCGACGACGGGCCGTCCAACATCCTGCTGCTGCAGAACCTCCGGGACCCCGCGACGCCATACGTCGGTGGGCTCGCGATGCGCGACAAGCTCGGTGACCGCGCGCGGCTCGTCAGCGTCGACGAGGGCGGACACGGCGTCTACCTGTTCAATGACAACCCTTGCGCGCTGAACGTCACCACCAAGTTCCTGGTCGATGGCAAGCGTCCCGCCAACGACCGGTTCTGTGCCGCCACCTCCGCGTCGGGCCTGCGGCTCACCAAGGCGCAGGAAGAACGTCGTTCGGCCACGCTCGACCGCATGCGGGTCAACTGACCTACGACGTCAAGATGGGCTTGCCTCCTGCCACGGGTGACGTGATCGTGGCGGCGGGGTCGGCCAAGTGTCGAGCGGGCTGCGGGACCGGCGAGCCGGTTCCACAGCCCGCTTCGTCGACCGAAGGTTCCCGGCGATCACGCGTCGCGTCGTAGCGTCCGCACTCAGGTAGCAGTCGCGACCGCGCGGGTCGGCGACTCCTCCGACACCGCGAACAGCAGGTAGAGGCCGGGCAGCCCCGCGACGGCAGCCATGACAACCGCGGCGATGGCGAGTTGGGAGTGCACGAGCAGCGGCGTCACCAGCGCCGTGCCGATCGGTGGGGTCGACTGCATCAGCGTACGGAGCGCGGCGAACGCCCGACCGTGGAGCGCGGGCGCGATCCGACGCATCCGCAGGGACTGTGCCCACACCGTCATGGGAGCGCTCAGCATCCCGACCGCGAAGAACCCCGCTATCACCACCAGGTGCTGGGACGTCACGAGCAGCGCGAGAAACGCCGTGCCGGCGAGGATCTGCAGCAATCCGATCGCGGGCAGCCGTCGACGCGGTTGGCGATGTCCGGCGAGGGCGGCGCCGACCATCTCGCCGGCCGCGGTCGCCGACAGCAGAGCGCCGAGGACGCCGGCCCCACCGGGGAGGTGGTTCTTCGCAAGCCAGGGAGCGGCCACCATCAGCATGCCCTCGGCGATGTTGAATGCCATGAACGCGAGGGTCGTGGCCACGATCACCCGGTCACCGCGAAGGCTCGCCAGTGCGGCCGAACGAGGCGGGGCAGGCACCTGCCCGCCAAGCCCGTCTGCGTTCGCGAGCGGTCGCTGTGGCCGCAGGGGTCGCAGGGGTCGCAGTGGTCGCCGTACCGTCCTCGCGGTGAGGGCGAAGAGGAGGAAGGACACGCTGTCGACGATCAGTACGTTGGCGGCGCCGATCTGGCTGATCAGCACGCCGGCGGCGGCCGGGCCGACCACGCTCGCGACACTGAAGCTGAGTGACTCGAGCGCGTTGACGGAGTCCAGGTCGTGGTCTGCGACGAGCTGCGGGATCGCCGCCGGGAAACCCGCCAGCGGCACCATCTTCAGCAGGCCGTAGCAGCCGGCGACGACGAACGGCAGCCAGGTGGGCATCGCGCCCAACGCGACGGTCAGCGGGATCGTGGCCACCACCGCGGCACGGAACCCGCTGTCCACCATGAGGACGGTCCGCTTGTCGAACCTGTCGAGCACAGGCCCGACCGCGAGCCCGCCCACCAGGACAGGTGCGGTGTAACAGACGCCGAGCAGACCGAGCTGGGTCGTACCCCCCGGTCGCGCCAGAACCAGCCACGACAGTGCGACGAACGTCATGCCGTCGCCGAGGGTGGAGAGCGTCGCTCCCGTCCAGAGTCGACGAAAGTCGGGCGTCCTGAGGGCGCGGTATGACCTGGTGAAATCGGACACCGGTCCAGCCTGTCGGCGTTGGGCCCGGCGTACCGGCGGCGATCGGACGTGGTCGTCCGGCGTCCGCTCCGCTACTGTCCGACCTCGTTGACGGCCACCCGCAACTGTTTCCCGTCAGCCGGCGTGGCCGGCTCGATCTTCGGCTCCGCCTCGCCGGCCTGGATCATCCTGCGGACCAGGCGCTCACGCAGACGGTCCGCGACCACCCGATGGGACGTGAGTCCAGCGAGGTTGCGCAGCTCGTACGGGTCCGCCCGCAGGTCGTAGAGGTATGTCTCCACATAGCGGTTCGCGCCCGGCTCGGTCGTCGGGTCGGCATCCGGCGACACCACGCCGTACTTCCACCGCGCCGTACGGACGGCACGACCGACCTGGGACTCGCTGACCTGAACGAACATGTCGTCCGGCCAGTCGTTCCTCTCTCCGCGCACCAGCGGCAGGAGGGAGCGACCCTGCATCTCCTCGGGTACCGCGAGGCCGGCCGCGTCGAGCAGCGTTGGCGCGAGATCGATGTGACTGACCAAGTCTCGGATCTCCCGGCCGCCCTGGAAGCCGGGACCGGAGATGACGGTGGGCACTCTGATCGAGGCGTCGTGCACCGACCGCTTGTACTCGCCGTTGCGGGTCTTGAAGTGGTTGCCGTGGTCGGAGGTGAAGAGCACGACGGTGTTGTCGAGGATGCCCATGCTCTCCAGCGCGTCGAGCAGCCGACCGAGTGCTTCGTCCAGGCGCTTGACCATGCCGAAGTAGCCGCCGAGGTGACTGTGCGCGGTGCCACCGAGCGCGGCCAGATCTGGCGGCACCCAACGCCCGCGGTACCGCTCGTCGTACCCGTGTGGTGCCGGGTAGTCGTCGCGGTGATTTTGGTGGTGGGGCTCCAGATAGGACACGAACAGGTAGAACGGCTCGGCCTGGTGCGCGTCGACGTAACGGATGGCCGCGTCGGTGAGGGCGTCGACCCGGTAGCCGGGCAGACTGACCGGCTCGCCGTTCTCGTCGTACATCACCGTGTCGTAGGCGTCCGAGGTGTGCTCCAACGCGTTGGAAGCGAGCCAGTACTGGTATCCGCCGCGTTGTTCTGGGGCGACCGGGCCGACCGCGGTCCGGTCCGCCAGATGCCACTTTCCGATGTATCCGGTGGCGTAGCCCGCCGCACCGAAGTGATGCGCCAGCGTCGGCGTGGTCGGCGGCAGCCGCAGGCCGTTACGGAAGACCCCGGTCGTCGTGGGGTACTGGCCGGTCTGGAGTACGGCGCGGGAGGGCGCGCACACCGGCTGGCAAGTGAACGAGTGGTACAGGTGGGTGCCCTGCCGTGCCAGCCGGTCGAGGTTCGGGGTGAGCTCCAACGGATTGCCATGAAGCCCGGTCGTGTCCCAACGCTGCTGATCGGTGAAGAAGACCACCACGTTGGGTCCTGCGCTGCCACCCGTCACGCTGCCGAACCTTTCCGCTCGTCACGCGAGGACGAGCCGTCCCGTCGAGGCTAGGCCCGACGAACCACCCGAAGCCGCCATGTCTCATCTACCGGACTTCCTATCGGATTGATAGGAATAGTGGGTACGCTCCCAGCCAGGCCGACGACGACCCGACGGGGCGCCGGCCCTCCCGGACAGGCGAGCAGGAGTAGGGAATGAGCAGTAGCACGTGGGTGGGCCGAGGGGCGATGTCTCGGCGACAGGTACTGGCCGCCTTGGGCGCTACCGGCCTCGGACTGGGACTGGCGGGCTGCAAGGTGGTGACGGATCCGAACGCGGCCGGCGCGGCGAGCCCGAAACCCACGCACGACTACAACCTTCCCGACAGCGGCGCGAAGCTCCCGACCGGCGACGTCACCTTCCACTGGATGGACAGCGGCGACCTCAAGGCGATGTTCGAGAAGCCGTTGTTCCGCGCGTACGAGAAGAAGCACCCCAACATCCGCATCGACTACCAGGACTCGCCCTGGGATCGGATCAACGAGGTCGTGCCCCTCGGCGTACGCAACGGCACCGCCCCCGACGTCTTCGCCAAGCCCAACAACGTGCCCGTCCAGGTCATGGTGAACGAGGGCTGGGTCGTCCCGATCGACGACGTGATCCCTGACTTCGAGAAGTGGAAGGCAGGATTCCCCAGGAACTCCTTCGTTCCCGGGGTGCACATCTTCAACGGCCGCACCTACACCTGGCCCGTGACCTCGAGCAAGCGCTACGGCCAGATGCTGATGTACGACCGTGAGTACCTCGAACGCTCGGGCCACGACCCGGAGAACGAGCCCATGAGCTGGGACACGTTCCGCACCGCGGCCAAGAAGATCACCCAACAGGGCAAGGGAAACTACTACGGGCTCATGCTCTACGGGACGGGCATCAGCGCCGTCGTCGGCGCCCTGGCCGAACTCGCCGGCGCTCGCCGCGGCTCCGACTTCTGGATCGACTGGAAGACGGGCCGGTACGCCTACACCGCGCCGGAGTTGTACGACGCGTTCGAGTTGCTCCTCGCACTCAAGGCCGACGGGAGCATCTTCCCGGGGTTCCTCAGCCTCGGCGAGTCCGACGCACGGGCGCGAATGCCGCAGCGTGTCGCGGGCATGATCTTCGACGGACCGTGGGACATCCCGGAATGGCCGACCATCAACCCCGACTACGACTTCGGCGTCGCCATGCCTCCAAGCCCGACGAAGGGAACCTGGGCGCCGTCGGCCTACCAGGAGGTCGGTGCCAACCAGGCGTTCGTCTTCGCGAAGAGCAGGTACAAGTCGATCGCCGGTGACCTCTTCTCCTACATGGGCAGCCTGGAGGGACAGACCAACATCGTCACGGCCTCCGAAGGCAACCTGACCTCGCAGCGACCCGACGCCAACGCCCGCGCCCGGCGTACCGACCTGCTCAGCGACCGCGCCAAGGCCGGCTGGGACATCGCCGCGAGGTTGCTGCGTATGGCGCCGATGGTGGAGGTCCGCAACCCCGACGCCGTCCATGTGACCCTCGCGCAGAAGCCGGTCAAGCCGGCCCTGGTCGACATCGCCCAGGGCATCTTCAGCGGCCAGATCGACGACATCAAGGCCACCTTGCGCGACCTCAACGATCGCAGCGAACGGGCGCTGGAGGACGCCGTCAAGGCGGCGCGGGCCAAGGGTGCCAAGGTGTCCCGAGCGGACTGGGAGTTTCCCAACTGGGATCCGGCGAAGGACTACACGCCCGAGATGTACGCGGAACTGTCCTGACAGCCCGGGTGGCCCGGGAGGCCTTCGATGGCGATCACACGCACCACCGCTGAACTCACCAGCACGGGAGGACCGTCCACCAGTACGTGGAGGCAACTCCTGACGTCGCGCTGGTGCTATGTCTTCATGCTCCCGGCGCTGGTGCTGGCCGGGATGTTCACGTTCTACCCGATGGTGATGTCGTGGTACTTCTCCTTCCTCGACTGGACCGGTTTCACCGCCGACCGGAACTTCGTCGGCCTCGAAAACTACCGCGAACTGGTCGACGACCCGATGTTCTGGCACGCCTTCGGCAGGTCGTTCCTGTTCGTGCTCGTCGCGGTGCCGATCCGGCTGGTGCTCTCGCTCCTGATCGCGATCCTGCTCAACAACCAGGCGTTCAAGCTCGCTCCGGTGTTCCGGACGTTCTTCTTCCTACCCGTGGTGACCACAGCCGCGATCGTCGGCATCGTCATGACGTTCGTCATGAGCCCTTTCCACGGCCCGGTGAACCAGGCGCTCACCGGCCTCGGACTGATCGACGCCCCCATCGACTTCCTGGGCAACCCACACACCGCGCTGTGGTCTGTCATGGCCGTGGAGATCTGGAAGAACTTCGGCATCACGATGATCTACTGGCTGGCGGCGCTGCAGACAGTTCCGAGGATGCTCTACGAGGCGGCCCAGGTGGATGGCGCGGGCCGCTTCCAGCTGCTCCGACACATCACCGTGCCGATGCTCCTGCCCTTCGCGGCGATCATCGTTCTCCTCACCGCCAACGCGACCTTGCACGTCTTCGCGGTGGTCCAGGCGATGACCAAGGGCGGGCCGTACTTCTCGACCCAGGTGATCGAGGTGTACATCTACCAGACCGCCTTCGCCGCCGACCAAGCCGGAGGCGTCCCCCGCCTCGGCTATGCCTCCGCGGCTGGCTGCTTCTTCGGAGTCGTGGTCATGCTGATCGCCCTGCTGCAGGTGTACGCCGCCCGCAAGGCCGGGCAGGCGCGGTCGCAGTTGGTGAACGGGTGAACGACTGATGGTGACCCTCGCGACAAGGCCACGGAACCGCACCGAGCCGACCCGACGACCACGGCGTTCCCGTCGCGGACGGACCTGGCTGCGCCTGACCCTGATCAGCGCCGTTCTGGTTCCGGTGTGCCTCGTCTGGATCTACCCGTTCCTGTGGATGGTGTCGTCGTCGATCAAGTCGAACGCCGAGATCTTCGGCGGGCTCGGGCTGTTTCCCTCGGTGATCCGCCTCGACAACTACGTCCGTGCCTGGCAGGACGCGCACATCGGGAGCTACTTCCTCAACACGGTCTTCGTGACCGTCATGTCGATCCTCATCTCGGTGCCCGCCGTGGCGATGATGGGCTACGTCCTCGGCCGCTACCGATTCCCGGGCAAGCGCGTCGTCGCCGGGGTGTTGGCCGCTGCCATCTTCCTGCCAGAGGGCTACACGATCATCCCGGTCTTCGATCTGATCAACAAGCTTCACCTGCAGGGCTCTCTGTGGGGCATCACCCTCGCCGAGGCGGGCGGGGCGCACGTCGTCGCGACCCTGCTCTTCGCGGGCTACTTCAGCCAACTGCCCAAGGAACTCGAGGAGGCGGCCATGCTGGACGGCGCCGGGTTCCTCCGGATCTTCTGGCGGATCTACCTCCCGCTCGCGAAACCGGTCGTCGCCACCGCGATCATCCTGCAGTTCATGCACTCCTGGAACGACTTCCTGCTACCGCTCGTGTTGACGCTCAACCAGCCGGACCTGCGTACCCTGTCGGTGGGGATCTACTCGTTCCAGAGCCAGTACTTCACCGACTGGAGCGGGATGGCCGCGGCGGCGACGATCGGTCTGCTGCCGATCATCGTGTTGTTCCTGTTCCTCCAGCGTTACTTTGTCGAGGGAGTCGCCGGTGCCGTCAAGTAGCCCGTCCCGTCACAACGTCCTCATCCTCAAGTCCGACGAGCACAATCCCAGGATCGCCTCCACCGACGGGCATCCGTTCGTCGAAACACCCCACCTGGATCGGCTCGCCGAACGCGGTGTGGTGTTCGAGAGCGCCTACTCCCCGTCTCCGCTGTGCTGCCCGTCGCGGTCGTCGTTCATCGCGGGACGACCGGTGCACGAGATTCAGTGCTACAACAACTCCCTCGCGATCGAGCGGCCCAACTACCCGTCCTACGGCAGCCTGCTCGACGCCGCCGGCGTCCACGCGGTGCACGTCGGCAAGGTCGACGCCTATCGCCCACCGGACGAGCTCGGCTTCACCGAGATGCTCGGCGCCGACTACCGGCTGGCCGGTGACATCCACGTCAGTCGCAGTCCTCTCGCGTTGCGGCAGGACTCCCACAAGCGGGCACAGGGTGTCGGTGTCCGTGAGGACCCCTTCCGCGTGGACGATCAGCGCGTAGCGGACGCGCTCGCCTTCATCGAACGCCCGAAACCCGGCACACCCTGGACGATGGAGGTGAACCTGATCGCACCTCACTTCCCCCACTACGTCACCCAGGAGCTGTGGGACCGCTACGCCGGCCACGACGACCTACCGGAGTACGGCGTCGACGCGGCACCGGCGCACCACCCCTACGCGGCAGACCTGCGCCGTCACTTCGGCACCCAGGTCTTCACCGAGGAGCTGACCCGTCAGCACCGTCGCGCCTACTACGGCAGGGTCACCTACGTCGACCAGCAACTCGGCCTGCTTCTCGACGCGCTGGAACGCACCGGGCAGTCGGACAACACGGTCGTCGTCTACACCTCCGACCATGGCGAGATGCTCGGGACGTTCGGCATGTGGTGGAAGTGCAGCATGTACGAGGACTCCGCACGGGTTCCCCTGGTCGTCGCCGGGCCCGGCTTCGGACGAGGACAGCGGGTCACCACGCCCGTCACCCACTGGGACCTGAACGCCGCCGTCTTCACCGCGGTCGACGTGCCACGGCCGGCGGACCTCGCAGGTTCCCCGCTGCAGGATCTGCAGGCCTCGCCCAGCGAACGCGCGGTGTTCGCCGAGTATCACGGTCACGGCACCCGAGGCAGTGCCTACATGGTGCGTCAGAACCAGTGGAAGCTGCTCTACAACGCCCGCGCACCGCATCAGCTGTTCGACCTCGAGGCCGATCCACACCAGCTACACGACCTGGCTCCCACCGAGCCGGCCAGGGTGCGGAAGCTGACCGAGCGCCTGTACGACGAGTTCTGCGACCCGATGCTCGAACACGAACGAGCGGAGCGCTTCATCCGGCGGCAACTGGCCGCGGCCGGCCACCCACCTGCCTGAGTTCCGGCTACCCGTCCTCGCCCTGGTCGTGACCGGGTTGCACTTCGTGGGCGTGCTCGGTTGCAGGTCACCTACGAGGACGTGGTCCGCGTGGACCGAAGCGAGACCGACGACGAGTGAGAGCGTCGGCCGGGCCTGAAACCAGCGTGAAACCGCGGTAAAAGCGGCTCCCCGCATCCTGCTCGCGAGAGTGGCCACCAGGGCCACCGGAACGAGGGGCACTTCGATGAGAGTCGCCGAGGAATGGGGCGCCTGCAAACAGCACTTCTGGCTGCGCGGACGCCGACCGGAACGACTCGTCGAGTTCGACGAGAAGATAGGGATGTGGAACGTGTTCGGCTACCCGGAGGCGCTCACGATCCTCAACGACCCCAGGACGTTCTCCTCCGATCTCACCCGGCTCTTCGCCGCGGACGACGACGGCACCATGGCGCGACTGAACGACGGCAACCTGCTGCAGATGGACGGGCAGGACCACCGCAACCTGCGCAGACTGGTGAGCCACGTCTTCACTCCCAAGGTCGTGGCCGACCTGGAGCCCCGAATCGCCAAGATCACCCACGAACTGCTCGACGCCGTGGCGGATCGGGACGAGTTCGACCTTGTGGGAGACCTGGCCTACCCACTGCCCGTGATCGTCATCGCCGAACTCCTGGGCGTCCCGGCCAGCGACCGGGACCTCTTCCGGCAATGGGTGGACCAACTGTTCGCCAGCAAGGCGCGGTTCTGGGAGGGTGACACCGACCTGGGCGCAACGGCCGAGGCGGAAGGCCTCGGCGACCTGCAGGCGATGCTGGACTACTTCGGCGAGCACGCGGCGGAGCGTAGGCGGCAGCCGCGCGAGGACCTGCTGAGCAAGCTCGTCCACGCCGAGGTCGACGGTGAACGGCTCACCGACAACCAGGTGGTCAACTTCGCCAACCTGCTGCTCGTCGCCGGCCACATCACGACCACCCTGCTGCTCGGCAACGCCGTCCTGGCCCTCGACCTCCACCCCGACCAGGCGAAGGCCGTACGGGCGGACCGGTCGAAGGTGCCAGGTGTGATCGAGGAGACCGTCCGGATCCTCTCGCCGTTCCCCACGGTCGCCCGTTCCACCACTGTGGACACCGAGATCGGCGGGCAGCGCGTGCCGGCCGACCAGATGCTCATGGTGTGGGTGGGTGCCGCCAACCGGGACGAACGTCAGTTCGCCGACCCGGACGTGTTCGACCCGACCCGCGACCCCAACCCGCACCTTGGTTTCGGCCGCGGCGTGCACTTCTGCCTGGGCGCACCGTTGGCCCGACTGGAAGGCCGGGTCGCCCTCGACATCCTGCTCGACCGGTTCCCGTCGCTGCGAACGGTTCCGGGCAACCCGCCCGTGTTCATGCCGACGCCGGAGATGATCGGCGCCCGCACCCTCCCGGTCCGGACGACCTAGTGGCTGTTTCACACGCGGCCGCGGCGGACCGGCCTATCGGTCGAAGGCACACGCCCACGCGAAGCTCAGTTGCCCCAGGTGCAACGCGCGCCCGACGTGGTGATGGTCGATGTTGTGTCCGCTCTCCCGGAGGAGCTCGGTCTCCAACCTGGGCGTGCCCGTGAAGTAACCGTTGAACCTGTCGAGACCGGCCTGGTCGATCTCCCACAGGTGGTCGAAGCAGGCCAGCACGCTGAAGACGGGGACCCGTACGCCGGCGAGGAGTTCGGGCGCCATGGTGGCCCATTCACCGGTGAGCTCGAGCAGTTCCTCGACCGGGACGGGTTCCATCGAGGGCGCGGACACCTCGAGTACGTCGGCGTCGACGGTGTCGTCCGGACCGTACATGAACCCGCGACGCTGCTCAGGGCTGAAGACGACGGCCTGCCCGGGCGGCATCGCGTGGAACAGGTCGACGATCGGCTCGCGGCAGAAGTCGCTCAGCCCACTGAGCGCGACGCCGAGCAGCGGCCACCGCGGCTCCCTCGCCGCGAGGTGAACCGCGATGGCCGCCCCGATCGAATGGGCGATGACGACGACGCCAGGACAGCGCCCCGGGACCCTTTCCCACAGTGCGCCGATGGCGTGGTCGAGCATCTCGGCGTTGCCGGCGAAGGTCACCGAATCACCCGGGAGACGCTCACTACCCGCGTAGCCGGGGCGGTTCAGGGCGACGATCTGGAAGCCGGTGGCCGCGCCGACCTCGAGCAGTGAGTGCCTGGGCAGATCGAAGTACCTCGCGTTGTAGCTCCCACCGGGCAGAGCGACGATCAGCGGGGCGCCCGAGTCGACAGATCCCGTACCCACTCCGGTGACGCGACGACCGGCGGCGGTGATTTCGATGTCGGTTCTGGTCATCTGTCGCCACTCCCCGCGTCAGGACCAGCTTGCCTCCACCGGGCGCAAGGCCCTCTTGACTCCTTCACCCTAACGCCGGGCCCGTTTGCCCCCATCCGGACGGCCGCGCTAGCGTCGACCGCTCGACGTAATCGCTCGTGCGGTGAGGAGTGGACCTGGCGCATTCGGAGGGATCCCGGAGCAGAACGGTCCGGGACGACGACTCCGCGCGAACGCGGCGGAGCCGACTCTCCCCGATGGCGGCGTTCGTGGGCGCGATCATCGCCTTCGTCGGTATACCTTTCGCGGCGGGTGCACCAAGCCCGCTGTTCGTCCGTTACCAACAGGAATGGCACTTTACGGACGGGACGCTGACGGTCGCGTTCGCCATCTACGCCCTGACGCTCCTGTTGACCCTGCTCGTAGCGGGATCCCTGTCCGACCACATCGGACGACGACCCGTACTCGTGGGCGCCCTCGTCCTCCAGATCGCGGCGATGCTCATCTTCGTCGTCGCACCGAGCATCGGCTGGATCGTCGTCGCACGCGCCGTTCAGGGGGCGGCGACAGGGGTCGCGACGAGTACGTTCACCGCGACGATCATCGAGTTCGCTCCCGAGCGACATCGCCGGCTCGGCACCCTGATCAGCAGCATCACCCCGATGGGCGCACTCGCTCTGGGCGCGCTCGTCTCCGGGGTCGCGGCGCAGTTCAGCCAGAATCCGGGCCCGATCGTGTTCGGGGCGCTGTCGTTGTTCTTCGTGGGCGCGATCATCGTGCTCATCGCGTCACCGGAAACGGTCTCGCGGCGCGCGGGTGCGGTCCGCTCACTCGTTCCCCGGCTGCGAGTGACCCGCGCAGTGCAGCCGGAGTTCTTCGCCGCGCTGCCCGTGCTCACCGCCGCGTGGATGCTGTCCGGACTGTTCCTGGGCCTTGCTCCCTCGATCGACAGTGCCGTCTTCAGGATGGACAGCGGACTCGTCAACGGTGTCGTCGTGGCGTTGCAACCCGCCACCTCCGCCGTGGTCGGCATCCTCCTTGGCGGGATGGGCCATCGCCGCAGCATCACGACCGGTGCCGCCGTGTCTGTCGCGGGAGCCGCCATCACGGTGCTGAGTGTGGTCGGTGGCGTGTTCTGGCTCCTCCTCCTCGGTGTGGTTCTCAGTGGTGCGGGCATCGGCTGGGTCTTTCCCGCCGTACTCCGGGTAATCTCGCCGCTGACGGAAGCGCACCAGCGTGCCGAGGTCTTCGCCGCGATCTATCTGGTGGCCTATCTCGCCTACGGCGCACCCGTTCTCGTCGCGGGAGAACTCGTCGACCTGATCGGGTTGCGAACGACCATCGCGGGTTACGGCGCCGTGGTCGTGCTCACCATGATCGCCGGCATGGCCGTGCAGTCCCGGCGGCCCACCCTTCCCTGGGACGCCCGCTGACACTCCCTCGGACGGCCGCTGACACGACGTCGCTTCGGCGAGTGCCGAAGAGTCCCGGCGTTAACCTTCTGGGCATGGATGTTCCACGCACGACGTTCCGTGAACTCCACGACGATGACCTTCCACTGCTGCTCCCCAACGCCTGGGACGTGGCGTCCGCGCTCGCCTTCGTCGACGCCGGGTTCCCCGCCATCGGGACGACGAGCTTCGGTGTGGTGGCGAGCGCCGGCCGTCCCGACGGCGGCCGGTCGAGCAAGGAGCCGACCCGCGCACTGGCCCGGGTGCTCGCCGTGCTTCCCGCCCACATCTCCGCGGACATCGAGGATGGATACGACGACGATCCCGAGCAGGTGGCGGACTACGTCGCCGGCCTGGGCGTCGCGGGGGTCAACATCGAGGACAGCTCCGCCGAGCGGCTGGTCGCCCCGAGCGCGCACGCGGCGAAGGTCGCCGCCGTCAAGCGACGCCGCCCCGACGTGTACGTCAACGCTCGGGTCGACACCTACTGGCTCGGGCAGGAGGCTGGGATCTCCGAGACTCTCCGGCGCGCCAACGCCTATGTCGAGGCCGGAGCCGACGGGATCTTCGTCCCCGGTGTGTCCGCGCCGGCCGACCTGCGCGAACTCACCGCCCACGTCCCTGTCCCCGTGAACGTCCTCGTGGCGCCGGGCCTGTCGCTCAGCGCCCTCGCGAAGCTCGGCGTCCGACGGGTGAGCACCGGTTCGCTCCCCTACCGGGCGGCCGTCGACGCGGCGGTGGCGGTGGCGACGAGCGTCCGCGCCGAGCGCGCGGTGCCGGCGGCGACCTCGGTGCCGTCGTACGCAGACATGCAGCGACGGCTGGTCCACTTCCAGACCCTCAGCGCGCGGTCCGCCTGAGCGAAGGTCGGCCGTCGCCCCGCGCCGGGAGGTAGCCTGGAGTCACAAGACACCGAAACGAGACATGGCGCATTCCGTCGCGGCTGTTCCCGTCCAACGCCAGTTCGGACTACACGCGGATAGCGAGACTCGTCCGATTCTCCCGGGATGTGTCGAGCATCCACACGCACCTCTGCCGATCTTCCAAGGGAACGATCAGGAGGTCAGGTGAAGGACTTCGCACTGACGTTCGACGGCTTCGACCCTGCCGAGGAAGGGCTGCGCGAAGCACTCACCTCGACGGGCAACGGTTATCTGTGCTCGCGCGGCACGGCGGAGTGGGAGGACGCCGACGGCGTGCACTACCCAGGCACGTACGTCCACGGAATCTACAACCGCGAGACCACGATCCTCGGCGGCCTACCCGTCCTCAACGAGGATCTGGTCAACCTGCCCAACTGGCTGGTGCTCAAGCTCCGGATCGAGGGCGAGGACGCGATCAGGCTGGCCGACGTCGAACTGCTCAGCTACCGCCACGAACTCGACATCCACCAGGCCACCGTCATCCGCGACCTTCGCTTCCGCGACCACGCGGGTCGCGAGACGACACTGCGCAGTCGGCGCTTCGTCAGCATGGCCGACGTCCACCACGCCGGTATCGAGTGGACGCTCACGCCGCAGAACTGGTCGGGCCGGGTGGAGCTGATATCGGCGATCGACGGACGCATGACCAACAAGGGCGTGGCCCGCTACAAGCCGTTGGAGGGGCGCCACCTCGACCCTGTTTCCCCGCGCACGTTCGGGCCCGAGGTCATCGCGCTCAAGGTGCAGACACGACAGTCGAACCTGTACGTCAGCCACGCGGCGCGCACCCGGGTGTTCGAGGGCGAGGAGCCCGTCGCGGTGGAGCGCGGCCTCTACCAGATGGAGGACTACATCCACCAGGTGCTCGCCTTCGACGTGCACCAGGGAACGCCCGTACGGGTGGAGAAGATGGTGGCCTTCATCAACTCCCGCGATCCGGCGACCAGTGACACCCTCGAGCGGGCCGGCACGTCGGCGCTGCGCTACAGCGACTTCAGCGACGCCCTGCAGCGTCACATCTCTGCTTCTGACGAACTCTGGCGCGACTGCGACATGGTGGTGCCCGGCGACGACCACGTGCAACTCCTGCTACGCCTGCACATCGGTCACCTCATGCAGGTCTGTTCGCACCACACCGTCGACCTGGACGCCGGCGTACCAGCCCGCGGCCTGAACGGCGAGGCCTATCGCGGGCACGTCTTCTGGGACGAGCTCTACGTGTATCCGTTCCTGACCTTCCGGATGCCGGAGGTCACCCGCGGCCTGCTGATGTACCGCTACCGCCGGCTGGGCGCGGCACAGGCAGCGGCCCACGACGCCGGGCTGCGCGGGGCGATGTTCCCCTGGCAGAGCGGAAGTGACGGCAAGGAGGAGACACAACGCATCCACCTCAATCCGCTGACCGGCCGCTGGGAGCCCGACCTCAGCCACAACCAGCGCCATGTGAGCGCGGCGATCTTCTACAACATCTGGCACTACTTCCAGGCGACCAACGACCTGGCCTTCCTCGCCGACTACGGCGCGGAGATGATGCTCGAGATCGCGCGGTTCTGGGCTTCGATCGCCGTCTTCAACGCCGAGCGGGGTCGCTATGAGATCCACGGCGTGATGGGGCCGGACGAGTTCCACGAGAAGTACCCGGGCTCCACCGAGGGCGGCCTGCGCAACAACGCCTACACCAACGTGATGGTGGCGTGGCTCTGTCGGCTCGCGCACGACGTGTTGTCGCTGCTGCCGAAGAGTCGCGCCGAGGCGTTGTGCGAGCGTCTCGACCTCACCGACGAGGAGCTCACCAGCTGGGAGGACATGAGCCGGCGGATGTACGTGCCGTTCCATGACGACGGAATCATCAGCCAGTTCGAGGGATACGAGGACCTCGAGGAGCTCGACTGGGACGCCTACCGCGCGAAGTACGGCAACATCCAACGGCTGGACCGGATCCTGCGGGCAGAGGGCGACGATCCGAACCGCTACAAGCTCGCGAAGCAGGCCGACACGGTGATGCTGTTCTTCCTCTTCGCCGAGGACGAGCTGGCGGAGATCTTCGAACGACTCGACTACGCCTACGGTCCGGACACCGCGCACAGGAACATCGTCTACTACGACCGGCGGACCTCACACGGCTCGACCCTCAGTTTCGTCACCCACGCGGGGGTTCTCGCGGCCTATGACCCCAGGAGCTCCTGGGAACGGTTCCTCGTGGCGTTGGAGAGTGACCTCCGCGACATCCAGGGTGGCACCACTCAGGAGGGCATCCACATGGGTGTCATGTGCGGGACTCTCGACCTGGTCCAACGCTCGTACCCGCGGATCCACATCAGGGACGGCGTTCTGTACTTCGATCCGCGGCTGCCACGGCGGCTCGACGGTTTGAGGTTCGCGATGACGTTTCGAGGTACGCCGCTCATGGTGGCCTTCGAGGGTGGCTGCCTGCGGCTCTCGGTCCATCCCGAGGGAGTGAGCCGACCGGTCCGGGTGGGCATCGGCTCCGACGTCCGGGACCTGTGCCCCGGCGAGAGCACCTCGTTCGTGCTGAGAAACAACGGCCTCGCGGAACCGCTCGTCACCTAGACAGGTAGGGAGGACGCATGCCGACACGCTTCATGGGCGCGATCTTCGACGTGGACGGTGTGCTCGTCGACTCGCCGCACGAGAAGGCATGGCGAGAGTCGCTGCGCGAACTGATGGAGTCCGACTGGCGCGACATCGCCGGCCAGACCACCTGGTCGGCCGACGCGTTCACGCCCCAGGTCTACCAGGAGGAGATGTCGGGCAAGCCCCGCATGGACGGCGCCCGCTCGGCGTTGAGCTACTTCCACGTCCCCGACGACGAGAAGGAGACCAGGGCGACCCAGTACGCCGACCGGAAGCAGACGATGGTGGTCCGGCTCATCGAGGCCGGCGACTTCACCGCCTATCCGGACGCACTGCGGTTCATCATCGCGGTGAAGGACGCCGGACTCCGGGTCGCGGCCGCGTCGTCGTCGAAGAACGCCCAACTGTTCCTGCGTCAGATCCGGCTTGACAAGTTCGCCGCCGAGCAGAAGATCTCCTCGTCCTCCGTGGGTCCCGGGCTCACCCTGCTGGACTTCTTCGACGCCGACGTGTCGGGCAGGGACTTCGCGCACGGAAAGCCGCACCCGGACATCTATCTCGCCGCCGCGCACGAGCTCGACGTGGCGCCGAGGGACGCCATCGTCCTGGAGGACGCCGAGGCGGGTGTCGAGGCGGCCAAGGCCGGTGCGATGTGGGCGATCGGGATCGCGCGCGCGAACGACGCCGAGCTGTTGGCCAAGGCCGACGCCGACATCGTGGTCACCGCGCTCGACCAGGTGGACCTCGCGGCACTCGCGGCGGGACGTCTGGCGACGAAGACCTAGGGTTCGTCTCCCGTTGCCCGCACGTCCCGCACGTCCGGCGCGTCCGGCGCGTTCCGGGTGGCCCGCGCGACCCGCACCGCCTCCGCAAGGCTCAGTTGCGCACCCCGGCGGAACGCGTCGTCGAAGGCCGCCCCGCCCAGCACGGCCGTCGCCGCCGTCGCGATCCGGTCGACGTCCCCGCGTTCGGCTGCCGGCAACGGTGCGCCGACACTTCGACGCGCCGCGTCCGCCGCGCCGAGCAGCAGGCCCGCACGGTCGGCGTGAGCCGCGTCGCCGGACAGCGTCGCCGCGCCCGCGATGCCCTCCAGGGAGAGGGCGAGCGCTCGTGGCTCGCGAAGAGCGGCCCCGATCTCCAGGCCACGAAGGTGGTTGGCCGTCGCCGCGTCCGCGTCCCGACGGAGTTCGGCGAGGAAGCCGAGTTCGGCGAGCAGCAGATGGTCCCCGATCTTCGACGACACCCCAGCGTGCCCGTCGCGGATCCGGACGAGATACCCCTGGGCGGCGTCGAGGTCACCGCAGCGACGCGCGCCGAGGGCGAGCCCCATCTCGGCGTGGATCTCGCCGTAGGTGTAGCCCTGCTCGGCAGCCAGTCGTCGGGCGCGCTCGTGCAGGTCGTGGGCGCGTTCCCAGTCCGCACGGAGCAGCGCCAGCCTGCCGAGCCCGGACAGCCGTGCGGACACCTCGGTCCACAGGCCGAGCTCCTCCGCGATGCGCAGCCCGTCGTGCTGGCGACGTGCGGCCTCGTCGTACGCGCCCCTGATCTCGGCGAGCGCGGCGAGCGGCTGGACGGTCTGGAGTTCCCCCCAACGGTCGCCGACCTCGGCGAAGAGGCGAGCGCCGCGCAGGCCGTCGTGCTCGATGGTGGTGAGGTCGCCCCGGACCAACGCGTGCATCCCGCGCAGTCCAAGGGCGGCGGCGGTGCCCCACCGATCGTCGGCTGCGGTGAAGAGATCCAGCGCGCGGGCGTTCGCGTCCTCGCTGGCGACGGGATCGCCGACGTTGAACAGCCCGTACGCGTGGAGCCATCCGGCCCGGGCCCGGCGCAGCGGATCCGCGGAGCCGGTGGTGGAGCCGGTGGTCGAATCAGGGAGGGGCACCGCCGCGGACCGGTCACCGGTGAGAAGCGCGAACGCGCCGCGCAGCACCTGGACTTCGGTGGCTCCGGGTGCCACCTCCAGGACCGCCGAGAGGGCACGGTAGGCGTCGCCGAGCCGGCCCCGCAGTAGCCACCACCAGGTCAGCGCGGTCGCGAGACGCTCGGCCTCCTCCGCTGCGGCCTCGTCGTCCAGACCGGCCCGACGTACCGCTTCCGCCAGCGCCGATCGCAGGTTGGCGGACTCGGCGTCCAGCCGACGAAGCCAGGCCCGCTGCTCGCCGTCACGGAGGTGAGGTTCGGCCCGCTCGGCGAGGTCGAGGTAGTAGCGCAGGTGCCGCTCTGCGACGCCGGCGGCGTCCTCGGACTTCCGCAGCCGTTCGCTCGCGTAGGCGGCAACGGATTCGAGCATCCGGTAGCGAGGAGCCGTGCCAGCGGGCCCGTCCACCATGACGACCAGCGACCTGTCGACCAGCCGGGTCACCAGGTCGAGGACATCCTCGCGCCGCACCGCACCACCCGCGCAGACCGCCTCCGCTGCGTCCAGTGTGCAGCCGTCGACGTGGACGGCGAGGCGGCGGAGTACGGCACGGTCGGACGCGTCGAGCAGCTGCCAGCTCCAGTCGATCATCGCTCGGAGCGTCTGCTGGCGCGCCGGTGCACCGCGGTGCCCGGACCCGAGCAGGCGGAACCGGTCGCCGAGGCGAGCCGCCAACTCCTGGACGCCGAGGCCGCGGACCCTGGTCGCGGCCAGCTCGAGGGCGAGCGGAATGCCGTCGAGGCGGCGGCAGATCTCCGCGACCGCCTCCTGGGTCTCGCGGGTGGCTCCCGCGAGGGTGAAACCGGGGGCCGCCGCCGCGGCACGCGTCGCGAACAGCTGGACCGCATCCGCCGGATCGAGCGGCTCGACCAGGAACACCGCCTCGCCCGCGAGCCCGAGTGGCTCCTGGCTGGTGGCCAGGACACGCAGGCCGGGTGCGCTGCGCAGCAGCAGGTCGGTGAGCTCGGCCGCCGCCTCGACGACGTGCTCGCAGTTGTCCAGGACGAGGAGAGTACGACGGTCGCGCACGGCGGCGGCGAGCCGCGTGGCGAGCTGCCCGGAGCCCCCGTCGTCGCGGACCCCGAGCACGCCGGAGATCGCCCGGACCAGGTCCGTCACTCCCCCACGGTGGCCCGCGAGCTCGACCAACCAGACCCCCTCGGGAACGCCGGCCTCGGCCGCACGGACGAGTCGTCCGGCCGCCTCCACGGCCAGCCTGGTCTTGCCGACACCGCCGGGCCCGGTCAGGGTGACAAGGCGCGCGCTGTCGAGGAGACGCCCGACCTGCTCGACCGACCGGCCACGGCCGACCAGCGCGGTGAGCGGGACGGGGAGGTTGGTCCGCTGGGAGCCGCCGAGCGGGGCGGCCGGCGGCGCGGGCACGGCGAGCGACTCGTCCTGCCGCAGGATCGCCGCGTGGAGCGCGGCCAACTCCGGGCTCGGGTCGACGCCCAGCTCCTCCGCGAGGCGCTCGCGAAGATCCGCGTACGACGCCAGCGCCTCGCCCTGCCGACCCGCACTGACCAGGGCCCGCAGCTGGACGGCCCGCAACCGTTCCCGCAGGGGATGCGACGCGACCAGCTCGGCCAGCTCACCGGTCAGCCCAGCATGCTCCCCCGCCGCGAGACGCGCCCGCGCCCGCTCCTCCAGGGCGATCAGGCGCTCCTCCGCCAGCCGCTCCGCCGCCGTACGAACGAACTCCTGGTCCGCGAAGTCGGCGTAGGCCGGGCCGCGCCACAGCTCCAGCGACTCGGTGAGCAGGCCCGCCCGCGCGGCGGGTTGCCCCAGCTGAGCCGCCCTGGCGACCAGCGACCGGAACACGTCGGCGTCCACGTCGTCGGAGGCGTCGAGGCGCAGCCGGTATCCGGACTGTTCCCGCACCACGCGCTCACGACCGAGTGCTCTGCGCAACTGGGAGACCTTGGCCTGCAGAGCGTTCGCCGGTTTGCCCGGTATGTCGTCGCCCCACAGGTCCTCGACCAGCCGGTCGACGGAGACCGACCGTCCCTCGTGCAGCAGCAGATCGGCCAGCAGCGCCCGGACCTTCGCCTCGGGAACCCGGACCGGCTCGCCGTCGACGCCCCACACGGTCAGTGGACCGAGCACTCCGAACCGCATCCGAAGACCGTATCCAGACCGTGCCGGCGAAGCGTCGTCGCACCATCAGCCCACCGTCAGCGGACCATCAGCGGACCCGAAGCGCCCGCCGCCACGATCGTCTCGTCGAGACCGCCCGGGACACCGAGCGGACCGGAGCCGACCAGGAATGTGGGTACGACGATGCGAAGCACACAGCTGACCGCCGCTCCCCGCGACACCCCGCAGGAGCGGATGCCGCTGCTGGCGTTGCTCGCGCTGGCCACCGCCGTCTTCATCACCAGCCTGACCGAGACGTTGCCCGCCGGCCTGCTGCCCGCGATGAGCGTCGACCTGGCGGTGAGCGAGTCCGCGGCGGGGCAGGCGGTCACGATCTACGCGATCGGCACCGTACTCACCGCGATTCCGCTGAGCGCCGCGACCGCTTCGTGGCGCCGCAAGCGGCTGCTGTTGACGGCGATGGCGGGCTTCGCGCTCGCCAACACCGTCACCGCGCTCTCCTTCGGCTACGCCCTGACCATGGTGGCGCGCTTCGTCGCGGGCGTGGCCGCCGGTCTCGCCTGGGCGCTCCTTGCCGGGTACGCCCGCCGGATGGCGCCGGTTCACCTGCAGGGCAAGGCGATCGCGATCGCCATGGCGGGGATCCCGGTCGCGCTGTCCCTCGGCGTACCCGCCGGCACCTTCCTCGGCAACGCGCTCGGCTGGCGGACTGTGTTCCTCGCGATGACCGTCCTCACCGTGGTCCTGCTCGGGTGGATCGGCGTGGGGGTCCCGGACCAGGCCGGGCAGGACCGAGGTGCCAGGGTGCCGATGACCCGCGCGCTCGCCGTACCCGGCGTGGTTCCGGTGCTGTTCGTCACGCTCGTGTTCGTCCTGGCACACACCATCCTCTACACCTACATCGCCACCTTCCTCGGGCACCTCGGCATGGCCGACTCCACCGACGTCGTCCTGCTCGTCTTCGGCGCGGCCTCCCTGGTGAGCATCTGGATCGTCGGTGTCCACATCCAGCGTCGGCTGCGCGCCCTGCTTCTCGCCGGCACCGTCCTGGTCGCGGTGGCCGCGGTCCTCCTCGCCGCGACCAGCGGGAGCCACGCCCTGGTCCTCCTCGCGGCGGCCCTGTGGGGTCTCGGCTGGGGCGGAGTGCCGACCCTCCTCCAGACGGCGGTGAGCGACGCCGGTGGAGACTCCGCCGACGCCGCCCTCGCGATGCTGGTCACGCTGTGGAACGTCGCGATGGCCGGTGGAGGAGTCGTCGGCGGCATCCTGCTCGGGCTCGCCGGGTCCTCGTCGTTCCCGTGGGCGGTCCTGGTGCTCCTGGTGCCGGTGCTCGCCGCCGTGACCGGGGCACGCACCCACGGCTTCCCCGCCAGGCGCACGGCCGCGACCTGACGAACACCCACGCAGAACGTTCCGGCTCCTCCGATCCTCCTCTGCCACCTCCACGTCCGAACCCCAGAAGGAGATACACCCTCATGGACACCGCTTCGAGTTCCCGCCTCTTCGAGCCCGCCCGCCTCGGTGCACTCAGGCTGCCCAACCGCCTCGTGATGGCGCCGATGACGCGGACCCGCGCCGGTGCCGACGGCACACCCACACCGATCATGGCCACCTACTACGCGCAGCGAGCCTCCGCCGGACTGATCATCGCCGAAGCCGCGACACCCAACGCCGTGGGCCAGACCTACGCCAACATCCCGGCAATCTACGGCGACGCGCACGTGGCCGGATGGCGGCGCGTCACCGAGGCGGTGAGCGCGGCGGGTGGCCGGATGTTCCTGCAACTGCAGCACGGTGGTCGGATCGGGCACCCCGACAACAGCGGGTTGACACCGGTCGCGCCCTCGCCGATCCCGTTCCCGGAGCCGATCCACACTCCCGGCGGGCACCGACCCGCCGTCGTGCCACGCGAGCTGACCCGGGACGAGATTCGAAGCACGGTGGCCGACTTCGCCGCCCGTCGTGCTGTCAAGGCGGGCTTTGCAGGTGTCGAGGTGCACAGCGCCAACGGCTATCTCCTGCACCAGTTCCTCGCCCAGGGAACCAACCGCCGCACCGACGCCTACGGCGGCTCGGTGGCCGGCCGTGTCCGGTTCACCGTCGAGGTGGCGCGAGCCGTCGCCGACGCGATCGGCCCCGAGTGGGTGGGGGTCCGCCTTTCCCCCGGTCTCACCGTCAACGGTATTCAGGAAGGTGACACCGAGAACATCTACCGCGCTCTCGTGCCGGCCCTGGCCGAACTGGAGTTGGCGTACCTGCACATCGTCTTCGCCGACCCCGACCAGCCCCTCTTCACGCGGCTACGGAGGGCCTGGCCGACCACGCTGATCGCCAACCCGACCCTGCCGGCGGCGCAGATCCCCGCCGACGGCGGGAGGTCCGGGGGCGAGCGGCTGCTGGCCGCGGGCGCCGACCTGGTGGCGCTGGGGCGTCCGTTCCTCGCCAACCCCGACCTGGTCGAACGACTCCGCCTCGGCGCACCGGTCAATCCCGTGCGCGACAAGGCCCTGATGTACGTGGGCGGACCGGCCGGCTACACCGACTATCCCGTCCTGTCGCCCGCGCCCACAACCCAACCCGCGCCACTCGAGGCGGCCCTGCGGTGACGAGCGCCTCCTCGACCTCCACAACGGTCGTCGGGTCGCGGCTACGATGATCGACGGGCTCAGCTCACGAAACGGGAGGCAATCGTGACCGCGTACGCCATCGCCAACCTGCACAACCCACACTTCCACCCGGAGGTCGCGGAATACATCGAGCGCATCCAGACCACGCTCGATCCGTTCGGCGGACGCTTCCTGGTCCACGGGACGGCGCACGAGGTCCGCGAGGGATCCTGGCCCGGCGCCGTGGTCGTGATCGGCTTTCCCGGCATCGAGGCGGCACGTGACTGGTACGAGTCCCCGGCGTACGACGACATCCGGCCTCTGCGCAGTCGGCACATCGACGGCGACGTGATCCTTGTCGACGGCGTGCCCGCCGGTTACGAACCAGCGGCAACGGCGGCTCACCTCCGCGCCGCGGCAACGGACGCGGAGGCGTCGAGCCGGGGCACGGTTCCGGAGTAGGGCGCTCGCTCGGCGCTCGCGGCCGCTCGCTCGGAGCCCTCCACGGATGTCGTCGACGTGGAGGGGCGTGATCAGGCGGCGAGGCGGTAGGTGGTGCCGCTGCTCCCCTGGACCCACGCGCTCGGCAGTGCGGCGGCCAGCGCGTGTTGGGCACGCCAGCCTGTGCAGTGCCCGGGAACCACCAGGCTCGGCGCCAACTCGGTCAACGCGGCCACCGTGGGCGGAATGACCGGCTCGAAGGCGGGGCCACCAAGGTGCAGTCCGCCCACCAGGGCATGGAGTTCGCGCACCCCGGTCAACCGTTGCGCGTGCCGGACGATGTTGACCGCGCCGGCGTGGCCGCAGCCGGTGAGGACCACCAGCCCCCGGTCACGTACGTGCACCACCAGGGCCTGGTCGTCGAGCACGAGCGGGTCGTGGATCCATTCCGATCCGGTCCATGCCTCGTGCGGGCGAGGCATGCCGTGCTCGTACTCCGTGGTGCGGTCCACCTCGCCCGTGACCAGCACGCAGCCATCCAGCAGCAACGACGGGGTGCGTCGTTCGACGACCTCGAAGCCTTCGCCGCGCAGCGCCCGCCTACTCAGGGTCGGGAGTTCCCGGGCACCTCCCGGCATCGCGAGGCGACGCTTCGTCCACGCCAGCGGATGGACCACCATCGGCAGCGAGCGCGTCCCGCGTTTCCCGGCGAGACCGACGAGGCCACCGACGTGGTCGAAGTGTCCGTGGCTGAGGACGACCGCGTGGATGTCGGCGAGGCTGATCCCGAGCCGGTCGGCGTTGGTCACCATCGCGTCGGGCGAGAGGCCGGTGTCGAAGAGCAGCGTGCTCGTCTGTTCGCCACGTCGGACCCGCACCAGCGCGGAGAACCCGTGCTCGGCGATCATGCCGACGGTGGTGGTGCCCCCTTCGAACACCGGCGCCGCCGTCACGCCCGCGCCGAAACCGGCCCTGCGGGTTCGCTCGTCACTGGTCAGCAGCCCGTCGAAGACGTTGTCCACCAAGGTGAGGATCTCCACCTCGTCGACCGGCTCGAGTCCGATCGGGTCGACCACTGATCCCTCGGCAGGTCGGGGCACGGTGGTGCGGACGTCTTGCAGATCGGCCGCCTCGTCACACATACGGCCACCCTACGGCGGGCTGTCTCGAACCGGTTCCCGGCGGCCACGGGCAACTACGGAGGGGGTGCGGAGCGCGACGGAACACGCTCCGCACCCACCGTTCCAGCTCGCGCCCGGATGACGCCAGACGACGACCAGACGGCGCCTAGATGGCGGAGATGAGCCGGCCGGCAAGGTGCTTGCCGTGCTCCTGGGCAGCGGAGTGCGCGTTGCGGAGGTTGTCCGCGGCGAGTTCGCGGAGGGCCTCCATGGCCGGGGTGACCTCCGCGAGCGTGAGTTCGCTCTCGATGATCTCCAGCTCGAGGCCCCACATGTCCACCAGGACCCGGCGCAGCCAGTCGGTGGCGTGGTCCCAGCCCTCACGGGGCGTACCGGGTCCGTACGCACCGCCACGCGCGACGACGAGGTACGCCGGCCGTCCGGGCAGCGGCACCAGGCCGGGGGCGAAGCGCGAGTCGGTCAGCGCGACGTCCACCCAGGTCTTGAAGTGCTGTGACACGCCGTAGTTGTAGAACGGCACAGCGAAGATGTAGGCGTCGGCCGAGACGAGCTCGTCGGCCAGCGTCGTCGCCAGCGCGACGGCGTCCTTCTGCTCGGCCGTGCGCTGCTCCTCGGCGACGTAGCCGGCGAACGCGCTCTGCGCCCACACGGTCGACGGCAGCGGAGTCAGGCCGATCTCACGGCGGACGACCGTCGCGCCCTCCAACTCGGCGGTCAGGGCCGACTCCAGGCTCGACGCCACTGCCCGGGTGACCGAACCCTCCTTGCGGATGCTCGAGTCGAGGCGGAAAACAGTGCTCATCAACGGTCTCCTCGGAGAATAGTCTCAATATCAGATTATCTGAATCATCGGGGATCGTATGGAACTATCGATCGGTAGGCAACCTTCGCGGCAGAATATGATCTGAGCAACAGATCATCTGACTCGCCTAGGATCGTCGTCCGGGGTGGTAGAGTCGCGCCCGTGGCAGGCAGCCAGGAAGATCGGCCAGAGGCCAGCCAAGACTTTGGATGGGCGCTCGGCACGCTGTTTCGCGCCTACCACAAGGCGGTTGGCGATGCCATCGCCGAGATCCCCGGTGGTCCGCGCGGGTTCCAGGTGCTCGACTCCGCCAACAGCGGGGTCTGTCAGAACCAGGCCGCGATGGCCGACCACCTCGGCATCGACCGCACCGCCATGACGTACCTGCTCGACGACCTCGAGGCCAGGGGTCTCGTTCAACGGACGCCTGATCCGGCCGACCGCCGGTCCCGCCGCGTCACCCTCACCGCCGAGGGCACCAAGACGCTCGCGCGACTCACCGTCAGGGTCGCCGACGTCGAACGCCACGTCCTGGGCGGCCTCCAGCCCGACGAGGCGGACCAGTTGCGTGCCATTCTCAGTCGAGCCGCGCTCGGTACGGTCGGGAGCGATCCGAACGAGTCGGCCTGCACCATCGTCGAGAGCATCGACGCCAGCGCCTGATCGGCGCGGTCCACGAGCCGGCACGAAGCGCCCGTCCACGGCGTCGACCGGTCATTACCCCGGCAACCCTGACGGGCTCTAGCGTCTGCTTCCCTCGTGCCCGAACGCCTGCTCGTCCGCGGAGCCGGCCCATCCGGCGGGATCGTCTCCGACCGGAACGTGTCCCAACGTTCGCCACAACATCAGCGCGGACAACCAGGCCTCCTCGGGCTCCGAGAGCGCGCGGACCGACCGGTACCCGGACACGAAGACCTCGCGGGTCCGCGCCGAGACCGGTCCCCAGCCCCGAAAGCGCGTCCCGAGGAGAACGGCGGCGCCGGCGAGGTCGGCGACCGGATGGTCGAGGCCGACCTCCTCGAAGTCGAGGACGGCGGTGATCCGGCCGCCGTTGCAGAGCACGTTCGCGGAACGGAAGTCGTTGTGGACGAGTTGTACGGCAAGGCTTGCCGTGCCCTTCGATCCCAGCGCCGCGAGGCTTTCGCGAAGCGACTCCGCGGCCCTCGACCTTCGCTCCAGCGGCATCGAGTCGAGCCACCGGACGATGCGCTGGACCAGCGGCTCAGCCGAGGTTGCCGGGCGCTGCTTCGGCTGTGCCGCGACGCGGTCGCCGTCGGGATAGTCGGCCAGTGCGAGATGCAGTCGCGCCAGGACGACGCCGGCCTCGTGGACCTGGTCGCGGTCGTCGACGTCGAGGTGTACGCCGTCCACCACCGTCTGAAGACCCATCGACACGCCGTCAACCTCGACCTGCAGGACGCCGCGGGAGGACGCGATGGGTGCGGACACCGGCAGCCCTCGGTCGTCCAGCCAGGCAGTCAGCGCGGCGACCTCGGTGAGGCGCGGATGAAGCTTCGACACCGCCGACCACTTCGCGATCAGCGGGCCGGCGTCCGTGGTGATCCAGGCGAGCGCGTTGCCTGCACTGATGACGACCCGTTCGCAGGAGCGCATCGTGACGCCCCACTCTGCCGCGAGAACGCCCGCGAGCCACCGAGCCGCGGCGTCGGCACCGTCGAATCCGAACCTGCTCAGGAGAGCGTCGCGCGGCTCGTGTGTCTCCCACAGCATCGCCACCGCCGGCGGTTGCGTCCTGGAGATGTTCATCGGGGCGAGTCTGCCACAGCGGAACGGGTGGGGAGGGCCACCTGGACCCTCCCCACCCGCGGGACGACACGTCAACCCCCGCCTACTTCTTGGCTGGTCTTCGTTACTTCTTCTGGGTGAAGGCGTAGAGGTTGCCGTCCCACGAACCGAACACCATGGTGTTGCCGCTGATCGCCGGTCCCGCCGCGTTCCAGGCGCCGGTCTCGTAGTCCCACAGCTGCTCGCCGGTCGCTCGGTCCAGCGCGTACATGTGTCCGTTGTTGGAACCGAGGTAGAGCGTGTCACCGCTGACCACCGGTGAGGCGAAGACACCGCCGAAGTAGAACCTGCCGGGCAGCTGTTTGGTCCAGGCGACCTGACCGGTCACCGCGTTCAGCGCCGACACGCGGCCATCGGGGAAGCCCATGTACACGGTGCCGTCCGCGACCGCCGCGGTCGCGGGGGTCGCGTCGTTGGAGTGGTAGCTCGTGCCGCCACTCCGGTGCAGCCACAGGTCCTCACCGGTCGCGGCGTCGCGGGCGATGATCGCGTTGTCCTCACCGACGAAGACCCGCCCGTCGGCGACCGTGGGCACACCGCTTCCGGTGCCGCCGAGCGCGTTGGAGGAGGCCCACAGCTGCTCGCCGGTCGCCAGGTCGTAGGCGAGCACCTTGCCGCCGTTGTCGCCACCGTTGCCGACATAGACGCGCCCGTCGGCGACCACGGGGGTGCCGCCGGCAGGACCGTTGGAGACCATCGGCGACTCCCAGATCGTCTCGCCCGACTTCGAGTCGAGCGCGGCGATCACACCGCGACTTCCGACGCCGAAACGCTCCTGGTGCGTCCAGAACACCTTGCCGTCCGCGACGGTGACACCGTAGTAGCCGGTGGTGCGCTGATTGTAGGGCTCCGGCGTCCCTTCGGGCTCACGCATCCACAGCTGCTTTCCGGTCGCCGCGTCCAGTGCGTGGAGCCTGCTGCGGAGGCTCTGTGCGTACACGACGCCGTCGTGGACGGCGACGGTCCGGTGCACGGAGGAGTCCATCTCGAACTCCCACAGCCGCTTGCCGGTCTTGAGATCCACCGCGTGAACGGCGGCGTTGCCATCGCCGTCCTCGTCGCGCGTGCCGGCGTAGACCACGCCGTCCACGATGACCGGCGAGCCGGTGTGGAACGTGCCGGGCGTCCGGTAACTCCACGCGAGTTCGAGGTTCGGGTCCAGCTCGCTCGCCGCGACACCGCTGTGCCGCTCGTTGCCGTGGTGCTGTGCCCAGTCCTCACCGGCCACCGGAACCGCAGGCTTGTCGGTGGTCACGGTGAAGCTCGCGGACTTCGTCCACCGCGCACCGGTCTCGTCCACCGCCTCGATGCTGATCGAGTGCTCGCCGGCCGACAGGGGACGTCCGCGCCGCTCCCCGAACCAGGTCATCTCGCCCGAGGACTTCATGCGGTACCAGGGCCCTGCACCGTCCACCTGGTAGCGAACCTCGCGGACCTCCTCCGAGGAGTCGTAGGCGTTGACCTGCACCTGGTCCAGCGCGGCCGAGGAGACCTCTCCGCCCGGGACGGGGTTGGTGAGGGTCAGGCTCTTCTCCACTCCGTACATCCGGAACGGGTTCTTGAAGTCCTTCCCCTGCATGTGCACGTAGCGGAAGCCCGTGGGGGTCTGGTCGACGGTGTAGGAGCTCGAGTTGGTCTGAACGTGCTTGGCGCCGTCGATGAGTTCGCCGTCCACGTCGTTGGAGTGCGCGTGCCCCACGAGCACCAACTCGGTGTCGTACTGCCCGAACAGGTCGACGTAGCGGTCGTAGGTCGGCGACGCACCGAACGGCACGTTGAGCGGCTGGTGCGTGAGCAGCACGACCTTCTTGCCGACCGCGTTGGCGGCGAGGTCCTGCCGAACCCACTCGAACTGCTCCTCGAAGGGCGCCCGGCCGTTGTTCTCCACCACGACGAAGTGCCGGTTGCCGTGGTCGAAGGAGTACCACTCGGGTCCGAGCTGGCGCCGGTAGATGTCGATCTGGCTGCTGTAGCCCGTTCCCCCGGTGACGTCGTGGTTGCCCACCGCGGGCCAGACCGGCACGTGCGAAGCGGCTGTGCCCGCACGATAGGTCTCGAACTCGGCCTCGGTCGCCCGGTCGGTGAGGTCGCCGCTCACCTGGACGAACGCCAGATCCTGGGTCGAGCCGATCTCCTTCATCTGCTCGGTCCATGCCTGCGCCGTCCGCAACGGGTTGCCGGGGTTGACGTGCGGGTCGGCGATGTTGGCGAAGGTGAAGGTGTCGCGCCGACTCTTCGGATCCGGAACGAGCGCGAAGTCGACCGCCCGTTCCTCGTCGTCGGCGAGTTGGCCGAGATCGCGGTAGAAGCGCGGCGTCGACGACTCGTCCATGCCGACGGAGTAACCCACCGGCTGGGTGATGAACACCAGGTCGGTGATCCTGCGCTCCGGGTCGGTCTCGAACCGGTAGGCACCGTCACGGTCGGTCCGGACGATGGTCAGACCGTCGGAGACGCTCACGTCCTTGATGCCACGCTCGCCCTTGTCCTGCGTACCGTTCTTGTTCTTGTCGGCGAACACGACGCCGGTGATCGTCGCCTTGGGCGGGTCCACCGCCTCGGCGACGACCGGTGTCAACACGGGGACGACGACCAGTCCGGCCAGCACGCTGGTCGCGGCGGTGAGCGCCAGCCGGAGCTTCTTCTTCGCACCAGGTGTCAAACTCTGATCTGGTGGCAACATGCACTGAGTCCTTTCCACGAAGTCTCGTTTCTTGCTCGAGGAGCGGGAGAACGGCATGGCGATGCGAACACCCAGCCGAATGGCGGACATGGCCTATCGACGCCGGTAGCGGCGTGGTGTTCCTGGCGCTACCGCACGGATCCCACACCCTTTCAAGGGCGGACGCATCGGGCTGAACCGCTCGTCCACGAAGCTAGGCCGCGGCCGACGCATTCCCGTGACCGGTACGTGAACGACTGCCGAAATACCACCGGCCAAAGAATGCGAATGGCCCGTCGCGGTACACCGGCATGTGTGTGCTGTGCGCAGCTAAACGCATTTCCTCTCGCCCATCGGATTCCCTTGTTTTCGACAGCTAACGGACTTGAATTCGGACGGCTGCCGTGGCGCCGACGACACCGGGCTCGTGTCGGTGCGTCTGCCCGGCCCCAACCGCTTCGGATACCTCAGCCGGAGTACGCCCGACCCGCGCACTACCCCGGCGGCGGTAGGCGAAGTGGCGGTGAAGGGATGACGACAGGCATCCTCGTGGTCGCGCACCATCGACGCATGGACGCAGAACACATGGCGACGGTCCGGCCGAGCGGGAGCCCACGCCGGGTCGCGGGGGTGATGGCGCTGGTAGCGGTCAGCCTGGCCGTGGCATCGGCACTCCACCTGTCCGGTCGGGTCGACGGCCGGTCCGAGCCCTTCGACGCACAGCACGCCGGGATCGCCGAGGCGATCCTGTGCGTCGTCCTGCTTCTCGGTGTCGCCGTGATGCTGCTGGCGCCGGCCCGGGCGCGGACGGCCGGGCTGATCGCCGGCGGGTTCACGACGCTCGGGTTCCTGTGGGGTCTGAACCTGACCGCCCGGGGTGGACACTGGCCAGACATCAGCTACCACCTGGTGGGGCTGCCGCTCCTGGTCGGGTGTTGCGTCGTACTCCTTCGCGCCAGGGACGACGCGCTTCCACCCGGCAGGGCTTGACAGCACCCATAGGGTTATCTCCCTGGTGCCATGGGCCGCACAGCCATCCGGCTCCGATGTCAGAGGGGGCACGTTTCCCCGTCGACATCAAGGAGCACCCGTCTCATGACCAGACATCCGGAGCCCACTGCCACGGGCCTGGGCCACTCTCCCGACGACCACCAGTCGCTCGCCCGGGTCCGCACCCTCGACGCCGAGGCCCTACTGGCCGGGATCCTCGAACACACCGGCATCCGGCTCACCCTGCTCGGCCGCGCGCCCGGCGGCCAGGTGGGCGCGGCCTACGTACGCTGGCCCGACGGCCGCGACGGCGTACTGACCTGGTGGCCGGATGGATCGCCGGCCTCATTGCGCCACCTGCGCCTCACCGCCGACCTCCTCCGGCTGGCCCGCGGGCGAGGCATTCCGGTCCCGGAGTACACCCTGGTCGCCGAACTCCCCGACGCCATCGCCGTCGTCCAGGAGCGGCTGCCCGGCGCCAGGCCGGCGCGGACCGACGGCGCTCTCGTCCAGGCCATGATCGCGATGAACGAACGGTTCGCCGGCCTCCTGACGGACCGGCGTGACGTCCCCGTCCCCGACCTGTATCTGCGAACGAGCGGCCCCGGCTTCTGCGTCCACGAATCACTGGAACGCCACAGCGACCGCACCCGGCGGCTCCTGCGCCGGGCGCGCGAGGTCGGCGCCGCCCACCCGGGGCCGATGACCGGGGACGACCTCGTGCATCTCGACTTCCATCCGGGCAACGTCCTGGTCGACGCGTCCGGGCGCATCACCGGCATCGTCGACTGGGACGGTCTCGGACGCGGCGACCGCCACTTCGCACTTGTCACCCTCCGGTTCGACCTCTCACTCGCGACTCGCGAGGAGAGGACAGCGGCGTGGCTGGACGGGCTTCTGTCCGACCTCCTGGATCCGGCCACGCTCCAGCTGTACTGGGCGCACATGAGCGTGCGGCTGGTCGACTGGTCGATCCGACACCACGGACCGGCCGAGGTGCGCCACTGGCTCGGTGTCGCCGAAAGCCGGATCCGGTAGTCGCGCCCAGGCTCCCCACGCGTCCGTGCATGCCGGGCGCGCGGTTTCACGCGCTTTCCAGCACGAACGGCGTCGTGGGGGGTCGGCCTGGGTATGGCTGGGTGTGTCGTGCTGGCGTACGACGGCCGGGAAGAGGAGGGATGTCTGATGGGACCTGCTGATCTGATCGTGATCGCGGTGCTCGTCGGCGTGGTCGGCGTACTGGCGGGGATCGCGATCGCGATGGTCGTCCGTTGGAGCCTCCAGCGCCGTCGCGCGTGACCGACGAACCGGCGCGCTTCGGCGTTACCCGGCCCCCTCCGCACCACCGATGATTCAAACGTCGGCAAAGTCATTCCTCCGCTGCCTTGTGCGTCACCGAAGGCTGGCGCAGACTCGCCTGGTTATGTGCTGAGCGAGAGGTCGATTATGGGTAGTTTGGGCGCTCCTGAACTTTTGATCATTGGTGTCGTGTTGATTCTTCTCTTCGGCGCCACCCGACTGCCGCAGACCGCGAAGGGGCTCGGCCAGTCGCTGCGGGTGTTCCGTAAGGAACTCCGGGACGACGACCCGACTCCCACCGCCCTGCCCACGATCGCGCAGGACCAGGAATCCACGACGCAGTCGAACCCCGACGGTGCCGCCGCGCCGAACGTGTCCGACAGCGTGCAGCACGACCAGGTCTGAGCAGGTCAGCTCAGGTCAGTCGGGTCAGCTCAGGTAGGTAGCCCCAGGCCTCGGCGATCGGCCGCAGACCTTCGGGTACGTCCGCCGGATCAGGCAGCGCTCGCCCCGGCTGCACCCGCCCCGAACGGATCTTGACCGTCCAGTCGCCGATGCCGGCGCGGAACGTGCCGTGCCGGGCTTGGCCGTACGCCAACATGCGCGGATCCCACCGAACCGAGAGGTACCGACACACCTGCTGGGTCACCGCCACCGGATCGGCGACCAGATCCTCGTACCGCACCACCAGACCAGGCACGGAGTTGCGCGCCTCCTCGACACCCTCGAGGTACGTCAACGCCTCCTTGACGGTCGAGCCGAGCTCGCGGTCAGGTCTCGTCTCCATCAACGACGCCACGATCGACGCGGGATGGCGCAGCAGGAAGATGAACCGCGCATCAGGCCACCCCGCCACGAGCCGCTCGTGGAACGTCGCGTTCCCGGGCGTTTTGTCGACCAGAACCCGCTTCCCGCTCGCCACCAGCTCCCGGTGCATGACCCGGTCCCACAGCATGTACTCGAGCTCGTCCTGCTCCAGCCCGAGTTCCTTCATCGACAACTCGGCGTAATGACGTTCGAACTGCACCCGCACGAACCGCAGGTGCAGCTCGTGCGGAGCACAGATGTCGGGATGGCTGTTCAACAACACCCGCAACAACGTCGACCCGGACCGGACCGGACAGATCACGAACACCGGCGAACGAACCAACCGCGCGTCAGCCGCGACCCTCCGCCGCACGACCTGCCGCGCCGCCGGCCACCGCGCCGGACGACGAGCGACCCTTCGAGCCCGCCGCACCCCCTGAAGCAGCCGGGGATGCCCCGACACGCGCTCCTTCACCATTGCCCGAAGCCGCCGACGCATAGAGATCATCTAGTTTCTACTCGAGATGTCACACGCCATCGCAAACGGACAGTAATGAGGTCGGCTAAGAATCGCCTGAGAACCCGTCGGCGCGGCGTGCCTACCAGCGGGGGAATTCCGCGATGGCGGGAAATATGAGCGGCCCCACACGCTGAGCGGAGCGGCAGCCGTGGACGCGGCCCGCCCGGCCAGGCGAACCCCACCTGCGGGCGTCGGTCCTCCACTTTGAGAATCTGTGCCTGCTCGCTGTCGAGAACGCGTCGTCGGCTCCGACGTCTCCATCGCAGGGTCGCGACCCGGCGCCCGACCGAACCACAGACGGAGGCACTTCGATGAAGTACGTGATCTTGATCCACGCCAACCCCGACCCGTGGGGCCACCCGACCTCGCGCTACAACCCGGAGGGGCGGGCGCTGCCGGCCGAGTATCACGAGAAGGCTGATCGGGAGTTCGAGGCCCTGCTCGGCGAGCTCTCCGCATCGGGCGAGTTCGTGACGGCGGAGGCACTGGCCGACCCCGCCTCGGCCACGCTCTACGGCTGGAGCCCGGAGGGCCACCTCGTCACCGACGGTCCGTACGCCGAGACCAAGGAACAGCTGGCCGGGTTCTTCCTGATCGACTGCGAGACCCGGGAGCGGGCCGAGGAGATCGCCGCGCGGTTCGCCCAACCCGGCGGCGTCGTCGAACTCCGTCCGGTGATGTGGCCCGGCGGCGACGATCAGTGACCTACGCCGGTCTGGAGGACGCGTGGCGCCAGTACGCGCCACGCGTCCTCGGCGCGCTGGTCCGCCGGTACGGCGACTTCGACACCGCTGAGGACGCCGCACAGGAGGCGTTGCTGGCCGCGGCTCGGCGGTGGCCGGAGGACGGCATGCCGAACGATCCGGGCGGCTGGCTGATCACGGTGGCCTCGCGCCGCCTGGTGGACCAGTGGCGGGCCGACCAGGCCCGCGCCGACCGGGAGGACCTGGTCGCCCGGCACACGCCACCCGACGCGTTTCTCGCGCCCGCCGCCGACGACGCCCTCGGGACCGAGCGCGACGACTCGCTGGCACTGCTGCTGTTGTGCTGCCACCCGGCGCTCCCCCGCCCGTCCCAGGTGGCCCTGACGTTGCGGGCCGTGGCCGGGCTGGGTACGGCACAGATCGCCCGTGCGTTCCTCGTCCCCGAGGCCACGATGGCCCAACGGATCAGCCGGGCCAAGGCCAGGCTCCGGCAGGTCGGCGCGCGCTTCACCCTGCCCGCGGCCGAGCAGCTGCCCGACCGGGTGGCCGCGGTCGCGCAGGTGCTGTATCTCATCTTCACCGAGGGCCACACCGCCACTACCGGGGCCGACCTGACCGACACGTCCCTGGCGGACGAGGCGATCCGCCTGACCCGCCGACTGCACCACCATCTCCCAGCAGCCGGCGAGGTGAGCGGGTTACTGGCGCTGATGCTGCTCACCGACGCCCGTCGGGCCGCCCGCACCCGGCCCGACGGCTCGCTCGTCCCCCTCGCCGAGCAGGACCGCGCACTGTGGGACCAGGCACTCATCGCCGAGGGGGTCCGGCTGGTCGAGCAGACGCTCCCGACCGGACTCGTGGGTCCCTACCAACTGCAGGCGGCGATCGCGGCGGTCCACGACGAAGTCGAGAGCGCCGCCGACACCGACTGGCCGCAGATCGAGATCCTCTACGGCATGCTCCACGACCTCGCACCCGGCCCGGTGGTCACGTTGAACCACGCCGTCGCCGTCGCCGAGGTGGACGGTCCCGCGGCGGCGCTGGCCATGCTCGAGCCGCTGCTGGGTGATCGCCGGCTCCGTCGCAACCACCGGTTGTACGCCGTCCACGCGCATCTGCTGGAGAGGGACGGCCGGATCGAGGAGGCGAGGGCCGCCTACGCCACCGCCGCCCGGCTCGCCACCAGCATTCCCGAGCAGCGCTATCTCAACGCCAAGGCGGTCGGCGACCGTACCCGGTAATGCCCGTGGCCGGAGCCTGACGCCGCCATTCGGTAGGCGCGTTCCGTCCTCATAATGAGCGAGTTGGCGGTGAACAGGCCGATCTCAACTGGCTGACCCGACGCCTGGCTCCTGACGCGAGCCTTCGCCGCGGGCGTTTCCTCGGAGAAAGAGGTCCCGTTGATGAACGCCATGAGTCGTAGGGACTTCGTCCGCATCAGTGGCGCCGCGGTGGCTGGTACCTCCGTGCTGGCCGGGTGCAGTGTGTTCTCGACCGAACCCACCGCGAAGGAAGGGGGAAAGCCCGCGGCGTCCCAGGCCGCCAAGGGCAAGGAAGCGCCGATGCTCGCCCAACGGGTGAAGAGCGGCGCCCTGCCCTCCTTGGCCGAACGCCTGCCCGACACGCCCCTGGTCGTCGAACCGGTCGAACGCGTCGGAGTCTATGGAGGCACGTGGAACACCGCGGTCCTTGGTCCTTCGGACACGGCCTGGTTGGCGCGCACCCTGCTCACCCAGGACCGGCTCGTCGGCTGGGACCTGGACTGGGAGAAGATCGTGCCGAACGTCGCGCAGTCCTTCGCCACCAACGAGATCGGCACGGAGTACACGTTCAAGCTCCGAACCGGCCTGAAGTGGTCGGACGGCAAATCGTTCAGCGCCGACGACATCATGTTCTGGTACGAGGACGTCTTCAACGACGCCGAACTCACACCAGTCAGGGCGGAGTACCTCACGGCCGGCGGCAAACCGGTCGTGGTCGAGCGCGTGGACGACCAGACGGTGAAGTTCGTCTTCGCGCGTCCCAGCGGCCTCTTCCTGCAGTGGCTGGCGACCTACGACACCGCGTTCGAACTCCTGCCGCGGCACTACCTGGAACAGTTCCACAAGAAGTACAACCCCCGGATCGCCGACGTGGTCAAGGCGGAGGGCAAGCAGGACTGGGTGGCGCTGTTCGAGTCCAAGGCCGATCTGTGGGCCAACCCGAAACTTCCCCGCATGCACGCCTGGGTGCCCACCAACGCACTGGGCCAGGGCAACCGGTTCGTCTGCGAGCGGAATCCGTACTACTACAAGGTGGATCCGCAGGGGAGCCAGCTTCCCTACCTCGACCGCGTCGTCTTCGATGTCGTCAGCGACGAGGAGACGTTGGTGTTGAAGGCGTCGAACGGCGAGCTCGGCATGCACGAGAGACACATCAACACACCCAAGAACAAGCCGGTGCTGGCCAGGAACCGGGAGAAGGGCAAGTACCAGTTCTTCGAGTTGAAGAACTCCTATCTCAACACGATGACGATCCACCTGAACATGACCCACAAGGATCCGGTGAAGCGGCAGATCTTCCGGAACAAGAACTTCCGCATCGGGCTGTCCCACGCCATCAACCGGCAGGAAGTCATCAACATCGTCTACCAACGGCAGGGCGTGCCGTGGCAGATCGCGCCGCGACCGGAGGCGCCGTTCGCCGACGAGGAGATGGGCAAGCAGTACACCGAGTACGACCCCAAGCTGGCCAACGAGTTCCTGGACCGCGCCGGCTACACCCAGCGCAACAGCGCCGGAATCCGACTCGGACCTGACGGCAACCCGATCACCTTCTCGATCATGGCCCAGACACGCTACTTCGAGATGTTCGACGCCCTGGAACTCATGCGCCAGTACTGGCTCGCGGTCGGCGTGGACATGCGGGCACAGAACGTCGACGGCACGCTGTGGAACGAACGCGTCGACGCCAACGAGCACGACGGTGCGCTGGACGACGGGTCACCCGGCTACAAGGACGCGCTGCTCGACCCACGCTGGTTCTTCTGCGGCTCCACCGGTGGCGCGATCTACGCCCCGCTGTGGAACAACTGGTACATCGGTGCGGGCGAGCGTGAGGAGCCGCCGGAGCCGATGAAGCGGCAGATGGACATCTACCGCAACAAGCTCATGACGGCGGTCAGCGAGCAGGCGCAGTTCGACGCGATGCGTGAGATCGTCCAGATCGCCAAGCAGGAGTTCTGGATCATGGGAATGAGCCTCCCGCCCAATGGATACGGCATCGTACGAGACGACTTCCACAACGTCCCGAAGGTGATGTGGGAGGCAGCGCGGTATCCCACTCCGGGACCGAGCAATCCCTGCCAGTACTTCATCGACTAGCCCAGGAGATCGCGTGACGCGCGTCGAACGCATCGAGACCTACGTCCATCACAACGTCTGCATCGTGCGGGTACGCACCGACGACGGAGCCGAGGGGATCGGGCAGACGGCGCCCGGCCAGGCGCACATCAGCGCGGAGGTGCTGCACTCCCTGGTGGCACCGCACTTCCTCGGCCGCGACCCGTTCGCCATCGGCACGCTCGTCGACGAGTGCGCTCGCGCGCAGTACAAGTACTGGGGTTCGTTCTTCTTCCGCGCGCTCGGCGGTGTCGACACCGCACTGTGGGACCTCATGGGCAAGGCGCAGGGCCGTCCGGTCTATGACCTGCTCGGCGGCAAGGTCCGGGAGAACGTTCCGGTCTACGCGTCGAGCATGAGCCGCGAGACCACCCCTGAGGACGAGGCCGCCCGACTGGCCGGGCATGTCGAGGAACTCGGCTTCGACTGCGTCAAGATCAAGATCGGCAAGCGGGTCGGTCGGGACGCGGACGCCCAGAAGAACCGCACCGCCACCCTGGTACCGCTGCTACGGAACACCCTCGGCGATTCCGTCGACATCATGGCCGACGCCAACGGCTGTTACTCCCCCGCACAGGCGGTCCGGGTCGGCCGGATGCTCGAGGAGTACGGCTACTGCCACCTGGAAGAGCCCAACCCGGCTTGGGAACTGGACAACATGGCCAGGGTCGCGGCCGACCTCGACATCCCCGTCGGCGCGGGCGAGCAGGAGTTCTCCCTGGAGATCATCTGGCGCATGATCTCCCAGCGCCTCGTCGACGTGATCCAGCCGGACATCTGCTACGTCGGCGGACTGACCCGAGCCAAGCGGGTCGCCGAACTCGCGGAGGTGGCCGGCATCCCCTGCACACCCCACTGCTCCAACCGGTCGATGGTGCAGATCTTCACCGCGCACTTCGCCCTCGCCATGCCGGCCGTCTCGCAGTTCCAGGAGTGGAGCATCGAGAAGCAGCGGCGGGTGGGCCAGATCTACGAACCCGTCCCGGTCGTCCGCGACGGGACCATCGAACTCAGTGACGCACCGGGCTGGGGTGTCGAGGTTCCGAAGACGTTCTTCGACGAGGCCGACCACCGGGTCTCCAAGGCATCCGACGGTGCCTGAGCCCTCCGAGGAGTGTCCGCGGCTGTGGGGGGCGTCCACGGACCGGGCGGTCGCGAACTTCGCGATCTCCGGTCAGCCGATGCCGCGGGCGTTCCTTCGGACCTTGGCGCTGGTCAAGCAGGCTGCGGCGGAGACCAACGCGGAGTTGGGCCTCCTCGATCCCTTGGTGGCGTCCGCCATCACCGCCGCGGCGCAGGAGGTGATCGAGGGGAGGCACTGGCACCAGTTCCCCGTCGACGTCTACCAGACCGGGTCAGGCACCTCGACCAACATGAACTGCAACGAGGTGCTCGCCAACCTCGCGACCACCCGTCTTCCCACCGGTTCCGCGCGAGCGGTGCATCCCAACGACGACGTCAACCGGTGCCAGTCGTCCAACGACGTCATCCCGACGACGATGCAACTCAGCGCGGCGATCGCGGTGCGGGTGGCACTCCTTCCGGCCATGGAACGGCTTCGCCACGCGCTGGAGGTGAAGGCGCGGGCGTTCTGGCCGGTCGTCAAGGTCGCCCGTACACATCTCCAGGACGCGGCGCCCATCCGGCTCGGGCAGGAGTTCCACGGCTACGCCGGTCAGATGGAGGAGTCGTGCCGCCGGCTTCGTACGGCGATGGCCGAACTGCTGTACGTCCCGCTCGGCGGGACCGCCGCCGGCACCGGCATCAACGCGCATCCGGAGTTCGCGGCCAGGACCTGCGCCCGGCTGTCGACGCGTACCGGCCTGGAGGTGCGGGAGACGCGGAACCACTTCCACGCCCAGGCGACCCTCGACGTGATGATCACCGCGCACGGCCTGATCAAGGCAGCCGCTCTGGCCGTGTGGAAGGTCGCCTCCGACATCCGGCTGCTCGCCACCGGACCCAGGGCGGGCCTGGGCGAGCTGATCCTCCCGGACGCCGGCGTGACCAGCAGCATCATGCCGGGCAAGTCCCCGCCCGCCGTGCTGGAGTCCGCGCACATGGTCGTGGCGCGGGTGGTCGGCAACGACGCGACGATGGGATTCGCCCAGACCGGCAGCCACCACGAGCTGAACCTCATGATGCCGGTCGCCACCGTGTCGATGCTGGAGTCGATCGAACTGCTCGCCGCCACCGCGGACAACCTCGCGACCCGCTGCGTGGCCGGCATCGCGGCCACCGGGCAGGGTCCCGACAACCTCCGGCGAAGCGTCATGCTGGTCACCGCCCTCTCACCGCTCGTCGGCTACGACGAGGCGGCCCGGATAGCCCAGGAGGCGCTGGAGACCGACCGGACGGTGCACGAGGTGGCGGTCGAGCACGGCTTCACCGCCGAACAACTCGCCACCCTCCTCGACCCCGGCACCCTCACCGGCGCGCCGGACCTTCCGCCTTACACCAAGAACACCGAGAACACCGAGATCACGGAAGGCACCGACGTCACCGAACGCGACTAGCGTCCAGACCTGAAGAACCACTGCTCGGCTCGATGGGGTAGCCAGATCCAGTTGTCTCCGCCCCACCACACCCTGACCTCGCCCTGGAGTACCGCCTCGGTGAAGACGTTCTCCAGGTCGTTCGTCACCGTCACCGGCGCTATCCCCTGCCCGACGGTTCCGATCACCCAGAGCGTCTCCGCCACGAGGTCGTAGATCTTCTGGGCGGTCCGGCGATACTCGGGACTGCCCATCGCGTACCGCGGCCATTCGTTGAACGCGGCCTCGAGTTCCTTCGCCTCCTCCGGCGGCTCGGTCCCGGCCTCACCGCCCGTCTCGAACCAGACCCGCCAGTCGTGGGCATAGGTGAGGACCGAGTCGCCGCCCGGCCGCACGTACGTCCGCGAGCTGTACGCCGCCCGCTCCAACTGCCGTTCGACATGCCAGGCACTGGCGTCGTGGGCGCCGGCCTCCAGCCGGGCGACCAGTGAGTTCTTCTCCCTGGGGGATGCTCGCACGTCGAGGCCGACCCGCCTCCAGTGCTCGACGACCAACTCCGCGACCGGGCCCTTGGGCCCCTCCAGTGGAGTGAACTCGAGCTGGAACCCCATCGGTCGTCCGTCCGAGCGCAGGCGTACTCCCGCGGCGTTCCTCTCGTTCAACCCCATCTCGTCGAGGAGCTGGTTGGCGAGGTCGGGATCGAACTGCGCGAAGTGCCGCGCCCAGTCCGGCTTGAAGAAACTGGCCTCCTCGTTGATCGTGGCCTGGCGCGGTGTGCCCTGCCCGAGGAAGACCAGCCGGTTGATCTCGTCGCGATTGATCGCCAGCGAGGCCGCCTGGCGGAAGCGAACGTCGTTGAAGACCCTTCGGAGCACAGGATCCTTGTGCACCTGGTTGAAGGCAACCGCGACCTCCGAGCCCCGTACGCTGCTCATCCGCAGAGCCCGGAAGTTGCCCTGTTGCTCGCCCTTCTTCAACACCGGGAACTGAACCGGCTCCAGGCTCAGCGCCGACACGTCGACCTCACCGGCGAGCGCCTTGAGGACGAGCAGCTCGACGTCGTTGATGTAGTCGACGACCACCTCGTCCACGTACGGCAACTGGCGGCCCTCGGAGTCGACCTTCCAGTAGTACGGGTTGCGCTGGTACCGCTGGCGTTGCTGGTCGTTGCCCACCGGCATCCACGGACCCAGGACCGGACGCTCCGGAGCCTGCTCGCCCCAGTCCGACTCGGCGTAGTGCAGGAACCTGTCCTGCCAGTTCTGGAAGCTCGCCGCCTTCGCCTGCGCCGCGGCGTCACGGTTGTACCTCGGATGGAGGTCGCGCAGGAAGTGCTTGGGCACATAAGGCGTGGCGGGACGACCGGTGTCCTGCAACAACCCGAAGCCCGGATAGGGGATGGCGAACTCGAACCGTACGGTGAACTCGTCGACCCGAAGAACCCGCATCGGTTCTCCGCCCGGGGCCCAGTCGTCACTCAGGACCGGCGAGACGTCCTTGTCGAACTGCCAGTCCTCGAAGTAGAACATCACGTCATCGGCGGTGAACGGTTCACCGTCCGACCACCGCATGCCCTTCCTGAACCGGAACACACAGGTCTTCATGTCGGCGCTGAGCTCGAACGACTCGGCCACCTCCGGCGACCTGTCGACCAGATCGTGGGAGAACCGGAACAGGCCCGGGACCATGGCGGTCTGGAGGTCGTTGGAGGTGTCCGGCCCGAACGCCACGCCGCGAAGCGTCCCGCCGTAACGCCCCGCCGTGGTGAGTGGCTGCTCCACCTTGGGTCGCTCCGGCAGCCGGTCCTTCAGGGGAGGAAGGTCACCCGCCTCGACGCGGCGAGTGAGCGTCGGCGCCTCCAGAGCGGCCCGGGCGGGGGCGTCGGTGCCCTGGCCGGCCGCTCGTTGTCGTTGGCTGGGAGTTGTCGAGAAGAACGAGCATCCCGCCGCGCCCGTACCGAACAGGAACGCGCCTGCCGCGGAGGACGCGACGAACTGACGGCGGCTCATCGAATGGTGGGGTTGCCTCGAGAACGACATGCCCCCTCCTCGGTGTGCGGAGGATCGAGGCACTACACAGAAGAAGCAAACGTTGACATGACGTTAACACCGCGTCGTCCGAGTCCAAGACGGGTGACCGGGTTCGGCCTGCGATCCCCCGGACGAGCGTGACCGGCCCTCCGTCAGGTGCGGATCGCCTCCCCGTCCGGTGACGCACCCGCGGATCCGCCTCTTGCCGGCGCGGCCGCGCGGCGTTGCCGGGCGATCTCGAAGGCGACCACCGCCGTCGCGCTCGTGATGTCGAGCGCCGGCCGGAACCATCGACCGTACGGCACCGTGACCCGCACGTCGGCGCTCAGTGCGAGTCGTCGGGTCAGCCCTCGACGTTCGCCACCCATCGCCAGCACGAGCGGCCCGGAGAGGTCGGCCTCGTAGACGACGTCCGCGTCGGAGCGATGCGCGCAGACCACCCGCAGACCGCGGTCGCGCAGCTCGCGGACCGCCGCCTCGAGTTCCCCGGCCCCCTCGACGAGAGTGGTCGGCATCCGCTCACTCGCCCCTGCCGAGGCACGGGCGATCACCATGTCGGCTCCGGCCCGACGGGGGCGGCGCAGGAGCAGACCGTGGGCGCCGGCCGCGTACAGCGACCGGACGGCCTGCCCGAGGTTGTACGGATCCTCGACGCCGTCCAGGAGGGCGACGAAGGGTGTCGTGGCGCCACGTCCGAGCTGGTCGAGCGGCGTGAATCGGCGCGGTCCGACAAGTGCCAGGACGCCGCCGTGGGTCCGACCGGTGGCGCGCAGGTCCAGAGCGGCCCGATCGGCGACGTGGACGCGGACACCATGGCGTCGCGCGGTCTCGACCACCCGACCGATCCGCGGGTCCTGGGCGTTACGGGCAACGTCGATCCGCACGATGTCGCGGGTACGGCAGTCCAGAACGGCCTGGACCGAGAGGGCACCTTCGAGTACGGCCATGTCATGAGAAGGCATGCGGGAGTTCCTTGCGGCAGAAAGGTCACAGGGGCAGCAGCACAGATGGCCGCGGTGCGGCCGCTCCCCTCAGACAAGGAACATGGGTCATACGGTAAGCCGGTCGGCGCGAGCGAGCATCCGAATTTCCGCGCCGGCCGCGAGCGAGCATCCGAATTTCCGCGCCGGCGAAGGGTCCGGGCGGCGCCCCACCCGTGCGCGCTGCCTTACCAAAAGCCACGTCGCGCTCCCGCCGTGGCTCCAGCGAAGGGCTCCGTCGCGACGCTCGACCGCGTTCGACAATTCATAAAGCGCGCACACCGGAGCCAAGGCACAGATTGATTCATCGAACCGACGATTGCCTTTGAGTTGATTACCCACGCCTCAATAGCCTGTTACGGACGTAGCGCCGAGTCGGGGGGCACCACCGATGGATTCAGCACCAAAGACGCACACGAAGGCGCTGGTTTCTGGCGGCGGCCGGCGGGCTGGCCGGGATGACTGGTCTCACTGTTCTGGCAGGCGGTTTGACGGGGGCGACGCCGACCGGGCTGGCAGCTCTGGACTCCACCGCCGTGCGACAGATCAGCCCCGTGGACGATGCTTCCAAGGACGGCGACAAAAAGAAGGATGACAAGGGGCGCGACGGTAAGAAGGTCAAGGAGGTTGGGTGTGATCCCGACGAGTTGATCGCTGCGCTGGTTCGTGCGAATGCGGACAAGGGTGCGAAGCTGGAACTCGAGGCGAAGTGCACCTACACGCTCACGGCTTTTCAGGATGACAATGGTTTGCCGGTGATCGTGCAGCCGGTCAGTATCGAGGGGAATGGCGCGACAATTGTGCGCGCGGCGAACGCGGAGCGGTTCCGTATCTTCAGCGTGGGTGTCGGTGGGAACCTGAAGCTTCGCGATGTGACTGTGAAGGGTGGCGATGCTCCCGCGGAGTTCGGTGGCGGTGGGCTCCTGGTTCAGCAGGGCGGTCGGGCGACCATCCAGGACAGCACCTTCACCCTCAACCGCACCGACGGTTCCGGCGGTGCCATCGCCAACTTCGGCAACACCCGGATCACCGGCGACGCGAAGGACGGCGACAAGGACGGGAAGGACGGCAAGGACTGGACGTCGTCCACCCAGATCAGGAACAACAGCGCCACGGCCGATGCCGGTGGCGTCTACAGCGCGGGTCACCTGAGTGTGGAGGGTAGCTCCGTGAGCTACAACAACGCCGGTGTCTTCGGTGGTGGACTCGAGAACGACGGCGGCGTCATGAACGTGACCAGCACCCGAGTCGACCACAACACCGCGGTCGACGACGCCGGCGGCATCGACGTCGAGATCGGCTCGGTCACCAAGGTCACCCACAGTTGGGTGACCGACAACACCAGCGGCGAGGTCGCCGGCGGTATCGGAAACTTCGGCGGCACCCTCTACGTGAAGCACACTGACGTCAGCCACAACTGGGCCGCCACGAGCGCCGGCGGCGTGGGAAACTTCGGCGGCGGCCAGGCGGTGGTGGAGGACAGCAAGATCAACGAGAACACCGCCACCGAACTCGGCGGGGGCGTCGACAACTTCGGGCTCGGCGAGATCTCGGAGTTCGTGCTCCGCCGGAGCGAAGTCAACCGGAACCGTGCCGTTAGTCCCGCCTCGCAGGGCGGCGGTGTCGCGAACACCGGCGACACGACGTTCTCCATCGTCGACTCGCGCATCACCGAGAACCTCGCGACGACCCCGCCCGGTGGAGTCTTCACCGGCAACCCGATCACCGTGGACGACGAGTCGGTGATCATCAAAAACCGGCCGACCAACTGCGACGGGGTTGTCGTCGAGGTGCCTAACTGCTTCGGCTGATCCACGGCTCGCGGCTCATCCACAGGTTCGCGAACCGACGCAACGCCGACAGGCAGCACAGCGGGCCCCGGACCGAGCGACGAACTCGACCGGGGCCCGAGACGAAACCTCCCCAAACCTCACTTCTCCCTGCGAACCGACTACTGCCGGTGTGGTGCAGGTGCGACCTACCGGTCGACAGGCGGCAGGCGCGGTCCACACTGGGCGTTGTGGAGGAACACGTCGACCTGAGGCCCACACTGCAACAGATCGTCGCCTCCGCGTGTCAACTCACCGGCGCGAGATACGGCATTCTGCTGGTCTCCGAGTCAGACTGGAACATGCCGGAGTTCGTCACCTTTGGGTTGACAACCGAGGACGCGCAGGCCCTGCTGAGTTCGGCTGAACTCACCGAACAGACGTCCGAACTACGCCGGCCGAGGCGGCTCGGGCCATGGCCTTCCACGACCCGAACGACGTCTCCGGCGATCACCAGCCTGCTCGCCGTCCCCATCCACCTTCAGAGTTCGCCCTACGGGCAACTGTGTCTGCTGAACAAGGAGGGGGACCTGTTCTCCGAGGCGGACGAACAACTCGCCGCCACGCTGGCGAAGGCGGCGTGTAGCGCGGTCGACAACCTCCGTCTGCTCCGCCAGAAGTACCGACGGCAGCAGTGGCTCGAGGAGACGTCGGAGATGATCCGCGGCCTGCTCGGCGAGATCGACCTCGCGACCGCCACGCACAGGGCAGCCCGGCGTATCCGCGAGATCTCGGGCGCGGACTACTCCGTCATCCTGTTGGCCGATCCGAACGATCCGGGCGACCTCGTCTTCCAGGCGGTCTCCGGACTGGACGAACGCCCCAGACCTGGCGAGCGGATCCCGCGCCACGGCATCGCGCGCAGGGTGATCGACTCCGGGCAGGCGATCGTCACCGAGGACCTCATGACGGACCCGCGCTACCAGCCGACTCCGGAGCGCCGGGAGCCCCTTTCCGGCCTCGGGCTCACGATGTTCATGCCGCTGAACGCCCGGGACGAGGTGATGGGGGTCCTGGTCGTCAGCTGGCTTCGCGGCTCTCCCCAGGCACGTCTCGCCGTGCAGGAGGTGGACCTCGTCCAGGCGTTCGCCAACCAGACGGCGCTCACCCTGCAACGGGTCCGGGCGCAGGAGGACCAGCGGCGCCGGGAGCGGTGGCTCGAGGCCGCCTCCCAGATGGCGCAACTGCTCCTTGGCGAGGTGGACCGGGACGAGGCGATGCGGTTGGTGATCCGCCAACTCCAGGAGATCTCCGGCGCCGACATCGCCGGGGTCGTCCTGGCCGACCAGACCGACCCCGACAGCATGTACGTCATCGTCTTCGAGGGGGTCGACCGCGACGGCATTCCTCCGGACGTCCGCGTCCCCCGATGGGGTCTCATCTCACGCGTCCTCGCGTCCGGGCGGCGCATCGTCAGCGACGACTACACCCGCCTACCGGGGTACCAGCCACCGCCGGGGTGGACGGCTGTCGACCGACTTGGCCTCGGCATGGTCATCCCTTTGATCACCGACCGGGAGCCCCTGGGTGCACTTTGCGTAGGCTGGAATCGCGGTTCACCCCACGCCGCCGCGGCTCGCGCCGAGACCGAGCAGATCCAGACCTTCGCCGACCTCGCCGCCCTCGCCCTGCAACGCGTCCGCACCCAGGGCGACCGCGAACACCTCATGCTCCTCGAAGAACGCGACCGCATCGCCCACGAAATGCGCGACCTCGTCATCCAACGACTCTTCGGCGTCGGCCTACGCCTGCGCACCGCCGGCGACATGAGCACCGAACCCGCCGTCCAACAACGCATCCACGGCGCCATCAAGGAACTCGACACCACCAACCGGCAGATCCGCTCCACCATCTTCGGAATCAGCGAACAGGCACCCGAGGGAGCCGCCGGGTCAGGTCCCTGATCCCCGTCCCAAGCAACGCTGCGGCTCGGTCGGACTCGGATCACTCGTGACGCGGTCGGCCCGGCCAGGGTCGTGGAGCGGCCTCGAGACGCCTGAGCCCCGAGACCGAACTCGCGGCTCGGTCCCGGGGCCACCCCCGTCAGTGTCCGTTGTCCAGGGGCACCTCGACGTCGATGTCTCCGTGCCGCCTCGGGATCAGCCGAAGCAGTTCGGCACCTCGACGTCACTACCCGCGCAGTTGGTCGGCCGGTTCCTGACGATCACCGTCTCGCCGTCCACCTCAACCTCGTCGTTGTCGGTGAAGACTTGTCGCGCCATTCCCCTCGATACTGACCGGCTGCACGATCACCGGCAAACCATTGTCATCCTGAAAAGCCGTGAGCGTGTAGGTGCACTTCGCCTCGAGTTCCAGCTTCGCACCCTTGTCCGCATTCGCACGAACCAGCGCAGCGATCAACTCGTCGGGATCACACCCAACCTCCTTGACCTTCTTACCGTCGCGCCCCTCGTCGTCCTTCTTTTTGTCGCCGTCCCTGGAATGGTCCTTGGAGCCATCCAGCGCCGGACGGGCCAACTGCTGACTGGTCTGCGACTTCAACTGCGCGAGCCTGCCCTGGCTTTCCCCAGGAGATACGCCGTCCGCGAGCACACTCACCGCGGCCACTCCCGCGACGCCGGCCAGACCGCCGGCGGCAGCCAGGTACCAGCGCCTTCTGCTACGCCCTGTTCCCAACCCCATAATCGCCCCCGATTCGGAATTGCAGACAGCGGCAGGCTATTTGAGCGAGAGAGGTCTAATCAAAGAGAGTCGGTCAATCTATGATTCTGAAAGTAGTGTGCGACGCCGAATTCTCGACGTGTCCCACATCGAATCACGTGTGCGCCGGAAGGGAATTACCCGAAGGCGTGAATACGGTCTGCCCGCACCAGGACCACGGCGAGTATGAGAGGTGTCGCCTGCGTCAAGCCGGCCGTCGGAGGGCATGACGCAGGCGACAGGAGGGCGGGACGGATAACCCGGGCGCCACCACCCGACATCGAGCGGAGTGACAAGTCCGCACTCTCCGCCGGGTGGCAGGGCCCGCCTCCGGACGCGCAGTACAGAGGCGGGCGCCTCCGTAGGGCCATGTGCCCGTTCGGTGGGTTTTGTCACCGCCGCACAGCATGAGTGTTTGCCCATGCGAAGCACCTGAGAAGCACCTGAGTACGGCGTAGCGATGGCACGCCACGACGAAGATCGGCCCAGTGGGCGCGCCGTCCGCGCGATCGCCTAAGGTCACGACGTGAGCGAGACGCGTATCGGACTCCTACATCCTGGCGAGATGGGTTCGGCTGTCGGACGAGCACTCACCGAGCGCGGTCACCGGGTGCTCTACGCATCGACCGGACGCAGCGACGCCAGCCGCGAACGGGCCGCCCGTGCGGGACTGACCGACACTTCCACCGTCGCCGCCGTCCTCGAGGACAGCGAGGTCGTCCTGTCGATCTGCCCTCCGCACGCGGCCGTGGACGTGGCCGCCGAGGTCGCCGGTTTCCGGGGCGTCTTCGTCGACGCCAACGCGGTCGCACCGGCGACCGTGCGCGAGATCGCGGCCCTCATCCATGGGGGTGGCGGCCACCTGGTCGACGGTGGCATCGTCGGACCGCCGCCCGAGCGCGCGGGCACCACCCGGATGTACCTCTCCGGCGAGTACGCCGCGGAGATCGCCGGACTCTTCGCCGACACGGTTCTGGAGACACCCGTCGTGGGTGCCGACGTCGGCCTCGCCTCGGCGCTGAAGATGTGTTACGCCGCCTGGACCAAGGGCACGAGCGCCCTGCTCCTGGCGATCCGTGCGCTGGCTGCGCACGAGCATGTGGACGAAGCCCTGCTCGCCGAGTGGCGACGTTCTGTTCCCGATCTCGCTGAGCGCAGCGTCTCCGCGGCGGGTTCGGCCCACCAGAAGGGGTGGCGCTGGACCGGCGAGATGGAGGAGATCGCGTCGGCCTTCACCGCGGCCGGGCTGCCCGCGGGCTTCCACCAGGCGGCCGCGGAGATCTTCGCGCGCACTCCTCCCCCGGCTGCCGTCGGCGCCGACGGCTCCGCCCTCGATCAACAAGGCGCCGGAGCCCTGGACCACGTGGTGGCGGCGCTTCTCGGCCCCCCCGAGCCGCGCGATCGGTGAGCCTCGACGGGCCGGAACCTCCTCAGGCTCGCGCGGAGGCCGCGGGTCGAGCCGCCATGGGGTAGGCGGGGGACGCCCCGAAGTCGACGATGACGCAGGGCTTGTCACCGACCACCCAGGCGTCGTGCCCTGGCTCGATACGCGCGACGTCGTTGGCTCCGAACTCGCCCTCGGTGCCGTCGTCCATCTTCAGGTGCATACGTCCTGAGACACAGAACAGCAGATGTGGCGAGCGGCAGGACTGGGTTCCCGCGATCGAGCGCACGTGCTCAGCCCAGTGCCATCCGGGCTCGAAGCTGGCCTTGAGCACCGTGTGGTCGCCGGCCAGTGTCACCAGTTCCGCGGCACCCTTGTCCGCGACTGGCCTCGTTTCGTCAGGTGTGTTGAAGCTCTTCACTTCCAGGCTGGACATCGCGAACCCCCTCGGCCGTTACCGGGCGCGGCGGGGCAGAAGATCCATGTCGCCCGGCCAAGACGAACGTCCCGGTTGCGGCCGTACTCGGATGTGACGTACATGCCGCCCTTGCGTGGTGGCGGCAGCACTCTTCCTTCACGACGCTACCGACCTCGGTTCGTCGCCGTACGGCGTGGGGTCGCCGAGGCGACCGAGGTCCGGCGTGGAAGGTCGGTCGGCTCACGCCGGCAGCGGCGCGCGTTCGTCCACGAGCCCTTCGCCTCGCAGGTCGGCCCACAGCCCCGGCGGCACCTCGGCCTGGAGCGACGCGATGTTACGGCGCACCTCCGTCACCGAACGCATGCCGACGATGATGCCCGCGACCACGGGATGGGCCAGCGGAAAGGCCATCGCCGCTTCCGGGAGCGTGACCCCGTGCGCCTCACAGACGTCCGCGATGCGACGTGCCCGCCGCAGCACCTCCGGCGACGCGGGCGCGTAGTCGAAGTACGCGTCGTCCGGGGGCCGCGGCGTGGCGAGGATCCCCGAGTTGAAGATCGCGGCCGCGAATACGGACACTCCTCGTTCGGCGCAGGCGGGCAACAGGTCGTCGAGAGACCGGTGCTCGAGCAGCGTGTAGCCGCTGGCCAGCAGCACGACGTCGACGTCTGCCTCCCGAACCAGCGTCGTCAGCATCCCGGCGTGGTACATCCCGGCGCCGATGGCACCCACCACCCCTTCCGAGCGAAGCTCCGCCAACGCCGGATACCCGTCGCGGAGCGCCGCCTCGAAATGGTCCTCGGCGTCATGGAGGTACAGCACGTCGATCCGGTCCAGGCCCAGGCGGGTGAGCGAGTCCTCGACGCTACGTCGAACACCGTCGCGGGAGAAGTCCCACACCCGCCGATGGGTCGCGGGCACCTCGAAGTCCTCGTCGCTACGACCGTTCGCCTCCTGCGGGACGAGCACCCGGCCGACCTTCGTCGACAGGGTGTACTCGCCGCGGGCTTTGTGGCGCAGGACCTCACCGAACCGCCGTTCGGAGTGGCCGATGCCGTAGTGCGGCGCGGTGTCGAAGTACCGGATGCCGCTGTCCCAGGCCGCCGACAGAGCCGCCGTGGCGCCCTCGTCGTCCACGGACTCGAAGAGGCCGCCGAGCGGCCCACCGCCGAAACCGAGTTCGGTGACCTCGACCGTGGTGTTCCCGAGCAGGTTCGTCCGCATCGGCACGTTCCCTTCCGTCGCCCCGCACAAGGTACGAACGCCGCGACGGTACCTGGCTGACGGCGCTCTCCGATAGTGGCGAGCGAAGCCCGGTGGAACACGCCGGGATTCCCACTACCATCGAGCCGCGGGCTCACGAGCAGTTCCGAAACCGTTGTACGGGGAGGCGCCTTGCTGGGCGACGAAGTTGGCCACGGCGGTCCGAGCGAGCCGCTGTCCCTGACGCTGCGAACCCGGCCCGCCGGTGCGAGCGCCGTGACCGACGTACGGGAGGTCTCGCCCGCGCGGACGGCGCTGGTCATCTGTGACGTCTGGGATCAGCACTGGAGTCGGGGCGCCGCGGCACGCGTCGACGTCCTGGCACCGCGGATCAACGAGGTCGCCGAGCAGCTACGCGGCCGAGGAACGCTCATCGTGCACGCGCCGTCGGAGACGCTCGACTTCTACCGCGACCATCCGGCCCGCAGACGCCTCGCCGACGTTCCCCCGCTCCAGCCCCCGTCCACGCCGGCCCTCCCCGAGCCGTCGCTTCCGATCGACGACTCCGACGGTGGCTCCGACACAGGCGAGGAGTCCTGGTATCCAGCATGGTCGCGCCAGCACGAGGCGATCAGGATCGACGACCGCGACGCCATCTCCGACGACGGAACCGAGGTCTACAGTCTGCTCCGCGCCGAGGAGAGACGGACCGTCCTGATCCTCGGCGTCCACACCAACATGTGCGTCCTGCGACGCTCGTTCGGCATCAGGAACCTCGTTCGGTGGGGCCTCGACACGATCCTCGTGCGCGACCTGACCGACGCGATGTACAACCCCGCGATGCCACCGTACGTGAGCCACGAGCGCGGTACGGAACTCGTCGTCGAGCACATCGAACGCCACCTGTGTCCGAGTGTGCGCAGCACCGACCTGCTCCGCCCCTGAGTGCGACGCCAGCCCCAGGCGCCGGTGCGGGCCGCGTCCGCGGACCGACCTCTCGAACTCGCCCATCGTTTCCAGCGGGACGGTACGGCATTTTTCCGGTTTGGCCTTCCGTGAGGTGCCGGCGAGGGCGCGGCATAGGATTGAAGTTGCCCTCTGATACTGGAGGTCAGCGATGGTTCTCGCTGTTGTGCTCAGCATCATTTGTCTGGCTCTTGTGGGCTTCGCGGCGAGCGCGCGGGTAGTGCGGCAGATCGAGCGCGGTGTGGTCTTCCGTCTTGGCCAGGTCCAACCACCGCCTCGGCCACCTGGTCTCACCATGATCGTCCCGATCGTGGATCACCTGCGTAAGGTCAACGTCCAGGTCGTGACGATGCCGATTCCCGCCCAGGAGGGAATCACGCACGACAACGTCACCGTGCGGGTGGACGCGGTGGTCTACTTCCGGGTCGTGGATCCGGTTCGCGCGACCGTCGAGGTGCAGGACTACGTGTTCGCGGTCTCCCAGGTCGCACAGACATCGTTGCGCTCCATCATCGGCAAGAGCGAGCTGGACGATCTGCTCTGTAACCGTGAGCGGCTCAACGAAGGGCTCGCCCTCATGATCGACAGCCCGGCCGTCGGCTGGGGCGTCGCGATCGACAGGGTGGAGATCAAGGATGTCGCCCTACCGGAAACGATGAAGCGGTCGATGTCACGGCAGGCCGAGGCCGAACGCGAACGGCGGTCTCGAGTCATCACCGCCGACGGGGAGTTCCAGGCGTCGAAGAAGCTCGCGTCCGCCGCGACCGCGATGGCCGACGCGCCGGCCGCGCTGCAGCTGCGTCTGCTCCAAACCATCGTCGAAGTCGCCGCGGAGAAGAACTCGACGGTCGTCCTCCCATTCCCGGTGGAGCTGCTGCGGTTCCTCGACCAGGGAGCGGATGCACTCGTCCGGCAGTTGTCCGCCAAGGGCGACGTCGAAGGGGCCGAGCTTGCCCCCTCCGACATTCGCGACTCCGAAGGAGCCATGCCCTCGCGGCAGGGCACGACAGGAAGGGTGCCCCGGCAGACCCGCACATAGGCACCCGCGCTCCCCCTCCTGCGGACCGCGGCGCGAAGCGGGCGGACTCGCCAGGTCGGCCCATGTCGAGACGTTCAGCGGGCCAGGGCTTCGCGTAGGAACTCCCCCGCCTGTACGGTGCCGGCCCGTGCCGCGGGTGCCCGCGCGATCGGGTTGAGCAACACGAAGTCGTGGATGGTGCCGCCGTAGCGCACCTGGGTGACGCGTACGCCCGCCTGGGCGAGCCGGCGCGCGTAGGCCTCACCTTCGTCGCGTAGGACGTCGTTCTCGCCGTTGATGACCAGCGCCCGCGGGAGCCCACCCAACTGGCCGCTCGACGCCCGCAGCGGCGCCGCCGTGGGCTCGGAGCGCCGTCCATGATCGGGCAGGTAGGCGTCCCAGAACCACTCCATCGCCCGGCGGGTCAGCCACGGCCCCTCGGCGAATCGCTCGTAGGTCGGCGTGTGGAAGTTGGCATCCGTCGTCGGGTAGAAGAGCACCTGCGCGGCGATCCTCGGGCCACGACGTTGCTTGGCCATGAGGGTCAACGCGGCGGCGATGGCGCCGCCCGCGCTGTCCCCGACGACGGCGATGCGGTTCGGGGCGGCGGCCAGTTCGGTCGGATTCGCCGCGACCCATTCCAGGGCCGCGTAGGCCTGCTCGTTCTGTACCGGGTACCGCGCCTCAGGTGCCGGCGTGTAGTCGACGAACACGACCACCGCTCCGGCCCGGACGGCCAGCTCCCGGATCAGCCGGTCGTGGGTGTCCTTGTCGCCCAGGACCCAGCCACCGCCACGGCAGTGGAGAACGACCGGGAGCGCTCCGCTGGCCTCCCTCGGCCGCACGATCCGGATGTCGACCTCGCCCGTCGGTCCGCCGGCGATGGTTCGATCCTCGATGTCAGTCGTCGCGACGTCAGCCGTCGCGAGGTCAGCCGTGGCGAGGTCGACCGGAACACTGGCCTGCAGGTGCCGGAACGCCTGCCGGGCATCCTGCGGCGAGAGCTCGTACACGGGCGGGGCGCCGGCCGTCGCCGCTTCGAACTCCTCCAACCATGCCTGAGTGCGGGGTTCGACAAAGGTGTCGTTGCCCGGCCCGTCCACGTCGCTGGTGTTCATCGCGCCCTCCGCACGGACCCATGCCCATTCCGCCCATGCCTCATGGTGGTTCCTGGGTGCTTGTGACTGGTCCCCCACTGGTCCTGCGAGCTCCGGCCGTACGCCCGGTGTTCCGGCCAGGGTCCTCGCCGCCCGACGCCCGTAGGGCCACCCGATGGAGCCACGTACTCCACGAGTTCACGGGCGGGCGAAAGTCAAACGAATTGTCTCCGGTGGCGGAACCGGCTCGCGTCTGATCACCGTCGAGAACTCGCCGCTACGGAGGAGTCGCCATTGGTAGTTTTCGACACTTTCCTGGAGGCAGATATAGATCCTTGCCCAGGGCGAGGTATACGTTCGCGACTGGCTTTCGAGGCAGCGTCGTCTGCCTGTCTCGCCTACACCACATTCAGGGGGCACTTTATGGCGTCATCTGCCCAGGCGGCGGCGACGGAAGCTGGCGCAGCGGCAGAAACGCCAAGCGAAGCGCCCTCCCGTACCCGTCGATACGTTCCGTGGTTGTCGTGGGTGCGGGTCGTATCGGCGATCGCTGTGGTCTCCGGCCATGTGTGCACGCACCTGGTGTGGGAGTGGGGCAAGGTTTCCGACCGCGAATGGCATTTCGGGAATCTCGTCGCGGCCACCAGCCGGTTCAGTGTGCCGTTGTTCGTGATGGCGTCCGGTGCCGTACTACTCCAATCCGGCCGTGCCCAGTCACTGCGCACCTTCTATGGCCGCCGCGCGTCCAGACTGGCCATTCCGCTCCTGGTCTGGTCATGCTTCTACGTCTGGTTCAGTCGCCTGACGACCGGTCAGGAGCTGGTCTGGACGGACTTCTCCAAGCTCCTCCTGCTCGGCCGGCCCTACTATCACCTGTACTTCCTGTTCGTCATCATGGGGCTCTACCTGTTCACGCCGTTCCTCCGGTTGTTCATCGACGCGGCACCCCGCAAGTACGTCGTCGTGGCGACCGCACTGGCTGTCGGCCTGGCCTTCGTCGACAAGCTCCACCGGTCACTCACCGGGCTCGGTGTGGACCCGAACGCGTTCAGCTACTTCGTGCCCTGGATCGGGTACTACCTTCTCGGGTACGTGCTGTTGACGACGCCCATGCCGGCCAACCGCCGCCGCGTCGCCTGGATCGCCGCCGCGACGTTCGTCGGCGTCATGCTGGCGAACGCCATGGGCAACTGGGTCATGCACATCGCGTTCGGCAACCGGTACGGCCTGATGCTGTACCACCACCACCTGCTCGGCCCCATGATCATGGCCATCTCCGCGGTCTTCTTCCTGCGGGCGTTCCTCGGCGACGGCGGTCCGGTCGACCGCTCCAGCGAGCGCCCTGCCAGCCAGGCGAAGAGACCCATCGGGCAGCGCCTGGCCGACCTCACGCTCGGTATCTACCTGATCCATCCGATCCCGGTGCTGTTCGTCCGGGACTACCAGCCACGGTTCAGCTCGCCGTGGTCCAGCATCGCCTACCACTCAGGTGCCATCATCGCCATCCTCGCCGTGTGCTCAGCGGTGGTCTGGCTGTTGCGGCGCATCCCCTACGCCCGGCGGCTGGTCTGAACGACGCGTCGCCCCACCGTTTCGGGACGCGCTGACACCGACCGACGAGCCCGCCGTCACTCGACCGGCAGCGCGGGCGCGAGTCCCGGCGCGCCGGCCGGCCCTACGGGGGCGAACGAGAGGCACCCGGCCGGCGGTGGTGCGACGCCATCAGCCGGTCCGGGCAGCAGGACCTGGATCGACACGTGCCCCTTGTCGGCGAAGTACACCCGGCGGTAGCGATCGAGGAACGGGCTGATCGCCGAGTGCCGGCTCCGCTCGTCGGGGAAGATCGGGACCGCGTCGCCGGTGACCAACCAGATGCGTCCGGCCGAGGTGATCTCGGCCGGAAGGGGGCAGCCGACCCGTCTGGTCCCCTCCGGAACGGGCCGCACGCGGTACGCGCGCTCCTCCGGCAGTCCGAGGCGCACCCCGTAGACCCGGAAGGCCACCCGGTCGCCGTTACCCATGACGAGGACGTCGCCCTGCTTCCACCGGGACTCGACGAACTGGAGGGCGATGCGGTAGTCGTCCGCGCCGTACTGGTAGCGCAGGTTCAGGTCGAGGCGCGCCGGAGTCGTCCAGGCACACAACCCGAGCCCGACCACCCCGACCAGCCCGGCGGCCTGCCCCACCCAGCGACCACGGGCCCTCGAAACGACGCCGATGACCGCGTCCACCAACACAGCCAGCGCCACGAGCAGGCCTGGTACGCAGAACAGCACGAGCCGGCGACCGAACGGATACATCCCCGCGAAGGCGAACAGGTACGCCGCGACGAGCGGGAGCACCAGGAGCACGGCCGTGCTCCTGGACCACCGCCGCGCGAACGCGACGACCACGCCCAGGACGGGAAGAGCGAGCAGGGCCAGCGCCCCGGACCGGGCGAACCCCAGCTCCCTGATCGCGAAGTCCTCCCAGACGAAGTGGTTCCAGCTCAGGAAGCCACTGTCGCCGGTGCGCATGAACGGCGCCCAGTAGGACTCGAACGCCGGGGAGAGCGAGGTGAGATGGCGGGCCCACAGGGCCGCGAGCAGCAAGGAGAGTCCGGGGCCGGCCAGTCGGACCAGCACTCCGAGGAACGATCGGACCCCGCGCCACCACTGGAAAATCCCGACCCAGAGGGCGACGAGTGGCGCCGCCAGCATGAACCCGTGCGAGAGCCACGGACCGACGGCGAGCAGGGCGTACCAGCCGATCTCGAGTCGTCGGGACGGCCCACCGCGGATCAGGCCGACCGCGACCAGAAGCATGGCGGTGACCAGGAACGTGTCGGTGGTGTACTGCTTCGCCTGGGCGGAGTAGAAGACCAGCTGGGGAAGGGTGGCGAGCGCGAGCACCGGGATCGCCGCGGTCCAGGTGTGGCGGACGAAGCGCCTCGCCAGCAGGGCGACCAGCACCAACGTCCCGCAGCCGAGCAGCAGCGGGATCAGCCGGTAGGCGCGCTCCCCGGTGCCGAGCCCGAGGGACACCAGCCGTTCCAGCAGCAGCCAGCCCGGTGGTGCGGACTGGGTGTCGGCCAACGGACCGCCGAGTAGCTTCCGGAGCGGATAGGCGTCCAGGCTCTGTACCAACGCCAGCTCGTCGCGCCAGAACGCCCGGTCCTGCCACCACAGCGCCACCCGGACGACGATCCCGGCCAGGACCGCCGCCCACACCACGAGCCCGCCCACGTTGCCCACGCGGTCCCGAAGTCCCCGAAGGCCCCGCCGCAACGAGCCGGAGGATCCAGCCTCCGCGGCAGCCGGTGGACTGCCGGGTGGGTGAGTTGGCGAGGTGGCGGCGGTCATCTACGCTCGCAGCCTTCGAGCCGGCAGCGACAGGGTGGACGCCGACACGGGGATCGATCTCTTCGGCTCCCTGGCATCCGGGCGATCCTACAAGGATGCGGGAGCCCCGAAACCGCGACGCATGCCTGGTCGGGGGACAACTCACGAAGGACGGTACGCATGGTCGACGCGGAACAGATCGGCTCGGCACTCACGCTGCTGGGGCTACGGCCCGGACATCACGTTCTGGTCCACTCGTCGTTGTCGTCCATGGGGCACGTGGTCGGTGGCGCTCCCACGGTCGTCCGGGCGTTGCTCGACGTCGTGGGAGCCGAGGGCACCGTGCTCGCTCCGACTCTCACCGGACACGAGCACATCGGCCCGCACGAGGAGGTGGTCTTCGATCTCGTCGGCTCACGAGCGTGGACCGGCGCCATCGCGGAGACGGTGCGTACCTGGGACGGAGCCCGGCGATCGGTCCATCCGACCCACTCCGTGGCGGCAGTCGGCGCCGCGGCGCGGCGACTGACCGAGGGCCACGAGGACTGTGTGACCCCATGCGGCCCGGGTTCGCCCTACGCCCGCCTCGCGGCCGACCCGGACGCAGTGATCCTGCTGTTGGGTTGTGGCCACGAGTCCAACACCACCCTGCACCACGTGGAGGAGGTCACCGGATCCGACTACCACCTGCAACCGTTGCCGGTCCACGCGGTGCTCCACGTGGGTGACCGCACCGAGCGACGTGACTACTGGGTCCATCGGTACGGAACACCGCGGAACTTCAGCGCCATCGAACCGCTGCTCGCCCAGCGCGGGCTCCAGACGCTCGGCCCGGTCGGAGCCGCGACGGCCCGGCTGATGCCCGTCGGCAGTCTGGTGTCGCTCGGGACCGAGGTGTTGCGCGCGGCACCCGGCTTCTTCGTCCGGGACGCCCCCGCGCGCGGCTGAACGCCGTGACCTGGCTGGTCTCCGTCACCGCTCGCGTGCGTCTGTGAAGGTGAGCCCGGAGACCAGCCCGGACAACCCCCGGTGGGTTCGCGTCAGGGCGAGCACCAGGCAGACCGGGGCCATCAGGTTGGCCAACCCGCCCGCCCCCGGAGCGAAGGGAGCGAGCCCGACCAGGAGGCAGTAGCCGAAGCCTCCGAACAGCAGTGCGGGAACGAGCCGGAGTCCCGGCCGGGTGCCGTCCGGGCCGGCTCGGCGCAGCCGTACGGCACGCTGCCCGAACGTGACGCCGTCCGCACGGAGTGAGGGGAGGACCAGCAGCAGCACAGCGGGTAGCCAGGGCTTCAGGGCGGAGTTCGCCAGTGCGCCCCACGGCTGCTCCGCCACCTGGGCGTCGAAGCCGTACTCGACGACCAGGTCGAGGACGGTGGCGAGGACTCCGCCGAGCAGGAAGACCGCGACGAGGTCCACCAGCATCCCCAACACCCGCCGCCCGGCGGTGAGCGGACGGGCGACATCCGCGCCGAGGGCGCCCTGGCGTCCGCTGAGCAGGTGCAGCAGCGGCGCGAACATGACGCCGACGGCCGCGCCGAGGCTGTTGGCGAGCAGGTCGTCCACGTCGAACAGACGATAGGCGCACGGGAACAGGAACCAGTTCCCGGTGAACTGGGTGACCTCGATCAGGAGCGACACCCCGGCCCCCGCCAGCACCGCGGTGACCACACCGCGCCGGAGGTAGTGGCGGACGTACGCGCCGAGTGGAACGAACAACGCCACGTTGAACAGGATCTGCTGTATCGCCGGGTTCGCCGGCACCCCGCGCAGGCCCGGCGTCCGCTGCTCCCGCGCGATGTCGTCGAGGAAACGCAGCGGGTCGAGCTGCGGATGGCTCGTCGCCGCGTTGACCGAACACCACGCGTCGTCGACGTGGGGTATCGGGAACAGCGTGTAGGCGACGAGCGCGAACCCGTAGACCAGGAAGCCGAACGCGAGCAGTGCCGGGCCGAGCCCCACCTCGCCGCGCTGCCGATAGCTGCGGAAGACGAACGGTACGAACAAGATGAAGGCGAGCAGCGTCCCGCCGAACAGCGCCGGCAGGGCTGGCAACAGCCGGTCGGAAAGCAATGCCTGACCCTTCGTTCACACTCGTTCGTGGTCTGCCCTCACCAGACCTGACGCCTGCCCGTGTCGACCGGTGAATCTAGTTCATCGAGTTCGGCGGCCGTGCTGGGAGGTTCCGGGCACGGCGATGACACAGAGCCGGACAGCTCTGTCAAGCCTGGCTTGCACCTGAGCGGAGCGTGGTGGTCACCGGGGGTGGCGACGCACGCCGGTAACGGCCGCCACAGCCGATTGACGCGTTGCCAGATCGGCGGCACCTTGTGTCCGGCGCCTCACTGTTGGTGGTCCGTGCCTTCGACCGGAACAACGCGGGAACCACCACCTGCAGGTGTCCAACCACCTCAACCTCGGACGCGGCGTACGCGGAACCCGCCGACCGTCCCCTGAAACGACCAGGAGGAGCACGTGGATCATCGCCTCAGCGCCCTGTCGCGTCGGGCTGTCCTGCTCGGCGGGCTGGCCGCCGCGACGGCGGTGGGAGCCCCGACGATCGCGCACGCCGAGACACGCCCCGGTGAGGGGCTGGCGGACGTCGAGAACGTCGGCCCCGCGTCCCGCATGCGGTACGCCCGGCGAGCCCAGGACAGCTACGCCGCACTGCAGCGCTACTTCCACGACACGGCGAGCGGTCACTACCTGGAGGAGTACCCCCGTACGGGAGGGAACCCGTGGGCGTACGTCTGGCCGTTCTCGCAGGCGATGGTCGCGACCCAGGACCTGGCCGGCCTGCGGGGCCTCGGGCATCGCTACGCACGCGACGTCGACGACCGCTACTCCGCGCTCGAGGGCTACTGGAACGCCGAGACCGACCCGCCCGGCTACGACTCCTACCTGCGCCCACCGCTCGGGCAGGGCGGCGACAAGTTCTACGACGACAACGAGTGGATCGCCCTGGGCATGCTCCAGCGCCACAACATGGCCAGCGGCGGAGACGCGGCGGCGTTGCGACGGGCGGCCGAGATCTTCGACCTGCTCGTCTTCGGGTGGGACACCGACCCGAGCCACCCCTGCCCCGGCGGGGTCTTCTGGACCCAGGCCAGCTGGAGCAACGACCGCAACACCGTCTCCAACGCGCCCGGGGCCGAGGTGGGCGCCCACCTCTACCTCGCCACCAGGCGCCCGTACTACCTCCAGTGGTCGACCCGGATGTATGACTGGGTGCGGTCGTACATGCTCGCGCCGAACGGCCTCTACTGGGACCACGTCGACCTGGCCGGCAGGATCGAGAAGACCCAGTGGTCCTACAACCAGGGCGTCATGATCGGTGCCGGAGTCCTGCTCCACCGCGCGACCGGCGAGCGGAGCTACCTCGACCAGGCCGCCGACACCGCGGACAAGGCGCTCGCGTTCTACGCGGACAACGAGCGCTACTTCAGCCAGCCGGCGAGGTTCCACGCCATCTTCTTCGCCAACCTGCTGCAGTTGTCGGTGCTCCGACCCGACCCCGCCTACCGCGCCGCGATGCAGTGGTACGCCGACGAGGCCCACGAACGGTTCCGCGACCCCGCCACCGGCCTCTACCGCTTCGACGGCTCCGATCCGGTCACGCTGCTGGAGCAGTCCGGCATGGTCCGTATCGAGGCGATGCTCGCCTGGTCGCCGGACGACTACCACAAGCTCACCTGAGCGGAGGATCCGAACGGCTCCGGACCCGTGTCGTACGGTCCGGAGCCGTCGGTCATCCCAGGTCTGGCGAGAGTCCGCTCAAGCTGGTAGGTCGAGCCGGACCTCGGCGCTCCCCTCGCGCAACGAGACAGGGACCGTGATCCCAGCGACCGCCATCGATCTCAGCGCGACGTCACCTTCCTCCACCGTCACCCGCCCCACCAGGTGGTCACCCTCGATGGTCTGGGTCCAGGTCCCCCAACCGCTGCCGACCGTCCAGAACGTGCTCGCGTCGGTCCGGCCGAGGTCGACCGACAACGCTCCGGTGGTCGCGTCCCAGCCGAATCCGGTCCAGGCCACGAACGCCGACCAACTCGCCATCGCCCGGGCGTAGTGGAACCCGCATTCGGCTTCGTCGTAGGGATTCCTTCGGTTGCCTCGATACCGGTCCCGTACGGCGCGGATCAGTTCCAGCCCCTGACTTCGATCGCCGTCGAAGATCATCGAGGTCGCCGCGGTGTACTCGAAGCCGGTCATCGCCTCGTTGAAGTAGGGGAACGGTCGGGCCGGACGGTTCCCCTCGTCGTAGGAACACATCAGGGTCGCCGCCTCGTCGGCCAGCGCATAGCTCCGCATGTTGTTGAAGTGGCCGGACAGGTCACGGTGGAAGTTCCGCCGCCAGATGCTCTCCAGTGTGGTGGCCACGTGCTCGCCATCAAGGAGAGCGCCGAGCCCGACGGTCCGGGAGGCGTACTGGCCGACGAGTTGGTCGACCAGGCAGCCATCCGCGAGTTGCAAGTCCGGATCCTCGACACTGGCGCTGCCCATGCTCGGGTGTCGCAGACCCTCGGCGATGAGGCCGTCCTCTTCAACGGGCCGCACCAGATGCCGATAGAAGGAGCCGTTGAAGAGGTGCGCGTCGAGCCACTTCGACCCGGCGTCCGCGAGGGCGGTGCAGCGGGCCGCGAAGTCCGGCTCGCCCAAGGCTTCTGCCATCACCGCGCACGCCCGGAGAGCGGCGAGATACCACGACCCCATCTGTGGGTTCGGGCCGTAGTACTCCACGTCCATCGTGTTGTGCTGGCAGCCTTCCATGACCCCGTCCGCGTCGGCGTCCCAGCCACCCTCGATCCAGCAGAACTCCATGGCCTTCCGGGCGGAGGGCCACAGTCGTCGAAGCCATTCGTCGTCCCCGCAGAGCCGCCAGTCGTTGTAGAGATGCACCAGGGTGGCCATCTGGCCGTCCGCCGCGGCGATCTTCCAGGTGCGGGCCTTCTCGATCGGCAGGCCCACCCGAAAGCTCATGTGCCCGCGGTCGTCCGTGCACAGCCCGAACTGCGTCTCCCGCATGGACCGGGAGATCTCGGGAAACCAGAATCCCGTGGCGAACTCGTACCCCCAGACGTGGCTGCAGGAGCCGAAACAACTACCGGTCCGATCGGTGAGGCCCTCCCAGCCGTAGAACCTGCCATCAGCCGTACGGAACACCGTCTGGCTCCGCAACGTGCTGAGGTTGAAGATGGCTGCCTCCTTGATCTCTGCCGGTACCGACGAGGCCGCCAGGGCACCGACCGCCCGCACCGTGCGGGCTTCGAGGGCGTCGAGGTGATCCGCGAACCGCTGGACGGTCTCCCAGGGCGACCCGAACACCTCGGCGTAGTGGTTACCGACGATCTCTTCGGCGTACTCCGCCACGTCGATGCCGTGGTCCTCCGAGCGCCAGGCTCGGCGGTTCGGGAAACGCCAGGCCAGGATGAAGACGACCTCGCCCTCCGACCGCGGAGCCAGGTCCACCGACCTGCACAGGCTGCCGACCGGACGCCGGTCGGTCCCGGAACGGTCGTCAAGTCGACCATCGGAGGTCAGGTCGTCCCAGAAGTCGAGCAGGCCCCCACCCCAACTCGCGCTGCTCCACGCCGTCCGGGCACTGACCTCGGCGGCGTCCTCGCCAAGGACCGCCAGCACGAACTCCCCGGCGGGCTCCGCCCGTGCATCGAGGGTCGGCGCCTCCATCCGGATTCCGGTCACCCCTGGGGCCGTCACCATGGTGTTGCGGTTGTCACCGGTCTGGTCATGGGTGCCGTCGGATCCGACGAAGTTCGACAACGACAACGCGACACTGGCGTTCACCCGAACGGCCGTCTTGTTCACCAGCCGGTACCTCAGCACAACCGTCGGCCAACTGCTCGCGTCCAGGTCGCCGGGGACCATCGGGTTGAAACCCTCGACGCTGACCGAGACCGGGCTGGAGTCGTCGTCCAGACGGACTCTGCCGAGTGGGTAGGAGCCGTCGAAACTGGGGTGCGCGAACCTCGGGAGGCCATGGTTGGCGGCAGTCGCACCACGCCATCCTTCGAACGCCCAGTCCGGAAGAGGTCCTTCGAGCACGCGGGTCTGGACACCGGCGCTGGACTGCGTTCGCAGGGCTGCCATGCACACGGCGGGGCGGAAGCCCTTGGCGGGGCGGTTCCCGACCTCGAAGTCCCTCAGGTCGCCGCGACCACCCAGTCCGATCGTGCCGGTACCGATCCCGCCCAGGGGAAGGCTGATCCGATCGAGATGGTCGGCGTCATAGGTCCGGAGGACGGGCCACTCCCTGCGGGACATGAGAACTCCTCGATCGTCGCGGTGGATGCGTCAGTGGGCTGTCGTCGTCAGGTGGCTGCGCGACTGGGCGGTCAGAAACGCAACGGTCCAGACCACCGCGATCGCGCCGGGAAGCACGACCAACAGTCCGGCGGACACGTTCAGCAGCAGCCAGAGTCCCAGTCCCATCGTCGCCACGATCGCGACGGTGGGGACGATGCCGCGCGCCGCCAGGTGCAGTCCATGGATCCACAGGTACCCGAAGGATCGGCGGCGGTCCTCGAGGGCGAGCGGAAAGGCCATGAGGAAACCGAGAACGCCGACGACGGTGATGGACGCCCCCACCCCCAGCGGCACCAGGAACAGGTCGTGGCCCGAGGAGCGCCAGGCGGTGAAGGCGACCGCGGTCAAGGCGAGAACGCCCACTATCGGGGACGCGAGTCGGACCGTCACCGACCAGCCGGTAGGGAGCGTGGCCACATAGTCTCTGAGCCTGAACGTGTCGTCGCTGGTGGCGAGGACCTGGGTCGCCCTGATCATCGGCGCCATGAGCGGCGTCACGAGGTAGCAGAGCGACATCAGGGACAGCAGGTTGACTCCGGGCGCCATCCACATCGTGACAGCGAGAGCGCTCGCCACCACCAGGCTGCCGAGCAGGTAGAGGGGAAGGCTCGTCCACGCACTCCTGACGGCTCGGCGCATGACATCCTCCGCCGGCGGGTTCATCCCCTGATCCCCACCGAGGCGATGCTCTGCACGAACGCCCGTTGGAAGGCGAGGAACAGCACCAGCATCGGCACGACGACGAGGGTGATGGCCGCGAAGATGACGCCGGGTGTGGCGCCGCCGACATTGGACTGCAGTGAGACGAGGCCCACCGGAAGCGTCATCTTCTCAGGGCTGGTCAGGAAGATCAGCGGGCCGAAGTAGTTGTTCCACGAGGCTTCGAAGCCGAGAATCGCCAACGCCGACAGGGCAGGACCGGACAGCGGAACGATGACCTGGAAGAGGATCCGCACGTTCCCGGCGCCATCGATGCGTGCCGCGTCGTCCAGCTCGCGCGGAATGGTGTTGAAGTACTGCCGAAGAAAGAAGATGGCGAACACGTTGACCAGCGCGGGGAGCCAGATCGCCGCCAGGTTGTCGATCAACCCGATGTTGCGCATCAGGACGAAGACCGGGATGACCGTCAACTGCGTCGGAACCATGAGGGCGCTGAGGAGCAGCATGAACAGTGGACCGCGCCCGGGGAAGGACAGCCGCGAGAAGGCGAACGCCGCCAGGACACTAGTGAACAACGACCCGCAGACGACGATGACGGAGACGATCACGCTGTTCAGGGCCATCCGACCGAACGGGAGCACATCGTCGACAGCCTGGAAGTTCTCCAGGCTGAACGGGCGCGGGATCCACTTCGGCGGGAGCGAGAACGCGGCCTCGGGTGCCGTGAGGCTGGTACTGACCAGCCAGACCAGCGGAGCGACCATGATGAGCGCGATCACCAGCAGAACGACGCTGACGACGATGTTCGACGGCCGAAGACTGGCGCGCCGTCGTACCGGGACCGATCCCACGGTGCCCCGTTCTGACTCCATGGTCGAGGTCATGCCGAGTGCACCCACTTTCGGGAACCCCAGAACTGCAGCAGGGTGACCAGCATGATCACCACGAACACGAGGAGAGCGATGGCCGACGCGTAGCCCACCTGGAAGGCCTCGAATCCCGTTCGGTACAGATACATCACGGCAGTGATGGTCGAATCGTTCGGGCCACCACTGGTGATGATCTGTACCGGATCGAAGATCTGGAAGGCACCGATGAAGGTGATGATGGTGGCGAAGAAGAAGGTGGGCGACATCATCGGGAGCGTGACGTGGAAGAACGTCCGTATCCCGGACGCACCGTCGACCCTCGCGGCCTCGACCAGCTCCTTCGGGACGGTCTGGATGCCGGCGAGCATGATTAGGAACGTGTAGCCGATCGTGTGCCAGAAGTCGATCCCGATGATGGAGGGCAGGGCCCAGTCGGGGTCTGAGAAGAATCCAGGGACGGTGAAGCCCAGCCGGGAGACGTAGTGCGAGACCAGACCGAACGTCGGGTCGAGCGCATACCGCCACAGCAACGCGACCGCTGCCCAGGAGATGAGGAACGGGAAGAAGACACACGTGCGCACCAGGTAGGAGAGGGCGCGATGCAGAGGCCGGTTCACCGCCATCGCCAGGAGTAGTCCGCCCACGATGTGGGTGACCACCGAAGCGAACGCGAAGACGAAGGTGTTGGCCAGGGAGCGCAGCAGGATGGGATCGCTGCCCAGTTTCCTGAAGTTCTGCAGCCCGACGAACTGCGGCGGCGTCAGCAGGTCCCACGCGTACAGGCTGAAGATCATCGCGGCGACGAACGGCCCCAGGACGAAGACCACGAAGAGGAGCACCGCGGGGCTGACGAAAAGCCATCCCGCGAGCCCGGACTGGCCCTTTCTCCGTGGTCGATGCCGCGCCTCGACAGCCGGGGAGTCGATCGTGGCGGAAGCCAGTCGGGGAGATCCCATCAGAGCAGTTGCTCCAGCTTGGCATTGGCCTCGCCGAGTGCCGTCGCCGGAGCCTTGGTACCACTGACCGCTGCCAGCCAGGCCTCCTCGATCGCTGCCTGCGTCTCAGCGCCTCGGTCTGGTCCAGGAATCGGAGTGGACTCGTCCAGGATGGACGAGAGCAGTTCGGTGTTCTTCGGAGCGTCCTCCAGAAACGCCGCACTCGTCGCCACCGAGGCGCGGGCGGGCACTGCGGCCGTGCCGTTCTGCACGAGGGCGTCCCCGAACTTCTTGGACATGAAGAACTTGATCAGGGTCCACGCCGCGTCCTTGTTCTTCGACTGCTTCAGAATCGGCCACGCGTCCCAGCCGAGCGGCGTACCGGTCTGGGTCTTCTGCGGGAAACGCACCAGCGTCACCGGGTCGACGAACTTCACGGTGCGCAGCCCGTTGGCCAGCCACCTGCCGCCCGCCATGCATGCGAGCTTTCCCTGCCGCATCAGCGTCGCCGCGTCGAAGGTGCCGCCCGGTTTCGGCGCCAACCCGTCGACAACGAGTGAACGGACGAACTCAGCGGCCTCGATCGCGGCCGGCGCGTCGAAGGTGGCCGTCTTCCAGTCCGCGTCGATCGGTGAGGCCCCGTTGGTCAACAGCCACGGCATCACCTCGGCGAAGTAGCTGTTGCCGGCGGGCATGATGTAGGCGCCGGTCTTCTTCTTGATGACCTCGGCCGCCGACCGGAGATCGTCCCAACTCCATTCGTCGGTGGGAATCTCCAGTCCGGCCTTGGTGAAGAGGTCGGTGTTCACATGCATGGCGACGGTGTTGTAGCTACCGGGGATGTAGTAGGTCTTGCCGTCGGAGGCGGCATAGTGATCGGTCCACTTCTTCAGCGCCTCAGGAACGTCCTTGAAGTAGTCGTCGACCGCGGCCTGGTCCTTCTTGACGTAGGGGTCCAACGGCTCGAGCAGGCCCTTGGACGCGAAGATTCGCTGACCCTCGGTCGCGATCTGAACCACGTCCAGAGGCTGACCTCCGGCGATCCGTGTCGCCACGGCGTTCGCGAATCCGGCCCATGAGTCCCCCGGAATCCCCTGGGCCCTCAACTTGATGTGTGGATTCTCGTCGGAGAACTGCTTGAAGAGAGTGGTGTAACTCTTCTGTAGTTGCGCATCCCCGTAGTAGACGAACGTGAGAGTCGATTCTCCGCTGTTCGCGCCGTCGCCGTCGCCGCCGCAGGCCGCCAGCGGCGCGGCGGCGGGCAGGAGTGCCGCGGCGCCCATCGCGCGGAGCATCGAACGTCGAGACAGTCTCTGATGCCTGGAGTCCATCGCGAGGATCCCTCCCTGAGGCGTTCCGTAAGAGGCGCCGAACATTTCCTCGAGGTTGGACCTGTGACGGATCGATGCTGCCGAACAACCCCGGAATAGCTCTTCGATCACACGTACGCCGGCCCTTTTTCCACCTCCGGGCCGTCACCGCGTCAACGGATCATCGATCCGTATGCAACCCCGGCGAGGTAGCAGGCGCAAGGATCTGGTGGCGGCCTGTTCCGGTCAGTCCGCGCGGTCACGTACGTGCCGCCGGTGAAACGGGTCGCTGAGAGGTGCCGTTGGTGCCACGCGGGTTTGCCCGACGCGGGTCCTGCCGGGGAGCGGCGGAGGTGCTCAGTCGGCGAGCTTCTGGGCGAGGGTGGAAACGTGGTTCCACTTCTGCCATTCGGCGAGGCGTTCCGCGTACGTTTCCACCGCGATCGGCAGGGGCGTGTCCCCGAGGAACAGGCGCAGCGGCGGCTCGGCGGTGTCCACCAGTTCCAGGATCGCCCGCGCTGTGGCCGCCGGGTCGCCTTGCGGCGTGGCGGCGTCGATGGCCGCCATCTGGGCGGCCAGGCCCGCGTACGCCGGAGAGGTCGTGGCCTGGATGGACGACGAGCCGCCCCAGTCCGTGGCGTACGGTCCGGGTTCGACGATCGTCACCTTGACGCCGAACGGCGCGATCTCCTTGGCCAGACCCTCGCTGAAGCCTTCGACCGCGAACTTGGAGGCGTTGTAGAGGGACAGGAACGGCCATGCCACGATCCCGCCGATGCTCGACACGTTGATGATGTGCCCGGCGCCCGCTGTGCGTAGGTGGGGCAGCGCGGCTTGGGTGACCCACACGGCGCCGAGCACGTTGGTGTCGAGCTGCCGACGGGCCTGCTCCTCGGTGACGTCCTCGACGGCTCCGAACAGCCCGTGTCCGGCGTTGTTGACCACGATGTCGAGCGTGCCGAAGTGCTCGTGTGCACGGTCGACCGCCGCGACCACCGCCGCTCGGTCGGTGACGTCAAGGGACAGCGGGAGGACCCGGTCGCCGGCGATCTGCCCGAGCGCCGCCAGAGCCCGCGGGTCTCGGGCGGTGGCCGCCACCCGGTCGCCGCGGTTCAGCGCGGCCTCGGCCCAGATGCGGCCGAAGCCGCGGGAGGCGCCGGTGATGAACCAGGTCCTCATCGTCACTTCTCCATGTCGGTCGACGGCGAACTCGCCGTGGGCGGACTACGCCCGTGAACGGGTGCCAGGATTGGCACGACCGCAACACTAAGCGGTGAGAATTGGACGGAGAATGACCAATGCTCCGAGGTAGTTGCGTGAGCGTCCGGCGCGACTGATCCCGCCCTGGCCGAGGACGACTGCGCTCCATCCGAAAAAGCCCGTTTCCACCCTTTACCAGCGGCCGTCTGGCCACAGGAACGGCTGGCGCGATCTCGACCATCGCGCGACGTACCGTTGAGCGGTGAGCATGCTTCGCTTCGATGAGAGCGGTGCGCGGAGCACCGAACGAACGTATGCGAGCCCTGACGTCGCGGCCCAACGGCGAGAAGTGCTGTCCTTGCTCGCACCGCGACCGGGAGAGCGTGTACTCGACGTCGGATCCGGCCCGGGTTATCTGCTCGCGTCGATCGCGGAGGCGGTGGGCCCGACGGGTGCGGCGCATGGTCTGGACCCGAGCCCGGCGATGAACGCGCTCGCCACCGCCCGTACCGACGGCATGCCGTGGGTCCACATCGACGACGGTGACGCCGTCGCACTGCCGTACCCCGACGGCGCGTTCGACGCGGCGGCGTCCATCCAGGTGTACGAGTACGTCGCCGACATCGCGGGAGCGCTCAGCGAGTTGCGGCGGGTCCTTCGGCCCGGAGGGCGTTCGCTGATCCTCGACACGGACGCGGACTCGCTGGTGTGGCACACGGCTGACCAGGAGCTGCACCGACGCGTCCTCGCGGCGTGGGAGGAACACCTCGTGCACCCGCGTCTCCCGAGGACGCTCGCCGGGCTGCTGCGTCGGGCCGGATTCCAGGTCACGGAGCAACGGGTGTACGCGATGTTCAACGCGCAGCTGGCCCCGGACGCGTTCAGCACCAGATACATGGACACGATCGCGCGATTCGTCGTGGGCCGGCAGGGCCTCCGCGAGGCCGACGCCGCGGCATGGCTCGCCGACCTTCGCGCGCGCAGCGACGAGGGTGACTACCTCTTCAGCATCAACCGGTACGTCTTCCTGGCGACGGCAACCTGACCCCACCGTTTTCGCCGCGGGCCAGTCGTAGACGAACCGAACCAGCCTCACCTCGCGCGCGACGTCAGCCGTCGGGGCCGTGGCACCTCGCTGACGTACGCGTCGTTCAGGACCGCTCGATCGAGACGGCGATGCCGTCGAGGATCAGCTCCAGCCCGAACGAGAAGTCCGCGTCGGCGATCGTCTCGTCGGCGGTGTCCGGCGGTGGCGCCTCGAACAGCGTCGAGGAGAACAGCCGGGCCGCCTCGGGGAAGCGTTCGGGAGTGACGAGCCGCGCCAGCGCGCGGCCGTAGTCGCGCTCGGTGTCGACCTGCCCCTGCCCCTCCGGCCTGCCCTCCGCGAGTTCGCTGAACTGCCGCACCGACTGGACCACGTAGCCGCTGATCAGCGACAGGACGCCAACCTTGGGGCCCCACTCGAGGCTGGTGCGGGACATGGCTGCCAGCGCGGCGTCCATCCAGGCGATCTGGTTCGGCCCGGAGGGCGGCCCGGAGGTAGGTACGCGCGTCAGCCACGGCCGGCGCTGGTACACCGCGCGATGCGCGAAGGCCCAGCCGCGCAGCCCTGCGCGCCAGTCGTCGGTGTCGATCTCCGGCGGCGCACCCAGGGCGGAGTCGGCCATCAGCGCGAGGAGCTCCTCCTTGGATCCGACGTGCCGGTAGAGCGACATCCCCGTGAAGCCGAGGCTCTTGGCGACCTTGGGAAGGGTCACGCCGCCGAGCCCGTCGCGGTCGGCGATCTCCACCGCCGCGGCGACGACGACGTCGACGTCGAGGGCGGCGGGCCGTCCCAGACGCGAGGACTCCGACATCCGCCACAGCCGGCGCAGCGGCGCCGGAACGAAGTCCTCGCCGGTCATGGCTCCCTCGCTCGCCCTGAAATCAGGGTTCATCATGTCAGACCACATTAGTTTGCCTGTGATACTTTTTCTCTGAAACTAAGCCACGAGTCCAAGGGGACAGACGAACATGAGCATTGCCACGGCACCGCGGACGTCGAGAGGGCCGGTGCGGCGCGCCGAACGCGCCCTCGCACCCGACCTGACCCGGGGAGCGATGCTGCTGATCATCGCGTTGGCCAACGTCGCCGGAGTTGTCTTCGCCGGCGAGCCCGGCCTCGACGCCACGCCAGCAGGTGCCGACCGCGGCCTCAATTTCCTGCTCTTCGAACTCATCCACGCCCGCAGCTACCCGGTCTTCGCCGTGATGTTCGGCTACGGACTCGTCCAACTCGCCCGCCGCCAGGACGCCTCCGGCGCCACGCCGAAGCAGGTCCGCTCGGTGCTGTTGCGCCGCAACCTCTGGCTCGTCGTCTTCGGGATCGCGCACGCCACCTTGCTGTACTACGGCGACTTCCTCGGTGCCTACGGGATCGTCGGGGTCGTGATGACCCTGGTCCTGCTGCGCCGCTCCGACAAGTTCCACCGGATCGCGCTGGTGCTCTGGGCACTGTCGGCGATCGAGGTCCTGGTCGTCGGCGCCCTCGTGGTGAGCAGCCTCGCGGGTCCGGGCGGATCGGCCCCGCTGCCGTCGGGCCACGTCGGCTCCCTCGCCGCGCCCGGGTACTTCGCGTCCATGCTGGATCGCCTCGGCGAATGGCCGATGCACACGATGACCGTCCTGCCCTTCATCATGATCACGTGGCTGGGCATGTGGGCAGCCCGCCGCCGAATCCTCGAAGAGCCGGCCCAGCACAAGAGTCTGCTCACGTGGACCGCCGTCCTGGGGCTCGGCGTCGCCCTCGTCGGAGGGCTTCCGGCCGCCCTGATCAGCGCCGGATGGCTGCACGTCGACGGGTCGACCGCCAGCATGACGGTGATGCTCCACGGCGCCAGTGGCATGTTCGCCGGGCCGGGTTACGTGGCCGTGTTCGCCCTGATCGCCACCCGGGTCACCCGATCCGGTCCCGTCGTCGGCGCGCTCTCCGCCCTGGGTCAGCGCTCCCTGTCGGGATACCTGTTCCAGTCGGTGGCCTGGCTGATCCTGCTGGCGCCCTTCACGCTCCACCTCGGCGACCGTTTCGGCAGCCCCACGCTGACCGGACTCATCATCGCGGCGGCCGTCTGGCTCGCGACCGTTCTGATCGCTCTCCTGCTGGACAAGCGCCAGCAGGCCGGTCCCGCGGAGACCGTCCTGCGCCGCCTGACCTACGGGCCTCGGTCGTAGTCGCCGGCCAACGCGGCGGCCGCAACGCAGCACGGCCCCGGACCTGGTCGCTTCAGGTCCGGGGTCGTTCTGCGAGCGCCGTCACTGGTGTGGGATGGGTACGCCCGCGGCGCGGAGCTTGGCTCCGCTGGCTGGCGTAGGAGCCGTTGAGGTAGACCTCGGGGATACCGGGACCGTCGGTGTCGGTGACGGCCAGCGCCGTGTCGTCGACCCGCACCATTCCGGCCCAGGTCGAATTACCCGCTTTGCTGAATTTGTTGGAGCATGCGGTAGCCAGGTGGCGAGCCTGAACCTCGGCCCAAGGTCAAGGTCGACCCGCGCTGGCCCTGCCGTTCCGGCATCGCGTCTCGAGCCGGCTTCGCGGCGATAGCGGTAACTGACCGCTTCCCGCCCTGACGATGAGTGTCACAGGCGTAGGGTTGGAACCAACGGAGGTGACAGTCATGGCGAGAAGGGCACCAGGCCGGGTGCCACCAACGCTCTTACGTGGGCCGATGCGCGTGCTCCGCCCAGCCGACGCGGCCAGCGTGTACGCGCATCCTCGCCCGGAGTTCGCCCGACTGGAACGGCAGGGCGCGTTGCACCGGGTGGCGCCGGGCTACTACGCGGTCCTCCCGGACCACCTTGTGGGACAGCCGTGGCTGCCGGAGTTGGAGGCAGTGGCGTTGGGCATCGCCGTCGCCGGCGGAACGGTCGATGACGCCGCACTGACGGGTATCAGCGCAGCCCGCCTGCACGGGGCCATCCCTCGAGCCCTGGGCGTCGCGGTCGTCGCGACCCATCACCATCGTCGGCGCATCCTCGACCTGGTCGATCGCAACGCCCAGATCGTGTTCGTACGGCGTGACCTGGCGCGGACAGATCTGCAGCGTGCCACCACCGAGCTGGGGGCAGGCTGGGTGACCAGCATCGAGCAGACGATTCTCGACCTCGCCGCCCATCCCGAACTGGGCGGCATGTCCAGCGAAGCAACGGCCGCCGCCCTAGCCCTGTTACCTCGCGCCGACCAGTCCATGCTGGGCGACCTGGCCGCTCGACAGCGCAAGACGGCCACGCTACACAGACTGTTGAAGGAGGCCGGGCGTGCTTGATCCTCGCGAGGAGGCGGCCGTGGCTGCCCAGTTCGGCGTCGCCCGCACGCAGGTCAGGCGAGATCATCTGATCTCCCACCTACTCGCCGCACTGGAACCGCTCGCCGACGATCTGCTCTTCTTCGGCGGAACAGCGCTGTCCCGCACGATCCTGACCGACGGTCGGCTCTCCGAAGACATCGATCTGATGACTAGCCGCCATCGTGACCACGTTGCCGAAGCCGTCGAGCACCGCCTCGTCCAGGGCGTCCGACGGGAGTTCCCCGGGCTGCGTTGGCAGCCACCGTTGCGCGCCGTACCAAACGCACAGCCCGCCGTGTTGATCGCACCCGACGGACTCACCGTCAGGATCCAACTTGTGGGAAGCGGGGGGTATCCGCCCTGGCCCACATTGCGAAGATCGTTGCTGCAACGCTACGCCGACGCGCCACCGGTGGCGTTGACCGTCCCCACTCCCGCCTCGTTCGCCGCATGGAAGACCACCGCCTGGAACGACCGCAGGGTCTCCCGTGACTTGTACGACCTGTGGTCGCTGGCTGGCATTGGCGCCATCAACGCAGAAGCAGCATGCTTGTTCGCCCGCTACGGCCCAACCGGCAAGCCTCCGACGCCACACATGTTTGACCAGCCACCAAGTGAGCAGACCTGGCACCGAGACCTCAGCGGCCAAACCCGCCTCACCATCACTGCCGCCCACGCACTCACCGTCGTCCGCGACACCTGGGCCGCAGTCACTGACGACCCCGCGTCCTGACTTCGCCACCGCCGGCAGCCGACGGACGCGCGGAGCGGCGGATCAGTCCTCGGACAGGAGCCAGCCGATGTGCAGTTCTTCGGCACCCGGGCGGAATGTCTGCATGAGCTCGGCGCGCTCAGGGTCGTTCTCGGGGAGGTTGTCGGCCAGGGTGGCCTGCGCGGCGAGCGTCTGGGGTCGGGCGCCGAGCGCGGCGCGCAGGTGGAGTGAGCGGCGCAGCATCGCGATCCGCTCGGCCGGCTCCTTGTGCGGTGCGAGGTGCCGGATGATGTAGGACTCGAAGTAGCCGTCGCCGGACTTCGTCGCGATCTCGAGGGCTGTCTCGTAGCGCGGGATTGCGCCGGCCGGGTCCTCGTCGATGTTGTCCAGCAGGACGGCCCAGTGGTACTCGGCCCAAGCGCGCAGCTTCTCGTCGCCGCTCTCAACCGCCGCGCGGTAGCCGGCCTCGGCCACGGCGCGGTCGTCGGCGCGGGGGTCGCGCCGGAACAGCAGGCGGCTGTAGGCCAGTCGCGCCGTGAGCAGGTGCGCGGTCGGCGATGCGGGATCGAGCGCCGCGACCGCCTTCTCGGCCTCCTCATGACCCTCGATCTGGAAGAACCAGCGGTCGACGGCAATCTCCGCGCGCAACTCGGGCTCGGCATCCGGACCCAAGACGGCGAGCGCGGCGTCCCACTCCCCGAGCACGTGCAGTCGGCGGGCCACGTAGGTGTCGTCAGTTAGCATGGCGCCTACAGTAAGAAGCGGCGATGTAGGTGGTCAAGTGCAATACGGTGACTACATTGGGAACGTGACGCGGTTGGCCGTCGAGCTGGCCAATACCGGGACCCTCGACCAGCACGGCGAACTGGTCGCCACGTTCTTCGCAGAGCACGAGATCACTCCGCCGCCGGGCGGCGACTACGGCGAACTGCCGGACCTCGTGCGCACGGCCCTGGCGCAGTCGGTCGACGGCGCCGCCCCCGACGCCGTGCACCGCCTGCTGCGCGATTATCCGCCGGAAATGCACCTGTCCGACCACGACGGCCTCGACGGCTGGCACATCCACTTCAGCCGAAACGGCACCCCGGCCAAGCGCTGGGTCGGCCAGCTAATCGCCGCCAAGCTCGCCCTGGTCGCGGCCGGGGATCCGGCGGTGACGCTGGGGCGGTGCGCCGCGGCCGGGTGCGCAAACTACTTCGTGGACCAGTCGCGGAACCGGGCGCGCCGGTTCTGCTCCAACGCGTGCGCGAGTCGGACGACGGTCGCGGCCTATCGGGCCCGGGCGGCGAAAAACACCTAGCAGCACGGCGCGCGAAACCACGCGGCGGAGTACGAGGGCGCGGACGCGCTTCGACGGGCCGCCGTAGGCCACCGAACTCGACCAGCTGCAGCCGGGGATCAATGACAACGGCCCCGGACCTGTTTGTGCAGGTCAGGGGCCGTTCGTGGTGCTGTGGCAGGTACTGGGTTCGAACCAGTGTAGGCGAAGCCGACGGTTTTACAGAAGGACGCCAACCACCCTCTGACCTGCGCGTTCATCTGCGAACCGCGAACTTCGCCGCGTATACGCCGCGCAGTGCGGTTGCCGTCACGCTTTTCAGACTCTCCGTGCTCCGCGGCCGACTCCAGCACGGTGCCGCAAAGGCCAGAGGTGGCATCCTCGGCCGTCATCGGCGCATGCTGCCGTAGGTATCCGATCGCCAAGGTCGGGCTTCGGCGGGGGCGCGGCTTGGTCCGGGAGCCAGGAGGGCCTGCGACGTGACTTGAACCCCTACGCCCGATTACAAGAGGGCCGACAAGCCCCGAGTGGCCTGTCTGACGCCTGCTGACCTGGCCATTCGCCTGTCTGCGCTGTCACAGATGGCCCTCGCCGACGGCGTTTCATTGTCAAAACCATTGACAGACCTCAGGGCGGATCGAGACGCGGCGGCGGGCCTAGCTACTTCGACCTGAAAAAGTCTGGCGCGTCGGGGCGTGGTCGGGTGGTGTCTGATCGAGAGGATCGCCTCGGACCCTTGAGGTAGAAGGGATCGAGGCCGTCGTGTTTCGTACGGTAGGGCGGCGGTGGAAGCCCGATTTTGGGTGTTGTTCGATCGCGGGACGAGCATGTCGGATGCCGCGCGGTCGGTGGGGGTGGCGCGGCTTCAGGGTATCGGTGGGTCGAGCAGGTCCTCGGCCACGACGACGAGACCGCCGGCCCGTGCTGCGCCGCGCACCGGTGATCGCCGACGAGGCTGATGATCAACTCACCGCCTCGTACTGTCTGCGCCACCTGGCCATCGCCGACCAGCTGCGCGGGGGGTGGACGAGGAGGAACGTCAGCTGGCCCGCGTCGACCGCGCTGCGCCGGCAGCTCGGTTCACTTCCGGGGTTGCGGCCAATCTCGTCGGGCTCGCGTACCTGTCGCTGGCCAAGGGCGACCAGCACCAGGCCGAACTGCATGCCCGGGACGCGATCGACACCGCGGCTCGGTGGGCGCGATGAGAGTCCTCGCCGACGCCGAAGCGGCACTCAGGAGCGTGCTCGGCGGGACCTGATCTTTCCCGGTTCCGCGACATGATCACCGTTTCGGCACCATGACAGACCGGCCGCTGCGATTTCACGACGCCACGGAGCGGCACCTGATCGGCGGCGAATGATGTGCACGTTTCACATTCGAAAGGTCATTGGTAGCTACGTTCCATTTACTTAACTGGCTAAGCCCTGTCAACAGTCCCTCCTTAGCGTCGTCGATGTGACGCAGGACTATCGGACGCCGAACTGCTCGACCGAGGTCGCCGATCCGGACGTGCTCGAGCGAGTGCGATCCCTGATGTTCGAGTTCTCCGGGGCAGAGCGCCGGGTCGCCGACCTGGTGCTCCGCGATCCCGATGGCGTGCTGTCGATGTCGGCCGCGCGACTTGCCCTGGCCTCGGCGAGTTCGGTCGGCACCGTCATCCGGTTCTGCCACAGCATCGGACTGGAGGGATTCCAGGCATTCAAGCTGCAACTGACCTCGCTCCGACTGGGGTCACAGCGTCCAGACATTATCGGTAAGCGACCCGTCAACGCACCCGACGACGTCCTGCAGCGCACGCTCACCAACCTCGGCCGGGCCATCGCCAGCATGGACGTCGAGCTGATCGAACGTGTCGGACTGGCGATCCGGCAGGCCGAGCGGGTGCACCTGTGCGGGTCGGGACCGTCGCTGCGCATCACCACGGCCTTCGGCGGGCTGCTGAGCAGGTCGGGATTCCACTGCTCCTACCCCGACGACTCCGACACCCAGACTGCCATTGCTGCCCGCCTCACAGCACGCGACGTGTGCGTGGCAGTCAGCCACTCCGGAACCACCGCGGCCACCTTGCACGCGGCCGAACTGGCCTCCCAGGCCGGCGCCCGGTTGGTCGTGCTGACCAGCTTCTCCGGGTCGCCGCTGGCCGAGCTCGGTGACATGACCCTGGTCGCCGGGGCGCCCGGGGACCCGTACCGCAGCGCCGACACGGCTAGCCGAACCGTACATCTCGCGCTCGTCCAGGCCATCACCTCGGTCGCTGCCGACCCACCGAACCCAACGTCGACCGGGTGCGCCGCCCCGTGCGGGGGGCGGCCGTCACCTGATCAAGAACCCACCCGAACCGGCCCCGCGCCGTTGTCGGTGGGGCGCTGAGCAGCATCCCTGCTATTCCCACCGTTTAAGTACGAGGAGAACGCACGATGCCCATCAGGTTCCGCACAGCCGCTGTTGCCGTCGCCGCCATGGCCATGGCGGCGATCAGTCTGACCGCGTGTACCTCGGCCATGGACAGCCAGAACACGTCGAGCGGTGGTGCCAACGCCGCGAACGCGAAGGACGGCAATGATCCCAGCACACTCGCGATCGTGCACCTCCCCGGCGAGGAGCAGACCTCGCTGAGCACCGGCGAGAAGCTGATCCAGAAGGTGCTGGAGAAGAAGCTCGGCATGAAGGTCGACTACGTCCGCGCCACCAGCTACGCCGCAACCATCGAGGCCCAGCGCGCCGGGAAGGCCCAGGTCGCCGGCTACGGGCCGTTCTCCTACACCGTCGCCAAGGACACCGGCGTCGGCGTCAACGTGATCGGTGTGATGGCGCCGACCAAGGGCGCCAGCGCCTTCTACCGTTCGGTGGCCAGTGTCAAGGCAGGCAGCGACATCACCTCACTCAAGCAGGCCAGAGGCAAGAAGGTCTGCTTCGTCGACCCGCTGTCGACCTCGGGCTACCTGTACCCGACGGCAGCCCTGCTGAAGGTCGGCTTCGATGCCAAGAAGGACATCAGGCCGGTCTTCGCCGGCACTCACCCGGCATCCGCCCTGGCACTGCACAGCGGCCAGTGCGACATCTCCTTCTCCACCCAAGACACCCCGGCCCAGCTCATCGAGTCCGGGCAGCTCAAGAAGGGTGAGATCCGGCAGATCTGGACCTCGGAGCCGATTCCCAACTCGCCGGTCACGGTGAGCTCGAAACTGTCCCCGGCGCTGCAGAACAAGATCAAGAACGTCTATCTGAAAGACCTCAACGTGGACGCCTTGAAGGCCGATGGCGACTGCGACCCGGCCGACAAGACCGGGTTCTGCGACCTCGGCGGCTGGGGCTATGTGCCCGTCAAGGACTCCGACTACAACGGCATCCGCGCCGTCTGCAAGGCCACCAAGGCCGACGCCTGCACGAACCTAGGCTGACCGGAAGGAACAAGCCTCATGATCAACGCAGCGGGGCCGGAAGTGCCCGCCATCCGGCTCAGCCGGGTCACCAAGCGATTCACCCCGATGGTCCTCGGGCTGGACGACATCAGTCTCGACATCTCATCCGGTACCCGGGTCGTGCTGCTCGGCAAATCGGGATCGGGCAAGTCAACCCTGCTGCGGCACGTCAACCGGTTGCACTCCCCGACGTCTGGTGCCGTGCTGGTGCACGGCACCGACGTGGGGACTGTGCGCGGACGGCAGCTGCGCGACCTTCGGCGCGGCATCGGCATGGTGTTCCAGAACTTCCACCTGGTCGGCAACATCAGCGCGCTGGAGAACGTCTGCTCCGGAAACCTCGGCGCCCTGCGGGGCCCCCGAGTCGGCCTGTGGATGTATCCGTCGGCCGTCCGCCGGCACGCGCTGGATCTGCTGGATCGCGTCGGGTTGGCGGAGCGGGCGTACCAGCGCTCCGACACGCTCTCCGGTGGTCAGCAGCAGCGAGTGGCGATCGCGCGGGCCCTGATCCAGCAGCCTTCGGTGCTGCTGGCCGACGAACCGGTGGCCTCCCTCGACCCGGAGTCGAGTGCGGACGTCCTGGGCATCCTGACCCGGATCAGCAAGGAGGATCGGCTCACGGTCCTGATGAGCCTGCACCAGATTGAGTACGCCCTCGGCTTCGCCGACCGGATCGTCGGCCTTCGTGAGGGACGGGTCGTCCTGGACGAGTCGGCGCTGAACCTGGACGCCGAGCGGGCCATGCAGATCTACAGCGCCGCCACCGGAACCACCGACGACTCACTGACGGTCGCTGCCGGCGTTCCGCAGCCGCTGGCTGCGCACGCTCCGGCACGCCCGGGGCTGGCGAGGTAGCCGCCATGTCCGCGACCCAACTTGATCAACCGATCTCAGTCGGGGAGCTGACCTTCCCACCGCGCCCAAAGCGGTCTATCGGCAGCAGGCTGCTCTCCATCGCGTTGATCATCGTCTTCGGCCTGGCCGTCTGGTCGATGATCGCGCTGCACCTCAACCCGGTGACCTTCATCGACGGACGGGACAATGCGATCGACTTTCTGCGGCGTACCGTCCCGTTCACCTTCCCGGACTTCACGGATCTGGCCGGGATGATCATCCAGACCCTGGCGATCGTCGTCCTGGCGACCGTCCTGGGCTTGATCATCAGCTTTCCGGTCGCCTTGCTTGCGGCATCCAACACCTCGCCGCATCCGGCCGTACGGCTGGTCATGCGGGCGGCGATCGTGGCCTTCCGCTCCACCCCGGAATTCGTCATCGCCATGCTGCTGGTGCAGATGTTCGGACTCGGCGGCACCCCAGGCGTGCTGGCTCTCGGCCTCGGCTCGGTCGGCTTCATGGCGAAGTTGTTCGCCGATGCCATCGAAGAAGTCGACGCGGGCCCGACGGAGGCGTTCCGGGCGGCGGGCGCAACGAAGCTCCAACAGATCATGGGCTCGGTGCTGGCGCAGGTGCGGCCGACGCTGATCGCCACCACCTTGCACGCGTTCGACATCAACCTGCGCGGCTCGGTGCTGCTGGGCTTCGTCGGCATCGCCGGAATCGGCATGAACATCTCCGCAGCGCTGGACTCGCTGAACTATCCGCGCGGCATGGGCCTGACCCTGGTGCTGTTGGTGATGTGCCTGGCCGCCGAGATCATCTCGACGCTGATCCGCCGGAGCATCCTCGGCCGCCAGCAGCGGGCGTCGACATCGAGCGGGTCGCGCTGGCTCGCCGTCCTCACCGGACACCGAACCCCGCGCGGCTGGATCACCGGCACCGCCAGGTCGTCCGGGGCGGCTGCCGTCCGAACCAGGACCACGGGGTCGTACTCGATCACCGAGCCGTGGACCCCGGCGCGGATCCGGCGCACCGCCGGTACCGTGCTGGTCTTCGCGATCATCGTCGCGTCGATCTTCGGGGCCGGGTTCGAGGTCGTCGGCTTCACCGAGGGGGTCCAGTCGGCGTGGAAAGCCATCCGGCTCTATTTCCCGCCGACCACCGCAGGCCAGTTCCCGAGCATCGTCGTCGGCCTGATCGAGACCGCCCAGATGGGCCTGGCCGGTACCCTGTTCGGGCTGATCCTGGCCATCCCGCTCGGCCTGCTGTCGGCCAACAACGTGGTACGCAACGGCTACGTCTCCGGCTTCTTCCGGCTCCTCGTCGTGACCATCCGCGCCGTCCCCGGGATCATCGTCGGCATCGTCTTCGTGGTGATCACCGGACTCGGCGCGACCGCCGGCGCCCTCGCCCTCGGCGTGCATGCGATCGGGTTCTTCAGCAAGATCATCGCCGACTCCCTCGAGGACGTCGACATCCGCGTCCAGGACGCCGTACGCACCTCCGGTGCCAGTGCCTCCCAGGTCTTCTTCACCGCAACATTCCGCCAGGTGATGCCTGCCCTGGCAGCCCACACCATGCACCAGCTCGACACCAACGTCCGCGGAGCCACCAGCATGGGCGTGATCGGCGCCGGCGGCATCGGCTTCCTGATGAGCGACGCCACCCGGGTCCTGCAGTACAGCCTCGTCACCAGTTGCCTGATCGGCGTCGTCGCCCTGGTGCTGTGCTCCGAGGGCCTCGCGGTCTGGACCCGACAGACCGTCAAATGACCGTTCCCACCACACACACGAAAGATCATCACCCGAAAGATCACAAATGACATCGCAGTTGACACAGCCCTCCCCGCGAGCGCGACTCAGTTCCGAACTCAACCAGGCCGACCCCCGTGCGGTGATCGACCTCGCCGCCGCCTGCCTGATCGATGATCCCGACGTCACCGTCACCCGGCCGCCGACCGTCGGGGTCGTCGTGACCCAGGTACGCGACACCGTCGCCGAAGAGCGCTTCATCCTCGGCGACGTGCTGGTGACCCAGGCCGAGGTGCAGCGCCGCGGCACCTTCGGCTGGTCGATGCGGCTGGGCTCGGACCGTGTCGCCGCGCTGGCCGGGGCGATCCTGGCCGCCGAGTGGCAGGCAGGCGGCCCGCGCGCCACCGAGATCGAGGCACTCGCCGACCGGACCGAGGACCGGCGCCGGGTCGAGCGCGCCGCCGAATGGGAGCGGCTGACCCCGTCCATCGTCGAATTCGAGGAGATCCCGTGACCACGACGACCGCCATGCCGGTCCGGCCGGTCGCCGACTGGCCGACGCCGCGCGAGCTTCCGCCGGACACCGCCCAGCAAGCCTTCCGCGCGATCATGGAGGCGTTCTCAGAGCCGGGAACCCTGCAGCAGTTGCCGCTGGAGGCCGTACCCGATGGTGTTCCGGCGGTGATGATCCCGCTACTGATGCTGGCCGACATCATGACGCCGATCGCCGCGCTCCCGACACCCGGCCAGCCGGTCGACCAGGCCCTTGAGCTCGCTGCCCGGCTGACGGTGGCCCCGGTAGCCGACTTGGAGTCCACTCGGTACGCCCTGGCATTCGGTGAGCCGGATCCCCGGGAGTTCCGGCGCCTGAACACCGGTACGCACTGGTCGCCGGAAGCCGGGGCGATGCTGTTCCAGCGTGTCACCGACCTCCGCGAGACCGGCGGCTGGACCCTCACCGGCCCGGGCATCCAACGCCATTCCGCTCTGGAGGTGGCCGGCCTGAGCGAGGAATTCCTGGACGTACGCGCGGACCTGGTTTCCGATTACCCGGCCGGGATCGACGTCCTGCTGGTCACCGATGAGGGCCGGGTCGCCGCCCTCTCCCGTACGACGAAAGTCGAGCTCGCCTGATGTCCTACGCAGGTACCAACAAGGGCGGCACCGAGGCCATCATCGCCGCCGAGCGACTCGTCCTGGAGCGCCGGGCACAGCTCGACTCAGGCCTGACACACGAGTCGGTCGTCGCCTCCTTCCCGATGGCCATCGACCGGATCATGGGCGAGGCCGGGCTGTGGGACGAGGCGACCGCGGCGGCGGCGTTCCTGCAGGCCAACGGCGACATCACCGAAGCCGTGCACCTGATCCGGGCGCACCGCTCGACCCTCCCGCGGCTGGCCTTCAGCCATCCGCTCAACCCGCGTGAGATGCAGTTGCTGCGCCGTGTGGTGTCGACCCAGCGCCAGCCCGACGGGCCGATCCTGCTGGGCGAGACCGTCGACTACACGGCACGCATCCTGCACGACGGTCCGGAGTTGCCGCTGCCGATCATCGACGAGCCCGACGAGGTCGACCTCGAACTGCAGCACCCGGCCGACGAGCCGTTCCGCAGGTTCCGCGACTACCTGGACGACAAGGGTGTCCTCGTCGACCGGCACGTCCAGACCGACGAGCAGCCGTTCGACATCCAGATGGTGGCCCCACGGCTGCCCGCGTCACGCTCGGCGTGGCTGTCGATGATGTCCCAGGCCGACACCGGCGCCTTGATCAACATCTGGTACCAGGGCGTCCTCGGGCCCGAGGGCTACCCGTCCGAAGGCGTCACCCTCGGCGAGGTCCGGCACGGCCGGCTTCCGGTACGGGTCGCGCACCCGCACACCGGCGAGCTGACCGAGATCGGCCGGATCCGGGTCTCCGAGACCGAGGCCGTCGCCCACCTCGGCGGGCAGCGCGGCGAGGATCCGACCACCTACGACATCGGCTATGCGATGGCGCTCGGGCACAACGAGCGTAAGGCGATCGCCGCCGCGTCCTTGGACATCGTGGCCTGGCGGTTCCGCGGTACCGACACCGGCAAGCGGATGGAGCAGCTGTTGCTGCACACCACCGACGGGCTGGCGACCAGCGGCTTCCTGGAGCATCTCAAGCTGCCGCACTTCGTCACGTTCCAGTCCAGGCTGGACGCGGCCATGGCCGCACGGGTCGAGGCCGAGGCGCTGCTGCATCGGCTGGCCGAGGACGACAACCAAGATCACGAAGATCACGAGGACCATGACGGCCACGAGCACTGAGCCGGGAGAAGCCATGACAACCACGATCGACGGCACGGCTGTGATCACGCCGCTGCTGCCCCCGGACTCCAACGACGGCCGCCCGGTGGTGATGGACGAGCAGGCCAAGCGGGAGGTCCGCCGGGCCGTACTCTCCGGCATCTGTATCCCCGGCTACATCGTGCCGTTCGGCTCCCGGGAGATGCCGGTCGCCCGCGGCTGGGGATCCGGCGGACTGCAGGTCACCCTCGCCATCGGCGGCCCGGCCGACAACGTCAAGGTCATCGACCAGGGCGACGAGGAAGGCGTCAACGCCGTCAACCTGCGGCGGTTGATCGTCGGCACCCTCGGCAGCGGCTCGACCGCCGACACCGACGACGCGACCATCGTCCAGTCCCGGCACCGGGTCCCCGAGGAGCCGATGGGCAACGGCCGGATCCTGGTTCTCCAGGTGCCACAGTCCGAGCCGCTGCGTGTGGTCGAGAAGTCGGTGTACGAGTGCAAGCGACGGCATGCCGAGGCCGACTACGCCAAGATGTGGGTGCACCTCTACGAGCGGCTGGCGCTGACCGGGGTGATGGGCACCGGCGCCGGCCACCCGGTGCTGGTGCACGACCGCTACCTGATGGCCCCGAGCCCGATCCCCCGCTGGGACGTACCGCGGCTGAACCAGAGCGACCATCTGACCATCCTCAGCCATGGCCGGGACAAGAAGATCTACGCAGTGCCGCCGCACACCAGGGTGGAGCCGCTGCGGTTCGACGACGTACCGTTCGAAGTGGAGTACCTCGAGGGTGTGCGCTGCGCCAAGTGCGGCTCGGACGAGTCGTTCATGGTCGAGACCAGGACCGGCGACTACATCTGCTCCGACGTCCAGTTCTGCCTCAAGGTCCGGGCCGGTGTCGTGGATCAGGCGCGCCGCGACCCGCTGGTGCCGCGCCGTTACTACCCCGACCCGTCCAAGCGCGTACGCCAGACCGTGCACGTCGATCCGGGACAGCGTCCGGTCGCACCGGCCGGGATCACCGCGCCCGGCGAGGACTGGTCGCTGAAGGTCGATCGGCTCGGCAAGGTGTTCGGTGGCAGCCGGGTATCCTCCGAGGTGGTTGCGGCCCGCGACATCAGCTTCGACGTCGCGCCCGGCGAGGCGCTCGGCGTGATCGGCGAATCCGGCTCCGGCAAGTCAACCGTGATGCGCTGCATCATCGGCGACGAACTCGAGTCGACCGGAGCGGTCTACATCGGCGCGGTCGGCGCCGGCAGGGCCAACCTGCTCGGGTGGGCGCCGCCGCTGCGCCGGAGGCTGCGGACCAACATCCTCAGCGTCGTCTACCAGGATCCGGCGATGGGGCTGAACCTGCGGATCTCGGCCGGAGGGAACATCGCCGACGCGCTGATCGCGGCCGGCTGGCGTTCGTACCACCAGATCCGGCAGCGGGCGGCCGAGCTGCTCGACCGGGTCGAGGTGCCGCTGAGCCGGATGGACGACGTCGTCGGGCAGTTCTCCGGCGGCATGCGGCAACGCGTCCAGATCGCCAAGGCCCTGGCCACTGACCCACAGGTACTGCTGCTGGACGAGCCGACCACCGGCCTGGACGCCTCGGTCGCGGCCGGCGTTCTGGACCTGCTGCGCGAGCTGCTCGCCGAGCGTGAGCTGGCCGTCGTCGTTGTAAGCCACGACTTCTCGGTAATCTCCGCGCTCACCGATCGCGCGGTCGTCATGAAGGAGGGCCGGATCGTCGAGACAGGCCTCACCGACCAGCTGTTCGCCAACCCCCACCACCCGTACACCCAGCAGCTCGTCGCAGCTGCCCGCAGCTGAGAGATGAACCGCCGATGACCCACGACAACCCAGCGCCGGTGCTGACGGTCGACAACCTGAGCATGTCCTTCACCCTGCATGCCATCAACCGCTTCGTGCAGTCGCTCACCGCGGTGTCCTTCACCCTGTACGAGGGTGAACACCTGGCCCTGGCCGGCGCGAGCGGCGCAGGCAAGTCGAGCCTGCTGCGCTGCATCGTGCGCAACTACCTGCCCAACTCCGGCACCGTGATCCTGCACGACGGCGACACCACGATCGACCTGACCGCACTGGACGACCGCAGGATGGCACGGCTGCGCGGCCGCGACTTCGGCTACGTCTCGCAGTTCCTGAACGCACCGCCGCGGCAGGGCCCGCTGCGCCTGGTCACCAATGCCGCGCTTCGCCGCGGGCTGGCCCACCAGGAGGCCGAACAGGCGGCCGCCGTCTCGCTGACCAGGCTCGGCATCGAGGAGCGGCTCTGGGATGTCGACTGCTCGGTGCTGTCCGGCGGCGAACGGCAGCGAGTCAATCTCGCCGCCGGGACCGTGAGCCCGCCGCGGCTGCTGCTGCTCGACGAGCCGGTCTCGGCGCTCGACCCGGCCAACCGGGCGCTGGCCCTCGAGGTGATCGAGGATCTGCATCATCACGACGTGAGCGTGCTGGCGATCTACCACGACATGACGGTCATCCGCCGGGTCGCCGATCGCGTCCTGCTGATGGACGGTGGTGTCATCGCCGCCGACGGCACGCCCGACGAGGTGCTGTCGGCCGGCCATACCGTGCTAGACGAGGTCTTCGCGTGACCGCCATCGGGGAGACCGCGCACACCTGGCAGCTCGGGACGTCCCCGGCGACGTACGTGATCTCCAACGTCCGGGTGGTGCTGGGTGACCGGGTCACCGATCCAGCGTCGGTTGCGGTCACCGACGGCCGGATCGCCGAGGTCGTCGAGGGTCCGAGCCTGCGCGGCGACGTCGACGGCGGTGGTCTGCTGCTCACACCGGGGTTCATCGACACCCACAGCGACGCCCTGGAGAAGGAACGTACGCCCCGGCCCTCGGTCCACCTGCCGCTGGACTTCGCGATCGGCTCGTTCGAGTCGCGGGTCGCCGGGGTCGGGATCACGACGATCTTCCACGGCCTGGGATTCCACAACAACTCATCCCACGGCGTACGCCGGGATCCGGTTCAGTCCAACAGCATGAGTTCGTTCATCGACGGCTACCGCGGCAGCCGGGTCGACCACCGAGTGCTGCACCGATTCAACGTCCGTGCCGAGGAGGGCGCTGAAGTCCTCCGCCAGCGGATCGAGAGCCTGCCGCCGTCCCGGCTGCCGGTCCAGCTCTCCCACGAGGACCACACGCCGGGCCAGGGCCAGTACGCCGACGTCGAGCGACATATCGACTTCCTGGTCTCCGGCGGCGCCGATCGTGCCGACGCCACCCGCCGGGTGTACGAGCGGATCGAGGACGCTAAACGCACCGAGCAGGTTCGGGAGGCCAACCTGGCCTGGGCCGGGGAACTCGCCCGCACCGGTACGGCCCGGCTGCTCGGCCACGACTGCGACTCACCCGAGGCGATCGACGAGTTGGTGGAGCGGGGTGGCGTCGTCGCCGAGTTCCCGACGACCATCGAGGCGGCCCGGCGGGCCAGGGAACGTGGGCTGCTGATCGTTGCTGGCGCCCCGAACCTGCTGCGCGGTGGCTCGCACTCGGGAAACGTCTCGGCCGCCGACCTGCTGCGCGAAGGGCTGATCGACGCGGTCTCGTCGGACTACCTGGCCAGCGCCCTGCTCGGCTGTGTGTCCCGGGTGGTGAACCTGCGCCTGCTCACGTTGCCGGCGGCGATCAAGTTGATCACCGCCGGCGGGGCGGCCGTCGGCGGGCTGCCCGACCGCGGCCGGATCGATCAGGGACTGCTCGCCGACTTCGCCCTGATCGACGACCGCGGCACCTGGCCGTCGGTGGTGACGACGTTCAAGTCCGTCGCATGATCAACTGGGCGCCAACTCAGGCCGCGGTACGGCGGCAGCGCAGGTAGAACGTGATTGGCACCTCAGTGGCGTCCAGCAGAGTGGTGTACCGCAGGCGCTCGTTGATGGGCGTGTCGTAGTCGTCTAGGGCGGTCATCGCGTGATCCTCATGAAGACCTCTCACAGTCCTTCCGAAGGAGTACATGCGATGACCGCCAAGCCCAGTATGACCCCTGACCGGTTCCTGCATGAGCAGCTGGCTCAGGCCTCGCCAGACCTGCTGCGTCAACTGCTCGCCACGTTCATCGACGCGCTGATGGGTGCGGAGGCCGACGCGATCTGTGGCGCCCCTACGGCCAGCCAAGCCCGGACCGGACGAATCAGCGCAACGGCTGTGTCTTTAGCCAGATCCGTCGGCGGGGCTGACCAACTCGACTCGGCACGCGACCGGACGAGCGTCGTGACCTCATAGGAGCCTGTGCTGAGGCCCCGATCACTCTCCTGTCCGCCCGCCCAGCCGGATGCGTGCCGCCACAGCTATCGCAGAAGAGACGGCACATCCAGGATGGCGAGGAACAGGCCGGAGGTCTACGGCGGTGTTGACACCCACGGGCGCACTCATCATGCGGCTGCGATCAGTCGTGCTGGTGAGGTGATCGCAGATCGGGAGTTCGCTGCGACACCTACTGGCTACCGGCAGCTGATCGGTTGGCTCAGGCAGTTGGGTGACGTGATCAAAGTTGGTGTCGAAGGTACTGGATCCTATGGCGCTGGCCTCGCGCGTGCGCTGACTGGGGAGCAGATAGCGGTCGTTGAGGTGGATCGGCCGGATCAACACGTCGCCGTGGCACCGTCACGTTGACCTCCGAAACCGCGTCTGCGCACGTTCGAGTACGGGGCCATCCACATCGACAGCGACCACCCGCGGCACTAGCTACTTCGACCTGAAAGAGTCTGGCGCGTCGGGGCGTGGTCGGGTGGTGCTTAGTCGGGAGGATGGCCTCGAACCCTTGGGCTAGAAGGGATCGAGGCCATCATGTTTCGTACGGTAGGGCATCAGCCGTCGTTGTGGGAGTCGGTGCTGCCGGAAGAGCTGCTTCGGCTTCCGGAGGAGTTGGCCCGGGTCGATGGGCTGTTGGATGATCGGGCGTTCTTCGCGCCGTTCGTTTCGTTCTTCGACCCTCGGATCGGTCGCCCCTCGACTCCGATGGAGACTTACCTGCGGTTGATGTTTTTGAAGTCCGGTACCGGTTGAGCTATGAGTCCTTGTGCGGCCCGTTACTCGCGCCCCAACGAGGTGGCCGGCGCCAGCGGCCGGCCCTAGCCACCCACTGCGCCACACCGCCACAGTCGCGGACCACCGACTGGGATGCGGAGGCAGCGAGATCACCACGGCGAAGGTGTGCGGGTGCTGCGGGCCATCCTGAACAGGGGGACGATGGAGGCATCAGATGCGACCCGTGCTTCGTGATAAGCGCGGCGCCGTGATCTACCAACTCAGCCAGGCGAGTGACGGGATAATAGTCGGCGATAGACACTCCTCGCGCCGCCGATCTAAGCGCTCCGCTGGTTATCGCCGGGGGACGGTGAGGTGGAAGGTGCCACGTCTCGCGCTGCGCCGATCACAGCCTCAACGGCTCGACCCACCAATGCCGGTGCCTCGGTATGCACGTAGTGCCGGGCGTCGTGAGCGAGGAGAAGCGGCGCCCGCAGGCTGGCGGCGAGCCTGTGCTGCCACTTTCTGCCAGTGCGCTGGGCCTCGCACTCGTCGCGTTGCTGCTGCTTTCCGGATTCCGCACGGGAGTCGGGTTCCCGCAGCCATACGTACTCGGTGAGCCAGCGCGCACCCGACCGGAAAACCCCTCCATGACGGCGTGATAGCGCTGCTCCAGCCAGCATTACTGCAGCGTTGGAGAAGGTTGCTGCAGCAGCCGGGTTCGACAGGGCCCGCCGATTGTCGAGGCGTCGTCTAGTCGGCTCTCATCCGGAGAATCCGCTTTCCGCGGCCGTGACGTGTCGCGACGTCTATGTAGGCCTGGCGCACCTGCTCGAGCGGGTAGACCTGCTCGATGGGCACATGGAACGCGCCGCTCGCCGCCATCCGTGCCAAGAGTTCCCATTCCTGTGGTGTCGTCGACTCCTGGGCTTCGGACCGGACCCCGTAGCGTTGAATCGCGCCGCCGTCGACCAGGGTGTTGATGCGCCCCGGAGAAACGCCCAGCGCTAGTGCGATGTCGACGTTGCCGCGGCCCACGGTGTCGATGAGTGCGGTGACAGGCGGGCCTATCCTCGCCTTCATCCGCTCGAAGAGTCCTTCGCCGTAGAGCATCGGCTCCGCGCCCAACCCACGCAGGAACTCCGCATTCTCAGCGCTGGCCGTCCCGACGACGCTCGCTCCTCGCAGTTGGACCAGTTGGGTCGCGATCGAGCCGACTCCGCCGGCGGCACCGGCGATCACGACCGTGTCGCCTTCGTGTGGCGCGATGGCCTCGACGGCCGCCCAGGCGGTGGCGCCCACGCCGGTGATAGCGGCGGCCTGCTCCCAACTCAGCTCGTGAGGCTTCGGCACAACCTGTGACACCGGCGCCAGTACAAAGTCCGCCTGGGCTGCCCGGGGCAGGTAGCCGACCACTTGGTCTCCCACCTCGAACCGCCCGACGCCTTTCCCGACCTGTGCGATGTAACCAGCGAAGTCGTTGCCTTGGCCCTCCGGGAAGTGAGCCGGCCACATGGTGGCGAAGGCGCCCTCTCGAATCGCGATCTCGCCGGGGTTCATCGCTGCAGCGACCACCTCGATCACGACCTCACCCGGACCGGCGGTTGGTCGGTCGACCTCGAGGATCTCGAGCACCTCCGGCCCGCCGTACCGGCGGAACTTCACGGCTCTGGGCACGTTCGCGCTCCCGTCAGGTGACCTTGAAGCAATGGGGGCGTCACTGGGTGATCGACAGGTTGTACGACGTCGACCCGATGGCGCCACTCAGGGCCGCCGAGAGCAGGATGAAGTGCTCGGTGGCGCGTGCGGTCGTGATGTCACCAAGATCGATCTGCGACTCCGGCGACCATCCGATATCGGCGAGCAGCTCGGAGACGGTTGCCTTCGCGGCACCGTCGTCCCCGGACAGGAACACGATGGTCGGCGCCGACAGGGCCTGCGAGTCGGCCATCACCCCGGCATGCACCGTGTTGAGCGCCTTGACCACGGCACTGTCGGGAAACGTGGACTGGATCAACGCACCGAGGCTGCTGTTGTGGTACATCAGGTCGAACCCAGGCCGGATCGCGTTCGAGACGTCCATCAGGACCTTGCCCGCGAGCGGTCCTGCCCCGATCTGCTTCAGCATCTCCAGCGACGTGGCGCCGGGGGTCGCATTGATGACGAGCTCGCCGACCGCCGCGGCATCGGCCAGCGACGCCACCCGCCCGGGCAGGTCTGGATCGGCGGCTCCGCTGCGCGACCCGAAGTCGACCTCATGACCAGCTCGCGCGAGCCCACCTCCGATGCTCCGTGCAACCTTGCCCGTTCCCAAAATGGCAATCCTCATCTGCACTCCTTTGGCTCGCCGAAAACTCGGATCGTTCACAAGACGCGGGTGTGATCAGCGCCGCCACGGAAAGCACCTCGCCCTGATACACCATCACACCCCTCCTTCCATCTCGAACATGCGGGTGGCGATCTCGTACACGGGTCGCCTCCACATCGCAGCAGGTGTCCCGGAGCTCGGCGACGCGTCGCGCAGCTGCCGGTTACTGACGACGATCCGCAACGACTCCAGCACGATGTCCGCCGGATCGCTCGCCGTCCGGTCCTCGACGGCGGCGACCAGCTCCCGGACCTGCTTCCGCGTCCTGTAACGCTCCTCGACGCCAGCGATCCTCACGTGGTCGTAGGTGGCCTGCACGGCCACCTCGAGTTGCTGCCGGCGCCCACCGGTCGGCACCTCATACCCGTCGACGCCCTGCTTTCCGTACCTGCGATGCTGCCACACCCGCATTCTTGCTCGAACAGACGTTCGATGTAGGCTGGTGCGGGCCCTGGCCGCTGCGGCGGGTCCGGGGCCGCCCGGGACAGCTAGCAGCGATCGCCGCTTACGTCGCGGCGTGCGGCTCACGCCTCTAGGTCGAGATCGAGCGGCACCTCGTTAGGTGCGATGTCGCGCACCCGCAGCATGCGGACGGCGTGCCGCCACCTCCGGCCCTGGTCGGTGGCGATGTCGGCGCGGATCTCCACCACGGCCAGCGGCGACCTGGTGGTAGCCGCTCGGCTGGACCGCCAGGTTCGACCTGCCCCACGTGAACGTGGGGCGCCCCGTTTCAGGTCGACAGCTCTACGCGCTCGATGGTCCCGATGATCGCGGCGGCTTGGGGACCGCCGATCCGGTCTGCGGTGTAGCGGTCGCGTGGCCAGATGTCGACCAGGGCGTCGCCAAGCAGCGAGGGAATGCAGACCCGGGCCGGTCTGACCAGCTTCGACACTGCTCCAGACGCCATGGGGCTGCTGCGCCATGGTGGGATGGGTCGGGTCTTCAATGGCGTGTATGCGCCGTCAACGTTGGGGTCGTTCTTGCGGGCGTTCGCCTTCGGCCATATCCGTCAGCTCGATGAGGTCGCCTCGAGGCTACTGGTCGGTCTGGCGAACAAGACGCCGCTGATGGCCGGGATCGAGGAGTACGCGCTCCTCGACATCGATGACACGATCATCGAGGTCCACGGCTATGCCAAACAGGGCGCAGGATTCGGTTACTCCGGGGTGCGTGGACTCAACGCGCTGCTGGCGACCGTGACCACCAGCCAAGCCGCGCCGGTGATCGTTGCGCAGCGGCTACGCAAAGGCTCATGCGGGTCCGCGCGAGGCGCGAAACGGCTGGTCGCTGACGCGCCGGCCACCCTTGCCCAGTTGCGTGGCCCGACCGCGCGGGCCAAGCCGCTCTCCGAGCCGATTCGGCCTTCTACGGCCGGGCGACCATCGTGACCGCCATCAGCGCTGGCGCGGACGTGTCGGTCACCCTCCGCCTGGACGCGACGGTCAAGAAGGCCATCACCTCCATCAGCGAGGCCGCCTGGCAGACCATCGAGTACACCGACGCAGTTTTCGACGAAGCGACCCGACAGTGGATCTCCCGCGCCGAGGTCGCCGAAATCGACTTCACCGCGTTCTCCTCGGCCAAGAAGTCCGAGCAGGTTCCAGGCCGACTGATCGTGCGACGTATCCCCGACCTCAATCCCAAAGCCGGACAGGGCCAGGACACCATCTTCACCACCTGGCGGTTCCACGCGTTCTTCACCACCACCGATCCAGGTGTGATGGGACACGGTGACCCCGGACAAGACCCACCGCCACCACGCAATCATCGAACAAGTCCACGCCGACCTGAAGAACGCGGCCTTGGCCCACCTTGGTTTGCGTCTGACTTCGCGATAGAGATCGGTCCGTCTATCAGACAACATCTGGTGGGTCCTCCGACCCTGACGGGAGGATCTGATCATGGCAGATGGGCAGCGCTCGACCGATCGTGCGGGACGCAGGGCGAAGAGGTTTCTCTCGCCGTCGCAGAAGTACGAGATCTGGCTTCAGCTGGTGCGTGGGGAGACCACAATCGCCGAGGCGGCCGAGCAGTATCAGGTGGATCGGTCGACGATCATGCGGATACGCACCGTGGCCAAGGAGGGCGCGTTGTCGGCCCTTGCGGCGTCCAAGCCGGGCCGGCAGCAGGCCGAGCGGGACTGGGAGCTGGAGCAGGCTCGTGCCGAGGCGGCCCGGCTCGGGGAGGCCCTGAAGGAGATGGCGGTCAAGCTCACGTTGGTGGAGGGAAAAGACGGCTGGGGTTCGAGGGTGTGATCCCACGACGGGTCGACGCGGCCGCCAAGGCTGGGCTGCTGGACCTCATCGGCGAGGCGTCGGGCCAGGGCTGGACTGTCCGAGACGCGCGCCGGGTGCTGCAGCTGAACGAGCTGCGCTACTACCGGTGGGTCGACCGAGCCGGCCACGGTTCTGGGCTGGCCGACAATACGCCGGGCGGCAGCCCGTCCCATGGCCTGCTGCCGGCTGAGGAGGCGGCGATCCTTGAGCTGTTCGACCTATGGGCCGAGACCGACCGGTCCCATCGCAAGCTCGCCCACCGCGGCTCCTACACCGGTGTGGTGTGGGTGTCGCCGTCGACGGTGCGAAGGGTGCTTTTCCTGCACGACAAGCGGTTCCGGCCACTGCCACGGCCGGGACGGTCGGTCCGCAAGCCGTTCCCCGCCTGGGTCGAGTACCGGCCCAGGCAGCTGTGGGTTTACGACACGACCCACTTCACCAGGTGCGGGATGAACGTGACCGTGGTGGAGGATCTGGTCTCGCGCAAGTGGCTATCGACGCATGTCTCATCCGAGGAGACCTCCACCCAGGTCGAGCTCGCGTTCACCGCCGCACTCGAGGAAGAGGCCTGTGGGATGAGGCGATCGCCCGCGGCGAGACCGGCCGGGTCGACCTGTCAGGCGCCGACGATGAACGGCTGCCGATCCTGCTCGCTGTCTCCGACAACGGGCCGCAGATGCGGTCCGGGTCGACCCGGGAGTTCCTGGCCATGTGCGCGATCGCCCAGCACTTCGGCCGTCCCGGTGTCCCGCAGGACCAGGGCTGGATCGAGTCGCTGTTCGGGCACGTCAAACGCGAACACCCGCACCTGCTCGCCATCACCGACCCAGTCACGCTACGTGCCGAGCTCGCCGAGGTGCGGTCGTTCTACAACGGCGTTCGCCTGCACGAGTCGATCGGCTACGTCACCCCGAACGACGAACACGACGGACGCGGGCAAGCCATCCGCAAAGCCCGCCGAGACGGGCTCGAACGAGCCCACCAAACCAGGCTTGCCTGGCACCGCAACAACCGGCACACTCAACCCGACCCGGACCCCCGATGATGTTGGCTAATCCGACGCGAATCTCTATCGCAAAGTCAGAAACGGGTCAACCTGCCATCAGGCAAGTTCGCCGCCAACGCCGCCTGGCTCGTCCTCGCCGTCATTGCCTTCAACCTCACCCGCGCCGCCGCCACCCTCACCGGCCCCACGCTGGCCAAAGCCACCACCGCCACCATCCGCCGCACGCTGGTCAACGTCCCCGCCCGGATCGCGACCTCCGCCAGACGCCTCACACTCCACCTCCCACTCGCCTGGCCATGGCAAAGCGGATGGACCGACCTGTTCACCCGAACCTGCGGCCCACCCACAACGATCCCGACCTGACCACCCGCCGCACGCGGCCCGACCGGAGACCTACCAGTGGAACAACCGGACAGGCGAGGTCCGGGACTCCACGCCGCCCCCACACACACCACCGAAACCAAAACGGACCAGACCCACTCACCCGAAGCTCATCGGTGGATTCTCAATGAAGTTGTCAAGCCTCTTGAGCAGTTGGTGGTTCGATTTGAAAGACCCGGTTGTCGCGGAGTAGAGCCCACAAGACGTCGACGCGGCGACGGGCCAACGCGATGAGTGCTTGGACGTGTTTGAGTCCCTGTCCACGCTTCTTGAGGTAGTAGTCGCGGTTGGGTCCCTCGCGCATCATGGCCGCGGAGGCGGACAGGTAGAACACTCTGCGCAGCTTGCGTGAGTAGCGCATCGGCCGGTGCAGGTTCCCGGTGCGTCGTCCGGAGTCACGCGGAACGGGTACGAGCCCGGCAGCCGAGGCGAGCCGGCCGGCGTCGGCGTAGCCGCCCAGGTCCCCGGCTGCGGCGATGAGCTCGGCGCCCAGGATCGGGCCCATGCCCGGCAGGGACTCGATGATCTCGGCCTGAGGGCGCGCGGAAGGTAGTGGTGATGCGAGCGTCCAACTCGCTGATCCGAGTGCCGATCGCCAGGATCTGGACGGCGAGGTCGGCCACGATGCTGGCCGCGACGTCTTGCCCGGGCACAACACTCTGCTGAGCCCTGGCCGCGGCCAGGGCAGCGGCTGCGATCTCCTCCGCGCTGCGGACCTTCGCCCTTGACCAGCCATGCCCGCAGCCGCGACTGCCCGATCCGACGGATCGCCCCGGGGGTCTGGTAGCCGGTCAGTAGAACCAGCGCGCCACGGCTGTGGGCGTAGCCAAGGACCGTTCCAGCGCAGGGAAGTAGCCACTGAGTACGTCGCGGAGCCGGTTGACCATGCGGACCCGGTCCCCGACCAGATCGCTGCGATGGGTCACCAGCAGCCGCAGCTCACTCACCAGCGAAGCCGAGACCTCCACCTCCTGCAGATCGCCGCGGTGTCGAAGCGTCTCGGCGATGACATATGCATCGCGGGCATCGGTCTTGGCTTCACCGCGGTAGGCGCCCGCCATCTGGTTCACGGTCCGACCGGGCACATACCTCACCCGCTGACCCTGCGCCGCCAACAGCGCCAGCAAGAGCCCCGACATCGTCCCCGTGACGTCAACTCCCCACACGACCTCCTCAGCCCGAGTAAGCACGCTGCCGACCGCGTCGAGGATCGCAGCCTCGTCGTTGATGACCCTCGCCGACCAGACGGTCGTGCCGCTCTCGTCGATCAGACAGACCCAGTGATGACCCTTGCCGACATCGACGCCCACCCAGCCGAACGGGATCCGCTTCTTCATCTCATCCTCCTCCGAGCAAACGACATTGCCGTGGCCCGAAGGACACCCCGCCGACAGATCCGTAAACAGCGACCAGGACACGCATCTCAATCAGCAGTCAAGGCGTCCCAGGAGGAGCCGGGCGGCCAATCCATCGGAGCCATCAAGGGCGATCAAGGCTCAGCCACACCCAGCCCTCCCGGGCCAACCAAGAACTTACGGATCCAGGCTTAGACCTGCCGCTCGGACAACATATCGGCCGGCCGTTCCATGAACGCCACGTCATTCGACACGGCGACAAGGCGCCAACCGTTGCTCGCCCACTCGTTGATCTCGTTCTGCCACACGACCATTCCCAACTCCGGTGCGAGGAAGACCGTTGCGTATTCGTACATGCCCGGAGCGTAGGGCATCCATCAGCGGAGGTTCGTCCTGCCTGAGACGCAGACTCTCACCGAGTCGGTCGCCCTCACCGAGGCACGCCGAACCGGCGACGGGTCGTTCGACAACCTGCGCATCACACCCGGCTTGGGATCATCCGGCTTACTACTCCCCCACCGTCATCGAGGCCGCCGGGAAGGACCGCATCTTCCCCGCCGGCCTGGACACGTACCTCGACCACCCACCAAAGCCGAGGATGAGCAGCGACCCGAACGGTCCGTCAAAGACCTCGCCGCCGTGCTCACCGAGGATGCCCACAGGAACGAGAAGGCCTGCTCGCCGAAGGCGGAAGCGTTCGGCCCGCACCGCGAGGTACTCGCCGACCTAGCCGACTCCATCGGCGTCTCCGTCCGCGCCTACGCCGAAGTGTCCCACGGCGAAGCTGAAGATAGGCCCGGCCCTGGCTGTCGCGGGTGATGTCCTCTACATGGGCTTCCCGAGCCGTGCCATGACCGCGCTCGACCCTCGGACCGGCGCGGTGCTGTGGGGGACCACCTCCTGCCCGGTGGCACCTACACCGGTGGCATCGCCTCCTCGCCCGCGGTTGCCGGCGACACGCTGTTCGTGGCTCCAACAACGGCACCTTCTACGCACTGGACCGGCACACCAGTCAGGTGCTGTGCCAGCAGGCTGATCGGCACGTGGGTGGCGGCCGGCCCGGCGGTCAGCGGCAACACCGTCGTCGTCGGCGCGTAGGACGGCAACCTCTACGCGTTCACCGACGACGGCCGGTCCGCCCAGCGGTGGCCCACCCTCACCGGCCTGGTGAAGGACCCGGACACGGGCGCTCCCGTGGACAGCGCGAGGGTCGTCGCCACCCGGAACGGCTCGGCGGTGGCCACCACCAGCAAGCGTGCACAGCGGCTTGGAGCCCCTGATCGGCGGGGTGACCTGCAGCCTCCACCGGCCGGTCGGGCACAACGGGACAGCTCGCGGATCGGCGGCGCGTAAACGGAAAGAGGACCGGCCGGAACGGGACCTTGGCCCCTGCCCGCGGTGCGGCGGCCGCGCGGAGATTTGGAATTGGCCTGTGGGACAAGCGGGGGAGCTCGAGAGGGCTAACAGGATCGAAAGATCCTCCGAGACGACCCTACAACCTGATCCGGGTAATGCCGGCGAAGGGAAATTGTTCTGCAGGTCCTTTACCATGCCCGGAGGCTGTCGCGGCCGCGTCCGTGAAGCTGGGACCGCAGAGCGCCGGGCTTCCGGAGACGGCTGCGGCGAGCGCGGCCAGATCATGGCTGCTGACGAGGCGGACCCGTCACACCCTTCCACCGCCGCCCAGAGCCCTCACCCACAAGTCGATGATGACCTGCTCACGTGGTGGGGGTCGCCTACGCCAGCGAACGCGGGCGCGCTGCTGACGTAGGCGACCCCTCGGGGCACAGAACTCGGTCGGCCCTTGTGAAGTCTGCCCGAGGATGAGGGCCCGCTAACGTAAGCAGTCCACCACTCGAATGGACTCCAGCCACACCGTGGGCCAGGTCATAAGTCCCACCTCGGCGAGGCCCATCGAGGCGCCGGGATGCTCACGCAGCCAGGCGGCGAAGGTGTCCGACTGGCTATCTGGCAGCAGGTCAATCGGAGTGTTGGTGTCGAGGTTCATCAGCACGGTGCCATACACCCGGCCACGTCGGAACGCGAAATCGTCGACCCCAAGCACGCTGACAATCCCGGTTGGCGGGTCGGGTAGCGCTCGCACCATGCGCAGCAGGGTGGATCGGCTAGTCCCCACGCCCAGACATCGAGCAAGCCGCGCACCGGCTCTGTCCGCGAGCGCGATCCCGATCGACTCCAACTGGCCGCGCACCAACGGCGTTCGCCGAGCATGCGGCGAGGTCAGCCCGGGAATCTGTTCGGCGAATGTCACCGCTCCACAGCCGTCGGCGATGCAAAAGAACCGTCGTACCTGCAACTTGATCACTACCGGTCGGCCTCCTATCGCGGTGTCGGCAAGCCTGCGCCAGTAGCGGCTGTGCACCCGCGCCGAACCGGCACCACACTGAGGACACAGAGCACCCCCGCTCGAGGCACGTGCCCAGATCACCACCTCCGATTCCAGATGTTCGACGCCGCGAACCACGACATCAGCCAGATGGGGCAGCAACAGCGGCAGCGAAACAAACACTCGACATAGCCATTCTTGTTCAGGCGTTTCCTGGTCGAAACAGAACCCTGCACGAGAAGGGCCTTCCTTGCCCACCTGACATACACGCGACAAAGTCAAAATCTGGTTACTACAAGAATCCCGAAGAACCCGCCAGCAACAGAGAAGCCGCACAGCTCCAATAGCAGTCCGTCATCGGCTCACTAAATTTGTGCCAGATCCACCTTTTCATGGCCATGGACACCTGGCGGGCATTCCTGCGCCGATTCGATCTCGAACACACCTTCCGCATGCTCAAACAAACCCTCGGCGGGACCAAACCGAAGATCCGCCACCCCGAAGCGGCCGACCGCTGGACCTGGCTCATCGTCGTCGCCTACACCCAGCTACGACTTGCCCGCGATCTCACTGACCACATCCGTCGCCCCTGGGAACCCCGCCAACAAGCAGGCCGCCCGCTCACACCGGCACAAGTACACCGCGGCTATCGGAACATCCACCGGAAACTACCCGTCCCCGCCCGCGCACCAAAACCCAGCCGGCCAGGCCCAGGACGCCCACCAGGCCGTAAAAACCGCCGACAAGCACCACGCCACAACGTCGGCAAACACACCAACCAACCTCATGACGAAAGGACCAGAGGTTAAACGACAAGCTAAGGCCACTCAAGCATCCCCAGCGTTTTTCAGGTCGAAGTAGCTAGCCTCGCGCGAGCATGTACTCCGAGTAGCCCGCAGACGATCCGGCGCTACACGCTGTTCAGACCTTCTCGTCCAGCAGGTCGTTCAGCAGGTCCGCCGGCAGCAGGCGGGCGCATCCGTCCCAGTACCGGCTCGCCGTGCAGACCGGCCCCGGGTGCCGATTCGGGCAGATCTGTGCGAATGCGTCGTCGACCGCCTTCTTCGCCTCGGGTGCTGCCACGCTCGTCTCCCCTCACCCGACCTTGGCTCCCTCCATGTCTTCTTCCCCCGATGCGTGCCTGGACACAGCAATGCGCCGACCAGTGGCAGCACCACGTAGCAGAACACCCGCCGTGCGCGGTTACGCCCGCGCCGTCACCGCGGCCTTACTGACGCGCGAATCGAATGTTGCATCTACTCCACGCAATTGGGAGGAGGCTGCCATGGGCACGACTAAGCTTCGCTCGTTCCTGGTGGGTCAGGCCCACCGCAGAGAAGGAGTAGTCCCATCACCGCCTCTCTCACTTTCGCGGAGCTGTTGCGCCGGTATCGGCACGCGGCGCGTCTGACGTTGGAGCAGCTCGCTGACGCGTCGCGGGTCAGTGCGCGCACGCTGTCGGACATGGAGCGGGGACGCAGCAGGGGACCCCAGCACCGAACCGTCTCCGCCCTGGCGGGCGCGCTCGCTCTGGAGGGGACCCCCCGCGAGGAGTTCATCGAGTTGGCGCGGTCCGGACGACTGCGTGATCACTGGAGGCGTCCCACAGGCCTGTGCGAGCTACCCCGATCCGTCGACGACTTCACCGGCCGGGCCGCGGAACTCGCCTGGACGAACGAACTCGTTCATGCCGCCGGCTCGCCAACTGTCGCCGGGGTGGGGCTCATCACCGGCCCCGCCGGGTTGGGAAAGACCACGTTCGCCGTCCGTGCCGCCCACGCTCTGCGGCCAGACTTTCCGGACGGGGTGTTCTTCCTCGATCTGTTCGGCATGTCGGCCCAGCCCCTCGCCGTCGAGGAGGCGTTGGCAAGGCTGCTCCGAGCGCTCGGTGTCGCGGACAAGCGCATGCCTCCCAACACCGCCGGGCGTGCCTCCTTGTACCGGTCGATGCTGCGGGACAGGCGCGTCGTGGTCGTGCTCGACAACGCCGCCTCGGAGGAGCAGATTCGTCCGCTCCTGCCGGGTGGCGGCGCCGGTAGGACTCTGGTGACCAGTCGCCGGTTGCTGGCCGGTCTGGAAGGCGTGCGCAGACTGAGCCTGGGGCCCTTGCCGCTGCTGGAGGCCACCGAACTGCTGACCGGCATTCTGGGCGAACGCTGCGAATCGGACGGGGAGCCGGCCCTTACCCAGCTCGCGCAGCTGTGCGGTGGCCTGCCTCTCGCACTGCGGATCATCGGAAACCGGTTGGTCAGCCGCCCAGGCTGGAACGCCGCCGGACTCGTCGCCCGGCTGTCGAACGAGGAACGCCGCCTCGACCAGCTCAGGGCGGGCGACCTCAAGATCGCCAATGCGTTCGAGATGTCCTACGAACAGCTCGCGGACTCCGCACGGCGGGTCTTCCGCCGGCTCGCCCTGGTGCCCGGCCGGGACTTCGACGCTGCCCTCGCCGCGGTGCTGGGTGAGACCGCGATCGAGGGCGCCTGGGATGCTCTCGACGAGCTGGTCGACCTCGGCCTGCTGCAAGACAGTACGTCTGGCCGTTACCGCTTCCACGACCTGGTCCGCCTCTTCGCCCGCAACAAGCTTCAGGAGGAGGACACCTCGGCGCAGCGCGATGCGCTGACCAGAAGCATCACGTCGTGGCTGCTGCGGATGGCCGCGACAGCCGGGCGGTGGTTCGAACCCACCTTCGGCCGTCCCGACCGGTCTGACCCCGACCTCGCCGACCTGACCTCCATCGACGAAGCCGACCGCTGGCTGCGCGTGAACGTGGACAACTGGCTGGGCGCGTTGCGGTATGCGGCGAGCAGCGGCCAGCACTCCCTCGCCCTCGACTGCGCCGAGTCGATGCACTGGTTCTCCGACCGGTGGATGCACGGGCCGCATTGGCGGGAGGTTTTCACGCTCGGCGCGCAGGCCGCCGCCGCCCTGGGCGATCAGGCGCAACATGCCGCTCAGTTGAACCATCTGGCCTGGGTCCACCTGGTGACGCCTGGGGACCCGGAAGCCACCCTGCGGTACGCGACGCGGGCGTTGGACCTCGCCACCCGCAGCGGCGCCACGCCACAGATCGCCTAGGCCCACCAGAACGCCGGCATTGCGCTTCGACGGCTCGGACGACTCGATGAAGCCGTCGCGTCGGCATCCCGGGCGGCAGAGATGTTCAAGGCCAACGACGACATCGACGGGTACTGCCAGTGTCTCGGCACCCTGGGCGACTGCCTTCGCGACGATGGACGCTACGCCGAAGCACTGGACCAGTTCCTCACGATGCATGACCTGGCGGACCACGAGGGGTCTGGGATGACACCGAGCATCGCGGCGCTCACCCGCCCATCCACGCTGGCACGGGTCGGCGAATGCCTGGGACTGCTCGGCCGCCCGACCGAAGCGGTCACCAAGCTCACCGAGGCGATCAGCCTCATGGAGGAGCTCCAGTTGTCCGGCCAACAAGCCCGCTCCCTGGAGATACTCGCGGCCGTCCTGGTCGACGAGGGTCGCACCGACGAGAGCCGCCGAGCCTACGAGCGGGCGGCCGAGGTGTTCGAGGCGATCGGTGACATCGAGGCGAGTAGCCGCTGCCAGGACCTGGCAACCGCCGCCGCTGACACGCCGAAGGTCAGTTGACCGCGGAACTTCTGCTTGCTGTTCTGCATGGTCATGTCTCTCCCCAAGGACTTGGATTGAGCGCACAGGACAGGCATTGGCCCCGTCCACACATCCAGGTCAGGAGTGACCATGACAAGAATCAGGAACGTCGTGCTCGTGCACGGCGGGTTCGTGGACGGATCCGGTTGGCAGGGCGTCTACGACAACCTCGCCAAAGACGGTTACCGAATCCACATCGTGCAGAACCCCACGCTGTCCCTTGAAGGCGACGTCGCCGCGACCCGTCACGTCCTGGACACGCTCGACGGCCCTGCCGTCCTGGTCGGCCACTCCTACGGCGGGGTCGTCATCACCGAAGCCGGTACGCACCCCCACGTGGCGGCACTGGCCTACATCGCCGCCTTCGCCCCCGACAAGGGCGAGTCGGTCAGCACACTAATCGCCGACCCACCGCCCGGTGCCCCTGTACCGCCCATCCTGCCGCCGCGCGACGGCTTCTCTATCTCGACCGTGACAAGTTTTACAACGCGTTCGCCGCCGATCTGCCCGCGCAGCTGGCCGCGTTCATGGCCGACGCACAGGTCCCCTGGGGCGTGGACGCCCTCGGCGGAGCGGTCACCGAACCAGCCTGGCGGAACAAGCCGAGCTGGTACCTCGTCGCCACCGAGGACCGCATGATCCCGCCCCGGCCCAACGCGCCATGGCCGACCGCGCCGGATCCTCCGTCGTCGAAGCCATCGGCAGCCACGCCGTCTACGTCTCCCAGCCCGCCGCTGTCGCCGACCTCATCCGTCACGCCGCCGCCTGATCACGACCGTCATCGGCTCGAATCACCTGCCGTCGTCCCCCGGTCACCGATGCGAGTCAGGCGAGGGTGAGGCCGCCGCCAATCCGCTGGACCCAGGTGTGACATAACCCAAACATCAACGGGAAGCCCAGGTCAGAAAACGTCTCTGCCTGGGCTTCGATAAAGCCGCAGTGTGACGACTGGACAACGAGAAGCCGAGGTCCACAGGCTTATCCACAGCGTTTAGAACAAGAGGCCTAAAGGACCTGGATTCGTGTGACTTGGGCCCGACCATGCGGGCCTCGCGGCGGGTATCTGGCCGGTGGGTCCAGCACACCCTCACGAGGGTCGCCTATGCCCTTGGCCACGCCTCCGCACTGGGGCATAGGCGGCTCGCCCTTCCGGCCGTACTGCCACTCTAAAAGCCCTTGAGGACTGGCAGAGGTAGCTCGGCACGCAGTGCCACTGCGTGCCATCAGGGCTGGGCCTTCAATGCGTGCCGAGCGCTGCCGCGACCGGTGTAGTGCCCTTCCCAACAGTCCGAGCGCGACGAATACGCTGGTCCACAGCAGCAACAGCCTCCAGTTGCGGCCACGAGGCCGAGCGCATGACCGAGCTGATGAGCGACCTGACAGCCCGACGAGCGGCGCCGAGCCGACTGCGGCGAGGCCGGCGGCGATGCTGACGACGACGATCACGCCGAAGCTGAAGCAGACACACAGCGTCGCCGCGACCGCCTTGCCGAGGAACAGCCGAGTGCGCGTGCACGAGCGGGTGAGGATGGTCGTCCAGGTGCCGTGGCGGTCTCGCTGGCGAAGCTGTCACCGGCGAACAGGCCGGCCAGTAGGGGCGCTCCCCAGGCGGTAGCCCAGCTCAGCATGGTCAGCGAGGTGGCGAAACCCGTGGTGCCTGACCAGCGGCTGAACAGGGTGTCGGACGGGCGGGTGGACCCCACTCGCTCCGACGCTGCCGCTTGCGTACGATCTGCGGGTCGAAACACCCGCCTGTGTCCCTGGGCACCTCGATCTGCACCGGCCCGATCGCGGTCAACACCGTCTTTGCCCGGGTGCCGTTGCGAGAGTTACCCGAGCCTCGGCCGGCTGGATCATGCCCGTCATAGCCGAGGTGCTCGGTCAACTCCTCCTCCAGCGCGGTCTCCAACACCCGGCCGGTGAGCTGGTTCAACAAACGGGGCCTACCAGCTCGATCCCCGTTCGTTCGCCTGCACCACCAACCGGCGGGCGACCTCCTGAGGATCAACGTTGCTGTTGCCATCCACACGCCCATCGTCTCGGCCATCACCTGTTCCTTCCTCACCGAGAGCCGCGCGGTGTCGCAGGCCAGGCCAGATCCACCGTTCGTCAGACCGTCCCGATCCGGGCTTAACGCCGCACGCACATCAACCGAAGATCGCTAGCGGCCTTGAACAGCGGATCGAAGTTTCGTCCTGGCTCATCCGGCCAGTTCCCGGAGCGACGCACGACGGCCACCCCGGCTTTCTACGGTGTTCCGGCGCGCCGCCCACCTCGCGGGGCGGTCCGTGTCTCCCCACGTGCATGAGGTTGTGCACGGCGATCTCGAAGGGATCACCGAATGAGAACCACAACCAAGGCTCGGCTGACGATCGGGGCGGTGAGCAGCGCACTGGTCGCGCTGGTCGCAGTCAGCCCCGGCGCGTCGGCCGCGGTCCCCACTGCCACCACGCCGGCACCGGAATCGTCCGCGACCGTCAACGGTGCCGTGTTCGCCGACGCGAACAAGAACGGCACACAGGACCGAGGCGAACGGGGCCTGCCGAACGTCAGCGTCTCCGACGGCGTGACCACCGTCCAGACCGACACCCACGGCAAGTACGAACTCCAGACCGACCCGGCGCGCCGCACCGACGAGATCGTGTTCGTCTCCCAGCCGACCGGCTACCTCGTGCCCGTCGACGAGTTCAAGACCCCGCAGTTCTACAAGCACCTCGGTGAACTGGCCGTCGGTCAGGAGGCCAGCGCCTCCTTCGGCCTCGTTCACGCTCCGAGGACCTCGAAACCGAACTTCACCTTCGGCACGTTCACAGACACTCAGACGCTGACGTTGAACGAGGACGTCCGCAAGATCTTCGAGGGTGCGGTAGGTGAGCTCAACCAGCTCAGCGACCAGCCTGAGTTCATGATCGTGTCCGGCGATCTCACGCAGAACTCCACCGAACCGGAGTTCGTGCGGTACCGGAACACCACGGCCACCTCTCGAGTACCGATCTGGCCGGCCGTCGGCAACCACGACTTTGACGACCAGCCGCTCTACGACAACTACCGCAAGTACCTCGGCCCGGAATGGTACTCCTTCGACTACGGCAACCGGCACTTCGTCATCCTCGAGAACACGTCCGGGTTCAAGGATCCTGCGCAGCTGGAGTGGATGCGGAATGACCTGGCCACGAACGCCAAGGGCGACAAGGTCGTGACGGTGGTCGCGCACCGGCCGATGCAGGCTCCCCCCACCGGCGGTGGCGGCGACTCCCCCGCGCCGTACATCGACCTGATGGAGCAGTACAACACCAAGCTGGTGCTCACCGGCCACACGCACAAGAACGACGTCGACCTGCACGCGATCGAGGGTGCCGCGCACGTCGTCACCAACGCGACCTCGAGCACGCTCGACCAGACGCCCAACGGCTTCCGGGTCGTCACGTTCAGGGGCAGCAAGATCACGTATCCGTTCAAGATGTACGGGGTCGATCACAGCCTCACGGTGACCAGTCCCGCCCCGGGTGGCCGGATCGCCGCCAACGAAGGATCCGTGCAGGTCAACGCCTACAACACGACCTCCAACGTGACCGACGTCGACTACCGCATCGACGGTGGCAAGTGGAAGGGCCTGAGGCAGAGCAGCGCCTTCACCTGGGCCGTGGAAACCCGCGGGCTCGGCCTCCCGGTCGGCGAGCACACCATCGAGGTCCGGGTCACCGACGACACCGGTGAGACCTGGAGAGAGACGTCGAGCTTCCAGGTCGTCCCGGCCGAGGAGCTCAACGCGCCTCGCATGGGTACCGACTGGTCGATGTTCAAGGGCAACTCCGCCTACACCGGTGTCACCCAGGACGTCCTCGGCGACAACCTGCAGCTCGCCTGGACCTACCGCACCCCAGGCACGCTCCTCACATCGTCGCCCGTCGTCGTGGACGGCGTGGTGTACGCCGGCACCCGCGACGAGGACGGCGAGGCGAACCACGCGATCCACGCCATCGACCTGGCCACCGGCGAGCAGCTGTGGCGGTTCCCAACCGACGGGCAGGCCGAAGCAACCCCCGTGGTCGCCGACGGCATCGTCTACGCGGCGTCCGTACGCGGCACCCTCTTCGCCATCGACGCCACGACCGGCGAGAAGATCTGGTCGATCACCAAGGGTGACGAGGTGCGCGATGGTGTGCACCGTGGCTGGATGTACGAGCCGCCGAACTACTCAGATGGCGTGATCTACCAGGTCTACAGCACCGGCGAGCGGCGCCTCATGGCCCTGGACGCCAAGACCGGCACCCAGCTCTGGGACGTCCGCCTCAACGGCGGCTGGATCTCCGAGACCCCGCCCGCTCTCGGCGGTGGCCGGCTGTACATCGACGGCGACAACGACTGGCTGGTCGCGGTGAACGCGAAGACCGGTGCCGAGGAGTGGCGCATCGACGACATGGAATGCACCAACACCACGCCGACCTACTCCGACGAGCTCCTCTACATGGGCTGCGAGGGTGACGAGCTGATCGTCCTCAACGCCGCCACCGGTGAAGAGGTCTGGCGCTACGCCAGCCCCGACGAAAGCTTCCTACGCGGAACCCCGACCGGCTCGTCGCCGGCCATCGTCGACGGCGTGGCATACCAGGGCTTCTCCGACGGCAACATGACCGCTCTCGACGCCAAAACCGGTGAGCTCAAGTGGACCCAGCGGACCGGCGGCGGCATCACGTCGGCTCCGATCGTCAGCGGCGACACGGTCTACTTCGGGTCGAACGACGGCTCCGTCTACGGTCTGGACCGGGCCACCGGCACCCCGACCTGGAAGTTCCAGATCGGCACATGGGTCGCCTCCAGCCCCGCGATCACCGGCAACACGCTGGTGGTCGGTGCCTGGGACGGCAACGTCTACGCCTTCACCGCCGACGACGCCCGCAGAGCCGGGTAAGGCGACGTGAGCCTCAACGTCGAGGTGCCGCTGGCCGCACCGCCACGCTGACGACCACCGCGCTGTCGTAGGCACGCTCACCTCTGGCCTCCGGACCGGCCCGTTCACAGGTCAGTCCGGAGGCCGGACTGTTCCTCTCAGGCGACGTTGCCGTTCGCGCACGATCTGCGGGTTGAAGGTGGCATCGCCGGAGTAGACGCCGGCCTTCCCCGTCCGCCACAGGGCCATTGACAGACCTTGAGGCGGCAAGGCGAAGCCCAGGTCAGAAAACGCCTCTGACCTGGCTTTTGGCTGGAGCCAGCGAGGGGACTTGAACCCCTAACCGCCCGATTACAAGAGGGCCGACCAGCCCCGAATGGGCTGCCACACGCCTGCTGACCTAGCCGTTTGCCTGTCTGGCCTGTCACATAAGGCCCTCGACGACTGCGCTTCATTGACAGTTTCCCGGTCACCTTCGGGGACACCGCGTATGCGGGAAAATTGGGTGCGGTTGCCCGCCGACGTCGGTGGTTCTTGGCGCAGGTGAGCCCGTCTGACAGTTTGACGCTGGGAGCTGCTTCGGGTGCTGCGCATTGTCGCCACGAGCTCGAGGGTCCGACTCTCTCCGTCCCGCTAGCTCCCGCGGGCAGCCGCTTCTGTCCGATCCGGGATCTCAAGAGGGATGGCGTGGACAACGTCGATGAGGACGAGCTACTTGTCGAGCGGGTGGCAGCGCTCGATCTTGGAAAGGCGGCGTTGGAGGCGTGCGTGCGGGTGCCCCACGACTCCAGACCAGGCCGCCGAATGCAGGAGGTGCGCGGCTTCGCCACCACCACCTCAGCACTGATAGGCATGGCCGACTGGTTCCGCACCTGCGGAGTCAGCCGTGTGGTGATGGAGTCGACCAGTGACTACTGGAAGGGCGTCTACTACCTACTCGAGACCGCCGGCTTCGACTGCTGGCTGGTCAACGCCTGCGAGGTGAAGAACGTGCCGGGCCGCCCCAAGACCGACAAACTCGATGCCATCTGGCTGGCCAAAGTCGCCGAACGAGGCATGTGCCGGCCATCCCTGGTGCACCCCAAACCGATCCGGCAACTGCGAGACCTCACCCGATACCGGCGGACCCTGATCCGAGACCGAGGACGGGAGATGCAACGGGTCGAGAAGCTATTGGAAGACGCCCAAATCAAGCTCAGCTCAGTGGTCAGCGACCTCTTCGGGGTGTCGGGACGGGCGATGATGCACGCGCTCATCGCCGGGCAGCGGAACCCGAAGGTACTCGCCGCAATGGCCAAGGGCCGAATGCGCACCAAGACCATCGCACTGCAAGAGGCACTGACCGGGTTCTTCACCGACCACCACGCCACCATCCTGGCGACCATGCTGGACAACATCGACCGCCTCGGCGTCCAGATCACCGACCTCGACGCCAAGATCGAGCTGGCGATCGCCCCCTTCGCCCACCAGGTCGACCAACTCGACGCCATCACCGCGGTCGGCGTCACCTCCGCCCAAGAACTGATCGCCGAGATCGGCATCGACATGAACCGCTTCCCCACGCCCGCCCACCTGGTGTCCTGGGCCAAGTTCTGCCCACAAGTCCACGCCTCCGCCGGCAAGACCAAGAACAAGGGCAGAGGCGGCGGCAACCCATGGCTGGCCGCCACACTCGGCAACATCGCCGCCGCAGCAGCCCGCACCGACACCTTCCTCGGCGCCCGCTACCGGCGCATCGCCCGCCGCCGCGGTAAACAGAAAGCAATCGTCGCCACCGGCAACACCCTGCTCACCATCGCCTACCACCTACTCACCGACCCCGAAGCCCGCTTCCACGACCTCGGCGCCGACCACTACGAATCCCGCATCAACAAAGAACGCCGAGCCCGCAACCTGGCCACCCAACTGCAAGCCGCCACCGGCCAGAAGATACTCATCCGCAACGGCAAAGCCGTCATCCTCGAACCCGAAGCCGCCTAACCACCACCGACCACCCACCCCTAACCGACGATCAACGGTCTGGGCGCTGTGGGGCCAGATAGACCGACGTCCGGCATCGCTTGCCTCTCGCGGGCTCGTCGTCGAGCAGGCAGTGGCCGAGAGCCGCGAACCGGTCCTCGCTGGCACCGGCCGGCGCGAGCCGCTGTTCGTCGCCAGCTGGCTCACCTCACCTCACACCGCTGCGCTCCACCCGCAGCCGCTGCGCCACGCCGGCGACCTCGCCGCGCGCCAACGGGGAGAAACCAATGTCCCTGACAGAAGCCGATGGCGAGCAGGTGTGACTCCATGACCAGCAGCCGAACCCTCATGCGAGGGAAGACTCAAGTTGTCGCCGTTCGTGCCACGGCGATGGTCGTGTCATCATCACCGCGTGAGGATATGGGGCAGGCATCTCGTCAGCAATGCGGCGCTGATCGCCTGGACGGCCGCCGTGCTCGTCGTGGTTCTCGGCGCATGTCAGTCCCCGGATCGGCGCGGCAACGCGACGCCGACCCCGGCGGCCCCACCCTCAGCAACGCCGACCGGATCGGTGTCACCGGCTCCAGCTGAGTCGATCCGATGGAGTGTCGACCTAGAGGACTCCGCCGAGGCCGCTCCAGCCTTCGCCGCAGGAGTCGTTTTCGTGAGCACCCACCACGGCAACCTGGCCGCCCTTGACGCCCAGTCGGGAGCTGTGCGGTGGCGACGCGACCTCGGCGGGTTCGGTGACGCACTGGCGGTGGCAGACGGACAGCTGTACGTCGCCAGCAGCGATGCCCAAACCCCCCAATGCCGCCTGCGCGCCCTCGACGCCGCAAATGGGACTCCCCGGTGGTCGTGGTCCTCCCAACCCTGCTCGCGCTTGTTGGTGGGCGTGGCCGACGGACTCGCCTACCTGACCACCGCAGGCGTCATCGACGCCACCGGAAGCACTCACGAACCCGCCCGCGTCATGGCGCTGGACGCCGACACCGGTCGGCAGCGCTGGAGCGTTCACATAGACAGTCCCAATGCTCAAGTGTCCGCGCCGGTGGTCGCTGCCCGCACGGTCTATGTCACCACCTCTGCCGAGTTGGTCGCACTCGCCGTCGCGGATGGCAGCGTCCGCTGGCGGGTCAGCCTGGACGGCGGAAGCGTGTCGCCGCCCGTGATCCACGGCAGTCTCGTCCACGTCGTTCGTGCATGGGGATACGGCGAGTCCGCCATGTACGCCTTCGACGCACAGTCGGGTCAGCAGCGCTGGGTCTCAGAAGTGCGCGAAGTCGAAGCGTTCCACGCACCGGTAGTAGCCGCCGACGCAGTTGTCGTCGTCAGCCAGGATGCCCAGGTACGCGGGCTGGACCATCGGACAGGTCGGCAGCGCTGGGTCCGCGCGTTTGGTACGAACGACCCCGCCCTCCCGCCTGCGCCTGCCTTTTCGTCGGGCACCACGGTGTACGTCCGTCTGGCCGGCAAACTTCTCGCCCTGGACGCGATGACCGGGCGCACTCGGTGGACCAACCCGAACCCGACTCCTGGCGACCCACTGGGAGCCAACGACGACGTGGTGTATCTAGCCGACACCAGCGGAGTGATCTCGGCCATCGGTGCACCGTGATGCGACACCGTATGCTTGGCTGCTCCGCCGCCCCCCACACACGCCAGCATGGAAGATGTCGAGACGGCCCGGCTCTGACCGCCGTCTCGCAGGAACGGTAGCCTCGCGCGGGTAACCCTGCTTCGCCCACCGTCATGGCACGTGGATGGCACGGGCGACCACCGGACGACGCTCGGGTTAGGAACCCATGGTCATCTGTCCAGATCCGTTCAGCGTTGCTCGTTCACGCTCGAGATTGGTTCGGTCGGCGATCGCCCGCTGCTCGCGAGGCTGCGGCCCCGACGTCCTTCGAGGTAGCCGGGCCCCCGGTGGAAGAGCCGACGGTCGCGACACGGTCCCAGCTGAAGAGCTCGGGATCATCCGGATCGATGGTCAGCCGCAGGTACTCAAACGGCAGGTCCTCGCCGTGCACGACGATGCGGGTGAAATTCTCGAGTCCGAGTGGGTTGTCGACTCTGTACACGTGCGAGTCACCCTGCAGGAGCAGCACCTCGCCGTCGAAGGCCGCAGTCCGCGTAGAGATTCGTTCGACGAACGCTGCCTCTGCGCTCGACGGCGGGAACGTGTCGGCCTGCATGAAGAGTACGACGCCCTGAAGGTTCGCCGCCTCCGCCGCATCGAACGTCTCGTCGATCCATGCGAGCGCCGCATCCTTGCGGGCAGCGACCTCGGCGGACTGCTCCGGCGTCGGTTCGTTGAAGCCGATTCCGCTCCACGGCGAGAGGCCGTTGCTGCTGCCGATCACATGCAGCGTCGCGAACGCGGTGCGCGACTCGATCCAGCGGACGTTCTCGACGAACTCCGGTTGGTAGTCCACGCGCATCGGTCGTCGACCGAGCACGGAGCCGGGCTCGGGGAAGAACAGCTCGCGGAGCGCGTCGAGTCGCTCGAGCGGGTTGTAGGCACCAGCCGCAGTACGGTGGCAGTCGGCCCATTCGTTGTCGCCCGGCGTGTACACGAGCGGGTCCTCGAGTTGCTCGAAGGCGTCGTACACGGCGGCGAAGCGCTCATCGCTGCACGTGGTGCTTCCGCTCTTGATGTCGCCGACGTGCACGCCGACCCGCACCTTGGGGTCGGAGTTGATGGCGTCGATGAGATCACCGAACGCGGCTTCCTGGTCAGTGCCATAGGGAACGTCGCCAAACACAGCGAGCGAGACAGGATTCTCGGAGCGGTCGGCGGTCGTGCCGGCGTTCGCACTGGGTGTGGATATGACGGGGACGATCGTTGCGCCCGCAAGGGCAACCGCAATCGATGTGTTTCGCAGCAGGCGGTTCATCGCTCGATCTCACCGCGGCGAATTGACCAGCCCGTGACTGCGCTGTGGCCAGTCGGTGATCTCGCGCGAGCCGTCGAGATTCCCAGGCTCCCGATAATGGGCCTGGTGCGGGGCGGGGTCCTCTCTCGCCGCAGGGGCACCGCCACAGGCCCACGTCGAAGCGAGCACCGCCCGGCGACGACTAAATTTAGATCGCATTCCAGGGGGCGAGATTGCGGAGGCGGGGCCCGAGGAACTCCCGCAGCTCTGACCCCGGTTGGCCCGGGTCTGGAATCATCTCGACACCACTGACAGCGGTTAGGCCCGGCACGTCATCAGACCCACGGTCGAACGCGTGCTCTAGCGACGCGATGATCTCCCCGCGAAAAGGTGGGGCTGTGTCGGATGATGCACGACTAGCCATCTGATGACGTCGGCCAGACCAGATGGGACCGGCAGTATCTTCCGGTCGAAGGGTGAGCTGACCCACCCCACGAGGACGTCCGCGTCGTAGGTCGGACTCGCCGGTTCGTGCTTTTACGAACGAAAGAACCCGAGCCTCTGCGAAAGGCCGGCAAGTCGGCCGGCTCGGCGAGTCGACCCCAGACACGCTGTCGCGTCGCGCGCTGTTAGGTCAGTCTTTGATCTCCGTTCGATTACGGCCTCGAAGCCTCGCCTACGTTCACAGGCAACGTTCTGGTCTCGCGACAAGAGGAGAAGACGTGACCGACACCGCTCCGGGCGGCGCCACCGCAGGCAATCCTGGCCGCCGTCAGCTCCTGCGCGGAACTATCGCCACCGCCGCATCGCTGGTGGCACTCGGACCGCTGGAGGCGCTGGCCGCACGTACGGCAGGCGCGGCTCCGTTGTCCAAGCGGCCCTCGAGCCCCGACTACGGCCCCCTCTATCCCGTCAAGGACCACACGACCGGACTGGAACTCATCAAGCTGCCCAAGGGTTTCGAGTACCTCACCTACGGCTGGACCGGTGACGAGATGTCGGACGGCATCCCGACGCCGAGCTCGCACGACGGCATGGCCGCCTTCCGTCGCCCCGACGGCAAGATCGCGATCGTTCGCAACCACGAGCGCGGCGGGTTCGACGGTGCGTTCACCAATCCTGCCTACAACCCACAGGCCGGCGGCGGTACGTCGAACCTGGTGTTCAACCCCGACAAGGGTGAGTTCATCGAGTCGAGGGCGAGCCTGTCCGGCACGATCCGCAACTGCGCCGGCGGCCCGACGCCATGGGGTAGCTGGCTCACCTGTGAGGAGACGACGACCGTCGGCCCGGACGGCACGCGACACGGTTACGTCTTCGAGGTGCCCTACGACGGGAAGGGCGACCCGCGCCCGATCAAGGGAATGGGGCGCTATAGCCACGAGGCGGTCGCCGTCGACCCGCGCACCGGCATCGTCTACCTCACCGAGGACGCAACACCCTCTGGCTTCTACCGGTACATCCCGACCAAGAAGGGCGACCTCGCCACCGGCGGTGAGCTGCAGATGCTCGTGGTGGAGACCGACGACGGTTCGTCCTACTCCACCTACACCGACGGCACTGGCACGAGCTACCGCACCTCCTGGGTGCGGATCCCCAACCCCGACTACGCCCCTGGTGAGGTCCGGCCCGCTGAACAGGGCGCCGCTCTTGGCGCCGCAGTGTTCCGGCGGCTCGAGGGCGCGTGGTGGGGCAACGACCGGATCTACATCGTCTCGACGAGCGGCGGACCCCAAGGGCAGGGGCAGGTCTTCGAGTACGACCCGGCCAGCGAACGGATGCGGGTGCTGTTCGCCTCGCCCGACGCGAACGTGCTCAACAATCCCGACAACATCTGCGTCAGCCCGCGCGGCGGCATCGTCCTGTGCGAGGACGGCGACGCCGGCGAGTACCTCCACGGGCTCACCACCGACGGCGAGATCTTCCCCTTCGCTCTGAACCAGATCGTCATCCCGGCCAGCGGCGTCCCAGGCAAGCGGGTAGCGCCGGGCGACTACTCCGGCTCCGAATGGTGCGGTTCGACGTTCGAGCCGGCAAGGGGCAACTGGCTCTTCGCCAACGCGCAGAGCCCGGGGATCACCTTCGCCATCACCGGACCGTTCCGCAACGGCTCCCTGTAGGCAACGGATCAGGAGCCGGACGGCGCAAGGCTACCTTGACGAGGTGTGGGCGAACGCCGGCAGCGGCCTTCGCCCACACGCTCGGTTTCACCCACGGCAAGGGTCCGGCAACCAGCACCCGACGCGTTGCGCTCGCTCGGGATCGGGACAGTCCTCATCGGTGCCGCCGAGGACCGGATCCGGGCGCGCGACCTCCCCCGCGCCGAGATCGGTGTGGAAGAGAACAACCCCCGGGCACGCGCTGTACGAGCGACTGGGCTACGTGGCCTACGGCTGTGGGCCCGCCTCCTGGGGCAACGAAGCAGAAGAGGGCACGGGCCCGCTGTACGAGACGACGTGCACGATGCTGCGCAAGGACCTTCGCCCTGACAGCATCATCCGACGGTTGAGACCGCACACCCGTTGCCCCCAGGGCTCCTCGGCCGCGCTGATCGGGTGGTTCTGCTCGGGTGGTTCCGCTCGGGTGGTTCTGCTCGGCGCCATCCTTGCGCGGTGGTCGGCGGTCTGCTGCTATCGCCCAGGCACTCAGGCGGCGAATACAAAGTTGCCAAGGCGAGTGAACTTCTTCCTTGTCTCAAGGAGCTGAGCCATGGTCAAGATCGGTGTGATCTGCCTGAACTGACTGGAAGCGTGCTGCGAAGTTCTGGTCGGCGGCACTCGGTTACACGCCACACCCAGAGGCTGCGGACATCCTCGTCCCGCCCGGCGGCCAGGGCCTACAACTCTCGCTGGGCGACTTGGTCGCCCGGGACGTCATGCCGGGTCCAGACGAGACGGTCGTCGCCGCCGAGTCCAGCTCGCGGCTCGCCGCGCTGATCGAGACACTCGACACGCGGTCGGCCGAGATCGTCCGGCTGCGGTCGGCCTGGTAGGCAAGCGAGACGGTCACCGGTGAGTGCCAGTTGGGGAACTCCCGTGAGGTCGAGAGATCGACACCCTCCTGCTGTTCGAGGATGGAGTAGAAGCCGGCCTTCTCTGTCTACCACCGGACCATTGACAGAACCTGAGGCAGGCAAGGCGAAGCCCAGGCCAGAACGACGCCTCTGACCTGGGCTTTCATGCGGAGCCAGCGAGGGGACTTGAACCCCTAACCGCCCGATTACAAGAGGGCCGACCAGTCCGGGGCGGGCTGTCTGACGTCGACTGACCTGGCCATTTACCTATTTGGCCTGTCACAGATGGCCCTCGACGACCGCGTTTCATTGACACGACCATTGACAGACCTTGGGCCGCCGGCGCCGTGGGCGGTCGCCCGCACGTCGGCCACCCGGCCACCTCCCGCAAGTTCAAGACCGCGACGAAGGTGTAGGGGGCTGCGTCGAGTGGGCAGGTGCGGAGCGCCTCCACCTACTCATCCCGCTCCACACCGACCCGCAGAAGTTCTGGCCGAGTGTTCTGAAGCTGCTCGGTCGGATGCGGCCGAAGATCGCCTACCGGGTGAGCGGCACGCTGCACCTCCGGGACGAGTCTCCGAGATACGGAGTCACCACCACGGTGACCCCGCTGTCGAGTCAGGGGAGTTGCACCCACACCGTATGGCAGGACAGCTGGCAACACGCGGTGCGGACAGCCGGTTGGTGGAGCATGGCCGCACTTCTCCCGGTCACCCGAGCATGCAGGTACACACCGTGGCCCGAATGGCAGGGACGTGAGATTCCGGCGGAGCTGTTCGAGGCCTATCAGGAGGCGAAGCGGCTTGTCGCGGCGAGACGGTTCGATGAGGCGCTGACCCTGTACAACCGCACGCAAAAGCACGACCCGTTGAACCCCTACCTACGAGCCGAGGTGGCCTCGGTGCGGCAGCGGCTGGGGCTGTTCGTCGACGCGCTCGACTCCTACCAGGGCGCGCTCATCTACGACGGGCAGAACGCCAAGACGTACAGTCGACGACTGTGGGCGCCGTTCATGCACCGGCAGCGGCTCCGGTATCTACACCATCTGTGGCTGCGTCCGGACGTCATCGATGTGCGCTACGCCTACCTGAAACTGCTCAGTGCCGCGAAGGAACTCGCCGACCAGTGGGTGGAAGTCGACGAATCCCAGTCGAAGGCTCGCGCACAGGCTCTGAAGGTCACGCGCGAGAGGTTGCAACCGGTCCTTGCCGAACGGTACTGGCCTGAAGTCGCCGACGAGGTTGAGACGGCACGAGACTACCGGCGACTGACTCACTCCAAGTGGCCGCCTGTTGTAGTCTGGTGATGCCTACCGTACGTAGTGCTCTGAGCGCTGGCTTGCCGAGGTTGGCGGGTAGGTCGCCAACGTGGCTTGTGTCGTTGGCCTCCGCCAGTCGCACGACCAGTTGTTTCGGGGCGTTGTTGACCCAGGCAGCTTTCACCAGAGCGTTGAGGGTCTTGCCGTTGATGTCGGCCAGCGGTGCTCGGACTCCGACACAGTCTTCCCCGTTGCGGTGCAGGGGCTCCCCCGGTGGGATGGTCCGCGAGGAACCGGTCGACATCGCCGGGCGAGACTTTGAGTTGTACGATCCCGTCCTTGGTCAGCGACGCGAACTCTCGCCCGCGCACGGAGAAGAGCGCGGCCGAACCGAAGTGTTTCCCTTCGGTGGTTACGGGAAGCGCGAGCGCGGCTTTGCGGAGTTGGGCAGGGGTCGTCACCGGCTCGCTCCAGGGACCTCGTTGAGCGGTCGTCGTCCGGTGACCACGAGGAGAATCTCCTTGGCTGTCATCATCACGACGGTCGATCCCTCGCCGACGGACACGTCCGTGTCGATGGCGGCCAGTTTTCTCCCGTCAAGGTCGACCCCGAAGTAGTTCATCTGCCGGGGCCTGGTTGATGCCAGAACCAGCGCGACGCGATCAGCCGGTGCCGAGGGGAGGCCGAGTGGTTCAGTGACGTCGAGGCCGTGGATGACGTCGTGGCTGAGGGCACCGGCCTCTCCGCCACCGGGTGGCTGCCAGGGGTGGTCGACGTTGCGCCGGAGAAGGTCGACGAGCTCGGCCTCGCTCATCGCCTGTGCTGCTGACCGGGCGTCCCGGTCGGCGTACCTGTTGAACGAGAACCTGGCCCGAGCCACACCTGCCATCACCCCGAACGGCTTGGTCCGGAACGGCATCGTCATGTGGGCGACCACCTCACGGACCTGCCAGCCGTCGCAGAGGGACGGCATGCCCCACTGCTTTGGCGTGAGGTCGCCAAAGAGGCTGGCGAGCCGCTCCCGCTCCGTCCGGGTCTCGCTTGTCAGGTGGGCCGAGGATGTTCCCATCGGGCTGTCCTTCCGCATCGTCGGTGTGTTCATCGACTTGTACGACACGGGGCGGGAGAACTCATCGGTCACCCCTGACATGCTCCGCACGGAGGGACTCTGGGAGGCCGAACTCGGCGAACCGATGCTGCGCGCCGAGGAACGTCACGAGTTGGGTGATCTGTCCGTCTCGTATGTCAACCGAGACGAGTGCGAATGGGCGGAGGACGCCGTCGCTGGGCCGGTACTGCCCGAACCCTGGGGCGCCGCGCCACCTCCATCATCTGACTGCCATGTCCCCCAAAGGCTAGTTCCTCGAGCGCCATCATCTGAAGTACGGGAACGGTCAGCCCAAGACACAGCAGAGCTTGCGGTGCAGGGCCGCCGCGACCGCGACGGTCCCAGAGGGCGGCCCCAGGCCTGTGATGACCCGCCGCGGCGGCGTCGTCACCATCGTCTCCTCTCTGGTGCCAGCCATATCGGCATCAGGCGATCGAGCTTGCGGAACTGCGTCAGATTCGGAGTGCCGCGACCAAAGTCCATGCGCCCAGAACGTCGGCCCATCGAGCCGGGGACGAGTACGCCGCGACCGTGCGGCATCAATCGCTCACAGAATTCATGATGGGGTCCACCGAGCGTTTCCCGTTCGCCCCATTTCCTTACCTATCCTACGCATGGTTTCCACGACCCCGGAGGGGACACAACATGAAAAGGGAACATTCGCGGCGCCGGCATGGCCGGTGGCGAGATAAGGGCGTGGTTGCGGGTCTGGTGTGCGCCGCCGCGCTGGGTGCGCTCGCGCAGCCGGCGACCATGACGGGAACGGCGGCTGCTGCGGGGAGCGGTCCGGCGGTGTCGCTGCAGGAAGGGCAGGCCGTCCGCGGCCAGGTGACTGTTTACGCGAGCGCCGGATCGGATCTAAAGCTCACGCTCGACGACGCGCCGGCGGTTACCCGGCCGGAGTCGAGCCTCCCGGCCACGGTGCTGTTCGAGGCCGACGGTGTGCAGAGCGGCTCTCAGCGGCTGCTCAACTCGCTGTGGGTGAACGGGAAGATGGTCTCGCTCATCAGCCAGGACTACTCCGGCTACGCGACCGCGACGGTGGCGATGCCGGCGGGAGTCCTGCACGAGGGCGCGAACGTGGTGACAGTTCGGGCTGGAAGCTCGGTGTCACCAACTGACCTGACGAAGAACCACGACGACTTCACCATCCGCAACGTCCGCTTGCGCCTGTTGGGCGGCACGGACCTCGCCGACCCCTCGGTGCCGAGCACGCAGGTGATTCCGCTGGGCGACGGGTTCCCCGGCGGCAACGCGACCGAGGAACAGGTCACCAAGAACTTCATCATGACCACCTCTGCTGACCAGATCCACGGCGTGTCCTACGCGCTGGACTCCCGGCAGCTCGCGGATGGTCCGCACACCCTGGCGGCGGCCGCCGCCGACGGGCAGACCAGCAAGGTGGGCTTCCGCGTCGACAACACGCCACCGGTGATCGGTTCGACCTCACCGGCGGAGGGCGAACGGATCGGGAGCGGCAACCTGGTGGTGCGGGTCGACGCGACCGACTCGGTCTCGGGGATGGCCGGCGCCGCCGCGGTGCTCGATGGCAGGGCGATCCCGGTACCCGACCGGTTCCCGGTGGAGAACATCCCGGCCGGTGACCACACCCTCGCGGTCACGGTGACGGACAAGGCCGGCAACACCGACACCGAGACAGTTCGGTTCACCACCACGCCAGTGCCGATCCCGCGCAACGCCTACTTCCGTGGCCGGCTCCCGAGCAGCGGCGACGCGTCGGGTACTGACGCCCCGGTGTTGGTCGCTGCCGGCGACGTCGCCTGCGCGGCCACCAGCAAGGTGACACGGACCGCGTGCCATCAGGCGGGTACGGCCACGCTGGTTCAGTCGATGAAACCCGACGTGGTGACGATGCTCGCCGACGGGCAGTACGACGTCGGTACGCTGGAGGCTTTCCAGTCCTCGTACGACAAGTCATGGGGTGCGTTCAAGGATATGACCTACCCCGCGGTGGGCAACCACGAGTACGCGCAGGCCTACTACCCGGGTGCCCGGGCGGACGGGTTCTTCGACTACTTCAACGGGGTCGGTCAGGCCGATGGTCGCGCTGGCGATCGTGAGCGCGGCTACTACTCCTACGACCTCGGGCGCTGGCACGTCGTGGCGCTGAACAGCGAGTGTGGGGTCGTGTCGTGTGCGCCCGGGTCGGGCCAGTACCGCTGGTTCGAGCAGGACCTTCAGGCGCACCCGAACAAGTGCACCTTGGTGTACTGGCACAAGCCGATCTTCTCCGCGCTCACCCCGGGTGGGGTCGGCAATCCCGACACGACGCCGTTGTGGCGGCTCGCGCAGCAGCACGGTGTCGACCTGGTGCTCAACGGCCACGACCACAACTACCAGCGCTACGCACCGCAGGACGCTGACGGTAAGGCCGACCCGACCGGCATCCGGGAGATCGTCATCGGTACCGGCGGTGTCGGATTCCACCCCGGGATCACCCAGGTCCCGAACCTCGAGGTCGGGAACGCCGACACCTTCGGCGCCCTCCGGCTCACGTTGCGGCCAACGGGCTATGACTGGGCGTTCACCCCCGAACCCGGCGACAACGGCACCTTCACCGATGCCGGCTCCGCCCGCTGCACCGCCGTACCGCAAGGCCAGACAGGCAAGTAGGCACTAGTCAGAGCAGCCAAGCCGGGGCTGGTGAGTCGGGGTAACGACCGCTCACCAGCCCGCAGCTGCGTCCGGCTCGACCGAGGGCGTCGGTCAACGCGTCTGACTTCTCCTCCACAGGGGTCGAACTCGTCAGCGGTGACGAATACGTATCCGTCTGGTTCCACAAGCAGCCGTACCGCGCGCTGGATCCAGTGCAGTCCGTGCGCAACGACGAGAGCAGCCCGCCGATCTGGCGGTCGAGCAGCGCCGCGAACCAGTCCGGTGCGTGAAGCCTGGCCCGGCCACCTGCGCGGCTGTCGGTGTCCGCGAACAGCTCCTGCTTGGCGGCGTCGGCGATCTCCTCGACCTCGCCGACCCCGGACATGGCGCCCGGGAAGGATCATTACCCAGCGCGAGTTCACCAGCCGCCAGATGGTCATAGAGATCCACGATGCCACGAAAGCCATCATGATGAAGTGGCGGCCGCGGAACCTCTTGCGCGACAGTACATAGGCGGTGAAGTACATCAACAGCACGGCCACGACGGTTCCGACCACTGTGTACAGGACGGAGTTGACTACGCCTTGCACGATGCCCAGTCGTGGGTTGGAGAAGATATAGCGGTACGTCTCGAAGTTGAGTCCCTTGGGCAGCCGGTAGATCTGGCCTGACGCGACCTTGGCCCCGTCGCTGATGGACACGCTGGCTATGTATACGAACGGATAGATGCACGCTGCTCCGATCAGCAGCAGCACAGCGCCCGCACCGCGGCGAGCGACGTCACCGGCGCCTCGGTCTCCGGATCTGGTGTACGCCCACGTAGCCGGTGAGAACATCCTGGGCGAGCCCCCTTCGTGCGCTCCGCATTGTCCACCGACGGGGCGGACAGTGCGGCGTCCGGGTTGAGGATGCTCCGCGACTGCTGCCACTTGAGACCGAGCAGCTCCGCCATCAGCGGGTCGGTGCCGCCCTCGGACAGCCCGTAGTACGCGGCGACCGCGGACTCCGTCGCGCCCCAACGGGCCGATGCACTGCTCGTACACGCCGGGGGACCAGTCGAACTCCCCGAACACGCAGACCGACGCGGCCTTCGACAGCCCGAGCAGGACGTTGTTCTTCTTAAGGGTGTCGCTGAGCAGTCCGGCCACTGCTGTTTTGTAGGCGACCCGTGGCGGCTGCATGAACTCGGCGGGCGTCGCCACAACGGCGCCGTTCCAGCAGATGCGTCCCGCATCGGGGTGCCGGAGGGTGAGCGGCACCTCGAGCAGGGTGGACTTGCCCGAGCCGACCTCGCCGACCACGACGGTGATCGTTGCGCGTTGGAGGCGCCTCGTCGAACTCGCCGGTCTTGCCGTGCGCGTAGCCGGCTCGCAAGTGGGCTCTCCCCTTTGTGCTGCTTGTTTGGGGTACCAGTCGCGCGCTGTTGACACGCACCGCTGCCGCACTGTCGGCCCACCTCTGCCCTGTGGATCAGCGGTAGTGAATGACGCGTCAGCCTGCCGGCTCTTCGTAGACGCGTATCTCGGTGGCGGCAGCGAGCCCTGGGTCGGTGCTGCCGGAGATCCAGGTGGTTTCGAAGCCCCAGATGACCTCGAAGCGCAGGTGGCTAGCGTGGATGCCCTTGAGGTCGATCGCCTTCTCCCAGGAATTGGCTTCCCAGGTCCCCTCGACTACCTGATGGAAACTGCTCCCGTCACGCGCGGCCAGGACGCGCCAGTGGGTGACATTGCCGTTGTAGCGGGAAGTGACCCGGCCCTGGTATGTGAGCGTCCGGACCCGGCGAACCTTGCCGAGCTCGAGAGTGATCGACTGCGGAAGCGACGATTTCGGGCTCCATTCCGAATGCCACATCGTTGCGACGTCTCCATCGATGGCCTTTGTCGCTTCGAAGCCGACGTGCGCAGTCGTGGCGGTGGCCGTGATCTCTTCGCGCGGTACCAACTTCCCTGCAGGTTCGGGCCATTCGACCCCGAACGGTGGCTCGGTCTCTCGCGGGGGTTCGCCGAAGTAGCTGGGACCGCCGCCGTGGACGACAAGGTCGCTCACGACCACTCCGTGGTCGGAGTAGAAGGGGAACTGGTCGTCGAAGCTGACGACCTGGTGTTCGGGAAGTCTTCTGGTGTGAGTGTGCGATCCGGTGATACGGATGTCCGCACCCCGGGCGAGGATGAAGTCGATCCTGCCCGGCGCGTAACCGAACCCGAAGTACGGCGACCAGGTCCGTCCCGGATAGCGCCCGGCATCGGGATTCGCCGCGCGATAGGTGTCGACGAATCCCGCCTGCTCGAAGACCTTCATCGCGGGCCACTCCAGCACCAGACCCTCGTGGCCCGGAGCACCGGCCCACTGGGCGCTCCAGTCGAGAGGCGACATCGTGTTGAAGTCACCGGCCATGATGACCGGTGCACCGGGGTCACCGATGTACTGCGGCAACCGTTCGTTGACGATGACACTGGCCATCTCCTGCCGGCGTTCCAGGTCGGTCTGAATGATCTCCTGGTCGGTCCATCGCCGGGGCAGACCGTACTTCAGATCGAGCGCGGTGTCGTCAGCAGTTCCCCATGCCCAGCCGGCGTTCCACAGCCAAGTACTGAAGACGCTGACCTCTTTGCCATCCGGAAGGCGGATTCGTATCCCGCCGAAGTTGAACGACGAGAGCCGATCTTCGTTGATCGGTGCGTACCTCTCCACCACCGGGTACCTGGTGAACAGCCAGAGGTTGTCCCGGTCGGGACCTTCCTCTTGCTCTTTCGTACCCACCGTGATCTGCACGCCCGCGTAGCGACGGTCCTCGTCCACGCCACGGTTGAGACCGGCAAGGATCTCGTCGCCGGCACCGTAGGTCTCAACGGTCACCAGGACGTCGGGCCGCTCGCGGCGCAAGAACTGAATCAACTGCCTGAGATTCTGCTCCCCGCCAGTGAAGTGCGGATCAGTACCGCCAAGGCGGCCATTGCGGATGTTCCACGACACGACCCGCAGCGCGGTATCCTCGCCGGAGCCGTGACCCGCACGTACCTCGGCGGCGCGGGCCTCTACATCCCCGGACAACGCCGGACCGACGGCCAGCGCTACCGCCCCAAAACCTGCGGCACCCAGGAACGTCTTACGGCTGAGGCGGCGCACACTCCCCATCGGCGCCTCGTCGCCTTTACGGCCAGCGCAGTTATGCGACGGCTTTGCGCCCATAAGAATCCGTCCCTCCATAAGACTCCGCCAGTTGACGCACGCTGCCCGATAGCCTCGCCCATCACACCACAAACTGTCAAAGATCAATCTAAATTCATTGCCTATTTCTCCAACCGAAACCCAATTTTCGATCGGCCGTTAACCTCGCCTGATAAGCCTCCTGAGGCTTGACCACTGCCTACGGTCGGGTAATCGGGCATGGTCCACTTGACGAAACCGGCCGGCCATCGGGGCCTTAGCGAATGCAGCGGGCAATACCAAGTGCCGAGGCGCCAAGGACTCTGATGCAGCGGATCGGATCGGGGCACGACTGGAAAGCGTCGGGCTGCGACAGAATCCGGACGAAGGTCGTCTACTGCAAGGACGGTAGACGGGGATGGCTCGGGAACAAGCCCGAGCCGCCCGTCGGCGCTAGCCACAAAGCATGACCCATGCGGGGGAGTGCTCGTTCTGTCCCAGCTGTCCCAGCCGTCCCCCATCACTCTCTGACCTGGGCGAAGGACGCACAGACTCGGGGACGGCCGGGGACAATCCGCCGTGCTAGCCGTCGATTTGAAGATCGTGGCCCCGAGGCGGAGGCGGGTCGGGCGAGTGCCGCTGCGGGGAGCGGCGAGCGGGTTAGTGCTTGACTGCCGACTCGCTCGCCATCCCCTGGCTCTCCATGTCGGCGGTCACGCCGATGACCCGGCGCTGCCGACAGGCCTGTTCCATCCCGGCTGCGCAGCGCGGGCATGCGCCGCGGGCACATCGAACTGCAGGAGGACCACACCCTGGCGATGCTTCAGGCGCTCAACGCCGGCCAGATCATCAGCAAGGACCTGCTGTTCAACACATCAGCGACGCGGCGCGCCACAAGCACGGCGAGCCCGCGGTATTGCACTGGATCGACTGGGATGAGAACAGCGATCCGTACTTCTACGAGAACCACCACACGCCGCCAGTGCCCTTGCATGAGGAGGACGGGGTGGTCGAGTCGTGGATCTTCTACGGTTCGCCGAAGTTCAGCGGCAAACGGCTGTTCCTCTCCCCCGGCGCCCGGTACCAGACGAGCGAGAACCGGGGGTCTTCAGCCTCCTGGTCTGGCAGGGTACGGGCACCACTGGCGGCGCGCCGGTAGCCGCCGGCGACCCGGCCAACGACGAACTGCCCGTGACCCACGATCGAGCGGTCCGGCCGCTCGATATGGAGAACACCGGGGACCACGACCTGTTGATCATCAAGATCTTCAGCCCAGACATCAACTCAGACTCCCCGGCGATCGAGCGACTGACCTGATGTCTGGGGCAGCCGACCTACGCCGAGTCGTCCGCCAAGACCAAGGACCAAGGATGTTTCGTGATCTTGGGTGTGGCGTGACACAGGGCGGCCACCGCGTGATCATTCCGGGCTGCTTTCGTGGAGCACACTTCGGCGTGACCGCGGGCCACATCGTAGGCCTGGCCGGATCGCGGGCGTCCCGCTTGACCCGCACCTGCGCCCGCAACGCCGGATCGCTCAGCAAACCGTCCACGGCGTCGACGCCGAGCACACGCCCGGGCCCCGGCGTGTGCCAGGTCACCGTCGCAGACGCCACCGTCATGCCGAAGCCGATTGCGTCACAGTTCCCGGCTAACCGTCGACGGTGCCCGACCCAGACCGGCCGCGACCTTCGACGACACCACACGCCACTGCCCCCACAGCCTCGGCACCGAACGGCGGTCCGGCAGACGGCGACATCGCCCTGCGCCCTCCGCCGTCCACGGACTGCCAGCAACCACGGCCGGTCCCCAGGCCCGTCGCAGAATCCGCAGAACCACATCCCCGCGGCAGTCCCCGCAGGTCACCAAGATGCATCGCCCCCACTTCTACCGCAGAATCCCGCACAACCCCGCAGAAACCCTGCGAGCGCCGCCACGCGGCGCAGCCCAGCACGGCTGCCAGCCACCATCAGCGCCCCGCAAGCACGGCCAAAAGCAAGGCCACGTATACGCCGCGCCGCGCGAAACTCCGCCACCCCGGAACCAGCCGCAGCCGCCTGACCAGCACCAACGCCCGACCGACATGCAGAGCCGACGGTCCACACACCGTCGCCCCCAAAGCACCGCCACACGAACGGCCCCGGACCTGTTTGTGCAGGTCAGGGGCCGTTTCTACTGCTGTGGCAGGTACTGGGTTCGAACCAGTGTAGGCGAAGCCGACGGTTTTACAGAGCATCAGCAACACCGCGCCTGACCTGGCCATACGCGCTCCGGAGGCGCCTCTCTGGGGAGCATGTGGGACAAACGGGTTGGGCCAGCGCTTTCGACGGAGGCGAGCCTCGAATTGTGGGGTGGCTTGGAGTGGTGGCCATCCGGCCCGCATCGACCCAACGCAGCCGGTCTGACACATGTCACTCGAACAAATGTTCTAGTCTGGGATGGGGCCGCGAACTGGCCCCAAACGTAAGCGGCACCTTCCGGAGGCCGGGGGTGCCGCTTACTTCGCCTCCCCCCGGTTACCCGCGTCGTCGCTTCGTCTGGACGCCGCGGAAGAGACCGAGCACGGCGACAAAGACCGTCACGGCGTGTTCCGGGCCGGCCAGTCTCCACGCCACGCCCGCGAGGGCGACGGAGTAAGGGCTAACGCTCGTCTCGGTCGCTCATTGCTAGGAGCGGAAGCCGCTCAGAGCCAGCCGGAGCGCCGCCACGCCGGGGCGGGTAATGCAGTCGACCGCGAGGAGACGCTGGTCTCCAACTGGGCCTACATGGTCATCGCCGCACTCGCCTGGAACATCAAGTCCTGGTTCGCGATGATGATGCAACCCAAACAAGAGCGGCACGACTACATCCGCATGGAGTTCCGGCGCTTCTTGGCCGCCATCATCCTCATCCCCGCCATGGTCACCCGCCGAGCCCGCACCATCACCATCCGACTCATCGGCCACAACCCCAACCTGGACCGGCTCTTCAGCGCCTGGAACACCACCGAACGAACCCGCTTCGGCTAAACCACAACCTGTCGCCGACCCCGAACCGACCGCCGCGCAGCCGCGGCGGCGACCACACCTGCCCAGACACCAAAAACCGGCGCCGAACACCCCCACACAGCCCCCACCAGGCCACTCCGACCCGCCACCGACACCTTCAAGCGTCCCATCGACATGCCCAACACGACAACCGACATGATCAAATCGCGTTCGGCCACCACCACAGAACCGACTCGCTTATTTGAGGACTAGGGAGCCGCCGGCCATTCAGCTAAGGACTGACTGCACGTCGAAGTTGAGCGGTGCCGATGAGGTCGCGCACCGTGACCACTTGGCGAGGGCTAACCGAGTAGTTCGCTGACGATCTCTGTGACGGCCTTCACCTGTGCACTGGTTGGGGCTTGCGGTCGATCGAGGTGGAGGTTCCCGCCGGGTAGGTAGCGCGGCGTCGTACATGCCGAATCTGTCGACCTGTTTGAGGCGGCTTTGAGACGTGAATGATCTGGCTGTCTTCATTGAGTCACCTCGGGCAGAGGCGGTTGATCAAGAGGGTGGTTGGTGTGCAGCCCGATGCCAGAGGTGGTCGTGACGTCAGTGCAGATGAGGCTCCTGAATGCACGGCGCACGGGCCGCAGGGGTGCGGGCAGATTCCCGAAGGTGCGGCGATGAGCCTATCCGCGTACGCATACCCGCGCTGGACGGCGCGGGAACGGATGCGAATCGGCGGCATCGTGGCCGTGGTCGCGGTACTTCATATCGCGGGCTGGTCGTTGTACTTGTTCTACGCCGCCGGCTTGGCGGAGGCCGGGGCGTTCGCGGGGGCCGGGACGCTCGCCTACACCTTGGGCATCCGGCATGCCTTCGACGCCGACCACATCGCGGCGATCGACGACACGACCCGACTGATGCTGCAGCGCGGTCGCCGCCCGGTCGGCGTGGGCTTCTTTTTCGCACTCGGCCACTCGACCATCGTGCTGGCGCTGGCCCTGATCGTGACGACGGCCGCCGGGCACGACGTGGAGAGCTTCCAGCGGATCGGCGGGCCGGTCTCGCAGGTCGTCGCCATGTCGTTCCTGCTGCTCGTCGCAGTGCTGAACGGCCTCGTGCTCGCAGGGTTGATCGGGCTATGGCGGCGGATGACCCGCGGTCGGATCGACCCGGACGAGCTGGAGCTGATGCTGGTCAACCGGGGCCTCATGAACCGCATTCTCGGCAGCCGCGTTCGAGGGCTGATCCGATCCTCATGGCACATGTTCCCGGTCGGGCTGCTGTTTGGGTTGGCCTGGAGACCGCCAGCGAGGTGACGCTGCTCGCACTGTCAGCCAGCACCGCGTCACAGGGCGGGATACCGATGATGGCCGTGCTCACGCTGCCGCTGCTGTTCGCCGCCGGAATGACGGCCTGTGACACCGCCGACAGCCTGATCATGTCACGCGCCTATTCGTGGGCCTACCGCAGTCCGGCGCGCCGGCTCTACTACAACGCGGCAACGACCGGGATGACCGTGCTGGTCGCGGCGTTCGTCGCGACCGTCTACCTCGCCGCGCTGGTGACCGATGCGACCGGGACGAGCAGGCCCCTCGCGGCGTACGCGTCGCTGGCGGAGCACTTCGAGATCCTCGGGTATGTCATCGTCGCGCTGCTCGTCGCCACGTGGAGCCTCGCCGCGTTGGTACGGCGGCTGTCGGGCCTGCGGGAAGCGGCGGAGCCCAGACCGGCTATAGCGCGGCCTGGCCGGCCTCCAGCAGCTCGACGTCGCGAGTGAGCACGATCAGGACGCTCACGCGCGAGTTGTTCGACGCCAGGATGCGGTCGACGATCGCCGGGAGAGGGCCCACGAGCGCCACCTCGTCGGCGTGGGCGGGCCACCCGCCGGAGTTCGCTCGTTGAGGGTCACCCGGCCGACCAACCCGGAGCGGGCGAGGTCCCGTCGTGGTTGTCGCGCCACCGGAAAGGAGCGTCCACTGCCGGCGTGTGGCTCCTTATGCCACCCAGAGGTTCGTCCGGCTCAGCGAAACCATGATCCATCACAGCTTCTCCTCGGCGCATTATGGAGAGGCAAAAATGCACCCTCTACGCGAGGCCGGTCTGTGGACAACGGGTGGATTCGACCACGAGGGGTGGAGCTCGATGGTGTCGACGGTGCGGTATGACGAATTTAAAGACAGGTGTCCAATGTTCATCCCGCTTGACGCAAGTGCCGTACGAGTCGAAGGAGGAGGTCCGAGCAGCCGTGAAAGCTGAACACCTCCATCACCTGTGAATGTCTCGGGTGGCGTGGGGTATGGAACGCGGAGATGCGTCGTCGCATGGAGAACGACTTGGGCGCGATTCAGTACTTTGGCCTGCCGTCGAACGCTCGTCGATCACAGGATCATCACGGTCGACGAGTCCGGCGCAAGATCCACGAAATCCGCACGCGAGTCAGAGGGGAACGGCCGTGAGACGCTTCAAGATCGGAGACCAGATCGCTGTCCGGTCTGCGGTTGTCTTCACGCTCGCCATCCGCTCCGGTCCGCCTCATAGCGCCAATATTGACGCTGTCCGTCAAATCCGCGCGGAAGTGAGCAGGCATGCCTAACTCTGCCATGCGCGATTACGTCAGTCAGTTGCACCCTCCTGCTGAACGCGGTCGAAGGAATGCGCAGGCTCGATGTCGACTGGTCTGAATACGGGCGATTCCGCTTGGATGCTCGCCAGCACCGCGATGGTGCTGCTGATGGTTCCCGGGCTCGCCCTGTTCTACGGCGGAATGGTGCGCTCGAAGAACCTTTTGACCATGCTCTACATGAGTTTCATCTGCATCAGTCTGGTGACGATCGTGTGGTTCGCGTACGGCTACGGACTGGCCTTCGGCAAGGACGTTGGAGGCACCGGGATAATCGGTGGGAGCCACTTCTTGCTCACGGGCATCAGCCCGGGGCAGGCGTACGAGCGGATCCCCACGTACGTCTACGCCGCCTTCCAGGCCACGTTCGCCATCATCACCGTTGCGCTGATCAGCGGCTCGATCGCAGGGCGCGCCCGTTTCGGCGCGTGGATCATTTTCGTCGTCGTCTGGATCTCCCTCGTGTACGCGCCCATCGCGCACTGGGTGTTCGCACCGTCCGGCTGGCTTTACCGATGGGGCGTGATGGACTTCGCCGGCGGTCTGGTCGTTGAGCTGAACTCAGGCATCGCCGGACTTGCCTTGGCGCTGGTCCTCGGGCGCGGGATCGGCTTCCGGCGTCACGAGGGACCCCGGCCGGGGAACATCGCCTTCGTCATGCTGGGGCTCGGGCTGCTGTGGTTTGGCTGGTTCGGCTTCAACGCCGGCTCCGCGCTCACCGACGGTGCCCTGGCCGCACGGGCGTTCGTCAGCACGTTGATCGCGGGCAGTTCGGGCATGCTGGCGTGGCGCCTGCTGGAGTGGATCCGCCTGCGGCACCTGACCAGGCTCGGATCCGCCAGCGGCGCGCTGGCCGGGCTGGTGGCCATCACGCCGTCCTGCGCGTTCGTGGACGTCGCCGGCGCATTCTTCATCGGCGCCATCGCCGCGATGGTGTGCGCGTACGCAGTGGAGATGAAGCTCGTCCTCGGTTACGACGACACGCTGGACGTGGCCGGCATCCACGGGGCGGGCGGGATCGTCGGAGTGCTGTTGCTGGGCTTCTTCGCCACCGGAGAGCTGCGCGGAACTGCTGGACTCTTCTACGGCGGCTCGGCCTCGGTACTGGGAAAGCAGGGGGTGGCGATCGTCGTTGTGGGAGTCTACGCGTTCGTCGCCACGCATGTCATCGGAACCGTGGTCGACAAGCTCTTCCGCATGCATATGACTCAGGAGGAGCAACTGCGTGGCTCGGACGAGGCCTTCCCCGAGGCGTGACGCCGCAGCGCCGTGTTCCGCGCGACCCCCACTAGTGTTGCGTGATTCTGGTTGCGTTACTTTTCGTGTTGTGGCTCGTTGACTCGGTGTGGAGCTTTCGGTGGAGCAGGACGCTGAGTTGCGGGCGTTGGTGAACAGTCGGGATGTGTCGGGGGTGCTGGCGACTCGGGCGCGGATCGTGTTGTGGCATGGGGAAGGTCGGCGTCGTAAGGACATCGCGGAGTTGGCGGGGGTGTCGTTGCCGACGGTGGATCGGTGGGTCCGCCGCCACGCCGAGCATGGCCTGGCCGGGTTGGACGATCGTGATCGGGCTGCGCCGCGGGTGCAGGTTCCACCGCGGGTGCGGGCTCGGGTGGTGGCGTTGACCAGGACTTCTCCGCCGGTGGAGACGGGGCTGTCGCACTGGTCGACCCGTGGGTTGGCTGGGTATCTGAAGCGGGTCGAGGGGATCTGTGTGTCGTGGAGCTATGTGGCTCGGGTGTGGCGGGAGGAAGGCCTCGCACCGCACCGGCATGCCACGTTCAAGTTGTCCAAGGATCCCGCGTTCGCGGAGAAGGTCTCCGATGTGGTCGGGTTGTATCTGGACCCGCCCGGTGGTGCGGTGGTGCTCTCCATCGATGAGAAGACACAGATCCAGGCGTTGGACCGGACCCAGCCGCTACTGCCGTTGGACTTCGGCGTGACCGAGAAACGCACCCACGACTATGTGCGGCACGGTGTCACGAACCTGTTCGCCGCTTTGGATGTGGGCACCGGCCAGGTCGTCGGGGAGTGCAGGCCGACCCGGGACGGGGTGAACTTCCTGGCCTTCTTGAAGAAGGCCGTCAAACCTCATGCGGGCAAGGACATTCATGTCGTGTTGGACAACCTGTCCACCCACACCACGCCAGAGGTGGAAGCCTGGCTGGAGGAGAATCCGCACGTCAGGTTCCACTTCACCCCGGTCGGATCGAGCTGGATCAACCAGATCGAGACGTGGTTCGGGATCCTGACCCGCCAGTCGATCCGCCGCGGCACCTTCACCTCGGTGAACGTGCTGATCAAACAGATCAAGGACTACATCGACACCTGGAACATCGACGCGAAGCCGTTCGCCTGGACCGCCACCAGCGAAGAGATCCTCGCCAAGGTCCGCCTCGTCCAGACCAACATCAAGAAACTCGTCGACAACAACGCGAAATAACACAACCAGAATCACGCAACACTAGGCTAGGACTAGGTATCGCTGGCATCGCAGGCACCTTGACGGCCACCGCACTGCCACCGCTCATTACCGAGCCCTTGCGTCGCAGGGCGACGAAGTAAGAGCAGCTACGCACACGGCGACTCGACATCTACAGCGAGCTTCTCAAGGTCAGCGCCCGTTTCGTGGACAACGCGGGTACGTGGTCAGCGATCCCGATCGCGGAGCTTCCGGAGACAGACCCCGACGAGCTAGTGTGTCGTAATTAAAAGTGCTTTACTTGGGCTTGTAGTTGTTGGCGACCAGCTTCACGTAGTCGCGGTCGAGCATGGCTACTTTCTCAAGGATCTGATCGGCTGTCGCTGTCCACTCGAACGGCTCGGCGTCTTCGTTCCAGTGGTCGATGTAGTTCTCGATATGGCGGATCAGCTCGGCGAGGGATTTGAAGGAGCCGCGGCGGATGGATTGCCGGGTGATGATGCCGAACCATGTTTCGATCTGGTTGATCCAGGAGCTACCTTTCGGCGTGAAGTGGAACTTCACGTTGGGGTGTTTGGCCAGCCATTCGTTGACGTCGCCGTTGTTGTGAGTTTTGAGGTTGTCGAGGACTACGTGGATTTCTTGCTCTGCCGGGTACCGTTTGACCAGTCGTTCCATGAAGCGTAGGAACTCTTTGGTCCGCTTTCGGTGGAAGGTTTGTCCGGTGATTTTTCCGGTGAGCACCTCAAGGGCGGCGAACAGGTTCGTGGTGCCGTGGCGGACGTAGTCGTGGGTGCGCTTCTCGGTCTTGTCGAAGCTGATCGGCAGTAGCGGCTGGGTCCGGTCCAGAGCCTGGACCTGCGTCTTCTCGTCGAAGCTGAGCACCACCGCACCCTCGGGCGGATCGAGGTAAAGGCCTACGACGTCGACCACTTTGGTCGCGAACTCCGGGTCGGTGGAGGTCTTGAACGTGCCCTGCCGATGTGGCTTCAAGCCGTGCTCACGCCACAATTCGGCGACGAAGTTGTGCGAGACGCTGATACCTTCACGGCGTCTCAGATACTTGGCCATCTCATAGCTCGACCAGTGCGTCAGCCCCGTTTCTTTCGGCGGGCCGAGCTTCGTTAACGCCACAATCCGCGACCGCACCGAATCAGACACAGAACGAGGCCTGCCAGTCGACGTACGGTCGTCTAACCCCGCTACGCCGGCCTCTTCGAATCGGTCCACCCACTTATACACCGTCGGCTTCGACGCTCCGAAGCGCCTCGCAATATCCGCGGCACTCTCACCATCGAACCACGCCAGCACCATCTGTGCCCGCATCGACACCGAGCCGTCGTACCCGACAGACACAACCGACTCCAACTCGCTACGCCGCTCCTCCGTAAGCTGCTGCATACCAAAATTGTTTCACAAGCACCATTGAAAGTAAAGTGAATTCAATTACATGACACTAGATAGCCTTCTCGCCCGGGCACGGGTCGTCGCAGGCAAGGATGTCTACAAGCGCCTCCGGGAGTTGAAGGTACAGGACTTCAACGGGTGACTCTTTAGGGCGCGGGCACACGCCCGAATCCTCCACGAGCATGGCCACTACGACGACGAGTGGGCGATAAAGCAACGCTTGGAGCTGGCGGGCGTCGCGATGAATATCCGGGCGGCTCACAACGGCCTCGAGGCGACCATCCGGGGAGAGTTCGTGTGAGCGACGCCACGAGACTCCTCCGCGCACCATCAGCCGCGCGTTAGGACGGCCGCGTGCCCCCTCAGTGGCTGCTCTGGCGCGCCTCGGCCAATGCAGCATCAATACGCCGGCGGGCAGCGCTCTCTTCGCCGTCGATGCAGTGGGCATAGATATCAAGAAGGACCTTGAGGCTGTGGCCAGCCCATTCCGCAACCTGAGCGGCTCCGACGCCTGCGTTGAGCCATGTGCTTACCGCTGCATGCCTCAGGTCGTACGGCCGCCTTCCTAGGGGCGACCTGGCCTGCGCAGGAGTGAGGACAGCCTCCCGGGCCTTTCGCCAGGCACGTTCGTAGGTGCTGGAGTCCGGCTGCCGTCCCTGGCGCACTCCCCGGAAGAGTCGCCCATCCTGGTCCACTCCGAAGCGCTGGAGGTGCGCACGCAGCAGCGCCGTCAGCTGCGGCGGGCACGGCACGGTCCGGCCGTCGCCGACGCCCCGGTGTTTCAGCTGACGACGCTCGCGGGACTCACCGTTGTTGGTCCACGCGGAGCCCGCATCTGGGGCCGCATGATCGAGGTGGATCTCTCCCCATCCGACCGCAGGCAGGTCGAGGTTCGGCATTCGGAGTTCGACCGCCTCCTCGGGGCGGAGGCCGGCGTAGTACATCGCTCCGAAGAAGGCTTCAGTCGCGGCCCGCTCGGCTTCAACTCCCCCACTGCCTCCAGCAACGCCGCCGCCTGGGCGGGGTTCAGGACGCTGCGCTTGTCGACCGTCGCTCGGGCCTTTGAGGAGCGTGCTCACGTCGCGCTGACCACCTCCGTATATTCCGATCCGGGAAGCGAGGAAGTATGACCGGCGTCAGCGTTGACCTGGACCTCCAGGCCGAAGGTGAGCCCGAAAAGGAGTTCCATCCCGGAATCGCCTCACGCTTGCCGAGGAAACGAACCGCTGGAGGAACCCTCATCAGGGATCAGGCCGGGCGAATCTTCTTCGTCGACCCTACCTACAAGCCCACGCTTGAAATCCCAGGCGGAATCGCGGAAGAGAATGAGTCCCCGTGGGATGCGTGTCGCAGGGAAGTCAATGAGGAAATCGGCCTAGACCTCGCAACCGGCGCACTGCTCATCGTCGACTGGATCCCCGCTCACGGCATATGGGGCGACGGGCTAATGTTCATCTTCGATGGCGGCGTGCTCGACAGCGACCAGGCCCAGGGCCTCTCGGCCCGTGACGGCGAAGTCCGGGACCTCGAGTTCTTGACGATCGACGAAGCCAGCCCTCGGCTACGGCCATCTATGGTCAGGCGCCTGATATCCGCGGTCGACGCCCTGCACGCCGGGCCGACCTATGCGCACTTCGGGCGTGCCGTTTTGTAAGCCCCCTCGCAGACGGCTGAGCGATCCGATCATCGCCTTGCCGGAGCGCCCAGGACCAGGAGCCTTCCGATGTCCCCGCCCCACTCCCGCAGGGGGGCAGCTGGCGAGATCAAGGGTGGCCTCACCAGAGCAGTCACCCAGCATGTCGGATCGACGGCACTGTGCGCAGCCGCCACCTACAGGCCTCTGCAGCGCAACACTCGTCCGGATGAAGGAGAGCCGCGAGGTGATCGCATGGAGAGGGAAGCGCAGGCCTGCCGGCTATTGCCCTAGTCGTTGCCGTAGTCGGGCTCCATGAAGTCCTCAAAATCGCCGACGCCGGTGAACTCGACTGGGAGCTTGGCCTCCTCGATGAGTTCGTAACTGTCCAATACCAAATGGCATGTTGGGCAACTAAAGTGCTCCGATCCAACACTGAGGTCCATCCAGACCTCATAGTCATCATCATCTACACGCTCAAAGTGTGGCTCAGCGTCCTGTACTTCATCGCCCTCCAGAACACCGACTGCTTGACACGCAGGGCACTCCTGGTCAGCCCGGTGATCTAAGCCTCAATCCGTGGACCGGGTGAGTGGGCCTCGGCGCGGTAGCAGGGAAAGTGCCTTCTGGATCGGGAGAATCTGGAGTGTCTAGGTCCTGATCCAACCCGATCCAAAAGGCACTGAGAGTGAAACTACCGTATGGGTGGTCGCGGGCCACGCCGGTGTTCGATGATCAGAATCTGGTGTCGTGTGCGGGGTTGGTGCCGGTGATGGCGCTGGCGGAGCGGGCGGGCCTGTCGGAGCTGGTGGGCGAGCGGGTCGCGATCACGGAGACGACGGTGGCTTCGGCGGCGGCCAACCCGGCGGGCAAGCTGGCCTCGATCATCGCGGGGATGGCCGCGGGCGCGGATTGTATCGATGATCTGGATGTGATCCGCTCGGGTGGGATGCGTCGGCTGTTTGGTGGGGTGTATGCGCCGGCGACGCTTGGCCAGTTTCTGCGGGAGTTCACCCACGGCCACTGCATGCAGTTGGCCTCGGTCGCGCGGGCTCATCTGGTCAACCTTGTTCAGGCCAGCGGGTTGTTGCCGGGTATCGAGGATCGGGTGTTCATCGATATCGACTCGTTGTTGCGCCCGGTGTATGGGCGGGCCAAGCAGACATCCCATGGCGAAATATTGTCAAGCGGCGGCGGTGTGGGTGTGGTGTGACCAGGCGGCCGCTTCGTCGTAGACGGTGCCGGTCTTGAGGCAGCCGTGCAGGATGCCCACGAGGCGGTTGGCGAGTTGACGCAGTGCGGCGCGGTGGCCGGTCCCGCGCCGGCGGAGTTCGTCGTAGTAGGAGCGGGCGCCTGGCGAGCCGGTCAGGGCGCTGAACGCTTGCTGGCCGAGTGCATCGATCAGTCTGTTGTTGTGGACGTAACGCGCGAGGACGGTCTTCTTCTTGCCCGAGGCGCGGGTGATCGGGCTTGTGCCGGCGTAGTTCTTGCGGGAGCGGGCGTCGGCGTAGCGGTGGTCATCGTCTCCGAATTCGGCAAGCACCCGGGCGCCGAGGATGGGGCCCATGCCGGGCTGGCTGAGGTAGATTTCAGCGTCCGGGTGCTGACCAAAATGGGCTTCGACCTGCGCTCCCATCGTCTTGATCTGCGCGTTGAGGGTGCCGATGACGGCGACCTGCGCACGGACCGTGGCCGCGTAGGCGGTCGTCACCGCGGCGGGCTGACGCAGCTGCTCAGTGCGCGGCGCCGCGCGGATCACCCGGGCCTTGTCGCTGGCGTGGTGTCGATGGGCATGCTTGAGCGCCGCGCTGATCTGCGCGATGGTGAGCCGCGCCGCCGCATCAGGATCGGGGGCTTTGGCAAGCAGCTCAAGGGCATCGGCGGCAGTCAGATCATCGAAGGCCTGCAACGCCGCGGGGAAGAACTCCCGCAGCACGTTACGTAGCCGTTGCGCATGCCTAGTGCGTTCCCAGATCAGGCTCTTGTGGGCGCGGGCCACCACCTTCACCGCTTCGGCCTGGTCGCTGTCACCGGCGACCGAACGCAGCTGATGAGAGTCGGTGCGGACCATGTCGGCGAGGGCGTGTGCGTCCGCGGCGTCGCTCTTGGCACCGGAGACACTCTGCCGCTCGCGGTAACGAGCGACCTGCAGCGGATTGATCGCGAACACCCGGTAGCCCGCGGCGATCAACGCGAGCACCCACGGACCACGGTCGGTCTCGATACCGACCACGACCTGGTCGGCCTCGTCCTCGTCCAGGTGCTGGGCGACCAACTCATGCAACTGAGCGACGCCGGCCAACCCCTCGGTGAAGCGGGCCTTGGCCAACCGCCGGCCCGTCTCGTCTTGCACCTCGATGTCGTGGTGGTCCTCGGCCCAGTCGTCTCCGACGAACAGCAACCCCGTTCTCCGTTCTTCCGTGTCCCGCACAACGATCAGGTTGACGTAGCCCGCGGAAGAACCACCAGCACCCTAATGATCAAGTGCTCACGCCTATGAGCAGCGGGCACGACATCCCATCAGCGGTCGACTCTTCCGACCACCGGCAAGGGGCACGATCTGCTTGTAGGACTCCCGAGATCCAGGGCGGGAGAGTGCTCACCTGCCAGCGGCTACCAAGCACCGAGTCTGCCTCAACGACGAACCCGGTAGCTCTCATTAGCCTCGGCTATTCACGTGGGTCGGCGGCACGGGGTCTAAATGCGGCGGAGTGCCTTGCCTGTAAGGAAGAATCGGTGTTTGAGGACAACGATCTTTCTCGCAGAAAGGCACTCCGTAGGTGAAGCGTAGCAAGGGTTCGTCGGGTGGGAAGAAGGCACGCCGAGGCAAGGATGGTTCGGCTGGCGGCAGGGGTGGCATGGCTGGGCCACGGCTTCGGGTCAGCTCGGATGGGCACGGGTTGGCCTCGCATGCGGGTGTGTCGATGCTGCGCGAGCTCGCTGAGTTCGTGGGTCTGACCAGGTTCGTCACCCAGGCGTTGGCTGACACGTATCGGGGCCCGTGGCTTCACTCCCCGGGGCAGGTGTTCGCTGATCAGGCGTGTGCGATCGCCGATGGGGCGACGTCGACGTCGGGGATCGCGGTGTTGCGGGACCGCCCGCAACTGCACGGGGCGGTGGCCAGTCAGCCGACCGTGTGGCGGCTGGTCGACAGGATCGATGAACAGCATCTGGGGCTGGTGCGCCAGGCGCGGGCGAAGGCGCGTGAGCGGGCCTGGCAGGCGGGAGCGGCCCCGGACCTGGAGGCCACCGGTGGGTATCTGCACATCGACTTCGATGCCACGATCACCATCGCTCACAGCGAGAAGTCCGGCGCTGCACCGACCTGGAAGAAGAGCTTCGGGTTCCATCCGCTGCACTCCTATCTGGACCGGCCCGAGATCTCCGGCGGGGAGTCGCTGGCTGGGATCCTTCGGCCCGGAAACGCCGGGTCGAACACCATCGCCGACCACAAGACACTGCTGGACCTGACCCTTGAAGCGCTCCCGGAGTCCTACCGGCCTGGCGTCGACGGTGCGCCGGAGATCCTGCTTCGCAATGGACCGCGCCTCGGCACGTCTCGTACGAGCTCGTTCCACCCCGGCAAGCGCAGCATCTGAATTTGAGTCAACACCCACTGATTCAGTGCGGATGCGTGACAACGCGAAGACCTTCGGCCGCAGCCGGAACGACTGCACGCCTCCGCACACCGCCCCAGCAAGAGCGAGGACCGTGCCCACCGCTCCGGCGACCCCAGATTCTTCTTCAGGGTTGTTCGAAGACGGATCCAGCGAAATGAAGAGGTACGCAAGCGCCGACAGGCAGCCCAGTACCAACGTCCAGTAGAGCAGGTCCCGTCGCCGAAACTTCACCCACGCGTGCAAGGTGGGCACCCAAGCAAGGGCCCCACCCGAGATGATGGGCATCAGAGCCCACCACATCGTGCGGTCCCGATACCACGGTGACCTGACCGGCTCAGGCGGCGCGGCCGACGCTCCAGGTCGGGGTGGCCCTTGGTCCGGGTGAGTCGAAGATGTCACAGGGATTTCCTACCATCCCCCGCCGACAGTTGTGAGGAATCTCGACAAATCTGATCACCAAGACCCGGCAGGGGTCAGCGCTGCGCAACTACCTGCCGTAAAGCTCGCAACGGCGGGGTTGCAACTCGACCGCAGTCATGTGGGCACCTTCGGGCAAGCCCAAGGACGTTGCCGGACCCCGGAGCCTGGCTCGACCACCTCATGGCCGCGGAGGCCGACCTACTTCGTCACCCATGCCTCGCCAAACCGACGCGTCGACGTAGTTGTCGACGAGCGTGTTACACCGGCGGCCCTGTACTGGCTAGTCTGCAGAAACTTCTTAAGGTCAGCGCGTCGCCGCCTATTTTCCCTTCCTTTCTCAGGAGTCTCGGGCGCCCTCCCGTCGGCGGGCCCGGAGGGGACAGCTCCGCACGCCGGACACGGGCTCGGTCGAGTCCGCTGCTCCTACCTGCCGAAGTGGCGGACGCCGTCGTTGCCGCACTGCTCAGGTTCTCGCCACTTATGCGTCGTGTACTGCAGAGCAGCGACCCGACCCCCTGGCGAGCGGCTGGCTAGGGTTGATACGAAGGCCGCGACGCTACTGCGCCTCCCGTCCGGTGGTTATCCCCCTTCGAGGCCAAGCCCAAGATCCCAAGGTCAGCCAGGCCCGGGGGCGTCGAGGACTGCTTCCGGGGCTGTGGTGTGGCTGCCCCAGGTGGTGCAGGCAGCCGACCCGTTGTGCGGGACGGCGACCACCCCTCTGTGTCAAGCTCGAGTGAGGCAAGATCAGTGCTTGATACGTTGTTTTGAGGGCGAGTGAGGAGTCGTCTCTACGGTGAGTTCGAATGATGAGCGGGTGCCTGACCCGGAGGTTCCTGCGAAGGCGGCGACGCGGAGGTACTCGGCGTCCTACAAGGCGAAGATCCTGGCGGAGTACGAGACGTTGGACAAGGCCGGCAAGGGGGCTCTGTTGCGTCGGGAGGGCTTGTATTCATCGCTGATCTCGGCGTGGCGGGACCAGCGAGATGCCGCTGGGTTGGCGGCGCTGGCCAAGCCGGCGGGGCGTCCACAGGCTGATCCGAAGGAGCGGGAGAACGCCAGGCTGCGTAAGGAAAACGAGCGTCTGCAGGCGGAACTGGACAAGGCACGCAAGGTCATCGACGTTCAGGGAAAGCTCTCCGCGCTGTTGGGTCAGCTCGCGACCGACAGCCCGAACAGCGGGAGCGAGCCCACGCCATGATCGATGAAGCGATCATCGAACTCGAGCCGTTGGTGGGCACCCGTGCCGCCTGCGCGGCCACTGGCCGTGCGCAGGCCACCCACTACCGGCGTCACCGCAAGAGCCCCGCCCCCACGCGCCCGCCACGCACGCGCAAGCCGCAGCCCAGGGCGCTGAGCCGGGCCGAGCGGGACCAGGTGCGGGCGGTGCGCTCAACAGCGAAGAGCATGTGGACAAGGCGCCCGCGGCCGTCTACCACGAGCTGCTCGACTCCGGTGTCTACCTGGCGTCGACCTCGACGATGTACCGGATCCTGCGCGCGCACGGCGAGGTAGGCGAGCGCCGCCGCCAGGCAGTGCATCCCGCGCGGGTCAAGCCCGAACTCCTGGCCACCCGGCCGAACACCTGCTGGTCATGGGACAGTGCGCCACGAGCGCGGAGAGGGGCTCTGATGTAGGCAGGGCTGCTTGATGTGGTGCTGTGCAGGAGATGGAGGATTGCTGACCCTCCGGCGTCGCTTTTCGGGGAGAGATGTCAAGCCACCTCACGCTGCGTTGGCTGAAGACCATCGTGGTGAGCGGTGAGGAAAAGGCCCGAGTAAACGGGTAAGGCGGGGACCAGGAAGACGAACGTGAGTGAACCGCTGACGAGGCACCGAAAGACAAGGATGACATCGAAACCGAGGCAGTGTCCCAGCTTCGGGATGAGCCTGGCGGGAGCCCGAGTATTGGCCAGGCGGTGTCCGGTGTGAAGGCGGCGTGATCCTGGTCTGCGGCTTCTGCATGGAACGTGGGAGAGCGAGCGCCGAAACCGTCCGCAACCTGCCGCTACAGCGGTGGGAGGCGGCGAGAGGGAGTGCATCCAAGGCTGCCGCTGGAAGATGCTGAGTACCGTTGCGGCGCTGGCTGGCGGACCGGCTCGTAGTAGTGGAGAAGCCCCTGTAATGGGGGTGGAGCGAAGGGGCCGGCTCATCGTTGACCTGTCGCTTGAGCAACTGGCAGGGCAGACCGGGTGGTCTGTCTGGGCCGGGAGGACGAGAGAGGGCATGTCAGGTTCGGACGGCAAGTCGTTTGTGATTCCCAAGCAGCGAGTGTGGGAGGCGTATCGAAGGGTCGCGGCGAACAAAGGCGCCGCCGGGGTGGATGGGCAGTCGATCGAGGACTTCGAGAAGGACCTGCGGAACAACCTCTACAGGATCTGGAATCGAATGTCGTCGGGGACCTACTTTCCGCCACCGGTGCTTCAGGTGGACATCCCCAAAGCCGACGGTGGGACCCGGACCCTCGGGTTGCCGACGGTGGCCGACCGGGTGGCGCAGACGGTGGTCGCGATGACGCTGGAGCCCCGAACCGAGTCGATCTTTGTGAACGACTCATACGGGTACCGGCCGGGTAAGTCGGCGCTGGATGCGGTGGGCGCGTGCCGCCAACGGTGCTGGAAGAAGAGCTGGGTGATCGACCTCGATCTTCAGAAATTCTTCGATACGGTGCCGTGGGAACTGATGGTCAAGGCGGTGCGGGCCAACATCACTCAGGAGCAGCGGTGGGTGCTGCTGTATGTGCGGCGCTGGCTGGCCGCGCCGATGCAGACCCACGACGGAGCCGTGATCGAGCGAGACCGAGGAACCCCGCAAGGGTCAGCGGTCTCGCCGGTGCTCGCCAATCTGTTCATGCACTATGCATTCGACACGTGGCTGGCGCGCGAATTCCCGACGGTGGAGTTCGAACGTTATGCCGACGACGCAATCGTGCACTGTGCCACCAAGCGGCAGGCCGAAGCGGTCCTGGCCGCGCTGAAAGAGCGGACGGAACAGGTCGGCGTCCGGCTGCATCCGGACAAGACCAAGATTGCGTATTGCAAGGACGAGAGTCGGCGAGGCGATCATGAACACACCTCGTTCGTCTTTCTGGGGTACGAGTTCCGGGCACGATCGTTGAAAGGCAAGGACGGGCGAATGCACGTCAGATTCACGCCTGCGGTCAGCCCGAAAGCTCTCAAGGCAATGGGAGGGGTGGTCCGCTCTTGGCGGCTCCACCTGCGCACAGGAACAGACCTGAACGAACTGGCCAAACAGATCAACCCGATCGTGGCGGGCTGGATGAACTACTACGGCCGATACAACAGGTCGGAGATATATCCCCTGCTACGACGCATCAACACCTACCTGATGCGATGGGCGCGACGGAAGTACAAGCGGTTGCGTGCCTGGAAACGCCTGTGGCGCTGGTGGTCCGGGATCGTCGCTCGAGATCCGGGGCTGTTCAGGCACTGGTCATGGGAGCGCATGTCGTCTGGGTATCGATGAGAAGAGCGGAGTGAGCCGAGAGGTTCACGCTCCGTTCTGTGGGAGCCCCGGGGTGAAACTCCTCGGGGCCACCCGACTCACCAAGCTGCTCGGCCCCGCCAAGTGGACCTACTACCACCTGTACGTGATCCTCGACATCTACAGCCGCTACGTGGTCGGCTGGCTGATCGCCGAACGCGAGTCCGCCGTCCTGGCCGAGAAGCTACTGGCCGACACGATCGCCAAACACGGCATCGACCGTGAGCAGTTGACCGTCCACGCCGACAACGGCTCCGCCATGGCATCCAAGCCCGTGGCGTTCCTGCTCGCCGACCTCGGCGTGACCAAGACTCATTCCCGACCCCACCTCGAACGACAATCCCTACTCCGAGGCGCAGTTCCGCACCCTGAAGTACCGGCCCGACTTCCCCGACAGGTTCGGCTCGATCGCCGACGCTCGCGCGTTCTGCCAACGCTTCTTCACCTGGTACAACACGAAGCACTACCACTCCGGCATCGGCTGGCACCACCCCATCGACGTCCACTACGAACACGCCGAGACCCTCCGCGCCGGCCGCGCCCAGGTGCTCACCGCCGCTCTCACCCGCCACCCCGAACGGTTCGTCCGCAAGCCTCCCGAACCACCCGCCCTACCAACATCAGCATGGATCAACAAACCCAGCCAGGAACCACCAGCTAACTCAATGAATCCCTAACCGACCCGCCTCAAAACCTTGACACGCACCGCACCTGCTGGGTGTTGGCGAGCGGGTGTATCAGTGCGAAGGTCGCGGTCACGTTGGTCAGAACCACACGCAGCATGCAGCGATACAGCCCGCCATGGCCGACCAGGACGGTCACACCGCTCATCGCCGTGACCTGCTCGACGAAAGGTGCGAAGCGATGCTTGATGTCGCGGTAGCTCTCTCCGCCACCGACTCGGCGGTCCCACTCGCCAGCGAGCGTCCACGTGTTGAGCACCTCTTCGTACTCGCGCCAGTGCGCGGGGTCGTCGCTGCCCTCATACGCACCCACGTCGTACTCACACAGCGCCTCGGCCGGTCCGACCTCGACATCCAGCCGCCGGCTCAGGATCTGCGCGGTCTGCACCGCGCGCAGCAGCGGGCTCGTGTAGATGCGGGCCACGGAGGCGCCCGCGAGCCGGCGAGCGAGCTCCAACGCCTGGCCACGGCCATTGGCGGTGAGCCCGTGCTTCGTACCGCGGTTGGAGAAGACGTGGAGCAGGTTCGCTTCGCTCTCGCCATGCCGCACAAAGATGAGTCGCGTCATGCTCCATTCTGTGTGGCAACGTGGCCCCCCGGCGTCGATACCGGTGCGAACCGGACCAGCCGGAGAGAGCTCAAGGCTGAAGCACCTGGCGTTCGGCCCATAGCCGTGGCGTCTCGCGAACCACAGGTCAACCCCACAGGCCGGGACCGGGTGCGTGGTCGTCGTACACCAGAAGCATCCGCACCCTTGACTCGCACAGCCCCGTCGCCCCGAGGCAGCGACGCTGGGTCCGCCGCAGAATCCGCACAACCCGCAGAACCGCATCCGCACCGACATCTCCCCCGGTCAGCGGCCTCGTGCGCTCGGTACCGGCCGTCGCCGCAGAACGCCGCGGAAACCCCGCAGAAACCCCCAAGCGCCGCGGCGGCACGCACCCCCGACCACCTATGGGTGCAGCACAGCCGCCACCATCAACATCCCAGCGAGCACCTCCAAACGGTGCCGCATATACGCCGCGCCGCGCCGAATCTCGCCGATCCACGACCTGCCGCAGGCGCCTGACCTGCACGAACCCCGAGCCGACAAATCGAGCCGACGGTCCGCACACCGTCACCTCCAAAGCCCCTCCACCAGAACGGCCCCGGACCTGTTTGTGCAGGTCAGGGGCCGTTCGTACTGGTGTGGCAGGTACTGGATTCGAACCAGTGTAGGCGAAGCCGACGGTTTTACAGACCGCTCCCTTTGGCCACTCGGGCAACCTGCCGGGTGCTGCCTTGCAGCAGCGAGTTGAGAGGATAGCGCAGACGCGCACCGGTCTGCGTACCCGGCCGGTCCGTCCCATGCAGCTACGTACGAAGGGAGCCCGGATGGCCGCCGAATCGTCGTTCGACATCGTGAGCAAGGTCGATCGTCAGGAGGCCGACAACGCCCTCAACCAGGCAACGCGTGAGATCGCACAGAGGTTCGACTTCAAGGGTACCGACGCCGAGATCCGGTGGTCCGGCGAACTCGGCGTGGAGATCGCCGCCAACTCCGAGGAGCGCGCGAAGGCCGTCCTCGACGTGTTCAAGGAGAAGCTGGTCAAACGGGGCGTATCGCTGCGCAACCTGAAGGACGACGAACCGAAGCAGTCCGGCAAGGACTACCGGATCTCGGCAACCTTCGAGCAGGGCATCTCCCAGGAGAACGCCAAGAAGGTCGCCAAGATCGTCCGGGACGAGGGCCCCAAGGGAGTGAAGGTCCAGGTCCAGGGCGACGAGCTGCGGGTGACGAGCAAGAAGCGTGACGACCTCCAGGACGTCATCCAGCTCCTCAAGGGCAAGGACCTCGACGTCGCCCTTCAGTTCGTCAACTACCGCTGACGTCGACGATTACTGGGGTCGACGACTTCTGAGGTCGACCGCCGACGTCGGTGAGGCCGTCCGCCCGTGGCCCCGGCGGGACGACCGAGTGAGCCAGCCGCTGGTGACGCCCTGACCGCGGCCAGACCCGCGGCGGTAGGTGCGTCGTGAGGGCGTGAGGCGCGGGGACCGTGGCGAGACCATCCGCTGGGCGGGGGGAACACAGGGCCGAGGGCGTCCCGGAGTTCAGCCCTGTCCGCGCCCGCCACGGCCCGCGCCGCCACCACCGAAGCCGCCGAGACCCCGGGCGCCGCCACTGCCGCCGGCGCCACCCGCACCTGCCGCCCGGGCCCCGCCCGCCACACGAGTGCGGAGGTTGGCCGCACCACCGTCCGGCGGCGGGAGCTCGAGGTCGGCGAGGACGACCTGGGTACCGGTCGCGAGGCCGGACCTGATCTGGGTACGGGCAGGCCCGACGGTGCCGGTCTGGACGAGGGTGCGCGACGGCGCCCCCTTCTTCAGGACCGACACGACGTGGACGCTGCCGACGGTTCGTACGGCCGAGGTCGGCACGGTCAGGACCTGTGCCGTTCGCCCGGTGAGGACGGCGACGGTCACCGACGCCCCGACCGGTAGCGCCGTGGCACTCCGGTCGATTGCCACGGTCACGGTGTACGACGTGGAGCCGGCGCTGGTGTCCGGGTTCAGCGTGTCGACGCTGCCGACCGTCGCGCTCAGGCTCCGTGAGGTACCGGTCGGCGTCACCTTCGCGGCCATCCCCGCTCGTACGCCGCTCACCTCGGTGTCGCTGACCGTCATCGTCGCGACCTGCGCTCCCGGCGCGACGATCACCACGGCCGCGGACGAGGACGTGACCTGCTCCCCCACCTTCGTACCGACGCTCGCCACCGTCCCGGCGATGGGCGCCGTGATCTCGGCCTGCGTACGGTCCTGCTCGGCGGCGGTCGACGCGGCCTCGGCCGCGTCGATGTCGGCCTGGTCGGCGGCGAGCTGTTCGGGGGACGCGGGTTCGCCACGACCGGCCTGCCCACCCGACCCGATGGTCCCCGAGACACCCGGCGACGTGGTGCGGGCTCCGCCCGACTGGGGCTGGGCGTCGGTGGATCCTCCGACGTGGCCCGCCGTTCCGGACGGGGAGTCCGACGTCGTACCGCCACCGTGGGACGTACTGGCCATCAGTGCGGTGAGTGCGCTGGCGAGGGCGATTTCGGCCTGCCCGAGTTGGTGCTGGGCCTTGGCGGTGTCAGCCTGCGCCGCCATCACCGCCTGGATCGCCGCGTCACAGGCCGCGGTGTCGCGCCCTGGGCCGTCCGTGGGCGACGGCGAAGAGGTGGGCGAGGGCGTCGGCGTCGGCGTCGGCGTCGGGGAGGTCGTGGGTGTCGGCGAGGTCGTCGGCGTCGGGGCGGTTGTGGGTGTCGGCGACCCGGTCGGGGTCGGCGTGGGCGTGGGTGTCGGCGAGTCCGTCGGCTGGACCGTGGCGGTCGTGGGTGTCGGCGACGCGGTCGGGGACGTCGTTCCCCGCGTACGGGTGAAGACCGTCGGCGCGACGTGCCTGTTCCCCCGCGAATCCGGCGGTGGCGGAGGGGGATCGCCGGCCCGGGACACCGCGCACGCCTCCTGCTCGGAGCGCAGGGCCGCACCGGATCGAGCCAGCCCCTGGTCGACCGCACGCTGAGCAGCGAGGACGGCGGCCTGCTGGCGGGCCAGCGCGCGCGAGGCGTCCGGCGTACCCGAGGATCCGTGGGAGGACCGGCCCGCCGACCCGCCACCAGCCGAAGCGGCCGGCGCTCCGCCCGACGAGCCGCTCGCGCCACCGGCGGAGTCGGCCGCGTTCTGGCTCGCCTCGTCCGCGGCCAGCCGCGCCTTCGCCGACGCGAGCGTCTCCTGTGCGGAGGTCACCGCGGCGTCGAGGGACGAGGTGTCCAACCTGGCGAGGGCCTGCCCAGCCGTGACCTGCTGGCCCTGCTGGACGGCGACGCTGGCCACGGTTCCCGACATCGGGAAGCTGACGTCGGCCCGGCCGGAGGGTGCGACCGTCCCAGGCTTGGACAGCCACTGCTCGACGTCACCGATCGTCGCGGTGGCCAGCCGGTAGCGCGGCTGGTCGGGGCCGGTCGCCGCGCGGGCGGCGACGACACCACCCGCGATGACGGCCAGGACGAGAACTCCGGCGGCGACCCCCCGCCAGGGTGCCCGGCGTCGGGCCCGCGTCTCAGCCATTGCCGCCGCCCATGCCGCGGCGGAACCCGCCGGCCGGCACGCAGCCCTGTGGTCCGGCCTGGCGCAGGCTGATGGCGGTCGCGGCGACGGTACCGGTGTCGTCCGCCTTCCCCACCGCGGTCGCACACGTCCCGACGGCGAGGGCCTTCGCGGTCGCCGGCTCCGTCCGGGTCACGGTAGTCGTACTGGTCGTACGTACCGTCTGGTTCCCGGGAGTCGCACCACCGCGCGCTTCCCGCGCGACGACGAAGCTGGTGCCGGACACCGAGACCACCCGGCCGACCGCCAGTCCGCCGAACCCGCCGAACCGCCCGTTGCCACCCGCGCCACCAGGGCGAGCGGTCCCGGTCGGGCGTGGGCGGACGGTGCGCATCCGTGGCCCGGCGGTCGGTCGGGCACCGCCCCGGTCGAAGCCGCCGCTCGCCGCGCAGGCACCAGAGGCGTCGGCCGTGCCGACGATCGTGACCGCGGTGGCGGTGAAGGGACCGTCGGCGGGTGCCGCGGCACCGCCGGAACCAGCACCGGAATCGGCACCTCCGGACCCGGCACCGGCACGCCCGCCCGGCCGCCGCCCTGCCGCGATCGCCTGGACGCAGTCGCCGGCGGCGACGCTGCTCACGCTCGCCTCGACGGTCCGGGAGAACCGGGTGGACGCCGAGAAGGTGACGGTCACCTGCCCGAACGACGGGTTCTGCACCTCGATGCGGTCCGTTTCCACCGCGGCGACGGTCCCCGAGGTGCCCGGGGCGCGCTGCATGCCGCCCGGTCCACGGTTCGGACCGCCCCGGCCGACCGGAGTCGCGGAGGGCGTGGCCGACGGCGCGGTCGCGGTGGTCGTACCGCCGGATCCCGAGCAGCCGACCAGAGCGACGGTGGCCGCGGCGAGGAGGACGGGGATGGCGGAGAGGCGGAGTCGGTGCATGGTGCGCGTTCCGTCCTGGGTAGCGGCCCGCCTGGTCGGGGCCGAGTTGGCAGAAGCAGGAATGGAGGCAGGAGTGGAGGCAGGAGTCGACGACATGTCACTCGCTGCGCAGAGCGTCGATCGGGGCCAACCGGGCGGCACGGCTCGCGGGGTAGACGCCGAAAGCGACCCCGATCCCGACGGCGACCGCGAGCGCGCCGACCGCCGCGGCCGGGCTGATCGTCACCGGGTTCGAGATCACCCGCGGGAGCAGTAGGGCGCCCACGACGCCGAGTCCGAGGCCGAGCAGGCCACCTACCAGCCCGAGCACACTGGACTCGACGAGGAACTGGCGCCGGATCGCCCGCGGCGTGGCGCCGAGCGCCTTGCGCAGGCCGATCTCGCGGAGCCGTTCGGTGACCGAGACCAGCATGATGTTCATGACGCCGATGCCGCCGACGAGAAGCGAGATGGCGGCGATCCCGCCGAGCAGGACGGTCAGCGTCCGCGCGATCGAGTTGGCCGTGCTCAGCAGCGACTGCTGCGTCGCGATGGTGTAGTCGGCCGAGGTGGGATCGGTCGTCCGGTGCAGGGCGGCGAGTTCGGCGTCGATCTCCTGGTACGCCGCCGAGATGAGGTCGGCGCCGTGCGCCTGTACGTAGATCGTCTGCACCGAGCCAGCCGTCGCGCCGCCGACGAGCCGCGCGGATGCGGTCGAGATGGGGATGACGGCCTGGTCGTCCTCGTTGCTCGCGGCCGAGGAACCCGCGCTCGCGAGTACGCCGACCACGGTGAACGGGATGCCGTTGACGGTGACGGACTGTCCCACCGGGTCGCGCGGGCCGAACAGCTCCGTCGCAGTCGAGGAGCCGAGCACGGTGACCGCTCCCCCGTCACTGACGTCCTGCGGGGTGAGGAACCGACCGGACGACACGGTACGCGCCCGCACCGACAGCCAGTCGGGCGTCGTGCCGACGATGGTCGTGGTCCAGTTCGTCGAGCCGGCGACGAGGTCCTCGCGACGTTGGACGATGGGCGCGACGGCCTTCACGTCCGGCGCGACGGTGGGGTCGGCGAGCGCTTCGGCGTCGGCCTGGGTCAGGGTCGAGGCTGAGCCGAGCCCGCCTCGTACGCCACCGGTCGTCGTACTGCCCGGCGTCACGATGAGCAGGTTGCTGCCGAGCGCGTCGACCTGGGCGCTGATCGTCGTCTGGGCACCCAGGCCGAGCCCGACCGTGAGGATCACCGCCGCGATTCCGATCAGGATGCCGAGGACGGTCAGGGTCGAGCGCAGCCGGTGCGTGCGGACCGCCTCCAGGCCGGTTCGCAGGGTCTCGAGCCAGTTCACGGCGTCCCCGCGATCGCCGAGTCGTGGAGTACGCCGTCGCGGATGCGCAGGATGCGGGCCGCGGCCCGCGCGACGTCCGCCTCGTGCGTGATCAGGATGATCGTGCGTCCGCTCGCGTGCAGCTCACTCAGGAGTGCGAGGACGTCTTCGCTGGACCGGCTGTCCAGGTTTCCGGTCGGCTCGTCGGCGAGGATGAGGTCGGGATCACCGACCAGCGCCCGCGCGACCGCGACCCGTTGCTGCTGGCCGCCGGAGAGTTCACCCGGCCGGTGGTCGACCCGCTGCGCGAGCCCGACCCGGGCGAGTGCCCGCATCGCCCGCTCCCGGCGTTCGGCGCGGCCGACTCCGGCGTAGGTCAACGGCAACTCGACGTTGCGCCAGGCCGGCAACGAGGGGAGCAGGTTGAACTGCTGGAAGACGAAGCCGATCCGGCGGTTGCGTACTTCCGCCAACTCGGTCTCACCCATCCGGCTCACGTCCTGCCCGGCCAGGAGGTAGCGGCCGCTGGTCGGTACGTCGAGGCAGCCGAGGATGTGCATGAGCGTCGACTTGCCCGACCCGGACGGGCCCATGATCGCCACGTAGTCGCCGGTCGGGATCTCCAGGGAGATGCCGCGGAGGGCCTCCACCTCGAGGGCGCCTCGGCGGTAGGTCTTCGCGACGTCGCGCAGGGCGATGACAGGCGTGTCGTACGGCGTGCTCACTGGCCACCGCCCCCGCCGCCCTGACCGCCCTGGCCGCCGCCGAACCCGCCGCCACCAGCGCGACCGCCGAAGCCACCGGCTCCACCGCCCGGGCCACCCCCACCGGCCCGGCCACCGAAGCCACCCTGGCCACCGAAGCCACCGCCCCCGGCGCGGCCACCGAAGCCGGTCGTGCCGCCGCCGGCGCCGCCCGTGCCCGAACCCCGCGCCGGCGCGCTCACCTCCACCTGGTCGCCGGCCTTCAGTCCGGAGGTGATCTGGACCCGTCCGGCGTCGACCGCGCCCACGGTGACCTTCTGGGTGACGTGCTTCCCGTCGCGAACGACGGTGACCGTCGTACCGCCGGCGGAGTAGTGGACAGCCGAGGCGGGAACGGCGAGCACGTCGGAGAGTTGCTTGACGGTGATCGAGACCTGCGCGCTCGCGCCCGGAAGGAGTCCGCCCGGCGTGCCGGTGACCTCGATCGACACCGGGTACGCCGCGGTCTCCGCGCCACTGGCCGGAAGTAGGCCGACGCTCGACACCAGGCCGTAGACCGGCGTGCTCGCGCCGTTCGGCGTGATGACCGCCTGCAGGCCCTCCTTGAGCTGGCCGACCACCGTGTCGTCGACGGTGGCCTGCACCGTCCAGTGGGTCGTGTCGACGACGACGACCTGTGCGGACGACGAGGCCGCGGAGGACGACGAGGCCGCGGCGTTCGAACCGGTGCCGCCGGCGCCACCGGTACCGCCGGCCGTCCCGGTCGAACCACGCCCGGCGGACCCGGACCCGCCCGATCCACCGCCCGACCCGCCGGAGCCGGAGACCTGTTGCCCGACGGTGAGGTCGACCGAGGCGACCGTCCCGGTGATCGGTGAGGTGAGGGTCGCGGCGTCCATCGCCGCCTCAGCGTCGTCCACCTGGCTCTGCGCGGCCGTGACGGCGGCTCGGTCGGCGGCGACCTGGGCGTCGGACTCGCCGTTGTCGAGGTCCGCGGTGACCCGCGCCTGGTCGCCGGCGAGGGTCGCCTTGGCGGAGGCGAGTTGCGCCGCGAGGGTCGCCGAGGACACCGTGGCGAGCCGCGCGCCCTTGTTGACGTGTTGGCCCTCGCGTACCGAGACCGCGGTCACCTTGCCGCCGACCTCGAAGGCGAGGTCGGCGCGGTTGGTGGGTTCGAGCGTGCCGCTCGCGGCGACGGTCTGCCGGAACGTCGTGGGGCTGGCCGTCACCATCCGCGTGGTCGCGGCCGGTGCGGGGTCGCCACTGTCCCGGGTGGCCGCCCACACAGCGCCACCGGCTATCACGACGACTACGACGACGAGTACCGGAACGACGACCCGGCGTACCGGCCGGCCTCTGACTCTGGACCGCACGACTTCCTCCTGGCGGCCCCGCCCGCGCGCGGCCGGTGACAGTGTGGAAGTCGTGGCTGAGATTTGGCTGACGGGAAGCTAGGAATCAGCTGGAAATTGGTCCGACGATTCCGGATCAGCGTTCGTAGCCGGCGAGGTCCTCGAGACGGGCGATCCGCTTCCGGGTCGGCGGGTGGGTGGCGAAGAGGCGGACCAACCCTCTCGCCCGGAACGGGCTCGCGATCATCAGGGCGGCGGTGCTGCGCAACTCCGGCGCCGCGGGAAGCGGGTGCTCCCGGGTCGCCAACTCGAGCTTGCGCAGGGCGTTGGCGAGCGCCAGCGGATCGCCGGTGACCCGGGCGGAGACGATGTCGGCGTCGTACTCCCGCGACCTGGTGACGGCCAGTTGCAGCAGGGACGCCGCGACCGGGCCCAGGACCAGCATGGCGAGGGCGGTGACCGGGGAGCCGTCGCCGTCGTCGCCGTCGTCCGCGCGCCCGAACGGCAACAGCCACGCGAACTGCGCGACGTACATGATCATGCTCGCCAGCGCGGCGGCCACCGACGAGACCAGGATGTCGCGGTTGGCCACGTGGCCGAGTTCGTGCCCGAGGACGGCGCGAAGCTCCCGGCGATCGAGCAGGGCGAGCAGCCCTTCGGTGACACAGACCGTCGAGTGGCGTGGGTTTCGCCCGGTGGTGAAGGCGTTCGGCGTCGGGGTGGGTGAGACGCAGACGGCGGGAATCGGCAGCCGCATCGTGGTGGAGAGTTCCCGCACCATCCGGCACAGCTCCGGATGGTCCGCCTCACTGACGGGGTAGGCGCGCATCGCCCGCAGCGCCATCCGGTCGCTCCAGAAGTAGGCGGCCGCGTTCATCGCGACGGCGAGGAACAACGCGACCGTGAGACCGGCCCGCCCGCCGAGCGATCGCCCGACGATGAGAACCAGCCCCGAGAGCACGGCGAGTATGACCGTGGTCTTGAGCTGGTTGCGGTGGCACTGCGAGCGGTCGTGCATACGTAGCGAGGACCTCCACCGTGAGAACGCCGTCACTGGGGTCGGCGTTCCCTCACCTCGATGGCTTACAGGGTTACAGCTCCTCCGCCACCATCCCTTCGAGGTAGGCGGCGATCACCTCCGGCCGACCGCCCGCGCGCAGGCCGAGGTAGCCGTCCGGCCGGACGAGGAGGACGCTCCCGCCGCGACTACCGAGCGTGTGGCGCGCCTCGCCGTGGCTGTCGAGGAGCGTGACGCCGGGTATGGCGGAGCCGACCGAGCCACCGCCGATCACCTCACCCTGGACGCCGGACCCGAACCGGCGTACGACCGCGGCGACCGCCTCCGCCGCGACGGACCCCAGCCCGAGGGCGGTCCAGTGGGTGCCGCGAAGAATCTCGAAGAGCCGGATCTCGCGAGCGGCCCGGACACTCCAGAGCCGGATGTCGGGCACCCGGTCACCGGCGCGCAGGAGTACCCGCTTGCCACCGAGTTCCTGACTCAGACCCGAACCGCGGTAGTGCAGGTCGAGTTGGGCCTGTCCGCCCAGTTCGGCGTACCACCGGCGCCCCCACCTGCGAGCGCCGAGCGGCAGCCGGGGCCGGTGCCGTGGATACGACGCGGACGGACCTGAGCCGGACGACCCGGCTTCGTGGGCCTGGCGTTCCGGCTCGTAGGAGTCGAGGACGACGTCCTCGCCGGCCCGGATGGCGGCGGCGAGCTTCCAGCCGAGGTTGTAGGCGTCCTGGATGCCGGCGTCGACGCCGCGTGGGAGGGACCGGTCACCGACGGCGTCTCCCGCGAGGAACACCCGACCCTGGCGGTACGACGCGGAGCCCAGGTCAGCGTCGTACCGGGCGGGGTAGGCCGTCAGGAACTGCGTGCCGACGATGCGTACGTCGTCGCGGCCGGTGCGCTGCTGGAACAGCTCCTGGCACTGGGTCAGGGTGGGCGCCCGGTGGCTCGCGTCCGGTACGCCGTCGGCGCGGAACCACCAGGTGTCCTCGGCCGGCAGCGGCGCCAGCATGATCCCCTCGGTCCAGACGTGCAGCGTGTCCTCGCGCGGTAGGCCGTCGACACGCACCTCGCCGACGTACACCGCGGGCCCGGAGGAGGCGGAGCCGTTGGCGGTGGTCAGCGCGGTGGTGCCCGGGGCGCCGGTCGCGGGGAGGGTGGTCGCCGGTACGTCGGCCAGGACGACGTACGCCGCGCGCACCCGGAGTTCGCCGGACCCGCCGTCTTCGGGGGCCATCCGGACGGTGACGCCCGAGTCGTCCTGCTCCCAGGCACGCACGTCGAGACCGACCTCGACCTTGACGCCACCGGCGGCGAGCGACTCCCGCAGTACCCGCTCCACCTGCCGGGTGGCGATCGCCAGCGACCGGCTGTAACGCCGGCCCGCCCGGCGCCGCCGGCTGGACCGGTCGCTGCCGGCCGGCAGGTGGGTCACCTCGCGGCGCCCGGCGTACATCCGCAGCCCCTGGCCGAGGGAACCGAAGCGGAGGAGTTCGTCGACCACGCCGAGGTCGTCGAAGATCTCCAGGCTGCGGGGCCCGAGCCCTCGGCTGGGCGAACGCATCGGGGCCGAGAACGCCGGGTCCACGATGCGGACGTCGATCCCACGCCTGACCAGGTCGAGTGCTGCGGTGAGCCCGGTCGGTCCGGCGCCGAGGACGAGGACCTCACACCCGACGGCTCCCTGCGTGTCTACCACGCCGGCAAGCTTCTCCCGGCACCCTTCGACGGGCAAGCCCTGGCGTTGGCGATCACGGCCACGACGGGCGCCGGTGACGCCGCGCTCACAGCGACGTCGGCAGGTGCCGGAGGACGTCGATGGCGAGGTTCGGGGCGACCGACAGGACGAGCGCGAGCACGGCGAGGACGACCACCGCGAGTCGCGCCGGCCAGGGATCCAGGGTGACGCCGGACGCCGCGGCGGGCGTCCCGCCGTTGCCGGAACTGGCCACCGAACCCGCGACCGCGCCGGCCCTCGCCCCGGTAACCGTTCCGGCACGGGTGCCGTTGTCGGCCACCGCGGCGGCACCCTCCTCCGACCTCGCCGGCAGGAAGAGCAACGCGGTCCAGTACAGGTAGTAGGCGAGGGCGATCACGACGTTGACCGCCATCACCACCGCGAGCCACCCCGCCCCGCCGTCGATGGCGGCGCGGAAGAGCACGACCTTCCCGAACAGCCCGAGCACGCCGGGTGGCAGGCCGGCCAGCGCGAGCAGGAAGAACCCGAGCGCCGCCGCACGCAGCGGCTGCCGCCAGAACAACCCTCGGTAGTCGTCGAGGAACCTGCCCCGTCCGGGACCCGCGACGCCGAGCGCGACCACGGAGAACGCGCCGAGGTTGATCACGGCGTAGATGAGGAGGTACGCCACGGTGGCGGCGAGCACGCCGTTCCCACCGCCCGTGCCGAGCGGGACGAGCAGGTAGCCCGCCTGGGCCACGCTCGACCAGGCGAGCAGCCGGACGGCGTTGCGTTGCCGCAGCGCGACGAGGTTGCCCAGCGTCATCGTCAGGGCGGCGAGGACGCCGACCACCGGATCCCACACGTCGGCGTACGACGGGAACGCGATGCTCACCACCAGCAGCAGCCCCACGAACCCGGCCGCCTTCGACACCACCGACAGGTAGGCGGCGACCGGTATCGGCGCGCCGACGTAGGTGTCGGGCACCCAGAAGTGGAACGGCACCGCGGCGACCTTGAACGCCAGTCCGACCAGGGTCAGCACCACACCGACACCCGCGACCGCCGCCATGCCGTCCCCGGTCAGGGTGGCGAGACCCCCCGACCGCAGCACGGCGGCGATCCGGTCGAGGTAGACCGTGCCGGTCGCGCCGTAGACGAACGAGACGCCGAACAGCATCACGGCCACGGACACGACGGACACGAGGAAGAACTTCAGCGCCGCCTCGGCCCCCCGCCCGTCGCCTCGGCGGAGTCCGACCAGCGCGAACGCCGGTAGCGACACGACCTCCAGCGCCACCACGAGGGTGATGAGGTCGCGGGCCCCGGCCAGCGTCATCGCGCCGGTCACCGAGGCGAGCAGCAGGAAGTGGTACTCCCCCGGCGGGACGCCGGCACCGAGCGTGCCTGTCGCCGGACGGTCGGCACGCGCACCCTTGCGGCCCGCGCTGAGCAGGACCACCAGAGCGGCCCCACCGGCCGCGATGAGTTGGAAGACCAGGGTGAGGGAGTCGACGACGTAGGAGCAGGCCGCCGGTGGCTCCAGCGTCCCGCCCGCGCAGAAGACGCCGCGCGGCCCCGACTCCGCCGCGAGCGGCACCAGCAGGCCCAACCCCACCAGGAGCCCGAGCAGGGACAACCACGGCGCGAGGCCGCGCCGGCGGACGGGAAGGAACGCGTCGACCACGAGCACCACGAGCGCGGTCACCGCCACCGCGAGCGGCGGCCCGATCGCGAGCCAGTCGACGGGCTGGACGGAACTCACCGCCGCGACGAGATCCCGCGCGGGGAGTTCCGAGCCGATTCCGGAGACCATGCCGCTCACCCGCCTCACCTGCCCACCAGGACCTGGACCGCCGGTTCGGTGATCGCCAGCACCGCCCGCGGATACAGACCGAGGACCAGTGTGAGGAGCACGAGCGGCGCCCAGGCCACGACCTCGACCGCGGTGACGTCGCGGGCGACGGCGAGGCTGGGTCCGATCGTGTCCGCACCCTGGCAGAGCCGGCGGACGAGCACGAGGAAGTACGCCGCGGTCAGGACGGTGCCCAGGCCGGCGAGCACCATCAGCACGAGGTAGGTCGTCCGCCCCAGCGAGGCCGCCGGCTGGAACGCCCCGAACATCGCGAGCATCTCGCCCCAGAACCCCGCGAGCCCGGGCAGGCCGAGGCTCGCGACGGCGCCGAAGACGAACAACCCGGCAAGGCGTGGCATCCGGGAGTACAGCCCGCCTCCGAGGCGGACGAGGTCACCCGTACCGTGCCGGTCCTTGATCGCCCCGGCGAGGAAGAACAGCAGGCCGGTGATGAGTCCGTGCGCAACACCCGCGAACAGCGCACCGTTGACACCGACCGGCGTGAGGGTCGCGATGCCGAGCAGGACGAAGCCCATGTGGCCGACCGAGGAGTACGCGATCAGCCGCTTGAGTTCGCCCTGGCGCAGACACGCGAGCGCGCCGTAGAGGATGCCGACGGTCGCGAGTCCGGCGAGGTAGGGCGCCACCGCGCGGGCGCCGTCGGGCACCACGGGCAGCCAGACCCGGACGAAGCCGTAGGTCCCCATCTTCAGCAGGACTCCGGCCAACAGCACCGACCCGATCGTGGGCGCCTTCGCGTGCGCGTCGGGCAGCCAGGAGTGCAGCGGCCACATCGGGCTCTTCACGGCGAGGCCGAGCCCGATGGCGACGGCCGCCAGGACCTGGGTGCCGTGGGCGATGCCGCGCCCGCCGCCGGCCGCGAGTTCGGTGAGGTCGAACGTCCCGGCGCCGGCGTACACGAGCAGGAACCCGAGCAGCATGACCGCGCTGCCGAGCAGGGTGTAGAGGATGAACGTCGTGGCCGCACGGCGCCGGCCCGGACCGTCGTGCGGGTCGCCCCACCCGGCGATCACGAACCACATCGGGATCAGGACGACCTCGAAGAAGAGGAAGAAGACGATCAGGTCGAACGCGACGAACGTCCCGAGCATCCCGACCTCGAGCAGGAACACCAGCGCCACCAGCCCACGCGTGCGGCCGGCCTCCGGGGCGATCCGGGTCGTGTAGAGCAGGCAGAGGAACGCGAGCAGCGCGGTCAGCAGCACCATCGGCACCGAGATGCCATCCAGGCCGAGGTGCCAGCGCACGTCGATGGCGGGGATCCAGGCGACGTCGGTCTCGAACTGCACCCGGTGTGCGGCCCCGTAGTCGAAGGCCGCGGCGAGGACGACGGCCAGCGCGAGCGTCACACCGCCGACGACCGCACCGACCGCGGCCACCGCGGCGTCCGGGACCAGCCGGCGGCCGGCCGCGAGCAGGAGTGCCCCCGCCAGCGGGACGGCGAGCAGCAGCCACAGGACGACGTTCATGCCCGCACCCCCAGCGCCGCGACGACGAGGACGACGACCCCGGCCAGGAGCAGGCTCAGGTAGACCGAGACGTTGCCGTTCTGCAGCAGCCGGAGCGCTCCGCCGAGCAGGCGTGCGGCCCGCCCCGAACCCTGTACGTAGAAGTCGACGACGTCCCGGTCACCCGCGACGACGGCACGGGCGAGACCCCACACCGGCCGGACGACGTACGCCGCGATCAGGTCGTCGACCCGGAAGCCGTGTTCCAGCACGGGTCTGGCCCGGCCGAGCAGGACGGCGGGGTCACCGCGGTCGAGCCGCCGCCACGCACCGATCACGAGGGCCGCGGACGCGAGCACGAGCACCAGCGACAGGACCGTGGTGCTCACGTGCACCAGGGCCTCCGCCGCCGGGCGCGACACGCCGCCGCCGGTGAGCCAACCCGCCCACGCGCCCGGAGCCAGGGCCAGGAACCCCACGAGCGCGGCGGGTACGGCGAGGACGACGAGCGGCCAGCGCATGAAGGCGGGCGCCTCGGCGAGGTGCGGCTCGGCGTGCGCGGGGAGGTTCGGTGCGGCGGGCACCTCCGCGGCCGGGGCGCCGAAGAAGACGCGCAGCCACATCCGGGTGGCGTACGCCGCGGTCAGCACGACGGTGCCGAAGCCGGCGACCAGCGCGACCCACGCCGCCCAGCCCGGCAGCGCGCCACCGTGCAGCGCGGCCTCCTGGATCGCGCCGAGGACGGCGTCCTTGGCGAAGAACCCGGACAGGGGCGGCAGCGCCGCGAGCGCGCCGAGACCGATCGTCATCGTCACGAACGTCACCGGCAGAGTGCGGCGAAGGCCGCCCATCGCGGTCATGTTGTTGCTGCCGACGGCGTGGATCAGCGATCCCGCGCACAGGAAGAGCAGCGCCTTGAACGCACCGTGCGCCACCAGCAACAGCAGCCCGGCGGTGTAGCCGCCCGCGGCGAGCCCGGCCAGCATGTAGGCGAGTTGGCTCACCGTCGACCACGCCAACACCCGCTTGACGTCCTCCTCGGCGAGGGCGCACAACGCGGAACCGACCATGGTGATCGCGGCGATGACAGCCAGGACCGCGAGGGTCGCGGGCGCCGCCTGGAAGACCCCGAGCAACCGCGCGACGAGGAAGACGCCCGCCGCCACCATGGTCGCCGCGTGGATGAGCGCGCTGACCGGCGTCGGACCGGCCATCGCGTCCGGCAACCAGACGTGCAGCGGGAACTGCGCCGACTTGCCCACCACACCGGCGAGCAACAGCAGGGTCGCGAGCGTCGCCGTGCCCGTCGTCAGCTCGCCGCTCGCGGCGGCCTCCTGGACGCCGCTGATGGAGAACGTGCCGGCGCCAAGACCCAGCACGAAGATCCCGAACACGAAGCCGACGTCACCGAGCCGCGTCGCGAGGAACGCCTTGATCGCACCGTCGCGCGCCTCCCGCAACTCCCAGTGGTGACCGATCAGGAAGTAGGAACAGGCACCCATCACCTCCCAGCCGACCAGCAGGACGAACAGGTCGTCGGCGGTCACCACGGTGAGCATCGCGGCGGTGAACAGCGAGACGAACGCGACGTAGGACGGGTACCGCGGATCGCCACGCAGGTAGTCGATCGAGTAGATCTGCACGGCGAGGGCCACGCCGGTGACGAGGAGCGCCACCAACGCGGAGAGCCCGTCGACCCGGAACGCGATGTCGAACGACAACCCGCCGGTCGGCACGTACGCGAGCGAGGCGCTCCGGACGCCGAGGTCGCCGGCGAGGGTTCGGCCGGTGAGCACGCAGGCCGCGACGAACGCGAGAGCGGTGCCCGCGACACCGATCGGCGCGACCAGCCGGGGTACCCGCTTCCCGAGTGCGAGGGCCATCAAGGCGGCGACGAACGGTGCCGCGAGGGCGAGGAAGGCCTCGGTCATCGGCCCGCCTCCGCCGCGCCGGCACGCTCGGCCGGCTCACGGTCAGCCGGCTCACCGTCAGCCAGTTCACGGTCAGCCGGCTCACGGTCGGCGGCGTCCCGGTCGGCGAGATCGCGTACGGCGTCCACGTCGATCTGGCGTCTGGACCGGAACAACAGCAGGACGATCGCGAGCCCCAGCCCGATCTCCGCCGCGGCGATCGTGATGGTGAAGAGGGTGAGGACCTGGCCGCTGTGGAGTGCGTCCCGATGCCAGGCGTCGAAGGCGACGAGGTTGAGGTTGACGGCGTTCAGCATCAGCTCCACGCCCATCAGGACGAGGACGGCGTTGCGGCGGGCGAGGACGCCGTAGACGCCGATGGCGAACAGCAGGGCCGCGACGACGAGCGGGAACAGGAGCGGCATCAGGTACTCCTCTCCAGGTCGGCCGGAGGTGTCTCGCCGTCCCCGTCGGGTTCGCCCGACCTGGCCGTACCCGTCGGCGCGCTGACCGACGTCCGCCCCGAGACCGCGGACTCCGCCGTCCCCGCGGACGCCGCGGATGTCGAGCCCGTGCCCGCGGACCCCGTGCCGGTGGACGTCGTGCCCGCGGAGGCCGTACCTCCCGACGCGTCTCGGGTCCGCCCTCGGCCGCGGCGGGCCCGGTCGTCGCCGTCCCGCCTCGACAACGCGATCGCGCCCACGAGGGCGGCGAGGAGCAGCACCGACAGCACCTCGAACGGCAGCACCCAGGTCGAGAAGAGCGCGTCGCCGGTCGCCCGGGCGCCGCCGATCTCCACCTGGTCCAGGGGGATCACCTGGCCGGCGAACCCGGCGACCACCGTGACGACGAGCACCACGGCGACCGCGATGGCGACCATCCCGGCCACCCAGGCGTTGCCGGCGGTGAGGCCCGGCATCGGCCCGGTCGGCGCCTTGGTGAGCATGAGCGCGAAGAGCAGGAGTACGACGACCGCTCCGAGGTAGATCAGGATCTGCACCCACGCCACGAACTCCGCCGTCAGGAGGAGGTAGCACCCGGCCAGCGAGCCCAGGGTGACGACGAGCCAGAGCGCGGCGTGCACGATCCGGCGGGTGGTCACGACCAGCAGGGCGGAGCCGACCGCGACCGCTCCGAGCAGGCAGAACAGGACGTCGACGACGATCATGCGTGGCCTCCCTCCCGGGTGTCGGTCTCTCGGTCGATTTCTTCCACGGCGGCCCACACCGGTGCGGCGGACACGCCGGTACGGCCACGGGACACTGCGGTGGACGTCGGGTCAGTCAGGATCCACGGGAGGCGGCGGCTCGGATGCCGGTGCACCCGGCCGGCGGGTCGGCCGGTCGGTCCCCGACACGCCCCCTGCCCGGTCCGCTCCCCTGTCCGCCGCCTTGTCCGCCGCCCGTTCCGCGACGCCCAACTCCTTCGGCGCGTCAGCACCGGGGTCGACGGGCGGTGGCACGGGCACGGTCCACATCCACTCGCGGAGTTCGTCCTTCTCGTGGGTGAGCTCGGCGATGTCGGTGGCGGCGTACTCGAACTCCGGCGACCAGAACAACGCGTCGAAGGGGCACACCTCGATGCAGATCCCGCAGTACATGCACAGCGAATAGTCGATCGCGAACCGGTCGAGCATGTTGTGGCTGCGTTCGCGCGCACCCGGCTCGGTCGGTGGCGCCGTCTCCTTGTGGGAGTCGATGTAGATGCACCAGCACGGACACTCACGCGCGCAGAGCATGCAGACGGTGCAGTTCTCCTCGAAGAGCGCGATCACTCCGCGAGAACGCGCCGGCAGGTCCGGTTTGACGTCGGGATACTGCTGGGTCACCGCGCGCCGGGTGAGGTTGTCGAACGTCACCTTGAGTCCGCGCGCGAGTCCTTTGCCCGGGAGTTCGGTCACTGTTTCCGCACCTCCTTCACGAACAGCCACCCTTCACCTCAGGTCCACGCCTCACGACAGGTCCACGCCTCATGACATGGCCACCGTGACGACACCGGTCAGGGCGAGTTGCAGCAGGGCGAGGGGCACCAGAAGCTGCCAGCCCAGCCGCTGCAGCTGGTCGGCCCGCAGCCGCGGGTAGGCCACCCGCACCCAGATCACCACGAACGCCACCAGGAAGACCTTCAGCAGCGTCCACAACCAGCCGAGTGAATCGCTGAACGGCCCCTGCCAGCCGCCCAGGAAGAGCACGGTCGTCAGTGCCGCCAGCACGACGATCCCGGCGTACTCCGCGAGCAGGAACAACGCGAAGCGGATCCCGGTGTACTCGGTGTAGGGACCGAAGATGATCTCCGCGTCGGCGACCGGCATGTCGAACGGCGGTCGGGCGAGCTCGGCGAGCCCGGCCACGAAGAACACGAAGAGGCCGGGCAGCTGCCACAGCAGCCACCACGGCTGCCAGGCCGCGACGATCCCGGACAGCGACAGCGTTCCGGCCGCCATCGCGACGCTCGCCGCCGCGAGGACGAACGGAAGTTCGTAGGCCAGCAGCTGGCCGGCCGAGCGGAAGGCGCCCAGCAGGCTGTACTTGTTGGCACTGGCCCACCCGGCCATCAGCGAGCCGAGCACGCCGATGCCCATCACGGCGAGCACGAAGAAGAGCCCGGTCTCCAGGTCGACGCCGACCAGGCCGGGTGCGAGCGGGATCGCCACCAGGGCGACGAGGTACGGCAGCAGCGCCAGGACCGGCGCCAGCTGGAACACCGTCCGGTCGGCCCTGGCCGGGACGACGTCCTCCTTCTGCGCGAACTTCACGCCGTCGGCGACCAGCTGAGCCCACCCGTGGAAGCCGCCGGCGTACATCGGGCCGAGGCGGCCCTGCATGTGGGCCATCACCTTGTGCTCGGTCTGGCCCACCAGGAGCGGCAGCACGAGGAACGCCACGAACACGCACACCACACGGAGTACGACCTCGAGAGCCTCAGGCATCGCCGCCGCTCCCGTCCGAGTGGGTCTCTCCCGCGGAAGAATCGTCCGGCGGTGGAGCCGGTGTGTTCCCTTCCGGCGCGGCCTCCGACGCGGTTCGGTCTGGGCGCGGGGCACGCGCCGGGCGCTCGGTCCCTCGTGCGCCGGCCGCTCGTCCGGCCGCCCTGCCACCACGGTCGGCCCGCCGGGCAGGCCGCGCGGGCGCCGCGGCCTCCATCGGGTCGGGTGCGGGAGATCCGGGCGGACGGGGTCCCCAGGCGTCCGGGGAGGGCACGCCGGGTGGCGCCACCCGACGTCGACTCGGGGCGCGGGAGGCCTCGTGGTCGGACTCGCCGGGTTCCTTCGCGCCCGGCCAGGGCTTGGCCACCCGTGCGGCGAGCACGAACTCCTTACGGAGCGGGTGCCCCTCGAACTCATCCGGCAGCAGCAGCGGCACGAGGTTCGGATGCCCCACGAAGTCGATGTCGAACATCTCGTGGGTCTCCCGCTCGTGCCAGGCGGCCCCGGCGTACACACCGACCGCCGTGGGCAGCCGCGCGGCGTCGCGAGGGATCCGGGTACGGAGCAGCAGGTGCGCGAGCCCGCCGTTCGCCGCCGCACCGATCGACGTGTCACCGTTCGCCGCCGCACCGATCGACGCGTCACCGTACGCACCATCAGCGGGAGGCTCGGCCGCTCGTGGACCACGCAGCGCGGCGACGTGGCACACCACCGAGAAGCCCTGGTCGAGTTCGTCGACGGCCGACAACCAGTCGAAGTACGTGCAGCCGGCGACGTCCCGCAGGGCGGTGAGCGCGTCGACCCAACGGTCGGGAGGGACGTCGAGCGTGGGCGGCCCGAACCCCTCGTCCAGGCCGACCTCGGCGTCCAACGCGGACGCCAGGCCGGCGCGCACCTCCGCGGGCCAGCTCATCCGCGATCCTCCGGCCGCAGCGGACGACGCAACAGGGACGCGGCACCACGCCAGCGGCCGCGGGTCCGAGGCTCGCCGCCCGGCGACGCGGGCGAGCCGGCCGCGGGTCCGCCGGTGTAGCGGTCGGGCAGCGACTCGGCCGCGATCTTCTCCTGCAGCCGCACGATCCCCTGCAGCAGCGCCTCCGGGCGCGGCGGGCACCCCGGCACGTAGACGTCGACCGGGACGATCTGGTCGACGCCCTTGGTGACGCAGTAGGAGTCCCAGTACGGTCCGCCGGAGTTGGAGCAGGAACCGAAGGAGATGACGTACTTCGGCTCCGGCATCTGCTCGTAGAGTCGCCGGATGGCCGGCGCCATCTTGTCGGTGACGGTGCCGGAGACGACCATCAGGTCGGCCTGCCGCGGACCCGGCGCGAACGGAATGACACCCAGCCGGATGAAGTCGTGGCGCGACATCGACGACGCGATGAACTCGATGGCGCAGCAGGCCAGGCCGAAGTTGAAGACCCACAGCGACCAGCGCCGGCCCCAGTTGAGGACGAACTTCAGCGGCTCGGGCGCCAGCCGGGAGACCGCGCCCAGCTCACCCGTCGACGGACCGACCGTGGGCAGCGGCAGGTCGACCGGACCGGCGGAGCCGCCGTCCGAGTCGCCACCTGTGGACGTCACGTCCACACCAACACCCCCTTGCGCCACGCGTAGAGCAGACCGACCGCGATGAACCCGATGAAGACGAACATCTCCACCAGCGTGGCCCAGCCGAAGCCCGGGAGGGCGAACACCGTCGCCCACGGAAAGAGATAGATGGCGTCGACGGCGAACACGACGTAGAGGTAGGCGAAGACGTAGTAGCGGACGTGCGCCTGCGCCCAGCCCTCCCCGACCGGATCGACGCCGGACTCGTAGGTGAGAAGCTTCTCCCGGGTCGGGCGAGTTGGCCGCAACATCCGGTTGGCCCCGAACGCGACGGCGGCGAAGGCGGCACCGGCCAGGACGACCAGCAGAACGGTCGTATAGGTCGCGTAGTAGCCCGCGTTGTCGGCCAACACCACGCCCTCCGCGCCCACGCCTGCGCTCCTTCCGTCGTTCGGCGAGCAGCTCCTTCCACCAGTTCCGCGAGTCTAGGGCCTGGGTCGGCCCGTTCCCACCGTCGTCCTCGTCCGCCGCTACCGAAGGCGAGCACATCGCGACCCGCGGCCATCGCCGCTGGGAGCCCAGCGCGCCGTCCCGGATCGCCGTCGAAGCGCCACGAGTCCGGCGACCGACCTTCACGAGGCTCGCTGTCCGGGCCCTCCGTCATACTCGTTCGGTCGGGCCGGCCGGACGAGGTCGGCCGCAGCTCCGCCGCCGTCACACATCGAGTACCGACCCCCGGAGTCAGCGTCATGCGCCCTCGCACCAGATCGGATCGTCGGATCGCCGCCCTGACCGCCCTCGTCGCCCTCACGGGTCTCGCCACAGCGCTGACCGCGTGTGCTCCGGAGAAGAGTTCCACCGACAGCGGCGGCGAGCCGGCCGCGACCTCCCCGGGCGCGAGCGCGTCAGGGACCGGCGCGACCTGCGCGAAGGACAGCCTCGACCTGCACACCGCCGGCACCCTCACCATCGCCACCGACCAGCCGGCCTACGAGCCGTGGTTCGCCGACGACGACCCGTCGAGTGGCAAGGGGTTCGAGTCCGCCGTCGCCTACGCCGTCGCCAAGAAGCTGGGGTTCAGCGCCGCCGAGGTGACCTGGACCCGGGTGCGGTTCAACAACGCCATCCAGCCCGGGCCGAAGGACTTCGACTTCGACATCAACGAGTTCACCATCACCGACGAGCGCAGGAAGGCCGTCGACTTCAGCTCCTCCTACTACGACGCGACCCAGGCCGTCGTCGCGTTGAAGTCGTCGAAGATCGCGAACGCGACGTCGGTCGCGGACCTCGAGGACGCCCAACTCGGCGCCCAGGTCAACACCACCAGCTACAACGTCATCACCGACGTCGTGCGGCCGACCAAACAGCCGCGGGTCTACCCCAACAACGACAACGCCCGCCAGTCACTCGCCAACGGCGCCATCGACGGCCTCGTCGTGGACCTGCCGACAGCGTTCTACATGACCGGTGCGCAGTTGGAAAACGCCACGATCGTCGGCCAGATCGAGCAGCGGTCGGGTACGCCGGAGCAGTTCGGCCTGGTGCTCGACAAGGGCTCTCCGGTCACCGGCTGTGTCACCCAGGCCGTCGACGCGCTCCGTGCCGACGGAACGCTCGACAAGCTGGCCGACACCTGGCTCGCGGACGTCGCCGACGCGCCTGTCCTGCGCTGACGCCGTGTCCTCCCGCGAGCCCTCCCACCAGTCCGCCCAGCGGCCGTCCGGCGAGTCCACCGCATCGCCCGCGGAATCGCCGGCCGACCGGCTGGCGTCGGGCCTGTCACCCGCCCACACCCCGAGCGCGCTGCAGGTCGAACGCGAACGCTTCCGCCGTCGGCAGACCATCCGGTCCGTGCTGGTCGCGGCGATCTCGACCGGTGTCCTCGGGGTCCTCGCCTACGTCGCGCTCACCGGCGCACCCGGCTGGGACCGCGTCCGGGAGTCGTTCCTCGACCCGCAGGTGGCCCGCGACTCCCTGCCGACCATCCTGTCCGGACTCTGGCTCAACATCCGGCTGCTCCTCGCCTGCGCGGCTGGAGCCTTGCTGCTCGGCCTCGTGATCGCCTTCCTGCGCACGCTGCGTGGGCCGGTCTTCTTCCCGGTCCGGGCGCTGTCGACGAGCTACACCTACGCCTTCCGCGGCGTACCCCTGATCATCGTCATCTACCTCATGGCGCTCGGCGTTCCGGGCCTGCGGCTCCAGGGGACGCCGGGCGTCGTCGTCCTCGGCGCGGCGGCGATCGTGCTCACCTACAGCGCCTACCTCGCCGAGGTGTTCCGCGCCGGGATCGAGTCGGTGCATCCAAGCCAACGCGCGGCCGCCCGGTCACTCGGCCTGAGCTACCGGCAGACGATGCGGTTCGTGGTGCTGCCGCAGGCGGTCCGCCGGGTCAGCCCGCCGCTGCTCAACGACCTGGTGGCGATGCAGAAGGACGTCGGCCTCATCTCCCTCGCGGGTCCCATCGACGCCGTCCGGGCCGCCGAGATCTCGGTCGGCACCACCTACAACTTCACGCCGTACGTCGTCGCCGGCGCGTTGTTCGTCGCCCTCGCCATCCCCCTGGTCGCGGTCACCGACTGGGTGACGCTGCGAGCGGCGCGGCGCCAGTCCGCGGAAGGGTCGGCCTGATGCCCACGACGCCGCGAGAGTCCGCCTCGAGGTCGACCCCGGCCGCCTCGGCCGGGCCGAGCACCACCCACGTGCTGGAGTGCCGCGACGTCTGGAAGACCTTCGGTCGCCGGCCCGGCACTCCGGTGCTGCGCGGCATCGACCTCGACGTCGCCGAGCACGAGGTCGTCGTCCTGATCGGTGCGTCCGGCTCCGGCAAGTCGACCTTGCTCCGCTGCGTCAACCTGCTGGAGCAGGTGAGCGACGGAACGATCCGCCTCGACGGGGAGGAGATCACCGACCCACGCGCCGACGCGGACCGCCACCGGCAGCGCATCGGCCTGGTCTTCCAGTCGTTCAACCTGTTCCCGCATCTGAGCGTCCTCGACAACGTGACCTTGGCACCGCGCCGGGTCCACCGCCGCGCCCGCGGCGAGGCGGAGCAGGCCGCGATGGAACTGCTCACCCGGGTCGGGCTCGCCGACAAGGCGCGCGAGTACCCCGACCGGCTCTCCGGCGGTCAGCAGCAGCGGGCCGCGATCGTCCGCGCGCTGATCAACTCGCCGCGGCTGATGCTGTTCGACGAGGTGACCTCCGCCCTCGACCCCGAGCTCGTCGGCGAGGTGCTGGCCCTCGTCGGCGACCTGAAGCAGGACGGCATGACGATGGTGATCGCCACCCACGAGATGGGCTTCGCCCGCCGGGTCGCCGACCGGGTGTGCTTCCTGGACCGAGGGGTCATCCTCGAACAGGGCCCACCCGAGCAGGTCCTCGACGACCCGGTCGAGCCGCGCACCCGGCAGTTCCTGCGCCGACTGGTGGACGACCCGGGCGCCGCCACGTCCTGAGGTGGGCGCCGGGTCGAACGCCGTTACTTCTGCACGTAGATCTGGCCGTAGTCGGGCATCCCGCCCACCGAGTCGACGATCACGTTGCCCACCTTGGAGCCGTGCAGCAGGGTGGTGCCACCCTCGCCGAGCGGGACGACGGGCAGGTAGTCGTCCATGATCATCTTGTCGAGCTGGCCCCACTCACCCAGGGCCTTGTCGGCTGGCAGCGAGCTGATCCGCTCGATCTCGTCGTTGACGGTCTTGACGTTCAGGAACGACGGGACCGGAGCGCCCGGAAGGTTCGCCTTCTTGCCGTCGAGGATGGCCGGCAGCACCGAGTCGCCGTTGGCCCAGTCCATGCACCAGCTGGCCTCACGCAGGTTGGCCGGGCGGATCGAGTCGTCGGACAGTTCGCGCGAGAGCGCACCCGGCGCCGGCATGGTCTTGACCGTGAAGCCGGCCTTGGTAAGCGCATTCTTGCGGACGTTCGCGATCTTGGTGTCGATCTCGTCGTCCGCCGAGTAGTAGAACGACAACTCGAAGCCGAGCTGGCCGGCCTCCGTCAGCAGCTTCCTGGCCGCCACCGGGTCGCCGTTGCCCTCGCCCTTGTTGCCGATCGCGTCGGCCTCCAGCCAGCCCGGCGTGGCCGACGGCATGATCGTGGTCGCCGGTTGCCAGGTCAACCCGGGCACGGACCCCGACGCCTTGTTCTCCGAGGCCAGCGGCCACGCCTTCGCGACCGCCCGGCGGACCTGGAGGGGGACCTTGCGGGTGTCCATCCACATGTAGGAGATGCAGGGGCTGGGACCGACCACCAGCCGCTTCTCCGCCGGCGTCCCGTGAATCGCGTCGTAGTTCGTCGCGAGGATGTCGGAGTAGCTCACCGCCGCCTGGTCGGCTCCCTTGTCGGCGATGATGCGTTGCTGCACGTCGTTGAGTTCGAGCCCGAAGTCGAAGACCATCCGGTCGACGTACTGGTGCCGGCCCGGGTCGGTGGCGGGATCCCACTGCGGGTTCTTGACCAGCACGAGTTGCTTTCCGGGCTGGTAGCTCTCGAACTTGTAGGGCCCGGTCGCGAGCGGGTGCAGACCGTACTTGTCGCGGGTGTCCTTGGCCTCCGGAATAGCGCCGAACGTCGGCAGCGTCGTGTAATAACGCATCGACGGGAACGACTTGCGCATCTTGATGATGACCGTCTTGTCATCGGGCGCCTCGACGCCCTCGAAGTCGTCACCGCTCTTGTAGGGGCCCTTGTAGGTGTTGCCGCCGAGGTAGTAGTCGAGACCGTACGTCGGGCCGCCGGACAGCGTGTCCTGGGCGAGTTGGCGCTTGATCGCGTACGCCACGTCGGCGGCCTTCACCGGCGAGCCGTCCTCGTACTTCAGGCCGTCCCGGAGGGTGAACTCCCAGCGCGTGAAGTCGGCGTTGGGCCGGCCGAGGTCGGTCGCCATGTCGGGGACGAGCACCGGCTTTCCGTCGTCGTAGCGCGTCTGCGTGAGCCCACGGGTGACCATCCGCATGATCGCCAGCGTGTCCAGGTGGTAGACCTGCGTGGGGTCGAACGTGTGCGGCGTACTGTCGGACAGAACGTGCAGCGTCCCGCCGTTCTGCGCTCCCGACACCGGGGGTGCGGGCGCCTTGGCCTGCGCGTCCTGTGCTTCGCTGTAGGCCGTCGACGAGCGTCGAGGTTCGGGGGAATCACCATCGTCTCCCGACCGTCCTGGAAGCGGCAGCGAACTGCATGCGCTCAGGGCCATGGCAGTCACCACGACCGCGAACGCCGTCCTCGTCGGACGTCGCATCGATGGGTCCTCCCTGTCGGGGCCAGGACTTGCCGATCCGCTCGCCCGGCCGGAACACCGAGAGTTACAGTCGACAAGCATGCTGCAATGGCGTTCCACAGTGCGGTCGCCCCCACGTCGCACCACGGGTCGCACGTAGCATAGAAGGACCATATGGGAATGCGCCGCCCAGGACGGCGGGTAGATTCCTGCGCGGCGTCGAGGAGGTCGTTCACCCAGTGACCAAACAGGTCCTGCAGGTCGACCGTGTCATCATCCGCTTTGCCGGAGACTCCGGTGACGGGATGCAACTGGCCGGTGACCGATTCACTCAGGAAACCGCTTCATTCGGAAACGACCTGTCGACGTTACCCAACTTCCCCGCGGAGATCCGGGCGCCAGCCGGGACCCTGCCTGGGGTCTCGTCGTTCCAGATCCACTTCGCGGACCACGACATCCTGACCCCGGGCGACGCTCCTGACGTCCTGGTGGCCATGAACCCCGCGGCCCTCAAGGCGAACCTGCCCGAACTCCCCCGCGGCGCCACGCTGATCGTGGACGCCGACGAGTTCACGACCCGCAACCTCGCGAAGGTCGGCTATGACGCCAACCCGCTGGAGGACGGTTCGCTCGAGGCCTACCAGACGCACTCCTTCAACCTCACCAGCATGACGACGGAGGCGGTCAAGGAGTTCGGGCTGTCCCGTAAGGACGCCTCGCGGGCGAAGAACATGTACGCCCTCGGCCTGGTTTCCTGGCTCTACAACCGGCCGACCGACTCCACGCTGTCGTTCCTGCAGGCCAAGTTCGGCCGTAATCCCGCGATCCGGGATGCCAATATCGCGGCATTCCGGGCAGGCTGGAACTTCGGCGAGACCGCGGAGGCATTCGCGGTCTCCTACCAGGTCAGCCCGGCGGAGATGAAGGCCGGCCTCTACCGCAACATCTCCGGAAACCTCGCGCTCGCCTACGGACTGATCGCGGGCGCCCAGCGGGCGAGCCTGCCGATGTTCCTCGGCTCCTACCCGATCACTCCGGCGAGCGACGTCCTGCACGAGCTGAGCAAGCACAAGAAGTTCGACGTGACGACCTTCCAGGCCGAGGACGAGATCGCCGGCGTCACCGCCGCCCTCGGCGCGTCCTTCGGCGGCTCGCTCGGCGTCACCACCACGTCCGGTCCCGGCATGGCCCTCAAGTCCGAGACGATCGGGCTCGGCGTGGCGCTGGAGCTTCCGCTGGTGATCTGCGACATCCAGCGGGCCGGCCCCTCGACCGGAATGCCGACCAAGACCGAGCAGGCCGACCTGCTCCAGTCCATGTTCGGCCGTAACGGCGAGGCGCCCGTGCCGATCGTGGCGGCGCAGTCCCCGGCCGACTGCTTCGACACCGCCATCGAGGCCGTCCGCATCGCGGTGACCTACCGCACCCCGGTGATCCTGCTCTCCGACGGATACCTCGCCAACGGCTCGGAGCCCTGGCGCGTCCCGCAGGTCGCCGAACTCCCGGTGATCCGGGCCGACTTCGCGACCGAGCCCAACCACGAGACCGAGGACGGACAGCACGTCTTCTGGCCCTACAAGCGTGATCCCGAAACCCTGGCACGACCCTGGGCAGTGCCCGGCACGCCCGGCCTGGAGCACCGGATCGGTGGACTGGAGAAGGCCGACGGCCACGGCAACATCTCCTACGACTCGGCCAACCACGAGTTCATGGTCCGCACCCGCCAGGCCAAGGTCGACGCGGTCGCCCGCTCCATCGCGCCGCTCGAGGTCGACGACCCGACGTCCGACGCCCGCATCCTGGTGCTGGGCTGGGGCTCGACGTACGGCCCGATCGGCGCCGCCTGCCGAGCGGTCCGCGAGCACGGGATCCCGGTCGCCCAGGCACACCTGCGGCACCTGAACCCCTTCCCGCCCGACCTCGGTGACGTCCTGCGCCACTACGACCGGGTGCTCGTCCCCGAGATGAACCTCGGCCAGCTCTCCCTGCTGTTGCGGGCCCACTACCTCGTCGACGTGGTGAGCTACAACCGGGTGCGCGGCCTGCCGTTCAGCGCGGCCGAGCTCACCGGCGCGATCACCGAGCTTGCGGACACGCTCGACCCGGAGCCGACGGAGGTGTCCACCCGATGACAACGACCGACCTGCCGGTCCCCGGCCTGCGCGGCGTACCCACCAGTGACGTGCCACAGAACCGCAAGGAGTTCACCTCCGACCAGGAGGTGCGCTGGTGCCCGGGCTGCGGCGACTACGCCATCCTCGCCGCGGTGCAGGGCTTCCTGCCCGACCTCGGGGTCAAGCGGGAGAACATCGTCTTCGTCTCCGGGATCGGCTGCTCCAGCCGGTTCCCCTACTACCTCGACACCTACGGCATCCACGGCATCCACGGGCGCGCCCCGGCGATCGCGACCGGGCTCGCGACGTCCCGGCCCGACCTGTCCGTGTGGGTCATCACGGGTGACGGCGACGGCCTCTCGATCGGTGGCAACCACCTGATCCACGCGCTCCGCCGCAACGTCAACCTCAACATCCTGCTGTTCAACAACCGGATCTACGGCCTCACCAAGGGGCAGTACTCCCCCACCTCCGAGCGCGGCAAGATCACCAAGTCGACGCCGCTCGGCTCGGTCGACGCGCCCTTCAACCCGGTGTCCCTCGCCCTCGGCGCCGAGGCGACGTTCGTCGGGCGGACCCTCGACACCGACCGCAAGCACCTCACCTCGGTGCTGCGGGAGGCCGTCGCGCACCGCGGCACGTCGCTGGTGGAGATCTACCAGAACTGCAACATCTACAACGACGGCGCCTTCGACCTGCTCAAGGACAAGGACACCCGCGACGACGCGCTGATCCGGCTCGAGCACGGCCAGCCGATCCGCTTCGGCGCCGACGGCGAACTCGGGGTCACCCGCGATCCGGCAACCGGCGGCCTTCGGGTCGCACCCGTCGCCGAGGTCGGGCTCGAACAGGTACTCGTCCACGACGCCCACGCCGACGACCCGGCCCTCGCGTTCGCGTTGTCGCGACTGTCGGATCCAGGCTCACTCGCGCACACGCCGATCGGGATCTTCCGGTCGGTGCAGCGGCCGGCGTACGACGACCTCGTCCGCGAACAGCTCGAGTTGGCCCGCGACGAGCACGGCACCAGCACCGACAGCGGAACCGAGATCGGGCACAGCCACCTCGACCAGCTACTCCGAGGCGCAGACACCTGGACCGTCGGCCCCTGAGCGGCGTTCGGCATCCACGCTGGCGGCGTTGTCGTCGTCGCCGACAGGACAACGCCGAAGGCGGGGTTAGGACTGTGGTCCGGACCGGGACGTCGCCCGGTCCGGACGGAGTCCGTCGCACACGATCGCGACGACCTGCCCAGCACTCCCCTGCCGCTGCCGCTGCGCCTCCATGCTCACGCAGCCCCGGAGCAGCGCCTGCACCGTCTCGATGTCGACGTCGCGGCGAACTGCGCCGGCACGTTGTGCCCGCCCGAGCAGCTCCCCGAACACGTCCTGGAACTCCCGGCGGGCACGTGAGCCACCTGTGAAGCCCACGCCCGTGCTGGCCTCGAGCGCCTCGCAGAGCGCCCTGTTCAACCTCGCCCGCTCGACGACCTCCGCGAAGAGGGCGAAGAAGGCCGCACCGGGGTCGTCGGCCTCCGCGTAGCCCTTCGCGTCCTCGCCCAGCTGCGCGAGACGCTCGCTCACCACAGTCTCGAAGAGCGCCTCCTTGGTCGGGAAGTGGCGATACACCGTCCCGGCACCGACTCCGGCGCGACGGGCGATCTCGTCGAGAGGCACCGCGAGTCCCTCGGCGGCGAAGGCCTCCTCGGCCGCCGCCAGGACGCTTGCCCGGTTCCGCCGTGCGTCGGCCCGCAACGTGGTGCTGCCGCGCTTGTGTTCGACCTGGCGACTGGGACCTTTCACCGCACGACCTCCTCCCACCCCTGGTTGCTAACCGGGGCGGTCGTTCCGTATTGTCTAACCGGGTTCATCGTTCCGATTCTAGGCCCGTGAGGTGTACATGACTTCGAAAGACCAGCCCATCCTCGTGACCGGCGCCACCGGCCAGCAGGGTGGCGCGACCGCCGCCCGTCTGCTCGCCGACGGTTGGCCGGTGCGCGCCCTGACCCGGACGGTCGACAGTCCAGCCGCGCAGGCACTCGCGCGGGCGGGCGCCACGGTCGTCGCGGGCGACATGAACGACCGCGGCTCGCTCGAAGCCGCCATGCGGGGCGTGTTCGGTGTCTTCAGCGTCCAGCCCACTCCGGGTCTGCCCGGGCTGCCGGCCGACTTCGACTGGCAGACGGAGATCCGGTGGGGAACGAACGTCGTCGACGCGGCCGGCGCGAGCGGCGTCGGTCATGTCGTCTACGCGTCCGGCTTCGGCGCCCAGCAGCGGGTCGGCCTCCGCAACTCCGACAACAAGTGGGCGATCGAGGAGCACCTGCGCGGGTCGGGCCTGTCCGCGACCATCCTGCGTTCCTCGTCGTTCATGGAGAACTACACGACGACGGTCCCCGGACAGGGAGTGCACGACGGTACGTTGGCGACCGCCATCGCCCCGGACGTACGGCAGGCTCTGATCGCACTCGACGACATCGGCGCGGTCGCGGCCCTCGCCTTCGCCGACCCGGACCGCTTCCGCGGGCGGGCACTCGAACTCGCCGGCGACGCCCTCACCCCACCCGAGATCGCCGCCGCCGTCACCCTGGCGACCGGCCGGCCGACGCGTTACGTGCGGGTTCCCATGGACGTCATACGCGCGCGGGGAGCGAACTTCGCCCGGTCCTATGAGTACCTGAACTCCGGCGCGGCCGGCGTCCCCGACATCGCGGCGCTGCGGACGCTGCATCCGGGCCTACTGGACTTCGCCACCTGGTTGAAGGTGACGGGCGCGGCGAAGATCGAGGCCGCGCGAGCAGCGCACCCCTGATTCGTCTGATCATCATCTGATCCGTACGCTACGTCCCGTGGAAGAGCAGCGCCGGGGACTGATCTTCGGCGCCTCCGCCTACGCGGCCTGGGGACTCTTTCCGCTCTACTGGCCACTGCTCCAACCCGCCGGCGCCCTGGAGATCCTCGCGCACCGGATCGTGTGGTCCCTCGTCTTCGCCGCGGCCGTCCTGCGGGCACGGCCCCGACCGGGATGGTGGTCCCGCCTCCGGCAACGGCCGGTCAGCCTCGCCTACGTCGCCGCCGCCGGCCTCATCATCACCGTCAACTGGGGCACCTACATCTGGGCCGTCAACCACGGCCAGGTCGTGGAGACCGCTCTCGGGTACTACATCAACCCGTTGGTGACGGTGCTGGTCGGCGTCCTCCTGCTCGGCGAACGCCTCAACCGCGTCCAGTGGTTCGCGGTGGGGATCGCGACCGTCGCGGTCGTCATCCTCACCGTCGACCACGGGCGACCGCCGTGGGTGGCGCTCACCCTCGCGGTCACCTTCACGGCGTACGCGTTCTGCAAGAAGAAGGCGGGCGTCGCACCGGTCGAGGGACTGATGGTGGAGACGTCGGTGGCGACCCCGCTCGCCCTCGGCTACCTGGTGTGGCTGCAGTTCAGCGGCACCGCGGCGTTCGGGCATCACGGCCCGCTCCAGGTCGTCCTGATCGCCGGGGCCGGCGTGGTGACCGCCATCCCGCTGCTGCTGTTCGCGGGAGCGGCGCGTCGGGTGTCCCTGACGATGCTCGGCATCCTGCAGTACCTCTCGCCCACGCTGCAGTTCCTGCTCGGCGTCCTCGCCCTCCACGAACCCATGCCGGCACACCGACTACTCGGGTTCGGGTTCGTGTGGCTCGCGCTGATCGTCTTCACCTGGGACGGCGTACGTCAGCACCGGCGGCGGGCGGCGGGAACGCGAGAATCCGTTCCACCATCGTCAAGAACAGTTCCCGTCGCCGAGCCAGACTGACGGGCGGTGCCCACATGCCGCGTTCGAGGGCCGCGATCGACGGGTTCATCGCGAAGCGGGCCACCCACTGGTGCAGCGACCGCGGGTGTGGACAGTACCGATGCTCGGCCGCGAACCACGCCACCAGCGCATGCCGCAGGACCGGGCTGAGCAGCTCGTGGAAGAGCCAGCCGTCACCCTGACGCGCGCAGCGTTCGAGGTGTGCGTCGTGGGCCGCGACCTCCGCCGCCAGCACCTCCCGCGACCGCTCCACCAACGCCGGCGGGAACGTCGCGAGGCAGCCGCGGTAGGCGGCGCCGGCACCCTCGGGGTCCTCGAGGAGTACGCCGTAGGCGAAGCCCGCGACGGCGTGCAGCGGCATCGGGGTCGCCGCACCCTCCCATCCACGTCCGGACCGTACGTCGCGAAGCCAGCCCTCGAAGACGCTCCGGCGCCGGTGGGTGACGTCCACCCGGACACCGCCGAGGTCGAACCGGTCGAGGACCAGACCGGGCCGGTGGATGCTGACCGGCGTACCCTCGCCGCCCGCCAGGACCGACCACGGACGGGCGGTCGCCGCCGGTAGCTCCGCGCGATCCCAGACCAGGACGAGGTCGACGCGGGCGGTGCCGTCTCCGGTGAGCATGTCGGCCTGGCGGTAACCGAACACCAGCCCGCCGAGCTCGCGGTAGGCGGGGATGACCTGGCGAGCGACCCGGGGCGTGGTGTCCACGCAGGTATCCTGACGGTCCGCCCCGGGCGAGCGCACCTCCCATATCGGGACGAGATCGGCGCCGACCGGGGCCACGGGTGAAGGGAGCGGCCTCCGATGGCGGCACGGGTCGTGGCAGTGAGTCGAAGCGGGACGCACAGCTTCAGCAAGCCCAACCAGGAGACCATCCGGCTCCTCACCGGCCTCGGCGTCGAGGGCGACGCGCACCTGGGCACCACCGTCAAACACCGGTCCCGGGTGGCGCGCGATCCGAGCCAGCCCAACCTCCGGCAGGTGCACCTGATCCACAGTGAGCTGCACGCGGACCTACGCGACGCCGGTTACGAGGTCGCGCCGGGTGAGCTCGGGGAGAACGTCACGACCGAGGGCATCGACCTGCTCGGGCTGCCGACAGGTGCCGTGCTCACGTTCGGCGGGACGGCGAAGGTGAAGGTGACCGGACTGCGTAACCCCTGCCAACAGATCAACGGCTTCCAGTCGGGCCTGCTCAACAAGGTGCTCGGGCGCGCCGAGGACGGTTCGGTCGTCCGCAAGGCCGGCGTCATGGGCATCGTGCTGGCCGACGGCGAGATCCGTACGGGTGACCCGATCGAGGTCGAGCTTCCCGATCCGCCGTACCGCCCACTCGAACCCGTCTGAGCCAGGCCGCAGGCTCACCGTCGGGGGGTGCGGGGAGGGATTCGGTTGCCACGCACGGTTCGGTTGCCGCGTCCGAGCAGGATCGACCCGGCCCTGCGGATCCGCCCGGTGCCGTTGCAGCGCTGGCACAGACGGAGCCCGCCCATCACCGAGCCTCGGTGTTTGGACGTCCCTTTGCAGCTGGGGCAGTCCTGGTAGGGGTGGACGAGGCACGACCCCAGGTAGATCGCCACCAGGGCCGCCACAGCGAGGAACAGCAGTCCCAGGTCCGAGCCGTTCACTCCACACCTCCTACCTGTCCAAAGCACCGGGCGCCGACTCCGAACGCGGGTCGGCCGGCACCGCTCGCTCGCCTCGACCTGAGCCGCGTCGACGGCGAGGCCACCCGGGCCGAGGTCGAGCTGGCTGGCATGGACGGAAATGGACCTTCGGCCCGGGCGGCAGTTTCGTAGTACCCCGTTAGCGGCCTCGGCCAACCTGTCATTCGTGACGGAACGACGTCGATCTTCCGGTCCGGCGGCCGGCCGCGGCATACTCCGGCGCCGACGTAGGTTGAAGAACTGTCACCGCCACCGGCAGCGAGGAGATCCTCATGACCACGTCCGAACAGCACCGAGTGGACGCCGAACCCGGCACCCAGCATGTCCGGATCGTGCGGTCCGGCCAGGTTGTCGCGGAGACCCGGCACCCGCTGATCGTGTCCGAGACCGGGCTCGCCGATCGTTTCTACATTCCCGCGCAGGACGTCAACTTCGACCTGCTCGCCCCCACGGAGTCCCACACCACCTGCCCGTACAAGGGAGTCGCGTCCTACTGGACCTTCCGGAGCGGGGACGGCGCCGGGCGCGACGTCGCCTGGGCCTACCCTGACCCGCTGCCCGAGGTCGTCGGGATCCGGGACCACCTGTCGTTCTACGAGGACGCCGTGGACACCGTGGTCGACGCCGACCGCGGCTGACCACCACCCACGACCACATCCCGCGGGCGACGGCGCCCCGCGAGTGACCAAGCCCTGGGGTCAGCCGTTCTCGTCCCGGCCGAGCGCCAGGATGCGCTCGGCCATGGTGAGGAAGATCTCCCGCCGACGGGCCAGGTTGACCGGCACCCACAGCGACCGCTCCAGGCCGGCGATACCCGGATCCATCCCGAACCTCGCGATCCAGTGCTGCAGCCACTTGGGGTGCGGGCAGTAGCGGTGTTCGGCGGAGAACCACGCGACCAGGGCGTGCCGCAGCACCTTGCCGAGGATCTCGTGGAAGAGCAGCCCGTCCCCACGCCGGGCGCACCCGTCGAGGTCGCGGCCGTACGACGACAACTCGGCGGCGAGAACGGTCTGGGACCGCTCGATCAGCAGCCGCGGGAAGGACGTCAGATCCGTCCGCGCGGCGACGGCGCGACCGTCGTCGGCGAACACCCGCCCGTAGGCGAAGCCGGCGACGGAGTACAACGCCATCGAGGTGTCGGTGTCCTCCCAGCCCCAACCGGACCGGATGTCGCGGACCCAACCCTGGAACGTGTCGAAGGTCTTGTGGGAGATCTCGACCTGCGTTCCGTTCACCCAGAACCGGTCGAGGGCGAAGCTCGGGTAGTCGTACTGGATCGGCTTGCCCGGTCCGTTGTGCAGCGCCTTGATGGCGACGGAACGGTTCTTCGGCGGAGCGGTGCCGTCCCAGACGACGATGATGTCCAGGTCGGAGTCGTGGGTGAACCCCGCGACCACCGGGCCCTGCCCGTACGCGAAGGCGAGCCCGTCGATGCGCCGGTAGGCACTGGCGATGCGGGTCGCGATCTCGAGCGCAGAGTCCACGGTCGTATCTTCCTCATCGTGAGGGGGAAGCGCAGCCCCCGGGGTCGGGCGGCGTGGGGCGTTTCGGGCTGGACGCCGGTCCCGACGCCCGTCACGCTCCGACAGGCCGCTGCCATCACGGATCGGGTTCTCCCAGGTTTCTTTTAGTGATCCGACGGCTTGGCGATGCTGAGCGGCTCCACTGCCGTCACCATCCGTTCAGATTTGGGTCGCGGTCCGGCCGCACTGGCCACCTAGCGTCACAGCCAGTGCTGCCCCGACCTTTCTGACCTTCCGTGTGGACATGGAGCGCTCCGACGATGAATCGCCTTCTGCCCCTCCTTCCGCGCCACGGCACGCGAAGCCGGATGACCTGCACTTTCCGCTGCGGGAGCGCCTGCGACCACCCGGTGCCGAACCCGACCGACAACGAGTACTTCGGTGACGTCGTGACGGCAGCGCTGTCACGTCGTTCCGTCATCAAGGGCAGTGCGGCCGGCGCACTCCTGCTGAGCGCGGGCGCCGCCCTGGCCCCGACCCCGGCGGCCGCGTCGTCGATGGCCGGCATGCCGAAGCTCCCGACGGCGCACGGCCCCTCCAAGCCGTCCCATGGTCGCGGGCACCACGGTGGGGTCGACTCGCTCGACTTCACTCCCGTCGCGCCGAACAAGCTGGACCAACTCTCCGTCCCGAAGGGCTACCACCAGGCCGTCGTGGCCGCGTGGGGCGACCCGGTGACGCCCGACGCCCCGAGGTTCGACTTCGAGCGGCAGACCGCCCACGCGCAGTCCAAGCAGTTCGGCTACAACAACGACTACCTCATGGTGCTCCCGCTGGGACGTGGCCCGCGCGGCTCGGAGCGCGCGCTCATGGTCATCAACCATGAGTACACCGACGAGATCCTGATGTTCCGCGGCTGGAAGGACGGCGCCGGCGCCCCGATCGAGCAGCTCAGGATCGCGATGGCCGCCCACGGCATGTCCGTGGTGGAGATCGAGCGGGTCGGGCGGACCGGACGCTGGCGGCTCGCGCGGTCGGGCCGTCGCCCCTTCAACCGCCGCTTCACCGCCACCACGCCGTTCCTCGTCACCGGACCGGCCGCCGGGCACGCCCTGCTGAAGACCAAGGCGGACCCCTCGGGCCGGCGCGTCCTCGGCACGCTCAACAACTGCTCCGGTGGCGTCACCCCGTGGGGTACGACGCTGCACGGCGAGGAGAACATCAACCAGTACTTCGAGGCCTCCGCACCGGTCGACCCCGCCTACGTCGACGCCTTCAAGCGCTACGGCCTGCCGATCGCGGCGAACTCCGGGAAGTTCTGGAGCCGGGTAGACGAGCGGTTCGACCTCGCGAAGCACCCGAACGAGGCCAACCGGTTCGGCTGGGTCGTCGAGATCGACCCGCACGACCCCGACGCCGTGCCCCGCAAGCGCACCATGCTCGGCCGGTTCAAGCACGAGGGCGCGACGGTCACGATCGCCAAGGACGGACGCGCGGTCGTCTACCTCGGTGACGACGAGAAGTTCGACTACCTCTACAAGTTCGTCTCCACCGACCGTCAGCGCAAGGGCAACTCCGCCGCGGCCCACCGGCACAACATGGACCTGCTGGACCACGGCACGCTGTACGTCGCGAAGTTCACCGGTGACGGCAGCGACGACGGCCAGTACGACGGCACGGGCGAGTGGATCAAGCTCTGCACCGACAAGGAGTCCTTCGTTCCCGGCATGTCGGTCGCGGAGGTCCTCATCAACACCCGGCTCGCCGCCGACAAGATGGGCCCGACCAAGATGGACCGGCCCGAGGACGTCGAGCGCAACCCGGTGACCGGGTCTGTCTACATGGCCTGCACCAACAACGACAGCCGGACCGCCGCCCAGGTCGACGAGGCCAACCCGCGGGCGACCAACAAGCACGGTCACATCGTGGAGTTCGACGAGGAACACCAGGACGCGGCAGCCCGGACGTTCACGTGGCGGCTCTTCCTCGTCTGCGGCGACCCCGAGGACCCGAGCACCTACTTCGGTGGGTACGACAAGTCCAAGGTCAGCCCGATCTCCTGCCCGGACAACGTGGCCTTCGACGGCAGCGGGAACCTCTGGATCTCCACCGACGGAAACGCGCTCGGCTCCAACGACGGCCTGTTCGCCACGGCGACCCGCGGGCCGGAGCGTGGCCACGTCAAGCAGTTCCTGACGGTGCCGATCGGCGCGGAGACCTGCGGTCCGCTGGTGAGTGAGGACCAGCGCACAGTCTTCGTCGCGGTCCAGCACCCGGGTGAGCTCGACGGTGGGACTCCGGAGACCCCGAAGTCGCACTGGCCCTTCGGCGACCAGCCGCGGCCCGCGGTCGCCTGCGTCTGGAAGGACTGACGGTCCCCACCCCATGACCACCTTCGGGTGATCATGATCTCGATCGTGAAGCCTGACGGGCCGTGCCCGTCAGGCTTCACGTTCATTGGGGCAGGTGGGCCGCGGTCGGGTGGGGCGGTTGTCAGGCCGTGCGTTGGTGGTTGAGGCGTGTCGACCACTGTCGGCCGTAGCTGCCGGAGGCGACCTTGCCGAGTCGTAGGCGTTGGATGTCGGAGGTGCCGGCTGGGGAAACAGGTGCAGGGTGTCGCGGAGGTAGCGTTCGATCGAGTGGGAGATCTGCAGTCCGCGTCCGGCGAGGATGTGCATGGCGTCGCGGGCGGATTCGAGGGCGTATTCGGTGTTGACGAGCTTGGCGTTCATGAGTTCGGCGTCGCAGGGTTGACCGGTGTCGAGTTGGTGGGCCGCGTGGTAGGCGGTGAGTTGGGCCGTCATCAGTCGGGACTGCATTTCGCCGAGCTTGAGGTTGATGGTGGGCATGTCTGTCATGGGTTTGCCGTAGAGGACACGGTTCTTGCAGAAGCGAACGGTGTCCTGGACGACGGCCTGGTGGATGCCCAGGGCTACGGCGGTGAGGTTGGGGCGCCCGTACAAAACGCTGGAGGAGTAGGCCACGTCGAGGCCCTGGCCTTCCTCACCGAGCAGATTGGCGGCGGGGACCCGGCAGTCCTCGAAGAGGAGTTCGCCGAAACTGAACCCGTGCAGGCCGCCGTAGGTGCCGGCGTCTCCGAGATGAAAGCCGGGACGGTCGGACTCGACCAGGAACGCCGACAGGCCACGTGAGCCCTCTCCGGTGCGCAGGACGACTCCGTGCACGTCACCGATGTGGGAGTTTCCGACGAACCACTTGCGGCCGTTGAGGATGTAGTCGCCGTTGTCGTCACGTCGTGCGGTTCCGGCCATGCCCAGGACGTGGCCGCCTGAAACGGGATCGGTGACGGCGATCGTGGGCAACGACTCACCGGAGGCGAAGCGTGGAAGCCAGTGGCGTTTCTGTTGCGCCGACCCGAAGTGGATCACCTTCGCGACGCCGAGTTGTGATGCCTGGACCATCGCGCCCATGGCCGCGCTGACCCTGGACAACTCCTCGATGATGATGGTCTTGGCGAGGTGTCCCATCCCCATTCCGCCGTAGACCCGCGGAATCGTCACACCGATCCAGCCCTGCTCGGCGATCGTGCGGGGCAACTTGTACTCGATCGTGCGTTCCTCTTCCATGCGGGCGACGTGAGGGCGCACTTCGTGCTCGGCGAACTCTGCTACGACCTGTCGGAGTTGGCGGTGGCCTTCATGATGGAAATAGTCCGACGCGGACATCTTCCGGTCCCCCTTGGCTTTCCTGCGGAATCGCTGTCGATGACAAGACGCCGGCTCCTCGTGGCTGGGCATCGACACAGCCACTCGCAGTTGGGCGTATGCCACCGGATGACCATAGGAACGAGGCCTCGAACGGACCCCGACTTGTCCTTGACGCGGCTGCTGAGCTGATCACGAGTCTTCCAAGAGGCCTGGCTCGCGGCCTCCCCCGTCAGGACCAACCCCACTTCCTCCGGCAGGGGGAACGGCCGGGCTCCTCCATGGCCCGGCGGGCCGACTACGGTGTGAGGCGTGCGAGACAACATCAGCAGGCCGGCGGCCCCATGAGCGTCGCGGGTCTGCTGCTCGCCGCCGGCGCCGGTCGACGCATGGGACGGCCGAAGGCACTGGTGGAGTTCGAGGGACGTCTGCTCGTCGAGCGTGCCCTCGCGTTGGTGACCGAAGGGGGCTGCTCCCCCAACCACGTCGTCCTCGGCGCGAGCCTGGACGAGGTGGTCGCGACCGCCGACCTGACCGGAGCCACCGTCGTACCCAATCCCGACTGGCCCAGCGGCATGGGCTCCTCGCTGCGCGCCGGCCTCGACTCCCTGCCGGCCGACGCGGAAGCTGTGGTGGTCACGCTGGTCGACCAGCCGCTCCTGACCGCGCGGACCGTACGCCGACTGCTCGCGGCGTACGAGCAGGGCGCGGTCGCCGCTGTCGCGACCTACGCGGGCAAGCCCCGCAACCCCGTGCTGCTCGCGCGTTCCACCTGGGCCGACGTCGCGGCGCTGGCGGTCGGCGACGTCGGGGCGCGCGCCTACCTACGGTCGCACCCCGAGCTCACCACACCGGTGCCCTGCGACGACGTGGGTTCGCCGGAGGACCTGGACACCCCTGAGGACCTCGCCGGCCTGAAGGAGCGGGGCGAGCCCACCGGCTGACCACGGTCAGCCGGTGCGCGAGACCACCAGGTCGCAGAGGGCGGCGAGGGCCTTGCGGGCGGGGATGTCGGGCAACGGGTCCAGACTCGCCCGTGCGTCGTCGGCCCACTGCTGCACGATCACGCGGGCCTCCTCCATCGCCGGGTGTGCGCGCAACAGCCCGAGCGCCTCGAGATGGCGGGCGTCGTCGGTCAACGGAGCGGACAGGAGCTCGATCAGCCGGGCGTCGGCCGGGTCGGTCGAGCGCTGGGCCAGCAGCACCGGCAGGGTGGGGACGCCCTCCCGCAGGTCGGTGCCTGGTGTCTTTCCGGACTGCGCCGAGTCGCTGGTGAGGTCGAGGATGTCGTCGGAGAGCTGGAACGCGATGCCGATCTTCTCGCCGAAGTCCGTCATGACGGACTCGATCGCGGCCGACGCACCGGTGAGCTTGGCGCCGAGCCGTGCCGAGGTCGCGATCAGGGACCCCGTCTTGTCGGTGAGCACCGCGAGGTAGTGGTCGAGCCCGTCCGCCCCCTCGGCCGGGCCGAGGGTCTCCCGGATCTGCCCCTCGACCAACCGGCCGAAGGTCTGGGCCTGGATGCGTACGGCGTCCAGGCCGAGGTCGACCATCAGGTCCGACGCCTTCGCGAACAGGTAGTCCCCGGTGAGGATCGCGACGGAGTTGTCCCAACGCGCGTTGGCGCTCGGTGCGCCGCGGCGCAGCACCGCCTCGTCCATCACGTCGTCGTGGTGCAGCGTCGCCAGGTGCGTGAGTTCGAGGACGACCGCGACCGGCACGACCGCCGTCGACTCCGGGTCCCCGAACTCCGCGCCGAGTACGACGAGCAGCGGCCGGAACCTCTTGCCGCCCGCGTCCATCAGGTGCCGCGCGGCCTCGGTGACGAAGCCGAACTCGCTCGCCACCTCGCGGGCGAGTTCCTCCTCGATCTCAGCCAGCCGCCGGCGTACCCGCTCTTCCAGGTCGCGGTCGACCGACGGCAACGCAAGACCCGCCATGCTCATCGGCGTACCTCCCCTGCGGGCGTGTCGTCACACCTGCGGATCGCGTCTAACCCACCAGGTGTGCGGCCCGTGTCGCGAGCTCGAACAGCGGCTGCGGCATCAGACCCAGGACAACCGTAGCGGCGACGCCCACAGCGACCGCGACCGAGGTGAAGACGCTCGGCACCGCGACGGTCGGTCCCTCGGCGGCCGGCGTGGAGAAGAACATCACCACGATGACCCGGACGTAGAAGAACGCCGCCACCACACTGGCCAACACACCGATCACCACGAGCGGCCAGGCGCCGCCCTCCCAGGCCGCGCTGAAGACCGCCCACTTGCCCATGAAGCCACTGGTCAGCGGGATTCCGGCGAAGGCGAGCAGGAACAGCGTCATGACGCCGGCGAGCAACGGGGACTTCTTCCCGAGCCCGGCCCACCGGGACAGGTGCGTCGCCTCGCCACTCTGGTCGCGGACCAGCGTGACGACCGCGAAGGCGCCGACCGTGGCGAAGCCGTAGGCCGCGAGGTAGAAGAGCACCGCGGAGGTGTTCGCCGCGATGGCGTCGCGGACCCCGACGAAGCCCACCAGCAGGAAGCCCGCGTGCGCGATCGAGGAGTACGCCAGCATCCGCTTGATGTCGGTCTGCGTGAGCGCGAGTACCGCGCCCACCCCCATCGTGATGATGGCGATGACCCAGATCATCGGCTGCCAGTCCCAGCGAGCCGCACCGAGCGCGACGTAGAAGAGCCGGAGCAGGGCGCCGAACGCGGCGATCTTGGTGCAGGCGGCCATGAAGCCGGTGATGGCGGTCGGAGCGCCCTGGTAGACGTCCGGCGTCCACATGTGGAACGGCGCGGCACCGATCTTGAACAGCAGGCCGACCGCGACCAGCGCCGTGCCACCGAGCAGCAGCCCGTCCAGGCCGACCTTCGCGCCGACGGCCGCAGCGATGCCGGAGAACGACACCGTGCCGGCGAAGCCGTAGAGCAGCGCCATGCCGTAGAGGAAGAACGCCGAGGCGAAGGCGCCGAGCAGGAAGTACTTCATCGCGGCTTCCTGCGACAGCAGCCGGCGCCGCCGGGCCAGGCCACACAGGAGGTACAGCGGGAGCGAGAGCACCTCGAGCGCGACGAACATCGTCAACAGGTCGTTGGCGGCGGGGAACAGCAGCATGCCGCCGACCGCGAAGAGGAAGAGCGGGAACACCTCGGTCTGCTCGAGCCGGCGGCTGAGCGCCTCACGCTCGGCCTCGGTGCCGGGCAGCGCCGACGCCTGGGCCGCGAACGCCGTCACTCCACCGTCGACGTGGCGCTCGGCCAGCAACAGGACGGAGATGATCGCCATCACGATGATGGTGCCCCACAGGAACAACGTGAAGCCGTCGATCGCGACCGCGCCCTCGGCCGCCACCATCGAGGTACCGGCCAGCCCGATCGTCGTCACCAGCGCCGCCACCAGGGCGACGAGGGCGACGACGACGTGGGTCGGGTAGCGCAGCCGACGCGGAAGGAACGCCTCGAGGAGTACGCCGAGGATCGCCGCACCGAAGACGATGAGCATCGGCGCGAGCTTGGAGTACTCGATCGTCGGGCTCTGAAACTCCTGGGCCAGGATGATCGGAGTCACTTCGTACCTTCCGAAGGAGCCGTGACGGGGACTTTCGGCGCCGGATCGGTCACACCGACCCGGCTCATCGTCGACTCGACCGCAGGCGAGATCAAGGCGATGGCGGGCTTGGGGAACAACCCGAGCACGAGGATGAGGATGATCAGCGGCGCCACCGCGAAGATCTCACGTGGCCGCAGGTCACGCATCTTCGCCACGCTCGAGGCGGTCGGGCCGGTCATCGTGCGTTGGTAGACGATCAGCATGTAGAGCGCCGCCAGGATGATCCCGCAGGTCGCGATGATCGCCGGCAGCTCGTAGCGGCTGAACGTCCCCGAGAGGGAGAGGAACTCACTCACGAACGGCGCCAGCCCAGGTAGGGCGAGGCCCGACAGACAGGCGAACAGGAAGGTGCCGGACAACACCGGCGCCACCTTGTCCACCCCACCGAAGTCGGAGATCCGGGAGGACCCCCGCCGGGAGATGAGGTAACCGCCGACGAGGAACAACGCCGCCGTCGACAGACCGTGGTTCAGCATGTAGAGCGTCGCGCCGGTCTGGCCCGTGCTCGTCATCGCGAAGATGCCGAGCACGATGACGCCGAAGTGGGAGACCGAGCTGTAGGCGATCAGGCGCTTGATGTCGCGCTGCCCGATCGCAAGCACCGCGCCGTAGATGACGCTGATCACCGCCAGTGTGATCACCACCGGCGTCGCCCACTTCGAGGCGTCCGGGAAGAGCTGCAGGCAGAAGCGGATCATGCCGAACGTCCCGATCTTGTCGAGGATCGAGACCAGCAGGACCGAGGTGCCAGGTGTCGCCTCCCGGGCGGCGTCGGGCAGCCAGGTGTGGACCGGCCACATCGGCGCCTTGATCGCGAACGCCACGAAGAAGCCCGCGAACAGCCACTTCTGGGTGGCCGGGTCGATGTTGAGCTGGGTCAGCGCGTTGAGCAGGAACGACGGCTGCCCGTTGGTCTGCGCCACCGACAGGGCGTACAGGCCGATCACGGAGGCCAGCATCAACAGACCACCGAGGAGGCTGTAGATGAGGAACTTCACCGCGGCGTAGGAGCGCCTCGGCCCGCCGTAGCTACCGATCAGGAAGTAGACCGGGATCAGCGTCGCCTCGAACAGCAGGTAGAAGAGGAAGACGTCGGTCGCCGAGAAGACGCCCAGCGCCAGCGTCTCCAGCACCAGCATCAGCGCGAAGAAGGTCTTGACGCTACGACGCGGCGCCACGGTCTCCTCGCCCTCCACCGCCGGTGGGTCGGCGTCGTTCCAGGAGGCCAGCATCACCACCGGCGTGAGGAGCGCGGTCAGCACGAACAGGACCAGACCGATCCCGTCCAGGCCGAGCGCGTAGTGGACACCGAACGCCGGGATCCACTGGTGCTGCTCGACGAACTGGAAGTGGTGCCCGTCGCCTGAGCCGGCGGCGTTCGGGTCGAAGCGCACCGCCAGCACGATCGTGAGGATCAACGCGACCGTGGAGAAGGCCAGGGCGGTCTGCTTCGCGAGCAGGTCGCGGCCCTTCGGTAGGAGAGCCACGACGATCGCCCCGACGGCGGGGAGCACGCCGATGACGGTCAGCCAAGGGAAGTTGTTCACGACAGCCTCACCAACAGCATGGACACGACGACGAGGGCGGCGCCCCCGAACATGACGAGAGCGTAGGAGCGGACGAAGCCGGTCTGCAGTCGGCGGACCCGGCCGGAGACACCACCGACGAACGCCGCGAGGCCGGTGACCACGCCGTCGACACCGCGGTCGTCGAAGGTCACCAGACCGCGGGTGACCTCCTGGCCGGGGCGCATCAGCACGACCTCGTTGAACGCGTCGCCGTACAGGTCACGACGGGCGGCCGTGGTGATCGGCGACACCTTCGTCGGAGCCACCTCCGGAACGTCACGCCGGGCCACGAAGTACCAGGCCGCGACGATGCCGAGCGCGACGACGAGGAGCGTCAGGAGGGTCATCGCGAGTACCGACATCGGCCCTTCGGCGTGCTCCTCCCCCACGACCGGCTCGAGCCAGCTGACGATGCCACCGCCGAGGTAGGCCAGGCCGGCACCACCGACCAGGCTGAGCGCGGCCAGGATGATCAGCGGAATCGTCATCACCGGTGGCGACTCGTGCGGGTGGGCGTCCTTGGCCCAGCGCTTGTGGCCGAGGAAGGTCATGTAGACCATCCGGCTCATGTAGAACGCCGTGATGCCGGCGCCGACCAGCGCGCACAGGCCGATCCAGATGTTGTAGGAGAAGGCCGCCTCGATGATCTTGTCCTTGCTGAAGAACCCGGCGAAGGGCGGGACTCCGATGATCGCGAGGTAGCCGACCACGAACGTGCCGAAGGTCAGCGGCATGAACTTGCGCAGCGCACCGAACCTGCGCATGTTGATCTCGTCGTTCATGCCGTGCATGACCGAACCGGCGCCGAGGAACATGTCGGCCTTGAAGAAGCCGTGCGTCAGCAGGTGGAAGATCGCGAAGGCGTAGCCCACCGGACCGAGCCCGGCCGCGAGCATCATGTAGCCGATCTGGCTCATCGTCGAACCGGCCAGCGCCTTCTTCAGGTCGTCCTTCGCACACCCGATCACCGCACCCATGAGCAGGGTGATCGTGCCGACCGCCACCACCGCGGACTGCGCGGCGGGTGCCTGGTCGAAGATCGCGTGCGAGCGGGTCACGAGGTAGACGCCCGCGGTCACCATCGTCGCGGCGTGGATCAGCGCGGAGACCGGGGTCGGACCCTCCATCGCGTCCAGCAGCCAGGACTGCAGCGGGAACTGCGCCGACTTTCCGCACGCGCCCAGCAGGAGCAGGAACCCGAGCGCGGTGGCGATGCCGGTGCCTGCGGCGCCGATGTGGGAGAAGACGCCCGCGAAGGAGGAGGTGCCGAACGTCGCCAGCATCAACATGACGGCCAGGGACAGGCCGACGTCACCGACACGGTTGACGACGAACGCCTTCTTGGCCGCCGTGGCTGCCGAGTGCTTGTGCTGCCAGAAGCCGATCAGCAGGTACGAGGCGACACCGACGCCCTCCCAGCCGATGAAGACGAACAGGAAGTCGTTGGCGAGGACCAGCAGCAGCATCGCCGCGACGAACAGGTTGAGGTATCCGAAGAACCTCTTCCTGCGCTCGTCGTGGGCCATGTAGCCAAGGGAGTAGATGTGGATGATGCTGCCGACGCCGGTGATGAGCAGGACGAAGCACACCGACAGCTGGTCCAGCAGCAGGCCCGCCTCGACGTGGTAGCTCGGCAGCGGGATGAAGGTGAAGAGCTGCTGCTGGACGGCCCGGTCGTCCGCGCCGCGTCCGAGCATGGTGAAGAACATCACCGCGCCCAACACGAACGACGCGATCGGGGCAGCGCACCCGAGCAGGTGACCCCAGGACTTGCCAGCGCGTCCGGAAAGGAGGATCACCGCTGCCGACACCGCCGGGATGGCGACGATCAGCCACAGCAGCGAGAAGACGCCGCTCGCCTGGGCCGCTTGCTCGCCGGCCTGGGCCAGGGCGCTCACAGGGGTGGTCACGTGGGTCTCGCCTCTCGCATCAGAACTAGCCGCATCGGAATATGCAGCCCGCTAGAACTTCAGCAGGCTGGCGTCGTCGACGGAGGCCGAGCGACGAGTCCGGAAAATGGTCATGATGATCGCCAGTCCGACGACGACCTCGGCCGCCGCCACGACCATCACGAAGAACGCCACGGTCTGGCCCTCGAGGTTGCCCCACTGGCGGGCGAACGACACGAAGGCCAGGTTGCCGGCGTTCAGCATCAGCTCGACGCACATGAACACGACGATGGCGTTGCGGCGTACGAGCACGCCGAGCGCGCCGATGATGAACAGCAGCGCGGACAGCACGAGGTAGGGGCCGGCGGTCATGCGTCACTTCCTTCGTGAGTGCCCTCGCCGGAGTCACCCTCGCCGGCCGCGCCGTTCTTGGAGTGTCCGTTGGCCGACGCCTCACCGTCTGGGCGGTGGCGCACCGACCGGGGCCGCGGCTTGCCCGTGTAGGGCTCCAGCCCCGGCACCTGGTTGGTGTAGCGCTCCGGATCGCGCACGGTGCCGCGGGCGATGAGGACCCGGGACACCGACGACTCCGCCGCGGTGCCGTCGGGCAGCAGGGCGGGTGTGTCGACAGCGTTGTGTCGGGCGAACGTGCCCGGCGCCGGCAGCTGGCCCGGGTGCCGGCCGCGGTCGGCGTAGTCCTTGAACCGCTGCTCGGCGAGTTCCTTCTGGGTCAGCTTGGCGGTCAGCCGCTCGCGGTGGGCGAGGATCATCGCGCCCATCGCCGCGGTGATCAGCAGCGCGCTCGTGACCTCGAAGGCGAAGACGTACTTCGAGAAGAGCAGCCCCGCGAGGCCCGGGACGTTTCCGTCCGGCGTCGCCGCGGCCAGCCCGACCGGTTGCCCGAGGGTGATCCCGCCGATCGCGGTGAAGATCAGGACCCCGAAGATGATCGCGCCGATGATCGCCAGCCAGCGTTGCCCACGCAGTGTCTCCACCGGTGAGTCGGAGGCGTCGACACCGACGAGCATCAGGACGAACAGGAAGAGCATCAGGATGGCGCCGGTGTAGACGATCACCTGGACGGCGAAGAGGAACGGCGCGTCCTGGCTCGCGTAGAGAATCGCGAGGCACATCATCACCGCTGCCAGGAGCAGCGCACTGTGCACCGCCTTCCGGGCGAGCACCATGCCCAGGGCGGCCAGCACCGCGATCGGTGCGAGCACCCAGAACGTCGCGGTCATGAGTGCGCTGCCTCGCTCTCCACGTTCTTCTTCTCCTTGGAGCCACCGCTGGACCAGCCGGGGAGTCCGGCGCCGAGGTAGTAGTCCTTCTCGTCCTTACCGAGCCGCATCTCGTGCGGTGGCTCCTCCATGCCCGGAAGCATCGGAGCCAGCAGGTCCTTCTTCTCGTAGATCAGCTTGGCGCGGTCGTCGTCGGCGAGCTCGTACTCGTTGGTCATCGTGAGTGCCCGGGTGGGGCACGCCTCGATGCACAGCCCGCAGAAGATACAGCGCAGGTAGTTGATCTGGTACACCCGGCCGTAGCGTTCGCCTGGCGAGAAGCGGCCACCTTCGGTGTTGTCCGCACCCTCGACGTAGATCGCGTCCGCCGGGCAGGCCCACGCGCACAGCTCACAGCCGATGCACTTCTCCAGCCCGTCGGGGTGCCGGTTGAGCTGGTGCCGGCCGTGGAACCGCGGCGCGGTGGGCTTCTTCTCGAACGGGTACTGCTCGGTGACCGCCTTCCGGAACATCGTCCGGAAGGTCACCCCGAATCCTGCAATCGGGTCCCAGAGCTGCTGCTTGAGACTAGCCACGGGAGTCCTCCTGGCCTGCTCTGTCGGTGGATCGTGTGTCCCCGGACGCCCGGCCGTCCGAGCCCGCCGTCGCGGCCGACAGCGTGACCGCCGCCGGCTCCAGGTCGGGCACCTTCTGTCCCGGCATCGGCGGGACTGGGTAGCCCCCGACGAACGGATCGAACGGGACCTTCTCGGCTTCTTCCTTGGCGTCCTGTTCGGCCTTCTCGCGGCGTGCCGCCCTGGAGTCGTAGACGAACGACAACAGGAGCACGGCGACGATCACGGCCCCGACGCCGATGAAGAACTGGCGTTGGTAGCCGGCGGTGAGGGTCGCCCGCGCGGTCGCGACGAAGACCGTCCAGACCAGCGCGATCGGGATCAGGAACTTCCACCCGATGCGCATGAACTGGTCGTAGCGGAAGCGCGGCATCGTTCCGCGCAGCCAGATGAAGACGAACATGAAGACCAGGACCTTGCCGATGAACCACACCAGCGGGAGCCAGCCCTCGTTGGCGCCGGACCACAGCGAGAGCGGCCACGGCGCCCGCCAGCCGCCGAGGAACATCGTGGTGGCCAGGGCCGAGACCGTGACCATGTTGACGTACTCGGCGAGGAAGAACAGGAGGTACTTCATCGAGGAGTACTCGGTCAGGAAGCCCGCCACCAGCTCGCCCTCGGCCTCGGGCAGGTCGAACGGCGCACGGTTCGTCTCACCGACCATGGAGATGATGTAGATGACGAACGACGGGAGCAGCACGATGGCATACCAGCTCGGTAGCTGGACCTCCAGGCCGAAGATGTTGGCCGATGTGCCGCTCGCCTGGGCGCCGACGATCTCCGAGGTCGACATCGAGCCGGAGTAGAGGAACACCGCGACGAACGCGAGGCCCATCGCGACCTCGTAGGAGATCATCTGCGCCGAGGAGCGCAGACCACCGAGCAGCGGGTAAGTCGAACCCGACGACCAGCCACCCAGCACGATGCCGTAGATGCCGAGCGAGGCGACCGCCAGCACCAGCAGGACACCGACCGGCAGGTCGGTGAGCTGCAGCGGCGTGCGGTGGCCGAAGATGCTCACCTCCGGGCCGAGCGGGATGACCGAGAACGCCGTGAACGCCATCGCCGCCGAGATCACCGGCGCCAGCACGTAGATCACGGTGTCGATGTTCTTCGGCCGGATCGTCTCCTTCAGCGACAGCTTGACGCCGTCGGCGAGGCTCTGGAGCAGACCGAAGGGGCCGTGCACCTTGGGCCCGATGCGGTGCTGCATCCGGGCGACGACCTTCCGCTCGAACCACACGTTGAAGATCGTGAAGACGAGCAGCAGGACCGTGATCGCGACAGCCTTGATGAGGACGATCCACCACGGGTCGTTGCCGAACGCCGACAGCTCCCCGGCGGCGAGGGGCGTCACAGTGGCGGCGGTCATGCCGGACCTCCCTGACTGGCATCGGCCTGGTTGGTGTCGCTCGCCGGCGACGCCGCGCGGGCGATCCCGACGATGGCGCCGGCGTCGACGCCGAGCCTCTCGTGGATCGCCGAGCCCGGCGAGTTCGTGGGCAGCCAGACCACCTGGTCGGGCAGGTCCCCGATGACGAGCGGCAGGTTCACTTCACCACGGTTCGTGGAGACCGAGAGGTGCTCGCCTTCGGCGAGTCCGAGGGTCGCGGCGGTGGCCGCGGAGAGGTAGGCCCGGGCCGGGCGTGCCGTTCCGGCCAGCTGCGGCTCACCAACCTGCAGGCGGCCCTGGTCGAGCAGCTGCGACCAGGTGGCGAGGACGGCCTCACCGTCGCGCGGCTGTGCCGGGTCGGGTGAAGGCAGGCGCGGGGGCACGGCGCGGGCGCCGTCCCAGGCTCCGAGTTCGACGAGCTCCGCACGTGCGCCCTCGACGGTGGAGAAGCCGAGCGGCGCGTCGAGCTCGTCGGCCAGGCCCGCGAGGACCCACAGGTCCGAGCGGTGGTCGGCGTCACGCAGCGCCTGCTCGAACGGCCGGACCCGGCCCTCCCAGTCGACGAAGGTGCCGGCCTTCTCGGCGACCGCGGCCACCGGGAACACCACGTCGGCGTACTCGGTGACCTCGCTGGCGGCGAGCTCCAGGCTCACCACGAACGCGGCCTTCTCCAGCGCGACCCGCGCCGCGGCCGGGTCAGGCAGGTCGGCGATCTCGACGCCTCCGACGACCAAGGCGCCCAGCTCGCCGCGGGCGGCGGCGGTGAGCATCGTCGAGGTGTCGCGACCGGGCTCGATCGGCAGGTCGCCGACGCCCCAGGCGGTGCTGAGGTCCACCCGCGCGGCCGCGTCGAAGCTCGGCCGGCCACCGGGCAGCAGGTGCGGGAGGCAGCCGGCGTCGACGGCGCCGCGCTCGCCCGCGCGGCGCGGAACCCAGGCGAGCCGGGAGCCCGTCACCTCGGCCAGCCGCAGCACGGCCGAGAGTGCGCCGGGCACCGCGGCCAGGCGGGAACCGACCAGGATGACGCTGCGCTCACCGCGCAGCGCCTCCGCGGCGGTGAGACCGGCCTCGTCGAGCCCGCTCTCGGCACCGCCGTTGGCGAGTGCGTCGAGGAACTCCGCCTCGGTGCCGGGAGCGGCCCGCAGCAGCGTGCCGGACAGCTTCTCGAGCCCGCGGGTGGTGTGCGAGCCCATCGACAGGACCTTGGTGCCGCCCTTGCGTGCCGCCTTGCGCAGCCGCAGGAAGACGATCGGCGCCTCCTCCTCGACCTCGAGGCCGACGAGCAGGACCGAGCGGGCCGCCTCGAGCTCGCGGTAGGTGACACCGAGGCCGGTGCCCGCCACGGCGGAGGAGAGGAAGTCCGCCTCCTCGTGGGAGTGCTGGCGGGCGCGAAAGTCGACGTCGTTCGTCCCGAGCGTGACCCGGGCGAACTTCGCGTAGGCGTAGGCGTCCTCCATCGTCACCCGGCCACCGGTCAGGACACCGGCACCGCCCTGCGCGGCCGCGAGACCGTCGGCGGCCACCCGGAACGCCTCCGACCAGGAGGCGGGACGCAGCTCGCCGCTCTCCTCGTCACGGACCAGCGGAGTGGTGAGGCGGTCCTTCTCGACGGCGTACCGGAAGGCGAACCGGCCCTTGTCGCAGATCCACTCCTCGTTGACCTCGGGGTCGTCGCCGGAGAGCCGGCGCATGACCTTGCCGCGCCGGTGGTCGGTGCGGATGGAGCAGCCGTTGGCGCAGTGCTCGCAGGTGCTCGGGCTCGACACCAGGTCGAACGGCCGGGACCGGAAGCGGTACTGCGAGCTCGTCAGCGCGCCCACCGGGCAGATCTGGATGGTGTTGCCGGAGAAGTAGCTCGAGAACGGCTCCTTCTCGTAGATGCCGACCTGCTGCAGCGCGCCCCGCTCGAGCAACTCGATGAACGGGTCACCGGCCACCTGGTTGGAGAAGCGGGTGCAGCGCGCGCAGAGGACGCAGCGTTCGCGGTCGAGCAGCACCTGGCTGGAGATGTTGATCGGCTTGGGGTAGGTGCGCTTCTCCTCGTGGAAGCGCGTCTCACCCCGGCCGTTGCTCATCGCCTGGTTCTGCAGCGGGCACTCGCCGCCCTTGTCACAGATCGGGCAGTCGAGCGGGTGGTTGACCAGCAGGAACTCCATGATCCCCTGCTGGGCCTTGTCCGCGACCTGCGACGTCAACTGGGTCTTGACGACCATGCCCGGGGCGACCTCGATGGTGCAGGACGCCTGCGGCTTGGGGAAGCCACGACCGTTGCCCGCGTCCGGGATGTCGACCAGGCACTGCCGACAGGCGCCCACCGGGTCCAGCAGCGGGTGGTCGCAGAAGCGCGGGATCTGGATCCCGATCATCTCCGCCGCGCGGATCAGCAGGGTGCCCTTCGGCACGCTCACCTGGACGTCGTCGATGGTGAGGGTGACGAGGTCTTCCAGTTCGGCCGACGTCTGGTCGGACGCCTGCACAGTCATACGCCAACTCCTGCGGTCGCAGTCTCGGCCTCGAACAGGGTCGCGGCCGCCGGGTCGAACGGGCAGCCGCCGTGCTCGAAGTGCGCGACGTATTCGTCGCGGAAGTGCTTGAGGGACGACATGATCGGCGCGACCGCACCGTCGGCCAGGGCGCAGAACGACCGGCCGGCGATGTTGTCACACAGGTCGAGCAGCGTGTCCAGGTCGTCGACGCTGCCGTCGCCGTGCTCCAGGCGTTCGAGGAGCTGCACCAGCCACCACGTGCCTTCACGGCACGGCGTGCACTTGCCGCAGGACTCGTGCTTGTAGAACTCCGTCCACCGGAGCACCGCCCGCACGACACAGGTCGTGTCGTCGAACATCTGGAGGGCACGGGTGCCGAGCATGCTGCCGACGCCCATCATTCCCTCGTAGTCGAGCGGGACGTCGAGATGCTCCTTGGTGAGCATCGGCGTGGACGAGCCGCCCGGCGTCCAGAACTTCAGCTCGTGCCCGGCGCGGATGCCGCCGGCGAGCTCGAGGAGTTCCCGCAGCGTGATGCCCAGCGGGCCTTCGTACTGCCCGGGACGCTCGACGTGTCCGGACAGCGAGTAGATGACGTGCCCCTTGCTCTTCTCGGTCCCCATCGAGGAGAACCACTCAGGGCCGTTGGCGACGATCGCGGGAACGCTCGCGATCGACTCCACGTTGTTGATGACAGTGGGCGAGGCGTACAGACCCGCGACGGCCGGGAAGGGCGGCCGCAGCCGGGGTTGGCCGCGACGGCCTTCCAGGGAGTCGAGCAGCGCGGTCTCCTCGCCACAGATGTAGGCGCCCGCGCCCGCGTGCACGACGACCTCGAGGTCGTAGCCCGAGCCGAGGATGTCCTTGCCGATGTAGCCGGCGGCGTAGGCGTCCGAGACCGCCTGCTGCAGCCGTCGGATGACGTGCAGGACCTCACCGCGTACGTAGATGAACGCCTGCCGCGCCCGGATCGCGTAGGCCGAGATGATGACGCCCTCGACCAGCGTGTGCGGGCTCGCCAACATCAACGGGATGTCCTTGCAGGTACCCGGCTCGGACTCGTCGGCGTTGACGACGAGGTAGCGCGGCTTGTCCGCCAGCGGCGGCAGGAAGCCCCACTTCATCCCGGTCGGGAAGCCCGCGCCTCCACGACCGCGCAGGCCGGAGTCCTTGACCATCTGCATGACGTCGTTGGGGTCGAGGGTCACCGCGTGCTTGAGCGCGCGGTAGCCACCCTGGTCGACGTACGCCGGCAGGGTCCAGGACCCCTCCTGCGCCCAGTTGGCCGTGAGGACCGGCGTCAGCGGATCCGTCATCGCTGTCCCTTCTCGCCTTCACCGTTCGAGGCAGCGCCACCGGGCCTCTTGCCCTCCGGCGCGTCGGCTCGCTTGTCGGGACCGGCGCCCGTCCCCGAACCCACCTCGGCGGCGCGCGACTCGGAGTGCGCGCGCTGGGTGTCGGACTGCTCGGCTGCCCGGGTGGCCTCGGCGGGGGTGGACGGGCGGGTGGTGAGGTCGGGCGCCGTGCCCTCGCCGCCACCTACCGCGGACCAGCCTCGCTCGTGTGCCAGCCGGAGCCCCACCAGGGAGGCCTCACCACTGGCGGGCCCCTCGTCGGCGCGGCCGTCGGGGAAGCCCGCGAGCACCCGCTCGGCCTGCCGCCACGTGCACACCCGTGCACCGCGGTCGGCCTCGACCTCCACGCCCGCGCGCAGGTCGTCGACCAGCTTCCGGGCCCGCTGGGGAGTCATGTTGTCGAAGAACTCCCAGTTGACCATCACCACGGGCGCGAAGTCGCACGCCGCGTTGCACTCGACGTGCTCCAGGGTGATGGAACCGTCCTCGGTGGTCTCGTCGTTGCCGATCCCGAGGTGGTCCTTCAGGCTCGAGAAGATCGCGTCGCCACCCATGACCGCGCAGAGGGTGTTGGTGCACACGCCCACGTGGTAGTCACCGACGGGACGACGCTTGTACATCGTGTAGAACGTCGCCACCGCCGCGACCTCCGCCGCGGTGATGTCCAGGAGTTCGGCGCACACCTCGATGCCCTCGGGGCTGACGTGGCCCTCCTCGCTCTGGACGAGGTGGAGCATCGGGAGCAGCGCCGAGCGCGGCTCCGGGTAGCGCGCGATGATCTCCCGCATCTCCGCACGTGTCTTGTCGCTGATCACCGGTCCACCCCACCCATCACGGGGTCGATGCTCGCGACCGCGACGATGACGTCGGCGACCTGGCCGCCTTCGCACATCGCCGCCGCCGTCTGCAGATTGACGAAGGACGGGTCGCGGAAGTGGGCCCGGAACGGCCGGGTCCCACCATCGGAGACCAGGTGGCAGGCCAGCTCGCCGCGCGGCGACTCCACCGCGAAGTAGGCCTGGCCGGCCGGCACCCGGAAGCCCTCGGTCACCAGCTTGAAGTGGTGGATCAGGGCTTCCATCGACTCGCCCATGATGTGCTTGATGTGGTCGAGTGAGTTGCCCAGACCGTCCGGCCCGAGGGCCAGCTGGCTCGGCCAGGCGATCTTCTTGTCGGCCACCATGACCGGGCCCGGCTTCTCGAGACGCTCGACGCACTGCTCGACGATCTTGAGGCTCTCGTGCATCTCCTCGACGCGGATCCGGAACCGACCGTAGGAGTCGCAGGAGTCCCACGTCTTCACGTCGAAGTCGTAGGTCTCGTAACCCCAGTAGGGCTGGGTCTTGCGCAGGTCCCACGGGTAGCCGGTCGCGCGGAGCACCGGCCCGCTCGCACCGAGTGCCATGCAGCCGGTCAGGTCGAGGTAGCCGTTCTCGCCGAGGCGCCCCTTGAAGATGGGGTTCTCGTTGCAGAGTTCGGCGTATTCGGGCAGGTGCTTCTTCATCCAGACGATGTACTCGCGGATCTGGTCGAGCGTGCCGTCGGGCAGGTCCTGCGACACACCGCCGGGGCGGATGTACGCGTGGTTCATCCGCAGGCCGGTGATCAGCTCGAACAGGTCGAGTGTCTTCTCCCGCTCGCGGAACCCGATCGTCATGACCGTGAGGGCGCCGATCTCCATGCCGCCGGTGGCGATCGCCACCAGGTGGGAGGAGATGCGGTTGAGCTCCATCATCAGCACCCGGATGACCTTCGCCCGCTCGGGGATGTCGTCCTCGATGCCGAGCAGCTTCTCCATCGCTCCGACGTAGGCGGCCTCGTTGTAGAACGGCGAGAGGTAGTCAGCGCGGGTGCAGAAGGTCACGCCCTGGGTCCACGTCCGGTATTCCATGTTCTTCTCGATACCGGTGTGGAGATAGCCGATCCCGCACCGCATGTCCTTCACGGTCTCGCCCTCGAGTTCGAGGATCAGCCGGAGAACGCCGTGGGTGGACGGGTGCTGCGGGCCCATGTTGACGACGACCCGTTCCTCATTGGCCTCGGAGACTCCCTGCACAACGGAGTCCCAGTCCTGGCCAGTGACGGTGAAGACCTGGCCTTCGGTGGTGTCCCGGAGACCGGCGTAGGGGTCCTGAGGCTTCTCTTGCTGCGTAGTCATCAGTTGTATGACCTCCGCTCGTCCGGAGGCGGAATGGTTGCGCCCTTGTACTCGACAGGGATGCCGCCCAGTGGGTAGTCCTTGCGCTGCGGGTGCCCCGGCCAGTCGTCGGGCATCTCGATCCGGGTCAGGCCCGGGTGTCCGTCGTAGACGATGCCGAAGAAGTCGTAGGCCTCGCGCTCGTGCCAGTCGGCGGTCGGGTAGATGTCGACGACCGACGGCATGTGCGGATCGGCGTCCGGGCAGGTCACCTCGAGCCGGATCCGGCGGTTGTGGGTCATGGAGAGCAGGTGGATAACGGAGTGGAGTTCGCGGCCGGTGTCGCCTGGGTAGTGAACACCTGAGACACCGCTGCAGAACTCGAACCGCAGACCCACGTCGTCGCGCAGCTTGCGAGCGACGTCGATCAGGTGCGTACGCCGGACATAGAACGTGATCTCGCCGCGGTCGACGACGACCTTCTCGATCGCCTCGTCGAACGCCGGGGTGCCGTCCTCGCCGAGCACCCGGTCGAGTCGCTGGGCGACCTCGTCGAACCAGCCGCCGTAGGGCGGCGGGGTTCCACCGGGGGTGACGACCGTGCGGACCAGGCGGCCGTAGCCGGAGGTGTCACCGCTGCCCCGCGCGCCGAACGCGCCGCGCCGGGTCTCGATGACCTCCGGCGGCGTCGGCTCACGGCGGCTCGGCAGGCGTTCCTGGCCTTCGTCGGGCTGCTGCCCGGCGTCAGGCTTCTGCTCGTCGCTCATCGCAGCAGCCCCTTCATCTGCGAGGTCGGCGCGCTCTCGAGGGCGACGCGCTCCTGCTCCTCGAGCAGGCGCTTCTTGTTGACGCCGAGCTTGTCCGTCTGGATCTTGTGGTGCAGCTTGACGATCGCGTCGAGCAGCATCTCCGGGCGCGGCGGGCAGCCGGGCAGGTAGATGTCGACGGGGACGACGTGGTCGACGCCCTGGACGATCGCGTAGTTGTTGAACATCCCGCCGCTCGACGCGCAGACACCCATCGACAGCACCCACTTGGGCTCGGGCATCTGGTCGTAGATCTGCCGCAGCACGGGTGCCATCTTCTGGCTCACCCGGCCGGCGACGATCATCAGGTCGGCCTGGCGGGGCGACGCGCGGAAGACCTCCATGCCGAACCGCGCGGTGTCGTAGCGGGGCCCACCGGTCGTCATCATCTCGATCGCGCAGCAGGCCAGGCCGAACGTCGCGGGCCACACCGACGCCTTGCGGAAGTAGCCCACGATGCCTTCGACCGTGGTCAGCAGGACCCCGGCGGGCAGCTTCTCTTCCATGCCCATGGTTGTCAGCCCTCTTCCGAGTGCATGGTCGGACCCAGCGGGCCCGGCGCGTGGTTCAGTCCCATTCGAGCCCCCCGCGCTTCCAGACGTAGGCGTAGGCCACGAAAACGGTCAGGATGAACAGCACCATCTCGACCAGCCCGAACATCGCCATCTGGTCGAAGGCGACCGCCCACGGGTACAGGAAGATGATCTCGATGTCGAAGATGATGAAGAGCATCGCGGTGATGTAGTACTTCACCGGGAAGCGACCACCACCGGCCGGCTGCGGTGTGGGTTCGATCCCACACTCGTAGGACTCCACCTTCGCCCGGTTGTAGCGCTTCGGGCCCATGACGGACCCGGCCACGGCCGAGACGACCGCGAAGCCGCCGCCGAGCAGAAGCAGTATCAGAATCGGCACATAGGGGTTCACGCCGACCTGCTCCCCTTTCTGGCTGTAGTCGTTCCGGCCCCCGGGCTGGTCATCCTAGGGCTCCTCTTTTTCGCGGGATCCGCCACGGACCCCGGTCCGGCGGCGCTCCGCCGGTTTGATCGCCACACCGATTTCACCGCACCCTCCCTAGGCCGCCGGAGCCACTTTGCACATGGCGTTGATGACCCGGTCCATCGCGTCGCCTCCACGAGGGTCGGTCAGGTTGGCCAGCAACTTGATCGTGAAGCGCATCAGCACCGGGTGCGGCAGGCCGTGTCGCGTGGCCAGCTTCATGATCCGGGGATCGCCGATCGCCTTCACGAACACCCGCCCGAGCGTGTAGTAACCGCCGTACTGCGCCTTGAGCGCGCGCGGGTAGGTGCGCAGAACCCGCTCGCGGGAGGAGCCGTCGGGCCGCGCGAGTGCCTGGGCGACGATCTGTGCCGCCAGCTCGCCCGACTCCATGGCGTAGGCGATCCCTTCGCCGTTGAAGGGGTTGACCATGCCGCCGGCGTCACCGACGAGCAACAGACCAGAAGAGTAGTGGGGCTGCCGGTTGAACCCCATCGGGAGTGCCGCTCCGCGCACCGGACCGACCTGCTGGTCGTCGACGAAGCCCCACTCCTCCGGCATTCCCGACAACCACGCCTTGAGCAGCGCCCGGGTGTCGGTGTTCTGGAAGCCCGTGCTGGTGTTGAGGAGTCCGAGCCCGACGTTGCTGGTGCCGTCGCCCATGCCGAACACCCAGCCGTAGCCAGGAAGCAGGTTGCTCTGCCCCGGTTTGCCGTCCCAGAGCTCGAGCCAGGACTCCAGCCAGTCGTCGTCGTGGCGAGGGTTGGTGAAGTAGGTGCGTACGGCCACGCCCATCGGGCGGTCCTCGCGCCGGCGCAGGCCGACCGAGACCGAGAGCCGGGAGGAGTTGCCGTCAGCGGCGATCACCAGCGGCGCGCGGTAGGTGACCTCTTCCGGCACGGCGTCCGACCCGGCCTCGCGGGACGGCTTCGCGGTCACGCCCACCAGCCGACCGGTGCTCTCGTCGGTGACCGGACCGGTCACGGTGGTGCGCTCGAGCAGCCGGGCGCCGGCCTTCTCCGCGTGCCGGGCGAGCATCTCGTCGAAGTCGCTGCGCTTGCGCACGAGCCCGTACGAAGGGAACTCGGCCAGGTCCGGCCAGGGAAGTTCGAGCCGCATCCCGCCGCCGTAGATGCGCAGGCCCTTGTTCTGCAACCAGCCCGCGGCCTCGGAGGTGTCGATGCCCATGGCGACGAGTTGCTTCACGGCGCGGGGGGTGAGCCCGTCGCCACACACCTTCTCGCGCGGGAACGCCGTCTTCTCGAGAAGGAGAACGTCGAGGCCGGTGCGGGCCAGGTGATATGCGGTCGTGGCACCAGCCGGACCTGCTCCGACGACGATGACGTCCGCGTCGTAATCAGCGCTCTTGCGGCTCATCGGCCCTCATGCCTGGTTAGAGATGTCGGGACCTGGTTCGGTAGCTCGGTCTGAGGACTTGTGAACGTCTTCACGAATCCTTGACGGTGACAGTCTACGAGGTACCCCGCCATCGATGCGCAAGCCCCCACGCCAGCGCTGACCTGGGGATTTAAGCGACGTTCGGGTTGCAAAAAAGCGCCTGGCCGGCCCCGGACAACTGTCATCGAAGTGGCAGTCTTCGAACGCGGATACCGCGGGCTCCGAGCGCCACGATCGCACCGATCTGGAGATCGTCGGCGATGACGTCCAGGTGCGCGAGGAACACCTCGGCGAGGTCGGCCGCCGGGGCCGCCGAGACCTCCTCGGTGACCAGCACCGACGGCCCGAGCGAGCGCTGACCCGCCAGCAGCAGGCCGAACTCGGTGAACGAGGAGATGAGCACCCGCTGGTCGAACCGGGCATGCTCCAGCAGGTCGACGTCGGCCGCCCCCTGCAGGTCGAGGGCGTCGACGTGGACGGCGTCGTGACCGGCCGCCTCGAGGTAGTGGCACAGCCGGGTGGAGATGTTCTTGTCGGCGAGGAACCTCACGCGGGTTCCCGCAACGGGACCATCGTGACCTCGGCGGCCGAGGCGGCGTACAGCAGCGCCTGACGCAGGTCCTCGGCCTCCACGAACGGGAACTCCACCTGGATCTGTTCGAGCCTCCAGCCGGCGGCGACCAGGCGCACCAGCTGGGCCACGGTGAATCGCAGGCCACGGATGCAGGGTCGTCCGTCCATCTTGCCCGGCTCGACGGTGATCCGGTCCAACACCTTCTGGCTCCTTCGGTCCTCACGATCGCTACGGATCGGCGCGCCTCCTGGGCACGGTCAGGGTCTGTGACGGGGTTCGAACGAGTGCGGCGGCGAGCGCCTCAGGGCCGGTGCGCCCGGTGCATCGCGACGATGCCGCCGCTCAGGTTGCGCCACTCGACGCGCGACCAGCCGACCTTCGCGAACCCCGCGGCGAGTTCCTCCTGCCCGGGCCAGGCTCGGATCGACTCGGCCAGGTAGACGTAGGCATCCGGGCCGGAGGACACCCGGCGCGCGATCGCGGGGACCGCGCGCATGAGGTACTCGACGTACACCGTGCGGAACGGCGGCCAGACCGGGCGGCTGAACTCGCACACCACGACCCGCCCACCGGGCCGCGTCACCCGCAGGAGCTCCGCGAGGCCGGCGTCCACGTCGACCACGTTGCGCAACCCGAACGAGACCGTGACCGCGTCGAAGCTCGCGTCCGCGAACGGCAGCCGCAACGCATCGCCGGCGACGAACGACAGTTCCGGACGCAGGCGCTTACCGCGCGCGACCATCCCCAGCGAGAAGTCGCAGGGAACGACCAGGACGCCGGGCTTGGCCATGGGAGCACTCGAGGTGCCAGTTCCGGCCGCGAGGTCGAGGACGCGCTCGCCCGGGCGCGGGTCGACGGCGTTCACCACCGCACGCCGCCACCAGCGGTCCTGCCCGAGCGAGAGCAGGTCGTTCACCAGGTCATACCGCTCCGAGATGTCGTCGAACATCGTCGCCACCTCGTGCGGCGCCTTTGCCAGGGATGCACGTGCCACGTGTCCAACCTCTCACGCCCGGCCCGGGGCGTCGCCCAGGGCCGACCTCCTACGCTGGGGAGCCGTGACGGAATCATCGGCCATCCACGACGACGACCTGGCGCCGGGCAGTACGCCGCGACTCGTCGTACGCACCACCGAGCTGGGCCGCGAGGTCGACCTGCTCGCCACACTGCCGCCCACCGAGGCCACCGCCTGGGTGCGACGCGGCGAAGGACTCGTCGGTCACGGCGAGGCCGTCCGACTCGACGTCGCGGGACCCGACCGGTTCGCGACCGCGGTCCGCTGGTGGTCACGACTGTCGGCCTCGGCCGCCGTTCGTGACGAGATCGGGGAGCCCGGCACCGGGCTGGTGGCCTTCGGCTCCTTCGCGTTCGCGGACGAACCCGGACATTCCACCCTTATCGTGCCACGCATCGTCCTCGGCCGCAGGGGTGACCGGACCTGGCTGACCACGATCGCCGTCGAGCCGGCACTGCCGGTGGTGCCGTCGATCGCGTCGTTCCCCACCTCCTCGCAGGTGGGCCGGCCCGAAGGCGTGGTCTTCGCCGACGGTGCCCTCACCGGCGCTCAGTGGGCGGCCGCGGTGGCCGACGCCGTACGCCGGATCGGTGCCGGCGAGCTCGACAAGGTGGTGCTCGCCCGGGACCTCCTCGCGATCGCCGAGAAGCCGATCGACTTCCGCTGGCCGCTGACGCGGATCGCACAGGACTACCCCGCGTGCTGGACCTACGCCGTCCAGGGCCTGATCGGCGCGACCCCGGAGATGCTGGTCCGGCTGGAGAACGGCCTGGTCACCTCGCGTGTTCTCGCGGGAACGATCCGCCGCAGCAACGACGACGCGCACGACCTCGCCCTGGCCGCCTCGCTCGCGCGGTCGAGCAAGGACCTCGAGGAACACGAGTACGCCGTTCGTTCGGTGGCCGACGCGCTCGCGCCGCACTGCTCGAGCGTCAACGTGCCGGAGTCGCCGTTCGTCCTCCACCTGCCCAACGTCATGCACCTCGCGACCGACCTCGCGGGGGTCCTCGCCGATGACTCCACCGCCCTCGAACTCGCCGCCGCGCTGCATCCCTCCGCCGCGGTGTGCGGTACGCCCACGCCGGTCGCCCTCGAGCTGATCGCCGAGCTGGAACACATGGACCGGGGGCGCTACGCCGGGCCCGTCGGCTGGGTGGACGCGGCCGGAAACGGCGAGTGGGGAATCGCCCTGCGGTGCGCGCAGATCGACCCGGAGGACTCCCGACGGCTGCGGCTGTTCGCCGGTTGCGGGATCGTCGCCGACTCCGTGCCCGAGGCCGAACTCGCGGAGGCGCAGGCGAAGCTGGTGCCCGTACGCGACGCGCTCGGGACCTGAGGAGGCACGCGTCCGAGCGGGCGGCGGCGTTCCATGATCACGGAGATGGGGGTGCCGGGAGATGGCGGACGAGCTGGGTGCACCCGGTCTGGGTGAACTCGGTCTGGGTGGGCTCGACCTGGGTGAGCTGGTGGCCGGTCGGCGGGTGCTCGGCGTGTTCGCCCATCCCGACGACGAGACCTTCTTCGCCGGCGCGACGTTCGCCGCCTGCGTGGCGGCCGGCCGCGACGTACGGCTCGCGACCCTGACCGCGGGCGAGGCCGGCGCGATCGGCGTGGCGCCGGCGAGGAGGGCCGTCGACCGTGCCGACCTCGGCGCGCTCGAGGCGGCCGCCATCGCGGGACTCGCGCGGTACGCCTCGGCGTGCACGGCGCTCGGAGTACGCCGGTTCGGTGTCGTCGCTCCCGGACGTTGGCGCGACGTCGGCGATTCGGGGCCGGGCTCGCTGGCCGCCGGTGACCCGGCCGAGATCGCCGTCGCTGTCAAGGATCTGTTGACGGAGTACCGGCCCGACGTCCTGGTCACGGTCGACGCCGACGGCGTGACCGGTCACCCCGACCACATCCGTGCCCACGAAGCGGTCCTGGCCGCACTGGACCTCCTGGGTTCGACCGGCACGCCTGCCCTGGCGCTCGGCGGCTGCGTACGTGCGGACGACGTCACGACCGCCCGCGAGCGCCTCGCGGGGCTGGTGCCGGGCGGCCAGATCGGGACGACCCGGATCGTGGGGACGTCGGAGCGCGGCCTCCTCCGGACCGCCTGGTCCCCCGACGCCGGCGCCGCCAAGCTGGCCGCCCTGGACGCCTACGCGCCCGGGCTGGGCTCCGCGGCCCTGCCCGATCTCGTCCCCGACGAGCCGCCGGTGGGCGACGGCATCCTGCTCAGGACCATCGCCGAGGTGGTCGGTCCGCCGCACGAGTACTTCCGCCCGCTCCGCCCCTGAGGTGACGTGCCGTCGCACGCGTGCCGGCTACCGGTGCGCGGTGCGACCGGCGAGGCCCCGCGAGGCCCCGGAGAGGCTCAGGAGTAGACGGCGAGTGAGATCCCGACGTAGTGGGCGACGAACGCCGCGACCGTGAACGCGTGGAAGATCTCGTGGAAACCGAACCAGCGCGGCGAGGGGTTGGGCTTCTTGGTGGCGTAGACGATCGCCCCCGCGGAGTAGAGCAGCCCGCCCGCGAGGATCAGGACGAAGACGGCGGTACTGCCGCGGGAGAAGAACGCCGGCAGCCAGAACGCCGCCGCCCAGCCGACCGCGACGTAGACCGGCACGTACAACCACCGCGGCGCGCCCAGCCAGAGCACCCGGAACGCGACACCGAGCAGCGCGCCGACCCACACGATCGTCAGCAGCACCTGCGCGTCGCGGCGGTCGAGGAGCAGCAGCGTGAAAGGCGTGTAGGTGCCCGCGATGATCAGGAAGATGTTGGCGTGGTCGAGTCGGCGTAGGACGCCCGCGGCGCGTGGCGTCCAGCGGCCGCGGTGGTAGAGCGCGCTCACACCGAACAGCAGGCTCGCCGTCAACGCGAAGATCGCCGTCGCGATCCGCGCCTCGGTCGTCGGCGCCAGCACGACGATGACGATGCCGGCCGCCACGGAGAGCGGGAACGTCCCCGCGTGCAGCCAACCCCGCAACTTCGGCTTGACCGTCTGTGCGACGTCGTGGACGGTGCCGCCGAGGTCGGGCACGTGCATGGACACCTCCGTGCTGCGGAATGGTGCGTCGACGGTTCGGAGAGAGTTCGCGGACCGCCCGAAGACAAGGTACGGGACCAACCTGGCCGTAACGAACCGAACCTCAGGGGCGTTCCAACCGGACCTGTCCATCCCGCACGTGCAGGATGTGGGTCGGGCGGACAGCTTCGACCAACTTCCGGTCGTGGCTCGCGAGCACGAGCGTACCGTCGTAGGCCGCCAGCGCCTGTTCGAGTTGCTCGACCGCGGGCAGGTCGAGGTGGTTGGTCGGCTCGTCCAGGACGAGCAGGTTGGCCTGCCGGGCGACCAGGAGCGCGAGGTCGGCACGGGTGCGCTCCCCTGGTGAGAGCGAGCCGGTCGGTCGTACGACGTCGTCGGCGCCGAGTCCGAACTTCGCCAGCAGGGTCCGCGCCTCCGTCTCGTCCTGGCCGGAGCTTCGGCGAAACGCCTCCAGGAGCTCGACGTCGGCCGCGACGCCACGGCGTACCTGGTCGATCTCGCCCAGAACCACGCCGTGCCCGACCCAGCGCTCGCCCGCGCTCGGCGTGAGCCGGCCGAGCAGGACCCCGATCAGGCTGGACTTGCCGGCGCCGTTCGGCCCGACCACCACCACCCGGTCGGCGTAGCGCAGGTCGAGGTCGACCGGGCCGAGCCGGAAGTTTCCGCGTTCGACGACGACACCGGAGAGCCCCGCGACCCGGGTACCGCTGCGCGCCTTCTGGTCCAGCCGCAGCCGCAGCTCCCACGGTGTCCGCGGCTCCTCGACCGTCTCCAGCCGCTCGGCCGCACGCAGCGCCCGCGCGGCGCCCGCGCCGGTCGCCTGGCTCTTCTGGACGTGGAAGTGCTTGCTGTTCTTGTCGTTGTCGGCCGGCCGGCGATGCGCGCGGGTCGCTCCGGAGCGCGCCCATTCCTGCTTGCGGCGGGCCTGTTCGAGCAGCGAGTCCCGCTGGCCGGCGTAGGTGTCGTAGGCCTCCTGCGCCCGGGCGTGGGCGCGCTCGCGCTCCTCGAGGTAGGTCGCGAAGCCGCCGCCATAGACCTGCCCGGTCCGGCTGAACTCGTCGATCTCGAGGACGTCGGTCGCCACCCGGTCGAGGAACGCCCGGTCGTGCGAGACGACGACGAGCGCGCCCGGCCGGCTGGTGAGGAACTCCTCCAGTTGGGCGAGCCCCGCGAGGTCGAGGTCGTTGGTGGGTTCGTCGAGCAGCAGGACGTCGAACTTCGCGAGAAGGACCGACGCGAGGGCCAGCCGGGCCAGCTGGCCGCCGGACAGGGACAGCACCGGGTCGGCGAGCCCGTCGGGCGGCAGGTCGAGGTCGGCGAGGACGGCCGGCGCGCGGACGTCCAGGTCGGCGGCACCGAGGGCGAGGTAGCGGTCCAGGGCGAGCGCGTAGCGGTCGTCGGCGCCCTTCACCCCGTCGGCGAGTGCGGTGGTCGCCGCGACCAGTTCGGCGTCGGCGTCGGCGACGCCGCTACGGCGCGCGAGGTATCCCTCGAGCGTCTCGCCTGGTCGGGCGTCACGCTCCTGTGGGAGCAGACCGACCGTGGCGGCGGCCGGTTGGCGTTCGACGCCGCCCCCGTCCGCGGCGAGGGTTCCCTCCATGACCCGCAGCAGGGTCGTCTTGCCGACCCCGTTGGGTCCGACCACGGCGAAGCGGTCGCCGGGTGCGACGGTGACGGAGATGCCGCCGAGCACGAGCTGCGGACCGAGGTGAAGCTGGACGTCACGAACGACGAGAGTGGACATGTGCTGCTCCGGAAGGCGACGTGGCCAGAAGAGGCTGGCCAGGCGGGGCGCACGACGCTCGTGACACGCACGGCGTGGGCGCGGGGCCGGTCGTCAGCGGACTTCCGGGTGGAACGCACGGGCGCTCCACGCGACGGAGGAATCCGCGCGGATCAGCTGTCCATCAGTGACAATCACCCCTACGTAGCCGGACTCGACAACACTACCGGCTCGGCGCAACCGAATTGTGTCGCCGGTCCACGTCCGGACGCGGCGCGAGCCAGGGCGCGAGAACGACCAGCGCCAGGCCGAGCGCCAGCACCGGAAGAGCCCACCACAGCAGGTCGCGCGGCGCCAGCAGGTATCCCGCCACCAGACCGCCGAGTGCCACCAGCGCTCCCGCGTCGCGCATCCGCGCGCGGGCCGGTCCGACGTCGAACCCACGCGGTGAGTCCGACTCGCGGGCGCCGCGCGGGCGCCGCCGAACCACCACCAGTACGCCGAGCGCGGCCACGAGCAGGAGGGCCGTGACGAGGTGGACGGCGCCGGCGGGCAGCCCGGCGCCCGCGCCCGGTGCGGCGAGGTTGCGCCGCAGCGTCGGTCGCACACCGGGCAGCGTCGCGTCACTCGGCTCCGCCACCACCGTCGCCGGAAGTTCGGCGTACGCCGTGACGCCGCTCCTCCCCGGCAGGTCCCTCGCGGTGTAGGACACGGTGGCGCCACTGGTCGTGGCCTGGCAGGGCGCCGCGTCGGAACTGACCGTGCAGGACGCGCGCCCTGTCCGGCCGGGCGTGGTGAGGGACAGTCGCACCTGATCGATCGGCTCGTCCCGGGCGAAGACGGCGTTCCACCACAGGGTGGGCCGGCCCTCCGGCAGGGTGACCATCCCGCGCAGCACGTACGTCAGCTCGTAGGTGTGCCGCCCGGCCGGGGTCCGACCACCGGATCCGATCCACGCGGAGTACCACCAGCTCTGGTGGCCCAGGAACGGCCGCGTCGACCGCCCGTCCATGCGCACGGCCAGATCCTCGACCGAGACGACCTGCGCCGTGAGGCTGTCGGCGTCGCCACTCGTCAACCGGATCGGCACGCCCCAGTAGAGCGGGTCGGGTCGGGCGGCGACGAAGGAGTAGGTGAAGCGTTCTCGGACCGCCATCGAACCGTCGGTCCGCATCCGCGCCTCGATGTCGTACGACGTGATCCGGTCGCCCGGAGCGGCGGCCCATGCCGGCCGGGCCACGCCGACCGCCAGACCGAGCGCCAGGCCGAGCGCGGCCACCACAGCGACCGGCACCACAACGACCGGCACCACAACGACCGGCACGAGCGCGACCGAGGTACGCCGGAAACGGGCCATGGTCATGACCGCAGCCTCCCATGGTCGCGGGGTGCGTCTCACCGCCGAGCGGCCCGACGCACGTCAGCCCGGGCGCTCGACCTGGTCGTCCGGGCCGTGCACGACCCGGCCGCCCACGATGGTGTGGCTCGGGAGGAGGTCGCGGAGTTCGTCGACCGGGCAGCGCGCCGGGTCGAGCGGCCACACGGTCAGGTCGGCGAGCCGGCCGGTGGTCAGGCTGCCGCGCTGGTCTGATTCCCCGAGCAACCGGACGGCGCGCGTGGTGTGCAGGGCGATCGCCTCGTCGACGCCGATGGCGTGTTCGGGACCGAGCACGCCCGCCACGGTCTGCCGGGTGACCATGCCCCAGACCGAGCGCATGGCGCCGTACTGGCCGACCGGAAAGTCCGATCCGGCGGTGACCAGAGCGCCTTCGTCCACCCACTCCCGGGCGGGGAACAGGGCGGCGACACGCTCCGGGCCCCAGTGGTCGAGGGCCACCTCGGCGGTGTCGTGGAGCAGCGGCTGCTGCAGGGTCACCGGGACGCCCAGCGCCACCGCTCGCGCGCGCTGCCGCGCGTCCGCGAGACCACCGTGCTCCATCACCAGCGATCCCGCCGGCAGGTCGGGGTTGCGGCGGAGCACCTGCTCGTAGACGTCCAGCAGGACCCGCACCGCCCGGTCGCCGAAGGCGTGCGTGCCGACCCGGAAGCCGCGCCGGACCACGGCCTCGGCGGCCTCCACCAGCACGTCCGGCTCCCACAGCAACGTGCCGTGGTAGTCGGTCCGGCCGCGGTAGGGCGCCTCGGTCGCGCCGGCCTCCAGGCCCCCGTCGAGGAGGAACTTCACCCCGCAGACCCGCAGCCACGGGTCGTCGACGCCGCGCCACTCCTCGATCGCGTCCAGCACCTCTCGGACGTCGGCGACGCCGGCCGCCCCCGCGGCCGACACGAGGACCCGCACCCGGACGCCCAGCGCGTCAGCGTCCCGGGCGGCCCGCAGCGCCCGCAGGTCGTCGAGGGTGCTCAGGCAGTCCCGAGCGGTACCGATACCGGTCGCGGCGTACTGGTGGGACGCGAGCCGCAACCCCTCGACCCGGCTCGCCAGGTCCGGCGCGGGAAGCAGCGTTTCGACCAGCCCCTGGGCGTTGTCGACCAGCCGACCGGTCAGGCGCCCGTGGTCGTCGCGTTCGATGATGCCGCCCGCGGGCGCGACGGTGTGCTCGTCGATGCCGGCGAGCGCCAGCGCACGGGAGTTCACCACGTCGTTGTGGCCGCCCCGCTTGAGCAGGATCGGATGCCGGTCGCTCGCCCGGTCGAGTTCGGCGGCGGTCGGCAGCCGGCGTTCGGTCAGGTCGCGTTCCTGCCAGTTGGCGGTGGTACGGATCCACTCCCCTTCCGGGGTGGTGGCGGCTCGCCGGCGGATCAGCTCGAGGAGTTCGGGGATGTCGCGGGCCAGGTGCACGGGTACGTCCCGGACACTGTTCCCGGCGAAGATCAGGTGGGTGTGGGTGTCGTCGAACGCCGGCAGGACGGCCGCCTCGGGCTGGTCGACAATCGTCGTACGCCTGCCGATCCGGTCGTCCAGGCCGTGCGGGTCGGCCGAGAGCGCGACGATCCGGTCGCCGCGGACCGCGAGTGCGCGCGGCGGTGGTTCTCCCGGCACCAGCGTGTGGACGACCCCCGCACGCACGAGCAGGTCGGCGCCCCCGTCTACCACCCGTACCTCCGGCAGGTCAGGTCGGCACGCTCCGACCGAGCGCGAGGTCCAGCACTGTCGCCCAGGTCAGGTACATCAGCCACAGGCCGGTCAGGATGCGGACGGCGCCGAGCGCGCGTTCGAACAGCGAGGCGCCCCACAGCCCCAGGCTCGCGAAGAAGTCGGTCACGTAGATGAGGGTCAGGCCGATGAACAGGATCCCGACGGCCCAGTCCCCCGCCGAGAAGAAGACGACGATGCCGAGGACCGAGATGATCGCGAACGGGACCGCCATCAGCCCGTTGGGTCGCGGGTCGGAGCCGAGGTAACGCGCCCGGCCGATCACGAACCAGTGCACGCCGTACGCCGTGAACGCGAGCGCCGCCATGTAGAGCGTCCGCTGCATGCTGAAGAGACCGAACCAGGACAGCGCGACGAAGAGCAGCACCCCGGTGAGGGCCTGCATGAAGCCCGGCATCCAGATGCCCCACAGACCGGTCGTCCGGTCGACCTCTGGTGACCGGCGCGGAAACCCGAGCAGTTCCTGCGGGCCGTAGATGAGGTAGCCGACGCCGAGCCCGAAGAAGCCGATCGCGAGCGGAGGAAACATCGTCTGCACAGGAGGGGGAGGCGCGGACGTGGCCGCCAGCACGAGCAACTCGCCGGGCATGATGCTCAGCACCTCCGTCGTCGTGGGCTCGCGGTGACTCCGGAACGGGTTGGTGCTCTTCTACCCACCTGGTGCCCGATCAGACGCCCTCGTGCCCGGCCGGCCGTCAGAGGTCGCTCACGGGCGTGGGCCGGTCGGGACGAAGTCGTAGACCGTCACGTCTCGTACCGGGCGATAACCGACCGCCGCGTAGATCTTGTTCGAGGTCGGGTTGGCGAGGTCGGTGAAGAGCGAACAGGCGCGGGCACCAGCGTCAAGCGCGGCTTGACTGACCGCGGCGACCAGCGCGCTCGCGTACCCGTTCCCACGTCGCCCCCGAGGGGTGTAGACGGGTGCGATCCGGACGATTCCGCCGTGCCGGCGGGTGGCGCCCACATAGGACGCCGGGCCGTCGTCCTCCCAGAGCCAGGCTCGTCCCTCCGAGACCCGCAGGTCGACTCTGACGCCGTACCGGGCACGCTCCTTCTCGGCCGCCGCCTCGGTGGTCTCGCCGGACGTCGGGTGGGCCGTGGGGGACACCGCCGCGTCGACCTCGAAGCCCCCGGTCCACTCGATCAACAGGTCGCGGTCGGCGGGGCGCGCCGGGCGCCAGTGGCCGGGCACCGGTCTCGGCGGGGTCACGGCGTCGAGCCGGTGGATGCGTTCGCGCAGGCGAGGGTGGGCCACGGCGCCGGTTCGGCGTTCCCACTCCTTCGCGAAGAGGGCCGCGCCCGGGTCCACGCCCGTCACGCCGGACGCGTCGGGGCAACTGTCGAGGAGTGCCCGCGTGGCGGCCTCGACAGCGTGCGTCGGCATCGCGGAGAGCCAGATGGCCTGCGGCGGCGTCCGCATGGCCGCCCCGACCACCGCGCCCGAGTCAGCCCGGACCGCGAGGTAGGTCGCCGGGGCGGGGTCGGTGACGGCGCCGGACCTGCGCAGGTCGACGTTCGTGATCAGCACGCCGTGCAGGACGGGGTCGGCGAAGAGGAACTCCCGAGCGAGCGACCAGAACGCTTCCGGGTCATCGGTGATCTCGGTCCGCATGCGCCGAGCATGGCGTCGGCGTCGGGCGGGTTCAACGGGTTTGCGCACTGGCGACTCACGCGCCGGGCTCACCCGCGGCGGCTCAGCACTCCCCCGTCGACCGCCATGCCCGCCACGGCCTCCCGCAGCCGCTCGTGCAGGTCCCGGGTTCCCGACCGGTCGATCGGGACCTCCACGATCCGCAGGCCGCGGGACCGCGACAGGGCGCCACGCAACTCCTGCCGGGTGCCCGCGAGCGCGTACGGCGTCCGGGTGGCGGCGGCCAGCGCGCGAAGGTCGACGCCGTGTGGAGTGCCGAAGATCCGTTCGAAGGCGTCGGCGTAGGCCGGCGCCCCCTGCTCCAGGGTGGTGAAGATGCCGCCACCGTCGTCGTTGATCACCACGATGGTGAGGTCCGGCCGGGCTTCGTAGGGGCCCCGGACGAGCGCGTTCGCGTCGTGTAGGAAGGTGAGGTCGCCCACCAGCGCGTACGCCGGGCCGGTCCGATGCACCAGCGCCGCCCCGATCGCGGTCGAGAGGGTCCCGTCGATGCCGGCGAGGCCGCGGTTGCTGAGCACCCGGCGATGGTCGCGTGGGTCGATCCGGCCGGCATCGTCGACCAGCCGGTTGCTCCACGGAACGCCGGCCAGGTCGAGGTCGCGGATCGGGTTGGAGGAGCCCGCGACCAGCAGGCCACCGCTGGGCACGGCGGCCGCGACCTCGCGGGCGACGTGCAGCCCGGTGAACGCGGGTTCGCCGGCGAGGACGTCGTGGATGGCGGAGCGGGCGGAGCGGTCCGCGGCCAGCCAGGCCGCTAGCCACTCGTCGGGCTCGCGCCGGCCCATGCCGTCGACCGTGCCTTCGAGCGCGGCGGTGGCGGTGACGCGGTAGGCCCGGTGTCCGGGGTCGGGCCAGGACGGTCGCCGGGACACCACGATGACCTCGACGTCGGGGCGGGCGAGCAGGCGGGTGATGGGGCGGGAGAGCGTGGGCCAGCCGTGGACGAGGACCCGCTCGATCCCCTCCGTCAGCTCGGGATGGGTGTCGAGCAGCAGCCGGTAGGCGCCCAGGGCGTTCGGACCCGACCGCGCGTTGCTCGACGGCTCGGCGAACAACGGCCAACCGGCCGTCTCGGCCAGCCATCGGGCCTGCGCGTCGGCGCCGTCACCCGCGACCACGATCGTGCGAGGCCCCTCCTCCAGCCAGGCGATGTGGTCGGTGGCGAGGCGCTCGATCCGGGTCCATCTGCTGTTGCCCGGACGTCCCGCGAGGGACTCGGGCCAGTCGCCGGGAGCGACGTCGGCCGGGTCGACCGGATCGGTGGGCTCGGGCACCAGCGGGTCGCGGAAGGCCAGGTTGAGGTGCACCGGGCCGGGGTTGCGGTCGCGGAACCCGCGGGCGATCGCGGTCGCGCGTCCGACCAGCTCCCGCCAGTAGGCGTTCTGTCCGCGCCGGCGTTCGGGGACGCCGACCTCGTGGAACATCCGGACCGCGTCGCCGTACAGCTTCACCTGGTCGGTGGTCTGGCTCGCGCCCACACCACGTAGCTCCGGCGGCCGGTCGGCGGTGAGGACGAGTAGAGGGACGCCGGCGTGATGGGCTTCCAGGATGGCCGGGTGCAGGTTGGCGGCGGCGGTGCCCGACGTGCACACCACGGGGACGGGCCGGCGGCTCGCCTTGGCGAGTCCGAGCGCGAGGAACCCCGCGGTCCGTTCGTCGATCCGCACGTGCAGCCGGATCCGGCCCTGACCGTCGGAGGCGTGCAGGGCGAAGGCCAGCGCGGCGTTGCGTGAGCCCGGTGCGAGGACCGCCTCTCGGACGCCGTTGCGCCACAGCTCGTCGACCAGCACCCGGGCGAGTGCGGTGGAGGGGTTCACGTCAGCTCTTCCACGAGGGCGAGGCGTTCCATCCACCGGGCGCGGGTCGCTTCGTCGGCGGCGAACGTCGACAGCCGGTCCGGATCGGGTTCGGGCCGGATGACCGGCAGGGCGCCGTCGACGGGCAGCAACGGCTCGGCCACCACGTCACCGGTGAGCATCTGCACGGTCGCGAGCCCGCAGGCGTAGGGGAGTTCGGGCAGTGCGGCGGCGAGCGCCACGCCCGCGGCGATGCCGACCGAGGTCTCGAGGGCGCTCGAGACGACGACCGGCAACCCGATCTGTTCGGCGATGCGCAGGGCGGCCCGGACCCCGCCGAGTGGTTGCACCTTCAGGACCGCGATGTCGGCGGCGTGCAGCCGGACCACGCGGTAGGGGTCGGCGGCCCGCCGGATGGACTCGTCGGCCGCGATGGGCACGTCGACCTTCCGGCGTACCTCGGCCAACTCCTCGACGGTGGCACAGGGCTGCTCGACGTACTCGAGGCCACCGGCGGCCTTGTCCAGCAGCTTGATCATCCGGACGGCGGTGTCGACGTCCCACAGGCCGTTGGCGTCGACCCGGACCCGGCCGCTCGGGCCGAGCGCCTCCCGCACCGCCTCGACGCGGGCGAGGTCGTCGGAGTCGGGCTGACCGGGTTCGGCGACCTTGACCTTCGCGGTCCGACAGCCCGCGCTCCGGGTCACCACGGCCATGGCCTGCTCCGGCCCGACGGCGGGAACCGTGCAGTTGACCGGGATCCGATCGCGGAGCGCCTCCGGCCAGACGTCGTAGGCCGCCTCGCGGGCCGCGCGGAGCCAGGGGACGCAGGCGGGTGGGTCGTAGTCGGCGAACGGGCTGAACTCCGCCCAGCCGGCGGGTCCGCGGACGAGAACACCCTCGCGGACGGTGATCCCACGGAACCTGGTGCGCATCGCTATCGCGAAGACGTGGGTGTTGCCGCCCTCGCGGATGATCATGGACGCACCCTCCGTGTCTGCCTCGCCAGGCTACTCCGGCAAATCCGTGACAGATTGTCACTGGAACGGCCTCGTAGCCTAGTCCCGTGTCAACGAACCTCGATCGCCGACTGGTCACCATCGACGTCTCGCCCGTGCGGGACGCCGAGGTGATCGTCGCGGATCTTATTACCGCACTCGGCGATCGGTTCGCCGGCGACGGGCCCGCCCTGGCACCGGTGACCACCGGGCCAGAACGCGACCAAATCCGGACAATGCTCCGCACGGACGTCCCGTTGGAGCGTGACGACGTCGCGGTCGTGCTCCCGACGTCGGGATCGACCGGCGAACCCAAGGGCGCGATGCTCACCGGAACGGCCCTCCTGCACTCGGCCCGGGCCACGCTGGACCGGCTCGGCGGTGCCGGCCGCTGGGTGCTCGCCCTCCCACCGACGCGGGTCGCCGGACTCCAGGTCCTGGTGCGGTCGCTGGTCGCCGGAACGGCGCCGGTACCGGTGGCGGGATCGTTCACGGTGGACGCCTTCCGCGCGGCGACCGCCCGGCTCACGGACAGCTCGGACAGCGAGGGCGGCGGTGGCGGTGGCGGCGACGGACCGAACGGGGAGCTTCGCCGCTACACCGCGCTGGTGCCCACCCAGCTCGTCCGGCTGCTCGACGCGGGACCCGAGGCGGTGGCCGCGCTCGCGTCCTACGACGCGGTCCTGGTCGGTGGCGGGGCGAGTTCCACGGCGCTGTTGCGGCGGGCCCGGGCGGCCGGTGTCGCGGTGATGACGACGTACGGCATGACGGAGACCTGCGGCGGCTGCGTGTACGACGGCCGGGCCCTCGACGGCGTGTCGGTGCGGATCGACCGGGACGGCTCCCCCGGCCTCGACGAGGGAGACGGCGAAGGTTCCGGCGAGGGCACCATCGGCCTGGTCCGGATCGGCGGCGAGGTCGTCTTCGCGGGCTACCGGCTGCGCCCCGACCTCACCGCAGCGGGCCTGGTCGACAGGTGGCACGTCACCAGCGACCTCGGTCGGTTGCGCCCCGACGGGAGGCTGGAGATCCTCGGCCGGGCCGACGACGTGGTGGTGTCCGGCGGTGTCAACGTCCCCTTGCAGGCGGTCGAGCGAGCCGTCGCCTCCTGCCCTGGCGTCGCGGAGGCGGCCGCGGTGGGCGTCCCCGATACCGAGTGGGGTTCGCGGGTCGTGGCGTACGTCGTCCTGCGTCCTGGAGCGACCGCGCCGCCGCTCGCGCAGGTGCGCGACCAGGTCAGTGCCGACCACCCCCGCGCGTACGCGCCCCGGGAGGTCGTGGTGGTCGACGCGCTGCCGCTGCTGCCCTCCGGCAAGATCGATCGGCAGGCGTTGCGGTCCACCGCGGTCGACTCGGGGAGTTCTACGATCCTGCGATGACGGTGGGGGCCGACGACACGCGACTGATCGTCATCCGCGGCAACTCCGGCTCGGGGAAGAGTTCGGTGGCGCAGGCCATCCGGTCCGCCTACGGGCGCGGGATCGCCCTGGTCGGGCAGGACCTGCTCCGCCGTGTCGTCCTGCGCGACCGGGACGTGCCCGGCGCCGCCAACATCGGGCTGATCGAGCAGACCGCGCGCTACGCACTCGACCACGGCTTCCACGTGGTCGTCGAGGGGATGCTGTACGCCGACCGGTACGCCGACATGCTGGCCCGACTCGGTGGCGCCCACCGGGGCCGATCGTCCTACTACTACCTCGACGTGTCGCTGGCGGAGACGCTGCGGCGACACACCACGAGGCCGCAGGCCGCGGAGTTCGGACCGGACGCCATGCACGAGTGGTACCGATCGCGCGACCTGCTCGGCGTCGTGCCCGAGACGGTCATCGCGGAGTCGAGCACACTGGCCGACACGGTCGAGCGGATCCTGTCCGAAACAGCGCTCCTGGAGGCACGCCGGGAGGGCCACGAGGCGCCGGCGCACCGCTGAGGTCCGGCGCTCAACACACTCCCCCGGTCATCGACCGGGGGAGCCCTGGTCAGGGCCGGCCGGCCCGGTCCCACGCCTCGTGGCCCGCGCGGATCCGCTCCCACAGCGCGGTCAGCGCCGCCGGCTCCACGTCGAGCCGCAGCCCGAACTCCTCCCTCAGCAGCGCGGTCCACTCCGCCTCCTTCGTCACGTCCCGGCTGGTGCGACCGGTCGCGTCCGCCCGGGTGAGGACGCACCCCCGAAGCGTGAGGGCGTGGTCGGGGCGGCGTTGCTGCACGACCAACCGTTGGACGAACGAGGAGTGCGGCGCGGTCGACAGCTCGGCGTGGTTGGGCTCGAACGCCGAGAGCGGCACCGGCGTCACGTCGAGGTCGAAGCCGCCGATCGTGGCGCTTCGATCGTGGTGGAACCGCCAGCGCGAGCCACCCACCCGCTCCCACTCGTAGCGGAACGGCGGCTGCTCGACCACACGCACCAGCAGCGGCATCGGGTCGGCCATCCCGTCGCCCAGCCCGACGTCGGCGACCCAGACCTGCTCCGGGAGACGCACCAGCAGCACGAGGTGCGAGCCCCAGCCGCGTCCGTCCTCGCCGGCGGACGGTACGGCGGCCCGGACGAGGTCGACCTCGAAGCCCAGGGTCAGGAGGAGGCCGGCGAACGCGCCGTTGAGTGGAAGCATTGACATCCTCTCCGCCCTAAAGGGCGGAGATTCCCTCCACGCTACGGGTGGAACGCGTAGCGTCTGGGTGGGTTACCGCTTCGCCGCGCGGTGCCAGCACACGTGCTGGTCTTACCTGCGCTCCACGGTCGTTGAAGTCCGCCTGTCCAGCGGCCTTGATGTTCTTCGCGGCGTTGACGTCCTTGTCATGGGCCGCTCCGCAGGCACAGTCCCACGCCCGCACGTTCAACGCCATCTTGTTGTTGATCAGCCCGCAGGCCGAGCACATACGAGTAGATGGGAAGAAGCGGTCCACCCGGGCGAACCTCCGCCCGTACCGCGCCGCCTTGTACTCCAACATGGCGGTGAAACTGGCCCACCCGGCATCGTGCACCGATCTGGCGAGCCGGGTCCGGCCCAGACCAACGACACACAGGTCCTCGACGCAAACCGCTTGGTTCTCGCGGATGATCTGGGTCGAGAGCTTGTGGTGCCAGTCACGCCGGGTGTCGCCAACCCGGCCATGAGCACGAGCGAGTTTGGTCACGGCCTTCTTCTGGTTGGCCGAACCCTTCTGCTTACGGCACAGCCCCTGCTGCAACCGGCGCAGCTTACGGGCCGCGCGGCGCAGAAACTTCGGGGCGGCGACCTTCCGGCCATCTGAGAGCACCGCGAAGTGTGTCAACCCCAGATCGATCCCAACCTCGGAGTCGACCCGAGGCAGCGTCTCCTCCTGGCCGGTCGTGACGACGAACGACGCGAAGTACCTCCCGGCCGCGTCCGCGATGATCGTCACCGACGACGGCTCCGAGGGCAGGGCACGCGACCAGGCCACCTCGACGTCGCCGATCTTCGGCAACCTGAGTCGGCCGTTGGCCAGGACCTTGAACCGGGCGTTCTTGGTGAAACGGACGGCTTGGCGGTTGTCCTTACGCGAACGGAACCTCGGCGGGGCGACCCTGCGGCCCTCACGCTTGCCGGACGCCGAGTTGAAGAAGTTGCGGTAGGCGCTGTTCAGGTCCGCCAGTGCCTGCTGCAACACCACGGCCGAGACCTCCCCCAGCCACGCCCGTCGCGGGGTTCGCTTCGCCTCGGTGATCAGGCGGCGCGACAGTTCCCCGTCGCAGATGTACTTCTCCCCTGCCTCCCGGGCCCGCTGACGCAGGCGCAGCCCCTCGTTGAACACCACCCGCGCGCACCCGAACGCCTTGGCCAACCCGATCTGCTGGCCAGGTGTGGGGTAGACGCGGTAGTTGTACCGGAGCTGCACCACCCAATTGTCCGACACAAGGTGTTCGGTGACCGGCACCTGTCCCGCATGATCTGTCCCGGATGGAACAGATCATGCGGGACGTGTGCGCCGACTTCCAGGCCGAACTGGTCGAGTTCAACGGCGAGAACAACCACGTGCACCTGCGGGTCAACTACCCGCCCAAGATGGCAGTGGCGCGGCTGGTCAACAGCCTCAACGGCGTGTCCTCCCACCGCCTACGACAGGAGTTCCCCGACCTCCTACGCCACAACTACCAGGCCAACAAACCCTGGCCGGGTTCGTACTGCGGGCTCCATGGACGGGACACCGCTGAACGTCGTGACAGTACATCGAGCAACAAAACCGTCCCGCTTAGACGCCGCTGGCGCCGTGGCAGCCCTCCCAACGCGGACCTTCACCCCCACCCTGAAAGGCGGAGCATTACCAGCATTCCCGCAGCCGGCGTCGGCGAACTCCGCCGGGGCTGGCCATGATCCGCCGGGCCGACTCGGTGGGATCGATCGAGGTGGGACGGCCGAGCTGGATCTCGAGGTTCTCGTAGGGAACGCGTCCCACGTGCGCACGGTGCACCACAGCGAGAAGCTCTGCCGAGGGCGGGGACGACTCGACCGGAACGGCCGGCAGCCCGAGACGACGAAGGTAGCGGTCGCGCAGGTCAGGGTCGTACGGCGACAGACTCACTCGCGCGAGGTTGCCAGGCCCCACCGACAGCCGACCAGCCCACGTGGACGGCGGCCGCGGCGACGGAGCGCCAGCGCAGGCCGGCGCGCCGGTAGAGGCGGATCGCGGGCTCGTTCGCTCCGTTGACCATCAGGCCGACCCGGCCGTGTTCGGCGACGAGGGTGTCGACGACCAGGCCCAACACCGCGGCGGCGTAGCCGCGTCCCCTGGCGACGGCCCGGGCCGTCACACCCGCGACGTAGCCCACCTCCGGCGCCGACCAGGCATCCGCGGCCACCGCGGCGAGTACACCGTCGTCCGCGGGCATGCCGGCCCACCGGCGGACGCCGACCAGGCCGGGCCGTGCGTAGGACCCCGGGTACGCCTCGGCCAGCAACTCCGCGACCAGGGCCGCCCGGTCCGCCGGAAGCCAACGCGCCGGGCCCGCGGCGAGGCCCGGCGCGGCGGGTACCGGGTTCGACGTCTCCATCCAGCCGAACGTGCCGACGACCTCAAGCCCGGGCAGCCGCTCCGCGACCTCCCGCACCAACTCGGCGGAGCCGATCGGCCGGTACGTCGTACCCACCTCGGCGAGCACCTCACCCACCAGCGCACCCACGTCGGCGGCCGGGCCGTGGATCGCCAACCGGTCCCGGCAGGAGAGGTACGGCGAGGCCACCGCGACGGCGTCTGCTCGTCGCCACGCACGAACTCCCGGAGCGAAACCCTGCGCGGCCCACATGAGGAGGGCGTCGTCGGCACAGCTGGCGCGAAGTTCGTCCGTCGTACGGATCTCCCGAGACGAGTGCATGACAATACCTTAAACCGCAATTTCATACAGAAATGCGACGGGTGAGACAACAGTGGGCAGCGAAGTCCCGACCCACCCGTCACCTGATGCGGCGGCGCTTGAAAGACTTCGCCATCGTGGCAACTCCCGCACAGTGGTTGGAAGGCGCTCGCCTGCGCACCTGGTCGGCCTCGATCACCCCGGTCCTGGTCGGTTCCGGGGCCGCCGCGGCCGTCGACGCCTTCGTCTGGTGGAAGGCCGCGCTCGCGCTCGTCGTGTCCGTGGCGCTCCAGGTCGGCTCCAACTACGCCAACGACTATTCCGACGGCATCCGCGGCACCGACGACCATCGGGTCGGCCCGCAGCGACTCGTCGGCTCCGGCGCGGCGAAGCCGGCGGCGGTGAAGGCCGCGGCGTTCGCGTGCTTCGCCCTCGCGGCGGTCTGCGGGCTCGTACTCGCCCTCACCACCGCGTGGTGGCTGATCCTGATCGGGGCGGCCGCCGTCGCCGCGGCGTGGTTCTACACCGGCGGCGCGCGCCCCTACGGCTACAACGCCCTCGGCGAGATCAGCGTCTTCATCTTCTTCGGGCTGGTCGCCGTGATCGGGACCACCTTCGTCCAGGCCGACACGGTGACCTGGCCGGCTGTCGCCGGAGCGCTCGGCATCGGCGCGCAGACCTGCGCCCTGCTCGTCGCGAACAACCTCCGCGACATCCCGACCGACCGGGTGAGCGGCAAGCGCACCCTCGCCGTCGTGATGGGCGACCGGATGACGCGGACGCTGTACGTCGTCCTGCAGGCCGTGGCGTACGTCATGGTGCTGCTACTCGCGGTCACCACGACACCGTGGACACTGCTCGCCCTGCTCGCGGTTCCGCTGGCACTGCGCCCGGTGGCGACGATCCTGCGGGGCACGACCGGACGCGCCCTCATCCCGGTGCTGCGCGACACGGGCGTGGCCGAGCTCGCCTACGCGGTCCTGCTCACCGTGGGCCTCATCCTCACCTGACGAAAGTCGCGCCCCGCGATCATGGCCTCGACCCGTGATCATCGCCTCGACGGGACGCGCGACGCGGGCCCCCCGCTCACTGCCGTTCGGTCGGGTCCGACGTCTTCGAGGAGGTCCCCATGTCGTCCTCGGTCGCCTCGTCGGCATGGGAGACGTGCCGGCGCTCCTGCAGCCTGCGGACGTACTCCGGGTTGATCTGTTCTTCGTCGATCTCGCGCGGGTCCTCGCCAGGCGTGGCACCTTCCTTGGTCCACCGGTTCTTACCCTGCGGGTCACGGCGCGGTTCGTCGGTCATACCTTTCCCGCTACCCTCGGCAGCCCTTCGGTAATCCGGCGCGACGGGGCCGCTCGCGACCCGCCGGATCTGGCCACGGGGCCGGTTCGGGCGCCGGCTGGCCGGCGCTACCCGTCCCGTCCCCGCACCCACCATAGGCACGAGCCCACGGGCACGCCCGGGCCGAAGGTCTGAGCGCCGCGAAGGCCGGCGCGGACGCCAGCGGGAAGATCAGAGCTCGAGACCGCCGTACGCCATGAACGCCTCGAGCCGCCGCGTGTAGGGCGCGAGGTCCAGCCCCTGTGCCGCGACCCACGCGTCGTCGTAGTAGGTGTGGGCGTACCGGTCGCCGCCGTCGCAGATCAGCGTCACCACGCTGCCGCGCTCACCGCCCGCCCGCATCCGCGCGACGAGCGTCAGCGCTCCCCACAGGTTGGTGCCCGTGGATCCACCGGCCCGCTGGCCCGTCACCGTGACGAGGTAGCGCATCGCCGCCAGTGACGCGGCGTCCGGCACCCGCAACATGGTGTCGACCACCGCCGGCACGAACGACGGTTCGACCCGGGGCCGCCCGATGCCCTCGATCCGTGAGCCCACGGCGCTCACCCCGACGTCGCCGCGTGACCACCCTTCGTAGAACGCCGAGCCGTCCGGGTCGACGACGCACAGTTCGGTCTCGTGCCGCCGGTACCGCACGTACCGCCCGATCGTGGCGCTGGTGCCGCCGGTGCCCGCGCCCACCACGATCCAGCGGGGCACCGGGTGCGGTTCGGCGGCCAACTGGTCGAAGATGCTCTCGGCGATGTTGTTGTTGCCCCGCCAGTCGGTCGCGCGTTCGGCGTAGGTGAACTGGTCCATGAAGTGGCCACCGGTCTCCTGGGCCAGCCGGTTCGACTCGGCGTAGATGCCGCGAGGGTCGTCGATGAGATGACATCGCCCGCCGTAGAACTCGATCAGCGCGATCTTCTCCGGGCTGGTGTACGCCGGCATCACCGCGATGAACGGCAGGCCGAGCAGCCGCGCGAAGTACGCCTCGCTCACGGCGGTGGAGCCGCTGGAGGCCTCGATGACCGGCGTGCCCTCGCTCAGCCAGCCGCTGGCGAGGGAATACAGGAACAACGACCGGGCCAACCGGTGCTTGAGGCTGCCGGTCGGGTGGACCGACTCGTCCTTGAGGTAGAGCTCGATCCCCCACTCCTGCGGAAGCGGGAAGACGTGCAGGTGGGTGTCGGCGCTCCGGTTGGCGTCCGCCTCCACCCGGCGGATCGCCTCGGCCACCCAGGAACGCTGGGGTGGTCGTCGTGACACAGGTACGGCGGCTGGCATGGCTGCAGGCTAACCGGACCGGAGGCGCACCCCCGCGCGGCTCCTGGGCTGGAACCTCAGCTTCGGCCCACGGTGCCGAGAAGCTCGGCCAGCAGACCGGCGCCGAACTCGCGGACGTCCGCCCGTCCCTCCGACAGCGCGCTGACGGCGGCGCCGTCGAGGACCGCGAGAACGACGTCGCTTCGGACCCGGCCGGCCCAGCCGGTGCGGATCAGCAGGTCGTCGATCACCTGGACGAACGCGGGCCGCATCTCCCGCAGGACCGTCGCGACGGCCGGGTGGCGGGCCGCGGCGAGCAACTGCTCGTACTCCGAGAGGACCGCCCGCCGGTCGCCCGGCAACACCGCGCGGGCGATCCGGCGGCCGGCCTCCGCGGGGTCGTAGGTCCCCTCCCGGACGGCGTCCGCGGCGCGGGCCATCCGGCGGACCCAGCGCTGTGCCAGCGCACTGGCCGCGGCCGCCCGCAGGTCGTCGAGGGAGGCGAAGTAGTAGGTCGTTGAGCCGAGCGGGACGCCGGCGATCCGGGCCACCGCCCGGTGACTCACCGCGTCGAAGCCCTCGGACTCCAGGAGATCGGCCGCGGCGGCGACCAGGGCGTCCCGTCGCTGCTGGCCGCGCTCCTGCCGCGGTACCCGCTCCGATGGCGAGCCCGACGCTCCGGCGCTCAGTGCCCCGCCCCCGCCAGGTTGAGGCCGATCACCCCGGCGACGATGAGGACCAGCGACACGATCTTCAGGACCGAGACGCCGTCGTGCAGGAACACCATTCCGATCACCGCTGTGAGCGACGCGCCGATCCCGGTCCACACCGCGTACGCCGGACCCACGTCGATCTGCTTCATCGCCCAGGCGAGCCCGGCCAGGCTCAGGATCGCCATCACGGCGAACGTCAGCGAGGGGATCAACCGGCTGAACCCGTCGGAGAGCTTCAGGGAGATCGCCCAACCCGCCTCGAGGAATCCGGATGCGATCAACACCAACCAGGCCATCTGCCACCTCACCAGAATGTGTACGGCCGTACAGCTAATTCTGTACGAGCGTACACGTTCAGCACCGAGGAGGCATCAGCTCGGGGTACCTGTGGAAACGGCGCGGAGTCGCGCGGGCGGGAGCGGGGGGCCTACGACCTGCGGTCGGGCGCCTGGTCGACCTGGTCGATCTGCTCGGCCTGGTCGATCTCCTCGACCTGGCTGACCTGCTCGGCCTGGCCACCACGAGCCACCGGGTCGACGTCCTCCTTGCGGGACGCCGCGTCGAGCCGGTGGCGCATCGCCTGCACACCGCTCGTCATCGCCATGCCGGCGTCGGCTCCGCGCTTACGCAGCAGCAACCAGGACAGACCGGACGTCAGGAGCAACGCGGGCAGCGCGACGAGCCAGGACGGCGACACCTGGGCGCCGAAGAGCACGAAGAGCACTCCGAAGCACGCCAGGAAGATGACGAGCCGGAGCAGGCTGTAAACGAGAAATGACCGCACGACCAAGGCAGCGTACGTCAGCTCGCCAGCAGCGAGGCCAGCAGGGCCGGGTCGATGTTGCCGCCGGACACCACCGCGACGACCGGTCCGTGGTCCAGCTCGCCGGCGTGGGCGAGGTAGGCGGCGACCGCGACCGCACCGCCGGGCTCGGCCACCAGACGTGACCGGGTGGCCAGCACCCGGACCGCCTCGGCGATCTCGTCCTCGGTGACGGTGAGCACGCCGTCGACGCGTTCCCTGATGTGCGCCCAGGTGAGTTCACCGACACAGACCCGAAGGGCGTCGGCCATGGTGCGGTAGGTCTGCTCGACCGGCCAGACGCGCCGCTCGCCGAGCCGGAAGCTCTCCGCGGTGTCGCCGGCCAACTCCGGCTCGCAGCCGAGCACCCGCACGTTCGGGCGCAGTGCCTTGACGGCGGTGGCGACGCCGGACAGCAGTCCACCACCGGAGACCGGCACCAGGACCGTGGCGACGTCGGGCAGGTCGGCGAGGAGCTCCAGGCCGATCGTTCCCTGGCCGGCGATGATGTCGGGGTGGTCGAACGGCGGGACGTAGGCGTACCCGTGCTCGGCGACGAGTTCGGCGACCCGCGACTCCCGCTCCGCGGGCGGCACCAGGACCACCTCGCCGCCCAGGGCACGGGTGGCGTCGAGCTTGACCTCGGGTGCCTGCTCCGGCATCACGATGGTCGCCTTCAGGCCGTACTCGCGGGCCGCCAACGCGACCGCCTGGGCGTGGTTGCCGGAGGAGTGGGTGACGACACCGCGCGCCCGCGCCACCTCGTCCAGGGCGCCGATGGCGTTGAGCGCACCGCGGATCTTGAAGGCGCCGATGACCTGCAGGTTCTCCGGCTTGAGCCAGAGCGGGTGGGCCTCGTCGCCCCACGCCGCCGGTACGAGCGGCGTCCGCAGCACGCGGTCGGCGATCCGGGTCGCCGCCGCACGTACGTCGTCCAGGGTCACCAACGCGCTTTCCTCAGCCATGCCGCAGACGCTACCGGTCCCGCGACACCTGACCGGACACCCCGCGCCCGGTCACGTCGCGTCGACCCCTGATCCGGTTCTGTGAGCGGTCGCCGGCACCGGTGTCGGTAGGGGTCAGGACTCGACCGAAGTCGCGCCGACCTCGCCTGCCAGCCCGTCGAGTGGCAGCCGCCCCTCCCACTTGGTGGACAGGACCAGGGTGGTGCGGGTGCGACTGATGCCGTCGACGCGCAGCAGCCGGCCGAGCAACTCCTCCAGCGCGTCCACGTCGCGGACCCGGACCTTCACGACGTAGGACTCCTCCCCCGCGACGAACCAACAGTCCTCGATCTCGGGTACGTCCTGGAGCCGCTCGACGACGGCCGTCTGGTCGGCGTTGTCGGAGAGCAGCAACCCGATCAGGGAGGTGACGGTGAGGCCGACCGCGCCCGGTCGGACGAGCGCGCGGTAGCCGGTGAGGACACCGCGCTCCTCGAGCCGGCGGACCCGCTCCTGGACGCTCGGCCCGGACAGCCCGACCAGCCGGCCGAGCTCGGCGTAGGACGCCCGGGCGTTCTCGCGCAGCGCGGTGACGAGTCGCGCGTCCAACTCATCCATCAGGGTTTCCTCCGCAGAAGTCGATAATTGGTCGTTAATTCGTTGGAGCTCGGCTGCCGTTCGCCTTAGAATCGATGACGTCTTACTGGATACACCATCGATCTAAGGGGCACGAGCACCACGATGTTCATCGGTTCGCCGGAGTTCCCCACACTCCGTCAGCTTCCGCACCTCGGCACCACCTCGCTCATCACTTCACCTCGCATCCCTACACCGTCGCAGGGTTCGGCCACGCTCGACCTCGACGGATCCCGCGCCCGCCGGGTCAGCCACCGGGTCCGCAGGTTCGTCCTCAGGCACCGCTGAGGCCCGCGACCACCTGTCCGGCTGAGCCCGCGCGTGGCTCGCCGGCACCCGCCTGCCCCGCTGGGCCCGGCTCCGCGCCGATCCTGGACGGCTCCCGATCTCGTTCGGGCGCCGTCCGGGGCGTCGGAGTCGGGCCCGTTCCATGCTCGGACGGCTACGCTTGCCCGAAACCCTGTCGTAGTCGCTAGGAGGGGTTCCGGTGCTTCGAGTCTTGCCCATCCTGGTCGCCCTGGTTCTCCTCGTCTTCTCCCTGGTCGACCTGGCCCAGAGCCCCCGCGACCGCGTGCGGGTCCTACCGCGCTGGACGTGGGCGCTGGTCATCGTGTTCATCCCGATCGCCGGGGCACTCACCTGGTTGGCCCTCGGACGTCCCACCGACGAGGGGACCGTCATGCCCGTCGCACCCGACGTCGCGCCGCGCCAGCTCGCACCCGACGACGACCCGGAGTTCCTCGCCAGACTGCGGCAGGAGAACCAGCGGGCGGAGGACGACCGCCTGCGCGAGTGGCAGGCCGACCTCGAACGCCGTGAGCGCGAGCTCGGCCCTGACGACAGTGACGGCCCGACCGGCACGAGCAAGCCCTGACCGCCGGCCGGCCAAAACCCGGGTGACTCCGCTGTTGGCGTCACCTACGCTGCGCCGATGGCGCCCGATCCCGAGAACGTCCTCGCCGCCGAAGACACCACTCTTCCGCTCCCGGCGGGTGTGGCGGCACAGGCGGCGCGCCTCTTGCGCGAACACACCAACGCCGACGTCCGGGTGACCGGTTACGAGCCGATCCGACCGGACGGGCACGCCCACGTGGCCCGGCTGATGCTCACGGGCGCGCCGTTCACGTCAGCCATCCTCAAGCTGGCCCACCGTGGCGAGAACGGCGAGTTCGATCCGACGGGCACCGACCTGTGGAGCCCCGCGGCACGCCTGTGGAACGAGTGGGCGGGCCTCGCGTTCCTCTCCTCGACCACCCTGTCCACCCCGACCCCACCGTCCACCGTGACACCGTCCACCCTGACACCGCCGACCCCTCGCCTGCTCGGCGGCGACGCCGACCTCGGCTTCCTGCTGCTGGAGGATCTCGGCCCCGACCGCAGCCTCGCCCACGTCCTGCTCGGCGGATCGCCGGAGCAGGCACGTGCCGCGCTGGAGGGCTACGTCGACGTGCTCGCCCGGATCCACCTCGCGACGTTCGACCGGACACCGGACTACGACCGGCTGCGCGGCGCGTTCGGTCCGCCGAGCACGATGTCCACGCTCGCCGAGCAGACGAAGGGCCAGCTCTTTCCGGCCCTTGCCGCCCTGGACGAGTCCCTCACCCTCGACGCCGACCTCGCGGCCGCCATCGGGTGGATCGACGAGCTGCTCGCGGACCCTGCCTGGCAGGCCTACAGCCCGCAGGATTGCTGCCCCGACAACAACCAGGTGGACGCCGAGGGCGCCGTCCGGCTGTTCGACCTGGAGTTCGGCAACTACCGCCACGCCCTGCTGGACCTGGCCTACGTGCGGACCGTGATGCCGACCTGCTGGTGCGTACGCCGCCTCCCGGACGGCCTGGCCGACACACTCGTCGAGCGCTACCGGCGCCACCTCGCCGCGGCTGGGCAGCAGGCGACGGGCCGCGACCCGGACGGGCCCGACTTCGTGACCGCACTGGACGCGAGTCAGGCGTTCTGGGCGCTGTGGACGCTCGCGTGGCACCTGCCGGCGGCCCTGGAGCCGGACGGCGCCGAGCGGCCGCGCTTCGAGGAGTGGAACTTCGACCTCGGCTCCCGACGCGAGATCGTCGGCCAGCGGCTGACCGAGTTGGGCGAGGCGGCCGTTCGCCAACCGCGGCTCGCACCCCTGGTCGGCTTCGCGGAACGCGTCCGCACGGCCGTCCGTCAGGCCTGGCCGGGGATCGAACCGCTGCCGATCTACCCGGCGTTCCACTGACCCGTCGGTGGCCGCGCGGGAGTCATGCGGCAGTGCGGACCTGAGCCCGCGGCTGCCTACAGACCGCTGTAGGAGTGCAGCCCCGAGATCAGGAAGTTGACACCGATCAGGTTGAACAGCAAAGCGCCGTAGGCGACCAGCGAGATCCAGGACACCTTGCTGCGCCATCCGGCGGTCGAGCGCGCGTGCAGGTAGGCCGCGTAGCAGACCCAGGTGATGAACATCCAGGTCTCCTTGGGGTCCCAACCCCAGTAGCGGCCCCAGGCCGCTGCCGCCCAGATCGCGCCGGCGATCATCGCGAACGTCCAGACGGGGAACGCGAACGCGTGCAGCCGGTAGGCGATGCGTTCGATCGCCTCGGACGAGGGGAGGTTGGTGAGGTTGCCGGACGCGCCACCCACACCGGCCAGCGCGCGGCGTTCCTGGCGCGCCTTCACCAGCTGCAGCACGCTCGCCACCGCGCCCAGGGTGAAGACACCACTCGCGAGGACGGCCGCCGAGACGTGGATCGCCAGCCAGTACGACTGGAGGGAGGGGATGAGGCCGGAGACCGGGATGTAGAGCACCGTGATCGCGATGCCCAGCAGGACGAGGATGAAGCCCGTCAGCGGCAGCCCGAGGAAGCTCGTGCGCAGCTTGCGCAGCGAGACGAGGTAGGCGACGGTGACCACGAAGCTGCCGGTGACCGCGAACTCGTAGAGGTTGCCCCACGGCACCCGGTCGGCCGCGAGGCCCCGGGTGACCACGCCCGCGCCCAGCAGCGCGGCGGTGAGGATCGTGAGCGCGATGCCGATCCGGCTGAACATGTCGGCCCGGTCGGCCCTGGTGGTACCCGGCGTGGAGTCGCCGGTCGTCGGGTCGCCCGTCCCGTCACCGAGTCGCGGCAGGACAGCGACGCCACCGCCCGCGGACTCGGCCGCGACATCGGCTCCCGCCGACGTCATGCCCACCGCGTCCGCCGCGCCGGAGGTGGTGCGGGTCGCCTTGGCGGCGGCTCGCTCGGCCGACTGGACCGCCGTACGGCGTTCCCGTGTGAAGGCCCATTCGGCGGCGTGCGCCAACATCGCCAGCGCCACCACACTGGTCGCCGCGTGGACGAAGTTGTCCGACAGGCTCGCGAGCGTCATGCTCACGGTCACTCCTCCCCGACCGGTTCCGCGCGACCGGGTAGTCCCGCGGCGATTTTCTCGATCTCGATGGCGAGGTCGTTCTCCTCACCGTCGGCCGTGGCCGGGCGCTCCCCGTCGTTCACCACGCGATCCGGACGGCCCCGCTGCGGAGGATCCGTCCGGGCCACGCCAGGGGCACGCGAGGTGAACCGCTCGCCCCTGTCCATGCCGGCGACCGCGACCACCGTACGCCCGTCAACCTGAGAGACCCGCACCCAGACCCGACGACGACGTACTACGAGGGATAGTAGCAAGCCGGCCAGGGCGAGCACCGCACCCACCAGGGCGATGGGGGCGCCGGGATTGCGGCTGATCTGGAGGTTGACCCACCGGGTGTAGCCGTCGAGGCGCACGCTGCCACCACCGGGGAGCTTCGCCGTCTCGCCGACCTGGAGCTCCTGCCGCCAGGGTCCGCCGTTCGCGGTCAGCTGGGTCAGGCCCTGCTTGTCGAGCTCGTAGACGGACTGCTGGATGCCGGCGTCGAGACCGAGGTCGCCGGCGTACCCCGTGAGGAACACCGAGGGGTTGAGCGCGTCCGGGAAGATCGAGACCGGTCCCCGCTGCGGGTCGACGACCGCGGTCGGCAGGAAGAACCCCTCGAAGCCGAGCTGCTTGGGTTCGGCGTCGGGCGCCTTCACCACGCCGGTCGAGGTGAACATGCCGTCCTGCGGGAGGAAGGGCACCGGCCCGGAGAAGGCCACCTTCCCGCTGCCGTCGTGCACCGTGAACCGCGGCGCGTAGCCGTAGCCGCTCAGGTGGACCTCGGTGCCGTCCACGTGCAAGGGATGGTTGACCTGCAGGTCGTACTTGCGGGTCCGCGCCCCGGGCTCTGGTGAGTAGGTCAGCCGGGCGTTGAAGGAGCGGGCCGCGCCGCGCGCCTCGCCGGACGTCTCGTAGGTGACGTCGAAGGCGTCCACCTTCAGCGAGAACGGCGCGAGTTGCTTCTCGTGGAAGAACGCGCCGCCCTGGTAACCGTCGTACTGCGTGACGGTGTTGGAGAAACCGTTGCCGGCCACGACCAGCGCGGTCCCCCGGAACCCGAACAGGCTGCCGACCGCGACACCGACGAGCACCACCACGATCGCCACGTGAAAGACGAGGTTGCCGATCTCACGGAGGTAGCCGCGTTCGGCCGACAAGGACGTGCCGGTCGCCGTCTCGTCGGTGACCACGCGGTACCTGCGCGACCGCAACTGCCGCCGCGCGACCGTGAGGACCTCCTCGGGCGCGGACGTCGTGGTCCAGGTCTGGTGGGCCGACAGCCGGTGCAGGTTGCGCGGCGCCACCGGTGGCCGCGACCGCATCAGCCGCCAGTGCGCGACGGTCCGCGGCAGGATGCAGCCGAGCAACGACAACAACAGCAGCAGGTAGATCCCGCCGAACCAGGGCGAGCCGAAGACGTCGAAGAGCCCGAACCGCTCGTACCAGCGCGAGAGTTCGGGGTTGTTCTGGACGAAGTCCGCGACCTGGACGGGGTTGACGCGGCGCTGCGGGATGATCGAGCCCGGGATCGCCCCGAGCGCGAGCAGGAACAACAGGATGAGCGCGGTGCGCATCGAGGTGAGCTGCCGCCACACCCAGCGAGCCAGCTCCCAGGGACCGATCGGGGGCGCCGACCGGGGCTCGGTCCTGCTGGCCGACTCTTCGCGTTGCTGCGTCTGCGCCATCGTCACACCACCGTCGAGAAGTTGCTGACCCACTGCCGCATGGGATCGATCAGGGAGTCCCACAGGCCGGTCACCATCGCGATCCCGACGAGGACGAGCAGCGCCCCGCCCGCCCGGGTCACCCAGACGTGGTGCCGGCGGACGAAGGCCAGCCCGCCCAGCAACCGCCGGAAGCCGAGCGCCACCAGCACGAACGGGACGCCCAGGCCGAGGGCGTAGGCGAGCATCAGGACCGAGCCGCGCCCGGCCGTGCCCTCGTTGACCGCGAGGGACGCCGCGACACCCAGGGTCGGGCCGATGCAGGGCGTCCAGCCGAGGCCGAAGAGCACGCCGAGCAGGGGCGCCGCGACCAGGCCCACCGAGGGAACCCGGTGGAAGCGGATGTCGCGCTGTAGCCACGGGACCAGACCCACGAACGCGAGGCCCATCAGGATGGCCACCGCGCCGAGGATCCGGGTGAGCAGGTCGGCGTTGTCGGCGAGGAAGTAGCCGACCGCGCCGAAGAGCGCCCCGATCGAGACGAAGACCAGGGCGAAGCCGAGCACGAACAACACCGACCCCGCGAGCATCCGCCCCCGCCGGGCGGAGGCGAGGTCGGCTCCCGACAGGCCGGTGACGTAGGACAGGTAGCCCGGCACCAGCGGGAGCACGCACGGGGACAGGAACGACGCCAGCCCGGCGAGCAGTGCCACCGGGACCGCGATGAGCAGCGAGCCGTTCAGGGCCACGCCGGCGAAGCCGTCACCGACCGACCCGCCGACCGTGGCGGCAAGCGGTACGACGGCCGACGTGCCGGCGAGGACCAGGCTCACGTGGACCCCGCGACGTCGTCGGTCAACTGCTCCAGCGTTCTCCTGCTCACCGAGCCCAGGATCCGGGCCGCGACGCGCCCCTGCGTGTCGATCACCAGGGTCGAGGGGATGGCGCTCGGCGGCAGGGTGTCGCGGAACCCGAGCAACTGCTCACCGTCGGGGTCGAAGATGCTCGGGTAGGGCACCTTGAACCGCCGGACGAAGGCCTGTGCGGGCTGCTCGGTGAGGTCGCGGGTGTTGATGCCGAGGAACTCCACACCCTTCGGCCGCAGGGCCGCGGCCGCGGCGGCGAGGTCGGGCGCCTCCTTGCGGCACGGCGGGCACCACGAACCCCAGACGTTGAGGACGACGATCTTGCCGCGGTAGTCGGAGAGTCGGACGGGCTTGCCGTCCAGATCCTTACCCGACAGCGCCGGCGCGGCCCGGCGTTCGCCCGGGGCCATGCTCGTCACCGTGCCGCTACCGGCGACGAAGCGGGTGGTGTTGGTGCCCGACTGCGAGCCGCCGCCTCCGCCGCCTCCGCTGCTGCTGCACCCGGCGACGAGGGCGAACGCCACCAGGGCACCCGCCAGCGCGGACACACGGCGTCTCGAGCACTTCGACCACATGGCGACCTCAGGCTCCCGCGACGAACTTCCTGCCCGTGACCGCGGTGGGCAGCAGGTCGGCGGCGGGCTCGGAGTAGTCGACGGAGACGATCCGGTCGCCGTCGTAGGTGAACGTCGTCAGGCTCGCAAGCGTGCATTGACGTCGGCGCGGGTCATGCCACAGCCGACGTCCCTCGACGTAGGAGCGGACGGTCCAGATCGGCAGCTGGTGGGAGACGAGCAGCGCCTCGTGCCCCTCGGCGGCCGTCCGCGCGTCAGCCATCGCCGCGAGCATGCGCACCACGATCGCGCGGTAGGGCTCGCCCCAGGAGGGCCGCAGCGGGTTGCGCAGGTGCTTCCAGGAACCCGGCCGGCGCAGCGAACCGTCGCCCACACCGAACGTCATGCCCTCGAAGACGTTGGCCGCCTCGATGAGGCGCTCGTCGCGCCCCACCGTCAATCCGAACTTGTCGGCGATCGGCCCGGCCGTCTCCTGCGCCCGTTCCAGCGGCGAGGCGGTGACGTGCACGATGTCGCGCGGCGCCACCACCTCGGCGACCCGGCCGGCCATCTCCCGGCCGAGTTCGGACAGGTGGTAGCCGGGCAGCCGGCCGTAGAGAACCTTGCGGGGGTTGTCGACCTCGCCGTGCCGCAGCAGATGGACGACGGTGCGGCTTTCACTCACAGGCGCTCCTGCTCGGTAGGGGCGGTGCGGCCGGGACGCGAGTCGGCGCGTCTCCGGCCCGATGCGGTGTGCTCACCCGGCCTCCCCGTCGGGCTGGGCTGCCGCGGCCGTACGCGCCGCCGCCGGGACCGCCCTGGCGATGCGCTCGACGGCCTCCTCGTCGTGCGCGGCGCTCACGAACCACACCTCGAAGGCACTGGGCGGCAGATGCACGCCGCCGTCCAGCATGGCGTGGAAGAACGCACGGAAGCGGTGTTGGGCCTGGGTGCGGGCGTCGTCGAAGTCGCGTACGCGCGGTACTTCCGCCGGGTCTACGAAGAAGATGCTGAAGAGGTTCCCGGCGAACTGCGGGAGATGAGGGACGCCTTCCTTGCTGAGCGCCTCGCTGACGATGCCGGCGATCGTGGCGGCCGTCCGGTCGAGATGGGCGTAGACCTCACTGGTCGCGAGACGCAGGGTCGTCAGACCCGCCGTGGTGGCGACGGGGTTACCGGCGAGCGTTCCCGCCTGGTAGACCGGCCCCGACGGCGACAGCCGCTCCATGTAGGAGGCCTTTCCGCCGAACGCCGCGGCCGGGAATCCACCGCCCATCACCTTGCCGAACGTCACCAGGTCGGGCACCACACCGTCGATCCCGTGCCAGCCGGACCGGGTGACCCGGAAGCCCGTCATCACCTCGTCGGAGATGAACAGCGCGCCGTGCTGGTGGGCGGTCTGCGCGAGAAACGCGTTGAAGCCCTCCTCGGGCGGGACCGCGCCCATGTTGCCGGGTGCCGCCTCGGTGATGATGGCGGCGATCTGGTCGCCGTAGCGTTCGAAGACCGTCGAGACGGCGGCGCGGTCGTTGTAGGGAACGACGAGGGTGTCGGAGGCCTGGGCGCCGGTGACGCCCGGGGTGTCGGGGAGACCGAAGGTCGCGACGCCCGAACCCGCGGACGCGAGCAGCGCGTCGACGTGGCCGTGGTAGCAACCCGCGAACTTCACGAGCTTCGCCCGACCGGTCACCCCTCGGGCCAGCCGGATGGAGGACATCGTGGCCTCGGTGCCCGATGAGACGAATCTCACCTGGTCGATGGGCGTCCGGTCGACGATCTCCTCGGCGAGTTCGACCTCGGGCCTGGTGGGAGTGCCGTAGGACGTACCGGCCGACACGGCGGCGGTGACGGCGGCCACGACCTCCGGATGCGCGTGGCCCAGGATCATCGGCCCCCACGAGCCGATGAGATCGACGTATTCGTTCCCGTCGGCGTCTCGCAGGTAGGGCCCCCGGGCGGAGGTGACGAATCTCGGTGTCCCACCAACCGCGCGAAAGGCGCGGACCGGTGAGTTGACGCCACCTGGGGTGACTGCTTGGGCACGCTCGAAGAGCGCCTCGGAGGCGCGTTGGCCACGGCTCGCGGGAGTTCCAGGCTCGGTCACCGCGTCATTGTCTCTCGCCCCCGTTCGCAGGCCGGCAGGGCGGGTGCGACACCCCGATGATCGGGGCCGAGAAGTTTGTGATCACAGCCGTAACCGTTCGCCTCCGGGGTCGTTGAAACGACGAAGGCGCAGACTTCAAACGCAGAGGGCGGCGACGTATGGTGAGTCGTGAGCCGGGGAGGTCGTGATGACGCGGGGGACCGCTGACAGACCACAGCGGCACAAACGGCACCCAGCCGATCAGGGACTGTGGACAACCATCTCGGTTGTGTCGCAGGCATCCACCAAAGCCCGATACGCTCACTACCTCCAGTACAGCTGTCCCAAAGACTTTCTCTGAGTCCGCGTGGTCCACACCGACCGCGGCACCAAGACCGGCTCGGCGCCCTCACCCCCCCGGGCGCGCCGAGCCTCCTCGGCCGTCGCGGCGCCTGGTTACCTCCCCCCCGACCGGGCGCCGCGGCGGCCCCTCCATTTCTCCACACTCATCACTCACTCCGACGCCCACCAAAACGATCAGTCGATGTCCGAAAGTGGCCACATCGTTCGCGTCCACACAGCGTCGAACCCCTGCCACCCATAGTCGCGGCAGGGGTTCGGGTTCGGTGTGTCGGTCGAGCGGGACGCCGGTCGTGGTAGGCGACCTGGTCGCGTCACCAGGTGGGTGGACGCCCGTCGCCGGCGCGCGCGGGCCGCGCCGGAGGGGCGGCCGTCAGCGCAACAGCCGGGCGGCCTCGACGGCCCAGTAGGTCAGGACGATGTCGGCGCCCGCACGCCGGATCGAGGTCAGCGCCTCGAGGATCGCGCGTTCGCGGTCGATCCAGCCCTGGGCGGCGGCGGCCTCCAGCATGGAGTACTCACCGGAGACGTTGTAGGCGGCGACGGGGATGTCAACCGCGTCCTTCACCCGGCGTACGACGTCGAGATATCCCAACGCGGGCTTGACGATCACGATGTCGGCGCCTTCGGCGACGTCGAGCGCGACCTCACGCAGGGACTCCGTCGCGTTGGCGGGATCCTGCTGGTAGGTCCTGCGATCACCTTCCAGGCTCGACTCGACCGCGTCGCGGAACGGCCCGAAGAAGGCCGAGGCGTACTTCACGGCGTAGGCCATCGTGCTCACGTCGGTGCGCCCGGCCCGGTCGAGCGCGGCCCGGATCACACCGATCTGGCCGTCCATCATTCCGCTCGGAGCGACCATGTGGACCCCGGCCTGCGCCTGGGCCACCGCCATGTCGGCGTAGCGCTCCAGGGTGGCGTCGTTGTCGACCCGGCCGTCAGGAGTCAGCACCCCACAGTGCCCGTGGTCGGTGAACTCGTCGAGGCACAGGTCGGCCATCACCACACTGGCCTCACCGACCTCGGAGACGACCTCGCGGATCGCGACGTTGAGAATCCCGTCGGGGTCGGTCGCGCCGGACCCGACAGCGTCCTTCTCCCGCGGGATCGCGAACAGCATCAATCCGCCCACACCGGCCTCGGCCGCCTCGACGACGGCCTTGCGCAGGCTGTCGAGGCTGTGCTGGACGACGCCAGGCATGGAGAGGATCGGCGTCGGTTCGGTCGCACCCTCCCGGACGAACATCGGGAGAACGAGAGACCGGGGTGGTACTTCGGTCTCGGCGACCAGCCTGCGCATCGAGGGCGTCGTACGCAGTCGTCGGGGACGGATCTCCGGAAAACCCATGGGTATGAGGCTATCCGGCCCCGCCCGGCCCGGGCGAACGACACCCGCGCGCCAGTACGGATCGTGTCGAACCCGGCGAACTGGGCACAAGTTGTGGCACAAGTGCCGCGCCACCAGACGACGAAGGACCGCGCCAAGCGGCGCGGCCCTTCGACTGTCGCTGCGTACCCGTCCTCGCTACGTACCGGTCACGTGCTGGCCGGTCACGTGCTGGCCGGTCACTTGGTCCGGCGTCGTGCCCCGGACTTGCGCTCCGACGGCTTGGTCACCGGGTCTCCGGCCTCGATCTGCGCCGCTCGACGTGCCTCGCCGAAGTCGGCGAGCGCCTCGGCCAGCGCCTCGATCGAGGTTTCCAGCGGTTGGACGTCGACCCGCAGGCCGTGCTCCTCCGCGGTGGTCGCCGTCTGCGCGCCGATCGCCGCGATCACCGTGGTCGCGTGCGGCTTGCCGGCGATACCGACGAGGTTGCGCACCGTGGAGCTGGAGGTGAAGGCCACCGCGTCGAACTTGCCGGTCTTGATGGCCTCCCGGATCGGTGCGGGCGGCGGCGCGGCGCGCACCGTGCGGTACGCCGTCACGTCGTCGACCTCCCAGCCGAGCTCGACCAGGCCCGCCACCAGCGTCTCGGTGGCGATGTCGGCCCGTGGCAGGAACACCCGGTTGATCGGGTCGAGCACCCGGTCGTAGGGCGGCCAGTCCTCGAGCAGCCCACGGGCCGAGTGCTCACCGGTGGGCACCAGGTCGGGCTTGATGCCCCAGGACTGGATCGCCTCGGCGGTCTTCTCCCCCACCGCAGCGATCTTCAGTCCGGCGAACGCCCGCGCGTCCAGGCCGTACTCCTCGAACTTCTCCCGCACCGCACGGACGGCGTTCACCGAGGTGAAGGCCACCCACTGGTAGCGACCGGTGACCAGGCCGGTGATCGCCCGGTCGAGCTGCTGCGGGTTGCGCGGCGGCTCGACGGAGATCGTGGGGACCTCCTCGGGCACCGCGCCGTACTGGCGGAGCAACTTGGAGAGCACGCCGGCCTGCTCCTTGGTGCGCGGCACGAGGATCCGCCAACCGAACAGCGGCTTGGTCTCGAACCACGACAGCTTGTCGCGCATCGCGACGGCGGAGCCGACGACCATCACGAACGGGCCGACGAGGCGCGCCGACTTCACGTCCGCGGCGAGCGTCTCGAGCGTTCCTGCGATGGTGCGCTGCTCGGTGGTGGTCCCGCCGGTGGTCACCGACGCGGGCGTCGAGGGCTCGCGGCCGGCCTTGACCAGGAAGCCCGCGATGTCCTTCAGCCCGTCGGTGACGTTGGTGAGGACGAGCGTCGCCGAGCCTTCGGCGAACGTCTCCCACTCCGGCTCGCCACCGCTGAGGTCGATGAGGCGCGTCTCGCGGACGCGTGGACTGGTCAGGGCGGCCCCGGCGTAGGCCGGCACCGCGGTGGCGACGGGCAGGCCCGGCGTCACTTCGAAGGGGACGTGGTGGCGGACGAAGGAGGCCACGTGCTCGGCGGCGTTGCCGTCGAGGAAGGGGTCACCGACGTACAGGCGTACGACGTGCTTGCCGTCCTTCGCGTGCTTGGCGAGCACTCGGCCGGCCTCCGCCGGCGTCACAGCGTCCTCGGTCAGCTCCAGGCGCTCGGCATCTTCGCTGACGTGGGCACTGACCACGGCGTCGAAGGTGGCGAGTTCCCCGGCGACTACGTCGGCACGGCCCAGGAGTTCTTTCGCGCGGGCCGTTACGAGCGCGGGGTCGCCGGGGCCTACGCCGACGAAGGACACCGAGCCTTGGAGTTTCTTCGTGGTCTTGTTCTTGGCGGTCACGTGACGCGTTCCTCGATCAAACGGCTGGCGCCCTCGGCGAGCAGGGCGGTCGCAAGCTGGCGACCGAGCTCCTCCGCTTCACCAAGAGGCCCCGAGGTGGACAGACGGACGCTGGTGGAGCCATCGACGGTCGCCACGACGGCGTGGAGGGAAAGATCGTTTCCGTCCGCACCGCCGATGGTGTCGGCGAATGCTCCCATGGGTGCGCTGCAGCCGGCCCCGATTCCGGCCAGTACGGCGCGTTCGGCGGTCACCGCCGCCCTGGTGCGTGGATCTTCGAGCCCGGCGAGTGCGCGCACCACGCCCTCGTCGGCCGTGCGGCACTCGATCGCGAGCGCGCCCTGGCCTGGTGCCGGGACGAGCTCCGTCGGGCCGAACGTCTCGGTGATCTCGCCCTGCCGTCCGAGTCTGGTGAGACCGGCATGGGCGAGTACGACGGCGTCCAGCTCGCCGTCGCGCACCTTTGCGATCCGGGTGTCGACATTTCCCCGGATCTCGATAAACTCGAGGTCATCCTTTCCGAGCTGTCGAAGCTGGGCGAGGCGGCGGGACGAACCGGTGCCCACCCGCGCGCCTTCGGGAAGTGCGGCGAACGTCAGCCCGTCGCGGGCGACGAGAACATCGCGCGGATCCTCCCGCGGGGGTACGGCCGCGAGCGTGAGCCCAGCGACCGACCCGGTGGGAAGGTCCTTCAACGAGTGGACCGCGACGTCGACGCGCTCCTCGAGCAGCGCGTCGCGCAGGGCGCCGACGAACACGCCCTGGCCGCCGATCTTGGCGAGCGAACTGCGGTTGCGGTCACCTTCGGTGGTGACCTCGACGAGCTCGCAGGTGTGTCCGGCACGCTCCAGCGCGGTCGCGATGATGCGGGTCTGCACGACCGCGAGGGTGCTACGGCGGGTGCCGATACGCAGATGGGTCATGCGCTACTCCCTCCCTGAATCCGGTCGGCTCGCCGCGACTCCGGCTGGACGGGCGTGTCCGGCTGGGCGGGCTCGACGGGTTCGGCACTGCTCAGGGCCTCCAGGGCGCTGAGGTCGAGCGCGAACAGCTCGCGCAGTGCGTCGGTGTAGGACGTCTCGACGGTCTGCTCCGCGAGCTCCTTCACCCGGATGGTCGGCGCGTGCAGCAGCTTGTCGACGACCCGGCGGACGGTCTTGGCGACCTCGTCCCGGGCCTGCGGATCGAGGTGCGGTACGCGGGAGGTCAGCCGGCGAAGCTCGGCGTCGACCACCTCGGCGGCCATGCTCCGCAGCGCGACCACGGTGGGCGCGACCGTGGCGGCCCGGCGGGTCGCGGCGAAGTCGGCCACCTCGGCGGCGACGATCGCACGGACCGCCTCGACGTCGGCGCCGGTCCCGCCGTCGTCGACCGAGCCCGCGAGGCTGGCGAGGTCGATGAGGGTCAGCCCGGGCAGCTCGCCGGCGCTCGCCTCGACGTCGCGGGGCATCGCGAGGTCGCAGACGACCAGCGGCTCGCCACCGCGGTCACGGACGGCGGCGCCGAGGAGTTCGGCGGACAGGACGGTGCCGACCGCCCCCGTGCACGACACCACGACGTCGGCGGCCGCGAGGGCGGCGGGCAGGTCGCTCATGGCCACCGCCTTCCCCTCGACCTGCTCGGCGACGCGGCGGGCGCGGGCGGGTGTCCGGTTGGCGATCACGACCTCGGCACCGTAGTCACGGCGCAGCGTGATCGCGGCCAGGGCGGACATGGAGCCCGCGCCGACGACCAGAGCCGTACGGCCCGTCAGGTCGCCGAGCACACCCGTCGCCTGACCGAGCGCGGCGGTGACCACCGACCGGCCGGCGCGGCCGAGCTCGGTCTCGGTGTGGGCGCGCTTACCGACGCGGAGGGCGCGCTGGAAGATGCCGTTCAGAACCGAACCGACCGTCTCGGCGTCCTGCGCGTTGCGCAGGGCCGCCTTGGCCTGTCCGAGGATCTGTGTCTCGCCGACCACCATCGAGTCCAGGCCGCAGACCACGGAGAAGAGGTGGCTCACCGCGCCGTCCTCATAGCGCACGTACAGGTGCGGCGTGAGTTCGGCGGCGGAGACGCCGGAGTGTCGGGCGAAGAGCTCGGCGAGTTCCTCGACGCCGCCGTGGAAGCGTTCGACCTCGGCGTAGATCTCGACCCGGTTGCAGGTGGACAGCACCACCGCGGCCGCGACGTGATGGCACGCGACCGCGTCGACGAGGAACTTGTCGAGCGTCTCCGGCGCTGGTACGACCCGTTCGAGGAGTTCGACCGGCGCGCCACGGTGGGAGATGCCGACGACCAGAATGCTCATGGGATGAGGGGGCTCCTCTCGGCGGGTAGTCCGTCGACCTGACTGAGCGGACCGGGACCCGCGAGTGCCTTGCGTTGTTCGTGGTAAGCGAGGATCTGCAACTCGGTGGAGAGATCGACCTTGCGGACGTCCACACCGGGCGGCACGGAGAGGACCACCGGGGCGAAGTTGAGCACGCTCGTGATGCCGGCCGCAACCATCCGGTCGCACACCTCCTGGGCCGCCGTCGCCGGAGTCGAGATGACACCGATGGCGACGCCGTACTCCGAGACGACCCGCTCGAGCTCGTTGTACGCCTGGATCACGTGGTCACCGACACGCTCGCCCACTCGGGCCGGGTCGGCGTCCAGCAGCCCGACGATGCCGAAGCCGCGGGAGACGAAGCCGGAGTAGTTGGCGAGCGCGTGGCCGAGGTTTCCGATCCCGACGATGACGACCGGCCAGTCCTGGGTGAGACCGATCTCACGGGCGATCTGGTACCGGAGATACTCGACGTCGTACCCCACTCCTCTGGTGCCGTAGGAGCCGAGGTAGGACAGATCCTTGCGCAACTTCGCGGAGTTGACGCCCGCCGCGCGGGCGAGTTCCTCGCTGGACGCGGTGGCGATGCCACGGTCGGCCAGTCCGGTCAGCGCACGCAGGTAGACCGGTAGCCGCGCAACGGTCGCCTCGGGGATGCCGCGGCTGGGACGCGCGTCTTGATCGTTACGTCGAGGACTCGGCGGACTCACTTCACTCCTGGGGTCTTGAGGGGTGTCACAGCCCTGACACCTCTCGCTCGATCGGAGCCGATCCGACCGGCGATCTCCAAGCCTAGGACTTTGTGAACGTGCGAACAAAATCGAGCGTTCCGGTCGGGGAGCCTCGAGGGGCCCGAACCTGAACCCCTGGCGCCGAAATGCGCTGGATCGACGACCTGACCGCGACCCCGAACGGGGCACCTGGGGACGATCCTCCCCGTCCGGAAGAAGCCATCCCGGCGGCGACTGGTTTCCCGGGCGGCCGGTCAGGAGCTGGACACGTCCCGGCTCTGCCGCATCCCGGCGATCAGCCATCCGAGGCCGCGTTCGAAGGTCACTTCCTGGTCGGCGAGGGACTCCGCGATCCGGGCCAGACTCGGGTGGCGGTCGTGGGGGTCGTGGCGGTCGTCGCCGGCGTCGAGCCGCCGACCGACGATCTCGCCCGCCCGGTCGTGCTGCTGCCCGAGCAGGGCGGTCCCGAGCGCGTAGTTGCTGATCGTGACGAACGCGTCACCGGCCTCGCGCGGGCTGAAGCCCGCGTCGACCAGCCGGGAGAGGATCTCGTCGAGGTAGCTGAGCTGGTAGTCCGCGGTCGGCCGTGCGGCCATCAGCAGCAGCGGCCCGTCCCGATAGGAGCGGACGGCACGCCACTGCGCCCTCGCCAGATGGGCCAGCCAGTCGTCCCAGGTGTTTCGGGTCGGCGCCGGGACGTCGGGGTGCGTGATCGCCGTCAGGACCACAGCTCTGGCCATTTCGTCGAGCAACTCCTGCTTGTTCTCGAAGTGCCAGTACAGCGCGGACGGGTTGACGCCGAGCTCCTTGGCCAGGCGGCGCAGCGAGAGCGTCTCCAGACCCACCTCCTCGAGCAGCCGGAGGGCGGTACGGACGATGAGTTCCCGGTCGAGTGCCATCGCGAACGGATCGTACGGCCATCCCATTGCCAACTCAACAGTGTTCAGTTAGGTTGCTGAACACCGTTCACTGAACAGTGTTCAGCTGGCTTCCTGGAGGCGTGACGATGCGCACTGATTCGGTCCCTGACCACCTACCGTCGGACGCACCCGACGTGCCGCCCGGCATCCGGCTCGGTGTCGTCCGCGGCATCACGTATGGCCTGGTCAGCCCACCCGAGACGATCGTTCCGCAGGCCCGCTCCGTCGGCGCGGAGGTCGTCCGGATCTACCTCTACTGGTCCCAGATCGAACCCGAGCCCGGGACCTACGACTGGTCCGCCGTCGACGCGTTCCTCGCCCAGTTGGACGGCGACTCGGCAGACTCTCCCGACTCGGACGGCGGCGTGGAGGCGTGGGTCACGGTCAGTTCCAGCTCCCTGTGGGGGACCCGCCGGGCCACCGACATGCTGCCGCCCTCACCCGCGAAGGACCCGGCCGCCTTCGGCGCGTTCGTCGGCCGCCTGGTCGAGCGTTGCCGAGGCCGGGTGACCTACTGGCAGTGCGACAACGAACCCTCCGTGCCGATCCTGTGGGCCGGTACGGCGCAGGAGTACGTCGCGCAGCTTCGGGTCTTCGCCGCCGCCGTCCGCGCGGCCGACCCGAACGCCCTGGTGGTGCTCGGCGGCGCGCCACCCGGCGCCGTCGGGAGTGGCCGCGAGGAGGGCGCCGTCTTCGAGCACATCGTCGCGAACGCGCGCGACGACTTCGACGTGTTCGACGTCCACCTCTACGGCGACCCGTACGGCATCCCGGCCGCGGTCGAGGCCTGCCGGGCGCTGATGGCCTCCGCCGGCTACCAGAAGCCGGTGGTGGCGGGCGAGTACAACGGCCCGGTGCCCTTCGAGTTCCCCCAACAGGCGTTCGCCCACCTCGGGCCGGTCGTGGCGGCGAGCGGCGGGATCATCGGTGGTGGCCTCCCGGAGGACTGGACCGCGCAGACCTCGGACCAGGACAAGCTCCCACCCGAGCACGAGGCGCTGTCCGCGCTCTACGCCCGGGTCGGCGAACTGCCACCGGAACTGGCGATGTTCGTACCGGGCTGCCCGCCGGAGGCCGAAGGGAGACGGCACCGCTGGAACTGCCGCGACATCGTGGTCCGCAACATGCTCGCCCTCGCCTCCGGGGTGCGCCGGACCCTGTGCTGGAACCTCGGCGCGGAGCTTCCGGACCCCGGCGAGGGCCACGGGCTGATGGAGTTCATGTTCGACAAGCTCAAGCTGATGGACTACGACGAGAGCGGCTCCGGCGAGCTACGGCACCGCTATCCGGCCGCCGACACGCTCGCGCTGACCGCCCGGATGCTGGCCGGAGCGACGGACGTTCGCCGGCACGAGGTGCCCGACCAGCCCGACGTCTACGTCTTCGAGGTCGACCGGCCCGCCGGTCCGGTGCTGGTGGCGTGGGAACGACGCGACGGCATGAGCGAGGAGGACAAGCCCGCGCTCGCCTTCGACTGGCCGTGGCCCGGAAGCTCGGCGCGGGCGGTCGACGCCTACGGTGCGGCGGTGGACACGACCGTGACGGAGGGTCGGGTGCGGCTCGCGTTGACGATCACACCCGTGTTCGTGTCGGGCTGAGGGGGGCGTTCGCCCGGGTCAGCCGTCCGCGGTCAGCGCGGCGCGCAACCGGGCGGCGTCCACGCGCCAGAAGTCGTGTTGGTCACCGTCGACGAAGGTCACCGGAATCTGCTCCCCGAAGCGGCGGAAGAGCGCCTCGTCGGTGGTGATGTCGATCTCGGTCCACTCCACGCCGAGCTCGGCGCAGACCGCGGCGACCGTCTCCCGCGCGTCCTCGCACAGGTGGCAACCGGGCTTGCCGTAGAGCGTGACCCGCGGCTGGGCCGGCGCCATCAGTGGTCGCCCCGCCGCTCATGCCCTGACCTGCGCAAGCTCGCCTTGGCGACCTTGCCGGTGAGCGAGCGGGGCAGTTCCGGGACGACCTCCACGACGCTCGGCCGCTTGAACCTCGCGAGCCGGCGGGCACAGTGCCGCTGCACCGCCTCGACGGTCACGGTGGCGCCGGACGCCGGGACGACGTAGGCCAGGACCGCCTCGCCGGTCTGCGGGTCGGGCATCGCCACGACGGCGACCTCCGCGACGCCCTCGACCTCGGCGACGACCTCCTCGACCTCGCGGGGATAGACGTTGAAGCCGGAGACGACGACGAGTTCGGTGAGCCGGTCGACCAGCACGAGGTCGCCGTCCTCGTCGAGGTAGCCGATGTCACCGGTGGCCACCCAGCCACGCTCGCCCGGCGCGTCCACGGCGTCGGGCCAGTAGCCGGAGAAGGCGTTGGGCCCACGAACGAGGACCTCGCCCGGCTCGCCCTGCTCGACGTCGCCGCCACCCTCGTCGACGACCCGCATCTCGACTCCCGGCAGCGGGGCTCCGACCGAGCCCGGCTTCGCCGAGGAGCCGGCTGAACACAACGTGCTCGTCACCACCGGACCCGCCTCCGTCAGGCCGTAGCCCTCCTCGACGGTGAGTCCGGTCACCGCACGCAGGCCGTGCCGGACCGCGGGCGGGAGCGGTGCGGCTCCCGACACGAGCAGCCGGACGCTGGTGAGCCGGCCGGCGATGTCCGTGCGGAGCCAGCTCGCGAAGACCGCCGGCACCGCCGGCACGTTGGTGACCTTCTCCGCCGCCACCAGGTCGAGGCTGCTCTCGGGAGTGAACCGGCGGACCAGGACCAGCGTCGCCGCCCTGCGGGCGACCATGCCGAGGACGGCGTTCAGGCCGTAGACGTGGCACAGGGGCAGGACGCCGAGGACGACGTCGTCGGAGGACACCGCGGCCGGCTCCACCGCGGCCATCTGTTCGAGGTTGGCGAGCAGCGCGCGATGGGTGAGCATCACCGCGCGCGGGGGCGCGCCGGTGCCGGACGTGTAGAGGATCGCCGCGAGAGTCTCCGGGTCGGCGGGCGGAACCGCTGGCGAACTCGCCGCGGCCGCCCGCAGCTCGTCATAGGTCCGCTCCTCCGGCAGCGCGGCGACACCGACCGGCACGACAAGCGGCGAGGTGTCGGGGTCGGCGCCGGAGTCGAGCTGGCGTACACCGGAGCGCACGGCCGCGATGCTGGTCTCGTCGGCCAGGACGACCCGCGCCCGGGCGGTCGCCACCATCCGGGCGACCTCCTCCGCGGTGCTGGCCGGGCTGACCGGAACGGCGACCAGGCCAGCGCGCAGCGTGCCGAAGTAGGCGGCGACGAACTCGGGGGTGTTGGCCAGGACGATCGCGACCCGGAACCCGGTCACGAGGCCGGCTCCGGACAACGCGGCGGCCGCCGTGTCGACGGCGTGGTCGAGCTCCGCCCAGGTCAGGCGGCGGTCACCGGCTACCAGGGCGAGGCGTTCGGGAGCATCCTGGGCGGCCCGACGTACCAGGTCGGCCACGTTCACCGGGGCACCCACCTGGTCGGGCAGCAGCTGTGTGCGAGGCGCCAACACCACGTCGGCGAGTCTGGCACACATCCATGCACCGGCGCCCCCTCTCATCCACGCCACCTCATCCACGCCACCGCGTTCGACCGGGCGGGTCCGGACAAGCGCCGCGAGTCACCACATCCCTGCTCGGCGTAGTACACGGCGGGCGCTCTAAGCTCGGGGAACATGACGCCCGCGGAGGATGCGCAGACGGCTCCGTCCCATGGTTCGACGTCCCCGCAGACCGGCGTGCCGTCCGACCCGACCGCCGCCGCCTTCTTCGACGTGGACAACACCCTCATGCGTGGGGCGTCGTTGTTCTACCTCGCGCGCGGGCTGCACTCCCGGCAGTACTTCGCGACCCGCGACATCCTGCACGCCGGCTACCAGCAGCTGAAGTTCCGCGTCCTGGGTTCGGAGAACGCCGAGGACGTGCGGGAGGTCCGTGAGCTCGCGCTCTCCTTCATCGCCGGCTGGCCCGTGAGCGACCTGATCGAGCTGGGCTCGGAGATCTTCGACGAGGCACTGACGACGAAGATCTGGCCCGGCACCGCGGCCCTCGCCCAACGCCACCTCGACCACGGCCAGCGGGTGTGGCTGGTCACGGCGGCGCCGGTGGAGATCGCACAGCTCATCGCCGACCGGCTCAACCTCACCGGGGCGCTCGGGACCGTCGCGGAGACGAAGGACGGCCGCTACACGGGCCGGCTGGTGGGCGACCTCATGCACGGTCCGGCCAAGGCGGACGCCGTACGCCTGCTCGCCGCGCGGGAGGGCCTGGATCTGCGGCGGTGCTCGGCGTACTCCGACTCCGCCAACGACGTGCCGATGCTGTCGTTGGTCGGCACGCCGTACGCCATCAACCCCGACCGCAGGCTGCGCGCCCACGCGCGCAAACGCGGCTGGCGGATCCGCGACTTCCGCCGCGCCAGGCGAGCCGCCCGGGCCGGTCTGGCCGCGGCCGCCCTGGCCGGTGCCGTGGGCGGTGCGGCCGCTGCCGCGGCCGCCCTGCGCCGCAACAGCGGGAAAGGCCGCTCACCGTGGAGGCCCTTTCACCGTTCGTAATGGTTCATTACAGAATGTTCCCGTCTGAATGGATCTTCCCTACGATGCCTTCCGTGCGCCGAACACTCCCCGCTCGGGGCCAGGCACCAACACCTGGAAACGGACGGACCACTCTCGCCGACCGGTCGGGGGTGGCAGAGCTCCACTCACTTCTGCAGGCCCTGTTCGACGCGCGCACCCACCCGGTGCCGGGGACGGCGTCTGGCACCGGCGTCGCCCCCGTGCCGCGGGACGCCGAGTGGCTGTTGCAGGCCTCCCACCAGGAGGCGGCCAAGACCCGCACGCACGGCACCCACATCGCCTTCGAACGCAGTGGCGCCCGCGAGCCCGCGGCGGACACGGGCACCACCCGCATCGTGGCGCTGGTCGAGCTCGCCAAGCGCGGTGACGCCGAGGCCTTCGGTCAGCTCTACGACCACTACCTCTCGACCGTCTACCGGTACGTCTACTACCGCGTCGGTGCGCACGCGCTGGCCGAGGACCTCTCGAGCGAGACGTTCCTGCGCGCGCTTCGCTCGCTCTCGTCGTTCCACTGGCAGGGCCGCGACTTCGGCGCCTGGCTGGTGACGATCGCGCGCAACCTCGTGACGGACCACTTCAAGTCCGGCCGCTTCCGGCTCGAGGTGGCGACCGGCGAGATCCTCGACTTCGACTCCGCCTCCGACGGGCCGGAGGACGACGTCCTCTCCCATCTCACCAACGAGGCCCTGGTCAAGGCCCTCCGTCAGCTGCGTGCCGACCAGCAGGAATGCCTGGTGCTGCGGTTCTTCAACGGCCTGTCCGTCGCGGAGACCGCGCACGTGCTGGGCAAGAGCGACGGCGCGGTCAAGCAGCTCCAGTTGCGGGCCGTGCGCAACCTCGCCAAGCTGCTGCCCGAGGGCGTCCGGTGAGCTCCTCGGCCGCCACCTCGACGGCCACCGCGACCACCACCTCGAGCACCTCCCCGGCCGCGGTGTCGGCCGCGCGGGAAAGTCGGTCGGTCGCGAGGTCGTAACCCCTGGCCGCGCGAGTCGTTCACCAGGTGGCAACCCCGTACCACCGCGGCCTGGACACCATGGCCCGACCCGTCCCGCCGGCCCTGTGAGAGGAGGGCGCCCATGACCTCGCTCCTGGCGTCCCGCCGGCGGGCCGAGGACTTCGCGCGCCTCGTGGAGGGGTCGCGGCGGCGCCCCGCTGACCCCGGTCTCGCCCCGCTCCAGGACCTGGTGGCGCTGCTGCGGCCGGCGCCTGTCGAGCCCTCGGACGCCTTCCGGGCGGCGCTACGCGAACGGCTGGTGAGCGCGGCCGCCGACACTTCGCGCGATGCCGTTCCGGCCGGCGTACCGATCCCGGCCATGCGTTCGGCCGTCCGCACGCCCAACCGGCTGCGGATCGCTGCCGTGGCGCTGTCCGTCGCCCTTGCCGGTGGCATGGCCGGTACGGCGGCCGCCGCACGTGGCGCCCAGCCCGGCGAGATGCTGTATCCGCTCAAGCTCGGGCTCGAGCGCACGGAGGTGGCCGTCGCCTCCAACCCGGAGTCGCGCGGTCACCACTACCTCAAGCAGGCCATGGCGCGGCTGTCGGAGGCGCACCGGCTCGCCGACGGCGTGCCGATCCCCGCCACCGACCGCGCCCGCGTCCGACTCGCACGCACCACCCTGAACGAGTTCACCAGCAGTGCGCGCGACGGCGCCGAACTCCTCGTGCGGGCCCACCAGATCGACCGCAGCCCGGCGCCGATCAACGGCATCCACACGTTCGTCGCCGATGCTCGGCCGCGTCTGAGCAGCCTGCGTGGGTTCCTGCCGACGCCGCTCGCGGACTCCTTCGCCGCGGCGGTAGCGACCCTCGACGACCTCGACCAGCGGGCCGTCGCCCTCTGCCCGCGCTGTGTCGAACCCGCACCTGGGCACGCCCCCCGAGGTGTGCCGGAGCGCCGGAGCCGCGAGCCGCAGCCCGCGGTCACCGTGCCGACAGGTCGCACCGAGAGCCCGGAGGGGAGTCCGTCCCAGACCATGCGGCCGGGGAAGTTCCCGAAGCCGACCAACCCCGGTCCGGGCTTGCCCCTCCCCCGGCGTACGGACGGCTCGCGGCTGCCGCTGCCGCATCCCTCCGGCACGATCGAGCTCCCCAAACCGGGCCCCTCGGACCAGGAGCCGACACCGTTGCCGACGTTGCCGCTGCCCACGCTCCTGCCGCTGCCGCTGCCCACGCTCCTGCCGCTGCCGTTGCCCACGCTGCTGCCACTTCCACTCCCGTGGCCACAGGTCGCCGACACGTCGTGGACGGAACCCACCGAGCAGCCACCGCCCACCGCGGGGTCGTCCTCGGGTCCGCCACCCGCCGAAGACCGGCGCGGCGAGGTGGTCGACCTTCCCGTCGACCTGCCGTAGTACTGGACGGGTCCGTGCCCCGGGCCGAGCGGTGAGGTCCGCTCAGAACGCCTCGGGCCGGTCCAGCAGCAGGGCGTACAGCGTGTGCTGGATGGTCTCGCGGACCTGGTCGGTCAGGTCGAAGACCAGCATCGGGTCCTCGGCGGCGTCCCGGTCGTAGGCGTCGGTCGAGATCGGGTCGCCGAAGGCGATGATCCACTTCGACGGCAGTGGGACGAGACCGAGCGGACCGAGCCAGGGGAAGGTCGGCGTGATCGGCACGTAGGGAACGCCGAGCAGCCGGGCGAGCGGCTCGATGTTGCCGAGCAGCGGAAAGGCCTCCTCGGCGCCCACGATCGAGCACGGCACGATGGGAACGCCGGTGCGAAGAGCGGCCGCGACGAAGCCCCCGCGGCCGAACCGCTGCAGCTTGTAGCGCTCGGAGAACGGCTTGCCCAGGCCCTTGTAGCCCTCGGGGAACACGGCCACGAGCTCACCGGCGTCGAGGAGGCGTTCGGCGTCCTCGTTGCACGCGAGCGTCGTTCCGCCCTTGCGGGCGAGTTCGGAGACCACGGGCATCCGGAAGACCAGGTCGGCTCCCAGCATGCGGACGTGGCGATGGGCCGGGTGGGTGTCGTGAACGGCGACGTGGGTCATCAGGCCGTCGAGTGGCAGCGTGCCGGAGTGGTTGGCGACAAGCAGCGCGCCGCCCACGGCCGGGATGTTCTCGATGCCGCGGACCTCGACCCGAAACCAGCTGTGGTACAGCGGACGCAGGATGGCGAGCAGGACGTTCTCGGTGAGATCGGGGTCGAAGCCGAGATCGTCGACCTCGTAGTCACCGGTGAGCCGCCGCCGCGCGAACGCGAGCCCCTTGGAGACCTTGCTCTGCCAGTCGTCCCCGAGGGTCCGGGCCGCGAGCCCCTGCGCGAGGAGGCTCGCCGCCTCGCGCAGACTCTCGCCGATGCCGGGCAGTTCCTCGTAGTTCGACGAAGCGGACGGATCGGAATCGGGACCTGCGCCACGGCGACCCCGGATCGGGATCACCTTCGCCTCGGAGGACTCAGCCATGGCTTTGTCGTACCCCCGAGCCGCCGTCCCGCACACCGAGGAACTCCGCGACGCCTTCCTCGGCGTCGCGGATGCGTTCGGCGCTCAGCAGTCCCTGCTCGTGCGCCTCGGCGAACGTCTCGAACGCGCTCGCCGTCGTGTAGGTCGGCTTGAAGCCAAGCTCCTCACGCATCCGGGTGGTGTCGACACCGCGTCCGTAGGTGAGGAACGTCAACTGCTCGGGGGTGAAGTCGGCCAGCCGTGCCGCCCGGAACATCTGCCCGAACGTCGCGACCGCGAACGCCGGGACGGGCGCGGTCGGTCGGCCCATCCGGCGGATCGCCTGGGACACCATCAGGACGCCGTCGCCCGCGATGTTGAAGGTGCCGGCGGTCTGCCCGACGGTCGCGAGGCGCAACGCCTCGAGCAGGTCGTCCTCGTGGACGAACTGCATCCGCGCGTCGAAGCCCAGGACGGTGGGCACGACGGGCAGCGCGAAGTAACGCGTCATCGGCGTCCGCACCCGCGGGCCGATGACGTTGGCGAACCGCAGTGTCGTCACCAGCACGTCGGGGCGGCGGCGGGCGAACCCGCGGACGTAGCCCTCGACCTCGACCGCGTCCTTGGCGAAGCCGGAGTGCGGCAGGCTGCGCGGCTCCATGTCCTCGGTGAACATCGCCGGGTCGGCCGGAGAGGCGCCGTAGACGGACGTGGACGACTTCACGACGACCTTGCTGACCGAGGGCAGCCGCTGGCACGCCGCCAGCAACTGCATCGTGCCGATGACGTTGATCTCCTTCATCGTGGCCCGCCCGCCGGCATGCTGCGGCGTGGCGATCACGTTGAGGTGGACCACGGTGTCGACACCCTCGCGGGCGATGACCCGGGAGACGACCGGACTGCGCAGGTCGACCCGTACGAACTCCGCGCCGCCGAGATCGTGCCGCGGCGGAACGACGTCGACGCCGAGCACCCGGTCGACCGACGGATCGGCGGCGAGCAGGCGCGCGAAGCGACTCCCGAGGTCGCGAGAGACCCCGGTGACCAGTGCAACACGCGCCATCTGCGCCTCACCCCGTGGGCACGGAGCGTCGCTTACTTCCCGAGACGCCTGCGCTGAACGCGCGTCTTCTTGAGGAGCTTGCGATGCTTCTTCTTCGACATACGCTTGCGACGCTTCTTGATAACGGAACCCACGCCGATACCTTTCGGTCTGTTCGTACCCAACAGAGGCGCATCCGAACGTATGAATCTCCGCACAAACACGGAGCGTTCGTTTGGGAGGCGGACCGATGCGCCCTCACAGGGTACAGCCCGGCACGGTGGGGTTCTTCCGGCCGCCCGATCAGCCCGAATGCACCCGGTCCGCGCCCGGCTGTCACCCGACGTTGACCTCCCGTCAACCCGCCTGGATGTAGGCCCGCCGGAGGTAGTCGTGCATCGCCTGCTCGGGCACCCGGAACGACCGGCCGACCCGGACCGCGGGGAGGTCTCCCGCATGGACCAGCCGGTAGACCGTCATCTTGGAGACACGCATCGCCGCGGCCACCTCGGCCACGGTCAGGAACCGTACGTCGGACAGCGGGGCCCTCGACGGCGTGGTCTGGGACGTGGACTGCGGAGAGGTGGACTGCGGGGACGTGGACTGTGCGGACTCGGAGTGGGGGGACTCTTCCTCCCCCGGTTTCGGCGACGTCATGGCGCATCACAGCCTTCCGTCACGCGAGGCCCCGGGCATCCCAGGACTCTTCTCGCGTGACCTTCGCCGCCCCCCGGACCGCTCCCATGTCCCACGGGGTCGGTGTGAGGGGAGGTTAATACCTTTCGGGGCCGGTGGGGAAGGGGTGATCAAGAGTCAGGGTCACAGCTCCGGGTCGAGACCGTGGCTCGGGAACGTCGCCTGCCGGGTGGCTCGAATCGCGCGGTCGACCTCGTCGGCGGGGTCGTATCCGGTCGACCAGTCGGTGTAGGCCGCGGTGACCCCGTCGGTCATCGACTGTGGTCCCGGGCGCCGGCACTCGACCTGGACGAGTTCCTGCCACCCGGCCGGCGTGGGTGTGTCGGGGTCGAGCGGCTCTCCGCCGGCGATGGCCAGCAGGTGGCTCCAGGTGCGGGGTACGACGTCGACCAGGGCGTAGCCTCCCCCACCCGTGGCCACCCAGCGGCCCCCGCACACCCGGTGCGCGAGATCGTGCACGGCGAGCGCGGCGGCGCGCTGGCCGTCGACCGACAGCGTGAGGTGGGCGAGCGGGTCGACCCGGTGGCTGTCGCAGCCGTGCTGGCTGAGGAGCACCGTCGGCTCGAACGCGTGCAGCAGCGGGGGTACGACGGCGTGGAAGGCGCGCAGCCAGCCGGCGTCGCCCGTCCCCGCCGGCAAGGCGACGTTGACGGACAGGCCCTCGGCGTTCGGCCCTCCCGTCTCGCTCGGAAAGCCGCTCACCCAGGGGAACAGCGACCGCGGCGACTCGTGCAGGCTGATGGTGAGGACGCGCGGATCGTCGTAGAAGACCTCCTGGACACCGTCACCGTGATGGACGTCGAGGTCGAGGTAGGCGACGCGCGGACAGCCGGCGTCCAGGAGCCAGCGGATCGCCACGGCGGGGTCGTTGTAGACGCAGAAGCCGCTCGCCGACCCCGGCATCGCGTGGTGGAGCCCACCGGCGACGTTGACCGCGTGCAGCGCCTCACCCGTCCACACCGAACGGGCGGCCTCGACACTGGCGCCGACGATGTGGGCGGCGGCGTCGTGCATGCCCGCGAACGTCGGGTTGTCGGATGTGCCGAGCCCGAAGTCCAGGTCGGTCCGGTACGGATGCACGCTCGCCCGCTTCACCGCCCGCACGTAGGCCGGGTCGTGCACGGACGCGACGAGCTCGTCGGGAGCCGACGGTGCGGAGACCAGCCGCAGGCCCTTCCCCCCGGGCTGCTCGAGCGCACCGGCGGCACCGACCAGGCCGAGCTCCTCGGCGAGGGCCACGGTGAGCCTGACCCTGATCGGCGCAAGTGGGTGGTGGGGCCCGAAGTTGTACGCCGTCAACATCGGGTCGTAGACCAGCCGCGCATGTCCCGTCACGGTCCCTACCTTGCCCGACGGCAGCCCCACACGGAACTCGTCCCCGCCTCAGGTGACGGGCGTCTCCTCCAGCGCGGCCCGGCCGAGCAGAGCCGCGCCGAGCACACCGGACTCCGCGCCCATCGCGGCGCGGACGACGCGGGGCCGGCGCTGGAACGTCAGCCACTCGTCCAGGGAGTCCTGGACGGGCCCGATGAGCTGGTCGCCGGCGAGGGCGAGGCCGCCGCCGAGCACGACGAGTTCGGAGCCGAACACCGTCACCGCGATGGCGAGCGAGCGGCCGAGGGCGCCGACCGCGTCCGCCCAGACCGCGGCGGCCGCCGGGTCACCGGCCCGGGCGCGCTGAGCCACGTCCCGCGCCGAGAGCGCGGGCGTCCCGTCGGGGTGTTCGGCACCTCCGGTGCGCTCGGCGTACCGGCGGACCACGGCGGTGGCCGAGGCGATCGTCGCGAGGCAGCCGCGCTGTCCGCACGAGCAGCGCTGGCCGTCCGGGTCGACCACGGTGTGGCCGAGTTGGCCGGCGTAACCGCTCCCGACCAGCAACCGGCCGCCACTCACCACGCCCGCGCCGATGCCGGTCCCGAGAGTGGCGAGCAGGACGTCGGAGCCGCCCTTGGCCACGCCGAGCCGCCATTCGGCCACGCACGCGGCGCGCACGTCGTGGCCCAGGGCGACCGGCAGCCCGGTCGCCGCGGAGAGCAGGTCGGCGACGGGGGTGTCCCGCCAGCCCAGGTTGGCCGCCATCACGGCCACGCCCCGCGCCTCGTCGATGATGCCGGGAACGGCGACGCCGAGCGCCTCCACGCGATCCGGCACCTGTGCGCGCAGCGTCTCCACCACCGAACCGACCGCGGACAGGACGGTGTCCGGGTCACGGGCGGGCGGGGTCGGACGCTCCAACCGCGCGACCACCTCGCCGTCTGCCGCCACGGCCGCGGCCTTGATCAGCGTGCCGCCGACGTCGACGCCCAGGACGGGACCGGCGGGCGGGGCGGCGGGCTGGTTGGTCGTCACGGCGCCATCCTTCCGGTCCGCTGCCGCTGAGCCAACGCCGGTCCCGGTGGGGCGCTCACCACGCGACCATGATCAGGCAGACACACACCCTAGAGTGCCCGGCATGGAAGAGAAGCCCGCGACTCCGGCCGAACGCTTCCCGCTCCTGCACACGCCGCAGCGGTGGGAGTGGGGCGGGCTGGACGCGCGGTTCTCCACCACGCTGCCGCCCGAGCCGCTGGTCCAGAGCATCCACGTCGTCGGGTTCGTCGGCACCGAGATCGCCGTGTGCCGGGCGAAGCGCGACTGGTTCCTGCCCGGCGGCACCCGGGAGCCCGGCGAAACCGTCCTGCAGACCGTCGACCGCGAGATCGCCGAAGAGGCCGGGGCCCGACGGGTCGGACCCCTGCACTGGATCGGCGCTCACTACTGCCTCGACGACGGCCCCGAGCCGTACCGTCCGCACCTTCCACATCCGGAGAAGGCGTGGCTGTGGTGTGTCACCGACGTCGTGGTCGACGCGACGCCGAGCAACCCACCTGACGGTGAACAGGTCGAGGAGGTCCGCGTCGTTCCGTTGCCGGAGGCGCGGACTCTGCTGCGGGACAACGAGGAGTGGTACCCCGAACTCCTCGACCTGGCCTGGGAGATCCGGGCCGCGACGCGACCAGCCTGACGGCTGCGTCGGGGGTACGGCGCCCCCACCACCAGCTCCCGCCACCTCGCGGGACTCGCCCCTCACCGGCTCCCACACGACGGGAGTCGGTCCCAGCATGACCGCGGGACCACATCGCCGTGCCCGCGCGAAAGGACAGTCTCCGATATGAACACCACACGCCTGTCGGGCTGGTTCGTGACGACCTGCTCTTCCGGACAGGAGTGCTCGCAGCTCTGGCCGCGGGACCGGCCCACGCGGAGGCGCCCACCGACACAGCGCGTGTCGACCAGCGGGCCGCCACCTTCGCCCGGGAGCAACTCGCCGCCGCACACGCGCCGGCCGCGGCGTTCGCGGTGGTCCGCGACGGTCGCGTCACCGCCTCGGGAGCCGTGGGTGACCGGGTTTCGACCTCGACGCCCTTCCTGCTCGGCTCGCTCAGCAAGTCGTTCACCGCTCTCGCGGTCATGCAGCTCGTCGACCGAGGCACGATCGACCTCGACGCTCCGGTCACGCGCTACCTCCCATGGTTTCGGACCGCCGATCCGGACGCGGTCCTCACGATCCGGCAGCTGCTCGACCAGACCAGCGGGCTGCCCACCTCGGCCGGCACCGTCGACCTCAACACACCAGACGTCACGCTGGAACAACGCGTCCGCGCGCTGGCCGACGTGCACCTGGTGAGCACGCCGGGGAAGACCTTCCACTACTGCAACAAGGACTTCGCCACGCTCGGGCTGGTCGTCCAGCAGGTCAGCGGCCAGCCCTACGCCGACTACGTACGCGACCACATCTTCGGCCCGCTGAGGATGACGCACAGCTACACCGATCTCGCCGCCGCGCGCGGGGACGGACTACCCGACGGATCGTCGGTGTGGTTCGGAGTCGACGTCGCCGGGCGCACCCCGGCGTTCCCGGGAGCGCTGCCCGACGGGTACCTGATCTCGACCGCCGAGGACATGACCCACTACATGCAAGCGCAGCTTGACGGCACCTTCCAGGGGACCCGGATCGTGTCGGCGGCGGGCCTGAAACTGATGCACAGCGCCTCGACCACGGTGACAGCCGACGACGCGATCCCCGACAGCGACGGCTACGGGTTCGGATGGGGCGTCGGGACCCTGCACGGGCAGCCCGTCGTGTCCCACGAGGGCGACACGGCGACCTTCTCCGCCAACCTGGGCCTGCTCCCCGACCAACGGGCTGGCCTGGTCGTGCTCACGGCGTACAACGGTGTCCTGTTCGACACCGCGGGCGCGTACGAAGGCGCGCTGTCCATCCTGACCGGTGCGACCACACCGCAGACCAGCCACGTCTTCCTGACGACCTACGGCCTGGTCGACCTGGTGGCCGCGCTGATCCTGCTCGCCATGGTGGTGTCGGTGATTCGCCTGGTCCGCCGCGCGCGGCTGCTGCCCGGACGCGTCGCGAAGCGGGGTGTCACTCGTGCGGTGATCGTTCCGACGGTGGTCAGCCTCCTCGCCGCCGCCGCGGTGTACGCACTCGTCTTCTTCGGCCTCGGCGCGACGATGGGCGCCGGCGGGGCGATGCCGATCTCCACCGCGTTCGGGTACGCGCCGGACATCACCGTCGTCGTCCTGGCGATCATCGCGTTCCTCACCGCACGTGGGCTCTCGGTCCTCATCCTCGGCCTGACCGCCCTGCCGCGAGCGAGGAACATGCGCCACGCCTGACCCGGCCAGCCTCAGGCGGACGGGTTCGGCGCGGCCGGGCGGATCATGCCGATCTCGGTCCGGGTCTCGTCGTGCGGCAATGGCTGCCGCTCCCCCGTCTCGACGAAGCCCAGCCGGGCGTAGAGCCGCTGGGCGGAGGTGTTTCCCTCGGCCAGCCACAGCCGCACGTCGGCCGCCCCGACCTCCCCCGCCCACCCGACGACGGCCTCGACCAGCGGGTCGCCCACGCGCTGACCGCGGGCGGAGGGGCGTACCCACATCCCCACCAACTCGATCGCACCCGGCGTCCAGTCGGGCTGGTAGCCGCCGGCCATCCCGATCGGCGGAAGGTCCGGATCGGGCCCGTACGCGAGGAACATCACGGACGTCCGGCCGAGCCGGCCCCGCCAGTCGGCCTCGGTGAAGGCCACCTCACGGGCGTAGGTCGAGCCGAACGCCATCGGCGCCTCCTGCAACGCCTCCAGGCGGACGGGTCGAAGCTCCTGCCAGTCGTCCTCGTGCAGACGCCGGACGCGCACCTCGGCCACGCCGTCGCCGGCGCCGTCGTTCCCGGCCGGCATGGACTCCGCGTGCTGATCAACGTTGGTCACGGCGAGCATCCTCGCAGTCCGCCGACCGCGCCGGCGAGCGGCTATCGTGGTCCCGTGCGTACGTCGTTCCGACTTCTTGGTTGGTGGGCCGCCTAGGGCGGCCCGATCTCGCGTACCCGCGACCCAGCATCCACGGCCGTCCCAGCGAGGGCGGCCGTTTTTCGTGCACACGGTGACCTCGCCCGGGCGGCTTCGACCCGAAAGGCAGCACCGATGGCCCGCACGATCTTCTCCGGCATCAAACCCACCGGCCACCTCACCCTCGGCAACTACCTCGGCGCCCTGCGCCGGTTCGTGGACGTGCAACACGAAGCCCGCTGCGTGTTCAGCGTGGTCGACCTGCACGCCCTCACCGTCCACCACGACCCGGCACGGCTGCGCCGGCTCACCCGGGAGGCCGCGACCCTCTACCTCGCGGCCGGCCTCGACCCGGCGGTCTGTGTGGTCGCCCGGCAGAGCGACATCCCCGCCCACACCGAACTCGCCTACCTGCTGGAGTCCACCGCCTACGTCGGCGAACTCAACCGGATGATCCAGTTCAAGGAGAAGGGTCGCGCGCAGCCGGGGACCCGCGTCTCGCTGTACACCTATCCCGTCCTGATGGCGGCCGACATCCTGGCGTACGGCACGACCGAGGTGCCCGTCGGCGACGACCAGCGCCAGCACCTCGAACTGACCCGCGACCTCGCCGTCCGCTTCAACCGGACGTACGGGCCGGTGTTCGTCGTACCGGAGATGAGCCACGCGGTGGTCGGCGCGCGGGTGATGGACCTGCAGGACCCGAACGCCAAGATGAGCAAGGACGCCCCGGACGACGCACCCGGGTCGGTGCGGCTGCTGGACGCGCCCGACGTCGTACGCCGGAAGGTGATGCGCGCGGTCACCGATCCGGGTCGGGAGGTCAGCTACGACGTCGAGCGCAAGCCAGGCGTGGCCAACCTCCTCGACATCCTCGCCGGATGTGTGGGCGAGACGGACCTGCCGGCCCTCGCGAGCCGCTACTCCTCCTACGCCACCCTGAAGCGGGACACCGCCGACGCGGTGGTCGCGGTCCTGGAACCCCTGCAGAAGAAGTACGCCGAACTCGAGACGGACCCGGCCTACGTCGACGCGACGCTGCGACTCGGCGCCGAACGGGCCCGCGACCTCACCACACCCACCGTCGCCGCCGCCCGGGCGGCGATGGGTTTGTGAGTGGCCGAGTCCCCGCATCCCGTTGAACCACGCGCGGTTCTCCGGGACGATCAGGGCATGGTGCTGAGCAAGGGCCTCGCGCGTTTCAACCGAGTCGTCACCAACCGGATCACGGGCCGGATCGCCGGCTGGGCGCCGGGGTTCGGCTTCGTCGTGCACGAGGGCCGGCGTTCGGGTCGCCGCTACCGGACGCCGGTCAACGTCTTCCGTCGAGGCGACGGCTACGTCGTCGCCCTGACGTACGGACCGACCACCGACTGGGTGAAGAACGTCCTCGCGGCGGGCGGCTGCGAGCTGACGACCCGGGGCCGGACGGTGCGGCTGCGGGCTCCCCGAATCGTGCACGACGAACGCCGCGACGACATGCCGGCTGTCGTCAAGGTGATCCTGACGCGGGTCGGCGTCTCCGACTTCCTGTACCTGCGCCGCGCGGACGGCTGAGGCGCGCCTCGGTCAGTCGACCGACGCGGCCAACTCGCGCGCCCGGTCGCGGGCCGCCTCGATGGCGTCCAGGACCGCCGCGCGGACCCGGTGACTCTCGAGCTCCCGGATCGCGCTGATGGTGGTTCCGCCCGGGGAGGTCACCGCCTCCCGCAGGGTGACCGGGTGCTCACCGGACTCCCGCAGCATGACCGCCGCGCCGAGGGCCGCCTGCACGATCAGGTCGTGGGCGACCTGCCGGGGCAGCCCGAGCAGGATTCCGGCGTCCGTCATCGCCTCGACGAGGTAGTAGAAGTACGCCGGCCCCGAACCCGACAGGGCCGTCACGGCGTCCTGCTGGGACTCCGGCACCTGGATCGTCTCGCCCAGCGGGCGCAGCAGTTCCTCGGTCAAGGTCAGGTGCTCGGCGCTGGCGTGCGAACCGGCCGAGATGGCGCTCATCGCCTGGTCGACCAGAGCCGGCGTGTTGGACATGACGCGGACCACGGGGGTCGACTCGGGCAGCCGCTTCTCGAAGAACGACGTCGGCAGCCCGGCGCACAACGAGATGATCAGTTTGCCGGAGGGTACGCGGGGCCCCAGGTCCTCCAGCAGGGTCGCGGCGTCCTGCGGCTTCACACCGATCACCAGGACGTCGGCCTGGGCGGCGGCCTCGGCGTTGGACAGGACCCGGACGCCGTAGCGCTCGGCGAGCTGCGCCCGGCGTTCGGGGCGGCGAGCCGTCGCGATCAGCCTGGACGGCGGCCAGCCGGCTCGAAGCAACCCCGACAGGATGGCCTCGCCCATCTTGCCCGCGCCGACCATCGCCAGGGTGTGCTGTCCCGCACTCATGGATCTTCCTTCCGTTCGTTACCGCCGACCGTGCCTGCGCTCCGGTGCGCCCCCGTGGGTGCGCCCCCGTGGGTGCGCCCCCGTGGACACCTCCGTGGGCGCCTCCGCGCCGCCCACGTCCGTCAGGACCGGGTGAGGAGCGACCGGACGAAGAATCCGGTGTTGGCCGGACGCTCGGCCAGCCGTCGCATCAGGTAGGCGTACCACTGGTCGCCGTACGGCACGTAGACCCGGACCGTGTCCCCGAGCGCGACCAGGCGCAACTGCTCCTGGGGCCGGATGCCGTAGAGCATCTGGAACTCGTAGCTGCCGCGGGACCGGTCGTGCCGCATGGCGAGGGCGCTGGCGATCTCGATCAAGCGGGGGTCGTGGGTCGCGACCATGGGATACCCCTGCCCGGCCATGAGGATCTTCAGGCAGCGAACGAAGGCGCGGTCGACGTCGTTCGGCTTCTGGTAGGCGACGAACGGCGGCTCGTTGTAGGCGCCCTTGCACAGGCGCACCCGGGAGCCCTCGTGGGCGAGGTCACGGCAGTCGGCCTCGGTGCGGTGGAGATAGGCCTGCAGGACCGCGCCGGTCTCGGGGAAGTCGCGGCGAAGCTCGTGCAGTACCGACAGCGTCGAGTCGACGGTCGTGTGCTCCTCCATGTCGAGGGTCAGGGTGGTGCCGGCGTTCTGGGCGGCGAGCGCGATGGTGCGGGCGTTGTCGAGCGCGATCTTCTCGCCGTCGGCGCCGAGCGCCCGGCCGATCGCGGAGAGCTTGACGGAGACCTCGGCGCCGCGGGTCAGCCCAGCGCGGGACAGTCGCTCCAGCAGCGTGAGGTAGGCGTTCGTGGTGCGCGTCGCCTGCTCCCGGTCGAGGGTGTCCTCGCCGAGGTGGTCGATCGAGGACTGGAGCCCGTCGGCGAGCAACCGCCTGGCCGCCTCCACCGCCTCGTCGGCGGTCTCTCCCGCGACGAAGCGGGACACGATCGCCGAGGAGACCGGCATCGTGGAGACGAGCTTGCGTAGCCGCTCACTGCGGGCGCCGGTCAGCAGCGCCTGGCGTAGCACCACCCTGGCCTCCCATACGTGTGACCACGATCCTGTCGCATCCGGGATCTTGTCGCATGCCGTCGGCACCGTTCGACCAGCCCTGTCAGGCTACGCCCCACGGTTGGTGGCCGATCATGTCAGCGGGCGTCCTGCGGGTGCCGAGGGGGCACCAGGCGCAGCAGCACGTCGTCGAGTGTAAGCACTCCGGTGGTCGCGCCCGCAGCGTCGTCGATTCGCGCGAGGTGGCTCGCCCCGTCGCGAAGGGCGGCGAGCACGTCTACCAGGGGGGTGGCGGAGGAGATCGCCGGCAGCGGCCTGACCTGGCTGGTCGACAGCGGCGCGGAGCGCTGGTCGGCGGTGTTGGCGAGGACGTCCTTGAGGTGGACGTAACCGGACAGAACGCCTCGCACGTCGCGGCGCGGGAAACGCGAGTGCCCGGTCCGCGCGGCGAGTTCCTCGACGTCGGCGGGCGTGGCGTCCGCGCCGATCACCACCACGGAATCGAGCGGGATCGCCACGTCCCGCGCCGTGCGTTCGGCGAACGACAGTGCCTCCGCGGTGAGCCGGTGCTCGTCCTGGTCCAGAAGTCCCTCACGGCGCGATTCCGCGAGCAGGTGAGCGACCTCCTCGTGGGTCACGGCGTCGGCCACCTCGTTCTGCGGCTTGACCCGGACCACCCACAAGACGGCGTTGGCGATGCCGTTGAGCCCGGTGATCAGCGGCCGGGTGGCACGGACCATGGTGCCGAGCACCGGGCCGAGCGCGAGGGCGGCCCGGTCGGGTGCGGCCAGCGCGAGGTTCTTCGGCACCATCTCGCCGATCACCACGTGCAGGGCGACGACCACCAGCAGGGCGACCACGACGGCGACCGGGTGGGCCATCGCCTCCGGCACGTTCACCGCCCCGAACCAGCCCTGCAGCACGTGGGCGAGCGCCGGCTCGGCGACCGCGCCAAGACCGACGGTGCACAGGGTGATGCCGAGCTGGGCGCCCGCCATCATCAGGGTGACCCGCCGGATCGCCCACATGGTGGCCCGGGCCCGCCGGGAGCCCTTCTCGACGAGCGGTTCGATCTGGCTCCGGCGTACGGACACCAGGGCGAACTCCGCACCGACGAAGAACGCGTTCGCGAGCAGCAGCGCGACGGCGACGACCAGCAGGCCGAGGTCACTCATCGCCGTCACCTCCGAGGTGAGCCTCCACCGGGATCCGCTCGATGCGTACCTCGTCGACACGGTGGCCGTCCATCCGCACGACGGTGATCCGCAGCCCGTCGACGGCGACGGAGTCGCCGGTGCGTGGCACCTGCCCGAGCTGGTGCGAAACCAGGCCCGCGACCGTCTCGTAGCGGCCCTGCGCCTCCGGCAGCCGCACCCCGATCCGTGCGTGCAGCTCGTCCGGGCGCAGCAGGCCGGAGACGACCCAGCCCCTGGCGGTGCGCTGGAACGCCGGCTGCGGGACGTCGTGCTCGTCGGACACCTCGCCGACGATCTCCTCCACGACGTCCTCGAACGTCGCGATGCCCGCTGTTCCGCCGTACTCGTCCAGGACGACGCTCAGCTCGGTCCGCTGGTCCCGGAGCGCCCACAACACCTCGTCCAGCGGCGCGGTGTGCGGGACGCGCAGTGGCGGACTGGCCAGGCCGCCCACCTGGGTCGACGACCGCCGCTCGAGCGGCACCGCGATCGCCTGGCTCAGCTGGATCACGCCCACGATGTCGTCGAGGTCGGTCCCCGCCACCGGGAACCGGGAGATGCCGTGGACGCGGGCGAGATCGATCACCCGCTGGACCGGGTCGGTCGCGAAGACCCAGACCAGCCGGGTACGCGGTGTGAGGACGTCGCGGGCCTGCTTGTCGTCGAACCGCAGCATGCGTTCGACCAGGGCGGCGGTGGCCGGCGGCAGCGAGCCGGACTCGGCGGAGGATCGGACGACCGAGACCAGCTCGTCGGGGGTCCGGGCCGAGGCGAGCTCCTCCTGCGGCTCGACGCCGAGTAGTCGGACGATCCGGTTGGACAGGGCGTTGAGCCCGAGTGTCAGCGGCTTGGTGGCCGTGGTGAAGGCCCGCTGCGGCACCTGGACGACCCGCGCGACGGCGAACGGGTGGGCGATGGCGAGGTTCTTCGGGACCAGCTCCCCGATCACCATGGTGGCCACCGTCACCACGGCCAGCGCCACGGCGAGGGAGACCCCGCCGACCGCGCCCTTCGGCACGCCGAGGGCGGTGAGCGGGCTCCGGAGCAGGTGGGCCACCGCCGGCTCGGAGAGCCAGCCGACGGCGAGGTTGGTGAGCGTGATCCCGATCTGGGCGCTCGACAGATGGGTCGAAAGGGACCGAACCGCGCTCTGGACGCCGCGGGCGCCCGGGACCTTTGCCTTCGCGGCGCGCTCGACGGCGGGCCGGCTTACGGTCACCAGGGAGAACTCGGCGGCTACGAAGAGGCCGCAGACGAGCACCAGTAGGACCGATGCGCCCACCAGCAGTCCGGTCACCATCGGCGACCCTTCGTACTGCTATCGACGCATCGTGACACCGGAGCCGGTGAGGAGCGTTGTGAGCCTTCCATGTCCTTCTGTCTCGCGGTTCACGATTGATGCCACATTCATCGCCAGTACGGCAACAGGTCCGAAGACCATTCACACACAGTACGTCGTGGGTCGCTGATCTTACCTGTTCTCCCTGTACCGAAGCGGGGGCGACGGACTTCGTGCCCTGATCGCGATCTCAGCCGCCTTCGGGGGTGTGCCGGTCCAGGAACGTGTAGACGTCGGTCTCGTCGACCCCCGGGAAGGTGCCGGTCGGGAGTACCGCCAGCACGTGGGAGTGTGCCCGGGCCGAGGGCCAGGCGGCCCCCTCCCAGCGCGCGGCGAGGTCGGGCGGCGGGTTGGAGCAGCACGGTCCCGTCGGGCAGCGCGAGACGGCCCGGTTGCTGGTCTCCCGGCCACGAAACCACCGGGACTCCTCGAACGGCACGCCCAGCGTCACCGCGAAGTGCCGCTCGCGGCCCGGGTCGACATGCGCGACACACCAGTGGGTGCCGTCGGGGGTGTCGGTGTACTGGTGGTAGGCGGAGAACCGGTCCGCGGAGGCGAAGACCCGCCGCCCGGCCCAGCGTCGACACATCCGCTGCCCCTCGATCGCGCCCGTCGAGTCCGCCGGAAAGAGCAGGCCGTCGTTCTCGTAGGCCTTGTAGATGGTGCCGGCCTCGTCGTTGCGGACGAAGTGGCAGCGCAGATCGAGGTACTTCGTGGCCAGGTTGGTGAACCTGTGCGCGGCCATCTCGTACGACACCGAGAACATGTCGCGCAGGTCCTCGACCGCGAGATCGCGATCGGCCTTCGCCTGCACGAGAAACGGTGCCGCCTCCAACTCCGGAACGAGCACGGCCGCGGCGAAGTAGTTGGCCTCCACGCGTTGGCGGAGGAAGTCGGCGAAGTCGCGCGGCTGCTCGTGGCCGAGGACGAAATGGCCGACCGTCTGCAGGAGAATTCCGCGCGGCGTGTGCATTCCGAGCGACTCCCGCCGCAGGTAGATGCGGCGGTTGCGCAGGTCGGTGATCGAACGCACCGAGCGCGGCAGGTCCTCGGCGTACCTCACGCTGAACCCGCAGTGCATCACGATCGCCGCCGACGACGCGTCCGACAGTGTCCCGCCTCGGTAGCCGACGGCCTCCAACGTCCGGACGGCGACCTTCTCGATGTCTTCGAAGTAGTTGCCGCGTTCGCGCATCTGCCGGCGCAGGTCGGCATTGGCGATACGGGCTTCCTCCGGAGTCGCGGTCGGTTTGGTGTCGCGGCGCTTGAGTTCGTCGTACAACGCACTCAGATGTTCGAGAACCTCCGTGGGCACCCGCGGACCGACCCGTAGGTGCGGAAGGTCGAGTTCCTTGTAGAGCGGGTCGCGTTGCGCCTCCTCCAGGGCGATCTCGAGTTGCGCGCGCCGACTCGGCGGGTCGGTGGAGAGCAGGTCGTCGACGGGTACGTCGAGAACCTGGGCCAAAGCCTTGATCAACGAGAGTTTCGGCTCCCGCCGACCGTTTTCCAGCAGCGAGAGCTGCGAGGGAGCACGCCCGACTCGTTCACCGAGTTCGGCGAGTGTCATGTGTCGGGTACGCCGGACATGCCGTAATCGTTGGCCAAAGGTCGCGAGATGGATATCTGTTGGCACGTTCGAAGATCCCTTCTGTTCGAAGGAGGTCTCGACTTCATGCTAGGAGAAGAAACGCGAATGTTTCGTCGGACGTTCTCCTCCGCCCCTCCCGGCTTCGTCCGACACTCAGGGCGGAAGCACATCCGAAGGAGGGGGACCACGATGAGACGGAGCGAGACGCCTTCGCGCGCGCGCAAGGATGTCGCGGCGGAGGAGCCCGCACCCACCAGGTCCGAATCGACCGGGAACGCCCAGGCCGGCGCCGAACCCTCAGCTCAGGGCAATGGTGATCGGCACGTCGACCGGCTCGTCCGCAAGGAGGCCGAAGAGCTACGGCGCGCCTGGGAACGCGATCCACGTTGGAGCGGCATCACCCGCGACTACACCGCCGAGGACGTCGTACGGCTACGAGGCTCGGTGCAGGAGGAGCACACGCTCGCCCGGCTCGGCGCCGAGCGCCTCTGGCGGCTTCTCCACGAACGCGACTACGTGCACTCGCTGGGCGCGCTCACCGGCAACCAGGCCGTGCAGCAGGTACGCGCCGGCCTGCAGGCCATCTACCTGTCCGGTTGGCAGGTCGCCGCCGACGCCAACCTCGCCGGCCAGACATATCCCGACCAGAGCCTTTATCCCGCGAACTCCGTGCCCCAGGTCGTCCGCCGGATCAACAACGCCTTGCTGCGGGCCGACCAGATCACCTGGGCGGAGGGCGACGCCGAGGCGCCGCACTGGCTCGCCCCGATCGTGGCCGACGCGGAGGCAGGTTTCGGTGGCGTCCTCAACGCGTTCGAGCTGATGAAGGCAATGATCGCCGCCGGTGCGGCCGGGGTGCACTGGGAGGACCAGCTGGCCTCGGAGAAGAAGTGCGGTCATCTCGGTGGCAAGGTGCTGATCCCGACCGGTCAGCACATTCGTACGCTCAACGCCGCCCGGCTCGCGGCGGACGTCTGCGGCGTTCCCTCACTGGTGATCGCGCGGACCGACGCGCAGGCGGCGTCGCTCGTCACGAGCGACGTCGACGAGCGTGACCGGGCGTTCGTGACCGGCGAACGGACGGCAGAGGGCTTCTACCGGGTGCGGAACGGGCTGCCGGCCTGCATCGCACGCGGCCTCGCCTACGCGCCGTACTCCGAACTGTTGTGGATGGAAACGTCGAAACCCGACCTCGACGTGGCGCGGGAGTTCGCCGAGGCGATCAAGGCGGAGTACCCCGACCAGATGCTCGCCTACAACTGCTCGCCGTCGTTCAACTGGAAGAAACATCTCGACGACGGGACGATCGCGAAGTTCCAGCGCGAACTCGGGGAGATGGGCTACACCTTCCAGTTCATCACCCTGGCGGGGTTCCACGCCCTGAACGAGTCGATGTTCGAGCTCGCGAAGGGGTACGCACGCGATGGCATGACGGCCTACGTCGCCCTGCAGGAGCGCGAGTTCGAGTCGGAGAGCGCGGGCTACACCGCCACCCGGCACCAGCGCGAGGTGGGTACCGGCTACTTCGACCTGGTGAGCACCGCCATCTCGCCGCAGTCCGCGACGACGGCCCTGTCCGGGTCGACCGAAGAGGAGCAGTTCACCTCGGGGAAGCAGTGAGTCCCGCGGCTCGCGGCCGCTGAGACCCGCCGGCCCGAAGTCGGGTGACCGGCTCGGCGGGCCTCGCGGACAACGGAGTGACGAAGGGGCGTCAATGCGATATTGACGCCCCTTCGTCGTTGTCTGGTTGCCTGTGGCCGGCCGCGCCACCTCGGCTCGGTCCGCGTACGCCCCGAAGCTCAGAGCAGCTTCGGAAGCGGCGCCTTGCGCAACGCGGGTTCGACGATGATCGCGTACCCGGCCTGGCCCCTACGGTTGGGGTGGTAGGACTCGTTGATCGGGTTGGACAGCCCGTTGAGCCACTCCGTGTCCGCGCACACCAGGTGACTCGCGAACGCCGGCCGCGCGTCCACGAACCCGAACCCGTGCGCCAGCGCGCGCTTGCGGATCGTCACGGCGAGCAGGTCGGCGGCGGCGTTCAACCGTGCCTGCTCCCCCGGGCTGAAGCGCGCGACGAGGTTGCACTGCTCGCCGTTGAACAGCCGCGGGTAGCCGACCACCGCCACCCGGGCGTTCGGCGCACCCTTGCGGATCGCGGAGTAGAGCCGGTCCAGGCGTCCGGGCAGGGTCTTCTTGATGAAGGTCGTCGCCTGGTCGAGCTCGTGGCCGCAGCTGATCGGCCAGGGCAGCCCGCAGCTCAGGAGGACGTCGGCGAATCCAGCGTCGTTCCCACCCGCCGAGACGGTGACGTACGTCGTCCTGGCGTTCAGGCCGGCGAGTTGGCGCTTCTGCACGTCGGCCACCGTCGCGCCCGCGCACGCGGCGAAGGTCAGTTTCGCGCCGAGCCGAGCCGCGTTGAGGACCGGATAGCTGTACGGCGAGCGCCGGCAGGCACCACTGCTGCCGTAGTAGGTGCGGGTGCCCAGCCCGGAGGTGTAGGAGTCACCCAGCGCGGTGTAGGTGGGCGCGGCGGCCCGGGCCGGCAGGCCCGTCGCCAGCAGAGATCCCGCACCGAACCCGAGGACCAGCAGGACCCTGCCCAGTCGTGAACCCAGTCGTGAACCCAGTCGTGAACCCAGTCGTGAACCCAGTCGTGAACCCGGTCGTACGCCCGGTTGTGAACCCAGTCGTCGCCGCAACGCCACCACCCCGAACCCTCGTCAGGTGATCCCCACAGACGCCAGGTCCCGGCGTCGCGCACAACGCTCCGGACCAGACCACGATGCCGCGTCCAGAATGCGGGGAAGGCCGCTCGCCGAACGGCGGATAAGAAAACTCTCATAAACCCGCGCCGACCGGCCGGACCCTTTTGTCCGACCCAACCGCCCGTCCGTGATCATTACTGATCATGACTGATTTCAGGCGCTGTGCGACCCGCACAACCTCATGATCATGAAGATCGGGAGAGAAGGGGCGGGAGCGGCGGAAGCGGGCGGGAGTGCGGCGGGGGACGCGAGGGACAGCCTCAGCTGGTGACGCCCGGCCCGACCGCCTCGATGGTGCCGTCGGCGGTGACGGCGTACGACGGAACCACCGGCGCGGCGAAGCTCAGCCGGGCGAAGGCGAGCGCCTCCACCAGGTCGGCCTCACGCTCGGACCGGCTGGCCGCCCGCCGGGTGTTGATCTCCAGCACGATGCTGCCGGTGAACCCGCGCCGGGCGAGCAGTTCGAGCACCTCGGCGCACCGCTGGTTGCCCCGGCCGGGCACGAGGTGCTCGTCCTTGTTGGAGCCGCTGCCGTCGGCCAGGTGGATGTGGGTGAGCCGGTCACCCAGGTCGTAGGCCATGTCGTAGGCGTCCACCCCGGCGGTCGCCGTGTGGGACAGGTCGAGCGTCACCTCGGCGTAGTCGAAGTCCCGTGGGTCCCAGCCGGGCAGGTAGGCCTGAAGGCCCTGGCCGGCCGCCTTCCACGGAAACATGTTCTCGACCGCGAAGCTGATCCCCGTCTCCTTCTGGCGCTTGGCCACGCCCGCCACGAAGTCGCGGGCGTAGTCGCGCTGCCAACGGAAGGGCGGGTGGACCACCACGACCGAGGCGCCGAGCTCCTTGGCGGCCTCCGCGCTGCGGTCGAGCTTGCCCCAGGGGTCGGTGCCCCAGACCCGCTGGGTGATCAGCAGGGTCGGCGCGTGGATCGAGACGATCGGCAGCTGGTGGTAGTCGCTGAGCCGGCGCAGGGCGTCGACGTCCTGGCTCAGCGGGTCGGCCCCCACCATGACCTCCACCCCGTCGTAGCCGAGGCGTGCCGCGAGCTCGAAGGCCGTGGCCGTCGACTCCGGGTAGACCGAAGCCGTGGACAGGGCGATTCGGGCGTCCGGAACCCGTACGACGGCATCCTTACCGCGCACGTGGGTCTGGGGATCTGCGGACTGCACGGCCCCAGCGTACGGCCCGTGCCATCGCCCGGCCCGGCGACTGTGGATTGGCCGCACACCTCGGCACCAATCGGTCAGCCCCAGCGGCCGGGTCTTCCGTGCCCTACGAGGCGGCCGGGGAGCCGCTGGAGCCGCCGGAGCCGCCCGGCCCCGCACCGAGGCCGGCCCCGGCCGGGCGGGTGTGGACGACGACGCTCGCGAGGTGCGGGACGGCGTTGCCGGCCGCGAGCCGTAGCGCCCCGGCGAGGGAGTCGCCGATCGGGTCCCGCAGCACGGCGGCCGGACACAGCTGCGTGAGCCCGCGGGAGAACGCTTCGAAGATGACGTCCGCTCCGAGCACCCCGCCGGCCCACGACACCGGGACGCTGCCGTCCCGCGAGCCGGAGAACCCCTTGCGTACGGCGGCGGTCACGCTGACCGCGAGGTCCTCCCCCGCGCGCAGACTCAGCCTCCTGGCCACCGGGTCGTCGTCGGGCGGACCCGCGGCCTGCGCCACCTCGGCCGCGAACCCCGCCACGTCGGCCACGAGCGACGGCGAGCGGTACCACCGCTTCACGGCGTCGCGGAGCGGCCGCCCGACCCGGCGTTCGGCGCGGGCGGTCAGCGCGGTCTCCGGTCCACGGCCCTCGAAGCCGGCGAGGGCGGCACGCAGCCCGGCGAGCCCCAGCGAGAAGCCGCCGCCAGCGTCACCGAAGAGGTATCCGAGCCCGTCGACGTTGATCAACTCACCGGCCTCGGTCACGGCCAGGCAGGCGACACCGGTCCCGGCGGCCACCACGACACCCGGCGCGCCACCGAGGACGCCGAGGTGGGTGGTCACGTCGTCACCGGTGAGCAGGACGCGTTCGGCCGCCGTGCGTTCGGCGACCAGGGGCGCCAGCCGCCGCCGGCTGTCCGGGTCGGACGCTCCGCCGGCCAGCCCGAGCGCGACCACGCCGACCGGCGCCGGCCGGCCCAGCGAGTCCCATGCCTCGACCACCCGGCGGCACTGCTGCTCGACCGGGTCGTCGCCGGCCGTCCACTGGAAACCCGGCACCGACACCTGCTCCCGAAGCCGGGGCGTGTCGCCGTCCTCGTCGAGGACGCCCATCCGCAGCATCGTCTGGCCGCCGTCGACGACCAGCCGGACCGGCCGCGCGCGCTCCGCCTTCTCCCGGGCCGCTGCTCGGGCCGGGCGGATGGTCGTCACGCGAAGTCCTCCGGCTCCATCGTGTCGAGGTGTCGGAGGATCACTCCCTCACGGAGGGCCCACGGGCAGATCTCGAGTTCGTCCACCTCGAAGATGTCCATCGCCGCCTCCGCGACGATCGCGCCGGCCAGCAGTTGGGGGGCGCGGCCGAGGGAGACGCCGGGAAGATCGGCCCGCTCCTGGCTCGGCATGGCGGCGAGCTTGGGTATCCACTGGTGCAGGAGCGTGCGCTGCAGGGTCCGCTTGACATAGGGGCCCTCCGCCGACGGGGCGGCGCCGCACACCCGCGCGAGCTGCCGGAAGGTCTTGGACGTACCGACCATGTGGTCGGGGGTGCCGAACCGCAGCACCTGCCCGGCGTGCCTCGCGATCTCGGCCCGCACGTGCCGCCGCAGCGCCTTCACCTCCTCCCGCGGTGGTGGGTCGGCGCTGAACCACGTCCGGGTCAGCCGCCCGGCACCGAGCGGGACGGACAACGCGGCGTCCGGGTCCTCGTCGACGCCGGCCGCGACCTCCAGCGAACCCCCGCCGATGTCGAAGACGAGCAGCCGGCGCGAGGACCAGCCGAACCACCGACGTACGGCGAGGAAGGTCAGCGTCGCCTCCTGGTCGCCGGTGAGGACGCCGAGGTCGACCCCGGTGGTCCGGGCGACCGCGCCCAGGACCTCCTCACCGTTGGTGGCCTCCCGGACCGCGGAGGTCGCGAACGCGAGGATCGATTCGCACCCCTTGTCCTCCCCGATCTCCAGCGCCTCGGCGACCAGCCGCTGGAGCGCGTGGATGCCGACCGGTGCGATGGCGCCGGCGTCGTCGAGATGCTCGGCGAGGCGGAGATCGGTCTTGTGGGAGTACGCCGGCAGCGGGCGGGCCCCTGGGCGCGCGTCGACGACGAGAAGGTGAACGGTGTTCGAGCCCACGTCGAGCACGCCGAGACGCATAGGTTGACGCTACCGGGTGCCCCGGCGCGAGTCGCGTCGCGTCCGACGAAACTCCCGAATCGGCCTCCCGGTCCTGGCCCGGCCCCGGTTGCCCGCCGTACGGCCGGCACGAACGACCCCAATCGTGCGGGGGTCCCACCAGGTGGACAGTGCGGGGCGTAGTCTTCGCGGCGTGCCCGAGGTTTCGCTTGACTTCCCTCGCGCCTGGGTGGAGTTCACTGATCCCGACGACGCCGACCAGGTCATCCGTGCCGACCTGACCTGGCTGACGTCGCGCTGGAACTGCATCTTCGGCGCCGGATGCCCCGGCATCTTCCACGACAAGCCCGATGCCGGATGTTGTGTGCTTGGTGCCCATTTCGCCGACAAGGCCGACGAGAAGCGCGTACGCGGCTTCGCCAAGAAGCTCACCGCCGAGGACTGGCAGTACCGCGCCGAGGGCCGCAAGAACGGCTTCGTCGAACTCGACGAGGACGGCGATCGCAAGACCCGCGTCGTCGACGGTGCCTGCATCTTCCACAACCGCCCCGGTTTCGCGGGCGGCACCGGGTGCGCCCTGCACAAGTACGCGCTGCGGGTCGGCATGCACCCGCTGGAGACCAAGCCCGACGTGTGCTGGCAGCTGCCGATCAGGCGGCTCTACCGCGAGGTGGAGCTGACCGACGGGACGACCTACACCGAGGTCACGATCACCGAGTACGACCGGCGGGGCTGGGGTCCGGGCGGACACGACTTCGACTGGTACTGCACGGGCAACACCGAGGCACACGCCGGCCAGGAGCCCGTCTACATCACCAACCGGCCCGAGCTCGTCGAGCTGATGAGCCAGGCCACCTACGACGAGCTCGCCAAGCACTGTGAGGCACACCTCGCCGCGAAGGAGCGGATCGCGCCGCACCCGGCCGACGAGGTGCCACCCGCCGCCCCGAAGACGACCGCGAAGTCGAAGGGCGCCCCGAGGGTGAAGGCGAAGTCCGGCGGCAAGCTTCCCCGCAAGCTTCCCTCCACGCACCAGGGAGCACGCTGATCACGTTCCGTGCGGCGGGCTAACCTCCCCATGTGCCACGGATCGTCAAGGGAGCCAGACCAAGCCCCAACATCTGGAACAGTCCCGCCGTCTACGAGCTCGAGAACCGCGCCGTCGACCCCGACGGCGCGATCGAGGCGGCGATTCGGCGGCACCGTTCCTGGGCGGGTGCGAACGTCCTCGACGTGGGGTGCGGCACCGGATACCACCTGCCCCGCTTCGCCGCCGAGGCGGCGCGGGTCGTCGGTGTCGAACCCCACCGGTCCCTCGTCGACCAGGCCCGGCGCCGTTGTGCGCGGCTGCCCCTGGTGGAGGTACGCCAGGGCACCGCGCAGGACCTGCCGGTTCCCGACGCGTCGGTCGATGTGGTGCACGCCCGCTGGGCCTACTTCTTCGGCCCCGGCTGCGAGCCCGGGCTCGCCGAACTGAGCCGGGTCGTCCGCCGCGGCGGCGCGGCGTTCGTGATCGACAACGACGCGACCCGGAGCACCTTCGGCGGGTGGTTTCGGGCGGCGTTCCCGGCCTACGACCCGGCCGAGGTCGAACGCTTCTGGGCAATCCACGGTTGGCAGCGCGAGGCGGTGGACATGCGGTGGAGCTTCGAACGCCGCCAGGACTTCGAGGCCGTCGTACGGATCGAGTTTCGTCCCGAGGTCGCCGAACGCGTGTTGGCCGAGCACCGGGGCCTCGAGGTCGACTATGCCGTCAACCTGTGGTGGCGGGAGTTCTGAGGCCGCCGGCCAGCCGACCAGCACACCAACGGACCGATCAGTGATCCAGAGGGCCGATCAGTAGTACGTGCCCATCAACTGCCGGGTCCAGGCCGGCTCGCGGACGGGTCCACGCGGACCGTACTCCTCGACGTAGGGCTTCACGTCGAGGACCGGCGTGCCGTCGACGGCATCCAGGCCGCGCACCGTCAGCTCCAGGCCGTCGACCGCGAGCAGCTCGCAGCGCGACACCCCGAGGTGGTTGAAGCGGTGCGGCGTACGGTCGGCCAAGATCCCCACCCGCGGCCAGTGCGGGTTGCTGCGCGGATGGGCGGCACCGGATCTCGCCCGGGTCGACCGGTGGAAGAAGAAGATCACCTCGAGGTGGGAGAACGCCGCCAGGCCCTGCGTCGCGGCCGGCTCGAGCAGCGTGCCGTCGAGGAGGATCCGGGCCGTCTCGGTGGCCCAGTTGTCGTCCCGAATCTCCGCGCGCCCACCGGCGACGACTCCGATCGGAACGACCGTGATCTGTGTGCTCACGTCAGAACTGGTCTCGGTGCTCACGTCTAACCAGCCTAGGACCTCGCTGCTTGGACGCCCAACGAATTGCTCAGCGGGCCGCGAAACTGTCCGCAAGCTGACGGCGACGAGACCAAGCCGTGACCTGGAACGCCTGTCGGGCACGCCGCGACGTTCGTCGCCGGGTACGCCAGAACGCCGGGGCTGTCGGCGGCACGCTCTAGCCTTTGCGACCATGGCCAGATCTTCGACGTCCCGTGCGCCACGGCCCGCCTACCGCTGCGGCGAGTGCGGCTGGCAGACCACCAAGTGGGTCGGTCGCTGCGGCGAGTGTCAGGCGTGGGGCACGGTCGAGGAGATCGGCGCCGGTCGGGCCAGCTCCGTCGTCACCGCGGCGCGGCCCGTCTCCCAGCCCGCCACCCCGATCGACCAGGTGAGTGTGGAGGCGGCCCGGGCCGAGCCGACCGGCATCTCCGAACTCGACCGGGTGCTCGGTGGCGGCCTGGTGCCAGGAGCGGTCGTGCTGGTGGCCGGCGAGCCCGGCGTCGGCAAGTCGACCCTGCTGCTGGAGGCGGCCGCGCAGCGCGCGCGCTCCGGTGGCAAGAGCCTCTACCTGTCCGGCGAGGAGTCCGCCGCACAGATCCGCCTGCGCGCGGAGCGGATCGACGCTCTGGCGCCCCGACTCTTCCTCGCGGCGGAGACCGATCTTGGTGCGGTGCTGAGCCACATCGACGACGTTCGACCCGATCTCATCGTGCTCGACTCGGTGCAGACCGTCGCCTCCGCGGAGGTCGACGGCGCACCGGGCGGGGTGACACAGGTCCGGGAGGTGGCGGGGGCGTTGATCCGCGTCGCCAAGGAACGCAACATCGCCACCCTCGTCGTCGGCCACGTGACCAAGGACGGATCCATCGCGGGTCCGCGCGCGCTGGAGCACCTCGTCGACGTGGTCCTGCACTTCGAGGGCGAGCGGCACTCCCGGCTGCGCATGGTCCGCGCGGTGAAGAACCGCTACGGCCCCACCGACGAGGTGGGCTGCTTCGACTTCGCCGACGGCGGCCTGGAGAGCCTGCCCGACCCGAGCGGGCTGTTCCTGACCCGGCGGGGCGCGCCCGTGTCGGGCAGTTGCGTCACCGCGACCGTCGAGGGCAAGCGCCCCTTGCTCGCCGAGGTGCAGGCGCTGGTTGCGGCGTCCAGCCTCGCGACCCCGCGGCGAGCCACGTCCGGCCTCGACTCGAGCCGGTTGGCGATGATCCTTGCTGTGCTCGAACGCCGGGCGGGGGTCTCGATCGGCCGGCAGGACGTCTACGCCGCCACCGTCGGTGGCGTACGCCTGCGTGAGCCCGCCTCCGACCTCGCCGTCGCCCTGGCGATCGCGAGCGCCGACGTCCTCCAGCCGCTGCCGGTCAACCTGATCGCGGTCGGCGAGGTCGGCCTCGGCGGCGACATCCGGCGCGTGACCGGCATCCAGCGGCGCCTGTCCGAGGCGTTCCGCCTTGGCTTCACCTACGCGCTGGTGCCGCTGGACGGCGGCCCCGGACCCGAGGGCATGGAGGTCCGCCAGGTCGCTCACATCGGTGCGGCCCTGGACGCCGCCGCCCGCCTCGGCAAGGTCGTCGCGCTCCGCCGTTCGCCGCAGTGACGTTCGGCCACACCGACGCCTGGTCGGCCGCCCCTCGCCCGAACGACGTCCGGCATCGCGCGTTCGACCTCGCCGACCGGATCCCGATCCCTAGGACTCGAACGTGTGGGTGCCAGGACCACACTCCTGGACGCCGGCACCGGGCACGTGCACCTCGCCGCTCACCCCGGGCGGCAGCTCCACCGTCACCGCGACCCCCTCCCCACGCCGCTCCCAGCTGGTGGCCACCCGCCCGCGTACGGTGTCCAGCGCGGCCCGCGCCCGGCCCAGGTCGCTCGGCGGCGACGGCCGCACCCGCACCCGGGCGAAGCCCGGCTCCGCCGGAGTCAGCCCGGCGAGGTCCTCGATGAACCACTGGTCCACGTGCCCGAAGAAGTGGTGGTTACGCGAGCGGGAGCCGGCGTGCCAGTGCTCGTACAACGCGGTCGCGCCCTGCTCCATCCAGAATCCGTAACCCGGGTACGTCAACCGCGTCGCGACCCGGAAGGCGAGATCCACCATGCCGTGCCGGGTCAGCAGCGGCAGCAGGAACTTCGTCCCGATCACGCCGGTGTCGAGGTGGTCGTCGCGCTCGTGGATGTCGGCGACCAGGCGGTCGAGGACCGCGGCGTACCTGTCGTCGGGGACCAGCCCGAAGGCCAGCGCGACCACGTTGACCGACTGCCGATAGTCCGTCGGCCGCTCGCCGTGGTAGATCCCGGCCGCGGCGTCGAAGAACGCGCGGTCGAAGCCGGACCGGATTCGGCCGGCGAGTTCGTCGTAGCCGGCAAGGTCACCTTGACGACCGAGCACCTGCCCGATCTGGCCGAGAAGCTCGACGAATCGCAGCGTGTACGCCGTCTCGTAGACACCCGGCCCCTCCGGCGGCATCCCGTGCACCCCGGGCGGCAGCCAGTCGCCGAGGCCGACCAGCACCACGTCGTCCCGGAGATACCCGTCGACGAGGTGGTCGAGATAGCGCCGTTGCCCGTCGTAGTGACGGGCAAGAATGCGCTCGTCACCGTAGTGCTGGTACATCACCCACGGAATCTCCGCGTACGCCACGTCCCAGGCCGGAATGGGTCCGGTGATTCCGGCGTCCGGGTCGCCGTGGTATCCCCAGCCGCTGGTCGGGACGATCGGCGGGAACTCCCCAGTCGGCAGCTGGGCGTCAACCCAGTCCTGCAGCCACTTGGTGTAGAAGCGCGGCATGTGGAAGTTGTAGGCCGCGACGTTGGCGGTCAGGTGCGCGTCGCCGGTCCAGCCGTTCTTCTCGAACACCGGGGTGTCCGTCGGTACGCCGTGCAGGTTGTTGAGGACCGCCCAGCGGGTGGCCGTGTGGATCCGGTTGACGAGCCGGTTGTCGGTCTCGAACTCACCGGTCGAGGCCACCGCGGTGTGAACGACCTGGGCGCGCAGGTCGTCGATGTCGGGACGACCCGGATGCCCGTCGACCTGGACGTACTGGAATCCCTTGTAGGAAAAGCGCGGCTCGAACGTCTCGTAGCCCTCGCCGCTCAGCACGAACGTGTCGGTCTGCATGTCACCGTCAATGTGCACCTGACGAATGTCGACCGTGCCGTCGTCCAGGAGCCGCTCGCCGTACCTGATCCGCAGCCTGGTGCCGGCCGGACCGACCACCCGCAACCGCGCCCACCCCGCGAGCTGCTGTCCGAGGTCGTAGACATGGACGCCCGGCTGCGGCTCGGCCAGCCCGACCGGCTCCAGTTCCCCGATCACCTCGATCGGTTCGACCTGCTGGGAACGCAGCACACCCCGTGGCGGAGTGGCCGCGACGACGTCGCTCCAGTCGCTGTCGTCGAAGCCGGTGGAGGTCCAGCCCCGCCGCGTCTTCGCCGCGTCGTACACCTCACCGGCGTAGAGCGAGTCGACCCGGGTCGGGCCGTCGACGGCGCGCCAACTGAGGTCGCTGACCACGCGTTCGACCCGTCCGTCGGCGTACGACACGACCAGATGGGCCAGCAGCTTGGGATCGTCCCACCACGGCGCGCGCTGCCAGTACCACACGTTCGGCGTCGGATCGGCGTAGCGGCCCCGCCCGAGGGCGACCGCGAGCACGTGCTCGGAGGAGGACGCACCGGCCCGAACCTGCGGCGTCACGTCGTGGGTCGAGTAGAGGACGGTCGCCTCGTAGTTGGTGGGGGCCGGGTCCAGAACTGCCCGGCCGACCCGCTCGCCGTCGAGGTGGAACTCACCAAAGCCCAGGCCGCAGGCGTGGAGACGGGCCCGCACGATGTCACCGGGCGGGAGCTGGAAAGTCTTCCGCAGCAGGGGTGAGGGGGCGGGTCCGTCGGTGCCGGTGGCCGCCGGGTGGCGCACCCAGACGGCGCCACCCCAGTCCTCGGAGCTGAGCAGACCGGTCTCGAACGCGGCGGGTGCGGCCCAGTCCGACGCCTCACCGGCACCGTCCCAGACGCGGACGCTCCACACGTAGCCGGTCGCCGGCCGCAGCGGCGCTCCGTCGTACTCCACCTGGCCGGTGCCGCTGGACTCCACCCGGCCCGAATCCCAGACGTCGCCCCGGCCGGCTTCCAGACCGGGCAGATCGGAGGACACGATCACCTGGTACGACGTCTGGGTGAAGGCCCCCTGCCCGGATTCCGAACTTTCGCCGCTGCCAGCGTCGGAGCGCAGCAGCCAGGAGAATCTCGGCCGGGGCTCGTCGATTCCGAGGGGATTGTCGGCGTACTCGGTACGGAGTGTGTGCGGGCTCAGAACGGCACTCATATGTGGCGGCTCCAGAGGATTGTCGTAGGCCGGGCACCCGCGATTACCGGGAACGGTGTGCCAACGGACGCGGGCTGCACCAGAATTGCGTGTCACGCCGCCGTGCCTATACCCGTCCAGCGTCACACTGTCCGCAAGCGGTCACGGCAAGCAACGAAATGGCGAGGCCGTCGGTCTCCACACATAGCGGACGGAAAGCCGTGAAGATCTCGCGCATGGCGCGGGGCCCATCTCACATTCCCGGACCGTAGACTTTGCGCGAGCAAGCTGACCACCCCAGGAGAGTTGTGGCTGCAAGTGACAAGAGCCCGGACGCGAAGTTCCGGGCCACGCTCGCCGCTGTCGCGCCGGGTACGTCTCTGCGTGACGGGCTCGAGCGCGTTCTCCGCGGCCGTACGGGCGCGCTCATCGTGCTCGGCTACGACCGCACGGTGGAGTCCCTGTGCACCGGCGGGTTCAGCCTCGATGTCGAGTTCAGCGCCACCGGACTCCGCGAGCTCGCCAAGATGGACGGCGCGATCGTCGTCGACCGGGAGTGCACCCGCATCGTCCGGGCCGCCGTCCACCTGATGCCCGACCCGTCCATCCCCACGGTGGAGACCGGCACCCGACACCGCACCGCCGAGCGGATCGCCAAGCAGACCGGCTTCCCGGTCGTCTCGGTCTCGCAGTCCATGCGGATCATCGGCCTCTACGTCGACGACATCCGCTACGTCCTGGAAGACACCGGCCAGATCCTCAGCCGCGCCAACCAGGCCCTCGCGACTCTGGAGCGCTACAAGCTGCGCCTCGACGAGGTGTCCGGCACCCTGTCCGCTCTCGAGATCGAGGATCTGGTGACCGTGCGCGACGTCGCCCAGGTCGCCCAGCGGCTGGAGATGGTGCGGCGCATCGCCAACGAGATCCACGGCTACGTCGTCGAACTCGGTGTCGACGGCCGGCTGCTGTCCCTCCAGCTCGACGAGCTGGTGGCGGGCGTCGAGCCCGAGCGCGAACTGGTCGCCCGCGACTACCTCCCGCAGACCACCGGCAAGCGCCAGCGCAGCGTCGAGGAGGCTCTCGCCGAGCTCGACGGGCTCTCGGCCACCGACTTGCTCGACATCGGCGCGGTGGCCCGCGCCCTCGGTCATGGCGGGGACGCGCTCGACGCCGCGGTCAGTCCGCGCGGCTACCGGCTCCTCGCCAAGGTGCCGCGACTGCCCGGCACCGTCATCGACCGGCTCGTCGAACACTTCGGCAGCCTGCAGAAGCTCCTCGCGGCCAGCATCGACGACTTGCAGGCGGTCGGCGGCGTGGGCGAAAACCGCGCCCGCTCGGTCCGCGAAGGGCTGTCCCGGTTGGCCGAGTCCAGCATCCTCGAACGCTACGTCTAGGGTCGCGGGCCCCCGCATCCCGCCTGGGTGCGTTGTCGTCGTCGCACGTAGAACACCGCTACGGGCCTCCTCCTCCGCCTTCCCAGCCGGGCGCGGATGACCCCCTCCTCATGCCGGCCCCCGCATCCACGCTGGCGGCGTTCTCGTCGTCGCACGTAGAACACCGCTACGCGCCTCCTCCTCCGCCTTCCCAGCCGGGCGCGGATGACCCGCTCCTCATGCCGGCCCCCGCATCCCGCCTGGGCGCGTTGTCGTCGACCCGAGCAGCCCCCCACTCATCTACCGAAGATGCCGCGAGGCCGGCGCCGGAATTCCGGCGCCGGCCTCGCGGCGATCGAACGAATCTGCCCTGACAGCCCTGACGGACCTGCCGGATCAGCCCTCGAAGTAGGACACGACCTCGGGGTTCGCGTCCGGCACCCGCACCGGCACGCTGCCCGCACGCAGCGACTCAGCACCCGCGCATCCGGCCGCGACGGCGTACCTCGCGGCCACCGGCGAGGTGTCGGTGGCGCCGCCTTCCCGCACGTAGCGCAGGAACTCCGCGACGATCCGCGGGTCGGCCCCGCCGTGACCGCCCTCCTCTTCGCCGAGCGGCACCGAGTGGTCGCCGTCCGGGGCGTACTGGTGCCGCTGGTTCCACAGCCGGATCACCGTGCCGGGCTCGCCGTTGCCGAAGTTCTCGATCCGGCCCTCGGTCCCGATGATCGTGTAGTTGCGCCAGTAGTCGGGGGTGAAGTGGCACTGCTCGTACGACGCGAGGATGCCGTTCTGGAGCCGCATGTGGACCATCGAGACGTCCTCGACGTCCATCTTCGGGTTGAGCCCGGTGAGCGACTTCGGCGGCCAGCGCTTGAGGTTGCGCTCACCCTGCCACCACGGCTCCTCCTCGCCGCCCTGCGAGGGGTCGTAGACCATGCGGTCACCCATCGCCGTGACGTCGCGGGAGTAGGAACCACACAGCCAGTGCAGGACGTCGATGTCGTGCGCGCCCTTCTGCAGCAGCAGGCTGGTGCCGTAGCGACGCTCGGCGTGCCAGTCGGCGAAGTAGAAGTCGCCGCCGTTGCCCACGAAGTGGCGGCACCACGCGACCTTCGGCTCACCGATCGCGCCGGAGTCGATCAGCCGCTTCATCTCCCGGACGAAGGGCATGTGCCGCATGTTGTGGCCGAGGTAGAGCCGGCCACCGCTCTTCTGCGCGGCCTCCAGCAGTCGGTCGCAACCCTCGGTGGTGATCGCCATCGGCTTCTCGAGGTAGACCGCGATCCCGGCGTCGAGCAGCGCGAGCGCGTGCTCCTCGTGCAGGTAGTCGGGGCTCAGCACGAACGCGGCGTCCAGACCCAGCCCGAGGAAGGCGTCGAGATCCGCGGTGGTCGTGACGTCTGATCCGAACCTGTCGCGGAACCGGTCATGAGCCGCCGCGTCCGGGTCGTACAACGCGACCAGTCGCGAACCCTCGCCGGGACGGTGCGCGTGTGCGGCGAGGTTGCCTCGCAACCCGTAGCCGATCACGCCGATCGCCAGATCCGTCATCCTGTGCCACTCCGTTCGGCCGTGCCATCGATGTCCTGACGTACGCCCGCACTTCTGCGCATTGATGCTTGGAAGCTACGCAGGGCAGGCGACTTTGCGCAAAGCATGCTTAGGGCACGCTAGTACTCTGGAGGGTCGCTGTCACGATCAGGCCGTGGCGTATCTCAGCACCCGGTCAGAGCAGCCGGTCAGAGCGCCGGTCGGGGCGGCCGGTCAGGTCAGGCGAGCCGGAACCTCGCGGGCGACGCGGTGACGCCGCCGACGCTCGCCGTCGCGGCGTAGTAGCCGGGCAGAGCGGCCGGCTGACCGCCGGGGCAGCCCTCCCGGGAGCGGACGCCCGGCCAGCGGATCGTCAGCTCGCGCTGCTCGCGGGGGCCGAGTACCAGCGGAGCGTCCGGGACGGCCGAACAGTCCGAGGTGTCCCAGATCTGGTCGTTGCCGGAGGTCACCTCGACCTGCAGCGTCTTGGCGCTGATCGCCAGCTGGCAGGCGGCGGAGGCTCCGTTGCGCAACCGCAGCGTCACGGTCACCGGCTGGCCGGCCGGGACGGGGCTCTTGGCGATCTCGGCTTCCAGCCCGAGCCGTCCGGGATCACAGGCGACGGGACGGGCCGGCGGACTCGGGGTCCGCGGCGTCCGCACCTTCGGAGTGGCTGTCGCGGTGGGCCGCTCCGTGCGGCCTGAGTTGGTACCGGTCGCGGGCGGCGAGGTGCGCACTGAGCCGCCCTGGCCGCCCGTACCGCCGCGCTGCGGGTCCTCTTCTTGGCCGGAGCTGTCCCCGGAGCCGCTCCCCTGACCGGAGCCATCGGCCTGGCCCGCCCCCGGGCGCTGCATGGCACCCGCGCCGCCGTCGGGATCCGCGATGACCGCCGGCGCGGTCGGTGTCGGTGTCGGCGTGGGCAGTCCGGCCGCGGCGCTCCGGTCCGGACCGTCGGGCACGAGGAGCGCGACCACCCACCAGATGAACAGGCCGAGCGCGACGAGCACGATCGAACGCCGGATCCAGTACGCCGAGGCGGGCAACGGCCCGACCGGTCGTAAGAGAGGGCGCATCATACGGCGGAGGGTAGCCGTGCGGCGGCACCTCGCCGCGTATCCACGCCGCGTCGGGTGGGCGAGATCCGCGCCGCGTGCGAGGATCGGACCTGCCATGCCGATCTCGCCCCTGCACGCGCCGGTGCTCGCGTGGTACGCCGAGCACGCCCGCGACCTTCCCTGGCGACGTCCCGACGCCACACCGTGGGGCGTCCTCGTCAGCGAGGTGATGCTGCAGCAGACCCCGGTCAACCGGGTGCTGCCGGCCTATGCCGAGTGGCTCGAGCGCTGGCCCACGCCCTCCGCGCTCGCCGCCGACACACCGGGGGAGGCGGTCCGCCAGTGGGGCCGCCTCGGCTATCCGCGGCGGGCACTGCGCCTCTACGCCGCCGCGCATACGATCACCGAGCGACACGACGGTGCGGTGCCGGCGAGCTACGACGACCTCCGCGCGCTCCCTGGCATCGGCGACTACACCGCTGCGGCGGTCGCGTCGTTCGCCTACGGCCAGCGCCATGCGGTGCTCGACACGAACGTCCGCCGGGTGCTCACCCGCGTCGTGGACGGCGTGCGATATCCGCCGACGGCGACGACCGCCCGCGAACGCCGCACTGCGCAGGACCTGCTCCCCGACGCCCCCGCGACCGCCGCGCGCTGGGCCGTCGCGGTGATGGAGGTCGGCGCCCTGGTGTGCACGGCGGCCGCACCGCGCTGCGACTCCTGCCCGCTGTACCGCGAGTGCGCCTGGCGGCAGGCCGGCCGACCCGACCACGACGGCCCGCCGAGGCGGCGACAGAGCTACGAGGGCACCGACCGGCAGTGTCGTGGACGGCTCCTGCGGGTGCTGCGCGAGTCCGACGGCGCCGTCCCGAAGGCCAGGCTCGACGCGGTCTGGCCGGACCCGGTCCAGCGGGAACGCGCGCTCGACACCCTGGTCGCCGACGGGCTGGTCGAACCCCTCGCCCGCGGGCGCTACCGCCTGCCGACGGGAGTCGCGGCGGTGGTCCCGTCCGGATGAGCGCGTCGGAGTCGGCGGAAACGGTCGCGGACCTTGCCCGGATGCGGGCCCAGTGGCGGGCGGGCTGGGTGGCAGCCGACTACGAGCCCACGGATCCGGCACTCGCGTCCGCGCTGGCGCGGATCGGGACGGACGCGAGGCGGTGGTGGTCAACGATGGCCACCGAAGCGAACCGTCGCGCCCTGTGGGAGGACGCCCGGCTCGACGTCCATCGGTCGTTCGCGATCTCGCGCTCCTTCGACCGGCTGTTCCGGATGGCACTGGGCTGGGCGACGCGGGGAAGCGACACCCACCAGGATCCGAAGCTCCTCGCCGACCTGATCGACGGCCTCGACTGGATGGTGGCCCGCTACTACCGCGCGGACGGCGAGATCCTCGGCAACTGGTTCGAGTGGATGATCTCCGGGCCGCGAGCACTCAACCTCGCGGCGATGTTGGTGTTCGACCACCTGACACCCGCGCGGCTTTCCGCCTACACCAGCGCGGTCGCCCACTACACGCCCGAACCCATCGGCACCGCCGCCAACCGGGCGCTCACCGCGGACGTCGTGGTCGGGCGTGGTGCCCTCGCCGGCGACGCGACGACCGTTCGGCTCGGTGTCGACGGACTGGCGCCGGTCCTCGCCTACGTCGAGGAGGGCGACGGCTTCCACCGCGACGGCTCGTTCCTGCAGCACAACCACTACCCCTACAACGGGTCGTACGGGGTCCAACTGCTCGGCACCCTGCCGGCCATCTTCGCGCGGGTGGCGGGTACCCCGTTCGCGCTGGAGGACGGGATCGTCCTGGAGTGGATCCGTACGGCGTTCGACCCGCTGATCTGGCGCGGCGGCCTGATGGACCTCGCGAGCGGACGCGTCATCGCGCGCCACGACGAACAGGACCACCATGCCGGGCACACCGCGCTCGACGCCGCCCTGGGGTTGCTCGTGGCCGCGTCGGAGGAGGTGCGGTCCTGGCTCGCCCCACTGGTCCGGGAGTGGCTCGAAGCCGACACCCTCGACGACGGGCTGCGGGGACGCGGCATCCCGACGGTGCTCGCGGCCCGCGCCCTGCTCACCGACGACTCGCTGGCCCGCCGCGGCCCGCTAGAGGTGAGTCACGTCTTCGCCGGCATGGACCGGGTGGTGCACCGGAAGGCGGCCTGGGCGTACGGCGTCTCGATGAGGTCGCGTCGAATCGCGTCGTTCGAGTCGATCAACGAGGAGAACCTGCGCGGCTGGCTGAGCGCCGATGGCGCGACCTACCTGTACGACGACCGGCTCGACCACTACAACGACGGGTTCTGGCCGACGGTCGACCCGTACCGCATTCCCGGCACGACGGTGGACGTACGCGAGCGTGGGCCGGGAGAGGGGCGCGGCCACCTCAATCCAGCGGACTGGGTGGGCGGGACCACCCTCGAACGCCGCTACACCGCCGCCGGAATGCGGCTGTCCTCGCAGGGCTGCTCACTCGTGTCCCAGAAGTCATGGTTCTGCTTCGACGACGAGGTGGTCGCCCTGGGCGCCGGCATCACCGCTCATGACGGCCGGAGGGTGGAGACCGTCGTCGAGAACCGCCGGCTCCGCACCTCCGCGGCCGAGACTGTGCTGGTCGACGGCCGTCCCGCGGTGGCCCGGCCGGGCGATCTGGAGACCGCCACGAACGCGGGCTGGGTCCACCTCGCCGGGACCGGCGGGTACGTCTTCCCCGGCGGCGCCGACCTCACGCTGACGCGGGATCGCCGGACCGGCCGCTGGTCCGACCTCACCCGGCATCCGTCCTGGACCGACGACACCGCCCTGGTGCGCGACTTCCTCACGATCTGGCTCGACCACGGGGTGGACCCCGACCGGGCGGGATACGCCTACGTCCTGCTGCCGACCGCGGACGCTGAGACCACCAGGCGGTACGCCGCCCGGCCGGGGGTCGCCGTCGTCGCCAACACCGGAGCGGTCCAGGCGGTGCGCGCCCTCGCCACGGGCGTCCTGGGAGTCAACCTGTGGACCGCGGGCGCCTCCGCGTCGATCGTCAGCGCCGACGCGCCCGGCTGCGTCGTCCTGCGTGAGGGTGCCGAGGAGGTGGCGGTCGCCATGTCGGATCCGACCCGCCTCGCGGAGAAGGTGCGGTTCACGATGAAGGTCCGGGCGACGAAGGTGCTGGCCGCCGACCCGGGCGTGCGGGTCGTCGCGCTCGACCCGCTCACCGTCGAGGTCGACCTGGCCGGCGCCCGCGGGCAGAGCCGGTCGCTGCGGGTGGCACACCGGCCGTGGGCACTCCCGGACGTCCGGGCGTGCCTGGCCGACCTGGCCGGAGCCGGCGAGGTGGCCCCGGCCGCCCGGGAGCGCCTCGCCGAGCGGCTGGACGGGCTCGACCGGCTCGCCGGGCCGCTGGACGGCGCGGACGTCGCGGAGGCGACAGAGGGCACAGAGGCGGCCTGGGAGGCGCTGTGGGCGCTGCGCCGGAGCCTCGCGGACCTCCGCCGCGACGATCGGCTCGCCGCGTCGGCCGTGGACGTCCTCGACGACGGCGTGCAGCGACTGTTCGCCCGCCGCCGAGGTTGACCGACGCCCGCCGCCGCGGACTGACCCGTCGGACGTGTCGAGCCCGCGCGACGTTCACCGCGGGCGGTGACGAACCCACCCCGACCACTCGGAGGGGACGACCCGGACGCCTGGGCGCTCGGACAACGTGGACGACAGGGGCGGACAGGGACGGCAGGGACGGCGAAGGGGCGACCGCTGGTGCGGTCGCCCCTTCGCTCCGGGGAGTCGGTGGTGCCTACTCCTGGGACGTGGCCTCGATCGTCGGCAGATCGGGCACAGGCGCCTTGGTCGTGCCGGTGAAGGTGAACGTCGCTTCCTTGCCTTCGCCCTGGACGTCGACCAGGACGATCTGCCCCGGCGTCAGCTCGCCGTACAGGAGCTTCTCCGCGAGCGTGTCCTCGATCTCGCGCTGCAGCGTCCGGCGCAGCGGCCGGGCGCCGAGCACCGGGTCGTAGCCGCGCTTGGCGAGCAGCGCCTTGGCCGGCGCGGTCAGCTCGATGCCCATGTCCTTGTCGCGCAGCCGGTCCTCGACCTTGGCGATCAACAGGTCCACGATGTCGACGAGCTGCTCCTCGCTCAGCGGCGGGAAGACGATGATGTCGTCGACACGGTTGAGGAACTCCGGCCGGAAGTGCTGCTTGAGCTCCTCCTGGACCTTCGCCTTCATCCGCTCGTAGGACCCACCACTGTCCCGCGACTGCGTGAACCCGAGGTTGACGCCCTTGGCGATGTCACGGGTGCCGAGGTTGGTGGTCATGATGATGACGGTGTTCTTGAAGTCGATCACCCGACCCTGCGCGTCGGTGAGCCGGCCTTCCTCGAGGATCTGCAACAGCGAGTTGAAGATCTCCGGGTGGGCCTTCTCCACCTCGTCGAAGAGGACGACCGAGAACGGCTTGCGCCGCACCTTCTCGGTGAGCTGGCCACCCTCGTCGTACCCGACGTAGCCGGGCGGCGAGCCGAACAGCCGCGAGACGGTGTGCTTCTCGGAGTACTCGCTCATGTCCAGCTGGATGAGCGCGTCCTCGTCGCCGAACAGGAACTCCGTCAGTGCCTTGGACAGCTCGGTCTTACCGACACCGGACGGGCCGGCGAAGATGAACGAGCCACCAGGACGCTTCGGGTCCTTCAGGCCGGCGCGGGTACGGCGGATGGCCTTGGCCAGCGCCCGGACCGCGTCCTCCTGACCGACGTAGCGCTTGTGCAGCTCCTCCTCCATGCGGAGCAGTCGCTGCGACTCCTCCTCGGTCAACTTGAAGACCGGGATGCCGGTCGCGGTGGAGAGGACCTCCGCGATCAGTTCCTCGTCGACCTCGGCGACGACATCCATGTCGCCGGCCTTCCACTGCTTCTCCCGCTCGGCCTTCTGGGCGATGAGCTTCTTCTCCTCATCGCGCAGGGAGGCGGCGCGCTCGAAGTCCTGCGCGTCGATCGCGGCTTCCTTGTCGCGGCGGACGTTGGCGATCCGCTCGTCGAACTCCCGCAGGTCCGGCGGAGCCGTCATCCGGCGGATCCGCAGCCGCGAGCCGGCCTCGTCGATCAGGTCGATGGCTTTGTCGGGCAGGAACCGGTCGGAGATGTAGCGGTCGGACAGCTGGGCTGCCGCCACGATCGCCGCGTCGGTGATGGTGACGCGGTGGTGCGCCTCGTAGCGGTCGCGCTGGCCCTTCAGCATCTCGATCGTGAGGGCCATCGAGGGCTCCTGCACGTGGATGGGCTGGAAGCGGCGTTCGAGCGCGGCGTCCTTCTCGAGGTACTTGCGGTACTCGTCGAGAGTGGTCGCGCCGACGGTCTGCAGCTCGCCACGAGCCAGCATCGGCTTCAGGATGCTCGCCGCGTCGATCGCACCCTCGGCCGCGCCGGCACCCACCAGGGTGTGCAGCTCGTCGATGAAGAGGACGATGTCCCCGCGGGTGCGGATCTCCTTCAGGACCTTCTTCAGCCGTTCCTCGAAGTCACCGCGGTAGCGCGAACCGGCGACCAGGGCGCCCAGGTCCAGCGTGTAGATCTGCTTGTCCTTGAGCGTCTCGGGCACGTCGCCCCGGACGATCGCCTGGGCGAGGCCCTCGACGATCGCGGTCTTACCGACGCCGGGCTCACCGATGAGGACCGGGTTGTTCTTGGTGCGGCGGGACAGCACCTGCATGACCCGCTCGATTTCCTTCTCGCGTCCGATGACGGGGTCGAGCTTGCCCTCGCGCGCACCCTGCGTCAGGTTGCGACCGAACTGGTCGAGCACCAGCGAGCCCTGCGGCGAGCCCTCGCCGCTGGCACCGGCGGCCGCACCCGCGGTCTCCTTGCCCTGGTAACCCGACAGCAGCTGGATGACCTGCTGGCGTACGCGGCCGAGATCGGCACCCAACTTGACCAGCACCTGGGCAGCCACGCCCTCACCCTCGCGGATAAGACCGAGGAGGATGTGTTCGGTGCCGATGTAGTTGTGACCGAGCTGCAGAGCTTCCCGCAACGAAAGCTCGAGGACCTTCTTGGCCCTCGGCGTGAACGGGATGTGTCCGCTGGGCGCCTGCTGACCCTGGCCGATGATCTCCTCGACCTGGGCGCGGACAGCTTCCAGCGAGATGCCGAGGCTCTCGAGCGCCTTGGCGGCCACACCCTCGCCCTCGTGGATGAGGCCTAGCAGGATGTGCTCGGTGCCGATGTAGTTGTGGCTGAGCATCCGGGCCTCTTCTTGGGCCAGGACGACAACCCGCCTCGCGCGGTCGGTGAACCTCTCGAACATCTTTCGCTCCCCGGGCTGGAGACGGCGCGGGGGTCCGGATCCGCCCGGCCCCTGCATTTCATGCTAGTCCCCGGTCGCCGCCCAGCCTCCTCCCACCATGTTGCGAGTGGGGATCAACTAGGAGCGAGCCGTGAACACTAGGTAACGCTGTAACTGGTGGCACCCCTACTCTGTTCCATGGGTGCCGCCTCTGACGAGACGTTACGCCGCAAGCGAACGCCGGAAGGGGGTCGGTTGCGGCCCGATGGTGCGGCCAGTGCCGCATTTGGGGCCAATCGTCACCCTGTGCGAACGCTCACCCGCAGCATGTGACAGTACGACAAGACCCCCGAGGACGCATCCTCGGGGGTCTTACGCGGTTGGACCGGTCAGACCTGGGACGTGCGGCACCGAGCCCAAAGCGCCGCCCCTTCGCGACGCTCGGCGACCATGGCGACTTGATCGCCGGTGGCTGGCGCTCCTGCCTCAGAACCTGCCCGGACCGGACGAGGTGCCGAGAGTCTTACCGGCGGCCCTTCTGGTAGGCCTCGATGATCTCGGCGGGGATCCGACCACGGTCACTGACGTCCCAGCCCTGCTCGCGCGCCCAGGCCCGGATCTCGGCCGTTTCGGGCTTACGAGCCGAACCCCCGGCCGGCTTTGCGGCGCGACCGCGGGTCGCGCGGCCACCCACCCGGCGAGCGGATCCGACGTAGGACGCAAAGGCGTTGCGCAACTTCGTGGCATTCTTGGCGGACAGGTCGATTTCGTAGGAGACACCGTCCAGCGCAAACTTCACGCTCTCCTCGGCCTCGGAACCATCGAGGTCATCGATGAGAACGACGTTGGTCTTCGTCGCCACTGCTGTTCCCTTCTCGAATAAACGGGGGCTGCTACAACAATAGAGGCAAACAGCAGCTTTGGGCAAACATCGAATATCACCCACTGCCAACTATCGCTGTTTGCTCACACCGTGCCACGCGGCAATCGCGTGCGGCGTCGCCCAATGCGCTGCCAACCCGAGGTTGCGCTCCGCCCCACCGCGGTCCGGCGGTCACAGCTCAGGCTTCACCAGCGGGAACAGGATGGTGTCGCGAATGGAACGGACACCCGTCAGCAGCATGACCAGCCGGTCGATTCCCATGCCCATGCCGCCAGTCGGCGGCATGCCGTATTCGAGGGCGCGGAGGAAATCCTCATCGAGCTGCATCGCGTCGACGTCTCCCCCGGCCGCCCGGATCGACTGTTGGACCAGCCGATCGCGTTGTTCGACCGGGTCGACCAGCTCCGAATATGCCGGGGACAACTCCACTCCCGCCGCCACCAGGTCGAAGGCCTCGGCGAGCCGCGGGTCCTTGCGGTGCGGTCGGGCGAGTGGCCGGACCTCGGCCGGATAGTCACAGACAAATGTTGGCTGGACCAGGGTGTGCTCGACCAACTTCTCGAAGAGTTCGAGCACGATCTCACCGGCACCCCAGCCGGGTTCGAGAGCGATGTCGAAGCGCTCGGCGTATCGGCGCAACTCGGCTTCGTCGGTGTCGGGAGTCACCTCCGCACCGACCGCCGAGGAAACAGCCTCGTGGATCGGGAGCCAGCGCCATTGTGCTTCGAGGTCGATCTCGCCGCCCCGGCCGTCGGGGACGACGGTGGATCCGAGCGCGCGCGCCGCGTCGAGAACCAGCGCGTGGATGAGTTCGGCCATCGTGTGGTAATCGCCGTAGGCCTCGTAGGCCTCCAGCATCGTGAACTCCGGCGAGTGGGTCGAGTCCAGCCCCTCGTTACGGAAATTGCGGCCGATCTCGAAGACCTTGTGCACCCCGCCGACCACGAGCCGCTTGAGGTAGAGCTCGATGGCGATACGAAGGTAGTACTCGCGGTCGAAGGCGTTGAAATGGGTGCCGAACGGCCGGGCGGCGGCGCCGCCGTGGATCGCCTGCAGAACCGGGGTTTCAACTTCGAGATAGCCACGGCTCATCAGGGTCTGCCGAATCGACCCCACGACGACGGACCGCGCGAGCAGCAGCTCGCGCGCCTGTGGTCGCTGGATGAGATCGAGGTAACGCTGGCGTACGCGCGACTCGTCCGAAAGTGCCTTGTGCTCGACCGGTAGCGGCCGGAGGGCCTTCGCGACCATGAACCAACGAGTGGCGGCGACGGAAAGTTCACCGCGCTTGCTCGTCACCACTTCGCCCTCGACGCCGACGTGGTCACCGATATCGACGGTGGACTTCCAGTCGGCGAGGGACTCCTCTCCCACCCGGTCGAGGGAGATCATCGCCTGCACCTCGGTGCCATCCCCGTCGCGCAGCCGTGCGAAGCAGAGCTTGCCGGCAATCCTGGAGAAGATGACCCGGCCGACGATCGTCACCGAGTCGCCGGTGGAGTGGTCGGACGGCAGGTCGGTGTAGATGGCGCGCAGGTCGGCGAGTGTGTGAGTGCGGGTTACCGAGACGGGATAGGGATCGACTCCACGACCGATCAGCCGCTCGCGCTTCTCACGCCTAATCCGCATCTGCTCAGGAAGATCGTCTTCCTCGCCGGGGTTACCTTGCGGTGTCTCGGTCATAGTTCACAAGATTATGCGGTGGGAGCCTTCTCCGCCTTATTGGGGTGGCGGGGGAAGAGTCGCGCGCCGAGGGACTGTGCCGTGGCTGCGGCCCCGCGCCCCTCACCTCCTCTCACCGACGCACCGTGAGAGGGTCGACACTCGCGGGGAGAACCCGCGCATGCGCCTCGAGTAGTCCTCCAACATCCAGTCCTCCAACGCCGAATCGGACAGGTAGGTTGACGTGACGTTCACCCTCGTCGGACATCGCGGGGCCCTGGGCCTCGAACCCGAGAACACCCTTCGGTCCTTTCGCCGCGCGGTCACTGAGGGCGCGGGCGCCATCGAACTCGACCTGCGGGTGAGCCTCGACGGGCACCTGGTGATCCTCCACGACGCAGATGTGAGCCGGACAACCGACGGAAAAGGCAACGTCGCGGAGATGACGTTGGCGGAGATCCGCGGCCTCGATGCCGGACAGGGCGAGTCGATCCCGACGTTCGATGAGGTCCTCGACGCCATCGACCTTCCGATCCAGGCCGAGATCAAGGCGTTCGATGCGGCGCGTGCTGCCGTCGACACAATTCGCGACCGAAATCTCGTCGACCGGATTACCGTGACCTCATTCTCGGCCGAGATCCTCCGGGAGACCCTCGACTACTTTCCCGGCATACGTGCCGGGCTGATCTCCTCGCGGGCGCCGCGAGAATCCGTCGACCAGGCCCGCGCGATGGGTATCGACGTGCTCTGCCTCGGCCTCGCCTCCCTCGACGAGGAATTCGTCGACCTGTGTCGCCGGGAGGGTCTGGAGGTGATTGGGTGGCCCGCCAACGACCCTGACCAACTCCTGCACGCCCTGCGGATCGGAACCGCCGGTGTGACGTCCGACTTCCCCGGCCTGCTCCGGGAATCGATCCGGGACATTCCCGAAGTGACCACTCTTCTGGCGGCTCGTCCCGACACCGAGCATCACCGTCCGGGGCAGGCCACCCCGTAGCGTGGGGGAAGTGCCGACTCACGTCGACCAGCGCCGGAGGCGGGCGCGGGCGAGAGCGGCACATTCGCCACGCGAGCCGGGGAGGTACGCAATGGGCGACATCGAAGTGGTCGACCGAGGAAGCCGGGAATTCGTCGCTTTCCTGCGCGGTGACATCGACGAATCGCTGGCGGAGGACCTGGACGTCGCACTCGGCGAGGTGGCGGCACTGGAGGATGTCGACATCCAGCGGGTGCTCGTGGACCTTCGCGACGTCACGGCCATGACGGAGCCGGGCGTGAAGTTCCTGGTCGAACTCGAACGCCTGGGTCGCCGGACCGGGTTCGAGGTCGCTTTGTCCATGGTCAGCAAGCCGGCGCTGCGCGCGCTCGAATCGGCCCACTGGCCACACCTGCCAATGCAGTCGGGCGCCTGACCAGAGGAACCAGAGGGGAAATCAGTTCTCCGGCTGGTTCCTTGCGTAGACCAGTCGCAGTCCGTGCAGGGTGAGCCACGGTTCGTGCGCGTCGATGGTGTGGCACTCCTCGATCACCACCGGCGCGAGACCGCCGGTCGCCACGACGGTGACCTCCTCGGCGGTGAGACCGAGTTCGGCGATCATCCGCGTCACCAGACCGTCGACCTGGCCGGCGAAACCGTAGACCGCCCCGGACTGGAGCGCCTCCACGGTGTTCTTCGCGATGACCGTGCGTGGCCGGAGCAGCTCGACCCGACGGAGCTGGGCGCCGCGTCGACCGAGTGCCTCGAGCGAGATCTCGATACCGGGCGCGATCGCCCCTCCGATGTATTCGCCGCGAGCGCTCACCACGTCGAAGGTGGTGGCCGTACCGAAGTCGACCACGATGCACGCACCGCGATAGCGCTCGGAAACCGCGAGAGCGTTGACGATCCGGTCGGCGCCGACCTCGCGCGGGTTGTCCATCAGCACCGGTACGCCGGTCCGGACGCCGGGTTCGACCACGACGCCGAGCACATCGCCGTAGTACCGGCTCAGCATCTCCCGGAGTTCGTGCAGCACCGTGGGAACGGTCGAGCAGACGGCGACTCCGCTGACCCCTTCCGGACCGAGGTGACCGGCGAGCAGGCCGGCGACGAGCACGGCGAGCTCGTCCGCCGTACGCCGGTCCTCGGTCGCGACCCGCCAGTGCTCGACCAGCCGGGCGTCGGCGAAGAGACCGAGAACGGTGTGGGTGTTGCCCACATCGATCGCGAGCAGCATGGGCTGTCGCCTTTCGTGACGTACTCGTCGTTATGGCAGAACGCCGGGAAAAGGCCGCCACCATGGCCGGCCGCCGGCGAAACGGCGCATTCCCGCGGGCCCGGCCAGCGTACTTACCGGCGCCCCCGCGTTTGTCCACAGGCACCACGGGTTCCGGACCGCGGGGCACTCCGGAGTCCCGCCAGCCGTCACAATGGGAGAGAGAGTAAAAGGACGTAATCTGTCCGACAGGTCTCGCGAGCCGGCCAAGGGGGCGCAGCAGATGAGCAACTGGCACTCGATGCGGGCATCGGACGCTGATCGGGAGCGGGCAGCCGACATCCTCAAGGCCGCTTACGCCGAAGGCCGGCTCACGCCCACCGAGCACCACGCCCGCCTCGACGCCCTGATGAAGTCCCAGACCTACGGCGAGATCCAGCGCCATATCGCCGACCTGCCCGCCGGACCGTCGCCGTTCCCCACGGCCTCGGCCAACCCCGCCTATCCCGCCCAACAGGTCAATCCGTGGGCGCAGTACGCGCCGGTCCCGATCCGGCCCAGCGAGCCCCTGGCGAAGGCGTCGCTGATTCTTGGCGCGATCACGCCACTCACCTGCGGCATCAGCGGTGTCGGTGCCATCATCACCGGCCACCTGGCGCTGTCCCGGATCAACCAGACCGGAGCCGAGGGCCGCGGCATGGCGATCGCCGGCCTGGTGCTCGGCTACCTGCCCGTCCTCGGGACGGCCCTCTTCATGATCCTCGCCGTCCTGAGGGGTTAGACCCCCTCGGTTGCCGTGAAGTCCCGGCCCACCGCGGGGAGGGGTCAGGGCCCTACGACCCTGGCGGGGCACCGAGCCGCGGCCCGAATTGCCCCGGTTGAGGGCGACCTCACAGACCGTCTGCATGAGAGTGCGGTCATTCTTGGAATCCGGCGGCACAATAGCTGGAGGGAAACCTACGCCGGGACGTCTCCAGGCGACCTGGTCCCCGACGGCTGGGGGTGACATGAGCACCGACTGGCACTCGATGCGGGCGTCCGATGCCGACCGCGAACGTGCGGCCGATGTGCTCAAGGCGGCCCTGGCCGAAGGCCGGCTGGACTGGAACGAACACCACGAGCGTGTCGACGCCGTGATGGAAGCCCGCACTTACGGCGAACTCCAGGAGCTGATCTCCGACCTCCCGGTGGGCCCCACGCCGTTCCCCGTCGGCAACGGGCAGCCGCAGGGGCCGACCCAGGTGATCCCGCCGACCATGCCCGTTCCCGGGATCTCCTCCACACCGCGACATCCCTCACTCCCCGGCGGAAGTCGGGTTCCGCCCCCGCCGCCGGCGCCCCTCGCCAACCCGTGGGCCAACTACGCGCCCGCTCCGGTCCGGGCCACCGAGCCGCTCGCCAAGGTCTCGATCGCCTGCGCCGTTCTGGGTCTGTGCACGTCGGGCATGAGCGCCGTTCCGGCTGTGGTGACCGGACACCTCGCCCTCGCCCGGATCCGGCGTACCAACGGTGACGGCATCGGTCTGGCGGTCACCGGCCTGGTCCTGGGCTACCTCGAGCTCGCCTTCGTCGCCCTCTGGTTCGTCCTCGCCGTTCTCTTCGGCTTCGGCCGGTAGCGCGGCGCCCCGCGTTCGAGACTGAAGCGGCGCGGGCCCGGGATGTCTCTCCGGGCCCGCGCCGCTTCAGGCAGAGCTCACTGGTCGCCGAGCGCCGCCGCCGGCGCCACCTTCACCGCGCGGCGGGCCGGGAGGACCGATGCCGCGAGTCCGGCCGCGACCGCGATCACGGCGACCAGGACCAGCCGGTCCCAGGGGATGGCGAGGCTCACGTCGCCCGCCACCGTGCCCAGCAGGATCTGGGCGCCCGCCCAGCCGTACCCGATCCCCAGCGCCGCGCCCGCGACCACCGCCGCCGCCGCGATCAGTACGGCCTCGCTGGCGAGCATGGCCCGCAGTTGCCCGCGGGTCAGTCCGAGCGCGCGCAACAGCGCCTGCTCCCGCGTCCGTTCGATCACCGACAGGCTGAGCGTGTTGCCCACGCCGACGAGCGCGATCAGTACGGCGACCGCGAGCAGGGCGGTGGCGATCAGCAGCAGGATGTCCAGCACCCGGTCGTAGAGCTCCCGCTCAACGGCGGCCCCCTGCAGTGACACCTGGTCGTTGTCCCCGACGAGCTCCTGGGCCGCCACCGCGACCCTGGTGCCGTCGGCTCCCTCAGCGACCTTCGCCCAGACGCCGGTCACCGGTGCCTTCGGAGCGATCCGGGCGAGATCGGCGCTCGCCAGGAGCAGCTGCGGGGTGTTGGGGTTGGAGACGACGCGTACGTGCACGTCGATGCCGGGCCCGTCCGCGCCGCGTAGGCGCAGGCTGCCACCGTCCTGGACACCCAGCTGGCCCGCTGTCGACGGGCCGAGGATCGCCGTGCCGGGCGCGAGTCCGTCGATGCCGGCCGGATCGCGGAACACCTTCCGCACCGCCGCCGGATCGACCGCCGAGGCGTAGGTCTCAGACCCCTCGCCCGAGCTGCCGGCCCGAACACCGGCGCTGGTGACGGTCAGGGAGCCCTCGAGCCCGTCGATCTTCTCGACGTCGCTGACCAGCCCGTCCGGGAGCGCCGTGCTGCCGCCGTCGACGGCCAGGTCGAGCGGGTACTGCGTGTCCAGGGTCTGGTGGAGCGTTCCCTGAACCGAGGCCGCGCCGACGGTCATCATCGAGATCAGCGTGACGCCGACCAGCAGGGCCGCGGACGTCGCCGCCGTACGCCGAGGGTTGCGAACGGCGTTCCCGACCGCGAGCCGGCCCGGCACTCCGCCCAGCCGACCGGAGATGCCGCCGAGCAGGCGGACCAACGCGGGCACCAGGATCGGCGCGCCGAACAGGATGCCCAGGAACGACAACAGCCCCCCGCCCACGCCGACCAGCAGCGCCGGCATGAGGTCTCCCGCCCGCGGGGCGGCCACCAGTGCCGCCACGCCGCCCAGGAAGCACACCGCGGCCAGCACCGCGCGAAGCACCCCGGCCCGGGACCGGGGCGCCGGCGCGAGGTCTGGACGCAGCGCGGCCAACGGGGACACCCTCGTCGCCCGTCGGGCCGGTACGAGCGCCGCCACCACGGTGGTGAGGACGCCGACCGCGAGCGGCACCGCGACCCCCGTCGGCGTCAGCCGCAGGCCGCCCGGCGGCAGCCCGAGCGAGGACCGGCTGAGCAACTCCATCGCGATCGTGGCCAGGCCCACTCCGACACCGATCCCGGCCAGCGACGCGACGAGACCGAGCAGCAGGGACTCCACGATCACCGACCCGAACACCTGGCCGCGGACCGCACCGATGCAGCGCAACAGCGCCAGCTCCCTGGTGCGCTGCGCCAGCAGGATCGTGAACGTGTTGGCCACGACCAGGGTGGCGACGAACACCGCGATCGCCGCGAATCCGAGCAGGAAGGCGCCGTACACGTCGACGCCGCCGGTCAGGGACGTCACCGCCTCCTTGACCCGCTCGTCGCGCGTGTAGACCTTCGCCGCCCCGGCCACGTCCGTGGCGACCCGCCCCCGTAGTTCGGTCGGATCGACGCCGGACGCCGCCTTGACGAGCAGTTCGGAGTAGGTGAGGTCGGTGTACCAGGTCCGCATGGCCTGGTCGGTGACGACCACCGACATGCCGTCGACGAACGAACCGCCGGTGACGGTGCCGACGACGCGGAGGGGCTGGTCTCGGGGCTGGTCCCGGTTCTGGTCCCGGCCCTGGTCCTGGGTCAGGTGCAGCGTCAGGACCGAGCCCAGCCGCAGGTGCTTGTCGGCGGCGAGGCTCTCCGGGACGGCGACCTCGTTCACCCGCTCCGGCAGCCGACCTTCGGACACCTGCTGCCACCGCAGCGCGGGGTCGGCGGGCAGGCCCGTCATCTGCACGTTCGACTGGTGCGCGGCGCCGGGGTAGGTCGCCCTGAGGGTGCCCAGAACCACGCCGGCGGCGGAGCCCACCCCGTCGATGTCGGACACCTTGCCGAGGAACGCCGGAGTCAGAGGCTCATCCTGACCGGTGAGGACGAGGTCGGCCCGCGAGTACTGCGCGGCGACGGACTCCTGCATCGCCGCACTGGCGGAGTTCGTGACCATCAGGGCGGTGGCGACGAAGGCGACGCCGAGCATGATCGCGAGCCCGCCCGCGACGTAGCGCCCGGCGTGGCCGCGGAGCGCCGCGAGAATCATCCGACGCATCGGTCAGGCCCCCAGCTTGCGCATCGCGTCGATCACGGTGTCCGGCGTCGGATCCTCGAGCTCGCTCACCAACCGGCCGTCGGCGACCAGGACCACCCGGTCGGCGTACGACGCGGCCACCGGGTCGTGGGTGACCATCACGATGGTCTGGCCCAGCTCGCGTACCGACTGCCGGAGGAACGACAGCACCTCGGCACCGGTACGGGAGTCGAGGTTTCCGGTCGGCTCGTCGGCGAAGACCACGTCCGGGCGGGAGACCAGGGCACGCGCGACCGCGACCCGCTGCTGCTGGCCACCGGAGAGCTCCGAGGGCCGGTGCCGGAGCCGGTCGGCCAACCCGAGGACGTCGACGAGCGACTTCACCCATGCCCGGTCGGGTGTGGTGCCGGCGAGTTCCAACGGCAGCAGGATGTTCTGTTCGGCGGTGAGGGTGGGCATCAGGTTGAACGCCTGGAACACGAAGCCCACCCGCTCCCGACGCAGCACGGTGAGCTGCCGGTCGGACAGCTTGGTCAGGTCGGTGCCGCCGATGGAGACCGTCCCCGAGGTCGCGGTGTCGAGCCCGGCGAGGCAGTGCATGAGAGTCGACTTCCCCGAGCCGGACGGGCCCATGATCGCCGTGAAGCGACCGGCGTCCAGCCCGATCGTGACGCCGTCCAGGGCGCGGACTGCGGTCTGCCCGCTGCCGTAGACCTTGACCAGGTCGACGGCGCTGACGGCTGGTTGGACGCCAACCGCGGAATCTGCGGCTTGCATGGTGAACTCCTCCGAAGGGTGGTCCGCGACTGCCACGGACACGCGGGGCGGCTCGGTGTCGAAGCGCGGGACCGAGCCTAGGTTTCGGGGTGCCTCGTGGGCGTCCACCGCGAAGGCGTGATCTGGTGTACGGCGTGAGGAGGAGGAGTGCGACCTCAGGCGTAGGGGAGATGCCGGAGGGGATGCGGTACGCGGAGGACCCGCTCAGTGGGGACCCGCTCAGTGGGGACCCGCTCAGTGGGGACCCGCTCAGTGGGCAGCGCTTCGTGGGCAGCGCTCAGCGACCGGCGCGGACCAGGCCGTTCTCGTAGGCGAAGACCACCAGCTGCACCCGGTCGCGCAGACCGAGCTTGGCGAGGATCCGGCCGACGTGGGTCTTCACGGTCGCCTCGGCGAGGAACAGCCGGGCGCCGATCTCGATGTTCGACAACCCGCGTGCCACCTCGAGCAGGACCTCCCGCTCGCGGTCGGTGAGCCCGGCCACCCGCTTGTCGTCGGCGGCCTGGCCGTCGGGGAGGTGGGGCCCGAAGCGTTCGAGCAGCCGGCGGGTGGTGCTGGGCGCGACCACGGCATCGCCGGAGTGAACCGCGCGGATGGCGGAGAGCAGGTCGGTCGGGGGTGCGTCCTTGAGCAGGAAGCCGGATGCTCCTGCCTTGAGCGCGGAGAAGGCGTACTCGTCGAGGTCGAAGGTCGTGAGGACGATGACGCGCGGTGAGTCCCCACCGCGGGCGCGCAGCTGACGGGTCGCCTCAACGCCGTCCAGCCGTGGCATCCGGACGTCCATGAGGACGACGTCGGTCTTGACCGCGGCGAGCTTCTCGAGGGCCTCCCCACCGTTGCCGGCCTCGCCCACGACCTCCATGTCGGGCTGGGAGTCGACCACCATCGTGAAACCCGCTCGGACGAGGACCTGGTCGTCGACCAGGAAGACCCGGATCTTCACCCGCACTCACTCCCTCTTCGCGCCACGTCGGCGCTCCTCGGCGCTGAGCGGCAGCTGCGCCACCACTTCGAACCCGCCGCCGTTGCGGGGACCGGCCCGCAGGACACCACCGTAGACAGCGATGCGTTCCTGCATGCCGTGGATCCCGTGTCCCTGGCCGTCGCTGTGCGCGGACAGCCCGCGCCCATTGTCGAGGACGTGGATGTTCAGCGTGTCCCGGGCGTAGTCCAGCCGCACCGCCGCGGCGGCCTGTGGCCCACCGTGCTTGAGCGTGTTCGTCAACGCCTCCTGGACGATGCGGTACGCCGCGAGTTCGGTGCCGCCCGCGAGCGGCCGCTCGTCGCCGGTGACCCGCACGTCGATGGGCAGCCCGCTCGCGCGTACCTGGGCGATCAGGTCCGGGAGCTGGGCCAGGCTCGGCTGCGGCGCGCGGTCGGGAGCCGCACCCTCGGGTGGACCGGGGTCGGGTTCGCCCTCCGTGCGCAGGACGCCGAGCAGGCGGCGCATCTCCGAGAGCGCCTGCCGGCTGGTCTGGCCGATGGTGGCGAGCGCGGTTCGGGCCGCGTCGGCGTTCTTCTCCCCCGCGTACAGGCCCCCGTCGGCCTGGGCGACCACCACCGAGAGCGAGTGGGCGATGACGTCGTGCAGCTCGCGGGCGATCCGGGCGCGCTCGGCCGACCTCGCCAGCCGGGCCTGCTGATCACGCTCGAACTCGAGCCGACGGGCCCGCTCCTCGAGCTGACCGACGTAGGCCCGGCGGGTGCGCATCAGGTCACCGAACGTCCAGATGAACGCCACCAGGATGGCGAGTGCGGTGCCGGGCAGCAGCACGTCCGCCGCGTCGTCCGAGGTCTGGAGAATGCCCCAGTCCAGCGGGCCGAGGAAGGAGCCGATCACCCCCACACCGAGCGCGGTGTAGCGCACGGAGTTCTGGCGGGCGTAGGCGCTGACCGAGTAGAGGATGAAGAGGTACCCGACGTTCGCCGTCATCGGCTTCTCGAGGAAGAGCACCTCGGCGAAACACGACAGCGCGACCACGGCGTAGGTGCGGGCAGGTCTGCTCCGACGCCAGAACAGCGGCGCGATCATCCCCACACTGAGCAGGCCGCCGACCACGCCGTCGGTGGCGAACCCGGTGGGGACGGTGGACAGGCCGAGGAACGCCGTCAGGATGCCGTCCACGACGTACGGCCGACGGCGCGGCCAGTCGTAGATCGAGCCGAGCACGAAGCCGAGAGTACGTGCCGCCCCGGTAGCCGACGTCCACCGTAGGTAGGACCGCGACCGTCCGGGCGCGACCCTGGGCGGAGCAGCGAGCGCCGCCGGACCCGCCGCTCGAGCAGTCAGGCAGGCTCAGGCAAGCCTCGGACAGGGCTCAGGCGGGCCCGGAACCGCTCTGGCCCTGCTCCGCGTCCTCGTCCGGATCGATGTCGTGCCGCAGGAGCAGCGCGCGCAGCCGGGCCACCTCGCCGCGCAACCGCTCGTTGTCGTCGAACGTCGCCCGCATCTCGGCCAGCACCTGGGTGCGAGATTCGGCCGGGGTATGTTCGCCCGGATGTTCCCCTGCTGGAGGGGTCTGTCCAGGTCGCTCCCCCAGCTCGGCGAGGACCGCGCGCCGAAGCTCGACGGGATCGACGCCAAGCTCACGCAACGCCACGACGGCGACGCCGTCGCCCTCCTGCAGGAGACCGAGCAGCAGATGCTCGGTGCCGAGGTAGCGGTGCCGGAGCCGGAGCGCCTCCCGGAGCGCGAGCTCCATCACCGTCTTGGCCGGCGGGGTGAAGGGGATGTGGCCGGATGGCTTGGGCCTCTCGGGGACGGGAGCCAACGCCAGAACCTGCTCGCGTACGCCGTCGAGGGTGAGACCCGCGCCGGCCAGCGCCCGGGCGGCCTCGCCACTCCCCTCGTGCATCAGGCCGAGCAGCAGGTGCTCGGTGCCGATGTAGTTGTGGCCGAGCTGTCGGGCCTCCTCCTGGGCGAGCACCACCACTCGCCGGGCCCCGTCCGTGAACCGTTCGAACAACGCCACCGCCTCCTGGACCGTCGTCGGCCTGACCCGCTCGAGCCTGGACGAGTGTCCGGTGCGCGGGGTTTGTCGAGACCTGGTGCCGAGCAGACAGCCGGCCCCCAGGCGTCCAGGGTGCGGGTGACCGGTGCGCGAGTGCAAGCGGATCGCACCATTGCCGGGCTGCCCGCCGGCCCGGCCACATAGGGTCACCCGCATGGGGGACCGGAACTGGCGTACCTGGCGGGTGGCCACGGAGGACGCGCTGTACGGCGTCGAGGGCTTCTTCCGGACCCAGGCACCCTCGGCACACTTCCGTACCTCCGTGCACGTCTCCCGCGCGTTCTCCGGTGCGCTCCAGCGGCTCGCCCGGGCCGCGCGGCTCGACACCATCGTCGACGTGGGCGCCGGTCGCGGCGAACTCCTCCACGCGCTGCACGATCTCGATCCCTCACTCGCCCTGGTCGGGGTCGAGGTGGCCGACCGGCCACCGGACCTCCCCGCGTCCGTGGGCTGGACCCACACGCTGCCGGAGGAGATCACCGCCCTGGTGATCGCGAACGAGTGGCTGGACGACGTACCGCTCGACGTTGCCGAGGTCGACGCCGACCGGGTTCCACGGCTGGTCGAGGTCGACGTGACGACCGGCCAGGAGCGCCTCGGCGAGCGGGTGAGCGGCTCCGACGCGGACTGGCTGGACCGCTGGTGGCCGCTGCGCGGGTCCCCGCCTGGTAGCCGCGCCGAGATCGGCCTGCCCCGTGACCGGGCCTGGGCGGCCGTCGTACGCCGGTTGCGGCACGGCATCGCCCTCGCCATCGACTACGGCCACCTGAGCGCCGAGCGGCCGGCGCTGGGCACCCTGACCGGCTACCGCTCGGGCCGGCTCGTCGCGCCGCTGCCCGACCGGTCCTGCGACATCACGGCCCACGTCGCGATCGACGCGGTGGACCGGGCGGGCGCGACCGCCGGCGCCGACTCGAGCCTGCTCACCACCCAGCGCGAGGCGCTGATGGAACTCGGCCTGAACCCCGCCCGGCCCCCACTGACGCTGGCCAGTTCGGATCCGGCGGCCTACCTCAGCGCGTTGTCCCAGGCCGGCGAGACCTCCGAACTCGTCGCCCGTGGTGGGCTCGGCGACTTCTGGTGGCTCGCGCAGGGCAGGGGGGTCGACGTACGTCAGGTGTTGGGTAGGCCCGGCTCCCCCGCGTGCGCACCGTCGACGCCGCCGGCGGTCCCGCCGGGCTGAGCCGGCCGATCCGCCGGCGGATCCGGCTGGTCCGCGGGCCGATCTGGCTGATCCGCCGGCTGACCTAGCTGAGCTGGCACGTCGGACCGTTCGCGCGCGCGTACCTGCATCCAGCGCTCCGGGGCGGCCACCAGACGGGCCTGCCGGGAGCGCTCCGGCTGCGACTCCGACAGTTCCCGCGCGACAGCGGGGTCGCGGTGCATGGCGACGGCGTTCACCGGGCCGACCGGGGTGTCGACATGCACCGTGGCGAGGTCGAGCCGGCGTTGCAGTGGCCCCTGCGTGACCCGGATGCTCTGCATCTTGACGTGGGGGACGACGGAGGTACGCCGGGTCAGCCAGCCGGCGTCGGTCACGAACACCTGCTCGTCGACGCCGTGCCGGAGGAAGCGCCAGCCGATCGGGCGAAGCCAGCGGGCCTGGCGCGGTGCCGGTACCCGGACCACGCCGTCGACGTCGACGCCGGGGAGCACGCGTTCGAGCAGGGCCCGGGCCACCGGCCAGGGCGCGACCGGCAACAGCGTCGAGGAGGTCTGGCCCTCCGCACCCTTGGCGCCGTATCCCGCGACGTCGACGGAGAGCTTCACCCAGCCCTTGGGCCGCCAGAGGAACTGCTGTTCGATCTCGACGCCCTGCACCCGGCCGGGCGGCACGGTCTGCGACCAGGTGTCAAGGAGACCTTTACGGATCCGGAGACCGTCGGGCGACTCGCTGACGGTGAAACCGAACTCGCCGATGAACTGCCGCCAGACCACGCTGAGGCCACCCACCGCCCAGGGGAGCAGGAACGCCAGGCCGACGATCTCCCGCGCGATGATCGCGGCCACTCCCACGACCGCGAAGCCGAGTACGGCGGTGAGGAACGGCGCACTCACCACGGTCGACGCGAGGAGCACACCAGGAGGGACGGCGACCAGCCGGCGTTCGGGAGCTTCCGGCGTGTCCGCGGCGAGCCCGGCGGCGCGGGCCAGCAACTCCGCCCGCAGTCGCTGCGCGCCTGGTTCGTTGAGGTAGGCGAGCGGCGCCTCGGTCCTGCCACCGCCGGCGACCTCCAGCCGCAGCTCGGCCACCCCGAGGAAGCGCGCCAGCACCGGCCGGACGATGTCGACGGCCTGCAGCCGGTCGATCCGGATCCGGCGCGAACGGCGGAAGAGGAAGCCGCTCTCGATCCGCAGCTCCTCCCCCTCGATGCGGTACTTCGTGAACCACCAGGAGAAGGAGCCGAACACGACGCCGAGGATCACCGCGGCCAGCACCTGCAGGCCGAAGAGACGAAAGTCCAGATCGCGTACGGCGTCCTGGCCGACCACCGCGACCGCGAGGGCGAAGTACTTCCAGCCGTTGAGGACCGGGGTCGCCGGATGCAGCCGGCGCAGCTCGGTGCCGTCGGCGTCATCGACACCGTTCACGCCGGCGACGCCATCGCCCGCGGCGCGATCCCTGCCCGTAACGCCGTCCGGGTCCTCAGGGCCGTCCATCCCGCTACCTTCGACGGCGTGCGTCGGGCTGACGGCGTTCGCGGCCTCCATCGGCCGACCGGCATCGGCCGCGGGGTCGGGACCGAACGCCGCGGCCGACGGAGGCTCCGCCATCCCGGTCACAGCCCCGCGGCCCTGGCCTCGCCGAGCGCTGCCAGCCGGTCCCGCAGACTCTCGGCCTCGTCAGGGGTCAGGCCGGGGATCTCGGCGTCGGTCGCCGGGGTGGCCGTGTGCAGCTGAACCTTCGCGATCCCGAACTTCCGCTCGGCCGGACCGGCGGTCACGTCCACGAACTGCATCCGGCCGTAGGGCACGACGACCAGCGTGCGGAACAGCACGCCGTGGGTCACGAGCAGGTCGTCGCCGCGCTCGGCGTAGCCCCACGAACGCCAGTTGCGGCCGATCAGCCACCAGCCGAACGCGTAGACCGCCGCCGCGACCACGATGATCACCGCGCCGAGCCACCACATGCCGACGACACCGGCCACGATCGCACCACCCAGGCCGAGCAGACCGAGCCAGAAGGTGAGGAGTGCGCGCCGCAGCGAGCACAGTCGGGGGGACACCGCTTGCCAACGCTCAGCAGGTGGCGCGAACAGCCTGTCCATAGCCATGGAGGTTATCCGCACCAGTCCGTGCAAGCATGGTCAATGTGACGACGGAACGGATCGTGAGCCTCGGCGCCGGCGCCGCGGGCCTGGCCGGGAGTCCGGGATCCTACGAGCGCGGCGGCGGCGGGGAACTCGCCACCGAGGACATGATCCTCAACATCGGCCCGCAGCATCCCGCCACGCACGGCGTCCTGCGGCTGCGGATCACCCTGGACGGCGAGCGGATCATCACCTGTGAGCCGGTCGTCGGTTACATGCACCGAGGCGCGGAGAAGCTGTTCGAGGTCCGCGACTACCGCCAGATCATCATGCTCGCCAACCGGCACGACTGGCTGTCGGCGTTCGCCAACGAACTCGGCGTCGTCCTCGCGGTCGAGCGGATGACCGGGATCGAGGTACCGGTCCGAGCGGTGTGGGCGCGGACGCTCCTCGCCGAACTCAACCGCGTCCTCAACCACCTGATGTTCCTCGGCAGCTATCCCCTCGAGGTCGGCGCGATCACGCCGATCTTCTACGCCTTCCGCGAGCGCGAGACGCTGCAGCAGGTGATGGAGGAGGTCTCCGGCGGCCGCATGCACTACATGTTCAACCGGGTGGGCGGGTTGAAGGAGGACCTCCCGGCGGGATGGCTCGACCGGGTCAGCGCGGCCATCGACGCCGTCCGCCGCCGGCTGCCCGAACTCGAGGACCTCATCTTCGGCAACGAGATCTTCCGGGCCCGGACCCGCGGGGTCGGTGTCCTCTCCCCCGAACTCGTACACGCGTACGGCATCTCCGGCCCGATCGCGCGCGCCAGCGGCGTCAACCTCGACTTGCGCCGGGACGAGCCATACCTCGGCTACGGCGAACTCTTCGGTCCGGGCGGTCCCGGCCGGGTGGTGACCCGGACCGAGGGCGACAGTTTCGCCCGCTTCGACGTACTCCGGGAGCAGGTCCACGTCTCCCTCGACCTGGCCGAAGCCTGCCTGGAGCGCCTCCGGTCGCTGCCAGCCGGCCCGATCAACGTCCGGTTGCCGAAGATCCTGAAGGCGCCGGAGGGCCAGACCTACGCCTGGACGGAGAGCCCGCTCGGCCTCAACGGCTACTACCTCGTCTCTCGCGGCGAGAAGACGCCGTGGCGGCTGAAGCTGCGGTCGGCGTCGTTCAACAACATCGCGGTGCTCCCCGAACTCGTGCCCGGCTGCGTGGTCGCCGATCTGGTGGCGATCCTCGGATCGCTGTTCTTCGTCGTCGGCGACATCGACAAGTAGCGACCTCTGCAGGGAGCGACCTCGACGAGTAGCGGGTCGGGAGATCTCGGCGTCGCCTCGTCGTGACGTCGCTGTGCAGTCCGACCGCCCGGTGTCACGGCGACATTACCGTCGCCTCACTGTCCGAACCCGGCCGATGACAATCCGTTGACCCTCTCGCGTGCTCGTGCCTAGCGTCGGGTCACGCGGCCCGCGCCTGCGGGCCGTTTGTCCCGCTCCCGCCGGAGGTGCCGCCGCATGTGCGACCTCGACCACACCCACGATCACGACCATGCCGACCTGCTCGCCGGGAACGCCCCGGACCTCAGCCGCCGGCAGGTGATGGCGCTGCTCGGCGCGGCCGGTGCCGGCGGTGCGACGGTGCCGGGGCTCGCCGCCGATCCCGCCCACGCGGCCGCGACCACGCCGCACGCCGCCGTACCCGAGGGCTACCAGCCGCGCACCGGCCTGGCGAAGGACTCGGCGGCCAAGGACACCGCGCTGGACTGGATCGACGGCCACGAGCGGCAGATCACCGCCCTGAACGACGAGATCTGGGAACACGCCGAACTCTCCCTGCGGGAGTGGCACTCCTCCATCGCCGAGGCGGAGTTCCTACGCCGGAACGGATTCCACGTCGAGTGGGGCGCCGCGGGCTTCCCGACCGCCTTCGTGGCAACCGCGAGCCACGGCAACGGCAAACCGGTGATCGGGTTCAGCGGTGAGTACGACGCCCTCCCCGGCCTCTCCCAGAAGCGCGGCGTCGGCGTCCACGACCCGCTGGAGTACGTCAACGACCCGTTCGCGCCGAGCTACGGCCCCGGACACGGGTGCGGCCACTGTGCGCTCGGCTCCGCGGCCGCTGGCGCCGCCGTCGCCGTCTCGACCGCCCTGCGCCAGGGTGGGCTGGACGGAACGGTGAAGTTCTACGGCTCGACGGCGGAGGAACAGCTCATCGGCAAGGCCTACGCCGTCGCGCAGGGCGTCTACGACGGGCTGGACGCGATGATCGACTGGCACCCCGGCATGGGCAACTCCACGAGCTGGGGAACCAACTCCGCGCTGACCGCCGTGACGTTCACCTTCCTCGGCGTCTCCGGGCACGGCGGCACCCCGCTCGGCAACAAGAGCGCCCTCGACGGCGTCATCATGCTCGCCACCATGACCGAGTTCCTTCGCGAGGAGAACATCGCGCCGTCCGGCCGGCTGCACTACGTCATCAATAACGGCGGCGACGCCCCCAACGTGACCCCCGAGATCGCGGAGATCTCCTATTACGTCCGCGAGGGCAGTCCAGCCCGCGTCAAGGCGCTCTTCGACAAGGTGGTCGCCTGCGCACAGGCCGCCGCCACGGCCAGCCAGACCACGATGCGGTACCGGATCACCGCGGCCTGCTGGAACCGGCTCCCGTCGCGGTCGGCCGCCGAACTGCTGCACGAGAACATGGTCCAGATCGGTCCGCCCGTCTTCACCGACGACGACCAGAAGCTCGCCAAGCAGATCCAGCGCTCGCTCGGCCTGCCCGAGGTGGGCCAGGCGACCACGATCTCCGACCTGCGTGCCCCTGAGCGGATGTTCCTCGGCGGTGGCTCCACCGACGTGGCCGACATCAGCTGGCAGGTGCCGACGGTGAGCCTCGGCACCGCCGTCTCCCCGATCGGTTGCAAGTCCCACAACTGGGCGGTGGCCGCGAGTGCGTCGGCGCCGATGGGTCACAGCGCGCTGCTGATGGCGTCCCGCTACCTGGCCGCGACCGCGCTGGACCTCCTCACCCAGCCCGAGCGGCTCGCCGAACTCAAGGAGGAGTTCGCCGAACGCACCAAGGGCGTCCAGTGGCAGACCTCGCTGCCGAAGAACTTCGAGCCGCCGATGTACGAGCCGCCGACGTGGTTCCTGCGGCAGACCCGGCAGAGTTGGCCACCGGCCAACATCACCTGGCCACCCAGGCGGATGGTCTCGCAGGAGAAGTTCTCCTCGCTCGGGCCCGAGCTCGCCCCGCAGACCTGACCGGGACGCGAAAGGGCCGGACCGGCGTTGCTGCCGGTCCGGCCGTCGGTCTCCAGGTTCCACGCGCCACCCCCGGAGGGGCTGGCGGAGAGGCCACCCCTTACGCGGTGGCCGAGGCCTCCTCGTCGCCCTTGCCCTGCTTGGACTCCGAGGCCTGCTCGGCGTCGCGCTCCTCGTCGGCGGCCAGTCGGGCGCGTACCTCCCAGGCCATCATGTTCACGACCGTGGGCGCGTCGCGCAGGCTGTCCCAGAGCTCCGGCGTCTCCTTGCCGGCCTCGGTGGTCGCCCGCGCAGCCAGCAGCGGTACGGCCGTCTCCGCCGTCTCACGCTGCTCAGCGTCGGCCCGCTCCGCCACGACCTCGGCGGGCTCCGCGACCTCGGCGGACACCTTCGCGGTGTCGGACTCGGTGTCGGACTCGGCGTCGGCGGCGGACTCGGTGGTGGCCTCCGCGTCGATCGTGACGTCGGACGACTCCACCTCTGCCGGCTTCGCGTCGGTGACCTTCTCCTCAGCGGCTTCGGCGTGCGCCGCGACCGGCTGCTTCTCGCTGTCCTCGGCGACCACCGCCGCGTGCCGCCCCTCCTCGGGGCGCTGCTCGGTCTCTGCGGCCTTCGCGTCCTCAGACGTCTGGTCGGAGGCCACCTCCGCGGCCTTCTGGTCGACCTTCTCCTCCGTCGCCTCGACGGTGGTCTCGGCCCCGTCGCCAGGCTCGTCGAGCGAGAGCTGCTCGGCCGCCGAGCTCAGGGAGTCCCACTCGACCTGGTGGGAGTTGGCATCGCGCTGGCTCTCGCCGTCGCGCGCTGCCGGCACCCCTGCCGCGACCAGCGCCGGGACCGCTACGACCGCGGCCTCGCTGACGGGCTCGGCCGCGCGCTCCCTGGCCTGCTCCTCCTCGGCCTGCCGGGCGCGGTTCTGGGCGAGGGCGAAGCCCTCCGCCATCACGCGGACGTGGGCGGCGTACATCGCCGCGTACGAACGCGCCTGCGCCACCCGGTCGGCGCCATGGGCGCGGCGGCTCCGGATGAGCTCGATGTCGAAGACAACGACCGCGATGATGCCCGCGACGAGGGCGGCGATGGCCGCACCGGTCAGGACGCTCACGGTCGCGTGATAGACGGCGAACACCACCAGTGCCGTGGCCAGAAGCAGGACGGGTGTCGCCACCCATCGGGCCAGATGACGGATTCGGTGGTCCCCGCTACGTGTCATGCGCAGAGGCTACGGTGGGTTTCCGCAATTGCGCCAGACATCCCCAACTTTCCAGAGTGTCGCACACGTTCGGTCGCGTGATCGACACGAAGTGGCCACTGAAGGTACGCATCACCGCGAGACGGTGGTCACGTTCCGCGTTCAATGGCACACGTGGGGTGCGCGCGGCTGGTCTCAGCGCCGCTCGCCGTTGTCGCGGGAGGCGTCGTTCTCGTGCTCGTCGTCGGGTCCGCGCGGCACCTTGCAGGCACGCTCCAACAACAGCGCGCCCACGGTGACGGCGACCGCGGCCAGCACCGTCACCGCCGCCCGGATGACCCGCTCGCGGATGTCGGGGATGCCGGCGTCTGGGAGGTAGCGGATCGTGAGGCCGACGTAGACACCCGCCACCAGGGCTCCGACGAGCGCGCTGGCCTTGGCCAGGGCGAGCAGGCGTACGGCGGTCAGCCCGTCGACCGGACGGTGCTTGCGGTGGATCCGGTCGTACATGTACCACGCGCCGAGCAGCAGCAGCGCGGCGAAGAACGCCAACCCGCCCGCGGCCGACCAGGGCGCTCGCCCCACCGAGCGTCCCATCGCCTGGAGCACTGCCACACCGCTCCAGCCGAGGGCCCCGCCGAGGACGAGGAGAACGACGAGGACGCCGGGTCGGGTCGTGCGCACCGGGCTCACTCGAGCCTGAGTTCGAGACCGTCCACGCGTGTGATCGTGGTGGTGTCGAGACTGTGGGCCAGGTCGCCGACCCGACCCAGGCCGGGGATCTCGCCGTCGGCGTCGACCGATGCCCAGGGCACGACCACGAAGACACGCTCGTGCGCGCGCGGGTGCGGAAGCACGAAGTCCTCCTCGTCGATCACCTTGTCACCGACGACAACCAGGTCGACGTCAAGGGTGCGGGGACCGCCCGGCTCGGTCCGGACCCGGCCGAACGCGTCCTCGATCGCGAGCGCGCGCTCGAGCAGGGTGCGCGCGTGCAGCGTCGAGTCGACCACGACGACCGCGTTCAGGAAGTCGGGAGAGCCTTCCGGCGCACCGACGGGCGCGCTCTCATAGACCGGCGAGACACCAACGATCTCCACGTCAGGAGTGTCCGCCACCGCGTTCAGAGCGCCCTGCAGGTTGGCCATCCGGTCACCAAGGTTGCTACCGAGCGCCACCACGACCCGCCGGATCGGTCGGAGACCGCCGGTCAACGTGTCAGCGTCGATGATGTGCGGGTTGGGTGTCTCGTTCACGTACGGCTCCGGTGAATGGTCACGGCGACGTCATCGAGCGGAAGCCCGACCGGCGCCTCGGGCTTGTGAAGAGTGACCTCGACCTGTTCGACGCGAGGATGATCGAGGCACAGGTCGGCGACACGCTCGGCCACCGTCTCGATGAGATCAGCTGGTTCTTTGCTTACCGCGTCGGTGACCTGCGCCGCGAGCAGCGAGTAGTCAACCGTCTGCGAAAGGTCGTCCGAACGCGCGGCCTCCCTGGTGTCGACACCGAGGACGACGTCGACCACGAAGGTCTGCCCGTTGGCACGCTCTTCCGGGTGGACACCGTGGTGACCGAATACCCGGAGCCCCCGAAGGGCGATCAGATCAGACACTATGTCCTCCTCCCGGTCGAAATATCCCTCGCCTGACAGTACCGGCGGTCCCTGCCATAACGACAACCCGAGGTCCCGGTTTGTTTCGACCCCTCCGCCTGCTCCGGTGAGGGAAATCACCCTCGGGCCCGCGCATCTGCCGCCGCCCCCCATGCCGCCGCGACCTTGACACCGTCCAGGGTTGGCCGGACGGCGTGCGCCCGGACGCACCAGGCGCCCGCGCTGGCGGCCAGCACGGCGACCGCGGCACTGGCGTCGTCCCGGTCGACCGTGCGCCGTTGCTCCCCGGTGTCGGGGTCGGCGAGCAGCCTGCCGAGGAAGCTCTTGCGGGACGCGGCGACCAGGACCGGCTGGCCGAGCTCGGTCAGCTGGTCGAGAGCGCTGAGCAGATCCCAGTTGTGCTCACCGGTCTTCGCGAACCCGAGCCCCGGATCGATCACCAACCGGTCCGGGCTGATCCCGGCGGCGTGGGCGGCCTCGATCCGCTGGCCGAGCTCGGCGACCACGGCGGCCACCACGTCGTCGTAGACCGCGCGTCCCTGCATCTGCTGGGAATGGCCGCGCCAGTGCATGCAGATGTAGGGCACCTCGGCCGCGCCGACGAACGGCAGCATCGCCGGATCGGCAAGCCCGCCGGACACGTCGTTGACCATGACCGCTCCAGCGTCGAGCGCCTCCCGGGCGACCCGCGAGCGCATCGTGTCGACGGAGACCAGGGCGCCGGCACCGGCCAGGGCGCGGACGACCGGCAGGACGCGCCGGAGTTCCTCTTCCTCCGAAGGGCGCGCCGCCCCCGGGCGGGTGGACTCCCCGCCGACGTCGAGGAGGTCGGCGCCTTCGGCGAGGAGCTCGAGTCCATGGGAGATCGCCCGGTCGGGTTCGAGCCACTGGCCGCCGTCGGAGAAGGAGTCGGGGGTGACGTTGAGCACGCCCATCACCAGCGCGCGGCCGGGTTGGGGCAGGCCCGCGACGTACTTCGTGGGCACGCCGCTCACCCGCAGGGCCCCCCTCGCTTCGCGTCCATCCGTCCCCCGTCCGTCCATCCGTCGTTCGTGTCGGCCACCAGTTGGCCCGCTTCCGTTGGTCTGGCTGGCGGTCGTCCAGCCGCTGTTGTCCGTGCGGCGTTTTCTCGGCCGCCTGTCGTCTCGCCGGCGTTCGCCGGACCGTCACCCACCCGGTGGTCGCGTGGTGGCCAACGTCGGTGCCGGGCCTTGACGCGCCCTCGCCGCACCACGACCTTCAGCGCGACACCAGCCACGCCGTCGATCGGGAGTTCAGCCATGGCCTTCTCTCGCGCCATCACCGTCGCCACCAGACCCGCGACTCCGCCCGGTCTCGCCCGCCCGGCGATCGTAGAGCCTCGCACCGACAAGCCTTTCATCGCCGTAGTTCTGTCCACCTTCCTCCTCGTCCTCGCGCTGCTGTCAGCCGGTGCCCAACCGGCGCGGGCGACGACGGGCGCGGCGACCGGGACCGGGCCGATATCCGGCCCGGCGGTCGCTCTCGACGCGCACCGCCCGGTGAGCGGGGGCGCCCGGGTGATCGAGGAGGAGTGGATCGCCCCACGCCAGTTGGATCTCACGATCGCCTCGCCGGCACTGGGCGGGCCCGCGAAGGTCCGGCTCCTGACCCCCGACGGCTGGGAGCAGCGACGTCCCGGCCAGCACTGGCCGGTCCTCTTCCTGCTGCACGGATGTTGTGGCGACTACACCAGTTGGACGAGCCTCACCGACGTCGCCTCGATCACCGAACTCCGGGACGTCCTCGTGGTCATGCCGGAGGCGGGCGACGTCGGCTTCTACAGCGACTGGTGGAACGCCGGGACGGGTGGATCGCCTGCCTGGGAGGAGTTTCACCTCACCGAGGTCCGCCGGATCCTCGAACGCGACTACGGCGCCGGCGCGCCGCGTGGTCGCCGGTCTGTCGATGGGCGGATTCGGCGCTTTGTCCTACGCCGGAAGGCATCCGGGCCTCTTCCGGGCCGCCGCGTCGTACAGCGGTGTGGTCGCCACCCTCCACACACCGGGCGCGACCGACTTCGTGCTCGGGCTGGTCCAGGGATACGTGCCTGACCCGCTTGCCCTGTGGGGCGATCCGACCGGCCAGGCCTCCATCTGGGCCGCGCACAACCCCGTCGACCTGGCCCGCGCGCTGCGCCACACGCCCCTCTACCTCTCCAGCGGCAACGGACAGACCGGGCCGCTGGACCAACCCGGCGGGAAGCACGAGCGAGCTGGAAACCCTGCTGGAGTCGGAGAATCGGCTTCTCGCGGACCGGTTGCGCGCCGCCGGCGCCCGGCACCTGGAGATCCACTTCTACGGCCCCGGAACACACAGCTGGCCTTACTGGCAACGCGAACTCCACCGTTCACTCCCCATGTTGCTCGACGCATTGCACTGATTTCGCTGGATCTGCCCGTAGCGTCCGGAGGTTTGGTACGTTGACCGTGGGTGAGGGATGGGTCACACAGCTCGGACAGGCCGGCGGACAGTCCGCCGGTTCTTCGAAAGGAGCGTCATGAGCCCCGCCATCGCCGACATCGCCGTTGCCCCTGCGGTCGTTGTCGCGTCGCCTGAGCCCGTCACCAGAGTCGAAATCCTCGAAGTCCTCGACGACGCCTTCGCCGTCGGCCCCGCCTCCCGTGGGGAACTCGTGAAGGCCGCGCAAGCACAGGGGGCTCGACTCGAGCTCGTCTCCCTGCTGGAGCAGCTGCCGGACCGGCACTACATTCACCAGCGTCAGCTCTGGGTGCACATGCCACACGTCCCGGTCGGTCTCTGACCGGAATCCTCCCGTACGACGTTTCGGCGGCGTCCCACCTCGGGGCGCCGCCGAGACGCTGTGTCCACCGGGGAAGCGCTGTCCCAGGTATGGCGACAACAAAGCCCCCAGCACGAATGCTGGGGGCGACGTGGTGCGGGTGCGTCGCTACTACCCGCCGATGATGAGGGACATGGCCTCGGCGCGGGTAGTCGGGGAGTCGCGAAGCTGACCCCGCACCGCGGACGTCACGGTCTTCGCACCCGGCTTGCGGACACCTCGCATGGTCATGCAGAGGTGCTCGCACTCGATCACGACGATCACGCCGCGCGGCTTGAGGATCTCCACCATCGAGTCCGCGATCTGGCTGGTGAGGCGCTCCTGCACCTGGGGGCGCTTGGCGAAGACGTCGACCAGTCGGGCGAGCTTCGAAAGCCCGGTGATCTGTCCTTCGTCGTTGGGGATGTAGCCGATGTGCGCGCTGCCCGTGAACGGTACGAGGTGGTGTTCGCAGACCGACCAGACCTCGATGTCCTTGACCAGCACCATCTCGTCGTGACCGAGGTCGAAGGTCGTGGTGAGCACCGACTCCGGCGTCATCCGCAGCCCGGCGAACATCTCGGCGTAGGCGCGAGCCACCCGAGCCGGGGTGTCCTTCAGACCCTCCCGGTCCGGGTCCTCGCCAACGGCGTACAGGAGTTCACGGATCGCGCGCTCAGCTCGACCATGGTCGAACGGCGGCAGATCAGTTGCGTCGTGCGACTCGGCCAAGGTACTCACGACGGCTGCGGCCCACCCTCCGTGGTGCCTCCCTGGGAGCGCCCTTCCTGGACGTCCGGCTCCCCCTCGGGTGCCGGGGCGATCACCAGGCCGCCCTCGGGCTGGCTGCCGTTGGGCGAGAGCACCTTCGGCGCGTCCACCGGCGGGATGTCGGACGGCCGGCGCGTCGGCGAACCCGTCCAGGCCGGCCGAATCGGGCGCCGCCGGATGTGGGTGAAGACGCGCTCGACGCCCTCCTTGTCGAGGGTCTCGTGCTCGAAGAGTTCGAGGACGAGGTTGTCGAGAACGTCCCGGTTCTCGACCAGGATGTCGAACGCCTCCTGGTGGGCGTTGTCGACCAGCCGGCGGACCTCCTCGTCGACCAGCGCGGCGACCTCTTCGGAGTAGTTGCGCTGGTGTCCGAGGTCGCGGCCGAGGAACGGCTCGCCGTTGTTCTCGCCGAAGCGGATCGCACCGAGGCGCTCGGTCATGCCGTACTGCGTGACCATCGCCCGGGCGAGGCCACTCGCCTTCTCGATGTCGTTGGCGGCGCCGGTCGTCGGGTCGTGGAACACGAGTTCCTCGGCGGCGCGGCCACCCATCATGTAGGCGAGCTTGTCGAGCATCTCCGAGCGCGTGGTGGAGTACTTGTCCTCGTCGGGGAGCACCATCGTGTAACCGAGGGCGCGTCCGCGAGGCAGGATCGTGACCTTGTGAACGGGGTCGGTGCCCGGCAGCGCCGCCGCCACCAGAGCGTGCCCGCCCTCGTGGTAGGCCGTGATCTTCTTTTCCTTGTCGCTCATCAGGCGGGTGCGCTTCTGCGGACCGGCGATGACCCGGTCGATCGCCTCGTCGAGAGCGTCGTCGTCGACCAGCTTCTTGTTCTGTCGCGCGGTGAGCAGCGCCGCCTCGTTGAGGACGTTGGCCAGGTCGGCACCGCTGAACCCGGGGGTACGGCGGGCGACGGCGAGCAGGTCGACCTCCGGCTCGACCGGCTTGCCCCGGGCGTGCACCTGGAGGATCTTGTGCCGGCCGATCAGGTCGGGGGCCTCGACGCTGATCTGGCGGTCGAAGCGGCCGGGGCGCAGCAGGGCGGGGTCGAGGATGTCGGGACGGTTGGTCGCGGCGATCAGGATGACACCGCCGCGGACGTCGAAGCCGTCCATCTCGACCAGCAGCTGGTTCAGGGTCTGCTCACGCTCGTCGTGACCACCACCGAGACCGGCACCGCGGTGGCGACCCACCGCGTCGATCTCGTCGATGAACACGATCGCCGGGGCGTTGGCCTTGGCCTGCTCGAACAGGTCACGGACCCGGGACGCACCCACACCGACGAACATCTCGACGAAGTCCGAACCGGAGATGGAGTAGAAGGGCACACCGGCCTCACCGGCCACCGCCCTCGCGAGCAGGGTCTTGCCGGTACCGGGCGGGCCGTAGAGCAGGACACCCTTCGGGATCTTGGCGCCGACGGCCTGGAACTTCGCCGGCTCCTGCAGGAACTCCTTGATCTCGCCGAGTTCCTCGATCGCCTCGTCGCATCCGGCGACGTCGGCGAACGTCGACTTCGGGGTGTCCTTACTGATGAGCTTGGCCTTGGACTTGCCGAAGTTCATCACGCGGCTACCGCCGCCCTGGAACTGGTTCATAAGGAAGAGGAACAGTAGGGCGATGAGGATGAACGGCAACAGAGTCGAGATCAGCGACCCGAAGAGGCTCGGCTGCGCGATCTCCACGTTGTAGCCGTCGGGCAGTTGGTTGCCGTCGGACTTCTGCTGCAGCAGCCGCTGGAGCTCGAGGTCCTGACCGTTCACCCAGGCGGCGCTGTACTTCTGTCCGTCCTTGGTGGTGATCCGGATCTCCTGGTCGGTCCCACCGACGATCACAGCCGAGGCGACCTTGTTGTCCCGGATCTGGTCGACGACCTTGTAGGTGTCCTCCGGCTTGAAGCCACCCGACCGTGTCGCGAGGTCGCCGACAAGCAGGATCGCGATAATGAGTACGGCGATCCAGAAGATCGGCCCGCGGAAGAATCGCTTGACGTCCATACTCCCGGGGCTTGCGGCCCCGTCCCTCCTGCTCATCAACCCCGCATCGCCGGGTCGGCGCTGCAGCGCACCAGAACAACAGTCCCGCGAACGGTGATCGCACCGCTCCCGCCCCACGAGGTGAGGAGAGTACGACCGTACACCGGCCCTCGGGCCGACACACCAGCGGCGTACTCTGGCTAACCTTTCTCAACACCGCAACGTTGCAGGTCAGGCCGAGTGTTCCCGGCCGGGGGCGGCAACACCACCGCACCTCCCCCAAAAACCCTGTAATCGATGCCGTCAGTGGCCGTCCGGGTGGGACAAAACAGCTGATCGGAAGGGCCACCAAAGCGACAACGGTGCGCCTGGGTCCGAAGTGCCGCGTTAGCTATGACACATCCGACTTCGGTCGACACCAGCGACGCAGAGCTTCGCGCCTGACCGCCGGGGGCCACCCGACCACTGCTGCGAATCGCACCTGTCTCTATTCCACCTCGGAATAGACGTGGGGAGCCAGGGTGCCGACACAACGGAGGTTGCGGTAGGCCTCGGCGTGGTCGAGCCCGTAACCGACGACGAACTCGTCTGGGATGTCGAACCCGACATACTTCACCGACACGGCCATCTTCACCGCCTCCGGCTTGCGGAGCAGAGTACAGATCTCCACCGACGCCGGGCCACGCGACCGCAGGTTGGCGACCAACCAGGAAAGGGTCAGGCCGGTGTCGATGATGTCCTCGACGATGAGAACGTGCCGACCGGTGATGTCGGTGTCGAGGTCCTTCAGGATCCGGACAACTCCGGACGACTGTGTGCCCGATCCGTAGGAGGAGTAGGCCACCCAGTCCATCTCGGCGTGCCGGGTGAGCGCGCGGGCGAAGTCGGCCATCACCATGACCGCGCCCTTGAGCACGCCGACGAGCAACAGGTCGCGTCCGGCGTAGTCACGTTCGACGGTCGCGGCCAGCTCATGCACCTTCGCCTGGATCTCCTCCTCACTGAGGAGGACGGCCTTCAGGTCCTTACTGACGTGCTCGGGGTCCACCGATCAGCTCCGCACTCTCAACCGGGCATCAGGAGGGGTACGACGCGGGACGTCGCCGGAGCCGCGCGTGTCGGCATCCGCGGATCGGCGGTCGGAGACCTGCGACCCGACGCCAGAGTGCCACACGAACCTTGGTCCCTGGTCCGCGCCCCAGGGGCCGGCGCCTTCGACACCTCAGACACGACGCAGCCGAAGTTGGCCGTCACGACGGGTGACCCGCACACTTCCCGGCAGGTCGACCCAGGCCTGTCCGTGCCACTGCGTGACCAAGGACTCCAGTGCAGCGACGTGGACCGCGAACAGGTCGGTTCCCGGGCAGCCGGCGGCCAGGGCGGCGCGGCGCAGGACCCTCCGGCGTACGCCGGCCGGCAACGCCTCGAGCCGGTCCACGGCAAGCCCGAGTGCCGGCGACGCACCGTCTCCGTCGGTGGCCGCACGCCCGGTCGGACCATGTCCGGCTCCGGCCTCCTGGCCCGCGTGGCCCGGTGCCTCCCGGCCCTCGTTGTCCCGGCCCTCGTCGTCCCGCCCCTCGTCGTCCCGCCCCTCGTCGTCCCGCCCCTCGTCGTCCCGCCCCTCGAGCACCTGGCCCAGCACGCACTCGGCGTAGGCCCGGTCAGCCCAGGCGTCCAACGCATCAGCGTCGTCCCGCAACAGGTCGGCGGTACGAGCGAGAGCCGCCGCGACACCCGGTCCGAGCTCGCGCTCGAGCAGGGGCAGCACCTGTTGGCGAACCCGCGATCGGGCGTACGACGGATCAGAGTTGTGCGGGTCGGCCCACGGACGCAGGCCTTCGGCCTCGCACGCGGCCTCGGTGGTCGAGCGGGTCAGCGCGAGCAGCGGACGTCGGTAGCGCCCGCCACGGACCGAACGCGGCGGCATCCCCGCGAGTGAGCGCGCACCCGAACCCCGCGCGAGCCCGAGCAGCACCGTCTCCGCCTGGTCGTCCCTCGTGTGGCCGAGCAGGACGGCGCACGCTCCCAGTCGGTCGGCGGCCTCGTCCAGCGCGGCGTAGCGGGCCCGGCGAGCCGCGGCCTCGGGCCCACCCCCACCGGTGACGTCGACCCGGACCGCCTCCACCGGACGGAGACCGAGGCCGCGCAGGACGTCGGCCACGGCCCTGGCCCGCTCGTCGGATCCGGGCTGCAGGCCGTGGTCGACCGTCACCGCGCCGGCCTGGAACCCGGCACGGGGTGCCTCGAACGCCGTCGCAGCGGCCAGGGCAGTGGAGTCGGCTCCCCCGGAGCACGCGACCAGGATCCAGGAACCCGGAGCGAGATCAGCGACGCTCCGGCGTACTGCCACGCGGACCGCTGCCACCGCGGGATGCGGTCCCATGGCGTCCTCAGCTCGGCGAACCGTGCACCCGGCGTACCCATGCGTCGGGGTCGGTGATCTCCGCCTTGGTCGGCAGGTGCTCCGGCGTGGTCCAGACCTGGTTGAAGCCCTCCTGGCCCACCTGGTCGACGACCGCCCGGACGAACGCGGCGCCGTCGCGGTACTGACGCAGCTTCGCGTCCAGGCCGAGCAACCGCTTCAGGAACTGGTCGATCCAGTTGCCACTGCCCCGGCGATCCTGGAACCGCTCGCGGATGGTGGCGACCGTTGGGATGACCTCCGGGCCGACGCCGTCCATTACGACGTCGGCGTGCCCCTCGAGCAACGACATCACGGCGGTGACCCGGTCGAGGATCTCCCGCTGGGCCGGTGTCTGGACCAGGTCGATGAAGGAGACGCCCTGGTCGCCGCCGCGGGCGATCCGGCCGACCTGCTCCAAGCCCTGCCGGAGCTGGGAGAACACCGCACTCGGGTCCAGGTCCGTCTGCTCCAGGAAGGCCTTGATCTGACCCCGGAGGTGGTCGCGGAGCCACGGCACGGCGGTGAACTGGACCCGGTGGGTCTCCTCGTGCAGGCACACCCAGAGCCGGAAGTCCTGCGGGTTGACGCCGAGTTCGCGTTCGATGTGGGCGACGTTGGGGGCGACGAGCAGCAACCGGCCGGCCGGGGCCATGCCCGGCACGAGTTCGGAGCTGCGCCCGTCCGGACGGACGGGATGGGCCCCGCCGTCGTGGGTGGAGTCAACCGGCTCGTCGACACTGTGGCGCGGCTCGGGGACGGTCGCGCCCGCGTCGTCGTCAGACCAGAAGGGGTCGAACTGTCCGAGCACCTTGCTGGACAGGAAGGCGAGCAGTGCACCGGTCTCGACACCGGTCACCCGGGAGCCCAGCGCTCCCATCGGTGAGGTGTCGGGGCCGCCTCGCCGGCTCCGGAGCTTGTCGGAGAGGGGTTCGAGGATCTGGCGGAAGGCGTCGACGTTTGCCTGGGCCCAGCCGTTGCGGTCGACCACCACGACCGGAGCGCGAGCGCCGGTCGCCCGCAGGCCGGTGTAGGCCCGTACGTGTCCTTCGGCCTTCTGGGCGAACTCGCGAAGGTCGGAGACGACCTGGCGAGCCTCCTCGACGCTGACGTCGGGCCCGGGACGAACGAGACGGCGGGCGGTCGTGAGGGCGAGGTCCCAGTCGACCATCGAGTCCGTGCCGTCGGGAGCAGCCTCGGTTTGACTCATTCCCCCACCGTACGCGCTCACACCCGCAGTACTACGACCGATGCGAAAGAGTCTGGGCGGTCGGACCGGCCCGAACGAGGTCACCGACAGCGACCGGTGACGGTCCGCGATCCCGTCGCCGACCGCCCTCCGTGTCGATCATCGGCCAGGAGCCGGGGCGATCCGTGCCAGCTCAGAGCCGGTCGGAGCCGGCGACCACGTTCTGCCATCGCCCGGTTCGGGCCGCGACTACCGACAGCCGCAGCCGGACAGAATCGCGGCGACCTCCTCGATCCGTGGGCGTGCGTCGTACTTGCTCGCTTTGTCGGTCATGACGGCGAATGCGAGCACCGCGCCGTCTTTGGTGGCCGCCAGGCCCGCGAGGCTGGAGACGCCGGACAGGGTGCCGGTCTTGGCCCGTACGAAGCCCACCCCGCTGTCGGCCTCGCCGAAGAACCGGGTCTGCAGGCTGCCGGTGAACCCCGCGATCGGGAGTCCGGTCAGCACCGGCCGCAGTTCCGGGTGGTCCGGCCGGGAGGCGATGGCGAGCACCTGGGTGAGAACGTCGGGGCTGATCCGGTTGTGACGGGACAGCCCGCTCCCGTCGTACAGCGCCACCTTGTCCAGGCCCTTCACCCCGAGCCGGGCCAGCACCTCCTTCATCGCGGCCGCCCCGCCGGCGAACGTCGCGGGCTTGCCCTCCGCCACGGCCACGTGCCGGGCCAGAATCTCCGCACCGTCGTTGTCGCTGACGAGCAGGACGTGGCCGACGAGGTCCTCCAGCGGCGGGGACTGGACGGCGGCGACGGTGGTCGCCTTCGCGGGCGCCTTGCCGTGCACCGGGTCGGCGGCGACCGTGATGCCGTTGTCCCGCAGGGCGTCGACGAATGCCTCACCCGCGGTCAGCGCGGGGTCCTTGGCCCGGGGGACGTTGGCCGGCCAGGACGTCCTCGCCTCGTCGACCCAGAGCGCCGAGACCGGTGCCACCACCCCGGTGGGGACGTACTGCGACTCCCATCTGGGACTGATCTGCTCGTTGAAGAGGGTGTCGTCGACGAGGACCCGCACCTGCGTCGTCCCCGCGGCCTTCAGCTTGGCCGCGGTCTTCGCGGCCAGGTTGTCGACCGTGGCCTGGTGTGCGAAGTTGCGCGACGGGTTGGCGATCCGGCTCACCGCGGACGCCGTGGCCAGGGAGGGGTCTCCGTCGCCGACGAGCACGATCTGACCCGCGGTGTTTCCCTGGACCACCTTCGTCGTGAACCGGTGGCCGGGTCCGAGGACCGCCAGGGCGGCGGCGCTGGTGAGCAGCTTGGTCGTGGACGCCGGAATGTAGCCGGTGGCCGCGTCCGAGCCGTAGAGAAGACGACCTGAGGCGACGTCCCGGACCGCCACCGAGGAGTGCTGCGTCCGGAGTTCGGGCGAGGCGAGTTCCGACTTGATGGCGGCGGCCAGCCCGGCGCTGGTCGGCAGGGCCGGAGCCGACGCCGCCGCGAGGACCGCGGGCGCGGCAGGCCGTGTCGGGGTCGGAGTAGGCGTCGGAGTCGGCGCCTCACCTTCGGGGGCACCGGCGACGGGCTTGTCCGTGCCCGAGTCCGTGAACCCCAACGGAATCGCCCCGGTGACCACGCCCGCGACACCGACCGCGATCAGGGCACAGGCGACCAGCACCACCACGCCGGCCCGGGCGCGGGTCCACGGACCTCGCCGGTCCGGGTCCGGCTGCGCGCCGCGGCGCGGCTCTGGTCGGGGTTCCGGTTCGGGACCGGGCCGCGGGTCCGACGGCGGCCGCCGCCAGGGCGGACCGTCCGACGAACCGGGTGGTCCAGGAGGCGGGTTCGCGGGGCCTGATCGGCCGCCGCCCGCTCCGCCGCTGTCACCGCCGCTGTTACCGGGATCGCCGGGCTGACCGGGGCCGCCGGGCTGACCGGGGCCGCCAGGCTGACCGGGGCCGCCAGGCTGACCGGGGCCACCTGAGGGACCGGGACCGCCGTACTGACCGCGGAGGAGTGCGTGCCTTCCGTCGCCGCCGGGCCACGGGTCGTCCGGGCCGTCGTCGGGCAACGGCATGTCGAGCCGCCAGCCCTCGCCGGGCAGGTCCGCCGCCCTCCGCTCGCCGCGACGCGTCCCCGGCTGCTGATCCCGCCGGCGTGCGCCCGGCGGTCGGTCCTCACGAGGGAGGTCCGACGGCCAGGTCTCGCGGGGCACGTCGTCCCGCCAGGTCTCGCGTGGCATCTCCCGCCGCGAACCCGTCCGGGGTCGGAACTCGTCCGAGTCGCTCACCGGGCGGGGCGGCTCGCGGCGCCAGTCCACGCGCGGCTCGACCGGCCGGGCATCCGCTGATCGGCCCTCACCCGGCCGTTCGTCCGGGCGCAGGTCGCGACGGCGTGTCCCGCGATACTCGCCTTCGTGGGGCGCCGGTGCGTCCCCGGAGTAGCTGGGCCTTCCCGGGCGCTCGTCGCCTGGGCTGCCCCCGTCTTGCCGTCGTCCCGCCACGCCCTCTCGACCTCCCCTTCGATACGGCAGCGGAGTACGGCGGTCAGGGTCTGTGCACGACAACGCCTCGTACGACGTCCTCGTCCCTGCCACAGCCCTGAACCGTCCGCCCCGTCAGGCTCCTTTACCCCGGTGCCGGGACCCTACGTGTCAACCCTGCGAGGACGACGCCAGGTCGTCCTCCGATCACCGGTCGTCCCTTACCGTCACCACGGCGTACACACCGTGACGTTGTCCGCCTCCACCGCCTTGTTGTGCGCCTTCGTCGGACCGCAGCCGTCGTACGGCGCTGTCGACGGTGATCGCGAGTGCCGGCGTTCGCGGTGTCCGGCAGTCTCCGACCGGCGGTCCCCGAGCACCCCGGGTGGGACGGCATGCTCGCGCACTCCGAGCAGCACCCCGGGAGATCAGAAGTCCTGTGCGGGAGACTACTGGGCAGGCACGAACGAAAGGCAGCCGTTGTGAACGTCGACGTGACGATCGAGATCCCCAAGGGGCAGCGCAACAAGTACGAGATGGATCACCGAACCGGAAGGATCCGGCTCGACCGCACGCTGTTCACGGCGACGCAGTACCCCGCGGACTACGGCTTCATCGAGGAGACCCTGGGCCAGGACGGAGACCCGCTCGACGCCCTCGTCCTCCTGCAGGAGCCGACGTTCCCGGGCTGTCTGATCCTGGCCCGACCGATCGCGATGTTCCGGATGCGGGACGAGAAGGGGCGCGACGACAAGGTCCTCTGCGTCCCCGCGAACGACCCCCGGCTCGCGCACCTGCAGGACATCCACGACGTCCCGGAGTTCGACCGGCTGGAGATCCAGCACTTCTTCGAGGTCTACAAGGAGCTCGAGCCCGGCAAGTCCGTCGAGGGCGCGACCTGGGTCGACCGCGCGGGCGCCGAGGCCGAGATCCTCGCCTCCCAGCAGCGGCTGAAGGAGAACCCCGACCACTGACGACGCGAACGCCCGGGCCGCGCGTTTGTGTCGCGCCGCCTGAGCTGAGCGCCACGGGCTCGAGGACGGGCGGGCCGCACCCCTACGTGGTGTGCGGCCCGTCGGCATGTCCGGGGCGTGTTGGCGCCGGCTCGCCCGGCAGGGTAGGCGCCGGTTCGCCCGGCAGCGTGGGGGCCGGCTCGCCCGGCGGCGGTCGGCGGCCCGGCCGGCTCAGGGTCGGCGTACCAGCGTCCGGTCGTTGGGTCGGATGATGGCCTGGTACGGGTCGACCCAGGGCGGCGGGACGTATTCGGGGTGCCCATCGGGTCCCATCCGCACGGTCCAGCCCTTCGTGTGGATTGTGGTGTGGTGGTGCTGGCAGAGCAGGACGCCGTTGTCGAGGTCGGTCGCTCCTCCGTCCACCCAGTGCTTGATGTGATGCGCTTCGGTCCACTTCTCCGGCCGTCTGCACTCGGGGAAGTGGCAGAAATAGCCGTCACGCTCTGCCAACGCGTGTCGTTGGGAGGACGTGAACAGCCTGGTGCCCCGTCCGAGGTCGAGAACCACCCCGTCACCACCCAGCACCACGGGGATGATCTCCGCATCACACGCCAACTGCCGCACCAGCGTCGCTGACAACGGAGGCCCCGTGATCCGGTAACAGACCAGGTCTCCGCTGCTTCGTTCACCGGTCGCGTCGCTCCTGGACCCGCCACCGTCTCTGGCGCCTCTTCCTCCAGTTAGTTCCGGCCTGGGTTCTCACCTTCAGATGCGCAGGGCCGGAGTCGGTGAGCACGGAGTTGAGGGTGCCGTACCCGAGCTTCACCACGAGGTCGTCACAGCTGATCGTCACGGTGAGGCGTGGTCGTGCGCCGCCGCGGGTGGGTGCGCTGGCTGCGGCCTGGGCCAGGGCGACGAGTTCGGCGAAGGCGTCTGCCTGCCGTCGTTCGCTGCTGCGCAGGTCCGGCCCGTCAGGACCGCTGGGACGCGGCCGGGCGAGCGGGTCGAGGAGTGCCTGCAGAACCGCGAGGGTGGGCACGTCGAGGCGTACGAACATGGTGCCCATCCCGTCGCGCACCGGCCCGAAGCTCAACGTCCGGTTCTCCCGGGCCCGGCGTTCCTGCTCCTCCAACTGCTTCCCGATCCGACGCTCGGCGTCCTCCGGGGCGATCCTCATACAGATGCTTCCCAGCCTTGTCCAAGTCATCGACATCAAGCGCCTGCGCACTGTCCAGCAGAAAAGCTTCCGCCTCCGCCTTCACCTCCGCAGCGACGTCGTTGGGCAACCGTCGGATGGCACGTTCGATCACCTGCGCCTGCCCCAGCGAAATCTCACCGTCGGAGAGGGCTTCGCCCGTAGCGCGGATCGTCTGGTCCAACGCTTTCGCGAGCCGCACTGACACCGACGCCTCACGCCGCCCATCCGGGTCACCTGCTGCACCCAGCCCGCCGTGTTGGCGGCACCGGTCAGCTTCCTGACCTCGCTCAACTCCGCCTGCCGCGTCAGAGACAACCGCAGCGACGCGAGCCTCGCCTCGGAGACAGCGATCTGCCGCAACGCCCCTTCGTATTGATCCAGCGGCAACGACAGGGTTGGGCACTCGATAGCCGCGTCAATACCCGCACCGACACCGGCAAGCCAAGCCAGCAACGGATGCGCGAAACCCGCACCCCCGCCGCCAGCACCGGTGTCGATGTCCATGACCAAACCCTGGACCCGACCACCGACAACAACCCCTGTAAAACAAGGGCACTCCAGCCCCACCGACGCCGTTACGGGCGAACGAATTCTGGTGAGGTTGAGCGGCCGCGACGACGGCCGACGATTCTCAGACCACGCGTGGGCGGCGGAGCGTCACGACGTCACCCGTACGCACCCGCAGCCGACCCGCGGCATCACCGGTGTTGACCGCTACCGCCAACCTGTCGTCGGAGTCCAGGTAGACGACCAACCCGCCCACCGGAACGTCTCCGAACGTCGCGCCGACCAGTGCGCGCCCGCATGCTCGTTCGGACTCGACGTCAACCTCTCCTTGCACGGCCCAGTCGGGCAGCTGACCGAGCTCCTTCGGCCCACCTGCCAACTGGACGTTGCCGAACCGGTCGACGTAGGTGACCTCGCACGCCATGCCGTCCGCCTGCAGCGTGCGGGTCGGCGCCGGAAGTCGCACCAGATCCTCCAGCGGGACGCGGTCTCCGACGTCCGCGAGCTGTCCACCGCGCGCGAGGTGGGCGGCGACGGGCATGAACACGTCCCTGCCATGGAACGTCCGGTCGACCGACGCGCGCCACAACCCGGTGTTCGTCAGTTGATGCGCCTCGGTCACACCTCCGAGGACGTCGGCCGCGGGCAGCAGCAGACCGTTGTCGGGGCCGACGAGGACGCTCGGTCCGGCCCGGAGCGCCACACCGCGGCGGGAGGTTCCGACGCCAGGATCGACGACGCCGACGTAGACGGCCGGCGGGAGGTGCTCCGCGACCCGGGCGAGAACGGCGGCGCCATGTCGTACGTCGTGCGGTGGGACCTCGTGGCTGACGTCGAGGATCCGGGCGGACGGCGCCAGGGTGGCGGCGACACCGTGGCACACGGCGGGGAAACCGTCGCGGGTGCCGTAGTCGGTGAGGAAGGCGATGAGTTCCGGCATGTTCCCGGAATTGTCCCGCCCTCTACCGTGGCCGAGCGAGGTGGGTCGGTGCTCCCATGTACCACATCGACTTCACCTCGACGCTCCGTCCGGGCCTCGGCGCGTGCACCATCTTGCCGTCGCCGAGGTAGAGCGCGACGTGGTAGATCGTGTTCGAGTCGCGCGGATTGTTGGCCCAGAAGAGCAGGTCGCCCGGCTGCAGGTCGCCCGTCCTGATCGGCGTGGACTGCCAGTACTGTCCGCGGGCGAAGTGCGGCATCGACACGCCCGCACGCGCCCAGGCCTTCATGGTGAGTCCAGAACAGTCCCACGAGCCGGGTCCGTCGGCGCCGAAGACGTACGGCTCACCCAACTGAGCCATCGCATAGGAGACGACCTCCCGGCCCTGTTGGGTGGAGGTGCCGTCGCCGTCGTTGCGCGGTGAGCCGCCACCTCCGCCGCCGTCTCCGCCGGAACCATCGCCCTGACGGTCGCGGTCGCGCCGCTCGGCGTCCTGGCGTTCGCGTTCGGCCCGCTGGCGCGCGGCCTCGGCGCGGGCGCGAGCCTGCGCCTCCAGTCCTGCCTGGCGTTTCGCGGCCAACCGGGTGGAGATCCGCTGGAGCTGCGCCAGCCGGGTGATCAGGGCGGACTTCTCCGCCCGGATGGCGATGACCGCCTTCGACTGCCCGTCCATCGCCGTGGCGGCCTGCTGCTTGGCCTTCGCCGCGTCGTCGGCGCGGCGGCGTTCTGTCTCGACGTACTGCGCCGCCTCGGCGTCCAGCGCCCGTGCCACGGACCTGCTCGCCAGCAGGGACTGGTAGGCGTCGACGGCGGAGGTGGAGACCATCATGGCGGTCGACGCCTGATCCAGCAGCGTGCGGGGACCGTCGGCCCCGAGGTAGGCGGAGATCTCGTTGAGCCGGCTGTCGAGTCGGTAGTCGGCGGCCGCGAGTGCTGCCACCGCCTGTCGCTTCTGTTCGGCCTCCCGACGCGCTGCCTCCGCACGGGCCGCCGCCTCGCCGGCCGCCTGCTCCGCGCGGGTACGTCGGTAGACCGCGGTGTTGTAGACCTCGACGGCTGCCTGCGCGTCAACCTCGAGTTTGCGTAGCCGCTCGTCCGCCCCGGCCAGTTTCGCCTGCACCAGGCCGACGCTCGCGGCCGCGTCCCGCGCCCGTTCGCGGGCGGCGTCGACCTGCCGTTTGCTCGGGACCGTTCCGGGGGCGGGAGCCGGCTCGGCGAGGACCGGCGTGGACGCTGTCACCGCGAGCGACGCGCCGAGCAGGAGTGCGAGCGTCCCTCGCACCACGGGGACTGCTTGTCCTGATGGCGTTCGTGACACGGCTGATCGCCTCCCTGCGGCGAGGGCCGAAACCACCGCCAAGGAACAAATGACTCCTGCCGGTCGGAACGTACCTACATCCGAGAGGGTGCGAAACGCCGTTGTTCGTATGAACTTCGGTCACTCGGCTCAGTGCCGCCGAAATCGCGTCGTCGAATTCGCCGATCTGGTGACCAATACGGCCGAATTACGGGCGGTAATGTCAGGCCGGAAACGCCTGAGCACGCCTGCCGGCGTGAAGGAAGACCAATGAGTGAAGGAAGACCAATCTCGCTCAGCGCGCCGGCCGGGGAAACATCGGGCCGTCGAGCCGGTCGCCGGGCGCCAGACCGAGCGGGTCGGTCACCGGATGGGAGGTCCCGGAGTACGCCGTCTCGGCGTCCATGTAGATCGCGACGTGCGCGATCCGTGCCTGGTCGGTGCGGTTGGCGAGCGCCATGTGGCCCGTGTAGCTCGAGTGGAACGTGCAGTCGCCCGCGCGCAGCGGAACGGTCACCCGCGGCAGCCAGCGCAACTCCGGGTCGAGGGTGAACAGATCCTCCTCGTTGTGGAGGTCCTGCGGCCGGAACCCGGTGAGGGTCTGCGTACCCGGCAGGAACGACATGCAGCCACGCTCAGGCGGCACGTCGACCAGCGCGACCCAGGCCGAGAGAGAGTGCCGGTCCTCGGTGTGTGGCCAGTACGGCCGGTCCTGGTGGAACTCCGTCGCGACCTCGTTGTGCGGCTCCTTGACCAGCATGTGGTCGTGCCAGATCCGCAGCCGAATTCCGGCGAGCTGCTCGGCGACCGCGGCCAGGCGCGGATGCAGGGTGAGTTCCCCTACCGTCGCGTCCTGCCGCCAGACGTTGACGAGCTGGGTGAACACCTTGTCCTTCGCGAAGCTCTCGGACCGGTGCGCCTCGAGGAACCCCGCCGCCGCCGTGCGGAAGCGTGCGACCTCCTCGTCGTCGAGGACTCCGCGCACCCGGACGAAGCCGTCGCTGCGGTAGCGCTCGACCAACTCGGGCGCGACCCGGCCGGCTCGGTCGACGTCGCTCTGCCATTCGAGTACGCCACTGGTCGCCATCGCTGCCGTCCCCTCGTGGGTGCGTTCCGAACGATCCTGGCACGGCGGCCCGCCCACACGAACCCACCGCGGGGTGAGCGGGCCGCACTCGGCCACGGACACCGAGGCGGCGCAGGGGCGGGGCACGCCTACGTCCCCACGTGGGTGGGTGGGATCTCACCGAACCGCGTGCGGACGTCGTGCAGCAGGACGCGGAGGAGTTCGGCGAGCAGCTCCTGCTGGTCCGGATCGAGCGCGGTCAACAACTCGACCTCCTGCCCCAGCACGATGTCGACCGTTCGTTCCACCGCGGCGTGGCCTTCGGTCGTCAGCTCGACCCACACCGCGCGCGAGCCGTCGCCGGCCGGTCGGCGCCGGACCAGCCCCTGCCGCTCGGCCCGGGCGACGCGTTGGGAGACCGCGCCCGCGGTGACCAGCGTGCGGTCGGTGATGTCGCGGGTGGTCAGGGAGTACGGCGGACCACCCCGGCGCAGGGTGCTCAGCAGGTCGAGGGTCGCGGCGTCGACGCCGGCGGAGGCGAGCACCCGGCGACGGTTCTCACCGAACGCCTTCGCGAGCGCCCAGATCCTGGACACGACGCCGATGGAGGTCACGGGCGTACCCGGGCGCTCCCGCTCCCAGGCCGCGGCGATCTCCGCGGCCAGATCGGACCCGAGCGCGTCGGCGCCTCCGGTCAGCCCCTCGGACGGCCGCACCGGTGGACCGCTCCGCGGCTCTTCCCGCCGGTCGGGCGGTCCTTCCGCTCCGGCCTTTCCCCGAGCCGACCCTGCGCTCACCACGACCTCCCTCTCTCCGCGTTCCCGGCAATCGTTATATCGTTGCCCCGCCACATCGTTTAGACCTAAATCTAGGCCCTCGAAGGAGTCCCATGTCCCGCACCATCGTGGTCACCGGCGGCGGCACCGGCATCGGCCGCGCTGTCGCGCTCCGCTTCGCCGAAGCGGGGGACGCCGTCGTCGTCACCGGACGCCGGCCGGCGCCGCTGAAGGAGACCGTCGCGGCGAGTGGCGACCGGATCCGGGCCCTCGAGTGCGACGGAGCCGATCCGGACCAGCTCCGCCGACTCCTCGAACAGCTTCCCGAGAGGGTCGACGTCCTGGTCAACAACGCCGGCGGCAACACCGACTTCGACCGCGCCGAGCCCGACTCGCTGGAGTCGCTGTCCCAGCAGTGGCAGGCCAACTTCACCGCCAACGTCCTGACCACGGTCCTCACCACCCAGGCGCTCGCCGACCGACTGGTCGACCACGGGTCGGTGATCTCGATCGGCTCCATCGCGGCGGAGTTCGGCGCCGGAGCGTACGGCGCGGCCAAGGCGGCGCTCGCCACCTGGAACATCTCGGCCGCGACCGACCTCGGTGCCCGTGGCATCACCGCCAACGTGGTCGCGCCCGGTTACATCGCCGACACGGAGTTCTTCCGGGACCAGCTGACGCCTGAACGCCGGGCCCACCTGATCGGCTCGACGAAGAACGGCCGCGTCGGGCAGCCGTCCGACGTCGCCGAGACCGTCTTCTTCCTCGCCTCGGCAGGTGCCCGGCACATCACCGGACAGATCCTGCACCTGAACGGCGGGGCCCGGACGACCCGCTGAGCGAGCCGACAGCCCCGTCCGGGTCGGCCGATGGCCAGGGGCGCGTTCCCACTAGGGTCGCGAGCTGTGAACGCGACCCCTGACACGACTACTGACCGGCCGGCGGGGCACCACGCGGAAGCGGCCGGCGACGCGCCGCGAACCATCCGCCGGGTCAGCGGTGAGGAGCTCCTCACCTCGACATACCCCATGCACGCCTACGCGTTCGGGAGCACCCCGCCGCCCACCGACCAGGTGGAACGATGGCGGGCCGACCTCGCCCCCGCGGACGACCGCGTGACCCTGGTCGCGTTCACCGGCGAGGAGCCCGAGGCGACCGCGGTGGGCATCTCGCTGCGTCAGAACGTCCGCGGGAAGACCCTGCCGATGCTCGGTGTGAGTGGTGTCGCGACCCACCCGATGGCCCGGCGTCGCGGCCACATCCGGGCGGTGCTCACCCAGCTGCACGGCGAGATGCGCGACTCGGGACACGTCGTGAGCACGCTCTACCCGTTCCGCCAGTCGTTCTACGAGCGGTTCGGGTACGTCGGGTTCCCGAAGGCCCGCGCCATCCGGCTGCACGCCCGCGGCCTGGAGCGGATGCTGCGGGCCGACGTGCCCGGCGAGGTGACGTTCCACCGCATCGGCGAGGTCTTCGACGACTACTACGCTGCGACCGAGGCGATCCTGGCCGAGCGGCACGGCTTCTCGATCTTCTCCAAGCAGAGCACGCAGGGCCTGGCGAAGGAGGACAAGCACTGGGCCGTCTTCGCCCGGCACGAGGACGAGATCGTCGGTACGCTCCTCTACCGGACGAACGGCTTCGGCGCCGAGCTCCAGGGCCGGCACCTGCTCGCCCGGAACGCGGTCGGCCGGAGCCTGCTGCTGCAGTGGCTCGCCCGTCACCACGACCAGTACGCCTCGTTCACCTTCGAACTGCCACCGGACGAGCGGCCTGACCTGTGGTATGTCGACCTCGACTACGCCGACGAGACCAAGGTCTCAGGCCCCCTGCACAGCGCGCCGATGGGCCGGATCCTTTCCGTGGAAGGGCTCGCCGGCATCGGTGCGGGGCCGGCGCGGGCAAGCGTCGAGGTGGTCGACGACCCGTTCGTCGCCGGAACGTGGACGCTGACCGGCGTGGGTGGTGCGCTCGAGGTCCAGCCCGGCGGGACACCGACCGCCACGCTGACCCCGCATGGACTCGCCGCGCTCGTCTATGGCGTACTCGACCCGGCGGAGCTGTCCCTGCAGGGCTACGGCACGGTGGACGCCGACACCGCCGCGGCGTTGCGGACGTTGTTTCCGCCGGCCATGCCCTACCTCCACGCGGCGTTCTGACTCCACCGAGGCGGCCCCCGGCACACGCGCCGGGGGCCGCTTCGGCTCGGGCGCGGGACTCAGCAGCCGCCGCAGTTGTAGTAGGTGATGTCCCAGTGGTTGCCCTCCCTGGCGTAGATGTTGCCGGAGGCTGATTCGTACATCGCGGCTCCGTCACTTCGGTCGCCGATGAAGGAGAACGCGCTGGTGATGTAGCCGCTCACGCAACCGCCCTGGCTGATGTCGAGCTTGTAGCCGTTCCAGTGGCTGTAGGTGCCGCTCGCGTGGCCGGTCTCCGTGCGGCCGGTGACGTTGACGGCGCAGCCGCTGGCGTTCCGGAGCGTGATGACGCCTCGGATGCTGGCGAGGTTGACCTGCTCGAACGACGTACAGGTGGGGTTGTTGCGGTTGCTGCAGCCGCCACTGGAGGACCAGGTGACCCCGGCCACGCGGAGCCGGCTGGTGGCCTCGGCGTGGCTGATCTTCGTGACGAGCGGCGCCACGAGGGGTGCGCCACGGTCGGTGGACGAGGTGGTCTGAGGGCTCGAGGCGGTGTGGCTGGACGGGGGTCGGGTCGCGGTGCCGACGGCCAGCGCCGGCCCGGCGGCGACACCGACGACGAGGAGCGAACTCGCGAGGATCGCCGCGATTTTCGAGACGCGCATGAGTCGTACCTCCGGGGGGATCCACGATCATGACGAGCCCGCACGCTCGTGACGGGCCGCCCCCGCCCGGAAGGGCCGCCGTCGCACCCGGCCGCTTGCTGCCAGGGATCTTTGTCGTCGGGGGCACGGCCGGGTTCGCCCGGGCTCGCCGCTGGGCTCGCCTGTGGTTCGTCTGGTGTTCGGCGGCCTTCCTCAGCGGTAGCCTCGCGCCTGGAGTTCGTACAACTGCGCGTACGTGCCACCCCGCGCGACCAACTCCTCGTGGCTGCCCTGTTCGGCTACGCCCGTCCCCGCGAGGACGACGATGTGGTCGGCCGTGCGCACGGTCGAGAAGCGATGCGACACCAGCAGGGTAACCGCGTGCGCTCCTCGCGTACCGGACTGCGCGGCGTACCCCGCGAACAACGCTTCCTCCGTCGGCGCGTCCAGACTCGCGGTCGGTTCGTCCAGCACGGTGAGCAGCGGCTCCGGCCGCATCAGGCCGCGGGCGAGGGCGACCTTCTGCCACTGGCCCCCGGACAGGTCGGTGCCGCCGGGCCAGGTGGGTCCGAGCTGGGTGGACAGGCCGTTGGGGAGTACGTCGACTAGGGTGCCGGCCCCGGCGGCCTCGAGCGCGTCCGCCACCGCCCGCTCCCCCGGCCCGCCGTCGAGGTCGCCGATCGCGACCGCCTCGCGCAGCGTGACCTCGAAGCGCGCGTGGTCCTGGAACGCGCCGGTGCAGCGCGCCCGCCACTGGGTGAGGTCGAACTCGGTGAGATCCGTGCCGTCGACCCGGATGCTTCCCGACGTCGGCGCGTACATCCCGCACAGCAGTTTGACCAGCGTCGTCTTGCCGGCGCCGTTGGCGCCGACGAGTGCGACCACCCTGCCGGCCGGCAGCCGCAAGGAGACCTTGTCGAGGACGACACGCGACGTGCCCGGGTAGGTGAAGGTGACCTCCGCCAACTCGATAGCGTCGCGCAACCGGTCCGGGACCCGCGCGGCCGTGGCCGGGGAGGCGCCCACCGTACGGTGTTCGTCGCGGGCATGGTCGACCAGCCACAGGAAGCGTGAGCCGACGGCGAGACACCCGGCGAGCCACTGGAACATGCTGACGACCATGCCGACGTTGCCGCTCATCGTCGCGGCCAGCACGAGCGCGAGCGCCAGGTCGCCGACGCCGGCCAGGCCGGCGGCCACGGCGTTGCCGACCACGACGAGCGCGCCCACGAAACCGACCGCGAAGAACGCCGAGGCGACCACCTGCCAGCCGGCACCGACCCATGCCACTCGGGTACGCCGGGCATGCTCGACCCGCCACGTCTCCCGGCTCAGCCGGAGCAACCGGTCGCCGATACCGAAGACCCGAACCTCCTTGCCCGGCGACGCGTTCGTCGCGAGCGTGACAAGGTGGTGTTGACGACGCCGAAGCTCGCCGGTGGCCTCCTGCGCGTCGCGCTCGCGGAGCGCGGCGGCCCGACCGACCAACAGGGCGGGGATGCCGAACACCGGGAGCAGCGCGAGCACGGGCTGCACGCTGGCGAGGAGCGCGATCGTCAACACCGTCTGGGCGAGCGCACCGAGGGTCTGCGCCAGCGACTCCAGCGTCCAGTGCACGATCCAGGCTTCCTTGCGGAGCGGGTCCAGCCGGTCGAGGTAGTCGGAGCGTTCGAGGTGCTGCAGGGTCGGCGTACCGGCCGAGACCTGGATCAGCTCGTCCTCGAGGGCGACCCCGGCCTTCTCCTGCAGGGTGTGCTGGAGTCGACGGCCAAAGCTCGCGGTCACCCATCCCCCGGCCAGGGTCACAACGAGTGTGCTCACCGCGACGACGACCGCCACCCCGTCGTGGGCCAGTGCCGCGTCGGTGAGGAACTTGAGGAACAACGCGGCGAGGGTCCCGTCCAGCCAGGCCGCGGGTGCGAGGGTGAGCGTCACCAGCGCGAGCCGGGCGTCGGTCCGAAACGCCGCCCGCACGGTGTAGACCAGCGTGCGCGCGAGTCCCGGCAAGGCGCTCCCCCTGCCGGTGTCAGGCGTCCCGGCCGACGTCGGGCTAGACATCGGCCACCGTGCCCGAGAGATCGGCGGCACCGGAGAGATCGGCCGCGCCAGAAGTTTCGGCCGCACCGGCGAACCGGTCGGCCTGCAGGCGGAACATCCGCGCGTAGGTGCCGCCAGCGGCGAGCAACTCCTCGTGCGTGCCCTGCTCGCTCACGCGGCCGTCGCCGAGCACACAGATCCGGTCGGCGTGCCGGACGCTCGACAGCCGGTGTGTCACCAGCAGCGTGGTCGTCCCGGCGGTGAGCTCCAGGAACCGCTCGAACAGGTCGGCCTCGGCGCGGATGTCCAGGTTGGCCGTCGGCTCGTCCAGCACCAGCAGCCGGGCGCCGCCCTGCGCCGCGCGCAGCGCGCGGGCCAGGGCGATCCGCTGCCACTGGCCGCCGGACAGTTCGGCGCCGCCCGCGTACTGCCGGGCGAGCACCGTCTCCCATCCCGATGGCAGTTCCTCGATCAGGTCGAGCGCACCCGCCCGCCGCGCCGCCGTCCGCAGCGCCTCCGCCTCGTCGTCGGCGTCGTCCGGGGGTCGCCCGAAGGCGATGTTGTCCCGCGCGCTCAGCTCGTAGCGGACGAAGTCCTGGAAGACCACCGCCAGCTGCCGCCGCCAGGACGCCGGGTCGAGGTCGCGCAGGTCCACGCCGTCGACCAGGATGGCGCCCTCGTCGGGGTCGTAGAGCCGGGCGAGCAGCTTGAGCAGAGTGGTCTTACCGGCACCGTTGACGCCCACGATCGCGAGCGACGTGCCGGCCGGGATGGTGAGGTCGAGCCCGTCAAGGACCGGTTGCGCGGCACCCGGATAGCCGAAGCGCACCCCGGAGAGCCGCAGCTCCCGCTCGGGCTTTCCCGCCGCCGACCCGGTGCCCGACAGCCGCGTCCGCGGGGTCAGGGTGACCCGCTCGAGCTCCAGGATGTGCGGCACCGCCGCCGCGCCCTGGCGTACCCACCACAGGTCGACGAACCCCGCGCCGAGCCCCGTGAGGGTGGCGATGGCGGGTACGTAGACGGCCAGTTGGCCCACGCCCACGTCAGCGGCGAGGACCCTGGCGGCGAGGGTCCCGAGGACGAGGCCGTACGTCACCACGACGGCCGCGAGCGTGCGCGGCACCGGCCCCCGTCGCGCGGCGCGCGCCCGCCAGACCTCGGCGAGGTAGTCCAGTCGCCACCCCCTCGTGCGGCCGGCGAGGTAGCCCGCCAACCCGAACAGCCGCACCTCCTTCGCCGCCGGCGGATCCAGGGCGAGGTCTCGGTGGTAGTCGGCGCGTCGGTCGAGGACGGCGTACTTCTCCTGCGCTTGGACCATGCGGTGCTCCTCGTCGTCCGTCCACAGGTGGCTGAGCGCCACTGCGACCAGGAGCACGAGCGGCGCCCACCACTCCAGCCCGGCGAGCAGGACGGCACTTCCGATCGCGGCGGTGAGCTGGGTGACCGTCTTGCCGAGTTCCTCGACCACCCGGGTCATCGGGCCGACGTCCCACTCGATCCCGCTCCCCCGCTGGATCTCGTCGGCCACTGCCGGGTCCTCGAGGTGCGCGATGCCGGGCGGGCCCAGGGTGGCGCCGAGGAGGCGTTCGCGTAGCCGCTGGACGATGGTGGAGCCGATCGAGACCCCGACGGCGTCGCGGACGGGGGCGAGCGCCTGCCCCACCGCGAAGAGGACGCCGATGAGCGCCAGCGCGGACAGCAGGTCACGTCCGGCCGGCGAGGTCAGGCCCGCGTCGACGGCCGCGGGCGCGCGAGTCACCGCGAGACCGGTCACGGCCAGCACGGCCGGGGCGAGCAGGCCGGCGCAGACCGCGAGCGCGAGCAGGACGCAGGCCCGGCCGGGCGCCGTGCCGACGATGGTGCGGAGCAGGAGGCGAAGGGAGGATCGAAACGACACGCGGTGCCTCCCTGGGACCGGGTTGCCTCCGTCGACGAGCAGGGCGCTGGCGACGCTAGTCACGACTCCGGTCGCGGCGCACGGGATTTTTCCGAGGTGCGGGCCGTCCGCGCGTGTCCTGGCCCCCGGCGACGCCTGCCAGCGGTGGTACCCTCCGTACCTGATTGAGAACTATCTGTAGTTGCCCCGGTGGCCGTTCGAACGGCGGGCGCCCCGGCCATGCCGCGAAGGATCGGTCTTGGTCGCATTGGACCTCGCGCGGTGGCAGTTCGGCATCACGACCGTCTTCCACTTCCTCTTCGTGCCCCTCACCATCGGGCTGCCGTTCCTCGTCGCCGGCTTCCAGACCGCGTGGCTGGCGACCCGCCACGACCGTTGGCTCGGTCTCACGAAGTTCTTCGGCACGCTGTTCCTGGTCGCCTTCGCGATGGGCGTGGCGACGGGCATCGTGCTGGAGTTCCAGTTCGGCATGAACTGGAGCGCCTACTCCCGGCTCGTCGGTGAGGTCTTCGGTGTGCCGCTCGCCCTCGAGGGCCTGCTGGCGTTCTTCCTGCAGTCGACGTTCCTCGGCCTGTGGGTCTTCGGCTGGGAACGCCTGCCGAAGTACCTCCACCTCGGCTGCATGTGGGTGGTGGCCCTGGCCAGCGCGTTCTCGGCGTACTTCGTCCTGGCCGCGAACGCCTGGATGCAGTGGCCGGTCGGGTACCACTTCGACGACGAGACCGGCCGCGCCGAGCTCACCGACCTCGGCGCCGTCCTGACCAACAAGGTGTTGCTGGCGAACTTCCCGCACGTGGCCTCCGCCTGCTTCCTGGCGGCCGGATCGCTGGTCGCGGCGGTGGCGCTCTGGCAGTTGTGCCGACACCCTGACCGCGACCGTGCGGCGTTCAGGTCGGCGCTGAAGGTCGGCGCGGTGACGACCGTCGTCGGCGGGGTCGCGCTGGCCGTCACCGGCGCCGTCTCGACCCAGACCATGACCGACACCCAGCCGATGAAGACGGCCGCGGCCGAAGCGCTCTACTGGACCGCGCGGCCCGCGGGCTTCTCACTCGTCACCTTCGGCACGCTCACCGACGCCAACGAGATCGCCTCCTACCGGATTCCCGGCGTGCTGTCGCTGTTCGCCACCGGCGACCTCGGCGGAGAGGTGCGGGGCATCGACGACCTGCAGCGCGAGTACGAGCAGCGGTACGGCCCGGGCTCCTACGTGCCGGCGGTCCCGGTCACCTACTGGGCGTTCCGGCTGATGATCGGCCTCGGCGGGCTCGCCGTCCTGGCCGCGGCGTGGGCCCTGTGGTGGATGCGCGTCGACCGACCCGCGCCCCGTCCGCTGATCTGGGCCGCGATCGTCCTGCCGGCCCTGCCCGCGCTCGGGAACTCCGCCGGCTGGATCTTCACCGAGGTCGGCCGGCAACCCTGGATCGTCTTCGGGCTGATGCCCACCTCCGCCGGCGTCTCGCCGACCATCGGCACCAGCACCGTGGCGCTGTCGCTGACCCTCTTCACCCTGCTGTACGCCGCGTTGTCCATCGTGACGGTCGGCCTGTTGGTGAGGTACGCCCGAGCCGGCCTGGCTCCGGAGGGTCCGCAGGACGAGGGCGAGGACGAACCCGAAGCGGGGCTCGTCTACTGAGCCCGGCCGAGCTCACCACGGCTGGACCGAACGAGAGCCACCGAGACGGGACCGAGATCGACTGAGGGGCCAGGCACGAAGCGATGGAGCTCCAGACCGTGTGGTTCGCCCTCATCGGCGCGTTGTGGACCGGCTACTTCGTGCTCGAGGGCTTCGACTTCGGAGTCGGCGCGCTCCTGCCGGTGCTCGGTCGCGACCCGCTCGACCGCAGGGTGCTTCTCCGGACCGTCGGTCCCCGCTTCGATGCCAACGAGGTGTGGCTGCTCGTCGCGGTCGCGGCGACGTTCGCGGCGTTCCCGCCGTGGTACGCCGCCCTCTTCTCGGCGTTCTACGTTCCCGTCCTGCTCATCCTCCTCACGCTGGTCGTGCGGGTGGTCGCGGTGGCGTTCCGGGACCGACGCTCCGACGCCACCTGGCAGGTCGCCTGCGACCGCGCCATCGTCCTGGGGTCGCTGGTGCCACCGCTGCTGTGGGGCCTCACCTTCGCGGCGCTGCTGCGCGGCCTGCCGATCGACCAGCACGGGGAGTACCTCGGCGTACCGGTGGACGTCCTCAGCCCCTTCGCTCTGCTGGGTGGCCTGACCGTCCTGGCACTGTCGGTCACCCACGGCGCGGTGTTCCTCGCGCTGCGGACCACCGGGGCGGTCCGTGACCGCGCGCGTCGGGTGGCGGGCATCGTCGGCGTGGTCACGGCGGCGCTCCTGGTCTGGTTCCTGTTCGCCGCGCTGAGCCCCACCTTCGACGGGTCCGCGGTGGTGACGGCGATCGCGTCGGTCGTGACCCTCGGCGCGGGACTGCTCGCCGGCCGGGCCGGACGGGAAGGATGGGCGTTCGTGGGTACGGCGATCACCATCGCACTCCTCGTCTCGACCTTGTTCCTTACGCTGTATCCAGACCTGATCATCTCGACCATCGATCCGGAGTACAGCCTGACTGTGGACAACGCCTCCTCGACACCTTCAACGCTGGGACTGCTGACCTGGGTCGCCGGCCTCTTCCTTCCGCTGGTGGTGGCCTACCAGGCCTGGAGCTATTGGGTGTTCCGCCAACGGGTCGGACGTGGCACCGTCGGCACGCCACCGTCGGGGAGCAGCTGATGGTGGCGTTGCGTGCGCTCGACCGGCGGCTGCTGCGGCAGGCCCGGGCCACCCGCTCCTACCTCGGGCTGTCGGTGGGGATCGGGGTGTTGGGGGCCGGGCTCGTCATCGGCCAGGCCGCGCTGCTGTCCAGCGTGATCGCCCGGGCGTTCGTCGGTGGGGAGCCGCTGGTCGGGCTGTTCCTCCCGCTCGCCCTGCTCGCCCTCGTGGTCGGCACCCGCGCCTGCCTGGCCTGGGCGGGCGAGATGGCCGCGCACCACACCTCCGCCGCCGTCAAGTCGGAGTTGCGGCGCCGCATGTTGCACCACGTCGCCGAGCTCGGGCCGCGCTGGCTGGCCGAGCACCGAAGCGGTGAGCTCGCCACCCTCGCCACGCGCGGCATCGACGCACTCGACGCCTACTACGCCCGTTACCTTCCCCAGCTGGTCCTCGCGGTCGCGGTGCCGTTCGCGGTCGCCGTCACGCTGTTCGCCACCGACTGGCGCAGTGCCGTGGTACTGGTCGTGACGCTGCCGCTGATCCCGCTGTTCACCGTGTTGGTCGGCACCGCGACCAAGCGCCGCGTCGACCGCCAGTGGAACACCCTGCAGGCCCTCGCCCACCACTTCCTCGACGTACTCTCCGGCCTCGGCACCCTGAAGGCGTTCGGCCGGTCGCAGGCACAGGTGGCGGTGATCCGCCGGCTCGCCGACCAGCAGCGCCGGGCCAGCCAGTCGACCATGCGGGCGGCGTTCCTGTCCTCGCTGGTCCTGGAGCTCCTCGCGATGTTGTCGATCGCGGTCGTCGCCGTCGGCATCGGGTTCCGGGTACTCGAGGGGCGCCTCGACCTCTCGACCGCCCTGATGATCCTGATCCTCGCGCCGGAGGCGTACTGGCCGCTGCGCCAGGCCGCGGCGCTCTACCACGCGAGCGTCGAGGGGTTGGGTGCGGCGGCTCGGGTGTTCGACGTGCTCGAGCAGCGGGCGGGCGCGCGGGCGCGGACACCCACGGACGCCACGGACGCGACCGCGCCGGCAACGTCGACGGCGTCGACAGCGCTGCCCGGGTCGGCACACGACGCCGCGCGGGCAACCGACCCGCACGGCCTGCGCATCCGCCTGGACGAGGTGACCGTCCGCCATCCCGACCGGGCGGCCGCGATCCTGGACCGGCTGTCCCTGGAGTTCAGCCCCGGCCAGGTCACCGGCCTGGTGGCGCCGAGCGGCATGGGCAAGTCCACCGTGCTCGCGCTGCTGCTCGGGTTCGTCGCACCGGACGAGGGGCGCGTCCTGGTGGGCGGCGTCGACCTCGCGACCCTCGACCTCGACGCGTGGCGTTCCCGGGTGGGCTGGCTCCCCCAGGATCCCGTGCTGTTCGCCGGAACGGTCGGGGACAACATCGCGCTCCGCCGGCCGCACGCCAGCGACGCCGCGTTGGAGCGGGCCGCCCGAGCCGCCGCCGTCGACGTACCCCTCGACCGCGAACTCGGCGAACGCGGCTACGGCCTGTCCGCCGGCCAACGCCGCCGGGTCGCGCTCGCCCGGGCGCTGGTCGGCGAAACCCCGTTGCTGCTCCTCGACGAACCCACCGAAGGCGTGGACGCCGTGACCGAGGCAGCCCTGGTGGAGGCACTGCCCGCGGTGTTGTCGGACCGAACGGTCGTCCTGGTCACGCACCGGCCGGGGCTGCTGCGGCTGTGCGACCACGTCATCCGCCTGGACCACGCGAGCGTGACCGCATGAGCGGGGCCACCGCCACCGGACGCGGCGCGCACGTGGGCCGGCGGGCGGAGGCCCTGCGCTGGCTGGCCGGCGCGGCGCGCCCCGAACTCCTCCGGCTTCTCCTGGCGGCGCTCCTGGGATCACTCGCGCTCGGGGCCTCCGTCGGCCTGGTCGCCACCGCCGCCTGGCTGATCTCCCGCGCGACCGAACAGCCACCCGTCGTCGCGCTGACGGTGGCGGTCGTGGCGGTGCGGACGTTCGGCATCGGACGTGGCGTACTGCGCTACTGCGAACGCCTGGTCAGCCATGACGCGGCGTTCCGGGTGATGGCGCGGACCCGGGTGCGGGTCTACATCGACCTGGAACGCGCCGCGCCGGCCGGGCTCGGGCGGCTGCGGAGCGGCGACGTCCTGGCCCGCCTCGTCGGCGACGTCGAGGCCGTCCAGAACCTGCTGGTCCGTGGGCTGTTGCCGATCGGGGTCGCGATCCTGACCGGTGCCGGATGCGTGATCTTCCTCGCCGCGCTGCTCCCGGCCGCGGGTGGCGTCCTCCTGGCCGGCCTGCTCCTCGGTGGGGTGGGCGCTCCGGCCGCCGCCCTGATCACCGCTCGCCGGGCCGACCGCGAGCTGGCGCCGGCACGCGGCGCGCTGTCCGGCTCGGTGGTGGAGTTCCTGCACGGCGCCGCGGACCTCACCGCGCACCGGGCCGCCCAGCGCTGGCTCGACCGGCTCGACGACGAGGACCGCCACCTCACCCGGCTCGCGCAACGCGGCGCCGCGGGCGCGGGCGTCGCGGCGGCGTGCACGGTCGCGGCGACGGGGCTGACGGTGGTGGGTGAGCTGCTCGTCGGCGTACCAGCGCTCGCCTCCGGACAGCTGTCCGGTGTGACGCTCGCGGTCCTCGCCCTCACCCCGCTCGCGGCGTTCGAGGTCACCGCGCCGCTGCCGTTGGCCGCTTCGGAACTGCTGCGGGGGATGCGCGCGGTCGACCGGCTGCGTGCGCTGACCGAGCTACCCCACCCCGCGGCCTCCGACGGAGTACGTCCCGCGCCGCTCGGTGCGCTGACCCTCGACGTACGCGGGCTGACGGTGCGCTGGCCCGGGGCCGACGCCCCCGCCCTGACCGACATCGACCTGTGCCTGCGGCCGGGGCGACGGGTCGCCATCGTCGGCGAGAGTGGCGCCGGCAAGAGCACCCTCGTCACCGCGTTGCAGGGGTTTCTCCCCACTGAGTCGGGGAGCATCCAGCTCATCGGGACCGACGAGGCCGTGGACCTCGCCGACCTGGAGGACGGTGCCCGGCGGCGGGTGGTCGCCGCGTGCGCGCAGGACGCGCACCTGTTCGACAGCACCATCCGGAGCAACCTGCTGATCGCCCGACCGGACGCGACCCAGGATCAGGTGGCCGGAGCGCTCGACCGGGCGCGGATGTGGCGGTGGGTGGGCCGGCAGCCGCGCCGGCTCGACACGTCGGTGGGTGAACGGGGGGTCCGGCTGTCCGGCGGGGAGCGCCAGCGCCTGATGCTGGCCCGGGCGCTCCTCGCCGACCCTGCCGTACTTCTCCTGGACGAGCCGACCGCCCACCTGGACGACGCGACCGCGTCCACTCTCATGCGCGACCTGCTGGTCGCGACTCAGGGGCGGACCACCCTGTTGGTGACGCACCGCCTCGCCGGCCTCAGCCTGGTCGACGAGATCGTCGTCCTGTCCGGTGGACAGGTGGTCCAGCGCGGGGTGCCGGCCGAGCTCATCCAGACCGACGGTCCGTACCGCCGGATGTGGTTGCGCTCGGCCGCCAAGGAGATCTCCTCGCAGGACGCGCCCACGATGGAGATCTCCGCCGCCCGGCTCAACCGGCCCCGTTAGCGCCCTCCTTGCTCGCGAGGTACATCTCGAACGCCTCGCGGGCGAGCTGGGACACCGTCTTGCCGTCACGGGCAGCCTGTTCCTCGGCCATCGCCCGCAGTGCCGGCGGAGCCCGGAACGTCACCTGCGGCGATCGGCCCTGCCCCCCAAGCGACGGACGGCCCCGTCCCCTCGTGGCCTCGGTCTCGGTCCGGGGTGCGGGGATGTGCCCGCCTCCGAACTCGCTTCTCTCCTCGGGCACGACCCTCACGCCGGTAGCCCCGGCGACCGTGTAGTTGTCAGTCATCCGCCCCTCCTCCTTCGCAGGTCATCGGAATGACAGATCACGCGGACGTGATCACATCGCCCGATCGAAACGCCGTGCGCCTGCGGCCTTCGCCCCCCGACAAGGGCGCGTACGCCGGCTACTTCGTCCCGTCGAACTCCTCGGGTGTTTTTGCGGGGGTGTACTCCTCGAGCTCGAGTCTCGAGATCTCGGGGTGATGCAGGTCGAATGCCGGACTGTCGGACCGGATCGGGGGCATGGAGGTGAAGTTGTGTCGTGGCGGTGGGCAGGACGTCGCCCACTCCAGTGCGCGACCCCAGCCCCAGGGGTCGTCCACCTCGACCTTCGGGTTCTTCCGCGACTGGATGACGTTGAGGATGAAGGGCAACGTCGACATCCCGAGCAGGAAGGCACCGATCGAGGACACGGTGTTGAGCGTGGTGAAGCCGTCCGCCGGTAGGTAGTTGACGACCCGGCGCGGCATCCCCTCCACGCCCAACCAGTGCTGGACCAGGAACGTCGTGTGGAAGCCGACGAACAGCGTCCAGAAGTGCAGCTTGCCCAGCCGTTCGTTCAGCATTCGGCCGGTCATCTTCGGCCACCAGAAGTAGAAGCCCGCGAACATCGCGAAGACGACCGTGCCGAACACGACGTAGTGGAAGTGGGCCACCACGAAGTAGGTGTCGGTGACCTGGAAGTCCAGCGGCGGTGAGGCGAGGATCACCCCGGTCAGCCCGCCGAAGAGGAACGTCACGAGGAAGCCGACCGCCCACAGCATGGGGGTCTCGAACGTCAGGGAGCCGCCCCACATCGTCCCGATCCAGTTGAAGAACTTGATGCCGGTCGGGATGGCGATGAAGAAGGACATCAACGAGAAGAACGGCAGGTTGACGCTGCCGGTGGCGAACATGTGGTGGGCCCACACCGCCATCGACAACATCGTGATTCCGAGCGTCGCCGCCACCATCCCGATGTAGCCGAACACCGGCTTGCGACTGAAGACCGGGATGACCTCGGTGATGATGCCGAAGAACGGCAACGCGATGATGTAGACCTCGGGATGCCCGAAGAACCAGAACAGATGCTGCCACAGGACCGGCCCGTACGACGCGGCGTCGAACACGTGCGCGCCGAACCTCCGGTCCGCCTCCAGCATCAGCAACGCGCCCGCGAGCACCGGGAACGCCATGATGACCAGCACGCTGGTGAGCAGGATGTTCCAGGTGAAGATCGGCATCCGGAACATCGTCATTCCGGGTGCCCGCAGGCAGAAGATCGTGGTGATGAAGTTGACGCCGCTGAGGATGGTGCCCAGACCGGAGAGGTAGAGGCCCATCACCCACATGTCGCCGCCGATGTTCGGTGAGTACGTGGGCCCGGTCAGGGGGGAGTAACCGGTCCAGCCGAAGTCGGCCGCGCCGTACGGGGTGAGGAACGACCCCCACACGATGAGGCCACCGAGCAGGAACATCCAGTAGCTCAGGATGTTCATCCGCGGGAACGCGACATCGGGCGAGCCGATCTGCAACGGCATGATGACGTTCGCGAAACCGATGAACAGGGGCGTCGCGAACAACAACAGCATCACCGTGCCGTGGATGGTGAAGAACTGGTTGTAGACCTCGGCCCCGGCGTCCCCACGGAAGACCTGCTGGCCGGGCTGAGCGAGTTCGGCCCGAATCACCATCGCGAGGATTCCGGCGCCGAGGAAGAACACGAACGACGTGATGAGGTAGAGGTGACCGATCACCTTGTGGTCCGTGGACGTGATCCATCGTACGATCACCGTCCCGAGGTTGCGCCTTCTCGGCGCCCCCGGCCGCGGTTCAGTACGTGTCTGAATCGTCGCCATGAAGATCCCCCGGACCCCTATCCACGGAGGATCGTTGCCCGGGCCACAAAATGCGAAACCGAGGCGACCTCAACGATTCTGCGGCACCGACGACCGCAGGCTTACGTCACTCACACACCAAAGAGTTCTCTCACGTCCGACGGTGGAGTTCGCCGAGTTTCCCATGTCGGGAAGGAAGGCGTGGACCGCCGGTCCGATGCGGCGATGTCTCGGTTCGGCGACGCTTTCGGTGCGGCGACGCTTTCGGGTCAGCGACGGTTGGGGCCGCCGGTGCGACGTGAACGCCGGCCACGCATGTTGCCGAGCAGACTCATGAACAGCCAGAACATCGGGAACGCCGGCCAGAAGAACGAACTGTCGCCCCGGGCCCACGTGCTGATCAGGAAGACCGAGATCACCACCACGATGGCGGCATGGATGGCGACGGCGATGTTGGCCCGGTGCTCCACGCCGGCATCCGCCCCCGCCCGATCCCGTGGGGCGGCCCCTCGTGCGGCAGGGCGCGCGAGTTCCTCGCTGGGCAGATCGGCCACGAAGGTGGCGAGCTCGTGCTGGTACTTGCTCGCGAACACCCCGGTGAGACGCTCGTCGGCCTCCTCCAGAGTCAGCCGGCCCTCGGCCGTCGCGGCCTGGATCCGCTTGGCTATCTCGTCGCGCTCAGTGTCGGAAGCGCGGATGGGCGGTTCGGCGTTCATATGACCATGATCCCTCGCGCACGACCCTCCGACGTCCGCCGGCCGGAGGAAACCTCGGTACGCCGAACGTCGTAGTCGGCCAATGTCGGACCCGTGGTCAGCCAGGCGGTGGTCACAGCAGTGTGCTCCAGTAGGACCAGAAGCGGTCCAGGATGAGCACCAGGATCAGCATCAGCCACGCCGTGAGGATCGTCGCGCTGTAACGGGACAGCACCGCGACCACCCGGCGTCCCGCGGCGGGAAGCGGGATGATGCCGCGTTCAAGGTTGTGCAGCGTGGTGTAGAGGAAGATCGGGATCGTCACGCACCACACGACCATGCAGTAGGGGCACAGGGCGCCGATGCGGTAGAGGCTGGAGAAGATGAGCCAGTGGACGAAGCCGACGCCGAAGAGGGTGCCGACCTGGAGCCCGAGCCAGAACCACCGTTTGTAGGTCGCGCCGGCGAGCAGACCCGCACCGAGTGAGATCACGATCCCGAACCCTGCGATGCCGAGGAGTGGGTTGGGGAACCCGAACGCCGCCGCCTGGTCGGTGTTCATCACCGAACCGCAGGAGATGATCGGGTTGAGGTTGCAGCTCGGCACGTACGACGGGTCGATCAACAGTTCGAACTTCTCGACCGTCAGCACGAACGCCGCGAGCAGGCCGAGTCCGCCGCCGATCAGGTAGAGCCAGGGCAGCAGCCGCGGATAGGGCCCCTGGGCTCCGGGGAACCCACGGGGCGAGGTGACGTCGTCGAAGTCGTCGTCCTCCTCGAGGTCGTCGTCGAGATCCTCCTCGGCGTCCAGACCGTCCCGATCATCACCTTCGTCCAGATCGGCCAACCGTCCGGCGCGCCCCTCGTCCCTGGTGTTCACACCGTTCTCCACGTTCGTTCCGGCCTCGGAGTTCACGCGGCGCCTGGTCGCGTCGTCGCCCCTCTATCTTCCAAGCGAAACCTGAGTGCCGTGCGGCAGCCCCCGCCGAACGGATTCGGCGCGTCCGCCGGCCGGGACAGGTGGTGTGCGTTGGGGACATCCCGGGCATTCGATCGATGGCGGGGTCGGCCTCCTCCAGAAGGAGCGAGACTGATCTGTAGGGGGGTCTCACCGATGACCACCGCGATCGCCGACTACGCACTCGTCTCCGACCGCCACTGCGCCGCGCTGGTGAGCCGGTACGGATCGGTCGACTGGCTGTGTTTCCCACGCTTCGACAGCCCGGCCACCTTCGCACGGTTGCTCGGCCAGGGCGCCGGACACTGGACGATCACTCCGGTCGGGATCTTCGAAGCCGCCCGCCGCTACGTCGAGGGCACGATGGTGCTGGAGACGACGTTCCGCACGGCCACCGGCACGGCGGTCCTCACCGACGCGCTCGCCGTAGGTCGGGACAGCACCGGCCACCAGCTCGGGATCGGGTCGCCGCACCTGTTGATCCGCCGGCTGGCCTGCACCGAGGGCATCGTCCCGATGGAGATCACCTTCGACCCGCGACCGGAGTACGGCCTCGTCACGCCGATCCTCTGCCCCGTGGACGGTGGCCTCGCCTCCCGTGGCGGCGCCGACTCCCTCGTCCTCACCAGCCCGATCCCACTGACGCCGGAGGCCGGGGGCGCGTACGCCTGTCCGGTGCTCGAAGCCGGTGCGGTCGCGTCCTTCGCCCTGCACTGGTCGACCCCCGCCAGGCCGCCGGCCCGGACGTGGACGCAAGCCGAACTTGACGACCAGCTGGCGGGAACGGTCGCGGGCTGGCGTTCGTGGAGTGAACCCCACCAGACCTACCAGGGTCCGTTCCGTGAACTCGTCCTCCACAGTGGCCGCGTCCTGCAGGCACTGTCCTACCAGCCGAGTGGGGCACTGATCGCCGCCGCCACGACCTCTCTGCCGGAGCGGACCGGCGGGGAACGCAACTGGGACTACCGCCACACCTGGGTACGCGCCGCGAGCCTCGCCATGGGCGCCCTGCGGGTGGCGGCCTGCCCGGAGGAGGCCTGCGACTTCTTCGGCTTCCTGGCCACGGCCGCGCCCTCGCTGGGCCGGGACCGCGTCCTGCGGATCGTGTTCGGCATCGGTGGCGAACACGACCTGACCGAGCGGCCGCTCGACCACCTGGAGGGTTGGCGGGAGAGCCGACCCGTGCGGGTCGGGAACGACGCGTGCAACCAGGTGCAGATCGACGTGTACGGCGACCTTCTCGAGGCGGCTTGCCGGATGTCCGACCAGTTCGGTGACCTCGACGACCCGACGCGGCGGTTCCTGCTCACCTGTGCCGACTGCGCCGCCGAACGATGGCGGGACAGCGACCACGGCATCTGGGAGACCCGGGGCGAGGCGCGCCACTTCGTGTACAGCAAGGTGATGTGCTGGGTAGCGCTGGATCGGGCGATCGCGCTCGCCGACCTGCTCGGCGCGGGCGTGCGGGTCGAATGGTGGCGGCAGGTGCGTGACGAGATCGCCCAGGCGGTCCTGCGACAGGGGTGGAACGCCGAGGTGGGCGCGTTCACGCAGGCGTTCGGATCGACCGAACTCGACGCGTCCGTGCTGATGATTCCGATCCTCGGCTTCCTGCCGGCCGACGACCCGCGCGTCCTCTCGACCATCGACGTCATCGAGAACGAGCTCACCGACGAGCACGGGTTGGTCTACCGGTACCGCGCGCAAGCCGGGGTTGACGGGCTGCCCGGCGCGGAGGGCACCTTCCTGCCCTGCACGTTCTGGCTCGCGCAGGCGCTGGCGATGGCCGGCCGACCCGACCGGGCGCGCTACGTCTTCGAACGCGCCGCCCGACACGCCAACGACGTCGGGCTGTTCGCCGAGGAGGTGGATCCGGTCAGCCGCGAACTGCTCGGCAACTTCCCGCACACCTTCAGCCACCTCGGCCTGGTCAACGCGGCCCAGGCGATCGCGGAGGCCGAGTGCCAGGTGGGAGCCGGGGCGGTGCCTTCGCCCCGATCCGAGCCGCGTACGCCTCGCTCCGCCCGGCCCGCACCCCACAGCCCGTGATCACGACGGTGACCACGGGAAGGGGGCAGGGCGGCTGGTCAGCGTTCGGCGATCCGGCCGAGCCGCCACAGTGCGAGGGAGAAGAACGGCGTCACCGCCTGACCGAGGACGCCGTACGCGGTGCGCAGAGCCGCGCTCCTGCCCGGGTCCAGGTCCTCGGTCCAGACGAAGCGGCAGCGGTCCGGACCGAGCGGCTCGACCTCGAAGGAAGCCGTACCCCGGACCATGTGCCCGAGATGCCGCGTCACGCACCGCCGGGGTGGCTCCCAGCTGATGACCTCCATCGGGTCGACGACACGCGCCGGCCCGAGCCCGGTCACGGCCTCGATCCGCGTACCGACGCCCTCCCGCTGACCCGGCAGCGCACGAACCGTCGTCACGGGCATCCACTCGCCCTGGCGTTCCCAGTCGGCCAACAACTCCCAAACCCGTCGCGCCGGCGCGGCGATCTCCCGCGACACCCTGATGCCCACGCCGCGACCCTAGCCGGAGCGGTCGCCGGCGGACACCCGATTGGCTCGCCGTGTGACACCACGTGACCGAACGACCTATCCACTCGCGCCTCGACCGGGCGACATGCGAAGCTGTGTTCATGGTCAGTGAAGATCCGGACAGCCCGAAGGCCGCCGAAGCGCCGGAGCCGGAGACAGCGGAAGTCGAGGAGTCGGACGACGACGTACGTCGTAAGTTCCGCGAGAGCCTCGATCGCAAGCGTCACCAGCACAAGGAGCAGTTGGCCACGGGGTCCGGCAAGGCGTCCCAGAAGATCCAGGACGGTCTTGCCCCCACCACCGGTCGGCGTTCCTTCCGGCGCAAGAGCGGCTGAAGCCGACAACGCCTCGCTGAACAGGTCAGGCCTGTTCAGCGAGGCGACTTCTTTCTCGGTGCGGATCACAGCGCCGACCCGGTTCACAGCGCCGACCCCGAACTCACACCGCCGGCCCGGTCCTCACCGGCGCTCGGCGTCAGGTCCGGTCGTCCCGCCTGAGCCGTACCAACGCGTCGATGGCGTCACGAGTCGTCCCGTCCGAGGTCAACACCGGTCGAAGCACCCGCTCGGCGCGCTCGACCCGCCAACCGGTGACCGACCCGGCGCCCGCGTTCGTTCCCTCGGCGCCGGTTCGTCCGACAGTTCCGCTCAGATCGCCTTCGCTCACGTCGGCATGGCTCACGTCGGCGAGGATGTCCTCCGGCGTGAATAGCACCCCCGCATCCCGCGGACCGCCCACTCCCTCGGCTAGGTTGCTCGTGTCGTGCCCGATCACGAGCAGGACCCCACCGGGCGCGACCGCCTCCGCCGCGAACCGCATGACCTGCCGACGCTCATCGGCGGGAAGCTGGAGATAGACCAGGCTCACCAGGGAGAACGCCGCGGCGGGCGGCCGGTACGTCAGCACGTCGACCGCCAGCCAGGTGATCCGTTCGGACAGGGTCGGGTCCGGTTCCGCGGCGGCCAGCCGACGCCCCCGCTCCAGCGCGACCGAGGAGAAGTCGACGGCGGTCACCCGCCAGCCGCGCCCCGCGAGCCAGATCGCGTTACGTCCCTCACCCGCGGCGAGGTCCAGTGCCCGACCGGCCGGCAGGTCGCGGGTCTCGGCCGCGAACCAGCGGTTGGGTTCGGTGCCCCACATCAGCTCGGCGGCGGCGTACCTCTCGTCCCATGCCCTGTTGTCCACGACCGCCATTGTGGCGTCAGGGGGCGCCGCGGACGACGCGGAGCACCCCACGATGGAGGGCGCACGCGTCGGGCCGGCCACCCGCCATGCTCACCGAGTCGTCCCGGCACTGGACCATGAAGCCGGTGTCGCTCCAGAAGCCCGGCGCGCACCGGAAGTAGCCACACACTCCCGGCGCGGGATCCCCGACCGGAAGTCCGGAGGCGCAGTAGTGGTAGCCGTACGGGTTGACCGGCGCGCCACACCGCGTCCCGACGCCGGCCGTCATGAGGCCCTCCTGGCCGGGCACCGGTACGGTCGGCTGCCCACTCGGCTCCGACACCCGGGCACCCCCGGACCGCGCGGGCACCGGCGTGTGCGCAGGTGCGGCGGTCGTCGGTACGGAGGTCGGCTTGGGCCGAACGGTCCCCTCCGGTCCGTTCACCGGCGCGGTGCCCGCGGCTGGGGACGCGTCGACGACGCCGGGCGGAGTGCTTCCGGGAGGCACCACCGCGCGCTCCCCCGCACTCTCCGCCGCGGAGAGCTGCGCCGAGGGGCGCGGGTCGGCGAGCGCCATCGTGGCGAGCATCAGCGTCGCCGCCACGACGGTCGCGCACTGGACGGTACGCCGGGCCACCGAGGCACCGGCGGGCCCGAGGCACAGCTTCCGCAACCCGGCGAGCAGCACCCGCGCGGGCGTGGGCGCTTCCTCGGGGTCCGCGTCAGGTGGGGGGCCCGGACGCGTTCGCTGGTGGGCGGCGAGCAGACGCTCCAGGTGCTCAGCGAAGGACTGCCGCCGTCCACCCGCGTCCGCGAGGGCCAGCGTGAGAGCGAAGCGGAACCCGGCCACGGCGTACGGGTCGAGGACCAGTCCGGTCAGGTCGCTGCCACTCGCGTCCTCCAGCCAGGTGAGCGTACGTCTGGGGTCGTGCGCGACCCCCAGGACCCGGACGTGGATCCAGTCGCGTGGCCGGGCACCACCGAAAGCGACCCGCATGGTGGTGATCGCGAGCGGACCGGAGTCGAGCACCGGGAACTGGCTGGGCGGATGGTCGACGAAGGCTCCGGTGAGCTGGGACAGCGTGAAGTCCGCGAACCCCGGCGGGCGCAGGGCGGGCCGCTCCGGATGGTCGTGCCGGGTCACCAGCCGGACACCGGGTGAGTGCCAGAGCACCGACTCGCCCCGTCGCAGGATGAGCCAGGGAACCTGCTCCGCACTGACCGGCCGAGCGGCTCGCGCCGCGGCGACCATCCCCCGAAGCTCGGCGTCGGTGCGCGCCCAGACCGACGTGGCGGCATCGTGCGCCCGCTTGCGACGAGCGTTCTCGCGGCGTGCCCAGCCAGTCCGCCAGCCACTGCCGTTCGAGATCATCGATGTCGCCATACCACCCTCCCCGCGGGACATGAACTCACCGTCGATTTGGCAAAACGCTTTTATCCCGGTGCAAGCCAATAAGCAAAGCAGCTCTCCGGGTCGATATCGCCGAGAATCCTGCCCGGACTCAAAGAATCATCTGTGGGTGAAAAGACTCTCCCCGATCCCTGCGCGGTTCGATTACCGATTAGCGCAACAGGCTACTTCGCAGCCGCAATTAGTTACGATCCGACGCAGAGGAAGTCATCGTCGCCATCGCGCATGACGACAGCTCCGTGGGGGTTCGAAGGTGCGGCTGTCTCCCGTGCAGACGCCTCCCCGCCCGACCGTGGTCGGCGGGGTGCGACTCGCTGCCGTCGTGGTCACCATGGGAACGCGTCCACGCGAACTCGCGGCCCTGCTGGAATCCCTCGCCACCCAGACGACGCCGCCCTCTCGGATCGTGGTCGTGGGTCAGGGCGCGCGGCTGTCCATTCTTCCGCCCGGCGTCGAGGGTATCGAACTCCCTGCCAACGTCGGCTTGCCCGCCGGGCGCAACGTCGGGTTGGCACGGCTTCGTACGCACGGCGACATCGACGTGGTGATGTATCTCGACGACGACGGCCTGCTCCCGGATCCAGACACGGCGGACAAGGTCCGCAGCGCATTTCTGGCCGACCCGGCCCTTGGCATCATCAGCTTCCGGATCGCCGACGAGAGCGGTGTCACGCAGCGCCGGCACGTGCCCCGGTTGAGCGCGCGCAACCCGTTGCGCGCGTCCCGCGTCACGACGTTCCTCGGCGGCGGCAACGCGGTGCGGATGACCGTCGCCGACCAGACCGGCGACTGGCCGGACGTCTTCTTCTGGGCGCACGAGGAGACCGACGTCGCCTGGCGGGCCCTGGACGCCGGTTGGCGGATCGACTATCGGCCGGACATCCTGCTCCAGCATCCGCGTACCTCACCGGACCGCCATCCGCTCTACTACCGCATGAACGCGCGGAACCGGGTCTGGTTGGCGCGCCGTCACCTGCCCGCCGTCCTGGTGCCGATCTACGTCGGTGTCTGGGTACTGGTCACGCTGGTCCGCAGGCCTCCGGTCGCGGGCCTGCGGGCGTGGATCGGCGGGTTCGTGGAGGGCTGCCGCTCGCCCTGCGGGCCGAGGCGGCCGATCCGCTGGCGCACCGTGTGGACGATGACCCGGCTCGGCCGCCCGCCGATCGTCTGACGCGCCGGCCCTAGGCGGGCAGGACGGCGAGCGCCTCGTCGACCTGCGCCATCTCCGCCGCGCTCAGCGGCCCGTGCCGCAGCGCCGCGAAGTTCTCCCGGGCCTGCGCGACCGTACGGACTCCCGGGATCGGCACGAACGCCGGGCTCCTCGCGAGCAGCCAGCACAGTGCGCCCTGGGCGAGGGTGCGGCCGTTCGCGGCGAGAATGTCACGCACCTGGTCGACCGCCGCGAGCTTCTTCGCCTCCGCGCCGTCGAAGTCCCAACCGTGGCGTACGTCGTCGCTGCCGAACTTCGTCGAGCGGTCCATCTTGCCCGACAGCAGGCCCATGCCGAGCGGGCCCCGGACGATGCTGGCGAGACCGTTGGCCTCGCAGACGGCGAGCGTCTCGGTGTTGCCGGACAACACGTTGAAGCTCTGCTGGATCGCGGCGCAGTGGGGGCTGCGCGCGAACAGCGCCGCCCTGGTCGGGTCGTCGGTGCTCCAGCCGAACGAGCGGATCTTGCCTTCGGTGACCAGGTCCTCCAAGGCGGCGAGGACGTCCTCTGCCGCGGTGAGGTCGTGCCCGCCGAGGTGGAACTGCAGCAGGTCGATGGTGTCGGTCTCCAGGCGCCGCAGGCTCGCCTCGCAGGCGGTGCGGACGTACTCCGGAGAGCCGTCGGTGCCCGGGGACTCGCGGCGCTCCTCGTCGTAGGTGAAGCCGAACTTCGTGGCGACCACGACGCCGTCCCGGCGACCGCGCAGGGCCCGAGCCAGGACGCGTTCGCTGTGTCCGCAGCCGTAGACGTCGGCGGTGTCGAAGAACGTCACGCCCTCGTCGAGGGCCGCGTGGATGGCGGCGACCGACTCGTCGTCGTCGACCTCGCCCCAGCCGATCGGCTCGCCGTCACGGGTGTGCGGGCCGCCGATGGCCCAGCAGCCGAAGCCGACCGCGCTCACCTCGGGACCGTTCGCACCGAGCCGGCGTCGGGTCGTGGGAAGTGTCTCCTCGGTCATGCTGGTCTCACCCTTCGGGGCTCTCGCCGGCCGCGTCGAGCCGGCGCTTTGCTTCGGCGTACACGTCGGCGGGGAGCGCACCCGCGCGCGCGGCCTTGACGTTCTCGGCCAGGTGCGCGGGGTTCAGGGTACCGACGATCACCGTGTCGACTCCGGGGTGGCTGAGGGTGAACCGAAGCAGCCACTGGGTGCGGCTCTCACCCTCGCCGAGCAGGTCGTCGAGGCCGGCCCGCTCCCAGGTCGCCCACCGGTCGGTGGCACCGAGGCCGGCGCCGGGCTCGCCGCGCGCCACGCCGCCCCGCACGATCGTCCCGGCCCCGGCCTCGTGGGCGCGGGTGATGAGGTTCTCGTGCCGGCGTTCGAGCGCGGAGTAGGGGATCTGGAACGCGTCGAAGACGCCCCACTCGACATAGGTCGCGAGGTGCGGCGAGGTGGCCGAGGCGCCGATGAACCTCGTCTTGCCGCTCGACTGGATCTCCCGCAGCGTGTCGACCAGCTTGTGCTCCTCGGCCAGTTCGACGGACGGATTGTGCAGTTGCAGCAGGTCCACGTGGTCTGTCGCGAGCTTGGCCAGACTGTCGTCGATGTTCCGCAGCAGGTGGTCGCGGTCCCAGGAGTGCGGGGTCTCGTCGTGGTCGCCGGCCGGCACCATCGAGCAGCCACACTTCGTGGCGAGTACGTACTCTTCGCGACGGTCGGCGACGAACTGACCGATGTAGGCCTCGCTGCGGCCGTAGTCGCCCGCGGTGTCGACGAAGGTGATCCCGGTGTCGAGGACGGCGGTGAGGATGTCCGAGGCCTGCTCGTCGCGCACCGGACGGCCGTTCCAGATCCGTTCGCCGCGGATCTCCATCGCGCCGAAACCGAGCCTGGTCACCGACAAACCGGTCGAACCGAACGGACGGGACTCCAGCGTGCCACCTGTCATCGTGCTCTCCTGATCGCCGTCATGAGATCGTCTGGCCGGCGGCAGCCCAGCGCCGCGCACTTCAGCCTGGCCAGCGGTGGCGAGGGTGTCCAATAGAAGTACCTGCTCGACGTGAGCAGGCACCACGATCAATGGAACGGTGGTGCGGATGCGGGACCTGTTTCCCGAGATCCTGCCGTGGTACGCCGCAGGCGACCGGTTCGCCCTCGCGACGGTCGTCGACACCTGGCGCAGCGCGCCCCGCCAGCCCGGCGCGGCGATGGCGGTCTCCGCCGGCGGCGAGGTCGCCGGCAGCGTCTCCGGCGGCTGCGTCGAAGGGGCGGTGTACGAGCTCGCGCAGGAGGTGATCGAGTCCGGCGAGCCGGTCTGGCAGCGGTACGGCGTGAGCGACGACGACGCCTTCGCGGTCGGGCTGACCTGCGGTGGCGTCCTCGACGTTCTGGTCGAACCGATCGATCCCAGCGCGTTCCCCGAACTCGCCTCGATCGCGGCCGCGGTGCGCGAGGGGCGGCCGGTCGCGGTCGCCACCGTCGCCAGCGTCGGGAACGCTCCGGGCCACATCGGTCGGCGGCTCGTGATCTGGTCGGACACCGTGAGCGGGTCGCTCGGATCGGAAGGACTGGAGGCGGCCGTCGTCGACGACGCCCGGGGAATGCTCGACCAGGGTCTGACCGGCGTACGACGCTACGGCCCGGACGGCGAACGCCGGATGGACGAGGTGGGCGTTCTGGTCCAGTCGTTCGCGCCGCCGCCCCGGATGCTGGTGTTCGGTGCCACCGACTTCGCCGCGGCCGTCGCCCGGATCGGGAAGTTCCTCGGCTACCACGTGACCGTGTGCGACGCCCGGCCGATCTTCGCGACCACCCGCAGGTTCCCCGACGCCGACGAGGTGGTGACCGACTGGCCACACCGTTATCTCGAGGGCGAGGTCGCCGCGGGCCGGGTCGATCAGCGCACGGTGATGTGCGTCCTCACCCACGACCCGAAGTTCGACGTGCCCCTGCTGGAGGTCGCCCTCCGGGCGCCGGCCGCCTACGTCGGGGCGATGGGCAGCCGGCGAACCCACGAACGCCGGCTCGCCGACCTGCGGGCCAACGGGGTCGGCGAGGTGGAGCTGGGCCGGCTGTCGTCGCCGATCGGCCTGGACATCGGCGCCCGTACGCCGGAGGAGACGGCCGTCTCGATCGCCGCCGAGATCACCGCGCTGCGATGGGGCGGCACGGGCAACCGGCTTGCCGACTCCAAGGGTCGCATCCACGGAGGCGGCGCCGAGCGGCCGGAACCGATCCCCGCGCCCCGGTAGCGGCGCCTTCCACGTCCCGGTAGTAGCGCTTCCCGCGTCCCGTCATCCCTGCGGTGGTGAGACGTCGACGGCGAGCAGCTCACGGACCTGTTCGGCGACCGCCGAAGGTGCGTCCTCGGGCAGAAAGTGCCCGGCGTCGGGGACCACGACGAGGTCCGCCCCCGGGATGTCGCCCGCGAGCCGCTCGGCGTATCCGACGGGTTGCCACCGGTCGGCCGCGCCCCAGACGACGCGGACCGGTATCCGGAGTTCGTGCAGGCGAGGAGCCACCCGCATCGTCGGTGCCGCGTCGTAGTGGCGTACCTGGTGCTCGAAGAAGGACGCCCGCCCGAGTCGACCTCGACACGCACCGAGGTACGCCGCGAGCACGTCACCGCTCATCCGGCGCGGATCGTGGACCGCCTGTTCCAGCTGTCCGGTGAGCATTCGTTCGAACTCCTGCGCCCCGACGTGGACGTCGTCGAGGTACTCGTCGACGACGTCACGCCACGTCGCCGACGGCCAGGAGTCGTAGCTCACGGTGTCGAGGAGGATCAGGCGCCGCACCCGGGCAGGCCGGTCGACGGCGAGGATCTGCCCGACGGCGCCGCCGATGTCGTGTGCCACCAGGTTGACCGCGTCCAGGCCCAGCGCCGTGAGGAACCGGTCGAGGAGGTCGGCCTGCGCCTCCACCGAGGTGTCCCGATCCAGCGGGCGTTCGGAGGCTCCGTAGCCGAGCAGGTCGTAGGCCAGCACCCGGTGTCCAGCCGCCCGAACGGCGGGGAGCACCTCGCGCCACAGGTAGGAGTGCGACGGCGTGCCGTGCACGAACACGACCGGCTCCCCCTGCCCCCGGTCCGTGTAGGCGAGGCGGACCCCATCGACGACGATCGACCGCTCGAGGTACGTCATGGTTGGACCACCAGCTTGCCGAAGAAGTCCTTGGCCACGAACGCGCGCTGCGCCGCGCCCAACTCCGCGAGCGGGTAGGTGGCCGCGAGCAGCGGACGGAGCCGGGCCGAGGCGGCGTACTCCACCACCTCGGCGAAGTCCTCGTGGGTGCCGAAGGACGAACCGATCAGCTCCAGCTGCCGCAGGTAGACCGTACGCAGGTCGGCCGGCACGACGGCGCCGGCGATCGCGCCCGCGACGACGTACCGGCCGAGCGGGCGGAGTACGGCGAGCAGGTCACCGAACGCGGGACCCGCCACCACGTCGGCGACCACGTCGATCTCCGCGTCCCCGGCGGCCTCCCGGACCGCGGCCACCAGGTCGGGCACGTCCCGGCGTACGGTCGCGTCCGCGCCGAGGGCCGCGGCCAGCTCCGTCTTGCCGGCGCCGACCAGCGCGACCACCCGCGCACCACGCAGGCCGGCCAGCTGGACCAGGGCGGACCCCACGCCACCGGACGCGCCGGTGACGAGGACGGTCTCGCCGGCCCGGACCCGCGCCCGTTTCAGCATCCGCAGGGCCGTGGAGTAGGCCGTCGGGAACGTCGCGAGCTCGGCGTCGGTGAGCGGACCGTCGACCCGGTGCGCGTTGGACGCCGGAATCGAGACGTATTCAGCGAAACCGCCGTCGCGCTCGCTGCCGAGGTAGGCGGTGGTCACCAGCGCGCGCTCGTCGCCGACGTAGAGCATCGGGTCGAGGATCACGCGTTCGCCCACGCGGTCCTCCGGCACCCCCTCGCCCGCCTGGTCGATCCGCCCCACCACGTCAGCACCCTGGATGCGCGGGAACTCGAGGGCCTCCCGCCGCCAGCCGGCGGTCGCCTCCGGGTCGCCCACCGTGCCGTACCGGCCCTCCCGGGTCCAGATGTCGGTGTTGTTCAGGGCGGTCGCCGCGACCCGCACCCGGACCTCCCCCGGGCCCGGCACCGGGTCGGGTACGTCGGTCCGGTATGTCAGCCGCTCCGGTCCTCCGAAACCGGTGAGAACTACAGCACGCATCCTGACTCCCCTTCCTGTTCCGGGTTCTCCTGGTCTGGTGGAGTGCCGCTTCGGGCTATACCGATCGGTATAGCCCCGACCCTCTCTCGCCTTGCCGCGCCATGTCAACTCACCGGTCGGTATAGTCGAGGAGGGGAGCCGGGGTGGCCCAGCCCACGTGACCGGTCCCGCTGAACGAACCACCGACCGGAGGCGCCGGACGATCGCGCCCGAAGGAGTGAGGGCATGACCACGACCGTGGGAGCCACCGCAGCCGGATCTGCGGGTGACGTCGCCGCCGCGGGTGTCGCGTCGACTCTCACTCCGGCCGGCCAGCGGGTCCTCGCGGCGGCCTGCGACCTGTTCTACGCGGAGGGCATCCACGCGGTCGGCGTGGACGCGATCGCGGCGGCCGCCGGGGTGACGAAGAAGACGCTGTACGACCGGTTCGGCTCGAAGGACGCGCTCGTGGCGCTCTGTCTGCGCGCCCGCGACGAGCGCTGGCGGGCCTGGCTCACGTCGTACGTCGACACGCACGGGTCGAGTCCGCGCGACCGGATCCTCACGGTCTTCGACGGGCTCGACGCGTGGATGGCGGAGCAGAACCCGCGCGGTTGCGGGTTCGTCAACGCCCTCGCGGAACTCCCCGCGCCGGAGCATCCCGGCCGGGCGGTGATCCGCGAACAGAAGGAGTGGCTGCTCGGCTACCTCACCAGCCTGGTGAAGGCGGCCGGGCTGCGCCGTCCGGCGCGGGTCGCGAGCGCCCTGATGGTCCTGCAGGAAGGCGCCACCATCGCGCACGCCACCGGCGTACCGGCCCGACCCGCCCGGCAGGCCCGGGAGGTCGCCGCGCTCCTCCTCGACCAGGCTGGGTAGGCGGGACCGCCGCGTCACGGCCACCGCGCGTCAGGGCAGACGCCGCACCTCAGGACCGACGCACGTCAGGACCGACGCGCGTCAGGAGCGCCGGAAGTCGCTCGGCGGAAGGCCGAAGTGCGCACGGAAGCGCCGGGAGAGATGGAACTCGTCGGCGTACCCGAGGGTCCGCGCGATCTCGCGGATCGTCATGTCGGTCATCCGCAACAACGTCGCCGCCGCCTGCAGGCGCCGCCCGTTGCGGAACGCGAGGGGCGGCTGGCCGACCTCCGCGGTGAAACGTCGCCGGAACGTGTCGTACGGCAGTCCGACCTCGCCCGCCACCGTGCGCATGTCGGTGCGTGCGGTGAGGTCGTCGGCCAGCCGGTCCAGCGCCGCGGCGATCGCGGGGCTCGGCCCGGCGGCGTCGTCCGGCCCCGCCACGTCGAGGAGCCAGTCGGCCAGCGCCACCAACTGGTGTTCGGCGGCCAGCCGGGACCGTGGCGCCGGCCGCAGCAGCGTCCGCAGTGCCGCCATCGAGGGAGCGGGCCGCGGGTAGCGCGGACCGTCCTCGCCCAGCACCCCGGAGTCCGCGAGGGTGTCGAACAGCGGACCAGTGAAGACCGCGAAGACCTCGGTCCACCGTTGCCCGGCCGCGGTGCCGTACCAGTGCGGCCGGCCCGGTGGGACGACCGTGTGCGCGCCCGGGCTGATCAGCTCCTCCCGGCCGTCCGCGTGCCGGTACCGGCCATGTCCCTCGACCACCACCGACAGGACGTACGCGTCCATGACCCGAAGTGGAGACGGCATCGTCGGCTCGTCATCCACCACCTCACCAGCGAGAACGAGCTGACCGAGGCGGGTGAGCGGTGCCTGGGAGACGGCGATGCGAGTACCCGAGTCCATCCGCCAGAACGTACATCCGCCAGAACGTACATGCTCCGGTCAGCGCGGCCATTCCGCCGACCTGGCCCGCGCCCTAGCGTCGGTGGCACATCGACCGCTGGGAGGCGACCCGCCATGACCTCGAGTCCTGAGACCAGCACCGGCCTGGTCACCCAGGAGATGCGCGAGCAGTACGAGAAGGAGGGCTACTTCATCCTCGAACGCGCGCTGACGGAGGAGCAGTTGGAGCTGCTGCGAGGCGGCGCGCAGTACTCCATGGACAAGCTCGACGCGGCCATGGAGGAGGCCGGGGTCGACCGCATCGGCATCAACGCCCGCGGCAAGCGGTACTTCAGCCACATGATCTACCGCGACCGGCCGGAGCTGAAGAGGTTCCTGTTCAGCGAGACGATGCGGGAGATCTGCCGGGCGACACTGGGCGAGGACGCCTATCTGTTCTGGGAGCAGTACGTCATCAAGGCCGCCGACCCCGACACCGCCTTCGCCTGGCACCAGGACTCCGGTTACGTGCACGAGGACCACGAGCCCTACCTCACCTGCTGGATCCCGCTGGACGACGTCACCGAGGAGAACGGCTCGGTCTACCTGCTGCCGTACTCCCGCTCGGGCGTGCGCTCCTACGTCAAGCACATCCCGGACCCGCGGGTCAACGACAAGGTGTGCTACTTCGGATCGGATCCCGGCCTGCCGGTCGTGGTGCCGGCGGGGTCGATCGCGGTCTTCTCCAGCGTCGTCATGCACCGCAGCGGACCCAACCTCGCCGACAGGTTGCGCCGCGTCTACCTCGCGCAGTACTCCCGCGAGGTGATCATGACCCAGGACCGCAGCGCTCCCTGGGGAGAGTTCGAGCAGTTCCTCGACGGCGGGAAGATCGTCGGCCGGATCTGACGGCACGGGTGCCCACCGGACGCCGGAACCGGTCGTCCGGCCGTGCACGTCGCTCGCGCCCGCGATCATCGGCCCGCGGCGCTGGCGATAGCCTCGCGGGCACGAAGATGTGAGCATCATCACCGCGACCGGAGGACGAATGCCGTCAGGCGAGGGTTCCCGCAATGCGTTCGGTCACCAGCACAGCGCTCCGCCCGGGCACGGTCCGGGCGGACCGGCTGGGAACGATCCCAGCTCGCCGGCCGAGAACGACGCGGCGCTCGCCCGGTTGCTCGCCCAGCCGACCCTGCGGGCCCTGGTCGACCGGCTGATCCCAGCCGATGAGTTCCCCTCCGGCTGGCAGGCGGGTGTGGGCGACTTCCTGCGGCGCATCCTGCGTACCGAACTCCGGCACGCCGTCGACCTCCTCGGCTCCGACCTCGCCCTGCTCGACGAGGAGGCCCGGATCCGGTTCGGGGTCGGGTCCTTCGCCGCGCTCCGCGCCGACCGGGCCGACCTGATCATCGCGGACCTGCGAGCCGACAGTCCGGCCGCCGCCTGGCCGAAGGGGCGAGCGGCGGAGTTCGTCCGGCTGGTGGTCTCGCTCACCACGCAGGGCTTCTACGCCGACCCGGCCAACGGCGGGAACCTCGGCGGCATCTCCTGGCAGATGGTCGGCTACCGGCCCGAACAGCCGGACACGGCCTGGCCCTCCCACTCCCCTGCCAACCTTCCCTTGACGGCGTTCGGTGACGTGAGCGCCCACTACGACGCGATCGTCGTCGGAGTCGGCGCCGGTGGTGGCGTGGCCACCTGCCTGCTCGCCGAGGCGGGCTACCGCGTCCTCGCGGTCGAGCGCGGTGACCTGCTCGGCGTCGAGGACCTGCGCGGTGACCACCTGCGCAGCCACCGCGCGCTGTTCGGCTACGGCCAGAGCGCCGGTCCGCCCGCGACCGGCCACCCACGGGTGTGGGCGGTCGACGGTGCCGACGACGTCATCGAGCCGACGGACGGTCGATGGAGCAACAACGCGATGACCGTGGGCGGCGGCACCCGCGTCTACGGCGGTCAGGCGTGGCGGTTCGTGCCGGAGGACTTCGCCATGGCGAGCACCTACGGCGTACCCGAGGGAAGCTCGCTCGCCGACTGGCCGATCTCCTACGCCGACCTCGAGCCCTACTACGACCGCGCCGAATGGGAACTCGGGGTGTCCGGGGATCCCGCCGGGTTCGCCGGTGCCGGGCCTCGCACCCGAGGTCTGCCGCTACCACCCCTGGCGGGCAACCTGTCCGGTGCGAAGCTCGCCGCCGGTGCGCGCAAGCTCGGTTGGTCGACCGGCCATGTCCCGCTGCTGGTCAACTCCAGGCCCTACGGCGGACGGCCGGCGTGCGTCCACTGCGGCCAGTGCGTCGGTTTCGGTTGCCCCGCCGACGCCAAGAACGGCAGCCACAACACCGTCCTGCCACGCGCGCTCGCCACCGGCCGGTGTGACCTGCTCACCGGCACGCTCGCCGAACGCGTCGTCACCGACGACGGCGGCCGGGTCCGTGGAGTGGCCCTCGCGACCGTCGACGCCGGCGAGGTTCGCCGCCGCACCGTCACCGCCGACCAGGTGATCCTCGCGGCGGGCGCGATTGAGACGGCGCGGCTGCTGCTCAACAGCGCCTCCGACCGGGAGCCGCACGGTCTCGGCAACGACCACGACCAGGTAGGCCGCAACCTCCAGGGCCACGTCTACGCGGGGGCCCTCGGCATCTTCGACGACGTGGTCCAGGCCTCGTTCGGGCCGGGACCGACCATCTCGACCCACGACTTCCGGCACGGCAACGAGGGCCTGGTCGGCGGCGGGATGCTGGCCAACGACTTCGTGCCGATGCCGCTCGCGACGTACGCCCTGCTCACCAACGCCGGCATCGTCCCGGCGTACGGCCTGGCCAGCAAGGAGGGCATGCGCGACCTGTACCAGCGCACCACCGTGGTGATGGGGCCGATGCAGGAGACCCCGAACCCGGAGTCGCGGGTCACCGTCGACACGCGGGTCCGGGACGTGTACGGCGTCCCGGTCGCGCGACTCTCCGGCGCTGTCCTCGACGTCGACCGCCCGACCGCGGCGATGCTGCAACGCCGGGCGGCGGAGTGGCTCACCGCCAGCGGCGCGGTGCGGACGGCGCCGACCGGCGGGGTCGGACGCGGTCCGAGCGGGGGTCAGCACCAGGCCGGCACCTGCCGGATGGGTGCGGACCCGCGTACCTCCGTCGTCGATCCGCTGGGGCGGGTCTGGGGCCACGACAACCTCCGCATCGCCGACGGCTCGATCCACGTCACCAACGGCGCCGTCAACCCTGTGTTGACAATCTTCGCGGGCGCCTACCGCGTCACGGACCTGCTCGTGCGCGGCTGACCGGCGTTCCGACCTGGAAAAGAGAGGTGCGGCGACGGGTTCGTCCCGGGCCCGGCATCTGGACGTGCGGGCACCCAGGAATGCCGCGTCGCCGGAGGGTCGTTGACCCGGTATGGACGAGTCGACCGCCGCGCTGTCCGCGGCCGAACGTGCGGCCGTCCGCGAGCTGGTGGAGAGCCGGAGGGAACGAACGGCCGACCAGATCGCCGATCTGAGCCGCGCGTTCGACGACATCGTCGACGCCGCACGCTCGACCGCGACCGACGACGAACACGACCCGGAGGGCTCGACGATCGCGTTCGAGCGGTCTCAGGTCGCCACGCTGCTGCGGCAGGCGCGGGATCAGCTGGCCGAACTCGATCACGCCCTGGACCGGCTGGCCGACGGAACGTTCGGCCGGTGCGAATCGTGCGGCCGTGCCATCCCCATGGAACGGCTGACCGCACGACCGTCCACCACGACGTGCGTCGCCTGCGCGGGTCGCGGCCGCCGGCGCTGACGCTCAGGTCCCGCCCGGGTCGCCGCTCTGGCCGCGCTGACCGAGCCGCTCGAGGAGTTCCTCGCGCCGCGCCTCCAGCGAGGCGATGATCGCGTCCTGCTCCTCCACCGCGGTGAGCTCGGTGGCGACGTCGGCCGGGTCCGCGGGGGCGTCCCAGCGCTCGCCGATCTGCTCGCGCAGCTGGGCGGCCTGCGGCCGCAGTTCGGCGAGTTCCTCCTCGACCTGCCGGAGTTCTGCGCGTACCTCCGCTTCCGGCTCGTTGCTCACCATGTCCCACCTCCCCGATGCCGCGACCCTCCGACCTTCATCGTCGCGCAGGACCGCCCATCAGGCCAGGCAGACCACCGGGCCTCAGACCAGGGAGAGGACACCGTCCAGCCACCCGTCGCCCGCGCAGGTGCGGCAGTCCTCCCGCGCGATCCCGCTCCCGATGCGCTCCTCCGAGTAGGAGATCGCGCACACCTCGGCGGCCACCTGGGTGGAACCCGCACACATCGGACACAGCGCTCGCATGGCGAGCAGGGTAGCCCGCCACGGTGCACGAACGGCGCGGAACACACCAGCAGGGCCGGACTGCCCAGGCAGAGCCGGCTCCGAACCCGCCCTAGCTGATCACGGAGGACGTGTCGATGAGCCAGCGTCCGTTGTGCTCGACCAGTGTGAAGCGCCGGCGCTCCCTGCTCGTTCCACCGTTCTTGAACGTGTAGGAGATCCGGGCGCGTACCTCGTTGCCGCTGACCGTCACCTCCGTGGCCCGGGCGTCACTCATCTGGGCCCAGAAGCGCCGGTAGCCGTCGAACCCGCCGCTCTTCTGCTGGTAGCGCGCGGAGAGCCGCGACCAGCCGTCGTTGAGGTTGCCCGGCAACACGGCGTAGTAGTTCGCGACCGCCTGCGGGCGGTTGGTGGCCGGCGGCGGGGGCGGGGTGTGCGTGGGAGTCTTCGTCGGAGTGTGGGTGGGAGTCGGCGTGTACGACGGCGTGGTCTCCGGCGTCGTCGGGTCAGGTGCGGGGTTCGTCTGCTCCCTGGTGGGGTCCTGGCGGGGTGTGCCGGTGTTCGTCGCCGGCGGCGGGGTCACCGTGGTGCCGGGATCGCCGCCCGCCTGGTTTCGCTGGTCGAACCGGTCGAACACCGCGAACGCCGCGCCCGCGAGTGCGACAACGGCCACCACGACACCGATGACGAGCAGGACACCCATCCGGCGGCCGTTCCGACCGCCGCCGGCACCCGAGCCACGTCCGCCGGGTCCCGTCGTCAGGATGGCGCCGTCACCGGGAACACCCCCGATGCCGCCGACGCCACTGGCCCGGCCGCCACCGCCGATGTCACGTCCGACGTCACGTCCGGCCGTCCCGCCGGGGACACCGCCCGCCGCGTCGGAACGGTCGAAGGATCCCAACAACGAGTAGGCCTGCGGAGTGGAGTCGGACCAGTGCGCACCCGCGCCGGGTCCGCGGTCGGTCCCCGGCTCGACCTCCTCCTCGGCAGGTTGGTCGGTGTGGACCGGCGCGTCCGCGGTGCCGGCCGCCTCACGCGGAAGTGCGAAGCGGGCGGTGGGTTCGAAAGGCTCGGAGGGCCCCGAAGGCTCAGGCGTCGAGAACTTCTCGGTCGCGGCGCTGGACCCCGCCGCCTCGTCGGCGACGGCACCAGAGCCCGTGCCCTGCGCGTCCGCGTCCTCAGGGACCGCGTCCTCGGCCGGGGCGCTGGCGTCCTCCGGCGCGGCGGCCGCATCGGCAGCGGCACCAGCCGGGGTGCTCGCACCGGGAGTCGACGCGGACCCGGCACCGGCCTCCTCGGGGGCCGTCGAACCGGCTGCCCCGCCACCGGCCGCGGCGCCACCGGCCGCGGCGCCACCGGCTGCCGCGCCACCGGCTGCCGCGCCACCGGCCGCCGCCGCGCCACCAGACGTGGACGGGGCCGGCGACTCGCCGTACAGCCTGATGCCGGACCGGGAGGGGGCCTCGTCGTAGCGAAGCGTCATCGACGTACGCCCGAACAGCATGTCCCGCTGCACCGACCGCGCGCTCACGATGAGGGCGAGGTCACGCCCCACCTCCGTCGCCGCCGGCCGCCGGCGCGGGTTGACCTGCAGGAGCCGCAGCAGGACGTCGGTGATCGGGCCGGCCTGCCGCGGAGGTGTGACCTGGCCGGACGCGACCTGGTACAGCAGCGCGATGGGGTTGTCGCCACGCCCGAACGGTGGAATTCCCTCGACCGCTGCGTACAGCGTCGAACCGAGTGAGAAGACGTCGGAGGCGAACGTCGCGTCCTGGCCCTTCGCGACCTCGGGCGCGAGGTAGGCGGGCGTGCCGGAGATGAGTCCGGTCGCGGTCACGGTGACATCCCCCACCGCGCGGGCGATGCCGAAGTCGGCGATCTTCACCGTGCCGTTGTCGCCGAGCAGGACGTTGCCCGGCTTGATGTCGCGGTGGACCACGCCGGCGGCGTGCGCGGACGCCAACGCCGACGCGGCCTGGATGCCGATGCGGGCGACCTCGTAGGGGTCGAGGGTGCCGCGTTCGACGAGAGTCTCGGACAGACTCTTGGAGGGGAGGTACTCCATCACCAAGCAGGGATGGCCGTCGTCCTCGACGACGTCGTAGATGGCGATGACGTGCGGATGTTGGATACGCGCGGCGATGCGACTCTCCCGCATCGCGCGGAGCTTCGCCTCCTCCGCCTGGCTGCCGCTGAGATAGGCAGGAAGCAACAGACGTTTGACCGCGACCGGCCGGTGCAGGCGCTCGTCATTGGCCCGCCAGACCACGCCCATGCCGCCACTGCCGACCCGTTCGTGAAGGCGGTAACGGCCAGCGATCAGCCGGTCGTCCTCGCTCATCAAAACTCCCACTCCCCTGCCCCGTTGGCGGCGCCGACAGACGGACCATCCGGTCTCGACTTCTGGTCCCGGTTCGCAATCGGGGTGATCACACCCGCCCGAGGCAGCCTAGCCCGCGATGCTGTGCCGTGCCGCGTCCGCGTCGGACCCGGTCGTGTCCAACCATCCCCTACGCCGCCCCCAGCCGCGTCGGGGCCGACCGGCTCGCGTAGCGTCGAAGAGAGGCCGAACCGTTTCGCCCATCGAACCGTTCGGCGGACCGATCCTTGTCGACCGATCCGTCTGGGGAGTCCGTGGCAGGGCAGCACGACATCCGTACGCCGCACATGACGCGCGAGGGCGGCGACCGGTTGCCGCCCGCGGTCGTACGGGCGGTGTCCTGCCCGGTGTGCGGCGAGTCGCTGACCCAGAGCCCGACCGCACTGCGGTGCCCGGCCGGCCACAGCTTCGACATCGCCCGACAGGGCTACGTCAACTTCCTGGGCGCGCGGCCCCGCACACCGCTGGCCGACTCGACCGAGATGGCGACGGCCCGGTCGGAGTTCCTGGCGGCCGGCCACTACGCGGCCCTGGCCGACAACCTGGCAGCCCTCGTGGCCCGCCTCGTGCCCGGCGGCGGTCTCGTTGTCGACGCCGGGGCCGGAACGGGCTACTACCTCGCCGTCGTGCTCGACCACCTGACCGAGGCGGTCGGGCTGGCGCTCGACTCCTCGACCGCCGGGCTGCGCCGAGCCGCCCGCGCCCACTCGCGCGCCGCGGCGATCGGCTGGGACGTCTGGCAGCCCTGGCCGCTGCGGACCGGTTCGGCGGCGGCGATCCTGAACGTCTTCGCGCCACGCAATCCCGACGAGTTCCACCGGGTGCTCGCCCCGGAGGGCACGCTCGCGGTGGTCACGCCCACGCAGGACCACCTCGCCGAGCTACGGGCGTGGGTCGACCTGCTCGGGATCCAGGAGGACAAGCTGGACCAGGTCGACACGGCGTTGGCCGGGAGGTTCCGGCTGGTCGACCGTGAGCCGCTCTCCGTCGAACTCGCGCTCGACGCCGACGACGTCCGCCGGCTGGTCCAGATGGGGCCGAACGCCCACCACCTCGACCGCGGCGATCGTCGAGCGAGGTTGGCGGCACTGCGCGGGGGCGTGGAGGTCACCGCGTCGTTCGTACTCTCGGCCTACCGTCCGGTCCACTGACGCGACCGCCCGCCGGGCTGAGACTCAGCCCGTGCGCTCGAGGATGATGACGGGGATCTCGCGGTCGGTCTTGGCCTGGTAGTCGGCGAAGTAGGGAGCCACGGCGACCTGCGCCTTCCACAGCCGCTCGCGCTCCTCGCCGGTCACGACCGAGGCGGTGGCGTCGTACTTGTCGGTGCCGATCTCGATCGTCACCGACGGGTTGGCCAGGATGTTGTGGTACCAGGCGGAGTGTCGCGGGCGGCCGGCGTTCGAACCGAAGAGGACGATGTGGTCGCCGTCGGCGAGGTAGACCAGCGGCGAGATCCGCTGCTGTCCGGACTTCGCACCGGTCGTCTGGAGCAGCAGCAGCGGCTTGCCCTCGAAAGGTCCGCCCACCTTGCCCTCGTTCGCCCGGAACTCCGCGATGACCTTGTCGTTAAAGTTGTTCGACTCGCTCACGACCATCTCCTTCTCGACAACCTCCCCACCCTATCGATCACCTGACCGATCGACGTGGACAGCCGTCTTGTCCAGCTGGTCGAGGCACCCGTGTGCCCGCTCGACGAGCGCCCCGGCCAACGGTGACCAGGGTGCGCGGGCGAAGGCGCGCAGCGCCGAACGTTCGAGCGCGACCGCCGTCCACCACCTGGCTTCGCCGACCGCGGCCGGATCGGAGTCACCGCGGGCACCCAGGTAGGCGGCGAGGAACTCCGCCCCGAGCCGGGCGAGCCGTTCGGAGTAGGAGGCACCGCCGCCACGCAGCCGGTGTCGCACCTCCTGCACGGCGAGCGACGCGAGGAACGTGCCGAGGTCGCTCGCGACGTGGGCGACACCGTGGTGGTCGAGGTCGAGCAGGATGATCCGGCGACCGTTGAGCCGGAACTTGCGGGGCGTGCAGGCACCGTGCACGAGTCCGACCGTCCCGGCGCCCGAACGGATGAACGCGTCCTGGGTACGCAGGAGTCGCTCGGCCACCCTGGCCAGCGATGTGCCGAGTGCTCCGTCGACGACCGCGATCCGAGCGGCGCGCTCCCCGAAGCCGTGCAGCTCGTGCCGCACCGGAGCGGCGGGTGGGCCGACCACGGGAGCCACGTGCAGCTCGGCGAGCGCCCGGGCCGCGCGGTGGACGCCCTCCCGAAGCGCCGGAGCGGACGCCGTTCGCGCCTGCCGGGAGGACCACAGCTGGTCGAGTGGCACCCCACCGACGGCGGCGTGGACCAGGGTCGCGAGATCGGGCAGGAGGGCGACGGCGGGGGCGATCCGCAGGACACCCTTCGGCTCCGCGGCCGCCGCGAGGGACCGGCTCACGGCGGCCACCGCGATCGCGTGGTTCGGGTCGGCGTAGACCCTCGCGACGTACGACAGCCGGCTCGGTGCGAAGTCGAGCCCCAGCGTCGCGCGCTGACCGGGCCGGTAACGCAGCGGGCGCACCCAGCACCGGCGGGCACCCGGGTCCGCAGCCCGACCGAGGACGGCCCGCAGCCGCACCGCGAGGACCGAGGAGTCCACGGCGCCGGCCAGGGTCGGCAGGTCCGGATCGGATGGGAAGACCGCGAGTCGTACGCCGGGGGCGACGACGGGGAGGTGGCCGTCGGTGTACGCCGTTGGTCCGTCGGCCTGGCCCGCTCCGTCGGCCTGGCCCGCTCCGTCGGCCGAGCCCGGGTCGTCGAGAACCAGGTCGCCGCGGACGAGCCGGCCCGCGTGTCGGTAGAGCACCCATGCTCGCCGACCCGGGTCGAAGTGCGCGTCCACCACCTGGCCGGCCGAGTTCTCGCCACGTCCGTGCACCAGCTGGTCGCGGCCCGGACCGGCGGCCAGCGCCGCGCCGAGCCGCGGTCCCATCACCCGGGCCTGGAGAGCCTCCGCGAACCTGTCGGACTCGCGCTCGACCGGCCCGCCGACGCGACCACCCGGCCGCGGGTCGTGCTCCGCGAACGCCTGGCCCGCCGAACCGACCACGGCGGGCGCCTCGGGTTCGGCGGCGCCCGAGGAAGGCGCCTCGGGGTCGGTGACGACCGTGGACGCCGACGGCGCCGGGTGCGCCGGTGTGAACTCGGGAGCCTGCGTCATGGAGCCACCTCCGCGGGAAGCGATGTGCGTGTTCCGAAAACCGTCTCCAGGGCGGACGCCGCGGCTTCGACGTCGTAACGCGCCTCGACCGTGTGCCGCCCACCCTCCCCGATCCGCCGCCGCAACGCCGGCTCGGTGAGCAGCGCGGCGAGGTGGGCGGCGATGGTCTCCACGTCTCCGGGCGGGGCCACCAGGGCGTTCTGGCCCGACCGGACGAGTTCGGAGAGGCTTGCGATGGCGGTGGTCACGACCGGTACGCCACTAGCCATCGCGTCGAGGACGACGTTCGGCCGGCCGTCCGCGTCGTCGTCGGTCGCGCCACCAGGCGTCACGACGAAGATGTCCGCGCCCGCGAGTACCCGTCCGATCTCGTCACGGCTGCGTTCGCCGCGGAAGGAGACCTGACCGGCCAGCCCGAAGCCGACGCTGAGCTCGATGAGCTGGCGCCGCAACGGGCCGTCGCCGTACACCTCGCAGGTGAAGCGGTGGCCGGACTCCGCCAGCGCGGCGCAGGCGCGGAGCAGATCGACGTACCCGTGCTCCTCCGTCAGTGGGCCGATCGAGACGAGGGTGAGGTCGGGGCGGGCCGGACGACGGGCGGGGCGGAAGCGATCCAGCTCGACACCGTGGTGGATGACCCGCACCGGCGGCCGCACCGTGCGCGGGACGTTCCTCGCGATGTAGGCGGCGTTGGCCTGGCAGCAGGTGACCACGGCGTTCGCCGCGGTGACCCGGGCGAGGAGACTGGCCGGCGGTATCCGGTAGAGGTCCTCCGCGTGGGCGGTGAAGCTGAACGTCAGTCCGGTCAGCCGGCTGGCCAGCATGCCGACGAGCGCGGGATCGTGCGCGAAGTGCGCGTGGATGTGCGGCGCCCCCGCACCCGAACGCCGCAGCCGGAACGCGAGCCCGGCCACGGCGACCGCGTGGTCGAAGCAGCGGATGGTCGAGTAGGTGGAGTAGCCCCGACTCAGCCGCGGATGGAGCCACGCGTAGCCGAGTGTCCGCAGGTAGCGCCCGGGTGCGCCGGCGAGGGCGCGGGTGTGCTCGAGGATCCGCGTCCACCGGGCGTTCGCCCCCGCCGCGTCCAGGAAGAGCACCATGGCCCGCATCGCGTCGAGTTGGGGATGGCGGCGACGTTCACCAGAGCGGGCGAGGCTGACGATGGTGAGTTCGAGCCCCCGACGTTCCATCGCCACGACCTCATCGACGATGAAACTCTGGGACTGGCGCGGCCAACTGCGCACGACCATGATCACGTGTCCAGGCATGCCAGCCCCCTCTGTAGTGCGCGGGCCACCTCACGAGTGCGCGCCGGCCGTTCCAGTGACCGGTGCGGCCCGATGCCCATGACGAGTCGCTTCGCGATCTTGAGCCAGGCGTACGCACCGAAGAGCGCGATGCGTACCGCGTCCGGCCGGCCGGCGACGGTGGCGTACTCCTCGAGGAACGCCCGCCGAAGCCCCGCCGCGCGTCCCGACCCGACCGACAGGTCGAGGTAGGCGCAGAAGTGCGCCAGGTCGAGCGCGGGGTCGCCCATCCGCGCCTCGTCCAGGTCGATCACGGTCACCGTGTCGTCGACCAGCACGTGGCCCGCGTGGAAGTCCTTGTGGATCGGTACGTAGGGCGCCGGTGCTGCGGCCTGCGCGGCGCCGGACCACCCGTCGGCCAGCCGCCAGGCCAGCCCGAACAGGTCCGGCTCCCGGTCGGCGACCAGGCTCGCCCAGCCCCGGCCGGTGGCGCACTCCGTCGCCAGGTCGAGCCGCCGGGTGAGGACGACGTCGGACCCGTGCAGTCGGGCCAGCCAACGCGCGGAGGCGCGGACACCCGCGAGCGCGACCATGCCCTCCAGCCGGTCCAGCGGGACACCGGCGCAGCGGCGGTAGAGGAGCAGTCCGCGCTCCAGCGGTGACGGGAGCGGCTCGGGTACGCGAAGCGCGCCGCGACCCTTGAACGGCCCGTCGGCAAGCGCCCGCAGGTTGGCGGCCGCGAGTGCCGCGCGGTGCGGCTGGGCGAACAGCTTGCCGATGAGCTGCGTGGGCGCGCCGGTGCGTAGTCCGCGGACGGTGTACTGCAGGACCGTGCGCCGACCGGGCGCGTGCTGGATCAGCCGCGCGGCCGTCACGTCCAGGCCCGCGGGTTCGGCGGCGACCGGCGCGAGCTCGGGCCGCAACGCCCGGGTCATGGCCTGCCGGTCGAGTAGCTGGGCGGCCAGTGGCGCCGACGTCCGGACCGGCACCGCGGCGACGAGTCGTTCGAGGCAGTCGAGCAGCGCCGGAACCCGCGGCCAGCTGGACACCTCGAGCCGGCGGTAGCGGCCGGCCGCGAGCGACACCAGGGCGAGGCTCCGCCACCACAGCAGGACGTCGGGGTCGACCCGGCCGGCACGTCGCTCGTAACCGGCGACGAAGGCACGGCCGGCCGCCTCGGTGGTGGAACGCTCGCCGGGCTGGCGTACCCACTGCCACAACAGGTGCGCGAGCAGGGTGCCGAGGTCCCGCTCGGCGTCGCCGCGGCAGGCGTCCTCCAGGTCGAGCAGGGTCAGCCGGTTGGCGGCGACGACCACCTGCGCGGGCCGGAACGCGCCGTGCGTGAGCACCTGGCCGCCGGACGCGGGGAGCCAGGAGGTGAGCCGATCAAGGACGGTCGCGAGCCGTCGGGCGGCGTGCGGATCGGCCTGGCGTACGGCGGAGAGGGACGCTGAGACGTCCCGCAGCGAGTCGGCTCCGGTGCGGACGGGTGCCGCGACGCGCCCGGCGTGGAGTCGGGCCAGCAGACTGCCGAGCCGGTACGCGAGCCGCACCCGGGTACGCGGGGGCACGGCCGGGTCGCGGAGTACGGCGGCGAGGTCGCGCCCCTCGGCCGCCTCGTGCACGAGGAGGCCGTGTTCGGGCCAGGCGCCGACCAGGCGTGGCAACAACCGGCGCTTCGGCTCGTCCAGGGCCAGCGGCTCGTCGACGGCGCCCGGTTGGTCCAGGGCGACCGGTTGGTCCAGGGCGACCGGTTGGTCCAGGGCGACCGGAACGTCGAGGCCGGCGTCCGCCCCGACCACCTTGGCGTACAGCTCGTGCCCACCGGTGCCGTCGGTGATCTGGTACCGCAGCACGCAGCGCGACCCGGGCCGGTAGCGCACCGGCTCGACGACGCAGTCCTGGATGGTCCCGCCGGCCAGCCGGGTGCCGAGCAGGTCGCGCACCGCGGCGGCGTCGGTGGCGGTGCCCAGTCCAGGAAGCGCGGGGTCCGCCCGGAAGTCGCGCCGGGTCGAGCCGCCCGGTGTCACCTCGCACACGACGAAGGTGGCGGGCTCGCCGCTGGACGCCGGGCGGTAGGTCAGGACGCAGCGTTCGCCCGGCGTCCAGTGCGCGTGGAAGGGGGTACGTCCGGGTGTCGCGGCCAGCTCCGCGGTCATCGTCGCGACCACCTCGGCCAGGTGCGGCAGGGCGGGGTCCAGGTCGGCGAGCGGCGACCCGGGCGGCACGGCCGGCGCCGCCGCGGTCATCGCGGACCTCCGACCACGGCGTCCTCCGCCAGCCGGACCGCCCGGATGACGTGGTGCGCCCATTCGGGGTGGTGGATCGGGATCCGCCGGGCGGCGAGCTTGAGATGGAACAGCACCGCGAGGCCGTGCGCCCGCGCCAGCCGGACGCGGTCGCAGGGTCCGTAGCCGTCGACGAACGCCGCGACCGCCGGCCGTGCGTCCACGCCGAGCGACGCGCACCACCACCACAGGTCGGCGACGAAGGTGCCGAGGTCGAGGGCGGGCTCGGCGATGCAGGCGCGGTCGAGGCCGATGAGGCGGAGTTCGTCGCCGGCGACGAGGACGTTCTCACACGTCAGGTCGCCGTGGATCAGGGTCGCGGGCTCGGCCGGGCGGGCGGCCAGACCGTCGCCGAGCTGGCTGATCACGTCCCGGATCCGGGCGCCCACCTGCGGGAGCAGGCCGCGGATGTGCTCAGCCGCCCGAGCCGTGGCGGCCATCTCCGCGAACGCGTCGTACCTCGGCAACGGCGGGGTGCGCGGGAACGACGGGAGCGGACAGGGCCAGGCCGCGTCCGCCGGGACGGGCCCCGCCTCGTGCACCACCCGCAGCGCCTGCCCGATCCGGCGGAGCAGACCGGCCGCCCGCAGGTCGGACAGCCGGCGCCACACCGGCTCGCCGTCCTCGGCCGTCCACCACGACGCCTGGTCGGCCTCGACGTACCCGATCGAGCGCGCCGGTCGGACGCCCGGCAGCGCCGCGGTCAACGCGGCGTCGAGCGCGGCGGCCACCGCGATCGGCCGGGTGCCCGCCCCGTCGCGGTACAGCTTGACGATCGCCGCGCCGGATCCGCCCTCACCGAGGACCGGGTCGTGAGCTGACCCGATCCCGATCGGCTCGGTGGTCGTCACGCGCAGCACGTGCCGCCGGCCCGGGCGGTACCGGACCGTTCGTACCTCACGTTCACTCGTCGTACGGCGACCGGCCAGGCTCGCCGCCGTCGAGGTGACGTACCCGGGTTCGGACAGGCGCACCAGCCGTGGGAAGGCCGGATCCATCGGCGCGAGGAGCAGGGTGAGGCAGCCGTCCGGTGTGGAGGCGACCAGCCGGCTGAAGGGTTCGACCAGGCCGCGGACGTCCGCTTCGCGTTCCAGCAGCGCGAGCCCGTCGAGGTCTGGTGGCACCACGGACCAGGTCAGCGCGAGGTGGCGCGGGGCGTAGCGGTGGTTCCCGGTCGCGAGGGTGTAGTACGCCGTGAGCGTGCGTCCGGGGAGGTACTTCGACCGCACCAGCATCGGCGCCAGTCGGCGGGACCGGTTGGGCAGGCAGTGGTCGAGCAGCGGGCCGAACCCGTACGCGAACGGGTCGGTGACCGCACGGCGGACACCCTCCAGGCCGCGGTGGCCGGCGACGAGGCGGGCGATCTGCCCGGACGCGGGCGGCGAGACACTGGCCACGATCACCCCTCGACCAGCGCGCCGGCGGCCTGCCGCACGTGCCCCAGTCCCGACCGGAGCCGCTCGACGACCACCTCACGGCCACCCAGGTCCGGCGCGCTCGCCGGCGTCGGCGCCGACCCGGCCAGGATCGTCGCGGCCGCGGCGGCGAGCGCCTGCGCCGCCAGTTGGTCCGGGGGCAACCAGTGCACCCAGCCCCGCTCGGCGAACGACCGCGCCCGCATCTGCTGCTCCGCGCTCGGCCCGCTGCGCGGCACCAGGAGGGCGGGCGTCTGCTGGCTGAGGATCTCGACCGCGGTGTTGTAGCCGGCCATCGCGACCACGAGGTCGGCCGCTCCGACGTACGGGGTGGCGTCGTCGACCCGGGTGAGCACGTGGACCGGGAGATCGCGGGCACGGCTGAGCAACCGGAGCCGCTCCGCCTTCGGCAGGAGGGGCCCGGTGATGAGGACGAACGTGCACCGCCGGCGCGCGAGGAGAGCCGGGACCGAACGGAGCAGCGCGTCGAACAGCGGATAGGCGTCGGCACCACCACCGCCGAGCGCGAGGACCAGGGGCCCGGTCTCCTCACGCAGGTAGATGCGGCGGATCTCCGCCGCCGACGTGGGCGAGGGTGCCGCGCCCACGTATCCGCAGTAACGCAGACGCCTCGCGGCCACCTCGGGCCAGTCGTACTCCGCGGCCAGGTCGTACACCTCGCGCGACCCGAAGACCAGAACGTCGTCGTAGTGGCGTTCGATCGCCTCGAACGCCCCCTCGAGCCGCCACCGACGCTGCACCGTCTCGGGCGCGTCGAGGATGTCCCGCAGACCGAGCACCACACGCGCCGGAGTGGTCCGGACCGCCTCCAGCGCGGGGAGCAACTCCCCCATCAGGCCGTTCGGCATGTGGTGGTCGACCAGCAGGATGTCCGGCCGGAACCTCTGCGCCGCCACCCGGATCAGGTCGCGTCGCAGTGCGAGCACGTCGTCGAACGGCGACGCCAGCGAAAGCGGGCGCCACAGGCCGGGTCCGGCCCTGCGCAACGAGGGCAGCTTCAGGTAGTCGTGGGTGCCCGACGACGCGAAGAACCGGCCGAGCGGTGAGTCGGAAACCGTCAACACGCTGGCGCCCGGGTGGGCCCGCAGGAACTCGTTGGCGACATGTGTCGTACGCCGCTGGTGACCGAGCCCGAGTCCGTCCTGGGAGTAAATGAGTAACCTGGCCTCATCCGCGCTCTGCACCATGGCTCATTTCTCCACCCGCACCAACGGCCACGAACATACGTCCGCCCCGACGGTGACGTTGTTGCGCCTACATTTCTGTCCGTGTGTTCTGCAGTGCATTTGTGGAACATTTGTGCCCACATTTGTACCCGGCCCGCGATTCGCGACGTCCTGGCACAGTCCTATCCCATACGAGTGTTTGATCGTCGCGAATTCTTCGGTAGTCCATTTCCCGGCCACAGTTCGGGCTTCCCGGCACCACCGGAATCGCCGGACAGTTCATTGCTGCCGTGCGATTCTCCAGGTAGCCGTGGCCTTCGCGGACCACGCGGCAGGCAATGCGGAAATGGAGTTGAGACGAAGAATTGGACAAGAGTGGGAACAAAGGGAGACCCTCATGGGCCAGATGAGCGAAAGACAGTGTCGTGAATTCCTCACCGAAGGCACCCGCACCGCACGGCTGGGCACCGTTCGCCGCGACGGCCGTCCACACGTGACACCGGTGTGGTTCGTCATGGACGGACCCGACCTCATGACGGTCACCCCCCGGGACTCGGTGAAAGGTCGGGCCATACTCCGCGACCCGCGGGTCTCCGTCTGCGTCGACGACGACCGGCCACCGTTCTCCTTCGTCCTGATGGACGCCGAGGTCTCCACCACGGAGGACCCCGAGCAGACGCTGTACTGGTCCACCCGCAACGCCGAGCGGTACGTCGGCCCGGAGCAGGCCGACCACTACGGTCGACTCAACGCCGGCGAAGGGACACTCCTCCTGCGGATCTCGCCGACCAAGATCCTCAGTGAGGACAACGTCACCGAGGTCTGAGGCCCTACGGCGTGACCGCGAGGAAGAGGAACGCGCCGAAGATCACGAGGTGGACGGTTCCCTGCATGAGGGTCGCTCGTCCGGGCGCGATCGTGAGCACGCTGACCACGACGGTGAGGGCGAGCAACACCATCTGGGTGGCGCCGAGCCCGAGCACCAGCGTGCCGGGCAGCCAGACCGAGGCGAAGGCGATGGTGGGAATCGTCAGCCCGATGCTCGCGAGCGCCGAACCGAGGGCGAGGTTCAGGCTGGTCTGGATCCGGTTGCGAAGCGCGGCGCGGACGGCGGCCACCGTCTCCGGCAGCAGGACCAGCAACGCGATGGCGACACCGACGACCGTCTGCGGTGCTCCGGCCGCGGCGACCCCGCTCTCGATCGAGGGTGAGACGGTCTTCGCCAACCCGACGACGACGACCAGGCAGACCGCGAGCAGGCCGAGGCTGAGCAACGCACTTCGCGGGGAGGGCGGGGCTGCGTGCTCGTCGTCCGGGCGGGCTCCGGCGCGGTAAGTCGGTTCGGTCGGGACGGGCAGGAAGTAGTCGCGGTGACGGATGGTCTGGACGAACACGAACACGCCGTACAGGGTCAATGCCGCGATACCGGCGAACGCCAACTGCGCCGTCGAGTAGGTCGGTCCGGGCGTACTGGTGGTGAAGGACGGCAGCACCAGTGCCAGCGTCGCCACCGCGCTCAGGGTGGCGAGCGCGCCGGTCACCCCCTCGACCCGGAACTCCACCACGCGGTGTCGAAGACCTCCGACCAGCAGGCACAGGCCGATCACGCCGTTGCAGACGATCATGAAGGCGGAGAACACGGTGTCGCGCGCCAGCGAGGACGTGCCGGGGCCGCCGGAGGTCATCAGCATCACGATCAACCCGACCTCGATGACGGTGACCGCGACGGCGAGGATCAGCGTGCCGAACGGTTCGCCGACCCGGTGAGCCACGACCTCCGCGTGGTGGACGGCGGCGATCACCGCCGCCACCAGGGCGAGCGCGACGACGACCAGCAGCGCCCCGAGGCCCAGATGGCGACCCCACGTGGCACCGAGCACGACCACGGCGACCGGCGGCACCAGGAGGGGCGCGTGCAGCCAGCGGAGCCGTAGGCGGCCCAGCAGCCGGCCCAACCGCTGGCCCGGGCCTCGCCAGTCCCACCTCCGCCTCCCCATCCGACGACCCTAGGGCGCGCTCAGGTAGATCACGGGCGGTTCGGCGCGGGGTCAGGTCGCGGCCGCCCTTGCCATCGCGCGTAGCGTGGCTAGCGTGCCATCCCACGTCCGGCGATATGCCACGGCGGCCCTGTGGAACGTCTGCGTCGCCGCCGTCTACTTCGGGGCCGGTGAGTTGGGGCTGCTCGACCAACTGCTCCGGGGGCACCTCACGCCATTCTGGCCGGCGACCGGCGTCGCCCTGGGGGCGCTGCTGCTGCTCGGTTGGCGGATATGGCCCGGAATCGCCATCGGTGGGTTTCTCGTCGGTCTCTCGATCGGTCTGCCGCTACCCGGGTGTATCGCGCTAGCCGCCGGCAACTCACTCGCACCCGTACTCGCCTGCTACCTGCTGCGCCGGGTGGGGTTCCAGGTCGAGCTCAACCGTCTCCGGGACGCTCTCGCCCTGGTCTTCCTGGGCGCATTCATCGCCATGACGGTGAGCGCGAGCGTGGGCGCCGGCCTCCTCGTGGTCAGCCACGACGAGCTGGCGCGAAGCTACGGGAGCACGTGGTTCGTCTGGTGGGTCGGCAACGCGACCGGGATCCTCGTCATCACCCCCGTGGTGTTGTTGCTGTACAGGTTCGTGAGACGGATGCTGCACAGGATGTACCAGCCGTCGCGGGTCCGACCGGCCCGGGTCGTCGAGGCGATCCTCCTTCTGGCCGGGACGTTTCTGGTGGCCATGCTCGGGACGCGGAGCAGCTTCGACGTCCTCTTCCTCGTCTTCCCGTTCCTGTTCTGGGCCGCTTGGCGTTTCCAGCTCTCCGGCGCCGCCCCGTGCGTCCTGGTCGCTTCCCTCGTGGTGACCTTCGCGGCCGAGGGCGGAACGGGGCCGTTCGCGGGGATCGACCAGTTCGCGAAACTCATCACGTTGCAGGCGTTCAACACCTCCGCCGCGCTGACCGGCCTGCTGCTCGCCGCGCTGGTCGCCGAACGCAACCGCACCTACCAGGAGATCGAACGCGCCTGCATCCAACTGGCGGACGTCATGAGCCTGCGCGACCGCGCCGCGCGGCACGCGGAGAGCTGGCGAACGCCGGAGAAGCACCGGACGCGTACCTGAGCGATCGTCTGCGCCACGGATTCCGACTGGAATCCCGATTGGTCTGGATTGGTCTGGGCGAACGCGCGCCGAGCGGACCGGGGCGGGCAGCCGACTGGCTCCTAGATTGCGGGCATGACACTGAGGAAGCGACCGCTGGGACGGTCCGGCCTCCAGGCCAGTGAGATCGGCCTCGGCGCCTGGCAGCTCGGCGCGCGGTGGGAATGGTCGGGTCCGGGCGAGGAGGAGTCCCTCCGGATCGTCGACGAGGCGCTGAAGCTCGGATGCACCTTCGTCGACACCGCTTCGCCGTACGCCGACGGTCGCAGCGAGGAGTACCTCGGGCGGGCGCTCGAAGGTCGGCGCGACCAGGCCGTGATCTGCACGAAGTTCGGGTTCTGGGCTCCTGGCTACCAGGAGGACCACTCAGCCGACCGCATCGAGGAGGCCGTGGAGCTGAGCCTGTCCCGGCTGCGTACGGACTACCTTGACGTGCTCCTGATCCACAGTCCGCCGTTCGACCTGATGGACGGCACGGCCGTTCCGCACTACCAAATCCTTCAGCGACTGGTCGACGCCGGTGTGGTGCGCGCCTACGGTGTCGCGGATCGTGCCAGCAGTGCCGACGAGCTCCGCCGGATCCTGGAGACGACCGGTAGCAGTGTGATCGAGACGAACATCAACGCCCTGGAGCAAGGTCAGCTTGACGTCATCGCGGAAGCCGCCGAGGCCGGCGTGGGCGTGATCGTGCGGACGCCGCTCGCGTCCGGGTGGCTGTCGGGGAAGTATGACGCGAGCAGCCGCTTCGCGGGCGACGATCGCGACAACTGGTGGTCGGAGGAGGACATCCGCCGCCGCGCCGGCGCGGTCGAGGAGTTCCGGACGCTGGTACCCGAGGGACTGAGCATGGCGCAGGCCGCCCTCCGCTTCGTCCTTGCCCAACCGGAGATCTCCACCGTCATCCCGGGCGCGAAGTCCGTGGCACAGCTCCGCGCCAACGTCGCCGCCGCCGAAGAACCCCTTCCGGCCGAGACCGTCGACGCGATCCGTGCGTTCGGCAAGACGAACCCGTTGCGCTGAGGGGCCGACTCGCACATGGTGCGGGCGCGGCGCGGTGCCCGGGTTCCCGGACCTCGCCGAAACGACGTTCGCCGACCAGGGAGCTCCGTCGACCATCCGTCAACGGTCCATTGACAAGAGGGTCCGGACCCTGCCGGAGACCGTCGCGGCCGTCCGGACGCGGCGGCAACGCTCAGTCGAGAGCGGGCAGGTCGCCCCGCGCGCCGAGCCACGCGACCGCCTCGTACACCGAGTCCAGCGACGTGTGGATCGGACGCCAGTCCAGTCGCGCGGCGGCCTTGGCGACCGAGCAGTTCGGGCTGTGGGCGATGTGGTCCCACGTGGCGCGGGCGGCGTCCGGGTCGACCGTCTCCTTCCAGCGGTCGTACGGCGCGAAGGCGAGCGATGCCTGCTGGCCGTACCAGCCCGCGACGGACTCGGCGTATCCGCGCAGGGTCAGTGCCGCTGGGGAGACCACGTGGAAGCTCTCCCCGATGGAGGCGGCACGGTGCTCCAGTGCGGCCAGGAACGACCGCGCGACGTCGTCCGCATGCACGTGGTGCAGCGTCTCCATCCCGAGGTTGGGCAGCAGCACCTCCTCACCGTGGGCGAGGCGGGCGAAGACTGTCAGGTCGAGGTTGCCAGCCGGGTTGATGGGACGCCAGCCGGGCCCCACGATGTGGCCCGGGTGCAGGATCGTCGCGGGAAGCTGGCCACGGCGCGCCTCGTCGAGGAGGTACGCCTCGATGGCCGCCTTCTTGACCCCGTAGTCACCGAACGGGCGGCGTGGCGCATCTTCGCTGGTCGGGACCTGCACGCTCGGCCCGTGCACCCACGCGGTCCCACAGTGCAGCAGGTGCTGGACCCTTCCCCGTAACGCCTCCGCCAACTGGCGGGCGGACTCGGGTTCGAAGCAGATCAGGTCGATCACGACGTCGGCCGCGAGGTCGGCGATGCGTTTCCCGAACGTACCGGCTGCGTCCTCGGCGGCCCGGTCGGCGACGACGCGCTCGACCCGGTTCCACACCGACGCGCGGCGGTAGGGCTCGCGCTGACCCCGGCTGACCGTGACGACGTCGTGCCCGCCGTCGACCAACGCCGGTACGAGGTAGGAACCGATGTGACCGCTGGCCCCGATGACGACGACCCTCATACGTCCACCCTTCGACGACCGAACCTTCGATGACCCAACCTTCGACGACCGAACCTTCGATGACCCAACCTTCGATGACCCAACCTTCGATGACCCAACCTTCGATGACCCAACCCGCACCGACCGAACCAACCAGCCCACCCTACGACCGCAGTCGTGGCCACGGGGCGACGGTTCGCCCCACGACCACGGCCGCGACAGAGCCTTGACGACGTGGGGTGGACGGTCGGGCCGGCCACCCCACGGGCGCCTCAGTCGATCAGTTCGTACGCCGGAAGCGTCAGGAACGCCTCGTAGTCGTCGGCGAGGGCCACGCGCTCGAAGAGCTCCCGCGCCTGGGTGAACCTGCTGGCCGCGAAGGCCTCCTCGCCGAGTTCCCTGCGGATCCCGGCGACCTCCTCCTCGACGATCCGGCGCACCAGGTCGGCCTCGACGACGTCGCCGGTGTCCAGCTTGGTCCTGTTGCGGATCCACTGCCAGATCTGGGACCGGGAGATCTCCGCGGTGGCCGCGTCCTCCATCAGGTTGAAGATGGCGACGGCACCGCCACCGCCCAGCCAGGACGCGAGGTAGCGCAGCGCGACGGCGACGTTGTTGCGCAGACCGGCCTCGGTCACCTCGCCCGGCGTCGCGGAGATGTCGAGCAACTCGTCGGCGGTCACGCTCACTTCCTCGCGCAGCCGGGAGAGCTGGTTCTGGTGGGAGCCGAGGCGGGCGCTGAACACCTCCTCGCACAGCGGAACGAGGTCGGGGTGGGCGACCCAGGAGCCGTCGAACCCGTCGCCGGCCTCGCGCTCCTTGTCGGCCCGCACCTTCGCGAGGGCGGTCTCGTTGATCGCGGGATCGCGCCGGCTCGGGATGAACGCCGCCATGCCACCCATCGCGAAGGCGCCGCGCTTGTGGCACGTACGCACCAGCAACTCGGTGTAGGCGCGCATGAACGGCGCGGTCATGGTCACGGCGTTACGGTCGGGCAGCACGAAGGACGCACCCGCGTCCCGGAAGTACTTGATGACGCTGAACAGGTAGTCCCAGCGGCCGGCGTTCAGGCCGGAGGCGTAGTGGCGGAGCTCGTAGAGGATCTCCTCCATCTCGAACGCCGCGGGGATCGTCTCGATCAGCACGGTCGCGCGCACCTTGCCGCGAACGATGCCGAGCTGCTCCTCAGCGAAGGCGAAGACCTGCGCCCACAGCCGCGCCTCGAGGTGGCTCTCCATCTTGGGGAGGTAGAAGTACGGTCCGCTCCCCCGCGACAGCAGTTCCTTCGCGTTGTGGAAGAAGTAGAGCCCGAAGTCGAGCAGCGCGCCGACGATCGGCTTGCCGTCGACGGTCACGTGCCGCTCGTCGAGGTGCCAGCCGCGCGGCCGTACGACGATGGTCGCGAGCCGGGCGTCGTCTCGCAGCCTGTACTCCCGGCCGTCCTCGGAGCTGAAGGAGACGGTCCGGCGAACCGCGTCGGCGAGGTTGACCTGGCCACCCACGACGTTGGCCCAGTGCGGGGTGTTGGCGTCCTCGAGGTCGGCGAGCCAGACCTGGGCGCCGGAGTTGAGGGCGTTGATCGTCATCTTCCGCTCGGTCGGGCCGGTGATCTCCACCCGACGGTCGACCAGGTCCCGGGGGGCCAGCGCCACGCGCCAGGCGGGTTCGGAGCGGATCTCCTTCGTCTCGGGCAGGAAGTCGAGCCGGCCGGTCCGGGCGACCTCGGCGCGGCGTTCGCTCCTGCGGGCGAGGAGTTCGTCGCGTCGAAGACCGAAACGTCGCTGCAGCTGCGCCACGAACTCGAGCGCCTCGTCGGTCAGGATCTCCTGACCGCGCTCGTCGACCTCTCCCGTCACCACGACACCCTGCGGCACCTGCACCACCCCTTCTATCTCTTCTTCATTGTGGATGATATTTTTCGTCATGCGGAATCTTCAAGACGAATGTCCGTCCGAATGCAGAGGCCACTAGGGTTTCGCCATGCGGAAGAACAGCGAGTCCGACGTGGCCGCCCCAGCGACGGGGGCCGTGCAGTCGGTCGAGCGGTCGCTCGAGCTTCTGGAACTCATGGCCGACGCCGGCGGCGAGGTCACTCTCAGCCAGCTCGCCTCCTCCTCGGGCCTCCCCGCGCCTACCATCCACCGACTCCTTCGCACGCTCGTCGCGGGTGGCTACGTCCGCCAGGAGCCGTCCAGACGTTACGCCCTCGGCCCGCGCCTCATCCGCCTCGGTGACAGCGCCAGCCGGATGCTCGGCTCCTGGGCGCGTCCCCGGCTCGAGGAGCTGATGAACGCGCTCGGAGAGACCGCCAACCTCGCGTTGCTGGACGGCGACGAGGCGGTGTACGTCGCCCAGGTGCCCTCCCGGCACTCGATGCGGATGTTCACCGAGGTCGGACGCCGCGTCGCCCTGCACTGCACGGGCGTAGGCAAGGCACTCCTCGCCCAGATGACGAACGACGAGGCCAGCGCCGTTCTCCGGCGTACCGGTATGCGCACCCTCACCCCACGTACCTTCACCGATCCGGGCGCGCTGCTGCGCGAGCTGACCGAGATCCGCGAGCGTGGGTACGCCGTGGACGACGGCGAGCAGGAGGTCGGCGTGCGCTGCGTCGCCGTGACGGTGCCCGGACCGCCCACGCCGACGGCGATCTCGGTGTCCGGACCAGCCGCCCGCATGACCGACGATCTTGTCAGTGACGCGGCGCCGCTTCTCCAGCAGGCGGCCCAGCGCCTCGCGGCCGAGCTCAGCTTTCCCGTTCGGAACTCCTGACAGCGGCGGGCCGCGGCTCGGATCGCCGCGCGTCGGGGCCGTCCGGACCGTCCGCTCCGTCGGGTCCTGAGTTCGGCTCCTCCCGCAGCGCCCGTGCGAGCCCCAGCATCGCCAACGCGGCGGCCACCGCGGCGCTCCAGAAGGCGAGCGAGAGGTCGTCGTCGGCGACGAGCCCACCGAGCGCGCTCCCCACGATGCGACCGCCGCCGAGCACGATCATGGCGTACAGGCCCTGCGCGGTGTGCCGGATCTGGTCCGGTGCGCGCCGGTCCAGGATGACCCGGCCCGCGACCATCGACACGATGATCACCATGCCGTGCAGGAGTTGCGTACCCACGACCACGCCGATCGTCGGGAACGCCGCCAGCAACCCGACCCGGATCGCCGCCGCGCCGGAACCGAGGACCATCAGCCAGCGCCAGCCCAGCCGCCGTACGAACCAGCCGAACGCCGCCATGTAGGCGAGCTCGACGAGGACGCCGAGGTTGGTCACCAGGCCGAGCCAGCGTGGGGACAGCCCGACGACCTCGGTGACCTGGAGCGGGTAGAAGGCGGAGTACGCCGTCACCGACGCCTGCAGCAGGAACATCGACAGCACGAACAACGCGGTCGCACGTCCGCGCAGCAGGCTTCCCGCGGCGCGAACCAGGTCCCGCAGGCTCGGCCCGGACCCGTGCGTGGGCGCGGCCGGGCCGCCGAGTCCGGCCGCCAGCCCGGTCGGCAGGACGTACGCCGTGACGATCGCGGCGACCGCCAGCCCGCCGGCCACCAGCGGGAGCAGCCACAACGAGTGCTCGTCGGTGAGGACGAAGTACAGCAGCACGCCCGGGACCATGTAGCCGAACGTGCCCCAGATCCGCACCTTGTGGTAGCTGACCCGGGCCAGGACCGGAATGACGCGTTGGGAGGCGAAGAAGATGCCGTCGAGCAGCGGACGCGTGGGTTCTCGCGCCATGCTGAAGACGGTGTAGACGACGAGGATCCACCAGTAGCCGCCGACGAACGCGAACACCAGCAGGGCGGCGGCCGATCCCACCAGCGCCAGCAGGAGCAGCAGTTCGGCACGCCCGTAGCGGTCCGCGGCGACCGTGAGGATCGGCGGGGCCAGCACCGCCGCGATGCTGGATGCCGCCAGGACGAAGCCGATCTGTGCCGTACTCAGGCCATGGACGAAGGCCAGGTAGACCGAGAAGAAGGGCAGCAGCGCACCGTCGACGGCGTACAGCGCCGCGTAGCTCGCGTTGGTGACCGCGAGTGGCCTGGACCGGATCCATCCGGGTCGACGATCGGCCGGGGGTGTCCCGGCGGTCGTATGTGAACTGGACGTGGTGTCTCCTCCGGTCGCGGGCACCCGCCCATCCCATCAAGGACGGGCACCTCGCCGCTAGACCGGTATCGCGGACCGGTCAGCGAACCAGCACGGCTGCGGGACGCACTCAGGTGTGCTGGTCGGGGTTGCTCCAGTAGTACGCCTCCGGGTCGTAGACCGCGGGGGTCGGGTGGGTCCAGGCGTTCACCCAGCCGCCGGACACGAGGTTCTCCCGGGCGGGAACGTTGCGCAGGTCCCGGTGCACGCCGGTGACCTGCGGCGCCTCGGCCACGCAGCCCATGAAGAACGGCCCCTCCTCGACGTGCACCTTGTAGATCTCCCAGAGCAGCTGGACCTGCTTCATCCGGTCGGTCTCGACCCGCACCCGCGCATACAGCTTCCACAACCGGTCGATTGGGGTGCCCTCCTCGGCGAGCAGCCAGGGCGGCTGGCGCTTCCAGGGGTCCTCGTTCGCCTGCGTCCGCAGCTTGTCCGGGTCGGCCGTCTGCAGGGTGAAGCCCTGGGTGTGCAGCGGCGCCCAGTGAGCCGGCGGGACCGGCACGACCGGCGCCGGGTAGATGAGCGGGGTGTCGCTGACCTCCCAGGTGGTGTACGACATGAGCTGCCCGGCCTCCCAGCGCTCCCCGAAGGTCGTGGGCGGCACCGGGTTCAGCTCGGTCGAGATGCCGACGGCCAGCCAGTTCTTCTTGATCACGTCGTTCTTCTGGATGTTCGTCCGGTCGGCGTCGGCGGCGTAGTCGAGGGTGATCCGGAGCTTCGACCCGTTCGGCATCTCCCGCAGTCCGTCGCCGTCCCGGTCGACGACGCCGATCTCGTCGAGCATCGACTTCGCCCTCTCCGGGTCGTAGGCCAGGTAGGAGTCGCGCCAGCGCTGATACATCTGACGGCCGTCGTCGTTGACGAGGTACTCGTAGGCGGAGGGATGGGTGGTGCCCGTCGTCTTCTCACCGGTGTTGAAGTAGACGCTCTTGCGTACCTCGTCGCGGTCGTAGGCATGGGAGAGGGCCTGGCGGAACTTCGGGTTCCGGATCAGCGTGCGCATCTTCTCTTCGGGATAGTCGTAGTTGAAGAAGAAGAGCGTCCCGGTGCCGGAGCCGGAGTTCCACAACACGACGTCGATGCCGCTGCGTTCGGTCGCCTGCTTGAGCGCGGAGACGTCCGGCAGCCCGATCCCCACGAACGGCCCGTGACAGTAGTCGACCCGGCCCTCGGTCACCTGGAGCTTGCGCACCTGCGGGTCGGTCACCGCACTCACGGTGATCGTGTCGATGTAGGGAAGCTGCGCACCGTCGGGGGCGACGCACCAGTAGTAGGGATTGCGTTCGAAGACGAGGCTGCGACCCTCCTGGTAGGACGTGAGCCGCCACCCGGTCATCGTCGGACAGGCAGGGTTGCGCGCCCAGTCGGCCCGGTCGTCGTGGGTGTTGAACCACTCCTCGCTGGTGATCTTCTTGTTGTACTTCGGGTGGAACTGCGCGACATAGTGCTTGGGCTGCATCCAGGTCGCGCCGTTGCCGCGCTTGACCCAAGCGGCCAGGCGCTCCGGCAGGATCGGCGCGGGTGCGTCGAAGGTGAGCACGAGGGTGTGCTCGTCGGGCGCGGACAGCTTCGCGACCGAGTTCGTCCCGGACCGTACGTCGTCGGGTGGGACCTCGGGATGTTCCTTGTTCAGAACGAGGTCTTCCCACCAGTACATGACGTCGGCCGTCGTCCACGGTTGCCCGTCGGACCACTTGAGGCCCGGCCGGAAGTGCAGCGTCCACTCGGAGGTGTCGGCGTTCGGCTCCCAGCTCTCCACGAGTCCGGGACCGATGTCGAGCCCGTCGTTCAACCACCGCAGGGGCGAGTGGCCGTACATGAACTCCTTGGTCGACCCGTCGTCGGTGCTCGGGGTGTTGAGGAGCAGGTTGCCACCGTACTTCCCGGGCGACAACCACCGGTGCGGTACGACGTAGGGGTTCTCGGGCAGCCGCTGCTTCAGGGCGGGCAGGTCGCCTGCCTTGACCCGGGCCGCCAGCATCGGCGCCTCCCTGAGGTCGGCCGGCACCGCGGGCTGCTTCGTCAACGAGCCCTTGGCGTTCGGCTTCGCGCTGGCGCCGGCGCGGGTGGGCCCGTCACTTCGACCGTCCGCACCCGACGAGCACGCGGCGAGGGTGGCGGCCGCGGCCACGGTGGCGGAGGTGCGCAGAAGATGACGTCTGGTCAACGTGTCCTTGCGTTCCACGTGGGTTCCTTTCCGGAGCCGCGGCGCCCTGTCCTCGTTGGGTGTGCTCTCAGTTCGATCCGAACGTCTCCGCGAGCCGGGTCGTACGCGCGGCCAGCTCGGAGATCCGCGAACCGTCGAATCCGAACAACGCGCTGCGCAGCCGGTCCTCGAGCGGGTCGACCCAGTGCGACGGGATGGCCTTGGCCCCGGCGAGGACGCCCGCCACCGAGCCCGCCGTCGCGCCGTTGGAGTCGGTGTCCAGGCCGCCGAGAACGGTCAGCACGATGGTCTGGGTGAAGTCGCCGTCACCCCACAGGAGACCGGCCGCGACGACAGCGGCGTTGTTGATCGTGTGGATCCAGCTGTACTGGCCGTAGCGTTCGCCGATGCCGGCCCGGGCCTCCTCCCAGCTGAGTCCGCGCTCGTGCATGTCGAGGACGTCGCGCAGGGCCTCGGTCAGCCGGGACTGCGGTGGTACGACGGCGCAGGACACCTCGAGCGCCTCGCGGGGCGAGCTCGCGGTGAACGCCGCCGCCACCAGGGCCGCCGCCCACATCTCGCCGTACACGCCGTTGGCGACGTGGGAGAGAACGGCGTCCTGGTAGGCGAGCCGGGCGGCCCTGGCCGGGTCGCCGGGGTAGACGTACCCGAACGCGTCGCCGCGGATCTGCGCGCCGATCCACTCGCGGTAGGGGTTGCGGTAGGTCGCCGTCTCCGGGGCACGCAGGCCGTAGGCGAGGTTGCGGTAGGCCACCCGCTCGGCGGTGTAGGTCTGGTGCAACGGCAGCAGCAGCCGCCACGCGTCCGCGACGTCGTGCGGGGTGAGGTCTGGACCGTGCTTCTCCAGCAGGTGCAGGCCGAGCACGGTGTAGTCGACGTCGTCGTCACGCGAACTGCCGTGCACGTTGCCGCGCGTGGTCTGGGAGGAGTTCGGGAGGATGCGGTAGCCCTCGGGCACCGGGTCCATCAGGGGGATGTAGTCGTCGAGCGGCCACGCGCCGGCGAGCTCGAGGTAGGAACGCAGGTGCGCCGGGGTCCAGTGGTCGCCCCACTCGACGGGCTTGCCGAGCATGTTGCCCGCGACCCGGCCGAGCCAGGCGCCGAGGATCCGGTCGGCGAGCACCTCACCGGTCGGAGGCGCCGAGGCCTTCGGCAGGGTCAGCGTGCCGGCCAGCTCGTCCCACGCGGTCGGCTCGACGTAGGACCATCCGGTCCGGTCCGACCTCGCCGCCATGTCGTCGAGGAGCGCGCCCAACTCCTCCGCGGTACCGGGCGAGAGCTCGGCCAACCGGCGTTCCTCCTCGCTCACGTCGAACCCGGTCTCGCGGAGCTGGATGAGCTCCCACTCCGCGAGCTCCCGTAGGTCGATCGCGTCATGCATCGCTGGCCTCCTGCTGGTTCAGTCGTACCGCTGGGTCGGGTCGTGTGCTCGGCTCGGGTCGTGCGCTCAGCTCGGGACGTGTGCTCGGTTCGGGTCGTGTGCTCGGGGTCGGGTCCTGCCGGTGCGCGGAAGCTGGCTTCTCGGGGCAGCCGCAGGTGCCCCGAGCGACCAGGTCGACGGGGACCACCTCGGCGCGGTGGGTGCTCTGGGTACCCGCGATGAGGTCGAGCAACATCTCGATCGCCCGACGTCCCATCGTCTCGACCGGCTGGCGTACGCAGGACAGGGACGGGACGGTGTATGCCGCGGCTTCCGCCACACCGTCGAAGGAGATGATCGCGACGTCGTCCGGTACCTTCCAGCCCAGCTCGAACGCCGCCCGCATCGCGCCGACTCCGAGTTCGTCCGCGGCCGCGAAGACCGCCGTGGGCGCCGGGTCGCGGGTCAGCAGCGCCAGCGCGCCGTGGTAGCCCGTCTCCCGGTCGAAGGCTCCCGCGACCGACAGTGGGCGTTCGACCGACAGGCCCGCGCCACGCATCGCGTCGGCCCAGCCCCTGCGGCGGTCGCGGGCGGTCGACAGGTGGGCGGGACCGCCGAGGTAGGCGATTCGGCGATGGCCGTGCTGGAGCAGGTGGCGCGTCGCCATCCGGGCGCCGACGCGGTTGTCCGCCGTGACACTGCTCGCGGACAGGCCGGCGACCGTCCGGTCGAGGACGACGGTCGGGACCTTCGAACGCGCCAACTCCTCGATGCTCGGGCTCGTCGAGGCGGCCGGGATGTAGAGGAGACCGTCGACCCGGCTCTCCAGGAACGTCCGTACGTAGGCGAGCTCGCGCTCCACGTCGTCCACGGCGTTGCCGAGAACGACGGCGTGACCGCTCGCGAAGGCGGCGTCCTCGACGGCGCGGGCGAGGCGGGCGAAGTACGGGTTGGAGCTGTCGGGGACGAGCAGACCGAGGACGCGGGTGCGCTTCGCCCGCAACGAGCGGGCCACGCCGTTGGGCCGGTAGCCGAGCTTGGCGACCGCCGCCAGCACCCTCGCGCGCGTCGCCGCGGCGACCGGTCGCGGGCCGTCGTTCAGCACGTAGCTCACGACCGCCGTGGAGGTCCCGGCCAGCCGGGCAACGTCGTCGCGAGTGACCACCGCGCTCCTCGTCTACAGGTGTTGTCTACTCCAGTAGATACGTTGCCGGCCAGCGTGGACCGACGGCGTGCACGCGTCAAGGAGTCGGCGGACGGCCGCCGGATACGGCCAGGCGGGGACCCCGCTCGTCGCGGGTCCCCGCCTGGTGCGCTGGGCGCTTCGTTGGTCCCGGTCGTCGCCCTGGTCGACGTCCTGGTCGACGGTCCGGGTCCTGCGCCGGGTCGTCGTCGAGGTCAGTTGTTGAACGACTTTCCGGTCTCGAGCAGGGTCTTGAGCTCGCTGAGCACCCAGGCGTGGCCACCACCCGCGCCCTGGTCCTCACCCGCGCCCGCGACCATGGCGGCCAGCGTCGGTGCACCCTCGAGTTCGTGGGTGAGCGTGAGGGAGCAGACGCCGTTCTCACCCTCCTTGATCTCGTGGGTGATGCGGGTGAAGCCCTCCGCCGCCATGGTCGGGTCCATGAGCATCCGGAAGGTCGTCACCAGCCTGCGCGGCGGGTCGGCCTCCAGCACCTCACCGTCGATGAGGATGTCGGGGCAGGAGTAACCGTTGGCCTCGCTCGCCTCCCGGAACTCCTTGGTGGGGCGGACCTTGTATTCACCGCCCGGCCGCAGGTCGTAGTCGACCAGGCCGGTGTAGCCGTAGCGCTCGGTCCACTCGGGCTTGGTGATCGCGTCCCAGATCGCCTCGGGCGTGGCCTTGATGTAGACGCGGTACATCTGGACGGCCTCGTTCGTCGTGGTCATGTCGGATTCTCCAGTTCCGCCTTGAGATCGGCCAGCGCCGACGCCTGGCGATCGGTGTACTTGTCGATCCACCGGTTGTGGATCTGTTTGATCGGCACCGGGTTCAGGAAGTGCAACTTCTCCCTGCCCGACTTGCGGGTGATGACGAGATTGGCCTCCTCCAGCACCTTCAGGTGCTTCATGACACCGAACCGCGTCATCTCCAACTCGGACTCCAACTCCGTGAGCGTGCGGCCGTCACGCGCGAAGAGCAGATCGAGCAGGAACCGACGAGTCGGGTCGGCCAGTGCCTTGAACACCCGGTCGTCGTCTGCCATGACTCCAAGGTAGGTGACCAATCAGTCACATGTCTAGCGGTTCGGCGGATCGGGTTTCGGGTGGCGTGTCGGGCGGGGGCGCCCCGGCTAGGGTTCTCGGTGTGTCCGGGCCAGCCGATCACCAGCAGACCGACGCCGCACCCGTCATCGTGGTGGGAGCCGCGATCGTCCGGGATGCGCGGCTACTCGCACAGCAACGCGCGTTCCCCGAGCAGCTCGCCGGCCGGTGGGAGCTCCCCGGTGGACGCGTCGAGCCCGGTGAGTCCGACCGGGACGCCGTGGTCCGCGAGTGCGAGGAGGAGCTCGGCGTCCGCGTCGTCGTCCACGACCAGGTCGGTCCCGAGGTGCCTCTGCGGCACGGCCGAATGGTGCTACGGATCTATGCGGCGAGCCTGACCGAGCCCGAAGCCGTCCCGGTCGCCCGGGAACACCGGGCGGTGCGGTGGGTCGAGGCGACCGAGATACCCGAGCTCGACTGGCTGGACGCCGACCTGGCCCTCGTACCCCACCTGTGTGACCTGCTGCCCGCCTGACCCGCCGGGCTGCTGGACGCCCTCGCCCAGGCGCCGGACGTCGTTTCGCCGAGATCCGGAAAACCGGGCACCGGACTGTGCGTCAGTGCCCGTCTTCTCGTACCTCGACGCTGTCGGGTGCCGCTGCGGCGCGACTTTCAGGGGGCTTGGAAGTTGACCCGGAATTGTCAGATAGAAGTTTCGCCGGTGGGCCTGAATGCCCTTGTTTTACAGGGGTTGTTGTCGGTGGTCGGGTCTAGGGTTTGGTCATGGACATCGACACCGGGGAAGGCTTGACGCATCCGTTGATGCGTTGGCTTGCCGGTGTGGGTGAGCAGATCGAAGGTGCGGTGGAGTGCCCGACTCTGTCGCTTCCGTTGCGTGAGTACGAGTCGGCGTTACGGGAGATCGCTGTCTGCGAGGCGAGGCTGGCGTCGTTGCGGTCGTCTCTGACGCGGCAAGCCGAGCTGAACGAGGTCAGGAAGCTGACCGGTGCCGCCAACACGGCGGGCTGGGTGCAGCAGGTGACGCGGATGGGCCGGCGTGAGGCGTCGGTGTCAGTTCGGCTCGCGAAGGCGCTAGACCAGACGATCCAAGCGACCGGTTCTGCTCTGTCCGAGGGCGAGATCTCGTTGGGTCAGGCACAGGTGATCGAACGCGCGATCCGCCGCCTCCCCAACGACGTCGACGCCGCCGTACGGGCGGAAGCGGAAGCCTTCCTGCTGGACAGTGCGCAGGCCCTCGACACCGATGACTTGGACAAGGCCGGCAAACACCTCTACGAAGTGATCGCACCGGAGGACGCCGAACGCCGGATCGGGAAGCAGTTGGAGGAGCACGAGCGCCGGGCTCGGGAGAGCAGGACGTTGAGCTTCGGTCCGGTCCGCGACGGGATGGGCACCATGTTCCTGCGCCTCGACGTGCCCACCCTCGCGATCCTGCAGGCACTCCTGGATCCGCTCGCTCGGCCTCGGCCGACCGGTCCTGATGGGCCGGACCTGCGCAGCAGCGAACGCCGCTATGCCGACGCCTTCGCCGAACTCCTCGCCCTGGCCCAGGCAGCAGCCAGCGCACCCACCCGCGGCAGCATCAGCCCGCGCCTCACCGTGACGATGAACCACGACGACCTCGCCAACAAACTCGGGTACGGCACCCTCAACTCCGTGCTCACCGACTCCGGCCCCGCGCACCTGCAGGTGAAGACGCAGGCCGGACCAGATGGCAGCGGAAGCGACGAGAGAAGCGGCGGGTCGGGCGGGCATGCCCTGATCGGCTACCGGATCACGGGGCCGCCACTGTCAGCGACACTGGTACGGCAGTTGGCATGCGACGCCGAGATCATCCCCGTGGTGCTTGGTGGTGACGGCGCCGTTCTCGACCTCGGACGGGGCACCCGGCTGTTCACGTACTCCCAACGACATGCGTTGGCCGAGCGTGACGGCTACTTCGGCCACTTCCCCGAGTGCCGGAGACCGGAGAAGTGGATCGAAGCGCATCACATCCAGCACTGGGTAGACGGCGGAGCAACCGACCTGAACAACGGCGTTCTCCTCTGCCAGCACCATCACACCGTCATCCACACGAAGGGCTGGACCGTCCGGATGGGTGACGACGGGCACCCCGAATACATCCCGCCGCCCTGGGTGGATCCGTACCAGAACGTCATCCGACCCAACGACACCACCCTGATCAGACGCTGAGGCGCGCGGTGCACCCTGAGCCTGCTCCGCCGGCTTCCGCCTCGACCTCAGCACCCAGAGTTCCCCAGAACCCACCCGAGCTCACGCGCCCGAGGGGACGTGCACGGTGAACTCGGCGGTGCGGACGGATCCGTCGTGCTGGAAGTCCAGGTACAGCCGATACGCACCGGCCGTCGGCGCCTCGACGTGGAAGCCCACGTCCGGTCCGGGAGCGATACGGCCGTCGCCCGGTGAGCCGTCCGGATGCACGTGCAGGTAGGCGAGGTCGCCTCCGCGCAGCGCGACGAGGTGTCCGTAGGAACCGAGGTACGGCTGCAGGTCGGTGACCGGCCGTCCCCCGCGCTCGACCTGGAACGTCAGCATGCTCGACTCGCCGGCCTTCGGCCGACCCCGCATCGTCACGGTGTACCCGTCCACCCGCGCGACGGTCGTCGGTGCGGGAAGCGCGGCCGGCTGGTAGCTTCCGGCGACCGGCACGTCGATGCCGAGGGTGGTCGCCTCGCCTCCGGTCGGGGTGAAGTCCGCGAAGGCTCGGTACGTCCCCGCCGCCGTGAAGGGCAGCCGAATCCGCCACACCCCGTCCTCGCCGAGCGTCGGATGCACGTGCCGGAACCCGGACAGGTCCCGGCGTACGACGATCAGGTGCAGTCGCTTCTCGTGCACCTCGTCGAAGGCGGTGACCGGTTGACCGTCAGCGCTGACGATCCGGAACGCGAACTCGCCATTCCGCCCGAACGTCGGGTCGGCGGACACGCGCTCCAGGGTGTAACCGTGCTCGCTGACCATCAGTCCACCGGGCAGTTCGGCCGCCGCCCCACCCGCGGCATCACCTTCCGCGTGACCGCCCTCAGCGTGGCCGCCATCAGCCTGACCGCCATCCTCATGCCCACCGCCCGCACTGTCAGCAGCGCCCGGGGTCATCTCGTCGGCCCCGTGCGCGCCGGGACCGCTTTCCTCCCGCGTGTCGACGAGTGCCGTCCTGCCAGGGCCGGAGTCGACGAGGGATCCGACTCCGTAGGCGGCACCGAACACGAGCGCCAGCCCCGCACCGAAGGCGCCCAGTTTCGTCGCCGCGTTCATGCGATTCCCCGTGCGGCGACCATCCGCACCTGGCCGGCCAGGTCGTACCTCAACGTCGTCATCGTCTCCCTCTCCGCTTATCACCCTACCCCCGTAGGGTATACGAACAAAACGGGGGCCGGGCAGCCCGGGCCAGCGCCCGACCCCACTCCACCTGACCCGCTTCCAATCGATGAGACCGACTTGGTGGATGTGTGGGGGTTGTGTCCCGTACGTTCGATCCATGAGCGCCGCCCGCCCAGACGTCACACCACCAGCCGACCCTCACGCGCACGAGTCCGACCCGCACGCGCACAGGTCCGACCAGCGCCGCCTGGTCCTGCTCGGCTCGACCGGCTCGATCGGCACCCAGGCGATCGACGTGATCGCCCGCAACCGCGACCGCTTCGCGGTGCGGGCGTTGTCCGCGAGCGGAGCCAGTCCGCGGCTGCTCGCCCGGCAGGCCCTCGACCTCGGCGTCGAGGTGGTGGCAGTCGCCGATCCGGCCGCGGTCGCGGACGTCCGAGACGCGCTCGCCGCCGAGGCCGACGCACGTGGCCGGCGCGCCGGGGAGGACGCGAGCGCCTCGAAGTCCTCAGGACCTGAGATCATCGCCGGCCCGGACGCCTCGACCGAACTCGCGGCACTCCCCTGCGACGCCGTCCTCAACGGCATCACCGGCTCGGTCGGACTCGCTCCCACCCTCGCGGCCCTCACCGCCGGCAACCGGCTGGTCCTCGCCAACAAGGAGTCGCTGATCGTCGGCGGACCGCTGGTCAAGAAGCTGGCGGCAACGGACCAGATCATCCCCGTCGACTCCGAGCACTCGGCGCTCTTCCAGTGTCTGCAGGGCAACCGGAAGCACGACGTACGCCGCCTCGTCCTCACCGCCAGCGGCGGACCGTTCCGCGGCCGGACGCGCGAGCAGATGGCCGGCATCACCCCGGAGCAGGCGCTCGCCCACCCCGTGTGGAACATGGGCCCGGTCATCACGGTCAACTGCGCCAACCTCGTCAACAAGGGGCTCGAGGTGATCGAGGCGCACCTGCTCTTCGACATCCCGTTCGACCAGATCGACGTCGTCGTCCACCCGCAGGTGGTCGTGCACTCGATGGTGGAGTTCCTGGACGGTTCCACGCTGGCCCAGGTCGGTCCGCCCGACATCCGCGTCGCGCTGTCCGTGGGCCTCGGCTGGCCCGAGCGCGTTCCCGGCGCCGCACCGGCCTGTGACTGGTCGAAGGCGGCGACCTGGGAGTTCGAACCGGTCGACGAGCGGGCCTTCCCCGCCGTACGACTCGCGTACGCGGTGGGGAGCGCGGGCGGCACCATGCCGGCCGTCTTCAACGCCGCGAACGAGGAGTGCGTCGCCGCCTTCCTCGCCGGCCGGCTGCCGTTCAACGCGATCATCGACACCCTCGAACGCATCGTCGACGAGCACGATGGGCGGAGCCCCGACGCGCTCTCCCTGGAGTCCGTCCTCGCCGCCGAGCGCTGGGCACGGCGTAGGACCGCCGAGCTACTCGCGAGCTGATCACCACGAAGCATCCGGAGGAGACTGGCATGCTCGACATCACCCGCCTGACCGACGCGCTGACCGCGGGGATCCCCGAACTGCTCGACGCACACGCGGTTCCTGGAATGGCAGTCGGAGTCTGTACGCCCACGCAGGTCTTGTGGTCGGCCGGCTTCGGTACGACGGATGCCGGTGGCCGGACGCCGGTCGGCACCACCACGATGTTCAGCGTCCAGTCGGTCTCGAAGACCTACACCGCCACCGCGGTGATGATCGCGGTGAAGCAAGGCAGAGTTGCCCTGGACGAACCCATCACGACCTACCTGCCGACGTTCACGGTCAGGACCAGGTTCGAGGACCGTCCCGAGCGCAAGATGACCTTGCGCCACCTGCTCGGCCACACCGCGGGCTTCACCCACGAGGCGCCGGTCGGTTCCAACTACGTGGACGGCGGGGAGTCCTTCGACGAGCACTGCGCGAGCATCTCCGACACCTGGTTACGTTTTCCGGTCGGGCACCACTACGAGTACTCCAACCTGGGCATCGACCTCGCCGGCGCCATCCTGCAGCGGGTCTACGACGTGCCGTTCCACGAGTTCGTACGCCGGGAACTCCTCGCACCCCTCGGGCTGACCCGGACGACCTTCGACCAGGATGCCATCGCCGCCGAGGAGGACCGGGCGATCGGGCACAACCCGCAGGTGCCGCACCTGCCGGTGCGGATTCCGATGGTGCCGGCCGGCGGGATCTACACCAGCGTCGACGACGCCCTGCGATACGTGCAGTTCCACCTGCGTGACGGCGAGAAGGTGCTCGACAAGGAGCTGCTCGCGACGATGTACCGGGTCCCGTTCCCCGCCCCGGGCCAGGCGCTCGGCTACGGGCTCGGCGTCCAGACCAGCCGATGGGAGCCCGGGGTGGTGGTCCGGCACCACGGAGGTGGCGGTTTCGGCTTCCTCTGCGACGTCGGCTGGGCGCCGGATCCCGGTGTCGGCGTCGTCGTCCTGACCAACAGCGTCGACCACCCCCTCACCGGCCGCGAGTCGCTGGCCCAGCGCATCATGCGGGAGGTCGTCGAGTCGACCGCCGCATCCGTCCCCACGGCGTCCTCCACCACGGCCACACCCGCCGCGCCCACGCACCGCGCCCCGGTGCCGGCGAGTGAGGCCGCGCGGTTCGTCGGTGAGTACATCAGTCGAGGTGCGAGCCTGGCCCGGATCCGGTCCGAGGCGGGGCGCCTCGTGTGGGACGAGGGCGGAGACGACGACCCGGACCAGCTCCGCGTCACCGGGCGGGACGAGATCGTCCGCGAGAACGACGGAAGCGCCACCTACCGGCTGTTGCCCGGGACCGACGGCGCACCCGCGTACCTGCAGTGTCTCGACGACGGCAGCACGTGGTACCGCAACGACCGCCCCGGTACGGCCGGGCCGCCGCTGGAGGCGCGCTGGCACGGCTCCTACAACGTCCGGGTGAACGGCTCGACCGTGCTGACCGTCGAGTTGGGGGTCGAGGACGGGGCGTCCCACCTCACGGTCATGGGCGTCCGCATCTGGCTCGACCAGATCGGACCGGGCCTCTACTCCAGCGGTGACGGTGAGGTGCTCGACCTGACCCGCACTCCCCCGACCTGCGCCAACATCCCACTCCACCGCGACATCTCGACGACGTAGGCCGTCCGCGGTAGACCGTCCAGCGATTGCTATTTGCGGTTTTACCAATGGCATGCACCTGACACCATATTGTCAAAACAACGACGGACATAGACATCACTGCCCAACGATGTTAGATAGAGCCGTTGGAAATTGCTTGCCCATGTGGCCAGTGCGGAGGGCGGGACGGCCCCGCTGGCCAACACGTCGCGCATGCCGCGACGACCGGCGGGGCGAAGGCCCTGACTACCCCAAGGCATGATCGAAAAATCTCTGACAAGGGGTTAGTCTTACATTGATTCAAATATCGGTATCCAGATCAGAATCGGGGACAAGTTGACTTCGGGGCGGTTTTCCGCGCGGGTCGCGGATCGCGGCTCCCTCATGTGAAGGCCACGTCACAGCACGCGGCCTAGCCGTTCTGGCGTTTCATCGACCGCGCTGGTCATGACGGCGATCAATCGAGGGAAGCCTTCCATGCTGCGTATTCATTTCACGGGGAACGATCTGGCGCGCATCCGGATCACCGAGGCCTGCCCGCTCTGGGAGACGGTTCTCAGCCTCAGAATGCTGCGGAACCGTTCGGCTGGGACCAGACTCGACGGCTGGCGCCGCCAGACCCGCGTAGACCTTCGACCGTCGGCCCGAATCCTGCTGGCGCTGTGCCCGCCCGACGGGTACTTCGCCGAGTTCCTCATGCCAGGGGACGCCTCCTGTCGCTGGGAGGACGGCGTCGAAGCGGTGATGGCAACCCCGCGGTCGCGGCTCGAGGAGGACATCTCCGTGCTGGCGGCGCGGAGGCGCCTCCCCGCAATCGCGGGGTCGCTGGCGGCCGGCGAGGCGGATGCCATGCAGACCCTCGGGGAGACCCTCTGCGAGTACCACAGGATCGCCATTACTCCGTACTGGGAGAGGATTCAGGCGAGAGTCGCCGTGGAGCGCGCGTTCCGTCTCCGCACTATCGCCGAAGGCGGCGTGGAACTCCTGCTGTCCACGCTCGCGACCGCTGTCCGCTGGAACTCCGGCGTCCTCGAACTACGGCACACGGGGTCGAGAGAGTTGCGGCTGGAGGGGCGCGGACTGATCCTCGCGCCCTCGGTGTTCTGCGGCGGCCAGTCGGTGGCTCTCGAACGGCCCGAGGGCACGCCGGTGGTCCTCTTCCCCGTCTCCACCTACTTCGCGCAGCCGCTGCACGCTCTCGACGAGGACGTCCAGCTGCCTGGTGCACTGTCGGCCCTGCTGGGGCCGACCCGGGCGGCCGCGCTCAGCGAGGTCGCCGACGGCGCGACCACCACGGAGCTGGCGCGGCGGTTGGGCGTCACCCTGTCCACAGCAAGCGAACACGCGAAAGTGCTTCGCGAGGCAGGGCTGATCACGACCGGCCGGATGGGCCGGCAGGCGGTGCACGCCATCACTCCCCTGGGAACGGCTCTGTCCCGGTGCCGCGAGGATCAGTTCGGCGGCGGCACGGCCGCAAGCCGCTGAAGAAGTTCCAGCGAGCGAACCGGCTCCGCGCGCCTGACCTTTCCCTGCTCGACGAGCACTGCGAACGGAGTCCCCGGCACGCGGTAGTCGTCGAGGAGCGCCCGCTCGTCCTTGTGAACAGGGATGAGCCGCTCCGCGCCGTTCATCGGCAAGGGATCGCCGGAGAAGACGGCCCGCATCGGAACGGCCTTACCGCCGGATGCGAGGGTCAGCGCCTCCTCGAGTACGGCGGGGCACCCACCGCAGCCGGAGCTGAGGAAGAGCAGCAGGGTGGGCCCGGTCGGCGCGACGGCGAGCCGGTCGAGCCCGGGCGCCCGCGCGCCGGCGGGCAGGCCGAGCTCGGGCACGCGAGACCTGAGTTCGCGGAGCTGCCGGTTGACCCTGACCAGGGCGAGGACGAGCAGCAGCAGAGCCGTCCAGGAGAGTAGGTCCGCGGTCGTCTCGAACTCCATGTCGCCGAAGGCTCCTCTCGCACGAGAGCTGAAGGGTGGCCGGCTCTGCCGCTCAACGCAGGGACCGGTTCGGGGGCGGCGTCATCATCGAGGGAAGCTCCCAGAGCATGGTTCCGAACACGGCCCCGGCCAGAGCCGCGATGACCAGCCGGTGGCCCGCCGCGGTCACCGCCGGGTCGGCTCCCACGACCGCGCACGCCGCGAGGACGGCGAGCGCGGCGGCACGCACGGCGACCCAGACGGTCATGGGGGTCGCCCCGGCCGAGCAGCCGCACGGCACCTCCTCCCGTGTCCGGGCAACGTGGAAGGCGTAGGCCGCGTAGCCGCACAGGAGCACAGCGGCGCCGGACATGGCGGCGCGCAGCTCTCCAGGGCGACCGGTCAGCAGCGCGTGCGCCGCGAGCAGGGCGGGCGCCAGCTCCGCCAACGGCACCGCGACGGCCAGTGGGGCGACCAACCGTGGGGCGAACATGTCGTGCGCACGCAGCGCACCCGCGAGCACCGAGGGCTTCGCGGCGTGCCCGACGGCTCCGGCGAGCAGAACGACCGCGACCAGTGCGGCCGCGCTCGCACTGAGCATCATCACCAGCGGGTCACCACCATTTTCATCGGGCGGGCCTCAGCACCCCGCAGCAATTAATTCGAGTCATGGCCCCTTGGACTATAACCGCGGATCCGTGTTGCCGTGAGATACCCGCACGCCCCTGTATCGCCACCATCACTATTTCGATGCGGCCGTTTTCCCTGATGACCTGTACGTTTCGGTTCTGGCCGAAGTGGAAACGCGCGCATGTTTCGGATCTGGCCGAAGGAAGTGGTGCGGAGATGGCGTCCACCGCAGGATGAGGGAGACGCGAATGGTATGAGACTCCTGATTGGAGTAATGCCGTGGATCTTCGGTATCACGCCTACGGAATGGCCGATCCGGTCTTCTACGATTCACCCTCCGCGGAGGCTCCGGACGCGGGCGAGTACTCGACGGGCTGCCCGATTCCGGAGGACTGGATGCGCCGTCCACGGGGTGTCTGGATGATGCAGGGCAAGGTCGGCATGGGAATGCCCGACCAGGGCTGGAAGATCCACGTGTCGGCCGGACTGGAGAACGCGAAGCACGTTCTCGACATCGTCCACAAGTACTGCGTGCAGCAGCACATGTCCTTCAAGTTCCTACGCAGCCGCCGAGTTCTCCTCGTGCAGAACAGCAAATACGCCGAGCGGGGTGGGAGCGGCAAGTTCATCACCATATACACCGCCGACGAGGCTGTCCTCGAGCAGACACTCAATGAACTGGGGGCTCTGTTGGAGGGTCAGCCGGGGCCGTACATACTAAGCGATCTCCGCTGGCGCTCAGGTCCGCTCTTCGTTCGGTACGGCGGTTTCCGGGAAAGGTTCTGCCAGTCAGAGAGCGGGGAGATGGTGCCCGCGATAGAGACTCCGGACGGCCGTCTCGTCCAGGATTCGAGAGAACCCGTCTTCCGTGTCCCCGGTTGGGTCACGGTGCCCGATTTCCTGACGGAGTCGCTCGCCGCCCGTGACAGAGGCACCCTCGACGACTTCCCGTACGACATCGAGAAGGCCCTGCACTTCTCCAACGGTGGCGGACTGTACCGCGCCATCGACAAGCGCACCGGCGGGAAGGTCCTGATCAAGGAGGCGCGGCCGCTCGCGGGCCTGGACCGCAGCGAAGAGGACGCGGTCGTTCGGCTTCAGCGGGAACGAGGGCTGATCGAGCGCCTCGGTGACCTCGCCTGCATACCCGCTCTGGTCGAGTACCGCACCTTCTGGGAGCACCACTTCCTTGTCCGCGAGTACGTGGAAGGCGAGACCCTTTCCCACCACATGGTCCGGCGCAACCCCCTGCTGCACTTCGGCGCGACGCCCGACGAGGTCGCCGACTACGCTGCGTGGGCGCTCGGGATCGTTGAGCGGGTGGAGGCCGCGCTGGGCGATCTGCACGCACGCGGCGTGGTCTTCGGCGACCTGCACCCGGGCAACATCATCGTGCGGGAAGACGACTCGATCGCGTTCGTGGACTTCGAACTGGTCGCCGACGCGGCAGCGGCGGTCCGCCCGGCCCTTGGCGCACCGGGGTACCAGGCTCCGCCCGGCTACACGGGCCTGGCCATCGACCGGTACGCCCTCGGGTGCATCAGGCTGGCGGTCTTCATGTCGCTGACCGCGGCCCTCCGCTGGGACGACGGGAAGGTCGACCAGTTCATCGATTTCGTCACCGACCGGTTCCCGCTCCCTGTCGACTTCGCCGACAAGGTGCGGGCCGATCTGAGCGGCGGTGTCCACGGCGGCGGTGCGCCGAGCGGCGGCCTTGGCTACGGCGCGGCGAGGGCCGGGCGGCCGATCTGGCCCGAGCCCACCCCGCAGGGCTGGGAACCGCTCCGGAAGTCGATCACCTCGGCGATTCTGTCGACCGCCACACCACAGCGGAGCGACCGGCTGTTCCCCGGGGACCTTGAGCAGTTCACCGGCCCCGCCGGCGGCATCGGCTTCGGCCACGGTGCGGCCGGTGTGCTCTGGGCGCTCGCCGAAACGGGAGAGGGCAGGTTCCCCGAGCACGAGTCCTGGATGCTGAACGCGATCGGCAGGGTGGAACGCCCGCCGCCGGGCTTCTACGACGGCGTCGCGGGAGTGGCGTACGTGCTTGACCGGCTCGACCGGCGCTCCGACGCGCTGGAGATCCTCAGGCACGCCCCCGCGGCCTCACCGGCGACCGACAACACGCTGTTCCGCGGGCTGGCGGGAATCGGGCTGAACCAGCTCCACTTCGCACGGATCACGGGCGACCTCGCGTTCGCCGCCATGGCCGAGGAGACGGCTGAGCAGATGATCGCCCGTCTCCGGCGTCCGCACGACGGTCCCTACCGGGCGGGCCTGATGTACGGCGCGTCCGGGCCCGCGCTGTTCCTCATCAGACTGTACGAGGCCACCGGTGAGAAGCGGTTGCTCGACGAGGCCGAGCGGGCGTTGCACAGGGAACTGGAGGCCTGCAAATGGACGCAGAAGGACAACACCCTGCAAGTGGACGAGGGCTGGCGTGTCCTCCCCTACGTCGCCACCGGTAGCGCCGGCATCGGCCTCGTGCTCCACGAGTACCTGCGCCACCGTGACGAGCCGTCGTTCCTCGAGGCACAGGCGGGCATCCGCAGGGCCGCCGAGCCGCACTATTTCGTGCAGAGCGGACTGTTCAACGGGCGCGCGGGCATCCTCGCCTACCTGCTGCACACCGGAGCGGATCTCGGCGATGCGGCCGTGCGGAGGCATCTCCGTAACATCGGCTGGCACGCCGTCCCCTTCCAGGCGGGCGACACCGCCGACCGGAACGGCCACGGCGAGGACAGGGTCGCCTTCATCGGAGACCAGCTCCTCCGGCTCTCCATGGACCTGGCCACCGGATCGGCCGGGGTCCTGCTGACGCTCGACGCGGCGCTTCGCGGGCGGCCCCTCGAACTCCCCTTCCTCAGCCCTGACGAAGGGGCGGTCCATATCTGTCCAGAGGAGGTGAACAACCACCATGGCGATTCTCGAACTGCAGAGCCTCGAGGTCGAGCCGGCGAGCTCGGCGGCTGACAGCAACGGAAGCGTGTGGGAGTGCTGCAGCACCGGAAGCTGGGTGCCCTTCACGTGCGGCTGCTGACCGGCTGAGCCACGTACGACATCCATGAGGAGGTGAACATCGACATGGCGCGAATTCTCGAGCTCCAGAGCCTCGAGGTCGAGCACGCGAGTGCCGCCGAGAGCAACTGGTCCCTGTGGGAGTGCTGCAGCCAGGGCAGTCTCTTCAACTGCTGCTGATCTGAGCCCCATGGACCGGATCGCCCGGGACGGCGCAGCCGCGCCGTCCCGGGCGGCTCCCAGAGAGCTGCCGACAGACACAGACAGACGGCCCGAGGAGACGAAGGAGCGGTGACGGCATGGGCGATGGCGTCCGGAGGTCTCGTGACCGCGACGCCGACCGCGACCGAGCGGCCGATCGGCTGCCGTTCCAACTGCTGTGGACGGGACGGCGATCGGGATGGCCGGCCGCGTTGGTGGCGGCCACGCTGGCGAGCGCGGTCTTCGCCCTGCTGCTCCCCGCGGCCGTCGCGGCGGTGACCGACGCGGTCCTGTCACGAGAGGGTGGCACCGGGCCGCTGCTCGCACTCGCGGCGCTCCTCACCGGTGGGGTGCTCGCGGCGGCGGGCACGAAGGTGGCGGAGGCGTACTGCACAGCCACCGCCACCGGCCGGCTCCGGACCCGCCTGCTCGGTCACGTCCTCGACCTCGGCGTCGCGGGTGAGCGCACCTTCGCCGCAGGCGATCTGGCGAGTCGGGCGGTCAGTGGTGCCCCCCAAGTTGCGGGGGCCTTTCCGCTGCTGGTGAGCGGGACGGCCAATCTCGTGATGTCGGCCGGCGGTGTGGCGGCGCTCTGGCTGATCGACTGGCGGCTGGTGGCGACCGTGGCCCTCGCCGTCCCGTTCGGACTCCTCATGATGCGGCTCTTCGTGCGCCACGCCTCCGATCTGGTGACGCGCTACCAGGAGCTGCAGGGAGAGATCTCGGCGCGGATGGCCGACGCGCTCGCCGGGGTCCGCACCATCCGCGGAGCCGGGACGTGGAGGCGGGAGGCCGATCGGGTCCTCGCCCCGCTGCCCGAGCTGTCGGGCTCCGGCCGGGACCTCTGGCGGGCGTACGGCCGCATCCAGGGTCAGGGAATGCTGCTCATGCCGCTGACCGGCCTGGTCGCCCTGGCGGTGGCCGGCCAGGGTGTGGTGGCGGGCCGGATCTCGGCCGGCCAGATGCTGGCGGTGGCGGGCTACGCTCCGATGGCCCTCGGCGTCCTCGGGCAGGTGTCCCTGCTGCTCCGCCTGGCGCGACTGCGCGCGGGCGCCCGCAGGATCGCCGAGATCCTGGTCGAGCCCGTGCCTTCGCGTGGTCGCCGGCCGCTGCCGCCCGGACCCGGCGAGCTGCGCCTCAGGAAGGTGACCGTGCGGGGACCGGACGGTCCACTGCTGGACACTGTCGACCTGCTCGTTCCGGCCGGGCGTTCGGTGGCGGTGGTCGGAAGGTCCGGGGCGGGCAAGACCACGCTGGCGACCGTCGCGGGCGGTCTGATCGAGCCCGACGAGGGAACGACGCTGCTGGACGGCGTACCGGTGATGGAGGCAGACCCCGTCGCGCTGCGGCGGGCGGTCGCCTACGCCTTCGAGCGTCCCCGCCTGCTCGGGACCACTGTCGCGGAGGCGATCGGCTACGGGGGTGGCACGCTCCCCGCGCGTCGGATCGAGCGCGCGGCGACCCTCGCGGGCGCGGACGGGTTCGTCCGGCTGCTTCCCGACGGCTACGCGACGGCCTTGCGCGACGCCCCCATGTCCGGTGGGGAGGAACAACGGCTCGGCCTGGCGCGTGCCTTCGTGCGGGAGGCCCGGCTGCTCGTCCTCGACGACGCCACTTCCAGCCTCGACTCGGTGACGGAGGTGCAGGTCGCCGCCGCGCTGGCCAAGGCCGCCGTGAACCGTACCTGCCTGGTCGTGGCCCACCGGGTGGGTACCGCCGCCCGCGCGGACCTGGTCGCGTGGCTGGACCGCGGGAAGGTGCGGGCGGTCGCGCCCCACCGCGTGCTGTGGGCGGACGCCGCGTACCGCGCGCTGTTCGAGCCGGCAGGTCCAGGCGGGCCGGAGGAGAACAGGTGATCCCCCTGAGCGACGCGGGATGGCGGAGACCCCTGCGGGAGCTGCTGGGTGAGCGCCGGGCACTGGGCGGGGTGCTGGCCTGGTCGCTGGCCGCCGCGCTCCCGGCGCTGGTCTCGGGACGCCTGATAGCCCTCGCACTGGACGACGGCTTCCTGCACGGCCGGCCCTGGATCGGCCTGGCCTGGCTCGGTGTCCTCGGCTTGGCCATGGTCGCGGGAGCGGCCGGCGCCCGCCAGATCCCCTCCGCGCTGGGGCGGGTGATCGAACCGCTGCGGGATCGGCTGGTCCGCCGGGTCGTGAAGCCCCGGCACTGCGCGAACAGTCCGGGGCGCGAGACCTGATGAGGAGGTCTGCGATGAGTTTAGCCGACCCTGCCGTGGGCGGCCCTGAAACCTGTCCCGACGCGCCGAGGTGTGCCTCGATGCACTGACGCCGGAGTCTGTCGTCGGTCATCAGCACGCAATGGAGGGGCGATCATCAGGGTGTAGACGTTCACGTCCCCGGCCGAACGTCGCTCCTTCGCCAGCCACTGGCCCTTGACCAGCTCGGTGACGGCGCGGTCCACGCTGGACATGGAGCAGGACATGTCCTCGGAGAGGGTCTCGCGCTTGGGGAGACCGTGCGGGACACGACGGCGGGCCTGCTGCTGGGACTCCAGCAGGTGGGCCTCACGGTGATCGCCGCGTCAGTCGGCCTGGTCCTCCTCGCCCCGGCGGTCGCCCTGCTCGTCCTGCCTCCGGTGCTGCTGACACTGCTCCTGCTTGTGTGGCTGCTGCCCGAGCTCGTCATCCGCCAGCGGGCGCTTCTGCTCGCAGAGGAGCAGGTGGCCGGCGCGGTGAGCCAGGTCGCGGGGGCCGTCCGCGACGTGGTGGCCTGTGGGGCGGAGCCACAGGCCATGGGAGAGGCGCGCGGGGACTTCGACGCGCAGGTGCGGGCGGAGCAGACGGTGGCGCGGGCCGGCGCCATGCGCACGGCGCTGGGCCTGGCCGGCGGACAGCTCGCGCTGATCGCCGTGCTGGTGGCCGCCCCATGGCTCCTGCGCGCCGGGCGCAGCCCTGGAGAACTGCTCGGCGCGATCACCTATGTCACGACCAGCCTCCAGCCGGCGCTGCGCTCCGCCGTCCAGACCACCGGAGGATCCGGCGTCCAGCTCGCGGTCACGCTGCACCGCCTGGAGGCGAGCCTCGCCGCCGCGGACGCCGCGCCGCAGCGCCCGACCCGGACTCCGCGGAGCCACGAGCTGCGGGTGGACCGGCTCTGGTTCTTCTACGGCGCCGGCGCCGAGCCCGTGCTGCGCGATCTGACGTTCGCGCTGCCGTACGGATCCCATCTCGCCGTCGTGGGTCCCAGCGGGATCGGCAAATCGACGCTGGCCAACGTGCTGGCGGGCATCGCCGAGCCCCAGCGGGGCGCCGTCCGCGTCGGCGGGGTGCCGCTGGCCGAGACCGACCCCGGATGGTTGCGGCACACCGTCGCGATCATTCCGCAGGAGGCGTACGTCTTCACCGGATCTCTCGGCGAGAACCTGACCTATCTGCGTCCCGACGCCACCGAGAACCAGATCGAGGCCGCCGTGGCGGCCGTCGGACTGGGCCCGTTGTACGACCGGCTCGGGGGTGCCCGGGCCGAGATCGGCCCGGGCTCGGGGCTGACCCCCGGGGAACGTCAGTTGATAACGCTCGCCCGGGTCTGGCTCTCGCCGGCGGAGATCGTGGTGCTCGACGAGGCCACCTGCCACCTTGATCCGGTCGCGGAGGCCCTGGTGGAGGAGGCGTTCCGGGCCCGCCACGGCACACTCGTCGTGGTCGCCCACCGGCTGAGCTCGGCCCGGCGCGCCGACCACATCCTCATCATGGACGGGACGCGCACGCGCCTCGGCGACCACGACGATCTGCTCCGGCACTCCACGTTGTACGCCGACCTTCTCGGTGCCTGGCACGCGGAAGGTCGCGCGGGAACGCGGGTAGGCCCGGACGCCCCTTGTGAACCAGACCCTAGCCGCGCTGAGGGAGCTGCTGCAGCGACCAGCCGTTCCCGTCCGGGTCGGCGAAGTGGACGAACAGACCCCAGGGGTACTCCTCCACCTCACTGACCTCGACGCCTCGCTCGACCAGCTCAGCGCGGGCGGCCTTCACGTCGGAGACCACGATCTGCAGTCCCTTGACCGAACCCGGCGCGCTGTCCACGATCCCGACCCCGAAGGCGATCGAGCAGGCCGATCCGGGCGGCGTGATCTGCACGAAGCGGATGTCGTCGCTGACCCGGTGGTCGTGGTCGGCGTTGAACCCGACCTTCTCGACGTAGAACTCCTTCGCCCGGTCGACGTCGGACACCGGAATCGCCACCAGTTCGAGCTTCCAGTCCATGGATCTTCCCTTCCTTCGAGCCAGGCCGTCGCGGCCCGCAACAAGAGATACGTTAGGGGCAATTGCGGCCAGTTTTCGACCGCAAACACCAGGATCGGCGGAGTCGTTCCACCAACGTGTTCAGCCCAGCAACAGCCCGGCGCACACTACGATCAACCCGACCACGAGGTAGGTCGCGTAGTCGTTCACCGAGCCTGTGTGCAACCGGCGGAGGGGCTCCACGAACCGCGGCGTCCGTCCACCGGCATACCGCCAGGCGAGGAGGACGCCGACCACGACGGTGCCCACCACGACCAGGATGGTCGCGGGAGCGAGGTAGTCGAAGGACAGGGGCAACCTGCCGACCTGGCCACCGCCGGCGAGCACCGCGTGCGCGTACCGCTCCCCCTCCAGCAACCAGCCGGCCGCCGGCGCCATGACCTCGGACAGCAGGACGGCGGGCGCGACGCCGAAGGCGACGCACAGCACCGCCAGCGCCGCGAACCCCGCCACCATGCCCGGACGGGCCGACTCCCGGGAGGGGTAACGCTCGCTTCGTCGCCGGAAGAAGACCAGCCATGCCGCCCGGCTGAGCGCCGCCACGGTGACGACCTGACTGATCGTCAGGACCACCAGCGCGGCGTACTGGTGGGTCTCCTCCAGGCCCTGGTGGATGAGGCCGAGCGAGGCGTACCCGTTCAACGGCGGGACGCCGGCGATCGCCACGATGCCGACCACGAACGCGACGGCCACGACGGGCATCCGGCGGCCGAGCCCACCGAGTTCGGAGAGGCGTTCCTTGCCCGTGGAGTGCAGCACCGTCCCCGCGCACAGGAAGAGCAGCGACTTGAACAACGTGTGGTTCAGCAGGTGGTAGGTCGCGCCGGCGAGCCCGAGCGGGGTGCCGATGGCGAGTCCGGCCGTCACGACGCCGAGCTGGGAGACGGTGTCGTAGGCCAGCAACCGTTTGAGGTCGTCCTGGCCGAGGCTGAGCAGCGCGCCCACCAGCGCCGAGACCAGCGCGACCACCATCAGGACGCCGAGCACCGGCGGCGGCTGGTCGTAGATCTGGAAGGTGATCCGCGCGATCCCGACGATGCCGAGAGTCACCATCAGACCGGAGAACAACGCCGACACCGGTCCCGGCGCGGCGGTGTGCGCGTCGGGCAGCCAGCCGTGGAAGGGGACGACTCCCGCCTTGGTGCCGTACCCCGCCACCAGCAGGCCGAGGGCGATCAGGCTCGTCGGGTCGGTTCCGTGCCGCAGAGCCTCGTGCAGCTGCCCGAAGTTGAGGGCGCCGTAGGAGGCGTAGAGCAGGCCCGTGCCGATGAACACACAGAAGCTCGCCATCGTCGTCAGCACGAGGATCTTGAACGCCGCCTCCAGGGCGGTCGGGCGTTCGAGGAAGAATCCGGTCAGGGCGTAGCTCGCGAGGGCCGCGACCTCGAACCACACGAACAGGTTGAACAGGTCTGCGGTGAGTGCCACGCCGACGAGGGCGGCGTCGAGCAACAGGAACAGGCAGGCGTATCCGCCGAGCTCCCGGCGGCCGAGCCCACCGAGCATCGACAGCGTGAACACCGCGAGGATCATGCCCACGACGGTGGCCGCGAGAGCGTAGCTGAGGCCGAGCGGGTCGGCCGCGAAGGCGATCCCGAGTGCGGCACCACGCACCGGTTCCCACTTGCCGAGGTACTCGACCAGCAGCCGACCGTCGAGCACCGCGGGCGCGAACAGCGCGAGGACCCCGGCGGCACCTCCGCACGACAGCACCGCGACCACCACCGGCGCCCGGGCCGAGATCCGGGCCGCGAGCGGGCACACCGCCGCCCCGACGATCAGGATCACCACCGGCAGCGGGAGCAGCGAGGCCAGCGTGGCCGAACTCATCCGCGCAACGCCCGGATGCGGTCGGCGTCCAGGGAACGGTAGTGCTGCGCGATCCGGACGACGACCGCGAGGAAGACCGCCGTGACCGCGACGCCGATGACGACCGCTGTGATGCAGAAGTTCTGCAGGACGGGGTCGGCGACGTTGCCCCTGGCGAGACTCGACGGTGTCTGGCCGGGCGGCGGGTCGAGCAGGACCGGAGCGGTGGACCCGGCCCGGTAGGCCATCGAGACCAGCAGGAGGTAGGTCGCGGACTCCATCAGGGAGAGCCCCATGACGATCTTGACCAGGTTGCGACGAGTGAGGACGACGTAGAGGCCGAGGCAGAACAACACGGCCGCGGCGAGGTAGTTGACCAGGATCACTCGCGCTCCCCCTGGCCGGGCTCCTCCCTCGGCCGCGCGCCACGCCCGCGAGGCCGGGAGGTGTCGGGCGCCCAGTCGTGACGCATGCCGAGCAGCGAGAAGACGGCGAGACTCAGGCCGAGCGCGACCTCCGCGAGTTCGGCTACGGAGAACGCCTGCGCGATGCCGCCGGACCGGATCGTCTCCGCCGGCGCGAGCGGGATCCAGTTGGCCCAGAACGAACCTTCGACGGCGAGCCCGACGAGTCCGAGCGCGCAGATCGCGAGGGCGAAGGCGAGCTCGATCGGCTCGATCAGACCTGGGCGGACGAACCCGCGGACCCGTCGGTAACCGAACGCCGCGTAGACGAGCAGGACGACGCCGAGGAGGACGGCACCGCCGGGGAAGCCGCCGCCCGGAGAGAACCCCCACGAGACGAGATAGAGGCCGGCGACCGTGAGGATGGGCGCGACCACTCGGATTCCGGTCCGTACGACGACCGACATGCCCTGGGCGCGCTCGGGTGCGGGGGTGCCGAGTTCGAAGGAGTCGGGCGTGGCAGGGAGCCGGCCGCCGCCGCGTTCGGCGTCCTCCGCGAGGCGGGCGGCGCGTTCCTCGTCATCGGTGACCTGGCGGACGTCGTACTGTTCCTGCTCGGCGCGGGCGGCGAGTTCCTCGCCCAGGAAGCCGCGGCGGCGCTCCTTGGTCCGGGTCAACACCACGACCGCCACCACCGCCGCGAGCAGCAGGAACGTCTCGCCGAACGTGTCGAATCCCCGAGTGCCGTACACCACGACGTTGACCGGCTCGGTGAGATGCCACACGGGCAGCGAGATCTCCAACGCGTAGCGCGCGATGGCGGGCAGGGGCGCGTGCTCGTCAGGCAGCCCCAGCAGCGCGAGAACCAGGACCGCCGCGCAGCCGAGGACGACCACGGCGCCGACGAGCGGGCGGTGCCGGGCCTCGGTCTCCTCGTACTCCCGTAGCGCGGGCGGGAGGTCCGTCACGAGTCCCGCCTCCCCTCCTCCTCGCCCACCTCGCGCGACTCCACGACCGTGCGGGCCTTGCCGATCGCGACGAGGTAGAGGACCGGGAGCGCGATGGCGCCGACCGCGACCTGAGCGTGCGCGACGTCGGGCGCCCCGAGGACGACGAACTGCAGTGCGAGGACCGTGCCGAGCGCGCTCAGTGCCATCACGGCTCCGGTGAGGTTGCGCAACCTCACGACCAGAACCGCGCTGCCGAGGATCAGCAGCAGGCAGGCGTAGTTCAACACCCAGAACATCAGGTCTCCTCCTCCGGCTCACCCGGCGCGCCCGACGCCCGCCTCGGCGCGACGGTGTCCGGACGCACCTGGTCGAGGACCGCGCCGCGCCACATCGGTACGCCGGTCTTGTACGCCGCGCGGACCAGCGCGTGCGAGGCGACGGGGTTCATGACGAGCAGCAGGACGGCGACGAGCAGGGCCCGACTGCCGTACGTGCTGGAGGCGCCCATACCGACGACGAGCGCGATGAGTGCGGGCAACGTGCCCATGGTGATGTTCTTCGTCGAGCACTGGATCCTGGTGTACAGGTCGGGCATCCGCAGGATCCCCACCACGCCGGACAGCGAGACGAGGAGCCCGAGGGCGATCAGGGCCGCGACGATCCACTCCCGCATCAGAGCAGCCCCCGCTCGAGGTAGCGGGCCCAGACGATGGTGCCGAGATAACTGAACGACGCGAGCCAGAGCGCGACGTCGAGGTAGATGGGCCGCTGCGTGGCGGCCGCGGTGAACAGCACCGCGAGGGTGGCCTGCGTGGCGAGCGTGTTGACCGCCACGATCCGGTCGCCGATGGTCGGGCCGCGGCCGAGTCGGGCGAGCAGCGGGATTCCCACGACCACCTCGGCGATGGCGGCGACGAAGAAGATCTCAGTCATGCCGGCTCCGCATCCGGTCCTCGATCGGCCCGTTGATGTGCCGGCGATTGCCCTCCGGATCCTCGGTGGTGATCCAGACGGCGTGGTACTGGAGCCGGTGCGCGTGCCGGTCGAGGTCCACGAGCTGGTTGTCGACGATCAGGGACGTGAGGACGCCGACCGCGGTCACCTCGCCCGGACCGCGCGCCTTCGTGGGAACGACCAGCATCCCGGACCGCACCGGGCGGCGCGGCGACCACACCCGTACGGCCAGCCGGACGTTCGACACGACGCTTCGGGCCAGCGCGGTGGCGGCGAGGACGGCGAGGCGCCACAGGACTTCGGGGTCGAGCAGCCGCCACGGCCGAGCGACCGGCCCGAGCGGCGCGAAGACCATCGCCACGGCGGTCGCGATCACCGCACCGACGAGGAGCTGCTCCGCGGTCAGTGTCCAGGTGAGCAGGACCCAGACGGCGAACGCCCAGACCCACAGCGCGAGGCCGTGGGTGATCAGGCGGCGCCGTCTGGCGCCCGCGGAACCTTTGATCACTTCCAGGACTTTCCCTGCACCGCGTCCGCCAATCGTGCGGCGGAAGCCATGAGCACCGTCGACCAGGATCGGCCACAGGCCGGATCGCCCGGTGGGGGGTGAGTTACACCCGCGCCGTGCGCCGGCTGCGGTAGCGCGCGTTCGGCGCCTCGAGGATCGCCCGCTGCCGCTCGGTCAGGTCCGGGTAGGCGTCCGGGTCGTAGTACTGCGCCGACCACGACAACGACGCCGGGCTGTACTTGAAGAACGCCGTACGACGCTCGTCCGCGCCCCGCCAAGGCAGCGTCCCGTGGACGAGGGCCTCGGTGAAGATGACGGCGGTGCCGGCCGGTCCGGTGACCCGTCGTACGCACGGGTGCAGCTCGGACAGCTGCTTCCAGTCCTGGGGGAAGGCGAATGCACTCTTGTGGCTGCCCGGGACACACGCGAACCCGCCGTCGTCGGGTCCGACGTCCCTGAGGTTGAACCCGACGGCGACCAGGCCGCTACGGATCTGCCCGCTCGTCGTCACGGTGTAGTACTCCGAGGAACGGAACGGCACCGCGCCGCCGTGCAGGACGGTGCCGATCGGGCCGTCACCGGAGCGGATCACGTCGGCGTAGGTGTGGTCGAGGCGGAAGTCCGGGCCGAGGATGTCGGTGAGTACGTCGACGACGGAGGGTAGGTCGATGAGCTCCCGGAACGCCGCGTCGCGTTCGAGGAGTGAGCCGAACCGGTGCGTCCGCATCTCGGGCTCGGTCTCCTGCTGGATGCCCAGGTCGAGCTGGTGGTTGAGCCGCTCCAGCAGCTCGGGGGAAATGGCGTCGGGAACGGTCAGGTATCCCTGCAGGTCGAACAGATAGCGATCCTCGTCGTTCACGCGTCCTCCGTCACGGATCGGGTTCACCGCCGCCGATTCTTCCACCAGGAACGTGGGGCGAGCCGGGCCACGACCGGCCAATCTTTGTGGCCAGGGTGGGTGGGGAAGAATGACGGGCGACCAACCCAAGGAGTGATCACATGAGCAGTTTCGACCTGTTGGTGGACGCCTTCGGCCGGATCCAGGAGGAGGTGCACGGTGCCGTCGAGGGACTGACGGAGGACCAGCTCACCTACCGTGTCGAGGCTCGGGCCAACACGATCGCGTGGCTCGTGTGGCACCTGACCCGGATCCAGGACGACCACATCGCAGACGTCGCGGGGACCGACCAGGTCTGGGTCGCCGGTGGTTGGGCCGAGCGCTTCGACCTGCCGTTCGGTGTGGCCGCGACCGGCTTCGGACACACCGACAAGGACGTCGCGCTCGTCCGGGTGCCGGCCGACCTGCTGCTCGGCTACCACGACGCGGTGCACGACGCGACGATCCGCTACGTCCGCACCCTCACCGACGAGGAGCTTCCCCGCATCGTCGACGAGTCCTGGGACCCGCCGGTGAGCCTCGGCGTCCGCCTGGTCAGCGTGGTCAACGACGACATGCAGCACGCCGGGCAGGCGGCCTTCGTCCGCGGCATCATCGAGCGGGCCTGATCCGCGTCGTCGCCGGCGAGGCGGTCACCAACCTCCGGCCGAACGGACGCCAGGCGATCGCGGTGAGCCCCGCCATCACGACCGCCGACACCCAGAAGGGCCCGGCCAGGCCGAGCCGGGACGCGATCGGTCCGCCGATCAGCGCACCGAGGGCGTGGCCGCCGATGGAGAACATCATGGCGACGCTCTGCACCCGTCCGCGCAGCTCGTCGGGTACGGCGCGCTGGCGGATCGTGACGGTGACGCCGTTCCAGACCGAGGCGTGCACACCGAACGCCACCAGCACCGGCGCGGCGAGCCAGACGGTGGTGGACAGGGCGAGCCCGACGTGGGTCAGGGTCTCGACGACGAGACCGACCCGCAGCAGCACCGAGCCGTCGAACCGGCCCTGCAGCCGCGGCGCGACGGCCGTGCCGAGCAGGCCGCCGACCGCGCTCATGGTGATGAGGACGCCGTACCCGACCTCGCTCAGGCCGAGCCGGTCCCGGCTGTAGAGGACGAGGATCGAGAATCCGGCCGTCAGGGTGACGTTCATCAGGCACAGGGCGACGGCGAGCATCCGGATCACCGGCTCGTGCCACAGCCAGCGCACACCGTCGACGATGTCGGCTCGGACCGAGCGGCGGGGCACGTCCGAGGGCACCGGCTGGCCAGGCGACACAGGTCGGTCGGCGCCGACCTTGCGCATCGTCGCGATGAGCACCGCGGCCAGCACGAAGGTCGCGGCGTTGACGCCGAACGGCAACGCCATCGCGACCACGAACAGCGCGGCGCCGAGCGGCGGTGCGGCGAACCTGTTGACGAGGTAGAACGCGGCCTGCAGCCGGGCGTTCGCCCGGGGCAGGTCGGCGGAGGAGACGATGGCGGGCACCATCGCCGCCGACGCGTTGTCGCCGAGCGTCTCGCAGGTGCCGGCCAGGAAACCGGCGGCGTAGATCACGAGCAGCGTCGCCGCGCCCTGCCACACGGCGACCGCGAGGGCCGCGATGACGAGTCCCCGGACCACGTTGACCACGACGATCAACCGCTGCCGGTCGAGGCGGTCGACGTACACGCCACTGACCAACGAGAAGAGCAGCCACGGGAGCTGCTGGGCGAAGACGGCGAGCCCGACGAGGACGGGATCGTCGGTGCGCGAGGCCACGAGCAGGGGCGCCGCCGCGGCCGCGATGCCGTCACCCAGGTTGGAGATGACGGTCGCCGACAGCAGTGTCTGGAAGTTTCGCCCCAGCCCCGCCACCGATGGCCCCCGTCCGCGCGCTCGTGACGACGAAGCCTACGGTGCCGAGCCCTCCGGCCGCGCCTGCCCGAGGAAGGTCTCGACCATCGGAACGACGTGCTCCGTACGCCGCATCATGGCCATGTGGGTCGTGTCCGGAAGGACCGCGAGTCGGGCGCCGGGCAGGAGATGCGTCATCTCCACGGCGTGTTCGAGCCGGGTGAAGTCGTTGTCACCGACGATGATCAGCGTCGGCGCGGTGATGGCGCGTACGGCATCCTCCGGCCAGCCCCGAAACGCCGACACCATTGCGGAGAGCCGGGCCGCGAACGCCTCGAAGTGGTCGGGGTCGGGAGCGACCTCCTCGTAGGCGGCCTTCATCTCCGCGAAGTCCGCCGAGGTCGGCATCCGGGTCGAACCCGGGTGAGACTCCGGGTCACGGATCTCTTCGTGATAGCCGTCCTGGCGGACGTGCGACGACCCGAGCACCATCCGGTCGACCCGCTGCGGATGGCGGATCGCGAACTCCGTCGACACGAGCCCGCCCAGGCTGAAGCCGAACAGGTCGGCCCGCGCGATGCCGAGGTGGTCGAGGAGCCCGGCCACGTCGTCGGCGAGATGTTCGAGGGTGAACTCCCGGTCGATGTCGGCGGTGCGGCCGTGCCCTTGCAGTTCGACCGCGACCACCTGGCGGGACGTCGCGAACGCCGGCAGCATCGGCCCGAAGTTCGAGTCGATGGTGAGCAGGCCGCCGTGCAGGAGGACCAGGGGCCGTCCCGTGCCGTGCACCTCGTAGTACATCTCCAGGCCGTTCACCGGCGCGTACGCTCCCGCCGCGGGAGCCAGGTCCTGGGACTTGCTCGTCATGGGTACTCCCTGTGGTCGGTTTCTCGATCCTTGGACCGACGGATGCCCCGAAACTCATCGCGGTACGCCCGGACCGGGAAATCACTGGACCGGAAACCACTGGACCGGGCGGCCGCAGCCTGGTCTGATCACCTCGGGCAGCCGGAGTCGGGCACAGGAGGTGTCGTGGTCGCATCCGTGACCGAGCGCGCCGTCGTGGACGGGTTGCGCGCGCTGGGACTCTCGAGTTCCTCGAGTGTGGTCGTGCACGCCTCCCTCCGGTCCTTCGGCCGGGTCGAGGGCGGTGCCGAGGCGGTCTGCCGGGCACTCGTCGAGGTCTGCGGCACGGTGCTGGTGCCCGCGGGTACGTGGGACGCGACCGGGGTGCCCGGACCGCCCGGGCTGCCCCGCCCGCACAACGCGTACGTCGGCGCGACGACGTGGGCGGAGTTCGACGACGCGCTGGCCAACGCCACGCCGTTCGCTCCCGACCTCCCGGTCGACCGGGAGCTCGGCCAGATCGCGGAGACCATGCGGCAACGCTTCCCGCACGAGCGCGGCGCGCACCCGCTCCTGTCCTACCTCGCCGTCGGCACGCACGCCCGGCACCTGGTCGAGGCACAGCGACCGGACTGGCCGCTCGGCCCGTTCGAGGCGCTCGCCGACCTCGACGGCGACGTACTGTTGCTCGGCGTCACCCACACCTCCGACACCGCGATCCACCTCGCCGAGCAGCAGCTGGACCGGTCGCGCTTCCATCGGTACGCCAAGGCGGCGCCGGGCGTCTGGATGGAGCTGCCGAACATCCCGGGCGAGAGCCACCGCTTCGACGACATCGCACCGGACCTGGCGGGGGCGACCCGGTCGGTGCTGATCGGCGAGTGTCGGGCGCTGCGGGTCGCGATCCGGACGGTGCTCGCCGCCGTGCGACGCCGCATCCTGGCCGACCCGGCCGCGCTGCTGTGCGGCGACCCGGCGTGCCGGTGCGGCGCCGCGCTCCAGCAACGGCTGGGCCTGCTCGCGGATCCCGCGCGCTCTCGGGAGGACGCTACGGCGTCCAGGCCGGGTCCCGCCCGCTGAGACCGAGCGCGCGGTCCAGCAGGGGTGCGTCGGGGGCGACCTCGACGATGGGGCCGAACAATCCCTCCCGGTCAGCTCCTGGCGCGGCCGACATCGTCGTGAACTGGAAGCACACCTCGGTGCTGCCCGGGTCGCAGTGGAACGGCTGACCCGTCGCGCGGGCGAGGTCCCAGCCGTGCAGGACCAGCTCGTCCATCGCGACCATGGCAGCGACCTCGCCGGGCAGGGTGAGCCCGCCGGCCTCGGTGGTCCCCTCCCACGCCGCGGGGTCACGCCAGGCCTCCACGAGTTCGCCGAGGCGGACCGGCAGCAGCTTCCGCCACTCCGGATCGAGGTTGGCCGCCGACCCGAGTCCGGGCTCGGCCTGCGCGAGGTCACCCGTCTGCGCCCGCAGCGGCTCGGTCGCCTTGGTGGCCGCCCAGGTGAACGCCAGGCTCAGACCCATCAGGTGGTCGAGGAGGTCCGCGACGGTGTAGATCGCGCACGGCGTGGGCGCGGAGAGCTGGTCGTCCTTCACTCCGGCCGCGAGCCGCGTCAACTCCTGGGCCGGCGGGCCGAAATCGTGCATCGTGGTCATGGCGTGTCCCTCTCGGTCGAACTCCTGGTCCTTGGACCGCCGGATGCCCGCAAACTCATCGCCCATGCGGGAGCGGATCGACGAATCCAAGGAATCGCCGCTGGAAGACCGAGGGAGTACGCCGATGCCGCGCCCTGAGGAGCGCGCCGAGCGCTAGCGCGAGACCAACCGGTCGAGCCGGTCCAGCAGATCCTCCAGGGACTGCTCGAACTCGGCGTCGGTGTGGTCCTGGGAGAGCAGCGGTTCCATCCGCTGGATGTGCGGGAAGCCGTCGAGCGACACCTCCTGGGTGTTCGGAACGTCGGCGCCGCCTTCGTTGATGGGCTCCTCCGTGGTCAGGGCGCGACCGCTCAGGGTGGCGACCTCGAGCAGCAGATAGCCGAGCAGGTAACTCGTGAAGGTCCGGTAGGCCGTCACGGCGTTCTCCACGCTGAAGCCGCGATCGGTGAGGGTCGCGAGGAAGTCCTCGACGACCTCGAGGCTGCGCAGCGGTGGCCGCAGCCAGGGTGCGGCGGGGTGTCGGGTGGCGATCAGCGGAAACAGCTGCGGGTGCTGGCGGGCGAGGCGGCGTACGGCATGGGCGAGCCACTGCAGGTACGCCTGCCAGCCGTTCCCCGCCAGGAGTTCGCGCCGCCTGGCGTCGACATGGAGGTCGTCGACCATCCTGCGCACGATCCCCTCGAGCAGGTCCTCCCGGCCGTTGACGTAGCGGTACAACGACATGGCCTCCACGCCGAGGTACTCACCCAGCCGTCGCATGGTCAGGATCGGCAACCCGTAGCGGTCCACGAAGTCGATCGCCGCGACGACGATCGTCTCCCTGCTCAGCGTGCCGCGGCCTGGCGTGCCCTGGTCCCCGGACCTGGACGTTTCGCCGCGACCGCCGGTGGCGTCCGGCGGGCCGGACTCACTCATGGTGCGCTCCCTCTCCGACGAGGCCGCTGCCCTGGGGCGGCCTCTCGAGCCATGGGCTCTGCACCCTGGGTATCACCTCAGTCGCGAAATCGGGGCTTGCGCATCGCGTGCTTACAACGTAAGGCTGTTAAGTAGCCGGCTTACTTTGTAAGCCTCAGGAAGATGCGGCAGCGCAGGCACACGGAGAGGAATCGCCTACGAGCAGAACGTAAGAATCGATCTCAGATTTTGGATGCTCCCGGATCCAGTCGCCCCCGAAGCGCCGGAGTGCCTCGCGCCAGGCCATCCGCCTGAACGATCCCTCTGACCGCCCGGCACGGGGCGGACGGTCCTGGGAATCGGTGGGAGTCGTGAACGTCGTTGCCCGGCGACGCCACGCCGACCACGCCCACGCGCGGAGGACGGGGCCGCGTCTGTGTCCAAACCACCTGTCATCCAGCCGTGGACCCGCGACGTCGAGCCCACGGTGGAGGGAAGAGGTTCACCATGTCCAAGCGGCGCGCAGCCGTACCCGGTGGGCGCAACCTAGGCGTCACCGGAATGACCTGGGACTGGCACGAGAAGGCGGCCTGCGCCAACGGCCCTTCCGAACTCTTCTACGGCCCCGATGGTGAGAAGCCCCCAGCGCGCATAGCGCGGGAGGAGCGCGCGCTCGCCATCTGCGGACGATGCCTCGTCCGCACCCAGTGCCGCAACCACGCCATGGGCTTCCCCGAGCCCTACGGCGTGTGGGGAGGCACCACCGAGTCCAGCCGCTCGTCGACGCGACGCGGCCTCACCTCGCGAGTCGCCTGAGGTCACCTGAGGACTCGACCCGGTGGCGCTCCCCACCAGTCACTACTCCGCCGCGCCCGCGTACAGGTCGAGCTCCCAGGAGCCCCGCCGGGACGGAACGGCCGCGGTCATGGTGATCCGCCACAACGCCTCGCCCCACGCGCCGCGCAGCCGCCGGTCGTCCAGGTCGATCCGCTCGACGACCGGCGGCTCGAAGCCGCGGTGATCGATCACGAGGGACCGCGCCGGGGTCGGCACCAGGATGCTGCCCGCGCTCTGACAGTCGGGCTCGGCGGCGACGATCAGGTGGAGGGTGATCGCGTGCGGGTCGTGGTCGAGTTCCCACTCGTCCCGCCAGCTGATCCGGGCGGCGTCGCCGCGGTCCAGCGCGACCTCACGCCACCAGTGCAGCAGGCCGGCATCCTCGGGATAGGCGCCGGCGATGTCCAGCCGCACCTCGGCCCGCTCCTCGCCGAGCTTCGCGGTGACGTCCCGCGCGGCGAACTCCGTCCCCGGCAGCTGTTCGTGACCGTCGACGTTCGGCAGGTTGTGGTAGTCGCTGCGCATCGTCCAGATCTCGTAGCGCCGCGGCCCGAAGTGTTGCCGGGTGTACTGCGCGACACCCGCGTCGACCAGCGCGGGATGCCCGTCCACCGCGACCAGGACGGTGCCGATGTCGTTGTGGTTGTGGCTCTCGCCGTTGTGGCCGCCCTTCACCGAGACGAACAGTCCCTCGACCCGGCCCGCCTGTTCGCGGGCGGTCAGCAGCTGGGTGTCGGGCCACCAGGCCTGGCCGACCAGCGGCGCCGGCGTCGACGGCGCGTCCCGCCAGTCTTGGTCGGCGAGCGCGAACAGCGACCGGCCCAGGGAGAGCCGCGGCGTCGTGACCGGCCCGCCGCCCCGCATGAAGCGGGCGTGGGCGCACGCCTCGGCGTCACCCGTACGGCGTCCGAAGTGGTACAGCACGTGCGGCTCGGCCGTGTCCGCCGACTCGATCCGCGCCGGCCCGTCGCCCACGTTGACGTACCAGCCGTCGGCGATGTGCACCCGGTGCGGGTAGTGCACGATCGCCGCGATCTTCGGGATCGCGAACCCGTCGAGCACCCCTCCGGTCGCGTCGTACAACTGCGCCAGGCATTCCGACAACGAGGCTCCGGCCCGCCACCAGTACATCTGGCCCTCGTCGCAGCCGCCGTCCTCGGGATAGCCCGACACGAAGACGTCGAGCCCTTCGACCGCGCGACTCACGGTCGTCACGATGTCCTCCGCGCTCTCGTCGAGCAGCAGCGAACAGGCCAGGACGTTGGAGTTGATCCACGGGTTCCAGTTGTTGACCGGACGCCTGGTGCGGCCGAACCACACCCAGCTGTCGTCCGTGCGTTGCGGGACCAGGATCCGCTCGCGTACCTCCTCGACGACCCGCCGGGTCACGAGCGGCGACCTGGCGTCGAGCCGCTCACCGAGGACGGCCACCGTCCAGGCGAGCAGGGCGCCGGTCTCGGCCGCGAACAGGTCCAGACTTGGCCGTGCCGGGTCCGGCAACCGGACGCCCTCCTCCCGGGCGGAGAAGTCGTGCGCGGGTACGCACCAGGTGGTCTCCTCCAGCATCAGCCAGACACCGTCGAGCACGTCGTCGTGCCAGCGCGCGTCGTCGGTCAGGAGCGCGGCGAGAACCGAGGCGACCGTACGCCGACGCCGGCCGAAGTACTCGTCCTCGTACCGGATCCGGGTCCCGGTCTCGATGAAGTCGCGCCACAGACTCGCCGTCAGTACCGGCCATGGCCTGGCCGAAAGCTCCTCCGCACGCCGCAGGACGTCCTGCCTGGTCGCCTCGTCGACGGAGTCCCAGAAGCCGCGGTCGGACACGTCGGGCACAGGACGCCAGCGGCCCGGTCCGGGCAGGACACGCGCGAGCAGGTCCGGGTCACGAAACGCCGCCAGGGACTCCGGCGGGGTGCTGCTCGGCGGATGCGGGAGCGGGGATGTCGGGCTCGACGGCTGCACGGAGAATCCTCCTGGAGTCGGGTGAGTGGTGGTTCGGCTCGGTCCGCTGGGACGACGATGCCGACCTGGACGCGTGCCGTCCAGTGCCGGAACGCGCCGTCCCGACCCGCATCGCGCCGGCATTCGACCGGCGTCACGACCGCCAACGGGTAGCCGAAGGGAGCGCGACAGCGCATGCCGTACGAACTCGAGGACGTTGAAAGCCCGGTCCCCACCGTCCCGCGACGAGGACCGGACGCACCGCCCCGCAAGGTCGTCGTCGGCACCGTGATCTTCGGAGCGGGCGGCGACTATCCGGGCTTGCGCGCACGAGCGGGTGAGCTCGCGGCCCTGGTCGAGGAGTTGGCCGCCCGGGCGGCACGGCGTCGGCCCGACCGCGGACTGGACCTCGTCGTCCTGCCCGAAGCCGTCCTCACCCCGAACGCGGAACTCGCCAAGGACCGCTCCATCGCCGCCGACGATCCCGTCCTCGACGTGTTCCGCGACCTGGCCCGGCGGTACCGCAGCTACCTCGTGGTCCCCCTCGACCTCGTCGAGGCCACGCCGTCCGGCTCGGTCTACTCCAACGCCGCCCTGCTCCTCGACCGGCGAGGTGCGCTGGTCGGCACCTACCGCAAGGCGCATCCCGTCGGGGTCGGCGCCGGCTCGACGCTGGAGGGCGGGGTGCGCCCGGGCGCCGAGTATCCCGTCTTCGACTGTGACTTCGGCCGGCTCGGCATCCAGATCTGCTGGGACGTCGTCTACGACGACGGCTGGGCCGCGCTGGCCGCGCGGGGCGCGGAGATCGTCGCCTTCTCGAGCGCGTCGCCGGCCACGATCCGCACCGCGGCGCACGCGGCTCGGCACCGCTACTTCGTCGTCTCCAGCACGCCCCGCGACAACGCGACCGTCTACGAGCCGACCGGCCTGGTGGCGGCACGCATCGAGCAGCACGGTGAGGTCCTCGTCCACGAACTCGACCTCAGCCACGTCCTGCTGGGCTGGTCACCCACGCTGCGCGACGGCGCCGCCCTGCGGGAGAAGTACGGCGAGCGAGTCGGCTTCCACTACGACGACCGCGAGGACATCGGGTTGTTCTGGTCCAACGACCCGACGACGAGTGTCGAGGCGATGGTCCGCTCGATCGGAGTGGAGCCGATCGACGCGCAGATCGCCCGCAACCTCGCCCAGCGCGGCGAGGCGCTCCGCTGATCGCCGGGACCCGACCCGTCCGGCCTGGTTGGCTTGGCTTGCCGGGGCTTGGCGAACCGGAGAAGCGTGCGTCCGGCGAAACCCAATCGGGTACGAAGAACGAGGTGTGTCACTCCCGGAGAAAGGACCCGCACCATGTTCCAGTCCGGCTTCCCGATCCTGTCCACTCCCGACATCGCCCGCTCCCTCGGCTTCTACCGTGACCTGCTCGGCGGCGAGGTGTCCTTCCAGTACCCCGAGCAGGGACCGCCGGGGTACGTCGGACTCACGATCGGCAGCATGCACATCGGCATCGGCCTGTCCCCCGACACGGTGCCGGGCACGAGCGGGCAGCGTGTCTCGCTCTGGTTCTACGTCGACGACTGCGACGAGGAGGTCAAGCGGCTGCGCGCCGCGGGCGTGTCGGTCGTCGAGGAACCCGCCGACCAACCATGGGGCGAACGAATGGCGCGGGTGCTGGACCCCGACGGCACCGAGGTCATCATCGCGACCGCCGAGAAATGACGGGGCACGCGAGCGGGTGCGAGCTCTAGCCTGAGGGCGATGCAGACGTTCCTGCCGTACGCCGACTTCGCCGCCACCGCGCGACTGCTCGACCAACGTCGGCTCGGCAAGCAACGGGTCGAAGCACTGCAGGTGCTCCGCGGCCTGACCGTCGCGGGATACGGCTGGCGGCACCATCCCGCGGTGCGGATGTGGAGCGGCTACGAGGAGGCGCTGGTGCGGTACGGCCTGGAGATCTGCGCGGTCTGGGAGGGTTCCGGCCGCCAGGACACCTGCGCGCGGAGCCTGCGGACCGATCTCGCCCAGTACACCGGCCGCGACGTCGTACGCGACCAGGTGGAGCTGGAGAGCGCGGGAGAGCTGCCACCGTGGCTCGGCGATCCGGAGTTCCATCGAAGTCACCGGTCCGCGCTGGTCCGCAAGGACCCGGACCACTACGGCAAGGTCTTCGCCGACGTACCGCCCGACCTCCCCTACGTCTGGCCGACCTCGGACCGGGCAGGACAGACGTGACGCGCCATCCGGCAACGCGACCGTCGACCACTCCCGCGCGCGAGGTGCTGGCGAGGTTCGGGGTCGACATCGAGAAGGCACACCGCTCAGGCACCAGCGCGTCCAACGAGGTCTGGCTGGCCGAGCGGATCGTGCTGCGGCTGAGCCGGGGACCGGGGTCCTCGCTGCGCCGGGAGGCGGCCCTCGCCTCGATCCTGCCCGCCGACGTCGGATATCCCGAGGTGCTCGGCCACGGCGTCGACGACGGCCGGGAGTGGGAGGTGACGACCCGGCTGCCCGGGCGCAACCTCGAGGAGGCCTGGCCCGACCTGGACGCCGACCGTCGCGCGGACGCGGTCACCGACCTGTGGAGGAGGGTGCGGGCGATCCACCGCGCCGACGTCGAACGAGCGCGGGCGCTCGGGTGTACGTCGACACCCTTCTACGCCCTCGCCGAGGCGGACGCGGCCCGGCTGCTGGGTGGGCTCACCGAGCAGGGCCTGGTGGACGAGGTACTCGGCCGGCGGCTGCGGGAGATGCTGGCCGAGATGTTCCACGCGGTGCGCCTGGTCCCCCTCGCCCTCGCCCACACCGACGCGGGGCCGGGCAACTGCGTGTGGACGGGATCGCACGCCGTTCCGATCGACTTCGAGTTCGCCTGCGTCGCGCCGGCAGACCTCGACCTGGAGAACGTCCTGCGGTGCCTGGCCTTCCAGTCCGGCCCGGACCCGACCGGACGGCTCGTGCAGGAGGCCGCCGAACTGCTCTCGCGTCCGGGGGCGCGCACCCGGCTCTGGGGCTACGCCGTACTCCGGGACCTGTGGGGGCTGCGGCTGTGGCTGCACAACGCCCAGACCTCCAACGACATCGAGCGGTGGGGCGGTGACCCGGAGGACTTCCGTACCTGGGGACCGTGGCTCCACCTTCGTGGCCACGCCAACCGGACCAGCTGGCTCGCCGACCTCTGAGCCCGACCGCCTCTGAGCCCGACCACCTCAGACCGCCACCGACCACCGACCACCGACCACCGAGGAGCGCATCATGACCCGACCCGTCGACGTCCCCGACACCGATCCCGGGTTCGAGCGCCTCCGTACGCCGGAGAAGGCCGGCCGGCTGCTGCTGGCGCCGTCGTTCCTGCGGACGAGGTTCGACGCCCTCGCCGTCGACTGTCCGTTCGTGTTCCGGCACAACGGGCGGGCCCACATGACCTACGTCGGCTGGGACGGTGTGGGCTACCAGACCGGCCTGGCCTCCTCCGACGACCTGGTGCACTGGCAGCCCGAAGGCGTGATCTTCGGCCGGGACGGCCGGGACGACCTACGCCGGCACAACGCCGCGATGACGTCCATCCTTCGCGACAACGACCTCTTCGGGTCGGGCGAGCTGATCGCGCAGGACTCGCGCTACTTCGCGACCTGGCACGCGTACCCCGACTCCGGCTACGAGACGGGCCCGGGTGTGATCGGTTTCGCGGCGAGCCCGGACCTACGGTCGTGGGAGCCGGTCGGCGGGCTGCTGCGACCGGGCGAGGGCGGCGCCTGGGACGCGGGCGGGCTCTACAAGTCCTGGCTGCTCCGGCACGACGGCCTGTACTACGTCTTCTACAACGCGAAGAACCAGACCACGGGCTCCTGGCGGGAGCAGACCGGTGTCGCGGTCTCCGAGGACCTGCTGACCTGGACCCGCCCGGTCGACGGCCCGGTGCTGCGCAACTGCGGGCCGGGCGACTTCGACGAACGATTCGCCTCCGACCCGTGCGTGTTGCGGTGGGGCGACCGGTGGGTGATGTTCTACTTCGGCCTCGCCGCCGACGGTCACGCCCGGGAGGGCTGGGCCTGGTCGACCGACCTGCTGACCTGGACCAAGGGCGGAACGATCCTGCTCGACGTCGGGCCGCGGGGCAGCATCGACTCCCTCCACGCGCACAAGCCGGCCGTCATCGCCGACGACGCGGGCCGGCTGCATCACTTCTACTGTGCCGTCGCCCGCCGCGAGCCGGTCCGGGTCGGGGACCACGAGCAGCGGGAGATGCGCGGCATCAGCGTGGCGACCAGCCCGACCAGCCGGCTCAGCTGACCTTCCTCGCCTGCCTGATCGCCGCCGCAGGCGCTTCTAGGTACGACGTGGTCGGCCGGCCCGGAAGGGCCGCGCGAATCAGTGCGCGTTGGCGTTCGTCTTCCGCTTCGAGGAGATCGCGGAACTCACGGCGGTGACGCCGACCGCCGCCCCCACCGCCACCACACCGGAGCGGATGGCGTTCTTCGCCGTCGCCAACTCCAGCACGTCGTCCTGCATCTTCTCCCAGGTGCTCTTCTGGTGGAACGGATTCCTCATGCTTCCTCCCTTGCGTCGCCGCTAGCGCGCGTTCTGGTCTGAGGACGTTCCGGCCTGCCGGCGAGCCTCACCGACGAGTTCCTCCGCGCGCCGACGGGCTTCGGCGGCGGCGTCCTGTGCGGCTTCGGCTGCCTTGTCGGCGAGTTGTCGGGCGACGGCCATCTGTTCGGCGGCTTCCGCGATCTTCGCCTCGGCCCGCCCCTGTGCGCCTTCGGCCCGCGAACGGGCGTGCTCGACCTGACCGTCAACCTCGTCGGACGCCTGGCGGAGTACCCGGTCGGCCTCGGTCTCGGCACGTTCGCGTTCGCGCTCGACCATCGTGTCAGCGCGCCGGCGGGCCTCCGCGACGCGACGGTCGACCGCCTCCTGGGCGTCAGCCTTGGCTTGACGCATGCGCTCGCGTCCCTCGTCGCTGGCCGTGCGTACGGCGTCGGAGAGTTCCTTCGCCGCCGTCGCCTCGTCGAGGGCCTCCTCCTCGACGAGTGCGGCGCGCTCGGTCGCCTCACGGGCTCGCTTCAGCCGGACCTCGACCGAGACACCGCCACCGGGCAACGACTCCCGCGCCGCCTCCCCCGCTCGTCGTACGGCATCGGCCGCGCCTCCGGCGGCCCAGCCGATGGTCGCCGGCACTCGGGTTCGGCCGGCGAGCCACACGATGTTGGAGGGCAGTTCCTTCACCCCGGTCGTCGCCTGACGCGACACCCAGCGGACTGCACCTTTTCTCGCCATCTCCCCTCCCGCAGGTCTTTCGCGGTAGCGATGAAGGGGTCACCACAGTGATCCGCGCCGCTGTTCCTCATCCTATCCGGCAACCGATCCAAAGCCCGCTCGACGATTCGGGGCCAATGCCGGAGCGATCAGCGCGGTGCCGGAGAAACTGAGAAAAGAGCCGTGAGATTGTTCGGTCCTCCACCCGAAAAGCACGAAGGCACCGAAGGCGAGGTTCCTGGGGCTACGTCGGGTCACCCTTTCCCAACGGCAGCCAGGCGAGGACGTCCTGGATCTTCCGGTCCCAGTAGCCCCACTCGTGCGCACCCGGACCGAAGTCGGTCGTCACAGGAATGTCGTTGCGACGCGCGGTCTCGAGGAAGGTGTGGTTGGACTTCAGGAGCGGATCCTCCGTGCCGCAGCACACGTAGAGGTCCGGCGTCGAAGCCGCGGCCGTGTCGGCCTGGTCCAGCAGCCACAGCAGGTCGTCGTCGGTGCCCCGGACCGGCCGGTCGCCGAAGACGCGGTTCATCATCTCCGGCCGGTTACGCAACCGCTCCGGGTCGCCCATGTCGAGCGCACCGGACAGGCTGGCCGCGGCGGCGAACCGCTCGGGGTGGCGCAGCCCCCACTTGAGTGCGCCGTACCCGCCCATCGACAGCCCGGCGACGAACGTGTCCTCGCGGCGCTGGGACAGCCTGAAGAACCGGTTGGCGATCTCCGGCAACTCCTGCGACAGGAACGTCCAGTACCGGTTGCCGTACACCTCGTCGGCGTAGAAGCTTCGGTGGACCTGCGGCATGACGACGGCGAGCCCGAGCGGTGCGACGTAGCGTTCGATCGAGGTACGCCGCAGCCAGATGGTGTCGTCGTCGCTCATCCCGTGCAGGAGGTACAACGTCGGGTGCCCCTCCGCCCTGGCCGCGCCGGTCATACCGATCTGGGCCGTCGTCTCCTGCGGAAGAATCACCGTCATGGAGGTGCTCAACGCCAGCGCCTCCGAGAAGAAGTCACAACGCAGCAAAGCCATCAGAGGGTCTCCTTGTGCCTGTTGCCTCGCGTGGAACTGGATCTTCTCCGATGGCCGCCGCCGGCCAGCACCTGGGGTCGGCGCCTCACCGTCCTCGGGCGAGGTCGGCGAGCGCGTCCTGGTGGGCCGGCTTCCAGCCGAGCTGCTCGCGGGCGCGGGCGCCGGTGAACCGCTGGTCCAGGGCGAACGCCTCGGCGATCGGCCCCATCTGGGCGAGCGCCTCGTCCAGACTCAGGGTCACTGTGCTGCCTGGACAGCCGGCGGCGTGGCTGAGCGCCTCGGTGACCTCCTGCTGCGTCGGATGCTGGTCGCTGACGCCGGCGTAGACAGATCCCGCCGGAGCGCGCAGCGCGAGCACGTACAAGGCGACGATGTCGTCGCGGTGGACGAGCGCCCAGTGGTTGGATCCGTCGCCGATGCACGGAACAGCGCCCGTGGCGCGTCCGGGCTCCACGAAGAACCGCTCCAGCAGGCCGCCAGATTCGCCGTAGACGAGGCCCGGCATCACCAGGACCGGATGCCCACCCGTCTCGGCCCGGGCCAGGACGCGTTCCTCGTTGGCCAGTCGCCACGCCCTCAGCCGTGGCGGATTGCGTCGGGCGTCCTCGTCGACCACACCGTTCGTGTCGCCGTACACCCAGACGCCGCCCGTGTGGACGTATGGACTCCCGTGGGCGCCGTCCAGCAGGGCCTCAGCCGCTGCGAGATCAACCTCGTCGGGCTTCTCCTCCGACGCGGCGAGGTGGATCACACCGTCGACGTACTTGGCCGCCTCGCGCAGCAGAGCCGTGTCGGTCAGCTCACCTCGGACCGGGATCGCGCCGACGTCCGACACGGTCTGGGAGGCGCGGTCGTTCCGCGCAAGTGCGGTCACTTCGTTCCCCTCCCGGACCAGTGCCCTGATCGTGGAACGGCCGACATATCCGGAGCCGCCCGTGACGAAGATCCGCATCGGCTGGTGCCCCCTTCCACTCGCCGCTTCTCGCCTGCCCCTCCAGCCTCACCCCGATGCCGTTCCTCTCCAAGTGGTCGATTGAATGCGTCCAGGTGACGGCAGTCTCATTGCCCTCATTCGCGCGTCACGTGCGCTCATGGCGCTCATGTGCGTTCACTGTCTTGACACACCGGTGTGGCGCTCGTACTTTCAGCGCCGGAACGGCAAGCATTCATCGTCATCCACGTGATTCCCGGCGACGTGGCCGTCCGTTTGTCTGCGCCGAAGTCAGCTCACGGCCACAACCGCGTCGCCCATACGCAATGTGGCGTTGATCAGATCCTGCTGATCAACCCATTTGATGGAGAGGTTGGATGTTGCCTTCTCGCCATGGCGCCACGACCGACGACACGCTCCGTCGTGCGGCGCACAGCACCCGCCGTCGATTCCTCACCGTGACCGGCGCCGCCGTGGCGTTGGCGTTCGGCACCAACATGAGCACCACCTCGACCGCACGGGCCGACGAGGCGTCGCTGCGGTCAGACCCCTTCACCCTGGGCATCGCTTCGGGTGATCCGCTTCCGGACGCCGTCGTGTTGTGGACCAGGCTCGCGACGGAGATCTTCGACCCGATGGGCGGACTGCCCGACCAGCCGTTCCCCGTGCGCTGGCAGGTCGCCGACGACGAGGGGTTCCGGCGCATCGTGCGGCAGGGAGTCGCGACCGCGCGGCCGGAATACCGCCATTCCGTCCATGTCGACGTGACCGGTCTCGAGCCGGCGCGCGAATACTTCTACCGCTTCAGGGTCGGCCGCTACGTCAGCCCGACCGGGCGTACCAGGACTGCGCCGCCGGCGGGAGCGACGATCTCCTCGCTGCGCTTCGCCTTCTCCTCCTGCCAGAACTACCCCGAGGGTTTCTACACCCCGTACAAACACCTCGTCGACGAAGATCTCGACGTCTTCTTCTTCCTCGGTGACTACATCTACGAAAACGCTGTCAACTCCGTCGGTGGAACCCGCAACGACACCTCGACCGAGATCCCCGACATCTTCCAGATCCCGCCGGACACCCTCGACCTGTATCGGTTGCGCTATTCGCTGTACAAGTCCGACCCCGACCTGCAGGCGGCCCACGCGGCGTTCCCCTGGGTCGTCACCTGGGACGACCACGAGGTCGAGGACAACTACGCCGATGACATCGCCGCGAGCAACAAGCCGGTCGACGACTTCCTCGTCCAACGCGCCAACGCCTACCGCGCGTACTGGGAACACATGCCGCTGCGTCCGTTTCAGGAGCCGTCGGGTCCAGACGCCCAGTTGTACCGGCGACTCTCCTTCGGTGATCTCGTCCAGGTCCACGTGCTCGACACCCGTCAGTACCGATCCGACCAGGCCTGCGGTGACGGCGCCAAGGCCGGCTGCACCGATGCCGGCGACCCCGCCCGCACCATCCTCGGCGAGACGCAGCGCGACTGGCTGCTGGACGGCCTCGGCACCTCGACCGCGCGCTGGAACGTCCCCGCGCAGCAGGTCTTCCTGGCCAAGCGCGCGGCCAGCCTCACCGATCCGCCGTTGCTCGCCATGGACGCCTGGGACGGCTACACCGCCGACCGGCAACGGCTCTTCGACACCATCACCGACGCCGACGTGAAGGGCTTCGTCGCCATCACCGGTGACACGCACACCAACTACGCGAGCGACCTGAAGGCCAACTTCGAGGACGAGGCCTCGCCCACCATCGGCGTCGAACTCATGGGCACGTCGATCAGCAGCGCGGGCGACGGCTCCGACACCACCCCTGCACTCGCGATCGAGATGCAGGCCAACCCGCACTTCAAGTTCAGCAACTTCCAGCGCGGGTACGTGCGCTGCGACGTCGACCGGGACCAACTCCGGGCCGACTACCGCGTCGTTCCCTACATCAGCAGGCCGGGTGCGGACATCTCCACCCGCGCGTCGTTCGTGACCGAGCGGGAAGCCGCCGGCCTGCAGTCGACCGAATCGAAAGTGGACGTCCGATGAACGCCTTCTCACGTCATGTCATCAGGCCGCGCGTCCGCGGCGCCCTCGGCGTGAGTGGGATGGCCACCGCGCTGCTCGCCGGAGCGATCTTCGCACCCGCGTACGCCGCGGCGCCGGCCCCCGCCGGCGTCGAAGCGGTGACGGTCGCGACGGACCCGACCCAGCTGGACATGGAGACGGGCCAGTGCAGGGGCGCGAGCTTCAACGTCCAGATGACCAACACGGGAGACACCCCGGTCTACGCCGACGCCACGCTGTCCGCACCGAGCGCCCTCGAGTTGCAGCGCACCATGATCTCGACGTACCTTCCGGCCGGCTACACCCGCGACGTCCCCATCCCGGTGACCTCTCCGCTCGGGACGGAGGCGGGCACCTACCGGATACGCGTCGAGAGCGGGGCCAGCAAGGCGACCCTCCGGGTGACGGTGACACCGAGCGCCCCGGACCCGAGCGGCAACCTCGCGCTGTCCGCGACGAGGGTGTCCGCCTCCTCGACCCACCAGCGGTTCAAGCTCTGCGGTGCGGTCGACGGGGACGCCGACTCCTCGCACTGGTCGACCTCGACCGGCTGGAACGACGCGACCTCGCGCGGCTGGCCGGACTGGTTCCGGCTGCAGTGGGCCACCCCGCAGACCGTCGGCCGGGTCCGGATGCAGACGCTCGACTCGACCGCCAACCCCGCGTCGAGGTACGGCCTGCGTGACTACGACGTCCAGGTGCTCTCCGGCTCGGAGTGGCAGACCGTCGCATCGGTCCGCGGCAACACCCAGGGGCTGATCAACTCGACGTTCACGCCGGTCCAGACGACCTCGGTCCGGATCCTGGCCATGTCCAGCAACGGCGCGAACGACTACTCACGCATCGTCGAACTGGGCGTCTTCGGCTCCTGACCCCGCTGGGTGAACCGCAGCATCCCGCCTGACGACAACGCCGTCAGGCGGGATGCGGGGAGTCGCTCAGGGAGTGGTGGTGAAGACGAGGGAGACGTTGTGCCCGCCAAACCCGAAGGAGTTGGCCAGCGCCGCCCGGAAGGAGGCCTGCCGCGCCTGACCGGACACGACGTCGAGCTTCACCTCGGGGTCGAGCTTGTCGAGGTTGATCGTCGGCGGGATGATCTGGTCGCGGAGGGCGAGGACGGCCGACATCGCGCCGATCGCTCCGGCCGCTCCGAAGAGGTGACCGGTCATCGACTTCGTCGCGGTGACGGCGGTGTGGGGTCCGATCGCCTCGGCGATCGACGCGGCCTCGGTCAGGTCGCCCTGCGGGGTCGAGGTGGCGTGCGCATGCACGTGCCCGATCCCCAGCGCCTCCAGTCCGGCGTCCGAGATGGCCTTCCGCATCGCCCGGACCTGGCCCTCCTGCGTTCCGGCGGTGATGTGGTAGGCGTCGGAGGTGATGCCCGCCCCGGCCAGCGCCGCGTGGGCGCGAGCGTTGCGGGCGGCGGCGAACTCCGCGCGCTCGAGCACCAGGATGGTGGCACCCTCGCCGGTGACGAAGCCGTCCCGGTCGGCGTCGAAGGGGCGGGACGCCTGCTGCGGGGCGTCGTTGCGCGTCGAGGTGGCCCGCGCCTGCGCGAACCCGGCGATCGGCATGGCGTGGATGAAGGCCTCCGTACCTCCCGCGACCACCACGTCGGCCCGGCCGAGGCGGATGAGGTCGAGGGCCATGGAGATCGCCTCCGCGCCGGAGGCGCAGGCGCTGACCGGCGTGTGCACGCCGCCTCGGGCGCCGAGTTCCATGCTGACCCAGGCGGCGGAGCCGTTGGGCATGAACATCGGGACGGTGTACGGCGAGACCCTGCGTGCGCCGGAGCTCTCGAGGATGTCGTCCTGGCCGAGCATGGTCAGCGCACCGCCGGAGCCGGTGCCGATGACGACGGCCAGCCGCTCCGGGTCGACCTCCGGGCTACCGGCGTCCTCCCACGCCTGGCGAGCGGCGATGAGCGCGATCTGCTCGCAGCGGTCCAGCTTGCGGGCCTGTACGCGGTCCATGACCTCGGTGGGCTCGACCTTGAGCCGGGCCGCGATCCGCACCGGCAGGTCGGCTGCCCAGTCCTCCTCGATCGCGGAGACTCCGGAGTGGCCGGCGAGCAGCGCCGCCCATGTCGAGGCGACGTCTCCACCGAGCGGCGTGGTCGCTCCCAGTCCTGTCACGAGCACGTGATCAGCAGTCATCAGACACCTCTCCTTGTCACCGAGCCAATCCTTCGCGTCACCACGAAGGTGATCCCGCAGATGTCACTCTGCCAGGCGACAGGCAAGGCTGAGGTGTAGTCGCCAACCGAGTCCAAGGGCATGGACTTGTAGACCATGAACAAATCCGGCCTCGCGAGCGGAGCCGGATCAGTCGAGATCGAGGAGCTTACCGAGGCTGGTCGTGAGCTGCCTACGCTCGGTCGCGGTGAGCCGGGGCTCCCGGCGGACGGGTGAGCGCTAGCGCCCGGCGAGTTCCTTCCGCATCAGGGTGCACATCGTCTCGTAGCGGTACGGCGAGCCGTCGGGCCCTTCCTGGTCCCAGGACTCCAGCGCGCGGTCATAGGCGACGTAGCCCAGCCGCTCGTACAGCGCCCGAGCCCGGGGGTTGTTCTCCTCGACGTCCAACTCGGCGCGGCTCAGACCACGGCTCCGCATCCGCTCCTCCATGGTCGCGACCAGGAAGGTGCCGATGCCGAGCGACTGGAGTTCGCCGCGGACGGCGACCTCGGTGATCGAGCCGGCGCCGGGATGGGTCTCGTAGTCGACCCCGCCCTTGGCGACCGACGTCCCGGTCGCTGTCACCACGACGAGGTAGTCCATCGCGCCGGCCCGTGCTCGGGCGAGTTGCCGCGCCATGTTCGCCACGTGCAGCGGTGAACCCGACCACGCGAGGCCCGGCAGATCCGCCTCCGTCAGGTCGCGCACCGTCAGCGTCACCCTCATCGTGTGGGCCGTCATCGTTCCCCTTCCGCCGGCACTCCCACACATGATTCGCCGACGCGGGTCCGGACGGAACCGAGTTTTCGGCGGAACCGGTCGTCCGCCCCAGCAGTTGTCCAAGGACACGGCAGGCAGAGCCAACGACGGCGCGAGCGACCGGAGACGGGGCCAGGATGAGCGATCAGCCGGACCAGACGACCACGACGGCGACCACCGCGACCACCGCGGACGTCTTCGATGCGGTCTTCTCCGCCTACGAACGGTCACCGCGGGTTCGGGAACTCTTCCGCGCCGACTTCGACCCCTCCCTGCCACCCGAGGTCGAGCTCTTCTCCTTCACCCCGTCGGACGCGCTGCGGCTGATCGCGCTGGCACTGGACGTCGCCGCCGGGGACACCCTCGTCGACCTGGCCTGCGGGCGTGGCGGCCCCGGCATGTGGGTCGCCCGCGAGACGGGTGCGCGTCTCGTGGGAGTCGACGTCTCACCGGTCGCGGTCGCGCAGGCGCAGCGGCGGGCGGCGGACTTCGGACTGTCCGGGCGGGCGGAGTTCCGGGTCGGCGCGTTCGCGGAGACGGCGGAGATCCTGCGCCCGGCCATGGCCGACGGTGTGATGTGCGTGGACGCGCTGCACTTCGCTCCGGATCCGCTCGCGGCAGCACGCGACGTGGCCCGCATCCTCCGGCCCGGCCGCACGTTCGCCCTCACCACATGGGAGGGCCCACGAAACGACGCCGGGTATCCGGCCGAACTCGCGGGCACGCTCGTCGCCGCCGGCTTCGTCGACGTCAACGTCGAGGAACATCCGGAGTGGGACGAACGCCGGCGCGCGCTCTACGTCGCCGCGCTCGAACTGGAGCCGGGCGACGACACTGCGTTGGCCAACCTGCAGCGGGAGGCGAGTGTCGCCCTCCCCCAGATGGCCGAACAGCGGCGCCTGCTGATCACGGCTCGAAGCGGATCGAGGACGGGGCGAAACAGCGCCCGCTGACCCGCCGGCTCGGGCGAGCCGAGCGAGCATGATCATTGAACGGCGGCCCCGTAGCGTACGTACTTCTCATCATGAGGACGTCTTCTGCCCGTGAGGAGGAGCTGGTCCGGGCGCTCTACCGAGAACACGCCGGGCCGCTTCTCACATACGTCCGGAGCCTGGTCGCCGGCGACGCGCGGCGGGCAGAGGACATCGTCCAGGAGACACTGCTCCGCGCCTGGCGGCACGCCCGCGACCTCACCGCCGAGACGGCCCGGCCGTGGCTGTTCCGGGTGGCTCGCAACCTCGTCGTCGACGGCCACCGGGCGGCCGTCCGACGGCCGCAGGAGGTGTCCGCGGACGTCCTGCTCGCCCACCCGGCCGACGACGAGTTCGAACGGACCCTGCTGGGCTGGCAGGTCGCCGACGCGCTGCAGGCGTTGACCGAAGCGCACCGTGACGTGGTGGTCGAGCTGTACTTCCGGGACCGCTCGGTCGCCGACGCGGCGCGAATACTCCGGGTGCCCGAGGGCACGGTCCGTTCCCGCGCCTACTACGCCCTGCGCGCCCTGCGGCTCGCCCTGGAAGAACGCGGGGTGACCTCGCCATGAGTACCGGCCAGCCGTTCTCCTTCGGGTCCGACCCGGCACCGACCTGCCCGTACGCCGTGCACCTCGCGATCCTCGCGCTCGGTTCCCGGGACGACGGGGCCGGTGTCGACCTCGAGGACCACCTCAGGGAGTGCCCGTCGTGTCGGGCCGAACTCGCCCGACTACGCGAGCTGCCGAGGCTGCTCGCGGTGACCCGCGAGGTCGGCGCCGCCCCGACCCGGCAGCACGAGGTGCCCGCTCCGCACCTGCTGGATCGGCTGTTCGACGCCATCGACGTCGAACGACGGCAGCGGCGCAGGCGACGGATCGGTCTGTCGGCCGCCGCCGCCGTGGTGGCCGGTGCCGCCGCCGCGGGGGTCGCGGTCGCCGCCTGGCCGGCCACACCTCCTCCGCCGCCGTCCCTGGCCGGCAGCTCGAACCTCGGCGTGGCCGCCGAGGCGACGGTCGCCGCGCGGCCGTGGGGCAGCCAGATCGAGATGACCCTGCGCGGGCTCACACCCGGCGCCACCTGCCGGTTGCTCGCCCGAGCACGGGACGGGCGGGTCGAGACCGCCGCGTCCTGGCGGGTCACCTACCAACGAACCCTCCGTGTGGAGGGGATGACATCCGTCCCGTCCGCGGAGCTCACCGAGCTCCAGGTCGTGGACGACCATGATCGCCGGTTGGTCACCGTCGCGGTGCCGCCGGCAGAGAGGAAGAACCGATGACTTCGAGAAGGTCCACCGCACAGGCCATGGTCGGCGCGGCCGCGCTGCTGGCTCTGACCGCCGCCGCCTGTGGTGGTTCGGGTACGTCCGCAACCGCCACCGGCGGCTCCAGCGGGAGCACGTCCGACCCGTCGCCGTCCGGCGGCGCCACGGCCGCGGGGAAGGTCACGACCCGTGACGTCGCCGACGTCGGAACAGTTCTCGTGAACGGAAAGGCCATGACGCTCTACACCAACGAGGCCGAGAACTCCGGCAAGATTCGCTGCGTCGGCAGCTGCACCGACTTCTGGCCACCCGTGACGGCCGACAAGGCTCACGTCCCCGCCAGCGTTCCTGGCATGTCCGGCGCGTTCAGTGTCGTGGACCGTCCGGACGGGACGACCCAGCTGGCGCTCGACGGGCACCCGCTCTACACCTTCAGCGAGGACCGCACGCCCGGATCCGTGAGTGGGAACGGCTTCAGCGACGACTTCCAGGGCACGAAGTTCGTCTGGCACGCGGCCACCCCGGACGGCTCGACCCCGAAGGCGACCGCCGGCGACGGTGCCGGGAACACCGGTGGCGGGAACAGCGGGTACAACTACGGCTACTGATTCTGGAGAGCTCTATCGAAAAGCGCGACGAGGTGCCGAGTGACGGGAGGCCGGTCTGGTCCCGCCAGCCACGATCGGCGCAGGCACGGCCGTCAGCCAAATCGGGCCACCCACCACCACACCACTAACCACCCTCACCTGCAGTTCTACGGCGTGACTCCTCCCCACGGCTGCAGTCGTGGAGCTTTTCCTGTCGGTGGCTAAGCCACGTAGGGAAGGACCAGCCCGGCCCTGATTGCGATGTTCAGTGCGCCCACGTGGTCGGCGTTGGCGGTATATCCACAGTTGACGCAGCGGAAGGTGTCTTGAGTGGGGCGGTTGTCTCGCCCCGGGTTAGATGGAGACATCGAAGCCTGGAGGAACGAGGACGATGGCAGCGCAGCGTAAGTACCCGGATGAGTTGAGGGAGCGGGCCACGCGGTTGGCGGTGGAGGCTCGGCGGGATCCGGGGTCTCGGATGGGTGCGGTGAAGCGGATCGCGGACCAGCTCGGGGTGCATCCGGAAGCGTTGCGGACGTGGGTGAAGCAGGTTGAGGTTGACGCTGGGGTGGCGCCGGGGACGACGACATCGGACGCGGCCAAGATCGCGGAGCTGGAGCGGGAGAACCGTGAGCTGCGCCGGGCGAACTCGATTCTGAAGTCGGCGGCGTCTTTCTTCGCGGCGGAGTTGGACCGTCCGAGTCGATAGACACGGCGTTGAAGGTCGAGTTCGTGGACTCCGTGGAAGCGGAGCACGGTGGCGTCCAGCCGGTCCTGACGGCGTTGAAGGGAACGCCTGCTGAGATCGCGCCGTCGACCTACTACGCGCAGAAGTCCCGGCCGCCGTCGGCTCGGTCTGTCCGTGACCAGATCCTGGTCGAGCAGATCAAGGAGGTGCATGTGAAGAACCTGGAGGTCTACGGCGCGAGGAAGGTGTGGCACGAGATGCGCCGTCAGGGCCATCAGGTGGCCAAGTGCACGGTCGAACGGCTGATGCGCGCCGAAGGTGTCCGTGGCGTCACCCGGGACAAGCACCCCCGGACCACCAAGCCGGCCGCTGAGACCGAGCGACCCTGTGACCTGGTCAAACGCGACTTCACCGCGTCACGTCCGAACCAGTTGTGGGTGGCCGATCTGACCTATGTGCGCACCGCGGACGGGTGGGTCTATGTGGCCTTCGTGCTCGACGTCTACTCCCGCATGATCCTCGGGTGGCAGGTGTCGATCAGCCTGTATACCGAGCTCGCACTGGATGCACTGCAGATGGGTATCTGGCGGCGTGAACACGCCAGCCAGGACGTGGCCGGCCTGGTCCATCACAGCGACAGAGGCGTGCAATACCGCGCGTTGCGCTACACCCAGCGGCTGGAGGAGGCCGACGCGGTCGCGTCGATTGGAAGTAGAGGAGACAGCTACGACAATGCCATGGCCGAGGCGCTGAACTCGCTGTTCAAGGCCGAGCTCGTCCGCGGTCCAGCGCGTCGGCGGAAGGGACCCTGGCGCGGGATCGACGACCTTGAGATCGCGATCGCGGAGTGGGCCGACTGGTACAACCAACGACGCCTGCACGGCGAGCTCGGGCACGTCCCGCCCGCCGAGTACGAGGCCGCCTACTGGGCCCGTCAGGCCACCGACCCTGACGACCACGACGAGCAGCCCGACGCCCAGCATGGCCACCACCACGACGCCACCAAAGCGTCCCAGACCGATGCCAGCACGGCATCACACGCCCAGACCAACCCGGCCTTGGCCACCGCAGGAACCAACTAAATCAGTCTCCACGAAACCCGGGGCTTGACAGGTTGTCCTCGCTCACGTGTCCGCAGTTTTCGCGCGGGCAGGTGCGGGAGGTGTTGCGGGCGTCCACGGCGATCACCACACGACCGGCGCTTTCAGCCTTGTCCGCGAGGATGCCCAGGAAACACCCCCAACCCGCGTCCAGGATGCTCTTGTTCAGCCCGGCCTTGGCGGCGGCCCCGTTGGCGAGGAAGCTGCCGGGTCGGGCGGGTTCGGGCTTCGGCTTGGGTGCGCGGACCATGCTCGCGATGTTCAGGTTCTCGTGGGCTATCTGGTCGTAGGTGCGGACCAGGTTGAGCGCAGCCTTGTGCGCATGGTCGACCCGTTGCCGGCGGACCTTGCGCTGCAGCTTGGCGACCTTCACCACGGCCCGCCGGTGCTTAGCGCTGCGCTCGTTGCGGCGGACCTTCGGGAATATCTTGAGCACACGCTGGGCGTGAGCGAGGGCCCTGGCATTGCCCTTGCCGTGGCGCGGGTTCGGCGTGTGTGTCCCTTCGCTGGTGGTCAGGAAATGCACGACACCCACGTCAATGCCGGCGACCACCCCCGTGGCAGGCAGCGGCTCAGCCGGCACGTCGTCGCAAGCAAGGATCACATACCATCGGCGGCCTTCGTGCTTCACCGAGATCGTCTTCACCCTGCCCTGGACGGGCCGGTGCCGGTGCACCCGCACGTGCCCAACGCCCTGGAATCGGACTCGGGTCACCTTGTCCACAGGAGTGGAGTCCCACCGGCAGCCGTCCCCATCCTTGGGGAACTCGACCGTGTCGAAATAGCCGACGCCCCTGAACCGGGGATAGCCAGGCTTCTCGCCCGCTTTGACGCGACGGAAGAACGCCGCGAACGCCCTGTCCAGCCGTCGCAGAGTGGCCTGCTGGCTGGAGAACGACCAGCGGCCCTGACGCTCCGGATCGAACGCCCGGATCTCCTTGAGCTGCCCGGACTGGTCCCCATAGCGAACCGCGGTCTTCGAAACGTGCCGATAAGCGTCCCGACGTTCCTGCAACGCCCCGTTGTACAGCGAGCAATGATCAGCCAGCATCTCCGCAAGCACCTGCGCCTGCTTGGAGGTGGGCCGGAGAAGGAACTTCAACGCGCGGCGCACGCCCGCTCTCCTGCTTCCATCCGCCTGTCAGAGAAATTCCGGCTGGGAGTCGACATAGCCCTGCATTGCGTCGGCGCTGACCACGCCGACCCAACCAATATTGGGTCACTCCAGGTCTCCTTATCTCCCAAATCCTCCTGGAAGGCTTCCCCTCAATCCCCGCAACCCTGTCACCAGGAGCCCGGCGGCAGAGCTTCGGCACCACACCACACGCAGCCCTGAGTCATGCAGGCCACCGCAGTACCGGACCTCCCGAGGCCATTTGATCATTATTCCCTGCGGTGGTCTTAGGCTCGGACGCGACACGACCCCCTCGACCGGCTGAAAACATCTAGCCGATGATCTTGGGGTGCTGCAGGTCATGCGAAGCGGATGCTACGACGCCAACGGCTGGGAGCGGTACGACGACTGATCGTCGTCAAGCACACCTTGCGCAACGTCGACGACTCGATGTACGTCCGGGTTCGCGGCACCAACACCGACGAGCTCGAGCCGCAGCCCGACGCGCGTGGCTCGAACCCGTGGGAAGACCTCTGGTTCTACTCGAACCCGATCTTCATCGAGCGCTGAGCGCCACCGTAGGGCGAAGCACTTCCTGAGGGCCGCGGTCGCCACACCGAACACCCGGTGCGGCGGCCGCGGCTCGGTCGTCCCCGCTCAGTTGTCCGCAGGGGGTAGCGGTAGCCGCCTCCGGCCGGGTGTCCCGGGTGACCATGACGTACGCATCCGACGTATGCGCAGGTATCCCGCATGTCCGCGGCAGGACCATCGGGGGACACGCTTCCGCGCGGATCACACCGGGCTCCGGGACGCGCTGGTACACAGGACAGTAGAGCCGCACCAGCGCCGACTGTCGCGGAGGGCGGGCGAACCATGACGACTGCCGTGCTCCATCGGACCACCGATGTTCACCATCGCACCGCCAACGTGGCTGGTCGTTCGGTGTTCTACCGGGAAGCCGGACCGCACGAGGCGCCGACCATCGTGCTGCTGCACGGGTTTCCTTCCAGCTCCCACATGTTCCGCGGCCTGATCCCGGCGCTCGCGGACGAGTACCACGTCGTGGCACCGGACCATCTCGGGTTCGGCCTCTCCGACGCGCCCGCGGCGGAGGAGTTCGACTACACCTTCGACGCGCTGACGGACGTCACCGAGGGCCTGCTCGACCAGCTCGGCATCGACCGCTACGTGACCTACGTCCACGACTACGGGGCACCCATCACCTGGCGTCTCGCGCTTCGCGGCCCGCACCGGATCGTCGCGATCATCTCCCAGAACGGCAACGCCTACACCGACGGCTTCGTCGAGTCGTTCTGGACGGGCGTGTGGGCCTACGCCCACGATCCCGGTCCCGCCACCGAGGGCGCGGTACGCGCGGCGCTCGGCCTGGACGCGATCCGCTGGCAGTACCTCAACGGCGTCCCGGATCCCACGCTCGTCAGTCCCGACACCTGGCTCCACGACCACGCACAGGTCAACCGGGAGGGCAACGACAAGATCCAGCTCCGGCTGTTCCGCGACTACCCCACCAACGTAGACCTCTATCCGCGGGTGCAGGAGTACTTCCGCAGCAGCCAGGTGCCGTTGCTCGCCGTGTGGGGCGCGAACGACGAGATCTTCGGCCCGGACGGCGCCCGCGCTTTCGCCCGCGACCTTCCCGACGCGGAGATCCATCTCCTCAACGGTGGCCACTTCCTGCTCGAGAGCGAACTCGACACGGTCACCGGCTATATCAGAGGGTTCTGCGGTCGCGTCCTCAGCTGACTGCCACCGGTTGGAGGAACGTGTGAACGAGTCCGAACGTGCCGAGACCGCCCTGCTGGTCGTCGACCCCTACAACGACTTCCTGTCCGAGGGCGGCAAGCTGTGGCCTCGGGCGAAGGCGACCGCCGAGGCGGTCGGTCTGCTGGACCACATGCGGGAGGCCCTCGCCGCCGCTCGGGCGAGTGGGATCCGGGTCTTCTTCGTACCGCACCACCGGATGGTCGCCGGCGACTACTCCACCTGGCGCTTCCTCTCACTGTCACAGCAGCACGCCCGTGAGAGCGAGGTGTTCGCCAAGGGCAGCTGGGGCGGGGAGTTCCACCCCGACTTCACCCCGCACCACGACGAGCTGATCGCCCGGGAACACTGGGGCTCCAGCGGATTCGCCAACACCGACCTGGCGCTGTTGCTCAACCAGCACGGGATCGCCCGGATCGCCCTGATCGGGATGCGGGCCAACACCTGCATCGACACCACGGCACGCTTCGGCCAGGAACTCGGCTACCACGTCACTCTGGTCAGGGACGCCATCGCCGCCTTCTCCCCCGAGGAGATGCAGGCGACGTTCGAGACGAACGCCCCGAACTACGCCCACGCGATCCTCACCACGGCGGAGTTCACCGCCGCCATCGCCCCGCCCGCCTCGGTCGTGTCCTGAGCCGTCTCCGGACCGGCAGGGCGCGCCGCCGGACGGTGACGTCGCACGCACCGTCCGTGCGCAACTCGGAGTTGACGTACCGGTCCACCGCGCGGATGCGACCCGGGCTTTACCGTTGGCGAGGATTCGCAGCTCCCGAGCTGGCCTTCCCACGACGCGGTGACGATCGAACGCAGCGAGGACCCCGTGAGCAACCCCGACCGGGAACGGTTGCGCCGCCGACTTCGGCGTGCGGCCGGAGCGGCGCTCAGCCGCGACGAGCCCGTGGTCTCCCAGCGGCCACCCCGCTCGCCGTACGTCGTTCGCACGGCCGACAACGCCGGCGGCCCGGACGTACGCCGCGCCCTGGACTTCCTGCTCCGGCTCGCCGAACTCCTGCTGCGCAGCGGCGCCGGTTCCGTGGACGTCGAGGCATCGGTCGTCGCCTGCGCCACGGCGCTCGGCCTGCGTGACGTCGAAGCCTCGGTCACCTACACGCAGGTACTCGTCTCCGTCGCCGTCGTGGACTCCGACGCCCCGCTGACCGACCTGCGGATCGTCCGGGTCCGGGCGGTGGACCACAGCCGCCTGGTGGCGCTGCACCAACTGGTCCTCGCGTTGGCCGAGGGGGACCTGACGCCGGAGGCGGCGTACCAGCGACTGGACGACATCCTGCACGCGCCCAAGCGCTATCCGCGGTGGGTCGTCAGCATCGCGTGGGGGATGCTCGCCGCCGCGACCGCGGTCCAGTTGGGCGGAGAGTGGCTGCTCGCCCTGGTCACGTTCGGCGCGACCGTGCTCATCGACCGAGCCGGCCGCCGGCTCGCCCGACGCAACGTCCCGGACTTCTACCTGAACTTCGTCGGCGCGGCGATCGTCACCGGGGTCGCCGTCGTGCTGACCGCCGCCGGCGCGCCGGTGCAGCCGGGGCTCGTGGTCGCGGGCGGTGTGGTGCTGTTGCTCCCCGGAATCGCCCTCCTCGGTGCGGTCCAGGACGCGCTCACCGGCTTCATGGTCACCGCGGCCGGCCGCGCCCTGGAGGTCCTGATCCTGGCGGCGGGCCTCACCGGGGGTGTCGCGGCCGCGTTGATCGTCGCCCGCCAGGCCGGGATCACCATGTCCGTCACCGCACCCGCGGCCTTCACGGTCGGCGGCCTGCCGTCCCGCTTCCTCTCCGCCGGCGTCGTCGCGACCGCCATGGCGGTGGGGCTGTACGCCTCGTCGCGCCTGCTGCCCGCCGTCTTCCTGCTGGGCGGCGTGGGCTACGTCGCCTATCTGGGACTCGACCACCTCCTCGCCTCGGCGTCGATGTCGCGGGGCGTGATCGCGGTCGCGATCGGTGTGTGTGGCCAGGCGATCGCCATGCGCCGACGGCTCCCCGCGCTCGCCGTCGTACTCCCGGCGATCGTCCCGATGCTGCCCGGACTCACCATCTACGGCGCGATGCTCCAGCTCACCCAGGGCGACAGCCGGAGCGGGATCTCCGGGCTCCTGATCGCCGCCACACAGTCCCTCGCCCTCGCGGCCGGCGTCATTCTCGGCGACTTCCTGGCGCAGCCCCTGACCCGGGAACTCTCCCGTTCCGAACGCCGCTACGCCGGTCCGCGACTCGTGGGGCCCCTGCGGGTACGCCGGCTCCGGCGCACCCGGCGGCGCCGGTAGTCGCGCCGCCCGGACCGCTGGGGAGACGCACCCTAGCCGCGTGGGGTGTAGGCCGGCATGCTCGCGAGGTCGACGTCGGCGTCCGGCCAACGCCGGCGCAGCATCCCGGCCACGTCGCGCACCCAGCCACGCAGGTCCGGCAGGCACCGGTGGTGTTCGGCGATGTCCGCGGCCGACTCGAGGGTCGCGACCATCTGCACCCGACTGTTGTCGCCCGGCGCCCGGCCGTCGAGGAGGCGGAACCGGTTCAGCCGCCGAACGGCCCGAGCGACGCAGGCCGCCGACATGCCCAGCCCGAACAACCCGTCGTCGGCCGCCTCGGGAACCGCCGCGCAGAGCGCCAGCCGGAAGGCGTCCTCCAGGTCGTACTCCGCCGGGTCGGCGACGGTGATCCAGGCGGGCCCGGGCACGTGGATCCAGGCCGCGTTGAAGAGCGCGTGCACATAGCCGGCGAACTCGAAGTCGATGATCCGCCCGTTGGACTCGGCACCGTCGTGGACGAGGAAGTTGTTGGGCTCCGGGTCGCCGTTCGTGAACGCCAGGAAGGGACCGGGCTCCGCGAGGGTCGTCCGGACGAGCGCCAGGTCGCGCTCTGCCGCGGGCGGCACCCCGAAGCCGAGCGACGCGAGCAGCGGACCCGTCTCCTTCCACACCGGTCCGAGCGACTCCCACCGGTCGGTCAACCGCTCGGCGGGCCCGAACACCGCCCGCCTCCCGACGTACCGCTCCTCGTGTCCGGCGGTGACCGCGCAGAGTTCGCCGAGCGCCCGGGCGAACGCGGTCAGCCCGCCGAGCGTCCCCTTCATGCCGTCCCGTAGCAGCGGCTCGGGCAGGGGTACGCGCGGCGCGAGGTCCTCCAGCACGAGCACCCGCGCCGCCAGATCGCTCGCCAGCAGCCTCGGTGCGAGGCCGAACCCCAACTCCGCGAGGAACTCCAGCGCCGCCCGCTCGGTGCTCACCTGACGCGGGTCCGTCCGGACATCGTTCGGGTGCTCGCGCAGCCACTTCACGACGACCGACGCCGGCAGGCCGGGCGCCGGGTCGGCCAGGATGGCGCGCAGCACCGCCCACGGGCTCTGGTGCTCCACCGTGGCGATCGCGACCGGGACACCGAAGCTGGCCGACAGCAGCTTCTCCACCTCGGGTACGGCGTTAGTCGACGTGGGCATGGGCTTCCTTCCCCCGGAGACAAGGACGGCATCCTGGCGGCTCGGCCACGCGGAGACAACCCCGCGGTCCGGTAAGAGACATCCCCCGGACCGCGACGATCAGCCGCTCGACTCCTTCGTCGCGGTCTCGATCCCGTCGAGCAGGACGACGAGCCCGACCTGGAAACTCTGCCGCGCGGCACGCTCGAGGTAGGGCTCCTGCTCGTCCTCGGGCGGCTGCGGGGCGTCGCTCTCGATCCAGGTGGTCATGGGGAACCGCTCGGCGAAGTCAGGCGCGACCTCCGCGAGCAGCGGGGAACGCGAGAACCACCAGTCCTGGTCACCGACACCTGTCGCGGCCGCCGCGGCCCGGGAGTCGGCCATCGTCTGCGCCGACCCGCGGACGTGATGCGTCAACGCGCCGACCACTCCCCGGAGCACCCTGACCTCCAGGTGGGTCTCGCGCAGGATCCCCACCAGGGTCTCGAGGACACCGAACTCCCCCGGTCCCAGCACCGGTCGCGCCTGGGAGACCTGCAGCATCCAGGGATGGCGTACGTAGAAGGCCCAGCTGTCGTGCGCCCAGGCGGTGAGGGCGGGCCGCCAGCCCGCGTCCAGCGCGTAGCCGGTCGGCAACTCCGCCAGCGTCCGGTCGTACATCAGGTCGACGAGTTCGCTCTTGCCATGCACGTAGGTGTAGAGCGCCATCGCCGTACGCCCGAGCCGCTCCCCCACCGCGCGCATGGACAGCGCCGTCATGCCGACCTCGTCGGCGACGGCGATCGCCGCCGCCACGATCGCGTCCACGGTGAGTCCGGGCCGTGGCCCCGGACCGGCCGGCGTCGGTCCGCCCTCTCCGGTACGCCACAGCAACGCCATCGACCGGCGCGCGTCGCCCTGGCCGGCAAAGACGACCACTTGCAGCTCCTTATGGCATAAAGTAACTTGGTCCGTCCCACTTTACGCCGTAAGGAAATCCAGAGGAACCACGGCATGGATGCTGACCCTTCCCACGACGAGGTGGCAGTCACCGGGCGACGCCAGCTCGCCGACAGCCACGACGTGATCCAGGTACGCGGCGCCCGAGAGAACAACCTCGCCGACATCTCCCTCGACATTCCCAAGCGCCGGCTCACCGTCTTCACCGGCGTCTCCGGTTCCGGCAAGTCCTCGCTGGTCTTCGGCACGATCGCGGCCGAGTCGCAGCGACTGATCAACGAGACCTACACGGCGTTCATCCAGTCGTTCATGCCGAGCCTCGGCCGGCCCGACGTCGACGCGCTCCACAACCTGAGTGCGGCGATCGTCGTCGACCAGGAGCGGATGGGTGTCAACTCCCGCTCGACGGTCGGTACGGCGACCGACGCCTACACGATGCTGCGCATCCTGTTCAGCCGACTCGGCACCCCACACGTCGGCACCTCCGGCGCGTTCAGCTTCAACCTCCCCGAAGGCATGTGCCCCGAGTGCGAGGGACTCGGCAAGGTGTCCACGATCGACGTCGACGAGGTGGTCGATGTCAACCTCTCCCTGCGGGAGGGCGCGATCAGGGTGCCGGGGTTCGGCGCCGAGACGTGGTATGTCCAGACCTACGTCAACTCCGGCTTCTTCGACCCCGACACCAAGCTGAAGGACTTCAGCCGCGAGGAGTGGGCGGACCTGCTCAACAGGCCCAACACGAAGGTGCGGATCGGCACCACCAACGTCACCTACGAAGGTCTGATGGTGCGGGTGCGGCGGCTCTTTCTCGGCAAGGAGCGGGAGTCGATGCAGCCGCACATCCGGGCCTTCGTCGACCGCGCCGTGGAGTTCGCCCGCTGCCCCGCCTGTGAGGGCACCCGACTCAACCCGGCGGCGCTGTCGGCCAGGATCGACGGCCGCAACATCGCCGAGTGCTCCGCGATGCAGATCAACGACCTCGCCGACTTCGTGCGCGGGATCGGCGACGAGTTCGCCGGACCACTGCTCGCCAACCTGCGCAACACCCTCGACTCACTGGTCGGCATCGGCCTGGGCTACCTCAGCCTGGACCGGGAGTCGGCCACCCTCTCCGGCGGTGAGGCCCAGCGGGTGAAGATGGTCCGGCACCTCGGCTCCAGCCTCACCGACGTCACCTACGTCTTCGACGAACCCACGATCGGCCTGCACCCGCACGACATCGAGCGGATGAACAACCTGCTCGTTCTCCTGCGTGACAAGGGCAACACGGTGCTCGTCGTCGAGCACAAGCCCGAGACGATCCAGATCGCCGACCACGTGGTCGACCTCGGCCCCGGAGCGGGCGACAGCGGCGGCCAGGTCTGCTTCAGCGGAGACGTGGCCGGGCTGCGCGCGTCCGGCACCTTGACCGGCCGCTACCTCGACCACCGGGTGACGCTGCGCGAGAAGGTACGCGAGCCTCGCGGCCAGCTGTCCATCACCGGCGCGACCCTGCACAACCTGCGGGACGTGAGCGTCGACCTCCCGCTCGGTGTGCTGACCGTGGTCACCGGCGTCGCCGGCTCGGGGAAGAGTTCGCTGATCCACGGCTCGCTGGGCGGACGGGACGACGTGGTCGTCGCCGACCAGTCACCGATCCGCGGGTCGCGGCGGAGCAACCCGGCCACCTACACCGGTCTGCTCGACCCCATCCGCACGGCGTTCGCCAAGGCCAACGGCGTGAAGGCCGCGCTGTTCAGCGCCAACTCCGAGGGCGCCTGCTCCACCTGTAAGGGCATCGGGCTCGTCTACACCGACCTCGCCATGATGGCGGGGGTCGCCTCCGTCTGCGAGGAGTGCGAGGGGAAGCGGTTCACCCCGAAGGTGCTGACCTACCAACTGCGTGGCAGGAACATCAGCGAGGTCCACGCCATGTCGGTGGCCGAGGCGCACGACTTCTTTTCCTCCGGCCAGGCCCACGCGATCCTGCGTCGACTGAACGACGTGGGCCTCGGCTACGTCCACCTGGGTCAGCCGCTGACCACCCTCTCCGGCGGCGAGCGCCAGCGCCTGAAACTCGCCATCCACATGGCGGAGAAGGCCGCGACGTACGTGCTGGACGAGCCGACCACCGGGCTGCACCTGGCCGACGTGGACCAGCTCCTCGCGCTGCTCGACCGGTTGGTCGAGGAGGGCAACACGGTCATCGTGATCGAGCACCACCAGGCCGTCATGGCGCACGCCGACTGGCTCATCGACCTCGGTCCCGGCGCCGGCCACGACGGCGGGCGCATCGTGTTCACCGGAACGCCGGCCGATCTCGTCGCCACCGGCGACTCGCTCACCGCCCAGCACCTGCGCACCTACGTCGGTCACCCGGCGCCGGCCACGGCGGGCCGGGCATGACGGCGCGGCTGCCGGTCAGGTTCGTCGAGGTCGTCGACGTCCACCGGCTCACACCCCACATGGTCCGCATCACCTTCGGTGGTGAGGATCTCGCGACCTCGATCGCGGAGATCCCCACCACCGAGCCCGACCAACAGATGAAGCTGTACTTCCCGAGGGCGGGCCAGCGCAGGCCCCGGATGCCCGAGCCGGACACCGAGGGCGACTTCATGCGGTGGTACGCCGCGTACGGCGCCATCCCCGAGCCCGAGCGGCCGTGGATGCGCAGCTTCACCATCCGTCGCGTCCGTCCCGGCGAGGGCCTGGTCGACGTCGACTTCGTTCTGCACGACGACGCCGGCCCGGCCGCACGGTGGGCACAGTCCGCGCGGCCGGGCGACACGCTCGGGATGTTCGGGCCGTCCGCGACGTTCGCCCGGTCCACGCCCCTCAGCGCGTCCGTCGCCGCGGCGGACTGGTTGTTGCTGGCCGGTGACGAGACGGCACTTCCGGCGATCGGGACGTTGGTCGAGTGGCTGCCGTCCGGCACCCGTGCCCTGGCCTACCTCGAGGTGCGCGACGCGGCCGAGGAACAGCGGTTCGAGACGCGAGGCGACCTGACGTTGCACTGGTCGCACCGCGGTGACGTCTCACCCGGACACGGCACCCTGCTCCTGGACGCCGTACGCGGGGCGGAATTCCCGCCCGGGTCGGTGTTCGCGTGGATCGCCGGTGAGTCCGCGGCCGTCCGCTCACTTCGTCGCCACCTCGTCGACGAGCGCGGTGTCGCCAAGCAGGCGATCGACTTCAGCGGCTACTGGCGGCTGCGGCTGAGCCAGGACGACGCACCGACGACCGAGGACCTCGCCGAGGCGCAGGAACGCCTGGCCCTCGCCGCCTCCGACCCGAGCACCTGAGTGCGGTGGCCGAGCCGGATCACCAGCCGGTGGTCCGGCTCAGCCGCGTGGTGGTCCGGCTCAGCCGCGTCGTTCAAGACCGGAGAGCACCAGCGAACAGACCGCGTCGAAGGAGGCGTCGATCCCGGGATCGGACCAGTACGACGCGTTGGCCGGATCGTGAAACCGCATCATGGCGGCGAAGACCGCCCGGGCGCTCACCTCGGGGTCGGCGGCGCTGAACTCTCCCGCGGCCACGCCGTCGGCGATGATCCGGGTGATCTGGTTCACCAGGTCGTCGAGGTGTGCGGCGACCACGGCGCTGCTCTCCTTCGTGAGCACGGAGTAGGTCGCGAACAGCTCCGGGTCGTCGAGCGCCTTGCGGCGCTTCGACTCGTGCAACTGGCGGAGCCAGCGGCGGAGCCGTTCGGGAGCCGGCACGTCACTCGCGGCGAGCTCGGCGAGGCCCGCGTGCGCCCGCTCCAGCCAGCGCTCCGTGACCGCTTCCCGCAATGCCGTCTTGGTGGGGAAGTGCCGGTAGACGCTGCCGTGGCTGACGCCGAGGACCCTGGCCACGTCGACCACCGTCGCCTTGGCCGGGCCGTAGCGACGGAGGACGTCCTCGGTGGCGCCCAGAATGGTTTCGGCAGTCAGCGGTCCGTCCACCGGAGCATCCTCTCAGCGTTCGCTGTCGAGGTGCGCCATCTGGGCCTCGCTGTAGCGCGACCCGGCGGCCGCACCGTGCGGGACGGCGGCCTCGATGGCGGCCAGATCGTCGGCACTGAGGGTGAGGTCGGCCGCGGCGAGCGACTCCGCGAGCCGGTCCCGCCTGCGGGCGCCCACCAACGCCACGATGTCGCTACCCCGCGACAGCACCCAGGCGATCGCCACCTGCGCGGGCGTGGCGCCCTGCGCCTCGGCGACGCCTCGGAGTGCCTCGACCAGCGCGAGGTTCCGCGTGAGGTTGTCGCCCTGGAACCGTGGCGAGTGGCTCCGGAAGTCGGTCTGGCCGATGCTCCGCTCCGCCGTCCAGTGCCCGGACAGCAGGCCGCGGGAGAGCACGCCGTACGCCGTGATCCCGATCCCCAACTCGCGGGCCGTCGGCAGAACCTCGGCCTCGATCCCACGGGACAGCAGGGAGTACTCGATCTGCAGGTCGCTGATCGGATGCACCGCCTGGGCCCGACGCAGGCTCTCCGCCCCGACCTCCGACAACCCGATGTGGCGTACGTAGCCGGCCTTCACCATGTCCGCGATCGCGCCCACCGTCTCCTCGACGGGTACCGCCGGGTCGAGTCGGGCCGGCCGGTAGACGTCCACGTAGTCGGTACCGAGCCGGCGCAGCGTGTAGGCGAGAAAGTTGCGCACCGCCTCCGGCCGCGCGTCGTAACCGACCCAGTTTCCCGCGGGGTCACGCATGCCGCCGAACTTGACGCTGATCGCCACCCGCTCCCGGTCCCCCGTTCGCAGGGCCTCGTGGATGAGCAGCTCGTTGTGGCCCATGCCGTAGAAGTCACCGGTGTCGAGCAGGGTGATCCCCGCGTCGATCGCGGCACGGAGCGTGGCGATGCTCTCCGTCCGGTCCGCCGGCCCGTACAGATCCGACATGCCCATGGCACCCAGGCCGAGCGCCGACACTTCGGGCCCCTGCGCTCCCAGACGACGACCGTCCATCACTGAAACCTCCACTCGTCGATGCCGCTGCTCGGCATCTCGCGGGATCTATGGAATGACAGATTTCAGAATCTGTCAACCGCTAGGCGTCAGGGCGGGCGTGATCGCCAGGCCGCGCGACGACGGGGCGGGCGCCGCGAAAGCTCGCGGCACCCGCCCCGGTCGTTCCGTACCTTGGACTCAGAAGATCTCGATGATCTCCGGGTGATCACTGAGCGTCAGCGACACGGCACTCGCGTTGCGGAGCGTCTGGACGGGCGAGGTCCCGACGGTCGGGTCGAAGACCCGCACGTTCCGGTACGTGGCGCCGAGTTCGACGAGCACGTCGTCCGAACCGCTTGCCCGCTCGTTCCACACCGCGAGGTAGAACCTGCCGTTCGCCTTCTGCATCAGCAGGTCGTGCACGGTCTCCGGCTGGTCGGCGATGGAGTACGCGAGGTTGCCCGCGGGCCGGTCGCCGGAGTCCGCGAGGATCGTGCTGAGGTTGTGCAGGTAGAGCGCGGATCGCTTCGGGTTGTAGTCGACGTCGAAGAACCCGAAGCCCGCGTCGCCGCCCGCCGCGTCGCGCAGCATGTACAGGAACGTGTGCTCGAACCCGCGTGCGAACTGCGAGAGGTACATGTTCAGGTAGAGCCGGCCCTGCTGCTCCTCGGTGACCTTGCCGGTGGCGGGATCGCCCGTGGGCCAGCCGTTCTCGGTGGTGACCCTGGGCAGCGCCGCGCGGTCGGCGGCCTCGGTGTAGCCGGGGAAGTGCGCCCGCCAGGTGACGCCGTACTCCTGGTAGATGCCGTCGATCCAGTCGACGAAGTCCGGTGAGGCGTTCACCCACGCCATGTTGTCGATGATGCTCGGCTTGCGGCAGATGTAGTTGTGGACGTTCGCGTAGTCCGCGTACGCCGTCCCGTCCGGCATCAGCGTTCCCGCACCGGCCGGAATGGTGAGGAACTGCAGGCCGACGTTGTTGGGCTCGGAGCCGCCGGCCTCACTGGAGTGGAAGACGGGGTACGTCCGCAACACCGGATCCGCCTTGGCCCGCCGGTAGAACTCCGCCTGCCACTGCGCCACCGGGGTGAAGTCCTGGTCCCAGACCGACTGCCGCCCACCGAAGGTGACCGCCCAGTTGTTCGGCTCGTTCGGACCCTCCAACGCGAGCAGCGCACCCGCGTTCGCGAGCCCCCTGGACGCGTTGAGCTGGGCGTCGATCCAGGGCTCGTCCGGGCCACTGCGCACCAGCACGAACCTCGCCCCCGACTGCTGGTAGATGGAGATCAGCTGGTCGACGTACGCCGCACTCGCGTTGTCGGAGTCGCGGACACTGCGGAAGCCGGCGTAGCGGACGGCGGCCGCGCTCCGGTCGGCGTCGTCGACGCCCTGACCGACGTGCGCGCAGACGCCGAGGGACTCCAGGAACGTCGCGGCCCGGACGGCCCGTGTACCCGCCTCGGTCCGTCGACCCACCTTGGCGGAGGCGACTTCAGGTGACGCGGCGACCACCGCGCCGGCGGCGAGCGCGGTCGCGCTGCCCAGCAGGGCCCGGCGAGACAACGGGTTGGCCATGGGAGCTGGTCCTTTCGACTGCGGGAATGTCCTTGCGATGTGGGGCTTCGGCATCCACCGGCGTTACGGCGTCCACTGAGTTACGGCGTCCACGGCGTTACGGCGTCCACGGCGGTCCGAGCGGCGGCTGTCCGGCGTAGTCCGGGTCGCACACCTCCGAGACCGGTGGCGGTGCGGGCACTCCACCCGGCAGCAGGTCGCGGTACGCCGGCTCCACACCCGCTCGCGCGGCGATCGCCTGTGCCTCCTCCGGCAACGCGGCCGGATCGAGCGGGACGTTGTCCTCGACCACGTTGTCGACACCGTCGTTCCACACGGCGTCGGGACGGTCGACGAAGTTGTGAACCGCCCGGTTGTCGCGGATCGAGGAGGTCCAGATCTTCAGCCACCAGCTCGGCGTGCCGCACAGCACGTTGTCCTCGACGAGGTAGTTCCGCGTCGCCTCGTCGAGGTAGACGAGCGAGTCGTCGTAGTGGTTGATCACCAGGTCGTGGATGTAGTTGCCCCGGATCACCGAACCAGGCTGGGCGGACAGGGTGTAGATTCCGCCGCCGTCGATCAGCCGTTGCGTGAAGTGGTGGATGTGGTTGTAGGACACGCTGTTGTTCCGGCTCGTACTCGGCGTCGTGTAGCCAGCTGAGCCGCCCGGGTCGACGGTCCCCCAGCCCCAACCGACCGAGATCGCGGTGTACGGCAGGTCGTACACCGTGTTGTGCTCGATGGTCGTCGTGTCGGCATAGCCGACCCAGATACCGACGCAGCCGTGGTACTCCGACGCCACGTTGGTCACGCAGTTGTTCGTGATGCGGTTGTCGAGGACGGTCGCCCGGTCGTCGTCGGGATGGTGGTGGATCTCGTCCGTCCCGCTCACCTGGATCCCGTTGCCCGAGACGTCCTCGAACAGGTTGCCGGTGATGTCCGCGTGCCTGGTGCCGTACTCGAGTTCGAGTCCGCTGCCGCCGAGGTGCTGGAACCGGCAACGGTGGAACGCGACCCGTTCGGCGGCCCGCATGGTCACGTTGGCCGGAAGCTTCGCGGTCGTCCCGGGAGCGGTCTGGTGATAACCGGCCTGAATCACCGCGAACCCAGTGGGACTGTTGGGCTCCAGCCAGGTGCCGTAGCAGAAGCTGATGCCGTCGAAGCGCAGGTCCATGACCGGATCGTCGAGTTCGCCCCTGATCTCCAGCAGCGTCTCCAACCGCCCGAGAACAGTCTCGGCGCTCGCGAGGTCCTCCTCGGCACGCGGCTTGTAGTAGAGATGGCCGGCACGGGTGTCGAGGTACCACTCGCCTTCCTCGTCGAGAAGTTCGTAGGCGTTCTCGACCCAGACCGGAACGGTGATGTTGCCCCACGGCAGGTGGTCCGCGTACGCGAGCTCCCAACCCGGGTTCTGCATGTCGAGACGAACCCCGGTCCCGGTCCGCTCGGCCGACTCGATCCGGCAGCGATAGGAACGCCAACGTCGAAACGACACCAGTTCGACGTCTCGGAGTTGGCGCCACCGGGTGAAGTCGAACTCCTCGCCGCTGTAGACGTAGCCGGTCTCGGTCATCTCGAACCCGGCCGGCAGGAAGGCACTGCGGGCACGCACCGCGCGCCGGCCGTTCACCCACAGCTGCCGGGTGTCGGTCCGCGGACCGACAGCTGCCCGCCAGATGTTCTTCGCCGCGTCGTAGAGCCGCCAGCCGGTGACCGCACTCCCACCGCTGAGGACGGGGGTCTCACCGTCGACGGCGACGTAGGCCACCTGGCGTCCTGGACCCGCGTCCCTGGAGGTGAACAGCAAAGGCTCGGCGAGTTCGTAGGTTCCACCGCCGAGGTGGACCGTGAGGGTGGTCGCACCGGCGGCGGTCGCCTCGCGCACCGCACGCTGTGCCCTGGTGAGGGTCGCGAAGGGGCTCGTGCGTTCTCCGGTACCGGCGTCGTCACCGGCCGGTGCGACCCAGAAGTCCGCACGCTCCGCCGCGTCGCCCGCGGCGCTGCTCGCGGCCCGCTTCACCGTGCCCGTGGGGTCGTCGGGGACGTCCGCGTAGGCACCGCTCGCCGCAGCGAGGGAACCGGCCGCCACCGCACCGGTCGCGCCGAGGACGAGAGAACCGGTGAGGAAACGACGCCGGGACGTGTGCTCGGGGGAATGACCGTGTGACACCTGCTGCCCTCCATCAGAGGAGCCCTGCTCGGTCAGGTCTTCGAGGAACGTAGTTGAGCGAAGTAAGAACTGGCCATCGACCGCTGGCATATGTGTCCGGAGTCGGCACAGCCCGAAGCGGGGTTCGACACACCATGGGTTCTCGGCAGGGTCGTCAATCGCGCCAGCGCGACCTGGCACCAGTCGGCGGCGCGGTGGACTCGCGGACGACGATCCGCGGCGACGCGTCGATCACGACCTGGTCGCCCACTCCGCCCTCGATGATGTCGATCAGCATCTGCGCGGCCCGGTTGCCGAGCTCGCGCTGCGGGACCTTCACGGTGGTGAGGGGTGGCATGGTCTGCTGTGCCACCACGTGTTCGTCGATGCTGAGGATGCTCACGTCCGCCGGCACCGACAAGCCGAGCTCGCGCAGAGCGCTCAGGGCGCCGAGCGCGCTGACCAGACCGTCCACGGCGAGGGCCGTCGGCCGGCCGCGGGCCGCCCTGTTCATGATCGAGAGCGTCGCCGCGTGGCCGCCGTCGAACGTGAAGCCGCCGTCGACGCACCACTGCGCACGCACGGACAACCTGCGAGCGGCCATCGCGTCGTCAAACCCTCGTTGGCGGCGCAGCCCGGTGTCGGTGCGCAAGGATCCGCAGACATGACCGATCCGCCGGTGTCCGAGTGAGGCCAGGTGCTCGACCATCAGCGCGGCGTTGCGTTCCTCGTCCAACACGACGGAGGCATCCGCCTGCGGTGAGCCACGCTGGACGAAGACGGTCGGCACCTCCAACTGGCGCAGCCACTCCTCGAACCGCGGGTCGTCGACGGTCGCGAACGCGACGAGGGCACCGTCGATCCGACCTTCCAGGATGGACAGGTCCGTCGGCGGGAGGTCAGGGCCACTTCGCACTTCCGAGACCAGCAAGGTGAACCCTCGTTCGAGGCAGGTCTCCTGGACGCCACGGAGGACGCCGGTGAAGCCGAAGTTGTCCAGGTCCGGAACCAACATGGCCAAAGCCTGTTGGCGTTGCAGGCGCAGTGCACGGGCCTGGCTGTTGGGTCGATAGCCGAGTTCGGCGGCCGCCCGCAGGACCCGTTCCACGGTCTCGGGGCGGTAGCCCGCCGTGTGGTGACGGAGCAGGCGGGAGGCGGTGGAGAGGTCGACGCCGGCGATGCGGGCCACGTCGCGAAGGGTTGGGCGTCGGCGGGAGGCACGCGGACCAGAACTCATCCTGGATCGTGGCAGATCTTCGTACACAGGCATCCCTTGACAGGCCGACCGCTGCCCACAACCATACGTGCCAACGTTTGCTACAAACGTTTGCGTAGTTCCGGCGGCCAGGTCACCGGGGCAAGACGCCGGCCTGGGTCACCGAGTTCCTCCGCGAACTCACCGAGGAGTGCTCATGGCACGCATCTCGCTGGACTTCGACCGAATACTGGGGCGAGTCGACCCCCGCATCTTCGGCGCCTTCGTCGAGCACGAGGGTCGCTGCATCTACGGCGGCATCGTCGAGGAAGGTTCACCGGTGGCCGACAGCGCCGGTTTCCGCACCGACGTGCGCAAAGCGATCGAGGACCTCCAGGTTCCCGTCCTGCGTTGGCCTGGCGGCAACTTCGTCAGCGCCTACCACTGGCAGGACGGCATCGGACCGAAGGACGCCCGACCGCAACGGTTCGACCCGGCCTGGGGCGCGGTCGAGTCGAACAGGTTCGGAACCGACGAGTTCATGACCTACTGCGAGCTCCTCGGCGCCGAGCCGTACGTCTGCCTCAACATGGGCACGGGAACCCTCGAGGAGGCGATGGCCTGGGTCGAGTACTGCAACGGCGACCTGGACACCTACTGGGCCAACCGTCGTCGCCACAACGGTCGCCAGGAGCCCTACGCCGTGCGGTACTGGGGACTCGGCAACGAACTGTGGGGCGAGTTCCAGGTCGGCCACCTCAGTGTCGAGAGATACGTGGAGAAGGCGAAGCAGTGGGCGCTGGCGCTTCGCCGCGTCGATCCGACCATCCAACTGGTGGCCTGCGGCCACAACGGCTGGAGCGACTGGGACCGGCTGGTGATCGACGAACTCGTTCCGTACGTCGACTTCCACAGCGTTCACATCTACACCGGCTCCGACGACTACTGGAGCAACGTCCTCCTCCCGCACCAGGTCGACCGTGCCCTGCGCGCGAGCCGGGCGATGATCGACAGGGCGCGCTACGTAGCCGACGTGCGCCATCCCGTCCACGTGGTCTACGACGAGTGGAACGTGTGGTTTCCCACCCGCGAGGACCGGCGGCGGGACAAGATCGTCGCCGAACGTCACACCCTGTCAGACGCGCTCGCGGTGGCGACCTATCTCAACATCTTCGTTCGACACTGCGACACGCTTCGCATGGCGAACCTCGCCCAACTCGTCAACGTGCTCGCGCCGATCGTCACCGACGACAGTCGCGTCCTCCTCCAGGCCATCTACCATCCGTTGCGGCTGGCGTCCACCTACACCCTCGAGTTCGCCCTGGACGTCGCCGTCGACTGCGACCGGATCGAACACGCCGACACCCCGGACGCGAACCGGATGACGCACCGCATCGCCGATCTGGGTCCCTTCGACGTGCTCGACGTCGCCGCCACCTCCGACGCGAGTCGAAGCCGGCTGGTCCTGAACGTCGTCAACCGGCGACCGGACGCCCCGGTCGAAGCGACCATCGACCTCGGCAGCGCGCAGGTCCGCGGTGAGATGACGGCCCGCGTGATCACGGCCGACAGTCCACTCACGACGAACTCCTTCGACCACCCGGAGGCGGTGTCGGTGTCGGAACGAAAGGTCACCGTGACGGGATCGCGGATCCCCTACGAGTTCCCGGCATGTTCGGTGACCCAGCTCGCGTTCGAGGTGGGTGAATGACGTGCCGGCACCGAACGCGTCCGGGCGGGGACCGACCCGCCGACGGCTTCTCGGCGGCCTCGGACTGGCCGGAGTCTCGACCCTCGGTCTGAGCGGATGCTCGTCCTACCTCGCCAGCGCCCTCGTCGGTCACCCGCTTCCACCGGAGACGGTGAAGTTCTGGAACCTCTTCGGCGGCGGCGATGGCGTCCGGATGCAGGAGATGCTGGCCGACTACCGCAGCGCACACCCCGACGTCGACCTGCGTGCCACCACCTTCAGCTGGGGCAACCCGTACTACACGAAGCTGTCGTTGGGAACGTTGGCGAACCAGCCTCCCCACGTGGCGATCTGCCACCTGGACAGGCTGGAGACGCCGGTCAACACGGGCCTGCTGCGACCGTTCACGCTTGACGAACTCGCCGAACACGGCATCCGGCCGGCGCTGTTCCACCAACCCGCCTGGGAGGCTGCCGTTCTGGGCGAGAAGATCTGGGCCGTCCCGCTCGACCACCATCCCCTCGCGTTGTACTACAACACCGAGATCTGCGAGGAGGCCGGTTTGCTGGACGACGACGGCCAGCTCAGGGCGCCAACGGACGAAGAGTCGTTCGTCGAGATGATGCTGGCGGCGAAGGAGGTCACCGGGCAGTGGGCCGGCGCCATGGGCATCAACAACGACATCGCCACGCAGTACCGCCTCTTCTACACCCTGTGCAGCCAGGCCGGCGGAACCCTGGTCGAGGACGACGGAGCACGCATCACCCTCGACCGGGAGATCGCGCATCGGGCCGTCAACTTCCAACGTCGACTGACGCTCGAGGAGAAGGTGATGCCGAGCGACATCGACGGAGGCGGCGCCATCGCACTGTTCGCTAACCGGCGAACGGCCTTCTACATCCAGGGTGGCTGGGAGCTCACGACGTTCCTGACCGCCAAGGTTCCGTTCCGGCTGACCAGCTTCCCGAAGGTCTTCGAACGCCATGTCGCCTGGGACGGTTCGCACTCCTTCGTCATACCGCGGCTGGACGGCGGCAGCGACGAACGGATCCAGGCGGCGATGCGGTTCATCCGCGGCATGTTGGACCGCACGCTGACATGGGCCAAGGGCGGCCACCTTCCGGCCTGGCAGTCCGTGCGCTCCAGCGCGGAGTTCCAGGCTCTCCAACCCCACTACGAAAGCCTGCCGGCCGACGGCGTGGTCTACGACCCACGAGCGTGGTACTCCGGATCGGGCTCGAACCTGCAGGTCGTGGTCGGGTCCGCCGTCGGAGCCGCCATGGCCGGATACCAGTCACCGCAGGCCGCCTACCAACAGGCCCGCGAAGGACTCCAGGAACTCGCCAACACACCGGCTCCGTCCTGAACCGTCTGTGAGGCGCGAGGGAATGCTCCACCCCCGCCACGAGATCCACAAGCTCCACGAAATCCACGAGACGAGCACTCCAGACCGTCACCGTAGCGCCGATCGCCGTCCCCGTCGGAGGCCCGAATGGCAAGCGGAACGCTGACCAAGGCGTCCACGTCGAGACGCAGTCGTCAGGGTCGAGCCGGACCACGTCGCCGCCACAACGCCGCCGGCGCCGGCCTGATGGCTCCGTTCGTGATCCTGTACGCCCTGTTCCTCCTCGTGCCGACCGCCTACGGGGTCGTCCTGAGCTTCTTCGACACCGGCCTCGCGTCCGCCGGAGTCGGGACCTTCGTCGGCCTGGCCAACTACCTCGAGGCGTTCTCCAGTGACCAGTTCTGGTCGGCGCTGGGGCACACCCTGTGGTTCACCGTCCTGACGAGCCCACCTCTCGTGCTCCTCGCCCTCGCCGCCGCGATCATGGCGAACCGCGTGTCCCGCGGGACGTGGTTCCTCCGGCTCGCGTTCTTCGCGCCGTACGTCCTGCCCTCCTCGGTACTCGCGCTGATCTGGATCTGGCTCTACACACCCGACCTCGGCCTGATCGGCGACTGGCTGGGCCGGGTCGGCCTGCCCGCACCGTCCTGGCTCGGCGATCCGAACTGGGCCATGATCTCGATCGCCATAGCGACCGTCTGGGGGCATCTGGGGTTCAACTTCGTTCTCTACCTCGCCGGCCTGCAGGAGATACCACACGAGATCTATGAGTCGGCGTCGATCGACGGCGCGAGCTCGTGGCAACAGATCATCCACATCACCATCCCGATGTTGGGCCGGACCACGACACTGGTCGCCGTTTTGCAGGTCATCGGATCACTGAAGGTCTTCGACCAGGTGTTCCTCATGACCGCGGGAGGTCCCAACTTCGCCACCAGAACCGCCATGCAGTTCATCTACGACTACGGCTTCACCAACTTCCGCGTGGGCTACGCGTCCGCGACCTCGATGGTGCTCTTCCTCATCGTGCTCGCGGTGTCGGTCGTCTGGTTCACGCTCGTTCGGCGCCAGGAGAGGGGAGTGTGATGACGCATCCGCGTACGACGCCGCGTCCGTTCCGGCCCGGCGGCCGATCTCCACACGAGCGACCGAGCGCACTGTTCGATCGGGTCTGCATCGGCACCGTCATCGCTCTGGCCGTGCTGTGGGTGGTGCCGATCGCCTGGGCTGTCGACACGTCGCTCAAGCCGGAGGCCGAGACGACGAAGCTTCCGGTCACCTGGCTCATCGACCAACCGACCCTCGACGCCTACCGATCCGTGTTGGCCAACACGGATCTGACCTCGTGGTACCTGAACAGCGTGCTCGTCGCGACGCTCGTCGCCGCCGGGACCGTGTTGACCGCGAGCATGGCCGGCTTCGCACTCGCCCGCGTACCCTTCCGCGGCAGCGGCACGTGGTTCTGGGTCATCCTCGCCGGCATCATGATCCCGTCCCAGGCGCTGGTCGTTCCGCTCTACCGCGAGGTTCAGTCGATGGGCCTGCTCGGCACGTACTGGGCGGTCATCCTGCCCCAGATCCCGACCGCCGTCGCGGTGTTCGTCTTCAAGCAGTTCTTCGACGGACTGCCCCGTGAACTCATCGAGGCAGCACAGGCCGACGGTGCCGGATGGCTACGGATCTACGGGCGAATCATCATGCCACTCTCGCGCCCCGCCGCCTCGGCCGTGGCGATCTTCAGCTTTGTCTGGGCCTGGAACAATCTCCTCTGGCCACTACTGGTCCTCACTGATTCACAGCTGATGACAGTGACTGTTGGACTCGCTACCGTCCAGAGCGAGTTCGGAATCAGGTACGCGCAGATCATGGCCTCCGCGATCCTCGGCGCGCTGCCACTGCTCGTCCTCTTCCTCTTCTTCCAACGCCAGATCGTTCGAGGCATCGCGGGGACCGGCCTGAAGTAGACAGGAAGGACGTACTCCGTGACTGAAACGTTCGTTGGTGTACAACTCGGGTCTCACAGCGTGTTCGACGAGGGCGCCAACCACGTCCTGGACACCCTTCAGCAACGCGGGAAGATCAACGCGGTGTTCGTGTACACGCACGAGTACCACAAGTTCATCCCGAACCGGCCGCCCGAGGGCATGGCCGACCACGGCAAGGGCGTCTGGACGCCGGTGTCGCGCAACGTCACCCACAAGTGGGTGCGGACCAACCCCGACACCTATGCGGGCACGTTGCTCCGCCACGTCGAGGACCCCAACAAGGAGTACGCCGGTCGCGACGTCATCGAGGAACTCACCGAGCCGGCCCGGGCGCGCGACATGAAGGTCTTCGCGCGCTTCCTCGAGGGCCACAGCCCCTGGCTGAGCGGCTTTGTTCCCAACTGGCCCAAGGTGTTGACGATCGACATCCACGGACGCCGCGACACCCTGCCGTGCTGGAACAACCCCGACTACCGGGGCTGGCTGGTCTCGACGGTCGAGGACCTGTTCCTGACGTACCCGCAGTTGGCCGGCTTCAAGTACGGCGCCGAGCGGAGCGGTCCCCTGCCCACCCTCTTCACCACCGGGAGGGTCCCGGGCTGCTTCTGCGAGCACTGCCAGAAGGCGGCCGACCGCCGGGGAGTCGACGTCGACCGCGCACGACGCGGGCTGACCGAGCTTTACAACCTGGTCCGCGACTGTCGTAACGGCGACCGGCCGAACGACGGCGCGATGGTCACCCTGCTGCGCATCCTGCTCAAGTATCCCGAGGTCCTCGCCTGGGAGTACGGCTGGCATCAGGCCAAGGAGAGCGTCGCCAAGGAGATGTACGGCACGATCAAGGCGATCCGGCCCGACGCTTCGGTGGGCTGGCACGTCTATCATCCGATCACCTGGGACCCGTTCTACCAGGCGGAGATGGACTACGACGACCTCGTGCACTACTCCGACTGGATCAAGCCTGTCGTCTACCACGACATCGCCGGCGTCCGGATCCGCGACAGGTTCATCCACCCGCTGACGAAGAGCGTCTTCGCCGACACCTCACCCGAGGTCATCCGCGACCTGCTCTTCGACGTACTCGGCTACGACCGGGACCTCGAACCCGCCCTGGACGACCTGCCCACCCAGGGCATGTCGGCGGAGTACGTCTTCCGGCAGGTCCAGCGCTGTGTGCGGGCGGTCAAGGGACGCGTGCCTGTGTACGCCGGCGTCGGGTTCGACGTTCCGACGGACGGCAACCCCATCCGAAGCTCGACGGAGAAGGTGCAGCTCGCCACCCGTCGTGCCTTCGAAGCCGGCGCCGACGGGCTCCTGGTCTCCCGCGAGTACGACGAGATGCGGCTGGAGAACCTCGACGCGGTCGGTCGGGCGATCCAGGACGCGCAGAAGGCAGGGCTGATCAAGTAGCCCCGATGGTGTGCGCGCCGCGCCGTGCGACCCTTCTCGCGAGTCGGGTCGGGTCGTCTGGCGCGGCGCTTCCGCGGTGTGCGAGCATGCGTCGATGGTGGAACGTCCGGCGCTGACCCATCGCGAACTCGGCGGAGTCTTCGGCAACCCCGGCGTGGCGACGGCCTACGCGCATCGCCCGCCGTACCCGCCCGAGGTGTTCGACCTCCTCGAACAGCTCATCACCGATGAGCCGCGGACGGTGCTGGACATCGGCGCGGGCGAGGGCGCCATCGCCCGGCCGCTCGCGCCCAGGGTCGAGCGCGTGGACGCCGTCGACATCTCCGCGGCGATGATCGAGGTCGGACAGCAGCGACCCGGCGGCCAGAACCCTCGCCTACGGTGGATCCTCGGCGCCATGGAGACGGCCGAGCTGGAGGGCCCGTACGCACTCGTGACAGCCGGAGCCAGCCTGCACTGGATGCGGTGGGAGGAGACGCTGGGGCGGTTGGCCGACGTCATCGCCCCGCACGCCTACCTGGCTGTCGTCGAGCACGGCCCACGCGAGGTTCCATGGCACGACGACCTACTCGAAGTCATTCGACGACACTCCCGCGATCCCGGCTACAACCCCCGCTTCTCCGTCGTCGACGCGCTTGCGGACCGCGGGCTCCTCGAGCTCGCGGGAAGGGCCGAGACCGCCCCGGTGACCTTCCACCAGTCCGTCCGCGACTACGTCGAGCAGTTCCACTCGACGGCGACGCTGGCTCGGGAACACATGTCCGAGCAGGAGGCGCTCGACTTCGATCTCGGCGTCGAACGAGCCGTCCGGCCCTGGGCACGGGAGGACCTGCTCGAACTCAAGGTGGTCGCCAGACTCGCCTGGGGGCGTCCGGTGCGCCCCGCGTCTCCCTGACCGGATCGGCTCCGAACGCGGTCCGGCCGCGCTCGGGACCGAGTGGATGCTCGCCCCGGGCGCGGCCGGACGTACCGCGTACTCCTGTTCGTCAGTGCTCTTCAGCGTCCTCCAGCATTCGGTGCTCGTCGGTGCTCTTCAGTGTTCTTCGGTGTTCTTCAGATCGGCTTTGGCTGGGTCTTGGTCCGCGACGGGTCCCGCCGGGAGCTCAGCCGAAGCAGTTCGGAACCTCCACCAGGCTGCCTTCGCAGTTGGTGGGCCGGTTCTTGACGATCGGAGACTCGTCGTCGACGGTCACCTGGTCGTTGGACGTGGAGATTCCTCCCGGCGCGACGGACGCGAAGTTCGCGATGACCCGAGTCCTGCTCAGCGTGAGCCTGCCGGAGCTGTTGCGGATTCCGCCCGAATGCGAGGCGACCCCCACGGCGCTGTTCAGGTTGACCTCGCTGCGTCGAAGGACGAACTGGCCCGAGCTGAACACGCCACCGCCGAGTCCGCCGGCGGTGTTCTTGTCGATCTTGCTGTCATCGACCGTCACTTTGCCGTCGTCGTTGACGAACCCACCACCGCTCTGGGTCGCGATGTTGCCCCGGACGATGCTGTGGAGGACGTAGAGGTTGGAGCCCTCGTTGTTGATGCCGCCGGCCGCGTCGTTGGTGTAGTTGTTGGCCACCAGGGTGCGCTTGAGCGTCGTCGTCGACACCCTGCCCGCGAGGTTCGGGGCCATGGAGATGCCTCCACCGTCGTCGATCCCATGGTTGTGGTCGATGCTGGTGTCGGTCAACTCCGCCGTACCACCGAAGTTCAACAGGCCGCCGGCGTCGCCGAGGGCGTTGTTGTGGCTGATGCGGGTGTTCGACACCGACAGGGCGCCGGTGTTGAAGACTCCGGCGCCGCTCCCCAGCGCGCTGTTCTGGCTGATCACGGTGACGTTGGCGTTCTCGCCGTCCTCGCCCTTGGCCCAGTCGTCCTCGGTCCAACTGTCCTCGACCCACGTACGGCTGATGCCGTCGTCGGCGAAGTCGGTCAGGCCCTTCCCGTCCTTGCCGACCTTGCCGTCCTTGCCGTCGTCGTGCTTGCCGTTGTCCTTGTTGGACTTGGGGCTGCTGACGATCCTGGTGATGCCGTGGTTCGCGAGCGCCCCACCACCCCCGTCGGACTGGTTGAAGGTGAAGGCGACGTGTTCGACGGTCGCCTTACCGCCGGTCTGGACCAGCAGGCCACCGCCGCCCAGCGGTGCGTCGGCGACGCCACCCTTGATGGTCACGTCACGCAACTGGAGGTTGCCACCGAGTCCGACGTTGAGGATGCGGAACTCGTCGGCGTTGGCCGCCCGCACGATGGTCGCACCATTTCCTTCGATAGCGATCGAGCCCACGATCATCGGCAGGCCGTTGCCGCCGGTGTGTGCGGTGAGCGTGTAGGTGCACACCTCACTGAGGATGAGAGTCGCCTCACCCTCGGCGTTGGCCCGAACGACTGCGGCGATCAAGTCGTCCGAACTGCACCCGACATTGATGTCCTTCCGCTGCTTGCCACCGTCGCCCGCCTTCTTGGCGGCTACCTGTTGAGGCGATGGCACGCTCTTCTCCGCCATTGGCACGACAGTATCCACGCCGCTCAGGGCGGCCATTCCGGCAAAACCGACCAGACCGCCAGTTACGGCCGCATACCACCGCGTCCTTCTGTACTTAGAACCGAAGTTCATAAGGCTTTGCCCCCCGATTGGGAATTACAGATGTCGCGAGGCTATTGACGTTCGGAATTCAGTTCAAAAGGAATCGTCGGATCTGCGAAAGACAATACGTCGGCCCTACATAAAGGACGGCTAAAAGGTGCGGCGAATTTGGGCGCTTATTGCGTTGCCAATTCGACCCTTACTGTGCGGCCGATTTCCTCTTCCCCGACTGGGAGCCGGTTCCGACTGGGAGCCGGTCGGTGTCCGCACCGGCGGGCGGTCAAGCCACGGACCGTCGATCCTCGACCTGCCCCGTGGGAGGCGCCGTCGGCACCAGCGCGGGCTGAGGTACGTTGACGGTTGATCGTCGATGAGGAGGGCTGATGGGTGGTCTGGTCTTCGAGGGCCGTCCATGAGTGAACGCGAACTGGTCATCACGGCGGTGCCCACACCGTTCGTAGACGACGGCACCATCGACCTGCGCGCCCTCGAGTCGCTGCTGGCCGAGCTTTCGCCCCGGGTCGACGGCGTTCTGATGGCGGGGACCACCGGGGAGTTCCCGGCACTGTCTGATGAGGAACGGGTACGACTGTTCGAGGTCGCCGTCTCCGCCCTGGGCCCCGCTCGGGTGATCGGCCATATCGGGCACCCCAGTGGCTACCAGGTGCGTCGGCTCGCCGAGGCTTCCCTCGCTGTCGGCGTACGTCGGTTCGCGCTGCTGACGCCGTACTACCTTCCGACCGACGCGACCGGAGTACTGCGTTGGTACGCGGACGTTTCGAAGGACCTCGGCGAGTACGCGATCTACCCGTACTTCTTTCCCGAACGCACTGGCCTCGTCGTCGAGCCTGACCTCGCCCGCGACGTGATGGCGCTGCCTGGGATGGCCGGCCTGAAGGTCTCCGGCGCCGCGGCCGCGCGGATCGCCGAGTACGCCGGAGTGCTCGGTGCGGATCAACGGCTGTGGTCCGGCAGCGACGGCGAGCTGCCGAGTGTCCTCGGGGCCGGTGGTCACGGCGTCATCTCCGGGGTCTCCGCCGCGTTCCCGGACCTCTTCGGCCGGCTGCGCGCCGCGGTCGCCACCTCGCAGGGCCTCCAGGAGGTGCAGGACGACGTCGAACGAGCCGTCCGACTCGTCGGCCCTTCGGTCAGCCGGCTCCTGCTCGCGTTGCGCCTGCGTACCGGGTCGGCCTGGGCCGGCCGGATGAGCGGCCCGGCCGTCGACGAAGAGACCGCCGAGGCGATCCGAGCGGTCGTCGCGCACCTCACCTAACCCAGAGGCCCCCTCGGTCCGGGTCACGGCTTTCCGCTCCGGGGTTGGCCGAGGTGCAGGGTCTTGCCCGCGCCGAGCGGCCCGGACATGCTGCCCTCCCTCCCCTACCCGTCGGCCGGGACGTTGCCGGGGTGCGCCGGGGTTGGACGCGCCCGTACCCCTCAGAACGGTGGCGGATCGTCGTCGTCGGCTGGTGTGGCTGGTCGTGGTGCGGGTGGTGGTGCGGGTGGTGGTGCGGGTGGTGGTTTCGGGTTGTCTCGCGGTTGTGGTGGTGCGGGGTCGGTGAGGTCGGGTGGGTGGGTGTGGTGGTGTCTGCCGTGTGGGTCGGTGAGCCTGTAGTGGCCTGGTGTTGTCTGGTGGAGGGTCCAGGTCGATTCGGTTTTCGCTGAATGATGGTGCGGGCACAGGGGTGCGGTGTTGGCGGGCGTGGTGGATCCGCCGTCCGCGTGGGGGGTGTTGTGGTCGAGGTCGCAGGTGGCGGCCGGTCTTCGACAGGTCGGCCAGACGCAGCGCTGGTTGAGGGCATGGACGAGCTCTGCCTGTAGGCCCCGCAGGAACCGTTGGGGCAGCGGATGCAGATGCAGCAGCTGCCCGGTGATCGGATGGGTGACCCCGACGGTGTAGCGGGCGTCGGGGTTGGTGAGCTGGTTCAGGGTCAGCCGGCGGGCGACCTCGGTGACGATCGGACCGAACCCGCCGAGTTCACCTGGCCGCTGCGACAGTCCCATCAACGTGGTCAGCGGAACGTTCAACTGAATCCGCGCCCGCACCCCCACCCTGGGCACACCACTCCCTTGACCGGCAGCTGCGGCTGCATCGGCGGTGGTGGATCGTCTGCGGGTTCAGCGGCACTGGCCGTGGCTGCGGCGATTGTGGGTGTGGCTGGTTGCGGTGCACGAGGTGCGGGAACCTTCACCACACCACGGCGAGCCCGCTCACTCGAATCACCAGCAGCCCTGCCGCCGTCACCGTTGTCGCGGCCGCATGTGTCACCGCCGCAGGCATCGTCCCCGCAACTGCCGCTGTCGTCAGTGTCGCCGGTCTCGTGCGGGTCAGGGCTGTGGGCGTCGGGGCTGTGCCGATCGCAGTTGTGGGTGTCGCGGGTGTCGTGGGGGTCGGGGTTGTGGATGTGGCTGCGACCGGAGAGCAGGCTGGTGGCGATGTCCGCGCGGAGCTGGCCGAGCCGACGAGGGTCGCCTGCCTGTTTCATGGTGCGGGCGATCACATCCACATACCCGTATGCCTCCGCCGCCTGATCAGCCGGCACACCCCGAACGGCAAGGTCGGCGGCACCATCGATGGCGGGGTACATCTCCACCTCCCGATCACGCACCCGACGCCGATGCCGCGCCAGCGCCGCATCCGGGTCGACCTTGATGACCTCCGCCTCCACCCGCATCCGCAACAACCCAGCCCGCAACCCGAGCACATCCGGGAACAGAGCGTCCTCCACCTTCCGCCTGTCCGCCCCAGTGCTGAGATCGGCGAGACGTTCGGCGATGACCCGGACCTCGCCGATTTCAAGGTCGCCTCGGGCAAGAGCAGCCCGCGTGCGCGGCAGTTCGGTCAGGGTCAGAGCCAACGCGGCGTACCAGTCAGCGTGATAGGCGGTCCACCCTAGTCCTCAAATAAGCGAGTCGGCTCGATGGCGGTGGCCGAAGGCGATTTGATCATGTCGGCTGTCGTGTCGGGCATGTCGGTGGGACGTCTGAGGGTGTCGGTGGGGGGTCGGAGTGGCCTGGTCGGGGGCTGTGTGGGGGTGTTCGGCGCCGGTTTTTGGTGTCTGGGCAGGCGTGGTCGCCGCCGGTGGTGGTCGGCGGTGTGAGGCGCTGTCGGGCCGGGGGTGGGGGTTGGGGTGGGTCAGCCGAAGCGGGTTCGTTCGGTGGTGTTCCAGGCGGTGAAGAGCCGGTCCAGGGCGGGGTTGTAGCCGATGAGTCGGATGGTGATGGCGCTGGCTCGGCGGGTCACCATGGCGGGGATGAGGATGATGGTGTTGAAGAAGCGCCGGAATTCCATGCGGATGTAGTCGCGGCGGTCAGCTTTGCGGTGCATCATCATCGCGAACCAGGACTTGATGTTCCAGGCGAGCGCGGCGATGACCATGTAGGCCCGGTTGGAGACCAGGTCGTGCAGCGGCACCCGTAGCGCGTTCACGCCGGACTTGAGGCTTGCGATGATGTTCTCCTGGTCGCAGCGCTGGTTGGCGCAGGCCACGACCTGTTCGGCGCTCAGGTCGGTGCGGGTGGTGATGTAGAAGAAGTAGCGGACCTCATCGATGAGCACCTGCTCACCGCGGCTGCGGCTGATGTTCTTGCGCAGCGCGACCACCCGGTAGGAGCGGTCGCACTTGCCGGGCTGGTAGTCAAAGCAGGCGACGTCTTCGTAGTTGAGCTCCAGGTTGAGGTAGCCGCGTTCGGCCACGATGGCCTGCTTGTGGTTGTCCCGGCGAGCCCGGATCTGGCCGGCGGCGTTCTGGGCGGTGGCGTTCTGGGCGGTGGCGTTCTGGGCGGTGGCGTCTCGATGCAGCCGGGTCCAGCAGGTCTCGGCCAGCGCCTCGGCGCGGGTTCGTAGCGCGTGGTTGTTGTCCATGCCGAAGACGAAGTCGACCCGGGCCGCCCAGCGGTCGAAGTGGGCGGTCAGGGAGAAGTCGGTGTCACCGCGCAGACACACCCGTGGTGCGTGCGGTTGCACGAGGTCGATGGCCTTGTCGATCCAGGTCGCCGCGTCCTGGTGGCTGGGGGCGTTGCCGGGCCGGTTGACCAGGTAGAGCACTTCTTTGGTGTTGGCCAGCGACACGATCAGCGGCGCATACCCCCAGATCCGGTTGTAGGACATGTCCATGCCGGCCTTACGGCGCCCGGAGGTGGGGACGATCGTGCCATCGGCGTCGATGTAGGCGAGTGGGCCGAGCAGATCGCCTCCCCGACCCGCCCACAACTGTGGGCGGACCGCGTTGATCGCTTCCATCAACTCCACCACATCGGTCTCGGCGAAGCGGCGGCAGAAGTCCCCGGCCGTGGTGGGGTCTGGGATCAGGTCCGCGCCCAACGCGTTCATGTAGGCGGTGTCGTGCCGGAGGCCTTCGATGTCTTCCAGGCGGGTGCCGCCACACATCACGTTGTAGGTCAGGTTCAGCACATGGTCGGACTCGTGGTAGGGCAGGTGCACCTTCAACAGGTGCAGACCCTCGTTGATCTGGTCAACCAGGCCCAGCTTGGTCACCAGCCGGTGCACCGCGGCGATCCCGCCGAAACAAGTCGCGTCGAGGTTCCCGCCGACCTCATAGGACACAGTCCCCGAGCCCAGCATCGGGGACGGCTGTTCGCCCCAGTGCCCCGCCAACCCGTGACGCGCCGCAACCCGGCGTCGTCGACGCGCCGCGTTCCGCCGACTCTGAACATGCGATATCTTCTTCACCACAAAGGCCTTTTCTTGCCGGACTGCGTTGTGAGCGCTAACCCAGCAAGATAAGGCCTTTGCCTATGAAAACGGCCATCCAGCCCAGCCGACACGCTTGGTCAAGGACTAGTAGCGGTTCCAACAGGGCAGGGGTGTGTGGGTCAACGGGACCGACCCGCACGGCGGGGTCGTCGATCAGCCCTGGTGGGGTGTGCGCCAACTCCACCACATCGCCCAGACACCCCTCCTCCAACCAACTGATCAACCTCCGCCGCGCACGAACCAACTCCTCGAGCTCGACCCCGTTACAGTCCCCCGGCGACACCGACAACAAAGCCGACAAGAGCCCAGGACCCGGCAGCATGCCAGCAAACCCCGCAGGCAGCGGAGACACCCGCACCGACACACCACCAGACTCGCCCATACGTTCGATCCTACCGGCGATGAGAACCCGGCGCGAGCCAGAAACCCCTTATCCACAAGGCGAAACAGCCCACCACGAGCAGCCACCAACCTGTCGGTGGACCGTGGTAAGGCGAGCCGGAACCAGGTACCTCAGGCGACGTCGGCACTGCCCTCGCGATAGATCTTCGCCGACTCGATCCGGCCGTCCCGAAGCCGGTAGAAGCCCGCGATGGCGTCGCTGCGTTCACGACCTTCGACCGTGAGCGTCTCAGTCAGCTCTCGATCCGAAGCGTCGGACGCAGCGACGTCATCGCCCGGGAGAACAGGTCCGCAGTCCCGCACGTCCTCTGACCACCGCGGTCCCGGTGATCCACACAGCGTCCTCGGTGAATCCCGCCAGCAGCGCGTCGACGTCGCCCGCGTTGAAGGCACGAACGTGCTCTCGCACCATGGTGGCGGCGTCCACGTCGCTCACGCGATCGGCGGGGTCCACGGCAGTTCGGTGACTCGTAGCCGAATGCTGCCGTACGGTGCGAGAACGATCCGTTCGGGCCCCGGCTCCGTGTCCTCCGCACCGACCGGGCTCGACGGTGGCCTGTCGGCCGCGCCCCGCCGCACTTCCCACGCCGGCACGCGGCGCCCGGTCGCGTGCAGGAGGAGTGGCGCTCCATGCGGAGCGTACGGCCGGTCACCCACCTCGCGACGCTCCAGCGCAAGGCCGGCTTGCGGATCGTCCGGATCGAGTTCGAGAGCGTAGTTCCAGGGGGTCGTCGGGTGCACCTCGAAGTCGGCGTACGGCTCGACACCGCCGATCCGCTGCCACGACTCGCCGACCCCCAGGCCGAACGTGAGCGGCCCTCGGTGCACCGCAACGCTGTCCCGGTCGCGGTGTTCCACCCGGACCGGCGCGGGCAGCCGGAGCGCGACGATCTGCTCTCCGGTCCACAACCGGTCGAGTTCATGGACGGTGCCGGGCTGGAGCGGGAGCGCTTCTCCCCCGTCCACAGACAGTTCGGCACCCTCAGCCCAACCAGGAACGCGCAACCGGAGTGGGAAGGCGACCGGCGCGTCGACAGTGACACGGATCGAGACCTCGTCCGTGAACGGATAGCCGCCGTCCACCCGCACTCGCGTCCGCGCTCCGCGAACGGTGGTGTCGATCGTGCAGGGCGCATAGGTCAAGGCCTGCAGACCGTCGTCGGGGGTAGCCATCCACAGCCGGGCGGCGAACTTGGGCCAGCCCTGGTGCCGGTTGGCGGTGCAGCAACCGAAGTGTGGAGCCAGGCCGAAGATGTTCGCGTCGGGGCCGTTGTTGGTGTAAACGCGATCCTGCGTGACGTGGCAGACGACCTGGTTGGCCTGCTGGAGGTACTGATGCGTGCGTTCGTCCGCCGCGGCCGTTGCGGGGAGTGCGTTGTAGGCGATGCGTTCGAGGCGATCGACCAGCGGTTCGACAGCGCCCCAGGTCTCCACCGCGACTTCGAGCGACAGCAGGAGTTCCACCACCGCACAGGCTTCGGTGCCCTGCGAGGGGTGCCGCCCGGCAAGGTGTTCGTCCGCCCCGAAGAGTCCGGACGCCTGCCCATGGTGAGTGTCGAGCTGGTCCAACATCCGCTCGACCAGTGTGACGAGCCGGTCGTCCCCGGCCTGCCGCCACCACACCGCGGGCATCTTCACACCCATCGCGACGTTGACGCCGTGCGTCGCCATCATGACGTCGTTCATCCAGACACCACCGGCCTGGCGTTGGTACTCCCGAAGCGTCGCATCGGGAACCTTCTCCGGGAACGGCAGATGGTCGGCGTACGCGGACCAGTCGTAGCCCTGCGCACGAACCGTGTCCGCAACTTCGAGTAGCCACCTCTCCCGCGTGAGGTCGTAGAGCTGATGCACGGACCACACCAGGTCGGCCCACCTCATCCGACCCCAGTCACGCAACGGCCGGCGCTCGAGCACGTTTCGCAGGATCCGGACGAGGCGCAAGCTCGCCTTGACGGAACGATCGTCACCGGTCGCCGAGTGGTACTGCAGCAGCGCCTTCAACACCACCATGCGAGGCCACACGTCCAGGTCAGGATCGACGTCTGGCTCCGAGCCCGTACCGGTCCGGCGCGGACCGAGCCAACCGTCGTCGGCCTGGTGGTCGAGGATGTAGGACACCCAGCGCTCGACCTTCGCCAGCAGGGCCGGATCCTCCAGGAGGAACGCGAGCGGGGTAACGCCGTCCAGCCAGTAGGGACCGCCCTCCCACCCCTCGGCCGAGCCACCGATCCAGGCGCTCTCTCCGACGTCGGGCCAGATCTCGTCGAGATGCCCCGCCATTCCGTCGGCCTGCAGACGAAGCTGCCCGGCCAGCCACCCCGCTGGCCGGATCTGGCCAAGTGGAAGTGCCCGTAGCGCGTTCGGATGCAACCCGCTGGTGACCTCTGCGCCGTCCGACACCTGCGTCCTCCTCACGTTGGTCCGACGACGCTACCGTCCCGCGCACTCCCCACCATGCGGACCGGCCGCCACGGGGCAGGGGCCGTCCGGCTCCGGCAACCACGTCGCCGCGCCCACGCGCCGCGACCCCGTGCCGGCTCATCCCCGGACGGCACCGATGAGCGACTCCAGGAACCGGAGCGCGGCCCTGCGCAGGATGCCGTACGCCTCGAGGTGCCGGACCAACGCCACCAGCACGACCAGTCCGGCCAACGGGAGCACGCCCAGCGTGAGCGGAAGGGCGACCGGACCGTCGGGGAGCCGCGACCCGGACCCGTCCGCCAAGCCGATGAGGAGGAAGTAGGAGAACGCGAACGCCACGATCAGACCGGCCCGCAGCAGGACCCGGGCGCGAAGGAGCGCGGCGAGGAGGACCACCATGGCGGCGAGGGTCGCCCACGTCTGGGAGATGCCGAGTCCGATCAGCCCGTCTCCCACCGCCGGCACCGTTCCCGCCAGGACGGCGAGGAGCGCCATCCTGTGCGGTACCAGCTCCAGTCCTCGGCGTACGCGCCCAGGAACCAACAGCAGAAGGGCGAGGACGAGTCCGGGTACGAAGAAGGCGAGGTCCTCGAACCTGGTGACCGGATCCGACGGCAACCGACCACCCGCGGGCCAGTAGCCCAGCAACGCCGCGAGGTGGGTGCCGACGGCCGCCCAGGACAGGACCGCGGCCGGAACACCGCGTCGGCACATGACGAACGCGAACGTGCCGAGCCACAGCAGGTACGTCGGCCACAACGGGTCCAGGTAGACCTCGTCGCCGTGGAATCCAGACCGGACCACCGATCCGGAAAGGGCCGACGCCGCCACCATCGCGAACACGGCGAGCAGCGACGACAGGCAGACGACCCCCGCAGCTGCCGGCCGCCGCCACGACCCCACCGGCCGGCTCCTGCCCGTGAGCCGGAGCGCCAGGCCGTGACGGATCAGCGACAGGGCCTCACCGACGGACGGCCGACCCCCGGCGGGCGCGGTCTCCATCAGGACGGCCAGCATCTCCTCGCCGCGTTCGGCGCGATAGGAAGCCGGGTAGCTCAGCAGAACCGAGCGGTAGAAGCGTTCGATCTCCATCACGCGCCCTCCGTTACGACGCTCGGACGTCCGGACCGGACCGCCTTGGCGAGTCGGCGCCGCGCCTGCGAAGCGAGGAACTCGAGCCGTCTTGTCTCCTCGGTCAGCGCGTCGGCTCCCCGTGCGGTGATGCGGTAGCTGCGCCGCAGGCGTCCGTTGACGATCTCCTCCTTGGCGACCTCGACGAGTCCCTCGCCCGCGAGCCGGTCCAACGCGGCGTACAGCGTCCCGACGCGCATCCGCACGCGTCCCGCGGCGAGGGTCTCCACCTCGGACAAGATCGCGTAGCCGTGCAGGGGACCGCCGACGAGGACGGCGAGGATCAGGAACGTCGGCTCCTGCATCGCTTTACTCATGCGAGAAGGATACTCCGGTCAGTTGAGTATCGGCGGGCCGATCGGGAGGTCCGTCGCGTCGAGGCGGGACGAGCGGTCCCGTGGTCGACCTCAGCCAGGAGCCAGGACCCGGGACCCACGGGGTCCTCTCGCGGCCGGGCGGAATTGATCAAAGCGATCGACTCCGAGCCAGAGCGACGCCGCCGAACGACGCCATCCGAACTCGCGGTGATCGACATCGATCCGAACTCGGGGCATTGGGGGCTTCGACGTGAACTCGGAATGATCGACAGATCGCGGCGACGAAATCGACGAGAATTCGACGGCCGTCCCGATAATTCGGTAGCCACGACGTAGCCGTCCGTGCGCGAGGTCCTTTCCTCGAACCCCCCGCAAGCGAAGGCGGGAAGCGCGGCCTAGAGTGTTGCGACCCGCGTCCGAAAACCAGGCCGGTAACGATCTTTCCGGCCGTGCGGCACGTGATCATTTCCAGAAAAGATCATGCGCATCACACACGGCTCGAGCGGCGACGAACAGCGAGAACAAGAAAGAGTCCGCTGCGGCTGGCTTTTTCACCTACGACGGGTATTGTCCGTTAATCAAGAATTTGGCTCGGTCGGACGCGAGCCCGCCCGAGCCGTCGTTCCATCCCCCAGCCACTGGGAGGCTCGGTGTCCACTGAACTGACTCCTTCGCCAGTCACGGTATGAGCGTCCTCGTCACCAGTGTTCCCGCCGTCCCTGCCATCGGGGCGGCGCTCGCGTCGGCGTGTGGGTTCGCCCTGTCCACGTCGCTCCAGCACCGGGTCGCCGGTACGGCGCCGGTGCACGTCCGCGGCCCCGTGCAGACCCTGCTGCACCTGCTCCTTCGACCCCTGTGGGTTCTCGGCGCGATCGTCGGTGCGCTGTCACTCGGCCTGAACGCCGTAGCGCTGAATCTCGGGGCCCTGGCGCTGGTGCAGCCACTGATGGTGGCCGGTGTCGTACTCGCCGTGCCGGTGCGGGCGGCCATGGACCGTCGATATCCCTCCGGTCGCGAGCTCGTCGCGGTCTCGCTGGCGGCGCTTGGCCTGGCGGCGTTCACCGTGGTGGTCGACCCCACCCCGGGGACGGCCCCACTCGCCAACTCACCCGCCGTCGGCTTCACGGTGCTCGGTCTCGCCATCGTCGCCGGTGCCGTCTGCACCTTCACCCGGCACAAGAAGCCGGGCACCCGCGCACTGGCCCTCGGGGCCGCCGCGGGCATCTTCTTCGGACTCACGGCCGCCCTGCTGAAGCTCCTCACCCAGCAGCTCCACACCGAAGGACTCTGGGCGACCGCGGCCGGCTGGCCCCTGTGGGCGATGGCCGGTGCCGGTATCTGCGGGCTCGCGATCAACCAGTGCGCGTACCGGATCGCGCCGCTGTCCGGGTCCATGCCGGTGGTCAACGTCGTCGACGTTCTGATCGCGGTCACGCTCGGGTGGCTGCTGTTCGGCGAAGTGCCGGCACACAGCGCCGTCGGGCTGGTCGTCCAGGTCGGAGCGCTCGCCTGCATTGGCATCGGCCTGCGCCTGATCGTCCGCGCCCACTCCGCTGGTCCCAATCCGCCGGAGCCCCCGTCGAACACGCCCACCCGACCACCGGTCGTCAGCGGCTCGCGCTGATGCCCGCGAGCCGTCGGAGCTCGCCTGGTTGACGGGCGCGACCGCGGCTGATGGAATCTCCCGCAGCGTCGCGGTGTACCCGGTGAAGAGACCGCCGTGGGCATGGAGGCGCCGAACCCTCGGGTGACGATGGACGACCCCACCGAGCCGAGCGACCGCGTCCGGGCATTCGGCAACCAGCTTGTCGACGTACACCTCTGGCTGCGCGACCAGCTGGACCAACTCCGTGATGACGTCGATGCCTTCCTCGACGATCCCGGACCCGACCCAGCGTCGCAGCCGTCGCGGCCGTCGCGGGACCTGCCGAACGTACGGAACCTTCGAGATCTGCGGGCACACTGCCTCACCTTCTGCTCGGCACTGACCCGCCATCACACCGGTGAGGACACGGGACCGTTCCCCGTGCTGGCCGCAGAGGTACCCGAGCTGCGGCCCGTGATCGACGAACTCGTGCGCGACCATCGGCTGGTCACCGATGCCCTGCGCCGGGTGGAGGAGGTCCTCGACAGTCTCGGTCGGATGCCCGAGCACGACGAGGCGCGGCGACGGCGCGTACGTGGCGAACTCGACACGCTCGCCGCCCTGCTGGAGACGCACTTCAGCTACGAGGAACGGCGACTCGTGTCCGCCCTCAACGACCTGGGGGCGCTGAGCCCGGACGGGTCCCGGCCCGACTTCCTGCTGACCGCCGCCGAACTCGACAGCTGAGCCGGTCGAGCCAGCCCGCCGGTCGAGCCAACCCGCCGGTCGGGTCAGACTCACCAAGCGAATCAGTCCCGCGGCCTGACCACCAGGTCGGCGCGGTGCGCGGTGCCCGCGATCAACTCGGCGTTGCGCTGGTCGGTTCCGAGCGCCCACGCGCGAGCGTCCGCGGGCGACTTGCCGTAGGCCTCGTGCCGCGCGATCAGGCGTGCCTGTCGGACGTTCTCGTCGGGGCCGAGGTACCACACCTCGTCGAGCAGTGACCGCGCCGGCGCCCAGGCGCCGCTGTCCAGCAGGAGATAGTTGCCTTCCGTCACGACCAGCGGGACGTCGCGGGGCACCGGCAACGCACACGCCACCGGCTCCTCGATCTCGCGGTGGAACTCCGGCGCGTAGACCACATCGTCCTTCCCACCGCGCAGCCGCTTGAGCAGGGCGACGTACCCCGCGGCGTCGAAGGTGTCGAAGGCGCCTTTGCGGTCGCGCCGGCCCAGGTCCTCGAGTACAGCGTTGGCGAGGTGGAACCCGTCCATCGGCACGAGTACGGCGTCCGGCGTCAGCTTGTCCACGAGTGCGCGAGCAAGCGTCGACTTGCCCGCGCCCGGTGCGCCGACGATGCCGAGGAGGTGGCGCGATCCTGGCCGGATCAGGGCGCGCGCCCGTTCGACGAGTTCGGCCTGGCTGGCTTCGATGACGATCGGCATGGATCCTTCTGGGGCTCGGCGTGGACCAGGGCGAGAGCCCCGGAGAGGTCCTGGACGGGTGGAGGTGGCCGTGCGGGGCTAGGTCGGCTCCGTACTGCTCGGCTCCGTACCGCTCGGGTCCGTACCGACCGTGGCGGTTCGCGAGAACCGACGTTGGTACGTCGCGGGTGGGACGCCGAAGTGCTGGACGAACGCGCGGCGCAGGTTCTCGTCACTGCCGAAACCGCTGCGGGTGGCGGCGGAGGTGACGGTGTGGCCGGCGTCAAGGAACGCTTGCGCCGCTTCCAGCCGGATCCGTTCGATGTGGCGAGCCGGCGTGGTGCCGAGTTCCTGCTGGAACAACCGGGTGAGGTGACGTGGGCTGACTCCGACGGCGCCGGCGAGTTCGGGGACGGAGTAGCTCCCGGCCGGGTCGGCGGCGACCGCGTCGAGGACGTCGCGCAGCGGCCGGTTCCGCGGGATGGGAGACCGGGACGGGGCCGAGAACTGCGACTGGCCGCCGGGACGCTGCACGAACACGACCAGCGACCGCGCGACGTCCCGGCTGAGTGCCGCGTCGTGGTCGTCCTCGACGAGGGCCAGCGCCAGGTCGATGCCCGCCGTCACTCCCGCGGACGTCGCGATCGGCCCGTCGGTGACGAAGATGGAGTCCGGCTCCACCGTGACCCGTGGATGACGCCGCGCCAACTTCTCCGCGTGCCGCCAGTGGGTCGTTGCCCGCCGTCCGTCCAGCATTCCGGTGGTGGCGAGCAGGAACGCGCCGGTGCAGACGGAGACGACGCGGGGCGCGGAGTTCGCCAGGCTGGTCGCGGCCGCGACGAGGCTGGGATCGAGTCCGGCGGTGGCCACGCCCTCCGATCCCGGCAGCAGGGCCGTGTCGAGGTGCTCGGCGTCCGCCGCCCGACCGTCCACGGCGAGGTGGACGCCGGTCGAGGAGCGCACCGCCCGCCCGTCGGGTGAGTAGAGCGCGATGTCGTAGTGGGCGCCGTAGCGGTTGGCCTCGACGAAGACCTCCGCGCTGCCCGCCACGTCCAGCATCGTGACGCCGGGGAAGACGAGCATGCCGACGCGGTGGACCCGTCCGGTTCCGTTCGTCATCGTGGGCCACCTCCTCGGCTCCGTCGCTCCGGCGTCCTCCTCGCGTCCGCCGCGCCGGCCGCAGCCGCGCAGCCGCACCCGTCAGCCCGCCAGGAGCATGTCCTTATCTGTGGCCAGTATGACCGAAAGGACATGGCGACTCGATCGGACCAGCGGCGAGAGTGGCTCACGAGGGCTGAAGTAGGTCCTGAGAGCAGACCGATCCTGATCACCGTGGAGGAACGATCCCGATGACCGAAACCATCGCAGGAGTCGAGATTCCGGACACCCGCCTCGTCCGGGAGGCCACCGAACTGGTCCGGGACGCGGCGCCGCCGCTGCTGTTCGACCATTCCCGGCGGGTGTACCTGTTCGGCATGCTCCAGGGCCAACATCGCGGCCTGCGGCCTTCGCCGGAGTTGCTCTACGTGGGTGCGATGTTCCACGACCTCGGCCTGACCCAGCGATACCGCACCACGACCCGACGCTTCGAACTCGACGGCGCGGAGGAGGCGCGCGCGTTCCTCCAGAAACACGGCGTGGACCAGGACTCCGTACGCCGGGTCTGGACCGGGATCGCGCTGCACACCACGCCGGGCGTACCGGAGTTCATGGAGCCCGAGGTCGCCCTGGTCACCGCCGGCGTCGAGACCGACGTTCTCGGCATCGGCTACCACGACCTCGCCCCCGAGGCGATCGCGGAGGTCACCGACGCCCATCCCCGTCCGGACTTCAAGCGACAGATCCTGGCGGCTTTCACCGAAGGCTTCCGGGACCGCCCGGACACCACCTTCGGCACGGTCAACGCCGACGTTCTGGAGCACTTCGTGCCGGGGTTCGAGCGGATCGACTTCGTCAAGGTCATCCAGTCCAACCCCTGGCCCGAGTAGCCACCACGCCGAAGGAGTGGCACGAGACCTCGGCCTCCGCGGACGCGACGAACGACACCGGCCACCAGAAGCGACTACGTTGACACGGCGCGGCGGGAGCCGCGTGGGAGCAGGGAGGGCTTCGACACGTGGACATCGGAGAGTTCGTCAAGGACAGGGACCGGTCCGCCGAGTTGATCGGGCACCTCGAAAGCATCGGCAGGCCGGACTTCGAGGTCCGCCTGCCCTCGGAGCAGGACCTGCCCCAGGTCCTGCTCGACCTCGCGGTGCCGCACCAGGACATCGACCTGCTGGTCGCGCAGTTGCCGAGTCCGGAGCGGGATCCGCGGACCTGGCGGCTCCTGGAGTGCTGCACGCATGCGGTCGTACGGCCGATGGGCGCGATCGAGGAGTCGCCGCCGTTCCAGGACCTCGCGCCCAGCATGGGGATCCTGGGGCGGTACTTCTACGTCTACGTCCTCCTCGCCGCACTCCCCCACGTCCAGGACTTCCACCGCGCTCGCGGGATTCCCGAGGACGTCTCCCGGTCGACGTTCGCCGACCTCGGCCGGTGCATGGCCGACCACCACTACTGGTACGGCGTCGGCGGTCTCGACGCGATGCTCGCGTCCTGGCTCCGGCTGCACTTCAGCGGTGCCATCTACCAGCTCGGCCGGCTGCAGTTCCAGCGGGCGCGGCTCGGAAACCGTACCGGGCAAGGGGTTTCGGCGTCCGGCCTCCCGTACGGACCCGGCGACCACACCCTCGGGATGCACATTCCCGCGTGGTACGGGCCACTCACCCCGGCCGCTTGCGAGCGGTCCCTCGCAGCGGCGCGGGAGTTCTTCCCGCGGTACTTCCCGGCCGAGGACTGCCACGTCGCGACGTGTCACTCCTGGCTGTTGGACCCTCAGCTCGCGGAGTACCTCCCGGCGGACTCCAACATCCTCCGGTTCCAGCGCCGTTTCCGGCTGGCCCACGAGTCCGCCGCCGACGACGCGGAAACCCTGAGGTTCGTGTTCGGCCGGATCGGAACGCCGCTGGACCAGCTCCCACGCGAGACGAGACTGCAACGCGCGATCCTCGACCACCTCAAGGCGGGCCGGCACTGGCACGGCGGCGCCGGATGGTTCGCGCTCGACGGCCACCGAAGCGGCTCGGAGTCGACGCCGACTTCTCACTAGACCGGTCGTCATACCGGTCGTCACGAATGGAATGGAACGCGAGCGGGCAGGTGTCCGTTCCATTCGCGACCACCTGCGCGCCACCCTGGAGGGCGAGATCTGATGCGGGTCCATCACCTCAACTGCGGAACGATGCGGCCACTCGGCGGCCGGCTGATCGACGGCCGGGGTGGCTTCCTGCACCGCGCCGAACTCGTCTGCCACTGCCTGCTGGTCGAGACCGGGGACGAGCTGGTCCTCGTCGACACCGGCATGGGTTCGCCCAGCGTCGAACGGCCCGGCGAGTGACTCGGCGACCAGTTCGTCCGGCTGACCGGCGTCCGCACCAGCCTCGCGGAGACCGCCGCGGAACAGGTGAGACGACTGGGCCACGACCTCGAGGACGTACGACACGTCGTGCTCACCCACCTCGACCTCGACCATGCCGGTGGGCTCGTCGACTTCCCCCACGCGACGGTGCACGTGTACGCCGAGGAGCTGCGCGCGCTGCGGTCGCCACGCGACGACGCCGAACGCACCCGCTACCGCGCCGTCCAGTTCGCGCACGACCCGCGGTGGAGTTCGTACGCCGACGTCGGTGAGAAATGGTTCGGCTTCGACGCCGTACGCGGTCTGAAGGGCCTGCCACCAGAGATCCTCCTGGTTCCGTTGGCCGGACACACCCGCGGCCACGCCGGCGTCGCGATCGACACCGGTGCCGGCTGGCAACTCCACGCCGGTGACGCCTACTTCTTCCGTGGGGAGCTCGACCCGTCCCGTCCGCACTGTCCACCCGGCCTGGCGCTCTTCGAGAACCGGGCCCAGACCGTCGCCGAGCTACGCGTCGAGAACCAGCGGCGGCTCCGCGAACTCGCCCGCGACACCGACGTCACCGTGTTCTCCGCGCACGACGCGGTGGAGCTGCGCCGGCTCACGGCAACGGCTCAGGGCAACTGACGCACGCCACGCGGTGCCTCGACGGCGCGCAGCCGAGCGGCGTCCCGGCCCGGTGGGGCGCCGAAGAGACGGCGGTACTCGCGGGTGAACTGCGAGGGATTGTCGTAGCCGACCCGGTGCCCGACTCCGGCGACATCGCCGGATCGGGCCACCAGCAGCGCGCGGGCCTCCTGCAGCCGGATGCGTTTCTGGAACTGCAGCGGGCTCAACGCGGTGACGGCACGGAAGTGCCGGTGGAACGCGGACGTGCTCATCGCGGCCAGCCGAGCGAGGTCCTCGATGCGGAGGGGTTCGGCGTAGTTGTCGCGGATCCAACGGATCGCCCGGCTGATGTGGGTCAGATTGCTGTCGGCCAGGCCGATCTGTCGGACCAGGCCGCCGTGCGGGCCGGTGAGCAGCCGCCAGAGGACTTCCCGCTCGACCAGCGGGGCGAGGACCCGCGCGTCGGTGGGGTGGTCGAGCAGTCGCAGCATCCGTGCCAGGGCGTCGAGCAGGTCCGGTCCGGCTTGGCCGGTGGCGATCGCGGGCAGTCCGGTCGTGGCGCGGGGCCACCGATGTGTCGGGGCTTCGAGCAGCAGCGGGGCGATGGTGGCCGGGCGAAGCACCAGCCCCAGCCCCAGAGCGGGCTTTCGGGGAGTGGCCCCGACGAAGTGGCCCGTGACGGGCAGATCGGCCGTCACGACAAGGCACTGCCCGGCCCGGTACTCGTAGACCCGCTCGCCGAGCAGGAGGCGCTTGCGGCCCTGGGCCATGACGACGAGCAGCGGCTCGGTCAGCGAGTAGTCCGGTGTCGAGGTGTCGACCCGGGACAGCAGCAGCCCGTCGACGGAGGTCGTCAGGTCGGGGCGAGCGTGACTCACGATGAGGGCACGGATCTCGTCGAGGAGGTCGGAGGAGGCGCGCACAGCCTTCACGGAACCATCCCTGGCCGGGCTCGGCAAGTCTGATCGGGGCGGACCCGAGAGGATCGTGCAAGAGCCCGCGTGGATCGGTCTACCCCAGCCGCCGCGTTCGCGCTTGCATGGGTAGGGACCAGTCCGTCCTACCGGAGGTGGGTTCATGCCACTCGATCACTACGTCACGCTCGGCCGATCCGGCCTGCGGGTAAGCCCGTTCGCACTCGGTGCGATGACCTTCGGAGAGGATCCGGGAGGCGCCGGGTGCGGCGTGCCGGAGTCGGAGCGGATTCTCGATTCCTACCTGGACCGGGGCGGGAACTTCATCGACACCGCGAACTTCTACACCAACGGCCATTCGGAGCGGATCCTCGGGGACTTCTTCGCCGCGCGTCCCGCACGGCGCGAGCGGGTGGTGCTGGCGTCGAAGTTCTTCACCAACCTCTTTCCCGGTGATCCCAACGGTGGCGGCGCGGGCCGCGGTTCGATCAGCGCTCAGCTCGAGGAGACCCTGCGGCGCCTTCGCACCGACTACCTCGACCTGTACTGGTTGCACAACTGGGATCGCCACACCCCGATCGAGGAGACGCTACGCACCCTCGACGATCTTGTCCGCGCCGGAAAGATCCGCTACATCGGCTTCTCCAACACCCCTGCCTGGGTCACCGCCCAGGCGCACACGACGGCGCTGTTGAAAGGCTGGACCCCGCTGATCGCGTTGCAGGTCGAGTATTCGCTGCTGGCGCGCACCGTCGAGGGTGAGCTCGCCCCGCTCGCGCTGGACCAGGGCCTGGCGCTGGTGCCCTGGAGTCCGCTGAAGAACGGCTTCCTGTCCGGCAAGTACCGGCGCGGCCGTCAGGTCAGCGACTCCGCCCGCGCGGCGTTCGTCGGCGGCCCCAGCGAGGACGAGTACGCCGTCATCGAGGCCGTCGCCGCGATCGCCGCCGAACTCGGCACCTCCGCAGCGGCCGTCTCGCTGGCCTGGCTGCGTGCCCGGCAGGGAACTGTCGTGCCCATCCTCGGTGCGCGACGGGTGGAACACCTGGAGGACAACCTCGCGGCCCTGGAGGTGTCCCTGGACCCGGAGCATCTCCGGGTCCTCGACGAGGTCTCCGCACCGACGCTCGACTACCCGGCTCCGATGCACGGCGCGCTCCGGGCGATGCTGCAGTTCGCCGGCACGACCGTCGACGGTGAGACGTCCACCGTCTATCCGCCCCTGCTGCAAAGCGCTGTCCGCTACTGAGCCGCCGAACTCGCGAGACTGTGCGCCACGCGGCTACGAACCCGGGACCGAGGCCGCGGCGTGACACGCGCCCCAGCCCTCGGCCCGGGCGACGATCCGGCCCGCCGCGACGCGGACGGCGGTCTCGGTCGCGTCACTGACGGCGGGCACACCCGCTGCCGCGGCGAGGGAGCCGGAGACGTCCAGCACCACGCGTAGCCGCGGCCACGCCGAGGACGGAAAGGCGCCGAGCAGGCAGGTACGCAACTCCGCGACGGTCAGGCGGGCCAGTGGCGCCAGCTCGCCGGGCGTGCTCGTGACGAGGGCGGCGGTGACGTCGGCGTCGGCCGGAGCCGCCCGCAGCGCCTCCTCGACAGCGGCGATCCGGTGGAGCCCGAGGACCGCGACCACGCCGTCACCGCCGGGCTGTACGGGCTGGGCGCGGATGGCGTCGACGACGGTCGGCGGGGACCACGGCTCGTCGACGCGTCGCGCCGCGGAGACGTGCGGGAGATGCGGCGGCTGCCAGGTGTCGTCGAGGTCGAGTTCGGCCAACTGCTCACAGGCCGCCACGATGTTGAAGGGTTCCACGAACCCGGGCGCGAGCGCGGCCAGCTGGCGTGCGCCGTGCAGGGTGGTGAGCGCGGCCTCCGCCACCCCCACCAGCCGGCCACCCGCACGGGAGGGGCTCAGCCCTTCCAGTGCGAGCCCCAGCAGGATCGCGTCGAGCTTCATGAGTTGCGCGTACGGCCGGCGGGTGCGTTCGTCGGCGACGACCTCGGCCACCAGGTCCATGTCGAGCCGCACCGCGGTGTCCTGCTCCGCCGTGGCGAGCGGAAGGCGGGCGACCCAGGCGCGGGCGAGAGCACCGAGCGCCTCGCCGACGGTGAGTCCCGGCTCCGGCGGCGCCGGCTCCGGCACCCGCTCGGCGTCCTGCGCCAGCACCGCGAAGTACAGCGCCCGCTTGCCGGGGAAGTTGGAGTAGACCGCGCCGCGGGTGAGCTTGGCACGCTCGGCGATGCCGTCGATCTTGGTGTCGCGGAAGCCGCGGGCGGTGAACTCCTGCCGGGCGGCGGCGAGCACCTTCGCGCGGTTGCGCTCCTGCGTCTCGGCTCGGGTGAGCCGTCTCATCGTCCCCCTCCAGATGTCGTTGCACGTACGGCCGGAATCAAGATACCGTCACCATCGAGATGACGTCATCATCTGGTTTCACCATGTGAACCTGACACCCGAAGTGGAGGGGGCATGACAAGCGTCAGCCAGGGCCGAAGCGACGTACCGGAGATCGATCTGACCGACTCCGAGGTCCTTCGTGATCCGTTCGCCGCCTACGGCGCCATCCGGGAGCGCTCGCCGCTGGCGCGACTCGTGATCCCGGGCCTCGGCCCGGTGTGGGTCGTCATGCGCTACGACGACGCACGGGCGATGCTGGGCGACTCCCGCCTCGAGATCACCTCCGGCAGCTTCACCCCGCCGCCGGGCATCCCGGAGGACTGCCTGCCGTACCTGCGGACCATGTCGGACGCCAGCCCACCGGAGCACCTGCGCCTGCGCCGGCTGGTGGCCCCCGCGTTCAGCCCGCGCCGGGCCGCTGACTTCCGCCCCCGGATCGAACCGATCGTCGAACGGCTCCTGGACGACCTGACGGAGGACGCCAAGGACGGGCCGATCGACCTGCTCGAGCGGTTCGCCCGACCGCTGCCGATGGAGGTGATCTGCGAACTGGTCGGCATCCCCCTCGCCGACCGGCCACGGTGGCGCGAGTACGGCGCCACCGTCGCGGCCGGCATGGGCGAAGGCTTCTCCGTGGCGTTGCCCGGCATCGTGGCCGGCGCCAAGGCCGCGATCGCCCGCCGCCACGACACGCCCGGCGACGACGTGGTCTCCGACCTCGTCCGGGTGCGGGCCGAGGACGGCGACCGGCTCAGCGACCGCGAGATGGTCTCCCTCGTCTGGCATCTCGTCCTCGCCGGTCAGACACCGACCAACCTCATCGCCAACGCGGTCGGGACGCTGCTGACCCATCCCGAGCAGCTCGCCCTGCTGCGCGCGGACCCGACGCTCATGCCACGGGCCGTCGAGGAACTGATCCGCTGGTGCGGACCGGTGCTGCTGTCGATCCCCCGATACGCGCGCGAGGACGTCTCGATCCAGGGCACGCCGATCCGCACCGGTGAGCCGGTCACGGCCGCGATCGCCTCGGCCAACCGCGATCCGCGTACGTTCGACGACCCCGACCGGCTCGACCTCACCCGCGCCGGCGGGCCTCCCGGGCACCTGGGCTTCGCGCACGGGCCGCACTTCTGCCTCGGCGCTCCCCTGGCCCGGATCCAGACCGAGGTCGCGATCGCCGCCCTGCTCCGCCGCTACCCGGACCTCACCCTGGCGCTCGCACCGGGAGAGTTGCGACACGTTCCCGACCCGGGGACTTGGCGGTTGCCGTCCCTGCCCGTCACACTCTGAGGTTCCAGCTCCATCTGAGGTCCCGGCGGGACTTCGGCCCTGCACGACTGTCGAGGAGTTCGCGGTGGCACGCATCGGTGAGGGCAGCGACCTGTTGAAGTGCTCGTTCTGCAGAAAGAACCAGAAGCAGGTTCGCAAGCTCATCGCGGGCCCGGTCGGTGTCTACATCTGCGACGAGTGCGTGGTGCTGTGCACCGAACTCGTCGAGGAGGAGGAGCTGGCCGAGTCCTCTGAGGTGGGTTTGGCGGAGTTGCCGAAGCCGCGGGAGATCTTTGAGTTTCTGGATCAGTACGTGGTGGGGCAGGATCCGGCGAAGAAGGCGTTGTCGGTGGCGGTGTACAACCACTACAAGCGGGTGCAGGCGGGGTTGTCGGGCGCGGGCCGTCACGCCAAGGACGAGCCGGTGGAGTTGGCGAAGTCCAACATCTTGTTGATCGGGCCGACCGGGTGTGGCAAGACCTACCTGGCGCAGACGCTGGCGAAGATGTTGAACGTGCCGTTCGCGATCGCGGACGCCACCGCGTTGACCGAGGCGGGCTACGTCGGTGAGGACGTGGAGAACATCCTGCTGAAGCTGATCCAGGCGGCCGACTACGACGTGAAGAAGGCCGAGACCGGGATCATCTACATCGACGAAGTAGACAAGATCGCCCGCAAGAGTGAGAACCCCTCCATCACCCGTGACGTCTCCGGTGAGGGAGTGCAGCAGGCGTTGTTGAAGATCCTGGAAGGCACCACCGCCTCCGTGCCACCCCAGGGTGGGCGTAAGCACCCCCACCAGGAGTTCATCCAGATCGACACCACCAACGTGTTGTTCATCGTCGGTGGCGCCTTCGCCGGGCTGGAACGCATCATCGAACAACGCATCGGGAAGAAGGGCGTCGGCTTCGGCGCCAGCGTGCGCACCCGGGAGGACCGGGAGAAGGAACACACCTTCGCCGACGTGATGCCCGAGGACCTCCTGAAGTTCGGGCTGATCCCGGAGTTCGTCGGCCGCCTCCCGGTCATCGCGACCGTGCAGCCTCTGGATCGGCCCTCCCTGATGCGGATCCTGTCCGAACCCCGCAACGCCCTGATCAAGCAGTACCAGAAACTGTTCGAGATCGACGGGGTCGAACTGGAGTTCAGCGAGGACGCCGTCGAAGCCATCGCCGAACAAGCACTCCTACGAGGCACCGGCGCCCGCGCCACCCGCGCCATCATCGAAGAAGTCCTCCTCAACGTCATGTACGAGGTCCCCAGCCGCGACGACGTAGCCCGCGTCATCGTCACCCGCGAAGTCGTCCTCGACAACGTCAACCCCACCCTCATCCCCCGCGAACAACCCGGCCGCAGGAAGTCCGCCTGACGCGGGCGAGACGCCGCTGGCAGCACCAGGGCGCCGCACCCGAGGACTCCTGCCCTGCGGATGCGACGCCCGGATGCGGCGCCCGGATGCGGCGGCCGACGAGGTACGCGGCGCGCGTCAGTCGCGGTGTCCGACCACGGACACCGGTTCGGCGGCGTCGAAGGACACGTTGCCCGCCGCCCGCAGCGTCACCTGTTCGTCCTCGAATCCCAGCGTGAGGGTGAAGATGAACGGCGCCCGCAACAGGACGACCCTGATCGCGCAGGTGCCCTCGTCGGTCCAGGCGGCCCGGGCGGCGACCGGTTCGTCGCTGCCGCGCAGCAGAGAGCTCTCGCCAAGACGCCACTCGTCCGTCGCCGCGACCACCTCGTGGACGCCGAGGTTGTCCGCCACCGTGAGGCGGTACTCCTCGGGTCCGGCCACCAGGGTGATCGTCTCGACCTGCCGACCGGCCAGCCCGACCCTGCGGGCCGGCTGGTTGGTCGGCTGCTCCGCGCGGACGTGGTACTTCGTCCCGGAGATTCGCTCCGCCACCGAGGACGCCGGCTCACCTGCCGGACCGGGCAGGGCGAGTGCGTCCAGTCGGCCTCGCAGGCGGACGTTCGTCTCGCCGTCCTCGGGTAGGGCGGCGCCGCCCATCGCCGGGAGCAGGTGTTCCCACACGAGGTCCAGGACGGCCTGCATGTTGGAGACTCCGCTGATGATGGCGAGGACGGCGTCCTGCTCCGGCATGACCAGGCAGTACTGGCCGAACGCACCGTCGCCGCGGTAGGCGCCGTGCCGGGCCCGCCAGAACTGGTAGCCGTATCCCTGCCGCCAGTCGGTCTCGGTCCGGTTGTCGTTGCTCACCTGCCGGGCGGTCGCCTCGGCGACCCAGGCGCGCGGCAGGACCTGCTGGCCGCGCCACGCCCCTCCCTGCAGGTACATCTGGCCGAACCGGGCGACCTCGCTGAGCCGGATCGAGAGTCCCCAGCCGCCGGTGTTGATCCCGCGCGGGCATGTCTCCCAGGTCGCGTCGGTGATGCCGAGCGGCTCGAGCAGGCGCGGGCGCAGGTAGTCGAGCAGCCTCTCCCCGGTGACCCGCTGCACGATGGTGGAGAGGAGGTAGCTCGCGCCGCTGTTGTAGACGAAGTGCGTGCCCGGCTCGTGGTCGACGGGCTGCGCCAGGATCGTCTGCGCCCAGTTGGTGTCGGACTCGCGGTGGATCGCGGGGAGCGTGTCGGCGTCGTGCCCGCTGGTCATGGTGAGCAGGTCCCGTACCCGCATCTTGGCGAGGTTCTCACTCACCTGCTCGGGCGCCTCGTCCGGGAAGAAGCTCAGCACCGGGTCGTCGACCGACAGCCTGCCGTCGGCGACCGCCAGGCCGACACCGCTGGAGGTGAAGCTCTTGCTCAGCGAGAACATCGTGCGCTGGCTGTCGACACCGTGCGGGGCCCAGGCTCCCTGCGCGACGATGTGGCCGTGCCGGACGAGCACGAAGCCGTGCAGCGCGTCGATCTGATCCTCGACGGCCGCCACGAAGTCGAGGATCGCGGAGGACGGGACGCCCTGCGCCTCCGGAGTCGAGTGGGGCAACTGGGTCTCGGTTCGCACGTCCACGCGCATCCTCCATGTCGGGTACCACGCCGCCCGGTGCACACGGCCCATCGCAAGCTACCTGACATCCCCCCGCCCACGCGATCATCTACGACCGGTTCGTGGGCCAGGGACGGACCGGGGGGTACCGGCGCCGGCAGTGCCGCGACCACGACACCGATCCGGTCGAATGGCACCGCCGTCGTCTCCCACTCGCCCGCGAATTCGGCGAGAAAGAAGAGGAACGAAAGAAGGAGCCACGACGGAATTCCGGTTAGTTCCGAACGCATTTCTCGCCGCTTTCATCGCACGACTCACGGAATTGGCGGGCCCCTTTTCGCCGCCGGTTCTGGCCAACCGGTCCTCGCCACGGCACGGCGTTTACGTTGACACCCCAGCAGGCCGGTTGTAATTTCCGAATCGTTCCATCCGGAGGTGACAGAGCGGTTGTCTCTGTGAGCGCAACGCATTCGACCTCGAGGGCACGGTGCGTGAGCGCCGGCGCGGAGACGGAGCGAGTGGAAGCCGATGAAGATCACCGACGTGAAGTGCGCCGTTTTCGGCCGCCATCCCGTGGTGCGGGTCGTGACCGACGAAGGGATCTGCGGATACGGCGCGATCGAGGCGAACAAGTCCCACCACAAACCTGTCGTCGGCTTCTACAAGGACCTCATCGTCGGTGAGGACCCGACCGACGTCGAACGCGTCATGCTGAAGATCCGCCGACTGGGTGCGTTCAAACCCTGGGGCGCGGCGGTGTCGGCGATCGAGATGGCGTTGTGGGACATCGCCGGCAAGGCTGCCGGGCTCCCCGTTCACAAGTTGCTCGGCGGCAAGGTGCGCGACCGGGTGCGGGTCTACAACGGTGCCGTCCGTACGCCGATGACGGGCCAGACACCGGAGGACCACGCGGCCGCGATGACCAGGATGCGGGCCGCCTCGGAGGGCTTCACCATCGTCAAGCAGGCCCTGGCGTTCCACAGCACCATGCCGCTCACCGTCCCGAACTTCTTCTACGGCGAGCCGCGCAGTGGCCCCTCCCACCCGCACCGTGGCCTGCTCACCGAGCGCGGACTACGACACGTCGTGGAGTGCGTGCAGGCCATGAAGGAGGTCCTCGGCGACGAGATCGGGCTGGCCCTGGACCTCGGGCCCGGCTGGACCGTCCAGGACGCGATCCGGCTGGCTGTGGCCGTGGAGCCGATGTCGCTGATGTGGCTCGAGGACATGCTGACCGGTGACTACGTGCCCTACGTCAACGCGGCGCAGTACCGCGAGGTGACCCGGGCGTCGACGACCCCCATCCACACCGGTGAGCAGATCTACCTCCGGCAGAACTTCGTGGAGCTGATCGAGACGCAGGCCGTCCGCGTGGTGGGTCCGGACCCCTGCGACGTCGGTGGCATCGCGGAACTCAAGTGGGTCGCGGAGTACGCCGACCTGCACGGGATCTCGATGGCTCCGCACGGTACGGGCGACGGCCTGATCGGCCTGGCCGCCCTGGTGCAGGTCTGCGCGACGTTGCCCGACAACTACATCGCCTTCGAGTACCCCGTGGGCAAGCCCGACTGGTGGTACGACATCGTCGAGGGGCTGCCCGACCCGATCGTCCAGGACGGCTTCATCGAGGTGTGGGACCGGCCCGGCATGGGTGTGGACCTCATCCCGGAGGCGGCGCGGAAGTACCTCTCCCCCGAGGACGCCGACTTCTTCGACTAGGTCCGACCTACGCCGTACGACCGGTCCCGCACATCGCCCACGACGCCACGACCTCGGAGGTCAGCCCCGGTGAAGATCGTCGACCTTTCCTTCACGACCTACGACCTGGGAAAGCTCTCCAAGCCGTTCCGCAACTCCATCCTCACCACCGAGAACAAGCGCCTCACCCTGGTCGACGTCCACACCGACGAGGGCCTTTCCGGAACGGCGCTGTCCGCCGAGGGCGCCACCCGGTTCGCGGCGCCGATCCGGGAACGCCTCCTCGGGCAGGACCCGCGCGACTTCACCCGGATCTGGCACCGGATGTTCACCGGCTGGCGTAAGCCGGTGGTCAAGGGCGACGCGATCTCCGCGATCGGTTCGGTCGACAACGCGCTGTGGGATCTGCGCGGCAAGGCGTTCGACATGCCGGTCTACCGCCTGCTCGGTGGTTACCGTTCCCGCGTGCCCGCCTACTCCGCGGGCGGCTACTACGAGGAGGGCAAGGGCACCGGCGAACTCGCGGAGGAGATGCTGAGCTTCGTCGCCGCCGGCTACCGCGCGGTGAAGATGAAGGTCGGTGGCGCCGACATCCCGGAGGACGTCCGCCGCGTCGCCGCCGTTCGGGAGGCGGTCGGTCCGGACGTCAAGGTGATGGTCGACGCGAACAACGCCTGGACGTCCTCGCAGGCGTTGCGGTTCGGCCGGGCGGTCGAGGAGTTCGACCTCGCGTGGTTCGAGGAGCCCTGTTGGCCCGACGACCATGCCGGGATGGCCGCCCTGGTCGGACAGCTGACCATGCCCATCGCCACCGGAGAGATCGAGTACACCCGGTGGGGATTCCGTGATCTCATCGAACGCCGCGCGGTCGACATCGTCCAGGCCGACCCGCAGACCTGCGGCGGCCTGACCGAGTGGATCCGGATCGCGACGCTCGCCTCGACCCACCATCTGGAGATGGCGCCGCACGGCAACCACTACGTCGGTGCGCACGCGGTGGCCGCGGTCGACAACGGGCTCATCGTGGAGAGCTACGCCGGGCTGAGCCCCTGGCAGGACGAGTTCCTCGGCGGGATCTCCTTCGTGGACGGCGAGCTCGTCCTTCCGGAGACCCCGGGCCTCGGCATCACCATCGACCGGCCGGCGCTGGAGCGCGCGTCGCGGACGTGACGGAGTCCTCACCCTGACCGCGCGGGAGCGTGACCGGTAGGTCGATCGTTGATGGCGGTGAGACCTCAGCCAACGGCTGGTCCACCGCTACGGCGGCTTCGACGACGAGGAGTCCGGTCATGGTGGTTCTGCGCGCGGCCAGGGTGATGGCGGCGGTCGTCGGAGTCGGCCTGTTCGTGTTCTTGTTCCTGCACGACTCCTGGCGATCGGACAACCTCTTCCTGGTTCCCGACCTGCTGTTGTCGGCTGTGCTCGTCTCGGCGGCAGTGGTCCCGATGCCGTACGCGCGGCTCGCGCTCATGTTCGCCTTCGGTATGGGCACCGGGGTGATCGCGACGTCGGTGTCGTCCTACGCCGTACGCGGGGAACTCGGCCTGGCCAGCCTGGTCGGGGCGATCGCCTGCGCCGCGACCGCCGCGGTGTTGTTGGTCCGTGGCGTCGTCGCCGGCGAGGTGAGCGCTCAGCAGGTCAGTGGGACGAGCCGTTGAACATCTGGGCGTGCTCGGCGACGAACTCCTCGACCGACTGGGCCGGAGTTCCGGTGATCTCCTCGACCGTGCGGGTCGACCGGTCGTAGCGGTTCTCCCGCTGCAGCCGGGCCATGGTGGCGATGTGGTCGACCAGGTGTTGCGACAGGCCGTGGCGAGCGGCGAGTTGCTCCGTCCAGGGCCCGGGAGGTACGTCCTCATACGTTACCTTCCGGCCCAGTGCCCGGGAGTACTCCGCCGCCACGCCGTTCATGTCCTCAGTCCGTGGCCCGGTCAGGTCGTACACCTTCCCCAGGTGCGGACCCGGGTCGAGCAGGACCGCGGTGACCACCCGGGCGACGTCCCGCGCGGCGATGGGAGAGGTGCGCCCGCTACCGAAGGGAAGCGGGAGGGTGCCGTTGTCGGCGATGGCCGGGGCGACCAGCGTGGTGAAGAGGGGGTTGTCCAGAAAGGCCGTGGGCCGGACGTGGACGACCGGGAGGCCGGACCAGTTCAGCACCTGCTCGGACAGGTAGTGCAGGCGCTGCTGGTGGGACTCCTCGGTGCTCACCGCGGACATCTGTGACACGGTCATCTGGGAGATGTTCACCAGCACCTCGAGGGAGCCCTCGGCGCGGGCGACCGAGGCGAGGGTCGCCGTCGCCTCGAGGTAGGACAGCGACACGCTCATGCTGAACAGCATCCGGGCGACGCCGTCGATCGCGCGCACCACGTCGTCGGGCCGGGTAAGGTCGCCGACCACCACCTCCGCACCCATCCCACGCAGGGCGTCGGCGCGTTCGTCGTCGTGGTGGACCATCGCCCGCACCGGCAGGTCGCGCTCGCGAAGCATCTCGACCACCGAACGCCCCACGCCGCCGACACCGCCACCGGCTCCGGTCACCAGGACGGGTGTCTCCGGCATCGCAGCCGCCCCCTCACACCGGTCCGGGATCCTCACCGCGATGCTAGCGGTGCCGAAGGGCGGACAGGCCGATGTCAACCAGACCTTCACACCTGGTCCGCGACGATGACGAAACCCTCACGCGCGTACGCGTCGCCTCGGGGAACCGCGGCACAGTGCACGGCCTTCACCGGATCGAGGTGGGTATGAGCACCCACGGCCGATGCCGTCGTAGGGACACGATTGGAAGTTCCTGATGTCGCAGAAAGAGGAGGGCCCGGCGCGCGGCGCCAGGCCCGAGGACGACCGGACGGAGGGGCGGCGTACGAAGAGTGTCAAGGTCTCCCTGACGCTGGCGGCCGTCTTCGTCGTGGTGGTGGGAGTGGTGCTCGCGATCGCCTGGTTCGGCAACGACGGCGACGAGCCGACAGCCGGTCCCGCGGCCGACCCGACGGGCCAGGTCAGCGCTCCGGGCACCGGCGGTGCCGAGTCGCGACTGGTGCGCGCCGACAGCCACCGGCTCTCCGAGGCGAAGAACGGGAACGTCACTTTCGTGGAGTTCCTGGACTTCGAGTGCGAGGCGTGCGGGTTGGCGTATCCGGTCGTGGAGCAGCTTCGCGAGGAGTACGCCGGAGACGTCACCTTCGTCGCGAGGTACTACCCGATTGCGTCCCACTTCAACGGCGAACGAGCCGCCCGAGCCGTCGAAGCCGCCGCCCAGCAGGGCCGGTTCGAGCAGATGTACCAGCAGATGTTCGAGACACAGGAGCAATGGGGCGGACAGCGGGTACCCGCCGACGACACCTTCCGCGGTTTCGCCGAGGACCTCGGCCTGGACATGGCCGCGTGGGACAAGGCCTACCAGAATCCCGCCACCCTGGACCGCGTGAAGGAGGACGCCGCCGACGGCAAGGCCCTCGGCGTACAAGGCACGCCGACGTTCTTCGTGAACGGGAAGAAGCTCACGCCCCGCGTCTGGGACGACCTCGGCGACGCCATCGACGCCGCGCTCGCCCGCTGACGGCTGCACGCACCAGTCGATCGCTCCTGGCCGGTGCGGGGTAGGAGAACGCCGTGACCACCCCACCTGGACCCGCGCCGGCAGGTGACGTGCCGGACCAGCTCGGTGAGCTGCTGTTCATCGGCAACGCCACGACACTGATCCGCTATGGGCCGTTCACCCTTCTCACCGACCCGAACTTCCTGCACCGCGGTCAGCGCGCCTACCTCGGCCACGGCATCACCACCCGACGGCTGACCGATCCGGCGCTCTCGATCGAGGAGCTACCGGAGCTGGACGCCGTGGTCCTGTCCCACCTGCACGGCGACCACTGGGACCGTGTCGCCAGGCGCGGCCTCGACCGTGCCCTGCCGATCATCACGACGCCGCACGCCTCCCGGCGCCTGCAGGGCTGGCAGGGGTTTCGTCGGGCACTGGGCCTGCGCACGTGGGAACACCACGAACTCAGCAAGGACGGAATGACACTGCGGTTCACCTCCGTCCCCGGACTGCACGCCCCGGGCCTGGCGCGCTTCCTGCTACCGCCTGTCATGGGCACGATGCTGGAACTTCGGGGCGCGGACGGCGAGGTCCGGCACCGCCTCTACATCACCGGCGACACTCTGATGCACGACGCGCTCGTCGAGGTCGCACGCCGTTTCCCGCGGGCGGACCTCGCGGTGCTCCACCTCGGTGGGACCCGGCTGCCGGGTGGTCTGATCGTCACGATGGACGCCGGTCAGGGCGTCGACCTGCTGGCACGGTTGCAACCGCACCGTGCGGTCCCGATCCACTTCGACGACTACGACGCCTTCAGCTCACCGCTGTCGGACTTCCGTGAGGAGGCCGAACGGCGCGGGTTCGGCGACTGCGTGACCTATGTCGAACGCGGCGGCACGGTGCCACTCGCACCGGGGAAGGGCTAGGGCGAAGCTCCGCGCCCGTCGCGCCCCTAGGGGTTTTCCAGGATACGACTCGTCACGTTCTGTGAGACTCTCTGCCCTATGACGTCCTCGACCGGTAGGCCGGACACGTCAGGTGTCCCAGACACTCCACCCACCACCACGACCACGACCCCAACCACGTCCTCGGCCCAGTCCTCCGCCCAGTCTTCGGCGCAGTCTTCGGGCCACTCCTCGACCAGGACCTCGGATGGTCCGAGCGCGGCGACGGCTGCCGGCCCGCCCGCGCTCACAGGCCCCACCGCGCTCGCCGCCCGCGCTCTGGCCCCCGACCTGGCCCGCGGGTTCATGCTGTTGTTCATCGCGCTGGCCAACGTTCACTTCTACCTCTACGGCCACGAGAACACCTTGCGGGCCTATCCAGTCGCCGACACGGTGGTCGACCAACTCGTCACCTTCGTCCAGATGCTCTTCGTCGACGGCCGTTCCTATCCGATGTTCGCGTTCCTCTTCGGCTACGGCATGGTGCAGCTCATGCGCCGGCAGCAGGAGCGGGGCAACGGGTGGTTGACGATCCGCGGACTGCTGCGGCGTCGGGGCTGGTGGATGCTGCTCTTCGGGCTCGTCCACGGGGTTCTGTTGTTCTCCGGCGACATTCTCGGCTCCTACGCCCTTGCCGCCCTCGTCTTCGTCGGGTGTCTGGCGGCCCGTGATCGCAGGATCATGCGGCTCGCCGTCCTCTTCCTGGTGATCGCGACGGCCTTCGGTCTGACGCAGGGGATCCCGAACCCGGAGATGGGCTCGCTCCTTCCGTCGATGGGCCAGGAGGAGCCACTGGCCGCGGTCGTCGTCCGATCCGTCGAATGGGTCTTCCTGACGCTCGCGAACCTGCTCTCGGTCGTGCCCGCCGTCCTCCTCGGGATCCTGGCGGGCCGGCGTCGCGTCCTCGACGAGCCCGACCGGCACCGGGCGCTGCTCGTCCGCGGTGCCACCCTCGGACTCGGCGTCGCGATCCTCGGCGGGCTGCCCTTCGCCCTGATGGTGGCGCACTTCTGGCCCGACCCGTCGGTAGGGCTGTCGATGCCGGCCGCCGCGTTGCACACCCTGAGCGGGTACGCCGGTGGCCTCGGCTGGGCCGCGCTGATCGCCCTCGTGGCGATCCGGGTCGGCGACCGGCGTGGGCGGGTGACCACGGCTGTGGAGGCGGTCGGCCAGCGGTCGATGACCTGCTATCTCCTGCAGTCGGTGGTCTTCGTCTCGGTGCTCGCACCGTACGCCGGCGGGCTCGGCGGTTCGCTCGGTGTCGCGGGCGCCGCGGCGATCGCGGTCGCGACCTGGCTGTTGTCGGTCGTCGTGGCGGATCTCCTGCGCCGCGGCGGATACCGCGGCCCCACCGACAGCCTGCTCCGGCGCCTCACCTACAAGACGCGGCGCACCTTCGGCGTCAACCCCGCAACGTGACGGTGAAGCTCCGCCCGTACGCCTGGTGAGTGTCGAACTCCAGGAGCGTGCCGTCGTCGGCGGGGCTCACCCGTACACCGTCGTCCATCGACACCGCCGTCAGCGTGCGGCCGCGAACGACCACCGAGATGGTGTCCCGGTCCATGGTCGGGTCGGACACCGCGACACTGGTGAGCCGGCCCGCCTTGGTCCGCATGAGGACCGAGGCCGGGCCGTCGACGCGGAGCCGCTCGGCCTGGTGCTGGCCTAGCGCGAACACGTTGGCGGCCGTGAGGTCGAGGCCACCGTGGTGGATCGCCTGGATCGCCGTCGTGTTCGCGAGGACGCGCAGCGGCCCGTCGGCGTAGGACCGAAGCCGGGGCTCCGCCGCGTTGGGCACGAGTGCGTAGGCCAGGGAGGACGGCGCGGCTCCCGCCGGCCGGTCGATCGAGACCCCGAAGACCGTGCGGGTCACCTGTGTGTCGGGGTTGGACGTTCGCACGATCCGGCGGCTCCGGGTGACCGGCGCCAGGTCGACCCGCACGTCCTGGCGGTCGAGGAAGACGTACCCGAGCGCGGTGCCCTGGCTCGCGTTCGCGTAGCGCAGCCAGCGCAGGTCGGCGCTGCCCGGCCCGGACCACGTGCTGCCGTCGCGGCGCACACCGGTCACCGTCACCTGGTCCGAGGGGGCCGCGATCCGGGTGTCGACGCTCGTGGTGACCGCGCGCCCGGCCGGATCGGCGACTCCGGCGGCCAGGACGACGATCTCGTCGTCCAGCATGAACCACGACTTCGTCGCCTCCGCGTTTCGGTAGACCACGAAGTCGTCCGGCAGCACGCCCTGCTGCTTGGCGGCGAAGGCGACGTCGCTGGACTGGACCAGCCCGGCGACGCCGTACGCGTCCAGAGTCGCGCCGCCGGAGTGCCGGTTGGTGCCGCACGGGAAGTAGACGTAGGTGTTCTGCGACTCCGAGGAGGAGGTGAAGCCGAGCGGGTGGTCGGGGTTGTCGTAGTAGGGCGTGCCGTACAACTCCGGAATCGTCCTGCGCTGCTCCACCGGGGCGGTGACACCGGCCAGCGCGTAGGGCGACACCGTGGTGAAGTAGTCGATCCCGAACGCCTGGGCCTGGTCCTGGCCGGAGAGATAGAGGTAGTGGGCACCGTCGCCCTGGAACCACGGCATGAGGTTCTCGCCGCTCATGTACTCGTACTTGCTGATTCGATCCGAGCTACGGGCCAGGGCGAAGGCATAGCCGGGCCGCCGGTGGACGTTCTTGTCCATCGCGTTGAAGGCCACACTGCGGGCCGCGGGGTTGAGGTCGGCCGCCACGATCGTGTCGTCGCCCACGATGTCGGTGTAACGCGCCACGCTGACCGGCGATACGAAGCTCGTCGGGTTGAGGGTGGCCCGCGAGGTCGACCGGACGAACTTCACGTAACCCTTGAGCGCCGCGGCGTCCGTACCGCTCGCGTAGTCGGACAGGTCGACGACGGCCTCCACCACCACGGCCACGTCGGCATAGCCGGTGGTGGTGCGCGACACCGCACGTCCCTTGACGATCTCCATCATCCAGCCCTCGAAGATGAGAGGGGCGAAGCCGTTCGTCACCCACCCCTGCACCACCGCCACGAGGTCGTCGCCGCGCGCGTACGACGTCCCGTCGAGGATCTTGAGGGTCTGGACCACCCGTGTCAACAGGCCCTTGCCGTAGGAGCCGGTGTAGGCGACCGAGGCATGTTGGATGAACGAACCGTCGGCGTAGTAGCCGTCGGTGACGCCGTGGTTGAGGTGATAGGGGTCGACGGTGGCGAACACCGTCAGTTGGTCCCGCAGCGCTTTCGCGATCCGGGTGTCGTCGCCGAGCAGCGCGCCCTGCAGGATCCGGTTGGTGGTGATGTCGGCGAGGTTGGCGCCGGTGTGGAAGCGCGAGTCCAGGTCGACGTCGCCGTTCGAACCGTTGCGGAGATAGGCGTCCATCGAGGCGACGTAGGTCTGCAGCAGGTCCGGACGGTAGGCGCGCACCTGGTCCAGCAGCAGCGTCAGGGTCTTGCTGACGTGGGTGGAGATGCCGATCTCCCAGTTGAACCAGTTGCCGTAGTAGCCGCCCGCCTGGTCGCCGTAGTAGTGCTCGTGCAGGAAGACCAGCCCGTCGATCACGCGGTGCTGCACCGCGGTGCTGCCCAGCAGGTCCGAACCGGCGCCGGGAGCCCGGGTGGCGAGCGCGATCTCGTACAGGTGTTGGTAGGACGCGTTGAGGTTGGAGTCGCTGGTCCCGAGCGGTACGCCGGCGAACAACTCGCCGCTGCCCGCCCGGTCCAGCGCCGCGAGCCAGGTCCGGGCGGTCTGGGCGATGCCGGCGACCTTCGCGGCGACGTCCGACCGGCCGTTGGACTCGGTCGTGCCGGCGAAGATCGCCACCGTGTTGGCCAGCAGCCGAGCCTGGTCGGCGGCCGGTTCGGTGGCGGGGCCGAGAGCGGCACCAGCTTCGGCACTGGCCCGCCGCTGCGGACCAGTGGACAGGAGACCCGCGGCGGGCAGGAAGGAGAGCAGGCGACGGCGGGTGATCTCCACGGAGGCTCCTCGGTGGCGAAAGAATCCTGTCAACAGGAGACAACCAGACGCAACTATCTTACGGCAGGCCGTACCGACCCGACGGACGGCGCGGAGGCCTGACCAGACCTGGCCCCGCGCTCCTTCGACGCCATCCATCGACGTCCCTCGCCCACACACATCTATCACTGATCGTCATGCATCGCGCACGACTTGTTACGAGGACATTAGTCCTTCGCGTGCCGAGCCCATTGGGCGGTGAGAAGCCGCCTCTGTCCGGCCTACGATTTGCCCACGTCGAAAGCATTGTGAACGACGGTGATCACCATGGAGCAGCCAAACGATTTCGCAGAGCCCTGTCGGGATCCCGGATGCGCACAGACTGGCCGACACTTCCATTGGGTCGAGCCCGGCCACGCCATGGCGTCCTGCCTCTTCGACATCCAGTGCGGCAATCTGCCGCGTGAGGCCGACCTCGCCGCCCTACCCGCCAACTGGCGAAGGCTGGTCATGTCCGTGGAGAGGCGGACCCACTGCCAGCACTGCGAAGGCCGGCGGCGCACGCCACGTGGGATGGCCAACACCACCGGCGCCGCCGACCTCACCGACCTCGCCGACATCGATCAGCCGGCAATGAGCAACTGGGCGTAGTTCAGCCCGATCGGTCGACCGGACCGGTCATGAGGACTCGCGTCTTCGGAACCCCCGACGTCGGCGCCGTCGGCCGGTGTGTCCTGAGCACTTCGAACCGTTCACCCCGAGACCGCGCGGAGCCCTCCGTGCACCTGGACGACGGAGCCGTTGACGTAGCTGGCCGACGGCGTGGTCAGGAACACGATGACGCGGGCGATCTCCTCCGCCTCGGCGGCGCGCCCCAGGGTGATGGCGCCCGTCAACGCGTCGGCCACCCCACCGGCCGTACCAGGAGTATGGGTCGGGCCGGCCGCGACGGCGTTCACACGCACACCGGAGGGGCCGAACTCGTCGGCCCAGATCTTCGTCATCAACTCCAGGCCCGCCTTGGAGGCGCCGTAGACGCCCGCGGTGCGCGCGGGCACAGAGGCGCCGAAAGTGCTCAGGTTGACCACCGAGCCATGACCGCGCGCGGCCATGCCGGGTACCAACTTCTGCACCAGGATGAACGGCGCCCGCAGGTTGAGGTCGAAGTGCAGGTCGAAGAACGCGTCGTCGGTCTCGACGGTGGAAGCGAAGCGGTAGACGCCCGCGTTGTTGATCAGGATGTCGACCGGCCCGACCGCCTCGGCAAGCCGGCGAACCTCGTCGGGGACGCTGAGGTCGGCAGCCTCGAACCGGGCCTTGCCGCCGGCGGCCTCGATCTCCCGTGCCGTCTCGGCTCCGCGGTCCGGGTCTCGACCGTGCACCACGACCTCCGCGCCGAGTCCCGCGAGCTGGACGGCGACGGCCCGGCCGATGCCCGCCGTCGCGCCCGTGACCAGTGCGGTATTTCCGGAAAGACTCCCAGAAAAGTCCATCGACATGTGGGCTTCCCCTCCCCACCACAACGCCCGACGTGCCGGGCTCCGTCCTGCCCCGGCCGACCAGTCCTCCCACGCTAACCCGGCCGCGAGCCGGGCGGACACGCGTCCGCCCGCGCCGTGGTCAGCGATCCGAAGCCGCGTCAACGTCTGCTTGCGAACGCCGGACGGCCCACGCGGCAAGGCTCAACAGCGCGAGCATGCCCACCGCGAGCACCACGTTGTGTGCCAGCTTGAGCGCGAGCGGCGGGTCTCCGAGGGGCTGGACGAAGAAGCCGAACACCGCGTTCGCCAGCACCGCACCGCCGGCCAGCGCGAGGACGTGGGCGGGCCTCCAACCAGCCCGTCGCGACCAGCGGCCCACCGCGAGAACCACGGCAGCGGCGAGGAGGACGCCGATCCCGACGCCGAGCCAGCTTGGCGGGAGTAGCTGGGTGCCGCTCGCCGCGGTCAGCGCGAGGAGGCCGACCAGCAAGGGGCGCGGTGCGCGGCGGGGGACGGCCGGCGGTCGGGGCCGTCGGCGGCCGAGCAGAACGGCGGCCCCGATCAGCGCCAGGACGGCCACTCCCGAGCCGGCGAGCTGTGGCGCCGAGGCCAGGAACCGTTCGCTCTTCACGTGGTCGGCGAAGATGAGCAGGGACGCGGCCAGGTAGAGAACTCCCACGAGCGTCAAGCCGATCCTGCCCAGCCAGGGCGTCGACCTGCGTGCCGGCGCGAGCGACTCGACCACCGCGATCGGCGCGCCGATGGACCAGACCACGTGACCGACCACGAACGTCATCAGGTGGTAGGCGCTCACGCCGAGTGCCGGAACGAACGTCGGCCTCAGCATGTCGTCCCAGTAGTCGATGTCACGGTAGGAGGTGTTGAACAGTGACTGGTCGACCAGGCCGGCCTGGAAGACGCCGAAGGCCGCCGCGAGCAGGAGGAGACTGGGCCAGCCCCATCCGGACCGGCGCGCGACCTCGCGGATGATCAGGGCGGCCCCGCCGTACAACGGCCCCAGGATCGCCAGGCCGGCCAGGAGTTCGAGAAACCTGCCGACGTTCTCGTCGTATCCGATGAGGTACTCCGCCGTGACCGGCGCGAGGAAGAACAGTCCGGCGGCCGCGGCGACCCGGGCCAGGGCGGCCCGGCCCCGGCGTCGAGGCGGTTCGCTCCGCTGGGCGGGGTGGTCGGTCTCGTCCGGGCGTTGGCGTTTCACCGAAGGCTGGCTGACCTCGCGCATGTCTTCACGCTAGGAGAACTTCACCCCGACGCGCGTCCTCCCGCGGTACCCTCCCCCACCGCGAAAGTCGCGTCGACGTGGCGTGCGTGGCACCAAAGTAGGGATGGACCGCTCGCCGCGCCGGCGCAACTGGACGAAGCAGCGGGTGCCCTCCTAACGTCCTTCGAAGTACTACGACCATCGAACGAGGAGTCACCGGCATGTCGGGTCCGACGGTCAGCAGCCTCGCCGACCAGGTGGTGATCGTGACGGGCGCGGGCTCGGGGATCGGCCGTGCCACCGCACGGGCGTTCGCCGACGCGGGTGCCCTGGTCCTTGGGGTGGGACGCCGGGCGGATGCGCTCGAGGCGACCGCCGCCGGGCATCCCAGCATCGCCCCCTTCCCGGCCGACATCACCGAGGTTGGCGGGCCCGATGCCGTCGTCTCCGCCGCGGTCGACCGGTGGGAGCGCGTCGACGTGCTGGTGAACAACGCCGGAAGCTTCGCCGGGATGCCGGTGGGCGAGGTCACCACCGACGGGATCGACCGGCTGTTCGCGATCAACGTGGTCGCCCCCAGCCTTCTGGTGAAGGCCGCGCTGCCTCAGCTACGGGCCTCGCACGGCGCGATCGTCAACGTCTCCAGCATCTACGGGCACCGGCCCCTCGTCGCCGGCGGCCACTACGCCGCGTCCAAGGCCGCGCTGGAGTCACTCACCCGCAGTTGGGCGCTCGAGCTCGCACCCGAACGCATCCGGGTCAACGCCGTCGCGGCCGGACCGACCGAGAGCGAGGCACTTGCCTCCTCCGGCCTTCCGCCGGAGGTGGTCGAACAGATCAAGGCCGACGAGACGGCTCGGATCCCCCTCGGCCGCCGCGGTGATCCCGCCCTGCTCGCCGCGTGGATCGTCCGTCTCGCCGACTCCAACGCTGCCTGGGTCACCGGCCAGGTCCTCAGCGTCGACGGCGGCCTCGAACTCACCTGACCGCGACCCGGCGCGCCGGAACGGCCCGATCGGGCAGCGGGTGTGTACCCAACGATCTGTTCCGCACGATACACACGCGAACTAGCCTGGAGATCCGGCCTCGGCGCGAACGGGGTGAGGGGTCATGGCGCGACGAAACATCAGCATCCCCGACGCGTTGGTCGAGCGTCTGGACCGGATGCGTGACCGGATCAACGTGTCCCGAGTGTGTGCCGTCGCCCTGGAGCGGGAGCTGCGGATACTCGAGGGACAGGCTCGCGGCCTCGACGTGGACGAGTCGAAGGTGGGACGTCTCGTGGAGAGACTGCGGTCGCAACAGAGTGAGAAGGACCGCTGGTACCGCCGCGGCCAGCGTGACGGCGAGACGTGGGTGCAGGAGACGGCGAGCCTGCACGAGCTGGCCGCGTTCGAGGACGACTGGGCCGAACTCGAGCAGATCGACGTCGCCGACTTCGATCCCGAGGACATCGAGGGCTGGGACGACGAGCTGCCCGAGGCGTTCCAGACCGACGAACTGCTGCGGCAGCCGCCGCTGTTTCGCGCCGCGTACGTCCTCGGTTGGTACGCCGGCGTCCACGGCCTCTGGCGAGCGGCGCGCGCTCGACTGTAGGGCTGGCCGAGGCGGGGCCGGCGGCTACTCCTTCGGCCCGGCGTTCGGCCCGGCGTTCGGCCCGGCGTTCGACTCGGCGTTCGACTCGGCGTCGGAATCAGAGGCGAGCGTGCGCTGCATCAGCAGGGTGTCGACCCAGCGGCCGTGCTTGAATCCCACCTCGCCCAGGCGCCCCGAGGGGGTGAAGCCGAAGCGGCGGTGCAGGGAGGCGGACGCCTCGCTGCCGGGGTCGGCGATCACGGCGATCACCTGACGAACTCCCGCCTGCCCGCACCGCGTCAGGAGTTCGCCCAGCAGGGCACTCCCCAGTCCCCGGCCGGTCTGGTCTGGTGCGAGGTAGATCGTGTCCTCGACGGTGTGCCGGTAGGCCGGCTTGGGCCGCCAGGGTCCGGCGTAGGCGTAGCCGGCCACCTCCCCCGCCGCACCTCCCGGCGTCTCGGCGATCAGGAACGGCAGCCCCCGGTCGGCGAAGTCGTCGAAGCGGCGTTCCCAGTCGGCGATGGTGAGCGGCTGCTCGTCGAAGGTGATCACGGTGTGCGTGACGTAGTGGGCGTAGATGTCGGCCACGGCCTTGAGGTCCCCGGGGGTCGCCGGGCGGATGGTGGCGGGTGTGACCGACATGCCGTGTCTCGTTTCTCTATAGCGAAAGTCGCCAGTACTATAGCGCGATGTTCGACCTCGTCGCCCTGGGCGGCCACATCCAGGCGCTGCGACGCGACCGGTCCCTCACCCTGCAGGAGCTGGCCGAGGCAGCCGAGGTGAGCGTGAGCATGCTCTCCTCGGTCGAGCGCGGCCAGAAGGCGCCCACCGTGGTCGTGCTGGCCCGCATCGCGGACGGACTCGGCATGTCCCTCGCCCAGCTCGTCGCCGAGCCGGACGACAACCGCGTCATCATCCGCCGCGCCGCCGACCAGGACGCGGTCGACGAGCCCGGCGGATGGCGGCGGGTCATCCTCACCCCGGTCGTTCCCGGCGTCAACTTCGAGTGGATCCACTCGACCCTGCCGCCGGGCTGCGACGCCGGTGAGTACCCGGCGTACGCGCCCGGATCGCACGAGTACGTCGTGGTCGGGTCCGGCACCCTCCGGCTCACCATCGCCGAGCGGGCCGTGGACCTGGACGCCGGAGACTCGGCGTACTTCGCGGCCGACGTCGTACACGGGTACGCCAACGTCGGGCCTGGCCCGTGCTCCTACCACGTCGCGGCTCTCGTCATGCGCCCGCGCGCGGGCACGCCGCACCCGCGAGGCCGCCGGCCGTCGGGAGGCCCGGCCACGCCCTGACACCAGGGCCCCGCTCTGGAAAAGTCTCCCGACAAAGCTCGAGGCGATGTCGTGTCCGGCTCCTCGCCAGTCGTCTTCTCGGTAGGAGGAGCCGCCGGGAGCGGCGACACCACGACAGGAACGCGATCGTTCGGGACACAGATCGGCACACAGATCGGCACACAGAGAGGAGCCTGGAGCCGATGAAGTACGTACTGATGTTCGTCGAGACCGAGGAGTACGCGAACGAGCTGCGCGCCATGGGTCCGGCGGAGCTGGAACAGGCCTACGCGCGGGTGACCCAGTGGTTCGCGGAGTACGCCGACAAGGTCCGCGGCGGGAGCAAGCTCCAGCCCGCGGAGACGGCGACCACCGTACGACGGGACGTCGCCGAGCACGTCGTCACCGACGGACCGTTCGTGGAGGGCAAGGAGGTGGTCAGCGGCTTCGCCGAGATCGAGGTCGCCGACCTGGACGAGGCACTGCGCATGGTCAGAACCTGGCCCGGTTGCCCGGTCGTCGAGATCCGCCCGGTGCAGGTCCTGAGTTGACCGACGTCCCACACGACGAGCTGGCCCGCGTGGTGCGCGAGCACGCGGGCCAGCTCGCCGCGGCGCTGGTTCCGCTGATCGGCGACTTCGCCACCGCCGAGGACCTGGTCCAGGACGCGGTCCTCGCGGCGCTGGAACGCTGGCCCGTCGACGGCGTTCCGGATCGGCCGGACGCCTGGTTGTTCACGGTCGCGCGACGTCGCGGGCTGGACGTGTTGCGCCGGCAGGGCAACTACCGCAGGAAGCTGGCGCAGCTGCGCTGGCCGGTGCAACCCGAGCCTGACGGGCGCCTGCGGCTCATCTTCACCTGCTGCCACCCGGCCCTGGCCCGCCCCGCCCAGATCGCGCTGACGCTGCGCGTCGTGTGCGGGTTGACCACCGCGCAGATCGCGCGGGCGTTCCTGGTGCCGGAGACGACGGTCGCGCAACGCATCACCCGCGCGAAACGCAAGATCACCGACGCCGGGATCCCTTACCGGATCCCCGCCGACGACGAGTTGGCGCCGCGCCTGACCGAGGTGCTCACCGTGATCTACCTCCTCTTCAACGAGGGGTACCTCGCCACGGCCGAGCAGGCGCAGTCCGCGGACCTCGCGGGCGACGCGGAGTGGCTCGCGACGCTGCTCCACCAGCTGATGCCGACCGAGCCGGAGGTGGCGGGGCTGCTCGCGTTGATCCGGCTCCACCGGGCTCGCGCGGCCGCCCGGGTCACCGCCGACGGCGACCTGATGCTGCTGGAGGACCAGGACCGCTCCCTCTGGGACCGCGACGCCATCGCCGCCGCCACCCAACTACTCGTCCGCGCGGCTAGCCACCACCGTCCGGGTCCCTACCAGCTGCAGGCCGCGATCGTCGCCTGTCACGCCGAGGCCGAACATTTCGAGGACACCGACTGGCGGCAGATCGTGGTGCTCTACGACATGCTGGCGCTCCTCGTCCCTTCACCGGTCATCCGGCTGCACCGAACGGTCGCCCTCCGCTACACCGTCGGCGCGCGGGCCGCGCTGGAGGAGCTGGAGACCCTCGCTGCCGAACTCGACAGGTACCACCTCTTCCACGCCGTCCGCGCCGAACTCCTTCGCGCGCTCGGCCAGCCGGAGCCGGCCCGCGACGCCGACCGCCGGGCGCTCGAACTGACCGCCAACCCGGCCGAACGCGCCCTCCTGCACGCGCGGGTACGAGGCACCTGACGCCCCGACAAGGGGTGACGAAAGAAACGAAAACCGGTGCCAGACGTCCGAATCGGCTGCAATACTCCTGCAACGGCGGAAACCTCGCCGCACGGCGGCGTGGACGAAAGCCGCCTGACCCGGGCGCCTCGACCGATTCGAGGCGCACCCGGTGGCCATCCAATCGACGGCACGGCCAGAAAACCCACGGACAGGAAAACTGCCCCATGGACAACCACTCCGACCTCGCCATCGAGACAACCGGCCTCGTCAAGGTGTTCGGTACGACGCGTGCGGTCGACGGCGTCGACCTGGCCGTCCCCAGCGGGGGCGTCTACGGCTTCCTCGGACCCAACGGCGCCGGCAAGACCACCACCATCCGGATGCTCGCCACGCTGCTCGTCCCCGACGGGGGAACCGCCCGCGTGCTCGGCCACGACATCGTGCGCGAGGCGGACGCCGTGCGCAGCCGGGTCAGCCTGACCGGCCAGTTCGCCTCACTCGACGAGGACCTCACCGGAACGGAGAACCTCGTCATGCTCGCCCGGCTGCTCGGATACTCCCGCGCCCAGGCGAAGGTGAGGGCGGCCGAACTCCTCGACGCCTTCGGCCTCGGCGAGGCCGGTGGCCGTCAGGTCAAGACGTACTCCGGCGGCATGCGACGCCGCATCGACATCGCGGCCAGCATCGTCGTCACACCCGACCTGATCTTCCTCGACGAACCCACCACGGGCCTGGACCCACGTAGCCGCAACCAGGTGTGGGACATCGTGCGCGCCCTCGTCGCGGGCGGCACCACCATCCTGCTCACGACGCAGTACCTCGACGAGGCCGACAAGCTGGCCGACCGGATCGCCGTCATCGACCACGGCAAGGTCATCGCCGAGGGTACGAGCGGCGAGCTCAAGGCCTCGGTGGGCGCGGGGGCGATCCACCTCCGGCTGCTCGACCCGACCCAGCGCGCCGACGCCGTACGCGTGCTCGAGCAGAGTCTGAACGTCCAGGTGCACCTCGAGTCCGACCCAGCCTCGCTGTCGGCCCGGCTGGGCGTGGTCGAGGTCGCCCACGAGGCCGGTGACCGGGTGGCGTACGCGCTCGCCGAGCTGTCCCGGCAGGGGATCGCGGTCACCCACTTCTCCCTCGGGCAACCAAGCCTTGACGAGGTGTTCCTCGCCCTCACCGGGCATCCCGCCGAGTCCGACACCGACGATGAGGACGCAGCGTGACCACTCCCACTCCCACGACCCCAGAGCTCACCGCCGTCGACGACACCCTTCGTACGGTCCTGTCGTCGGGAAGCCGCCCGGGGCGTCAAGACGCGCTTTCGACATCGCTCACGTTCGCCTGGCGGGCGTTGCTCAAGATCAAGCACGTACCGGAGCAGTTGTTCGACGTCACGGCGTTCCCGCTCATGCTCACGCTGATGTTCACCTACCTGTTCGGTGGTGCGCTGGCCGGCTCGACCCAGGAGTACCTGCAGTTCTTCCTGCCCGGCATCCTGGTGCAGACGGTCGCGATGATCACGATGTACACCGGGCTGGCCCTCAACACCGACATCTCCAAGGGTGTGTTCGACCGGTTCCGCTCGCTGCCGATCTGGCGGCCATCGGCACTCGTCGGCGCGCTGCTCGGCGACGTCGTGCGTTACACGCTGGCGGCGACGATGGTGATCGTGCTCGGCGTGGTGTTGGGCTTCCGCCCGGGCGCCGGAGTGGGTGGGGTGCTGCTGGCCGTCCTGCTCCTGCTGGTGTTCTCCTTCAGCCTGGCATGGGCCTGGGCAGCGGTCGGCCTGATCGTGCGGACGCCGAACGCCGTGATGGGCGTGAGCATGATGGTGCTGTTCCCGTTGACGTTCGCGAGCAACATCTTCGTCGATCCGGAGACCATGCCGGGTTGGCTGCAGGCGTTCGTGAACGTCAACCCGATCAGTCACCTGGTGACCGCGGCCCGCGGCCTGATGCACGGGACCGTGACCACCGCCCAGGTGGGTTGGGTCCTCCTCGCGTGCGCGGTGCTCGTCGTGGTCTTCGCCCCGCTCACCATGCGGCTGTACCGGCGAAAGTCCTAGGGTCTGGGGTCAGCTCGGAGGGTCTGGGGTCAGCTCGGAGGGTCTGGGGTCAGCTCGGAACGGCCGGCAGGGACGCGACCGCCTCGGCGAGCTGCGCCTCGGACAGCTCGTGGTCGACGAGCGCGTCACTCAGATAGGCGCCGTAGGCCGCGAGGTCGAGGTGACCGTGCCCGCACAGTGCGGTGAGGATGACCTTCTCCTCACCGGACTCCTTGCACCGCAGGGCTTCGTCGATACACGCGGCCAGGGCGTGCGTGGGTTCGGGCGCGGGCACGACGCCCTCGGTGCGGGCGAAACGTACGCCGGCCTCGAAGCACTCGCGTTGCGTCCGCGCCTCCGCCTCGAACAGCCCCAGCTCGTAGATGTGGGACAGCAGCGGCGACATCCCGTGGTAGCGCAGGCCGCCGGCGTGGATGGGGTCGGGGATGAAGTCGTGCCCGAGGGTGTGCATCTTCATCAGCGGGGTCATCCCGGCCGTGTCGCCGAAGTCGTAGGCGTAGACGCCCTTCGTCAGCGAGGGACAGCTCGCCGGCTCGACCGCGCGGATCGTCACCTCCATCCGGCCGGCCAGTTTCTCCCGGAGGAACGGGAAGGCCAGCCCGCCGAAGTTGGAGCCGCCGCCGGTGCAGCCGACGATCAGGTCGGGGGTGAGGCCCACCTTGGCGAACTGCGCCAGCGCCTCCTCGCCGATCACGGTCTGGTGCAGCAGGACGTGGTTGAGCACGCTGCCCAGCGCGTAGTTGGTGTCGGGGCTGCCGGCCGCGACCTCCACCGCCTCCGAGATCGCGATCCCGAGTGAGCCGGGCGACTCCGAATCCTTCGCCAACACCGCCCTGCCGGCCCGGGTGAGGTCCGAGGGCGAGGGGTGGATCACGCCGCCGAAGGTCTCGATCATGATCCTGCGGTACGGCTTCTGGTCGTACGACGCGCGGACCTGCCACACCTCGCAGTCCAGGCCGTACTGCGCACATGCGAACGCGAGGGCCGTGCCCCACTGGCCGGCGCCGGTCTCGGTGGTCAGGCGGCGGATGCCCGCGGCGGCGTTGTAGTAGGCCTGGGGGACGGCGGTGTTCGGCTTGTGCGAGCCCGCCGGCGAGACGCCTTCGTACTTGTAGAAGATCTTGGCGGGCGTGCCGAGGGCCTTCTCCAGCCGATGCGCCCGGTAGAGGGGCGAGGGACGCCAGAGCCGGTAGACCTCGAGCACCTCCTCCGGGATGTCGACGTACCGCTCGGTCGCGACCTCCTGCCGGATGAGCTCCATCGGGAACAACGGCGCGAGGTCCTCCGGGCCCACCGGCGCCATCGTGCCGGGGTGCAGCACGGGAGGCGGCGGGCTCGGCAGATCGGCGACCACGTTGTACCAGCGCCGGGGCATTTCGGACTCGTTCAGCAGGATCTTGGTCGGCTCACCCATGCCGGCCACGGTAGCGGGGGCTGGTCGCGTCGAGAAGGGCTCGCCGGGTGTCGTGCGCGGAGTCGCCGCCGACCGGCGTCAGTGGCGTCGGGACGCACCCGCACCCGCGTGCACGCGGGTGGGCAGGACGAACCGCTCGACGGCGTTCGCGAAACCGTCCTCCGCGTTGCTCGTCGTGACTCGCCTGGCCGCCCGCTGGACCTCCGTGCTGGCGTTGCCCATCGCGATCGAGAGCCCCGAGTGGGCGAACATGAGGACGTCGTTCGGCTGGTCACCGATGGTCGCGATCTCCTCCGGGTCCAGCTGGTAGGTCCGGGCGAGGTACTTCGCCACCGACCCCTTGTTCGCCTGCGGATGCGTGACGTCCAGGTAGTACGGCTGGGACCGCGCGGCGGACACCTGGTCGCCGTACTCGTCGTGCGCGGCCTTCGACGCCACCGCCACCGCGTCCAGGTCGTCACTCACTCCGACGATCTTCACGACGTCCCCGATGCCCTCGTAGGAGTCGGTCACGGTCGGCTCGAACTTCACCGTCCACGCCTCCCGGTCGACGTGCGAACCGTTCCGGTCGCGGACGTACCACCGCGTCCCCTGGTAGAGCCAGACGTCCAGCCGGTGGGACTCGAGCAGCGAGATGACCGGTGCGACCAGCTCGTCCGGTACCGCCTGCTGCTGGATCACCGACATGTCCGGGTGAACGAAGAGGCCACCGTTGAACGCCGCGATCGGGGTGGAGATGCGCAGCGGCTCGACCAGCATCGCCATGCCGCGCGGCGGGCGTCCGCTGGTGACCGCGAACCTGACGCCGGCCTCGTCCAGCCTGCGGACGGCCTCGACGGCGTGGTCGGTGAGGATTTTGTCGTTCGTCACCAGCGTGCCGTCGACGTCCGCGAGCAACAGCCGGATCGGGCGGCCGGCGCCTGCGCTGGTTGCTTCGTCCGGTCTGGTCATGACGACTCCGAGGTGGGGACGACGCCCGCCCGGGCGGTCGTGACGTAGGCGTCGACGAGGTCGCGGTAGCGGTCGGCGATCGTGGCCGCGGCCTGGTCCCGGGTGACGGTGGAGGCCAGGTAGGCCCGCAGCGCGTCCTCCCACACCGTGCGGCCGACGGCCAGGCCGATGAAGCCGGGGACACCCGCGGCGATCTCGACCCACTGGGTCACCTTCGCGAGGTCGGCGCCGCGGCCGAGGACGATGCAGCTCACGCCGTCCCGGCCACCGGTCCGGGCCTGCGCCACGACCTGGATGCAGTCGTTCGCCGTCTCCAGCCCCTCGATCTTCCAGATGTCGGGGTTGACGCCGGAGTCCTGCAGCGAGCCGATCGCGCGGGCGACGAGGTCGGGTCGCAGCTCGCGGTCGTAGCGGCCGTGGTCGCCGCCGCACCGCTCCAGCTGTTCCCGCGTCGGCGGAACCAGCAGCTCGAACAGGAACTTCCGGTCCCGTTCGTGCAGCCACGAACTGAGCCTCGCGAGACGTTCGGACTGGCGGGCGTTGAGATCCCGGTCGCCTTCGGCGTTGTAGCGGACGAGCACCTTGGCGAACTTCGGGTCGAAGGCCTCGATGTGCGCGCCGAAGTCCTCGCCGTAGAAGAAGTCGAACTCGGGCTGCCCTGACTTCTCCACCGGCATGGCGAGCAGGTACCCCGCCGCCTTCGCCGCGCGGGCGACCTCCGCACCGAACTGCTCGTCGACGAGGACGCCGGCCGCCTCGCGTGGAGCGCCACTGCCGACAACCCGGACGAAACCTTCGTAGATGATCTTCTTCGCGTCGGTGATCCCGGCGCGTACCTCCGGCCGCACCGGTGGTTTCGCACCGAACAGGTCGCGTTCGAACGACCCGCGATGGTCGAAAGCCATCACGTACAGCGGACTCTGGTATCCGAGAACCATCGTGATCCCTCCGTCACGTCGGGGTGTGTCAGGCGGGGAGCGGGGCAGACTGTCCCCCTGTGAGCGTCGAACGCGAGAAGCGGATCGCCGCGGAGGCCGCCGCCGAACTCGTCGGTTCCGGCATGACCGTGGGTCTTGGTACGGGCAGCACGGTGGCCTACCTGCTCCCCGCGCTGGCGCGCCGCGAGCTGTCGATCCGGTGTGTCGCGACGTCCCCGCGTACCGAACAGGCCGCGCGGGAGCTCGGGATCCAGGTCGAGCCGTTCGGCGGCTTCGACCGCCTCGACATCGCGATCGACGGAGCCGACCAGATCGCGCCGGACGGGTGGCTGGTCAAGGGCGGTGGCGCGGCCCACACCCGCGAGAAGATCGTGGCCGCGGCGGCCGACCGGTTCGTGGTCATCGCGGACTCCAGCAAGCCGGTCGACGCGCTCCGGCCGCCGGTCCCGCTGGAACTCCTGGAGTACGGCCTGGCCACGACGCTGCGGCGGTTGGCCGACGTGCGGCGGCGCGACGTTCCACGAAGCCCGGACGGCGGCGTCATCGCCGACTACCACGGCGACATCGGCGACCCGGTGCGCCTCGCGGCCGACCTGGCCGGCGCACCTGGGCTCGTCGAGCACGGGCTCTTCCCGCCGGACCTCGTCGCGACGATCCTGGTCGGGCGCGGCGACTCGGTCGAACGACGGGACCTCGCCTGACCCTCGGTTCATCGGCCGGCCGCCTGCCGGTCGGCCAGGACGAGGGATGCCTGCGCCCGCACCAGCCCGGCCGGGATGGACTCGTCACCGGCCAGGAGCTTCGCCAGTGGTTCCTGCTTGTCCGCCCCGGTGACGAGCCAGAGCACTCGTGCGGCTCGCGCCAGGGCGGGATAGGTGAGCGTCATCCGCTGGTGGCCCTGGTAGGGGCCGGTGATCGCGACCAGGTGGTCGGTCGCCTTGAGCACCGGATCGTTCGGTACGAGCGAGGCCGTGTGCCCGTCCGGTCCGAGGCCGAGGTGGACGAGGTCGAAGCGCTCCGGCAGCGTGGCCGCGTACCTGTCCGCCGCCGCCTCGAGGCCACCGGGACCGGTGTCGTTCACCGGCATCGGCACCACCTCGGCCGGCGCCGAGCCGAGGCTCTCGCGCAGGTGCGTGAGGTTGCGGTCGGGGTCACCGGCCGGCGCGACGCGCTCGTCGACCTGGTAGATCACCACCCGGTCCCACGCCATGTCGCGGCGGGCGAGTTCGGCGAACATCGCCCACGGGGTGTGGCCGCCGCTCACCGCGAAGGTGAAGCGGCCGTGGTCGGCGACCGCCGCCTCGCTCCGTCGCAGGACGTCGTCCGCCGCCGCCGTCGCGACGTCGGCGGGCGTCTCCAGCACCTCGAGGTCGTGGTGCATGGCGCCTCAACCCTTCTTCTCCGCGTGGCCGCCGAACTCGCTACGCATCGCGGACATCGCCGCGTCAGCGAAGTGGCCGAGGCCACGAGACTCGAAGCGTTCGTTCAGGGCGGCGGTGATGGCGGCCGCGGGAACGCTCTCCTCGATCGCCGCGATCACCGTCCAGCGACCCTCGCCGGAGTCGGAGACGCGTCCCTTGAACCCTTCGAGGTTGGGGGAACGGGCGAGGGCGTCGGCCAACAGGTCGACGAGCCAGGACCCGATCACCGAACCACGTCGCCAGACCTCGGCGACGTCGGCGACGTCGATGTCGTACTGGTAGGCCTCCGGGTCGCGCACCGGAGCCGTCTCCGCGTCGATCGGACGGTCCTTCTTGCCCGTGTTGGCGTGCCGCAGGATGGACAGGCCCTCGGCGAGCGAGGCCATCATGCCGTACTCCACACCGTTGTGGACCATCTTGACGAAGTGACCGGCGCCGTTCGGGCCGCAGTGCAGGTACCCGTCGGGCGCAGTTCCGTTCCGGGTCCGGCTCGGCGTGGGGGCGGCGTCACCCTCGCCCGGTGCGACGGTGGCGAAGATCGGGTCCAGGCGCGACACCGCACGGCTGTCGCCACCGATCATCAGACAGTAGCCCCGCTCCAGACCCCACACACCGCCGGAGGTTCCGCAGTCGACGTAGTGCAGCTGCCGGTCCGCGAGTTGCTTCGCGCGGGTGATGTCGTCGCGGTAGTAGGAGTTCCCGCCGTCGATCACGGCGTCGTCCGGGTCGAGCAGGCCGACGAGCTGGTCGAGGGTGGGTTGCACCACGCCGACCGGCAGCATCAGCCAGATCGACCGGGGCCGGTCCAGCGCCGAGACGAAGTCCTCGAGCGTGGTCGTTCCCCGTGCACCTTCGCCGGCGAGTTCCTGCACGGCCTTCTCGTTGACGTCGTACACCACGCACTGGTGGCCGTCGCGCATCAGCCGGCGGACGAGGTTGGCACCCATCCGCCCAAGGCCGATCATGCCCAGTTGCATCGGTCGGTCGGTGGCCATCGTTGACTCCCTGTGGGTCGGTGGTTCAGGTGAGCGAGGCACGCTGGGCGGCGATCCGGCCCAGCAGGTCCTTCCAGGCGCTGACGAACGACTTCGCGCCCTCCTCCTGCAGACGTGCCGCGAGGGCGCCGACGTCGACACCGGCATCGGCGAAGCGCCGGAGCATCAGGTCGCACTCGTCCCCGTCGGCGGGCATCATCTCCCCCACCCGGCCGTGGTCGTGGAAGGCCTCGAGGGTGGCGTCCGGCATCGTGTTGATGGTGAACGGCGCGGCGAGCCCGTGCACGTACAACGTGTCGGAGGCGGCCGGGTCCTTGGTGCGGGTGCTCGCCCACAACAGCCGCTGCACCCGGGCGCCGGCGTTCTCCAGCCGCTGCATGTCGTCGCTGTCCATGAAGCTCCGGTACGCGCGGTAGGTGTCCAGGCCCACCGCGAGTCCGAGCTGGTCCTTCAGCTGCGCCGACACCTGGTCCGCGACCGCCGCGTCCCACCGCGACATGAACACCGACGCGACCGAGCCGACCGCCGGGTCGAGACCCCGCTCGACCCGCTGCTGTACGCCGTCCAGATAGGCCCGCGCCGCGGCAGCGTAGTGGTCGGCGGAGAAGAGCAAGGTGACGTTGACGGGGATGCCGGACGCCACCACCTCGGTGATCGCGGGCAGGCCCTCCCTGGTGCCGGGAATCTTGATCAGCAGGTTCGCCCGGGCGGCCCGCTCGTGCAGCGACTTCGCCGCCGCGATGGTCGCGGCCGTGTCGTACGCCAGCAACGGCGAGACCTCCAGCGACACCCAGCCGTCAACACCGTCGGTACGTTCGTGGACGGGCAGGAACTCGTCGGCCGCCCGCTGCAGGTCCTCGATCGCGAGGGCGAAGAACAGGTCCTCGTCCGAGGCGAACTTCGGGGCCGCGGCCGCGATGGCCTCGTCGTAGTCGCCGGACTCGATCGCCTTGTCGAAGATCGACGGGTTGGAGGTGAGCCCGGTGATGGCATAGGTGTCGATGTAACGCTGGACCACTCCCCGGTCGAGCATCCCCCGGGTGATGTTGTCCAGCCACAGGCTCTGCCCGCGTTCATGTAGCGTCTGGGTCGCTGTCACGACGTTCCCTCCCCATGTTGTTCCCGCACCAGGTCGCGCGCCACCTCGGTCACCCTGTCCGGGGTGAAGCCGAACTTGCTGAGCAGCTGCTTCAGCGGCGCGGAAGCGCCGAACGTGTGCATCGCGATGATGGCGCCCGCAGGACCGACGTAGCGGTCCCAGCCGAAGGAGGACGCCTGCTCGATCCCGACCCGGGCGGTCACCGACGGTGGGAGCACCTCGTCGCGGTACTCCGCCGGCTGCCGGTCGAACAGCTCCCAGCAGGGCATGCTCACGACCCGGGCGCCGATGCCCTCGGCGGCGAGCTCGTCCCGTGCGTTCATCGCGAGCGCCACCTCCGAGCCGGTGGACAGCAGCAGCACGTCCGGATCACCGCCCCCGGGCGGGTCGGCGAGGACGTACGCACCTCTCGCGGCGCCGTCCGCGCTGTGGACGACGGACCGGTCGAACGTCGGCAGCGCCTGCCGGGACAGCACCATCACCGCCGGCTCACGGCGCAGACCGGCGACCACCCGCCAGCACTCGACCACCTCGTTCGCGTCCGCCGGCCGGAACACCATGAGCCCGGGCATCGCCCGCAGGGACGCGAGCTGCTCGACCGGCTGGTGGGTCGGCCCGTCCTCCCCGACCCCAATGGAGTCGTGGGTGAAGATGTGGATGACCGGCACCTCCATCAACGCCGACAGCCGGATCGCGCCGCGCGCGTAGTCGGAGAAGATGAGGAAGCCGGACCAGAACGGGCGCAGTTTCGTCAGCGCCATGCCGTTGGACATGGCGGCCGCCGCGTGCTCGCGAACGCCGTGGTGGAAGTTGCGCGCCGCCCGATCCGCAGGCTCGAACCCGGTGCCGCCGTCGACCTTCAGCCAGGTGTCGGTGGACGGAGTGAGGTCGGCCGAACCTCCGACCAGCCAGGGCACGTTCCGGGCGATGTCGTTGAGCACCTGGCCCGACGACGCCCGACTCGCCACGCCCTTCGGGTCGGCGGGGAACGGCGACAGGTCAGCGTCCCAGCCGATCGGCAGCTCCCGCGTCTGCATCCGCTCGATCTCGTCGGCGAGAGCCGGGAAGGTGTTGGCGTACTCCTTGAAGCTCGCCTCCCACGCCGCCCGCGCGGCCGCGCCCCGCGTGCCGACACCACGTTCGAACCACTCGTAGATCCCGTCGGGGACGTAGAAGTCGAGGTTCTCGGGCAGTCCGAACACCCGCTTGGTCGCCCGCACGGCCTGCTCGCCGAGCGGTGAGCCGTGCACCTTGGGTGTGTCCTCCATCGGTGAGCCGTAGCCGATGTGGCTGTGCACCAGGATCAGCGTCGGGCGGGTGTGCTCGGTCCGGAACGAGTGCAGGGCCCGCGCCACCATGCCGAGGTTGTTGGCGTCGGCGACGGTGGTGACGTTCCAGCCGTAGGCCAGGAAGCGGGCAGCCACGTCCTCGGTGAACGTGATGTCGGTGTGGCCCTCGATGGTCACCCGGTTGGAGTCGTAGATCCAGCACAGGTTGGACAGCTTCTGGTGGCCCGCGACCGAGGCGGCCTCGTTGGAGACGCCCTCCATCATGCAGCCGTCGCCGGCCAGCGCGTACACGTCGAAGTCGAAGAGCGGGAAGCCCTCCCGGTTGTAGCGGGTCGCGAGCCACTGGCCCGACATCGCCATGCCGACGGACATCGCGACGCCCTGCCCGAGCGGACCGGTCGTCGCCTCGACACCACTCGTCCACCGGTACTCCGGGTGGCCCGGACAGTGCGAGTCGAGTTGGCGGAACGTCTTGAGGTCGTCCATGGTGACCGCGGGACGGCCGAGCACCTCGTAGTCCGGGTCCACCGCGCGCACACCGGTCAGGTGCAGCAACGACCACAGCAGTGCCGACGCGTGGCCCTCGGAGAGGACGAAGCGGTCGCGATTCGGCCAGATCGGATCAGCGGGGTCGAATCTCAGGAACTTCTGCCACAGCGTGTAGGCCACCGGAGCGATTCCCATGGGCGTGCCCGGGTGACCGGACTCCGCCTTCTGGACCGCGTCCATGCAAATACCCCGGATCGTGTTGATGGCCCGCGCGTCCATAACGTCCGGATCGGTCACGGCGTGCTCGGTCATTGGCGTACCCCTCAGTCCGTTGCACCCTGCCCAGGGCCCACACGCCCAGAGTCGTACGCAAGCTTGGGTCAGGCACGGGTCACACGACCGGGGTCGGTGCGTGCCGAACGGCCCCCGCCCGCACTCCACCACCCGAGTGGTCACCAGACGTTCTCGGACCGTCATCGGAGCAGGGCCGACGGATTGTTCACCCATGTGTCGATTCGGCGCGGGTGAGATGAGACGATCCGAGTGGTCTCGGTGCGCGAACGAGTACGACCCAGCCGCGCGATCGGACCAGCGACGGGAAGAGTGGGGAAGTACGAAGCAGTGGCCGACTCCACGACGGTGCGCACCGGCTCGACTCCGACGCGGCGACCGGGACGTCGGCTCGCGTGGTGGGGGCTCGCCTGGGCGCTCTTCTCGTTCTTCTCCGTGCTCGTGATGGCCGTGGTCGGGTTCGACTTCGACCCGAACGACTACGGCCGCTCCTACTGGCGGGAGCAGATCGGCCACCGGGAACACATGTTGGTCTACTGCCTGCTACCTCCGGCCGCGGCCGTCGTCCTCGGGGGCTGGGCGCTGCTGAAACGGGGGCGCTCGCGCGGCACCATCGTGCTGGCGATCCTCGCCGTCGTGGTCGCCGGCCTGTTCACCTGGGCGACGGTGGCGCTCGGGCTGGACGCCATCAACGCCGCCCGCTCCTTCTCCGACCGGCCGGACTTCTCACCCTACTGAGATCCCCGCTCACTACTGGGACCCCGCTCGCCCCCGTGATCATGCGCGGGAGGACCGTTCGTGAGCCGGGTCAGGCGCCGGCGTAACGGAACGCCAACGCGCGGACCGTTTCGGCGAGCCGGGCCCGCAGCTCCGCGGGCTCGAGGATTTCGATGTCTGCACCCAAGGCGAGGAACACCCCGTGCGCCTGGTCGAGAGACTCGATCGGAAGCTTCGCCCGGATCCAGCCGTCCGGCTCGGTGGTTCCGTTGTCGGCGAGCGCCCGGCCGGCCGCGCCGGAGAGTCCAGCCGCCGCTCGTGGCGCGACCCGGACCAGCGCCTCACCCTGGTGCAGGCGAGCGTGGAAGTCCGCCTGGTAACGCCGCCAGTAGTCCGCCAGATCGAAGTCCGGCGGCGGTTCGAACTCCTCCGGCAGTACGGCGAGGTCGAGGATCTGGTCCACCCGGTAGGTCCGAGGCCCAGGTCCAGCGACGACGTACCAGCGACCCGCCTTCAGCACCAGCCCGTACGGCTCCAGGCGCCGGTGGACCTCGGTCGGCTCCTTCCAGCGGCGGTAGCGGACGTCGAGCACCCTGCTGTGCCACACCGCGTCGGCGACTCGCGGCAGCTGGCGGATGTCGTCGTCCGGCGCGTACCACCCAGGGGCGTCGAGGTGGAAGCGGGACCGCATCCGGTCCGCCTGGGTCCGGAGATCGGGCGGGAGCGCGGCCCGCACCTTGAGCTGGGCGGCCGCGAGGGCCTCACCGAGGCCGAGCTCCGCAGCGGGTCCGGGGATGCCGGAGAGGAACAGCGCCTCCGCCTCGCCGGAACTCAGGCCGGTGAGGCGGGTGCGGTATCCAGCCAGCAGTTGGTACCCGCCCGCGTGCCCGGCGTCGCCGTACAGCGGCACCCCCGCGACGTGCAGCGCGTCGACGTCGCGGTAGATGGTCCGGACCGACACCTCCAGCTCGGCGGCGAGCTGCGCGGCGGTCATCCGCCCCCTGGTCTGGAGGAGCAGCAGGATCGACAGCAGTCGGCTGGACTTCACTGACACAAGATGACAGTGGAAGGGCCCTAGCGTCCAGTCATGCCCTTCGCGGAGAAACTGTTGCGGGTGCCGCCGCCGATCGAGGTGGCCGGCCGCCGCGTCAAGCGCTACCACGTCACCGCCGACCCGGCCGGTATCGCGCCCGAGATCGTGCGCGAGGCGTACGCGATCCTGCCCGAACTCCTGCCCGAGCCGGACGGCACACCGCCGGCGACCTTCGTCATCCTGCACAAGGGCGGCGACACCGGCGCCTACCTCAACGCCTACAGCTGGATGTGGGACAACGCCCTGCACTTCGAGGGGGCCGCGGCGGGCCAGCCGGTGCTGGGCTGCCCGGACACGGACCCCACGCACTTCGTCCGGCTGCGCGGATCACTCATCGGTTGCGTGTGGGAGCTGCCGCCGATCCTGCACGAACGTGACGCGTGGGTGCGTCACCTGCTCGCACCCGAGGGCAGCGACCCGGACCGCCCGGACGGACCCGACCTCGACGCATACATCGCCGACACCCTGCCCGACGGCACGACGGGAGACCGCCCATGAACGACTTCGACTTCTTCACCGGCACCTGGGACGTCGCCAACCGGTGGCGGACCGACTTCCTGGACGAGACCAGCGAATGGGAGGAGTTCCCGGCGCGCAGCCACGCGTCCCGACACTTCGCGGGCGGCGCCAGCTTCGACGAGATCGACTTCCCCACGAAGGGGTTCAGCGGGCTCACCCTGCGGCTGTTCGACCCCGCGAGACAGGAGTGGTCGCTGTACTGGGCAAGCAGGCGCACCGGCACGCTCTTCCCTCCGGTCGTCGGCCGCTTCACCGACGGACGAGGCGACTTCTACGGCGACGACACCCACGCCGGGACGCCGGTCCGGGTGCGCTTCGTCTGGTCCGACATCACCGCACACTCCGCGCGGTGGGAGCAGTCGTTCTCCGTCGACGGAGAAAGGACCTGGGTCAGCAACTGGGTCATGGAACTCACTCGCACTCAGCCCTTGACGGAGCCCGAAGCGAGACCCGCGACGTAGAAGCGTTGCAGTGCGACGTACAGCACCACACACGGGATCATCGCGACCACGGCGCCCGCGGCGAGCAACCCGAAGTTGACCTCGCCGTAGGTGCCCTCCTGCAGGTTCACCAGGCTGATCGGCAACGTGTAGAGATCCTGGTCGGTCAGGAAGGTCAGCGCACCGAGGAACTCCGTCCAGGACGCGAGGAAGGCGTACAGCGCCGCGGTCGCCGCCCCCGGAACGATCAACGGGCGTAGCACCGAGACCAGCAACCGCAGCGTGCCGCACCCGTCCACGTGGGCGGAGTCCTCGAGTTCGGTCGGGACCGCCGCGAACGCGTTGCGCATGACGAAGACGCCGAACGGCAGATTCACCGTCGTGTAGAAGAGGACGAGGCCGAGCAGGGAGTCGGTCAGGCCCATGGTGTTGAGCTGGAGGTACAACGGCGTGAGGATCGCCTGGAACGGCACCATCATGGTCAGCAGGATGAGGCCGAAGAGCAGGCCGCGGCCGTGGAAGCGAAACTTCGCGAAGCCGTAGCCGGCAAGCGTCGCGAGCACCGTGGTGAGCGCGGCGGTCGACAGCGACACCACCAGGCTGTTGATGATCGAGCGGCGCAGCGGTCCCTGGGCGCCGAGCCCGGAGAAGTTCTCCCACGTCCAGTGGAAGAAGGTGGACGCGTGGGGTGCGGAGACGATGACGTCACCCGGCTGGACCGAACGCACCAGCGCGAAGACGAGCGGCACGGCGAAGACGAGGAGCGCACCGGCTCCCCCGACAACGTACAACACGCGCTTGACGTGTGTGTCGCGCTCGGGCCCGGACGAGCCCGGGGTGGCGGGCGCGCGGGTGCCGCGTCGGACCGTTCGTGCCGTGGTGGTGGTTGCGGCCATGGGCCTCAGTCCTTCTCGCGGAGCAGCCAGAACTGTACGGCGGTCACCACTGCGGTGATGACCACCAGGATGAGCGACATGGCGGTCGCGGCACCAAGCTGCAGGTCCACGAACGCCCGGCGGTAGATCGCCATGACGACCGTCGTCGTGTCCGAACCGGGCCCGCCCTGGGTGAGGATGTAGAACTGCGTGAAGGCGAGGAACGACCCGATCACGGAGATGATCAGACTCAGCGTGATCGTACGACGCAGCATCGGGATCGTGATGCGGCGCTCGGTCTGCCACCAGGTGGCACCGTCCATCTCGGCCGACTCGTAGATCTCCCGCGGGATGCCCTGCATCCCGGACATGAGCAGCACCATCGTGAGGCCCGAGACGCCCCAGACGACCAGGACGCAGATGAGGGCCGTCGCCAACGGGCCGTTGACGAGCCAGGCTGTCGTTCCGTCGGTGACGCCGAGGGCACGCAGGACGATGTTGACAGCGCCGCTGTTGGGTTGCGCCTCGAGCAGCATGAGGAAGCTGAGGGTCGTGAGCCCGACGACGTGCGGCAGGAAGAAGAACGTACGCAGCAACGTCGAACCACGCCGGTTGGACCGCACCATCACCGCGAGTGCGTAGCCGAGCACCAGGATGGGACCGGTGACGATCGCGGTGTAGAGGAGTGTGTAGAGGATCGACCGACCGAACACCGGGTCGGTGAGCGCGAGCCGGTAGTTTTCCAGGCCGATGAAGTGGTACGGCCCGATCAGCGGGAAGTTCGTCAGCGAGATGTAGATCGCGACGACGAGCGGGACGAAGACGAAGACGGTGACGAAGAGTGCCGCCGGAGCGACGAGGGCCAGGCCGACTCGGGACGGATGTGTCAGCGAACCCTGCCGACGGGTGCGGGCGGGGGCGGCGACGCGGTTGGTGAGGGTGCTCATGCGTCCGCCTGCCGCAGGATCAGGTCGTAGCGCTGCTGCGCGTCCTCCATCGCGGCTTCCACCTCTCCTTCGAAGACCGCCCGGCGGATCATCTCCAGCCACGGTCCGTCACTTTGGTTGTAGATGCGGTTGTAGGACAGCGACAGTGGCGCGTATCCCGCGTCGAGGTTCTCCAGCGGGGACACGGCGAGTGGGTAGCGTTTCCGGAACTCCGGTGTCGCGGCATCGGAGCGGATCGGGGTGTAGCCACCGCTCGGCAGTGTCGACTGCCGCTTGACGTCGATGCAGAAGCGCACGAACTCCCACGCGGCGGAAGGGTTCGCGGCGCCGTTGGGGATGGAGAAGTTGTCGCCGCCGTCGAAGAAGCTCCGCCCACCCTCGGGTCCGGCGAGCAGGCGCACCTCGACCCGCTTCAGGAAGTCGGGCTTGGTGTCGGGAACGATCGACCCGTAGGAGTCCGACCTCATACCGACCCGGCCGCCCAGGAAGTCGGCCGCACCTCGGGAGTTGTCGTCGGAGTAGGCACCTGGTGGTACGAGCTTCTCGGTCCACAGTGTGCGCAGGAACTCCAGGGTTCGCCTCAGCGCCGCGTTACCGGCCACGTTGCCGCGCTGCCCGCCGATCTGGCCGGCGATCAGGTCGGTCTTCGCCGCCCAGATGTGCGGCTGTACCCGGAAGCCGAGTGACCCGGAGGCGTTACCGGGCAGGGACCAGCCGTAGAAGCCGCGGCCGAGTCGGGTGATCGCGCGGGCCGCCTCGAGGTATCCCTCGAAGGATCCGGTCGCCTCGTCCACGTCGACTCCGGCCCGCTCGAACAGGTCGCCGTTGCACCACATCACGGAGTTGTCCGCGAGGAACGGCACACCGTAGTAGCGCTTGTTCCGGGTGGCGAGGGCGAGGTGCCCGGGGCTGAGCCGGTCGGCCCCGGGCAGTCGCCGGATGGCGTCGGTGAGGTCGGTGAACGCGTCGCGGTAGATGAAGAGCGCGGAGTTGATGTCGTCGATGTCGACCAGGTCCGGCACCCGGCCGCCGCGGATCGCGGTCGCGAGCTTGGTGACGTACTGGCCGCCGAGCACCGGTGTGAGCCGTACCCGGATGCGGTCCTGTGCAGCGTGGAAGGCGTCGACCATCGTCTGGATGCCGGTCTGCGTCTCCGACCGGCACCAGACGTTGATCGTTCCCTTCGCGCCCTCCCCGAAGCCGGCGACGGTGACGTCGACCTCGGCGAGCCGGTGGGCACAGCTCGTGAGCAGGGCGGATGCCGTACCGGCGCCCGCGAGTGTCAACAAGGTCCTGCGTGAGAACTCCACCGCTCCTCCTCGTCCGCGCGTCGGTCGGCACCCCTTGCTCTTGGTGGTTCCAGATGTCTCCAGAAGTGTCAGGTGTTGGCAGAGATGTCAGGTGTTGGCAGTGGCGTCAGGTGTTGGCAGCGGCGTCAGGTGTCGACAGAGGTGTCAGGCCGTCGGGATCCAGACCCGCATCGGCTGCGGGCCACGGTTGGCCCAGGCGTAGTAGGGAATCGCGACCAGGCTCACCTCGCGACCGGCCTGCTCCTCCCGCGCGTCGGCGGGCGTGGTCGAGTAGGGGCTGCGCGCAGCGGGCGGGGGCGAGGCGACCCGTCCGGTGGTGCGTACGACGCTCACGCCGCTCAGCAGGTCGGGACGGTGCTCGACCTCGAACGGCGCCCCGGGCAGGATCCGCAGGTCGTCGACCGGCGCCCCTTCAGCCTGGTCGCACTGCTCCAGCGCGTAGACGAGCGGCCCGCGCTCGATCGTGACGCAGCCGCGCACGGCGTCGACGCGCTCGTCGGCCCGGGTGAGACGCGGGGCCATGGGCAGGTCCAGGACGATTTCGTCCCCGTCGCGGTAGGTGCGGGACACGCGGGCGTAGTCGCCGGCGGCCACCGCCGCGCCGTCCAACGTCGCACCCGCCGCCCACGCGGGCACGCGGAAGGCGAGCTCCACCGGTGTGGTGGGCGCCTGTCGGACGGTGACCCGAACGCGACCGTCCCATGGGTAGGCGGTCTCGACGTCGAGCTGGAGGTCGCCCGCCGCGATGGTGCCGTTTGCGTACTGGTGAATCTGCACGCCGGCATCGGTCGTCGTCGCGACGTGTGCTCCCAGACTGGAGAGCATGCGCATGATGTTGGGCGGGCAGCACGCGCAGTCGAACCAGCCGCGCCGGCCGTTGGCCGCGCTGCGCTCGTGCTCGGGGTGAGCGTCGCCGCGCAGCTGCAACGGGTTGACGTAGAAGTACTCCGTCCCCGACAGCGAAACGCCCGCGAGGAAGCCGTTGAACAGCATCCGCTCGATCTGGTCGGCGTAGCGTGCGTCACCGGTCGCGAGCAACATGCGCCAGGCCCACTGGACACCGCCGATGGCGGCGCAGGTCTCGGCGTAGCCACGGTCGGTGGGGAGCTCGAACGGGTCGCCGAACGACTCGCCCTCCCAGCGGGACCCGAGCCCGCCGGTGATGTACTGCTTGCCGCGCTCCATCGAGTCGTACTGCGTGGCCAGCGCTGCGAGCAGTTCCGCGTCACCGGTCTCGGCGGCCACGTCGGCGGCGCCCGCGGCGAGGTAGACGGCGCGGACGGCGTGGCCCTCGACGGTCGTCGCCTCGCGGACGGGAACGCGGTCGGAGAAGTAGGTGGGCTCCCGGCCGTAGGAGGCCATCAGTCCGCGACCACGCGCGGAGACGAAGTACTCCGCGAGGTCGAGGTACTCCCGGGTGCCGGTCTCGCGGTAGAGCTCGACCAGGGCCATCTCGACCACCGGGTGGCCGTCGACGTCGTCCCGCGCCTGCGGTCCGAAGGTCGCCGCGAGGTGGTCCGCGAGGCGGATCGCCACCTCCAGCAGGTCGCGCCGCCCGGTGGCACGCACCTGCGCCACGGCCGCCTGGATGAGGTGTCCGGCGACGTAGTGCTCGTGGCTGTGCGGCAGGTCGCGGTAGCGCTCCTTGTTCTCCCGGATCTGGACGACGGAGTCGATGTAGCCGTCCTCCGCCTGGGCCCGGCCGACCACCTCGGTCACCGACAGCTGGTTCGCGAGCAGCTGCTCGTCGCCGGTACGTGCGTACTCCCAGGCCGCGGCCTCGAGCCACTTGTAGACGTCGGAGTCGGCGAAGATCCGCCCTTCCGCCTCGCCCTGCGCGAGTCCCCCGGCGATGTCGAGGTTGCGGAGGTTTCCCGCCTCGTGCAGCCGGTCGAGGCCACGGGGGATCGAGGCGAGCCGGTTGGCCTCACCGCGTTCGTGCCACAGACCGGAGGTGATCCGGACCTGGCCGAGCGGCAACGGGTGCAGACGGGTCTGTGCCCCGGCCGTCGGCGAGGCCGGTCCACACACGGTGCCGGCCGATGGCTTGGTGCTCATCCATCTCCTCCGAGAGAGTTTCGCGAGAAATTCAGGAATACGATTTCCCACACGCTAGACCTCCCTTCGAAGGGGCGTCAAGGACACCTGGGGGACCGTCCGCCGCTGGTTGCCGCTCGTACGCCGCGCGGTCACCTCGACCGCGGCCGGATGCGGTCAGGTCGTTCCACCCACCTCCGACAGGAGCCCTTTCTTCCTGTGCACACAGTGATTTCGGGCCAGGAAGCCATGGACTCCACCGGGCCCGGACGCCGTCGCCTCGGGACGTCGCCGCGACTCGCGACCCTCGGCCAGGGCATCGGAGCGGCCTGATGTCCAGCGCCCGGCGGGCCGCCGTCGCTACACTCTCCCCCTCATCGGAGGAGCCCGAACGGAAACAGAAAGACACGACCGTGGCCTCGACCTCACGCCCCGTCCGCATCGTGGATGTGGCTGCCCTCGCCGGTGTCTCCCCCGGCACGGTCTCCAAGGCGCTCAACAACACGGGCGCGCTGCGGGCGAGCACCCGGGAACGCGTGCGGGAGGCGGCCGAACGCCTCGGCTTCGTCCCCGACGGCAGCGCCCGCTCGCTCGCGTCCCGGCGTTCCTACAGCGTCGGCCTGCTCAGCTCCGACTCCGCGGGGCGGTTCAGCATCCCGGTCATGCTCGGCGCCGAGAACGCTCTCGCCGCCGGGCAGATGTCGGCACTCCTCGCGACCAGCCGCGGCGATCCCGTCCGCGAGCAGCACCACGTCCGAGCGCTCCTCGGTCGGCGCGTCGACGGCATCATCGTCACCGGCCGCAACACCGAGCCGCGCCGTCCGATCGAGGTTCCTGTTCCGGTGGTCTACGCGTTCGCGCCGTCTCGGGCCGCGGCGGACGCGTCCGTGGTGCCCGACGACGCGGCCGGTGCCCGGCTGGCGGTGGCGCATCTTCTCGCGCTCGGCCGGACCCGCGTCGCCATCGTCACCGGACGGGCCGACCGGCTCAGCGCCCGGGTCCGGGTGGAGGCCGCACAACAGGCGTTGCGGGAGGCCGGCCTGGACACCGTTCGCGAGCCGCTGTTCGGCGAGTGGACCGAACGCTGGGGTCGACAGGCCACGGACGCGCTGCTGCGCACCACCCAGCACTCCGGGCAGGCTGGCCCTGACGCCATCGTGTGCGGCAGTGACCAGGTGGCGCGAGGGGTGACGGACCGGCTGCGGGAACGGGGGGTCAGCGTGCCCGGTCAGGTCGCGGTGACCGGCTACGACGACTGGGACGTCATGTCGCTCGCCAGTCGCCCGCCACTCACCACCCTCGACCCACGGCTGGAGGACCTGGGCCGGCGAGCCGCCGAACTCCTGCTGGACGCGATCGCCGGAGCGCCACACCACGGAGTGGAGCTGGTGCCGCCGCAGCTCGTCGTCCGCGAGTCCACCACCGACGACTAGGACACGACCCAGGACACGACCCAGGGCACGACCCAGGAGTCGGCCTAGGTGACAGGCACGATCTCGGCGTCGACGATCCGCCCCGCGTCGAGCCGAAGGAGGCCGATCGTCCCCTTCGGCTGCCGCCGCCGGTCGGTGGGTGAGCCGGGGTTGAAGATGAGCAGACCCTCGCCGGCCTGCATCAACGGGATGTGGGAGTGGCCGAAGACCACGAGGTCGGCTTCGGGAAACCGGCGTCCCATCCGAGCCAGGCGCCCGCCCGCCGGGCCGCTGTCGTGCAGCATCGCGACCCGCACGCCCTCCAGCGTCACCTCGAGTACCTCCGGTGCGCCCCACTCGGCCACGTCCGGACCGTCGTTGTTTCCGCGTACGGCCTGGACGGGTGCATAGGCGGCCAGTTCGTCCAACACCGAGGGCGTGCACACGTCTCCGGCGTGCAGGATCAGGTCCGCCGTCCGCAGCTGCTCGGCCACTCGCTCGGGGCACGATCGCCAGCGACGCGGAGCGTGTGTGTCGGAGAGCACCACCACTCGCATCGGTTCATCATCCCAACGACCCGGTGACACACGACAGCAGTACGTGCGGCCCGGACATGCCGGGCGGTCGAGGTCCCTCGTCCCGTACCGGTGGGCGCTCAGCGCCGCCGAAACTCAGAACCAGTGTCGTCGTCCGCCGACGGGGCGGCCGACGGCGCCGAGGATCCAGAGGATGGCGCCGATCACGAGAATGATGATCCCGATCGTCCAGAGGATCGAGATACCTAACACGAATCCCAGGACCAAACAGATGATGCCGATGATAAGCACTGAACACCTCCCAAACGGAAGTGAGGCTGTGGCATTCGAAGTTTGCCGAGCTTCGCTTTGATCGTAACTCCGTGACCGCCGCCGCGAACTGCTCAACGGCATGACGGGGACCCGTCCGAGTCGGCGGGAGTCGGCGACCGCTCGGCGACGGCGGGCGTGGGTCGGCGAGAACAGTCAAGGCAGCCTTGTCATCCCTGGGCATACCAGGGCAGGTCCGGCGTTCAGGAGGTCTCGCGGACACCGGGGTCGGAGACTCCGACCACCGCGGCGACCACGGCGTCGGCGTACTCCGGGGTGAGTGGTGCCTCGCTGATCAGCAGGCGGTACCACAGCGGCGAGATCAGCATGTCCTCGATGACGTCGGGTTCCATGGCGGGTAGCTGACCGGCCGCCTGGGCGGCGGCGATCCGAGACTGGTTGCGCGCCCGGATGGGGTCGTGGATGGCCTTCCGGACCATCGCCTTGAGCTCTGGATCGTGCTGGGCCGTGCCGACCACGCCGACGCAGAGCGCTCGCAGGCGAGGCTCGGCGAACAGGTCCAGGAAGCCGCGGATCCAGGTGCGCAGGTCGGCCGCGATGTCTCCGGTGTCCGGCAGGACGAGGAACCGCTCGCTCACCTCGGCCAGCACGACGTCGAGGTAGAGCACGCCCTTGGAGGGCCACCACCGGTAAAGCGTCGGTTTGCCGACGCGCGCGCGGGCCGCGATCGCCTCCATGGTCACCGAGCCGTACGACTGCTCCGCACACAGGTCCAGTGCGGCTCGCAGGATCGTCTCCCTGGATCGGGCCGTACGACCTGTGGAGGTTGGAGTCATAGTCGCACTCTAGCAGGCGATAAAACGAAACGTTACGTATTGACAGAGACGCCTTGGGATGACCACGATGGGCCGACGGAAACGTTCCGTTACGTTTCGGTCGGGAGTGCCCGACCCACTCCGACCGGCGCGCCCAGAACCCGCAGGGCAGCGAAGGGGCACCCCATGCAAGCCGTACGCATCCACCGCCAGGCCGAGGCCTTCCAGTCGAAGCGCGCGGCACCACCGGCAAGGTCGTCCTCGCCCGGTCGACGGACGTGCGCTTCCGCCGACCGGGACTGACCACGGCGCTCCTGGCGGTCGCTCAACTGATCATCTCCGTCGACTACAACATCGTGTACATGGCGGTGCCACAGATCGGCGCCGGCCTGGGTTCCTCACTGCCGACATCGCACTGGGTGCTCAGTGCCTACGCGGTCGCGTTCGGCGGTTTCCTGTTGCTGGGTGGGCGGGCCTGCGATCTGTTCGGGCCACGCCGGATGTTCGTCCTCGGGCTGGTGCTGCACGCCGTGTCGTCGCTGCTCGGCGGCCTCGCCACCGCGGCCGGGCCACTCCTGGCCGCTCGGGTCGTGCAGGGACTCGGCGCGGCGCTGCTGTTTCCGGCCACCCTGACACTCCTCAGTTCCGGCTTCGCACCGGGCCGCGAGCGCAACCGGGCCTTCGCGGTCTGGGGCACCGCCGGAGGGGCCGGACTGATCCTCGGGCTGCTCCTCGGCGGCGTGCTGACCCAGACGTTCGGCTGGCCCGCGGTCTTCTATGTCAACGTGCCCTTGGCAGCGGTCGCCGTGGTGCTGGCGCTCCTGCTGATCACACCCGTCGCGACTCCTCCGACGCGAGCCGCTCGCGCCCGTTTCGATGTCTCGGGCATGCTGACCGCCACGGCCGGCATCACGCTGGTGGTGTTCTCCCTGGTGCAGGGAGCCGAGTCGGGCTGGCTCACTCCGGTGGTCCTCGGCGCCGCGGCGGTTGGTCTGGTTCTGCTGTGGGCGTTCGTCCGGATCCAACGCCGCGGCAACAGATCGTCGCATCCGCTGCGGTTGCTCGGCGGTCGCGACCTGCGCACCGGCGTCCTGGTCACCTTCCTCTACATGGGCACCTTCGGCACTCCGCTGTACTTCCTCACCACCTACTTCCAGACGGTGCACCGATACGGCGCACTGCGAACCGGGCTGGCCTTCCTCGTCCCGATGGCCGGCAGCGTCGCCGGTCCGCACATCGCTTCCCGGCTGGCGAGCAGCCGTGGAACGCGCACCGCCATGGTCAGCAGTCTTCTCGTCGGTGGGATCGGCGTCGTTCTCATCGGCAGGACGCTCGGGACCGGCACCCCCTACACCGCCCTGATCCTGGGCCTGCTGCTGATGGGAGTGGGCCAGGGGGCCGCGTACACGCTGATGTTCGGTGCCGCGACCAGCAGAATCGCCTCACGCGACCGCGGCATCGCCGCCGGCATGACCTCCACCGCCCAGCAGATCGGTGGCGCCGTCGGTCTCGCGGTCCTGGTCGCCGTCGCCAACTTCGGAACCCAGGGAATGGCCGGGACGAACCTGGCCGCGACGACGAGCGGCCTGCGGGTCGCGTTGCTCACCGCCGCGGTCGGAATCGCCGCGACCGCGCTGATCGTCCCCGGCTTCAGCGATCCGCAACCCGGGTGGCGCGTGGTGAGGGACGCGGGCGTCAGGGGCGACGGGCGGTGATGATCCAGGCGCGGGAGTCGAAGTGCACACCGCGGTCGGTCTCGTGCGCGGCGAGCGTGGCGCGCAGCCGCCCAAGCGCTTGTTCGGCGAGCGCCGGACCAAGGCCGGCGAGGATCTCGCGGACGTGTCGCAGACCGAGCACGAGGTCGTACGCCGTGGCGACGTCGGGACCGTAGAAGACGGGCTCGTGCACGTCGGTGAAGACGACATCGGTGAAGCCCGCCGCCGTGAGGATCCGTTCCGCGACGTCGGGGTCGGCCAGTGAGAACGGTCCCGTACCGGCTGGGGACGTCGCGCGAGCCGCCGCGTCCACGTCGAGGGCCGCCCGGATCGCCCAGGACCACTCGTTGCGGCCGTGGTCCTGCCAGACCAGCAACACCAGTCGCGCTCCGGGGCGCAACGCCTCCCGCACATTGGTGAACGCGGCGACCGGGTCGGCGAAGAACATCGCGCCGAACCTGCTGATGCACAGGTCGAAGTGCTCCGCCGGGAAGGCGTGGGTCTGGGCGTTCCCCTGGACGAAGGTGAGGGTGCGCAAGCCCTCGTTGTCGCTGACCCGACGGGCGTGCTCGAGGATCGCGGCCGACAGGTCCAGGCCGACCACATGTCCGGCGACGGCGACCCGCGCCGCGTCCCGCGTGGACTCGCCCGCGCCACAACCGATGTCGAGCACCCTGTCGCGCGGGCCGACAGCGGTGGCGGCGCGGAAGCGCTCGTTGTGCGGGCGCACCTCGGCGTCGAACAGGTCGGCGTGGGTGATCCGGTGCTCACCGGCCGCCTGGTCCGCCTCGTCTCGCCGGGCACCCGGCTGGTTGGACGTCATGGCCACTCCCCTCACCTCGACGCGTTGGGCCGCGAAGGATCTCAGTCGTCGAAGCGGGTCTGGATCCCGACGAAGTGGTCCTTCATCGACTTCGCGTAGTCGCTCGGGTCTCCGCTGCGAAGTGCTTCGAGCAGATCGCGGTGCCAACCCGCGGCGTCGTTCGCGGAGTAACGGGCGCCGGGCAGCCGGGCGTCCACCTCCGCGAACGTCCGCCAGAAGACACTGAGCAGGTCGATGACCAGGGAGTTGCCCAGCGGTTCGTACAGCGCCAGGTGGAACGCCCAGTCCTCCTCGGGGAAGTACTCGCCCCGTGCGGCCTTGGCCTCCATCCGCGCCACGATCTCGTCGAGCCGCTCCGACCCACGCTCGGTGAACCAGGCGACGACCTCGTCGGCCAGCCCGACCTCGAGAGCCCGGCGCACCTCCAGGACGTTGCGGATGTCGCGCAGGTCGCCGCCCATCGACTGCGACATCCGAAAGGACAGCCCGTCCTCCAGCGACTGGAGCGTGACCTCGCCGACGTAGGTGCCGTACCCGTGCCTGATCTCGATGATGCCGACGGCCTGCAGCGCCTTCATCGCCTCACGCAGGGGATGCCTGCCCACGCCGAGTTGTGCCATCAGCGTGGGCTCGTTGGGAAGTGGGTCGCCCGCCTTCAGGTTGTGCTCGAGGATGTAGGCCTTCACCTGATCACGGATGAACGTCTGGTTGGCCGCGGCGGTACGCGATCGGGTGCCCTGCTCAGCCGTCACCTTGACTCCTTCCAGGCCGTACCCGACCGGGCCCAGTCCGGGTGATCGGTGCGTGGTGGTCGGTGCCCGCCCCGAGCGTACCGGGGCGGCTACAGCAGACCGGCGGTCACCAAATGTGCGCGGACGCCCTCGATCTCGTCGTCGCTGAGCGGGATCGAGGGGAACATCGTGACCGGGCAGCTGATCACACCACGCAGGTAGAGGCCGGCCTTGAAGGCGCCGAGCGCCGCCGAGCTCGGTCCCATCCGGCCCCGGTCCGCCACCTTGACGATGTCGAAGAGCCGGAACAACCGGTTCTGCTCCGCGCGCGCGGTCTCCAGGTCGCCCTTCGTCATGGCCTCGAAGATGCGGACGTAGCCGGCCGGATCGACGTTGCCGAGCCCGGGAACCACCCCGTCCACGCCGAGCGCCAACGCGACGTCCACGCTGATCTCCGAGCCGGTCATCACCGCGAAGCCGGGGACTCCCGCGTCCGCGCGGTCCAGCAGCACCCGGCGCAGACTGGCGTCGCTCCCGCTGGAGTCCTTGACCCCGGCGAGCACGCCCTCCTGGCCGAGCCGGACGAGGGAGTCGCTGGTCAGCTTGGTGCCGTTCACCCGCACCGGGATGTCGTACGCGTAGAGCGGGGTGTCTCCGGCCCGCTCCGACAGGTATCGGAAGTGGCGTTCGATCTCGGCGGGATGGGTGCCGGCGTAGAAGGGCGCGCACGCCACCACGGCGTCGACACCGGCCTGGAGTGCCTGGTCGAGGAGAGCCCGCGCCCGGTAGGTGGACGCGTCGATGATCCCGGACAGCACCGGAACCGCACCCGCCACATGGGCGACCGTCGTGTCGAGCACCCGCCTGCGCTGGTCGTCGGTGAGGAACGTGCCCTCCCCCGAGGTGCCGAGTACGAAGACACCTGCGACTCCGGCACCGAGCAGATGGTCGATCAGCCTGGCCAGGGACGGCACGTCGACGTCGCAGTCGGGCGTCAGCGGGGTCACCAGCGGCGGGACGACTCCGGACAGAGCGGCACCGGAACCTTCAGAACCTGATCTTGTGGACATAGGACGTACTATGTCATGGTTGGCTCCCCATCGGCGACGTGACCAGCGGAAGGAGAGCCTCGTGGAGCCAGTGAGCCGACGATCGCTCCTCAGGGGCGGGCTCGCCACGGCAGCCCTCGCAGCGACCGGGCTGCCCGTTCTCAGTGGTTGCTCCAACACCACGGCCGGAACCAGCAACGCCAAGACCACGCAGAAGAGTGCCGCTGCGCTGCTGCCGACCTATCGGAAGTACGCACAGGTCAAGCCCGACCTCGTGGGCACGGACCTGATCCTGGACGGGTTCCTGAGCTACCCCGACAAGCCCGTCCGGGCCATCGAGGAGACACCGGGCGACGGCAAGACCGTCACCTTCATGACCAACATCCCCGGTGCGATTCCGCCCACCGAGGACCGCAACTCCTTCTGGCAAACCCTCAACAAGCGCATCGGCTCTCCGCTCGAGATCAGCATGGCCTCCAACGACGAGTATCCGGAGAAGTTCGCGACCCGGATCGCCGGAGACGACCTGCCCGACGTCATCAACATCCCGCCGGCCACGGCCCAACTTCCCGGCCTGCTGCAGGCCAAGTGCCAGGACCTCACCGAGCACCTGGCCGGCGACGCCGTGCTGAAGTACCCGTTCCTCGCCAACCTTCCGGCCGAGGCGTGGAAGGGCTGCATCTACAACGGCGCGATCTGGGGCATCCCGATCCCGCGCGGCATGGCCCGTACCGCCCTGCCGCTCTACCGGGAGGATCTGCTGGCCGCCAAGGGCATCAAGGACCCCGCGCCCAGCAACTTCCAGGAGTTCCTGGACCTGTGCAAGGAGCTGACCGACGCGAAGTCCCGCCGGTGGGCCTGGGCTTCGGCACCGACCAACTACGTCAAGCAGATGTTGGACATCCCCTACCTGTGGAAGCAGGAGGGCGGGAAGTTCACCAGCGCCAACGAGTCCGAGCAGATGAAGACGGCCCTCGAATCGGTCCGGAAGCTGGTCGCCGCCGGGGTCGTCAACCCCGACGCTTTCGGGTCGGGCGCGAGCCAGCAGAAGCAGTGGTTCAACGGCGGGATCGTCTGCTTCGTGCTGGACAGCTTCGTCGCCTGGAACCAGTTCTACGCCGACAACACCGCCGGTGACGCCTTCGCGGTCAACATGCTGGACGTGCCCGGGTTCGACGGTGGGGAGGGCACGCCCTGGCTCGGTCTGGCCCTCAACAACATCACGGCGTTCAACAAGGACAACGAGCACTCGACCGAGACGCTGCTGAAGCTGGCCGACTGGATGTCGGCCTCCTTCGGTACGGAGGAGTACCTCTTCCGCAAGTACGGATTGCCCGGCAGTCACTACACCATGCAGGGCAGCGATCCGATTCCCAGCCGGACCGGCGTCACCGAGACCGGGATCGGGCTGCAGTACTTCGGGGACGCGCCGATGGCGCTGTACCTCGCCGGCAAGCCGGACGTCGTACGCAAGCAGTACGCCATCCAGCAGAAGATCACCCCGCGCCTGATCAAGGACGCGTCGTACGGCCTGTACTCCGACACCAAGGACCGCAAGAGCGGCCAGATCGATGGTGTGCTCAACGACCTCGCCACCCAGATCATCCTCGGCCGCAAGCCGGTCTCCGACTGGGACGAAGGTGTCAAGGTCTGGTTGTCGAACGGCGGCGAGGCGATCCGCGGCGAGCTCGAGAAGTCCTACGCCGAAGCCGCCAAGAACGCCGGCACGAAGTAGGAGGACTCCCCCACCGGCCGACGAAGGGGTACGGCCACTCGCTCACACGAGCGGCCGTACTCCGAGCGCGGCGTCTCCCAACTCGCCGAACCGGCCTCCGCCCTGGGCCCACCACCGGTCCGGTCGTGACCGCCGGAGGCAGGAAGCCCCGCGACCCGTCGATTGTGCGCGCCACAAAGGGTGCGTGACCCTCGGGAGGCGCGGGACCGCCGCGCACGGGGTAGGACCACTGATGTCGTTCGCTCATCAGGCGTCGCGGTTGGGGGAGTGCCCGGATGAACGTCGTGGTCGACCTCAATCGCTGTCAGGCCTACGCACAGTGTGTGTTCCTCGCTCCACGGGTGTTCGAGCTGCACGGCGAGGAGGCCCTGTCGTACACACCGGTCGTACCGGAGGAGCAAACCGAACGCGTCCTCCGCGCCGCGGCGGCCTGCCCGGTGCAGGCCATCCTCGTCGGCAACGAGGTCGGAGTCGGCGACCTTGTCGCCGACCGTCTCGGCGAAGGCCGCGTCGATGCCTCCTGACCTGCGGGACGGCCGGATCGTCATCATCGGCGCGTCGCTGGCCGGGCTGCGCGCGGCCGAGACGCTGCGCGAGGAGGGCTTCGCCGGTTCGCTGACCGTGATCGGGGAGGAACGCCGGCCACCCTACGACCGGCCGCCCCTGTCCAAACAGGTCCTGCTCGGCCGGATGGCCGCGGACCTGACGGGGCTGCCGCAACGCCGCGAGGTGGACGCGGACTGGAAGCTCGGCGTACGGGCGACCGGACTGGACCTGCTCGGCAAGCGGGTGCTCCTGGGCGACGGCGCGGAGGTGCCGTTCGACCGGGTACTGATCGCGACCGGAACCCGCGCCCGCCCCTGGCCGAATTCCGCCGAAGCCGCGCTGGACGGCGTGTTCAGCCTGCGCACGAGCGAGGACGCTGCCCGCCTGGCCAAGCGACTCGACGCCGGCCCCCGTCGCGTCCTGGTGATCGGCGCCGGGTTCACCGGTTCGGAGGTGGCCTCGGCGTGCCGGGAACGCGGCCTCGAGGTCACCGTCGCCGAGCGCGGGCCGGCTCCACTCGTCGGTGCGCTCGGGGGAACGCTCGGAGAGCTCGCCGCCCGGTTGCAACGCGCGCACGGGGTCGACCTGCGCTGCGGTGTCACGGTCACCGCCCTCGAAGGCGACGGTCGGCTCACCGGGGCGAGGTTCTCCGACGGCTCCCGGGTCGACGCCGACGTGGCCGTGGTGGCGTTGGGCGCCGTCCGCGAGACCGACTGGCTGGCCGAGTGCGGGCTCGCCGCCGGACCCCGCGGTGTCGCCTGTGACGCCGGGTGCCGGGCGTTCACCATGTACGGCATCGTCACCGACGACGTCTTCGTCGCCGGTGACGTCGCCCGTTTCCCCCATCCGCTCTTCGAGTACCAACTGCTGTCGCTGGAGCACTGGGGCAACGCCGTCAGCCAGGCCGAGGTGGCGGCGCACAACATGGTCAACCCGGAGTCGCGCCGGATGCCGCACCTCGCGGTCCCGGCGTTCTGGTCGAGTCAGTTCGGCCTCAACATCAAGTCGGTCGGCGTGCCGACCTTCTCCGACCAGGTGGTCATCGCCCAGGGCTCGCTGCGGGAGGCTCGTCTGGTCGCCGTCTACGGCTATCGCGGCCGCGTCACCGCCGCCGTGAGCGTCAACCGGGCCAAGTGGCTCGAGCACTATGAACGCCTCATCGAGACCGCGGCGCGTTTTCCGCCCGAGCCCGGCGCCGCCGACCAGCCGGAGACGCTCGGCCCGGTTCCCTCCGACGTGCCGGACCCGAAGCTGCTCTCCCACGGCCCGACCGTCGCCCTCACCGGGTACCTGCCGGACCGAAGGCTGACCCGGGTGCGTGACACCTGAGCGCAGGCTCGCCCCGACGACGAGGAGTCCTCCCGCATGGCCGTGGACACCCTGATCCACCGGATCAACGACTACGCCAGTCGCGCCGACCCGTATCCCCTCTACGCGGAGTTGCGCCGGCATCGCGTGGCGCGCCAGGACGACGGCACCTATCTGGTCGGGACCTACCACGAGATCGAGGCCCTGCTGCACGACCCGCGGATCAGCTCCGACGGCCGCAACCGCATCCCACCGGAACGCATCGAGCCCGAGGACGACCTGCCCCCGTCGTTCATCATCGTCGACGATCCCGAACACGACCGACTCCGCCGCATCGCCATGCGGCCGTTCGGTCCGCCCCACACACCGGGCCGGATCGACTCGCTCGTCGGGGAAATGGCCGGCGTCGCCCGGGACCTTCTCACCGGTCTCCGGGGCAGGGACGTCGTCGACATCGTGGACGACTTCGCCTATCCGCTGCCGGTCACCATGATCTGCCGGCTGCTCGGCGTTCCACGGGAGGACGAGACCAGGTTCCGGGCCTGGTCGGAGGCGATCATCGCGAGCTTCGACCCCACGCCGGGCGAGGACCCGGCCGTACGGGAACGCGCCGGCCTCGAGGCGCGCAGGGCGATGGGACAGTATCTTGGCGATCTCGCCGACACCCGCCGCGGTCACCCGGCCGACGACATGCTCTCGGCCTACGTCGAGGAAGAGGGGCCCGACGGTCGGTTCACCCGGCCGGAGCTCATGGCCACCGGCGTCCTGCTGCTCATCGCCGGCCACGAGACGACCGTCAACCTGATCACCAACGGCACGCTCACGTTGCTCCGCCATCCCGAGTGGCTGGAGCGACTTCGACGCGAACCGGCGCTGATGCCCCGCGCCGTGGAGGAACTCCTGCGGTACGAGCCGCCAGTGCAGATGCTGCCGCTGCGTACGCCGCTCGCCGACGTCCACGTCGCGGGTACGACGATCCCCCAGGGCGCGCCGCTGATCCTCGTACTCGCCTCCGGCAGCCGGGATCCGGTGCGGTTCGACGACCCCGACCGCTTCGACCCCACCCGCGAGGACAACCAGCATCTCGGGTTCGGCAGCGGCATCCACAACTGCTTCGGCGCACCGCTGGCCCGACTGGAGACCCAGGTCGCGCTGACCGAACTTCTCGCGCATCTCGGCGGTGCCCGGCTGGTCGAGGACCCACCGCCGTACCGACGCAGCCCGATCCTTCGCGGGCCGCGCCACCTACCGGTCGCGCTGCACGGGTAGACCACACCGTTTCCGCAACCGGGCAGGAAGCCGGACGCCGAACGCCCCAAGGCGTTTCCGTCGCCGTCGACGATCGGCACTGTCCACGATCGGTCAGTCACCAGGCGTGAACCGAAGGTGGTCATGCCGCCACCTCATAGCTACTCTGAGCCCGTATTCGCCCTCTGACAGCCGCACAGTTCTGCTGGGCAATCAATGAGGCCGGGCCCATCGATTCCGACGCATTGCCGACCTGCGGACCGCCGATGTCGTTCGCGCGTGATCTCATCGGCCGGGCGCATCGAGTGCCGACACGCGAAGCGAGGCAACGGATGCGAATCAACGACGTGAAGACCGATGTCGTCGAGGCACCGGCTGGACCTTCCTATCGTTGGCGTAAAGGAATTCCGGGTTCGTCGCCGGCGGGCACCCGCGCGGTCATCCGGGTGATCACCGACGCGGGTGTCGAGGGTGTCGCGCACGCCCGGAGAGGCTCGATCGTCGCCGAGGTCGTCGCCCGCCGGCTACGGGACGAACTCGTGGGCCAGGACCCCCTCCAGCGCGAGTACCTGTGGCACCGGATCTGGGAGGTCGACCGGATCGAGGAGTTGCCGATCTACGCCCTCGGTGTGCTCGACGTCGCGCTGTGGGATCTCGCCGGGAAGGCCGCCGGCGTTCCGGTTCACCAGCTGCTGGGCGGATTCCGCACCTCCATCCCCGCCTACGCGAGCACGGTCACGTTCGAGTCCGTGCAGGAGTATCTCGACGTCGCCGACCAGTGCCTCACGCTCGGCTACCCGGCGATCAAGCTGCACGCCTGGGGCGACGCCCGCGACGACGCCCGGTTGTGCGCCGCCCTACGCGCGCACGTGGGCGACGACATACCCCTGATGTACGACGGGTCCGCCGGCTTCGACCTTCCGGACGCGCTGTATCTCGGCCACGCGCTCGCCGACGCGGGGTACCTGTGGTACGAGGAGCCGATGCGGGAGTTCAGCATCACCGCCTACCGCATCCTGTCCGAGAAGGTACGCGTTCCGCTCCTGGTCGCCGAGACCTCCGACGGCGCCCACATGAACACCGCCGACTTCATCACCGAGGTGTCGCCCGCGTTCGTCCGCACCAGCGCTGCGTTCAAGGGCGGGATCACCGGTGCCATGCGGATCGCGCACCTGGCCGACGCGTTCCGTATCCGCGCCGAAGTACACGGCGGCGGAGCGGTCAACCGGCATCTGTGCATGGCCATCGCGAACACGACGTACTACGAATCCCTCATCTACTCCAACCCCGTCCAACGGGAAGCCGCCGTCGGCCCGGACGGTCACGTCCAGGCACCGACCGAGCCCGGCATCGGCTACGAGTCGTGACGCGACTTCGCCGCCATCGGCCTTCACCCGCATCATCGGCCTCCGTGAAAGGCGTATCGCGATGGATCATCGAGAGGAACGACGGAGTCTCAGCCGCAAGTCCTTCCTGAAGACCGCCGCCGCGGCCGGAGCGATCCTGACCCTTCCGGGCTGCCAGTTCTTCGCGACCGATCCGGAGAAACGTCAGCCAGAGCCGGCCGGCGGGGCCGGTGGATCCGGTGCTCGCACGGGCAAGGAAGCGCCCATGCTCGCCGAGTTGGTCAAGCAGGGAAAGCTTCCGGCGCTGAAGGATCGGCTGCCCAGCGCGCCGCTGGTCGTCGAGCCGGTCGAACGCCTCGGCACCTACGGTGGCACCTGGCATTCGTTGTTGGTGAGCGGCGAGTACGTCGCCTGGATGGATCGGCAACAGCGCTACAACGGCCTGCTCCGCTACAACCGGAACTGGAGCGGCATCATCCCCGACCTGGCCGAGTCCTACGACGTCAACAACGACGGCCGGGAGTACGTGTTCCACCTCCGGCAGGGCGTGAAGTGGTCGGACGGCCATCCGTTCACCGCCGACGACATCATGTTCTGGTACGAGGACCTCCTCATGAACGAGGAACTCACTCCGGTGCCGCCCACGGACCTGTTGAGCAACGACCAACCACCCAAGGTCGAGAAGACCGACGACCACACCGTCGTCTTCAAGTACGACACTCCGCACGGGCTGCTGCCACGCGTCCTGGCCGGAGGGTACGGGGACGAGATCATCGGTAAGCCGCGCCACTATCTCCAGAAGTTCCACAAGAAGTACAACCCGGAAGGGATCGAGGCGCTCGTCAAGGACGCGAGCCTGGACGACTGGGTGCAGCTCTTCCTGAACCAGGCCGACTGGTCGATCAACCCCGACCTGCCCGTCCTCAGCGCGTGGGTCGTCACCTCACCACTCGGCGACGGACTCGAACGCATCATCGCCAAGCGAAACCCGTACTTCTGGAAGGTCGACCCGCAGGGCCGGCAACTCCCCTACATCGACGAGATCCACTACTACGTCATGCAGAACCTCGAGGCGGCACTGCTGCGAGCACAGAACGGCGAGTTCGGCCAGGTGGACCGGCACATCAACACCCTGCGGAACAAGCCGGTCCTGGCCCGGAGCAGGGAGAAGGGCAACTACAGGTTCTTCGACCTCACCTCCGAACTCGTCAACGAGGCGATGATCACCCTCAACCTCACCCACAAGAACCCGATCAAGCGGCAGATCTACCAGAACAAGGACTTCCGCATCGGCCTGTCCCACGCGCTGAACCGGCAGGAGATCATCGACGCCGTCTACCAGCGTCAGGGCGAGCCCTGGCAGAGCTCACCGCGCCGGGAGTCGAAGTTCTACAACGAACGGCTCGCGAAGCAGTACATCGAGTACGACGTGGCCAAGGCGAACGACCACCTCGACCGCGCGGGGTTCAGCCGACGCGACGGGGGTGGGTTCCGGCTCGGCCCGGACGGAAAGCGCATCTCGATCATGCTCGAGTGCACCGTCCAGTGGGACAGCCCGGTGCTCCCCGACGTCGCGGAGTTCGTCAGCCGTTACTGGCGTGAGGTGGGCGTCGAGACGGAGCCGCGGGTGTGGAGCGCCGAACTCATGGCGAGTCGTGCCGAGGCGAACCTCCAGGACGCGGCGATCGACGTGGACTTCGGCGGACTCAACATCCTGATGGACCCGCGCGCGGTCTTCCCGCACCACGGCACGGAACACTTCCTGCCCTGGGTGCAGTGGTACGAGAGTCGCGGCAAGGGCGGCGAGGAGCCACCGGAGCCCATCCGCAACCAGATGCGGCTCTACAACGAGATCAGGACGACGACGGATGAGAAACGACAGGACGAGCTCATGCGGCAGGTCATCGAGATCGCCGCGGAGGAGTTCACCCTGATCGGGATCATCCTGCCGGCCACTGGTTACGGCATCGTGCGCAACGACTTCCACAACGTCCCGAAGTCGATGATCAGCAGTACGGGCGCGTGGTTCCCGACACCCGGACCGACCGATCCGCACCAGTACTTCATCTCCACGGACTGACACCGGACTGTTTGCTGCTTCAGCAAGTTTCTTTGCGACAGAGCCAGGGGCCCTCGACACTCGACCCGGTACGACGAGACGGGGGACGTCGACGTCGAAGCCTTCCACCGCTCTTGTCGCAAGGAACATCTGTGCCCACCCAGAACACACCGACGGCAGCCGCCACCATCCGGCCGACGGCCGCGGACCCCAGGCGCTGGACCGCCCTGGTCGCCATCACGCTGGCCAGTCTGATGGTCGTGCTCGACGCGTCGGTCATCAACATCGCACTCCCGGACGCCCAACGCGAGTTGGGCATCGCGCAGGCGGACCGGCACTGGGTCGTCACCGCCTACGCCCTCACCTTCGGCGGCCTGCTCCTGCTGGGCGGACGCGTCGCCGACATCAACGGACGCAGGAGAACGCTGGTCCGTCCTTGATCGGGTTCGCCGCGGTCTCGGCACTGGGAGGGTTCGCTTCCACACCGGAGCTGCTCTTCGTCGCCCGCGGCGCCCAGGGCGTGTTCGCCGCGACACTCGCCCCGGCGGCGCTCGCACTGGTCACCGTCACGTTCACCGAGGCGCGGGAGCGCTCGCGTGCCTTCGGAGTCTTCGGCGCGGTCCAGGGCGCGGGCGGGGCGGTCGGCCTCCTGCTTGGCGGCGTACTGACCGAGTACGTCGACTGGCGCTGGTCACTGTTCGTCAACGTACCCATAGCGTTCGTCGCCGCCGCACTCGCGCTCTACTCGGTTCGCGAGAGCCGCCTCGAGAAGACGCACCGGCGGTACGACGTTCCGAGCGCGGCGCTCGCCACCGCCGGATCGTTCGGTCTGGTCGCGGGATTCACCCTCGCCGCGGACGAAGGCCGGGGTTGGCGCGATCCGCTCACCCTGGTCACCCTCGTCGCCTCCGGTGCGATTCTCCTCGCGTTCGTCGTCAGGCAGCACCGCGCCGAGCACCCGATGCTTCCGCTGCGAGTGGTCACGGACCGGGTCCGGGGCGGCGCCTATCTCACCACCCTGCTGGCCGCCGGCGCGATGTTCGGAATGCTGCTGTTCCTGACCTACTACCTCCAGGGGAGGCTCGGACTCACGCCGCTGCGAACCGGTCTCGTGTTCCTCGTCTTCAGCGTCGGGATCATCGTGAGCGCCGTGCTCGTGTCGGCGCTCCTTCCCCGGATGGGTCCGCGCCCGCTGATGGTCTCAGGGATGGTTCTTGGTGTCGTCGGAATGCTCACGCTCACCACGATCGACCACCCGCGAAGTCTAATCCTTCTCCTGTCGGCGCTCGCGCTGCTTGGCTTCGGGCTCGGTGTCGTGTTCGTTGCCGTCAACAATGTCGCCCTCAGCGGAATCGACGCGAACGACGCCGGAGTGGCCAGCGCCCTCGTCAACACCACCCAGCAGTTGGGCGGCGCGCTCGGCGTGGCTCTGCTGAACACGATCGCGAGCGGCGTCACCGCCCGGGCCGCGCACAACGCCGACGTGGCGGGGTATCGGGCCGCCTTCGCCGTCGCCAGCGCCCTGCTCCTGGCGTCCACGTTCGTCGTCCTCGTCACCGCCGGGCGGCCCTTCCGTACGGGGAAGAGCAAGGCCGGGGCCTACGGACCGACCTGAGCGGCCTTCGCCTCGATGAGGCTCCGCGCGCAGTCGACGAGCGTCTCGGCGGCGGGCCGCGGCTGCCAGCCGAGCAGTCGCCGCGCCTTGTCCGTGCGGTGCCGGTTTCGTCGCCCGAGCGCGGGGACGATCTCGCGCAGTGAGGGGTCGAGGAACCTCGCCGCGAACCTGACCGCGACATCGGGAAGCTCCCGCGTCGGCGCCTTGTCGGCGGCCGGACCCAGCCCCGCGCGGAGAGCGCGGGCCATCTCCCGCATCGACACGAGTTCGCCTGTCGCCAGGAACCGCTCACCCGCGGCCGCCGGCGCCGTCATCGCGCGGATGTGGATGTCGGCGATGTCGCGTACGTCGACGATCTCGAACGCGATTCGCGGGGCGCCGCGCATGCTTCCGTCGAGCATCCGGGCGATGATCCGCGTGGTGCCGAGGTGGCCGACGTCGAGGATCGGGCCGAACACCGCTCCCGGCAGGATCGTCGTGAGGGTGGTGGGTCCGTCGTGGTCGGCCATGAAGTCCCACGCGGCCTTCTCCGCGATCGTCTTGGCTCTCCGGTAGGGGATCAGGGTCGGGTCGTCGGGATCGGTCCAGAGCGTCTCGTCGGTCACGCTGTCGTCGCCGTAGGAGGAGGGGCTCGCCGCGTTCGCCGCCGACGTCAACACGACCCGCTGGACGCCGGCGTCGGCGGCCGCACGCAGCACCCGCAGGGCGCCGTCCCGCGCGGGGACGATCAGGTCGTCCGCGCCGCGTGCGGTGTCGCCGAGCGGGGACGCCACGTGGAGCACGAAGTCCACGCCGTCGACCGCGGCGTCCCACCCGTCGTCCGCGGTGAGGTCCGCGACGACCAGGGAGAGGCGGTCAGTGGGATCGACCACGGACGACACGGCGCGCCGGACCGTCGCTCCCCTGCTGCCGTCCCGGACGGTGCTCCGCACGCGGTAGCCGCGCCGGAGCAACTCCGCGACGCACCAGCCCGCGACATATCCCGTACCTCCGGTCACCAACACGGTCTGCGCCACCGATCCTCCTCGATCGTTGCCATGATCCTTTTCCGGAGACCTCTCCGGTAGTGGACCCGACGGTACCGGAGAGGTCTCCGTCTAGCAAGATGGGGCTGAGGAGTCGCGAAGGGAGCTGTACGACATGACGGGGAAACCGGTCCGGTCCGACGCCCGAGAGAACCGGCGTCGGATCCTGGAAGTCGCGCGCGAAGCGTTGTCGAGGGCGGGTGACACGTCCCTCAACGAGATCGCCAAACGCGCCGAGGTCGGTCCGGGCACGCTGTACCGCCACTTCCCCACCCGGGAGTCACTCGTCCTGGCGATCTACCGGCACGAGCTGGAGGAACTCGCCGCGCTCGCTCCCGCCCTCCTCGAAACCCAGCCGCCGCTCACGGCCCTGCGCGGCTGGCTGGACCGGGTCGCGCGCTACGGCCAGGTGAAGTACGGCGTCGCGGAGGTCATTCACGCGGCCACGACGGCAAGCCTCGAGGACGAGGCCTACGCGCTGGTCATCGGCGCGATCAAGCAGCTGCTCACCGCGGGCGCGGACGCCGGCCTGCTCCGCCCCGACGTCGACCCGGACGACTTTCTGCTGCTGATCTCGTTCCTGTGGCGGATCGACCCCGCGACCGGAGGCGAGGCACGCGCCGCCCGGATGCTCGACCTCGTCATGGAGGGTCTGCTCCTCCGGGACTGAACGCCGCTTCGCCGCTACGCGGCGCCGGCCGCGCGTCCGCACGGATCCGGCTGGAGCGTGCGCCAGTCGAGGCTCCCCTTCTTCAGGCGTTCGATGGCCTGCCAGCCGAGGAAGAAGGGCAACCCGCCCAGGGCGACCAACTCGAGCGTGCCGAGCCCTGTCGTCTCGAAGACGGCGCCCTCGCCCGAGAACAGCTGCGCGACCGTCTGGAAGCCGAGGTGGAAGCCGATGCCCGCCCAGATGTCGCCGGTGGCCACGCGGAACACGCCGAGGACCAGGGCGAAGACGAAGAAGACGAGGATCCGGTCGATGGAACGCGCGGCGCCCACGAGGAACCCGAAGAGCGTGAAGAGGGCCGCCTGCGCCACGACCGCCTGCCACGGCTGCACCCTGGTGACGAGGTTGCGCTGGAGGTAGCCGCGGAAGACGAACTCCTCGGGCAACGCCTCGTACAGGAAGACGAGCACGACCAGAAGGGCCGCCGTCTGCAGAACCTCGCCGACGGAGGCACCCAGGCCGATCTCGACCCAGCCGAAGCCGAGACAGAGCGCGAACCCGAGCGCCGCCGGGACCGCCCAGCAGGCCACGCCGAGCAGTAGGTGCCGCCAGCCGGTGCGGAGCGAGGGCAACCCGAGTCCCGCCCACGGGCGGCGGGCGAGCAGGCGGCGGGCGAGCACCACCATCGGTACGACGAGGATCGTCGTGAGGACCGCCCGCGCGGCATGGGTGAGGCGGTCGTAGCCGTAGCCGAGCGGCGTCCCGTGATAGACGAACAGCCAGAGCAGGACGGCCGCGACGAAGACGATCAGGATGCGGAACGGCAGAGCGGGACGGGAGTCGGTCGGCGTGTCGTCGGGCACGTCAGGCTCGCTCTCTGGGGGTGAACGGTGACCCTGAGCCAAAGCCTAGCCGCGCGTGCCCACCCGCCCGAGCGACCAGTGGATCTCCTGCCGGACCGGGCGCCTGGCACAGTGGGAGGACCCGAATCCGAAACCGAAGGCGTCCTCCATGAACCGCGTGCCCGCCGACCCGACTACCCTCCATCCGTTTCCCGACCAGCCGCGGGTGGTGCTGCTCAAGCCACTGGTGAAGTCCGAGCTCATCGAGGTGGGCGAGTACTCGTACTACGACGACCCGGATGACCCGACGTCGTTCGAGACCCGCAACGTGCTCTACCACTACGGGCCGGAGAAGCTGGTCATCGGGAAGTTCTGCGCGCTGGGTACCGACGTTCGGTTCATCATGAACGGCGCGAACCATCGCATGGACGGTCCGTCCACCTTCCCCTTCCCCATCATGGGTGGCTCCTGGTCGGATCACTTCGATCTGATCAGCGGCCTGCCCGGCAGGGGCGACACCATCGTCGGGAACGACGTGTGGTTCGGCTACCGCGCGATGGTGATGCCCGGCGTCCGCATCGGACACGGCGCGATCATCGCCTCCGGCTCCGTGGTCGTCGACGACGTTCCCGACTACGCCATCGTCGGCGGAAACCCGGCCAAGCTGATCCGCACCCGCTTCGACGCGGACGAGGTCGCCCGACTTCGCAGGCTCGCCTGGTGGGACTGGCCCGTCGAGCACATCACCGAGCACCTGCGCGTCATCATGTCCGGCACCGTCGAGGAGCTCGAGCGGATCGCTCCGCGCGGCTGATCCGACCCGAGACCACCGACCGAGCCGGACTCGATCCTCCGGCCGGGACCACGCGGGCCAGGACACGACCTAGTCGGGCAGCATCGGCACCGTCAGGCCCTGGTCCCGGCCGAGCAGGACCGCACGGGTGACCGCGCCCGAGTCGAACCGCTCGCGTACGGCGTCCAACGCGGCGTCGAGGGCGGCGTCGCGGTGTCCGTCGAGCGGCAGTTCGAGTTGGACGGCACCGTCGTCGTCGAGGTTGCTGACGGCCACTCCCACCAGGGTGAGCCCCCGACTCTCGATCAGCGGGTTCGCCGCCGTCCGCAGACCGCGTACGGCGGCGAGGATCTCGTTGGTCTGCGCGCTCGCCCGAGCGAGGGTGTGCGAGCGGGTCGCCCGGGAGAAGTCGTCGAACCGCAGCCGGAGCACGACGGTGCGCCCGGTCCGCCCGGCCGCCCGCATCCGGCTGGTGACGCGTTCGACCAGGCCGATGAGGATGGCGTCGATCTCATGTGGCGACCTGGGCCGACGACCGAGCGCGCGCTGCGCCCCGACGGATCGGCGCCGGCGACCCACCTGCACGGGCCGTGGGTCACGGTTGTGGGCGAGCGCGTGCAGATGCCGCCCCGCCGCGCGGCCGAGCATCGAGACCAGGGTCGACTCCGTGAGCTCGGCCACCTGACCAACCGTGGTGATGCCCCGGTCGCGCAGTTTCTTGGCGGTGACCTGGCCCACGCCCCAGAGTCGTTCGACCGGCAGTGGGTGCAGGAAGGCCAGCTCACCGTCGGGCTGGACCACCAGCAGGCCGTCGGGCTTGGCCACCCCGCTGGCCACCTTCGCGAGGAACTTGGTGCGCGCCACGCCCACCGTGATCGCCAGGCCGACCTGGCTCAGGACGTCGTGCCGCAACCGCACGCCGATGTCCACGGGCCGGCCGGAGATCCGCCGCAACCCGCCGACGTCGAGGAACGCCTCGTCGATCGAGAGCCCCTCGACCAGCGGCGTCGTCTGCCGGAAGACCTCGAACACGGCCCTGCTCGCCTCGGAGTAGGCCGACATCCTGGGCGGGACCACGATCGCCTGCGGGCACAGCATCCGAGCCTGTCCGCCACTCATCGCCGTACGGACGCCGTAGGCCTTGGCCTCGTAGCTGGCGGCGAGCACCACGCCCGCTCCGACGATCACGGGTCGGCCGCGCAGGCGAGGATCGTCACGCTGCTCGACAGATGCGTAGAACGCGTCGAGGTCAGCGTGCAGGATGGTCGCCTCACCTGGCACGAACACATGTTCGCATATCGCGCGCCAGGAAGCGAGGGTTGTCCTGCCGAAAGGTCAGCGCCCGGACGGGACGACGTCCTGGAGCCGGCCGCGCAACCGCTCCCGGACGTACCGCGCGATCTGCCCCGCGTCGGCCACCCCGGCGTCCGCGATCACGACGTCCCATCGCGAGGCCGCCAGCAGCCGCAGCGTCAGGTCGGCTTCGCGGCGAAGATGCTCGGCCGCCGACGCCAGGTCGACCACGGAGCGGGTGCCCGGCGCGGCGCCGAGCTTGCCGACGTACCACTCTGCCCACGCCGGCCCCTCGCGATCGACGGCACGCTGTAGCGCCACCCCCGGGTCGTCCCGCAGATAGACCAAGGTCACCCGAGTCGGCTCCACGGCCCGCTCCAGGTCGCGGATGATCTCGGCGATCGCCGGCTCGTCCTGACCCCAGGCGACCAGCGACGGGACGAACGGGATCAGGGCGTCGGTCACCAGGACGTCCACCCCGCTCCCGCGGGCATGTTCGACGTAGGAACGGGTGGCGGCGACCAGGGTGCGCGGGTGTACGACCCCGTCGCCGGCGAACTCCTCCGCCACATCGCGAAACTGCGCACGGGTGAGGATGTGCTCCTCCTCGAAATGATCGACCACCGCGCCGGCGTCACGGAGCCAGCTCGCGAGCGCCACGCACAGGGTCGACTTTCCGACACCCGGACTGTTGCCCACCACCGCGATCCAGTGTGTTGTCATCGGGTCAGGCTCCCACATCACTTCTGGCCATGACCGGTCCCATCGTCGCCGCCGCCCGCCGACGCAGGTGCGCGACGCGGTAAGTTGCGATGGCGTGAGGTCCAACGGCAGTTGAGAACTCCAGCGGCCCGGCGGCCGGGAATTCCGATCACACGGCCGGACATGCCAGCGAGGCAACGCGGCTTCGCCCCGAATCAGCTGGCGCACCGATGCGTCGACGACTGCGAGACAGACACAGCCACCAGGTGCCCTCCACTCCCCTGGCCCCGAAGCGCCCCGTGCGCTCGACGTCTGTCCCCACGGAAGATCCGTCACCCCGGCAGAAGGGAAAAGAAGAATGGGTCGCATCACGGAAGCAGACTACGAACACTGGCGTGAGCACGGGTACGTCATCGTGCGCCTCCTGGAGGACGACGAGGTGCGGGCGACCGTCGAGAACATCCACGAGTACATGCCTCCCTGGGAGGAGTACGCCCGTCATCCGCGCTGGTACGCCGACTCCGTCGCGAGTCTCACCGGGCGGCTGCGCACGCACGCCACCTTCCCCTTCGTGGGTGACGCGTTGAACGCCTCGACGCTGCATCCGGAGCTGATCGCCTTCGCCGAACGGGTCATCGGCACCGACCGGCTCATGCTCAGCCACGGCCAGCTCGGCGGGAAGTATGCCGGCACCCGTGACTTCGAACAGCGACTGCACCTGGACTACGGCAACAACACCCTGGTCTGCCCCAAGCCGGACGAGGAGATCGTCGACCTGCCGGCGATCATTTACTACACCGACGTGACGGTCGACCTGAGCCCGACCTACGTCGTGTCCCAGCAGTTCACCCGCGACGAACCGCGGGAGCCGCGCCATCGCAGCCGGGAGGACCACCCCGAGCTCTACGCACACGAGTTCCCCGTCGTCGTCCCCGCCGGCTCGGTGCTGATCTACTCCATGAACACCTTCCACCGCGGCTCCGCGCTCCGCGCCTCCGAAGGCCTCCGCTACGCCCAGAACATCGGCTTCAAGCGGGTCGACACACCTTGGGCCGGGCAGGTCACGTTCCAACACGACGGTGGCAGCGCCGAGATGAACCACTTCCTGGAGAACGCCACTCCCCGCGAACGCGAGTTCGTCGGATTCCCACGCGTCGGCGACCCCTACTGGGACGAGAACACCATCGCCAACGTCGGACTCCGCTACCCGGGCATGGACATGAGCCCGTACCGCAAGGCCCTCTAGGACACGACCCAGCCCCGGTGGCTGTCGCCGCGACTCGGGTGACGAACGCGGCGACAGGCACCTGGCGCACGGAGGGTGCCGGCGAGCTAGCCGAACGGCAGCGGCTGGTAGCTGGCCCCGTAGGGAGCGTCGGGCCGTTCGAACTCGCCCATCAGGGCCCGGCGCATCGGCGTCGTCCGCTCCAGGAAGTCCTCGGAGTTGGCGAACCGGTCGGCCGCACGCACCCACGGCGGGCTGTAGACGTAGTGCGCCGTGTAACGGTCGCGGTCTCCGTCGTGGCGGTAGGTGCGGTGCCACACACCGTTGTGGAACAGGAGCACCGACCCGATCGGCGCGCAGATCACGTGCCCGATCGGGGTGTCGCCCCGCTCGGCGCGGATGTCGGCCGGCAGCGGCACCTGGCTGCGGTGGCTGCCCGGGATGAGTTCCATGTTGCCCGTGCCCGGCTCCAGCTGGTCGGTCAGCAGGAACGACGCCCGCAACTGGATCAGGGGTACCGGATATCCCACCTGGTTGAAGTTGTACGCGCTCGAGCCGTCCTGATGCCAGCCACCCACCCCGGCGTGCGCGGGCTGCATGGTGTTCCAGCTCGCCTGCAGGATGAACCGGTCGCCGAACAGACCCCGCACCTTGGGCAGCACGGCCGCATGGTCGATCAGTCGCTCGAGGCTGGGTTCGGTGTGGTAGCCCTGTCCGATCTGGCCGAACGCCCGTTCGCGGGAGGCGTGCAGCCGCTTGGACGCCTCATAGGCCTCCTCCGCCTCCGCCGGGGTCAGCACGTCGGGGATCACGAGGTAGCCCCACGACTCGAACACAAAGCGATCCAGATCGGTGAACGGGCCCGGCGCGACTTCGGGATTCATCATCTATCGGATGCTCCTTCGATTGCCTGTGTACCGAAGACTCCCCGCTGTTCACCCACGATCCCCCAGCGGTGACGCGCGCGCCAGCGGCGTTCCGCGAACGGCCGCGCCTTCTCCCGGAGCCACCTGGACCGGGCGCGTCGGTTTGTCGATTGGCGGACTCCTGGTACGTCATAGGCATGGTCGGGCCGACCGGGCCCCACATCATCGGAGCAGCGACATGGCGAAGTACCTGGTCCTCATCTACGGGGACGAGCAGAAGTGGGACGCGAGGACCGCGGAGGAGGAGCAGGCCAACATGGAGGGGCACGAGGCCTTCCGGGCGGCGGCCGGGGCCAGCGTGCTCGGCGGTCACGAACTGGAGTCCACGACGGCCACGACCAGCCTGCGCGCGGACGCGACGGGCCGACTCATGGTCATCGACGGACCGTTCGCCGAGACGAAGGAGGTGCTCGGCGGTTACTACGTGCTCGACGCCTCCGACCTCGACCAGGCGATCTCCCTCGCCGGGAAGCTCCCGGAGGTCCATGCGGGCCACAGCGGTGTCGAGATCCGCCCGATCCGGGAGCACGGCTGAGCGCCGGGAGCGGGTCGCGGCCGCGTGGCGGGCGTCGGGCCTATGCCACGGCGCGTACGAACAGGAACCACGGCCGGGTGGTGAGCCGGCCGTAGGCCTCCGGATCCCGCGCGGCCGCAGCACCCGGAGCATCGGACAGGCCGCCAGCAGCCGGGTCCGCGTGGGGCTGACCGGTATCGACCACACCTGCCCGCGCGCCGGGTCCCTGGGCGCCAACACGATTACCGTGGCCGTTGAGTCTCGGACCTCGCCTTCGAGCACACCACACAGGTACGCCGACGGGTGAGCCGAGGCAGGAAGAGGAGGGTTGATCGGCATGCGCTCGGAGCAGGTCAGAAGCGACGTCACGGTGATCGGCGGCGGGCTGGCGGGAGTGTGCGCGGCCATCGCCGCCGCACGTGCCGGATCGCGGGTCGCCCTGGTGCAGAACCGTCCCGTGCTCGGGGGCAACTCCTCCAGTGAGGTCCGGGTCTGGGTCTGCGGTGCCACCGGCCACGGATTCCACCGCAACGCCCGCGAGACCGGAATCATGGGCGAGCTGTTCGTGGAGAACCAGTACCGCAACCGCGAGGGAAACCCCTACTACTGGGACCTCACCGTGCTCGAAGCCGTTCGGGCCGAGCCGAACATCACCCTCTTCCTCAACACCGACGTGACGGAGGTCCAGGCGGAGGCTCTTCCGACCGCCCGGTCGGAGGACGGCTACGAGCAGCGGGTCGTCTCGGTCACCGGCTGGATGTCCGGGTCCGAACGCCGCATCCGCTTCGAGAGCCCGGTGTTCATCGACTGCAGCGGCGACGGCCTGATCGGCTTCCTCGCCGGTGCCGACTTTCGGACCGGCCGTGAGGCGTACGACGTCTACCAGGAGCCGTGGGCGCCGCAGGTGCCCGACGACAACACCCTCGGTAGCACGATCCTCTTCTACACCAAGGACGTCGGACGGCCCGCACCCTTCATCCCACCGCCCTTCGCCAAGGACATCACCGAGACGGCCGTCCCCGACCGCCGCGTGATCGCCGTGGAGAACAACGGCTGCGCGTACTGGTGGATCGAGTGGGGCGGCGAACTCGACGTCGTGGACGACAACGAGACGATCCGCGACGAGCTGCAGTCCGTCGTCTACGGCATCTGGGACTACATCAAGAACTCCGGCAGTTTCGCGGCGGACAACCTCACCCTGGAATGGATCGGTTCGGTCCCGGGCAAGCGGGAGTATCGCCGGTTCGTCGGCGACCACGTGCTCACCCAGCACGACGTCCTGGGCCAGACCGAGTTCCCCGACCGGGTGGCGTTCGGAGGCTGGTCGATCGACCTCCACCCGCCCGGCGGTGTCTACGCCAGCGAACGCGGCTCCCGGCACTGGCACGCCGACGGCAACTACCACATCCCGCTGCGTTGCCTGTACTCCCGCAACGTCGCGAACCTGTGGATGGCCGGCCGGGACATCAGCGCGAGCCACGTGGCGTTCGGCAGTACGCGGGTGATGGCCACGTGCGCCGTCCTGGGCGAGGCGGCCGGCCTCGCGGCACATCTCGCGCTGAGCCTGGACTGCTCTCCGCGTGAGCTCGCGCGCGACCACGTGAGCGAGGTCCGCCGGGCGTTGGTGCGCACCGACGCGTCCGTCCTCGGAATCTGCTCCGAGGATCCCCACGATCTCGCCCCGCGCGCGACGGTGACGGCGTCGTCCACCCTGCGTCAGCTCACGGTCGAGGTCAGCACCGACACGGAGGCTCTCGACGCCCCGCTTGGGATCGTGCTGCCTGTGGCACCCACCCTCGGCGCGCTGGAGCTGTTGGTCGACGCCCGGGCCGACACCACCCTGGACGTCGCCGTTCACACGACTGGCAAGCCGCAGAACTACCTGCCGGCCGACCAGGTCGGTGCGACGCAGGTCGCGGTGTCCGCGGGAGAGAAGCAGTGGGTTCGCGTCAACCTCGACTGGACACCGCAGGAGGCACAGAACGCGTTCGTGGTGCTGGCGCCCAACCCCGACCTGAAGGTGCACCGGAGCGCGACCACCGAGCCGGGACTGTTGTTCTTCCGGCATCGGGAGATGGACCCCGACGAGCAGTACACCGAGCAGTGGCGGTCCTGGAAGCACGTCTGGCATCGGGAGGGCCTGTGCCTGCGCCTGGTCGAACAGACTGACGCGTACGCACCGCAGCGCGCCGTCGGCGGCTACGCCCGCCCTTACGGGGGCCCACAGCTGTGGGCGTCGGAGCCGTTGGCCTTCGACCCGCACCCGTGGCTCGAGCTCCAGTGGCCGGAGCCGGTCGAGATCCGCCAGCTGGCCGTGATCTTCGACGTCGAGGTCGAGGAGGACCTGATCAACCTGCACCACCACTGGACGCCGAGCGAAACCATGCCCGGGCTGGTCCGCGACTACGAGATCCAGGCGCGGACCGACGGGCAGTGGCACCCGGTGGCCGGTGAGCAGGCTAACCGTCGACGGACCCGACGCTTCGACGTCGACCTGCGTACGGACGCGCTACGCGTCGTCGTCCACGCCACCAACGGCGCGCCACGTGCACACATCGTGTCCGTACGCGCCTACGACGACCGGCGCTAGAGGCGCGCGACGGAACCTCTCAGTGGAGCCAGCGGACCTTGGAAAGGTCGGTGGTGAGGGCGACGTCGCGCCATGCGCTGACGTCGTGGTGGTCCTTGCTGGCGACGTAGATGGCCACCCGTGTCCCGCCGAGCTGTCGCTGTAGATGCCTCGCGTCCTGCGACTCGGGGCAGAGCTCGTCGTCGAGGCTGGTCGGCTGGACGCACACGGCGACGATGGGGAGGTCGTCATCGTCGGAGGATCGGTCCGGGTCGGGAGAGAACACGACCTCACGTGAGTCGGCATGCCTCCAGCTGACGTCGGCGCCGCCGTAGCCGTCGGGCAGCCCGAGGTCGGTGAGGGAGGTGCCGTCGCTGCCGTCGCCGGTCTGGTCCCGCGCCCCGGAGTCGAAGCTGTACAGGCGTCCGTAGTCGTAACCGGCAGGCAGCGCCACCGGTAGGACCATCGGCACGCCTTCGGCCGCGGCGAGTTGGGCCTGCGCGTACTCGCGCGTGTCCGGCGCCGGCTCGTCCTCGCCGCCGGTCAGGTGGGACCAGGTGAGCGCCGCGGCCACAAGGCCGACGGCGATCCAGAGCGGTGCACGACGACCGGCCAGATCCATGCGGTGATCCTGGCAGATCAGCGAGCCGTGTGGGCGCCAACCGTCGACCGGAACCTGGCGCCCACACGTATCCGTTTACGCAGCGGCTGAGCCCGGCCCGACCACCGCCGCGTTGGCCGCTGGGAGTGGGTGGATCACCGCTCGGTGTCGACGCGGACGAACGGAGCCTCCCGGGTCGGGTGGTTGTTCGAGCCGTCGACGATCGCTTCGCCGTCGAAGATCACCTGACCCGTCGCGGTCGCCTCCCGCTCCTTGCGCATGCTTCCCGGCGCGGGCCGGTCGACCTCCAGGGATCCGACGCCCGTCCAGGCCACGTCGAAGGAGATCTGGTGAGTTCCGCCGAGGTTGTCCCGGGCGACTCCCGCACCGGAGGCGGTGACACTCCTGAGGTCCTCGGTGCTGGTGAGGGTCGCCGGGACACTTCCCGCGGCCCAACTGAACGACCTACCGTCCGGGCACACCGCGAGGAACTGCACCCGCACCGTGGGGTTGGCGTCGTCGCGGTCCGGTGACTCGAAGACGCGGGTGGTCTGCACCAGGAGCGTGCCCTGCACCGGTCCGCCCTCCGCGCACTCGTGTGTGGGCGCCCAGAAGGCCCCCGCCGTCTCCTCGGTGAAGAGGGCTCGTTGTGCTGCCGCCGGTGTCGACGCCGAGAACGCCAGTGCCGCGGACAGCGCCGCCCGCGGAACGGCGGCGTACGCGCTTCTGCGCGCGAAAGCGGTGATGGACATGGTTCGCCTGCTCCCCAGTGATGTGCGGCCCAGATGCCGCGATCGACGAGTGCGAGACCATCAGCTGTGCGTACCGGTTCGCCAGGTTCGCGTCCGGGCCGGACAACCGGACGTCGTTGCTGCCGGTCTCAATGACAACCACGTCACCGCGCCCGAACGAGTTCACCGTCATCCCGAACTGGTTGTCAGGTCGGAACCACCGGCTCGGTGCGTGCCGACTCCGGCCCCGTCCCGACGATGTTCCTGGCCGCGACACCGAACTCATACGCCTGCCCGGCCGACAATCCGGTGACGGCGACGCTGCTCAGGCCCGCGTCCACATTCACCGGATCCAGAGCGACACCCTGCCGGTACGGCGTCACGACGTACCCGGTCAGCGGAGCACCACCATCGAACGCCGGCGGGCTCCACGACACCGTCGCGACGCGCTCACCCGCCACTGCCGCCACCTGCGCAGGCGCCTGCGGAGCGGACGGGACGGCGTGGACCTCGAACTCCGACATCCCGACGTTGGGTCCGGTGCCGCCCTCGACCTGGAAGCGCAGCGAGGTGAACGTCCGCATGGCGAAGGTCACCACTTGGGCATCGCCATTGGTCGGTACGTCTCTCACCTCGACCGTGCTGCCGTCACCGAAGCTCAGCGTTCCGCCGTGAAGGTCGTCGATCCCGGCCCGGTCGTAGAGCACGACCCGATCGGCCCGGACCGGCTGCGCCCAGCGGAGTTCGATCCAGGGATTCTGCTCCCCCGCGGACGCCCACTCGCCACCGTCGGCCTGGATCACGCCGTCCCGCGCGTTCTCCGCGCCGAAGTCGCTGTTGTACGTCGACGACGCGGTGACCTCGGCGCCGGGCCATCGTGCGGCATTGCCCCGCAACAGCGCCTTGTCGAGTTCGAGGTGCACGCGCATGCTCGCCCGCGCACCGGCCCCGTCCGCGGCGGTGGCGGTGACCAGGACGTCGCCATCACGGTGGTTGACCGTCAGGGTGCCCTCGTCGTCGATCACCGCCCGGTCGGTGGGTGAGCCATCGGGTTCGGTGACGGACCAGGTGGCCTGGTGCAGCGAGTTTCTCGGCGCGAAGGTGGCGGTGAATCTGGCCGTACCGTAGGGCTCCTCGATCAACTCGGGGCCGTGGACCTGGATGCGTGTCACGTCCTGGCAGCGACCGAGCCGCTCCGCGCGCAGGGCCTCTCCCACGGCGGCCGCGATCGTCGCGTGGCCGGTGTCGTTGGGATGCACGCCGTCGGCGGCTATGTGCTCCTCGGACCACGTCGACCTGACGTCGACCACACTGATGTCCGACATGTCCGCGGCGACGTCCTTCAGCTTCTCGGCGTAGTCGTCCGCGACCTCCTGACTGCCCTTGTCGTACGGCGGGTATTTCGACCATGTCGAGGCCGAGATGCCGGGATCAACCACGAAGACGACCGGGATCTCTCGCCCCCGCTGGGTGGAACGCAGGTACGAGAGCATCTCGGTGAGGTGCTGCGCGTACCGGTTCGCCAGGTCCGCGTCCGGGCCGAACAACCGGACGTCGTTGATACCGGTCTCGATGACAACCACGTCACCGCGCCTGAACGAGTTCACCGTCATCAGGAACTGGTTCTCCGTCTCCGCGGACAGGTCACTGGACCTGGCCTTGTTGACGAGCGGGCGGCAGGTCCGCGCGGCGACGATCGACGGCCACGCCCGGTCCGGCTTCGACGCTCCGAGGCCGGCGACATAGGAGTGCCCGAAGGTGAAGAGACGAGTGGCCTCGCGTCCCTGCGGCGTCGGCGCGGAGGCCGCGACCGCGGTCGACGACGACTCACCGACCGAGGTACTCGCGGCGAGCAGGACTGCCATGCCCGCGACCAGGACGCCGAACCTCCGCAGCGGCCTCCGTACCCCCTGTGCCACGTCCACCTGTCTCACGTCCACCTCCGAGTCCGCCTCCGAGTCCGACCCCGAATCGTCCGTCCCGGTCACGTCGGAACCACCGGCTCGGTGCGTGCTGACTCCGGCCCCGTCCCGACGATGTTCCTTGCCGCGACACCGAACTCATACGCCTGCCCGGCCGACAGCCCGGTGACGGTGGCACTGCTCAGGCCCGCCTCCACATTCACCGGATCCAGAGCGACACCCTGCCGGTACGGCGTCACGACGTACCCGGTCAGCGGAGCACCACCGTCGAACGCCGGCGGGCTCCACGACACGACCACTCCGTCCTCGAGCGGAGCCGCCGCGACGTCGGTCGGTGCCTGCGGTGGTGACGGTGTGGCCGCGACCTCGAACTCGGCGAGGCCGACGTTGGGTCCCGACCCGCCGACAACCTGGAACCGTACCCAGGTGAACCTCTTCTGCCCGAGACTGACCGTCTTCGCGCCGCCGTCGGCCGGTATGCCGTCCACCGGCACACTGCTGCCGTCACTGAAGCTCAGGGTGCCGCCGGTGGCGTCGTCGACGCCCGGCCGGTCGTACAGCGTGATGGTGTCCGCCTGGACCGGGGTCGTCCACTCCAGGCGTATCCACGGGTTCTGTTCGCCGCCGGACGCCCACTCACCCGCGGCGGCGCCGAAGCCGTCATGGACCTTCGCCGCCCGGAAGTCGTTGTTGAACTGGGAGGACGCGGTCGCGCTCGCCCCTGGCCAGCGGGAGGCGTTGGACCGATACAGGCTCGGATCGAGGGCGATGGTCACGGTCGCGTTCGTGCTCACCCCGCCCGCGTCGGCGGCCGTGGCGGTGACGACGACGTTCCCGTCACGATGGTTGACCCGGAGGACGCCGGCGTCGTCGATCGTCGCCTTGTCCGTCGGCGAACCGTCCGACTCGGTCACCGACCACCGGGCCTTCTTCAGCGTGGTGTCGTCGGGTGTGAAGGCCACCTCGAAGCGCGCGGACCCATACGGTCGAACGACCTGATTTGGTCCGGTGATCGCGAGCCCCGTCGCCAGGACCGGCTCGCCCATCCCCGGACCGGTCCCGATGAGGTTCCGCGCCGCCACGGTGAAGTCATAGGACTGCGCGGCGGAGAGCCCGTCGAGCACCGCTTCGGTGGTGTTCTCGTCGACCTCGACCGTCTTCTCCGGTACGCCGTCACGACGGGCGGTCACGACGTACCCGGTGAGCGGCGCACCACCGTCGAAGGTGGGTGGCTTCCACGAGACGGTCGCCTCGTCGCCGTCCCTGACCACGCTCACGTCCGTGGGAGCCTCGGGAGCCGACGGCACCGCGTACACCTCGAACTCCGACAGACCAGGGTTGAGCCCGGTGCCACCCGCGACCTGGAACCGCACCCGGTCGAACGTCTTCATCGGGAAGGTCAGTGTCCTCGCGCCGCCGTTGCGAGGAAGATCGCGTACCTCCACGGTGCTGCCGTCGCTGAAGCTCAGCGTGCCGCCGTTGGAGTCGTCGTCACCTGGTCGGTCGTACAGCACGATCCGGTCCGCCCTGATCGGGCTGTCGAAATCAAGCTGCACCCACGGAGTGCGTTCGCCGCGCGAGGCCCAGTCGCCGCCGTCCTTCGAGCCGATGACACCGCTCGTACCTTGTCGGCGCGGTAGCCGTCGCTGTACTCCGAGGAGGCCGTGGCACGCGCGCCCGGCCAGCGGGCCGCGTTGCCGCGCAGCAGCGCGACGTCGAGGTCGAGGGTGACCGTCCTGCGCGCCCGGACGGTGGGACCGGAGTCGGAGTTCGTCGCCGTCACCACGACGTCGCCCTCACGTCGGTTGACCGTCAGGACGCCGTCGTCGTTGATCACGGCCTTGTCGGTCGGCGAGCCGTCCGGGTCGGACACCGACCAGAACGCACGTTGCCAGGTGGTGTTCTCCGGCGTGAACGTCGCCTCGAAACGCGCCGAGCCGTAGGGCTCCTCGATCCGGTCGGGGCCGGTGATCCCGATCTCCTTCGCGTAGACCGGTTTCTTCCCCTGCGACGCGGACTCCGACGGAGGCGGCTCCTTGGTTCCCCAGCGGGTGTTGGGCCGGTCCCCCATCCACAGCTCGAGCGTGCCGCCGTCCGCGAGCTGGTCGTGGCGGAACCACGCGTTGTCGAGTCGCCTGCCGTCGAGGTTGGCGCGTTGGATGTAGACGTTGCGTGCGGAGTTGTGGTGCGTGAGGATCCGGAACGTCTTTCCCTCGTAGTAGTCCTGGTTGAGCGTGATGGTGATCGCGTCGAACACCGGCGAGGTGATGTCGTAGACAGGCCGCGACGCGCCACCACCGGTGACCTCGAAGAGTCCCATCGCCATCAGGGCACTGGTCGCTCCCATCTGCCCCTGGTCCTCGTCGTGATGGCCGTACCCGTCGGTTGTGGAGATCGAGCCGTACGTCCGCTCCTTGACCTGGCGTACCCAGTACTGCGTCAACCACGGCTTGCCGACGTAGTTGAAGAGGTGGGCGACCTGGAGCCCGGGCTGGTTTCCGTAACTCACGTAGCCCTCGCCGTAGACGCCGATGAAGTTGGAGTCCCTCGCCCGCTCGAACGCGTAGTTGAGCCGGTCGGCGTAGGCGGCCTCACCGCCCATCAGGTTGGCGAGCCCCATCACGTCGTGCGACGTGAACCACGTGGCCTGCCAGGAGTTCGACTCGACGAAGTCGCTCGGGCTGAGGGGGTCGAAGTCCTCGAGGAACGTGCCGTCCTCGTGCCGTGGTCGGATGAACCCGGTCGACGGGTCGTACAGGTTGCGCCAGTTGCGTGACCTGTCGAGGAGATATTCGTACGCGTCGGTGTCGTCCCACACCTCGATGTCGTTCAGCCCCACACCGGCAACACCGGCACCATCGTCGCCGCTTCCGCCGGTGCCCTCGAACCTGACCCAGGTGGCTTTCCTCGCGCCGACGTCGACCACCTTGCGGGTGCCGTCGACGGGCACGCCGCTGACGTCGACCGAGGTCCCGTCGCTGAAGGTCAACCGTCCGCTGCCGACGTTGGAGGTCGGTCCGGCCCGGTCGCTCAGCACCACCGTCCGGATCGTCCTCGGCCGATCCCAGCTCAGCTTGATCCAGGGCCGTTGTTCGGCCGCGGACGCCCATCCGACGTCCTCCCCGGACGCGCCGCCGGAGCGGATCGGCCGTCCGTCGACCGCGTGCTCGGGGGCCCACTGCGCACCGCTCGCGGCCGAGGACGCCTCCACCCGCGCGTACTGTGCGATGTTGACGCCCTTCTTGTCCAACCCTCTGGCGAACTGGGCCAGCGTCCAGTCCTGGAAGGCGTACTCGAGGGTCTGCCCCGCTCCGCAGTTCAGGCCGCCGCCTGGCCGGTACGCCACGTAGCCGTTGTCCAGGTAGGACCGGACACCGCCGGAGCCGCTCCACCCCTTGTACTCCAGGGCGCCCTTGTCGAAGAGGCCTCCGACCGACTGGGCGTCGAGCATCGCCTCGTAGGCGAGGTCCGGATCGAAGTCGCGGATTCCCTTGTTCCACGCGCCGGCGATGAACGACGTGACCGGCGATCCGGTCATGATCAGGGAGTCGTTACCCGCGATCGGTCCACGCGGGAGCAGGCCGCCGTCCTTGTACATCTGCAACTGTGACTGGACGAAGCTGCTGTAGATCTCGGGGTAGGCCAGGCCCAGGATCGAGTTGACGTTCCACTGCGTGAGCCAGAGCGCGTCGTAGTTGTACATCGCGAACGTCGACCGGCCGCGTTCGTCCAGCGGGATCTGCTTGACCGTGTTGTGGTTCCACGTGTCGTCCAGGTACTTTCCGTCGACGTCGCTGACCACACTGCGCCCGCACAGCACGTGGAACAGGTCGGTGTAGAACTTCACCTGCTGCTGACGCGTCCCGCCACGAACATCGATCCGCCCGAGCATGTCGTTCCAGTGCCGTTGGGACGCGGCCCTGACGTCGTCGAAGGACCAACCCGGAGTTCGGCGTCGATGTTCCTCCGCGCACCCTGGGTGCCGGTCAGCGACAGGCCCACCTTCGTCTGGACGACATCGCCGGCGTCGAGGTGGTTGTAACGGACGTACACACCCATGTTGTCGCCGGCGAGCTCGTCGACCGCCGCACCGCCGCGCGCCAGCGCGCCGTTCGCCCAACCGTGCATCGAGTCGAAGGGCCGGTCGAAGCGCACCACGAAGAAGAGCCTGGTGTCGTGGTCGGCGTACGCACCGCCATGCTGGTTGACGTATCCCTCGATCTCGCGGTCGCTGACCTTCGTCACCTGGGCGTCCTTCATCACCGCCTCGCCCAGGGTGCCGCCGAGGTTGACGATGATCTCGCTCTGTCCCGCGCGGCCGTAGGTGTAACGGTGCAGCCCGACCCGATCGGTGACGGTCAGCTCGGCGGTGATGTCGTAGCGGTCGAGGTGCAGCTTGTGGTAGCCGGGCTCGGCGACCTCGCTCTCGTCATGCTCCACATGGGACTGCCATCCGGTGTCCCCTTCGGTCTTCGGGACACTCGAACCCGAGGTGGGCATCATCTGGACACCGGAGAACTGCCAGTCGTGGATGTGGCTGAAGCCTTTGACGTCGTTCTCGGTCGTCCGGTATCCGGTGCCGCCACTGGAATGCGTACTCGTGTCCGGACGTAGCTTCACGAAGCCGAACGGGTTGCTCGCGGACTGGAAGAAGAAGTAGCGGGCGATGTCGGCTTCCACCCAGGGATCGACGAGACTCACGTAGTCGCGGTCGCCGCGGTTGTCGCTGGCATTGTCGTAGGGGGCAGCCTGCGCCGCGTTCCCCTCATCGCCCCCGCCGACCATGCCCACGCCGCTCAGCATCGCGACGGCCGCAGCCATCGCCACCAACCGCCGAACCATCTTCGCCCTGGTCATGACGCCTGCCACGCTCCCCTCAGCCGGCCACGGCTGGAGACTCGAAACGCTGGACGGTCAGGAAGATCGCCACCGCGAGATCGCAGCAGAGGCCGAACGCGAAGGCGCCGACATCATGGATTTGTTATCGACAACGTACGCGCGGTGATCGTCGACGGTACAAGAGACGTGGGCGTGGACGTCAGGTCGTACCGGCGCTTCGACCGGAACTGGCCCGGCTCGGTGGCACGCGTCCCTGCGAACTAACCAGTTGCCTTGCTGGACGTACTCTCGATACTCCGGTCTCGTGGATGACGACGAACTCGATCTGGCGCTGAGAAACGCACGCTATCCCCGGTCCGCCCGATACTCGGGCCGCTGGATGGTCGACGGGGCGATGGGGCCGAACCCGCTGTGGCAGGCGGAGGCGTTGACCGATGTCATGCCACTCGAGGCCGGCATGCGCATACTCGACATGGGCTGTGGCACAGCTTTGAGCTCGATCTTCCTGGCCAAGGAGTTCGGCGTCGAGGTGTGGGCCACTGACCTGTGGGTCAAGCCTGATGAGAACCTGCGCCGCGTGGCCGAGGCACACGTGGAAGAGCAGGTTCACCCGATCTACGCCGAAGCGCACGCGCTGCCCTTCGCGGAGGGCTTCTTCGACGCGCTCATCAGCATCGGCGCCTACCACTACTTCGGCACCGACGACCTCTACCTCGGCTACTACTCGCGCTTCGTGAAACCCGGCGGACAGATCGGCATCGTTCAGCCCGGTCTCGCCGAGGAGTACGAGACGCTTCCCCCACCCCACCTGGAACCCCAATGGAAGTGGGACTTCTGCGCCTGGCACAGCCCGGCCTGGTGGCGCCGGCACTGGGAGAAGACCGGCCTGGTCACCGTCGAGATCGCCGATCGAGTGCCGGACGGTTGGCGAGACTGGCTGCGGTGGAACGAAGTGTGTGACCGCGAGAACGGCGCAGAGGGATGGGAGGCTCAGATGCTTCGCACCGACGCCGGCCGCACGCTGGGCCTCTCCCGAGTCGTCGCCCGCCGCGCACCCTAGAGCGGCGTTCCTCCTCGGCGGCGAATCTCCTGGACGTACAAGACAGAAGGTGTCCTGTTCGGCTGCCATTCTGGTTGTTCCGGGCCTACGAGGTAAGGCCACCTGGCAGTTGAGGAACGACGCCGAAGTCGAGGAGACCATTGATGGTGACGCTCGGATCGACCGTACTGAACGTGTCGGACATCAACAGAGCTGCGGAGTTCTGGAAGAAGGCGCTTGGTTACGTCGCCCCCGGCGATCCGGCGTTCCTCCGACCGGCGAGCGGCGAGGGTCCGCGCCTTCATCTCGACGAGGGTGACAGGACACATCTCGACCTGTGGGTGGAAGGCGAGGAAGCGCTGAGGACGGAGGTCGAGAGACTCGTCTCGCTCGGCGCCAGGCGGGTGGACTGGCCCCTTCCGGACGACGCCGCTCACGTCGTCCTGGCCGACACCGAGGGCAACCTGTTCTGCGTCTGCGACGTCTCGGGGTAAACGCGTCGGCGAGCAGTGGGACTGGTGCCTCATGTCGAGGGTCCGATACACGCACATCGCCATGGGGCTTGTCCTCACCGCGTTCCCCGCCGCGTTCGGATGCGGCGCCGACCGCTCGGTCGCGGCGCCGGACCGGACCGGCCTGGACGTGCTGTTCGAGTCGGCGGTGGTCCGTGGCATGGATGGCGTAGCCGCGACGCCGCTTCCCGCTGGAACCCTGCGCCCAGGCGAGATGCTCACCTCGCTGGTTCGTCTGGAGGCGGACGAGGTCGTGTCGACGCGGGGTCTGGTCCAGTTCGAGGGCAGGGCCACCCGCGTCAACGGTGGCGCGGAGTTGGGCGTGACCGGGATGTGCGGGCAGGGTTGGACCGTCGACGGGGAGCAGATCGACGCCGACCCGTGCAGCGCCGTGTCGCCGGTCACCGCCATCGGTGCCGGTCAGGACTCCACCGTCCAGGTGCGGCTCTACCCGAGCACCGAGGCCGGCCAGGTCACACCGGGCACCTACCGAGTGAGCATCCCGCTGGACGAACCTGACGGACCACTTCTCGACCTGACCTACCGCATCGTCGAGGCCGGACAGGCCCATCTTCCGCCCTAGCCGGAAGCCGGAGACCGCCTCCGTCGGTAGCGCCGCGAAACTACCTTGCCCGCGGCGGACGCGGCGCCGATACGCTCCTCCGGTGACCTCCGAACAGCTCTCGGCCGCGATCGTCGACGCGTTGACAACCATGACCGTCGACGGTGCGGTGTCCCTCCCCGACGGTGTGCCAGCTCAGGTCGTCATCGAGCGTCCCAAGGTGCGCGACCACGGCGACTACGCCACCAACGTCGCGCTCCAGCTCGCCAAGAAGGCAGGGATGCCGCCGCGTGCCCTCGCGACGCTGCTCGCGGAGCGACTCCGGGAGACGGCTGGTATCGCGTCCGTCGAGATCGCGGGTCCGGGGTTCCTCAACATTCGGATGGACGCCGGGGCGCAGGGCAGCGTCGCCGCGGACGTCGTCTCGGCGGGTTCGTCGTACGGCCGCAACGACCTGTTCGCGGGTGAGAAGATCAACCTCGAGTTCGTCTCCGCCAACCCGACCGGGCCGATCCACATCGGCGGCACCCGGTGGGCCGCCGTCGGTGACGCCCTCGGGCGGATCTTCTCCTTCAGCGGCGCGGACGTCACGCGCGAGTACTACTTCAACGACCACGGCGCGCAGATCGACCGGTTCACTCGCTCGCTGCTCGCCAGTGCTCGCGGAGCCACGACGCCCGAGGACGGCTACGCGGGCCAGTACATCGTCGACATCGCCCAGCAGGTTCTCGCCGAATACCCCGACGTCCTGGCCCGGCCCGACGACGAGGCCCAGGAGGTCTTCCGGTCCCATGGGGTGAACCTCATGTTCACCGAGATCAAGAAGGCCCTCCACGACTTCGGTGTCGACTTCGACGTCTACTTCCACGAGAACAACCTGCACGAGTCCGGCGCCGTCGAGCGAGCCATCAGCCGGCTCTCCGCCATGGGCAACACCTACGAGCAGGACGGCGCGCTGTGGTTGCGTACCGAGAAGTACGGCGACGACAAGGACCGGGTGATCATCAAGTCCGACGGCAACGGCGCCTACATCTCAGGCGACCTCGCCTACTACCTCGACAAGCGTGAACGCGGCTTCGACCGCTGCCTGATCATGCTGGGTGCGGACCACCACGGGTACGTCGGGCGGATGAACGCCATGTGCGCCGCGTTCGGGGACACCCCCGGCGTCAACCTCGAGATCCTGATCGGTCAGATGGTCAACCTCATCTCCAGCGGGCAGCCGCTGCGGATGTCGAAGCGCGCCGGCACCGTGATCACGCTGGAGGACCTCGTCGGCTCGATCGGTGTGGACGCGGCACGCTACGCACTGGCCCGCTACACCTGCGACAGCACGATCGACATCGACCTGGACCTGTGGGCCAGGCAGACCAACGACAACCCGGTCTACTACGTGCAGTACGCACACGCCCGGCTCTCCTCGATCCTGCGTAACGCGGCGGACCTCGCCGTCTCGGCCGGCTCACCCACCAGCCTTCTCGACGGCTTCGACCCGTCGTTGCTGTCGCACGAGAAGGAAGGTGAGCTGGTGCGGACGCTCGCGGAGTTCCCACGGGTCGTGGGCACCGCGGCCCAACTGCGCGAGCCGCACCGGGTGGCCCGCTACCTCGAGGACGCCGCGTCCGCGTTCCACAAGTTCTACGACGTCTGCCGGGTGCTACCGCAGGACGACGAGGAGCCGTCCGACCTGCATCGGGCGCGCCTGGTGCTCGTCACCGCGACGCGGACGGTCCTGGCCAACGGGCTCGAACTCCTCGGGGTGTCCGCACCAGAGCGGATGTGAGGCCTCGGGGTCACGAGCCGCAGAAGGGGCCTGACCTCGCGGGATGCCGTGCGAGGATGCTCGTATGGCGGATTCCATGCGTTTCACCGCGGCCGTCACTGAGGGGAGCCGGGGGCGGGCGGTCATCGCGCTGCCCTTCGATCCTGACCAGGTGTGGGGCCACAAGCAACGTCACCACGTCAGCGGGACGGTCGACGGATGCAAGGTCCGCGCGGTCGTCGAGCAGTTCGAGGACGGCCCGGGCATCGCGCTCGGCCCCTCCTGGCAGCGAGACCGCCCGGTCGAGGTCGGCAGCGAAGTGAAGGTCGTCCTGTCGGCGGAAGGTCCCCAACGCGCCGATCTCGACCCCGACGTCGCCGCTGCGCTCGGGGCGGAGCCTGAGGCGGGCGCGTTCTTCGACTCGCTCGCGCAGTTCTACCGCAAGGGCTACCTGACGTGGATCAACGCCACCAAGCGACGGCCCGAGGAGAGGGCACGCCGGATCGCCGAAACTGTCCGGCTACTGAAGGCCGGCCAGAAACGACGCCCGCAGGGCGCGTGACCATCGCTTCGTGGTGGGTGACGAATCACACCTCGGTGCCCTCCTTGACCCTCACATCAGTGTGAGGGCCGAGGATTGCCATGACAGCGATGACCGAGCGGTCCCCACTACTCCTCAGGAGAGCGACCATGACGAGCACCTTCGATCCGTACACGCTGCTCACGGAGAGTCGACTCGGCGTCCTCGCGACGATCAAGTCGGACGGCCTTCCCCAGCTCTCCCCCGTCACGCCCTTCTACGACCAGGAAGCCGGTGTGATCCACGTGTCGATGACCGAGGGACGAGCCAAGACGGCCAACCTGCGTCGGGACCCACGAGCCGCGCTGGAGGTCACCAGCCCCGACGGCTGGGCGTGGGCCACGGCCGAGGGCGCGGTGACCCTCACCGGGCCGGGAACCGATCCCCACGGTCCGGAGGTCGAGGCACTGGTGCGTTACTACCGGCTCGCCGCCGGGGAGCACCCGGACTGGGACGAGTACCGGTCGGTGATGGTGGCCGACCGCCGGGTCCTGATGACGATGACGGTCGATCACGTGTACGGAGCCAGGATCCGCTGACCACGGCGGAGCCGTTCACACACGGGCTGACGACCCCGCCACGATGAGCATGTGGTTCGCGCCGCGCTGGAAGCGGTAGGGCACCTTCCGCTGCTCGGTGCGGTGGCCGGCCGCCTCCAGCTCCTCACACAGCGCCGGCAGGAACGGCACCGGTTCGCCCGTCCCCTGCAGGACGAGCGGGAAGACGCGTACCTCCCGTCGGGCGACCCGCGCCATCTCCAGCACAGCCCGTCGATGCCACCGCTGGTCGAACTGGTTCGCCCAGGTGAACAGCAGGTGCGAACACAGCACGAGGTCGAAGCTGTCGTCCGCGAAGGGCAGATCCGGCAGCGCGGCCGCGACGTATCGGGACGGTCGAGCACCCAGATCCGCGACGAACCGCTCGACCGCGCCCACCCGCATGGCCGTACGGCGGGAGCGGGTGCCGTACCACGTCCACTCGAACCGGTCGGCATTGTCCTCGATCATGCGGTCGCCATCGACCCTGCCCTGGTGTGCGGCGGCCGCCAGCACGGAGCGGCCGGCGGCATAGGCCGGATCGGCGGCGACGACGAACGTCGGCGTCTCGGCGGTGAAGCTCGACCCGCCCGCACAGCAGTCGAGGACCCGCGCACCGGCGAGCTCCTCCGGGGCGAGGTCGAACATCGCGTGGTACTCAGCCGCCGACCTGGACGTCACCAGCACCGTTGCCTCCCCTTCCGCGCCGGGGCACCCGCCCTTCGCTCCAGGAAAGTTATACGGCGGTGGCCCACAGTGCGAATGGACAGCGGACCCGCCACGGGGTAGAAGGGCAACTGACTCAGGAGCCCATGAATGCACATCAGCATGGCGACCAGCGCCGGTAAGGCCGGCCAACCGAACGAGGACTTCGCCGGCGCTGTCCCCGGCGCCGTCGTGCTGCTGGACGGCGCCGGCATCCCCGACACCGAGTCGATCTGCTCCCACGGCGTCGCCTGGTACACCCACCGTCTCGGCGGCGCACTGCTGGGTCGGCTCTCCCGGGACGACGGGCAGGACCTCGCGACGATCCTCGCCACCGCGATCGGCGAGCTGGCCGCCGACCACCGCGACACCTGCGACATCACCAACCCCAGCAGCCCACAGGCGACCGTGGCGATGGTCCGCGCCCACCAGGGCCGCCTGGACTATCTCCTGCTCGCGGACTCCTTCCTCCTCCTCGACCAACTCGACGATGGCCCGCGGGTCCTCACCGACGAACGTGAGGTCACCACCAGGCGGACCTGCACGGCGGCCCTGGACGGCGTCGTCCGGGGAACGCCGGAGTACGACCGTGTCCGGGACTCCTGCGTGGACGCGCTGCGGGCTCGCCGGAACCAGCCGGGCGGTTACTGGATCGCCAAGGACGATCCGCACGCGGCGGAGGAAGCGCTGACCGGCAGCCGACCCCTCGATGACCTGAACAGCGTCGCGCTGCTCAGCAACGGCGCCAGCCGTATCGTCAGCCCGTACGGCCTCACCGACTGGCCCGGCGTCGTGGACCTGCTGGTCGCCAACGGGCCGGCCGAGATCATCCGGCGCGTCCGGCGGACCGAAGCGCGCACCGCCCAAGACCCCGACGCGCTGATCCCTGACGACGCCACCGTCGCGCACTGCACACGTTCACCGCGTTCAGATCGCCTGCCAGTCGATGCCGTCCGGACGCGGGAGGCCCAGACACGACGCGGCCCACGACAGGTCGATCGCGATCAACCGGACGAACACCCTGGCGAGCCACGGCGGCAACGCACGTTCGTCGAGAACGCGTCTGGCGAGTGAGGCGCAGCCCGCGGCCGCCCACCCGCGACCGGCGGGCAGCACGTCGAAGGGGACGGGACCGCCCTCGAGGTGCAGGGTCGGGAGCAGGTGGGCCAGATCATGCTCCGCGTGGCCGCGCGAGGCGGTGCTCCAGTCCACGAAGACCACTCGTTCGGCGTCGATGCAGATGTTGTCGCTGCGCAGGTCTCCGTGAACCAGCCGGTCGCCACTGTCGTCGAGGCTCGCCTCGGCTTTCACGAGCAGGTGGGCGGCATCAGTGAGCCACGCCGCCGAACACAGCCCCAGGTCGAGGAACGCGTCACGGTCCGGGCCTTCGCGCACGAACGCCGGCCAGTGCGCAGGGCCCTGCCGTGAGGGAACGAACCCCGGTGGCGCCTGAACGCGGGACAGGTCCGACACCGTGGTGAGCACGCGGTCGATGTCGCCCGCCCGCCAGTCCACGCCCTGGTGACTGGCCGGCCAGTGCGCCCTGCGCAGGTCTTCGACGACGAGGACGGGAAAGCAGCCGGGTTCGTCGAGCCAGGCGAGGACACCCGGGACGAACCGTTCGGGAACGTGTTGGAGTGCGAGGTACTCGGTGCGGAGCCAGCGCTCAGTCTGTTCGTCGGTGGCGGCCTTGACGAAGACGCGGCTGCGGTCTCCCAGCGTGACCGAGTAACGGGCGGCCGCCGACAATCCCGTATCGGGTTCGACCCACTCTCGCACCGGCTGGCCGAGGGCGCGTTCGAGACGCTCGCCAAGCGCGGCCGGAGAGGTCGACCGCACACCGTCCGGGACTGAGGCCATGCGCATGCTCCCGACGCGTCATCACAACCGCCCAGGAACGCTAACACAGCGGTCGGGTCGGGTGAGCGCGCTGCTTCCTCGTGTGGGTCGGCGTACATCCTTGCCGTCCCCGACGATCAGGGCAGGTTGGTCCGCTCCCAGGACGACAGTGATCTCGACCGCGGACGGGTCGTCCCGGGTGGCGGCTTCGGCAAGGCATCTCCGGACCGCCAGGACGAGTTCACGTCGCGAGTCAGGGGCCAGCTTGCAGTCCAACGCGCCGTGGACAGCGATTTTCGGTGTCGTCCCGACAGCGCTTCGAGCGGCGCCGACCTCCTTCAACAACTCGTCGATGACCAAGGGGCCGCTCGGGGACTCGCTGTGCACCAGCGAGGAGATCGAGGCATGCGTCCGGCGGGTCGCCTCGTCCAGTTGAGCAATGACGTCGGCCAGTCGCCGGTGTATCTCTGGCTGGGCGGCAAGGCGGGACACGTCCCGCAGCCGAGTTCCGACCGCGAGGAGCCGGGCGAGTGCGTCGTCCCTCAACTCCTCGGCGATCCTGGCGCGGTCCTCCGAAATCACACTGTGGGACCGGGCCTGTTCGAGGGCAAGTGCGGCCTGACCGGTGACCATCTCGATCAACTGCACTTCCCGCGCCGCGAGGTCCGCATGAGGAGAACCGCGGCGCCAGCCCGCCACGAGCGCGCCGAAGACGTTTCCTGCCACCGAAAGTGGCAGGTACATACCCAGTCCGACGTCCGACATCGCCGCGGCCAACTCCGGCGGCGGGTCGAAGTCGGGTTCTGTGGTTATTCGTGGGCTGACGATTCCCTCACCGGAGTCCGTGACTCTCTCGGCGAGCCCCTGGACGGTCGTCATCCGTCCGTTGAGGTGCTCGATCCAGGGGCCTTCGACGGCCTGAAGATAAGCAACGCCTTCCGCATGACCAGGAGTGGTGATTCCAATGTGGACACAGTCGGCCCCGGACGCTTCGTGAATTCGCCGCGCGGTGAGGTCCAAAACCTTCTGGAGGTGAACTTCCTGGGCCAGAACCTGAGTGATCTCCACAGTGGTTTTCAGCCAGCGCTCCTCGCGACGGTGCGATTCGCGTTCGGTCCCGACCATGTGATCTCCTCGGAATTACCTCTCTCCACTCGCAATCAGCCTGCACTCCACACTGGAACGTGTCCAGAACTATTACCGCACCGCTCGATACCTTGAAGGCATGGGCCTCGGGTGAGGAAAGGCGCGCGCACCCAGTGCTCGCCTCACAACTGCCTCTCCACCTCGCCGCCGAATGCCGACAGGCTGGGACGAGCATCCCAACCCGCACGTCTCCGGCGATTTCGGAAAGCGACGGCGGGTGGCCCGAGGACAAGCTCCGAACTCACTGCCAGTCGAAGATCACGCCCATGGTGTCGGAGCGGCCGGCATCGAGGAGTGCGTACGCTTCGGCGCACTCGTGGGGCGTGAACTTGTGCGTGACGAGGCCGCTCATCCCCGCGAAACGTCCCGACGCCACGAGGCGGAAGAACAACCGGCGAATGTCGTGTTCACGCTCGCCCAGGAGGTGGCGGCCGTGTGCGCCCACCACCGTGAGGCCACGAACGATCAGATCGTGGCTGAGCCGCTGCTGGGAGGGATCGCCCACGTCGCCGAGGATGACCACCCGGCCATGGTCGGCCACAGCGGCCAGCGCACGGGTGAGGACGTCCGGGTTGCCGGTGCAGTCGATGACGGCGGCCGGTGCGGGAAGTCCCGGCAGGCCGTCGGCCAGGTCGTCCTGCAGGGCCGCCGTGGCTCCGCCTGCCCGGGCGAGGTCGAGCCGAAACCCACCACTGCGGTGGGCCACCGTCACCTCGGCCGCGCCCGATGCCGCCAGCCAGCGCACGGCCATCTGGCCGACCGGGCCCACCCCGATCACCAGGGCGGAGCTACCCACGCGTGCGTGTGCCGCTTCCATGCCGACGAAGCCGACCTTCGCCAGCGCGAACCACGCCGCGTCCTCGTCCGAAACGTCGTCCGGCACCAGCGTGCACAGGTTGGCGTCCGCGACATGATGCGACGCATGGCCGAGGAGTGCCACCACTCGGTCACCTGGACGGAAGGCGCCGGTGACATCCCGGCCGACGTCACTGACCTCGCCCACGAGCGAGTACCCGGGCCGATGGGGGTAACTGAACCACTGGTCCCAGTGCGTTCCGGGCGCGAACCGGCCGGTGTAGACGATGCCCTCGGTGCCCGTACTGATGAGCGAGACCCGCGTGCGCAGCCGGAGCTGACCAGGCCCGAGGTCGGGTAGCGCGACCTCGCTCAACTCGACCCTGCCTGGCTGCGTGATGACGACTGCTTCGGCCATGCCCTCATCGTTGCGATCAGGCCGTGAAGGAAGCAAGCGTCCGTCCGTGGCCACCGTCAGCGGCGCGGCGGTACCAGTTCGGCCGGTGGCCGGTCCGCCCTGCGGGCCAGCCACCACAACAGCACGGCAGCCAGGACCGCGGCCAGCGGCTGCCCGACGGCGACTTTGCTCAGCGAGGTGAGCATCCCGGGAAGCAGCAGTCCGGCCGCCAGGGCGACGGTCGCTCGGCCGTCCCAGTCCGGGGCTCGCGACCAGCGCACGGCTGCCGTGACCGCGACCGAGATCAGCAGCACGGCCGTGACCACGCTCCAGAGCGGCCGCCCGGTCAGCGGGAACACGAAGAAGCTGACCAGGAAGGCCACCCCGAAGCCCACGCCGGCCACCATCAGCACCACGGTCCGCGGGCGACGCTGGTCCGGGCGTACGTCCGGACGCGCCCTGGGCAGCACCAGCGCCAGCCCGACCAGCACCAGAATGGCGAGAAAGCTGAACCGGCGCCCAGCCGTGCATTCGGCCAGGGCGGGACCGGCGCAGACCCGCGCGGTCGCCTTGGGGGACAGCGAGCCCACCATCACCACGAGCAGCAGCGCCGAGCAGACCACGATCCCGGTACGGCGCAGCCAGGGCACGCCGCGTACCGGCTTCGCCCACACCTCGGCCAGGACCCACGGCAGCACGACGCTGTACACGGTGTGGAAGACGACCAGGCCCACGGCCACCGCCCAGTTGACCCCGGCGGCGTTCAGCGCCTGCGACGCGGTGAACACGAGCACCTTGCCCGACTCCGGGGCGAGCTTGAACCAGGTCGCCGCGACCAGCCCCTCGTTCAGCAGCGTGTAGGCCAGCCCCAGCACCAGGACTCCCGGCCAGCCGATCCGGCGGCGGACCCAGAGCTCGCGGACCAGCAGCGCGGGCATGCCGTAGACCACCAGGAAGATCGGCAGCACGAGCGGGAAGACCACGGCAGGAGTGTTGGACGAGGCGACGGTCTCGGCGAGGAAGGGCGCCAGCACCATCAGGCCGAGCGCGTACCCCCACCGTCTCGGCCCGGCTCTCCTCGCCTGCTCGCTCATCCACCCTCTCCAACGGTTTGCCCGGCCTCCGCGACTGCCCGCTCGGCGTCGGACACGACACCATTCTCGCCCGCGAAGGCCTTGCGTTCGTGGCGCATCTTGACCACGCGCGCCGGCTGGCCCACCACGATCGCGTCCGGCGGGACGTCGTGCAGCACCAGGGCGTTGGCGGCGACCACCGCCCGGTCGCCGATCCGCACCGGGCCCATCGCCTTGGCTCCGTCCAGCAGGATCACGTCGTCACCGATCGTCGGCTGCCCCATCCGGGCCTCGTCCTGCGCCGCGGCCGTACCGAACCGGGCCGCGCCGGTCATGATCACGTTCCGGCCCACGGTCAGGCCACTGCCCCAGCCACAACCGACCGGGTGCGGGATCGCCAGCCCCGGCCCGACCCGCGCACCGGGGGCGAGGTCGGCGCCGTACAACACGACGTTGAGGAAGTAGAGCATCCGGGAGAACGGGCGCAGGTGGGAGCGGTGGCAGAAGGACGCCAGCCGGAACGTCAGCACCGCCCAGGTCCCGGGCAACGCCAGCACGTCGACCGCGGCCCCCGCCGTGAGCTTCGGCCTGCCCTTGAGCCTGGCCATGGCGGCCAGATCGGCCCGGATCGTCCCCAGCAGCCCTGGCGAAGCGTCGCCGCGTGAGTTCCTCATGCTGTTCTCCCCTCTCCTTGAACGGTCGAGACCCACACCGTCACGTGCTCCGGACCGGTCGTTCGGCACCGGCGGACCCGCGGCCGCGGGCCAACCCCCACCGCAGCGCGTCGACCGCCGCCGCTCCGACCCGGTCGATGTCGAACCCGGCGGCCCGGCGCGGCCCGGCCACACGCAGCTGTTCCCGCAGCGCGGCATCGGTCAGGATCCGCGTCAGGCCGGCGGTCACGGCCTCCCCGTCGAGCGGATCGACCAGGAGAGCCGCGTCCCCGCAGACCTCGGGCAGCGACGTCACCTGCGAGGTCAGCACCGGGGTTCCGTGCGCCATGGCCTCCAGCGGCGGCAGGCCGAAACCCTCGAACAGCGAGACGTACGCGACGGCCTCCGCGCTGCCGAGCAGCCGCGAGCGAACCGCGTCGCTGACCCGGCCGAGGAAGACCACCTGGTCGCTGCCCGCGGCGGCCTCCTGCTCGGCGTCGCCGCGGAACCAGCGCCGCCCAGCGATCACGAGCCGGTGCCCGCGCAGGTCCGGGTTCGCCCGCTGGGCCCGCAGGAACGAACGGATCAGCAGCGGCACGTTCTTGCGCGGGTGCAGGTTGCCCAGATACAGCAGGAAGGGGGGGCGCACCCCGCTGGACGCCAACCACGAGTCCGCCTCGGCCGTCGCGCGGGCATCGAGTCGTGGTGGTGCCGCCACCTGGTTCGGCACGACCCGGACCGCTTCGGGGGCCACACCGTAGCTGGCCACCACGTCCGCCCGGGTGTACTCGCTCGGCACCAGCACCACGGCCGCACTGCGCGCATGGCGCCGGACCAGCGTGCGCAGCCGGAGCGCGGTCACCAGGGGGTAGTCCCGGGGACGGTGCTCGAAGGACAGGTCACCGATGGTCAGGGCCGCCGGGATCGGGCCGCCGATGGGCGCGTGGGTGACCGTGACCAACAGGTCCGGCCGGGCCCGGCGCAGCTGCGCGGGCAGGGTCTGGACGAAGTGCCACGGCCCGGGTCGGGGCCGCATCCGCGAGGCGGTGAAACCTGGTGCCGTCGCGACCTCGGCCGGCAGCGCTCCGTCGGCGGTGAACACCTCGAAGCGGTCGGCCGGGTCGGCCCGCAGTGCGAGCCCCGCCATCAGGCCGCGCAGGAAGGTCTCGTCGCCGCCACGGGCCTCACCCAGGAACGACGCGTCGATGGCCACCTTCATCGGGACCGTCCCGACCGGGCCCGGCGTACCGTCACGCCTTCACTGCCACAGCACATGACCGGCCTCCTCGAACTGTGCCAGCACGTCGCGCGGGTCAAGTCCGAAGTCCTCCAGGGAGTAGCCGTGCCGGCCGGTGCCGTGCCGTCCCTCCCCGTCCAGGTAGCTCCGGATGGCGGTTTCGAACCGGCCGCTGAACGGGATCCCGCAGGCGTCGTAGATCCGCGCGACGCAGCCGACCGGATCGGCGACCAGATCCGTGTACCGGACGTCGTGAACCCTGTCCGCGGGCAGGGTGAGCCGGGCCCGTCGCGCGCGGCGGACACCCTCCACCCAGGTCCGCACCCAGAAACCGCCGATCGCCGCGCGGTCCACGTGCCGGGCGTTGGTGGCCGCGAGGACCGCGGCCAGGCTGCAGTAGGAACCCAGCACCTCGGTCGGATCCCGGTGCAGCTGGATCAACGTCGCCTCGGGCAGAGCGTGCGCGAGCTCGTCCACCCAGAACAGGTGGGCGGGCGACTTCAGCGCCCACCGGTCCCGGCGATCGTGCCGGCCCAGCACCTGCAGCTGGGTCACGTAGTAGGCGTAGTGCGGACGCATGTCGGTGCCGAGACACCACGAGGTGTACGACGGCACCTGGTAGATGGCACTGAACTCCAGGCTGGCGAAGCTGTTCGCGAACAGCGTGACGCACTCGCAGGGCAACCGCGGCCCGGTCGGGTGCAGCGTCCGGGCGGCCGGCGCGATCCGGTCCAGTACCCGGGTGGCCCGCTCCGCCGCCTGGACCCGGGGGTCGGACGACTCCGCGCCGACCACCGGCGCCGGTGCGGGCCGGTTCGCCTCCCACTGCCGCAGCGAGCGGTTGGCGGGGTCCAGGGACAGCAGGTGCTGCAGCAGGGTCGTCCCGCTGCGGGGCAGGCCCAGCACGACCATCGCGGGTCCGACCGGGCGACGGAGCAGTCCCGGGTCCTCGGCCAGCTCACGCTGGACCAGCACCCGGTTCGTCAGGGCGGAGACGATCGCGCCCCGGGCGAAGAACCGGCCCGCCGGTGACAGGTCGGCTTCCTCCGACAGCGCCGCACGGAACGCCTCGAGACCGGCCAGGTAGCTCGGGTCGCCGAACGCCGCCGACCCGAACGCCTCCGACCCGTCCGGGGCCGGACCGGTAGCCGGACCGGCCGCCGCCAGCGCCTCGGCGTGCAGCTCCGGCACGGTGCCGAGCGACCTAGCCAGCCGGGGCACCCGGTCCGCGAGCACGTTGTAGGCCCGTAGCGGCGGCCAGGTGTAGGGGCGCCGGGTCCGGGCCATGCCCGCTCTGGTCATGCCACCACCTCGGCCCGGGCCGGGCTGCGTGCCACCAGGATCCGCATGGTGGCCACCGCGACCACCTCGTCCCGCTGGTTGACCATCTCCAGCGCCGTCTGCACCACGCCGCCGACGGTCTTGTCGGTCTTGTCGGTGACGGTGAGGCGCACCCGCAGGGTGTCGCCGATGAAGGTGGGCTTGACGAAGCGGACCCCGTCCATCCCGTAGAAGGCCACCACCGCCGCCGGGTCCATCGGGAACATCCCCGCGCTCAGCGACAGCACCAGGAAGCCGTGCGCGATCCGCTGCCCGTAGCGGGACCGGGCGGCGAACTCGGGGTCGACGTGCAGCGGGTGGTGGTCGCCGGTGAGCTCGGCGAAGCGGTTGATGTACTCCTCGCTGACCTGCACGCCGCCGTAGATGGCGGTGTCGCCCACCTCGACCTCGTCGTAGTACCTGTCGTACATCTCAGCTCGCCGCCCTCTCCTGCGCCAGCGCGTCGGCGGCCGGTCGGCGCCAGACCAGGCTGACCGCGCCCCAGGCCATCCCGCCGCCGACGACCGGGATCAGCACCCGGTCGCCGTCGTTCAGCAGACCACCGGCGCGGGCCTCGTCCAACGCGATCGCGACCGAGGCCCCGGACACGTTGCCGGTGTGGTCCAGGCAGGTGATCACCCGTTCCGGCGGAACCTTCAGCTCCTCGACCACCTCGGCGATGATGTTCGCGCCGGTCTGGTGCGGGATCAGCCAGTCGACGTCGTCGATGGTGAGTCCCACGATCCCGAGCACCTCGTGGGAGGCCTCCACCATCTTGTCCACGGCGAAGCGGTAGATGGCCTTGGCGTCCAGGGTCACGTACTGGCTGCGCTCGGCCAGCACCTGCGCCGTGATCGGGTGCTTGGTCCCGCCGCCCGGTACCCACGTCCAGTCGCAGTGCGTCGCGTCGGTGTGCGTACGCAGGGCCTCGATCCCGTAGCCGGAGCCGGGCAGGTCGCGCAGGACCACGGCAGCAGCCCCGTCACCGAAGAGCGACTGGTACATGAACCGCTCCGGGTCGACCACGGCCGACATCGCCTCGGCCGTGATCACCAGCGCGGTCCGGTACCCGGCGGCGGACATGACCGAGGTCGCGACCAGCAGCGAGTCGACGAACCCGGTACACGCGGTCTCCAACTGGAGGCACTTCGCGCTGCCGCCGAGGGCCTGTTGCACCAGGCTCACCGTCGAGGGCTGCCGGCTGTCGGAGGTGAACGTACCGAGCACGACCAGGTCGATCTCCTCGACGGTCACCCCGGCGTTGTCCAGGGCGCGCCGGGCCGCTCGTACGGCCATGTCGGACGTGCCCTCGCCGCCCTCCAGCCGATGCCGGGAGGCCACGCCCGCCCGCCGCATCACCCACTCGTGCAGGCTCTGCCCGGCACGGACCGGGTCGTAGTCCGTGCTCGCCCGCTCGATGTCTTCGTTGGTCACGATCTTCGGGGGCAGGTCGCTTCCGGTCCCCAGGATCACGAAGGACATAGCTGCTCCGATCGTCATCAGGTCGGTGTGACGCCAGCCAGGGCCGGCGAAGGTGGCACCGGCGAGGAGCTTCCGGGGTCCGGGATCGCGGCACCGGCCATCCATGCCCGCAGCCCACCGTTGGGACCGGTGAAGCCGAAGGCCAGGTCGTAGGCCGCGGCCGCCTCGTCGGCCGAGGACAGCACGCCCTCGGCCACGGCCAGCGCGACCTCGTCGGCGAGTGCGTCCATGACCCGTGCCAGCGGCTGGGTGCCGACTGTGTCGACGGCCCGGCTCGGCCCGGTGCCACTCAGCCGGACCGGCATCCGGGCGCGCAGGTGGTCGCCGACCTCCGGGCGCGGCCGTCGCCCGCCGTCAGGGTCACGGTCGTAGAAGGTGTCCAGACCCGCGCCGAGCATCCCGGACAGGAGCGCGAGCGCCGTGAACCGATGGCCCAGCGAGGGTGCCAGCCAGTCGTGGATCCGCGCCACGCTGCGCAGACCGGCGGCGTCCATCACCCGGAACGGGCCGAGCGGCCAGCCGTATCCCTCCAGCGCCGCGTCCACCGCGGCGACGTCGTACCCCTCGCCGAGCAGCCGGACCGCTCCGTCCCAGAAGGCGAACAGAGCCCTGGTGGTCAGGAACCCCGGCCGGTCGGCCGTCCGGAGGACGTGCTTGCCCTGACTGGCCAGCAGCCAGTCCAGCCGCTGCCGCGCCGGTGCGCCGCAGCGGGCGTGCAGGGCGACCTCGACCAGCGGCATCCGGTGTGCCGGCCAGCAGTAGTGGGTCACCACGATCCGCTCCGGGCGACGGGCACCGACGGCCAGGGTGGCCGCCGGGATGCTCGAGGTGGTGCTGGCGATGAGGCAGTCCTCGTCCACCACCGACTCGACCGCGGCGATCACCGCGCGCTTGGCGGCGACGTCCTCGGGAACGCTCTCCAGCACGACGTCGGCACCGGCGAGGTCGGCCGGGTCGGTGGTCACCCGCACGCGTTCCAGCCAGCGTCGCGCCTGCTCGGAGGGCAACCCGCCCCGATCCACGTCCCGCCGCAGCGCGCGGGCGATCGCCCCGCTCCTGCTCGCGGCGCGGTCCTCGCCGCCGCGGACCAGCACCGTGACCGGTGACCCCGCGGCCAGCCCGGCCTGGACCAGGCTGATCCCGAGCGTGCCCGCACCGACCACGCCGAGTACCGGCGGCCCCGTGACCGCGTTCACGCGAACGCCCTTGCCCAGCGCGCCATCCAGTCACCGAATTCGGCGAAGACGGCCCGGTAGTGGACGGGGGCGCGGCTGCTGCCGACGCGACCGCGGAACTCCTCGACGAAGTGCGCGTACATCTGCGCGTAGGGCCCGGGCCGGACCTCGGCGACCGCCTCGTCCACCAGGTCGTAGAACGGCACGGACATCAGATGCATCCACTGCTCCAGGACGACCACGCGTTCCAGCCGGGTCTGCTTGGTGTGCTCGACCACGGGCACCCCGAACGCGAACAGGTCACCGCGGAGGTCCATCAGCTTCTTGGTGACGTAGCCGCCCCAGATGTCGTCGTGCCGGCTCAGCTGCCAGCCGTTCACCGAGACGTCCGGTAGGAAGTAGTAGGCGGGGGTGAGTTCGGCGGCGAACGCGTTGTTCATGCCGCAGACCGGGACGTTGCCCAGCGCGATCCGGTTGGCCCCCTCGGCGACGCCGGGATCGCCGGGCTCGCCGCCGTAGAACTTGTCGATCCCGTTCAGGTCCAGCACGCCGTCCCAGACGCCCATGTTGAGCTTGACCTCACCGGTGGCGCTGGTCTCCCGCACCGCGGCCAGCTCGGGGGTGCGCAGTTCGTACGGGTAGCCCCGTGCATAGACCGGCTGCCCGTCGGCGAAGGTCTGGTTGACCGAGTTGACCCAGCCGCCCGGCACCGTCGGGGCGAGCGCCGGAGCCTCGACCACCTTGCTCAGCGCGGCCAGGTGCGAGGCCAGCCAACCCGGACGCGTCCGGCAGTCGAAGTCGAGGGCGACGATGACGTCGAAGCCCTCCTGGTAGGCGATGTAGTGCCCGATGTTGCGGCTCGCCGCGCTCTTGTGCGGCATCGCCTCGTAGTGCTCGCCCGCGTAGGCGCGCTGGGCGGCGTAGTCGTAGAAGAAGACGTTCGGCCGCGCCGGCGGGGTCAGCCGGCCGTCGCTGTCGTCGCTGACGATGATCGGGATCTCGGGCGGGATCTCGTCGAACAGCTCCCACGGAGGGTCGCTCGGGATCGGGATGACGACGGCCACCGAACGGGTGTCGGCGCCGGGCCGACGCTGGTCGGCCGGGTCGGGGACGGCGAGGGTGCTCATGTGGACTCCAGGAAGCTCGGACCGCGAGTAGGGACGGGTCGATCAGGCGATCCGTACGGCCCGCACGAGGTCGGTGAAGTTGACGGTGAGGTACTCCTCGAGCGCCTCCTGCCACGGGCGCATCGTGTTCATGCCCTGCAGGTCCAGGACCAGGTTGCGCATGATCTCCGAGCGTGGGCGCACCGACGGGAACTCCGCGGCGAAGTGCTCGGAGGTGACCGGGACCAGTTCCACGTCGTCGCGGCCGAGGACCTTCAGGATCTGCTCGACCACGTCGTAGCGGCTGCCCTCACCGCCGCAGGCCATGTGGTACAGGCCGAACAGCTCGGACCTGACCAGGCCGAGGAAGCACTCGGCGAAGTCCGGCGCGTAGGTGGGGGTGCCGAACTTGTCGGTCACCGCGTAGACGTGGGTGGCGCCGTCCCGGATCTGGTTGATGATCCGCGCCACGAACTTGTGGTCCTTGCGCGGGCCTCCCCCGACCATCCAGCCGGCCCGGATCACGTAGTACTGGTCGAGCAGCTCGCGTACGACGAGCTCACCCTCGTACTTGCTTTTGCCGTAGGTGTTCAGCGGGTTCGGCTGGTCGAACTCGGTGTACGGGGTGGGCTTCTCTCCGTCGAACACGCCGGCGGTGCTGATGTACGTCATCGGGATGCCGGCCCTGCGGGCCTCCAGCGCGACGTACTTCGTGGCCACCGTGTTGGTCATGAAGGCGTGGTCGGGGTCCGCGTCGCTCAGCTCCAGGGACGTCTCCGCCGCCAGGTGCAGCAGCAGGTCCGGACGGTGCTCGCGGACGGCGTTGCGCACCGCCAGCCGGTCCCGGACATCCAGCCAGAGCAGCCGGGGCCCGGCGCTGCCCCACGGGTGCGTGTCGGTCAGGTCGATGTCGGTCGCCACGACGTCGTGGCCCGCACGGACGAGAGCGGGGACGAGGGCACTGCCGAGCATGCCCGCGCTCCCGGTGGCCAGCATCTTCATACGATTTCCTCTCGCGGAAGGGCCAGGGTCACGACGACCATCCGGCAGGCCCGGCGGCTGAACGGAACGGTGCGCAGGATCGTGCGGTCCATGGATTCCAGGGCGTTCCAGGTGCGGTCGGACAGCTCCACGAAGTTCTGCAACCTGGCCAGTAGCTGGAACGGCTGCCAGTGCACGTGGCGGAACCAGCGGCGCATGATCGCGAAGTCCTCCTCCCCCAGGGACCGCTCGTCCGGTGTGTGGGTGTGCGGCGGGAACCGCCGCGTCACCAGGCGCGAGTTGCGAACGGTGCGGACCCATTCGGGTGCGAACAGCACCGGTTCGCAGAAGACGGCGACGGCGCCGGGTGCCAGCAGGCGACACAGGCTGGCCATCGCCGCCTGGCGGTCGAAGTGGTGCACCACGTTGTTGCCGATGATCGCGTCGTAGTGCTCGTGGTCCAGCCCGGCCGCCCTGGGGTCGAAGCGCTCGATCGGGCAGTGCACGAAGGTGGTCGAGTCGCTCACCCCGTTCACCGCGGCCCGCTTCCTGGCCACCTCGAGAATGCCCGCCGACACGTCGATGCCGACCACGTTGGCGCCCTGCTGCGCCAGCCAGACGGCCAGCGAACCTCCCCCGGCGCCGACCTCGAGGATCCGTTTGCCGGCCAGCGGCCGGAGCTGGTCGACGGCGGCGGTGAGGTAGTCCACGTGCTCGCGGTTGACGAACGGGATCCGCGCCGGGTCGACCCGGTAGTCCTCGTCGGTCCAGGTCGCCAGCAGTTCCCGGGCCATCAGGTCGTAGGTCTGCGCCTCGTGGTCGTGCCGGTCCTCGATCAGCAGGCCGTCGCCGTGGCCGTGGCTGTGGCTGTGACCGTTGTGGGCGTGCTCGGTTCTAGACATGGATCGGCTCCAGAGCGAGACGGAGATGGGTTGCGTGGGCGCGCATCTGTGACCGGGCCGACGACCGCTCCGGCGGACGTCGGAGCACCGACAGGCCCGCGTACGCGACGGCGCGCGCGCCGAAACCGAGGACCTCGAGACCGCGCAGCGCGAGGCCGGCCGGGTGCCCGTGCCTTCGCACGAACCACCGGTTCAACGCCCGCAGCGCCTCCGGCGAGGCCCGCCCGGTGACCCGCCGGGACGACGCGCCCATGAAGTGGGTGGCGGTGACATCGGCCGCGTACCAGACGTTCCAGCCGTCGTCCCGGGCACGCTGGCACAGGTCGACGTCGTCCATGTAGACGAAGATCCGCTCGTCCAGCAGACCGATCTGCTCGATCGCCGAACGCCGCAGCATCATCACCGCGCTGGACACCCACCCGGGCTGGAACGACTCGTCGGTGTCCTGCCCCAGGTAGATGCCGGCGGCGCCGGGCCAGCCGGGCAGCAGGCGCTCCAGGCCGAGCAGGTAGTTGGCCAGCGTGCGCAGGCTGAACGGCTGGCCCGCGGTCCACCGCTGGAAGGAGCCGTCCCCGTAGACGAGGCGTGGGCCGACCACGGCGCAGCGCGGGTCGCGCCGCAGGTAGTCGAGCATGCCCGCGATCCCACCGGGTGCGAGCCGGGCGTCGGTGTTGATCAGCAGGACGTTCGGGGACGCGCTGGCCCGGAGCGCCTGGTTGTTCGCCCGGCAGAATCCGACGTTCTCGTCGTTGGCGATCACGGTGGCCTGCGGCCAGTGGCCGCGCAGGTACTCGACCGAGCCGTCCCGGGAGGCGTTGTCGACCACGATGACGTGGTTGCGAAGTCCCGGTGGTGTCGCGTCGTCCACGCTGCGCAGGCAGTCGTCGAGCAGGTCGCGGGTGTTCCAGTTGACGACCACTGTCGTCAGGTCCGCCTGGACGCTGGATGCCTGATCGTGCACGGCTCACCGCCAATCGAGGAAGAGGACGTTGTTCTGCGGATCGGGCTGCAACAGCCACGGCTGCGCTGCACCGCCGGGACCGGCGACGTACACGCTCCGGGTCGTCGGCGCGCGGCCGACGAACAGGACACTGCCGCCGCCCGGCTGGACGACCGGGTTCGCCGCCGGGGACTGCGCGCGGAAACTCAACGGGTGGGACCTCGCCTGGCCGCGCGAGGCGCCGAAGTCGAATCCGAGGAGGACGTCGCGACCGTCGCGCCGGCCCACGTAGACGAGCCCGGACCGGTCCGGCAGCCACACCGGTGAGGCGCCCGGCGTGCCGTCGGCCGTGAGGGCGCGGACCTTGTACCCAGTGGTCGAGTCCATCAGGTAGAGGTCGCGCCGACCGTCCTGCGCCGAGGAGAACGCGACCCGGCCACCGTCGGGCGAGACCGCGGCCCCCGAGTCGTTCACCGCCACCGCGCCGGAGGTGCCGTTGGTCAGGTTCAGCACCGCGCCGGTGGCCAGGTCGATCCGCAGCAGGAAGGACTCGCCGGTCAGCGTCGAGGTGTTGGTGACGATCACCGCGCGGCCGTCCGGGGTGACCACCGGATCGGTGTTGCCGCGCGCGTCACCGAGCCGGACGCCGTCCCGCCAGTCCTCGATCCACGGATCGGTGAGCTGGCGCACGGTGCCATCGGCCTTCCGCAGGAAGACCTGGCGCCGCGCGACGGATCTGCTCACGGGCGTCGGGCCGTTGTCGCGGAGGGCGGCGGCGAGCCCGTTCGTGTCGTTCAGCGTGACGTGCTCGCGGCGGCGCTGTCCCGGCGGCGTCGCGGGGTGCGGCGTGCCCTGGGCCTTCGGCACCGGGACCTCGGCGACGAAGACGATCTCCTTGCGGCCCGGGACCCAGCGGGCCTGGATCGGGCGCAGCCCCTTCGGCAGGCTGATCCTGGTGCGATGCATCAGGTCGGCCGAGGCGTCCACCAACTCGGTCTGACCCTTCGCCGTCAGCACGGTCAGCAGTACCCGGGAGGTCGAGCGGTCGCTGCCGATGACCGCGCTGCTGGGCGGGTTGCGGAGCCGGCGCTGCCAGTCGAACCAGTTGATCGCCAACGTCGTCGAGCTCACGACGGCCCGCGGATCGCGTCCGTCGGTGCGCAGCGAGCAGATGCAGGTCGTGGTCCGGTCCGTGGCGCCGGTGAACGCGATCCGCGAGCCGTCCGGAGAGTAGCGCGGCGTGTAGCCGGACATCTCCGGAATGGCGCAGGGCAGGTCAGGCGTCCGCAGCACACAGTTCAGTCCCGCGGTGAGCACCCGCTCGGCACCCGTCCGGGTGTCGACGGTCACGACGTGGAAGTCCTGCGTCTTGCCCTTGAGGTTGCGCTGGTCCCGTGGTGTGTCCGGTCCGCGGTAGGACGCGAGGACGACGTGGCGGCCGTCGGGTGAGACGTCCGGGTCGGTGTCGAAGTAGTTTACATGGGTGGTGACCCGCTCCCGGTCGGTGCCGTCCACGTTCATCGTCGCGATCGACGCGTGCCCGTCCCCGGCGGCGACCAGCGCGACCTGCTCGCCACCGGCGACGAGGGTCGGGTCGGAGTCACCGGCCCCGAGCGGTTGGGTCACTCCGCTGAGGTTCCGGCTCAGGCCGGTACGCAGGTCCATCCGGAAGACCGCGTAGTTGGGGAACCACGGGGTGACCGCGACGAAGACGAGGTACCTGCCGCTGGCGTCGACGGCAGGCTGGCCCACCGCGTAGTCGAACGTCTGGATCAGCCGGCGACCGGAGCCGTCCGGGTTCATCAGCGCGATGCTTTCGGGCGCGCCCCGATCACCGCGGCGCACGGTGTACACGATCTTTGTTCCACCGAAGGCCCAGCGGGGCCAGCTGTAGGTGCGTCCGTCCGCCGGGGTGATCCTGGTGACGTCGGACCCGTCGGCGTTCGCGGTGAAGATCGCCTCCTCACCGGTGGCACGGATCTGTGCCCCGAACACCAGGCGTGGCAGGGAGCTGGCGTCGCTGCTGGAGATCATCGGGCCGGCCATGGCGAGGCCACCGAGCAGGGTCGCGGGGACCAGCCCGAGCACCACCAGTCGACGCGAGGACACCCGGGGCGCGACCTCGGGTGCACCCGAGCGGCGGCGCCGGATGCGTGTGGCCCATTCCCTTGACCAGGACGCGGACCGCAACCAGGCCTGCCGACACGTTCGCGCGAAGCCTGGCAGGGCCTGCCCTGCGGCCTGTCGTAGTGCCTGTCGCGGCGCGGCACCGGGCGGGCTCGCCGTCCGTCGGCTCATGTGCGGGGTGCCCAGCGACGCCCTGCCCGCGCTGGTGCCGTTGCCCGCGCTGGTGCCGTTGCCCGGCCCGCTGTCCGCCCCGTTGCCGGCCGGCACCCGTGAGGGTGGCGGGCTGATCCGTAGGCACGCGACCACCAGGCCGGCGAGCATCCAGTACAACGCCAGGGGCGTGTCCTGGCGGAGGGAGAAGCCGAGCAACTCCTCCACCACCAAGAAGCCCATCGCACCGGCGACACCCACGCCGACGCCGGCGGCCAGCCGGTCGGTCGAGCGGCCGAGGCGGATCGCGGCCGCCATCAGCGCCACGCCGACGATCGTGATCGCGGCCAGGCCGAGGATCCCGCTCTCGGACAGGTAGAGCAGGTACAGGTTGTGCACCGGGTTGTTGAAGAAGATCACCCGGTACGGCTCGTACTTCGGCATCACCAGCTCGAAGTTGTTCAGGCCGACGCCGAGCGCCCAGTGGTCGTGGATCACCGCGAGCGCGATGTCGTTCAGCTGGAACCGGGACTGCAACTCCAGGTAGAAGTGCGACGTACCGAAGTTCTCCGAGTACTTCGTGGCCAGCTCGGGGAAGAAGACCGCCACCCCGATCAGCGCGGCCAGGCAGAGCCTGCCGATGGCCCGCCAGCTGATCCGGCTGCGCGCGATGCCCGCGACCAGCACCACCAGGGCGGCCGCGGCCGCGGCGACCAGCGATGCCCGGGTGTGTGCCAGGTACAGCGGAAGGAAGCAGCACGGGATCGCGGCGCAGGCGGCGATCTTGGTCAGCGAGCGCTTCAGCTCGATCGCCAGGCCCAGGGCGACCAGGGCCAGGGAGCCCATCACGGCACCCATGAAGACCGGATGGATGATCGTGCCGAACGGTCTGCCGAGCTGGCCCTCGTCTGTGATGCGCTCGGTGAGCTGGGTCGGAACGCCGAGGAAGGACAGGCCGAGCACGCCTCCGGTCTGCCACTGCAGCAGAACGACGACCAGTTCGACCACCACGAAGACGGCCAGGCCGCCGAGGACCGCCCACACGTGGCGCCGGGTCCGGATCCGGACCGCCAGGTAGAAGAAGAGCAGGTACATCCAGGCCATCCGGAACAGCTCCGCGGCACTGTGCTCCACGCTGGGTGCGATCAGCAGGCTCGGCAGCAGGAGCAGCGCGCAGGCCAGTGGCAGCCAGACGATCCGGCGCCGCAACCCTTCCTTGACGTCGGCGACGAGCGTGCCCTCCCAGGCCCACAGGCCGTACAGCACAAGGAGCATCGCGTCGAAGGTGGTCACGTAGATCGAGATGGCCCCACCGGACTGCTCCAGGTCCTGGGTGCTGAGCGACTTGTGCAGCACGATGGCCAGCGAGCAGGTGGTGGCGAAGGTGAAGAACACCGACTTGTCCCGCACGTAGACCAGCAGCGCGACCACGGCGATACCGCCGACCAGGGCCAGGATGCCCTTCTTCCCGAGCGTGCCGATCACGAACGAGAGCATCGCGATGCCGACCACGACGGCGCCGATGCCGACCGCCGAGACCATCCGGCGCCGCGGCGCGACCACCGTGACCCGCCGGGTCCGGACCGGTCGTGGCGGGACATCCACCGGTTCGGTGGTGAGCAGGTCACGGATCAGCGGCCAGAGCAGCCAACCCGACACCAGCAGCAGGCAGCCGCCGGCCACCGCGATCAGCCCTTCGGACCCGAAGGACGCCACGACGTAGGCCAGCCCCGCGCAGAACACCGCCACCGCGACCAGGCCCGGCACCCGCAGCCAACGCGGCACCCGCCCGACCCTGGCCCGCCAGCGCCCGGGCCGGACCCGCTCCACCGCCTCCCGCAGCGGCGGAACCAGGTCCTCGCGCAGGCCGTACAGGACGGCTCCCAACACGACCAGCCCGACCAGCCCGTACAACGCGGTCATTCCCAGTGGCGCCAGGGCCAGCGCGCCGAGCCCTGCCGTCACTCCGCAGGCCACCACCAGCAGCGCCTCGCGCCGGCGCGGATCGCCGTGCGGTGGCACCGGTGGTCGGCCGGACGGCAACGCGGACAGCTCCGGCGGCCCGGGGGGCCGTGGAGGGGAGATCAGGCTCATCCCGGCGTCCCCGCGGGTGTCGGCCCACCCGGCGGCCAGGTCGGCGTGGGCTCGAGCCTGCGCGGCGGCGAGGTGTGGTAGCCCTGCTCGGTGTGGAAGAGCAGCACCTTCCAGTACAGCCACTCCGCCAGCGCGTTGCGCTGTCGCAGGCCGGCCAGCCGGGTCTGCAGCGGCGGCACCGTGAACCTGTTGAACAGCGCGTTGCGCACCGCCATCCGCAGCCGTCCCCGGGGCGAGGCGTTGCGGGACAGCACGCCGTAGCGCTCCAGCAGATCCGGTTCGGGGATGAGCACCTCGAGATCCCGCAGCCCGCGGCCGACGCTCTCCTGCAGCCGGCAGGCACTGGGCAGGTCGTGCGGGTGGTAGTGCTCGCCCCAGGCCCGAGGCTCGTAGACGATCTCGTAGCCGGCCCGGGTCCAGCGGTAGCCCAGTTCGATGTCCTCGTGGCCGATGTTCGCCCAGTCCTCGTGGAAGACCAGGTTCCGGTCGAGCATCACCTGCCGGGGCAGGCTGAGGTTCATCGACCAGTGGTAGCGGTAGGGCACCGTCTGGCCGGCCCGACCCGCGATCTCCCAGTAGGAGAAGGGCTGGTACCAGTCGGTGAACGGATTCGCCGGCATCTTCTCCGACTGCTCGACGTGGCCCAGGACGGCGATCGGCGCGTCGTGGCGGGCGTGCATCTCCACGTGCCGGCGGACCATGTCCGGGCGGACCCAGACGTCGTCGTTCATCCACAGCACGAGATCGCCACGTGCCTGGCGCAAGGCCTGGTTGCGTTTGACCGCGGGCAGCCGCTCCTCGCTGCTGACCAGCTGGATGGACAGCTGAGCCTCGGCGGCAACCCGCCGCACCATCTCCGGCGTGCCGTCACTTGAGTTGTCGGCGACCAGCACCTCCATCAGCTCGGCCGGGTAGTCCTGCGCCATGAAGTGCCGCAGGGTGGTCTCCACCACGTCGCAGCGGTTGTAGGTCGGCAGGATCACCGACACAGTCCGACCACCGGGAACGCCTGTCCCACCGGCAGTTCCGAGCTCCGTCATGCCAACACCTCCCGTAGCGCCCGCGGCACCCGCAACACGAACAGCGCGGCCACGTAGGCGACCAGCGCGATGATCACCAGTAGCGGCCAGGGCGCGAACAGCCCCTGGCTCTCCCGCAGGAGGGCCACAGCGCCGGTGACCGCCACACTCACCGCCGCCGCCGCGAGTACCCGGACCACTCCGCGTACTTCCAGGCGGATGCCCAGGTGCCGGCGTACGGCCCAGGCGGACGCGCCCACCACGAACACCGCGATCCCCACCGCGGCGCACCCGGCGCCGACGATGCCGAACCGGGCGATCAGCCCTACGCACAGCACCGGTGCCACCAGCAGGGTCAACGCGTTGTAGTGCAGGGTGACCCGTTGGTACCCGCCGATCAGCAGCGCCAGCGACTGCCAGACGGCGAGCACGAGGAACACCATGGCCACCGACAGCAGCACCAACGGGACGGCCGCCTGTGCGTACCCCGGCCCGTACACCTGTCGCACCAGGGGCCGAGCCGCGAACAGCAGCAGGACGGGCACGATCACGGTGAAGGCGATGAGTGCCTCGGCACCCCTTCGGTACAGGTTCAGGAACCGCTGCCGCTCCTGGTCCCCGTAGGCGCGGGACAGCAGCGGAAACATCACGTTGATGAACAGCGCGGTGGTGAGGAAGTAGTACTCGATCGGCTGGGCTGCCGACCCGTACAGGCCGACCTCCCGCGAGGGCCGCATCGCCGCGAGACTGAGGCTGTCCAGCTTGCGGTAGAGCACGCTCAGCAGCAGGGCCGGCGCGATGGGCAGCGACTCCCTCATCAGCATCCGCACCAGCCCCCGGGAGAACCGGATCCGGACCCCGAACCGCCCGCGCGCGAGCCTGAACGCCACCAGGGCGCCCAACGCGGAACCCACCACGGGCGGCACGAACAGCCACACCAGGTCGGCGCTCACGGCCACCAGGACCACGATCGCCGCGGTCTCCACAAGCTCGGCGCCGGTGCGGATGAACGCCTCCACCTGCTGGACGAGGCGGACCTGGAAACTCACCACGATCGCGGCGAGGACAGCCTCGGACAGGAAGACCAGCGACGCGACGGCGGCGGCGAGCAGCGCGCTGGGCGGCTGCCGCATCGCGAGCAGCACCACCTGGGTGACCACGATCCCGGCCACCGCCAACAGCAGGCGCAGCGCGACGATCGTGCCCACGATGTCGTTCTCGTTCGCCCCGGCGGCCGAGACCTCGCGCACCGCCACCTTCGGCAGGCCGAAGTCCGCGACCAACCCGACGATCGTGGTCACCGTCAGCACCAGGACGTAGACGCCGTACGCGCCGGGCGCGAGGTGGCGCACGATCGCCAGCGTGGAGACGATGTTGAGAACCAGGTGCAGCACCTTCGCGGCCACCTGCGTCGTCGTGCTGACGACGACCTTGCGGGTGACGCTCGAGTCGACCGAGGACGCGGCAGAGGTCATCCGCCACCGCCGTGGTCCCCGGAGCCCGCGTGCGGCGGGTCGCCGTCCGCCGGGAGTTCGCGCGCCCCCACGGGCACGCTTCCGTTGGCGGCCCGCGCCGGCTGCCGGACCTCGATCGGGTCGCTTTGCTGGTGGCTGGACAGATCCGCCAGCAGGTCGCGGGTCGCGTCGCTGTCCGGGGCGTGGGGCTGGCCCGGCTCCGGTTCGTTCGGGTCGTGCCGCTGCCGCGCCCGCCAGGTCAGGCCGCCACCGGCGAGACCGCCGAGCAGCAGGCCGATCGCGAGGTACAGGTACCGCTTGGGCGCCACCGGATAGGCCGGGACCCCGGCCTGGTCGATCCGGGTCAGCTCCGACTCGCTGACCGCGACCTGGGTCTGCGCGTTCTGCAGTTGCTGGGTCAGCGCGGTCTCGTTCCCCTTGGCCAGTTCGACGTCCTGGAGCAGTTCGGCCAGCCGGGCCTGCTGCGCGTTGAGCCCGGTCGGCGAGGTGCCCGCGACCTGCTGTTCGAGTTGGCTCCGCCGCGCCTGCAGTCCGTCGATCCGTGACTGCAGTCCCGCCTTCTGGGACTGCAGGGAGCTGTAGACCGGATTGACCTCCTTCGTGGTGACCGAGGTGTCCGAACGGCCCGTGCTGATCCGCTGGTCGCTGGTGGACGTGGACGCGGTCGCGGCGATGGAGGCGTTGACAGACGCCAGCTGGGCCTGGTTGTCCGCGAGGTCGGCCTTGGTGTTGCGCAGGTCGGTCTGCAGGGTGTCGAAGGACTTGGCGTTCAGCACCTGCTGCTCGTCCGCGGCCGAGATACCGTGCTCCGTCTCGTAGTCCGCGACCGCGGTGCTCTTCGCGCTGACGTTCTTCGACGCCAGGTTCACCTGCTGCTGCAGGGCTTTCACGTACGTCTGTGCCTGCTGCCGGAAGCGCGCCGCGCTCACCGAGACCAGCTCGTCGGCCAGGGCGTTGGTCACCCGCATCGCCTGCACACCGGAGGTGCCGGAGCCGGAGACCTCGAGCACGTACGACCCCGGCTGACCGGCGGCCGCACCGGAGGTCACGCCAAGCTGCTCCGCGCGGGCACCGGTGGTGACCTCCTCGATCGCCTTCTCCCGCCGGTTCGCGGGAGCGCAGTAGCCGAAGGTGATGAACGCGCGGGTGCACTTGTAGGTCCAGGCGGCCGCGCCCTGAAGGGCGTGGATCGGCCCGTGCCCGGTGTCCGGTGCGTCCAGGCCCAGCCCGTCCACCACCGCGATCGCGACGCTGCGGCTGGTGGCCACTCCCGCATAGGTCTGCGCCAGCGCCTGCGACAGCGTCCCGTCCGCGACCTTCGGTTGCTGCGCCGGATCCGTTCCGGTGCTGCTCAGGAAGGTCGCGTCCTGCCCGTGGATGAGCAGCCGGGTCTTCGAGGTGTACTGCTTGCTGACCAGGAACGAACCACCGAAGGCCAGGATCGCGCTGAGCAGGGCCAGGACCGGGATCCGCCAGTAGCGTCGCATCGCTTGCAGAGTCATCATGACGGGGGAAACGACCCTCCGCTAGCAGGTTCGGGACGACGGTCGAGCAGGGGTCCGCCCAACTTCGAGCGCACCAGGAGCAGTGCCGCGCGCGCTGCCAGCAAGATCCCCGCCGTCCAGCGCAGGGGGTTCCACAGCTGCGGGGCATGGTGCTTGCACCAGTAGCGGTAGGCCCCCCGGTGGAAGGGCCTGATGGTCGCCGGCGTCCAGCCGAACCCCCGTGATCCGCCCTCGTGATGGACAACGCGGGCGGTGGGAACGCACCACACGGCGTACCCGGCGTCCTTGATCCGGTGGCACCAGTCCGCGTCCTCCCAGAACAGGAAGAAGCCCTCGTCCAGTGCCCCTACCTCGTCGATGACGCGCCGCGGCACCAGCATGGCCGCGCCCGACACCCAGTCGACCGCGAACGGTTCGTCGCCGGTGCGCCGCCGTCCGGCCAGGTACCGTGCGGACCACCGGTTGTTCGGCATCAGGCGGGTCAACGGCGACCTGCGCCCGAACAGTCCGGCCGCGGGGGTCGGGAAGGCGCGCGCGGTGAGCTGGTCGCGCCCGTCGCCGTACAGCAGCCTGGGCGCCACCACGCCGGCCTCCGGCTGCCGCGCCGCGAACTCCAGCAGCGTCTCCAGGGCGCCCTCCCCCACCACCGTGTCAGGGTTGAGCACGAAGACGTATCCCGCGCTGCCACCGGCGATCCCTCGGTTCACCGCGCGGGCGAAGCCGGTGTTGCTGCCCATCTGGACCACCCGGACCGACGCGTCGTGGCCGGCCACCAGGTCCGCGGTTCCGTCGTCCGAGGCGTTGTCGACGACCGTCGTCGTGCTGACGGATGCGCTCACCCGCACGCTGTCCAGGCAGGCCCGGATGTGCGCACTGCTGCGGTAGGTACAGATCACCACGTCGATGCCGGTGGTTCGCCGCCGCTCGAGCTCGTCGGCCGGGATGCGCGCGGCCATCAGAAGGCTCCACGGCCGAGTACGACGACGATGACGGTGCGCCAGAGGATCCGCAGGTCCAGCATCAGGGTCTGCTGCGCCACGTAGCGCATGTCCAGCGTCAGCCGCTCCCGGATGGTCAGGAAGCTGCGACCGGCGACCTGTGCCAGTCCGGTCAGCCCGGCCTTGGTGAACAGGCAGGCCAACTCCTCCGGACGGTAGAAGACCACGAGTTCGGGCAGGTCGGGACGTGGGCCCACCAGGCTCAGATCTCCGAGCAACACGTTGAACAGGTTGGGAAGCTCGTCGAGAGTCGTCCGGCGCAGCCAGCGACCGACCTTGGTGTTGCGCGGATCGTCTGCCAACTTGTAGTAGGTGGTGTCCCGAAGGTCCGCACTCAGGTGGTACTGGTAAAGCTCAGGAAAACGCTCCCGGGCATCGACGTACATCGTGCGGAACTTGAAGAAGGTGAAGGTCCGTCCGCCTCTGGTCACCCGGGTCTGCCGAAAGATCGCCGGCCCTGGTGAATCCAGTCGAATCAGGATCGCCAACACGATCATGACCGGTGCACCGACCACCAGCAGGACCGTCGCGCCGATCAGGTCGATGAGCCGCTTGGTAATGGCGTACGCACGTCCGCGGTTCGGCAGATACAGGTAGGGCGCGTCGGCCAGCCGCCGATCCAGAAAGGCCGCCAGGGATTCACCGGAGCCGACATTCGGGAGCTCCTGCCGCGCCTGCCCGGTCGACTCCGAACCCGATATCCCACCGAGCACGGAATCAGCCTCGGACCCCGCATCGCCCACACCGATGCCGGCGTGCACCGCACCGTTGGCACCTGTCGGGGTCACCCATCCCGGTCGCCTGGGCAACTCGGTGAGCGCATCAATGCGCCCGAATCCCGTTGACCGTCGCGACAGTGCGATCTCGCGTACGGACGCGAATGGACTCTCCTTGAGAGTCAATCCGCCGACCGTGCCGTGAAAACCCTTTACCCAACTTGAACCGGCCCCGTTACCAGCGCCATCTGTGACCGCGCCGGTATGGGGCATGGTTTCCTCACCCATGCCCACCACCTCATGGATCCCCACCCGAGAGGAACGCCGCGAGCCTAGGTCGAATCAGAGAGGAGACGCAAGAACTTCCAAATTCCCCTGCCCGAAGGTGAAGAATGCCGCTGCCCCAAGAGGTTGGACCGTACGGGCAGAGCTGGAGGCGGATTAGGCATGCCCGATTGAGCTGTCCGAAGCGGCGATATCTGCGGTCATACCGGGGGTTTGTGAGACGCGCGGAGTGGTTCGATTAGCCGTTCGACGGCATTTCGATTTCTCCATCAATTCCCCGGGGTTTCGCCAGCATTTCGCACCCGCGCCTGAAGGGGAACGAAGACACCTCACAGACCGCGGGGAACGGTCGGACCCGATGCGAGAATACACCGCCGAGGTCTGACCGGTCGGACCGACGTTGCCGCGCGGCCACAGACCGAAAAGTGGTTGCTCACCGACGAGGCTCCTCGGCACGATCGGGGCCGTGATCACACCCGAGTTGTCAGGCTGCGTGATTGTGTCCGGGATGCCGGCGGCAGGGAAGTCCACGGTGACCGGGTTGGCCGCTCGGCTGCTGCCTCGGGCTGCTCAGATCAAGGCCGACGACGTGAACGAGATGATCCTCAGTGGTCGCGTGTGGCGCCTGGGCACGCCCGCCGACGAGGCGAAGCGACAGGCTGAGCTCTGTGACCGGAACCTGTCCGGCCTGGCCAACAACTACATCGATTTCGGCTTCACGGTTCTGATCGACCAGCTCGTCACGGACCTTGCGGAGCTCGACTTCCTGGTCGGCCTGATAGCTCCGCGACCGGTGCACCTGGTCACCCTCGCCCCCAGTGTGGAGGTCTGCCGGCAACGCAACTCGACGCGCACGCTCAGCGAGCGGTGGGAGTTCGACGGTTACCACAGGCTCGAAGCCGAGTTGCGTCGGGACTTCAGCGATGTCGGCTGGTGGTTCGACACATCCGCACTCACGCCGGAGGCGACCGCCGAACAGATCGTCAGGGAAGCGGCACGTCGCGCCCTGCTGAAGTGACGCGCTGAGCTACACAGCGTGAGGCCAAGATCGTCCGGCTCGCGCTCACCGGCTCAGGGAACGAGCACGAGCTTCTTCCCGCCGGTGCGTCCGGCGGCCGCGCGGGTGAACGCGGCGGGCCCCTCGCGCAGCGGGAGAGGCTCCGGTACCAGGCGCAACTCCCCTTCGCCGACCTGCTCCGCCAGCCGGGCCAACTGCCTGGCATCCGGCTGGACGTAGAGGTCGGTGCTGGTGATGGACCGCTCGGCCGCAGGTGCGTCCGAGGTCAGGGAGCACAGCCGCCCGCCGTCGCGTACCAGGGGCAGCACGGCCGTCGCCGTGCCGGTGGCGGCGGTGAGCGCACCGTCGAAGGGTCCGCGTACCCGGTCCGGCCAGTCCGGGTCGTGGTAGTCGACGACCCGCGCCGCTCCAAGGCCACGCAGGCGATCGGTGGAAGAAGCGGAAGCGGTCGCGGTCACCTCGACCCCCATGGCCGCGGCGAGTTGAATCGCCAGCGAGCCGGTGGCGCCGGCTCCGTTGGTGATCAGGAGCCGCTGACCCGAACCGAGACCCAGCGTCGCCAGAGCCTGCCACGCGGTGAGGCCGTTGACCGGCAGTGCTGCCGCTTCCGCAGGCGTCAACCCGGGCAGACAGGGCGCCGTGTCAGCCGCGGTGAGCAGGACACGTTCGGCCCAGAAGCCGCTTCCGCCGGGCAGCGGAGCCTCGTGCGCGAGGACCCGGTCACCGACGGCGAACTCATCGACATCGACATCGGCGCCGACCGCCAGGACCCTGCCCGCGCCTTCCACTCCCAGCGCCGCCGGCGGACGCAAGCCGACGTCCCAGCCGGCGCCGTTGAGCAACTGATCCCACGGTCCGACCCCGGCCGCCTCGACTGCCACCAGAAGCTGCCCGGGACCGGGCGACGGTGGGTCGGGCAGTTCCAGCAGCATGACGTCCGCACCCGGCCCGGACACTCCGCACGCCTTCATCGGTATCCCTTTCGCCCGGTTCGACCGACCAGGAGGTGGAGGCCGCAAGGCAGTCCTTGACGGCCGAGACAGCGCCAGCGACATCTCGAGTGAGACACGTCTCGCGCCCTCCACGCTATGACCCCGCTCCACGCTGTGACCCGCGTTCAAGAGTCTCGCCCGAAGCAAGGACACGTTGACGTGGCAGAGCCGCCGCGGACGGCGTGGGGCAGGTGGGAGATGCTCCTGGGGCGACGTGAGGCCGTACGCGGCGCTGCCGGTTGGCGAGGAGGTTGTCAGTCCGATCGGACGATCAAAGGGGCTGATCAACGGCAAGGAGGAGTGCGCACTCCCTGCCACTCTCAACTTATAGCGCACCCGGGGGCTTGCGGCAAGACCCCAGTCATGCCGCAGAATCGCTGGCCGTACCTGGAACCACGGAAACGGGGAGTACGAAATGCGTGTGGCGTTGTCGACGTATGGGTCGCACGGGGACCTCGAACCCGTGGCCGCCGTGGCCTGCACGATCCACACCAACGGAGCGACGGTGGCCGCGAAGCTGCTGCTCGATCGGAGCTGATGACGTGAACCCCCTGACCACCAGCGTGTTCGACCTTCCCGACAACCTTGCCGCCAAGGCCGACCCGACACTGATCGCCGGCGACGAGCGGCACTTCGCGGCCATCGCGGAGAGCCTCGAGCAGGCGATCACCGACCTGTCCGACCGCCTCGACGCCGCCCGCAAGGCACCCGGCGGCATCGGCCAGGAGGCCATGGACCGGGACATGGAGATCCACCGGCTGACCGCTCGCCTGCGTACCCTGCGTCGCTTCGGTTTGGACCTGTGCCTCGGACACATGGTCAGCGCGGAGGACCCCGAGCCCGTCTACGTCGGACGACTCGGCCTCACCGACAGCGCGGGTCGTCGGCTGCTGCTCGACTGGCGGTCCCCGGCGGCTGAGCCGTTCTTCGGAGCGACCCACGCCAACCCGATGGGGCTGGCGAGCCGCCGCAGGTATCGCTGGACCCGCGGCCGGATCAGCGACTACTGGGACGAGGTGTTCACCCCGGACGGTCTGGAGGGGCGCGCCGCGCTCGACGACCAGTCCGCCTTCATCGCCAGCCTCGGCAGCAGCCGCTCACCCCGGATGCGGGACGTGCTCGGCACCATCCAGGCCGACCAGGACGCCATCATCCGCGCGGGATCCCGCGGCACTCTGGTCGTCGACGGCGGTCCTGGTACCGGGAAGACCGTGGTGGCTCTGCACCGCACGGCCTACCTCCTCTACTCCGACCCTCGCCTGGGTCACCGTCGAGGCGGCGTCCTGTTCGTCGGTCCGCACCAGCCCTACCTGACCTACGTCGCCGACGTCCTCCCCAGCCTCGGGGAGGAGGGCGTGCAGACCTGCACCCTGCGGGACCTCGTCCTCGAGGGAGCCACGGCGGGAGTCGAGACCGACCCGGACGTGGTCCGCCTGAAGTCGTCCGCGGACATGGTGAAGGCCATCGAGCCAGCCGTCCGGCTCTACGAGGAGCCGCCCACCAAGGGGATGACGGTCCAGACCCACTGGTCCGACATCTGGCTCAGTCCCGCTGACTGGGCCGAGGCGTTCGGAGCGACAGACTCCGGCACTCCGCACAACGATGCGCGCGAGGAGGTCTGGGAGGAACTGCTCACGATCCTGATCGACAAGCACGGCGACGAGTACGAGGGCGAAGAAGTCCCGGCCGACCTGCTGCGCAGGTCACTGCTGCGGAACCAGGATCTGGTCACCACCTTCAACAGGGCGTGGCCGCTGATCGATCCGGACGACCTCGTCGGAGATCTGTGGTCGGTGCCCGCCTACCTGCGCATGTGCGCGCCCTGGCTCAACCCGGATGAGGTACGGAAGTTGCAGCGCGCGGATCCCCACGCCTGGACGGTGTCCGACCTGCCTCTCCTGGACGCGGCACGGCAACGGCTCGGCGACCCGGAGGGAGCACGACGTCGGCGCCGGCAGCAGGCCGCTGCCGCCGCCGAGCGCGAGCGGATGTCCCACGTGGTCGACAACCTCATCGAGACGGACGACTCCGAGATGCTGGTGATGTCGATGCTCCGCGGGGAGGACCTGCAGGAGACCCTGGTCGACGAGGCAGCGCTGTCGAGCACCGACCCGGACCTGCTGGCCGGCCCGTTCGCGCACATCGTCGTGGACGAGGCGCAGGAACTGACCGACGCGGAGTGGCAGATGTTGCGGCTCCGCTGCCCGTCCCGCAGCTTCACCATCGTCGGGGATCGTGCCCAGGCCCGGCACGGGTTCACGGAGTCGTGGCAGGAGCGGCTCGAGCGGATCGGGCTCGACAACATCAACCTGGCTTCCCTGAGCATCAACTACCGGACGCCGGAAGAGGTCATGACAGAAGCCGAGCCTGTCATCCGGGCCGTACTCCCAGACGCCAACGTGCCGACCTCGATCCGCAGCAGCGACGTCCCCGTCGTCCACGGATCCGTCTCGGAGCTTGGCTCGATCCTCGACACCTGGCTCACCGAGCACACCGAGGGGATCGCCTGCGTCATCAGCGCCCATGGCGTCGCGGACGGCACGTTCCGGGCGACGTCCCGCGTCCAGTCGCTGACGCCGGAGCTGTCCAAGGGGCTCGAGTTCGACCTGGTCGTCCTCATCGACCCGGAGGCGTTCGGCGAGGGTATCGAAGGGGCGGTCGACCGCTACGTCGCGATGACCCGGGCGACCCAGCGACTCGTCATTCTCACCAGCTCCTGACGTTCCGCCACGACCTCCCCGGGGGCCGCCCGCGCCGTAGCGGATGTGGGTGGCCCCCGGTGGGCCGTTGCTATCGTGCGGCAGTGACCGATACGGTAGGCCGCCCTCTGCTCTTTCTCGATGTGGACGGAACACTCATCCCTTTCGGAGTCCCACCTGCGCCACGTCCGGATGTCCCGGAGCTTCACGAAACGCAGGACCCCTCGGATGCCCCCATCAATCCGTTTCTGGCGAGGCTCGATCCCGAGCACGGGAGGCGCCTTCTGGCGTTGCCGTGCGACCTCGTGTGGGCTTCGTCCTGGATGTCCGATGCGAACGAGGAGATCGCTCCGCGAATCGGCTTACCGGAACTGCCCGTCGTGGCCTGGCCCGACGGGTGCGAGGGCGAGGAGGGGGAGGGGCTGCACTGGAAGACTCGTGCCCTGGTCGACTGTGCCGCTGGGCGCGCGTTCGTCTGGGTGGATGACGAGATCACCGAGACTGATCGCTCCTGGGTGTCCGAACACCATCAGGGGCTGGCTCTTCTTCATCGCGTCAAGTCAAGCCACGGCCTCACTGACGCAGACTTCGCGATCGTCGGAGACTGGCTGGCGCGATGCTAGCTGTCCGAGCTGGACGCGCATGACCTCGCCGCGGGGCTGTGCCGTCGCGGGAGGAACGGGACTCCCGAGGAGAGGTGTCTTCATGGCAGTCGAGTACGCGATCCGGCCACCTCGACCCGCGGACGCGACGTCGCTCGGCCACGTCCACATCCGGATCTGGCGGGAGGCATATGTGGGACTCATGCCGCAACAGTTCCTGGACAAGCTGGATCCGCGCCAGTCAACCATCCGGTGGCTGACGATGCTCGAGCAGCCAGACGAGCGCGTGACACGGCTGATCGGCCTGGCTGAGCAGGAGATCGTCGGCTTCATCGCCGTTGGGCCAGCCCGCGACGATGACGCACCGACATCCACGGAACTACAGGTCATCAACGTGTTGGCTGCCCACCATGGCACCGGCCTCGCCAACCAACTCTTGACAGCCGCCCTCGGCGACGCCGCTGCCTACCTGTGGGTCGTGGAGGGGAACGAACGGGCGCTGGCGTTCTACCGTCGGCACCGCTTCGCGGTGGACGGTGCGGCGAAGAAACACCCCGGGACAGGAGTCAATGAACTACGCATGGTTCGCGTGGGCGGCAAGGGCTTGGACAGCGGCGAGGGCTTGGACGCCGGCGGGAGCTAGGGCAGGCTGAAGAGCATGGCGCCCGAGAACCGGAGCGTGTTGCGCCGCCCCACGGAAGCGCGCCGTTCGTGTGGGTGGAATGCGGGGTTCGCGACGCATGTACGCCAGGTCGGGAGAGGACCGACCATGACTGTTGGCGAAGCGCCGCCCTCTCGGGCCCAGAGACTGTTCTCTCTCACCTCAGGGGTGGATCCCCATGCTCCGTGCCATTCTCGGCGCACGACTGGGCTGGCTCCAGGCCGACGGCTGGGTCTTCGATCCGGTCATCGTCGGGCCGGACGACATCGAGTACACCCTCGCGGCGGGCCCACATGCCGGACGACATGCCATCCAGAGGACGTACTACCAGCGCGTCGCGCCTGGGATCGAGACGACGGCCTGGTACGAGGAGAGCGGGGCGGTCGTCCACGTGACGTGGTACCTGGAGTCGCAGACCTCGCACCGCTTCGGCGCGATTCCCGCCTGGCTGGCAAGGGACTTCAGCGTGTACCGGGGGGACAACCAGGACCCGGCGTTCCTCGAGAGGATCCACCGACTCGCGGCGGAGGGCCCCGACCGGCCCCGGCACATCTTCTCCGACGACGGCTACTTCGAGGTCCTCTAGATTCCGAGGTGCTCCAGGTTCCGAGGTGCTCCAGATCGGGCGGCCCGGGCCGACGGCGCGACAGGTGAGCCGCCGGGAAATGTTGTTGCCGATGAGGGGCCGTTGTGGGTGGATGGTCCGATGCCGGAGTCGTCGCTCTTCGCCAGGCAGCAGGCCGTCCGGGTTGCCGTTCAGTCCAGTAGGGGTGGGTAGATGAGTGGGGTCCCCGACCTTGGTCCCGTGCCGACGCGCATTCCTTCCGATGTGGGGCTGGTGCGGCGGCTCGTCGCCACGCAGTTCCCGCAGTGGGCCGATCTTCCGATCCGGCGGGTCGCGAACGAGGGCTGGGACAACCGGACGTTTCATCTCGGCGGCGAGCTGTCGGTGCGGCTGCCCAGCGCCTCGCCGTACGCGCTGGCGGTCGACAAGGAACACCGGTGGCTCCCGCTACTCGCCCCACAGCTACCCCTGCCCATCCCCGTTCCGGTGGCGAAAGGCGCGCCCGGCGAGGGCTATTCACACGCGTGGTCGGTCTACCGATGGCTCGGTGGCGAGCCCGCGAGCCGGGCCACCATCGCCGACCTGACCGCGTTCGGTGCCACGCTCGCCGACTTCCTTGCCGCCCTGCAACAGATCGACCCCACCGACGGCCCAGCTCCTGGACTACACAACTGGTACCGAGGCGGGACGTTGGAGACCTACGACAAAGAGGCACAGCGCGCACTCGAGGCGCTGGACGGCCACGTTCGTACCGACGTCGCCGCGGAGATCTGGCAGGCCGCGTTGCGGGAGTCCTGGGACCAGCGTCCGGTCTGGTTCCACGGCGATGTGGCCCAGGGAAACCTTCTGGTGAAGGACGGCACGCTTGTCGCCGTCATCGACTTCGGTACGTGCGGCGTCGGAGACCCGGCGTGCGACCTGGCGATCGCCTGGACCTTGCTGTCGGGACCGAGCCGCAAGGTGTTTCGTGACCGGCTGTCTGTCGACCAGGCGACCTGGGCACGCGGGCGAGGCTGGGCGCTGTGGAAGACCCTCGCCACCTACGCTGGGGCCCTCGGCGACGGAGGCTCCGAGCTCGCGGATGCGAAATACGTACTCGAGCAGATCTGCACCGAATACGAAGAATCGGGATAATGCGCGGGATAGCCGGTGCTGGCTCGACCGCCCGGCGCTTTCGGCCGTACGGATGAGATCGTTGGCGGGTGGCGGAGTCACTCGACCTGCATCTGGAGTTCGATCCGGACGCGGGTTTTCCGGGTCGTTCGCTGGAGGCCGCGTTACGAGACAGCATTCGGGCCGGCCGGCTGCGGGCCGGGTCGCGTCTGCCCGGGAGCCGGAGCCTGGCCACCGACCTGGGCCTCGCCCGGGGCACGGTGGTGCAGGCCTACGCGCAACTGGTCGCGGAAGGGTGGCTGGTGTCGGCGCCCGGCTCGGGAACCCGAGTCGCGGAGGTGCCCCATGACCCGCCCAGCTCACGCGTGAAACCGCATCCGTCGGCCGCGTCCGCGCAAGTGATCGAGTTACGGCCGGGGATTCCCGATCTCGGTTCGTTCCCACGTACGGCCTGGGCCAGCAGTGTCCGCCGGGCGCTGGCGACGGCCTCCCACGACGAGCTGGACTACACCGAGCCGACCGGGCTGCCCGGGTTGCGGGCGGCGGTGGCCGGCTATCTCGCGCGTACCCGTGGGGTGCGCTGCGACCCGGACGCCGTGGTGATCACCGCGGGCTTCACCCAAGGCCTCTCCCTGCTGGCGCGGGCGCTGCACGGGCGCGGCGTACGCGCCATCGCCACCGAGAACCCCGGCCTGGCCCGCCACCGGATGGTGCTGCGTGCCGCGGGACTGGCGGTCACCCCGCTCACCGTCGGCGCGGGCGGAGCCGACCCGGACGAGGCGACGGGTCAGGCCGCGCTGCTCACCCCCGCGCACCAGCATCCGACCGGGGTGGTGCTCGCCCCGCGGCACCGCTACCAGCTCATCGCCTGGGCGCGGGAGCACGACGCGTTCCTGATCGAGGACGACTACGACGGTGAGTTCCGCTACGACCAACGGCCGGTCGGCGCGATGCAGGCGCTGGCGCCCGAGCGGATCGTGTACGCCGGCAGCACGAGCAAGTCGCTGGCGCCGGGCGTACGGCTGGGCTGGTTCGTCGTACCCGAACCGCTGCGCCGCGACCTGACGGCGGCGATCCGGGAGGCCGGCGCCGGGGTCTCCGCGATCAGCCAGCTCGCGATGGCCGACCTCCTCGCGCACGGCGACTACGACCGGCACATCCGCCGCATGCGCCTGAGCTACCGGCGCCGCCGAGCCGAACTCGCCGACCGTCTGGCCGAGGTGACCGCCACCCCGCTGGAGGGCATCGCGGCCGGCATGCACGCACTGCTGCCGATGGCCTCGGCGGCGGAGGAGCGCCGGCTGATCCAGGCCGGGCGGCGCCAGGGTCTGCACCTGACCGGTCTGCACAGCAACGACTACTGGCACGATCCGGCGGACGAGCGGCAGGCGGCGGCGCTGATCCTCGGATACGCGGCGCCGCCCTCGCACGCGTGGGCGGCGGCACTGACCAGGCTCTGCCAACTGGTCCATCAAAGCCGTCGCTAAGTGGTCCATTCCGCTGGTCCGGATCGGGTTACGTTCGGACCATGGAGACCATGAAGATGGGCAACAACGAGCTCGTACTGCTGGGCACGGTCATGCCTCCGGAGCTGCCGGAGGGCTCGCACGTGATGACGGCGACGATCGAACTACCGCCAGGCGACCCCGGCTCGCCGCCGCACCGGCACTCCGGCCCCGTCTTCGGCTACATGCTCACGGGCGAGATGATCTTCGAGCTGGAGGGCGAGCCGGAACGGGCGGTCAAGGCCGGCGAATCGTTCTGGGAGCCGGGCGGCGACGTCATCCACTACCAGGCCGCCAACAACCTGCCCGACCAGAAGAGCAAGTTCGTGGTCGTCATGGTGTGCGCACCCGACCAGGAGATGCTGGTGTTCGTCAGCCCTGAGGAACTCGAGCAGCGCAAGGGCCGCCGGGCGCCCCGGCCGAACTGACGGGGAGCATCGTGATGCGCATCCTTCTCGCCGGTTCGACCGGCGTCATCGGCCGCCGGCTCGAACCGCTTCTGACCGCCCAGGGCCATGAGGTCATCGGACTGGCCCGCACCGGCCCGGTCGCCGTCGACGTGTTCGACCGCGACGCGGTGGCGGCCGCTGTGCGCGACGCCCGGCCTGACGTGGTGATGCACCAGCTGACCAGCCTGAGTACGGGCGACATCGCCGCCAACTCGCGGTTGCGCCGGGTCGGGACCCGCAACCTGGTCGACGCGGCGCTCGCCGCCGGCGTACGCCGGATCGTGGCACAAGGCATCACCTGGGCGTACGAGCCGGGCGCCGACCCCGCGCCCGAGGAGACCCCGTTCGACCTCGGCGCCCCCGAGCCGCGGCAGACCAGTGTGGCCGGGGTCGCCGCACTCGAATCCGCCGTCCGGGAGGCGCCCGAGTGGGTCGTGCTGCGGTACGGCATTCTCTACGGCCCGGACACCTGGTACGCCCGCGACGGCCTGATGGCCCAGCTTGCCGGCGCCGGCAAGGTCCCCGCTGACGCGGACGTGAGCAGCCTGGTGCACATCGAGGACGCCGTCGCCGCCGCGGTCGCGGCCCTGGACTGGCCCACCGGCGCGGTCAACGTCTGCGACGACGAACCCGCCGCGGCCTCGGAGTGGGTGCCCGCGTTCTGCGCGGCGACGGGGGTCCCGGCGCCCGCGGAGACCGAGGGCGAGCGGCACGGCTGGGCACGGGGCGCGAGCAACCACTACGCCCGCAAGCACCTCGACTGGATCCCGAAGTATCCCTCCTGGCACGCGGGCTTCGCCGCCCTGTGAGCCGATCGCCGGCGAACGCCCGCACAGGCCCTGGTCTGTGCGGGCGACGGAGAGGAGGAGCCATGCCGGATCAACGCAAGCCGGCCGCGCTGAGCGACGACTACGCGCGCTTCGGGCTGGAGCGCGACGTCGTCCGCGAATGGGAGGACGGCGCCCGCACCGACGATCGCGCCGGGTCGTACGAGTGGTGGTACTTCGACGCCCACCTCGATGACGGCGCGAAGGTCGTCGTGGTGTTCATGAACAAGGACCTCGGCGCGGCGTCCAGCCCGCTGTCCCCGCAGCTCCGGCTCAATCTGGAGCTGCCCGACGGCACGACGTCCAACCACACGATCGCGGTCCCGGCGGCGCAGTGGTCGGCGGCGAGCGGGCGTACGGACGTGCGGATGGGGCCGCACAACCGCTTCCAGGGCGAGAACCTACGCGAGTACCGGATCCAGGCGAGCGCCGGTACGGTGAGTGTCAACCTCACGTTGACGTCCGAGGTCCCGGCCTGGCGTCCGGCCCCGGGCACATGCTCTTCGGCGCGAACCGCGACCTCGAGTTCGACTGGCTTCCCGCGGTACCGCAGGGATCCGTGCGCGGCTCGTACACGATCGACGGGGTGCGGCACGAGACGACCGGCGTCGGCTATCACGACCACAACTGGGGCAACGTCGGACTGCCGAAGATCGTCAACGACTGGTACTGGGGACGCGGGCAGGCCGGGCCGTACACCGCCATCGCGTCGTTCATCACGAGCGCCGAGAAGTACGGCTTCGCCGAGATCCCCATCTTCATGCTGGCCCGTGACGGCCGGATCATCGGCGACGACCCGGAGAAGATGACGTTCGAACGGCACGGGGTCTACACCGACGCCAAGACCGGCAAGCCGGTGGCGAGCATCGTCCAGTACACGTACGTGGACGACGATGACACGTACGTGGTGACCTTCGACCGCGAACGCGACCTGGTCTGCAACCCGCTCACCAAGGACCTGCCCTGGCTGAAGCGGACGGCGGCCCGGCTGATGCGCTTCGACGGCGCCTACCTCCGCTTCGCGGGTGTGCTCACGATCGAGCACCACAAGAACGGACGCCTGGTCGAGGAGTTCGCCGAGGACGCGATCTGGGAGCTCATGTACTTCGGGCACGCCCGCATCACTTCGCCGGATCCGTCACGTCCATGACCTGCGCGAACTTGTTGGTGGGTCTTTCCCTCGCTGCACTTGCGACTCCGTAAAGGGGAGGGGCTTACCCTCGTCTCCGTGCCGCAATGCCCCGACCGTCGATGGAGGTGCCCGTGACGGAGCTGTGGCCCGGATTTTCTCCGACGAACCATCCCGTCGCGCTGTTCGACGGCGAGCGCACCTGGTTGTTTCGGCACCCGAGCCCACCGGAGGAGTTCCGCCAGGCTTCAGATGCGGAGGGAGCCCTCGTCTTCGACGGCCGGCACCCTGCCGTGGTCGGGAGTTCGCTGGTCGATCTGGGCGGTGTGACGACTGCCACGGTCCTGCAGGGCGACCGACCAGACGTGCAGGCAGAGATCGCCCACGAGACGTTCCACGTCTTCTGCCGTGTACGGCATCCCGCCTGGGCCGCGAACGAAGTGTCCGCGCTCACCTACCCAGTTGAGGACCCCGAGGTGCTTACGCTGCGACGTCTCGAGGCCGAGGCTCTCCGGCGCGCCGTGCTCGAAGGTGCTGCGGGCTGGGCTGTCGTCGCGGCCAGCCTCCGTCAAGATCGCTTCGAACGCCTCCCAGAGTCGGCGGTCCGCTACGAACGTGATCTGGAACGCTACGAAGGCTTGGCCTTCTACGTCGAGGGAAAGTGGGCGGGCGCCATCCGCTGCGTGGAAGCGCTCGCCACACCATCACGGCCAGATGATATTCGCCGGGCTGCCTACCACACCGGTGAAGCCATGGCTGTGCTCCTCGACAAGTTCGCACCTGGCTGGGCGGATGCGTTGGAAGCCAACGACACTCTTGAGCTTGACGGCCTGCTCCGGGCCGCGGTGGCTGGTCAAGCATCGAAGGAGTTCTCCGCCGACGAGCGTGCCGAGGTCGCCCGGAGTGCGCGGGAGGCCGTCGCGGCGATGGAGACCCAACGCCGCCTACGTCGTGAGGCGTTCCTTGCCCGTCATGGGCGCATCGTCCTTACCGCCTTGAGCCCGAACGCGTTCGAGGTAGCGGGATACGACCCGATGAACATCGAGCACCTCGGCCGCGGGGAGGTCCTGCACACGCGTTTCCTGAAGCTCCGCGGTGAGGGCGTCGAACTGGAGGTGTTCGACTCACCGGCGCTGACCGAGAGTGCGGGAGCGCACCCGCTGCACGACGGTATCCGGCGCGTCACGTTCACCAGCATGGGCGACGCCAGCTGAAAGGCCGGCCTGCCGTACGTTCGCGGGATCAGCTTTCCTCATCGGGATTCTCGGCGGGGAAGAAGATCGCGCTCACCATGCGCGGCCGGCGGCCCGGCGCTGGCGGGTTGGCCCACCGCGACCGGAACAGCGCGACGAGCTCCTCGACCATCTCGGCGTGCTCGTCGTCGGTGAGCCACATGCTGCCCTGCCGGTAACCGACGAGGTCGGCGACCGGGTCGGCGTCCTCGCGGTCGAGATAGTTGTTGAACTCGGCGAGCAGAGCGGCCATGGCTCCGGCGAACGCGCGGCGATGATCCTCCAGCGACATGGTCTTGGCCAGGTCCAGATCGATTGTCGCGCTGTCGCGACGGAGCCGGTAGTAGCGCTCGACGGCGCCGTGCACCCGCTTCTCGTCCACGACCTCCAGGACTCCCCCTTCGGCCAGCAGGCCGACGTGCCGGTACACGCTGGTCTTGGGCACGTCGGGCAAGCGTTGGCACAGCTGGGCGGCGGTACGGACGCGATCACCCTGCATCGCGTTCACGATGCGGCTGCGGACCGGGTGCAGAAGGAGGTCGAGCGTCTTCACGACCCATACGATCCCACATCTGGTACCGTTCCCAAAATTGGTACAGGCGATTTGAGGGTTGGATGATGACCAAGCTGAGCAAGCAGGCGGTGCGGCCGATGCGCACGCTGGACCCGGACGGACCGCTGGACGATCTCGAATGGCTGGATGATGTGGTCGGAAAGGCCCGCGTGGTGGCGCTCGGCGAGAGCTCCCACTACATCGCCGAGAATCTCCAACTGCGCCACGGTCTGACGCGCTACCTGGTCGAGCGGCACGGGTTCGACGCGTACGCGATGGAGACCGGGTTCACCGAAGGATGGCTGGTCCACAACTGGGTCCGCACCGGCGAGGGAAGCCTGGGCCAGGCCATGGCGGCCGGCGTGACATCGCTGCTGGGACTGTGGACACAGCTGCGTGCGCATCTGCAGTGGATGCGAGAGCACAGCCCGTCGGTTGCGTTCTACGGCACCGACCTGGGCGGCTCGGTCGTGTCCCTGCTCCCCAGCCTCGATGCCGTGACCGCCTATCTCGCCAAGGCCGATCCCGACTTCGAGCTGAACCCGAGGCTCCGCGAAACGGCCACCGCCTTCGCGATCCCGTCCGCGTTCTCCATCCCCCAAGGGCTCGCGGCCTACGGTGAACTCGCGCCGGAAGACCGGGACGCACTGACCGCAGGGCTTGCCGAGCTGTCGGCGCGGGTGACCAGCAGGCGCCTCGACTATGTCCGCAGGACCTCCGTCGACGACTACGAGCGCACACTCCGCTCCCTGCGCGAGGTGGTCACGATCGACATGGGTCTGCGCCACCTGGTTCGGGGCGAGCAGCTCGGCATGCTCACCATCCGGGATGCCACGTCCACGGAGACGGTCGAGTGGCTACTCCACCGGCACGACCGGATCGTCCTCGGCGCGCACAACGGACATGTGCAGCGTTCGCCCGGCACACTGCCCGGCACCCCGCAGGGCGTACCGCCCGCGACGCCGATGGGCCTGCGGTTGGCCGATCGGCTGGGCGAGGACTACGTGGTCATCGGCGTCACCATGGGCTCCGGCCAGACGCTCATGGAAGGCCCGGAGTTCTACGAAGGCAAGCTCTTCATGGATCTCGAGCCACCCAGGCCCGACAGCCTCGACGGCCTGATGGCGGCGAGCCACGACGGCCCGTTCGGGGTCGACCTGCGGCGGCTGCCACCTGAGGACACCGCAAAGGTGGGCGCAGTTCGCCAACAGCGGTTCGGCACCCAGTACCTCCAGCTGAACCCACTGGGCGCCTACGACGCCGTCGTGCACCTGCCGCACGTTCGCGGGGCCGACCCCGACCAGGACGTGATCGCCCACTCCCACCCTGACGTACGGAAGCGATTCCTCTAGGCCTGCGTCCGCAGGACAGGGCCTGGTCGGGCTCAGGTGTCGGTGGCGTTGAGGCGGTAGCCGACGGAGGGGTCGTTCTGCAGAAAGTGACCGCGTTCGTCGTGGAGCTTCTTACGAATGCGGTAGGCGTAGACCTTGAGGTAGTGCGAGTCGTTGGCGTACGAGGGTCCCCACACGTTCTCCATGATCATGCGACGCGTGCAGACCTTGCCGACGTGCCGGGCAAGGTAGGCGAGGAAGTCGAACTCCTTGGGGGTGAGGTCCAACGACTCGCCTCGAAAGGTCGCCTCGTAGTGCGGCAGGTCGAGGGTGAGGTCGCCGACCTGTAGCAGGCTGTTGGTGTTGCCTCCGGGGTCCGTGGCGTGGTGGCGTACCGCGACGCGGATGCGAGCGTCGAGTTCGCGCATACCGAACGGTTTGGTCATGTAGTCGTCGGCCCCACCGTCGAGGGCCTCGATCTTGCGGTCCTCGCTGCCGTCGGCGGACAGGATGACGATGGGGGTGTCGGTCCATCCGCGGATCCGGGTGCAGACCTCCATACCGTCGAGGTCGGGGAGGCCCAGGTCGAGGACGATGACGTCCGGGGAGTCCAGCGCGACGTTGGTCAGTCCCTCGCTGCCGGTCTCCGCGGAGCGTACGTCGTGGCCGAGTGCCTGCAGCCCGACCCTGCACGCGTTGAGCAGCGCGATGTCGTCGTCGATGATCAGGATGCCGGCCATGTCAGTGCCTTTCCGGTAGTTCCGCGGCGACGGGGAGGGTGAAGGAGAACCGGGCTCCGCCGCCGGGGGCGTCCTCGACCCAGATGCGTTGCCTGTGGGCGTCGACGAAGGTTTTCGCGATGGTCAGGCCCAGGCCGGTGCCGGTGTCCCTGCGCCGGCGCATGAAGAGGCCGAAGATCTCGCTGCGTCGGTCCGGGCTGACACCGGGCCCGCAGTCGGTGACCGACACGGTGATCAGATCCGGACGAGCGTGTCGGGCCTCGATGGTGATCGGACTGCTCTTCGACGCGAAGCGTGCCGCGTTCTGCACCAGGTTTGTCAGCACGCGGCTGATCAGCACGACGTCGACGTCGATGAGTGGAAGCTCGGCGGGTAGGTCGAGACTGAATTCCTGGTCGCGTGCGGCGACCGGAAGGTCGGCGAGGACCGTGTCCACGACGTGGTGCAGATCGACGATGCTCGCCCGCGGCCGCAGCACTCCGGCCTGCACACGGCTCATGTCGAGCAGACCGGTGACGAGGGTGGCGAGCTGGTCGGCCTGGGTGTCGATCACGCCCGCGAGCTCGCGTTGTGCTCGGTCGTCCAGCTCGCCCCGCAGCTGCGGGTCGACGAGGGTGGACGACGCGGCCTTGATCGACGCCAGCGGGGCCCGCAGGTCGTGGGAGACGGCGGCGACCAGGGTGCGGGCCAGGCGTTCCATCTCCTCGGTCAGTTCGGTGCGGAGAGCCTGTTCCCGCAGTCGGGCCCGTTCGATGGCCAGCGCGATCTGATTGACGAACAACAGCAGGGGCTCGCGTTGGTTGTCGGTGATCGTGGTGCCGGAGACGGTCAGCATGCCGACCGGTCGTCCGGCAGCGACGAGCGCGAACCGGAGCGGGTCGGTGTGTCCCGGGCCGCCGTACGAGCCCACCCGAGCGGTCTCCACCCTGGCCAACCGACCGGGGACACCGGGACCGGCCTGCAACCTGCGCCGGTCCTCCTCGGTGATCGGAGCTCCCGCGGAGGCGACGATCTCGAGCTTGTCGTCACGCGGCAGGAGCAGTGCGACCTGGCGGGCGTCGAAGAGATCGCGCAGGGTGGTGACGATCATCACCAACAGGTCGTCGAGCGGTTTGTCCTCGACCAGCAGGGTGGACAGCTCGAACAGTTCGCGGATCTGCATGCCGCGCTCCCGGGCCTGTGTCCGGGCGGCGTTCAGCCCGGCCACGACCCGCGCGACCGGCAGCATGACCACGACGTACACACCGAGCGCGGCCCAGTTCTGGGTCTCGCCGACCTCGAGGGTCAGATAGGGCGGGATGAAGACGAAGACGTAGACGAGAAATCCGACGACGACACTGAACACGCCGACCGGAAAGCCGCCGATCACGGCACCGACGACCACTGGTACGACGAGCACCAGCGCCGTGGTGGCGATGCTCATCTCGCCGCGAAACGGCAGCATGGCCACGGTGAGCACGGCTGTGCTCGCCAGCGCCGCGATCGACCCGGAGATGCCGTACCGGATCGCTGTGTTTTTGATGTGATACGCCCGCATTGCGACGCCGTCCTTCGACCATGACTCTCGCCAGGATCGCATCCGCACGCTTGGTGCTCGACGCCGCGGCTCCCCCATCGCTACCTACCGGCGTCGGCCGGGCTCGCTGTCGTGGCGAGGATGTGTACGTCGATGCCGGCCCGGTCGGCCAGTCGGCTGAGCCGTGCGACGGTGGAGCCTCCGCTGAGGATCTCCCGCCAGAGGGTGCGCCGGCTGGGCAGGACCACGATCTGGGTGATCCGTTGGCTCGCCGCGAAGTCCAGGAGCGCTGTGGCGGGATCGTCACCGTAGAGGTCGGACCACTGGGCGCCGAGATCGTGGGCGAGGTCGCGCAGTCTCTCGATCTGCGTGTGACGTGCTCCGGCACCGGTGGGTATGACGTAGGCCACATGCAGGTCCGCCTTGCACCGGTTGGCGATCCGGGCCACCCGACGCAGCACCACGTCGGTTCCGGGGGTTGGGGCGACCCCGACCAGCACCCGCTCGATGGCCTCCCAGCCCACGGGCAGGCCGGCCTGGCCGGACCGCCTTGGGGCCTCGCCCTCGCCATCCTCGCCGTCCTCGCCCTCCTCGGCCAGGAAGCGCAGGGCAAGGTCGCGTAGCGCGGTCAGAGTGTCGGTCTGGAAGAACCCGTCCAATGCCCGGCGTGCCACGTCGGGTGCATAGATGTCGCCGTGCGACATCCGGCGGCGCAACTGTTCGGGCGAGGAGTCCACCAGCTCGATCTCGTCGGCGCTTCGGAGGACGGAGTCAGGCACGTGCTCGCGGATCTGGAGACCAGTGAGCTCTTCGACCGCGTCGGTCAGGCCCTGGATGTGTTGGACGTTGACCGTGGTGATCACGTCGATGCCCGCGGCGAGCAGTTCGAGGACGTCCTGCCAGCGTTTCTCGTTGCGCCCGGACCCGGGAACGTTGCTGTGGGCGAGCTCGTCCACCAGCGCGACACCGGGTCGGCGAGTGAGCACTGCCTCGAGGTCCAGCTCCTCGAACCTGCTACCACGGTATTCGACCGACTTGCGTGGCACGGTTTCCAGACCGGCCGCCTGGGCTTGGATGGCCGGTCTCCCGTGCGACTCGACCACGGCGATCACCACGTCGCCACCATGCCCGCGGCGAACCTGGCCCTCGTCGAGCATCGCGTAGGTCTTGCCGACACCCGGTGCGGCGCCCAGGTAGATCCGCAACCGTCCCCCCGCTCCGCCGGACTCGCCCGCCGGCTGGGTCGCTATCGCTCTTCGAGCGGCACGAAGCGCGGCCTGTACCGGCGGCGGCGTACCGGAGCCATGCTCCTCCTCGGCGCGGGCGAGGTCCGGACGCTCGCCAGGCGGGGCCGGGTCGAGCCGGAAGCGTGGGTCCCACGCAACCAGTCGCCCGGCCCGCATGGCGGCCCGACCGCTGACCGCGCACCGGATGTCGGTGCGCAGGCCGTGCACGGTGGCACGGCCGAGGAAGAGCAAGTCCAGCTTGCCTGTGCCGTCGACAAGGGTGCAGCAGTAGGTCTGGCTACGCCCGACCGTGATCGTGCGGGTGGCACCAATCACGCCTGAGATCTCGAACGCCAGTCCTGCTCGTGTCTGCGCGATCGTGGTGGCGACGGCTGACCCGGTGGGCGAACCGTCGGCGTTGTCGATCCATCCGGCCATCTCGGCGCTCTCAGGTGAGTTCGGCCAACGCTTCGTTGAGCTGCAGCACGTTGATGTGCGGGGCGCCGAGGAACCCGAACTGCGGCCCGCTCACATGGCTGGCGATGAGGGCACGCACCTGGCCCACTGACAACCCGCGGGCCTTCGCGACCGTGGCCGCCTGGGCGTAGGCGGCATCAGGACTGATGTCCGGGTCGACACCGCTTCCCGAGGCGGACACCAGGTCCTGGGTCGGGGTGGTTCCCTGCTTCTCCAGGGCGGCGATCCGCTCCTTGTAGGTGCCGAGAAGCTCCTTGGAGCGGGGGCCGAGGTTGGAGCCCCCGGTCGCGGTGGGATCGAAGCCGTCGGCCCGGCCGTGGAACCACTGCGGTCCTGACCATTCCTGGCCGATCAGTGTGGAGCCGTGCTCGGTGAGCGATCCGTTGGCCTTGTCGCCGAGGAACGCCTGTCCTATGCCCGTCACGAGCAACGGGTAGGCCAGTCCGAGCAGAACGAAGAAGATCAACGAAACGATGATCGCCCGTCGTAGGTTCAGCAACATCAGAACGCTCCGAGTGCGGTGAGGATCAGGTCGATCAGTTTGATGAACACGAACGGAACGATGAGCCCGCCCACGCCGTAGATGAGTACGTTGCGGCGTAGGACCGCGGTCGCGCTTGTGGGGCGGAACCGCACACCCCGCAGGGCGAGAGGGATCAGCGCGACGATCACCAGCGCGTTGAAGATCACCGCGGACAGCACCGCGCTCTGCGGGCTGTGCAGGTGCATGATGTCCAACGCGTCCAACTGGCTGTACGTACCCGCGAACAGCGCAGGGATGATCGCGAAGTACTTCGCGACGTCGTTGGCCACCGAGAAGGTCGTGAGCGCACCTCTGGTGATCAGGAGCTGCTTGCCGATCTCGACGATGTCGATCAGCTTGGTCGGGCTGGAGTCGAGGTCGACCATGTTGCCGGCCTCTTTGGCGGCGGTGGTGCCGGTGTTCATGGCGACGCCAACGTCAGCCTGCGCGAGTGCGGGAGCGTCGTTGGTGCCGTCTCCCGTCATCGCGACCAGCTTGCCACCTTCCTGCTCGGCCTTGATGAGGGCGAGCTTCGCCTCCGGAGTGGCTTCGGCGAGGTAGTCGTCCACCCCCGCCTCCTGCGCGATCGCCGCGGCGGTGAGGGGGTTGTCGCCGGTGACCATCACCGTGCGGATGCCGATGGCGCGCAACTCGGCGAAGCGTTCGACGATGCCCGGCTTGACGACGTCCTTGAGCTCGATCACGCCCAGGACCCGGGAACCGTCGGCCACCACCAGGGGCGTGGCTCCGGCTCGGGCGACCCGCTCGACGATCGGATCCAGGTCGGCTGGGGACGACCCCCCCAGCTCACTCACCCAGCGCTTGACGGCGTCCGCCGCACCCTTGCGAATCTGCCGGCCGTCGGTGTCCACACCCGACATGCGGGTCGTGGCGCTGAACGGGATGAACTCGTGTTCTCGTTCCAGATCGCCCCCGCGCAGGCCGTAGCGTTGCTTCGCGAGCACGACGATCGAACGTCCTTCCGGCGTCTCGTCGGCGAGGGAGGAAAGCTGCGCCGCGTTGGCCAGTTCCTGCTCGTCGCACCCGCTCACCGGGTGGAACTCCGAGGCCATCCGGTTGCCCATGGTGATCGTGCCGGTCTTGTCCAGCAGGAGAGTTTGTACGTCACCGGCGGCTTCTACGGCGCGCCCGCTCATCGCGAGAACGTTGCGTTGCACCAACCTGTCCATGCCGGCAATTCCGATCGCTGACAGGAGCGCACCGATGGTGGTCGGGATCAGGCAGACCAGCAACGCGATGAGGACGATGACCGACACCCGGTCCCCGGCGAACATGCTGAACGGCTGCAGGGTGACGACAGCGGGGACGAAGATGATGGTCAACGCCGCGAGCAGGATCGTCAGTGCGACCTCGTTCGGTGTCTTCCGCCGCTTGGCGCCCTCGACGAGGTTGATCATCCGATCCACGAACGTCTTTCCGGGCTCGGCGGTGATCCGCACGATGATCTGGTCCGAGAGGACCCTCGTGCCGCCGGTCACAGCCGACCGGTCGCCGCCCGACTCGCGGATCACCGGAGCGGACTCACCGGTGATCGCCGACTCGTCGACCGAAGCCGCTCCCTCGATCACCTCACCGTCGGAGGGGATGACGTCGCCCGCCTCACAGACCACCACGTCGCCGAGCGACAGTTCGGAGGCCGCCACGCGCTCCTCCCGGCCCTCGGAGCGCAGCCGCCGCGCGTGGGTCTCGGTGCGCATCCGGCGCAGCGTGTCCGCCTGCGCCTTGCCGCGGCCCTCGGCCACCGCTTCGGCGAAGTTGGCGAACAGCACGGTCAGCACCAGCCACACCGTCACCGCCCAGGAGAAGGCACTCGGATCCGCGATCGCCTCCACCAGCGTGATCACCGAGCCGATGAGCACGACGAACATGACGGGGTTCTTCACCTGGACGCGAGGATCGAGCTTGCGCACAGCCTCGACGGCAGCGACACGCATGATCTGCGGGTCGAGCAATCCGCGGCGACTCACCACCCCGCGCCTGGGACCGCCGGGCTCGGCGGAGCTGCCCGAGGCACCAGCACGATCCACATCAGTGACCTCAAGATCCGGCATCACGACATCCTTTCCCAGCCGGAAGTGAACGGGACGCATAGCGATCCGGCCCACGCGGGCCTACCGAGGCGGGGCATCAGAAGAAGCTCCCGTGGCTGAAGTGCTCCACGATCGGTCCGAGCGCCAGGGCAGGGAAGAACGTCAGGGCGCCGACGATCAGCACCACGGCGGTCAACAGGCCCACGAACATCGGCCTGTCGGTGCGGAACGTACCCAGCGACGTGGCCACTGGCCGCTGCGCCGCGAGGCTTCCCGCCAAGGCCAGGACGGGCACGATGATCGCGAACCGGCCCAGCAGCAGGCCGATGGTCCCGGTGATGTTGTAGAAGGGGGTGTTGGCACTCAGGCCGCCGAACCCGGAGCCGTTGTTGTTGGTCTGCGAGGTGTAGGCGTACAGGATCTCGGAGAACCCGTGCGGTCCGGCGTTGAGCGGACCGGCCTTGCCGGCGCTGACCGACACCGCGACCGCGGTCAATACCAACACCGTGATCGGCATGACCAGGACACCCAGGGCGGCGAGCTTCACCTCCTTCGCCTGGATCTTCTTGCCCAGGTACTCCGGAGTTCGTCCGACCATCAATCCGCCGATGAACACGGTGATCACGGCGAAGAGCAGCATGGAGTACAGGCCGGTACCGACACCGCCCGGGCTGACCTCGCCGAGCATCATCCCGGTGATCATCCCGAACCCGCCCATGGGCGTGTAGGAGTCGGCCGCCGAGTCGACACTGCCGGTCGAGGTCTGCGTCGAGGTGACGTTGTAGAGCGATGAGGACGGCGTTCCGAATCGAGTCTCCTTGCCCTCCATGTTGCCGAGGGGTTGGTGCACGACCCCGGCTGCCGCCATCGCCGGACTGCCCTGGTGCTCAGCGGTCGTGACCATCGCCAGCCATCCGCCGAACAGCACCGTCATCACCGCGAGGATGGCGAGGCCTTGACGGATGCTGAACACCATCTTGCCGAAGGTGTAGGTCAACGCCACCGGGATGCACAGGATCAGTACGCAGGACAGGAAGTTCGTCAACCCGGTCGGGTTCTCGAACGGTCCTGCACCGTTTCCGTTGAAGAACCCGCCGCCGTTGGTGCCCAGCTGCTTGATCACTTCCTGCGAGGCGATCGGGCCACGCGGCAACGTCTGGCTGACGCCGTTCAGCGCGTTGTGGACCTCAGCCGAACCGCCCAACGTCTGGAGCGCTCCCTGCGTGATGAACACGATCGCGGCAACAAAGGCGATCGGCAACAGCACGTAGATGGTGCCCCGGACGAAGTCGACCCAGAAGTTGCCGATCGTTCCCGAGCCCTTGCGGGCGAAGCCACGAATGAGCGCCACCGCGACGGCCATGCCAACCGAGGCGGACAGGAAGTTCTGGACCGCGAGCGCACCCATCTGCGACAGGTACGACATCGTCGTCTCGCCGGAGTAGGACTGCCAGTTCGTGTTGGTCACGAACGACACAGCCGTGTTCCACGCCGTGTCGGGCCGGACCGCGCCGAACTTCCCGGGGTTGAACGGCAGGTGACCCTGGATGCGGAAGATGGCGTACGTGATCGCCAACGCCACCGCGGAGAACGCGATGACCGAAGTCGCATAACGTTTCCAGCTCTGCTCAGCCTTCTGGTCGACCCCGAGCAGCCGGTAGATCGGGCGTTCCACGAAACCCAGCCACTTGGTTCGTCCCTCGTACACCGCGACCATGTAGGAGCCAAGAAAGCGCCAGCACAATCCCAGTACGACGACGAGTGCGACGATCGTCCACGTGAATGTCATCAGAACCACTCCGCCTTGAACAGAGCTACACCCAGATAGAGGAACACCGCGATCGACAGGATCAGCAGTACTCCGTCGACAGCACTCATACGCGCTCGAGCCCCCAAACCAGACCCAGCATGGCGAGGGCGAAGCCTATGATTCCTAGTAGGACCAAGACGTCAGCCATGCAGGAGAGCGTGCCGGTGTTGCCGGTGACCGCGCGGTGAAGGCCCCGCCCGCCGCGGTGGAAAATCGGTGAACGCGCCACGACCGAGTGCTGAGCGGCTCGCCCGCGCATGCTCGGCACAGTGGACAGCACTCTCGCCGTCAAGGATGCGTCAAGACGACAACGCCACTCAGGACGGGCAACAGGACGGGGTCTGCCGGGATCCATGAGACACGCCCCGGACCCAGGCGAACTCGGGCCTGGTTCGGGTTCAGCCCTGGAGCAGGCGTTCGCGGAGTTGGGCGAGGCTACCCGTCAGCAGGCGCGACACATGACACTGCGAGATGCCCATCTCCGCGGCGATCTGGGACTGGGTCATGCCACGAAAGAAACGGAGCAGCAGAATGCGTTTCTCACGGTCCGGAAGCCGACTCAGCAAGAGTCGCAAGGCTTCTCGGTACTCCACAGCCTCGAGGGCCTCGTCTTCCGTACCGAGCGAGTCGACCACGGCGGGCGTGAGCAGCACGAGGACGGCAGCCATGAATGAGAGCCTGCCCGACTCGCCGGTGACCGCGCAGTGAAGATTCGGCCTGCCAGGGTAGAGAATCGGTGAATATCCACGCCATGCGCACTGCTCTCGGCGTTAGGTGTTCTCTCGAGACGTCCGTCGAGTTCAGGGAGTTCAGTCAGTCTGGGTTGTTGCTGACTCGATCGCGGCGCCGAGTTCCGCGATCATCGCTTGGATCGCCGGGCTGGCATTGGCACTACGCCGCCACGCGGCAAATATCTCGCGCTGTGGCGGCCGCCGCAAGGGCCGGGAGACGAGGTCTTCCGTCAGGCGCGGCCGAGCCAGGCGAGGGATCAGGGCGATGACGTCACCCGAGGCGACCAGTGACAGTTGGGTGGCGAAGTCGTCAATCAGATGGCGCACGTCTGGTTCTTCGGGTACGTCCGCGACCAGTCGTCGGAACCACTGGTGGCACACCGTGCCCGGCGGGCTGGTCACCCACGCGTGGCTGGCCAGGTCGATGCTTGTGAGTGGTCGGTCGAGCAGCGCGAGCGGATGCGCCCGACTCATGACGACGTCGCCGGCGTCAGTGTGCACATGGCGCTGGGTCAGCGACGACGGTAGCGGGGCTGGTAACCCGTCGGCGTCGTGGACGAGGGCCAGGTCGGCTGTTCCGGCATCGACGCCGTGGAGGGCTTCGTCGGGGTCCAGTTCGGTGATGTGTACGCGTAGGTCCGGACAGCGCGTCGACAGCCGCGACAAGGTGGGCGCGAGCAGCCCGCGGACAGCCGTCGAGAAGGCAGCAACGCGGAGTATGCCGCGCGGCGCGCCCTCCGCGACGGAGCGAGCCGCTTCGGCGCAGCGTTCCAGTGCCTGGAACACCTCGGGTGCCGAGTCGACGATGGCCTGCCCGGCAGGAGTGAGCACGACTCCGCGTCCCGCCGGCGCGAGGACGGGCACACCCACCTGGCCTTCCAGCCTCTTGATCTGCTGCGACACCGCCGATGCCGTGTATCCGAGCTCCTCGGCTGCCCGCGCCAGCGTCCCGAGCGCGGCCACCGACCGCAGAGCCCGCAGGGCTCCCACCTCAATCATGAAGACAAGCTAATCAATACCGGCAAGAAAGCATCGCTGGACCATACGGATACGCGGAGGCAGGATCGGGACCATGACCGACCCGCGGCACCCTGCCGACCTGCACTTCGGCACCAACCTGGTCGCCATGGTGACCCCGATGCATCCCGACGGCACCATCAGCGAACCCGGGATCGCCAACCTCGTCGACCACCTTCTGGCCACCGGATGCGACGGCATCGCCGTCGGCGGGACCACCGGTGAGTCACCCACCCTGACCGACGCCGAGGCGGCCCGGCTCGTCCGCGCCGTGGCGGTCCAGTCGAAGGACCAGGCGCGGGTGATCTCCGGCATCGGCACCTACGACACGGCCGCCAGCATTCATCGGGCACGCGAAGCCGAGGCGGCCGGGGCGGATGCGCTGCTGCTCGTCTGCCCGTACTACTCCAGGCCGACCCAGGCCGGGGTGGTGGCCCACTGCGTGGCCGTGGCCGACGCGACCGAGCTACCCGTGATGCTCTACGACGTCCCCGCGCGCACCGGGATCGCCATCGAGGCGCCCACGCTGATCGAACTCGCCGGCCACCCCAGGATCCGAGCGGTCAAGGACGCCAAGGGCGACCTGTTCGAAGCGATGTCCGTCATGGCCCGCACGGCGCTGGCCTACTACTGCGGCGTCGACGAGCTCACTCTGCCCTACCTCGCATGCGGCGCAACCGGCGTGGTCAGCGTGGTGGGCAACATCGTCGCCGACCGCAACGCCGAGCTCCTACGAGCAGTCCGCGACGGCGATCTGGACTCGGCGAAGGCGATCCAGGCCTCGTTGATTCCCCTGGTGGAGGCCATCATGCGTACATCCCAAGGAGCCATCATGGCCAAGGCCGCTCTGGCCGAGCTCGGAATCATCCCGCACGCGACGGTACGCCTTCCGTTGACCGAGGCGGCGCCCACTCACCTTCAGCGCCTCAAGGATGCCCTGCACAGCTCGGGGGTGGTTGGCCGTCGGCCACTCGTAGGGTCCCCGCCCAGCGAAGGATTTCGGGCCCATTTGCCTCGTGCACGGCTCTTGTCGAGTAGGTGCGGGTGTGGGAGCAGCTGCGCCAGCGGCTGAGGAGGACGTCGCGCAGGGCTCGGTTGACGGCGCTCGAGACGCGCTAGCGTCAACTGCGGGGATCATGCCGACTCGTGTCGCTCGTCGAGCGGTACGGCGGGCGTGAGCGGCCCATGGAGGGATGGGAGAGGAACGTGGCTACGCAACAACGCACGAGGGTGACCAGAGACAACTCCGCGGTCCTGCTGATCGATCACCAGACCGGACTTTTCACCGGCGTGCGGGACATCGGCGTTGCCGAGCTCAAGCACAACGTCGTGGGATTGGCCAAGGCCGCACAGATTCTGGGTGTGCCCATCGTCGCGGCCACGACAGCGCGCGACAGCATGTGGGGACCCACCATTCCCTAGCTGCGGGAAGTACTGGGTGACCTGGACATCCACGACAGATCGACGGTCAACGCCTGGGACGACAAGGCCTTCGTCGAGAGGGTCGCGGAAACGGGACGCGACCACCTCATCGTGGCCGGGCTCTCGTTCGAGGTGTGCGGGTCGCTCGCGGCTATCTCGGCGCAGGCAGATGGCTACCAGTCGGTGGTCGCGGTCGACGCCTGCGGCACGTTCAGCCTTCACAAGCGTGAGGCCGGCCTGGCGCGCCTGGCGATCCTGGGGGTAGAGGTGTCCGACTACGCCACCCTCATGGTCGAGATCATGGCCGACAACGCCGACCCCCACGCCAACGATGTCTATGCCGCCCTCGACATGCCCTTCGCGACCCTGATGGGACAGGTGGCGGCGGGCTACGGGAAGTGACCGGCGAGGCGAGCCCTCGTTCCAGGCACGGCCCTCGCAAGTCACCGTTGACAGCGGAAGGCAGCACGACACTCATCCACCCATCCGGTGGCTCGAACCGACAGCGTGGGTGCCGTGCATGCCGCCGAACGGGGTGGTGACGCCGTCGTAGCGTAGGCACAGCATCATCCCCTGATCCACGTGCGGCAGGTTGTGGCAGTGGTTCATCCAGATGCCCGGATTCGAGGCCCGGAACGCGACCTCCCACACCTCTCCGGGACGTACCTCGAAGGTGTCGACCCACAGGGGGCTGCCCGACGACGGCTTCCCATTCCTGGAGAGGATCAGCACCGGATGGCCGTGCAGGTGCCAGGGGTGGGTCTCCAGGCTCCGGTTGACCACGCTGAACCGGACGACGTCGCCTTCGGTCACGAGTTGGTCGGGGATCGATGGGTGTCCGCTTCCGTTGACAGTCTGCGCGTACGTCGGTGATCCGTCGACCATGGCCAGCCCACGGTCGAGTACCAGGGTGAAGCGCCGGTCGGCAGTGTCGGCGCGCAGCGCGACAGAGGCTCGGGTTCCGTATGTCAGCAGGTCGAGTTCGGGCCATCCCGTGGTGTCTGGCGTTGCGGCCGCACCGTCGGAGGCGCCGGCTTGGGGCCGCAGCCACACGGTGGCGGCCTGGTCGTCGAGCAGCAGTGCCACGGATGTGCTCGGCATGACGAACGCGAGGTCGTGGCGCCCGGATGCGGGAAGCCGCAGCCTGGTCCGGCTGATCTCGCCGGGCCCATGCAGGTCGCGGCCGTCGACGGCAACCACCCGGAACGACGCGCCTGCCAGTGCGAACCGGTGCGGACTGGAGTCGGTGTTGACCAGTCGCAACCGCACCGTGGTACCCGCCGGCGCGATGTGTTCGGCGCCACCCGCGATCGTCGCGGTGCCGTCGAAGGTGTGCACGGCCAGCGTCAGATCCAGTTGCCGGCTGTCGTGTTCGTCGCGAGGTTTCACGACGAGCACACCGTAGAGCCCTCGGGCCACACCGACGTAGGACGCGTGATGGGTGTGATACCAGTACGTTCCCACCTGCTCGGCACGGAACCGGTAGACGAACTCGCCGCCGGGTGCCACGGCCTCCTGGGTGACGCCCTCCGCACCGTCCTCCCCACACGGCACGTCATAGCCGTGCCAGTGCAGGGTCACTCCGTCGTCGATGTCGTGGTTGATCAGTTTGACCTCGATGAGATCGCCCTCAGTGGCGGTGATCGCCGGACCGGGCACCGTACCGTTGTAGGTCCACGCGTCGAAGTCGCGTCCGGACTCCACCCGCACAGTGGCTTTCCGGGCGACCAGGACGTGTTCGCGCCGGGATCCGCCCGGTCCCGGTGTGTCGGGGCCCCGTAGGTCTGTCACCGATACAGGAGCACGCGGGGCCGGGTCCGGACCGCCTCCGTCGTCGATCATGGTCATGGCGGATCCCACGGACAGGCTGGCACCCGTACCTGCCGTACCGACCATGATCACCCCACCGGCAACGCCGAGGAAGCGGCGGCGCGGAACCTCGGACCGGCCCTGGTCGGTGGCCGGTTCCTCGACCGTCGTCGCACTCGGTGCCGCGAGCACGCGCGCGGTCAACAGCGCGCCCGCGAGCACCAGCGCGATCGTGATCAGTGCGGTACCGAGAGCCAGGGGGTACCCAACGAGGAAGGTCACCACGAAACCAGCCAGTGCGGCGTAGCCGGCGGTGAACAGCGCGACGACGGCCGCGGTGTCGATGCTCTCCGCGCGGCGGACCCCCTGCGCCCGCCCGCGTAGCCGGGGTCCGGCGATCACCGTCGCGGCCAGCGCGGCGAGCACGAGCATCGGCAACCCGAGCAGGACCTTCTCCTGCACGAACCACCAGCCTCGACCCGCCAGCACCGCCACCGACGCCACTCTGGTCAACGTCACCAGCAACGCCACCGCCAGCAGAGTGAGGGCAGCCCTGGCGCGCCGCAGTGACATGGTGACGCCTGCCGCGAACCACGCGACGACGCTCGACAACGCGATCGAATGGTCCAGGATGATCAACGTGGCTGTCGTCATGCCGCTACTCGGCTGGGTTCGGCCGGCTTCGCCGTGACCTTTCGCGCTCGCTGCACAACTGTCTCGGTCGCGCCCATGGTGAGCAGCCCGTTGACCGCGTGCAGACCGAAGATGAGGTGCCCGGCGGTCGAGCCGTCACCGAACGCCTTGGCGACTTCCGCGATCACCACCTGAACGAGTACCAGCACGACGGCCAGGCCGGCGATCCCGACGATCCGGCGCGGCATCTGGGCGATGGCGCCGACCACTGTGACCACGACCGCGAGGATGAGTATCGAGTATCCGAGCACACGATGTGGCTGGAAGGCTTCGTCGGTGGGCGCGCTGTCGAACGCACCGCTGGCGGCCAGGAAGAACTGTGCGATCACAGCAAGGAACAGCAGGGCCGCCAGGCCAGTGAAGACTCTCTTCATCACTCACCTCCCTGCGCGGCGTGGGTCGCGGCGTGGGTCGCGGTGAAGGCGAGGAGCGGCGCGGCGGTCCGCGGCGGATCCTCGAGTATCGGTGTGTGTCCAAGGCCGGGCAGCATCTCGATTCTCGCGTCCGGAACGGCGAGGTAGTCGGCGGCGGAGGATGGTCGCCATCTGCGGTCGTCCGCACCGAAGATCACCAGTAGTGGCTTGCCGAGGCCCCTCAGTCGATCCGGGAGCGACCGCTGCGCCAGGTAGGCGCTCGTCCCCTGCATCGCCGCGGTGAACGCGTGATAGTCCAGAGCGCGCAGTTCGTCCACGAGCTCTTGTGGGATCTGGTAGTCCGCGGTGAAACCCGTACTCGCGAACTGGCGGAGCTGCTCGTCACTCGGCGGCCACCGCGAGGGTTCGATGGCGCCGGCCTGCGGTGCGAGGAAGGCGTCCAGGCTGGGTCCGGCGTTGATGAGCACGAGCGCGGTCACCAGGTCGGGTCGCTGTTCGGCGAGGGCCGTGGCGGCCGCGCCGCCGCTGGAGTGGCCGACAACCGTGGCCTGCTTGACGCCGAGCCGGTCCAGTGCCGCACCGACGCGGCGTGCCTGGTCAGGTGTCTCGTAGCTGACACCGGCAGGTTTGGCTGACCGGCCGTGCCCGAGCAGGTCGATGCAGATGACGCGATGGGACCGGGTCAGGAGCGGAACCAGCAGGTCCCAGGAGCTGGTCGAGGATGCGGATCCGTGGATGAGCAGGAGTACCGGGGCGTCGCGCGGCCCGTCCTGGCACACGTAGATGTCACCGTCGTCCAGAGGCAGAACCGATTCCTCAGCCGCCTCGGCGTCGTCCTTCACATGCGGTTGCCCAGCAGGAATAGTCATGAGGCCCACTGTCGCCGCCGGCGCGCACCAGCGGCTTGGACAAATGTTCCCCTCACGTGACTCGCCGGGACGCCCGCCGCCGGTTCTCCGATGCGAGCCGCACCGTCGTCGACTGGCGTAAGAGTCTCGTATGGAACTGCCGCGAATCTTGAGGGACGGATCGCACGTGTGTTGACTATGGCCGTGGATCGCGTGCATCGACCGCCTCATACCGCGCCGGTTGCCGTCAACTGACGACGGAACCGCGGCGCCCTGTCGGCGACGCCTTCGGCGTACCGCAGATCCCATTCGACCCCCCACCGGCGACGACCGGTACTCCCCCCTGGACGACAACATGCGTCATGCTGCGCAGCCCACCGCCCTCATCACCGGTGCGTCCGATGGCATCGGCTACGAGACCGCCCGCCGCCTCGCGTCGGTGGGTTGGAACGTTCTCCTCCACGCACCGACCCACGAACGCCGCGCGGATGCCCTGCGTCGGCTGGTCGACGACAACGTGCCCTCGGAACGACTTCGAGTCGTGGCCGCCGACTTCGCACGCCTGTCCGAGGTGCGGGACATGGCCGAGACACTCGCCGCGAGCCACAGCAAGCTGGACGTTCTGGTCAACAACGCGGCCATCGCCGGGCCACCGAGTCGAACCGTCACCGTGGACGGCAACGAGCTGACCTTCCAGATCAACTATCTGGCCGCCTACCTGCTCACGCGACGCCTCACCGCACAGCTCAACGCCTCTGGATGGGGCAGGGTGATCAACGTGTCCTCCACCCTGCACCGCACCGCCAACCTGGACTGGGCCGACCCACAACGGGTCCGCACCTACCGGCCGGTGGCGGCGTATGCGCAGTCCAAGCTGGCTCTCACCATGTTCAGCAGGGAGCTGGCCCACGACGAGTCGGACCAACTCGTCATGATCAGGGTGCACCCAGGCATCGTCGAGACCCCGCTGCGACGGATCTACAGTCCGAGCACGCCCGGAGCCAGCGTCAGCGAGGGCGGCATCATGCTGGCACATCTCGCGTCGCCACAGATCGAGGTCACGGCCGGCGGCTACTACGAACGACTCACGCCCGCCAAGCCCGCGGCCCTGGCCGACAAGCCTGCCGCGGTACGACGTCTCGCCAGACTCAGCGACCGGCTGACCGGCCTGGTCTCCCCCACCGCGAAGGCGAGCTGAGATCCGTCGGGGAGCGACGCCAGCGGGACTCCGCACGGCCAGCGGACGCCCGCCCACCGATGGCGCTCCGCCGCCACCTGACGTGCCGAGTGCTGCGCTACCTCCCAGCATCGAAGCGCCCCGGCTGATCGCCGGGGCGCTTCTGTTTTCGCCACAGTCCGGCAGCCGCTGACCAGGGGAGCGCTCCGGGGGGCCGGGGCACCCGCCGCATCCGCTGAGACTCGTCCGGGGCCTCGACACCTGCGTGGTTCGTTGAGGACAATGCCATCCTCACTCGCCTCAACGAGCAACTTCCGCCAGCGCGACAGGGCGCTCGACAAGGAGAAGTCATGGCAACTTTCACCCGGTCTGACGACCTGCGGGGAGCGGAGTTCGTCGACGCGGACCTAAGTGGCACCCGGTTCATCGGGGCCGACCTGTCCGGCGTCGTGATGCGCGGGGTCGAGGTCCAGCGGGCCGACATCGACGCACCGTGGCTCGTCCACGGCGAGTTCTTGCACGTCAACGGCGTCGACGTGATCCCGTTCGTCGAGGCCGAGCTCAACCGCCGCTTCCCCGGTCGCGCGGATCGGCGTGCCGCCGATCCGGATGGTCTGCGCGCGGCCTGGGCCGCGCTCGAGCGCACCTGGGCGGCCACGCTCGAGCGCGTCGCGACGATGCCGGCCGGGACGGTCGACGTCTCGGTAGCCGGCGAGTGGTCCTTCGCGCAGACGCTGCGGCACCTGGTCCTGGCCACGGACACGTGGCTACGCCGGGGGGTCCTGGAGATCGAGCAGCCGTTCCACCCTCTTGGTCTCCTGGACGCCGACACCGAGGGCGACGGCGTCGACACGTCGGTCTTCACGACGGTCGCTCCGTCGTACCCCGAGGTCCTCGAGGCGCGGGCGGGCCGCGTCGCCATGGTGCGCGACCTGCTCGCCACCGTCACACCAGACGAGCTGACGGTGACGCGCAAGAACCCGCACGCCCCTGAGCACACGGAGACCACCCTCTCGTGCCTGCACGTGATCCTCGAGGAGGAGTGGGAGCACCACCGCTATGCCGTCCGCGACCTCGCCGCGATCGAGGCGAAGGACGACGCCTGAGCCAGTGAGCCTGCGCAGTGGCACTTGAGCCACACGACGAACGGTCTTGCCGCGCCCATATTGCGAGCTCTGCCCCTTTCGCCTGGACGGCCCGCGTGCTCCGCCCGCCCTGTGGAGGCTTGCCCTTCACTGAGCCGCGTGGTCCACTAGTCGATGTCATCATCTAGCTGACGAGATGGGACAGCGTTCCATGACCGAGGACCGGTGGCCGGCGTCCTGGTTGCGCGGCGTGCTCGAGGTCGCCGTGCTGGCCGCGTTGGTCGACGGCGAGAGCTACGGCTACGCGCTTGCCCAGCGCCTGTCCCGGGCCGGCCTTGGGAAGGTCAGCGGCAACACGCTCTACCCGGTGCTGGCCCGCCTGGAGGTCAGCGGCGCGGTGTCGTCGCGCTGGACCGAGGGCGACGGCGGGCCAGGTCGCAAGTTCTACGCGATCACCAAGTCCGGGCGCCAGAGACTGGCCACCGACGGCGAGGACTGGGAGCGGTTCGCCAGCGCAACGATCACGCTCGTGAGTGAGGCTCGAACCAACAGCGGAGGTAACCGATCCGATGCCAACCGAACCTGACTGGTACCACAACCTCGCTGCCGCACTGGCATCCCGCCAGATCGACAGCGCGCGGATCGACGGCATCGTCGCCGAAGCCAAGGCACACTGCACCGCGGCCGCCGAGTCGCCACAGGTCGCTTTTGGCGACGCCGACACGTACGCGAAGCACATCACCAGCGCGGACGAGGAGCGCTTCCACCATGTGGCGGTGCGGCACACGGGGGCCACCGAGCCAGTCGCCTTCCGGGTGGCGTCCTGGATCGGCGTCTCCCTTGCCACACTCGGTGCGATCGGCTGGCTGGCGAGCGGCACATGGCACACGTTGACCGCCTCCGACCTGGCCTTCTGGATCACGAACTTCCTCACGATCTTCTGCATCCTGCTACGCGGCGATGCGCGTGACGCCGGCCGGCCGTCGACCGGGCGGCGGCTCCTGCTCGGCTGTTTGGCCATACTGGCCGTGGGTACCACGATCACCCTCTACCTGCCGAGAACCGATCTCCTCCGCGTGCCGTTTCCTGGGCTGCTACTGGCCGGCGCCGCGATCTGGGCCGCCGGATGGTGGCTCGGCGACCGCTGGACCAAAGCCCATCCTCCGGTGACCACGTTCGCGCACACGGCCTGGCTCGACCGGCTGGCTGGCCTCCTGGAGGGCCGCCATCGGCTCTCGGCAGGCCGCGCACAGGAATTCCGCGCCGAGGCCGCCTCTCATCTCGCCGAGTCCGGCGGCGATCCCGAGCAGGAGTTCGGGCCAGTCGACGACTACGCGGCCGAACTGGCCGAGCGCTCCGGACTGCAGCGCCCGCGACGAGCTCAGCTGGGCTGTCTCCTGCTGCAGGTCCTGGGAATGCTCATCACAGGAACCCTCACCGGTTATGCGATCCAGCACCACGGGGTGGTCAGCATCCGCAGCGCCATCCTGGCCATCATCACCCTGCTGTTCGTCAGCAGCCTGTCCGGATTGGTGTGGGAGCAGATCCGACGGCGCCGCGGTGCAGCCAAAACCCTTCAGCAATAGACATCCGGCGCGCTTGGGCCAGCGTCGGCGCCTGGTGAAGGACTTCGACCTCACCTTAGAGCGAGCCTGGAAAGCAGACCGGCTCCGACCACGTTTCCGTGGGTCAGAGCCGGTTTCCGGATCGCTGCGGTCGAGAACAATCTGTGTTTGCCTGCCTTTCGCAGCCCCTAGGAGATCTTGCGGCGATACGTGCCCATGGCGAACACGTACGCGACGATGAGGATGCCGACGCACCAGGCGAGGGCGATCCAGATGTCGGTGCCGACCGGCTGCTGGGTGAACAGGTCGCGGATGGCGTTGACGATGGACGTCACCGGCTGGTGCTCAGCGAAGGCGCGCACCGGGCCGGGCATGGTCTCGGTGGGCACGAATGCCGAGCTGATGAACGGCAGGAAGATGAGCGGGTAGGAGAACCCGCTCGCGCCGTCCGGGGACTTCGCGGTGAGACCGGGGATGACGGCGATCCACGTCAACGCCAGGGTGAAGAGCACCAGTATGCCGCCGACCGCGAGCCACGCCAGTACGCCCGCCCCCGAGCGGAAGCCCATGACGAGGGCGACGAGCACGACGACCACGAGCGAGATCAGATTGGCGACCAGCGAGGTCAGCACGTGCGCCCACAGCACGGACGACCGTCCGATCGGCATGGACTGGAATCGCTCGAAGATGCCGCTCTTCATATCCAGGAAGAGCCGGAATGCGGTGTAGGCGATGCCCGAAGCAATCGTGATGAGCAGAATTCCGGGCAGCAGGTAGTTCACATACGAGACCGACCCGGTATTGATCGCTCCACCGAACACGTAGACGAACAACAGCATGAAGGCGATTGGCATGATCGTGGTCGTGATGATGGTGTCCACGCTGCGCGTGATGTGACGCAGGGATCGTCCCAGCAGGACGGCGGTGTCGCCGAAGAAGTGCATGGTCATCGATGTTCCTTACTCATCCGTGTCGACGCCGCGTCACTGCTGGCGTCGCCGTCCTTGCCATCGGATCCGACGAGCGCGAGGAAGACGTCCTCGAGGGTCGGCTGCTTCTCGACGTACTCGACCTTGGCGGCCGGGAGCAACTGCTTGAGTTCTGTGAGGGTGCCGTTGACGATGATCCGACCCTGGTGGAGGATCGCGATCCGGTCGGCGAGTTGTTCGGCCTCGTCCAGGTACTGCGTCGTGAGCAGCACCGTCGTACCCCGGTGGGCGAGTTCCCTGACGGCCTGCCACACCTCGATGCGCGCCTGGGGGTCGAGCCCGGTCGTCGGCTCGTCGAGGAAGATGACCGGCGGATTCCCGATGAGGCTCATCGCGATGTCGAGACGCCGGCGCATGCCACCGGAGTACGTCGACACCTTCCGCGCGCCCGCCTCGGTCAGCGAGAAACGCTCGAGGAGGTCATCCGCTATCTTGCCCGGGCCCTTGAGGTGCCTCAGCCTGGCGACCAGGACGAGGTTCTCCCGCCCGCTCAGGATTTCGTCGACGGCCGCGAACTGCCCCGTGAGGCTGATGGACTCTCGCACGTTGGCCGGTTGCGTGGCGACGTCGAAGCCGTCGACGTTGGCGGATCCCGCGTCGGCCTTGAGCAGCGTGGACAGGATTCTCACGACCGTGGTCTTGCCCGCCCCGTTGGATCCGAGGAGGGCGAAGATGCTGCCCCGCGCCACCTCGAAGTCCACGCCGCGTAGCACCTGCAGTTCCTTGTACGACTTCTCCAGGCCCTGCACACGGATCGCCTGGACGCGCTGTGCCGTCATCGGACGGACCTCTCTTCTTTTTCGGGGTCTTCTCCTGCGGCGCGCTCGATGGCTCTGATCAGCCGCGCCCGTTCCTTGTTGATCCACTGACCGTCCGAGTAGTTCTGGAGGAACGTCTCCGCGAACGCCACAGGGTCCTCCCCGACGATCTCGCGGATCGGAGTTCCGTCCGCCGCGCTCTGTTCGAAGAGATCGATGAGGTCCTCCAGCATCGCCAGCAGGACGTCCCCCTTCGAGATCGCCCCGAAGTAGTTCAGATAACGGTCCAGCGCCTCGATCGCCGTGCGATAGTTCGCGGGAAGCTGTTCCGAGCGCGCCTTGTACTGCCGGTAGCGCCTCTTGTCCTCGAGCGACCCTGTGAGCTGCTCGATCCATCCTGCGGCCATGTCTAGTTGCCTCCTTCGCGGAGCTGCTCAAGCCGTTCTGCGAGGAAGCTCCAGGTCCTCCAGAACTCTTCGAGATACTCCCGCCCCTGAGAATTGAGCGAGTACACCTTGCGCGGCGGCCCCTTCTCGGACGGGACCTTCTCCACGTCGACCAGGCCACGCTGTTCGATCCTGATGAGCAGCGCGTAAACCGTGCCCTCGGCAATGTCGGAGAAGCCCTGATCCCGCAGCCACGCCGTGATCTCGTAGCCGTACGCGGGCCGGCCGGACAGGATCGCCAGGACGATGCCCTCCAGCGTTCCCTTGAGCATCTCCGTCGCCTGCTTGCCCATGGAACACCCCTTAGCTACTCAGTGTTGCTGACTACCGGTAGATAGTAACACTGAATAGTGGCGGCGCAAGGCCCGCGATCTCGGATCACCGAACTGTTCATGGCATCCACCCTCGCCGGGCGCGCTGACACCGGGCGGTCGCCGCGCTGACACGGCCGCTGACACGACACCGCAGCAGAACTGATCGCCGCCGGGACCTCCGCCGGCCCCGGGTCCGGCCCGCTCGATGCGCGGCCCCGGCGTAGGCAGCTATCGACTGCGCCAAGCGGACGGAGCAGTGGTAGCCCCGTTTGAAGCCCCTACGGAAGCTCCTCTGACCTGGTCTTTTGCCTGAGACGCCGGTGGCGAACGAACCCCGGACCTACGCGTTACGAGGCGGCACGGAGGCTGCTCGGGAGCGAACCTGCTGCCTCACGGCAGCGCGCGCGTGAGCCACACCAGTTCGCCGCTGTCATCGGTCGAGACGTGGCTGCGCTCGAATCCGCGCTTCTCGAGGACACGAAACGACGGCGTGTTCCAGGAACGCACGGTCGCCCAGAGCCGCGTCCGCCCGGTAGCGCTCGCGGCATCGATCACAGCTCCGGCCGCTTCAGTCGCGTAGCCGCGTCCGTGTGCGGCCTTGCACAACTCGAACGCGATCTCGGGTTCGTCGACGGTAGAGCGGCCGACGATGAGTCCGCAGTATCCAATGAAGTCGCCGACGTCGCGGTGGCGGATGGGCAGCAGAGCGAGCCCGGTCTGCTCCGTCGTGGCGAGCTGCCTCGCGATGATCTCGCGGGTGTCCTCGATCGTCGGCGTCCCGTCGCCTCGTTCGGCGTGGAGCGCACGCACATCGTCGGCGTCAGACTGGGCCCACGGCCGCAGCGTCAGTCGCTCGGTCTCCAGATGCAACGACATCGGCTGATACGCGGGCATGGCGCCAGGATAACGTCGCCCCGTTCGAGGTGGAGATCCCGACGAGCCCGGTCGCCTGATCACGGCCGCCAGCTCCGCGCGGAGGTACGACGACGTGGCCGACAACCCGACAGCCGCCGCGGTGTCCGTGGACACCACACCGTCCTCCGCGACGTCCCGGCGAGCGACGCTTCTCGGCCTGGCCGCCTTCGTCGTCGTCCTGGTCGCCGCGTTGACCTGGGCGAAGTGGTGGCCTTACGCCCACAAGGTCGCCGGGGTTCTCACGACAGGTACCTACAGCGGCACCTCCGCTCTCACCGACGGCGGTGCCGCACCACCCGCACCTTCGTGGCTCACGGCCTGGACGTTCGGGATCGGCTACTTCAGATCCGTGTGGATGGCGCTGGTCGCGGCGCTGTTCATCGCCGCCGCTTCGGAAGCGTTCCTCCCCCGGCAGTGGATGGTCCGGGTCCTGAGTGGCGGCCCGCGCTGGCTCGGCGGCTCGATGGCCGGCGGACTGCTCGGACTCCCCTCGATGATGTGCACCTGCTGTACGGCACCGGTTGCCCTCTCGCTGCGCAGGAGCGGAGTGCCGACCAGCTCGGCGCTGGCGTACTGGCTCGCGAACCCCACCCTCAACCCCGTCGTCCTCGTCTTCATGGCCGTGGCGCTGCCGGCGCAGTGGGTGGGCGTCCGGATCGCGGCAGGGCTGCTGCTCGTCTTCCTCGTTCCACCGTTGCTCGCGCGCCTGAGCACTCCGAGAGTTCCGGCCACGACCCACGCCGGCCCGGCCGGCGGCACGCTGGGCGACGCGGGCGATGTCGGCGCGCTCATCGGCACCACCAGCGCCGTGGAGGCTCAGTCCCTCGGCGACGTCCGCACGGCACTCCGACGCTTCGCCGTGGCGCTGGGGAAGATGGCGGTCATTCTCGTGCCGGAGTACATCGTGGTCGTCGCCAGTATGGGCGTCCTTCGCGGCTGGCTCTTCCCGATCGGTGGGGAGTTCGGCGACGGTGGTGTCATCCTGCTGGTGGTCCTCGCCGTGGCGGGAGCCTTGTTCGTCATTCCGACTGCCGGCGAGATCCCCATCATCCTGGGCCTCCTGCAGGCGGGCGTGGCCCCCGGACCGGTAGGCGCTCTGCTGGTCACCCTCCCCGCCCTCAGCCTCGCCTCGCTCCTCCTGCTCCGCCGAGCGTTCCCGGCCCGCCTCCTCCTCGCCGCGTTCGCGTCGGTGGTGGTGCTGGGCGTCCTCTCCGGCGGGGTCCTGTGGGCCATCGCCTGAGCGTTCCGGCGTAGGAGATCGGCTGAGCTCCGGCTCCACGTGGCGTCCCACGGCAAGCGTCGGTGTCGCTGAGCGCCACCCCGCACGAACAGAAACGGGCTCGCCGATCGCGGCGAGCCCGTCTCCGTCGGTCCTAGCTGGGCCGTCGCCCGTGGTCGTGGGAGTCGGCCAGTTCGATCGAGTCGTAGAGGTAGGGCTCGGTCTCGAAGCCGTCGGGGTTGTTGCGGTCGTACTTCATGAAGTAGGTGTCGATGGTGAGCTCGCCATCGCTGGTCACCCGCACGATGGAGTAGCTCTGCTCCTGGAGCACCGTGTCGTAGGTGGTGTCGGACTTGTCGATGAACGAGTAGTCAGGTGCGACGTTGTGGAGCGAGCTGGCGTCGTACTGGATCCGCTTGTACCACTTCGAGCTGCCGGCCGTTCCGTTGACGATGTACAGCGGGGCCATCGCGTCGGTGAAGACCTCGCGTCCGTCGCTCATCGTCGCGGCGGGCGTCGCGTCCTGACCACCCTTGACGAAACCGCGGGAAAAGCTGTGGTCATGGCCGTTGATCACCAGGTCGATGCCCAACTGCTCGAAGACCGGCGCCCAGTACTGCCGCATCGCGTCGATGTCGGCGTCGTCAACGTGGTCGGTCGCGGCGTACATGGCCTTGTGGAAGGTCACGATGCGCCACGTCTTCTTGGTCCGCGCCATGTCGCGGCGCAGCCACTCGGCCTGAGCCGCGAGTTCCTCCGGCGAGTAGTGGTCGCTGTTGAGCACCGCGAAGTGGGCGTCGCCGTAGTCGAAGGACCAGACGTTCTCGAACACGGTGTCGGGGAGGTTGAAGTGCGGGTTGAGCAACTCGTCCCGGTCGTGGTTGCCCTGAACCGTGAGGAAGGTCCGCTCGAAGAGTCCGGCCTGCGCGCCGCCGTAGAACGTGTCCATCTGCCCCTCGGCGTATCCCTTCTCGGTGAGGTCGCCGGCGGCGAGCGTGAAGGCCAACTCCTGTCCGTGCTCCTCCTCCGCGGTCCGCATGTTTCTGGTGAACGCGGCGTTGTCGTCCTGGACCTGCGGGTCGGTGTAGTAGAGGAACGAGAAGTCCTGGTTGCCCGCCACCGCGGTGCGGAAGCTGCCGAGGGGACTCCAGGCGTTGGCCTCGAGATCACCAACCCGGTAGACGTACTCGGTGTCGGGCTTGAGCTTGTCGACGTGCACGTTGTGGAAGTTGCGGATGCCGTCGAGGACGCCCTCGTTGGCGCTCATGTGAACCTCTTGGACGTGGTTGGTGCCACGAACCGTGTCGAACGTGAGCTTGTCGTTCCCCTTGCCGTTGCCCTGGCTCTTGCCGGCGCGGGCGATCTGCACCGCACTGTGGTCCAGGTCGATGTCCAGCGTCTCCCAGTTGATCGTGACCGTGTGCGCCGGATCCTCGGTGATGGTGGCGCTGACATGTGCGGGCGCCGGGTCGTCGGACAGCGCGTACTTGGTGTAGAGCGGGGCGAAGCGCCACCCGCTTTCCTCGCCGGTGTCCAACCGCACCTTGGCCCAGAACGTGTACTTCGTCGCGGGCTCCAGGCCGTCGAAGACCTGCGGCCCGACGGGCTGCCAGTTCAGCCCCGCGTCACCGGGCATCGCCTCCGACTGCACGATCGCCACCTCGGTGGCCCGTGCCGGGGCTCCCTCGTTGGTCACATCACTGACGTCGACCGTAAGGGCGCTGTCCGTGGTCTTCGTGGCCGCGATCGTGAACTCGACGGGCGAGGAGAAGCTGGTGAAGTCGAACGGGTACGGCTGGTGGCCGAGCCCACGCAGCGCCGGGTAGGACACTTCAGCCCCGTCGACCGTCGCGCTCTGCAGCTCCCAGTCGGTCTCGAAGTCCCAGCCGAGCGACTCATACGTCGTCTCCGACTGCAGCTCGGCCTCGGTGACCGGCTCGCCGTTGAAGCTGGGCGCAACCATCCCGGCCCAGGCCAGCACGTTCTCGGCTGATCCCTCGGGCAGGACCCGGCCGTACGCCGAGTTCACCGACGACTCGCCGGAGACGATGGGGTTCGCCGCGACCGAGTTGCGCAGCACACCGGCACGCAGGTCACCGACCAGACCACCGACGCGGTTGTAGCCGTCGATCGGCCCGGCCGCGAAGGAGTTCTCGATGACCGTCCGCGGGTTGAGCGCGCGGCCGACAAGACCCCCTTGACTGTCGGCCTCACCGACCTCCTGCACGTGGGCCAGCGAGTAGCTGTTGCGGATCGTGGGAACCGCCGCCTCGGCCGGATCCGGCTCGGGAATGGTTCCCGACGTGTCCTCCGGAATGCGACCCGCGAGCCCACCGACGCTGTGGTCCGACGCAACCACCGACCCGGTCGTGTAGACGTTCTCGATGGTGCCCCACAGCATGCCCGCGACGGCTCCGGTCGTCTGGCCACCCCGGACGTCGATGTTGCGGAAGGCGGTGTTCTTGATGACCGCTTGCACGTTGGAGTCACCGAGATGGGTGAGGAAGCCGACCGTGCCGACACCGGGCCGGTCGATCAGCAGGTTCGAGATCGAGTGGTAGGCGCCGTCGAAGGTGCCGTAGAACCGCCCGAAGGGCTGATAATCGGTGATCCCCGCCATGTCGATGTCGGCGGTCAGCTTGTAGTAGCCCGTCCGAGGTGCGTCGTCCGAGCCGTAGTTGTGGCTGAGGAAGAGAAGCTGCTCCGGCGTGCTGATCTCGTAGACTCCGTCGACCAACACGGGCCGTTCGTCGTCCGGTTCAGCGAGAGTGGGTCCGGCGAAGGCGGTCGGGGCAACCACTCCCGCCAGCACCACCGCCATCCAGATCGCTACCAAGAGTCGCCGTCCACGCACACGCATGCCACATTCCTCCTTCAGGTGCGGAGGGACTCTCCTCAGCGTGAGTAAACGTCGAAGCAACCGCAGGCAAGCACGGCCTGTCCAACGTCGGAAGATGCGTCCGGTTTCAACCACCCCAGCGCGACGCCTCCCGGGCCCACAAGGAACGAACGTCGCGCGCGACCTGCGGGGGTGGACGACAATGGCCAGCATGACCCTCGATGAGCTCGTGGTGCCGGACACCGCGGCCTCGGCCGCCGCGTTGGAAGTGGCGTCCGCCCACTTCTCCCCCGCGCTGCTCAACCATTCTGTACGCGTCTACGTGTGGGCGGCGGCCCACGGCACGTCGCAGAACATCCGCTTCGACCCGGAACTGATCTACGTGGCGTCGATGTTCCACGACCTCGGCATGATGCCGGAGTTCGACAGCCACACCCTCTCCTTCGAGGAGGCAGGCGGCAACCTGGCACGGGTGTTCGCGACCGGCGCGGGATGGCCGGTGGAGCGCCGCGAACGCCTGTCGGAGTTGATCTTCCGGCACATACTAGGAGACCGGGTGGAGGTGTCCATAGACCCCGAGGGGCACCTCCTGGCGCGATCGGCCGGCGTGGAAATCACCGGCAAACACGCGGACGACTTCCCTCCCGATTTCAGGGCCGAGGTGCTGCAACGTTATCCCCGGCTCGGTTTCATCGAGGAGTTCCTGGCCTGCTCCCACGAACAGGCTCAGCGCAAACCGGACAGCTCGCCCGGAGGTTGGATACGGGCCGACCTCGACACGCGGATGGCTGCCAATCCGCTGGACGACCCTTCCTTGCGGCCACCGACCGGAAATGACCGCCAGTAACCGTGCTCGGTCCTGCCGTGGGGAACCGTGAAGGGCACGCCAAAACGCGTTGACACGCCTCGGTGCGCAAGGGAGTGTTGCACTCGCTCCAGCTCACTCCTGCGTTCTGGGACGAAGAATCGTGGTGCACACCGTGCCTGGGCATCCGCCCGACCTCGTACGCGACTATGGACTCCGCTCTGCTGCACTCCACCCGCATTCGGGTGGGTTCGAGAGCGACTGGGGTCGCCGACGGCGCGTGGTTCGTCATGGTGTGGCGTCGCACCGAGCCGCCGGCCCACCTGGATCTCCTCTCCGAACTCAGCGCGGCCGGTCTGCCCGTACCGGCGCCGGTTCCGACCGTGGCCGGTGAGCTTTACGGGACGTGGTGTGGGAGGCCGTACGTGGTCTTCCCCTTGGTCCATGGGCGGACAGCAGACGACGACGATTGGCGCCTGACCGCGCGGATGCTGAAGCGTGTCCACCAACTCGACGGAATCGACCTGCCGCCAACCACGATGGACGAACCACTGATCTGGAAACTGCGCGAGCGGCTCGATCACCCGTGGATCACAGGTCGCGCCGGCGAGGTCGCAGACAGCATTCTGCGGCTGGAACGCACGATCGAGCGAGCCCGAGCAAAGACGGTGCCGCACGTCGTGTGTCACCAGGACTTCAAGGGGTCCAATCTTCTCATCGATGAGGGGCAGGTCGCGGCCATTCTGGACTGGGAACAGGCGGTCCTCGGTCCTCGCGAGCACGACCTGTGGACGGCACGAGACGGTGGGGTCGGCGCGTCGTTCCTCGCTGAGTACGGCACTCGGGACCTCGACCTCGACCACCTCGAGTACGCCCTCCTGGCCCGCGCGTTGCGCGATCTGGCGGCGCGCGTACTGACCGAGACGGATCGGCCGGGTGTGGATACCTGGGGCTTCCAGCAGCTCGCCAGGCTGGACCGCGACCTGGCGTCGTTCCGTCCGTTCTGCGCCTAAGGGGCGCGTCCTCGGCACCGTCGACACGAGAGCGTTCACATCGCCTATGCCGACTCTCGCCGGCGACCTGCACCGACGGCCGGGGTGATCGAGCGGTTGCTCGGGCCGAGGTGGATTCTGCCGTAGGGTCCTCGGTATGCGAGATCATCTGGCGACCGCCCTCGAAGGCGAGGTGGCGCAGGCCGCCCAGGAGCTTGGCGTTCCCGGCGTCGCGGTGGGCGTCGACCATGGCGGAGAGCGCGAGATCGTCACGTACGGCGTCACCAGTGTCGAACATGGCCGGCCGGTCGACGAGGCGACGTTGTTCCAGATCGGCTCGACGGCCAAGACCTTCACCGCCACGGCGATCATGGTCCTGGTCGAGCAGGGACTGATCGAGCTCGACCAGCCGGTCCGTCGCTACCTCCCTGAACTGCGGCTACGGGACGCCAGCACGGCAGAGACGTTGACCGTCGGTCAGCTGCTCAACCACACGGCGGGCTGGGACGGCGGCGATGCCTGGACCGACACCGGCGAGGGTGACGACGCGCTGGAACGCTCCGTCGCGCTGCTCGCCGACCTGCCGCAGCAGTTCGCCGCGGGGACAGGTGCGTCGTACAACAACGCGGCCTTCGTGCTCGCCGGCCGCGTCGTGGAGAAGGTGACCGGCGAGACCTACGAGCGGGCCCTGGCCCGGCTGGTCTTCGCACCGCTCGGGCTGCGCCAGACGATGACGTCGCTGAACGCGATCATGACGCGGCCCTTCGCGGTCGGCCACCGGTCGAACGGCTCGGATGACCGGACGGTGTCGGTGTGCCGGCCGTGGAGCGACCCGCGTGGCTACCTGCCGGCCGGGGCTCGGCTCGCCTCCAGCCTCGGCGACCAGCTGACCTGGGCGCGGTTCCAGCTGGGCGACGGTAGGTCGCCCGACGGCACCCGGCTGCTCTCCGAGCATCGGCTGCGGGCGATGCACGCGCCGACGACGAGCCACGAGTTGCTGCCGGGGGTACGGATCGGGATCGGGTGGCTGCTCCGCGAGATCGACGGCGTGCGGCTGGTCGAGCACCACGGCGACGTCTCCGGCCAGCACTCGTCGGTCACCGTGGTCCCCAAGCGCGATTGCGCGATTGTCGTCCTGACGAACTCCACCCCGACCGGCCGGGAGCTGGCGGAACGGATCGTGCGCCGGATCCTGGAGACGCGGCTCGAGTTGGTCGAACGGTCGCCCGAGCCGCTTCTGCTCAGTCCCGACGAGTTGGCTCCGTACGCGGGGACCTACCGCACCGATGGCATCGAACTCCGGGTCGTCGTCGACGGTGGCGGACTGGTCATCCACGGCACCGTGTTCGACGACGACGCTCCCGGAGAGACGCTGGAGTTCCCGGTCAGCCTGCTGGCCGGCGAACGATTCCTGGTCGTCGACGGTCCGTTCACGGGCCTGCAGGGCGAGTTCGTCCGCGAGGCCGGCGTGGTCGTCGCGGCCCGGCACGTCGGTCGGCTGGTGCCGCGGACCGAGCCCCCTTCCTGATCCCCCTCGGCCGCGAGGGTCGCTAGCCTGTCGACGTGACCAACGACCCAACCGCCCGGCGGCCCGTTGAGGATGCAAGCCCGTTCGCGGTGCGGCCGGTCGGCGAGGATCAATGGGAAATCGTTGCGTGGCTGTGGCAATGCTTTCGCCAGGACTTGGCCCCCGTCGTCTCCGGCCTTCCGTACGCCGACGGTCGGTACCAAACACGCGGACTGGCGGCGTTCCCGACGCCTGACGGAGCGGGGTACCTGGCCTGGCGGCCCCATCCGAACACCGGGCAAGATGCGCCGATCGGCTTCGCGCTGGTCGACGGATTGACCAGCGAACGACGGACACTCGTCGCGTTGTGGGTAGCTCCGGTCGTCCGCCGCGAAGGTGTGGGCCTTCAACTGGCGCTCGACGTCCTCGCTCGACACCCCGGACCGTGGGCGGTCGCTTTCCAACACGAGAACAACAACGCGGGCATCTTCTGGCGGCGCGTCGCCGACGCCGCGTTCGGACGCGGGCGTTGGCACGAAGATCTTCGCCACATACCCGGCCGAGCTGAGCTACCTCCCGACCACTGGATCGAAACGGTCTGAGGCCTGAACGAGCGGGAACCAAGGCCACGGCGCCCGCCCGTCCATGCGAGTCAGTGCAGCCAACTCACCTCGTCCAGGTCGGTGGTGAACTTGATGGGCTGCCAAGCTTCTCGGGTGCCTGGTGGCGCATCGGCCCCTATCTCGATGACGACACGCACCGACCCGACCGTCCGGACCAGATCCCGCCCTGGCAAAGCGGGGCACCAACTCTCGCCACCGTCTGCGTACTCCACGCAGAGCGAGACACTGCCCGGATCTGACCACCACGACTCCATGCCCGTCCTGATCCCCGTGCCGTTCGTGGCTGGCGGGATGTGGGCGTGCCGGGCCAGCGCGCGCTCGTCCTTGCCCAGGATGAACTCACCCGCGAAGCCGCGCGCGTGGTACTCACTCGTGGCGCTGTACTCCTCTGGGAGGCCGTATCCGGGCGGCAACTCCATTGGCAGCGCCATCAGCGGCCCCTCGGCCGGGTCGAGCTCGTCTTGGACCTCGTGACGCTCGTCGATCAGTGGCCGCGGTGGTGGTGCGTCAGTCAGGTACCAGCCGTCCGGGTAGGGATCGTTGAGGTCGACGACGACTCGCCAGGCACTGCCCCAGCTAACGATCCATACCGCGACGGCGCAGAGTATCCAGCGCACCTGTCGTCTTGGGCGCATCGACGTCCCCACAGAACGATCATGACATCAGCCTGTGCTCGCGGGAGCGGGTTCGCCGAGGTCGGAGGGGCGGCGGGTTTGCCCGGTGGCCTTCGCCGCGCCGGCGCCGGTCAACGAGGTTCTCCAACGAACGCTCACCGGCACCGAGAAACGTGATGATCCTTGGGCACTGGCATGATCGCGTGGGTGCTGACTGCCAGACGTGCCCGCTACACACGGGTCTCGGACTTCCTCGCCTCACGTAGCGACCTCGCGCTTGCTGCGCTTGTGGGTGACGGCGGGGTCGACGAGGTGGGGGTGGGCGGCGGTTCGGTGATTGTCGATGTCGACGGCGTGCAGGTGTTCGCGAAGCGCGTCCTGTTAACCGACCGGGAGTTGGCTCATCCGCGTTCCACCGCGAATCTGTTCGGGTTGCCGATGTTCTGCCAGTACGGCTTCGGCTTGCCGACGTTCCCCCAGTACGGCTTCGGCGGCCCGGGGTTGAACGGATGGCGCGAGTTGGCCGCGAACATGATCGTCACGGACGGAGTTCTGGCCGGCGAGACGGAGTCGTTCCCGTTGCTCTACCACTGGCGAGTGTTGCCCGGCGGCCCGCCCATCACGGCCGGGCCCGCTGACGTCGAGGCGGCTGTCGCCGCGCTGGACGGGTCCTCAGCCGTGCGTGCCCGCCTGGAAGCGCTGCTCATCGCTTCACACAGCCTCGTGCTGTTCTCCGAATACATCCCGTACCCAGCGGCCGACTGGCTGCAGGAAGATCCGGCCGGCAAGGCTGAGCTGGTCGAACGGCAGCTATCGGAGATCGTGACATTCCTGCGCGGCCGTGAGCTGCTGCACCTGGACGGGCACTTCGGCAACATGCGCACCGACGGTGAGCGGATCTACCTCGCCGACTTTGGGCTGGCCACCTCGCCACGTTTCGACCTCTCGGCAGCAGAGCGCGACTTCGCAGAACGCAACGCCACCCACGATGCCGACTGCGTCGCCATGCGACTGGTCCACTGGCTGGCAACTGCCACATGCGGCGTACCGGTGTCAGCCGCCGGTGCCCCCGACGCCCGCGCCGAGTTCGTACGTCGGTGCGCGGACGGCCACATCCCTGACGGCCTGCCGCCGGCGGTCGCCGGGATCCTCACTCGCCATGCACCTACCGCAGCGAGAACGGGCAGCTTCTACAGGCGGCTGTTCAGCGGAGATCTACAGGCGCAGTACCGCTGACCTCAGCTCGGGTCCGCGCGTCTCCTGCGGAGCGTTCACTCTCAATTCAATGCAACGGAAGGTCATGCTCGTTGCGTTAGATACGGGACCGTTGCAACAATATCGAGACGCTCACCTGCACATATGCCGATCCAGAGCAACAGTCATGTTGCATCGATCTGGAATGCAACGTAGCGTTTCCGACGTCAGAAACAAACGGAACACGAACCCGCCGGAGACCACGATGCACACCTTCGACACCCCCGCCCCCATCACCGCCGTCCTGGACATCCCCGCCGGACGCATCCAGCTCATCGCCGCCGACCGCACCGACACCACCGTCGAGGTCACACCCACCAACCCCGCCAAGAACCGCGACGTCAAAACAGCCGAACAGACCAGCATCGACTACACCGACGGCGTGCTGACGATCCACACCACGGTCAAGAACCAGGTCCTCGGCCCCTCCGGCTCCATCCAGGTCACCATCCAGCTGCCCACCGGTTCCCAGATCAACGCCAAAACCGCCGCCAGTGAACTGCGCGGCGTCGGCCGCCTCGGCAACCTCACCTTCACCGGCGCCTACCGCCACACCAAGATCGACGAAGCCGCCAACCTCCACCTCACCGCCATCGACGGCGACATCGAAATCGGCCGCCTCACCGGCCCCGCCGAAGTCACCACCGCCAGGGGCGACATCACCATCGCCGAAGCCACCCACGGCAAGGTTGCGCTCCGCACCCAGTACGGCGACATCACCGTCACCACCGCCACCGGAGTCTCCGCCACCCTCGACGCCGGCACCACCTACGGACGCATCAACAACACCCTCAAAAACAACGGCACCCCCCAACTCGACATCCACGCCACGACCTCACACGGCGACATCACCGCCCACAGCCTCTAGCCCACCGCCTGCGACGAGAGCCTGGTCAGGTGACGAGTCCTCAGTGCAAGTCCACCTTGCAGTCTTCTCCCGTCGACACGCGAGCTGAAGGACTGGCGGGCGGGTCCGGTGCTGCTGACCGGGCGTCGACCATACTGGTCCGCCATGGACCTGGACGAGTACCAGCGCGGCGCCCTCCGCACCGCCGCGCCGCGGGACAAGAAGAACGAGCTGCTCCACCTGGTGCTCGGGCTGGTCGGCGAGTCCGGCGAGGTCGCCGAGAAGTTCAAGAAGTGGGTGCGCGACCTCGACAGCGACGAGTCTCGGATCGACCGGGCCCACATCGCCAAGGAACTCGGTGACGTGCTCTGGTACGTAGCGGTGCTCGCCGACTACCTCGACCTGTCGCTGGACGACATCGCGACGGCCAACCTAGCCAAGCTGGCCAGCCGCCAGGACCGTGGCGTACTGGGTGGCAGCGGCGACAACCGCTAGCACTCCCAGACCAGCACCGCCATGAGCCTCTAAGCCATGCCGCGCGGTGTGCCTCTCCTGGTGGCCCGGGTCGCCTCGCCACTTGTGCTCGTCGCCCTGCCGTGGGCACCCTATGCGGGTGCCAACGTGTAGCGGTGGTTCGGTCAGGGTCGTCACCTATCTGAAGTGGCCGCGGGCTCTGCACTACCGCACTCGAATGGTCCTGCTTGGAGAAGACGATGCAGGCATATGGCTGGGGACACGTCGCGGCAACCAGATCGAGAGTCCCAGTAGTCCGACGTCGCCCGGAGCGTCGCAGGACTCGATCACGCTGTTTCCTCGCAAGCTCGGATGGTCAGCTCGGTGGTACTCAGAGCGGGCAACCGTTGGACGTGCATCCAAGTACTGCACTTACGTCGACATCACAACTCCACCCGAAGTCTCTGAGACCGACGTCCAACTCGTCGATCTCGACCTTGATGTTGTGAAGACCTGGGATGGCGAAGTTGCGCTCCTGGATGAGGACGAGTTCGAGCACAACAGGCTGGCGCGAGGCTATCCGGTGCGTGTGGTGCGTGACGCACTCAAGTCAGAGTCGAACGTTCGAGAGGCCCTTCTGGGCCACACGTTCCCGTTCGACGGATCGGCGCAACCGTACATGGACATGTGGTTCAGGTTGGATCAGTCCCTCGCCGAGGAAGGCGCTGAGACACGCCGGACATGAACGGCCAGGTCCGGCCGAGGAGGCACACCCTTCACCGAGTTTGTGATTGCATTCACTTGCACGCACACGTCTACGGGCACTTGCCGGGCGGAAGGGCAGGAAGGAAGGAAGGACCATCGTGACGACCGAGGCCTTGTGGCAGTTCCCGACCTGTGAGCAGCTTTCCGCGACCCTTTCGGCTGAACCTTCGGTCCGGGCGCTCTGGCTGACGGGCAGCCTCGCTCGAGGCGACGCCGATCGCTTCAGTGACATCGACCTGGTGGCAGTCATCGCCGGGGCATCACTGACTGAGGTGGCATCGAGCATCGAGGCACGCTTGGCCTCCGAATTCGATCTCGTCCTTCAACGAAGCCGTGGTGATGAAGGCTTTCGCTTGCTGAACTTCGTCACCGAAGACTGGAAGCGCTTCGACCTCAGCCTGTTCTCCACCGAGGCGATCGGTCGGTCGAAGCTCCGCGGTTTGCGGACACTCTTCGACAAGGACGGCCTGAACCTCCCCGTAGGCGAGGGCGATCCCCCGAAGTCCGAGGCGACACCCGAACAGGTTTCGTTCGTCGTGTCAGAGTTCATCCGGGTCCTCGGGCTGCTACCCGTCGTCATGCACCGAGGAGACCTCGTTGGCGCCGGCTCCGGGTCCGGCCTGCTCCGCGAGCATCTGATCACGCTGCTGAAGTACGAAGGGCCTGCGCAAACCATGCGTGGAGCGCTGAACGAAACAAAGTCGCTGTCTCCCGCTGCGACGTCGGCCGTCCTCGGACTCCCGGCACTCTGCGCCGAGGAATCCTCGATCCTCGACTTCAACCGTGCATGCTGGGAGATCTTCGCCCAGTTCGGTCCGAAGATCAGTCAACAGTACGACGTCGAGTGGCCAACCGCGCTCGTCCAAGCCGTACGCTCCCGACTGGCTCGCGACCTCGGCGTGGAACTCGTCTGACCCAACGCGCCTCTCCCATCGATCGGGCAGCACGTCCACACATGGGCTTCTGCACAAGGGCAGTCACGGTGAAGAAGCGTTGGGCTCTCGAAGCTCGGCCAGTTTCTTGGCGCGTGCCTCCGAGGACGCTCGGGTCAGGGTGAGCAGGTCGAACCTCGCCAGCCGAAAGGCATCTACTTCGTTCACGTCGAGCAGGAGGATGGCGGCGTCGAGGGCCTCGTCCGTGCAGTCGGCGTCGGTGAGGCGTTGGATGAGTTCGGGACCATGTGCTGCTACCCGATCGATGAAGTCCAGTTCTCTGATCGTGCGCTGGCGGATCACGTCGGGGTCGTAGGGATCGGGCTCGTGGGACAGGACCTCCTCGGTGTACTCCGCACCGTCCGCCTCCCAGAGCCGTTCGATCCGTTCAGCCACCAGCGACAAGGCCTCGATGAGCGCTGGGATCTGGTCCGTTCGTATGACCATTTCGCCCACAGGGCTGGTCCGGAGGTGGATGTGGGGACCCGGTGTTCCGTGGTCGGCGTGACTGGCGAACCAGCCCTCGACGATCAACGCCCTGCCCCGGACGCCGGACTCCATCCGGGCTTCGGCGTGCTCGTTCTCACTCTCGGGGGCCATTGCACGAGGCTATCGGCGGCGAGTGCCCATCAGCACGAACGTGGGTTGGTTGCGGACTGCTAGCTCAGGAGGGCTGCACAAGGACTGCGAAGTGAGACCACGGTGGGCGTGCGACGTCCTCGGCTACTACAGGTCTGCGATGTGGCCGATGACCCCGGACTCCAGAACGATCGCCGCTCCGATGACTATGAAGACCGCAGGTACGATCCAGTGCCCGTACCTCTCTACTACCGCGATGACCTTCTTGTGCGACGCGAGCCAGGAGCCCGCGAGGCACCATACGGCCACCAGTGCGCCGAACACAGCTATGGTCAGCGCACTGCTGCCTGGGCCGACGGTGCGAAACAGCGGGGTGTAGACGGCGATGTTGTCGGCGCCGTTGGCGATCGTCACGCCGGCAACGGCCAGTGCGCTCCCGGCCACCTGTGTGGCCGGGTCCTCTCCAACGTCGCGGGCGCGGATCGTCTTGGCCAGGGCCCGCAGCCCGAGGCCGATCGGCACCAGGCCCAGCAGCCCGACCCACTGGTCAGGGACGATCGTCAGCCCTGCAGCTGCGAGCGCCGAGGCAGCGATCAACACTGCGATGCCGGAGTACTGGCCTGCCCAGATCTGCCATTGCTTGGGCTTGCTGGATGCTCTGGAGGACAGGAACAGCACCGTGAGCACGATGAGGTCGTCGACGTTGGTACCGGTGAAGACTCCGACCCCGGCACCGATCGTCGCGAGCAGCTGATCCACGAGGCAGCAGGGTACGGAGGCGACGGGGCAACGGCGGACACGGGGCAAGCCGACCGCGGAGGGTCCGGCCATCTCGCCCTGTCCGGATATCAGTGGTTCCTGGCCGGACGAAGGGGGCGCCGCCAGCCGATCGGTGGGCAGCATGGAAGTCGGTCACACGACCTGCGCGCGCTTTTCCCCGGTTTATGGGTCACCGACGCCTGCGCCAGTCTTCTCAGCCGGGCCGCTTTCCGGGCCAGCACTTTCTCCCGGCCAGCCGAGGCGTCGCGGGGGCAGATGCCCCTGCCGCCACGCCACACAGTCCGACACCTGAGAATTCTGGAGTACCGTTCATGACCACCGTGATGCTCGTCCACGGAGCGTGGCACCGGTCGAAGACCTGGGAGAAGCTCGAAGCCGAGCTACACGCACTCGGCTATGGCACCCACGCACCCGCATTGCCGAGCGCCGGAGAGCGTCCCACCGCGGGCATGCACGACGACGCCGCTGTGGTGGCCCAGGAGCTGGCCTCGATCGAGGGCCCGGTCGTGCTGCTCGGCCACTCCTACGGGGGCATGCCGATCACCGAGGCCGCCGCCGGCGCGCGGAACGTCGAGCGACTGATCTACCTTGCCGCGTACATGCCGGACGAGGGCCAGTCGCTGTTCGACATCGAAGGCCGGCCCACTCCCGACGACGTGAGCGGCGTGCTCCCGCTCAGCAGCGGAGCGCGTACCTCGTTCTACAGCGATCTGCCCGACGCCGAGGCCGAGCAGGCAATGAGCACGTTGGTCGACCAGACCGTCCGATCGTTCGCCGAGAAGGTCGGCGCGGTCGCCTGGAGGGACATCCCCTCCACCTACGTCGTCCCCGAAGACGACCAGGCCATCTCGCCCGCGCTGCAACAGAAGATGGCAGCCCAGGCTGCCGAGATTCGTCGGCTCCCCAGCGGTCATTCCCCGTTCCTGTCGCAGCCCCGCGTTCTGGCCGCCCTCATCGACGAGATCGCATGTCAACGTCCGGCAGTCCCGCATCGCGCTCTACCAGGGGCGTGCACCTCCGGCTAGCGCGGAGCATCAAGTGAATTGCGCGAAGCAATGCACCTCAATCTAGGTTGACGTTCGAAATGGATGTTGAGAACGAACTCGTCGCTTCGCTTCAGGTCTCACTCATCACCTTTCCCGCTCTGCAGTCCTATCTCGGCCGAGTGGCGTGGGTGGCGGCCACGATCGTGGATCCGCCGGCTTGGTGCGGGATCACCTCGCTGCACGGCGGATGGCCGGTGACCGTTTGCGTCAGCGATGAGCGTGCGAGGTTGGCCGACCAAGTGCAGTACGACGCCGGTGAAGGACCGTGTCTGGAAGCGATGTGGAGCGGCGCGGTCGTCGATGTGGACGATGACGAAGCGGCGAGGTGGTGGGGGCGTTACCACGACCATGCGCGTGAGGCCGGCATCCACTCGATGCTGAGCATCCCTTTGGAGGGTGTGGACCGGCGCTCGGTGGGAGCGCTCAATCTCTACGGCGAGCGGCCGAATGCGTTCACAGGGGCAGACATACAGCGTGCCGAGTGGTGCGCTCGCGATGCCACCAGGACGGTCGCTCATTGGCTGCGTAAGGCCGGCGAGGCCGAGGTCCGTAAAGGGCTGGAGGGAGCTGTCATTACGAGGACGCTCGTCGAGGAGGCCATGGGCATTTTGATGGCTCAGCACCACTGGGACGCTCCCAGGGCGTTCGGCTGGCTCCGCCACCTGTCCGGCAACGACGCGAGGCGCTTACACGAGGTGGCAAGCGATGTGATCAGGGAAGCAACGCGACGTCCACCGGTCCTGCAGGCACCGTTCGGACTACATCGCAGATGGTAACGACCCCACCGGAAGTTCGCGCGAGCCTTCTGCAGCTGGCCGCGGGCCCGTCTAGCCGGCCTCGCGTTCGGCCGCCTGGAGCCGCCGCCACTTCGCCATCGACAGCTTGGTCTCCTCGCGTATGAACGCGAAGAACCGGCTGGTCTCGTCCAGCCGGCGCCCGGCAGGGGAGTCGAGACCCAACAGCGGGATGCCCTCGTCGGCGCCGACCTGCACCCGGGCCAGCATCGGGTCGGACTGGCTGACGAAGTGGCTCCAGGTGTGCTCGTGGATCCCCCAGAAGTCGTGCCGGGAACCGGCTTCGCGGCCGCGTTCGACCAGCCGCACCTGCACCAGGTACTTGACCGCCCCCGAGATCGCCGACGCGCCGACCTCCAGTCGCTCGGCGAGCTCTGCCGCCGACAGCTTGCCGGAGTCGGTCACCAGCAGCGCGGCGTACACGCGCGAGGCCATCCGAGGCATGCCGTACTCGACCATGATCTGCGCGAATCGTTCCCGGTAGACGGCGATGGCGCCCTCGTCCGCTCGCGTCACGAAACCCTTCCCCTCCTCGTCGTGGCCCCGACAGTTTAGACTATCCATGGACTTCACGAAGTTCGTGAAGTAAGAGTAACGTCGCTGTCGTGAAGGACACTGAACTCGTCGGAGTGCAGAAGACCCTCAGCCCTGTCCTCAGGGCCAAGGCACTGGACACCCGACTGCCGGACCCGATCCTCGGCGACGCATACGCCGAGCAGGCGATGCGCCGCCTCGACCCCGACTACGACAACCGCAGATTCGGCACCAGCCAGATGGGCCTCGCCGCCGTGGTGCGCGCCAAGGCCCACGATGACTGGGCCCGAGGCTTCCTCGCTGGCCACCCCGACGCGGTGGTGATGCACCTGGGCTGCGGTCTCGATGCGCGGGTGTACCGGATCGACCCGCCCGCCACCGTCGACTGGTACGACCTGGACTACCCGTCCGTCATCGAACTGCGGCAACAGTTCCTGCCGCCGCGCGAGCACTACACCCTGATCGGCTCCAGCGTTACCGACCTGACCTGGCTGGAACGCATCCCCCGCGGCCGGCCGGTGCTGATGGTCGCCGAGGGACTGGTGCCCTACCTGACCGAGACCGACGTCCGGCGGCTGCTCACCAGCGTCGTCGACGCCGTCCCCACCGGCCAGATCCAGCTCGACACGGTGCCGGTCTGGGCGTGGCACACCTCGAAATGGGACCCCACGCTCCGCAAGTACGACGCCCAGTTCCACTGCGGCTTCAACGACCCGGCCGCGCTGGCCGATTGGCACCCGCGGCTCGAGTACGTCGACGAGGCACCGATGTACGACTCACCGGTGCTGATGGCCAAGGCGCCCGCGAACATACGCCGCATGTACCGCCTCATGAACCTGCTGCCGGGCATGAAGCGGTCCACCCGCATCGTACGGTTCCGGTTCTGACGCGCCGACGTCAGTACTACCGCCGCTCATCGCGTTGTCGACCAGCGTCGTTCCCGGCCTCCTATGACCCGCTCGGTCGGACGAGGGATGCTGTATCGCTCGCGCCGCGGGGAGCGTTCAGCTTGGGACGCGCTTGGAGTGACGGAGTTAATCGGCGTGCGCCGCCTGATGTAGAGATGTGAGGCTGGTGTGATGGTGACAGTCAGGGTCGTCGAACCCGAAGACCTGCCGGTCCTGTGGGCGATGGCCGTGCTGCCTCACATAGGCGCTACGGCCGATCCATCAGCCCCGATCCCCCTGCCCACCTCCTGCTCCGCACCGGAGCAGTTCCCCGACCTCGCCGACCCGTTCTCCACCATCCTCGGAGTGGGTGGAGACTTCTTCGTGGCCGAGGCCGACGGCCACCTGGTCGGGATGGCAGGTTTCCGCCCGACCAGCCACCCGGCCCGGGTCGAGGTCTTGCATGTGCGTGTCCACCCGGCACTGCGACGACGCGGGATTGGCCGGGAGCTGATGGCGGCCGTGGAGACCGGTGCGGCGAGCCGCGGGTTCAAGGAAACCTGGCTCGACACGGCCACGAACATGCCCGTAGCCATGTCCTTCTACGAAGGCCTCGGCTACATCGAGGTGAGCCGCGAGACCCGCCCAGAGTGGCGCTGGACACTCGTGTACTACGTCAAGCAACTGCGTCCGGCCATGGATCGAACCCTCGCCTACACACGGTCGAACCGGAGGAGTTGGAACACGATCGCGCCAGCCCGACCGTCGCAGCCGCCCGAGTTCTTCCGCCGAGGCGGCTCCACGCTCGACGACTTCGAGGCTGACCTCTTACCCGAGCTGAGCGGCAAGCGGATGCTTCACCTTGCCTGCGCCAACGGCGGGGACTCCATCTCGTGGGCCCTTCGAGGCGCATCGGTGACAGGCGTCGACATCAGTGACGTCGCGATCGAGTCAGCGAGCACCCTCGCGCGTGAGACTGCTGCGGACGCGCGATTTGTCGCCGCCGACGTGTACGAGATGCCCGCCGAGCTGCGCGACTTCGATGTGATCTACGCGAGCTGGGGCGTTGTGTGCTGGCTTCCCGATCTCGACCGATGGGCGCAGATCATCGTCGACCGTCTGCGCTCTGGCGGCACCTTCCTCCTGTGCGAACACCATCCCATGTGGGAGGTCCTCGGCGTCCGGCCTGACGGAGTGGAGGTGACTGTCGACTACTTCGGCCGCGGCCAGCCGACCGAACAGACATATGACCAGGCCAAGCGCCCAACCGGGTCAACACCCGAGACTCAGTTCGACGCCTTCGTATGGCCAGTTAGTGATGTGGTCATGAGCCTCATGCGTGCCGGACTACAGGTCGAGGAGTTCTTCGAAGCCCCGGCACCTGAGATGTACGAAGGGCTCGCCGACGCAGCCAACCGGGTGCCCGCGATTTACGTGATCAAAGCGAGGAAGGACTAATCCCGCTCTCAGCTGGCTTCGGCGCAGATGTCAGATGCTCGCGTCGGACAGGGGCGAGTGGTGGCGTCAGGCCGGATCAGCCTGGGCGGCAGCTCAGCCTGGGCGGCAGCGACTGGGGCGTCGAGACGGTGGCCACGCAGCGCCGCGAAACAGAGTGCCACCAGGACGCCGCATACGGCGGAGACGACACCCACCAGGGCGAAGAGATGTGTTTCGGATACCAGCACGAGAAGAGCACCCGCAACCGGGTAAGGCAGGAGCGCGGCGAGTGCCATCACGCTCATCGCCGCGCCAAAGACCTCCGCGGGGATGAGAGCGGTGCGCACGGTGCGCAGGAAGACGATCGCCCCGCCCTCCGCGGCGGCCAGGACCGCGATCGCGATGGCGTAGAGGACGAACGATGGGGCTACCGCGACGGCCAGCCCGGCCAGGCACGCGATACCGGCAGCGGTCGCACCCACCAACCACAGCCCGATTCGCCCCACGGCCCGGCCGGCGAACGCCACGGCGGGCATCGCGACGGCTGCGCTGACGCTCCAGAGTATGCCCGCCGCGGCGGTGGACTCGTCGAACGCCCGGGTGACCAGAGCGGGCGTGACGGCCTGGACGACCGCCATCAGGGCGTTCAGCGCGGCGACGGCGAGAATCACCCAGCGCAGGGCTGGAATCCGCCACATGACCCGCGCGCCGAGCCCCATGGCGGCCACCGGGCTCGGCGAGTCCCCGCGAACCGTGGCCGGGCGCGGAATCCGCAGCGTGACGGCGACGCCCGCGGCGGAGATCGCGCACACCGTGACGAGCAGTGGTGTCTGTCCGACCAGCAGCAAGAGGCCGGCGAGTAGCGGGCCGACGAGCAGCGCGCCCTGATCGATGTTCGTCAGAACCGCCTGAACCCGGTGCGGAGCATCGCTCCTGCGTGCGACCTCCGCGCCGATGGTCTCAGCGGACACGAAACCCATCGCGGCCACGATTCCGGCGACGGCGCCCAAGAGCACGAGTTCGAGCCCCCCTCCGCCGGCGAGTAGGGCGAGCAGGACGAGCGCCACCATGACCACCCTGCCGGCACTGGCCCAGACCATGACGGCGCGCGCCCCTACCCGGTCGATCAGCGGCCCCACGCTCCCGAGCGACACCACACGTGGAATCCACTCCAGGACGAACGCCACGCCGCTCCAGGCCACCGAACCGGTCCCCTGAAGCACCATCAACGGAACCGCCGCCTGCAGGACGGCCGTGGCCAGGCCGTCCGCAGACCGCACCACGTACGCGCGCGCCGGCGTCAGGCGCTTCTGCCCGGCAACGCCACCGGAGTCCTGCGGAATGGAGACGACGAGCTCGGTCATGCTCCTACGTCCAGAGTCTCGGGCTGGTCGATCTGGATGTTCAGTCTCGCGTACAGTTCCTTGACCTCGGATTCGACCGCACCGGGGTCGCGGGGCTGATAGACGATGCGCCCGGCGCCCTTCAAACTGCCGAGTGCGCCGGGAACCGGCTTCCCGATCTCGAGATGCATATCAACTTCCACCACGGCGTCGATCGCTTCGATCTCTTCGATGGAGGTGACGTTTCGCACAATGCCGCTCGGCGGATCAAGATTGATTGTCACCAGGGACTCATACAGCGGTCGGAGCGGTATCTCCGGGCGCTCGTCCACGGCCAGTTTCGCGAGGATGTCCTGACCGTCCAGCCCGTACATGGTGTTCTCCATGTTCCAGAGGCCGGCTCCTGGCAAACGGGCACCCGCCTCGCCGAACCAGAGCTTGCCGTCTCTGGTACGAAGCACCTCGCAGTGCACCGCACCGGTCTGTGCGCCCAGCGCTGATGTCGCCCGCTCGCAGAGTGCCACCACTTCACGGAGTTCCGCACCGTCCGGCGGAAGAACCATGAAATAAAGATCTTCCGTCAGAGCGTCGATAAGCGGGTTGCTGTAATGTCCCGGCGACGCCCAGAGAGTCTCTCCGCGATACTGATAGAAGTTGCAGAAATATTCGCGGGACACATCGAGAAACTCCTCGACCAGAAATCCGTTCTCCCTTTCGTGTAGGCTCTTGAGCATTTCCCCGGCAGCGAAGCGGCCGAACGGGTCGTCCAAGCGCCTGTCGAACAGGCCTTCCTCCAGGTGGCGCTCCAGATCGTCATCGTCGCGGACTACGAACGTGTTGAGCGTGGCGGCACTGATACGCGGTTTGACAACGACAGGCCAGCCTATCTCGCGCGCTACCGCGCTGATCTCCGTCGCGTGATGAACCACCCTGTGCCGAGCCACCGGAACGCCGGCAGCGTTACAGCGGTCCTTCATCACCGCCTTGTCAGTGTAGGCCGTGGCATCCTCCGCGGACAGGCCCGGAAGGCCACCCAGGAGCTCGCGTAGCACACCGGCGGTCCGGACCGCCTGCTCGTCTACGGTCGCGACCGCCTCGATATTCTCCGGCAGATCTTGCGCGACCTTCGCTATCTCCTCATCGTCGTTCCAATTGCTGATCCCGTGGATCGACAGGCCGGGAAACCGCCTTCTGTGCTCGTCGATGCCGGCAAATTGGATGACGACGACAACGTCGTGACCAGCCTGCAGAAGAGCGTCCTCCATCGCGGGGTTCCCACTGCTCAGGACGCGAGTGTGCATTTGATCTCTACCTCAGAATTTGAACGATCAGGTCTTAAGCGGGTTCGACATCGACACGAAACGCTGCACCTATCTCTTCGATCTCCTTGTTCGACGTCTCCAGCGACTGCGGAGTGAAAAAGATGTACGCGACGCCGTCGGCAGAGTTGTGCGCTCCTCCGTGGACCACACCGACTTCCGTCTTCAGCACAACGTCCACGACCCCGGGAATGGAAAAAAGCTCATCCCGGCCGGACATCGCGACGATCCGCCCCGCCGGAGCCTGTGGCACCGTGCTGGCAAGGATCTCGTAAGAACGCCGGGACGAGATATCGGGACGGATTCCCATCGCGAGACACCCGAGGACCTCCATCGGGTCCCAGTTGTGCACCTTGGAGCTCAGGGCAAGGATCTCTCGGCCGCCAGGGCGGTATCCCGCTTCACCGAAGTACATGTCACCGGAGGAATCCAGCATGACCTCGCAGTGCACGTAACCGCTCTGCACGTTGAGCGCGCGGGCTACCGCAACCGCGAGCTCACGCACCCTGCGATACTCTTCCGCACCCTCAGGAAGAACCGTTACCCCATAGAGTTTTCCGATATTACCGATGAGGGGGTTCAAATATCTGCAGGGTATGCCATGAGCAGCTCACCGTCATGCCATACCATGTCGCAGAAGTACTCCTCCACGACATCGATGAACTGTTCGACCATGAACCCGAACTGATACGAGAAGAGTCCGTCCACCAGACCCTCTGAAGCACTCAAGCGCCCAGTTGGATCGGGAATGCCGGCGGTGAATGCTCCTTCGCGATACAAACGCTCGAGGTCATCCTGATCGTTGACTTTGAACGTGTTCATCGTCCCCATTCCGGAGCGTGGCTTCACGACAAGAGGCCAACCCAGCTCACCACCTGCGTCACGAACGTCCTCGATGGATCGTGCCACCACGTGGCCCGCGGCAGGAATACCGTGGCTGCGGACTCGCTCCTTCATCAGGTGCTTGTCCGTCATGGCCAGCGCATCACGGTGAGACTGTCCGGACAGCCCAAGAAGATCTCTCAAGAATCCCGCAGCGCGAACGGTCTGCTCTTCGACGGTGAACACCCGGTCGATATTCGGTATCCGATTGGCGAGCGCCTCGAGCTCGGTATAGTCGTTCCACCTGGCGATGCCGTGAAATCTTACTTCCGGACTCCGCCGTCGACGACTGTCCATCAGCTTGTTCGGAACTACGACATCGACGTCCTCACCTTTGAGAACCAACGCCTCTTCAACGATCGAATTCAAGGAAGAAAGAACGAGAACTGCCATGGCGCTCTCCTACACATGAACTACCGAATATAATTGTCCAGCGAAGTGCCGGCGCATCAGGGCTATCAGGCGATAATGCGCCTTGGCCAGTGCGAGCGCTCCTCAACCACCATCGAACGGGCCGCCGAGATACCCTCTTCGGAGGCTTGATCGTTTCCGGGTCAGATACTAAACCCGCCAAACGGACGGACGGAATAAAGTTAAGCTACTCACTGGTTAACAACAGAAGGCGCCGTACCGCTGTCGACGGGGTCGCGCGCTGGTGTGGACACCCACCCGCGTAGACGCTGGGACGAGACGAGCCTGGACGCCAGCACCCGCGCCGTCGCCTGGACCAGGGGTCCTGTCCGAACAGTTCGAGCGGACGGCGCGCGGTTACACGACCCGCGCCACGGCGCGGCGACGCTGGCCCTGGCGGCCGGTGTCGAGGTGAGGACCGTCTCCGACCAGCTGGGTTACTCCGCGATGGGGGTCACCTCGGACATCCACACCACGGTGCTCCCGCACCTGGCAACCGCCGGCGCTGAGGCCGTCGCACGATGGCGCCCGAGCTCACCTCGGGCTCACCTACGGCTGCCGAGCTGACCGGGCTCACGGGGCTCACCGGGCTCACCGGCCCGGGAGATCCCCAAGATCTATGGCATCCACCGCGCCACGGTCTCTGCTTCTGTCGCTCATGCCGGCAGACCTGCAGTCAGACCGATTCCTTTCACGGTCGCGGGCGGTCTGCATTACCGAAGGCGTTCTGGACGCTGGGGATCTGGGTCCTGTCCGGACCGAGAGATCTAGCGCGTGTGGGAGGGCTGCCCTGGGTCTGGAGCAAGTGGTCTGAGCTGGGGGAAGCCGCGATGTCGAGTAAGCAGTCCGGAGGATCAGGAGATGCTGGGAGGCCAACGACGTGATCCACGGGATGGCTGACGGGATCGGGCCGAAGCTCAGCCCGTGGGTCAGCGATGATCGAAGTGTCAGGTAATCGCGAGGACATGGTGATGACGGACCTGTCAGAGGAATTCGTGCAGCAGACCGAGCCGTTCCGGCGCGAGTTGCTCGCGCACTGCTATCGCATGGTCGGCGCTGTGGATGAGGCCGAGGACTTGGTGCAGGAGACGTACTTGCGGGCATGGCGTTCGTACGGCACCTTCGAGGGCCGCTCCTCGCTGCGCACCTGGCTCTACCGCATCGCCACCAACGCGTGCCTGTCCGCGCTGGAACAGCGCGCCAGGAGGGTACTGCCCTCTGGCCTCGGTCCCCCCGCCGACGATCCTGATGCGCCGCCGGGCCCAGCCGAGCCCGAGATGACCTGGTTGGAGCCGGTTCCGGACGCTTTGGTGACGCCCGAGACCCACGACCCAGCCACGATTTTCACGGCGCGTGACAGCGTGCGGCTGGCGCTCGTCGCCGCCCTGCAGTACCTCCCCGGCCGGCAACGAGCCGTGCTCCTGCTCCGGGAGGTGCTGGGTTTCAGTGCCAACGAGGTTGCGGGCATGCTCGGTGTCTCGACCGCGGCGGTCAAGAGCGCGCTGCAGCGAGCCCGCGCCCGGCTCGATGAGGTCGCTCCCTCCCCGGAGACCGTCACCGAGCCGACCGAACCGCACGCCCGGGACCTGCTGCGCCAGTACATCGCCGGCTTCGAGAACGCCGACATCACAGCCCTGGAAAAGGCGCTGCGCACCGACGCCGCCATCGAACTGGTGGGTACCCACACCTGGTTCTCCGGCAAGGTGACGTGCCTGCGCTACCTCGAGCACGTGATCGGATCTCCTGGCGACTGGCTGATGACCCCAACACATGCGAACGGCCAGCCCGCCGCGGCCACCTATTACCACACCGACGACGGAACCTATCAGGCCCTCGGGGTCGCCGTTCTCAGCGCCACCTCCACCGGGGTCTCCCGCATCACCGTCTTTCCAGGCGGTCCCGGGCTCGTGACGAGATTCGGCCTTCCCTCCTCCCACCCGAGTCGCCGGTCATAGACCACGGCAACGAGCAATCTTGTGATTCCACCACCACCGACCAATTAACGGCCCGGGCCCAACGAACCGACATCCACAGGCCGCGTACTGAATGTCATCAAGAAGCCAAGGAGAGCAATGCCAACCGTGCCATCTGACGAGGAGTTCCGGACCTACAACCAAGGCATCATCAGCGAATTCCGTGCCAATCACGGCACGGTCAGCCACCCGCCGTTCCCGATTCTGCTGCTGACCACGACCGGGGCGCGCACAGGACGGCAGACGACCGTTCCACTCGGCTTCAGGGTTGACGACAAGGGCCGCGTGTTTGTGGTCGGCTCCAAGGCAGGCGCCCCCAAGCATCCGGCCTGGTTCCACAACCTGCGAGCCAACCCAACCGTGACGGTCGAGCTCGGCGACAGCTCCTATCGGGCCCGGGCCGCCGTGACTGCAGGCGAGGAACGCGACCGCCTCTACCGCATGGTCTCCGACGGCACCTCCGCCTATGAGCAGAGCACCGACAGGGTATTTCCGGGGCTCTGGCCCAAATTCCGTGATTGGTCACGGACGGTGATGGTTTTGGGAGGTGCTCGTCTTTGGTGAGGCTTCCGCTCGCTGTGATCAGCCGTATATAGCGACTTTTGTGTCCGGGGTGTGCGTGAACGGTTGCGGCGTATTGCTGAATTCTTGTAATAACCAAGTCTTGACTTTGTCGTGAGCGTGTTGGCAGGACAAGGAAGGCCCTTCTTGTGGAGGTTCGGTTTCGACCAAGAAATCGGACTCCGCAAGAAGGGCAGTTCGAGTGTATCTTTCGTTGTCCCGACTGCTGCCGCATTTGGCCGGCCTCGTCGATGTTGGTGTCGAACGGGTCGAGTCCAGGTTGGTGATCTATGGACGATCGGCTAGCGGGCATGCCGAGTGCCCGCGGTGCGGGACGGCGGCGGTGCGGGTGCACAGCTCCTACTCGCGTCGGCTGGCCGACACCGCGGTAGCGGGGTGGCCGGTGGTGATCAAGCTGCAGGTGCGGCGCTTCTTCTGTGGCGTGGATGCGTGCCCGGTAAAAACGTTCGCCGAGCAGATTCCCGGACTGACTACCCGATACGCGCGGCGTACCCCGTTACTTCGCAAGCTTTTGGAGGCGGTCGCGATCGCCCTGGCTGGTCGAGCCGGCGCCCGGCTGGCCACCCGCCTTGGTGTTGTGGTCGGCCGGTCCACGCTGCTGCGCTTGATCCGAGCCATACCCGACCCACAGATCGGCGACGTCGCCGTGCTCGGCGTCGACGACTTCGCGCTGCGTCGCGGACACGTGTATGGCACGGTCCTGGTGGACATGGACAGCCACAGACCAGTCGATCTGCTGCCCGACCGCGAAGCAGACGCCTTCGCTGACTGGCTGCGAGCCCATCCCGGCGCCAAGGTGATCTGCCGGGACCGGGCCGGTGCCTACGCTGAAGGCGGCCGCACCGGTGCGCCCGAGGCGATCCAGGTGGCCGACCGCTGGCACTTGTGGCACAACCTCGCCAAGCACGTCGACAAGACCGTCGCCGCCCATCGCGGTTGTCTTACCCCACTCCCCGCCGTCGACTCCGACTCACAGGCCGAGGAGGATGTTCGGCAACCTGCGCCTGTGCTGGTGATGGCGGTCGAACAGCCACTCGACCACACTCCGGACCGAGCATTCGACGCAACGCTTGACGTGTGTGGGCGTGAGCGGCGCCTTGTGACCCGCACACGGGAACGCTACGCCGCTGTCTGCGACCTGCTGGCCAAAGGCGAGTCCCTGGCAGGGATCGGCCGCACCCTGGGCCTGGACCGCAAAACCGTGCAACGGTTCGCTCGTGCTACCAGCCTCGACGAGCTTCTGGTGAAGGCGACCGCCCGTGCCAGCAAGCTCGATCCGTTCAAGCCCTACCTGCACCAGCGGTGGAACCAAGGCTGCACCGACATCCCCACCCTGCACGCGGAATTGCAAGCCCAAGGCTGGTCGGGCAGCGTGCAGGCCGTCCGCCGCTACTTCCGGCCGTTCCGCCACCTCGCCGTCGCGCCGCCAACAACACCCGCAATACCGAAACCCCGCGAGATCACCCGCTGGATCCTCACCCACCCCGACCATCTCGACACCGACGCCCACACCAAACTCGACGAAGCACGCTCGCACTGCCCCGAGCTGAAGATGACCGCGACGCACGTGTCGACTTTCGCCGAGATGATGGCCCATCTCAACGGTGACAAAGACCGGCTGGAGGCCTGGATGAGCAGCGTCGACGCCGACGATCTCCCGCACCTACACTCCTTCACCACCGGCCTTCGACGCGACGTTCAAGCCGTCATCAACGGGCTCACCACACGCTTCAACTCCGGACCAGTTGAAGGCATCGTCAACAAGATCAAATACCTCAAACGGCAAATGTTCGGCCGCGCGAACTTCGACCTACTCAGAAAACGAGTACTCCTCGCATGACACTCCAGCACAATAACCGACCGTAGCCAATCACGGAATTTGGGCCAGAGCCATTTCCGGTGATCGTCCTCGAAGGCGTTCCCGCTCCCGCCTAACCTTCTCCTCCGGTCCGGCGGCGTCACCATACGACTTCAGCGGACGGCTCGTCTGCTGTCGACCACGGACCTTCAACGGTGAGATAGCCCGAGCAGTGGCTGGACCGACCGAACTACGCCAGCCGCTGCTTTCACCTCGCCCTCCGCACCGGGCGCCGCAAGGGCGAACTCCTGCCACCCCGACATCCTGTCCGCCGGCAGCCAGTTGCTCGGACTGGCTGGCCTGTGCCTGGGTCATACGGCCCGCAGGTTCGGGCAACTCAGTGAGGCAGCAGTGGCACTGGCCGAAGCTCTGGCGAGCCGGGCTGAGCTGGATCCCTCGGATGTCGACGAACGAGCCCTCGACGGGTTCGACGACATCCGCTCCTACGTTCACCGTGGCGAAGCTTGACCGCCGCACGCCGCCCGGGACAGGACCTGGGCGGTGCGTCACGTCACATCAGAGCGAAGTTGCCTGATGCGGCGCTTGGCTGCTCGATTGGCTGCTCACAGCTGGCAGGCGCAGCGAAAGCCCAGGTTGGAGGCTCTGGAAGGGCCTCTGACCTGGGCTTTTGGCAGAGCCGCCTGTGGGAATCGAACCCACGACCTACGCATTACGAGGCAGCACGGAGACTGTCTGGGCGTGGTTGGCAGGCCTCGTTCAGGCGTGCGTGGCCGTGTTCGGGTCCGTGCTGAACAGGCCTGAACGAGCGGGAACTGAGACCACAACTGAGACCACGACCCGACGCGGTGGACTCTCTTCTGGAGGTCCAGCTCCGAGGGTTACGGCCTGGGACGTTCGCGTCTCGGCTCTGGATCCCATGCCGGGTCGGCGCGGCGTTCAGGCTCGTCACGGACGCCTGCCCCGAGGACAAGGAACAGGGCCAGAACAGCGAGCACCAAGAGCAGCGCTCCGACCAACATATGGTCGAACACTGTCATCACAAGAACGCCCGCGACGGCCAAGCCCGCGATGGGCGCGAGGATCGCGGCCGTTCTTAGAGCCGATGGCTTCCGCATGGCCGGAGTGTAGGTCCGCGACTCACTCCAAGCGGCGCCGTTCAGGGGCTCCTCGTCAGGTGACGTGGCACGCCCTCGAGGGAGTGGCTGCGTCGGCCGTCTCCTGCGGCAGGACCGCCAGACGTTCGCGTTCGTCGGCCTCCGCCTCGCGCGGGTCAGCCATGTGCTTGCATGCGTCCGCCTCCGCCTCCAACAGGCCGGCCAGCACCCTTGTCCGAAGCCGGACAGGTCGCGAAGTGAACAAGCTGAGGTATCGGTCCGTGCTAGACACACAGGCACTCCACTCTGAGCCCTCTGACTTAGGAGAACTGGAATGTCATGCAGAGCGAGTAGATCCGTCCGAGTCCTTGCTGTGGCCCTTACGGCGGTCGCCGCGACGGTGTTGTCGGCCCCTTCGTCCCTGGCTGGCACGGCGGAGCAGTTCACGGTGCCGTTTTCCGGTGACCAGGTGGTGCCCGGTCCTGGGGACCCCGACGGTGCAGGGGGTGTCTTCGTGGCCCTTGGCACGAAGACCGGGACCTTCTGTTTCTTCATCGACACTGCCAATATCTCCACGCCTCTGACCGCGGTGCACCTGCACCGCGGAGTGCGGGGACAGGTGGGTGAGGTGGTTGTGGATCTGTATGGTCCATCCACCGACCCTGACGTCAGTGGCTGCCTCGACCTGGGGCGTGAGCAGGCGAGGGACATCAGGCAGGACAGGGGGAACTACTACATCGACATGCACAGCGAGGAGTTCCCCGACGGCGCCCTCCGGGCCCAACTCGGCTAGACACTGCCAGCGGCTCGCCCGACCCAAGCTGTCCTGGCCGAGGCGGGCAGAGTTGCATGCTGGACGATCGGTCTGTCGACCGGCCGATAGCCGTCCCGCGTGGGGCACTCGGAGGGGCGGAGGGTTTGCCCGGTGGCCTGGCTTGGTCCGGGAGAGCGGTGGCCCGTAGCCTGTCCCGGCGTAGGCGGGTAGCTCGCTGCCCGCCCGTAACCGCCCGCCGTGGGCCGCCGCTCGTAGGGTCCCGGGCCAAGCGAGGTGGGTAAAGCCTCCGGCCCGGCGCCGGCCACGCACCTGGTCCCGCGGAGCGGGACGTGATGAGGGTCGCCAGTCTTCTGGCGGCCCTCTTGTCGCGCCCAGCCGCGTCGGCCGACCGGGCGCCGAAGGCGCAGAGGGAAGGCCGGCGCTGTGAGGCGGGCGCGGCGGCCCGTTTGGGCCGCCCTTGAAGACGTAGGGAAAGTCCTCACAATGTGCAGAGGCCGATATCGTGAGGGCGGGACGCAGCCATCCGGATGAGGGGACGAGCATGGCCAAGGCGAGAAGCAACCGAGTCAGTGGTCAGCAGTCGAGGCAGTCAGAGGGGCACGACTCTGAAGTCTTGGCTGGCAACCGATCCCTTGGCCGTGATGCCATCGTTACAATTGAGAAGGCTGAGATTCGCCAGCGGGCCCGGAGGTTCGCCAAGGCTTGGGGGTCTGCGCGGTCCGAGCAGGCCGACAAGCAGTCGTTCTGGGACGCATTCTTCAATGTATTCGGCGTACAGCGTAGGCAGGTCGCAATCTACGAAGCCATCGCAAAGCGCGCATCGACCGGACGTCGCGGTTGGCTGGACCTCCTTCTTCCGGGCCAGATGGGCGTGGAGCATAAGTCGGCAGGCGCCTCGCTGGATAACGCGATGGCACAACTTATCGACTATCTCCCATCGCTAGCCCCAGCGGAGCATCCGTGGCTATTAATCGTCTCCGACTTCGAACGTTTTGAGTGGAAGAATTTGGAGACCGGAGACGCCGGCTCCTTCAGACTCGAAGATCTCCCGGACTACCTTGAACTATTCTGGTGGCTCGCTGGTTATCGGATTGAACACCGAGACTATGGCGATGAGATCGCGGCGAATCTTACTGCGACCGGGCTACTCGCCGACGTACACGATGCCCTGCTTGAGTCCGGTTTTGCAGCTGCAGATGCGCGTGAGTGGGTTACCAGAGTACTCTTCTGCCTATTTGCTGATGACGCTGGCGTCTGGGACCGGGGATCTTTCCACTCCTACCTAACACTCCATACTGCCCGTGACGGACATGATCTCGGTGATGTCATCGGTCGGGTCTTTCGAGTGCTTAATACGTCTCCAGAGCAGCGACCTCGTAACTTGGACGAAGATCTCAAGCAGTTCACTTATATCAATGGCGACTTGTTCGCCAGAGATTTGTGGCCAGTGTCCGGTACTTCCGCAGTTCGCAACACTTTGCTGGCAGCGTGCAAATTCGACTGGTCGGTGATCTCTCCCGCCATCTTCGGCTCCCTCTTCCAAAACGTAATGACCAAGCGTGAACGCCGTCAGCTAGGCGCTCACTATACGTCTGAACAGAACATCCTGCGGACGATTAGACCGCTATTCTTGGACGACCTCGAAGCCGAGCTTGACAGCGCCGGAAGCCAAGCCAAGCTCCGAGCCTTTCACGACAGGTTGGCGAGCCTTACATTCTTCGACCCTGCCTGTGGATGTGGGAACTTCCTGGTCATTGCTTATCGAGAGATTCGCCGGCTAGAGACTGAATGCTTGCGCAGACTAGCCGTAAAAGAGAGAACTCCAGGACAGCGAGCGATGAGCTTGGACCTCATGTGCAAGGTGCGGGTCGACCACTTTTACGGGATTGAGATCGAGGAATTCCCGGCCCGGATTGCGCGCACGGCGCTATACCTAATGGACCACCTCGAGAACAGGCGTGCATCAATCGAGTTCGGAGAACACTACGCACGCTTCCCAATTCCTGCCGCTCCGCACATCCACATTGGCAACGCCCTGCAGGATGATTGGAACGGGGTGCTAGCAGCGGAAGATTGCGACTATCTATTCGGAAATCCTCCCTTCGCGGGCCAGAAGACTAGGGCCGCCGACCAGACAGCCGACCTACGACGCGTATGGGGCACCTCTTTTGCGAGGTGGCTCGACTACGTGTCGGGATGGTATCGACTAGCCGCCGATTACATCGCCAGGTCAGAGACAAAGGCAGCCTTCGTTTCTACAAACTCAATCACCCAAGGCGAGCAGGTTGCACGGGTGTGGCGCACTTTGCTTGCGAAGCATATGCAAATCGACTTCGCGCACAGGACATTTGCTTGGACCTCTGAGGCCCGAGGAAAGGCCCAGGTCCATGTTGTAATCATCGGCTTCTCGGTTGGCTCCGGGCCCTCGTCGTGCATGATCTTCGATTACCAGGACCCGAAAGGTGAGCCGGTAATCGAGCGCGCTGGCACGATCAATCCATATCTGCTTGCCGCTCCGAACGTGTTAGTGCAATCATCCACCACGCCAATCTCTTCTGAACTCGCAATGGTTCAGTACGGCAATAAGCCAAGCGATGGTGGCCATCTCATCGTCGCGTCGGAGGATTTGCCCGATCCTAGCGACCCGGCTAGTAGCTACATACGGCCATTTCTAGGCGCCCAGAACCTCCTCCATGGTGGAGAGCGGTATTGCATATGGATGGAGAAACCGGATCCTGCTGCAGTTAGGACATCCGACTTCCTCAAGAGGCGACTCGCCGCAGTGCGACAGTTCCGTGAAGATAGTAGTGCGGCTGATACCCGCAAACTAGCAACGCGGCCATGGAGGTTCTTTCGTATTCCCCAACCCTCGGTACCGTATATTGCGATCCCAAGGCATGTATCGGAGAATCGCGAGTGGTTCACGGTCGCGCACGTCACGCCGGACGTGATCGCAGGGGATGCATTATTCACGGTTGTAGATCCCGACGGCTTCGTCTTCGCGGTTTTGTCCTCCGCTATGTTTATCTCTTGGCTCCGCACAGTCGGTGGGGCGCTTGAATCACGGCTACGATTCTCTGGGCCGATGGTCTATAACACGTTCCCACTTCCTGAAGTTAGCAATGCGGTACGGGGTCGCATTATCGCCGCAGGAGAAAAGCTAATCGCCGCGCGCGCACAGCATCCGGATGCTTCCCTGGCCGAACTCTATGACCCGTTGTCCACGCCGAGTGATGTACTTGCTGCGCATCGTGTCCTCGATCTCGCGGTCGATCGTGCGTTCACGCCCCGTGGGCGGCCATCTACGATCACCGATCGGATGCGCATCCTATTCCCGGCATACGAGGCCGCCGTAACAGGCGGACAGATTACAGGTTGACACCTCTGCCTCGCGCCGGTGTGGATAACTGGCGAGCTAGGACTACGCTCGCGGCTATGAACATGGCGTCCAGCTTTCTCCTCGTCCTCGGTGAGAGGGAGGCACTTGCGTGGGTTCTTCGTGAACGCCGCATGGCCTTCACAGGGCTGCGGAGGAGGGAGGTGGAACGTCTCTCTGTTGGTGACGAACTATTCCTCCTCACAACCCGCGGCTGCTTCCATAACCCGACTCGGGACCGGACACGGCTGATAGGTCGAGCCACGGTAGCGAGCGAAGTGACACCACTTCTTCCTGCCATAGAGTTAGGGAGTCGCACCTTTACCAGGGGATGCAGCTTGGATATTCAACTGCTTGCACCTTACTTATCTGGGGTTGAGCTTTCGCTTCTTGTCCCGATGCTTGACTCGTTTCCTAGTGGAGACACCTGGGGAATTTGGCTACGGCGCTCCTTAGTCAGCCTCTGCAGCAGAGACGCCGCGACTGTGCGCGCGGCCGTCGACGAGGCCTGCGGTGCCTTCGATACTGAAGTCACCGCCTACCTTCAGTCAATCAAGCCTGCGGTCTAGACGTGATGGCATCACTCTGCCACATGCCCCGACCGGAGCTGACCGCTCGTAAAAGTGGGCCAGCCTCGCGCCGGTAGCACTCTGCTGAGGAGCCCAGCGGGGGTCGTCGCGTTCGAATCGGTGGGGCCGGCGTTCCCACGCGGGAACGTTGGCGAAGAGCGCTGACACCACTGCGTGTAGCGCTCGGGGTTCCTTCCGACGTGCCCGCCCCACCTTCACCTAGGCGTGGCCGGCAGGCGACGAGGGTGGCTCGCCCCGAACGTGCGTAGAAGCATGCCGTATCGCCGCGGCTGCTTGTGGACCTTTGTCTCCAGCCGTGGGCTCTGACAATCGGACAGTTCTCAGTCCGGCAGGGCCTGAGCCGCCCGTTCGGAAAGCGTGGAAGTTTCTGGAACGGAAGCGACCTTGGTCCATCGCTGAAACAGAGCACACGAGGGGTAGTTGGAGTGGAGGGTGCAGACGTGTTCGAAGCCGTCGCGTAGGTAGCAGTCGTGCAGCGGCTTGTTGGATGTCCATACGTCGACGTGGATCCAGTCGTTGCCCTGCTGGCCCGCCTTGGCTGCTGCCCAATTGAGGATGCGGGTCCCGAGTCCTGCCCAGCCGCGGCGCACGATGAGGCGGTGGACGTACATCGAGGGTCCGGTCCGTTCGCGTGTGGTCTACAGCTGTGGGTCGGCCATCCACGGCCCGAGGAATGGAACGCACAACCAGCGCACTCTCCTTCTCCACCTCCAAGCGCTCGGCCAGGCCGGTGTTGCCGGACCAATGCGCATCTCGAGGTTCCGGTACTCCGGCTCACGCCCCTGGCCAACCAGCTCGGCGCGGTAGGCGTCGGTCTGGTGGCTGGACATCCGCTCGCGGGACTCGGCCCAGCTGGCGTGGTAGGTGGTCATGACGCGATCACGCACGAACATTCCCCGACCCGGACTGCTGGTGGTGGCTCCCTCGTTCGCAGGCATGGCGAGCGCCAGGCAAACGCGCGAACGGTGTGAGCATCGTGAGCTACCACTTGAGGAGTCTGAAATTGGTGACCTTTACTCAAGGAGCTAGACTCACCGAAGTACGCTGACGAAGATTGAGTGGTCGCCCGAGGGATGTCTAGCTCTGATCCTTCTAGTCGGATGCGCCGTAGATTTTTCCCTCCGAGTGAGTCAACCATCGTCGAATGTGATTAGTCAGACGGGCCTCGGCGGCCTGTGTAAGTGATGCGATGCTTCCTCCAGACAGCATTCCATAGATACTTAGTCCCGACGTGACTATAAGGCAGATGAAGATAATAGTGATTGGCCATTTCGCGCCCAGACTATTCGACCACGGCCAAGGTGCCGAGATAATCGTGCCCACGATCGCGGTTGCCCCTACGACGAAACTTAGTATTTGAATTGCCTTACGAGCGGTCTTATGTGCGACCAGATCTAGGCGGGCTCGTTGTGCAGTAAATTCTGCGCTTATTTCCTCTAACCTTCGACGTTCGTCCTCAAGATCACTACGAGTCGCGCGGGCGATGTTCTGTTCAGCCTTCTCTAGCACTGTCCGGACAGTGCCCTCGGTAAACTCTGCTGGATCTTCATGGGTCGTGAACAGCATAAGCGAGCGGGCTGAGAGCGATTGACGCAGAAGGATGTACTGATCTTCCGATACCGTCTCGTCCGCGCGGAGGCGCTCAATTTTTTCAACGTACTGCGACCAGACTTTGTCCTCGGGGCTCATAGCCGCGTAACAGTCGGCGATAATCCGCCGACCTGGGAGCTCAGGAGCCGTCAGCGGTTGCTTCAGCCAGAGCAGGGTAACGAACTCATAGTCGGGCATCGCCAAGGGAACCATATAGCGATTGAAATCCTCAAGGCGGGCATATGACTTTGCGGCGCGAACTAGCGCGGTATTTTGAGTGACGAAGACGGCTCGCGCTCTTTCTAGATGTGTAGCCTCTTGACCGCGGCGAAGTCGATATATCGATGTCAAAGAGTCGAGGTCCTTCAAGCGCGCTGACCGGCTTTGATAGTGCACATGCGTCTGCAGCTCTCTTTCGAGCTGCACCTCGTCTAGGGTGAGCGATTGAATGTGATCTGGCCGCTCAGAGACGTGGACTCCTAACACAGCGAGCTTCTCCTGAATGGTTGAACGCAGGAGGATTACATCACTCGCCTGCCATCCCGCTGAGATCATGAACTCGGTGGCTTCGCCGTGGTATTGGCCTGTTTGGCGCTTTACCGCACGCTCACACGCATCGAGTACCCCCTCCATTTCAACCAGCGTATGCGCGAAGTAACGAACGGTGGCGCCGTGCCCGGTGGCTAGTGCGATTGCTTCACGAGCTATCAGTTCTAGCTCGGGGCCACACGCGCCGATAGCTCTTAGCAGAATCGTTGTGTCAAGATAGACGGCCAACTTCTCGAGTCTCCTGTTCATAGCCGTCAGATCTTGAAAGTAGAGGGCACTTGCTAAAATTGAACCCTTGACAATTGAAACCAGGTAGGTGAATGTGTCAGGTTCTTCTTTGACGGCGGTCGACACGAACGACGCGATAAGGTATCGCATGTTACTCGGCGAAGTGCCATCCGAGTGCAGAAGCGGATGGCCTTCTACAATCGTCTTCAACAATGGCGCCGCATTTTCCTTGATGAAATCGGAGAGAGCAAGGTCAAATTCATCATTTGTAAGAGTGGCGTTGAAGTGCTGCGTGGCATACTGGACACCCTTTGCCAGAAGGGCCTCGTGTTGACGGCGAACCTCCCCGCGGGTAGCCGTCAGGTTGTGCGTGGCAAGCTCGCTACGATTCGGTTTCAGAACCCCTGCATCTCGCTTCAGCATGCCCTTCTTGGCGCAGCGTTTGGTTATCGTTTTGAGGACCCCTGTTGGAATGAGAAGGCCATAGCTCTCACGAATGGCTTCCTGTAGTTCCGGTAGGGCCACGACTGCTTGGTCCAATTGGTAAAGCTGATCTGCAACAAAGGGCAAGAAATCATCGAGCAGATCCTTGCCGTAATTGTCGAAGTTGACCTTAAGGATCGCGAGACTCGTGAGGCCCGTCGACATACTCCCCCCAGTTCATTATTGATGTTTTGCTGGGCGGGCTTTACTCACTTGATCGCCCGGTAGGAGAATCCATCTAGCGACTTGCGCCAGTTGTTTCCCATGCGTCCCTGAGAATCTTGTCTAGGTGAGAATGTGGTGCAGACCAGCCGAGGTCTCGCCTGAGCTGAGAGCTGTCAGCGACCAGTACGCAAGGTTCGGGCCGTGGCGGGTTGCGCTCGACCGGAACCTGCCGTCCCGTAATCGCAGCTACTGCGGTCACGATGTCGTTCATGGTGACGCCGCTGCCTGTGCCGACGTTGTAGCAGCTGAACTTCCCCGGGGACGCGGCTTCGACTGCTCGCCTGTAGGCGTCGGCGACGTCGAGGACGTGTGTGAACTCGCGGACTGCGGTGCCGTCGCCGTTGATCCCGATCGAGGGAGCCTGTCCGGCTGCTACCTGGAGGGCTTTGGGGATGATGCGCGTGGTGTCCTGGTCGCCGACTCCCTTGTAGGCGCCGCTGATGGCGAAACAGCGGAGGACGGTCGCTCCTATCGCGCCGGTACGGGCGTGGTACTCCAGGAGCTGCTCGGTGGCCCGCTTGGAGGCTGCATACGGGGTGTCGGGTACCGCGGGCAGGTCCTCGGTCAGCTTCCCTTCGGCATGACTTCCGTATACGGCGCCGGTGGAAGCGAAGACGATCGTGGGGGCTACCGGGCTGGTCTCGCTCAGGGCTCGGAGGAGGTTGGCGGTTCCGCTGACGTTGACCTCGAAGTAGTCGAGTGGGCGTTCGAAGGAGTCACGTACGCGTGCGAGTCCGGCTAGGTGGCAGACGGCTTCGATGCCGCGTCCGCCGAGTTGGCGGCGTAGGGCGTGGAGGTCGCGCAGGTCGCCATGGAGCAGCTGCACGGCGGCGGGCAGGCTCGCCTGGGGTCTTGACGTGTGGGTGAGCACGCTGACCTGGTGCCCGGCGTCGTGCAGGACGTGGGTGACGGCGTTGCCGACGAAGCCGAGGCCTCCGGTAACCAGTACGCGCATCTGGCCAGTGTGTCACCCGCCGAGGAGGGCCTTGCGGTGGTCCCAGGCGAGTTGGAGGCAGCCGCGGGCGGCTGGAGCGAGTGAGGTGTGCTCGAGGAGACGCGGGACGGTGAACCGGTCGAAGGGGATCGCGGTCGTTCGTCCTGCCGCACTGCCCACCGAGACCACAGTGCCCTCGTCGTTGGCGGCCACCATGTCCGCGAAGAGCCGGTCGTATACGTCCGCGTCGAGCACAGCGACCGTCAGGATCTCCCCGTACAAGGTGAGGGCATCCATACCAACGCCAAGGCAGTAGACGCGGAGCCTGCCCTGCTCAACGGCGGCATTCAAGCTCGCGAAGGGCTCACTCGTGTAGTCCACGGGTGCCCCATCGCCGCCGTGTTCACGGTTGCCGAGGAACTCCTCGCTGTACTCCCGCATGACGTTGCGCCATAGGTCGAAGTCCTCCACCTGGGCGCCGGGGAGGATGCTGGACGGCTGGAAGATACCGGCCGGCATCACGTGGATGGTGCCGCCGGCGACCGCCACCCGGCCTGCAGAACGGTCGTGCATGACGAAGGACGGCTCATCTCCGTCGTCACGGATGGTCAGCGTGTTGATCGAGACCAGCCCCGGACGCCGGGTCAGGTCGAACGGATCACCGATGAACCGTCGAAGGGGAAGGCTTCGCCACGATGGTGGCCGGCCCGGGAGCTCCTGGCCGTCGTGACGCTCGACCGCCGCAGCCATCTCGTGGCCGAGGCCTTCGTTCACGTCGACGCCTTCGAAGTAGGTCGTGTATCCGAACGACATACGAGGCGTGCCCGCTGCGAGGTCCGCGTCCAGGAGTCGGTAGCTCAAACGGTTCTCGAACAGCCCGGGGTGATCCACGTCCCGCATGGCGTGGCTGTAACGCTCGTACCTGCCCGCGACCGTGGCCAGCGGCCGAACCCCGCGGGCCTCAGGCTCCGTACCCGTGATGGCCGGCGGGTCGGCTTCGCTGAGGTAGGTCAGATCGATCGAGGACAGCTCCACCGGCTGGGCTGGGATCCACTTGGGCCGGGTGAGGAGGCCGGTGTCGTCCAGACGCTGGTCCTGCTCGTAGAGGTGGGCAGCCAGGCGGGCAAGCTGGGGACGGTGCTGGTTCAGGAACCTCCTGGCTGTTCGCCATCGGTCCTGGTCGGACTGCACACGCGGTTCGACGCTCACAGGAGAGTGATTTACCACGAACGCCTCGATGTCGACGTGGTTTCTTGATACTTGCTGTACGGCGACCGCTGCTGGACGGGTGAAGCCGAGTTCGTTGAGGGAGATGTCGAAGAGTTCGGCCAGCAGACGTCGGTACAGCGGTGAGGGGCGCTCGATGACGCCGCGTTCCCACCGGCTCACAGTCACGTTGTCGACGTGGACTGACTTTCCCCGCTTCGCCGCGAGGTCGTTCAAGGCCTCGGCGACCTCAAGCTGGGTCATCCCTCGGTCGTCTCGCAGGTTGTAGAGCGTCGCGTTCGGAACTGCCTCGCGCGGTCGCCTCGGCATCTGACCTCCCGTAGTCCGGGTCTTACCGTACGCGTCCTCGCTGAGGGTGACAACCGATGCCTAGTAGACGCCTAGGAGCCGCCTTCAGAGCGGCCAACTGATGTCGTTCCGTGGGCGTGTCGTTCCTGGTTGCCTTGGAGGTGCTGCCCGATCGGGCGAGCAAAAGGGCAACTCCAAGTTCCCAAAGGGGAGTGCACTCATGAATCTGTATCTGGATGGGTCGCGTTACACGTTCACGGTGACGAAGGCTCCGGAGGCGAAGACTGATCAGGAGGGACGTCAAAGGACGGACCGGAGGACCGGCGAGAAGCTGACTGTCACCCAGATGATGGCACTCAACGCTGAGGACGGGGCCGACGTCATCACGGTCACTGTGGCAGGGGAACTGCCGAAAGTGAGCGTGGGGCAGATCGTGACCCCGGTTGAGCTGGAAGCCATCCCCTGGGCGACGAACGGCCGTAACGGCGTGGCCTACCGCGCCAAGTCTCTCGACACCCCGAAGCAGGCAGTCAAAGCCGCCTAACGCCCAAGGTCACGGGTGGACGGCGACAACGACGCTGAGTCGAGTGCAACTTTCATGAGCACCCTGCCGTGCTGGGCAGGGATGCGCCGCTGACGGCGCGACACAGAGAAACGGCCCCACGAATGGGGCCGCTCCCAGAAGACAGGCAGAGAGCCGGTGCTGGTTGAGGACCTCCCGGCTCTCTGCCTTCTATTTTTCTACCCCCATTGAGGAGGGGTCCTTATGGCCGGGACGCTTTACCACTACGTGCTGTCCGTGCAGTGGCAGCAGGGAAACGGGCTTCGGTCCATTACGAACAGTGGCCACGTGGACCGGGCTCCGGGAGGTGACAGGTTCAAGGTCTTTCAAGACCTTCTCCAGCACGTGGTGCGGGTCAACGCTATCCCCACCACGCCGGTAGTTCTCTTCTACAGCCTCGAAAAAGAAGACTGACCGCAAGCCACAAATCATGAGCTCCCTGCCGTGCTGAGCAGGGATGCGCCGCTGACGGCGCGAGATCACAGAAACAGAAACGGCCCCACGAATGGGGCCGCTCCCAGAAGACAGGCGGAGAGCCGGAACTTGGTCGCCAAAACCTCCCGGCTCCCTGCCATCTCCCACAACAACCCTCATGAGGAGGGCTCTTCATGTCCGATGCTACCCACAACCACGACTCACAGGAGCCAATCGAGCAGAACCCGGCCGGCGAAGGCGCTGGTCAGCAGTCAGAAAGCCCGCTGGGCGCCCCGTTCACTGGGGCGAGTGTGTGGATGCGGGACGCGATGGTGCACGGCTACCGACTGATGGCCGTCTATGAGCACCTACGCCGAGCGGTCGACTGGATGGCCGCCGAGGTCGAGGACCAACACCACCAGCTGGAGTGTCACCCCGACACCTGGGTCGACGAGCGGATCCTCGCCGCGACCATCGATCTGACCGCCGCGATCACCGCGGAACGTGATGAGGCCGCCGAGGTCGTGTGCACGATCTTCGGGGAGAAGGCCTTCAAGACCGGGAAGGTCCACAAGACCTTCTACGAGGTCAGCCAGACCCTGCTCGACAACACCCGCGACACTCGCAACCCCCGTTCGGGGGGTGAGGCCTGATGCCTGGGCGTAGTAACCGGGTCCGCGCGGTGGAGAACGTGAAGCCGCGCATCCATCAACGCTTTCTCGCCCAGCTGCTGCTCGCCTGCTGGCGGTGGCTCCCCGAAACGTTCGCCGCCCTGGTGGTGGTCGTCGCCTACGTCCAGCTCGAGCAGATGGACCTGCCGCCGTGGGCGGCCGGCTCCGTACTCGTCGCACCCGTCACCCTGCTCCTCGTCATCCCGCCGACGGGGCGAGTTCTGGTGGCCTGGTTCTGGGTCGATGTGACCCGACACCGGCTGCGCACCTTCATGTCGGAGAACGGGCTCCGCAACCGCTCCGGCCGCCTCCCCTGGCTGGCCCTGATCTACCCGACAGCTGTCGGTGAACGCGCCTGGATGGTGCTCGTGGGAGGGATCTCCTGCACCGACGTCGAAGAACGACTCAAATCCCTCGGCTCCACCTGTTACGCCCGCGACGGCCAGGTCGTCGCTCACCGCAAGTGGAGCCACCTCATCCGCATCGACATCACCCGCCGCGACCCACTCGACTCCACCAAACCCGTCCGGTCACGGCTCCTCCCCAAAAACACCCCACCCGAACTCCTCCCACCCAGCACCGACACCCCTGCGAACGGGGCCGGCGCATCGCAGTGGGCCATCGGGATCGGACTGCCCCTCAACCACACCAACAACAACCACGACACCCACAACAACGAACCCAGCGAACGGGTCAACGGCCAGGAGAACCCCAACGGCCTGGTGGACGGCATGAAGGCCATCGAGCCGCCAACACCCCAGAACAAGAACCAGAAGGAGTCCCCGAAGAAGAAGCCGAGTAAGGAGGCACCCACTACCGCTGCGGCGGTGTTGTCGGCCTCCGGTGAGGACGTCTCCGATTATGTCTAGCCGCCAACTCGGCGGACTGGTGCTCCCCGGCCTGCGGGCCGGGGACACCCCCGCCACCACCATCCCCGCTACTTCCGTCTCGGGGCTGTCGGCCTACCACAAGGTGCACTTCGGCATCGACGAGTACGGCCGGCCCCTCCAGGTCGAACTCGCCAGCAGGAGCCTGCTCGCCGGCGGGCTGTCCCGCTCCGGCAAGTCCGGGTTCATCTCCAACGGTGTCGGTCACATGTCCCAGTGCACCGATGCCCGCATCATCCTCATCGACGGGAAGATCGTCGAACTGATCCTGTGGAAAGAGACCGCCGACTTCTTCGTCGGACCCGACCCCGTCCTGGCCAACCACGTGCTGTTCACCCTCCAGGAGGAGATGAACCGCCGCTACGAATGGCTCACCCACCGCCGACGCCGCAAGGTCGTCAAGGGCGACGGCATGGACCTGATCACCGTCTGGATCGACGAACTGTCGGTGTTCACCACCGTCTACGGCACCCGCGACACCCAAGAACGCTTCCTCTCCCTGCTCATGGATTTGGTGCAGCGAGGCCCCGCGGCCGGGATCGTCGTCGTCGCCGCAACCCAGCGCCCCTCCGCAGAGATCGTCCCGACCCGGGTGCGGGACGTGTTCTCCTACCGGGTCGCCTTCAGATGCTCCACCCAAGCCTCCTCCGACATCATCCTCGGCACCGGCTGGGCCGACCTCGGCTACGACGCCTCCAAAATCCCCACCAACCGCCCCGGCGTCGGCTACTGCCTCGCCGAAGAAGGCCGCCCCTTCCGCTTCCGCTCCGTCTACTTGGAAGACGACGAGATCGACACCCTCGTCGCCCGCTCCCTCTCCATCCGCGGGCCACAGCTGGCGGGTGCGGCATGAGCACCTACCACGGCCCCCGCAACCAGCCGCCCCGCCGACGAGCTCGCCGACGTCCACGTCCTGGTCCTCGCCGCCGGCGCCTGGTGGCCGAGTTCGACGACCCGACCGGCGCCCGGCACGGCGGCATGCCCACCTACCCCTGGCACATGGCCCCGGACGGGCTCGCCACGAAACGGCAGCTCCTAGCCCTCGAGCTGCGACCAGGCGGGCAACCCATCGCCGCCCAGATCATGTGGATGCGCCATGGCCAACCCGCCGTCGCCTACCTGTACCGCATCGACGCGGCGAAGCCGAAGCGGATCCCCACCCTGGCGCAGCTGCATGCCATCGAGAAGGCCCTCGCAGCCCGCCGGACCTGCCCCCTGTGCGAGGTCGACGCCGGCTACACCATCCCCACCTCACTCGGCTGCTGCCTCGACTGCTCCGCCCCCACCCACCAACCCATCGAGAAAGGACTAGCGGCATGACCGCCACCACCATCGATCACCCGACCGCGGTACACGCGACCACGGTGGAAGGTCTGCACCGAGCCGCGCTACTCCTCCGAGAGCACGGTCACGAGATCCCTCCCCAGGCGCTCTACATCGTCGTCACCGGCTATGACCGTCGCGTCGACGTCCAGGTCACCAAGATGGCCGGTGCCCGCGAACAGCGCTGGGCCCTGGTCGACCGGCTCGCGCAGATCTGCGGCAACCCGACACCGGAGGAGCACATCTTCCAAGGCTCCCTCTTCTACGCGAGCGATTCGCGGGGCTGGCACATCTACACCGTTGACGACATCGCCGAGGACGGCGCGGCATGAGCGACACCACTCCTGCCGTCGTTCCTGACGCCTCGTATGCGGAGCGGTTCAAGGCCCGCCTCATCGAACACGGCTACCAACACAACATCGCCGCCCGCAACGCATACACCGTCGGCGTCCTCGCCTTCCTCCTCGAAGAAGCCATCCAGGCCGCCTGCCTGGACGACATGCGCGCACAGATCCTGCGCGGCCTGGCCATCGTCGACGCCTTCGACCAGCTCTGCGACACCGACACCGACACCACCCTCCACAACCCCGACCAGTTGAAGGGAGATGAGCCCCTGTGAGCGTCCGCTCCTACACCGTGTGGGGCGCCACCTGCGACTCCTGCGACGCCGACTTCGAAACCACCCACAACGACCTCCCCTGCGACCGGGAAGACCTCACCGACTTCGGCTGGGCCATCGACGGCGACAACGCCCTCTGCCCCTCCTGCGCGGCCCGGGAAGGCACCCGACCCGAAGACCGCAAGATCACACCCATCACCAGCAGGCGGCCTGCGTGACCCCCTCGACGTCGACCATCACCCCCGACACCACCACGGTGCCGGGGGCGGTGGCCGCCGCCGAAACACCCGCAGGTCAGACCCACTTCGCCATCCCCTCCGCGATCCAACGCGCGGGTCGAGACGACTACGGCCGCTGGCTGGGCCACGTGCACTCCGCGGCCGGCTGCTCCCAACCCGTCCGCCTGGCGGGCAGGTTCCGCATGGCCACCGTCGACACCACTTCTGGTGAGATCACCCGGGAAAGTCCGGAGGTCTCGACCGCGGACATGCCGGACGGGGTGCTCTACAAGGCTTGCGGGAACCGGCGGGCGGCGGTGTGTCCGTCGTGTGCGGAGGTCTACCGGGCTGATGCCTACCAGCTCGTCCTCGCCGGTCTACGCGGCGGCAAAGGCATCCCAGAGTCGGTGTCCGGGCATCCGGCGGTGTTCGCCACCACGACCGCCCCCGGCTTCGGCATCGTCCACACCACCCGCACCACGAAGAAGGGGCAGCCCACGCCGTGCCGGGCCAGACGCACCCCGGACCTGTGCCCACACGGCGTCGACGTGCGGTGCATGCGCCGCCACAGCGACGGCGACGAGCAGCTCGGCCAGCCCCTATGCGCCGAGTGTTACGACTACGAGCACCACGCGGTGTGGAACGCGTTCGCCGGCGAACTGTGGCGACGCACCACCATCAGGGCCAACCGGATGCTGCACAAGTGGGCCCGCCACCGCGGCTACACGGAACGGATCGTCGACCCGGAGACGGGCAAGGCCAGGTGGAAGACCCCGGTCCGGATCAGCTTCGGGAAGGTCGCGGAGTTCCAGCGCCGCGGCCTGGTCCACTTCCACATCCTCGCCCGCTTCGACGGCATCGACTTCGACAACCCCGAGACGGTGGTGGCGCCGCCGGCGTGGGCGAACAGCTTCCTGCTCTCCTCCCTGCTGCAGTACGCCGTGGCACGCACCACCTACACCACCCCCGCCCTGGTCGTCGCCGACCACCGCCGCCGGCTCCTCGTCGACGAGCCAGACGGATGGCTACTCGCCTGGGGTGAGCAGGTCGACGTACGCCCGGTCCGGATGCGCGGGGACGACAAGCTCACCGACGAACGCGTCGCCGCCGAACTCGACCACCACGGCCGCGCCCGCATGCTCTCCGGCAACGCCGTCGCCGGCTACCTCGCCAAGTACGCCACGAAGGCCACCGAAGCCACCGGCCACACCTCACGAAAGATCACACCGTCGACGGTGGACTTCTACGCCAACGACACCCACCCCGGACGGCTCATCGCCGCCTGCTGGCGGCTGTCCCAACGAGGTCTGCAGACCACCAGCGAATGGGAGGACGGCAAGTACTACCGGCTGCGGCGGTGGGCGCACATGCTCGGCTACGGCGGCCACTTCTTCACCAAATCCCGCCGCTACTCCGCCACCTTCCGCCAACTCCGCCAAGCCCGCATCGACTGGCGGAGAGCACACCACGAATCCGGCGATCACCTCGAGGAAAACGAGGTCCTGGCGGTCGTGGGCGAACTCGTCTACACCGGCACCGGCTGGCACACCACCGGTGACGCTCTCCTCGCCAACACCGCCGCTGCCATGGCACGGGAGCGACGACAGGCCGGCCGCCTGGAGATCGCAACCAACGGTTGACACGAAGGTGCCAAGCACGATCAGAAAGGGATAAGCCTTATGGAAGACAAGGACCGCCGGGTGACGGTGCCGGTCACGTTCCTTCTCACGGCTGAGGAGACCGCGCAAGCTCTGCGGATCTCGCGGACGTCTGTCTATGAGTTGATCCGGACTGGCCAGCTGGCGAGCGTGCGTATCGGCCGTCGACGTCGGATCCCGGTCGCGGCGATCGAGCGGTACGTGGCAGGGCTGACCGACTCCACCGCGGCCTGAGGAGGACGGAATGGGACGGGCTCCGAACCTGCACTCCTCCGTCTACTTCGGGAGCGACGGCTGGTGGCACGGCCGGGTCTGGGTCGGCTACCGCGACAACGGGCTACCCGATCGGCGTCATGTTCGGTCGCGCACCGAGGCCGAAGTACGCAAGAAGGTCCGCCGGCTCGAACGAGACCGCGACCGCGGGACGATCAGCAAAGCCGGTCGCGCACCGACTGTCCGGGAGTGGATGACGGTCTATCTCGACGACATCGCGGCCCGGGAGCTGGCTCCCAAGACCTATTACGACTACTGGTCGAAGACGCGGACCTGGATCCTCCCCCACCTGGGCGGCGTCCGGCTCGACCGTCTGCAGCCCGAGCAGCTCGATCGGCTCTACACACGGATGATCGACGCGGGAAAGGCTCCCAGCCATGCGCTGAAGGTGCACCGGATCCTGTCGCGGGCCCTGGAGGTCGCGCTCCGGCGCGGCAAGGTCAGCCGCAACGTGGCGCGGCTCGTCGACGCCCCGTCCGCTCGGCCGCCGGCGATGAAGGCGTTCACCGAGGACGAAGCGCGCCGGATCCTGCGTGCCTCGCTGGGGCGTCGCAACGCGGCTCGGTGGTCGGTCGGGCTGGCTCTCGGGCTCCGCCAGGGCGAAGTGCTCGGTCTGCGCTGGTCGTACCTGGATCTGGAGCGGAGAACGGTCAAGGTCTTCTGGCAGCTCCAGCGCACCGCCTGGCGCCACGGATGCGACGACCCGCACGTCTGTGGTGCACGGCTCCACAAGACCCGGCCCTGCCCGCCCGACTGCACCGAGCATGCGAAGGCGAAGCGCGGGTGCCCGCCGCCATGCCCGAAGGGGTGCGTCCGGCATGCCTCGAGTTGCCCGCAGCGCCGCAACGGTGGCCTGGTGTTCCGGGAGCCGAAGGGCAAGAGCCGGCGGATGGTTCCGCTACCGCCCGAGCTCGTCCCTGTCCTGCAGGCCCACCGAGCGTGGCAGGAGCGGGAGCAGGTCACCGCGGCGAACCTGTGGGAGGACCACGACCTGGTGTTCGCCCAGGCCAATGGCCGGCCGATCGACCACCGGGACGACTGGGAGGAGTGGAAGACGCTGCTGAAGATCGCTGGGGTCGGTGATGCGAGGGTCCACGATGGCCGGCACACCGCGGGCACGCTGCTCCTGGAGCAGGGCGTCGACATTCGGGTGGTCCAGGAGATCCTCGGGCACTCCGATTTGAGGGTCACCCAGGGCTACACCCACGTCGGATCGGTGCTCGCTCAGGACGCCGCAGCACGGATTGGCCGGGCTCTGTTCGGAGGTGGCGAGTGAGCCCAATTGAGACCACAACTGAGACCACGGGGGCATGCCCCCGCGAACAGCAAACCGGCGCCGACCACGTTTCCGCAGGTCAGAGCCGGATTCGAGTGGAGCCGCCTGTGGGAATCGAACCCACGACCTACGCATTACGAGTGCGTCGCTCTGGCCGACTGAGCTAAGGCGGCAAGTGTCTCGAAGACACGAGCGATGAGCATACCGGGCACCGGTGCGGGCCCGCTCACCCCGCCTCACATCTGGTCCCGTCGCGGGGTGGTTTCCCGTTGATCAGGAAGTTCTCGACGGCCCGGTCGGTGCACTTGTTGCCCTGCATGTAGCCGGTATGTCCGTCTCCTTCACGGGTCAGGAGGACGCCGGAGTCGAGCTGCTTGGCCAGGCGGACCGCCCAGTCGTAGGGCGTCGCCGGGTCGCGGGTGGTGCCGACGACCAGGATCGGCTTGGCTCCTGCCGCGTGGATGGCCGCCGGCTTGTCGACCGCCTTGTACGGCCACTCGGCGCAGGTCAGCGAGCCCCAGAGGATGTAGGCGCCGAACCGCGGCGATGCCTTCACGAAGGCGGGCTGCTCCTCCTCGGCCTGCTTCACCGAGCGGAGGTCGGGCCGGTCCAGGCAGTTGACGGCGACGATCGCCTCACCGGAGTTGTTGCGGTAGGTGCCGTTGGAGTCGCGCTCGACGTACTCGTCGGCCATGGCGAGCAACCGGCTCCCGTCGCCGGCCAGACCGGACCGGAGGGCGCCCCGCAGCCGCGGCCAGTACTCCTTGACGTACAGCGGCATGATCACGCCGGTGACGGCGAGGGACTGGGTGAGCTCGCGGGACTGGCCGGTGGGCAGCGGGGCCCGGTCGACCTGGGCCAGGAAGGCGTCGAGCTTCTGGTAGGCCTCCGGCAGCGAGCGGCCGAGCGGGCAGTCGGTGCGTTGGACGCAGTCGGTGAGGAACGCCCGGAGCGCCACCTCGAAGCCCTTGGCCTGCTCAAGCCCGAGGTCGCGGGCACTCAGGGTCGGGTCGAGCGCGCCGTCGAGCACCAGGCGCCCAGCCCGCTGGGGGAACAGCTCGGCGTACTTCGCCCCGAGGTAGGTGCCGTAGGACTTGCCGAGATACGTCAGCTGCTTGTCGCCGAGGGCGCCGCGCAGGACATCCATGTCGCGGGCCGCGTCGTCGGTGGAGACGTGGCCGAGGATGGCGCCGCTGCGGGTCCTGCAGCCGGCGGCGAACTCCCGCGCTTCGTTGAGCAGCGTCTGCCGCTCCTTCGCGTCGTCGGGCGAACCGTCGGCCGCGAGGTAGCTGTCCATCTGCTTGTCGGTGAGGCAGTCGACCGGGTTGCTCCGGGCGACGCCGCGCGGGTCGAAGCCCACGATGTCGTAGCGGTTGAGGACCGGGGGGCTCACCACCCAGGGCGCGCTCGCGGCGTAGTCGACGCCGGAGCCGCCCGGACCACCCGGGTTGACGACGAGCGACCCCAGCCGCCGGTCGCGGTCCTTGGTGGGAAGCCGGAGGACGGCGAGCTCGATGGTCTGCCCGCCCGGGTGGCGGTAGTCGAGCGGGACCTCGAGGGTCGCGCACTGGAACGAGACGCCACTCGCGCACGACTCCCAGCGCAGCTTCTGGTCGTAGAAGCGCCGCAGGCCCGCGGGGACGTCGGAGGGCGCGGGTGCCGGATCTGACCCGGACTGGGCGGACTCGCCGCCCTTCGCGCCGGGAGACTGCGCGTCCGAGCCGGTGAGCGGCCGCTCGACCACGTCCACCGCCTTCGGCGTGAGGGCACAGCCGGACAGGACGGCGATCGCCACCACGACCAGCGCCGCCACGACCCGTTTCGTGCTCGTTTGTCGCACGCGTCTCCACCCTTCGGCGTCGTTCCCCACGCCACCTTACGAGATACGGCTGAGGGGGCCGTCGGCCTTCCACAGGGCTGTGGACGTGGAGGGAGGCCGTTGCGGGTCCGTCGCGAAGATCAGTGCGGCTGGTTCCAGAGCGAGATCGTCATGGACTCGGCGGCGAGGAGCGGCGCGACGTTGGCCGCGATCGCCTCACGGCAGGCGAGGATCGCGTCGATGTTGCGGAGGATCTCCTCCGGCCGGCTGCTCGCCGCCCGGCGTTGGACGTCCTCCCGCAACTCTTCGTTGACAAGCTCGGCGCGGGTGCCCAACGCGACCGCCAGAACGTCGCGATAGTAGGCGATCAGGTCGAGCAGAGCCCGGTCGAGCGCATCGCGTTGGAGGCGCTTGGCCCGTACCTTCTGTTGGTCCTCCAGGTCCTTCTGCGCCGTCTGGAGCTGCCGGGGCCGCCCACCGCGACCGCCGCTCCCGGACACCCCGAACGCGCGTTCCAGCTCCGCCTTCTCTGCCGCGTCGAGTTCGGTGGTGGTGGCCTTGGCCTCCTCCGCGGCGAGTTCGACGAGGCTCGCGGCCGCGGCGAGGCAGCTGGCCAGGTCACGAAGGCGACTGGGAACGGCCAGCACCTGCTGACGCCGCACCCGCACTTCCTCCTGGGTGGCGAGCGCCCGAGCGCGTCCGATATGCCCCTGTGACGCCCGTGCGGCGAAGGTTGCGACGGCCGGGTCGACGGCGTACCTGCGCTGGAGTACCTCCGCGACGGCAGCCGTCGGTGGCGTACGCAGAACCAGCAGCCGGCACCGAGACCGGATGGTGGGTACGGCGTCCTCGACGGTCGGCGCGCAGAGCAGCCAGACGGTCCGCTCGGCCGGCTCCTCCAGGCTCTTCAGGAGCGCGTCGGCGGCCTGCTCGGTGAGCCGGTCGGCGTCCTCGACGACGAGGATCTGCCAGCGCCGGCCGACCGGCGACATGGCCGACTTGCGTACCAGTTCGCGGATCTCGTCGACGCGGAGCGAGAGCTGTTCGGTCCGGACCAGGGTGACGTCGGGATGGGTGCCGGCCAGAGCGGAACGGCAGGCCGTGCACTCGCCGCACCCGCCCCGCTCGCACTGCAGGGCGGCCGCGAACGCACGGGCGGCGTTGGACCGGCCCGACCCGGGTGGTCCGGTCAGGAGCCAGGCGTGCGTCATGCCGGACCCGGCCGCTGCGGACTTGTCGCCACCGAGTCGGACCGCGGCCGCGGCGGCCGCGGTGCGGAGTACGGCGACCGTGGGTTCCTGACCCACGAGGTCCGCCCAGACGCCGGCGTCGGCCGGGGTGACCGAGCCGGTCGTGGCGTGGACGGATGTGGACTCGGTCATGCCTGCGCCTCCTCGCTGGACCGACGCTCGCGCGCGCGGTGGTGGTCGAGCAGCCCGTGGTGCGTGGAGTCGCTCTGGCCGGCCCCGCCGACGGTGGCGTTGTGATCGAGAGCGTCCTGGCCGGCGCCGTCCTGATCGGGAGCGTCCTGGCCGGGAGCGTCCTGGTCGGGAGCGTCCTGGTCGGGAGCGTCCTGGTCGGTGCCGTTCCTGCCGTCACCGGGCCGGCCCTCGTCCGGAGCGTCGGCAGGTGGCGTTCGCCCCGTCGTCGGCCCGGCATCGGGTTCGGGTCCGGCCTCCGAGGGCGCCGCGGCGCCTGGCTCCCCCGGATCGCCCGACGCCGCCCCGCTCGCCGGCGTCCTATGATCGGCCGCCTTCTTGCCGGACACCGTCGTGCCGGAGACCGTCGTGCCGGCTGCCTTCTTGCCGGCCGCCTGCTCCTCGGCCGCCTGCTCCTCGGCCGCCTCCCGCGCGCGTGCCTCGAGCTCGGTGAGGAACGGCTCGACCCGCTCCCGGATCAGCCGGGCGAGCTCGTCGACGGGTTGGGTGGCGTCGAGGATGGCGTAGCGCTCCGGGTCTAGTTCGGCGAGGTCGAGGAACTGTTGGCGAACGCGCTGGTGGAAGTCGAGCGGCTCGCGTTCGAGCCGGTCACGCTTGGCACCCACCCGACCAAGGCCCACCTCCGGCGGCAGGTCGAGCAGCAGCGTGAGATGCGGGCGCAGGCCGCCGGTCGCCCACCGGGACAGCCGCACCATGTCCTGCTGGCGCAGGTCACGTCCGCCACCCTGGTAGGCGAGGGTGGAGTCGACGTACCGGTCGGTGACCACGATGCCGCCCTCGGCGAGGGTCGGGCCGATCATCGACTCGACGTGCTCGGCCTTGTCCGCGGCGTAGAGCAGGGCCTCGGTCCGCGGGGAGATGTGGTGGTCGTCCCCGCCGTGCAGCAGGATCCGTCGCAGCTCCTGGCCCACCGCGGTCGCACCTGGCTCGTGGGTCACGGTCACCGCGTGCCCGCGCTCCTCCAGCCAGCGGGCCAGCCGGGTCGCCTGCGTGGACTTTCCGGCGCCCTCGCCGCCTTCGAGCGCGATGAAGAGGCCGGTGCGGGAGTAGACGCCGCGTTCGTGGCCGGTGAAGACGCCACGGACGTCGCGCATGAGGGAGACGCCGTGCCGGTCGTCCATCTGCCGGTACGACACGATGCCGAAGATCGTCGCCGCGAGTCCGGCGATCAGGAAGGTGATCGCGGCACCGTTGTAGGTCAGGGTGACCCTGCCGGGCAGCGAGATCGTGTGCGCACCGATCGATCCGGCCACGGCGGGCGCGGCCGCAAGGACGGCGGCCAGCGCGACCTTGGTGAGGGACTGGACGAACGCGAAGGTCCGGCCTCGGATGGAGTCCTCGACCTCCAGGCCGAGCAGGGTGTATCCGGTGATCCAGGCGACCCCGGCGAACGCGCCGAGTAGCACGGTGCAGAACGCCACCAGGACGAGGTTCTGGAACAACGAGACCGCGATCAGCGAGGCGCCGGCAGCGGTCAGGGTGAGCCCGAACATCCGGCGGCGGGACATGCCGGCGAGGAAGCGTGGGCCGACGCCCATGCCCAGCGCCAGACCGGTGAAGAGGGCTCCGAACACGACGCCGTAGCCCGCCGCACCGCCGCCGAGGTCGGTGACGTAGGTACGGCCCAGACCGATGACCACACCGCCGGCGGCGAACGCTCCGACCACGCCGATGACGAGGCCGCGGACCAGGCGGTTGCTGGCGACGAACTTCCATCCCTCACCGATCGAACGGAGGACGTTGGGCTCCTGGGCCGCGACATCCGTCGTGGGTCGGCCGGACACCTCCCGCAACCGGGCCACCACGATGGCGCCGACGAGGAAGGTCACCGCGTTGAAGTAGAGCGCCAGGTCCACCGAACTGCTGAACAGGTGCAGCGTCCTCGTCAAGGACGTGTTGACCACGGCCAGCAGGGTGAACAGCAGCGCCGCCGGCAGCGCCGAGCCGTACGTCGTGACCATCGAGACCTGGTTGGCGACGGCCAGCCGGTCACGCGGGACGAGGTTGGGTACGGCGGCGTCCTTGGCGGGCAGCCAGATGAGGGAGATCGCCTCGATCAGGACCGTCGCGACGTACAGCCACCACAGCGAGCCGACCACGGGGATCGACGCGAACAGGAGGAAGCGCAGGACGTCGCCGACGACGAGGGTCCACCGCCGGTCGAGCCGGTCGGCGATGTAGCCGCCGAGCGGGCCGACCACGACGGCCGGCAGGAGGCGCAGGAGGAGCACGCCCGCGATCGCGAAGTTTTCGGTTCGGTAGTCGCCGGAGGCGAGCTGGCCCGCCATCGCCGTCAGGGCGAGCAATCCCAACCAGTCACCGAGGCTGGACAGGCCAAGGGCGATCCACAGGGTGCGGAACGGCTTGATCCGGAGGACGCCCCGGACGTCGAAGGAGGGGTCCGTCAGGCCGGCTCCGCCCGCGTTGGTGGATCGCTCGCGCTCAGACACTCGGTCAGCCTAACCAGAAGGCACCCCAGTTCCCCGTTTCCACCAACGTACGCCGCACGGGACGTTCGCCGATGCCTTCCGAAACCGCTGTTGCGTAATTGTGGGAGCACGCGTAGCGTTCTTTTCGATACTTGAGTTTCGTAAAGGGAGACCTCATGTCGGAGGCGCGACCCCGCCGAGGTCGTCCGCGCGACACCGATGTTGATCAGCGCGTCCTCGCGGCCGCGCGGGAGACGATCGAGACGCACGGGTACGCCGGGCTGTCGGTCGACGCCGTGGCCGAGCGTGCGGGCGTCGCCAAGACGACCGTCTACCGCAGGTGGCCCGGCAAGGCGTGGCTGGTCGCGGACCTGACCTCGCGGCTGCAGGAGGAGGCCGGCCTGGAGGTGACCGGCGACATTCGGGCCGACCTGGCCCGGCACACGGTGAAGATCGCGGCCGGCCTCGTCGCCGTCGGTCCGGCGCTGGTCGCCGACCTCACCGCGGCGATGGCCAACGACCCGGAGTTCGGAGCGACCATGCGCGCCCGCTGGGCACGACGGCGGCAGCTCGCGGTCGAGGCCCTCGACCAGGCGGTCCGGCGCGGGGAGGTCGATCCCGGCCTGGACCCGGCGACCGTCGTCGACCAGCTCGTCGGCCCCCTCTACTACCGGCTCCTCTTCACCGACGACCCGCTCACACCGGAGTACGCCGAACGCCTCGTCGACAGCGTCCTCGGCCCACCGCCCCATCCGGAAGGACCCAGCCACCCATGACCACGTCCCGCACCCGGTCCGCTCCCGCGAAGCCCCGCATCGGCGGGCGCCGGCGCCGCTGGCCGCTCGCCGTCGGCGCCGTTCTCGCCCTGGTGGCCGGTGGGGCGGTCTGGCGGCGGCGTACCCATCCCCTCCTCCTCCTGCGCGCCGAGGTGGAGATCGACGCCGGGCCGGACGAGGTCTGGCAGGTGCTCGCCGACCTTCCGGCCTATGCGGAGTGGAACCCGTACGTCGTGAGGTCCACGGGCGACCTCCGGGTCGGCGCGACCCTCACCAACGTGCACGAGTTCCGCAGCGGCCAGCGGACCTTCACCCCGACCGTCCTCGCGGTCGAGCCCGGCCGTGAGCTGCGCTGGATGGCACGGCTCCCCGTACCCGGGATCTTCGCCGGCGAGCACTCCTTCGTGATCACGCCGATCGCGCCGGGCCGGGTGCGCCTCGTCCAGGAGGAGACGTTCAGGGGCGTCGCCGTGCCGATCATGCGGGGCTGGCTCCACTCCCAGGCACTGCCCGCGTTCGAGGAGCTCAACGCCGCCCTGCAGGAACGGGTGGAGACGCTCTACCCGCGACCGTGACCTGCCCGCGAACCGTCGTTCCCGGCGGCACCCGCGGGTGAGAACCCCTCGCTCCCGACGGCGACCGCGCCGCCGAGCCGGACCGTGCCGGGGTGGATCACGTCGGCGTGGACGCCGAAGACGAGCTGGCCGTTCAGCCTCCGGTCGGCGGCCAGCGCCCGCAACACGGTGGCGTCGCGGCCGCCGGCCTCGGGTCGCCGGTCGATCACGGCGCATCGCTCGAGCGGACCGCGGACCCGCACCACAGCGTCTCCGAGCCTCAGCTGCCGACCGGTCCAGGCGTCCTCCACGAATGCCGCCGCGTCGCCCGTGTCGACCGTGAACGTGGCCCGGAACCTCCGGCCGTCCTCGGCGTCCCGGCCGATCCGCCGGGCGATCTCGGCCAGAGAGGAGGTGGTGACGACGGAGACCGCCCCGCCCCACACCACCGCGCCGCGCCGTCCGACCCGGCACAGAACGGCCTCCGTGCCGAGGTGGCGGCTCACCAGGTCCGACCAGGGCCCCTCGAGCGCCGTGAGCTCGGTCGGGCGGCCCCAGTAGTCGGCGACGTAGCGGGTGCCGGTGGCGACCACCTCGCCGGTCGCCTCACCCGCCGGCGTCGAGATGGTCAGGACAGGTGGTTCGAAGCGGGCCCGGCAGGCCAGGAGCGCGTCGTGGTCGACGGTCCGCAGTACCCGGTCCTTCGCGACGTCGTAGAAGCAGAACGCGCGATCGCCAGGGAGACCTCCGCGGGGCAGTTCGAGCGCGGCCAGCGGCTCGTGAGCCATCCCCTTGACGGGCGTGAGACCGATTCCGACGACGTGCATCCGACCCAGCCTACGGACGGCGTGGTCAGCTCTTCTTCGCGGTCGCCTTCTTGGCGGCGGTCTTCTTCCCCGTCGTCTTCTTGGCCGCGGTCTTCGTCGCGGTCGTGGCCTTGGCCGTGGTCTTCGAGGCGGCCTTCTTGGCGGGGCTCTTCTTCGCCGCGGCCTTCTTGGTCGTCTTCTTGGCGGTCCGCTTCGGCGCCGGGCCCTTGGCGCGCTTCTCCGCGAGCAGGTCGGCCGCCCGGTCGAGGGTGATCGACTCGACGTCGTCGTCCTTGCGCAGGGTCGCGTTGGTCTCCCCGTCGGTGACGTACGGGCCGAACCGGCCGTCCTTGACCACCACCGGGTTGCCCGTCTCCGGGTCATCGCCCAGCTCGCGCAGCGGGGCGGTCGCGGCTCGACGGCCACGGGCCTTCGGCTGCTTGAACAGCTCCACCGCGGCGTCGAGGGTGACGGTGAAGAGCTCCTCCTCCGACCCGAGCGAGCGGGAGTCGGTGCCCTTCTTGACGTAGGGACCGTAGCGGCCGTTGAGCGCCACGATCTCCTCGCCGCCGTCGGGATCCGCGCCGAGCGACCTCGGCAGCGACAGCAGCCGCACCGCCTCGTCGAAGGTCACCGTGTCGAGGTTCATCGACTTGAACAGCGAGGCCGTGTGCGGCTTCGCGTTCTTCGGGGCGTCCTCGGGCAGGACCTCGGTGACGTAGGGACCGTAGCGGCCGGCCTTGGCGACGATCGGCAGGCCGTTGTCGGGGTGGACGCCCAGCTCACGCTCGACGCCGGCGGGCTGGGACAGCAGCTCCTTCGCGCGTTCGACGGTGAGCTCGTCGGGCGGCAGGTCGTCGGGGACGTTGGCCCGGTTGCCGTCGGGATCCTCGACGTAGGGGCCGTAGCGGCCGACCCGGACGACGATGCCGCTGTCGCTCTCGGAGCCGCCGTCGCGGTCGAGGATCGGGAACGTCGAGATCTCCCGCGCGTCGATCTCGCCGAGTTCGGTGACGAGGTACTTCAGACCCTCTTCGGCGTGCCCGTGGCCGTTGCTGCCGTGACCGTTCGAGGTGCCGCCGTTGGCGGTGCCACCGTTCGCGCGGGCCGCGTCGCCACCGTCACCGAAGTAGAACCGGGCGAGCCAGGTCTCCATGTTGGAGCCGCCGCGCGCGATCTCGTCGAGCGCGTCCTCCATGCTGGCGGTGAAGTTGTAGTCGACCAGGTGGGCGAAGTGCTGCTCCAGCAGGCGCACCACGGCGAACGCCACCCACGTCGGGACCAGCGCCTGGCCCTTCTTGTAGATGTAGCCGCGGCCGAGGATCGTCCCGAGGATCGTGGCGTAGGTCGACGGCCGGCCGATCTCGCGCTCCTCGAGCTCACGGACCAGCGTCGCCTCGGTGTAGCGGGCCGGCGGCTTCGTCTCGTGCCCGGCCGCCTCAAGCCGGGTCGCGGCGAGCTGGTCGCCCTCGACCACGTCGGGCAGCCGACGCTCGGCGGAGTCGGTCTCGGTGCTGGCGTCGTCGACACCCTCGACGTAGGCCTTGAGGAAGCCGTGGAAGGTGATGACCTTGCCGGACGCGGTGAACTCCGCGTCCTCGCCGGTCGCGGCGCGGGCGCCCACCCGCAACGTCACGCTGCGCCCCTCGGCGTCGCGCATCTGGGAGGCGACCGTGCGCATCCAGATCAGCTCGTACAGCCGGAACTCGTCGCCCCGCAGCCCGGTCTCGGCGGGCGTGCGGAACCGGTCACCGGAGGGGCGGATCGCCTCGTGGGCTTCCTGGGCGTTCTTGACCTTGCTCTGGTAGACGCGCGGCTTGTCGGGCAGGTAGTCCTGCCCGAACAGCTGGCGTACCTGCGTCCGTGCCGCGCTGACCGCCGTCTCCGACAACGTGACCGAGTCCGTACGCATGTAGGTGATGTGGCCGTTCTCGTACAACCGCTGCGCCAGCGACATGGTGCGGGCCGCGCCGAAGCCGAGCTTGCGGGCGGCCTCCTGCTGCATGGTGGTGGTGCGGAACGGTGCGTACGGCGAGCGCCGGTAGGGCTTGGACTCCACGCCGCGGACGGTGAACGTCGAGTCGCCGAGGGCGCCCTGCAGCGCCTGCGCCCGCGCCCGGTCGAGGTGGACGACGACGTCCCGCGACGCCTCCCGGAGGTTTCCGTCGGAGGCGAAGTCACGGCCCTGCGCGACCCGGCGGCCGTCCAGGTTGACCAGCCGGACCGTGACGGCACGCGGGTCCTTGGACTCCCCCGCGTCGAGTTCGGCGACGATGTCCCAGTAGCCGGCGGTCCGGAAGGCGATCCGCTCCCGCTCCCGGTCGACGACCATGCGGGTGGCCACGCTCTGCACCCGGCCCGCCGACAGCTTCGGCATGACCTTCTTCCACAGAACCGGCGAGACCTCGTAGCCGTAGAGCCGGTCGAGGATGCGGCGGGTCTCCTGCGCGTCGACGAGGTGGTCATTGATCTGGCGCGGGTTGCTGACCGCCTGGGTGATGGCCTCGCGGGTGATCTCGTGGAACACCATGCGGTGCACCGGGACCGTCGGCTTGAGCTCGTCGAGCAGGTGCCAGGCGATGGCCTCCCCCTCGCGGTCCTCGTCTGTCGCGAGGTAGACCGCGCCGGCGTCGGACATGAGGTCCTTGAGGCGCTTCAGGGTCGGCTTCTTGTCGCGCGGCACGACGTAGAGCGGAGCGAAGCCCTCGTCGACGTTGACGCCGAGCCGGGCCCAGGGCTCCTTCTTGTACTTCGCGGGGACTTCGGCCGCGCCACCCGGAAGGTCGCGAATGTGGCCCACGGACGACTCCACGACGTAGCCACGGCCGAGGTAACCCGCGATCGTCTTCGCCTTGGCAGGCGACTCGACGATGACGAGCCGGTGACCATCCTCGGTCGAGGTGGAAGCCTTCTTGGCGGGCACGTTTTACCTCTCCTAATGTCCCTATCTGTACGTGGAGCCATGGTCTAGCCGGTGCTGCCGCGAGCCGCTTGGGCCCGCTAGACGGTAACCGTACGACGATCCTCGGCATTGCGCGGGTGCCTCTTCGGCAGAACCTCGTATGCCGGACCGAACCACGCTCCGTACACCGTGGGTACTGTCACGAACTGTGAGGGTACGTCGCCGGACGGGCGTTCTCATCCCCACTGTGCCATTCGTGGCGGTTGGCGTGCCGCGTCCGGTCAGGACCGCGGCTCCGCCTCCCGAAGATAGCCCTCCACGAACAGTTCCCGCACCCTCGGCAGCAGCCGAGCCCGCATCTCCCCCGGATCTTCCTCCAACAACGTCGCCAGCGCGTCGCTGATCTGCCCGACCGTGAGCTCGCCGTCACAGGCCCCGACGAGCCCACCCTCGGCGGTGTCGACCTGGACGGCGCGACACATTCCGCGCCGCTGCCGCAGGACGATGTGCTCGGGGTCCGCGGCGCCCGGACGGCCGAGTTGCTCCTGGTCGATGTCGTCGCCCACGCGCAGCCGGGCACCGAGCAGGGCCGCGTCGTCGGCGAACCGGCCGCGCGGGCCGAGCTCGTCGATCGCGCCCAGCCAGCGGGCGACCTCCGCCCCGAGCGGCTGCTCGATCGCGCTGGTCCACTCCTCCAGCCGGATCTGTCGGCTGCCGGCCCTCTTGCGCAGGGTGATCCAGCCGAACCCGATCGCCTCGGTGTCCTGGGCCTCGAACCAGCCGAGCCACTCGTCGTAGCGCTCGCGGTAGCCGTGCGCGCCGTGCAGGCCGGCGTCCTTGAGCCACAACTCGACGTACTCGGCGGGGTCCGACACCTCCCGCTGCACCACCCACGCGTCGCAGTCGGCACGCACCAGCCAGCCGGTCAGCCGGTCGCGCCAGTCCTCGCCGCGGATGTGCAGCCAGTTGGCGAGGATCTGGCAGACCCCGCCCTCCTCGAGGTGTCGCGGCGCCTCCACCACGATCCGGCGGCAGACCTCGTCGCCCGCGAGACCACTGTCGCGGTAGGTGAGGCCGCCGCGCGGGGAGATGACGAACGGCGGGTTGGACACCACCAGGTCGAACTTCTCGTCGCGCACCGGGTCGAGCAGGCTGCCCTCGCGCAGGTCGAGATCGATGTCGTTGAGGGTCGCGGTGAGCCGCGCCATCGCCAGCGCGCGCGGGTTGACGTCCGTGGCGACGATGGTTCCGGTGTGCGCGGCGAGGTGCAGGGCCTGGACGCCGCACCCGGTGCCGAGGTCGAGAGCCCGCTCGACCGGGCGGCGTACGGTCAGCTGCGCCAGGGTGGTGGCGGCGCTGTTGACACCGAGCACGTGGTCGGGTGAGACCGCCGGCCGGGCGCCGTCCATGCCCGGTGTGAGGTCCGCGACCACCCACCAGTCCTGGTCCGACGCGGCGTCGTCACCGGCGACCCCGTAGGGGCGGACGTCGACCAGGGCGTGGACCTCGGTGCCCCGCGCGTGCAGGATTCCGGCCGCGACCAGCGGCTCGAGCAGGTCGGGGAGCGCCTGCTCGGCCTTCGTCGTGGACACCGGCGCCTGCAACAGCCACAGCCGGACCAGCGTGTCGAGGGCTCCGCCGGCGGCCGTGGCGCGCAGTCCGGCGGTCGTCTCGTTGCGGTGCAGTGCCGAGTGGGCGAGTGGGCCGAGCCTGGCACGGACGCCGTCGACGGTGTAGCCGACCGCGGCCAGGTGGTCCCGTAGCCGGGCGATGACGTCCTCAGGCAGCTCGAACATTCCCACCATCCTGCCCGTCGCGGTCGGCGGTCAGAACCGCAGGTCGAACTGGAGCGTCTGCAAACTCCCGCTGCCCGTCGGCGGCGCGTATCCGCCCCCGCCCGGGGAGGAGAACGTGAACGTCGGGCGGTAGGTCAGGTGGAAGGTCGTCGCGTCCGCGTCGACCTCGAAGACCGGGGAGAGGTCACCGGCACCACTGCTCCACGTCTCGGACTTCCCGAGATCATGGGAGATCGTTCCCTGGTCGTCCTGCACGGTGGCGGTGGCGGCGCGGTCGAGATAGAGGGAGTACGGGTAGCGCGGCCAGTCGATCCCGACCTGCTCGGCGTCGAGGAGGAGCCAGGCCCTGCCCTCCGGCGCCCAGCCGCGGGTGGGGTCGAACGGCGCCAGCCGGGCCCGGGCGAAGAGCAGGGAGTAGGAGAGCTGGAAGTCACCCGCCACGAAGTGGTTGGCGGCGTACTGCCGGGAGACCCCCACCTCGGTCCGGTCGCGGTAGAAGCCGGCCACGGCCTCGCCGCGTTCGCCGGTGGTGAGGGACACCTGCTGGTCCCGGCCGGCCGCGCTCACGACGAGGAACGCTTCGGCCGACTGTGGCACCGACACGACGAGGGTCCGCTGGCTGTGGGAGTCGGGCTGGCCGGAGTCCTGCCACTCCAGCGGCCGGCGGTCGTCGCCGACCCCCAGGGCGTAGGTGACGTCGGCGTCGACGAGCCCGTCGCGGTCCCAGCCGTCGTCGTAGGTGGCCGCGAAGGGGCCGTCGTCGAACGCCAGCGTGGCGACGACGAACCGCTCTCCCCTGGCCGGGCCCTTGGTTCCGTCGTCGGTCCGGATCCGGTCGGTGCTGCCGACCTGCTCGACGGTCACCGTCACCGTGGGGGTGACGACCCGGCCGTCCTTCGGCTTCCTGGCCTTGCTGATGTCGACCTGGGCGTCGGGGTCGAGATAGCCCGCCTCCACCGGTGGGGGCTTCGGGGCAGCGAGCCGCTCGCCGTCCGCCGGCGGCTGCTGGGCGTCCGGACGGAACAACTCCAGGCCGTCCGGCAGGTCGGTCCCACGGGACTGGAGGTTCGGCTCGCTCAGCGCGTAACCGTCGGAGCCCTCGAACGCGTGGTAGCTGTAACTGTCCCAGAGTCCGGGCCCGGCGACGCTTCGGTCCTGGCCAGCCCCCGAGCCCGACTCCTGCCCGGCGTCGACGAAGTAGCGGACCGGGCCGCAGAAGACGGAACCGTCGAGGTCCTTCGTCTCCGCCGGCGTCGAGAAGTAGCAGCGTGCCTGTTGGTGCCTCGTGACCCGCTGGTCGTCGAGGTCGGAGCGCCAGCGCGCCTCGACGTCGCGCAGGAAGGTCTCCGGCTCCTTGACCCGCTCGCCCGCGTAGGTGACGGAGTCGCCGCTGCAGCCCGCGAGAAGGCCGAGACCGACGACGGGGGCGATGAGGAGGGCCATGCCTGCGCGCCGACTGGCGGCCATGTGCGATCCGTCCATCCAACAGAGTCCGACGACGAGGTCCGGCCAGCAGGCCGCGCCGGGCGCCGTCCAGGCGTCCGGGCACCACTTCCGAAGTTCGCGATCATCCTAGGGCGTGGCCCACGGACCATGGCCGATCAGTGAGCGAGGGCGAACGCGGACCGGCGCGGCGTACGACGGGAGACACGACGGGCCCCGGCCACATCGCTGATGTGACCGGGGCCCGGGGCGTTGCCGGTGTGAGTGAGCCGGGTGCGGCTCAGCCGACCTTGGCGGGGTGCTTGTCCTCCTCCTGCTCCGCACCGATGGCGATCGGGCGGCGCTTGGAGATGGTCACCGCGGCCACCACCACGAGGACGGCGGCGACGGCGATGCCGACCCGCAGCGGGGTGTTGGCGTTGTCCCCGACCGAGAGCTGGACGATCGCCGGGGCGATCAGGACCGCGACGAGGTTCATCACCTTGATCAGCGGGTTGATCGCGGGACCCGCGGTGTCCTTGAACGGGTCACCAACGGTGTCACCGATGACCGTGGCCTCGTGCGCCTGGGAACCCTTGCCGCCGTGGTTACCGTCCTCGACCAGCTTCTTGGCGTTGTCCCACGACCCACCGGAGTTGGCCAGCAGGATCGCCATCAGCGTGCCGGCCGCGATCGCGCCGGCGAGGTAGCCGGCCAGCGGGCCGACACCGAGACCGAAGCCCACCGCGATCGGCGCCATGGCCGCGAGCAGACCCGGAGTGGCCAGCTCGTTGAGGGAGTCCCGGGTGCAGATGTCGACGACCCGGCCGTACTCCGGCTTGCCGGTGCCCTCCATGATCCCGGGGATCTCGCGGAACTGCCGGCGGACCTCGTAGACGACCGCGCCGGCTGCCCGGCCGACCGCGCTGACCGCGAGGCCGGAGAAGAGGAACACCACCGCGGCACCGATGATCACGCCGACCAGCACGTTGGGGGCGTCGACCGTGCGCAGGAACGCCGTGGTCGTCGCGCTGACCTGCGCGCCGGCCGAGGTCAGTGCCCCGCTCACCGCGTCGTTGAACGAGCCGAACAGCGCCGTCGCCGCCAGCACGGCGGTGGCGATCGCGATGCCCTTGGTGATGGCCTTCGTGGTGTTGCCGACCGCGTCCAGCTCGGTCAGGATCCGGGCACCGTCACCGTCGACGTCGCCCGACATCTCCGCGATGCCCTGCGCGTTGTCGCTGACCGGGCCGAAGGTGTCCATCGCGACGATGACGCCGACCGTGGTGAGCAGACCACAACCGGCCAGCGCGATCGCGAAGAGCGACACGATGACCGAGCCGCCACCGATGAGGAACGCCGCGTAGACCGCGGCACCGATGACGAGAGCGGTGTAGACGGCGGACTCGAGGCCCAGCGCGAAGCCGGACAGGATCACGGTCGCGGCGCCGGTCAGCGAGGTCTTGCCGACGTCCTTGACCGGTCGGTGCTCGGTGCCGGTGAAGTAACCGGTGAGCGTCAGGATGACCGCCGCGAGCACGATGCCGAGGATCACCGCGCCGGCCGCGACCAGCCGCGGGTCGCCGCCAAGTCGGGCGACGTCAGCGGGGGCGCCGGCCAACCCGGCGAACGACGACGGGAGATAGAGGAACGCCGCGACGGCACAGAGCACTGCCGACAACACTGCCGAGATGTAGAAACTGCGGTTGATCGTCTTCAGGCCGTTCTCACCGGTGCGCGGCCGGGTGAAGTAGACGCCGGCGACCGCGGTGATAGCGCCGAGCGCCGGAACGATCAGCGGGTAGACCAGGCCCTGGGAACCGAAGGCCGCCTTACCGAGGATGAGCGCCGCGACCAGCATCACGGCGTAGGACTCGAACAGGTCGGCCGCCATGCCGGCGCAGTCACCGACGTTGTCACCCACGTTGTCCGCGATCGTCGCGGCGTTCCTGGGGTCGTCCTCGGGGATGTTCTGCTCGACCTTGCCGACCAGGTCAGCGCCGACGTCGGCGGCCTTGGTGAAGATGCCGCCGCCGACCCGCATGAACATCGCGAGGAGCGCGGCACCGAAGCCGAAGCCCTCGAGGACGCTCGGTGCGTCGCTGCGGTAGATCAGTACGACCAGCGCGGCGCCGAACAGGCCGAGACCGACCGTCGCCATGCCGACCGTGCCACCGGTGCGGAACGCCACCTTCATGGCTGGTTCGCGGCCCTCGTCGCGGGCCGCCGCGGCCACCCGGACGTTGGCCCGCACCGCGAGCCACATGCCCATGTAGCCGATCAGCGCGGAGAAGACCGCACCGACCAGGAAGAAGATGGAACGCCCGATCCGGATATTGGCATCACCGGGGAGCAGGAAGAGTACGAGGAACACCAACACGGCGAAACCAGCAAGGGTCCGGAACTGCCTGTTGAGATAGGCAGACGCACCTTCCTGGACGCCCTTGGCGATTTCCTGCATGTTGGAAGTGCCCTCTTTGGCCGCGAGCACCTCCCGCCGGAACACCGCAGCCATGATGAGCGCGACTACACCGATGCACGCAACAACGGCGACATAGGTCAGATTGCCGCCAGTGAGCGAGACGGGTTCCCCCTCGGCAGCGAGTAGGAACGCGGACATTCGTCCTCCTATATGGGGGCTTCCTCGATCCCCCTTGATGTGCGCCCCGACATCGAGGTGCGGCGGACAGGGCATCCGGATGGGGGCTGGCCTGCCACGCCCGGTCCGGTCCGGTGGTTCGCGCGCGTTGAGCCTCGTGCATGCACGCGAACGCCGTTCCAGCCGGCCGCGGATGTGGGTTGTCCCCGCCCAGCGCTCCATCCGCACGACGGTGTCGGCAGCGGCCGGCATCGTCGGAGGCGCGCGGACAACTGGCGCCGCCGGATGTAATCCGGGGCGGGCCGGAGTCTACAGCGCCGGTGACCGCTCCCAGGGACGTGACCCCCGCGAGTCGCGGCCGACCATCCATTTTGGACCCGCCCGGAACAGCGACCTGGCGGCACTGCGGACGGGGCCGGTCGAGGGTCGGCCGACCCTCGACCGAAACCGGCGAAGCACCGCCAGGTCCACGCCCGCGGACGTCACTGCGCCGGAGCGACCGCCTCGGCGATGCTGTCGTGAATCGGGAAGACCTTGGTCAACCCGGTGATGCGGAAGATCTTGAGCAGCCGCTCCTGCGTACAGACGATCTGCAGGGATCCGTCATGGGAGCGCACACGTTTGAGACCGCCGACCAGAACACCCAGTCCTGTCGAGTCCAGGAAGTCGACGCCCTCCATGTCGACGATCAGGTGGTAATGGCCGGCGTTGACGAGCTCGACCATCTTCTCTCGGAGTCTGGGCGCGGTGTACACATCGATCTCGCCGCCGACCTCGACCACCATGTGGTCGCCCGTGGCGCGGTTCGCGAGTGATAGATCCACGTACTCCTCCAGCACTTCAGCCCGACGGACCGGCCCCAGTGGAATTCAATCACCTGGCGTGACCGCTCTGTCGCAGGGGCGGGTGCCGGGCGTGCGCCAGCCTATGCCGATGCCCCTGTCGGCGCTGCCATGTCGATGTGACACTGTCTTTCGTGTCCCACATCCGGCCGTCCCGATCCCGCGCGGAGTCGTCCGCCGACGAACTCGCCTCGCTGCGCGCACCGACGGATCCGTGGCGTGGCGACGGCGAGGCGGCCTCGCCGAGCCCGACGACGGCGCCCCGGGTCCCGGTCGGAGCTCGCCTCCTCACCCCGGACCTCGTACTCGACCGGCTGACCTCCGGGCCGCAGCGCGCCGACCGCGTCACGCACGTCGAACGAGTCCCCGCGCGCGCCGGCCGCACGGTCGAGTGGCCCACCTGGGTGCCGGACACCGTCCTGGAACGGCTTGCCGGCAACGGCATCCACCGCCCCTGGACCCACCAGGCCAGCGCCGCGCAGCTCGCCCGGGACGGTCAGCACGTCGTCCTCGCCACCGGAACCGCCTCCGGCAAGTCGCTCGGCTACCTGCTGCCCGTGCTGAGTGACATCCTCACCGGACCCGACGCCGGCACGGCCCGCCGTCGCGGAGCCACCGCGTTGTATCTCTCCCCCACCAAGGCTCTCGCGGCCGACCAGTTCCGCGCGGTGAGCGCCCTCGCCGGTACGGACGCGCTCGCGACCACCTGCGACGGCGACAGCTCCTGGGACGAACGCGACTGGGCGCGCGACTACGCGGCGTACGTCCTCACCAATCCCGACATGCTGCACCGTTCCGTACTACCGGCGCACTCCCGCTGGGCCCGGTTCCTCGGCTCGCTGCGGTACGTCGTCGTCGACGAGTGCCACCACTACCGCGGCGTCTTCGGCTCGCACGTCGCGCAGGTCCTCCGCCGGCTGCGCCGCATCGTCGCGCACTACGGCGCCGACCCGACGTTCGTGCTGGCCTCGGCGACCGTCTACGATCCGGCGGTCTCGGCCAGCCGGCTGACCGGGTTGCCGGTGCGGGCCGTCACCGACGACGCCTCACCGCACGGCGGGCTGTCGTTCGCGTTGTGGGAGCCGCCCTTCACCCGGCTCACCGGGGAGGCCGGGGCGCCGGTGCGCCGGAGCGCGACCGCGGAGACCGCCGACCTGCTCGCCGACCTCGTCGCCGACGGCGTACGCACCGTGGCCTTCATCCGGTCCCGGCGCGGCGCCGAGGTGGTCGCCGTCCAGGCGCGCGAGCACCTCGCGGACGTCTCGGAGGAACTCGTCGACCGGGTGGCGGCCTACCGCGCCGGCTACCTTCCCGAGGAACGCCGCGCCCTCGAGCAGGCCCTGCAGGACAAACGCCTGCTCGGCGTGGCCGCCACCAACGCCCTCGAACTCGGTGTCGACATCGCCGGCCTGGACGCCGTACTCGTCGCGGGCTATCCCGGTACCCGCGCGTCGCTGTGGCAGCAGGCCGGCCGGGCCGGGCGGCAGGGTCAGGGCGCGCTCGCCGTCTTCGTCGCCCGCGACGACCCGCTGGACACCTACCTCGTCCAGCATCCGGAGGCGGTGTTCGGACCTCCGGTCGAGGCGACCGTCCTCGACCCCGACAACCCCTATGTCGTCAAGCCGCACGTCGCGGCCGCCGCGGCCGAACTGCCCATCACCGACGCCGACCTCGACCGGTTCGGCCCCTCCGCCACCGACGCCCTGCGTGACCTCGAGGCCGAGGGCATGGTCCGGCAGCGACCGACCGGGTGGTTCTGGACCCGTCGCGACCGGGCCTGCGACCTCGCCGACATCCGTTCCGTCGACGGCCGGCAGGTCCGACTGGTCGAGGGGTCCACCGGTCGGCTGCTCGGGACCGTCGACGCGGGCGCGGCGCACACGTCGGTGCACGACGGTGCGGTCTACCTCCACCAGGGACAGACCTACGTCGTGGACCGGCTCGACCTGGAGGCCGCCGTCTCCCTCGTCGAGCGGGGCAGCCCCGACTACACCACGACCGCCCGCGAGGTCACCGACATCGAGGTGGTCCAGAGCGAACGCAGCGAGTCGTGGGGACCGGCCACCTTGGACTTCGGCGTCGTGAAGGTCGAGAACCGCGTCGTCGGCTACCTCCGGCGCCAGCTCGTGAGCGGCGAGGTGCTCGGCGAGGTCCCGCTCGACCTGCCGCCACGAAGCCTGCACACCCGGGCGGTGTGGTGGACGGTGTCCGCCGAACAGCTCGCTGCCGCCGACCTCGCTCGCGACCAGGTCGCGGGGGCCGCGCACGCCGCCGAGCACGCCGCGATCGGGCTGCTCCCCCTCTTCGCCACCTGCGACCGGTGGGACGTCGGTGGGGTCTCCACCGCGCTCCACTCCGACACCGGCCGGATGACCGTCTTCGTCTACGACGGCCATCCCGGCGGGGCGGGCTTCGCCGAACGCGGCTTCACCGCCGCGGCCGCGTGGCTGCGGGCGACCCGGAACGCCATCGCCGCTTGTCACTGCGCCGAGGGCTGCCCATCATGCGTACATTCCCCGAAGTGCGGGAATGGGAACAATCCACTCGACAAGTCCGGCGCTGTCCGACTGCTGGATGTTCTGCTGGCAGGGGCGCCGCACGCGACCCCGCCAGCCGAAGGAGATGACGGCACATGATCGTCGTCGGAGTCGTCCTGCTCCTCGTCATGATCGCCGCCGCCGTCGGAGCCGGCGTCGGTGGAGGCCAGACCACCGCCGTGGTCCTCGGTCCACTCCGGATCGAGAGCACCACCTCCACGTTCTTCTTCATCGGCGTCGTCGTCGCCCTCGGCGCGGCGGCGGGCGTCTGGTGCCTCCTCGTCGGGACGAAGCACTGGCGGGCCCGCAAGCAGGAACTCAAGGAGCTGCGCCAGCGCTCCGTGCAGCCGGCACCGGTCGGCGCCGACGACCCGGCCCTTCCGCAGGGCGAGTCCCACCCGGAGTCGCGACCAGGCCTCGAGGAGCGGCCGTCCACGGCGCCCGCCTCCGCGGAGGACGCTGACCCGGGTCGGGCTCCGCGACGTCGCGAGGAAGCCGGCCCGGCGTCCGATCCGGGTGAGCGTGGCGCGCCGCCGCGGCCCGAAGGCCAGCGCCCGGGCCAGGAGCCCATGCCCTGATCTTTCGACGAGCCTCCTGACACGCGCCCTGACGCCTCGTCTCAGCGCGCTGTGCGGTCCGTCTCAGCACGTTTCCGCACTGTGGTCGGCGTACGCATGAACGCACCACAGGAGGACACATGTCCTACGCAGTCCAGGCAGAGGGCCTGGTGAAGCGGTTCGGTGAGACCGTGGCACTCGACGGGGTCGACCTGGCCGCCCGCTCCGGCTCCGTGCTGGGCGTCCTCGGCCCGAACGGCGCCGGCAAGACCACCGCCGTCCGCATCCTCGCGACGCTGATCCGTCCGGACGCCGGCCAGGCGACCGTCGGCGGGTACGACGTCACCCACGACGCGCACAAGGTACGCGAACTCATCGGGCTCACCGGGCAGTACGCCTCGGTGGACGAGGAGTTGACCGGCACGGAGAACCTCGTCCTGATCGGCCGGCTGTTGGAGCTCTCCCGCCGCGACGCGCGGGCGCGGGCGAAGGAACTGCTGGAACGTTTCCAGCTGACCGACGCCGGCGGGCGACCGGCGAGCACGTACTCCGGTGGCATGCGGCGCCGACTCGACCTCGCCGCCAGCCTCGTCGGCCGCCCCGCCGTGCTCTACCTGGACGAGCCGACGACCGGCCTCGACCCGCATGCGCGCAACGAGGTCTGGGACGTCATCCGTGGGCTCGTCGCCGACGGCGTGACGGTCCTGCTCACCACGCAGTACCTCGACGAGGCCGACCAGCTCGCCAACGAGATCACCGTCATCGACCACGGCAAGGTGGTCGGCAACGGTACGCCGAGCCAGCTGAAGGCCAAGGCCGGCGCGCAGCGCCTGGAGATCCGGCCGCTGCACGCCGTCGACCTGCCGGCCGTCGCGACGCTCATGCGCGATCTCACCGGGACCGACCCGACCACCGGCCCGGACGAGGGCCTGCTGTCGGTGCCCGTGAACGACCCGGCGGCCCTGTCCGCAGCCGTACGGCACCTCGACGACGCCCGCATCACCGTCGGTGAGCTGGCCCTGCGGCTGCCGAGCCTGGACGAGGTGTTCCTCGCGATCACCGGGCACCAGTCCGAGTCGGCGCCCGCCCGGCGGTCCTCCACACCGTCCGCGCCGAGCATCCCGTCCACGCCGTCCACGCCGTCGGCGGCGACAACCCGATCTGCCCGGGGAACGACCCCCACCCACCTGACATCGGAACGGAGCCGGGCATGACCGCTCTCGTCGGCGTCGCACCACCGCGGCGCATGAACCCCGTCCGGGCGCTCAAGCACGGCCTGACCCTGACCGGCCGCAGCCTGCTGAAGGTCCGCCGCAACCCCGAGTCGCTGTTCGACGTCACGTTCCAGCCGATCATCTTCACCGTGCTGTTCGTGTTCATCTTCGGCGGCGCGATCAGCGGCGACTGGCGCAGCTACCTGCAGTTCGTCGCCGCCGGGCTGCTGGTCCAGAACACCATCTTCCTGACGGTCGGAACGGGCCTGTCGCTGAACAACGACATCGACAAGGGTGTCTTCGACAGGTTCCGCTCGCTGCCGATCGCCCGGACCGGGCCGCTGGTCGGCGCGGTGCTCGGGGACGCCGTGCCCTACGCCATCTCGATGGCGGTGATGATCGCGTTCGTCGCGATCCTGGGCTTCCACTTCGCCGGTGGGTTCCTCGCGACCCTCGCCGCCTGCCTGGTGTTGCTGGGCTTCGCCTCGGCGCTGTGCTGGGTGTGGGTCTGGCTCGGCCTGACGATGAAGAAGCCGCAGGGAGTCCAGGCCGCGGGCTTCCCGGTGCTGATCCTGCTGACGTTCGGCAGCAACGTGTTCGTACCGGCGGACACCCTGCCCGGCTGGATGCAGGCGTTCGTCAACGTGAACCCGGTGAAGCACCTCGTGGACACGGTTCGCGGACTGATGGTCGGCGGCCCGATCGCCGAGTCGCTGCTGTACGTCGCGCTGTGGGCCGTCGGCCTGCTGGTCGTGTTCGTACCGCTCGCGCTGCGCGCCTACCGCCGCCGCACCTGAGGCCGCCCGGCTCGCGGCGCTCGTCGCCCGTCGGCGGGCCAGCTCCCACGGAGGGCTGCCCGCCGACGGCGGACGGGTAGGTCGGGGTCCCGGTCCTGGAGCCGCTCAGTTGCCCTGGGAGCCCTGGTCGCCGCCGCCGGAGGCTGCGTCTTCCGCGTCCGAAGGATCAGGTGAGCGCACCAGGGTCAGCACATCCTCCCGGGAAATCGAGAGGCCCCGCTGGTAGGACTCGTCGTACACCGGCGCCGCGAGCAGGGCTCGCGCCTGCTCCCGCAGCCGCACCACTCGGGGGTCGCTCCTGTCGGGTAAGCCCATCAGCTGATCCGCCACACCGAACAGGAACGCCACCTGTTCCGGGTCGCCCTCCAGATGCGCGAGGGCCGCGTGCGCCTGTACGGCGCTGGCGAGAACCGGCATGTCCTTACTGGCGACGCCCTGGTCGAGCCCCACCGCGAGTGCCTTTCTGGCCGCGGAGACGTCGCCCTCCAGGATGGCGAGCCACACGCGGTGGGTCCCCACCAGTGCCCTGCGATGGGGCAACCCGACCGGCACGGAATCGATGAGCGCGTCGGCCTCGTCCAGCAGCCGGTGCGCCTCGGCGAGGTCTCCGATCTGTGCGGCGAGCTCGGCGAGCCCGAGCCGCGCCATCACGCCGGGATCGGGGTCGACGTCCCCTTCGGTCGGGGCCATGGCGACGGCCCGCTCGAGGTCGGCGCGGCCGCCGGCGAGGTCACCGGACCTGACCCGGGAAATTCCGATCGCGGCGACCACCTCGGCCGTGTCGTCGGTCTCCCCGATCTCGCCGGCCAGGACGAGCGCCCGCTCGTTGGCCTCGATCGCACCAGCATGGTTGCCCTCACGAGACCACACGCCGCCCAGGTAGCGATAGGCGGCGGCGAGGCCCCACCGCTCACCCACCGCGGCGAAGGCGTCCCGAGCGGCCAGCACGTCCCGCTTCGACTCCTCGGCTCTGCCGGCGTTCTCGTGAAGCTGTGCCCTGGCCATCAGGGCTGCCGCCCGCGTCCACGGGTCCGGATGGTCGAGCACCTTCGTCGTCTCCTCGACGGCGCGCGGGTCGTTGTCCCGGAAGAACATCACCATCGGGGACAACAGCGCGAGCAGCGGATGGGCGTCCAGCTGCTCGACCCGTGCGAGGAGCGCCAACGCCTCCTCGATGGCTCGTCGACCGGCGTCTGCACGGCCGGTGAGGAACGAGACCGCGGAGTAGAAGGCGAGCAGCTCCACCCGAGCGATGTCCGGAGCGTCCCCCGGTAGCGCGACGACCTCGGACACGAACTGGAAGCTCTCGGTCCGGTTACCGTCCAGGAACCAGAACCACAGCATCGACGCGCACAGCCGGACGGCCAGGTCGGAGTCGCCGTTGGCGATCGCCCAGCGCAACGCGGCGACGAGGTTGTCGTGGTCGGCGCGCAGCCGGGCCATCCAGTGCAGCTGGTCAGCGGTGCGGAGGTGGGGCTCCGCCTCCTCGACCAGAGCGGTGAAGTAGCGGGCCTGAGCCGCCTGGAACGCGTCGGTCTCGCCGGCCTCGGCAAGGCGCTCCGCGCCGAAGGCCCGCACCGTCTCCAGCATCCGGTAACGCGGGTCCGTACTGCCGTCGTCGTTGACCGGCATCACCACGTCGAGAAGGGACTTGTCGACCAGAGCGGCGAGAACGTCGAGGACGTCGTCCGGGTCGAGGCCCGCGCCCGAGCAGGCCCGCTCCGCGGCGTGGAGGGTGATGCCGCCGGGAAAGACCGAGATCCGGCGCGCGAGGATCCGCTCGGGCTCGGTCAGGAGGTCCCAGCTCCACTCGATCACCGCGCGCAGGGTCTGGTGCCGGGGCAGTGCGGTCCGGTTGCGCCCGGTCAGCAGGCGGAACCGGTCGTCGAGCCGGGCCGCTAGCTGAGCGACCGACAACGAGCGCACCTTGGCGGCCGCGAGTTCGATCGCGAGCGGCATGCCGTCGAGCCGGCGGCAGATCTCCACGACGAAGTCGACGTTGTCCGAGGTCAGCGCGAAGTCTGGGAGGGCCGCGGCGGCACGGTCGACGAAGAGGCGGACGGCTGGATAGTCGAGTGCCTCGGCCTCCGACGGCATCGGGGTCGCGACGGAGGTCGTCGCCGGGGCCGTCATCGAAGTCGTCGCCGAGGTCGTCGCTGAGGCCGCGGTCTGGTCCGACGGGTCGTCGGGCCAGCGCAGCGGCGGGATCGTGTAGATGACCTCGCCGGGCAGGCTGAGCGGCTCCCGACTCGTACCGAGGATCCGCAGCCCCGGGCAGGCCGCGAGCAGGCTGTCGGCGAGCCGCGCGGCCGCTGCGACCACGTGCTCGCAGTTGTCCAGTACGAGAAGCGCGCGGCGGTGGGCGAGGGCGTCGACCAACAACGTGACCGCGTCCCTGCCGGCCGCCTGGGCGCTGATCGGGGTCCGCTCCAGGAGAGCCGTCTCCCGCACGCCCGCGGCCGACAGGACCGCCTGCGCGACATCGCCGGAGTCGGTGACCGGCGCGAGTTCGGCGAACCACAGGCCGTCAAGCGCGCCGTCCGGCTTGGCCAGGGCCGCGTCGGGCACTGCGTAGTGCCGGCTCACGAGTTCGGTGGCGAGTCGGGTCTTACCGGCACCGCCGGGGCCTACCACCATGACCAGGCGGGATTCGTCGAGGAGTTTCGCCACCCGGTCGAGCTCCATCTCACGGCCCACGAAGCTGGTGAACTGCGCCCGGACGGTGCCTCTCGTGCCCGGCTTCGGCGCAGGTGCCGCCCCGCCGGTGCCCGGCTCCGGGCCGACGGGTGGAGCCGGCGGAGTCAGGGAGGGATCCTGTCGAAGGAGGGCAAGGTGGAGGTCGGCGAGTTCGGTGGACGGGTCGACGCCCAGGTCTTCGGCCAACGCGTGCCGGACGCGCTCGTAGACGGCGAGGGCGTCCGCCTGCCGTCCGCCCGCGTAGAGGGCTCGCATCAACTGACCCTGCAGGCGTTCGCGGAGGGGGTGTTCGGCCGCGATCCGCTCCAGCTCCGGGAGGACGGCACCATGGCGGCCGAGCGCGAGCTCGGCATCGATCCGGTCCTCGCTCGCGGCGCAGCGCAGGCCCGTGAGCCGCGCCGCCGTCGCCTCGGCGTACGGCGCGTCGAGCGCGTCGGCGAGCACCGGGCCGCGCCAGAGTCGCTCCGCGTCGTGCAGCACCGCCGTGGCGCGGGCATGGTCACCCGCCTCCAGGGCCTGGTGTCCCTGCGTCGCGAGCCGCTCGAACCGGTGTGCGTCGACCTGCTCACTCGCCACCGCGAGGCGGTAGCCGCCCACCCGTGACTCCACGACGGCCGCGCCAGGACTCTCCGGCGGCAGGATGCGACGAAGCCGGGACACAAGGGACTGCAGTGCGTTGAGCGCGCCGGAGGGCGGCGTGGCCCCCCACAGGGCGTCGATCAGGGCCTCGGCGGAGACCAGCCGGCCGGGCTCGATCGCGAGCCGGACCACCAGAGCGCGCAGGCGAGCCCCGTTCACCTCGACGGGCCGCCCGTGATCATCTCGAACCTCGAGCGGCCCCAGCACGGCGATCTGCACGCACCCAGCTTGGCAGGTCCGACTGACAGTCCGGCCTCGCGCGACTCGACTCCGACTCGCGCGCGCCGGTGGAGGCTGGTCCGAGCCATCGGCCCGGGTCGGGAGGGCCGTGGTGCGGCTGGTCATGGCCCCACCTCGGCCTGGGCCTGGTCCGGGGCGGGACTGCTCGACGGACCGGCTCGCGCGCGGGCACGCAGGGTGAGCGCCAGACCGCCTGGCATGGCCTGTCGCGCCTCGACGGTGACATCGACCACCGCGCCTTCGACCGTGCAGGCGGTCAGGCTGGTCCGGTGCGCCGCGGCGATCCGTTCGGCGACGGCGCAGGCGGAGTCCAGGTCGTCCGGCCCCATTCCCGCGGCGGACAGGGCGGCCAGGTCGGCCGCCGTGTCGGCACGGCGCCCGGCTCCGAGGACGGCCGCGACGGCGATCGCCGCGACACTCGCCATGATCAGGAGGCAGGCCACAGCCAGCACCCAGACGCTGCCGCTTCCACGCTCGGGTCGATCGCGCAGAGGTGTGGCGGGTCCGTCGCCCGCGAGCGTCTTCCTACCGTGCGGGAGGACACTCATGGCGTTCCCGGCTCGAGCGCGACGACGGCCCTGCCGCTGACCGTGACGGGCGGCAGGTGCGCCAGCACCGGCCAGGCAGGCCGCGCGTCGACGCGAACCTCCACCGTCGCCACGCCTCCCCCTCGACCGACGGCGATGTGGGCGCCCGGCGGCGCGCTGCGTCGTCCGTCCGCCTCGCTGTCGAGGACCGACTCTCCCCGCGCGAGCGCCCTGGCCGTGTCGCGGGCCGCATCGGCGCAACGCGCCTGCAGGGTCATCGCGGTGACGACCCACACCATGCCGAGCGTGACCACGACCAGGGCGGTGAGTGCCAGCGGTCTCCGCCGTCACCATCCCCGCCTGACCGCGCTGGCCGGGCCTGGGAACTCCCGTCGCGGCCAGGCCTACCGGCTCCTCCTCCGTCATGACGCTCCTCTCCCTCCTGGCCGCGAACCTCATCTCGCTGCCTCATCGCGCTGCCTCATCGCGCGGCCTCCTCGTGTCTCCCTGGGCTGATGCCTCACCGGGCTCGTGCCTCGCGCCGTCGCGGCACCCCGCCTTCGATGCCGGTCCAGTGCGCGACAGCTCGGTGCTGCCGCGGTGCCGGGATGGCCGGCCCGGTCGCGGCACCGACCGGGCCGGACCCCGTGGGTCAGGTCGCGAGACTCAGCGCGGACTTGACGATCTTCAACAGCAGCTGCTGGACCTCCGAACTCGTCAGCAACTTGATGAGCAGGCCGGCGAAGCTCGCCGCCGCCACCGTGCCGATGGCGTACTCCGCCGTGGTCATGCCTCGCTCGTCGCGACGGACCGCACGTCGGGGTGTGCGCATGTGCGTTCTCCTTGATGCTCCGGCGACCGGCCGGTTCGGCGCCCCGTTGGTCGGGGCGAGGCCTCGACTCTGCTGGAGGAGCACCGACCACGAAGGGAGGCCAGAGGCGGCCTGGGGACAAGCTCGCCGGTGCGGGTTCTGTGGACATCTCCGGGACCGCGCGTCAGTTCAGGAGCGCGCCGGCGACCAGGGGCACGATGCCGACCAGCACGAACGCCGGCAGGAAGCACAGTCCGAGCGGCGCCGCCGCCTGGACGCCGACCGCTCGGGCTCGCCGGTCGGTCTCCGCCCGGCGAGCCGCGCGTGCGTCCTCGGCCAGCCGGTCGAGCGTCTCCGCCAACGGTGCTCCTGTGTCCCAGACGCGCACCATCGCCCGCCCGAACGCCGCCAGCGTCTCCTCGTCGAGAAAGCCCTTCCAGGCGGTGCGGGCGTCGGCACCCAACCGGAAGGCGGCGGCCACCTGGTGCAGCGCCGACCCGAGGGGGCCGGCGAGCTCCGCAGCGATCACCTCGATCGCCTCGGTGGGTGACCTTCCGGCGCGTAGACAGCCGGCGAGCAGGTCTGCGGCAAGGGGAAGGTCGGCCACGAGTCGCTGCCGGCGAAGTCGGAGCGCACGGGGCTCGAGCCGCCCGAGCACCCGGTGCACGACGACCGCCACGAGGAAGCCGACCACCAGCCCGGCCGGCCCGCCGACGAACGCGCCGGCGGCGCAGCCCGCGACCACCGCGGCGAGCAACCGGCTCCGGCCCGAGCCCGTGGACGCCATAGACGCCGTGGACGCGGTGGACGCCGCCGCTCCGGTCGCCGTAGGGGCGCCCGGCAACGAGCCGCCGGGCGCCGGTGTTCGCCAGCGACGGTCGAGGGTCGGCGCGGGGCGGGTGGGAGCGCGGGCACGCAGTCGGGCCAGTCGGTGCACGGACGCCGGCGGCGTCCACCACACCAGGACCGCCGCGGCCGCGAGCAGGGCGGCCAACAGGGTCACGGCCCCTCCTCCGCCCTACGCGCCAGGCGCTCGACCCACAGCAGGCCCAACCCGGCGAGCGTGCTCCCGACCACCAGACAGCCCAGGCCGATCGGTGTGCCGAACAGGAAGCCGAAGGGATTCGCCCCGGTGCTCGCACCGAGTCCCAACCCGAGCAGCGGGAGACAGGCCAGCATCCGAGCAGTCGCGCGGGGCGCCGCCAGCGCCGTCGCCACTTCCTGGCGCAGTCGTTCTTCGGCACGCAGACCGTGTGCGATCCGATCGAGCGCTCCGGCGAGTCCGGAGCCGCTCCCACCCGCGACGGCCCAGGCGACGGCGAGCCGGGACAGGGACTCGGTGCCGGGAACCCGCACCGCGCGCAGAGCAGAGGGAACGTCGCCACCCATCCGGCTCACCGCCGCGACCGGAACGAGCGCCCCGAGGACGCCGGAGGCGCTGCGGAGCGCCTGATCCGAACTTCGGCCGGAGCGCAGTTCGGCGGCCAACACCTCGACCGCTTCGAGCACCGCCGCGCGCTGGCGGCGCTCGGTCCTCCGGGTGGGCCGTTCGAGCCCTAGCCGTCGGATCCAGGCGCCCAGTGCCGGCGGCAGGCCGGACTTCCCGTGCGGCACGACCAGACGTCCACCGTGACGGTGCAGCCGCCGGTCGAGCACAACTCCGGGCGGATCGGGCACGAGGAGCGCGACGGCCGCCGCGGCGCACCCGGCCGAGACGAGGAGCAGCGCGCTCATCCGGCACGTCCGGAGCTACCGTTCCTGCCGCGGGCCAGCAGCGCCCGCAGTCTCGGCATCCCCGCGTCGACCGCGATGTCGCCGTCCGCGCCGAACTCGACCGCCGGCACCGCCGCGACCATGCCGTCGATGGTCCGGTCGAACACGCAGACCTCGCCGACCCGACGGCGCCCGTCGCGGCCCCGCACGAGGTGGACGTCGACGTCGACCGCGGCCGCGAGCTGGCTGTGCACCGCGGCCCGGTCCAGGCCCGCGGCCACGCCCAGGGCCTCGACCCGGGCCGGCACCTCGGCGGCGGAGTTGGCGTGCAACGTGCCGCAGCCACCTTCGTGGCCGGTGTTGAGAGCGGCCAGCAGGTCGACGATCTCGGCACCTCGCACCTCACCGACCACGAGCCGGTCCGGGCGCATCCGCAGCGCCTGGCGAACGAGGGTCCGCAGGGTGATCTCACCGGCACCCTCGAGGTTGGGCGGCCGAGCCTCCAGTTGCACGACGTGTGGATGGGTCGGTGCGAGCTCACCGGAGTCCTCCACGAGAACGAGACGTTCGGCCGGTGGCACCAACGAGAGCAACGCCGCGAGCAGAGTCGTCTTGCCCACACCGGTGCCGCCGGAGACCAGGAACGCCAACCGCGCCTTGACGAGGAGGCGCAGCAGCCGGGCGCCCTCCGATGGCACCGTCCCCTCGGCGACGAGTTCGTCGACGGTGAAGGCTCGCCGGCGGGGCACCCGCAGGGAGATGCAGGTGCCCCGGGCCGACACCGGAGCGAGCACCGCGTGGAAGCGGGTTCCGTCAGGCAGCCGGGCATCGACGAACGGCGTGGCGTCGTCGAGCCGACGCCCGGCCGATCCGGCCAGCCGCTGTGCGAGTCGGCGTACGGCAGCATCGTCCTCGAACCCGACTCCAGTGAGCTCGAGGCCACCACCTCGGTCGATCCACACCTGGCCAGGGCCCTGGACCAGAACGTCGGTGACCCCGGGCTCGGCCAGCAGCGGTTCGAGCGGACCGGCGCCCGAAAGCTCCCGGCGCAACGCCTCGACCACGCTCAACACGGCGGCGTCACCGAGCAGGCGTCCCTCCGAGCGCAGCGCGGCCGCCACCCGCGCCGGCGTCGGCTCGGCCGTCTCCTGGGCCAGGACGGCTCGCACCCGTTCGAGCAGCGCCTGGTCGACCGGCACCGACGCGCTCATGCCGCGGTGCCGCTCTCGCGGGCGGCGACCACACCGAGTTGGCCCAGGAGGTCCAGGCACAACGTCGCGAGTGGCCCCTTGCCGCGGCGGGCGGGTGCCTCCCCGCGCTCGAGCATCACGTCGAGGCGAGGCTCGGGGTCGAGCTCTCCGGCCAACGGCAACTCCAGCGCGGCGGCGACGACCCGGCCGTCCAACCCGGCCGGCGACGGGCCGCGGACGACCACCCGTAGGTCGGAGGCGATGGCCGTCACCGCGGAGCGGACCCTGGAGGCCGCGGCCACCGCTCGAACCTCCGCCGGCACGACCATCAGCGCGGTGGTGCAGAGCGCGAGCGCCTCCTCGGTCGCCTCGTCGACATGTCGCGGCAGGTCGACGACGACGAGGTCGCCACCGCGTCCGGCCGCACCCAACACGGCGCGCATCGCGGCTCGTGGAATCGTGAGCAGGTCACCTCGGTCCCAGGACAGCACGACGAGTTCCTCGACCCGCGGCAGCGCCGAACGCAGCGCGCCCGCGCTCACCCGGCCCTCCGTAGCGACCAGTTCGGGCCAGCGCATGCCGACGCAGTCCTCGCCACCGAGCACCAACTCGATGCCTCCACCGAGCGGATCGCCGTCGACGAGGAGACTCCCGCGTCCCTGCCGCGCCGCCGTGACCGCCAGCGCCGCCGCCAGCGTCGACGCGCCCGCACCGCCCCGTCCGCCGAGCACGCAGACGGTGACCGCCTCCCGACCGGCGCCCTCCACCGCGTCGGCGATCCGATGGACGAGTGCCTGCTCGGCCTCGGGTAGTTGGAGCACCTGCTCGGCACCCACCTCGACCGCTCCCTCCCACAGACTCCGCTGGTCGACGGCGTGGCCGACGACGAGCACGTCGTGGCGCCGGGGTGGCGATGCCCGGGCCAGGTCGCCCACCAGGTCGGCGCCGAGGAGGACGAGGGGCGCGCTCGTCCAGGCACGCCGGGCCATGCCGGCGTCGGGCGCGACGTCGAGGGAGACACCTGAGGCCGCGGCGAGCCGGATCAGGTCGTCGAGCAGTCGATCGTCGGCGGTCACGGCGATCGGCCGCACAGAGGGCACGGGTCGAGACATCGAGGAACCTTTCGAGACACCGGACACGGCCCGGGACCCTGCGAAGGTGCGGGACCGGTCGGGCAGCGGAGAGCAGGACGACCCCCACGATGGCCGTTGGCCGAATGCGGCGAGTGAGCTCGATTCGAGCCTGTGGACGGTCGCGCCGATACGCTCAGTGTGGAAAACACCCGGCATGCCCAGGTTGGCACCGGAAGGCTGGTGGGAGCAGCGTCGAGTGGCCGGAGAACCTCTGAGTTTCGATGGTTCGCATCGCCTGGTGCTGGGCACTAGAGCAGGGGACACGAAAGGCGACAGCCCCCGCCGGGGGGGAGAGCGGGGGCTGTCGCTGGCCACAGCACGCGCTCCGCGGCTGGGCCGGCACCAGCGGCCAGGGGGGGTTTGAGCCGCTGAGATTTACGTTCCCTCACCCGGAGTTCCCAAAACTCCGGACGAAGGGCCACTGCCAGTTTGTCTCAGAAGCGCGTGCCGCGCCAATCCCTGTGCGGGCAAAGTGGTAACGATGGGGAACAACCCCGCCGAGAATGCGGGAGTTGACCCCGAATGTCCCCTAAGCGACGAAGGACATTGTGGACCCGCATAGGCTTGCAGAGATGGACCCCGCCGCATCACCCCACGCAGCAGACCACGACGCCCCGATCGCGGCGTTCTTCGATCTGGACAAGACGATCCTCGCCAGGTCGAGCACGCTCGCATTCAGCCGCCACTTCTACCAGGGCGGCCTGATCAACCGACGCGCCGTCGTGCGGTCGGCGTACGCGCAGTTCGTCTACCACCTGGGTGGCGCGGACCACGAACAGATGGAGAAGATGCGGGCCTACCTGTCCGCCATCGTCACCGGATGGGAAGTCCAGACCGTCAAGGACATCGTCGCCGAGGCGCTGCACCACGTCGTCGACCCGCTGGTCTTCGCCGAGGCCGTCACGCTGATCGCCCAACACCGCGCGGCCGGCCACGACATCGTGATCGTCTCCTCCTCCGGCCAGGAGGTCGTCGAACCGATCGGGGAGCTGCTCGGCGCCGACCGGGTGATCGCCACCCGAATGTCCATCGAGGACGGCAGATTCACCGGCGTGATCGACTTCTACTCCTACGGCCAGAACAAGGTGACCGCCGTGGAGGAACTCGCCGACACCCGCGGCTACGACCTGAGCCAGTGCTACGCCTACTCCGACTCGATCACCGACCTGCCGCTGTTGAACTCGGTCGGTCACCCCTACGCCGTCAACCCCGACCGCGCGCTGCGCAGGATCGCCGGTGAGCGCGGCTGGCCAGTCCTCCGTTTCACCCGACCCACCGCGGTCGACGCCCACGAGAACCGGACCGTCAACCGACCCGTGCTCACCGTCGCCGTGTGCGCAGGAGCGGCGATGGCGTTGTTGTGGGCGGTCCGCAGGGGACGCGGGACGAATTCGCCCACCACGGTCGAATCGATCGAGAAGGCCGCCCGTTCCCATCTCCTGGATCTTCTTCCCGCCCGCGCCGGACATTCGTGAAACGCGGAACAACCGTGAAGACCTTTGCCAGACGCCTCCCTTCTCGGGTAGGAAGGTAGGAGAAAGGCACGACATCCCAAGGTCGGAAGAGGCGACGCGATGCGGATTCTGACCGCCGAGGATGTGCACGCCGACGGGTACCCACGCGACGACCAGCCCGTCTTAGAGGGCAGTCCCTCCGGGGTGACCGAAGTGGACGACAAGCTGCGCGCTTGGTAACCCGGTCGGCGTGCCGATCGGGCGGCGCTTCCGATTCGGAAGCGCCGCTCTCGCGTCTTGCACAGGTCATTTTCCCCGCTCCGCCCGGCTTCCGCCGTAAGGTCGCGCTCGTCGTGGCGTTCCGTGAGCAGTGTCGACCCCGGCGGCATGACACCGGCGGCACGATGGCGGCGGAGCACGGCCCGCCGATGCGGCTACCGTCCGACACCGACCGCCAAGCGCTGCTTGACATCGGCGTACGCGACTGCGACCGCGCGGCGCCTCGCCGACGGCCGACCCGGCTCGCTGCTCGCCCGGTCCCCAGCGGACCGGCCGCGACCTGACCCGGCTCTCCACAGCGTCCGACCCGCGTCGTCACTGGGTCCTACCCGGGGCTCCAGCCAGGGTCCGTCCAGGGTGGCCGACCTCCGCCCCGAAACGGCGCGCCGCGCACGACTTCGCGTAGCATCGCGGGACCATGGATGATTCGGTACGGCGGTCGCGGAGTCGGTCCTTCGGGGCCACCGCCGACGTCTATGAACGCAGCCGCCCCGAGTATCCGATCGAGGCGGCCCGCTGGCTGCTGGCCGACCACCGCCCGAGTGGCCTGGACGACGTACCCCTCGACGGCTACGACTCCTACGCCGTCGCCGGTATCCATGACAGCACACCTGCCGACCCGACACCCGCCGACACGACGGAGTTCGGTACCGGACCGGCCGACGCCACCGCGACCCTGCGCCCCGCGACCGTCGTCGAACTCGCCGCCGGTACGGGCAAGCTGACCCGGACCCTTGTCGACGACGGCCACGTCGTCGTCGCGGTCGAGCCGGCCGGGCCGATGCTGGACCGGCTGGTCCGGGCGGTGCCGCGAGCGATCCCGATCCGCGCGGTCGCCGAACGCATTCCACTCGCCGACTCCTGCGCCGACGCGGTCGTGGTCGCGCAGGCGTTCCACTGGTTCGACACCGACGTGGCGCTCGCGGAGATCGCCCGGGTCCTGCGACCGGGCGGGACCCTCGGGCTGATCTGGAACTACCGCGACGAGTCCGTCCCCTGGGTGCGCCAGCTGTCCGGCCTCCTCGCCTCGGCCGAGCGCATCCAGTCCCGACAGGCCGAGGAGCTCATCGAGAAGCTCCAGTGGAGCCGGCTGTTCGAGCCTCCGGAGTACACCGGTTTCCGGCTCTGGCAGAAGCTCGACCGGGAGGGCCTGGTTCAGCTCGTCGCGTCCCGGTCCTACGTCGCGACGCTCTCCCCCGCCGAGCGCAACGAGGTGCTCTTCCACGTCGGCCAGCTCTTCGACATGACCGCGCGCCAGCCGGACGGTCTGGTGATGCCCTACACCACCACCTGCTACCGGGCGCGGGTGCGCAAGCGGAACTGAGGCTCCCACCGCGCGGTGCGAGACTGGGCCCGTGACCAGCACGGGCGAGACCCCCGACGACGAGCAGGCTCAGGACGACCCCGGCCGCCGACTGCACGCGGTGGCGGTCGAGCTCGCGGCGATGGCCCAGAACGGCCTGACGTACGGCACCGACCGCTACGACCTGGCCCGCTACGAGCGGCTGCGGTCGATGTCGGCGGAGGTGATGGCGCTCCTCGCGCGGACCGGTCCGGCGGACTTCCGTGCGGCTCTGGCCGCCGAGGCCGGGCACGCCACCCCGAAGGTCGACGTCCGCGGGGCACTGTTCGACGGTGGCAAGGTGTTGCTGGTCCGGGAGGGCCGCGACGGTCGCTGGACTCTGCCGGGCGGGTGGGCCGACGCGCTGGACGCACCGTCCGAGGCCGCCGAACGCGAGTTCCTGGAGGAGGCGGGGCTTCGGGTCCGGGCCACCAGGCTCGCGGCGGTCCACGACGGCTCGCGTCGCAACGGTCACGCCGGCAGCCCCTGGCACATCTACAAGCTCTTCTTCCTGGTCGAACGCCTCGACGACGCGCGACCGACCGCGGGGCTGGACGGGGAGACCATCGACGTCGGCCTCTTCGGCCTGGACGAGTTGCCCGAGCTCTCCACCGGACGATGCACCGCGGACCAGCTCGAGATCCTCTTCGACCATCACCGCGAACCCGGTCTGGCCACCGACTTCGACTGATGCCCGGCGGGCGGCCGCACCCGTTGTCGGCGCGGTTTTCGGCGGACCGGACCTGGATTTTCAACCACGAGCGGATTTCGACTGACCGAGGAATCGGAAACACTTCCCGAGTGACCACCGCCGTTCTACGGTGAGCACCGTCACGCGTCGTACGCATATGCCGTCGACATCAGCGGAGGTGGGCAACGTGGCCGAACGCACAACGGTCAGACAGGACGAGACCTACGCCGGGATCGCTCGCAGCGAAGAGTTCCGCGGGCTCCGCAGGCGCCACCGCGCTTTCGCCTTTCCCTGGACGATCGCGTTCCTCGCCTGGTATCTGCTCTACGTCGTCTGCGCCAACTGGGCGCCCGGATTCATGAGCACGAAGGTCGCGGGCAAGATCAACGTCGCACTCGTCTTCGGGCTCTTGCAGTTCCTCTCGACGTTCGTCATCGCCTTCCTCTACAGCCGGCACGCGCGCCGCCGCCTCGACCCGGTGGCCACCGAACTCAACGCCCGCTACGAGAAGGCGGTGAACCAATGAGCACGATCGCGACACCGCATCTCGCCGCCGCGGCACAGGGTTCCGACCACCGGACGCTCACCCTGGTGTTGTTCCTCGCCGTCGTGGCGGTGACGTTGTACGTCACCCTGGTGGCGAGCCGGCAGAACAAGACCGCCGCCGACTACTACGCGGCCGGCCGGTCCTTCTCCGGTTTCCAGAACGGCATGGCCATCTCAGGTGACTACATGTCGGCCGCGTCCTTCCTCGGCATCACCGGCGCGATCGCGCTTTCCGGCTACGACGGATTTCTCTATTCGATCGGCTTCCTGGTCGCGTGGCTGGTCGCGTTGATGCTGGTGGCCGAACTCCTGCGCAACTCCGGCCGGTTCACTCTCGCCGACCAGCTCGCCTACCGCATGCGCCAGCGCCCGGTGCGCACCGCCGCCGCGGTGTCCACGCTCGGCGTCTCCGTCTTCTATCTGCTCGCGCAGATGGTGGGCGCGGGTTCGCTCGTCGCGCTACTGCTCAACGTGAGCGGCGACACGGCCAAGAACCTCACCATCGTGCTCGTCGGCGCGCTGATGATCTTCTACGTCACGGTCGGAGGCATGAAGGGAACGACGTGGGTGCAGATCGTCAAGGCGATCTTGCTCATGGGCGGCACCATCCTCATCTCCGGCATCGTCTTGTGGAAGTTCGGCTTCAACCTCTCCGACCTGCTTGGCGCCGCGGCCGACCGGAGTGGGAAGGGGCAGGCCTTCATCGAGCCGGGCCTGAAGTACGGCCAGACCCTCACCTCCAAGATCGATTTCCTCTCCCTCGGGCTGGCGCTCGTCCTCGGCACGGCCGGGCTGCCGCACATCCTGATCCGCTTCTACACCGTCCCGACCTCGCGGGCCGCGCGCTCCTCGGTGCAGTGGGCGATCGGCATCATCGGCGCCTTCTACCTGATGACCTTGGTGCTCGGATTCGGCGCGGCGGCGCTGCTCGACACCGGCCCCGGCTCGCAGGTGGCCGCGTCGGCGGGCAACGTGGCCGCGCCGCTGCTGGCGCAGGCGGCCGGCGGTGGAGCGGGAACGACCGGCGGAGCGGTGCTGCTCGCGCTGATCGCCGCGGTGGCGTTCGCGACCATCCTCGCGGTGGTCGCCGGACTGACCCTCACCTCGGCCTCGTCGTTCGCCCACGACATCTACGCCCACGTCTTCCGGCGCGGGCAGGCCACCGAGCGGCAGGAGGTCCGGGTCGCCCGGGTGGCCGCGGTGCTGATCGGCGCGGTCGCCATCGCCCTCGCGATCCCCTCGCAGGGACTCAACGTCGCGTTCCTGGTGGCGCTGGCGTTCGCGGTGGCGGCCTCGGCCAACCTGCCGGCGATCATCTACAACCTGTTCTGGCGCCGGTTCAACACCCGGGGTGCGGTCTGGAGCATCTACGGCGGGCTCGCCAGCGCCATCCTGCTGGTGTTCTTCTCGCCGGTCGTCTCCGGCAAGGTGGCCGCCGACGGGACGAGTGCTTCGTTGTTCCCGCTCGGGGTCGACTTCGCGTGGTTCCCGCTGGAGAACCCGGGCATCGTCTCGATCCCGCTCGGCTTCCTGCTCGGCTGGCTCGGGACCGTCCTCGGCCGTGACACCGACTCCGAGCGCCGATACGACGAACTCGAGGTCCGCGCGCTCACGGGTGCGGGTGCGGAGGCGGCCACCCGACACTGAGCGTCGTCCGAGCTGTCACAGCCCGTACCGCCGCGCGGTGTCTGAGCCGCGCGGCCGGTACAGGCCAATCTCGCCCGTGCAACCGTTGTCCCGGACGAAAACGGCCCAAGGCTAGGGTCAGTCCTGCGGATGAAGGTCGCGGGACAGCTCGTTACGAAGCGACCGACCACACACAGGAAGGGGTTCCCCCGTGAGCGAAGCACTCTCGAACCTCCTGCGAGAGGATCGCCGGTTCGCACCGCCAGCCGAGCTCGCGGCTGCTGCCAACGTCACGGCCGACACCTATGGCGAGGCCAGCGCCGACCGGGTCGCCTTCTGGGAACGCCAGGCGCGGCGCCTGCACTGGGACCAGGAATGGGACCAGGCGCTCGACTGGAGCAACGCGCCCTTCGCCAAGTGGTTCGTCGGCGGCCGGCTCAACGCGGCCTACAACTGCGTCGACCGCCACGTCGAGGCCGGCAACGGCGACAAGGTCGCCTACCACTGGGAGGGTGAGCCGGGCGACACCCGCACGATCACCTACGCCGACCTGCAGCGCGAGGTCTCCAAGGCCGCCAACGCGTTGATCGAACTCGGCGTCCAGACCGGCGACCGGGTCGCCATCTACATGCCGATGATCCCCGAGACCGTCGTCGCGATGCTCGCCTGCGCCCGGATCGGCGCACCGCACACCGTGGTCTTCGGTGGCTTCTCCGCGACCGCGCTGCGCGACCGGATCCAGGACTGCGACGCCCGGATCGTGATCACCTCCGACGGCGGCTACCGCCGTGGCGCCCCCAGCGCGCTCAAGCCGCAGGTTGACCAGGCGCTCGCCGAGTGCCCCGACGTCCGCAACGTGCTCGTGGTGAAGCGCACGTCGCAGGACGTCGAGTGGAAGGACGGCCGTGACCTGTGGTGGCACGACGTCGTCGACAGGCAGAGCGACCAGCACACGCCGGAGTTCTTCGACGCGGAGCACCCGCTCTACGTGATGTACACGAGCGGCACCACCGGGAAGCCGAAGGGCATCCTGCACACCACCGGCGGCTACCTCACCCAGGTCGCCTGGACCCACTGGGGCGTCTTCGACATCAAGCCGGAGACCGACATCTTCTGGACGGCCGCCGACATCGGCTGGGTCACCGGCCACTCCTACATCGTCTACGGCCCGCTCGCCAACGGCGTGACCAGCGTGATGTACGAGGGGACGCCGGACACTCCGCACCAGGGTCGCTGGTGGGAGCTCATCGCGAAGTACGGCGTCACCATCCTCTACTGCGCGCCCACCGCGATCCGCACGTTCATGAAGTGGGGCGAGCAGATCCCGGCGGAGTTCGACCTCACCTCGCTGCGGGTGCTCGGCAGCGTCGGTGAGCCGATCAACCCCGAGGCCTACGTCTGGTACCGCACCCACATCGGTGGTGACCGCACCCCGGTCGTCGACACTTGGTGGCAGACCGAGACGGGCGCCCTGATGATCAGCCCGCTGCCGGGTGTGACGGAGGGCAAGCCCGGCGCGGCGATGAAGGCGCTGCCCGGTATCGCCGCGGAGGTGGTCGACGACGCCGGTAACCCGGTGCCCAACGGCTCCGGCGGCTACCTCGTGATCACCGAGCCCTGGCCGGCGATGCTGCGCACGCTGTGGGGTGACGACCAGCGCTACGTCGACACCTACTGGTCGCGCTTCCAGGGCCGCTACTTCGCCGGCGACGGCGCGAAGAAGGACGACGACGGCGACATCTGGCTGCTCGGCCGGGTCGACGACGTCATGAACGTCTCCGGTCACCGGCTGTCCACGACGGAGATCGAGTCGGCGCTGGTCTCCCACCCGAAGGTGGCCGAGGCCGCCGTGGTCGGCGCGAACGACCCGACCACCGGTCAGGCCGTGGTCGCGTTCGTGATCATGCGCGGGTCGGCCGCCAGCGGTGGCGACGCGGTCGTCAAGGAGCTTCGCGACCACGTGGCCTCCGAGATCGGTCCGATCGCGAAGCCGCGGCAGATCCTGGTCGTCGACGAGCTGCCGAAGACCCGGTCGGGCAAGATCATGCGGCGGCTGCTGCGTGACGTCGCCGAAAACCGCGAGCTCGGCGACGTCACGACGTTGACCGACTCCTCGGTGATGGAGCTCATCCGCACCAATCTCTCCAAGCCGGGCGCTTCGGGCGACGACGACTGAGACCAACGGAGTTTCCCGGGGCTGGCACAAAAACCGGTCCCGGGGAACGCTGGTCTCTATGCGTGCACTCGTGGTCGACCAGTCCGCTCCCTCCGGTCTCCGCCTCGGTGAGGCACCGGACCCCCGCGCGGACCGTTCCCAGGCGCTTGTCGACGTACGCGCCTTCTCACTCAACTACGGCGAACTCGGCTCCGTCGGGTCCCAACCGGCCGGCACGGTGCCGGGCTGGGACGCCGCCGGGATCGTCGCCGAGGCGGCCGCCGACGGTTCCGGGCCGCGGGCCGGCAGTCGCGTCGTGACGTTCGGGCCCTCCGGAGCCTGGGCCGAACGCCGGGCCGTCGACACCAGCGAGATCGCCGTCGTACCCGAGTCCGTCGAGCTCGGCGCGGCCAGCGCGCTGCCGGTCGCCGGCGTCACCGCGCTGCGGGCGATCCGGCGGTTCGGCTTCGTCGGCGGCGAGCGCGTGCTGGTCACCGGAGCGTCCGGCGGCGTCGGGCGGTTCGCGGTCCAGATCGCGGCGCTGGCGGGCGCCGAGGTGATCGCCAGCGTCGGCCGTCCCGAGCGGGGCGCCGGCCTCGCCGAACTCGGTGCCGCCGAGGTGGTCGTCGGGCTGGACACCGTGGAGGGGCCCCTGCACGGCGTCATCGACAACGTGGGTGGCCCCGGTCTCGCGCGCGCCTTCAGCCTGCTCGGCGAGGGCGGCTCCCTCCAGTCGATCGGCGCCACCTCCGGTGAGCCGACGGTCTTCCCGCCGTACTCCACGGTCGGGCCCAGGCGGCGGCTCGAGGGCTTCATCATGGGGGCGGGCCTCGGCCGCGACCTGGGCTACCTCATCGACCTCATCGCCCACGGCAAGCTCGACCCGCAGGTCGGCTGGCGGGGAGGTTGGGATCGCGTCACCGAAGCGATCGAGGCGCTCCTGGGTCGCCAGGTGGCCGGGAAGGCCGTGCTCGACCTGACCTGAGTCCCGTCGAGCACGCCGCCACCCAGCCTCGGTTCATCTCCTGCCGGTCAGGACGTCATCACCCGCTGGTGCAGGTCGGTGACGACCTTGCGGGCGGAGTCGAACGCGCCCGCCTGCCAGGCGATGAAGTAGCTCAGCCAGTCGCCCGCGAAGTAGACGCGTCCGGCCGGCCGGTTGAGCAGGTCGTACTCGCCGGAGGTCCGCGACGGCCACGAGACCCAGCCACCCTCGATGTAGGGCGTCCGGTGCCAGGCGACGGAGAACGACGTGGCCAGTTCGGTGCGGTAGACGTCACCGTGGATCTTCACGCCCTGCGCGACCGCGCGGGCCGTCCGCTCGGCGGGGCTCAGCTGGCTGTACACCTGGGCGTGCGCACCGGTGTTGTAGTAGCCGATGACCGTGCCCCGCTTGCCGTGGAAGCCGTACGACGGGTACCAGATGTTGTCCAGGTCCATGTCGGTCGGTGTGATCCCGCCGTAGATGCGGTCCCGCTCCTCCCACCAGCGGCTCTTGTACTCGAGCCCGATCTTCCCGACGGAGTTCGGGACCGGGTACGCGAGGGCCGACGTCACCGCCGTCCCGAGGTTGTGCGGAATCTTCGCGAGGACGTGGGGCGGCAGAGCGGCCACACAGAAGTCGGCCCGCTCGACGCGTTCGCGGCCGTGCGCGTCGCGGTAGGTCACCTCCACCCCGTCGGGGAGATCGGTGATGCGGCGGACCTCCGAGTTGTAGGAGATGCGCGGCGTCCCGACCGCCTTGGCGAGGGCGTAGGCGATGCGGTCCATGCCGCCGACGGGCTGCAGCATCATCATCGCCTGGTCGTAGCCGAGTTCGAAGGAGAACCGCTGCCCGTACGCACTCGCCAGCACCTCGGTCATCGACGGGGCGGGGCCGAGGACGGTGCCCGCCTCGTCGGCCGCGCCCGGCTCGACGGAGTAGCCGCGGCGATCCGAGCCCGTGTAGGCGAATCCCTGCGACTTGTTGCCGATCGCACCGAAGCTGCGCAGGAACGCGAGCAACCTCTCCTTGTCATCGGCGCTGAGTTCGGCGTCGAGGGCGCCCCGGTCCGTCGCCTTCGACAACAGTTCGGAGACGTAGCCGTAGACGTCGGTCTTCGCGGTTCGCCACCGGGTGGGCCTGCCGCTCATCGGGCCGGCGTTCTCGTTGAAGATGTAGGCGTCGGCGTTCTGGTTGACGAAGGTCTCCAGCGCGACACCGAGTTCGCGGCAGTAGTCGAGGGTAACCATCGACTGGGCGACGCGGCCCGGTCCCGCGTTCATGTACTGGCCTTCGGAGAACCTCGCCTTCTGGTACTGACCGTCCAGGTCACGAAGCTCCGTGCCCCCGCGTACGGTCCAGTTCCGTCCGCCGGGTCGGTCCTTGGCCTCCAGGATCTGGCAGCGGTAACCCGCCTTGCCCAGCTCGTACGCCGTGGCGAGGCCCGCGATGCCGGCACCGAGGATGACGACCTTCTTCGCCGACCGTCCGGTCAACGTGAAGTCCGCGGCCGTCGGGGCCGCGAAGTCGGTGACAGCGGCCTGTGCGGGTGTCGGCGCCAGGCCGAGCGCACCCATCGTCTCGTACAGAACGCCGGCCCCACCGGCAACACCGACAGCCTTGAGGAAGTCCCGACGTGTCCCGCCTGTTCTCATCCGCCACTCCTGTCGATCGACGAACGCGCCTGTTCCGGTTGGGCGAGACGCCTTTGTCACAAGGCCGGACCGGACACGCGCCAACAGTTCAGCGAGGATGTTGCGGACGGATGTCACCAGCGTTCCGCGCTGGTTGTGAAGATGTCACCGCGTGGAGTGACCTCGGCTTTCGCCGCGCGGGGCCGGTCGTGACACCGACCGATAGAGGACAGCGACCAACGTCGCGGGCCGGATCCCTTCTGCCACAGTGAGGCGATGAGGCTCGCGCTGGTCCTCGTCCACGCCGCGGTCGCCGCCGGCTGGCTCGGCGGCATGCTCTACAGCCTGTTCGTCGTCACGCCGAAGGCCGCGCGGTTCTTCGGTCGGGACGACGACGGCCGGGAAGCGTTCCTCACCACGATGGCGAGCGGCAACCGGTGGAAGGTGGTCGCGATGATCGGGGTCCTCGCCATCACCGGCGTGGCGCTGGTCCTGACGGATCCGCGGGCGGGCAGCCGACTTCCCTTCTACGCTGTCAAGGCCGCCCTGCTCCTGGTCGCGACCCTCGTGTTCGCCCACGTCTCCTGGCGGCTGTGGCCGCGCCGGCTGTTCGCTCTCGCCGAGGAACGCCCCGCGCTCCTCGCCCGCTTCCGGCGCGCGGCGTACGCCCTGGTCGTCCTCGTCGGCGCCGCCTTCGTCCTCGGCGTCGCGGCCGCCCAGCCGCACTGAGACAGGCCCTTGTGCCGGGCGCCTGGACCTAGACCTAGACCGGCCAGTCGAGTTGTTCCTCCGGCACACCGACCGCTCGGCCGTGCTCAGCCGCCGCCGCGCGACCCGCCATGTCGCCCCGGGGATAACGGAAGACCCTGCCGGCGTAGACGACGAAGGTCTCCTCCGCGGTGCTGAAGTCGACGTACCAAGCGCCCACGTCGAGTGCCCCGGCGAGGCGTTCGGCGAGAGCCTGCGCACCATCATCGGGCACGGAGAAACGCAGCAGGGTCCACCGAAGGGGCTGGCCGGCGCCCTCGACACCTGCGTCGCTGCGCCAGATGCGGTCGACGGAGAGGTCCAGTCGGTCGAGGTCGGCGTCGGCGCGCAGGCTCTCGGCTATGAGGACGCCCCGCGCCATCACGTACCTCCGGGTGCATCAGGGAACGGAGCAGGCGGCCAGGCCGGGGCCCTACGTGGCGGCCGCGTCGGGTGCGTCATCGAGGTCGAACGTCTGCCGGCGTACGGCACGCTCGCGCAACTCTGCCGGCAGCGCGACGGCGACCAGGAGCCGGGGCAGTAGCTCAGGCTCCAGGGTCACCGCGCGGAACGTCAACCCCACCGTGACGTCGTGGTCGGGACGCTCGAGGACGGTCACCTCGTCGCCGGCGCGCATCGGGCCGGGGGTCACCACGCGAAGGTAGGCGCCGGGGATCGCGGTTCGTACGAACGTCTTGATCCACCCCCGCTCGCTCAACCAACCCGCGAACGTCGAGCACGGGATGCGTGGAACGGAGACCTCGAGGACGAGTGTGGAGCCGATCCGCCAGCGCTCACCGATCCGGGCGCCGGTGACGTCCAGGCCCGTGGAGGTGAGGTTCTCCCCGAACGACCCCGACCGGAAGGTACGGCCGAGTTGGCGTTCCCACCAGTCGAGGTCCTCCCGCGCGTAGGCGTAGACCGCCTGGTCGTCGCCGCCGTGGTGGCGCCGGTCGCCGATGAAGTCGCCGACCACACCACTACCGAGGCCACCGTGTTTGGGCCCGGGTGCACGCACCTCGACCGCCTCGCTGACCGGAAGCTTGTCGATGCCGGTCGAGTCGGTGTCCTTGTGGGGATTGGGCTTGGGCCCACCCACGTTGACCGAGAGGACGTAGGGCGCCTGGTCGCTGCTCACCGACGCGACGGTACTCGACCAAGGCCGCCCGAGTCACCGCCGTTTTACGCCTCGGCTTCCCGCCTGGCTCGTACCCCCGAGGCGGAGTGAACGAAGGAGAGGCGACGAAGGAGGGGCCACCGGAGAACCGGTGACCCCTCCCCTGTCTCGCGTGTTCGGACTGCGTAGGGCTCAGGACTCCTTGTTCGCCGCGTCTCCACCGAGCGCCGCCGCGCCGAGCAGCGCGGCCGGGTCGGTGCCCGAGAGGGTGGCGAGCATCTGCCGGACGTTGGACAGCTGGGCGTTGATGCTGTCGCGGCGCTGCGTCAGCGCCTTCAGTTCGCGATCGGACTCGCTGCGGATCCGGTCGGCGCGGGTCTTGGCCTCGGACACGATGTCGTGCGCCTTGCGCTGAGCCTCGTCGACGGCGCGCTCGGCCTTCTGGATCGCCTCGGAGTGGGCGCGCTCGGCCTCGGCGTGGGTCTGCTCGGAACGCTCGAGCACGGCCGCGAGGTGCTGCTCGGCGGCCGAGGTGCGCTCCACGAGGTCCTGCTCGGCCCGCTCCCGGCGCTGCGCGAGGGTCTTCTCGAGGTCGGCGGCCGCCTGGGCCGCCTTGGCGCGCTGCTGCTCGAAGACCGCCTCGGCCTCCTCCCGACGGGCCGTCGCGTCGTGCTCGGCCGCGTCGACGATCTCGGCGGACTTCTCCTTCGCCTCATCGAGGATCTCGCTCGCCTCGGCCTCGCCTTCCTTGCGCTTCCCGGCGGCGTAGCGTTCGGCCTCCTTGCGGATCTCGACCGCGGCCTGCTGCGCCTCCTGGCGCACCTCGTCGGCCTGGGCGGCGGCGACCGAACGGAGGTCGCCGGCCTCTTCCTCGGCCAGCGCGAGGATGCGGCCGATGCGCTCGCCGAACTCGGAGAACGAGGGCTCGGAGGACTTGGGCTCATTGCTCCGCTTGGCTTCGTTGGCCTCCAGCTCCTCCACGCGCCGGGCCAGATCGACCGACTGGCGCCGCGCGGCGTCGACAGCCTCGGTCAGCTGGCGGACCTTGTGGTCGACCTGGGTGGGTTCGTAGCCCCGGCGCACCAGACGGAAGGCGCCGGTGGTCGTCTCACTCATGTGCACTCGTCCTCTGCGTAAGACGGCGGCAACGATCCAGACGCCCCGCGCATCGAACAGCGTCGGCGCTCTGGCATGGTGCCGGTGAGCATCTGCCACGCCCAAACGCGGAAAATGCTCACACCGCGGTGGCGTGCGTGAGATCCTAGCCACCGTCCTCCCGTAACCACCAGTGCCCCGACGCATTCTGTGAGCCGGTCAAACCACTCTGCGATGACCGGCGTCTTGGGCTTACCCGGACATGAAGTGTGACCGCGCACCGACGCTGCGTCGACACTTCTCCCCTTCACCTGCGACCTTCCTGTCGCGTCAAGACGTCCTTGCGGACGGGGAAGCGCCGCTGCCGCATCTCGCGGGGCCACTACTCGCCCGCACGACGACGGCAGAATTCATCCGAACGTCACGGCTGGGCCGCTCGATCGCCCATCCCTCCCATCCGCCCCATCCCTCCCGGGCTCCTCGGCGCCGCTCACCAGCCACCTGGGCATCGAGGTCGCCGACCCGCCCGGTACACGTCCGGACCGACGACAGGCGATGTGCCAGCATCGACGACTGTGTCCAGCCGGTCCAGCCACAGCCACCGCCCCCACCGCCCCGGACCAACGGGCAACCGGGTCGCCACCCGCAACGCCCGCTTCCAGCAGTGGCAGGCGCTCCTGCAGAACCGCACCAAGCGCACCCACCAGGGCGAGTTCCTCGTCCACGGGGTACGACCGATCACGCTCGCGGTCGAGCATGGCTGGCCGCTGCGGGCACTGCTGCGACCCGCCGACGCCTCACTGTCGGCCTGGGCGCACCAGCTGATGGACCAGGTCCGGACCGAGCAACCCGACGCGGAGCAGGTCGAGGTCACATCCGAACTCCTGCGCGAACTCGGCGAGAAGTCCGACGAACCCCCGGAGCTGGTCGCCGTCGCGGCGATCCCACCCGACCGGCTCGACCGGATCGACGTTCCCGCCAACGGGCTGGGCGTCGTCTTCGACCGCCCCACCAACCCGGGCAACGTCGGCACCCTCGTGCGCTCGGCGGACGCCTTCGGTGCCTGCGGCGTCGTGGTCACCGGACACGCCGCGGACGTCTACGACCCCAAGGCCGTCCGAGCCAGCACGGGTTCGCTCTTCGCGGTGCCGACGGTTCGGGCGGCGGCGCCACGCGACGTCCTGGACTGGGTCGACGACCTGCGGGCGGGCGGCGTACCGATGCGGATCCTCGGCACCGACGAGAGCGGCTCGGTCGAGGTCGACGCCGCCGATCTCACCGGGCCAACCCTGCTCGTGGTGGGCAACGAGACCCGCGGCATGAGCGTGGCGTGGCGGGACGCCTGCGACGAGATCGTCCGGATACCCACCGGCGGTACGGCGAGCTCGCTGAACGCCGCGGTCGCCGCCACGGTCGTCTTCTACGAGGTCGACCGCCAGCGCCGTCGACTCCGGCGGGAAGGCGAGCCGACCCGGTAAGGTCGGCCCTGGTGCGCCGGGAAGCCTGGTCGGCGAGTCAACAAGGGACCCACCACGACGGGTGCCCTTTCCCCAACCAGCGAGGGGTTTTCCCATGGCGCGCCGCCGCACCGCTCGACCTCACCGGCTCGTCTTTCCCGCCCAGACCGGCGCCGAACGGACCTTCCTGGGCGACGTCCTGCGCCAGGAGACCGTCGGCGGAGCCCTCCTTCTCGCGGCCGCCGTCATCGCGTTGGTGTGGGCGAGTTCACCCTGGAACGCCAGTTACGAGCACCTGCGACACCTCCAGCTCGGACCGCTGTCGGTGGAGCAGTGGGCGTCCGACGGTCTGCTCGCGGTGTTCTTCTACGTCGCCGGGCTCGAACTCAAGCGCGAACTCGTCACCGGATCGCTGCATCGGCCGGCACTGGCCCTGGTCCCGGTGGTCGCCGCGCTGGCCGGGATGGTCGTGCCGGCGGTCCTGTTCACCGGCGTCGTCCTGGGATCGGGTGACCGGGTCGCGCTGGCCGGCTGGGCGACGCCGACCGCGACCGACATCGCGTTCGCGCTCGCCGTGCTCGCGGTCGCCGGGTCGGCTCTCCCGCCGGCGCTGCGTGCGTTCCTGCTCACCTTGGCCGTCGTCGACGACCTCGGCGCGATCACCGTCATCGCCGTGTTCTTCACCGCACACCTCGATCTACTGCCGCTGGCACTGGCGGTGGTCCTGCTCGGTGTCTACGCCGTCCTCCAGAACCGCCGGGTCCGCACACCGTGGATCTATGTACCGCTCGGTGTCGCGACCTGGTGGTGCATGTACGAGAGCGGCATCCACGCGACCGTCGCGGGCGTGGCGCTGGGCCTGCTCACCCGGGTCCGGCCCGATCCGGACGAGCCGACCTCCCCCGCCGAACGCCTGGAGCACCGGCTGCGGCCGCTGTCGGCCGGTCTCGCCGTACCGCTCTTCGCCCTGTTCGCCGCGGGCGTGCCGGTGAGCTGGTCCGCCCTCGGCGCGACGGTCACCGACGCGGCCGCGGTCGGCGTGATCGTCGGGCTGGTGCTCGGCAAGACCATCGGCGTCTTCGGTGGAGCCTGGCTCACGGCACGGTTCACCCACGCCGAGCTCAACCCCGACCTGGGGTGGCGGGACGTGCTGGCGGTCTCCGTCCTCGCCGGGATCGGCTTCACCGTGGCGCTGCTCATCGCCGATCTGGCGTTCGCTGGCGATGCCGAGCGGGTCACGCACGTGAAGACCGGCATCCTGGTCGCCTCGCTGCTCGCCGCGCTGGTCGCCGTACTCCTCCTCCGCTTCCGACAGCGCGCCCGGGGCTCCGAGGACCGGACCGCAACCGGATGACCCCGGTCGAGCGGATCGAGTGGATCGACGGCCGACGGTGCGCCGTCGTTGCGACCCGGCGGTGCATGGCCCAAGATCGCCGTGGGTACGGACAACCCCGAGACCCCGAGAACCCAGGGCTCGCCGCGAGTCACCGGCAGGGCGGGTCATCGGCAACGCGAGGAGCGATCATGGCTGCGCAGGACGACACGGTGCCCGTTCCGGAGGCCGCGACCTCCGTACCGGACGAGCGGTCCATCGGCCAGCTCGTCTCGGACGCGAGTCGAGACCTCTCCGCGCTGATCCGGGGCGAGATCGAACTCGCCAAGACCGAACTCAAGGAGAGCGCGGCCGAAGCGGGCAAGGGCGCGGGCATGTTCGGCGCGGCGGGATTCCTCGCCTATGTCGCATTCCTGATGCTCTCGGTCGCCGCGGCGTTCGGTCTGGTGGCGGCAGGGTTGCACCCAGTTCTCGGCTTCGTCATCGTCGGCGGCGTCTACCTCATCGTGGCCGCGATCCTCGCCCTGGTCGGCAAGCGGGCCATGACCAAGATCCGGGGTCCGGAGCGCACCAAGCGTTCGATCGAGGAGACCAAGGCCATGCTCGCGCGGGGAAAGACCAGCGGCAGCGACACCGGCCGGGAGCTCACGCGGCGTACCTGATCGTCACGCACCGGCGCCGGGCTCCGCGCCCCGGTTCCCTCGCACCCCGGCCCGCCCCCAACCCCCTCCGGATCCCCCGGCCGACGGACCGTGAGGGCGTCCCTGAGCCAGGTAGGGGACTCCCCGGGTGTCTCCCTGGACACGGGTCTTCGGTGCGGCGGCTGCCTGTCCGCTATGGGACAGTGGGGACATGAGCGCCCAAGCTGGGGGAGCCGTCGAGATCGACGGGCCGTGGACCCATCGGTGGGTCGCGGCCAACGGAGCGCGCTTCCACGTCGCCGAGACCGGCACTGGTCCACTGGTGCTCTTCCTGCACGGGTTCCCAGAGTTCTGGTGGGCCTGGCGCCACCAACTGCCGGCCCTCGCCGACCTGGGCTACCGCGCCGTCGCGATGGACCTGCGAGGGTACGGCGGTAGCGACAAGACGCCCCGCGGCTACGACCCGGTGACCCTCGCCGGCGACGTCGCCGGACTGGTCCGCTCCCTGGGTCACCCGGACGCCGTCCTCGTCGGACACGGCTGGGGCGGCTACGTCGCCTGGGCGACCGCCGCGCTGCACCCCCGACAGGTGAGCCGGCTCGCCGTGGTCGGCGCACCCCACCCGCTCCGGCTCCGGCGGGCGGCGTTCCGCGATGGCCAGCAGCTACGGTCGGCCGCGCACGTGCTGGCGTTCCAGACCCCGCTGCGCCCCGAACGCCGGCTGGTCGCCAACGACGGCGCGCTCGTCGAGGAACTCCTGCGACGTTGGTCCGCACCGGGTTCGGCCTTCCCCGACCCGGAGGCGTCTCGCCGCTACCGCAGTGCGATGCAGTTGTGGCCCGCGCCGCACTGCGCGATGGAGTACTACCGCTGGCTGGTCCGGGCGGCGTTCCGCTCCGACGGCCGCCGGTTCGTCTCCATGATGAAGCGCCCGGTCACCCAGCGGGTCCTGCAGCTCCACGGGCTGCTCGACACGTCCGTCCTGCCCTCGACCGCGGAAGGATCGGCGGAGTACGTCGCCGGCTCCTACCGCTGGCGGCTGCTGGACGGCGTCGGGCACTTCCCGCACGAGGAGGCACCGGACGCCTTCACCAAGGAGCTGGTGTCCTGGCTCGAGGACGCCTGAGGCACACGCACCTCAGGCGCAACCTCCGGTGGACACCGGCTCGCTGGCACCGATGCCGGCCCGCGCCTCGTCGAGCACCTCGTCCGCGGTCAGCGCGTAGCCGGTCTGCCCGTCCTCCACCGACGCGGCGAAGACGAGCCCGGTGACCGTACCCTCGGGCGAGACCAGCGGTCCGCCGGAGTTGCCGGGGCGGACCGTGGCGTAGAGCGAGAAGACCTCGCGGACCACCTGACGGTCGCCGTAGATGTCGGGGCCCCGCAGCCGCTGCTCCGCCCGGACCCGTGCCGCGCCGGCGGTGAAGGGTCCGTTGCCCGGATAGCCGAGGACGGCGCCCTCGTCACCGGGCTCCGCACCCTGCTGCAGGGGTACCGGCTCGAGCGGCAGATCGGGGACGGCGAGGATCGCGACGTCCTCGTCGGGGTCGTACCGCACGACCTCCGCGTCGTAGGTGCGGCCGTCACGGCCCTGCACCTGCGGATCGGAGACGCCGGCCACGACGTGGGCGTTGGTCATCACACGGTCGCGCGCGTAGACGACTCCGGATCCCTCCAGGGACCTCGAGCACTGCAGAGACACACCGGTCACCCGGACGACGCTGCGCCCGGCCCGTTCGATGTCCGGATCGGCGAGCACCCCCGAGGTCGGCGGCTGAGCCGGAGCGATCCGCTCGGTCGCGAACGGCTCGAGGTAGCGCGGGAAGAGGCCCGGGTCGACGACCCGGCTGAACGCCTGCAGGGCCTGCTCGCCGAACCTCGGCATGATGCTGTTGACCGTCGCCAGCACCTGCGACGAACGGACCGTCCTGGACACGTTGCCGAGCTGGGCGTTGGCGACCGCCGACCCGAGAATCCAGGCGACCACCAACATGGCCACCACGCTCAGCGCGGCACCCGCGGTCGCGTCCACCGCGTGCACGGGAGCCCAGGTCAGGTGGGACCGGAGGGCGTTGCCGACCGCGGCACCGAGGGCCTGACCGAGCAGCGCGCCGACGAGGACGACACCGAGCGCGGCCAGTGAGACCGTCACACTCGGGACGAACTGGTTGAGGATCGCGGGCGCGAGCGCCGCACCCGCGATCCCGCCGCCGATCAGCCCGGCCATGCCGAGCACGCCGGTCACGAACCCCTGCCGGAATCCCGCGACGGCGTACCCGATCGCGACCAGGATCAAGACGATGTCCAGGACGTTCACGAGGACCTCCGCGGCGGACGGGCGAGCGCGGCCAGGTGAGCGGGCAGCTCTTCGACGCGTTCCTGGTCCCAGGGGCGTTCCCAGCCGGCGAGGGCGATCAGCCGGTCGAGGATGCCGCCGGTGAACCCCCAGACGATCAGTCCCGCCACCGCGAACGCCGGACCGACGAATCCTGAAGGATGGCGGACCCGGAGCCGGTTCCGCGGTGCCACCAGCGTCTCCAACGGGACCCGGTGAACCGAGGCCACCTCCGCGGTGTCGACGACGCGGACGGGGGAGGGTGTGTGCCACCAGCCGAGTACCGGCGTCACGAGGTACCCGGACGGTGGGAGGTACAGGTTGGGCAGCCGCCCGAACACCTGGACTCCGGTCGGGTCCAGGCCGGTCTCCTCGACCGTCTCCCGGAGCGCCGCACTGGCCGGTCCGGCGTCGGTCGGGTCGATCCCGCCTCCGGGAAAGGCCGGCTGACCGGCGTGCGAGCGCATCGTGTGGGCCCGCTCGATGAGCAGGATGTCGGGCCCTTGCGGTCCTTCACCGAACAGCAGCATGACGGCGGACGCCCGACCGCCACCATCGGGGGGCAGCTCGCGGGCGAAGTCGGTGGGGCGGACGGTCCTGGCCAGCTCCGCGACGGGCTCGAGCCACTCGGGCAGGCCGGTCGGGTCGAAGCTGGGCTCGGACTGGAGTGCGGCGTCCTCGGCCGGCCGGGCGCTCATCCGGCAACCCCGGCCCGCTCGAACCCGGCCCGTCCGGACGAAACCTTCGCCACCGTGGCAACCCGTACGAGGCCGGCGTTCTCCACGTATCCGGTGTACCGGCCAGAGCCGGCCTGATCGCCGCGACCGGCATCCTGGCTGTCCTGCGTCCTCACCACGTCACCCCCAGGTAGGTTCGCACGTCCTGCCGCAGCTGCTGCTCGGATCGGTACGGTCGGTGGACGACATGCGCGATCCGGCCGTCCGCGTCGACGAACACGGTCGCGGGAAGGCCCACAAACATCCCGAACGGCGCCAAGAGTTTCTTGTCGGCATCGACGACTTGCGGATAGCGCAGCCCGAGATCCGCGGCGAGCGCGAGGGCGAGGTCGGGGCGCGGGTCGTCGTAGTCGATGCCGAGCACCAGAAGCTGGTCGCCGGCCTGCTCGTGCAGGGCCTGGAAGTGCGGCGCCTCCTTCCGGCACGGCGGGCACCACTGGGCCCACAGGTTGAGGACGGCCGGGCCCTTCAGCTGCCCGAGCGCGACGTCGGGACCGGATCCGAGGCAGGCGAGGGTCACGTCCGGGAGCGGGCGACGTGAAGCGTCAGCACCGACGACAGCCTGTCGCTCATCGGTCGCGGACTGTTCTCCGGCGGCCTGTCCGGCACTCCCCCGCTCCGGGCCAGGACAGGACGCGAGTCGGGCCCGCGCGCGCAGGTCGGCGATCTTCGGGCTGTCGAGAGCGGTCGTGGCGGCGGACGAGTCGGCGTCACCCTTCGCGGGCGCCGTCTCGGTCACTCGGGGACCCACCCCGGCGACCTCGGACCCGCCGCCGCACCCGGCGGTCAGCAGGGCGAGTGCGACACCCGCCACGGCATAGGCCGTCCACCTTCTCCCGTGACCAGCCCTCATTGCGCGTCCAGTGCCTCCGCTTCGCTCCGCACGAGCTTGGCGGCGACCTTGGGATCGGTCGGACCTTCGCCGTAGGAGGGACACAACGGGGCAACGGGACAGGCTCCGCACGCGGGCCGGCGGGCGTGACAGCGCCGGCGTCCGTGCCAGATGAGTCGCTGGGACAGGTCGGTCCACTCGCTCTTCTGGACGAGCGTGCCGATCTCGGTCTCGATCTTCACCGGGTCGGTCTCGGTGGTCCACCCGAACCGCCGGGACAACCGCTGGAAGTGGGTGTCGACGGTGATGCCGGGGACGCCGAACGCGTTGCCCAGAACGACGTTGGCGGTCTTGCGCCCCACACCCGGGAGCGTGACGAGCTCCTTCAGCTTGGGCGGCACCTCGCCGGAGTATCGCTCCACCAGCGCATGGGCCATGCCCATGATCGACTTGGTTTTGGCCCGGAAGAACCCGGTCGACTGGACGATCCGCTCGACGTCCTCGGGGTTGGCGGCGGCGAGGTCGGCGGCCGTGGGGTAGGTCGCGAAAAGCTCCGGAGTGACCATATTGACCCGCTTGTCCGTCGTCTGGGCGGACAGGATCGTGGCGACGAGGAGCTGGAACGCATTGTCGAAGTCCAGCTCACAGTGCGCGTCGGGATAGGTTTCGGCCAGCACCCGGTTGATCCGCCGGGCCCGACGGACCAGCCCCAGGCGGGTCTCCTTGGCCCACTTGCCCGTGCTCTTCGCGGCCTGGCCGGATTCCGCGGCAGCGGAGGTCGAGGAGGCCGCGGACTTGGCGGTCGACTTGGCGGCCTTGGGCCGGGCGGCGGACTTGGCAGACCGGGTGGTCGAGCGGCTTGCCGAGGAGCGGGCGGTTGCGGCGGATGGAGGTGTCACGCGGTCAGCCTACGTGGCCTCGCTACCGTGATCGTGTTGTGGCGCGGCACACTAAGACGGCGACCGGCATCGTGCCGGTTCCCCCGAGGAGGATCACCGAGTGAACGACGTGCTGCGGCAAGCACCGCTGTTCGCGGGCCTGGATGATGCCGCGTCGACGGCGCTGCGCTCCGCGATGCGCGAGATTCGACTGCGTCGTGGCGACGCCCTGTTCCACGAGGGTGACATCGGGGACGAGCTGTACGTCGTGATCGACGGCAAGGTCAAGATGGGCCGTACGTCCTCCGACGGGCGGGAGAACCTCCTGTCCGTCCTCGGGCCCGGTCAGATGTTCGGCGAGCTCTCGGTCTTCGACCCCGGCCCGCGTTCCTCGACCGTCACCGCCGTCACCGACGCCGCCCTGCTGGCCCTCGGCCACGAGCAGCTGATGACCTGGCTGACCGGCCGACCCGAGGTCGCCCAGGGCCTGCTGCACCAGCTGGCCTCCCGGCTGCGGGGCCTGAACGACGCGGTCGCCGATCTGGTCTTCTCGGACGTACCGGGCCGCGTCGCCAAGGCGCTGCTCGACCTCGCCCGGCGGTTCGGGAAGGCCACCGAAGGCGGCGTCCACGTCCACCACGACCTGACCCAGGAGGAGCTCGCCCAACTCGTGGGCGCCTCGCGGGAGACGGTCAACAAGGCGCTCGCCGACTTCGCCCACCGGGGCTGGATCCGGCTCGAGCAGCGGGCCGTCGTCATCCTCGACGTCGAACGCCTCACCAACCGGGCTCGCTGAGCCGTCCGTCCCCACCGGCTGCCCGACCGACGGGTCCATCGCCGCGTCGAGGCGGTCGAGCCGGTCGGGGCACGATCATGATCATCGGGGCCGCACCCAGGGCCGCGGGGTCCACCGGACCCACCCCGGCTCACCGGCCACCGGTCCGTCAGGACGAGGGCTTCTTCTCGGTCTCGAGGTAGTCCAGTTGCGCCCGGACGCTCTGCTCCGCGGCGGGCCAGAGCACCGGGTCGACCTCGGCGTAGACCCGCTCCACCACGTCCCACGGGGTTCGCGCCCCTGCGCGCAGCGCGGCCCGGACCTGTTCCAGACGCTCGGCCCGGTGGGCGAGGTACTCGTCCAGGACCCGCACCGGCTCCTCCAGCACCGGACCGTGACCAGGCAGCAGCAGGCGTACGTCCTCCTCGACGACCACCGCACGGAGCAGCCGCAGCGAACCGAGGTAGGGCCCGAGGGCACCATCGGGATGGGCCACCACGGTCGTGCCCCGGCCGAGCACCGTGTCGCCGGTGAGCAGCGCCCGCTCCGCCGGGAGCAGCAGCGACACCGAGTCGGCGGTGTGCCCGGGCGTCAGGACCACCTTGAGCTCCAGGTCACCCGCCGCCACGACGTCCCCGTCGCGCAGGCCGTCGCCGCCGACCCGGTACGCCGGATCGACCGCGCGCACCGGAGCGCCGGCGAGTTCCGCGAACCGCCGCGCCCCCTCGGAGTGGTCGGCGTGCCCGTGGGTGAGCACCGCCTCGGCGACCCGGGCGCCACGGGACTCGACCACGTCGAGCACCCGGCGTAGATGCGCCTCGACCGCGGGGCCCGGGTCGACGACGACCGCCAGCGGACCATCGGAAGCGAACAGCACCCAGGTGTTGGTGCCGTCGAGGGTCATCGGCCCCGGGTTCGGCGCCACCACGCAGACGGCGCGCGCACCGACCTGTCCTCCGGTCCAGGCGGGCATCGTGCTCATCGCAGTACTCCCTCGTCCTGCGCCGCCGGGCCGCTCTCGCTCCCGCCGACCCCGGAGGCTCCGCCCGTGCCGATGTCGCCCGCGCCGGACTCGTCGCCGGGAAGGACCCACTCCGCACCGTCCCCGGCGAGCCGGACCGCCGGCATCACCGGCCGGATGGTCCGACTCGTCGCCGCCGCCAACGCGCTCCGCACGTCCGGCAACCCGGCCAGGGACGCCAGCGTGAGGTAGGTCGGGGGAAGCATCCGCATCTCCCCGCGCTCGACCGAGGCCAGCGCCTCCGAGGGGCGCATCCACGCCACCCGGTCTGCCTCGCCGGACACGTCCCTGGTGTGCTGGCCCGCGGGCAGCGCGGCGAGGAAGAAGCGGGTGTCGAAGCGGCGTTCCTCGACCCGCGGGGTGATCCAGTGGTCCCACGGCGCGAGCAGGTCCGACCGCAGCAGCAGGCCCCGGCGTTCCAGGAGCTCACCGAAGGGCAGGACGCGCCCGAGCAGCGCCATCCGGTCCTGCTCCCAGTCGTCACCGGTCGTGTCGGCGACCACCGTGTCGGCGTCGGGGCCGGCGAGCAGGACCCCGGACTCCTCGAACGTCTCGCGGACGGCGGCGCAGACCGACGCCCGCGCCGTCGGCTCCGCACCGAAGCCGAGCCGCTCGGCCCACTCGGCGGCCGTCGGGCCGACCCACCCCACCGTCGCCTCGGCGTCCCGGGCGTCGGCGGAGCCACCGGGGAACGCGTACATCCCCGCGGCGAACGCCATCGAGGTGTGCCGGCGCAGGACGTACGCCTCCAGCCCGTCGGCTCCGTCGCGAAGCAGGACCACCGTGGAGGCGTGGCGTGGCCGCACCGGGGTGAGCTCGCCGGCCGCGAGCCGGCGGGCCCGTTCGACGAGCGGCGCCGGCACGCTCCGGATCGATCCGTCGTAGGGAACGCTCATCGGCGAAGGTCCACGGGGCTAGGCCGTCTCGACGACGAGTTCGACCTCGACCGGCGCGTCGAGTGGGAGGACGGCCACACCGACCGCGCTACGGGCGTGCCGGCCGGCGTCACCGAACGCCGCACCCAGCAACTCCGAGGCACCGTTGGCCACCTGCGGCTGACCGGTGAAGTCTGGTGCGCTGGCGACGAACACCACGACCTTCACGATCCGGGTCACCGCGGACAGCTCGCCGATCTCCGCGCGGACGGCCGCGAGCGCGTTGAGCGCGGCCTGGCGGGCGAGGGCGACCGCGTCGTCCGGGCTCACCTCGGCGCCGACCTTGCCGGTCGCCAGGAGCTTGCCCTCCGACATCGGCAGCTGGCCCGAGGTGTGGACGTGGTTGCCGGTCCGGACCGCCGGCACGTACGCCGCGACCGGGGCGGCGACGGCAGGCAGCTGGACACCCAGCTGGGCGAGCCGGTCCTCCGGAGTGGTCACGCCTTCTCTCGCTTCAGGTAGGCCACGACGTTCTCCGGGTTGGGGCCTGGCACGACCTGGACCAGCTCCCATCCGTCCTCGCCCCAGTTGTCGAGGATCTGCTTCGTCGCGTGGACCAGCAGCGGCACGGTGGCGTACTCCCATTTCGTCATGCCCGCGAGCTTATGGCACCCCGGCGAGCGCGGACGCCCGGAATGTCTGCCCCACGGGAGGACCCGCGGCGCCTTCACCGCCGACCCCGGAGACACCGGGCGGCCCGCCGAGGTGACGGCGTCCTAGGGGCGGGGATCGTGGATCACCGGACTCCCGATGCCGACCCGGCAGCCGAGAAGAAGCGGCCCGAGGGCGGGAGTCCGCAGGTCGTGTACCGGCTCCGCGCGTTCAGCGGCTAGGCTCGACGAGCGTGACGCGCCGCGAGAGCGATTGGGAGGGTGTTCGCCTCCACATAGTGACGGGCAAGGGTGGCACCGGGAAGAGCACGGTGGCCGCGGCCCTCGCGCTGTCGCTCGCCGCCGACGGCCAGACCGTCCTGTTGTGCGAGGTGGAGGGCCGGCAGGGAATCGCCCGTATGTTCGATTCCCCGAGGCAGCCCTACGACGAGCACCGACTCGTCGCCGTACCCGAGAACAGCCCGGGCGGAGAGGTCTACGGCCTCGCCATCGACCCGGAGGCGGCACTCACCGAGTACCTCGAGATGTACTACCGGATGGGCCGGGCCGCGCGGGCGCTGGACAAGGTGGGCGCCGTCGACTTCGCGACCACGATCGCTCCCGGCGTCCGCGACGTACTCCTCACCGGAAAGGTCTACGAGGCCGTACGCCGCAAGGAGAAGAAGCGGCGCGATGCCCGTATCTACGACAGCGTCGTCCTGGACGCTCCGCCCACCGGCCGGATCGCGCGGTTCCTCGGCGTGAACGCCGGAGTCGCCGACATCGCCCGGGTCGGGCCGATCCGCCGGCAGGCCGACAGCATCATGTCGCTGATGCGCTCGCCGCAGACCGTCGTCCATCTCGTGACGTTGCTCGAGGAGATGCCCGTGCAGGAAACCGCCGACGGCATCGCCGAACTACGCGCGGCCCGCATCCCGATCGGTTCGGTGGTCGTCAACCTCGCCGAGCGCAGTCCCCTGGACAAGAAGATGCTGGCCGCCGCGGCGGACGGCTCGCTGCCGAGGGCGGACTTCACCGCCGCCCTGAAGGAGACCAAACTCGCGGCCGACGACGAGACCGTCACCGGACTGCTCACCGAGGCCCGCGAGCACGCGACCCGGGTCGCCCTGGAGGACACCCTGCGCGCCCGCGTCGTCGAACTCGGTCGTCCCACCTACGAACTGCCCCGCCTCATCGACGGTGTCGACCTCGGCGGCCTCTTCGAACTCAGCCACGAGCTCACCGCGCAGGGGATGGCGTGAGCCGGGGGGCGCACCCGCTGGCCGGGCTGCACAGTCTCGAGGTCGACGCGCTGCTCGACGACCCCTCGATCGAGATCATGGTCTGCTGCGGCTCCGGCGGTGTCGGCAAGACGACGACCGCCGCCGCGCTCGGGGTACGCGCCGCCGAGCGGGGCCGCCGCGTCGTGGTCCTCACCATCGACCCCGCCCGCCGGCTCGCCCAGGCGATGGGGCTGCCCGAGCTCGACGACACGCCCCGCCGGGTCGAGGGGATCGACACGAAGAAGGGCGGCCACCTCGACGCGATGATGCTGGACATGAAGCGCACGTTCGACGACGTGGTGCTCAACCACGCCTCGCCGGACAAGGCACAACAGATCCTGGAGAACCCCTTCTACATCGCGCTCTCGTCGTCGTTCGCGGGGACCCAGGAGTACATGGCGATGGAGAAGCTCGGCCAGCTCCACACGGCCGCCTCCGCCAACGGCAGCTACGACCTGATCGTGGTCGACACCCCGCCCTCGCGCTCCGCCCTGGACTTCCTGGACGCACCGCAGCGGCTGTCGTCGTTCCTGGACAGTCGGCTGCTCCGGCTCCTGAGCGCACCCGCCCGCGGGCCGATCCGGATCTTCTCCGCCGGGATGGGCATGGTCACCGGCGCTCTGACCAAACTGGTCGGCGCGCAGGTCCTCACCGACATCCAGACCTTCGTCGCCGCGCTCGACTCGACCTTCGGCGGGTTCCGGGAGCGCGCCGAACGCACCTTCGCGCTCCTCCAGCAGAGCCGTACGGCGTTCCTGGTGGTGGCCGCGCCCGAGCCGGACGCCCTGCGGGAGGCCTCGTACTTCGTCGAGCGGCTGCGGGACGAACGGATGCCGCTGGCCGGGCTGGTACTCAACCGGATGGCGGCTCCGGCGGCGACGCACGTCTCGGCCGAGCGCAGTCTTTCCGCCGCTGAGGCACTCACGGAGTCCGGCAAGCACCCGGCGGCCGCGGCGGTGCTGCGGCTGCACGGCGAGCGGATGCTGCGCGCGAGCCGCGAACGCCGGCTCGCCGAGAGGTTCGGCTCCGCCCACCCGGGTGTGGCGGTCGCGAGCGTGCCGGCCCTGTCGTCCGACGTGCACGACCTGGACGGCCTCCGGGAGATCGGTGCCCGGTTGAGCGGTGAGTGACGTTTTCGGCGGGACAGGCCCTGACGTGACTTCAGTCCGAGGGACCTTGGTCCCTCGGACTGAAGATCGTCGTTCGAACGGGTGTCGCGCCAGTCCCCCGTGCTAGGTCCGGGACGGGGTGTCCTGGCAGGAGACGTGCCTCAACCGACAGCGCGAACCCGGGCGGATCCGTGTCGGGTGTAGGCCCGCTCGTACTCGGTACGAGCGGTTTCGAGCAGTTGCCGCCACGATGTCACTGTGGGGCGGCGACGGAGCACGGCACGACGTTCGCGCTCGGTCATTCCTCCCCAAACCCCCCACTCGATGCGGCCGTCCAGTGCCTCAGCGAGGCACTCGGTCCGCACCGGGCAGCCCATGCACACGGTCTTGACATCGTGTTGCGCGGCCCCTTGGACGAACAGCCTGTCGGGTTCGTCGCTTCCGCGGCAGGCGGCCAGCCGGACCCAGTCGCCATTCCATGTCATTCTGTAGTCCCTCCCCTGACGTCGGCCACGCAAGGTGACCGATGCGCGGACGTTCCCCCAACGTCCTGGCAGAACGGTAAAGCCAGAGGCGCCCAAAGCGACAGCCCCCGAAGACCAGATTTGTGATTGTGTCGGCCTGCCCACTGGGTAAGAACCGCTCGGGAGGTCGAGTACTTTGACGCAGCGATCAGTTCAGGCGACCGCGTAGGCTATGCCCCTATGAGCCCAATCCGTGCCATGTCACGAACGCGGGGAGAGCGGGGGTTCGTCTCGCAGCTCCTGCTGTTCGTCGTGATCAGCGCGCTCACCGGCGCGCTTGCCGCCGGTTTGGTGGTCCCGTTCGCCGGCTTGCTGGGACTGTCTACCCAGTCCACGACCGACGCATTCGAGAACATGGACGCCAATCTGCAGGATCCGCCCCTTCCGGAGCGGAGCCGGCTGTTGGCAGCCGATGGGTCCCTCATCGCGACGTTCTACGACCAGAACCGCGTCGAGGTCCCGCTCAAGCAGGTCGCGAAGGTCATGCAGAACGCCCTCCTCGCGATCGAGGACGCGCGGTTCTACCAGCACGGGCCCCTCGACGCCCAGGGAACGCTCCGCGCGTTCGTCCGCAACTCCCAGTCGGGCGGCGTCTCCCAGGGTGGTTCGAGCCTCACTCAGCAGTACGTCAAGCAGGTCCTCTTCGAGACGGCCGCGACCGAGGCTGAGCAGCAGAAGGTCGTCGAGGACTCCTACGGCCGCAAGCTCCAGGAGCTGCGCTACGCGGTCGAGCTCGAGAAGACGATGACCAAGGACGAGATCCTCGAGAAGTACTTCAACATCGTCTACTTCGGCGACGGCGCCTACGGCGTCGAGTCCGCCGCGAAGCACTACTTCAGCACCTCCGCGAGCAAGCTGACGCTGACGCAGGCGGCCACGCTCGCCTCCATCGTGCGTGACCCCAACAACGTCAACCCGGCCGTCGACCCGCAGGCCACGCTCAGCCGGCGCAACCTCGTGCTGTCCCGCATGGCCGACGTGGGGATGATCTCCCAGCCGACCTACGAGGAGGCCCGCAAGGCCGGCCTCGGCCTGCGGATGAACAAGACGCCGCGCGGCTGCTACTACTCGCCGTATCCGTTCTTCTGCGACTACGCCGAGCAGGTCCTGCTCGACGACCCCGCCCTCGGCAAGACCCGCGACGAGCGGCGCCGGGTGATCGACCAGGGCGGCCTGACGATCCGGACGACGCTCGACCCGCAGGCCCAGCGGGCGGCCGACAAGGCGGTCTCGGAGAACGTCCACCCGACCGACGGCGCGATCGGGGCGCTGTCCATGGTCGAGCCGGGCACCGGCTACATCAAGGCCATGGCGCAGTCGCGGGGCTACGGCCGCGGCAAGGGCAAGACGTTCATCAACCTCAACGCCCAGCACAAGTACAACGGCAGCATCGGCTACCAGCCGGGTTCGACGTTCAAGCCGTTCGTGCTGGCGGCAGCGATCCGGCAGGGCATCCCGCTGACCGCGGAGTTCCCGTCGCCGGGCAGCACGGTGATCACCGGACCGGTGCGGACCTGCGAGAACGGCAAGCCGGGTTACAACCGCCTGCCCTGGAAAGTCAGCAACTCCACCAGCGCCGGCTCGACCAGCACCCTGATCTCCGGCACGACCCACTCGGTCAACACCTTCTTCGGCAACCTCGAGAAGCAGACCGGCATCTGCGAGCCGGCCAACATCGCGACCCGGCTGGGCGCCACCCGCAGCGACGGTGACCCGCTGCAGCAGGTCAAGCCGTTCACCCTCGGTGTCAACGAGATCGCTCCGGTGTCGATGGCCGAGGCCTACGCCTCCTTCGCCGCCCGTGGGCTGCACTGCAAGGCCATCCCGATCACCGAGGTCACCGACCGCACCGGTAACCAGGTGAAGGTCCAGGGTCCCCAGTGCAAGCAGGAGATCCCCAAGGAAGTCGCCGACGGCGTCAACTACACGCTGCGTCAGGTCATCGACGGCCCCGACCCGGGCCGCACCGGTGCCGACATGCACCTCGACGGGCGGCAGGCGGCCGGTAAGACCGGTACCAGCGAAGACCGCATCGGCGTCTGGTTCATGGGCTACACCACCAACCTCGCCACCGCCGCGGTGATCACCGACGCCGACCCGCCGCAGAAGAGCCTCCTCGGCACCCGGATCGCCGGACGCACCGTCGGCGGCGACCAGGTCTGGGGTGGCAAGCTCGCCGGTCCGATGTGGACCGCCGCGATGAAGGGCGCGTTGGAGGGGCGCAAGAGCGCCAACTTCGTCGAGCCCAACCCCGACCTGGTGCAGGGCATCCCGACCAACGTCCCGTCCGTCATCTCGATGGGCCGGTCCAAGGCCGAGCGCACGCTCAAGGCCGCGGGCTTCACGATGGCAATGGGCAGCTACGTCGACTCCGGTCTGCCGCGCGGCACCGTCGCCCGGCAGAGCCCCGGCCCCAACAGCACGGCCGGCTCCGGTACGACCGTCACCATCTATCTCTCCGACGGCACGCCGCCGGCGCCGCCGCCGCAGCCGCCGCTCCCGCCCGACCTGCCGCGGGTGCCTGACCTGCCCAAGCCGCCCGGTGGCCCGGACGGTCCCCGAGGACCGAACCTGCCACGAGGGCCCGGCGGGCCCAACGGTCCGGGCATACCCGGCCTCCTCGGAGCTTCCGGGTTCCTGGGGGGCACGGGATAACCCCGCCCGCCCGACAGCGTGAGGAAGGGCCGCCTGCACCGACGAAACTGTCGGTGCAGGCGGCCCTTCGCGTGGGTGCGGTCACCCGGCTGGTGTGAGCGTGTGCTGGAGCCGCGCTCACACCGCCGAGCTCAGCCCAGCTGGGCGCGGACGGCGGCGGCGACGCGGCCGCCCTCGGCCCGCCCCTTGACCTGGGGCTGCACGATCTTCATCACCTTGCCCATGTCCTTCATGCCGCTGGCGCCGGCCTCGGTGACCGCCGCACGGACGATCCCGGCCAGCTCGTCCTCGGAGAGCTGGGCGGGCAGATACTCCGCGAGGATCTCGCCCTCGCTGCGTTCCTTGGTGGCGAGCTCGGCACGCCCGGCCTGGTCGAAGGCCTCGGCGGCCTCGCGGCGCTTCTTGGCCTCCTTGTCGAGGACCTCCAGCACCTCGGCATCGCTCAACTCCCGCGCCGTGGCCCCCGCGACCTCGGCGTTCGTCACCTCGGTCAGGGTCATTCGCAGCGTCGACGCGCGCAGGGCGTCCCGCGCCTTCATCGCGGCGGTCAGGTCGGCACGCAGACGGTCCTTGAGGTCGCTCATGCGCCTGATCCTACGGTCGCGCGCGCCCGACGTTCGGCGCTCGACCGGTCGTCGCGTGTTCGCCGACGCGTCACACATATGGGACCCTGGCGAGGTGCATCCGCTGCTCAAGTACTCCCTGCGAACCGTTGCCGGCGCGACCGTCGCCGGTGCCGCCTGCGTGGCGTACGCCGCGGCTTATGAGGTCCGGGCCTACCGTCTGCGCCGCTTCAACGTCCCGGTCCTCGCGCCGGGCAGCCGACCGCTGCGCATCCTGCACCTGTCCGACCTTCACCTCATGCCGGACCAGCGGGACAAGATCGAGTGGGTACGCGGCCTCGCCGCCCTCGAGCCCGATCTGGTGGTCACCACGGGCGACAACTTCTCCCACCCCGACTCGGTGCCGCTGGTCCTGCGTGCCTACGAGCCGTTGCTGGAGCTGCCGGGCGTCTTCGTCTTCGGTTCCAACGACTACTACACGCCGTCGCGCTTCAATCCGACCCGCTACCTGTGGCGCAAGAAGGGCCCCCGCCCGCTCGTGTCGCCGCGGCTGCCCACGGAGCGGCTGCGCGCCGGGTTCGCCGAGGCGGGCTGGCTCGATCTCAACAACGCCAAGGGCGAGCTCAAGGCCGACGGCAGGCGACTGGCGTTCGCCGGCGTGGACGACCCGCATATGCACGCGGACCGGTACGAAGAGGTCGCCGGGCCGGCCGACACCTCCGCCGAGGTCACCATCGGGGTCACCCACGCCCCCTACCGCCGGGTGCTCGACGCGATGGTCGGCGACGGCTACCGCCTCCTGCTGGCCGGTCACACCCACGGTGGCCAGCTTTGCGTGCCGGGGTACGGTGCGCTGGTGACCAACTGTGACCTGGACACCGGGCGGGCCAAGGGGCTCTCGCGCTGGGGGCCGTCCTGGCTGCATGTGTCCGCCGGGCTCGGCACCTCGCCGTACGCACGGGTACGTTTCGCGTGCTACCCCGAGGCCAGCCTGCTGACCCTCCGTTCGGCCCTGTGACGGCGCCTCGGGGTGGTCTGCTCAGGGTTCCCGCTCGGCTGGAGACCCCGCGCCTGGTGCTGCGTACCTGGCGGCCCGAGGACCGTCCGGCGTTCAACGCGCTCAACGCGGACCCGATGGTGATGGAGCACATCACCGGTACGCCGATGAGCGAGGCCGAGGCCGACCTGCTCGCCGAGCGCATCGACGAGCACTGGCAGGAGCGTGGCTACGGCCTGTACGCCGTCGAGCTCCGCTCCACGGGCGAGCTCGCCGGCTTCATTGGGCTCCACCAGCACCGCGCGGTCCCGGACGAGGTGGAGATCGGCTGGCGGCTGGCCCGGAGCGCCTGGGGCCGCGGCCTCGCCACGGAGGGCGCCCTGGCGGTCCGTGACCTGGCCTACGGCACCCTCGGACTCCCCTCGTTGATCGCGATCACCGTCGCCGCCAATGTCCGATCGGTCCGGGTGATGGAGAAGCTGGGGTTCTCCTTCTGGCGTCAGGTGCCCTTCCAGCAGTGGCAGCTGACGGTCTACCGGGGCATCGCGGACGCCTCGACCGATACCCAGTCGCAGTCCCGCCGAGGGGCCCGATAGACTCCTCAGGCGTTTGCGGGGTGTGGCGCAGCTTGGTAGCGCGCTTCGTTCGGGACGAAGAGGTCGTGGGTTCAAATCCCGCCACCCCGACGCAGGTCAGAGGGGGTGTCACCACCAGGTGACACCCCCTTCGCCATCCTCTGAGTGACTAACTGAGTGACTACGGCCAGACGGGGCGTCGCCGGTCGCGAAGAGCCCGTCCATGATCTCCGCGCCCTCCGTCATGACCGGTCGCAGCTGCTTCCGGTAGACGGTCTCGGTCACCGACGTGCCGCTGTGGCCCACCAGCTGCGCGATCCGCTCCAACGGCACCCCCGCGTCGGACAGAAGCGACACGAAGCTGTGCCGGAGCTCCCGCGGGGTCCACTGGGTCGGATCCAGCCCGGCGAGCTTCACGACCTGGCGGAAGGCCCGGCGGACGTTCGCCGCGTCCAGCTCGGTCCCGACCTTGGACGAGAACACCAGGTTGTGCTCCTGCCACCGATCCCCCGCCTCCGTCCGCTCCCGCTGCTGCCGCACGGCATGCGCCTGGAGCACGGCCACGCACCGACGAGGAAGTCCGAGCGTACGGCGGGACCGCCGGGTCTTCGTGTCACCACCCGCCCGAACTGATCTCCACACCGCCAGAGACGGAGGAATCGGCGGGACACTCGTCGGATCGCCCACCAGGTCGACATGATCCCAGGTCAGCGCTCTCAGCTCCTCCGTCCGCGCCCCCGTCAGCAACGCCAGGACCACGTAGGCGTGGAGACGCGTCTCCCCCGCGACTGCGAGTACCGCCCTCGCCTGGTCGAAGGTCAACGACTTGGAAGGTCGCCCTTCCCGACCTTTCGGTACATCGCACAGCAGGGCAACGTTGCGCTTCACCTGATCACGGGCCTGCGCCCTCGCGATCGAGCGCCTCAAGATCGAATGAATGTCCCGCAGCGACCGAGTGCTGAGATCCTGCGCCTTGGCCGCCAACCACCTGTCCACGTCGTCCGCCGTCAAATCCCTCAGCCTGCGCGCCCCGAGATCAGGGATGACATGGACATTCGCCAAGATCGTGCGGGTCTTCAGGGTGCTCGGATCGCGGCCCGTCAAGCCGTAGGACAGCCACGACCGCACGGCATACGCAACCGTGTGATCGTCGCGGACGACAGGAAGCCCATCCTCGAGGTCACGCAGCACCTCTTTGAGCTTCTGCTTCGCCTCCGTCTTAGTCCTGCCACTCCCCTTCTTGACGATGCGCTTGCCATTCGGCCGAAAGCCGAGCTGGGCAGTGGCGATCCAACGCTGCCGGGCTTCGTCCCAGTGGAGGCCACCGTCACCACGGCTACGACGCTTTGCCATAACGCGAGACCTCCGCTTCCTGCTTAAGCAGTTCGACGTACTCCTCAATCGCCTCAGCAGGCACAAGCGTCGTACGGCCCTCCTTGACGATACGAAGCCGACCGGCCCGGATCTTCTCGTAGATGACAGTGCGGCTCATGCTCAGCAAGCGCATCGCGTGCGGGATCCGATACAGCCTCCGAGACTCCTCTGATTGCATAGCCCCTCCTCAGATCAGCTCGATGTGTCAACCGTTGGTTGCGATCTCCAGTCGTCCGGTTTGGCGTTGCTCGCGTGCCATCGCAGCCGCGGTGTTGGCGAGCAGCGCGTCGCCGGTGGTGTGCCAACCGGTGCCGGTGTAGACGAGTTCGCCGATGACCGCCAGGACCTGGTGCTCCTCGAGGTGTTCGGCCGATTGATGGTGTGCTCTCCGCCAGTCGATGCGGGCTTGGCGGAGTTGGCGGAAGGTGGCGGAGTAGCGGCGGGACTTGGTGAAGAAGTGGCCGCCGTAGCCGAGCATGTGCGCCCACCGCCGCAGCCGGTAGTAGCTGCCGTCCTTCCACGCGCTGGTGGTCTGCAGGCCGCGTTGGGACAGCCGCCAGCAGGCGGCGATGAGGCGGCCGGGGTGGCTGTCGTTCGCGAACAGGCCAACCGTGGACGGTGTGAGCCGGCGGGAGGAGTGCCCGACGGCCTCGGTGGCTTTGGTGGCGTACTTGGCCAGGTAGCCGGCTACCGCGTTGCCGGAGAGCATGCGGGTACGCCCGTGGTGGTCGAGTTCGACGGCGACACGTTCATCGGTGAGCTTGTCGTCCCCGCGCATCCGGACCGGACGGACGTCGAGTTGTTCACCCCACGCCAGGAGCCACCCGTCCGGCTCGTCGACGAGCAGCCGCCGGCGGTGGTCACCGACGACCAGGGCGGGCGTGACGTAGCTGGTGCGAGCGACCGCGTACTGCAGCAACGACGAGAGGAGGAAGCTGTTCGCCCAGTCCGGCGGCGGCACGATCGCTTCGGGGTTGTCGAAGTCGATGCCGTCGAAGCGGGCGAGGATGTGGAAGTGGACCAGGCCGCGGCGTTGGAACTCCGCGACCTTCCCGAAGCTGATCCGGACCGGGGTCTTCCACCTGGCTTTGCCCGTCTCCGGGTCGACAATCCGTTCTGCGTAGCCGCGGTGACGTGCCCACTTGTGCAGCATCCGGTTGGCTTTGATGGTGGTGCGCCGCCACAGTTCGCCAGCGAACGCGTTCCACACCGCGTGGTGCTCATAGTCGTAGCAGTCCGGACACAGAGGCTGTCCGAGCTGCTCGTCCCCGTCTGCGTGGCGGCGCATGCAGCACAGGTCAACACCGTGCGGACACACGTCGGGGGTGCGCCTGGCCCGGCAGGGGGCAGGCTGGCCCTTCTTCGTGGTCCGCGTGGTGTGCACGATGCCGAACCCGGGGGCGGTCGTCGTGGCGAACACCGCAGGATGCCCACTGACCGTCTCTGGGATGCCCTTGCCGCCGCGGAGGCCGGCGAGGACGAGCTGGTAGGCATCGGCCCGGTAGATCTCCGCGCACGACGGGCACACCGCCGCCCGGCGGTTGCCGCAGGCCTTGTAGAGCACCCCGTCCGGCATGTCGGCGGTGGACACCTCCGGACCCTCCCGGGTGATCTCACCGGAAGTGGTGTCGACGGTGGCCATGCGGAACCTGCCCGCGAGGCGGACAGGTTGGGAGCAGCCGGCCGCGGAGTGCACATGGTTGAGCCAGCGGCCGTAGTCGTCTCGACCGGCCCGCTCGATCGCGGAAGGGACGGCAAAGTGGGTTCCGGCAGCGGCTGTTTGGGCAGCGGCCACCGCCCCCGGCACCGCATGGGTGTCGGGGGTGATGGTCGGCGTCGAGTGGGTCACGCAGGCCGCCTGCTGGTGATGGAGGTGACTTTGCGGTCTTCGGGGCGGGTGCCTTCCCGTGCCGCGCAGGAGGGGCAGAGGGCGTTGTCGCCGTCGATGGCCCAGCCGAAGTCGGTGAGGTCTTCCCGGTCGCAGGGGAGGTCGTTGTGGGTGGTTTCGAAGTCGGCGTCGCAGGAGTCGCAGGTGGCGCCCCACACGGTGTAGGAGCGGACGCTCACGACAGGTCGCCTCCCTTCAACTGGTCGGGGTTGTGGAGGGTGGTGTGGGTGTCGGTGTCGCAGAGCTGGTCGAAGGCGTCGACGATCGCCAGGCCGCGGGCAACTTGTGCGCGCATGTCGTCCAGGCAGGCGGCCTGGATGGCTTCCTCGAGGAGGAAGGCGAGGACGCCCACGGTGTAGGCGTTACGGGCGGCGACGTTGTGTTGGTAGCCGTGCTCGATGAGCCGGGCCTTGAACCGCTCCGCATACGAGGCGTCAGGGACGGCGACTGGTGTGGTGTCGCTCATGCCGCGCCGTCCTCGGCGATGTCGTCGACGGTGTAGATGTGCCAGCCCGGCGAGTCGCTCGCGTAGAAGAGGGAGCCTTGGAAGGTGTGCTTCTCCGGTGTCGGGTTGCCGCAGATCTGCGCGATCCGGTCGACCAGGGCCCAGCGCTGTTCGCGTGTACCGGCCATCTTGGTGACCTGGACGTCGACGCGACGGTCATAGCCGGTGAGGACGATGTAGAGCGCCTGGGGAGGGATCTCGTCGCGGTGCTCACGCATGAGCAACGTGATCCGGTTGAGGGCCTCCAGCGTGGCCGCGTGCGGAGCCGTCGTGGGTTCCGCGGTGGGGGTAATCATGCTGCTTGTCCTTCCTGAGTCGTGTTGGGCGTGGCGCAGTTGAGGCAGCAGCCGAGCGAGGTGGGGATGGTGTAGCCGGCGTCGATCCCGCACAGGGGGCAGGTGCGGCGTGCGGCGAGTGCTTTCTCGATGGCGTGCAGCTGCGCCAGGGTGGGGATCCGCTTCGGCTTCGCTTTGGCGATGTCGTAGAGGTAGGCGACGGCTGGTTGGCCGTGGCGTATCCACATGACCTGGGCGGCGATGGGTTGCCCGCCCGGTCGCAGCTCGAGGGCCAGGAGCTGTCGTTTGGTGGCCAGCCCTTCCGGGGCCATGTGCCAGGGGTAGGTGGGGAGCCCGCCGTGCCGGGCACCGGTCGGGTCGTCGAACTCGGCCAGCTGACGGCGGAAACGACGGCGTGGACCAGGGCGTGGACGAGTTCGTCGACGGGATGGCTGGTTGCGGGGGCCGGTGTAGGTGCTCATGCGGCACCCGCCATCCCGCGGATTGAGAGGGAGCGGGCGACGAGGGTGTCGATCTCCTCGTCTTCCAGGTAGACCGACCGGAAGCGGAAGGGTCGGCCTTCTTCGGCGAGGCAGTAGCCGACACCGGGCCGGTTGGTGGGGATCTTGGAGGCGTCATAGCCCAGGTCGGCCCAGCCGGTGCCCAGGATGATGTCGGAGGACGCCTGGGTGGAGCAGCGGAACGCGACCCGGTAGGAGAACACGTCCCGCACCCGGGTCGGCACGATCTCAGCCGAGGGCCGCTGTGTGGCCGCGACGACGACGATCCCGGCCGCCGGGCCTCGCTGTACGAGGTCCATGAGCAGGGAGAGGAAGCGTTCTTGGGTGTCGCGGGTGCCGTAGACGGTGGTGAACACCGACAGTTCGTCGATCCAGACGGTGATCAGGTCCATGCCGTCGCCTTTGACGACCTTGCGGCGTCGGCGGTGGGTGAGCCATTCGTAGCGGCGGTTCATCTCCTCCTGGAGGGTGAACAGCACGTGGTTGACCAGTACGGGGTCGGGGCCGACGAAGAAGTCGGCGGTCTCTTTCCACAGGATCAGCTCGACGATCTTCCCGTCGATGAGGATGATGCGGGCATCAGTGCACTGGGACATGTGGCCGACGCCGTTGGAGATGAACCCGGACTTCCCCGAGCGGGACAGCCCGCCGGCGAGCAGGCTGCGGGAGGCCAACTCGACCTGCAGGGGCCGGCCGTACTCATCGATACCGAAGTGCACCTTGTCGTAGGCCGACAGCCCCGAGACGGAAGTAGCGGGGGTGGTGGTGGCGGGGGTGTCCCCGGCCGTGAGGCCGGGGAGCACCAGTCCGCCGAGTTGGCGGCTAGACATAATCGGAGACGTCCTCACCGGAGGCCGACAACACCGCAGGACTGGCCGCGGTGGTGGGTGCCTCCTTACTCGGCTTCCTCTTGTTTGCGGACTCCTTCTGGTTCTTGGTTGGGGGTGTCGGCGGCTCGATGGCCTTCATGCCGTCCACCTGGCCGTGACCGTTGGGTTGGCCGTTCGGCGCTTTGCTGTCTTCGTTGTTGGTGTCGTGGTTGAGGGGCAGTCCGATCCCGATAGCCCAGTGCGATGCGCCGGCGCTGTCGGCCGGGTTGGGGCTGGGTGGGAGGAGTTCGGATGGGGTGTTTTTGGGGAGGAGCCGTGACCGGACGGGTTTGGTGGAGTCGAGGGGGTCACGGCGGGTGATGTCGATGCGGATGAGGTGGCTCCACTTGCGGTGGGCGACGACCTGGCCGTCGCGGGCGTAGCAGGTGGAGCCGAGGGACTTGAGTCGTTCTTCGACGTCGGTGCAGGAGATCCCTCCCACGAGGACCATCCAGGCGCGTTCACCGACAGCGGTGGGATAGATGACGGCCAGCCATGGGAGGCGGCCGGAGCGGTTACGGAGCCCGTTCTCCGACATGAAGGTGCGTAGCCGGTGTCGGGTCACATCGACCCAGAACCACGCCACCAGGACCCGCCCAGTCGGCGGAATGACCAGGAGCAGAGTGACGGGTGCGACCAGCACGGATCCGGCCGCCCACGGCGGCAGGTCCATCTGCTCCAGCTGGACGTAGGCGAGCACCACCACACATGCAGCGAAGGTTTCGGGGAGCCACCGCCAGCAGGCGAGCAGCAGCTGGGCGAGCCAGCGTTGATGGATGCGCGGTTTCACGTTCTCCACCGCGCGGACACGGTTGCTGTTGCTACGGGGCACGGTTCTCACCGGCCTCCCGGGCGATGTCGTCCAGGACGGCGGAGACCTTGTGGAAGGCCAGGTGGACCTCTCCGGTCTTGAACGCCGTCTCTCCGAAGATCGAGCACACGACCTCGGCGGCGTGGTCACGTTCGGCCAGGATCGCCGCGGTCATCGCCGCCGCGTCAGCCATCACCGCCTGCGCGCCCTGGGCGTCGGGGAAGGCCTCGAACAGTCGTTCTTGTGCCTTCAGTTCGGCGGACATCCAGTCCACCGCCTGGCGCAGGTGCTCATACACCGCCATCAGGCGGAACGCACGCAGCGCTACCTCGTTGCGGGCCCAGCTGCGGCCGTGTTCGGCGTGGGCGGCCGACTCATCCCCTGCCGGTTCTCCCCGATACGGGTCGTCGGGGTTCGGGTTGTGGGTAGCATCGGACATGGCAAAGCCCTTCTGGTGAGGGGTTGAAAAAAGGCAGAGAGCCGGGAAGGCGCTCAACCAGTCCCGGCTCTCTGCCTGTCTTCTGGGAGCGGCCCCATTCGTGGGGCCGTTTCTGTGTCGTATAGCTGTGTCGCGCCGTCAGCGGCGCATCCCTGCCCGGCACGGCAGGGCGTTCATGAAAGTCGCACTCGACTCAGGTTGTGTGTCGCCGTCCACCGCCTGACCTGGGGCTTTAGGCGGCCTTGACGCCCTGCTTCGGGGTGTCGAGAGACTTGGCCCGGTAGGCCACACCGTTACGGCCGTTCGTCGCCCAGGGGATGGCTTCCAGCTCAACCGGGGTCACGATCTGCCCCACGCTCACCTTCGGCACGTCTCCTGCCACAGTGACCGTGATGACATCAGCCCCGTCCTCAGCGTTGAGTGCCATCATCTGGGTGACAGTCAACCTCTCCCCGGTCCTACGGTCCGTCTTCTGACGTCCCTCGTTGTCAGTCTTCGGCTCCGGAGCCTTCGTCACCGTGAACGTCCAACGCGACCCATCCAGATGCAGATTCATGAGTGCACTCCCCTTATGGGATCGATGGAACGAGGCACCACGCCTCACCACACGCCCTGTGTGGCTCCGTGCACGCGCCCGACTCGAACGGGCCAGCCAGCCAACCTGGCGGCGCACTTAGCCTTCTTAGAAAGCTTAGCTAGCTACATGATGCACCCAGACCTGGGCGAACGCAAACACTTCGGCGGGGGCCAGCTAGCCGAGTCGTCTATCCTTGGGCGGTGCGATCCGACCTCGAAGATCCTCGTCCGCGCTATGTGCAGGTGGCGGACGACCTGCGTGACGCCATCAGGCGTGGCGACTACGAGGTTGGTGACCGCCTTCCGCCCACACGCGAGATCTCTGAGCTGTACGGCATCTCGCACATGACGGTGAAGCAGGCACTTGCCGTGCTCCGCTATGAAGGAGTGATCACCTCTCGGCAAGGCGTTGGCGTCTTCGTCCGAGCTGTACCCGCACCACAAGTGGAGCCGACACAGGCGAAGCTCGAGGAGTTGTCCTCCCGTGTTGACGAGCTCGAGGCCCGCGTCCACCGTCTGGAGTCCCATGAGGTTGAGTCAACCCCCGGACGGCAGAAGCGGCCATGAACCGCTGATGCACTCACAGCCCATCCACGATGCAGCGAGATGACACACACCGGCACCCGTAATGACTTTTCAAGCATGGGGGACCGCAACGATGGAAGTCATCGAAGTCTGGACCGCCCAGCACGCCTGCGCCTTGCAGGCCGCCTTACGCATGACCAACGAAGCTTTCGCCCGCAAGCTTGGCATCGCCGTACGCACCGTTGGCACCTGGCACAGCAGGCCTGACCTCATACCCAAGACTGAAATGCAGCAGATCTTGGACGCCACTCTCGAACAAGCCCCAGCGGACGCACGGTCGCGGTTTGGACGTCTACTCAGCGACATCAACCAGCCTGCCGCGTCCTCGACTGGCTCGGCGGGCAGCCCACAGGTGCTCCGAGTCGCCATAGCGATCGTCATCAGGGACGATGACGTCCTGATCGTCTGCCGACGCGGAGATGACGCCGGAGGGATCTCCTGGCAGTTCCCCGCCGGCGTGGTCAAGCCCGGCACGTCAAGCGGAACAACCGCCGTGCGGGAGACGCTGAGTGAGACCGGAATCCACTGCGCCATCAGCCAGAACCTCGGCACTCGACTCCACCCTCTGACCCATGTCTACTGCGAATACTTCCTCTGTGACTACCTCGCAGGAACAGCTGAGAACAGGGACGTCGTAGAGAACGTGGACGTCACCTGGGTGCAGCGTGGGGACCTGACACGGTTCATTCCGCGAGACTCGATCTATCCGCCTGTGATTCGAACCTTGGAGGGACGACATGACACAGCAGCTTCCTGAGGGACGGCCTGCCGTCGCCGCCGCGGTAATCGTGCAAGACGGACGTGTCTTGCTGGTCCAGCGTCGCCAAAGAGAAGGAAGCCTGCTCTGGGCCCTGCCATCCGGCGAGGTCGAACCAGACGAGACCGCCGAAGCAGCGGCCGCCCGAGAGACTGGCGAGGAAGTGGGTCTCACGGTCACACCCGCGAAGAACCTCGGCGAACGCATCCACCCGAACACGGGACGCAAGATGATCTACGTCGCGTGCGAGATCGTCTCCGGCGAAGCCCACGTCGTAGACACCGACGAGCTGGCCGATCTCGCGTGGTGCAAGAGGGACGAGCTTGCCACGTACGTTCCCTACGGCTTCTTCCCTGCCGTCCAGGAATACCTAGAGGCAGAGCTTCAGTGATGACCTATCGGAGCCCTGCACTGCCTTGACTGAACCGCTCCAACCTTCTGCCGAGTCGAAGCGGTCGAGCAGCCCCGCATATGCGCGTCCACCGAGACGCCGCCGATAACCTCAGATTCATAGCGCGTACAGGCCACGAGTTGGATGAAGGAAGACGGGGAACGTGTCAGCACTGAGCAACCTGCTCAAGCAGATCGAGCAGAAGGATCCGCAGTTGGCAGCAGACCTCGCCCGCGAGGTTAAGGCGCTCGGAGAACGCCGGTCATTCGGTCTCAATTTTGAACGCCACACACCCGAGACCGTCGAGCTCCCAGGACGCCCAGTACGCAAAGGGGACAAGGTCCGCTTCGTGCCCGAAAGGGGAACATCTCCTGGAAGCGTTGACCGACGGCTCTGGCGCGTCGCCTCAATCGCTCGGACCCCTGCTGGACGGGTCGCCACCCTCATCCGGAAGGACGGCCCTGAGTCGGAAGCGGAAACCACCACTCGCCGTCTCGATGAGCTTGTCGTCGTGGCTGAGTTCCGCGACCCCATCTACCCCGGCCTCAAGTCCACCGGAAAAGTCGAACAAGGGGGCGACAAGCCTTTCCACACCGTCATCAACGCTGAGAACTTTCACGCCCTACAGGCCCTGCTCTATACCCACGAGGGCAAGGTCGACGCTATCTATATCGATCCTCCCTATAACAGCGGAGCGCGAGACTGGAAGTACAATAACAACTACGTCGACGCCGAAGATGCTTACAGACATTCCAAATGGCTTGCGTTTATGGAACGCCGCCTTAAACTTGCGAAGCGACTACTCAATCCCGCTGACTCGGTGCTCATCGTCACCATCGACGAGCGGGAGGTTCACCGTCTGGGCTTGCTCTTGCAGCAGGTCTTTCCGGAGTCGAGGGTCCAGATGGTCACCATCACCATCAACCATCGCGGCGTAGCTAGGAATCGAGAGTTCACGCGCGTCGAGGAGTACGCCTTCTTTGTGTTCCTTGGAGATGCTGGTCCAGCCTTGACTACCGATGACCTTCTGTCGTCCGAGCAGCGAGATGAGTCACGGCCAGATCCGGTTCGCTGGGAGCGCCTGATAAAGGGAAGCAACAACGCGCGGCGGCAGGACCGGCCGAAACTGTTCTACCCGGTCTTTGTTGACCCTAAGCGAAGAGCGATTGTCTCCGTCGGAAATGCGATACCACTGGAAGTCGACCGGTCCACCGTACCAGTACCTAAGGGACTTGTAGCCATTTGGCCACTCGCGCGAGATGGTGCTGAAAAGCGGTGGCAAGTTTCGCCTGAAACTCTACGCACCCATGTGTCGAAGGGCACTGCAAAGGCGGGGGCTTACGACGCCAAGAATGACCGATGGAGCATCCTCTACCTCAACCGCGGTCAAATGGAGCGGATTGCGCGTGGTGAGATCCGGATTATTGGGCGTGATAGTAATAATGTTTTGCAGCTTGAGACGAACCGGGCTCCGGCGCGGGCAGGAATGACCGTATGGAACCGCGCGTCACACAACGCCGGATATTATGGTTCGGGCGTTATCTCGACGCTCATGCCAGGGCGCAAGTTCCCATTTCCGAAGTCGCTGTACGCGGTGGAGGATGCCGTGCGCTTCGCTGTCCTCGAAAAGCCGGATGCGGTCGTGCTCGACTTCTTCTCGGGCTCTGGTACGACCGCACACGCTGTGATGCGACTAAACCACCAGGACAACGGTCGCCGCAGATCAATCAGCGTCACCAACAACGAAGTATCGGTCGAAGAGCAGGCTGGGCTACGGCAACGTGGACTGCGGCCTGGCGATCCCGAGTGGGAAGCCCTGGGCATCTGCGCCTCCATCACAGAACCGCGGCTCAAGGCAGCCATCACCGGCCTGACACCAGAGGGCGCGACGGTGGAGGGCAACTACAAGTTCACCGACGACGAGTTTCCGATGTCGGATGGGTTCGAGGAGAACGTTGAGTTCTTCACGATGACCTACGAGGCGCCCAGAACGGTGGCTCACAACCGTGCGTTCGAGGCCATCGCTCCGTTGCTTTGGTTGAAGTCGGGGTCGCAGGGGCGACGCATCGAGAAGGCTACGGACGATTTCGATGTCGCGGACACCTACGGCGTGCTATTCGACATGGATTACTCACATGACTTCTTGAACGCACTCGAGAAGTCCGAGGACGTCAGGATGGCCTTCATCGTTACCGATGATGAACGCAGCTATCAGATGGTGTGCTCCGAGCTCCCGGTTCACGTGAAACCGGTGAGGTTGTACGAATCTTACGTGACGAACTTCACCATCAACACGGGCAGGGAGTGACGGTCGGCCATGGAATTCACGCTAAAGGACTATCAGAACGATGCTGTCGGCAATGTCCTTCGTAATCTCGCGGACGCTCGTGATGACTTCCATCGCAAAGGCCGCCCGGTCGCGTTCTCCTTGACCGCAACAACTGGTGCAGGCAAGACCGTAATGGCTGCCTCAGTCATCGAGTCGCTATTCGACGGCAACGACGACTTCGACTTCCAGGCCGATCCCGGTGCGGTGGTGTTGTGGTTCACCGACGATCCGTCGTTGAACGAGCAGACTCGGTTTCGACTCATGGAGGCCGGGGATCGTATTCCGCATTCACGGCTCGTTGTCATCGGGAGCACATTTAACCAGCAGAAGTTCGAGCCGGGCAAGGTCTACTTTCTGAACTCCCAGAAGTTGTCCAAGAACTCACTACTGGTCAAGGGTGCGGTCGATGACCACCAAGAGGCACTGATGGAGCGTCAGGCATCGCCGGATTTGCGCTCCTTCACCATCTGGGACACGCTTCGGAACACCATCGAAGATGAGCATCTGACGCTCTACCTTATCCTGGACGAAGCGCACCGGGGCATGCGGAAGCCCTCGAAGACTGACCGTGCTGAGAAGCAGACCAACGTGCGGCGGCTCATCAACGGCGCGAATGGGGTTCCACCGGTGCCGGTCGTGTGGGGAATCTCCGCGACAGTAGAGCGGTTCAACACGGCCATGGCAGAAGCAGAGGGACGGCTGCAGTATCCGTCGGTCATCGTGGACCCGGCGCGGGTGCAGGAGTCCGGGCTGCTCAAGGACGACATTCGACTGGACATCCCCGACGAGTCCGGAGCCTTCGACACGGTGCTGTTGGCCCGTGCGATCCGGAAGGTGAAGGAGTCCACCACGATGTGGCGGGAGTATGCAGAGGCACAGGATCCGCCCGTCGACCCGGTGGTACCACTTTTCGTCGTGCAGGTTCCCAACACACCATCTGATGAACTACTGGTGTCGGCCTTCACGACAATCTACGACGAATGGCATGACCTTCCCCCGGACGCGATGGCGCATGTGTTCGGCGACCACATCCCCATCGATGCCGGCGGCTTCGTCGTCCCGTACGTGAGCCCCGAAAAGGTACAAGAACGAACCCGCGTCAGAGTCCTATTCGCCAAGGACGGCATCTCAACCGGGTGGGACTGCCCCAGAGCTGAGGTCTTGGTGTCGTTCCGGCCTGCCAAGGACGAGACACACATCACCCAGTTGCTCGGGCGTATGGTCCGCACCCCTCTTGCCCGACGCATCCCCGGGCACGATCTCCTGAACTCTGTCGAGTGCGTACTGCCGAAGTTCAACCGCAAGACCGCCACCGCAGTCGCGGACGTCTTACTCGGAAAGAATCCTGAGGGCGACGACGGGTCAGGTGATACTGGGGGCGGCGACGGCCGTCGCGTGCTGATCAAGCCGCTCGACATGTACGTCAACAAAACCATCCCCGCGGCCGTGTGGGAGGCGTTCGACCGACTCCCGTCCCAGACGCTGCCACGCAAGGTCGCGAAACCCACCAAGCGGCTCAGCGCCCTCGCGCAGGCGCTCTCCCGTGACGCTCTTCGGACCCACGCCCGCAAGGACGCCTACGCTGAGCTTTTCGCCGTCCTCGACGGTCTCATGGCACGTCACAAGGGTAAAGTCGACGAGGCCAGCGACGAAATCCTCAAAGTTCAAGGCGAAACCATCCTGGCCAGCGCCGGCAACAAGAACGTGGTTGTCGAAGGCCAGTTCTCCGAAATCGCCGACGAACGCTCCGTCGAAGCCGACTTCAAGATGGCCGGACGCATACTGTCACCGGACGTCGCCCGCAAGTATGCCGACCACATCGCCGTCGCCGACGGAGATGATGACGGTCTGTTCGAAGCGCACCTCAAAGTGGCAGCCCTAGCCAAGGTTGCTGGAGTACAGGCCGAACTCAACCGTGAAGCCGACGCCATGGCGAAGAAGTGGCTCGACCAGTACCGGGTCGCCATCAAAGGCCTCCGCGACGAACGGCGAGCCGTCTACGACGACATCATCGCCATGTCCACCGATCCCCAGCGAATCGACATACTGCGACCTAGGGTCCGCTCGGAAGAGACCGAGAACGCCGACGGGGAGAAGTTCACCACCAGGACTGGCCATCTCATGTCCGACGGCAACGGCGAGTTCCCCCTCTCCTCGTTCGACTCCGCCTGGGAAGCGATGGTGCTCGACTCCGAGATGGCCCAGCCAGGTTTCCTCGCCTGGTACCGCAACCCCGGCAGGGCATCCGACGACTCCCTGGCCATCGCATACAAGGACGCCAAGGAGAACTGGCGACGCCTGTGTCCAGACTTCATCTTCTTCGCCGGTGATGAGGACAACATTAGGGTCTCCATCGTCGACCCCCACGGCACTCACCTCACTGACGCGCTCCCGAAGCTCCGTGGTCTCGCGAATTTCGCCGTCGAGTACGCCGAGGAGTTCCACCGCGTCGAAGCCGTTGCCCAGATGAAAGATAAGACTCTGCGTGTTCTCGACCTCACGCGCGAACAGGTCCGGCGAGCCGTCAAGGAGGCCGACGACGCGGAGAAGTTGTACCTCAGTACGGCAGCTACGAACTACATCAGCCACTGATGACCACTGAACAAGAAGCCCTCGAACACATCCGATCGACCTATCCTGACCTCGAGCGCTGGAGTCAACGGGCGGAGACCGCATTCCACGCGGCGCCAGGGAGCAAGTTGGCAGCCGACGACGAGGACTGGAAGGTGCTCCCTACCTCCCAACTTGTTTTCGGGGCCCTGTCAGCAGCTGGTGATCACCTTAAGGCAATCCGCGCTCATCTCGACGCGCGTACCCTCTTTCCCTTCGCTCAACGCACCCTAATCCGCACCGCCACCCTGAGTGCCGCCCAGGCCGTCTGGGTCCTCGCCCCGGACGATGCAACCAAGCGCCTCCAACGAAGCCGGATCGTCAGGGCCGAGATCTACGAGCAGCACCTGAAATACCTCAACGACCTCGCCGTCTTGGCAGCAGGCAACGACCCGAACACGACGAGTCTCGTCGACCACATCCGCAGGCGTCGCGATGAGCACGAGGCCCTACGTGCGACAACTGGGGATGCAGGCCGCTTCAACGCCACCGGCATCGTCCAGCAAGCCGCCGCAGCGGCGCTCGGCTCTCAAGCCGAGGTCGAAGCACGATCAGAGTGGCGTGCCGGGTCAGGGGCTGCACACGGGCTCCTGTGGGTTGCGTTCAACCGTCCGGGGACCCAGCAAAGCGGACCGGCAGCCGACGGCGGCTTAGCAGATTTTGCCGTCGCGGGGTCACTAAGCGACATCGTGAACGGATACCTGCTCGCGTGGCACTTGACAGGACGGGGGTGGCGGTTGCTCGACCAGAGGTCTGCTCCAGTCGACTAAACACCCGCGGAAACCGGTGAGACGGCACACGGCACCATGATCGGATGGAGCAGATTCTCATCGGCCTCGTCAGCGCCGCAGTACCAGCTCTACTTTGGATCGCGACCTGGTATGGCGAACGCCGCGGCAATCGAAGGCGCGACCAGGAGCGCTATGGCCAGCTTGCTAGTGAGATGGTCGCGGCAGCGACGATGTATCAGGGAAGCCTTGCGCTGCAGGCGAACGTCTGGGCGTCGCGACGTGCACGGCTTCGCGTTGTCATGGCTGCACTCGTTGAAATCCTCGCGGCAGACAGTCGCTCAAAGGGACTCCTTATCGCCGCTCGCACTACATTCGCATGGGATGCCGACGGATCCGCAAAAGCCGAAGCTGCTCTGATCGGGCCTCTGACCCGTCTCACGTCCGCTTGGGCACAACTACATATGGCTGGCAACACGGAGCTCGCAGTTGCTGCTGATGGCTTGATCCAAGCAGCTCTGGCCCTTTCCAAACATAGCGCATTTAGTGACAAAGCAGCCGACTTCGACGCCGCGCTACGAAACTTTACCGCGATTGCGCGCCGTGTCGCTGGCCTACCGAAGCAGAATTAGGCCGCCTCCTTTGAGGAGAAGCGAGGGCCCAGGCTAGTCTCGCGGAATACCTAGTTCCCGATGCACGACGTGTTGGAGATCGTCCCAGATGTCTACCTGCCGCTCATGGTCCGGCCCGTCATAGACGAATTCGTTCAGACACTCCTGCACCTGTCCGCTCGCCAGTACATGGGCTTGGGTAGCCAAGCTTGTGAGCCGGGGATCGTCCGGCGGTGCAGGCGGCGACGGTTCGCGGCCCTCGATCCGCCTCCGCATCGCCTCGAGGATGGAAGTGTAAAGATCGGCCCTCCGCGCCCAAAGGCGGTCCTCTCTGGCCAGAGCCAACGCATGCTCGCGGTCGGCCCGGGCGAGCGCCTCAGCATGCCGTCGGCCGTCGCGACTCTCTGTTGCCTGTGCCTCCAAGGCCATGCGGTTTCCCGCGGCCTGCGCATCCATCGCCCGGCGATGGGAGCGCCACTGAATCAGCAAGGCAAACGCAGCCACCGCCAGCCCAGCTACCGAGATCCAATCCACGATCGAAAAGCTTACGGTTCTGCCTCCTCCATGCCTGGGTTACCATGTCCGCAGTTTGGCCGGATTCGGTCGACTCGACATCGCGTAGGTGTGGCCGCCACTAGATCTGGCAGTCTGATTCCCGTGCTCGGCGCGCGCAGGGAAGCTCACGTCGATCAAGTGGCCACGGCAGGCCCTCCCCGGAGGGCTCCTCAGAGCCAGGCTGGCTTGCCTGGGTGGTGGCGATGCCCGCGCTTCCTGAGGGCCAGCCTGGCCTGGATGGCGCTTGCCCACGGTGCGGTTCGCTTGTAGGAGCCGCCGAAGTGACCTTGTGGCCGTGGATCCGACGGGTGATAGCAGTTCATGGGCGTCGAGGTCGTGTAGACCATACCTGGTCGGTGAGACCCGGATCTCCCTGCCGTCGACAAAGATCGCCGCGTCTAGATCGGCACAGAGCTACAAGGTTCGTGCCTTGTGCCGTCATTCGCCAGTCGAACGACGGCGCAGAAGCGAGGACGTATCGTCACTCGGGAAGGGACCTGCAATACAGCTGGCCAATTTGCTTCAACTGTTCAAGCTGAGTGTCTGCACGTTGTGGCGGGAACCCATCGCGACACCTCAACTGCGTGCCATCGCTTCCCTCCCAGACCTCGACGACACCGCCGTGATGGCTACAGGCCCCGCGACGACCGATCGAGCCCGATCGCCATCCATCGCCGCACGCGAGTCCCCGAGAGGTCCATGTCACTGGCGAGTATGAAGGTGAAGGGGAAGGTGAAGTACGACTGGGCGTTGGGCTAGGTCCGTCACCCCCACTCAGCACACCCCCAACGATCGGCACGACCACGAACAGAAGGCCGAACACCCCCAGGCATCCGGCTCGAAGGACGATCGAACATGCCAGCAATGGACGCGCCCTGACCGCACGAATGACGCCCCGCATCGTCATAGCTCCCTCCAGACGAGGACGATAGTGCTAGACGAAAGATCCACGGCCGCTGGGCCCGTGACAAGTTTCTGTACGTCTTCAAGGGCGGCCCAAACGGGCCGCCGCGCCCGCCTCACAGCGCCGGCCTTCCCTCTGCGCCTTCGGCGCCCGGTCGGCCGACGCGGCTGGGCGCGACAAGAGGGCCGCCAGAAGACTGGCGACCCTCATCACGTCCCGCTCCGCGGGACCAGGTGCGTGGCCGGCGCCGGGCCGGAGGCTTTACCCACCTCGCTTGGCCCGGGACCCTACGAGCGGCGGCCCACGGCGGGCGGTTACGGGCGGGCAGCGAGCTACCCGCCTACGCCGGGACAGGCTACGGGCCACCGCTCTCCCGGACCAAGCCAGGCCACCGGGCAAACCCTCCGCCCCTCCGAGTGCCCCACGCGGGACGGCTATCGGCCGGTCGACAGACCGATCGTCCAGCATGCAACTCTGCCCGCCTCGGCCAGGACAGCTTGGGTCGGGCGAGCCGCTGGCAGTGTCTAGCCGAGTTGGGCCCGGAGGGCGCCGTCGGGGAACTCCTCGCTGTGCATGTCGATGTAGTAGTTCCCCCTGTCCTGCCTGATGTCCCTCGCCTGCTCACGCCCCAGGTCGAGGCAGCCACTGACGTCAGGGTCGGTGGATGGACCATACAGATCCACAACCACCTCACCCACCTGTCCCCGCACTCCGCGGTGCAGGTGCACCGCGGTCAGAGGCGTGGAGATATTGGCAGTGTCGATGAAGAAACAGAAGGTCCCGGTCTTCGTGCCAAGGGCCACGAAGACACCCCCTGCACCGTCGGGGTCCCCAGGACCGGGCACCACCTGGTCACCGGAAAACGGCACCGTGAACTGCTCCGCCGTGCCAGCCAGGGACGAAGGGGCCGACAACACCGTCGCGGCGACCGCCGTAAGGGCCACAGCAAGGACTCGGACGGATCTACTCGCTCTGCATGACATTCCAGTTCTCCTAAGTCAGAGGGCTCAGCGTGGAGTGCCTGTGTGTCTAGCACGGACCGATACCTCAGCTTGTTCACTTCGCGACCTGTCCGGCTTCGGACAAGGGTGCTGGCCGGCCTGTTGGAGGCGGAGGCGGACGCATGCAAGCACATGGCTGACCCGCGCGAGGCGGAGGCCGACGAACGCGAACGTCCACCGCGTCGGGTCGTGGTCTCAGTTGTGGTCTCAGTTCCCGCTCGTTCAGGCCTGTTCAGCACGGACCCGAACACGGCCACGCACGCCTGAACGAGGCCTGCCAACGACGCCCAGACAGTCTCCGTGCTGCCTCGTAAGGCGTAGGTCCTGGACGTGACTCCCACCAGCGGCTTCGCGTTGAAGCTGCCCGGACCTGCGAAGAGGCGACGCTGGGCAAGCTGCTCCCCGGGCCGGGACATGCGGCGGCCCGCAACCCTCCCGGTGCAAGCCAGGCCACCGACCAACCCGGCCGACCTTCGCTGCTCCAGGACCGCTGGCCCAGCTTGAGGCCGACGACCAGGGCGTGAGGCTGCCAGGCTTCTTCCAGTCGAACCGGCCGGTCCTCCGGGTGACCACAACCGCTGCCCAGCGGCTCGCGGATCTGCCATGATCCCGATGTGAACCAACTTCGACGAGTACCGACCTGGGTCTGGATCGTGGTCGCACTTGTCGTGGCCTTCGTCGTCTGGTCGTTCGTTGGCGACCTGGCGTCCTCGAGCTAGCCCGGCCTGAACGCGACGCCAGTCGTGACGCCAACCGACCCGGGTACGCCCAGGCAGTAGCCAGCTAAGCAAGATCACCGCGAACGCCAGGTAGGACCGCCCGTCGACGTGGCCAGATCTGAAAACCGGAAGGTCGACGCTCCGACGCTCGCCCGATCCCGGTCCGAGCCGCAGCCGATCCTCGACTCGCCGCCGGAGCACGCGGTGAGTGACTAACTGGGTGACAATCGCGCGGCATCCGACCGGACCACACCGCACAACCACGTACCAAATGCACGCTGCGACGAGCGTGAGGAGCCAGGTCCCGACCCCGCGGGGCATGCTTCGGGACGAAGAGGTCGTGGGTTCAAATCCCGCCACCCCGACGGAGGTCAGAGGCCCTGCCGGAGAGATCCGGCAGGGCCTCTGATCGTTTTGGGGGCCAACCACGGAGCCTATGGTCGTCGGTTGGGGCTGCTGAGCCGCGCCGTGCTGGATCAAGGCGCCGCTGACGCGGCGCACCGCCCGACCGCCCTGCAGGCAGCGCTCGTTGGTGAACCCTATGGAGGCACGCCGAAGGTCCGCGCCTTCTGGTTCTGGCGTGGTACGGCCCGCGGCGCGTGCCGCTGGACGGCCAGCGTCAGTATTGCCGGCCGCGCTGGACCGAGGGCGGTTGACTGGCGTTAGGGACTTGCCCCGATGTGAGTGTCGAGGGCCTTCAACGAGCTGCCGGCGTCGTCCTCGATACCGGTGGGCTACGGCGTCGTTGGAGGTGTGGCCTCAGATGCAGGTTGGTTGGGACTGGGCGAGATCGACGCACAGTGTGGCGGTCACCGATGAGCGGGGGGAGCTGGTGGCGAGCTGGCGGCTGGCACATGGTGAGGAGGAACTCGCGGCGACGTTGCAGCGGTTGGCGGGGCTGTGCCCGCCGGCAGAGCTGCCGGTGGGGATCGAAGCCCGTACAGGGCTGATCGTGGAGCGGCTTCTTGCCGCCGGTCACCCGGTGGTGGCCGTGCACCCGAACGCCTTCCACGCGGCCCGGCCGCGGTGGGGTGCCTCCGGAGCCAAGAGTGATGCGGGGGATGCGATCAAGCTGGCGGAGTTTGCTCGTACCGAGCTCGAAGCTGAGCACGCGACCGTCCGGCGGTTGGTGCCGACAACGGCCGCCGCCGCTGGTGGCCAGGCAGACCATGGTGACCGGGTCGAGCGGCGCGCGGTAGGTCCGCGCAGGCTGGTTCGCGCGCCGCGATCCCAGACGTACGGTCTCGATCTGGGTGACACGGTGCTCGGTGAGCGGCGACATCAGCATCTCCCGAAGCTCACGCGCCGGTCGCGAAACGTGGCCGCAGTGATTCCGTTCGTAATTCCATCGCCGGAGATACCGGGCGTTTCACAATTCTTCGGACGGAACATTTCGTGCTATTTCCCTTGTCTCACCAGGGTGGTGAATTCGCTTTCCGAGCGGGTATCGAACCGGCCCACGCCGGATGAAGGGCCCGATGGAGGCCAACGCAGGAAGAGGTGTCACCATACGGGCTTAGCCGCGCCGGCGGTGAAATCCATGCGGAGAGTCGGGCGGCCGGAAAAGGCCAACACCGCGACACCACCGGAGCAATGCGTCGGCGCGGAATCGACCAGGAAGCAGAACAAGGAAGTGGTCGGTCATCGTGCGCGGACGCAATTACCTGATCGCCCTGGCGACTCTCGCCACAATCGTCGCCGGATGTACGTCGGTCGGCACGGACAGCACCCGCAAGACCTCCGCCGGTGGTCCCGCGACACGCCGGACCGCCACCGCGACGCCGTCTCCCACCTCGGCCGCCGCCACGCCGAGTCGCACGACGACCGCGCCGTCCCCGACCGTGGGGACGTCCAGGCCGACTCCGGCGAAGCGGCACCAACTGGCCACGGCAACCGCAGCCAAGCCGGCCAAGCCCGTCATGCGGCTCAGGCCGGACAAGGTCTTGGTGATCGTGGAGGAGAACGAGGAGTACGACGCGGTGCTGAACGGCGGCAACGCGCCGTTCCTCGCCAAGCTGGCCCGTACCTACGGCACCGCCACCAACTACGAGGCGGGCTATTCCACCGGCTGCCGCTCCCTGCCCGGCTACCTGCTGCTGACCAGCGGCTCCACCCACGGGATCTGTGACGACGACGACGCCTACGCCCACCAGATCGACGGGCCGAGCATCTTCTCCCAGGTGCAAGCGTCCGGGCGGCAATGGCGGGTGTACGCGGAGTCGATGCCGCAAGCATGCGCGAAGGGCAACTCCGGCACGTACGTGCCACGGCACGCCCCCGCTCCGTACTACACCGCGGTTGCCAACCGGTGCGCCGACTGGGACGTGCCGCTGGGCACCACCGACGCAGGTTCGTTGCGGCACGACATCGACCACGGCCTGCCCACGTACTCGTTCGTCGCACCGAACCTGTGCAACGACATGCACGGCGCATCCGGCTGCGATAGCGGCCGTATCGGTGCCGGTGACGACTGGCTGGCCCGCTGGATGCCACGCATCCTCGCCGGTCCCGACTACCGAGCCGGCCGCCTCGCCGTCGTGGTGACCTGGGACGAGGGATCGCAGTCGACCAACCACATCCCGACCATCGTCATCTCTCCGCACACCAAGCAGGTGTCCAGCAGCCGCGCGTTCACCCACTGTTCGCTGCTGCGGACCACGGAGGAGATTCTCGGTGTGTCAAGGCTGGGTTGCGCGGCGAACGTCCAGTCCATGCGGGCGACCTTCGGCCTGTGAGTGCACGAACTTCGACGACAGCGACACCAGCGGGTCGGCCCTGGTTCGGGCCGACACGCTCCCTGATGTACTGCTCGATTCGACTGCTCCTGGCGTTCGGCCCTCCCGAGGACCGTGCGAGGTGTTCGGAGTTGTGACTAGACACCGATCGACCACACCGGGCCCCAGTTGACCGCGTAGAGGTAGCCGTCCGGAGGGATGGTGCCGATCCGCTGCCCTGACTGGCCGTAGAGGTAGCTCACCGCGCCGCCGGTCTCGTTGTTGTAGGCCAGGCCGGCCCCGGACCAGTACGACAGGTAGACCCTGTCGCAGTTGTAGAAGTCGTGCCAGTCCCACGTGCCGCGCACCTTGGCGTCCGATGCGGCCGGGAGTTCGATCCCACGTCGCCATGCACCGTCACCTCATCGACTGCGTGCCCGCCACCTTCTGGACGGTCATCGACGGTGCCGACTGGCTCGCTCGCACCGCCACCTGCTGCCCGTCGCCTGTGTGTGGGAGGCGCGGGGCCGTCCTCGGGCTTATCAATCGGCCAGGGAAGTCAGGGAGCCGCGGCTTGGGGGTCGCAACGGCGATGAGTTTCGCTACGGTGTCCAGTCTGTCTTCTCATGCACCCGACTCCCGACTCTCGACTCTCGAGGAGAGCGTCATGACCGCTACGCACAGGAGGCAAGCGTGAGGCTTCTTCTCACTTCCGGCGGCGTCACGAACCCGAGCATCCACGAGGCGCTCGTCGACCTGCTGGGCAAACCGATCGCCGACTGCACCGCCCTCTGCATCCCGACCGCGCAGTGGGGCCACCCGATGTGCGGGCCGGCATCGGTACGCGGCTTCGTTTCCGGCGAGCCCCCGTGGCTCATGTCCAGCCTGGGCTGGAAGTCGGTGGGCGTGTTGGAGCTCACCGCGCTGCCCAGCATCGGTGAGCAGCGCTGGGTCCCCTGGGTCCGGGAGGCCGACGTCCTGCTGGTGGACGGAGGCGACGCGACCTACCTGTGCCACTGGCTGCGGCAGTCCGGGCTGGCGGACCTCCTGCCGTCGCTGCCCGAGACGGTCTGGGTGGGGGTGAGCGCCGGCAGCATGGTGATGACTCCCCGAATCGGTGCCGATTTCGTGGAGTGGCCGTCCGCGCCGGACGACAGGACGCTGGGGGTCGTCGACTTCTCGATCTTCCCGCACCTGGACGTCTTCCCGCAGAACACCATGGCCGACGCGGAGAGATGGGCCACCGACATCGGAGGTCCGGCGTACGCCCTCGACGACCAGACGGCCATCGTGGTCACCGACGACACCGTCAAGGTCGTCTCCGAGGGGCAGTGGAAGCTGTTCGGCTCATAGCCGAGGCCACGAGCGATCGGCGTGGGGAAGCGCCCGCAGGTAATTTCTGCCGGCAGCTGTCGGATCCGGGGCGAGGCGTTCGTAGCAGGGGTGAGAGGTGGCCCGGAAGAGGCCGCCGGGACAAGGAGTCATGAGATGGCGCGGTACCTGATCTCGTTCAACAACGGTGCGATGGACATCCCCGAGGAAGACCTCCCCGAGGTGAGCAGAGCCGCCCACGCGGTGGTCCAGGAGACCAAGGACGCCGGCGTGTTCGTCTTCACCGGCGGGCTACCCCTCGACCCGGAGTACGACGTCGTCGCCACCGACGGGACGATCACCGACGGCCCCTACCCGGAGAGCAAGGAGTTCATCGGCGGCATGATGGTCCTCGACGTCCCCACCCGGGAGGCGGCCCTGGAGTGGGCCGCGAAGATCGCGGTCTCCTGCCGCTGCGCGCAGGACGTCCGCGAGTTCCTGCCCGACCCGGCCGTCGAATGAGATCACGATGGGGCCGTGCGTGCTGTCCGTGCACGGCCCCGCCACGTACGGTGAGGCGCCGAGCTGTGCCAGAGGTGACCCGAAGCTGTGCCGGGGCTCCAGCGAGTCCACGTCGTCGGGGTCGCTTAGTTGATGCCGAACAGGTCGCGCGTGTAGATCTTGTGACGCAGGTGGCGGATTTCGTCGGTGATGCGGTTGGCGATGATGAGGTCAGCGGCCTCCACGAACTCCGCGAAGTCTCGAGTCACCGGTGTGTCGTGGTAGTTCTCGGCGTCGAGCGCTGGCTCATAGATGAGGACATCGGCGCCCTTGGCGTGGAGTCTCTCGATGACACCTTGAATGCTACTGGCTCGGAAGTTGTCTGAGTCGGCCTTCATGATGAGGCGATAGACACCCACCCGATTCGGGCTGCGGCTGAGAATGTCGTCGGCGATGAAGTCCATTCGCGTCGAATTGGAGTCGACGATGGCCTGCATCAAATTCTGTGGCACGTCCGCGTAGTTGGCGAGAAGTTGCTTGGTGTCCTTGGGCAGACAGTATCCGCCGTATCCGAACGATGGGTTGTTGTGATAGTCGCCGATGCGCGGATCCAGGCCGACACCACCGATTATCTGGCGGGTGTCCAGGCCGTGCGTCGCAGCGAAGGAGTCGAGTTCGTTGAAGTAGGCGACTCGCATGGCGAGGTAGGTGTTGGCGAAGAGCTTGATCGCCTCGGCCTCTGTGCTACCGGTGAGCAGGAGTGGGGGATCCTCGTCGACGGCGGCATCGCGGAGTAGTTCGGCGAAGACCTTCGCACGGTCGCTGACCTCGCCGACGATGATCCGGGACGGGTGAAGGTTGTCGAACAGCGCCTTTCCCTCACGGAGGAACTCCGGGGAGAAGATGATGTTGCGAGTCCCCTTGGCCTCGCGAATTCGGTCGGTGAAGCCGACCGGGACCGTCGACTTGATGATCACGACGGCCTCGGGCTCGACCCGCAGGACGTCGTCGATCACGCTCTCGACCGTGTCGGTGTTGAAGTAGTTCGTGTCGGGGTCGTAGTCCGTCGGCGTCGCGATGATGATGAAGTCAGCGCCGACGTAGGCGTCGTACCTGTCGAGGGTGAACCGAAGGTCCAGCTCCCTGGTCGTCAGATACTCGACGATCTCGGGGTCTCCGATTGGGCTTCGTCGATCGTTGAGCATGGCCACTCGCTCAGCGTCGATGTCGAGTCCCACGACTTCGTTTCGCTGCGCCAACAGCACCGACAACGACAGTCCCACGTACCCCGTGCCGACGACTGCGATCTTCATGGGGCGACGGTCCTTACTGGAGGGGACGAGTAGCCAGAACACCGTATCGGTTGCCCGCGCCGCTTCGTTGGCTCTCTGGGGCCAGGTGACGCAGAGTCAAGGGCGCAGGATCAGGGGCGACGCCCCCGCACCGCCACCAGGACGGGCAGGGTGAACATCGCCTCGGGGTCGGCAAGCCGATCGCAGTACCGCTCGATCTCCTCCGCCGTGGCCAGGCCGGCCTCGACGAGTTGGTCCCTCGTCTGCTCGATGTTGGCCCGGTACAGCCGGGCACCCGGCGACCCACCACGCGCGAAGGTGACCCGTCCGACGGCCTCGATCTGGACGAGACCGGCCTCGGCGAACAGCCGGGGCAGCGCCCGCCCGTAGGACTGGTCGACACCACGGAGTTCGAGCAACCTGACGAACGCACCCGTCACGTCGTCCAGCACCCGCTCACCGGCGTCCCGTCGTTCGGTGCTCACCGGGGCCATCCGCAGGTCGAACTCCTCCATCGTGAACCAGCCGCCGGGCCGCAACGCGGCGACCAACTGCTTCAGGGCCGTGGCCCGCTCCGGCAGATGGACGAGGACGAGCCGGGCGTGAACGAGGTCGAAGGCGGACTCCGGCAGCGGGTCGTGCACGACGTCGTGGCGGCGTACCTCGATCACCGGTGACTGCGCCGCGTCCACGTGGCGAGGGTCGAGGTCGGTGGCCAGGACGTACCCCTGCGGACCCACGCGCTCGCCCAACCAGCGCGCGACAGACCCACCACCCGCACCCACCTCGAGGCAGCGCCATCCCGGACCCACCCCGGTGCCGTCGAGGTTGGCGAACGTCGCCTCGTCGTACAGCTCCTCCAGCGCGGTGAAGCGTCGTTCGGCCTGCGGTGCCGCGTTCTCCAACACATAGTCGGACCGCGGTTCGGTGAAGTCGGTGCGGTTCACAGGCACACTCCCGGGCGCGCGGCGGAGCCGCCGAGCAGATGGACGTCGAACCGAGAGGGTAGATCACCCATCAGGCCGCGAAGACGGAGCGACGTGGCCCGATCGGGAAGGCCGAGTGAACGGATCGTGCCGAGCGTCCGGTACGGCGGACTACCGTCGTGGTCGTGAGTACTCCAATGCGAGAGTCGCGGGACGGAGGTAGCCCGATGAAGGTGCTGGTGACCGGCGGGACCAGCGGGCTGGGACTGGCCATGGCCTCCGCCCTGGCGGCGGCAGGGGCGACGGTCGCGCTGACCGGCCGATCCGGCGCGCACGCGGGTTCGGTCGCCGCCGAACTGCCGGGGGCCGTCGGCATCGAACTGGACGTGCGGGACGAGGCCTCGGTGGCCAGGGCGGTCGACGAGGCGTGGTCACGGCTCGGCGGTGTCGACATGCCGGTGAACAACGCCGGGATCGGCATGCGGACGGTGAACCCGCGCTTCATGACGCATCCGCAGAGCTTCTGGGACGTGCCGGTCGACGGCTTCCGTGCGGTGATCGAGACCAATCTCACCGGCTACTTCCTGGTGGCGCGCGCGGTCACGCCGCGGATGCTGGCCGCCGGTGGCGGCCGCATCGTCAACATCTCGGTGAACGAGTCGACCATGCACCGAGCCGGGTTCGTCCCCTACGGGCCGTCCCGTGCCGGCAGCGAGGCGCTGTCCCGGGTCATGGCCGCCGACCTGCGGGACACGAGCGTCACTGTCAACATGCTCTTGCCCGGTGGCGCGACCGTTACGGGGATGATTCCCCCCGGCGTCGCACCCGAGGACTGGAACTTCCTGGAGCCCGCGGTGATGGGCCCGCCCATCGTCTGGCTGGCCTCCGACGACGCGGCCGGCGTCCACGACGAGCGCATCGTCGCCGTCGACTTCGAGCGCTGGCTGCACGAGAGGAACGCCGGACGCTGAGACGGGGGCTGACGGGCGGACGGCGACAGGCGACGCGCTCCTTGGGTGTCTCCCGACTCCCCTAGCTCGGGAGGTCCTTCACCATGAAGATCGCGGGTTCGTCCACGACGTGCTTGGTTCCGGCAGCGTCGAGGTAGCTCCAGACGCCGCGGTACCGCAGTTTCGCGAGATAGCCAAGCCGCTCGTAGAGGCGTCCCGCGTCAGGATTGTCCACGTCGACGCTGATCCCGATCCATCGCAGGCCGCGCTGCCGGACTCGGTCTTCCGCTGCTCCAATGAGTGCCGTGCCGATCCCCCGCCCGCGCAGTTCGGGCCGGACGCTCAACCCGTAGATCTCCGGACAGTCGGGAAAGGCCGCGCGAACCTCCGCGTCTGTGCACCCCTGCCATTGCACTGCACCGTGGCCGGCCAACACGTCGTCGTGCCAGGCCACCAGATAGGTCTCCGCACCGGCCAGCTGCCGCTCGAGCCTGCGCGCATGCTCGCGATTCACAGGACTCGGCGAAATCTGTTCCAAGGGTTCCAGATCATCGGCTGTGCACTCCCGGATCAGCATTTCTGCAACGTACAGACCGGGGCTCGACGACCGCGAGCGAGATAGGACCTCGACGGTTCTCTCAACACCCCCTGACGACGAGCCCAGCTCTGGCGATCGGCAGCGTCGCCGCCAGGTAGTAGTCCTCGGCGGCACGCCAGCATGGCGGTGCGCGGACCAGGCCACTCAGGTACGCCAGCGGGCGATCAGTCTGTCGGCGAAGTCGGGGAGGTCGGACGCGACGATGTTCGGCTGCGGCAGGCCGTGGACCGGCAAGGGAGCGTTCCCGGGTCGGGTGAGCAGGCCGGCCGACAGGCCGGCGCTCTGCGCGCCGATGGTGTCCCAGACGTGCGCGGCGACCATGAGGCACGTCGACGGAGGAACGTCCAACTCGCGGGCAGCCAGGTGATAGGTGAGCGCTGCCGGTTTGAACGTACGAATGGTGTCGACGCTGAACTGCCGTTCGAAGTAACCCGCGAGCCCGGCGTGCTCGAGCGGGGTCCGGCCACCGGCCACGGGAGGCGAGTTGGTCAGGGTCACCATGCGGAAGCCGGCATCCCGCAACCGCCGCAGGCCCTCTTCGACGTCGGGGTGGGCGGGCATGGTGCGCATCCCGTGCTCGAGGTCGTCGAGGTCGGAGGGCGTGACCTTCACTCCGTGGATGTCGCCGAGCATCGAGAACACTCCGCGCCCCAGTGCGAAGTAGTCCTCGTAGCAACCGCACAGCGTGACGGTCATGGAGTACATGACCACCTGGCCGAACCACTCCCGCAGGACTCGCGTGTCGGCGAAGACCCGCTCGAAGAGCGGACTCATCGCCTCGACATCGATCAGCGTCTCGTTCACGTCGAAGATCAGGACCGTCGGCTCGACGCCGATCCAGCCGTCACGGACATGCACAGCATGCGAGTTGTCCGACATGGTGCCCCTCTCCGGTCCGCCCTTCCACCGCACCGTAGGCACCGACATGCACCCAGCACACGGGACGGCGGGCCCGTCGCGGTCGGGACGTACGGCGTACGCCCGACAGGCATGACGTACGGGGCTCGGGCCCGCCTGTCGTGGGCCCGCGAGTGGCGGGCGGGTCAGGAGGCGGACAGCTGGAAGTCCCAGATGACGGCGACGGGGACGCCCCGGTAGGCGGCGTTGGTGGCGTCGACGCACCAAGAGTGAAGGGCCCAGATGTTGGGCGGCGTACCGGGTACCGGGGTGTAGGCGTCGGTCGCGTCGACGAGCGGGTAGGGGCGCCGCGGCTCCTCGCACCGGCGGACCTGCAGCCCGAGCGGGAGCGCGACCCGCAGGTAGTCACTGGTGTGACGGCTCCAGGTGGGCAGGTATCCGAAACCACCGTCGATGGTCTTGATCAACGGCAGCCCGAGATCGCCGAGCAGGCCTCGGGAGTCGGAGATCACCAGGTGACCGCCGGGACGCAGGACGCGGGCGAACTCGGCCAGCACCGGCTCGAGGTCGGGTACGTGGGTGAGTGCCAGGGCACAGACCACCAGGTCCACGTGGTCGTCCGGCAGCGGGAGGTCGAGCAGGTCGGCGAGTACGAAGGTGCCCTCGGGGATCTTGGCCCGGGCCTTGGCCAGCATCTCCGGCGAACTGTCGACGCCGATCACCTCGTGCCCCGACGAGGCGAGGTACGACGCGTGCCGGCCGGTGCCGCAGGCGGCGTAGAGGGCCCTGCCAGGCGCCAACCCGTCGAGGATCTCCCGGACGACCGGCTGCTCCAACTCGATGAGCTGGTTGGCCGCCTCGTCGTAGAACTGCGCCCACTCCCGGTAGCCGTCCACGGTGGTGATGGGGGCGAGGGTGGCTCCCTCACCGAGTTCCGGCCTGGCGTCCAGCAGCGCTTGGATCTCCGTCAGGCGGGCCTCGACGAACTCGCGGTCGTAGTCCCCGGCGAAGGCGCGGAGCATGGCTATCCCCTGCAGGCCCAACAGGTATCCCAGCGGGTGCTGACTGATCACGCCCGGGACAGTAGGGAACGCGGCGCGGAAGGGTCAACGGGATATCGGCGCGCCGCGCTCAGGTCAGGGCCAGGCGCGCCGCGACCCGTACGGCGTCCAGGGTCGAGGGCACGGTGTGGACGCGAACGCACCACACTCCGGCGGACACGGCGAGTGCGGAGACCGCGGCCGTCGCGGCGTCTCGGTCACCGGTGGGCCGTGGCTCACCGCCTGCGCGGTCGGCGAGCAGAAGCCCCAGGAAGGACTTGCGGGACGCGCCCACCAGGATCGGATGGCCGAGCGCGGCAAGGTGGCTGAGTGCGCCGAGCAGCGCCCAGTTGTGCTCCGCCGTCTTCGCGTAGCCGAGCCCGGGGTCGATGACCAGCCGGTCGGCGTCGATCCCGGCCGCCAACGCGGCCGCGATCCGATCACTCAGCTCGGCCCGTACCTCCGCCACGACGTCGCGGTAGGTGGCGCGCGCCTGCATGTCGACCGAGTGCCCACGCCAGTGCATGCAGACGTACGGCACTCCGGCGCAGGCGACGAAGGGCAGCATCGCCGGGTCGGCGAGTCCGCCGGAGACGTCGTTGACCATGCACGCCCCCGCCTCGACCGCGGCGCGAGCCACCTCCGCGCGCATCGTGTCGACACAGACGAGGGCTCCGTCGGCGGCCAGGGCCCGGACCACAGGGAGCACCCGGCGCTTCTCCTCCTCCGCGCTCGTCCTGGCCACGCCGGGTCGGGTGGACTCACCACCCACCTCGACGAGATCCGCCCCCTGCAAGAGAAGGGCCTCGCCATGAGCGATCGCGGCGCCGGGGTCCAGCCACAGTCCGCCGTCGGAGAAGGAGTCGGGCGTGACGTTGACGATGCCCATGACGAGCGGGCGGGAGGGCGTCGGGAGGCCCGGAACGTACCGCGCCGGTCGACCGGCCATCGCCCACCACCCGCGGTCGCGAACCCGTTACTGGACGAACGAGTCTAGGCCAACCACCCCTCACCCTCGCCGCGACGGTGAGGGCTTTGGACACCCTGGCCCCGGGCGGCTCGGCTCCAGATGCTAGAAGCGACTGGTACAGGACCCGCGATCATCACGGGGCGTCCGCCACGTCGCGGGTCCCGCAGCAGGAGGAACCACCATGACCGACCGACCCGAGACCCTCTACGAAGCAGTCGGCGGCCTCGACGCACTGCGTCGACTGAGCAACACCTTCTACGACGGCGTGCTGGTGGACCCGCTCCTCGCCCCGGTCTTCGCGAACTTCACCCGTACGCACGTCGAGCGCGTCGCCGTCTGGCTCGCCGAGGTCTTCGGTGGGCCGGCGGGGTTCACCTCAGACCTCGGTGGACACCAGGCTCTGCTGCGCGTCCACCTCGGGTTGTCGATCACCGAGGAGCACCGGGTCCGTTGGATGGAGCTGATGGCCGCCGCCGTCGAGAAGGAGCTCCCAGACGACGAGGAGCTGCGCAAGCGCGTCCTCGAGTACTTCGACTGGGGCACCCAGATCGCCCGCGACGTCTCGACCCAGCCGGTCGACACGGACCTCGGGGAGCCGGGGCCAACGCCGCGCTGGGGCTGGGACGGGCTCGCGTGAACGACACCAAACGTGTCGAGGCGTTCAGCGACGGCGTCTTCGCCATCGCCATCACGCTGTTGATCCTGGAGATCCCGGTTCCGGAGGGTTCCGGGCACCGACTGACCCAGGCGCTGCTCGAGCAGTGGCCGTCGTACGTCGCCTACGTCGTCAGCTTCCTGGTGATCGGCGTGATGTGGGTCAACCACGACGCACTGTTCGGACTCATCGCGAAGGTCGACCGTACGTTGGTCTTCCTCAACCTCCTGCTGCTCATGGTGGTCGCCGCGCTGCCGTGGCCGACGGCACTTCTGGCCGAGCACCTCCGCAACACCGGGGACGCGAAGGTCGCGGGCGTGATCTACAGCGGCGTCATGGTGATCCACGCGCTGCTCTACGGATGCGTCTGGTCCTACGTCGTCCACCGGGGTCACCTGCTCCGCCCGACCGTGGACGCCGAGGCCGCCCGTTCTACGCGGGTCCGGTTCAATCTCGGTTCGCTGGGATATCCGGTGACCGTCGTGCTGGCCCTGTTCGCGCCGTGGGCGATGCTCGCCCTGCACGGCCTGCTGGCTGTCTACTACGCGTTCAACCAGCTGTCGGTCCCGGAGCGACGCGAGCCCGAGGAGGCACCGGCGACCGTGGCGTAGTCCCGAGCCGGTGGACCCGGGTCCGACGCGGTTGACGTAGCCTCGACTCACACGACTGGCGCGGGTGGGTCCACCACCGGGGAGTGAAAGTCGGGGCATCGACCGCCTGGGTGCCCTCATCGAGGAGATGAGGAGCAGCCATGACGCACGATCATGTGTCCCGCAGGGGACGCCACCGAATCCTGCATCTGTCCGACACCCACCTCACAGCCCCTGGCATCGACGAGGACGGCGTCGACGCCACCGCGGCCTTGGACCGGATGCTGTACGACGCGCGGTTCGTACCTGGGATCGACCTGGTGGTCGTGAGCGGCGACATCGCGGACGACGGTTCGGCGGAGGGGTGCACCGGCGTCCGGGAGCGGGTCGGCCGGTTCGCGGCCGAGCGCGGTATCCCGCACGTCTACTGCACCGGCAACCATGACACGCGATCGGCCTTCGGATCTGTGTTCGGCACCGGCCATCTGGGCCCGGACGGCGGCGACCTCGGCCTTCGGATCACCGACGCGGGTGAGGAGCACGCGGCGCTCAGCTACGTCGCCGGCCTGCGGATCATCACGCTGGACAGCCTCGTTCCAGGATCCGTGCACGGCCAGGTCAGCACCGCCCAATTGGCGTGGCTCCGCGCGATCCTGTCCGAGCCGGCGGACGCCGGATCGATCGTCGTTCTCCACCACCCACCGATCGCACTCGAGTCCTCGCCGCTGATGAAGTCCGTCGGGCTGCGGAACGCGGACGACCTCGGCGCCACCCTCGTCGGCACCGACGTACGGGCCGTGCTCTGCGGTCACTTCCACCTCCAGCTGGCCGGCTCGCTGCGCGGTGTTCCGGTGTGGGTCACGCCCGGTGTGGTCACCAGGATCGATCTGACCGCTCCGCCGTGGCTCGAGCGAGCGGTCAAGGGCGCCGGGGCCACCGTGGTCGATCTGAACGGGTCGGACGCGCCGATGTTCCACACCCTGCAGGCGCGCGACCCCATGGCCGGCACACAGGTCTACCTCGTCGACGCGATGTCGGGTGCGGACGTCGAGCAGGAAACGGCTCGGTAGGAGGGGCTCAGCGGGAGGACGTGGCGCCGGAAGAATCTCTTGGTGCCGCGGACTCCCGACGGGGTAAGGTCCAGCCACAGCCAGCCACAGCGATCGAAAGGCACCGATGTCTCAGGGCATCACGGGGCGGGTGGGACTACCCGGCCGCCCGGGCACGCGCTGACACGGCAGAGAACGACGTGTCGTCGCGTGCTCAGACTCCCAGCACCGCGACTCCACCGGCGTCTCCGTGATCACGGGGACCTCCGACCGGTGGTTACTGGCTGACCCGACAGCGTTCGCGCGCTGCCTTTCGCCCTCCAGACACGCGACTCCGCCGCGTCCAGAAATCCAGCTCCCGCCATGGATCGAGGCAGTCGGCGCAAGCCGACGCCCGCACGTTTCTGGAGATGACGGCGCATGCCTTCCACACACACCCCTCTCATCGACGTACCGGCGGACCTGGTCGCGTCCCACCAGAAGTTCTTTGGTGAGCCTGGCCGCCCCTGGATCGAGGCCCTGCCACAGCTGGCAGCGCGCCTCCTGGACCACTGGCAACTACGCCTTGACGGACGACCGGCCTGCGGGGCGGTCGCGCTCGTCGTTCCCGTCCTGCGGGCGGACGACACCCCGGCGGCTCTCAAGCTTCAGCCGGTCGACCACGAGACCCGTGGCGAGCCGATCGCACTTCACACGTGGGCCGGGCACGGTGCCGTACGCCTGCTGAAGCACGATCCGGACTCGGGTTCGATGCTCCTGGAGCGCCTGGACGTGCGGTCCCTGCAGACCATGGAGGACGACATGGCCGCGCTCTCGATCATCGCCGAACTCCTCACCCGGCTCAATGCCGTCCCCGCTCCGCCAGGGGTGTCCCGGCTGGCCGACGTCGTGGAGGGCTGGCTCGACGAGGTGCCACACGTGCTCACCCTGGCGTCCGGGCCCCAGCGTCGACTGATCGAGGACTGCGCGCGAGCGGTGCGCGAACTCGTACCGGAAAGCGGCGACCGACTCCTGCACCGGGATCTGCATTTCTACAACACCCTGGCGTCCCTGCCCTCCCAGCAACGTGAACCCTGGCTGGCCATCGACCCCAAACCGCTCGTTGGCGACCCCGGGTTCGAACTCCTTCCCGCCCTGCACAACAGGTGGTACGACATCGTGGCGACCGGCGACGTCCCGCGCGCCGTCCGTCGACGCTTCGACCTGATGACCGACACACTCGGCCTGGACCGACGGCGGGCGACGGGGTGGACGCTCGGCCGCATCCTGCAGAGCGTTCTGTGGGACGCGAAGAACTCCGACACCACGGTGCATACCCCTGCCGACACTGCCATCGCGCACATCCTGCTCGGCCGCGAATGAGGGGCAAGCAGCGCGTGAAGTGACAGCCCCGGCCGCCTCACCACCCGCGGGGCAGAGTACGGCGGGTGGTGAGGCGCGAGCAGCAGGGAAGTCTCCGGGGCTCTCCTCACGTGAGCATGCGGATGCCCTGGGTGAGCGCGGTTAGGGTTGCGGCGTGTCGACCGACCAACCCACCAACCCGTCGCACCGTGAGCCCGGCAGTGGGGTCTTCGCGGCCCTCGTCTTCGACTTCGACGGCCTGTTGATGGACACCGAGACGACGATGGTGGAGAGCTGGCGGACCGAGTGGGCCTTCCACGGCCTGCAACTCGATCTTGACGACGGGTTCTGGCCCGGGCACGGCGGGGACGTCACCGAGCATCGCTACGACCGGCTCGCCGCGCTGGTCGGTGCGTCGTTCGACCGCGTCGCGAGCCACGCGCGTCGTGCCGCACACCGCGAACGCCTGCACCAGAGCATGGACCTCTGTCCAGGGATCCGGGACTGGTTGCGCCAGGCACCGGCTCTGGGCCTGCGGTCGGCGGTCGGCGGTCGCGAGCAGTTCGGCGTCTGACTGGGTGCGAGGACACCTGTCCCGCGTCAGTGCCCTGGGCATGTTCGAGGTCCTCGCCACCGGCGACGAGGTGGGTGCCCACAAGCCCGATCCGGAGGTCTACCTCCTGGCGCTGGACCGCCTCGGCGTCACTCCCGCGGCGGCGATCGCCGTGGAGGACACGCCTCACGGCGTCGCGGCCGCGAGGAGCGCCGGGATGGCGACCGTCGCGATCCCCAACGCCTACATGGACGCCGCGATGTTCGGTGCGGCGGACGTCGTCCTCACCAGCGCGGCCGACCTCCGACTCCCCGACCTGCTGGCCCGCCTCACGACGCGCTGAGGATCTCGGGCGCGCAGGAGCTCGGCATGGATGTGGCGCGTGCGGCTGATGGAACGCAGAGGACGCGGCAACGTCAGTCGGCTCGGCGGGCAACCAGGCGGGTGAAGCCGAGGAGTCGCTGGTCGGCGTCGGCCCGCAACAGTCCGCCATGCTCCTCCTCGCCAGTCCACGCGCGTTGGACGACCGTCTCCCAGCGCAGCCAGTGGTCCCAGCCCTCCGGCACCAGGTCCGCGACGTCCACCTCGACGAGACCGGTCTTCTCCCAGTGGCGGCGCCACCACGAGGGTGAATGCCAGCAGCACATGTCCCAGTCCCAGTACGGGGCGAGGTGCGGCGGCGGGAACACGTCCGGTTCCGCACCCAACGCGGGAACGACGATTCCGATCTGCCCACCAGGCTTGACGAAACGGGACAGGTAGCCGAGATACAGATCGTCGGTTCCGAAGTACTGGTAGGCGTCGAAGCTCACAGCCGCGTCGAAGAATCCCTCCGCGAAGGGCAGCGTGTGTGCCTCCGCGTGGATCGGATGGACGCGCCCCGCGAGACCGGCCTCCTGGACGCGCTGCCAGTTGTCGTTCGCCGAGACCCACAGATCGACCGCCCAGACCTCGACCCCGAACTCGCGGGCGAGGAAGACCGACGTCAGGCCCCGGCCGCAGCCCAGGTCGAGCACCCGGGACCCGGCCTCCAACGGCAGCACCTCTCCCAACGACTCGGCGAGCCACAGCGCGTTGGGGCCCATCTGGTTCGTCATCACCCACGTCGCGTCGTAGGTCGCGGCCCGCGGGAAGGCTTCGACCACCAACTGGCGGCGGAGTTCCTCGATGTCCGTCGGCATGGCACAGGACCGTCCCACGCACCGCGGGCGTGGGCAACGGGTTTTGCCGGAGTTCCGCAGACCGCCGGGCACGCATCCGGGCGCGGGACCTGCGACTCGCGGCTCCCCTCAGTCCGGCGCCGACCAGGACCAGGCGGGCGGCTCCCAGAGTTCACCCTCCACGATCTCCTGCTGGCGTTCGGTGGCGTGGATGTCCATGTGGAGACGAATGATCGTGCCGTCCGGACGCGGGTTGATCTGCACCAGGTCGCAGATCTCGTTGACGAGGAAGAGACCACGGCCGTGTACGGCGTCGAAGGAGCGGATCGGTCGCCGTCCGACGAGCACGTCGCTCAGGTGACCTTCGTCGCGGACCTCACAGACGAGGGTGTCGTCCTGCGTCCAGAGCCGCACGATGCCCGGGCCGCCGGTGTGGACCAGCGCGTTGGTCGCGACCTCGTTCACGGCTGTCTCGAAGTCCTCGCGACGCCCGTGCGGCAACCCGGCCAGGGCCGCCCGCGCCGCGACGATCGCGCGCAGGAGGAACAGGTCCGGACGCCCCGAAACCCGGAACGGCACGGACTGCTCCGCCGGCTCCGGGAACGGCTCGAGGCAGCCGGTGGCCACCGTCGTGGGGTCGGCGTAACCCCGGTTGGCCCACGGCTCGCGCCCCTCGGCGCGGACGACGGGATGGGTACGCAGGGCGTTCCCGACGTCGACGGTCTCCAGCCCCGCGACGTCGTACGGGCAGAGGATCGTCGCGTTCGCACCGGCGTGCGCGACGTTGAGGAGCGCCTCGGTCTGGACGGCTGTGCGCTTCGCCGCCTCCGAACGGCCCGGCCACAGCGACTCACACACGACGCGGACGTGTTCGTCGTGATGCTTGGTGAAAAAGGGGTCCAGCAGTGCCGGGATGAGCCGGGTCGGGTTCCGGACGGCTTCGCAGGCGTCGATGAACGTCACCTGCGGCGCGTCCGCGCGGAGCCGGGCGCGCAACGGCCCGACGGTCGCCGACGGACCCACGACGAGGACCGGATCACCCGCCCAGGCTCCTTCGACGACGAACGGCACGACGGCGTCCAGATAGGCGGACATGTCGGGATAGAAGACGGCAGCGTGGACAAGACCGGCTGATCTGGTCGCTTCGTTCGCGTGCGCATCCGAGTCCATCGGGCCACTCCAGCGCTCGTCCTCCACTTACCACGTAAACACGCGGACGAGGGGCGCGCCAACCGCCGGCCGGCCCCTCCTGCGGTGGTCCTCGGCAACGACTGGCCGATGTCGGGCGTCACCACGACCACATCCGGCCGCACGAGCCGTCGCGGTGCGTTCACAGTTCGAAACTGCTTCCCCCGAACCGGGTACGCGGGGCCCAACCGGCCCTGCCGCACAGCAGTCGACGAACCGGAGACGATGAGCATGCTGGATCGGCGGACCTTTCTGTACAGCGCAGGCTTCGCGGCAGGCGCCCTCGCACTCGGCGCGTGCTCGAGCGCCGACCCGGCACCACCCTCGCGAAACAGCACTCCCACCGCCCGCGCCGGCAAGGGATCCGAGCCCAAACCGCTGACACCTCCCGCGAAGCTCACCGAAGCTCCGGCGCTCGCGGCGCAGGTCGAGGCGGGCACACTTCCGGCACTGGGAAAGCGCATACCTGCGAACCCGTACGTCGTACCGCACCGTTGGCTCGAGCCCGCCAAGTACGGCGGGGGCCTGACCATCCTCGCGCCCGCCACGAACGACCTGCAGATCCGCGAGTACATGTACGGGCACTCCCTGCTCCGCTTCCTCAACGACGCCCTGGACATCGGACCCGGCCTGGTCGAGAGCTGGGAGTCCAACGAGGACACCTCCCAGTGGACGCTGCACTTCCGGCAGGGCCTGCACTGGTCCGACGGCAAACCCTGGACCACCGCGGACATCATGTTCTGGTGGGAGGACATGGTCCTCAACGAGGAACACACCGAGGTCCCGCCGGACGAGACGCGCTCGGCCAAGGGAACCGTCATGAAGCTCACCGCTCCCGACGACGTCACCCTCGTCATGAGCTTCGACGCACCGTCCCCGCTGACCCCCATGCGGCTGGCCGGCTACGTCAACCGCGGCAACGGCGCCACCTGGATGGAACCCAAGCACTACCTGAGCAGGTACCACCCCCGCTACAACAAGAGTGTCCCGAAGGACTGGGCCACCGCCGACGGTGAGTTCGATCGCCGACGCGACTACTCGCAGGTGGTCGGCTGCCCGACCATGACCGGCTGGCGCCTGAAGAGCTACAGCGAGGGCCGGCAGGCGGTGTGGGAACGCAACCCGTACTACTGGGTGGTGGACAAGGAAGGTCGCCAGCTCCCCAACATCGACACCCTGACCATCCGCGCGAACGAGGACGTCGAGGTCGGAAAGCTGCAGATCCAGGAGGGCAAGGTCAGCTACGTCCACGGCCCGTTCGCCGGCCTGAACCTCGGCGACGTCTCCGGGCTGAAGAAGACGCAGGACCGGAGCGGGATGGACGTCGTCTTGTGGGACAGCGGGACCGGCACGGGGTCGATGTTCTTCTTCAACTACGACCACCAGGATCCGAAGATGCGCGCGCTGATCCGGATGCCGAAGTTCCGGCAGGCGCTCTCGCACGCGTTCCACCGCGCCGACGCGCGCAAGCAGATCTACTTCAACACCGGCGAACTGACGACCGGGACGATGAGCCCGAAGGCCTCGGAGTACCAGGCCGACGAACAGGGCAAGGAGATCTACCGGCAGTGGCGTGACTCCTACGTGAAGTACGACCCGGCTCTGGCGAAGAAGATCCTGGACGAGATCGGAGTCGTCGACAAGAACGGCGACGGCGTACGGGAGCTGCCCGACGGCAGCCCGCTGTCGATCCGGCTGGACTACCCCGCGGACACCGGCGTCGAGCACCAGCAGAAGAACAACATGCTGAAGCGCGACTGGGAGGCGATCGGGCTGACGGTGAAGCTGAACCCGATGCCACCCGACGGCTACGGCGACCAGTGGAACGCCGGTCGACTCACGGCGCAGTGCGCGTGGGAGGTCAGCAGCGGACCCGACCACCTGGCGCAGGCAGCGTGGATGCTCCCACTCGAGCCGAGTCGCTGGGCGCCGCTGGAGGGTCAGTTCTACAACCTGCGTGGAACGCCACAGGAGAAGGAGGAGCTGGACGTCGATCCGTTCAAGCGGACGCCACCCCGGATGGAACCCGAGCCCGACGGCCCGATCGCGGCGCTGTGGAAGTTGTACGACCAGAGCAAGCTGGAGCCGGACCAGGTCAAGCGTCGCCAGTTGGCGTTCGAGATGGTGAAGATCCACATCGAACAGGGGCCTTTCTTCATGGGGACGGTCGCGAACACCCCGGTGGTCATGCTGGCGCACAAGGACCTGGGCAACGTGCCCCGTCGGGAGAACCTCGCCCAGGGTGGGTTCGTCAACCCCTGGCAGCATCCGACGCCCGCGGTCTACGACCCGGAGACCTACTTCTGGCGCAACCCGGACCAACACACCTGACGACAACGCCACCAGGGCGGATGCGCGGCGCCGCCGGCGTGGATGCGGGGCGCCGCGATCAGGACGGGTCGGTCACCTGTCCGACGAAGAGGGGTGTTCGGGTCGGCCGGTGCACGATCGCGAACGCGAACGCCCGGTCGGCCCGGACGACCAGCTTCGGCGGCGACGGCGCAGACACCAGGCCGACCCCGACACCCGTCACGGCGGCCGCCTCCGTACCGAACTCGTCCACGGTGATGGTGGCCCGGTGGATCGCCTGGCCGACGTAGAGATGCTCCGCGATGCCCGACAGGTCGGCCGCGGCCGTGAAGGGAACGGTCATGCCCATCTGCTGGAGCACGGCTTTGAGGTCGATGTTCGTGGCGAAGTCCCAACGGGGCATGACGATCCGCAGCCGTTCGTCGCGCCCACCGGTCAGGGCCGCGTCGACGGTGGCGGGCGCGAGCAGGTCGCCCGGCGTTGCTCGCGTGGCGTCCGTCGTCGGGACCAGCACCCACATGGCGAGCTCGTCGCCGGTGTAGGGAAGCTCGACGGCCTGCCAGCCGTCCCCGGTGGCGTAGCGGTGCTGGCCCTCGCGCGCCATCAACTGCGCCTTGACAGTGCTGCCGTCGGTCCGGGTGAACGGTCCCTCGGCGGTGGCGGCGTGTTCGAAGGGGCTGCGCCAGTCGGCCCGAAGGTAGATGGCGTTGGCGAGAACGAGCACGATGTCCGGGGCCAACCTGTCGAACAGCTTGCTGATCCGGTCGGCGGTCTGTTGGCGCACCCACGCGTTGATGACGGAGACGGCGTCCGGTGCGTGCAGGTCGAGGGTCTGGACGCCCGCTCCGTACTGCTCGGCGAGCACCCGGAGGTAGGCGTCGCGAATCTCGAAGTCCTGCTGGGCGAAGACGCCGTTCGCGATCGAGACGATCGGTGGTTTCGGCGGCTCGCCGGCATCGCGACTGCCACTGTCCTTCGGCGGTGCCTCCGCCACCGTGCCGATCGAGCGGGTGAGGGCGTTCAGCGCGGCGTGCGGTCCGCCACTCGGAAAGCGCAGCGCCTGGTCGATCTGGGTGGCGGTCATACCTCGGGCACCGGCCCGCAGCATGCCGAAGGCGAACGCGATGCTGGCCGGCGACGCCACGAAGTTCTGCTTCGGCGTACCAGCGACGCCAAGCAGGGCGTGCCCGAACGCCGTCATGCCCGCGACCGTCGGGCCGACCGGTGTGTCCGCGGGCGGAACGCGTCGCTCGACCCCTTGGGCGGCAACCAGTTTCAGGTCGCCACGTTCAGGCTCGGACTCGCGGCCACACGCGGCGAGGAAGGGGAGCGCGAGGCCGCCGAGCAGGAGAGCACGGCGGGGAACGCCACGGATGTCCTGGGAATGCCGCCGCCAGGGTTGCCGCGAAGGGTCTCGAAGCGCGGTGTCATCGCTGAACCTCCCGTTCCGTTACTACGACGGACGCCCGACGCGCTCGCATCGGTTGCCCGAGGTCGGGTGAACGAGCGGCAGGAGGTCCCGATCAGGCCTTCCGTACTCCCACGATCCACGAAAGAATCTCCGACGGCGAAGGGAGGGCCTTTTGACGCCCGCCGGCATCTACGTGGGAACCGACGACGGCCTCTACGTCCTGGGCGCGGACAAACGCCAGGAGCTACCCGGGCGACGCCTGCGCGTGCTGGCCGGGCACGGCAACGCCATCTGGGCGATCGTCGGCGAGGCGGAGATCTTCACCGCCGGCTCGGCGCCGATCTGGCGGCACGTGACGCGCCTGCGCGACGTGCGCGCCACCGCGCTGTATCCCACCCCGGACGGCGTCCTCATCGGCACCACTGACGCCCAGGTGTACCGACTCGTCGACGGCCTCCCCCGCCAACTCGAGTCGTTCCAGTCGGTCGCCGGACGCGAGACGTGGCACACCCCGTGGGGCGACCCCGCCTCGGTGCGCTCGATCAGCGCCGATGACGACATGACGTACGTCAACGTCCATGTCGGTGGCATCGTCCGCACCACCGACCATGGCGTCAGCTGGGAACCCACCATCGACATCGAGGCCGACGTCCACCAGGTTCTCGCGCTCCCGGGCGACCGGCCGGTCCTGGCCGCCACCGCTCGCGGGCTCGCGACGAGCTGGGACCACGGGACGAGTTGGTCCGACCGCACTCTCGGCCTGACCGGCACCTACTCCCGGGCGCTCGCGGTCTGCGGCGACACCGTCCTGCTCAGCGCCTCCTACGGACCAGACGGCAGAGACGCCGCCGTCTACCGCGGTGAAGTCGAAGGCGTGCGGCTCGAACGCTGCCGCCGTGGTCTGCCCGCGTCCCTCTCCGACAACGTCGACACGCACTGCCTGTCCGGTGACGGCGCCACCGCGGCGTTCGGCACGTCGGACGGATCGGTCTTCGTCTCCCAGGACGCCGGCCGGACGTGGGAGCAGATCGCGGAGGGGCTACCACCGGTTCGGTGCGTCTTCGTCCGGGAATGACCGGGCTGTCCCACGCAGGCGTGCCCTTGGGCCCGTCGATTCGGGCGTTCCGGTGGACCGTCGTTCCCGGCGCCCGGCCCGACACTGCTGACATGAGCGCCTTCATCGACCGGCTCCTGCGGCTGTGGGACGAGCCGATCATCGACTGGGCCGCGGCCGAGACCGCGTTTCGGTCCGTCTACGCCGACCCGGTGACGGTGAACGACGTCAAGATGCCGGTGTCCGACCTCATCCGCCGGGCCGTCGCGCTCCAGGAGACCTACGAGGGGCGTACGACGGAGGTCGTGGAATGCATGGAGACGCCCGGACGGATCGCGCTCGCCATCCGGATACGCGGACGGCACGTGGGTGCCCTCGCCACACCGCTCGGGCCGGTCACGCCCACCGGACGCATGGTGGAGATCCGCGTCATCGATCTCCTCACGCTGTCCGGCGGGCTGGTCACCTCGATGTGGACCGCCTCCGACGAACTCGGACTTCTGCGACAGCTCGACGCGATCGCCCTGGCCTCACCCGGACCGGCGTGAGCCCCGGAGGGTCCTGGCCAGGGTCCTAGAGTTCGTCCCAGTCGAGGACGGGGCCTGCGAGGTCGCGGATCGAGGCGAGCAGGCCGAGCCGGGCCGCGCGTACGGCCGGATCCTCCGCCATCACCAGGACCGCGTCGAAGAACGCGTTGATCGGTCCGACCAGCGCACCCGCCGCGTCCGTGAACTCCGCGAGGGCGTAGTCGCCGCTGAGCGCCTCACGAACCTTGCCCAGCTCCTGGTGCAGGCCCAACTCCTCCGGCTCGGTGAGCGCGGCCGGGTCGTAGTGGCCCGCGACGTCCGCCGGCACGATCCGGCGTACCCGCTGCAGCGCGGTCACCACGTCGGCGAACGCCGGGTCGGAGGTACGCCGGGCCAGCTCGCGCAACGCCTCGTCGGCCCGCGCGGGGGTTCCGGCCAGCAGCAGGACCGCCTGGACGTGGGTGTACTCGTTGCCCGTGTCGAGCAACTGCTGCTCGTAGCGGCGTACGACGAACTCCCGTGCCTCGGCCAGCGCCTGCTCCGGCACCTCGACGCCCTGCGCCCGGATCCGCTCGGCGGCCGCCGCGAGACCGGCCTCGACGGTGACCGGAGCGAGGTCGGGACGGTCACGCAGCACGCTCACCACACCGAGAGCCGCCCGCCGCAGCGCGAACGGGTCGGAGCTACCGGTGGGGTTGGCGCCGACCGCGAAGAGGCCGGCCAGCAGGTCGAGCCGGTCGGCCAGCGCGAGCAGGGCGCCCGGCTTGGTCTCCGGCAGCGGACCGCCCGCGGTACGGGGCAGCTCCATGTCGTACAGCGCCTGCGCCACGGCCTCGGTCTCACCGCCCCGGCGGGCGTACTCGCGGGCCATGGTGCCGGCCAGCGAGGTCAGCTCCACCACCATCTGGGAGGCCAGGTCGAACTTGGTGAGCTCGCCCGCCCGGGTCAGGGTGGCCGTCTCGTCGGGGTCGAGGGAGACCCGGCGCCCCAGCTCCGTCGCCACGTGGGCGATGCGGTCGGCGCGTTCGGCCATCGAGCCGAGCCGGTTCTCGAACGCGAGCTTCGCGAGACCGGCCCGGTGCTGCTCCGGCGAGACCTCGAGGTCGGCGCGCCAGAAGAACGCCGCGTCCTCGTACCTCGCCCGCAGCACCGCTTCGTTCCCGGCCCGGACCAGCTCGTGGTCGCAGGCGCCGTCGGCGACCGCGACGAAGTGCGGCAGCAGGGTGCCCTCGGCATCGCGCACCGGAAGGTAACGCTGGTGCTTGCGCATCACGGTGGTGAGGATCTGGGCGGGCAGGTCGAGGTAGTCGGCGGAGAAGGAGCCCCGGATCGAGACGGGGTACTCGACCAGGTTGACGATCTCCTCGAGCAGGGCCGCCTCGCCCTCGAAGTCGACGCGGCCGCCGACCTCCGCCGCGAGGGCGCTCGCCTGGGCGACGATGCGCTCCCGGCGTTCGGCCGGACTCGCCATGATCTCGTGCGCGCGCAGGAGGTCGAGGTAGCCGTCGGCGCTGTCGACGGTGACGACCGGCTCCTCCGCCGTACGCCGGACGCGGGTGGTCCGGCCGGAGGCCAGCGCCGAGACCGCGACGGGAACGGCGACGTCGCCGAGCAGCGCGAGCAGCCAGCGGATCGGCCGGGTGAAGGAGAGCTGCGGGTCGTTCCACCGCATGTTCTTGTCGGCCCGGAGCTCGGCGACGATCGAGCCGAGCACCTCACTGAGCACCTGGGAGGCGGAACGTCCGACGTCGGTGCGCACCGCGGCGACGTACTCCACGCCGCCCTGCTCGACCCGGGTCAGGGTTGCCGGGTCGACGCCCTGGCCGCGGGCGAACCCCTGCGCCGCCTTGGTCGGGTTGCCGTCCGCGTCGAAGGCCGCGCTGACCCGCGGGCCGCGCACGGTGCGCTCGGCGTCCGGCTCGTTCGGGGCGACCGTCTCGATGGTCGCGACGACGCGCCGTGGTGTGGCGTAGGTGCGGACCTCGCCGTGGGTGAGGCGCGTGTCGGCGAGCTTGCCGACCAGCGCCTCCCGGACCGCCTCCGCCGTCCGGCGTACCTCCGCGTGGGGAAGCTCCTCCGTGCCGAGCTCGAAGAGCAGGGTGGCCGGCTCGGTGATCTCCGGGTACGTCGAGGGCGTGGCCGCGGCGGGCGCGGGCTCGACCTGGCCGAGGGGGTAGCCGAGCTCCTCGCGGCGTTCGGACCACAGCCCGGTGACCTGGCGGGCCAGGGCACGCATCCGGCCGAAGGCGTTCGCCCGCTCCGTGGTGCTGATCGCGCCACGCGAGTCCAGGACGTTGAAGACGTGGGAGCACTTCAGGACGAAGCTGTGCGCGGGTACCGGCAGCCGTTCGGCGATGCAGCGCTTCGCCTCGGCCTCGTAGTCTTCGAAGAGTCGCCAGTTGGTCGCGACGTCGGCGTCGTCGAGGTAGTACCGGCTCATTTCGTACTCGGCCTGGCCGAATGCCTCGCCGTAGGAGATCCCGGGCGCGTAGGCGATGTTCTTGAAGTGGTCGACGCGCTGCAGGGCCATCATGATGCGTTCGATGCCGTAGGTGATCTCCACCGACACCGGGTCGAGGTTCTTCCCGCCGGCCTGCTGGAAGTAGGTGAACTGCGTGATCTCCAGCCCGTCCAGCCAGACCTCCCAGCCGAGGCCCCACGCGCCGAGCGCCGGTGACGCCCAGTTGTCCTCGACGAACCGGATGTCGTGGGCGTCGATGTCGATGCCCAGCGCGCGCAGGCTGCCGAGGTAGATCTCCTGCGGGTCGCCCGGGTCCGGCTTGAGGATCACCTGGAACTGTGTGTGGGTCTGCAGGCGGTTGGGGTTTTCGCCGTACCTCGCGTCGTCGGGGCGGACGCTGGGCTCGACGTAGGCCACCCGCCACGGCTCAGGACCCAGCACCCGCAGGATGGTCGCCGGGTTGTAGGTACCGGCGCCGACCTCGGTGTTGAACGGCTGCACGATCATCGCGCCGCGCTCGGTCCAGTACGTCGTCAGTGCGAGGAGCGCTTCCTGCATCGTCACCACGGTTGCCACGCGGACAACCCTAGTGTCGAGCGCCAACCGGCCCCGTAGCGGCTTGGGCTGAGGGGACCCCGTCCGCTCCGTCGCACGGCGTGCACGGCATGTGAGACTCGACCCGGCCGGCCGCCACGCATAGATTCCCCTCATGGATCCGTCCATGGCGTCACCCAGGCTGGCGCCACGGCGCGGACCCGTCACGGCGGCCGAGCGCTCCTTCGCGCCGGACCTCGCCCGTGGCGCGATGCTGCTGCTCATCGCCCTCGCCAACTCGCCCCTGTACCTCTACGGCCGACCCGTGGGGCGCCGCAGCCACCTGGCGGAGTCCGGCGTACTCGACCGGGCGGTGACGTTCCTCGTCGGCACCTTCGTCGACGGCCGGGCCTATCCGCTGTTCGCGTTCCTGCTCGGGTACGGCATCGTGCGCCTCGCCGACCGCCAGGTCGCGGCCGGCGCGACCATCGCCGACGTCGGCGCGGTCCTACGGCGGCGGCACATCGCGCTGGTGGCGTTCGGCTTCCTGCACGCGCTCCTGCTGTTCTCCGGCGACATCCTCGGCACCTACGGCCTGGCCGGGCTGGTGGTGTTCACCCTGCTCGGCGCGTCCGACCGCCGGCTGCTCGCGCTGACGGCGGCACTCCTGGTGCCGGTGATCGCGCTGGGTACGGGGTACGGACTGGCCCCGCTGCCCGGTGACACCGGCTATCCGGGCATGGCCGTGGCGGATCCCGTGGGCGCCCTGCTGGCCCGGCTGGCCAACTGGCTGCCGGCGACGCCGATCTCCGTGCTCGCCACCCTGGCGCCGATCGTCCTGGGGGTGTGGGCGGCGCGACGGCGACTCCTGGACGAGCCGGAACGCCACCTCGCCGTGCTCCGGCGTACCACGGTCGTCGGGATCACGGTCGCGGTGCTCGGTGGCCTCCCGCTGGCCCTGGTCATGGCGGGAGTGTGGACGTCGACGTCGTTCGCCGGTGACCTCACGCTCGGCGCGCTGCACACCCTCACGGGGTTGGCCGGCGGTGTCGGGTACGCCGCGGCGATCAGCCTGTTCGCGGGCGGTTTCCGTCGCCGTCGGATCGGTGCGGCTCTCGCCGCCTGCGGCCAGCGCTCGCTGTCCTGCTACCTCGCCCAGTCCGTCGTCTTCGTCGCGGTGTTGGCGCCGTACGCCGGCGGGCTCGGCGGCCGGCTCGGCAGCGCGGGTGTGGCCGTGGTCGCGATCGCGACCTGGGTGGCGACCGTCGTGGTCGCCGAGGTGTTTCAGCGCCACGGATGGCGCGGGCCGGCCGAGGTCGCCCTGCGCCGGCTCACCTACGGGCGCCAGCCCAGGTGAAGGTGGCTGGCGCCCTGACGAAGGTGGGCCCGGCCAGGCCGGCCCGGCCAGGCCGGTTCGGCTGGGCTCGACCGGTCCGCGTCAGTCGAGGTGCCGCTCGAAGCTGATCCACTCCCGCCGGACCCGGAAGCCGAGGCGTTCGTAGAGGCCGAGCGCACCGGTCGGGTTGACCGAGTCCACGCCCAGCGAGGCCTCGTCGTACCCCTCCGTCTTCGCCGCCGCCATGGTGCGGGTGAGCAGAGCCCGGGCGGCGCCGCGGCCTCGCCACTCACGTCGGGTGCCGACCTGCCCGATGTAACAGTCGCGGACACCGGTGGCGGCGGTGTCGGCTTCGTACTCGTAGGCGAGCACGTAGGCGGCTATCTGGTCGCCGTCGAGGAGGAGGTGGGACGTCTCCGCCCGGAACGCACGTGAACCCGTCATCCAGGTGGCCCACATGTCGGCATCACGTGGCTGGAATCCCCAGTGGTCGAGGAATGCCTCGTTGTGCGCGAGGCGGAGGGTCTCGTCGAGGTCGGCCGTGAAGCGGACGAGGGTGAGTCCCTCGGGTACGTCGGCGAGCGGGATCGGCTCGGCCAGGGAGCGTTCCATCCCGAAGAAGTAGCGGGCCGGCTCGAAGCCGAAGCTTCCGAGCATCGCGCGCAACCCGTCGTTGGTGGCGGCCGCACCGCAGGTCAGCGCGCCTGGGACGTGCGGGTTGCGCTCCAGGTGGACCTGCCGACCTCGCTCGCACAGCCACTCCTGCAGGCGCCGGCCGAGCCCACGCCGCCGCCACTGCGGATGGACGGCGCCCTCGATGCGGACGCGGTCGAGGCCCTGGGCACCGGGACGTCCCCACGCCACGGCGTACGCGATCATCCGTCCGTCGTGCCACAGCGACAGCGTGTCGTGGACGGGTTGGAGCGCGACGTCGGTCATCTCCTCGGCGAGGTCGTCCTCGTCGTAGTTCTCGCCGGTGTCGTCGACCGCCTCGACGGCCTTCACCAGAGCCGCCCAGGCGGCGACGTCCTCCTTGTCGATCGGACGTGCTTCGACGCCTTCGCCCCAGTCGCCACGGTCGGCGTGGGTGTCGCGGGTGTCATGGTCGGCACTCTCGCCGCGGTCGGCACCGGATCGCGGGTCGGTGGTCCTGGCCTCTGTCCCCATGGCGGGCAGCGTAGGGCCGTCCGCCCCCACAGACCAGGTGATTTTCCCCTCCTCCGCCCGGACCTCAGGTTTGTCCGGGCGGCGCGGCCGGCATATAGTCCACATGGACTAATTCGCACGGTTCAATTCGCCCGGTCTAATCCATTCGGAGTGTTCAGAGATGGTCGCAGTCGGTCAGCTCACCCCGCTCTCCCTGGCGGTCCTCGAGTTGCTGCACGAGCGCCCCATGCACCCCTACGAGATGCACCAGACGATGCGCGTCCGCCACACCGACCGGGTGGTCAACCTCAAGGCCGGCTCGCTCTACCACTCGGTCGAGCGGCTGGAGCGGTTGGGACTCGTCGAGATCACCGAGACCGTCCGGGCCGGCCGCCGCCCGGAGCGCACGGTGTACGCGGTGACCGACGCGGGCCGCGAGGCGTTCGCCGCCCAGGTGGCAGACCGACTGGGTACGCCGACCAAGGAGTTCCCCGGCTACCCGCTCGCGCTGAGCCTCGCGCACGCACTCGACCGCCGCACCGCACTGGTGGAGCTCACCCGCCGCCAACAGGAACTCGAGCACACCGTCGACTTCTATCGGCTGGCCACCGAGCGACTGCGCGACATGGGCCTGGAGGAGCGGTTCTGGCTGGACGTCAAGTACCTCCTGACGATGCGCGAGGCCGAGTTGGCGTGGACGGCCAACCTCATCGCCGAGATCGAGTCCGGGCGACTCGATTGGAAGCCCGACAAACGCTCCGAGCTCAGCGAGGTCATCGGCCCGTTCGACACCCCCACGTCGGGACGCCGCACCGCCAAGCCCACCGCCACCAAGCCCACCGCCGGTAACGGCGACACCAGCACGAACGGCACCACGAACGACAGGCTCGCCCCCGACGGCGGGCCCGGTGCCGGCTCCTCCAACGGAGCCGGCCCCGATCACCACACGAAGGAGACATCCGGATGAGCCAGCCGCCTCACCAGGGCTCGTCGACCGCACCGGTCAGAAAACCCTGGGCGGCCCTCGCCGCACTGTGCATCGGGTTCTTCATGATCATGCTCGACACCACGATCGTGAACGTCGCGATCCCCGCCATGATCAAGGGCCTGAACGCCAGCCTCACCGAGATCATCTGGATCAACAGCGTCTACCTGCTGACGTATGCCGTACCGCTGCTCCTCACCGGACGCCTCGGCGACCGCTTCGGGCCGAAACGGCTCTTCCTCGGTGGGCTCGTCGTCTTCACCGTGGCGTCCGCCGCGTGCGGCCTCGCCGGCCAGGCGAGCACGCTAATCATCGCCCGCGCTATCCAGGGACTCGGCGCCGCCGCGATGACGCCGCAGACGATGGCGTTCATCACGCGACTCTTCCCACCCAGCAAGCGCGGAGGCCCGATGGGCCTGTGGGGCGCGGTCGCCGGCGTGGCCACGATCACGGGGCCGCTGCTCGGCGGTGTGCTCGTGCAGACCCTCGGCTGGGAATGGATCTTCTTCGTCAACGTCCCGATCGGGATCGTCGGCATCGTGATGGCCGTGATCCTCGTTCCGGACTGGCAGCCCAGGAACAGCCACCGGTTCGACCCGATCGGAATCGCCCTGAGCAGCGTCGGCCTCTTCTGCGTCGTCTTCGGTCTGCAGGAGGGCCAGCGCTACGACTGGGGCGCCATCGCCGGGCCGATCACCGTCTTCGAGATCATCGGTTTCGGGGTGGTCCTGCTGGTGGCGTTCGTGGTGTGGCAGCGCGTCAACCGGCGGGAACCCCTGCTGCCACTGGGGGTCTTCTCCCACCGCAACTTCTCGATGGCCAACCTCGCCAACATCACCGTCGGCTTCACCATGGCCGGGATGTTCCTGCCGGTGGTGATCTACATCCAGTCCGTCCTGGGCTACTCCGCCATCCTGTCCGGACTCATCACCGCGCCCCTGTCGTTCGCCTCCGGCATCGTCGCGCCGTTCGCGGGGCGGCTGTCGGACCGGATCAGCGGCAAGTGGATCGTGGCGTTCGGTATCGCCGCGTTCGCCGCCGGCATCTGGGCGTTCACGCTCGTCGCGAAGTACGACAGTCCCGGTTGGACGCTCTCTCCGGCGTTCCTGCTGGCAGGCGTCGGTGTCGGCTGCATCTTCTCCCCGCTCGCCAACCTTGCGACCACCGGCCTCGACCCGCGGCTGATCGGTACGGGCTCGGGCATCTTCAACACCTCCCGCCAGGTGGGGAGCGTGATCGGCAGCGCGGCGATCGGCGTCCTGCTGCAAGCTCGCCTTGCGGTGGAGCTACCCGCCCAGGCCGCGACCGCGGCCCAGCGGGTCCCCGCTCCCTACCGTGAGCAGTTCGCCCACAGCTTCGACCAGGCCGCGGGCAGCACCGACTTCTCCGCCGCCGCCAACGCACCGTTGCCGGCCGGAATCCCGCCCGGTGCGGCCCACCAGATCCGGCTGCTCGGCCAGAGTGTCTTCGAGCACGCGTTCACCTCCGCCATGAAGACCGCACTGGTGCTGCCGATCCTGGTCCTGGTGCTGGGCGTGATCGCCTGCCTGCTGATGAACCGCAGGACGCCGCTCACCGGTACGCACGCTGAGGCCACGCCTGCCGGAGCCACCTCACACCGGTCCTGACCTCCCACCGCCGCCCGATGGCCAGGGGGCGGCGCCGTCGGGTCGACCACCCCGCCGGCGCTGCCCCCTGGTGTGTTCTCGACCGCTATCGCACCGCGCCGGACGCCAGACCGTTGACGATCAGGCGCTGGAACACCAGCACCAGGATCAGCGGCGGGATCACCGCGACGACGCCGGCGGCGGCCATCGAGGTGTAGGACACGTTGAGGTCGGTGGCGAAGTTCGCCGCGATCACCGGGACGGTCTGGGAGTACGTCGTACTGGTCAGGAACAACGCGAAGAGGAACTCGTTCCACGCCGTCATGAACGAGAAGATCGACGCCGCGACCAGGCCCGGTGTCGCGATCGGGAGGAAGACCGACCACATCATCCGCCACCATCCGCAGCCGTCCACCCGAGCCGCGTCCTCGATGTCGCCGGGGATGGTGCAGAAGTAGTCCTTCAGAATCCAGATCGTGAACGGCAACGAGAACGTCGTGTACGACAGGACCAGCGCGCCGTAGGTGTCGAGCAGGTCCAGGCGCCGCATCACCAGGTAGAAGGGCACGATGATCGCGACGCCCGGGACCATCCGGGTCGCGAGGTAGAACAGCAACAGCGCCTGGCTCCCCCGAAACTTCATCCGGGCGAAGGCGTAGGCGGCGGAGATGCCCAGGCCCAGGTTGAGCAGCGCCGTACTCGTCGCCACCACCGCGCTGTTGAACAGCGCCGGAGCGATGGCCTCCGCCGCCCGCGACCCGACCAGTGCCTGCGCGCCCTGCGGGTCGACGAAGGCGCGGTAGTTGTCCAGCGTCGGCCGCAGCGGTATCCACTGGGGTGGCGTGGAGAGGGCGTCGACCTCGTGCATGAAGCTGGTCGCGATGATCCAGTAGAACGGCACGATGATGTACAGCGCGAACAGCACCGCGAGGGTGTAGATGAGGATCCGGCGCCACGGAATCCGGCGCGCGCGCGGGCGCCCGGCCGGCACCGGTCCACGGACGCGATCCGATCCGCCCGCCGGGTCCGTGCCGGAGGTGCCGGAGTAGGAGGTCACCGCGCTCATACCTCGACCTTCCCCTTCCTGTACAGCAACGCGAGGTAGGCCACCGAGATCACCACGGTCACGAGCGTGATGACGTAGGCGTAGGCGTTGCCGAGACCGAAGTTCGTGTAGGTGAACGCCGTCCGCACGGTCAGCAGGGCGATGACGTTCGTGGCGTCGCCGGGCCCGCCGCCGGTGAGCACGTAGATCACGTCGAAGGCGCGGAACGCGTTCATCGTCTCCAGAATCAGGACGATCAGCAGTGGATGGGTGAGCCAGGGCAGCGTCACGTGGCGGAACCTCTGCAGCACTCCCGCCCGGTCCACCCGGGCCGCGTCGTACAGCTCGGTGGGGATGGTCTGCAGTCCGGCGAGCAGGATGATCACGGCCAGGGGCATGAGGTTCCACACCTCCGCGAGCGCGGCGACGAAGAACGCCACCACCGGCGAGGTCAGCCAGGCCTGGTAGCCGTCGGTCCAGCCGACACTGGTGAGGAAGCCGTTCAGGACACCGACCTTGGCGTCGAAGATCCACCGCCACATCAGTCCGTTGACGACACCCGGCATGGCCCAGGGCAGCAGCATCAGGCTCCGAAGCAGGCCACGCCCGTGGAAGACCTCGTTGAGCACGAGCGCGAGGCTGAGGCTCAGTACGAGCGTCAACGCGACCACGACGAGCGCGAACGCCGCCGAGACCCGGATCGAGGAGAGGAACGCCTCGTCCCGGAAGAGCGAGAGGTAGTTGCCGAGCCCCACGAAGCGCCGGGCACCGGGTTGCTTGAGGTTGTAGCGCTGCAGGCTCAGCCAGAACGAGTAGCCGATCGGGTACGCCACGAGCGCCGCGATCACGACCAGGGCGGGAAGGTTCATGACGTAGGCCCGCCAGCTGCCCCGCACCGCGGAGCGGGAGGCCCCACCGCGGGCCGGACGCGAGCGTGCGTCAGGGCTGGGTGCCGGCTCGATGGAAGTGGTCACGAGCCCACCTAGGAGTACTGCTTCGTGAGCCTGGTGGCCGTGTCGGCCATGCTCGCCACCGCGCCGGAGGGAGCCAGTTGGCCGGTGATGACCCGCTGGATCGCCTTCTGCCCTTCGGTCTCGAACTCGGTGTACCACGGTTCGGCGATCACCTTGCGAGGCCGAGCGATCTCCGCGAGCTGGGCGTAGACCTTCGGGTCGGCCCACTTGGCGAGTGCCGAGGTGATCTCCGGGTCGGACGCGAGTTCCTTGAAGGCGAAGCCGAGGCCCTGTTTCTGGAACCAGAACTTCGCGGTGTAGAGCCCGTCCTTCTCGTCGTACCCGCCGAGGTAGGACAGCAGCTTGTAGGCGTCGTCCCTGCGGTCGGTGTTGGCCGACAGGCAGTACATCCGGGTGTTGCTGACCGTGCCGTGCACCTTGCCGTCGAGACTGGGGACGAGCGCGAGCTTGGCCTTCCCTGCGACCTTGCTCTGCGCCGGGTCGTTGTACTTGCGCAGGCCGTAGCGTGCGCCCAGGGTGAAGGCGTACTTCCCGGCCATGAAGGCGGTGTCGAACGCCGGCGGCGGCAGTGTCGCGCTGGCCGGGTCGAGCACCTTCGACGTGCCGGCAACCTCCGCCAACCAGGTCAGCACGTCGCGGGCGACCGGCTCCGACGTCGCCATCACGGGCCGCATCCGGTCGTCGAAGAGGTTGCCGTCGCTGGCGAAGAGGAGTGCCCACCACCACGACCACCAGGTGTCGGACAGCTGTGCGGGAATGCCGATCGGGAACTCGAGGATCCCCTTCTGTTTCAGGGCGAGGGCCTGGTCCGCGAGTTGGTCCAGGCTCGCGGGCGGCGCGGAGAAGCCCGCCTTCTCCAGCAGTTCGGCGTTGTAGATCAGGCAGGTGGAGTCGGTGTAGTAAGGAACGCCGTATCGCTTTCCCTGGAAGGTCATCGTCTGCGCGTTGCCGGGATAGAGACCGTCGTAGATCCGATCGAGATCGGGCATGCCTTCCAGTGGCTGCAGGTATTCGGCGCCGATCCAGGCCGTCAGCGAGTCGTCGTAGACGTAGAGTGCGTCGGGATCTGTTCCGGCCGTGTATTCGGCCACGATCTTCTGCACGTACTGTGCGCTGGTGATGGGTGTGTAGTCGACCTTGATGTCGGGATTGAGCCGCACGAACCGGTCGACGTTCTCCTGCACCAGTGCGGATTCGAAATCCCAACCCTGGAACGCGAGAGTGCCGGAATCACCGCCGCTGTCACCGCGCCGGGCACCAGGTCTGCCACATCCGGTCAGGGTCGCGAGGGCGGACGCTCCGGCGCCCAACGTGCCGAGCTTCAGAAAATGACGACGATCGAGCTTCATGGTCGGACCTCCCAGGCTGAGACGACCGCTCACCGCACTCGGACGGTGCCGCAAGCTGTCATTGACGCGTAGGTACTGACCGTTGCCGATACCGCGGGGTTGCGAGAAAACGCTGCGAGCGACCCGGCATGTCACGTTGTTTACAAGGCGTTCACAGCCGCCCGCATCACATCTGGCGGGCAGCCTTCGTGCCGAAACTTGTTTCGAACGCTAGGGCATTCGAACTCGTTGCACAAGATCACCGTGTCGTCGCAGAGGATCATCGTCGGTGTTTGTACTTTCCTCCGTACACCGCCGCACGGCAGGATGAGGGGGTGAACGACGTTTCGACGAGCGCGGCGCTGACGGCGCGGCTGGGTGCCCGCACCGGACACTTTCTGCTGGAGTCGGGCTACCACGGCAACCTGTGGCTCGCCGACCTCGACGACCTGTTCCGGCGTCCGCGAGCCCTGTCTCCTCAGGTCGCCGAGCTTGCTCGGCTGATCTCGGCGTACGACGTCGACGGCGTCTGTGGCCCGTTGACGGGCGGTGCCTTCCTCGCCGCGCTGGTCGCCCGCGAACTCGACCTGGACTTCTGGTGGACCGAACGCACCAGGCCGCCCGACGCGGGTTCGCTGTACTCGGCGGAATACCGCCTACCGCCCGGCACCCGGCTGGAGGGCCGGCGGGTCGCCATCGTCGACGACGTCGTCAACGCGGGCTCGGCGGTGCGTGCGACCCAGGACAGCGTGCTGGCCGCCGGAGGGTCGCCGGTCGTGATCGGTGCGCTGCTGACGCTCGGGCCGAGTGCGGATCCCCCGGCCGCTCTCAGCGGGCTCCCGGTCGAGCGCCTCGCTCACGCGCACAGCGAACTCTGGGATCCCGCCACCTGCCCGAGATGTGCCGACGGATCGCCACTGACCGAGCCGGAGGCCGCGCGCTCGTCATGAGACCTTGACGCCGGTCGCCCTTCACCACGCCACCGAGGATCGAACCCCGGCAGGCTCAGTCCTCGGCCGCCACGCCGTCGCTGGTGAACTCCGCCGCGAGGAGTTCGGCGATCTGCGCGGTGTTGAGCGCCGCGCCCTTGCGGAGGTTGTCGCCGCTGACGAACATCTCCAGCTCACGCGGGTCGTCCAACGACTGCCGCAGCCGGCCGACCCAGGTCGGGTCGGTGCCCACGACGTCCGCGGGGGTCGGGAACTCCAGCCGCTCCGGCTCGTCGTAGAGCAGCAGGCCGGGCGAGTCGCGCAGGATCTCGCGTACCTCGCCGAGGTCCAACTCCCGCTCGAACCGCGCGTGGATCGCGAGCGAGTGGGTCGTGACGACCGGCACCCGCACGCAGGTCGCCGACACCGGCAGGTCGGGAATGCCGAGGATCTTGCGCGACTCGTTGCGGACCTTCAGCTCCTCGCTGGACCAGCCACCGTCACGCAGCGACCCGGCCCACGGGACGACGTTCAGCGCCAGCGGGGCCGGGAACGGCCCGAGGTCGTCGCCGACGATGCGGCGTACGTCGCCGGCCTGGGTGCCGATCTCGCGGTGGCCGGCGACCTTCGCGACCTGGTCGTACAGCGTGTCAATCCCGGCTTGACCGGCGCCCGACGCGGCCTGGTAGGAGGCCACCACGAGCTTGTCGAGGACATAGGCGCGGTGCAGCGCACCGAGCGCGACGATCATCGACAGCGTGGTGCAGTTGGGGTTGGCGATGATGCCGCGGGGGCGGTTTCGGATCTCCGCCGGGTTGACCTCGGGGACGACGAGCGGGACGTCGTCGTCCATCCGGAAGGCTCCGGAGTTGTCGACCACCACGGCGCCCTTCGCGGCGGCGATCGGCGCCCAGGCCGCGGACACCTCGTCCGGCACGTCGAACATCGCGACGTCGACACCCTCGAAGCACTCCTCCGACAGCGGGAGCACCTCGACCTCCTCACCGCGGACGGTGAGGAGGCGGCCCGCCGAACGGGCGGAGGCGATCAACCGGATCTCGCCCCAGACGTCCTGCCGGGTCGAGAGTAACTGCAACATGACGGACCCGACGGCGCCGGTCGCGCCGACGACCGCGAGGGTCGGCTGTCCCTGTCCGGCGACGTCGCCGCGCCGGACGTCGCTCATCGACCGGTCCCGCCGTAGACGACCGCCTCGACCTCTTCGGAGTCGAGGTCGAACGCGTGGTGGGCGGCGGCGACCGCGGCGTCGACCTCGTCCTCGTCGACCACGACCGACACCCGGATCTCGGAGGTCGAGATCATCTCGATGTTGACGCCCGCCTCCGCGACCGCCTGGAAGAACCGTGCGGCGACGCCCGGGTTGGTGCGCATGCCGGCACCGATCAGGGAGACCTTGCCGATCCGGTCGTCGTAGAGCAGTTGTTCGTAACCCACGGTGTCCTTGATCTTGGCGAGAGCGGTCATCGCCTGCTGGCCGTCGGCCCGCGGGAGGGTGAACGAGATGTCGGTGCGGCCGGTCGCCACGCCGGAGACGTTCTGGACGATCATGTCGATGTTGATCTCGGCGTCGGCCAGCGTCTTGAAGATACGGGCCGCCTCGCCCACCTTGTCGGGGACCGCGACCACCGTGATCTTGGCCTCGGTGCGGTCGTGCGAGACCCCGGAAATGATCGGCTGCTCCATCTGACTCTCCTCTGACACACTGGGCACGTCGACGACATGGGCCCGACGGGCCGCGTCGACGGTCTCCGCATCGGCCACCCAGGTGCCCACCTTGGTGCTGAACGACGACCGCACGTGGATCGGGATCTGGTAGCGGCGGGCGTACTCGACGCAACGGTGCAGCAGGATCTTCGTGCCGCAGGCCGCCATCTCCAACATCTCGGCGTAGCTGATCCGCGGGATCCGGCGAGCGGCCGGGACGATCCGCGGGTCGGCGGTGAAGACGCCGTCGACGTCGGTGTAGATCTCGCACACGTCGGCGCCGAGGGCGGCGGCCAGGGCCACTGCCGTCGTGTCGGACCCACCGCGACCGAGCGTGGTGATCTCCTTGGTGTCCTGCGAGACGCCCTGGAAGCCGGCGACGATCGCGATCGCGCCCTCGTCGAGCGCCTGGCGGATCCGGCCCGGCGTCACGTCGATGATCTTGGCTCGGCCGTGGTGGGACGTCGTGAGGACGCCCGCCTGACTGCCGGTGTAGGACTTCGCGATCTGGCCGAGGTTCTGGATCGCCATGGCCAGCAGAGCCATCGAGATACGCTCACCCGCGGTGAGCAGCATGTCGAACTCCCGCGGTGGCGGGAGCGGGGTGATCTGCTGTGCGAGATCACTGAGTTCGTCGGTGGTGTCGCCCATGGCCGAGACGACCACGACGACATCGTGGCCGGCCTTCTTCGTCGCCACAATGCGTTGCGCGACACGCTTGATGCATTGGGCATCGGCCACCGACGACCCGCCGTACTTCTGCACGACAAGGCCCACGGAACGCTCCTGCTCGGCGGATCGGAATCTCCGGAAACCGCGCCGACCCGAGCCCGGAGCGGCACCGTTACCGCGCACAGTCTAGCGAGCGCCCCAGGACGCGGCCGGACCCTCCGCCTTCGTAGGACCCGGCAAAGGGTCCGGAAGCTCCTAAGATGCCCCCGTGACGACCACCGCGGCACGCGAGGCGGCCCGGCTGACATCCGCCAGCCGGTGGCGCGGGGTCGTCCGGACCTGCCGGCCCCGCCAGTGGGTCAAGAACGTCCTGGTCCTGGCCGCCCCCGCCGCGGCGGGTGTCCTCGACCGGCCGAGCGCGATGCTCGACGTGCTGATCGCGTTCGTCAGCTTCTGCCTCGCCTCGAGCGGCACCTACCTCGTCAACGACGCCCGCGACGCGGTTGCCGACCGGGCCCACCCACGCAAGCGTCACCGTCCGGTCGCGGCGGGCATCGTCCCGGTCGCCCTCGCCTACCCACTCGGCGTCGTGCTCCTCGTCCTCGCGGTGGCCATGTCCCTGCTCACCCGTAGCTGGCTGCTCGGCCTGGTGATCGCGGCCTACGTCGCCCTGACGACGGCCTACTCGCTGTGGCTCAAGCACATGGCGATCATCGATCTGGTGAGCGTGGCGGCCGGCTTCGTGCTCCGCGCGATCGCGGGCGCCGCGGCGGTCCAGGTCGACGTGTCCAGCTGGTTCCTCACCGTGGCCACGCTCGGGTCGCTGTTCGTGGTGGCCGGCAAGCGGGAGGCCGAACTCCGCAACCTCGACCGTGGCGAGTCGCGGGCCGCCCTGCGGCACTACACGCGGGAGTTCCTGACCTACGTCCGGGCCACCACCTCCGGCGCGCTGCTCGTCGCCTACTGTCTGTGGGCGTTCGAGCTGCACGAAGGGCTGTCCAAGGTCGCGTTCGGGCTGTCGATCATCCCGTTCTCGGTCGGGATCCTGCGTTACGCCATGCTCATCGACGCGGGAGCCGGCGAGGCACCGGAGGAGATCATGTTCTCCGACCGGATGCTGCTGATCTCCGGCCTGCTCGTCGTGGCCGCGCTCGGGGTTGGTGTGTATGCCGTCTGAACGCCGAGCCCCCGAGTCGGCGGGCGCACCGGTCCTGTTGACCGGCTGGGGCCGCACGGCTCCGAGCGCCGCCCGGGTGGCCCGGCCGCGTTCCACCGGCGAGGTCGCCGCGCTGCTCGCCGACCCGCCGCCGCGTGGGGTGATCGCCCGGGGTCTCGGCCGGTCCTACGGCGACGCGGCGCAGGACGCCGGTGGGCTGGTCCTGGACTGCACCGCCCTGGCGCCTTCCCGGACCATCGACGCCGAGCACGGCATCGTCACCGCCTCCGCCGGGCTCAGCCTGGACCAGCTCATGCGCGACCTGCTTCCGCTCGGGTGGTTCGTGCCGGTCACCCCCGGCACCAGGCACGTCACCGTCGGCGGTGCCGTCGCCGCCGACGTGCACGGCAAGAACCACCACGTCGACGGCTCGTTCGGCTCCGCGCTGCTCTCGGTGACCCTCGTCCTTCCCGGCGGCAAGGTGGTCGCGGTCACCCCCGACGACGACCCGGACCTCTTCTGGGCCACCGTCGGCGGGATGGGACTCACCGGGATCATCACCGCCGCGACGTTCCGCTGCCTGCCGGTCCAGACGTCCCGGATGCGGGTCGACACCGAGCGCGCCGACAACCTCGACGAGGCGCTCGCGCTGATGGCGGCCACCGACGACCGTTACCACTACACCGTCGCCTGGATCGACCTGCTCGCCCGCGGGGACGCGATGGGCCGCAGCGTCCTGACCCGGGGCTGGCACGCCCGGCCCGACAAACTGGGCGCCCGGGCCGGCCGCGACCCGCTCCACTTCGACCCCCACCCTCGGCTGAGCGCGCCGCCGTGGATGCCGTCCGGGCTGCTCAACCGGGCCTCGGTGCGCGCCTTCAACGAGGTGTGGTTCCGCAAGGCACCGCACCTGCGCCGCGACGAGATCATGTCGATCCCGGCGTTCTTCCACCCCCTCGACGGGGTGCGGGGATGGAACCGCCTCTACGGCGGCCGCGGGTTCGTGCAGTACCAACTCGTGGTGCCCTTCGGCGCCGAGGACACGCTGCGCTCGATCGTGCGCGACCTCTCCTCCGCGGGAGTCGCGTCGTTCCTCGCCGTCCTGAAGAGGTTCGGCGAGGGCACCACCGGCGGGCTGTCCTTCCCGATGCCGGGATGGACGCTGGCGCTCGACATCCCCCTCGGTGACCGGCGTCTCGCGGCGATGCTGCGCGACTTCGACCACCGCCTCGTAGCGGCCGGCGGCCGGGTCTACCTCGCGAAGGACTCGACCCTGCGGCCCGACCTGCTGGAAGCGATGTATCCGAAGCTGCCGCGGTGGCGGCAGGTACGCGCCCGGGTGGACCCCGACGGCGTACTCCGTTCCGACCTCTCCCGCAGGCTCGGCCTGTGAGCCGGTGCCTGTGAGCCGGTGCCAGTGAGCCGTGCCTGTGAGCCGGCCAACCCACGTGAAAGGGATGATCGCGTCGTGAAGAACGCCGTGGGCGCCGTCGACACGGTGCTGCTGCTCGGCGGGCGGAGCGAGATCGGGCTCGCCATCGTCCGTCGTCTCGTCGAGGGTGGCGCGCGCAAGGTGCTGCTCGCCGTCCGGGGCGGCGAGCCCGACCCGGAGTCCGTACGCCGGCTGGAGTCGGCGGGCGCGAGCCTGGTCGAGGGCCTGGAGTTCGACGTCTCCCGCCCCGAGACGCACGAGGCGGTGGTCACGGCCGCGGTCGAGCGGCTCGGTGACCTCGACGTCGTGATCGACGCGGTCGGAGTGTTGGGCTCCACCTCCGCCTATGAGAAGGACCCTGCCTCGGCGGCGGACTCCGCCGTCGCCAACTTCGCGGGCCACGTCGGCATCGGGCTCGCCGTCGCGGCCCGGTTGCGCGAGCAGGGACACGGCACCTTCGTCGTCCTCTCCTCGGTCGCCGGCGTCCGGGTTCGCAGGGCCAACTACGTCTACGGGGCCGCGAAGGCCGGGCTGGACGGGTTCGCGCAGGGGCTGGGCGACGCGCTCAGCGGGTCCGGGGCGAAGGTGATGGTCGTCCGGCCGGGGTTCGTCCGTACGCAGATGACCGCGGGTATGCCGGACGCACCGTTCCCGACCGGACCGGAGGAGGTCGCGCAGGCGGTGGTCACCGGACTCGCCCAGGGACGCGAGACGGTCTGGGCCCCCGCCAAGCTCGCCGCCGTGTTCGGCGTTCTCCGGCTGCTGCCCCGGGCGGTGTGGCGTCGGATGCCCGCCTGAACGCGACGCGATCGTCCGTCGTGCCCACGATGCCCCTTGTCGAGCCGCCGAGATGGGTAGATTGCCCGGATGAGGCCGGTGATGAGGCTGTGGGGGCGGTTCGAGGCCGCCCTCGCCGAACTGGCGAAGTTCGGCACCGTCGGCGCGGCCGCGGCGGTCGTCGACATCCTCGGATCGAACCTGCTCCGGTTCGGTCTCGACCTGGGCCCGTTGACGTCCAAGACGATCTCGGTCGCCGTCGCCGCCAGCCTCGCGTTCCTCGGCAACAGGTTCTGGACCTGGCGGCACCGGGCCCGGACCAACCTCGCCCGTGAGTACCTCCTCTACTTCGCCCTGAACGCCGTCGGCCTGCTGATCGCCCTGCTGGTGGTGGGCTTCACCTTCTACGTCCTGCGGCTGCAGGGTCCGCTGGCGTACAACATCTCCGGCAACGTCGTCGGCCTCGGGCTCGGCACGCTCTTTCGGTTCTGGTCGTACCAGAAGTGGGTCTTCCTTCCTCCTGAATTGCCGCCCGTCGACCCGGCCACCGGGCTGCCGCATCCGACCGGGGCCCAGGAGCCGGTCGGCCCGCAGGCCCCGCCAGTGCCGCACGTGCCGCAGGTGCCGCAGGAGAAGTGACGCGAGATCGTTCTGGGCACGGCCGCACCTCGGTGCCGGCCCGACGGCGGACCGTGGTGTGATGCCGCCATGAGCCGCGCCGTGGAGGACAGCAACCGGCGGATGCTTCGCGCCCGGGACGCCATGGACCGGTCGTACTCCCAGCCGCTCGACATACCCAGCCTGGCCCGGATCGCCCACGTCTCCGAGGCGCACTTCATCCGGACGTTCCGGGCGACGTTCGGCGAGACGCCGCACCGCTACCTCCAGCGCCGTCGGGTCGAGCGGGCGATGTTCCTGCTCCAGGCGACCGAACGCAGCGTGACCGAGATCTGCTTCGCCGTAGGGTTCACGAGCCTCGGGACGTTCAGTCGGACGTTCCGCGACATCGTGGGTGAGTCGCCATCGACCTATCGGCGCCGTCCCGGGATCGCGGCGGTCCCCACCTGCTTCGCAATGGCGTGGATGAGACCGAGCAGTTTCGGAGAAGCGCCCGGCCAGGAGGGCTGAGTAGCGTCAGACCCATGTTGAACGCAATTACGCACTCGCAGATCTTCGTCCTCGACCAGGACGAGGCCCTTGAGTTCTACGTCGGCAAGCTTGGCCTGGAGGTCAACACCGACGCCGACCTGGGCTTCATGCGCTGGCTGACCGTGAACGTCCCGGGCGACCCCGGCCGTCAGATCCTGCTGGAGAAGCCCGGGCCGCCCGCGATGGACGCGGCGACCGCGGAACAGGTCCGGGAGCTCGTGTCGAAGGGCGCGACCGGTGGCACCCTCTTCTTCACCACCGAGGACGCTCACAAGACCTACGAGACCCTGAAGTCCCGTGGCGTCGAACTCACCGAGGAGCCGACCGAGCGCCCCTACGGGATCGACTTCGGGCTCCGGGACCCCTTCGGCAACCACGTCCGGATCGCTCAGCCAGCGCCCCAGCCCAAGTAGCTACTGACGCCGGACCCGCGGGCGCGACCCTCGTCGCTGCGACGTGTCGAAGCCTGCGGGTCCGGAACACACCACCCGCCACGATCGGTGCCGGTCGGCACGGGTCGTGGCGGGTCAGCTACAGCCGGGGGTCGGGTCGGCTACTTGTCGAGCGCGTCCGTCGCCGTGGTGTCGTCGGCCGCGGCCTGGTCCTCGCGCACCGAGTCGAGCCGGGCGTGCGCGATCACCGAGTGCAGGGACCGCAGTACGGCGCCAGCTTCCGCGCCCCAGCTCGACAGGTAGGAGAACTGCCACCACCACAGGGCCTCGTCGATCCGGCCGGCCCGGTGGTGCTTGAGGCCGTGGACGAGCGCCGCGGCGATTCCGGCGAGATCGTCGGAGAGGCGGCCGTTGAGGAGCTCCGGCGGCTGGCTGTAGGGGTCGAAGATCTCGGTGTAGTGGTCGATGTCGACCAGGAGGTAGCCGAGCCGCTCCCGCAGCTCGTCGAGGTCGGGGTCGGGCCCGGCGTCGGGCTCGAACCTCTCGACCGGCACCACGTCGGTGATCGCGCCGAGGCGGCCGCCCGCGAGCATGAGCTGGCTCACCTCGAGCAGCAGCATGGGCACGGCGGTCGCCTGCTTCTCGGCCCGCGCGATCTCCCGCAGGGCGATCAGGAAGCTCTCGACCTGGTCGGCGATCTCCTGCGCGAAGTCCTCGACATCGCTCGCCGGAGCGTCATCGACCCTCGTGTCAGCTGTCATGTCATCGTCCCCCGGGTTGGTCGTTGCCTGCGGGTTTCCAGTCACATCATCGGCGGCACGACGGGGCGCGCCCACGGTCGTCGCGTCGAAGCGCTCGCCCTGCTCAGGCATCGAGCAGCCTCCTTCCTTCGAACGCCCTGCCGAGGGTGACCTCGTCGGCGTACTCCAGGTCGCCCCCGACCGGCAGCCCACTCGCGAGCCTGGTCACGCGTAGCCCCAGCGGTCCCAGCATGCGCGCGAGGTAGGTCGCGGTCGCCTCCCCCTCGAGGTTAGGGTCGGTCGCCAGGATGACCTCCTGCACGGCGCCGTCGGCGAGGCGCTGCATGAGCTCTCGAACCCGCAGATCGTCGGGTCCGATGCCCTCGATGGGGCTGATCGCGCCGCCGAGGACGTGGTAGCGCCCGCGGAACTCCCTGGTCCGCTCGATCGCCACGACGTCCTTCGGTTCCTCCACCACACAGATGACGGAGAGGTCACGGCGCGTGTCGCGACAGATGCGGCAGCGTTCCTCCTCGGCGACGTTGCCGCATTCCTCGCAGAAGCGCATCTTCTCCTTGACCTGGACCAACACCTCGGCCAGCCGACGCACGTCGATCGGGTCAGCCGCGAGGAGGTGGAACGCGATCCGCTGGGCACTCTTCGGCCCGATCCCGGGCAACCGGCCGAGCTCGTCGATGAGGTCCTGGACCACGCCCTCGTACACGCGTACCTCTGCTCTCCGCCCGCGGTGTGGGCTCTAGCTCCCGGGCAGGCCGAGGCCGCCGGGCATGCCGCCCAGGCCCTGGGCCAAAGGTCCCAGCTTCTGCGAGGCCAGGTCTCGTGCGTTGTTGGCAGCGTCACGCACCGCGGCGACCACCAGGTCGGCCAGTGTCTCGGTGTCGTCGGGGTCGACCGCCTCGGGTTTGATCTCGATGCCCTGGAGTTCGCCCACGCCGTTGACGGTCGCGGTCACCAGACCGCCCCCGGAGGTGCCCTTGACCGGGGTCTGGGCGAGTTCCTCCTGAGCGGACATGAGGTCCTGCTGCATCTGCTGCGCCTGCTGGAGTAGCTGCTGCATGTCGGGCGTTCCGCCAGGGAACACGGTGATCTCCCTCATCCTCGGCCGCGGAGTTTCCGTCCCGCCACAGATCCAGGTCAGATCATCTCTGGGGCGGACTTACCGGCGTAGGTCGAGCCTACGATGCCGCACCCCCCGAAGGGATGCCGGACCCCCGAGGAGACAGGGCCCACGAAGCGCGCGGTTGCGCCGCCGGGTCGACGCCGGGATCTTGTCCACAGCTGACCCATGGGCGGGGTTGTCCACGTCGTCCCGCGAGGGCCCTCGCCGCCGCGGACGAGATCAAACATGGACGCCACCCGGGGCGACGACCGGCCCCGCTCATCCGTCCGGAGGACCCGATGACCCGATCCATCCGACCCGCCGTCACCACCGCCGCCCGCTTCGCGGTCGCCTCCGGCGCGGTGTCCCTGCTCGTCGCCGCCGTCAGTCCGCCGGTGCTGGCGGCGACCTCCGGGCACGCCCACCACAGCCTGGCCGCCGGCGGTCCGCAGGCGACGGCGGCGACCGGCGCCGCGGGCCGTTCGGTGGGCACGGCCGACGACGACACGCGACGGCGGCCCCTCGACGGCTTCCTGATCGAGGCCCTGCCCGCCGGTGTCGGGCCGCTCGTCACCGACTTCGCCTACGAGTGGGAGGAGGTCTCCCATCGCAGCCGGGTGTGGGAGAGCGGCCCGGACCACGAGGGTGCCTACCGCGTCGACATGAGCATCGCCGTGCTGCGCGGTGAGTCGCTCACCGATCGGGAGTCCCTGCGCTCCTATCTCGCCGACTACTACGAGCTGGATCCGGCCGACTGGCAGCTCACGCCGTTCGACCCGCACGGACACCCGGGCTACCGCGACCGCGCGGTGGCGTTCTGGCTGCAGAGCCCGGGTGTCGCCATCGTCGTGAAGCTCGACGGCAACCGCTTCAGTGCCGGCGACCTCCTCCGCACCGCCAACAGCATCCGACCGGCCAGGACGGGCTGACCGCGAGCGCCTACTCAGCCGTGCTCGGCCCGCGAGCCGCCGTGGACTCCCGGGCGTCGGCGACCGGGTAGGGCGTGGCCCCCGAGCCGTTCTGGGCGGCGTTGTTCGATACGACGCCGTTCCGGACGGCACCGTTCTGGACGACACGGTTCTGGACGACCGCCTGGGGCAGGCCCGTCGACCCGTTCGGCAGGGCCGTCTCCGGTACGCCCACCGAACTCTTGGAGATGACCACCTCGGGGACGACGACCGAGCCGACCGTGGGCGCACCGTCGTTCCGGCCCGGGTCGCCCACGGGAGGCGCGGCCGGGGCGGTCGCGGCCCCTGCGGCCGGCGCACCCTCGACGACCGGTTGTCGGGTGTACCTCGTCTCCGGCATCCGCAACGCCAGCAGCGGACCGAAGATCAGGATGCCGGCGGTGGCCCCGAAGGCCGCTCCGAACGACATGCTGTCGGCCATCATGCCCGCGGCGAGCGGGCCGAGGATGGAGCCGAGGTCGGCCGACATCTGGAACACCGCCACGACCTGGCCGCCGCGTCCGCGCACGACGTCGCCGATCACGGCGCCCGGTGCCACTCCGAGGTAGGCCGAGCCGGCACCGAAGAGTCCCATCGCGATGAGGAAGGTCGGCAGCGTCGAGGAGAACGTCACCACGAGCGAGGCGGCGATCGCGAGGACGCCGCCGAGGATCATGGCGGGGCGACGTCCCACCGTGTCGGCGAACTTCCCCGCCGAGATGAGCAACGTCGCTTGGACGATCGAGCCGACGAGGAAGCCGATGCCGGTCCAGATCGCGCCGACCTTCAACCCCTCGACGACGAAGAGTGGGACGAGGCTCGAACGGACACCGAAGACCGCCCATCCGGTGCCGAAGTTGGTGACGAGTGCCGCCTGGTAGGCGCGGTTGTGGAGCGCTTCCCGCAGGGTGGTCCGCTCACCGTCGACGTTCTGCGCGCTGAGCCGCTCGTGCAGCGTCGCCTTGGCGAGGAACATCGCCCCGATCACGCCCGCGACCGCGAGGGCACCGCCGTACACGAAGAACGGGAGACGGGGGGTGATCTCGGTCAGCAGGCCGCCGACGACCGGACCCATCAGGCCGCCCACGAGGAATCCACCCTGGAACAACCCGTTGGCCTGGCCGCGACGGTCGGCGTCGACCACGCGCAGCAGGAGCGACACCGCGGAGACCGTGAACATCGCGCTGCCGATGCCACCGACCGAGCGGAGGAGAAGCAACTGGAGATAGGTCTGGGAGAGGCCGGAGATCGCGGTCGATCCGGCGACGAAGAAGATCCCGGTCAACATGACGGCGCGTTCGCCCATCTTGTCGACCAGGCGACCGCTGACGGGAGCGGCCACGAAACGCATCAGGGCGAACGCCGAGATCACCGCGGCGGCGGCAGTGTGCCCAACACCGAAGTCGCGCGCGAACACTGGGAGGGCCGGGGCCACGACCCCGAATCCAACGGCTACGGCGAAGGCGATCGAGGCGAGGACGGAGACCTCGCGAGGCATACCGACGAAAAGATTTGAGGGTCTTCGCACGAATTGCCATAGTCCCATACTGGTAAGGACCTGAACAGGGGTTTGTCACTGACTGGTCAGGCAGGATAACCGGCCTGACCAGGTAACTGACCAGACAGATGACACAGAACGTGGCACCACGGCAACGCACGGGTTTCTCCTACGGAGGACCCGTTCCGAAGGCCCCTTCGCGCGGGCGGCCTGGGCCGTGCGTTCCCCTGCCAGAGCTCCTCCGGCGGCGCCCCTCATCCGTCGGGGCGCATCCGCGGCTCGACCCTCGACGAGCCGGACGCCCTCCGGGGAGCGTCGACCTGCCGGTCGGATAGCTCCGCATCCTCCCGCCCGGACGCGGCGCTCAGTTGGCCGGGAGTTCCTCGATCAGCTCCGCACCGAACTCCCGTCGCAGCAGTTCGGCGTGGGAGGTCGGTGAGTCGGCCAGCGAACCGTCGGTGTCGGGGTCGACGTCCTTGTCGGGGTCGTGCTCGGGCTCGGCCGGGCGCCCAGCGGCGGCCGCGGCGGCCGCGGCCGCTCGGGCACGTCCACTCGGCCGCGTCTGATCGTTGTCCGGACCGCCGGGCGTCGCGGGTGTGACGTCGGACCAACCCTCGGACGAGTTTGCCGAGTGATCCCCCGACCGCTCCACGGTCCCGTTCGCGATGGACGCCCGAGCCGCCGCCGCGCCTCGGGCGAGGGTGACCGAGGGAGCCTCGGTATCCCCGCCTCCGTCATCCCCACCCGCGTCATCCCCGCCTGCGTCATTCCCGTCCACGTCATCCGCGGGAGGCTGCCACCCGGGTCCAGACGGGGCGGGGACGTCCTGCTCCCCCGGGCCAGCCGAAGCCCAGTCAGTCGCCGCGCTGGTCGCCAGACCCGATCCCACCGAGCTGCCATCGGAGGTGGCGCCACCTCGGGCCGCCGGACCGTGGACGCCGTCGGACGAGCCGGCCGCGCCTCCCCCTCCGGAGGACGCCGAGCGGGAGCCGTGATCGGTGGAGCGGTCCGCGAAGTCGCCGGATCCACCCGAGGGGGGACCGCCACCCGTGGTGCCGCCGCCGTTGCCTCCGTGGCTGCCGCCACCGCTACTTCCGTGGCCGCCTCCACCGGAGCTGCCGCCACTACCGCCCGGGGCGCCACCACCGGCGGTCGGGTCGACGATCGACTCGATCCGCCAGTCGACGCCCAGCACCTCCCGCAGCGCCTGGCGCAGCAGCTCGTCGCTGCCGCTTCGGGTGAAGGAGTCGCGGGCGCCGGCGTTGACGAGCGCCACGGTGAGCGTGCCGCCGTGCAGAGCGGCGAGCTGGGCGTTCTGGCTCAGCATCACCCAGCTGAAGCGACGCCGACCCTTCACCGCCTCGAGCACGTCCGGCCACAGGCGGCGTACGTCGGCGATGCCCATGTCGCCTGGTGCGCTCGCCGGTGGTGTGCTCGTCGGTAGTGTGCTCGCCGGTGGTGTGCTCGCCGGTGGTGTGCTCGCCGCAGGTGCGGCGGCGGGTTCGCTCGCGGGCGCACCACCGGAACGAGAAGCGGCCGGGGCCTGGGAACCACGGTCCGCGAGAGGCGTTCCCCAGTCGGCGGCCGCGGACTCGGCAGGCGACGGCGACGAGGCCGAGGCCGCCGCCGAACTGTCACCGAGGTCCTCACCTGCCTGACCGGGGGCAGAACCGGCAGCGGCACCAGCCGCGGGCGCGGCCGGACGCGTGGTCTCGGACTCCTCCTGGGCTGACTCGCCCGTGGACGGGGCGGCGGGCGGCTCCGCGTCGGGTTGGCTCCGCGCGGCGGCGGGTTCCCCCGCTCCTTCCGCGGGAACCCTGGGGCGCGGCGCCCGCTCGTCCCCGGTCGCGCCACCGCGCGGGGACTCCCGGCGTTCCGGCTGAGGTGCGCGCGGACGAGCTGTCTCCGCCGGTCCCGCGTCGGCCACCGGCCGGAGGCCCTCGCCGGCGCCGGTCGCCGGCACGGTGCCGCCGGCGATGGAGAGTCGGCGTTCGAGCCGGTCCAGTCGCGCGTACAGCCCCTGCTCGGAGTCGTCGACCCCGGGCAGCAGGATGCGTGCGCAGATCAGCTCGAGGTGGAGCCGTGGCGCCGTCGCTCCCCGCATCTCCGTGAGGCCCGCGTTGACGAGGTCGGCGGCCCGGGTCAGCTCGGCGGTGCCGAAGCGTGCGGCCTGCGCGGAGAGGCGTTCGGCCTGGTCGGGCGGACCTTCGAGGAGGCCCCGGCCGGCGGCGTCGGGGACGGCCGACATGATCACGAGGTCGCGCAGCCGGCGCAGGAGGTCCTCGGCGAAGCGGCGGGGGTCCTGCCCCGACTCGATCACCTTGTCGACGACGGTGAAGACGCTGCCGCCGTCCCCAGCGGCCAGCGCGTCGATCACCTCGTCGAGCAGCGACTCGTGGGTGTAGCCCAAGAGCCCGACCGCGCGGGCGTAGGTGACGCCCTCCTCGCCGGCACCGCCCATGAGCTGGTCGAGCACCGACAGCGTGTCGCGGACCGAACCACCGCCGGCACGGACGACGAGCGGCAGGGCCGCCGCGTCGACCGAGACGCCCTCGCGGTCGCAGAGGTCGGCGAGATAGTCCTGCAGCACCTTCGGCGGGACCAGCCGGAAGGGGTAGTGATGGGTGCGCGACCGGATGGTGCCGATGACCTTCTCGGGCTCGGTGGTCGCGAAGATGAACTTGAGGTGCTCGGGGGGCTCCTCGACCAGCTTCAGCAGGGCGTTGAAGCCCTGCGTGGTCACCATGTGCGCCTCGTCGACGATGTAGATCTTGAAGCGGGAGGAGACCGGGGAGAAGAACGCGCGTTCGCGCAGGTCGCGGGCGTCGTCGACACCGCCGTGGCTGGCCGCGTCGATCTCGATCACGTCGATGCTGCCCGGGCCACCCCGAGCGAGGTCGAGGCAGCTCTGGCACTTCCCACAGGGTTCGGGCGTCGGCCCAACCTCGCAGTTGAGACAACGCGCCAGGATCCGGGCGCTGGTCGTCTTGCCGCAGCCACGCGGACCCGAGAAGAGGTAGGCGTGGTTGACCCGGTTGTTGCGTAGAGCCTGCTGCAGCGGCTCGGTGACGTGCGCCTGGCCGATGACCTCGGCGAACGTCTGCGGCCGGTATCGACGGTAAAGAGCGAGCGGCGCTTCCACGATAGGGACCCTAGCCCGCTGCACCGACGGTCGCGCATCCCGCGGGCAGGCCCGACGCGGCCGCACCGCGCACGTCTCCGACACCGGTCGGCACCAGAGCGGCGGTGAGATAGAGGACTCCCCGCGCACCCGGTAGAGCTTGCTTACCCTTGCTGCCTTCCGGCCCTGGGGGAGTTGGGCAAGGTACCGCCGCACGGGGAGCCGTGAAGCAGTCTACGCGAGACCGCGGCCTTCGCGCGCACCGGAGCCCGACATGTCGGGCGAGGGGTGCCGGAGGCGACGTACTGTCCGCAAGGCGAGCTTTCGCCGTGACCCGGTTGGCTCGCCCCGGGAGGGAATCAGGTACTCTCTCGCGCGGAGGATTCGCCTAGTTGGCCTATGGCGCACGCTTGGAAAGCGTGTTGGGGGCAACCCCTCGCGGGTTCGAATCCCGCATCCTCCGCCAGCCTCGTCAGGCATGACGTCGGGCCGGTCCCCTTGGGGGCCGGCCCGAGGTCGTTTCCGAACCAGTTTCGTCTCCACGTGCCCGATACGGAACCGCCTCCACGAGCCCCGTACGGTTCCGTCTCCACCACCCCGCTCGAACGTTCCGACGTCCGTACCAACCCGAGGTTCGTTGATGAGGCACTAGGCGACGTCGAGGACAGCCTTGCCGGTCACCTGACGGTTGAGCAGCGCCTCCGCCGCCTCGCCGGCCCGCTCCCAGCCGCCGCGCCAGCCCACTTGCGGGTCGAGCGCGCCGGCGGCCACGAGCGAGGCCAAGTAGGCGAGGTCGGGACCGAAGCCGGTACCGACCGTGAACGCCTCGATCCGGGCGCCCGCGTTGGCAAGTCGAGCGCGCTCGAAGTCGATCGTGGTCGGTTCCAGTGATGCCTTGCCGACGCTCACGGCCAGGCCGCCCGGGGCGAGCAGCGCATAGGCGGCGGCCAACAACGGACCGCCCACGTTGTCGATCACACCGACGAACGGCTCCCGCACACCGTCCAGGCCTCCGGACACCACGTCGGACGCGCCCAACTCCGCCAGCCCCGCGCCGCGCTCTGGCCGGCCGACCGCCGCGACCACCTGCGCTCCGGCACGTGCAGCGAGCTGGACGGCAAACCGGCCCACCCCACCCGACGCCCCGGTGATCAGCACCCGCCGCCCCACGACGGCGCCCAAGCGGCGCAGCGCGCGCAACGCGGTCACTCCGGCCACCGGCAACGCCGCGGCCACGCCGAGGTCCACGCCGTCGGGCAGGACCGCAAGTTCAGTGGTGTCGACGGCGCGCAGCTCGCCCCAGCCGCCGCTCCAGCCGTAGGTGACCACCCGCGCCCCGACCGGCGGGCCGCTCCCGTCGGCGGCCGCGGCCGTCACCATGACCTCACCGAAGTTGAGGGAGGTCGCCGCGATCCGCACCAACACCTGCCGGGGGCCAGGTACTGGATCCGGCGCTTCGCCGAGCCGGAGGCCGTGCCGGACGGCCGGGTCGTACACCAAAGCTCTCATGTTCTCGAGCAACCCCAGGCCGCCGAGTCGCTATTCCGGGCATCGGCTCGATGGCGCTGTGAGATATGACATCGGGTCGGCCCCTGGAGGGGCCGGCCCGATGGTCGTCTTCGCTCGGTCGCCGAGGTCGTTCGTGGACGTCATAGCTCCCGACGCCGCGGCGCCTGGGAACTAAGACGTCCGGGCGGCTACGCCGGGAAGCGGCCGTCACCGCCGGCCGCGAGCGGCTGCTCGCCGTTCGCCTCGTCACCGCTCGGCTCGAGTCCGGGAATGCTGGTTCCCTGCACCACCTCGATGTCGAGCTCGACCTGCACCGTGGTGCCGATGAGGACGGTGCCCGCCCGGATGATCTGGTTATAGCTGATCCCGAAGTCGTCGCGGTTGAGCTGGGCCGTCGCCTTGAACGCGGCCCGCGTTCCGCCGAACGCGTCCGGACCGGCGCCGTGGTAGGCCAGCGCGAGCTGGACCGGGCGCGCCTCTCCGTGCAGGGTCAGCTCGCCGTTCATCGTCCACTTGTCGTCGCCCGCGGGGGTGACGCCGGTGCCGCGGAAGTCGATCGTGGGGTAGCGCTCGACCTCGAGGAAGTCCGAGCTCAGGAGGTGCGCGTCACGCATCTTGACGCTGGTGTCGAGGCTCGCCACCGAGATCGAGGCGTGGACCGAGGACCGTTCGATCGGCTCGGTGACCTCGATCCGCCCGTTCACCTCGGTGAACCGGCCACGGATGTTGGCCATGCCGAGGTGCCGGACGGTGAACCCGATCACGGAGTGCTGCGGGTCGATGGTCCACGGCCCCGGGGGAGGAAGCTCCAGCCCGCCCACCCGGGTGAGCTGGACGACACCGAGCGTGGCCACACCGCTGGCCGGCACGATCGCCGTCCGGGCGGCCGGGGTGTAACCGAGCGCGGTCACGATCGCGGTGTAGGTGCCTGCGGGCACCCCCGCCGCGACGACGGTGCCGTCCTCGCCGGCGCTCACCCGGCCGATCTGCGTGCCGGTCAGGTCGATCACGGTCAGCACCGCGTGTGGAACGGCCCATCCGTCGTTGGTACGGACCTGGGCACTGAGTCCAGTCGTGCTCATCCCTACGTTTCCTCGCTCATCGTCGCACCACTCCATCGGCCCATCTGCGGGCCAGGACAGTCTGACCCGTGGCCGACCCGGCGCGGAGCCGGGTCGGCCGTACGGTCAGGCATCCGGGTAGCGGAGCTCGACGTCGTGCTGGCCCTGGGCACCGGGCTCCACTCGGACCGCGCTCGCCACCGCCGGGTAGCCGCTGGCGATGATGGTGTACTCCCCGGAGGGCAGGTCCTCCAGCGTGTAGGCACCGTCCGCGTCGGTCGTCGTGGTCATGAGCACCGTGCCCGAGCCGTCGACGAAGGTGATCAACGCGTCCCGCACCGGCTGCCCGTTCCCGGACCGTGCGATGCCGGACAGCCGGCCACCGCCCACCAGCTCCAGGTCGAACTGCTCCTCGCCGCCCTGCGGGACGGTGACCGCGGTCGCCACCGGACGGTGGCGGGCGGCGCTGACCACCATGGTGAACATGCCACCGCTCAGACCCTCCAGCGAGTAGCCGCCGTCAGCGCCGGTGACCCCGGCCATGATGACCTCGCCGCGTTCGTCGGTCAGCGTCACGGTCGCGTCGGGCACCGGCGCACCGGTGTCGGCCACGGTGATCGTGCCGAACAACCGGGTTCGGCCGGCGAGCACCAGGTTGACCTCGATCGACCCGCCGTTGGCGGTGATCGTCGACGCCTGCGGGTGGTGGGTGCCCGCCGAGGCGATCAGGACGTACGTGCCGGCCGAGGCGACCGGAACTCCGTAGACGCCGGAGTCATCGCTCACGGCTCGCGCCACCTGGTGGCCGCCGAGGTCGATGAGGGTCAGCGCGGCACCCTTGATGGGGCTGCCGTTTCCGCGGAGAACCCGACCGGTGATCCGGTTGGTCTCCCCTTGCTGCGGCGCGGACGATCCGTTGGTCATCAGTTCGGCTCCTGGCTGGAGTTCTGGCGAACGAAGGATCTGGCTGAGGTTGCCTTCGCCCGCCAGCGCGTGCCGGCCGTTGCCGTTGGCGTGGCCGTTGCTGTGCCCGTGGCCGTTGCTGTGCTCATGGCCGTTGCCGACGGCGAGGGCTCCTTCCGGAGCGCCGGGCGCGGCCGGGTCCTCCACCACCGGGGCGGCGGAACCCGCCTCCTCGGCGGCGAGGGCCGCCATGCCCGACTGCGTACGCAGCGGGATCTCCTTCATGAACAGGAGCAGCAGGAACGCCGCGACGGGCGCGATCGCGGTCACGAGGAACACCAGGTCCATGGAGTTGGAGAACCCCATCTGGAACGGCACGGCGAGCCTCGGGTCGAGGTGCTGGATGAAGGACGAGTCCTGCAGCACGCCGGCCGTACCGCCGCCGCCACCACCGTGCACCAGCGCCAGCACCGGCGCGTTGGCCTTGTCGGCGAGCACCGCGGGGTCGCGCAGCGCGGCCTGGAAGTCGGGCGTACCCGCGACCGTCCGGAAGGCTTCGGTGATCTTGTCGCCGACCGTGCTGAACAGCAGCGACAGGAAGACCGCGGTGCCGAGCGTGCCACCCATCTGGCGGAAGAACATCGACGACGAGCTCGCGACACCCATGTCGCGGGGCGGGACGGCGTTCTGGACGGCCAGCGTGATGGTCTGCATACACAGGCCGAGCCCGAGGCCGACGATCGCCATGTAGATGTCCGTCTGCCACAGCGGCGTGTCCCACTTCACCTGGTGGAACAGCAGCAACCCGCCGGTCATCAGGACCGACCCGATGAGCGGGAAGAGCTTGTAGCGCCCGGTCCGCGCGGTGATCTGGCCGGATGCCAGCGAGGCGAGCATGATGCCGCCCATGAGCGGCAGCATCAGCAGGCCGGCCTTGGTGGGCGAGGCGCCCTTCACGATCTGGAGGTACTGCGGCACCATCGCGATCGCGCCGAACATCGCGACACCGATGAAGAAGCCACCGGAGGAGGTCAGCGAGAAGACCGAGTTGCGGAACAACCGCAGCGGGATCAGCGCGTCGTCCTTCATCCACCGTTCGGCGAAGTAGAAAGCGATCAAGCCGACGCCGCCGATGATGAAGCAGGCCAAGGACTTGCCCGAGCCCCACCCCCAGGCACGGCCCTGTTCCGCCACGATCAGCAGTGGCACGACGCCGATGGCGATCGTGATCGCGCCGAGGAAGTCGATCCGGTGGTTACGACGGGTGTGCGGGATGTGGAGGACGCGGCCGACCACGAGAAGCGCGACGATGCCGATCGGCACGTTGACCAGGAAGACCCAGCGCCAGCCGGCCACGCCGATCAGCTCGGACTGGCCGGCGAAGAACCCGCCGATCACGGGGCCGAGAACGCTGGACGTGGCGAACACGGCCATGAAGTAGCCCTGGTACCGCGACCGCTCGCGCGGCGGCACGATGTCACCGATGATCGCGAAGGCGAGGGACATCAGGCCACCGGCGCCCAGGCCCTGGAAGGCACGGAAGCCAGCGAGTTGGTACATCGACTGCGAGAACGTGCAGGCGAGCGATCCGATCACGAAGAGCGAGATCGCCGTCAGGAAGAGTGGCCGCCGCCCCCAGAGGTCGGACAGTTTGCCGTAGAGCGGGGTGGTGACCGTCGACGTGATGAGGTATGCGGTCGTCGCCCAGGCCTGCTGATCCAGCCCGTGCAGATCATCGGCGATCGTTCGAATCGCCGAGCTGACGATCGTCTGGTCCAGCGCGGCGAGGAACATCCCCAGCAGCAGACCTGTGAGGATCGTGAGGATCTGACCATGACTGAGCTGGCCCGTGGCCCGCTGTGCGGGCGCACCGGCTGGTGCCAGTGTCGCCGTACTCTGCGCCGTGTTACTCATCGGTCCTCTCCGCGTCGCCGCGCTCTTACGGGTTCGTCGAGTAGCGGCTGGTAATCCTCGACATCTGTGTTGAAGCGGTCGAGCATCTCGACCAGCCGGAGCAGGTCGTGCTCCTGCCACGTGTTGAGCATCTGTGCCAGTTGCTCGTCACGCGCTCGTTGGTAGTGCTGGAACAACCGCTCTCCCTCTGCGGTAGGTGCGAGGACACAAGCCCGACCGTCCCGTGGGTCCGGGCGGCGTTCGACCAGCCCCTGCCGGACGAGGAATGCCACCTGTCGACTCACGGTCGACGGGTCGGTACGCGTGACCTCGGCGAGCTCCCCGGTGCGCAGCGGTCCCTGGTCGACCAGGGTCACGACGAGTGCGTCGGCGGCGCGAGCGGCGCCGGGTCCTCCGCGTCGCCACTCTTCCCGGGGTGCCTGGCGCATCAGCCTGAGGATCTGGCGCGAGAGCCGGTCGAACATCTCGAGCCGGGTCTCGTTGGTAGGTTCGACAGCCGAACCGGCCATCGAATCCGCACTCACGCCCACGTCCCCTTGCTTGCGTCATACAACCAATCGACGTCCACTATGCGGGGACCGCTGTTAGTTGGGCAAGCTAATTAACTGTGAGCTGGCGCACACTAGTGCGAAAAATGGCACTTTGCGGGTGACTACACCGCCGCACCACGGGCCATCGAGGGCCTCTAGCCAGGATCTGCGTGACTCTATACCGTCCGGGTGGACCAGGACCAGCCCCTGCGTCCCAGACATTTCTCCCGTCCAGGACTACTCGGTCTCGAACGGGCTCCGGCCGGGCGCTTCCCGGATCATGCCGCCGGCCGGACAGCGCGGCCCCGCCCCCGCGAGGTGGGGACGGGGCCGTTTCGTCGTGCCCCTACGGGAGTTGGGGGTCAAAGCGTGGGGCACGACTCCTGACATCCGGTACGCAGCGTCATCGACGCATCACCTGATCGGCACCGGATGGAGCTCTACGGTCCGGACTTCGACGGCTCGAGCCGCCCTACGTCGCGGCGGTCGCGTAGACGACGAGGTTGTCCTGGTACCCGCCGGCGCCCTTGACGTAGGAACCGGCGCAGGTGATGAGCCGCAGCACCGGAACGTCGCTGGCTCCCCAGATCTGGCGGTAGGGCAGGTCGTCCTTCGGGTAGCGCCCGGACCGCTGGACGACGAAGCGGTGTTCGACCCCGTCCTTGTCGAGGACGGAGACCTCATCGCCGGGCGCGAGTTCGCGGAGCCGCCAGAAGACGTCCTTGCCGTTCTTGGAGTCGACGTGTGCGGCGACGACGGCCGGACCGCGCTCGCCGGGCCTGGGCCCCTTCGTGTACCAACCGGCCTGGTTGGAGTCGTACGCCGGCGTCTCCATCGCGCCGTCGGGCTCGAGCCCGACGCCGACCATGGAGGCGTGCACGTCGATGGCCGGGATGTCGAGGCGGGCCGGATCGGCGACGGACTCCGAGCCGCGTCGGGCGTCGGAGCCGGCTGCCGGCACGCCAGGTGTCGATGCGCCGGGTGTAGATGCGCCGGGTGTCGGTGCGCCCGATGTCGGCGCGGGCAACGCGCCAGGGGCGGTAGGCGCGGAGGTGGGTGCCGCGGGTGGGGCGGCCGAGGAGGTGGCGGACTGCGGAGCGGCGCAGCCGGCCGCCAGGACGATGACCGCGGCGAGGGCGGGCAGGAATCTCAACGGGGTTCCTTCGCGGACGAGTAGCCGGGCGACGCTGTGCGCCGCCCGGCTCCTTCGATGACGTGGACTACGACCGCGCGGCCATGGCGCCGCCGCCGGTGTCGATCCGGGTCGGTGCCGGAACGCTCACACCGTCCGGCTGCTCGCCGATCACGTCGTCGCTCGGCGCGTTGCCGGCGTCGTCTCCGGTGTCATCGCCGGAGTCGTCGCCGGTGTCGGACGACGGGCCCGAGGGCAGCTCCTCGCAGGCGATCCCGTCCTTGTCAGCGTCGAGGTTGTTCGGGTCGGACCGATCCTGGTCGTAGACCCGCTGCGCCTCTTCCTGGGTCTGGAAGTCGTCGCAGTTGTAGTCGTCCGCGGCGTTGGCGACGCCCACGAAGCCCATCAGCACGAGCGCGGAGACGGCCCCAAGTGCCGCCAGCTTTCTGAACACAATCTCCCCTTGGTGGTTGGAAGACCCCCATCTCCCAGACCGGTGAAACCCCCCACGCCAGGCGCCGGTTGCATGCGGTCTGACCGAAGTTCTGACTGCTGACGTGGACACGACCTGGCGGACCACCTAGCGATGCGCCGCCATGGCGCCGCCGCCGGTGTCGATCCGGGTCGGCACCGCGACGTCGTCGTCCGCCCCGTAGTCGCGGGTCGGGTCGTCGTCGGTCGCGTCGTCGTCGCCGAGTTCGGGATCGATTCCGGGGTCGAGCGCCGAGGGCAGCTCCTCGCACGCGATCCCGTCACCGTCAGGGTCCAGCCCCTTCCGGTCGGCTGGACGGTTCATCCCGTCGTAGGCCGACTGCGCCTGTTCCTGCGTACCGAAGCCGCTGCAGTCAGGGCCGTCCTCGGCGTTCGCGACACCGACCAGTCCCACGAGCACGAGCACGGAGGCAGCCCCAGTTGCCGCCAGTGTTCTGAACACGATCTCCCCCTTCATGGCAGGAAGACGTTGTGTCTCCCGCATCATGGACGCCTCGCGCCGTGGGTCGATTGCATGCGGTCGGACAGAGATTCGGGCAGCCCGCCCGGCCGGAGGCGGAGCACGGTCGCGGTGGGGCCTTACCTGAGTTCGCGCGGTGGTCGATCTGGCCGGTCCTCGACCTGGGACCGGATCGGCCGGATGCCGAGCAGACCGTGCTTCCTGGCGAGGTGCCCGAGGTAGGCGATCGCGCCGACGAGAACGCCGATGTCGTCGAGGTAGACGGGATCGGGGAGCAGGTCGACCGGGGAGACGCTGTAGATCAGTCCGATCCAGAACGCGATCCTCCCCTGCTGGGGCATGTCGACGGAGCGGGCGACGCGGCCCATCCGAAGGAGCCTGACGAAGAGGACGACCGCGACCGCGAGCGTGGCGAGGACGAGGAGTCCGATCAGGATCAGTGGAACGCCACCCCAGGAATCCATGCTTCACCTCCGCCGACCGCAGGGGACCTCGACCGCGTCGTTCGTTGTCCTCGAGCGTCCTTCCTTCCCCGCCGTACCGCAAGTGCGGGTGGTCGGTTCAACGGCAACCGGACCCGCGGACCGGCACGACGAAACGGTCCTTCCCCGGCGCGGATGTTGATCTACAGTGACGTCTGGCGGTGGACCGCCTACAACGCTCTGCGGAGGTAGCCATGGGTAGGCGGGAGGACGAGCGGATCCGCGACGCCGACTGGGCCGCAGAGCAGGCGGCCCGCGCGATGCTGGACAGCGCGTGGGACTACGCCATCATCTGGTCGGACCGGGCGGTGGACGGCACCCACAGGATCTACCGAAAGAACCGCACCGAGGAGCGGGTGGTCGACATCTTCGCCGGTCGACTCTGGGACCGCGCACTGATCCATCAGGCCCTCGGCAATGTCTCGGAGGGCATTCGTGACGCGACCGAGGCGCTCACACTCTTCGAGGAACTGGCCGCGGCATACGGCACCCAGTACGAGCTGCGGATACCGTCGGTCCGGCTGCTGCTCTGCGAGCTGTCCGCGGTCGCCGGTGACCCGGAGGCCGCTCGGCGTTTCGGGCAGGCGATCGAGGCATACCGGGAACGGCTGGTCGAGCCGAGTCTGTTGATCGCGGACGCGTTCGCCCGGTACGGCACCGCGATGCGCGTGATCGGCGATCCGGCTGCCGCGCCGGCGTTCCGCCAGGCGGTCGACGTCTACCGCATGCCGGAGGTGGACGTCACCGACCAGAGCATCGTGAGGCGGTTCGTCCACACGGCGATCCAGGTGGCGACCGACGCCGAGCCGGCTACCGCGACCGTCGCGCTGGAGATCCTGCCGATCCTGCAAGACGCCGCCGAGCGGACGGTCAGGCTGGTGCCTGAGGTGTATCCGATGGTCGCCACGCCGGAGAACAACGCCGACATGCGGACACCCTCGCCATCCTCGACCTGGAGAGTGCCTGGCTGCTGGCGTTGGGGGCGCCCCGGATGGCGAAGTACTACGCCAACCTCGCCAATGCCCTGGTGCACCACGTCGCCTGGGGCTGGTCGGACGCGGTCACCGCCGCCGGCCGGTTGCTCGACGAGGCGTTGCGGCGTGGCGGTGATCCACCCGAGGTTCCCTGACAGCCGCCGCGTCGGTGGACGCCCGCTGGCAGGCAGAACAGAAACAAGAAACGGCGTTCTCTCCCCTGCGGAGAACGCCGTTTCTTCAAGCCAGGTCGGGTTCTTCGAGCCACATCAGGCGGCCGGTCAGCGCGGCCAGGGCAACGGAAGCTCGTCCTGGTTCCCACCGTCCTGTCCCGGGACCTGCTCCCCCTGCCCCGGCGACTGCTCCTGTCCCGGCGACTGGTCCTGGCCTCCCTGCTCGGGCTGCACAGGCTGCTGGGCCTTGCCACCGTCGGTCCCGAGGGTCGCCTGCGTGGTGAGGGTCCGACCGTCCCGCACGTACGTCAATTCCACCTTGACACCAGGCCGGTAGGACCGGACCGCGGCGACCAGGGCGTCCGCGTCGGTGATGTTGCGGTCGTCCACCTTGGTGATCACGTCGCCCTCCCGCAGGCCGGCCTTGTCGGCCGCGCCGTTCGCGGTGACGTTCTGCACCCGCGCACCGTTGGTCACTCCGTTGCTGCTGGCGGACGCCCCGGCCGTCACACCCAGTTGGGCGTGCTCGGCGCGTCCCTCGTCGATCAACTGCTTGGCGATCGGCCTGGCCTCGTCGATCGGGATCGCGAACCCGAGGCCGATGGAGCCGCCCTCCTGCTCACCGGAGCCGCTCAGGATCGCCGAGCTGTTGATCCCCACGACCTGACCGGCCATGTTGACCAGGGCGCCGCCGGAGTTGCCGGGGTTGATGGCCGCGTCGGTCTGGATCGCGTCGATGACGGTGTTCTGGCTCTCGTTGGAGTCGTTGCTGGGTACCGGTCGGTCGAGCGCGCTCACGATGCCCGAGGTCACCGTGCCGGAGAGCCCGAGCGGCGACCCGATCGCGACGACGTTCTGACCCACGCTCAGATCCCCGGAGCTACCGAGCACGGCGGGGGTCAGCCCGGAGGTCCGGCTGGCTCTGAGCACCGCCAGGTCGGTGACCGGGTCCGTCCCCACCACCGACGCCTTCACCGTCTTCCCGTCGTTGAACGTCACGCTCAGGCTTCCCCCCTGGCCCGCCGCCGCGACGTGGTTGTTGGTGAGGATCAGGCCGTCCTTGCTGAGCACGATCCCGCTGCCGTTGCCCGAACCCTGCGCGGTCGCGATCGTGATCGACACGACGCTCGGCAGCAGCTTGTTCGCCACCTGCTGCACGCTGCCCGCCGGAGCGTTCGACGCGCCCTCGAACCTCGCCACCGGCTGGTCAAGTGCCGTGGAGTTGAAACCACCCTCACCACGGGTGAGGAAGTACGTGGCGGCGGTCCCGGCCCCTCCGCCGACCAGGCCAGCCGCGAGCGCGAGCGCGACGACGGCCGCCGCACCCCGTCGGCGGGGTCGATCCGAAGCCGGCCGGTCGCCTGGCGGACGATCTCCCCCCGACCCGTGGCCGCCCGCCCAGTTTCCGGGGGGTCGATCTCCACCCGACCAGTTCCCACCGGGCTGCGGGCCGTACGGCGCGGGTCCGCCAGGCGGTCGCTGGCCGTAGAAGTAGGGATTGGACCGCGGAGCGAGCGGTCGGGTCTCTTCGGCGCCACCGCTGGACGCACCTGGACGGTGACCACCGGAAGCACCCGGGCCGGAAGCACCGGGGCCACCGGACGCACCGGGGCCACCGAAGGCACCGGGACGGGTGGAAGCGCTGGGGCTGTTGGACGAGATCGGCTGGCCCTCGGAAGGGGACTCGGCCGGATGGTGCACGGGCGCAGATCCGTCGGAACGGTCCGGCTGGCCCGACGAAGGTGTCGTCTCGGTCATGGCCAAAGGTTCTCCCCGCCAGCTGAGACCACTCTGAGAGCTGCCACAGAGATCCCGGAGAAAGCGGCCAAACCCACCGGGACGCCGGCGCGAAACCCTCGTCACACGCAGAACGGCATCTCTTCCCGAAGTACGCCGACTCCCGGAACCGTGGACGCCGGATCAGTGTCGCGCCCGCCGCCGGGCGAGGTCGACCGAGGTGCTCCCGCACGTCGCCTGCCGTTCCTCCTGACCACGCCGACCTGGGTGCGGGTGTTCCCCGTCATAAGGGGCGTCTCGGTACCCGTTGGCGACCGACCATACGTCGTGGTCCCGTCGCACAGCGCACTGAAGCCTGGGAGAGCGGCGGCGCGGAGAGCCGCTCCTTTAGGCTCTTGCCGCATGAGTACGACTCCCCCGGGTCCGGGTCCGCACGGGGGTCCGCCGCCGCGACCTCCCGAAGGCGGTGGGTCGCCCCCTCGTTCCGGTGCCCCACGCACCGGCCGACCGGGCAGACCGATCGCCGGGCGACCGTCCTCGGGGCCGTCGCACAGCTCCCATGGAGCGCATGCTTCGCACGGGTCGCACGGCCACCCACACGGGGCGCACGCCTCACACGGGCCACCGGCCGGTCCGCACGGCACCCACGGGCCGCCGGGGACGGGCCGCCCACCCGCCCGGCCGGGCGCCCACGGCCGACACCACCATCGCCGACCCTGGGCCGGCCGGCACCGTAACCACCGTCGGGTGTTGATGCCCGTCGGCCTGATCGTCTTGATGGCCGCGCTGATGACACCGCTCATCGCCCTCGCTATACGCGGCGCCGGCCCAGAACCCACCGCTCTCGCCACCTTCTTCGCGTTCGTCCCAGTCGTACCGGTCGTCGCGGTCTTCCTCTGGATCGACCGCTGGGAACCCGAGCCCGGCCGCCTCCTGTTGATGGCGTTCTTCTGGGGCGCGGGAGTCGCCGCCCTGGCCGCGGCGTTCAGCAGCATCGCCCTCAACCACGCCTGGGAGAAGGTCGTCGGGACCGGGGTGGGCAACGTGCTCGGCACGGTGGTGACGGCGCCGTTCGTCGAGGAGGGGTTCAAGGGCGCCTTCCTGCTGCTGCTGCTCGCCGTCCGACGACGTGAGCTCGACGGGATCGTCGACGGCATCGTCTACGCCGGGCTGGTCGGCGTGGGCTTCGCGTTCAGCGAGAACATCCTCTATCTCGGTACGGCGATCTCGGAGAACGGCCTGCACGGCGGTTTCATGCTGTTCGCCCTGCGCTGCATACTTTCGCCGTTCGCGCACCCGATCTTCACCGCGATGACCGGCCTCGCGATCGGGGCCATGAGCCGGAGCAGCAGCAGGGCGCGGTTCGCCTACCCGCTGTTCGGCTATCTCGCCGCCGTCCTCCTGCACAGCCTGTGGAACGGCTCGGCCACGCTGCTGGGCGAGCGCGGCTTCTTCCTCGTCTACCTGGTGTTCATGGTGCCGGTCTTCGTCGCGATGGCGTCGGTCGTCGTCTGGCAGCGCCGACGCGAGCAGCGCATCGTCGCGACCCAGTTGCCGAGATTCGTCGCCGCCGGATGGATCGCGCCCGCCGAAGTGCGCTACCTCGCCAGCCTGCCGGGTCGCAGCGGCTGGCGGGCCGCGGTCGAACGCCAGTGGGGACACGAGGCCGCCCAGGCCGTCCGCGAGTACCAGACGGCCGTCACCGAACTCGCGTTCTTTTACGACCGCTGGCAGCGGGGCGCGGTCGGCCGGGACGCGGGCGAGTGGCAGCACGACCTGGTCACGGCGGTCACGGTGGCGCGGACGTGGGCGACCATGCACCCGCGTGCCCTGCACACGGCCGGCAGTGCCGCCGGAGCGCCGCCCGCCCACAGCACTCCGGAGCCGATCAGCTGACGGAGCCGTACGCCTCTCGCAGGGCGGCCTTGACGGCGGGCAGGGAGCTGGGCGCCATCGAGAGTTCGTCGACGCCGAGCCGGACGAGGCGTACGGCGGCCTCCGGGTCCCCCGCGATCTCCCCGCAGACCGCGACGTGGCAGCCCGCTGCCCGGGCGGTCCCGACGAGCAGGTCGAGCACCCGCCACAGGGCCGGGTGCTCGGGCTGGTAGAGGTAGCCCACCGCGTCGTTGGCGCGGTCGGCGGCCATGACGTACTGCAGAAGGTCGTTGCTACCGACGCTGACGAAGTCGACCTCGGCGCAGATGTCCTGGGGCGCCAGCGCCGCCGCCGGCACCTCTAGCATCACCCCCACCTTCGCGGGCGGCGCATGGACGGTGCCCTGCCGGTCGAGTTCGGCCACGACGTCGGCGAGGAGTTCGCGGAACTGCCGTGCCTCCTCCGCCACGGTGACCATCGGCGCCATCACCCAGACGTGCGCCCCCTGCTCGCCCGCCGCGCGCAGGATCGCCCGCAGTTGGGTGCGGAGCACGCCCGGATGCGCGAGGCCGTACCGCAGCCCGCGGACGCCGAGCGGACCGTTGCGCCACGGGTCGAGGTCGAGGGCCGGCAGCATCTTGTCACCGCCGACGTCGAGGGTCCGGACGACGACCGGCCGGTCGCCGAGCACCTCCAGGATCGCGCCGAGCTCGGCGGTCTGTTCGTCCTCGTCGGGAAGCGCGGGCCGGTCGACGTAGAGGAGTTCGGTCCGGAGCAGGCCCACGCCGTCCGCTCCCGCCGCCACCGCCGCGCGCGCCTCGGCGAGGCTGCCCACGTTGGCCGCCACCAGCACCTGCCGGCCCTCGGCGTGGACCACCGAACCGGCCGCTTCGGCCCGGGCCCGGTCGCGCTCGCCGGCGAGCTGGCACGCCCGCTCCTTCGCGCTGGACCTGACCGACGGCGGCGGGTCGACCTGGAGGATGCCGGAGATCGCGTCGAGCACGACCAGCGTTCCCTCCGCGACGTCGAGCAGCGGGCGGCCGAGGCGGACGAGCATCGGGACCTCGAGCCCGCGGGCGATGATCGCGGCGTGCGCCGTTCGGCCGCCGCCGGCGAGTGCCAGCCCGGCGACACCGGCCTCGGCCAGCGCGGCGACGTCCGAAGCGAACAGGTCCTCCGCCACCACCACCGCACCCGCCGCGTCGTCGGGCCGGATCGAGGGCCGGACGTCGACCCCGAGGGCGGCGAGGACGGCCCGACCGACCTCCTCGACGTCGACGGCGCGTTCGGCGGCGTAGGCGTCCCCACCGGCGAGCAGCTCGGCCGCCTCCTGGACCGTCTGCCACCACGCGCGCTCGGCGGGGGTCGACTCGTCGATCTTCGCCTCGGCGCCGCTCCGCAACGCCGGGTCGTCGAGCATCGCCTGGTGGGCGCCCGCGATGCTCGCGTCCGGGCCACCCGCCGCGGCCCGCACGCCGAGCGCGGCGTGGATCTGGGTCAGCGCGGCGTTCAGGCGGCGGCGTTCGGCGTTCGGATCCAGCCCGGGGCGGGCGGGTGGCAGCGCGGGCGCGGCCCGGTGCAGGTGGCGGACCGGCGCGACCGCGATCCCTGGAGAGGCGCCGACCCCGCCGATGATGCCCGGCTCGCCACCGTCCGGTACGACCTCGGCCGGCGCGGCGGTGGCGTCGGGTGGCGGTCCGCCGAACTCACCGAACCCCTCGGCGACCAGCGCGAGGACGGCATCCAGAGCCGGCCGTGCCTCCCCTCCGGTCGCCACCACCTCGACCTCAGCGCCGACCCGGATGCCCTGCGCCACGATGCCGAGGACACTGGCCGCGTCGACCCCCGCCTGGCCCGGTCGGCCGATGCGGAGGCGGGCGTCGAAGCCGCTGACCAGGTGCGCCAGCCGCGAGGCCGGACGGGCGTGCAGGCCGGCGGGATTGCGGAGGACCGCCGTCGCCGTCAGGGTCGGCCCGGTCTCGGCCTCCACCGGGGCGGCGGCGCCCTCCGCCGTACGCCCGGCGAGCTCGGACAACGCCGACCTCGCCGCGGCGACCACCGTGGCCAGGTCGGCACCGCCCGCGGAGGAGATGGCCGCGGCGAGCGCGCCCTCGACGAGCGGAGCGTCGACCAGCCGGATCCACTCCACCTGCTCGGGGCCGAGGGACTCCAGGACGAGTTCGGCCGTCAGCTCCGCGCTGCCCAGGTCGTAGAGGACTGCGACACCGTCCCCGGCGTCGACCGCCAGGACGGCGCCGAGGATCTTCTCGAAGCTGGTGCCGACCGCTCCCTCGTCCGTGCCGCCCGCCGCGGCGATCGGGACGTCGGGAGCCATCTGCGCCGCGAGGGTGCGTACGCCGTCGGCGAGCGCGGGGACGTGAGCGACGAGGACAATGCCGACCGACATCGAACGCCGCGCCCTACACCCTGTGGTCTACGACGGTGGCGAGGACGCGGAACAGCATGGCCGAGGAGGTGGCACCGGGGTCCTGGTGTCCGGCACTGCGATCGCCCAGGTAGCTCGCCCTGCCCTTGCGGGCGACCAGCGGAATGGTGGCCAGCATGCCCTGCTCGGCGGCGTCGGCGGCGTCGGCGAGGAAGTCCCGCATGGAGCGGCCCTGCTCGACCCCGCGCTCGGCCGCTCGCACGCCCGGCTCCCAGGCGTCCACCATCGTCTTGTCGCCCGGCTCGGCCTTGCCACGGGCGACCAGGCCGGTGAGCCCGGCCCGCAGCACCTCCGCGACGTCGGACCCGGTCAGCTCGGGCTTGCCGGTGACCGCGTTCGCGGCACGCAGGAACGCCGTTCCGTACAGCGGGCCGGCCGCCCCACCGACCTTGGAGATCAACGCCGTCGCGACCGTCTTCAACACGTCGGCCGGCGTGGGGGTGTCGGTCTCGGCGAGCCTGGTCACCGCGGCCTTCATGCCCCGGTCGAGGTTCTCGCCATGGTCGGCGTCACCGATCGCGGCGTCCAGCTCGATCAGATATGCACGGTTCTCCGCGATCACCGCCTGATAGTCGGCGATCACCCGGAGGAGATCCTGCGCCGTCATCGGTACGTCACTGTCCGGCATGCGGCATCACCACCATGGAGCCATCCTCCCCCCCTGCCGCCTCGCACCACGAGGGTGCCGGTCCTTTCCGGTGACCATGATCCCTTTCCCCGAAGCTGGCCGGGGCGGCTCGCCCACGATCATGAGGACGGGCGGACGGTCAGCGGCCCCAACGGAGGGCGGCGGTCTGGACCGGGGCGTCCCACAGGTCGAGCATCTCGTCGTCGAGGCGGAGCAGCGTGATCGACATGCCCTGCATCTCCAGGGAGGTGACGTAGTTGCCGACGAGCCGCCGTTCGACTCCGATGCCGCGCTGGGCGAGCACCTTCTCGGCATGGGCGTACGCGACGTACAACTCCATCAGCGGCGTTCCCCCCATGCCGTTGACGAACAGCAGCGTCCGATCGCCCGACCCGAACGGCAGGTCCTCCACGACCGGCGCGAGCAGCCGCTCGACGATCGCGTTGGCCGGCTCGAGTGGCAGCCGCTCCCGGCCCGGCTCGCCGTGGATCCCGATGCCGATCTCCATCTCGTTGTCGCCGAGTTCGAACGTCGGCTTGCCCGCGTGGGGAACCGTGCACGGCGTGAGCGCCATGCCCATGCTGCGTACGTTGGCGTTCACCCTCCGGCAGAGCGTGGCCAGCGAGGCCAGGTCGGCACCGCGTTCGGCGGCCGCACCGACGATCTTCTCGGCGAGCACGGTGCCACCGACACCCCTCCGGCCGGCGGTGTAGAGGCTGTCCCGCACCGCCACGTCGTCGTCGATGACGACCGCCTCGACCTCGATGTCCTCGGCCGCGGCGAGTTCGGCTGCGGTCTCGAAGTTCAGCACGTCGCCGGTGTAGTTCTTCACTAAAAGAATTGTGCCTAGGCTGGCGTCAACGGCTTGGATCGCCGCGAAGATCTGGTCCGGCGTGGGCGAGGTGAACACTGGCCCTGGGACCGCCGCGTCGAGCATCCCCGGCCCGACGAAGCCGGCATGTAGCGGCTCGTGCCCGCTCCCGCCGCCCGCCAGGACCGCAACCTTCCCCCGCACTGGAGCATCCGCCCGGACGACGTAGTTCGGGTCGTGATGCACCTGAACGAGGTCAGGGTGCGCGGCACCGAATCCGGCTAGCGCGTCGTCGACGGCTGTCGAGGGATCGTTGATGATTTTCTTCATAGCCAACGTCTACCCCAAACCTGCAGTCCAGCGAAGGTCCAGCGGTCTCAACCTCAGAAGATGCTTGCCCACAACCAAGTGATCACGGCCGCGGCCAACGTCGCCCCCAACGCCGTGCCGATGCCCACTACCCAGGGGTTGAGCCACAGAGACGTCGGCGCTTCCTTAGGGCCGGGTTCCTGGCCTTCTACCTCGGCTTTAGCTTTCTCCCGGTCCTTGTACGCCCGTATCTCATCGCCGACCATCTGAGCGAGGCCGATGACCTCTGCCTCTTCGGGCCCGCCTACCTTGACGGCCAGCCGGAAGCTCCCGGCGGCCTCTCGGCTCCAGCTCGTAGCGCTGATAACCAGGGTGCGGCCACCGAGGCTGCCGCCCTCCATGTAGTGGATGATCAGCATCTCGATCTGGTGACGATCTTCCGCCGAGTCTTCACGGGCTTCCTGAAGGGTCTTGGCCGTCGTCTCACCTCCGGCGTCTCGAAGGAGAACCATCCTTGCGAACTGCCCGCTCCCCCAACGTTGGAGCTGCTTGTCGACGAAGACCTCCAGGTGATCGAACAGCGGCAAGAGCTCCTCGCCAGGCTCTACCTCGAAGAACCCGCTGCGCTCGTGCGTCCTGGGCACCCCAGCCCCTCCCCTCGGTTGGAGCACCAGATTACGGCGCTCCAACGGAGCGGGGACGTCGGGAGCGCAGGGAAAGCGCGCCAGGAAGGCTCGGCGCCTGTAGTAATGCAGCAAGGACCTACATTCTCTATTCCTCCTCAAGGGGTCTCTCACTCGAAGCGGAATAGAGAATGTAGGTCCTTGCTGCATTACTACACAACGGCGCGTACCGACCGCCCTCCCCTCGTCCGGGCCGACTTGACGGCCGTCCACCGAGATCTCCGACCTTGGCTCCGCAAGAAGAGCCAGGTCGAGCCAGCAGAATTTGGCTGACGGCTACGTGCCCCGGTCGGTACCGTCCGTGATCGACAGGGGAGGACACATGGCGACGTGGTGGGAACTGACGATCCCAGCGGCTGGTGGCCTGCTAGCCGGTTGGGGCGGTTCGTGGCTACAGATGAGGGCGCAGTTGAAAGCACTGAAGGTTCAGAATCTGCACGCTCTGAGAGAGCGGCGCGAGGAGCGTGCGTGGCAGGATTCACAGCACGAGCGAGACGACTGGCAACGCCGCCGGGAGCAGCGCCATGCCGCCTACCAGGCGTTCGCGGTCTCGGCCCGCGAGGTGACTGCCGCCATCTGGGAAGCCCACGAGCTGAAAAGGAAGTTCGAGCCGCCCAACAAGTCTGACCCGCTCGACCCAAAGGTGACAGCCGCGGTCGATCGGTGCAACCGGTTACGAATCGAGTTGATGGACACATGGATCGCCGTGAGGCTCATTGGCCCAAGGGAAGTCAGAGAGGCTGCGGCTCAGTGGTACACCGTGCTGCAATTTGACCCCATCATTCCTCATCCTGCCAACTATCCAACGTACGAGCAGGGCGAAAACGCCTTCGTCACTGCCGCCGGAGAGGACCTCCGGAGCGACTGGGCAGGCCGAACGATGTAGACGGCGAGCGGCGCAGGTGGGAGCCCGCCTGAACACCCGGTCTCCAGCTGGCCCTCTAGTCCAACAGCGCCCGGCCCGTCCCGCGGCCTGTATAGGACAGAGGAGATTCCTGCGCATGCCCACCCACCCCAGCCACATCGCGACCATCAGCGGCGTCTACGACGAGGGCGTGATCCTGGAGCACCCCGAGGCCGACGCCCCCGAAGGCGCCCTCGTCTGGCTTCACGCGGACGGCTCTTACCTGAACGCGAGCGCTGTCGAGTCCCTGCTCGCCGAGTTGGAAGAGCTCCTCGGCGCCGCGGAGCCCGCCGTCGACCCCCGGCGAGTGGCGGCAGCGTCGAAGGCCGTCGAGATCCTCAACGCCCGGAAGCCGTCGCTCATGGGCGCCCAGGCCGCCACCGCGGGCGACGTCGTGGGCCTCGCCGCCTTCCTCCTCGACGAGCTGACGTCTGATGCGTGAGTTAACCCACTCACTGCGAATAAAGGAAGGAGACCCCAATGCTCGACCGACTCCGTAACGCCCTGCTCGTCCTCCGCGGCTACGAGCTGGCGTATGAGACCGAGGAGTACGAGGAGGAGGCCGTCGCCGCCGGCCCGACTCGCTCGGTCAACTGCCACGAGGACCCCGGCGACCTGATCGCCGTCCGCGCCGCGAGGGGCGGCCCTCATGGCGCCATCGTCCTGTTCCAGACCAAGAGCGCCTCGGCCGACCCGATGACCGTCGTCCTGAAGCCCGCCGTTGCGAGGAGCTTCGCCGCGGGCATCCTCGACGCCGCCGACGAGGCCGATGGGACCAGCCGGCTCCACTTCGTGCCCGTGTGCCCACTCCACGACGCCGAGGAGCCCGGCGATGAATGAGTACGCAGCCCTAGCTCACCTCATCATCGAGGCCCTGACCCGGCGTGCCGAGCGTGCTGAGGCTCGCGCCGCTGCCGCAGAGGAGCAGTCCGGCCGGCTTGCAGATCACATAGCCGGGCTGAGAGCCCAGCTAGCCAGGCTGCGCGAGCACGCCAAGTGCGCCCACGCTCGGGCCCGTATGCGCCAGGAGTCGGCCCCGTGAACACCACGACCACGCCACGCCGCCGGAGGCGGCCCCGGCTTTCTGCATATCCGCTCGTCCCGCACGTCGACCCGTCGGCGAGCTGGACCCGTCATCTCGAGTGGCGTGTAAACGGCCGCATCCTGGCGCCCGGCGCCGAGGTTAGCATCCGCGGCGAGCGTGGGCGATTCCGTTTTTTGTACGCCGTCGAGAAGCCGGACGGCCTCGTCTGGCTGGAGTTCCTCGGCGGCTCGAAGGGCTCGGAGGTCTTCCGCTCCTTCTACCCGTCCCGCGTACGGACCGTCCACCGGATCGCCAAGACCCGGGCCAACCTCGCGCCCTCGAAGGGAGGGACGCGGTGATGCCCAGCACCTGGGAGTCCTTCGACGCCTTCTACGCCCGCACCTACGCGGACGACCTCGCCCGCGATGAGGCTGGCGAGTGGGACGAGCTACACGACCTCATGGCAGAGATCCCCAGCCGTACCGGAAAGGAGTCTGACGAGTGCTGACGTGCCCGAGCTGCGGCGCACGTTTCGAGCCTGAGCGGCGCAAGCTCGCCCTGTGCCCGGCATGTCGAGCCGAGCGGGACGAGCGCGCCGCCCAGGCCCGGCAGCGGCGGAAGGAGCAACGGGAGGCGCCGCTCCGCTGCCTGCGCTGCGGTGAGCCCTTCCGGCGGCGCCCAGGGGCTAACCGGCACTTCTGCGCGGTCTGTGCTGACGCCCTGGCGCGTGAGGCCGACAACGCGAGGAAGCGGGCCAAGTACGCCGGAACCCAGGAAGCGAGCGAAGCCCTCCGGCCAAGTCTGCCGGCGTGGGCTCAGGACCTCCTCGACGAGCGGCTCGAAGAGGTCGGCCTCGCGACCGATGGTGGGAGCCCCGCGGTCCAGCTCGACCGGCTCCCGCCCGGTGCGCACACGCCGACCGGCACGGATGACGGACGCTCGACGTTCTCCGCCGAGCTGGCCGGCCACCTGGACACCCTCGGGCGACGGGCAGCGGCCGACCCGTGGTGGGCAGCAAATCCGCACTGGGCCTACCGGCTCGGCGACCCGGCAGCCCTGGAGCGCTTCGACCTGGCTCCGGGGCTGGCATGCGGGGACAAGCTCGGCTCACACGCCGGGTACAACCGCCACCGCTACATGAAGGAGGCGGCGTGCCCGGCATGCTCGGCGGCCGAACGTGAGTACCGGGCCGAACGCAGGAAGGCTGTCACAGAAGAGAATGCCGCCTGACCTGCGCATTCTCCGGAAGTTGTAGCTATGTGGACCCCGGGAAGCGCTCCCGTTCCCCGCTAGCCGCGCGGTTGATCGTGGGCTGCGAGTAGAGCGGTTCTGAGCGCTCCCGGGGCGTTTAAGGCTTGCGTGAGTCAACCCACGCACGTTATTGTCTTCACATGACGACAGCGACGCACATCACCGCCACGGACATCTTCGACAGCGCGACCGATCTGGCAGCCGAGGTCGTCATCAAGATCTGGGAGCGGGAGGGCAAGACCACCTGCACCGAGCGCGAGTTCGCTGCGGCGGTCGCCCGGGTCGCTAAGGAGATCTTCGAGAACCACTGCCGCAAGATCGAAGCAGACGAGCCCGGCAAGGGCGAGTACCTCCGGCGCCGCCTCCTCGTGGAGATGGAAGCCGCCGCCTGATCCCACCCACACGCGAGCCCCTGGCTAACCCCAGGGGCTCTTTTGCTACCCCGGGAGCAGGTCGAGCCATGGCGTGGGAAGGATCTACCCGACGCGCCCGGCTCCCTGATGACTGGCCCGTGCGTCGGCTCCGCGTGCTGCGGCGTGATGGCTACCGCTGCCAGGTGCGCGACGAGCTGGGCGTCCTGTGTGGTGAGCCAGGTAACGAGGTCGACCACATCAGCCCTGGCGATGACCATGGGTACGACAACCTGCAAACGATCTGCCGTTGGCATCACGGGCGGAAGACAGCAGCCGAAGGTAACGCGGCTCGTCGCCGGGTATCCCGCGCTCGTCCGGCCGAGTCTCATCCGGGGATGCTCTGACATCGGTAGTCCGATGCGCTCTACCCCTGGGGCATGACCCCCTCCCCCGCCGTGCCCCCTCACCGAGACGGCATAGCTTCTCGCCCTCTGTACGGGCATAGGGGTCGCACTGAGACGTTACGAACAGGCCCCCCGACCCTCGCTCGGGTTGGGGGGCCTGCTTTCATCCGGTCACGGCGAGGGCCATATGGAGTCGGGGATGCCGTAAAGCTCCTTGAGGCGTGTCTGGAAGAGTCTTTCTGACGCTACGCAGATGTTGATGTCACGACTTGTGACTGTCCTAAGGCTCGGAATGAGGAAGAGCGCGCCGCAGTCGACGTTGACCTGCATAGCCCTAAGACTCAGCCTGGCGAACGAGAGTGCGCTCAGGGCGGGCAAGGCCCTGCCGCCGACGAACTGAAGCACCCTTTGCAGCGTGGCACTCCTCAAGAACTGCAGGCAGCTGGCTGGACGCTGCTCACATATCCGTTGTCCGTACTGGGTCATTTGCTGCAGCGCGAGTAGGACTACGTGCTGTTGGATTTCTCGGACGTCCTGCTCGTTGGGCCGTTGCCCGGTCGAGGGCTGTCCAGGCACACTGATGACGCCGAAACTCATCGCTTCGACATTGATCGCGCCCGAGTTGTCTGTGAGGCAGCGGTCCGCTTCGTTTATGCGAAGTTCGAGTGCTCCGCTGGCGTCGGCCTCACGGAATTGGCCGGAGGTGACGGCGAACACCGCTCCGCCACTTACTCGACCTAGGAGCGCCCCAGGCCGGAAGTTCCCGAGGAGTTCGCAACCCTGCATGCGGTCAGGGTTGCTCGTAAGATCCTCGCGATCATAGCCCGCGGGGCCCACGAAGCCGATGTCAGGCACCTGTACTGACCATCTACCGCCGGCGACATTGATCGTGAATCGGCCACCTTGCTCGAGGTTCCCGCCAGTGGACCCGAGGACGGGTACTCGCTGCCAGCCTTCATCGGCGTTGATCGGTGGATCGCCCGTAGGCGATGGCGCATTACTGCCACCCCCACCGTCTTGTCGCGGGGCTGTGGGCTTCGTTCCATCGGCTAGCGCCGACGGTCCGGTGATGCCGAGGAAGGTCACGAAGGTGACACCGATCGCGATGAGTCGGCGTCGGAGCTTCACGCGTTCACGCACGATCCCCCCTTTCCGGCCCTGTCCTGGAGATACTCCCGCGGGCAGGGCCGCCCGAGCTTCTACTGCACCACAAAAGTCGCCGCGGGACTCCCCAGTCTGGGGGAAGCCATGGGTCGGGATAGCGACCAACTGGACATAGATCAGCAAGGCCTAAGCAATGCCGCAAGTCCTGCCCTTTCAGGGCCTTTAGACCCCCTGTCCTGACCTGTGCGTAAGCCTGTGGACCCCCGGGCTTCCTCCTCGCACGCTCCACACGAAGGAAGCAGCGACGTGACCGTCTACGCAATCTCCCCCGCAGTCATCACCAAGGCCGCCGCGTTCGTCGAGGCCGTCTCCGACCTGGAGGCCCGCTTCGGCTACCAGCTCTCGGCGCCGGCCGGCGTCGTTATAGGCATCGGTGCCGCGACGGACGAGGAGGCGCTCGTCGGCGTGACTCGCGGCCCCGATGGCCGGCTGGCCGTAGCGATCGGCGGCACCAGTGTCGCCTGACCTCATCTGGGGCGTCTGGCTTGCGGCCGTGATCGGCAGCTTCCTCGCCATCGAGATCCCGGCCATCCGAAACAAGGTCGTCGGAGACACCCTCAGCGAGCGCCTCCGGGCGTGGCTGGGGCTGAACCCGTGGCGCAAGTGGGGCGTTGCCGGCGCGTGGTTCTTCGGCGGCTTCATCGTCTGGTTCCTGTTCCACATCCTCACCGGCAAGGTCTGACAGATCGGAGCCCGACAGGTGACCATCGTCCGCGGCATTGACGTCTCCTCCTACCAGACCGTCACCTCGTGGTCACAGCTCAAAGGCACCATCGGCTTCGTGTTCGTCAAGGCGACCGAGGGGACGAGCTTCACGTCGAGCACCTGGCGGAGCTACTTCGCCGCGGCCTGCAACGCCAGCCTCCTCGTCGGCTCCTACCACTTCGCTCACCCAGACCAGGACGCCAAGGCCCAGGCCGCGCACTACGCGAGCGAGCTTCAGGCCGCGGGCTGGAGGACCGGCCGCGACCTGCCCCCAGCCCTGGACCTGGAGCAGACTGGCGGGCTCGGTAAGTCCGCGCTGACCGCCTGGGCGCTCGCGTTCATGCAGGAGGTCGACCGGCAGCTCGGTCTCGCGGGCGCGGTGCGCTGCGGCCTCTACGTCAACCCCGACTACCTGACGAACAAGACGAACGGCGCCTCGCTTGTCGAGGGCCGCTGGCTCTGGCTCGCCAAGTGGCCGAACCCCGGCGGGCCATGGCCCTCCGCGGACAGCGCCATGCCGGCCGGTACCTCGGTCTGGCAGTGGACCGACAAGGCCTCCGTGAAGGGCGTCTCCGGCGTCGTGGACGGCGACGTCTCGACCCTCGCGGCCCTGAAGAGACTCGCCCCCGCCTACTACGGCACCACCCCGGCCCCTCAGGCCCATCAGGAGGACGACTTGCCCACCGCCAACGAGATCGCCGACGCCGTTTGGGCTCACAGCCTGACCAGCCTTTCCGGCAGCAAGGCCACCGCCGAGACTTTCGTCGCGCACATCCGCACTGACACCGCGTCCGCCGTCGCCAACGCCGCCCAGATCGGGGCTCTCCGCGCCACGATCGACACGCTCGCGAAGGCCGTCGGCTCCGGGGCCTCCGTCGACATCCAGTCGCTCGCCGACGCGGTGCGCGCGGCGTCCGAGGCCGGCGCCCGAGCGGCCCTGGAGGACTCCGTGGTCTCCGTTGACGTCAACGTGAACGGCAAGACGGCCGCAGCTGCGTAGGGAACCTTCCCAGGCGCTAATGCGACGGACGGTCGGAGCTTGAATCCTGCGCCATCATCACAGTGCGCATCTTCTCACGAATTCCGGGGACTACCTCCCAACCGAGGGTCCCGAATCAGGGCCTCCAAACCGAGAGGGTGGAGGGGTTCGAGCGCTCGAAGTTGGGCACGGAGGCGCGCCAACTCCTCGTATGGGTCTCCCACCAGAAAGCTTTGTCCTTGGTTCAGCCGATCCTCTATCGCCTGGATCTCTGCCACAAGGGCACGAACGCTTTGACGGGGACGAGAGCCCACCTCGTGTGTGATATGAGGCGTGTTCCCGCTCCACACGATGTGCGGCACTGGGGCGGTCTTGAAGCCAATCTGGGACATCTTCCAGCCCCAGTCGGCGCCTTCCCTGAAGGTCTTCTCGAAAGCCTTACGCTGCTCGCGTTCCCTAGCTTGTCTCGCCAGCTCGTCCTGGGCTTCAGCCGCCGGGTGCCCGTTGACTTGCTCCGGGCCGGCGTCCCCCGCGCGGGATTCCGCCTCAGGAAGGTGTTTCGTCTGGAGCAAAAGGTGGGCAGCTGGAGCTGTTTCGGACGAAGCCTCGGCGTCCACGCGCTCGGCCTCGCGAAACTTCGCAGCGGCCCCACCGGGAAACGCCACTTCGTAGAGCTGACGAAGCTTGTCTCGAAGGACGTCTCGAAGCCACCACGCGCTTATGGCCAGCGTGAGAGGCCAGACGAGGACCTTCACATAGTCGAGGAAGAGCTTAGGTCCGCCCGCGTAGCGAGCGAGAGCGACCGCTAACCCAGCGGCGACGACGGCGACCGCGAGCGCCTTCCCGCGTCCCGGCGTGACCCATGCCTTCACGTGTTCCCCCCAGTTACGCACGCGCGCATCTTCTCACGGTCGAGCGCGCTCGACCCCAGTCGCCGAGAGAGGAGGGCCGATCATGGCACGCGGCACAATGCACACCCAGAAGGAGACCCGCCGGAGGCGTAACGCCCCGACGCACGACTCGACGAGCCTCACCCGCGACGGTGAGGTCCGCGGCCCGAGCCTCTTCGATCTGACCGGCCGGGAGGACTGGAGCGAGACCGTCATCCGTTGGTTCGACACCTGGCGGCGCGCTCCTCAGGCCCAGGTCTTCGAGGCGACCGACTGGGCACGCCTCGGCCTGCTGGCCGCGATCGTCGAGTCCTACTCCCGGAAGCCCTCCGCGGCGGCCCTGTCTGAGATCCGGATGAACGAGGAGCGCCTCGGCGCGACGTTCGTCGACCGCATGAGGGCCCGTATGCACATCGAGGCCGAGGACGGCGACGACGCCCCGGTCGTGAGCCTCGTCGACGCCCGAGCGGACCTCGCGGCCCGTCTCCGGTCGGGCAGTGATTAGCGCCGTAAAGGCTGTCGTCTCCCTCGCGTCGTTCCCGCTGGACGGCTCCGTCCGCACGCTCGGCTGGCAGGTCATCGGCTGGGTCGAGGGCATGCTCCGACAGCCCGACGGCGACGAGGCCGGGAGCCCGTTCCGGCTCACGCCCGAACAGATCAACTTCGTCCTGTGGTTCTACGCCGTCGACGACCGCGGCAGGTTCGTGTATAGACGCGCGGTTCTCCGGCGCTCGAAGGGCTGGGGCAAGTCGCCGTTCCTGGGCGCCCTGTGTCTAGCAGAGCTGTGCGGCCCGGTCCGCTTCGGCGGCTGGGACGCGGCCGGAGAGCCCCTCGGCATCCCTCACCCGATGCCCTGGGTCAACCTCGCGGGCGTCTCGGAGACCCAGACCCAGAACACGATGACCGTCGTCCTGAGCATGCTCGAAGGCGCCCCGGCGACCGACGAGTACGGCCTCGACGTCGGCCTCACGCGCATCTTCGCCCCTGGTGGGGGCCGGCTCCTCCCGATCACGGCGTCCTCCTCGACCCAGGAGGGCGCCCGCCCGAGCTTCGCTGTGATGGACGAAACCCATCACTGGACCGAGAGCAACGGCGGCTGGAAGCTCGCCCGGGTCATCCGACGCAACCTCGCGAAGTCCCGCGACGGCTCGGCCCGCTCGATCGAGACGACCAACGCCCACGCCCCGAGCGAGGAAAGCGTCGCGGAGTCCAGCTATCAGGACCACCTCGCGATCGCCGAGGGGCGAGCCCGCGAGGCCGGCCTCCTCTACGACTCCCGCGAGGCCCCCGGCTTCGTCGACCTGGCCGACCCCGAGCTGCTCCTCGAAGGGCTCCGCGCGTCCTACGGCGATGCGACCTGGGTCGACCTGGAGCGCATCCGCTCCGAGGTCTACGACCCCTCGACGCCCCCGGAGGAGTCGCGGCGGTTCTACCTGAACCAGATCGTCGCCGCGGCTGACTCCTGGGTCGCGCCGGCCGAGTGGGACGCGAACGAAGACCCGAACCTCGCCCCGCTGGCGGACGGCGAGACCGTGACCCTCGGCTTCGACGGCTCGCTCACCGACGACTCATCGGCCCTCGTCGCGGTCCGCGTGAGCGACGGCGCCCCGTTCCTGCTGGGCCTGTGGGAGAAGCCCTCGGGCCCTGCCGGCGTCGGCTGGGAGGTCGACAAGAGCGTCGTCCGTGGCTACGTCGGCAATGCGTTTACACGCTTCGATGTCGTCGCGTTCTTCTCCGACGTCGCGTACTGGGAGACCGACGTCGACGCCTGGCGTGACGAGTACGCCGAGAAGCTCCTCGTGAAGGCCACGACCCGTCATGCGGTCGCCTGGGACATGCGCGCCCACGCCGCCGACACGGTGCGAGCGGTCGAGGCGCTGAACCGGGCCATCGTCGACCACGAGGCCCCCCACGACGGCGACGCCCGGCTACGGCGTCACGTCCTGAACGCTCGCCGCCGGCCCAACCGCTGGGGCGTGAGCTTCGGCAAAGAGACGCGCGAATCCACGAAGAAGGTCGACGCCCTGGCGGCGCTCGTCCTCGCGCGCATGGCACGGACACGAGTCCTCGCCGAGAACGTACTCAGCAAACGTCGAGGCCGCGTCGGGCGGCTCGTCGGCTTCTAACACGACACGACCAGGGAGGTCGCATGGCTCTGACCCCCGACGCCGTGCTGAAGCTAGCCGAAGAGCTGATTCCCCAGCACCGCGCCATGCTCGACCCTAACCATCACCACGGGCGTATCCGGCGGTACCTCCGGGGCCAGCATGACCTGCCGTACATGCCGAAGAAGGCAAAGCGAGAGTACAGAATCCTCGCCGAGCGGTCCATCACAAACTGGCTCCCGCTGATCTCGGACACCTTCTCGAAGATGCTTTGGGTGGACGGCTACCGGGCCTCGACCGCGAGTGACAACTCTCAGGCGTGGCGGTACTGGCAGGCAAACAAGCTTGACGCCCGGCAGAGCATCGCCCACCGTGGCGCCCTGGAGTACGGGGCCTCTTATGTGCTCGTCCTCCCGGGCGAGCCCGACCCGTTGATCCGACCGATCTCGCCGCTGCGGACGCTCGCCTTCTACGAGGACGACGACGACGAGTGGCCGGTGCACGCCCTTATTTTCAAGGGCCGGCGTATCGACGGCGCGACGTTGTATCAGCTCCTTGAGGGCGGATCGGTGCACCTGGTCGCCGAGAATCGGCCGGGCTCGGGCGAGCTGGAGTACATCGGCGAGGAGGTACACAACCTTCCGCATGTTCCGCTCGTCCGCTTCCGCGACCGGCTCGACGGCGAGGCCCGCGGGATCATCGCGCCGGTAATCAACATCCAGGACCGGATCAACGAGTCGGTCTTCACTCTGATGATTGCTCTTCAGTATGCGAGCTTCCGTCAGCGTTGGGCGACTGGCCTTGCCATCCCGGTCGACGACGAGACCGGCCTTCCGATCGAGCCCTTTGAGGCCGCGGTCGACCGGCTCTGGGTCTCGGATAACCCCGAGGCTCGGTTTGGGGACTTCCCGCAAACCGACGTTAGCGGGCACCTGACGACGTATCAGTCGGCCGTGAAAACGCTGGCGTCCATCTCTCAGATCTCCCCGCTCGTCTTCCTCGGCGACCTCGTGAACCTCGCGGCGGACGCTCTCGCGTCTGTCGAGGCCACAACGACCCGTAAGGGCGGCGAGTTCGAGACGAACTTCGGCGAATCTTGGGAGCAAGTCTTCCGGCTCGCGTCGCTGGCGGACGGCGACATTGACGGCGCCTCTGACGAGGAGTCGGAGGTCCGCTGGCGCGAGTCTGAAGCCCGCGCTCTGGCGAGCACGGTGGACGCGCTCGGGAAGATGGCGCAGATGCTCATGGTGCCCGTTGAGGGCCTGTGGGATCGCATCCCGGGCGTGACCGATGGCGACGTCACACGCTGGCGGGAGATGGCCCAGAGGGGCGACGGCCTGACGGCACTCGCGAACGCCCTCACGGCGAACGCAGAGGCGACGACTACCGCGTCGAGCTTTGCTCCGGCGCCGGCTCCAGCACCCGCGCCTGACTCGCCTAACCCGTAATCCCAGGCGCCCGCGCCCTAGTCCACCGGAGGCGTGAGCATGCCCGCGACGAAGGAGGGCTTGGCCCTGGCCGAGGCGCACCGCCTCGCTCAGAAGGCGAACACCGACCAGGCCCTCCTCTCGGTCACGGCTGCCTTTCAGGGACTCCTCGACCCGAAGGACCTCGACAAGTCCTACCGGGCGTACGCGAAGGTCGCTGCGACCATCGTCAACGGGCACCGGGCAAAGTCCTCCGGCCTCGCCGCGTCGTTCTATCAGGCGTTGCGCGCGATGGAGACGACCGCTCCGCCCCTGGAGTCGGTCGGCCTGGCCGAGGACGTGAACCCAGTAGCGCTGGACACGTCCCTCGCGGTCACGGGCCCGGTCGCGGCGAAGGCGAAGATTGCCGGCGGGATCTCGCCGACGGACGCCCTCGTCCAGGCGCTGCAGATGACGCTCGGCGCGGTGACCCGGCACGTCGAGGACGGCGGCCGGGACACGATCCGTAAGGCCGTCCAGAGCGACTCTCTCGCGACCGGCTGGGCCCGGCGCTCCGGCGGCAACCCCTGCTCTTTCTGCGCCATGCTGATCGGGCGCGGCCCGGCGTACAAGTCGTCGGGCTCCAGCTCGTTTCGGACACACGACCACTGCCACTGTGAGGCCGTCCCGGTTTTCGAGGGCGACACCGGCTGGACCGCCCAGGCGACGGAGTTCCGCGCCGTCTGGGACGAGTCGACGGTCGGCCTCAGCGGCAAGGAGGCCCGGGCGGCGTTCAACCGCGCCCACTCTGAGCGCTGGCCGATGGCGAGCCCTGCCCAGGTCCGCACGGCGGCCTACGGCCAGCACGTCGTAAAGACGGCCGAGGCCATCGCGAAGAAGGCAGCCGAGGAAGCCGCGGCAGCGGCGAAGGCGGCCGAGGAGCTGGCGGCCAAGGCGGCGGCGAAGGAAGCCGCGAAGGTCAAGAAGTGGAAGGGCAAGCCGGCGCCCACCGCGCCAAAGTCCCCCACCGCCCCGAAGACCGCGAAGCAAAAGGCCCTCGACGACTGGCTCGGCAAGGTCAACGCCCGCTACGACGCCCTCGGCACCGGGAAGAAGCTCTCCCAGAGCTTCAACTACTCCTACGTCGAGCGCGTCATCGAGCACGGCGACCTGGGCGCCCTGGACTACCTGAAGGCGAACCGGTACATCGACGACGCTCTCGAGTCCGAGGCGAAGGCGGCCCTGAAGGCGAGCGAAGGCTTCACCCCGGCGGACGAGACGGCGTACAAGAAGGCGCTGCGGTCCTACAAGAACAACTCCACCCGCTACACGAGGTACCTCGCCGAGTGGCGAGAGGTCAACGGGATCTCCGTCCAGCTCAAGGGCATGGACGGCGCCCTCGACTTCACCTCCGACCGCGCGGCGCTCGACTGGGCGGGGAAGACCTTCCACCGGTTCGACAAGAACGACGCCGCCAAGCGCGCGCTGAAGACCTACACGGGCGGCTCCTACCGAGCCTGGAACGACGCCCTGCGGGCAGAGGCCGACGGCACTGCCCTGCCGAAGGGCTGGGAGGACCTGACGCGCGACGCGGACGCCGGCATCGACCGGAGCCCGTTCCCCGAGGACACCTACGTCCGACGTGGGACCGCCTTCGACGAGTTCGAGTTCGACGGTGGGCTCCGTACGGCGCACATCCCGCCCCCGGACCCCCGCGAGCTGATCGGGACGGTCCAGACCCAGCACGGCTACATGAGTACGTCGATCGGCACCACGGCCGCGTTCTCACACAGCCCGGTGCAGATCCTCGTCCGGGTTCCTCAGGGTCACAACGGCGCCTACGTCGACTACTTCTCCAACTTCACAGGCGAGCGGGAGGTCCTCCTCCAACGTTCGACGGACCTCTTCATTCACGCCGTCTACAAGGTCGGCAGGACCTGGCACATCGAGGCCGAGGTCATTCCCGCGGGCGTCGACCCGGCGAGCCTCAAAGGCCACCCGACCATGCCTCGCGCTTCGCGTGCGTGAGTAGTATCATGAATCTCGGGAAGTGAGAACCATGATCGAGAAACAGCCGCTAGCCCTGACCTACGCCCCACCGAGATACCCCCGGCACTCCTACACAGGCGAGGGCGAGATCGTCACCGTCCGCGTAGGGCGCGAGATCGTCGGCCACCTGACCCGCCAGGGCGACGCGGTTGGCTGGGACGCCACCGCGCCCCCCTACACCGATGCCGGCATCGTCCGGCGCATCGTCGAGGATGCCCTCCGGGCCGGCGCCGCCCAGGGTCGCTCCCTGGACGAGGTGTGGCGAGAGATCCTCGCCTCCGTCCAGCACGAAGACCCCGTAACAGCACCCCTAGACGGCCTCCAGGGCTAGACCCCGAGGCAATCCGGCGGCCGGACGACCGGCCACAGGGCTCCGCCGGAGGCGTTTACACGCAGGCCCTCATCGCATAGGCGGTGAGGGCCTTTGCTTTGCCCACTTCCCCAAGGCCCTGGACAGGTTCCAGGGCCTTTCGCGTACCCAGGAGGACGTAGAACATGGCGGAAGGCGTTACCGACGCCCCAGAGGCCCCGCAGGGCGCCGCTGAGGCACCCGCGACCGAGACCCCGACCGCTGAGGGCAGTGCCCCGAAGTGGGAAGGCGACTTCAACCCCGACCGCGCGGCGCGGCTCGTCGACAACTTGCGCGGCGACAACGCGAAGCTGAAGGAGACCCTCGGGGACCTTCAGAAGCGGCTCGGCGAGAAGGAAGACGCGGAGAAAACGGAGCTTCAGCGGATCATCGAGCGGGCCGAGAAGGCCGAGCGCGAGGCCGCCGAGCACCGAACAGCTCTCACGGTGGCGAAGGCCGCCCGAGAGCACGGCGTCCCGGACGAGCTGCTCGGCTTCCTGTCCGGCGCCAACGAGGAAGAGATCCAGGCGAAGGCAAAGCTCCTCGCCGAAAAGCTCGGGACGGCCGGAAAGACTCCGGAGCTTCCCGGCAAGCCGAAGCCGAAGCTCGTTCCCGGCAACGGAAGCGACGCCGACCCTGGCGACCTCGACCCGCACGCCATCGCGGAGCGCATTCGCGCCCGCTACTGATCCTCCTGAAAGGACCCACGCCTAACCATGGCTAACACCTTCTACACCCCCGCGCAGGTCGCCAGCGTGGCCCTCGCGCTCGTCCGGGGCGACCTCGTGCTTGCCCGGACCGTCAACCGCGACTACGAGGCCGGCTTCGGCGGCGGCCGGGGCACCGTGGTCAACGTCCGGAAGCCGGCGACCCTGAACGCCCGGAAGCGGAGCATCGGGGCCGGTACCGCGATCCAGACTGACAGCATCTCGGAAAGCACCGTCGCGGTGACCATGACGGACATGATCTACTCGGCGGTCGACCTGACCGACGAGGACCTGTCCCTGAACCTGGAGGACTTCGGCCGCCAGGTGCTCGCGCCTCAGGTGACCGCGGTTGCCGAGGAGGTCGAGGACACCGTCGTCGCGGCCTTCCAGGCCCTCGCCGAGAGCGCCGTGGCTGTCGCCGGCTCGTACAGTGCAACCAACCCGACTGCGCAGTTCGTGACGCTTCGTCAGATCCTCCGTGACCGCAAGGTCCCGGCGACGAACCTGACGGCGGCGGTGGGCACCGGCGTTTACGCCGACCTGCTCAACTCCGGCGCCCTGAAGGGCTACGACCAGAGCGGCTCGACGGATGCCCTCCGTAACGCTGAGGTCGGCAAGGTCCACGGCTTCACGATCATCGAGTCCAACCGGCTCGCGCACGACGAGATCGTCGCCTACCACCGCGACGCCTTCACGCTGGCGATCCGGGCCCCGCGCGTGCCCGAGGGTGTGTCCTTCGGTCAGAGCGCGTCCGGCGACGGATTCGCGATGCGGTACATCCGCGACTACGACTCCTCGCTCCTGGCCGACCGGAGCGTCGTGTCGACGTTCATCGGCTGCCAGGCGATGAACATGGTCGAGCAGGGCACCGGGGCGACCGTTGTCCCGGCGGTCCGCGTGCTGACCAGCACGACCGCCTGATCTAGGGCGTGAGTCTACACACGAGGAGTTCTGACCATGGCTCTGCCTTCGCTCGCGCCGGTCTCGGCGCTCGAAGTCCGGCTCGGCGTTGACGTCGGGTCGCTCGCTGGCGCTGACCTCGCGCGGGCGGAGGCGGACCTGGCCGACGCCTCGGCGCTCGTCCGAAACGAGGCCGGCTGCGATTGGGTCGCCGTCGACGGCGTGACCATCACGGCGCCCGATCCGGTCGTAGCGGTCGTCGTGCGCGCCGCCCTCCGGTCCTACCGCAACCCGGACGGCTACCAGGGCGAGAACCTGGGCGGCTCGTACTCCTACCAGTACGCCCAGGGCGAGACCGGCGTCTACCTCACGGCTGACGAGATTCGGGTCGTCCAGCTCGCCGCGCGGGGCGCAGGTACAGGCGGGCTCACGACGGTCCGCGTCCTACCCGCGTACGACCGCACACGAAGGCCCGTCCCCCGCGAGGAGTGGGACCACCCCGACCCGTGGCGGTGGTCGCTGTGAGCCTCCGGAACCTGCCCGATGAGGTAACCATCCTCCGGGCCTCGGGAACCGACGCCTACGGCAATCCTGGCGCCTCCTGGGAGTCCCCCTCGACCTCGACGGTCCGGGGCTTCCAGGTCCGGCGGGACCAGCTCCTCCTACCGCCCGACGCGGACGTCCAGCTCGGCGACCGAGTGCGTGTAAACGGCGTCACCTACGCAGTCGAGGGCGAGCCGAACCTCGTCCGCTCCATGCGGGCGGCCGTTCTCGTGACGGTCGGCCTCGCGCGGCTGGAGGTCACCAGTGGCTAGTGCGAAGGTCCGGCTCGATCACGCCGGCATCGCCGAGGTCCTCCGGAGCGGCGAAGTACGCGCCGCCCTCGACGACCTCGCGGGGACCGTCGCCGGCAACGCCAGCTCGTCGCCGGAGTGGCAGCGCTATGCCGCCCGTGGCGAGGTGCGGGTCGCGAGCTACACGACCGACCGCGCTGCGGCTGCTGTGACGCTCGCGCACCCGGGCGGGCTCGGCATGCAGGCGAAGCACGGCACGCTCACCCGGGCTGCCGGCGCTGCGGGCCTGGAGGTCCGCGAGCGTGGCTAGGCCGATCGTTGACTTCCCGGACGCGATCCTCGCGACGCTGGGCGTCCTGCGCGCCCGGGTCGCCTCGGCGACCTTCGGCACGAAGGCGCCCGAGGAGTACCCCACGGCCCCGGCCGCGCCTTACGTCGCGGTCGCGGTCGACAGCTCGACCGTCCGCTACCCGGTCACCGAGACGGTCTCCCTCCGGCTCGCCGTATGGGGCGTGGACGACGCGAGCGGCTATGCCCTGGCCCGGCACCTGCGGGCCGTCCTGCTGGCCTACGAGGGCGGCCCAGAGGTCCGCTCGTACGGCCCCCTGACCGGGCCGATACCGACGACGGACCCGGCCACGGGCTCGCCTCTTTCTACGTTCACAGTCGCGGCGCGGCTGCGACCGACCATTTACTGAGGAGTTACTGATGGCGGGAGACGCCACCAACGCCGCGCAGTGGGCAAACGCGGATGTCTACGTTGCCCCGGTGGGCACCGCTGGCCCGGCCGACGTCACGAGCGCATGGGCCACGGCCTGGAAGGCCGGCGGCCTGCTCGACGGCGAGGAAGGTTTCACCGAGACCCGCGAGGACCAGTCGAGCGAGAAGTACGCCTGGGGCGGGCTCCTCGTCAAGCGCACGAAGTCCCAGCACAAGCGGACGATCACGTTCGTCGCCCTGGAGGACAACGACACCATCTTCGGCATCGTCAACCCCGGCTCTACCCGGACCGTTGACGAAGCGAGCAGCCTGACGACCTCGGCCGTGAGGGTCCCCACCTCTGCCGAGTTCGCGATCGGCTTCGAGGTCCGTGACGGCGACACGGTTAAGCGCCGGATCGTCAAGCGGGCCACCGTCGACAGCATCGACGACGTTACCGAGACCGAGTCCGACGTCACCGTGTACTCGATCACCGTCGTCCTTTACCCCGAGGCGGACGGCACGCTCTACACGGAGCTCAAGGGCACCCTCACCCCCTGATCTACCCCCTCTAAAAAGGCCCGGGATACGCCAAGCGCGGAGCGTGTCCCGGGCCTCTGCCTTTCCGCGCCCAATCCGCGCCCGCAAGGAGACTTTCACCGATGGCTGACTCCACCCCCGCGAAGGCCGAGGCACGCGGCGAGTCTGTCGCGTTCGAGTACGACGGCGACTCCTACGTCGTTCCCCCGCCGATGGAGTGGGACGTCGACGTCTTGGAGGCGTACGAGGACGGCAAGGTCGCGACCACCGTCCGCGCGCTTCTGGGCGCCTCCCAGTGGGCGAAGTTCCGCTCGAAGCCGCGCACGGTCCAGTCGCTTAACGATCTCTTCGTGTCGCTTCAGACTGCGATGGGCCTGGAGGGAAACTAGCCGGGCTCCTCGTCCTACTCCGCGACCAGTCCGATGCCGTAGAGGCCGACCTACAGCGCTTCTACGGCATCGACATTGCGGAGTTCTGGCGCGGGAGCCTTTCCGCGAGGCGGCTCTATGCCCTCGTTAGCAATCTGCCGCCCGGCTCGGCTACGTGGGCGCATCAGAACCGCGTTCCCGTCGGCTGGACGCTCACCGACGTCCTCCTGGCCGACGTCTACCACGCACTCACCGGAGAGCCCCACCCCGCCCGACCGAAGGGCATGGAGGACCGGCCGGCCTCCGATTCTCTCGCCGCGCGACTGAAAGCCCAGCGCGAGCGGCTCTCACCAAGTCAGTAAGGAGGGCTCCTCGCCGTGTCCAACGTCGGTTACGCGACCCTTCAAATCATCCCGTCCGCCAAGGGCTTTCAGTCGGCCCTGACAAAGGAGACGGCCGTCCCGATGGCGGCCAGCGGTAAGGCTGGCGGGCAGGCGTTCGGCGGTGGGCTCCTCACGATGGCGAAGGGCTTTGCCGGCCCGATCGCCGCAGCTTTCGCGGGACAGGCGGTCTTCAACTTCCTGAAGGACTCGGTATCGGGCGCCTCCGACCTGAACGAGACCGTCTCGAAGACGAAGGTCGTTTTCGGCGACGCCGCGGACGAAGTTCTGAACTACGCGAAGACCGCGAACACCAGTCTCGGCCAGACGCAGCAGTCGGCCCTCGACGGCGCCTCGACCTTCGGCGTGTTCGGGAAGGCGGCCGGCCTCACCGGGAAGGACCTCGCCGGCTTCTCGACCGGCCTCACCGGACTGTCCGGCGACCTGGCGTCGTTCTACAACACCTCACCCGAGGACGCCATCACGGCGATCGGTGCGGCGCTGCGCGGGGAGTCCGAGCCTATTCGGCAGTACGGCGTGCTCCTCGACGACGCCTCGCTTCGTCAGCAGGCGCTCGCCATGGGCCTGATCGCAACCACGAAGACCGCTCTCACGCCTCAGCAACGGGTCCTCGCCGCCCAGGCGCTCATCATGAAGCAAACCGCGGTGGCTCAGGGCGACTTCGCCCGTACCTCCGGCGGTCTGGCTAACCAGCAGCGAATCTTGTCCGCGCAGTTTTCGGACCTGAAGACGAAGCTCGGCGCCGCGCTACTCCCGGTCGTCACCAGCGCCATCACCCTCTTCAACAAGTGGCTGCCCTCGCTCCAGAGCGCGGCTGGCGCACTCGGCGGAATCCTGGGGCCTGCCCTCAAAACGGCCGGCGCAGTACTGAGCGGTTTTGTCGCCGCGATCAGCGGCAGCCAGGGGACGACGGTAGGTGTCTTCGGAGTCATCGGGGGCGCCACTCGCACCCTGCGCGACGTCTTCGGCCAGCTCGCGAGCTTCGTCACGGGTGGCCTGCTGCCCTCGGTCGTGTCGCTGGTGAAGTACATCGGGTCGAGTCTGGCGCCGATCTTCCAGAGCGTCTGGTCGATCCTGCAAGGCCAGGTCCTGCCCATCATCGCGAGCCTCGCGTCGTTCTTCGTCGGCACGCTACTGCCGGCGATCCTGGGCATCTACCAGGCGATCGCGCAGCGGCTGAAGCCGGTCTTCGACACCCTCGTCGCGACCTACCGGAAAAACGTCCTCCCGGCTCTCGAGCAGGTGCTCGCCAAGTTCCGCGAGTGGCAGCCGACCATACAGCGGGTTATCTCCGTCGTGGTTCAGGTCACGGGCTTCGTCCTGAAGCTCGCCGCCGCGATCCTCGGGAAGGTGCTCCCGCCGCTGATCAAGTTCGCGGGCTTCCTGCTCGTGAACGTCGTCGGCGCGATCGTCACCGTGATCGGCTGGGTCGTAAAGATCATCGGAAAGGTCATCGACTTCGGCTCGACCGTCGTCGGCGCGGTGGGCAAGGTCGGCCAGTTCGTCTCCGGCCTGAAGGCAAAGTTCGGCGAGGCCGTCAGCTTCGTCGGCGGAGTCCCCGGCAAGGTCAAGAAGTCGCTCGGCAATCTCGGAAGCCTGCTCCTGAGTGCCGGTAAGGACATCATCCGCGGCCTGATCGCCGGCATGGGAGACATGATCGGCGCCGTCGAGGACAAGGTGTCCGGGATCGTCGACGGGATCAAGTCGAAGATCACCGGAGCGCTCAAGATTCACTCGCCGTCGCGGGTGATGATGGGCTACGGCCAGAACATCAGCGAGGGCCTCGCCATCGGCATCCAGCAGGCGGCCCCGAAGGTCAACAAGGCCGCGGCAGCCCTGACGGCCTTCTCGGAAACCTCGACCGGGGGCCTGTCGATCGCCGACGCCAAGCGTGCGGGCGGATTCCTGGGCGGCGACACCTACGTGTTCAACGGCCGGAACCTCGACATCAACGAGCAGACGATCGCCCCGGTCATTCACGGGGCTCGGGTACGCACCCGAGTAGGGAGGCCGCGCTAAATGGCTCTCGATTGGTTCGCGAGCGTGGTCTGGACCGGGCCCGACGGGCGGTCCTGGGACCTGATGAACGGCAGCGCGGAGACCGGCGTCGTCATCCTCGACGAGGGCGTCGACGGCCTCGGCGCGGCCCCCCGGACCATCACCCGGCGCGGCATCGCGACCGGCGGCACGATCGCCAGGTGGTCGTATGCGGGCGAGCGGATCATCACGCTCCCGCTGATGCTGTACTCGGCCGCCGGCTCGGATGAGTTCCTGACGCTGCGACGGGACCTCACGAAGGCGTTTACACAGACGACCCCGCCGGCCGGCGTACCGCGTCCGGGCGTTCTTCGGATCGCCCGCCGTGACGGCACGTGGCGCGAGGTCTCCGCGGTCTACCTCGACGGGTTCGGCTGGACCGACGACAGTGGACGCGGCGTGACCGATGACGTAGCGGTCGTCCAGCTCGTCGCGACCGACCCATGGTGGTACGGCGCCCTAGAGGTCGCGGTCGACTTCCAGGCCCCGGCCCCGCGTAGTTATCTGAGCCCGTACGAGACGGTCTCGCCCGAAACGGCCTTCGGCACCCAAACGGTCCTCGTCCGCGGTGACGCGCCGGCCTCGCCGGTCTGGACCATCACCGGCCCGGCTACCTCGGTAAGCGTGGGCATCCCCGGCGGCCCCTCGTGGTCGTTCGGCGCGGTCACGAGCGGCGAGGTGATCACCGTCGACGTCGGGGCTTCCACCGTCACCGACCAGACCGGCGCGAACCGGATCGGCGACCTCGGCTGGCCGTCCTCGACGCTGTTCACCCTCCCGCCCGGCGAGGTCGATATCGCCGTTCAGATGGAGGGCTGGCAGTCCTCGCCGACGCCTTCGAGCGTGCGGCTCGCCTACCGGCCACGACTGGAGACGGCGTGACCTGGCAACTCCTCGCGCGCATGCCGGACAGGTCGATCGGCGGCTTCCTGCGCTCGTGGTCGGCAACCCTGGCCATGCGTGTAAACGAGGTCGGCTCGTGGACGCTCAGCATCCCGCCCGAGGAAACCCCGGAGGGCTGGCCGGCCCCAGGCGCGGGCGTGATCTTCCTCCGGGACGGCGAGGTCGTCGCCTCGGGCATGCTCGACGAGCGGTCCTTCGCATGGTCGGCGGACCCCGGCGATGAGGCCGAGGGGCCGGGTCTGTACTCCCTCGCGGGCGACACCGACCTCGGCCGCCTCGGCTACCGGATCGTCTACCCGACGCCAAGCGTCGCCTGGGCGGATCAGCCGAACGACAGCGCTACCAACCCCCGGGCCGGCTACTTCGTATACGGCCCGGACGAGGCCGAGGAAGTCCTCAGGGTCACGGTCAACTGGCAGGCCGGATCGCTCGCCCTGGCTACCCGCCGCGTCGCCGGCCTTCGCCTGGGCACGTCCACGGGCGCCGGGACACAGGTCACGATCCGGGAGCGCTTCACACCCCTGCTGGACGCCCTCCGTACCGTGGCTCTTGCGGGCGGTGGGCTCGTCTTCGACGTCCGCGACAACCTCAACGGGGCGATGGAGTTCGTCGTCCGGGCCCCCGCCGACAAGTCCAGGACGGCTCGCTTCGGCGTCGAGCTGGGGAACGTCCGCACCCTCTCGGTTAGCTCGGTCTCCGCTACGGCAACGGCGGCACTCGTCGCCGGCCAAGGCGACCTCGCCGCCCGCGAGCTGGTCGAGTTCTACGTCGCGGGCGAACGGCGAGAGGTCTTCGTCGATCAGCGCCAGGTCGACTCGACGGAAACGGCCGACGCCCGGTATGCGGAGTACCTGAAGGCCGCGTCCGAGGTCCTCGCGGCGTCCGGCGAGCAGACGGCCGTCTCCGCGCTGATTCAGGACACCCCAACGGTCCGCTGGCGTCGCGACTTCGACCTCGGCGACAAGGTGGCCGTGACGACGCCGTTCGGCGCTGTCGAGGATCTCGTTCGCCAAGTCGACGTCAAGATCGACGAAACCGGCCTCGAAGAGGTCACGTCCGTGATCGGCACCACTCAAGCGCAGACGGACGACCCCCTCGCTTCCACAGTCGCGGCCCTGCAACGCCGCATCTCCTACCTCGAAAGGGCCTTGTGACATGGCGGCCGACCTCTGGCCTTACTCCCAGCGTCAAGGCGGGCTTGTCAACGACCTTGAGCACGAGGCGCTCTGGCTAGCCGTCGACGACGGCATCCTTCCGGGCCAGCCCTCGACCGCGTTCGCGGTCAGCACTAGCGCCGGCACCTGGACCGTCCAGCCTGGCCGGCTCCTCATCGCGGGACACGTTCTCTCCCTCGACGCCCAGGTCCCCGGCTCGATCCCCGTGCCCACCTCCGGCACACAGCAGAGCGTCGTCGTCGCCTACCTCGACCGGACCACGGCCCCCTGGACCTACGGCGTAGCGCTCCGGACGGGCACCGCAGGCGCCGGCCGCCCGACGCTCCCGAAGTCCCCGACCGACCGCTACGAGGTCGCGCTCCGCGCGTTCACCGTCGACTCGACGGGCGCGGTCACCCTGCTGGCCGACGAGCGCCCCTTCATCAACCGCATCGGCGGCCCGACCCTCCGAGCGATCGGCGCCGACCCGTCGGCGGTGCCGCTGACCGTCCAGGGCGCGTCCGGGCAGACGGCCGACCTAGCCTCCATCCGGGACAGCGCCAGCAACGCGGCCGTCTCGGTCAGCGCGGGTCGCCGGGTAGGCATTGGAGTTCCGGCTCCGGGGTCGAGCACCCTGCACGTGAGCGCCGTTGCCACGACGGACACCACGCAACGGCTCACCCGGCGCGCCAGCCAGACCGGCGACCTGCTCCAGATCGTCACCGAAGCGGGCACGAGTCTGGTCAACGTCGACAACATCGGGAACCTCACCGTCGCGGGCAACATCGTCTCCTCCGACACGACGGACTGGGCTACCTACATCCCCAACTGGGGAAACGCCGGCTCGCCAACATTCGCGGTCCGCACCGGGCGCTGGCGGCGCATCGGGCGGAAGACCGTCGCGTTCCAGATCTACGTGAAGATCGGCACCACGGCGGGTTCAGGAACGCTTCCGGTCTGGGCCGGCCTGCCGACGAACCCGGCCCGCATCGTGCGGCAGGTGTTCGTCGGGCACACCGAGGGGCCCGGCTACACGCTCAGCGCTGTCACCTGGCCCGACGGCACCGTGGCCGCCAACGCCATTGACCGAATCCTCTACGTCAATGCCAGCGTGACGGCGAACCTCCTCGGCTCTGACTGCGCTGCGGGCATGCAGTTCTCGATCGCCGGCGTCTACGAGGAGTTGTGAGCCTCGCCATCGTCTGGACGGCCCTCGGGCTCGTCGGTCTCCTCTCGGCCGGCGTGGTCGTTTGGCGTAACGCCGCCCGCACCCAGGCCGCGGCCATCTGGAAGGACGAAGCCGCGGCGCACAAGGCACGCGGCGACCGGCTCGAAGAGGGTCTGAACGACCTGCGCCAGGAGTTCTCGGCCTACCGGGAAGAGACCACCAAGCGCATCGCCCACCTGGAGCAGGAGAACGCCACTCTCCGCGAGCTGGTCACCGGCCGCGAAGCCTGGCTAGCCCTGGAGCAAGTCACCCGCGACGCGCACGCCGAGACCATGCGCGCCATTGAGAAACTAGCAAGGAGCTTTGAGTGACCAAGCAGTTCTTCGTCGACCTGGCGGAGCGCGTCGGCGCTACCTACGTGCAGACGTTCATCGGTCTGCTCCTCCTGGCGGACCAGCTGAACCTCGACGTCCTGAAGGCTGCGGCCGTCGCATCCGTCCCGGCCGCCCTCGCGACCCTGAAGGCGATCATCAAGCAGTCCGGCATCGTCAGCGCGACCGCCCAGGCGTCCGTCGCCCAGGCCGCGAAGCCCACCGACCCGACCGCACAGTAGCCCCGGCACCGAAGGCCCCGACCCTCCCGCGTGGAGGGTCGGGGCCTTTTGTCGTTTTGGGTGGCTCCTACGCCCCCGTTGTCGTTAGCGGCGCCGACCGGCGTAGGAGCAAGCGACGACCGGCGCCTCGGCAGTATCCAGCCGGGACGCCCTTGTCCCGGCGTTACGAAGGAACCGCTCGTAATCAGAACGTACCCGGCAATCCTGTGTCGATCCTGTGTGAACACCCCCCGGCCCGTTGGCCCTCTAGTCCGTCGTCCACCTAAACCGACGGAGGGGAGAGATCCCGTGGCGGAGTTCGTCACAAAGGACAGCGGCGCCCGCGCCGAGTACGACAGCGGCATGGTCCGGGACACGGAGGAGGGCAAGCCCCGATTCGACCTCCTCCTGCCCCTGGGCGTCCCGTACTCGGCTCAGTTGCTTACACGGATCGCCGAGCACATGGCCCGCGGCGCCGTGAAGTACACCGACCGCAACTGGGAGAAGGCCCAGGGCCCGGAGGAGCTCGCGCGTTACAAGTCGAGCGCACACCGTCACCTGATGCAGTGGCTTGCGGAGGACCGCGAGGAAGATCATGCGGCGGCGGTGTTCTTCAACCTCCTGGCGGCCGAGACCGTCCGCTATAAGATGACGACGAAGATCTGAACCCTCTGAAGGCCCCGTCCTGAGGCGCTCTTGCTCCCCGAGCGCCCCAGGGCGGGGTCTTTTTGGCGTTATGCAGGGTCGGGGTCCGTCTTGAGGCTGAGGCCGAGCGCATCCAAAGTCGCGGCGATGCCGCAACGGACGCCGATGTCCAGACACCTCAGCTGCTCCTCGCTCAGCGCCGACCACCCTGCACTGCCCCCCGCACACTGCTCGGCGACCCTCCGCGCCCGCTCGATGATCTCTCTCCGCATCTCCCCCGCCCCCTCGATAGTTGATTAGCCGGTGCTAACTACAAGCCATCGGGCACGGACTCTGTTCCGAGAGTGACGGAGGCACTACCTATCGAGAGGAGAGCCTTCGACTTACGGGCGCTCCTCGGAACTGCACGAAGCGGGGCCTTTCGGCGTTTCACCCCAAAGGTGCGCGCGTTGTCTTACGCGGCGGTGTAAGATCGGCGCCTGTGGCGACGAAGACCAGGGCAGCGCTCGAAAGCGACGCGGTGCGTATCCTGCGCGGGCTCCGTTCGCTGGGCGAGGGCGACCGCGAGCGCCGCACGATGCTCATGCGGGACCTGAGCGAAACTCTGGTGAACCTGCGCGAGCACTTCCTCACGAAGGACGGCACCCCGGACTGGGCGGGCCGTGCCTGGGCGTACCGGCGACTCGTCCGCGACCTCTACGGCGAGGCGGGCATCCCGCCCGAGGACGCCACGCCCCTACAGGCCGCAAGCCGGTACCACATCGGCAACATCCTGCGCGAGCGTCTCAAGCCGGAGGAGCTGGAAGACCTCGGTCTCGGCCCTGGCCCCCGCGAGCGCGTGCGCGCGGCTCACGAGGAGCGGAGCAACCTCCTTGCCACCCTCAAGGGCGACGGCGAGAACCCGGAAGTCATACGCGCCTTCTCTGTGGCGTTCACACTCCTGGAGCGGGTCTCGGACGAGGCTGTCGCCGAGCTGCGCGGGGCAGACCGCCGAGCGGCGCGGACCCTGCTGCGCAAGATCGCCGAGCGTGCGGAGCAGCTCCGGACGCTCTGACCATGTAGGAAGTGCAGGAACTACCTACATTCTCTATTCCTCCTCAAGGACTCTCTCTCTTGAAGCGGAATACAGAATGTAGGTAGTTCCTGCATTTTTACATGCCCTCGGGCCTTGCCCAGGCGCTCCCGCTCATCTCTGAACATCCCCGGGGCCACTGGCCCTCTAGACGGACGTCCCCATCCCGACCCCTTGAGAGGGGCGTCCGTGACTACTCCCAAGATCAGCACGATCTCACGGGGCGGTTCTCGGCTCTACGTCCACCCAGATACGGCCGTAAAGGTCCCTGGCGTGACGTCCGTCGTGAACATGCTTCCGAAGGGCTTCCTGAAGTTCTGGGCCTCGAAGGCCGTCGCCGAGTACGCCGTCGAGAACCTCGGCGAGCTGGTCGGCATCTCCATGCGCGACAAGTCCGCGGCAGTCGACCTCCTGAAGCGCGCTCCTGACCGCGACACCGCGCGGGCCGCGGAGGTCGGCACCGAGGTGCACGACGTCTTCGAGGGCATGGCCCGCGGCGAAGCTCCTCGGCGCCTGCACCCCGACATCAAGGTCTATGCCGACCACTTCCAATCCTTCCTGGCCGAGTTCGAGCCCGAGTTCGTCTTCATGGAAGAGACCGTCTGGAGCGAGAAGCACTCCTACGCCGGCTCTTTCGACGTCCTCGGCCGCATCGGCGGCGAGCTGGTGATCGGCGACTGGAAGACTACCCGCTCCGGCGTTCACGAAGAGGTCGCGCTCCAGCTCTCGGCCTACCGGCACGCCGACTACATCATCCGGCCCGACGGCTCCAAGGTCCCCATGCCTGACATCGAGGGCGGCTTCGTCCTCCACGTCCGTCCGGAGGGCTGGGGCCTGTTCCCGATCCGCTGCGACGAGGCGGTCTTCAAGTACTTCCTCAGCCTCCGCGAGGTCTTCGACTGGGACCGCGAGATCAAGGGCGGCGTCATCGGCAACCCCATCAACACCAACCCATCCTCGGGCGCCACTTCCGGCCCCCGTACCCGCGCCCCGAGAAAGGCTGCCACGAAGTGATCACCGAAGCTGACCGTGAGGACGTAATCTGGCTCGCCGGCCTCCTGGAGGGCGAGGGCACCTTCGACCTTCACCGCGGGAAGTACCCCCGCGTCCGGGTCGCGATGTGCGACCGCGACGTGGTAGGCCGAGCCGCGACCCTCTTCGGCTCCACGATCCGCCTCACCCTGAAGCCGGCACCGTTCCAGGCGACCTGGCACGCGGAGATCTCCGGCGCTCGGGCGGTCGAGATCATGACGGCGGTCCTCCCCCACATGGGCGCCCGGCGGTCCGCGAAGATCGCCGAGGTGCTCGGGCGCGCGGCGATGCGTAAGGAGACGCGCGGATCTATCCCCGGTCCTCGCCTCACTCGTCCCCCGGGCCTTCTCCACTCCTCGAAGTGAACACCCCCGGGGCTACTGGCCCTCTAGCCAAGCGTCCCTGACATCTCGCGGGGCTCGGGCTTTGAACGCCGCCCGGCTCAAACGACCCGGCTCAACAGGGCGCCCGCGCGTCTCGAAAGGATCACCCTTGTCTCTTCGTATCTGGGAGACCGACCCCGAAAGCGCCCCGAAGCCTCGCCAGAGGTTCTCGGACGATCTCGTCGGTCGGTTCCGCTCGGGCTACCAGGTAAACAAGCGGCCGATGAGCCTGGAGAAGTGGCGAGTCACGACCGGCGACCCTGACGTCGCGGACGCCGTTCACTCCATGTTCGGAGGCGACGCGCCCCAGGAGTGGGAGGCGACGGGCGAAGACGGTCTCGAAGTCTTCACCGAGGCCAAGCGCGTCAAGGTCATCATCGACAGCCCGAAGGCGCTCCGCTCCGAGATGGTCCTGTGGGGCCGTGCCGGCGCGATCCGGCGATGCGATGGGGTCGAGCAGCACGGCGAGGACGCCGAGGGCCGTGCGTGCGAGTGCCCAGCCACCTACGCCGACCGAAAGGCCGCCGCGACCAAGGGCACCGGCTGCCAGCCGAACGTCACCCTCTTCTTCACCCTGGCCGACGACCCGGCGCTCGGAAAGTTCAAGTTCACCTCCGGCTCGTGGTCGCTCGTCCGCGACCTGGGCCCCGTCGAGGATGCACTCGCGGCGATCGACGGGCCGGCCATCGCATGGCTCGGCCTGGAGGTCGTCGAGTTCGAGACGAGGGAGGGTGCGAAGCGGAAGTTCACCAAGCCAGTTATCGAGGTGATCGGCCGCGTGTCCTCCGCGAACAACGGCGAGGCGCCTCCGTTCTGACCCAGTGCGTGAGTTAATCCGCGCACTTCCCGGCCCTGGGGCTAGCTGGACCTGTCCGGCCGGCCCCGGGGCCGCTGGCTTCGTAAGGAGACCAATGCACGTTTACACGCTCGGCCCGGACGGCTCGCGGAGCTACGTCCACGGCCCGGCGGACCTCCAGGGCTCGACCGCCGACCTCCTCGTGACCGGCGAGCCCTCCGAACGCCAGATGTCCAAGTGGGCTGTGGCTCTCGGCCTCGCGGTCGTCCGCGGCGCGTCCGTTCGGCGGGAGCTGTGAGCAACCCCGCGAAGGCGCGCGGCACCCGATGGGAAACCGCCCTCGTCCGCGCGCTGGCGGCCTTCTGGCAGCTCCGCTACGGGCTCAAGCCCTTCAAGCCGAGGCAGGAAGGCCGGAACGACGTCGGCGACCTCCAGGGCTTCTCACCGTTCATCGGCCAGGCGAAGGACTGGGCCTCCTGGCAGGACGCGATCCGCGAGGGCCTGGACGGCGCCGAGAGGCAGCGTTTGAACGCAGGTGAGGCGTACGGCGTCGCGTTCGTCAAGCGCGCCCGCCGGCCCGTCGGCGCCGGCTACGCCGTGATGACCGTCGCCACCTGGGCGCGGCTTTTGATCCGTCTTCGCCGCGCCGAGTACCTCCTGACCCGCCATGCGCCGGAGGCATTCGCCGCGCACGCGGCCGAGACCGCGGCGGATCTCGCCGAGGACTTTCCGAGCTGAACACCCCCGCGCCGGCTGGCCCTCTCTCAGACCACACACAACGAAAGGAGTCCCCGTGACTCTCGAAGACCTGCTCGGCCGGTTCGCCGAGGTCGTCGAGGAGGGCGACGGCTGGGTGGTCCCATGCCCGTCGCACACTGACAGTCACCCGTCCCTTCGACTCGCTGTCTCGGACGCGGGAAAGATCCTCCTGAAGTGCCGGGCACGGTGCGAGACGAAAGACGTCCTCGCGGCGCTCGGGATGACCTTCGCGGATCTCGGCAACGTCGAGCCCGGAGAGGTCAAGGTCCGGGCGACGTCGCGGGACCTGCCGGTGAGCCCGGCCCTCACGGCGGCACTGGCGGCGAAGCTCGACAAGTACGCCACCGCGACGAAGCACCCGCACGCCGAGGGGGCAATCCACTACGCGGCCGAGCGGTTCGGCCTGAGCGAGGACGACTTCGACCGGCTCGGCCTCGGCTACGCCGACGACCTCGGCGGCGGTCCGCGCCTCGTCGTTCCGTTCCGCGACCGCGACGGCGTTCCCCGCGGCTTCCAGGCTCGCGCCCTGGCGGCCGACGCCAAGGTCCGTTGGATCGGCCCGGAGAACCCAGACGGGGCCTCGTGGGCGAAGGTCGGCTACCTTCCGGGCTCGGCCGGCTGGGACGAAGTGCTCGTCACCGAGGGCCCTGGCGACGGCCTTACTGCGGTCGCCCTCGGGTACGACGCGATCCTGATTCGGGGCGCGGGGCTCGCCTCCAACGCCCTCGTCGTCGAGACGGTAGCGGAGTGGGTCGGCGACCGTACCGCGGTCGTGGCGGGCGATGGAGACGCCAGCGGGAAGGCGTTCTCGTCGACGCTCGCGACGTCGCTCGTCGGGCGAGGCGTGCGGACGAAGGTCCTCGACGTCCCGGAGGGCCTCGACCTCACGTCCTGGCGCGAGCGGGACCCGGCTCGGTTCGCGAAGGAGGCCGTCCGGGCGGTCCTGTCGGCGGAGGAGATCACGTCCTACGACGCGGCGCTCCGCTCGCGGGACGCCAAGGCATACCCGCTGACGGACCTCGGGAACGCCCGCTTCGTCCGTGACTACATCGCGGCCCGTGGCTCTGGCGTCCGGTACTCCCCCGAGGCCGGCTTCTTCCTCCTGGGCGACGGCGTGTGGCGGGCGGACAAGCTCGACACGACCCGGGCTTACGTCCAGGAGGCGGCCGACCTCGTGACGGCGATCGCGGCCGATCTCATGGCCGAGGCAGGGGCGGACGGCAACCGGATCAAGGAGGCGAAGGCGTGGGCAGCGTGGGCTCGTCACTCGCAATCCTCCAGGGGGATTGATGCCGCGGTGCGCGAGCTACAGGCGCTCCGGGACGTGGCGGCCGACCTGGACGCCTTCGACCGGCACTCGCACTTGCTCGCGGCTCGAAACGGCGTCGTCAACCTCCGGACGGGCTCGCTCCAGTCTCACGACCCGGAGCTACTCATCACCCGTCGCGTCGACCTGGACTACGACCCGAAGGCGGCTTGCCCGCGCTGGGAATCCTTCCTCCGCGAGGTCTTCCCGTCCCACGCCGACCTTCCGGCCTACATACGCCGACTCGTCGGCTACGGCGTGACGGGCGACACCTCGGAGCAGTGCTTCGCGGTGCTGTGGGGCACGGGCGCCAACGGGAAGTCGGTCTTCACAGACACGCTGACGGACGTCTTCCGCGAGCTGACCGTCACGACGCCGTTCTCGACCTTCGAGGACCGGGGCTCGGGCGGAATCCCTAACGACCTGGCGGCGCTCAAGGGCGCGCGGCTCGTCATGGCTGCCGAAGGCGAGCAGGGCCGGCCAATGGCCGAGGCGGTCCTAAAGCGCGTCACGGGGCGCGACCTCATCTCGGCCCGCTTCATGCGGAAGGAGTTCTTCGAGTTCCGGCCTGCGTTCCTCCTGCTCCTCGCGACCAACTTCAAGCCCCAGTTCCGCGGCCAGGACGAGGGGCTTTGGCGGCGGGTGAAGCTCGTCCCGTGGGAGCGCTACTTCCGCCCGTCTGAGCGCGATCACCGCCTCGGCGACACGCTCCGGGGTGAGGCCGCGGGCATCTTCGCCTGGGCCGTGCGTGGGGCTGCCGAGTGGTATGCGGGAGGGCTCCAGGACCCGCCGGTTATCCGCCAGGCGACGACCGAATACCGGCAGACCTCCGACGCGCTGTCGGGATTCTTCCCCGGCGTCTTCGTGGCCGAGGAGGGCTCGAAGGTCACAGGAAAGGTCCTGTGGGACGCCTACCGCGAGTGGACGGACGACGAGGCGCTTCCGAACAAAGAGCGCTGGACCCGGCGGGCGTTCTTCGCGGCGCTGGAGGAGCGCGGACTCATAAAGCGGCGGATCACGCAAGGCATGGCCTTCGAGGGTGTGCGGCGGGCTCGGCAGACCGATGCCGTCGCCGACCACGACGCCCCAGAAATCGACGACGAAAGCCGAACACCTGACGACGAGCTGGCCCTCTATCAGGACGACCAATCACAGATAGCCGGCCCGTCGCTCGACGACGTGCTCTAGGAGGTATCGCGAATGACGAACCCATGCGCCCCGTCCGCGTGCGGGAGCTGCCCACTCTCGGGCATGTGCGGCGCTGGGGACGACCTCCCGCCTGCGGTCTTCGAGGAGGCCCCGGACGTCGACCCGGACGAGCCCAAGCCCGACGGCGCCGCATGTTGCGGCGGCCAGTGCGTGAGTTGACCTCCGCATCCTAATCGGCCCCTGGCGCTGGAGACCTGAGTCCCGGCGCCGGGGCCTGCCAACACCTGACAGGAGAGACGTGCTCACCCTCACGCACACCGTCGGCGGCGCCGAGTGCCGAATCCACATCCCAGAGTCCCGGCACGATCTGTACGGCTTCGAGGAGTTCCTCGCCCAGGGCGACAAAGTGCTCGGCTTCGACACGGAGACGACCGGCCTCGACGTGTTTACACGCGGGTTCCAACTCCGGCTCGCCCAGTTCGGAAACGACCGCGAGGCGTGGGTCCTTCGCTCGGATCTCTTCGGCGATGCGATCGCCCGGGCGCTCCAGCAGCCGCGCATGTTCGTCATGCACAACGCGGCGTACGACCTCCTCGTCGTGGACCGCCACCTGGGCGTCACGGTCGAGGAGCTGGGGCCCCACGTCTTCGACACGCGCATCCTGTCCCACCTGCTCGACCCGCGCGCGGAGTCCGAGGGCGGGATCGGGCACAGCCTGAAGCCACTCTCTGCGGTCTACGTCGACCCGGAGGCCCCAGACACGCAAGGCGGCCTCACGGCGGTCTTCCGCTCGCTCGGTCTGACGAAGGCGACGGGCTGGGCCGGCATCGACATCACGAACGAGACCTATCTCCGGTACGCCGGACTGGACACGATCCTCGTAAGCCGGCTCTTCCACGAGATCGGGCCGCTGGTCCGCGACGTCGGCCTCGACCACCTCTCGAAGTTCGAGCATCACCTACAGCTCCTCCTCGCGATCATGCAGCGCCGGGGCATGCTCCTCGACGTCCCCTACGTCGAGACGCTCCGGGAGAGCCTCAGGGTCGAGGCGGAGCAGTACCGCAAGGCGGCGGCTCGGTACGGCGTCGAGAACGTCAACTCGACAGGTCAGGTTGCCGAGGCGCTCCTCGCGATGGGCGAGGAGCTGGACGAGCGGACACCCTCGGGCGCGGCGAAGGTCGACAAGGCCGTATTGCTCCCGCTCGCCGACCTCGACCTCCAGTGGGAGCGGCTCGACGTCCGAGCACCCAACCCGCTCGCCGAGGCGGTCGTCCGGGCCAAGCGCGCCGAGAAGTGGGCGACGGCCTACGCTGACGCCTTCCTCGAGCTGGCCGACGACGCGGGCCGGCTTCACCCGTTCATCGGCGGGCTCCAGGCGCGGACCGCGCGCATGTCGATCTCGCGGCCTCCCCTGCAACAGCTCCCCTCCTCGGACTGGGTGATCCGGCGGGCCTTCGTCGCCGACCCCGGGCACACGATCGTCGCGGCGGACTTCCAGGCCGTCGAGATGCGCGTCCTCGCGGCGCTGTCCGGCGACGAGACTATGAAGGCGGCCATCACTGACGGCCTGGACTTGCACAGCTTCACCGCCGAACGGGTCTTCGGGCCGGACTTCACCAAGCAACACCGCAAGATCGCCAAGGCGGTCGGCTTCGGCAAGGTCTACGGCGGCGGCGCTACGACGATCGCCCGGCAGACCGGCGCGGACATCGAGGCCGTCCGGCGCGCGATCACGGCGTACGACGACACCTTCCCAGGGATCAAGAAATACTCGCGCCGGCTGATCAACCGCGCCGAGTACGGCCGGAAAGAGGTCGTCACGCCCTCGGGCCGGCACCTCCCGCTCGACCGCGACCGGCTCTATGCGGCGACGAACTACGTCGTCCAGTCGACCGCGAGGGACCTTCTCGCTCAGGCCATCGTCGACGCCCACGACGCCGGCCTCGGCGACGGCCTCCTCCTGCCCGTTCACGACGAACTAATCGCCCAGGCTCCCGCAGACAGTGCCGAGGAGTACGTCCGCGAGCTGGGCCGCGTCATGGGCTCCGTCTTCCACGGAGTGCAGATCGCAAGCGACCCCGAGGTCTACGGCCCGTCCTGGGGCCACGGCTACGGCGCCGCGTGAGTGAAACGAAGGCCCCGCCGGCCGCACACCTGCGAGGCCCTTCTCAACAACTCGGCGAGTCTGAAGTTCGTTCCCTGGGGGGAGGCAATGAATTGGGAGCCCCGCCTCCCGGGGGGAGAAAGGCGGGGCCTGTCTGCAACAACTCACAAAGCCCGGGGTCGGTTCCCGGTAGCGAAGAAGTGAAGAAGGAGCCCCACCTCACGAAGAGGTGGGGCTTCCCTTTTAGGCCACGCTGCCGTTGAACCGCGCCTCCAGGATGTCCAGGATTGCCGCGACGCCGCATCTGACACCGATGTCCAGGCCGTGCAGCTCCTCCTCGGAAAGCTCTTCAATCTCGCCCATTCTCATCTTCTCGCCCTTGGCGTGGGCCAGCGCACACGACCATCCTCTGGCGAGCCCTGCTTTCCGCATCTCATAACCCCCGATGATCTCACCATGTATGCAACTTGTATCTATGAGAACTCGGCCGGCCCAGAGCTGATTCCGAGGGCAACCAACGCACTACTAATAGAAACGATTAGCGCAAGTACTGAGACCGTCGTGATGGCGGTCTTATTGCTCACTCAGGACGACCGAGAAAGCTCTCGATGTCTGGGAGGGCGCCTAGATACCGCGCGATCCCCGGCGTGGGGCCTTTGCGGTCATGTGGGCCGGAATCGGAGTTATCCTTCCGATCCTTATCCTTCCGGTCCTTATCTCGCCGGTCCCTATCCTTGCCGTCTTTGCCCGTCGCCTCCTTCGTCGGACTGCGCGTGGGCTCAGGGCTTGCCGAGCGCGGGTCGGAGCTGGGCGGCGCCACCGGGTCGGGCGTGTGTAGCGGCTCCGGGCTAGGGGTGGCCGACACGGGGCTATCCGGCTCGGCGGTCGCGCTGGCCGTGGGCTCTGGGCTGGACTCGACCGGTCTAGGGCTCGCCACGACCGACCCGGCGCTATCGGCCGGCCCGGCTGCGGGCGCGGTCGGCTCCGATGCGGCCGTCGGGGAGGGCCTAGAGGAGGGCGCGGTTGGCTCCGCGGTGCGCGTGGACGGGCCCGTGGGCCGCGCGGCGACCGTCGGCGCTGGTGTCGGGGCACGCGACAGGGGCTCGGTCTCGGCCACGTCAAGAGGCGTCGACTGAGACCGCCCTACCGCCTTCTCCGGGCGCTCCGGGCCTGGCGTCACGCGCGCGGTAGGGGCCGACTCGGGCGCCTCCAGGTCGTCATTCGTGTCTGGCGGCGTGACGAGGACGAGGCTCGTGACCCCGGCGGTCGTGACGAGGGTTCCTGCGACTCCGGTAGCGATCGACCGGGAGCGCAGCCGCCGGGCCATCTCCAAGGCGATGCCACCCATTGCGAACGCAACGGCCTGTAGCCCGCCCCGAATGAGGTAGAGCCCGTTTCGCGGCTTTGGCGTCTCGGGGACGGGAGCTGGCTCCGGCGCGGCGTTTACACGCTGGAGGATCTCGGCGGCTTCGTCGCGTGCGTCAAGACGCGCTCGCACCTCGGCGACATCCTTGGCGACGGCGGCCTGGGTCCGCCTGTCCTCGCTACGGCCGACTACATACCCGATCAAGCCGGCAAAGATCAGGGCGGCGCCTACCCAAATGGCCGCATACAAGGCGGGGATCATGACCTGACTGCCCTCCAGCATTCGTCAGATGTACCACGCCTTGCTGGAGCGATCACTCACGACCGGGGCCCAGATCCCTAGCTGGCTTCGGATTCGCCCCGCGCCTCGCGCTCCATGAGATCAAGGATCAGCGCTCGCCGAGTCTCTTCCGGGAGCGCCGTTAGCCCCCAGATGCGCTCAACCGCCTCCTCGACTGACAACGATGCCGGCGGCACGGGCCCCGGCGTCGGAGCTTCCTCGACGTCCTCGGGCTGCATGAACCCAGCCGCGACGAACGCCTCCGGGACGGGCCGGCCGTACTCGATGGCGAACGCACGCACGGATTCCGGCTTCGGGTCACCGGTCTGCCAGCGGTTGACGCTCGACGGCGCGATACCGAGGCGCCTGGCGATCTCGTTCTGGCTGGCCCGGCGCGTCACCCGCTGTACGTACTCCCACCACCTCATGAGCCATAGCGTACACACAACCCTCGTTCAGCAGAAATTCAGCTGTCACAACGTTGTCTAGGCGTTGCGGGCCTGCAATAGTGCTGTCAACACGCAAGGCAACAGGCGCGTGGTGACAGCAGGAGCAACGCATGCAACACCCCCCACCAGGGCGGCGGGTCTATTACCTCGCCGGGCCCATGACGGGCTACGCGGATCAGAACCGCGATGCCTTCCTCGACGCGGCCGAGCGTCTTCGAGCTCTCGGCGCCGAGGTCTACTCCCCACACGAGGGCGGCGATCCGGCCCTCCGCGGCAGATCACTCGGACGCCTCCTGGCCCGTGTCTCGGTCGACCTCGACGCGCTCCTCGCCTCCGATGCCGTCATCTGCCTACCCGGATCGCTAGAGGCCCTCATACCGGAAGTCATCCTTGCCGAGGCCTACGGCGTGCCCGTCGTGCACGTCGAGGACGCTCTCTCGGCATAACTCCCCCTGATCTTCCGCCACTCGGGCGGGCCGCTGTCGCGCCCGCCTTCTTTCTCCACCTGATGCGTGAGTCCCCTCACGTACCTGATCAACCCTACACAAGATCCGTAAGGAGATCAACGCATGTTTGCTGCCATTTGGACCGAATCCGCCGCACCGATCGCTACCGACGCTGAGGAGCGCGACCTCCTCATCCGCGCCCAGGCTGGCGACGAGGCGGCGACCTTCACCCTCATCCGGGCCTACCTGCCCGCCCTGGCGGCGGCCGTCCGTGAGTTCTGGCCGATGTTCCAGGACACGGAGGAACTTCGCTCGGTCGTGCTCGTCGGCTTCCTGGAGGCCGTCCAGGCATGGGACCCGGGGGGTGAGTACCCGCGCGTCGCCGGGATCGTCCGGCAGTACGCGACCGACGCCGCGTCGAGGGAGGCCGGGCAGGGCGTCATGTCCCGCATCCCCGAGCGCACGCTTAAGCGCTTCCTCGGCATCCTCCGGCGCGCTGACGGCGACCCCGCCCGTGGCGCCGAGCTGGCTCCGTCCCTCGACATGGCCTCTGCGACGTTCACGAACATCTACCGGCAGTTCAAGTCCGCCAACGTAGGCGCCCCGTTCATGACTCACTACGGCGAGGAGAGCCGGCGCGAGGAGGCCGCGGAAACGGACGCCGTAGCCCCCTGGGGCCCGACCACCGACCCGCTCGTCGGAGTCGAGGACCGGCTCCTGGCCGCGACTGCCCTCGGTGTGCTCGATGAGACCGAGGCCGAGGTCTGCCGGCTGGCCTTCGGCCTGGGCGGCGCGGACCCGCTGCCGGACGGCAAGATCGCGGCCCAGCTCGGTCTCTCGTCCCGACTCAAGGCCCAGCGGGTCCGTCAGGCGGCCGTCGCAAAGATGCGTGCGGCAGTCGGTGCGTGAGTCTCCATACGTCACGTGAACAGAAACGCGCCAACTGGCCCTCTGGTTACGCGGCACACCCGAAGCAAATTCACGAGGAGGAACACATGCCATACGACCCGGACCTGATCGGTGCGGACGTCGACCGGGACCTTGCCGACTTCGACACCCTCGACAGCCTCGACGCGACCGCCGCTGACGCCGCTCACTCGCTCGCGACCGGCTATCCAATCCGGCCGTAGCCCTCCCCACATAAGGAGATTCCACCACTGCGAAAGGCCCTCGGGACGACCCCGGGGGCCTTCGTCTTGCGTGAGTGGTTTCACGCATGCTAGCTTCTCTCCATCAGACGCCAGTGGGCGCCGCAGACCAAACGGCCCGAAAGGCAACACCCCCATGTCTCAACACCGCGCACCCCAGCCCGTCGAGCCCGTCGCCCCGCGCCGCAAGCGCCCGAGTAACCGAGCGTTCGCCGAAATCGGGGGCGGGATGCTCTTGTTCGCGATCGGGTCGGGCATCGGCGCGTCCGGGACCTCGACGCCGGTCGCCTCGACCCCGGCCCCCGCGCCGACTGTCACTGTGACGGCAGCACCCGAGCCCGCGCCTACCGTCACCGTGACGGCCCGCCCGAAGACCCCGGCCAAGCCTGCCGCCCCGGCCAAGGCCGCCGGGCCCGCCTCGACGATCAGCGGCGACGGCATTTACCTCGTCGGTAAGGACATCAAGCCCGGCACGTACCGAGCGACGCCCAAGGCGGGCGCAAACTGCTATTGGCAGCGCCTCAGCGGCCTGTCGGGCGACCTTAACGACACGCTCGCGAACGGTCTCCCAGCCGGCCCAGTCGTCGTGACGATCAAGTCGACCGACAAGGCGTTTGAATCCCAGCGCTGCGGCGCCTGGACCCGTCTGTAACCCGCAGCACGCGGTAGGGAGGTGCCGTCATGGCCCGGGCAACGAAGGCGCATTTGATCGAGGTCTACGCCGAGCGAGGCCGGGCCTACGGCGACCTCAAAAGGCTCTCTCTCGTACTGCGCGAGGAGGGCATCACCGAGCGTTACGGCCTGAGGGTGAACCCGTTCCAGGGCATCTTCCAGTTGCTCCTAGTCGACCGGGAGCCCAACGGTGGCTGTACGGATGTGCAGCTTCGCCGCGTCCTCCTAGGGGCGACTCACTTCCCGGCGACGTAACTCCCGCGCTGCGGGACCGTGTAAACGAGCCCTTCCTCTACGAGGATCGCCACCGAGCGTCGGACCGTCGACCGGGCGAGCCCGTACTCCTGGACGAGCCGAGGCTCTGAAGGGATCGGCCGGTTCGGTCCTCCAAAGTCGCCGCGCTTGAGCCGGGCACGGAGGATCTCGGCCAACTGTTTGTAAGGCGCCACTGGCCCATCGTGGTCGATCTCGTCATCAGGCCCCATGCAATGAGGTTGGCCCCGGCCACTCGTAGGCAAAACTGGTCCTCTGTAGTCATCTGTATCTAGACAAGCTCCTACAAGTTCGCTAATTTGCTCCTGCCCCTGATGCGGCGGTCGGTTGACCGAAAGGTCACCCGGTCCCGGCCGCCCCATCGGGCACCAGCAGGACAGCACCAAGGGGGAAGGACCGCTCCATGCTCATCGACACGCCGAGGACGCAGGACAGGGCCGAGGGCGGCCCAAGTCACCGCGCCCGATGGGTCGACTCCCCCCAGGCCCGCGCCCTCGGATTCCTGGCATGTGCCATCGGCGCGTGGGTTCCGATTCTCGTGATCGCCTGGCTAGTCCTGCGCTGGCTCCGGGGCTGAGCCCAACCACAAACCCCGGCGGGCGGAACACCCCCGTCCGTCCGCCGGGCATCTCAGGGGGACCTTTCACATGAGGAGTGTCGTGTTCGCAACGCGCAAGAGCCGCCGTCTCATCGCCATCGCGGCAGGGGCCGGCATCGTCGTCGCCAGCGGTGCCGCCGCCTACGCGGCCATCGACCCGGCGGACGGGTACAACCAGTACAACACCGTCTACGCCTGCTCCACCAAGAGCTACTCCGGTCTCCGCATCGTCCCGGCGACGACCAACGGCAAGCCGACCGCGTGCAAGTCGAATGAGTTCCCGATCAAGTGGGATGGCAAGGGCAAGGTGGGCGCCACGGGCAAGCCCGGGGAGTCCGCTTACGAGGTCGCGAAGCGCAACGGCTACAAGGGCACGGAGGCCCAGTGGCTCATCTCCCTGAAGGGCGCGAAGGGCGACGCGGGTGCCAAGGGTGACGCGGGCGAGGACGGCGCCGCGGGCGCTGCTGGTGCCGCTGGTGCCGCTGGCGCCAACGGCGCTGACGGCAAATCCGCCTACGAGCTGGCCCAGGCCGGCGGCTTCGAGGGCACAGAGACCGACTGGCTCGCCTCGCTCAAGGGCGCACAGGGTGAGCCCGGCGCCGCCGGTCCCGCCGGCGCGCAGGGTGAGAAGGGCGAGGCAGGCGACAGGGGCGCGGACGGCGTGTCCGGCTACGAGGTCGTGGGCGTGGAGGTGACCATGCCGATCGGTCAGAACTTCGTCCGCACGCAGACGTGCCCGGAGGGCAAGGTCGCGATCGGCGGCGGCTACAAGCTCGCCCAGGGCGCGACGAGCGTCGTCGTCGACTACTCGATGCCGAGCAACCTCACGAAGGGCGAGTCCGGCGCGTGGGGGTCGGACGGCTGGACCGTGAAGGCTGTCAACAACGGCACGAAGGCGAACCAGCTCCAGGTGTTCGCCGTCTGCGCCGCTGCCTAGTAACCAGCAAGCCAAGCGCCCCGGCCCCTCGCGAAGGGTCGGGGCGCTTTCTCTTCGAGTGGCCTCGGAGCATCACCATCACGGGAGGAAGAAGTGAACGAGGAGACCCACGCCACGGACTCCGACTGCGGCGTCGTCGACTGGGTGTTTGACACATCCCTGCCGGAGCTGGACGGGTGCGACGAGGGCGAGCGCGCCGTCCTCGCCAGGGTGCTAGCCCGCCCCTGCGGACACTGCCACGCCGACCCCGGGCAGTGGTGCCGCACGGCCTCCGGGCAGCCCATCAGGCGGCTCGACGACCTTCACGCCGTCCGGCGCAGGGCCTTCTAGGCGCTACGTCAGGAAGTCGTCCGGAAGAGATCCTATCGACGAGTCATCGTCTGGAAGCGGTCCGTGGTCATGATCCGGCAGCGGTTCCGTGCGCCGCGCGACGCTCGTCAAGCCATCGCCCAGAGGCAGCCGTCTGAGCTGGATGCCCAGTACGTCGAGGGTCGCGGCGACGCCGCACTGCACCCCGATGGCTAGACACTGATCCGTTGTCGGGTCGCTCTTTTCGCGTGCATGCCGTTCCGCGCACCGCTTGGCGCGCGCCAAGATCGCCCTTTGCACCCCCGTACCCCCTTGCCTCATGGTTACTAGCTCGTTAGCAGAGCTAACCTTTACAACAAGGGTCGGATGGCCCCCATTCCCAGGACGGACGACCGGTTGCCTATCGACTGAATAGGCCCCCGCCTCTTGACAGCAGAAGCGGCACCCCCGGCCTCCGGATCACACGCCGTACGGCGCAGGTCCTTCTGACGGTTACCCCGTGGTGGATAACACGGACGCTGCCCGACCTGGCCGGGGAAGCAGTGCGTAAGACCGTCCGCGGCGCCCAGGCGCGGGTCGAACCGGGAAAAACTCGACGGCGAGGTGCTGGCCGAGATCGAGTCCTCCCTCGGCGAGGGCTCTCTTTGCATTCGCGCCGATCACAGTTCGGCGACAGAAGTGGGCGCGTCGAGACGTAGGCGCACGTGAACGAAGGTGCATCGGCGTTCGCGTCGGTCTCAAGTCGGTAACGATCGCCATGTTAATCCTTGTTAATCCATGTTAATCCTTGTGCATCCATGGCATCGAACGTTCCTTGAGGGCGTCCCGCTGGTCGGGGGACTGGGGTGTTCCCGGGTTACTGTCATCTCAGTGATCGCGGAGGCCCGCCCCACCCGGCAAAGGTCGGCGGGCCCCGCACCCGAAACTCCACTCCTAGAAAGGGAGTCCTGCCGTGAGCCTACGCGATTCCGAACGGTTGCCAGCTAGCCGCCCGCCGCTGGCCCCCACCCCTTTTGCCGGCCTCACCGTCGCGGTCGCCCTCGCGGGCGTGGCGTTGTGGCTGAACGGCCCGGAGAGCGCAGTGACGGTGTTCCTCGCCGTGCTCGGCCTCTTCGGCGGTCTCTACCGGAAGCGACGAAGCCAGTAACCGAGCAACGAAAGAAGCGGCACCCTCGGCCTGGAGCTGGAGGGTGCCGCTCTCTTTGGGACCGGTCCCCTGCCCAGTTTGCGGCCCCGTCATCAGTTTAGAACGCCTGTTCGAGAGGCGCCTGCCAGGCGCCGGATTCGTCTGGGAGGACCACCCGGGCGCGCTCGCCCGTGGTGACGTTCCTCCGCCGGTTCGCCGAGGAGACCTCCACTGTGACGCCCATCGTCCGGAGGAGGTCACCTCGGCCGGCCGGCTCCAGCGTCTTCCACAACTCCGCGACGGTGCAGCCCATAGAGCGGTACTGCCAGCGCGGCTCGGTGCTAGGCGCGGCGCGTAGGGCCTTCCGGCGGCCGACAAGCGCCGACATGCGCTCGCGGTAGTCGTCCTCGTCGTCGTCGAAGAGCCCGGCGTCCCGGTCGTCTCGGAGGTTCCCGATCGCTCGCTCAACGGCCGCGAGATCGGCCTCGACGTCGCTCCCGGGCACGTAGACAGGCTCGATGGCCTCGAAGCGCCCCACGGTCCGGAGGACCTCCTCCTCGACCCACTCGGACAGCTTGTGCTCAGCGATCAGCACGCCGGCACACGGCTCCTCGCGGGTGCCGAGGCAGCGGAGCACAGACCGCGTGTCCCAGCCCCTCTCGACGTAGGACCGCCCCGCCCTCGCGTTCTGGGTCAGCGGTCGGCCGCACTTCGCACAGAGCGCCACGCCAAAGAGCCAATGGCGGCGGTTCGGGCTCGTCTTGTCCACGCTCCGCGCCTCGACTGCCAGCCGCGCCGCCTCCAGGGTCGCCCGGTCCGTGACCGGCTCCCAGAAGATCAGCTCCGCGCCCTGCTCGTCGCGGCGCACGTGCCCCCGCTCGTCGATCTTGTGCCCGAGGAGGGACGGGTGCCCGAGCATGTGCTTGATCGCTTGGTAGCTCCAGTGCGACGGCTTCGGGTTCGGCTTCAAGCTCGTGCGGACCCGCGGCGTCGGCACCGCCCGGCGTTCCAGATCGGCCGCGATGGTCGTCCCAGGCTCGCCGTCGACGAGGCGCGCAAGGATCTCCCTGATGACCTCTACGGCCTCGGGATCGCGTTGTAGCGCCTTGCCCTTGCCGTCCGCCGCCGGGACGATCCGGAGGCCGTACGGAGCCCGCCCGGAGATGTGCCGCTCGGTCGTGCGGAGGTATGCCCGGCTGGCGAGCGACCGCTCCCGGATCATGGCGCGCTCCAGCTCTGCGAAGACCGCGATTATCTGGATCATCGCCCGGCCCATGGGTGACGTCGTGTCCAGCGGCTCCGTGACCGAGGTCATACCGACCGCGGCCCGGTCGCTCACGCGCATGAGGTCGGCGAACGCCAGGAAGGATCGCGCGAGCCGGTCGAGCTTCCAGACGAGGATCACGTCGGCCTCGTCGAGCCGGGCGAGGAGCTTCGTCGCCTCGGGGCGCTCGCTCGGGTCGACGGCGCCGCTCACTCCGTCGTCGGCATACTCCCCTACGACCTGCCACCCTCGGCGCTCGGCCTCCTGACGGCAGGCTTCGAGCTGGCGGACGATGGAGGTCGAGTTATCCTTCGACCGGCTGAGCCTTGCGTAGATCAACGCGCGCATGTCGGAAGTGTAGATGACTGAAGTTGCCGGTGTAGTTCTTCACGATGTGGAGGACGCCGGCACCGGCGTCGACGGCCATCGTCGCCGCCAGGATCGGGTCGGGGGAAGGTGAGGTGAACACCGGGCCCGGGCAGGCGGCGTCGAGCATCCCGAAGCCGACGAAGCCCGCGTGCAACGGCTCGTGCCCGCTCCCGCCGCCGGAGACGACACCCACCTTGCCCCGTCGCGGCGCCTCGCGCGCGACGACGTAGTGGGGATCACGGTGGACCTCGATCAGGTCGGCGTGGGCGGCGGCCATCCCGGCCAGTGCCTCGTCGACGACGTTCGCCGGATCGTTGATGATCTTCTTCATAGCTCCACCTCTACCCCACCGGAGACGCTCGGCGCATGTGGCAATGCGGCGCGTACCTCCATTCTCTGTTCCTCCTCGAGGCGTTTCGCTCCTGAAGCGGAAGACAGAACGTAGGGAGTTCCCTCGACTCGCTCCGTGCCGGGACCTCGGGTTTCGGTGAATGGCCGGGCATTGTCGGAGGCTGCCACGGCGAGTGCGCCGCCGCTACTCTGCGAGCATGCAGCCAGACGGGCGAGCCGGGCCTGCCAAAGAGGTACGGGAGAGTCCGGCAGCGGGGGTCATCCGGATCGGCGGACGCGACATCCTGGTTCCACTGAGCCTCGCCGCGCCCGATCGGGCCCGCGTGCGTCGGGCCGGTGCGCGCTGGCTCGAAGGGGCGACCGAGCGGGTCAGTCCGCGGTCGGTCGGTTACCTGTCGGTCCTCGCGGTGGTCTGGATCATCCTCGTGATCCAACCGGGTATCGACCTCTTCGCCCGGGCCGTGATCCTGGCGTTGGGTGCACCCTTTGTCGCACACGTCGCGCTGCAGATCAAAGGGCACTCCGATCGTCAGCGCGACGACGCCGAGCTCCGGGCGCGGGTGATCATTCCTGACCGGGACCTGCATCCGCAGTACCAGCCGGTGATGCGTGACGTCGTCGACGCGGTGCTGCGGGTGGCCATGTCCCGCTCGGCGCGCGAGGGACACCTCGGCGACGGCCTGGCCCTGCTGGCCGGCGAACAATGGCGGATCGCGAGCGCGTTGGCGCAGCTCGCCGAGGCGCGGAAGCTGTTGAGCGCGACCGGTGGTGGGCTGCCCGACCAGGTGAGCGCCGTCCAGGCCGCCGAGGACGCGATCGACCGGCGGGTACAGACGATCTACGGGTACGCCGAAGCAGTGAAGAGAGTCGAGGAGTCGCTCCTCGCCGTCGACGCGGCCGTCCAGTCCGATGCCGTCCACGACCGGATCCGCGGCGCGCTCGCCGCGCTGGGAGACGACGACGTGTCGGCCGACCTCATGCGCGGTGTGGGCGACGCGTCGACGAGTGTCGAGGCCGCCCTCGAGGCGCTACGCGGACAGGCGGACGCGCTGCGCGCCCTGTCGGCCGAGCGTCCTGAGCGCGGGACGGAAGCGTCGCCAGATCGTTGATGATCTTCTTCGTCCACGCACCCGCCCACCGGAAACCCGCGAGCTGTCATACCCAAGGGTGAATCGGCTGACCCACTTGGCCAGAGGGCGGCGTGAGACACCCGGACCGGCCTACGCTGGGGACACCTACCGCTTCTGTCCGGTCACATCGAGCAGGCACCACTACACTGCCGAAGCGTGATCTTCAAGCGAGTCGGCGACGGACGTCCCTATCCCGAGCACGGCACGACCCAGCGCGAGTGGGCTGAGCTGCCACCGCGCCCGATCCGACTCGACCAGTTGGTCACGACCAAGCGCACCCTGGATCTCGACACACTTCTCGCGGAGGATTCCACCTACTACGGCGATCTCTTCGCGCACGTGGTCGAATACGACAACGAGCTGTATCTCGAGGACGGCTTGCATCGGGCCCTGCGAGCCGCCCTGCACCAACGGATGGTGTTGCACGCCCGCGTGCTTCGGCTCAGGGGCTGATGGTTCTCAGCGGGGAAGGGGGCGGGCATGGCGTGGGACGACACCGCCGAGCAACGCAGGATTCGGCGCCGTCGCAGACGCAAGATTCGTGGCCCCCTCACGCTTGTCGTCCTGGTCGCCCTGGTCTCCGGGGCCGCGTGGTACGGCTACCAGTCGGTCATGAGGGGCGTGCCCAGCATTGGTCCCACCGAGGTGTGCAACTCCCCCTCCCCGGGTGTCAAGCAGCGGATCACCGCCGCGAAAGTGACGGTCAACGTCCTCAACGCCGGGCGCGTGTCGGGACTCGCCGACCGTACGGCCGAACAGCTTCGCCAGCGCGGCTTCACCGTCGACACCGTCGGTAACGACCGGGACTCGAAGGTGGCGCGGGTCGAGGTGCGGGGACGTGCCTCCAACGCACCCGAGGTCCTCCTCGTCGCCGCCAACCTCACCAACCCGACCGTCCGCTCCGACAACCGCGACGACGTGAGTGTCGACATCGTCCTGGGCAGCGACTTCCACGGCCTCGCGGCGAAGGGGCCGACCGCCATGGACGTCGACACGCCGATTCCCGTCTGCGTCGATCCCCGAGCCACCGAGACTCCAACGGTCGACTAGGACGCCGTCGCTCGAACGTCGCCCGCCCGGCCCACCGGTTGTCCACAGCCCCGAGTCGCCCAGGGACCACGTGGGCCCGGAAGTCTCTACCATCTGCACACCGGTCACCTCGTTCCGCGTGACCGAACACTCGGCGGCGCACGGGAGTACGAGCGATGGATGAGCGCAGGATCGACTGGGGTGTGATCCGTACGGCCGGCGGCGACCTGGGCCGGCTCGCGGGTGACCTGGAGTCGTTGACGCAGGAGACGGAGCAGCTGCTGGCCGGCTTCGGGGAGCCGTGGGGCAGCGACGACATCGGCAGCCTGATCGGTGAGACCTGCACCATCTGCGCCGACAAGATCTTCGACCTCTTCGACGAAGTAGCCGCCATCATGCGCACCGACGCCGAAGACCTCGGCGTGATGGCCGACAACTACCAGGCCTCCCAGGGCAAGGCCACCGCCACCGTCCAGTGGGCCGGCGACCCACTGGCCAACATCTGAGGCGCCGGGATGGGCCTCCAACCGCCCGGCGGACTCGTCACGGTCATGAACCTCGCCGGCCTGGACTGGCCCGACGCCGATGAGGAGAAGCTGTTTCGGATCGGCCAGGCCTGGCTCGAGGTGATGCCCAAGATCGCCGCGATGGCACGAGACGCCCACACCGCCGCCGGCAAGGTCTGGGACACCAACACCGACTAGGCCATCGAAGCCTTCCGGACCTACTGGCAACAACACGGCCCCGCCAAAGCACTCACCAACGGCGGCCAGATCCCCCTGGCCCTCGGCGTCGGCCTGGTCATCTACGCCGCGCTCGTCCTGCTCCTCAAGATCTGGTCGATCGCCCAGGCCATCGCCACCGCCGTCGCCACGCTCGGCGCCTCCCTCCTCCAGATCCCGATCTTCCGCCAGATCACCAAGACGATCGTCGACAACCTCAAGGGCATGGTGGTCGGAGAGATCCTCAGTGCCTAAACGAGGCGGCAGGAACAACCGACGAAACAACCAGGGCAACACGCGCAGCAAGATCGGCAAGAAGGTCGAGGAGGAGATCGAGGAGGTCATCGACGACCTCACCCCCCGCGGACGCGGACGCCGACGCCGGGGCGACGACGACGACCACGATCCCAACCGCTCCCGGCAGGACGACGAACAGCGCAAGGCGCTCGAACGCAAGGTCGACGAGCGGCTCAACGCCTTCGACGAGGAGACGCGCGACAAGTCGGCGCGGGACGCGATCCTCGCCCGTGGAGGCGGCGGCGGCCAGGTCAAACAACTCGGCCACTACGCCGACATGTCGGTCCGGGAACTCGCCGAGCTCGCCGAGACGGGCAGCGCGGAGGAGAAGCGTTGGGCGGAGAAGGCCCTCAAGATCATCAAGCGGGCCGAGCACTATCGTGACAAGCAGCGGGGTTCAGGCTAGGTCTTCAGAAGGTGAGTCATGATTCGGGACGAGCTCGAGCGGATCGTCGACGAGGCGGGAGCCCTCAGGGCGGTCGGCTACTTCTTCGACCCGGACCGGCCGACGGAGATCGCCGCGGTTCGCCTGATGTTCGTCGACGGTGACTGGCTGGTCTCGTTGAACCGAAGCGACGCCACCGTGGAGCTGACGCAGACGAGCGACGACGTTTTCGACAGGTGGCGGCTCGCCAACGTCTCAGGGCTCGCGCCGTGGGCGGATGCGATCGGCAGGACGGCGCTGTGGACGCGGCTGGTCGAGGACCAGCTCGGCGCCCCGGACGCTGTGCAGTTCGAGTTCGTCGGCGTACCCGGCGAGTCCTCTGGCGAGTCCCTCCTCATCCAGCTGATGACGACCGACATCGCGTTGGTCGTCCAGGTGGTCAGCACGCTCCCGACCCCGGATCTCGCCGCCCGAACGCGCGGCTGAGCGGTCCTACTCCGGCTCACCTCGGCCGGTTCCAACCTCACGTCGTCCGTCACGTCACGGACGACGCAGCCGGCTCCGGCGCCGCGGAGGGTTGCCCCTTCCCTCCAGCCAGCCCGCGAGCCGCCCGGCGCGGCTGACCGCCCGCAACCGACGTTCGGTCGCGTCGCGGAGGCGGCGTGGGGTGACCACGAGCAGGTCGTCGCCGATCTTCAACACGGTGCGCAGGTCGGGAACGAAGCTGTGGCCCTCCCGCACGATGAGCGAGACCGACGCGCCCTGCGGCAGCCGGAGCTCGCTGACCTCGACGTTCGCGAGCTTCGACCGGGGCAGGATCCGGATCTCCATCAGGTCGGCGTCGAGGCGACCGAGCGGCGCCGCCTCGACATCGAGGTCGAGAACGGTGTCACCGCCGTCGATCCGGAGCACTCGCCCCACCCACGGCAGCACCGGCGCCTGCACCAGGGTGAACACCACGACCAGGACGAACACGATGTTGAACAGCCGCTCCGCTCCCGGCACGTCCGCGGCCAACGGGATGGTGGCCAGCACGATCGGCACCGCACCCCGCAGCCCCGTCCAGGACAGGAACGCCATGTCGCGTGCCGACGTACGGAACGGCAGTAACGACAACAGCACCGACAGCGGCCGGGCGACGAAGCTGAGCACGACCCCCGCGAGCAGGGCGACGACGACCTCGCTCCAGTTGAACCGGCTCGGCCAGGCGAGCAGGCCGAGCATCACGAACAGCCCGATCTGCGCCAGCCACGCGAGCCCTTCCACGAAGGAGCGGACCGCGACACGGTGCGGCAGTTCGGCGTTGCCGAGCACCAGGGAGGCGATGTAGACCGCGGCGAACCCGCTCCCGTGGAGGGCTGTGGTGACGCCGTACGCGAGGACGGCGAACGACACGATCGCGAGCGGGTACAGCCCGGAGGAGGGCAGCGCCACCCGGCGCAGCGCCCAGGCGCCACCCCAGCCGATGAGGAGCCCGAGGACACCACCGACGAAGAGTTCCAGGACGATCAGTCCGACGACGGAGGGGACCGACTCCTGCCCGAAGGACGACGCGCTCAGCATGGTGACGAGGAGGACCGTCGGGGCGTCGTTCAGACCGGACTCGGCCTCCAGCACTCTCGACAGACGTCGAGGCAGCGACACCCGACGGAGCACCGAGAAGACGGCGGCGGCGTCGGTCGGCGAGGTCACCGCGCCGAGCAGGAGGGCGAGCTGCCAGTCCAGGCCGAGCAGCGCGTGCATGATCACGGCGACGGCGAGGACACTCACCGCGACGCCGACGGTGGCGAGGGCAAGTGCGGGCAGCATCGCGGGACGGACGTCGCTCCACCGAGTGGTAAGGCCACCTTCGGTGAGGATCACGACCAGGGCCGCGAACGCGAGCGCGTGGGCGAGTTGGACGTCGTCGAAGCGGATGCCGAGGGCGCCCTCCCCGAGGGCGAGTCCCATCCCGAGGTAGATCAACAGGCTGGGGAGGCCGAACCGGACGGAGGCCCGGACCGCCAGGACGGCGAGCAGGACGACCAGGGAGCCGTAGAGCAGGAACGCGTTGAGTTCGGCGACCGTCACCGCCCCGCCCTCCCCCCGCAACAAGGGCGAGGGCCCGGGACACGACAAGTGCGCCCGGGCCCTCCTACTGCGGTGGCGGCGGGATTTGAACCCGCGGAGGGTTGCCCCTCACACGCTTTCGAGGCGTGCTCCTTAGGCCACTCGGACACGCCACCGCGGGGTAGATTACCGGAGGCCGTCCGCTCGCCCACACTGGCGCTCCGGAGATCGCGTTTTGGGGCCACCTCCGAGGCCGCTCCGGGCCCCTCAGCCGGGTCGCCGCGCCGCGGCGAAGAACCTCCTGAGCACCTCGCCACACTCGGGCGCGAGAACCCCACCGACCACCTGCGGCCGGTGGTTGAGCCGCCGGTCGCGTACGACGTCCCACAGCGATCCGACCGCACCGGCCTTGTCGTCGTACGCCCCGAAAACCACCCGCTCGATCCGTGCCAGCACGAGCGCGCCCGCGCACATGGTGCACGGCTCGAGTGTCACCACCAGCGTGCAGCCGTCCAGGCGCCATTGACCGCGGGAGGCGGCGGCCTGTCTGAGGGCCAGCACCTCGGCATGGGCCGTCGGGTCGGCGGTGGCCTCCCGAGCGTTACGGCCGACCGCCAGAACGGCGCCCGCCGGGTCCAGGACGACACAGCCGACGGGTACGTCTCCGGTGTCCGGTGCCCGGACCGCCTCGTCGAGCGCCGCCCGCATGGGGCCCTCCCACCCGGACGGGTCCTGCGGCGGCCAGGGTTCGAAGGCCGGCCCGGCGGGCGTCAGCGGACCGCCTCGAGCGCTTCGGCGAACCCGAGCCGGTCGGCGAGGAACGACACCGCCGCGGCCGGCGACGTGCCGATCGCCTCGGCCAGCCGGTTGAGGTCGCCGGACTGGATGCCGAGGTCGTCGAGGATGCCGAACTCACCGATCGGCTCCGCCGGCAACACGACCGGCTCCTCCTCCTCGTCCTCGTCGTCGGAGGCCTCACTCAGCCGGTAGTCCTCCATCAGCTGGCTCAACACCGCTTCGCCGACCAGGGACTGCATCGCCTCGGCCGCCTCCGACACATAGACCCGGGGCTCGTCGTCACCTTCCACCCGGATCACACCGAACCAGTTCTCCTCCTCGACGAACACGAGGACGATCCCGTCGTCGGTCTCGACCTGCTGTACCGCGTCGACCACGCCTTCGACGCTGTCCACGTCGTCGAGGTCGATCTCGCTTGCCACCCACTCGCCCCCACTACGGGCGAATGCCGCCGCGAAGTACGACACCGCGCACCATTCCTTCAGTCGGTCTTTGCCATCAGTCGCTCATACTGCCAATGGTCGCTACCGCCCTGGTGTCGAGGTCAGCCCACAGCGGCGTCGACCGCATGCCGGAACGCCGGACCGCAGCCCAGTCGTTCGGCGATCTTGGCGAGCATCTCGTCGGGGTACAGGTCGAGGTCGTCGCAGAGCGCACCGAGGTCCATCGCCGCCATACCGAGGTCGGCCACGATGGTGAGGTCACCGGCGGGTTGCGCCTGGTCCTCGTCGTCCTCGTCCGGGACGGGGAGCGCCAACTCGTCCAGGACCTCCCGGGCGAGTGGCCAGTCGGTGGCGGCGGTGACGTCGGAGAGCAGGAAGCGCACCTCGTTGCCCCAGACGCGGACCATGACGAAGAAGTCGTCGTCCACCGAGACGAAGCCGAGGCAACCCAGATCGCCGGGCTGCTGGCGGAGCGTACGCACGAAGGTGTCGAGGTCACGCGCAGCGGTGCTCGCCAGTGACGAAGCCCGCCAGCGGCCCTCCTCGAGGTAGGTGACCACTGCGAAGTCGATCGCCGCGCTGCTCTCCTCGGCCATGTATGGAATCGTGGCAGACGCGCGCGAAAAAGCACCCGCTTTTTCCGCGCCTTTGTGACGCTCACCGGCGCGTTTTCGTCCAAAGTTGGAAAAACCGTTGCCGACACGGCTCAGGCGGAGCGGTAGGTGGCCCGGCGCAGCGCCTCGCGGAGGCGGACCACGCGGGTGTGTCGGGGGCGGACCCGGGCCCGCAGTTCCTTCGCCTCGGCCAGGTCGCGGAGGAAGGCCGCCCGACGTCGCAGCCGTTCGCGCTGACTCTCGGTGAAGGTGAGGGCATCGACAGCTTCCGCGGTGTCGTCGCACTCAGGCGACGGGCGGAACGTGGCCTCGTGGCCCGGTGAGGTGACGGCGGGCGGTGCGGCATGGACCGCTTCGGGTCCGGGCGCGCGCACGAAGGTCTGCGGAACCGGCGCCGAAAGGTTTCGCTGACGTCCCTGCCAGTTGGCCATGGCTTCACCCACCGATCCAGACGACCCCGTGAGCTGGAGGGTCGCCTGACCGGAACGCCCCTCGACATGACTCCACTACGGTGGCGCAGGGGCCTGCGCGTGGCAACGTCTGGAGGCGATCTTTTTGTGCCGCCTGGCGAAATTTGGCTTCCATGCCGGGTTCTGTCGCTCTCCGGGAGTGCGGTCTCACCATCCGCAGGCAGTGCTGGTGACGGATTCCCTGCCGGCAACGTGGATGGCCTAAGGTTCACGGCCATGCGGATTCATGTGGCCGACCACCCGCTGGTCGCGCACAAACTCACCGTGTTGCGCGACACGACGACCGACTCGCCGACGTTCCGTCGACTCACCGACGAGTTGGTCACGCTGCTCGCCTACGAGGCGACCCGGGACGTGCGAACCGAACCAGTCGCGGTCCAGACTCCGGTCGCATCGGCACGCGGGGTCAAGCTGGCGGCGCCGAAGCCGGTCGTCGTCCCCATCCTGCGGGCCGGGCTCGGCATGCTCGAGGGGATGGTCCGGCTCCTGCCGACCGCCGAGGTCGGGTTCCTGGGGATGGTTCGCGACGAACACACCCTGAAGGCCTCGACGTACGCCCAGCGGATCCCCGAGAACCTGTCCGGCCGCCAGTGCTACGTCCTCGACCCGATGCTCGCCACGGGTGGGACCCTCGCCGACGCGGTGAGCTTCCTCGTCGACCGCGGCGCCGACCACATCACGGCCGTCTGCCTGCTCGCCGCGCCTGAGGGACTCGCCAACCTCGAACGCCGGCTCGCGTCGGTCGACGTACCCGTCACCATCGTCACGGCCGCCGTCGACGAACATCTGAACGACCACGGCTTCATCGTCCCCGGCCTCGGCGACGCGGGTGACCGGCTCTACGGCGTGGCCGGCTAGGGCGTGCCCTGAGGGACCAGTCAGGGTCGTGCACTGAAGAGGAGGAGGAAACGCGTAGCGGTGTCCTCCGCGTGACGACGACAACACCCGCCCCCGTGGATGCGGGGCGCCGCGAGCGGATTCCTCAGAGGTTTGTGGGGCTGGGGATCTGCCGATCCTCACACCAGGGGGTCTTCCCATGGGTGTGAAGGTCAGCGTCATCGTCTCGGTCCACAACCCGGGATCGTTCCTCGACACCTGTGTCGAGGAACTGCTTCGCCAGTCGTTCTCACCGGGTGAGTACGAACTCATGTTCGTCGACCATGGTTCGAACGACGGCACCATGCGGCGCCTCGAGGAGCTGAGCCGGCGGTATCCGCACCTGCGCGCCCTCGAGGCGACCCGCACCGGTGGTCCAGGCCAGCCGCGCAACCTCGGGATCGAACGCGCGAACGGCGAGTACGTCTACTTCCTGGACCCTGACGACCGGCTCACACCGCCGGCGCTGGAGCGGATGTACGCGATGGCGGTCCGCAACGACGCCGACATCGTGGTCGGCAAGCTGGTCGGACCCGGCGCGCCGAGTGAGCCGTTCCTGGAGTCGCGGGACCAGGCCGACCTGGTGTCGGACCATCTGGTGGACTGTCTGACACCCCACATGCTGTTCCGGACCGCCCTGCTGGTGGAGAACGAACTGCGGTTCGCCGAGGAAGGGGTCTGGCTCGAGGACGAGCGGTTCGTGCTGGAGGGCTACCTCCACGCCAAGGTGATCAGCGTCCTCGCCGACGACGTGTGCTGCCAGTGGTCCGGGCGGACGAGCCGCGACCGTTTCGCCCGCCGGACCGACCGCAGGGCCGACTACCGCTCCCTGCGCCAGATGCTCGACCTCGTGGAGACCCACACCCGGCGGGGTGAGGTGCGCGACCGGATCTACGCGCGCTGGTACCAGACCAAGATGCTGGCGCGGCTCGGCGGCCGGACGGTCCTCGGCCGGCCGATCCGCTTCGGCCGGTACGCGCAGTACCGCGAGGTGCGCAAGCTCGCCGCCGAGCGGTTCGGGCCCGCGGTGGAGGAGTGGCTCCCGGTGTCGATGCGGGTACGCGCGCATCTGCTCCGGGTCGGCGAGTACGCCGAGATCACCAGGTTGGAGCGGGCCGAGCGTGGCCTCACGCTGGTGCCGACGCTGGAGCGGATCGACTGGGACGAGGAGGAGCTGCTGATCCGGGTCAGCGGCCGGCTCGCCTACGCCGACGGCCGTCCGGTGACCTTCCACCGGGTCGACGGACTGCTGCTGTGGGAGCCGCCGGTGGAGCTGCGCACGGACGTACCGGAGGAGGCGTACGACGTGACGACCGTGCTGACGCGCAGCCGGCTGAACCTCTACCTGCAGAACCGAGACGACTCCGGCGACTACCGGGTGTCGACCTCTAGCCACCTGGTGCCCGACACCACGGACGACACCGAGCAGGTGACCCTGCGTGGCACCGCGCGGCTGGATCCGCGCCGGGCCAAGCTCGGCCGGCCGCTCGACCAGGGGCTGTGGGACTGTTTCGTCCGGGTGGACAGCTGCGGCTGGACCACCCAGCGGCGCATCCCACGACCGAGCCTCTACCAGACCGAGCCTCCGTGTCCGAGCCAGGTCATCGGAAGCGCCGCCCAGATGCTGGTCGAGCCGTACTGGACCAAGCTCGGCAACCTCGGCGTGCGCATCACCGCCGTCTGACACCCGACCGCGTACGCCCTCGCTACACCGAGCGGCGCCCGGTCCGACGTCCGCGTACGCCCGCGCTACACCGACCGGAGCGCGGCGACCAGCCTCGTCAAGGACTCCTTGGCATCACCGAAGAACAGCGTCGTCTTCGGGTTGTGCAGCAGGGGGTTCTCGATGCCGGCGAAGCCGGGGCGCATGGAACGCTTCAGGAACACCACGGCCTTCGCCTCGTCGGCGTTCAGGATCGGCATGCCGGAGATCGGTGAGCCGTAGGGCCGGCGGGCCGACGGGTTGACGACGTCGTTGGCCCCGACGACCAGTGCCACGTCCGTGGCGGGGAACTCCGGGTTGGCGTCGGCCAGCTCGACCAGTTGGTCGTAGGGCACGTCGGCCTCGGCCAGCAGGACGTTCATGTGTCCGGGCATCCGGCCGGCCACGGGATGGATGGCGTAGACCACCTCGATGTCACGTGCCGTCAGCGTGTCGACGAGTTCGCGGAGCACGTGTTGGGCCTGGGCGACGGCCAGTCCGTAGCCCGGGATGACGACGACGCGACGGGCGTAGCCCAGCATGACGGCGATGTCGGCGGCCCCGGCGGACTTGACCGGCAACGTGCTCTCGGCGGTCACGCCCTGGGTGGAGGTGCCGCTCAGGCCGCCGAACAGGATCGTGGTCACCCGCCGGCCCATCGCCTGCGCCATCAGCCTGGTGAGGAGGGAGCCGGCCGCGCCGACGAGGGTGCCGGCCACCAGCAGCAGGGCGTTGCCGAGGAGGTAGCCGCTGGCGGCGACGGACAGTCCGGTGAACGCGTTCAGCAGGGAGATGACGATGGGCACGTCGGCGCCACCGACGGGCAGGACCAGCAAGACGCCCAGGACGAGCGCGAGCACCGCGAGCACCGCGGCGAGGGTGACCGAGCCGGTGATGACGACGAGGATCGCGGCGGCCAGGGTCAACAGCAGCGCACCGCCGTAGACCCAGCGGAACCGCGGGACGACGATCGGCCGGGCGGGCACGAGGTCCTGCAACTTGCCGAAGGTCAGGACCGAGCCGGCGAAACTCACCGCGCCGACCAGCACCGTGAACGCGGTGGCCAGGTGCGCGGGGACGCCGGCGTCGCCGACCTCCCCGAGTTCGAGCAACGCCACCAGTCCCGCGGCCGCACCACCCACACCGTTGAAGAGCGCGACCAACTGCGGCATCGCCGTCATGACGACCCGGCGCGCGGCGACCACACCGACGGCGACACCGACCAGAATGGCGGCCAGGATCGGGAGGAGATGGTCGGGTCCTACGGAGACGAAGGTGAGGACGACCGCGAGGACCGCTCCGGCGGCGCCGACGAGGTTGCCGGTGCGCGCGGTGCGTGGGGACGCCAGCCCCTTCAGCGCCAGGATGAAGCACACCGCGACGACGAGGTAGCCGAACTGGATCCAGGTCGGTGTCCCCGTGCCGATCTGCGCCGACTGGAGGGCCACGACGAGGGGGTTCTCAGCCATTCCGCCTCGCACTCCTCGGACGGAACATCTCCAGCATCCGGTCGGTCACCACGAAACCGCCCACCAGGTTGAGGGTGGCGAGGAACACCGCGACCAGACCCAGCCAGAGCTCGAGGCTTCCCTGCGCCCGGCCGGCCACCTGGATCGCACCGATCAGGATGACGCCGTGAATCGCGTTGGCCCCCGACATCAACGGGGTGTGGAGCGTCGTGGACACCTTGGAGATGACTTCGTAGCCGGTGAACGCGCTGAGCACGAAGACGGTCAGCAGTGCGATGCCCTCGGTCATCTACCCCACTTCCCCGAGGAGTTCGAGTGTCGGCCGGTGCGTGATCCTCCCCGCGTGGGTCACGCACGCGGCGGCGAGGATGTCGTCGTCGAAGTCGAGGTGAAGGTCACCCGCGCGGACCATGAGCAAGAACAGGTTGACGACGTTGTGCGCGTAGAGCTCGCTGGCCGGTCGCGGCAGCTGGCTCGCCACGTTGGACCCGCCCCAGACGAGTACGCCGTCGACGGACAGCTCCTGTCCGGGGATGCTGCCGGCGACGTTCCCGCCCTGGTCGGCGGCGAGGTCGACGACCACCGAGCCCGGTCGCATGCCCGCGACCATCTCCGCCGTCACCAGCAGCGGCGCCTGGCGTCCGGGCACCGAGGCGGTGGTGATCAGGACGTCCGCGTCGGCGACGTGGGGTGCGAGGAGCTCGCGTTGCCTGGTGGAGCGTTCCTCCGTCATCTCCCGCGCATAACCGCCCTCGCCCTCCAACGGCGGAAGGTCCACCTCGACGAACTTCGCGCCGAGGCTCGCGATCTCCTCCGCAGAGCTTCGGCGTACATCGTAGGCCTGCACGACGGCGCCGAGCCGGCGCGCGGTGGCGATGGCCTGCAGTCCCGCGACGCCCGCGCCGAGGACGAGGACCTTCGCCGGACGAACGGTGCCGGCCGAGGTCATGAACATCGGGAAGAAACGAGGTAGCCGTTCGGCGGCGACGATCGCGCCGCGATAGCCCGCCACCATGGACTGGGAGGACATCGCGTCCATCGGCTGCGCGCGGGACGTACGCGGCACCAGGTCCATCGAGAACGACGTGATCTGCCGCTCGCGCAGTCGGCGGACCAGCGGCCCTTCCTCGGCCGTCGGCAGGAACGAGATGGTCACGGTGCCTTCGGACAACCGACGCGCGGTGCTCAGGTTGATCGGCTGGACCGACAACACCGCGTTCACGTCCTCCAACACGTCCTCGCCGACCTCGGCACCGGCGGCGCGGTACGCCTCGTCGGAGGCGCCCACCTCGGCGCCCGCGTCGGACTCGACGGACACGTCGACACCGGCCTCGAGCAGCTGGGGTATTTGCTCAGGAAGCAAGGCGACCCGGCGCTCGCCGGGTCGACGCTCCCTGAGGACAGCGATCCTCACGGGCGGCCACCCTACGGCACCCCGGGGTGCGCGGGGTAGGTTCGTACACAGGACAAGATTCGGGGGCACCATCCATGGTGACGACCGGGCCGCCATGCCTGGCGGGGTTGTCGCCCACGAGCTCAGGGAGAACGTCGTGTGCTTCGCAGCTGATGCCCTTCCGCCCGAGCCGCCCGGTGGCGCCGTACCGGTGACCGGCACGGATCTCACCCTCACCTCCGCCGACGGCACGGCGTTCTCCGCGTTCGAGGCGGACGCGCCCACGCCCAGTGGCGCCGGTGTCGTGATCCTGCCTGACGTACGCGGACTTTTCGCCTTCTACACGAGGCTGGCCGAGCGCTTCGCGGGCGTCGGCATCGACGCGGTCTCCATCGACTACTTCGGCCGCACCGCCGGCACCGGCCACCGCGACAAGGACTTCGAGTACGGCCCGCACGTCGCGCAGACCACGCCGGACGGCGTCGCGGCCGACGTCGACGCGGCCGTCCGCCGACTTCGCGAGCGCGGCCGGGTGACGTCCATCTTCACCGTCGGCTTCTGCTTCGGTGGGTCCAACTCGTTCCTGCAGGCGGCACGGCCCGACCTGGCCGGTGTCATCGGCTTCTACGGCGGCATGCGGCCGCGGGTGGAGAACGGCCCGACCCCGATCACCCGGGCGCCGCAGGCGAAGGTGCCGGTGCTGGGCCTGTTCGGCGGCGCCGACCAGAGCATTCCCGCCGAGAAGGTGGAGGAGTTCGGCGCGGCCCTCGCACCGACCGGTGTCGAATACACGCTGCACACCTACCCGGGTGCGCCGCACAGCTTCTTCGATCGCAGCCACGAGGAGTACGCGAAGGAGTGCGCCGACGCGTGGACCCGGATGCTGGCCTTCGTCAACGACCACACCGGCAAGAGCACCGCCTGAACGCGTGACCGTCACCACCTACCGCGTGGCGTACGACGCGCAGGTCCGGGGCCGCTTTCCCACCACCGTCCATGAAGGAATGATGGTGGAGCGAAGCGGCCCCGTCGTTCGCCACCACGGGAACGGTCGCCCCGGCCTCGTCGACTACCGCGACCTCGGCGGCCTCGAGGGCCCCGGCCTCGACGCGTTCATCGCGGCGCAGCGGGACTTCTACACCGGTCTGGGCCAGGCCGCGGAGTGGAAGTACCACGACTACGACCTACCGGAGGACCTGCCGAAACGGCTGGTGGCGGCGGGCTTCGTGGCACAGGAGCCGAAGACCGTGCTGGTGGGTGACGCCGTACGCCTCGCGACCGAGGTGACACCGCCGGCCGGCGTCCGGATCCGGACGGTCACCGATCGCGCCGACCTTCACCGCATCGCCGAGATGGAGACGGCGGTGTGGGGCGCGGACTACGGCTGGCTCGTCGAGGCGCTGTCCGCTGACATCGCGGTGGACCAGACCGTCGTCCTCGTGGCCGAGACCGGTCTCGTGGATCCGCCGACCATGGTGAGCGTGGCCTGGCTACGCGTCACGGAGGGCACGGAGTTCGCGGGACTGTGGGGCGGTTCGACCCTGGTGGGGTGGCGCGGCCGTGGCATCTACCGCGCCCTCGTCGCTCGGCGCGCGCACCTGGCGCTCGAGCGCGGCATCCGTTACCTGCGGGTGGACGCGTCGCCGGACAGCGCTCCGATCCTGCGCCGGCTCGGACTGCTCGCCGTGGCCACGACCACGCCGTACGTGTGGAGCCCGCCGGCCCGGCGCCCGTAGGCCCGGGACGAGCCTCCAGCCCATCGGCCCGGGACAGGCCCCGATCTCTGCTCGACGGGACGATCCGGGCACCTGCCCGGGATCTGGGACAGGCGCTTTCCCAGTCCGCACGAACTGGCCCTACGGTGGTGACGAATCGTCGTCCCGAGGAGTGCCACCCCCATGCCAGCCAACGACCCATCCGGGCGGCCCGACGCCCCCACGACCGCCGTCGACACCACGACCGCACACACCGGCGGAGCCGCCGTCGCCGCGCTCCGGCCGTGGGAGACCCCGGAACTCACCGGAGTCAACCGACTACCCGCCCGCGCCAGCCTGCTCCCCTTCCCGAGCGCTGACGACGCCCGCGCCCAGGTCCACGCGCGGGTGCTCTCCCTCGACGGTGACTGGGCGCTCCGCGTGGTCGACCGGCCGGAGGACACCCCCGCCGACTTCCCCGACCCCGACCTCGACGTCTCCTCCTGGGACACCGCCGCGGTGCCGGGCAACTGGACGATGCAGGGGTTCGGCCACCCGCAGTACACCAACGTGCAGATGCCGTTCGCGCCGAACCGGCCGCCGTACGTCCCGGCCGCCAACCCGACCGGGCTCTACCGCACGTCGTTCACCGTGCCGGCCGACTGGTCCGACTCGCGGGTGGTCCTGCACATCGGCGGAGCCATCTCGGTGTCCTCGATCTGGGTCAACGGCACGCCCGTCGGGATCGGCAAGGACTCCCGGCTGCCCAGCGAGTACGACGTCACCGGCGTCCTGCGCCCGGGTGCGAACTCCCTGGCCGTCCAGGTGATCCAGTGGTCGGACGCGAGCTACGTCGAGGACCAGGACCAGTGGTGGCAGGCGGGTATCCACCGCTCGGTCCACCTCTACGCGACACCGGCCACCTACCTCGCCGACGTCGCCGTCACCGCGGGCTACGACCACACGACCGGCGCGGGGACGTTCGGTGTCCTCGTCAGTGTCGGCGAACTGCCCGGGCCGGGCTGGAGCGTCGTCGCGACCCTCGACGGGCCGGACGGGCAAGCTGTCCTTGACGAGCCGCTGTGCGGGGAGCCGGCGCTGCGCGCCGGTGACACGCCAGGGCTCGGCTCGGTCGGGCTCGGGACGTCGCTGCCGCAGGTCTCCCCCTGGTCGGCGGAGGTCCCGACGCTCTGCACCGTCGTCGTGAGCCTGCTCGATCCGGACGGCAACGAGGTGGAGGCCACCCGGATCCGCACCGGCTTCCGCAGCGTGGAGATCCGCGACCGCGAGCTTCTGATCAACGGCAAGCCGGTCTACATCCGCGGCGTCAACCGGCACGAGCACCACGACCGGTTCGGCAGCGCGGTGCCCAAGGAGACGGTGGAGCAGGACGTCCGAGTCCTCAAGGCGTTCAACGTCAACGCGGTCCGTACGTCGCACTACCCGCCCGACCCGTACTTCCTCGAACTCGCCGACATCTACGGCCTCTACGTCATCGACGAGGCCAACATCGAGACGCACGCCAACTACACGACGATCTGCGACGACCCGCGCTACCAGGCCGCGTTCGTCGACCGGGTGAGCCGGATGGTCATCCGGGACCGCAACCACCCGAGCATCTTCGCGTGGTCGCTCGGCAACGAGTCCGGGTACGGCCCGAACCACGACGCGGCCGCCGGCTGGGTCCGCCGGGTCGACCCCACCCGGATCGTGCACTACGAAGGCGCCATCGCTCCGGACTGGTCGGCCGGGCACCCGTCCTCGGACCTGATCTGCCCGATGTACCCGTCGATCGACCGGATCGTCGAGTGGGCGAAGACGACGACGGACTTCCGGCCGCTGATCATGTGCGAGTACGCGCACGCCATGGGCAACAGCGTCGGCAACCTCCTCGACTACTGGCAGGCGATCGAGTCCCACCACGGTCTGCAGGGCGGCTTCATCTGGGAGATGCTCGACCACGGCATCCAGAAGACGACCGAGGACGGCCGTACCTACTGGGGTTACGGCGGCGACTTCGACGACCACCCGAACGACGGCAACTTCGTCTGCGACGGACTCTTCTGGCCAGACCGTACGCCGCACCCGGCGATGTGGGAGGCCAAGCGGCTGTTCCAGCCCTTCGACGCCGAACTCACCGGCAACGACCGGTTGACAGTGCGCAACAAGTACGACTTCCGGGACCTCTCGCACCTGCGCGTGTCCTTCGAGGTGACGGTCGACGGCTCGGTGGTCGAGTCCGGTGACCTGCCCACGCTGTCCACCGCACCCGGCGGGACCGAGGAGATCGCGGTGCCGTGGTCGGCACCCTCGCTCGCGGCCGGCCAGGAGGCGTTCGTCACGCTGCGCTTCGTCGCCGACGACGTGCCGCTCGCCGGCCCGGGCCACGAGGTCGGCTGGGTCCAGCTTGCCCTCGGCGTCGGTGCCGAGGAGGCCGCTCCGACGACCTCGGCGGCGCCCGCCCTCACCGTCGAGGAGTCCGGCACCGGCTGGACCATCCGCGGCGAGCAGGTGGAGCTCGTCGTCCGTTCCGGCGACGGCGCGCTCACCGCGTGGCGGGTGGACGGTGTCGACCTGCTGGCCGCGGGACCGGAGCTGAACACGTGGCGGGCGCCGACCGACAACGACGGGATCCGGCTGGCCGACGCGCCGTGGGCGCGCCGGCACCAGGCGTACTTCCGTTGGCTGGATGCCGGGCTGGACAAGCCGGTCACGCGGACCGAGGCGGTGCGGGTCGAGCAGGAGGACGACGGTCGCGTCGTCGTCGTTCGCTCCGAGCGGCTGCTGGCCGGTGGCCAGGAGCACGGCATCACCCACGAGGTTCGCTGGGTGGTCGGCACCGACGGCAGCCTGACCGCCCACCACCGGTTCGAGGTCGACAAGGAGCTGCCGGACCTGCCTCGGATCGGTGTCCTGGCGAGCGTCCCGGCCGGGTTCGAGCAGATCGAGTGGCTCGGCCGTGGTCCGCACGAGAGCTACATCGACCGCAAGGCCGGTGCACCCGTCGGCCGGTGGCAGGGCAGCGTCGACGAGCAGTACGTGCCCTACATCCTGCCGCAGGAGCACGGCAACAAGACCGACGTGCGGTGGCTCGCCATCCGCCGTCCCGACGGTGTCGGGCTGCTGGTGAGTGCGCCGACGCCGGTGGAGGCCGGTGTGTCGCACTACTCCGCGGCGACGCTGGGCACCGCCCGCCACACGGTCGACCTGGAAAGGGACGACGTCGCCTACCTCACGATCGACGTACGTCAACGTGGGCTTGGCGGCGCGAGCTGCGGGCCGGACACGCTGGAGCGCTACCAGGTCGCGTCGGGTACGACGTACGACCTGAGCTACCGGCTGGTCCCCCTGCGAGCCGGCGCCGATCCCGCGAAGGTCCACCGCTCGCTGTGACGAGACCGGCGGGGCGAGCCTCGGCTCGCCCCGCCGCTCGGGTCGGGTCGCTCGTCAGGGAACCCTTGCTTCCAGCGCCTGGTCGCCGGGCGGTACCTCCGGGCCCGCCTCCTCCCGCTCCGCCTCCTCCAGGTCGATCCGGTCGGTCCAGCGCGCGTCCGGGTCAGGCTGCGGGACGGAGGCGAGCAGCATCTTCGTGTAGGGATGCCGTGGCGTGTGCATCACCTCGGCGACCGGGCCCTGTTCGACCACCCGCCCCTTGGTGATCACCATGACGTCGCCGCCGACGTAGTAGACCGTGGACAGGTCGTGGGTGATGAACAACGTCGTCATGCCGTAGTCGCGCTGGAAGTCGACCAGGATGTCAAGGAAGAGTTTGCGCACCTGGGCGTCCAGCATCGACACCGGCTCGTCGGCGATGATGAACCTCGGCCGCAACATGTGCACGCGGGCCAGCATGATCCGCTGGCGCTGCCCGCCGGACAGCTGGTGCGGGTAGCGCCCGAGCACCTGCGCCGGATCGAGCTTCACCGCCTGGAGGGACTCCTCCATCAGCTCGGCCGCCCGGGCCTTGGACGACGTCAGCCCGAACTTCTTGATCGCGGTCCGCAGCACCCGGTCGACCCGGTACACCGGGTTGAAGATCGCGTACGGGTCCTGGAACACCGGTTGCACGTTGCGGCGGTAGTCGTCGTAGTCGGCCCTGGACAGGGAGAAGATGTCCTTGCCGCCGTAGGTCACGGTGCCCGACGTGGGTTGTTGCAGCCCGAGGATGATCCGGGCGATCGTGCTCTTGCCGCTTCCGCTCTGTCCGACCAGGCTGACGATGTGCGGTGGATAGGCCCGCAGCGTGAACGTCGTGTCGTGGACGGCGGTGAGGAACCCCGTCGCCGAGCCGCGGGCGTGGAACCGCTGCTCCACCTGACGTAGCTCGATGTCCTTGTCCGGGCCGTTGTCCCTATGCGGGACGCTCGGCTGCTCGGCTGCCGGGTCCGGGTTCGCGTCGGCTTGGCTCGCGCTCATGACGCCCGGCCCCCTTTCCGCTGCTCCTGCCACGGCGCCTCCCCGATCCGCGGGATGGATTCGATCAGGCTGCGGGTGTAGGGATGCCGCGGCTGTTTGAAGACCTGACGTACGTCGCCCACCTCCACCACCTCGCCCTCGTACATCACCGCCACCCGGTCGACGAGCTGGGCGTGCACGCCCATGTCGTGGGAGATGACGACGAGGGTGACACCGAACTCGTCGCGCAGATCGCCGAGACTCTGCAGGATGACCCGTTGGATCGTGACGTCGAGCGCCGTCGTCGGCTCGTCGGCCACCACGAGGTCGGGCTCGAGCGCGATGGACATCGCCATCAGCGCGCGCTGCTTCATCCCACCGGACAGCTCGTGCGGATACATCCGCGCGACTCTTGGTTCCAGTCCGACCTGGCGCAGCAGCCGCGGCACCATCGCGTCCACCTCGCGCCTGCGGTCACCGGCGTGTTCCAGGATGACGTCGCGGAACTGCGCCCCCACCCGCATGACGGGGTTCATGGAGTTCATGGAGCCCTGCGGAAGGTAGGACAGGGATCGCCAGCGCAGCGCCCGGAGCCGCCGCTCGTCCATCCGGAGCAGGTCGACGGGCTGCCCGCCGCGGGGATGGAACGTGATCTCGCCACCCGCGACGTGTCCCGGCGGTCGGAGCAGCCGCAGCAGCGCCACCGCCAAGGTCGTCTTGCCGCTGCCGGACTCCCCCGCGATGCCGAGGATCTCGCCCCGGCGTACCGTCAGGTCGACGCCCTTGACGGCGGTCACGTCACCACGGGTCGTGCGGTAACGGACGTCGAGCCCCTTCACCTCTAGGACCGGCTCCGCCTCCTGCCGTTCCGGGTTCACCTGCCCCTCGGACCGCTGCTGGCTCAGCTGCCCGTCGGCCGGACCCACACCCGCCCTATGCACCGGTCACTCCTCGCAGCCGCGGGTTGTAGACCTCTTCCAACCCGATGTTGATGAGGTTCAGCGCCGCGAAGAGCAACGTCAGCAGCAGGATCGGTGCGACGAACATCGGCCAGGCGCCGAGCGTCATGGCACCGGTGTTGATCGCGCTGAAGATGATCTTTCCGAGGTCGATCGTCTCCCCCGGGCCGAGACCGATCACCTCGAGCCCCACCAGCGCGAAGATCGCACCGAGTGCCGACGACGCGAAACCGACCCCGATGTAGGGCAGCATGTTGGGCAGCAACTCATACGCGATGACCTCCAGGTCCCGAAACTTCGTCACCTTCGCGAGCTCGACGTAGGGCCGCGACCGCAGGCTTAGGACGTTGGCGCGGATCGTCCGCGCGGCGAACGGCCAGCTGAACGCCGCCAGCATCAGCGCCACCTCGACGATCCCGACGTCCTTGGTGTACGCCGACAGGGCGATCAGCAGCGGGAAACTCGGCACCACGAGCACCATGTCGGTGAACGTCGAGAGCACGCCGTCGACCGCGCCGCCCTTGTATCCCGCCACGAACGCCATCACCACGCCCGCGATCGTCGAGATCACCCCCGCGATCGCACCCACCTTCAGCGACACCGCGAGCGCGCCGATGGTCATGGCGAAGACGTCGCGGCCGTACTGGTCCGTGCCGAGCCAGTGCGCCGGTGAGGGCACCAGCCACTTCTCGTACGCCGCGATCGCCACCGGATCCTGGCCCTTGCCGACCATGGAGGCGATGAGTGGGCTGCACACCGCCGCGGCGACCAGCAGCACCAGCAGCACCAACCCTGATGTCAACTTCCAGTTGCCGCGGAAGACTCTTCCGAGCGCACGTAGCAGTTTCATCGCACCACTCCCTGGGGCCGTGTTGCCCCGCCTAGCGCCAGTACTTCACCCGTGGGTCGAGCAGCGGCAGCAGCAGGTCGAGGATCAGGTTGGCGGTGAGGACCGCGAAGATCGCGAGGTTGGTGACCCCCAGAATCGTGTTGAAGTCGAGGATCTGGATCGCGTTGACCAGGGTCGCGCCGAGCCCCGGGTAGTTGAACAGCTGCTCCACCAGGACGTTGCCGTTGAAGATGAAACCCAGGGAGATGCCGAACGCCGTGACCTGGGGCAGGTAGCAGTTGCGGAGCGCGTATCGCGTCAGGATCCGGCGCGGGCGCAGCCCCTTCGCCTGGGCGTAGGTGAGGTAGTCCTCGCCGAGCACCGGCACCATCAGCATCCGGGTGGACAGCAGCCAGCTGAAGACACCGATGACGACGATCGACATGCTCGGCAACAGCCCGTACCTCAGCAGGCTCACGATGAACTCCGGCGTGAACCCGGGCGAGAGTCTCGCGTCGTACGCCGACCGGGCCGGTAGCCACGCCAGCTGGTAGGCGAAGATGAAGGTGAGGATCAGCGCCAGGAAGTAGTACGGCACGTGTGACAGGGCGATCGACAGGTTCGTCACCAGGTCGGCGCCCGGCCGGCCCCGGCGCCAGCCGGCCAGAGCCCCCGCCAGCAACCCGAACACCCACGCCAGTACCGCCGACAGACCGAGCAGACCCACGGTCCAGGGCAGCGCCCGCATGATGACGTCCTGCGCCGGCGTCGGGTAGTTGAGCAGGGAGGGCCCGAGGTCGTGCTCGACCAGGACCTTGTACATGTAGTGGAAGTACTGCGAGAAGATGTTGCCGTCCAGACCGAACTCCGAGCGGTAGCGCGCGATCACCTCGGCGCTGGCCTGCGTGTTGTACACGTAGTTCTGCTGCAGGGTCTGGATGAAGGTCTGGATCGGGTCGCCCGGGATCATCCGGAAGAAGAAGAAGGCGACCGTCACAGCGCCCCAGAGTTCGACCAGGTAGAGCCCGATTCTGCGGACGGCGTAGCTCGCGAGGGGATGAGCGGCGAGATAGGAACGGAGTCCAGATCCCGCCGCCCTCGTGGACGAGCTCATTTGCGACCCGTCGGCTCGAGCTTCCCGATCACGAACATGAACTGGCCCCACCAGTTGTTCGGCACCTGGTAGAGGTCGTCCTCGGTGGGCCAGCCCTTCCAGTAGGTCGTGTTGTAGTAGGCCGGGTAGGCGGTCTGGATCACCGGAATGACGGGCAGCGTCCGGTAGTACTCCGCCAACGCCTGCTGCAGCGGTTGCTTGGCCTGCGGGCTCGCTGGGTCCATCCCGTCAAGCTGGCTGGAGAGCTGGTCGAGCCGTGGACTTCGCAGCCGGACCTGGTTGCGTCCGACGGCGTTCGTGCCGATCTTCTTGGCGTACCGCGTCTGCAGGCTGGTGTAGAGCTGGTTGGGGTCCCAGGAGACGTTGCAGACCCACTGCGAGGAGATGTCGAACTCGCCGCGCTCCCACTTCTCACTGTGGACGGATCCGCTGTAGCTGCGGATGTTGGCGGCCAGGCCCAGCTTCTTCAGCTCACCGACGATCAGCTGGCCGATGACGAACTCCGCACCGTCGACGGTGGAGGGCGTGATGATCTCGATGCTGGCCTGCTTGCCCTTCCACATCCGCTTGCCGTCGGAGCCCTTCGTGGCTCCCATCTCGTCGAGCAGGCTGGCCGCCCTGGCCGGGTCGTACTCCATCTTGTACTGGCTCGCGACCTCGGCGATCTCCCACTTGTCGTTGCCGTCGTAGTCGGCCCACGGATACTGCGCGGCCGGCGTCTTGACCGGCCACACGGTGGTGCCCACCTTCGCGCGGTCGATCACGTAGGAGATGACCCAGTGCATCCGCGGGTCGCCGATGATGCCGCGAGCGGGGTCGCAGTTGAGCCAGAGCGCCCTGGGACACGGGTCGTGGAACGGAGTGGTGATGAGGTTCTGGTAGCTCTGGCTCCGCAACGCCTTGGCGTGTTCCTCGTCCAGTGATCCCACGTCGAACTCCGCCCGCCGAAAGGCCTGGCTGGCGGCGTCCTGGGACTGTGCGGTCGACTGGTAGATCACGTAGTTGGGCTTCGGGTCCAACTTCTCTTTGTTCCAGTAGTTGGGATTCTTCTTCCAGACGAACATCTTCTGGCTGGCGATGGCCCGGTCGAGCATGTAGGGCCCGGTCCGCACCGGCGGGTTGTCGCGGAAGTTCGTCGGATCCTTGTCCGCCCAGACGTGCTCGGGCAGAACGTCGAACCCGCTGGCGATCGTGCAGATGAATCCGTAGTGCAGACGCGGATTGGCCCGGGTGAGCTCCAACGTGGCGGTCTGCGCGTCCGGCGTCGAGACGTTCTTCACGAAGTCCTTGAGGTCACCGCCACCACCGAGCAGTTCACTGTGGTCACGCATCAGGTCGACGGTGAACTTGAAGTCCTTGGACGTGAAGGGCTGCCCATCGCTCCACTTCGCGTTCGAGTCGAAGGTGAAGGTCAGCGTGGTGTGGTCCGCGTTGTACTCATAGCCGGTCGCCAGCCAGGGGATGAGCTCACCCGTTGGCAGATTGAGATAGAAGAGGTACTCACGGACCATGACGTCGAAGCCGTTACCGGACTGGACGCCGTTCGGAATCCGGATGTTGAAGCTGTTGAAGACCTGGTAGTCGACCTGGCCGATCACCAGCGTCTGGTCGCGCGGGGTCGGGATGTTGGCCCGTCCGACGACCGGCTCCTCCCCGCCTTCCGGCGCGTTCCTTCCTTCGCCCGAATAGCTCCCACCACCACTGGAGCAGGCACCGAGCAATCCGCCACCGAACAGCACGGCGGCACCAGCGCCGAGACCGGTTCGAAGAGCGTCACGTCTGTTCATGAGTTGATAGCGGATTACGTCTTCGACGTTTTCGTATTTCTTCTTCGCCGACTCCATCACGCCGACCTCCAGGTGCTCGCCGTTCAGGGCACAGCCATTTACGCCCACGTCGGGCGCGAAAAGAATGTTTGGACTCACCTGTAGCGGCCAAGTCAATTCGCGCGAGGGGGGGCAAGTCAACAGGTTGTGATGCCCGTTTCTGGACCCCTGTCCAGCGGCGGTCGCCGCGACGCGGGCGCCGCTGCCCGCGGATCGCATGCGGGGCTGACCACCCTCGGAACGCAAGGGCGGCTCACGCACCTCCCTCACCGGCCTCACCTACCTCACCGGCGTCATCGCGGTACTGGAGCAACTCCTGAGCCGGTCCCACGTTCAGGAGTTGTCGGCCAGTCGCGGAGGTCGCCGGACCCGGACCCGTGCCGCGCGACGTCCAGCCGCACGGAGCGGATCAAGACCACCCACGGGATCGCGGTGCCGCGCGAAGCTCCCCGCGGACACGGTTCTCCTCCGGTAGCATCGGTCGGCCCAGCGCCGGAAAGCGCTCGCTGAAAAATCCGGACCAATGGGTGAAACACCGGACCAGTGGGTATGCAGCAACCAGCCGCGCCTGCCGGGTTCAGAGCCGATCCGGATGACCACACCACGGTCGCCAGGGCGCGGTCCTGTCGTCCGTTTGCCCCGGGGTGGGGTGCCCCGGTACCTCGAAGGTGGGGGTTGGATTGTCATCTGAACAACGCTTGACCGAGGCCTACGTGGAGCTGGCGGACTGCGGACCCGGGCAGTTCGACATCGCCGGCTTCCTCCGGCGGCTCGCGCACCGCAGCGTCGAACTCCTCGACGCGGCCGGAGCGAGTGTCATGCTGGCCGACAACCACGGGCAGCTCAAGCTGGTGGCCTCGTCCTCACCAGGCATCCGCGTCGCGGACGCACCCGACCCGCGTGCGGGAAGTGGGCCCGGGCCGGAGGCGTACCTCTCCGGGCGACCGGTCACGTGCACCGATCTCGGCGAGGTGCCGGAGCGCTGGGAAGGCTTCGCCACCCTCGCCCGCGCCGCCGGCTACCGGTCCGCGCACGCCTGGCCGTTGCGGCACCAGGACCAGGTGCTCGGCGCGATCGAGCTCTACGGCGCCGACACCGGTGAGTACGACGAGAACGCCGTCCACATCGCCAACGGGCTCGCCCGGATCGCCACCATCACCCTGCTCCGCGAACGCCGGCAGCAACGCGCCGACACCCTCGCCCAGCAGCTCCAGCAGGCACTCGACAGCCGGCTCGTCATCGAACAGGCCAAGGGCATGCTGGCCGAGCGCCGCAGCCTCGGTATCGACCAGGCGTTCGTCCTGTTGCGCGGGCACGCCAGGCGCCACCAGATGCGCCTCGCCACACTCGCGAGCCAGGTACTCGACGGCACCGCGGACGGTAGCCTCATCGCCCGCCCGCACCAACGGCCGGCGGGCGCCGCACAGAGCCGGCAGCCGGCCGGAGCCGAGCCGGTCCGTCCGGGCAGCGGCGCGGCCCGCTCCTCCGGCGCTCCGGTCCGGTCGAGTACCAGCGGCGCCCCGCGCTCCTCCACCGGCGCCAAGCCGGCGTACCGCTCGCCGGCGGCCGGCCGGCCCAGCCGGCCCTGACCAGCCCGGCCCTGGCCAGCGCCGCACCGTGCTCCCAGGATCTGCCGCATCTCAGGAGGGACGGACGATCGCGAACGGCGTCCCCGTGAGGCGCTGACGCATCGGGTTGTCGGCGAGCGAAGCGAGCAGCGTCGCCGCCGGGATCGACCGCGCGGAGACCGCCCGGACCGCGCCGCCGTAGTCGTTCATGTCGACGATGGCGACGCCCACGCCGAGCCGCTCGTCCAGGTCGGCACACAGCGCGGCGGCCTTCCGCGGATCGAACGGCGGAAACACCATGTCCTCGTACGGCGGCAGTCCACCGTCGACGTAGCGCGCCACGTCACCGGCCACCCGGAAGAACCCGCCGCGGATCCCCAGCGGCCGGGTGACCGCGGCGACGGCCGCCGCCGCGTAGATCCGCGGACGGCCGAGTGTCTGCAGGACGTACTGCATCTTCACCGGAATCGACAGCCCGAGCGCACCGGGCCGGTGGTGGACGCACCGCGCCATCAACCGCGCCTCCCAGCCGACCGGAACCTCGGTGGTGGAGACGGCGCCTCCCGTGAGCAGCAGGGCCACCTTCTCGCTGACCGCGATCGTGTCGCCGGGTTCGACCTCGCCGCCGTACTCGAGCAGGACCTGCCCGAGATCGTCCTTCTCGCTGAGCCAGCGCGTTCGGACCGGCATTCGCTGGAAGGAGTTTCCGTCTACCGTTATTTTGGTCCAGCCTCGTGGTTCGACAACAGCCATTTCCGTCCCCCGCCCGTCGCTCCGGTCCGCTTGGGCCAGATCTCGAGGAAAATCTCGCCGAAATCAGTGTGGGCAGCGGGCGGGGACGTCGAGGGTGAGATGCGGAAGCCTTAATTTGACACGCTTTTGAACCGCCGCTCTGTTTTCGGAATCGACGGGTGGTCAGCGTGGGTGAAATTGAGTGACTCTGAGGATTACTCCCGCGCGGAGGCGGGATTCATCAGGACGGTCGAATGATCGCGAAAGGCGTACCACTCAGCCGCTGACGAAGCGGATTGTCGGCCAGTACGTTCGCCAGAGTGGCGGCCGAGAGGGACCTGGCGGAGACCGCGCGGATGGAACCACCGAAGTCGTTGATGTCGACGATCGCGACGCCCACGCCGAGCCGCTCGTCGAGTTCCGCACACAGCTTGGCGGCCTCGCTCTGGTCGAACGGCGGAAAGAGCAGCTCCTCGTAGGGCGGACGGCCGCCGTCGATGTCCCGGGCCAGGCTGCCGGCCAGCCGGTAGAAGGTCCCGCGCACCCCGAACGGCCTGGTCAGAGCCGCCGCGGCCGCTGCCGCGTAGATGCGCGGACGGCCCAGAGTCTGCAGGACGTACTGCATCTTCTCCGGGACCGAGAGCCCGCGGGAGCCGGGCCTGGGACGGACGAAGCGGGTCAGGAACTTCGCCTCCCTGCCCACGTGCACGTCGAGGGTCGACACGGTGGCGCCAGCGAGCAGCAGGGCCACCTTCTCACTGATCGCTACCGTGTCACCGGGCTCGAGGTCTGCGCCGTATTCTGAGATGACGCGTTCCAGGTCGTCCTTCTCGGTCAGCCAACGGGTCCGGACGGGTAGCCGCTGGAAGGAGTTTCCGTCCACCGTTATTTTGGTCCAGGCGCGCGGTTCGGCAATGGACATACCATCACCCCGTCCGTTCTCTTCTTGGCCGCCCTCTGTTTGCCCGTCGGCCATCCCGAGTTCATCTTGGGTGGCGGAAAGTTGAGCTGTCGCCGGATGAGAGAGCCTTAATTTGACGCGCCTTCACCCACCAACCGGTAGCCCTGTCCACGCACCGTCTGGATGCGATCGGGGCCGAGCTTGCGGCGCAGATACCGCACGTAGACGTCGACCACATTGGATCCGGGGTCGAATTCGTATCCCCACACGTGCGACAACAGCTGCTTTCGGGACAGAACCTGACCCGGATGGCGGAGGAACATCTCCGCGAGCAGGAACTCGCGGGTGGTGAGATCGACGGCGCGGTCACCCACCACGGCTCGGCGGGTACGCAGGTCGAGCGAGAACTCCCCGTGCCGAACCACCGTGACGGCCTGGCGGGGTGTCGTACCGAGCCGGAGCCGGATCCGCGCCAGCAACTCCTCGAAGCGGAACGGCTTGCTCATGTAGTCGTCGGCCCCACCCTGCAGGCCGGCGACCGTGTCGGCCACGGAGTCCCGGGCGGTCAGGATGAGGACAGGGATCGTGTTGCGCGACTCCCGCAGGCGCCGCAGCACGGTGAATCCGTCCTTGACCGGTAGCCCGAGATCAAGAACGAGTAGGTCGTAGTCGCCAGAGGTGGCGTAGGTCAGGGCGGCTTCGCCGTCGGCGACCGTGGTGCTGTCGAGCCCGTTGCACCGCAGCCCTTTCTCGATCAGTGTCGAGATGCCCGGCTCGTCTTCGGCGATGAGAATGTGGGTCATCCGCGATCTCCTTTCCCATCGGCCGAACGCGGACCTCGGCCATACCTGCGATTCCCCCACCAAATCAGTCGTAACTTCGGATAATGGAGTCCGGCGCTGACGCATGACGGGTGGACTAACGGGTGGCTTCGATGGCGGGCACGTATCGGTCGTATAACGTGCCGGAAGAATCAAGGACGGTACGAGCCCGATTCCTCGGCTGGATGGTGGGTTTGTGCGCCCTCATCCTGCTGGCGGCCGGAACGGCCACGGCGTTCGTCGAGCGCGACCGGATCATCGATTCCGTCGACAATTCGATGAGTCAGCAGTTGCGCGATTTCCCGACTCCGCGAGCGACCTTGGTGGATCCGGGCACCGGTGAGGTCCTCACCACGCCGGACGAGATCTTCGCGGTCGCCCTCCGCGACCACGCACCCGAGCAGGGCGAGGTGTTCTTCGCCTTCGTCAACGGCCAGTTGCGCCAGCAGTCGGCCGGCACCGAGGCCGCGTCGCTCGGCCGTGACCCGGCGTTCGTCGAAGCCGCACAGTCGTTGCTCGGAAGCGGAGGACCAGCGACCGGCACCGCGAAGACGGCGACCGGCGAGGTCCGGGTGGTCGTGCACCCGATCTCCGGAGGCGACGAGAACAGCTACGCCTGGGTGGGTGTCCGCGACATCGCCGAAGTCTCCGGGCGCGTCTACGACGCGGCGCGTGCCTTCGCCCTGGTCGGCCTGGCCGGGCTGCTACTCTTCGCGGTCGCCGGCTGGCCGCTCGTCGGCCGACTGGTGCGGACCTTGGGATCGGTCGGTGGTCACGCGTCCGGGCTGCCACTCACCTTCGCCCCGCTCACCCTCCAACGCCAGGTGCTCGGCGACGCCGGACACGAGCTTCGTACGCCGATCACCATCATGCGCGGCCACCTCGAACTCCTGGACACCGGTGACCGCTCCGAGGTCGCCGCCGCCAGGTCCCTCGTCCTCGACGAACTCGACCGGATGGGTCGCCTCGTCGACGACCTGTCGACCCTGGCGACCGCCGACCGGGCCGACTTCCTGCGCATCGCACCGGTGAACGTCGGCCTCCTGGTCAAGGACATCGCCGAGAAGGCACGCAACCTGGGTACGCGGAACTGGCTGGTCGAGAGCAGCGAGGACGTCACGGTGACGGCGGACAGCCAGCGCCTGACCCAGGCGATGCTGCAGCTCGCCGACAACGCCGTACGCCACACCACCGAGAGCGACACCATCGCCCTAGGCACCAGCGTCGACCAGGTGACGCGCAGCGTTCACCTGTGGGTACGCGACACCGGCACCGGTGTCGCGGCGGCGGACAGCGAACGCATCTTCCGACGGTTCGAGCGGGCGGGCGAGGGTACGCGAGGCAAGGGATCGGGGTCGGGACTGGGCCTCGCCATCGTCGCGGCCATCGCGAGGGCACACGGCGGCCGGGTCGTCCTCTACTCCACGCCAGGCGTCGGCGCGACCTTCACGGTGGTGATCCCGCTGGCGGGCGACACCGGCATCCGCGACGACGCGAGGACAGAGGGAGGCGGTAGCCGTGCGAGCCACGTGCGTGCCGTCAGTCCCGTCCGCGCCGTGCACTGACCCGCGCGCTGACCGGCGACCGGGTGGCGCTGGCGGCCGCTCATGACACCGAGTCGCCGCGCCAAGATCGTCCGTTCCTCCGCACTGCTCGTCATCCTCACCGCCATCAGCCAGGTGCTCGGGTTCGGCCGTGACGCCGTGATGGCGGCCGTCTTCGGCGCCAGTTCCTCCGTGGACGCGTTCCTGGTCGCGCAGGGCGTGATGAACGTCGTCCTCGGGCTGGTCTCCGGTGCCATGGCGAAGTCTCTGGTGCCGCCGGTCGCCCGCGCGGTGGACGAGGGCCGGCACCGGGACGGCCAACGCACCATCCAGGTCACGCTCACCGTGACCCTCACCATCCTCACCACCGCGTCGCTCGTGATGTTCGTCGCGGCCGGGCCGGTGGTGAACGTACTGGCGCCAGGCTTCGACGGGCCGACCGAGCAGGTCGCGGTCACGATGACGCGGATCGTGCTGGTGGCGACGATCTTCGTCTCCGGCACGAACCTGCTGGCCGGCGCCGCCCAGGCACACGACCGCTTCTTCTGGGCTGGCATCCAGGGTGTGCCGTTCAACCTCGTGATGATCGCCATGATCACCTTCTTCGGCGCGACCTGGGGAGTCGAGGTCCTCGCCATCGGGTTCGTGGTCGGTTCGGCCGTGCGGTTCCTCTTCCAGCTGCCCGCCGTCCACGGGATCGGGATGCGGCTGCGCCCGTCGTTCCGGATCCGCGACCCCGGGTTCGTGGAGATGGTGCGGATGGTGCCGCCGCTGCTGGTCGGCAGCGCCATCGCGAACGTCAACACGATGGTCGACCGGGCGGTGGGCTCGGCGCAGGGCGAGGGGACCATCTCCTCCCTCAGCTACGGCTGGCGGGTCGTCACCCTCGCCGAGGTCGTCCTGGTGACGACGTTCGCGACCACGCTCTTCCCGGCGTTCAGTGTGCTCGGCCGGCCGGAGCGGCGGCGCGAACTGCGGGCCGCGACCGGGCGCGTTCTCGGGGTCGTCCTCGTGGTGATGGCTCCCGTCGTGGTGGTGCTCGCGGTCACCGCCAAGCCGATCGTCCTGTTCCTCTTCGGCCGCGGGAACTTCGACGCCCAGGCCGTCCGGTTGACCGCCCTGGCCGTCGCCGTGTACTCGGTCGCGCTGATCGGACTCGCGGTGCGCGAAGTGGTGGCGCGAGCGTGTCTCGCCGTCGGTGACAGCCGCGTCCCGGTGCTGACGGCTTTCGGTGCGATGGCCGTGAACGTGATCGGCGATCTCACCATCGGCGTGCGGTTTGGCGTGGCCGGTCTGGCCGCGTCGACGTCGACGTCGGTGTGCCTGGCCTCGCTCGTGTTGACGGTGCTCGCGGCACGCCGCCACCAGGCGATCGCGCTGCGACCACTTGTCCGCACCCTGCTGGCCGTCCTGGTCGCCTCTGCCGTGTCGGGGGTGAGCGGGTGGGCGGTCCTTCGCGTCCTTCCCACGGATGGCGCCTGGCACGCGATCCTGGCACTGGGAACGGTGGGCACGGTGTGCCTGCTCGGTTATGGCGCGGTCCTCGTGGTGTTTCGGGTGAGCGCGCTTTCGGACCTGCGGGAGGCTCTCAACGATCTTCGCTCGCGGCGTACATGATGCACCGGCGGGGCGCGCCCGGAGCAATTCCGCGTACCCCCGAAGGTCCCGACCTGAGCAAATAGCCTCAGCGTCCTTTCAAACCTTTTCTTGCCGGTTTTTTTTACCAAATTCGGGATGCATTCTTGACCGTGTTTCTCGCCGAATTGTCGTGACCACGGATCGCGCGCGCCCTTAAGCTGAATCACACAGCTCGTGACCCTCGGGGCACGGGCATTACGGGGCGCTCACACGAAGGCATACCGAAGTGCGGTGGACTTCCCGGCGGCGCCGCCACGGCGCGCCCGCTCGACCGGAGGCAGCGAGGAGGGGCTCGCCATGTCCGACAGGCCAGACGGCTCGGCTGACGCCGCGCCGATCGGCGTCGGTGGCCCCGCCATCCGGGCGGAGGACCCGCTGGGTAAGGCAGCCACCGAGAACTTCCCGGTCGCGCTGCGAATCCTGCCCGTACGCATTCGCCAGGATCTCGAGGCGGTGTACCGGTATGCCCGCCACGTCGACGACCTCGGCGACCAGGCCTCCGGCGACCGGTTGGCGGCCCTGGGCAGTGTGGAGGCCGACGTACGCGCCCTGTACAACGGCGGTCCGGTGAGCGATCCGGTGGTCGCGGGCCTGGCGTCGACTGTGGCCAGGCAACGGATCCCCGCCGATCCCCTGCTGCGCCTCGTCGAGGCCAACCGTCGGGACCAGCACATCAGCCGGTACGAGACTTTCGACGACCTGCTCGGCTACTGCCGGCTCTCCGCGGATCCGGTCGGCGAACTGGTCCTGCGTGTCTTCGGTCGCGCCACCCCCGAACGCATCGCCTTGTCGGACAAGATCTGTACCGCGTTGCAGCTGCTCGAGCACTGGCAGGACGTCTCCGAGGACTACCACCGCGGCCGGGTCTACGTGCCGCGGGAGGACCTTCGGCACTTCTCCGTACGCGAGGAGGACCTCGGCCTGCGCGCCGCCACCGCGGACGTCCGCGCCCTGATCGAATTCGAGACGGCGCGGGCGAAGGACCTGCTCGAAGCGGGCGCTCCCCTGCTCGGAACCCTGTCGGGTTGGGCTCGGCTGAGTGTCGCGGGATACGTCGCCGGTGGGCGGGCCACCTGCGCGGCTTTGCGGCGAGGGGGTTTCGATCCGCTGCGGCGGGTACCCAGGCCGACATCGCCCGCATTCGCCGGCGCATTCCTGCGCAGCATGCTCGGCCGGCGCCGACCCGTGACGAAGGGACGCGCATGAACGTCGACGATGCCTACCGCGGCTGCGAGTCCATCACCCGGCGCGAGGCGCGCAACTTCGCCTACGGCATCGCCCTGCTGCCCCCGCCCAAGCGACGCGCCCTGTCGGCCGTCTACGCCATGGCCCGCCGGATCGACGACATCGGCGACGGCGATCTGCCCGACGCGGACAAGCTCGACCAACTCGCCGGCGTACGCAAGCAGGTCCAGGCGCTCGAGGCCAGCGGTTCACCGTCCTCCGAGGACGACGTGGTGCTGGTCGCGCTCGCCGACGCCGCCCGGCGCTTCCCGATCCGGCTCGGAGGCTTCGAGGAACTCATCGACGGCTGCGAGGCCGACGTGCGGGGCCTGCGCTACAAGACGTTCGACGAGCTGGTGGGCTACTGCCGGCAGGTCGCGGGTTCGGTGGGACGCCTGTCGCTCGGCGTCTTCGACCCCCGTGAGTACGACGACGCCGCACCACTGGCGGACACGCTCGGTGTCGCCCTGCAGCTGACCAACATCCTCCGCGACCTGCGCGAGGACCGCCAGAACGGACGCGTCTACCTGCCGGCGGCAGACCTGGAGCACTACGGCTGCACGCTCGAGCTCGGGCCCGGCGACCGGTTGAACGATCCGGACAGCTTCCGCGATCTCGTCCGGTTCGAGGCCGAGCGGGCGCAGACGTGGTACACCCGCGGCCTCACCCTGCTCCCGATGTTGGACCGGCGCAGCCGTGCCTGCACCGCTGCGATGGCGGGCATCTACCACCGGCTGCTGCACCGGATCAGCGCCGACCCCGACGCCGTGCGCTCGACCCGGCTCTCGCTGCCGACCAGCGCGAAGCTGGCTGTCGCCGCCCGGGCCCTCACCCTGGGGGCCGCATGAGCGATTCCGTCGTGGTGGTCGGCGGCGGCCTGGCCGGTATCGCCGCCGCGCTCCGGCTGGCCGACCGTGGCGCCCAGGTGACGCTGCTGGAGACCCGCAGCCACCTCGGTGGCGCGACGTACTCACTGCTCCGCGACGGCGTCGTCGCCGACACCGGGCAGCACGTCTTCCTGCGCTGCTACCACGCCTACCGCGCGCTGCTGGAGCGGCTGGGGGTGAGCCGGCACGCACCGGTGCAGGACCACTTCGCCATCCCGGTCCTGCACGCCCGAGGACTGTCCTGGCTGTACCGCGCGGGTCGTGCGCCGGCACCGCTGCACCTCACCCGGTCGCTGCTGGGGTACAGCCCGCTCTCGCCGCGGGAGCGGATCAGCGCCGGCCGCGCGGTCCTCGCACTGCGGGACGTCGATCCGGCCGACCCGCACTCGGACGCGTTGACGTTCGGTTCCTGGCTGCGTCGGCGGCACCAGTCCGCCCGGTCGATCGACCGCCTGTGGGGGCTGATCGCCGTCGCCGCGCTGAACCTCCCGCCGGACAAGGCCTCACTCGCCCTCGCCGCGCAGGTGTTTCGGACGGCGTTCCTCGGCGAACGTGACGCCGCGGACATCGGGGTGCCGGCCGTGCCCTTGCGTTACCTGCACGCCGAGCCCGCCGGCCGGCTCCTCGAGCGCCTCGGGGTCGCCGTACACACGGGGACGAAGGTGATGGCCATCGAACCGAACGGTGACGGGTTCGTGCTGCGGACCCGGGACGGCACCCTGAGCGCCGACGCCGTGGTGGTCGCCGTTCCCCATCCGGCCGCCGCCCGGCTGGTGCCACCCCAGGCCGTGCCGGACCGGGAACGCTGGACCAGACTCGGTTCGGCACCGATTGTCAACGTCCACTTGCGCTACAACCGCAAGGTGCTGGGCTTCCGGTACGCCGCCGCCCTCGACTCGCCGGTGCAGTGGATCTTCGACCGGACCCGGGCAGCCGGGCTCGAACACGGGCAGTACCTCGTGGTGTCCGTCTCGGCCGCGCACGGCTGCATTGACGCTCCGGCCGAGGAGGTACGACGTACCTACTCCGAAGCTGTCGACGAACTTCTGCCCGGCGCTCGCACCGCCCGGTTGGAGGACTCGTTCGTCACTCGTGAGCCGCACGCGACCTTCCACCAGGGACCTGGTACGGCGGAGCTGCGGCCACCCGCCCGCACCTTGTTGCCCAACCTGGCACTCGCCGGTGCGTGGACCGCCACCGGCTGGCCGGACACGATGGAGGGCGCCGTGCGTAGCGGCCTCCAGGCGGCGGACGTGCTCGACATCTCTCGTGCACGCCCGCCCCGACTTCGAACATTTGGGGAGGCCCTGCCATGACGCTGATCCCGACCGAGTACCGGATCACCGAGATTCGCCGGCTGGTCGACCCGGCGCTGCACGAGGTGCTGGACCGGCTCGACGCGGGCACCCGGCTGACCTGTGGCTACCACCTGGGGTTCTGGGACTCCGAGGGCCACTTCCCGGCCGAGCAGAACCTGAACGGCAAGGGTCTGCGCCCGACCCTCGCGGTCCTGTCCGCGTTGGCCGCCGACGCACCGGCCGCGGCCGGCGTGCCGGCCGCCCTGGCCTGCGAGCTGGTGCACAACTTCTCCTTGCTGCACGACGACGTGATCGACGGCGACACCGAACGCCGGCACCGCCCGACGGTCTGGGCCCGGTTCGGGATCTCCGCGGCGATCCTCGCCGGGGACGCCCTGCTGTCCCTCGCCAACGAAGTGCTCGGCGAGGCCCGCTCCGAACACGTGCCCGACGCCGTACGCCGGCTCGGCGCCACGGTTCGACAGCTCATCGCGGGGCAGACCGCCGACGTGGCGTTCGAGAAGCGCGACGACGTGACGCTCGAGGAGTGCATGAGCATGGCGGCGGACAAGACGGCGGCGTTGCTCGCCTGTTCGACGTCGCTCGGCGCCGTTCTCGCCGGTGCGCCGCCCACCCTGGTCAGGGGGCTCGCGGAGTTCGGCAACCACGTCGGGATGGCGTTCCAGCTCACCGACGACCTGCTGGGCATCTGGGGCGACCCGGTGCTCACCGGCAAGCCGGTGTTGTCGGACCTGCGCGCGTGCAAGAAGACGGTCCCGGTGGTGGCGGCGCTCACCTCCTCGACGGCGGCGGCCGCGGAGCTGCGGGACCTCTACAACCGGCCCGACCCGTTGGACGAGGGCGAACTGATCCGGGCGGCCGTCCTGGTCGACGAGGCCGGTGGGCGTGCCTGGACCGAGGAGGAGGCCGACCGGCAGCTCGCTGCCGGAGTGCGGGCCCTCGACCCGTTGGAGCTGCCGGAGGAGATCCGAGACGACCTGGCCAGGATCGCCCGCCGGCTGCGTGGACGGGACCGCTGATGACGGCACACGACCGACTCCGCGACGCCACTTCACACACCCACCGCGCGCAGGACGCGCTCGACCGCGCCGTGGCCCACCTGATGGACCTGCAGGACCCGGCCGGCTGGTGGAAGGGCGAGCTGGAGACGAACGTCACGATGGACGCCGAGGACCTGATGATGCGTCAGTTCCTCGGAATCCGTACGGCCGAGCAGACCGAGGAGGCCGCCCGCTGGATCCGCAGCCAGCAGCGCCAGGACGGTTCGTGGGCCAACTTCAGGTTCGGGCCCGGTGATCTCTCGACGACGGTCGAGGCCTATGTCGCGCTCCGCCTCGCCGGTGACGACCCGGACGACCAGCACCTGAAACAGGCCCGTCAATACATTCTTGACAAGGGTGGTCTGGAGCGCAGCCGGGTCTTCACCCGGATGTGGCTCGCACTGTTCGGCGAGTGGAGCTGGAACGACGTTCCGGCGATGCCACCGGAGATCGTGTTCCTGCCGAAGTGGGTGCCGTTCAACCTCTACGACTGGGCGTGCTGGGCACGACAGACTGTCGTACCCCTCACCATCCTCGGTGCGCTCAGGCCCCAGCGTGACCTCGGCGTGACGACCGCCGAGCTGCGTAGCCACGCGCCGGCGCCCCGGCCGGATCCGGTGACCACCTGGCGGGGTGCCTTCCAGCGCCTCGACCAGGTGTTGCACGGGTACGAACGCCACGCCGTCCGGCCACTGCGCAAGGTCGCCTTGCGTCGAGCCGCGGAGTGGATCATCGCGCGCCAGGAGAAGGACGGCTGCTGGGGTGGCATCCAGCCACCGTGGGTCTACTCGCTGATGGCGCTGAACGCACTCGGGTATCCCCTGGACCATCCGGTGCTGACCGCGGGCCTGCGGGGATGGGAGCGCTACACCATCCGCGAGGAGACACCGCACGGGACCGTACGACGGATCGAAGCGTGCCAGTCGCCGGTCTGGGACACCGGCCTCGCGCTGGTGGCGCTGGGCGACGCGGGCATGGACCCCGACGCGCCGGCGATGCTGCGCGCCCGTGACTGGCTGCTCCAGGAGGAGATCACGGTTCGAGGTGACTGGGCGGTCCGGCGTCCGACCACACCACCCGGCGGGTGGGCGTTCGAGTTCGACAACGACGGCTATCCCGACACCGACGACACCGCCGAGGTCGTCCTCGGCCTGCGCCGCACCGCGCACGTGCCGGAGGTCGACGACGCCGTACGCCGGGCCAGGATCTGGCTGCGTGGCATGCAGAGCCGGAACGGCGCGTGGGGCGCCTTCGACGCCGACAACACCCGCGAACTCGCCTACCAGCTGCCGTTCTGCGACTTCGGCGCGGTGATCGACCCACCCAGCGCCGACGTGACGGCCCACATCGTCGAGATGTTCGCCCACGAAGGACACGCGGATGATCCGGTCGTGCAGCGGGCCGTGCGCTGGCTGCTCGAGGAGCAGGAGCCGGAAGGGTCGTGGTTCGGCCGGTGGGGCGCCAACCACATCTACGGAACCGGCGCCGTCGTACCCGCGCTGGTGGCGGCCGGGGTCTCCCGCAAGCATCGGGCGATCCACCGTGCCGTCGAGTGGCTGCGAGCACGACAGAACGCCGACGGTGGCTGGGGTGAGGACCTGCGCTCCTACTCCGAACCGGAATGGATCGGAGTGGGTGCCTCGACCGCCTCCCAGACGGCCTGGGCGTTGCTCGCCCTGGACGCGGCCGACGAGGCTGACTCCGAGGCGGCCCAGCGGGGAGTGGAATGGCTCGTCGAGACCCAGCGTCCCGACGGCGGGTGGGACGAGGCGCACTTCACCGGAACCGGCTTCCCCGGCGACTTCTACCTCAACTACCACCTGTATCGGCTGGTGTTCCCGATCAGCGCCCTGGGTCGGGTGCTCGGACGGGTATGAGGAAGGCTGCCATGACGTCTGCGTACGTCGTTTGGGCGCCAACGCGCGCCGAAGCCGCCTGCCTGCGGCGGGGCCTCACGGCCGCGGGTGAGCCAGGCGTCGCGTTGGTGCCGACCGGAGCGGGACGGCAGCGGGCCGAGCGGGCCGCCCGCGACCTCCGCGCCCAGTCCGGCGCCCAGTCCGACGCACGGCCCGGCGCCCCGCCCGCGGTGGCGGTCGCCGGGATCGCGGGGGGCCTCGACCCTTCCCTGGTGCCCGGTGACGTCATCGTGGCGACCGAGGTCCGCGGAGCCGACCGGGTGGTGACCTGTCCCAGCGCACCGCTGCTCGCGGCCCGGCTCCGGCGTTTCGGACTGACCGTGCGCACCGGGCCGGTCCTCAGCCGCGACCACATCGTCACCGGCGCCGAACGCCGAACCCTGCACCGAACGGGCGCCCTCGCCGTGGACATGGAGTCGGCGTGGTCGCTCGCCGGCCTGCCCGCCGAGACCCCGACCGCGTGCGTCCGGGTGATCGCCGACCCGGCCACCCGGCCACTGCTGCGTCCGGTCACCGTCGCGCATCTGCGTACCGCCCTCCGTACGCTGACCCGCGTCGCACCCGCCCTGGCCACGTGGGGGTCGGCCATCCGCCCCCGCAGGGTGTTGTTGCCCTCGCCACGATCCTTCTGTGCCGGGGTCGAACGCGCGATCCACATCGTCGAGCGGGTGCTCGAGCAGCAGGGCGCACCGGTCTACGTACGCAAGCAGATCGTGCACAACGTGCATGTCGTCCGCCGGCTGGAGGCCCTCGGCGCGGTGTTCGTCGAGGAGTTGGACGAGGTGCCCGACGGCGCCACGGTCGTCTTCTCCGCCCACGGAGTCGCGCCGGCGGTCCGGACGGACGCGAGTGTCCGTGGCCTGTCCGTCGTCGACGCGACCTGCCCCCTGGTGGCCAAGGTGCACAGCGAGGCACGCAGGTTCGCCGACCGCGGCGACACGGTGCTGTTCATTGGGCACGCCGGGCACGAGGAGACCGAGGGAACGATCGGCGAACGCCCCGACAGCACCCTGCTCGTCGAGGACCTCGACGCGGCGCGCGGCATCGAGGTACCCGATCCGGCGCGGGTGTCCTACCTCGTACAGACGACACTCGCCGTCGACGAGGTCGCCGAGATCGTCGACGTCCTGCACGAACGCTTCGAGTCGCTGCAGGCGCCGGGATCCGACGACATCTGCTACGCCACCACGAACCGCCAGCACGCCCTGCGATCGGTCGCCGACGAAGCCGACCTCGTACTCGTGGTGGGCTCCCAGAACTCCTCCAACTCCAACCGTCTGGTCGAACTCGCCGACCGGATGGGCACGCCCGCCCACCTGATCGACGACGCCGGCGACATCGACCTCGCCTGGCTGACCGACGCGGGGACGATCGCGATCACCGCCGGAGCCTCGGCACCGATGTCGCTGGTCGAGGAAACAGTCGAAGCCATCCGTGGCCTGGGTCCTGTCGACCTACTCGAACGTGAGGTGACCACGGAGGACATTCAGTTCACTTTGCCGAAGGAGGTGCGGCAGCCATGACCATGCCGTTGCGGCAGAGCCTGCGCATCGCGCGATATCTCGCCACCCAGCGCCTGCGCAGACGTGAGAAGTTCCCGTTGCTGGTCGAACTCGAGCCCCTCTTCGCGTGCAACCTGCAGTGCGCGGGATGTGGGAAGATCCAGCACCCGGCCGACGAGCTACGTCGCCGAATGCCCGTCGAGCAGGCGGTCGCCGCGATGGAGGAGTGCGGGGCGCCGATGGTGTCCATCGCGGGCGGCGAACCGCTCATGCACCCGGAGATCGACCGGTTGGTCAACGAGCTGGTGGCCAAGAAGGTGTACGTCTTCCTGTGCACCAACGCGCTGCTGGTCCAGAAATGGTGGGACCGGTTCGACTTCCGGCCCTCCCGTTACTTCGCCTTCACCGTCCACATCGACGGCCTGAAGGAACGCCACGACGCCTCGGTCTGCCGAGAGGGCGGATTCGAGGGGGCCGTCGCGGCGGTGCGATTCCTGAAGGAGAGAGGGTTCCGGGTCACCACCAACACGACGTTCTTCAGCAACGACTCACCGCAGAACGTCATCGACGTCCTCGACTACCTCAACGACGACCTCCAGGTCGACGAGATGATGGTGTCGCCGGCGTACGCCTATGAGAAGGCACCGGACCAGGAGCACTTCCTCGGTGTCACCCAGACCCGCGAACTGTTCCGGAAGGCCTTCGGGCAGGGCAACCGCAGGCGTTGGCGACTCAACCACTCGCCGCTCTTCCTGGACTTCCTCGAGGGCAAGGTCGACTTTCCCTGCACTGCCTGGGGAATCCCGTCGTACTCGCTGTTCGGCTGGCAGCGTCCCTGCTACCTGATGAGCGACGGCTACGCGACGACCTACCGTGAGCTGATCGAGGACACCGACTGGGACAGCTACGGCCGCGGCCGCGACCCGCGATGTGCCAACTGCATGGCCCACTGCGGATACGAGCCCACCGCGGTCCTCGCCACGATGGGGTCACTGCGTCAGTCGCTGCGGGCGATCGCCGGGCACTGACGGATCCGAGAGTTCACCTGCCGGCGGTTCACGACCGGCGATCTCCGCATCGACGCAAAGGTGCGGTTGACAGCCACCACTGTGGCGGCGTGTATCCGCTGTCCACGACTCTCTATTCGCGATCCGCACCTGACGCGGCAACACCGTCTGAGGTCGCTTCGGCTTTGGTGTGGAGGACGTCGCGGGCCTGTTCGGCGGCGCGGGTGATGCTCTCGTTGACGAAGTCGATGAAGCGGGCGATGTTCTCCAGGCGGGTGGCGGCCGGGGTGCCGGGGACGAGGACGGCGACGCCCTGCCGGGCGGCCTCGGTTACCTGGTCGAGAGAACGGGCGCTGGCGATCATCGCCTGATACCAGATGTCGTCGTCGACGACGTAGCGCTCGCGACGGCGTTCGTCGCGTTGGCGGCGGACGAGGCCCTGGCTTTCGAGGAACGTGATCGCCTTGGAGATGGACGCCGGGCTGACCTGGAGGCGCTGGACGAGTTCGGCGGCGGTGAGGCTGCCCGCGTCGGTGGTGTAGAGGCATGCCTGCACCCGGGCCATCATCTTGGGCGTGCCCGCTTGCATGAGGACGGTGGTGAACATCTCCTCGTACTCGCGTACGGCCTCGGCGTCGCGTCCGTGGGCCTGCGGGGGCGCCTCTGCCCTCCGGGGCGCGGACTGACTGCGCCGGTGGGCGCGGCGTTCGGTGGCGCGGTGGGCCAGGTCGGCCCGGTAACCGGTAGGTCCGCCGTTGCGCATCACCTCGCGCGTGATCGTCGAGGTCGGACGATCGAGGCGTCTGGCGATCTCCGCGTAGGCGAGGCCGTCGGCCAGCCCCAGCGCGATCTGCTGGCGTTCCTGCTGGGTGAGTCTGCCTCCCGGCATCGCGATCTCCCTTCACGCTTCCTGGACGCCCTCACCATAGCGTTCACTTTCACTCCAATGCAACGGCAGGGTCGACGATCGTTGCGTTAGATTCGAGACCGTTGCAACAATATCGAGGCGCTCACCTGCACACATGCCGTTCCGAAGCAACGCACGTGTTGCACAGATCTGGAATGCAACGTAGCGTTTCCGGCGTCAGAAACAACCAGAACACGACCCGCCGGAGACCACGATGCACACCTTCGACACCCCCGCCCCCATCACCGCCGTCCTGGACATCCCCGCCGGACGCATCCAGCTCATCGCCGCCGACCGCACCGACACCACCGTCGAGGTCACACCCACCAACCCCGCCAAGAACCGCGACGTCAAAACAGCCGAACAGACCAGCATCGACTACACCGACGGCGTGCTGACGATCCACACCACGGTCAAGAACCAGGCCTTCGGCCCCTCCGGCTCCATCCAGGTAACCATCCAGCTGCCCACCGGTTCCCAGGTCAACGCCAAAACCGCCGCCAGTGAACTGCGCGGCGTCGGCCGCCTCGGCAACCTCACCTTCACCGGCGCCTACCGCCACACCAAGATCGACGAAGCCGCCAACCTCCACCTCACCGCCATCGACGGCGACGTCGAGATCGGCCGGCTGAGCGGTTCCGCCGAAGTCACCACCGCCAGGGGCGACATCACCATCACCGAAGCCACCCACGGCAAAGTCGAACTCCGCACCCAGTACGGCGACATCACCGTCACCACCGCCACCGGAGTCTCCGCCACCCTCGACGCCGGCACCACCTACGGCCGCATCAACAACACCCTCAAAAACAACGGCACCCCCCAACTCGACATCCGCGCGACAACCTCACACGGCGACATCACCGCCCACAGCCTCTAGCCCACCGCCTGCGACCCGCAGCCCCTGAGGAGCACCATCATGACGAACCTGGCCATCGCGGCGAACGGGCTGCGCAAGTCTTACGGCGACAAGGTCGTACTCGACGGAGTCGACCTGGCCGTCCCCGAAGGAACGATCTTCTCCCTGCTCGGCCCGAACGGCGCCGGCAAGACCACCACCGTCCAGATCCTGTCCACGCTGATCCCGGCCGACGGCGGCACCGTCCAGGTCGCCGGTCATGACCTGGCCCGCAAGCCGGACGACGTACGCGGCGCGACCGGCGTCACCGGCCAGTACTCCGCCGTCGACAAGTTGCTCACCGGCGAGGAGAACCTGCTCCTCATGGCCGACCTCAAGCACCTGTCCCGCAGGGACGGCAAGCGCAAGGCCGCCGAACTGCTCGACCGCTTCGACCTGGTCGACGCGGCGCGCAAACCGGCCGGGACCTACTCCGGCGGTATGCAACGGCGGCTCGACCTGGCGATGACCCTGGTCGGCGACCCCCGTCTGATCTTCCTGGACGAACCCACCACCGGCCTCGACCCGCGCAGCCGCCGCTCCATGTGGCAGATCGTGCGTGAGCTCGTCGCGAGCGGCGTCACCATCTTCCTCACCACCCAGTACCTCGAGGAGGCCGACGAGCTTGCCGACTGCATCGCCCTCCTCGACCACGGACGGCTGATCGCCGAAGGCAGCGCCGAAGAGCTCAAGCGGCGCATCCCCGATGGCCACATCGAACTCACCTTCGCCGACACGCACCTGCTCGTCGCCGCCCGCGACCTCCTCGGCGCGGGGATCGCCGACGCGGAGGCACTCACCCTGCAGGTGCCGAGCGACCGCGGCGTCCGGGCGATCCGCGAACTGCTCGCCCGCCTGGACGAACGCTCGATCGACATCGACGACATGAGCGTCCACACCCCCGACCTCGACGACGTTTTCCTCACCCTCACCGGCCAGCAGAAGGAAGCCTCCCGATGAGCACGCTCACCCTCGCCGCGCGCGACTCCTCCACCATGGTCCGGCGCCAGCTCAAGCGCCTGCTCCGCTACCCGTCCATGACCGTGCAGCTGGTCGCCACGCCCGTCATCATCCTGTTGCTGTTCGTGTACGTCCTCGGCGGAACGCTCGGCGAGGGGCTCGGCGGCGGCCGCGACGCCTACGTCAACTACGTCGTCCCCGGCATCCTGCTCATGACGGCCTCCATGGCGGCCACCGGAACCGCCGTCATGGTCGCCACCGACATGACCGAAGGCATCATCGCCCGTTTCCGCACCATGCGGATCTCCCGCGCCTCGGTCCTCACCGGTCACGTCGTCGCGAGCGTCGTCCAGCAGCTCCTCAGCATGGCAGTCCTCATCGGCATCGCCCTGGCGATCGGCTTCCGCCCCAACGCCTCCGCGGCTGAATGGCTGGCCGGCGCCGCTCTGCTCACCCTGTTCGCCGTGGCCGTCACCTGGCTGTCGGTCGCTCTCGGCCTGAAGTCCCCGACCCCCGAAGCCGCCAGCAACGCCCCCATGCCCCTGATCCTGTTGCCCTTCCTCGGCAGCGGATTCGTCCCCACTGACTCGATGCCCACCGTCCTCCGTTGGTTCGCCGAGTACCAGCCCTTCACCCCGATCATGGAAACCGTCCGCGGCCTCCTGCTCGGCACCCCGATCGGCAACAGCGCCCTCATCGCCACCGCCTGGTGCGCCGGCATCGCCGTCGTCTCCTACCTCTGGGCCAAGAACACCTTCAACAAGGCCTGACCATGAGCCGGCCGAACAGGGCCGTCAGACCAACGGGTCTGACGGCCCTGAGCCTTTCGACCCGTCGCATCGAGGGCGCTCTTCTGACCAGGAATTGTTCGAAATAGTCTCGGCCGCGTGGCCCGAACGCCCTTGTTTACAAGGGGTTGTTGTCGGTGGTCGGGTCTAGGGTTTGGTCATGGACGCCGACACCACCTCCACCCATCCGCTTCGTGCGGTGGTCGATGGTGTCCGCGACTGTCTCGACGAGGTGGCGTCGTGTCCGCTCTGGTCGCTCCCCGCGACGTCGGTGAAGCGTTGGCCCAGCTTGTGCGGGAGCGGGCGCGTCTGGACGCCCTGATCCTGGATCTCGTGCGACAGGCCGATGTCAACGCCGTGCACACCGGCACGGGTGCGGCGAGCACGGCGGTATGGGTCCGGCAGCAGACCCGGATGAGCCGGTCCGAAGCCGGTGGCGCGGTGAAGCTGGCCAAAGCCCTCGACACCACCCTGCACACCACGAAGAAGGCACTGGCTGAGGGAAGAGTCTCGCTACAGCACGCGCAGGAGATCCACCTGGCGATGGGGAAACTCCCCGCCGATATCGACGCTGAGGTGAAGGCCCAAGGCGAGACCGCGTTGGTGGAACAGGCACAGACCTTCGACCCGCAGGAGCTGCGAGCGTTGGGGGAACGGTTGTATCAGGTGGTGGCCCCTGACGACGCCGACCGGCGGATCGGTGAACAACTCGCACGGGAAGAAAAGAAGGCCGCGGCGAGCAGGACCGTCTACTTCGGCACCGCAGCGCCGGGCATCGGCACGGTCACGATGCGGTTCGAACGCGCCTACATGACCCAACTCCACGGCATGCTCGACGCCCTCGCCAAACCCCGCCCCGGACCCCACGGCAGGGACACCCGCCCCTACGACCGCCGCCTCGCCGACGCCGCCATCGAATGGATCGACCTCGCCCAAGCCGCCGGCAACGCACCCACCCGGGGTGGGACGAGGCCGCGGATCACCGCGACGATCCCCTTCCAATACCTGCGTGACCTGCACGGGCACGGCGTCATCCACACCACCCTCCAAGCCACCGCAACCCTCAACCCCACCAGCCCCGCCGGCTGCTGCGAGGACAGCCCTACCGGGTGCGGAGAGAACGTGGGCGGCTGTTCCGATCGTGAGAACGGCGGCGCGGATGGCAGCGGTCCGAAGGTCGGGACGTTCGGGAAGGTCCCGGGCGGGATCGCGGTCTCCGCGCGGTGGCTGCGGATGCTGGCCTGCGACGCCGAGATCCTCCCCGCCGTCCTGGGCAGCGACGGAGCCATCCTCGACCTCGGCACCGGAACAAGACTCTTCACCAGCAGCCAGCGCCACGCCATCGGGGAACGCGACGGACACCACTGCAACTTCCCCGACTGCGAGGCGCCGGAGAAGTGGTGCCACGCCCATCACCTCATCCACTGGGCAGACGGCGGGCCCACCGATGTCAGAAACGGAGTACTCATCTGCCCCACCCACCACCACCTGATCCACCACGACAACTGGCAGGTCAGGATGAGCAACCACGGCCACCCCGAATACATCCCACCCCCATGGACCAACCCGAGACAACACCCCCTCCGCCGCTGAACGACGCAATCGCAAGGTCACCTTGCGGGGCTCCTCGGGCGCGTGCCGCAGCAAGCAGGCCGAGCGGAGCGATCAGGACGTTCCGCCCCAGCGAGCCGCGAGCCGGCGGTAGGTGTTCGGTGCCATCGAGCGGACCATGACCGGCACCCGCAGCCACGCTGGCACGATCACCTCGGCGCGGTCACGTTCGACCGCACGCAGCACCGCGTCCGCCACCCTGTCGGCGCGGATGGGCCGGGGGAAGCGGCGTGTGTAGGGCGAACCCCTGCGCACGAAGAACTCCGTGTCCACCACGCCCGGCACGATCGTACTCACGCCGACCCCCGCCGAACCCACCTCGGCGTGCACACTCGCGGCGAAGACGTGCAAGCCCGCCTTGACGGCCGCGTAGCTCGACTCTCCCGCGACGCCCAGGATGGCGGCGATGGACGACACGAAGACGAGGTGACCGCGACCGCGTTCCAGCATCCCGGGAAGTACGGAGCGGGTGAGCGTCACCGGCGCACGCAGGTTGACCGCGAGCAGCCGGTCGAGGTCCGCGCCGTCCTGCGCCGCCACCGGGCCGATGCTGCCGATGCCGGCGTTGTTGACCAGGACGTCCGGCCCGGCACCGTCGCGCGCCAGGCGTTCCGCCAACTCCGCCACGGCGATCGAGTCGGCCAGATCCGCCACCACGACCTCACCGCCGGTGTCCCGGGCGACCTCCGCGAGCCGCGCCTCGTCCCGGCCCACGAGGATCAACCGACACCCCGCGCCCGCCAACCGGACGGCCACCGCCCGCCCGATTCCGCTGGACGCTCCGGTGACCACCGCCAAGGTTCCCGCGACCCGCACGCCACACCTCCGCCACACCGCACACTGCCCCGCCGTACTCCCAGCGCCGGCAGCACTGCGACACCTGCCGTAGCGCGACACCCGCCGTCCTGCGCAAGCCTGGCACGAAGGTGACCCCACCGGGCCGGATACGGAAACACCGCCGACACACGCCGTACCGGAGGAGCGCTCCGGTTTACCGAATCATTGCGAATCTGTTGACGGGGAAAGCGCTCACCCCTAGGTTTTCCGTCTACGACATCGCGAACGCCGTTCGGTATCTCGAACTCACCGCTTCTCTCGTCCATCGCAGTAGGAGTCAAGGAAGGGCCGACGATGCCGCTGCACATTCCCGACCCTGGTCGGCGTTCGTTCCTGCGCGGCGTGCTCGCCGGTGGCGGCGCCCTCCTCGCCGGAGGAGCGCTCAGCGCCTGCTCGCAGCCGATCGCCGCGGGCAGCGGACGCACGTTGGTGCGGTTCTGGAATCTCTTCGAGGGCGGCGAGTTCCCCATCCTGGAAGAGATGTACGCCGGCTACCGGAAGGAGAACCCGGACGTCGACTTCCGTCCGGTGACGCTGTCCTGGGGCCAGCCCTACTACACGAAGCTCGCCATGTCCTCCGCCGGCGGACGCGCACCGGAGACGGCGATCGCGCACATGTCGCGGGTCACCGCGCTCGGCGAAGGCAAGATGCTGGCGCCGTTCGACCTCGACGTGCTCGCCGAACTCGGCCTGCACCAAAAGGACTTCAACCCCGACCTGTGGGACCGGGCCTCACTCACCGGCGGCGTTTACGCCATCCCGCTCGACACGCACCCGATTCTGGCGTTCTACAACCTCGACTACTGCCGCGAGGTCGGACTGCTCGACGGCGACAACCGCCTCGTCGGCCTGGACTCAAAAGACCGTTACCTCGAGGCCGGCCGCGAGCTCGCGAAGGTGAGCAAGGGGTTCGGCTACTCCCAGGGCGGGGTCTGGCGTACGTTCTGGACCTTCTTCGGGCAGGCCGGCGGGACGATGACGATCCCGCGCGACAACGACAGTTCGGCGTTGAAGATGGACGCCGACGTCGCCGTGTCGACACTTGAGTTCATGAAGCAGATCCACGACGGCACCATCTCCCCGACCGTCGACGGATCCGACCAGTACGCCACCTTCGTCTCCAAGCGTTCCGGCGTTCTCTTCGGTGGCACCTGGAGCCTCGCCACCCTGCGCGACACCGACATCAAGCTCGACGCGGTGCCCTTCCCGCAGGTACTCGAACAACCGGGCGCCTTCGCCGACTCCCATAGCTTCGTGCTGCCCTTCCAGCGCGACGTGAACGAGGACGACCGCCGAGCCGCGCACGAGTTCGTCGCCTACATGCTCAAGGCGGGAACGATCTGGGCGACCGCCGGACACGTGCCGGCATACCGGCCCGTCCGGGAGACGGAGGAATACCGCGCGATGGTCCCGCAGTCCCACTACCAGGCCGCGGCCGACCATCTCTTCCTCGCTCCGGACGCGTGGTTCGCGGGTTCCGGTTCGCCGTACGAGGACCGCGGCACCCAGATCTTCCAGGCCTCACTGCTCAACCAGCTCAGTCCCGAACAGGCCGTGGATCAGTTCCTCCGCGAGACCCGCAAGCAGATCGAAGCCCCGAGCCCGCTGTAGTTCCTGGCCGCGTGAAGGACCCTCTCATGACCAGTGCCGTTGTAGAGAAGGAAACTCCACCGAAGTCCGTCGCCACCGCCCCACCGCCGTGGACCACCCGCGTGTGGCATTCAGGCGTGCTGTTCGTCGCTCCGTTTCTGCTCGTGTTCGCGGTCTTCCTCGTCTGGCCGATCATCTCCGGTTTCTTCATGGGCTTCACCGACGCGAGCCTGAACGGTCGTCCGGCGGCCTTCGTCGGACTCGCCAACTACAGCGAGGCGTTCACCGATCCGGAGGTGTGGCGGACGCTGTGGCACACGGTGCTCTTCACCCTGATCACCACCGTGCCGATGGTCGTCATCCCGCTCGCGTTGGCGTTGCTGACCAACCTCGGCTTCCCGGGGCAGTGGTTGTACCGGATGTCGTTCTTCGCGCCGTTCCTGCTCCCGGTCACGGTGGTGACCATCTTCTGGGGCTGGATGTACCACGCCGACTTCGGTCTCGCGAACGCCGCACTGGAGGCCATCGGGCTCGACCGCGTTCCGTGGCTGCAGGACGAGCGTTTCGCCATGCTGTCGGTGGCGATCACCACGGTCTGGTGGACCCTCGGCTTCAACTACCTGCTCTATCTCGCTGCCCTGCAGGACATCCCGCAGCACCTCTACGAAGCCGCCGCCATCGACGGCGCGGGTGAATGGCGGTCGATGTGGTCGATCACGCTGCCGATGCTCGGGCGCATCACCGGCCTGATCGCCGTCCTCCAGCTGATCGCCTCGCTGAAGGTGTTCGACCAGATCTACCTGCTCACCCGCGGTGGCCCGAACGGCGCGACCCGGCCGGTCCTGCTCTACGTCTACGACATCGGCTTCTCCGGCTTCCGGCTCGGCTACGCGGCCGCGATCTCCTACCTCGTGTTCGCGGTCATCGTCATCCTGTCCATCGGCCAGCTGAAGCTGTTCTCCCGCAACAGCGACTGAAGGGGTCCGGTCCATGAGTGCCGAAACGGTCTCGCAGCTCACCGCACGCCCAGGCCGGGTTCGTTCGACGGCGACGCACTGGGCGGGTACGTCGCCTCGCCGTATCACCGCCGGCCGGATCGTCGGACTGCTGGCGCTGCTGGTGATGGCGGCCGCCTGGCTGGTGCCGTTCCTGTGGAACATCCTCACATCGTTCAAGTCCGAGCAGGACGCGGTGCGGGTGCCGGTGCAGATCCTGCCCGAGAGCGGATTCACCCTGGACGCCTACCGCAAGGTGCTCGGCCAGGGAAACCTGGTCGTGTGGTTCTCCAACAGTGTGCTCATCGCGGTCGCCGTCACCGTGCTGAGCGTGCTTATCTCCGCGCTCGCGGCGTACGGCTTCTCCCGCATGTGGTTCAAGGGCCGCAAGCTGCTGCTGGCGATCACGCTGGCCTCCATCATGGTGCCGGGGCAGCTGCTGATCGTGCCGCTCTTCCGGCAGATGGCGACGTTCGACCTGGTCGACACCTACTGGGGCGTCATCCTGCCCCAGCTCGTCCATCCCGTGATCGTGTATATCCTGAAGAAGTTCTTCGACGGCATCCCGCGCGAACTCGAGGAGTCGGCGCGGATGGACGGCGCCGGACCGCTGCGCATCTTCTGGTCCATCGTGTTGCCGCTGTCGCGGCCGGTCCTCGCCGCCGTCTCGATCTTCTTGTTCATCGGTGCGTGGAACAACTTCCTGTGGCCGTTCATCGTGACCAACAACCCCGACCTCATGACGCTGCCGGTCGGGCTGGCCAACGTGCGAAGTGGGTACGGCCTGCAGTACGCGCAGAACTCCGCCGCCGCGGTGCTCGCCGCGCTGCCGCTCCTTGCCGTCTTCGTCTTCTTCCAGCGGCAGATCGTGCGTGGTGTGGCCACCACCGGGCTGGGCGGTCAGTAGACCAGGGCAGTGACCCCTGGGTCCGTAGGCCCAGGGGTCGGCGGGCCCAGGGGTCTCAGACCTCCGGCGGTACGTCGGTCTCGTGGTAGACCCGGCGCTCGGTGGTGGTCTGGCGGCCGTTCTCCAGCACCTGCCGCTCGCTGACCGTCGCGGACCGCCGGCGCTTGGACCACAGGCTCAGGGTGATGGCGAGGATGGTGATGCCGGTGAGGATGAAGACCCAGCCCACCACGTCGACTCGAAGCCAGTCTGGTTGAGCGCGCACGGCGAAGGCGAGGATCGCTCCGAACGCGATGAAGAAGATGCCTGCACCGATGCTCATGACAACCTCCCGTAAGTGGGCCATACCGCGCACTGCACATGTACACCCTGACGCAGACTGACGCGAACCACCACACCCAGAGGAGTTCCACGGACACGTAGTGCCGTCAGGCCGTGGACCGGAACCGGCCACAGCACGGATGGTGGCGTGGATCGCGCGGATCGACGACGAACGCGGGTCTGCCAGTGAGCGGGCCCGGCGGTGAGCGGGGCACCGGAATCGGGAGATGGCGACGGCCTCACCTTCGAATGGTCGAACTCCTCCATTCAATGGTCGGCTGAATGGTCGCCTGAATGGTCGGCCCGCACCCCTCGAACGAATGCGAAACGCATGCGTCGGACGTCCTCTGGTGAGACGCCTCACACGTCGTACGGCCTCTGAGCAAGACGGCCCACGTGCCCTCTGACCAGCGCGAACGCGGCTTAGCACGGTATTCCGGTAACGCCGGAAATTACCCGCCGACAACAATTCCGAGGCCCCGCCGAGCAATTCGAAGAACCGACCGTTTGCATCACGATCAATGCGCGAGCAGGCTGGAACCAGGTTTTGTTCGATCTCCCAACCGAAGACACGAGAGGGAGGGTTGTCGTGAACGCCAAGTCAACGGGCACGCTGCCCGCGAAGGACATCGCCCGGGTCATGCAGCCGGTACTCGTCGATCTGCTCGGACTCGCACTCAACGGCAAGCAGCTGCACTGGCACGTCCAGGGCCGGCTCTTCCTGCCGATCCACCAGCGTCTCGACAAGGTGATCAAGGATGCCCGCGGCTTCGCCGACGAGGTGGCCGAGCGGCTGGTCGCCCTCGGCGTACCCGCCGACGGCCGGCCGCCGACCGTGGCCACCACCAGCAACCTGCCGGAGATCTCGCCGGGCTTCCTGAGTGACGACAAAGTCGTCAGCGCGATCGTCGACCAGCTCGACGCCACCATCAGCCGGGCCCGCGCGGCGCTCGGGCCGCTCGACGAGATGGACCAGGTGAGCCAGGACATCGTCATCGACGTTCTGCGTGAGCTCGAGGCGCACCGCTGGATGTTCGCCGTCCAGATGGCCTGAGCCGCTACTTCGCCTCCGACCAACGCGCCAGCACGCGTACGTCGGCGACGAAGCGGACCCCGCTGCCGGCCGCCCACAGGTCCGACGTGCCCGCGAGGGCGTCGCGCAGCAGGTCGGCCGCGGCATCGGCGTTGTCCGCCGGGACGTGCAGCAACAGTTCGTCGTGCAGGCACAGGACGATCCGGCCGCCGAAGGCCTGCAGGCCGGTACGGACCGCCGCCGCCCATGCCTTGAACAGCTCCGCGGCCGCGCCCTGGATCACGGCGTTACGCGCGAAACGCCCGTGTCCCAGGCGCCCGGCGGGGCTGCTCCGCGCACCGGGTGGCGCGTCGACCGCGGCCGGCACGTCGACGACGTCGGCCTCCTCGCGCCGAAGCCGGATCAGTCGCCCACCGAAGGTACGGATGTCCTCGCCTACCTGGCCGGCGTGCTCGGCGGCACGGAGGTAGGCGATGGCAGCCGGGTAGGCGCGTTCCATCCGCTTCAACGCCGCACCCGCGGTGCCGGAGGTCTGGCCGTACATCGCGGCGAGGACGGCGACCTTCGCGGTCGGCCGGTCGCACCTCAGCTGGGCGGCCACCGGGGCGTACAGGTCGTCGTCCATGGTGGCTCGCGTCAGCGCCCGGTCGCCGGAGACCGCGGCGAGCACCCGCGGCTCGATCTGCCCGAGGTCGGCGCGGACCAGAACGTGGCCGGGCTCGGCGGCGACCGCCACACGCAGGTCGGCGGGCAGGTTGTGCAGACCTGCCTGGGCGGTCATCCGGCCCGCCGCACCGTCGGAGGCCGCCCAGGCGCCGCGGAGCCGGTCGTCGGCTCCGACGTGTCGGTCGAGCCAGCCGTAGCCGTAGGTCGTCGCGATGCGTTCGGCCTTCCGCCAGTCCAGCAGCGCGGCCACGCCGGGATGGGTGTCGCGGAACGGCTCCAGCCGCCAGGACCGCGTGTCGGGCAGGGTCAGCCCCACCCTGGCGAGCAGGTCGCGCACCTGGGCCGGGTTGCGCAGGTCGATGCCGGTGACGCCGCGGAAGTGGCGAAGGACGTCGGCGTCGCGGCGGGCCCGGTTGGCCACCTCGTCGGCGGGTCGCACGGCGCGTGGACCGACGTGCGAGGCGATGAACCGCTCCGCCGCCGGCCGGTCGATCGGGAGTCCGTCGTACGCCAACTCCACGGCGAGCAGGGCGGCCGCCGACTCCGCGTAGGCGGTGAGCAGGGCGAGCGGCAACGGCCGTGGCCGCGGCCGGCGATCCGACAGCGCCCGCAACGCCCTCTCCTGGGCGGCCTGCACCCGCAGGGCCAGCGCGGCCCAGACCGCCGCCCTCGACAGCGGACCGTCGACTGCCCGGGGGTCGCCGCGGTCGGTCCGATCCTGGATCCAGCGCTGGCCGGCCCAGTCGGAGTGCAGCTGTCCGTCGAGCCGGACGGGGGCTTGCGACCGCTCCTCTGACGGGTCCAGGTCGAGCAACGTCACCTCGCGTTGTGGTGGCGGTGGCTCGGGCAGCCCTTCGGCCGCGGCCCACACGGCCGCGGGATCGTCCCGGCGCCCACCGTGGAGGACTCGGTGGACGGCGGCGAGGTCCCAGCACGCGCGCACCCGGGTGCCTTCGGCCAACACCGGCCCAGCGCCCATGCGTGCGTCCCACCAGACCCAACGCGGCCGATGGAGGCGGGCGATCTCCGCCACGAGGGCTCCCGGGCGGTCGGAACGGACGGCCCATCGGGCGTCTCCCACCGCCAGGCCCAGGCCGGCGCCCGGCACCACCACCAGTCCGACCGGCGCGCCCTGACCGCCGGTGACCTGGGCGAACGCCGGGGCGAGCTCCGCCACCACCTCGTCTGGGGTCGATGCCGGAAGTCGCACAACCGCCATCCTGCCGCCACCCTCCGACACAGTTACGCGCCGGGCAAACCTCGTATCGGACCATCTTTCCTGGGTTCTCGCGACCACATCTTCCCGCATTGTGGACAGGCGACTGGTCCTCGGCGGGTCGGATGCCGCAAAATGCCCAGGTCGGCCACGGGGGCCGAAGCGGTACAAGCATCGGCACACCAACGCAACACGGCTCCCGGAAGGCATCGACACCACGTTCGCTTCGTAGCGATCTCCTTCCACTCCGCGCCGCCGTCCCGTGGGCGCGGAGGCGCTCGTCCGGGCATGCCGCAGCGCACTGTTTCGAGCGAAGGAGATCTCTTGAGGCGTAAGCCAGGGCAGCACCGAGCCGAACGCCGGCGTGGACAGTCGGGACCGTTCCGGCGCATCGCCGTCACCGCCGGTGCCGCCGCCCTCGTCGTGGGGGCCGCCTCGCCCTGGGTCGCCGCCTACAAGGCTGGCCGCTTCGGTGACGCCACGGCCGATGGCGCCACGACCCTCGCCGCCGACTCCGTCGGGCACCAGGTCGCCACCTCCCGCGAGCGTGAGCGCGACCGCGCCTCGCGCTCCTACGACCGGCACGGTCACGAGACCCCCACGTCAGGGGACGGCCGGACGCCCGACGCGACCGGCTCGCCGACGCCCACGGCCAGCAGGACGGCGCCGCCGACCGCGACCGCGAAGCCGACGCCGACCCCGCACGCGACCAAGGCCGCGTCCAAGCCGACGGTCACCGCGAAGGCCAAGGTGCCGGCGCCGGCCAGGACGGTGCTCGCGGACGGACGGCCCAACTTCCAGCTACCGGTGGCGTGCGGCACCCACCTGGAGTTCACGACGTACGCCGGTCACGCGCCCGAGGACAAGAAGATCGACTTCTTCAACGAGGACGGCGAGACCAGGGGCACCGTCGTACGGGCGTCGGCCGCGGGCGTCGTGTCCAAGCTGTCGGATCCGGGCGGTGTGAAGCTCGACCACGGCAACGGCTGGTACACGCTCTACCTCCACATGGAGGAGCGCGACGTCCAGCCCGGTCAGAAGGTCGCTCTGGGTCAGCGCATCGGGCTGGTCGGATCCGTCGGGACCGGCATCGCCCACCTGCACTACGAGCAGATCTACGACAGCAACCACGACGGCTGGGGTGCGAGCCCGGGCGAGATCACCAACCCCGTCATCCAGGGCGTGAAGTACGCGCTGCACGAGTCGGATCACTTCCCCGTGGTGGCGAGCACCAACTCCTGCTGAGCAATCGCGATGGATGGCGCGCCGAACTGCCCTTAAGCTCGTTTCCCGGACGCCGGAATGCCCGGCGATCTCAGGAGGAGTGAGCGCGTGCGGCCCCTGCAGGACGACGACCCGGCTCGGGTCGGCGCATACACCCTGCACAGCCGCCTCGGCCGTGGCGCCATGGGGACCGTCTACCTCGGCACCTCGCCCGGCGGCCGCCCGGTGGCGGTGAAGGTCGCCCGCGCCGAACTCGCCGACGATCCGGAGTTCCGCGAACGCTTCCGCCGCGAGGTCGAGATGGCCCGGGCGGTCGGCGGCTTCTGGACCGCCGCCGTGGTCGACGCCGACCCGGAGGCCGCCCACCCCTGGCTCGCGACGGAGTACGTCGCCGGGCCCACGCTGCAGCAAGCGGTGAGCGAACACGGACCGCTACCGGTGCCGGCCGTACGCCGCCTCTCCGCAGGACTGGCCGAGGCACTCACCGCGATCCACGCGGCCGGGCTGGTCCATCGAGACCTCAAGCCCTCCAACGTGCTCCTCGGCGCGGACGGTCCGCGCGTCATCGACTTCGGTATCTCCCAGGCCCTCGAACGCGCGAAGATCACCGCGACCGGGGCGTTCCTCGGCACCCCCGGCTTCCTGTCGCCGGAGCAGATCACCGGTGGGCACATCGGTCCGGAGAGCGACGTGTTCGCCCTCGGCGCCGTCCTCACCTACGCCGCGACGGGGACCGGCCCCTTCGGTGACGGCCAGAGCGACGCCCTGATGTACCGCGCGATGTACACCGAGCCCACCCTGGACGGGTTGCCACCCGACCTCGCCGAGGTGATCGCGGCGTGCCTGGACCGCGACCCCGGACGGCGACCCGCCCCCGGCCACCTGCTCGCCCGGCTGGGTGGCATCGAGCCGCTCGCACCCGGGTCCACCGACTGGCTGCCCGCGCCGGTCCAGACCCTGGTCGACCACTACGCCACCGAACTCCACAACCAGACCGGCGCCATCCCCGTGTCCGGCCCGGTGTCGAGCCCCGACTCGATGACCGCGGGTGCTTCCCCGTCGAGTGCCACGGCGAGCACCGGGCTCACCATGCCCGTCGCCACCCCGCTGGCGGGTTCGCGGGGATCGGAGGCAGGCACGGGCCCGACGTACCCGCCGCACACCGGCCAGCAGGATCTCCGGCACTCGAGCGGAGGTTCGGAGTACGGGCCCTACGTCCACTACCAGGAGCCCTGGCCGCCCTCGACCGGACTGCCACCCCTCGGCCAGCCACTGGACCAGCCGCTGGCCCCGCCGGCCGCGCAGCAGACGCGCTCCTACTCGGTGCTGGGATCGGAGTGGCCGGACCCGTCCGCGGAGTCCGCGTCGTCCGCGCCCCCGGACCGCGACGTGGGCGCCGTCCAGTTCCGCACCGTCCGCTGGCAGGCTCTCCTGTTGGCCTGCTGCCAGGTCGTCGTCGGCCTCACCCTCGCGGCCTGGGCCGACCGGGCGTGGTGGGCCGACCGGGGCGTCCGACTGCTCGCTCTGATCTTCTTCGTCGTCTTCTTCGCCGCCGCCACCCGGCAGCTGATGCGGGTGGCCCGCCCGTCGTTCTCCCTCGAGGTCGGTCCGAGTGGCCTGGTCGTCCGCCGGGGACGGCAGCGCTGGTCCCTCGGCTGGCGTTCGATCGCCCGGGTGCGGGTGGTCGAGCACGGCGCCCGCCCCTGGCTGGTGGTCTGGCTCGCGGATGGTTCGACACCGCCGCGGACGCTCGGCACCGCGGCGTTTCGCCGCTACCACGGTGGGCTGCGGCTGTTCCCGGTCGCGCACGAGCAGGGGCGCCGGCAGCGGAGGCGGGAGGTACGTGAGCTGCGTGCGGCGCTCGCCTGGCACGCACCGCGGGCCTTCGACCCCAACCCCTGACCTGGCCGCGAAGGTAGTCGAGGGCGGCGCTGCCCGATGTCAGCGCGGCCGGCGACCACGCCTGTCGAGGTCGGGGTCGTAGGGCGCGATCCAGAAGAACTTCCCGTCGCTGTCGTAGTCGAAGATCAGCGCGGAACTGCCGGCGACGAGGGGCTCGTCGCCACCCTGGCGGACCTGGATGAGGACGTCGGAACCGTTGCGCGCCGTCACTGCCGCCTGACCGAAGTAGCGGTCGACGCGGGCGGTGCAGGTGACGCAGACCTGACCAAGCAACTCGCGGCGGGACATCGGCTGGTCCCGCTCGAACGCGGCACGGAGCGGCAGCAAGGCGAGCCTGGTGCCCAACCAGCCGACGATCAAAGCGAACAGGGCGAGGAACACGGCCGGCTCAAGCCGGCGTCCGACGTCTGCTCCGCTCGCGTCGAGCAGGGCCGCGCCGACGACGCTGACCGCCCACGCGAGCGTCACGAGGAGGGAGAGCGCGACGGTGGCGGGCACACCACCCAGTCCGAAACCGGCGAGGAACCCGCCGATGCGGCCGCCCTGGGACGAACGACCGGGAGCGCCGCTGTCGCCGTCGAGCGCGTCGACACCGAGCCGGCCGGACAGCACCAGCAGCCAGAAGCCGAGGACGACCAGCATGAGCAGGCTGAACAGGGCGGACTGAATCCCGAACGCGGCTTCGACGATCTTGTCCATCCGCCCGTCCCCCTCCCCAAAGGTGCGGGCCACCCTGCTTGATCGAAGCGGGGGTGGAGCCAGGAATATATCGCGGCCAAGATCGCCGCCGCGGGCTCGGAAGCATCAGCTGTGGACAACGACCTGGGTCGGCCGACCGACCAGCCGGCCGACCCGGGTCGATCAGAGTGCCGTTCAGGTACGGCGGGTCATGATGCGCGAGGTGATCGCCAGACCGGCCGCGCACCAGAGGGCGAGGACGACGAACGGCAGGACCGGTACGCCCGTGCTCGGTACGTCGACGGTCTCCCGGATGGCCTGGGCCATGTAGCCGAACGGAAGGATCTGGTGCACGGTGGCCAGCCAGTCCGGCAGCCGGTCGGCCGGGTAGTTGATCGGGGCGAACATCAGGGCCACGATGATGACCGCGTTGGTGATGACGCCGACCAGGACCGGCTTGACGGCGTACGCGACGCCGTAGCCGATCGCCACGGCGGCCGTCGCCACGAGAATCACCGCGGGGATCACCAGCGGGCTGACGGTGAAGTCCAGGTCGAAGCGCAATGCACCGATGCCGAGCGCGACGATCAACCCCGGCAGGTTGATGGCGATCCAGACCGTCGCGTCCGCCGCCAGCATCGCGAGTCGCGGCACCGGCATCGAACGCTGGTAGTCGAAGATGCCCTGGAGCTTCTGCTGGGCGACGATCTGCGGTGCGGCCACCATTCCCACGGTGATCAACCCGACGGTCATGGCGCCGGTGGTGAGGTACAGCGCCGTCACCTCGTCGGCGATCGGCACGAGGAAGGAGAACCCGACGACGACACCGACCGACATCCCGGTCTGGACGACCAGGAAGAGCGGCAGATCGGTCCGCATCCGCAGCAGGCTCCAGCGTAGGAGCAGGGCATAGCTACGCAACCAGTGACGCATCGCCGTTCTCCTCGGTCTGCTCGTCCCGGGGCCGGCCGGAGCCGACCAGCCGGATGTAGACGTCCTCCAGGCTGACCGGGGTCACCGAGAACTCCTCGATTCGCCCGGCCGTCCGTTCGTTCTGGGCCCAGCGCAGTGCGTCCGCGGCGTGGACGGCGTCGATCGTCAGGACCATCCGGCGGCCGGACGCGACGGCCGGCGCGGATGCGGGAACCGCCGGGGCCGACGCGAGGGCCTCGGCGGCCGCGGCGTCCGGTGCGACGACCTCCAGCCGGAGCCGGTCGCCGTCGTCGCCCCGCAACTCGGCCGGGGTGCCCTGCGCGACCACCCGCCCCTGGTCGAGGACGGCCAGGCGCTCCACGGCGCGTTCGGCCTCCACGACGTTGTGCGTCACCAGCACCACCGCGCAACCGAGGTCGGCGAGCGCCCGGATCTGGCCCCACAGCAGGCGACGGCGTACCGGGTCGACGTCGTTGGTGGGCTCGTCGAGCATCACCAACCGGCCTGGTTCGGCGGCCATCATGCAGAACGCCGTCAGCCGGCGCACTCCACCGGAGAGCCGGTCTCCCAACGTGTCCGCCCAGCTGCCGAGGTCGAGGGCGTCGATCAGCTCCGCGGCACGGTGGCGGGCCTGCTGGCGGCGGGCCCCCCGGATCCGGGCCATCAGCTCGATCGCCTGCCGTGGGGTGACGCCGTCCAGCGGCGCCTGCGCCTGCGGCTGCATGGAACAGACCCGGCGGGCCATCGCGGGATCGGCCACCGCGTCGGCTCCGTCGATCCGGATCGAACCCCTGGTCGGGCGGGCCAGGCCGATCACCTGGTTGAGCAGGGTCGTCTTGCCGGCGCCGTTGTGTCCCAGCAGGCCGAACACCTGACCGGCGGGGACCCGCAGGCTGATGTCGTCGTTGGCGCGTACTCCGCGCCGGTAGTCCTTGGTCAGCTGCTCGACCTCGAGCAGCGGCGGTCCTTCGTGGTGATCCTTTCGCATCGCCCCGGGGCCTCCCCTTGTCGTCAGGACGGATCAGTCGGCTCGGTCACGGGTCGGTCGGCTCGGTCGACTCGCGCTCGCGCGCGGTCTCGGTCTCCGGTCCGACCGGGATCGCCCAGCCCACCAACCGGACCGGCCGGCAGCCCGGCGGGCGCCGGGCCGGGTCGATGCGTGCGAGGACCCGCGACTGGTGCCGCTCCAACACCTCGCTCAGGTCCTCGGCGAACGCAGAGAGCTCCTCGGCGGTGAACCACGTCCAGTTCTGGTACTCCGTGCTCCCCGCACGCCACTCCGGAGCCTCGGAACGCCGCGCCGAACGCCAGGCGTTCAGCGCCTCGACCTCCCGCGCGAGCATCACCTCGGCGACGGCGTCCTCGGCCAGGGCCAGCTCGGGCTCCTCGTTCGCGTCGGAGTGCCCGAAGCTCTGGCTCTGCAGGACGAGCCGCCAGTACCGCTCCCGCCGGGTGCCGCCCGGCGCCTCCTCGAGGAAGCCGAAGCGCGCGAGCTGGCGCAGGTGCCAGGAGCAGTTGGCCGCGGACTTGCCCAGGCGATCGGCCAACTCGGTCGCGGTGGCCGGGCCGCGGTGGGCGAGTTCCTCGAGGATTCGCAGGCGTACGGGATGGGCCAGGGCGCGCAGGGTCTGCGCGTCCCGGAGCTCCCGGTGCGGCAGCTCGCCGGGTTCGTGGGGTTCGTCGGACGAGTCGCCGCCGGGTCGATCGGTCATGGTCCCTAAGGATGTCTTTCGAAAGTTCTCTTTCGCAAGACTTCTGTCGAAAGATTCCCTTTGAACATCTCGGCACCCGTTCGACGGCGACGTCGGTGTCGCACTCACGTCAGGACTGACGTCAGGACAGACACCGGACTCGGATCAGCCGACGCGGGCACCGCGTTCGGACTGGAGCGACTCGTCCTCGGCGGCCAGCAGGTCCCGGATCTCCCCGGCGGCGGCGCGCCCGGCCCGGTTGGCGCCGACCGTGCTCGCCGACGGGCCGTAGCCCACCAGGTGCAGGCGGGGCTCGGCGACCGCCCGCGTCCCGTCCATCCGGATCCCCCCGCCGGACTCCCGCAGCCGCAGCGGCGCGAGGTGCCCGATCACCGCCCGGAACCCCGTCGCCCAGATGATCACGTCGGCGTTCACCCGCCGGCCGTCGTTCCAGACCACGCCGTCCGCGATGATCCGGTCGAACATCGGCAGCCGGTCGAGGGCGCCCTTGCGCAGCGCCTCCAGGACGACCGGGGTGTACGCGAGGCCCGTGACGCTCACGACGCTCGCCGGTGGAAGACCGGCGCGCACCCGCTCCTCCACCTTCGCGACCACCTCTCGGCCCACGTCGGGGTTGATCTCGCCGTCGCGGAACTCCGGCGGCCTTCGGGTGACCCAGGCCGTCGAGGCCGCCACGTCGGCGATCTCGGAGAGGACCTGCATCGCCGAGAGTCCACCGCCCACCACGACGACGCGCTGTCCCGCGAACTCGGCCGGGCCGTGGTAGTCGGCGTAGTGCAACTGCCGACCGGCGAAGTCACTCGCGCCCGGGTAGTACGGCCAGTACGGCCGCCGCCACGTACCCGTCGCGTTGACCACGGCCCGGGCGGCCCACTCCTCCCCGGGTGTCCCGTCCGTACCGGACGCGCTGACGAGGAGCCGGGCATCGGCCCGGCGTACCGAGCGGACCTGGACCGGACGTCGGACCCGCAGGTCGTATCGGCGTTCGTACGCGCCGTAGTAGTCCGAGACGACGGCCGCCGCCGTCCTCGCCTGGTCGGCCTCGGTCGGGCGGAAGTGGCTGCCCGGCAGGTCGAAGATGCCGTGCACCTTCGACAGCGTGAGCGACCCCGGCCGGTGTTGCCAGGCACCTCCCGGCCGCGCGTCGGCGTCGAGGACCACGAGGCCCGTACCCGGAGCGAAGCCGAAGCGGCGCAGGAAGTAAGCGCTCGACAGGCCCGCCTGGCCGGCGCCGATCACCACTACGTCGACCTCGCGTGTCTGGCTGCCCACGCCTGTCCAACCCGCCGGCGACCCGAAGCCTTCCCGCGAGCAGCCGCCGGCGGGCCGACCCGCTCAGCCGGTGTGCCGGTCCGGGTTCGCCCAGAAGTAGGTCTCCGGGTCGTAGACCGCGGGGGTCGGATGGATCCAGGGCTGGCTGAACCCGCCCATGGCGAGGTTCTCCCGGACCGGGACGTTGCGCAGATCCTTGTGCGCGACGGTCAGCGTCGGGGTGTTGGCCACCGACCCGTGGAAGAACGGGCCGAACTCGATGTGCACCTTGGTGAGCTCCCAGGCGAGCTGGTGCCGTTTCAGCTCGTCCGGCTCCACCTTGGAGCGGTCGTAGATCTCCCACAGCTTCTCGATCGGGCCGCCCTTCTCCGGCTCCATCCGCGGCGGAGTCCGCCGGAACGGGTCGACGTCGCGCTGGGTGTGCTCGGCCGGCGTACCCCGGACGTTGTAGAACTGTCCCTCGAGCGGCGCCCAGCGGGAGGGCTCCATCGGGACGACCCACTGCGGATAGACGAGATAGTTCGGGCCGTCGCCCACGCCCCAGTCCGCACGCGTCATCAGGTCACCGGACTCCCACCGTGGCCCGAGTGACTCCGGCGGGATCGGGTCCAGCCGGACGTCCAGCCGATGGCCTCCCAGTCCCGTCGCATCAGGTTGTTGGTCTGCTGGGTGACCTGACCGGCGTCGGCGGCATGGGTGAGGATAGCGAGCTTGGTTCCGTCCGGGCGTTCGCGCTTGCCGTCGCCGTCCTTGTCGACCACCCCGAGTTCGTCGAGCAGCTTCTTCGCCTGCTCGGGGTCCGGCCCCACGAAGCTGTCCCGCCACTGCTGGTAGACCTTCCTGCCCTCGGCGTTCACGTGGTACTCGATCGCCTTCGGGCTCATCGTCCCGGTGGTCAGCTCGCCGGTGCCGAAGTGCACGGACTTCTGCACCTCAGCGCGGTTGAAGGCGAGCGAGAGCGCCTGCCGGAACCTCGGTTCGCGGATCAGGGCCCGCATGGCCGGATCCTTGTAGTCGTAGTTGAAGAAGAAGCCGGTCGGTCCGGTGCCGTCGCCGCCGTCCCACAGGTAGACGTTCATTCCGCTGCGGGCGCTGGTGCTCTTCAGCCCGGAGACGTCGGCGAGGGAGAGCGAGGCGTACGGCCCGTGTACGTAGTCGAACTTCCCCTGCTGCAACTGCAGCTTGCCCACCTCGGGATCCTTGACGGCGTTCATCACGAGGCGGTCGACGTAGGGAAGCTGGCCGCCCTCCCGGTCGACGCACCAGTAGTACGGGTTGCGTTCCCACTGGAGGAACTGACCTTCCCGGTAGGCCGAGAGCCGCCACCCGGTCATGGTGGGGCAGCGAGGGTTACGGGCGAAGTCGGTGTTGAGCTCGAAGGGTCCGCCGGCGGTGGCCCAGTTCTCGCCCACCTTCGGGTTGTACTTCGGGTGGAACTGCTGCGCGAAGTGCTTGGGCAGCATCCAGATCGGGCCGTTGTCGCCGTTGCCGCCCTTGACCCACATCGCGAGCCGGTCGGCGGTCAACGGTGCCGGGGCGTCGTAGTCGAGGACGAGGGTGAAGTCGTCGGGCGCGGTGACCTTCGCCAAGGTGCCCTTGCCCGACCGCATCTCATCCGGTGGCACCGCGGAGTGCGCTTCGTTGAGGACCAGGTCCTCCCACCAGAACATGATGTCGGCGGTGGTCCAGGTTTTCCCGTCCGACCAGCGCAGTCCTTCGCGAAAGTGCAGCGTCCACTGGGACGCGTCGTCGTTGGACTCCCAGCTCTCGACCAGACCCGGGCCGATGTCCATGCCGTCGTTGAGCCAGCGCAGTGGTGAGTGGCCGTACATGTACTGCCGGATCTGACCGTTGGCGGTGTCGGGGGTGCTCATCCGCAGCCATCCGCCGTAGTTGCCCGTCTTCACCCAGCGGTGCGGAACGACGTACGGCTTGGTCGGCAGCCGCTTCTCGACCGGCGGCAGCGTCCCCGCCTCGACCAGCTTCGTGAGCATCGGCGCCTCACGGAACTTCGCGGGCGGTGTCAACGCCTTCGTCTCCGAACCGACCGGGGTCTTCACCTTCCCGCCCGCCGGCGGCCCGCCGGCCTGCTTCGCTCCTCCGCCGCCGTCGCCCGCGCATCCACCGAGAAGGGCGACGGCCGCGGTCATGGCCGAGCCGACGAGGAAGGTACGCCGGCTGGAGTCCGTGGGATGCTTCATCCTGCTACCGCCAATCTCGAGGGTGCCCGTGTCCCCGGGCGCTCGTGGTCAGGCCTCGGTGTGGTCTCCTCGCTCGACCGGAGCGGCCGCGAAGATGGAGCGGACGTGATCAGGCCAGGTCTGCCAGGTCGCCGCGGGGACGCGAAGCGACGGCGCACGCCATGCCAGCCAGCCCCGCTGGTAGACGACGGCGAGCATCGAGCGGGCCGCGTCGGAGTGGTTGGGTACGCCGCGGTGCCACAACCGCAGGTCGCGCAACACGACGGAGCCCGTGGGTACGTCCACCCGGGTCGAGGCGAGCGCCTGCGCGCGGGTGGTGAGGTCGGCGCCCGGCCCGGTGTCGGCAGCCGTGTCGACGATGAGGTGGGAGCCCGGCCAGACCTCGGTGGCGCCGTTCTCCACAGTGAAGTCGCACAGCGGAATGTTCAACACCAGCGCGGTCGTCGGTGTGGGCACGCTCTGCTCGGACGCGAACACCGGATTCGTGTCCCGGTGGACCCGCTGGTGGGTCGAGCCGGGGAAGGCCGTGTTGGAGTTGTAGTAGCAGCAGTGGAAGCTCTCCCCGAGCACAGCGGAGAGGATCCGCACCACCACCGTATGCGCGACCGTCTCCACGTCGGAGAAGGGCGGGACCAGCGGCATCTGCATCTGGACGTGCCGCGCGCCGTCGGTGGGCTGGACCCGCGCGGTCTCCTCCGCGCCCAGCTCGCGCCGGAGCAGCGCGTCGTAGCTGCGCCGGAGTCGCCCCACCTGCTCGGCCGTGTAGGCGTGCGCGATGACCAACATGCCGGCGTCACGCAGGGTACGCAGGGCCCGGGTGAGAGTGTCGGCGTCGAGGTCGGCACCGTCGACGCGGGCGGCGTCGAGGACGGGTCCGTCGAAGGCGCCGTCCGTGGCAGGGAGCGTTCCCGCCCCGCGGTTCTCACCGGTTTCGGCCGCATCGGTGTTGGCCGCACTGGCACCGGCCGCATCGGTCGCGGCCGCACCGGTCGCCGACGTGTGCGCTGCCATGACCGCCTCCGTGCTCGAGGGGCTGGTTGCGTGCAACGTAGGCGTCGCGGTGCGGCGAAAGCAAGCGAACGGCACAAGGCGACCGGCACCGGCCCCACCGTGGCTCAGTGCTCCAACGACATCTCCGGGTAGCGCGGCGACGGATGGTCGAAGAGCCGCGTCGGACGGTCCTTCAGCCAGTGGTCGAAGAACACCGCCACGTAGGCGTTCTCCACCGCGATGGCGCGATGCGGCGGGATCGTGCCGATGTCGTCGACCACCGTCGCCGACGGCAGCCGCAGCGGTCCGGCGGCCTGGGACACGAAGGACTCGGCGTCGGAGTAGGAGTGGTGCCGCGAACCCAGCAGAGTGAGCCAGCGCTTCCATCCCCGCCTGTTGCCCATGAACGCCTCCCACGAGGGCACGGTGTCGTTCTCGGGGGTGTCACTGGCGAGCAGGAGGAAGGGCCGGTCCACGCCGTCGGTCACCGCCGCCGGCAGGTCGCCGACCGGGTCCATCGGGTTCAGGCCGAGGTTGCCGTCGAAGTTGATCCCGGCCCAGATGCGGCGGTCCGCGGCCATCGACAGCAGGGCCGCGGAACCCCCGGCAGACTTGCCGAACATGCCCACCCGGTCGAGGTCCAGGGCCTCGGCCAGCCCGCGCGGAACCCGCCCGGCCACGGCCAGGGGCCGCACCTCGTGGTGCGCCAGCGCCGCCAGTTGGTCCAGCACGAACCTCACGTCCGCCACCCGGATCCCCATCATCGTGTGCACCCAGGTGCGCGGGTCCGGCGCCGGTGGCAGCATCCGCGCGACCGTACCGTCCGGGAACTCCACGGCCGGCGACTCGAAGGTGTGGTCGATCGTCACGACGACGTACCCGCGACTCGCGAGCTCCGCCACGATCCCGGTGGCGAAGGTGCGAGGCTCCCCCAGCCCGGGCGAGTACAACACCACCGGATGGCGACCGGCCGCCACGGGTGCGTCGGCGCGAACGTGTGTCCGCACAGCGGCCCAGTCGATCGCGCCCTCCGGCAGTCCGAGGAACAGCAGGTTGGCCGCGGTGTCGTCGAACGTCGCGGCCTCGCCGGGCAGCAGGTACGGCGACTCGGCATACGGTCCGGGCAGCCGGCCGCGCGTGGGGTAGAAGACAGAGACCATCAGCGCCCGCCGGGCGTCGGTGTCGTGCCACGGGTCGGACCTGTCCTGGTCGACCATCTCGAGTCGGGTCGAGCCGACGGCGTACCGCCCGGTCGGCTCCGGCAGCCGCAACCGGAGTTTGCGCGTCGCGGTCGTCGTGGCGGCTGCGGCTTCCCGCGGACCAGGGCCGCCGAAACCGGCGACCGTACCGACCGTGCTTATCAGGCCCGCCAGCATAGGAACGGCGACCAGCTCACGCCGGCTGATCGCAGCGGAACTCGTGGTTCGTGTCATACGGGCACGGTAGGAACCACTCGCCGTCGGTCGCGTCCGGCCACGGAGCCAGATCCGTGGTCATACCCGGGGGTGACACCCGCGCCAGGGCGGCGCCAAAGGTCGCGCCCAAGGGTCGCACACAGCCGTTCGGGCCGGCGCGTGGCGATCACCAAAGGAAGGCGATGCCGCCAAGAAGTGAACGCTGAAACGAACGTCAGGACGCCAAACCTAGGGTCACAGCACCGTCGTCTGCATCTACTTAACCGGTTCGTGATCATGCCTGCCCGGCAACGGACAGCCGAGGTTGAGATTACGTCAACATCATTGACACGTTAAAACGTCGTCGCTACCGTCCCCTGCACGTCATCGTCTTCGTGAGTCATGTCCGCTGGCGACGGCCGTGTCAATGCATCGAATGTGTGGCCACCAAAGCGCTGTACCAAGACCTCGTGTCGAGGACGGTCAAGCATGCGTGAAAGTGCCGTCTCGCCGCTCGCCAGGATGCGCGCGGCAACTCTTGGATCCGCCCTTCGGCAACCACCAACGCGGCCGGGCGAGACATGCCGGGGCCCGCGCGACGTACCAGCTTCACGAATCAGGCAACAAGAAACACGGGGTCCCCACCGCCGCTGAATCGCTGGAGGTACGCATGCCACCCATGTCGCAGGACGGCTCGCGTCGCGACTTCCTGAAACTCGCTGGACTCACTTCGACCGGCCTCGTCCTGGCCGCTGCCTGTGGAACGCCCGAAGCTCCTCCCGGGCCGCAGCCGTCCGCCACCTCCCAGCGCCCGGTTCCCCGTGGGAATCCGAAGTCGGTGCCCCGGGAGCGGACGCTGATGCTCGCCAACGGCGACGGGTCCGACGTCGGTATCTGCAACCCGTACGCGTCCGGGTTCAACCACCAGCGCGGCCTCGCGGCGATGTTCGAGCCGCTGTACTTCTACTCCGCCTTCACCGGTGAGACGATCCCCTGGCTGGCGGCGGGTCCGCCCACCTACGCCGAGGACAACCTGTCGGTCACCATCAAGACCCGGCCCGACGTGACCTGGAGCGACGGCAAGGCCTTCAGCGCGAACGACGTCGTCTTCACGCTGAACATGCTGAAGGACAAGAACAACACGGCGATGCAGTACTCCGCCGACATCCGCGAGTGGGTGAAGGAGACCAAGGCGGTCGACGACAACACCGTGTCGATCACCTTCACCAAGCCGGCGCCGAGGTTCGTGTTCGACTACCTGTACTTCAAGAACGACCTGGGCATCTTCCTGGTCCCCGAGCACATCTTCTCCCAGCAGAAGAAGCAGGCGGAGTTCCTCTTCTACGACCCGAGCAAGAACTGGCCGATCGTCACCGGGCCCTACCAGATGGTGGACTGGACCAACCAGCGCCGGCTGCTCGACCGCCGCGACGACTGGTGGGCGGTGAAGGCCAAGCTCGCCAACGCGCCCGGGCCGGAGCGGATCCTCCTCACGCCCTTCACCGACCCGACCAACGTCGCGCAGCAGCTCATCAACAACGAGCTCGACTCCTCCCTCGACCTGCGTCCCCCGGTCATCAAGCAGGTCGTGAAGGAGAACCCGTCCATCATGACCTGGACCGAGCGCGAGGCCCCCTACGGCTACATCGACTGGTGGCCGCAGTCGCTGTTCTTCAACTGCGCGGTGCCGCCCTTCAACGACCCGGAGATCCGGCGGGCGGTCAACCACGCGATCGACCGCGACCAGCTGGTCTCCGTCGGCTACGAGGGCGCGGGCACGATCTCCGAACTGCCGTTCCCCAACTTCCCGCCGCTGCAGAAGTACTTCGACGCGATCCAGTCGTTGCTGCAGCAGTACCCGACCAACGCCCACGATCCCGCCGAGACCGAGCGGATCATGACGGGCAAGGGCTACCAGCGGGACAACCAGAACCTCTGGGCCAAGGACGGCAAGCGACTCGACGCCACGATCTACGGCCTCGCGGACCTCACCACCGACTACGGCCCGATCCTCGCCGAGCAGTTGCGCGCCGCCGGCTTCAACGCGTCCCACCAGGCGCCCGCCGACAGCGGGACCCGGGTGGCCGACGGTTCGGCCCGGTTGTTCCTGTTCGGGTTCGCCGGCGCCATCGCGGACCCCTACCCCTCCCTCGAGCTGATGCACTCCCGGCACGTGTCCCCGATGGGCACGCAGGGGGACGTCAGCAGCCGTTGGAAGAACGCCGAGTTCGACAAGATCGTCCAGCAGATGAGCGCGCTGCCGGTCGGTGACCCCGGCGAGCTGCCGCTGTTCGTGCAGGCGATGGAGATCTACCTGCGGGAGCTGCCGCACACGCCGCTGGTGCAGTGGATCCACCGGGTCCCCTACAACACGGAGTACTGGAGCGGTTGGCCCACCGAGCGCGACCCCTACCTGCCCGGTGCCTTCTGGTTCAAGACGCTTCCCCTGGAGTTGACCCACCTCAAGCCCGCGAAGGGATGAGCCGGTGTCGTTGCGTTACTTCGTCCGCCGGATCCTTCTTCTCCTGCTGGTGATGTGGACCGCGGCGAGCATCAACTTCCTGATCCCGAAGCTCAGCCCGCGTGATCCGATCAAGGAGCGCCTGCTGCTGGCGGCCACCCAGGGTGGTCGCCAGCAGACGGGGCTGCAGGCGATGGCCGAGGCCTACAACCACGCCTTCGGTGTGGACCAGCCTCTGTGGAAGCAGTACCTCAACGCCCTGTTGAAGGTCGTGCAGTTCGACTACGGCTACTCGATCTCGCAGTATCCACGCACGGTCAACGCCGTCATCGGGGACGCCCTGCCGTGGACGCTCGGGCTCGGGCTCGTGTCGATCGTGATCGCCTTTGTCATCGGTACGATCCTGGGCGCGCTGCTCGGCTGGCCGCGCTCACCAGGCTGGCTTCGCGGCCTGGTGCCGGTCAGCATGCTCACCAGCGCGGTGCCGGCGTTCGTGCTCGGGTTCCTCCTGATCTACCTGTTCGCCTTCCAGCTCAAGGTCTTCCCGCTGGCGGGGGCGTACTCACGAACAGCGAACCCAGGTTGGAGTCTGAGCTTCGCGCTGGATGTCATCCAGCACTCCTTCCTACCCGCGGTGGCGTTGATCCTCTTCCAGTTGGGAGGGCAGGCCCTGCAGATGCGGGGCCTGATGGTGATGACCGTGGGCGAGGACTACATCACCTTCGCTGATGCCAAGGGGCTCCGGCCCCGGCGCATCTTCCTGCGGTACGCCGTGCGCAACGCACTCCTGCCGCAGGTCACCGGCCTGGTGATGTCGCTCGGAACGTTCATCTTCTCCACCGTGCTGGTGGAGACGTTGTTCGCCTACCCGGGCCTCGGTCTGCTGATCAACTCCTCCATCCAGGTGCTCGACTACAACCTGCTGTACGGCATCACGATGATCCTGGTCTTCGCGGTGTGCATCGCCACACTCATCGTCGACCTGATCTATCCGTTGCTCGATCCCCGTATCCGTTACGACCGGAGGTGAGCATGGTCACCCCAGCCACGCAGTCGATGACCATGCCGGGGCGGCAGGCCTGGACCGGCCGCGCCAACTCCTTCATGCGTTACATCCGCCGCAACCCCCTGCTCGCGGTCGGTCTGGTCATCTTCCTCGGACTCGTGCTCTTCTCGACCGTCGGCAGCCTGTTCGTCGACACCGTGAAGGCGCCCTACCCGCTGGCCGCTCCGGCTAGCCTCGCGCCCTCCTGGGACTACCCCTTCGGCACCGACGCCCAGGGGCGCGACATGCTCGCGGTGATGATCGTCGGTACGAGACTGAGCCTGAAGATCGGTCTCCTCGCCGGCGCACTCGGCCTGGCGATCGGTATCGTGCTCGGACTCATCTCCGCCTTCTACGGCGGTTGGATCGACAGCGTGATCCGCTGGATCGTCGACGTGATGTTCACGATCCCGAGCTTCCTGGTGATGGTCGTCATCGCCTCGCTGCTACAGCAGTACATCTCGGTCGAGAACATGGCGTTCATCCTGGCGGCGTTCGCCTGGCCCGGGCCCACCCGTGGGATCCGGGCGCAGGTCCTGTCCCTGCGCGAACGCGCGTTCATCCAGATGGCCAGGCTCTCCGGCATGCGCGGGCCGGAGATCATCATCAGGGAGCTGACACCCAACCTGGCGCCGTTCCTGCTGGCCGGCTTCGTCGGTGCGCTGATCGGCGCCGTCTACGGCGCGCTCGGCCTGGAGCTGCTCGGTCTCGGCTCCCAACGTGAACCCACGCTGGGCATGACGTTCTACTGGATGCAGCGGTACTCCGCGCTGCTGCGCAACCTGTGGTGGTGGTGGGGCATCCCCATCGCGATCATCATCTTGCTGATCCTGTCCCTGTACTTCATCTCCTTCGCCCTCGACGAGTGGGCAAACCCGCGTTCCCGGAGGTCCGAATGAGTACCGCCCCGTCGCCGGAGCCGGCCCTGTCCGTGCGCGACCTGCGGGTGCAGTACTACACCGACGCGGGCGTGGTGCAGGCCGTCAACGGCATCTCCTTCGACCTGATGCCGGGCGAGCGGCTCGGCCTGGTCGGTGAGTCAGGATCGGGCAAGTCCACCGTCGCCCTCGCCCTGATGCGGATGATCCGCAAGCCGGGCCGGATCACCGGCGGACAGATCCTGCTGAACGGAACCGACCTGGTCCCCCTGGCCGAGCGCGCCATGCGCGGGATCCGGGCCCGCGAGATCGCGATGATCCCGCAGGGCGCGATGAACTCCCTCAACCCGGTCGCCCGGATCGAGGACCAGATCGTCGACACCCTGGAGGACCACGCCACCCAGCGGGTTCCGAAGAAGGAACTGCTGGATCGGGCTCGGTCCGCGTTGGTCTCGGTGGGGCTGCGCCAGGAGACCGGCCGGATGTATCCCCACGAGCTGTCCGGTGGCATGAAACAGCGGGCCTGCATCGCCATCGCGGTGGCGATGCAGCCCAAGGTCGTCATCGCCGACGAACCCACCTCCGCGCTCGACGTGGTGGTGCAGCGCCAGGTGATGGACACCATCGTGCGCCTGCAGGAGGAGATGGGGGTCGCGGTCATCCTGATCGGTCACGACATGGGTCTGATGGCCCAGTCGGTGGACCGGCTGTCGGTGATGTACGCGGGGAAGCTCGCCGAGCTCTCCCCCATCCGCGACATCTTCGCCAAGCCGCTGCATCCCTACACCGAGTTGCTCATCGACAGCCTGCCCAAGCTGGAGGACCGGGGCACGTTCCGCGGCATCCCCGGTCTCCCGCCCTCCCTGAAGTCGCTGCCGGACGGTTGCCTGTTCCACCCGCGCTGCCCCAAGGTGATGGAGGTCTGCCGGGAGGAAGCGCCGGCCTATCGTGAGTACCGACCGAGCCAGTTCGCCGCCTGCCACCTGCACGAGGAGCGTCATGGCGAAGCCTGAAAGCACGGATCCGCCGCTCATCGAGCTGCGCAACGTCACCAAGACCTACGGGGGCGGCGTACTCTCCCGGGACTCCACGGTCGCACTCGACGACGTGTCTCTGACGGTGCGGGGTGACACGCCGCAGATCGTCTCCGTGGTGGGCGAGAGCGGAAGCGGCAAGACCACCCTCGCGTCCCTCCTGATGGGCTTCATCGCCCCGACGTCGGGGACGATCCTGTACGAGGGCCAGGACGTCTCGTCGCTGTCCGGGCCCCGGATGCGGGAGTTCCGCCGCGACGTCCAGGCGGTGTTCCAGGACCCGTTCTCGGTCTTCAACCCGTTCTACAAGGTCGACCACGTGCTCACCGTGCCGATCCGGAAGTTCCGTCTCGCGCGGTCGCGCTCTGATCGCCACGACCTGATGGTCAACGCGCTGGAGACCGTGGGCCTGCGACCGGATGAGACCCTCGGCCGGTATCCGCACCAGCTCTCCGGTGGCCAGCGCCAGCGGGTCACCGTGGCGCGCGCGCTGATGCTGCGGCCGAAGCTGATCGTCGCCGACGAGCCGGTGTCGATGGTGGACGCCTCACTGCGGGCGACCATCCTGGAGAGCCTGCGCACTGTCAACCAGACGTTGAACGTGCCGATCCTCTACATCACCCACGACCTCGGCACCGCCTACCACGTGAGCGACCACATCCTGGTGATGTATCGCGGCACCATCGTGGAGGCGGGCGACGTCGAGACCGTGATCACCGCACCCAAGCACCCCTACACCCAGCTGCTCATCAACTCGATCCCGTGGCCCGACCCGGACCGTCGCTGGGGTCAGGAGATCGCCACCCGCTCGGAGCAGGTCACCGTCCCGGAGGGCCACGGCGGGTGCCGGTTCGCCGAACGGTGTCCCGCGGTGATGGCGAAGTGCGTGGAGAACCCACCCCCGCCCTACCTCCCCGCCGCCGACCACGCGGCCGCCTGCTTCCTCTACGACGACCGGCCCGAACTCCCCAAGGAGGAGCTGAGCCGGATGCTCACGCTGGTCCCGTCGGGTTCCTCGGCCCAGCAGGGTGAGGGTGTCCCTCGCTAGCAACCTCCTCGCTCAGGAGGGGCGCCGGCCCCGAGACGCTGCGGCTGCCCGCGTCCCCAGGTGTTCCTGGAGACGCGGGCAGCGGCTTCTTCGTTCGTGGCGAGTCAGGAGCTCGCGCCTAACGTGGTGCGGCGCCGGTCAGCGAGTGCCCGGCTGGTTGGCCGGGGCGGGCTTGTCGGCCGGCTCCTTGGCGGGCGCGGGCTTGGTGGTGGGGACAGGCGCGGGCGTACCTGTCGGAGCGCCCTTCCAGGCGCAGGCGTCCTTGAGTGAGTCGGCGATGTCCGCGCTCGTCCGGCCCTCCTCGCTGGCGCGCAGGGCGCCCTGTACCCGCGAGTGAATCAGGTCGTAGTCGGGGTTCCCGGAGTCGATGATCTCGTTGGTAAACGCGATGCTGGTGATGTTCGCGTCCTTCACCTTCAGGGACAGGTCGACGAACGCGGGCAGCACACCCTGCGGGATGTCGGTCAGCACGATGTCCTTGGTGACCCGGGCGAGTGCCTCGTAACGGGTCAGGAGCCGCATCGGGTCGGCCTGCCGGACGATCGCGTCGATCGCACAGCGCTGGCGCAACATCCGCTGCCAGTCGTCGGAGCCGAAGCGGCCGCGGGCGAACCACAACGCCATCGCGCCGTTCAGGTGCTGGTTGGGTCCGGGTTCGATCCAGCCGGCCGGCGGCAGGTTGCGGTCGGTCTCGCCTCCGATCGAGACGCGGGTGTTGACGTCCACCGTGATCCCGCCGAGCGCGTCGACGAGTTGCCGGAATCCCTTGAGGTTGACCATGACGTAGTAGTCGAGCGTGAGACCGACCGCCCCACTGGCGGCGAGCTTGGTGGCGTCGGCGCCGGGGTTGTCACTGTCCAGGACACCGGGGTGCTGGCGCGGGACGTTGATGTAGACGGCGTTCAGCATCCACTCCAGCGGATCAGCATCCGGCCCACCGGCGAACCTGCCGTTCGGGTAGACCTCGGCGAGCGGCGAGCCCGCCGGGAAGGGAATGTTCTGCAGGTTGCGCGGAAGGCTGAACAAGACGGTGTTGCCGGTCTTGGTGTCGATACTCGCCACGATGACCGTGTCGGTGCGGATACCCATCCGGTCCGGGCCCCCGTCACCACCGAGCAACAGGACGTTGACACGATCCTTGCCGGCCCACGGGTCGGCCGCGCTCGCCCGGACCGGTCTGGTGGCGCTCTTGCTCTGCGGGCTGGCGAAGACCTTCTCGACAAGGCTCTTCTGTACCAGGGCATACCGTCCGCCGACCGCGAGCGGGGTGACGGCGCCGGCCGCCAGGACCAGGACCAGCCCGTAACCCATGGCCTGCTGGGCTCGGCCGAGCCTTCGTGGGCGCAGCGACCGGTAGGTCGCGACGATGACGCACACCCACGCCAGCGCCACCGCCGACAGCACCACGCTGATCACGACGAGTGCGCCGGGCCGCACCACCCAGTGCAAAATGGTTCGCTGGTCAGCCAGCACCAGGTAGGCGGCGAATCCAGCCGCGGCGACGAACAACGCGAGGATCGTCAACCCGACCTTGCGCAGGCCGGCGGCGAAGAGCCCCGTGCCGGGAAGGATGCTTCCGACCGCTGTGAGACCGAGCGCGGCGCCGAACGCCCTCCGACGGCGGCGACCCTTCTCGTTTCGTCCGGATTGGCTCGACAGCGGTTCTCGTTCCTGCTGCGCTCCCTCATCCATGCCACCGTTCATCTCCCTGGCTCTGTCCGCCAAAACCGGATCGCAGGGGTGGGTGAGGTCCCGGGCGCAGTCCCGAAAGTGAACAGCCCCACACCTACTCGGACATCACGAGCGGGGGTTCAGGCGGCGTCGATGAGAAACTCCTCATGAAGCCGTCGAGGGTCAGCCGGCGAGGTAGGAGGTTCGGAGTCCGGTCGAACGTGTCGATCAGGTCGTCACCGGCCGCGGCGAGGAGCCCGTCAGGGGCACCCGACGACCGTAGTAGGTCATCACTACCTGCTGTACGCCGAGTGTGACGCCGACACCGAGCCACAGGGCGTCGCCGTTGAACGGCTCACCGAACGCCAGCAGGGCGAGCGCGCCGAGTCCCAGCCGGGCGGCGAGGGTGGCGAGCCAGAGCAGCAGCGTGACCCGGCCGCCCCTGCGGCACAGGCGTCCGGCGGCGTCCCGCCACATTGGCATGGTGCGGCCGCGCGCGTATCCGAACACCGCCGAGACGACCAGCCCGAGGACGAGGAACGCGATCCCGGCCCCCGTCGTCCGAGCCGGACCGGGCGGGACGCAGCCGCGCGCGAGGAGCAGCGCGACCCACAGGTACGTCAGCGACCGGACCGGCCGGGTGGAGAACTGGCTCACCAGGATCACTGCGGTGATCGCGACGATGAGCAGCAGATTGAGCGACGTCAGATCGATCGTCATGGCGGTGGCGTCTCTCCGGCGAGATAGGTGGCGAGTGCGGACGACAGGGCGGCCCGGAAGGACGCGTCATGGGCGGGGTCGGCCGGGTCGTGCCCGAGCCCGGCCAGCCAGGATCGCCGGCCGAGCGCGTATCCGTACGCCGCGGACAGCGCGAGCAGGACCACCGCCTCGATCCGGGCCCGGTCCGGCCGCGCCGGGTCGGGCAGAACGAGCCGGATGCCGGCCTCGAGCGCGTCGACGAGTTCGGCCAGCGCTTGCGACGGCGCGCTGACGTCCTCGGCGTGCAGGCTGGACCAGGCGAACAGGCGCACGTAGCGCTCGTCGGCGACCGCCTCGAACAGCACTCGGGTCATGTCGTCCGCGTACGGAACGCCCTGACTGGCCCGCATCCGTGCTCGTATCCGCTCCCGCTGCCGCTCGTTCTCGCGCTGCAGGACGGCTCGGACCAACGCGGCGTAGGTGCCGAAGTAGTGGGTCACCAGGCCGTGCGAGACGCCGACGGCCTCGGCTACTCGGCGCAGTCCCACGCCGTCCGGCCCGTCCTGGGCGATCAGCTCGGTGGCGGCGTCGAGGATCTCCTCCCGAGCCTGCTCGGGCGTACGCCTGCGCCGTCGTTCCGTCACGGTCCCCTCTTGTTGGCAACCCTGATAATAGCTTGTTGGCAAGGTGGACAACAAGACGGTAGATGCGCTTCTTCGCCCCGCGTCGCCTCGTCAGCTCCGTCAGCTTCGTGGGCGGGGACGGGCGATCGGGGCGTGGTCGCTCAGCCGGAAGAGGTCGTACAGGCGTTGTTGAACGTCGTCGCGCTCGGCGAGGACGCGACGCGTACGAGGCCGACCACCGGTCGACGGATAGGTGAGGTGGGTCTCCTCGATTCCGGCGAGCCGGCCGAGGAGGTCCCGGACCGACAGGTCGAGCCCGGACCGCTGCGCCGTCCGCCGCATCAGGTGCGCGACGGTGGTGGCGAGCAGACAGACCAGCGCGTGCACCGCCACCCGGTCCTCGTCCCAGTGCCAGCGGGGGGAGGGTGCGGCGACGACGGGTCCGACGAACTGGCGCAGCGTCGACTCGAGGCGATAGCGGGCGCGGTAGGCGGTGAGAACGTCGGCAACCGGCCAGTCGTCGTGGTCGGTGACGAGCAACTGTTTCCCGAAGAGGTCGTGGTGGAGCCGGGCGCGAGCCGCCTGGTCGACGGTCCAGCGCAGCCGCAGTCCGCTCACCTCGGTGCCGGTGACGGTGGTGGTGAGGACCCGCTCGACCCACCGGAACCGCGTGATCCGGCCGACCTCCGCCGCCACCTGCTCCCGGGACAGGTGGAGCCCGCCCCGGGCCAGCGCCGCCGCGAGCTCCTCCAGCCGCCGCGTCGTGCTGCCGAGGTCCTGCGCCAGGGCCTGCCCCTGCGCCGCCTGCAGCGCCGCGGAGTGGAGGAGGATCACCCGGCGTTCGACCCCTGCCACCCGGGCCCTGGTGTCCAGCGCCGTCACTCCCGGAAAGCGGGCCAGGTCGACCGCTCGACGTCCGGTCGCCGGCCTGGCCAGCAGGTCCGGATGCTCACCCGGCGGCAGCGAGGCGACGAAGTGCAGGCCGGCCCGGGCGCCGAAGTCGAGTTGGGCGCTCTGGCCCGCGTCGACCACCACGGTGACCGGCCCCTGCGCGGACAGCGCACGGTAGCGGCTCGCGAGGTGGCCGGTGAGCGCCGTGAACGCGGTGCCACCGGACTCCCCGTGCCGGTAGAGGGAGGAGACGAGCGGGATCGCGCCGTCCAGCGTGACGACCGTGGTGAGCCCGGCCAGCCAGGCGTCCGTCGTGGCCGGTGTCGGCATGCGGGCGCCGGTCGTCAGTTCGTTCGGACCGGTGTACGTCGCGAAGTGGGGTACGTCGAGCACCAGCACCCCGCGCCCCGGGCCCGGCTCCTGCCGGTCCACCTCCTGCCGGCCCGGCTCCTGCTGGCCCGGCTCCTGCTGGCCCGGCTCCTCCTGGCCCGGCTCCTCCTGGCCCAGCTCGGCCAGCAGGCGCGGGAACAGCGCGGCCTCGATCCGGCGCAGGTGCTCCGGACCGAGCCGGGCCATGGCCCGACGGAACGACCGGAGCTCCAGCGCCCGCGGATCGATCCGGGGCCGGACGAACCGCGCCGCCGCGGTCGTCGACCACCAGGTCGCGAGGTCCAGGTCGGACTCGGGTGCGACGGCCTGCCGCAGGACGGCGAGCGCGAGGTGGCTGCCGACGGACACTCTGGCCCGACCGGTGCCCACGATCTCGTCCACCAAGCGCGCGACGCCGAGGTCGGTGAGCACACCCCACACGGCGGCGACGTCACCGAACGCGAGATGGCGGGAGCGCGTTGGCGCTGGCGCCGGACCGCCACCACCCTCGAGCGCGGCGGCGATGTCGTCGGCACTGCCGAGGTAACGCTGGGACACCGTCCGTGGCCGACCGTCGACGCGGGCGGACTCCACGAGGTAGTAGAAGGTCCGCCCGTTCAGGTTCTTACCGACGACTGATGCCACCCTTTAGGTAATACCTGCTCCAGGCGTCGGGAGCCACCCGCCATCCGTGCTGTGACCAGCGCCGACGTCGCCCGGACCGCTGTCAACCCGGCCTTGATGAAGGGAGTCACCGGCCGTGCGCTGGTTTGCGGACGGTGGCCCGGCCTAGCGTTCCGGACGTGGACATCGAGCTCACGGCACGGCCGCGCCCGCCCGTGGAAGAACCCCCGCCCCCCTCCGCGATGCGACGCGCGCTGGCCCGAGCCCGCGACGGCAAGGCGCTGAACGTCGACGAGGCGACGGTGCTCCTGCACGCCCGCGACGCCGACCTCGACACCCTGACCGAGCACGCGTCCCGGGTTCGCGACAGCGGCCTCGTGGCCGCCGGCCGCCCGGGCGTGATCACCTACAGTCGCAAGGTCTTCATTCCCCTGACCCGGCTGTGCCGAGACCGCTGTGGCTACTGCACGTTCGTGACGGTTCCGGGACGTCTGCCGGCGCCGTACCTCAGTCCGGACGAGGTGCTCGAGATCGCCCGTCAGGGCGCGGCCATGGGCTGCAAGGAGGCGTTGTTCACCCTCGGCGACCGGCCGGAGGACCGGTGGACGGCCGCCCGCGAGTGGCTCGACGAGGCCGGCTACGACGACACGCTGTCCTACGTCCGCGCGATGGCGATCCGCGTCCTGGAAGAGACCGGTCTGCTGCCCCACCTCAACCCGGGCGTGCTGTCCTGGCAGGACCTGCAGCGGCTCAAGCCGGTCGCGCCGTCCATGGGCATGATGCTCGAGACCACGGCGCGACGGCTCTTCACCGAACGCGGCGGACCTCACTTCGGTTCTCCGGACAAGGATCCCGAGGTGCGGCTGCGGGTGCTCGAGGACGCCGGTCGCAGCGCGGTGCCGTTCACGACCGGCCTGCTGATCGGGATCGGCGAGACCCGCCAGGAGCGCGCGGAGGCCTTGTTCGAGATCCGGCGGACCGCGCGCACCTACGCCGGCATCCAGGAAGTGATCATCCAGAACTTCCGGGCCAAGCCGGACACCAAGATGCGCTCGGCGCCCGACGCCGACCTGCGCGAGCTGGCGGCGACGATCGCGGTCGCCCGGCTCGTGCTCGGCCCGAACGTCCGCATCCAGGCTCCGCCGAACCTCATCGACGACGAGTACGCGCTCATGCTGCGCGCCGGGATCGACGACTGGGGTGGCGTTTCGCCGCTCACCCCGGACCACGTCAACCCCGAGCGGGCCTGGCCCCAGATCGACGACCTGGCCGCCCGCACGGCGGCCCACGGCTTCGAACTCAAGGAGCGCCTGACGATCTACCCGGAGTACATCCGGGCCGGCGAGCCCTGGCTCGACCCTCGGGTCAGTCGCCACGTGGCGGCGCTGGCTGACCCGGAGACCGGACTCGCCCGCGCCGACGCGATGCCGGAAGGGCTGCCCTGGCAGGAACCCGACGGTGGCTGGCCGACCGAGACGGGTTCGGGGCGCACCGACCTGCACGTCAGCGTCGACACCGAAGGGCGCACCGAGGACCGGCGCAGCGACTTCGACTCCGTCTACGGCGACTGGGACGAGCTCGCCGCCCGGGTGTCAACCGCACCGGAACGCATCGGACCCGACGTCCGCGACGCGTTGCGCAACGCCGAACGTGACCCGGCCGGCCTCAGCGACGAGGACGCGCTGGCGCTGCTGCACGCGGACGGTCCGGAGCTCGACGCCCTGACCCGGTTGGCGGACGACCTGCGTCAGGAGGCGGTTGGCGACGACATCACCTTCGTGGTGACGCGCAACATCAACTTCACCAACGTCTGTTACACCGGCTGCCGGTTCTGCGCCTTCGCCCAGCGGCGTACCGACGCCGACGCCTACACGCTCTCCCTGAGCCAGGTGGGCGACCGGGTGGACGAGGCGTGGGAGGCCGGGGCCACCGAGATCTGCATGCAGGGTGGTATCCACCCGGACCTGCCGGGAACGGCGTACTTCGATCTGGCCGCCGAGGTCAAGCGCCGCCAGCCGGACATCCACCTGCACGCGTTCAGCCCGATGGAGGTCATGAACGGCGTCTCCCGGACCAACCTGCCCGTCCGCGAGTGGCTGACCCGGGCCCACGAGGCCGGTGTGGACTCGTTGCCAGGTACGGCCGCGGAGATCCTCGACGACGACGTGCGCTGGACTCTGACCAAGGGCAAGCTGCCCACGGCGAACTGGGTCGAGGTGGTCAGCACGGCGCACGAACTCGGCATCCCGACGACCTCGACGATGATGTACGGACACGTCGACACACCCGCCCACTGGGTCGGGCACATCAAGCTGATCGCGTCGTTGCAACGACGTGCGCTGGAGCGGAACGGGCGGCCCGGGTTCACCGAGTTCGTCCTGCTCCCCTTCGTCCACACCAGTGCCCCGATCTACCTCGCCGGGCTGGCCCGGCCGGGACCGACCGCCCGGGAGAACCGCGCGGTGCACGCACTTTCCCGGCTGCTGCTGCACGGCCTGATCGACAACATCCAGTGCTCGTGGGTGAAGCTCGGCGAGGACCTGTGCCGTTCGGTGTTGAACGGTGGCGTCAACGACCTCGGCGGAACGCTGATGGAGGAGACGATCAGCAGGATGGCGGGAGCCGACAACGGTTCCTACAAGACGATCAGCGACCTGCGGGCGCTCGCCGCCCCGACCGGCCGGCCGCTGCGGCAACGCACGACGGGCTACGGCACTCCGGGCCCGGAGCGGGTCGCCGCCGCCGAGGCGAGCGACGGCGTGTGCGCGGCCGTTCGGCGTCCGCTGCCGATCCTGCGATGACGGGGACCGAGGTGGGTGCCGGTTCCCGGATCGGGGCGGATCTCGGGAACGACGCGGTCGACGTGGAGCCTGGGGTCGAGCGCGTCGCCCGGACGCGACTGCCCACGGCCTATGGCGACTTCACGGCCTACGGCTACCGCTCCGCCCATGGCACCGAACAGCTCGCCCTGGTGTACGGCGACCTTCCGGGCGCCTCCACTGGCTCGTCCGAGTCCATGGAGTCCACCGAGGACACGGAGGCCACCGAGGACGTGGAGGCCGCGGAGGTCCTCGTCCGGCTGCACTCGGAGTGCCTGACCGGCGACGTGCTGGGTTCGCTGCGGTGCGACTGCGGTCCGCAACTCCAGCTTGCGCTGGAGGAGATCGCGCGGGCTGGTCGGGGCGTCCTGGTCTATCTCCGCGGACACGAGGGACGCGGGATCGGTCTGGCGCTCAAGCTCGCCGCGTACGCCCTGCAGGACGGCGGCCACGACACGGTGGACGCCAACCTCGCCCTCGGCCTGCCGGCCGACGCGCGCGACTACGCCGACGGCGCGGCGATCCTGCACGATCTCGGCGTTGGTCGGGTCCGCCTCCTCACCAACAACCCGGCCAAGGCGGCGGCACTTCGCGAGCACGGCATCACCGTCGCGGCCTGCGAACCGCTCCTCGTCGCGGCAAATCCGGAGAACATCCGCTACCTGCGGACGAAGCGGGACCGCTTCGGCCACCTGCTCCCCACCCGCTGACGAGACCGTTCCTGCGTCCTCTCGGGTCCAGGTAAAAGGTCCCGAGTCCTGGGGCAGGCCCTGGTCCTAGGTCCGTAACCGCGCCTATGGGACGAGCGGCCATATTCGCGACACCGCCTGCCGCCGCCAGCTCACCGACAAGGTGGCCCGAACCTGGACGAATCTCCAACGTGACGAGGCCTTTTGGGGCCGCTTGGCCGCCCAAACCTGCGTAGCCGCTTCGGTATGGCTACGGATGCATGGCAGCCGGCCCGGTGCCAGTGTGGGCAAGGTCCCGTTGACGAGATGACCTAAGTCCCAAGGCAGGCAATGGCCCCCAAGACCAGCGCGACCGAAGAGTTCAGCCGGATGCGACCGGCCCTCTGGACGGAGCGACCGCACTCCACGCCCGTCTCGGCGAACGGGCTGGACACACTTGTCCGGGACACCATCGACGACGCGACGCGAGCCCTTGCCACAGGCGTCCCCAGCCTGCGCCCCGAACTCCCCGAGACCACCACCCGTCCGGCTGTTGTTGCTGGGTCTGATGGTGCGTGGTGGCGTCGTGGGGTGGTGTATCAGGTGTATGTGCGCAGTTTCCATGACTCTGATGGGGACGGGGTTGGTGATCTTGCTGGTGTGATGGCGAAGTTGCCGTATCTGGCGGAGTTGGGTGTGGACGGGTTGTGGTTGAACCCGTTCTACCCCTCGCCCGGTCATGACCATGGCTATGACGTCAGTGACTACTGCGCGGTCGACCCGGCGTATGGGAACCTGGAATGCTTCGACCGGCTGGTCGACAAGGCCCACGCCCTGGGGCTGCGGGTGATCATCGATGTGATCCCCAACCACTGCTCCATCTCCCACCCCTGGTTCCAGGACGCACTCGCCGCACCAGCAGGCAGCCCTGAACGGGCCCGGTTCCACTTCGCCGACGGGCGCGGGCAGGGCGGGGAACTGCCCCCGAACAACTGGCGGTCCATCTTCGGAGGCCCCGCCTGGGCACGGGTCGCCGAACCCGACGGCACCCCAGGCCAGTGGTACCTGCACACCTTCGCCGCCGAACAACCCGACTTCAACTGGGACCACCCCGAGGTGGGACCCCACTTCGAGAAAGTCCTCGGCTTCTGGTTCGACCGGGGCGTGGACGGATTCCGTATCGACGTCGCCCACGGCCTGCACAAAGCCCCCGGCCTGCCCGACCACCCCCACGCCGCCGACGACGAACTAAGCGGCCACCCCCAAAACCCCCACGCCTGGAACCAGCCCGCCGTCCACCAGGTCTGGCGCACCTGGCGCGCCCTGGCCGACTCCTACACCGCCCTGGACGGACGCCAACGCGTCCTCATCGGCGAAGTCGGCCTCCTGGATGCCAGCGCCGTGGCCGACTACCAACGCGACGACGAACTCCACCAAACCTTCTACTTCCCCTTCCTCCACGCCGACTTCGACGCCACCACCCTGCACGCCACCATCGACCAAGGACTCACAGCGACCGCAGGCACCAACGGCGGAGTCACCTGGGTCCTCAACAACCACGACATGCCCCGCGCCGTCACCCGCTACGCCGGCGGCCAACCCGGCGCCACCCCCGGCGACACCACCCTGGGCGTGGCCCGCGCCCGCGCCGCCGCCGCCCTCATGCTCGCCCTCCCCGGCGCCACCTACCTCTACCAAGGCGAAGAACTCGGCCTCCCCGAAGTCGTCGACCTCCCCCTCACCGTCCTCAAAGACCCCATGTACCACCGCAGCAACGGCGCCCGCCGCGGCCGCGACGGCTGCCGCGTCCCCCTCCCCTGGGCCAACAACCCCCACCACCACGGCTTCTCCCCACCCACCACCACCACACCACCCTGGCTACCCCAACCCACCACCTGGACCGAACTCGCCGTCGAAACCCAACAAGCCACCACCACCTCCACCCTCCACCTCTACCAACAAGCCCTCACCATCCGCACCAACCACCCCGACCTCACCACCACCACCCTCACCTGGACCCCCACCACCCACCCCGGACTCCTCACCTTCACCCGAGGAACCCACTTCGCCTGCACCACCAACACCACCAACCACCCCCTCCCCAACCCCCACCCCCACGCCCAACCCCTCCTCACCACCCACCCCACCCCCCACAACCCCCACACCATCCCCCCCAACACCACCACCTGGTGGCAGCTGGATGAGCCCGTGGAGCGGGTATGGGACGCGGAAAGCCAGTGACAGCAGGGCCGAACGCCTGAGTGGGCGGAGGGCGGTCGTCGTGGCGGAGGAGTCCTGAGGAGACGCCGGCCGACCCAGCGCGGCTGAGGAGAGAGCGCGAGGCGGCGACGGTCAAGGCGACGGTCGACGAGTGGCGGGCAGGCCGGCGCCTACTCGATGGCCAGCGGCTCGAGCAGTCGATGGGGCTTGCGCAGCGCCCGGCTGATCCGATTGTCGAGCGTGCCCGAACCGACCCGAGCCTCCACCTCCGTGGCCGGCACAGCGTGCCCGCAGGTCGGGCAGGTGGTGGTCGCGTCGATCCGACTACCGCAGGTCACGTGGTAGTAGCCGCGGCGGGCTCCGCCCGTCGGTCGATGGCGGCTTCCCCACCAGGCCAGGGCGTTCAGCGCGGGCCACAACTCCTGCCCTGCCTCGGTCAGGACGTACTCATACCTCGCCGGAGAGTCCTGGTAGCGCACCTTGTCCAGCACCCCGGCGTCAACGAGTGCTTGCAGACGCTCGGCCAGCACGGCGCGCGGCGCACCGAGGTGCTCGAGAAAGTCGCTGTAGCGACGGACGCCGTAGAACGCGTCGCGGAGCACGAGCAGCGTCCACCGCTCACCGACGAGTTCGAGCGCGCGCGCAAGGGAGCAGTCCTGACCGTCGTAGTCCTTACCGAGCGCCATACAAGGACGATACCGCAGCTTCAGTTCGTTGAATGAACTCACAGATGCTACCGTGTCCCAGGTTGGGTAAGTTCATTCAACGAACTCACTGGAGAAGGTATGCCGCCCGGGTCCCGCGAACCGGACAGATCCACCATTCCGGCCCCCGCCGGCGACGTCGGGGCGACATCCCCGCTTTCCGGCGTCACGGAGCGCCGTACGGACGGCCCCGCAGCCACGCCGACGCCCAGCCGGGCCGGCCTCACCCTGCTCACGACCTGCCTCGCGACACTCGTCGCGTTGATGAACTACACCGCGCCCATGACCGTGCTCCCGCAGACGGCCGCCGGCCTGCACGCGGGGGTGACGGGGCAGACCTGGATCCTCAACGGCATCGCCCTCGGCCTGGCCGCGTTGCTCCTGGTCGCCGGGAGTCTCGCCGACAACCACGGCCGACGCCGGATGTTCGTCGCCGGTGCCCTGCTCTCGGTGGTCGCCGGCGTGGCATGCGCGACCGCGAGTACGACGCTGATCTTCGTGATCGCCCGGGTGGTCCAGGGCGGAGCCACCGCGGCGATCATCGTCGCCACCCTCGGCATCATCGGACACGAGTTCCCTCCCGGACCCGCCCGCGCCCGCGCGAGCGCGCTCTGGGGCGCGATGCTCGGAGCGGGCATCGCGCTCGGCCCATTGCTGGCCGGTGTTCTCACCCAGTCCCTCGACTGGCGCGCCACCTACTGGGCGTACGCCGCCGCCTTCGCCGTGCTCGCCGTCCTCGGGGCGCTGACCCTGGCCGAGTCCCGCGCCGTCGTACGCCGCCGCGCGGACCTCGCCGGCGTTCTGACGCTCGGCCCGGGACTCGCCGCCCTGCTGGCGGCCGTGACGAGTGGGCGACAGGGCTGGACCCAACCGCTGGTCCTCGTACTGTTCGGCGCCGCCGTCGTCCTGCTCGCATCGTTCGTCCTGGTCGAAGCACGGGTCCGGGAGCCGATGCTCGACCTCGGGCTGTTCTCCCGGCCGGCGTTCCTGCTCTCCCTCGGCGGCGCGCTGGTCACCGGACTCGCGGTCATCGGAGTGATGAGCTACCTGCCGGCAGCCTGGCAGCGCACGCTCGGCTGGACGCCGCTGGTCACCGCGGGCTGGTTCGCCCTGTGGTCGGGGACGGCGTTCCTCGCGGCGCTGCAGTCGCGTCGGCTCCGCCTGGCACCCCGAAACCAGTTGATCCTCGGGTTGGGGCTCGCCGCGGCGGGGTCGCTGCTGCTCCTCGGCTCGGCCGGGCACTGGTCGGACACCCGCGACGTCATCGCGCTGGTCATCGCCGGTGCCGGCAGCGGACTCCTGAACTCCGCTCTCGCCCGGCTCGCCATCGAGTCGGTCCCCCACGGCCGGGCCAGCATGGGGTCGGGCGCGAACAACACGGCGCGCTACATCGGCTCCTCGCTCGGGGTCGCGATCACGGTGGCCGTCGTGACGACAGCGGCCGGCTCGCGCGGCAACGTGTCGCACGGCGTCGACGTGGCCCTCGTCGTGGCCGCCGCGATCGCCCTGGTCGGTGCGGCCCTGACGTTGGGAACCCGCGCCGAGGCCGCGAGCGGCGGCCACTGACCCTCGTCGGTGGCCGGGACGTCGGCGCGCGATGAGAGGATCAGGGTCCCGTGCGCGGTCCGACAAAAAGGGGGTAGTCGTGCTCACCAGCGCGGACACGTTCGAGTCCGACGACGACTGGCTGGCACGCTGGGTTGGCCAGCGTGCCGCCTTCGTCCTCACCACCTACGCCGTCCCCTGCCTGCACTTCGCCCATGCCGAGGCGGCCCGGCTCTTCGACTCCACCGCCTACCTCAACGCCACGGCATACGGACAACTGCGCTACCACATCCTCTGCGAGGCGCTGGGCCGAGTCATCGAGTCCCGCCTGTCAGGTGCGGAGGTCCATCGGCCGAGCGACCGCATCGGTACGGCCTTCACCATCGAGTGCGCGGGCCGCGTCATCTACCCGTACAAATACTCCGAGGGCGCGGCCGACCCCTACGCCGGCTTCCGGCTCGCCGACGACGACGCCCTGAAGGGCCGGCTCACGCCGGGCGACGCGCCCCGCCAGGGAATCCTCGCCGGTATGCCCGAACTCCCACCGGGCGAGCTCCTGGTGCTCGCCTGGGCCGGAAACCACAAGGACGGTCTCACCCGCGCCGTGTTGGGCGTTCCCACCCTGGACGCGGGCCGGCTCCGCTGGGCGGAGGGCCAGGTGCTCGAACTCGACCTGCGACTCGGCGACACCGGCGGGTCCGACGACCGGGCCGCCGGCCCGCGGCCCGCGGGCCGGCCCCCCGTGTGCGACAAGGACGGTCGGCCCATCCTCGACCTCGACCGCATCGACGCCGAGTTGGGTGTCGACTTCGACTCCCTGTTCCCTTTCCACGGGCGGTCACCGAGGTAGTTCCCGAAGGCACTTCCTCGGCATTCCACGCGATCGGTTCGATGTGCCACCATGCGGGTCGACCTGTGACAAGTCGATCCGTTGAAAGAAAGAGAAATGGACCGTTACCACCTTCGGTCCGAATAGCGCCAATCACCGCTTGAAATACCTACTGAACGTCCGGTTCCATTTCCTCCGCGCAGGGATTCTCGACATTGCCGACCCGCGCCGAGCAGCCTCTCTTTCCCGGGTAGACGGGTCAGTACCGACAAGCCCACCTGGTGTTACGGCACCTCTCGGGACATCCGGGTGCTGCCCAGGTCAGCGAGGGGATAACGCCATGCGATTCCGCGTCGTCGCCGCGACGGGCACATTTATCGTCGCCATCGCCGTCACTTTGGCGTTCGTTTTCTGGCCCGGCCGGGACGGTCCTGTCCGGCCCGAGCCACGGCATACCGGACGAATTCCCGTCAGCAGCGCCCCACCGAACGCCGGCATCGCCGAACTCGAGGCGCACGTGCGGGAGGACCCGGGAGACTCCCAGGCGTGGGCGGCGCTCGGCATCGCCTACGTCGACCAAGCACTCGCCAATGTGGACCACTCCTACTTCTCCAAGGCCGACAAGGCGCTGACGAAATCGCTGAACCTCGAGCCCGACTACAACGAACTCGGGTTCGCCGGCCGCGGGGAACTCGCGCTCGCCCGCAACAACTTCCCCAGCGCCGTGGGCTGGGCCGAGCGGGCGCTCGCCCTCAACGACCTGGACGCGCGGGCGAACGGGGTCCAGGTGGACGCGCTGACCGCGGTCGGACGCCTCGACGAGGCACTCGCCACCGCGGAGAAGGCGCACGCGGCCGCACCCAGCGTCGAGACCATCGCCCGACTCGCCACCCAGTCCGAACTTCGCGGGGACGTCGACCGGGCGCGCGACCTGCTCCGGAGCGGAACCAGCCTGGCCAAGAAGCCCACCGAGCGGGCGTTCATCACCACCCGGCTGGGCGAGCTCGCCCGCAGCCAGGGCGACTACAAGGAGGCGGCGGCACAGTTCGCGGCCGCACTCAAGGCCGATCCCACGTACGTGCCCGCACTGGCCGGTTCGGCTCGGACCCTCTACGCACAAGGACACGCGTGGGAGGCGGTGCGCCGGTACCTCACGGTCACGCTGAAGTTCCCGGAGCCTCGCTACCTCATCGAGCTCGGTGACCTCTACACCTCCCTCGGCCAACCCACCCGCGCTGCCGCGCAGTACAGGGTCGTCGACATGTGGGCGGATATCGCCGCCCAGAACGGCGTCCGGGTCACCCTGGAGATCGCTCAGTACGCCGCCGACCACGGCAACCCGGGGTTGGCGCTGCGGCTCTCCGAAGCGGAGTGGAAGAAGCGGCACAACATCCAGGTCGCCGACGCGGTCGCCTGGTCGCTGCACGCCGTCGGTCGTGACAAGGAGGCCTTGACATTCGCGGAGCGGGCTGCCGGGACCGGGTACCGCGACGCGTCGTTCCTCTATCACCGCGGCATGATCGAGCTCGCGCTCGGCGACACCGAGACCGCGCGCCAAACCCTCGTCTCCGCGCTGGAGCTCGACCCGACCTTCTCCCCGACCCAGGCGAAGATCGCCAGGGACAAGGTCGTCGAGCTGAACGCGGACGTGCGCAGCTGAGCTGGGGGCACCGGCGCCAGCCGGGAAGCAGACCCCAAGGACGCGGCCTAGCCGCCCAGCACGTCGAGGCCTTCGCGTACGGCGGCGACGTGACCGTCCACCCAGTCGCCGCCGGCCCGCACCTCCCAGCCGATGGCGTACAACGACCACAGGACCCGGTAGAGCACCATCGTGTGCCGCACCAGTGCGGCGTCGTCCGGCTCGTAGCCACGTAGCAGCAGGTCGAGTGAGGCGTCGCCGACCCGGGAGAAGCGTCCGAACTCGAACGCCGGGTCGCCGGCGGTCGCGTCACCCCAGTCGATGATGCCGCTCAGCTGGTCACCGGCCGCGAAGACGTGCCGCGGATGCAGGTCGCCGTGCAGGAGGACGCCGTTTCGCGGACCCGTGAGCAAGCTGGTGTTGACAGCGAACGTCGACCGCACGCGTTCGGCCAGGGCCGCGTCCAGCACGTCCCTCGCCACGAAGTCGTCCAGATCGGACAGCGGCCGGGCGATGACGTCGGACCAACTCGACTCCCGACCACGCGGCGCCACCGGCGCGGGCCCACCGAGCGCCTCCGGGTCGCCGGTGAGCAGGCCGAAGCCCTCCACCCTGATCTCGTGCAGCGCACGCAACCGGCGCCCCACCTCGACGATCGCCTCGTGCGTGTCGTCGACCGGGCCGCCCGGCACCCGCCGCATGAGGAGGTACGGCAGCGGCAGGATCGCCGTGTCGAGGTCGACCGCCACGATCTCCGGAGCGGGTACGCCGGCCTCCCGGGCCCGCCCGCACGCCCATGACTCCGCGACCACCGAGTGGGCACCCATCGCCTTGAGGACGAAGTCGCCGTGTGGGGTCGCGACGAGGAAGTCCTGGTTGCCGACGAAGCCGTCGACCTGGCGTACGGCGTCCACCGAGCCGCCCACGTGGCCGCGGACGGCATCGGCGACCATCGCCGGCGAGACCGGCTGATCGTATGTCGTGCTCATCTACCCTCGCTGCCTCGTGGTTCCTCGGCCTCGGTCCCCGTGACCCTCGGCCCCGCCCATCCTCAGTCCCCGCGGCCCGCGGGCGTGAGGGTGATCTCCACGAAGCGCGGGCGGTAGATCGTCACGTCGCCGTACAGGTCGGCGTTCGGATCGAGACTGTTGACGTTGTAGGTAACCAGAAGGCGGGACCCGCGACGCAGGTCGGGGTGTTCGTGCGCGTTGTAGGTGAAGATGTTGGGGTTGGCGTACGACCCGCCGGCACCGGTCTCCGGCGTGGAGTACAACGTCGCGGCGCGCGTGAACGGCCCGGTGAGCGAGCAGCCCACGTAGGCCACGATGTTCGGGCTGAACACCTCGGTCGTGTCCTGGGTGACCAGCAGGTAGCCGTCCCGCCAGCGGGAGACGCTGTACTCGTTGGCGACGCCGGACATGATGCGGGCCGACTCGGCCTCGGCGTCCGACCAACCACCGCCCGTCCAGTACTCCCAGGGTCGGGCGGTGAGGTCGGTGCCACGAACCCGTGCGAGGTGCATGTACTTCGTGAGGCCACCGTCCTCGACTCCGTACACGTAGGTGTGGCGGCCCTCCCGCATGATCCAGGACGCCCACTGGACGCCGGCTCCGGACGGCAGCGGCACGACCTCGCGCAGCCGCAGCGTCGCGGGATCGAACCGGCCGAGCTTGTTCTCCCGCCAGGCGAAGTCGAGGGCACCAGGACCCGTGCGTCCGAACTCGAGGAACACGACGTCGAGCGACCGGTCGGTCCGGACGCCCGCGCCGAGCCAGTTCCAGGTGCCGGGCTCGTCCGGCGGGACCAGCGAGTCGGGCGCCTGCGGCGTGCCGCCGGCCACGGTGCGCAGTCGGTCACCGCGCTCCACGACGAAGGAGTTGTTGAGGAACGGCACCGTGGTGGGGCGGCCGAGATCGGCGTCGACCGGTCCCCAGAAGGTGTCGGAGAACATCCAGAGCGTGCGCCCGCCGGCGAGCGGCACGGAGTAGGTGCTGTCGCCGCCGGTCCACCCCACCCCACTGTTGCCGTACGACGCGAAGCGCTCGGTGCGTGCCCGGTCGACGCTGGCCCGGACGTTCCAACGCCGGCTGGGTAGCGAGCAGGCCGTGGTCGTGTCCGGTTCGTTCGAGGAGCCTCTGGGCGCCTGCGCGGCCGCGGGCGGACCGGCCGGCAGGAGCGCCGCGGACGCCGCGGCGACGCCCAACCCCAGCGCCGACCGACGACGCAACGGACCGCTCTGCTCGAACCGCTGGCCTGTCCATCCCATGGTCGCCTCCTGACGAGTCGTCTCGACGGCCGTCACTCGGACGGTCCGACTGGACGATCCGACGGAGAGAGCCCCACTGAGACGGTCCGACTGGGACGATCACACCCGCGCCGGACGCCGCGGTCAACGACAGCGGGCGGTTTCGGTCAGGTACGGCGACGGGTCCCGCTCACGCCGGCGGGACCGTCGCTCCGGGTCGACCCGGGCAAGGAGCGGTCAGTCCCGGCGTTACTCGCCGCGAGGCGGCGCGCCCGATCAGCCGAGGCTGACCTGCAGGCTCGTACCGTGAGAGATGGTGTCGGCCACCGGTGAGCGTCGCGTGGCGAGCCGCACCAGCTCTGCCAACTCCTCCCGCGGGGCGTCGCCCTCGACCATCAGCTTCATCCTGATGACCTGGTAGCCCGGCCGGACATCCTCCGAGATCCCCAGCATCCCGCGAAGGTCGATGTCGCCGTCGAGTTCGGCGTCGACCCTGGACAGGCTGACGCCTCTCGCCGATGCCAGGTAGACCAGCGTCGTGGTCACACAACCAGCGAGCCCGACCAGCAGGTAGTCCACCGGGCCGGCGCCACGGTCCTCGCCCAGCAGGACGGGAGGCTCGTCCATGTCGTACACGAAGTACGTCTTGTCCCGTCGATGTGTCGTCTTGGCGCCGTGGTACTCGTTCACGGTCGCCCGGTTGTGGGCGCCGTTCACCCAGGAGTTCTCGACCCGGAAGTTGAACCTCGAAACGTCCGGACCCTGCTCGATCGCGTCGATCGGCTGGAACAACGCGCCCGGCTTGATGCCGTTGACGACCTGCTGCGTCGGTGTTGACTTCGCCATGCCAAGCTCGCCCCCCCGTCGTGTGTGACGATCCTGTCTCTCACGCCAGCCGAGTCACTGCTGAGCAGACAGAGGCATGCGCCCGGACATGTCGGAGGCCTTCGACAGCTCCGACCGGAGGCAGGTACGAGCAGCTGTGCTCAGGCCTTGCGCGCGACCGCGACGATGTTGGCGCTCGGGTGGATGTCGGCGGCGATCCTGATCGCGGTCTCGTCGTAGCCGAAGGACGCGGCGGCACCGGAGGTGCTGGACGGACCAGGCTCGACGCCCGCACCGCCGGCGGCGCCCTCGACGCCCGTCCCAGCGGAGTGTTTCCCGGCCGCGGGTCGGCTCAGCCGCGCCTGCACCGCCTTCGTGGCGGCAAGGCCGGCCTGTCGCCATGCCTCGGGTGCCCCCGGGAAGGTGAACGGCAGCATCATCCACCTGACCCGCCGGCTGCGGCGTAGCTCGCGTCCGAGGATGGCGGGATCGGCGCCCATGCCACTGAGCTCGACCTCGCGGAAGTGGCGGCCGAGCAGTGTGTTGAGCGCGGCCGGGGAGTATTCGACCAGGTGATAGCGGTTCCACGGGCGCTGGCCGCGCAGCAGCCGGGTCGTGCGGTCTGGTGTGGCGACCACGAGCACACCGCCCGGGGCGAGCACCCGGACCGCCTCGGCGAGGTAGCGATCGGCGTCTGGCACGTGCTCGATGACCTGGAAGGACAGGACGACGTCGAACGACGCGTCGGCGAACGGCAGCGGCTCCTGCTCGACCGGCGCGATGTGCCGGAAGTCCAGCCGTGCGGCCTGGTAGTGGTCGCGGGCGAAGTCGATGGCGGACGCGGAGACGTCGACGCCGGTGATGGAGCCGCACTCCGGGCTGATGCGGTGCGCGCCGTAGCCGGTGCCGCAACCGAAGTCGAGCACCCGCCGGTCGGCGGTGTAGGGGATCGCGAAGTCGTACGTCGCGAGATGGAAGAGATAGATCAGATAGTCGCCCTCGCGGGCTTGGTATGCGTCCGCGGTCACACGCTCGCTGGTCGGGGGATACCGCCGGCTGTCCGTGGAGGTCATGCCGGGACCCTACAGCTCTCGTCACTCGATCGGTCGGAGGCAGCGCGGAGAGTGACGGACCTGTCGGAGCGGGCCACATCCCGCGCCGGCCGGCCGGGAGATCGCGAGCCTGGGCGCGTCGCGGCGCGTCGGTGGGTCGCGCGCCGCGACAGCGCGGGTCATCTCGTCCGGGTGCGGTGCCGTCCGGGTGCTGTGTCGTCCGGTTGCGCTCTCGTCCGGGTGGGTGGTGTGCCGCAGGACCTCAGCGGTACTCCGAGGACTGCGTGTGCGGCCCGGCCTCCAGCTGCCACGACACCTCCGTGTCGGGAGGGAGATCCGGTTCCTCGGGGAAGTGCGGGACCTGGCCCAGCCTGTCGACCTGCTCGGTCAGCGCGTCCAGCACCGACCGCAACTGCACCTGGGCGACGTGGGCGAACGTTCGGACGTACTCGATCTCCGGCACCGGCGTGCTGTAGCCACCCAACCTGTCCCCCGCCGTGCCTGCCGCACCACGTGCGCCCGGCTCGGACCTGGACGCGTGGCCCCCCACCTCACGCGCCGCCGTCTCGGCCGCCTCGTGCGCCCGCTGCAGGATCTCGCGCTGCTGCGTGCGGGCCGCCGTCATCAGGTCGCGGGCGTGCTGGACCGCCTCCTCGACCAGCCGGTCGGCGACCTGTTGGGCCTGGCTGAACAGCGCCACGGCACGGTCGTTGATCTCGGTTGGTCCGTTCTGCCGATCACGCTGCTCGGACCGCAGCCGCTCGGCGTCGGACCGCAGCCGTTCGGCCTCGGCACGCAGGCTCGCCCGCTCCGCGTCGGCCTCCTGGATCTGGTCGGCCATCGCGGACAGGAACTCCCGGACCTCGTCCTCGTCCCATCCTCGTCTGCGCTGCGAGAACGTCGCGGCGCGGATCGCTTGCGGGGTACGGCGCTGAGCGCCGCGCTCGCGGGGCATCTCGATCACTGGCCATCACCTGACCTGGCGTCGTGCTGTGGATGGTTGACGTCCCCGATCGCCCCGAACCGCTCGGAGCGGATGTCTTCACGGGGCATCCCCGCTGCTACCAACTCGGCCGTGGTGTGGGCGACCATCGGCGGCGAACCGCACACCATCGCCGACCACCCCCGCCACGACTGGCTTCTCGCCGCGACCGAACCGACCAGGCCACGGACTCCCGGGAAGGACGCGTCGTCGGAGACCACCTCGGTGTAGGTGAACCACGGCCGTCTGCCCAGCTGGGTCAGAAGCTCGCGTTCGTAGAGGCTCCACGGCAGCCGGACACCGTGGAACAGATGGACCTTGGGCGCGCTGCCGGTGGCCTGCCAGGTCCGATCGATCTGCTCGAGGACCGCGCGGAGCGGCGCGAGCCCGGTGGCGCCCGCCACCATGAGGATGTCCTGCCGCGCACCCTCGGGCAGCGTCAGCTCGGTGCCGATCGGCGCGCCGAGCCGTACGGCGTCGCCGGGCCGGGTCGCGCGTACGATCGCGCCGCTGACCTGGCCGCCGTCGACCAACTGCACGTGCAGTTCGATCGAGCCGTCCTCGCGCGGTGCGTTGGCCGGGCTGAAGTAGCGCCACAGCCGCGGCCGTTGTGGCACCTCCATGGCGAAGGACTGACCGGGCCGGTAGGCGTAGCGCTGCCGAGGCTGGATGCGGAGGACGGTGACGTCGAGGGTCCGGCGTTCGACCGCGGTCACGTCGGCCGTCCACCAGGCCGGGCTGGTCTCCGCGGCCTCCTCGGCCGACTGCACCATGACCTTGGCGATCAGGCCGTACGCCGCGGCCCAGTCGGCGGCGATCTGCGGCGTCCAGTCCGGCCCGAGGAAGTGCTGCAGGGTGGCGAGCAGCGACGCACCGACCGCACCGTAGTGCTCCGCGACCACGGAGAAGCGACGGTGCTCGCGGCCGAGTTGCTGGATGAACGGCGTCACCTCGTCGAGGCGGTCGACATTGCTGACGATCCGGCCCAGGGCACCGACCAGTTTGTCGCGTTGGGCCGCCATCGAGATGGGGAACATCTCGCGCAGCTCGGGATGGGACAGGAACAGATGGGAGTAGAAGTACAGCGGCACCTCGTCACCGGACTGGGCGACCAGCTGCCAGCTCTTCTGGAGCGCGGCGGTGTCCATTCGACGTCAGCCGCCCTCAACCCGTGGAGTCGGTGACGATGTCCTCCTGGGTGGCACCAAGTGCCACACCGACGCGCACGATGACGTCCTGCTCGACACCCGCCTCCTCCAGCGCGGCGACCAGGTGCTTCACGACCGCCTCGAAGTGGGTCGGGGTGATCCGCATGCCGGCGTGCGCCTCACGCAGCTCACGGCCGTCGTATTCGGCCGGACCGCCGAGCACCTGGGAGATCAGCAGGGCCTGGTGACGCTTGAGCCGCGGCATGTCGACCGACTCGAAGAACGGCGCGAGCTGCGGGTCGTCGAGGACGAGTTCGTAGAAACGCGTGACGACCGCGCTCACGGCAGCGTTACCACCGACCCGCTCGTAATCGCTTGTGCCATTGGTGTCTGGGGCATGCTCGGTCATGGATGCCTCGTTTCGTCCCGCGTCGCAAGATCAGAAGCATTGGTACCAGCGGCGACACACAACGCGCAACCTCACCTTGGCGCTTCCTTGAGACCTTTCGACGTCACGCAGAATTCATGATGTCCAAAGTCAGCCAGACGGGGCGACAAACCCGACGTCACGACATGTCGACACACGTAGGGCGTTGACAACCGTTCGTTGCGTCACAGGAATTTCGGGCTCCGACCGGAACCACCGTGCGGCCTCGTGCGTCGCGAGCGTCGGCCCATGCCCCGGCTACGATGACAGTTGTCGTCGGCCGCCACCCTCGGCGCGCCCGACGCCTTCGTAGTCATGTCAAGGGTCGTGCCGAACGCCGCGAGTCCACGAGCGGGAAACCTGCCCGTGGAGGCCACGAGTTTTGTCGGCCGGCGCCGGGAGGTCGCCGACGTCAAGCGACTGGTCGCCGGCACCCGGATGGTCACTCTCACCGGGTTCGGCGGAGTCGGCAAGTCGCGGCTCGCGCTCCGCGCTTCCGCCGGCGTTCACCGCGCGTTCCGCGACGGGGTCTGGCTGGTCGACCTGGCGACGCTTCCCGATCCGCGGCGACTCACCGAGACCATCCTCGACACGTTCGGGGTCGCGGACCACGCGTCGACCGATCCGGAGAGCAGACTCGCGGACCATCTCCGCGACCGCCAACTTCTGTTGGTCCTGGACAACTGCGAGCACCTCGCGCCCGAGGTCGGAGCCCTCGCCGAGCGGCTGCTCAGGGAGGCGCCCGGCCTCCACGTCCTGGCCACCAGCCGGCAGCGGCTGAACGTCGCCACGGAGCACACGCTGTCGGTCTCCCCCCTTCCCGTACCGGGCGCCGCCGCCGGTACGGTCGGATCCCAGCCGCACCTGCTGGCGCGCTTCGAGTCGGTCGTGCTGTTCGCCGAACGTGCGACCGCCGTCCAACACGACTTCACCCTGAACGACGAGAACCGGGACGCGGTCGTCGAGATCTGCCGCCGCCTGGACGGTCTACCGCTCGGTATCGAGCTCGCCGCCGCCCGACTGCGCACGCTGACCCCGGCCCAGATCCTGGCCCGGCTCGACGACTGGGACCGCCTCCTCACGACCGGTCCCGACACCGCGGCGCCCCGGCACCGCACGCTCGCGGCGTTGCTGGACTGGAGCTTCGACCTGTGCTCCCCGGCGGAACGGGTGCTCTGGGCCCGCAGCGCGGTCTTCGCGGGCAGCTTCGACCTGGCGGCGGCGGAGGCGGTCTGCTCCGGGGACGGCATCGCGGCCGAGGACGTCATGGACCTCGTCACCGGCCTGCTCGACAAGTCAGTGCTCCACCGCGAGGAACACCACGGCATCGCGAGGTACCGCCAGCTCGGCCTGATCCGACAGTACGGCCTGCGCCGGCTGGCGGAGCGGGACGAGGCGTCGCGGCTGCGAGGCCGGCACGCCGACTACTACGTGGACCTGGTCTCCCGTACAGCCCGGGTGGCGTTCGGCTCCCACCAGGTCGAGTGGCTGCACGGACTCGAACTCGACCAGGCCGACCTGCGCGCCGCGCTCGACTTCGCCAGCACCGAGCGGCTCGACGGTGCGGCCGGGCTGCGGCTCGCGACCGGCCTGCTCTACCACTGGATCAACACCGCCTCGGTCAACGAGGGACGGCAGTGGCTCGGCCGGATGCTCGCGATGGAGCCGGCCGCCACGCTCAGCCGTGCGCAGGCGCTGTGGGTGGCCGCGTGGCTGGCCACCATCCAGGCCGACTTCGAACCGGCCGCCTCCCTGCTCGCCGAGACACGGTCGCTCGGCGAGCGGCTCGACGCGCCGTCCCTACTCGGGTACGTCGCCCTGTTGTCGGGCCTGATCGAGACCTCGACCGGCGACGCGACCACCGGGCTCGCCCACTACGAGGAGGCCCTGGACCGGCTGCGCGAGCTGAACGACCAGCACGGCGTCGCGGCGGCGCTGATCCGGCTGTCCCTCACCCACTCGGCGCTGCACGACGACGGCCCGGCCGTGGCAGCGGCGGAGGAGGCGCTCGCGGTGTGCGAAAGGAGCGGGGACGTCTGGCACCGGTCCTACGCGCTGCTGGCGCTCGGCATCCAACGCTGGCGACAGGGTGACACCGACCAGGCGACCGAGTGGGAGCTGGAGAGCCTGCGCATCAACCAGGGGCTCGGTGACAGGCTCGGCATCGCACTGAACCTCGAGGTGCTCGCGCTCGCCGCCGCGACCGAACACGACCACGTGCGTGCCGCGCACCTGCTCGGCGCGCAACTCTCGCTCGGCCGTTCGCTCGGCCTGGCGCCCGGGGACTACACCCATCTCACCGCCTACAAGGACGACCTCGTCGACCAGGTACGTGGCGCGATGGGCGAGCACGCGTACCAGGCCGCACTCGGCGACGGCTCGGCCCTCAACCTCGAGCAGACCCTCGCCCTCGCGCTGCGGGACGAGCGGAGCCGCTCCCCGGCGGTCAGGGACGCGGACTCCTCGCCGTTGACCCGCCGGGAACGGGAGATCGCCGAACTCGTGGCCGAGGGTCGCAGCAACAAGGAGATCGCCCGGCGGCTGGTGATCGCCCAGCGCACCGCCGAGAGCCATGTCGAGAACATCCTGGTGAAGCTGGGCTTCACCTCCCGCGCCCAGATCGCCGCGTGGGCCTCCGAACAGGGCAGACCGGTCAGCGCCGCCCGACCCTGACACCGGCGAACGGCCAGCGCGTCACCGGCACGTCACCGGCTGGTCGCCCTCGGCGTCGGCGCCTTCTTGGCGATCGGCCCGGAGACGGTCAGGCCGCCGGCCATGCCCTGCCGCTCGTGCCCGGTCGAGAAGAACGACATGTTTCCGCTCCTGGGAAACCTGATGGCCAGCCGCGCGATTCCGCCGGGTTGAAGCTGCACGTCCAACTGTTCGTCCGACGTGGTGAAGGTGTGCGGAGTCTGACTTTCGTTCTCCACGATCAAAGTCATCCGCTGCCCTGGCCGACCGCGCAGGACCGTGGGAGTGAAATAGAAGTCCTCCAGCTCCACCCGGGCGGTCCGGGCGCCGGAGACGTTCTTGGTTCCGTGGTAGTTCGCCGTCAACCCGGCGACCTTCGTCTTCGCGCCGATCCGGACGGCCGCCGGCGTCGACGAGGCCTCCGGCGACTTCGCCGTACGCTTCGGTTGTGGCTCGCTGGAACTGCATCCCGCGGCCGCGACAAGTGCGATGGCCAACCCGCCGACCAAGATCCGTGCCCGCATGGGTACACCCCCGAAATGCTGGCGGCCCGGTCCGACGAAAACGCGCGGGCGCAGGCCGGCGAACAGTCTCGAATGTAGGTGACGGCGTCGCCACGCACCCGGGAACCGGCTGAATCCTGGTGGTGGGTTTCGCTCGAATTCGCGGGCGCTCCGAATTTCGGCAGAATTCTCCTGGACCGATTTCGCCGCCATGCCCGGCTCGCCTTTTCCGAGCCAGACTCTCCTGGTACGCCGGTATGGCCGGCCCGGCTGCGACTCGCCGGCGACTACTCTCGCTGCTGTGGCCGCCTCCGAACCCTCACACGTCGAGCTGTACACCGACGGATCCTGCCGGCCGAACCCCGGACCCGGCGGGTGGGCCTACATCCTCAGGCACCCCGCCAGTGGGAAGACTCAGGAGCGATCCGGTGCCGAGCCGGTCGCGACGAACCAGCGGATGGAACTCCGCGCCGTGATCGAGGGACTCGCCGCGCTCCGGCGCCCGTCGGTCGTCGAGCTGACCTCAGACTCGCAGTACGTCCTGCGCGGACTGCGGGAGTGGATGCGGGGCTGGAAGGCCCGCGGTTGGCGCAAGGCCGACGGCAAGCCGGTCGAGAACCTCGACCTGTGGCAGCGGCTGGACGAACTGACCGCGCCGCACGACGTCAGGTACCACTGGATCAAGGGCCACAGCGGTCACCCGGAGAACGAACGCTGCGACGCCCTCGCCAACGCCGCCCGTGAGTCACTGGTCGGTGTACCCGGATCCGGCGCGGGCGGGTCCGGTCAGGCGTGAGAGTGGCGCTCCAGGAACCCCGTGAGCGCCGCGAGATAGGGTCCGCGACGGTCGCGGCGTACCGAGTGACCGGCGCCGTCGATCCGGGCGACCTCGAAGTCCCCCGCCGCCGCCATCGCGCACGCCGCCGCCGTCTGCGGCGGGATCAGCGAACCGCGGTCGGTGTCGCCGTGGATCAGTAGGACCGGACAGGCCACCTTCGCGAGGACCTCCGGCAGGTAGGCGGGGTACTCCGAAGGCAGGTCGAACACGTGGGTGTCGAACTGTTCCTTCGACCGGGCCCACGGCTCGAACTCGTCCTCGGACCAGTCCGGGTTGTCGGTCCGGCATCGGGCGATCCGCTCGGCGAGGTCGCGGTCGCGTGCCGCGCGCAGCCACTCCGGCATCGTCCGGCTGCGGGCCTCACCGGAGGGCTGCCGCGGCTGTCCGGGCGGCGGGTCCTCGAGGACGAGAGCGCGCACCAGGTCGGGTCGGGACTGCGCGAGAGCCGCCGCGGCCCCGGCGCCCATCGAGTGCCCCACCACGATCACGCCGTCCGGTCCGACACCGGGCTCGGCGTCCAGGACGAGGGCGGCGTCACGGGCGTGCGCCATCCGACCGAACGGTTCCTCGGGCAGGCCGGACTCACCGTGCCCGCGTGCGTCGGTCGCGAGGACGCCCCACCGGTCGGCCAGCGCGGAGGCCACGGCTTCCCAGCAGTCCGCCGCGTCGGTGAAACCGTGGAGGAGGAGGACGTCCGGACGCTCGCTGGTGCGTGCCCACGCGACGTGCCCGGTCCTGCCGCGTTCGCTCAGTGCAGTGCTCACCTTGGTGACGGTAGTCGGCGATCCTCGCGCCGCCCACCCCGGCGGCCACGACCGGTCGAGGTGCGAGCGGGCCGGCGCGGAGCGCGACCGAACGGGCAGCGCCACCGAACCGGCTGAAGGCGCCGGTCCGGGCGCGGCCACGATGGCCACGCCGTCCCTTCCGCATCCGGCCCGCTGTCAATGCAGCCTTGTCACTATCACCGGGAGTGGCGAGCTGCGCGGTACCGCCACCTGGACGGTCGGCGCGACGTTCACAGGGACATGCGGGCGACGGGCCGCATCGCCTTGCGAACCCAGCGCGCCATCGACCGGCGGAGCGCATCGCACTCCATCCGCAGCTCGGCGTTCTCGGCGCGCAGCCGAGCGAGCTCGGCCCGCTCGTCGCTCCCGAGAACGTCGGTCGCGCTGTGGCCGGCACCTGACAACCGCCCGACCGATCCACACGCACCCATGCCCGGGCCGGGCATGCCGCCCGGCACCTTCTTCACCCACTGTCCGAGCGTGGTCTCGCTGATTCCCAGCTCGCGAGCGACCTGGGCGATCGGGCGCCCGGTCTCCTGCACGATCCGGACCGCTCCCGCGCGGAACTCCGCGTCGAACCTTCTCCGTGTCGCCGGCACGACTTCTCCTTCTAGCCCATGCCCGTTCGAAACCTGATCCACCGGCCGCGGCGACGTCCGCCAGAACTCCCCGGCGTCCGTTCGGTGTCGCCTCGACCGCCCCCGTTTCGAGCGTTCAGTCGTGACGCCCCACGCCACGACGGAAGCGACGCTTGGTGCCGAGCCAGCTCTCCGCCCAGCGCAGCTCCGGACACGGCCAGTCCAGGGCGCAGGCGGCGCAGCAGGAGAGTTGCCGGACGCCGCGGGAGAAGGGGTGCCAGCGGCCCCGGATGGTGACGGGCGGACCGTCTGGCTGGTGGGTACGGCCCATGAGGACGGCGTGGGCGTTGAGCTGGTCCCGTGACCATGACACCGGGCCGATGCCCGGCACGTGGACGGGGAAACTCTCCCTGGCGAGGGGCACGGGCGCGCCTGGGGACGGGGCAGTCCCCAAGCTGGTCTCGATACCTACTGGGCCGCTCATCGCATCTCCGTTTCCGAGGTCTGGGGATCCGGGTGGTCGAGACACTGCGTCAGGCGCCCGGCATGCGCTTTCCCAGCAGGGAGAGCACGCGGGCCGGCGGTCCTCCGGCCAGGCGTCCGGTCGAGCGAGAACCAGATTCCGGGGCACCGTCCGGGTCACTGCCCGGAGCGACAACGGCGAGAGCGACCTGCCCCTGCTGTCGTTGCAACATGTGCCTCCGCCTTTCAACCCTCGGAATCTGTGATTCACACAAACCGAAGCGTATGGCACGAATCGGGCTCTTGACAATCACACCCTGGGAATCAGTTGACGCGTCCTTGATCTTGTGCATCACCGATCGCGCCACGCGAGCCCTGTGACCAGGCGTGACGCGGTCGACGGTGTGGTCCGGACGCATGGGAGGTCCTGCCGGCGCTCGGGTGGGACGAGGTCTCGCGACGGGAGCCGCGACGGGAGAGGAGTCGCTGCCGGCTCACCGGGAAGGTGCCGGCGCCGGGTCGGCGAAGCGGGCGCAACGGCGACGACGGTCTCTGGCCCGGTCGCAACCAGTGGCGATAAGGTGACCCCCTGCCCCCGAGACAGGGGAGTAAAAGATCCCCCCGGATCTGCGCTCCGGGGGGATCTGCTCTGCGAAGGTGTGGTCGCCCTCAGATGTCGTAGCGACCGGCCTTGACGTCCTCGAGGAACGCCGCGAAGACGCTTCGGTCGACGACGTGCGCGCCCCGATCCGGGTGCACGCTGTCCCGCACGGCGGCGACGCCGGGCAGGTTCGCGGCGATCTCGACGCAACCACCGTTGTTCTGGCCGCTCCGCGTCGCCTTCCGCCACTGCGCCTGAGACAGGTCGATCATGCTCACTCCAGCGATTCTGCGAGTTGTTTCAGATAAGCCGTGGTCGCGGGTGACTCCAGCGCCGCGGCTCGGGCCTGGTCGAAGATCTCCTTGTAGCCTTCGACCTCCTTGGGCTTGCTCACCTCCTGCAGTGCGAAGTCGGTCTCGACGTAGGCCACGCTGGGCTCGCCGTCGGGAAAGTCGAAGATGTTGATGGGGCCGCACATGCCCGGGTGCGGGCCGTCGGCGAAGCGCAGGAGCCGCAACTCGATGTTGGATCGGCGGCTCATCTCCACCAGGTGGCCGATCTGGGCCCGGCGCTCGATCTGCGAGCCCCACCGGTACATCAACGACGCCTCGGTGATGACCGAGACCAGGTCAGGCGCGGTGCCGTCGCCGCGGTCGAGGATCTCCTGGCGACGCAGCCGAGCACCGACGGCTCGGTTGCGCCACGCCGACGACCGGGTACCGAACCTCATCTGCGCCTCCATGTAGGCAGGCGTCTGCAGGGGTGCTGGGAGGATCAGCGGCATGTAGGTGCTGATGCGGACGGCGTCGTCCTCGAAGCCGGGGAACTCGTTGTCGAACACGTCGCTGTAGTCGCGCCACCAGGCCCTGGTCCGCGCCAGCGCGGCGAGCTCCTCCAAGTCCTTCGCGACCTCCTCGTCCGCACCGTAGATGCGGAGCAGGTCGCGGATGTCACTCATCTCCGGGCGCACCCAGACGTTCGCTTCGAACCGTCCGACCTTGCCGCGGCCCCAGTTGAGCCGGTCGCAGACCTGGTTGGCGGTGTAGCCGCTCTCGACGCGGAGTTCGGAGAGGCGACGGGAGAGGCGACGCTTGGCGACGGTCGCGCCGTACGCGCTGCTCACTGAGCCCTCCTTTGCGAACGCTGAACTCGTGTCCCTCTTGACAGGACATTCTGGACATCATAATGCCCGCTGAAATTGTGATTCACAAGTGCGTTCCTCCCGGATCGCGATTCGCGGGCTCGATGCAAGATCGTGCTAGCCTGCCTCCGAATTTGATCTCTAACGAAAAGCCGCCCGTCAGTTCCAACACTGGTTCGACCACTGGTTCCAACTGGTTCGAGCACTGGTTCCGCCTCTGGTCCGGCCATCTGTTCGACTCAGGGAGGGTGTCACGTCCCGGTCCGTTCCCGGTCCGGAGTGTGCACGGCGGCCTTCGGGGGTCGGGGGGACGACCTGCAGTCCGAGCACGTCGCCGTGGAGGCACGATGAGTGAGCCTGAGGCTGTCCCACCGGGCGTTGACCCCACCCGTCCGAGCGCGGGTCGACTCTACGACTACTACCTCGGCGGCACCGAGCATCTCGAGATCGACCGGATCGCGGCCGAGCGGATCCGCGCGCGCATGCCCGAGCTCGAGGACGGCGCCTGGGCCAACCGCGGGTTCCTGCAGCGATCCGCGCGGTGGATGGCCGCCGAGGCCGGCATCCGGCAGTTCATCGACATCGGCGCGGGCCTGCCGACCAGGAACAACACCCACGAGGCGGTGCAGTCGGTCGCCCTGGACGCGCACACCGTCTACGTCGACAACGACCCCATGGTGCTGGCCCACGCGCGGTCCCTGCTGGAAGGCGCCGACAACACCGGCTTCATCGCGGGCGACTTCCGCGCCCCCGACGACGTGCTCGGGGCCCCGGAGGTCCAGGCGCTGATCGACTTCGACAAGCCGGTCGGCCTGATGCTGATCGCCGTCGTCCACTTCGTCTCCGACGACAGCGACCCGTGGGCCCTCGTCCGGCGTTATCTGGACGCCCTCGCACCAGGCAGCCATCTCTCCCTGTCCCACATCACCGCTGACCGGAATCGGCCCGAGGTCGTCGAGACCTTCCACGAGGTCTACGCCGCCGCCAACGAACAGGTCCACTTCCGTTCCAAGCCGGACGTCGAACGTTTCTTCGACGGTCTCGAACTCGTTCCTCCGTACGAGGGCGCCAAGGAAGGCGTGACCTACACCGGCCTGTGGGGCGCCGACGACCCCGAGACGGCCGACAGCGACGGCTCCCGCTGGGTCTACTGCGGAGTGGCCCGCAAACCGTGAGTGGGCGCCCACTCCGACCGGCCCGGGCCTCGGCCCGGACCCCCGGGCAGACACAGCGCGCCCGGCCCCCGTCGTCACGCAGGATGAGAGGATCGACCCTGCGCAGACACGAGGAGGGTCGCCATGAGCACAAGACGTAAGCCCACGGTCGAGGAACTCGACATCGACGTCGACACCATCGAGTGGCGCGGTTCGAGCGGGGAGCCCGGCGCCATCGAGGTGGCCTTCACCGGCGAGTGGGTGCTGATGCGCCTCGCCAGCGACGGCACGAATCGGGTGTTGGTCTACGACCGGCACGAATGGGAGTGCTTCCTCGACGGCGCCAAGAAGGGCGAGTTCGACGACGCCGCCACTCCCGGACTCACGTCGTAGCCGCCGGTCAGCAACGACCCGCGGCCAGGAACACGGACGGAGACGCCCCGTGCCCAGTCCCCACATGAGCACCACTCCCCTGCCGGGTATCGGCGTGAAGTACGACCTCACGACCCGCGAGCACCGGCATCTGTCCGTGGTCGCCCACCGTGACGGTAGTCGCAGCGTCAACGCCTACCGCGCGGACGACCCCGATGCCTGCGCCCTGTCGCTGCACCTGACCGGGGCCGAGGCGACCACGCTGGCCGAGGCACTCATGCCGGAACACCGGAGCCCGAGTCTGCTGCACACCACCGACCTCGGCCTGGTCGCCGAGCGGATCCCGCTGTCGGCGACGTCGTACTGGAACGGCCGGCTGCTCGGCGAGACGCGGCTGCGCGCGGAGACCGGCGCCTCGATCGTCGCGGTGCTGCGCCGTACCGACGCGATCCCCTCGCCGCGGCCCGACTTCCGGTTCGCCGGCGGCGACACCCTGATCGTCATCGGCACCCGTGAGGGCCTGGACGCCGCCGTCGCCATCCTCGAGCGGGAGTGAGCAGGTGCACCCGGCCGTCCTCCTGATCGAGCTCGGCGCCATCATCCTCGGCCTCGGCCTCCTCGGCCGGATCGCGGGCCGATACGGGTTCTCGCCGATCCCCCTCTACCTGCTCGCCGGCCTGGCCTTCGGCCACGGTGGCCTGCTCCCGCTGGACGCGAGCGAGGAGTTCGTCTCCATCGGCGCGGAGATCGGCGTCATCCTGCTGCTATTGATGCTGGGACTCGAATACACCGCCTCCGACCTCGTCACCAACCTCAAGACGCAGTTCCCGGCCGGTGCGGTCGACTTCGTCCTGAACGCCGTGCCCGGCGCGGTCGCCGCTCTGCTGCTCGGCTGGGGACCGGTCGCGGCGGTCGTCCTGGCCGGGGTGACCTGGATCTCCTCCTCCGGCGTCATCGCGAAGGTGCTCTCCGACCTCGGCCGCGTCGGCAACCGCGAGACGCCCGTCGTCCTGAGCGTGCTCGTCCTGGAAGACCTCTCCATGGCGGTCTACCTGCCGATCCTCACCGCGCTGCTGGCGGGGGCAGGCCTGCTGACCGGAAGCATCACCTTGGTGATCGCGCTCGGCGCCGCCGCGACCGTCCTCGTCCTCGCGCTCCGCTACGGTCGGCTAATCTCGCAGTTCGTCTCCAGCGACGACCCGGAGAAGCTGCTGCTGGTGGTGTTCGGGCTGACCCTGCTGGTCGCCGGGATCGCCCAGCAACTCCAGGTCTCCGCCGCGGTCGGCGCCTTCCTGGTCGGGATCGCGTTGTCGGGTGAGGTCGCCGACGGCGCACACACCCTGCTCAGTCCGTTGCGCGACCTCTTCGCCGGCGTCTTCTTCGTCTTCTTCGGACTCAGCACCGACCCGGCGAGCATTCCGCCGGTTCTGATCCCCGCGCTCCTGCTCGCGGTCGTCACGGTGATCACCAAGATCGCGACCGGGTACTGGGCCGCTCGCCGGGCCGGGATCGGTGAACGCGGGCGCTGGCGGGCCGGCGGCACGCTCGTCGCGCGCGGCGAGTTCTCCATCGTCATCGCCGGAATCGCGGTGACCGCGGGGATCCAGCCGGACCTCGGGCCGCTCGCCACGGCGTACGTCCTGATCCTGGTGATCGTCGGGCCGCTCACGGCGAGGTACGTCGAACCCATCGCGCGCCGGCTCCGGCGGTCCCGACCTCCCGCGGCCGCGACCGAGGCACCGGTCGAGGCGTCGACCTCCAGCGAGGGGTGAGTGGGACCGGCGAGGGATGAGGGCCCGGCGACCGCCGTTCGCCGGGCCGACGGCGACCGCGTCACCGCGCGAGAACCGCCCGCGCGATCGAACCCGCGTTCGCCTGCACCGGCATGCCCTCGACCAGGATCGCCGGTGTACCGGCCACGCCTCGCTCCGCGGCGCGGCCGCTGACGTAGTGGGCCCACTCGACGTAGGTCCGCGCGACCACGTGCCGCGCGAACGCCGGCTCGCTCAGGCCGATACTGACCCCCAGGGTGATCAGCTCGTCGTCGGACAGCCCCGGGCCACCCTCGCGGGGCTGATGCTTGAACAGCGCCATGGCGTACTCCGGGAACCGCTCGTCCTCAGACGCCGCACCGGCCGCCGACGCGGCCCGGGATGAGTACTGGGTGGTGGACGCCCCGTCCATGAAGTCCAGCGGGTGGTAGGCCAGCGAGATCAGGCTGTCGTTGAGCATCGATTCCAGGGCCACGCCGCAGGTCTGCAGGAACTGCTTGGAGAACGGGCACATGAAGTCGATGTAGGCGTCCACGAACACCGGACCGTTCCCGACCCGGACGCCGTCACCGGCAAGCGTCGCGTGCGCCGGAATCTGGCTCGGCCGCGGAAGGCCACCACGTCCGCCGCCCATACCGCGCGCCTCTCGCTCGATGCCGCGCGAGCCCGGACCCTGCCGGTAGCTCGCCACCCGTCCGTCGCACATACCCAGCCGGGCACGGCGACACGCTGGGGTGCGGCGCCCGCGGAGACGCGAACGCCCGGGTACGGCGACACGTCGTACCCGGGCGTTTCCCGCACGGCACTGGGTCAGCGCCGCGGTGAGCTCCGCTACATGTTGATCATGTGGCCGGCGAGACCGTGGATGGCCTCCTTCACCGCTTCGCTGAGCGTCGGGTGGGCGTGCACGTTGCGAGCGACCTCGTGCACGGTCAGGTCCCAGCGCTGCGCGAGGGTGAGTTCGGGGAGGAGTTCGCTCACGTCCGGGCCGATCAGGTGGGCGCCCAGGAGTTCGCCGTAGGCCCCGTCGCTGAGGATCTTCACGAACCCGCTGGTGTCGCCGAGGCCGTGAGCCTTGCCGTTGGCGGTGAACGGGAACTTCGCCACCCGGACGTCGTGGCCGCGCTCGCGCGCCTGCTCCTCGGTCAGGCCGAAACTCGCGATCTGCGGCTGGCAGTAGGTCGCCCGCGGGATCATGACGAAGTCGAGCTCCATCGTCTCCGCGTCGGCGATCGTCTCGGCGGCGATGATCCCCATGGACTCCGCCGCGTGGGCGAGCATGAGCTGCGACGTCACGTCACCGATGGCGTACAGGTGAGGAACCGTCGTCCGGCCGCGGCTGTCGACCGCGATGGCGCCACGCTCGGTCAGCCGGACGCCGGTCGACTCCAGGCCGTAGCCTTCGACCCGGGGGGCGAAGCCGATCGCCTGCAGCACCTTGTCGGCTTCGAGCACCTGCTGCTGCCCGTCGCGGGAGACCGTCACGCGGACCTGGGGGCCGCTCTCGTCGATGGACTCGACGCGCGTCGAGGTGAGCAGGTCGATGCCGAGCCGCCGGAACCGCCGGGCGAGCTCCGCGGAGACTTCCTGGTCCTCCAGCGGGACGATCCGGTCCAGGAACTCGACGATCGTGACCTTCACGCCGTAGCTGTTGAGAATGTAGGCGAACTCGACGCCGATCGCGCCGGCGCCGGCGATGATGATGCTCTTCGGAAGCTGGTCGCTGAGGATCTGCTCCTCATAGGTCACGACCCGCTCGCTGGTGGTCGTGCCGGGGAGCAGCTTGGTGGTCGCGCCCGTGGCGATGATGCAGTGCTCGAACGTCACCGTCTCGGACCCGCCGTCGGTGTCCACGCGCAGGGTATGCGGGTCGGTGAAGGTGCCGCGACCGTTGTACTCCGTGATCGCGTTCTTCTTCATCAGGTAGTGGACGCCCTTGACGCGTCCTTCCGCGACCTTGCGGCTGCGGGTGTATGCCGCACCGTAGTCGACGCGCACCTCACCGTCGGTCGAGATGCCGAAGGCGTCGGCCTCCTTGGTGAAGAGGTGGACGAGTTCGGCGTTGCGCAGCAGCGCCTTGGACGGAATACACCCGATATTGAGGCAGACGCCGCCCCAGAAGCGCTCTTCCACAACGGCCGTCTTGAGACCCAACTGCGCTGCCCGGACCGCGGCGGTGTAGCCGCCCGGTCCCGAACCCAGTACCACCACGTCAAAGTGTGTCGACATGCTATGAACGGTAGTCGCCCGCTCGACACGCCTGACAGCCAGCCACCGCCTCGGACGGGTGACCGCGAGCGGCGGCGAAGATCGACCGAAGTCGGGCAGACCGACCGGTGTGGGGGAGATCACGAGCCGCCGGCCTCGGTAGCGGCCCGGGCGCCCGGCGTAGGTGCGTGGCCCCGGGTACCGAGCTTGACCCGAGATGCCCGATCTGTGCGCCCAGCACGATCATGGAGACGAACGGGCCTCCATCCACCCAGGCCCTCGTGATCGCGCGCATGATCACGAGGTCCTGGCCGGATGGTCGGGGTGCGTGCCGGAGGCGGGGCTTGGTGGGGGCGGGGCTTGGTGGGTCGGGAGTCAGCGGTAGGCGCGGGCCTGCATCTCGAAGAGTTCGGCGTAACGCCCGTCCAGGTCGAGCAGCTCCTCGTGTGAACCGACCTCGGTCACCTGGCCGTCGACCATCACCACGATCAGGTCGGCCATCCGCACCGTGGAGAAACGGTGGGACACCAGGATCGTCACGCCGCCGGTCTCCCGCGCGGCGACCCGGGACGCCTCGGCGAACCGCTCGAACAGCACGTGCTCGGCTTCGGGGTCGAGGGCGGCGGTGGGTTCGTCGAGCAACAGCAGCAGAGTGCGTTCGCGCATGAACGCCCGCGCCAACGCCAGTCGCTGCCACTGCCCTCCGGACAGCTCCATCCCACCGGTGAACTTCTTGCCCAGCTGGGTGTCGAGACCCTTGGGGAGCCGGGCCACCACGGCCTCGGCGTCTCCCCGCACCAGCGCGGCCTGGATCGCCTGCTCGTCGTCCTGCCGCTCGGTGTCGCCGATGCCGACGACCTCCCGCGCCGTCAACTGAAACTTGACGAAGTCCTGGAAGCCGGCCGACATCCGTTTCCGCCACGCCGCGGGGTCGATGGTGCGCAGGTCGGTGTCATCGATCCACACCGTGCCCGCGCTGGGGTCGTAGAGCCTGGCGAGCACCTTCACCAGGGTGGTCTTGCCGGCGCCGTTCTCCCCCACCAGGGCGACGGTCGCGCCCGCCGGCAAGGTGAGGTTGACGTTCTTGAGGACGGGGCGTTCGGAGCCTGGGTAGCTGAACTCGACGTTCTCCAGCCGGATGCCCGCGCTGAGTCGGGTCGGTGCGGGCTCCCGGCTCTGCGCCCAGGAGTTCTTCTCCGCATAGGTACGCAGCCATTCGTAGCGTCCGAAGCTGCGCAGCACCTCACCCAGCCAGTAGACGTTGCCGGCGAGACCACCCGCCATCTGGTCGACCTGGGGCGCGACGAGGATGAGGAGTACGACGTCACCGGCGCTGATCCCGCCCGCTCGTGCCCGTGCGATGGCCCACACGATCGCGGCGGCGTAGACGAGGCCGAACAGCAGCCGGACCGAGCCGTCGAGCAGGGCGCCCTTGCGCATCGCCGTGCCCTGGACGTCGTACAGCTCGTCGTGCAAGCGGCTGAGCCGGTCGACGAGCACCGAACGCAGACCGAAGACCCGCACCTCCAGGCCGTTGCGGGCGTCCTTGGAGATCTCGATGAGCCGGTCGATCACCCGGCCCTGCGGCGCGGTCTCCTCGAAGGCGTCCTGCAGTCGACGGATGCTGAGGTAGGACGACCAGACCCGGCCGAGCCCGAGGACGGGCAGCAGCAACAGCACCGGGTGTACCGAGCCGAGCAGGCCGAGGACGGCGACGGTGTTGGCCGCCGTTCCGATGATGAAGAGGAGCATCTCGAAGCTCATCCCGAGCCGCCACGCGTGCTCCCGGATCAGCTCCAGCTTGTCGGCGACCTCGGGGTGTTCGTGGTGGATGATGCTCGGCACCGAGACCGTCACGTCGAGCAGGTCGCGGTAGACCTGGCCGGCCACGCGTTCGGCGGTGGTGTCCTGGATCGGGCCGCTGATCACCATGCCGACGAACATCACGGTGAACCCGAGGATGATCACGGCCGTCCCCCAGCCGATGGCCGAGCTGTCGTCGCCGGTGATGCCGTCGACGAGGAGCTTCACGCCGAGGGTCTGCGCCGGCGCGGTCACCGCCTGGAGGACGGCGAGCAGGCACTGGGCGACGACGAGGGCGGGCGCGGCCCGGAAGGCCGTCGTGATCCACAGCCGCAGTGCGCGGACGGACTCAGGCATCGACGGACCCGCTTCCGAGAGCACCTTCGCTGACGAGGTAGCGCTCGGCCTGCAGGGCGAACATCGCGGCGTAGCGGCCGTCCAGCGTGAGGAGTTCCTGGTGCGTGCCGGACTCCACGATCCGCCCGCCGTCGAGGACGCAGATCCGGTGCGCGTCGCGGACGACGGAGAACCGGTGGGAGATGATCAGTGAGGTGAGGCCGGCGGTCAGGTCGAGGTAGCGCTCGACGAGCTCGGACTCCGCGCGGACGTCGAGCGCGGCGGCGGGTTCGTCGAGCACCAGAACTCCCGCGCCCGCGTCCACGGCGAACAGCGCCCGCGCGAGGGCGACCCGCTGCCATTCGCCGCCGGACAGGTCGACACCGCGGTCGTAGGTCTTGTCGAGCACGGTCTTCCACCCCCGGGGAAGTGCCTCGATGACGTCGGCGATGCCCGCCTGCGCGGCGACCTTCGCCACCGCGCCCTCCGACGTTCCGTCCTGACCGGCGTGTTCGACGGCACCGAGGACCACGTTGTCCGTCGCGCACAACGGGAATCGCAGGAAGTCCTGCACGATGGCGGCGACGCGCCGCTGCCAGGCGGCCAGGTCGAGGTCGCGCAGATCGACGCCGTCGACGGTGATCCGGCCGCTGGTGGGCTGGTAGACCCCGGCGAGCAGCTTGACCAGGGTCGACTTGCCGGCGCCGTTGACGCCGACGAGGGCGAGCGCCTCACCCGCCCGGATCTCCAGGTCGAGCCCGGACAGCACCTCGATCGGCGGCGCCTCGGCCCGCACACTCTCCGCGGTGAGCGGGCCGCCGGGACCCGAAGAGTTGCCGACGGGCCCGGTCGTCGCGGGATAGCTGAAGCTGACGTTCTCGAACCGGATCGCCTCGCGGGGCATCCGCTCGACCGGACGCGTGCCGCGAGCCGCGTTCACTGTGACCGGCTCCGTGGCGACCGGCTCCGTGGCGACCGGCTCCGTGGTAACCGGCTCCGTGGTGAGCTCGGCGACCGGCTCGGTGCCGAGATCAGGGTGCCGCTCCTGAATGAGTCGGGGCAGGTCGCGCAGGGACTCGTAGGCCGTCTGGGCCCGCTTGACCTGGACGGCGGCGTAGCCGTTGAACGACATTCCGACGGACATGATCGCGGGCACCGCGGTGGCGACATGGGTGAGTGGAAGGTCACCGGCGAGGGCGGCCCGGGCGACCAGGAGGATCGCCACCGCGTTGCTCCCGAGGTGAACGACGCTGACGGCGGCCGCGGTCCAGGTGCCGCGCTTGCGCGCACGCCAGACCGGGCGCATCGCGCTGAGCCACTCCCCGGTGTAGCGCTCCAGCAGCCAGGGTCCGAGGCCGAAGACGCGCAGCTCCTTCGGGGCGTCCTTCATGCCGAGGTCGAAGAGGTACCCCGCCTTGCGCTGCCCCTCGGTCAGTCCCCACCAGGAGTCGATCTCGCCTTCGACGACGCGTTTGCGGTGCCACTCCATGAAGAGGGTCGCGGCGGCGAGGACGACCGCGACCGGCCAGGAGAACGTCTGGCCGACCAGGATCGCCGCGCCGAGGAGGGTGAGCCGGCTGGTGACGAGACTCGGCAGGGTACGCAGGCCGATCCCGACCTGGTAGCCCTCCTTGCCCTTGGCGCGTTCCTGCTGATCCTGGATGGCCGGGTCCTCGAGGTGGGTGATCCGGCGTGGCGAGAGCAGCGGGTCGATGAGCCGCACGCCGATGTCGCGAGCGACCCGGTTGGCCATGTTCCACTGCACCACCTGGGAGATCGCGGGCAGCGTGCTCTCCAACACGAACAGCGTGAGGAGCGCCGCGAGAAGCCAGCCGAAGGCGGCCAGCGACATGGCCTCCGCGTCACCGGCGACCACACCAGGAACCGCGCCGACGACCTGTCCGACGAGGTAGGTGAGGAGGACACCGATAGCGGAGGAAAGGATTGCGAGGCCGAACGTCAGCACCGTGCCAGGGCGCGCGACCTGATAGGCGTACCGCACTAGCGCGAACACAGTCGACGACCGTAACCGCGACCACCGACAGGCACAACGGGATTACAGGTGGCACCGATAGGTTCGCGGAGGGCAGGAGCGCTGTTCGGTTCTCCCGCCCACTGTCCGTCCGCCTCGACCCAGCAAGGACATTCATGACCCGCCAACACGACATCGCCGTCATCGCCGGCGACGGCATCGGCCTGGAGGTTGTGCCCGCCGCGATCCGCTGCCTGGACGTGGTAGCCGACCGTCACGGTTTCGACCTCGCCTGGCGCGAGTACCCGTGGGGATCCAGCTACTTCCGCCAGCACGGTGCGATGATGCCGGCGGACGCGCTCGACCAGCTCGGCCGCAACGCCGCGATCTTCCTCGGCGCGGTCGGCGACCCCGAGATCCCCGACACCGAAACGCTGTGGGGGCTGCTGATCCCGATCCGGCGGCGCTTCCACCAGTACATCAACCTGCGCCCGGTCCGGGCCCTGCCCGGTGTGAGCAGCCCGGTCCGTGGCGGCGGCGAGATGGACCTCGTGATCGTCCGGGAGAACGTCGAAGGTGAGTACTCCGAGGTCGGCGGCCGGATGTACCGCGGCCAGCCGGCCGAAGCGGCTATCCAGGAGGCGATCTTCACCCGGGCCGGCATCACCCGGGCGGCGGAGTTCGCGGCCCGGCTCGCGAGCGGGCGGCGTGGCCTGGTCACCTCGGTCACGAAGTCCAACGGCATCGTACACACCATGCCGTTCTGGGACGAGGTGGTGGCCGAGACCCTCGCCGGACACGACGGCGTTCGGCTGGAGAAGATCCTCGTCGACGCGATGGCGGCCAAGCTGGTGCTCGCGCCGACCGCGTTCGACGTCATCGTGGCGTCGAACCTGTTCGGCGACATCCTCTCCGACCTCGCCGGCGCGATCGCCGGGTCGATCGGTGTGGCACCGAGCGCGAACCTCAACCCGGAGCGCACGCACCCGTCGATGTTCGAACCGGTGCACGGGTCCGCGCCCGACATCGCCGGGCAGGGGATCGCCAACCCGGTCGGCCAGATGTGGGCCGGCGCGATGATGCTCGAGCACCTCGGTGAGACCGCCGCCGCGGCCGAGCTCGTCACCGCCTTCGAGACGGTGCTCGACTACGGCGTCCGCACCCGCGACCTCGGCGGAACGGCGGGCACGTCGGACTTCACCGAGGCGGTGGAGCGTCACCTCCCTTCGCTCCCCCGGCCCTGACCTCGTCGTAGGCACGGGTGCCGTCGAAACGGTCCAACAGCCGCGGCTCCACGTAGTCGAGGCCATGGCGTACGGCGCCCAGCACGACCGCGCGGGTGCCGAGCGTCGACGCCTCCACCCGGGGCGGTGTCGCCGCCTTCCCTTCCAGCAGGCGGGACACGATCCGCCGCAACGGGTCGACCAGGACCTCGTCGGCGGCCGTCCCACCGCCGATGACGAACAACTCCGGGCTGAGCAGCAAGGACATCGACACGAGGGCGTAGCCCGCGCTGGCCACGAAGCGTTCCAGGCCGGCGCGGGCGTTCTCGTCTCCGGCGAGCGCACCGTCGATCAACGGCCGCGTCTCGACGCCCCAGGACAGGCTCTCCCGGTCCTCCGGGCGGCGCAGACTCGCGAGGCTTGGTCGGCGGCCGCCCGTGCCGAGGAGTTCGGCCACGACGTCGGCGCTGGTGCGGGCGAGGTCGCCGCGGGTGGTCCGCGACTCCTCCCACAGGTCGAGGAACCCGAGCTCGCCCGCGCCCCCGTCGTGCCCACGCAGGAGCCGGCCGTCGGCGAGGAGACCGGCGCCGGTACGGGTGCCGAGGAGGAAGAAGACCACGTCCCGGCAGCCGCGGGCGATGCCCCGCCACGACTCCCCGATCGCCGCGAGGTTGGCGTCGTTCTCGACCAACACGGGGCAGTCGAACGCCGCTCGAAGGACGGCAGCCAGGTCCAGGCCGGACCACTCCGGGATCGCCGTGCAGAAGCTGATCCGGCCCGTGGTGGCGTCCACCGTTCCCGGTGAGCCCGCGACGACCGCCGCCAGCTCCGCCGGCCGGACCTCGGCCTGGGCCAGTGCCGCCCGCGCCGCCGCCCGGACCACCTGGAGCCGACGCCGCCGGGAGACGTCCAGGCCCACCGGCCGGCTGCGTTCGGCGACGAGCGCCCCGCTCAGGTTCGCGACGACGACCTGGACCGTCTCCTCCGCGATGTCGATGCCGAGCAGGTGTCCCGCGTCGGCGCGGAAACGGTAGCGGCGTGCTGGGCGACCGCGCCGGGGCCGCGACGTCGCCTCGGCGACGCTGTTCGCCTCCGCCGCCACGCCCAGCCGCACCAGGTCGGCCACCGCCGCGTCCACGGTCGGCCGGGACAGGTCGGTGCGCGCCACGAGCTCGCTGACGCTGAGCTCCCCGACCGACCGGAGGCTGTCGAGGACCGCACCCGCGTTGATGCGGCGCAGCAGCGCCGGTGTCGCCGTGTCGTGTCGCTTCATCCGTCCCTCCCCGTGGCAACGGGACTCTTCGCGGATCCGGTCCGCCGCCAGGATCGCGCCGTTGTCGGGACAGCCTGGCCCGCGCTTCCGGAACCGGTCGCCGTATTTCACAAGGGCTTTACCTAAAGAAGTCTTGCTATCGGGGCGCTGGGGGTGGAATCTCTTCTCCACACAGCATCGGCTCAGTCTGCACTCCGCTGCGGCCAGCGGCTTGGCCCAGCAGCGCGCTCCAGCTCCATCGGCTTGGCAGCTCCACCAGCATCGACTCAGCTCCGACCCGAGGCACCACGTAGGGCCCGCGACGGATTCGAGGGACAGACGGTGAGGAAACGATGAAGCGTTCGTCACGTGCACGGATTTTCGCGGGGGTGTGCGGAATCGCCCTGGCCGCCACCGCGTGCGGCGGCCAGGCCGCCAACAACAGCGCGGGGGGCGGGACCGCCGTCTCGATCGTCAACGCCTCCGGCGCCCTGTGGACCTGCAACTTCAACCCCTACTCGCCGACCCCGGGTCAGACGGCGGGCGTGGTGTGGGAGCCCCTCACCTACATCAACACGCTCACCGGCGAGGAGAAGCCCTGGCTCGCCACGTCGTACAAGTGGAGCGCCGACGCCAAGGAGCTCACCTTCACCACCCGCAGTGGCGTGAAGTGGTCCGACGGCAAGCCCTTCACCGCCAAGGACGTCGCCTACACCTTCAACGCCGGCAAGGCCAACGAAGCCCTCGACTCCTACGCGCTGTGGAGCGAGGGCGTCCTGCAGAGCGTTCAGGCGGAGAACGACACCACGGTGAAGTTCACCTTCAAGCGGGTCTCGACGTCGTCGTTCTACTACATCGCCGGCCAGACCTGGATCCTGCCGGAGCACGTGTGGTCCGGCATCAAGGACCCGGTCAAGGAGCTGATGCGCAAGCCGGTCGGCACCGGGCCCTTCACCGTGGGGGCCTGCACACCGCAGGCCATCACCTACGACAAGAACAAGAGCTACTGGCAGAAGGGGAAGCCGGTCGTCGACAAGGTGCTCTACCCCGCCTTCGTCGACAACCAGCCCGCCAACCGCTACCTCGCCCAGGGCAAGGGTGACTGGGGTGGCCAGTTCATCCCCAACATCGACAACTACTGGGTGGCCAAGGACAAGACCAACCGCAAGTACTGGTACCCGCCGAACGGCAATGTCTACATCGGCATCAACAGCTCCAAGCCCTACCTGTCCGACAAGCAGGTCCGGCAGGCCCTCTCCTACGGCGTCGACCGGGAGAAGGTCTCCAAGGACGCGATGTACGGCTACCAGCCGCCGGCCAACCAGGCCGCCATCGCCACGCCGACCTACAAGGACTGGCTGGACGAGTCCGCGGTGGCCAAGTACGACTACAGCTTCGATCCCGCCAAGGTCGCGGAGAAGCTCCAGGCGGCCGGGTTCACCAAGGGCCCGGACGGGATGTTCCAGACACCGGACGGCAAGCCGTTCAAGCTCAGCCTCATCAACAACGGTGGCTTCACCGACTGGGTCGCCGCCGTCCAGGTGCTCGTGGCGGGCTTCAAGCAGGCCGGCGTCGAGGTCGAGGCGCTCAACCTCAACGGCAACGAGTACAACCGCCGGCTCAGCCAGGGCCAGTTCGAGCTCGCCTACATGTCCGCCAACACCGGGCCGACGCCCTACTACGAGCTGCGGGACGTCCTCTACGGCGCCTACGCCAAGCCGATCGGCCAGGACACCAGCCGCAACTACGAGCGCTGGAAGGACCCGGCGACCGACGAGCTGATCAGGCAGTACGACACGCTGATCGACGAGAAGGACCAGATCGGGGTCGTCAAGCAGCTCGAGCAGATCATGCTCGAACAGGTGCCCGTCATCCCGGTCACGCAGAACGTCTCCTGGTCGCAGACGGACACGACGAGGTTCACCAACTGGCCGACGGAGCAGAACCCCTACGCCAACCCGGCTCCCTACGCCCAGCCGGACTGGGGCATCGTCCTGCTCAACCTCAAGCCCGTCGAGAAGTAGGCAGCAGCGATGCCGCGAATCCTCCGCCGGCTGGAGTTCTTCGTCGTCACGTTCTGGGCAGCGGTGAGCATCAACTTCCTGCTGCCCAGACTGATGCCCGGTGATCCGATCCAGCAGATGATGGCCCGGATGAAGGGCCAGATCACCGGCTCCCGCCGACACTCCCTCGAGGTGATGCTCGGCCTCAACACCCACGAACCCCTGTGGAAGCAGTACATCTCCTACTGGGGCCAGGTGTTCAGGTTCGACTTCGGTTCCTCGATCACGTACTTCCCCGACAGCGTCACCAGCGTCATCTCGATCGCGATCCCGTGGACCCTCGGCCTGGTCGGTGTCACCACGGTGCTCGCGTTCCTGCTCGGCACGCTGTTGGGGGCGACGGCCGCGTGGCGGCGGGGCGGCGCCCTGGACAGCGTGCTGCCGCCGGTGTTCATCGTCGTCGGCGCGCTGCCCTTCTTCTGGGTGGGGCTGTTGTTCCTCTACCTGTTCGGCGTCCTGCTCCAGTGGGCGCCGATCGGCTTCGGGTACGACATCACCGCGGGCGAGCTGGCCTTCAACTGGCCGACGATCGTGCAGATCGTTTCGCACGCCTTCCTGCCCGCGACGGTGATCATCCTGACGTCCATCGGCGGCTGGATCCTCACCATGCGCAACACGATGATCGGCGTCATGGGCGAGGACTACGTGAAGATGGCGCGGGCGAAGGGGCTCCCGTCGAGCCGGATCATGGTGCAGTACGCCAGCCGCAACGCGATCCTGCCCAACCTCACCGGCTTCGCCATGTCGCTGGGCTTCGTGATCAGCGGTGCGCTCCTGGTCGAACTCGTCTTCACCTACCCGGGCGTGGGTTACCTCCTCGTCCAGGCGGTCACCGGCCAGGACTACCCACTGATGCAGGCACTCTTCCTGCTCATCACCGCGGCCACCCTCGTCTCCGTCCTGATCGCGGACGGGGTCACCTACATCCTCGACCCGCGCACCCGGGGCAAGGCATGACGACCGACACGACGGACCTCGACACCCCGATCGACGCGACGCCGCCTGGGCACGGCCGGGACAGGCACCGCGGCGCGATCGGGAACCTGCTGCACTCCATCGCCGGAAACCCCAAGGCGCTCACCGGTGCGATCATCCTGGGCGTCTTCGTCCTGGTCGGGATCTTCGCACCGCTGATCGCCCCCTACGATCCGCAGGTCACCGGCCTCGGCCAGGGGGTCGGTCCAAGCGGTGACCATCTGCTGGGTACGACGTCGTACGGGCAGGACATCTTCTCCCAACTGGTCTACGGCACCCGGCAGTCGCTGCTGATCGCCTTCCTGGTGGGTGGTGTCGCGACGGTGGTCTCCGCGCTCGTCGGAGTCGCCGCGGCCTATGTCGGCAACCTGCCCGACCACCTGCTGTCCCTGCTCACCGACATCTTCCTCGTCCTCCCGAGTCTCCCGTTGTTGATCGTCATCTCGTCCTACATCCGGCAGAGCGGCGTCATGGTGATGGTGCTCGTGATCGCGGTGACGAGTTGGGCCTACGGCGCTCGACAGTTCCGGGCGCAGGCGTTGTCCCTGCGCAACCGGGAGTTCCTGGAGGCCGCCCGGGTCCGTGGTGAGCGCACGTCGTACACCATCGTCTTCGAGATCCTCCCCACCATGTCCGGACTGCTGGTCGCCAACTTCCTCGGTGCGGCCGTCTACGGCGTCCTCGCCGTCGCGGGACTGCAGTTCATCGGCCTCGGCGACATCTCCTCGATCAGCTGGGGCAGCATGATGCACTGGGCGGAGAACAACGAGGCCCTGCAAGCCGGGACCCCGCTGTGGGACCTCGCACCTGGCCTGTGCATCGCCCTCCTGGGCGCGAGCTTCTCTCTGATCAACTACGCGTTCGACGAGGTCAGCAACCCCGCGCTGCGGCCCCCGCGCCGTCGGCGCAAGGTGGGCCCGGCGCGCGGACCACGTACACCGAGGAGGAGGCTCGAAGGTGCCGAAACCACGGGATAGCGCCGGCGCTCCGGCCGACCCGGCAGCCCGACCGGATCGTCAAGTCCTACTTGACGTCGAGGACCTGGTGGTGGAGTACGGCGTCGACGAACCGGTCCGCGCCGTCGACCACGTGAGCCTACGCGTCCGCCGGGGCGAGTTCGTCGGCATCGTGGGCGAGTCGGGCTGTGGCAAGTCCACCCTGCTCTACGCCATCGCCCGGCTGCTCAGCCCACCTGCCCGGATCGTCTCCGGCACGGTCGACTTCAACGGCCATCACATGGTCGAGTTGACCGAGGACGAGCTGCGCCACATCCGCTGGCGGGACTACTCCGTCGTCATGCAGAGCGCCATGAACGCACTCAACCCGGTGCTCTCCATCGGCGCCCAGCTACGCGACGCGATCGCCGCGCACGAGAAGGTGTCGGCGGCGACGATGCGGACCCGCGCGGAGGAGGTCCTCCGGCTGGTCGGGATCGACCCGATCCACCTGAGCAGCTACCCGCACCAGCTCTCCGGCGGCATGCGGCAACGCGCGATGATCGCCATGGCACTGGTGTTCCGACCGGACCTGGTCATCATGGACGAGCCCACGTCGGCACTGGACGTCGTGGCCCAGCGGTCGCTGATGCGACGCGTGAAGCAACTACAGGAGGAGTTCGGGTTCGCCGTCCTCTTCGTCACCCACGACATGTCGCTGGTGAGTCACTACTCCGACCGGCTCGCCATCATGTACGCCGGTCAGCTGGTCGAACTCGGCCCGACGAGCGAGGTCTTCGCCCAGGCGCGCCACCCCTACAGCGTCGGCCTGCTGCAGGCGTTCCCGTCACTGCGCGGACCGCGCCGGGAGCTGACCGGGATCCCCGGTAGTCCGCCCGACCTGCGTCATCCGCCCGCGGGCTGCCGGTTCCAGGCCCGCTGCCCCCAGGTGATGGACGTCTGCCGACAGGAGCCGGCGACCTACCAGGTCGGGCGCGCCGAACTCGTCCGCTGTCACCTGTACGCGCCGTCGCGACGGACGCCCGAGCCGGTGGAGCCACGATGACCTCGCCAAACGGATCCACCACCACGGCCGACGACGCCGTCGGGCCACGTGCCGTGCTGTCGGCCACCGGCCTGACCCGTCACTTCAAGGTGGGCGGGGCGTTCGGCCGCCGTACTCTCCATGCCGTCGACGAGGTCGACCTGGTGATCGGCGAACGCGAGATCGTCGCGCTCGTCGGCGAGAGTGGCAGCGGCAAGAGCACCGTCGCCCGGCTCCTCGCCCTGCTCTACCCCGTGACGGCCGGCGAGATCCGCTACCACGGCCAGCCCGTACGCGCCCTGCGCACGCGCGCCCAGAAGCTCGACTACCGACGCCGCGTCCAGATGGTCTTCCAGGACCCCTACAGCTCGCTCAGCCCGGTCTACCCCGTCTCGCACGCGATCCTGCGCTCGCTGCGGCTGCACCGTCCCGAACTCTCCGCGGCTGCTCGGCGCGACGAGGCCGAACGCCTGCTGGACCTCGTGGGGCTCACCCCACCGCACGAGGTGATGCAGAAGTACCCGTACGAGCTCAGTGGTGGGCAGCGGCAGCGGATCGGTTTCGCGGCCGCGCTGGCCTGTCGACCCGAGGTGATCCTGGCGGACGAGCCCGTCTCGATGCTCGACGTCTCGATCCGGATCGGGGTGCTCAACCTGATGGCGCGGCTGCGGGAGCAGGAGGGTGTCTCGTTCCTGTACATCACCCACGACCTGGCCAGCGCGCGGTACGTCGCCGACCGGATGATGGTGATGTACGCCGGGCACGTGGTGGAGAGCGGCCCCTGCGAGGAGGTGCTGGCCCGACCGAAGCACCCTTACACCCAGCTACTGCTGTCGGCCGCACCCGATCCCGGAGCGGCCCCGGACGAGGGGTCGGCGTCGGAGGACTACGGCGAGCCGCCCCGGGTGGTCGACCCGGAGGAGGGTTGTCGGTTCCGGCCGAGGTGCCCGCTCGCGATCGAGGTGTGCGACACCGTCACTCCCAAGCTCGGCGACATCGTGCCCGGCCACGCGGCCGCGTGCCATGTCGCGGCGAGCGAGGTACGCGGGTAGAGCCTGGAGCCGCGGCCCGTACGCCGTTCGGTCAGGCTGCCCGAGCGCCTTCCGTCGCCTTCGCCACCCGGGCGGCGCGTTCGCGCTCCATGCGTCGGCGTGGATCGATCGCGTCGGGGAGTTCGGCCGGCCCCATGACGTGCAGCAACAACCAGAGCGTGCGCCAGCGGAATCGGTACCACAGGCTCAGTCCAGGGTGCTTCTTGCTCATCAGGGCTCCTCGGTTCCGACAGCGTTCCATCACTTTGTACACCAATGCTTGGTGTACCAATTGATAGGGTAGCCAGGGACCGTTCGAAGGAGAGAAGGAAGATGCCGGACTCGACCGCGGCGCCGGTTCCAGCCGCGACCTCAGAGGCGGCGAACCTGCTGGCCCTGGACCGACAGGTCTGCTTTGCCCTCGCCGTCGCCTCACGCAGCGTGATCGCCCTCTACCGTCCGCTGTTGGAACCCATGGGCCTCACCCACCCGCAGTACCTCGTGATGCTCGCCCTGTGGGAGGAGTCGCCCCTCTCGGTGAAGCAGCTGAGCCGGCTGCTCCAACTCGACCCGGGCACCCTCTCGCCCCTGCTCAAGCGGCTGGAAACCAGCGGTTACGTCCGCCGCCAGCGTGACCCCAGGGACGAACGCTCCCTGGCGGTCACACTGACCGAGGCCGGAGACGACCTCCGGGCCGAGGCCGAGAAGATTCCGCCCGCGATCATCGAGCGGCTGGGCATGACCATCCCGGAACTCGAGGAACTCCACGCGTCGCTGACCAGAGTGATCGCCGCGGCCAACGCCTGACAGCGGTCACGGGACCGGCGCGGGTGCCGGCGGCCGGGCCGGCACGACGGGCTGCAGGATCGCGCGACGGGCCGGGGTCAGCCGGTCGAGCAACGGCTGGGAGTACTCGTAGTTGAACCTCGTCCGCGCCCACGACGGGCCGTAGCGGTAGATGAGGATCCGGCGTTCGCCCTCGTTGGTGCGGCTGCTGCCGCCGTGCATGAGGCCGTCCACGAACAGCAGCGCGTCGCCCTTCTTCAGGTACGCCGGCACCGCGCCCTCCAGATGGTCCATCCGGTCGCCGCGTGCGTAGTCACCTTCCAGCGGGTGCGGGAAGTTGGACTTGTGGCTGCCCGGGACGACCATCGTCGCCCCGTCACCCTCACCGATGTCGGTGAGCGCCAGGATGATGTTGACCTGCCCGCAGCGGAAGACGCCGTTCTTGTAGCCGTACGCCCCTCGCATCGCGCCGTGGTATCCCCCGCTGTGCACCGGGTGGTGACCACCCGAGCGGCGGATCGAGGCGATGCACTCGTCGATGAAGACCCCGCGTACGTAGCTGTCGTCCTCACCGCCGTAGCGCAGGACGTGCTCGATCCAGGACGGGTGGTCGATCAACCGCTCGAACGGCTCGCCCGCCTCGACGCAGTTGTGCAGCTCGAAGCCGGTCTCCTCGGTGTAGTCGCGGCGTTGGGCGTTGCCCCACCATTCACCCGGCGCGAGGTCGGGGAAGTCGTCGAACGCGCGGTTGAGTTCGTCGACCAACTCCGGTTGGACGGCGTTCTCGAGGATCAGGTACCCGCGCAGGTCGAACAGGAAGTCGTCCAGCGGCGTCGGCTTCTTCGGTTCCACGTGCTCCCACCCTCTCGACACGATCGTGCTCGCCGGCCGGGGCGCGCGACGCGTCGCCCTCCCGGTTCGGGAACGAGGCTAGGCGGGAGGATCCGGGCGTACCTCCGGCATCCTCCGCTCTCCTTCCCGGATACTCCTAGAAGACGGTGTAGCCGCCGTCGATGACCAGGACGGAGCCGGTCATGAAGGACGCCGCCGGACTGGCCAGGAAGACCACGCTCGGAGCGATCTCCTCGGGTACGGCGTAGCGCTGCTGGGGCGCGTCCTCGATCCAGTTCCGACGAAACTCCGGCCGGTCGACGGGCGCCATGTCGGTCTTGACGTAACCGGGCGCGACCGCGTTGACGCGGATGCCGGCCGACGCCCATTCGGCCGCGAGCGACTTCGTGAGCTGGTGGACCGCGGCCTTCGACGCGTTGTACGCCGGCTGCCACTGTGGCCGGTTGACGATCAGGCCGGAGATCGAACCCACGTTGACGATCGAGCCGCCGCCGTGGTCGGCCATGTACCGCCCCGCGGCCAGGCAGCACTTCCACAACGCGCGGACGTTGAGGTCGAAGACCTGGTCCCACGCCTCGTCGCTGACCTTCCACGACTCCTCGTGGAAGCACACGCCGGCGTTGTTGACGAGGATGTCGAGCCCACCGAACGCCGCGACCGTCTCCTCGATCGCCCGGTCGATGTCGGCCTGGACCGTGATGTCGCCGGTGATGGCCAGCGCCTTCAGGCCGTTGTCGGCCAGATCCCGCACCGCGGTCTGGTTGAGGGTCTCGTCGCGGGACACGAACGCCACCTCGGCGCCGGCCTGCGCCAGGGCCATCGTGAAGGTCCGTCCGAGTCCGCGGTTTCCTCCTGTGACGAGAGCTTTCCGGCCCTTGAGACTGAAGCTGTCCAAGACGTTCACGTGCGGTCCTTTCGATGCGGTGAAGCCGGAGCGCCCGACTCACCGTCCGGTGGTGGTCAGATCCTGCACCGGGACGCTGACCAAAGCCATCCTGGGGCCGTGCGGCGCTGGTGCCGGACGAGTACGGTCGTCGCGGCAGGGCCGCTGCGGTGGAGGAGAACCATGGGCAAGGTGGTCAGCGCGTCGGCGTACCTCGTCGATCTCGAGGTGGAGACACCACGTCACGACGCGGTGCAGTCGTTCGTCAAGCAGGAGACGGTGTTCGTCGAGATCACGACCGATGACGGCCACACCGGCCTCGGTTACAGCTACACGATCGGCACCGGCGGCCGCGCCGTCGTCGCGCTGCTTCGTACCGACCTGCTGCCCCGACTCCACGGCCGCGAGGCGGGCGACATCGAGGCCGTGTGGTCGCAGCTGTACGCCGTCACCCGGGCCACCAGCATCGGTGTCGTCACCGCACTGGCGCTCGCCGCCGTCGACACCGCCCTGTGGGACATCCGCTGTCAGCGCGCCGGCGAACCCCTGTGGCGGATGGCCGGTGGATACCGTCAGGAGGTGCCGGTCTACGACACCGAGGGTGGCTGGCTGCAACTCCCGACCGAGGAGCTCGTCCGCGGTGCCCTTGCGGCCCGTGACGCCGGTTGGACCGGCGTGAAGGTCAAGGTCGGCAAGCCCAGGGTCGCCACCGACGTCGCACGGATCGCCGCCGTACGTGCGGCGGTCGGGCCCGAGCTCGAGATCATGGTCGATGCCAACCAGTCGTTGACAGTGGCCGACGCGACCCGGCGGGCCCGCGCGTTCGAGGAACTCGACGTCGCGTGGTTCGAGGAGCCGCTCCCGGCCGACGACGTCTCCGGCCACGCCGCGCTCGCACGGGCGAGCTCGGTTCCCGTCGCCGTGGGCGAGTCGTTGTACTCCCTCGGACAGTTCCGGGCCTACCTCGAGGCGGGGGCCGTGGGCATCGTGCAGGTCGACGTCGCCCGGATCGGCGGGATCACGCCCTGGCTGAAGGTCGCCCACCTGGCCGAGGCGTTCAACGTGAAGGTCGCTCCGCACTTCCTCATGGAGCTGCACGTCAGCCTCGCGGCCGCTGTACCCAACGGTCTCTACGTCGAGCACATCCCGCAACTACGGGCCATCACGACGGAGGAGATGCGGATCGTCGACGGTCACGCGGTCGCGTCCGACTCACCAGGCCTGGGCATCGCGTGGGACCTCGACGCGATCAACGACCGGCGGGTGGCCTGAGCGTAGGACGCGTCGGCTCGGATACGGCGCTGGTTCGGATACGGCACCGGTTCTGATACGGCGCTGGTTCAGATGCGGCGGCCGATCGTCAGGACGGACGCCCAGTGTCTGGTCAGCTGACCGTCGGGGCGCTCGGCGAGGCGGCGGCGGATCTCCGCGTACAGGTGGCTCCGCTTGGCCTCCCCCATCGCGATGTGGCCGGAGAACGTGTCGAGCAGGGCGATGTACCGGTCGGCGGAGTAGCGGCGACCCCAGACATAGCGCCGTACGCCCGCGCTCACGAAGTGGCCTGACGCCTCGAACTCCTCCAGGTGATCCGGCAGGGTGTCAGGCAGCGGCGGCGGCCACTCGTCGTCCTCCCGCGTCTCACCGAGCTCCTCGTAGACCTCCTGGATCTCGGGGAAGAACGGGTCGTAGCCTGCCGGGAAGGCGTGCGTGGCGTTCCACACCGCGAGGTGGCCGCCGGGTCGGAGCACCTCGGCGGCCTTCGCGTACTTGATCTCGGGGTCGACCCACGCCCAGGCCGTCGCGGCGTAGACGAGTGAGAACGACACATCCTTCGGGACGGCCCAGTGCTCGAAGGACGACGTGATCACCTCGACCTGGGGAAAGGCGGCGAGGTGGTGGCGAGCCTGCTCCGCCAGACCCGGACCGAGCTCGACCGTGGTGATCGGGAAGCCGGCCCGGGCGAGCGGCAAGGTCGCCTTTCCTGGCCCGCATCCCACCTCCAGCAGGCGATCCGGCGGGCTCACGCCGGTGATCTGGAGTAGGTCGGCGTACAAGTCGTCGGGATAGTTGGGTCGGGCCGCCTGATAGTTGGCCGCCGCGCTGTCGAAGGTCGTTCGCAACTGCCGATAGTCGGACATGGGCCCATCATCGCAGGACCTCGCAACGGGTAAAGGCGCATACGGTCGCGCCACGCGGAGGCCGTACGACTTCTTTGGCAGCAGCCTTGACCCGGCCGAGGTGCTGGGTGGGGTGGATGAAGAATCGTCGCGAGTCGCCTGGTTCGGTTTGACGCCAAACCTGACGGAAAATTGTCAGAAGAGGTTTCGGCTGGTTGCCCTGGGGGCCCTTGTTTTACAGGGGTTTCTGTCGGTGGTCGGGTCTAGGGTTTGGTCATGGACATCGACACCGGGGAAGGCTTCGCGCATCCGTTGATGCGTTGGCTTGCCGATGTCGGTGCGGGTGTTGACGCGGCGATCGAGTGCCCAACCCTGTCGTTGCCGTTGGATGAGCATGAATCGGCGTTGCGGCAGATCGCTGTCTACGAGGCGAAGCTGGCATCTCTTCGGTTGAGGTTGACGCGGCAGGCGGAGTTGAGCGAGGTCAGGAAGCTGACCGGTGCTGCGAACACTGCGGGTTGGGTGCAGCAGGTGACGCGGATGGGGCGTCGTGAGGCGTCGGTGTCGGTGCGGTTGGCGAAGGCGCTGGACCAGACGCTCCGTTCGACGGGTGAAGCCCTCTCTGACGGTGAGATTTCGTTGGGTCAGGCACAGGTGATCGAACGCGCGATCCGACGGTTACCCAACGACGTCGACGCCGACGTGAAGGCGGAGGCGGAAGCGTTCCTGCTCGACAGTGCGCAGGCGCTTGATGTCGATGACCTGGACAAGGCCGGCAAACACCTCTACGAAGTGATCGCACCCGAGGACGCCGAACGCCGGATCGGGAAGCAACTGGAAGAGCAGGAACGCAGAGCCCGAGAGAACCGCACCCTGAGCTTCGGCCCGGTCCGCGACGGGATGGGCACGGTTTTCCTGCGGGCGGATCTGCCGACCCTGGCGATCCTGCAGGCGCTCCTGGATCCGCTGGCTCGGCCGCGTCCGAGCGGTCCTGACGGGCCGGACCTGCGCAGCAGCGAACGCCGTCAGGCCGACGCGTTCGCCGAGCTCCTCAGCCAGGCGCAGGCTGCCGTCGACGCACCTGCCCGCGGGAGCATCAGGCCGCGCCTCACGGTGACGGTGAACCACGACGACCTCGTGGCCCGGCTCGGCTACGGCACCCTCAACTCCGTGCTCACCGACTCCGGCCCCGCGCATCTGAAGGTAAAGACCCACAGGGACGAGGACGGGAGCGGGGGACACGCGGTAATCGGTTACCGGATCACGGGGCCGCCATTGTCAGCGACGCTGGTGCGGCAACTGGCGTGTGACGCCGAGATCATCCCGGTCGTCCTCGGGGGCGACGGCGCCGTCCTCGACCTCGGGCGCGGCACCCGCCTGTTCACCTCCTCCCAGCGACACGCCCTCGCCGAACGCGACGGCTACTTCTGCCACTTCCCCGACTGCCGACGGCCCGAGAAGTGGACCGAAGCGCATCACATCCAGCATTGGGTGGACGGCGGAGCGACCGACCTGAACAACGGTGTCCTCCTGTGCCAACACCACCACACCGTCATCCACACGAAGGGCTGGACCGTGCGGATGGGACCCGACGGGCACCCCGAATACATCCCGCCGCCGTGGGTGGACCGCTACCAGAACGTCATCCGCCCCAACGACCACAGCATCATCCGAGGCTGAGGGACCAGCGCATGGGCTTGGTCGCGCTCACCACGCGGGTACTCATCCACGGACCGCCCCACCACATGCGCCAGCCAAGGGGGCGGACGCGCACGTCGACGAGACCCAGTGCCGTCAGTCGGCGCAGGTACTCGCCGGTGGCACTGATGTCCGTGACGACCAGTCGGCCACCAGGGCGCAGGACCCGTACCGCCTCGTCGATCGCTCGGGCCCGGCCCTCCGGCGTTCGCACGTTGTGGATCGCCAGGCTGGAGACGACCGCGTCGAACCCGTCGCTCTCGAACGGGAGCGCCATCATGTCCCCCGTATGAAGCTCGACCCGGTCGCTGACCCCCTCGGCGACCGCGTTGTGCTCGGTGACCTCCTGCGCGTTGCCGGACTGGTCGACCGTACGCCAGAGGTCCACGCCGACCGCGCGCCCCGAGTCGAGCCGACCCGCGGCCATCAGCAGGACCGCACCCCTGCCGCAACCGATGTCGAGCAGCCGCTCGTGACCGCGCAGGCCGAGTTCGTCGAGGAGCCTCGACCAGACCTGGAACTTCCCCCGCCACGTCGCGTGCATGTACACGAGCAGGCTCACGACCATCAGGGCGGCGAGGAGAAACGGCAACCAGCCAACGGCGATGCCTCTCATGACGGTGGCCACGACGCCGACGACCGTCAGCGCGACGGCGGCGCCCGCGAAGCCGAGCGGTACGAAGGGTGCGTCGACGCCGTACGAGCCACGTCGGTGGATCCGGCTCACGATCCCCGTCCCCGATCTCTCCTGGGCCCTGCCCGAGGCATGCCCTGGGTCGATGCCGACCCGGTCAGGCGATCAGCCCCGCCACGGTAGCCGACCATCGATCTTCGGACGCGATCAGTACCCCGCTCGGGTTCCAGCGGTCCGGGTTGCTCCACCCCTTGCCCGGCCGTCCCCGGCCCGGCCATAGTCGGGCCATGCCGAACGGGGAACGCCGAAGTCGCCGGCGCTGGGGTGTCCAGGCCTCCGTCCTCGCCGAACCAGGCAAGGAGCCCAAGGTGTGCCGCGTCTTCCGCATGTCGCGTCCACCGAAGTCGGGATCGGGCCTCACCGTCCGCGGACTCGACCTCGACTCCGTGCCCGACGCGACGGTCTACGACAACGGCACGGTGCTGACGCCGCGGCTGCGCCTGGTCGGCACCAACGACCTGTGGACTCTCACCCTGACCGAGCCCGCGACGCTCGCCGCCGACGATCCCGCGCTGTCGGAGTCGACAGTCGGTGACTGGAGCCTCCCGGACACGGCGTGCCCGGACCCCGGCGACGAACCCGCCACCGCCGACCAACGGCAGGACGCCATCACCTACGCCGAGGGTCAACCGGATGTCGGCTACGTCTGGCTCACTGAGCACCAGCGCGTCCTCAATGCGTCGTTCACGGGGGACCTGGAACGTCATCGGCGGGAGTTGCGGGCGCTCTACCCCGGGCCACTGTGCGTGGTCGAGGCCGCGGCGTCGATCGCGGACCTGAGGAGCCTGCAGCGATCTCTCCACGTGGACCAAGACGTCCTCGAGGCCCGCGGCATCGTCGTGCTCGGATCCAGCATTCCGAGGGGCTCGGTGGTCGTCATCGCCGCGGCTGCCGGGCCGGAGGAGGTCGACTTCCTGAAGGAGCGGTACGGGCCCCTACTGATGGTGACCAGCTGGCTCCGCCTGCTCGAGGACTGAGCCTCTCGAACCCCACGCCGGCCGTCGTCGGACACGTACGACCCGACCCCCAAAGAACTGCTTGACGGTCGCCGGCTTGGACCCCTAAGGTCCCCAACATGTCTTTGGACGTCGCAGCGCTCCGCGCCAGCGCACACCCGATCAGGCTCCGCATGCTGTCGCTGCTCACCGGGGCGGCCATGTCCGCGACCGAGCTCGCCCAGGAGCTCGACATCACCCACGCCAACGCGTCCTATCACCTGCGGGTCCTGGCCGCCGCCGGGATCGTGGAGGCGGCCGGGGAGGAGAACGTGCGAGGCGGCGTCGTGAAGCGCTACCGCCACCCCACCCGCACGGCGGCGGATGAGTGCGCCGGGCAGGCGGTCGGAACCGATCCGGAGGGACAGCTGCTCGTCTGGCAGGCGATCGCCCACGAGCTGATCCGCCGCGCCCAGGACCAGGCGGTCGACACCGAACGGCCCAGCCCCAGCGCCCTGTGCGACGCCGAGTTGTGGGTCGACCCCGAGGTCTGGAAACGCGCCGTGCGGCTCGCCGGCGACGCGGCCCTACTGCTCCACGAGAACGCACAGCCTCCACGTACCGACGGCACCCTGCACGTCAACGCGACCATGGCACTCTTCGAGATGACGACGAAGGAACCGAAGCGATGATCGATCGTGCGTCTCTCGCACCGTTGCGGCACACCGGCTTCCGGTACTTCCTCGGTGCCCGCTTCGCCACCCTGCTGGGCAGCGCCATCGCGCCGGTCGCCGTCGCGTTCGCCGTCCTCGACATCACCCACTCGGCGTCGGCGCTCGGCCTGGTGCTCGCCGCACGCACGATCCCGCTCATCCTGCTCGTGTTGTTCGGCGGCGTCCTCGCCGACCGGATCCGGCGCGATGTCGTACTCGTCGCCTCCAACCTCGTCTGCCTCGGCACCCAGTCACTGGCCGCCGTCCTGCTGCTCACCGGCACCGCCGAGGTCTGGCAGCTCGCCGCCATCGAGGCCGTGAACGGCGCGGCCGCGGCGTTCACCTTCCCTGCCCTGCAAGGGCTGATTCCCCAGTTGGTCGCTCGTTCCGAACTGCAGCAGGCAAACGCCCTCAGCGGGCTCGTCCGCAACGTCACGACGATCGGCGGCGGAGCGGTCGCCGGCGCCGTCGTCGGATTCCTTGGCTCCGGTTGGGGACTCGCGTTCGACGCCGCGACCTTCGGCATCGCCGCGCTGTTGATCTCCCGGGTGCGACTCGTGCGGACTCGCCGCGAGTCCCCGTCCGAGTCGACACTGCACGATCTTCGGGTTGGTTGGCGCGAGTTCGTCTCTCGCCGCTGGGTGTGGGTGATCGTGGCGGCGTTCTCCGTGATCAACGCCATCATCGCGGGCGCCGTCAACACCCTCGGACCACTCGTCGCCGACGAGACCTTCGGCCGGGTCGGCTGGGGGCTGCTGAACTCCGCGATGGGCGTCGGCCTGGTCCTGGGTGCCCTGGTGATGCTGCGCTGGCGGCCCCAGCGACCGATGGTCGTCGGCATGCTCGGCATGGGGTTGACCGCGGTGGAGGTGCTGCTGCTGGGGTTGCATCCGTCGCTCGTCCTGCTTCTCACGGTCGCACTGGTCGTCGGGATCGGCAGCGACTTCTTCGGCATCGGATGGGAGACGGCGCTCCAACAGCACGTCCCGCAGGACAGGCTGTCCCGGGTGGCCTCCTACGACGCTCTCGGGTCCCTGGTCGCGATGCCCGTCGGGCAACTCCTGGCCGGGCCCCTGGCCGACGCCTTCGGTGTCTCGAACGTCATCGTGGGCGGTGGGGTGCTCATGGCGGCCGTCATCCTCCTCACCCTCGCGGATCCGTCGGTACGCGGACTGCGCCGACTCGACGAGACACCCGCGGCACAGGCGGAGGCGGAGGCCGCGCCGGCGCAGCCTCCGGCGGGGCCGGCTCTCACGGTTGCGGACGGGATCCCAGACGCACCAGATCAGTCCGAACGAACCCCGATGTAGGCGTTGGCGGGATCGCCTTCGGTGGACGCCGAGACCGGTGAGCCGTCGTCGAGGACCAGGACGGCGGCGACGTGCAGGAGATTGCCGGTCTCGGCGTTCCACTTCGCCAGTTCGATCCGTACGTCGTAGGCGGCGCGGAGTCCGGCCGGTGTGCCGTCCGCGCGCGGCGGAGGAAGTTCGGCCGTCCAGGCGTGGGTCCCGTTCGCGCCCGCACCCAACTGCAACGAGGTCCAGGGTGCGGACCGACCCGCTGGCCGATACGCGACGGTGAGTCCGTCGCGGGTAGGCGGATTGGTGATTGTCAACCGCACCTTGACGGATGGAAGAGCAACGCCGGTGGCATTCTCGATGCTGAGCAGGAACTCCACCGCACCTGGCGCCCTGATCTCCTGCGGGAGCTGGACCTGGACCGTGGGCAGGACGACATGGAGCAGGCGTTCGGCCGTACCGAGATCGGCATCCTTGGCCGTGAGGTCGCGCAGTCGCAGCGACATCCGCGGGTTGGCTCCGCCCGTGCGGATGGCGCCCGGCAGGAGACGGACCCGCAGCCGGTAGGTGTGTCGGTAGCCGGCCGGAACGGTGAGTCCGTCGGCGATGGTGCCGACTACATGGTCGGCGGAGGTTCTCAGCGTTATGGGGTGCCAGCCTCCGTCACGAAACATCTCGAGCGTCGTACGGTCGTCTGCCACACCGTCGATGCGCAGGTCGAGTGCGGTCCGGTCGTAGGCCCGTCCGGTCGGATTGTCGACCTCCGCGGCGAACTCCACCGGCCCTCCACCCGGCCGCGCGGCCCTTGGCACGTTCAGGTTGACAGGGGTGCCGCGAGGCGGGTCGAGTGCGAACACGGGACCACGGACACTGCTCGCATGCCGCTGCCGGGTCTGGCCCGGCAGGTCGAGGATGACGCCGCCGCCGAAGCTGACCACTCCGGCCTCGGGCACGTAGCCGGCGGGCAGGGCGAAGCGCACGTCGTAGGTCGTGGTCGACCGTGGCGGGAGGTCGACGTGCATCGCACCGCTCTCGACGAGTTCGGGCTCGTCCGGGTTGGTCCAGTGCATGGGCAGGCGGGTCCAGGTGCCGCCGTGGTGGTACTCGATCCGCAGCGCGTTCGGGTCGTCGCCCCAGGCGGAGTAGCCGTAGGAGAAGGTGAGTCCCGCGCGTTCGTACGCCTTGCGGGTGGGGTTGGCCACGGTGACCTGGAACCTCGCGGGCGCGCCGCCCGGAGCGACGGCACAGTCGAGCGCCGTCGCGTCGACGATGCGCGGGCCACCGCCGGGAGTGGAGGAGACGGGCGTGCTGGTCGGCTGACAGTCGAGGTTGGTGCGCGCGGCCGGCGTCGTCCGCCGAACCGGGTCCGCGGCAGCGGGCGTTCCCGTGCTTTCCGCGTGGTGGGATGCCGCGCCGGCGCAACCACCGAGCAGGGCGAACGCCGCCACCAGCGCTGCGAGCGCGACGCCTCCACGGCGTCCGTACCGGCACACTGGCATACGTTCTCCCGTCGGATCCTTCCTCGTCAGCGCGATGACGCCCCAAGTTACGCGACCTCTGTAGGTATCGGCTCCGAAGGACGTGGTGACCGTGGTGCGAAGGACTCGGACATGCCAGACTTACCGAGACGATCTTGGAGGTCAGATGAGCGATGCCGAGGAAGTCCCCCCAGGCGTGGACCCGACGGTGCCGAGCGCCGGTCGCCTCTACGACTTCTACCTGGGCGGCACCGAACACCTGGAGATCGACCGGGCGGCGGCAGCGCACATCAAGGCCAAGGTCCCGGAGCTGGAGGACATCGCCTGGTCCAACCGTGGCTTCCTGCAGCGGGCGACCAGTTGGCTCGCCGCGGAGGCCGGCATCCGGCAGTTCATCGACATCGGCGCCGGCCTGCCCACCCGCAACAACACCCACGAGGCCGCGCAGAAGGTCACCGAGGACGCCCGCACCGTCTACGTCGACAACGACCCGATGATCCTCGCCCACGCGAAGGGTCTGCTCGCCGACGCGAAGAACACGACGTTCATCACCGGTGACCTGCGTGAACCCGACGAGATCCTCGACAACCCGGAGTTGCGCGGGCTGATCGACCTCGACCAACCCGTCGGCCTGGTGCTCGCGGCCGTCGTCCACTTCGTCTCCGACGAGTCCGATCCCTGGCAGTTGGTGAAGCGCTACATGAACGCGCTGACGCCCGGCAGCTATCTGGTCCTCTCACACATCACCGCCGACAAGGTGTCTCCGGCCGGTGTCCAGGCGTTCCTCGACGTTTACTCCAACGCGAGTGAGAAGGGCTACTTCCGGACGAAGGAGGAGGTGACCCGACTCTTCGACGGTCTGGAACTCGTTCCGCCGTACGAAGGGGCCGCGCCGAGCGTCACCTTCACCGGACTGTGGGGCGCCGAGGACCCGGAGGCGGCCGACAGCGACGGTTCGCGGTGGGGATACTGCGGAGTTGCCCGCCGGCCCTGAGGTCGGGCCTTCGACGCATGACCGCGGTTCGCGGGTGGTGGGTCTTCTCACCCGCACTAGGGTGTGACCGTGGACGTCGACGCTGACCAGGGGATCACGCACGACCGTCCCGGGTGGCTGCTCGACGAGGTGGGTAGCGCCGGCCGGGAGAACCTCGACGTCGACCACGTCCAGCGATACGACGTGAAGGAGGACGCCGCCGCCGCGAGCGAGGTCGCCCTCCTACGAGGCTGGGGCCTCGACGAGGACTCCCACGTCGTCGAGCTCGGCCCGGGCACGGGACAGTTCACTCTCGCGGTCGCGCCGACGTGCGCCCGGGTCGTCGCCGTCGACGTCTCCTCGGTGATGCTGGAGGTGCTTCGGACCAAGCTCGCGAGGGCACGCGTCCGCAACGTCGACGTCGCACAGGCCGGCTTCCTCACCTACGAGCACCACGGTCGGCCCGCCGACCTCGTCTACTCCCGTTACGCGCTTCACCATCTGCCTGACTTCTGGAAGGCCGTCGCCCTGACGCGAGCGCGTCACCTGCTCCGGCCGGGCGGAATTCTGCGGCTGTGGGATGTCGTCTACAGTTTCGATCCTTGCGAGGCGCAGGAACGCCTCGAGGCCTGGTGCGCGACCGGCCACGGAGAAGGTGGCGACGGGTGGAGCCGCGCCGAACTCGAAGAGCACGTTCGCGACGAGCACTCCACCTTCAGCTGGCTCCTGGAACCGATGATCGAACGCGCCGGCTTCGCCATCGAGGACGCGACGTACTCACCCGACGGGATGCTCGCGACCTACGTCGCCCGTGCTCGCTGACCACGGTGACCCCCGCGTAGACCGCCGGGTAAATCCAGTGGCCGCCGTACCGCCTACCACCTAGCGTGGCCGGGTGCCCCATTACACGCACTCCCTCGCATGGTTGCTGGGCCTGGAAGGCGTCGCGTTGCTTCGGGCTCAGGCCGGTGACGACGTAGGCCAGCACCCGAACGCCCCGGACAGTCCGGACTTCATCGAGGCGCGCATCGCGGAGATCCGTTCGCTGGTAGCCGATCCTGCGCTCCTCGCCAGGCCTGGCGGGACCGTCGGCCACGCGACCACCCGCGACGGTTACGCCATCTGGGCCGAGAGGTACGACGATCCCGGCAACCCGCTGATCGAGGTCGAAGAGCCAGTGGTGCGTCCACTTCTGGACGCGCTTCCGGTCGGTCGGGTGCTGGACGCGGCATGTGGGACGGGCCGGCACGCCGCGTACCTGCACACGCTCGGCCACGAGGTCGCGGGCGTCGACGGTTCGCCCGAGATGCTCACGCACGCCCGTCTCAAGGTCCCGGCCGGAGAGTTCAAGGAAGGCGCGCTCGACGCGTTGCCCTTCCCTGACGCGAGTTTCGACGCCGTTGTCTGCGCGCTCGCGCTGACCCACCAGCCACGGCTGGAACCTGTCCTGACCGAGTTCGCCCGCGTGCTTCGGCCCGGTGGGCAGGCGATCCTGTCCGACATCTACTGGCTGTCGCTCTACCTCGGTGGCGTGGCGAGCGTTTCCGGGCCGGAGGGTACGCGCGCGATGCCCGCCACCCGCTTCCTACCGTCGGACTACCTCACGGCCGCGCTGGCCGCCGGCTTCACGGTGGTGTCGTGTCACGAACCGCGATGGGGCGAGCGCGCCGGCGGGCACGGCGGCCCCGACGCCCAGCGCTACTGCCCCGAGGCGGTGCGGGCGGCCTGCCGCGACACGCCCGCACTGATCGTCTGGCAGCTCAGCCGCCCGCACCCGAACGGCGATCCTTCCTAGGTCAGGTCCTAGGTCAGGCCCCAGGTCAGGTCCAGGTCGACCCCTCCACCGACCGCGGCCGACTCAGGTCGAGACGGCCGCGGTGGTGGTCGAGTGTTCCTCCGCCTCGACGACGAGTTCCTCGTTCCACAGCCGACGCATCTCCGGGCAGGTCCGCAGCAGGTCACGCAGCGCACCGGTGCCGACGACGCGACCACGGTCGAGCACCACGATCTGGTCGGCGCGTTCGAGTGCGGCCCGTCGGTGTGACACGACCAGCAGTGTCGCCGGGCCACGACCGTCCTTGGCGGCGACAGCGATCCGGTCCCACAACAGCTGCTCGGTCTCGACGTCCAGCGCCGACGACAGGTCGTCGACCACGAGCAGGTCGGGCGATCGCACCAGCGCCCGGGCCGCGGTCGCACGCTGTACCTGTCCACCGGACAACCGGACCCCGCGCGGGCCCACCACGGTGTCCAGCCCTTCCGGCATATCGGCCAGGTCGCGTTCCAGCGCGGCGAGCGCCAACGCGCGGTCAAGCTCCTCGGCGTCGGCGGGCCAGCCCAGCAGGAGGTTCTCCCGCAGCGACTCCGAGAACAGCCGCGGCACCTGCCCGGCGTAGGCCACGCGGTTCGGGACCAGGAAGGTGCCCGGATCCTCGACCTCCCGGCCGTTCCAGGAAACCGTGCCCTGGTTGAGCGGAAGGAGGCCGAGCAGCGCGCGCACCAGCGTCGTCTTGCCCGACCCGACGGCACCGGTGACCACGGTGAACGAGCCGCGCTCGACCCGGAGGTCGACGTCCGCCACGCCTCGGCCGGTGTCGCTGTGCCGAACGGTCAGCCCGCGCGCCTCGACCACCCTCAGCGGGTCGGTCCGCTCGGGGACTTCGGTCGCGACCGGCGGCGGCTCCGAGTCGAACCACACCCCGCTGTGCCGGGAGAGATCGTCGGCGTCCTCGTGGGTGGCCATCAGCCGGGCCAGCCGCTCGGTCGCGACCGTGCCCTGCGGGATGCGGTAGAGCATCCGCCCGAGAACCCGCGGCAACATCGTCAGCCACCCGACGTAGCTCGTGAACAGCGCCAGGTCGCCGACCGTGAAGTCGCCGCGCCGCATCGCCGGTGCCGCCAGCAGCAGCACCAAGCCGATGCTCACCTCGACGGTCGCGCCGGTGGCCGTGTCGAGCATGTCCATCGCCAACCGGTCCTTGACGGCGGCCTGCCGGCGGCGCTGGTTGTGCTCGCGCAGCCGGTCGAGCACCGCACCTTCGGCACCGGCCGTCTTGATCGCGAGGACGCCGGAGAACGTCTCCCCGATGAAGGCGGTCACGGCCGCGCCCAGCTCGCGGGCCCGGCGGTGGATGCGTCGGATCACCTCACTGAGGACACGGTTGAGGATCACCACGATCGTCAGGGGCAGGACCAACACGACCGTGACCACGGGGTCGATGGACCACATGATCACGAACGCGCCGATACCGAACAGCAGCGAGCCCGCCAGGTCGACGGTGTTGTCGGTGAGGATGACGAGATCCTCCACGTCGTCCCGGAACCGGGAGACGGCCTCGCCGGAGGAGTGCGGAAGCCGGCTCGCGGCCGGGCCTCGCGCCGTGAGGACGGACCGCAGGACGTTGGCCCGCAGGATCGTCGCCGCGCCGTTCCACCAGTAGGGCCAGATGTTCAGCGAGAACCAGAACATCAGTCCACGGACGGCCTCGACCGCGACGAACGCCAGGCACAACCACAGCGCGGTGTTGGCGCCGGCGGCCCGCTGACCGCTCAGCTGGTCGAAGATCGCCTTCAGTACCAGTCCGGTCAGCAGGGGTACGAGGAAGAAGAGCGACCACAGCGCGGTGCCCACGACGTAGCGGCGCAGGTCGAAGGACGCGAGCCGCCTCATGACCAGGAAGACGCCGGATCGGCTGCTCATCGGACCGCTCCTCCCACTCCGCTCAGGTCGCCAACGTCGTCGTCACGCACGCTGTCGTCTCGCCTGTCGTTCACGTCGCCGTTCACGTCGCCGTTCACGCTGTCGTCTCGTCTGTCGTTCAGGTTGTCGTTCAGGTTGTCGTTCAGGCCGCGCTCGCCGGCCGGGACCATGCGGGTACGGCGTACCCCGGCGGCCACCAGCAACTGGGAGAAGCGGCTGTCGGGATCGGCGGCGAGCGCCTCGCGCGGTCCGTACTCCACCACCCGACCGTCGTCGACGACCGCGATCTGGTCCACCCGTGCCAGCGAGGACAGCCGGTGCGCGATCAGGACGCCGGTGCGGTCGGTCAGCAGCCGATCGATGGCGCCTTCGATGTGCTGCTCGGTCGCCGGGTCCAGCCGGCTGGACGCCTCGTCGAGCACCACCAGGCCGGGGTCGGTGAGGAACGCGCGGGCGAAGGCCAGCAGCTGGGCCTCCCCCGCCGACACCCCACCCGCCTGTGCGCCGAGTACGGTGTCGAGCCCCTTCGGCAGGCTGGCCAGCCAGTCACCCAGTCCGACCTCGGTGAGGACATCGCGCAGCCGGTCGTCGTCCGCGCCAGGCCGGAACATCATGAGGTTGTCGCGCACACTCGCCGCGAACAGCTGGACGTCCTGGGTGACGACGGAGATCCGCCGGTGCACGGAGGCGAGGTCGGTGTCGCGCAGGTCGACGCCACCGAGCCGCACGACCCCCCGCGTCGGGTCGTACAGCCGCAGCACCATCCGCGCGATCGTGGTCTTGCCGCTGCCGGTACGCCCGACCAGGCCGAGCGTCTCACCCGGAGCCAGTCGCAGGTTGACGTCGGAGAGCACCTGCTCGTCGTCGTCGGCGTAGGCGAACGCCACGCCCTCGAGTTCGAGGCCGAGCGGCCCGGTGGCCGGGAGCGGTGTGGGTACGGCGGGCTCGGGGAGCGTGCGGCGTTCGGCCAGCAGGCCACCGATCCGGGCCACCCCGGCGAGCGCCTTCTGGTACTGCTGCAACTGGTCGATGATCCGCTCGAACGGCGACCGCACCATCTGGGTGTACTGGAACAGCAGCACCGCCGTGCCGACACTCAGCGCGCCGGACTGCTGGACCCAGGAAGCGAGCCCCAGGACCAGCGCCGTACCCGTGGCGAACGCGATGTTGGTGATCGCGAACAAGCCGCCGCCGATCTTCTCGGCCCGCAGGTCGGCGCGGTAGACCTCGGCGCTGGCCTGGTGGAACCGGTTGACCACGTGGGCACCGGCGCCGTTGGCCCGGATGTCCTCCGCGCCGGACAGGCGCTCCTCGACGTTGCCGAACAGCGCCGCGAACTTCTCGCGTACCCGCGTCATCGCCGGGACGGCGACCCGCTGGGCGCGGACCATGAAGTAGCCGATGAGGACGCAGTAGGCCAGCAGGACGGCACCGATCCGCAGGTCGACGCTGAGCACCACGACGAGGACGCCGAGCAGGAGCAGCAGGCTCGCGACGACATCCAGCAGGAAGGCGACGACGAAGTTGGCGAGCGCGACGACGTCACCGTCGACCCGCTCGATCATCTCGCCCGGAGTGCGCTTGCCGTGGTAGGCCATGTCCAGGCCGAGCGCGTGCTCGGCGAGGTTCTCCCGCAACCGGTTGGTGCCGTCCCAGGCGAGCCGGCTCGCGAGCCACGCCGTCACCATCCGGGCGAGCTGGCCGAAGACGGCGAGCCCGAGATAACCAAGGGCGAGAAGGGACAGTTGGGAGGTGCTCTCGCCGGCGATCGCACCGTCGACGAATCGCCGGGTGACCTGCGGTGCCAGGAGCGGCAGCACGGTCGCGACGAGGATGACCGTGCCCAGGGCAACGGCGGAGCGTCGTCCGGGCCAGAGCAGGCGCAGGACGACGTGGCGGGTGTTCGGGGGAGCAGTCATGGGCGCCCAAACGCTATTCAGCGCGCTCCCGTCCGAGCAACAGGTTTAGCGAGGTGGGATCCCCTCTTGTGTCCCACCCCTCACTCCCGCCGATCCCACTACGGCTGATCCCTCCCCGAGCGTCTCGACCAGGCGGTGGAAGCCGTCCTCGCCGTGCCCGGCGTCGACCGTTCGTCGGGCGAGGGCCAGGGCGGCGGTCAGGACGCCGGTGTCGAGACCGTGTGAGCGTGCCGTGTGGACGATGTGGTCCATCGCGGCCGCGGCCGAGCGGACGTTGGACGTGTCACCCGCGTACTCACCCTGGTCCAACGCCGGTGCGAACTCGGCGATGATGTCGGGCAACAGCCTGCCGATGCCCTGGGCGAACGGGGCGAGTTCCCGCGCCGGGATGTTCTCGGCCCGGGCCAGCGCGAACGCGTGGACGAGACCACTCATCGACGTCCAGAACAAGTCGAGCAGCGCCACGTCGTACGCGGCCGCCCGGCCCGGGTCCGCGCCGAGATGGACGGCGGAGCCACCCAGGCTCGCCAGGGTCCGCCGATGCGTTTCGTAGACCGCCTCCGGACCGCTGTAGAGAACGACCGCGTCGGACCCTCCGATCGTCGGCACGGGCGTCATGATCGAACCGTCCAGGTAGTCGATGCCCTGCTCGGCCGCCCAGGCGGCGGTCGCGCGGGCACGCTCGGGTGAGCCGGCGGTCAGGCTCAGCAACGTACGGCCCTTCAGCGCGTCGCTCGCGGACCCGACGATCGCGTGAACGGCGTCGTAGTCCAGCACGCAGACGATCACCAGGGGGCTCGCCGCCACGGCCTCGGCGGCGGTGTCGGCCTGGACGGCGCCGGCGGCCAGCAAATCGTCCGCCCGGCCGGGTGTTCGGTTCCACACCGTGGTGGGGTGGCCGTCGTTCACACAAGCCCGGGCGAGCGCTCGGCCCATGGGTCCCATCCCGAGGACGGTCACCGCCGCGTCCCGGGTGTCACGGCTGTTCTCACTGTTTCGGCTGTCGTGGCTGGCGTGGCTGTCATCTCTGTCGTGGCCGTCGTGGGCACGGTTCAGGTTTGCCATGCCGGTTACGCTAAAGGTTCACATTGATGTGAGAGTCAACTCGCGAGAAGGGGTCGAGAATGCGGATCGGCGAACTCTCCCGGCAGACCGGCGTCAGCGAGCGCCTGCTCCGCTACTACGAGGAGCAGGGGCTGCTCCACCCGCGCCGCCGGCCGAGTGGATACCGCGACTACGCCGACTCCGACGTCCATACTGTCCGGCGCATCCGCACGCTCCTCTCCGCGGGGCTCGGCACCTCGGTGATCGCCGAGGTGCTTCCCTGCTTCGCCGACAAGGGCGACCTCCTGGCGCCCACCTGCTCCGAACTCGTCGTCGGGCTGGGGAAGGAGCGCGACCGGATCAGCACGTCCATCGACGAGCTCGTGTCCGCCCGGACGATCCTCGACGCCATCCTCGGCGCCGCGGACGTCGCCGACACCGACTCCGGCGGCTACGACGACCCGACCTCGAAGTACCCGACGAGCGACGCCCCGACCGAACCCGCGCTGCGCTGACCGAGGCCGACCGACCACAAGCCCGACCACCGGCCCGACCCACTGGCCCGACCACCGGGCGACCACGCCTCAGGCGCTGTCGGGCGCGGCGAGGAAGGGGAGCACCGCGGCGGCGAACTCCGCCGGTCGGGTGCTGTGGATCCGGTGGCCGGCCTCGATCGTGACCATCCGGGCGTCGGGCAGCGCGGATGCGACCTCCCGCAGCCTCGCCGGTGAGTTGTGGCTGCCCGGCCCGCCGCTGATCACCAGGGTCGGGGCCTTGACGGCTGCCAGGTCGTGCCACCAACCCGGGTTCGGCGCCCGCAACTCCGCGATGATCGGACGCACCACCCCGCGGTCGAACCCGCCGCCACGACCGCCGGCCAGCTGGGCCAGGCCCAGTTTGATCAGGCGCAGCGTGCGGCCGCGCCGTGGCGGCGCGGACCTGTCGTCGCGTGGTGGCGGAGGAATGTCCTCGAGCACCAGCCGGCGCACCCGGTCAGGCTCGCTCTGGGCGACCAGCGTCGCCACGTTCCCACCGAGGGAGTGTCCGATCAGGTCCACGCGCGTCAGCGCGAGCTCGTCGAGGAAGGCACGGACCTGGTCGCGCAGGAGCGCCAGACCGTAGGTGGGCGTACGCGCGCTGGAGCCGTGCCCGGGCAGGTCCAACGCGATCACCCGGAAACCCGCCCCGCCGAGTTCCGCCGCCAGCTGGTCCCAGGTGGCGGCGGAACTCGCGAGCGCGTGCAGGAGCACGACCGGTCGGCCCCCGGCCGCACCGGTCTCGCGGTAGCCGAGCAAGGTGCCGTTGACATCGACGTTCCGTGCGCGGGGTGTGCCAGGACTCCTCATCCGCCGATGCTAGGACAGGTGCACTGCCCCAGCCCGGCGACGGAGCCGATCTCCGCTACCCGTCGGAGCCGGTTGCGGCCAGCCTGGCCGCGAGCGGCAACGCGTGCTCGGCCAGGTGCTGCTGTTCGGCCGCGTTCAGCGGCCGGACGGGCGAGGCGATCGTGGCCGAGGTGAGCGTGCCCAACTCGCTCATCACCCACTTCAGCGCGGCGATGGAGGCGATCCAGTCCGTGCGTCCGGGTACCCGCAGCGCCTGCACGAGGGAGACGACGTCCCGCTGGTGGGTGCGAACCTCCGCCCAGTCCTGGCGAGCGGCCGCCGCGCACAAAGCAACGAAGGTGCGGGGTGCGAGGTTGGCCAAGGTGCACACGGCACCGTGGCCGCCGGCGAACAGGCTCACGTCCACGAGCGATTCGACGCCCATGAAGAACCGGAACGGCACCCCTTCGGTGTCCATGCGCTGGAGCAGGGTGCGGTACCACGTGAAGTCGCCCGCGGTGTCCTTGACGCCGACGGCGAGACCTCGGCGGGCGAGGTCGACGACCGTCTCGGGTTCGAGGCGGTACTTCACCATCTGCGGGAGGTTGTAGACCAACAGCGGCACCGACGAGGCCTTGGCCAGCTCCTCGTAGTAGGTGCCGACCTCGTCGGGGTCGAAGCTCGCGTAGTACGGCGCGACGGCGCCGATGTGGGTGGCGCCGGCCGCGGCCGCGGCCTCCGCGTGGGCGGCGGCAAGCTTCGTCGAAGTGTCGCCGACGTGCGCGACGACCGGGCCTCGGCCGTCGACCACGGTGGCCACCTCACCAACGACGGTCGCCCGTTCGGCCGGGTTCAGATCATGCACCTCCCCGGTCGAGCCGTTGACCCAGATCCCTTCCGCGCCGGCGGCGAGCAGTGACGCCACGAGTTCGCGGAGGTTGTCGAGGTCCGGGCCTCCACCCGGCGTCATCGGGAGGACGACGGGTACTAACAGGCCTCGCAGATCCTCACCGGTGGCCACGGTCTTCTCCCTCCAGTTGTTGTCGCGATCCGCCATGTCGACGGCGGTCTCAAACGCGACATTTGCCCGGTACGCATGGGATCCCACGCGCCACATCCGGCGACCAGTCATTGATGTTTTCGCATATGTGAATTCAATACGCCTATGCGAATTCCTGCACAATAGCCGCCAGTCCCGGACATCGACAAGACGGCGGGTAGCCCGAAAGGGCCGGATCGGGCACGATGCGGGTGGCCCGGGTACCGACGTGGCATGACGGGACCAGATTCTGGAGGTGTTGCGTGACGGAGTTCGACACCGACGACAGTCGTGGCGGAGCGGCCAGGTTCCGGCCAGTGAAGTCGGCAGACCGAGTGCTCGCCATCCTCGAATGGCTGGCCGCGAAAGGAGAAAGCCAGAGCCTGAGCGAGATCAGCCGCGATCTCGAGATTCCGGTCAGCAGCCTGCACGCGATCCTTCGGACCATGGAACGCCGGGGCTGGCTCGAGACCGACCCGACCGGCATCCGGTTCGGAATCGGGGTGGAGGCACTTCGCGTCGGCTCGGCGTACGCCCGGGCCGACGACGCGCTCGCCCGGGCGGAGCCGATTCTGGACTGGCTCAGCGACCAGACCGGCGAGGCCGTCCACTACGGCCGCCTCGAGGGCGCCCACATCGTCTACCTCGCCAAGCGGGAGTCCCGCCATCCGTTGCGGATCCACTCCTCGATCGGACGTCGTATCCCGGCCCACGCGGCCGCACTCGGCAAGGCGATTCTCGCCGGGCACTCCGACGCGGACGTCAGCGCGATCCTCGACTCTCCCCTGCCCGCGCTGACCCGGCGAACCCGCACGAGCGTCAAGTCCCTGCTCCGCGATCTGGCCCGGGCCCGCAAGCTCGGCTACGCGACCGAGACCGAGGAGAGCGACCAGGGACTCGGCTGCGTCGCCGTCGCCGTGCCCGGTCGAATGCCGCCCCGCGACGCGATCTCGCTGGCCGTCCCGACGGCCCGTCTCAACGCCACCCGCGTCCGCGAACTGGCCGCCCTGCTGCGCGAGGCGCAGCGCGGTCTCGCCGAAGGCGTGACCACGCCGCGGCCACTTTCGGACACCGGTTTCCTGCGCGACCTTGACTGACGACCGTCGGAAGTCCGCCGTACCCCGACTCCTCGCACGTGCATGAATACGAACCCCTTGACTTTTTGTGCGACAAAGCTAACCTGCTGGAAATCCACCAGTGAGAAAAGCTTTCTTCCTTGTGAAAGACAAGGCCTAACCGGGGCCGGCTGACGCACGCACTGTCGGGGCGTGGGTCGCACCCAGGTCGGTCGCGTCTGCCCACTGTCGACCTCCCGGGTACCGGTGTGTCGGCGTACCCACCCGATCCGCTCCACGGATCTCGACCACGAGGTTTCCGAAGGACGATGACGACTGAGGTTCATCTCTCCCCCCAGGCTGTGGAGAAGAGCACGCGGCGCACCCGCAAGCCCGGGCTGACAGGCTGGCTCTTCGTCGGTCCGGTCGTCCTGGGCGTGATCGCGTTCCAGTTCCTCCCGGTCGCGATCTCGCTGTACGCCTCGCTGACCAACTGGACCGGGCTCACACCGCCGCAGTTCGCGGGCCTGTCCAACTACATCGAACTCTTCACCAAGGACCCGCTGTTCTGGCTGACGCTCAAGAACACCGTCGTCTTCACCATCGGCAGCGTCGCCTTGAGCGTGGCACTCGGCCTGGCCCTCGCACTTCTGTGCAACCAGGAGGACCTGCCGGGCATCGGACTCTTCCGGGCGGCGTTCTTCGCGCCGGTGGTGACCAACGCCGTCGCGGTCGGCTTCGTGTGGTTCTGGCTCTACCAGCCCCAGGACGGCCTGATCAACGGGACGCTTCGGGAGTTCGGAGTCCAGGGTCCGGCCTGGTTGTCGAGCAACAACTGGGCGATGGTCGCGGTGATCATCGTCGCGGTCTGGCAGGGCGTCGGTTATCCGATGCTGATCCTGCTCGCGGGACTGCAGGGCATCCCGGCCTCACTGCACGAGGCGGCCCGCGTCGACGGGGCGAACGCGTGGTCGAGGTTCTGGCGAATCACTCTGCCGCTGCTGACCCCGCACCTGTTCTTCCTGACCATCATGCAGTTCATCACGTCGTTCCAGGTCTTCGGAATCATCTTCGTGATGACGCACGGCGGGCCGGCGAACGCGACCAACGTCTACATCTACCAGGTCTACCAGAGTGCGTTCTCCTACGGACGTCTCGGATATGCCGCCGCCATGGGCTGGATTCTGTTCCTCATCGTCGGAGCGGTGACGTTCTTCCAGTGGCGTCTCGAGAAGCGCTGGGTTTTCTACGGCGACTAGGACCTAGGACCACACCCCGAGAACTGGATACTGACACATGGTGACCACGAACGCCCCCGCTCCCACAGTGCGCAAGGCGTCCTCGACTCGACCGGCGACCCGGCGGCCGCCCCGAGCCGGCAAGTACACCCGCCGCGCGGTGCTCTACGTCGTGCTCGCGATACTCGGCATCGCCTTCGCGATTCCGATGATCTGGATGATCAGCGCGTCGCTGAAGCCCGAGACCGAAGTCCTCGCGGTGCCGCCGACGTTCATCCCGTCGACACCGCTGTGGAACAACTACGTCGATGCGGCCAACACGGTCCTGCCGTTCTTCTGGAACAGCGTCAAGCTCGCGTTTCTGAACGTGGTGTTCCTGCTGTTCTTCGCGTCGCTGGCCGGTTACGGCTTCGCCCGCCTGGAGTTTCGCGGCAAGAAGGTGGCCTTCGCCTCGCTGCTGTCGACGGCGATGATCCCGGGCATCGTCTACCTGGTTCCGCAATACATCATGTACCGCCAGATCGGCTGGATCGACACCCACTACCCGTTGTGGATACCGCGGGTGCTGACTCCGGTCTTCGGCACCTTCCTGCTCCGTCAGGCGTTCCGGGTCATCCCCCGCGAACTCGAGGAGGCCGCCAAGATCGACGGCGCCTCGACGTTCGCGATCTACTGGCGGATCATGCTGCCGCAGGTCAAGCCCGCCTTGGCAGCGGTCGGCGTGATGACGTTCATGGACTCCTGGAACGACCTGTTCGGCCCGCTCATCTTCCTGAACTCCCAGGAGCTTCAGACGCTCCCCATGGCACTCGCGCTCTTCCAGGGCGAGTACTTCACCCAGACCAACCTCATGATGGCCGCAGCGACGATCTCGGTCGTACCGCCGCTCGTACTGTTCGCGGTCGCTCAGAAGTATTTCGTGCAAGGCATCACCATGACCGGCCTGCGCGGCTGACGACTCGCTCAGAGCGCACTGAAGTTCATGACAGTGGAGGAATCATGTTGACACGGCGAGGCTTTCTCGCTTCGGCGATGGGCGCCGCGGGGCTGGCCGGCCTCACAGCCTGCGGCGGCAACAGCAGTACGACCAACGGCTCCAGCGGCGCCAAGGACCTGGCCTTCCTGAACTGGGACCCGGTGGAGAAGGGCACACCGCTCGCCAACGCCGTGGCCGACTTCGAGAAGGCCAGCGGGATCAAGGTCAAGGTCCAGCCGGCTCCGGCGTCGGACTACGACACCAAGCTCCTGACGATCATGTCCTCGGGTTCGACCCCGGACGCGATCCGGCTCAACGACGACTACGTGCTCGGCTACTCCCAGCAGAACACCCTGCTGGACCTCAACCCCTACATCGAGAAGGACGGGCTGAAGGAGACGGACTTCTTCGAGCACCCCTTCAACTTCCCGATCCAGCAGGACGGGAAGCACACCGCGTGGGCCACCGGAACCCAGCCCAACATGATCTTCTACAACGTCGACGCCTTCAAGGAGGCCGGCGTCCCGCTCCCGCCGACCACCTGGACCGACGAGGGCTGGAAGTGGGACGACTTCCTGGAGGCGGCCAAGCGGCTCACCATCCCGGGCAAGCGCTACGGCTGCCTGGTCTTCGACGACACGAGCTCGGAGACGACGTTCACCGTCAACAACGGCACGGACGGCATCTACTCCAAGGACGGCAAGCGGTTCACCCTCGCCGACCCGGGCAGCGTCGAGGGCATCCAGTTCATCGCCGACCTCACGCTGAAGCACAAGGTGCAGCCGCCGTGGTCGCAGATCCAGTCCGGTGAGGGCAACCCCAACTACGCGCTCTCGCTCTTCGCCACCGGCAAGATCGCGATGATGACCCGCAACTTCGGGTCCGCGGCGTACATGCGCCAGAACGTCAAGGACTTCAAGTGGGACCTCGCCCCGATCCCGGGCAACAAGTCCCAGAAGACGATCAGCACGCTGATCGTGTGGGCGATCCCGGCCAAGGCGAAGAACCCCGACCAGGCCTGGAAGCTGCTGAAGTCGTTCACCGACCCCGAGGGGGCCAAGGCGCTGGCGGTCCAGCGCGACCTGGTGCCGGCGGGCAAGGAGGCCGCGAAGCTGCTGGAGGCGAAGGGGGTCACGCCCGAGCACGTCTCGCTCGTGATCGACGCCACCGAGAACGGCGTCAACGAGAACTTCAACCCGCACATCCAGCAGGCGCGGGCGCTCTACCGACCGCTGCTCGACGTCATCTACACAGGTCAGCAGTCGGCCGCCGACGCGCTCGGTGGTGTGAAGGACCGGGTCGAGCAGGCACTGAACTCCTAGTGCCGGCACCGGGCGGGAGCGACGGGTCCGGGACTTGGTCGAGGCACTGACCGGGCCTGGACACACCACGGTGGCGCCCGTTCCACGGAGTGGGCGCCACCGTGCCCCGGCCGGTTCGGACCCGGACAGTAGACACCTGGGTGCACACGCACCCAGGAAAAGACGGCAGGAAGGGTGGTCATGCGGGTCACGCAGGTCGAGTCGATCGTGCTCCTCGGGCGCTACCAGCTCGTGCGGGTGCACACCGACGAAGGAGTCACCGGAGTCGGCGAAGTCAGCCCGATGAACGTCGCGGTCACGCACACGCTTGTCGAGAAGGCGCTCGCACCGCTCGTGGTCGGTCAGGACCCGGCCGACATCGAGCGCATCTGGCACCGAATGTTCCACACCCCCTACAAGCTCGGCCCGATGGGCGCGCACCTCGAGGCGATCGCGGGCATCGACATCGCGCTGTGGGACATCGCCGGCAAGGTCGCGAACAAGCCGGTCTACGACCTCCTCGGCGGAGTCTTCCGGGAGGCGCCGGAGGTCTACGCGAGTTCCATGCAGCGTGGCATGACGCCCAAGGTGGAGGCCGAGCGCGCGGTCAGCTTCCAGGAGCAGGGCTACCGCGCCTACAAGATCCACTCCGCGACACCGTGGATGTACGACGACGGATTCGACCAGACGCTGGACACCGTGCGGGAGATGCGCGCGGCCGTCGGTGACGACTTCGACATCCTCGTGGACGTGAACAACTCCTACTACCCGCACACGGCGATCAAGATCGCGCGCGGGCTGGAGGAGTACAACACCTGGCACTTCGAGGAGCCGCTGGCCGCGCACGATCACGACGGCTACGCCTCCCTCGCCGCGGCGGTGGACATCCCGATCGCCGCCGGCGAGCAGGAGTACACGCGCTGGCAGTTCCGGGACCTGATCCTGAACGCCAACATCGACATCCTGCAGCCGGACGTCATCAAGTGTGGCGGCATCACGGAGTTCAAGAAGATCGCCGCCCTCGCCCAGACGTTCAACAAGCCGATCACCGTGCACAACACCCAGCCGACCGTCGGGACGCTGGCCCACCTGCACCTGTGGATCAGCACGCCCAACTGCGTCTACCCGCAGGAGTACAACATCGAGCCGCACCCGCTGCGGGACGAGTGGCCGATCTGGCAGGAGCCGGTGCTGGTCGAGAACGGCCGGATGCGCGCTCCGGACAAGCCCGGTCTCGGTGTCGAACTGGACGAGGACGTCGTCCGCAAGCTCTCCCAGATCGAGGACGGTGGCAGGCCGTGAAGGTCAAAGAGGTCCGGGTCAGTTACCAGAACCGCCCGCACGCGGCGAACCCCATCCGGGACGCCCTGCAGACACTGACCGGCGGCGGGTCCGTGTCGGTCGAGATCGAGTCCGACGACGGCCTGGTCGGCCGGGGCGGCTCCTCCTTCGGCCGGATCGACGGCGCGCCGCGGACGCTCGCGGTGCTCATCGAGGAGATCCTCGCACCCAAGGTCGTCGGCCGGGACGCCGAGCAGATCCCCGCGATCATCGAGTCGCTCAAGGTCGAGACGGAGTACCACGGGACCGAGGGTCTCGCGACGTTCGGCATCAGCGCCATCGACGTCGCCCTGTGGGATCTGCTGGGCAAGGCGCACGGCGTCCCGACGTACCAACTGTGGGGCGCCTACCGGGACCGGGTCCCGGCCTACGCCATGGTCGGCTGGTCCAACTGGACGATCGACCAGCTCCGCGGCCAGTGTGCCGCCGCGGTCGAGCAGGGCTTCCACGGCGTGAAGATGAAGGTCGGGGCGCCGACTCTGGAGGAGGACGTCGAGCGGATCGAGGCCGTCCGCAAGGAGGTCGGTCCAGACATCAAGCTCATGGTCGACGCCAACCAGGCGTTGACGCTGACCGAGGCGCTGCGTCGCGGCCACGTGTTCCAGGAGCTCGGCGTGGGGTGGTTCGAGGAGCCCCTGCGCGCCGACGACTTCGAGGGCTATGCCGAACTCACCCAGCGTCTGCGGCTCCCGATCGCGGCGGGTGAGAACCTCTACAGCGCCCGGCAGTTCCGGGAGTTCTTCGAACGCCGCTGCTGCGACATCGTCCAGCCGGACCTGCGCCGGGCCGGCGGCCCGACCGAGATCCGCGCGATCGGGGCGCTCGCGGGCGCGTTCGGCGTGCCGTACGCCTCGCACGGTGGCGGCCCGGCCGCGCTGAGCCTGCTGCTGTGCGTACCGACCGCGATCTTCCTCGAGACGGGCCTGCGCTCCTCCGCAGACGGCTTCCCGCGGCTGGAGAACGGCTACGCCCTCGCCCCGCAGGGCGCGGGCTTCGAGTGGGAGTAGCTCCCCGCTGATCGTCGTCCCGGACCCGGGGAGACCTGGCGGTCGCCGGGTCCGGGACGGCCCAGAAAATTCCTCGAAGAAATTTCGACGAACTTGTCGATCGGGGACTCCGTTGTTCGAGGTGTGGGTAGAGGCCGGGCCACGCAGGGCCCGGACACACACGAGAAGGAGTCACCACGATGCGAGTCATGGTCATTGTCAAGGCCAGCACGGACAGCGAAGCCGACATCCTCCCCACCGAGCAGCTTCTCGCCGAAATGGGTCAGTACAACGAGGAGCTGGTGAAGGCCGGCGTCATGCTCGCGGGCGATGGCCTCAAGGCCAGCAAGCACGGGGCCCGCGTGCACTTCTCCGGTGACAGGCGGACCGTCGTCGACGGCCCGTTCACCGAGACCAAGGAACTGGTCGCCGGCTACTGGATCTGGCAGGTCAGCTCGCTGGAGGAGGCCATCGAGTGGGCCAAGCGCTGCCCGAACCCGACCGGTGAGGAGTCCGCTCTCGAGATCCGTCCGGTCTTCGAGGAAGAGGACTTCGCCTAGGAGCGTCGGCGCCGGGATGCGCGGGGGCCCGCGAGCGAGCGGGCCCCGCGAGCCCCGCCGAGCGTGGGCGGGGCGCATGATCTGATGGGCGCGTGAGCACTCCGGAGACCCATCGGGCAGTCGAGGCGGTCTGGCGGATCGAGTCCGCCAAGCTCATCGCCGGGCTCGCCCGGATCGTGCGCGACGTCGGGCTCGCCGAGGAACTCGCCCAGGACGCCCTGGTCGCCGCACTCGAGCAGTGGCCCGAGTCGGGAATCCCACCCAAGCCGGGCGCCTGGCTGATGGCCACCGCCAAGCACCGCGCGATCGACCAGCTGCGCCGTGGCGAACGGCAGCGGCAGAAGTACGCCCTCCTCGCCCACCAGGCCGAGCTGGACCAGGCCCAGTCCGGTCCCGATCTCGACGCCGCGCTGGACGACGACATCAGCGACGACCTGCTCCGGCTGGTGTTCGTCGCCTGCCACCCGGTGCTGTCCACCGAGGCGCGGGTCGCGCTCACCCTGCGAGTGGTCGGCGGTCTTCGTACGGACGAGATCGCCCGGGCGTTCCTCGTCTCCGAGCCGACGGTCGCGCAGCGCATCGTCCGGGCCAAGCGGACCCTCGCGGAGGCGGGCGTGCCGTTCGAGATCCCGGAGCCGGCGCAGCGGGCGGCCCGCCTCTCCTCGGTGCTGGAAGTGATCTACCTGATCTTCAACGAGGGGTACGCCGCGACCGCCGGGGACGACTGGATGCGGCCGGCGCTGTGTGAGGAGGCGCTGCGGCTGGGCCGGATCCTGGCCGAGCTGGTGCCCCAGGATCCGGAGGTGCACGGCCTGATCGGGCTGCTGGAGATCCAGGCGTCCCGCTCGGCCGCGCGGACCGACACGTCCGGCCAGCCCGTCCTCCTGCTCGACCAGGACCGGAGGCGCTGGGACCAGCTGCTGATCAACCGTGGCCTCACGGCTCTTCGGCGCGCCCGCGCCCTGGGCGGGCCGCCCGGGCCCTACGTCCTGCAGGCCGCGATCGCGGCCTGCCACGCGCGGGCCCGCACCCCGGAGGAGACGGACTGGGTCCAGATCGCCTCGCTCTACGAGACGCTCGCCCTGGTCGCGCCCTCGCCCGTCGTGGAGCTGAACCGCGCGGTCGCCCTCGGAATGGCGTACGGACCGGCACGCGGCCTCGAACTCGTCGACGCGCTGACCTCCGAACCCGCCCTGAAGGACTACCACCTGCTGCCCAGCGTGCGCGGTGACCTGCTCGCGAAGCTCGGACGCGCCGAGGAGGCACGCGAGGAGTTCGAGCGCGCGGCGGCGCTCACCCGCAACGAGCGCGAGCGTGCCGTACTCCTCGAACGCGCCGCCGCCTGTAGATAGGTACACCCCGGTTCGGCACCTGACCCCATCGTGGCGTCGGCCCGCGGCCGGCATCGTCGAGGTGTGAACGATCAGGACGCGATGACGACGACGGCGGCGACCGCCGGGCGTGACCCGGTGGCACGCCCCACAGTGCACTCCACGGTGCGCCCCACAGTGCCCTCCACGGTGCCCCAGACACCCAGGGCTCCGCGCCGGCGAGTTCCCCGCATGGGGATCGTGGTCGGCCTGTTCTACGCCGTGACGCTGCTCGGTGCCGGCGGGCTCGGGCTCCTCCAACCGCTGCTGCGGGTGGATCCCGTGATCATCGAGCTCACCCAGTTCGGCCCGGCGTTGGGTGTGCTCACGGTGTTCCTGGTGTGGCGCCGTGGGTGGCGGCCGCCGGTAGCCGCGGGTCTGACTCTGTCCCGGCCCGTGCTGGTCCGGCTGCTCACCGTCGCGGCCGTCGCTACCGGCATCTTCGCGGTCGCCATCGGCGCCTGCGCACTGCTCGGTGTGGACGTGGACTACACCCACCCGGGTGCGCTCACCCACTCCTTCTGGGTGATCGCCGCCGCCCAACTGCTGGGTGCCTGCGCGGAGGAGTCCGGCTGGCGCTGCTTTCTGCAGCCCTACCTGCGCACGCGGTACGGAGTCGTGACGTCCGGCGTGCTCGTGGGCCTGCTGTGGGGGTGCTGGCACGTTCAGGTCTTCGCGTTCGGGTCGGCCTACGTCGTCGCGTTCCTGATCTCGGCGGTCGCGCTGTCGGTCATCCTGGCGGTCCTGGTGGAGGGCACGCGAGGCCGCAACCTGCTTGTGGCGGGCAGCTTTCATGCCCTTGTCAATCTCGGCCTACTATTGCTCCTCCCGGAGGAGAGCGGTGATCTGAGGGCGGAGACGATCTTCTCCTCCGCCTGCGTGCTCGGGGCACTCGTCGTGGTCGGGATCAGTGCGGCCAACGGCGGGCCGAGGACACGTCGTCAGGAGAGAGATCGATGACCGACGCTACGACGCGCAGCTCGCGGGTCGAGGGGGTGCCGTCGCGACGCGCGGCTCCCGTACGCGGACTGGTTCTGGTCGGTACGTCGCTCGTCGCCGGCGTCGCGGCACTGACCGTCGTCGCCGCCGCCACCCTGATTCCGGTCTGGGTCGGCGTGTCCCTCTTCCCGGCGGCGGCCAACTGGCTGCGAACCCTGGCCAACCGGTCCCGGGAACGCGCGGCGCGCTGGTCCGGAGAGCCGCTGCGCGAGTTGCCGTTCTGGGTCGCCGAAGAGGACGGCTTCACCAGCCGGGCACTGCTGTGCCGGAGGATCGCCACCGACCGGACGTTCTGGGGCGAGGTCTTGTGGGCGGTCCTGCAGCCGTTCAGTGGTGCGGTGCTGGCCACCGTGCCGTTCGCGCTCGTGGTCTACGGCGTGTTCGGGGCGCTCGTGCAGCCGTTCCTGTGGGCGCGCATCCACGCGTTCGCCGACGGCAACTACTACGCGATGATCCACGTCGACAGCTGGACCAACGCGATCCTCGCCATCCCGCTCGGCGTCGTCTTCGTCGCGCTGGGTTTCTGGTCGGGGCCGTGGTGGCTGCGGCTGCACGCGAAGCTCATCCGGCGACAGCTGACCACCGCCCACGCGGACCTGGCCCGCCAGCGCGCGGAGCTGGCCCGTCGCGTCGAGCAGCTCGACGGCATCCGCACCGAGGTCACCGACGCCTCCGCCGCGGACCTCCGCCGCATCGAGCGTGATCTGCACGACGGGGCGCAGGCCCGGCTGGTGGCCATGGGCATGAGTCTGGACGCCGCCGAACGGCAGCTCGCACACGACCCGGAGTCGGCCCGTGCCCTGCTCGTCCAGGCCCGGCATGCCTCCTCGGCGGCGCTCCAGGAGCTTCGCGACCTCGTACGAGGCATCCATCCACCGGTCCTCGCCGACCGGGGCCTGCCCGACGCCGTACGGGCACTGGCGCTGGAGATGGTCCAGGACGTCACGGTCGATGCCGCACTTCCGGCCAGGCTGCCGACGCCGGTCGAGGCGGCGGCCTACTTCGCCGTGAACGAGGTCATGACCAACGCGGCCAAGCACGCCAGCGCCACGAGGGTGGCCGTCGACCTGGGGTACGACGGAGGCCGGCTGCGGATCGAGATCACCGACGACGGCAACGGCGGCGCGGACCCCGCGCGGGGTACGGGCCTGCGCGGGATCACCCGGCGACTGGCCGCGTTCGACGGCACCCTCGCTGTCGACAGCCCGCACGGCGGGCCCACCACGGTTCGAATGGAGGTTCCGTGCGCGTTGTCATCGCCGAGGACCTCTTCCTCCTGAGGGACGGCCTTGCCCACCTGCTGCGCGAGCACGGCTTCGACGTCGTGGCGGCCGTCGACAACGGCCCGGCTCTGCTGCACGCGCTTCGCACGGACGCCCCGGACGTCGCCGTCGTCGACATCCGGTTGCCGCCGTCCTTCACCGACGAGGGACTGCAGGCGGCGCTCGCGGCCCGCCGGAACAGGCCCGGGCTGCCGATCCTGCTGCTCTCCCAGTACGTCGAACAGCTCTACGCGCGTGAGCTGCTCGCCGACCAGGCCGGTGCGGTCGGGTACCTGCTCAAGGACCGGGTCTCCGACGCGGACCGGTTCGTCGACGCGGTCCGCCAGGTGGCTTCGGGGGGTACCGTCCTCGACCCGCACGTCATCTCCCGGCTGCTGGTGCGCAACACCGCCCGCGGCAGCGTCGACGCTCTCACCGAGCGCGAGCGCGGCGTCCTCACCCTGATGGCCGAGGGTCGCTCCAACTCGGCGATCAGCCAGCGGCTCTCCATCAGCGAGAGCGCCGTCACCAAGCACACGGCCAGCATCTTCACCAAACTGGACCTGCCCCTCTCCGGTGACGACAACCGCCGGGTCCTCGCGGTCCTGGCGTACCTCAACCGCTGAGTCCCCATCTCTGAGCTCGGCCCTCGGCCGGCGCGTCACGCGGCGAATGCGGTCAGAAAGTGACCGCTCGCCGGCCTACCGTGCCAGGCATGACGACAGCCGAGCCAACAGAAGGTGGTCCCGCGATGCGTCGACGAGTCGGTTTCCCGGCCGGAGTTCCGTGCTGGGTCGACACCGCGCAGCCGGACCCGGCGGCCGCGGCGGAGTTCTACGGCGGCCTGTTCGGATGGGAGTTCGCCGACCGCACGACGCCCGAGGCGCCCGGGCGGTACCACGTGGCGACGCTGGGTGGTCGCGACGTCGCCGGCATCGGATCGCTGACCGGCTCGTCAGCGGTGACCGGCTCGTCAGCGGTGACCGGCCCGTCAGCGGTGACCGGCCCGTCAGCGGTGACCGGGCCCGCGAGGTGGCACACCTCCATCGGCGTGGACAGCGCCGACGAGGCGGTGGCGAAGGTGCGAAAGGCAGGCGGTCTGGTGATCTCCGAGCCCGTCGACGTCCTCGACGCCGGGCGGACGGCGAGGTGCGTCGACCCGGCCGGCGCGTCGTTCGCCCTCTGGGAGCCCCGGGGACACCTGGGCGCCGAACTCGTCAACGCGCCGGGGACCTGGAACTGGAGCGACCTGCACACCCATGACCTCGACGGCGCGCGGTCCTTCTACCAGGACGTGTTCGGCTGGGCAGCGGCGCCGGTCGACCTCGGGTCCGGTGAGACGGTGATGTGGCAGCGGCCGGGTTACGCGGAGTTCCTCGAGACGTTCGAGCCCGGGCTGCGGGCCCGCCAGGCCGAGGCTGGTGTTCCTGCGGGCTTCGCGGACGCGATCGGCTGGCTGCTGCCGTTGACCGACGGGCCGGGCGAGGCCGTGGCGGGCCCGCACTGGGCGGTGACGTTCGCCGTGTCGGACGCCGACCGGAGCGCCGAGCGCGCGGTCGAACTCGGCGGGACGCTCCTGGTGGGACCGCTCGACGCCGGGCCGGCCGTCCGGCTCGCGATGGTGCGGGACCCGCAGGGTGCGGTCTTCACGGTGAGTGCGTACGACCCCGGCAGCTGAGCGCCTCGGCCGATACTCGGTTGACGGGGCGCGGTCCTGGCGACGAGGGTCCTTCTCATGTTGTCCGACACCGAGATCGCCACCTTCGTCCGGGACGGCTTCGTGCGGGTCGGGTCGGCCGTCTCCCGCGACACGATCGACGCCTGCGTCGCGGTGATCTGGGACCGGCTCGCCGAGCAGGGCGTCTCACGGACGGATCCGTCGTCCTGGTCGGCACCGGTCGTACGCATCAACTGCCCGGAAGGTGGCACGGAAGGCCGGCCCTTCGCGGCGGCCGGCACCGCCAAGCCCCTGTGGGAGGCCTACGACCAGCTGATCGGCCCGGACCGGTGGTGGAAGCGGGAAGGGATCGGTGGCACGCTGCCGGTCCGCTTCCCCTCGACCGAGGACCCGGGCGACGCGGGCTGGCACGTCGAGAGCAGCTTCCCCGTCGGCGACACCTGGCGCACCAACGTGCGCAGCCGCGACCGTGGACTGCTGGCGCTCTTCCTCCTCACAGACGTGGGCCCCGACGACGCGCCGACCCGGGTGCGCGCCGGTTCCCACGTCGACGCGGCCAAGGTGCTCGCCCGCGGAGGCGAGCAGGGGTACGACGGACGGACGCTGAGCCCGCTGGTGGAGCGGGCGAGCGCAGGTCGACCGGTGGCCCAGGTGACCGGTTCGGCCGGGGACGTCTACCTCTGCCACCCGTTCCTCGTCCACGCGGCGTCGTGGCCGCATCGCGGGACGACCCCGCGGATCATCGCCCAGCCGGGCGTGGCGCTGCTCGGGTCGTTCGCGCTGGACGACCGTGCCGGTGCCTACCCGGTCGAGGCCACCATCCTGGACGCGCTGGCAACGCCGGAGGACGGGATCACCGTGCCGTAGCCGACGGAGCTTCCGGCCGCACTGCACTCCAGCTCGGCGAACCAGCGGCCGCCGTCCGACATGGACCAGCTCCGTCGCAGTCCGGCGTACGACGCGAGCTCCTCCACGGCGTCGGCGCCGACGAAGGCCCACGGAAACCATGGACCACACGCACCCGACGTCCGGACGAGCCGAACCCGCTCCCGCCGCAGGCCCTGGCCTGGTGGCCGGGTCTCGACGAGCACGCTTCCGCCAGGGCCGAGCAGCAGGCTCACCCGGCGCAGCAGGGCGACCGGATCACCGCCGATCCCGATATTGCCGTCCGCGAGCAGCACGTGCCGCCAGCGCCGCTCGCCCGGCAGCGGGTCGAACACGTCTCTGCACAGGGCCGCCGCGCCTCGCGCCCGCGTGAGCGCGATCGCGGTCGGCGAGATGTCGACCCCGAGGGCCACCACGCCACGGTCCGTGAGGCTCGCCACCAGCCGACCGGGTCCACATCCGACGTCGACGGTGGGACCGCGGCAGGCATCGAGAACGATCCCGTCGGTCGGGGTCGCCGGGGCGAGCCAGCGGGCCACCTCGAGTGGCTCGCGGACGCCGTTGGCACGGAGCAGCACGGGTGCCTCGTGACTGTCGTCGATCACGTCCACGCGGCCGACGGTAGGCAGCCGAGCGGGCCAGTGGACCCCTTGCGAGGATTACCGAACGATGACGGCTCGCCCAGCGAGTTCCGCCACGATTCGCCGGCCAGGATGATGAGGCCATGGACGACGGTCAGGACCTCGCCGCCGAACGGCCCACGCAGCCATGCCACCACCCGGGGGGCGGAGCTGATACCGCAACGCGGCGCCGAGTGCTCGTCGTCGACGACGATGTCACCGTCCGTGATGTCGTACGCCGCTACCTCGAACGCGCCGGGATGCGGGTGTTCCTCGCCGGTGACGGCGAGACGGCACTGCGGATCGTCGCGGCCGAACAGCCCGATCTGGTCGTCCTCGACCTCATGTTGCCCGGCGTCGACGGCATCGAGGTCTGCGCCCGGATCCGACGCGACTCCGCGCTGCCCGTTCTCATGCTGACGGCCCTCGGCGAGGAGCACGACCGCGTCCTCGGCCTGGAGGTCGGCGCCGACGACTACGTGACCAAGCCGTTCAGCCCGCGCGAGCTCACCCTGCGTGTGCTGTCGATCCTGCGTCGCACCGAAGCGCAGCACGTGACCGGCCCACGGCCGCCCGCTGCGGTGCGCCGGCTTGTCGACGGCGACCTCTCGGTTGATCTGGACGCTCGGCGGGGGGAACTCGCCGGCCGTGACCTCACGCTGACGACCCGCGAGTTCGACCTGTTGGCCTTCCTGCTCCAGAATCCGGACACCGCCTTCACCCGCACCCAACTCCTCGACCGGGTGTGGGGCTGGAACTTCGGCGACCACTCGACCGTGACCGTGCACGTACGCCGGCTACGGGAGAAGATCGAACCCACGCCCACGAAACCGCGCCGGATCGTCACGGTCTGGGGCGTGGGCTACCGCTACGAAGAAGCGCGCGGGTGACCGTCATGCTTGCGTTGACAGCAACAACAGCGGCCGCCACCGCTCCCCCCACTGTGCTCACCGAGATCGTGCACGTCGCGCCGTACGCCGTCGCGTTCTCACTTCCGGTCGCCCTCGCCGGCTCGGCCGCCCTGCACAAGCTCCGCAGGCGTGGGCTCGCCACCTCGACGACGGTCCTGGTGCTGACACCTCTGGTCGCCACGCTGGCCGGCGTCCTCGGCGTGAGCGGCTTCATGTTCACCCCGATCCTCACCACGACGCTGGTGATCTGCCTGCTCGTCGCCCTGGTGACCGTACCGACCGGAGTCCTGCTCGGCCGCTCGCTCGCCAGGCGCAGCGTGTGGGAACGCGACGCCCGAGCGCGGGAGCGGACCGCCGAGGCGGCCCGCCGTGAGCTGGTCGCATGGGTCAGTCACGACCTGCGGACGCCGCTGTCCGGGATCCGCGCGATGTCGGAGGCGCTCGCCGACGGCGTCGTGTCCCGTCCGGACGAGGTGAACGCGTACGCGCACAAGATCACCGGAGAGGCGAACCGGCTCAGCCGGATGGTCGACGACCTCTTCGAGCTCTCCCGGATCGCGGCTGGTGCACTGCGCCTCTCACTGTCGACGGTGGACCTCGCCGAGATCGTCGACGAGGCCGTCGCCGCCGAGCGACCGATGGCCGAGCGCAAGGGCGTCCGGCTGCGGACGCACGCTGCGACCGGGCCCACCGTGCTCGGCAGCTCACCGGAGCTCGCGCGCATCGTCCGTAACTTGATCTCCAACGCCGTACGTCACACGCCGGAACGCACCAGCGTCATGGTCCACGTAGGCAGCGACGACGCGGAGGCGTGGGTCTTCGTCGACGACGCCTGCGGAGGGATTCCCGAAGCCGAGCTCACCCGGGTCTTCGAGGTGGCGTTCCGGGGAAGCCAGGCGCGCTCACCGCAGGAAGGGCCGCCGGCCGGAGACCTCGACGGCGGGCGGCGCACCGGACCGACAGCCGCCCAGCCGGCCGGGAGTGGGCTCGGCCTGGCGATCGCGCGCGGCCTGGTCGAGGCACACCGTGGCCGCATCGAGGCATGCAACCACGGACCTGGGTGCCGGTTCGAGGTGCGTCTCCCGCTCGCGGCGTGAACGGTCCGCCCTCCTAACGGAGCGGGTCTGTGGCGAACGCGCGCACCCCGTCGGCGAACGCCGTGCGCGCCCGAAATCCCAACACCGCCCCCGCTTTCGCGGGATCAGCGACCACGTGTCGTACGTCGCCCGGCCTGGCCCCTCCGACAACCCGCGGTGCCGGCCCCCCGGCCGCCTTCGCGAGCGTTTCGGCGAGGTCGCCGATGGTGTGCGGCTCACCGGAACAGACGTTGACGGCCTGGAAGCCCCGCACCTTCGTCTCCACGGCGAGCGCGTTCGCCAGCGCGACGTCCCGCACGTGCACGAAGTCGCGCCGCTGCCGGCCGTCCTCGAGCACCCGGGGCGCCTCGCCGCGGGCGAGCGCCGAGCGAAACATCGCTGCCACGCCGGAGTACGGCGTGTCGCGCGGCATCCGCGGACCGTAGACGTTGTGGTAGCGCAGGGCCCACACCGCTCCGCCGGACTGGCGCGCCCAGGCGGCCGCGTAGTTCTCCTGAGCGAGCTTCGACGCGGCGTAGGTGCTGCGCGGATCGGCTGCGGCCAGCTCCGAGACCAACTCCGGCTCCAGAGCGGCCCCACACGACGGGCACGGCGGTTCGTACCTCCCCGCGTCAAGATCTTCTTTACGCCGCGGTCCGGGGCGCACAGGACCGTGGTCGGCGCAGCGGTAGGCGCCCTCGCCGTACACCACCATCGAGGAGGCGAGGACGAGCTGGCGTACTCCGTGCTCGTGCATCGCGGCCAACAGGTAGGCGGTCGCGTAGTCGTTGTGCTCGGCGTAGGAGGGCGCGTCGGACGGGTCCACGCCGTGACCCACCATCGCGGCCTGGTGGCAGACCACGTCGACGCCGGGCAGGACGGAGGCGAGGACGCCCGGCTCCTGGAGCCGGGCCAGGACGATCTCGTAGGTCCGCCCGCCGGCCGCCTCGGAAGCGTTCGCCGCTTCACCGCCGTGCGCCGCGGGTAGGAGAGCGTCGACCACGAGCACGTCGTGCCCGCGTTCGGTGAGGAGCTCGGCGACGTGGGAGCCGATGAAGCCGGCCCCACCAGTGACAAGGACGCGCATGCACATGACGCTAGCGACGAACCACCTCGGTCGGCGGGTTCGGCCCGCGTCGTCGGCCGCACGTCACCGTTTCGTAAGCACGGTTGGGCTTCTGGCGCCGGCTGATCGTTCGTAGCGTGGTCGAGATGGTGATCGACGTCGTCCTTCCGAGCCTGAACGAGGCCGCGGCCCTGCCGTGGGTGCTCCGTCGGATGCCACCCGGCTTTCGGCCCATCGTCGTCGACAACGGCAGCACCGACCAGACCGTCGAAGTCGCCCGCGCCCATGGCGCGGAGGTCGTGCGGGAGCCGCGACGCGGTTTCGGGGCGGCCTGCGAGGCGGGCCTGCGCGCCGCGACCGCCGACGTGGTGGCGTTCTGCGACGCGGACGGGTCGCTCGACCCGGCGCTCCTGTCGCGGGTCACCGGCCCGGTCGTGGCGGGACAGGCCGACCTCGTCCTCGGCCGACGGCGGGCGACCGAATGGCGGGCGTGGCCGGTGCACGCCCGGCTCGGGAACGCGGCTCTGGCCTGGTCCGTACGTCGCCGGGCCGGCGTGGAGGTGCGAGACATCGGACCGATGCGCGCCGCCGGACGGGAGGCCCTGCTCGGCCTGGCCCTGAAGGACCGCAGGTTCGGCTATCCGCTGGAGATGGTGGTCCGCGCCGCCGCTGCCGGCTGGCGGCTGCGCGAGGTGGACGTGGCGTACCGGCCGCGCGCCGGCGGCCGTTCGAAAGTCACCGGCTCCGTACGCGGCACGCTGCGCGCCGTGCACGACATGCGTCGAGTACTGGGACGGAACGCCGATGCACCCTGATCTCACGATCGTCGTGCTCGCGAAGGAGCCTCGGCCCGGCTTCGCCAAGACGCGCTTGACGCCGCCGTGTTCGCCCGCACAGGCGGCGGAGCTGGCACGGGCGGCGCTGACCGACACGCTGGCCGTGGTCGCGCGGGCGCCGGCGCACAGCCGGGTCCTCGCGCTGCGAGGAACGCCAGGCGCGTGGTTGCCGGAGGGATTCCTCGTGGTGCCGCAGGTGCCCGGGCCGCTCGACGTCCGGATCGCGGCGGCACTGCAGACCGGCACCGGGCCGGTCCTTCTGGTGGGCATGGACACACCGCAGGTCACCGTCGAACTGCTCGACTGCGACTTCGCCGCCGCCGACGCCTACCTCGGCCCGGCGGAGGACGGCGGCTTCTGGGCCCTGGGGCTTGCCGACCCCGATCCCGCACTCGTGCTCGGCGTACCGATGTCGGTGTCCCACACCGGCGCCGTGCTCCGTCAACGCCTCCTTGCGGCCCGTCTCCGAGTCGTCGACCTCCCGCCGCTGCGCGACGTGGACACCTGGGCGGACGCCGTGACGGTCGCTGCGCAGGCACCTCACACCCGGTTCGCCCAGGCGATGGCGCGACTGTGAACGAGCCGAGGGAGGAGTCGGAGATCGACCCGACCAGGACGCCGCGGAGGAACCCGTTCCGGTCGACGTACTGGCGCAGCCCGCTGCGCGGCCCCTGGCTGACGTCGGTGCTGGGGCTGGTTCTGCTGGTGGGACTGACGTTGGTCTTCGTCACCGGACTGTTGTCCTACGCCGCGTACAACCCCTGGTTGGGCGGACGGTTCAACGACACCACGCCGGACAAGGGGGTGCTCGGGTTCTATCTCTTCACCTGGCCGACCCGGCCCGTCTGGCTCTACCAACTCACGCAGGGAATCCATGTGCTGGTGGGGCTCGCGCTGGTACCCGTCCTGCTGGCCAAGCTCTGGTCGGTGATCCCGAAGCTGTTCACCTGGCCTCCGGTCACCTCGCCCGCGCAGGCGATCGAACGCGCCAGCCTGCTCCTGCTCGTCGGCGGCGCCTTCTTCGAGTTCGCGACCGGAATCATCAACATCCAGTACTGGTACGTCTTTCCGACCGGCTTCTACGCCGCCCACTTCTACGGCGCCTGGGTGTTCGCCGGCGCGTTGGCCGTGCACGTGGCGGTCCGGGCCCGGACCGTGGTGACCGCCTTACGTTCGCGTCGGCTGCGGACCGAACTGCGGACCCGGCTCGTGGACACCCGCCCCGAGCCGCCCGACGACCACGGTCTGGTGGCACCGAATCCGGAACCGCCCACGATGACGCGGCGCGGCCTGATCGCTCTGGTCGGAGGAGGTTCGCTCCTCGTCCTGGTCCTGACGATCGGGCAGACCATCGGCGGACCGCTCCGCAGGCTCGCGTTGCTCGCCCCGCGCGGAGGCGTCCAGGGCACGGCACTCGACGACTTCCCGGTGAACAAGACGGCCGCCTACCGCGGCATCACCGCCGCGCAGACCGGGCCGGACTGGCGGCTGCACGTGGTGGGCAGGCGCGGCCTGCGCCTGTCGCGGGCCGACCTGCTCGCGTTGCCGCAGTACACCGAGCGGCTGCCGATCGCCTGCGTCGAGGGCTGGTCGACCGTCCAGGACTGGACCGGTGTCCGGCTTCGTGATCTCGCCGACCTCGCCGGCGTGCCCGAGTCGGACCTCGCCAGTGCCTTCGTCGAGTCGCTCCAGCGCGGCGGCGGCTTCGGCACCGCCAACCTGGCCACCAACCAGGTGCTGGATCCGCGCTCCCTGCTCGCGCTCCGCGTCAACGGCGCCGACCTGTCCCTCGACCATGGCTTCCCGGCCAGGGTCATCGTCGCCAACGGTCCGGGCGTCCACAACACCAAGTGGGTGTCGGCCATGACGTTTCGAACCTGAGGGCACGACGCATGCGACGGCTTCTCGGCCCGCTGCGGTGGTACGGCGCCGGCCCGCTGCACCTGCTGGTGCTGCTCGGTTCGTTCGCGCTGGCCGGGTACGCCGCGATGCGGTTCGTGCCCGGGAACCCGCTTGGCGTCGCGGCGTGGTTCGTGGGCGCCATCGTGGGCCACGACCTCCTCCTGCTGCCGTTGTACAGCCTGCTCGACCGGGGAGCTCGCGCGGTCTTTCGGCACCGGCCGGCTCCGGGGCCGCTCCCGCCCGGTCCGTGGATCAACCATCTCCGGGTGCCGGCGGTGCTGTCGGCGTTGCTGTTCCTCGTGTTCGCCCCGCTGATCCTGCGGTTGCCGTCGGGCTTCGAGCACATCACCGGACGCCCGGTCACGCCGTACCTCACGCACTGGCTGCTGATCACCGGAGCGCTCTTCGTCGGGTCGGCGGTCATCCTCGCCTGGCGGGTGGGTCAGGCGCGGCGGCTCACCAACTCGTCAGCACCAGATGCTGGACGACCAGAGCAGTGACCGCCTGTAGGGCGAGCCAGTACCGGTGCGTTCGAGCAGGCAGCAGGGCGCAGGCGGCGACCAGCCACAGCGCGTAGGGCAGCCAGATCCGTTCCACCTCGGCCTTGCTGAGCCCGGACAGGGTCCCAGCGGTCACCGCGGCGGCGGTCGCGAGGACCACCGCACAGGTCCCGAGGACGGGTCGGGGCCAGGTCCGCGTCCGGGCGGCGTCGCCGATCACCACCAGCACCCGACGCAGGGCGGCCGGCACCGCGAGCCCGGTGCAGACGAGCAGGGCCGCGAGGTCGGCCCACACCCAGTAGGAGTACGGGCGTTCGGCGCCCCACCCCTGGTAGTAGCGCACGACCAGCCGGTCGTACCCCTCCCACCAGTGGAAGCCGGCGAGGGTGAAGACGAGTACGACCGCGACCACCGCCAGGCCCGCGATGACGAGTGGGCGCAGCCGCCGGCCGACCGCGAGCACCGCCAGCGCGACCACGCCGAGCAGCGCCAGACCGTACGACAGATAGAGCGACAGCCCGAGCAGCAACCCCGCACCGACGGCGGCAGCCGGCCCGCCTGGTCCGCGCAGCCGGGTCGCGGCGGCCAGCAACGCGATCCCCCACGCCGAGACGGCCAGGAAGAGGGCGTCCGCCGAGACGCCGATCCACAATGCCGCCGGCGCCAGCACGAGGAAGGGCAGCGCCCGCCGGGCGACGTCCTCGCCGTCCAGGCAGCCCAGCGCGACCGCCACCGCCACCGGGGCCGTGGAGCCGAGCACCATGCAGACGAACGCGGCCCACCCGCCGCCGGACAGGCCGATGCGGTCCAGCAGCGAGAAGAACCCCAGCGCGGCCGGCGGGTGCCCGGCCACGTGCGTGGTCCAGGAGTCGGGTTGGCCACCGACGATCCGGTCGGTGTAGATCCGCAACAGCTCCGGCCACGGCGGTGCGGTCGGCAGCGCGACGAGATAGTCGTGCGGCAGCCGGGCGGCGAGCCGCGCCCAGCCGTCCACGAGGGCAAGGCTGAAGATCCACGCGAGCGACACCGCCCAGGCGGCGACCAGCAGCCACCGCCAACGCAGCCGGCTCGCCAGGGTCGGCCCCCAGCCGACCACGAGGACCGCGAGCGCGCAGGCCACCGGCGTGGTCGCGCCGACATGGGGCTGCCAGATCCCCAGCAGCGGCGCGGTCGGGGCATGGATCGGCACGCCGTCGGCCCGCAACGAGATGCCCACCACGACCGCCGCGGCGAGCAGGACGAGTCCGGCCGCGACGGCGATCAGGTCCGCGCGCGAGCCGTTGCCTCGGATCGGCAACAGTCGCCGGTACTCGCGAGCATCCTTGGACTCGACCACGTCTGTGGCATCCCCCGGACCGAGGGTGGGCAGCCGCGATTCATGCACGGCACAACGGTATGTCGGGAACGATCTCCGCCTTGGCGAAGAAGGTGGCCGACGAGCCGATGCCGCCCCTGCGCTCGATGGGTTTGGCCTTGAACACGCGGAGGAAGAAGTTGATCACGTTCACGACCGGGGCCGGGAGCGTGTAGCCGACACCGAAGTCCGTGGAGAGGCTGACACCCGTCCCCTTGCACACCGTGATGGGCGAGCCCAGCGCCGAGCCGACGCTCAGCCCGACCGCCGCGGTCAGGCCGACGTACAGCCCGGTGGTGAAGCCGAAGGCCCCGATCCCCACATGGAACCGGACCTGGTAGGTGACGAGCAGTCCGTTGACGCCGACGGACGGGCCGGTGATCGAGTTGGTGATGCTGTTCTTCGTGGTGAAGCCCTGCGGGCCCGGCGGGCCGAACCTGCCCTTGTCGTACCCGAAGCCGAGGCCCCCGGTGAAGGTGTACTCCCCCTCCGCCTTGATGTTGCCGTCCTTGGCGCTGAACGCCGTCCGGATCTCCAACGCCTGGTTGATGGTCGCGGAGAACGGCACGCCGAGGAACTGCCCCAACGGGACCGTGAAGTCGACCGGCACGGTGATGTAGGGGTGGATGTTGCCTTGGGTGCCCACCTTGGTGGCGCCCGCGACCTTGAGCCGAAGGCCGACGCCTCCCTCGATCTGGAACTTCGCCGTCGTGATCCGGCCGCCCTCGATCACCAGGTCGAACCCGCCGGACGGCTTGGTCAGCAGCAGTTCGACGTTCCCGTCGAGGCGGACGCCCTCGCGGTCGTAGTGGAAGTGCGCCCCGATCCCGCCCGCGCAGCAGGTGGGGGTGAGCCGGAAAGCGCCGGCGACGGCGTCGATCGGTCCGCCGAGTCGCGGCGGCGGCAGCGGCGGCCGCCCCTCCCTGGTCACCGGGCCCTCGCGCGGACCGGCCAGCCCCGTGGTCTGGCCGATCGGCGCGGAGAAACCGGGTATCCGTCCGCCGCTGCCGCTCCCCCCACCGCCGCCGCTCCCCCCACTCCCGCCGCCGCCTGAGGCATCGGGGTCCGGTTCGGACTCCGTCTGCGCCCAGAACGGATCCTCGGCGGAGTAGACGACGACCTTGTCGAAGGCGACCGGCCGGTCCGTCGCGAACCTGCCGTCCCGGATCACCTCGGTGATGTCGACCGGCCCGATGGTGACCGCCAGGTCCGCGCCCTCCCGACGCACGTCCAGCACCCGGCCGACCGCCCGGCCGGTGAGGAACATGACCTTCCCCGGGGCCAACTCGTCCGCCCGGTCGGCGCGTGGGTCGATGCGCCAGGTCAACCCGTCGGCCGTCGCCGAGCGCACCGACCGGCCACCTCCCCCACCAGGACCACGTTCGGCTGGTACGTCACGCCTGGGTTCGGCACCACTTCCTGCCCGTAGCGCAGGTCGGCCTCGGTGGCGGGCGCGTCACCACGCTGCTGCTCCGGCGGCGCACTCGGTGTGCCGGTGGGACCGGCCGGCAGGGGCCGGCCACACGCGGCGGCACCGAGCAGGACACCCAGGGCGACGACGAGCGCGACGAGGCCTCGGCGGGTCACCAGTTGGACGTGCACGACGGCTCCCCTCGTCGAGGTTGGGATGGCTGGATCAGCGGACCGGTCAGTGAACCGACCCAGTGAGTCGATCCGGTGGACCGACCAGTGGACCGAGTACTGGACAAAGGTGGCTGTGCCAGACCGGGCGGGTGGTCCGCGGCGTTCGGTCAGACGCGGCTCGCCGCCGTGCGGGCCGCCTCCTCGAGCGGCTTCCGGTTCTCCGCCGGGTCGTTCAGCCGTACGAGGCGGATCGAGACCCACAGCCCCGACTTCTGGAAGAAGGCGGCGCCGTCCTCGGCGTAGGCCTCGTCGCCGACGCCGGGAAGGGGCTTCAGTTCGTGGCCGAGTTGGCGGTCGATGTCGAGGATCTTCTTCGCTCCGTCGCCCAGGTAGACCTCGACCTGCGCGGTGGGACCGGTCACGGGACCGGTGTAGGTGCAGGTGTCGCGTACGCGCTGGGCCGGGTTCAGCGGTGTACCCGCGAGGTGGGCTGCCTCCTCGGCCGTCACCAGGGCGCACGGGTCCACCGCTGCCGGGGTCGGCGTGGGTGTCGGGCTCGGCGTCTGGGTCGGTGCCGGTTCGGTGGTCGGCTCGGCCGCCGGGCTCACCTGCGCCGCCTGCGAGTCTGCGACCGCCTCCGGGGCGTCCTGACCGCAGCCGACCAGGCCGGTCATCGCGAGGACGACCACACCGAGCAGCGCTGGTCGCCGACCGGTCCGCGTCCGCCTCATCTGGTCTCTCCTTGGGTTCATGAGGGGTGTCAGGCCATGATCTGGTCGAGCATCTTGCGCATCGTCTGCTCGTATCCGGCATTGTCGAAGCGCTCGAAGCTGCTCATGATCACCGTGTAGCTGCCCTTGTCACTGACGACCACGGCCTCGGCCTGGATGTCCTTGACCGCGAGATAGGAGTCGGTGCCGTAGTCGAGGTCGGTCACCGCGTCGAACGACTTCCCTGCCATGTCGTGGGAGTAGGCGTACGTCGTCGCGCCGGCGAGACCGGACGCCGTGGTGATGGTCACGCTGGCCACGCCCTTGCCGTCGCCGAACAGGCAGTTCCCCTCGTCGGTCATCGGCTGGCCGACCAGGTCGGTGACCTGGTCCGCGGTGAACGGGCAGGGCGGGACGTCGTTGTTGGCGGCCACACCGCCGGTGCCGGCGTCCACGGCGTCGGTCCCGGCGTCGGTCCCGGCCTCGTTCCCCGCCGCGCCGTCACTGCCCTGCTGCGCGCCGGACTCGACCGTGGCCGCGTCGTTCGCGGCCGTCTCGTCCGGGGAGTCCGACGAGCCGCACCCGGCGACTCCGAGCAGGAACATGCACACCATCGGAGCGATCAAGCGTCGCATGGTTCTTCCCCCTTGTGTTTCGTGCGGCCGGGTACACCCGGTCCGCGGTCTGTCGTTTCCGTGTCGCCCGCCCGCGGTTCCCAGGGCGCCAGCCAGGCCGCCGGGGTCAGCCGATCCACCCGCCAGCCGGCGGCGGCTGCCGCGGCGGCGACGGTCTCGGCGTCGGAACCTTCGACGAGCGCGAGAACCACGTCGTCGGCGGGCAGGTGCACCGCGCCGACCAGCCGCAGACCTGGCGTACCGGCGAGTGGTCCCATCTCGGGGACGGACTCACCACCGGTGCGGTCGTAGTGCTCCAGGGCGAACAGTCGGCGGGTCACGTAAGGAAAGTTAGGGCCGCGCGGAGCCCGAGGAATCGGGTGTTTCCCTCTGCATCGATCCCCTCGACCCCTACCGACCCTCGGTCGCCACCTGCTTCTCGGCCGGCCGCGGGGGCACTCCGACCATCGCCGCACCGAGTTCGGCCCGGCTCGCGATGCCGAGCTTGCGGTAGACCCGGGCCAGGTTGGCCTCGACCGTCTTGGGGCTGAGGAACAACGCGTCGGCGATGGCCCGGTTGGTGCGTCCCTGCGCGGCGAGGCGGGCGACCCGGTCCTCCGTCGCGGTCAGGTGGCTTGGAGCGGGAGGGCGACCGCCGACGCGGGCGAGTTCCTCGCGGGCGCGCTCGGCGAACGCCGTCGCACCGAGCGCGGCGAACTCCGCCGCCGCGGCTTCCAGCGCCTCCCTGGCCTCCCGCTTGCGCCTGGTCCGCCGGTGCACCATCCCGGCGACCAGCAGGCAGCGAGCCCGGTCGAGTGGGAGTACGTCGGCCGGGACGGCTGCCCGTGCCGCGAGGAGATCGGCCAGCGCCCCCGCCGGATCCTCACCTCGCGCGCTGGCGAGGACGGCCCGGCTGCGGACCAGCCCCAACGTCGTCCACGGCCGCGGCAACCGCGCGTGGCGCGTGGTGAGCCGCTCCAGGGCCACCGCCGCCGTGTCGAGGTCCCCGGACCCGACGCACGCCTCGATCCAGTCCGGTTCGAAGCGCATCGACAACGGCTCGACCAGACCGAGGGCGTCGATCCGGTGGGCGAGTTCGCCGTACGCCGTCGCGGCCTCGGCCATCCGGCCCGCGGACAGCGCGACCAGGCCGGCGAGCTGGAGGTACAGCCGCCGGCACCACAGGTCGTCGTGCTCCTCGGCGAGGCGCAGGCACCGCTCCCGGACGCTGGCCGCCTCGGTGAGCTGTCCTCGATACGCGGCCAGCAGCCCGCCGAGCCAGCTCTCGGCGATGAGCCCGGAGCCGAGCTGCTCGCCGAGTTCGCGGGCGGCGCGGATGTGCGACTCGGCCGCGGACCACCGGCCGGCCAGCAGCTCAGCCTCGCCGAGATGGGTGAGCACCTCGTGCTGCGACGGCTCGTCCCCCCGGCCGACCGCCCAGGTCAGCATCGCGTGCAGCCGGGTACGAGCGCGGTCGTGCTCGTCGATCGCCTTCCACCAGATCGGCGGGACCGTCCCGGCCAGCCAGGACGGCTCGTCGCCCTCGAGCTGGAGGGCCCGTTCCAGCAGCTCGGTCCGGGCCGGCCGTCCAGCGCGGATCTCGTTGAAGAAGAGCTGCAGTGACACGCCGGCGAGCAGCGACCGGTCGGCCTCGTCGTCGCTCCTGGCCAGCAGGGTCGCCGCCGCCTCGGCGTGGAGGCGAGCGGGTTCCGGCGCGTCCCGGAAGACGCCCAGGTGGGCGTGGATGCGCCCGGCCAGGGCGGAGTCGGGTGGCGCCGCGGCCAACCCGGCCTCACCGGCGCTGAGCGCGGTGGCGAGGTCGTCCGCGCTCCACGCGACGGACGCCCGCAGCAGCAACGCCTCGGCGCGTACTTCCCCGGTCAGCTCGCTCGCCACGGCGTCCGCCTCCGCACCGGCCGTGGCGTAGTCGCCGCTGTCGTAGCGACAACGTGCCGCCGCGAGCCGGCGTCGGCCCCGCTCGGCGGTCTCCTCCGGTGGTGTGAGCTTCGCGGCGCGTTCGTGGAGTTCGGCGGCGAGCTCCGGTGCCCCGTGGGCGCGCCGGCGCTCGGCGGCCGCCGCGACCTCGCGCGCGATGGCGGCGTCGGGTTCCAGGGCGTACTGCGCGAGGTGTCGGGCCCGCTCGTCCGGGTCGGCGACGACGTCCGCAAGCCGGCGGTGGAGCTGGCGGCGTACCCCGGCCGGGATGGCGGTCCGCACCGCCGCCGCGTACACCGGATGCGCGAACTCGATGCCCGTCGGTGAGACGGTGAGCAGACCGGCCTCCTCCGCGGCGTCGAAGTCGGTCGGCGTCACGCCCGCCGCGCGCAGGCTCCGCAGTGTCGGTACGGCGAGCAGGGCCGCGAGGCGTACGGCGTCCCGGCTCGGCACCGGCAGGATCGCGAACGCGTCGGCCAGCAACTGCTGCATGGACGCGACGACCGGAAGGTCCTCGCCGGGCGAGGGCAGGCGGGGCAGCCGGAGTACGGCTCGGGCCAGCTCGATGGCGAGCAGCGGGTTGCCACCGGCGTCGCGGGCGATCCGCGCGAGGAGTGGCCGGCTCAGGGTCGCGCCGAGCCGGGCGCGCACGATGTGGTGGCGCCGACGCCCAGGGGGTCCAGCTCGATCCGGGTGAGCGCGCCGGCCGTCGGTTCCTGGTCGAGCCCGAGGGGTACCGGTGGCACGCTCGCGGGACCCGAGTCCGACCGACAGGTGACCAGAACAGCGAGCCTCGGGGCGACCCGGCGGAGCGCGAAGCGCAGGGCGCGTTCGCTCGGGCGGTCCAGCCAGGGCGCGTCGTCGACGGCCACCAGCACCGGCGTCTCGCCCGTGCCGGACCCGGCGGACCCGGCGGACACGGCGGACACGGCGGACACGGCGGCATCCAGCAGCGACCTGGTCGCCGCGCCGAGGGCACGTTCGTCGATCGGCTCCTCGGAGTCCGACGCCAACAACGCCACCTCGGCGGCGACGCGCTGGGGACGGGGCAGGGTCGCCATCTGCTCGGCCAGGGGGCGCAGCAGGTCGGCGAGGGCGGCGAACGGCAGCGCGGCCTCGGCCTCGGTCGGCGCGCAGGACAGCACCCGCCAGCCGGCTGCCCGCGCACGGCCCACCAGACCGCGCCACATGGCGGTCTTCCCGATCCCGGCCGGCCCCTCGATCAACACCACTCCTGGCCCGGCCAGCGATCGCCAGGCCCGTTCGAGCACGGCGTCGCGGCCAACCACCGCACTGTCCACGGCAGGATCCTCGCAGAACTCGATGTCGAGACACTGTCGATGCGGGCGTCCGCCGTTCGTCATGGTCGTGACGAACAGGAGACGCCACCACGGTGAGCGAACCTCCTGACACCAGAGGCCACAAGGGCCAGGACAGGAAGGCGAAGGCGACATGGGTGAGTCCGACGTCACCGGGGCACGGGTCGACCTGGAGCTTCTGCTCGACGTACCGGTCGAGCGGATGTGGGAGATGGTCACGCAGGTGTCCCGGATCGGCGAGTGGAGCCCGGAGTGCGTCCACGCGGCGCCTCTCGGGGACGGCCCGGTGACGACGCCCGGTGCGAGGTTCGAGGGTCGGAACCGGTTCGGGAACGGCTTCGTCGGCGAGGTGACGTGTGTGGTCACCGTGGCGGAGCGTCCGCGCACGTTCGAGTGGGTGGTCCTCGACCGGAGCGGCGACCCCGACCGGCCCGGCTCGCGCTGGCGCTACGACCTGGAGCCGGGCGAGACGGCGGCGCGGACGCTCGTACGCCACAGCTTCGTCCACGGTCCGGGCGACAGCGGCATGCGCCGGGCGACGCATGAGGACCCCGACCAGGCGGCCACGCTCGTCGCCGATCGGCTGGCGCAGCTGCGCGCACACATGACCCAGACACTGCGCGGGATGGAACGCTCGGACCGGGAGATGTCATGAAGTAACCCGTGCTGGGCTGTGCTGACGACGACACCGAGCTCGGCCCAGAGGAGGAGCGGAGGAGGGCGCGGCGATCGAGGTCGCGTCAAAGCACCCTGTCGCGAATATGGGGCGATCGACGTCCGGCCGTTCTGGCCGGCGTCGATCGACTCCGGAAAGTTTTCCGCGCGAGTCGTCGTTTTGTTCGGCTACTGGTGTTCCCGCGAGGTTTGACGTGTGTGGAAGCTGACACGGCACTGGCTAGGGTTGAGTGTCAGCCGGTCAAGCGGGGAGGTTGACCTTGCCGGATCTTGTGGACCTGCTCGGGCACGTCGGGGGCCAGTTGGAAAAGGCTCCTGGAAGATGTCCAGCAGATAGTACGAGTCACCACGCGCCGTCTCCTCGATGCCCAGGGAGCGACGTTCGTTCTCCTGGAGGACGACGACTGTTACTACGCGGACGAGGACTCGATCAGCCCCCTGTGGAAGGGGCAACGTTTTCCCGCGTCCTCCTGCATCGGCGGATGGGCGATGGAACACCGTCAGACGGTCGTCATTCCCGACATTCGCACCGACCCGCGGATCCCGCAGGAGGCCTACCGCCCGACGTTCGTGCGCAGCATGATCGTCTCGCCGATGCTTGGTCCCGAACCCCTCGGCGCCCTGGGCGCCTACTGGGACCGCGTTCGGCAGCCGTCGGACGTCGAGGTTCGCACGCTGGAGACGCTCGCCGGAATGGCTGCCGACGCGCTCGCGCGATTCCCCGAGGGTCTGCCGGACCCTGGCTTCCACCTGTGAGGGCGCGGCTCTGATTGCCCACGTTGCGAGGGCAGCGTCGGTCTCCGCGGCATTCACCCGGTTCACCCGTCGCCGCGTTCGTCCGTTGCGGTCGACCGACCCGAGGCGCATGCTCGGAGTAAGCCACATCGGCGTACGGGGGGACGACATGGCTCGGGTCACTCACGAGCGCGAACCGCAGGCGCGCTCGTTCTTCCATCATCCGCTGGTGCGTCGGGCCGTGGGCTTCCTGATCATCACCGTCATCGCTCTGATCTTCATTTTTCAGAACACGACGGAAACGTCGATCCAGCTTCTCGTGCCGGTGGTGACGATGCCGTTGTGGGGTGCCCTGCTGATCGCCTGGATCCTCGGGTTGCTCGCCAGCCTCCTCACGATCCGGCGGCGCGAGCGCTGACCAGGCCGTCAATCAGTCCTTGACGCCGCGGATCGAGAAGGCGGTCGGCAGCCGGTGTCGCGCCGCGTTCTCGTCCGAGTCGGCGGCGCCGCCGGACCAGGTGGTCGACGCGAACTCGTGCAGGAACTCGATCCTGATCCCCGCGTCGACCAGCGCGGTGACCACCTCACCCAGGGAGTGTGCCCACTCCCGCGACTCCTGGTTCTTCATGCCGGGCTCGGAGACGGCGTAGGAACCATCCTTCACCACGACCACTGGGGAATCCTTGTGGAAGTAGTCGCCCTCGACGACGAGGCCTCCGCCGTCACCTGCCGGAGCGAGCGCGAGCGCGAGTGGGTGGAAGTCGAGGATGTAGAAGGTGCCGCCAGGTCGCACCAGCCTCGCGCAGGTCCGGGCCCACCCCGCGACGTCCTCGATCCACATCAGGATGCCCTTGGACAAGAAGACGATGTCGTAACCGCCGTCGAGGTGGTCGGCCGCCGTCATGACGTCGGCGCACACGAACTCGGCGGGCGTGCCGGTCCGCTCCGCGAGGTCCTGCGCGATCCTGACCGCCTCGGCCGAGAAGTCCAGGCCGGTGACCTGGGCGCCGCGCCATGCCCAGGAGAGCGTGTCCAGGCCGATGTGGCACATCAGGTGCAGCAGGCGCTTGCCCGCCACCTCCCCCACCTCCTCGATCTCCAACCGCTCGAGGGAGTCGCACCTGCGCAGGAAGGAGTCGACGTCGTAGTGGCGGGACGTGGCGTGCAGCGGTGCCAACTCGTCCCACATCTTCTGGTTGACGGTCGTATGGGTGTCCACGCCGACAGCATGCCAGTCCACCGCGACGTGACTCCAATCCTTTGCTGCCAGGGCTTGTGTGCCCTTGCTGTCGTACGTGACTCGCCGAGGATGGAAGGAGAGGCACGTCGTGGCTTCTGAGGGGAGGGATCGCGGATGAGTGCTCCCACGAACCGGCGTAGCGGCACCGAACCCACGACCGCACGCAGCGCCTACGGGCTTCGCCGGGTGCTGGCCCTGGTCGCCCTCGTGGGTGGCGTGATCGGTGCGGTGGCCTTCGCGCTCGCCGCGCGCAGCCCGGGCGGAACGGCGGGCGGCGAGTGGGTCGCGAGCGCCATCTGCGTCGTGGTGGCGTTGACCGCCGTCGTCGACCTGGCGTTCCTGCACACCCGCCAGGACCGACCCAACCGTCCCAACCGGCCCTGACCCGGACGCACCGCGCGTTTCCTCTGGTCCGATCCGGAAGAGGCGTACGGTTCGCTCCCATCGCCACCAGCGTGACCCTTGGGGCACTTTCGGACTTTCCACCACCGGCGGGACACGTTTTATGCTTGAACGATGCCTGTGGGGAAAGCCGGCACGCCCCCCGGTCAGACTGCGAGTCGGTTGCTGACGCAAGGACGCCTTGACGCGGCCATCGACCAGCAGCGGCTTCCGGTGTTGAGAGGACTCGTCGCCGCCGCCTGCCAGCTGACCGGGGGCGGGATCGGTGTGGCCCTGTTGGGGAACGCCGACCGCAAGGTGGTCGAGGCGGCAAGCTTCGGGCCTCCTGGTCGGCCCCTGGAGACACCGGGCGACCTGCCCGGGCTGGACGCGTTCCTCGCGGCCCTGCTGGTGTCGCCGCAGCCACTTCTGCTCAACGAGGTGCGCGCGCATCAGGCCCGGCACTGCATCCCGTCGGGTCACCCGCGCGTGGCGAGCCTCGTCGGCGCTCCCGTGCGGACCCAGGCCGGCCTGACCGGCTACCTGTACGTGGCGCACGAGCGGGAGGGTGCGGACTTCTCCGCCGACGACGTGCGGACGCTGGCCTGCCTCGCGTCTGCCGCCGGCCTGGCCGTCGACGTCTACCACCTCGTCACGGATCTGCCGACGCGACTCCGGTGGCTCGACGCGATCGCGGAGATGGTTCACCTGTTGCGCGGGGACGTTGGGCGTGAGGAGGGGCTCGAGGCCGTTGCCGGCCTGTTGCTCGCGGCCACCGGCGCCGACAGCACCGCGATCACCCATGTCAGGAAGGTCGACGACGGACCGCCGGGGGCCTTCGTCGAAGCGGCCGCGGGGCTCGGATCGGAACTGATGAACGGCGCGTACCTCCCCAGTGGCCACTTCCTGGCCACGATCATGGGGTCCGCCCACCCGGTCGAGTACGACGTCGCCCAGATCCGATCCCCCATCATGCCCGCCGAATGGCGTCAGACGCTCTCGGTCCTCGGCCCTGGTCTCGCCGTCCCGCTTGGCACCACGGCCGAACCGCTGGGCGCGATCTTTCTCGCCTGGCGGCCGGATTCGCCGCACGCCTCCGAACTCCCGCGGGTGTCCACACTGACCATCCCCTTCGCGCGGACGGCCACGCTCCTCCTTCAGCGGCACGAGGCCCAGCTGTTCCGGACCCGGCAGCAACGCTGGGCGGACACGAGCGCGGAGGTCACCCGGCTGCTGCTCACCGACGTCGAGCCCCACCAGGTGATGGCCCGGGCGGCACGGCGGATCAGGGAGATCTCCTGGGCGGCGTACGCGGCGGTCGTTCTGGCGAACGACTTCGGGCCACCCGGCACGGTGACCTTCGACGTCGTCGACGGTCTCGGCCTGGAGAACACGTCCGGGACGCAGACGCGCTGCCCAAGCCCGCTCGACGAGGTGATCGGGTCGGGTGTCCCGCTCATCTCCACCGACATGGTGCACGACGACCGCTTCGACCTTCCGCCGGAGTTGCGCGAGGCGTTCTCCGTGCTGGGCCTCACCATGCTGATGCCCCTGCGGTCCGCGCCCGGAGGGGACCGGGGCGCGCTGATCGTCGCGTGGCGACGCGGATCCTCAGCGGAGCGAGCCGCCAGGGACGACGCGCCCCTCCTGGAGAGCTTCGCCGATCAGTTCGCTCTGGCGTTGCAGCGGGCCCGCGCCAACGAGGAACGTGACCGACGACAGCGGTGGCTCGAGGCCTGCAGCGAGCTGACTCGACGGCTGGCCAGTGACCGGGACCAGGAGGCGACCATCCGGCGGGTGATGCGGTTGCTGCGGAGGGTCTCCGGCGCGGACTTCGGCGCCATCATCAAGGCCGACCCCACCGCGTCCGAAGCCATGTCCCTCGTGATCGTCGACGGGTACGGAGTGCGTCGGCACTACTCGCACCACCTCATCTCGAACTCACAGAACGTCCGTGCCGCCATCAGGTCGGGGCGGGCGGTCGTGAGCGAGGACTTCGTGCACGACCCCGCCCACGACCCGCCGCCGGAGATGGCGGACAACCTGGCGACGATCGGGCTCACCATGATCATCCCGATGGCGGCGGGCGAGGTGTCGGGGGCGTTGTTCGCCGGTTGGCGGCGCGGCTCGCCCCACGAACGGTTCGCCCGGCACGAGCTCGCCCTGCTGGAGACGTTCGCCGACAACGCCGCCCTCGCGATGCAACGCACTCAGGTCCTCGACGAGCGGGACCGCGGTGACCGCTGGCTGGTGGCGACCTCGGAGATGGCGCGGCTGCTGATCGGCCAGGTCGACCGCGACGAGGCGATGGCGCTGGTGATCCGACAGCTTCGGCTGATCTCCGGTGCCGATGTCGGCGGCATCCTGCTGGTCGACCCGACCGACTCCTCGAGCCTGCGGGTCGCGGGATTCGAGGGAATCGACATCCCGCCCGTGGCGCCTGATGCGCGCATCCCTCGCGGGGGGCTGGCGGCACGCGCGATCGCCACCGGTCAGGGAATCGTCAGCGAGGACTACGCACACCACGGGGGTCACGATCCGCCCGCGGAGTGGCGAGATGCCGTCGACGCGCTGGGCCTGGGCATGATGATGCCGCTCGTCGCCGCCGACGAGGACGAGGTGCTGGGCGTGTTGTTCGCCGGTTGGCGGCGGGACTCACCCAGCGAACGGCTCGCCCGTCATGAGGTGCAGGAGATACGGACCTTCGCCGACCTGGCCTCCCTCGCCCTCCAACGCGTCCGCACCCAGGACGACCGGGTACACCTGCGCATGCTGCAGGATCACGAGCAGATCGCGCACGAACTCCACGACGCCGTCCTGCAACGACTGTTCGCGGTCGGCCTCCGCCTGCACGGTGCGGCGTCAGCGAGTGCGGAGCGGTCGGTCAGCGATCGCGTCGAACAGGCGATCCAGGACCTCGACCAGACGACCGCGCAGGTCCGGCAGACGATCAAGCGGCTCGCGGGGGACGACACGACGGACCCGACTGACACGACGGACGCGACGGACTCCACGGACTCAGCCGGCGGCTGATGGCAGGACCGCGACCGCGGTCGGTTGGGCCAGTCGAGTGGCAAAGGGGGGCCGCGCGTGCCATCGTGGCGCCGTGCTGATCGAACACCGGGGTGGCCGTCCGGTCGTCGACCCGAGCGCCTACGTCGCGCCGACCGCGGTGTTGTGCGGTGACGTACGCGTCGGGCCGGACGCGCGGGTGCTGTTCGGCGCCGTCCTCTCCGCCGAGGACGGCCACGTCAGTGTCGGGGCGCGCTCGGTCGTCATGGAGAACTCCGTGATCCGCGGCCGTCGGCAGCACCCCGCCGTTGTCGGCGACGACGTTCTCGTCGGGCCGCACGTCCATCTCAACGGCGCGCGCGTGGAGTCGGGATCCTTCCTCGCCACCGGCGCCGCGGTCTTTCCCGGCGCCGTGATCGGCGCGGGCAGCGAGGTCCGGGTTCACGGCGTCGTGCACGTCAACACGGTCCTGCCGCAGGGGTCGATGGTGCCGATCGGCTGGATCGCGGTCGGTGACCCGGCGTCGATCCTGCCGCCGGACCAGCACGACCAGATCTGGGCGATCCAGGAGGGCCTCGACTTCCCCGGAACCGTCTACGGCACGAGCCGGGACACCAGTGCGCGCGAACGCATGGCCCGCCAGTCCGCGTGGTTCGCCGCCCACCGCGACGACGTCACCGTCGAGCCGCCCCAGCGCTTCCAGATCTGACCCGCCGGCGCCCGGACGAGTGCGTGCGCGAGCCCAGCACCCAACCGGAGAACGCCGTACCTCGGTCGTCCCTGGGTACGGCGTTCACTCAGCTCCACGACCAGCGGCGATCAGGGACGCTCGGTCTCCCAGGCGACCGTGTCGGCGATGATCTGTGCCGGGTCGGCGGGCGCCTTGCGCAGTGTCGCCGGCGGCCGGTCGAAGGTCTGGTGCAGGCCCGGCTCACGGTCCTCGATGATGAACGTCGCGCGCGTGAAGGCCGCCGCGCCGGCCTCCTTGACCTGCGGCAGGCAGCGGAAGTCCGCCTGCATGTGGGTCGGCGTGATCTTCGTCGAGACGTAGCCACGCAGGTTCTTGTAGAAGCGCAGGTGCGGGTTGATCTGCAGGAACGGGTGGTCGGCGGGGTTGGAGTCCGCGCCGTCACCACCGGTGGTGATCGAGCTGCAGATGAGCTCCGAGCCCACCGTCCGCGACGTCGGGTCGTCGTAGTCGAGCTTCAGTTCACTGGCCCAGTGGGCGTGCACGTCGCCGGTGAGCACGACGGGGTTGCGGACCTTGGCGTCAACCCATCCTTGCGTGATCCGCTGGCGGGACGCGACGTAGCCGTCCCACGCGTCCTGGCTGGTGATCTTGGCCGGGCCGGGGTTGTTGTCCCGCTGGGCGAAGAACACCTGCTGGCCGAGGATGTCCCAGCGCGCCTTCGACCTGTGGAACCCGTCGATCAGCCACTCCTCCTGCTCGGCGCCGGTGATCGAACGCGCCGGGTCGATCGCCGCCGGGCAGTCGTCGTAGCCGTCGCCGCAGCCCTGGTCGTCGCGGTACTGGCGGGTGTCGAGCATGTGGAAGTTCGCGAGCTTGCCCCACCGGATCCGGCGGTAGAGCTGCATGTCGATGCCGCGCGGGATGGACGTACGACGCAACGGCATGTTCTCGTAGTACGCCTGGAAGGCCGCGGCCCGCCGGGCCAGGAAGTTCGGCTGGCTGTTCTCCGGGATCTCATCGGCCCAGTTGTTGTCGAGCTCGTGGTCGTCCCAGACGACCAGCCACGGCGCGATGGCGTGGGCGGCCTGCAGGTCGGGGTCGTTCTTGTACTGCGCGTGCCGCTGCCGGTAGTTGGCGAGGGTCTCCGTCTCCGGGCCTTCGTGGTCGCGGACGTTGCCGCCCGGTGCGACGTAGCCGCCCGCGCGGTACTCGTACTGGTAGTCCCCGAGGTGCAGCACGAGCTCGGGCTGGTCCTCGGCGAGTCGGCGGTAGGCCGTGAAGAAGCCGTGTTCGAACTGCGAGCACGACACGAAGCTCATGGCGAGCGAGGGCACCAGGGCGTTCGCGTCCGGAGCGGTGAGCGTGCGGCCGACCATGGACGTGAACTTCCCGGTCCGGAAGCGGTAGAAGTACTCCCGCCCCGAGTCCAGCCCCTTCACCTCGACGTGCACGCTGTGAGCGGCCTGGGGGTAGGCCGTCACGGTGTCGGCCTGCACGATCCTGCGGAAGCGCTCGTCGGTCGCGACCTGCCACTCCACCTCGATCGGCTTGTAGGCCATGCCGCCCAGGCCGTCCTCGGCGAGCGGGTTGCGGGCGAGCCGGGTCCAGAGCACGAAGCCGTCGGGGCTCGGGTCACCGGAGGCCACGCCCAGGGTGAACGGGTCCTTCACCGCGGCGGGCTTGGGTGCGGCGTAGGCCGACTGGGGCAGAGCGACGAGCGAACCGGCGGCGATTCCGCCGAGCCCGCCGAGCAAGAGCGTTCGACGTCCAAGCCCGTCGGCCGTGGGGTTCTGCTGGGGCACTGAGCACCTCCGCGAGGTCGGTTCGGAACGCACAGCATTGAGGGAGCAGCTCCCAGCTACGTGACTGTTCCGTGATCCGTTGGTGACCGTGAGGTGTCCGATCGGCGCCGGCGCCTCGGGCACCCATGCCGAATGCTCGTGTTCATCCCGTTTTCACCCGACTCCGGAGCGTGCCCGAACGTTGACCGATCCCGGTCATGGCCCGGTGCTGGCCCGGCGCTGACCCGGTGCTGACCGAGTGCTGGCCCGGCGCTGACCGAGTGCTGTCCCGTGATGCCCTGGTCATGAGGAACGGCTCAACTGGCCTGTCGCGCGGGGACGGTCCGTGCCCGATCGGCGTGGACGTGGAAGGCTGGAGACGTGACAGGCGACCGGAACGTGCTCGGCGGTGAGCTCGAACCGTGCAGCACCGACCCCCTGACCGGGTTCTACCGCGACGGCTACTGCCGGACCGGCTCCCAGGACCTCGGCAGCCATACGGTCTGTGCGGTGATGACCGCCGAGTTTCTCGCTCACCAGCGGCGGGTGGGCAACGACCTCAGTACGCCGCGCCCGGCGTTCGCCTTCCCCGGCCTGCATCCCGGCGACCGGTGGTGTGTCGTCGCGGCACGCTGGCTCCAGGCCTTCGAGGCTGGTGTGGCTCCGCCGGTGGTACTCGCCGCGACGCACGAGAGTGCGAGCGACATCATCCCGCTGGGGACGTTGCGGAAGTACGCCGTCGACGTGCCGGCCGATCCCAGCTCGCTGATCTGAACGCCGACGCGCTCAGAGTCGCTCGGCGAGCATGAACCGGTGCCCCTCGGGTGAGCGGAGCGCCATCTCCCGCATGCCCCACGGCTGGTCCGTGGGCGCGCGCAGGATGTCGGCGCCGGCGGCGACGGCGCGGGCGTGGAACTCCTCGACACTGTCCACCCGGAGGTAGGCGACGTAGCTGTGGTCGCCCAGCTCGGCGGCGGGCAGGGCGTCCGGGCAACGGCCCAGCATGATGGTCACGTCACCGGCACGGCAGAACATCCAGTTGCCCGGGTCGGGCTCGGTGATCTCAGCGCCCAGGACGCGGGCGAACCACTCCGCCGAACCGGCCAGGTCGTGAACGGCCAGCACGGGATCAGACGCCACGATGCGCATCGCCGCAGTCTGACACGCGACCGTCCGCGCCGTACACCCTCAGGCGTGCTCCTTCGGGTTGTTCCAGAAGAACGCCTCCGGGTCGTAGGCCGCCGGCGTCGGATGCTGCCACGGACAGATCAGCCCGTTGAGCCGGAGGTTGTCCCGGGACGGGACGTTCCGCAGCTCCTGGTGCGCGAGCTCGACCACCGGGAAGTTGCCGACCACACCCATGTAGAAAGGGCCTTCGGCGATGTGGATCTTGATGATCTCCCAGACGAGCTGGTAGCGCTTCAGCGCGTTCGTCTCCACCCGCGCCCGGTCGTACAGCGACCACATCCGCGCGACCGGGTCGTCCTCCGGCGGCTTCATGCTCGGTGGATTCCGCTCGTAGGGGTCGACGTCGCGCACCGCCGCTTCCTGCGGGGTGTTGCGGATCATGTGGTAGTTCGCGTACAGCGGCGCCCAGAACGCCGCGCTCAGCGAGTTGCCGACCGGCACCATCAGTTCCGGGCTCACCAGCACCTCGTGCACGGGCATCGCGGGGTTGAGCCAGGCAGTGTAGGTCATCAGCTCGCCGGCCTGCCACTTGATGGCCCACTGGGCCGGGGGCACCGGATTGCGGAGTACGTCGAGCCCGATCGCCCGCCAGTACTTCTGCAGCAGGTTGGCCATCCGGTCGCCGTCTGGTTCGGTCTCCGCGGACTGGTCGAGGCGCAGCCGGAACCTGCCGCCGTCGGGAAGCTCCCGGAAGCCGTCACCGTCCCGGTCCACGACGCCGATCTCGTCCAGCAGCGCCATGGCCTTCTTCGTGTCGAAGGCGACGAAGCTGTCCCGCCAGCCCTCGAACGCGGCGCGACCCGTGTCGTCGGCCAGACAGTCCGACGCCTTGAAGCTGTAGGTCCCGGTCGTCTTGTAGCCGGTGTTGAAGAACACCGTCTTCTGCACCTCGTCACGGTCGACCGCGTGGGAGAGGGCCTGCCGGAACTTCGGCTGGTTCAGCAGCTTCCGGATGTTCGGGTCACGGTAGTTGAGGTTGAAGAAGAACAGCGAGCCACAGCCGGAGCCGCTGTCCCAGAGCAACACGTCGAGCTTGCTGCGTTCGGTCGCCTGCTTGAGTCCGGACACGTCGGCGAGGGAGATGCCCATGAACGTGCCGTGGGCGTAGTCGACCTCACCGTTCTGGACCTTGAGCTTCGCCACCTCCGGATCCTGCACGGCAAGGACCGTGAGGGTGTCGAGGTAGGGAAGCTGGTCGCCCTGCGGGCTCACACACCAGTAGTACGGGTTGCGCTCCCAGACCATGCTGCGACCCTCGTGATAGGTCGCGAGCCGCCATCCGGTCATCGTCGGGCACTCGGTGTTGGTGCCGTAGTTCCGTTTCGCCTCGAAGGCGTCGGCCCACTTCTCGCCGAGTCCCTGGGTGTAGGCGGGATGGAACCTGCGCAGGTAGTGCTTCGGCGCGATCCAGGTCGGGCCGTTCCCGGCCTTGACCCAGTTGGCGAGGTAGGCCGCGGTGAGGGGCGCGGCCGTGTCGAACTCGATCACCAGGGTCAGCTCGTCGGGCGCGCTGACCTTGGCCAGCGTCCCCCGCGCCGAACGCAGTTCGGCGGGCGCGACGTCGGGATGGCGCTCGTCGAGCACCATGTCCTTCCACCAGAACATGACGTCGTCCGTCGTACAGGGCTGCCCGTCGGACCAGCGCAGACCCTTGCGGAAACGCAGGGTCCACACCGTGTGGTCCTCGTTGGTCTCCCAGCTCTCGGCGAGCCCTGGTCCGACGTCGATCGCGTCGTTGAGCCAGCGCAGCGGGGAGTGGCCGTACATCCACTCCTTCATCGCGCCGCTGGCGGTGTCGTCGATGATCAGGCGCAGGTTTCCGCCGTACTTCCCGCGTCGCGCCCAGTTGTGCGGGACCACGTAGGGATGCTCCGGGAGGCGCTGCTCCACCGGAGCAAGCGAGCCTTCCGCCACCTGTTTCGCGAGGCCGGGCGCCTCGGTGAAACGCTTCGGCACCGGAAGGGCCTTCGTCTGCGAGCCCTTGCCCGTGACAGGCTTCGACGGTTGCGCCGCCGGCGGCGCCGACGACTCACCCGCCGAGCACGCCGTCAGCATGACGGCACCGGCCGCGGTCGCCGATCCGTAGAGGAAGCTCCGACGACTCAGCGGGCGAGAGACTGCCTGTTGACCTGTCATAGATCCCCAATCAGAGATCGAACAGACTACGGTCGGACCAGCCCGCCGCCACTCGCGTCGTCCCGTGTTGGTCACCGTTGGTCACGGTGGGTCCTACGGTCCCGGTACGATCCGCGACGTGGCCTCGTCGACGTCGCGGCGTCCACCCGAGCGGTTGACCTGGGCGGTCGACACACTCGGAGTCCAGCCGCGCGCGGACGTCCTGGAGGTCGGCTGCGGCCGTGGTGTCGCCGCCGAGCTGATCTGCCGGCGGCTCGACGGCGGGCGGTTGCTGGCCATCGACCGGTCGGCCACGGCCGTCGGCGCGGCCCGCGCCCGCAACGCCGAGGCCGTCTCGGCGGGCAGGGCCCACTTCGTCGTCGCCGCTCTGGCCGACCTCGACCCGCGCCTGACCGACCTCGCGGACGGCTCCTTCGCCGGGACACGCTTCGAGCGGATCCTCGCAGTCAACGTCAACGTGTTCTGGACCGCGACCGCGGAGCCGGAGCTCGCGGTGATCGCGGAGTTGCTCGCACCCGGCGGCGAGCTGCTGTTGGTCTACGACCCACCCGACGCCGCTTCGCTCGCGCGGCTCGAGGCCCGGATCCCCGACCACCTCGAGCGCGCCGGCTACCGCTGCACCCTCACCCGCGCGAGCGTGGGCGCCGGCGCCACACCTGTGTTCGCCGCGGTTGCCGAGGTTGGATAGGTGCCATGACCACGAGACGACGCGACGGGTACGACGGCACCGGGCCCGGACCGATCACCCCCGACGGCTGCGCGGTGGAGCTCTACGAACGTCTTCCCGCCGGCGACGCGCCGGACGTCATCGTGGGCGCGGTGCCCACCGGCGCGCGGATCCTCGAGCTCGGATGCGGTGTCGGCAGGATGACGCGTCCGCTCCTCCGCCGCGGCTTCACGGTGACGGCCGTCGACGAGTCGGCGGAGATGCTGGAGCGGGTCCGTGAGACCCGCACGGTCCACAGCCCGATCGAGACACTCCACCTCGACGAGCGCTTCGACGTCGTCCTGCTGGCGTCGTTCCTCGTCCACGCCGGCCGGGTGGAGGTGCGCCAGGGCATGCTCGACACCTGCCGGCGCCACGTCGCCGACGAGGGCTGCGTCCTGATCCAGCGGGAGGGCGAGGGCTGGCACGACAACCTCCCCAGGGAGTCGTCCGTGGGAGACGGGCTCGCGCGGATCGTCTCCTCCGAGCCGGTCGGTCCCGGGGTCCGTTCGGTCCACGCGGAGTACGTCTTCGCGGACGCGCACTGGACCCAGACGTTCCTGTGCCGCCCGCTGAGCAGGGAGGAGTTCGAGGACGCGCTCGCCCAGGCGGGTCTCACCGTCGACGCCTACCTCACCGACGACCAGACCTGGGTGCGCGCCCTTCCCGTCACCCGCTGAGACCTGCCCGTCCGCGGATTCGTCGCCACGCATTCATCAGCCTTGACCTATATAAGCCGACGATGGCACAGTGACGCACGTCCAACGCCAGCGGTTTCGCGAGGAGCATCGGTGATCAGTGACGTGACGCGGCAGATCGGTGCCGTGCAGCGAGTGACCAGCAGCCGCGAGTACGACGGCAAGCCCGCCCGGGTCGTACGCGCGACCCAGACCTACGACTCCGCCATCGAGGATGTCTGGGACGCCTGCACCAACCCCGAGCGCATTCCGCGCTGGTTCCTCCCGATCTCCGGTGACCTCCGCGTCGGCGGGCGCTACCAACTCGAGGGCAACGCGGGCGGAGAGGTCCTGAGCTGCGAACCACCTCGCTGGCTGGCCGCGACCTGGGAGTTCGGCGGCGGGATGTCCTGGGTCGAGCTCAACCTCGCCGAGACCACCGACGGCGGTACGACGTTCACGCTCGAGCACATCGCCCCCGACGACGACCCTGAGCGGTGGGAGCAGTACGGTCCCGGCGCCGTGGGCGTGGGCTGGGACCTCACCCTGATGGGGCTCAGCGCGCACCTGGCCACCGGAGCGAGCAACGATCCCGCGGCGACCATGGCCTGGACCGTCTCGGAGGAGGCTCGGGAGTTCATGACGCGAAGCAGCGAACTGTGGGCCGACGCCAGCATCGCGGCCGGCGAGGACGAGGCGACCGCGCGAGCCGCGCAGAAGCGCACGACCGACTTCTACACCGCTCCCCCGGCGACCGGCGAGTGACCAGGGCGTGATCCCCCACCCGGTCGCCGCACCATGAAGACGTCGACCGGGTCCTGATCCTCGACGGTGAACCCGTGGCGCTCGTAGAGCCGCTGGGCGGCGCTGCCCTGCAGGACGTTCAGGCGAACCCGGATGCCGTCGGAGTCGGTGCGTGCCAGCAGGCTGCGCAGCACGGCCGATCCGAGGCCCCGGCCGTGCAGGCTCGGCAGGAGATAGAAGTGCTCCAGCCACCACCCGTCCTCCGCCGGGCGCAGGGTGACGGAGCCGGCGAAGGCGCCGTCCACCACGATCACCGACGTGTGAGGGGAGAAGGAGTCTCGCAGCCGCTGCCGGACCCGGTGCCCGTCGAAGCGTCCCAGCCGTTCCAGGTCCGGACGCATCACCGCCGCGCGTAGCTCGGCGATCACCTCGACGTCCGACGGCTCGGCCGGGCGCAGCGACCATTCCATGGGATGGCTCGACTCACTCCCGGGTGCCAGCTGAGCTGGCCGGGTCTCGTCCACCCGCACACTCACGTCCACAGCGGCGAAGTCTCTCAAGGGGCCTGGAGCGCACCTCCGCGCGGGGGTGTCCGCAGGAGACGCACCCTAGACCCGCATCGCGTTCAGGATCGTGTCGAGTGCGACGGTCGCGAAGCCGACCCTGGTGTCGCTCGCGCCGTAGGGCAGCCAGAGGGTCCCGTCGTGCAGCAGCCCGCCGCAGGAGTAGACCACGTTCGGGACGTAGCCCTCGCTGTCCTCCTCGTCCGGGGCGAGCAGGACACCCGGTAGTTGGCCGATGACGCGTTCGGGCTGGTCCAGGTCGAGCAGCAGCGCGCCGATGGCGTACCGGCGCATCGGGCCGACCCCGTGGGTCAGCACCAGCCAGCCGGCGTCGGTCTCCAGCGGCGACCCGCAGTTGCCGACCTGGGTGAGTTCCCAGCCGTGCTGCGGAATGTGCAGGGGAACGGGCTGCTGCCAGCGGTTCTGGACGTCGAGCGTGGTCAGGCCGATCGTCTCCCCGTCGGAGCGGCACAGGGCGAGATGGCGGCCCCGCACCGTACGGGGGAACAGCGCCATCCCCTTGTTCCGGGCCGCCGGACCGCGGACGGGCGTCACCTCGAAGTGCTGCAGGTCCGTCGTACTCAGCATCCGCACGCTGATGTGCCGGCCGTCGTAGGTCGTGTAGGTCGCGTGGTAGGCGGGTTCACCTTCGTCCCCGACGAACCTGACGAATCTCGCGTCCTCCATGCCGTGGCTCTCCACGGCGGTGAGCGGCCACAGGACCCGCTGGGCCAACGGGACGTCGGCGGGGAAACTCACCGCGTAGCTCGCGGCGATGGCCTCGCGCAGCCGCTCCAGGCTGGTGTGCGCGGCCGCGGTGGCGCGCCGGTCGACCGGGACGGCGCCGAGTGCCCGCTCGAAGTCCTCGTCGTCGAAGCGGTCCGGTAGGGCACTCAGCACCTCGGCCGTGATCTCGTCGTGCCAGCCGTCCTCCTCCAGCCCGGCGGCGAACAGGTCGCGCCGGTGCTTGGCGCTGCCGCGGCGGCCGGCGAGCAGCGGGCCGCCACGGTCGGCGACCTCGATCCGCGCTCCCGGACTGAGGACGGCGGTCGCGAAGCCGATCGAGGACAGGTGTCCCTCGCCGATCTGGCGCAGGCTGATCGCCGTCCGAAGCTGCCCCTGCGACAGGTCCGACTGGTCCGGATGCAGCACGATCGACGGGTTGCACAGCGCCGCCGCCTCGACGGCGTACTCCTGACTGAAGTACGCCCCGACCAGCAGGCGCGCGGTGGGTGAGAGCGCGCCGTCGCCGGCGATGCGCTGCCGGACCAGGTCGTAGTGGTGCCGGAACGTCGCCTCCAGGTCGTGGTGGCGGGAACCGAAGCGCTGCAGGGTCTGCTGCAGCAGGTGCCGGGTCTCGTCGTCGTCGAGGCGAACGACGCGTTCGAAGAGGGCGGCGACCCGCTGCCGCACCACCTCGACGCTCTCGCCCGGGACGAATGGTCTGACGATGACGCGGCGCGGGTCGGGGTCCAGGGTCAGGTCGAGCCGGGAGACCATTCCCGGCGTGGTCACGACAGACGCCTGGCGTGCTGCAGGGTGGAGATGAGGGCGAGCGTCGACTCCGCGCCCTGGTTGCGGTTGGGGCCGACCGGTGTCAGGCCGTCGTAGCTGCCGCCGGTGCTGGGATCCCACATCGGCGTACCGGTGTCGTTGTCCCCCATGAACCACGCCGCCGCCTGACTCACCCCGGCCTCCCAGTTCGACTCGCCGGTGACCGCGGCGGCGGTCGCGCAGGCGTCGGCGAAGCTCGCGACCTCGATCGGCTGCTGGTCGTGCCGCACCCGTTCGCCGTCACGGCGGAACCCCGGAGCGGGGATGACCGAGAGCCGGCCGTCGTTGAGTTGGACGTCACGCAGCCACTCGAGCATCCGCAGTCCGGTGCCGAGGAGCCCGCTGTCGCCGCCGAGGTCACCGGCGGCGATGACGACCTCGGCGAGGGCCGCGTTGGCGTAGGTCAGCCGGTCCTCGGGCCACCACCAGTCCCCCGACTCCACCGGCTCGCCGACGGCGGCGGCGCCGTCGGCGAGCAGAGCGGCGGCGGTCTGGTTGTCCGGGTTGGCGCGCAGCACCTCCGCCGCGCCGAGCCCGGCGAAGGCCATCGCCCGCCGCCACGGCGAGCGCTGGGTCGCGCCCAACATGAAGGCGAGCATCGCCTCGTCCCGGATCCAGGACGCCGGACTGTGGGCCGCCGCCGTGCCAAGGCCCCACAGAGCGCGACCCCACCAGTCCCCAAGCCCAGGATCGTCGCTCCAACGGCGATCATGACCGAGCCGGTTGTGGAACGCTCCCTTCTCGTCCTGGGCATGGGTGAGGAAGGTGAGGTAGCACTCGGCGAGCCGCAGCACCGACGGCGGCGGGTCGGGCTCGCGGCTGGTGACCACGAGCCCACGGGCGATGTCGTCGGTGCAGTAGCCGTGCTCCCGGCGGACGATCGCGTGCCGGGCATGCTCGAACAGACCGGTGTCGTCAGTCATCCGGTCCAGGTGAGCGAACGTGGGGGTGGGTGCGCTCACGTCGGTAGTGCCGCCGTCGCGGGCCGGCGCGCGACCAGGAGTTGGTTGGCCAGGGTGTCGTAGCGTTCGGCCACCTCAGGCCAGCGCAGGGTCGAGCCCGTCCAGCGTCCGACCAGCCGGTCCGGGAGGCCGGGCTCGGTGAGGACGCGGCGGATGGCGGCGGCCATGGCGCGCGGGTCCTGGTGAGGCACGAGCAGACCCGACCCGTCGGTGAGCAGTTCGACCGCGTGCGGGAACCTCGTCGCCACGACCGGGATCCTGGCCGCCACCGCCTCGATGAGGACACCCGAGGTGACCTGTTCGCGTGAGTCGTACGGCAGCACCACGACGTCCGCGGACCGGATGAGCCGGGCCAGCGACTCCGCGTCGCGGTAGACGGGGTCGAAGTGCACGGCCTCGCTGATGCCGAGTTCGGCACCGATCCGCCGCAGGCTCTCCCGGTAGGACTCGCCGTGCCGCTCCAGCACCTTCGGGTGGGTCTTGCCGGCGACGGTGTAGGTCGGAGCCGGGTCGAGGTCGCGCAGGTGGGCGAGGGAGCGTAGGGCCCACTCGATGCCCTTGCCCGGCCCGAGCAGCCCCCAGGTGAGCAGGTGGGGCCGCTGCCGCGCGCCGGACGGTACCCGCGCGTAGTTGGCGGCACCGTGCGGAATGACGTGCACCTTCCCGGGGTCGGCGCCGTAGTCGGCCAGCAGCCGGTCATGGGCGGTCTGGGTCATGGTGACGACCGCACCGGCCGCGGCAACGATCCGCTTCAGCAGCACCAACTGCCGGAAGGTCGGGTTGGTCAGCACGCTGTGCAGAACCACGATGCTGGGAATCCGCAGCCGGCGCAGCAGAGGCAGAACGTCCTCGCCGTCCGGTCCGGGGTAGATGCCGTACTCGTGTTGGATCACCGCGACGTCGAAGTTGTCCAGAACCGCGGCTGCTCGCGCCCAGCCGTTGGGCGTGGACGCGGACCAGGTGTGCACCACGTCCTTGCTCGCACGAGTGTCGTCGGCGTCAGTCGTGACGCGCACGATTCCGCCACCCACGCCGTCCACCGTGAGCTGGTTGGCGAGCGCGCTCGTGAAGGTGGCGAGCCCACACTGCGTGGGCGGGTACGTACTGAGGAAGCCAAAGCTGATTGCCATACCGTGCCTTCCGGTCATGCGCCCGCGTGGGCAGGTGTCAACCCACGCGGCGAAATGCAATTCACCGATCGGCGATGATGACCGGTGAAACGAATTTCACAGGGCGCCTTCCTGCAAGATGTCGACCAACCGCGAACCCTGCACCGACCCCGGACGGTCTCATCGCACTCCGAACCTATCAGTGGCCCCGTCGGCCGAGGTCGATATCGCGATAGACAGTCAGGTAGTCCGTCACCATCCGATCCGCGCCGAAGCGCTGCTCCGCTCGGGCCCGACAACCGGCCCGATCAATTGTGTCGATCCGCTCGATCGCCTGCGCCGCCGCAGCGGCATTGCCCACAAGAAATCCTGTCACGCCCTCGTCCACAACTTCGGGCATCGAACCCCGGCGGTATGCCACGACCGGCGTTCCACACGCCATGGATTCGACAACCGAGAGGCCGAACGGCTCGTCGAAGGAGATCGGGTGCAACAAAGCGGCACTACCGCCGAGGATCTCGGCACGTTGTTTGGGTCCGACAGAGCCGAGAAAGGTGACCTGCTCGCCGTCGACGTGTGGGGCGACCCGCTCCATGAAATAACGCTCATCCTGGACGATCCCGCAGATCGTCAGTGGCCGACCGCTGAGCCGGGCGATCTCGATCGCCGCATCGGTGCCCTTGTCCGGATGCACCCGGCCGAACGCGACCAGTCCCGGTCCGCCGGCGGGCGAGAACGGCAATCCGGCCAGGTCGATCCCGTGATGGACGGTGGCGACGTAGTCGAGGTCGTCCGCGCGGTCGGAGTCGGAGATCGAGACGTACGCCGAGTTGGCCCGCGCGTAGGCGGGCAGGATTCCCGGCCCGGAGAACCCGTGGATCGTGGTGACCAGTGGCACCCGACAATGCTCGGCGAACGCGAGGGGTAACCAGTCCAGGTGATTGTGGACGAGATCGAATTCGGCCGACCGACTGAAAGCGTGGGCGACGTGCATCGCCTCCCAGACTCGTCCGTCCATGCCGGGATCTTCGGCATATCCGTGGGGACAAACGCCGTCGAGGTGGGCCGAGGTTTCCGAATCAAGGGTGGCGAACAGTGTCACGTCCAGGCCGCGGGCGACCAGACCTTCGGCGAGCAGGCCGGTCACTTGTTCCCACGGTCCGTAATGGCATGGCGGTGTGCGCCATGCCACTGGACCGAGTAGTGCCACCTTCATCGGACGTCGCGCAGCCGAGGAAAGGGCACAGCCCGGGACGGAAACCGCGTTCGCATGGCGTCAGAATAGTTTCGGACGGACCAAAATCCCGCTCATCCACCAAAGTGGGTGTCATGGCGTCGATTTCCCCGCGCAAACCAGCGGTCCGACGCGGCACCCGACTCGGTCAGGAGGAGTCCGTGAATTCGGGAAAACCTGGTGGTTTGAACGTCGAATTCGCGGCCGCGCCTGCGGCGGCCGGCTACTGCCCGCGGGCCGCGATCAGGGGGCCGATGACCTGCGTACCCGGTCCGACCCGCCCGCCCGGTCCGGGAAGCTGGACGGTGTTGTCGACGGTGAGCGGATCTCCACAGTGTGCGCAGACCTGCACCGGAGTCGTGTCCTGGCCGCAGGCGAGGTGGTGCACGCGGGCCGGTGGGCCGGCGATGCCGGCGTACCACCGGTCGCCCCAGTTCATCAACGCGAGCAGCACCGGATAGAGCTCCTTGCCCTTCTCGGTCGCGAGGTAGTGCTCCCGAGGAGGACGGTCCTGGTAGCGCTCGCGAACGAGCACTCCCTCCTCGACCAGCCGAGTCAGGCGCGCCGCGAGCACCTTGCGGGAGATGTCGAGGTCGCGGGCGAGGTCGTCGAACCGCGTCACCCCGACCAGGACGTCACGCATGATCAGCGCGGTCCAGGCGTCACCGAACAGGTCGGTCGCCCGGGCGATCGAACAGGCCACGTCGGCAAGTCGGGTGCGGGTCATGGAGCGAGCCTAGTTGGGTTCCCCGAGGGAACTTGGCGTGCTAGGTTCCTTCAAGGAACGTACGGCGCGTAGGCGTCACTCGCCCCGCACCCGACGACGGCGACATGGGGGAACCATGGCAACGGCTCCGTTGATCGAGATCGACACCCCGAACGCCGACGCCGTCGACGGCCGCCAGCTCAGGGCGGTCGCCTTCCAGGCGGTTCGGCTGGAGTACGTCGCGGGGGTCCTGCGTCGACGACGGCTCGAACCGTCACGTCTGCGGGCCCTGGTGGTCGGAAGTGGTCGCGGCGACCTGGCGCGCGGACTCGCGGGGCTTGGCCTGCACGTCACCGCCGTCGATCCGTCGCCGGTGGCGACCGGGCTGGCCGCGGCGGCGAGTGAGCGAGCCGGTCTCCCGATCGCGCACGAGACCGCCACGAGTGAGTCACTGCCGTTCCCTGATGGCGCGTTCGACCTCGCCTACTACGCGGACACCTTCGAGATCACCGGCCGCCTCGACCAGGTGCTCGCCGAGGCTGCCCGTGTCGTTCGCGGGGACGGCCTGGTGTTCTACGACACCGTCAACCGCACCTTGCCTGCGCGTCTGACGTACCTCGTCGCCTTCCAGTCGCTGCCGATGACCCGGATCATGCCGCGCGGTCGGTACGCGGCGGCCCGGCTTCGACCACCCGCCGAGCTCGCCGCGCTGATGGTGGCGTACGGACTGCGAAACGAGGACGTCTGCGGGTTCAAGCCCAAGGATCCCCGCAATCTCGTCAAGGCGGTCCTGGCCCGCCGGCGCGGGCGGATCGGTGACCACGAGGTCGCCCCGCTGGTCGACTTCGTGCTCGATCCGGCGGGCACCCCGCTGGTGACCTACCTCGGCCACGCCTCCCGAACCGGCGAAACCTGACCTGACCTGACCTTGAACGGGCCTGATCCCGAACGGACTTGAAGGGCCTGGACGCGACGCCTACGCGTGGCGGTTCGCCGGCTCGACCCACGGGCCGGTGATGGCGAAGACGTGACCTGTTGGCGAACAGCACCGCGCCGTCCGGGCTGAACGTCGGTCCGGTGAACTCGCCGCCGCTCATGTCGTTGCGGGAAGCGGGTAGGCCGTGCTCTGCCTCGTCACGCCGACGAGGTGCTGGATGCCCTCACCGTCCTCGGCGGGGATGACGCCACCGTAGGGGGAGACCGTGATGTTGTCCGGACCGTCGTAGTTCTTCGTGTCCACGTCCGGGTCGGGGTTCACACCGAAGATGGTCCTCAGCTGGATCATCTCGGTGCCGGGGTCGTAGAACCACACCTGACCGTCGTGCTCGTGGACGCTGCCGTCGGACTCACGAGCGAAGCTCGCGACGAAGTACGCGCCACCGTCGCTCCACCAGGCGCCCTCGAGCTTGTGGCTGAAGGTGACTTCGTCCGGGGCGAACTGCTTGCGCACCGACGTCGTCTTCGTCTCCCGGTCGGGCCGGGCGGACATCTCGGTCAGCCAGCTGCCGACCTAGGGCGCCTGGTCCGTGGCGGCTCGCCGCGTCGTTCGGACGGGTGCGCTGTCGCATGGGTGCACTGTCGGATGAGCTCGTGGATGCAAGGTTGCCTTGACGTCGACCGGCATCTAGCTCCTGCCGTCGGTGGAGCTCCGCTACCTGAGTGCATTCGGACAAGAAATTGTTCGAAATCTTCTTGGCTGCGCGGCTCGGATCGGCTTGTTTACAAGGGGTTGTTGTCGGTGGTCGGGTCTAGGGTTTGGTCATGGACACCGACACCACCTCCACTCATCCGCTTGGTGCGGTGGTTGATGGTGTCCGCGACTGTCTCGACGAGGCGGCGTCGTGTCCACTCTGGTCACTCCCGGATGCCGAGTTGGGTCCGATACTCGCGGCGCTCACAAAGGAGCGGGCGCGTCTGGACGCCCTGATACTGGACCTGGTGCGACAAGCCGATGTGAACGCCGTGCACACCGGCACGGGTGCGGCGAGCTCGGCGGTGTGGGTCCGCCAGCAGACCCGGATGAGCCGGTCCGAAGCCGGTGGCGCGGTGAAGCTGGCGAAGGCTCTCGACGTCACCCTGCACACCACGAAGCAGGCACTGGCTGAGGGAAGAGTCTCGTTGCGGCATGCGCAGGAAATCCACCTGGCCATGGGGAAACTCCCCGCCGATATCGACGCTGAGGTGAAGGCCCAGGGCGAGGCCGCGTTGGTGGGGCAGGCTGAAGCGTTCGACCCGCAGGAGCTGCGGGCGTTGGGGGAACGGTTGTACCAGGTGGTGGCCCCTGAGGACGCCGACCGGCGGATCGGTGAACAGTTGGCGCGGGAGGAGCGGAAAGCCGCGGCGAGCAGGACCGTCTACTTCGGCACCGCCGGACCAGGTGTGGGTACGGTGACGATGCGGTTCGAACGCGCCTACATGACCCAGTTGCACGGCATGCTCGACGCCCTCGCGAAACCACGCCCCGGCCCGCACGGCAGGGACACCCGCCCCTACGACCGGCGCCTGGCCGACGCCGCCATCGAATGGATCGGGCTCGCCCAAGCCGCCGGCAACGCACCCACCCGGGGTGGGACGAGGCCGCGCCTCACCGCCACGGTCCCCTTCGAGTTTCTACGTGGCCTGTACGGGCACGGCGTCATCCACACCACCCTCCAAGCCACCGCATCCCTCAACCCCACCAGCCCCGAGACCAGCTGTGGGGACAGCGCGGGCGGCTGCGGCGAGCACGACTCCGGGTGCGGAGAGCACGCGGTCGGCTGCGAGGGCTGCGTCACCGGGTGCGGGGACGCAGAAGACGGTGACGGTCCGAAGGTCGGAGCGTTCGGGAAGGTGCCGGGTGGGATCGCGGTATCGGCGCGGTGGCTGCGGATGCTCGCCTGCGACGCCGAGATCCTCCCCGCCGTGTTAGGCAGCGACGGATCCATCCTCGACCTCGGTACCGGAACACGACTCTTCACCAGCAACCAACGCCACGCCATCGGCGAACGCGACGGACACCACTGCAACTTCCCCGACTGCCAAGCACCCGAAAAATGGTGCCACGCCCATCACCTCATCCACTGGGCAGACGGCGGGCCCACCGATGTCAGAAACGGGGTACTCCTCTGCCCCACCCACCACCACCTGATCCACCACGACAACTGGCAGGTCAGGATGAGCAACCACGGCCACCCCGAATACATCCCACCCCCATGGACCAACCCGAGACAACACCCCCTCCGCCGCTGAACACCGCAAGCGCGCCCCCGCGCCTCCCCGCGCGGAGGGCGCGCGGAGGCGCGCGCCCCAGAGCACCCGCCCGCGCGACGCGCAGCGGCAGGCTGACCGAGGCGGGCCGAACCGTGGCAACACACACCGACGCTCAGACCCGCCTCGTCAAGCTCTCGAACTCAGGTGTGCTCGTCCGGGTTGGACCAGAAGTAGGTCTCCGGGTCGTAGACCGCGGGCGTCGGGTGCTGCCACGGGTTGACGAAGCCGCCCAGGGCGAGGTTGTCCCGGCGCGGGACGTTCCGCAGGTCCTTGTGGACCAGCACCAGCTGAGGCGTGTTGGCCACCGTACCCATGTAGAACGGGCCGTCTGTGACGTGGACCTTCACCATCTCCCAGGCCAACTGGCGACGCTTGACCTCGTCCGGCTCCAGCTTGCTCTGGTCGTAGAGCTTCCACAGCTTGGCGATCGGCCCCTTCGGGTCCGGCTCCATCCGCGGCGGCGTGCGCTTGAACGGGTCGACGTCCAACTGCTGCTTCTCCTGGGGAGTCCCCCGCAGGTTGTAGAACTGACCCTCGAGCGGCGCCCAACGGGTCGGCTCGATCGGGATCAGCCAGGCCGGCTGCGTCAGGTGGTCCGGGCCGTTACCGACCTCCCAGGCGCACTGCGACTCCAACGCGCCGGAGTTCCACTGGTCGCCATACGCGTCGGGCGGTACGGGGTTCAGGTTCACCGTCACGCCAATGGCTTCCCAGTCCCGCTTGAGCAGGTTGTTCTTCTGCTGGTGGTCCTTGGTGGTGTCGGCCGGGTAGTCGAGCCGGATCTTCAGTTTCGTCCCGTCCGGCATCTCCCGCAGACCGTCACCGTCCTTGTCGACGACACCGATGCCGTCGAGCAGGGTCTTCGCCTGGGCCGGGTCGTACTTCACGAACGAGTCGCGCCACTGCCGGTAGACCTGCTTGCCCTGGTCGTTGACCTGGTACTCGACCGCCTTCGGGCTCATCGTTCCGGTGGTCGGTTCGCCGGTCTCGAAGTAGATCGACTTCTTGATCTCGGCCCGGTTGACGGCGAGGGACAACGCCTGGCGGAACTTCGGCTCCCGGATCAGCGCACGCATGCGCTCGTCCTTGTGGTCGTAGTTGAAGAAGAACATCGACCCGGTGCCGCTCCCGCTGTCCCACAAGAGGACCTCGAGGCTGCTCCGCTGCGCGGTCTGCTTGAAGCCGGACACGTCGGCCAGGGTGAGCCCGGAGAACGGCCCGTGCACGTAGTCGAGCTTGCCCTCCTGCATCTGCAGCCGGCCGACCTCGGGATCATCGACGACGGTGAACGTGAGCGTGTCGATGTTGGGCAGCTGCCGACCGGCCTTGTCCACGCACCAGTAGTAGGGGTTGCGGTCCCAGATCGCCTGGCGGCCGTCCCGGTAGGACTTGAGCCGCCAACCCGACATTGTCGGGCACTCGGCGTTGGCGGAGTAGTCACGCTTGCGCTCGAACTCGCCGTCGGCGCTGGCCCAGTTCTTCTTGACCGCCTTGTTGTAACGGGGATGGAACTGCTTCATGTAGTGCTTGGGTTCCATCCAGGTCGCGCCGTTGCCGCGCTTGGTGTAACCCGCCAACCGCAGGGCCGTGAGGGGCGCCGGGGCGTCGAACTTCAACACCAGCGTCCGTTCGTCGGGCGCGGTGAGCTTCATGATCGTGCCCTTGCCGGACCGGGCCTCGTCGGGAGGAACTTCGGAGTGCTCCTCGTTGAGGACCATGTCCTCCCACCAGAACATGATGTCGGCGGTGGTCCACGGCTCGCCGTCCGACCACTTCAGGCCCTCACGGAAGTGCAGCGTCCACTCCGACGCGTCGTCGTTGGCCTCCCAGCTCGACACCAGCCCCGGTGCGACGTCGAGGCCGTCGTTGATGAACCGCAGCAGGGAATGGCCGTACATGTACTCCCGGATCTGCAGGTCGTTCGTCGCGGGCACGGACACCAGCAGGTTGCCGCCGTACTTGCCTGGTTCGAGCCACCGGTGCGGTACGACGTACGGCTCGGTCGGCAGCCGCTTGTCCACCGCCGGGAGACCACCGGACTTGACCTGCGCCGAGAGCATCGGCGCCTCCTGGAACTTCGCGGGCGCCTGGAGCGGCTTGGTCTCTGATCCCTTGCCCGTCGGCCCGTTCGCGGCCTTCCCGCCCGCCGACGAGGCGCCGCCGCCGTCACCTGAGGAGCAGGCACCCAACATGACAGCGCCGGCCGTGAGAGCGGATCCGTAGAGGAACGTTCGCCGGTCCAGCGCACCGATTCTTGCCATTTCGATTACATCCCTTACTCGACGTCGACCTGCAACCCTCTCTACTTCAACGATGGAAATCGAGCCCGGCAAGGGGCCTTTGGAGCATCCGGTCCAGGATCGGCCATGTCCGTGACCAGAATCGGCCGCCCGCAAGGGTTTGAGCGACCTCTACCGGACGTCGTCGAGCGTGGCCGCGCGGGCGTGGAGGTACCGCTGCCGCGGAAGGCTGGTCGTTCGCTCGGCAGCGGCGCGGTAGGCCTCGCGAGCGGCCGCCCGCTCCCCCGCGACCTCCAGCAGGTGCGCGCGAACGGCGTACAGCCGGTGGTCCTCGGCGATCCGCTCGTCGACCTCGAGCTTCTCCAGCAGCGCGAGGCCGGCATGTGCACCCTGGACCATCGCCACCGCGACGGCGTGGTTCAACGCCACCACGGGATTGTTCGACAGGCGCATCAACACGTCGTACAACGCCAGGATCTGCGGCCAGTCCGTCTGCTCCGGGCTCGGCGCCTCGTCGTGGACGGCCGCGATGGCCGCCTGGACCTGGTAGGGACCCGTCGGACCCCGGGGCAGGGCCTCACTGAGAAGGGCGATCCCCTCGGCGACGAGCACACCGTCCCAACGGCTTCGATCCTGCTCGGCCATCGGGATCAGCGCGCCGTCCGGCCCGGTCCGCGCCGCCCGGCGTGCGTCGGTGAGGAGCATCAGCGCGAGCAGTCCGGCCACCTCGGCGTCCTCGGGCAGCAGCCGGTGCAGCGTACGGGTGAGCCGGATCGCCTCCGAGGAGAGTTCGACGCGTTGCAGGCTCGGGCCTGTCGTCGCGGCGTACCCCTCGTTGAAGATCAGGTAGAGCACGTGCAGCACCACGCCGAGCCGTTCGGCCTGCTCGGCGGCCGGTGGCATGCGGAACGGGACGCGGCTCTCCCTGATCCGCTGCTTGGCCCTGCTGACGCGCCGCGTCATGGTCGCTTCCGGCACCAGGAACGCGCGGGCCACCTCAGCGGTGGTGAGGCCGCCCACCGCCCGCAGCGTCAGGGCGATCTGCGACGCCGGGGACAGGGAGGGATGGCAGCACATGAACAGCAGGATCAGCGTGTCGTCGGCCTCCACCGACCGGTCGGCGCCGGGAGCGAGCCAGTCGTCGGGCAGCGCCCACCGGGCGACGGTGTCCTCGCGGCGTTGCCGGGCCTGTTCGCTGCGCAGAAGGTCGGTCAGCCGGCGCGAGGCGACCGTGATCAGCCAGGCGCGCGGACTGTCCGGGGTTCCCCCGGCGGGCCACTGGTCGGCGGCCGCGATCAGGGCCTCCTGTACGGCGTCCTCGGCCAGGTCGAAGTGGCCGTAGCGGCGGACGACCGCGCCGAGGACCCGCGGCGCCAGCAGACGCAGCAGGTCCTCGAGGTCGTGATCGGACGCGGACGTGATCAGAGCTCCGGTTCGGGCGCGTACTCGTCGATCGGGCGTACGTCGACGTACCAGCCGTTGGTCATCGTCGCGTGCTCTGGATGCGGCGTCTTGGCGAGACGCGCGGCGATCTCGGTCGCCCGGTCGAAGCTCTCGCACTCGACGATCGTGTAGCCGGCCAGGACCTCCTCGGTCTCGGGATAGGGTCCGTCGGTCACGACCGGTACGCCGTCGCGCACCTGCACTCTTCTCGCGTGGGCGGGAGCGCTCAGGCCGCGTGCGTCGACGAACTCCCCCGAAGCCACCAGCTCGTTGTTCCACTCCGCCATGAACGTGTGGAGGGCGGCGATCTCCTCCGGCGTCCAGGCGGGGCTGTCGGTGGCCTTGCCGGTCAGCATGTCGTAGTCCCGCTGCGACCCGGCCATCATGATCATGTACTTCACGGCAGTCTCCTCTCCGGCGGCGCCTCCTCGGCGCCTTTCAGCAGGGACGTCGAGGCCGCCGCCCGCGACCGGACATCCGCCAGGACCGAGTTTCCCGAGTTCCGGTCACTCTGGATAACCCGGGCCAGGGTCAGTCGGCGCACAACTGGCCGCGCAGGACGTCGTACACCCATCGCTCCCACCGCTGCGACGACCAGCCGCGATCCCGGACGAGCAGCAGGTAGAGCTCCGGACTGAGTACGCCGTACAGCACGTCGGCGGCCTCGTCGGCGGTCAGCCCGGCACGCACCCCCGGCTTGGCCACGAGCGCCTTCGCCGTCGCCGACTGGACGGTGAACCGCGGGTCGGGGTCGGCCCACATGGGCTCGACCTCCGGATCCGCCGCGGCCGCGGCACGGACGACCTCGATGATCGGGGCGACCCGTTCGAGCAGGGCACGGACGCCCTTCACCTGTTCCCGCAGCTGCTCCGGTGCGGTCCGCGCGGCCAGGACGGCGTGGAACCACGGCCGCTCCATGGTCGCGAGCGGCTCGTCGTCACCCGCGATGGAGACGTCGACGACCTCCTTGAGCAGGGCCCGTTTGTTGCCGAACGTGAAGTAGATCGTCTGGACGGCGACGCCGGCCCGGGTCGCCACGTCCTGCAGCATCGTCGCGCCGTAGCCCTGCTCGATGAACAGGTCGCGGGCCGCGTCACGGATCTTCCGCCGGGTCTCGCGGGTCTTCTCCGCTCGCTTTCCACCGCTCTTGACAGGGGTCATGGCTGTAGCTTATCTCTAGAGTTCGACTCTAACGAAGCGCGGGCAGACGCGCGGAAGCACACCCCGCCGCCCCGCGGCGGACAGAGAGGTGCGAAATGGCCAGAGCGAAGGACGTCCTCTACCGATGTGCCACCAGACTCCACCGGGCCGCGTTCAGCGCCAGCAAGGGGCGCCTCTTCGGCCGCGCGATGGGAATGCCGGTCGTCGAGCTGATCACCACCGGGCGCAGGTCCGGAAGCGAACGCTCGACCATGCTCACCGTCCCCATCGTCGAGGACGGTCGGATCGTGCTGGTCGCGTCGTTCGGCGGCGACGACCGCAACCCCGCGTGGTACCTCAACCTCCGCGCCAACCCGAAGGTGCGGGCCGTCATGGCGGGAACGGCGCGCCGCATGGTCGCCCGTACGGCGACCAGCGAGGAGCGGGCCGCCCTGTGGCCGCGGATCATCGCGACGTTCCAGGGGTACGCCAACTACCAGTCCCGAACCTCGCGACCCATTCCGGTGGTGATCCTCGAGCCCGCCACTGAGGACCAGGCGCGCACCTCGTGACCGGGACCGGCCTGGACGCGCACCTCTGACGCGTGCCAGCCTGGGAAGGAGGGTGCTGCCGCCCCCCGACCGGGCGGGCATCCTCCTCGCCGACCCTCACGTTCCGGGCGGCCCGGACGTCTACCAGGTGTGACCGTGCGACCTTTCGAACAGATCGTGGCCGACTACGGGCCGACGGTGCTCCGCGTGTGCCGCGCCGTGGTCGGCCCCACCGACGCGGAGGACGCCTGGTCGGAGACGTTCCTGTCGGCGCTGAAGGCCTACCCGGAGCTCCCCGAGGACGCGAACGTCGAGGCCTGGCTGGTCACGATCGCCCACCGCAAGGCCGTGGACCTCACCCGGGCACGGGCTCGTCGACCGATCGCCGTGGACGAGGTACCCGACCGGCCCACCCGGAACGGCCGCCCGGACGACTGGGACGGCGACCTGTGGGACGCGCTCCGGACGCTTCCGGCCAAGCAGCGGGCGGCGGTCGCCTACCACTATCTCGTCGGCCTGCCCTACAAGGAGATCGCCGCCATCGTCGGGAGTTCTCCGGACGCCGCGCGCCGGGCGGCCGCCGACGGGATCAAGACCCTGCGCGCGGCGTACCCGCACGGCGCGACCCTGGGAGGAAAGACCCCATGATGACCACCGACCCCGAACGCCTGTTCGCCTCGCTCCCGACGCTCGACCCGGAGGCCAACGCCCGTCTGCACGCGCGGTTGGTCGCCGCTGCGGAACGGGACGGCATCCTCGACGTCGCCTATCGCACCATCGACACACCCGTCGGTCCGCTGCTGCTCGCCGCGACCGAGCAGGGCCTGTTCCGGGTGGCCTATGCCCGCGAGGACCACGACGCGGTCCTGGCCCGGCTGGCCGACGTGGTGAGCCCCCGCATCCTGCACGCTCCGGGCCGGCTGGACGAGGTGAGCAGGCAGTTCGAGGAGTACTTCGACCGGCGGCGCCACACCTTCGACGTCCCGCTGGACTTCCGACTGTCCAAGGGGTTCCGTCGGGAGGTCCTCGCGCACCTGCCCGAGATCGGCTACGGCCACACCAGCAGCTACGCCGAGGTCGCCGCGGCCGCGGGCAGCCCGAGGGCCGTTCGGGCCGTGGGTACCGCCTGCGCCACGAACCCGCTGCCGGTCGTGGTGCCCTGCCACCGGGTGGTGCGTTCCGACGGAAGCTTCGGCGGGTACGTCGGTGGCCCGGACGCGAAGCGCGCCCTGCTGACCCTCGAGGCGACGGCCTGACCGGACGTGATCGACCCGAAGCGAGGTCAGCCGGCCGCTGAGGTCAGCTGGCCTGTGGGGTGAGTGCCACCGCCGCCTCGCTGGTGTACATCGTGAAGGTCAGCGACTCCTGGAGGTACAACCGCACGGTCTCCAGGTCGTGTGAGAGGTAGCCGATGGACAGGTCCTGCCCGACGTGCAGCTCGTAGTCCCCGCCGCGGGTGGACACCACGAACGCGCCGTCGATGGCGGGCGCCCAGATGATGTCGCCGTCGACCACCCGCGCGAGGTGGGCGCTGATCGGGTATCCGTGGTCCGACGTCTCCGTCACCAGGGTGTAGGCGTCGGCACTGAGCAGCAGGGAGTAGGGCCCGTTGACGCCGGCGAGTCGCAGCGAGGTCAGCGCCTGGCTGACCGTGTTGAGGTAGTCGCGCGGGTCGGCGGGGAGGGTGAGGGTGGGGTTCGACGAGCTCTCCCGGATGCCGGCGATCCTGGCCGCGGGGTACCCCTCGAACACCGCCCGGTCCTCGGTCAGCGCCATCAGGCGGGCCGCGTCCTTCACCGGTTGCCAGTCCGAGTCCTTCGAGCCCCGCTCGACGTCGTCGACGGCCTGACGGCTGACGGTGAACGGCACGCGCAGCTCCACGGCGGGTTGGGCGACCCGGGCCCGCGCCATGACCCCCGCCGCGGGCGGCTCGATCGTGGTGAGGTGGCCCGTACCCACGGCGGCCAGAATGAGGTCGCCGGGTCCGTCCATGTCGACCACGCGGCGCGCGGCCACGTGGAGGGTGAACGTACGCCGGGCCTCCTCCTCGATCTCGGCCCAGGCGGCGGTCGAGACCGGCGCGAGTTCGCGGTAGAGGTTGTTCATCGCGGCGTGCTCCTTCGCAGGCTGCCGATGCGGAGCGAACCGTCCGGGACGTCCGGGTTCGCCGTGGCGTTCGTCCCGTCCGGCACCGAGGGGGTCGCCTCCGCCGTCGAGGGGGTGGCATCCGTCGCGGTCATCGGCGCGGGCAGGTCGGCCAGGTCGTCGAGGAAGTCGGCCGTGGGCACGAAGAAGAGGTTGCCCGTCACCGCGGTGGAGAAGTCCAGGATCCGGTCGTGGTTACCGGGCGGCTCACCGACGAACATCCTGACCAGCATCCGCTCGGTGACGCTGGGCGTACTGGCGTAGCCGATGAAGTAGGTGCCGAACTCGCCGCGCCCCGGCGCGCCGAACGCCATGTTGTCGCGCACGATCTGTCGTTCGGTTCCGTCCGGGTCGACGATCGTGGACAACGCCACGTGGGAGTTGGCGGGCTTGACGTCGTCGGGCATCTCGATGTCGGCGAGCTTGCTCCGCCCGATCACCCGCTCCTGCGCCTCGACGGGGAGGGCGTTCCAGGTCGCCATGTCGTGCAGATACTTCTGGACGATGACGTAGCTGCCGCCGGCGAACTCCGGATCCGCGCCGATGGTGACCGCGTCGAAGGCCGCATGTCCGGTGGGGTTCTCGGTCCCGTCCACGAAGCCGAGCAGGTCACGCTCGTCGAAGTACCTGAAGCCCTGCACCTCGTCGCACACCGTGACCGAGGAGGCGAGGCGGTTCATGATCTGGGTCTCCAGCTCGAAGCACAGGTCCAGCTCCGTCGAGCGGATGTGGAAGAGCAGGTCGCCCGGTGTGGAGACGGCGACGTGCCGGTCGCCGCGGATCTCCGGGAGGGGATGCAGTTCGGCCGGGCGCGGACCGCTGACCAGCCGGTCCCAGGCGTCCGAGCCGATGCCGACGACGCAGGTGAGGCCACCGGCCGGGATCCGGAAGCCGACCGAACGCTGCAGCCCGGACACGTCGGACAGCAGGTCGCGTACGTCGTCCTCGGCCCCGGGATCGATGGTGACGACCAGGAAGATCGCCGCGCCGGCGGGCGGTGCCAGGACGGGCTGCGACTCGGCCGGGGCCGCGGAGGGCGCCAGGGTGACGGACGGGGACACCGGCGTGGTCATGAGGCGAGAACTCCCTTTCGTGACGCCCGGCGTCCCTACGACCGGGCGAGCCGGCCGCCGAGGACGCGCGACAGCGGGGTGAGCCAGTGCCGGCGTTCCGCCGTGTTGAGGCCGTCGTCGCCGTCCAGGCCGTCCAGGACCGCGACGGTGACGGCGGCGTAGGCGAGGTGCGGAAGGACGTCGGCCACCCAGTCCGTCGCCGCCCAGGTGCGTGGGTCGGTGACACCGAGGGCGGTCATGGGTGTGTTGGTCGCGACCATGACACCCGCAGTGGCGGCGGCCATCGTGACGACCTTCCCGGAGTGCCAGCCCGTGCCACGGAGCAGGCCCAGCAACGCGCCGAAACCCACGCCGGCGACGATGCCGGTGAGCGGTGCCAGCCCGGCCACCCGGTTGGCCCGCGCTCCGTCCGTACCCGGTATGGGGATGTGGCTGCGCCGGGAGAACGTCTCGATCGTCGCCTCGGGCGTCGTACTGGCGGGGCGGGCCCGGGTGACCATGTCGACGTAGCTGACGACGTTGAGCGCCGTCGTACCGGCCGCGCCGGCGGCGGCACCGCGCAGTGTGGCGAGGACCACCCGCTTCATGGTGGGGATCGTTCCCAACCGCGCCCCGGTGACAACCAGGTAGCCGTCGCGGATGGCCAACCGGTGTGACGGCGTGAGAGTTCGGCCATGTGTCTCGGAGTGCTCCCGGGGTAGCGTCCATGTACCCCGTGGCCGAGGCGTGTCGAGACCACGTTGCGAGGAGCGTGCCGAGATGACGGAGCCCACGGACTCGTCGAGGATGCCGTCGACCCGGAGGCCCGAGAACGGGATACGCCTGCCCCTGCAGAAGCACAGCGTCGTGCGGTGAGCCCACCGAGGCACCCCGAGGGGAGCCCTCCGTGCTGGAGATGAGCCACCGGCATCGCCTGCTGGTGCTCGGTATCTGCTGTACGAGCCTGCTGATCGTCAGCATGGACAGCACCGTCCTGAACGTCGCGTTGCCCACCCTTCGCAGGGACCTCGGCGCGTCGCTGTCGGACCTGCAGTGGACGATCGACGCCTACACGCTGGTGCTCGCCTCCCTGCTGTTGCTGGGCGGCTCGATGGCCGACCGGTTCGGACGCAAGCGGGTCTTCCAGATCGGGCTCGTGGTCTTCACCGCCGGGTCGCTGCTCTGCTCGGTCGCGCCGAGCCTCGAACTCCTGGTCGTCTTCCGGGTGCTGCAGGCGGTCGGTGGCTCCATGCTCAACCCGGTCGCCGTCTCCATCATCACCAACACCTTCACCGATCCCCGGGAACGCGCCCGGGCCGTCGGAGTGTGGGGGTCGGTCTTCGGCATCAGCATGGCCACCGGCCCGCTGGTGGGTGGCACGCTCGTCGAGGCGGTGAGCTGGCGGGCGATCTTCTGGATCAACATCCCGATCGGGCTGGCCGCGCTGGCCCTCACCCACCGATTCGTCCCGGAGTCCCGCGCCGCGAAACGACGCCGCTTCGACCCCGTGGGCCAGGTGCTGGTGATCGCCCTGCTGGGCTTCCTCACGTACGGCATCATCGAGGGCCCCGGCAGGGGCTGGCTCTCGCCGTGGATCCTCGGCTGCTTCCTGATCGCCCTCCTCGCCCTCGTCGCGCTGCTGCGGTACGAACGCCGGCACGCCGAACCCCTGATCAACCCGAGGTTCTTTGGCAGCGCGCCGTTCAGCGGCGCCACCGCGATCGCCGTCAGCACGTTCGCGGCCCTCGGCGGCTTCCTGTTCATCAACACCCTCTACCTGCAGGATGTCCGCGGCCTCTCCCCGCTGGACGCCGGGCTGTGGACCCTGCCGATGGCCGTCATGATCTTCGTCAGTGCCCCACTGTCCGGCCGCATGGTCGGCACGTTCGGCTCCCGCCCGTCCCTGCTCATCGGTGGCAGCGCGGTCGCCGTCAGCGGCGTACTGCTCGGTGCCCTGGAGGCGGAGACGTTTGTCCCGTTGTTGTTCACGAGCTACGTCCTGTTCGGGCTCGGCGTGGGGATGGTGAACGCCCCGATCACCACGACCGCCGTATCCGGCATGCCGCTGTCCCAGTCCGGTGTGGCCGCCGCGGTGGCGACGACGAGCCGGCAGGTCGGGCAGGCGCTCGGAGTGGCGGTGATCGGTGCGGCTCTCGCGGTGGGCGTCGGGGGCGGGAGCGCCGCCAGCATGGCCGGCGCCTTCGCCCGTGCCGACTTCGTCGACGCGGCCCGGCCGGCCTGGTGGATCATCACCGGCTGCGGCGTCCTGTCACTCGTCGTGGGCGCGGTCACGACCACCCGGTGGGCGGAGCGCACCGCGACGCGGACCGCCGAAGTGCTGCGGACCGGGACGTGAGGGCGGTCACCTTGACCATCTCTTCGAATCGTCGTAGCCTCCTAGCTAATCGCATTAGCTTTCAGGAGGATCACCCATGGCCAAGTCACCCGCCACCGAAGTCGCCCCCGGCGTCTTCCGTATCCCCACGGCACCGTGGGACCTGGTCAACTCCTACGCCTTCGTCGACGACGACGGGCAGGTGACACTGGTCGACACCGGCACCAAGAAGGCGCCGAAGAAGATCGTGGCGGCGCTCTCGTTCATCGGCAGCGCTCCCTCCCAGGTCACCCGGATCGTGATGACCCACGCCCACCCCGACCACGCCGGCGGGCTCGCCCGGATGGTCGACGAGACCGGCGCACCTGTCGTGGCACACGAGATCGACGCGCCCAACCTGCGCAGCGGGAAGACCCCCGGCCGCGACCTCTCGACGTTCGGCGGGCGCCTGCTCCAGCGGCTGCCCGACGGCGGCTTCCAGCCCGCCGAGGTCGCCGAGGAGTTCGTGGACGGCCAGGTCCTCGACATCGCCGGTGGCCTGGAGGTGATCCACACGCCCGGCCACAGCCCTGGGCACGTCGCGCTGCTGCACCGACCGAGCGGCGTCCTGATCACCGGCGACTCGATCTTCAACGTCCGCAACCTGCGCTGGTCGCCGAAGTCGTTCTGCACCAACTTCCAGCTCACCAAGCAGACGGCGACCCGGCTGGCCGAGTTCGACTACCGGGTGGCGGCCTTCACGCACGGACCGGAGATCAGCGACCAGCCGCGCGAGGCCATCCGCACCTTCCTGCGCCGCGAACGGGTGATGACCGCATGAGCGGAGGGGCAGATGCCTAGGGCCGGACTGTCGACCGCCGCGGTCGTGGACGCCGCGCTGGCACACGTCGACAAGAAGGGCGTCGAGGCACTGACTCTGGCCGCCGTCGCCGAGCACACCGGTGTCGCCGCACCCTCGCTCTACAAGCACGTTCGCAACCTCGCGGAGCTGCGCCGGCTGCTCGCCGTCCGGGCGTTGGAGGAGATCACCGGACGGCTCGCCTCGGCGGTGATGGGGCGCAGCGGCGACGACGCGGTGGGTGCGCTCATGCGGGCGTGGCGGGCGTACGCCTCGGAGCACCCGAACCGATACTCGATGTTGCCGCCTGACCCCCTGGCCGACCCGGTGCTGGCCGAGCCTGGCCGGCGCATGCTGGAGGTCGCCCTCGCCGTCCTGCGTGGCTACGGCCTCGGCGGAGCGGCCGCCATCCACGCCACCCGGAGCATCCGTGCCGCCATGCACGGGTTCGCCTCACTCGAGGCGGCCGGAGGTTTCGGCCTCTCCGAGGACCTCGACCTCAGCTACGACCAGTTGTGCGAGATGGTCACCGCGGGTCTGCGCCGACTCGCCGAGGCCAACTCGCCGAGCTGAGCCGATTCGCCGAACTGAGCCGATTCGCCGAGCTGAGCCGGCTCGACCCGCGCGCCGGCGGGTGGCGTCTCAGCGGTCCTGCACGGCGTCGAAGTCGTCGACCAGGGAGCGCGGGGCCTGGCAGCGCCAGGCATCGACCAGCAGCTCCTCCAGTTCGTCGACGGGAATCTTCGCCAGCCTGACCAGCACCGCCGGGAAGCCGTTGTAGTGCGGCTCGGTGAAGAACTTCTCCGGGTCGGAGGCGAGCAACGCCTGCTTCTCACTATCGTCGGCGACCCGGACGGCCAGGACCTCCGGCTGCGGTACCCGGGCGCGTTTGGGGTGGACGCGTTCCAGCCACACCCAGGCGAAGCCCTTCTGCTTGCCCTTGTTGGCAACGGAGAACGCGAAGTGGTCCGCGCCCTCAGACACCTCCGGCAGGGACAGTGCGATCCGGCGTACGTCGTCCTGGTCAGCCATCGACGGCCCCTCTCTCGCGGGGCCATCCTGCCAGCCGGACCGTCAGCCGGGCGGAACGTCCGCGCCGGACCGGAGGAGGGCGAGCGCCTCGGCGCTCGCACTGCCGGGCTCGGCCTGGTCGACGACGAGCTGCTGCCCGGGCGAGCCGTGGACGTCGAAGGCCTGGTGGACGAGGGCGAGGCGGCCGGCCTTCGGATGCTGGAAGTCCCTGGGCTCGCCGCTTCTCTCCCGCACGTCCTGTCGTACCCACAGCTCCTCGAAGGTGTCACTGCGCCGCGTGAGCTCGGCGACCAGGTCGAGCAGGCGCGGGTCACGCGGGTCGTACCCGGCCGCGAGTCGCAGGCGCGCGACGCAACGGGCCGCCGCGCGCTGCCAGTCGAGGTAGAACTCCCGGCCGGCGGGGTCGAGGAACGTCATCCGCGCCAGGTTGTCGGCGTGGGCGAAGCCGGCGTACAACGCGGAGGCCAGGCGGTTCCTCGCGAGGATGTCGAGGGTGCGGTTGACGACGTAGGCCGGCGTGGCCGGCCAGCTGTCCAGCAGGCGGGCCAGGTCGGGGTTGATCGTCCGCGTCGCGTTCCCATGGGCGGACGTCGTCGCGGCCCGGGGCAGGATCTCGGCGAGCCGGTACAGGTGGCCGCGTGCGTCGCCGTCGAGTCGGAACGTCCGAGCGAGCGCGTCGAGCACCTGCGGGGACGGATGGCGTTCCCGGCCCTGCTCGAGGCGCGTGTAGTAGTCGACGCTCACTCCCGCGAGCAGGGCGACCTCCTCGCGGCGCAGGCCGCGGACGCGTCGGACACCCGAACTGGGCATACCGACATCTTCTGGCTGGAGCATCGCACGCCGTGCCCGGAGGAACGGCCCGAGCTCTCCGCCAGACAACGTCCACGCTACGACGGATCTAGGACGGGTACGGCGCCCTCCGCGTTCGGCGGCGCACGCCGTCGCGCCCGCGCACCCGCCTTCGCGAACGCGCCGGGGCGGCCGGTCGCGAACCGGCCGGTAGTCCCTACGCGGCGACGTCGTCGTAGTCGGTGGCCTGCCCGAGTTGCCGCCAGGTGTCGAGTTCCTTCGCGACCAGCGCGATCTTCTCCTCCACGCGGGCGACACTGTCCGGCCCGAGTTGCAGCCTGGTCGGAGGATTCTCCACCTTGGTGACGTCCACGATCGCTTCGGCGGCCTTGCGGGGATCGCCGCGTTGGGTGCCGTTCTCGTCGTGCACGCCCGCCCGCCGCCGACCGGCTGTCGCCTCGTAGTCGTCGATGACGTCGGCGGCCAGGCGCACGCTCGAGGATCCGAGGAACTCGGTGCGGAACGAGCCGGGCTCGACGACGGTGGCCTTGACCCCCAGCCCGTCGAGGTCACCGAGCAGGGCCTCGGTGATTCCCTCGACGGCGAACTTGCTGGCGGCGTAGATGCCGGCGCCGCCCTTGCCGGGGTACTGCGAGTAGCCGCCGATGGAGCCGATGTTGACGATGTGTCCGGACCGCTGGCGCCGGAGTACGGGCAGGACCGCGCGGGTGACCGTGAGCAGGCCGAAGACGTTGACGTCGAACAACGCCCGGGTCTGCGCGTCGGAGATCTCCTCGATGGCGCCGATGATGCCGAACCCGGCGTTGTTGACGAGCACGTCGATCCGTCCGAACCGCGTGAGCGCCGCGTCGATCGCATTCTTGGCCTGGGCCGTGTCGGTGACGTCCAGGGGTACGACGAGCAGGTCCGGCGGGGCGGCGTCGAGCGCCGTGACGGCAGCGTCGGTGTCGACTGCGGAGTCGAGCGCCGCGACGACAGCGTCGGCGTCGCGGCCGGTGGCGACGACCTGGTCGCCTCGATCCAGCGCGGCCAGTGCGATCTCCCGGCCGAGGCCGCGGGAAGCACCGGTGACGAACCAAACGGACATGATCACCTTCCTCGCGTGACGGTGGCGACAGCCACGCCTTCACGCTAGGACGGCGCCGCGGCGCGACCAGGGTGCGTCACTCCTAGGATCGCCACCCACACCGGCCGTCAACGAGAGCTCAGTCGGGCAGCCGACGGTCAGCCAGGCAACGGATGCCCCGGCCGCTTCCGCCGGCGCAGCTGGAACAGGTCGGCGTCGGCGACCTCATCGGTCCGGCGCGCGATCTCCGCCAGGTCGTCCGCCGCGTCCACCCATCGTCCCGACAGCGCGTCGGCCCGGCCCGACGCCAGGAAGACGACGGCGGCGCCGGTGGCGCTCGCGGGTACGTCCGGCAGCGTTTCCAGGGCGCGGCCGAGGACCGGGCCGAGCCACCGAGCCGCCTCCGGGTTCTTGCTGATGTCGGCGCTCATCCCGATCCGGACCGAGCCGGGTTCGAGGGCGAAGACGTGGACGCCGTATCCCGCGGTCTCGGCCGCGAGGCAGTCGGTCAGTCGTACGGCGGCGGCCTTGGACGCGGCGTACCCGCTGTTGTACGGGAAGGGACGGCCCGCGGTTCCGGAGACGACGTTGACGATCCGCCCCTGTCCGCGGCCCACCATCGAGGGCAGGACCGCGGCACTGCACAGGAACGGACCGAGCAGGTTGACGGCGACGTCTCCCCACCACCGGTCGGCGTCGACCCGCCAGACCGGACCGAAGGTGGTGTTGCGGCCGGCGTTGTTCACCAGCAGGTCGATCTCGCCCAGGTCGCCGCGGATCCGCTCGAACGCCCGGCGCACGCTCTGTTCGTCGACCACGTCCACGGTGATCGCCTCGGCGCGCCCTCCCCTGTCCTGGATCCGCGCGGCGGTGGCGGCGATCTCGTCGGCGGAGCGGGCGACCACGCCCACCGCCGCGCCCGCGTCGGCGAGCGCGGTCGCGGTGACCTGACCGGCGAGGCTGATCGAGGCGGCGGAGCCCATGATCAGAAGGCCGTTCGGATGGTGCCGCCGTCGACGCGGAGGACGGCTCCACTCACGTAGTCGGCGAGCGGACTGGCGAGGTACACGACGGCGGCGGCGACCTCCTCCGGCCGACCAAGCCGCCCGATGTCGTTGGGCAGCAGGTCCCGGACGACGCCGCGCTCGATCTCCTCGGCGCTCTCGCCCCAGCCGAAGGCGGGCGCCGCCTCCTCGAAGATCCGCTGCACGGTCGACACCAGGATCGCGCCCGGGGAGACGACGTTGGACGTCACACCGGTGTCCTTCAGCTCACGTGCGAGGGAGACGGCGAGGTTGTGCCGGGCGGCAAGGGTCGCGTTGTAGAACGCTCCCTCGGCGGACGGCTGCTGCGCCAGTCCACCACCGATCTGGATGACGCGCCCCCATCCCCGGTCCCGCATGAGGGGTACCAGACGCTGGATCATCCGTACGCCGGACACGACGTTGGCGTCATAGGTCTCGAGCCACTCCTGCGAGGTGGTCTCGGCCCAGGACTTCGGCCAGTAGGTGCCGGCGTTGTTGACCAGGATGTCGACGTCACCGCCCGCGAGGGCCGCGCCCGCCACAGCGTCGGCTCCGGCATCGGTCCCGAGGTCCCCGAGCGCGACGTCGACCTTCCCGCCGTCGGCGCGGACCTGCTTGGCCACGGCATCGGCGCGCGTCTCGTCCCGGCCGTGTACGACGACCGCGACCCCTTCCTTCGCGAGAAGCCTGGCGGTCGCCGCACCAAGACCGGAACTCGATCCGGTCACCAGCGCCCGCCGGCCCGCCAGTTTGAGATCCATCCTCACCTCGGCCTCGGGATCGGTATCGGGGTCGGCATCCGCGGCTGCGAAAGAACGTACGGAATGGTCCGGTATACGCTCGTAGACTTATCGTCCCAGCGAGTATACGGTTGTAGACATGATCGCCGGCGACCTACGCCGCAATCCCGTCTTGCCCCACCTCGGCGCAACGCGGCATTGACGGGGAATGCGATCCCGCGGTCGGCCCGCGGTCCGCCCCTACCCGGTCAGGCTACGACGGTGTGGGCGTCCGCGAGATCGCGAAGGCGGCCGGAGTCACCGCGTCGCTGGTCAACTCGGAGTCGGGCATCAACGTCGTCCCGGTCGTGCTGGACGTGACCGACACCCCCAGCATCGAGGCGGTGGCCGCTCTCTTGCGCCGCGAACACGGCCGACTCGACGTACTCGTCAACAACGCGGCCATTCTGCGTCGGACACCGACCTTGGCCGTCACGGGGGACGACCTGGTAGAAACCTTCGAAACCAACGTGTTCGGCCTTCTCACCGTCACCCACACGATGCTTCCGCTGCTGCGGGAGGGGTCCGCGCCGCGGATCGTCAATGTCGCCAGTACGTCGGCCTCCCACGCCCACACCGCCGAATCTCGAGTCGATGTTCGCCCAGAGCGACACGAGCCTCGGCTACGCCGCGTCCAAGGCTGCGGTGACGATGCTCACCGCGCACTATGCCAACGCGTTCCGGCGAAGTGCCCACCATGCACACATCAAGGTCAACTCGGCGACTCCTGGCTACCTCGCCACCGATCTCAACGGTCACCACGGCACCCGGACTCCCGCGCAGGGCGCCCGCGTCGTCGTCTCGCTGGCCACCCTGCCGGCCGACGGGCCAAGCGGCGGCTTCTTCGACGAGGACGGACCCGTACCGTGGTAGGTGTCCTGTACCTTCTCGGGCGGGACGCTTCCACGACGCAGGCATGATCGCCGTGGCCCGGCGGCCTGGCTCCCCCTACGGCACGGCAGGCCCGGTTGGAGGGGGGCGCACTGTGGAGGGCCACGACGTCGTTCTGATCGGCAGCGGCCACAACGCACTGGTCACCGCGGCCTATCTCGCCCGGGCGGGCCACGACGTGATCGTGCTGGAACGCAACGACCGGCCGGGCGGACTGTGTCGAACCGAGGAGCTGACGCTGCCCGGCTTCCGGCACGACGTGTACTCCGCCTCCCATCCACTGCTGCTGGCCGGGCCCGTCATGCGTGAACTCGGCGACGAACTGGGCGCTCGCGGCCTCACCTATCTCAACACCGACCTCCCCACCGGAGTGTCGTTCTCGGACGGCCGGACCGCGGTGCTCCCGCGTTCGATGGACGCGATGGTCGCCGAGGCCGACCGGCTGGCCGCTGGTGACGGGGCCACCTTCGCGGCGTGGATGGAGTCGTTCGCGCCGTACGCGCCCGACGTCTTCGGGCTCTTCACCCAGGATCTCGCCGAGCCGGACGCGAGGGCGACGATCGACAGGTTGTTCAGCGGAGACGGACCGGGGCTGACACCACTCGCCTCGACGGTCTTCGAGACGGGGCGTAGGGAGGTGTCGCGATTCCGCTCACCGGTGCTCCAGGCGATGCTGGCGCCCTGGGTGATGCATCTGGGTCGGACACCGGACGAGGTGGGCAGCGGCATCTGGGTGATCCTGGTCGCGCTGGCGATCATGCAGGCCGGGATGCCGACTCCGGCGGGCGGGAGCGAAGCCCTGACCACGGCCCTGGCTCGGCTGGTGACCGACCACGGCGGGAAGGTCGTCACCGGAACCGAGGTCAGCGGAATCCTCGTCGAGAACGGGCGGGCGGTCGGGGTGCGCACCGACGAAGGTGAGCGGTACGCCGCGCGCGAGGCCGTGGTCGCCTCCACCAACGTCGACCAGCTCTATCTCCGCCTGCTCGGCGAGGACGCATCGGAGGAGCTGCGCGCCCAGGCCGCGGGATACAGGTACGGCCGAGGCTGCCTGCAGATCCACCTCGCCCTGCGGGAACCGCCACGATGGCCCGACCCTCGCTTCGCACGGGTCGGCCAGCCGCACTTCACCACCGGCCTGGACGGGTGCACGCTGGCGGCGGCGCAGGGCATGGCGGGCCTGCTCCCGGCCGAGCCGACGTTCACGGTCGACTGTCCGACCGCGCAGGACCCGAGCCGGGCACCGGACGGCGCGGCCATCATGCGGGTCCAGGTCCTGGAGATGCCGTGCCATCCACACGGCGACGCGGCCGGTGAGATCGAGGTCGGTGACGGTACCTGGACGCCGGAGCTGACCGCCCGCATGGCCGAGCGGGTGCTCGGGATCGTCGCGCAGCACGTCCCGAACATCCCGGACGCCGTGATCGGTCAGGCGGTCGTCACACCGGACGACATCGCGCGGTTCAACCCCAACTGCGGGCCCGGCGACCCCTACGGCGGAGCGAGCGACCTGGCCCAGGCCTACCTGCTGCACGCGATGCCGGGCCAACCCGGCCACCGCACCCCCGTCGAGGGTCTCTACCAGGTCGGCGCTGGCACCTGGCCCGGCCACGGAGTCAACGGCAACTCCGGATACATCGTGGCCCACCAACTGCTGGCGAGCTGAGCACACGACGCCCCCGGGCAAGCTCACCTTGCGCACCTGGCGGTCCCGGACTCACGATCCCCCGGACGCCGTCCCAGCCGTGAGCGCCGATGGCACCGGCGCGTTGAGGAAGGCCAGCAGACGCGCCAGCTTCCGGTCGAGTTCGATACCCACGGCCCTGATCGCCGGGATGCCGAAACTGGCGAACTGTCTGCTGGGCTGGTCGACCGTGAACCAGGTCCTCCCGTTGCCGTCCTCGTGGATCAGGACGCGTAACGGCGCGTAGAGCATGACCGACGGGTCGTGGCGGTACATGCGTTCGGCGATCACGACGTTGCCCATGAGGTACTGCACACACCGAGGCGGGTCGTCGGCCAGCCGCATGACCGCGCCGACGTCCAGGCGCCAGAACAACGCGAGGTCGTGACGGTAGGCCGAGGCCCGCTGGACCTGCTCCCAGTCGGCGTCCGCCCGGATCAGCGACTGGAACCGATCCTGGTCCACCAGTGGGACCGCCTGCTCGTAACGGTCGCGGAACTCCTCGAACCCGACGTCGATGGCGATCGCCAGCCGGTGCACCTCGTACGGGATGGTGCGGACGGGGCCTGCTGCCGGCGTCGCCATGGTTCTCGGGTCCTCACTACCGCTCGCCAGTGTTCTCACGTGGTGCCCACCCATGCTCGACGCGAAACGTGATCCCGTGCCTGGACTCAGCCGGCCGCGGCGGCGCGCGGGTCCGGATCGAGGCGGCCACACACCGCACAGCGGCCGCGCCTGCGGAAGTAGTACGCGAGGGTGGCGGCGCCCAGTGCCACCGCCCACAGCGGCCAGAAGAATCCCGGCAGGATCGGCCCCCAGGTGTCCTGGAAGCCCCCGGCCTCGATCATCTCGATGCCCGCCCGGATCTCCAACAGGCCGGCACCGGGCAACAGGACGGCGACCACGGTCGCCGGAACGATCGCGGTCCGCGGCCGCACCGGTTTGCCACGCAGGAAGGGAATCCAGCGCGGATAGACCTCGCCCCAGCGCTGGATGAGCCCCAGGGTGAGGACGCCTCCTCCGACAGCGAGCGTGGCGAGGGCGGCACCAGCGATCCAGATCTGCGGCGTCTCACGCGCTTCCTCCTCGAGAAAGGCGCGGTTGACACCGAGCGGGATGGCCAGCGCCCACGACCACCGGGTCAGGGCGTAGAACAGCGGGACGGCGAACGCGGTCCAGGCCGCCCAGCGGCCCCAACGAGCGGCTCCGGCCGGGGTGGTCCAGCCGGCAGCCGGTTCGTCGGTGCGGCCGCAACTGCCGCAGGCGTTGCGGTTCCGGCGCGCGAAGGCGACGGCGGTCGCCGCCCAGAGGACACCGCCGAGCATGAAGAGGAGCTGGTTCAGGACCACCCAGGTGTACATCGTGGAGACGAACGACGACAGGGACACTCCCTCCGGGAAACCGAACGGCAGACCGACGAGGAGGATCGGCGTCCGGGCGACCGCCATCAGGGGGCGAAAGTCCGGGATCACCGCCGTGAGGACGACGCCGAGAGTCCCGGCGAATCCGATCAGCGCGGCCGCCCTCGGGCCGGCCAGCCGCCTCCGCGCCATCACGACCGCGATCACGGCGCCGGCCAGCCCGACCACGGCGATCGCGCCGGCCACGACGCGAGGTGGGACGGAGTCCAGGAGCGAGATCGCCTTCCCGGACGGGTCGAGGTCGGCCCCGAACGGGTAGCCACCGCCGCCGAGGAACCAGTACACCCCCAACACGCCGTACACCAGGGACCACGTGGCGGCGGCGTATCCGACCCATTCGGGCCAGCGGGCGCGGAGGGTTCGCCGAGACGACGATCCCGGTGGGACGTCGACGGAGGCGGAGTCCGGGCCGACCGTGGCCGGATCCTTTGATGCCGCGCGACTTCTCGACGTGATGCGCGTTCTTGGTGTCATGACGTCAGCTTCGGCCGATCGCCACCGGTCGGGCATCAGCCGTTCGGCACCTCCCGAAGCCACTCACCTGGATCACCTGTGCCGTTCGGCTGAGGAGGCGGAGTCAGCCGGCCGGAGTGAGGCCCGCGGGAGTGAGCAGGTAGGCGCCGGCCTCGTACGTGGGGGCGAACGCCAGGTCCGTCACCGCCTTTCCCACCAGCTCCAGGGTGAGGGTGGGACCCGCTCCGGCGAGAAAGGCACCCGTGTCCACGCCCTGCCGACGGGCGTACGCGGCCACTGCGGCGGCGCCGAGGTCGGTGGCCGGGGTCAGGCTCGGAAGTACCGAGACGAACCTGATCCCGAGGCCGTTGCGCTCGGACTCGCTGGCGGCGTAGGAGGTCATGAACCGGATCATGGCCTTCGCTCCCGCGTATCCGCCGCTGAGCGGTGACCCACCCACGGCGGCGCCGCTGGACATCGCGATGACGGTGCTGCCGGGGTCGAGCGGGCTGAGCAGGGCCTCCCTGGTCCAGTGGAACGCCTGCGCCGCGTCGACCTCCCAGTTGCGGCTGAACGTCTGCCACGTGTGGTGCTGCAGCGGACGGGCGAGTGGCCGCGCGCCCGCGTTGAGGACGAGGGAGGTGGGCCGGTAGCGGTCGATGAGCTCGCCGGCGACGTTCGGGTCGGTGACGTCCGCCACGACCGGTACGAACGTCTCCCCCAGCCGGGACCGCAACTCCTCGAGCCGGTGCCGGTCCCGGGCCACACCCACGACCGTCGAACCCGCCTCGGACAAGGCGATGGCGATGGAGTGCCCGAAGCCGCGGCTAGCGCCGGTCACGAGTGCCGTGGGACCGCTGATCTCATACGTCGACATGTGTTCTTCCTTCTCGTTCCGCATCGGGGTGGTCGGTGCCAACGAAGCATTGACATGCATCGGTGACGTGCATGTTGATGCGGGTACAGACCAGCCCGGAACGGAAAAGGAATCGGCGTCCCGCCCTGGTCAGCGGGTGGGACCGCCCGCGAGCCCTGGTTCTGGATGGAGTGGCGGCAGACCGAACGTCGCGAACAGGCTCGGGTCGAGAAACGCCACGACGTGCGCGACCCGCCCACCCCGCCAGCTCACCACCTGGATGGCGTGCGCGTGGTGGAGCCCGTCCTCGCCACGCATGTACGCCGCGAGCGCGGGCTGCCCGTTCGCCCGGATCGGCACCATCCGTACGCACCCGGGCCCGGCGAGCACCTGCCCACCGAGGAAGTCGACGACGGCCCGGCGCCCACGGAACCAGGTCAGGAACGGCGGCATCTCCAGCAGGGCGTCCTCGCGTAGCAGGCTCGTCAGCGCCGCGACGTCGGCGCTCTCGAACGCGGCGACATAGCGCGCCAGCAGGGCACGGTGCTCGAGATCGGCCGGCTCGACGAGCCGATCCTCAGCCGGCGCGATCTCGGCGATCTGGGCGCGGGCTCGCTGCAAGGTCGACTTGACGGCGACGGTCGTGGTGTCGAGCAGGTCCGCGACCTCCGCGGCCCGCCAGGCCAGCACGTCACGCAAGATCAGGACCGCGCGTTGTCGAGGCGGCAGATGCTGCAACGCGGCGACGAGCGCGAGTCGCAGGCCGTCTCGTTCGGCGACGATCGTCGCAGGATCCGTGGACTCCCGGTCGAGCAGCGCGTCCGGGAACGGCTGGAGCCACCGGACCTCCGCACCCGCGTACGCGAGCGGCGCCGACGGGTCGTCGGTCCCGCTGCCCAGACCGGACGGCAACGCGATCCGGCCGCGGCGTTCCAGCGCGGTCAGCGAGGCGGCGGTCGCGATCCGGTACAGCCAGGTCCGCAACGACGAACGCCCCTCGAAGCCGTCGAAGGAACGCCACGCCCGCAGGTAGGTCTCCTGCACCACGTCCTCGGCGTCGTGGACCGAGCCCAGCATCCGGTAGCAGTGCGCGAGCAGTTCCTTCCGGAACGGGTCCGTGAGCCTGGTGAACTCCGCGCTGTCCACCGCCGCGCCGTCCGTTGCCGCACTGTCCATGGTCGCTCCTCCGCCACCGCACCGCTGTCGACGGCGTCCTTCACCGCCCCACTGTGTACAGACCCGCGCCGACGCCGAAACGCATCGGTCCACGACCGAGGAGTTCGACCTGGCGGAGCGAGGAGCGGCGCGGATCACCGGACGGCGCCGGGAGGCGACCGCTCAGATGCTGCCGGTGACCTCGCCGCTGAGGCTCCGGTGGATCCGGGCGCTGTGCTTGTTCAGGCCGGTGATCTCCACGGACTTGCCGTGGGCGGCGTACTTCGTGGTGATGGCGTCCAGCGCGGCGACCGAGGAGGCGTCCCAGATGTGCGCGTCGGTGAGGTCGATGACGACCTTCGCCGGATCCCCCGCGTAGTCGAACTGGTAGACCAGATCGTTGCTGGACGCGAAGAACAACTCGCCGCTCACGGCGTACACCACGCTCGTGCCGTCCGGGTCGGTCACCGACGTGACGTTGACCAGGTGTGCCACCCGGCGCGCGAAGATCACCATCGCGGTGACGGACCCGACGACGACGCCGATGGCGAGGTTGCTGGTCGCGACCACGACCGCGACCGTGATCACCATCACCGCGATCTCACCGATCGGCATCCGACGCAGGGTCCGCGGTCGGATCGAGTGCCAGTCGAACGTGCCGACCGAGACCAGGACCATCACCGCGACCAGGGCCGCCATCGGGATGTCGGAGACGATGCCGCCGAAGATGATGCACAGGACCATCAGGAACGCGCCGGCGAGGAACGTCGACAGCCGGGTGCGCGCACCGCTGGACTTCACGTTGATCATCGTCTGGCCGATCATCGCGCAGCCGCCCATGCCCCCGAAGAAGCCGGTGACGATGTTGGCGATCCCCTGCCCGATGGACTCGCGGGTCTTGTTCGAGCGGGTGTCGGTGATGTCGTCGACGAGCTTGGCCGTCATGAGCGACTCCATCAGCCCGACCAGCGCGAACGCCAACGCGTACGGCGCGATCAGCGTCAGGGTGTCCATCGTGAACGGCACGTCCGGCAGGCCCGGCACCGGCAGGGACGACGGCAGGGCGCCCTTGTCACCGACGGTGGGGACGGCGATCCCGGCGCCGAGCGTCAGCGCCGTCAACGCCACGATCGCCACCAGCGGCGCCGGGATGACCGTGGTGAGCCGGCGGAAGCCCACCATCAGTGCCAACGCGCCGATGACCAGCGGATACACCGGCCAGGGAACGTCCAACAGGTTCGGCACCTGCGCCATGAAGATGAGGATGGCGAGCGCGTTGACGAAACCGACCATGACCGAACGCGGCACGAACCGCATCAGCTTCGCCACACCGAGCGCGCCGAGCAGCACCTGGATCAGACCGCCGAGGATGACGGTCGCGACGAGATAGCCGAAGCCATGTTCACGGGACAGCGGAGCGACGACCAGCGCGATGGCGCCCGTCGCCGCCGAGATCATCGCGGGGCGGCCGCCGACGATCGAGATCACCACCGCCATCGTGAACGACGCGAACAGCCCGATCGCCGGATCGACCCCGGCGATGATCGAGAACGAGATCGCCTCGGGGATCAGGGCCAGCGCGACGACGAGCCCGCCCAGCACTTCGGTCCGGGCCACCTTCGGCGAGAGCCACGACGGACGGAAGCCACGCAACCGCGCGGCCGGAGACAACGAAGCGGTTTGCAAGACGGCAACCTGTCATGCTCGGGCGCATCCCGACCAGGAGGCGCGAGGGCGCGCGAGAACCCCGCACTGCCTGCTGAACCGGACCTAGGGCAGCGGCGGGTTGGTCTGGGAGAGGCGGCTTTCGGCGGTCGGCGGTGGGCGGCTTCGCCGGGAGCGTCGTCGAGCCCGACATGGCGGACGGTCCGCGCCCGCGCTGGCCCACCGGGACTCTACCTTGGCCTGCCGATAGGGTCGCGCCTGTCTTGCGTTGTGGTCGAGCGTGCGGTGCTGCCCTGGCCGTACGACCGGCGGTCGCGATGATCCCCAGGAGGTACGCCATGTGGTCGGCAGGTGTCGGTTGGCGGGACGGCGACTTCGAGGTGGTCGTACTCGACGAGGCCGGAGCCGAGGTGGTGCCGTCCGTCGTGGTCGCGGGCGGTGACAAGACCCGGCTCGTCGAACTGCTGCGCCACACCTCCGAACGCGCCGGTGGGGACCTCGCCGCCGTGATCGAGAGTACGAACGGGATGCTCGACGGCCATCTGCTGGCCGCCGGCCTGCGGGTCTACCGCGCCGACCCGGCGGTGCTGCCGGACCGGCCACCGCTCGGCTCCGTGCCCGCGCGCGACCTCGCCGAGAGTGCGCGGCGCGAACTGTCCACCCTGCACGGGCTCTCGATCCGGACCGGCACCATGACCGGGCGGGGCGAGGAGTCCCGCGCCCATCTCGCCGGCAGCGCCGCGACCGAACGCGAACTGCAGCCGATGGGCCGGTTCGTGGAGCGCGGCTCGGACGACGTGCCCGAGATCGCCCTCACCTTCGACGACGGCCCGCACCCGGCATACACACCGCAGGTCCTCGACATCCTCAGCCGGTACGACATCACGGCGAGCTTCTTCTGTGTCGGACTGAACGTGCAGGCCCATCCGGAACTCGTCGCCCGCACCGCCGGTGAGGGGCACCTCGTCGGCAACCACACCTGGAGCCACCCGTACCTCCCGGACCTCTCCCGCGACCAGCTGATGCGCCAGGTCGACGCGACGAACGAGGCGCTGACGAAGGCGACCGGGACGGGCTCGACGCTGGTGCGGCCGCCGTACGGGGTGCGGACCTCCGACGTGCTGACCTGGCTGGCCGAGCGGGACATGACCACGGTCTTCTGGAACTCCGACATCGGCGACTGGGGCCTGCCCGGCGCCGACGCCATCGTGTCGGCGGCGGTCGAGCGCACCACCAACGGATCGGTGCTCCTGCTGCACGACGCCGGCGGCGACCGGAGCCAGACCGTCGAGGCGCTGCCCCGAATCCTGGAGGGACTGCTCGGGCGCGGCTTCCAGTTCGTCACGATCGACGAGCTCGCGCCGTGGAGCGCGCCGTCGGTGTGACGTCCTAGGAACGGAGCGAGGCGGCGAGGGCCTTCGTCCGGGGCCAGCGACCCCAGGCGACCAGGCCGAACCCGACGCCGAGAGCCACCGTCAGGATCGCGACCGGGGCCGCGCCAGGCATCAGGAACAGGTTGGTGAGCGTCGCGCAGACCATCAGGCCGACCAGGGCCATCGCGGCAACGCCGGACAGCCGCGGGATCAGCAGGCCGATCGCGCCGCCGACCTCGCACACGCCCGCGGCATAGCGGAGCCACTGGCCGAGCCCGAGGGCGTCGAAGCCGTCCACGGTCGACGGATCGCTCAGCAGCTTGGGTGCCGCGAAGAAGACGAGGAGGACGGCCAGCACGACCTGTGCGACCCACAAGACGATGTTCAGCGTGCGTCCCCGCTGCTCGGCGGTCGAGGCGGTCGTCGCGTCGTTCGTGGTCATGAGGGTGGTTCCTTCCGGAGAGCTGTCTCGACTACGTTCACCTACTTCGACGGGTGACGTAGCGAGAACTCATCGGTGCTCTCCGGATCGGAGTTGGACCGGAAGACAGGGCAGCTCACCGGGCCGGTCGCCCGGCGTGGATGTCGAGATCCGAGAAGTCGGGCACCGGAGCCCGCCTCGGTGCCCAGTTACCCGGATCTCGACGCGAGCAGCCCGCGACCGCGGCCGCCGCGAGTCAGCTGGTCCACTTGTCAGCAATCACGCGGGCCTCAGCCATGAAGCCGTCCAGCCCCGAGTCGTCGAACTGCTCATCGGCGACCAACGCGCCAAGCAGCAGAAACTGCGTACTGACGCGAGTTTCCGAGTCCAGGCCGGCGGCAGACCTCGCCAAGCGCCGCACGGATCAGGCGTTCGGCAACGGGGGGTCGATACTCTCGGCCGCCGCGGTAGTGCGGGAACGCACATCACTGACGAACGCGGCCATGTCCGCCGACGCGCCGTCCTGACCGAACCGGCGGTCGACCGCTTCGAAGAAGGCAGCCGCAAGCAGGGCCGTATATCCCGTTGCCGCGGCCTCTCTGTCGAGCTGATCGCGCAACCGGACATGTTCTTCCAGGTCACCAGCCAGCAACGCACGCAGCGCCGCGACCTGCTCAGCCGTCACAGCATCAGCAGTCATTACTACGCTCCTTCACATGCCACTGCCATTGCCGGCCAGACCGTTCGCGCCAACCGCCTGTTACGTGACCCGCCTCAAGTTCACACGGGAGCCTTGGGGATCTCTCGCGACTACTCGTCGACACGCGTCAGCGTGACCAGCGGACGCCGAGGGTTCATGATCTTGTCGACGTGCCAACTCTCATCGCCGAGATCGAAACTGTCGCCGACTCGAAGGCTGAGATGCCTCCCCTCCTTCTCGTGTGCCCGTACATCCGCCCATCCGCCCTCAGTCGACATCTGAAGTCACCCTCCGTTCCTAAGCTATGAAGTAGTCCTGCGGGGAGCCAGTCCGCACGCGGGAATAGACAGACTGCCGGCTTGATCAGACGCGAGGAGATCCAACTGTTTACGGGAGACGCGAACCCAGAGAGAATGTGGCACGGGGTCCGACTAAGAGTTCCAGCAGCCGAACGCGCCCGCCCATCGGTTCTCACCCGCCAAGTGGTTTCGCAGGAGCAACACCGAGCACGGTTCGGGAGGATTCTCTAGCCGTCACAACACGCCTTCACTAGCCAGCGAGTAAACGATCACCCAGGGCTCGAGCCTTGACCATGAACTCGTTCAACGCGGCATCATCGAACTGTTCGTCAATGATCAGCGCGCTCAGTAGGATGACTTCCGTGCCGAATCGGCGCTTCTCATCGATGTCCGCTATCGAGCCGTTACCGAGAACAGCTCGCAGGAGACGCTCGGCGACGACCGGATCGATGGCCTCGTCGGCCTCCGAAAGGCGGCTACGCACCTCATCGACGTAGGCACGCGCCGCTTCCGGAGCGGCCTCGCCCCGGAAGCGATGGTCTACCGCCTCGAAGAACGCCCCCTCGACCAGCGCCGCGTACGTGGCTCGGGCGGCGGTGCGGTCGAGACGCCCCCACAGGCGTTGGTACTCGTCATAATCACCCGCCAGGTGAGCGCGCAGCGTCGCCACCTGCTCATCATTGATCGGCACTATCCTGCTCCTTTCTGCCATGTCGCAAGTGTTTCACACCAGCACGACCAGCCTCGAATATCAGCATGCCGGCGACCATGGCCCCCGTCACCGCATCGCCTGCGTCGGCGCCCTCGCGCGGCGCCTCGCTGATCACGGGTCCTGATCGAGTCTCCGCATGACCAGTTGGCGGTTCGCGGGACAAGAACTCCTGCACTGTTTTGGCTGTCCGTCCGATCTCATCGAGGCCGTCCTCAGCAACCTCGTACACGTTTCTTCGAAAACGGTCGAGTCGAGAGCCCTTGTCGTTGCCCTCTTCGACAGAGGGCCCATCTGGGTAGATGTCATCGGCATCCCTCACCACATCTGGATCAGGCCGCTCGAATTCGTCGCGTCCTACTTGTTCACCAGGATGGTGACCACTGCGGCCGTCCCGCAAAGGCAGGATCTCGTCGTGCCGGGCGGCGTCGACCCGTTCGCCAATGCCCCTTGGACGCTCATCGACGGGGGTGGCGTAGTCAGGTCGGCGCGCGACGAGAGGATCATCCCCGTCATCGCGATCCATATCCAAGCGCGGCGGCCCGTTGTCCTTGGCCTGCGTCAGCCTTCTCCTGAGTTCGTCGACCTCGTCGTTCTCATGGCCCTCCCCTCCCGAGTCTGGTCGAGAGGATGGCCTGTCGAAGCCCGTCATGCTGTCCACCCCGCCTCTCGCAACTCGTCGAGCAGGAACAAGTAGGCCCACTTGGGCGCGGACATCGCGTCGAGCATTGTCTGAAGGCTGCTCAGCTCGGAACCGGTCCCGACCCGTTCGAGGGCCGATGGACGTGCGTCTCCCGTGATGAGGCGAATCTCCTCGCCTCGGGTGAAGCCGCTCATCTCCTGGTGCCGGCTCACCAGGCTGAGCAGATCCCACCCTGAGGAACCAGAGACCGACTGGCCGAGAAGCGCCTCCCACACCGATGCATCGTCAACGGGCAGTGCCGTGTCGCGGAACTCCTCAGGCAGGCGGCGCAGGCTGATCGCGAACAGCCGCCAACGATAGGGCGCAGCAGCCCAGGCCACCTCGATCCCAGGACACGGCGCCCGGCCTGGCGGGGTGTGGCCAAGTACCGACACCACGTGCCGAGCCAGCGCCTCGGTTCCAGGGTTGCCGGCGAAGATCGCACTGCGTACGGCGACCGCCTCGTCGACCCCCTCGAGAATGGCCGAGTCACGTACGGCGTCGTCGAGCTCGCACAGTTCGGCGGCTACACGTTCGGTCAGCACTGGACTTGTGCGACCGAACAGATGCGCGACCACGGTCAGCTCGATCCACAGTCGCACGTGTGGCATGGCATCGAGAGCCCGCCGCCCAGTGGTGAGCGTCCTGCGGGAAGGACAGTCCGCTTCGCGATAGATCGCGCAGCGTCCGATCACCGGGACGGCTATCTCCGCAGGGTCTGCGAGCGTCACGTCACCTCGCGCGTCTTCGGAGGCGACCCGGTCGGGCATCTGGACCAGGATCGGGTTGTCCATCCCGTCGGCGAAGACACCTGCCACGCCGGGAGTCGTGGTGACGAGGTAGGCGGACTGGGCGTCGCTGAGGTTCATCGTCGCGCCCACGGCGTCCCGGTCGTCCTTCGCGGGTAGCCGGTGCACGATCTTGACCGCGGTGTTCTTGATGACGTCCGGGATCAGCTTGGCCGGGATCTGCTCGGCGATGACCAGACCTTCGCCGTACGCCCGGACCTCCGCGAGCAGCCCCGCGAACATCTCCACCGCATGACCGGACGCACCGACGCGTCCGCCGTCGTCGTACCGGCGCAACAGCCGGTGCGCCTCCTCGATCACCGTCAGATGCCGCAGCGTGCCCGACGCCACAGCACCGCGCCGCTCCGCCACCCGCAGATGCTCCGTCAGCGCGATGAGGAGCGTACCCATGAGGAACGCCTTGTCGCGGTCGTCACCGACGTCCTCGATCTCGAGTACGACATTGCGACGCAGGAGCTTGCCCAGGTCGAGTGGTTGCCCGCCTTCGAGGAACCGCCCGGTCGTCCCGAGCCGCAGCGATGACAAGCGAACCTTGACGAAGCCGCGTACATTGTCGGCGACCTCGCGGCCGTAGCCGATCTCCTCGATCACGCGTTCGGCGACGCGTTCCAGGTCGGCCAGCGTCGGGTAACGCGGCCGGGCACCGGGATGCGTCGGCTCGCCGAGTGCGACGTCCCAGCCCTGCTCGGCGTATGCACGGGTCAGGGCGACCGACAGCACCTGTGGGAACGGCTCCTCCGCGTCGAACGCCGCGAGGAACAACGCGCGGACCAGGTCGAGGTGCGTCTGCAGCGGAAAGCCCTCGATCGGCCGCAGCGGATCGATGCCCACTGGTGCCGTGTCCGGACCGCCCGGGCGTACGACGACCACCGAGCCGTCGACGTCGCCCGCGGGACCATGTAGGTCACGTAGGTCACGTAGGTCACGCAGGTCACGCAGGCGGCCCGCCATCCGCCGGTACTCCGCCTTCGCCGGTTCGATCACCAGCCATGGGATTCCGGCGGCGCTCGCCTCCTCCAGCAGGGTGCGGACCGTCTGCGATTTCCCCGAGCCCGTCGCTCCGCAGACGAAGGTGTGCCGGTTCAGGCTGGAGGCGGGCACCACGAACGTCCCAGCTGGTCGGCATTCGGCGTCGAGGACGACACCCAGCGGAAGGCCGTTCGAGGACACCGTGGTCTCCGGTGTGACGTCGAACTCCGGCGGCGCCACGAGCCGTACGCCTGGCACCTCCATCCGCGGCGGACCCGTCAGCGCGGCGACCAGCGCCGACCCGGCCAGGCCGCCCCACTCCGGCGCGAGCAGCTCCGCGAAGGACCCGAGCGCTCCCGTCGGGCGCACGGCGTACGGCGCGTCGGCGAGGTCCAGCGACGCCACCGCCAGCCCCGCGAGGCGATGCGCCTCCTCCGGACCCGCGCCCCCGACGAGTATCCGCACCCGCCACAGGCCGAGCGCCTCCGACTCCCGGAGCTCGCGATGCCAACCACGTAGGCGTTCGTACCCGATCTCGTGCTCCGGCGACGTCGACGACCGGGCCCGCGCCTGCCGCGCCTGGTCGGCCACCGCGTCAACCTGGCCGGACATCGCGCGAGGGCTGACCGGCTCGGCCAGGATCACGTGGGCGAACGGCCCGTCCCACACGGCGAGCAGGCCGCTGTCGAAGGACGGCCCGCGCGCGTAACCCTCGTCATGGGTGGCGACGAACCGGTCGAGCAGCAGCGCGTCGAACTCCACCCGCAGCGCGGTCCACGTCGGCACGTTCGCGAAGGACTCCGCGAGCCGTCCGGGGCCGAGCGGGCGCCCGCGCCCACCCGAGGGCATGGCCACGCCGACCAGGTCCGCCGGCGCGGAACCGTTCGCGGTCGGTCCGAGGGCCGCACCCGCGGCGAGCAGCTCGAGATCGCCACCGATCCGGGTACGCCGCCAACCCAGCACGAGCGGAACGCCGGCCTCGTACACACCCGGCCGCCCGGTGACGGACCCGTGCCAGGTCGCGGCTAACAGGCCGAGCCGACGCCCACGGCCAGCGTCAGGTGTCGACCCGACGTCTCCGAGCCGACCGCCGCCAGGCTGACCTGTGCGGGGAATCGCGATGACACGTACGGACGAAGCGCTCTTCCACCACTCCCCCAGCCCCCCGCCCGTGATCACCACGCCATCATGCACCAGCCGGCGTCACTCATGATCAGCCGAACAAGGCGGCGGTGGACAACCTCGGCAAGGCGCCTTGTCTACAGAGTGAGTGGTCCACCGGCGTTGGCGGTGATGCGGCGCAACACCTTCAACGCCGCGACGTACTCCTCGTCGGTCACGCCGTCGTGCAGGTGGGCGCGGATGGCGGCGGTGCGCTCGGCGATCCGCGCACGACCCGCGTGACCGGCATCGGTGAGGGTCAGCCTTCCGTCAGTGCCCGCGGCGACCCAGCCCCGTTCGACCAGGTCGTCGAGGACGGCCGGATAGGTCGACACGTCGCCGATCTGCGGCGTCATGTAGCGGCGCAGGACGTAGGTGATCTCCTCCCTCGTCAGCCCAGCTTCGTTCCTGGTCAGGGCGTTGAGGGTCATCCAGTGCCGTTGGGTGACGCCGAGCCGGCGGTGCTCCTGGTCGATGTAGCTGATGACCGCCTCGTGCGCCGCACCGGTCCAGTAGCCAACCGGATGGTGCGCGAGTTCGGCGTCGGTGTAGGTCACCATGGCCATGGCCTCTCCCGTCTCGAGTACGACGGGACCGACGCTACGACCTCAACGTCGCTTGAGGTCCAGGCCTAAGTGGGTGTGAGCCGTGCCACCTCGGTCAGCATCACCTCAGTCAGCGCCATCCCGGTCGGCACTCCAGTCAGGGCAGGCGAAGGAACTCCACCGTGCGGAAGCGAGTGTCGAACGTCAGCCTCGCTCCCTCACAGCAGGCGAGGCTCTTCCCCCAGGTGCGATGGTCGGCATTGGGGAGGCAGGCGACCAGGCCCGCCTCGAGCTCACCCGAATGCCCGACGACCAGCACTGCCTGCCCGTCGGTGAGCGGTGTCAGGAGGTCCCGCCACAGCGCGGCCAGAGCGTGCGCGTAACGGTGATAGGCGCCGCCCGTTTCGAGTACCTTCGCCAACGCGGCGAACGGGTGTTCGTCGAGCCACCACGGCGACTGCTCGGACTCGGCGTACACCCCGGGATCCGTCGCGAGCGTGACGCACTCCTGGTCGACGGCGAACCCCATGGCCGCGGCCGTCTCGCGGGTGCGCGGGGACACCGAGGTCGCCACCACGGCGAACGGCCCGATGGACTCACCCACCTCACGGGCCAACTCCACACCGGCCTGGGAGAGCTGCGATCCGCCCGTGTCCTTACGCAGGCTGTGTCGGCGCACTTCGAGTGTGATCACGGCGCCAAATCTAGACCGGCCCAACGCGGGTACGCAGGGCCTCACGGAGGACGCGGCCCTGGCTGTCGGCCGGGGCACGCGTACCCAGCAGAGCGGCGATGGTGGGGGCGATGTCGACGATCTCGGGGTGACGCGGAGCCTTCTGCCCGACACCGGCGCCCGCCAGGAACAACGGGATCGTGATCTCGCGGGTGGTCCCGTGCACGCCGGCGATGCCCGTCCCGGCGGGCGGCGTGGTCGAGAAGCCGTACGGCTCCTTGGCCTCGGCGACGAGGTTGCCGAGCTTGTCGCTGGCGTGCAGGCTGTTCAGTGCCTTGCGGTCGAAGACGTTGAGGACCTCGGGGATCCTGCCGATCGCCGCCTTGATCCGGCGTTCGGCACCGACGGCCCGACCACGCAGGTAGATGTTGAGGACGCCGTTCACGACCAGGACGACCTCGGTGTCGGGCGACGCGGAGGTCGTGACGAACTCCGCGCGGTAGCCGAGCCCCGCGACCGCGTCGAGCACCTTGTCCCCGATGGGCGTGGACCAGGTGCTCATGCCGTGGTCACCAGTGACGATGAACGCGGTGTCGGCGAAGATGCCGACGTCCTTGGTCGCCTGGATGAGCCGGCCGAGCTGGCGGTCGTGCTCGGTCATCAACGCCGCCATTCCGGGGGCGTCGTCACCCTCGGCGTGTCCCAGGGCGTCGAGATCGCTCGAGTACACCGCCAGGAAGTCGGGGATCTTCGGTACGGCGACCTGCTGTCCGCCGGAGTTGACGGCCCGCCTGTTCAGGATGTTGATCGCGACGTCGGTGCGCTGCCCGATCGTGCCGCCCGGCTGGACGTAGAGGTGGTCGGGGTCGCCGTAGGTCGCGCCGAAGTTCTGCACCATGTACCACTGCACCGACGCGAGGGTGCGGCCCGAACCCGCGAGTACCTGCGCGATGGTCTCGGCGGAGAGGAACCTGTCCTGCCCCTGCACCTTGTTGGTCACCGGATCCCAGACGCCGGACACGTTGCCGTGCACCTCCGGCCACGCTCCGGTGGACATGCTCGCACGTGACGGGTTGGAGATGGTGGGGAACGTGCCGTCCATGACGGTGAAGCTGCCCGCGGCCGCCAGGGCGTCGAGGTTCGGAGTGTCGACGAGGCTCAGGTAGTCGGGGTCGAAGCCGTCCCAGTCCACCAGGACCACGTGCTTGGCCCGGCCGGTGGTCTTCGTCGCCGTCAATGGTGTGTTGACAGCCGCGTTCGCGACGGTGTTCGCCGCCGAGGGAAGGACCAGGCTTCCCGCGACGACCGCGGCGCCTGTCAGGAATCCGCGTCGGGTTGGCATGGACATGAACTGACCTCCTGCTTGGCCCTTGCGGGCCTGGTAGTGCTTCGTGCGACTTTCGATGCGGTCCTCAGCCGGTGAAGCCGTAGACGTTGCCGTCGTAGGCGCCGACGAGGACGAGGTTTCCGGTAGGTGCCGCGGAGGAGTTGACCCAGGTGCCGATGTTCCGGCTCCAGGTCACCTTTCCGGTGTGCAGGTCGACGGCGGAGAAGCGGCCGTCCTTGCTCCCGACGTAGACCGTGTCACCGCTGATCAGCGGCGAGGCCTCGACCGGTCCGCCGGTGGTCGACCACAACCGTTGTCCGGTCGCCACGTCGTACGCGGCGATGCCGGAACCACCGATCGGCGAGACCACGATGGAGCCGGACACGGCGGGTGTTCCGCGCCCCTCGTTCCCACCCCGGGAGTCCTTCCACAGCAGGTTTCCGGCGGCGAGGTCGAGCACCTCGAGGCTGCCCTCGCCGTGCAGGAAGACCCGTCCGTCGGCGACGGTGGGCGCCGAGCGGTACCGCGCGGGAATCGTCGGGTAGTGCCGCCAGCGTTCCTTGCCGGTGGCCCGGTCGACGGCGGTCACGTAGCGGCCGTCACCGGTGAACAGCACCAGGTCTCCCGCAACGGTCGGCGCGGCAGGCCGGTCCGTGCCGCCGTACCCGTCGGTGTCGGGGTAGAAGCTCCAGCGCTGGGTCCCGGTCCGGGCGTCGAGGGCCAGCAGGCTGTAGCCGACACTCTGGTAGACAACGCCGTCCGCGACGGCGGGGCCGGCGAAGGACCAGGCACGCTGCACGGCGTCCGAACCCACGCCGGTACGCACCTGCCAGACCACCGCTCCGGTCTTCGCGTCGAGGGCGAGAACGGTGCCCCGCACGGTGCTCACGTGGACGAGTCCGTCGGCGACGGCAGGGGTCGCGTCGACGGGAGCGTCGGTCGCGCGCCGCCACAACTCCTTGCCCGTCTTCGGGTCGATCGCGGCCACGCCGTGCTCGGCGATGCCGTCCTCGTCCCGGATCCCGACGTAGGCGGTGCCACCCGCGACCACCGGCGAGGAGGTCAGGATGGCGCCACCACTGCGGTAGACCCAGGCGAGGTCCAGCGGCCCGGAGACGGTGCCGGCCGCGTGCCCGGTGCGCTCGTTGTCACCCTGCAGGGTCGGCCAGTCGGCGTCCGGCTTCGGCTGCGCGGCCGCCTCGTCGGTCACGGTGAAGTCGCCGCTCGTCGTCCACGGCTGCCCGGCGCGGCCGACCGCGCGGGCGTCGATGCGGTGCGGGCCCGCCGACAGCTCCAGGTCCTGCTTGTCGGTCCAGGACCAGCGACCCACCGACTGCAACGGTCGCCACGTCCCGCCGTCGACGCGGTACTCCACGCGCGTGGGTGGGTTCGTCGTGTCGTAGGCGTTGACCAGGACCGCCGGCCCGCCCTCGTGGAGCGTGGTCCCGGGGGCCGGGTTCACGATGGTGAGCTGCTGCTCGCGGTCGAACGCCGTGAACGGCGTGGACAGGCTGTGCTTGCCGCGGCCGAGGATCCGGCGGAACCCTTCCGGGCTGCCCTCCTGCGGCGCCCAGGCGGCGGAGGTGACGATCTGCTGGCCGCCGGGGAAGGTCGTGGGATCGGTGTCGTTGCCGTGGACGTGTCCGGACAGGACCAGCGAGACGTGGTGGTCGCGGAGCAGGTCGATGAGCGGCGTCTCGTTCGCCTCGGTCAGGCCGCCGCTGAACGGGATGTGCGCGACCGCGAGGAGTCGGCGCCCGGCCGGGACCTCGGCGAGGTCACGGCGCAGCCACTCCAGCTGGTCCGCCTCGTTCTGGCCACGGTAGTTCTCGAGCATCACCACGTGCAGGTCGCGGTAGTCGAAGGAGTACCACTCCGGCCCCTGGTAGTGGCGGTAGTTCTCGATCTGGGCGGCGTAGTTCGGTCCCGAGTCGATCTCGTGGTTGCCCGGCGAGGTCCAGATCGGGTAGCGCGAGGAGGACGCGGCCGCCTGGTAGTTCTCGAACTCGCTCGGCTCGGCGCTGTTGGTGAGGTCGCCGGACACCAACACGAAGTCGGGCCGCTCGGCCAGGTCGTTCAGCTGCTCGAACTGCGCCCGGGCCCGCTCGCGTTCGGCGTCGATGCCGTTGCCGTAGTCGGCGACGTGGACGTCGGAGACGGTGACGAAGTTCGGGTCGCCCTTCGCCGTCCGCGGATCCGGGATCAGGCCGAAGTCGGCGTTGGCCCGCGCACCCGCGGCGAGTTCGCCCAGGTCACGGTAGAACTCCGGGGTTCGCACCGCGGAGAGCGGCACCCGATAGCCCGACGGCAGCGTCACGGCCACGATGTCGGTCAGCCGGCGGTCGACGTCCAGCGTCAGGCTGTAGCCGCCGTCCTTCCCCGTACGGACGACCTGCAGGCCGTCGGACACCACGACGTCGCGTAGTGCGGGCTCACCCGCCTCACGTACACCGTCGCCGTCCCGGTCCGTCCAGACCGTTCCGGTGACCGTCGCGGTCGCCGCGTCGTCCGCAGACGACGCCTCCGCGACCGTTCCCGAAAGCGGCGCGACGAGAGCCGCAGCCACGATCACGCCCCACAACCGGATCGCCATCACTGTTCCTCTCCGGGGCACGCGGACGCCGCGGCACCCCGAAGAATCAGCCAACTGCGCCCAGATGACCGGCGTTCGTCGTGCGCCGGAACGCCACATGCACACGGCACGACGCCGGTCTGGTCCGGTGCATGCCACGGCGTGGCTCCGACGGAACCGATCCACGTCGTGTTTCACTAGGAGGGCATGGCTGACAACGACTTCCCGTTCACCATGCCCCTCGCCGACGATCCGTCCGACCATGTGGCGGCCTACTCCGCGACGTTCGCGCGCGGATCCGCCGAGCAGCTCGATCGACACTACGAACCCGACGCCGTTCTCGTGCCACGTCCGGGCTGTCCGGTGACCGGTGCGGAACGGCTCGCCGCGCACAACCATCTGCTCGGCTTCGGGGTGACCCTCGACGCGCGGACTCGTCACCTCTACGTCGCGGGAGACATCGCGCTGCTCATCGTCGACTGGTCGATGCGTGGCACCGATCCTCGCGACGGGAGTCCGATGGCCTTCCAGGGCACTGCCACCGACGTCGCCCGTCGTGGGTCGGACGAGCGTTGGCGTTACGTCATCGACAACCCGTTCGGTACCGCCTGAGGTGTCCGGAGCCGGGTGCGGCTGGCCCCCGTCGGTCCAACCGCACCCGCCGTACGTGCGTACGCGTGCTACGGTTTGGTCAGTCGTCCAAGTCAATCACCCAAGTCGTTCGACCAAGGCGTGCGACCAAGGCGGGAACGAGGGCGACCAAGAGAGGACGGCGATGCCAGCCAGGACCTCGGCGGAGCGAGGCCGCGAAGTGCGCCAGCGGCTCCTCGACACGGCCGCGACGCTGATCCCCGAGCTGGGCTGGAGCGCGGTCAGCACCCGCGCCCTCGCCGAGCGGGCCGATGTCACGCCCGGGCTCATCCACTACCACTTCCCCTCCGTCCAGGCGCTGCTGCGGGAAGCCGCCCTGCGCGTGATGGGTGAGGTGGTGTCCGCCACGTCGCTGGCGTTCACCTCCGCAGACGACCTGGACGCCGGCCTCGACCTGATGCTCGGCGCCCTGGACTCCTACCCGGGCGAGGACGCGACCTCGTTGCTGTTCACCGAGACCTGTCTCGCCGCGACCCGCGACCCGGAACTCCGTGCGGAGCTGTCCACACTCGTCGCCGGTTTCCGGGAGGACCTCACCACCTGGCTCGCCAGCCACGGCCAGGATCACCCCGGGGACACCGCCGCCGTCCTGGCCGCGACCATCGACGGTCTGATGCTGCACCGCGTGCTCGGCGTGGAGCTCACCTCGGCCGCCGCGGCGACGGTCCTGCGCGGGCTCGTCGCGCCCACTCCACTCTCCACCCGCACAGCGTCGCGGCGGGACCCGTCGAAGCGAGGCGCGCCGAGGAAGAGCACAACGAAGAAGGGCGTAGCGAAAGGAAGGACGTCATGAAAGCGCTGATCTGTGGTGCCGGCATCGCCGGCCTGGCCCTCGCGCGCCGCCTGACCGGCCACGGCTGGCAGGTGACCGTGGTGGAGAAGGCGCCCGAGCCTCGCCGCCAGGGATACATGATCGACTTCTTCGGGCCGGGTTACGACGCCGCCGAGCCCATGGGCCTCCTGCCCCGCCTGCACGAACTCGGCTACCAGGTCGAGGAGATGTGCTACCTCGATGACGACGGCCGCCGTCAAGCAGGGATTGACTACGCGAGGTTCGCGCGGGCGGTGAACGGCCGGTTGGTGAGCATCATGCGCCCCGACCTCGAGCACGCGCTCCGCGAGCAGGTGACCGCCGACGTCGACCTGCGCTTCGGGTGCGCGCTCACCCGGATCGACAACGCACCCGAGGGCGTACGCGTCACGTTCGCCGACGGCAGCGTTCTCGACGCCGACCTCCTGGTGGGCGCCGACGGCATCCACTCCACCGTCCGGCGACTGACGTTCGGCCCGGAGCGGGACTTCGTCCGACACCTCGGCTTCCACACCGCGGCGTACGTCTTCACCGATCCTGGAATCCACACCCTCCTGGGCAACCGCTTCTGCCTCACCGACACGACCGGCGCGCAGATGGGCTTCTACGGCCTGCGCGACGGCCGCGTGGCCGCGTTCACGGTGCACCGGACGAGCGATCCCGCGCTCCCCGACGATCCGCGCCGCGCCGTCCGCGACGCCTACGCGTCGTTGGGTTGGATCGCCCCTCAGGCACTCGCCGCCTGCCCGGAGCCAGCGGAGATCTACTACGACCAGGTGGCGCAGGTCGTCGCCCCGCGCTGGTCCTCCCGCCGCGTCGTCCTGCTGGGCGACTCCTGCCAGGCCGTCTCGCTTCTGGCGGGCCAGGGCGCGTCCCTCGCGGTGGCCGGTGCCTACCTGCTCGGCGAACTCCTCGCGACGTCGGACTCCATCACCACCGCGCTCACCGCCTACGAGCGCCGTTGGCGGCCGGTCATCGCCGACAAACAGCGCGCCGCGCGCCGGGGCGCGCAGTGGTTCCTGCCCGCCTCCAAGTCACGACTGCGCGTGCGCCGGCTCGCCCTCCGGCTCGCCAATCTCCCCGGCCTCGCGGCGTTCTTCGGTACGGCGTTCGCCGGCAAGTCCTCGGCGACCATCGAAGCACTCAGTGCGCACGACCGCGACCCGGGGCAGCGCACCGCCTCCACCAGCAGGCGCTGACCAGCCCTCACCAACTTCCCAAGGTGTACGGCGACATCGGGTGGGCCGCGCCCGACGTACTCGCCCAGCTACGCACTGCCGAGTCGGTCTACTTCGACTCCATCAGCCAGGTGGTGCTGCCCTCGTGGAGCAAGGGCCGGGTCGCGCTGCTCGGCGACGCCGCCTGGTGCGTCACCCTCTTCGCCGGGTACGGCTCCTCCCTCGCCGTCGCCGGGGCCGACCTGCTGGGTGCCGCGCTGGAGCGCCACCCCGACGACATCGGGGTCGCCCTCGCGGAGTGGGAGAAGGAACTGCGTCCCGAGGCGGAGAAGAAGCAGCGGCTCGGCCGCAAGGTCAAGGGACTCTACGCACCGGCCGATCCGTTCCGGCTGTGGCTGCGCGACGTCCCGCTCCGGTTGGCGGCGTTGCCTCCCGTCGGCCGGCTGCTCCAGCGCCGCCTCCAGCTCAGGCGGGCGGCCTGACCGACCGCCGGTCAGCGGCGCCTGGCCGCGCGGCGTTCCCGGGCGAGCGCGAGGACCGCACGGTCCCACTCCTCCGCGCACACGGTCTGCTGGCAGTCATGGGGGCAACTCCAGGTCAGCGGCACGGGCTCGCCCCTGCCGCCCGGAGCGGACTCCACCTGGCCGTACGACGTCGGCTGCTGGGGTTCTCGGCACACCGGACAGACATCGACCGTCGAACCTGGCTCGACCATCCACCCAGGATAGGCCGCGCGGCGCCAGGGTCCTACCGCCGCTCAGTCCTGGTCACGGGCGATGGATCGCGTGGCAGGACTGTTGAGGATGGCGCCCTCGACGTCGAACCGGGAGCCGTGGCAGTTGCAGTCCCAGCTCCGCTCGGCGGAGTTCCAGTGCAGCGGACATCCGAGGTGGGAGCAGGTCGGGGTCACCGTGTGGAGGTCACCCTTCTCGTCGCGGTAGGCGCCCACCGTGTCGCCGTCCAACTCGACGATCCCGCCCTGGCCCGGCTGGAGGTCACCGGCGGCTCGGCGTCTGTGCTTGCCGAGATGTCCGCCGACGAACTCCTTGCCGACCTGGAGGTTGTCCTTGAGGAGGCTGGCCACGGACTTCGCGTCGCCGATCCGGCTCGCCCTGAAGACGTCCAGCCACTCGTTCGGACGGTCGGCGATCAGGTCGGTGAGCATGATCGCCGCGGCGGCCCCGTTGCTCAGGCCCCACTTGTTGAACCCGGTGGCCACCTGAACCTGCTGGTGCCCTGGAGCCCTCCCCACATAGGGGATCTTGTCGGTGGTGACGAAGTCCTGGGCCGACCAGCGGTAGTCGACGGCTTCGACGTCGAACGTCGACCGCGTCCAGTCCTCGAGGTCCTGGTAGAGCGCCATGGTGTCCTCGACAGCACCGGTCTCGTGACCGTTGCCGACCACGATGATTCCGCCGGGGCCGGCGGCGAGCCACGGCCGTGTCGACCGGGTGGGCGAGTCGATCGAGATGGTCATACTCGCGGGTGCGGGGGTCCTCAGTCGCGCGGCGAGGCCGTAGCTGCGGCTCGGCCTGGTCCGGGCGAAGTAACCGCCGATGAGGTTGATGGGCAGCAGGGTCGCGACGACCACCTGGTCGGCGCGGACGGTTCCCGCGCTGGTGGAGACCGCGACCGTGTGGTCCCTGCGTTCCTCGACCGAGGTGGCCCGGGTGTGCTCGAGGATGATGCCACCGATCCTCGTCAGCTCGTGGGCAAGCCCGTCAAGGTAACGCACCGGATCAAGGTGGAACTGGTCGTCGAAGCGGACGGCCGCCGCGACGTCGAAGGGCAGATCCGTGGAGTCGGGCCTGTCGGACACAGTGGCGGCAAGGCCGAGTTGACGGGCTGCGGCCGCCTCCTTCTCCAACTCGCTCCCACGTCGTGGATCGAGGGTGTACGCGTAGGAGGGCGCCGAGGTCAGGTCAGCGTCGATCTGGGCCTCCTCGGCGAGCCTTGCCAGGAGCTCCATGCCGGCGACGTTGGCCGCGGCGTAGTGTGCGGCCGCCTGCTCGCCGTGCCGGGCGACCAGTTCGGCGTAGATCAACGTGTGCTGGGAAGTCACCTTGCCGGTCGTGTAGCCCGTGGTTCCCGACGCGATCCGACCCGCCTCGAGGACCACGGTCCGAAAGCCCTCACGCTGGGCGAGGAGGGCCGTGGTCAGCCCGACCAGGCCACCACCGACAACAGCGAGATCGACGTCCAGATCGACGTCCAGCGCGGCGTAGGAGGGGCGATCCGTTCCAGTCAACCAGACACTGCCATGTGCCGTCATGGTCACTTTTCTCCTACCGAGGCGTGATTGCGTGGACCGACAGCGTGACGCCCCAACCCTCCCAGGTTAGCGTTCGGACCTGACTCACCCGGGCCTCATCGCGAGGTCGGACGCCCGGCGTTTCCCGCGGTACACGGGTTCGGCCTGCGATCCTGGAATGCGGCGGACTGCCGGCGACACGTGCGTGATCGGGACATCCATGGCGACGGGCGAGATCGGCGAGACCTTCGGGATCGAGGAGGAGTTCCTCCTCGTGGATCCCGCGTCGCGGCTGCCGGCGCCCAGGGCACAGGAGGTCCTCACGCGGGCTGCGTCGAGCGACCGGCTGCCGCAGGGAGCCCTTCTGCAGTTGGAGTTGCTTCCGACCCAGCTCGAGGCGGCAAGTGGGGTCTGCAGGTCGCTCACCGAGGCCGCCCACCACATTCGAACGACACGGGCGGTGTTGTGCGACGCGGCGGCACCGGACGGGCTCCGGCTGGTCTCCGTCGGCTACCCGGTTCTCTCCCGGGACGAGCGGTTCGCACCGTCCGCGCCGCGCTTCGCCCGAATCGCCGAACTGTACGGTGAGGTCGCCCGCACCTACCAGTCCTGCGGCTGTCACGTCCACGTGGGAATGCCGGACCGCGAGACAGCGGTCATGGTCATGAACCACCTGCGTCCATGGCTCCCGACCCTGCTGGCGATCTCCGTCAATTCGCCGTTCGACAACGGCAGGGACACTGCCTACCACAGCTGGCGGACCATTCGGCAGGCGCAGTTCCCGGGCGCCGGCATACCGCCCTGCTTCCGGTCGGTGCGCGAGTACGACACGCTGGTCCGGCGACTGGTCGAGTGCGGGCACCTCGTCGACACGAACATGACGTTCTGGCTGGCCCGTCCCTCCGGTCGCTTCGCCACCTTGGAGGTCCGCGCCGCGGACGCCGCCGGGACAGTGGACGACGCCATCCTGCAGGCCGGGCTCACCCGGGCACTCGTGCGTACGATCCACGTGGACATCCTGGCGGGACGACCGGTCCCGGAGTTTCCCGACCAACTGGCGGCCGCCGCTGTCTGGTCCGCGGCGAGGTACGGACTGGAGGGTCCAGGCGTCGATCCCGCCCATGGCGGACTCGTCCCTGCGACCGATCTGCTCCGGCGGCTGCTCCGCTACGTGCGCGACGCACTGGAGGAGGCCGGCGATCTCGGTCTCGTCCACGAACTCGTGGCGCTCCTGCGGCGGCACGGCACCGGCGCGGCGCGGCAGCGCGGGACCGCCACGGCCGGGCCCCAGGCGGTCGTGGACATGTTGGTCGCGCAGACCGCCGCGGGCTGCGCGGTAGGTGACGGCTCATGACCCGCCGCGCGGCCACGTCGTACTCTCCGGCGCTTCCCACACCTCGCGGCCCGTTGTCCGCCGCGGTCATCGAGGCGCTGTCCGGCGACCGCCATCGAGTCCTACCGCCCCGGGCCACCGTGGCCGCCGCGGACGCCTACGGCGAGGACCTGCAACTCGCGCTTTACACCTGCTACGAACTGCACTACCGCGCCTTCGCCGGCACGGACGGACGCTGGGAGTGGGACCCGGAGTTGCTGCGCCTGCGCGGGGATCTGGAGAGTGCCTTCCTCGCGGCGCTCCGCCACGACCTTCCCCACCATTCCGACGTCGCCAGCGCCCTCGAGCCCCTCGTCCACGAACCGGTGGACGGCACCGGTGTCTCCCATTTCCTGGAACGCGGCGGAGAACTGTGGCAGGTGCGCGAGTTCGTGGCGATGCGCTCGCTCTACCACCTGAAGGAGGCCGATCCGCACGCCTGGGTGATTCCTCGCCTGCTGGGGCAGGCGAAGGCCTCCCTCGTCGCGGTCGAGTACGACGAGTTCGGTGCGGGTCGGGCCGCCCGGGCGCACTCCCAGCTCTTCGCCGACCTCATGGCCGGTCTCGGGCTCGACCCGCGATACGGCCGTTACCTCGACGCCGCACCGGCCCACATGCTCGCCACCGTCAACCTGATGTCGCTACTCGGCCTCCACCGCTCCCTGCGGGGCGCGCTAGTCGGCCACTTCGCCGCGGCGGAGATCACCACCGCACCTAGCGCACACCGGATGGTGCAGGCGCTCCGTCGGCTGAAGCTTCCACAGCAGTGCGTGTCGTTCTACACCGAGCACGTCGAGGCCGACGCCGTACACGAACAGGTGATGCGCCACGACGTGATCGGCGATCTGCTCGGACGCGAACCCGACCTGACACCCGACGTGATCTTCGGGATCGACGCGACCTCCTTCCTGGAGGACCGGCTCGCCGACCAGCTGCTCGGCGCCTGGCGTACCGGTACGACGTCGCTGCGACAGCCGATCCAGACTCTGCCGGCCGGACCGGGCGAACCGGCTCAGGACGCGTCCTAGGACTCCCCGCAAGGCGAGCTTGCGCTGGCGTCGCCGCGCCGTGCCGGAGGTCGCCGCCCGCGGTGGCTGGTGTCGCACAGGGGGTAGATCCGACTGCGCCGGCAGGCGCAGATCGCGACCACGAAGCGGTCGGAGTACACCGTGCCTCCGTCGTAGGTCACCTCGACCGGCCCGGCGAGCAGGATCGGACCGCCCGCGACGATCCGCACCACCTGCCCTCCTTCTCGCCCTGCCCGTCTCATGACGCACTCCCCCGGATCACGACCAGCTCCTCCTCACGCTGCCCCGGTCGGATGTAGCCGCGTTCTTCCAACCAGGACGCCCGGCCCAGCATCACCGGGCCGAACGGGACCACGAGCCGGTCCGCGACCCGGGCCCGCACACCGACGTCGCGCAGCCGCAGGATCGTCCGGCCGACGCCGCACAGGGCGGAGTGGACCAGCAGCACCACGCCGTGCGAACTCAACATCCGCGGAAGCAGCGCGCACAGCGGGTCCAGCAGGGCCCGGCCGTCCCACCCCGCGTCCCAGCCGAGGGCGGCCCGGCTCGTCCTCGCCCAGCCGGCCCCCAGGGCAGGGACGTAGGGCGGGTTCGCCAGGACGAGGTCGAAACGCTCGCCGAGCACGGGTGCGCCGAGGTCGCCCCGGCGCACCGTGACGGGAAGGCGGCGAAGTCTCGCGTTGGTCCGCGCCGTCCAGACCGCCCGCCAGGAGATGTCCACCGCCGTGACCTCCTTGGCGCCGGCGCGGGCGGCCGCCACGGCGAGCAGCCCGCTGCCGGTACACAGGTCCAGCACCCGCGCCCCGCTCGGCAGCCGCTCCCTGCCCAGGGCAGCGACCAGCAGCCGCGAGTCGTGCTGCGGGGCGTAGACCCCCGGAAGTCTGAGCATCCACATCGCGGCACCCCGGCTCGTTCCTCGCTGGCGTCACGGAGATGTGTCCGACCTTCCCTGGCTACCACACACACCCGCCTCCACGCCGGGAACCACCCCCATCCCGTCCCGTCGAGCCTTGCTGTCAAGAGCCTTCGGGTTCGGGCGGCGGGGCGAGCCGCCCGACCTCATGTGGTCAGGTCGGACTTCACGCCCATCGTGGGTCTTCGTGGCGCCGCCGCCACTGCCACCACACGTCCCGCCCGAAGGACCAGGTGAGCGACGCCAGCGCCAGTGCGACCACGACGACCGCGACCAGGTGCGGGAGGACGCCGGCGCTGGCGACCACGAGAGTGACCATCTGCACCACGGCGACGACCTTCCGGGAGTACAGCACCGGCAACCGCAGCCGCATCCAGGGCGCCACCCAGGACGCGGCGACGTAGGCGTACCGCATGAGCCCGATCGCCAGCGTCCACAGCCCGAGCGAGGGCGCGACGAACACGCTGAGCACCAGGATGAGGAAGGCGTCGGCCTCCATGTCGAAGCGCGCCCCGACCTCGGAGACCGTGCCGGTCCGTCGGGCGACCTTTCCGTCGACGCCGTCCAGGACGACCGCGACCGCGGCGAGGACGACGAGCACGACGGGCGCGGGATGTCCGAGGCGGTCCGCCACGAGCGCGGTGACACCGCCGATCAGCGTGACCCTGGTCAGGGTGACCAGGTTGGCCGGGCCGAGCGACCTGCTCGGTTGTCGCCGGAAGGCGTAGCCGAGCAGCGCGAACGTGACAACCAGGTCCGCCGCCCCGACCAGCCAGCCGACCGTGCCGAGCCCGACGGTCACCCAGAGCAGGAGCAGCAGGGCGAGCTGAGCGCCCGCTCCCAGCGCCAGCGCAGGGCGGAACGCCCCTGGTCCCTGCCAGACTTCTGTGGCCACCGCGCCAAACTAGCGCCCGGAGCGCCCGACCGGGAGAGTCCGCGAGGTCACTGTCAGGAGACGGTTGCGCCGCCGTCGACGGGCAGGATCGTGCCGGTGACGAAGGTCGCGTGGACCAGGTAACGAATCGCCTGTGCGACGTCGTCGGGGCGCCCGATCCGGTTGGCGGGCAGACCCTGCGCGGCGGCCGCGAACTGCGCCTGCCGCTGGTCCTCGGGCAGGAACGACCACCACGGGGTGTCGATGATGCCGGGCGAGACGGCGTTGACGCGGACCGGCGCCAGCTCGGCGGCGAGTGGCGGCACGATCCGCTCGACGGCTCCGTTCACCGCGGCGAGCGTCACCGTGCCGGGCAGCGCGGCCCGGGCGCTGGCGGCGGAGACGAGCGTGATCGAACCCGTCACCTGGGCGTGCTGGATGGCGAACAGGTAGGCGAGGATCTTCCCCTCAGCGACTCCTTTTCAAGACGTAACGTCTCGATATTAAATCGAGACGCGACGTCTTGTAAAGTGGGCGCATGGCAGGCGACCGACGACCAGGACGACCGGGACGACCACGCAGCGAGGCCGCCCGGAAGGCGATCCACGGCGCGGCCCTGGAGGAGTTGCGGGTGCGCGGCTACGCGGCGCTGACGGTCGAGGGCATCGCCGCCCGCGCCGGCGTGGGCAAGCAGACGATCTACCGCTGGTGGCCGTCCAAGGCCGACGTCGTCCTCGACGCGATGCTCGACCTCGCCGCCGAGCGGATCAGCGCCGACGACGAGGGCTCACTGGAGGTCGACCTCTCGACGTTCCTGCGGGAGACGTTCCGGCAGCACGGCCAACGGCCGATCCTCGTCGGACTGATGGCCGAGGCGGTTCTCGATCCGGTCTTCGCGACGGCGTTCCGGGAGCGTTTCCTCTTCCGCCGCCGAGCCGCGCTGCGCGGCGTCCTGGAACGCGCGGTCACCCGCGGGGAGATCGACCCCGAGGAGGACCTCGAGCTCCTCATCGACGTGATCTACGGCGTGCTGTGGTACCGGCTGCTGGTCGACCACGCGCCGCTCGACGCAAAGGCGGGCGAACAACTCGCCGCGCTGGTGCTGCGGGCGATCCGCTGACCGTCACGACCTCGGCGCGATGCCGAGGGTGCTCTGCCGGGACAGCAGGCCGGTCTTCACGATCGCCTGCGTCATCGGGGCGGTGAGCTCCGCCAGGCGTCCCACGGCACCACCCAGTGCCCGCCATGGTGCGGCGGCCAACTCGTCGGTGAGACGTTCGACCTCCTGACGACCCGCTCGGCCTCGCTCGGTCGCCATGCCGGCGTCGTCCACCCAGCCGCGCTCCGCGAGCCGGTCCTGGGCAGCGCCCCACTCCTGGTCGGTCCAGCCCCGGCTGGCGAACACCTCCACCGGTGCCGCGCCGGTCGCGGCGAACGACACCAGCGACTCGCACGGGTCCAGCCCGGCCGTCAGCAGGGCGGCGACGTGCCCGTCCCCGCGCTGCTCTCGCAGGATGGTCGCGGCCTGCCACAGCCGCAGGTGCGGCTCGTCCGACCAGGGCAGGTCGGCGTTGGCGGCGGCGAGGGGACGGCCCGCCGTACTCGCCGCTTCGGCAGCCGTACGGGCGAGTTCGGCCACCTCGACCACCTCGGGTCGCGACACGCCGTCGCCGAGGATGGCGCGAAGAGTGCGGTCCACCGCCCGCAGCCGGGCGCCGAGCACCTTCTCGGGCTCCGCCACCGACCACACCGACGGGACCTGCGCGGCGACCATCCGCGGGCTGAAGCTGTAGAACGTCGCGGTGACGAGGGTGGCGCCCGCGGCTCCGAGCGGCGCGGAGCGCCAGGCGAAGTAGCTCGGCCACCGGGTGTCGGTGGCGTAGCCGAGCGCCGCCGCCTCCTCGAACGCCTCCGGCGCGTAGTAGAGCACCGCGTGCACCGGCTCCAGCAACCACCACAGCCGGCGGGTCAGGTCGAGGTCATCCGTCATCGTCGCGTCCTCACAAGCGAGCTCCATCTTGTCAGCGGCAAGATTAGGCCTGCCCGTCAATCTAGTCAATGCCAAGATCGCGGGTGGAGAGCGGAACGCGAAGACGACAACGGCGGGCACCCGGAGGACGCCGCGCGGACGCGACGGACTCCAGGTGCCCGCCAGGGAACTACTCCGGGCTCGGGCTACGCCAAGCTCGGGTCACTCCTTCGCTCGGGCTGGTCCGGACTCGGTTACTCCTTCGAGGTAAAGGCGTAGAGGTTGCCGTCCCAGGCGCCGACGAGCAGCGCGTCACCGGAGATCGCCGGACCGGAGGCGACCCAGGTGCCGATCTCGTAGCTCCACTGCTCCGTGCCGGTCGCCCGGTCGAGGGCGTAGACCTTGCCGCCGTTCGAGCCGACGTAGACCGTGTCGCCGCTGACGGCGGGGGCGGAGAGCACGCCGCCCTGGTATCCGCTGCCGGGCAGCAGGACGCTCCAGACGACCGCGCCGGTCTCGACGTTCAGGGCGGTGACCCGCCCGTCCGGGAAGCCCATGTAGAGGGTGTCGCCGACCACCGCGGGCGCCGCCGACGTGGCGTTCCCCGGAATCTGCGACGAACCCGGGCTGCGGTAGTTCCACAGGTCGGCGCCGGTCTGCGCGTCACGCGCGATGACGCGGTTGTTGGAGCCGACGAAGATCCTGCCGCCGGCCACCGTCGGCGACGCGTCCTGCCAACCGCCGAGCACCGCGGAGGAGACCCACCGCTGGGCACCCGTCGCGACGTCGTAGGCGATGATCCGGTCGGCCGTCTCGTTACCGACGTAGACCTTGCCGTTGGCCACCACGGGGGTACCGTCGCTCATCGTCGCACCGGTCATCGGCGATTCCCAGATCGTCTCGCCGGTCTTGGTGTCGAGCGCCATGAGCAGACCACGGCTGCCCTTCCCGATGCGGCTCTGGTAGGGCCAGTAGACCCTGCCGTCGGCCACCGCCGGGGAGTAGTAGGAGTACTTCCGCTGGATCGACGGCGCGGCCGCCTCGTCCGGGGACACCTTCCAGCGCTGCTCACCCGTCTTCGCGTCGAACGCGTGCAGGGTTCCGTTCATCGCGGGCGCGAAGACCAGGCCGTCGGCCACCGCCGGCGTCCCGTGCACGGAGGCCTCGGTGGGAGCCGACCAGATGCGCTTGCCGGTCTTCATGTCGATGGCGTGAACGGCGTTGTTGGTCAGGCCGTTCTCGTCCCGCGTACCGACGTAGGCGACACCGTTCGCGACCACCGGCGAGCCGGTGAGGATCGTGCCCGGCGTGCGGTAGGTCCACGCGAGTTCGAGGTTGGGGGCGAGGACGTCCTTCGCGACACCGCTGTGGGTCTCGTCGCCGTGGAACTGCGGCCAGTCGGCGCCCGCGGTGATGGTCGCGGGCGCACCTTCGCGGAGCTTGAAGGTGCCCGACTTCGTCCAGCGCTTGCCACCGTCGTCGATCGCCTCGACCTCGATGGTGTGCTCACCGACGGAACGGCTGGCCTTCCCCGGGTACGGCGCGTACCACGTGAAGTCGCCGGACTTCTTCATCGGCGCCCACGAACGGGAGCCGTCCAGCCGGTAGCGGACCTGCCGCACCTCGTCGGCGGTGTGGTAGGCGTTCACCTGGATCTCCCTGATCCCCTGGGCCGAGATCTCACTGCCGGGCCCGGGGCTGGTGATCGTGAGCGAACGCTGGACGCCGTACATCCGGAACGGGTTGTCCGACCCCTTGCCCGTCATGTGCACGTACCGGAAACCGCGCGGGCTGTGGTCGATGGTGTAGGAACTGGAGTTCGTCTGGACGTGGCGGGCGCCCTTGACCCAGGAGTTGTCAGCCTGGTTGGAGTGCTCGTGTCCGACGAGGACGAGTTCGGTGCGGTACTTCTCGAAGACGCTGGCGTAGGCGTCGTAGCTCGACGGCGCGCCGAAGGGCACGTTCATCGGCTGGTGCATCAGGACGACGACGCGCTTCTTGCCGGCGTGGCGCTCGAGGTCGTTCCTGGCCCAGGTGAGCTCCTCGTCGAAGGGCGCGCCACCGTTGTTCTCCAGCACGATGAAGTGGCGGTTGCCGTAGTCGAAGGAGTACCACTCAGGGCCCACGTAGCGGCGGTAGTTCTCGATCCGGGCGGCGTAGGTCGTACCCCCACCGGAGAAGTACTCGTGGTTGCCCACGGCCGGCCACACCGGCAGCTTCGAGGCGGCCGTCGCGTTGCGGTAGAAGGTGAACTCCGAGTCTGTCGCGTTGTTGGTGAGGTCACCGCTCACCTGGACGAACGCGAGGTTCTGCGAGGTCGAGTTGATCTCCTCGAGCTGCGCGGCGAGGTTCGGGTTCACGTGGGTGTCGGCGACGTTGGCGAAGGTGAAGTTGTCGCTCTTGGACTTCGGGTCCGGACGCAGCCCGAAGTCGGCCTGCGCCGACGCACCTTCGGCGAGCGTGCCGAGGTCGCGGTAGAACTGCGGCGTCTTGTACTGGTCGGCCGGCACGGCGTAACCGGCCGGCTTGGTGATGAAGACGATGTCGGTGATGCGCCGGTCGACGTCGAGGTCGATGGCGTACCGGCCCGCATCGTCGGTGGTGACGACCGCCACACCGTCGGAGACGGTCACGCCGGAGATACCAGCCTCACCGTCGTCCCTGGTGCCGTTGGCGTTCCTGTCCTCGTAGACGACGCCGCTGACGTCGGCGGCCGCGAGGTCGAGGACGTCGGCGACCACCGGCCTGAGCGGGTCGACGAACACCAGCGCGGCCATCGCGCAGGTGCCCGCCAGGAGCGCACGACGTACCCACGGCGGGGTACGACGCGCGCCGAGATTGTCTGCGGTTCCCATCGAAGTGTGCTCCGTTCAAGGTGAGTGAACTGAGGGCAGCGGGAGGAAAGTCCGACAGCGGAGAGGTCGGCCGCGTTCGCTCAGATCAGCAGACGCTGGAAGAACCAGACGAAGCCGAGGCCGGCTGCGGCGAGGGTCGCCACCAGGTGGATGACGGCAGACCAGGAGGAACGCCGGATGAGCATCAGGATCGGGAAGATCACCGCGATGATGAGCGCCTGGCCGAGTTCGATCCCGACGTTGAAACTCACGAGGGAGCCGATGAGTCGAGGACTCAGCTCGTCGGTGAAGCTCAGCGTGCTGGCGAAACCGAGTCCGTGCAGCAGGCCGAAGCAGAAGACCACGAGAAGGCGACGGCGTGACTCGCCGCCGATGATGTTCTCGACCGCGACGTAGGCGATCGACAGGGCGATCAGCGGTTCGACGATCTGGGACGGCACGGACACCCAGCCGAGTACGCCGAGCACGAGGGTGACGCTGTGGGCCACCGTGAAGGTGGTGGCGACCTTCACGACGCTGCCGAGCCTGCGCGCGCCGAGCAGCAGTACGGCGAGGAAGAGCACGTGGTCGAGCCCGCTCAGGATGTGCTCCACACCCATGGCGACGAAGCGGCCGACGGCGGACAGGATTCCTGTCCTGCCCGCCTCGAACTCGTGGTGCGCGCCGTCGAAGACGTAGGTGCCGCTACGGCCACCGAGTTGGTAGTCGACGATGCTCGTGTGCTCGTCGACGATGGCGTCCCGCTCGCCGAAGACGTCGTAGCGAACGCGGTAGGACCCGTCGGAGGCACCCGGGCAGGTGAAGGTGAGCACCGCTCGCGCGTAGGGGCGGTCCTGCAGCCGCAGGACACCGGTCCGCGTCAGGACGCTCTCACACACGACCCCGTCGATCGAGACGTCGACGCGGTCGGTGAGGTACTTCTCCACCGCCTCGTGGTGTTCGGTGAGCAGGCGGGTCTTCTGGTCGTCGGTCCCGGGCGGAAAGCCGAGTCCGGTGGCAGCTGTCAGCAGGTCGTACTCGAGGTTCATGTCGAACCGGACCGTCGAGCCGTCCTGGCGGATGACCGCGGCGCCTTCGGTCGAGCGCACGTGCGCCGACGCCGTGCCCGGGTACAACAGCACCACCAGAACGGCGAGGAGGATCGTGCGGCCGAAAATCTTCACGGACGTAGCAAAGGATCTTGGTAAAGAATTTGCCTGCACGTGAGGTGAGGATGGCCCGACGAGCCGGTTAACGCGTGGTGCGGCGCCACTCCGTACGGCATGTCGCGGACGGCATCGTCACGGTCACTGGTCCGGACGGGGCCGAAGCCCCTCGATCGTCGCGTCCGCGACGTCCCGGTATGCCGCCCACGTCGCGCTCTCCTGGGCGACCGCCTCCTCCAGCTTCTCCCGCGCCGGAAGTGTGGTCGCGTCGTCGACGACCTGGGTGAGGATCGCGACGGTCTCGGCTCTCAACTCCTCCAGGGCGGCGAACCACGCCTGCTGCTTCTGTAGACCGTCGTCGAGCATCGCCGGGGTGATCTCGTCGCGTTCGGGCTCGTGCTCGTGCTCGTGCTCGGTCATTCGCGTGTCGCTCCTGTGTCGTGCGGTCCGGCGAGTGTCGTCGGCCGCCGGCGCGGCTGCCGGGGTTCGACGAGAGCTGTCCGTGCCCGGCCACGTCTGCCCGGCCACGTCTGCCTGTCGTGATGCCCGGGCAGGCGGGCCGACTCACCGGCGCCGACTCACCGGCGCCGGTGGACCTCACCGAGCACGTCGGTCGTCTCGATCGCGTCCCGCAGGAGGTCCAGGTGCCCGGCGTGGCGTGCCGTCTCCTCGATCATGTGGACGAACACCCAGCGCAGGGTCACCGGGCCGGTCCCGAAGGAGGGGAGGGTCGCGGACGCGTCGAGTGAGTCGAAGAGCCCGGCCGCCGCCCGGCTCCGGTCGCAGGCTCGCTCGTACAGTTCGCACAGGCCCGCCACCGAGTCGTGCGCGCTGGAGTGGAAGGCCCAGTCGCGAACGTCGGACGGTGCCGAGGCGAAGGGTTCCGAGGGCGGCAGCCCGAGCAGCTTCCGCCGAAACCACAGGTCCTCGACACTCGCGAGGTGTTTCACGATGCCGCCCACGGTCAGGTCGGTGGCGGGCAGCGCACGGCAGGATGCCCGCGCCTCGTCGAGATCCTCGATCTTCGCGATGACGACGTGCCGGTAGAAGTCCAGGAACTGCTCCAGCGTCGCTCGTTCGTCGACTCGCGTCTGCGGATAGAAGTCGCGGAGGTCAGTCACGGGGCAAGTGTGGCGTCTCGTCGGCTCGGGATCATAGGGCGTCGGGATCACAGGGCGTCGGGAGCAGCCGGGAGGAAGGACCAAACAGTGTCGGCCGTCGGGACACGTCGGTCAGTCCTGGGTCGCAGCAGCCACCCCACGCGTGAACACGGAGTGGAGGAACGGTCGCACCTGCCCTAGCCAGGTCTTCCGGTCAGGCTCTTCGAGGATGTGCGCGGCACCGGGTAGTTCGACCAACCTGGCCCTCGGGATCCCTGCGGCCAGAGCTCGATGGCTGTCCGGCAACACCAGGCGGTCGCCGGTCGCCGCGAAGACGAGTGTGGGCACGTCGACCCTGGCGAGGTCGTCGCGGACGTCCACCCGGGCCGCCAGGTCGAAGTGGTCGCGGGTGCCGGGTGGCATTCCCTCCTGGGTCTGCGCGACCAGCGCGTCCAGTTTCGCGGGCGGGATCTCGCTCAGCCGCGCGTTGGTCAGGCAGGACAGGGTCGCGAGACGTGCCACGGCCCCGCGCTCACCGGCGAACGTCAGAACCTTGATGAGTTCGGCCGCCAGCAGGAGGACAGGATCGGCCACCGGAAAACCGACGGTGAGCACGAGCGCCTCGACCCGATCAGGGTGCCGGGTCGCGATCCGGATCGCTACGGCGCTGCCGAGGGACTCACCAAGGACGGCGAACGTGTCTTTTCCCGCCGCGACGGCCGACGCCACCAACTGGTCAGCCAGGTCGTCGAGTTGGAGCGGTTCGGCCGCGACCGGTGTACGACCTGACCCGGGATAGTGCGGACCGATCACGGTGTGGTCGTCCGCCAGGTCGTCCAGGACGAGGCCGAAGTTTCCCTGGATTCCCCCGCCCGCCCCGTGGGCGAGCAGCAGGGCCGGACCGCTGCCCCGAACCAGTACGTCCACAGAGCCGAAAGGGAGTGCGTCAGTGGTCATGACGCCACAGTGCACCCTCACACCGGTGACAGAGTCAACTCTCCCGGACGCGCAGGTCCCGACCGGCAGATAGTAGCCATGTACTTAATAGCCATGTACGCTATCTGTCATGAGGTCGACCGCGAGTGACGCACGGATGAGTCCAACGCCCGGCTTCCTGGTGTGGCGGCTGTCCCTGAAGTGGCGGGCCGCCGTCGACCGCGCGGTCGCGCCGCTCGGCCTCACGCACGCGCAGTACTCACTCCTGTCGTCGCTGTACGGCATGCAGCGCTCCGGCATGCGGCCGAGCCAACGCGAGCTCGCCGACCACACCGGACTCGAGGCTCTCTACGTCTCCAAGCTCGCCCGCACCCTGGAGGCCGACGGCCTCATCGAACGCTCCCGGGACCCGGCGGACACCAGGGCCGTCCAGCTCTCGCTCACCGACCGTGGGAGCGAGGTGATCCGCCCCGCGATGGAGACCGTCCAGCACCTCCTCGACCAGCTCCTCGCGCCGCTGGGCGGCCTGGACGGACGGGCCACCGCGCGCTTCGTCCGCGACCTGACGACCCTGCTCGACACACCGCTCGACGCCTGATCCGATCGAGCGACCTCGACCTCGACCTCAACCGATCTCAACGCGGTAAGGACTTTTCGCCATGCCCACAGTCGATGTGCTCGACTCCACGATGTACTACGAGGAGACCGGAAGCGGTACGCCGCTGGTCTTCCTGCACGGCAACCCGACCTCGTCCCACCTGTGGCGGCACGTACTCCCGAGGATCGGCGCGCCCGGCCGCTGCCTCGCCCCCGACCTGATCGGGATGGGGCGGTCCGGCAAGCCGGCCATTCCGTACCGCTTCGCCGACCACGCACGCTTCCTCGACGCGTGGTTCGACCGGCTCGGGTTGGACGACGTCGTGCTCGTCGGCCAGGACTGGGGCGGAGCGCTCGCCTTCGACTGGGCGACTCGCCACCCGGACCGGATCCGCGGCCTGACGTTCATGGAGACCATCGTCCGGCCGATGAGTTGGGCAGAGTTCCCCGCCGCGGCGCGTGGCCGCTTCGAGGCCTTCCGGACGCCCGACGTCGGTGAGCGGCTCGTCCTGGAAGAGAACGTCTTCGCCGAGGCGTTCCGGCAGACCGTGCTGACCCCGCTGTCCGAGGAGGACCTGCGGGCCTACCGCGAGCCCTACCCGACGTACGACAGCCGACGTCCGCTGCTGCAGTGGGCCCGTTCGATGCCCCTCGACGGGGAACCGGCCGACGTGGTCGACCGCATCACGGCGTACGACCGGTGGCTCGCGGGCAGTGCGGACGTTCCGAAGCTGCTCCTGACCTTCGATTCCTCACCGACCCTGATGATCGGTCCCGAGCTCACCGCGTGGTGTGCCGAGAACATCGCCAACCTGGAGATCCGCGGTTGCGGGCCGGCCGCGCATCTCGCCCCCGAGGACCAGCCGGAGGCGATCGCGGCCGCGATCGTCGAGTGGGCCGACCGGCATCAACTGCGGTCGGCGACCTCCCCGCTGGCTGGTGAGTCGATGGCAGGCGAGTCCGCGGCGCGCTCCGCCTGACATCCCGCGGCGGCCAGAACGATGCGGAAGGTCGCCCCCTGCCCCGGGGCGGTCCGGAGTTCGATCCGTCCGCTGTGCGCTGCCACCAGGGACTGCGCGATGGCGAGCCCGAGACCGGATCCCGTTCGCCCGTCCGTGCGGCTGCGGGACCTGTCGGCCCGGTAGAAGCGGTCGAAGATGCGAGCGGCCTGGTCGGGGGCGAGCCCCGGCCCGTTGTCGGCGATTTCGAGCACCGCCCGCGTTCCGACCGTCCCGACGCCGATCCGCACGCTGGTGCCGGCCTTCGTGTGGGCGATCACGTTCCCGACCAGGTTCGCCACGACCTGCCGGAGCCGCGCCTCGTCACCGATGACCGGGGCTGGAGCGGCCGACCCGATGGCATCCGGACCGGTGCCCGGCCTGGCAGCAGGTCCGGTGCCTGGTCCGGTGAGCTCGACGGTGCGGGTCGGGTCGAGGGCACGCAGGTCGTGGAGCGCGTCCGCCGCGAGGGTCCGTAGGTCCATCGGTGCGAGCTGCAGCCGCAGGGCGCCCGGGCCGGCGCCCTCGTCGAGCCGGGCGAGCAGCAACAGGTCCTCGGTGAGGCTCGCGAGACGACTCGACTCACTCTCGATCCGGCGCATGGTTTGGTCGACGTCCGCCTGTTTGGACAGCGCACCCATCCGGTACAGCTCGGTGGAACCCCTGATGCCGAACAGCGGCGTGCGCAGCTCGTGACTCACGTCGGTGACGAAACGGCGCATCCGCGCCTCGGAGGTCGCCCGGGCGGCGAAGGCCCGCTCCACTTGGGCGAGCATGCCGTTCAGGGCTGCGGCGAGCCGAGTGTCTGTCTGCGGAAACTCACAGGACTCCGCGAGCTCGAGATCCCCGAGTCGATGAGCGGAACGAACGCGTCGTAGCCCTCGTTCTCGTCCCTTCCCTGCCCGCCGCGTGCGAAGACCGTCGCGTCGCAGTAGGTCCGCAGGTCGAGGGAGGAGGGAAGCTTCTGCAGGAAGTCGCGGATCGCGGACGATCACCGACACTGTCCTACCGCGGCCGTACCGTCTCGGATGCCGCCGCCGCGCTGTCTCCACCACCGCACGCCCACTAGATTCGCTCGTAGGCGTCCGAGATGTCCGGCAGCGGACGCCGCCGTCGCATCGAGCGGAGGACTCCTGGTGGCCGAGCTTGTGTCGAGTGAGACCGACCGCATCCGCGAGGTACGCGTGACCCCGGTCGCGTTCCGGGATCCACCGCTGCTCAACTCCTCCGGCGTCCACGAGCCCTTCGCACTCCGGACGATCATCGAGATCGTCACCGAGGGCGGCGTGACCGGCCTGGGCGAGACCTACGGCGACGACGGCCACCTGGCCGACGTCCGCGCCGCCGCGACGCGGCTCACCGGCGTCGACGTGTGGGACACCCACGAGGTCGCCCGACGGATCCGCGAGGTCGTGGACGGCGACACGTCCCGTGGCCGGGCCGCCAGCAGCGGTGTCATGACCGGAAGTCGCGCGGCCGAGCGGGTCCTGTCGGCGTACGAGGTGGCCTGCCTCGACGCGCAGGGTCACGCGATCGGCCGGCCGGTCAGCGACCTGCTCGGCGGCGCCGTTCGGGACCGGGTCGACTACAGCGCCTACCTCTTCTACAAGTGGGCGGGTCATCCGGGCGAGGAGCCCGACTCCTGGGGCGCCGCGCTCGCCCCTGACGGGCTCGTCGCCCAGGCCCGCCGAATGGTCGACGACTACGGCTTCACCGCGCTCAAGCTCAAGGGTGGCGTCCTCCCGCCCGAGGAGGAGATCGCGACGATCCACGCGCTCCGCCGGGCCTTCCCCGAGCACCCGCTGCGCATCGACCCCAACGCCGCCTGGAGTGTGGAGACCTCCATCCGGGTCGGCCAGGAACTCGAGGGGGTGCTCGAGTACCTCGAGGACCCGACCGCCGGCATCGGCGGGATGGCGAAGGTCGCGCGAGAGGTGTCGATGCCGCTCGCCACGAACATGTGCGTCGTCGCGTTCGACCATCTGGGGCCGGCCGTCGCGGAGGACGCCGTCCAGGTCATCCTGTCCGACCACCACTTCTGGGGCGGCCTGGTCCGGTCCCACCTGCTCGCCGGCATCTGCGAGACCTTCGGGATGGGGTTGTCGATGCACTCCAACTCCCACCTCGGTATCAGCCTGGCCGCGATGACCCACCTCGCCGCCGCGACGCCGAACCTGACGTATGCGTGCGACACCCACTGGCCGTGGAAGCTGGAGAGCGAAGAGGTGATCGCGCCGGGGCTGTTCCACTTCGAGAACGGCTCCGTCGCGGTGCCGACCGGCCCCGGGCTCGGCGTGGAACTCGACCGGGACGCGCTCGCCCGCCTGCACGAGCAGTACGTCTCGTGCGGGATCCGCCGCCGCGACGACACCGGCTACATGCGAAGGTTCCAGCCGGACTACGACCCCACGAAGCCGCGTTGGTGAGACATCAGCACGGGTACCCACTCCGACCGGACGCCCACTGACTGGAGGCTCACCATGGCGACGTTCACCCCACCGGAGCTCAGGTCCGCGCTGGGCACGGGACTGCTGTCCTTCCCCGTCACCCACGCCACTCCCGACCTCGCCTTCGACGAGGCGGCCTACCGCGAGCACGTCGCCTGGCAGGGATCGTTTCGCGCGTCCGGGCTGTTCGCGGCGGGCGGCACCGGCGAGTTCTTCGCCCTCACGCCCACGGAGGTGAGCCAGGTCGTGCGCGCCGCGGTCGCCTCGGTGCCGGACGGCACACCTGTGATCGCCCCGGCGGGCTACGGCACCGCGCAGGCGGTCGCCATGGCGCGGGACGCCGAGGCCGCCGGAGCGCACGGAGTCTTCCTGCTGCCGCCGTACCTCACCGAGATGTCCCAGGCGGGCCTCGTCGCGCACGTACGCGCGGTGTGCGCGGCGACCTCGCTCGGGGTGATCGTCTACCACCGGGCCAACGCCGCCTTCGGATTCGACACCGTACGCACCCTGGCCGACACCTGCCCCAACCTGATCGGCTTCAAGGACGGGATCGGCTCGGTCGACCTGTTGACCAGGATCCACGCCCAGCTTGGCGATCGGCTGTTGTCGATCGGCGGGTTGCCCACCGCCGAGACCTACGCGCTGCCGTACCTCGAGATGGGTGTCACGACCTACTCCTCGGCGATCTTCAACTTCATGCCGGAGTGGGCGATGGACTTCTACGACGCGGTGCGGGCCCGCGACCGGGAGAAGGCCTACCGCAAGCTGGACGAGTTCGTCCTTCCCTACCTCGACATCCGCAACCGTGGAGCCGGGTACGCCGTGGCCATCGTCAAGGCGGGCCTGACAGCGGTCGGCCGGACGGCCGGACCGGTACGTCCACCCCTGACCGATCTCACCGAAGGCGAGCTCGATGACCTCCGCGCCCTGGTGGAGAAGGTCAATCCTGGCTTGACAGCGCCGTGAGGATGCCGGATCGAGCCGCTCGACGAGCGCACCGGAGGACGCGTGTTCAACCATGAGCCCACGGGCTACTCGTGTCCGTTCTGCCTGCTCCTCGCCGGCCGGGAGACACCGCTGAGCGATCCCGACGACATCGTACGGCGGAGCGAGCGGGCCGCCGCGTTCGTCTCGGCACGGTGGTGGCCGAACAACCACGGCCACGTCCTCGTCGTCCCCACCGCACACCACGAGAACCTGTACGACCTGCCGAACGCCGACGGGCACGCGGTCCACGACCTGGTGCGCGAGGTCGCGGTCGCCATCCGGCACACCTACGACTGCGACGGCGTCTCGACCAGGCAGCACAACGAGCCGGCGGGCTACCAGGACGCGTGGCACTACCACGTGCACGTGTTTCCTCGGTACGCAGGCGACGACCTCTACGCCAGCCGCCACCGTCCCGAGCCCGCGACCGCCGCGGAGCGCCGGGTGTACGCCGTCCGGCTGCGCGACTACTTCGAGTCCCAGGCGTCTACGGCGCTGCCCACCCACTGAGCCTCCACCAACGCGTCACCGGGCGCGAGGCGGGAGTAGAGCACCGTCCGGCCGGCTCGCCGACGCAGGACCAGACCGGCGTCCAGCAGGACCTTGAGATGACGACCCACCGAGCCGAGCCCCTGGCCGGTCAGCGCCACCAGTTGCGTCGTGCTCTTGGGCGTGTCGAGGAGGACTAGGACCTGCGCCCGCGCCGGGCCGAGCAGCCTGCCCAGCGCCTGCGGTAGGGGCGCGCGGCCCTGGTCGGCGAGCACGCCCGAGCACGAATAGACGACGGCGTACCGGCTCGGCTCCTCCCAGGACACCCAGCCCTGCCGTGGCGTGACGGGTACGAACAGCAGGTCCACCCCGGACAACTCCCGCGGCGGGTAGTCGTGCCCGTTGATCTGCAGCCGGCCCTGACCGAGCCAGCGGGTCTTCGGCTGCATGCCGTCCAGCGCGGCCGCCCAGCCGCCAAGGCTCAGTTGACGGGCCCGCGCCAGGACGTCGGCCTCGATGATCCGCCGGCGCTGGTTCCAGTACGGCAGGACGGCCTGCGTCCACACCCAGCCCAGCAGGTCGGCGGTGCGGTGGCCGAGCCCTGACGACACCCGAAGCTGGTCCGGAACCGGGCCGCCCGAAGCCACCGCCAGATCGGCCCGCGCGGTCTCGTCCGGCGTCGCCCGGACCCTCGCCACCTCCTCCTCGAACGTCACACCCTCCGCGCCGGAAGGCGTCGGCGCCAGGAAGTCGGCGATCCAGTTCCTGCCCAGCGCGGATCGCACGAGGGCCTCGCCGATCGGGTCACCTGCGAGGTACTCCTGGTAGCCGGGCCGGTGCAGGTCGACCCAGCGCCGCTCCCCCGGGTAGGCCGCCGCACCCGAGCGCAGCGCCATCATGGCCGCGACCGTCTCCGCGAGCGGGGAGACGACGAAGCGGCTCTGCGCCAGAGTGTCCGCGCTGATCTGCCACCAGCCCATGTTTCGCCTCCACGCGAAAGATTAAGGGCTTCCCACTATCGCTCACGACACTCGACCATGCGACCCGACCAGAAGGGTCAGCCCGGCAAGAGGGAGTTGACAGTGGGATCCACGGTGAGGATTCAGCGGGTCGGCGAGGAGCACCGGCTGGTGGTCGAACGGCTGGCACAGCTGGAACGCCATGACCTGTCGGAGTTTCGCGGCTACACGCCGAGCCCCGACGGACTGTACGCGTTCGAGCGGCTGCCGCTGTTCTTCAGCGAGCCGGACCGCCGGGTCTACCTGATCCACCAGGACTCGACGCTCGCCGGCTTCACGATGACCCGGCGACTTGCCGACGGCGCGACGTCCATCGGCGGCTTCTTCGTCGTCCGCGCCCTTCGCCGCAACGGCGTCGGACAACGGGCCGCACTGGAACTGTTGCGCTCCCAACCAGGCCGCTGGGCGATCGCCTTCCAGGAGGAGAACGCCGGCGCCGCGCGGTTCTGGCGTGGGTTCGCCACGGCCGCCGTGGGGTCGGCGTGGACGGAGGAACGCCGGCCGGTGCCCGGGAAGCCGGAGATCCCGCCGGACACCTGGCTGCTGCTGGACACGAGGGACCTGCTGGGGTGAGGCCCGGAGGGGTGAGGCCGGAGCGGTGAGGCCGGGAGCGGCTCCCTTCATCTGGTGTTCGGCGAGGGGACCTTGTCGGGTCGGTTCGGGCGAAGATGATCACACGTTGAAGATCATGACTTCCAGGGGAGGACCTTCGATGCCCACACCACTGACCCGACGAACCCTGCTTGCCGGCGTGCCCGCCGTTGGCCTCGCGATAGCGCTTCCCGGCGTCGCGCAGGCCGCCGACGTGACCTATGGACTCTTCCGCGTCGTTCGCCGACTTGCCGGCGAGCCCAGCCGGCCCGAGATCACGCTGCCGGAGGGCTACGACATCGTCCCGGGCGCGACCTACTCGGTCGCCAGCCGAGCGGAGTTCTACACGGTCGTACGCGGGCCGAAGAACACCGACGGCATCGAGGTCCAGGTCGGCTGGCCGAACACCTATGTCGAGGCGGTCATCCACCAGGAGCTGCGTCCGGAGATCCGGCGTGACCGGCTCGACCGGTACGCGTTCACGTTCACCCTGCCGATGACGCAACCGTCGGTTGACGCCAACCAGCCGACGCTGCAGGTGTGGAGCTTCCCCGACGACTCTCCCGGCATGAACTTCCGGATCGAGCACAACGACCCCGACCGTGTCGCCGGTCCGTTCACCAGTGTCGCGTGGCCGACCGGAGAGGTCCGCTCCGTCGTTCACCAACTCATCGCCTCCCACGCGATCCTGATGGACTCCGGCATGGTGGAGGTCGCGGCCGCCAAGGGGCACCGCTTCGTGCTGATGGGATTCGAGACCAACAACACGCTGCACAACGACAACCCGCCGCACTGGCACATCTCCTACAACTCCGGGCCCGACTTCAACGCCAAGACGCACAATCCGCACCTGTGGCTCGACACTGACGGGCGGACGTTCTACAACGGCATGGACGTCACCGGCATGGGTCGGTTGAAGTACTACGTCGGCGACCCGGCCCCGATCTACGACTTCATCGGCACCGCGAACGGCGGGCGCGGCAACCTCGTCATCACCATGACCCTTCGCGAGGACGGCGGTATCGACTTCCTCTCGCCGCAGGGTCGCAGCTACGCCATCGCCGCCGGGCGGGACGGCACACTGCTCAAGGAGGTCACGGCACTGCGCGCCGGCGAGCCGTGGCTGCGTATCGCCACCCACGACGACGTGCGGCTCGGCAGGCTCGACGTCAGCATCGAGGGCCTGCAGGACACGGCCGACACCCGCTCGTTCACCTTCGAGTACGACCGGCTGACCGGTGTACTGAAGACCAACCCGCTCTGAGCGGTCCGGGCGCTCCGCCGCGCTGAGCCGGGCTCCGCGACACATCCGGGCGTGCGGGCGTCGTGCCGCGACCATGACCGCACGCCCGGTGCGCACCGTCCGGTGGGTGGGCGGCCCTGTCACATTCGCCGCGTTCCATCCGTCAGGCTGACGACGGGAAGCCGAACGAGGAAGCGTGGCAGATGGACAATCAGGACTGGCTGGCGGAGCAATTCGATACGAACCGGACTCACCTGCGGGCGGTCGCCTACCGCATGCTCGGCTCGCTGAGCGAGGCCGACGACGCCGTACAGGAGTCCTGGCTGCGGGTCAGCCGTGCCGACACGAGTGCCGTCGCGAACCTCGGTGGTTGGCTCACGACGATTGTCGGGCGGGTGTGCCTGGACATGCTGCGTTCGCGCAGGTCGCGGCGCGAGGAGTCCCTGGAGACGTACGTACCCGACCCGATCCTGAGCCGCGAGGACGCGATCGATCCCGAGCAGGAGGCACTTCTCGCCGACTCGATCGGCCTGGGACTCCTCGTCGTCCTGGACACCCTGGCCCCGACGGAACGACTGGTGTTCGTCCTGCACGACGTGTTCGCCGTGTCCTTCGAGGAGATCGCCCCGATCGTGGGACGCTCGCCGGCCGCGACCCGACAGCTCGCCAGCCGGGCGCGGCGCCGGGTGCGCGGGGAGGCCGCCGTTCCCGACGCCGACGTCGTACGCCAACGCGAGGTTGTCCAAGCCTTCCTCGCCGCCGCCCGGGAGGGGAACTTCGATCGGCTGGTCGAGGTCCTCGACCCGGACGTCGTCCTCCGAGGCGACGGTGGTGACCAGCGGCCGGACCTGACGAGGGTGATCCGCGGGGCCGCGAACGTCGCGCGACAGGCGCTGACGTTCTCCCAACCCGCGGCGGTCACGTACCCGGCGCTCGTCAACGGCGCGGCCGGGCTCCTCGTCGCACCGGGCGGCGAACCCCTGTCGGTGCTGGCCTTCACCGTGACGCAGGGCCGGATCGTCCAGATCGACGTCCTCGCCGATCCCGAGCGGCTGCGTCAACTGGACCTGACGATCCTGGACCAGTGACGGGAGCACGGCACGACCGCCGTACGACCTGACGCTCGGGCGGCTGACCACGGCGTCGTGGCAGGTCGAGCACGGCATCCGTGAGATCGGCCATGGCGTCGGACTCGACGTGGGCGGGCTCGGTTACCAGGACGCGATCGACGCCCTGGACCGCTACCTCGCTCCGATGACGCCGGCGCCCTGGTGGGGACCGGCGGTGTCCATCGACACCCTTCGATCCTGGCTCGAGGCCGCAGGTCACTGCCTCGCCGACAGGACGCGGCCGTCGCGGCGCTTGCTGCTCGTTGGCCGCCGAAAGTACTCGACAGGGACGCCATGGAACTGAAGGAGGTACCGCTCGCGCACTACGAGCAGTTGGCTGACCGGTGTCGACGCGTCCTGGCCGACTCCCGCCGACTCAGCGACGACCTCGGCCTGCGCAGGGTGAACGGGGCGATGTACGGCTACCACGCCATCGCGCGCAACCTCTATGACGTGCTGACCGATCCCTCCCTGCCGCGCGAGCTCCGTCCGAGGGACACCTGACCGTCGGACGCACCAGCTAGCCGCTCCCGACGGGAAGCGGGCCTGGTCGAGCCAGGCCCAAAACCATCGCCATCCCTCAGTCGACGCGACCCCGACGACGCGGTCAGTCGAGGCGGTGGAGAGCGGACGGCCTGTGCACCGCGGTACGACCGGTCTTCTCGCTGCGAACGAGGTACTGCGGCTCCTCCTCGCTGGCCCGTACCTGCCGTCCGCCGGCTTCGGTGTCCTCGGTCAGCTTGCGCTCGATCGTCCCGACCGAACTCTGGTTCCCGGCGTCCCAGCGAACCCGGTCACCTTCGCGGAACTCGTGCACGATCGCCCCCTCTCAACCCCTTCGATCCTTGAGTGGATCGTGTCCCCAGTTCATCAACGAATGACGCCAGGTGCTGTCGCGGACGTCCCCCGAGGGACGCTGCGCGAGATGCCGATGCACGTATCCGACGACTTTGCGCATGTGTGCGTAATCGTCGACACTGAGATCGCCTCTGGTACTCCGACGGATCTCGACGATACGGCGCCCGGACTCGTGTCCGACCGACTCACCACCGTCTCGATGCTGTCCGGCCCGGCGCGACTGGTCGGTGGCGAGCCAGCGCTCGAGTTCGGCGGGCGCCATGTTGACCACGTCGTCGAAGTCGGCCCGAATCCTGTCCCGGTCTCCGGTCATGATCGCTACCTCGACACTCTCGAACGCCACGGCAGGCGCACCTGGACCACGGTGCCGCGCGGGGGTTCGTGTTTCACCCTAGCGACGGCGAGCCGGAACAGCCTCCCGCGACGCGTCCGACTTCCCCTCGATGGGGCCCTCGCCACGGCCACCCCGCCGCTTCTCCCGTACGGCCCGCAGGTCCTCGTTGAGCCTGGACATCAGGTCGGCCAGGACTGCCATGTCGTCCGGGGACCAACCCTCGACCGCCTCACCCATCCACTCCTGCCGCGCCCGACTGATCTCGGCCATCCGGGCCCTGCCCGCGGCGGAGACGCGCAGCGGTGAGCGCACACCGGCCCGATCGTCTACCGGCTCGATGAGTTCCGCGGTCGCCAGCCGTGCGAGGTGTCTGCTCACGGTCGATTTGTCCAGCCGGAACCATCGGGCGACCTCGCCGACGCGCATCGGGCCCTCTTCGGCGAGCAGGACCAGCATGGGATAGCTGTGTCGGTCGACGCCGGGAGCCGGCCCGAACCCTTCGTCCCACAGACCGCGGAGCGCGCTGCGTACGAGCAGGGTGACCTCGCGTTCGAGGATCTCCAGCGTGGGCTTCTCCCCCGTGGACGAATCTCCCGTGGGCGAAGGCGTGCCCCTGCCACGACGTACGTTCACTTTGCTCATGAGTGCCCCACCATTGACCGGAATGTTGCGCGACGCAACGTTGCTCAGAGCAACTACCGCCACTACGTTGGACGAGTGGCGCGTCGAACGATACGTGCCGAACGGACCGTCGGGCAGTCCTCCCGCGACCGACTTCCTCCCGGCAGGTCCCGCGTTCCGCGGAGTGGCGTCGGAAGGAGATGAACAGCTGAATGTGCGGCATCACCGGCTGGGTGGACTTCGAGGCTGATCTGAGTGGCCAGCGCACGGTCACACAGGCGATGACGGACACCATGGCGTGCCGTGGCCCGGATGCCGAGGGGATGTGGCTGGACCGGCATGTGGCGCTGGGCCACCGCAGGCTCTCGATCATCGACCTCGAGGGCGGCCGCCAGCCGATGTCGGTGGAGGACGGCGGCCACGCGGCCGCGGTCATGACCTACAGCGGCGAGGTCTACAACTTCCACGAACTGCGTACGGAGTTGGCGGGGCGTGGCCACCGCTTCCAGACCAGCAGCGACACCGAGGTGGTGTTGCATGCGTACCTGGAGTGGGGCGACTCCTTCGTCGACCACCTCAACGGCATGTACGCGTTCGCGATCTGGGACACCCGCAAGCAGGAGTTGCTGCTGGTGCGGGACCGGATGGGCATCAAGCCGCTGTACTACCACGCGCTGCCGCACGGAGTGCTGTTCGGTTCGGAGCCGAAGGCGATCCTGGCCAATCCGCAGGTCGAGCCAGTCCTGAACCTGGACGGGCTGCGGGAGATGTTGTCGTTCGTCAAGACACCCGAACGGTCGGTGTTCGCCGACATCCACGAGGTGCGACCGGGGTCCGTGGTGCGCGTCCATCGAGGTGGCATCGACAAGCGCCGGTACTGGCAGCTCGAGGCACACGAGCACACCGACGACCTGGACACCACCATCGGCACGGTGCGCGACCTGCTCGAGGACATCGTTCAGCGCCAACTCATCTCCGACGTTCCGCTGTGCACGCTGCTGTCGGGAGGGCTGGACTCCTCCGCGATCACCGCGATCGCCGCGAAGGCTCTGACGGCGCAGGGGTCAGGGCCGGTCCGGTCCTTCGCCGTGGACTTCGTGGGCTATGCCGAGAACTTCAAGCCGGACCCGATCCGCGACACGCCTGACACGCCGTACGTCCACGAGCTTGCCGAACACGTCCGGGCCGCCCACAGCGACATCGTGTTGTCCACCTCCGACCTGATGGACCCCGGCAACCGTGCGACGGTGATCAGGGCCAACGAGTCGCCGGCCACCTGGGGCGACGCCTACATCTCGCTCTACCTGCTGTTCCGCGCCATCCGCGAGCACTCGACCGTCGCGCTGTCCGGCGAGTCGGCCGACGAGGTGTTCGGCGGCTACCGCTGGTTCCACGAACCCCGCGCCGTCAACGCCGACACCTTCCCCTGGCTGGCGATGTTCGCCGCGCAGGGCCGGCGAGGTTCTGCCCTGTTCGATCCGGTGCTCACCAAGAAGCTGGACCTTCGCGCCTACCGGGAGGACTCCTACCGGCAGGCCATCGCCGAGGTTCCCCGCCTGGACGGCGAAACCGGGCACGAGCGTCGGATGCGCGAGATCAGCTACCTCCACCTCACCCGGTTCGTTCAACTGCTGCTCGACCGCAAGGACCGAATGAGCATGGCCAGCGGCCTCGAGGTGCGGGTGCCGTTCTGCGACCACCGCCTCGTCCAGTACGTCTTCAACGCGCCGTGGGCGATGAAGACCTTCGACGGGCACGAGAAGAGCCTGCTGCGCGCCGCGACCAGACACCTGCTGCCCACCTCGATCGCCGAACGCCGCAAGTCCCCCTACCCCACCACCCAGGACCCCAGCTACGAACAGGCACTCCGCGAACAGTTCACCCGCGTCGTCGGACGAGGCGACGCGCCGATCATGGCTCTGCTCGGCAAGGCGGAGTCGCGGGGCCTCCTGGACGAGTCGCCCGGCGATGGGAACTCCGGTGGCCTCGCTCGACCCGTCATGGAGTTCGCCCTCAGCCTGAACACCTGGCTCCAGGAACTCAACGTCCGCCTCGACCTCCCGGTCTAGTGCGTCGGCATCCCGGTGCCGTCAACGAAATGACGCTCGTCCGCCAGTGATCTGACATCGCCGGCTGCCAAGGTCGTCCTCGACAACGAGATCGTGCGGCCGGGGCATCCGTCGATGAGACGCAGCCGGTCGCCGTGGTCACGATCGGGGGGATCGCATGAGACCACGTAAACGACGCCGTGTCGCCAACGACCAGATCAGTTCGCACCGCTGGGTGAACGGCTGTTAGGACGTGAGTTCGAGCAGCACGATCGGGGTGTCAGGCTCGTGTTGACACTCCTGACGTAGCGCTCCCCCTCGTCAGGGAGGACCACGACGGTCCTCCCTGACGGCGTCTCAGGCGGCGACCTCAGGCGTAGGAGTGAAAGTCATCACGACGCAGCGCCCCAGGCCACCGGGAGTTGGTCGACGCCGTGGAAGATGTCGTCCCGAACCCGTACGTCGTCTGCCGGCACGGCCAGACGCAGGTCGGGGAATCGCCGGAACAGTTCGGCGAACCCCACCCGCATCTCCACCCGGGCGAGTTGCTGTCCGAGGCACTGGTGGATGCCGTGTCCGAACGACAGGTGCCCGGCCGCCGACCTGCTCACGTCGAGCGTGTCGGGGTCCGCGTACCTCGCCGCGTCACGGTTGCCGACGGCCAGCGACACGAGGACGGATTCACCGGCCCGGATCTGGGCGCCGTCGACTTCGACGTCCTCCAAGGCCGTACGGATCGTGCCCCGCACCGTCGTGAGGTAGCGCAGGAGTTCCTCGACCGCATGGTCGACGGTCTCCGGATCCGTGAGCCTCGGAATCTGTTCCGGATGACGCAGCAGGGCGAAGGTGCCGAGCCCGAGCATGTCCACCGTCGTGCCGAGTCCGCCGCCGAGCACGAGGAAGGCCATGTTGGCGAGTTCCTCCTCGGTCAGGTCGTTGCCCTCACTCGCGAGTCCCCCGAGCAGGTCGTCGGTCGGCTCGGACCTCTTCTGGCGCACCAGGTCGGCGAGGTGGCTGATGATCCCCGACACCGCCTGTCGTTTCTCCTCCATCGTGGTGTCCGCCCGCGCCATCGTGGTGGCCTGACGGGCGAACTCGTCGCGGAAGTCGTATGGCACGCCCAGCAGTTCGCAGATCGTCATCGCGGGAATCGGTGCGGCGTAGGCCGGTATCAGGTCGGCCGGAGATCCGGTCGCCTCCATCCGATCCAGATGCTCGTGGGCGATCTCCTCGATGCGAGAGGTGAGCAGCTTCATCCGGCGTACGGTGAACTGCCCGATCAGCAGGTGCCGGTAGCGGGTGTGGTCTGGCGGGTCCATCCCGATGAACACCCCGGGCGGGGCCGGCGGCAACGTCTCGCCGGCGTCGCGCCGCAACTCCTGCCGGGCGCTGAAGCGTGGGTCGGTGAGCACGTGCCGGATGGTCTCGTGCCTGGCGATCACCCAGCCGAGGTCGCCGTTCTCGAACCGCACTCTCGCGATCGGCTGCCCGGCCCGCATCGCCATGATCTGGTCCGGCGGGTCGAACGGGCCGGTCGCGGTCATCGGAAGACTCAGGGGCTCCTGGACTGTCATGCGCTCTCCTCGGTCGAGACCGTTCGGCCACTTCCATGGAAACACCATTGAGTGTAACGATGCAACGAGTGTAACCGTCTTCTCCATGTAAAGTTTGCGTATGGACGAGACGCGGCGCGAGCGCAAGAAGCGCCAGACGAAGGAGTTGCTCGCGGAGACCGCGATCCGGCTGTTCGGGGAGCAGGGGTACGAGCAGACGACGGTCGCGCAGATCGCGTCCGCGGCCGACGTGGCCACGAAGACGTTCTTCAACCACTTCCCCAGCAAGGAAGACGTCCTGTTCGCGGACACGCTGCGGCGCGGCAGGGTTCCGCTCGACGTGATCGCCGACCGGCAGCCCGGCGAAACTGTCGCCGACCTGCTCATCCGGGCCTACGAGGCAATGTTGGCCGACTTCAGAGTCCAGGGCGTGGGGCGCGACGATCCCGCACTCGTGGAGACCTACACGCATCTCCTCATGACCGTCCCGGCACTCCAGGCGAAGGCGCTGCACCTGATGTTCGACGTGCAGCGGGAGGTGGCCACGGCCCTGGCGAACGCCTGTCCCGACGAACTCGACCCGATCAGCGCGGCGGCCGCTGTCGGTGCCCTCATGGGGGCGACACAGGGGGTCGGGCTCGCGAGCCTCGAACTCGGTCAGTCCGAGGAGGAGTTCTGGGTGTCCATGCGACGCGGGATCGACGTCGCCGTCCAGGGGCTGCGCTCGCTCTGACCCGCCGCCACGGCCGCGGTCAGGGCGTCCGCAGGAAGGACGGGAAGGGGCCAGCCGGGATCGCGTCGCCAGGTACGCCACCGGTCCTCGAACGGGCCGGTTCGCCGCCGCAGAAGGTCGATGACCTGCTCACGCGCCTCCTGCACGTGACGGTGCTCCACGTCGGAGACGACGCCCAGCCGGCGACCCTGGTCGTACTCGTCCTCGTCCTTCCAGCGGTAGGTGAGGTCGGACTCGATCACGAGGTCGAGCATGAGGTCCAAGGTGTCGAGGCCGATCGACGTCTGTGTGAAGGGGCGGCGGAAGTCGACGTACCAACCGTTGGACTTCTCCTCCGCATCGAAGTAGACGGACACGCTGAAGTAGGCGTCGGGGACCATCAGGTCGAGCTTCGTCGTGTCCCGCCACGTCCAACTGGCGAGCTCCCACGTCCCTGCCGCGAGGTCGTCGATCCCTTGGGCGCGCCGCGCCTCATCGCCGGTGAGCAGGTAGTCGATCCACGTCCTCTCCCACCAGCCGACGACACCAGGCCAGCGGACGAGGGCGAGCAGATCCTCGGCACCCTCGGTGCCGTCGGCGCTCTCGGGAGGCGCCACCACCCTGCACGGCACAGCCGAGGCCACCCTGCCTCGCTGCACGTCACGTCGTACGACGGTGCTCCCTGGCTGGAAAAGACCCGGCGGTGTCGTCACGGCCGACAACCTAACAGAGCAAGGCGATTCGGCCCGCTCCAGAGCCCCACACCTCCTGCCCGTCGGATCGCCTCGGCGTGCACCCGCGCGCGGGGCCGGGTCATGTCCGTGCGGAGGACTAGATTGCGCTCCACGGCACGAGGAGGTGACCCCGATGGTTCGTGGACGCTCGAATGGTCATTACTGGGGCGTGGTGCTCGATGCGCCGGACGTACGCGCGCTGGGGAGGTTCTACGCCGAACTGCTCGACTGGGAGGTCTACCGGGACGAGCCGAACGAGGTGACCTTGGCGGCGCCTGAGGGCAACGCCTACCTGGCGGTTCAGCCTCAGCACTCGGCGGAGTACGCGCGACCGGTCTGGCCCGCGGTCGATGGTCGGCAGCAGATGATGATCCATCTGGACGTTGAGGTCGGCGACCTCGATGCGGCCGTGGCTCATGCGGTCGAGATGGGGGCGACTCTCCCCGACCACCAACCGCAGGACGACGTGCGAGTGCTCCTCGATCCGGCCGGGCATCCCTTCTGTCTCTACGTCGACTCCTCCTGAGCGCCGGGCCGGCGACGCACGGAGGTTCTGGGAGCGCGATTCAGCGCTTCTGAACCGCGCTCCCAGGCCCGGCGGCGCGCCTTCGCAGGCGTCAGGCGGCCGGGTCGAGCACGATGCGGAACCGCGCCTGGCCGGCCATCATGCGCTCGTACGCCTTCGGCGCCTCGGTGAGCGGCATCGTCTCGGTCATCGGACGGATGTCGTGGCGGGCGCTGAACGCGAGGTTGTCCTCGTTCTCGATCGCGCTGCCGGTGAGGCTGCCCGTGATGGTGCGGGTGCCGAAGATGAGGTCCGGGGTCGAGACGGAGATGGGGTCCTGCGCCGCGCCCAGGACGAGCAGGCGACCGCGCGGCGCGAGACCGCGGATCAGCGGGGTCATGGAGCCACCGCTCGCGGCCGTCGCCAGGATGGCGCTGGCGCCGCCCAACCGCTGCAGCGCCTCGGCCGGGTCCTCGGCGGTGCTGTCGATGTACTCGTCCGCGCCGAGTTGGACCGCCAGTGAGGCCTTCCCCGGCCCGCGCGCGATGGCCGCGACGCGGTAGCCGAGCCGGTTGGCGTACTGCACTCCGAGGTGGCCGAGGCCGCCGATTCCCTGGACCGCGACCAGTGCTCCCGGACGGCCGCCGGCCTGCCGCAGCGCGCTCAGCGTGGTGAGGCCCGCGCACAGAAGTGGTGCGGCCTGGACCGACGCCATGCCGTCGGGAATCCGGACCAGTCCGCTGGTCCTCGCCGTGACGACCTCGGCGTACCCACCGTCGACGGTCGTGCCTGTCTGCTCCTGGTTGACGCAGTTCACGAAGTCGCCGCGCCGGCAGCTCTCGCACTCGCCGCAGTGACCGGCCAGGTAGCCGACGCCGACCCGGTCGCCGACGTGCCACGCGGTCACGCCGTCGCCGACCGCTTCGATGACGCCGACGATCTCGTGGCCCGGAACGATCGGCCGGCTCGGGTCGGCCCGCAGCCCTTCGGCGGCCAGGGCGTCGGAGTGGCAGACCCCGCAGCTCTCCACCCTGATCCGCACCTGGCCCACGGGCGGAGCTGTGACCTCCCGGGTGACGAGCTCGAAGTTCCGGGATCCGGTCACCTGGAACGCGCGGTAGGTGGACATGTGTCTCCTCAGGACGAGGACGCCGCCGAGGTCAGGTTCTGGCGGCGTCGGTGTGAGTGGTGTCGGTGTGAGTGGGTGCACCTCGTGCACGTCGTGTTGCCGGTCCGGCCGGGCTTCTCGGGCCCCTGGCTGGACGGCGGGCCGACCCGTGCGGGAGTCGAACGGAGACAATATGACCGGTCGTCTTAGATGCTGTCAAGGCTGCTCCGGCGCGGAGAGGGCGTAACGAACACCACAAGGCCACCGCCGAGGACGTGGGTTACCCTGACCGCGAGACGAACGGTCATCTTGCGGCAAGGAGGCTCCGATGGCCAGGCGGAGCATGCGGGAACAGATCGTCGACGCGGCGGTCGATCGCTTCCACGCACGGGGCTTCAACGCCGCCGGCGTGAAGGACATCACGGACACGGCGGGCGTACCCAAGGGCTCGTTCTACAACCACTTCTCCAGCAAGGAGGACCTGGCCGTCGTCGCGCTGGAGAAGTACGGCGCCAGCCGTCGGTTGCAGGATCTCGAGGACACCAGCGTCGAGCCCCTCGTCCGACTGCGCCGCTACTTCGAGTTCCTCCGCGACGAGATCGTCGACCTGAAGTGCACCCGCGGCTGCCTCTTCGGCGACTTCGGCACCGAGATCGTCGACCACAGCGAGGTGATCCGCGAGGCCGTAGGGCAGAGCTTGCAGCGGTGGGCCACCGCTTTGTCGGGCGCGATCCGCGAAGCCCAGGAAACCGGCACGGTCAGCGCCGACATCGACGCCGAGACCATGGCCCGGTTCATCCTCAACGCCTGGGAGGGCACGCTCATCTCCGCGCGTTCGGACCGGTCCGCGGACGCCCTGAATCCGTTCTTCGACGTGGTGTTCGGCACCCTGCTCCGCTAGGAACGCCCGCCCCAGCAACGACGCACGCCAACCAACCCCCCGAACCCCGCGCCGCGGCGATATTCGATTGACGCCCCGGGCGGGTTCCTGTTCTGCTGTCAGCTCCTGATCGAGCACCTGGACCGAAAGGAGGCGAGCCGTGTCACTCCAGCCTGAAACCCTCGCTCCGAAAGGTCTTCCTTGGCATTCGCGCGTTCCTTTCAGTGCGGACACTGTGGCGTAGAGGTCTCTCTCGACGCGCCAGGTACGACGCATCGCAATCACTGTCCCAGCTGTCTGTGGTCGAGACACCTCGATCGCAACACCCCCGGCGACCGTAAGGCCGAGTGCCCCGGCGGGATGGAACCCATCGCCGTGACGGTGCGCGGTCAGGGTCGCTGGGTTCTGATCCACCGTTGCCTGAAGTGCGGGCGACTGCGCCTCAACCGCACCGCCGGCGACGACAACGTCCTCTTACTGGTACGCCTCGCGGCTCTCCCGCTGACGATGCCGCCCTTCCCGCTCCAACGCCCGCAGGACGACTAGGACACGACCTGGACGTGCCTGCCAGGTCGCACGGAGGCGGGCCTGGCAGGCACTGTGGGCGTCGCGTCACCGGTCGTCAGTGGTACGCGTGGACCACCGCGTGGCCACGACCGCGCGCGATCATCCAGCGGTTGACGGGCACGGTCAGGACGAACGCGAGCAACAGCGAGAACGCCAGCGCCACCCAGAACAACGCGGTGGCAAGGCCCGCGTCCATCGCGCCCGGCACCGCGACCATGACGGTGTTGTCGATGATCTCCATGACGGCGATCGAAACGGTGTCGGCGGCGAGCGCGACCTTCAGGGCCTGACGGACCGGCAACCCGGCGCGGAGGACGCCGCGCATGGTGAGCGCGTAGCCGAAGACGAACGCCAGCGCGATGGACACCGCGACGGTCGCGCCGTTGTGCAACGCCAGCGACGTACCGACGACCATGCCCAGGATCTCGCCGATGGCACAGCCGGTGAGGCAGTGCGCGGTTGCCTGGGCCGCGGTCCGCCAGCTCGCGTGTCCACCGTGCTGATGCTCATCATGCTGGTGTCGCCGGTGCTGCTGGTGGCGAGTGTGGTCAGACTCGTCTGCCGACTGGTGCATCGGTTCCTCCGGGAGGCGCGGAACAGTTCTGTCGGCAACGCCAACCACATACCCCCCACGGGTATTCCGACGAGGCGGAAGAGCAGGGCCGACACCTGGAACCGATGCGGGGACGCCCGCCGAGGGAGTCCATGTGGGCGATCGATGTTCACGCCACATCGATCCGAGGGTCGGACTCCGCGCGCGGCCGCGGGGTTCGTAACCGTTTGTGGTGATGCTCAGACGACATCGATGGCGTCGCAAGAAGCCTTGGACCCGCACCTGGCGTCGGTGAAAGACTGACGCCAGAGAGCACGTGCGTCCGGCGGACCGTGCTCCCAACGGGTCGAACCAAGGCTGGGCCGAATATCGCTACCTGTCACGACAACACGGTTCGTGACCGATGGGGCGACGCAGGAACCAGCACCGAGTCGAGGAGTACCTCATGCGCGCTGCCATCGCCACCGCGGTCGACACCCCGCTGTCCCTGACAGAGCTGGAGGTGCCCGAGCCTGGTCCGGGTGAGGTCCTCCTCAAGATGACGGCCTGTGGCGTCTGCTTCTCCGACCTGAACCTGGTACGTGGCCACTACGCCTTCGCCCGGTTCCCGGTCGTGCCCGGCCACGAGATCACGGCCACGATCGCGGCGGTCGGGCCTGACGTCACCTGGCCGGCGGTCGGTACGCCGGTCGGCGCGCAGTTCCTGTACGACTCGGACGGCCACTGCGACTACTGCGCCCGCGGCGAGCAGATCCTGTGCCCCCACAAGCGGATCACGGGCATCGTCGTCAACGGAGGTTATGCGGAGTACGCCGTCTTCAAGGCCGACTTCGTCACTCCCCTGCCGGAAGGACTCGACCCGGTGGCCGCCGCGCCACTAATGTGCGCCGGCCTGACGGCGTTCAACGGCCTGCGTAAGGGGGGCGCCGACGCCACCTCGCGGGTCGCGGTCATCGGCACCGGGGGCATCGGGGCCCTGGCCATCCAGTACGCCAAGGCGATGGGCGCCCGCGTCGCTGTCCTCGGCCGCTCCCGCCGCGGCGAGGATCGCGCCAAGCAACTCGGCGCCGAACTCTTCATCGCCACCGAGGACTCCGACCCCGCCGCCGCGCTCAAAGCCTGGGACGGCGGCGCGAACCTCATCCTGAACGCGTCTCCCTCCACCTCCGCGGCTGCGGCGACCCTTGGCGGCCTGGCTCCCGACGGGACCCTGCTGCTGTGCGGGTACGGCTCGGAGCCGCTGAATCTGCCCACCCAGCCGATGGTCCTCAACCGGCTGCGAGTGATGGCTTCGCCGTCCGGGTCTCCGCACGACCTGCGGGACACCCTCGCGTTCTCCGCGATGCACGGCATTCTTCCCGAGTACAACCCGATCACCCTGGACGAGGCGCCCGACGCCCTCGAGGCCCTCGGCAGAGGTGGCAGCGGCATCCGTTCGGTCATCACCTTCGACTGACCGCCGACCCGACCCACACCCACGTCACCCGGCACGGTCGTGTCCGATCGTGCCCACACCCAGCCGTGTCCTCCTCCGGCCGGGACGTCAACGCAGCCGACGACCTGAGGTTCTGTCATGGGAAAATCCATCATCATCACCGGCGCCAGCTCGGGCTTCGGGGCGCTGAGCGCACGAGCCCTCGCCGACGCCGGCCACACGGTGTACGCCGCGATGCGTGACACCGCGGGCCGGAACACCTCGCGGGTCAACGACGCGGCGGCGTACGCCAGTGCGCACGGAGTCGACCTGCGCACCGTCGAGTTGGACGTACTGTCGCAGGAGTCGGTCGACGCCGCGATCGCGACCGTTCTCTCCGAGCAAGGCGTCATTGACGTCGTGATCCACAACGCGGGCCACATGGTCACCGGCCCCGCCGAGGCGTTCACCCCGGAGCAGATCGCCGCGGTGTACGACACGAACGTGCTCGGCACCCAGCGTGTCAACCGCGCCGCGCTCCCGCACCTGCGTTCACGAGGCGAGGCGCTGCTGTTGTGGATCGGTTCCAGCAGCACCAAGGGCGGCACACCGCCATACCTCGGCCCGTACTTCGCCGCCAAGGCCGCCATGGACGCCCTCGCCGTCAGCTACGCCGCGGAGCTGGCCCGCTTCGACATCGAGACCAGCATCGTCGTACCGGGTTCCTTCACCCACGGCACGAGCCACTTCGCGAACAGCGGGCACCCCGCCGACCAGAGTGTCGTCGCCGCGTACGAGGAAAGGTACGCCGGCCTGGTGGATCAGGTTTCGCAGCGTCTCGCCGCGATCGCTCCGCCGGACGCGGACGTGTCCATGGTGGCCGACGCGGTCGTGAAGCTCGTCGACACTCCGCACGGCGAGCGACCGTTCCGGGTCCACGTCGACCCTGCCAACGACGGATCGGAGGAGGTCAGCGACGTCGCGGACCGCACCCGCGCGGAGTTCCTCCGACGCGTCGGCCTCGGCGGCCTTCTCTCCCCCTACACGCCGTCCGCCTGATCGAGCGGCCCCTCACCTCCACTCGACACATGGGGTGGGTCAGGAGTCGCTCTGGCGGGCCCAGGGGCCGGTGACCGCGAACGTCGTCCCCGGGTTGTAGACGTTGAAGTAGAGCGTCCTACCGTCGGCGGAGAACGCCGCGCCCGCGAACTCGCCGTACTCCGGTTCGGCGTCGCTGCCGATGTTGAGCCGGTTCCTCGCGATCGGGAAGGTCTCCCCGGCCGCCGTCGTACCGAGCACGTAGTTGTCACCGCCAAGGTCCTCGCACACCATCAGGCCGCCATATGGTGAGAGCGCGATGTTGTCCGGACCTTCGGTGACCTGCTCGGCGGGGTCGTAGCCGAAGACGACCACGAGTTCGAGGGTGCTGGCACGGGGGTCGTAGCGCCAGACCTGACCGTCGTGGTTGGCGCTGGACCCTTCGTTGTCCCGGGCGTAGCTGGAGACGAAGTACGCCGAACCATCGCCCCAGTAGGCGCCTTCGAGTTTCTGGCCCCGGGTGATCCCGGCGGGACCGTAGTCCTGCAGCCGTGTCGAGGTGGTGGTCGCCTCCGGGTCGGGCACCCGCACCCACTCGATGTCGGTGAACGTCGTTCCAGGTTCCTGCACCAGCGACAGGTCGGGGAGGTCACGGACCCGCATCGCCTCGAGGGTTCCGCCGGCGCGGAGGCTGCCGTGACCACCGAGGGGGCGCTCGGGCAGGAAGCGGTAGAAGAGCCCGAACGGCTGGACGAACGCGTCCTCCGTCTCATAGACCACACCGGTCCGCGGGTCGATCGCGACGGCCTCGTGCTGGAAGCGTCCCATCGCCGTGAGCGGGGTGGGCCCGGCGTTGCGGGCATGGTCGAACGGGTCGACCTCGAAGATCCAGCCGTGGCTCATCGTGCTGCCAGGTGGCGGATCCTCGGTCTCCTCGCAGGTGAGCCACGTTCCCCAGGGCGTGATGCCTCCGGCGCAGTTCACGTAGGTGCCCGCGAGACTGACGTACTCCTGCGTGATCGAGCCCGCCCGCACGCGGAGCGTGCTCGTGCCTCCAGGTCCCATCGGGTCGTAGGTGTGGGTGGTCGCCGCGCGAACCGGGTGGGGTACCCCGACCCGGCACTCGTGGTTGCGGACCAGCAGGGTCGTCCTGGCAGGTCCGGCGAAGGAGCCCATCCCGTCGAAGCGGCTCGGTACGTTGCCGCCGCCGGAGCGGAGCTGATCACCTTCCCTGCTGAGGATTCGGTATCGGAATCCGCGTGGTAGGTCGAGGATGCCGCGACGATCCGGAACCAGCGGACCGTAGCCGACCTCGGGACCGGACGAGCCAGCGGCAGGATTCGCGGCGAACAATGCGCCGAGCGTGCCTGTCACGACGATGCCGAGTCCGAGAGTTCCGGAGCGGGACAGCACTTCACGTCGGGTCACGTCCATGTGATCCTCCTCGCGCGTAGGCCTCGCAGCGACGCTGCCAGGCGGCCAGATCGCTTCTTCGACGACTCCCGTTCATCTGAAATTCATTGACGGCGGTAACGGTAGACGCGGGACAAAGCCACGTCGAGGGCTTCCGGGCGGGCCGAGATCGGCAACCCCCTCGAGCGTCACGAGACGTCCCCGTTCGCACTGGTGACTCTCGCCCCCGCCCACCAGGACGGATTGGTGAGGACCGCCCCGCTGCGGCGCTCTACCGTCGGCAGCAGCGGCCCGGTATCCAACGGGCGGCCCATCGACGCCGCCATGGGACCGCGGCCATCCGTCGGTCAGCCGAGGGGGAACGTCGTGGTCACCGTCGCGAGCTGGAACGTGGAGAACCTGTTCTGCCCGGGAACCGAGGCCGGACCGACGTCACAGTCGGCGTACCGCGAGAAACTGGACGCGCTGGCCGGCACGGTCTCCCACCTGGATCCCGACCTGCTCGCGGTGCAGGAGGTCGGTGACCCGGATGCGGTGAGCGACCTGCTCGCGGCGTTCGGTGGACGCTGGCACAGCGAACTCGCCGATCCCGACGGTCGAGGAATCCGGGTCGGGATCTTCTCGCGGCGACGACTCCACGACGTGGAGCAGATCACCGCCTTCCCGGACAAGCTCGCGCCGGTGCAGGTCGACGACGACGGCAGCACCCTCGCGGACATGGGGAGACCCGCGCTGAGAGTCCGCGTCGAACTGGGCGACACCTCCGTCGATGTGGTCAGCTGTCATCTGAAGAGCAAGCTGCTGACGTTCCCCGGTGGCCGGTTCAACGCCCGGGACGAACACGAACGCGCCCGCTACACCACCTACGCGCTGCACCGCCGCGCCGCCGAGGCCGCCGCCGTCCGCGCGTACGTCACCCGCCTCTTCGACGACAACGGCCAGAATCTCGCCGTCATCGTGGCCGGCGACCTGAACGACGAGCCGGAGGCCGCGACCACGCAACTCCTGCACGGCCCGCCCGGCTCGGAGATCGGGACCGACGGGTTCGAGCGGCCCGACAAGGGCGACGCGCAGCGGCTGTGGAACCTCGGGCCACTGATCCCCGAGGCCCAGCGCTTCTCCCGGATCTATCGCGGCCGCGGTGAGCTGATCGACCATCTGCTGGTCAGCCACGTCCTCGTCGGCGCGGTTTCGTCTGTCGGTACGGGCGACACCGGCATCGTCTCCGTCACCGACGACCCCGAACAGCGCCGTGACGAGACCGGATCCGATCACCGTCCGGTCGTCGCGCGGTTCGACCTCCCGTAGCCCGAACCGGTCAGGCTCGTCGAAACTCAGGCGGTGCCGGATCCGGGGGGTTGGGGAGGCCGTGCTCACCGAGCGGCCCGACCGACCAGCCGCTCGCGTCGCAGTGGTCCACGATGCGGTCGAGTGCGTGGAGGGTCGCGCGCCAGCAGCCGGGCGCCGCAGACACGTCGGAGTCGTGCAGAAGGACGGTGTCACCGCCGGTCAGGTGTCGGACGACGCGTTCGCTCACCGTGTGGGCGTCCCGGTGCGCGAGCCAGTCCCGACCCGCCACGGTCCACAGCACGGGGCGCAGGCCAAGTCGTCGTGCGGCGGCGTACCTCGAGGCGGTCAGGAAACCGTAGGTCGGACGGAACCAGTTCGGTCGGTAGCCGGCCGCCTCGCTGATCACCTGGTAGGCCTCGGTCAGCTCGGCGCGGTCCCGCCAGGGTCGCGTCGGCAGGTCGTGCCGCAGGCCGTGTACGGCGATCTCGTGTCCGCCCGCGTGGATCGCCGCCACCACCCCCGGATCGCGGAGGACCTGTTCGGCGAGCAGGAAGAACGTCGCGCGTGCGTCCAGGTCCGAGAGGCGTTCGAGGATGAGCGGGGTGGCGACCGGATGCGGGCCGTCGTCGAACGTGAGCGCGACATGGCGCGAGTCCCCCCGACCGGCCAGCGTCGGCAGGATCCGACGTATCGGCGGAAGCCAGCCCGCGGCGGGCAGCAGGTCCGCGACCACCGCACCGGCCGCGAGCACTCCTGCCGCCCCCGCGGCCACTGCCAGCCGACGCGTCATTCACCTCTCGTTCCCGTTGTCCGGGTGGGCTAGTCGCGTCCGGGAGGCGACGACTCGGTCAGGAAGGCGCCTCGTCCTGTCCGTCGGAACCCACCTCGCTGGTGGCGTGGGACTCCTCGCCCGTGACGACGCCGGCGACCAGGGGTGACCGGGAGAGTTCGACCGCACCGCCGATGATCAGGGCGAGTCCGACGATGGCGAGTGCGAGCCACCCGCCGAGCCGCAGGTCCTCCTCGAAGAGCAGCACGCCCAGCACCAGGCTGACCAGGGCGTCCCCCACGGTGATCGCCGGTTGCGCGGCGACCAGGGAGCCGGCCTGATAGGCGTTCTGCAGCAAGAAGACGGCCACCACGCCCGCGATGATTGTGGCGTACAGCTGCCACGTGGTGAGGAACGCGACGGCCCCGCCGCCAGAGAGTTCTCCGGTCGCACTCTTCATCAGCGCGGCGGTCAGCGCGAACATCATCGCCGCCGAGGCGCCCAGGGCAGCGGCGCTGGCCCCGCCGCGGGTCGCGCGACCGAGCATGACCAGCACGGCCACTCCACCTGCGGTCGCGACGAGGGCCAGCATCCAACGCAGCGGCGCGACATAGGAGTGCCCACCAGACGGCGAAACGGCCACCACGAGCGCGATCACGCCGATCGTCACGCTGAGCGTCCCGATCAGTGATCCCCGGGTGATCGGACGCTGGAGCAGGAGAGATGCCAGCAGCAAGGTGATCGGTAGCTCCACCATCATGACCGGCTGCACCAGGGCCAGCGGGCCGGTCAGCAAGGCGACGAACTGGAACAGTGCACCACCGATGATGCCGAGGATGCCAAGCCACCACAAAGGTCGCCGCGCCATGTCCACCAGCAGCGCCAGTCGGAATGATTCCTTTCCTGGCGCGTTGCGCGCCTCGTGGCGCTGCAACACCGACGCGAAAGCGTTACTGGCTGCCGCGAGCGCCGCGAGAATGGCGGTGAGAATCAATGTGACCTGCCGAGAGACTGGGTACCTCCAATGGTGCCCGGACCTGGTCACACGACGCGCGACTGATCGGACACTCACGTGGTTCGTAGGAGGGCGACGACGAAGCGAGGCACGTGTGTCCGGCGGACGAACCCCCCGTACCGCTTCGCGAACGTCACCGCCCGACGAACCTTCCGACGGTGGGCCCTTCTGTTCTACACAATCCCCACCCACCGCCGTCAAGCAGTGATTGACAGGGTTGGGGCCGTTCGGACCGGCCTTGTCCCGATCGGACGCGCCAGCGTCAACCGTTGCTTGACAATGCCGCCGTTCGCCCCGGTTCGCGTGGCTGGTCCCCTTTCCGCCGCCCGCACCGCGCCCGAGCGCGAGTCCGAGTTCGAGTCTGAGTCTGAGTTCGTACGGCAGGACGCATGACCGCCCGGCCGGAACCTCGACCGGACGCGGGGCGCCGGTATCTGATCATGTCGGCGAGCATGGGCAGCGGACACGACGGGGTGGCCCTCGAACTCGCCCGACGGCTGCGGGAACGCGGCCACACGACCTACCTCGTCGACGTGCTCGACCTGCTGCCCGCGGGGTTCGGCGTCGGCGTCCGCGGCATCTACGGCCTGATGCTGCGCCACGCCCCGGGCCGCTACCAGCGGGTGTACGACGCCTTCGGTGATCCGCGAGAGGGCCGCAGGATGATCGAACCGCTCGTACGGCTGGCCGCTCCGGCGGGGCACGCGGCGCTGCGCGAGATCGCACCGGACGCGGTGTTCAGCACGTTCCATCTGGCCGGCGCGGTCGTCGGACGACTGCGCGAGGAGGGTCGGCTGGACGTGCCGACACTCGTCGTGATCACGGAGTTCAACCCACACGCGGTCTGGTTGTCCTCCGGAAACGACGCCTATCTGTGCCTGACCCCTTCCGGGCAACGTACCGCCGCGACGCTGGTGTCGGGGCGTGCGCACTGGCTCGGCCCGATCGTGCGGCCGGAGTACGAGCGCCCGAACCCCGACGCACGACCTACGCCACCTGCCGTCGCGGCCAGACCCCCGACCGTGCTGGTCTCCTCGGGATCCTGGGGCGTGGCCAACGGCCTGGCCGACACGGTGCGCGCGTTGGCGTCCACCGGGCGCTACTTTCCGCTGGCCCTGTGCGGACGCAACAGCCGCCTGCTCGACGAGGTACGCCGGGTCGCCGGACCCGAGCACGCTCTCGGCTGGCGCGAGGACCTCCCCGACCTGGTCGCGGGCGCCTACGCCGTGGTGGAGAACGCCGGCGGACAGACCTGCGCCGAAGCGTTCCGGGCCGGCACCCCGGTCGTGATCCATGCGCCGCTGCCAGGGCACGGCCGGGCCGCCGGCCGTCATCTCACCCGGGCCGGGCTGGCCCGCCGGTCCGACACGCCCCACGACCTCGTGACGGCACTGGACGCACTGCACCCCGACGGACCGGCGAGGTTCGAGCAGATCGAGCGCGCCCGGACGATCTTCCGCGCCGACGGCATCGACCTGCTGCTGGCACTGGCCGAGTCGGGTACCGCGGGCGACGCGGTGGCGCCGGCCCGGTTCGGTCGACACCGCTGACGTCCGCTCCTCCGCTTCGTCCCCTGCCCTGAGTCGCATCGGCTCTCCTGTCACACCCTTCTCCAGTCCCGCTGCATTGACAAAGAAAGTTTTTATGTACGAGGATGACTTTGCGATGAGAGACGTTCTGTACCTGGACCAGGTGGAGCAGGCCGAGGCCCTGCTCAAGCCGCAGCGCATCGAGGTGCTGCGGCAACTCGCCGAGCCGCGTTCCTGCACGCAGGTCGCGAGCCGGCTGGACCAGACCCCGCAGCGGGTCTACTACCACGTGAAACGCCTGGCCGACGCCGGCCTGGTTACGCAGGTGTCCGAGCGCCGGGTACGCGCCATCCACGAGGGCATCTATCAGGCGGCCGCCCGCTCCTACTGGCTGTCGCCCCGCCTCGTCGGCCGAATCGGCCCGCAGACGAGCCGCGACGCGCTGAGCCTCGGCTACCTGCTCGACCTGATGGAGGAGGTCCAGGCCGACGTCGCGGCTCTCGATCCTTCCGCGCCGGAGCTTCCGTCCATCGGGGTCTCCGGCGAGATCCGGGTCCGCCCGGAGCAGCGTCAGGAGTTCCTTGCCGACCTCAGGTCCACCCTGCAGGACCTTTTCACCCGTTACGGGGGCGCAGAGGGCGACGCCTTCAAGCTCGCTGTCGCCTGCTATCCGAAGGGAAGAACCGATGACTGAGCCCATGACGCTGCGCGTCCGAGTCCGAGCGCCGGTCGCCGACGTGTACGACGCGCTGACCGACGCGCAGGCCCTGCGCGTCTGGCTGGCCGAGCACGCCGAGGTCGACCTCCCGAACCGCTACGAGTTCTGGGGCCGTCACACGCCCGAGGGAGACGCGCCGCGTCAGGAACTCCTTCACGTCGACGACCAGACGCTGCGCTTCTCCTGGCGGATCGACGACACCGACACCACCGTGGAGTTTCGCGTCGAACCCGACGGAGCACAGGCCACCATCCTGACGATCGTCCACGCCGGCCTACCGACATTCGCCGACATGATCGCCGGCGCCGGAAAGCTCGCCGTCCTGCACACCTTCTGGGCGCTCTCCGGCGCCAACCTGGTCGATCATCTGGAGGGACGTCCGCTCACTCCGAAATGCGACTTCACCTCACCGAGGATGCGGGAGGAGTTCGTCATCGACGCCTCGGCGCAGGACGTCTACGACTCGATCATCGACCCCGACGCGTTCGCCAGGTGGTTCGGCGCGCGGATCGACCTCGAACCGTATGTCGGCGGCCGCTGGGCGATGGGCGGCTTCCACCTGGACCCGTCACCCGCGAAGATCCTGGAGCTCGAGTCCGGCAGAAAGCTCTCCATCGCGTGGGACGACGGCATGACCAGCATGACCAGCACCTGGGAGCTCGCCGAGTCGGACGGCAAGACCACCTTGACGTTCGTCCAGAGCGGCTTCGACGAACAGGACCCGCCCTACGACTCCTGGATGGGCTGGCTCGGCGGCTTCGCCGAGCTCCGGCGTTACCACGAACTCCCGAACTGGCGGCCGATGTGGCTCGAGGTCTCCGTGGACGGCATGCCGGAAGGAATGCTCACCATCGAGTGATCAGGCCTCCCGGAAACCTCGACGCCACGACACGGCCGTGGGTACCGAACCATCGACGAGGAAGGTACGACATGTTGTTGCCCGGACGGAACGCGATCATCTACGGCGGCGCGGGCGCGATCGGCAGCGCGGTCGCCCGGGGCTTCGCCCGCGAGGGCGCCACCGTCCATCTCGCCGGCCGTACCGTCTCGCGGCTCGAGGCCGTGGCCGAGAAGATTCGGGCAGCGGGTGGCAAGGCCGAGATCGCGCAGGTCGACGCGCTCGACGAGGCGGCCGTCGACGAGCACGCCGACGCCGTGGCCCGCGATTTCGGAAGCCTCGACATCTCCTTCAACCTGATCTCGCACGGAGACGTCCAGGGCACCCCGCTCGCCCAGATGCGGCTCGCGGACCTCGAGGCCCCGGTCGTCACAGCCGTCCGCACCACGTTCCTCACCTCGAAGGCGGCGGCCCGACACATGATCCGGCAGGGTTCGGGCGTGATCCTCATGTTCGGCGGTTACGGCGACCCGATGCCCAACCTGGGCGGTCTCCAGGTGGCCTTCGGCGCGGTGGAGGCGCTACGACGCAGCCTGGCGGTCGAACTCGGCCCACACGGGATCCGCGTCCTGACCCTGCAGACCGGTGGCGTACCCGAGACACTCCCCCAGAACTTCGAAGGACGCGACGCCATCGTCGAGGGCATCGTGGGGCAGACGATGCTGAACCGCGCTGCAACCTTCGAGGACGTCGGGCACGTCGCCGCCTTCGCCGCCTCCGACCGGGCACGCACCATGACCGCGACCGCGTTCAACATCACCTGCGGCTCCGTCGTCGACTAGGGTGCGTCTCCCCCATCGAGCCGGTGAAGCGAGCGGGGCATCCGCGCCGGGTCAGGAGGGAGCGCGCAGGGCGTCGACGGGTTCCATCCGCGCGGCGCGCAGCGACGGGTACAGCCCGGCGAGCAACCCGACCAGGGCACCGGCGAGCGGAGCACCGAGAGCGAGCCGGTAGTCCAGCACCGGCGTCCAGTGTTTGGCCGCCGCGACGCAGACCACGACGACCACTCCGGTCGCGGCACCGATGACACCACCGAGCAGACCGATGGTCGCCGACTCCAGCAGGAACTGTGCCGAGACCTGTCGTCTCGACGCACCCAGCGCACGCCGCAGGCCGATCTCCGCGACCCGCTCCATCACCGTCACCAGTGTCACGTTGGCGATGCCGATCGCACCCACCACCAGGGAGACCAGGCCCAGCACCAGAAAGAGACTGTTGACGTCGCCCTCCACGCCCTTCCTGGCCTTGGAAAGGTCCGGCGGAGCCAGCACGGTGAGGGTGTTCGGCGAGCCTGGCGCGAGTGCGACCGGCGCCTGCCGGGCCACCTGCTGCGCGGCGCCGAGCCTGGTGTTGACCAGGACCCGGGTCGGGTGTTCGAGGCCGACCCGGTCCGCCGCGGTCGTCGGCGGCAGGATCACCGCGGTGGAAAGCCGCTGCTCACGTTGGATTCCGCCGAGGATCCCGATCACCGTGTAGGACTGGCCCTCGAAGAAGATCGCGGGCGCGTCCTGCACCGCGCGGATGCCGAGCAGGCGGGCAGCCTGGTCGCCGAGCACCGCCACCTGGTCGTGCCGGGCGATGTTGCCGGTGTCGAAGAACCGCCCGGCGGCCATCGCGCCGCGGACGGCCTTCGGCAGGTCGTCGGACGCGGCGACCACCGCCAGGGACTGCCCGAGCGCACCTCCCGGCGCGATGACGTTGTTGGCGCGTACCTGGACGTTCGCGGTGGTGTCGGAGTCGGCGAGCGCCGCGACCGACTCCACACCCGCGAGGCGTTCGACGGCGTCGGTGCCCGACCAGTCCACGAGGCCGTCGTCGCCGGGTTGGGAGGGCGCCACGACCGTCACCGAGGTGGCGGTGAGCGCGCTGAACCTGCCGACGATCTGGTTGCCGGCGGTGGAGGCGACACCGATGGTGATGACCAGGGTGGCGATGCCGAGGACCGTTCCCAAGGTGGTGAGAACCGACCGCATCGGCCGGGCGAGCACGCCCGCCAACGCCTCTGTCCACAGGTCCCTGGGATCCATGAACGGACGCCGCGGAGCGGTCATCGCCGCTCCTCGCTGAGCCGCCCGTCGCTGATCCGCGTACGCCGACCCGCGCGAGCACTGACCGCCTCGTCGTGGGTGATGACGACCAGGGTCATTCCCTGCGCGGAGAGTTCGTCGAAGAGGTCCAGCACCGAGCGGGTGTTCTCACTGTCGAGGTTGCCGGTGGGCTCGTCGCACAGCAACAACGCCGGATCACTCATCAACGCCCGGGCGATGGCAACCCGCTGACGCTCACCACCGGAGAGCCGATCGGGCCGGAAAGTCGCGCGGTGTTCGACGCCCACCCGGGCCAGCGCCGCCCTCGCGCGTTCGGGACGGCTCGCGCGGCCACGTCCCGGCCGGGCTCTGCGGTAGGCCTCCGCCAGCATGACGTTCTCCTCCGCGGTCCGGTACGGCAGCAGATGGAAGGACTGGAAGACGAACCCGATCCGGCTGCCGCGCAGGGCGGTGCGTTCGAGGTCGGAGAGCGCGTTGGTCTCGACGCCGTCCAGCCAGTACGTTCCCGAGCTGGGTCGGTCCAGCAGTCCCAGCGTGTTGAGCAGCGTCGACTTCCCAGAACCGGACGGCCCGATGATGGACAGGTGCTCCCCGCGTCGCACCGTCAGGTTCACCTTGCGCAGGGCGTGCACCGGCGGGACCGATTCGAAGGTCCGATCGACACCGCTGAGCTGGATGACGGTGTCAGCGTCCGGTGCGTCCGGTGCGGGAGCGGAGGTCGTCGCGGCCGTCACTGGCCGACCACCACCTGGTCGCCCTCCTTCAGCGTGCCGTCCGTCGGCTTGACCTCGACCAGGTCACCTGAGGACAGTCCCACGGTGACGGGGACGTTCTTGGCCCTGCCCGCTCGGAGGACCTGGACGCGCGCCTGCCCGTTCGCCGACGTACGGACCGCGACGAGTGGGACCGCGAGCACGTCGCCGTCCGACGCGCCCACCTCAATGGTCACCTTCGCCGACAGCCCGGCGTTCCGTGCGAGCTGCCCGGAGTCGGTGACGGCGATCTGGAGTTGCACCGGCGCGGAGGGTCCGCCTGGCACCGCGGCGTCGGCCGGCGCGGCGTCCCCTGCTGCCGCGTCCGCGTCTGCCGCGTCGGCGTCTGTGTCTGCCGGGGCGCCGTCTTCCGAGGAACCGTCGTCCGACTTCGCATCGCCGGCCGCGGCGTTCGCCGATGTGGCCGAACCGCCGATCGCCCCGACGACACCCTTCGCCTCCGTGCCGTCCGGGAGCTGGATCCGCGCGTTCATGCCGGTCCGCAGCGAGGTGGCGTCGGCTCCGGGCACCACCGCCTGCACCACGACCTCGGAGCTGGTCACCGTCCCGATCTGCCCGGACGGTGTGTCGCCGACCCGCACCGACACCTTGCTCATCCGGACCGGGAGTTCGGGGAAGAACACCACCTCACCGGCGGGGACCTTCGTGCCGTAGGAACTCTGGAAGGCGGTGAGGGCCGCGTTGGCCGTGTCCAGCTGGTTCCGGGCTGCCCTGATCCGCAGCTCGCGGGCTTCGTCGCTCTCCCCGGTCCGCGCCGCACCAGCATGTGAGGTCGTGCCCTTACCGGATGGCTTGTCGGCGGGTGGGGTCGTGTCGGCGGGTGGGGTCGTGTCGTCGCTCGGGGGCGGGTCATCGCTGGGAGGCGTGCCGTCCGGCGACGGCTTGCCCGGCTCCGCACCACCCGTGGGATCGGCCGGTGGCTCGGGAGCCTCCGCGTCGAGGAGGGCCTGCTGCGCGCCGTACACCGCTCCCTGCAGTTCGCCGAGCCGCTGCCGGTCGGCGACCGTCGGCTCCTGCGGCTGGTAGTGCTTGCCGCGGTACCAGCGGGTCACCGCCGACGCGGTCTCCTGACGGTACGTGCCGCTGACTGCACCCGGGTCGTAGCCGAGCCGGCGCAGCGCCTGCTGAAGCTGGCGTACGTCGTCACCCGACGTGCCCGGGCGGAGCGTCCGGTACATCGGGACGGCTCCCCGAAGTACCAGCACCGGCCGGCCGCTCACCTCCATGAGGACGTCGCCCTCCTTGAGGACCCGGCCGGCGACCGGTGCCTTGGTGACCCGCTGGGCGAGCTCGCCGTCGCCGTCCGAACTCGCCGAGCTGCCCACGGAGCCGGCCAGGGTGAGCGGGCGCGGTGAGGCGAACTCCACCGAGCCCTGCGCCACCACCGACGCGGTCAGCGGCTGCCGTACGACGCCGACGGTGATCGGGCGCGCCTTCGGCGGCTGCTGTGCCGCGGCCGCATCGGCGGGCGACTGCATCCTGCTCCCGGCGAACCAGCCGCCGGCTCCGACGAGAGCGACCACGAGGACGACGGCTCCCAGTCTGGCGGAGCGGCTTCGCGTCATCCGTTCGATCCGTGGTACGGGTGCTGCTTGAGCTTGGGGAAGTAGTCGGCCCGGAACTCCTTGCCACACTCGAGGTCGGTGAGCGCGAGGTGGATCTCGTTGGTGAGTCGGGAGAGGGCCTCCTGCCTGGTCAGGCTGGTCGGCCCGGTGGGCGGGAGCGTCTCGGCGAAGGAGAACTTCACCGCGTCCCCGATACCGGTCGGCTGGGTCGTGGAGACGCTGACACCCTCACGTCGCAGACACGACGCGTACGACTGCGCCAGCGCCACCAACCGCGGGTCACCGTCGAGTGCCTGAGCCGACTCCCGATCCTTCTCCTGGTTCGCCGCCGACTCCTGCTCCAGTTCGGCGGCCGACTTCTCCGGCCCGTACACCTGTTCCTGGGTCCGCGCCATACAACCACCGAGCTTCTTCCGACCAGCGACCATCCGCGGCGTACCCATCAACGCCTTGTCATAGGCCGACCGCTGAGCCGGACCCAACGAGTTCACATACGCCGACTGCGCGGACGGCGCCGGCTCGCTCGCCTTACTGCCCGGTGCCTTCGGATCATCCGGATACACCGCACCGGAATAGAACCCGAACCCGTACTTCCCCCGAAACGCCTTCGCCGCCGCGTAATCCGCCCCATCCACCGCCGCCGCCAGGTCCTGCCACTCCTGCACATGCGGGGTGTACACAAACCCCTGCTCCCGCATACACGACGCCATCGCGTTCTCCATCAGATACGCGTTCCGCGTCTCCGGCGACACATCCCCAGGAACGGACAGCAGTCCAGCGGAGTCCGTCGTGGCCTCGACACTGGGCGTCGCGGTGTCACCAGGCGCGGTGTCACCAGGCGCGGCGCCGGCGCGCGCATCGCCGGCCGACGCGTCGGAGGGAGCGGACTGGCCGCACGCGGCCAGGAGGGGCAGCAGACCAAGGGCCGCGACCAGCATTCGGATACCGCGAGACTTCGACATGGCACCTTTCCGTCGGCAGCGTCGTGATCGGGTGACTCACTGCCCTGTGAAGGCCCTGGACCGCCCACTGTCCTGCAGTCCTCGCCTGTGAGCTGTGCCACATCGCCGAATGGGCCGCGACGACACGTGCCGCTGGGATGTACGACCGCGTCGCGAACGAGCGGTGCCGCGGCAGCCCGAAGCCGCGATACCCCACCGGTAGTTCCCGGCGTACGGTATGGCTCGCCCGCACCTGGGAGGCCGGAGCCGATGCCTTCCAGCCGAGTCGGTGCGGGCCTCGACGCGGAGGGACGAGCATCGCCGATGGGGAGGACGCAGGACCGCGAGTTCGACGACTTCGTCGCGTCCCGCTGGCCGGCCCTGCTCGGCTACGCACGGCTGCTCACCGGTGGCGACCGGCACCGGGCCGAGGACCTTCTCCAGGAGGCTCTGGTCAAGCTGTGGTTCGCGTGGCCGAGAGTGTCGGCGGAGATGCCCGAGGCCTACGTACGCCGGGTGCTGGCGCGGGCGGCGGCACGGTCGGCGAAGCGACGGTGGTGGGGTGAGCGCCCCACCGAACAGCTCCCGGAGCCTCCGGCCGTGGACGATCTGACCGGCACGGTGGACGAACGCACCCGACTCGAGTCGGCACTCGCACGGCTGCCGGTTCGGCAGCGGGCCGCCGTCGTGCTCCGCTACTACTGCGACCTCTCCGACAACCAGGTCGCGGACGTGCTGGACTGTCCCGTCGGGACCGCCTCGTCACTCGCGTCGCGGGGCGTGGCGAAGCTGCGCACGCTCCTGGCCGTCGAGCCGGTGTGGTGAAGAGACATGGACGACTTCGAATCTGATCTGTCCCGCATGATGCGGGAGACGCCGGACGTCGTGGCCTTCGAGCCCGAGCAGCGAAAACACCTCCGCGCCCGCATCCGGTCCCGCCGGCGCGGGCGGGCCGCGCTGATGCTCGGGGGGTCGGTGATGGCGCTCGCCGGAATCGGCTTCGGACTGCTCGCGTTGCCCGGGGCGTTCCCCACCCGGTCGGAGGTGGCGAGCGCACCCTCCGCCAGCGCGCCGGCGACCGGCCGGGACGGTTACCTCACCGTTCCTGGGGATGTGTCGCCGGAGACGCGGAACGCGTATCTGATGGAGAACGCGATGGCGTCGTGTATGCGGGAGCAGGGGTTTGTGTACACCCCGCATGTGCAGGAGTGGCAGGACCTGGCGGCGGCGGTGGATGGGGCGGATTACGCGGCGGCGAAGGCGTTTCGGGGGAAGTACGGGTTCGGGTTCTATTCCGGTGCGGTGTATCCGGATGATCCGAAGGCACCGGGCAGTAAGGCGAGCGAGCCGGCGCCGTCCGCGCAGTCGGCGTATGTGAACTCGTTGGGTCCGGCTCAGCGGTCGGCCTATGACAAGGCGTTGATGGGTACGCCGCGGATGGTCGCTGGTCGGAAGAAGCTCGGTGGTTGTATGGCGCGGACCCAGGAACAGGTGTACGGGCCGGAGAAGTCGGCCGCCGAACTGGAGCAGGAGTCGACGGAACGGAAGGCAAAAGACCAGGCCTCGGCCCAGGCGCTCAACGACGACCCCCAACTCGCGACCTTGGCCAAGTCGTACGCGTCGTGTCTGCGACGCGAAGGGATCACGGTGTCCACGACCCAGCCGACGCGCATCGGCGACGCGGTGAAGTTCGACCTCGCCACCAACCTTCCCCCTGACGGGGTAACCAAGGTCTCGAGGCGCACCGCCCAGTCGATGCTCGACAAGGAGATCCACGTCGCCCTCACCGACCTCGAGTGTGGCAAGGAGTTCCGGGCGGCCTACTTCCCCAAGCTCAAGGAGCATCCCCGCTATCCCGGCTGAGGTGCCCGTGCGGGCCCGGACCGGCCGGACCACGCCGCACAGTCCTTCCCCGAAGAGATCGAAAAGTGATCATCGCGCCTGCAACGGACGCGACAACGAGACCGTCTTCTGATCACAGTCAACGGGGGACGTCCGGAAGCGTGCGGCGAACAGGGCGGTGTCAGCACCACCATGCTCGATCTCGCTACCGCGTGACGGCGTCCATGTCATAAGGGGAATCGATGAGGTTTCGGAGTCTGCGCGGTCTCGCCCTGGCGGCCGCGGCCGTCGTGTCCGTCCCGCTCATAGGTCTGGCCGCACCCACGGCCAGGGCCGCACCGACAGGATCACCCGCCTACCAGGCGGCCGCGGCCGCACCTGCCGACAAGGGGGACTACACAGGCAGGGTGATCGCTCCGGTCGCCGTTCGCACCTACTTCACCACCGCCGCGAGCCGCATCGGGACCCTGAACAAGGGCGCCAAGGTCTCCATCTGGTGCAAGGCCAACAGCGTCCCGGTCGACGGCAACCCACGCTGGTACATGCTCTCCCTCGACGCGAGGCACTGGGTGAGCGCGCGTTACGTCACCAACGTCGGAGCCGCACCGCAATGGTGCCTGGGACACGGGCCTCGGGGGAAGGTCATCGCGAGTCCCAACGTGACGGTGCGAACCGCGCCCACGACGAAGGCCGCTTCGGCTGGTCGACTGCCGTACGGGAAGATCGTCAAAATCGTCTGCAAGGTGAACGGACCCGCTGTCGACGGCAACCCCCGTTGGTACCAACTCTTCGACGGGCGTTGGGTGACCGCTCGCTACGTCATGAACGTCAAGGACCCCCTCTTCAACCTTCCGGTTGCGTGCGGCTAGGGCGTATCCCGTTCAGACATGCCCTGTACCCACGTGGGGCGAACGTCGTTGTGGACGTTCGCCCCACGCGCCGTCAACGTAGCCTTGCTCCTCCGTCGGGCCTTTCGTTTACAGGGAGCCGTCGCGGAACGGACCGGTGATGGCGAACGTGATACCCGGGCTCTGGGCGTTCGCGAACAGCCAGTTACCGCGGACCGGTTCGAACGTCGAGCCGCACCATTCGGAGGAGGAGTAGTCCCCCGGCGCGACTCGCTTGCCGGGAACGCCGCCCGGCGGGATGACGATCTGGTTCAGCGCGAACGGGAAGATCTCGCCGTCCGTGGTGAGCCCGTGGAGGTACTCCGCGGAGTCGCCGTCCTCGCACAGGACGATGCCGCCGCGCGGGCTGACGCAGATGTTGTCCGGTGCGTTCAGCACGTTCGCGTCGGGCGAGGCGAACAACACCCGCATCGTCTCCTCCGCCGGGTCGTACTCGAAGACCTGCCCCTGCCCCCGCGGTCCGCCGCTCGTCGACACGATGTAGATCCGGTCGTTGCCCCACCACGCGCCCTCGAGCCGCCGGAAGACCGCGGCACCGAGCGCCGCACCCTGGAGGGCGGGGCGTACCTCACCAGGCGCGTAGTCCGGGTTCGAGATCGGCACCCACGAGGTGCGATAGCTCATGCCGGTGCCGTCGGTGTAGGTGGAGTAGGACGAACCGTCCTCCGTCTCCACCACGAGCATCTGCAGCTCACCGCCGGCCACGAGGTCACCCTTCTTGGCGGGCAGGTAGCGATAGAACCCGGACGGAGTCTCGTCCTCGGTGAGGTAGACGATGCCGGTTCGGGGGTCGACCGCGACGGCCTCGTGGCTGTAACGGCCCATCCCCTTGATCGGCCGCGGGTCACCCTTTCCGTCGTAGGGCACCTCGAAGACATAACCGTGCCGGGTGCCGTCCGGGCCGAGGGTCGTCGTCTCCTCGCAGGTGAGCCAGCTGCCCCACGGGGTCGGGCCACCCGCGCAGTTGCGGATGGTGCCGGACAGGCTTGCCCACGACTCGACGAACTCGCCCTTGTCAGGGTCGAACACGAGGTTCGACGTACCGCCACCGGCCTGTGGGTTGTAGGCGGGGTCGGTGAACGCCCCGTCGAACCCGCCGCGCTCGTGGTTGCGCACGATCGCGATCTTGCCTTCCGGACGTCGGAAGGCGGCCATTCCGTCGTGTGCGCTGGGCGTCGGAAGTCCGTCCGACATCTCGTCGCCGGTCCAGCCGTAGGTGAGGTACTCGAAACCCTTGGGCAGCTTGATGAGTTCCAGGCCGGTCGTGTGATCCTTGACCGGGTAGAGGGGGCCATAGTCGGGGCTCGAACGCCGCTTGGACAACGGAGCCGCACCAGCCGTGCGAGCACCCAGTGCCTCCAGCGGTCCGAGTGCCATCAACGATGCGGCCGTGGCGATGGTTCCGCGCAGGAGCTGACGGCGGCCAGGATTGCCTGCGGTGGCGCCGCCGGGAGCGGTGTCGGTCACGTCTTCTCCTTTCGTCGCGAGACAAGAACGTTGTTGCGAACGTATGCGGAGGTTCGCCGCGCTGCCCGAACGGAGATCGAAGACTGACCAAACAGCACGCGACACCACGGCGTGTCCCCAGCGACTCGCCGTACGACGCCTTTACCGTCCCTTTGCGAAAGCCCCTCTCGACGGGTGGTGGACGGGTACAGCGTGGTCGCGATTCGCGGGTGTCGGAGTCGACCTGCGGTCAGGTGGTCGCGAGATCCGTTCCCAGGCTCAGATGCCCTTGTTTTGTTGGGGTTGTTGTCGGTGGTCGGGTCTAGGGTTTGGTCATGGACATCGACACCGGCACTGGCAGCGGGGATGCGGGTTTCGCGCATCCGTTGCTGGCTTGGCTTGCCGGTGTCGGTGAGCAGCTCGATGGCGCCGTGGAGTGTCCCGCGTTGTCGTTGTCGCTGGGTGAGTACGAGTCGGCATTGCGGCAGCTTGCTTCCCATGAAGCAAAGATCGCGTCGTTGCGGTTGTCGTTGGAACCGCGTCAGGCGAAGCAGGCCGCAGCAGCGTGGCCCTGGACGGTGAGACCGTTCCCGTACCGCCCGAGGAGCCAAGCACGTAGACATCCGCGTCCTCCGCGACGTCAACGGTCACCGCGCCGTACATCCGGTCGAAACCCCAGGAGCGGATGGTCACTCCTCTGCTCCGTCAGTAACCGCTGTCGCCGCCGGCCGCGATCTGGTCGGCTCTCGCTTGGAGTTCGGCTTCGTCAGTCGTGGAGTCGACGAACCTCACGCGTGCCGCGGGGAAGCGTTCGCGCACGGCCTTGTCCACGGCTGGTCCGTACGGTGCGAGGCGATACACCACGACCGTGCCGGCGTCGACCTTCATGCCGACGAATCCGTCGGGGTAACGGGCGCGAACGAAGTCCGCGATCGGATCCAACGCCGCCGGCCGGCTCGTCGGGGCATCCGCCGGCTGTCGCGTCGGGGCTTCGCCTGACGTGCCGAGCCCGGATTCGGCCAAGGCGATCCGACAGGACGAGGGGAAGGCGTACGGGCGGGTCCCGAGGCCGCCGGTGTCGGATGACCCGCGCCAGTGCTTTACATGTGACTATTTGGTCACCTATTCTCGCGGTCACCAGTGCGCATGTCCTCCCTCCGAGTGATCCAGCAAGCAACGGACCCGCGAGCGAAGGGACCCGTCATGTCTCAGTCATCCGACCGAACGAGTAGCCGCGGAAGGCGCCTACGGGGCGTCCTCGTCGTCGTTCTGCTCCTAACCAGCCCGCTCGGCAGCGGTACGGCCGCCAACGCCGCCACCGCCGCCAACACCGCCAACACCTCGGACACCGCCAGCGTTGCCGGGTCGGACCCGACGACGCAGGGGCGGCGCACCCTCACCGGCACGATCGAGGGTGCCGACTTCCGCGTCGAGATGCCGCGGCGATGGAACGGCACCCTGGTGCTGTTCAGCCACGGCCTTTACCCCGCGGAGTCCGCGCCGTGGCCGCCCGAGATCCGGCTGGCGAACCGTACGGAGACCGACCGGTGGCTGCTCGAGCACGGCTACGCGCTCGCCGCGTCGGACTACCGGGAACGGTACGGCTACTCGCTCGAGCCCGCGCTTCATGACCAGCTGGCGTTGCTGGACTGGTTCGACGTGAACGTCGGGCAGCCCCACCGCACCGTCACCATGGGCTGGTCGATGGGCGCGGTCATCTCCGTCATGCTGGCCGAGCGCGACCCCGACCGGTTCGACGGTGTGGCGGCCCTGTGCGGCGAGTTCGACGCGAACGGCACCTGGAACGCCGCGCCGGACATCTCCTACGCCGTCAGGACCCTGCTTGCCTCGGGCGAGGACATCGACCTGGTTCGCGCCAGCGACCCGGCGGGTAGCAACCAGGCCCTCATGCAGGCCGTCGAGCGGGCTCTGACGACGCCGGAGGGCCGGGCTCGACTCGCGTTGGCGGGTGCGCTGGGCAACATCCCCGGCTGGTACTCCGCACACCAGGCGGAGCCCACCGAGTTGGCCGAGAAGCTCCGCCAACAGGCGTCGTGGACCCAGTGGGCCTACGTCTAGGGCATGGGACCGAACGCGCGGGCCGACATCGAACGCCGTGCCGGCGGCAACCCGTCCTCCAACGTCGGCGTCGACTACCGCCGCCAGCTCGGCCGGTCCAGCCAGCGTCATCTGGTCCAGCAGGCGTACCGCGAGGCCGGACTCGACCTCGGCGCCGACCTGGACCGCCTCGCGTCGGGTGAGCGGATCGCCGCCGACCCCGAGGCCGTCGGCTACATGTACCGCTACGGCGTTCCCCACGGCCGTACCGCGACACCGGTCATCACCCTGCACAACACCGGCGACGGCGGCGCCGTCCCCGACCAGGCGGGGTGGTACGCCGCACAGGTGCGAAAGTCCGGCGACCCGGCCAAGCTGCGTCAGGTCTACGTCGACCGCGGCATGCACTGCGCCTTCAGCGCGGCGGAGGAGATCCTCACCCTGCGCGCGCTGTTCGAACGGGTCGACACCGGCCGGTGGCCGGACACCCGGCCACCGGCCGAGCCGACTGAACAGGGCCGCGGCGGACTTCGGTACGGAGTACCACCTCGTCTACGACATCGGGACCGGGCAGGACGCCGCGATGCCACCGGCGTTCACGACGTTCCGTCCTCCGGTATTCCTGCGCCCGTCCCGCTAAAGGTTGTCCCGTAATGATCTTGTGGCGTGCTGGGGTTGGGCGGGTCGACCGTGGGTGTGGTGGTTCAGTCGGTGGTGAGGGTGAGGTTGCGCATGAGGGCGATACCTGAGGTGGCGTAGTAGACGCCTTGGCGTTTGCGTCGGCAGTTGCGCAGGATGTTCCAGTTCTTCATGCCGGCCAGGGCGTGTTCGGCTCGGGCGCGGATGCGGCGGTGGCGGGTGTTGATCTGTTCTTTCCATTCCGGCAACGTGGCGCCGGCTGGTTTGCGGAACGGTGTGATGACCCGGGTGCCTTGGTAGCCGCCATCGCCCATCACGGCCATCTGGGCACAGGCGGCATCGGCGCCAGAGTCGAGGAAGGCGCGGCAGTCGTTGCGGTTGCCCGGCACCGGTTTGCCGACCGTGACCGTCAGGCGGGTGTCGGCGTCGATGACGACCTGCAGGTTGGTGGAGTACCGGTAGTTCTTCGACGACGCCGCGATGCTGCGGTCATGGGTGGGGACCAGGGTGCCGTCCACGATCAGCACCTGCTCCGGCCCCCGGCGGCGCCGCAGCGGCGAGAGCACCAGATACGGAGCGAGGTGGTCGACCACGCGGCCCGCGGCGGACTTGGAGATCCCGAACAGCAACGCCACCTGCCGCAACGTCAGGTTCGTGCGGTAGTAGACCGCGACCAGCAACACCCGGTCCTCAAGTCCCAGCCCCCACCGGCGGCCCGCACCTGTCTGCTCGGCGCCACGAGCCCGCACGATGCCCACCAGCTTGCGGAACTGCCGCACCGACAACCCCGTAAACGGTGGAATCCAGCCATCCGAGGAAGCACTGATCACCTGCACCACGACATGGTCAACCCCGACCGGCGGGTCTACCGACCCGACACGCCGATTACGGGACAACCTTTAGCCTCGGCGGAATCTGATTGCGCGACGGAGCGTGGCCCGTGTTCAATCGTGCGATGTCCGCGCCGGCGAGTCCCACCGACTCCTACCTCATCTGCGCCACTCCACGCACGGGAAGCTCACTGTTGTGCGGGTTGTTGGCATCGACCGGTGTCGGCGGCCGCCCCGAGGCGTACTTCCGTCAACCCAACGAGCAGTCGTGGGCCGAACGCTGGCGCATCGTCGACCGATCCGGGCACTTCGACTATGCGGACTACGTCCGAGCCGCGATCACAGCCGGCAGCACCGACAACCGCGTGTTCGGCGCGAAGGTCATGTGGGGAACGCTGGACGAGGTCGTCGCCAAGCTGGCGACCGTCCATCCAAAGCTCGCGGGTGCGGATCTGGAACTGTTGAACCAGGCGTTCGGCCGCACCCGCTTCGTGTTCGTCCGGCGCGCGGACGTCGTGGCGCAGGCCGTGTCCTGGTTACGAGCCGAGCAGACCAACCTGTGGTACGTGGGCGACAGCGGAGTGTCCGGACGCGAGCCGGAGTACGACCTCGACGGCATCCGCGGCTTCGTTCGGATGATCGAGGAACACAACGCCGCCTGGCGGACGTGGTTCTCCTCCTTCGACGTTCAGCCCCATGAGGTGGTGTACGAGGAGCTCATCGCCGACATGAGCGCCGTCACGCTCGGCATCCTCGACCACCTCGGCCTACCGACCACGGGCAGTGTCACGCCGCGACACCAGCGCCAGGCCGACGACATCAACGCCGAGTGGATGGCTCGCTACCGGGCGGAGGCCGCCCGACTCGACTGATCCGGAGCTCCAAGCCCGGCGCACAAGCGCAAAGGTTAGGCTAACCTTACGAACCCTGACAAGCGGTGCCAGCCAGAGACGTACGAGCGACGTTGTCCGGCTCCTGACAGCGATCCGCTCTACGCTGGCGCGTACCTGGAAGTACGCATCGACGTACGCGACGATGCTGGAACAAGCGCGCCGACCGTCCAGGGGAGTAGTCATGAAAGCTGTCTCGAGCTGGTCACTCCACCGCACCCTCGGCTCGTACATGTCCGGCGACGGCCCCGACCGCGGTTCGGGCAGTCTGGCCCGGCCCGAGAGCGGGATGGCCCTGTTGGAGCTGCCCGCCGAACTCCGGCGCCGCGGCTACGACACCGTCCAGATCTGCCACTTCCATCTCCCGAGCCTCGAGGAGAGCTACCTGACCGAGCTCAGGTCGGCACTGGAGGCAGCCGAGATCGACCTGGACGCCGTACTGGTCGACGACGGCGACCTCACCCATCCCACCGACGCCGACGCGCACCAGGCCTGGATCGACGGCTGGCTCGACATCAGCGCCGCCCTGGGCGCGCACCGGGCCCGCGTCATCGCCGGCAAGCAGCAGCCGAGTCCGGAGCGGCTGCGCGACAGCGGCCGGCGGCTCGCCAAGCTGGCGGGCGACCATCCCGACGTACGCGTCGTCACCGAGAACTGGTTCGACCTGACCGCCGGCCCTTCGGAGGTGCACACGATCCTCGATGCGGCGGACGGGCAGGTCGGGCTGCTCATCGATCTCGGCAACTGGAAAGGCCCCGAGAAGTACGACAACCTCGCCGCGGTAGCTCCTCGGGCCGAGACCTGCCACGCCAAGTGCCACTTCAGCGCCGACGGACCCGACCACGCCGACTTCCGCCGGACACTGGGCGTTCTCCGCGAGGCGGAGTTCACCGGCCCGCTCGCCCTCGTCTACGACGGTCCCGAGGCCGACGAGTGGGCCTGCCTCGACCAGGAGGACGCGATCGCGTCGGCCGTCTTCGGGCCCGCGACCGGCTCGTGAGCGCCGCCGGCTTCCACGAAGCCGGCGACCGCGAACACTTCCTCTGCCGTCAGGACGAGGTGGTGTCGGCGAGGACCTGCCTCAGCGCATGGGTGGCCTGCCGGATCATGCCGGGATTGGTGTCCCAGTAGTAGGGCAACGCCATCACCGCCTGGTAGAGCGCCCATCCACGACCGCGTAACCACGAGGCGTCATCGACATCGAGCTCGGCACGGAAGCGGGCCCGGCTGTCGCCGGCGAAGACGTTCCACGCGGGCTGCAGGTCGCATGCCGGATCGCCCACGTTGAGACAACCGAAGTCGATGACCGCCGACAGCTGCCCGCCGACCACGAGCAGGTTGCCCGGGAGCAGGTCCCCGTGCACCCAGACCTCACGCGCGCCCCAGGGCGGAACGCCCAACGACACTTCCCACGAACGCAGCGCCAGCTGACCGTCGATCCGGTCGCCGAGCTGCGCGATCGAGCGGCGAACGTCCTCGTCGCACTCCGCCAGGGGTCCGCCTCGACCACCACGGGGACGCGGAGGTGCGCCGGTCGTGTCGACTCCACGCAGTGCGTGCACGAAGGCCGCGAGGTCAACGGCGGATTGGCACAGGTCGTCGAGGGTGCCGTTGGCGTTCTCGCCGCGCAACCACTCATACACCGACCAGTCGAACGGGTAGCCCTCGGCGGGATGCCCCATCGCCAGTTGGACGGGTACCGCGAGCGGCAGGTGGGCCGCGAGCCTGGGCAACCACTCCGCTTCCTTCGCCGCCTGGCCGGTGGCCCAACCGATGCGCGGCAGGCGGACCGCCAGGTCCTCACCCAGCCGGTAGATGTCGTGGTCGGTGCCGTACGACGCGACGAGCCTGACGGGCAGGTCGGCCCACTGTGGGAACTGCCCCGCAAGCAGTCGGCGTACCAGTGCGGCGTCCGTCTCGACCTCGTCGACGTGCATCTTCAGTGCCTTCATCGCCGCCATGGTTGGCGACCACACCCGGCGACGTCAACCGAGTTCTTGCGGCGAGCCGGGTCGAAGCTGTGCCACTACTCCCCGCCGGCTCGGAGACTTCCGGTCGTGAGCGCGCTGGCGCAGGCGTCGAGCAACCGAACGAGTTCGCGCTCCTCGCGTTCGGACAGCCCCCGCGGTCATCCGGCTCTCGACCGCACCCACGCCGCGATGGGCCTCCACGAGCAGTGTGCGCCCCCGCTCGCTCAGACTGATCTGAAGGATGCGCCGATGAGTGGGATGGGGAGCGCGCTGGACAAGTGCTCTGGCCTCCAGGCCCGCCACGATCTGGTTCATCGTCTGCGGAGTGACGAAACACCGTCGGGCCAGTTCGGCGCCGGACAGCACACCCGCCTCCTCGAGCATCGCCAGCACGGCGTACTGCGCGTTACTGAGGCCGACCTCCCGAAGTACTTCGTCCACCACGACACAGAACGCCTGCTGAGCCCGCTTGAGCTCATACCCGACTCGCCCTTCCACATGGACCAGATCGCCGTGGACGAACAGGTCGTGACGTTGATCAATGTCTTCACCGTCACCCCAGAAGACCAGCAAGGGCTGGTTGACATGCTGGTCGAGGCGACCGAGCAGGTGATGTCCAAACAGCCCGGCTACATCGCGGCCAACATCCACCGCAGCATCGACGGCACCAGGGTCGCCAACTACGCACAGTGGCGCAGTAGAGAAGATTTCCAGGCACTTGCCAGCAACCCCGAAGCCGCTGCACACATGCGGCGAGCGGCGGCCGTGGCGACCTTCGAACCCGCCCTGTACGAGGTCGTCTTCACCCACCACGCCTAGGGCGACGCGGGCGCTGTGATCAGGTGGCTCGAGGCCGCCGGCCCGGCATCCGGTCACCTTCGGTCGCCGCGCTCCGTCAGGACACAGAAGACCTCTCGACATCCAGCCCGGCGAGCCCGCCGGCGCCTCCCGAGGAGGAGCACTTCCGTGTCCACCGCCCACATCGTTTTCACCCTGCTGGCCGCCGCCATGGCAGCTTTCTCGGCCGGCGTCTCCTTCGTCTCCCCCGCCTGGGTCGTGCGGTCCATGACGGCCTACGGCGTCCCCCGCTGGTGGTGGCCCTGGCTCGGCGCCCTCAAGGCGGCCGGCGCGGCAGGCCTGCTGATCGGCCTGCTCGTACCCGCCATCGGCGTCCTGGCGGCGACCGGCCTGGTGCTGTACTTCGCCGGGGCCGCCGTCACCGTGATCCGAGCGGGCCAGCTCTCACACGTCCCGTTCCCGCTGGTGTTCGTCGCACCGGTGCTCGCCTCGTTGGCCCTCGGGCTCGCGGCCTGACCTGCCCACCCCGACCGACCACCCTGATCGACCGCCCAGCCCGCACACACGAAGTGGCCGCCACGTCAGGTACGACGTGGCGGCCACTTCGACCACTTCGATCCGTGCTGCCCTGGTGAAGGGCCGACGGTCAGTGCATGACGATCGGAACGGCGGCTTCGTCCTGCTCGGGCGTGGTCTCGATCTTGCGGCGCGGCAGGAACAGCGCCGGAACGATGCACAGGACGACCAGCACCAGCGCGACGGTGTAGGTGGTGCCGAACGCGTTGGAGAGCGCCGCCTGCCCCTGACTCAGCACCTCGGGCGGAACCTGCTCGGCCGCTACCCGGCCCTGCGTCACCGCGCTGTAGGTGGTCGCGGCCTGGCTGTCCAGGACCTGGTTGGTCAGGATGACCGACATCACCGCCGTGCCGATCGATCCGGCCGTCTGCTGGACGATGTTCATCAGCGTCGAACCGCGAGCGACCTGGTGGTGGGTCAGGCTGGCCATCGCGGACGACATGATCGGCATCATCGTCATCCCCATGCCCAGACCCAGGACGAACAGGCCACCAAGGAGCACGACGTAGGACGAGTCCGCGGCGACCTGGGTGAACACCGACATTCCCACGGCGATGATCACGATGCCGCCCAGGACCAGCTTGCCGGGGCCGATCTTGTCGGTCAGCCGGCCGGCGACGGGCATGGTGAGCATCGCTCCCAGACCCTGCGGCGCCAGCAGCAGACCGGTGCTGAGCGTTCCCTCACCGCGTACCTGCAGGAAGTAGCTCGGCAGCAGCAGCATCGCACCCATGAACGCCACCGAGAACAGCGTCATGGTGACGACCGCGATCGTCAGGCTGCGGCTCTTGAAGAGCCCGAGGTGGATCAGCGGGTGTTCCTTGCCCAGGGCGTGGAACACGAAGGCGATCACCAGGACGAGGCCGACGAGCGACGGGATGAGCACCTTGGCCGCCGCGACCGTTCCGGCATCGGGGATCGAGGAGACGCCGTAGAGGAACAGCGCGAGGCCCGGCGAGAGCAGCAGCATGCCGACGAAGTCGAAGGACTCCGAGGGCTCCGGCCGGTCCTTCGGCAGGATGCGCAGCGCGGCGAGGAACGCGATGAGCCCGACGGGCAGGTTGATGAGGAAGATCCAGTGCCAGGTGACCGACTCGATCAGCCATCCGCCCAGGATCGGGCCGGCGATCGGGCCGAGCAGCATCGGAACACCGAGGACGGCCATCACCCGACCGATGCGTTGCGGCCCGGCCGCGCGCGTCATGATCGTCATGCCGAGCGGCATCAGCATGCCGCCACCAAGACCCTGCAGCGCCCGGAAGACGATCAGCGGGCCGATGTCCCAGGCCATGCTGCACAGGACGGAGCCCGCGACGAAGAGGACGAGTGAGGTCAGGTAGAGCCGCTTCGTCCCGAACCGGTCGGCGGCCCAACCGGTGACTGGAATGACGGTCGCCAACGCCAGTGTGTACGCGGTCATCGTCCATGCGACGGTGGCGTACGAAGCGTCGAACTCCCGCTGGAAGGTCGGCAACGCGACGCTGACCACGGTGACGTCGAGGATCGACATGATGGCGCCGAGCACCACCACGCCGGCCACCCTCAGGACACCGCGATCGAGCTTGTCGCTCTCGCTCCCGGCATCAGAGCCGGTCGTTAAGGTCATGCGTGTCGCCCCTCCAGACGATGTTGCTGTGGTGAAGTCGGACCGACGATCGGACGCAGAGCGTCCTGCAGCCGGGCGCTGTCCGACGGATCGAGCGAGTGGACGAAGGCCAGCAGAGCCTCGTGCCGGGCCTTGTCGATCCCGGTGACGACCTGCTTGCCCTCAGCGGAGACGCAGACCCGTCGTACTCGTCGGTCGTGTGGGTCCTCGCGGCGGATCACCAGATGCTGGGCGACCAACCTGTCGATCGTGCGCCCAGCGGTCGGCAGCGACATGTGCAGCTGCTCGGCGAGCTGATGGATCGGGATCGCCTCGTCCTCCACGGCCAGGGCGACCAGGCACCGGAACTGCGTCAGTGACATGTCCCTACCGGCCATCGACTCCAGGTCGGAGTCGGCCTGGGAACAGGCGACACGTTGGAGCAGTGCCTCCAACGCCTCCGCCAGCTCGAGATCCTCCGCCGTACCCACGAGCTGGATGCTACCGGGCATGAAAGAGTTGCGCGAATGAAATTAATTGCCCGAAGCGAACTATCGGGCGGGCTCACTCACCTGGGCGCTGGCGGTCTGGCTCCCAGTGAGCCGAGAGATCACTTCTGGTAAGTCGACCGTGACCAGCGGTCGCCCAAAATGTGCGTCACCGGGGCGGCGGGTACGGCGCCAAACCCCCACATCCAGGGACGGGATCAGGCGGCGCTGGGCCTCGGCCTGAAGTGAACCGCGAGCTCCACGTCCAACGCCCGGGCGATCCGCTCGAGGATCGGCAGGGTCGGCACGGTGCCGCCGGCCTCGAAGCGCGCGACAGCCGACTGGGTCATGCCAGCCGCCTCGGCGAGTTCACGCTGACTCCAACCACGCTGCTCCCGCAACTGTCGGACGGCCGCACCAAGCTCGAACGCCAGCCGCGCCGCCCCATAGGCTTCGCTCGCGCCAGGCTCTGCCATCCGGCGGTCCCGGACCTCTTCCCAGTTGGCCGGTCCACTCATCGCCCCCACCCCTCCTCGTCCTCGACGGTGTGCGCTTGGTCCACACCGCGCCAACGCGCGCCGCGCGCGATCGACCTCGCGGTCCTCTCGCATCCGCGACTTACGGAACACCGTCAGCAAGATGATCCGCCGGCCCGGAGCGATCCAGTACGTGATCCGCACCTGGTCCGGGTCGAGATGGAACCGAAGCTCGCGAAGCTTTCCGTCCAACTGCCGGGTAATACCCCCGGTCATAGCAATGACGCTATACGTTTCCGGGCCGACGGCATGGCACGCATCGGCCGCACACGCGGCACGTGAGGAACTCCGGTCCGCTATACGCTCGCCTCCATGACGACCGCGACCGCCGCCATCACCGACGATCTCGCTCCGACGGGAACCCTGCGGGCCTCGATCAACCTCGGAAATCCGGTGCTGGCCCAGGGAACGCTGGAGGCGCCGACCGGCGTGACGGTCGACATCGCACGTGAGGTCGGCGTACGCCTCGGCGTTCCGGTCGAACTCCGCTGCTTCGACGCGGCACGTAAGTCCTACGAGGCGATGGCCTCCGGTCAGGCCGACCTCTGCTTCCTGGCCGTCGACCCCGCGCGGGAGGCCGAAGTCGCCTTCACCGCGCCGTACGTCGTCATCGAGGGTGTGTTCGTCGTACGCCAGGACTCCGACTTCGCCAAGCCGGACGACGTGGACCGTCCGGGCGTGCGGGTCGGCGTGAAGCGTGGGTCCGCCTACGACCTGTTCCTCTCCCGCACCCTTCAGCACGCGAGCGTCGTACGGGGTGAGGAAGGAGCCGACGAGTTCCGCGGCCAGGGCCTTGAGGTGGCGGCCGGCATCCGGCAGCCGATGACGACATACGCCGCCGCGGACGCCGGGCTTCGGCTGATCGAGGAGCGGTTCATGCAGATCCAGCAGGCGGTGGGAACGACGAGGACCCGCCGGCCCGAGACCGTCCAGTTCCTCCGGGACGTCGTGGAGGAACTCAAGGCCAACGGCTTCGTCGCGGAGTCGCTTCGGCGCGCGAACCAACTGGACGCCACAGTCGCGCCGCTGCTGCGGGACACGTCGAACTAGCTCGTTCCACCGGCGAGTCACAGTTCGGATTCGTCCAAGCGCCGACGCTGGATCAGGTTGACGTTCGGTGTCACCCTCGGCGCATGGGATGGTTCATCGCAGTCGGCGTCGTGCTGCTGGTCGTCGTGCTCGCCCTCCTGTCCCGGCGCCGTTCTGACGCACTGCCGTGGGCGAACCGTCGCGAGCAGACCAAGTACGCCCGGGGCGACCAGCCGGGGTACAACTCCCTCCCGCCGGACGGGATGGGCTGAGCTGCCCCGAGGCTGAATGGGAACGGAGCACATGCTCCGTCCGTTCGACAGCGTGGGCGGTCGCCGTGGTGACACGCGCCTGGATCTCTGCTCGTTCCCGGAGCTGATCGCCCCTGGCCGGCCGGATGCCGGCTGCTCGTGAACGAGTTCGCCGATGTCGTCCTGCGCACTGTGCGCCGACGGCACTGACGAGAGGGCCCCATGACAGCGGCATTCCACCTCGACGGTCTCACCAAGGACTTCTCCGGGCGCCTGGCCGCCGACCACGTCACCCTGCGAGTGCCGGCAGGTTCGCTGACGGGGCTGGTCGGACCCAACGGCGCCGGCAAGACCACCTCGTTGGCGATGGCGGTGGGTCTGCTGCGACCCGACTCCGGCACGGCGTACGTCCACGGCGTCGACGTGTGGGCCGACCCCGTCGGCGCGAAGGCGATGCTCGGCGTGCTTCCCGACGGTCTCGCGTTGCCCGAACGACTGACCGGTGGCGAGTTGCTCCATTACTGGGGCCTGTTGCGGGGAATGGAGCCGTCGGTCATCCGCGACCGGGCACGCGAGCTGCTCGCGGTGCTGGAACTGGACGAGGCGGAGGAGCGAGGCGTCCTCGTCCTCGAGTACTCCACCGGCATGCGCAAGAAGATCGGGCTGGCGACGGCCCTGCTGCACAACCCGAAGGCGCTGGTACTCGACGAACCGTTCGAGGCGGTCGACCCCGTCTCGGCCCGGGTGCTGCGTCGGATCCTGCGCCGCTTCGTCGCCGGCGGCGGTGCGGTGGTGATCTCGTCCCACGTCATGGGGCTGGTCGAGGACCTCTGCGACCGGGTGGCTGTCATTGCCGAGGGCCGGGTGCTGGCCGACGGCACGCTCGACGAGGTACGCGCCGGGTCGCGCCTCGAGGACGTCTTCGTCGAACTCGTCGGCGAGCGCGCCGCGGTGGAGGGTGAGCTCGCGTGGTTGGGCAGCTGATCGACCTCACGTTCGCCATCCGCCGGCACAGCCCCAGTCTCAAGCGCACCTGGGGGCTCGTGCTCGGCCTGGCGGCCGCCGCCGCGACGTGGGCCGGGGTGCTCCTCGCGCGGCCGGATGCCCGCTCCGACGTCTCGATGCTGCTGCTCGTCGGCTGGTTCGTGGGGTGGCTGATCGGGCCGATCCTCGCCTCGGGCGCGGCGGTGTTGCGGCCGGAGTACTTCACGCTGCTGCCGGTCCCGCGACGCCGGCTGGCGGCGGGCCTGCTCGCCTCGGCGTTCGTGGGTGTCGGCGGAGCGGTGACCGCCCTCACCATGGTCGCCCTGGTCGGTCATGGCGTACGTACGAGCTCCGTGGTCGCGACGCTCGTCGCCGTGCCATGCGCGGTGCTCTTCCTGGTCCTGTGCGTGGCCGTCTCACGTACGGTCTACGCGCTGCTCGGCGCCGCCATGCGGACCCACCTCGGGGTGGAGATCGCGGCAGTGCAGTACGGCCTGCTCATCGCCACCCTGTTCGTCGGCTGGCTGATCGTCTCACCGGTCGTCAACGCGGTCCCGACGTTCCTCGACGAAGGGCTCCCCCATGCCGCGATGAGCGCGGTGCTGGGCTGGACCCCGGCGGGCTGGCCGGTGCAGGCCGTCGAGGCGGCCGCCGCCGGCGACATCGCGACGGCACTTGGTTGGCTCGGGCTGCTCGCCGGGGCCGCGGCAGTCGCGGTCGGCGCGGCCCTGCTGCTGCTCACGCCCTACGTCGGAAACCGCACGATGCGGCGTGGCCGTCGCCCGATCGGGTCCCGGATCCTCGAGCGCCCCGGGATGCTGCCTGGCAACGAGTTCGGCGCCGTCGTCGGCAAGGAGCTGCGCACCTGGTGGCGGGATCCCTGGCGCAGCCTGGAGATCCGTTCGTCCATCTGGTTCGGCCTGTTCCTGGCCGCCTACGGCTTCATCGCCGACGTACCCCAGCTGGCCGCCCTCGCCGGGGTCGGCGTGGCGATGATGGTGGCGCTCAGCGGCGCCAACCTCTACGGCCAGGACGGTACGGCGCTGTGGCAGCTCGTCGTGGGCCAGCACCCGCGGGCCCTACGGGCCGACGTACGGGGCCGCCAGGTCGGATTGGTCGTCTTCTTCGGCATACCCGCGCTGGTGCTCTCCACCATGATGATCGTGCTGACCGGCGACTACGACCTGGCCCTGCCGGTGCTCGCCGGTCTGGTGGCACTGTGCGGAACCGGCAGCGGGATCGCGGTACTGATGTCCGTGCTGGCCGTGACACCCGGCGTCGACCCACACCGCCGGATCAACGCCACGGACGCCGGCGAGAACTCCTTCGCCATCCAGATCGCGATGTGGTTGACCTCCCTGCTGGCGGCGCCCACCATCGTCGCGGGCATCCTCCTGGCGATCGGTCCGGGTTGGCTGCCCGCCTGGTTCCCGGTCGTGACCGTCGCCATCGCTCTGGTCAACGCCGTCCTGATGGCCGTTGCCGTGGGTGCGCTGGCCCTGCGACAGCTCTCCGTCCGGCTGCCGGAGACCTTCGCCCGCCTTCGCTATCCGGGAATGGCGCGGGCCCACGCCGGCAACGGCTGGCTCGACCGGTTTGCCGGGCAGGCCGAGAAGGAGGCCATCAAGGCCGCGGCGGCGAAGGCCCGGTCGCGCGGATGACCCCGGCCGGCCCACGCGTCTCCGCGACACGGTTCAGGAGCGGACCTCCACGTCACTGCAGCGGCGTGGGCGAGGCATCGTGGCCCAGCAGGTCGACGAACCGGTAGCCGTGATCGGCGTACCAGTCGATGATCTGTGGCAGCGCCGCGATGGTGTTGCCACGGAAGGACGAGACCTGCGCCTCGGGCTCGTGCGAGGCCTTGGCGACGTGCATGAGGACGATGGGGTTCTGATCGTCCTCAGAATCCAGCGAGGTGGCCCGCTCGACGATCTTCGCGACGGACTCCGGGTCGTTCTGCCCGGGTTGGGCCCAGTCCCGCGCGTCGACGGACCACAACACGGTGGACATGCCCTCGGCTGACGCGGCGGTCAGCACGTTGGTCAGGTTGCCGCCCGGCGGACGGAAGAAGCAGACGGGCCGGCCGGTCAACCGCTGCTGGAGCGCGGAGGTGCGTGCCATCTGGTCGCGCAGATACTCGACGGTCCACCCGGAGGAGGTCTGGTCGGGGTAGTCGTGATCCCAGGTGTGGTTCGCGATGAGGAACCCCATCGAGGCCACCTGACGGACCACGTCCGGGTTGGCACTGTCGTGCGCACCGGTGTCGAAGAACGTCGCCGTGACGCCCTTGGACCGCAGGATGTCCGCGACGGAGAGCATCGCCGGGGCGGCGCCGGCGAAGGCGTGGGCCGACCCGCCGTGGCCCCGGACGTCGGGACGCCGCGTTCCGCCGAGGTGGGAGAGGGCCCCCGCCCGTTCGCCGGACCTGGCGCCGTCCCCGGGTCGTGTCCGGGCCTGGCCGGTGACGTGGGGGTCGTCGTACCCGGCGAACTCGGGGACATCGGCGCGCTCGATCGGGACGCCGGTCCCGTTTGCTTCACGACCGGGGTGCACCCGGACAACAGGAATCCACTTGTGGCCAGTGCCGCTACCGCGGCGACCAACTTCGCCCTCCACACGGTGAGGCAGCGTCCCCATGCGGGCAGGTGTTTCACGCCTGGTTCGTGAAGCAGTGGACCGATTCCCCAGCATCGGGAAGAGTCCTTGCGGCGTAGGCTTGTTGTCCGTGCCGAAGGTTGCTCTGCCGAGTGGCATCGCACTCCGCAAGATCGCTCTCGACGGCCTTCTCGTCCTCGCTTTAGCCGCCGCGTACTACCTTGTCGGCAATATCGGCTTGCTCCTGAACCTCGGGAACATTTCCGTGCGACTCCTGTGGCCGCCGATCGGCGGAGCGTTGGCCGCACTACTCCTGCTCGGTATGCGGGCCTGGCCGGGCATCCTCCTCGGCTCCTTCCTCCTCAACCTCCTCAGCCTGGACCGGCCACCCATGGCGGCCCTGACCGTCGCGGCCGCGACGACGATCGGCGTGCTGTGCGGCTACTGGCTCCTGCGCCGCGTGGGCTTCCGCCTCGAGCTGGACCGGATGCGGGATCTGGCCGCGCTGGTCGTGTTCGGAGCGGTGGTCGGCATGACGGTGGCCACCTCGCTACGAGTGGGTGCCCTCGTGCTTGCCGACCTGGAACAACCGGCCAACTACTGGGCCCGTTGGCTGCTGGACTGGATCAGTTCGGGCATCAGCGTGATCACCCTGACACCCGTGTTCCTGCTGCTACCGCGCATTCGATGGCCACGTGGGCTGCGACCACTGCGTGCGCTGGAGGCCGTCGCCGCTCCGAGCGCGGCGTTCCTGATCATGCTGGTCGCGACGCGCGTCAACATCGAACTTCTCTTCCTGGCCTTCCCAGTTCTGATCTGGGCCGCCTTGCGCTTCCGACTGGCAGGTGCCGCTCCCTGCGTCCTGATCGTCTCGCTGATGGCAGCGGTCGCGGCGGCGAACGGAACCGGCCCCTTCGCGGGACAGGACACCTACGCGAAGATCATCACCCTCCAGGCGTTCGGTGGATCAGCCGCGCTGACCGCGCTCGTGCTGGCCGTGACCACCACCGAACGCAACCGGGCCACCAGGGAGATCGAGCACACGGCGGTCGAACTCGTCGGAGTGGTCCGTCAACTTGATCGTCGCCTCCGCCCGGCCGTGCCGCTGCCGCGGACTCCGACGGACGCCCCGGCCACCGGGGAACGCCGCGTGGTGCACGAGCACGTCCGCCGCGACTGAGCGCGACTACCCACTCCCGGCACCTCCAGCGTCGGCTCCGCGCTACTTCGCCGACCAGAAGTACTGCTCGGGGTAGGACGGTCCGGGTTCGCAGCAGTCGTCGACCATCGACTTCGCGACGTTTCGCAGGTTGTCCTGCACGACGTTGTAGCGAGCCACCGGGAGCACCGTGCCGATCAGGTAGAACTCCTGCTGTGAGATCCGCAGGATCTCCATGAACAGGTCCTCGCGCTTCTGCCGGTCCGGCGTGATCCTGATCTGGTCGAAGAGCTCCATCTGCCGTCGCGGACCTGCGGGCGGCTCCTCACCGGACTTTCCCTTCGTCTCGTACCACTCCCCCCACTTGACCGCGTACGCCGTGTCGCCGCTGTTGGGGAAGTACCACCCCGGGCCGAGCATGGGCAGGGCTCCACCGTCGCCGTCATCCATGACCGCGTCGTGTTCGTTGGCCTGGACCCGGTTGGTGAGCAGGGTGGCGTCCTCCACCTTCACCCGTCCGTCGACCCCGACCGTCTTCCAGTAACCGGAGGCGAGCTGGCCGATGTCCGCCCAGAGCGGGTTGAAGTTGGTACGCACTTCCAGCGTGAACGCGACCCGCTGCCCGTCGGCGCGGAGCCGGAACCCGTCGCCGTCTCGCTCGCGGAAGCCGGCCGCGTCCAGGTGCTGGTTCGCCTTCGCGACGTCGTGCTCGGTGTACTGCTTGGCCAGCTCCTCGAGGAACAGGCCCGACTCACGGCGTGGCGAGGTCTGCCAGGGCTCACCCTGACCCAGGAGAACGACCTTGATGATCTCCTGGCGGTTCAACGCGTAGGACAGGCCGATCCGGAAGTCCTTGTTCTGCAGCATCTGCCGCATGGCGGGGTTCTTGTGGTTGAGGTTGAAGATGAACGTCGCGTCGTTCATCCGCGACGAACCGATGTCGATGAAGTGGTAGTGACCCTGGCTACGCCCGCGTGCCAAGACAGGCTTGCTCTGGAGCGTGACGAGCCCAGGCGTGACGAGACTGTAGTCGCCCTGGTTGAGCTTCAGGGTGCTGACCTGTGGGTCGGTGACGATGTCGAAGACAACCCTGTCGAGGTAGGGCAGCTGCCTGCCCTCCGGATCGGTCTTCCAGTAGTAGGGGTTGCGTTCGACCTGGAGGCGGGTGCCGCTGAACGACCGCACCTTCCACGGGTAGATACATGGCAGGTCGGGGTTCTGCCACGCGGAGAGCTCGTCCGGACCACCACCGCCCTTGGCCAGGAAGAGTTTCGTCCAGTCGGTGAAGCCCGCGTCCTTGGCCTGCTTGTCCGCGTTCGCGTTGTACTTGTGGTGGAACTGCTCCAGGTAGTGCCGCGGGAGGCAGTGGAAGGTCGCCGCACCTGTGGATGCGAGCTGTTCCAGGAACAGACCGTGGGGTACGGGGAAGGTGAAACGCACGGTCCTGGCGTCGACCTTCTCGAACTTCGCCGGCCGTCCGTCGGGAGCGAACTCCTGCGGCATCAGCGGGTAGAGGTCCTTGTTACTCAGGACGTCCTCGTAGGAGAAGACCAGGTCGTCGGCGGTGTAGGGCTTCCCGTCCGACCATTTCATTCCCTCGCGCAGGACGAAGGTGTAGACACGTCCCTCCTGCGTGACTTCCCAGGACTCCACGATGTTGGCCGAGACCTTGGTCTGGTTGACGTCCCAGCGGACCAGGGGCTCGTAGGAGAGGGACCCGGTGAGGTGCGGGTCGGCGTCAACGGACGTGAGGATGGTGTTCCACGTGCCGCCGTAGACGCCCATCTCCTCCGTCGGCTGGACGACCAGGGGATTCTTCGGGAGACGCTGCGCTCTGGCCGGAAGTGTGCCGGCCTTGACCTGCTCCGCGAGCGCCGGCGCCTCCTTGAGCCCGACGTCGACGGGCTTCGGCGACTTTCCGCCTGCTTCCTCCGACGGGTTGAGGGAGAACGCATCGCATCCAGCGACGGTGAGCGCGGCGACTGAGGTGACACCCAGTCGGAGCAGGTCCCGTCGACTCGGCCGGAGAATCGGTGATCCCATGACGCTCACTCCTTCTCGGGAGTCGGGTGTCTGGTGCCGCCACGCTTCGCTCCTGCACATGATCACCGCGTCACTCCCCCATGTAAAGGGCAGATGAACGCTCGGAGTCCCCGTTGACCGACCCGACCCATGCGGAGCAGATCCAGATCGCCGCGCCCTCGGCCGGAACTGGCCGCGCGTCATCTGCCCTCACCGTGAAAGCGCTAGCCAGTGCGGTCTGGAATCGGCCGCCGTATCGGCGTCGAGTAGATGTCGGTTGCCGTACCACGACGCCGTGACCGAATCCGGCTGCGCACGTGGGGAGCCTCCCGACGGAGCGGTAACCGACCGCCGGGAGCGCGACGAACTGTCGCGGCGACTCCTCGGGTCCCACAGGGTCCGGGACGGACCTTGCACACTGGTGACCGTGTCCAGCCCTGACGGCACCTCCGCGCCCCTACCCGCTCCGACGCCGACGTCGACGTCGACGCCGGCCCACAGGCCCGTAGTGCGGCCCGGCACCGGAATCCTCGTCGTCTCCCCCGAGAGCCGGCTGCTGATCGTCCAGCAGGAGCGCGACCGCGTCGTCGACTGGGGTCCCCTCGGTGGTGGACTCGAGCATGGCGAGGGCATCGAGGAGTGCGCCGTTCGGGAAGCCCACGAAGAGTCGGGGCTCAGGGTGAAGCTCGTCCGGTTGCTCTCCGTCGACGAGTTCTGGCACCTTGGGCGACTCGAACGCGTGGGATTCGTCTTCCTCGCCGAGCCCGACCCGTGGCCGCAGAACGTGAGCCTGCCGATCGTCGACGGAGACACGAGGTTCCTCGACCACAGATGGATTGCCAAGGACGAGGTTCGGCGCTTCGCCGGCAAGGACGCCCGGGAGTTCTGGGCGTGCCACTGGCCGCTGGACGTACGGGAGACCCTGGTTCGCAGACTCGATGTCGAGCGGTGACGCCACCGCACAACGCTTCCTGTAGGTTCGGCGCGCGCCGCCTCGACGCCGACGGGCGCCGACGAACGCCCGTCGACGCCTCCGCCTCTCGCTAGTCGACCAGTCGCGAGGCGCGCTTGGGAAAGAGTGTCTTCAGGAACGCCTCGGCCTCGCCGTCGACCCAGATGTCGGGGTAGGCGGCACGCAGTTCGTCCAGTGAGCTGTGTCCGAACACCAGACAGAGGAAGGGCAGGGGTGGAAAGCCGCCCTTGGCGGAGCTGTCGTACGCCCCGAACCGACAGTCCTCAACGGTCTTCAGCTTGCCGTCCTCGAAGCACATCCGCAGGCCGCCGCGGTAGAAGTCGAGCTTGAGTTCGCCGCTGTGCCCGGTGAACCTCGAGTTCAGGAGGCGACGTTCGAGCGCCGGTGCGACCAGCCGCAGGAGTCTGGGCAGGTCGGGCACACGTACGTACCAGGCAGACGGCGCCTCGCGGTGCGGCAGCCAGCCCGGTTCCAGGGTCTCGTAAAGGGGATGGTTCCTACCGAGTTCGAGGACGAGCTTCTGCAGCGGTTTGTCCGGCGCGTCCGAGGGAGTGGGCGACCGCTTCACCGTTGTCTGTTCGCCCAGACGCTTGAGTTCGCGCAGCAGTGCGGGCGCCGCGTGCGCGAGGTTGGTTCCGGGCACCAATCCGATCATGGACACCGTGAAGGTGTCGTCCGACCGTCGGTACGGTGTGAAGACGAATCCGCGGAAGTCTCCGCCGGCCCTTTCGACGACCCGCAGACGCTCGTCGTTCCACATCGGCTCCATCTCGTGTTCGGCATCGATGTAGTACTGCCAGAACGAGGCGGGCAGGCGACGGGAAACCAGGTAGCCGGCCTGCTGTTGTCGGTAGCACGCCGCTATCGCTGGAACGTCCTCGGTACGGGCCTGTCGCAGCCGGTACGGTTCCTCGTCGGCGGGTTTGTCGGGCAGCAACCCAAGTGCGACGGCGACATGCCCCCGCTCGTCCACCGCGTACTCGTATCCGAACTGACGGTAGAAGTAGGGGATGCCGGTGATTCCCTGTACGGGTCGACCTTCGCGTTCGGCGCGCTCGTGCATGACTTCGAGAGCGGCTCGAATCAAGCCCCTGTTGCGATATGCCGGCTCGGTCGCCACGATGTCGGGCCGAGCCACCGGAACGACGATCCCGTCGTACTCCCACTCCTCCTGGAGATAGAAGGCGCAGGCGACGATCCGATTTCCTTCCTTGTGGATGTCCTCGACCACCATAACGTCTTCGGGCCCCATGGACGGATGGTCGCCACGCATGCACCGTCGAACGACGTTCGCCAGGCCGAGGTTCGGCTCGTTCTGATCCCACCGAAAGACGAGGCTGTTCAACTTGGCAAGATCTTCGACGTCCTTCGCGGTGGACCAGCGCAGGACCAGACCGTCAGTAAGATCGCGTCTCATGTCGCTCCTCCGGCCCCACCGTTCAAGGGTTCACGCCTTCGGTCGTTGATCGCTCGGCCAAAGAGTAGGAGACGCACCCGGAGGCGGCCAGTCAATTAGGTTCGGCCCATGTCACTGATCCAGGAAGAGTTGCGACGCGCACTGGCAGTCGGCTTCAGCCGGGTCCTGGCTCACAGCACCGCCAGGCGTACTCCGCGGTGACGGGTCGTCAGGCGTTCGAGGCGTTCTGCCGTGCGCCGAGGGCGACGGCGGTCAGCAGGGTCGTGAGCTGCTCGTGGAACCGGAGGGCGTCGTGTGCCCACCGTGGTTCTTCCGCGTAGAGCTGGCGCAGCGTCGCGGTCGGGCGGGACAGCTGGTAGAGGTAGGCGGCGCAGCTCATGGCCGCGCTGAGGAGCGTTCGGGCGCCCTGGTGATCAAGCCCGGCGTCGGCGTCGACGAGCGCCTGGGTCATCGCGTCGTAGGCGACGCTGGCCGCGGTCTTGTAGCGGCGCGCCCGCTCCAGTCGCACGGCGCCTTCCAGGCTGAGGGCGACGTGGGTCAGTAGGTCGCAGAAGAGCGGCAGCCGCTCGAGCGAGTCGCTGACAATCGTGGCGACCTCGCCGGCGGTCAGGCCACGGGAGTCCCCGAGGCCGTTCACCAGACTGTTCCGCCATTCGTCCCATCCGTGCTCGGCGAGTTCGAGGAGCAGTTCCTCGCGTGACTCGAAGTAGCGCCGCAGCGCCGAGGCGTGTAGTCCGACCCGGGCGGTCACCGCGGTGAGGGTGACCTCGCGCGCGCCCTGCTCGATCGCGAGTTCGCGGGCGGCGTCCAACAGGGCCGTCTTGCGGAGCTCCTTGTCCTGCGACGACCGAGCGCGCTGCTTGGGCTGGCTCACCAGCCAAAGATAACGCAAGGCCATTGACTTAAATCCGACGCCGGCCTATCGTCGCACTTAACGCAAGCATGTTGCGTTAAATCGACAGTAAGGATCTCCCTTCATGAGTTCGGTGTTCTTCGTGACCGGTTCGTCCCGGGGTCTTGGCCGCCAGATCGTCGAGCAGGTGCTCGCCTCCGGTCATCGTGTGGTCGCCACGGCCCGGAATCCGCGCGCCCTCGACGATCTTGTCGAGCGGTACGGGGAGCGCGTCCACGTCGAGCAACTCGACGTCACCGATCCCGTTGCCGCCCAGGCCGCAGTCGCGAAAGGGGTCGCGGCGTTCGGCCGGCTCGACGTCGTGGTCAACAACGCGGGCCAGGGTGACCGGGTGTCGCTGGAGGACACCACCCTTGAGGTCTTCCGCCGCCAGATCGAGACGAACTTCCTCGGAACGGTCTACGTCACCAAGGCCGCCGTACCGTTCCTGCGCGAGCAGGGCGGCGGACGGATCATCCAGATCTCGTCGGTCGGCGGCCGCATCGGAAGTCCGGGTATGACCGCGTACCAGTCCGCGAAGTGGGCCGTCGGCGGGTTCAGTGAGGCGCTCGCGGCCGAGGTCACGCCGCTCGGCATCAAGGTCACGGTCGTGGAGCCCGGCGGGATGCGTACCGACTGGGCGGGGTCGTCGATGACCATCCCACCGATCAGCGAGCCGTACGAGGCAACGGTCGGCGCGTCCGCCCGCTCCATGACCGGGTTCGAACACACTGCGAACGGCGACCCGCGCAAGGTCGCCCAGCTCGTACTCGCCATCGCCGACCTCGACGACCCGCCGCTGCGGATCCTCGCCGGCAGTGACGCCTACGAGTACGGCCGCGAGGTCTGGCACCACCGGATCGAGACCGACGCGAAGTGGGAGCACCTGAGCCGATCCACCGACCACGACGAAGCCGGCGACGCCTGGCAGCAACAGCGCGGCAGCAGCCTCCCCGACCTGCACGCGTGACCAGCCGGCGGCCGGGGCCGGCCAAGGCTGGGCCCGGCAAAGGGGTCAGTCGTTCGCGTGCACATGGCGTGACTGGGTTACTCTCGTCGGCCTCGCCAGACCGCCGCGGGGGCACGGGCCGCGGGCTTGTGTGGCGGAGAAGGGGACGTATGTCGCGCGGGGACTTCGTTCATCTGCACGTTCACTCGGAGTACTCGATGTTGGACGGCGCGGCCCGGGTCGGGGACCTCTTCGCCGCCTGCGAGCAGCAGCGGATGCCGGCGGTGGCCCTGACCGATCACGGCTTCCTCTTCGGCGCGTACGAGTTCTACAAGGCGTCGCAGTCGACCTCGGTGAAGCCGATCATCGGCCTGGAGGCCTACGTCACCCCCAAGACGCACCGGAGTGACCGCACCCGGGTCCGGTGGGGTGCCGGAGGTGGGGACGACGTGTCCGGTGGTGGCGCCTACACCCACATGACGCTGCTGGCGCAGAACAACGAGGGCATGCACAACCTGTTCCGGCTCGGCTCGCTCGCCTCCATCGAGGGGTTCTTCTACAAGCCGCGGATGGACCGTGAGCTGCTGCGTACCTACTCCGAAGGGCTGGTCGCCACGACCGGCTGCCCATCGGGCGAGGTGCAGACCTACCTGCGGCTGGGGCAGTACGAGCAGGCGCGCGCTTCGGCCGCGGAGTTCCGCGACACGTTCGGCGCGGGCAACTACTACGTCGAGCTGATGGACCACGGCCTGACGATCGAGAAGCGCGTTCGCACCGACCTGCTCCGGCTGGCCAAGGACCTGTCCCTCCCCCTCGTGGCCACCAACGACCTGCACTACGTCGAACGTGAGGACGCCCCCGCGCACGAGGTGCTGCTGTGCGTCCAGTCCGCCTCCACCCTCGCCGATCCGAAGCGGTTCAAGTTGGAGGGCGACAGCTACTACCTGAAGTCGGCCGCGGAGATGCGGGAGGTGTTCCGCGACCTACCCGAGGCGTGTGACGCCACCCTGGAGATCGCCGAGCGGTGCGAGATCTCCTTCACCGAGGGTGAAGGCCGCTACATGCCGCGCTTTCCCTGCCCGCCTGGGGAGGACGAGACGTCGTGGTTCCTCAAACAGGTCGAGGTCGGGCTCCGGCGCCGCTACCCGGCGGGCATCCCCGACACCGTCCGCCGGCGCGCGGACTTCGAGGCGGAGGTGATCATCGGGAAGGGCTACGCCGGCTACTTCCTCGTGGTCGCCGACTTCATCACCTGGGCGACCGACCGTGGCATCCGCAGCGTGGTCCGCGGCTCGGGCGCGGGATCGATGTGCGCCTACGCGATGCGCATCACCGACCTCGACCCACTCGAACACGGCCTGATCTTCGAACGCTTCCTCAACCCCGAACGCAGGTCGATGCCGGACTTCGACGTCGACTTCGACGAGCGTCGTCGCGGTGAGGTGATCCGGTACGTCACCGACAAGTACGGCGACGACCGGGTGTGTCAGATCGTCACCTACGGAACGATCAAGGCCAAGCAGGCGGTCAAGGACGCCTCCCGGGTGCTGGGCTATCCCTTCGCCACCGGTGACCGGATCACCAAGGCCATGCCGCCGCCCGTGATGGGCAAGGACGTTCCGCTCAAGCAACTCTTCGACTCTTCGCACAAGCGGTACAGCGAAGGCGGGGAGTTCCGAGCCCTCTACGACGGGGACGCCGAGGTCAAGGCCGTCGTCGACAAGGCCACCGGGATCGAGGGGCTGAAACGTCAGTGGGGCATGCACGCCGCCGGTGTGATCATGTCGTCGGACCCGCTGATCGACATCGTTCCGATCATGAAGCGGGAGCAGAACGGCGCGATCCTCACGCAGTTCGACTACCCCGCATGCGAGTCCCTCGGCCTTGTCAAGATGGACTTTCTCGGTCTCCGCAACCTCGCGGTGCTGGGTGACGCGATCGCCAACGTGCACCGCGCGCGGGGTGTGGACGTCGACCTCGAGCAGTTGGGGAAGTCCCGCGACGACCAGAAAACCTATGAGTTGCTGGCCCGGGGGGACACTCTCGGCGTGTTCCAGTTGGACGGCGGACCGATGCGGTCGCTGCTGAAGCTGATGAAGCCGGACCGGTTCGAGGACATCTCCGCCACCATCGCGCTCTACCGGCCCGGCCCGATGGGTGCCAACTCCCACATCAACTACGCCCAACGTAAGAACGGCCAACAGGAGACCAGCTACCTCCATCCGGAGCTGGCCGACGCGCTCCAGCCGATCCTCGCCGAGACGTACGGCCTCATCATCTACCAGGAGCAGGTGATGGAGATCGCCCGCCAGCTCGCGGGCTACACCCTGGGCAAGGCCGATCTGCTCCGCAAGGCGATGGGCAAGAAGAAGAAGGAGGTCCTGGACGCCGAGTTCGTCGACTTCGAACGCGGAATGCGGGTGAACGGTTTCTCCGCGGACTCGATCCGTGCCCTGTGGGAGGTCCTGGTTCCCTTCTCCGACTACGCGTTCAACAAGGCCCACTCGGCCGCGTACGGACTGGTGGCGTACTGGGCCGCCTACCTCAAGGCGCACTTCCCGGTGGAGTACATGGCCGCGGTGTTGACCTCCGTCGGCGATGTCAAGGACCGGTTGGCGCTCTACCTCGGAGAGTGCCGACACATGGGCATCACCGTGCTCCCGCCCGACGTGAACGAGTCGGAGGCGACCTTCACCCCTGTCGGCAGCAACATCCGCTTCGGACTGACGGCGGTGCGCAACGTGGGCGCGGGTGTCGTCGACGGCATCGTCGAGGCGCGGGCTGAGAAGAGCCGCTTCACCGACTTCGCCGACTTCCTGGCCAAGGCGCCGCTGGCCGCGTGCAACAAGCGGGTGGTCGAGTCACTGATCAAGGCTGGGGCCTTCGACTCGATGGGGCACCGCCGCCGGGCGCTGACCACCTGCCATGAGGAAGCGATCGACTACTTCGTCAACGAGAAGCGCGCCGAGGCCATCGGGCAGCACTCGCTGTTCGGATCCTTCGACGACGATGACAGCGCCTCGGACCTGTCGATTCCGTTCAGCGTCCCGACCATCGACGAGTGGGACAAGCGGGTGCTCCTCGCCAACGAGCGGGACATGCTCGGACTCTACGTCTCCGACCATCCGTTGAACGGCGTCGAGCAGGGGCTCGCACGGCTCAGCGACACCAGCGTCGCGTCGCTGCTCGCGGACGACGAGCGGCCCGACGGGGCCACCGTCACCGTCGCCGGCCTCGTCACGACCGTCCAACGACGGATGACCAGGCGGGGCGATCCCTGGGCAGTCGTCACTCTCGAGGACCTCACGGGTGGCATCGACGTCCTCTTCTTCCCCGCCACCTACCAGCTTCACGGGGCAGAACTCGCCGAGGACACCATCGTCGCCGTCCGAGGCCGGCTCGATCGGCGCGAGGACGACGCCCAACTCATCGCCTCCGACCTCACCGTGCCCGACCTGACGCGGTTGTCCGGGAGTACGACGGGGCCGATGGCGATCACCCTGCTGCGTGACCGCTGCACGCCACCTGTGGTCGACCGGCTGAAGGAGATCTTCGCCAGCCACGCCGGCGGCGTCCAGGTGCACCTGCATCTGCAGTCCCTCGAGAAGACGCTGGTGATGCGTCTGGAGGACCGCTGGCGGGTCGCGCCCAGCCCCGCGCTGGTCGGTGACCTGAAAGCCCTTCTCGGCCCTGGGTGTGTGCGGGCCTGACCGCGTCCGTGGCTCCACACCAGGTCTGGTCAGGTGACGAGGCGTCCGCTGTCCACGCTCGTCGCCCGCAGGTCGGGCGCTCCGAACCTGGCCAGGTAGTGCCAGACCCGTTTGAGGGCCTGCTCGTCGTACTGGCCGCTGCGGGAGGCGTCGCCGATGACGCCCGGATCGAGATGGCCGCCACGGGCGATGGAGACGCCCAGGTCCACGAACTCCGCACCTCGGTAGGTGGGGTGGCGGTCCCGTTGCTGGTCCCGGTCTCGAACTGCGACCGGTACCTCCCGTCACGGGCCATCGCCGCCAGGATCGGCACTCCCGCCACGAGCCGGTCGGGGTGAAAGTGCAGCGTCACTCGAGACGATGCGTCCACGGGTTCGCCCTCGGCAAGCGAGGCGACGTGGGCGATGGCCCGCCACTGCGGGTGCGGCATGGCAGCGGGGTCAGCTGCTCTCGGTCTGGGACAGGTGCGCCTTCGCGTCGTCGTAGCTGCCTGCGGACGTCGACTCGTCCGGGGCGTAGACGAGGTGCAGAACGCCGGTGCTGAAGGCCTGGGACGACTCCAGCCGCAAGGGGATCGACCACTCGCCCTCGTCGAACAGGCGCAGGCCATTGCGGACCGCGATCGGGTGGACCAGCAGGCTCAGTTGGTCGAGGAGACCAACGGCAAGAAGCTTGCGAACGATGGAGACGGATCCGCTCAGCGCGATGTCGCCCGCGCCCGGCTCGTTCTTCAGTGCGGTGACGGCCTCGACGAGGTCGCCCTTCAACTGCTCGGAGTTGCGCCAGCTGAACTGGAGGTTCTGCCGTGACACGACGATCTTGCGCGCGTCGCCGAGTGCCTTGGCAAAGCCGGCGTCCTCGCCGCCCGCGGCCTCCCGCTCCGGCCACGCGCCGGCGAAGCTGTCGTAGGTCTTGCGACCGAAGAGCATCGTGTCGGCAGTCTCCATCTGGCTGCTGACGGCGATGCCCATCTCGTCGTTGAAGTAGGGGAAGTGCCAGTCTGCGGGTTCTCCCACGACGCCGTCGAGCGAGATGAACAGACCAGCGGTGATCTTCCGCATCGAACCACTCCCTGGGTGCTTGGGTATCGAATCTGACCGCGGTCGGCGGCGAAACTCATCGGCGAGGCGGAAAGAAACTCTTCGGGACCTGCGCCGATGATACGGGCCGTAGCGGGCGATGACCGGCTGCGACATCCCGGTCGGGGAAGCCACCGCGCGAATCACAAGCGCCGAGGGCACCCGTCGTGACGACGGGTGCTCTCGGCGCGAGCGGGTGGAGCGGCGTCAGACCATGGCCGCCTTGTCCAGCGCCGAGCAGCAAGTGTCGACGATGAGGCGGGTCACGACGTAGGGGTCGACGTTTGCGTTGGGGCGGCGGTCCTCGATGTAGCCCTTCTTGTCGACCTCGACCTGCCACGGGATGCGGACCGACGCGCCGCGGTTGGAGACGCCGTAGCTGTACTCGCTCCACGGGGCGGTCTCGTGGGCGCCGGTCAGGCGGGACTCGATGCCGGCGCCGTAGTGCTTGATGTGCTCCACCGGCTTGTCGTCGCGGCCGAGGGCCTCGCAGGCCTCGATGATCGCGTCGTAGCCCTCACGCATGGCCTTGGTGGAGAAGTTGGTGTGGGCGCCCGCGCCGTTCCAGTCGCCCTTGGCGGGCTTGGGGTCGAGGGTGGCGGAGATGTTGAAGTCCTCGGCGGTGCGGTAGAGCAGCCAGCGCGCGATCCAGAGCTGGTCGGCGACCTCCAGCGGGCTCAGCGGGCCAACCTGAAACTCCCACTGGCCGGGCATGACCTCCGCGTTGATACCGGAGATGCTCAGGCCCGCGGCGAGACAGTTGTCGAGGTGCTTCTCGACGACGTCGCGGCCGTGGATCTCGTCGGCGCCGACGCCGCAGTAGTAGCCGCCCTGCGGCGCGGGGTAGCCGGCGTCGGGGAAACCGAGCGGACGGGCACCCTGGAAGAACGTGTACTCCTGCTCGATACCGAACAGCGACTCCTGGGCCGCGAACTGCTCGGCGACCGGACGCAGCAGCGCACGGGTGTTCGACTCGTGCGGGGTGTCGTCGATGTTGAAGACCTCGCACAGCACGAGGATGTCGTTCCCACCGCGGATCGGGTCCCGGTAGGTCGCGGCCGGCTTGAGTACACGGTCCGAGCTGTGGCCAACGGCCTGGTTGGTGCTGGAGCCGTCGAAGCCCCAGGTACCCGGCTCAGTGCCGTCAGCGAGGATCTTGGTCTTCGAGCGCAGCTTCGCGGTCGGCTCGGTACCGTCGATCCAGATGTACTCGGCCTTGTAGCTCACGGGCGTTCATCCTTAGGGGCGCGGGCCTTGTGAGGCGGTGTCCTTGCCCAAGCAGGGTCACAACGTGCGATTTCGCGGCCGTTGCTCACGTGTTAAGGCGATATGAACTAGTGTTCCCCGCCGGAAATTCGTGCGATATATCGGGCGAGGGAGTCGAGGATTTCTTCGGCTGTCTTCTTCCAGACGAACGGTTTCGGGTCGGTGTTCCAGTTCTTGATCCATTCGCGGACGTCTTTCTCCAACGCCTGGACGCTTTTGTGGACGCCGCGGCGTAGGAGTTGGTCGGTGAGGAAGGCGAACCAGCGTTCCACCTGGTTGAGCCAGGAGGCCCCGGTCGGGGTGAAGTGCATGTGGAAGCGCGGATGGCGGGCGAGCCAGTCGTTGATGGCGGGGGTCTTGTGAGTGGAAAGGTTGTCGCAGACGAGGTAGACGTCGAGTTGGGCAGGGACCGCTTTGTCGATCGCGATCAGGAACTTCTTGAACTCCAGGGCGCGGCGTCGTCGGTGGGTCTGGGAGATCACCGTGCCATCGGCAATGTTGAACGCGGCGAACAGGCTGGTCACACCGTGGCGGACGTAATCGTGGCTGCGCCGCTCCGGCATCCCGGGCATGGCCGGCAGCACCGGCTGGGAGCGGTCCAACGCCTGCATGCCCGACTTCTCATCCACACACAACACCACCGCCCGCTCCGGCGGGTTGTGGTACAGCCCGACCACATCGACCACCTTCTCCACGAACAACGGATCCGTGGAGAGCTTGAACCCATCACTGCGATGCGGTTTCAACTCGAACTTCGCCCAGATCCGCCCAATCGTCGACTCAGACAAACCCGAACGCGCCGCCATCGACCTCCGCGACCAGTGCGTCGCACTCACCGGCGTCTCCTCCAGCGTCGCAACCACCACCTCCTCCACCTTGTCCAACAAGATCGACGGTGGACGACCCGGCCGCGGCTCATCGACCAAACCGTCCAACCGCTTGGCCACAAACCGCCGACGCCACTTGTTCACCGTGTTCGGCGACACCCCCAAGTCGGCCGCCACCTGCTTGTTCACCGCCCCCGGCACCGCACACGCCAACACGATCCGCGACCGCAACGCCAACGCCTGCGACGACTTCGCCCGACGCGACCAACGAACCAACTGCTCCCGCTCACCAGCAGACAACACCAACTCGGCCTTCGGCCGCCCAGTACGAGCCACGGACACCATCATACCGATTTAACATACGAATTTCCGGCGGGGAACACTAGACGGACATCTCATATGTTGGATGCGAGGTTTCTGTCGCCGTCACGTCCCACGAGCCAGGCGTAGTTGACGAGCCCGTCCGGGTGCGGACCTACGGTTGGGATCGCACGGAACGAGGTCGCCGACTCACGCGTTGCGCACGGACGGAGGGCAGCCGGGCGACTTGGCGCTCTCCGGCCAGGCTGGCGTCGACTGACACCAACGAGAGAAGTTGGACGGGCCGACCGCTCGCCGCGGCCGCCTCGATCTTGTGGTGGCCGTCGAGGAGGAAGTGCGTCAAGGCCCAGTGCTCGTAGTAGTCGCCGCTCTGGCCGTCCATCGCCGGCTGGCAGATGTCGAGCGTGCTCACGGCGACGACGGCGGGGGCCGGACCGTCGTGCAACAGACGGGAGTACTGCTCAACGCGGTCGCGGTCGTTCCAGGAGGGCGGAACCATGGGCACGACGAACTCGTACAGGTGGGCGTCCTCCGCTACCCCCGTCTCGAACGTCCGGTAGTAGGGCGTCCGAGGATTCTCCGGTAGACCCCAGAAGCCGTCGATTCCCCACGTCGCGACCTGCTCGTGGGCGAAGTAGTCCCCGTCGAGGACTGGATACGTCAGGCGTGGCCTGATCTGGAGGAGCATCACGAGGTAGTGAGCCGCGGGCAGCAACGCGGCGAACGCCGCCACGATGCCTGGATCGATGTCTTCCAGGCCGCCTGCGAGTTTGTCCTGGACCTCGGCCAGGGAGAGGGTGCGCTTCGCGCCCTCCAGCCGCTGGAACAGGACGGGGCACGTTCCGCACCAAAAGCTCAACTCGAACGCCGGTTCGCTTCCCAGCCAGAGCAACCGCCGCCCGGCCCATGCTCCGGTGGCCTTCGCCGCCTCCCCGAACCGGATCGCGGCCTGCGCCTCGTCGACGCCGTACCGCTGGGCTGCCGCACTCGCGAGAAGCACGGCTGGGGACGTTACACCAGTCGACGAACGCCGAACAGAACCCTGGCACGATAGGCCGTCGTGATCATTGGGGGGCGCCTGAACAGGCCCAACGACCGCCCATGGCGCTTCGCCGCGCTGGTAGCCGTACCGACTTTTGCCGCCTTGCTCATCGTCGTCGTGCCTCGCCACACCGAGAGCGTCTTCTACACCGCGGGGCGGCTTGTCCTCCCCACCGCCGTGGGAGTGGTCGCTGCCGGCGTGGTGGCCGCATACTCCAGCCGAACTTGGCGGTGGTGGACCTACCTCGGCGTCGTCGTCGCCACAGCCGGGCTGCAGACCACGATCGTCGAGCTCAGGAGCGCTGAGACCCTCGGCCCACCCGTGGCGCGGGGGCCAGGCTCCACCTTGTCGGCGCCAGCCATGGCCGGCAACTGGACTCTCGTCGACGACAGCGCGGCCCGTGCCCGTGGACAGCAGGTGCTTTCCCGAGCCGACCGGCAGGAACTCGTGGCCTCGGTCGTCTACGGCGAATACCAGGACGGTGCCGCGGCCGTCGCGTTCCTCGGCCTCAACACCAAGCCGGGCAGCGGGTTGCGGGCTTCACTGCAGAGGTCCCCAGCCCTGGGGGTGCGAGACTACCTGGCCGGAGCACAGGTGCAATCCGCACACTCCGTCGAATCAGGCCGCGACGACGTCGCCATGGCCTGTGGTCAGCCGAACGAGACGCAACTGAACGGTACCGTCGTCTGCGCCTGGGCCGACTCCACAGCCCTGGGCGTCACCACCTGGGTGGCCGCCGGAATGGACGTCGACCACGCCGCCGAACTGACGCGCCAGTTTCGAACCGCGGTGAGCCAGCCGAACAGCTGAACTCGGATGGAGGAACCAGCCACCCGGTGACAGACTTCGCCGGGTGCATGAGCCCGAGGTCGTCCGCTTGCTCGGCGTGCAGTGGCCGGTGCTCGACCACCGGTCGGCGCGAGCCCGTCTCGAGCGCCTGGGTTGGGCGATGTGCGGTGAGGGCGACTGGGCCTACGCGTACCGGTCGCCGAGTGGTCGACTCCTTGCCCGGGTCGGCCCGTTCGAGCCGGCCTATGGGTACTTCGTCGAACTCTGCCGACGATGCGCCGCCAATCGATACGTTCCGCAGGTGGAGCTTGCCACCCAACTCGAAGGTGGCGGCCATCTGGCTGTGCTCGAACACCTGAGCCCTCCGGGCAGGGAGTTGGTCGAGACGTTTCTGCGGCACTGGGCGCACGCCGAGGAAGCCGATGCCGACCTACGCGCTCTCCGGCACGAGGTCGACAGGATGGACGAATGGGGCCGTCAGAACGTCCGGTGGTGGGGCGGCGTCGACATCGGCGAGCGCCACGTACTGCTCTCGACCGACGGGAACCCCAAACTGATCGACCTGTTCTTCCTCGCAGGTAGGGACCTCATCCGAGATCTCCTCGACGACCCGCGTGCGTTCCTGCGGGATGTGCCGCCCCACCAGCGTCGGTACATCCTCGACACCCCGCACTTCGACGCCGACGATCGTCGTCGCATCCGCGCCGCCCTCGCGGGGGTAGCGTCCGGGCAGTGAAGTTTCATCCGTCGGTCCACGAGGACCCGCGCCCAGCAGGAGGTAGCACGATGCCGGCTGACGCCACGGCTCACATACGCATCGCCCGACCGTCACGTGACCTCCAAGCCGCGGAGGACTTCTGGACCTCGGGTCTCGGGCTCGATGTCCTGTACCGGTACACGACCGACGGCACTGACGGAGAGCACTCACTCCTCATGGTCGGCTGGCTCGATGCTTCCTGGCACCTGGAACTCGTCCACGATCCCGTCGCTCCGATCCAACCGCGGCCGACACCCGAGGACCTGCTGGTGATCTATCTCGGTGAGCCGGTTCCCGACGCCCTGGTCGAACGGCTCGAACGTCACGGCGGGAAGCGGGTGCCCGCGCACAATCCGTACTGGGACACGTGGGGCGTGACGTTCCAGGACCCGGACGGCTATCTGCTGGTGTTGTCCACCCGTGCGTGGTCCAGTTCGTGAAGCGTCGTAGGGCCGTGGAAATGGCATTGCTGGCCCAGCAGGCACGCTGACACGATGGCCGGCGTGCTCAGTGCCGACGTGCCAGGCTGCCTGATCGTGACGGGGATGCCGGGGGCCGGGAAGTCGACCGTGACCAGGCTGGTGGCCGAACGACTGCCGCGCTCTGCCCGGCTCGACGGCGACGACCTCAACCGGATGATCGTCAGGGGTCGAGTCTGGGCCCTGGGCGAGCCTGGCGACGAGGCGAGGCGGCAGGTGGAGCTGTGCAACCGCAACCTGTGCGGGTTGGCGAACAACTTCGCCGACGCCGGCTTCACGCCCGTGATCGACTGGGTGATCCCCTCACGGGAGCAACTGGAGTTCTTCGTCGCGCTCCTCGGCCCTCGGCCGGTTTCGTTCGTCGTTCTCGCACCGGGCATCGAGGTCTGTCAGTACCGCAACACCATCAGGGATCCCCGTGACCAGTTCACTTTCGACGGCTACGACGCACTCGACGCCGACATGAAGCGCGAGCTTGGCGATGTCGGATGGTGGTTCGACACAGCCGCCCTCTCGCCCGACCAGACCGCCGATCACATCATCCGCGACGCTCGACGCCGTGCTCTGGTGAACTGACCGCAGGGAGCGCTTCGAACAGTCACGACGGGACGTGCACGCCCTAGCTGATGCCGTGCGCAGAGGTCGAATCGTGGTTCGCGACGTCGATCCAGAAGCGATCCTCACCACGCGCCTGACCGTCGGGAACACCGCCGTTCGCGAGGATCACCCGGCGAGACGCGACGTTGTCAGGCAGGCAGGTCAGGAGAACCCGGCCAAGACCCAACTGGGCACATTCGGCCAAGCCTGCCGCCAGCATTCTGGTCGCATGCCCTTGTCTGCGCCAGGGGAGAACGATGTGATAGCCGACGTGGCCACCCGCCTCAGCGAGTTCCGGCGTCAGCGAATGCCTGATGACGAGCGTTCCGAGATAGTGCTCACCGGAGACGTACCAGTAGTGCGTGTAGGGAACGCCCCATCGAACACGGATCCCGCTGCGTGCGGCGACAAACCCCTCGAAGTCGTCGCGCGCCGGCTCGAACCAGTCGAGCTCGGTTCCTTCAGCCAGGCACGTGGCTCGTTCACCGGCGAGGTAGGAGTCCTTCACCGCCACGGTCGGCCGGACAAGCCGTGGTGGCTCGATCAGCTCGGTCATCCACCAAACCTCCATGCCCAGTTCGGTTTCACTCGCCAGGATGGCCGCGCCAGCCTATGCCGCACATCCTCTGGTCCAGGACGAGGGTCCACCCGTCGGCGCTCCCCGCCGAGGGGTGCACCGGGCCGGGTGGCCGGATGTTTCCGCGGGGGTTCCTCGTGGCGTACCTGCTCCGTATCCTGACCGGCGCAGTCTGACGGTGAGGAGGTGTCCCAGGTGACCATCATCCGCGGCGTCGACGTGTCCGCGTACCAGACCATCACGTCGTGGTCCCGGCTCGAGCGCGCGGTCGGGTTCGTCGTCGTCAAGGCGACCGAGGGCCAGAGCTACACCTCCAGAACGTGGCGACGCTACTTCGCCGACGCGCGCCAGGTCGGGCTCCTCGCTGGGTCGTACCACTTCGCCCACCCTGACCAGGACGCCAGGGCGCAGGCCGCGCACTACGTGAGCGAACTTCGGGCCGCCGGTTGGCGGTCCGGTCGTGAGCTGCCCCCGGTCCTGGACCTCGAGCAGTCCGGCGGCCTCGGGAGGTCCGCCCTGACCGCGTGGGCACTCACCTTCATGCGGGAGGTCGACCGGCGGCTCGAACTCACCGGCGCGATGCGATGCGGGCTCTACGTCAACTCCGACTACCTGAACAACCGAACGCACGGCTCCGAGTTGCTCGCCGGGCGCTGGCTCTGGCTCGCGAGGTGGCCCAGCCCCCGTGGCCCGTGGCCGGACGCCGACGACGACATGCCCGCGGGTGCATCGATCTGGCAGTGGACCGACAGGACCACCGTGTCGGGCGTCTCCGGTCACCTGGACGGCGACGTGGCGACACTCGCGACCCTCCGAAGGCTCGCGCCCACCTACTACGACATGACCCCCACGGAGGACGACTTGCCGACCGCCAACGAGATCGCCGACGCCGTCTGGGCGCACTCTCTGACCAGCCTCGCCGGCAACAGGGCCACCGCCGAGACGTACCTGGCGCACATCCGTTCCGACGCGTGGTACGCACCCAAGGCGTACGAACAGGCTGTCGCCAACGCCGCCCACATCGGTGCCCTTCGCGCGACCATCGACACCCTGGCGAACGCCCTGGCCGCCGGTGCCGAGAACGTCGATGTCGAAGCCCTCGCCCGGGCCGTCCGCGAAGCGTCGGAAGCCGGGGCACGGGCGGCGCTGGCGGACTCCGTGTCGGTCGACATCAACGTGGACGAGGAGAGCAGCTAGACCTCGCTTGCCGCGATTGCGCCGGGAGAGCCTGGCGGTCCGGCGAATCGGCCCGGTCCGGACGGCTTTGGACCTGACTCCGGCGATTCCTGCCGGCTCGGGAAGGAACGTGGTGAGCCGGGACGGCGATGCCGCGAAGCTGTGACATCGCTGCGTGAGGCGACTCTAGACTTGCCGGGTGCGTGCAGCTGTCCTTGAAGAGCTTGGCACTCCGGTCCCGGGGGAGTTCCGTGATCCAGAGCCGGCCTCCGGTGCCGCGTTGGTCGAGGTCGTGGCGGCTGGTGTCAACCACCTGGACCTGGCGAAGGCCACGGGGCGCTTCTACACCGGTCCGCCGCCGCTGCCGTCGGTTGTGGGCAGCGACGGCGTGGGACGTCGCACGGATGGGCGTCTGGTGTACTTCGACACGACTGTCGGGCCGTTCGGGTCGATGGCCGAGCGCACCCTCGTACCCGAGGACTCGCTGATCCCCGCCCCCGAAGACGTCGATCCGGTGATCCTGGCCGGCATGGGCAACGCGGGTCTGGCGGCGCACACGGCCCTGCACTGGCGCGCCGGACTGCAGCCGGGCGAGACGGTGGTCGTACTCGGCGCCACCGGGGTGGTCGGACGCTTCGCCGTCCAGATCGCGCGCCTGCTGGGCGCTGGCCGCGTCGTGGCCGTCGGGCGCGACCCCGAGCAATTGGCGCACACCGCCGAGCTGGGGGCGGATGCCACGGTGCAACTCGGTGCGGTCGACGACCTTCCGGGTGCGCTCGCCGGCGCCAACGTGATCGTGGACCTGCTGTGGGGTGAGCCTGCCGTCGCCGCCCTCACCCAGGCCGCGCACGGCGCACGCCTCATCCAGGTCGGCCAGCTCGCCGCCGCCGAAACCGCGGTCGCGGCCCCGCTCCTGCGGAGCCGCGCGATCGACATCCGCGGGCATGCCGTCTTCCACGCCCCGCAGGACGTACGCGCCGCGGCCTACGCACAGCTCGGGGAAGCCTGCGCCTCCGGCGACCTGCACGTCGACGTGGAAGCGGTGCCCATCGGAGAGGTCCAGCACGCGTGGAGCCGGCAGGCGGCCGGCACCGGCGGGGTGAAGCTGGTCATCGTCCCGTAGCTGACTCGCTTGTTCTGTTGATTTCCTCGGGTTCATCCCGTTTGGGTCGACACCGAAGGAATCGATGCGCCGATGACCTGTCCGAGACTCCGCGGTTGCGTGGCGCAAACGTCGGCGGCGCCCGTGCCGAGACGGGGCCGGGACGGCGCTGGCGGCAAGGGCTGAGGCACTGGCCGGTCCTCTACAGTGGGGCCTCATGCGCTACGGCATCGTCATCCTCCCCGAATATCGCTGGCCGCAGGCAGCCCCGCTGTGGAGGCGTGCCGAGGACTACGGTTTCGATCACGCATGGACCTACGACCACCTCGCGTGGCGGAGCCTCGCCGACGGGCCCTGGTTCGGCACGGTCCCGACGCTGACCGCCGCCTCGATGGTGACCTCACGGATCCAGCTGGGGACCTTCGTGGCCTCGCCGAACTTCCGGCATCCAGTGTCGTTCGTCCGCGACGTCCTCAGCCTGGACGACATCAGCGCGGGCAGGTTCCTTCTCGGCGTTGGCGCCGGTGGCACCGGCTTCGACTCGACCGTGCTCGGCGAGGACACCCTGCCACCGCCTCGCCTCGTGGCGCGCCTGGGGGAGTTCCTCGAGTTGCTGGATCGCCTGCTGACCGAGGACGACGTCAGCTACGCCGGCGACTACTTCACGGCTGTTCACGCACGAACCCAACCGGGATGCCTGCACAAGCCGAGACTTCCCATGGTCGTCGCGGCGAACGGCCCGAAGTCCCTGCGGCTCGCCGCGCGGTTCGGCCAGGGCTGGGCCACCACCGGCGCCGGCGGGCACGACAGTACTCAGCAGTGGTGGCGCGGCATCGCGGAGTTGACGACCCGCTTCGACGACATCATCGCCCAGGACGGTGGCGAACCGGCCACGATCGACCGCTACCTGTCCTTGGACAGCGCCGGACCGTTCGCGCTCTCCAGCGCCGAGTACTTCACCGATGCGGTGGGCCGGGCGGCCGAACTCGGCTTCACCGACGTGGTGACGCACTGGCCACGAGCCACCGGCGTCTATGCCGGTGACGAAGCCGTGCTCGACAAGATCGCGAGCGATCACCTGTCTGCGCGGTAGAAACGGCGCATCGACCGGGCGCCACCACGCCACCGCCCGCCACATCACCGCAGCCCGTCCACGCCTGGTCACGCCTGATCAGCCCGCGCCGCGTCTCGTCGCCGTCGCGTAGGAGCGGGTCGTCTCCAGAAACAGCACGAGCGCGACGGCTCCGAGCACGCCGTGGTACCACCGCCAGCCGACGCCGATGCCGACGAACCCGTCCACCATCATGACCCCGGCGCCGTACCCGACAGCCAGCAGCATCCCGGCCAGCACGAGCAGCATGAGTCCTCGCGGTACCCGACGGCCCAGCGCCGTGACCGTGGCGATGGCGACACAGGCGGCGAAGACGCCGGACGCGGCCGCGAGCCACTGGGCCGCGGCCGCGTCCAGGAAGTAGCTCTCGGATTCGGCGGCCGACACGGGCGGGCCGCCCGGGAGCCCGAGCCGGTCCTGCAGTGCAAAGGCGGCCTTGCCGACGGCGTAGCCGAGGAACAGCACCGCCAGCGCGTACGCCGGCCAGCGTCGCGGGCGCTCGAGGTCAACCATGACCGCGAGCGTAGAGGCGGCACACCGGACATCACTCCCCCTTGCGAGGGAGTCGCCCGCCCCCGAGGGGGAACCGTCGCGACGGCGGGTGCGATCAGCATTGTGCCGCTCGCATCTGGCCGGTGGAGTGCGCGACGTCGGTGTACTCCCAGACCCTGACCACGAGCCCGTCCTGGACCTCGACCCACAGGGAGTACTCGTTCGCGAACGTCCCGCCGGTCGCGAACGAGCCGGTCATCGACCACCGCACCGCACCTATGGGGCCCTGGCTGATCTGATGGTGCACCGTGGTGCGCACCGAGTCGCGGTCGTAGAGGAGGGAGAAGACCCGCTCGAGGTTGCCCCGTACCTCCTCCCGGCCGTGACTGAGGCTGTTCATGATCTCGTCGGGGACGGACGGGTGATCCACCAGGTCACGTCCTCCGACAGCAGCGCGGTGATCCGGTCCGGATCTCCGGCTGCGTTGACGATCGCGGCCGCGAGGTCACCGGGCAGCGGCGTTTCCTTGGGCGTTTCGTTCATGGCACTTCCGTTCTTCCGTGCTCGTCCGCGCTTCTACCGAGAGGACGAGACAGGCCGGGGAAGTGTGATGCCGGACGAGAAGCTCGACAGCGTTTGAGGATTCCGCCGCACTCAGCGTGGCTTCGGCGTCACGAGACCGGTGTCGTAGGCCGTGATCACGAGCTGCGCCCTGTCCCGCGCACCGAGCTTGCTGAGCAGACGTCCGATATAGGTCTTCACGGTGCCGAGCGTCACGTGCAGGTGCTGGGAGATCTCCGTGTTGGACAGCCCGCGGGCGATCAGGGTCAGCACCTCGCGTTCCCGCTCGGTGATGAGTTCCAGTCCGGTCGGGGCACCGGAGGTCCGCCGGGTGAACGTGGCGATCAGTCGCTGGGTGACCCTGGGTGTCAGCAGCGCCTCGCCGGAGGCCACCACCCGGATGCCGTCCAGCAGCTCCCCCGCCGTGACGTCCTTGACCAGGAAGCCGCTGGCGCCTGCGCGCATGGCGGCGTAGACGTACTCGGTCAGGTCGAAGGTGGTGAGGACGAGCACCCGTACGGAGGCGGTCTCCGGCCCCGTACAGATCTGCCTCGTCGCCTCGATGCCGTCCATGTCGGGCATCCGGACGTCCATCAGCACCACGTCGGGCAGGTGCTGCCGGGCCAGCCGCACCGCCTCGGTGCCGGTGCCGGCCTCCCCCACGGCGACGAAGCCCGGCGACACGTCGAGCAGGGCCCGGAAGCTTTCCCGCATGAGGGCGTGGTCGTCGGCGAGGAGCACCCGGATGTCCGGCGAGGATGGCCGGTCCGAGGCGGACGGCTCCTCCGTCGCGGTGTCCTCGGTCGCGGTGTCCTCCGTCGCGGTGTCCTCGGTCATGCGGTCTCCTCCACGGCGACGTACGGAATGTCGGCGACCACCCGGAACCCACCTTCGGGTCGCGGCCCCGTGCTCAGCGTCCCGCCGTACATCGCCACCCGTTCACGCATGCCGATGAGGCCCTGCCCGGTAGGCGACCGGCCGGACGACCGGTGCGCGCGGCCGTCGTCGGAGACCTCGATGTGTACGCCGCCGTCCCGGGCCAGCACCGTCACCTGACAGTGGCCGGCGTTCGCATGCTTCATCACGTTCGTGAGTGCCTCCTGGACGATCCGGAAGACGGTGAGGTCGACCGCCTGCGGCAGGTCGTCGGCGCCGTCCAGGCGCAGGTCGACGCGAAGCCCGTCGGACCGTAGCCGGTCGGTGAGGTCGGACAGGTCGGCCGTCCCGGGTGAGGGACCGAGGTCGGCGGCCGGATCGGTGTCCGACCTCAGCACGTCCAGCAGCCGTCGAATCTCGGTGAGCGCGGAGCGACTGGTCCGCTCGATGGTCAGGAGCGCGGCACGGGTCTCGCCGGGTCGCTCCGCGGCGATGTGGTTGGCCACGGTGGCCTTCACCGCGATGAGGCTCATGCTGTGGCCGACGATGTCGTGCAACTCCCGGGCGATCCGCAGCCGCTCGGCGGCCACCGCGTCAAGCGCGAGTTGGCGCGCGATGCCGGCGTGGACCATCCGGCGCCACCGGACCACTCGGCCGGTGGCCCAGGCGGCGGTCACTGCCACGGTGACCATGCCGAGCTCGACCTGCCACCACAACGGCATCTCACTCTGGGGGGCGTCGGACGGCGCGATCCCGAGCCTGTCGTAGAGCCACGGAATGGTGGCCGCCGGCGCGGCCAGGCCGGCGACCAGGGCCACCACCGCGACGACGGGGCCCGTCGCGGTGGCCGCCGTGTAGAGCGCCAACGCGAGGGGTGCGTACGTCACCCAGATGACGCCGGTTCCCACGACGCCGAACGCGGTCGCCGTCGCGGCGGCCACCACCATCCAGCCGAGCACCGGCAACGGCCAGCGGCGGCGAACCGCCAGCGGAAGCCCCACCGCGGCACCGGCGAACCACGCCACCCACTCCGGGCCGGTGAACGCCGGACCCGGCGGGTCGAGCGTGGAATAGGCCAGGAGGTACGCCAGTCCGGCGGCGACCGCGGTGTCCACCACGGCGCCGCGTACCTCTGGTCCGAAGGGCCTGGAACGCACGCGCTCACGCTATAGCGGCGACCGGGACTATGCGTCTGACCGTGGTATGACGCGGATGTCTGACCACGGTCAGACGCGCGGGACCGCCCGCCCCTGAAACCGTCTCCCCCATGATCGTAGTGAGGGAACTGACCAAGCGATACGGACCGACACTGGCAGTGGACCAGCTGTCCTTCGAGGTCCGTCCGGGTGTGGTGACAGGCTTTCTCGGTCCCAACGGAGCGGGCAAGTCCACCACCTTACGAATCCTCCTCGGCCTGCACCATCCGACCTCCGGCGAGGCGTTGATCGGCAATCGTCGCTACGACCGGATCGGCCGTCCGATGCACGAGGTGGGCGCCGTACTCGACGCCGATGCCGCCCACCCCGGCCGGACCGCCTTCCACCACCTCGCCTGCCTGGCCCGCAGCAACGGCATCGGCAAGGCCCGCGTGACGGCGGTACTGGAGCGGGTCGGCCTGGCGAGCGTGGCACACAAGCGCGTGGGCGGGTTCTCGCTCGGCATGCGGCAGCGCCTCGGGATCGCCGGCGCCCTGCTCGGCGACCCGGCCGTGATCCTGCTCGACGAGCCGGTCAACGGACTGGACGCGGCCGGCATCCGCTGGATCCGCTCCACCCTGCGGTCGCTGGCCGCGGAAGGACGCACCGTACTGCTCTCCAGCCATCTGATGAGCGAGATGGCGCTCACCGTCGACCACGTGCTGATCATCGGCCGGGGCCGGCTGCTGGAGGAGACGTCCATGACGCGGATGCGCGACCGGTTCGAACGTGACGTGCTCGTGCGGTCTCCGCAGGCAGCCGAGCTCGCCGGCATCCTGGCCGGTCTCGGAGCGTCCGTCACCGCGACGGACGACGGTGGGCTCGTCGCGGTCGGCGTGGACGCGTCCGCCATCGGCGACGCCGCCGCTGCGGCGTCGATTCCCCTTCACGAGCTGACGTCGCGCAGCGCCACGCTCGAGGACGTCTACCTGGATCTGACCAGTGAGGTGGCCGACTACCAGGCCGCCGTGGAGAGGACGGCACGACCATGACCACACTCGGGGACCTGCCGGCCGCCACGGCCGCCACCGCCAGTGCCGCGGCGCCGACCGTGTCGCGCTCGCGGGTGTTCTGGGACGCGGTGGCCGCCGAATGGATGAAGATGCGGACAATCCGGTCGACGTGGGCGTTCCTCGCCGGCGGCGTGGCGGCGACCCTGGTCGGGATGCTCATCCTGTTCCTCCTGATCCAGTCCTTCGATCAGGACGCCGCGGCCGCCCAGGCGAACTACGAGACGGCCGACACGACCGTGGTGGTCATGCCGTTCGTGATGTTCTTCCTCGGGTCGATCGGCGCCATGGTGATCACGAGCGAGTTCACCACCGGCTCCATCGGTCCCGGCCTGCTGGCCGTGCCGCGGCGCCGGGTTCTGCTGGGCGCCAAGGCGACGGTGGCCGCCGCGGTGGGCGTCCTCGGCGGGTTGCTGTTCGCGCTGGTGTCCTTCGCCGGCGCGACCCTGTTGCTGGGCGATCGCCCCGCGCCGCTGAACCCCTGGCCGAACTGGGCGGACGGACTGTTGACGGTGTTCTGCGGGGCGCTGGTCGTCCTGGTCACCAACGCCGTGGCGCTGGGGCTGGGCGCTGTGTTCCGCTCGACCGCGTCGACGCTGGTGACCATGGGCGGCCTCGTCCTGGTGGCGCCGGTCTTCGCGCACTTCCTGCCGACGACGTGGCAGCTGAGGTTCGGTTCGATCCTCCTCCCGAACCTCACGCCACAGCTCGCGGGTGACAACCACCCCTACCTCCTGTCACAGGCTGGCGCGACGGCCGTGCTGGTCGGGTACGTGGTCGTCGCGCTCGGTGCCGGGGCGCTCAGCTTCTGCCGCCGGGACGCGTCCTGACGGCTTGGCCGCGCTTCGCATTCACCCGTCTGCGACCACGACTCCCTTCTGGCGTAGGGCTTCCACGCACATACATGTGCCTTTTGTAGGGGCCCTGCTTCTCCTGCACGATGGCGTTACGAACAGAAAGTGCGTGACCAGGGCTGCACGGGTCGCGGCCGACCGAAGTGGCCGCCACCGGCTCGCCGAAGCGAACCAGACCATGAGGAAGCAAGACATGTCCCACGCGTTCGAACCGGTCACCATCGGCCGGTACACCGCCCGCAACCGGGTGGTCATGGCCCCGATGACGCGGAACCGTGCGTACGGGCCGGGAGCGAGCCCGACCGAGCTGATGGCGACCTACTACGCCCAGCGCGCCGACGCCGGGCTGATCATCACCGAGAGCACCCAGCCCTCGCCGATCGGCCAGGGCTTCCCGAACACGCCAGGCCTGCACTCCCCCGAGCAGGTCGAGGCGTGGCGGTCGGTGACCGCCGCGGTGCACGAGCGGGGCGGCCTGATCTTCGCGCAGCTGATGCACGCCGGCCGGGTCGGCCACCCCAGCCTGCACGAGGAGCGGGCGGTGCCGGTGGGCCCGTCGCCGGTGCGGGCGATCGGGACGGTGTTCACCATGGACGGCCCGCAGGAGTTCGTCACGCCGCTGCCGCTCGACCAGGCCGGTATCCGGGAGACCGTCGCGGACTTCGCGGCAGCCGCGCGTAACGCGATCGCGGCCGGCTTCGACGGGGTGGAGCTACACGGGGGCAGCGGCTTCCTGCTGCACCAGTTCCTGTCCACGAACGCCAACCAGCGCGACGACGAGTGGGGAGGCGGCGTTCTGGGCCGGATCCGGTTCGTCGTCGAACTGGCCGAGGCCGTCGCGGACGCCGTGGGCGCGGATCGGCTGGGGCTGCGCGTCACGCCCGGCGCTCCGTACAACGACATCGTCGAGGACGGCCTCCACGACACCTACCTCGCGCTGGCCGACGCGCTCGACCCGCTCGGTCTCGCGTATCTGCATGTCTCCGAAGGCTCTGACACCGAGCTCGCCGGCCGGCTACGGAAGCACTGGAACGGAACGCTGATCCTCAACCCGTACACCCCCGACGCCCACACCGGGCCCGAGTCGCTCAAGCTCATCGAGTCCGGCGCGGCGGACCTGGTGTCCTTCGGCGCGCTCTTCATGGCCAACCCGGATCTGCCGCACCGGCTGCGCCTCGGCGGTCCGTTCACCGCTCCCGACCACAGCCGGGCCTACGGCGGCGACCACGAGGGCTACACCGACTACCCCACCCTTTCGGCGGAAAGCGCCGCCTGACGGCGAACCGCGTCGGCTGCGTCACGGCCACGGCCACGGCCACGGCCACGGACCAGCGTCAGGTGTGCTCTGCGGGATTCGCCCAGAAGTAGGTCTCGGGATCGTAGACGGCGGGCGTCGGGTGGGACCAGGTGTTGACGAGGCCGCCGAACGCGAGCTGGTCACGTTCGGGCACGTTGCGGAGATCCTCGTGCACGACGACCGGGACAGGGAAGTTCGCCACCGAACCCTGGAAGAACGGGCCCTCGTCGACGTGAATCTTGATCATGTCCCACACCAGCTGGGTCCGTTTGAGTGCTTCGGGCTCGGAGAGCGCCTGGGCAAGTCCCTTCCAGAGCCGATCGATGGGCCCGCCCGCTTCCGGTTCGAGTCGGGGCGGGGTGCGTTTCCAGGGGCTGACGTCGGCCTCGGTGTGCTCGGCGGGCGTACCCCGGACCTTCCACCACTGCGCCTGCAAGGGCGCCCAGACGGTCGGTTCCGTCGAGCAGAACCAGTAGTAGAGGAGGAGATGGTCGTGCAGGGTCGTCAGGCCCCAGCCGCCCTGTGACATGAGCTCGCCACGCTGCCACAGTTCGTCGAATCCCGTCGGTGGTTGCGGATCGAGCTGCACCGAGATGCCGATCTGCTCCCAGTCACGTTTGAGGAGACCGTTGTAGGTGATGCTTTCGGCGGTGCTCTCCGCCGAGTAGCTGACCACCACGGTCAGCTTGTCGCCGTTGGGCATGTTCCGCATTCCGTCGCCATCGGAGTCGACCACCCCGAGCTTGTCGAGCATCTGCTTGGCTTTCTCGGGGTCGTATGCGGCGTAACTGTCCCGCCAGGACCGGTACATCTTCGGTCCCTCTGCCGTGGTGTGGTACTCGACCGACTGCGGGCTGTGCGTCCCGGTCGTGATCTCCCCGGTGTTGAAGTAGAGCGTCTTCCGCACTTCCTCGCGGTTGTGCGCGTGCGAGAGCGCCTGCCGGAACTCCGGCTTGCGGATCAGTTCTCGCATCGCTTCTTCTGGGTAGTCGTAGTTGAAGAAGAATGCCGGAGTTCCACCGGTGCCGGTGTTCCAGAGCAGGACCCGCATCCTGCTCTTCTTCGCCGAGCGTTTCAGTCCACTGACGTCGGCGAGCGTCATCGGCACGGAGGAGCCCCAGCCGCCCACGTAGTCCGCCTGGCCGTTCTGAATCTGCAGCTTGGCGACCTCGGGGTCCTGGAACAGCGGCATGACGAGCTCGTCGATGTAGGGAAGCTGGTTACCGTCAGGGTCGACGCACCAGTAGTAGGGGTTGCGCTCCCAGGTGATGCTCACCCCTTCCCGGTAGGAGTGCAGCTTCCATCCGGTCAGGGTCGGACAGTCAGGGTTCTGTGCGGTGTTCATCCTGTCCGCGTGGATGTTGGCCCAGTCCTTGCCCACCTTCTTGTTGTAGGCGGCGTGGAACTGCTTCAGGTAGTGCTTGGGCTGAAACCACACGTCCCATTGGATGTACCGGGCGAGTTGGAAGATCACGACCGCGCTCGGATTGTCGAAGTCCATCACGAGGGTATGCGCGTCAGGCGCCGACAGCGTCATCGGCGTTCCCTTGCTCGACCGTCCACTGTCCGGCGCGACGGCGGGATAGTCCTCGTTGAGAACGAGGTCCTTCCACCAGTACATCGCATCGTCCGCGGTCAACGGCGTCCCGTCGGACCAGCGCACGCCCTGACGCAGGTGGAGCGTCCACTGCGAGGCGTCGTCGTTGGACTCCCATGACTCCACGAGACCAGGCGCGAGGTCCTGGGAGTCGTTGAGCCAGCGCAGCGGCGCGTGCCCGTACAACAGGGTGGACGGTGAGAAGGTGACGGAGGCGGACGCGGGCATGCGCAGCGAACCTCCGTACTTCCCGACCTGCAGCCAGCGATGCGGAACGACGTAGGGGCGAGCCGGCATGCGCTTCTCGAGCGGTGGAAGCTCGCCGGCCTTGACCCGGCTGGCCAGTGCCGGCGCTTCCTTCAACTGTGTGGGTGGTGCTATGGGCTTGGTCGGAGAGCCCTTGCGGTTCACGGCGGCAGAGCCACCCTCTCCTCCGCGACTCGCACCGGTGGAGGACTCGGAGCAGGCGGGAAGGATCGTGGCGGTGACGGCGGCCACGGCAGAGCTGGCGAGAAGCCGACGCCTGCTGAGGCCATGACGCTGGTCGATAGGGTCCATGATGTGTCCTTCGCGGTCTGGGACAGGGATCATTGCCGTGGCCGGCCGACGGGGAAGACCCGTCGAAGGCATTGCGAAATTCGCTGGTCGCCACCGGAACCGTAACGCCGATGTCGTCGCCTGTGCCGCCGGAACCGAACACCCTTGAGAATGCGGCCGAGGATGTTCAAACGTCATCGTAGAAAGCGAATAGCGAACAATCGCCCTTGCGTTGCCTGGGCAACTTAGCTTCAAACCGCTCGAACGTCAACGACGTGTACTAGTAGATCGACTCGACCTCGACCACGCCGTGACGACCATGGATGACGAGCTGGCTGGGATGCTCGGCGCGCGCCCGCTTACGGCCTTCTTCGACCGCGTCCAACTTGGCCTCGAAGATCTCGAGCATTTCGTCGTTCCGGCTCAGCTTCCAGCGGCCCCGCTCCGGCTGGACGCGGTACACCGGCCGATCGGCGTCCATGGCTGATCCCTCCGTTACCCGCCCACCCTGTGTCGGCTTACCCCCATCGTGGCACTGTCGGGCGGCCAATTACCCGAGCGGCGGTACGAAGCCGGCCACGGTCGCCGGCGGTCACCCGTCCTTCGGGGCGCCGGTGGACGCCGCGCCGGAGGACTTGGTCCATGGCCACCGCCCGGTGATCTCGAGTTCGAGGGAGAAGCTGAGGAGGGTGCGGACCGCCACGATCACGGCCAGCGTGCCAACGCTGGTGAACGTCGGTGCGACCGCGACGGTTCGAATGATGTCGCCGGCGACGAGGAACTCCAGCCCGAGCAATATGGACCGTCCGAGGCGTCGACGGTAGGCCTGGTAAATCCTTTCTTCACGACGAGCCAGCCGGACGACGGCAACAACCGTCGCGACGAGCACGCCCACCACGATCACGACCACGCCTACGCCGTCGACACCCTTGCCGACGAGATCGGCGATGTACTGGAACTCCACCCCGCCCCTCCATGGCGCCGAACCCGGTGTCGTCCGCGGGCCCGGCGTTCGCCGGTCAGGAGTTGTCCGGACCCAGCCTCATCGGTTTCGAGCGGCCCGTGGAATTTCCATCCGCTGTCCGTCGGGTGGAAATGATGTGGAGAGACAAAAACTCGATACCGCGTTCCCCCGAGGTTTGACATTCCCCTGTGCCGGGACGGCTACCCGTTCCGAGTGGGTCCCCGTTGGTGACAAGCGGGACTTGCGTACCCCCCTCGGTGTCCCCCTCCGTGTCGCCTCGGTGTCCCGCTCCGGGCGGAGTCAGACCAGGGACAGGATGTGGCGAAGTCCGCGAGGACCGGTCCGCACCGGCGGCGGCAACAGGAAGACGTGCAGTCCGGCGGCCACCGCGCCGGAGTCGGTGAGCGGATTGTCGCCGACCATCAGGGTCCGTTCCGGACGGACCCGCATCCGGTCGCAGGCGGTGAGGAACACCTCGACGGCGGGCTTGCAGATCCCCTGTTCGAAGGACATCACCACCGTGTCCACGAACGGCGACAGCCCCAGCAGGTCCATGGCAGGGCGCAGGTCGAAGCCGGTGTCGCTGACGATGCCGACCGGGAGCCCTCGGTCACGCAGGGCCATGAGGATCGGCAGGGTGTCCGGGAACGCCTCCCAGGACCCGGCGCTGACGGTGAGTGCGTACAGTTCCTCGCTCAGCCCGGGGGCCAGCTGCTCACAGCCGGCGAAGGTGTACAGCGCGGTCCACACCTCGCGGTGCCGGGCGTTGGACAGGTCGCGGCCCTTCGCCAGTTCCTCGGCCGTACTGCTGCGAGCGAGCACCCGCTGCCACACCCGGGCCGTCTCCTCCGGGTCGAGCGGGTCGACGCCGAGGCTGGCCGCCGCCCGGTGCAGCAGCGTCTCGCCGCTACCGGAGAGCCGGATCAGGGTGTCGCCCGCGTCGAACAGCACAGCCTCGAACTGACTCATGTCCGCGTCTCCTCGTGTGCGCCGGCCCGGCCCTGGGCGAACAGCATGGGGGCAGTGTCGTCCCGGATCAGGCCCGCCGGTCGCCCGGTGGCGGGGGGTCTCGCATCCGGGGTAGCCCCACGGTGAACCGTGCGCACGCCGCCTCCGTTCCTGTCCTGTGGACGTCCCTGAAAGGGAACCACGCACAATGTGGCCCGTCGGTTCGATCGGTTTTCAGGTGAGGAGGAGCCGGTGACTCGTGACGCGCGCGCCTTCTGGCTGCGATCGCCCGGCGTGGGCGAGATCCGGTCGGTGACGCTGCCCGACCCCGGCGCCGACGAGGTGCTCGTCCGCAGCCGGTACTCCGGGATCAGCCGGGGCACCGAGACCCTGGTCTTCTCCGGGGGCGTGCCCGTGAGCCAGTACGCCGCGATGCGCGCACCGTTCCAGGAGGGCGACTTCCCCGGTCCGCTGAAGTACGGCTACCTGAACGTGGGCGTCGTCGAGCAGGGCCCCGCACACCTGCTCGGGCGTACCGTCTTCTGCCTCTACCCGCACCAGAGCGCGTACGTCGTCCCGGCCTCCGCCGTGGTCGCCGTGCCCGAGGGGGTTCCCCCCGCCCGAGCGGTGCTGGCCGGAACCGTGGAGACCGCGGTGAACGCCCTGTGGGACGCCGCGCCCCTCGTCGGCGACCGGATCACGGTGGTCGGCGCCGGCATGGTCGGCTGCTGCGTCGCCGCCCTCCTCGCCCGGTTTCCCGGCGTCCAGGTGCAGCTGGTCGACGCCGATCCGGGCCGCTCCGGCGTCGCCGAAGCGTTGGGGGTGGAGTTCGCGCTGCCGCCGGAGGCAGCCGAGGGGCGTGACCTCGTGGTGCACGCGAGCGCGTCGCCCGCCGGGCTCCAGCGGTCGCTGGACCTGCTCGCGCCCGAGGGCACAGTGGTCGACCTGAGCTGGTACGGCGACCGTACGGTGAACCTGTCGTTGGGCGGGGCGTTCCACTCCGGGCGGCTGAGCATCCGCAGCAGCCAGGTGGGCATGGTCTCCCCGGCCCGACGGGCCAGCCGGACCTTCGCCGACCGCCTGGCGCTGGCCCTGGAACTGCTGCACGATCCCGTCTTCGACGTCCTGATCACCGGCACGTCCCGGCTCGACGAGCTCCCGGACGTACTCCCTCGACTGGCCGCGGGCACCCTGCCCGCGCTGTGCCACCTGATCACCTACGGAGAGTGACCTTGTTCAGCGTGACCGTCCGCGACCACATCATGATCGCCCACAGTTTCCGGGGCGAGGTCTTCGGACCCGCACAACGACTCCACGGGGCGACGTTCGTCGTCGACGCGACGTTCCGCCGGGCCGCGCTCGACGCCGACAACATCGTGGTCGACATCGGGCTCGCCTCGCAGGAGCTGAACGCCGTCCTGGGCCAGCTCAACTACCGCAACCTGGACGAGGAGTCCGCGTTCGCCGGGATCAACACCTCGACCGAGGCGCTCGCCCAGGTGATCGCCGACCGGCTCGCCGACCGTGTCCACGCCGGAGCCCTCGGCGAGGGCGCCCGCGGGCTGGACGGCATCGCGGTCACGCTGCACGAGTCGCACATCGCGTGGGCCAGCTACGAGCGGACGCTGTGACCGCGAGCGGTGCGGGCCCGCGGGCGGTCCACGTCATCCTGCCGAACGACATCGACGACCCGACCACGCCGAGCGGCGGGAACGCCTACGACCGGCGGATCTGCCAGGGGCTGGCCGCGTCGGGATGGGCCGTCCACGAACACGCCGTCCACGGCGGCTGGCCCCGGCCCGACGCGACGGAGCGGGCCGACCTCGCCCGCGTCCTCGCCGGACTGCCCGACAACGCGGTGGTCCTGCTCGACGGCCTGGTCGCCTCCGCCGTACCGGACGTGCTGGTGCCGCAGGCGCGCCGGCTGCGCCTGGTCGTCCTGGTGCACCTGCCGCTGGGCGAGGCGGCGGTGGAACCGCGCCACGCGGAGGGCGACACGCTCGCCGCGGCGGTCGCCGTCGTCACGACCAGCGCGTGGACCCGGCAGCGGCTGATCGACCTGTACGGCCTGCCCGCCGATCGGGTCCACGTCGCCACACCCGGAGTGGACGAGGCACCCGTGGTGCCCGGATCGGCTGCCGGTTCGGAACTGCTGTGCGTCGCGGCCGTCACCCCGCACAAGGGACACGACGTGTTGGCGTCGGCCCTGGCGGCGGTCGCCGACCTGCCGTGGACCTGTGAGTGCGTCGGTTCGCTGACCCTCGACCCGGACTTCGTCGACCGGCTCCGGCGCCAGATCAGCGGTGCCGGCCTGGCGGGCAGGGTGCGCCTCGTCGGTCCGCGTACCGGCGACGACCTCGACGCCGCGTACGCCGCCGCCGACCTGCTGGTACTCGCGTCGCGCGGCGAGACGTACGGCATGGTGGTCACCGAGGCGCTGGCGCGCGGCACCCCGGTCCTGGCCAGCGCGGTGAACGGGCTGCCCGAGGCCCTGGGACACGCGCCGGACGGCAGCCGGCCCGGCCTGCTCGTGGAACCCGATCCGGCCGCCCTCGCCGGCGCGCTGCGGCGCTGGCTCGGCGACGCCGACCTGCGCGAGCAGGTGCGGCGCTCGGCCCGCGGCCGCCGCGGCACACTGACCGGCTGGGCGGTCACCTCCGCGCTGCTGTCGAACGTCCTCGGTGCCGCGCTGGTGACGTCGGGGAGGCCCGCATGACCGAGCAGGCCCGCGTGACCGAGCAGGGCCGCGTGACCGAGGAGGCCGGCATGACCGAGGAGATCGGCCGCGTCAGTGCGGCCTGGCTCGGGCTCCGGGAGCCCGCCGACGCGGCCGCCCGCGCGCCGGAGTTCGTCGAACGGGTCCGCCGGCACCTGGCCGGTACCCCGCGCACCGTCGTCCACGACCTCGGATCCGGCACCGGATCCATGGGCCGTTGGCTGGCCCCGCGGTTGCCCGGCCCGCAGCACTGGGTCATGTACGACCGAGACGCCGACCTGCTGGAACACGCCCGGGCCGAGATGATCCACACGGGCGCCGACGGGGCACCCGTCACCGTCGAGACCCGGCAGCGCGACATCACCCGGTTGAACGCCGACGACCTCACCGGCGCCGGCCTGGTCACGGCGTCCGCGCTGCTCGACATGCTCACCGCCGAGGAGATCGAGCGGATCGTGGCGGTGTGGGCCGCCGCCGGTTGCCCGACCCTGCTGACGATCTCGGTCATCGGCCGGGTGACGCTCACCCCGTCCGACCCGTTGGACGCGGAGGTCGCCGAGGCGTTCAACGCCCACCAGCGCCGGACGGTCGGCGGCCGGACGCTGCTCGGGCCGGACGCGGTCGAGGCCACCATCGAGGCGTTCGGCCGGCGTGGGGTCGAGGTGCTGGTACGGCCCAGCCCCTGGCGGCTCGGCGCGGACCGGGCCGACCTGACCGCCGAGTGGTTCGAGGGCTGGTTGGGCGCGGCCGCCGAGCAGCAGCCGGAGTTGACCGACCGGGCGACCACGTACGCCCAGCGCCGTCTCGCGGACGCGGCCGCTGGCCGGCTCGGAGTCGTCGTCGAGCACCTCGACCTTCTCGCCAACTGTGAATGAACCTTCATCGCTGCGGCACGTGTACCGAGAAGAGATTCTTCTTGGGAGGCCCCATGCGAAAGGTTCCGGCGCCACGTCCATGGCACCTTCGCCCGAGCGGCCGGGCGGCGTCCCGGTGACGCGGTCGAACTGGGCCCTGGTGCGAACGGTCGGTGGGCTGGGCATCCTCGCCCTCCTGCTCTGCCTGCTGGGCACCGGCCCGTTCCTCGACGGGCTCCGCCTGATCGACGGCTGGGCGCTCGCGGTGGCGCTCGGTATCGGCGCGCTGACCACGGTGTGCTGCGCCTGGCGCTGGAGCCTCGTCTCCGGAGGCCTCGGCGTCCGGTTGCCGCTGGGTACCGCGGTTGCCCACTGCTACCGCGCGGTGTTCCTCAACTCGACGCTGCCCGGCGGTGTGCTCGGCGACGTCCACCGGGCGGTTCGCCACGGACGGGACGCCGGCGATGTCGGCCGTGGCATCCGCGCGGTGGTGTGGGAACGGACCGCCGGCCAGGTCGTCCAGGCCGGGATCGCGCTGGCCGTCCTGTTCGCGTTCCCGTCACCGGTGCGGTCGTATCTGCCGGCCGCGACCGGGCTGGTGCTGGCCGGCGGGCTCGGTGCCGTCCTGCTGGTTCGGGCAGTGTCCCGGAGTGGGCACGCGCGGTGGGCGCAGGCGCTGCGCACCACCCGGGCCGACGTCCACGACGGCCTGCTCGCCCACGGCAAGTGGTTGGGCGTCCTGCTCGCCTCCACCGTCGTCGTCGCGGGGCACCTGGCGACGTTCCTGGTCGCGGCGCGGACCGCGGGCGCCACCGCACCGCTGTCGCAACTGGTGCCACTGACGTTTCTGGCCCTCCTGGCCATGGGGGTGCCGGCCAACGTCGCCGGCTTCGGGCCTCGCGAGGGCGTCGCCGCCTGGGCGTTCGGCGCGGCCGGACTCACCGCCGCCCAGGGCATCGCGACCGCGATGGTGTACGGCGCGCTGGTGCTCGTCGCGAGCCTTCCCGGCGCCGCCGTCCTGCTGATCGCGGTTCGGCACGGTTCAACGAAGGAGAACGATGGACGAGGGACTGCCCGTCGCGACGGTTCGGACCCAGGTCACGGTGCCGTTGCGGTTCCCCGACGGATACGCCACGACCGCGCGGGTGTTCTCCTTCGACGGCTTGGTGGACGGTCGGGAGCATCTCGCCTTCGGACTCGGTGACTGGGTGGGCTCACTCCACCGGCAGCACACCGACGGGCCCCCACTCGTCCGCCCGCACAGCGAGTGCCTGACCGGCGACGTGTTCGGCAGCCAGCGCTGCGACTGCGGCCCGCAACTGCGCGAGGGGGTCGAACGCATCGCCGCCGCCGGTGGTTTCCTGCTCTACCTACGCCAGGAGGGACGCGGCATCGGCCTGTACGCCAAGCTCGACGCCTACGCCCTGCAGGACGCCGGCCTGGACACCTACGAAGCCAACGTCGCGCTCGGCCACGGTGAGGACGAGCGTGACTACACCGCCGCCGCCCAGATGCTGGCCACCCTGGGCGCGGAGCGCGTCGCCCTGCTGACCAACAACCCGGACAAGGCCGAGCAGCTCGTCCAGCTGGGCCTGACGGTGACCGAGTGTGTGCCGACCGGGGTGTACCTCTCCCCCGCCAACGCCGGCTACCTGGCGGCGAAGGCCAGCCGTGCCGCCCGCACCCCGGACCTTCCCTTCGTCCGCTGACCGCGGTCCTCAGCTGGCGAGCGCCTTGGCGATCTTGGGGACGCTTCGGTCCAGCGCGTAGGGAATGCTGAGCGCCGTCGGAAAAGCCATCGCGATCGCCGTCGGCAGGTCGAGCGGGATGTAGGCGCCACGCCTGACCGCGGGGATTCGCTTGAACAGTGGGTCCGCCTCGAGCCGGGTGCGTGCCTGCGGGGTGTTGAACGTGAGGATCATGACGTCGGCGTCGAGGACGTCCAGGCGCTCGCGGCTGACCGTCGCGCGCCCGGGGAAGTTACCCGGCGGCAGACCGGTCAGCTTGGACGAGAGCTTCAGGCCGAGCTGGGCCTTGAAGAGCGCGGACGAATCCGTGGCGTTGTTGATGGTGAAGATCGTTCCGTCCGGCTGGACGGGTCCGATGGTGAACGTCCTGCCGGCGAAGCCCGGGTTGGTCTCGCGCGCGGTCTTGACCGCGTTCTCCACCTTGGCCACCACTGCTGTGGCCGCGTCGGAGCGGCCGAGCGCCTTGCCGACCCTGGTCGTGGTGAGAGCTGCCAGGGGTCGCGGTTTTGACATCCTCTCTGCCCTAGAGGGCGGAGATTCCCTCCACGCTACGCGTGGAACGCGTGGCGTCTGGGTGGGTTACCGCTTCGCCGCGCGGTGCCAGCACACGTACTGGTCTTACCTGCGCTCCACGGTCGTTGAAGTCCGCCTGTCCAGCGGCCTTGATGTTCTTCGCGGCGTTGACGTCCCTGTCATGCGCCGCTCCACAGGCGCAGTCCCACGCCCGGAGGTTCAACGCCATCTTGTTGTTGACCAGCCCGCAGGCCGAGCACAGGCGAGTAGATGGGAAGAACCGGTCCACCCGGGCGAACCTCCGCCCGTACCGGCCCGCCTTGTACTCCAACATGGCGGTGAAACTGGCCCACCCGGCATCGTGCACCGATCTGGCGAGCCGGGTCCGGCCCAGACCGACCACACACAGGTCCTCGACGTAGACCGCTTGGTTCTCGCGGATGATCTGGGTCGAGAGCTTGTGCTGCCAGTCACGCCGGGTATCGGCAACCCGCGCATGAGCACGAGCGACCTGGGTCAGCGCCTTCTTCCGGTTGGCCGAACCCTTCTTCTTACGGGAGAGCCCCTGCTGCAACCGGCGCAACTTGCGGGCCGCGCGGCGCAAAAACTTCGGGGCGGCGACCTTCCGGCCATCTGAGAGGACCGCGAAGTGTGTCAACCCCAGATCGATCCCCACCTCAGAATCGACCGGCGGCAGCGCCTCCCCATGACCGGTCGTGACGACGAACGACGCGAAGTACCTGCCGGCCGCGTCCGCGATGATCGTCACCGACGACGGCTCACACGGCAGGCCACGCGACCAGGCCACCTCCACCTCACCGATCTTCGCCAACCTGAGCCGGCCGTTGTCGCAGACCTTGAACCGGGCGTTCCTGGTGAAACGGACAGCTTGGCGGTTGTCCTTACGCGAACGGAACCTCGGCGGGGCGACCCTGCGGCCCTTGCGCTTACCTGACGCCGAGTTGAAGAAGTTGCGGTAGGCGCTGTTCAGGTCCGCCAGCGCCTGCTGCAACACCACGGCCGACACCTCCCCCAGCCACGCCCGCTCAGGGGTTCGCTTCGCCTCGGTGATCACACGGGCCGACAACTCCGCGTCGCAGATGTATTTCTCGCCTGCCTCACGGGCCCGCTGACGCAGGCGCAACCCGTCGTTGAACACCACCCGCGCACACCCGAACGCCCTGGCCAACCCGATCCGCTGGCCAGGCGTCGGATAGACACGGTAGTTGTACCGAAGCTGCACCACACAACATTACAAATGATTCATGGCCGAACTCCAAGACATCCGCACCGGCCGACACCGTGTTCTCGCGACACACGTCCTGGTCTTCGTCACGAAGTTCCCGCACAAAGTCTTCGGCAACCGGCACCCGTCCCGGATCGAACAGATCATTGCGGACGTGCGCGCCGCCCTCGACGCCGAACTGGTCCAGTTCAACCGCGAGAACAACCACGCACACCTACGGAGTCAACCACCCGCCCAAGACGGCAATGGCCCGGCCGGTCAACAGCCTCAAAGGCGTCCCCTCCCACCACCTGCGACAGGAGTTCCCCGACCTCCTACCCCACCACTACCAGGCCAACAAACCCTGATCGGGTTCCAACCTCGCGGCCTCCGCGGGCGGGCCACCCCCTGAGCGTCGTGAAGCAATATATCGAGCAACAAAACCGCCCGACCTAACTAAGACACTGCTCGCGCCGTGATGGCCCTCCCAGCACGAACCCTTCCCCCGCCCTGAAAGGCGCAGCACTGACCCGCATCCCGGTAGCCGGACACCTTCGAAAGGGTCGGAGCGATCCCCGTGAGCGTCGCGTAGTCCTTGTCCAGGTCCACGTGGTCGGTGGCGAGGATCAGGTCCGGTGCGAACGTGGCAAGCTGCTCGAACGGCAACCCGTCGGCGAACTCGAACAGCGCCGGCGGCTCACCGGTGAGGCGTTCGCGCACCCACGGAGAGATACCGCCCTGCATGAAGTGATCGAGGTTGGGCGTCGCCAGCGGAACCACACCCAACGCGACGGCGGCGTCGGTGTCTCGGTACTGGCCCACCGACACCACCCGGGTCGGAGCCGCGTCGAGGGTGATCGCTCCCTCGACGCCGTCGATGGTGACCGGGAAGCCGCCACCGCGACCCGCCGTGGACGGGGACGGCGACCTTCCACCGGACTCGTCGGCACTTCGGTCGCCGCCAGCGGCACCGCAGCCGCCGAGCAGTGCCGCTGCCGCTCCCACACCCGCGAATCGGAGCAGATCACGACGCCGGTGCCCGACCTTCGACTCAGTCATGACCGACAGCTTAGGGCAGCCTTACTTCACTCGTGGGCTCAGGACGGCTCCGCACTGGCGTCGAACTCCGCGCGCGCCGCGTCGATCGCCGCGATGTTCTCAAGGCTCCACTGGACGACGGGGCGGGTCGCCTCGAGGAGCGTCCTGCCCATGGTGGTGAGCTCGTAGGTGACGTTGGGCGGCATGACGGCGTACACGGTGCGGGTGAGGATCCCGTCCCGCTCCAGCCCACGCAGGGTGACGGTGAGCATCCGCTGACTGATGCCGCCGATCGCGCGCTTGAGTTCGCTGAATCTCATCGGACCCGCGCCGAGGGTGTCGACGACGGCGAGTGACCACTTGCCGGCGACCAGGTCGAGGACCTCTCGTGCCCGGCAGCCGCTCGGCCCGGACAGGGGTGACGCGGGTGTGGCAGGCGCGGAAGGCGCGGAAGGTGCGGCGGTGGCGGGACCGGTCATGGTTACCTCCGGGTTACCCGGGCAGGTCAAAGTGCCTGATTGACTCCCGCCGCGTGGTTCCTTCAAGGTACTAGGGAACCGAAGGTAACCACCAGGCGGCGCCGGACGGAGGCGGCCCTGCCGAGAAATGAGCAGCGGGATGAGATTTGAGCTGGGCGCCTACAGCTTCGGTGTGGCGGGACGCGACGGTGACGGCAACCTGGTCACTCATGCGCAGGCCGTACGGAACGTGCTGGAGCAGATCCGCCTCGCCGAGCAGGTCGGCCTGGACTTCTTCGGCGTCGGCGAGCATCACCACGAGCAGGTGCCGGTGTCCTCGCCGATCTCCGTTCTGAACGCCGCGGCCGCGACGACATCGAGGATCACGCTCTCGACAGCGGTGAGCGTCCTGTCGACCGACGACCCGATCCGGCTCTACCAGCAGGCGGCCACCGCGGCGATCGTCAGCGGCAACCGGGTGGAGATCATCGCCGGTCGCGGCTCCTCGACGGCTTCCTTCCCCCTGTTCGGCTACGACCTGGCCGACTACGACCGCCTCTACGCCGACAAGTTCGGCCTGCTGCTGGCGATCAACGACCAGGAACGCGTCGACTGGAAGAGCCCGTTCCGGCCCCCGCTGGAGGAGGCTGTGGTTGTTCCCCGGCCCGAGGAACCGCTGAAGATCTGGCTCGGCACGGGCGGCAATCCCGGCTCGACGGTGCGGGCCGGCTCGTCCGGCCTGCCGATCTCCTACGGTGCGCTGGGTGGCGCGCCCGAACACTGGGGCCGGCTGGGGCAGTTGTACCGACAGAGCGCCGAACAGGCGGGGGTCGACCCGCAGCGGCTGGCCATCTCCGTCGCCAGCCACGGCTTCGTCGGCCGCGACGGACTGGCCGCCAAGAAGCGCTTCCACCAGCACGAGGTCGCGTCCTTCGCCCTCGCCGGCCGGTCCCTCCCCGCCCGTTGGGAGGAGGTCGAGGAGAACTACTCACCCGGCGGGATGACCTTCGCCGGCGACCCCACGGAGATCGCCGAGCGGATCATCGATCTGCATCGGCACCTCGGCCACGATCGTCAGTTCCTGCAGATGGACATCGGCGGCATGCCTCACCGCGACGTCCTCACCTCCATCGAACTGCTCGGTACCGAGGTCGCCCCACGGGTACGCGCCGAACTCAACGGCCACGAAGGCTGACGAGCCGCGTACGCCCGAAGGCCCGCCAGCGGATCAGCGGCCCGGCGTCAGGACGACGACACCCCGGCCCGCTCGCGACGCTCCTCCTCGGTCGCCTGCTGCGGGATCTTCGTCACTCCCTCTTCCTGGAGTTCTTCCTGAAGTTCGTAGCTGCGCAGGCCGTTCCCCAGGGCGATGAAGGTGGGCGCCCACTCTCCGACGAAGATTCCCCATCGGTCGGCACGGTCCACCCCGGCTCGTTCCTTCCGGTTCGAGACCAGCCAGGACGCGGCCGCGAGCCCGATACTGACAATGCCGGCGATATACGCGTACTCCGACTTGATTCCAAGATCATGCAGTTTCTTCAGCATGGGTTCTCCTCTGCGGCTCGGCGGACGCGAGAACTGATGCCGTCTCCCAGGCACGGTAGGCACCGGTGAGCGGCGAGGACACGAGACCAGCGGCCCGTCGCGACCAGGACCAACGCGTGAGGCCAGCGCTCGGCGACCGCCCCGGGTGCGGTGGCGAACCCGCGCCCTGCCTCTCCAGAGCCGGACGACCGCCTCATCGAGGAGCCGTGGGATCCTCGGTCCGGTGACCTCGACGCCCACCCTGACCCGGCGATGACGATCCGCCGCGTCCGCACGCTGCTCGGCGGGACCGCATTGCTCGCCGGGACCGCGCTGCTCGTCGCCTGCTCCGGCCCCGCCCCGGTTCCGCCCCCAGTCCCACCCAGCCCGTCCCCGACCAGCACGGCTGCCGCCTGCCCGAAGTCGGGAGTCGCCATCACCGCGGGTGAGGTGGACAGCGCCATGGGTCTGCGAGCACTCGGCATCAGCCTGACCAACTGCGGCACCCGCGACTACACCGCGAACGGCTATCCGGTGGTCCGGGTCCTGGACGAGGACCGGCAGCCGCTCGACATCACGGTCGGCAACGGATCCTCCCCGGTCAGTGCGCCGGACAGCTATGACGTCCCGCCGCGCCCGGTGACGTTGCGGCCAGGTGAGCAGGTGACGGCGCGAATCCTGTGGCGCAACACGGTGACTGACTCGACGGTGCGGGCCACGGACGGCCGTTACCTGGAGATCGCACCGGCTCCAGGCGAACCGACCCAGATCATCGCCCCGAGCGGCGGGATCGACCTCGGCACCACCGGACGGCTGGCCGTGAACGACTGGGCTGTCCGCGACCTCGGCGACCGATGAGTTTCCGCCCTGGGCGACGTCTCAACTCGCAGACACGTCCACCAGGAACGGAGACACGATGGCCACCAAGGACCCGGTGACCGCCCTTGACCCGAGGTACGGCAACGAGGACGCCACACCGACCAGTTGGGCGGACGCCCGACGGCACCTGGATGCCGCGGAGATCTACTGGCTGACGACGGTACGCGCGGACGGTCGACCCCACGTCACGCCCTTGATCGGCGTCCTCCTGGACGACGCGTTGCACTTCTGCACCGGCCCGGAGGAACGCAAGGCGAAGAACCTGGCCAGCCGCCCGCACTGCATCCTCACCACCGGCCGCAACGACCTCGACGAGGGTTACGACATCGTGGTGGAAGGCGACGCGCGGACCGTGGACGACAAGGCGACGCTCGACCGGATCGCCACCGGTTACGAGACCAAGTACGGCCCTCACTTCACCGCACCCGACGGCACGTTCCACGGCCTGAGCGACAGCATCCGGGGCGGCGACGCGCTGGTCTACGAAGTGGCACCCTCGACGGCCTTCGGCTTCGGCAAGGGCCAGCCGTTCAGCCAGACCCGCTGGCGGTTCTGACACCTGCCTCGCGCGCGCTGGTACGGCGCCACTCGCTCGGGTCCTTCCTGGCTTTCTCCTGTCCCGAAGGCATCATGGAACTGCCGGTCACCGACGACGCACCTCGAACGAAACCTGGCCACGACGACGATCACCAAGCGTCGCCGACAGGAACATCGATGCCTTCCACGTCGGTATGGCCAAGGGCCGACGTTTTTGCGATGAATGGGCTCATAGGGATCGCCTGCGGCACGGGGGTTCGGGCGCGGCCGAACGTTCACGTCCGCGGTGATGCCACACGATGCTCAGGAAGGACCCGGGCATGGTTCACTTCCCCATCGAGCCGACTCGCACCGCCCTGCTACTCGTCGATCTGCAGCGGGTGTTCGTGGAGGGGTCGCCGGTGGCCGCTCCAGACGGTCCTGCGGTCGCGGAACGACTCGGCCGGCTCGCCGGCGTCTGCCGCGACCACCAGATCACCGTGATTCACACCGTGCATGTCGTACGCGCCGACGGGAGCAACACCGGCATCCTGAGCGAGATACTGCCGCCGGTCGCAGACGGGATGATCGACGAGGAGAATCCGCTCGCCGAACCCCATCCCCTGGCCGACATCCACCCCGGGGACATCCTCATCCGCAAGCCCCGTTTCGGCGCCTTCTACGGAACGGACCTCGACCTCATTCTGCGCGCGGCACAGATCGACACCCTGCTCATCGGCGGCATCGCCACACATGCCTGTTGCGACACCACAGCACGAGAGGCGGCCGCCCGTGACTTCAAGGTGCTGTTTCTCTCTGACGGCACCGCCTGCTTCACGCTCCCCGGTACCGGAACCGGGCCCGTCGACGCGGACGACCTGCAACGCGCCGTCCTTGCCGTCATGGCCTTCGGCTTCGCCGAGGTGCTCTCAGTCGACGGGGCGGTCCGTCGTATTCAGGCCAGGCCCATCTGACCAATGGCCCGGTAGCGACCTTGCGGGGAACGGGACAGTGCACTGGGGCAAGTTGACAGTGAACTGCGCGTATCGAACGCTGCACGCGGCCAGATACCGCGTAAGGAATGCTACCTTTCTGCCCGAACTTTCGGCCACGCAGACCGCAGGCGGCGTAGAGGAAAACAAGGCGCTGAATCCAGTGGACCAGCCGTGAAACTGTGGTTTGAAACAAAGGATTGTCATGACGGTGCAACGTGGCCGCGTAATGCGCAAGCTTCGCGAGTGGTTTGTCAGGTATGCCCCAGCCGAGATCGCTGGTACCGCCACCGCCCTCGCGGGCTACTGGGTTGCGTACTGGATAACGGAACATCTCGCCGTCGCGGCCGTAGCGGCCGTACTTTGCGAGAACATCGGCTACTACTCGATAGCCGTCGGTCGCGAAGTGGTCCGCTACTGGCGGCTACACGCCCACCACGCGACCGCACGCCGCTTGTGGCTCACGGGCGTACACGGCTTGCGTGACGCCCTGATGGAGTTCGGGCCTGCCGAGGCACTGGACAGTTTCGTCGTGCGCCCTGGGTTGTTCTACCTGTTGCCCCTCATGTTCACCGACCACCACGCCGTCGCGGTCATTGTCGCGAAGTTCGGCGCGGACGCCGTGTTCTACCTGCTTGCCATCACCGCCTACGAACTCAACAAGCGAGTACTCTCCAAACGACTCGCCACGGTGGAGGTCCAAGCGACGGTGGGTCCGCTTGTGGGGCCAGGGTCTGGTCACCAGGCTCAGGCCGACGAGCACACGCGGTAGGTCGAGACTGGCGCTGCCCTCGTGGGGAGTGGCGACCTAGTTCGAGGCGCCGAGAGTGGAGACGTCGATGACGAACCGGTACCGCACGTCCCCTCGGTCCAGGCGCTCCTGCGCCAACTCGCGGCCGACCGGGCGGCAGATCCCGTACTCGAGCAGATCGTGGGCGAGATCGCGGTGGCGTCGCCCGAATTCGCACGGTTCTGGGCAGAATACCGACTCTACGAACACTCGTACGGATCAAGAAGTTCTTCCACGAAGCAGTCGGCGAGATGACCTTGCACTACGAGACGATGGCCTTTCCCGGTGGCAAGGGCCAGCGCATCGTCGTCTATCGAGCTGACCGGGGTTCCCCGTCGGAAGAGAAACTGCGGATCCTCGCCAGCTGGAATGCGCCGTCAGTCGAGGACGCCGACCATCAGGTCCGCCAGCTGTCGGAATGACGGACGGCCCCTTCGGTACCACTCACCGGAGGAGAACGAGCGGCGCGGGCGCGCCGGGCGTCCAGTCCGGAGGGAGGGCGGCCAGTGCGTCCGCCAGCGCGGCGCCGTGCAGGAACGCCGCACGGTGCCCGGACATGATCCGGGCGCACGCGCCGTCCCAGGTGACCGGAAGCAGGCGGGTCAGCCCACGCGCGGGTCGGACGTCGCCAGTCACGGCCGCGAGTGGCAGACCAGGTAGGGAACGACCGGCGAGACCGGCGAGCAGCGGCGCAACCAGCGTGTACGCCGATGCCAGCGCGGCGAACGGGTTCCCTGGAAGTCCGACCAGCCAACGTCCGTCGGGCAGTCTCGCCAGGATCTGCGGATGTCCGGGGCGGCAGGCCACCGTGTCCACGATCCATCGCGCGGCGCAGGAGTGGAGGGCCTGCCGTAGCTGGTCGGTCTCGCCGACCGAGGTGGAGCCGCTGACGATCACCACGTCCGCCTCGCGGCCAGGATCCGCGGACGTCCCGAGTTCCTTCGCCAGCAGCCCGACGGGCCGGTCCGGCACGTAGCGTCGCCCGGTCACCTCTCCGCCCAACTCGTGCACCAGTGGACCGAGGGTTGGGCCGATCGCGTCCCGGACCTGCCCGCCACCACTGACCCCGTGGTTCCTGAGCTCGTCACCGGTGACCAGGAGGAGTACCCGTGGGCGCGGCCTGACCGTCAGGGCGTCCCGCCCACACGTGGCTGCCAACCCGAGCAGTGCGGGACCGATCCTGACGCCTGCCTCTGCCAACCGTCGTCCGGCCGGCGCGTCTTCGCCGCGACGACGGATGTGGGTCCTGGAAGGCTGCGGCCTGCCGCTGACCCGGTCACCGTCACGGTGGGCTTGCTCGACCGGTAGCACCGCGTCGGCTCCACGTGGAACCTGTGCGCCCGTGCTGATCACCACGGCGTCGCCCGCCGCGAGGTGACCGGACCAGACCTCCCCGGCCGACGCGCGTCCCACCACCTGCCACGGTCCGTCGCCGGCAACCGCGAACCCGTCCATCGCGGCGGTGTCGAACGCCGGTAGGGCGACTGGTGTGTCGATGGGCTCGGCGAGAGTCAGGCCGGCAGCGCTTTCGAGATCCACCCGCCGCGCGGGAAGGGGGTCCGGCGCGGCGTGCGCGGCGTTTCGTGCCTCGAGCCAGGGCACACCCTCTGCCGGTGGCCGCGGAGGTGTCCCGGTGCGCCGCGGTGCATCCTCCGACAGGTGTGCCGTGAACGTCATCCCTACAGACTGCCCGTAGGTCGTCGCCGGTTCAATCCGGTCGGGTATCCGCCGCGCTACGTTCGCCGCACCGCCGTCGAGGAACGTGGTGAGTCATGGCTGGGCCGTGTTACTCGACACCGAGCATGACCTCGGTGGACTTGATCAGCGCGGTGACAGGCGTGCCCACGGCGAGCTCGAGTTCCTCGGCGGCGTCCTTGGTGATCGAGGCCGTCACCTGCTGACCTCCGTCGAGATCGACCTTGACGACAGTCATCACCGCTCCCACCTCGATCGAGGCGACCTTGCCGGTGAGCTGGTTACGGGTGGACAGACGCATGGCGGAATCCGTTCGCGAACACTGCCGGGGACTCCGGCAGGTAGTGCACATACCCAGCGGAGTAGGACGCTAACGCTGATTCTCGCGCAGCGGATTCAACCCCAGCTTGATCACTCGTATTCGTAGCGGAGGTGTCGTCCGCCCCACCAGGGGACTTCGGTGGTGGGGAGGTCGGCGTGGCGGAGGACGGGTGAGTAGGCGCGTCGGTCGAGGCGGACGATGGTTTCGTTATCGCGGTTTTCGATTGTGCCGCCGGTGGAGAGGAATCGGCGTTGCAGGGTGTCGGGTGTGGCGGTGGCGTAGCCGGGGAGGCGTCGGCGGAGCGCGGCGCAGATGGTGTGGGCGAGTACGGAGAGCACGACGTCGAGGTCGATGTTGAGGGGGACCGCGCCGGCGAGGGCGTCCAGGCCGAAGGAGCGGATGGCTTCGGCGAGGCGTTGTTCGATGTTCATCCGCCTGGCGTAGGCCTCGATCACGTGTTTGGTCGGGGTGGTGCGATTGTTGGTGATCAGGATGGTGGGTTCGTCGTGCCCGAGTCCGGTGATGGCGAGTTGGCGTAGCGTGCTGGGGTAGGCCGAGAGTGTGGCGGCGGGGTCTTCGATCACGCGGACACGGCGGGTTTTCCCGCCCGCTCGGGCGATGGTGAGTGGTGTCCAGTCCTTGGCGGGCAAGGCATGTAGGTGTTCGGTGAGTTTCGGGGTGCGGGCGCGCAGGGTGATGAAGGCGATGCCGCGGGCGTCGAGGTCGGCGAGCTGGGCCTGGGTGGTGACCTTGGAATCGAAGATCAACAGTTTCGGGTCCGCTCCGGAGGTTGTGCGCCAGTGGTCGGCGAAGGCGAGGATTTCGTTGTTCTGGTTGGCTTTGGCGAGGTCGGCGTTGGCGTAGAGCAGGGTGTGGGTGGCCGCGTCTTCGGCGAAGAAGGTCAACACTGAGCGGGTGCGTTGCGAACGTCTGGGCACGTAGTGTTTTTCCAACGCGGGGTCGGCGCCCCAGTGCATGACGGCGTGGAAGTCGAGGTTGATCGCCTCGCCGTGCGCGAGCCCTGCGGCGAGGCTGGCTTTGTCCAGTGCGGCAAGGAATCGTTGTTGCCGGGTGTGGTCGAGCCGGTAGGAGTAGGTGGTCAGCGCGGTGGCCTTGGGCAGGCTGGTCAGCCCGGCGAACAACGCCGCACCGGGGTCGGTGGCGATGTCGTCGATGTGGGAGACGCGGCGGGTGGTGGTGAGTTTGATCGCCAGCAGCGACAGGATCGAGCTGATCGCCGGGATCACAGACGTGCCGGGATAGCCCGCGGCCCGCACCAGGCCGGGCAGGTCCAGTGCCACCAGATCGGGGATGGTCAGCAGTAGCCCGGCCATCCGGGTGTCGGCGTGGGCGGGCAGGACGGCGAAGTCGATCACCTTGGTGCGGGGCTGGGATTCGCGTCGGGGTAGGCCGCGCTCGGCGTGCGGACGGGGCCACAAGCGTGGGAACCCTTCCTCGGCCAGGACTTCGGCGACCCCGGTGCGGTTGAGCGGAGTGTCCTCCTCGGCGAGCGCGGCAGCGATCTCGTGGGCCGAGTGGCCCAACCGGCGCAGCTCGATGATCCTGGTGCGGGCCGCTTCCTTGGCCGGGGCCGTCTTCGGGCCCGGACGCGAGCTCTGGAAGAACTCGCAGCGTCCGGCCCGGAAGTCCCGCACCAGCGACTGCAGCGTCGTCAGGGTGTAGCCGAAGCGGGTCGCCGCCTCCGCCGCTGAGACTCCCTCGAACAGGTACGCGCGCAGTGCCTCGTAACGACGCTGGTTCGCCGCTGCTGGGGCGGCGAAGTACTCACTGCCCCGACGGGCCGCTTCGGGGGTGGATATCGCTGCTTGTTCCACGATTCAACTACAGCAAGCGACACGATCGCGGTCAACATGACACGCCGATCACTGGCGGCGACAGAGCGCAACGGCAGCCATCGCTGCGTCTCTCCCGCCGTCGTACTCCAAGTGAGATCGTGCTCGCTCATCACATCCGGGTCGGACGACAATCCGAAATCCGCCACAACAGGCAGTCAGATCGACCCTGACCGATCACCCGCTTCGGGCGCAACGACCATCACAATCACATGCCCATAGGCGAAAGCAGCCCGGAGCCGCCCAACATCCTGGAGCCACCGACGCGCCACCGCTAGACACGAGAATCGGCGCTAACTCGTCACGGCCACAGCAGGGTGCGGGTCCAGGCCGAGTCGTGTCGTCGGTACTGCAGGCGTAGGTGGCGCCGATCCGGGTCTGCCTGCCAGAACTCCACCTCCTCAGGCCGCAGGGTGTAGAGGGTCCAGCCTGGCGCGACCGTGTCGGGGTCCTCGCCGATCCGGGCCGAGGCCTTGGCCAGGGCCTCGTCCATGTCTGTCTGGGCGCCGAGCGGATGACTCTGCCTGCCCATCAGCTCGGCAGCCCGAGCAGACTCGGACCTGGCGAGGAAATCGCGTGCGCTCTCATCCGGCTCCGACGCCACGACAGTGCCACTGATCCGTACCTGACGTGCCATCGGTACCCAGTAGAACGTCAACGCCGCGGCCGGTCGCTCGGCCAGTTCGAGACCTTTGCGGCTGGTGGAGTTGCTCGCGAACTGCCACCCGGCCTCCTCGACGTTCTTCAGGATCAGCACCCGGGCCGAGGGCTTTCCTTCCGCGTCCACGGTCGACAGGTCATCGCGGCGGGTTCCGGAACGCCCTGGTCGATCGCGGCCAGAAGCCAGTCGACAAACAGTGCGGCCGGATCCGGCGGCGCGGTCGCAGGATCGAACGCGGGCGCGGTTCCGGTCAGAGTCGGCACGCTCCGAAGAAGCGCGCGCAGATCCGTGGTCTGAGCAGGTCCCCTCATGCGACTCCCTCACTGCCGTCGCCGGGCGACACCTCGACGGCCAGATAGGTCCATGCGTCGATGCCGGACTCGAGCCGAACAGCGACCCGGGTGTAGTCACTGACCTCGTAGTCGTCAGCCGCCGCCAGATCAGCTTCGGTGATCTCGAACAACGTCCCCGCCACCGCATCACCAGCATGGCCGGTCCGGGACATGACCGGATGCCGGTCACTGCCGCTGACGGCGACGACAGCCGGGTCGGTGATGGTCAGCCAGTCGAGCCGATACCCGCGCAGGGAATCCGGCCGACCAATCAGAAGACGGCCGAACTGAGCACGCTGCACATCGGACTGTTGCAGGGTTCCGTACGAGAACAGATGCGGCACGCGTGACAGGCTACTTGCGTCCCCCTGTTCCCCCGGGATGCAGGCATCCCTTGACCTGTGGCCAAGGCGGGGCAGCACTCATCGGTCCACGCTCGTACGCCTCGTGTCGACCATGCGTATCCGGTACGCTCCGATCCGAGCGGGAAATCGCTTTCTGGCGCGAGAAAGTGAGCACACACATGTCTGATCCGATGCCGTCGCCTGGTCGCCCGTCCTCGAGCATTTCGCGGCGCCTTCTGCTCGGGGGCACCGCCGGTGCGATCGGTACCGGATTGGCCGCGGGTGTCGCGACACCCGCCGCCGCCGCCGACCGGCTGGAGTATCCACCGGTTTACGCGGACGGGCTCAAGATCACCAAGGTCAAGAACCTCACCGGCCCCGACATCACCGGGAAGTTCGGACTCGACTGGGTCGACCTCGGCTGCGTGGCCCGTTGCCCCGACGGCCGGTCGCTGTACGTCTTCGGTGACAGCTTCGGCGGCGCGAACTGGGGCGACAACTGGCGTTCCCCGACGGCGCTGTGGTCCAACACCCGCCTACTCAGGACCGGGGTGACGTTCTCCGGCGCCGTCGGTGGTGTCCCGGCCGCGCAACTCATCCCGTACGAGCACGGCGACGAGATCTCCACGATCATCCCCTCGGATGTGATCACCCTCGGCGACACGATGCACCTCCACGCCGTGGTCAACCAGGGCTTCGGCAACGTGATCTGGAGCGGCATCTGGACCTCGACCGACAACGGCGCCACCTGGCAGGACTCGGGCGCCCGGTTCCCCGGCGACGCGTACAACAAGATGTGGAACCTGTGCACCTGGGAACTCGGCGATGACGGCTGGGTGTACGTCTACACCGCCGAGTTCCTGCGCGAGAGCCCGATGATCCTGCATCGCGTACGTCCGCAGGACCTCACCAACCCCGACGCGTGGGAGCCCTGGGGACGGGACGGCGACACCTGGCGATGGGGCGCCGGACCGGACACCGTGATCGACGACATCATCGGCGAGATGTCTCTGCGTCAGCTCGGCAAGCGGTGGGTCTTCACCTGGTTCGACCGGGACAACTACCGGATCGACGCGATGGTGCTCGACCATCCCACCCAGGACCTGCGCCAGACCGAGCGGGTCACACTCCTCCACGGGACGAGTTGGGACGCGCAGGACACCAACCACGTCGCACAGCTGTACGGCAGCTACGTCATTCCCGGGTCGACGCTGGACGACCTGCACCTCACGGTCAGCCAGTGGAACACCGGCGACAACAGCGTCTACCGCGTGATGCAGTACCAGTTCCGGGGCCTCGGGCGCCGGTTGTAGCCGCGTCGCCCCTCGTCCCCCTCGGGCAGGTCCGGGCGGGTCAACCGAGCCGATCATGTTTACACTCGTATACATGACTGAACCACGCCGCCGAGACGCAGCCGCCACCCGAGAGGCGATTCTGCGCGCGGGCGTCGAGGCGTTCACCCGCGCGGGATACGACGGCGTCGGCGTCCGCGAGATCGCGCAGCGCGCCGGCGTCACCGCCATGCTGGTGAACCGCTACTTCGGCTCGAAGGAAGGGCTCTTCGCCGAGGTGGTGGAGGTGTCGCTGACCGAGCGCACCGTGCTGAGCGGTGACCCGGCCACACTGGCCCACGACGCCGCGGCCACCCTGGTCCGCCGTACCGCGGCGGATGCGGACACCCTGGACCCGTTCCTCCTCCTCCTGCGTTCAGCCCACGTCCCCCGCGCCGCGGAGATCCTCCGTGCGGGCATCGAGAAGCACGTCGAACAGCACCTGCTCAACATTGCCCCCGCCACCCGCGAGAGCGGCCGGGCAGCGATCGCCCTCGCGTTGATCAACGGGTTCTGGATGATGCGCAAGGTGGTCGGCAGTACAGCGCTGAACGAGGCCGACGAGGCGGAGTTGACCCGGATACTCGAGCGACTCTTCCAGGTGCTCCTGGACTAGGTCGCCCTGCGGATCATGGTCGGTCGGGCGAGACCTGCGTAGCGGGGTCGGTGTCGGCGAAGCGCGGGTAGTCGACATGCCCTTCCCCGCCCTGGCTGTAGTAGGTGTCTGGATCCGGACGGGTGAGAGTCCAACCGTTGCGGTAGCGCTCAACGAGGTCGGGGTTGGCGATGCTGTTATGTACGGAGGCGACATCGACGTCCTCCCCTACTCGCTTGGGCTCCGCGCGCCACAGCAGGACGCGGCCGTGGTCAGGCGACGTTGCGGATCGTCCCGCCGTCCACCCTCAGGTTGGCGCCGCTGACGTAGTCGGCCAGCGGGCTGCTGAGGTACGCGACGGCCGCGGCGATCTCTTCCGGCCTGCCGAACCGGCCGGTGTCGTTGGGGATGGTGTCCCGCACGGCGCCGCGTTCGATCTCCTCCCAGGTCTCGCCCCACCCTCGGGCTGGCGCGATTCCGGTCAGGAGTTCCTTGACGTGGTCCACCAGGATGGCCCCGGGCGCGACGACGTTGGAGGTCACACCCGTGTCCTTCAGTTCGCGCGCCAGCGAGACGGCGAGGTTGTGACGCGCGGCCAAAGTGGCGTTGTACTGCGGGTGCGAGGCCATCGGCTGGGTCGCCAACCCGCCCCCGATGGTGATCACCCTGCCCCATCCGCGGCGCCGCATCTGCGGCACCAGGCGCTGGATCATCCGCACGCCGGAGATCACGTTGCCCTCATACGTCGCTCGCCACGTCTCCGGGGTGGCCTCGGCCCATGACAGCTGCGCGTACGCACCAGCGTTGTTGACCAGAATGTCGATCGGCGCGTCTGCCAGTGCCGCGCCCACCACGAGTTCAGCGCCCTCGTCGGTGCTGAGATCCCCGATCGCGACGGCGGCCCGTCCGCCGGCGCCACGGATTTCCGCGGCGACCTTCTCCGTCCTTGCCACGTCGCGGCCGTGCACCACCACCCCGACGCCTTCGGCCGCGAGACGCTCGGCGATGGCCTTGCCGAGCCCTGAGCTCGACCCCGTCACGAGAGCGCGCTTGCCTGCCAGTTGAAGATCCATGATTTCGCCTCGAAGTTCTCGAATCCCGGCAGCGAACCCGCCGGATGTCTACGAGTGTAGACATCGGCTTTCGAGGATGTCAACACTCGTAGACTTAGCGGCCGAGTCGAGGGTTGGACACCCTTTTCACAGCGGCGAAAGCTGGCGATTTTGCCCGTTGGTGGTGTTTGGCAAGCCTGCGCCCATCAGGCACGGAGGGCGATGATGGTCGCCGATAGCGGACCTGTCGCCTGGCCACGAAGAGGGCAGCAACATGAGTGAAGACTGGGAGGCGCGCGCCAACCGCGCCGAGGCCCTGCTGCGAGAGGTCATGGAGTTCTGCGAGGACGTGTTCGCGAATCCCGCCGCGCACGTCCCGCCGTGGGGGCGACAGGCCTCGACGGTCGAAGGTCGCCACGCGACGCGGGAACAACACCTGGCCGCCCGGATCTCCTCCATCATCGAGAACGCGGGAAAGGGACCAGCGTTTGTCGCCATGAAGGTCGATCCTCCAGATGTTGCCCACGAGGACGACCATCCCGTTTACCGAGTCAATCTCTGGCGCCAGCAAGCAGCCCTACCCGAGATCCCACAGGATCAGATGAAGTGGGAGTTGGACTCCTACGACGTCACCGTCGTGGACGTGCCTGAGGTGCTCGACTGGGCAAACTGGCGAGTGCAACTCGTCCCTGGACCACAGAAGCCCCCCGGCCCCACAAGGTGGCCTGGCCCCACAAGAGTCTGGATCGGTATCGTCATCGGCCAAGGCGATGACAGGACCCTGATCCGGCTGGCCGGCACAGAGCCGACGAGGCAATAGGCAGTACGGACGAGCCCGCCGTTCACCGGGTGCGTGCCGCAGTTTCCGTTGACGCTCAGCTTGGGTGCAACTCGTTGGCCTCAGCCGGGTTCACACAACCGTGCGCTGCCACTCCTGACTGACCGTCGTGGACCTGAAAGCCGAGTTCTTGGTTGATGGCGATCATGGCGGAGTTGTGCTCGGCGGTCGCTGTGCCGATACGGTTCACCATCGGCTCTGCAGCCTGGACGGCGCGAAGGTTTGCGACCTTGACGGCGAGACCGAGACGATTGCCGCGGTGCTCACGCACGACAAGGGTTTGGCCCTGAGAGGCCAGACTCAGTTCGTCGGTGCGTACGAAGACGCGGGTGTAGGCAACGAGATTGCTCGTCGCGTCGAGTGCGGCGGTCGTGTAGACCCTGAGGCCGCTCCGAAAGAACTGTTCTTCCTCTTCACGTAGGCGTGCGACGTCCCAACGTTTTCGGTCGACATCGACTGCGCCGGTCTGGGCGTCATTGAGGTGGAGGCCCCGTAGCCGCGCGTAGCGCTCGGCATACGCGCCTGGGCAAGGCCCAACCCAGCTGGCGATGTGGTACGACCCGGCTCGAGCGTTCGCCTTCGTCGCAAGCTCGTTCAACATCGCGTCGCCCACCGGGAGTCGCAGGGTCCGACCGACCATGGTGTTGGCGAGCGTGAACGTGCTTCGCTCCAGGAACTTCGCGTCCGCAAGGACGCGATCTGGCGGACCGATCACCGTTGTGAGCATCCTCGTCTGGGCCTCCTCTGTAGCTCGTCGCCTGATGTGGTCGAGAAGTTCGGAGCCGATGCCCCGTCTTCTCAGGTCAGGGAGCACCCAGATCGCAAACTCGACGGGATGTGCGTGGTCCTTCAGGCTCAGGAGGATCTCACCGGCCCCGACCGGGCATTCATCCTGCATGGCGAGGAGTAGTTCTCGCCTCTGCGCGCTGCTATCGGTTTCGAAGAGGTCCCGCTGGCGATCCAAGCCCAGGAGTGGCGGGTCAACCTCGTCGTGACGGCGCACGGCGACCGAGATTTCATGCCAGCGACCGAAGGCCACGTCGCGGGGCGAGGTGAGCGTCACAATCCTCAGCATGACCTCACCATGCCAACCGCGAGGTTGAGACATCAATCGGGTTGACGCCCGTGGCCGCGACGGCGAACAGCACGTCGACCCGTCAGCGGCCTGGCCTGCCGGCCGACCAGCCGGGACAGAGCGTTATATTGAATGAACACTTCGCAAATCGGAGGTGCGCGATGGCGAGGGGGCGTCCCCGCGAGTTCGACCTCGACCAGGTCCTCCAGGCGGCACTGAACGTCTTCTGGGGCAAGGGCTATGAGGGCACGACCATGGCCGACCTCAGTGAAGCGACCGGCCTCAACCCCGGCAGTATCTACGCCGCCTTCGGTTCCAAGGCCGGACTGTTCAAGCAGGTCGTCGACCGATACGTCGCCACCGCCTTCTCCTACGGCTCACACAGCGTCGAAGCGGACAGCGTCCGGGAGGTCATCCGTCGCTGGCTCACCGGAGCCTCGGAGAGCGCCACGGGAGAGACGACCCCTGCCGGCTGCCTTCTGGTGCAGGGCGCGCTCGTCACCGGAGACGCGGCCCGGGAGGTCGGTCAGGACCTGACCGATCGCCGCAAGGCCGCCCGGGTCATGCTCACCGAGCGCTTTGCCCAGGCGCAGGAGAGCGGTGACCTTTCCGCGGATGTCGAACCCCGCATTGCCGCACGGTACGTGGTCGCCCTCGCGGAAGGTATCGCCGTGGAGGCCGCGTCGGGCGCCAGCCGCGAAGCGCTGCTGAACCTCGTCGATCTCGCCGTTCGACGCCTGCCCTGGGAGGCATGAGCCACCCGAGGAGCGATCCCACGCCCTCGGCGCGCCGACGTCCCCACACCCCCGCGTCCGGAGGTGGCGACACCGAAGGCGACCACCACGCCGTGCCTGGCTCCCCGCGTCAGCCGGTGACCGAGTGCGCCCTGGACGGCGCATGCGCGGCGCTTCGAAATCGCCCTCTCGCCCGAAATGTCCACCTGGTTGACAGGTCTCGGTCGGAGCGCTTCAATGTTGAGTGTACATTCAATAAGAACGCACATTCAATTATTGGCCCGGATGGTGCGGCCACAAGACTGGAGGACTCATGACCGAGCGAGCACTGGCCGGCAAGGCCGCACTGGTCACGGGCGGATCCCGCGGCATCGGCGCGGCCACGGCGATCCGGCTCGCCCGCGAGGGCGCTGACGTCGCCATCAGCTACCGGTCCGCCGCCCAGCAGGCGGAGGACGTAGTGAAGGCGATCGAGAAGTTCGGAGTACGAGGCGCGGCCTTCGCGGCGGATCAGTCCGACCCGGAACAGGCCGCGCACCTGGTCGACCTGGTGATGGACTCGTTCGGCCGGCTCGACATCCTCATCAACAACGCCGCCGTGTTCGTGACCGGCCCGGTCGACGCCAAGGACACCGACCTGGACGCGTTCGACCGCCAGCTCGCCACCAACGTGTGGGGCGTCGCCGCCACCACGCGTGCCGCGGTGCGGGTGATGAGCGATGGCGGGCGGATCGTGTCGATGAGCTCGACGGCCGCCGACCGGACGCCGTTCCCCGGACTCGGCGACTACTCGGCGACGAAGGCCGCGGTGGCCGCATACACCCGCGGCTGGGCCCGCGACCTCGGACCTCGCGGCATCACCGTCAACGCCGTGCAGGTCAGCTCCGTCAGCACCGACATGAACCCCGACACCGGACCGTTCGCCGACACCCAACGGTCGATGAACGCGCTGGGCCGGTACGGACGTCCCGAGGAGATCGCGGGGACGATCTCCTTCCTCGTCGGCCCCGACGCGACCTTCCTGACGGGCGCGACCCTGAACGTCGACGGAGGCTTCATGGCATAGGGCACCCCCGCAGCATCGGCGCAGGCCAACTGCACCCGCTTGGGCCAAAGATCAGCGGCGACCCAGGCATGGTCATACAGTCGTGATCTGCTGCGAACGACGGAGGGATGGCGACGGTGCGGAACTCTGGGCGGTTGGTCTGGAAGGCGCTCGCTGTGGCGGCGCTGGCGTGCGTTCTGGTCGTCCTCGGGCTCCTGGTCGACTCCAGCCGAGTCGGCACCGCGGGCGAGTTGGCCGATGTCCGCCTGGGACTCCCGTTCGAGTGGGTGCACCAGGACCACTCGTCGATGGATCCACCGGCCGGCGCCGCGCTCGATCTACGGTTCAGTCTCCCGCAGGAGAATCCAACGCACGTGTCGGTGGGAGTGTTCGCGGTGAACCTCGCCCTGGCCTCGGCGGCCGTAGTCGTTGTGTGGTCAGGCCTGCGTCGCCTTGTTGGCCGGCGCGGCAGGGAGGTCGCCGTCCGCGTGGCCGCCTGATCAGCGTCGCCCAGTTGGCGGCGTTCACGCTGGAGGGCGGAGCGACGTGTCGGGTGATCTGGTCATCTTGCGTGGGCGCGGCTGGCCCCATGCCGCCGCTGGCAGGCTCGGGATGAACGCCCTGGGGCCGCGGTGGTCGTAGCCGGGATCTGGGGTGCATCGGACGCCTGAAGCAGGCAGGCTATGCGCATGTACTACGTCGGCGTCGATCTCGCGTGGGGTCACGAGAAGCAGAGCGGTCTGGCGGTCCTGAATGCCGACGGACGGCTGGTGCACGTGTCCGCACAGGTCCACGACGACGCGATCGTGGCCTCGCTGACGCCCTACGTCGACGGCGACTGCCTCGTCGCGATCGACGCCCCCCTCGTGGTGAAGAACGCCACGGGCAACCGACCCTGCGAGACCGCGCTCAACCGCGACTTCGCGCGCTTCGACGCCGGCGCGCATCCCTCCAACACCGGCAAGCGCGAGCTCTCGAGTCCCCCGCGAGGGGCGCGCTTGGCCACCACGCTCGGCCTCGACATGGATCCGGCGTCCCGTTCGCGTCGGCGCGCCATCGAGGTCTACCCCCATCCCGCGACGGTGGCTCTGTTCCGCCTCGGGCGGACGTTGAAGTACAAGAACAAGTCTGGCCGTCCCCTGTCGCTGCTGAGGTCGGAGCTCCTGGAACTCACCCGACTGCTGGAAGGGCTCAGGGACTCGCCTCTCCCTCTGCTCCTCGACGAGCACGAAGCGTGGAAGGCCCTTGTGGCCCAGATCGAATCCGCGGAACGCAAGAGCGACCTGCGCCGAACCGAGGACCAGGTCGACGCGGTCGTGTGTGCCTACGTCGCGATGTTCGCCGAACGGCGGCCAGCCATGACCACCACCTACGGCGACTTCACCTCCGGCTACATCGTCACGCCGACTCTCCCGGAGGGGCACCGACCGTCACCACGAGCACCACGGCTCCTCGAACAGCCTCCTGAGCCGACCACCGATCAGAACGATCACGTCCGTCAGGCGGTGCAAACCTACGCCTCGATGCAGCCCGAGCTACGCGACGCGACCGACCGGTTCGTCGCCCTGGTCACCACGCTCCTCGACGACGCAGGGATCAACTACCTGAGCGTGACCGGGCGGGCGAAGAGCGTGGCGTCATTCGCCGCCAAGGCCGAGCGGCGCGCCGCCGGCACACCGGCGTACTCGGATCCGCTCGTGGAGATCACGGACCAGATCGGCGTACGCGTCATCACCTACCTCCGCAGCGACGTCACAGCAGTGGCGGACCTCCTGCGCGACCAGCTCGTGCTTCTCGACGACCGGGACATGGGGATGGAGACGGCACGGGAAGGGCGCTTCGGCTACGCCAGCAGGCATCTGCTCGTCGCCCTTGATCCCGCGCGGAGCACGCCTCCTGCGTACGAGACCCTCCTGCAGCGGCGCGCCCAGGTCCAGGTGCGGACAGTGCTTCAGCACGCCTGGGCGGAGTTCGAGCACGCCATCCGCTACAAGGGGACGATCCCGCAGGAGCATGTGCCAGACCTTGACCGGAGATTCGCCCTGGCCGCCGGACTCCTGGAGCTCGCTGATCACGAGTTCTCGGTGATCCAGGACCGCCTCCAGGCCTCGGCCGTGGACCAGAGTCCCGAACCCGACGTCGCCGACCCACGCATCAGTCCGCAGAACCTCGCGACCTTCCTCGCCGGCCAGTACGCCGATGCCGGATGGTCCCGAACCGATCACTACGCATGGGTTTCCGGCCTGCTGCTCGAGCTGGGTATCACGTCGCTGGAGGAGCTCGCCGAGCTTCTCACCTCTGTCGACAGTTCCGCGATCAACGCCCGAATGGGCTACCAATATCCTCCCGGCGCTGTCCGCAGGCTCGACGACGCGCTCCTGGCCATCTTCGGGACCCGTTACCTGGAACTCCACGGAAACGCACACCGCAAGGCGCTGTTGCGCACCCGCCTCGAGAGGCAACGCACACCAAAGCAGAGCGCTGATCGGTAGCAGCCTTTCCATGATCGGCCGCTAACTGACCCGGCCTAGGATGGGCCGCGGCACCGTACCCGCGGGCCTTGGGGTCGTCGCGCTTGACCAATAGGAAGATATCTTCCTATTACCGGGCCCATGCCGCGACGCAAGCCTGGAACCCTGCTCCGCCTCGAGGAAGAGGTCCTCGTGACGGCGCTGGTGATGTCGCGGTCGGGCCAAACCACCTTCCACGGATTCGGCCTCGCCCAGACCATGCGGGAGCAGCGCGGGTCACGTTCCTTGACGGCCCACGGAACGCTGTACAAGGCCCTGAGCCGGCTGGAGGAGTTCGGTCTGCTCAGTTCTCGGTGGGAGGACGCGGCCGCGGCTGAGGGACGACCCCGCCGACGACTGTACGAACTCACCGGGAAGGGGGCCCAGGTGGCGGAGCGAGCCCATGCCGACAACACCGGTCAGGCTGGCAGACGTGTCCCCCGCGTCTCCTAGGAGCCCGCATGACACCGGAGCGCGTCGCCAAGCTGGTTGCCTGGTGGGCGCGGTCCTACACGCAGGGCCTGCCCACTCCCATCGCCGAACGTCGGATCAGCGAGATCGACGCGGACCTCCACGACCACATCGCCCACGCACGGGCCCATGGGACCAGCGACCGGCGGATCGCCCTCGCCATCCTGTGGCGGATGGTTCGCGGCCTGACTGCTGACGCCCCTTGGCGGCGGCGGGTCCGACCGGTGGAAGGAAGCCCGATGAAGCCCTTTCTCGCCGTCTTCACCATCGCGATCGGTCTGGCCGCCATCGTGCTCGGGGGGATCGATGACGCGCCAGGCGGCCAGGTCCTGGGCCTCCTGCTCATCATCGGAGTCGGATCGGCGTGGCTGTTCCGGTGGCGCGCCGCGCGCAAGCGACCCCCTGCGGACGAATCGCCGCGGGACCAGCAGTGAACCGCTCTTGGACGGAACGGCCTGCAACCGTCGCTGCTATGCCGGAGGCGCAGGGTAGACGACTATCCTGCCGCGATGATCGAGATCCCGGAGGATTTCGCGAGGCAACTCATCCATCGTGAGGGCGATCCCGGCCGAACCTGGTTGGCGTCCCTGCCAGGCTTGGTGGAGGAACTGCTGCAGCGCTGGCACTGCAGGCAGCCCGAGCCGATCACACGTGGCCATCTCGGGATCATCCTGCCCGTGCGGCGTCACGACGGCACCCCCGCGGTCCTGAAGATCTCCTTCACCCATCCAGCCAACGTGTACGAACCTCACGCCTATGCCGTCTGGGGTGGGCGTGGTGCTGTGCTGATGTACGAACGGGACGACGCGAGGTTCGCCATGCTGCTGGAGCAGGGCGAATGGCAGACGCTGGAGGACCTCGGCGACGTCGACCAGGCGACCGCCGTGACAGGACAGCTCGCCCGACGACTCGCAGTCCCCGCCCCGCCTGGGATTCCCCGGTTGGCCGATCGGGCCGAGGGGTGGGAGCAGTCGCTTCGTGAGAGTGCCGACCTGCTGGGCCATCCCCTGTCGCAGCGTGCGCTGGGCGCGGCGCTCGCCACCATTCAGGACCTCGCCCGCAAGCAACCTGACACCATGCTCCACGGCGATCTGCACTTCGGAAACGTCGTACGCGCCCAACGCGAGCCATGGTTGGTGATCGACCCCTCCGGACTGGCCGGAGACCTCGCCTCCGACGCACTCCAGGTGCTCCTCCGCGGTGCCGACAGCCTGCTCCAAGCCGACGACCCGGAGGTCGAACTGCGGCGGCGGTTGGCCATTTTTGCCGACGCCGCCGAGATAGACCGTGAACGGGCCGTCCGTTGGGCGCAGGCTCAGGCGGCGATGGGGGCCCATCACAGCCGTAAGGCAGCCAAGCAAACCTGGATCGTCACGGGGTATGAGCAGGTGGCCGAACTTCTGGCTTGACACCGCCTGCGGGTGGATTGCAGAAGTAGCGTCGAAGACGCTGTGCCGGTTGGTGCCTGACTGCGAGTGTGCGCGATGATCGGGTGCTGTGGCGGTGTTGAGGATCGCGGTGGCGCAGGGTGTCGGAACGAACTCTCCGGATGCGGAATCGATTCGGGAGCAAGGGCGTCGGGTTCGGGAGCTGATGGGGTTGGCCGCCGAGGGCGGTGCTCGGCTCCTGTTGTTCACGGAGGGGGCGCTGTCGGGGTATCCCGGCAAGCGGCTCATGTCGAGCGATCCGGATCGGCTGGCCGAGTCGGACTGGTCACGAGTGGACTGGCAGGTACTCGCCGCTGAGCGGCAGCAGACGATCGAGCGAGCCGGACAGCTTGGACTGTGGACCGTGGTCGGTTCGGTGCACCGCGAGTCCGACTCTGGACGGCCGTTCAACAGCTTGTATGTGATCAGTGACGTCGGAGTCGTGGAAGCCAGGTACGACAAGCGGTATCTCTCCAACACCGAGTCATCGTTCATGTACGCGGCCGGTGACCACACGACGATCTTCTCGGTCGATGGGATGCGCTTCGGATGCGCCCTTTGCATCGAAGCACGTTTGCCGGAAGTGTTCGTCGAGTACGAGTCGCTGGGCGCGGACTGCGTACTGCTGGCCAGCTACAGTGACGGACCAGCAGCAGAGTCACTGGATGATCGCCGGCCGTTGGCCCACGCGCTGTTGACCGACATGTGGATCGCGTTCGCCGTACCCGGTACTGCCCCGGAATCCGTGACCTCAGGCGTCGCCGCCCCAGATCGATGGCTGGCACGTGGCCGAGCCGATGGAACCCCTCAGGTCGTGTTCGCCGACCTCGACCCAGACGATCGGGCGGTGCATGCGGGCTACGACCGCGGAAGACCTTGGCGGGCACGTCACCGCGAGGCGGGATCAACTCGAAAGGCTTGAGCCGCATGCACCAGGGAGGAGCCTCGGCGTGACCGCCAAGTACGACGTCAAGCGCGAGCTCAGGAAGTGCTACGCACCCAAGAACACCGACTGGGAGCTCGTCGACGTCCCCGAGCTCCGCTTCCTTGCCATCGACGGGCACGGCGACCCGAACACCAGCGCCGCGTACCGCCACACGGTCGAGGCGCTCTACGCGGTCGCCTACACCGTCAAGTTCGCGAGCGAAGGCGACCTCGGCAAGGACTTCGTGGTGGGCCCACTCGAGGGACTGTGGTGGGCGGACGACCTGGACGACTTCCTGGCCAGGCTCAAGGACAACTGGCAATGGAGACTGCTCATCAACGTCCCCGACTGGATCACTGGGGACATGATCGAAGACGCCAAGCACACCGCTCTCACCAAGAAGAGCCTTCCCGCCATTCCAGACGTTCGGTCCACGACCCTGCACGAGGGCACCAGCGCCCAGGTCCTCCACATAGGCTCCTACGACGACGAGACACCGACCCTGACCAGGCTGCACCAGGAGTACCTCCCCGCCAACAACCTGCGGGAGACGGGGCTGCACCACGAGATCTACCTCAGCGACCCACGCAGGACCGGCCCCGCCAAGCTCAGGACGATTCTGCGGCAACCCGTAGAAGCGCATGCGGTTGAATGACGCCGGCGTGACCCGGAGGGCCTTCACTGTTCCTCGGCAGGCTCGTGCGAACGTGCGAACGTGCGAACGTCACAAGGTGGATCACGCGTTGACCATCGCGAGGTCATGAGAGGTGCTCGTGCAGCTGCTCCAACCTGGTGAAGACACGCTGGCCTGTCTCGTCGAGGTGTTTGGGCTCGAGGGAGTTCCACGCCGGCTCACCCGGATCTCGCGCGGGGGTCAGGGGCAGGTGTGGCGGCTTGATCTCGACGGACCTCCACGTTCGGTTGCGGTGAAGGAACTGTTCGCCGGCGGTGACGAGCAGCGAATCGCCGCCGAAGTCGAGTTCCGGGACCTGGCGGTGGCGGCGGGAATCCGTGCACCGCAGAACCTGCGGACAGTCGACGGACGGTACCTGGCCGAGGTGGGCGGCGCTGTCGTTCGAGTGTCGTCCTGGGTCAACGGTCGTGAACCTCGTCCCGAGGATCCGGGGGTTTCTGAGTGGTTGGGTCGAACCCTCGCCACGCTCCACACACTCGAGCACCCGGTCGATCCCGACCACGCGCTCAGTGATCCACCCATCCCTGATCTGGCCCTGTGGCTGGACCTCGCGGTGCAGGGCGAAGCGGCCGGACGACCGTGGGCGGCCGACCTCGCTCGCGCCGCGCCAGAGCTGGCCAGGCTCGGAGCCAAGACCCATCCGGTGGACAGGGGTCGGCTGGTGTTCAGCCACCACGACGTCCAGCCGTCCAACGTGCTCTTCGACCCAACGACCATGCAGTTCGTCCTGCTGGACTGGGATGGCGCTGGACCGATCGACCCCGGTCGGGAGCTCGCGAGCCGGCTCTACACCTGGCACGTCCGGGACGACCGCTTCGACACCGAGGGCGCACGCCAGACCCTCCGCGCGTACCGTGCGGCCGGCGGCCACGCAATGATCGGTGAGGCGGAGGCCTACGGCGGCCTTCCGGATGCCCTCGGCTACATCGCTACACAGGTCCGGGACAGCCTCAACCACAGCCTCCCGGTAGCAATGAGGGAACACTCAACCCGCGAGACCTGCCTCCTGCTGGCGGATACCGGCTCGGCTGCACACGACATTTTCGAGCAGATCATTGCGCTGGGTCGAACCCTGTAGATCTGGCACGTCGAGGCGATCGGGGGCTGTGCGACGCCGCCGGGTTTGGGTTGATAACGTGCGGACGCCGTGACATCACGCGAGGAGGTGAGACCCATGAACGCTGCACGCACGTGGGCGCTCCCCTGCTTCGTTACGGTCTGGCGGTTGACGTAGGTGTCACCGGGAGCGCCTCACCAACAAGGCACTCCCGAAAGGCAACAACCTATGCATTCTGTGCACTTCACTGCGGAGACATCGTCGAACGGTGTCGTCGAACGCGACTTCATCGTGGGCGAGGTCCCAGGTGTGCTCTGGTCGCCCGTATCCGGCTCCGATCACGCGCCCCTGGTGCTGATGGGTCATGGTGGCGGCCTGCACAAGAAGACACCAGCACTCATGGCCCGCGCACATGACGCCGTGAGCACCTGGGGTTTCACCGTGGTCGCCATCGATGCGCCCGGACACGGCGACCGCCCGCTCACGGCGGAGGACGAGCAAGCACGTGCCGACCTGCGACAGGCCATGGTGGCGGGCGATACCGAGCGCGTCAAAGCGGTCAGCGTCCGCTACGGCACCTCACTGGCCGAGCGTGCCGTACCGGAATGGCAGGCGACTCTGGACGCCCTGCAGCAACTTCCCGAGATCGGCACCGAAGCACCGATCGGCTACGGCGGTGGCATCACGTTGGGCACCGCGATCGGGATGCCGCTGACGGCGGTCGAACCCAGGATCACCGCCGCCATCTTCGGTGGCGGGTTTGTCGTGCGCCAGGAACTGATCGAGGCGGCGAGACGGATCACCGTCCCGATCCAGTTCCTGCTCCCCTGGGACGACGAGCACGTCGACCGTCAATCCTCGCTCGCACTGTTCGACGCCTTCGCCTCGAAGGAGAAGACGCTGCACGCCAACCCGGGCGATCATCGCAACGTGCGCTGGTTCGGGCTCGACGACGAGTTCCTGGCCCGGCATCTCGGCCGGGTCGGCGTGTCACCTTCCTGACCTGACCTGCCCGGTATCGGCGTCCGGCTTCGCACCGGACGCCGATACCGGGGCCGCAGTGACGCAGCGCGCGGGAAGACCCGTGAGCGCTCACGGGTTGGCGGCTACGGTTTGGCCGAGCCGAGCAGTTCCCAGCACCTCCGGCCACATGGCAGGCCGATCGTTGGCACGAAGTCGGAACCGGATCAGTTCGGCGCACGTGACATCAATGCGCCCGACGGCTTGTGTGCGCCGCGCTGCCACCCAGTCGACCAATGCATCAGGCTGCTCGATCCTCGTGGTGAAGTGCAGCAGGTTGATGTACCAGATGTCGCGGCGAGAGAAGTGGTCACGTTCCAGCCAGGCGTCGTTGCCGAGCACCTCCGCGAACAGGTCGAGAAATTGCTCCGGCCGGTCGTCGAGCGGTTGAGCGCAAGCCATCACCGTGCCTGGAGTCAACGTGAGGCCGGTGACCTCGAATCCGACCGGACCGACCTTGGCTGCCGTAGTCTCCAGGGCGGCCTGGTAGCGGTGGACGGCTTGATCGGATGCCGGGACGTGCTTGCGGTACCACTCCAGAGCTCGGATGGTGAGATGGGCCGAGCCAGCCTGGCCGGTCTGCCAATGGCCAGCGCCGGCGAGCCGAGCGGCCTCGGCAGTCAGCTCATCAAGCCGTTGCCCGACCACGCTGCGTGGGCGCGGCCGAAACACAGCGCTCACAGGCCAGCGACCACCCTCGACCGGCGGGGTGTCACGTCGATGCCCGCCAGCCAGGATCAGCGGTGTCGCTGTAGCGAGTAGCTGGTCGAACTTGCTGGCGTCGATGCGCATCGCCTCCTGTGCTCGCTTGGTACGACGTCCTCGAATCTCGGCTTCAACGGCACCTGCCAACGCGGGCGGAATCTCCGCCGTTGAAGAGACATCGTGCGCACTACTCGTCATGCCATGGCCGATCGAGCGGATACCCATTCTCCAAGTAGGCGGCTCTGCCAGCAGACCGTGCGTCAAGTGAAGCGCTGATCCGGCGCGCAAGCCGCGGCGACACGAGCCCCTTTGCCTCCTCCGGAGTGCAGAACGCCCAGCCGCGCAGCTCGTCCGCGGGCAGAGTGATCGCCGAGATCTCATCGGGCTGGACCACGCCACCGTCGAACACAAACCTCATGCCCTCAAGCATTCCGTCCTGTGGCGACTGCCAATCGACAGTGAGCAGATCGAGCCACGCGCGGTGCAGGCCAAGCTCTTCCTTCAACTCCCGACAGACAGCCGTGTGCGGCGACTCGTCGGCCTCGACCACCCCACCAGGAAGGTCCCACACCTGCTTGTACGTAGGCTGGACGAGAAGGATTCGGCCAGCTGCGTCGAAAAGAAGCGCCCCTGCTGCCATCTGCTTGCGAGGGAGTGACGCTCCGAAGTCCGCTTGGCTCGACTCTGTAGTGGTCACAGCGACACCGTAGCGAGACACGATTGGCCCGGGCCTGCATAGGCCGGGCCGGCGCTCGATTGTTGTCGCTAGACCGCCAGGCGTTGGAGACGCTCGCAGACAAGCGTGACCGTCTCGAACAGCGCCTCGGTCGGGCCGCCCTTCAGCGTCACTATCTCCAGCTTGGACGGCCACGCCTTGAAGAGCTGGTAGCGGGCCACCGGCTTGCCGTCGACGGCGTACATGACCAGCGTGCAGTCCTTGCGGGCGGCCGCCATGTTTCCCGACACCACCGCCTCGTGCCAGTTCCACAACTCCATGCTGGGCGTCTGGCCACGCTTGAGGACCACGGTCGGCGGCTTGGGCTTGCCCAGCAGCTTCCTGGGGCCGACCACCTGGTCGGTGGAGTCGAAGTCGAACGGCTCCACCTCGGTCGTGATGCCGACCAGCTCTGAGAACGAACCGACGGAGTAGCCATCGACGATGATCGAGAACTGGGCGGCGGTCAGTGCGTTGATGGGCGGCATCGGGCTACCTCCTGGGCGGGACGTCCGATCATGCCCTGAGACTAAATCGCCAAGATCGCCGATGGTGGGGAACGTCGAAGTATCCCCGGCGCGCGGGCGTCACGCGAGCCTCGCGCGCGGGCCTCGCGCGCCGGCTCCGGACGCGATCACCTGCTGAAGCCGGCGGTGAGGCCGCTGAGGAGTTGGCGGCGGCCGATGGCGTAGAGAAGAACGATGGGCAGGGTGGTGAGGACGACCGACGCGAGGACAGCCGGGACGTTGATGCTGTACTGCCCCTGGAAGGTCCACAACGCCAGCGGCAGCGTACGCATGTCCGGGCTCTGCGTCAGGATCAGCGGGAGCAGGAACCCGTTCCAGACGCTGAGGCCGTTGTAGATGCTGACGGTCACCAACGCGGGCCTGGTCAACGGCAGCGCGAGGCGGCGCAGCATGCCCCACTCGGTGGCGCCGTCGACGCGCATCGACTCGAAGAGTTCCTTGGGCACGTCCCGGATGAAGTTCGCCAGCACCAGCACCGACAGCGGGATCGCGAACGCGATCGACGGCAGGATGATCGCCAGCAGGCTGTCGTACAGGTGCATCCGGATGATCAGCAGGTAGACCGGGATGATGGTCGCCTGCAGTGGGATCGCCAACCCCATCAGGAAGAGGCCGTTGACGCCGGCCAGGAACCTGCTGCCGGCGCCGCGGACGATCGCGTACGCCGCCATGAACGCGATCGCGACGGCCGGCACGATCGTGCCGACGGTGACGATCACGCTGTTGAGGAAGTACCGCGGGAAATCGGACTCGATCACGAGCCGGTAGTTCTCGATCGTCGGCGCGGACGGCAGCGCGAACGGGTTCTGGGTGAAGTACGCCGTCTGGTCCTTGAAGCTGGTGACGACGATCCAGTACAGCGGCACCATCACGATCACCAGCCACAGCCAGCTCGCCGAACCGCCGAACCAGTTCAGCCGGAGCAGCTTGCGGGCGTGGAGTTCGCCGCTGTGCGCGTGCGCCGCCGCCTTGGCCGAAGCCGTACCTGCACCCGTACTCGTGCCGCTGGTCGTCACCGCCATGTCACGCACCTTCCTGCTGGCTGGCCGTCGTACTGCCGCCGAGCCGGCGCAGCAACAGGGCCAGAGCCAGACCGAGCAACACGAGGAGTACGGCGATCACGCTGGCGGGGCCCATCAGGTTGGCCTGGAAGCCGCGCTTGTACATGTCCAGCGCGAGCACACTGGTGGCATCGCCGGGACCGCCCGCGGTGAGGACGAAGATCAGGTCGAAGAAGGTCAGCGAGCCCACCACCATCAGGGTGGACGACATGATGATCGTGTACTTCAGCTGCGGAACGGTGATGCTGAAGAACTGCCGCACCCGGCCAGCACCATCGATCGAGGCCGCCTCGTACATCGAGGTGGGGATCTGCCGTACGCCGCCTTGGTAGATCAGCGAGTGGAACGGGATGAACTGCCAGGAGACCACGAAGATGACGACGCCGAGGGCGAGGTTGCCCTGGCCCAGCCAGTCCTGGGTCAGGAAACCGATGTGCAGGCCGGCGCCGAGACCGAAGTTCGGGTCGAGCAGCGCCTTGTAGGTGATGGCGATGGCGGCCGAGCTCAGCAGCAGCGGGACGAAGAAGATCACCGCGAGCACTCCGCGGTAGCGCTGGCGTCCCGCCAGGAATGTCCCGAGCAGCAGGCTGAGCGGTGTCTGCACCGCCCAGGAGAAGATCATGATCTCGAACGTCACCCAGATGCTGTGGGGAAGGTCGGGATCGGTGAGCACCGAGCGCCAGCTGGACAGGCCGGCGGCGTGGATGGCGCCGAGGCCGTCCCACCGGGTGAAGCTCAACAGCACGACGCCGACCAGCGGGACGACACCGAAGACGAGGAAGATCACCAGCGCCGGAATCACCATCCAGGCGACGGGTCCGCGCCGCCCCGCACCGGAAGGGGCGGGACGGGCGGCTGTCGGTGAGACGGGCGGTGCGGTCGCGGTCACTTCCCGATCTCCGCGTTCATGTTGTCCGCGAACTGCCGCGGTGAGATCGACAGCTGGAACAGCTTCGCGATGTTGTCGAGCAGGATCTCGGCCTGGGTCGGGCTGAGCGCCTGGTCCCAGGACTGGGCGAACACCTTCGCGTTGGCCGAGGTGTCGTAGACGAACCTGAGCCAGTGGGCGTCGTTCTTGTCGCTCACCGACGTCAACTTGTCCTTGGCGCTCGTGACCACCGGGATGTTGCCGGACTTCACCCAGGCTTCGACGGACGCGTCGTCCAGCGTCGACGTCGACAGGAACTTCTTCGCGGTGTCCTTCTCCGCCTGGCTCGCCTTGGAGGAGATCGAGAGGTACTGGCCCGGGTTGCCGACGGTGTTACTCGGGTCGCCCTTCCCGCCCTCGACCGGTGGGAAGTTCATGTAGCCCAGGTGGCCGCCGGTAACGAAGTCGCCGCCGGCGTCCTTCATGCTGCCGTACGTCCAGGAACCGTGCAGCATCATCGCGGCCTTGCCGGTGTAGAGCAGCGCCTGGTCGGCGTTGGAGTCGGCGGTGATGGAGGAGAAGCCCTTGATGAAGCCGTTTGCCTTGATCAGCTTCTGCATCTCGCCGAGCGCCTTGAGGGCCGACGGGTGGGACCACCCGTTCGCCTTGCCCTCGAAGATGGCCTGGAAGACCTCGGTGCCGCCGATCCGGTCGAAGAGGAACTCCAGCCACATCATGTTGGTCCAGCGCGACTGGCCGCCGAGCGAGAACGGCGCGATGCCGTGTCGGTTGAACTTCGGCACCAGGTCCATGATGTCGCCCCACGACTTCGGGGGCCGCACGCCAACCTTCTCGAAGACGCGCTTGTTCCAGAACAGCACGATCGGAGTTGTGGTCTCGACCGGCATCGCGTAGATCTTGCCGTTCACGGTGGCCGCGCCGAAGGAGGACGGGAAGATGGAGTTCTTCAGCTTGGCGTTCTGGCCGAACCAGCCGGTCAGGTCCTCGACTTGGCCGGCATCGACGTAGGACCTGAGGCCGCCGCCTCCCCAGCCCCAGATCAGCGTCGGGCCCTGGCCGGCGCCGATGGCCGTCTTGATTTTCTGCTTGAACGCGTCGTTCTGGAACTCGGTCGAGGTGATCTGGGTGTCCGGGTTCGCGGCGTTGAACCGCTTGACCTGGGCCTCGAGGATGGCCTGCTGGGGCTGGCCGGTGAGGAACCAGTACGTAGCGTCGCCAGCACCGGTGCCGCCGCCGGTGGTGGTGCCGAACGTCTTCGGGCCAGAGGTGCCGCAGGCTGCCAGACCGGCGGCGAGAGCGCCTCCGGCGGTCAGGCGAAGAAAGGTACGCCGAGATGTCGTCCAGGACTCCACAGTGCTCTCCGTGCTCGATGCCGCAGGACCACTCCACGGCGTGTGGTTTCCAGGTGCGGGGGTCGTCGGCACGGGAACGCCCGTGCCGGCTGCCCACGAGGTAGCCGAAGCACCTGCCGGTCAAGACAATGTTTCGTAACCTAGGTTTCGCATTGTTTCGCTGTCAAGACTTGAACTAGACCTAGTTCCGGGTCACAGTTGGCACCACGGAATAGCCGCCTACATCGTGGAATAGCCAATTAGTGATGTAGGAAACTACTCTTTTCTGGGTAGCCGTGACGACTACGACAACCCAGCACAGAAACCTCGAAACTTTTCGAAATTTGTCATGGCATCAGCCGAAGTTCGGCAACTCCTTGTTGATCACTCCCAGCTCTGCCGCAGCCCCTCCGAACGCCCGGGTGCGGCCCACCGCCGGGGTGACACCGGAGCCGCACGCGGCGACCGACGCCGCCTGCCGTGGATCACGGGAGACGTGAGGAGCGGTGGAGCACGACCGTAGAATGACGACCCCGGTCGACCTGACGCCCATCACCGGCGACGTGGAGTAGCAGGAGGAGGGTGAGCAGGTGCCGCGTGTGAAGCGCCCGGTCACCCTGGCCACCGTCGCCACCTCCGCAGGGGTGTCGATCGCCACCGTCTCCAAGGTGCTGAACGGACGGAGCGATGTCTCGCTCGCGACCCGCAGACGAGTGCAGGACGTACTCCAGAAGCACGGGTACGTCGGACGGCGGACTGAGCCGGCGGAGCGGGGTTCGGTCGAGCTGTTCTACCAGGGTGTCGTGAACAGCTACTCGCTCGAGGTGATCCAGGGAGTCGTCGAAGCCGGCCAGCTCGCCGGGGTGGACGTCGTACTGACCACGCGGCCGCCGCGCCCGCACCCGCAGACGTCCAGCACGGCCCGGGCGGCGCGCTGGATCCAGGACCTGATCGCGTCCGGCCGCCGCGCAGCCATCGGCATCTCCAGCGAGCTGAGCGACGCCGACCTGGCGGCGCTGTCCCGAGCCCGGCTGCCCTTCGTGGTCGTCGACCCGGCCAACACCCCTGCGCCGGGCGTGACGAGTGTGGGGTCGACGAACTTCGCCGGTGGGATGGCAGCCACCCAGCACCTGCTGTCGCTCGGGCACCGGCGCATCGCCTACCTCGGCGGTCCAGCGACCTCAGGCTGCGCCAAGGCGCGGATGAGTGGTTTCCGCAGCGCGATGGAGGCCGTGGGCGCGGCCGTACCCAAGGAGTACGTCCGACTTCAGGACTCCCGGTACGACGACGGCCTGGCAGGCGGGGCAATCCTGCTCGACCTGCCCGATCCGCCGACCGCGATCTTCGCCGGAACCGACGAAGCCGCGCTCGGAGTCATCGAGGCGGCGCGTGCCCGGGGGCTGCGCGTGCCGGAGGATCTCAGCGTCGTCGGCTTCGACGACACCCAGGTGGCCCGGCTCGCGTCTCCACCGCTGACGACGGTGAAGCAGCCGCTCCAAGACATGGGCGCCGTGGCTCTCCGCACCGCGCTCCAACTCGCCGCCGGCGAGAAGGTCGACTCCCATCACGTCGAACTGGCAACCAGCCTCGTAGTCCGAGGCTCCGCCGCCGCCACCTCCTGAGTCCTGCCTCGTTCACCCGACATCCAGGTGGCGGGTGCCGTCCTCGCGAAGGGCGAGCGTCTTCGCCGGCGCCGGACCCAGGCCGATTGGTTCGGGACCAGCGCCGTCGATTGGCTCGCGGAAACGCGCCGACTCGCCCGTACGCTCACACCGTTCGGCCGACTGGTTGCCTATACCGGAGCCGGCTACGAGGAGGCGGATGTGCGGCAGCGAAAGCTGGGAGACGAGCACGGCACGATCGCGGTGAGCGAGATGTGTCTGGGAACCATTCCGTTCGGGACCAGCACCGACGAGGAGACCTCGTTCGCGTTGCTCGACCGCTTCCATGCCGCCGGCGGCACGTTCCTCGACACGGCCAACAACTACGACCAGTGGGCCGACAACGGCGTGGGCGGAGAGAGCGAGCAGGTCATCGGCCGCTGGATGCGCAGCCGTGGCGTCCGCGACCAGATGGTGGTCGCGACCAAGGTCGGTGCGCTTTCTACCAAGTCGCCCGGCGACCCGGCGTTCGAGAACTGGGAGGGCCTGTCGGCCAAGGCCGTACGGGCGGGCGTCGAGGGCAGCCTGAAGCGGCTGGGGGTCGACCGGATCGACCTCTACTACGCGCACTGGGACGACCGGGCTCCGGACCTGGCGGAAACGGTCGAGACGTTCGGCCAACTCGCCAGGGAAGGGTTTGCCTCCGTCATCGGATGCAGCAACACGCCGGTCTGGCGGATCGAGCGCGCCCGGGCCCTGGCCCGCGCCGCCGGGCTCCCGCCGTACTCCTGTGTGCAGCAGCTGCACACCTACCTCTGGCCGCGCCCGGACCGGGCCGACGGGAGCGTGGTCACGCCGGAGCTGGTCGACTACGCCCGGACCGAGCCGGACTTCGCGGTGCTGGGCTACAAGCCGCTGCTGCGCGGCGGCTACACCCGGGCAGATCGGAGGCCGTTCGAGCTGGCCTACGAGCACCCGAGCAACCTCGCCCGACTCGACGTCCTGAACGCCGTGGCGAAGGAGTTGGGTGCCACCGCGAACCAGGTCGTCCTCGCCTGGATGATGCAGGGCGACCCGGCCATCATCCCGGTCACCGCGGCCGGCACGGTCGAGCAGCTGGAGGAGCAGCTCGGCGCCCTGGACCTGGTACTCGACGCCGCCCACCTGGAACGCCTCGACGCGGCCGGCACCGGCGACTGACCAGCGCCGCCGGGCGGCATCGACGTGGCCGCCGCCGTGGTGACACCGACCCGTCGTACGCGCTCAACGACCGCTCGGGAGTCAAGGAGTCGACCCGCGCGGAGCCACCGCCCGCAGGCCGCCGGACCACGCCAGCATCATCGCCAGCGCGCCCGCGGTCAGCGACACGAAGAACCCCGCGTTCGCCCCGTGGCCGTCGATCACCTGGCCGGCGACGGCTCCACCGAGGGCGATTCCGCTGACCAGCGCGCTCGTCGACCAGGCGATGCCTTCGCTGAGCCGATTGTTGGGCACGACCTCCTCCACCCGGGCCACGCTCGCGATCATGGTCGGCGAGATCGTCAGCCCGGTGAGGAACACGATCGGCACCAGCAGGCCCAGGTGAGAGACGAACGGCAACGGCACCATCGCCGCCGTGATCGCCACCGCGCCGATCCGGAATCGCGTCAACGGCGGCTTGCGCAGCGTCCGGGTGCCGAGGACCGCGGCGGAGATCATCGAACCGGTCGCGGTGATCGCGAGCAGGACGCCGGACCACGCCGTGGCACCCGCCTCGGTGGCGAGGGCGATGACCGAGATGTCGAACGCGCCGAAGAGGGTTCCGATCCCCACGCTCGCGGCGATCACCGGAAGCAGCGCCGACCACCCCAGCGGCGTCAGCGCCGCGCCGCCCCCGCCGCGGCCGTGGGCGGGTGGTTCGGTGTCCCGCAGGGCGGCCAGGACCAGGGTGCCGACCAGGCCGCAGCCGAGGGCGACCAGGATGCCAGCGTTCGGACTGATCCCGGTGGCCAGGAACGTCACCACCGGTGGCCCCACCATGAAGAGCAGCTCGTCCGCCACCGCCTCCAACGCGAACGCGGTCTGCAGTTCTGGCCGCCGTCCCAGCATGTGGCTCCACCGCGCGCGAACGTACGAGCCGATCGACGGCGAGCTCGCCCCGGCCACACCGGCCAGAACGATCGGCACCACCAGCGGCGTGTCCACCTCGACCGCGACGACCACCCCGCCAAGCGCCACCGCGTTCAGCCCCGCGATCCAGGGCAGGGTCCGGTGCTGGCCGTGCCGGTCGACCAGCCGCGCCTGCAGTGGCGAGCCGACCGCCCGGAGGACGACGTAGGCCGCGGAAACGGTCCCGGCCAGGCCGTACGAACTCGTCTTCGCTGAGACCAGGACGACGAGCCCCAGCGACACCATCGAGATCGGCAGCCGCGCGAGCAGTCCGCTGACGGAGAATTTCAGAGCGCCGGGTTGGCGAAGCAGACTGGCGTAGGGCGCGAACACACCCTCGACAGTAGGACCTCCACCGCGCGGCCGGTTCCCGGGTAGGCGGCCTAAGGTGGACCGGTCACGCGGTGGTCACACCGATGGCGGCGGCCAGGTCGCTAAGCGTGGTCGCCGCCCCTCGCCGGGAGCCACACCTGTCCCTCGGGATCCTCGAAGGAGCACCGTGGCGGTGGCGCGCCGCGTCGATTCAGCGCAGCGATGGGCAATCGTCTGTTTGGTCGAGCAGTTGATCGACCTTGTTCCGAAGGCCTGAAACCCAAGGAAGGTCCACCCGAACGGAGAACTCGGCGTTGCGAACGGCGTTGAAGATGTCGTAGATCCAGAACAGCTGGTCCCAGTTTCTCGGCTCCGCGCCTCCGTGGGCTGCGTAGGACCTACGTACTCCCGGGAGGATCGCAGCCGAGCGCGGGTCATCGGATGGGCCGCCGCGAACGAAGTGAGCGAAGTCGTAGAGCGGGTCGCCGACCACGGCATCTCCGAAGTCGACGATGTCGACGACTCGGTTCCTGCGATCCACGAAGATCTCCATGTTTCCCAGGTCGCCGTGGACGAGGACTCCGGGCCTGCTGTCCAGCATCGGTGCGTGGCTGGAGAAGAGGTTCTCGACGCGGGTGACAAGCTCGCGGTCGAAGTGTCCACCCGTGTGCAGAAACCGCAACGGCTCGGTCAAGGACTGGCGAAGAAAGTCAGACCATCGCGTGTAGCTGCCCTCGCCCTTCTCGTTGAGCGGGCCATAGCCAGGGAGCTTGCATGCGTGCAAAAGCGCAAAGACGCGGCCGAGGTCTGCCTGCGTGCGAGCAGATGCGCGCACGTTGGGGGCGGGGAGCGCCCATGGCCGCCCCCGAGCCTTGCGGATGAGCATCCAACGGCCACCGGGCAGCCGAGGGTCTTCGCCCTCATCAAGCACCGGCGGCACCGGGACACCGGCGGCGGCAGCCAGGCGGAGCGTGTTGGCCTCCGCGCCGCCCGACCTGTGCCCGCTCGCCTTCAGGACGACCTCCTCACCGTCCGCGAGCCGCGCCCCGACCACAACTGACTCGGGGCGATACGTCTCATGTGGCCACACCTCAGCAGGCTCACCGCAGGACCGGGAGATGACACGGGACGCATACAGTTGAGTCGCCGTCAGCTCACCCATCGCTCGCCGTGAACCCCTCTCCAGGATCGCCGGTCGACCCAGGGATCGACCGGACGTCGGACGCCGCGGCAGACGGTACCCGCCGTCAGCCATCCGTTGCATCCGCATTTCTCGTTGGCGTCACCTGCATCGGCCGCCTACGGAGTTGGCTGGTCAGCCGGCAGACCGGCGTGAGGCCAAGGATCAGCCTTCAGCGATGGATCGGCCCGGCATCGGCTCCGCGAGCGCGGCCCGCCAGGCCGGCGCGCCGAACGGGTCGGCGAAGTACTGCGTCTCGTGCACCACATGCTGGTCGGCGAATTCCATGATGCTCACCGAGTGCGAAGACACACCGTCATAGGTGATGGTGCATTCGCTCACCCACAGATTCGCGTGACCGGTGATCCGCTGGACGGTGAAGTGCCGGTCGGCCGGGTGCCCACCGCGTTGCGCCGAGATCTTCGCGCGACCCCGGAACCGCTCACCTGACTGCGGGTAGTCCAGGATCGCGTCCGTGGCATAGATGGCGTGCTCGGCTTCGGTGTCCCCGCGTTCCGAGGCCAGCCAGTGCTCCTCGATCGCGGCCCTGGTCCGGGAGTCAGCATCCATGGCACCGCCCTTCCGTAGCGGAGCCAGCCTAGGCTCCCCGGGCCGGGCTCACCCGGAGACAGGCGGACGTGGGCCGAACGTACGGATCCGTCGAGCGCTACTTGATCACGTCGTACACGAGATGCATCACCCGGTCGCCCTGGACGACCCGGGAGGGGTTGCCGAACGGGATCGGATCGGACAGAGTGCCCGTCGCGAAGAACGGGCGGCCCGAGCCGAGCACCACGGGAACCAGATTGACGACGATCTGGTCGATCAGGCCGAGCCGTAGTGCCTGGCCTCCGATCTGCCCGGCAGCCACGTCCACCAGCCGGTCGCCGGCGTACTCCTGAGCCGCCTTGATGCCCGCCTCGACACTGTCGACGAACGTGAACGGCGCCGTGGCGGCGTACTCCCAGTCCGTCGGCGGCTCGTGGGTGACCACGAACACGTGCTCGCCGGCGGCGGGCTTGCCGTCCCAGCCGTTGGTCATGTCGAACACCCGGCGACCGATGACGTTCGCGGCGACGCCGGCGTAGTGGGTTTGCATGAAGTCGGCGGAGGCCCGCGTGGTGTGGACCTGGACGTCGGTGCCTTCGAAGGCCCAGGCCACGGCACCGTTGCCGAGCCAGTCGAACATCGGCCCGACACCGTCGTGGTCGTCGGCGATGAAGCCGTCCAGCGAGACCGCCGCCGCACCCATGACCGTCTTGCCCATCTCGATTCCCTTCGCTCACGTCCTGGTTGGAGTCTGTGTGTACAGACCGCCGCGCGGCGCGGAACTCATCGGTTTCGCTAGCCACAACATCACCACGCCCGCGAGCATCCCCCGAGGCGCCGGCAAGAAACTGCGGTGACACGGATCCGGCCCGTTGCTACCGTCACGTCGGGCAACTCGATGTCTACGGGCCCCCATTGGTGCACTTCTCCCTGGCTCGATGAAGGAGGCGTCGTGCTCTCGAACGCCCAACGCCAACAATTCGACCGACTCAGCATCGTGCGTCTCCCCCAGGCGATCGCGCTGCCTGATGTCACAGCGATGTGCGACCAGGTGTGGGAGCTCCTGTCCGGTACGCATGGGATCAAGCGCGACGATCCGATGAGTTGGACAGTTGAGAAGCCGTGGCATTTCCAGACCCTCAGCCGGGCTGGAGTGTTCAACGCGATGGGTTCGAGCCCGGTGACCACCGCCCTTGACGAGCTGCTGGGGACGGAAAACTGGCGCCGGCCGAAGGTCTGGGGTCGCCCGTTGGTGACGTTTCCCGAGGTGAATGCCGCGTGGGAGGTCCCATCCACGAGCTGGCACACCGACGGGGTTGGCGGCGAGGAGGACCTGCATGCGGTTACCGCGTTCGCCTTCCTGGCGCCAACGGCGCCCGGTGGAGGCGGGACGGTCGTCGTCACTGGGTCGCACCACCTCGTTCGGCAAAGTATCGCCGCGTCTCCAGCGGATACTCCCCTGCACTCATCGGAACTGAAAGCTCGACTGGCGTCCCGGCACGTGTGGCTTCGCGACCTTTGGACGCGGAGTTCAGCAGGCGACAGAACCCGGAGGTTCCTCCACGATGGCGCCGTCGTCGACGGTGTCCCGCTTCACGTCGTGGAACTCACCGGCGATCCGGGCGACGTCGTCCTCATGAACTCGCGGCTACTCCACGCCCCGGCACCGAACGTCCTCGACGCCCCGCGAATGATGCTCGTGCACATCACGGGCAGGGAACCCGAGTCAGGGACCACGTGACCCAGGCCGCAACTCGTTCAAAGGGAGTTGCTTGCCGAAGGGATGCAGTCCCGCAGGTGGGTTGCCAGCTCGAGTGCCGCGGCGATCTCGGCCCGGTTGGCGGGTAGCCGCAGTCCACGGCACCAGTGCTCGAACAGCTCGGTCTCACGGCGAAGGGCGAGGTGGAATTCGGTGATCGACAGGATCTGCGACGAGCCGGTCAGCCGCAGGTTGAGGACCTTGCCCAGGTTCATCCGGAGGGGTGTCTTCAGCAGCCCGTCGACGTAGGCCGCCAGGGCGGCCGAGCGTCCGGCGCCGCGCATGGCGGCCACCTTGTGCGCGACCTCCTCATACGTTTCGTCGGCGTAGGTGAACGCCGCCCAGGCCACGTCCTCCGGCCTCAGTTGACCTGCGACCTCCGGATCGGCCATCCATCCCCGCAACGCCTCGGCCAGCACGTGGAACGTCTCGACCCCGCGGGCCGCGGTGGCGAGGTCGACGTCGACGCCGAGACCCCGCAACAGAGGCTGGTAGAGGTCGGTCTGCTCGGTCAGCTCCAACGCGCGGCGGGCGCTGTCCAGGAAGTGGGTGGTGGAGTTCCGCAGCCCACAGGCCTCGAGCAGTCCGACGGCGGCGTTCTCCAAGGCCAGTCGGGCGCGCAAGGTCGCCAGGGTGAGGTCGTCCGCGAGCGCGTGGCGGGCGGCGTCCAGATGCGCGAGGCTCGCGTCGTACCAGGGTTGGGCTCGCCGGGCACCTGACTCCGGGGCATGGAAGGTGGCGGAGACCTGGGCCCGCAGGTCGGCGAACCACCCGTCGGTGTCGGTGAGGACCAGCGAGTGAGCCACCCGCGCGTGCCAGACGCCGTCGGTCACGGCCTTCGCGAAACGTTCGGCAGAGATCCGGTCGATGTCGGCGAACACCGGTGACGTCAGCGTGCCCGGGTCGGTACGGCCGAGGAGATCGGCCACCCGCACGCGCGTCACCTCGCGGTAGTCCGCGGGTCGGTCCAGACACAACATGAGATCAATGTCGCTGGCCTCGTCGGCGTCGCCCCACGCCACCGAGCCGAACACGAACGCGGCGCGCACGTCGTCGTCTGGAAGCTTCGCCATCACCTCGTGGGCAACCTCGGCCATCCGTCGGCTGATCGTGGCGTCCTCGTTCACCGGCACGGGCTCCTCTCACCGTCGGGTCGACGATCCTAGCGACGAAAGCGCGGCGGAAGATCGTTCCGGACGAAAGTGACGATCCCGGTCTACCGACCCACCACCGTGGCATGACCGCCCCGAATCACCGGACGCGATAGCGTCGCTGTCGGACCGCTCACGACCGACGCATCGGACAGCCCTCGAAAGAAGTCCGGGAGGCAGTGTCGGATCGGGGCAGAGGTGTTCGTAGCAGGGGTGAGTGGCCGCCACGAGGGGCGGGCCAAAGCCACAGGAGATGATCCGAGATGCAGTACCTGGTTTCCGTGATCGACGACAAGGCCGGCTCGGCCACCCCGGACGAGATGACGGCCGTCAAAGCGTTCAACGACCGGGTCCGGGCCGAGGGCCACTGGGTCTTCGCCGGCGGCCTCGCGGACCCCAGCTCGGCCACCGTCATCGACAACCGCGGTGGGGAGGCGGTGTTCACCGACGGGCCCTTCGTGGAGACGAAGGAGTACCTCGCCGGCTTCTGGATCTTCGAGGCACCCGACCTCGACGTGGCGCTCAAGCTCGCCGCCGAGGGCTCGAAGCACTGCAACCGGAGGGTCGAGGTGCGGCCGTTCCTGTGAGCGTGGTCGACGTCCGGGAGACGATAACTCAGGCCCACCACGAGGAGTGGGCGCGCGTGGTCGCCGCCCTGACCAGGCGTTTCGGTGACCTCGACATCGCCGAGGAGGCGACTGCCGAGGCGTTCGCGACCGCCGTCGAGCGGTGGCCGGCCGACGGCGTACCCCCCAACCCCGGCGCCTGGCTGACCACCACCGCCAACCGCAAGGCCATCGACCGGATCCGGCGCGAGAGCAAGCGCGACGGTAAGCAGAGGGAGGCTCAGATGGTCTACGACGACGAGCCGCCCGAGCCCCTCGGAGCCATCGACGACGAGCGGCTCCGGCTGATCTTCACCTGCTGTCACCCGGCGCTCGCCATGGAGACCCGCATGGCGCTGACGCTCCGCATGGTCGGCGGTCTGACCATGCCCGAGATCGCCCGTGCGTTCCTGGTGCAGGAAGCCACCATGGGCCAGCGGATCACCCGTGCGAAGGCCAAGATCAAGGCGGCTCGTATCCCTTATCGGGTGCCGTCCGCGGAGGATCTCCCGGCACGCGTCTCCGGCGTACTCGCCGTCCTCTTCCTCGTCTTCAACGAGGGCTACCTCGCCACCGGCTCCGACACCGATCCCGTACGCCACGACCTGACCGCCGAGGCGATCCGGCTCACTCGCCTGATCCGTGCCCTCATGCCGGAGGACGGTGAGGTGGCCGGGCTGCTGGCGCTGATGCTCCTCACCGAGGCCCGCCGCCCCGCCCGGGTTTCCGCGAGCGGCGAACTGGTCACCCTCGACGAGCAGGACCGTGGAGCCTGGGACGCGGCGCTGATCGCCGAGGGGCATCGGCTGGTGCGCGAGCGCCTGGCCGCCGGGGTGGCTCCGGGTCGCTACCAGATCCTCGCGGCGATCAACGCCGTGCACACCTCCGCCCGCGACATACGCGACACCGACTGGTCGCAGATCGTCGCCCTCTACGACCAGCTCGTCCGCGTCGACCCCTCGCCGATCATCGCCCTCAACCGGGCCATCGCGGTCGCCGAGCTTGACGGCCCGGAGGTATCGCTGGCGACCGTCGACCGGCTCGAGGACAGGCTGGCCGGCTATCACGCCTACCACGCGACCCGCGCCGACCTGCTGCGCCGGCTGGGCCGCAGCCAGGAGTCGCGCGCGGCGTACGACACAGCCATCGAGCTGGCGGGCAACACCGCCGAGACCGCCTACCTGACCCGCCGCCGCGACCAGCTGGGGTAGTGCCCATCGAGGCCCATGCACAGCACGTCAGCGCGGTGTCCAGGAGGGGTCGCGGCCGATGAAGCCGAGCATCCGGGTCTGGGCGTCCGCGTCGTCGGGAGTAGGTACGGCCGGACCGTACTGCCCTGAGGAGCGGAGCAGGTCCTCCATGGGCTCCATACCTGCCAGCAGCGCCGCACAGAACTCGGCTTCGAGCTGGTCGTCCTGCCCGGTTGCGCGGGCCAGGTCCCAGGTGTGCATGAACACGTCGGAGGTGTAGAACCGATCGATCGCCTGGTCCAGGGGGACCTCACCGATGTGCGGGTTGACCAACAACCGCTGCGGGGTCTCAGGGTCATCCAGCAGCTTCTGCACCGCGGCGCACTGTGTCTCCCAGGCCGCCACCGGGTCGTCGTCCGCGCCAGGTCCGGCGGGTAACTCGATGCCGGTGCCGGCGGCAAGGAAGGGTGGGAACCATTCGACGAGGTGGCGTACGACGTCGCGAGCGGTCCAGCCGGCGACCGGCGCAGGGGCGTCCCAGCGCTTGGCACCGCGGACGCTATCGGTGAACCCGGCGGCGATCCGGCGGTGCCGCTCAGCGGGGTTCAGGTCAGACAGTGCCATCGGTCAGCATCCTCTCGAGTTTGGCGTAGCCGTCTTCCACGCCGGTCTCCATACCGCTCTTCAGCCAGGCGTCGCGTGCCTCGAAGCTGTCCACCAGCGACTGGGTGCGCAGGCCGCTCCGGCCGTTGCCGATGTCGTCGAACCACAGTGTCTCCAGGGCCACCCCATCGGGCTCGCCCTCATAGGTGAACGTCTGCACGATCCGGTCCGGGCGTACCTCGTGGAAGCAGCCGCGGAACGCGTACTCGGCTCCGTCACCGGCGACCGAGACGTACCGGAAGCTGCCGCCGGAGCGCGCGTCCCAGTGGTCGATGCGTGTGCGCATGGCGTCCGGGCCGACCCATTGCTTGAACAACTCCGCGTCGACGTGTGCCCGGAACAGTTGCCCAGGTGTGGCCTGGAACTCGCGCGCGATGCGGATGATGGGGACCGTGCGGTCCGCCTGGATCGTGGTCATGCCTCGTGCTCCTTGTGTTTGTCGGCCTCGTTCATCTCGGCCAGCACGCGGTCCAGGCGCTGGTAACGCTGCTCGGCCTGTCGGCGGTACCGCTCGATCCAGTCGTTCAGCAGGTCGAGCGCCCCGGTCTCTAGGTGCACCGGCCGTGGCTGGGGGCCGCGCAACCGGGTCACCAGGCCTGCCTGCTCCAGCACCCGCAGATGTTTGTACACGGCCTGCACGCTGATCTGGTACGGCTCGGCGAGCTGGTTCACCGTGGCGTCGGTGACCGCGAGCCGGGCCACCATGTCGCGCCGGGTCGGGTCGGCCAGGGCGGTGAAGACTTTTGACAGGACGTCGGCCGGCACCATCCTCCTTGTTTCAACCGATCGGTTTAAAGGGGAAGGTAGTCCGCGCACGCACCACGGTCAAGGAAGCGCGACGTCACACCGCAGGCCGGCGAGGTCGTCGTCGGTGACCTGTCTGGGGTGGGTGACCTAGTCTGACCCGGCATGGGTGCCGCTGAGATCCTCGACCTGTACGACGAAACCCGCCCGGCCTGGCGAGGCGCCGGTCCGCGTCCGGTGCGGACGCACCTGTGGCGACCGGCGCGGAAAGGTGCCGTACCGCCGCCGCTGATCGTGGTGTCGCACGGCTCCGGCGGTGCCGCGGCCGACCTGTCCTGGCTCGCTGAGGCTCTTTCCGGCGAGGGGCTCATGGTCGCGGCCGTCGACCATCACGGCAACACCCACCCGGACGACCTGCTGCCCGAGGGATTCTCGTTCTGGTGGGAGCGGCCCCGCGACCTCACCGTTGTGGTCGACCATCTCCAGAGTGCCGAGCACGTTGGAGCGGCCGGCGTCGTTGGATACTCGCTCGGCGGGTACACCGCGGCAGCGGTACTCGGTGCTCGGATCGACGCGGGCAAGCTTCACCGTCTCTACGCCGGAGAGCCCGTCCTGCCGATCCCTCCCGACCGCCCGAACATCGCGGCCGAGACGGCCGAGCTGGTCTCCGGATACGGCAGGGAGACCGTGGAAACAAGCGCTCTCGCCGACTACCGGGACGAGCGGTTCATGGCCGGCGTTCTGCTGGCGCCGGCGATCTGCCCGATTCTCGACGGCGCGAGCCTTGCGGCGATCCGGCGGCCCGTTCTCGTCCGCTGGGGTGACAACGACGAGGTGGAGGCGCCGGTTGACAACGGTCGCCGTTACACGCGACTGATTCCGGATGCGAACGGGCACTCGGTGGGCGAGCACGTGGGGCACTTCGAGTTCAGTGGTTGGCACGAGCCCGGTGCGCCGGTGCGCGCGGCCGTCCTTGCCGACGTGGTTCCGTTCTTCCACAGGTATCTGTCCGGCGGATCGTAGGAACCCGCTGCCGATGTCGTCGAGTCGAGCGATGGCGTGGGATCTCGCCGAGCCGCAAGGTCAAGTTGACGCGTTCGAACGGGCAGCCATCTGGGGTCCGCCCGCCGACCACGACGAGGCCATCCGGGTCCTACGCCGTGCGGTCGACCTGGGTGTCGACCTCATCGACACGGCCGACTCCTACGGCCCGGAGATCAGCGAGGAGCTGATCCGTGAGGCCCTCCACCCCTACCCGGAGGGTTTGGTGATCGCCACCAAAGCGGGGCTCACCCGGCCCGGCCCCGGGACCTGGGTACCGATTGGCCGGCCGGCCTATCTTCAACAGCAGGCCGAGCTGAGCCTGCGTCACCTCGGTGTGGAGCGGATCGACCTCTTCCAGCTGCACCGGCCCGACCCACAGATCCCGCTCCCGGACCAGATCGGCGCGCTCGTCGAACTCCGCGAGCAGGGCAAGAACCGCCACATCGGCGTCTCCAACTTCTCGATCGCACAGATCGAGGAGGCCCGCGGGATCACCGAGATCGTGTCCGTGCAGAACCTCTACAACCTGGTCAAGCGGGACGCCGAAGCCGAACTCGACTACTGCGACCGCCACGGACTCGCCTTCATCCCCTGGAACCCCATCGCGATCGGCGAACTGGCCCGCCCCGGAATCGACACGGCGCGCACCCCCGTGTTGGCACGCTCACGGAGACCAACAATGCTGGGCCAGTGACCTACGACCCGACGATCTACCTTGGTGCGGCCACCCACTATCGCTTCGGGCGGCCGCCCTACTCGCCGGAGTTCGAGAACTTTCTCGCCCGGGAGCTGAGCCTGGACGGCACCGCACGGCTGTTGGACGCTGGGTGCGGACCCGGGATTCTGACCACGCGGCTCGCTCCGCTGTTCGCGGAGACAGTCGGCCTTGACCCGGACGCCGACATGTTGGCAGAGGGCCGTCGCGCTGCCGAGCAACTCGGCTTGTCGGACATCCGATGGGTCCAGGCCCGCGCCGAGGACCTGCCCGACGCCGCACCAGGGCCGTACCGGCTGGTGACGTTCGGGCAGTCGTTCCACTGGACCGAGGAGCAGCAGGTCGCCGAGACCGTTTACGACATGCTCGAGCCCGGCGGCATGTTGGGCCTGATCGTCCACACCGTGGATGGACGGCCACGGCCGGCGCCCGCTGGAACGCCGATCCCTCATCCCGAGATCAGGGCGCTGGTGGAGAAGTACCTCGGGTCCACTCGGCGTGCCGGGCAGGGCACATCGCAGGTGAGGAACCATCGCTTCGAGGACGTGCTGGCCCACACGCGCTTCGGCGGATCGCGTTCGGCCTTTCTTCCGGGCGTCCCGGACCTGCTCCGCACCATCGACAGCGTCCTGGCCGGGTACTTCTCCTTCTCCTGGGCGGCACCGCATCTGTTCGGTGAGCACGCGGAAGCGTTCGCCGAGGAGATGCGTGCCCTGCTCGCGTCCCGGTCGGCGGACGGCGTGTTCTGGGACTGGCCCGGCGACACCGAGATCGTGTTCGCCCGCAAGCCAGGGCGACCTTGATCGTCTGGCCGGGAGCGGTACCAGCCGCGCCTCGCCGCCGCCAGCGCCTCTGGACCGTGCCGACGGTTCGTGCCATCCTCGCGCCGGCGATCACACTGACGCGATCCTGAAAGCTCGAGGTGCGACCCATGGATGACCAAGCAGCCGTCGGCTCCGATGGTGCGGAAGCGACGCCGGAACCCGCTCGTGCAGATCCGATTGCGGGACAGCTCGTCATCGAGACGTTCAAGTACGACGGCGGGCGGCAGGTCACGGTCTACGTACCGCCGGATTCGCCGGAGGCAGTCGTGTTCGCTGGTGACGGTCAGCTGATCTCGCAGTGGGGCGGGTACCTCGAGGCGGCCGACGTACCGCCCACGATGATCGTCGGTGCCCACCGGACGGCCGATGAGGATGAGATGGTGCGCATCCAGGAGTACTCACCGACGTTTGACGAGGAACGGTTCGCGGCCCACGAGCGCTTCTTCGTCGAGGACGTTCGTGGCTGGGTGAGGTCGCGCTTCGGCGTCGCGTTGCCGGCCGAACGCACCGCGGTGTGCGGCGTGTCGGCGAGTGGAGAGCTCGCGCTCGCCATGGGGCTTCGGCATCCAGACGTCTACGGTGCGGTCTTCTCCGCCTCGCCGGGCGGCGGCTACCGGCCGCCTGCCGTGATGCCGAGCCCGCTTCCGCGTACCTACCTCGTCGCCGGCACGCAGGAGCCGTTCTTCCTCGAGAATGCGGCCCGGTGGGCGGACGCGCTGCGCGATGCCGATGCGGACGTCGTGATGACCGAGCGGGTCGGGACCCACGGCGACCCGTTCTGGCAGGCCGAGTTCCCGCTGATGGTGGCCTGGGCGTTTGGACGCTGACGCAATCGTGCTCGAAGGCGCAGGAGGGGCCTGAACCGCCGGTAGCATCCCGGTGTGCGCGTGCTGTTCACGTTCGTTGGCGGCAACGGCCACTTCCAACCGCTGGTCCCGATCGCGCGGTCGGCGGCGGCCGCGGGTCACACCGTCGCCATCGCGGGGAGCGGCTCGATGGTGAAGGCGATCGAGACCGCCGGCTTCCCTGCTTACGCCACTGAGCCTGCTTACGACGGTGTACGACCGCGACTGCCGTTGCTCGAGCCTGACCAGGAACGCGCTGAGCAGGAGGCGAGGGAGATCTTCGCCCGATCCGAAGCGCGCAAGCACGCTGAGGCGACGTACGAGCTAGGCCGCGAGTGGATGCCGGACATCCTCGTGTGCGACGAGATGGACTTCGGCAGCATGATCGCGGCGGAGCGCCTGGGGATTCCCCACGCCAGCGTGCTCGTCCTGGCCGCGGGTTCGTTCCTACGCAAGGAGATTGTCGGGGACGCGCTGCGGGTACTGCGAGACGAGTACGGTCTGCCACCGGATCCAGAACTGGAGATGCTCAGCAGGCACCTCGTGCTGTCACCGGTTCCGCCCAGCTTCCGCCATCCGGGCTTTCCGTTGCCGGCTACCGCTCGTTCGATCCGTCCCCTGGCCACGCCGCCGCTACCTGCTGCGCGGACAAGGGTCCCGACCGTCTACTTCACGCTCGGCACGGAGTTCAACACGGAGTCCGGCGACCTCTACTCGCGCGTGCTTGCCGGACTCAGCCAGCTGCCTATCACCACGGTGGCCACCGTGGGCGAACACATCGATCCAGCCGAGTTGGGCCCGCAACCGCCAAACATCCGCGTACACCAGTACGTCCCGCAAGACGAGATCTTGCCAAGCTGCGATCTGGTCGTCTCGCACGGAGGGTCGGGCACCGTCATCGGCGCCCTCGCCCACGGCGTGCCTTCCCTGCTGATTCCGCTCGGAGCCGATCAGCCACACAACGCCGAGCGGTGCGCCGCCCTTGGCGTCGGAGTGGTGCTCAATCCGGTTTCGGCCACTGCGGAGATCGTGCGGACGGCAGCGTCAGCAATGCTGACCGATCCGCGCTACGGCCGTGCGGCCGAAGCCATCCAGCGCGAGACAGCCACGCTTCCCGGGCCGAATCCGCGATACCGCTACTGGAGCGGGCAGCCACGCAGTGAGCCCGCATCGGGTCCTTTGGCGGAACGACGAGCGTACTGAGCCGACGACGCTGGCCACCCGCGAGCGTTGGCTGGGCGGGCGGGCGGGGAGCTGCTCAACGTCGAGCAGTCGCCGCGAGATGGGTTCAGCCGCGAACACTGGATGCTCGAGCGGGTTGCGAGCACGATCGAGCGTCACGGGTGACGAGCGCGTTTGGGGCGGACCGTTCGTGATCGAGCTCTGAGTACCTGTGACCAGACTTCGAAACCCGGGGAACCTCGGGGTATAGCGAAAATGATGCATAGTTGGGCGACACGTCGCAGAGCGAGCGCATGAGGCGGCTGACGAGTCCGGTCCTACCGGACGAACAGCTGGTAGCCGACGTCACGAACGCGTTTGGATTGGGCATCCCCTCGAGCCTGAAGCCACTGACCACTGGCTTCATGAATCGCAGCTGGAAGGCCACGACATCGGCAGGCACGTTCGCGGTCAAGCAGATCCTCGACCACAGCCCCGGCCAGGCAAGGCGCCAGCACGCCGTCCTCGATGCCCTGGCAGCGCGGGGGTTTCCGGCACCGGCCCGCTGGCCCTGCCCGACGGTGACACCTTGCTCGACCATGCGTGCGGCAGTTTCACCCTCACCCCATGGATGCCAGGGGTACTCCGCGAGGGTGTCGACCTCGCGCCAGCCGAGTGCACTGCGGCCGGCGAACTACTCGGTGAGCTGCACCACCACCTGGCCGCCGTGCTCCCGCCTGAGCCGGACACGACCGTATCCCACCACCGCGTACCCGCCACGGATCCACGCACGGCGCTGGACGCCATCGACCACTACGCAAGCCTGATTGAGGACCGGCCGGCACCCGACGAGTTCGACGAGCAGGCCCGCCGGTTCCTCCGGACTCGGCGCGAGCACATCACCGCGCAATCGCATCGACGGCCCGTCGGCAGTACCTGGCTGGGCCCGTACGGCTGGATGCATGGCGACTTCCAGCAGTTCAACTTGTTGTGGGAGCACGGGCGCATCAGCGCCGTTCTGGACTGGGACCGGCTCTGTTTCGGCTCACTACTCGGTGAAGTTGTACGCGCGGCGGTCTTCCTGTTCATGAACCGCGAGCGAGGTAACGTCGATCTGGACCGGGTGCCGGCGTTCATCGCCGGTTACCGTGCGGCCAGGCCCGTTACCGACGCGCAATTGGTCGACGCCGCGCACCGCTGGTGGTGGGACTACCTCTGCGGGCTCTGGCCCTTGGACTGGCACTACGACCACGGTGACACCTCCTGCGACCAGTTCTTCCTCGCCGCATCGGCCCTGTTGTCCTGGTGGTACGAGCACCACGACGCAGCCGTCGCGTCCTTCACGCGTGCATGACCCGACCCGCTCTCAATCGACTCCGCGAAGTTGCGTGCACGCAGAGGACCCACCTCGACCGACTGGGTATCCGCACCGCCAGCTCGCAGGCAATGCCGCCCGTCGCCACCACGAGTTGCTCTTCCGCGCTCGGAAGGTCGTCGGCCTGGTGCTCATCATCGTCCGGTGTGCAGGTCGCCGGCTCCCCCGTGCGGGCTGGTCACGGCGACCTCTGGGTGTACTTTTCTATGATCAACGAATGGCGAAGGTCGTGCTCAAGACGTTCGAACGAGAGCAGCTACCCCTGGTAGAGCCTTGGTTCCACGACGCCGACACCCAACGATGGCTTGGCGGACCGGAGTGGCCACGGGAGATGCTCGACCTCACCGACCTTCCACTTGGGACGTTCCGCGGGAAGACCCAAACGGACAGGCACCGATGGCTAGCGTGGCAGGGCCGGTGTCCTGTCGGGTACATCGACTGCGGGACGTTCGATCGCTTTACTGAGTGGGAGGGCGGCGAGAACGGCCGGGGCGTCATCGACACCCTTCCTCTGCCAACCGCAAGCCTGGGGTACGTGATCCGTCCAGAACTCCGGCACCAGGGGTACGGCGCCGCCATGCTGGACATAGTGACGAGGGCTCCTGAGCTGCACGAGATCCGGCTCTTTGTCGCTGGCGTCGACCGGAGGAATGCAGCCTCGATCGGATGCCTCTTGAAGGCGGGCTACCAGCCCCTGAACGATCAGCCCGACTGGGAAGGCATGGTCTACTACGCACGCCTGCGAACGGCCCGTGACGCAACGAACGGCTACAGCTCGTCGAGCTGAGACGGCGTGATCACGGATCCAGCTGCGTGACCTCGATATCGCCGTGGCGAAGCCGGGCGGACGTCGAACTGTTCGAGAACGAGGACGATCTGCTTTACCGGCCGGCGGCCGCCACAATGTGTCCCAGGTCGCCGCCCTCGGCGGTCCTCCAATGCAGGGTCTCGGCCAGAACGTCCAGCCGGTTGGCGACCTCGGCCAGGCTGGACTGGCCGCGCCGCCACCGGTCCGCGCGCCACAGCGTCGAACCCATGGCGCGGACCAGGATCAGGTCGGGCAGGGCAGACAGTTCGGCGGCGGTCAGCCGCTCACCCCAAGCACCGCCTCGGGCCACGGCCGCCGCCCGGCGCGGCCAGTCCGGCCCGTGCGCCGCACCAGACAGAGCCAGGGCCACGGTCAGCTCTATGGCCCGGATCCAGTCGCCAGCCATCTCGAAGTCCAGCACCCCGGTCACGGCCCCGGTGTCCGGGCTGACCAGCACGTTGGACGCGTCCAGGTCGGCGTGCACCACCTGGGTCGGCAGCCGACCGGCTATCCCCTCCCAGGCCGCGATCGCTTGGTTCGCGCCGTCCCGCAGCGTCCCGGCCCGCCGGGCGTCCAGCCCAGCCGCGGTCAGGTCCCGGGCCAGCGCGGCCACGTCGGGGAGCACCTCCAGCGGGCCGCCCTGCCAGTCGTTCGGCGTGTCCTGCGGCGCAACGTCGGCCAGCGCAGCGCTCAACTCCGCCGCGGCCTGGCCGAACCTCTCCAGCGCCACCTCCTGGCTGAGGTCGGGCCGGACGCCCGGGATCCAGTCGCACAGGGTTGCCGGCCCGCCAGGAGTGTCGGCGAAGGTGCTGCCGTCCGGCAACGGAACGGGCGCGGGCACAGCGAAGGGCAGGCCAGCCTGGGCCACTGGGCCAGCAGCCGGTGCTCGGACCGCACCTGGGCCGAGGTCAGGTTCTTGCTGATCCGCAGGGACCAGCGTCGATCCCCGGCGCTCACCCGCAGGGTGCGGTTGTTCGTGCCGTGCCCGGTAGGTGTCACCGCTGCACCAGCCGGGACACCCCAGCGGGCCAGCAGCTTTGTTATCGGCTCGCTCGGATGGTTAGGGTCGACCATCCGCCGATCCTGCCTCCGCACGCCGCTGAGGTACATCGCTTTACCGATCAGACGCGCGTCCCCATACAAGAAGGTTTGAGGCGTGCAGGGCGGATGTCGCGGCCGTCGCGGTAGGTGATCTACGATGCCTGGCCATGGCAGCTGACCAGTCCCCGTGGAACTCGACGTCCGAGGGCGAGTGGCGTGCGTTTCTTGATCGCCGGATCGCTGGCGTCTCGGATTGGCAGGCGGAGCGACTCAACGGCGTCACGAACGATACGTGGAAGCTGACGCCAGCGGATCTGGGGAAGACCAACGCAAGCTACGTCGCTCGACACTATCGACGCACGCAAGGTGCGGCCGAACTTGCCTTCGAGCTAGCCTCAACTATTCACGGAAATTGATCTAGTGGTGATGGATTCTTGTTTGGGCTTGCGTGGTTGTGAAAGCTGCTTGCGGGTAGGCTGGCGCGCCCGGCGGCTGGGCGCCGGTTGTTGTTGTTCAGTGGGGGTTTGCGGGTCTCCGTTTCTGCGGCTCGCGAGGTGGTCAGGGACGGCGGGTGTTAGCCGAAGGCCGTACGGATGCGCGTCCAGCCTTTCTCGATCGCGGGGCTGGGGGTCCAGGAAGAGTCCAGTTTCAGATACAGCTGTCGGGCGGTGGAGACGATTTTTCCGGCGACGTGTAGGACTTTGTAGCGGAAGGTTTCGGGTGTGGCTTTGGCGATCCCGGGGTGGTCTTTGAAGCCGAGCAGTTTCGCCCAGCTGATCAGATCCGCGGCGGCGAGCGCTATCTCGAACCAGGCCTGGTTGTGGCAGAACGCGTCCAGCGGCAGGTTGCCCAGGCCGAGGTGGCCGGAGTCTTTGATCCGTGCTTCGACGTGGGCGTGCTGGCGGTGTCGTAGCTCCAGTCCCTGGATCTGGTGGGGGACTACACGGGCCGGGGTGTCGGTGATGAACGCGGTCAGCCGCATCCCGTCACTGGTGGTGTTGTGCAGTTGGAGTTGGGCGCCCGGATGCGGGCGTTCCTTGCGTAGGATCAGCCGGGTGCCTTGCGGCCACTTCGACAGATCCACACAGTGTGTGGCTTCGAACACCATGGCACCGTCACGGATCCCGTCGTCTTCGATCGCGGTCGCCCACAGCTGCTCGTCCACCGCGTCGGCGATCCCCACATAGGTGGGGGTCGACTCGGTGGAGAAGCTGAACTCGCAGTGTTTCTGCCGGCAGTAGGCGGCGAAGTCGTAGGTCGCCCCGGCCGCATCGGCCCGGATCAGGATCTCCGGCGCACCGTCGACGCCAGGCCGGTAGGACTCCGGGAGCGCTTCAAGGGTCAGGTCCAGCAGTGTCTTGTGGTCGGCGATGGTGTTCGACCCGGCGTTTCCGGGCCGAAGGATCCCAGCCAGCGACTCCCCGCCGGAGATCTCGGGCCGGTCCAGATAGGAGTGCAGCGGATGGAACCCGAAGCTCTTCTTCCAGGTCGGTGCAGCGCCGGACTTCTCGCTGTGAGCGATGGTGATCGTGGCATCGAAGTCGATGTGCAGATACCCACCGGTGGCCTCCAGGTCCGGGGCCGCTCCCGCCTGCCAGGCCCGCTCACGCGCCTTCGCCCGCGCCTGACGCACCAGCCCCAGATGCCGTTCATCGATCCTGTCGACCAGCCGCCACACGGTCGGCTGACTGGCCACCGCCCCGTGCAGTTGCGGGCGGTCCCGCAACACCGCGATCCCCGACGTCGACGTCGCCCCATCGGCGATCGCACACGCCTGATCAGCGAACACCTGCCCCGGGGAGTGAAGCCACGGGCCCCGATACGTGTCAGCCAACGCCTGGGTGACGAACCTGGTCAGACCCACGAACTCAGCGAGCTCGCGCAGCATCGACACACCCGCATGCGAGGCCAACCCGTGCCCATCCGAGCTGACCCGAAACCGCGGCCCAGCCACGCCACCCCTGCCGCCAGCCGAACCATCCTTGCCTCGGCGTGCCTTCTTCCCACCCGACGAACCCTTGCTACGCTTCACCTACGGAGTGCCTTTCTACGAGAAAGATCGTTGTCCTCAAACACCGATTCTTCCTTACAGACAAGGCACTCCGCCGCATTTAGACCCCGTGCCGCCGACCCACGTGAATAGCCGAGGCTAGCGGCGGTGCGATACCTGGCTGAGCAGACGTTTCCGGTCGCAGATGTCGTCGAGGCAAGGGACGGAACACGCTTCGACTACATCGAGGGTCGCCCGTGCGCCCTGTTCACCTACGTGGACGGGACGGCCGGGGAGAGTCCGGGGGAAACAGGTTGCGCCGACCTGACCTCCGGTGTCACCGCAGCCCGCCTCTTGGCTCAGATGCACCTGGTGACTCAAGGCCGAACCTTCCCTGGGTCTCGAACCGAGCACAGCGACCCGATCACGCGTCTCGCGCGATGGGTCAGCGGCGACGGCGCCGACCCCGAGTTCCTGGACATACCAGGTGGACCCGCGTTCCTGCATCATCTGAAGCGGCTGCTGCATACCCTCGATTCCGAGCTGGACCAGAGAGGCAACGTGTGGGTTGGCTTGGTGCATGGAGACGTCGGACCCAACAACCTGGTCCTGGACAGCGCGGGCACTGTCGCCGCGCTGCTCGACTTTGACGACTGCCTGTACTCCTACGTCATCTACGATCTGGCTTCGATCCTTTGGTACTGGGGCCGTTCAGCTGGTGGCGACCTCGACGGGACGCGAATCAGAAACCTGATCGATGCCTACTCGGCTGTTCGGGAGTTGACAGCGGACGAACGCCACCTACTAGCACCACTGTTTGCCTCCTACATCGCTGGCGACGCCATCGGAAAGATCACTTGGTGGTGGCGAGGGGCGAGGAAACCACGACCTGTAGAGGCGATCGACAGCGGCCGGGCTTATCTCGACCTCGCGACAAACCCCACGACCACCGATCTCTTCGCAGATCGGGCCTGACGGTCGAGGTTCGCGTGTCCCCTGCCGCGGACCTGAAGTTTCTCTTTCCGTCGGAGCCGGCAGACGGTCCTAGATCTGCAGGCGCATGACGACGGAGTCGCCTGGGTCCCACGAACGGTCTGAGCTTCGGTACTCGTCGCGCTTGGTTGGCTGGAAGCCAAAGCGTTCGAACATCGACATCGTGCCCGCGTGACTCATTGACTTGGCGGTAGTCAGGCATGCGTTGACGCTGCCGACACCTGGGACTTCCTTGTGCGGCCAGTTCTCTTCCAGGTAGTCGATGACCTCTTGCGAACGCCACCGATAGGTCTTCCGGAGCTTACGCACCGTCGGGTCATTGTGCGGAAACGCGATGGGGGTTGCCTCGATCCACCCGCCGCCGCGTTGACGAATCGCCTCGAGCGCCGCCGCCAGCGCGGTCGTTGCGACACCCCGCCGCCGATAGTCCATCCGCGTGGTGAAACACGTTATCCGCCAGTCCGAAGAGGGATGCCTGGCGACCATCTCTGGCGGAGTCCGGTCGTCCCGCACAACCGGTAGCGCGCTCGCGCGGCCGAAGTGGCACCATCCCACGGGCTCTCCCCTGCCGTACACCAGGATCCCGTGTGCGCGCCCCTGCCACACCAGTTCCTTCACAGCCGAGAGCTCTTGGGCCCGCCCGAACGCCCTGGCGGGAAAGACGCTCCGCGATCGGTCGGGAACTCCGAAGCGCTCAGCTCTCTCCGTTGCCGTACGGGCCACCGAGGGTAGATGCCGCCCGTGCAGATAGAGCGTGCACGCGCAGCCGTGGACCTGGGAGAAGAACCTCTCGAAGTCTGGCCAGGTACGCTTCGACAACTCCTTCGTCGTGAACCGCATCTCGCCCGTGACCATCGGAGCCACCTCCGTCGTTCGTGCCGACTCTTGCTGCTGCCGTTCGCGACCCGCGTTCGGGCGCTCGTGCCAGACCGCAGACGGTGACTGAGCATCGATCTGGTCCCGGCGTGGGTCAAGAATCGCAGCTGTATAGGACATCCTGTGTCTTGTATGGCGCGAAGGCGTGAGACTCCCGGCCAGGTCGGCGACCTGTGTCCGCGAGAGCCTCGCTGCTCGCTCGAACTGACTGCCGGCGAGAGACCGCTCAGGACCGTCACGTGCCGTGGCCAGTTGCGCGCCAGTTGCACGGTCGGCCGAATCCGGTACGACCTCGTGTGACCGGTCGTTCGGGTAGATCCGCGAGGATGCCTGCGCTAGCCTCACCGACCATGGTTGAGCCACGCCGCCCGGAGCATGTCCTCATCGGACCAGTGGGCGCAGGGAAGACCACGCTCGGCTCACGGCTTGCCGAGCGCCTCGGGCTTCCGCATGTCCAACTCGACTCCATCGCGAACGAGTACTACCGCGCTGCGCCAGACTTCGACGCCCCCACGTACAACTCCTTGATGGCCAAGTCGTTCGTTGCCGCCTATCGCTACTGGGAGCCGTCTCTCGCCTACGCGGTCGAGCGTGTAGTAGCCGACCACCACGACTGCGTGTTCGACCTCGGCGCCGGGCACACCTCGTTCCTCGATCGACAGCTGCACGCACGGGTCGCGACCGCCCTGAGCCCGTTCGAAAGCGTCGTGCTGCTCCTCCCGTCTCGAGACACGGCAAGATCCGTCAGCATCCTGCGCGAACGGTGCCAACAGCGCGGCCACGAGTGGATCCACGAAGACGTCGACTTCATTGAGTATTGGGTCACCGACGATCAGAACCGGCGCCTGGCCAAGCGTGTCCTGTACAGCGAGGATTGCGATCCTGATGCCCTCGTCGAGCAGCTCCTCGCAGGAGATCCGAACACCGCGTTGACGTGAGCGTACCTAGTACTACAGCCGTAATTCGTAATCTTGGTTTCGTCGTCGGTAGTGGCAGAGTCGGGCGTGGTGTTGGTGGTGGCGGCGGAATCGGCTCCATCGGATGGTGTGGGTTAGGGGGTGGCTTGGGTGGGTGATGGTGGCTCTGAGGTGCCGGATCTCGTTGCAGGTTAGGGGAACCATTGCTCTGCTGGGGTCGGGATGGCTGTCTGGGCCTGCTTGGACGGCGAGGAAGGCGTGGGCGAGCATGGCCAGGGTGGTCCAGCGGTGCCAGGAGGTCCAGGTACGGACTTGGTGCTCGTCCAGTGCGGCGCACCCTTTGCCGACTTGGATGTTCTCCTCGATTCGCCAGCGAGTTCCAGCGACCGTGGCCAGTCTTGCCAGGCTGACGTCGGTGGTGGCATGGCACAGGAAGTAGGCCTGTTCGCCGGTGGCCGGATGGCGGCGGACCAGCAGCCACCGGTAGCCAGCTCGGCTGAGGTTTGCCAGACGGGTGAGGGCCCAGTGGTAGAGCCGTTCGCCTTTGCTGCCTTTGCCGGCCGAGGCAAGGTGCCAGTCGGTTGCCGGTAACTGCGCGGCGAACTCATCGGCTCGCATTCTGCCGGTGCCTGTGCCGGTGCTCGTGTCTGCTGGAGTGGGGATCTGGGTGTCGCATGAGACTGCCATGACGTAGTTCAGGTGTCGTTCCTCGAAGGCTTGTCGCAGTCGGGGATTGTCGCCGTAGGCCTCATCGGCGCTGACCCACCCGGGCAGGATGCCGGCGGCCAACGCCCGGTCGGTCATGGCCAGCGCCAGCTGCGGTTTGGTCTGAAACTCCACATCTTCAGGCACGCCGGCCTCCGCCAGCCGGCCCGGATCGGTTGTCCAGGACTGGGGCAGGTACAGGCCGACGTCGATGAACGCGTGCCCGCGCGGGCTGGCCAGGGTGGCGAACACCGCGACCTGGCAGTTCTCGATCCGACCACACGTGCCTGAGTACTGCCGCTGCACCCCCACCGTGTGGCTGCCCTTCTTCTGATCCCCTGTCTCATCGAACACCAGCACCACCCGATCCGGATCCACGCCGTCGGTCAGGTTCGCCGCCACGTACTCGGCCAACTCACTTCGCACCGCCGCGTCGTCCCAGACCGCACGGCCGAGCAGATACTGGATCCGATCCGGGCTGCGGTGCCCGGCATGCTCAGCCAGCGTCCAGCAGTTAGCCCTGGGCAGGCCCGCAAGCAGACCGTCGACCACGTCCCGCGCCGTCCGAGCGGTCTCCGGCCGGACAAAGCACGACCCAACCCGACGCATCAGCGCGTCCAACTCCCGCTCCCACCCAGCGACCTCTACGCTGAGAGCAGCGGCCGCCGCCTCAATGTCTATCGTCTTCACAAACGCAGACAATGTCGCGGCGGCCGCGCGCTGTCACAGCAACACGCCGAGCATCAAAACTCCGCCGACCAGCCGAGATCACGAATTACGGCTGTAGTACTAGGGTGCGTCTCCCAAATCCTGCCTGGCGCGATGCCCCCGCATCCACGCTGGCCACGTTGTCCTAGTCGCGCGTAGAACACCGCTACGCGCTCCTCCTCCGCCTCGCCACCGCGGCGCGGATGCACCGCTCGCTTCACCGGCTCGATTCGGGAGACGCACCCTAGCTGGCAAAGGCGAACCAGGCGCCTGCCGACGGCAACGCCCCTGCTACGGATAGCTACTTGTCGAGGAGCTTGGTCATCTGCTCGATCTCGGCGGTTTGGGAGGTGACGATGCTGCTGGCCAGTATGACGGCTGGCCGATAGGAGCCCTTGGCCGTCTCGTTCTTTGCCATCTCTACAGCGCCCTGGTGGTGCTTGATCATCATCTTGAGGAAGGCCGCGTCGAAGGCCGGACCAGTGGCTCCCTCGAGTTTCTTCATCTCCTCCGCGGTCATCATCCCCGGCATCTCCGCCATGCCGGAGTCCATGCCCGAATGGTCCATTCCGGAGTGATCCATCCCCGGTTCCGAGTCCTCAGGAACCTGCTCGCCCCAGGATGTCAGCCATGCCGACATGGTTTTGATCTCAGGGCCCTGCTCCTGCTTGATGGTTGCGGCGAGTGCCTTCACTTCGGGTGAGGAAGCGCGCGTCGGGGCGAGGTCCGCCATCTGCACCGCCTGGCGGTGGTGCGGAATCATGTCCTCGGCAAAGGAGACGTCGGTCGCGTTGTGCGCGCCAGCAGTCACCGAGGCGGTCGTGGAGGCTGAGGGCGTGGCGCTCTCGGAGTCGGGCTGCTCGGAGTTACCGCCGCAGGCCGCGAGGACCGTGACGGTAGTGGCGGCGGCCGCAGCCGAGGCCAGCCAGCGAATGGAGGTTCGCTTGGACATCCCTTGGTTGGTGCTCATGGTGATACTGCTCCCTGTGCTGTTGATCTGGTACTGGGCATGCCGAGGCGAGCGACGTCGTGAAGCAGGCGCCGCCGGTGCGGTGTGCCTATATGCGCAGGAGCTGTAACTCAGACAGGGACGGCGGGGCCCGTCCGGCGTTCTCGGGACCAACTGGCCATGCCGTCAAGGGCCGCGGGCTCACGGCGTCGATCACGATCGGGACGAGTGCGGGCAACGCAGGGGCGCCCGCTACCCCAGCCGCCGAACACATGGCGTCAACATGGTCGGCATGGCCGCCGCCGTGTTGAGGGACCTCGCAGCCGCCAGCGGTACGTACATGCTCGAACTCACCAGTCGTGGCGTTCGCATGGGCAGGCATCGCGTGAGCGGAGATGGCGCTCTCATCGTCAGGCATGACCGCAGGGCCAAGCCCATGCATGGCGACTACCCCGGCCACCACGAGGAGGAGCATCAGCAGACACGGACCACCCCGTAGTCGCGTCATCTGCCGGAGGTTCACCGGCACCATGGTACGGAAGGCTCCTCAGAGACTCGCGTGTCCACCGGCGAACAACGATGAGTACGTCAGCGTGCGAGAAAGTCAGCGACACAGAAGCGGTCATACCTGTCCCGACCGGATGAAGGGCGACATTCAAGGGCCTGGTCGGCCCAAGACCGAGCCGCGTGCCGGGCCGCGGGTCGGTCAGCGAGCTGGCGTCATGGCCGCCGGGGCGGGCTGGCGTCCTGGAATCAGGCCACCGGAGATGAGCGCCCCCACCAGGGCGGCGACGGCAGCGACGGTGAACGCGGCGGTGTAGCCGCCCTCGGCCTGGGTGGCCAGGCTGGCCGCGGCGACGCTGGAGGTCACGGCAGCGCCGATCGAGGCGCCGAACTCATGGAAGGTGCTCACGATGCCCGAGGCCACGCCGGCCTCGTGCGGGGCGACCTGCCCGAGCGCGGTGACCGAGGCGACCACGAACAGGGTCCCGATTCCGGCCGCGGCGACACTGACCCCAATGACCACGCCAACCATGGTGGGCGTGAAGGCTGGCACGGCGAGCCCGGCGGCGGCGACAACCAGGCCGATGGTCGCGAGGGTGCGGCCGCCCACCCGTCCGATGATCCGCCCGCCGAGCTGCGCACCGATCATCGTCGCCACGGCGACGGGCAAGAACAGCACCCCGGTGACCAGCGGCCCGAGCTGCGCATGTCCTTGCAGGTAGAACGAGCCGAGAAAGAACACCGCCACCATCAGCGCCGTGCCGATCGCGATCACGAACGTGCCCGCGAGCACCGGACGCCGAAACAGCAGGCCCAGGTCCATCAGTGGAGATACCGTCGCCCGCTGGCGCCACCCGAACAGCAGGTAGAGCCCGACGCCAACGGCAAAGAGGATCCAGGTCCGCGGGGCCAGCCAGCCGACCTCCCCGGCTCCGATCATCGCGTAGATCACCGAGCCGGTCGCCGCCGTCACAAGAAGCGCCCCGAGCACGTCGACGCCCAGCCGCTGGCCGGTCTCCACCGGAGGCAGCGAGGGAAGCACTTTGCTGAGCACGATGAACACGACCACACCGATGGGAACGTTGACGAAGAACACCCACGGCCAGCCGGGGCCCGCAGCCAGCAGGCCACCGATCAGTACGCCGACCGCGGCACCACCGCCACCGAGGGCCGACCAGATGCCCAGCGCACGGTTGCGCTCGTCACCCTCGAACATCCGCACCACCATCGACAACGCAGACGGCGACAGCATCGCTGCGCCGAGGCCCTGTCCCACGCGGCCGGCCAGCACGACGACGCCGTCCTGTGCGGCGCCGGTGGCGAACGACGCGATCGTGAACAGCGCCAAACCGAGCATCACCATCATCCGCGGCCCGATCAGGTCGGCGATCCGCCCGCCAAGCAGCATCAGGCCACCGAAGGTGAGCGTGTACGCGCTGACCACCCAGGTCAGCGTCTGCCGTTCCAGCCCCAGATCGGCACCCATCAGTGGCAGCGCGATCGCCACCACGGTGACATCCAAGATCAGCATGAACTGCGCGATCCCGAGCAACGCCAGCACCTGCCAACGTCTGGGGTAGCTGCTCATGGCCTTCCTCCTCCTTAACTCAAGCACTCGTGTACGAGTTGCAACGGCTATACTAACTCGTACGTTCCCGTACGAGTTAGGGGGTTGGACGAGATGCCGAAGAGGCAGCGCACGACCACGCCGAAAGCCGGCGCCTCTTCGACCTCAGAACGGCGGCTCGGTGCCAACGTGCGCGCGGACGCCCAGCGCAACCGGACAGCGATCGTCCGCGCGACCGTCGAATCGCTGGGAAACAACTCCGACGCCTCGGTGGCCGACATCGCAGCCGCCGCCGGGGTCGGACGAATGACGCTCTACGGACATTTCAAGACGCGCGCCGAACTCGTTGAAGCTGCCCTCCTCGACGCACTTGACCGCGGCGACGAGGTCCTCAGCCGGCTGGAACTCGGCGGCGACCCCCGCAAGGCCTTCGCTGCACTGATCGAGTCCAGCTGGATGCTGGTCGACCAGTCACGTGCACTGCTCACAGCGGCTCAGAAGGAACTGCCGCCGACACGGATCCGCGAACTCCACCAGAAGGCCGAAGCCCACGTACGTGGGCTCCTCGAACGCGGCCAGCGTGAGGGCGCATTCCGCACCGACCTGCCGGTGAGCTGGCTCCTCGCCACCACGCACGTCGTCATGCACGGCGCCGCAGACGAGATCGCCGTTGGCCGCCTGAACCCCGAGGAAGCTCCGCGATACATCAGGGCGACGCTCCTGGCGGCATTCGCGCCAGCGGATGGTCCCGATAGGGGCTCCGTGACACCGTGATCGATGACGATGCTTCTCACAGGGACCGCGACGCGGCGGCGATATCCGTCGAACGCCAGTCGACGCACTTCGACGGGGTGGAGGGGCGACCAGCAACACCACTGACAGATGGCTGAGGCCTCCGGCCGCCTATCACCGCGTTTCTGCAGGTCAGGTGCGGTGGGCTGGCGGGGGTTCTGTTTCAGGACATCGGAATGGCGTGCCGCAAGACATGCGAATAGGTGGTCCGTCACCGTCTGTCGATGTCGAAGGTGCGTCTTGTGATCACGGCTGTTGTTGTCGAGGCCGTAGCCAAAGTGCGGTGGCCCGGGAGTACGGGGTGTCCCAGGGCCGGGTCAGCCGGCTGCTGGCCCGATACCGGGCCGAGGGACAGGCCGCGTTCGAGCCCCGGTCACGGCGCCCGAACACCTCACCAACCGCCGTCAAGGACGCGACCGTTGAGCTGATCGTCCGGATCCGCAAGGAACTATCCGAACAAGGCCTGGACGCCGGCCCTGCGACCATCGCCCGGCACCTGCAACACTGTCATCACCTCAGGGTCTCCTCGGCCACGATCAGCCGCTACCGGACCCGAGACGTTCACGTCAACAGGCAGATCGGCCACACACCGGAGACAGTGACGGGGCGATGCGGCGATGTCCAGAGCCTTCAATGCTGCGGCCCAGCTAAAACTGCTGCATGGACGAGCTTGAGGATCAAGCTATCTCAGTGAGGACGATGCAGACCTGTGAGGACTCCTCTGGATCGTCGCCATACACCTCAATCCTATTCCGTTTTCCAGCTACGGGAAGGCGAAGGCCCATTGCGCCATTCGGATCATAGATCGCCAGGCTGGCGTCCGGAAGGCTGATCTCTCCTGCGAAGAGTTTGTCGAGGCCTGGGGGGGAATACGGCCCCTCGATGCAGACTACGCCAACATGCCCGCTAGCTGCCTGCCGCACCGAGATGTAGAGCGAATCCGGTCCAGCGTGAATAGGTGCGACACCCGGGTCCCATTCGTTATGAGCGTCCGTGCTGGTGGGAGCCGATGCAACAAGGAGGCCGTGCGCAAACCTGACCATGCCAGCGCCGTAAAAGCTATCCGCCAGCAAGGCCACATTTGATAAATTAAAAGTCACACCACTCCTTAAGGATCCGTTAACCACTCCACCCTGTCGGCGTGAACAATCTCTGCAGTGAGGATAGAGCGTCCAGGGACCATTTGGATTCAGCCTATTCGGCGGCTTATGGGCGCCCGTCCAGTGGCCCGTGCGTGTGGAGTCTCATGCATGCTGACCTCGCCACTTACCTGACTGGCCGTCACAGATGCCCTCGACGACGGGTTCTACTGACAGAACCATCTGCAGACCTTGGAGTGCCGGCGGCATGGGCGACCCCGTCACGGTCATTGGGGCTCCACCGCGTCCATGACGATGGACCTCTACGGGGCAGACGAATCCCTGAACACGGTCCTCCGTCCGCCGAGGTTACCGTCAACGACGTCAGTCAGACGCCTCAGAAGCACCACTGGCGAACTTTTGGCGGAGTTTCTGAAGCGTCGAACCCCATTACCACGGCCAGTTGCCGAGCCGCTACGGAGTAGTGGCGCCAAACAATCTCATGACCCCCACTCCACCCTCATGTAACCAATCGAATTCCTCTGGCTTGCGAACATGCACCACTATCTCGGGCCCCCCTCCTCGAACATTCAGATGGTGTCCCGTGCTGAACACTGCCCGCAACGCACCGGACTTGAATGCTACCGCTGACAAAACAGCAGTACCCACCAGTCTCTGCCACTCTTCACCGGATAACGGAACTACGCTCGGGGCAACTGCTGACCCATAGGTCAGAAGCACCGGGCCTCTGATTGTCACCTCTGCCCCGCAGTTCAACCTCAGCACAAGCCCTTGATGCTCAGAAGTCTCAGCAACGGAAACAACTGTGCTACCTCGCAGTCCAAGGATCCAGCGATCCTCCAACTCTTCCGTCATCGCTCCCCTGGAGATAGTCGAAAATGTTCCCGATGCTGTCACCAGGGCTACGCCAACCCGACTCCGCCCCCAATGTCAAGGCCATGGACATGGCCATGGACACCCTGAGATCCTAAACGAAGCGCTGGCGGCGCCGAGAACGACCCTTGCGACCCACCAGCCGCAGCGGCCGTCCGTCGGCATTGCCGTCACCGTTGCCTTCAAGAGCGGCAGAAGCTCGCCAACAAAGGCTCGCGAAGCTTACTGGCGTTGCACGATTAACCGTCAGCGCCTGCGCCGGAGTAACACCTTCGGAGATCCTTCCGGTCCATCACAGATCAGACGGAGCCTTGGGGGAACCCATAATGTAGACCACCCCGCACCGAAACTCGCCAGGCTTCCACTGTGCCGGAACAGTCAGGAAATATCTCCGCCCGAAAGCCGGGGTCCCACTCTAGGGCAACGTATCCGGCGTCGCCAAAGATGACCCCTGCCACGGCCGGCCGAAGCTGTTCAAGGATCCCATTCAATGTCGCAGCCCGCGAATCATAAATGGTCTTGAACTGGTCAAATGCTTCCACCCCCGCTCCCCGCTGCGGGTACGTCATGTCACGAGACCCCATAATGATCGTGCCTTGCTGCACGATGCGGAAAGGACATTGCATATGGGCATTGACCGCCTCGCCACGAAGGCTGATGAACTCAACCACACTCATGTCGGCCGCCCTGCCGACGGAGCGAACTGTCGCACCCTGGAGGAGTTGTCGGATCTCAGTCATCTCATCGTTAGCAGCCACCGAACATTCCTTTGCCCTCTTCTACGATTCGGTGAAAGTCGTACCCCTGTCCGGTGATTCTGTCGTGTAGCGACCGGCGCTCCGCCGGCGTTATCTGCCGGCCGAGGCTTCGTTCGACCTCGCGCATCGCACCTTTGAATTCCTTGTTCTCTGCTTGGTTTCCTCGCGGCGCGTGGTAGCCGTCATCATCGAGATCGCCTGGGTCCCAGCCCTTCTTGAGGTCCTCGAGCCCTTTCTCCCAGTCGAATCCGCCGTCATTGTGCACGAGGACTGCCGTGCGCCCAGCCAGCACATAGTACGTGTGGATGTTGGCGATGGTGAGGTTGTAGGCGGTGTCGGTGTGTTGGGTGGCCCAGGCGATACCTCCGACGCTGGTCCCATCGCCGTCGGCGGTGAGGAGTTGGTCGCTGGGGTCGATGTCCGCCGCGTCCTGCCAGGCGCGGTCGGTGGCGTTCCAGAACGGGTGGTCCTCGGTAGTGGTCACAACCCCGGCAGCCACGCGCAAGTCGACGAGCTTGTCCTGGTGCACCCACACCGCGCTGACCGGCTCCACCTGCTGCTCACCGGTCTGCGGGTCGGTCGCGACCACCCGGTCCCCGACCTCGATGTCACTGATCGGTTTGAGTTTCCCGCCGGCCATCAACACCAACGTCGGACCAACGAAACTTCGCATGCCACAGGCGGACTCGGCTCTGGCGAGGTTCCGCTCCGCAGCCGACAACTCATCGGATTGCTTCGCGTAGGCTCGAAGCGCCTTCGACAGATTCCCACTGAGCCGGCCCAGTTCACCGGCCACCCTTGCCGCACGCCGCCACTTCCACGGCGCCCCGTACTTCACGACGAGCTTGCCCGCCACACCACCGACGAGCTCCTCCGCGAGCTCGTCCTGGACCCCACCGAGAAACTCCAACCCACTGGCCACCCACCAGGCTCAAACGCAGGCGACCCCGAAGCCAAAGAGGGTTCGGGGTCATTCCCTGAGAGATCACATTGGAGCCGCCTGTGGGAATCGAACCCACGACCTACGCGTTACGAGATGCCCTGCCAAAGCCCGCCAGGGCATTCACCAGCAACCTCGCCAAATCTCATGCCCACAGCCAACGGAACCACACCAACCGCCGCCGATTCGCACCACAACCCACACTATGGGGAACCCTGTCGGCGCATGCAGCGTTGTCGTTGTAGCGCCGTTATGGTGTTGCTCCCGCAAACCTGCTGCAGACGTCAGCACAGCTCACTACTTCTTCGAGACCATTGAAATCCCGCCCAGCGCAAGGGAAAATATCCGGGTGAGCACCTTCCGAACCTCCGGATCTCGATCGAGGCGTTCCAGGGATTCGAACCTCGCCGGATCAAGATCCCTCTCTGCCAACCTCTCCTGAGACACCCCATCCGGTAGGAATTACTGACTGATGAGGGCGAGATCTGGAGAGAGGTTCGATGACGGTCACGACGGCGGTGCCGCCAGTGCGCCATGCTGTGCGGGTGGAGGAAGTGCCTGATCCGCAGGTGCCCGAGCGGGCCACGCGTAGGACGTACACGGCGAAGTACAAGGCCGGGATCCTGGCGGAGTACGACCGGCTGGACCGTGATGGCCGGGGCGCGTTGATGCGCCGGGAGGGCTTGTACTCCTCGCTGATCAGTGAGTGGCGCAAGCAGCGTGACAAGGGCGCGCTGGAAGCGCTGGGGAAGACTCGGGGTCGGCCTGCGGTCGACCCGGTGGAGGCAGACAACGCGGCGCTGCGCGCCCAGGTCGCCAAGTTGCAGGCCGAGCTGGAGACGTCTCGGCGGGTAATCGAGGTGCAGGGAAAGCTCTCCGCGCTGCTGGAACAGCTCGCCACTGGCAGCGGGGCCGAGGAGGACCCGGCGAGATGAGCACGGCGATCGCGGCCGCGGTCGATGATGCGGTGGGCGAGTTGGTGCCCCTGGTCGGCGCCAAGGCAGGCTGTGCGGCGGTCGGTGTGGCGCGGGCGTCCTTCTACCGAGCTCGCCCGGCTGGTAAGGCCACGGCTGCGCCGAGTCCGGAACCCGAGCGGAAGCCACAGGTGCAGCCGCGTGCGCTGTCGGAGGCGGAGCGGGCCGCGGTGTTGGAGGTGTTGCACTCCAAGCGGTTCGCCGACGCCGCACCGGCCACCGTCTACGCCACGCTGCTGGACGAGGGGACCTACCTGGCCAGTGAGTCGACGATGTACCGGCTGCTGCGCGAGCGGGGCGAAACCGGGGATCGGCGTCGGCACGCCACCCATCCGGCGAAGGTGAAACCCGAGCTCGTCGCGGCCAGCCCCAACCAGGTCTGGAGTTGGGACATCACCAAGCTGGCAGGCCCGGCGAAGTGGACCTACTACTACCTGTATCTGATCCTCGACATCTTCTCCCGCTACCCGGTCGGCTGGATGGTGGCCTCCCGAGAATCCGCGACCCTGGCCGAGCGGCTGATCGCCGAGACGGTCCGCAAGCAGCAGGCCGACCGCAACCAGCTCACCTTGCACGCCGACCGGGGCTCCTCGATGGCCTCCAAGCCGGTCGCGTTCCTGCTCGCCGACCTGGGAGTCACCAAGAGCCACAGCCGGCCGCACTGCTCGAACGACAATCCGTACTCCGAAGCGCAATTCAAGACCCTGAAGTACCGGCCCGACTTCCCCGACCGGTTCGGCTGCATCGAGGACGCCCGCGTGTTCTGTGACCGGTTCTTCGCCTGGTACGCCCACGACCACCGGCACTCCGGAATCGGTCTACATACCCCCGCAGACGTCCACTACGGGCGCGCTCACACCGTCAGCGAGGCCCGCGGCCGCGTCCTGGACGCCGCCCACGCAGCACACCCCGAACGGTTCGTCCGCAAGCCACCCCAGTCACCGAAGCTGCCCGCCGCGGCATGGATCAACAAACCCCAGGACAAGGAAGAACCGACTCAGTAATAGCTTCAAGAACGTGTCTCAGAAAGGTTGACAGACATCCCAAGTCGAAAGTTGTCAAGCAGCGACTTGTTCCGTGCGATGTGACCATGCGGTCGCTTCGTCGTACGTGGTGCCGGTCCTGAGGCAGCCGTGCAGGATGCCGACCAGCCGGTTGGCGAGCTGGCGGACGGCGGCGTGGTGGCCGAGGCCGCGGGCTCGCTGCTGGTCGTAGTAGGCGCGGGAACCGGGCGAGCAGATCATCGCGGCGTAGGCCTGGCGGCCGAGCGCGTCGATGAGGCGGCCCGCTGCGGGACTGGCGGTTGTGTCTGGTGTGGACTTGGTGATGATCTGGTGGACTTCGCGGGCGATGTAGCGTTTGAGGCAGCGCAGAACCTCGCGTCGGGTCTTGCCTTCGCTGATGCGGCGTTGCATGTAGTCGCGGGTGGCCGGATCCCAGCGCAGGCGAGACAGGGCGATGCGGTAGAGCGCGGCGTTGGCGTTGCGGTCGCCGCCACGGTTGAGGCGGTGGCGGGTGGTCTGCCCGGAGGACGCCTCGACCGGGCTGACACCGCACAGCGACGCGAAGGATCCCTCGCTGCGCAGCCGTTCGGGGTTGTCGCCGACCGTGATCAGCAGGGTCGCGGCGTTGTCGGGGCCGATGCCGGGCCGGTCCAGCAGCCTGGGTGCTCGGGTTTTGACCGCCTCGGTGATGCGTTGCTCCAGGTCGCTGATCTCGGTGGTCAACGCGAGGATCCGGCGGGCCAGGATGCGCAGCGTGTAGGCCGCGGCGCTGACGACATCGTCGGGCGTGCTGGCCTCCAGCGCTGCGCAGTGCCGGACCAGGGCGGTGTTGCTCAGTCCGGACATCGCCTCCCGCAGAGCCGGGTCGGCGGCGACGAGCACGGCTTTGAGCTGGTTGATCGTCTGGGTGCGAGCCTTGAGGGCGGATGCTTTGGCCAGCTTGAACATCCGCAGCATCTCCACGGGCCCGTCCCCGGTCTTCGCCGCGGCCGTGGCCCGGCCCGACAGCAGCGCGCGGGCGGCCGACTCGGCGTCGATGACGTCGGTCTTGCCCCGCCGGCGGCGGGTGGCCTTGTCAGGCTGATTTACCTCGATCACCTCGACACCCTTGCAGCGCAAGTACCGGGCCAGCGCTGCGCCGTAGGAGCCGGTGCCCTCGATGCCGGCCCGCCGCAGCGTCCCGAAACCACGCGTCCAGGCCACCAGCTCCCGGTAGCCAGCGGTGGTCGCGGGGAACGTCGCGGTGGCCAGCAGCGCACCCAGAAGCGTGACCACCGCCGCGGTGTGCGTGTTCTTGTGTGTATCCACGCCGACGACGACGTCGTCTAGGTTGGTCTCATCCTGGTCGCGCCGCACGGGTTGGGACATGCTGGGCATGGTCGTCTGACTCCTGATCGCCATGGGGACGGAAGGCCACCGCCGGTCCAGGCGTGGGCGGTCAGAACTGTGATGGTGCCCTGTTCACGGCAAGGCCCCTATCGGGACACGCCCCGCCGGTCCGGCGGCCGCACGCACCGTCCCAGGCCGTGGCCGACAGATCTACACGAAGGCATCACGGCCAGTTCTTGCGCGGGTCAGGCCACGGCCTGGGACGACACGCCATGATCCTCACAGTTCTTGCGGGCTTTGGCGCTGGCGTAGCGGTCGGGGTCGTCACCGAACTCGGCAAGCACCCGGGCACCGAGGATCATGCCCAGACCGGGCTGAGACACGATGATCTCAGCGTCCGGGTGCCGCCCAAAATGTGCTTCCACCTGCTCCTGCATGCTCTTGATCTGCTCATTCAGCGTGGTCAGGATGGCCGCTTGGGCGCGGACGGTGGCTGAGTAGGCCGACGTCACGATGGCCGGCTGACCGAGCTGCTCGGCGCGCAGCGCCGCCCGGATCTTCTGGGCCTTGTCGGCCACATGGTGGCGACGGGCCCGCTTGAGCGCCGCGGTGATCTGGGCGGTCGTCAACCGGGCCGCCGAGTCCGGGTCGGGCGCCTTGGCCAGCAGTTCGAGAGCATCAGCTCCGGCCAGATCACCGAACGCGGCCAGGGCAGAGGGAAAGAACTCCCGCAGCGCGTGCCGCAGCCGCAGCATGTGACGGTTACGTTCCCAGATCAACGTCTTGTGCGCCCGGGCGACCACCTTGATCGCCTCGGCCTCAGCGGTGTCCCCGGCAACCGGCCGTAGCTGGTGATGCTGCAGGCGCACCATGTCGGCGATGGTGTGGGCATCGGCGGGATCGCTCTTGGCCCCCGACACCGACGTACTCTCCCGGAACCGGGCAACCTGCAGCGGGTTGATCGCATAAACCCGGTAGCCGGCCGCGATCAGCGCCTGCACCCACGGGCCCCTGTCGGTCTCGATCCCGATCACGACCTGGTCGGCCTCGGCGTTCTCATCCAACTGCCGCCCGATCAACTCGTGCAGCCGTGCGATCCCAGCAATGCCCTCCTCCAGCCGGGCCTTGGCCAGCCGTCGCCCCTGCACGTCCTGCAATTCGACGTCGTGATGATCCTCAGCCCAGTCGTCCCCGACGAACAGCACCTGTTCTCCCGTCCTCGACAGCCACCATCAGCAGCCCGCGGGAGAACCTCCGCAACCTAATGATCAAGTGCTCACGCCACACGACGGCGGGCACGACATCCCATCAGCGGTCCATCCTCCCGACCACCGGCAGGGGCACGATCTGTCAATAGGACTTCATGTCCTGGCTCCGAGAGTGCTCACCTGCCGACGGCTACCGGGCACCGAGTCTGCCAGCGGCTGACCCGGTAACTCTCATTAGGCTCCGGATCGATCGTGGCAACTCCGCCCGCGTCCCTGCCATCCACTTTCGAGAACAACAGGAGGCATCGGTAGGCTCGCACAGAGCCTCCCTGGATCTCGCGCATCAACGACTCGAGGACGACGACTTCCTCCTTGACCTGGCCGCGTAGTGCATCCACCGAGGTCCACCGAGTGGCCAAGCCCCGGTCCTCCGCCTCCGACTGGATCTCGAGCAGCGTATCGAAACTGATCTGACACACGCGGAAGTCGGGGTCGGTCGAGTTAATCATTATTCAGGCGACTCCGTCGAGAACGGCTACGCGCTTTGGTGGGATGTGAGCCGGGAGCGTGTGGACTGCCACCTGCGCGACTGAAGGGAATCCGATCGTGCACGACACTCTGCCAAGTATTGCGGAGAGACGAAGACGACGGAGCAGCGGTATCAAGCCGTCTTGGCGTGCGTGCCAGTTCAATGCCCACCGACCTCTCCCCGGCATTATACCGTCGGTTGACACGGCATCAGGGAGCACTGCTGGACCCCCTAAGTACTCGCGTTTCCGTAAGGGACGCGTGGTGGACACGAGTCTGTCCATCCAGTCCTAAGCTCTGCGTTCAACTATGAGATCGTAGGACGATTCGATCTCTTGGTCCGCCGTCAAATGAATATGGGCCCCTTCGCGAACTCCTTCTTGCGCGAGAGTCAATAGATGACGCGCCAGCGAGGTCAATCCGGTCCGATTTGCCTTGATGACAACCTCCCTTAAATCGATCTGTAATTCGATTTCGAAATCATCATCCCAGACGAAACGAATTCCCTCATCGGTCCGATACTCAGGAACATTGATGATCTGATCCACCACTCACACCGCCATCCTCTACACCGACAAAGTTAGCGGGGAGTCTTGTAGGAAGCACTCCTACAAGACTCCCCGCCCGTGTAACTCTATTGCAGATAGACGTGTCGATTCTCGATAACCATCGACTTCCCAGGCTTCCTAGGGTTCGGCCCTAACCTCTCAAAGTTCATGTGCGGACCACCCCCGTGCCTACCTGTAATATCGGAGTCGCCCATCCTAGCAACACGGGCGCCGTCCTGTGAGACATATCGCCCACTGCCCGCCACGGGTTCGGAGTAGTCTGGGCCAACCCATCTCTCCGCCGCGTCAAGAGCTTCGTTTGTCGGTAGCTGGGTTCCATCAACCGGATGACCATCGCCATCGAACTTCCGGTAAGAAGTCCACGGACACGTCGTGTTGTGGACGAGTACCGGTGCGGTGCCCGCTAGTACATGGTACGTGTGGATGTTGGCGATGGTGAGGTTGTAGGCGGTGTCGGTGTGTTGGGTGGCCCAGGCGATCCCACCGAGGCGGGTCTTGTCGCCGTTGGCGGCGAGGAGTTGGTCGCCGGGGTCGATGTTCGCCGCGTCCTGCCACTCCCGGTCGGTGGCGTTCCAGAACGGGTGGTCCTCGGTGGTCGTCACCACCCCGGCGTCGACGCGCAGGTCGACGAGCTTGTCCTGATGCACCCACACCGCGGTGACCGGCTCCACCCGCTGCTCACCTGTCTGCGGGTCGGTGGCGACCACCCGGTCCCCGACCTTGACGTCAGCGATCGGTTTGAGTTTCCCGCCGGCCATCAACACCAACGTCGAACCAGCGAAACTTCGCATCCCACACGCCGACGCGACCCGGGCAAGGTTCCGCTCCGCATTGGCCAACTCATCCGAATGCTTCGCATACGCACGAAGCCCACTCGCCAGGTCACCACTAAGCCGACCCAGCTCCCCGGCCACCCTTGCAGCACGACGCCACTTCCACGGCGCCCCGTACTTCACGACCAGCTTGCCCGCCACACCACCAACGAACGACAACAACACCGTGCCCGCAGTCGACAGACACGACCCGGTGTCACCCGTAGTGAAACAGTCCACCGCATCGGTGATCCCCAGCTCGTCCGCCATCAACGTGACCACCGCCTGCGCGGCCTTCACAAGCTGTTTGCGCGCGACTTCCTTCGCACCACGGGCGCGCGTCACCTGCTGGTTCGCGTGCTGAACCTCCCGAACCTGCTCGCGGTGAGCCCTGGACTGCCCGCCGTCATAAGGCGCGCCGTCACCAGCCGGAACCCGCGGCGGCGCGGGATACGGGTCACCCCACTCATCGATCGGATACAACCCAGACGGGTCAGACAAGGTGACCGGGTTGTTCCCCGCGTAGGAGTACGCGTTCAACGACTGCGGACTGGTCGGGTCCAGCACCGGGTCCGCCGACAGGAAGTTGCCTGTGGCTGGGTCGTACTCACGCGCACCCAGGTGCGTCAAACCCGTCTCTTTGTGCGGCACCCCACCCACGAAGCCGCGGGTGGAGGGCCAGGTCGGGTTCGACCGCAACACACCGAATGGATTCTGCCGACGCCGGCTGGCCTGCTGAGTCCCCTCATCGATCGCGACCAGCGCAGTGTTCTGCGGGTCCCCGACCAGCCACGAGATCTTGGTGCCACCCGCACCATCAGTGGCCCGCACAGCAACCGTCTGCCCGTTGTGGCTGTAGTGACGCTGCGCCGAGATCGCACCGGCGGCCGACTCGTGAACCTCCGTCTCCCCCACATACAACACCGTCTCCGCCGCATCACGACGCAACAACAGGGTGCCGTCCGCGTCATACACCAACCCGGAAACGTCCCCGCCCTCGGTCACCGACTCCAGACGCCCTTCGCCGTCCCAGTCCAGCGTCTGCGTCGCACCCGTGGAGTGGTTCACCCGCGAGGTCGTGTTGCCCGCCTCGTCGTAGACGTACTTCTTCACCGTCGAACCGTTCGTGATCGACTGCACCGCATGCGGCTGCGGCTTGCCAGCCGCCGGATACACGAACGTCGACGTCACATCGCCCGAGCTCAGGTGCGCGGTCTGAGTCTTCCGCTGACCCGTCGAGGTATACGTCCACGACGTCCAATACGGCGCCGGCCCACCCAGCACTGCCCCGCTCGGCCCGGCCGAGCATCCGCCAGATGCCTGCGTCCACGAATCAGCCAGCCGCTGGTAGCCGTCGTACCTGTAACACTCCACCTCGTCTGGAGTCCCCGCCACCTCCGTCGCGGACAGCACGTTCCCAGCCGCGTCGTAGGTGAACGACCGGTCGGTGGGCAACTCCGTGTTGGTCTGGTCATCGGCGTACGCGCGCTTCAGCCGCCGTGTCCCGTCCTCGTACTCCATCGTCAGAGACACGTGCTTTGAATCGAGCGCCCGAGCCAGGATGTATTGCTCTGGGTCGCCCAGCGGCGAGTACACCGTGTCCTTCACATAGCTGGACCTGCCTTCCAGCGTCGTAGGCATTCCCAGGTCGTTGTAGCTCTGAGTCAAGATTTCCAACGGGAGTCCACCGGCCTGGGGCAGGATCGCGGTGTCCAGCGTTCCGTCCAGGTTGTAGGTGTAGTCCTTCCGGTAGGTGCCGCCCAGGCCCTCCTCAGCCGCGGGGATGACTGTCTCCTCGCGGGTGGGCCGATACAGCTCGTCGTAGGTGACGACCTTGTTGGTGTAGGCCGCACCGTCGATGTAGCGCGTGGAGGCGACAGGCATCCCCTCCGCACCGGGGATGGTGTCGAAGGTCCACTCCGCGAGCTTCGTCCCGGCGGTCGAGCCCGCGAACAGCCCGGTCTTGCGGCCCAGCGCATCGTAGGAGTAGGCGAGCTTCTCCCCTCGGGCATCGGTCGACGTGGCCACGCGATCGAGGTCGTCATACGTTGAGACCGTCGTGCCCTTGTCCGGGTCCGACGTGCTGGTCTGACGGCCACGCAGGTCGTAGGTGTACGTCCAGTCGTTCCCGGCCACGTCACTGATGCCGGCCAGCCGGTCGGCGTGGTCATAGGAGTACGTCGTGGCGGTGAAGCTTCCCGACGGCGCACCACCGGGGTGCTCCCGCCGCTCAACCACGTTTCCGCGAGCATCGGTGATTGTGGTCACGCCAGGGGCGCCTGTCGGCGGGTCGACGTAGGTCCGGTCACCCCCGTAGCGCGTGGTCGTCTGCCAGCGCTGTTGTCCGCTCGTTGTCAGTGTCTGCGCACTTTCACGGCCGACGCCGTCGTAGGTGAACGACGTCAACGCCGGCGTGCCCGCGTCGGTCACCGATACCAAACCAGCGCCTGGCACCGCGGAGTTGTAGAAGTCGGCCCTGGTCTTCTCCACCAGACCGCGCTTGTCGTAGATGGTGTCCGCGACCACCCGACCACCATTGGCCCCCGGGCGCTGCGTCTGCCGAGGCCGCAACCAGGAGTCGAAGATGTCATAGCTGGTGTTGAAGGTGGTTCCGTCGTGACGCAGCGTCGACGTCGCAACTGCCGGCGGTGCGGTCGCGGTCACGCTATAGGCGAACCTCAGGTTGGGCTGCTGCTCCTGGGTTCTGTTCGCCAGCCACACCGACTTCAGCCGTCCCAATGCGTCGTAGGCAAGGTCGGTGTTCTCACCGTTGGTGTCCACGATCGACGTCGCGGACCCCCACGCCGCCTCGAGCTTCGTCGTCAGCGTGTGGCCGAGCGGGTTCTTCTCCACCGTCTGCGTCAACGGGCCACCGGTGGCCGGCGTGTACGTCGTCGTAGTGGTCTTGTCGTCCGCGTCTGTGACCGTGCGCACGCGGCCGTGCGCGTCGTAGGTGGACGTCGAGACCGTCTGGTAGACCGGCGACCCCCCGGAGTACGACGCCACCCGCTCCGACCTCGTGGCGTCGCCCTTGGTCGGCGCCGCACCCACCGCCTGAGTGTCATAGGCGGTCCGAACGTCCGAGATCACATCGTCGGGCCGTGAAGGCGTTCCGGCACACTTCACGCTGACCGTCTCCACCCGGGACGGGTAGTCCAGCATCCAGGTGTCGGTGTCCTGGGCGTAGGTCGTCCGCGTGCACTGATCGTCGCCGGTCGTGGCGTCGTCACCCTGGTCGTCGACAGTGGCGATCAACCCGTCGTCGGTGAACGTGCTGACAGACGTGGTCCCGCGCACTCCCCGGTCGCCGTCCAGCGTCGTCCGCGTGCGGCTCTTGCCGACCCGGACAATGTGCGCCGCAATGTCGCCTGACGGCTGGTCCCGGAAGGCGGTCTGCCGCACCCAGGGGTCCGAGATCTCCCCGGACACCTCCGCGCCACCAACTCCGTTGAGAACCCTCGTCTCCCGAACGATGCCGGCCAGGTGGTTGGCATCGTCGACCGATACACCTTCGGAGTCGGTCACCACGGCGTTCTTCGTCCCGCCCCCGGAGAGCCGGTCACCGTCCATGCCCCGGAAGTACCGCGCCGTCGACTGTGACCTCGTGGCAGTCAGCGAGTCGCCGAGCGTCGTCGTAACCAGCGTGTAACCACGCCACTGCGACCAGGTGCGGTACTTGTTCGGCGTGATGCCGTCGGTGTCGTCGTAGTGCCAGGCTGCACCGTTGGCCGGGTAGCTGTAGCCGGTTTGGACGGTCGGCGCGCCGCCAGTCTGGTCAATCTGTAGCACTTGCGCCGCGAGGTACTTGTGGAACCAGTCAAGCTCCGGCTGCGTCTTGCCCGGCGGGGTCCAGTACGACGGGAAGCACCGCTTGGTGTTTGTGTCGACGGCCGGGAGCGCGGACCGGCTGCATTCGGTGGCCGTGTAGTTGACCTGAAGCCGACCGCCGGTCTCCGAAGTGATCGTGCGGACCCGCCACTTCCGCAGCGGAGCGATGCCCTCCAGCGCGTCCACGCGGTTCGTCAGCTGCGTTCCGCCGAAGACGACCTTCGGCAACGTGATCGCGTCGGCCGCCTCGCCCACCTTGCCGGTCTGTGCGATCGAGGTCAACCACAGTGCGGCGCTCGTTCCGTCACCTGGTGAGGGGAACGATTGGGTCAACGTCCAGGTGTCGACGTCACGGTAGGTCGTGCCCGACACCCACACCTGTGTCCTGATCGTCGACAGCCGCAGCTGGGAGAAGAACGTCGGCGACGTCTTGCCGGTGCATGCCTGACCGGAGGCACAGAGCTGGTCGAACGGGACGTCGGGCCAGGCACCCTGATTCGTGCTCGTCAGTGTCGTGCATGGCTCGGTCGAGGTTGGCACGCACCGCTGAGCCGTACCGAACAGCACCCGGAACGGCGTAGGCGTCGAATAGATGGTGTTCGACCGCTGGCCGTACTCGATCCGCGAAAGGATCGCACCCCGCATGTACTGCGTGCCGGGGGTCGCGACGCCGTTCTTGGCGTAGAAGTTCCCCTCCCGCCCGTAGTAGTAGCTCATCACGTTGCCGTTCGGGTCGACAACGTAGTCGAGCATCCACCGCCAAGCCTGGTTGCAGAACGACGACGCGAAGCCCGACGAGCTGTAGCACGGCTCGCTCTTGCCGTCGCCGGCGTCCGCGTCGTCACCGGCGACCGGCGCCCACAGCACCGAGTTCGTGGTCGGCTTACCCGACGTCCAGCCCGGCAGCTGATACAACCCGAAGTGGTATTGCGTGCCGTCGGTCGTGGTGACCTTCCAGTACTCCCGGTCGTTGTCGCCGTTGTCGATCGGGTTCGTCAACCGCTGCACCCGGGAGCCGTCGTCATCCTTCAGCCGCCACGCGCCGGTCTTGTCGTCCTTGACCAGCTCGGTCGACTTGCCGTTCAGAGACAAGGTCGCGTTGTCGTACTTCCAGCACAGGTCGCCCTTGCCGGCGTGTCCGTCGTCCGCGCATGAGCCGTACTTCCGCTCGACGTAGGACATGCCCAGGTCGAAGCCCTCACCAATCCAGGACGGTTGGTTGTTCGTCGATCCCTGACGCCCGTCAACGCTCTGGGCGGAGTACGACAGTGCCACCGACGGCTCCGGCCCGCCGACGGCCGGGGGCACCCGGAACGGATACGACCACGTGAAGTCTCCACTCGATCCACCAGCCGCCCACGTCGACGACGCCGTCAACGACGTTGCGGCGAAGTCCCCCGCGTCACTCGACGACCCCGCCAACGCCGCGATGACCGTCGGCCCACCAGCAGTCGTGAGCTCGACCTTGCCAGAAAGCCGTCGACTGGACTCGTCGTTCTCCGACGTGAGCGGCGTCACCTGCTGGCATGCCGCCTGCTCCGGAGTCGACCACGCGCATTCGGGCAGTTGGACCAGCCGCAACCGGCGTGACCAGTCGGCCCCGAAAGCCGTTTGGTACATCGAGTAGTCGAGAGTCAGCCTCACGCCTTGGCTGGCAGCGCCGCCCTTCCGCGCTGCCGTCTCGCGCTTCTCCGGCGTCGCGACCTCGCTCCCGATCTCGCCGGCCTCTTCCGGTTCGAGCCGAAGCAGGACTCCGGTCACACCGACGCGGTCGGTGGCGGACCGTCCGGCGACCTCGACCCGCACCCGGTCCACGCTGGACGGAGGAGCGAGACCCGCGGAGGGCTTCTTCGCAGTGCTTGCGCTGTCGGATGGAGCCGCCTGGATCCAGACGGGCAGCAAGCCGGCACGGATGGCACCGGCTGAGCCGGTGATCGCCGTCCGTGCGGCCGATGGCAGCTCTACCGAAGCCGCGCCGCTTGGCCAGGTCGCCTTCGGTACCGAACGCACCGTGGCACGCTTCGCCGGGTCAGGCGTGGTGTCAAGCTTGGCGTGCACCGGACGCACCGGCACCGACTTGACCGGCTGCGTAGGAGGCGGTGTCCAGTCGCCGGTGTCCGACATCGCCGGAGCCGCCTGCATCGTCGTGGCTGTCAGAACGATCGCGGTAGCGACCGCGACCAGCCGCGCCATCGTGCCCATCCGCGTCATCGACCCGCGCGACCGACGTCCGCTCACCGAAGCCCCTCTCAACCGTTCATCCACTGCAGGAAGATTTCTTCTCGGGACATCACGCCGGTGTACATCCGGACGTCATCGAGCTCGCCGGCGAACGTGGTGGCCGCGTCCGTCCCCGGTAGCTCGCTGCCGAACCACACCGGACCGGTCGCACCGTGCCATGGCTCAGAGAACTCATATCCCTCCGGATCGCCTTGGCGAACGCTGTCGACGTAAAGGAACATGCGACCCTGCACCCGGTCGTAGACCGCCGCCAGATGCACCCACTCGCCGTAGTCCTCAGGCTCCAGCACACGATCCGAACTGAGGCTGGCCGTACTCGTCCACTTCGAGTCGAGCCGGTCGAAACGCCATCGGGTCGGATTCTCACGACTCAGCCGCAGCCCGTAGCTCTCCCGCGCCCCACCAGGTACCGGGCTGTGCGAGCCCTGCGCGACGACGGCTCCCCGGGCGGTGGGGCTGGTCGGTTTCACCCAGGCAGTGATGGTGAAACTTCCCTCGCCGTCGATCACCGGCACGTTGATGGCCGTCCTGGCGTAGCCGTTCCAGCTCGAGTCAACCCGCAGCACCCGGCCACGGACCGGATCCGACACCCACGACGCACCCGAGCCCAAGGTTGCCGTTGCCCCGTACCCGGAGGAGTCGGCCGCGGAGGTCCCAGCTGTTTCGTCGAACTTCCAGTGGCCGACAAGCGCCGGCTGCTCCTTGTCATCTGCGTCGTTCAGGTCAATGACGCTGGCGAACTCCTCAGCAGCCACATAGCGGTTCCATAGCTGCACCTGATCGATCCGGCCCTTGAACGGCGCCCCAGCGACACCCGGGTAGCTCCACCTGCCGATCTCGAACGGATCGGTCACATGAAAGGACTTCGCGTACGCCGCGGTGCCCTCAGGCACGCCGTTCACGTACAACGACAACCGGCCAGACGCACCGTCGTAGACCCCAGCCAGATGCGTCCACGCCCCCACAGCGGGCGGTGAGGTCGACATCGCGGTCGACGACTTGGCCGGATCATCAGGATCCTGCCGCTGGAACCCCCACCGGTTCGCGCTCTTGGAGTAGTACAGCAGGAACGCGTGGTGGCCGTTGTGGGCTTGACGTGCCACTGCGGCGTAGCTCTCGGTGGAATCCAGCCGCACCCACGCCGCGACCGTGAAGCTGTTGTGCGTGCTCACCGCCGCCGCCGCGGTCGAGGCGTAGTCGTCCACACCGTCCAGCTGCAACGAACCCGCGAGGCGTCCTTGCGGCGACCATCCCGCGGGTCCACCCGCCACTGTCATCGGGCGAGGATTTGGCCCGCCTGCCATGTCTGCAGCACTGGAACCCTCGGTTTCGTCGAACTTCCACACCCCGACCGGGGCCGAGCCACGAGCGACCTTGAATCCGTAGTCCAACGTGGTGCTGATGTTGCCTGCTGCGTCCTTGGAGTAAACATGGAGCACGTTGACGCCGAACTTGTCGGGCCAGATCGACACTGTGGCCGGGGCACCCGGCGTCGCGGGAGTCGCCGACTGCAGCGCCCGGTCATTGACCCGGTACTGATAGGCAATCACATCGGCATCGCCATCGAAGGTGAAACTTCCCAGGATGCCGACCCCGCCGTAGCCGACCGCGTTGTCGGGGTCGAGGGGAGGATAGGTAGTCGAAGTGATCTTCGGCGGCGCCGGCCGGCTCGTGTCCACCTTGAAGTAGCAGTAGCCCGAATAGGGCCCGAAGTCCGTGGCCTCCGCAGGCGTCGTCGCGATCGACTTCTCCGCCCGCACCCGGAACTTGTAGACCGTGTTGTTGGCCAGTTCCCCCGTAGGAATCGTCACGCGGACAGTGGTCCCCGAGGCCACCGCTGTCGGATGCATGACCTGCCAGATTGGTGAGGTGCCGCTCGAGGTGAACACCTCGAACCGCGCCTTCATATCCGCACTGGCGCCATCGGCATCGGTCAGGTAGCCCTGGAAAGTGGGCGTCGCATCACTGATCACGGGTGCGTTGGCCGCCGACGCCACACACGACGTCGACGGTTCGGAGATCTTCACGCTCGAGGGCTTGTTCGGAATGGAGTTGTACACGACCGACAACACCGGATACGAGGCGTCGTTGTCGTAGTTGCGCCAACCCCACTTGTCTGTCTCATCCGCCGAACGAAGCCCCAGCGTGAGCTGCGACGACTTCGCCGCCGCCGCCTGCTCCACCCCAGCTTCGGCGTTCCACTCCTGCAGGGTGTAACCAGCGCAAGTATCCCGGTGTCCATGGATGGTGGAGTTCGAGTCGAGCGTCGCGTACCACGTCGGACCGGGCCAGGCCGTGGAAGAGGAGATCGCCGCGGTCCGTCCCAACTGCACAGCTGGCGCCGCCGTGCCACCACACGCGAACTGAGGACTGTGGATCTGCTTGTGGGTGAACACCGCCGAAAGGATGTGCTTACCCGCGAACGCCGTCGTGTCGAAGCGATAGAACACCCGGGACTTCTTGTCGTCCTCCCAATCGTCGTACCCGACCCTGGCGTGCTCGGTGGCGTGGTTCGGGAACTTCATGCCGTTCGACCACACCATCGTCCAGTAGGTGCGGCGGACCGCCTTCGAGATGCCCGGGTCGATGACAACCGGGTAGACCGTCTCCGACCCGTGCAGCAGCTCGTGGTCCGGCGTCACACTCAGCTGCGAACCAGACACCTCGACGGGCATCTCCGCCGAACGCGACTCCATCGGCTCCTCGATCACGTCCCCCGGATCGATGTCCAGCGCGACTTCGGGCGACGAAGTCTTCTTCTGCGACATCGCGGTCGGTGACGGGCTCGGCGAGCGGTCAGCTGCGCTCGGCTGCGCCCGAGCGCTGTCTCGTCCTGAGGAGTCCCACATCCGCGCCTGAGGTCCGGCGAAGATCAGCCGCCCCTGTCCGTCCTTGGCTTCGAACTCGCCATCGGCGTTCTCCGTGGCCGATACACCAGACGCCGACAGGGCGAAGCTCAGCTCGGCCAACTCCGGATTCACCGCAGCTTCGGGCGTCTTGACCACGATGTACGTCGAGAACCCCTCGACACCGGCCTGGAGCACCAGATCGACATCGGGTAGGACGGCCGGGTAGGTCGCCGTCGGCCCCGACAGGACCGGCTCCGGCAACGCTCGGCGCCACCCCAGGCCGAGCGACTTGCCCTCGTCAGCGATCGAGGCCAGCGGTCCAGAACCGCCACCCGAGAACGTCAGCCCGACCGGGACGGCCTTCGGCCCCACCGACCCATCAGACCGCCGGACCAACGTCGGGTCGACCTTCACCCATCCGTCGTCCCTGCGGACACGAGCCGGCCCCGCCGAAACCTCGGCCGTGAAGGTCCCGTCCGGATTCGCGAGGACCCGACGGGTCTCCGTCGTGAGCTCCGGAACCTCCACAGGTCCAGCCGGAGCCGTCCGCACGGGGGTCGCCGCCCCAACCGGAGCTGCTGACGCCGTTCCCGCCGCCGACGGCACCACCGCCAGAAGCGGAGAGACGACCGCGACCGCCAACCCGGTCAGGACCGCTCGGCCACGAGACCAACGCTTGACGCCACCAACGAGCCCGCCCCTCCGGGCACACCCCGACCACGCCATCAGGCCATTCCCCCACCCACTCACAGAGATCCAAAACGGCGCTATGTCTACACGAAGGAGAGGCGGCCACGGAGGCCATCCGACAAAAGTTCACACAAACTGCGCGCCTACCGACAGGAACTGTTGCCATGTCCGGTTTGCGTGCTTCAGGCCAGGTCGGGGGATCTTGACCGGCCCTGAGATAGGGACCAAAGTGGACAATTGGACTCTGGAGAGGGAAGGCCGAAGCCACGCGGACATGTCTGCCGCTAGCGTTCAAGGTCCGAAGTCGGCCAGCTCCCGGACGGGTTGTGCGACCTCCTGCGGCCCGCGAGGAAACAGGATGGGGTCGGCCCGAGCGACGCACTGCTGCTGGGCCAGAAGAGGCAGGACTCAGCGGTCGGGAGGATTCACCGTGCAGCTCGTCGAACTCATCGAATGGCAGCCCGACTGGGCGAAGGACTTCGACGTCCTGGCTGCTCGCATCCGACAGGCAGCCGGTTCCTCGGTGGTGCGGGTCGACCACATCGGCTCGACGTCTGTGCCGGGCATGGTGGCCAAGGACTGCATCGATGTACAGGCAATCGTGCGCAGCCTCTCTGACGAGCAGCTCACCCAGGGTTTGCTGAGCGCGGGATTCACGAGGTCGCCCGGCGCCGGGGAATATCGGGATCACGTCCCGGAACGTTGGGACGGAGATCCGGCTGCCTGGGACAAGCTCGTGTTCCGCCCACCCGCAGGCACCCGGACGGGCAATGTTCACGTCCGTATTGCCGGCCGCCCCAACGAGCGGTATGCCCTGCTCTTCCGCGACTTCCTGACCGAGGACGAAGCGGCCCGCGAGGCCTGGGCAGAGTTCAAGCGACGGCTAGCACGCGCGGTGCCCGCCGACCTTTCTACGTACGGCCAGATCAAAGACCCGGCCACCGATGTACTGATGGCCGCTGCGGAGCGATGGGCGAGGGAGACCGGCTGGACGCCTTCGCAATCGGTGAGCGCGGCATCTGCCATACCTCGGGACTGAGCGCTTCCCTCCCGGCGGTCGGACAGCTTGTCCGCACAAGTTCCGCGTACGCCGCGCGCGGTGGCCTCCGGCGGGACAGGAGCCGAGCCGGTCGCCCCTACGAGGGGTGGGAGAAGACTGGCAGGGGCGGCCGCGGGAGGGCAGGCGCCTCGCGCGGAGCGGGACTCTCCTCGACAGCAGTGTGGCCCGCGCCGTCGGCGACGCTCCCGGCGTCGGCCTCCGTCTCGGAGACGCGATCGCTGTCGGCCTCCGTCTCAGGAACGCGCTCGCCGTCGGCCTCCGACTCAGGAACGCGATCGCCGTCGGCCTCCGTCTCGGGAACGCGATCGTGGTCGGTCCCAGTCCCGGTCCCGGCCGAGGCCTCGTACGGCCCAGCCGTCTCCGGCAGGACCCTGCGGCTCGCAGTGACGGGAACGCTCAGTGTCATGCCACCGTCATGCCCTGCGGCAAGCGGCGAATCGCCAACACGGACCTGGGAGACCGCGGAGGCACCGAGCGTGCGCGCCCGTGAGACCCAAGCCTCGACGTCAGCCAGGGTGAGACCCGAGCCCGTGGGGAGCACCAAGAACGCAGCCATCCCCACATCCTTGCACCCCCCAGCAAGCTCCTCATGGACACGTCGATACACACCGCGGGGACCTCGGGTGATGCGGCACCGCGTTCCTCGCGATATGGCGGGAATTGTTGATCAGCGTTCGAGGTGCCCCTGCGTTCCGACGTGCTCGGCCGCGGTCAGCTTGCCACTCCGATGGGTGAGGTGAACACCTGCGGGAAGTACGCACGCAGGTAGGCGCCATACCACTGTGGCGACATAGGGCCGCCCCAGCGCGGAGGGTCCAGTGCCGCGCCCGGCCGCTCGATCGCGGCCAGTGAGTCCACTGCGGTACGAAGCTGCTCGGCCCAGGACGCGTCATCTGGCTGAGGGCTGAGGAGGAGGCGCTCGATCGTCGTGACGTACAGCGCCTTCTCGGCTATCGCCTCCGGCGTGGCCTGCTTCAGGCACACCCCGTAACCACCGGAGTGGTATTCGGTCCACTGCCCGTCGGCTTCGGCAGGGCTGTCGGACAGCCCAAGCCGACGCGCGGCGCTCAGGTAGCGGCTGCGGAACCACTCCGGCAGAGCCTCCGCGCCACCTGCGGCATCCAGCGGAGCGAAGAAGTCGCCGGCGACCATGTCCGTACCGTCGACCAGCCGGTAGGCGGGCTGGGGCAGTCGGCCGTCGGCCATCAGCTTCCGGACGGCTTGCGTCCCGCCGTCCCGTGAAGCGCCCAGTTTGTCAAGCTCGACGAACTGGGCGCGGATGTACTGCTCGTCCAGCTCAGCCAGTCGGCGAGCGAGCTCGAGCGGACCGGTCAGGCGCGGGCAGGGCCGTCCGGCGAGGTCAGTTGCGTGCTGGTCGGCGGCGGCAGCGGGATACGTCGTTGGATAGCGCACGTCGAGCACCATCTCAAACAGCACTGACAGCGACGACCGTGACCATGCAACCCCGGGGGGGCAGTGGGAGCCCAGTCCCCCGATCAGTCCCGCAACAGTCCGTGCGTGACACCTTCCGGATTCGTCAGGAGGGACTCGTGCGGGCCCGGAACCACGATCGGCTCGACGCCGAGTCGTCCGATGAAGTCCGCCGCGGCGTCGGGCCGGCCCAGTCCGTGGTCGTCCGCGCTGAGGACGTACGCGACCGGTACGCCGAGGCTCGTCACCTCCGGTACGTCCAGCGCGTCGAGATGGTAGTTACCCGGCTGGGGAACGAGCGTCTCGAAGAGGAACCGCTGAAGCTGTTCCGGCTCCCCCTGCATCAACGCACGCTGGACGATCTCGAACGTCGGCGCCCAGGTCCAGTCGGACGAGGACCGGATGGCTGTACGCACGGTCGCCGCGAACTCGGGCGGCAACTCGTCCAACGCGCTGCGACCACGAGCAGGAACGAACGCGCTGTAGTAGACGACCTTCGACAGGCGCTCCGCCAGGCTGTGGGCGGCACCGGTCAGCGGGTACCCGCCCCAGCTGTGGGCGACCAGGACCACGTCGGCGAGGTCCCGGCGTTCGACCTCGGCGACGACATGGTCGACAGCGGCCTGGAGACGTAGACCCGTCGGATCGTCACCGTCGGCAAGGCCGGGCATGGTGAGCGCCAGCGCCTGGTGACCCGCGTCTCGCAACCGGCGGGCCACGGGCCGCCACGCCCACCCGGCATGCCAGGCGCCGGGAATCAGCACGAACGTCGACACGCGAGATCCTCCCAGTGGCCAGCGCTGGCGGCACACGGCCTGGTCCTCAGTCGCCTTCTGCTTTGTGGATCTGATCCACGACGTTGGCCGGCGACAGGTCCGAGTCGAGGAACTGCCCGACCTGGGCAGGCTCAGGTGGAATTCGGAGGCGGCGCTGATCGCGATCTCGCCCTGCTCCACTCGGAAGTCCAGCGAGTGTCCGCCGCGTGTACGCGCTTCGTCGAGGAACTGCAGGTGATAGCCGGGCACGGAGATCCCCTGCTCGTATTCGTGCGTGCGGAATCCGGCCAACGTACCTGCCACCCCGGAGAATTCACTCTCCGCCTGGCCGGCAGTGGCCTGGGTCAGCGGCGGATAAGGGGGCCGTTGCTCCATGACGGTCCGGGTCTTGATCGTGCTGAACGTTCCGGTGACCCGGATGCCATAGATGAGGTTTTTACTGGGGATCGCCTCGTCGATGAGCGCGATCACCTCCGCCCGGCTCGTGCCCGAGGGAACTGGGATGGTCGTGTCGGTCGTGAACCACGTGACGGCGGCGAAGGGGGTGAGATCGGTACCGGCGGCGAGGCTCGCGCTGCCGTCCGAACGCAGGTGGTAGCAGGTGCCGTCGAGGATGACCATCTCGCCGTCGAGGTGGTTGAACGTACCCAGGCCGAAGTCACCGTGGGTCAGCAGTTCGGCGATCGTGACGTCGCCGTCGTAAACGCCGTCGAGCAGGGCTCCCATCGTGGATGACTGGTAGACCTCCCGGGCCCGGTCGGCGCTGTGCTGGACGTCACCGGCACCAGACCGATGGGCCAGCATCGTCCGCGCCCACCGGCGGAAGCGGTCACTGGCGGTCTCGGTTGTGCTCATGTTTTCCAGCTTTCGTGTCTCTCGGTGCAGGCGCTCCTACTCGAAGACGTCCTCGTGCAGGTGGGCGCCGAGGTCGGTGTTGCGGCTGTAGTCGACCGGCACGTCGATGATGGACGGACCCTCCTCGGCCAGTGACTGTTCCAGCGCCGCAACGAACTCCTCTTCCGTCCTGACCCGGTGGCCGTGGGCTCCGAAGCACTCGGCGTACTTGACGATGTCGTAGTCACCGAGCTGGACGCCGGACTTCCGCCCGTACTTGAGTACTTTCCTGAAAGCCGACCATGTCGTAGGTGTCGTCGCGCATGATCACGTGCGTGAAGGTCAGGCCGAGCCGGGTCGCGGTCTCCAGCTCCTGCGCGGAGAACAGGAACCCACCATCACCCGAGACCGAGACCACCTGCGTGCCAGGGCGCACCATGCTCGCTGCCATGGCCCACGGCAGGCTGACGCCCAGGGTCTGCTGACCGTTGGAGAACAGCAGGTGGCTCATACACCCGGAAGTGACGGGCCATGTAGATGTAGTTGGAACCGATGTCGCAGGCGATCGTCGCGTCGTCGTCGAGGATCTCGCGGAGCTTCAGCACTACCGCGACCGGGTTGAGCCCGACAGACGAATGCCCGACGGTCCTGGCCGTCTCGTCGATCTCGGCCAGCACCCGCTGCTGCCGGGTGATCTCGGACTTGAACCCGTCGGCGAGGCGATGGCCGGACAGCTGCTTCGCCAGTTCGGTGAGGGTGGCAGCCACGTCACCGCGCAGTTCGAGCGCAGGTTGGTAGTGGTTGTCGATGTCCGCGGGAACCGAGTCGATGTGGAGGATCGTGCGAGCGACATCGGCGTTCCACAGCCCCGGGTCGTACTCCACCGCGTCATAGCCAACGGCGATCACCACATCCGCCCGGCCCACGATGACATCGCCGGGCTGGTTGCGGAACAGCCCGACCCGGCCGACGTAACGAGCCTCCAGGTCTCGCGACACCACGCCGGCGGCCTGGAAGGTCTCGACCACCGGAAGATCCGTGTCGGCGATCAGGGCGCGAAGCGCCAGACAGGACTCGGGGTCAGCTCCGCGTGCCCCGACCAGCAGTACTGGTCGCTCGGCTCCATGAACGAGTTGCGCCGCACGCCAGATCTCCTCCGCCGGTGCCGGACCCAGCGGCGGCACCCGCACGGGCCGGGCCACCCCGGCGGAGGTCGTGGCTGCCTGGACATCCGCGGGCAGCACCACCGCGCTCGCTCCACATGGCTCCGCCATCGCGGCACGGAACGCGTTCGCCACCGTCTCGGGCACGTTGTCCGGATCATCGACCTCACCGGTGAACTTGGTCACCGCCTTCAACAGAGCGGCGGCGTCCATCGACTGGTGCGTGCGCTTGAGCCGGTCCCCGCGCTGCACCGCGCCGCACAGTGCGACCACTGAATCCTGCTCGGTGTTGGCCGTGAGCAGACCGGTAGCCAGGTTGGCGGTGCCCGGCCCGGACGTGACCAGCACCACCCCCGGCCCTCCGGTCAACCGACCGATCGCCGCGGCCATGAACGCCGCGTTCTGCTCGTGCCGGCACACCACCAGCTGCGGTCCCATGTCGGCCAGCACATCGAAGACAGCGTCGATCTTGGCGCCTGGAACGTAGGACCGTGCGTATGCGTTGTCCTCCTACCAGAGCGAGAAGAAGCTGCGTAGTGGGTGGGGATGGTAGGAGTCGAACAGCGCGAAGTTGATGAAGGGGGTAACGGCCACTCCGAGCAGGGCGAAGGTGTGGTTGAGCTCGGTCATCGTGTGCAGGCGACGGTGATTGCCATCGGCGTCGACGGCCGCGTCGGGCGATGGCTCTTCCTCCCCGGAGCCAGGTCGGTCGGCGGGGGGTTCGTGTCGCGTGACCACCTTGCCGACCAAGGTCGCTGCGCCGGTGAGAACCGTGCCCGCGACAAGAACGTCCTTGGTGGTCACCATGACCTTCGCGTCCTTGTCGAGGGACCGGCCCCGAAGAGTTCTTCGCTCACTCAGCCAACCGGCCGCGATCGCGGCGTTGACGAGTAGTTCGTACACGGTGCCGCTCGTGCTGAGCCGAGCATCGGTACCCGACTCCGCGGACTCACCGGCTCCGGGCCGCTGGGCGGCACGGGCGAGCGCGGGTCCGCCGAACGCGGCGGCGGCCAAGCCAAGGCGACCGACCGAAGCGGCCGCGGTCTGCACGATCGTCATCATCGTCACCGCCGTTTCGTCAGGTGAACAGCCGGAAGATCGTTCCGGGTCGGTACGAGCGCAATATGTTGAAGTTCACTTGAGGAGTGAGCCCGATCGCGCCGGCCGCGAAGGCGCGGTTCAGCATCTTCATCATCGTGAGGCAGCGGTAGTAACGTTTGCCGCGTTCGGAGGCGTCGGAGGTGAGGTGGCCCTCCGCGTCCAGCGGCGGTCCGTCTGGAAACTCACGCTTGACGAGTTGACCCGCGGCGATGGTGGCGACGTTCGTGAGCGCGGATCCGATGACGGCGAGATCCTTCAGCCTGACCGCGTCGTCAGTCGCTTGGTCGAGGTGGTGTTGTGTCCTCAGGGTGTGCTGCTCGACCAGCCAGCCCCCGGCAAGCATCGTGTTCGCCGCGACGTCGTACCTGCTGAACAGTCCCCTGGCACCGTCACGACCTGTCGTGATGGTGCCAGGGGACTGTGGATCGCCGACCAGCGCGGCGGCCGCGCCTAACTGGTGGATGGATGCCGCAGAAGTCGTGAGCAAACTCATTTGGTGGCCCCCGTTGCGAATGCGGCTCACCGGGTTGAGGCGAGCCGTGAGCTGACGAGCTTCATTGCTACGCTCAGTAATCAACTCTCTGACCCGCCATTTGCCGTGTCAAGGGCACGCCTGGGTGCAGCCGATGGATCGCAACGCCCACGAACGCCAGGCCTGCCGGGGAGGCAGGTGGCGTGCGCTCGGATGATGTCGTGGACAGGGACGAATCAGTCGAGGACGTCGAGATCCTCGGTTTCCTCGCCCGCGTCGAAATTCGCGACGATCGCCAGATCGTCCAGATCGAGGGACCTGCCGTCTTCGGACCGGGCTTCGATGACGACACGGGCACCGGTGCCGCGCTCGACAAGGGTCAGAGGTCCGTGCCCGTCGGGCTGCAGGTGCCGGCTGCCCCACTGCATGAGTCCGAAGACCACCGGCAGGAGGTCGCGCCCCTTCGCGGTCAGGTGGTACTCGTCGCGGGTCCGTTTGCCGGCCTCTCGATAGGGCTGTTTCGCAAGCGCACCGAGCGCGGTGAGCTGCTTCAGCCGGGATGCCACCACCGCATCCGTGCTCTGCGTGCGGCGCACGAAGTCATCGAAGCGCGTCGTGCCGTACAGCGCCTCACGAAGGACGAGCATCGCCGTGCGCGAGCCGATCACTTCCATCGCCATCGCGATCGAGCAGTGGTTCACGCGCCAGGTGCTGCGGTCTGCGAGCGCGCCCTCGAACGTGACCGGCATGCACCCTCCCTGACTATGCGAACGAGTAGTCAGATGCTAACTTCTGACTATCCGTTCATCAAGTCAGCCAGGAGCGGGCCGAGAGTGCTTCCGCTCGAGAGGACGCCATGAACGACGGTGACGACGCTTATCGCACAGTGACCGCACTGACGGCGCTCCTCGATCGGGGCGAGGTGTCGGCGGTCGAGCTCGCCGAGGAGGCGATCGAGCGGATCGAGCGTCTCGACCCGAAGATCAACGCGGTTGTCGTGCACGACTTCGACCGCGCGCTCCAGGCGGCCCACGCCGCGGATGCCGCGCGCGCCCGTGGTGAGAGGGGTCCCCTTCTGGGCATCCCGATGACCGTCAAGGAGTCCTTCAACGTCGCCGGTCTGCCGACCACCTGGGGTATCCCGCCGTTCGCCGGCTTCGTGCCGGCCGAGGACGCCCTCGTGGTCGCGCGGTTGAAGACGGCCGGCGCGGTGATCCTGGGGAAGACGAACGTGCCCGTTGCCCTCGGGGATCTGCAGACCTACAACCCGATCTACGGGACCACCAACAATCCCTGGGACCTCGGTCGGACCCCGGGGGGATCCTCAGGAGGGTCGGCGGCAGCCGTCGCCGCCGGGTTCGGGGCCGCTTCCATCGGATCCGACATCGCCGGATCCCTTCGAGTACCTGCGCACTTCACCGGCATCTACGCGCACAAGTCCTCCTTCGGACTGCTGCCGTCCCGGGGGCACACCGCACCGCCGAGCGCACCGCTGGAGTACAGCCGCGACCTCACCACCATCGGCCCGATGGCGCGCAGCGCACGAGACCTTGCCCTGCTGTTCGGTGTCCTCTCCGACGCCGACGAGACGGGCATCGGCATCGCGCACCGGACGGCGATGAGGCCCCCGCGGCACGACAACCTGGCCGCCTTCCGGGTGCTCGTCGTCGACGACCATCCACTCATCCCGACCTCGACCGACGTGCGGATGGCGCTGGGCGAGCTCGCCGAGAAGCTTCGGGCCGCCGGCGTCCCGGTGAGCCGGCACAGCGACCTACTCCCCGATCCGGTCGAGACGGCCCGGGTCTACATGCGGCTGCTGCTCGCCTCCATCGCGGCGTCCTACCCGCCCGCGGCATACGAACAAGCTCGCGTCGCCGCGGCACGCGTCGACCCCGAGGACACGAGCCTCGCGGCGGAGCGGGCACGCGGTGCGATCCTGAGCTACCGCGATTGGATCGAGACGGATGCGATCCGCGTCCGCCAACGAGCTGCATGGGCCAAGCTCTTCGCCGAGTTCGACATCGTCCTCTGCCCGCCCGCACCGACGCCCGCGTTCGGGCATGACCAGAGTGCCGACCAGTGGGCGCGCACCGTCTTGATCGACGGCATGAGCTACGACTACCCCGACCAGCTCGTCTGGGCCGGCATCGCCAGTGCCCCCGGGCTGCCGGCCACCGTCGCACCGATTGCGCATGCGAGCGACGGGCTCCCGATCGGCGTCCAGATCATCGGGCCCAGGTACGAAGACCTCACCCCCATCCACTTCGCCCAACTCCTCGAGCAGAGCTACGGCGGATTCGTTCCGCCGCCGCTGGGCTGATCTCACGCCGGCGGCGAAGGCCTGGCATACCGCGATCGCCGAGGCTACAGTTTTGTACTCACGGGTCAAATAAGCAGTTGGGGAGAGAACGTGTCGCCGGCCGAGGTGGACGCATGAGTTTCCTGAGTCAACCCCTATGTCGCGAGAGGCTTATCCGCGGGCGTGTTGATCTTCCTGTTGGCCTGGTGGGTGGCGGGGTCGTAGCAGGTGCCGTCGCGCCAGCAGGCCCACATCACCCGCAGCCAGGTGCGGGCCAGGATGCGGATCGCGTGGGGGTGTCGCTTCTTGCGGGCTCTGGCGTCGTTGTAGATCTTCGCTGCCCAGGTACTGCCGTGGCGGCTGTTGTCGGCGAAGGTGGTCAGCGCGACGCGGGCTCGGCGGTTCGTCGCGAAGCGGAAGGCGACCGTGCGGGACTTGCCCGAGGCGCGGGTGAGGGGGACGACACCGGCCTCGGCGATGAGCTGTTCGCAGGTCTGAGCGCGTTCCAGGATCGGGCCGATCTCCTCGATGACCTGCCCGAGGCTGACCTTGCCGATGCGCGGCATGGTGGCGAACAGCGGCGCGTAGGGGTGGGCTTTGGTGGCCTCGGCGATGGCCTTGTCCAGTGTGCGGATGGTTCCGCGGATGCCCTGCACGAGCTGGACCTGAACGCGGACCAGCTGCCCGGTTATCGCCTCGCTGAGACGCGAGGCCGCCTTCGGCGTGGCGCGCAGACGTTCGATCAGGACGCTTCCGGGCTTCTTGCCGGAGTAGCCGCGGCGCTTGCACCAGGCTTCCAGGCGCCCCGCGGTGAGCCTGGCGGCCGAGGCCGGGGTGGGGTACCGCTCCAGGAAGGCCATGGCGATGTCGCTGTCCAGGCTGGCGAAGACCGTCTTGCCGCCGGGCCAATGCTCGTCCAGCAGCGCGGCGAGCTGGTTGACGGCGGCGACCTTGGCCTCGACGTGGTCGGCCCGCTGACGCGCGAGGGCCTGCAGGTCGAGGGTGGCCTGCTCGGTGGGCTCCAGCCTCGGCAGCAAGTGGCCGTCGGTGCGCAGGTAATCGGCGAGCTTCATGCTGTCGCCGGCATCTGTCTTGGCCTTCGAAGCGCCCCAGCGCGCCCGCATCGCGTGGAAGGCGTTCGGGTGGACCGGCACGACCGGGTGCCCGGCGGCCAGCAGCCGGTCGACGGCCAGGCCCCGGGTGGTCTCAATGGCCACGGGCAGGCCGGCCGGGTTGCCGTGCTTGCGCAGTCGGGCCAGGGTCTTGGCGAACCCTTCCTCGGTGTGGGCCAGTTCCCACCGGTCGATGCGCTTGCCGGTGTCGTCCATGACGGTCACGTCATGGGTTTCGCTCGCCCAATCCCATCCGATGAACACCTGCGTCGTACTCCAAGGCGGTTCGAGGAGCACCTGCCCGGTGGTGAGGTCGTCTGCCGGGAGCTCATTAATCGGCCCTCTGCGGGGCGTGTCCCTGAAGCCGATCAGACGACCTCGGCCCGGCGGGGCTGGCGGAACTCATGCTGGCCGTCGAACAGCTCGCATTACTGGCCATGCACCCACCGGGACCGAGAGGTCACAACCCTACCCGTGAGGGCTGCAGAAGGGATGGTCCTCTAATGAGCGGGAACGCGGGGATCGTGTCGATGCCGGTGGAGCGGTCCCGACCGGCGATCGGTTCGCACGTCGCCGTGGGTGGCGGTCTCGTTCGCGTGGGACTGCGCGAGGCCGAAGAGGTCGAGGCCGAAGTCATCCAGATCTTCGCCAGCAATCCTCGGGCGTGGAGGCCGTCGCGGGTCGATCCGCGCCTGGACGTGCTGTTTCGTGAGCGCTGCGCGGAGCTCTCCGTTCCGGTCTTCGTCCACGCATCCCACCTCATCAACCTCGGATCCCCCTCCGCGCAGACGCGCGAGAGCTCCATCACCTTGCTCGCGCACACACTTCGACGCGCCGCGGATCTCGGAGCCCGCGGGGTCGTCGTCCACGCCGGAACCTCCGTCTCCCGCGGGCGTCGAGAGGTCGCACTGGGGGCACTCCACGACCTCGTCGGGCGCCTTCTGGACGAAGTTCGCGAACAGGTACAACTGCTGATCGAACCAACGGCAGGCGGAGGGGAGGCACTCGCCTCCACCGTGGACAGCACGATCGAATACCTCGCGGCCCTGGACGACGAGCGGGTGGGAGTCTGCCTCGACACCTGCCACCTGCACGCGGCCGGCGAACCGATGACCACGGCCACGGGAGTCCAACACACCGTGGGCAGAGTGGCCGCCAGCATCGGCGCGGAACGCGTCGGGCTGATTCACGTCAACGACAGCCGCGACGCGAGCGGTTCTCGGCGCGATCGACACGAATCCCTCGGGAACGGACAGATCGGCGTGGAGGCATTCGCGGGCCTGTTCCTCAGTCCCGAACTGGCGAGCGTGCCGATGCTGGTCGAGACACCCTCCCACCGTGAGGATGTCGCCTTCCTCAAATCCCAACGCTCCCTGGTCTCGCGCGTCACGATCACTCCGACTTCGCAGTGACCGAGCCCCGACGAGACCATAGTTGACCCCTAGGTACAGAACGACGTAGACTCCATTGCATGGGAAGACCCATGCAGTTCGATGCGGAAGTCGCGGTCGAGACGGCGATGGGAGTCTTCTGGCGCAACGGGTACGCCGCCACGACGCCGCAGGCGTTGACGACCGAACTCGGAATCGGCAAGGGAAGCCTCTACAACACGTTCGGGAGCAAGCACAACCTGTTCGTCCTCTCGATGGCGAGATACAGCGGGTGGCGCACGGAGTTCCTTTCGGAGAACTTCTCGAGCATCGCGCCGGTGCGCCTCCAGTTGCGAGAGGCGGTGAGGGTTCTCACGGGGTACGGCGACCACGATCGAGGGTGCCTTCTCGTCAACGCCTCAGCTGAGTTGGGATGCACCGACCAAGCGGTGGCGGAAGTCGCCGGCAGCTTGTTCGCCCGCGTTGAGGACGCCTTCCGTGAGGCGATCCAGCGTGGACAACGCGACGGGGAGTTGAACGCGGCACGTGATGCCGCAGCAGACGCATGCGCCCTGCTGACAATGGTGATCGGGACGAGCCTCCTGCTGAAGGCCCGGACCGATCACGAGCGAGTGCTCCGCAGCATCGACGCGACGATCGAGGGTCTTTAGTGGCCTGCGAGCCATCTACCCGACTCACACACCAAATCTGGCGTCCGTGCGGGCTGCCACGCGGAAAAGTAGTGAAAAGAGAGCGACCAATCGTGTCGATGAGCACGACCGAACCAGCAGGCGAGCCGTCCACCGAATATGGCGTCAACGAGTGGCTTGTCGATGAGATGTACGAGAAGTATCTGCTCGATCCCGACTCGGTCGAACGGTCCTGGTGGCCGATTCTCGAGGCCTACAAGCCAGGGGTGGCGAACCAGGAACATGACGACCCTTCGCCGGCAGCCGCGGACGGTGAAGCTTCGCAGACGACATCCACACCGGTCAGATCACAGCGCGTTCCCGCTGACCCGCCCCAGCCGCGAAGCACGCCCACCGAAGCGACCGCCGAGGTGCAGGATGCCGCGACTCCGTTGAGGGCCACGGCGAAGAGCCTGGCGCGCACCATGGACGCCAGCCTCTCGGTGCCGACCGCGACAAGCGTCCGGAGAGTCCCGGCCACCCTGATGGCCGACAACCGCAGGGTCGTCAACGACCATCTACACAGGACGCGTGGAGGCAGGGTCTCGGTCACCCATCTGATCGCGTGGGCGCTGGTGCAGTCGCTCAAGGAGTTCCCGAGCCAGAACGTCTACTACCAGGAGATCGACGGGCAGCCCTCGGTCCTCACGCCCGCTCACATCAACCTCGGCATCGCCATCGACGTCGCGAAACCGGGCGGTGACCGTGCACTCGTCGTCCCCGCCCTCAAGCGGGCCGACGCCATGAGCTTCGACGAGTTCGTCGCGGCCTATGAGGAGCTGGTGTTCAGGGCCCGCGCGAACCAGCTCACGGCGGAGGACTTCGCGAGGGTCACGATCTCGTTGACCAACCCGGGCGGAACAGGGACGGAGCACTCCGTGCCCCGACTGATGCGCGGCCAGGGTTCGATCATCGGCGTCGGGGCACTGGAGTTCCCGGCCGAGTTTCGAGGAGCGTCGCCGAAGACGCTCGCCGACCTGGGCGTCGGGAGGACCCTGACGCTCACCAGCACCTACGATCATCGCGTCATCCACGGCGCCGGGTCCGGTGAGTTCCTCAAGCTGATCGACGAGCGCCTGACCGGCGGCCACGGTTTCTACGACGAGATCTTCGCTGCGCTTCGCATTCCGTACGGACCGGTTCGTTGGGACACCGACTACGGAGCCGAGGCCGAGAACGGCCTTGACAAAACGGCCCGGGTGCAGGAACTCATCAACTCCTTCCGGGTGCGCGGCCACCTCATGGCGGACATGGATCCGCTGGAGTATCACCAGCGGTCCCATCCGGACCTGGAGCTCGCCAGCCACGGCCTGAGCTTCTGGGATCTCGATCGTGAGTTCGCGACCGGCGGGTTCGGCGGGACAGCCTCGGCGTCGCTTCGCGAGATCCTCGGGGTGCTCCACGAGTCCTACTGCCGCACCATCGGCATCGAGTACATGCACATCGCGGATCCAGTGCAACGGCGCTGGATTCAGGAGCAGGTGGAGCGCCCCTACGCCAAACCCTCGAAGGCCGAACAGCTTCGGGTTCTCGGCAAGCTCAACGAGGCCGAGGCGTTCGAGACGTTCCTGCAGACGAAGTACGTCGGGCAGACGCGCTTCAGCCTGGAGGGTGCGGAATCCCTCATTCCGCTGCTGGACACGATCATGAGGCAGTCGCTGCGTGCCGGCCTGGAGGAGGTGGCGATCGGCATGGCCCACCGCGGCCGGCTCAACGTGCTCACCAACATCGCCGGGATGACATACGGGCAACTGTTCCGCGAGTTCGAAGGACTGAACGGCGGAGAGGAAGGCTCCGGCGACGTCAAGTACCACCTCGGCAGCGAAGGCACCTACCGCGGCGTCGAAGGCGGGGAGATCCCGGTGTCCCTCGCGGCGAACCCCTCCCATCTCGAAGCCGTCGACGGCGTGCTCGAGGGAATCGTGCGCGGGAAGCAGGATCGTGGAGTCGAGGGCAGCTTCGGCGTTCTTCCCATCCTGATTCATGGCGACGCCGCACTGGCGGGTCAGGGCGTCGTGGTGGAGACGCTGCAGATGTCGCAGCTCCCTGCCTACCGCACGGGCGGTACGGTCCGGATCAACATCAACAATCAGGTCGGGTTCACGACGCTGCCCGAGGCGGGCCGCAGTTCGACGTACTCCACGGACGTGGCCAAGACGGTGCAGGCGCCCGTCTTCCATGTGAACGGCGAGGACCCGGAGGCAGTTGTGCGAGTCGCCGAGCTGGCCTTCGCCTATCGCCAGAGATTCCATCGAGATGTCGTCATCGACCTGGTCTGCTACCGCAGGCGCGGCCACAACGAAGCCGACGAGCCGTCGATGACCCAGCCTCGGATGTACGAACTCATCGAGGCCAAGCATTCGGTGCGTGGGCTCTACGCCGATGCGCTGCTTGGGCGCGGTGACATCAGCGCGGATGAGTGCGAGGCGTCCAACCGCGACTTTCAGGGTCGGCTGGAGCGCGCTTTCGCGGAGACCAAGGCGGCTGAGGCCGGAAGGATTCCCGTGCTTGCGGAGGGCGCCGCGAGCGTCGCAGAGCTCGAACGCATGATGGCACGCGAGCAGGAGGCCGCAGGCGAACCCGAGACGACCGGTGTCCCGGCCGCGATGATCGAGCTGATCGGCGACACGTTCGTGAACGAGCCCGAGGAGTCCACGGTCCATCCGAAGCTGCAGACGCTGCTCGAGAAGCGCCGCGAGATGAGCCGTTCGGGTTCGGTCGACTGGGCCTTCGCCGAGGTCCTCGCACTCGGCTCGCTGCTGGCCGAGGGTACTCCGGTGCGAATGGCCGGACAGGACACGCGGCGCGGCACCTTCGCCCAGCGTCACGCCGTACTTCACGACCGCGCCACCGGCAACGAATGGTCACCGCTGGCGAATCTCACGCCTGACCAGGCGAAGTTCTCGGTGTACGACTCTCTCCTCAGCGAGTACGCGGCGCTCGCGTTCGAGTACGGGTACTCCGCCGAGCGGGATGACGCCCTCGTTCTGTGGGAGGCGCAGTTCGGAGACTTCGTCAACGGTGCGCAGATCGTGATCGACGAGTTCGTCTCGAGCGCGGAACAGAAGTGGGGTCAGCGTTCGGGCGTCGTGCTCCTCCTCCCCCACGGACATGAAGGTCAGGGGCCGGATCACTCCTCCGCGCGACTCGAGCGTTTCCTGCAGCTCTGCGCGGAGGACAACATGACGGTCGCTCAGCCGTCGAGTCCCGCGTCGTACTTCCACCTCCTGCGTCGGCAGGCTCACGCGCGACCCCGTCGACCGCTTGTCGTGGTGACGCCGAAGTCGATGCTGCGGATGCGCGCCGCGACCAGCGACCTGGACGAGTTCACCAGCGGTCGGTTCGAGCCGGTCCTCGATGACCGGCGTTCGGGAGACACCGACTCGGTGCGACGGGTGGTCCTCGTCTCGGGCAAGCTCTACTACGACCTCTCCGCACGGCTGGCGAAGCAGCCCGACCCGGGCATCGTCCTCCTGCGCATCGAGCAGCTGTACCCGCTTCCGATCGACGAACTCAACCGGCGCCTCGAGGCCTACCCGAACGCCGAGATCGTGTGGGCTCAGGAGGAGCCCAAGAACCAGGGAGCATGGACGTTCCTGCTCTCCGAGCTCGTGCCAAGCCTGCCCAAGCCTCTCCAGCTGGTCTCTCGACCTGCCTCAGCCGCCCCCGCCACAGGCTCGTCCAAGCGACACGCACGCGAGCAGAAGGACCTCATCGAGCGGGTGCTGTCGTGAGGTCCGGCTTACGAGGGACGAGAGCGGGGACATGCGGCGGTCACCGCGTGCGCGCGCGGCGATTGGGAGACCGGTCACCGGTCGCTTGTCAGCAACATCTCCGCCCCGCGACGAGCCTCGCCGGCTGGGCCGGCGGTGTGCTGGACCGCTGACGTCGCCACGGATCCCTCGACCAACAGGTAGATGGCGTTCGCGACCTCGTGCGGATAGCCGGCCTCGGTGACGATGCCGGTGACGAGCGTGCGGAACGCCCGCTGATGGTGATGGACCTCAGCCGCCACGGCCGGGTTGGTGGGACCGAGCTCACCGTATGCGTTCATCCACGGACAGCCGCGGAAGTCGGGCTCGCGAAACCACTCGTCGAGGTAGTCGAAGATCGCCAGCACCCGGGCCTGCGGTTCCTGGATGTCGGCAACGTGGTCCTCGATCGCGCCCATCATGCGGTCGTGGCGCCGTCGGAGGAACGCGACGACGAGCTCGTCCTTGCTGGGGAACAGCTGATATATGCGCCTCAGCGGCAACTCGGCGACGGTCCGGAGCTCGTTCATGTTCACCGCCTGTATGCCGCGCGCGTAGAAGACCTGCTCGGCAGCGTCGAGCAGTTGCCCGCGCAGGGCCTCCTGGGCGGGGGTCGCCGTTGCCACCGTACGTACCTCCTCAGTTGGCGATGAGAACAACCATTCTCTAGGCTACAGACCAGCGGCGAGAATGAGCATTCTCGCTTTGGATGCCAGTCGTGAGCTCGTCCATCCACGGCGCACGAGTCACATCGATCGGTAGGACCCACACGCATGAGCTCTCAGAGCCACCCCGCCCCGCCAGGTTCGGTCATCAGCGCGCGCCGCCTTCGCGTGCTCACGTTCATCCTCGCCACCGCGTCCGGGCTGTCGGTGGCCAACATCTTCTACGCGCAACCGCTCCTCGATCTGATCGCCCAGGAGTTCCACACCACCGCGAGCTCGACCGCGATCGTGGTGACGGTGACCCAGCTCGGCTACGCGGCCGGGATCATCGTGCTGATGCCCCTCGGGGACCTGATCGAGAACCGCGCCCTGGCGTCGCGGGTTCTGATCGTGACGGCGGTTGCGGCCGGGCTTGCCGCGATCGCCCCGCGCCTGTCGATCTTCCTCGTCTTCTCCGTGCTGCTCGGTTTCACTTCCGTCGTCGCGCAGATCGTGGTCCCGTTCGCGGCGCACCTGGCGCCCGAAGCAAAGCGCGGGCGGTTCGTCGGGCAGGTCATGAGCGGCCTACTGCTGGGAATCATGCTGGCTCGCACCGTCTCCAGCCTGCTCGCCGACCTCTGGGGCTGGCGCTCGGTCTACGTCGTCTCGGCAGGGTTGATGCTGATCATGGCGGTGGTGCTGGCGACAGCCCTGCCCAAGCGCAAGCCGGACCACACTGACGGTTACCGCAGCCTGATGGTCTCGATCGGGCATCTGATCCGGACCGAGCCGGCGTTGCGTCGCCGCGCCGCGCTGCAGGCTCTGATGTTCGCGACGTTCTCCGCGTTCTGGACGTCGATCGCGTACGAGCTGATCAACGAGCACCACCTCTCCCAGACCCAGATCGCGATCTTCGCCCTGGTGGGCGCCGCCGGCGCCGCGGCCGCACCCATCGCCGGGCGCCTGGGCGACCGCGGTCTCGGCCGACCGGCTACTGGTGTGGTCTTCGCGTTGGCCGCGGTCGCGATGGCGGTCGCCGGGATTGGCTCGCACAACCTCGTCGTCCTGGCGATCGCCGGCGTCCTGCTCGACCTCGCCGTCCAGGGCAACCTGGTCCTCAGCCAGCAGGAGATCTATCAGCTCAGGCCCGACGCCCGGTCCCGGATCAACACGGTCTTCATCGGGAGTGTCTTCGTCGGTGGCGCAGTCGGATCGGCGCTGTCGGGGTTGCTGTACGACGACTCCGGCTGGGCCGGTGTCACCACGCTCGGAGTCGCCTTGTCGATCATCGGGTTTGGTCTGTGGTGCGGTTCGGAACTGCGACGCCGCCGGGCGGCGACCACGATGCCGAAGGACCCTTCCAGCCGCGACGACGGCGAGCGCCGGCCGAAAGGTTCCCTGCTGCGGTGAGACGTCGCGCTCAGGCGCTCGATCACCGAGACAACCACAGGTAGGTGGCGGCGAACAGCACCACTGCAAGGACGACGCAGAAGACCAACGTCGGCCCGGTCGGCACCTCGCGTCGTGGGCGGTGCGGGGTGTCGGTCAGGAAGCGCTCGAGTTCCCGGGCGAACTCCGCCGCGGTGGCCGGCCGTTTCGCCGGGTCCCAGCTCAGCGAGCGGGTGAGCAGTCGGTCGAGCGCCGCGGGCTGGCCCAGGCGTGCCGCCAGGGGCGGCGGCCTGCTGTCGGTCCGGCGGTCCAGCACCGCTGCCGCGGTGCGGTCCTGGAAGGCCGGCTCCCCGTTGAGCAGGTGATAGGTGACGGCGGCCACGGCGTACACGTCGACTCGGCCGTCGAAGCCGTCGGTCTGGTGGATCTGCTCGGGGGCCATGTAGCTCGGGGTGCCGGTCGTGACCGTGACGCCGGAGGCCTCGGCGAGCACCTTGGCGCTCCCCAGATCCGAGACCAGGAGCCGAGGCGGCGTGCTGCGGTCGTCGATCAGCAGGTTGCTCGGTTTCACGTCGCGATGGACAACGCCGGCGTCATGGAGCACCTGGACGGCTTCGGCGGCCGCCACGCCGTACGCCAGCGCCTCCCGGGTACTCAGCGAGCTGATCCTGTCGGCGAGCGCGCCGCCGGGGATGTACTCCATCACGAAGTAGGGGCGCGCTTCATCGTCGTTGCTCACTCCGACGTCGAAGACCCGCACCAGGCGGGGGTCGTCGACGCGACGCAGCAGCCGCGCCTCCGCCAGGAACCGCTCCCGCACGTCCGCGTTGTTCGCCCAGTTCTCGGCGAGCACCTTGATCGCGACGTGCGCCTCGAGGGCTGGATCCTCGCCCAGCCACACCGTCGCGAAGGCACCGGAGCCGAGCACGCGCTGCATTCGGTAACGCCCGACCTGCCTCATGAGGACATGATTGTCCTATGTGCTCCTCCTCAGACCCTATGTCGCTCCCTGAACTGGTCGCGCGCGCCCGTTCGGGCGATCGCGACGCTCTCGAGGACCTGCTCGGCGTCATCCGTCCGCTGCTCGTTCGGCGCTGCTCACGCTTTCTGCCCCACATCGACGATGCCGAGGAGGCTGCCCAGGACGCGCTGGTCGCGATCGCGCGGAATCTCAACGGCTACACCGGCAGCGGCTCGTTCGAGGGCTGGGTCACCGTGATCGCCTCGAACCGTGCCCGGATGACCTACCGACGGCTGCGTCGACGTGCGGTCGAGAGCGGCGCGGCCGAACTTCCCGAGACGGCCGACCCGCGCACCACGAGCGTGGTGGCCGGAACTCGCCTTGACCTGATGGAGGCGCTCACCGAACTGGAGCGGAGCAAGCCTCAGGTCGTGGAGCCCTTCGTGCTGCGGGACCTCGGTTCGCTGCCCTACGACGAGATCGCTGTGATCACCGGCACCTCGCTCGCCACGGTCCGTGAGCGCATCCACGTGGCACGGAAGTTCATGCGGTCCGCACTGATAACCAAACTATGACCAGCTCACACACCCTGAGCACCGACGAAATGCGTCGCGCGTGCATCGGGATGAGTGAACGGCGGAAATGGACCGCCCGACTCCCCCAGGGGGAACGACATGAAGCTCACCAGTGCGGCTCTCGCCGTGCTCGCCGCTGTGGTCACCGGCGTCGGCGGAGGTGCCGCTGCGGCCCAGGCCACGAACGGCCACTACGAGCCCGCGGCCCAGCCGACGCTCTCGGCCACGCAAACGCCCCACGACCCTCTCTCCGAGGAGAACGTCATCCGCGAACGCCTCTACTTCGACGTGACCGGACACTCGTTCACCCGAGTCGCCCCGGACCCCGCGCAGACCCTGGGCCCGTGCACGGGTGAAACAACCTTCACCGACGTCCTGCCGCGCCGAGGCGTGAAGACGATCGGCTCGAAGCTCGTCGGAGACGGCGGTCCGAACGTCGTCGAACAGGTGGCCCAGACGCGGGCCACAGGCGAGGCGAGAGCCACCGCGGACGAGATCGTGTCGCTGGTCGACAAGTGTGCCGGCATCGCCGGGGGCGACTTCGGATACGGCGCACCGGTCACCGTGCAGTCGAACTCGAGTCGAAAGGTCGTCTACTTCCCCGCCTACGACTCCGATGCGGCCGCCGGTGGATACGTCGTCTTCTCCGTGGGCCCCCGGGTCGGCGTCATCGACGTCACCGACGATGTGAGCACGGCCCAGGTCGCCCACCTGGCGAAGGAGGCCGCAAACGTGGCCGGGATGTAGCCTCCCGCGCGCGTTGCGGCCGGCGAGCCGATCGACACCGCGGTCACCGTGCAGGAGGTCACCGTCGGAGGTGTAGGCCATGGTCCGCTGACCCCGGGCGGGTCGACGGGAGTCAGCGGACCATGGGATACCAGGTGCTCGGCACAGCGCGGTCGAGTGATCAGCCAGAGTCCTGGTGCAGCGAAGATGTCTCGCCCAGGGTGAGGCCGGCGGTGAGTCACGGTGCAGCGTCCTGGGCGGCTTGGGCCGGGAAGTCGCGCAGTGTGCGGACCGATGTGGCGAGCAGGGACACAGGGGTGATGACGTAGAGGACGGCGAGTGCCCACATGGCAGCCCGCGTCCCGAACGCCGAGGCCAGGAAGCCGCCGGTCGCCGCGCCGAGTGGGATGCTTCCGAACACGAAGATCCTCGATGCTGCCGTGACACGTCCGAGCAGATGTGCGGGAACGAAGTTGCCGCGGAACGTCATGGTCATCACGTTCGCCATCGTGGATCCGGCCAGGACGACGAATGAGCCCACCGCGAACAGCGTCAGGCCCAAGCCGTCCCCGCCGACCGGCAGCAGGAGCACGAAAGGGGCGGTCGCGGCGTTCGCCACCAGGTAGGTGCGGGCGCTACCGAAACGCCGGGACGCACCCGAGGCGAGTGCAGCGCCGAGGCTGGCCGCGCCGATCACGAAGCCCACAGTCCCCGGCCCAGCACCCTCGGTGCGAACCAGGAAGACAACACGCAGTGCCGTGATGCCCAGCATCGCGAAGTTGGTCACCGCCGCCACCACCAACATGGCCTGCAGCAAGCGTCCGCGCAGGATGAACCGGATCCCGTCGGCGATCTGGCGCAGCATGCCGGGGCGATCGCCCGGGGAGGGGCGCGGCTCCGGCTCGGGCCGCAGGCCGAGCAGACAGGCTGCCGACACCAGGAAGGTGAAGGAGTCGATGACGATCCCGTTCACTGCGCCGGCCGCCTGGGCCACCAGCCCTCCAAGACCCGGACCGACAACTCGGGCGACCGAGGAACTCGTCTGGAGTTTGGAGTTGCCTTCCATGAGGTCTTCCCTGGAGACAAGATGAGGCAGGAAGGCGTTGAACGCGACGTTCAAGAAGATGCCGGCGGTCCCGGCGAGCAGCGCGGCGACAAGCAGCATGGGCATGGTCAGTACGTTGGTCCAAGCCGCGATCGGGATGAGGAGGAGTACCGCCGCCGAAACGAGGTTGGCGACCAGAAGTGTGCGTCGGCGCGGCCATCGGTCGACCCAGACACCAGCCGGAAGCCCAATCAGCAGCCACGGCAGCCAGGTGGAGGCCGTGAGCATGGCGACCATGGCCGGACTGGCCTGCAGGGTCGAGACGGCCACCAGCGGAAGCGCCACCGACGTGATCGAGGAGCCAACCGCACTGGTGGACTCCCCGACCCACAGCAGGCCGAAGTTCCGCGTGCGCAGCAGCCCACCCACGGGCCTATGCCGTGACGCGGGTTTACGCCCGTCCGCGGCTACAGCATCTGCGTTCATGCGGATCTCCTCTCGAAGGTCGCGCCTACACCGGCCATGGCAGGTTAGTGATGCCGCGTCCGGGAAGGCCACGGGATATCGCGGTCCGGCATCGTCCAGGCGACCACGCTCCTGACGTGCCCCTGGACGGCGCTCACGAGCCATCAACAGCCCACACACGAGGTGCAGCCCACAGCCAGCGGCTTGCACGTCTTCGGTTCCCCGGGCAAGGTGACGGACGTGGCTGACAGCTTTGAGGAGAACCTGACGGGAGGTGTGGTCAACACGGTCGTGCGAGTCGGGCAGACCGTGCGTCGCACGACCGGGCCCTGGACGCCTGCTATCCATTCGCTACTAGACCACCTGGAAGTCGTCGGCTTTCCTTACTCTCCACGGGTGCTAGTAGTACTTTGTTAGGTGTGTCGTTTCGTGTTCTGTGGTTGATGTTCTGACATGGTCGGTGCATGACTCCTGATCAGATAGCGGAGTTGCGGCCGAGGCTTGGCGAGTTCGCAGCCGACATGCTGGGTTGTCTTGCGCGTTCGGATCAGCGTGCCACGGGTGAGTTGTATCTGCGTGGCCTGTTGACTGATGGTCGGCGTAAGTCGATGCAGCCGATGGCGGAGCGGCTGGGTGTGGATCATCAGCGGTTGCAGCAGTTCGTCACTTCCTCGACATGGGATTTCACCGCGGTGCGGCGCAGGTTGAGCTCGTGGGCTGCGCAGGCGATTGGGCCGCGGGCATACGTGATCGACGACACCGGATTCCCCAAGGACGGGCCTGCCTCGGCGTGTGTGGCCTGGCAGTATTCCGGGACGTTGGGCAAGACCGCCAACTGCCAGATCGGGGTGAGTGTTCACGCGGTCAACGACACCTGCTCGGCGGCGGTTGACTGGCGGTTGTTCTGCCCGGAAAGCTGGGACGACAAGGCCTGTGATGATCCCGAGCAGGCCGAGAAGGTCCGCCGGAAGCGAGCCGAATCCAAAGTCCCTGACGACGTGAGGCATATCGAGAAGTGGCGGCTCGCGCTGGACATGCTTGATGAGCAGACCGAATGGGGGTCGCCGAGGCTTCCCGTCGTTGCCGATGCCGGATATGGGGATTGCACCAGGTTCCGGCTCGGCGTGGAAGAACGTGGTCTGGACTATGTGGTCGCACTCAAAGCCGGCACCAGCGCCCACCCCGGCGAAGCGGAGCCGGTGAGACCGCCACGTAACGGTGGTTGTGGCAGACGTCCCAAGCCCCACTACCCGAAGCCGGCATCGAGTCTGCGCGAGATCGCCATGGCGGCCGGCCGCGATGCCTACCAGGAGGTGGCGTGGCGGCAGGGGACCAGAAAAACGAAAGGTAATCCGAGTGCTGCCATGACCTCGAAGTTCGCGGTGTTCGTGGTACGTCCGGCCAACCGCGACATCCCTCGCGCAGACGATGGGACCTTGCCGGCGAAGCTGCTGCTGGTCGAATGGCCCGATGAGGCGAACGAGCCTACCGACTACTGGCTTTCTAACCTGCCTGCCGACACACCGATCGATCAGCTCGTCGACCTGGCAAAGATCCGGTGGCGGATCGAACATGACTACCGCGAACTGAAAACCGGGCTCGGACTCGACCACTTCGAAGGACGCTCCTGGACCGGCTGGAACCGCCACGTCACACTCGTCGCGATCGCCCAAGCTTTCTGCACCATGGTCAGACTCGACCCAAAACAGGATGCGCCGGCCTGAGCTTGTACGCAGTCGTACACGAGCTACAAATCGTGCTCGCCCTCATCGCCGGCGCATGCCCCACCTGCCGACAAGAAGTCACCATCGACCACATCGAAGCACTCGCCCCACCATGATCGACATGACAAAGTCCTACTAGTACTACAGCCGTAATTCGTAATCTTGGTTTCGTCGTCGGTAGTGGCAGAGTCGGGCGTGGTGTTGGTGGTGGCGGCGGAATCGGCTCCATCGGATGGTGTGGGTTAGGGGGTGGCTTGGGTGGGTGATGGTGGCTCTGAGGTGCCGGATCTCGTTGCAGGTTAGGGGAACCATTGCTCTGCTGGGGTCGGGATGGCTGTCTGGGCCTGCTTGGACGGCGAGGAAGGCGTGGGCGAGCATGGCCAGGGTGGTCCAGCGGTGCCAGGAGGTCCAGGTACGGACTTGGTGCTCGTCCAGTGCGGCGCACCCTTTGCCGACTTGGATGTTCTCCTCGATTCGCCAGCGAGTTCCAGCGACCGTGGCCAGTCTTGCCAGGCTGACGTCGGTGGTGGCATGGCACAGGAAGTAGGCCTGTTCGCCGGTGGCCGGATGGCGGCGGACCAGCAGCCACCGGTAGCCAGCTCGGCTGAGGTTTGCCAGACGGGTGAGGGCCCAGTGGTAGAGCCGTTCGCCTTTGCTGCCTTTGCCGGCCGAGGCCAGGTGCCAGTCGGTTGCCGGTAACTGCGCGGCGAACTCATCGGCTCGCATTCTGCCGGTGCCTGTGCCGGTGCTCGTGTCTGCTGGAGTGGGGATCTGGGTGTCGCATGAGACTGCCATGACGTAGTTCAGGTGTCGTTCCTCGAAGGCTTGTCGCAGTCGGGGATTGTCGCCGTAGGCCTCATCGGCGCTGACCCACCCGGGCAGGATGCCGGCGGCCAACGCCCGGTCGGTCATGGCCAGCGCCAGTTGCGGTTTGGTCTGAAACTCCACATCTTCAGGCACGCCGGCCTCCGCCAGCCGGCCCGGATCGGTTGTCCAGGACTGGGGCAGGTACAGGCCGACGTCGATGAACGCGTGCCCGCGCGGGCTGGCCAGGGTGGCGAACACCGCGACCTGGCAGTTCTCGATCCGACCACACGTGCCTGAGTACTGCCGCTGCACCCCCACCGTGTGGCTGCCCTTCTTCTGATCCCCTGTCTCATCGAACACCAGCACCACCCGATCCGGATCCACGCCGTCGGTCAGGTTCGCCGCCACGTACTCGGCCAACTCACTTCGCACCGCCGCGTCGTCCCAGACCGCACGGCCGAGCAGATACTGGATCCGATCCGGGCTGCGGTGCCCGGCATGCTCAGCCAGCGTCCAGCAGTTAGCCCTGGGCAGGCCCGCAAGCAGACCGTCGACCACGTCCCGCGCCGTCCGAGCGGTCTCCGGCCGGACAAAGCACGACCCAACCCGACGCATCAGCGCGTCCAACTCCCGCTCCCACCCAGCGACCTCTACGCTGAGAGCAGCGGCCGCCGCCTCAATGTCTATCGTCTTCACAAACGCAGACAATGTCGCGGCGGCCGCGCGCTGTCACAGCAACACGCCGAGCATCGAAACTCCGCCGACCAGCCGAGATCACGAATTACGGCTGTAGTACTAGGCATCGACGAGCACGGCCGTGAGATCTTGACCTACATCGAGGGCACGCCGGCGATGCGCCCGTGGCCGCCCGCGCTGCGCTCCGAGGAGGGCCTGCACGCCCTTGGCCGGATGCTGCGGGATCTGACCGATGCCCTCCAGCACTTCGTTCCCCCGACCGAGGCGGTCTGGCGTACCAGCCCGGCAGGCCCTCCCCTGCCAGGTGGAAGCATTCGCCACGGCGACGTAGGAATGTGGAACACGATCTGGGACGGGGACCGGCTCGTCGGACTCATCGACTGGGACTTCGCCGAACCCGCGCCGCCTCTGTGGGACCTCGCCCAAGCGGCGTGGTACGCGGTTCCCTTCTACCGAGGCGAAGCCGGCTGGCAGCCCTGCGGTTTCACAGCCAAGCCCGACCACCGCCGCCGGTTCGCCACACTATGCGAGGCCTACGGAGCCGAACGGGAAGCAGTTCTCGACGCACTCGTCGAGCTCCAGACCACAGAACACCATCGAGTCGCGACACTCGGAGCGGCAGGCATCGCCCCCTTCCAAGACTTCCTTGCCCGGGGCGACCTTGCAGAACTGGAAGAGGAAGCAGCCTGGCTTACCACACAACGCACCAGCCTCCTTTCCGAGTGAGCGACTCTTTCCACAGACCGTCCTGCAACTCGACCCCCAACGGCATTGGGGGTATCTGATGGCCAACCCTCACAGCTGACACCTTGGAAGGCTGGCGGACACTAGGCGCGGCTCGCCTCTCGTGTGAAACGTCTGAGGTACCGCCCAAGAATGCTGCGGGCCTTGCCCTAGCATGGAGTCATGCGGCTGTTCGCGGCCAGGAGGTCCCGAGTCTTGCTCGCGATGATCATGCCGGCTCTGCTCCTGGGAGGAACTGTCGGTGACGCCGCCGGGCAGCCAGGCATGGCCAACGGATGTGGTGGCCCTCTCACGTCCATCGGTCGACTAAAGCCGCCACCGCCAGGCGCATCCGCACCCGGGGCAATCAGCGACGACGCTATGTCCAAGCTGCGCGCCAGCGCCGCGACTAGCGAGGCCGCGCATGAGATTGAGGCGTTCGCCAGAACGGCGTTCCCCTCCTCGTTCACTGCTGTAGTGGTGGATCACGACAGTGTCGTGGTCCACCGAACGTCGCACGCCGCGCCAGACTTGGACCCGGCGGTGACTGAGCGCTTCCCCGCCGTACGTGTCAGGTTCGTCGACTCCCCTCGGAACGGGGCTGACCTGTTCGCCTTGGCGGAGCGAGTCAGCGGCGACTGGGATCTGTGGCGCGCCAACGGGGTCACCCCCCGTCGAAGTGGGCCCGATGTGACTCGCGGAGTGGTGGTCCTTGGCATTGCCGAGGACGCGAATGAGATTCGTGCCCGGGTAGCGGAGCGCTACGGTGATGGGGTCGTGGTTGAGGGCGGGTACCTACCGGTGTGCCTGGACTGAGACTGGCGATGATGGTGGCGGCCGTCGCTCCAGCGACCAGCCTCGGAGTCGACCATGCGGTGAGCTTCAAGGTCGCGCTGTCAGTAGGGTCGTCGCTTAGCCTCGGCTATTCACGTGGGTCGGCGGCACGGGGTCTAAATGCGGCGGAGTGCCTTGCCTGTAAGGAAGAATCGGTGTTTGAGGACAACGATCTTTCTCGCAGAAAGGCACTCCGTAGGTGAAGCGTAGCAAGGGTTCGTCGGGTGGGAAGAAGGCACGCCGAGGCAAGGATGGTTCGGCTGGCGGCAGGGGTGGCGTGGCTGGGCCGCGGCTTCGGGTCAGCTCGGATGGGCACGGGTTGGCCTCGCATGCGGGTGTGTCGATGCTGCGCGAGCTCGCTGAGTTCGTGGGTCTGACCAGGTTCGTCACCCAGGCGTTGGCTGACACGTATCGGGGCCCGTGGCTTCACTCCCCGGGGCAGGTGTTCGCTGATCAGGCGTGTGCGATCGCCGATGGGGCGACGTCGACGTCGGGGATCGCGGTGTTGCGGGACCGCCCGCAACTGCACGGGGCGGTGGCCAGTCAGCCGACCGTGTGGCGGCTGGTCGACAGGATCGATGAACAGCATCTGGGGCTGGTGCGCCAGGCGCGGGCGAAGGCGCGTGAGCGGGCCTGGCAGGCGGGAGCGGCCCCGGACCTGGAGGCCACCGGTGGGTATCTGCACATCGACTTCGATGCCACGATCACCATCGCTCACAGCGAGAAGTCCGGCGCTGCACCGACCTGGAAGAAGAGCTTCGGGTTCCATCCGCTGCACTCCTATCTGGACCGGCCCGAGATCTCCGGCGGGGAGTCGCTGGCTGGGATCCTTCGGCCCGGAAACGCCGGGTCGAACACCATCGCCGACCACAAGACACTGCTGGACCTGACCCTTGAAGCGCTCCCGGAGTCCTACCGGCCTGGCGTCGACGGTGCGCCGGAGATCCTGATCCGGGCCGATGCGGCCGGGGCGACCTACGACTTCGCCGCCTACTGCCGGCAGAAACACTGCGAGTTCAGCTTCTCCACCGAGTCGACCCCCACCTATGTGGGGATCGCCGACGCGGTGGACGAGCAGCTGTGGGCGACCGCGATCGAAGACGACGGGATCCGTGACGGTGCCATGGTGTTCGAAGCCACACACTGTGTGGATCTGTCGAAGTGGCCGCAAGGCACCCGGCTGATCCTACGCAAGGAACGCCCGCATCCGGGCGCCCAACTCCAACTGCACAACACCACCAGTGACGGGATGCGGCTGACCGCGTTCATCACCGACACCCCGGCCCGTGTAGTCCCCCACCAGATCCAGGGACTGGAGCTACGACACCGCCAGCACGCCCACGTCGAAGCACGGATCAAAGACTCCGGCCACCTCGGCCTGGGCAACCTGCCGCTGGACGCGTTCTGCCACAACCAGGCCTGGTTCGAGATAGCGCTCGCCGCCGCGGATCTGATCAGCTGGGCGAAACTGCTCGGCTTCAAAGACCACCCCGGGATCGCCAAAGCCACACCCGAAACCTTCCGCTACAAAGTCCTACACGTCGCCGGAAAAATCGTCTCCACCGCCCGACAGCTGTATCTGAAACTGGACTCTTCCTGGACCCCCAGCCCCGCGATCGAGAAAGGCTGGACGCGCATCCGTACGGCCTTCGGCTAACACCCGCCGTCCCTGACCACCTCGCGAGCCGCAGAAACGGAGACCCGCAAACCCCCACTGAACAACAACAACCGGCGCCCAGCCGCCGGGCGCGCCAGCCTACCCGCAAGCAGCTTTCACAACCACGCAAGCCCAAACAAGAATCCATCACCACTAGATCAATTTCCGTGAATAGTTGAGGTTAGGTGCCCATCGTTGTCCTGCCTCGCAGCTTGTTGGAATCAGCACCCGGCGTGCCACGGAGATCTCGTTTGGGATCTAGGGTCGATGACGTGGGGTTCTTCGACGACGTACAGCCCGAGTTTCCGCGCCTTCGGCCCCGCATGGCATGGGAGCGTCCCGAGTCCGCGATCCCAGCTGCGGTCGCGACTTCCGGGATCGTCCTGGCCCGTACCGACGAGGCTGCGGTAGCGATCAGTGGCCTATCTGGCTACCCGAACGGGTTCGACCTCTGGCTCGTCGCGACCCTGAGATCCAAGCAGCGTCCGTTGGGCACCACCATGCTCCTCAGCGACACCGAAGAGAGCCAGGAGGTCCGGCCGGAGTTCCTACGGTTCGGGATCCAGTTCGCCGACGGCCGCCGCTGCACCAACCTGACCGTCGGCGGGCCACGGATGAGGGACACCGAGCCTCACGACCCGACCCTTCAGATGATGACGACCGGCGGCGGTCGCCGTTTCGCCGACTGGCGCCTGTGGGTCTGGCCGCTTCCACCACCGGGCCCGCTGACGTTCGTGTGCCAGTGGCCCGCCTTCGACATACCAGTGAAGCGCCCCGGGTTTCGTGGAGACTCGGTTACTTGGATCCGACCGCTGCGGGGACGGGTGTTTCAGGGTAGTGCTCGGTCGTGAGGCTGGCCCAGTGGTTGGCCTCGAACTCTGCCGGCGGGATCAGTCCGATCTCGCCGTGGAGGCGTCGGTGGTTGAACCAGTCGATGTACTCGGCGACGGCGATCTCGACGTCACCGACGGACTTCCAGCCCCCGCTGGGGCGCATGGCCGGGTTGCGGATGCACTCGGCCTTGAACAGCGAGTTGAACGCCTCAGCCATCGCGTTGTCATACGAATCGCCCTTGGAACCAACCGAGGCGACGGCCTCGGCCTCGGCCAGCCGCTGGGTGTAGCGGATGGCTCGATATTGAACTCCGCGGTCTGAATGGTGGGTGAGCCCGGTGACGTCCTGCCCGGCTCGCTGCCGGGCCCACAGACCCATGTCGAGCCCATCCAGGGCCAGGTCGGTGCGCAGTGAGGTAGACACCTGCCACCCCAGGACCATGCGGGAGAACACGTCGAGCACGAACGCGGCGTAGACCCAGCCCGAGTGGGTGCGGACATAGGTCAGGTCCGCCACCCAGAGCTGGTTGGGAGCCTGGGCGAGGAACTGACGCTTGACCAGATCCTCGGGACGCTTGGTCTCGGCGCCCTCGCTCAGCGTGGTCTTGCGGGTCTTGTCCCGCCTGATCCCGGCCAGCCCCTCGGCTTTCATCAGGCGTTCGACGGTGCACCGGGCGACCAGGGTGCCCTGCCGGTTGACCTCGGCGTGGACCTTGCGGGCGCCGTAGACACCGAGGTTGTCGGTGTGGACCTGACGGATCACGGGCACCAGTTCGGCGTCTCGGATCGCTCTGGCCGAGGCCGGTCTGGTCTTGGCTGCGTAGTAGGTGCTCGGGGCAATCTTGGTCCCGCCAGAGGACAGGACTTCACAGATCGGCTCGACCCCGAACCTGTCGCGGTGGGCGTCGATGTAGTCGACCAGCACCGCTGTCGGCACGCTTACTTGATCTTGCGGTCGAGCTCCGCGGCCGCGAAAAACGCCGACGCCGTTCGCAGGATCTCATTGGCTCGCTTCAGCTCACGGTTCTCTCGCTCCAGGTCCGCGATCCGCTTGGACTCGTCGCTGCTCGTGCCGGGCCGGACCCCGCCGTCGATCTCGGCTTGGCGCACCCATCCACGCAACGTCTCCGGATGCATCCCCAACTGCTCCGCGATCCGAGCGATCGCACCCGGCCGACTCGCCGGGTCCTTACGCGCCTCCACCGCCATCCGGGTGGCCCGCTCACGCAGCTCGTCGCCGTACTTCCTCGGTGCCGCCATGACTCTCATCCTCCATGGATTGAGAGCCTCCACCAGACCCGGGGCGCTTCACAGAGAGCAGAGCCGAGATCGACGCTCAGTTGATCCTGGACGCAGCGGACCAAAGCATCCAACTCTGGCCCGAATCAGACGGAGCATGACTGCCCGCCAATGCCCGTGATCACCCTGCTTGACCATCCAGTGTCGGACGGGCGTTGCCTGCGGCCCCGTGCCGTTAGCAAAGCTGGGTGGCCATGAGTCGGGACGCTTATGGTCGATGCATGAGAGGCCTGGACTTCATCCGCCGACGGCGGCACCGCCATGGAATGGCGCGGGGACTCGCGGTCTACGGTCCCAGCACTGAGGATCCTGAGCAGCTCGCCGGACACCTGGCGCAGTGCCGCCAACTGCGGGACCTGGCCGCCACGATCGGTGTTGACCTCGATGGCAGCGAGCAGTCGCTTGCTCGCCTTGATCGACTCATCGGCCAGTCGCACGGCAACGTGATCAGCGCGTGGCTGGGTAACGAGGCCGGGACCTACCTCGGGAGCGTCCTGGTGAACACACTGCCGGGCGCAATGTGGCAGGTCTGGCCGAATGGGCACCCCGTCGTCCGGCTGTCATCGGGTCGGGAGATCGACACTGTGATGATCGCTCACGACCGGGTACACAAAGGCAGTCCACCGCTGCCAGATGCCTATCGGGACGCGGCCCAGGACCCCTGATTGTTGGCACGGACCTCGCGGGCTATGCCCCTGGGCTCACCGCCAGAGCTCCAGCCTCTAAGCCTGGATCCGTGGACCGGGTGAGTGGTCCTTCGGCGTGGTAGCAGAGGAAGTGCCTTCTGGATCGGGAGAATCTGGAGTGTCTAGGTCCTGATCCAACCCGATCCAAAAGGCACTGAGAGTGAAACTACCGTATGGGTGGTCGCGGGCCACGCCGGTGTTCGATGAGCAGAACCTGGTGTCGTGTGCGGGGCTGGTGCCGGTGATGGCGTTGGCCGAGCGGGCGGGCCTGTCGGAGCTGGTGGAGGAGCGGGTCGCGATCCGGACCACGACGGTGGCTTCGGCGGCGGCCAACCCGGCGGGCAAGCTCACCTCGATCATTGCCGGGATGGCTGCCGGCGCGGACTGTATCGATGATCTGGATGTGATCCGGTCTGGTGGGATGCGCCGGCTGTTCGGCGGGGTGTATGCGCCGGCGACGCTTGGCCAGTTTCTGCGGGAGTTCACCCACGGCCACTGCATGCAGTTGGCGTCGGTCGCGCGGGCTCATCTGGTCAACCTTGTCCAGGCCAGCGGGCTGCTGCCCGGCATCGAGACCCAGGCGTTCATCGATATCGACTCGCTGTTGCGCCCGGTCTATGGGCACGCCAAGCAGGGCGGGAGTTTCGGGCACACCAAGATCGGCGGCCGGCAGGTGTTGCGCCGGGGCCTGTCGCCGCTGGCGACCACGATCAGCACGATCCAGGGGGGCGCCGGTGGTGGCCGGGATCCGGCTGCGCGCCGGACGGGCCGGCTCCGGCAAAGGAGCGGCGAGCATGGCAAAGGAGGCGATCGCCACCGCCCGCGCCGCCGGCGCCAGCGGGCAGATCCTGGTGAGGGGCGATTCGGCGTATGGCAACCACGCCGTGGTCGGCGCGTGTGTGAAGGCAGGCGTGCGGTTCTCGGTGGTGCTCACCAAGAACCCGGCGGTCACCGCCGCGATCGCCAGCATCGCCGAAGACGCCTGGACACCGGTGCACTACCCCGGTGCGGTCGTCGATGACGATACCGGTGAGTTGATTTCGGATGCTGAGGTCGCGGAGGTGGAGTTCACGGCGTTCGCCTCGACCAGGCACCCGGTCACCGCCCGGCTGGTCGTGCGCCGGGTCCGTGACTGCGCCCGCGAGGAGGAGTTGTTCCCGGTATGGCGTCATCACCCGTTCTTCACCAACAACACCGAACCCACCGCCGATGCTGACATCACCCACCGCCGGCACGCGATCATCGAAACGGTGTTCGCTGACCTGATCGACGGGCCGTTGGCGCACCTGCCCTCAGGCCGGTTCGCCGCGAACAGCGCGTGGGCGATCTGCGCCGCCATCTGCCACAACCTGCTCCGCGCCGCCGGAACCCTCACCAGCCCCCGCCACGCCCTCGCCCGCGGCGCGACGCTTCGCCGTCACATCGTCACCGTCCCTGCACGACTGGCCCGCCCCGGGCGCCGGACCGTGCTGCACCTGCCCGAGCACTGGCCCTGGGCCCAACACTGGAAAACCCTGTGGAACAACGTGTTCCGCCCTGCGACCGGGCCACCACGCCTCGCCTGAAACCTGCCCACCCGCCGTCAAGGCCCGACCAGAAACCAAAGGAAAGCTGGGCAGACCAGCGAGCCCGACCTGCCCAGCCGCAGCCCACACCACCAAACCCACAACCAAGATCACCAACCCACCCGGTCCACGGATCCAGGCTAAGGCTGGCGCGGCACCACACGCCGAAGCGCTACTGACCAGCGCGGAGCTGGCCACTGCCCGCTCCGCAGTCCAGCACCTGGACTGGCCCGCGCCTGACGCTGACTAGCGCACCGTCTCGAATCGAGCTTGAGGGCGCCTCCCCCGTCGCCCCGCTAGGTAGGTTCATCACGGTTCACCCCGTCTCGCCCCGGAGGACGGTCGCAACAGCTCGAGATCCCGACCAGCCGAATCCGGTCGCGGAGCATGGACCGGAGACCGAAACAGCACCGACGGCTGCGGCAACCTGCGCGCGGTCATGGACGCGTGCCGGCCTCACCGCCGCGTGCTGTTTCGGTGTCCGTCCCCTGGGATGTGAAGAACAGCTCAGCTTTCAGCCGCGGGTTAGACCAGGTTCTGCTGGCTGCGCGCCCAGCGGTTGTGGTGAATGACGGCGATGCGGCCGTGGTCGAGGCGGATGGTTTGGTCGGCGTTCTCGATCGTGCTGGTCCGATGGGCGATGACCAGCATGGTGCGCCCGGTGAGGTGGCGAGTCATCGCCTCGTGGAGCGCGGCTTCGGTCAGCGTGTCCAGGTGGGCGGTGGCCTCGTCGAGGATCACGATGTCGGGGTCGGCCAGGAAGAGGCGGGCCAGACTGAGGCGCTGACGTTCTCCGCCGGACAGCCGGAAGCCACGGTCACCGACCGTGGTGTCGAGTCCCTGCGGCAGCGTGTCGATCAGGGTGGCGAGTTGGGCGTGGCGCAGGGCTTCCACGATGTGCGCGTCGGTCGCCTCAGGTCGGGCCAGCCTGAGGTTGTCGCGGAGGCTGGCATGCAGGACGAAGACGTCCTGGGTCACCATGCCGACAGCCCGGTGCCGTGCGGCCGGGGACAGGTCGGCCAGGTCGACGTCGTTGATCGTGATCCGGCCTTCGGTCGGCTGGTGGACGCCGACGGCGAGCAGCGCCGTGGTGGTCTTGCCCGCGCCGCTGGGGCCGACCAGCGCTGTCGTCCTGCCCGGCACGAGTGCGAACGTGAGGTCGGCAACCGCCCAGTCGTCCTCGCCGACGGTGGGGGCGTCGGCGGCGAGGTCGGGCAGGGTCGCCGTTCCGGGAGCCGGATGACGAAACCACACTTGCTCGAACCTGAGTCGCCTGGCCGCCGCGTCCAGCTCCCGACGCCCCGCCAGTTGGTGGCGCGGCAGGTCCAGCACCGCGAAGATCCGTTCCAGTTCGATGATGCCGCCGCTCAGGCCGAGCCCCTGGATGCTGATCAGGACAAGGGGGTCATAGACGAGCTTGACCAGGGCGGCCATCGCCACGACCTGTCCCACCGATGCGCCCTGCAGAGCGCCCGCGGCGTAGGCGCCGGCCACACCGAGGGCGGCGAGGGCGGAGGTGACGAACTGGGATCCGTAGAAGCTGCCGTTGCGGTGAACCAGGGCTGCCCGAATCCTGGCCGCGTGGGCAGCGAAGGCCGTGGACTCCGCCGGGTGTGAGTGGAGCAGGTGGCGGGTCACCGCGCCCTCGACGTTGAGCCGTTCGGTGAGGAAGTGTTCGGCCTCACTGGTCGCGGCGGTCTGTTCGCGTCCCGCGGCGAACAGCCGCTTGTTGAACACACGAAACGGGATCATAAAAAGCGGCGCCATCGCCAGCACGAACACGAACGCGGTCACGCTGAACCTGGCCAACATGGCAACGGCCAGAATCAGCAGTACTCCCTGCCCGACCAGCGTGCCGAAGACCGACTGGATGAGGTTCTGGGCCGCCGAGGGGCTGCGGGTCAGCCGGGAAATTACCGCGCCCGCCTTGGACTGCGCGTGGAAGGCGTACGGCTGGGCCGTGATCGTGTCGAACTGCGACCGCCGCAGGGCCTCAGAGACCCTGGCACCGATCTCGGCGCCCATGGCGTTCGCGACGGCGCCCGCTCCGGTGGCAAAGAGGCCGAGCGCCAGCGCGACGCCGGTCCAGGTCAGCGCGGTCTTCGTGGCGCCGACCGTCAGCCCGTCGTCAACGGCGCGCTGGAACGCCAGCGGGACCAGGACGGCGAGCAGCGCCGCGATCAGCAGCAATCCGATGTAGGCAGCGACCCTCGACCGCTGCCGGGACAGGAACAGGCGCAGGCGAAACAAGAGAGAAAGACGCATGAAGGAGCCTCCACTGTGAACTCAGCAGCGAGGCCCCGGCACTTGTCAGACTAGAGGCAGCTCTCAGGCGACGCCGTCACTTGATGAGACATGAGCGTCACCCCCTTTCCAGACCTGACTCCGGGACGCTAACAAACCCCGCAACGCCCCAGCAAACGACTTTCGTGTGTTGCCGGATCGGTGCTCTCAGCCACCATCTGCTCGACGCGTCCAGGCTGCGCGCCGCCCCTGACTGGAGGAAGACCCGGCCAAGAGGCCGCCCGAGCCGCGGAAGCTTACGGCCCTCGGTCTCCGCGACCCGATGCAGGACACCGGTCAAAGCCCGACGCTCCTTCGGGTTCCTCGTCGACGCGAAGGGAATAGGACGTCACCTGTCATAGAGCCTCAGTAGCGTCACAGGCACCCACGAAAGCCGGAGAGATGAGGTTGGAGTGCGTGCAGTCGTCTCCAACTTCGTACTGGACGGTCCTGACCCCGCCGCCCTGTCCTCCTTCTACATCGAACTTCTAGACATGAAACGCATAGGGGAGGCCTACGAGGACTGGGTGATGATCGGCAGGGAGGAGGGCATCCTCCCCTACCTCGCATTCACGGGAGTGAAGGACTACCGAGCGCCCCGCTGGCCAGACGCAGCATATCCCCAGCAAGCCCACCTCGATCTCATCGTGGACGGCCTCGAAGTCGCGGCCCGGACCGTACTCAGGTTGGGCGGGACCAAGCTTGCGGACAAGGGCGACGTCTACCCCATCGACATCTTCGCCGACCCGGTTGGGCATCCCTTCTGCATGTGTGAAGAGGCCTCCCCGTGGTGGCACTCAGCCTCGATCGGCACCTACGCCGCGTCGCCGTCGGGCGTTGGTCGCGCGACGTAGGCCTGCCGCCATTGTTCGGCCGCCTGGAGCATGGCGTGGCCAACGTGCTCGAAGAACTCGCCGATGTCCTGCAGCCGGGCGCCGGCGGGTGAGGTCGCGCCGAGAGTTTCGGCTCCCTGGCGGGCGAAATCGGCCAACGCAGCGTTCTGGCGGGCGCTGGCCATCCAGCCGCGGAACCAGGCGTCGGCGTCAATGACGTACCGGTCGTGCCGTCGGCGGGGGGCACGTTCACGACGGATCAGTTCCTGTTGTTCGAGCTCGCCGATGGCCTTGGAGATGGAGGCGGGGCTGACCTGGAGCCGCTGGACGAGCTCGGCCGCCGACATGCTGCCGCTGTCTGTGAGATACAGGCAGGTGAGCACGCGGGCGGTCATCCGCGGCAGCCCCGTGTTGATCATTATCGCGGTGAATTTCTCCTCCAGGTCATGCATCGCCTCGGGGTTATGTCCTGATGCTTCGGCGCGGGCCGGTGGCACGGCCGTCGGCCGGCGCCGGTGCGCGCGTTCGCTGGTGGCCCGGTGTGCCTTGTCAGCCTCGTAGCCGTCGGGACCGCCGTTGCGGCTGACCTCCCGGGTGATGGTCGACAGTGGCCTTTCCAGGCGAGCGGCGATCTCGGTCGGGGTGAGCCCTTCGGCAAGTCCCTCGGCGATCCGCTGTCGGTCCTGGTAGGTCAGCCTGCCTCCGGGCATGGGCGTCGCCTCCTGTCGCTGCGCTCCGCTGATCTTCGAGTCCGGGGACAGTCTTTCGTTCTCCAGCACTTCATTGCAAGTACAGGTCGGCCCTTCACTTGCATTCGATCTCATTGTCATTGCAAGTAGTTGGCAGTTTTCCGCCTGAGAGACGCCTTCTATTCATGACGAATCTGTGAATGCAAGTTAGCTTTTGATTCGCGCTGAACGTTGCGCGTCGCGATCGTGACTACGGGAGCGGCCCTGGTGTCGTCACCTCTGATTGGAGCCTCATGACATCCCTGCTCACCCCCTGGCGCACATGGCATCGCCCGCTGGCGGTCTGTGCCGCCCTCATGCTGGGTCTCCTGGTCATCTGCGCTGTCGGGCTGATCGTCGACAGCCGGACCCTGCTGGACGAGTCGGTATGGGTCAAGCCGATGAAGTTCGGCTTCGCCTTCGCCCTCTACGCCGGGACGCTGGCATGGCTCCTCACCAAGCTGACCAAGGGAAGGCGTCTGGGCTGGTGGGTCGGCACCGTCTTCGCGCTGGCCGCCATCGCCGAAGTCGGCGTCATCACACTCCAGGCGGCGCGGGGCACCTTCAGCCACTTCAACGCCGACCAGACCGATCCGGTCACCCTGGCCGTGGAACCGATCCTCACCTACGGCGTCATGATCATCGTCATCGCGCAGCTGATCATCGCGATCGTCGTACTCATCCAGCGCACCGGTGGCCCGGCCCTGAACCGAGCCATCCGCGCCGGGCTCGGGTTGGCCACCGCCGGCATGCTCATCCCGCTCTACTGGATGCTCACCGAGATCCACCCCCGCACCGTCACCGACGCCAACGGCAACAGCGTGCCGATGTACCAGGGCCATGGCATCGGCGACCCCGACGGCCACGGCATGCCCATCACCAAATGGAGCGTGACCGGCGGCGACTTCCGAGTACCCCACTTCTTCGCCCTCCATGGCATCCAGGCGCTACTCCTGATCACCGCCGCGCTGGCCGCCCTTTCCACCAAGCACGCGTGGCTGCGCGACGAGCAGGTACGTGCTCGTCTGGTGGGCAGCGCCGCCCTCGGCTACTCCGGGCTGGTCGCAGTGGTGACCTGGCAAGCCGGGCGCGGCCAGTCCCTGATCCACCCGGACGCCATGACTCTCGTCGCCTTCGCCGCCGTGCTGCTGGTCACGACCGTCACCACCGCGCTGGTGATCATCAGAGCCCAACGCGTTCCGTCCGTGGCTGCCGAAACCGCCGAGCCCCGCCAGTTGGCCGCCCACTGAACACCTTGTTCATCCGCAACCCCGTCCGACCCGCGACTGTTCAGCGGGCCACAGGACGGCGAATCGCGGATGAGCAAGTCGGGGTTGACGTCGACACTCGCCGCCTAGAAGACCACATGACTTCGAAGGGCCCGATCATGACCAACCAGGCGATCGCGGCGACCGGACTGCGCAAGTCCTACGGCGAACAAGTCGTCCTCGACGGCCTCGACATGCATGTCGACGAAGGCAGGACCTACGCGCTCCTCGGCCCCAACGGGGCGGGCAAGATCTTCTCCACGCTCATCCCGGCCGACGGAGATCACACCGCGTCGCTTGCCTCCGACGGCGGCGTTTGTACGACTAGTAGGGCCCCAGGCGCGCAGCCGTCAACGGCGCTCGCAGGTCAACACGCTGCGGCGGAGGGTGTCAGGCGGGCCGCAGGCAGAAGGGGTGTCCGGCGGGGCTGGCGTAGACCCGCGCGCCCTGATGGTTGGCGAGCTCGGCGTCATCGGCGGGCCTTAGCCGGAGCGCGCCGGCTTCGAGTGCTGCTCTGTCGGCTGATGCGAGGTCGTCGGTGGTCAGGTCGACGTGCATCTGCTGGGCGCCGACTTGTGGCCATGCCGGTGGAATGTGTCCTGGAGCTCGCTCGATCACGAAGGCGGGGAACCGGTCGACGCGTAGGAAGTGGTGGTTCTCGGTTTTCGTGATCGAGCCGCCGAGCAGCCGGTGCCAGAAGGCGCTTTCGGCGTCCAGGTCGGCGGCGTCGATGATGATGGCGGCAAGGTTGACGGTCATGGTCACACCACCGGAATGATGCCGCCGTCGACGCGGAACTCGGCGCCGGTGAGCCACTTCGCACGCCGGGACGCGAGGAACGCAATCATCTCGGCCACGTCCTCAGGGTCGCCGGGCCGGCCCATCGGCACGTTCAGGTGGTCCACGATCTGCTGCTTGACCGCGTCCACGCCGATACCCTGCTGGTCGGCGATGCGGGTCAGGTGCTCGGTGGCGCCGGCGGTGGCCACGAAGCCCGGCAGGACACACACCACACGGACTCCGTGCCCGCCCACCTCGGTGGCAAGTTCGCGGCTGTAGACGTTGAGTGCCGCCTTCGCCGCCGCATACGACGCCTCGGCGCGTTGCGGCAGCCGGCTGGCGATCGAGGAGACGTGCACGACGACGCCGGAGCCCTGTTCCACCATGCCCGGAACCAGCGCCCGGTCGAGCCGGACGGCGCTGAGCAGGTTCATCTCCAAGTCCGCGTACCACGACTTGTCGGTCCGTTGGAGTGTCGGCGCGGGCGCGCTCGCGGCGGCCGCGTTGTTGACCAGCACGTCCACCCCGCCGACGCGGTCGATGACCTGCCAGCCGAGTTCGGCCACCCCTTCCTCGGTCGCGAGGTCCGCAGGGATGTGGGTGGCCGGCAGGTCCGCCGGGGGCGTGCCCCGCGAGGCGGTCAAAACCGTCGCTCCTGCGGCAGCGAACCGGCGGACGGTCGCCTCGCCCAAGCCGCGGCTGCCGCCGGTGACCAGCACCCGAAGGCCGCTGAGGCCCTCTTCCGAGATCGTCATGGTCAAACCTCTGCAGTAAGGTGAATCGGACTCCGGAAAGCTAGCACAACCGGAGTCCGACTCACCTTATGGGCTTCTGGAGGTTCTGTTGCCGACGTCACGGCCGCTGCGCGCCGACGCCCGCCGCAATCGCGAGGCGCTGCTGACCACGGCGCGGGCGATGTTCCTCGGCGGCGAGGCCGACACTGGGGTGGAGGAGATCGCGCGGCAGGCCGGAGTCTCGGTCGGAACGCTCTACCGCCACTTCGACACGCGCGAGGCCCTCATCGAGGCGGTCTACCGCCAGGAGGTCGACGAACTGTGCGCCGCCCCCGCGGAACTCCTCGCCCAGCACACTCCGGACGAGGCCCTGCGTCGCTTCATGCTGCTGCTCGTCGACCACGCCGCCATCGGCAAAGGCATGGCCGAGGCGTTGGAGAGCATCATGACGACGGACTCTCCAGTCTTCGACGACGGCCGGACGCGGATGGAGCAGTCACTCGATCAGTTGCTCGCCGCGGGTGCGGCAGCGGCAGCGATCCGCGGTGACGTCACCGGGCGCACACTGTTGCGCGCGATGGGCGGCGTCTGCGAGATGCGCGCCACCAACGGCTGGCAGGAGGAGGCTCAGCAAATCACCGCGATCCTCTTCGACGGCCTGCGCCACGGCGCGACGAGGGCGCACTCAGCCGGCCTCTAGGACGACTGAATCCTCGCCGGAGCCGGGTCCCGACTACACGCCTACAGAGTTCCCCCGGCGAGGGGTGGGATCAAAACCTACGGCCACAAACTCTGTCGAGCGCATCCGGTGTGGCCGACGCCGGGGTGAAAGAGATCGCCCGGCCACGCAGGCTCATCGCAGCTCAAGATGGCTGGCGTGCGGCGTGAGTCCGGATGAGTCCCTCGACGCCCCGGAGGAAGGTCTCGCAGATCAGTACAGGGTCGAAGAGGCAGCCGGCCGCCATGGCGCCATCGCGGAGCATGACGAAGTGCTGCGCGGCGGGCTCGGCCTCGGCTTCCTGGATGCTCGCCAGCAAGGTGTTGATCGTGTCGAGGAACCACTGACGGTGCGCGAGGACGGCTTGGTGCACGGGGTGGTCGGGGTCGGGATACTCGGCCACGGCGTTCAGGAAGGCGCAGCCGCGAAAGCCGGCGGACTGGATGTTCCGGGCAATCGACTCCGCAACGGCCCGGAGGACGTCATCGGGCGCCGGTAGGCCGGCCGCGAAGGCCGTGCCCACTTGGTCGCGGATGGCTTGGTCGGCCGCCTGCAGATAAGCGAGGACGAGATCCTCCTTGCCGGGGAAGTGCCGATAGAAAGTGGCCCGGGTCACTTTCGCCTCGGCGATGATCCGGTCGACGCCGACCGAGTGGATTCCCTCTCCGTAGAAAATCCTGGTCGCCGCGTTGAGGAGCCGTTGTCGCGCCTCGGACGGCCGGACGCCAGTCTCGCTACCCGCCATGAGCCCATGGTAGCGAACAGAACGTTCGGTCTCGACCTTCGGGCCATCGGGTCCGGCCACGCCTTGTCGGTGGCGCGACGGACGCGCTTACCCTCCGGCACGACGGCCGGCAGTGCAAGGTGGTCGCACGAGGTGGGTAGAACGTTCTATCTTGACGGGTCGACGCACGATCGCTACCTTTGGCGAGACAGAACGTTCGTTCTTCAAGATGGTGTTCCGACCGCACCCGCTCGTCGCGGTCCCCCTCAATAACCACCGAAAGGATCACCATGACCACCGTCACCGCACCCGGCATCTCGACGACGGCGTCCACCCTGCGGCGGCTGTACTTCGTCCGCTTCGTGTTCGCCATCGTCTGGGCCCTCGCGATGTTCTCCACCGCCACGCACCTCGGGCCGCTCGCCGTGGCACTGCTCGTGATCTACCCGCTGTTCGACGTGGCAGCGGCCGCCATCGACGCCCGCGCGTCACGCGCCACCGGATCGCCCACCCTGCTGTACGTGAACGTCGTGGTCAGCCTGCTCGCCGCGGCTGGCCTGGCCGTCGCCGGCACGTCCGGCATCCCGGCGGTCCTGCGCGTGTGGGGTGCCTGGGCGGTCGTGGCCGGGCTGGTGCAGCTGATCGTGGGTGTCAAGCGCCGCAAGATGGGCGGCCAGTGGCCGATGATCATCAGCGGTGGCATCTCCGTGCTCGCCGGCGGATCGTTCATCGCCAGTGCCGCCGCGGACAACCCCGTGCTGACCAACGCGATCGGCTACGCCATCCCCGGCGGCATCTTCTTCCTCATCTCGGCCATCCGCCTCGGGCGCGCCGCCAAGGCGAACTGACACGCCAGAACAAACCGCACAAACGCCGGTGTCAGCGTGCGACGATCCGGAGCTGTCCGGCCATGGGAAGGATGACACCGGCCGACCAGGGGGAGACTCCGATGCAGGACCACGAGTTCGACGAACTGCTACGTCTCGGCGCAGCGCGACCCTCCGCCGCGGCGACCGCTGCAGCGACCGAGCTGGCCGAGCGGACGAGAGCCCATGCTGACGCGCCGCTGGTGAACTCTCGACCTGTCAAGCAACGCCCGTGGTCGCGGCGGCTCGTGCTCGCCGGGGGCGTACTCGCAGGTGTCGCTGTGTTGTCTGCGGGCGCGAGTGTGGCGGCATACCAGATGAGCATCCCGCCGTTCCAGTCCCTCCCGCCCGGTCTCCAGCGCGTCGATTCCCCGATCCCGCTCGACTAAGAGCGAGCCAATGGGGCCCCGGTCCGATGCCAGGTCTTCATGGAGTTCGAGAACCTGAGCCGGGAGCAGCTGCAACGGATCGACAACGCTGTCGCGAACCTGGATTGGTCCCCCGAGCGACAACGCCTGCTCGTAGGCCGCGCGGCAGAAACCGGAGTCCCCCGCAGCCAGTCCGAGGTCTTGACCAGGGCGCTGGATACACGTCTCTACGAGTTCGCGGCTGGAGTCGTACCTGGCCTACTCGACCGCGAAGACGGAGAGAAGCCGACGTTCACCGGCCACGGGGCCTCGTGCCAGGAGGTCGGGAAGTGACGGTGGGGAGCGCTACGGAGCGTGCTGCGTGCGTCGACACGGCGTTCCTAGTTGAGGGAGTCATCGAGCGCGAGACGGCGGGGTTGCTTGCCTACTTCATGAGACGCGTCAGCCCCATCGAGGACGCTGCAGACCTCCTCGCGGAGACATTTCTTGTCCTGTGGCGCCGCGCCGACGCGGTTCCGCAGGACCACGCGGCCGCGCGGATGTGGACGTACGGGGTGGCACGCCGCGTTCTTGCCACCCACCGGCGTGCGTCCAACCGCCGCAGCGCGCTCGCAGACCGATTGCGCCACGAGCTCGCCATCCAGCCGGGACGCATAGATGACGACAAGATCGGACCCCTGGACCACCTCCACACAGCCCTCACGAGGCTCCCGGATCTCGACCAGGAGATCGTCCGCCTGGTGCACTGGGAAGGGCTAAGCCTGGTCGAGGTGGCCGGAGTCCTGGGCCGACGGCAGGGAACGATCCGCAGCCGCTATCACCGCGCCAGGAAATTGCTGAAGCGCGGACTCGAGTCCGCCTGACTGGTGATGGTTCGCGCCACCTAATGTGCGGCATAAGATCTACAAACCCTAGCGACGCCGCCGGCCGCTGGGAGCGTGCCCGTGACGCGCCCCCGAATGGCCCTCACCAGCCATCGACGATCAAAGGTCGCCCCTGGGATGGGGACAGCCGGCAGAGGCGGCCCGGAACCGGGAACCGAGCAGTCCAGCCAAAACAGCAGTGCTCGCAGGCGAGTGCGTGTGATGAACACGTGCCAATGGCACTGCCACCGCGTCCTCGCAACCAGCCAGATTGAAGATCAGAGCGGAGGCGGTCAAGGGTCGGCGGAGCCGATCACGCAGTGACGCCGAAGGCGCCACCCTTGAGGGCCGAGGTGGAGGCCGGGGACCGTCGTGCGAGGAGGGCGGGCGTGCACCCGGCCACCCCTCGGTTATTGACTGGCGACCTCGGATCGTTGGTTTGTAGCGTGCTGGGGCGGGCTGATACGGGAGTGCACCGCCGAGGATGTGGAGGCGTTGGAGCAGGCGTCGCCGACTGGTCCGAACCGCCACCACGCGCTGAAGGTGGAGCGGCAGCGGATGGGTGAGTACACCTACCTGGTGGCGTGGAATGGCGATGTTCCGCTCGGGCACTGCGAGGTTCTCTGGCAGGAGTGCAAGAGCGCGGAGGTCCGGAACGCCTACCCAGGCTGTCCGGAGATCAATGGGCTGCTCGTCTACCGCGCCGAGATGCGGGGCCGAGGCATCGGAACGGCGCTCATCCGCACCGCCGAAGACCGCGCTCGAGATCGTGGCGTTGAGTGGATCGGCGTCGGCGCAGGCGACGACAATCCCAGTGCCATGGCGTTGTACGAGAGGCTCAGTTAAAGCACCGGCATCCGCTATGTCGACGTGTGGAGCTACAAGGACGATGCCGGCGTCAGGCACGTTGTCGAGGACCCATGCACGTTTCTTGTGAAGTACATACCCGGTTAGTTAGCGCGATTCATGTGCTGTCCGCGGGGCATGATCATCACAGAGGCATGTTCCGCAAGTATGAGGTCAGCCGAGGGCCGATCAGCTCGGACCGAACGGGAAAGAAGGCCGAATGCGCGCGTGCTTCCTTGGTCGGCAGGTCACATCGTGAGCGGTGAGCGCACCAGGCTCGGCCAAGCGATCGTCGTCCGCCCCATCCGTACAGGCGACCAGGCTGGGGTTCGCGGGTGCAAGGGCGGCACACTGGAACAGGTTGACCAGCAGGTCCGCTGGACGGCCCCCGATCGGGGGCCAGGAGTGCTCGAACATCTGGTTGCCGAAGTCGACGGCCAGGTGGTCGGGACAGCGATGCTGATGCTGAAGGGGGCGCACGCCTCGGTCGAAGCCGGTGGGCAGATCGACCTCTGCCGCAAACGCGTCGACCCGCATGTCGGACGGCTGGACGACTGGGTGGTTGCCGGCGATCACCAACGTCAGGGAGTCGGCTCCGCCCTCGGCCGCGCCGTCATCGCCGAGGCCCAGGCGTGGGGTCTGGTCCGCCTCGAGACCTCGACCGAGAACCCCGCTGCCGCCGCGGCCATGCGCAAGCTCGGCTTCATCAAGTACGGGCGACTCCCCCTCTTACCCGAGCGCTCCGCCCCCCTCGCACGGAAGGCAGCACGAGGTGCTCTTCTACATGGATCTATGACGACCAATCCGCGGGAACACCTGTGCCCAGTGGCAGGCGGGTAGCTTGGTCTCCCATGGCTATCGATGGCACCGACGACAAGGGGGCCGACGGGGCCGTGACCGTAATCCATCGACTCCATCCGCTAGGCGACGACCTCGCCCGGGTCGGGCCATGACCTGGATGATGGGCGCGCTGTCGAGTCCCTGGCGAATTCACCCGCCCAAGGGCCAACCGAGGCTTCGACGACGGAAGGCGTAGCCGACAAGCGCCGCAGGCGCGGCCAGACCGGCGTTTGTCGGCTGTGGTGTGCGCCCTAGTTCGGCCCGTCGACGGGCACCGCTTCGCCGGCGACGTTCACGTCTACCACCGCATCCGCCAACCCCTCCCGCACCGCGTCACGCACTGCTGGCCCCATGACGTCGGCGAGGGCGTCAGCCACTCGTGTGATCAGCGCGAGACCTTGAGTGCGCCGTACAGCTCCTCGGCGATCTTGTCTCCGCCGTCGCGCTTCCACTTCTTTACTGCCGGAGCCCAGGCGGACACCGGTTTGCGGCCCTGGATGATGTCGTTGGTGACGTCATTGATGTCCCCGCCGATCTGCCCACCTTTGCGGTTGTCGGTCTCGGAGTACATGCCCGCAACTGGATTCTGAATCGACTGGGGGCATAGCTCCTTCATCGCGTTGAAACACGCTTCGGCGCTGCCCTGCCGTTCGGGAAGGAAGATCGTCCACGGGCCGTCGGCCTGGTACTGCAGGCCGAGCTGGACCTCGCTGAAGCCCTTGTCGGTGAGCACCGGGCTGCCGTCGGTGGTCTTGTAGTCGACGCCGTCGATGCCGTACTTACGGAACAGGTACTCCTTGGTCCCGAACGGTGTCGCGAGGAAGTTCAGGTAGGCCAGCAGTGTCTCGACCCGGTCCTCAGCCTTCTTGCTGATGGCGGTGACGGAGATTGTCGGTGGACCCAGCCAGGTCCTGCCGACCCCGGAGCCGTCGTGTGCCGGCGGGGCGATGATCGCGATCTCCGCTTCCTTGTCCATCGTCTGCAGGTAGGTCGGCCAGCCGCTGAAGGTGTCGAACACCAGGGGGCTTGTCCCGTTGCCGAATCGCGTCTTCAGATCCTGGTTCTGTCCGGTGAACGCGTCGGGGTGGATGTAGCCTGCCTTCCACAGCTTCTGGAGGATCTGCAGGGCGTCCTCCTGTGCCGGGTCCTCCAGGTTGCTGACCAGCTTGCCGCCTTCCTCGCTCCAGCCGTTGGGTATGGCGAACATGTTGCGGACGTACTGCGTTGGCACGGCGGCTAGCGCGAACCGGTTCTTGCGCTTGTCGGTGAGGGCCTTGCAGAGTTCGATGAACTCGTCTGCGCTCTTCACCTCGACCGGGAGTCCGGCCCCCTCCAGCATGTCCTTGCGCGCATACAGCGCCTGAGACTGAATTGCTCCCCGGGGGATGGGGACTCCGTAGATCTTGCCGTCGAAGATCGCGGAGTTCCAGCTGGTCTCGGGCAGATTGGCCAGGAACGGATACTTCTTGATCCTGTCGCCGGACAGGTGAGAGGTGAGGTCAACCGCCTTGGCCTCCAGCATCTGCGGCTTCTGCGGGACGCCACCGATCATGAAGAGCTCGCCGAGCTTGTCGCCGGCCACCGCCGTGGCAAACTTCTGGTCGTAGTCGACCGAGGGGGTGAGGTTGACCTGCACCGGTGAGCCAACCTGCTTGTTGAACTCCTGCCAGAACTGGTTCCCCGACAGCTTCGGCGGGATCGGCGTGTTGGTGAAGGTCATGACCTGGATCGGCCTGCCGTCCCCGGGCGCATCGGCGATCGCCTGCACCGGTTGGGCAGGGTACCGGTTGAACGCGTCCGGGATGTTGTACTCCGCGCCGGACATGTCAGGCTCGACACCCTGGTACCGGATGTAGGCCGGCCGCACCTTCGACTTCGAGGCCGCGTCGTTGGCTCCGGTGGCTCCGCCGCGGCCTGCGTTGGAGCATCCGGCCAAGGCTCCGGACAATCCGACGGCCCCGACAGCTGCAAGCACAGCTCGTCGGGACAGAGGCCGGGATTCGAACATCGTCATTGTCGTGAAACCTCTCGCAGGTGGCATTGAACTCTTCGATCAACCCTTGACGGCGCCAGTGAGTACGCCTTTGGCGAAGTGGCGCTGGATGAATGGATAGACACACAGAATCGGGAGTACGGAGATCATCAGGATCGCCATCTGGATCGTCGTCTGCGGCGGGACGGCCTCGGCTCCCACGCCGAGGTCCTGGCCACCGAGCTCGACGCCGTTGACGACGTAGGTGCGTAGCACGAGTTGCAGCGGCCATTTGCTGGCGTCGTTGATGTAGAGCATGGCGTTGAGGAAGCTGTTCCAGTAGCCGACGCCGTAGAAGAGTCCGATGACAGCGATGACCGCTTTCGACAGTGGAAGTCCGATGTGCCGGAACATCTTCCACTCCGATGCGCCGTCGATTCGCGCGGCGTCCATGATCTCAGCCGGCAACCCGGTGAAGTACGCACGCACGACGATCACGTTGAACGCGCTGACACTTGTCGGGATGATCACCGACCACAGGCTGTCCAGCAGACCGAACTGCTGGACCACCAGATAGGTCGGAATGAGACCAGGGTTGAACAGGAGGCTGATCAGGACCAGCATCAGCAAGGGCTTGTTGCCGAGGGTTGCGCGTCTGCTGAGGGCCCAGCCGAGTGTGCAGGTCAGGGTCAGCGCGATACCGGTGCCGACGACGGTGATGAATCCGCTCACCAGCAGGGCCTGCGTAACCGTTCCGCCGGCGAAGATGGATCGGTAGGCCGACAGGTCGATGCCGTGCGTCGGGAACATCACGAATCCGCCGGCCCGGTTCACTTCGTCGGGCGTGGCCAGACTGGTCGAGATTACGCCGACGAACGGGAGTACGACGAGGGCGCAGATGACGGTCAGGAATATCCCCTTGGTGATCCTTTCTGTCCAGCTCGGCATTGGCATGCCGTCAATCACTGCATATCGACGCTTGGTCACCCTCGGTAGATCCCTTCCTCGCCGAGTCGATGGGCGAGCTTGTTCGCGGTCAGCACGAGGGCGAGTCCGATGATGCCCTTGACCAGCCCGACGGCCGCGGAGACTCCCCAGGCGCCGCCGAGGATTCCGTTGTTGTAGACGTAGGTGTCGAGCACTTCGCTGGCTTCCTTGCCGACCGCGGGTTGCTGCAGGATGATTTGCTCGAAACCGACCGACAGGGAGTCCCCGAGTCGGAGGATGAGCAGCAGGATGATGATCGGTTTCAAGCCCGGCAGGGTGACGTGCAGGATTTGCTGCCAGCGGGTCGAACCGTCGACGGCAGATGCCTCGTACAGCGAACGATCGATCTGTGACAGCACTGCGAGGAAGAGAATCGTGGCCCAACCGGTGTCCTTCCACATCACCTGGGAGGTGAGCAGAGCGCGGAACGCCTCGGCATTTCCGATGATGTGCAGCGCGTCGTAGCCGTGGCTCCGGAGCCAGTTGTTGATCATTCCAGTGCCACCGAGCACCTGTTGGAAGACGGCGACCACGATTACCCAGGACATGAAGTGCGGGAGATAGAGGATCGACTGAACCAGCTGACGGAGCTTGTTCGACAGCAGTGTGTGCAGGGTGATCGCGACGACGATGGGCGCCGGGAACACGATCACGGTCTGGATCAGGGTGAGGATCAGGGTGTTCTTGACCGCGTTCAGAAACTCCGGATCACCGTTGATGATGACATCGAAGTTCTCAACGCCGTTCCAGAGGCTCCTGCTGACCCCTAGATAGGGCTGGAAGTCCTGGAAGGCGATGACGTTGCCGTACAGCGGGTAGTACTGGAAGGCGAGAATGATCAACATTCCCGGGATCGCCAACAGCAGGACCGGGTAGTCACGCCGCAACCGCGTGACAAGTGAGACCTTCCGCTGCCGGCGTTTACCGGGTCCGGGTGTGGAGGCCGTCTGCGAGACCTGGCTCCCCGACGAACCTTCCGAGACCTCTTGAATCACCATCGGTGTCTCCTGGCTGAGCTGGACATGTGAGACGCGCGCTCCGTTACGGAGCGCTGATCACCGGCAACGACATGCGTCGGAACTCGCCCGAATCGCAGTCGAGGGTGAGTCACCGAGTTGAGGGCGCCTCAGACGATGGGCCTGAACGGGTTGTCCACGTGCGGCCCGTCGATGACTGGTCCGTCGCCGCCGAACGTCAACCGGGACAGCCAGATCAGCCGGCCCTCGGGCTCACCGTCCGGCTCCCACGCGTGATAGACGTACCACCAGTGCGGTCCGACCTTGATCGGCATCCCGTGTCCGGGGCCGGTGGCCACATCGTTACTGATCATGATCGGCCCGTCGCCTGGCTTGGTCCATGGTCCGGTGATACGCGGCGCCGTCGCCCAGCAGACTCCGTAGCTGTCGTTCCAGTACTGACCGGTCGAGTAGAAGCAGTAGTAGGTGCCGCGATGCATGATCACCGACGGACCCTCGATGGTGTAGGTCTCGTACGACTGGTCCATGCCGATGATCCGCTGCGGCTCGCCCTGCAGTTCGAGGCCGTCGTCGGAGAGTCGCTGCAGATAGATATAGGACGGCAGTCCCGCTGCGTTGCCGTCGTTCTTCCACAGCAACCACAGCGAGCCGTCGTGATCACGGAACGGCGACGAATCGATACTGCCGCCTTCGTCGCTTTGACCAACCAGCGGTGTGGAGCGGTCATCCGAGAACGGTCCGAGGGGCGAGTCCGACACGGCCACTGACACGGCCTGCTGCGCGATGTCAGCGCGCCGCGCCGTGTAGTAGGAGAGGTAGCGGTCGCGCCCTACCCTGATCACTTCCGGGGCCCAGTGCCGGCCTGACACCGACCAGTCAGCGATCACCGGCATGCCGTTCCCAACCTCGGTCCAACTGACCAGATCGGGTGACGTCAGCACGGGCATCGTCCCCATGCTGCCGTTCGTCGAGTACAGATAGAAGGCCCCGTCGGCGTGCAGAACGGCAGGGTCCGCATGGCTCGTCGACTCGACGGGGTTCTGATATCCGCGGCGCGGCGCGGCGTACGCGGTTCTGCCGATGACCGTCAGCGCAGCAGCACCCCCCGAGGCAGCCAGCACTGTGCGGCGACTCATCGAAGCGACGGGCTGAGGCGTACGGGGGCGCGGCATGTCTTCTCCTGTGATGCGTCACTAAGTGCGAACCGGACGGTCGCAGCGTTCGAGAGTGAACGATCACGCGGGACTTTAAGTGATCGTTCACTCGATTCGCAAGTAGCATTTGCGGCATGAACACTGAGCGCCGCCCGACCCTGCGCCAGGTGGCCGATCTGGCGGGGGTCTCGCACCAGACCGTGTCGCGGTACTTCCGCCCGAACAGCGGCCTGCTTCCGGAAACGGCGGAGCGGGTGAGGGCTGCCGTGGAGACCCTGGGATATCGGCCGAACCTGGTCGCTCGTTCCATGCGGACACGGCGGAGCGGCATGCTCGGCGTTGTTCTGCCGGGCTGGGTTGGCCCGGAACGAACTGTCGCTGCTGCCTGCGAGGAAGCCCGCAGTTCGGGCTATCGGGTGGAGATCGTCATCGGACTGGATGAAGGTCCGGAGTCGTTGTGGGCGCGCGTCGAGGAACTGTTGGCGAGCGGGCAGGTCGAGGGGGTGCTCTCGGTGTCGCCGATGGATCCGGCGGACCTCGCTCCTGCCGGCATGGTGGTGCAGGTCGATGAGTACGACCATCGGCTCCGTGCAGTCGATGCCGTGGCCGAGGATCAGGAAACCATGATCGAGATCGTGCGAAGGCTGTCCGAACTCGGACACCGGGACCTGCTGCACGTCGGGGGACCGCAGGGCTGGCCGTCGGCACGTCTGCGGATGGCGGGCTACCTCGAGGCGTGTCGGCGATATGGCCTTCGCACCCACGGCGAGCCGTCCGGACCCTGGCACCCGGAGACGGGAAGACAGGGGATACTCGCGTTGCCGGACGACACTCCCGTCACGGCGGTGGTCGCCGCCAGCGATGACATCGGCGTCGGGGTCCTCGGTGCAGCGCACAGTCGGGGCTGGGCCGTGCCCGGCCGACTCAGCGTCACCGGCTGGGATGACCGTCTACTTGCACGCTACGCGGCTCCTGCTTTGTCGACCGTGATTGTCGATCGAGAGACTGCCGGTCGGCACGCCATGCGGCGACTGATCGCGGCCGTCGAGGGTCGACCCGAACCCGCAGGGCCGACGACCCCGCTCACGCGGATCGAATTCCGCGAGTCGACCGGACCGCCTATGACCGAAGCCTCCTGACGAGGAGATGACGCACTGTCGATCACGAGCGCGTGTCCAGCTCGAAGGAACGCTTCGACGTCTGCATGGGCGGGATCAGGGTGCGCGACGGGAGTGCGTTGCTCATCGGTAGGCGCTGGCTTGGAGTTCGAAGAGTTCGGCGTAGGAGCCTCCGGTGGCCATGAGGTCCTCGTGGCTGCCGGACTCGGTGAGCTCGCCGTTTTCGAAGACGAGGATGAGGTCTGCCATCCGTACGGTGGAGAGGCGGTGTGAGACCAGGAGGGTGATGCCGCCGGTCTCACGGGTGGCGGTGGAGGCGGCGTTGAAGCGGTCCAGGAGGGCGTGTTCGGTCTCCGGGTCGAGGGCGGCTGCGGGTTCGTCGAGCAGAACGAGCAGTGGCCGTTCGCGCATGAACGCGCGTGCGAGTGCGAGTCGTTGCCACTGGCCACCGGAGAGCTGGGTGCCGCCGAAGCGTTTGCCCAGGCGAGTGTCAAGGCCGTCGGGGAGCCGGTCGATCACGGCACGGGCGTCGCCGGCGTCGATTGCCGCGTCATAGCTGTCGTCAGTGAAGGCGTCGCCGCTTGTACGGACTTCCGATTCGGCTCCCGCCCGGGGTTGGGTCGGCCCGCCGAGGCGGCTTGGTTCTCCGAGTCCGATGGCTTCTCGAGCGGTGTATTCGTAGCGTACGAAGTCCTGGAACCCGGCGGAGATCCGGCTGCGCCAGGCCTGGTGGTTGATGGCGCGTAGGTCGGCGCCGTCCACGAGGATGCTGCCGTCGGTGGGGTCGTAGAGGCGAGCGAGGAGTTTGACCATGGTGGTCTTGCCGGCGCCGTTGTCTCCCACCAGTGCCACCGTGCTGCCGGCCGGAAGATAGACGCTGAGATCACGAAGCACGGGGCGTTCCGCAGCTGGGTAGGCGAATGAGACGTTGCGCAGTTCGATGCCGTGTCGCAGGGTGGTCGGGGGTTCCTCGGCGCCTGCCCACGCGACCTGGTGGCCGAGGTGTCGCCGTAGCCACTGGATGTGGCCGGCGACGTCGAGCATCGCGATGAGCACGCGTACGGAGTCGGACAGGCGTTGTGCGGCCTGGTCGGTCTGCGGAGCGAGAAGCATCACCATCGTCACGTCTCCCGGCGTCGCACGTCCTGCTCGTGCCAGCCAGAGGACGAAGACGATCGCGGCACCGTAGGCGAGGCCGAAGAGTACGCGGGCGGCGATCTCCAGGAGGTGGCCCTGGCGTCGGGCCCGCCAACGCGGACCGTTCTGAAGACGGAACTGTTCCGCGATCTTGTCGGTGAGCATTCCACGCAAACCGAACGCGCGGACTTCCAGACCATGACCCGGATGGCTGACGACATCCAACAGTTTGGCCTGGCGCCGGTTGTACTCCATGGTCACGGTGATCGCGTGCCGAAACTGGCGAGCACCATAGGCAGACGCCCACAGCCGCAAGACTCCCAGCAGAGGCAGCGTCAACAGCAGCGGGTGGATGCCCGCGAGGAGGACGAGGACGGTAGCGGTAGTGATCAGGACGGCCAGTCCGCTGCCGATGGTGCCCGCGGTGCCCTTCAGCCGGCGGAACTCCTCCCGGGCAGCGCCGAGCCGGTCGGCGATCTCAGGTTGCTCGTGGTGGCCGATCCCTGGCGGCTTGGTGGCCAGGTCCAGTAGTTCGCTCTGGAGCCCGATTTCGATCCCGTCCTCGAGTCGATGCCGTACGGCATCGGAGAGCACCAGGCCACCGAACGCGACTGCCAGCGCTCCGAACAGGATGATCGCACCCGCCGTGACCGAGCCCTGTCCGGTCACGGCGTTCACGATTCGGGCGACGCCGTAGGCCTGCAGCGGCCCCGCGACTGCCATCACCACCACGAGCAGCAACTCGGTCGCGGCCAACCAGGGGGACGCCGCGACGGTGATGCGTACCAGGGCCACCAGTGAGTCCCACCGCTCACGCATCCGCGCCTCCGTCCACATATCGCGCCGCCTGCAGTTCGAACATCCGCGCGTAGCGGCCGTCCATCTTCAGTAGTTCGTCGTGTGACCCCTGCTCGGCGATCACGCCGTGCTCCAGTACGCAGATCCGGTCCGCGTTGCGTACCACGGAGAACCGGTGGGAGATCAGGAGCGACGTCACGCCCGTGGCGAGGCGTAGGTAGCGGTCCACGAGTTCCGCCTCGGACCGGACATCCAACGCAGCCGCGGGCTCGTCGAGGACCAGCAATCCCGCGCCGCCCTCGACGGCGTACAGGGCACGCGTCAACGCGAGCCGCTGCCACTGGCCACCGGACAGTTCCCCGCTATTGCTGACCGAGCGGTCGAGGATCGTGTCCCAACCGCGCGGCAGGTTCCCTACCGCCGCATCGACTCCCGCGGTCGCCGCCACCGTGGCCAAGCGCTCCTGGTTCACGGGTTCAGCGAGGGTCACGTTCTCCGCCGCGGTGAGCGGTAGCCGTAGAAAGTCCTGGGTGACGGGCGCCAACCGCCGCTGCCACGCCGCCAACTCCTGGTCGTCCAAGTCGGCCAGGTCCACCCCGTCCACCACGATCCGCCCTGCGGACGGGCGGTAGGCACCCGCGAGCAGGTGCACCAGCGTCGACTTACCCGCACCGTTCAATCCGACAAGGCCGATCGCCTCGCCCGCGCCCATGCGAAGGTCCAGGCCGCGGAGGACATCGACGTCTGAGCCCGGGTAGCGGAACCACACGCCCTCAAACCGCACCTCTGGCGGACCCGACAGCGGGCGAGGCGGATCCACGAAGAACGATTTAGCCCCGCTCACCTGTGGTGTGTCATTCCCGTGGCCGCTCTCCCGTGCGGCCAGCGCTGTCTCCGGCAACGAGCGCAAGGCCTGCAAAGGCGACATTGCGCGCTCCACGGACGCCGCGGCGACCCCGTTCGCCGACATCGCGAGTCGCAACAGTGCCGCCAAGCTGGTCGCGACGGCGGTCAACCCCAGCGCTCCGGTGTTCACATCCCGCACCAGGACCCAGACGGCGATCGCCAACGCGGCGAGATGAGCCGCGTAGACCGCCATGGTCCGCAACGCCGCCACCCGACGAACCCGCCACAGCGGCACCATCCCAGCCCGCCAGTCGCGCACGTAACGGTCCATCAGCCATGGGCCGAAGCCGAACACGCGCAGTTCCTTGGCCGCCGTCTCCATGCCCAGCTCGTACGCATAGTCAGCTTCCCGACCGCTCTTGGTGCCGCTGCGCCACGACACGCCCTCCACCGCCGACATCCGCGCAGACCACCACTCGACCAGGCCCGACGTCGCCAGCAGCAGGACGGCGATCGGCCATGAGAACAAGACCCCCACGAGCACGGCGGAACCGATCGCCATCAGCCGCGATCGCACAAGGTCGGCCAGCGAAACCAAGCCCACCCAGATCGCGCGGTTCCCGATACCCCGGGCCCGGCGGGACTCGTCCGACACCGCCGGTGACTCCAGATGGCCGATTCTGGACGATGCCGTCATCGTCGCGGAGATCGCGCGATTGATAACCAGGTCGGAGTCGTACGTCAGCCGCGTCGTCGCCATGTTCGACACCACGGTCAGCACGCCATCGACCGTGAACATCAGGACCAGCGCGCCCACCATGAGCGAGAACGCGATCAGGGACGGCGCATCCGGACCTCCGGCCACGAAGTCCGGCGCCGCGCCCACTACCTGACCGACCAGAACGGTCACGACAAGGCTCGTCACCGCGCTCAGGATCGCAACCGTCAGCAGCCCGCCACCAACCCACGGTGCCACCGCTATCGAGAACCGCGCCAACGCGAACATCCGACCACCATCGCCAGTCAACTAGAGAGACGGATTGCCCGTCTGCCCGGAGAGCGCTATCCAACCAGGGACGTCACGCTTGGTGTACTGCGCGTCAGGTGGGAGCATGCCTGGAACGCGACGGGAGAGCAATGCGACGCTTTGGCCACGTAGGGGTGCTGACCTGGGTGGCCTTCTACAGCCACCTCGAAGACAACCAGCCGTCTCGCCGCCTGGCCTCGAAGCTCGGAGTCGTGCACCTCTTTGACCTGGCGAACTTCACGTTTGAGGGCTGATGCGGGTCGCTCGGGGGCACCTGGGGGACATGCCCAGGCGGCGCTCGCCTACCCTCGGACGAAAATCGTTGCGTTGCGAACCGACGTCAGGGCTACTGTGCTGGCAGGTGAGTGAGTCCGAGGCAGACGTCTCACCCCTGCAAGAAAAGGGGTCTCCTGCACATGACGGCGCCGGTCGACATGACCGTTCCGATTCGGTCGGTCGCCATCGCCCAATGGCTCAGGCCCACTCACCCCGATCTCGCTGCTGTTGAGATTGGCCGGCGGCATCGCTTGGCCGGTGGGGTGGGCTCACCCCTCGTCGAGCGGGTCGAAGTCACCCCCGTAGGGTCGGGCGGTCTGCGAGCTCGGTTCGAGGTCGTCGCGAAGCGTGCATCGTCGGCTGAAGTGGTCGCCCTGCGTGAGATCGCGGCGATACCTGGCGCTGATGCCCTCCCGGAGCTGATTGACGCGGGTACTGATGAGTTCGGGCCGTGGGTGGTGATGCCGTTCTATCCGGGCTCGACGATGCCGTGGGATGCGGAGGCTCCGGAGGCGGTGTTCGCTAGCTTGGCGCGGCTGCACTTTCGACATCTCGGGTCTGCAGGCTCGCTGCCTGCAGACCTTCCCCGGGTCGACGAGACGTACTGTCGACGGGCGTTGACGGACTTTGCCCCATCGTGGCTTCGTAAGTCCCAGCGCAAGGATCCTCATCCGATGCACGACCGTGCCCTGAGCCTGCTCAACCGATGGTCCGATGATGAGCGGATCTACGCCGGGCTGGACGTGCTACCGGCCACCCTTCTCCACGGCGACGCGTACGGGCTCAACGTGGTCGTTGCACATGAGAAGAGCTTGCCGCCTCGTCTGATCGACTGGGGAGGTGCACGGGTCGGCCCGATTATGCTCGACGTGGCCATGTCCGCGGAGAGGTCTTCGGCCGGCTTTTCCGCCTACCTGCGGGCCTGGGAGGACGTGGCTGGCTGTCCCTTCGACCCGTGGCAGGCCGAAGCTGGTCACGCCTGGGCGAGGGCCATAAGTAATGCGATGTTCGTTGGCGCCGTCGCCGAGCGGTTCAGCCCAACGCACGCCGAGGAGATGCTCGACCAGGCCGAGGCCGCGCTGCACCGGTTCGGACGACTTCTCGCAGGCCACTCCCCCGGACGCCCGTAGCCCGTCCAGTCGTGCGAGCAAGCGGCGGTGCAACTCAGCAGACCCCACCTTCCAGCGTGCCTACGGTGCCAGCCAGGTCATGTCTGGCACGCCGGACCGATCGCCTCGCCAAGGAGGATTCGCCCCTGTCACGGGCTGGTGCAGAGTGCGGGAACCCGCTCCGGGAGCAACGCCTGCCCCCTGGGGGGTCTTGGACGAACAGGGCCCAGAAGGCTCAGAAGTCGATACGCATGACGGCGCGGCGTTTGCCCGGCCGGCTCACCTCGGCGAACCCGGCATCGGCGAACATGGCGAGAGTGCCGACGGACCCGCCGTCCACTAAGTCCGGGTAGCCCTCCAAGGCGCAGGCGCCGCGTTCACGGGCGAACCCGACGGCGGCGCGGGCGAGTGCGCGGCTGACTTCTCGGCGCCGGTAGCCGACGCGGGTGACGAAGCAGGTCACCGCCCAGACAGTGGTGTCGGCCTTGTTCTGGTTGCGGCCCAACCAGGGGACGCGGCAGTCGCGTAGCAGCCGCGGGTGGTCCGCCCGCGGCGCGACGGCGCACCAGCCGACGGGCTCGCCGTCGAGGTACGCGACTAGGCCGCTCGTCGCCCGTGCCTTTCGGTCCCCGCAGGCGGTCTGGTCGCGGAGGCGGGCGGAGAGCTCTTCGGGACCTTCAGACGCCCAGGACTCTTTGGGCAGCATCCGGAACCGCTGGCACCAGCACCGTGCGGTGTCGCCGGTCGTGCCGAAGACCGCCCGCAGGTCCTCCCAAGCGGCCTGGTTGGCCGGAACGATCGTGAGCTGCTCGGCGGTGACCGGCTCCCGCGAGCCCGTCGCGCGGGGAACGGGCACCCGCTTGGGCGGAGGCAGCTTCTGCTGCTTCTCTTTGCGGGGCAGCGCGTCCAACGTGAGCCGAACGTCCACAGCGTCGCCTGCGTCCAGCCCTTTGGGCTTGCGCACGGCGTCCTTCAGCGGGAGCAGGTAGCCACCGTCCTTTGGCCACAGCGACGTCTTCCACTCGGTGCTGCCGATCCGAGCGCGGATCGGGAGCATCCCCCAGCCGTAGCTGGCGGCCGAGGCAGCGGCCCGCAGCGCGACACTTTCCTGCTCCGGCACGGAGACGAAGTAGTACGGCGCCGGACCACGCCACTCGATGACCTCGCCGGTGAACTCCTGATCCATGGCCAGATGTTAGGCCCCGTTCCGGACGAACCGCTTCCGGATTCACCGCCAGACCTGACCACGTGCCACCGCCAGGTACGGCCGGATCGATCTGCCGGTACAGGAGGCCCACAACTGGGCGGACTCGCGAATCGAACCGCTGTCTCCACGGCCCTCGTCACATCCGCCGTAGTCCTTGCGCCGATCGTGCTGATCTATGCCGGGTTGAAGCCGCCCGCAGAACCGAAGTAGAGCAGTGCGGTGACGTCTTCCCGTTCGAAGGGCACGAGCGAGTCGTAAGGACAAGCTGTGTTAGCGTCTTGTCGCTGGTCCTGGTCTGGGATCGGCGTCGTTTGGGCCGTGGCTCACTTCTGAGCCGCGAATCCCGGGTGGGTGGGCCCATCGAAAGGTGTGCCCGGTGCTCGGCCCATACCTGCGTGTTCTGCGTACTCCTGGCTACCGCGCCTCGTTCCTCCTTGGCCTCTCGGCAGCCCTACCGATCGGCATGGTCGGGCTTGCCCTGCTGCTCACGGCTCAGCAGCGTTCGGGCTCGATCGCTCAGGCCGGCCTGATCCCGGCCGCGTTCGGTCTGGGGAACGCCATGGGTCTGCTCCTCCAAGGGCGGTTGATCGACCAGTTCGGCCAAGCCCGCGTCCTCATTCCCGCGAGCCTGCTCTGCTCCATCACCATGGCGGCCGGTGTGCTGCCAGTCTGGCAGGACACCTTCGCGCTTGCCGGATCCGCGTTGCTCGCCGGTGTCGCCTTCCCGGCCACGATCAGCAGCATGCGGGTGCTGACAGCGGATCTCATCACCGACCCGCAGTTGCGGATGAGCGGCTATGCGCTGCTCGCCGTCTCCTTCGGTCTGGCGATGGTCGCCGGTCCACTGCTCGCGTCCGCTCTGATCGCGGTATCGACTCCAGCGACTGCCGTTCTGGTGGCCGCTCTCGTCGTCGGCGCGGGTGGCCTGGGGTTTGCCTTGACTCCCGCCTCGCGCGGCTGGCAGCCTGGAGCCGCCCCGGAAGGCAACCGCCTCGGCGTACCAGCAGGGTTGTCCACGCTCGTCGTCGCCAACATTGCCCTCGGATTCTCGGGCGGCGTCGTCGCGGTCGCACTCCCTGCGGCCGCGCTCGCGCAGGGTGCAGGTGCCGTTGCCGGCATCGGGTTCGCCGCTCGGTCCGTCGGCGACCTGGCCGGCGGCCTGGCCTATGGCGTCATCCGGTGGCGCTCGACCAAGGTCAGGCAGCTGATCGTCTCGTTGGCGGCCGCCACGGGTGCGTCGTGGTTCGCGGCACCGGTTACCGGCTCGCTTCCCGCCTTGTTCTGCGTACTCCTCATCGGCGGGGCTGCCAGTGCCGCGATCTCCGTCGCGTGCTCTGCGTTACTCGACGACGTGGCGCCAGCGAGCTCTCTGACCACCGCCTACACCCTGATGGTCGGCATTGGTCTGGTCGCCAACGCCGCCGGCAACGCGGTCGCCGGCCTCGTGGCCGACCGCGCAGGTGCCGCATGGGCATTCACCGTTGCCGCTGCGGCCGTGACCGCGGCGGTCGGCTGGATCTGGCTACGACGCCGCACCCTTGCCCAACCAGCAGCAGCGGGTCGGTAGACGGCGACGACATGACTTCGAGGACGAGCAGCATGTCCACACCTTCGACCTGACTGGTCAGGTCCCCTACTGGTACAGGCTGTGTCGGTGCTATCTCCACCCGGATGGCGTCGACGCGATGGTGAACCTCGCGCTCACGGGCGAGGCGGTCATCGCGAAATGCAAGACGTCATCAGTGCCGACTCCCGTCACACGGGAGGCGGACCGGCGTCGACGACCGCCATCGACAGCGCCAGCGGGTCGAAGTGGATCAGTGACTCCATCCACCAGGTCATGCCGGCCTGGGCGAGTCCCTTGAGGTCCACGTCCTTGTCTTCCTGCCAGGCGGGGCTTGCGTTGCCGCGCACGGCGACGTCGAATGGCCGGTCGGTGGGCAGACCGGCACGGTGCAGGTCCTGGCGGATACTGGCGATCTCCTCCGGGGTCAGCTCCTGGTCGTCCGGGTTGGGGAAGATCCCGTCGCAGCCGGCGGCACGGTGGATCACCTGCGGGTTGTTGGTGGAGCTGGCCATCCAGACCGGGATGCGGTGCGGTTCTGGTTCCGCGGCGGTCAGGTTCACCTGATAGTGCGGGCCGACGTGCTGGATGGCCTCGCCAGCCCACATCGCCCGCATCAACGTGAGTCCTTCAGTCAGCATCGCCGAGCGGGTCGCCAGGTCCGTGGGCTCCCCGAAGCTGCTGAAATCACCGGACTCGTCCACGCCCAGTCCGGTGCCGACGATGAGCCGTCCGTTGGACAGCCTGCTCACGGTAGACGCGTGGCGGGCGACGATCCAGGGCCGGCGCCGGGCCAACGGCGTGATCGTCGGGCCGAGCAGCAGAGTCTCGGTGGCGTGCGCGATCGCGGCCAACGTGGTCCAGGGATCAGCGATCGGCATCATGTCGGTGACGACGTGATCCCACAAGAACACACCGTCCCACCCGGCGGCCTCCGCGCGGACCGCCAGTTCGACGAGGACCTTTGGGTCGCCGAACGGTCCGAACGGCGGAAGGTAGATACCGAAGCGCAGGATGCTCTCGTTCACGGGGACCTTCTTCACGGCCGGCTGCTGGGACGAGGGCGGACCAGATGGCGATCCACCCTGTCAAGTCTGGCGGGCCGGCTTCGCCCCGTGTGAATTGGGTCACCGCTCGCCACGGGGCGAAGGTCCCGGGCGGAACCTTGGCTGAACTCGACCGGTGACCACTCACGGTGCCCACGAAGCCTCACTCGCAGGAAATACTCGACGGTCGATTACGCGAGCCCACCAGTAGGACGGGCCCGTCGACGTGGTGCTCGAACGGATCGCGGACGGCGGCGCCCGGTGTGGCACCCTTGTGGCACGGCACACCGTCGCGCGGTCAGATGGACGGCCCACGGTGTGACATGCGGGCAGCTTCCACGGCGATCCGGAAGCCTTCCGCGACCCGTTCCGGCCGGCACATTCTGCACGCGTCCTCGAATGTGACCCATGCGAAGTCGTTGTGCTCCGCGGCATCCAGACGGACGGCGGTACCCCACGGCACGTTGAGGAAGAAGAGCGCCCATCCGATGTCCTCGGTCGCGACCGGCTGAGGTTCACCGCGAATGCCTGTCTCCTCGAACAGCTCACGAGTTGCGCAAGTCGCGATGTCTTCGTCGGGCTCGATACACCCTGACGGAGGTCCCCATTCCCAGTCGCCGGCTTTCCCTGGCACGTACTCGGCAGAGTGCAGTAGTAGATAGCGCGGACCATCTGGTGATTGGCTGATGACCGCGACCATGGCGCCACTTGGCCGTAGCGGCGTGGTGATCCGTTCGGTGGTCATGGAGACATGGTGCCAGGTCCGCGGATAGGCGACAGGAAACCGGCAGCCCGCTAACCTGGCTGGCGTCGCTTCATGTTGCAGTCGCTTGCTCGCGCGGTCGCCATACTGGTGGACATCCCGGAGCGGTCCGGTCACACTCTTCCGGTGACATTGATCCTTCCTGTCGAGGATGACTGTTCGTTCTGCGCTTACCTACGTGGGCGCCGCCCATACACCGTGCTGGAGCGCCTGGCCAAGGTTGCTCTGCTCGTCACCCGGGAACAGCGGGGTGTTGGGCATGTGCTCGCGATTCCGACTGCCCATCGGCCCACTCTGCTTGACCTCCAACCGGATGAGCTGGCGCCTCTGCTGGAACTGACGCAGCGTGCCGCGGCCGCGATCGTAGGAGCCTTCGATGTCGAAGGTGTAGCCGTGTGGCAGAACAACGGGGTGCCGGCGCACCAATCCGTACCTCACCTGCACTTCCACGTGACTGGGACGTTGCCCGGAGGCGGAACCGATTGGGGAAGGGTCCCGAAGCTATCGATCGGCGAGACCGATGAGATCGCTGAGCGCCTGCGTCAGCACCTCAAACCCACCTAAGGCACCGCGCCCCTGAGCCGGGTCGGAGATGAGGCAGAGGAGCCCGGCACCCCTGCCGCAGAACTCCCACCGGACTTGGCGTCAAGACCCGGCGACCATCAGATCCGTAGACACGGGCATCTTGATCACGAGCACGACACTTGTGCGGAGGTCACCGTCGACCTAGCGCACATCGTCGCCCGGTGTTGCCGCCCGTTGGGTCACGCTGGGGTCAAGTCGAGGGCCCCGGCCCGCAAGGCCCCGGCCCAGGCCCGCCGGTTTGGGCGCACTTCTTCCCCTGCAGGATCCGCCAGCGGGCTTGGTCGGGATGATCCCGGCTGTGGTGATGGACGACTGAAATCCGGTCGCCAGCCTTACCTGGCAGCACTAGCCTCGCGCCGCATGATCGATATCCGTGAGGTCTGCGAGCACCATGACGGCATCCAGAGTCCGATCACCGTTGAGAAGATCCGCGCAATCGGGGAGAGTCTTCGCCTAAGCTTGTCGTTTAACCTCCCGAGTCCTGCTCGGGGTGCGGGTCTGACCTTGTTCGGCGTGTCGTTGTGGTGATGGAACGGCCATCGCCTGATGCTCTTCGGGTTCCGACCAAAGAACGTCCGAAGGTGGCAAGCGATGGCCGCGCAGATCAGTGTGCCTCATGTACCGTGTCCAGGCGAGCAGGACACCAACACTGTTGTGGATCTTTCCCGGTTCCGGGTCGTGTTCTATGACTGTTTGACCGCGCGTGCGGATGCCTTGTTCGAGCTGGCCGACGCCGTGTTGTGTGAGCAGGGACCGGTGAACACGCTGGTCGAGTTGTGCCTTGCTGCACAGCACCGGCGCGGGCATGGCGCGCTGTATGACGGGTTGAATGCCGGACGGATCGACATCACCAGGCTGAGCTACTCGCTGAGTGGGCTGCCGCTTCCCCGTGACCGGGATGGGCGGATCGTGCTGGCCGTCGATGTCAGTAACTGGCTACGCCCGGACGCCGACACCAGTGCGGAACGACTGTTCTGCCACACCTACGGCCGCGGCAAGAACCAGGCACAGATGATCCCGGGCTGGCCGTACTCCTTCGTCGCAGTGTTGGAGAGCGGACCCAGCTCCTGGACACAGATCCTCGATGTGGTGCGGCTTGGACCTACCGACGATGAAACCGAGGCCACCGCACGCCAGGTCCGTGACGTCGTCACCCGGCTCGTGCAAGCCAGACAGTGGCAGCCCGGTGATCCAGACATTCTCATCGTGTTCGACGCCGGCTACGACGTGACGCGTTTGGCTTATCTGCTGGACGACCTGCCCGTGCAGCTGGTGGGCCGGCTGCGCTCAGACCGCGTACTGCGACACCCGAAACCACCACGCACACCAGGCGCTGGCGGCCGCCCACCCAAACACGGACCCGAGTTCTCACTGCCCGACCCCGACACCTGGACGCCCCCCGATGTGGCAACAGCCAACGACACACCCCGGTATGGCACCGCAACCGCGAGCTGCTGGAACCGGCTACACCCGCGGCTCACCCGCCGCGCGGCCTGGACCGGCCACGAAGGCGAACTCCCGGTCACCGAGGGCAGCTTGATCCGGTTGTCCGTCGACCATCTGCCCGGCGAGCGTGACCCGAAACCGCTGTGGCTATGGACATCATCCACCAACCTGAGCGCTGAAACCGTTGACCGAGCCTGGCGGGCATTCCTGCGCCGATTCGATCTCGAACACACCTTCCGCATGCTCAAACAAACCCTCGGCTGGACCAAACCGAAGATCCGCCACCCCGAAGCGGCCGACCGCTGGACCTGGCTCATCGTCGTCGCCTACACCCAGCTACGACTTGCCCGCGATCGCACTGACCACATCCGTCGCCCCTGGGAACCCCGCCAACCAGCAGGCCGCCCGCTCACACCGGCACAAGTACACCGCGGCTATCGGAACATCCACCGGAAACTACCCGTCCCCGCCCGCGCACCAAAACCCAGCCGGCCAGGCCCAGGACGCCCACCAGGCCGCAAAAACCGCCAACAAGCACCACGCCACAACGTCGGCAAACACACCAACCAACCTCATGACGAAAGGACCAGAGGTTAAACGACAAGCTAAGGCCTGGTCAAGAGGTGCTCGATCTGGGCGCCGGAACCGGCGGACCGGCGGTGGTCCTGGCCAAGCACTTCCGGTGCCGCGTGACGGCCGTCGAGAACTCCTCAAGCTTCGCCGAAGCGGGACGGGAGCGCGCTCGGGCGGCCGGCGTTTCCGATCTCATCGAGTACGTCATCTCCGACGTGACTGAGTTCTCGATCGAGCGAGGAGCATACGACGCGGCTGTCTGCTTCGGAGCGGCATGGATCCTTGGCGGCTTTGCCGGGACAGCCGAGGCACTTCGGGCCGCTGTCCCTCTGGGCGGCCATGTCGTCATAGGCGATGTGTTCGAACCGAGCGAACCGCGGCCCGATCAAGAGGGTGCCGCCCTCACCCTCCGAGGCATGCTCACGACGATGGTTGGACTCGGCTTGACGCCCGTCGGCATGACCGTCGCATCCCACGACGACTGGGACCGGTATCACTCGCAGATGATGCTTGCGTTCGAGGACTGGATCGACGCCCAAACCCCAACCACCCCGATCTCGCTGACGTACGAAGTCACCGGCCGCGCCAACTGTTCGGGGCCCTCGCTCAGCTGGATGCAGGCTGGGCAGTTGTCGCGGGCCGGAAACGACGTCAAGACGAGTGCTGAAGCCATCGCTTGCGGCGCAATGGCCGTGGTCACCCACCACGAAGGAGCGGCAGGTTTACTCGATCGGTGGCCACAGCGCCCGGACCTTCGCTGCCCGGCATCCTGAGGAAGTAGCTGGCCTCGTGCTGGTCGACGCGCAACCAGAGCGGCTGGACGACGACTGGAACGCCCGCTCGTCTCAGGCACGTCCGCGAGCTCAGTCCCCCAGGGCTCTTCGACCGGATCCTCGAAGCTTGCGAGTTCGTCAAGGTGGCGACCCGGCCGATGTCCTGTCCCCTCACGGTTATCACCCACGGTGTGATCGACCTGATCCAAGAAGGACCCAGCGTCAGTGCGGCAGACGTCGACCGGTTCGGCTCCCTAGACCGACGCGTCGAAACCCCTTCGCGCTGGCCGACCCATCCTGAGAAGGTGATGCGCATGCCCGAGGTTGTTCTACCGCTGACAGTTCGAGACCTGACCGTCGAGGACCTCCACCTGCATGCCGGCACCTGGGGGTGGTCTGCCACCCACGTCGCGGGCACTGCCGAGGCGTTGGAACGTGCCCGGCGCGGCGAGATCGACTTCCTCGCGGTCTGCCCACCCTCTGGCGTGCCAGTGGCGACTGGCGCGGTCGACTACACGAGGCCACCCGGCGGCGGATCGCTGGAGCAACTGTCAGTTGATGCGGCGCTGCGGTCGTGCGGGATCGGCACGATCCTCATCGAGGCTTTGGAGCACCGGATCCGCGCCCGCGGCCTGACCTGCGTCGAGCTGGGCGTGGACGAGAACAAGTCACGGCCCCGAGCACTGTATGAGCGGCTCGGCTACATCGCCGTAGGCCGCCAACCCGGTGCGTGGGATGAGGAAGCCCCGGACGGAACCATTACCCGCTACGAAACGATGATCACAGTGATGCGTAAGCAACTGTCATCCTCATAGGTCGACGCCACCCACGCTGACCTGACCGTTTACCTGTCTGGCCTGTCACGGATGCTGGTCGACGACGGTGTTTCATTGACAGAACCATTGACAGGCCTTGGCGCGCCGGCATCGCTCCTGGGGTCGTCTAGGACTTCTCATGGAAGCCGGTACACGAACATCAGCGAACGCCAGCGCGGAGCGGGATAGATGCGTCCGCAACCCGCAGTCAATCCAATGCTCCCGGAAGCCGGCGCTGCGGCCCATGCGGGCCGCGGCCAGCTTCATCGTTCGACCGACGGCTCGAACCTCCGCAGTTGGGCGTACCGCGCTGGTGCACCACAGCACCTGGAGACCCAGGTGGTCAGCGAGATCGGTGGCAGGTGGCGGCCGTCTTGGGGCTTCAGATGCACCGCGTCGACCAACTCGCGGATGCTCTATCTGGTCGAGCACCGCCACTGCGGTCAGGCGACAGGCACGTCATCTGTGCAACGACTGAGGCCCTGCGTACTCCTGGAGCGCGGCGAGCCTGATGTCGGCTCGCTCCACGAGCTGCACCGCCGAGTGCGGGGCTCGTACCTCGAGCCCACCCCCTGACGGCGTCACGGAATGCTCGCCAACGCCGAGCATTACGCGGAAACCTTCGACAAGGGTGCTCTGCCCATGCCACCCGCACGCGGCGTGGTCGTACTAACCTGCATGAACGCACGCCTCAATCCATACGGGCTGCTCGGGCTCAGCGGGGGCGACGCGCACGTCATCCGCAACGCCGGCGGCGTCGTGACCGCCGACCAGCGGCGCAGCATCACCATCAGCCAGCGCATCCTGGGCACCACAGAGATCATTCTCATCCATCACGCGGACTGCGGACTGGCCACCTTCACCGACGACGTGTTCAAACGTCAGATCGAGGAGGAGGTCGGAATCAAGCCCGACTGGGCGGCCGAGGCCTCCACCGATCCGGCCGAGGACGTCGCCCAGTCCATAGGGCGGATCAGGAGCGACCCCTTCATCCCGCACACTGAGTCGGTCCGGGGCTTCGTCTACGACGTCGTGACCGCGCAGCTGCGCGAGGTCCAGGCCTGACAGAACGCAGGAGGCTTCCGACAAGGAGGCGTCTGCCCCGACTTCGGTTGACTCAACCCGCTGCACCATCCATCCCCGCCTCCCGATCGCTCGCCTCACTCGTCCATTCGGACCACGAACCGTGGTGGGTGGGTGAGACGACGGAGAAACCTCCGAGGGTGAGTGAACGGGACCTCGGGCACCCGCGCCTACGGAGGAGCCCTGACCGGGCATGTGGCGAGGGCTCCCCTGCCCCTGATCCCACATCTCACCGACGACGGGTGTCTCCGGTGTTGTGCCCGCGAAGGGCGATCTCCACGGCTCGCCCCGTCGCCTGCATCACGCTTTTCCGGCTGTCGGCTTGGCCGTCACAGGTTGCGCACGACCATCGGTGTGCGGACACAAATACAAGCGTCCCGCTGAACTGTCGGCCATCTGCACGACGATTCCAGAAGCACGAATTCGCCCATGTGTATTCAGTGGGCCTGGAGGAGTCGCATTGACGCCGAAGGTCGAACTGCGCCCAGTAATCAGTGGTTCGAATTGGGCAGCCACGATTTTCGTCGTGGCAAAGATTAACCCAGATTCATCGATGAGCCGACTCTCTTTGAGTGAATCGCTTAATGTTCCGTAGCCTTTTGCTGTCTGCAATTTTCGAAATCGGGGGTCGATAATGCAGTTCAGTGCAAGTCGTAAAAGACGGCGCTGGTACGTGGCAGCGGCCGGCGGCCTGGTCGGCGTCACCGGCGTAGCCGCGGTGAGTCTTCTCACGAGCCAGGCGTCCGTGGCAAGTCAGAGCGCGCCGACCGGATCGGCTGCAGGGCAGGTGAACCAAGCCAGCCTTGACGGTTCCAAGGACGGGGGCGACAAGAAGGACAGAAAGGAGGACGGCAAGAGGGAGGACGGCAAGAAGGTCAAGGAGGTGGAGTGTGACGCGGACGAGCTGATCGCGGCGTTGGTGCGTGCGAACGCCGACAACGGGGCGAGGCTCGAGCTTGCTCGCGATTGCACCTACACCCTCACGGCGTTCCAGGATGGCAACGGTCTCCCGGTGATCACCCAGCGGGTCAGCATCGACGGCAACGGTGCGACCATCGTGCGGGCCGCCAACGCCGAACCATTCCGGATCTTCAATGTCGGCGTCGGCGGGAACCTGAAGCTGGACGACGTGACCCTCAAGGGTGGCGACGCCCGCACCGAGGGTGGTGGCGGTGCGCTGTTGGTCCAGGAGGGTGGCCGAGCGACCGTCGAGGACTCGACTCTCAAGCTGAACCGCTCCGACTCCGACGGTGGCGCCGTCTCCAACTTCGGCGTCACCAAGCTCATCGGCGAGAAGGACGACGGCAAGGACGGCAAGGACGGCAAGGACGGCAAGGAAGAGTCCATGCTGCTCAAGAACAACAGCGCTGAAGACAACGGTGGTGCGGTCTTCAACGAGGGCAGCCTCACCGTGGAGAACGCACGCCTGACTCGCAACGCGGCCGGCAACTTCGGTGGCGCGGTCGAAAACATCGGGGTCGCGACCTTCACCAAGACCCGCGTCGACAACAACGACTCGGTGAGCGACGCCGGCGGCATCGACACCAACGAGGGCGGGATCACGCGGCTGAAGGACAGCTGGGTGACCGACAACACCAGTGGCGGCGAGGGCGGCGGTCTGTATGAACAGGGCGGGTCCCAGGCCTTCGTGCGGGACACCGTGGTCAAGGGCAACACTGCCTCCGAGGACGGTGGCGGTATCGACAACGACGACAGCATCACAGTGGTCGAGGACAGCAAGGTTGACGAGAACACCACCTTCGGGAATGGTGGCGGCATCGACAACGAAGACGGCACGGTCGTGCTTCGCGACTCCAGCGTCAGCCGGAACAGGGCTGTCGGTCCGGACTCGGTCGGCGGTGGAATCTCCAACGAGGACGGAACCCTAAGCCTGACCAACACCCGGGTGGTCGAGAACTTCGCGACCAACCCGCCCGGCGGAATCTTCACCAACAACGACGAGGTCACCGTCGACGACGAGTCGGAGATCGTCAAGAACCGGCCGACCAACTGCGAAGGCAGCACCGGCGAGGTGCCGAACTGCTTCGGCTGATCCCAGGCCGTCCAACGCAGTGCAGTCACATCGAAACGACCGGGTAAGGCCGGGCCGCAAGCGTGATCCGAAGAGCCCCGGGACCGAGCACCAGCTTGGTCCCGGGGCTCAATCCGTCAGCGGCAGAGCGACTTGCCACGCTCACCGTCGCCGGGCTGCGACCGGACGTCAAGGACGCCCATTCAAAGGACCGTTGACAGCAATCGATCTGGCGCCTGTGGCCGTTGATCGTGGACGGCTTGCCGACTACGGCGGCAGTCGAGCTGTGGAAGACCGGTTGCGGCAGTCACGGGTGGCGGGTGGACCGCTTGACGCGGCTCAGGATCTACCTAAAGGTGCTTCGTGTACCGATGGCAAGGCACCATGATCGGTCCGTTCTCGCTGGCGGCGGCGTACTCGAACGGCCCTTCATCGAGCCACCCGGCTCGCTGGTAGAAGGCGCGAGCTCGCGCGTTGCCTGCAGCGACCGCAAGCCAGCCCTTGGAGTGTTCGTTTTCCCGGACCTGCCGCTCGGCCTCCTTCAACAGTGTGTCGGCGACGCCGGTCCCTCGGTGCGGGGCCGAGACATAGACCTGCTCGACCTCGTTGCCAACGACGATGATGAAGCCTGCGACCGCTTCGCGTACAACGGCCACCGTAGCCCTGCGGACTCGCTCCGACGCTCGAACTCGGAACGATTCCTCCGTTCGGGCTTCGACCAGTTCTTGCGGAACGAAGCCAAGGTGTCCGTCTCGCCATCCGAGATGCCAGATCTCGGCGATGACGTCCACATCCTCCGGCTCACCCCTACGAAGTAGCACGTTCGCTCTGTCCCGAGGAGTCCGCCAGGTGTATGCGTCGGACGGCGGCCCGGCCGAGGGAGACGCCATGGGCGAATCTGACCGGCGCTCCGCGACCTTCGAACTGGTAGGCGATCCTCGCGCTCTCGCGTGCGAGATAACTGTCGGCGATCATCAACTCCCCTTTTCAGCGCGACTTCATTGCAAGGTTCAGCTCCCGGCAGGGACTGTCTCGGGCGTGGTGCTGTCAGCGACCGGGACGGCGCTGTCGTTGCTGTTGAGCGTCTTGAACCGGCGCAGACGAAGGCTGTTGCTCACCACAAAGACGGACGAGAAGGCCATCGCCGCGCCAGCGATCATCGGATTGAGCAACCCGGCCGCGGCCAGCGGAATCGCCGCCACGTTGTAGGCGAACGCCCAGAACAGGTTGCCCTTGATAGTCCGCAATGTACGCCGGGACAGGCGGATGGCATCGGCCGCTGCCCGCAGGTCGCCTCGGACCAGGGTCAGGTCGGACGCTTCGATCGCCACGTCGGTGCCGGTGCCCATGGCCAGACCGAGGTCGGCTTGGGCGAGTGCGGCGGCGTCGTTGACCCCGTCTCCGACCATCGCAACCGTCCGCCCGTCGACCTGGAGCTGCTTGACGACATCGACCTTGTCCTTGGGCAGGACCTCGGCGATCACGTCGTCGATCCCGACGGACGCGGCGACGGTGCGGGCCACGGTCTCGTTGTCGCCGGTGAGGAGCACCGGCCGTAGTCCAAGCGCTTTCAGCTGGGTGATGGCGTCGGCGGATGTCGGCTTGATCTGGTCGGCCACGGTAAGCACCGCGCGAGCCTGACCGTCGATGCCGACTGCGACGGCCGTTTCGCCTCGCGCCTGTGCGGCCGACATTGCCCGCTCCAGCTCCGGTGAGAGGTGCTGGGACCAGTCCGCAAGGAGTTGCGGCCTGCCGACCAGCACCGCATGCCCGTCAACGACGCCCTGCACACCGAGGCCCTCGACGTTGGCGAAGTCCTCGACGGTTCCCAGCTCGCCGACGCGTTCGGTCGCGCCCTTGGCGATGGCGGAAGCGATCGGGTGCTCGGAGGCGTCCTCCAGTGCACCGGCGAGGCGGAGCACCTCATCCTCTGATGTTCCGTCGGCGGTGACGACGTCGACAAGAGCCATCTTCCCGGTCGTCACGGTACCTGTCTTGTCCAGTACGACGGTGTCGATCGTCTGGGTGGACTCGAGGACTTCTGGGCCCTTGATGAGGATCCCGAGTTGCGCGCCGCGCCCAGTGCCGACCATCAGCGCGGTCGGTGTGGCCAGGCCCAGCGCGCACGGGCAGGCGATGATCAGGACCGCCACCGCTGCCGCGAACGCCGCCGTCAGGCCCGCGCCTGTCCCGATCCAGAACCCCAGTGTCGCCAGCGACAGGGCAATCACGATGGGTACGAAGATCCCGGAGATCCGGTCGGCGAGGCGTTGGACCTGCGCCTTGCCGGTCTGCGCGTCTTCCACCAGCTTGGCCATCTGCGCCAGCTGGGTGTCGGCACCGACGCGGGTCGCTCGGATCAGCAACCGGCCGCCGGCGTTGACCGTCGCGCCCACCACAGCCTCGCCCGGCCCCACTTCGACCGGAACCGACTCACCGGTCAGCAGGGACGCGTCGACCGCGGAGGAGCCTTCCTCCACCACACCGTCGGTGGCGATCTTCTCTCCCGGCCTGACGACGAAGACGTCCCCGACCACGAGCTCGTCGGTCGGGATGCGCTCCTCCCGTCCGTTCCGCAGTACCGCGACGTCCTTGGCCCCGAGTTCGAGCAGGGCCCGCAGCGCTGCGCCGGCTCGTCTCTTGGCCCGGGCCTCGAAGTAGCGCCCGGCCAAGATGAACGTGATCACCGCGGCAGCCGCCTCGAGATAGATGTTTACCGAGCCGTCGGAGCGGTTGATCGTGAACTCGAAGGCGTGCCGCATGCCCGGCATCCCCGCCGTACCGAAGAACAGCGCCCACAGCGACCAGCCGAACGCCGCGAGGGTTCCGACCGAGATCAGCGTGTCCATCGTCGCAGCGCCGTGCCGCAGATTGGTCCAGGCCGCTTTGTGGAACGGCCAACCCGCGTAGGTCACGACCGGCGCGGCCAACGTGAGCGACAGCCACTGCCAGTTGGTGAACTGCCAGGCAGGGACCATCGCCATCGCGACCACGGGGACCGACAGGACCAGGGCGGCAATCAGCCTGGTGCGTAGTGGACGCAGCTCGTCGACCCCGGCCGCCGCGGGGTGCTCCCCCGCCGACGCCCGCGTCTTGGGGAGCGGGGGCACCTCGGCGGTGTAGCCCGTCTTCTCGACTGTGGCGATCAGGTCCGCGGGGGTGACCCCGACTGGAAAGCTGACTTTCGCCTTCTCGGTCGCGTAGTTGACCGTGGCGGTCACGCCTTCGATCCTGTTGAGCTTCTTCTCGACCCGGGCCGCGCAGGAGGCGCAGGTCATCCCACCGATCGCGAGTTCGATCTGCCCGGACTGCTCGCCGGTGACGGATACCATGACTCCTCCTCAGTGGCCGTGCTCGTCGTCCCCGTCCGAGGGGGACGGTGACGAGGGGGTGGATGTGGCCTCGGTGCCGGCGGCGTGGGCGATGGCGGTGAACTCTGCGGTACGCACGGCCCGTCGATGCTGGAAGTCGAGGTAGAGGCGGTAGGAGCCGGCGCTGGGAACCTCCGCGTAGAACGTGATGGCGGGACCTGGTTTGGTTTTCCCGTCGCCGGGCTCGCCGTCCGGATGGACGTGGAGGTAGGCCAAGTCCCCGGCCCGCAGTGCGACCAGGTGCCCGTAGGCGCCGAGGTAGGGCTGCAGGTCGGTGACCGGCTTTCCGTCTCTACTCACGGTGAGGGTGAGTTTGCTGGTCCTGCCGGCTACCAGGTTGCCCTTGAGCGCGACTGCATAGCCGTCGACGCTGGCGGTCGTGGTGCGACGCGGTAGGGCTTTGGGTGAGAAGTCGCCGGGCGCGGACAGGTCCATCCCCAATGTCACGCCGTCTTTGACGCCGTAGGCCTGGAAGTCGGCGAACGCCCGGTAGTTGCCCGCCGCGGGCAATGTGAGCGGTACCGACCAAACTCCGTTCCCGGCGTGGACCGGGTGCAGGTGCTGGAAACCGGAAAGGTCCCGCCGCACCACGATGAAGTGCAGCTCCTTCTCGTGCAGCGTGGCGTACCGGGTGACCGGCCGGCCGTCGGGCCCGGTCACCGTGAACCGGAAGTCGGTGCGCCGCCCCGGCGTCACGGTGGTCGTCTGAGGGGTCAGGGTGTAGCCGTCCTGAGAGATCTGCAGCCCGCCTGGGACATTGGTGTTCGCGGGCGTCGTGCTCGGCACCATGGTCTTGTCGTGTCCTCCCTGTACGCCGCCGGCATGCGCGCTGGACTCGGCCGTGGCGCCGACGGGACCGACCATCCGGCCGAGCCCGACAGCGCCGCCGAAAACGACGGCCAGGCCCAAGGCGAACGCCCCCAGCTTGGTCGCGGTGTTCATGCCTCAGTCCTTCACTTCGTAGCCGGCCGCTTTGACAGCGTCGCGGACCTTCGAGTCATCGAGCGTGCCGTCGCTTGCGATGGTCACCTGTCCGGTCACCGGGTCCACGCCGACATCGGTGACCCCGGCCACCTTTCCGACCGCGGACCTGACTCTCCCGGCGCAGCCGCTGCAGGTCATGCCGGCCACGACGTAGGTGCTGGTGCTCATCGGGGGACCTCCCTGTTCCGGTACCCCGGGGGGGTACCTCCGCGACCCACCCTGCAGGAGCCGGCCCGGAAAGTCAACCCCTACCCCCTACCGGTATCCGTAGACGCGGCCCCATGGCGAGCGACGGCGCTTTGCGTTGGATCGGCGATCAGGAGCGTACGAGGCGGGCGATGGCCTCGGATGCCTCCTTCACCTTCTCGTCAGCCTCAGGCCCACCCCCGGCAGCGGCCTGGACGACGCAGTGCCTCAGGTGCTCGTCGAGCAGACCCAGGGCGACCGACTGCAACGCCTTCGTCATCGCCGACACCTGGGTCAGGATGTCGATGCAGTACTCATCCGAGTCGACCATCCGCTGCAAACCGCGCGCCTGGCCCTCGATGCGGCGCAGCCGCCTGAGGTAGTCGTCCTTGTTTGCGATGTAGCCGTGCCCTGCCGCGTCGTTCTGTCTCATGGTTGGCACACTCCCCCATCGCCCACGCCGCTATACCCCCACCCCCTACCGGTAGGAGCCTGGTCGAGGCGACACTTGCCTACGGATGCCCTACCCCCCTAGGGTATCGAGCTGTTGGATTCCTTCGGCACGGGAATCCCTGCCGGTCCGATGCGAGACACACACCTCAGAGGCCCGCCTCGGCGGAGTGCGACATCCAGTACCTGTAAGGAGTGGAACAGTGAGCCAGTCAACAAGTCCATCGACGTCCAGACGACGCTGGTGGGCGCTGTCACTGATCGCGGCAGCCCAGTTCATGGTGATCACGGACACCTCGATCATCGGAGTGGCATTGCCACGCATCCAGGAAGACCTCGGGTTCTCCCAACAAAACCTGTCGTGGGTCTTCAACGCCTACGTGGTCGCGTTCGGCGGCCTGCTGCTGCTCGGAGGTCGTCTGTCCGACCTCCTCGGCGCCCGCCGTGTGTTCGCCACCGGTTGGCTGGTCCTGCTCGCCGGGTCCGTGGTGGCCGGTGCAGCCGGCTCGGTCGGCGTGGAGCTGACCGGTCGCGCGGTCCAGGGCGTCGGAGCGGCGTTGATTGCACCATCGGCGCTGACGTTGCTGATGATGCTCTTCGGTTCCGAGCCACGCGAGCTCACCAAGGCCCTCGCGCTGTACGGTGCGGCGGCCCCAGCTGGCGGGACGGCAGGAGTCTTCCTCGGAGGCGTCATCACCGAGTACATCAGCTGGCCCTGGGTGTTCTACCTCAACATCCCGATCGCTCTCGTCGCGCTCATCGCCACCCCGGCGCTGATGCCGGCCGGCGGCGCCCGCAGAGGGTCACTCGACCTGATCGGGGCACTGACAGTCACACTCGGCTTGGGTGCGGCCGTATATGCGATCGTCCGTGCTCCTGAGGTCGGCTGGGCCTCAGCGCAGACCCTCGGCGGCCTCGGGGCGGCCGTCGTCCTACTTGCAGCTTTCCTCGTCGTTCAAGCAGCCCGCCAAGAACCCCTTGTCAGGCTCGCGATCTTCCGTACACCGAACCTGGCGGCGGCCAACATCGCGCAGGTGCTGCTCGGCGGCGCGTGGATCCCAATGTGGTTCTTCCTCAACCTCTACCTGCAGCAGGTCCTGGGCTACGCGGCCTTCCCCAGCGGAGCGGCGCTGCTGCCGATGACGGCCCTCATCATGATCGGCATGATCGCGGTCGCACCGAAGGCGATAGCCAGGTACGGGCCGAAGGCGATGATCGTCACCGGGCTCGTTGTCCTGGCCGTCGGTATGGGCTGGCTGTCCCTTGTCCGCCCCAACGGCAACTTCTGGGTCGACGTCCTACCGGCCTCCCTGGTAGCAGCCCTCGGCATGTCGTTGGCCTTCATCCCGTCCCTGGGCACCGCCATCTCCAGCGCACCCCCGCAGGAAGGCGGTCTGGCATCGGGAATCGTCAACACCAGCTACCAGGTCGGCTCTGCCCTCGGACTAGCCGCGATGACCGCCGTGGCCGCCAGCAGCGGCGCCGGCCAACTCGACGACCCCACTCAACTCACGAACGGATTCTCCGCTGCATTCCTCGGCGCCGCCGGCATCGCGCTAGCCGGCGGCCTCATCGCAGCCGCCACGCTGCGAGGTTCCCGACCCGGCACCGACACACCAGCGCCCAACGCCATCGTGCAGTCAGAACACCGATAACACCGACCGGCCGGGGCGGCACCTCCTCGCCCCGGCCGTCCGTGAGCACGCCCACTTCGGTGAGAGACTTGGATCCGTCCGCTCTGGATGGCGAACCTGCCCGCGCGGCGCGGTCGTTCAACCATCGGGCTTCCTTCCGCTGGGCCTGGGACCGCAGCTCGTGCGAACACCAGCTTCCAGGGCCTCGCCACGGCCGTGTTCGCGCCCCACGGTGGGGATGGATGCCACTGGCGGGCGCGATAGTCGTCTGACGCTCCGCCTCTTGCGCGTCAGGGACGCGTCGCCGCGGCGAGAAACAGCAGCGACTACTTCAAGAAACGCGCGATCGAGCTGGGGTGGGAGTTGATCACCCGTCCGGTCTCCGAGGGCGGCTTCGGCCTGCCGGAGTCGGGCCCGCCGGATCGTCTCCGGTCAGCGTGGGTCGCCCAGATCCAGCCGGTCAAGCAGCCCAGCCGCGTCGAATGCGCAGATGAGTTGTTCGCGGCCCTCGGTGAAGTGGGCCCAACTGTCGTAGTGGACGGGAACCACCTGGCGAGCACCGAGGATCTTGGCGGCCTCGGCGGCCTGGGCGCTGTCGAGGACGAGGAGCGCACCGTCGAAGAGAGCGCCGGGGAAGCGGGGAGCACCGGCGAAGAGGATGGCGGTGTCCAGCGGTCCGAAGCGCTCCGCGATCTCCCTTACGGGGTCGAGCGAGGCGTTGTCGCCGCTGACGTAGAGGGTGGGAAGGTCCTGTCCGGTCAAGACGAATCCGACGACCTGGCCGGTGAACGGTTCGACGTCCTCCCGTGCGCCGGGTCCGTGGATGGCGGGCACACCCGTCACGGTGATGGTGCCGCCGCCGGGGCGGTCCAGCTCGATCGACTCCCAGTCGGCCAGCCCCTTGGCGCTGCCTCCCAGGCGCTGCCCGCCCCCGGGAGTGGTGAGAGTGAGTGGGACGTCGGCGAGTAGGGCGCGGCCCGAGTTGTCGAGGTTGTCCGGGTGCTCGTCATGGGAGAGCAGGACCACGTCGATGCGGCCGAGGTCTGCGGAACTGCCAGACGGAGGCGCGGTCTTGGTCAGACGAACCCCGTGCTGATAGTCGCCAGGAGCATCGAAGGTCGGGTCGGTAAGGAACCTCAGTCCACCGTATTCGAAGAGGGCGGTCGGGCCGCCGAAGACACGAACGAAGATCTTCTCAATGTTTTTGTCCGCAAACGTCACGAAAAACTCCTCACGGATGAGAACCTGCCTATCCGTGAGGTGACACTAGCTCGTCCTCACGGATGAATGCAAGTCGTACCATGAGAAGCATGAGCGAAAGCCTGACCGCCGAGCCTGTGCTGCCGTCCGCGCCGGGGGCGGAGCAATACCTCGCTCTCGACTTCGTCAACAGCGCCATCTCGCTAACCGGTGGGCAACTCATCGATCTCCTCGGCACGCCTGAAGCAGCGAGCCACTGGCTCAGGGAACGCAGCCTCGCTCCGGTCGGTGCGGGAGTGCAGGAGATGTGTGTGACCCAACTGCGCTCGCTGCGCGAACACGTCAGGGCATTGTTCGCCGCCCACACTGCCGGGCTTCCCGCCTTGCCCGCAGCACTGTCCGCCGTCAACGATGCGCTGAGCAGGGTCCCCACGACCGCCCTACTGCTCTGGGACGAGAAGAGGGGTCCCCACCGGGCGGCAGCGTGCCCCACCAACGAGATCCTCGACCACGCTCTGGCGGTCATCGCGGCCAATGCGGCCGACCTGCTCACCGGCCCCGACGCCGAAATCCTGATCGCCTGCGATTCCACTCCCTGCAATCGCTACCTCCTGCGCCGAGGCCGCCGCCACTGGTGCTCCACCCGCTGCGGCGACCGCGCCCGCGCCGCCCGCGCCTACGCCCGGCGTACTCAGTCGAAAGCAAACTGACCACCGCCCGACCCTCTTGGCTCTGGCGGACGGTTGAGGCACTCATCGGCTTGCACACCTGCGGCTTGCACGCCAGCACCCGGCACCTCGCCGCGGCGCAGTCGTGGTCCCGCACCCGACGGTGAACGACCTGGCCGCACTCGTGCGCCTCATCCGTGAAGTGCTCTAGAAAGGCCTTGCCGGTACACCGCGCCCGGCAGCGCTGCAGCTGCGCATAGAACTGCTCCAACACACGCGCGCTGCCCTTCGCGATGGAGACGTCGCCCAGCGCCGGCTTGATGGTGCGCTCGGCGTAGCCGCGATACCCCTCCGGTCGTCTGCTTCGTGCACCTGCAGCCACGCGTCGAGGGTGTATCCGAGGGTTGCCCTTCGTCGAGCCGGTGCGCTGCTGGTCGACTTTGGCGAGCAGCCGGGTGCGGATCGGCTCAACCTGGCGACGGTCGCGCGTGGACGCGGTGAGGTAGGTGTCCTTGCCGGTCAGCAGGTCGGGTCCGGCGTAGACGAGGGCCCGGAACGAGCTGCCGCGCTGGCGGACGAAGCCACGCATACACCGCCCGAGGCACCTTCAGCCCCCGGGGCAACCGACAGAACCATTGACAGACGGTCGGCCGGTCATGCCTCCGACGGCAGCGTTTGCGCAGGTCAGGTGCGGTGGGCCGCCTGGGGATCGAACCCAGAACCCGCGGATTAAAAGAGGGCCGACCACCCTCGAGGGAGCCGTCCCAAGCCTGCTGATCGGGCCATTTGCCTGTCTGACCTGTCACAGATGGCACCCGACGACGGCGTTTCATTGACAAAACCATTGACAGACCTTCCAGCGCCAACGCCTTGGCGACAGCAAGGGCGGCGGCCGTCTCAAGCCCTCGATGGCGCCGTGCGTCCTCGCAGGACCTCGGCCTGGTCGACGCCGAGAACCCGCAGCGCCCTGTACCTCGCGTAGCCGTCCACGAGGCTCGACCCAGGCCCAAGCACGATCAGCGGAAGGATCGGCACCCCCGACAGGATGAGCTACACGAAGCGGTCGCGCCGACGCACGTGCGTCTCGTCCGTGTCGTGCTGCTCAAGCATCGCGAGATCTGGTCGAAGCTCATCCAGTGAAACCTCGCACTGAAGCCGGTCACACCCGGCCACGAGCGCCCTCGGGAACATCGCGGCACTCATCGCCGACCGACGATCGCGGGCACCATCAATGAAGTCGATGCTGAGCAGCCTCTGTCGACGCTCCGAATCCTCCAGGCACGACTCCGTGACGGTACGTGCAGAACGACGGATCGATCTGCGACGTTACTCAGACCGCCTCCCCACCACCCACGACCCCGGTTCGCATCGGGACTCATGAAGCGTACGAAGCCGTCGCAGGCGATGTCTTCGATCAACCGGTGGCGAGGAAGTCTTCCTCTTGACTGTCCGCGCCGCGAAGACGACTTTGGAGGTTCGCAGGCGTGACGGAACGAACGAGGCCGATCCGCCCGGACGCCACAACCAGGCGCTCCCGCTCGGCGTGCGGGCTTCGCGCCGCAAGGAGGCTGCCATGTCGGTGCTGAGTTTGACGCCGCCGCTGGACATCACCTGGACGCGCATCGCGTTCTCCCGGGACATGATCGACACGAACTTCGGCGATGCCACGTTCGGGCCCAAGTGGCGCTCGTCGCTTGCGGTCTACTACTACGTCGTCCCCGACGAAGAGACCGCCGACGCGTACCCGAACTCCAGGATCGTCTACCTCAAACTCACCTGCAGCATCACCGGCTTCAACCCCTCCGAGGGACTGGCCGGCGCCAAGCAGATCGCCGAGGAGTCCGGGGCGCTCGACGACCTGCAGCGATCGACGTGGGAAGTCGTTACCGCGAGCGGCTGGTCCGCCAAGTACTGGCCATGCCTGGGCGCGATCATGCAGCTGGCCGTGTACCCCAATGGCGGCGGGGATGTTGACCCCGACGACTACCCGTACATCCTCGACTTCGAGCCAAAGAAGCGGGAGATGTACGAGTCGGTGAGCGAAGGCTCGGAATTCCTGTCGGGGTCGCAGGACAAGACGGAGATCACCAAGGGCAGCACCAGCGTCAGCGGACTCGAGATCGGCGGCAGCGCGGGCTTCAGCATCGGCGGGTTCGGCGCCAGCGGGTCGGTGACACATACGTCGTCGGACACGAATATCAACCAGAAGACGACCGACACCTCACGCGAGGCCCGCGAGACACTCAGTCGCACTACGCAGAGCAGCCAGATGTACCAGCTGTTCAACGGCTACCACCTTGGCAGCAACCGGGCACTGTTCGTCGTCGCACCCCGGCCGCACACGGTCTCCGACCAGAGCCAGACCGAGTTCAACCTCATCGACGGCGCTCGGAAGCTGGAGGGCATCCAGGAGGTCTTCGTCGTCGTGCACATGCCCAAAGACCTGCCCGGCTTCTGTCTGCAGGCGGGTCTGGACACAGGTCACCAGGTGACCACCCTGGTGCCCTACCACTCGCTGATGGCGCGCCGGATCGATGACGGTGGACCACCGCTCCCCAACGGAGGCGGGGTGCCCCCGGTACCTCCGCCGAACCCGCCAACGCCGCCGCCGGCGACGCCGATCCGGCAGCTGGTGGTGACTCGCAGGGTGGTGCAGAGCTGTGGCACGTTCGACGAGAACGGTCTGCTGCAGATCAACCAGCTCAGCGAACCGCCACCGCCCCGGCCGATCGTGCACGGTGAGATCGGCATCGTCGACGTGGCGACACAGGTGGCGTACGCACGGCTGGCCAGCGATCCGTCCACGGCGAACCGAGCCGGGGTTGCGAACGCGTTGAATGCGGTACAGACCCAGGTCACTCGGCTGATGATGGACCGGCACACCGCCGTGGGTTACGAGCCACGGGACCTTGCGGACACCGACACCTTCAGGTCCCTTGTCGCCAATGCGGCCCGCGAGGACCCCACCCCCGTCGCCGAGCTGGTTCGTGCCGGGCACCTCACTGACCGGGATCTGCGCGACCTGGAGTCTCGCAAGGTCCGCACGATGAGCGAGCTGTTCGCCATGGAGATGAGTGATGCCGATTCCGCGGCGACGGCGGACATTCGAAGCCGTGCGATCGCCAGCCTCACGGCGATACCGCAGGTCGGGTGAAACGCCGAGCCGCCGCGGGGTGATGCGACATGCCGGACCAGGAGAACGAACATCCGAGCACCAGCCCGGACCAGAACGGCAACGTGTACGGCGTGTCTCCGGCCGATGAGCAGGAGATGAAGTCGTACGACGATGAGCGGCTGGCGGCGCAGTGGCGCGAGGTCGTCGACAACCTCGTCGCTCAGGGCGCGGACGTGCTGCCGTACAGCTCGCCAACCGGTGACACCCAGTTCGCCGACCGGGTCAACACGATCATGTCCGACCACCTCGCGGAGATCCAGGCGAACCCGGCCGCGGCGGCACAGGACTCCTACCAGCTGAACCGTCCGGAGCCGGCCACCAGCAGCGTCGGTGCCAACGTGGCGCAGGGCGCGGATCCGGTGAACCTGTTCGACGGCGACTTCGTCTACGCAGCGACCGACATGCAGATCGCTGGCGCGGGAATGGACTTCGCGCTCACGAGGACTTACTCACAGATGTGCGCCTACCGCGGGCCGCTCGGGTCCAACTGGGACCACAACTACAACCTCTGGCTGCGGGTGTCCGGCGACGGCCTGGTCATCCGCCGATCCAACGGCCGAGTACACGAGGAGACCTACCGTCGGCACGAGCAACACGCGTACTGGCTGCCCGTGGACGGCGCCGCCGGTGTGCTGCTGGAAGCCGGGGCCTCCTTCGTGCACCGGTTGCCCGACGGTCACCTGGTCAACTACCAGCCACATCCGACGCTCGGTCCCTTCGTCCACGTTGCGGCGAGCCTGGCGGATCGCTTCGGCAACCGCATCGGCCTGCGCTACACGGACGGGCTCCTCACCCGGGTCGAGGTCAACCACCCCCAGAGAGTCGTGGACATCGGCTACGACACGGAGGACCGGATCGTTGCCGTGCGCGACCACACCGGCCGCCAGTGGCGTTACGAGTACGACGACCTCGGCGACCTCGTCGCTGTCACAGCGCCGGCTCCGCAGGAGGCCGTGTCCGGGCCAACGACGCGCTATGAGTACAGCTCCGAGCTGACCGGAGACCCTGACCAGCAGCACCAGCTGGTCTCGATACTCGACGCCGACGGGCGTCTCTATCTTGAGAACGAGTACGGCGATGTACCCAGCCTGGTCAGCTACCGCCGCGTCGTGCGCCAACGCCAGGGCGGTGGCGAGGTCCTGTTCGACTACGAGGACGTTCTCGAGGAGTTCCCGTTTCCCTACGCCTCGCACGAGCGCCCCACCCATCAGACAGTTGTGACCGAACGGGACGGGAGCCAGATCCGCTACCTGTTCAACCGGTTCGGACACATGCTCTTCCGAGAGGAGTACGTACGGATCGGCGGTATTCCTCGGCTGGTGTCCTCCCACTACCGATACAACGCGGACGGCAACCTCGTCGGCATGGTCAGCCCGCTCGGGGTAGTCACCCAGATGCTCTACGGACGCGAGCTGTACGAGCGACGCTTCCCAGCCGACGACGGCTACCGGCCCGAGACCGATCCCGAGCTGACCGAGCGGGAGCGCCGCCAGTTCGACAACCTCCTGGCGGTGGTGAAGCGCGGCAGCTACCACGACATCCTCGACCTCAGCGCCGCCGCGGGACTTTGGTCCCAGAGCGTGTTCCCCGACATCGTGCAGACCGACGCAGACGACGTTATCCAGAAGATGACCTACGAACCGGAGTTCACCCAGGCGGTTACCCTCTCGGACCCGCGAGTGACCAGCAGCGCCGACCCGGGGTTCGCGGAGGGGGCGGAGTACGAGCGCAGGCTGACCCGGTTCGGTTACACCGACGCAGGCTCGACGGGCCCCCGGTCGCTCCTCGAGTCGATCGAGATGCCGACGCCGACCCTCCCGGACGGGACCGCGTCGCTGCCGGTGCTGACCCGGTTCCCCGACCATGACGACCACGGCCGGCGGCTTCGGATGGTGGCGCCGAACGGGCTCGAGGTTGTCAACACCTATGCCGGCCAAGCGGACGGGGTCCTGGAGGGCTTCCTCACCAGGACAACGTTCGACGCGGCCGGTCTCGCCATCAGCAAGGGCTACGAGCGGGATCCTCTCGGCCGCGCCACGCGAGTGTTCCGTCCACCGTTCTTCGACATCGGAGACGACCGCTTCTTCACGGCGTATGCGTACGACAGACTCGGACGCGTGGTGCGGTCCACCAGCACGGCACCGTTCTCCGTCGAGACGCGCTACGAATACTTCCGAACCGGCGCCGTCAAGAAGGTGGAGACGCAGCTCAAGAACGAGTCGAACGCCCTCGACGGGTCCGCCGTGATCGCCAACCGTTACGACGAGGAGCTGCACCAGACCGCCCAGACGGTCGGCGCTGCTGCCGGTGGGACTCTCAAGCGGTCCTTCGTACTCTTCGACCGCGCGGGCAGGGCGTACTTCACGATCGATCCGACCGGCCGCAAGCAGAAGATGTACTTCAACGAGCGATCACAGGTCGCGCGAACTGTCGACGACGTCGGCGGCGTGCACGCCGTGACCCGGAGCTTCTTCGACGCCGATGCCCGCTTGGTGCGGCTGGTCGACCCACGCGGTGCGGCGACCGACCTGGGATACGACGCGCTCGGGCGTCTGGTAGATACCCGCGACGCGCTGGGCAATCGCGTCCGCCGCCGTTTCGACAAGATAGGAAACCTCGTCGTCGAGTGCCGCTACGAGCGGGCGGGCGCCGACCGGTTCGTGCTGCTGGCCCGCAGGGAGTTCGGCTACGACGAGCTCGGCCGACTGGTTGTCGCGGGGGTGAACAGGTTCGCCGAGCCCCCGCCAACCGTGAGCGAGGCGGAGCTCGAAGACGCCTTCGTGACTAGTGGGCCGGGTGACCTGCTAACCGTCCAGTACTTCTATGACAACGTCGGCAACCTGACCAAGGTGGTCGACCAGGCCGGCCGCGAGTCCCTCGCGGAGCACGATCTGCTCGGCAGGCTCGTGCGTACGGTTGATCCGCACGGGAACGAGCTGAGGTTCCGTCACGACAAGGAGGGCAACGTCCTGCGCGTCGACCGGCGGGAGGTGACGCTGGACGCCGCCGGTGCTGTCGTGGCCTCTCGACACTTCGCCGAGGTCATCGACTACGACGAGCTGAACCGTGTGGCCGAGCATCGTACGTCTACGGGCCGCGTGCGCTATCGATACGACAGCCGCGGCCACCCGGTCACGGTGATCGACCAGCTCGGCAACGAGAGCCACAACACCTACGACGTATTCGGTCGACTCGTGGGGAGCCGGCAGCTACTGCCGCCACCGCAGCCTGGTGACCAGCCGCAGCCCGTGGTCACTTCTTTCGAGTACGACCTCGACGACCGCCGGACCCGCCACATCGATGCGCTTGGCCGGGTCACCAGCTACCGCTACGACTCGGCTGGTCGCCCAGTCGGCACCGTGCTACCCGACGGCACGTCGGACTCGTCGATCTACGACCGGGCAGGGAACCTGGTCGGCCACACGGACCGCAACGGGCTGCGGCGCGCGCTGGAGTGGGACCTGCTCGGACGACCCACGCGGATGGAGGTCGATTCGACGGGCCTAGGGCCGGAAGCGGACTTCGCTGGTGCGACGAGCTACCGGGCCGACTACGACGGGCTCGGCAGGTTCCGACGTGCGGAGAACGATTTCATCGTCCGCGAGTTCGGCTACGACTCCATAGACCGCGTGCTAGAGGAGTCCACCCGAGTCACCGCGGCCACCGGAGCCGATCCGGCACGGCAGTTTGTGCTGCGGCGGGAGTACTCCGCAACCGGTGCCCTCACCCGGATGATCTATCCCAACGGCCGGGACATTGTCTACGCACGGGACCGCCTGGACCGGGTCGAGGAGATTCGGCAGCTGGCCCGCGGCGCCGACTATCCGGGCGACTCCCAGTCCCCGGACTCCGGCGTCATCGCCGGCTTCGAATTCGAGGGCCTCCAACTGGGCCGCATGACCCGCGGCAACGGGACGTCGACTTCCTTCGCGTACGACGTCAGCGGCAGGATCGTCCAGGTCGAGCACCAGGCCGGCGGCGTACCGCTGCTCACCAGCCAGATGCTGTACGACGGTGCCGGACAGATGCGCCAGCGGACCGAGACAGGAGCCAACTTCGCAGGCATGCGCAGCTACCGCTACGATACTCTGTCCCGTCTGGTCGAGACCCGCGCCTCCAACACCCCGGCTCTGGTCGACCTGTCCGGTATCGCACCGCCTCCCGTCGCACCGCCCGATCCGCTGCCCGATCGGCAGCCCGAGGTCGACGCTCTGATGGCGGCCGTGCCGACCGGCGCCGGGACGGGTTACGACCTGGACCCTGCCGGCAACCGGCTCGTCACCTCGACCGGCGGCATCACGACGACGTACCAGCCCAATCCGGTGGACCAGTACGAAGAGGTCGGCGGGGACGCGTTGACCTATGACGCCAACGGCAACCTGACCGAGGACGCCGCCTTCCAGTTCGGCTACGACCACCGCGACCAGCTGACAAAGGTGATCCGCAAGGCAGACGGCCACGAGGACGAGTGGTTCATGGACTACTTCGGCAGACGCTGCGCACGACGATCGGGTTCAGCACTCGCGATCACGATCGGCGACGGGCACAACCCGCTTGAGGAGTACTCAGCCTCAGGGCTGGTGCGCAGCGTGGTCACCGACACCACTCGGGACGGGATCGTGGCCTCCTCTGGCGGCGGCCAGGACCTCTACCTGCTACCCGACCCCGACGGCTCGATCCGCTACACCTTCAATGGGCCGACCCCGAGCAGCTTCTACGGCTACGACGAGTACGGGAACGTCGAGAGCGAGCACTCCGCCGGCGACGACAACCCCTTCCGGTTTGCGGGCAAGCGCCTGCTCGGCGACACCGACGACTACGACTTCGTGTTCCGTACCTACCGCCCGACGCTCGGCAGGTTCATGCAGCGCGACCCCAGCGGATACGTCGACGGCAGCAACCTCTACTCCTACGCGAGGAACAACCCGCTACTGTTCCGCGACCCGGACGGGTTGGAAAGCCGTCCTGAGCAGACCGTCAACTCCGGGCTCTACACAGCCCGAGCGGCGAGCACTCCGGTGGACTTGAGCGGACGACCGCTGCAGGGTCAGTACAACCTGTGGTCCGGTCAGGTCGGGCTTGGGCAGGCGAAACAGGCGCCGGGCTGGGTCATGGAGCAGACGAAGCTACACGTCGACGCCGAGGACCTGGAAAAGGCGTGGCACGCCAAGAACCCCGGCCAGAACATGCCGCGCGACGTCTTCGAGGACATCTGGGTCGGGCGGTCCCGTACCCTTGCGCGCCAGGCCTCGCTCGCCGGGATGCCCGTCAAGTCATGGGGTCTGGACACCCATCCCAACCCCGGTGGGACGGTGCAGTTCCAGCACGAGATCCCGACAGTGCAGACCTGGGGGACCGTCTCCGCGCTGGGTATGAAAGCGGGCGCACTACTGAACCTGTGGGCGGCCGCGCACGTGGACAACCCCTACGTGAAGGGCGTCGGGTTGGCTGCCGGCACAGCCGAGGCCTTCGGCGGAACCCTGTACCTGGGCGGGGCGCTCACCACCGAGACGTCGATGATGGCGCTTGGAGGCACGGTCGCGCGCTACAGCGGTGGGCTTGGCCTGACCGTGGTCTCCGGATACACATTCGTACACGACGTGTCGCAAGGCAATGCCCGCGACGCGATCGGCAGCGGCGGGAACACCGCCACCGGCGTCACGATGCTGGTGACGTCAAACCCCTACGCGCTGGTGGCCACCGGGACGTTCGCCGTCTCCTACAACGCCAGCCGCTGGATCGCCAAGGAGACCGGCTGGGGGCAAGCCTCCGGGCATGCCGGCGCCAGCGTCACAAACTTCATCATGGGCGACGACCCCGGCATCATTCGCACGGGCGCTGGCTACACGGCCGGCATAGTCGTGACGTCGGTCGGCGTGGTGGTCGTAGAGCCCGTGGTCTGGGGCGGCAAAAAGATTGGCCAGGGCGCTTCGTGGGCCTACGACAAAGTGACCGACCTGATCGGCTACGAGTTCGACTGGTAGTGACCATGTGCTTTGCGTTGAACAGGTCGCCGTAGACAGGCACCTCCACGCCGTCGAAGCCGGCTCGCTTCGTACGGGACCCGTTCTCGTGCACGACCGAGCCCAGCGACCTGCGGAGCACTGACGAGCATGTCGTGATCACGGCGCATGTTCCTACCGATGAGAAGGTTTGGTTCGTCTGCCTCGCGGGAGCGCCAGCAACCACAGTATGGTCCTGATCATGCCATCTTCCGGCGAAACATCATCAGGCCCGCGCATCCAACGAATCGGTGCCTACGCCGTGTGCCTCGCCGACGGTGGCTCGATTCTGTTGTCTCGTTACACGTCTGGGACATGGACTCTTCCCGGCGGCGGCGTCGAGCACGGCGAGCACCCTGAAGAGGCCGTCATCCGGGAGCTCGCGGAGGAGACCGGCTACGCGGCCCGGGTACGCAACCTGATCGGCATCCACTCCAACACCTGGACCACCCTTGCCGGACAGCGGGTCCACAGCGTGAACGTGATGTACCGCGTCGAGATTGTCGATGGCGAGCTGCGCTACGAAGTCGATGGCACCTCGGACATGGCCGCATGGGTGTCACGTGACCAACTCACCCGCTATGCGCACACGAAGATCGTCGATGTTGCGCTGAAACAGACCACGGACTGGCACTAGACCCTTGCACCGGCCGGCATACGATGGCCGGCCGCGATGACCGCTGGCCAGGCTCGGCCCAGGGGACCGGATGTCGGCAGCCTCGGTCGCCTCGGTGGACTGCGAACCGGACCCAGCGTCTTCGCAGATCAGGGCCCACTTCGGGTGCCACCGGCTAGCGTTCACCCTAGACGGTTTCCAGTACCCTTTGAAAGGGTCACCTTGGTAGCCTGCGCTTCGAGAGCCAAGGAAGAGGCTCATCAGCCGCTACGGAACCCCTTCCTTGCACTTCAGTTCCGATTCGAATAGTGCCAAGGATTAGTCGACCACTATTCGCTGTCCTGAACGGGTGGAGGCAATCCCAACTCGGCACGGGCGGCGACCTCAAGCTCCCTTGTCACGGCATACGCCTCATGAATCATCTCGGACTGGAATGTGCGCTGCCTGGGCGGATCACCGAAGTATGGGTCATGCCCTACATTCTCCGCGTTATCTAGCGCTCTACGAATGACCGTTTGCAATGCGGGCCCCGCGATAAATCTTGCGCGGTACAGCACCTCAAAGAATGTTTCGCGCCCCACGTATATCTCAGACGTCGTATCCTCGCAACGATCCGCCAATAAACCTGGCCCCGGAAGGCTGACGAAGAATTGAGAACTCGCACGAACTAGTTCCGCGTATATCTCCTGACGATTATTGCGAAGCCAGAGTTCGTGATCCCGAGCACGTTCCATCTCATACCGCGCTTCTTCGCGATCCCTTTCCCGGCTCCACCGTTGTTGTTCGAGATTTGCTGCCTTCGTCTGGGTGAGCAGAGCGGCAGCCAACGTGCCAGCAACGCCGATCACAGCCACCGCGATCGTTGCCCACAGCTGCGGAGTCATAGGGAAAGACTACGAGGTCACTTTGGGCGACTGAATATCCGGGTCGAGCCGGATCGTCGCGCGGAGGCGGAACGGGCTCGTCGGGAACTACGGTCAGCGGGCGACACGCCTGGTGTGTAGACGGCCCGGGCCCTTCCCTGTGGCGCGGCACACCTTCCCGAACTCGGACCCGCAGAACGTGCATTGGACCTTCATGTCCAGCGCACGACGAAGTTGAGCCTCCTCGTACGCGGCCTCGTCCTTCGCACGCCGATCCTCGTCTGCCTTCCGGTACCGCGCCATGGCCTTGGTGTGTGCCTCGTCAGCGACAATCAACGTCTGGACGTCGCCCGCCCCCAAGGACGGAGCGGAGTCTGACATGCCGCGAACAGGCGGCCTGTGTCCCCGCCTCATGCTCGCGAGAACACAGGCCGCACTCCGGTTAGGTGGTCAGGTGGCCGCGATCGTTGTCATCCTTAACCACCAAGCCCAGGATCACCCCAGTGAGCAGGGACACCCATGGGTTCCCACTGGCTACCGCCGCGGCTACCGCTCCGACGAGCGCGACGGCCCGTGTCGGATCTGTGTTGCGCATCTTGGCTGTAATTCCCTTCCTGTCGCGTAACCGACGTGTAGCGGCACGAGAAGCGACCGGACCTGAATTACGTCACCCCACACCGCACGCACCCGTGTCGAGCGCGAGCGCTGAGCCGACCTGAGGTACGTTTCTAGTGTTCAACCTAGGGTTCGGAACATTGAGGTTAATCCTAGTGCTTGCCGAGCCGTGGAGGGACGGGAGCGTGCAACTCCGGTCCCTCTTCACTTCATTGCCAGCACGACTCCAAGTGCGCGACCAGACGACCAAAAGCCGCCCCGCCGATGACGACGTGAACGACGAGCTGGCCGGATCCCCCCTTTGCCGAGGGGCCTGGGTCGCCGCCGGCGACCAGCCAGCCGCTGCCGGCGACCGCCATGAGTGCCCAGCTGGATCTCCGTGCCGAGTGCGTACTCGCCGTCGAAGAAGTTGCGGCCTCCCGTCCACGACGCCGCACCTCCGCGGCGCGCGGGGGCTTGGGGCAAGCAGGACAACCGCCTTCAGCCAGGAACTTCGCTCCAAGTAGGCGGCTCAGTCATCGGCAGCCGGCCGCAGTGGTTACGACGGCCGCGAGGTGGCAGAGCGCGGAGGTGTGGTGCTTGCCAGCCTGGGTCATCAGGCGGTGGTACTTCGCGGTAAGGGATAGGTCGGCGCGGCGGGCGTGGTCGGCAGACCCGTCCTGGGAAGACACATCCCCGGCCGTCTCGGCGACCCGAACCGCTTCGCCCCGCCCGCCGGGATCCGCTCCTTCAGCTCCTCCGGCGTTAACGGCCGTCGCGGAGGACCCACCAAGGCCGGCGCCGCCAGCCTACGGGAGGCGCCGTTCATGGCTGCTTAGTGCGGGCTGGTCACGGCGGCCTTCGGGTGTGCTTTCCTATGATCAAGGAATGTCGAAGGTCGTGCTCAAGACGTTCGAACGAGAGCAGCTACACCTGGTAGAGCCTTGGTTCCACGACGCCGACACCCAACGATGGCTCGGCGGACCTGCGTGGCCACGGGAGATGCTCGACCTCGCCGACCTTCCGCTTGGGACCTTCCGCGGGAAGACCCAAACGGGCAGGCACCGATGGCTAGCGTGGCAGGGTCAGTGCCCTGTCGAGTACATCGACTGCGGAACGTTCGATCGCTTCACTGAGTGGGAGGGCGGCGAAAACGGCCGGGGCGTCATCGACACCCTTCCTCTGCCAACCGCAAGCCTGGGGTACGTGATCCGTCCAGAACTCCGGCACCAGGGGTACGGCACCGCCCTGCTGGACATAGTGACGAAGGCTCCTGAGCTGCACGAGATCCGGCTCTTTGTCGCCGGCGTCGACCGGAGGAACGCAGCCTCGATCCGGTGCCTCTCGAAGGCGGGCTACCGCCCCCTAAACGATCAGCCCGACTGGGAAGGCATGGTCTACTACGCACGCCTGCGAACGACCCGTGACGCAACGAACGGCTACAGCTCGTCGAGCTGAGAAGGCGTGATCACGGATCCAGCTGCGTGACCTCGGAATCGCCGTGGCCAACAACTAGTGTGTCGTAATTAAAAGTGCTTTACTTGGGGTTGTAGTTGTTGGCGACCAGCTTCACGTAGTCGCGGTCGAGCATGGCTACTTTCTCAAGGATCTGATCGGCTGTCGCTGTCCACTCGAACGGCTCGGCGTCTTCGTTCCAGTGGTCGATGTAGTTCTCGATATGGCGGATCAGCTCGGCGAGGGATTTGAAGGAGCCGCGGCGGATGGATTGCCGGGTGATGATGCCGAACCATGTTTCGATCTGGTTGATCCAGGAGCTACCTTTCGGCGTGAAGTGGAACTTCACGTTGGGGTGTTTGGCCAGCCATTCGTTGACGTCGCCGTTGTTGTGAGTTTTGAGGTTGTCGAGGACTACGTGGATTTCTTGCTCTGCCGGGTACCGTTTGACCAGTCGTTCCATGAAGCGTAGGAACTCTTTGGTCCGCTTTCGGTGGAAGGTTTGTCCGGTGATTTTTCCGGTGAGCACCTCAAGGGCGGCGAACAGGTTCGTGGTGCCGTGGCGGACGTAGTCGTGGGTGCGCTTCTCGGTCTTGTCGAAGCTGATCGGCAGTAGCGGCTGGGTCCGGTCCAGAGCCTGGACCTGCGTCTTCTCGTCGAAGCTGAGCACCACCGCACCCTCGGGCGGATCGAGGTAAAGGCCTACGACGTCGACCACTTTGGTCGCGAACTCCGGGTCGGTGGAGGTCTTGAACGTGCCCTGCCGATGTGGCTTCAAGCCGTGCTCACGCCACAATTCGGCGACGAAGTTGTGCGAGACGCTGATACCTTCACGGCGTCTCAGATACTTGGCCATCTCATAGCTCGACCAGTGCGTCAGCCCCGTTTCTTTCGGCGGGCCGAGCTTCGTTAACGCCACAATCCGCGACCGCACCGAATCAGACACAGAACGAGGCCTGCCAGTCGACGTACGGTCCTCTAACCCCGCTACGCCGGCCTCTTCGAACCGGTCCACCCACTTATACACCGTCGGCTTCGACGCTCCGAAGCGCCTCGCAATATCCGCGGCACTCTCACCATCGAACCACGCCAGCACCATCTGTGCCCGCATCGACTCCGAGCCGTCGTACCCGACAGACACAACCGACTCCAACTCGCTACGCCGCTCCTCCGTAAGCTGCTGCATACCAAAATTGTTTCACAAGCACCATTGAAAGTAAAGTGAATTCAATTACATGACACTAGCCATCGACCCGCACAGGTGAGCGCCGGTCGACGTTGATGGCCGGGACAGGCTCGCACAGTCCGGCGCCGATCCCGGCGCGGAGCACTTCAGCGATACGGTCGCACCGGTGCGAGGGACACGGCTGCTTCGGCAAGGCATGGTCGCGGCAGGCGAGTCCTGGCCAAAGCTCGCCGTCGGCTGGTCACGGCGGGCGTCGTGGAGCCGTGGATGGTGCGGCCGGAAGTGGTGCACAGGCTACGCACTGGTGGAGCTCCTCGCAGCGGCGTGGCGGGCGGCTATCTCCAGCGCCCGGCCTCGCAACTCGGCCCGTAGTTCGGGCGGGTCGAGCACCTCAAAGTCGTAGGACAGGCCGGCGGCGTAGGACGCAAGTCCCGCCAGATCGTTGGCGGCCACCCGCAAGATGGCCCGACCGTCCGGCGCCGGCTCGACGATGCGACCGCGGAATGCCTGCACGGCCGTCTCGTACTCCACGTCGAGCAGGATGCGTGCCTCGTACCGGAAGACGGCCAGCTTCGTTGCCTCCAACACCATCGAGGCGGCGTCCGGCGGGTCTGTGATCTGCTGGCGGTGCCCAGTCAGTGCCGGCTCGGCGATCCGGTCGATCCGAAACGTCCGCCATGCCTGCCGGTCGCGGTCCCGGGCGACCAGGTACCACCGCCCACCCGCCCGCACGACCTGGTACGGCTCCACAATGCGCACGCTGATCCGCCCGGCGTGGTCTGTGTAGGAGAACCGGAGTGCTTCGGTACGCCAGCATGCCGTGGCCAACGCGGTGAGCACGGTCGGGTCGACAGCCGGTAGCACCGGCTCGGCCGCCAGTTGGACCGTCGCCTCCTGCAGCGCCCGCACCCGCTCACGCAGCCGCGACGGCAGCACCTGGCCGAGTTTGGCCAGCGCCGCGACGGCGGCGGTCTCGATGCCAGCGACCGCGCTCGCCGCAGTCATCTGAAGCCCCACCGTGGTCGCGACCGCTTCATCGTCGTCGAGAAGCAGCGGGGGCAGCCGGCCACCAGCGCCGAGCGTGTAACCGCCAGCGTGGCCACCGCTGGCCTGGACGGGATAGCCCAGCTCACGCAGCCGTGTCACGTCGCGGCGCAGGGTGCGGGACGAGACGTCCATGCGGGACGCCAGCTCCTGCCCCGACCACCAGGGCCGGGACGGCAGCAGCGACAGCAGCCGGAGCAGACGGACAGCAGGATCCATGAGGCCATCCTCTCCCGCTTCGCGGCCGGGATCTGACCGCGAAGCCGTCTATCGTCCTGTCGACCAGACGAACACAACGCAGACCTGAGGAGTGAGACCTCGTGAAGTTGGGGAACCGGATGATCGTCTTCGATGCCGCCGACGTCGAGGCGGAAAGCGCATTTTGGGCGGGGCTCTTGGGCGGCAAGATCGAGGGTGGCGACAGGTGGCGCAACATCTGGATCGATGCGGACTGGCAGCTCGGAGTCCAACATGCGCCGGACCACGTGCCGCCGGAGTGGCCCGGCGGCGCTCCCCAGCAGATCCATCTCGACTTCTACGTCGAAAACATCCAGGCCCTCGACGCCGCCCACGATGAGGTGATCAGCCTGGGCGGGCGCCTGCTGAAAGCCGCTAACGACCGTACTGCCGACCACGGTGTCCAGATCTACGCCGATCCCGCCGGCCACCCCTTCTGCCTGTGCTGGCTACCCCCGTCGGCATAGCTGTCGCGTAGCCGGTTGGGAGAGCGCCGCTCATGGGTGAAGCGAATGGATGGGGCGAGGTCGGTCTCAGCGTGCTGGCCGCCGCGGCCTCCGACGCCCCCCGCCAGGCCGGCGTCTACCTCTTCCTCGACGAGAACAACGAAGTCCTCTACGTCGGGAAGGCCGCCAACCTGCGCCAGCGTCTGCGCCAACACGCGGCGACGAAGCATCACGAGTCACCCCGGCACCACAAGTACGACCTCGTACGTCGCGTTGTGCGGGAGATCGCTGCTGGCGAGGAGGCGGCGGCCTGGCGAGAAGAGGATCTGATCTTCGCGCTTCGCCCCGCGTTCAACGGCAATCTGGACGACCGCGCACCTGATCTGGTCGGGAAGGACGCGCACGTCCCCTACATCATCGTCGCCGAGGTAGCAGCCGGGACGCTCAGCTTCAGCCTGGAACCCGATCTCCCCCCGACTGGACGGGCCTACGGATGCTTCCCCCACCTGGGCAAAGGCCTTGGGACCCGTCTTGGAATCGCGTGCAGCGACGGCTACACCGCACTCCTGCGTCTCCTGTGGGCGGCCGCAGGCACCGGCACCCACGTGCCCGCCTCGATCACCAGATCGGCGCCCCCGTCGTTCACGGTGCCAGCCCCGTCAGCCCTTCAGGACGGCCTGCACCGGTTCCTGTCCGGAACAAGACCTCGACTGGCCCACGAACTGCTCCACGCCGCGTCCCATCGACCGGAGTACATGCAGCCGGCGCTGCGCCGCGACACCGAAGCGGCGCTTCAGTTCTTCGCAGCCGGGCCGCAACTGGTGCGCACGCGTCGACTGCACCATCGCCTCCGCGCCAGAGTTCTCGACGTCGAGACATACCGGAGTCTCATCGCCGACGAGATAACCCCAGTCATCCGCGGCGCTCCCCACAGATGACGTCTCTGGCAACCCTGAAGCAATGCTGCTTGGCGAATCGTCGGCCTGGTCGTTGTCCGCCGGCCTGGCCAACCAACCTTCGCGTCCGGTGCCCCTGATGGACCAACTGGCCGCTCTCGACGTGCCCGTCCTGGTCCTTGTCGGCTCTGGGAACGATCTGTCATATGGCGCATCAGTCGATCTGGGCGTCAGCTTCGAGGTAATTGTGAGCCAGTCCGGAAAAGTGGCCGACCTCGTAGGATGGAATAGCAGCACTGACCTCTCGCTTGGCCCCTTTACTCTAGGCAGAGATACCAGTCCCACGGGGTCATGGACGCACTCCTTCGGTTTCTCAGTCGGAGCCTCACCGAGTCCGCTTGGATTCACCCATTACAATACTTATACGTGGTTGCACAGTAGCCCGGCTGCGAGGCGATACCTCGTGTGACGTTAGAGCATTCGCCTCTGTCGCTTAAGATATCCTGCGTGGACGCGATTTGCCTACATGGCGACTAACCGCTGCGGAGGGGGCCTCTGCGCCTCTGTCCCGATTCGGCAATCCACGCGGTGTAGGCGCGCAGGGTGATCATCACCTCGGGAGTGACGTGACCACTCGCGCGGCGCCGTGCACGTGCGCGAGGAACTCGCAGCGCGCGGCCGGTGCGCAGGCACGCGACGAGATCGCGTTTGAGCGCGCCGCGGCCTTGGACGTAGAGCGCCTGGTAGATCGCCTCGTGCGAGATACGCACGGATTCATCATCGGGGAAGTCGACCTTCAGCCGGTTCGAAATCTGCTCCGGGCTCCACGCCGTCGCCCACCTGCGGTGTTGGCGCCGCGGCTTGTTGCGCCCCTTCCAGGGCGCCGTCTGTGCTCCCGGCACCGGTGTCCCGTCAGAGCGACGCACCTGGCCCGAAAGCCGGTCCTGCACGTACTCGCGGAGTCGTCCGTTTGCCAGGAGTTTCGCGGTCTTAGTCTTAGGGCGTCGGGCTATCAGCTCGGCCTTCCACTGCGCGACCGAGGCCCGGTAGTCCAGCTTCCCGCCTCGAGTGGCGGCGTTGCGGCGCAGCTCTCGCGAGACGGTTGATGGATTCCGGCCGAGTTGGCGGGCGATCCCTCGAACGCCGAGACCACGTGCCCTCAGCACGGCGATCTCTTCTCGTTCCTCAAACGACAGATACCGCCCCGATACGGGGGCGCGCATGAACGTCGGCATGCCGCCACGTTTGCGGAACCAACGAGCGCCCGCCGCCTGCGACACGCCGACCGCCACGGCGGCGTCCTCACTGGTCAGTCCTTTTGCGATCTCACGCCAGAACAACCGCTCCACTTCGCGACGAAGCGATGGCTTCCCCGGCGACTTCATCGGCGCTCTGCCCGTCAACTCCTTCATCCAGCCAGCCGGCCTGCCCATCAACCCCTCCAGGATCGAGGTGTTGCGACGACCAGTTGAATCCGCCTTGGCAGCCGCGATCGGAGTGGAAGATCAGCCCGGGGTCGGGGTGGCGGCTGGTGCAGGCGTTGGTCAGTGCCTGGGTGACCAGCTCGGTGCGCAGATGGTCGGCGGTGGCCCAGCCCACGATCCGGCGGGAGGCCAGGTCGATGACGGTGGCCAGGTACAGCCAGCCCTGCCAGGTCGGGATGTAGGTGATGTCGCCGCACCAGCGGGTGTTGACGGCGGCGGCGTCGGTGGTGAAATCCCGGCGGATCAGGTCCGCCCGCCTGGTCGCGGCCGGATCAGCGATCGCGGTGGCCACCCACCGCCTCGGCGACCGCCCGGCCAGGCCGGCGGTGCGCATCAGCCGGGCGACCCGCTTGCGGGAATGGTAGTGGCCGTGGGCGGCCAGTTCGGCGTGGACGCGCGGGCAGCCGTAGGTGCCACGGGAGTCGCGGTAGATGCTGGCGATCTTGGCCGTCAGCTGCGCATCGATCCGTGCACGGCTCGAAGGCCTGGCGGCGCGGTGGGTGTAGTAGGCGGCACGGGAGACCTTCAACAGCTCACACGCACGTTTGAACTCGGCCGTGAACGACCGACGCGGCCGAGGCCGCTTCTTACTCCCCGTACTCTCCGCGATGAACATCCTCCCCGGGGTCAAGCCCCAGATCTTGGATTCCGTCAAAACGAGTCAAGCCCAACATGTCACTGCGGCCCCGTACGCCGAGCCCCAGGCATGGGCGCGTTTCGTCGCCAAGACCGACGTCGTGGCGCACAGGTGCATGCTGTGGTGGCCCCGCTCACGAGACGACGGGGACGAACAGTTCTGGGCAGACCCCGCCGCGATCCGCGGCCACCATCATCCCTGCAGCCCGGGGGACGGAGCCTGCCAAGCCCTAGCGACCTCACCGGTTCGCGTACGCGGCACACCACGACCCGATCGAGGCCGGGGTCGAGGTCATGCGCAGCTGCGACGAGCCGCTGTGCGTCCGCGAGGCGCACCTCTTCTGCGGATCGACCGCTGACAACGCGTGCGGCATTCCGGGCCGTTGACAAGCGCACCAGATCCTTCATCCTGCAGCACCGGGCCGAGCTCGGCTGAGAAGCCAGCACCAATCGCGCTCTCAGAGGGCCTCCATATCGGGGGCTTCTTTGTCCGAGAGCCATCGTGAGCGCATCTCGGGCTCGACGCTGGGGGTGGTCTCAGCGATGCGCGTGCCGGTGCGCCTGGCGCCGATAGTCCTGGGCAGGGGGTCGGGGTCCCGCCAAGCGCACCACCAGCTCGGTCTGCTCGGAGCCCCGGCCGTCGAGATCGCATGAGGCTCTTCCACCCCGCGGGGTGGAAGGTCCCCGCCAACCGAGGACAGCGGGGACCCGTACTGGGCTACTGCATTGCTGCACTGCTGCCTAGGCCATCAGCTGACGACGTTGGCCCACGCCGCGGATCGCTGGAGACTGGCGTCTTTTGGCCCACTCCGCCCGACGACACCGTTCGTTCTCGCCTTGCGGCGGCCGGTCCCGTACGGGACTGCCGGCTCTCCGACTACTACGAGCCAGAGGAGGTCTGGTGGACGACCTGCACCTCTGTGCGCCGGCGCCGGCGCCGGACGGATTGTAGGTTTGGTCGTCCACACCCTTACCGCGCGACCGAACGCGTGCACCGCGTTCTCACGCTCGGCAGACTGGTGCGCCGACCAAGGGCTGGTTCAAGCTGTGCACCGCGGTAGCTACAGTACTCAGATGCCGGATAACGAAGGGACGACAGCCAGCGAGGCATCGCGCCTTGTAACTTCACTCAGCCTGTCTCAGGGCAGCGTGTTGGCGTGCTGGGCAGTGGGCCTGCTCGTACTCGGAGGAGGCGTAGTCTCGACGTTTATGCGAGACAATCAGGCTGGAACTGCCGCCTTGGTCCTCGTTGGTGGACTGCTAATACTTGTGGCTCTGATGCGTCGTATACCACTTCGCTTTGAGGTTGCTGGCACAAAGGTGGATGCCACCTATGAGATAGACATGGCGTTCGACGCAGGGCGAGATGCGGGAGTCCGCGAGGGTCTTGAAGTCGCAGTTGAGGAAGTCCGAAGTTCAGTTGAAAGAGGAGATGCGAAGACGGAACTCCTCGACGAGCTCTGGCGCGAGATAGAGATGCGACTAGGACGTTGGTCGCGCGGCTCGCAACCATTCGACATGTTGACTGCGCAACAAAACGAGGGCGGCGTCCCAGCGTCGAACGAGGGCGACGATCGGAACGCTAAGCGGACTTCACAAGCGGCGCATGCGATAAGTTACGACGCGATGGCGACGGCCGCGGTAGTTGGCATAACTCAGCGGCAGCTGGATTATTGGGCGCACACAGGATTGGTGGAACCAAGTGTGACTCTGGGTGCCAGCGTTCAACACGCGCGGTACAGCTTCAGAGACGTGCTCCTCCTTAAGGTAATCAAGCGTCTCCTCGACGCAGGCGTTTCCTTGCCGCAGATCCGAACGGTGATCGTGCATCTGAAGGAACGTCCAACCAATGCCTTGCGGGAGACTACACTTGTGAGTGACGGCCAGAGTGTCTACGAGGCCACGTCGCCAGATGAAGTGATCGAGTTGCTCCAGAATGGCCGTGCTACGTTTGGCATTGCATTGGGGCGTTTGCTTCGCGAGGTCGAACAGGAACTCAATTAACGATCAGGCCATTTGGCCGCTACAAGCGAAGTGGTACGGCCTCGTCAGGCACCGCAGCGAGGTTGGGCGGCGGCTCGTGTGCCACCGGGCCTGTTGCCCCGAACCCCCGGCACCGGGATCACCACATAGGTCCTGGACGGCTGGCTACAGAGGTTAACTGTCTGACGTCAGTCGGCGCGTGCTCTGGGTCGATGGGTTCTACGGTGCCTGGGTGATGAAGTATCCGACTGGTGGTGGGACGAAGGCGGCGACCCGGACGCGGAGGGAGGCGGTCCGGCAGCAGGCCGCCGTGCCTGGGCAACCCGACCGCGCTGTGGTCAGTTCCCTTTCACGCAGAACTCGTTGCCCTCAGGGTCGGCCAGGACGACGTGCTTCTCCTCGGGGCGCTGCCCGACGTCGAAGTGATCGCCGCCGAGCTTCAGCGCCGTCGCCACTGTGTGCTGCTGGTCGGCAGGGCTGGGCTGGTCAGGTGCACGCGGTTCGCCCCCGCCTGTTCCGAGCAGCTCGGGACGGACCGGAGGCTGAGCTGGGTGTCGTCGCCGGGCAGGAGCCGCCACCGGCGTCCTCGACGACCTCCCGGCCGAGCATGCCGGCCCAGACGCGTCGAAGGTCACCGTCAGGGATCGCGAGAGGATCCCCACGCAGTAGGCATAGGCCAACAAGACAGCAAGGCACCGAGCGCCGGACCTATCGCGAGTGGCGCAGGGCGCGTGTTGAGAGTCGCCCGCCAGATCTCCGCTGAGCAGCCGATCACAGGACCACGCACCCGACGTCGGTGGAATGCGACGTCGTCTAGTTCTCGCCGCTGCCCTGCCGCCCGAGGTTGGCCTAGTCGCCAGCCTGCTGCTGGTAGGCGACGCCGATGAGGACGATGGTCAGCAGGACCAGCAGCATGTGTGGACGGTACAGCTCGCACGACACGCTGCCGGCCGGATCGGAACGCCGGGTTGGCCGGCTGCGGCCAACTTCAGGCGGGGTAATAGCACGCTAATTGCACGAGCGAACCACAAGCGATGCCCGATGGAGCTCGCCTGTCAGCAAGATCTCATACCGGAGCTCGCCGCTGGGGTGGGACCATGCGCCTGGGTTCCCGAAGATGCGCAAGGCGGAGACGATGATGGCGATGAGTGCAAAGACTGTCGGAGTCGTTGCGTTGACGGTCATCGCAGTCGCGGTCAGCGTGTACGCGTCCGCGATCTGGGCCACTTTCGTTTACAACCAAGTACAGGGCGGGACGGGCTTCGCCGCAGCCACCGCCATCGACCTCTGCATCGCCGCCGCGCCCTGGGTCATCGCCGTGGCCATTCTGGCAGCCCGAGGAACTTCGAGAAGTCGGCGTGTGGCCGCCGCAGCCTCGGTTGCGTTGGTGTCATCGGCTGCTACCTTCCTGATGGCTGCAGCAGTCACGGTCATCTAGCTCCAACTGCTCGCGAAGGGGCGGCGGTTGGCCGGTGGCCCGGCTTGGTCCGGGAGACCGGGGGCCCGTAGCCTGTCCGGGCTCGGCGGGCAGCGAACCCATCCCAGCGTTTCAGCAGGTCAAGCCCCGTGTCAGGTGGACCGGGCAGTGGGAGTCACGCCCAGGACCTACGCATTACGAAGCAGCGCTGGGGAAGCAGCTTCGGGCTCAGCTTGCCGTCTACACTTCAGGCCGCATGGACGAAGTGACGGTTCGTGCAGCACGGTTCCGGGTGATCTTGGGCAGGTCGGTAGCTCGTCCTACGGGTCCGTACCGGGGCCAGCTTCGAAGAGGGACGTATGGTCGAACGTGAGGAGCGGGAGCCTGATGATGACCACTCCTGAGCCGCTGACCGATGAGGAACTGACCGCGATCGAAGAACTCGCCGAGGCTGCAACTCCGGGGCCATGGTTCGTCCGCGCTCTCGATGACGACCTAGCTATGAACCTCGTGGCCATCAGCACTGTCCCTGACAGCGGTCACGGTGAACGATGGCCGGACTTCGATCACCGCGAGATCGTGGCCGCAACGCTCGTCCAAGGCCCTCACCGTTACGTCGACGTCGCGGACGAATGCTGGGACGAAAACGCCCTGTTCATCGCGAACGCCCGCCAAGACATCCCCCGCCTGATCGCCGAAATCAAACGACTCCGCCGGCTACTCGCCTCAAGAGACAACCAAGGCGAGGCCGAGTAACGTCGCCCACGCGCAGGTAGTGGCCATTGCCTCGACGTGTAAGCGCCAGCTGTCGCAGCCGGGCCGGAGGGTTTGGCCGGTGTCCTCGTTTGGTCCGGGAGAGTGGCGGCTCGTAGCCTGTCCCGGCGCAGGCGGGCAGCTGGCTGCCCGCCCGTAACCGCCCGCCGTGGGCCGCCGCTCGTAGGGTCCCGGACCAAGCGAGGTGGCTAACGCCTCCGGCCCGGCACCAGCCACGCACCTGGTCCCGCGGAGCGAGACGTGATGAAGAGCTCGAAGATCAGGTCCTCGGACGGGTCATCCCACAGTGGACCAGCCCCAGGGATAGCTCGCAAATGCGGCGGGTCAGTAGCCATGGACGTCATGGTCTCAGTTGCTCTTGACCTCAAGAGAGATCGGTTCAGCAGTCACCCGATTACAAGCAGGCCGACGACCTGCCAGCCCGGTCCATGATCGTCCATATTGCGCGAGCATCCAGGGTGTGAGCGGCCCGCGCGAGCGATCGCCGTCCATGGTTGTCCAGGTCTTGTGTTAGGCAACGGCGTTAGCAGGCCCGACGCTGTGCGTGGCCCTGGTTGTGCCCTCGACATTGCTTCTGCCACGCTGCCCGAGTGGAGGCATTGCTGGGGGACAAGCACAAGTTCGCCGCCGAGATCGGCGACTGGGTCAGTCCGAACCTGTGTCGAGTAGACCTGTGGGCCGCCGATCAGTGGTTGACCTGTGACGACAACACGGTCTTCGTCCGCCAGTTCCGCAGCTCTGTGAGCGACACCGCTGCCTGGGTGCGGTCCGGCCAGGGCTCGCCTCCGCCCTTCGCCGGCCTACCTGTCGCAGCCACGCATCGGCGGCTGCTCGCCGGGTTCGCGATCGACCCGGAGGAGGACGACGGGCTGCGCGAGGAGTTCTGGATCCTCCAGTGGGGACCCACGACCGACAACATCTCGGCCCTCGGTTTTCGCCAAGGGACGCGCCTGGCGATCACGTTCCAGTTCTGGCGTGAAGAGCACCTGGTGAAGCATCCCGAACATGCGGGAACAGTCTTCGAGATCGACATGGAGGTCGCGGAGTTCGCCACGACCCTCGACGATCTCGCCGCCGTTCTCGACCGCGGCCAGGCCTGCGTCTGATCAATCACCGGACGGTGGCAGACGCCCTGCAAGCTCGCCACGGAAGGATGAGATTGGAAGGCTGACGCGGACCCCTGGTCGCGCCTCCCGTCTCGCCTGGCGGCTACTCCTGACAGACCGTTCATGACCGCCGAGGGCCGTGCCTAATTGCACGCGAGTTGCACGACGACGCGCCGGAACCGGCCGACCTCTAGATCCGTAGAGGCAGGCAACTCGATCGCGACCTGCTCGTCTGCGCTCCGCTGGTCGTCGGTCCTGGTGCTTACCATCGGCTGGCGGTGCCGGTCGTTGGTGTCAGGGGGCGCGCATCACCTCGCGCGGCGCGGCAGCCGGCTGAGCTTGGGCCTCCGGGCCCCAGACAGTTGGCCGCATGCGCTCGTCGTGCCAGGTGTAGCCCTGTAGCCGCCACCTTTCCCTCGACCTGTGAACGGCCTCCAGGGTGGCATCCTGATAGCCGAACTCGACCCCGCAGACGAAGCACAGACTGGGAGCATCGGGCTGCATTGCTGGTGTAGGCACAAATCGATGGTGCTCCACCCAGCGGTCCATACGCCACTGTCCGGTTCCTTGCCGCCTGCACCGCAAGGCTTTGTTCTAGGTTTCAGCCATGACGACACAGGTCAGCCACGGCGCCTCGGGCGCGATTCGTCGCTTTGCCGGATGGGTGGGTCGAGGGTCGGTCGGGTACCCATTGTTCGATCAGTATAAGCCTCAGGGGCGCTCCGACGTGGATGGCTATTGGGAGACGTTGAGCTCTGAGGCGAGTTCGCTGGAGACTCTCTTCGCGGTCTTCGTGAACAACCTTGAGCTTGACGAAGAGGGTGAGCCGACGAACGAGAAGTACGCCGAGCGGCGAGCTGCGACCTTCCTGTTCTCGTACATGACCGGGGAACTCCCGCCCGGGGAGCCTGACATCGGCGGCGACGAGGCCACGACGTACTAGAGGCCGCGAGTCGACTCATGCGGCGGGGATGACGCTCACAACGCTGAGGGGCCGCGCGCCGATCTGGGCGGTCGCGGACCACTCTTCCCCGTCGCCCTCGCAGCCAGCCAGATTGAAGGTCGGAGCGGAGCGGGTCAAGCGTCGGCGGAGCCGATCACGTAGTGACGCCGAAGGCGCCCTTGACGCGTGGAGTGGAGGCCGGAGGCGGCGCGCGAGGAAGGCGGGGCGGTCAGCGTCCCTGCCAGGCCGACCCCCGCATCCTTCGACGGTCGTTCGTCTGTGGTGATGCTTGACACTCGTGTGCCACCACATGCTTGACACTGACCGGCTCGGGCACGCTGAGCCCGACGTCGCCGTGGGGCGCCAGAGACTCGGGGGAGACCGGGATTGGCACTGGTCGTCTTGTCGGCACGATGCCATGATGTGCGGCGTGTCAGTGTCCGTGCCCCCGACCTCCGGCACTCAGAGGCCCTCCCGGTGTCCTCAGTGTGGCGTTGCCATCGCTGCGATCGATCCGAAGTTCGTAGCGTGGTGCGGCGCATGTGAGTGGAACCTTGATCCAACCGCCGACCGGACCGGTCGGTCCGGCCCGTTGCGACGGCTCCGACGGCGGGTGGAACACCGCCTGGTGATGTCGCTATTCGAGGAGGTCTCCGGACAGGACTCGCAGCGGGCGCGCCAACCTGACCTTGCCGCCGTCGCGGCGTATGTTGTCGCGGCATTCATCCATCTCACAACTCTGGCCGTGGCGGTCCTCGGCGGATGGCTGGTGGTGGCGACCTGGCCATCTCCCGTCGGCATCGTCATTGGACTGCTGGTCATCGCCCTCGCAGTCCAGATGCGACCACGGTTCCCAAAGCTTCCGGCTGGGAGCCGAGTGTTGAGACGCGCCGAGGCGCCCACCCTGTACGGACTGCTCGACCGAGTCTCGAACGCGCTCGGCGGCCGCCCGCTCGACGCCATCGTGGTCGATCAGCACTTCAACGCGTCTGCTGGTTGGGTCGGCCTTCGCCAGCGCCGGGTGCTCACCCTCGGTCTGCCACTGTGGAACGTCTTGTCGCCCGCGGAGCGGCTCGCCCTTCTCGGCCACGAGATCGGCCACTTCGTCAACGGCGACCTGAGGCGAGGGCTCGTGGTCGGCACGGCGCTTAACGCCGTCGGAGAACTCCACTTGCTGCTACGCCAAGCCGCGGACATGAGAGGCGACGAGATCCTCGGAGGATTCACATTCCTCGTGCGCGTACCACTCCGCCTACTCAGCATGCTTCCCGCGACGCTCCTCATCACGCTCGCGTTGCTGACCCTGCGAGCGGGGCAACGGGCGGAGTACCTCGCAGACGCGTTGGCCGTTCGGCTGGCGTCCAGTCAGGCATCGGCCGGAGTGCTGCGGGCCACCATGCTGGGTCCGGGGTGCATGAGAGCCCTGACCTTCGCGGCTCAGCGCAGCAGGGATACGGGAGGCATCTGGCAGGTCGAACGCGAGTTCGTGGCCGGAATTCCGCGGACCGAGCTCGAACGTCTCGCCCGAGTTGCCGAACGGGAGTCCCTCCGCGTGGACGCCACACATCCGCCTACGCACCTACGGTTGAGGTTCGCCGGCGCCCGCGAAAGCGAGGCTGCCGAACTCGTACTCGACCCGGCCGAGTCCCGCATGATCGACCGTGAACTTGCAGCCGCCTACTCCGAGATCGCAGCGAAGGTCCGGATCGATCTCCTAAGCGCCTAGCATCCAACCCCACCGACCGCGGACGGACCCCTCAGTTACCTGTGCCAGGTGTCAAGCATCACCTGGCACACGACAAGAGATCAGGCCCGGTGTGCTCCGTCTGGTGATGTGCGACAGTCGTCCGCCAGGTGATCTGCGACAGTCGTCCGCCAGGTGATCTGCGACAGTGCGAAGCCCGGATCGCGGCATGAGCGGACGGCCTTCGTTTGATGGTTCCGACTCATAAACGAGTTCACTTCTGCGGTCCGTCGCGTCGAGCCGACTCGCGTCAGCGCTCCCCCTTGCTGGCCCGCCAAGCGATCATGCGATCCGCGACACCGCGCCAGTCCATCGGCTCCCCGCGCTCCTCCGCATGCTCCACGTACTCGGCGAGCCGTTGAAAGAGGACCTCGGCCGTGACTCCCTGCCAGCGGCCGGGATGGTCATGAGCGTCGTCACGGAGGTCCCAAAAGCTGTCCACAAAGCCTGCGCTCGACGTCCGCCACAACAGGATCCTAAGCCTCCGACGCCCGGCCGCTCATCGGCATGACCACGCGGAACGCGGCATGAGCGGTCAGGCTATGCCGTCGGTCGGCGGCATGACCCAGCACGACGCACAGGAGGGGCGCTGGGACACTCCGATAGCAGTCGGCGGCTATGCGTGGAAGGCCTTCCAGTGTCCTTCGGAGACGACCTCGACAGTGCCGTCGGTCACCTTGATGGCGGTCTGGTCGTCGATGGCGTAGGCCGGACCTGCGATGTCGGCGGCCCATCGTTCCGCGTCGGCCATGGTGTTCCCCGGCATGAGCTCGTGGTCCAGGTGCGGATAGATCGAGAAGTCGACGACCCCGAGCGTGCAGTCGTCCGGCGCAGAAGGCCAATTGACGAAGTCGTGACCGATCCGCGGTGTCATCACCATGCTGCCAGCACTGAGCCCCACCCAGACCGTCTCGGGTAGCGACGCCATGACCTCCGACAGCCCTGACTCCCGCATCCAGTGGCACAGGTACGTCGCCTCGCCGCCGTCCACCAGCAGCACGTCGGCCTCTCGGACCCACGGCACCCACCGCTCCTCGCCGATGCTGGGCAGCGCGGTGAGCTCCAGGACGCCCAAGGACGCCCAGCCCAGGCTGGTCATCATGTGAAACGGAGGCTCGCCGGCGACGGAGCTTCGCACCGAGGCGGGCCCGAGCATCGGATGGCCCCACTGCGCTGTGGGGATGCAGAGCGCACGGGACTCGGAGATCGGCTTGCCCAGCAGATCGACCAGCGCATCGCGGATGTTCTCGTTCGTAACGCCTCCGGATGTGAGAAGGAGCTTCACAACGCCTCCCGAGTTGAGTGCGACGGACTCGTGTGACATAGGCACCGCGGACGCGTCATCGCCTGACTCCTTGTCTTGCCCTGTGGCGCCCTCGACTGGCCACCATTCACCTGTTCTACGAACACTACGTTCCGGATCCGACAACCCCTGCCAGGAGATTCGGTGGGCCTCCGCATGCGCGCACTGTCATCAGCAGATCCGTGCGTTGCCCGCCGGCAATGTTGGGCCAGGCTTCTAGACGTGTCGCACATCAGGTGGCGGAAATGTGTCGCGCATCAACTGTCGGATCACATTGTGTTGATCACAAGAGTCACTTCGTGCCTCGGGCGATGCTTGATAGTGGCCGCCCGAGCATGTCGTCGGCATAGGCGGTCGCCTGGGCTACGGGAAGACCTTGGCATCATCGCCCGGCCGGGTAGGTTCATCTCATGGCCCAGGTGCCGAGGAAGGACATTCCGCCCGAGGACCTTGCCCGGGTCCGCCAGGCTGCCGAGGACTACCTTCGTTCCAACATCGACGGATCTCCAAGCAGCATCCGCGTGGTCTTCACCACCCACGAGATCGCGAGAACGGTCATCTCGGGCGGACCCGGCGCACCGACTCTCGACCCACCCGACGAACGCCCCGTCTACGTGGTCGTCTTCGAAGGTGACTTTCGAACGCGGACTTCTGGTCGACGCGGATGCTGGCTAGCAGTCGACGTCACACCCGCGTTCGGCGTACTGGGGTATCGGCTCGCACCACCCGAGGCCGAGAGAATCGTGAACCTCGACCTCAACGAGCTTGGTCGCGTGCACAGCATTGATCTCGATGGGAGATCAGACACATGATCGGAGTCCCAAGGGTCGTAATTTCCCGGACGACCTCGACCGCGTTCACCGAGCAGTCGAAGATCACTTTCGACAGCACTTCAGGCTCCCTACGCAGCATGCGCGTGGTCCTCACCACTCACCACGCCGCCAGGGCGGCCATCCAAGGCGGACTCGGAGAACTGAGATTCCTACCCGATCCTCGCCCTGTCTACCTCGTCGTAGTCGACGGCGACTTTCGTAGGAGGCCTGACCAGAAAAGCGGCACCTGGCTGGCGATCTACGTCACGCCGGCATTCCAAGCCCGTGGCCACTCCGGGCCGGCATCGCCCGGTCACCCGATTCCGGACAGAGTGATCAACCTCGATCTCAACCAGCTTGGTCGGGTGTACCAAATCCCGCCGTAAGGGCGCGCGACCAGAGCGTCGAAGGAGCGCCGAGCCTTGGCAAGTCACCTGCCATCGGGTCGCGGCGACCGGGGGCCGTAAGGTTCTGTCAACGTCCGCCGAATCGCGTCACGCGGGCTGTTCGCCTGAGGAGTCGGCGCTCTACGGTCCGGCACAATCGACCGTTGGTGACCGCGACTGGCCCCTGCTCGCCGCACGATCGGGCACGTAGCGGGCACGCCGATCTCGTTGTCTGCTCGACACCACTACTCCGCGTTCGGGTGGTGCCTGGCGGATCTCAGCCGACGGCGGGCATCGAGGTTCCTCTGCACGTCCGCTACGGTCAGGTCGTATCCGATGGCGCGTACTCCACTCCAGTTGAGTCCGACGAGGAGCCCATCCTTCTCCAGGCCGGGCAGCCACTTCTCCAGCCAGTCCTGCCCAGGGATCTCGACTGGCTCCATTCCGGAGTAGGCCGGAACGTTGGCGATGATCTTCTCGGCTCGGCTCCGCTTCGACCAGAACGGCATGGCACGAACACCTTCGCTGTTGAGCGGAGCTGGGAATCCTGCGTCGTCTCTCAGTGCGAAGACCTGCCCGTTGGTCAGGAACTCTTCGTAGAAGGCACTCGCTTGCGCGGCGGCTACGGACATGGCAACGAGGATGCGACCTCGGTCGCTATGCGTCAAACGGCCCGTCGGTGCGAGCCGCCACTCGCTGATTGTGAGCCAGCGAGCTCCGCATTACGAGTGGGTTCTCGGGGTCTGTCCCAAGTTCCGTGAGGCGGTGGGGACGGTCGGTGATTGTTGGTGGTGGTGTCATGTGAGTAGTACTCGTTTCCGGAGGAGGTCGAAGTTTGCGCGGCCGAACATTTGACGTTTGAGGTATTTGATTTTGTTGACGATGCCTTCGACAGGGCCGGAGCTGTGGGGCAGGGTGAGGCCGTTGATGACGGCTTGCAGGTCTCGGCGGAGTCCGGTGGTGAAGGAGTGCAGGTGGGGTAGTTCGTCGGCGTCGACGGTGTTCATCCATGCTGTTAGGCGGTTGCCGTGTAGGCCGGTCATCATCTCGGCGAACGCGGTGACGTGGGTCGCGGTGGCGGCCAGGTGTGGGCAGGCTGCCAGGGCGTGTTTCAGCTTGTCTTGGTCGTCGTTGTCGAGGTTGTCGGGGTGGCGGAGTATCCAGGAGGTGATGTGGCGGACCTTTGGTATTGGGGGTGTTGGCGGTGGTGCGGCGCGGAGTGGACGGAATGGTGCGAGGTAGCGGGCGACGGTGGCCCGGTTGCCCCGGTATCCCTGCTCGGTGATTTCTCGGTAGAGCTTGCTCGCGTTGGTGAGTCCGGTGTTCCATCGTTGGTTGAGGTAGGCCTTGCAGGGGTCCAGGGCGCTGGGCCGGCCGGCGCGGGGATGGCCAGCAGTTCTTCGGCGGTGCCGGCGCGGTAGAAGCGCCGAACGGTGTCCTTGGACAGCCCGAGTTCCCCCATGATGGCTTTGATGCCCTTGCCTTGGGTCTTCAAGGCGTGGACTGCCTGATAGCGGGCCTTGGTGCGCGTGACCAGTGTGGAGTTCTCCCTTCGGCTGGCTTGGGCGAGGTTGGCTGCCTGGATGAGGTCAGCGGCCGGGCCTGATCCGCCAGGCGGCTTCGATGGGATGTCGTTGTGGTGGCGGAGGCAGCTGTGGTGTGCGGCGACGGTCTTCTCGACGTGTTCGGCGAGGTTGTGCCAGAGGTGCCAGCGGTCGGCGACCTGGATCGCGTTCGGGGCTGCCTTGCGGGTGGCCTCGGCGTAGGTGGTGGCTCGGTCCCGGCAGACGACCTCGATGCCCGGGTGTTCGTCTAACCATGCGGCGAACGTGTCGGCGCTGCGATCAGCAAGCAGGTCGACCGGTGTGTGGGTGTCGATGTCGACCAGGACCGTGCCGTAGGCGTGCCCACGACGCAGCGCGAAGTCGTCGACGCCGAGGACTTTGAGGGAGCCGATCTGCGGGTCGGGTAAGGCTCGCACCAGGCGTAGCAGGCTGGAGCGGCTGACGGCTATGCCCAGGTGTGCGGCTAGTCGGGCACCTGCGCGACCGGCCAGCGCGACACCGATTCTCTCCAACAGTGTGCGCAGTAACGGGGTGCGACGCGCATAGCGGGATGTCAGTCCTGGGACCTGTTCGGCGAACGTCACCGCGGGACAGGTGGCAGTTGCGCAGAAGAGGCGACGCACCTGCAGCTTGATCAGGACCGGCCGGCCACCCATCGCCGTGTCGGCGAGCTGGCGTAAGTAGCGGCTGTGCACCCGCCGCGATACGGATCCACACCGTGGGCACGCGGCACCTGTGCTTCGGGTTCGCGCGGATACCTCCAGTGCGGATGTGAGTTCGACGCCAGTAGCGATGACATTGGTCAGATGCGGTAGCAGCAGCGGCAACGAAAGGTACACTCAAGGTCGCCCTTCTTGTGGAGACGGGTTTCTTGGTCGAAACCGAACCTGCACAAGAAGGGCTCTTCTTATCCCGACTAACACGCGCCGACATAGTCAAGAGTTGGTTATTACAAAAACTGTCGGGGTCGCTTAACGTGCATCCACCGCGCCCGCCGCCTCACGGAATTTGGGACAGACCCGGTTCCCGTGCGCGGGTCACCGCTCGATCCGGGCATGGCTGACCGTGGACTCGTCCTGGCAGGTTTGGGTTTGTTGATGGCTGGTGACGGCTGTTCGGGGCACGTCAGGGGCATGGTCTCCGTTCGCGACAGCCGCTTAACTGTGTCGCACTCGGAGTCGACAGGCTCGTACCATGCGGCGGTGGACATATTGGGGATCGAGGTCGAGACGGCACTGGTGCGACGGTGGGCTGCCTGGTTGGCGCCAGCCTGTCAGCCGTTCTTCTTGACCGCCGCCGAAGCAGCCGAACTCGGACTCACCTCGGAGGGTGGTCTCCTAGACGCCCTCTCGCCGGAACTTCGCGACACCTACGAGACGTGGAACCTCGCCAAGGACCTGAAAACCGTGTGGCTTGACGAACACGCGTTCCATGCTCAGCCGCAAGAGGTTCGCGCCAAGCTCGTACTCGCGCAGGTCAGACACGGGCGAGGAGCAGTGCCCTCCGTCACCGATTGGACGGACATCTTTGATGCGCAGGTGCTGCGCGAGCAGGCCGACGGGAATCGGTTCGTATGGTGGCCGACCCTTGTGGAGCATCATCTCGAGACCGTCTTCCAGCGCGTCTTCGGCGAGTGGCAGCTGCCATGTCAGCGCATGTTGGTACCGGAGGAGATCTGGCGTGCGGCCGCATCCGTACTTCCTCGTGCCCGAGAACTCAGCGGAACCTACGCTCCCGGGAGCAGAGGAAGCGTCTTCGCCCGGGGAAGCGCAGCAAACTGCTTCGCCACCGTCATGGCGGCAGCAGGTGCCCCCGACGCCGACGATCAGCTGTTCGAGGATTGGCTAGCCGCCAACTGCACGGCGGGTGGCACCGACGACCTGCCCGGCACCGTGCTGGTATCGCGCGACGCGGAAGGTAACATCACGCATGCGGCGGTCACTCTTGGTGGCGGCTGGGTACTGCACAAGCCAGGGCAAGAATGGCTCAGCCCTCACCAGGTTCTAACGGTCGATGACCTCAACAGCCTCGCTCCACCGGGGCTCACTCTTCACCGCTACTCGTTACCGGATGGCGGAGTTCCGACCGCGGGCAACTCCGAGTGAAAAGCGGAAGGTCGGCGGTTCGACCCCGCCCTGCCCACCACCCTGACCAGGCAATATGGCGGAACGCGACTGCCCGCCAAAGCCCGTTGATCACCCTCTTTGACCGCCCGCTGTTGCACGTGGATTGCACGGACAGCGGGCGGATCTCCGTCCGAGCGACGACGATGCTTCTGTGGTCCGACGTTAAGGTCGGGGGATGCCGGAGCGCGAAGTCAGGTCACCATCCGAGGTCGACAGCAGTCAGCACCTCGCCGCGCTGCACAGCGCGTGGTCGACGCCGCTGGACGTCGTGGCGGCTGTGGTCGGCGAGGTGGCGAAGGCGCCGGTCGTGGACTTCCGCCGCATCGTTGACGGCGAGCAGTGCGAGGTCTACGACGTCACTTTGGAGCAGGGCTCGTCCTTGATCGTGCGCATCTCGCATGACGGACCCGAGGGGCACGACCGGGAGGCGTGGGTCATCGGCGAGTGCGCGTCGCGGGGCATTCGGGTGCCTCGGGTTCACGCCCTTCGTCGCGTCGAGGTCGGGAGCGAGCTCCGGTCCGTCATGGTGATGGAGAAGCTGCCGGGTGAGCGACTCAGCGACCTCGATCCCGACGAACTCGACGTTCGCCGCGTGCTGGAAGAGGTTGGAGCATGGCTGAAGCAGCTCCACGCCATCCCGGTGCGAGGCTTCGGCAGCCTCGACGGCTCCGGCGTCGGCAAGTTCGAGACGCTGGATGACTGGCTGGCCAACGTGGCCACGGAGGCGCATGCGTTCGAGGAAGCTGGCCGCTCCGTCGGACTCGAGCCGGCGACGATCCGAGGATGGCTCCGTGAGATCGTCGACTCGTTCCGGGTAGCCCCGCCTCGGGTGACGATGAGCCACAACGATCTCTTGGCCGTTCACGTCCTGGTGCACGAGGGGAGGCTGTCGGGGATCATCGACTTCGGTGTGGTCGCAGCCGAACCCGCGGCGAACGACTTCGCCGAGTGGGACTTCCGAGAAGGGGCGCGCTTCCCGGTCGAGTGGATACAGGCCGGCTATGGCGACCACTCGTTGTTCGAGCCCTCGAACGACCGCACCTACCGTGCGCTCTGGCTCCTCCACGGGCTCTGGTATTTGCGCCACTACCACGTGACGGGTTTTCCCCCCGGCGTCGAAGCCGGCCGGGACCGACTGCTGAGCGGACCAGAGCGGTAGCCCAGCTACTCGATGGCGCGTACGTCGACGCCGTTCGACCGCAACCCCGGCCCAGGTACCCTCACCACTCGTGGCGACTCTTGAGATCCGGCGGCACAGCCTTCGTAAGGACACGGGCGGCTCGCAGCTCTCTCAGGCCGGCGTGGAGCTGGCTCGCAAGCTGGGCGATTCGATGGGGCCGTTCGCGGTTGTGGCTACATCCGTCGTTCCAAGGGCTCGTGAGACCGCGCTCGCGATGGGCTTCGCTGTCGACCAGGAGGTCGTCACGCTGGCCTCAGACGCGGACATCTATGCGGAGTCGGATGCGTCACAGTGGTGGCTCGCTGACCATCCCTTTGCCGCACTGGCGTCTCTTATCAACACTGGCGGCGCCTACTACAGGTATGCCCACTCACTGGCCGCATTGTGGCGAGACCTGCTCACCCCACTGCCTGACCAAGACGCCGCCCTGGTCGTCGGACACTCGGGCGAGTTGGAGGCCGGCCTGGTCGCCTGCTTCCCGGACGCTGATCACGCCAGCTGGGGTGGCCCGTTTACTCCTTGCGAAGGTGCGCGGCTGACCTTCCACAATCGCTTCTGCGAAGTCGATTTCCTTCGCCTTCCTCCCCTGACGGATGACTCCTGCGCGACCGCTTATCGCATGGGCGAGCCGTCGAGGAGCGGCAGGGTTTGCCCGGTGTCCTGCATCGGGTCGCGGAGACGGAGACCGGGGGCCGTAAGCTTCCGCGGCTCGGGCGGGTTTCTGGCCTGCCCGTTGTGGCCCGAGGCGGCCCCCCGGTCTTAGGGACCCGACCCGAGGGAGGTGGGTAAAGCCGGACGGTCCAGCGACCACCTCAGCCACGGCACCCTGACTTCGTGGCCGCCCGGTGAGCCCGAGGACGGCGCCCCCGCACCGCCCGCAGGGCGGCCGGGCGTTGCGCTGCGTCAGCGGCGCCTTGACTACTAAAGAGGCAAGTACAGCAGCTGGCGCGACATCGACCTTGTGCTCCGTCGGCTGCTGTGCAACACGCGTCCGACAGTTGATGTGCGACAAGCGAGCTGGGTGTCGAGGTGTGTCGTTCAGCAGCCGCTCGAGGTCGTCTGCTGGTGCGACGCAGCGGAAGCCATATCGTCGTCACACATGGTCGCGGCCGCGTCGTTGCTCAACGTTGGCGCGGCTTGGTCGAACGGGTTGGTCAATGCGCCGCCATCGGTGAAGCTCGCTGCGGCGGCGTGGCGGGCGGCTATCTCCAGCGCCCGGCGTCGCAACTCGGCCCGTAGTTCGGGCGGGTCGAGCACCTCAAAGTCGTAGGACAGGCCGGCGGCGTAGGACGCAAGTCCCGCCAGATCGTTGGCGGCCACCCGCAAGATGGCCCGACCGTCCGGCGCCGGCTCGACGATGCGGCCACGGAATGCCTGCACGGCCGTCTCGTACTCGACGTCGAGCAGGATGCGTGCCTCGTACCGGTAGACGGCCAGCTTCGTTGCCTCCAACACCATCGCGGCGGCGTCCGGCGGGTCGGTGATCTTCTGGCGGTGCCCGGTGAGTTCCGGCTCTGGTCACGCACATGCCGCTGTCCATGCGCGGTCATGCCGATGAGCGTGCGTGGCAGTCAGCTCGGCGGGACCGTCGTGCTGCGGCCGGCCCGAACCACAGTTCGTCGTGCGTCGCGCCAGGCGATGAACGCTGTCCGGGTACGAGGGGACACGACCAGTTCTCCCCGTCGACGGGCGCCAAGTTGCTGTCTCAGCCACGCTGGTGCGTGCGCTCGCTCGATGGCCTGGGTCTTGGTAAGGAGCTGTCCGGTCGCCAAGGCGTGGCGACCACGGGCCATCGACGTCAGCCCCAGGTCTGCGATCACCGGATCCAGCCACATCAGCGGCCGACGCGAGGCCCACGCCCAATACCCGCAAAGCTCGGCACGCGCGGCGCGGCGAACATCGTCGTCTGTCACGTCCGGCAACACGGTGGCCGGAGGACGCCCAATGATCGCGAAGCCATGCCGTACCAGCTCCGCACGCGTCACTCCAGAAAGGATGCGGTGCACGAGTGAGCCGTGAGTCCAGGTCGGATGCGGTGCGTCACCGTTGGGTAGCTCGTTCACGTCGACGTACACACACCCCAGGTCGAACCCGGCCGCGACACTGCGGTCCAGATCTTGGTGGGAATCCCTCAGGACCGCTTGACGCGCTTCGTCGACCGGGCCATCGGTCAAAGCAACGAGGTCGAGGTCGCTGACACCCTGGATGTAGTCCCCGGTCGCCAAGGACCCGGCCACGAAAAGGTCGAGCACCCATCCGAGCTCGGCAAGACGATCCGCCAGTTTCATCACAGCCGGTGGCACGAAGGTCACGCCGACAGCCTAGGACTGACTCGCCGGCACCGTCCTACGCTCATGCCGCGATCCCCCGTTCGAGGGCGGCGCCGACGGCGCCGTGGCGTCTTTCAGCAATCCGTAGCCATGCCGCTGTCCGCGCGATCATGCCGATGTGAGGTCGCCCCTGCCATGTGAGAATCGGCCCGTGCCAATCAGCATGTGGGTTCGCAAGGAGATGCCCGCGCGAGGAGACCGGCTAGACGAGGGATCCGTCCCTTGGGAGGTCCCCGATGGCGTTCTCAACTTTCGGGACACGCCGCTGCTGGTAGCTGTGGACCCGTATGGCGACACCGTGTTCAACCGTTTCCAGATCGAGCGTCAACTTCCTCGCGAAGTCACCTACTTGCGACAGCAGTTGAGCCACGCAGGCGCAGTCGAGATGCTTGACGAGCTAGAACGCCTCATGGCGCTGGCCACAGAAAGAGTCCACCGCTATCTGTGGTTCGTCGGGGACTGATTCGCGGCTGGTGCGCGCACATGCCGCGATCCGCGCGCGGTCGTGGTAGCCGATGAGCGTGCGCCGTGGCGCCAGATCGTCGTACGCGCCGGGGAAGGGTCCGGGTCCTAGGCGGTCCGAGCGATGGTCGCTCGCCTCGAGTTCGACGGCAATCAGCATGTCGTGCTCGGGATCCTGCCCGAGTTGGAGGACCGACGGCGAGTCCGGCTTCCAGCGGACTGTGATCACCCGAATCCGCGCTCTGAGCCCATCGACGTATCGAGTGTGGTCGCCCTCCCGTGTCCACGTCCGCTCCTGCCCGTCGTCACGACGGAGAGTCCACTCGGGCCAGTCGCCCATGCTGCCCCACCGGACATGCCCGACGACGCCTTCATCGACCCGGCTAGGTATCCGCCCATCGGCTACGGCACGCCACCACTCGTCCGTGCCGAGCACGGCAGGATTGGGATCCAAACCGTAGCCCGGGCGGTGCAGCGTGGCCTCCTGAACAGCATCGATGCGCTGCCTGTCCCGCCGTAGGTCGTACACCGTCACCCATTCCACGAATCGCAAGCCTAAGAGGTGACCATGCGTGATGGGTCGTTCTCAGGAGCGCACGCACATGCCGCGGAGAGTGAAGCGCGAGATCATGCTGATGATCGCGCGCTCGGGAACTCGGTCAGATGGCCGGCGGAACCGCCTCGAGCACGTCGGCCATGCCAACGACTCGGGCACCCTCAACCATCGTGAGTCGAATACCCGGCGTGATTGGCGGCCAGAGGTCTGGAGCCAAGGGATGAAGTCGGACGATGGCCTCCGCTCCGGGGGCGAGCCATTCTCCAACCCCCGATTCGAGAGTCAGCGGGGCGTCATGCATCTCGTCGTGGACCTCGGGAGGGAACGCCCAGCACGAGCGGTAGCCAGAGGCGATCGGGCCTTTGCGTCCACCATCCTCTGTGCTGAGCAGCCACAATCGTGCCCGGATGTACCCGTGCTCGCCCTCGATCGCCGTCCACCGGTCATGCTCGGGCCAAATGTCCACACGCCGATTGTGGCGCGCGCGCATGGCCCAGTGACGTACATCAGCGGATCGGACACCCTCGGCAATACTTCAATCATGACGACGCGGCAGGACGCAGAAGCAGCCGTACGGGGGCTGAAGATCATCGGCGTCTCTTTCATGCATGACTTCATCGAGGTGCACATCGGCGACGTGACGCTGACTGGATACACGCGGCCATTCGGGGTGATCGGCTGCCAGGGGATCGGGCCAGCGTCACTGGTGCGCCTCATCGGCAAGCCGGTCGACCACCTCACCGTCGTCGAGGGTGAGTACGTCGCCATCGACTCGGGCGACAACCGTCTGGCATTCCCAATCGGCGGTCCTTCGGCCAAGGGTCCTGAGTCGGTGCGGTTGTTCCGACCGGGCCAGGTTGAACTCGACATCCCGAACGCCCACTGGATCTGGTAGCTCAGGCGCACTCATCTGCCGCGATCCGGGCTTCGCACTGTCGCAGATCACCCGGCGGACGAGTGTCGCGCATCAGTCGACGGAGGACACCGGGCCTGACCTCTTGTCGTGTGCCAGGTGATGCGCGACGGATCCGTGCCACCACATGCTTGGCGCCGCCGGACCTAGGTGGCTGGAGAGATCTTCCAGGATTAGCCGCTCAGCGGCCGCTCATGAGTCGATCAGCGAAGCTGCAGAGTTCTGCCATCCTGTCCCGACATTCGAGCGGGTCGCGGTTAGCGAACGCGGACTGGCCCCAGACTCCTGACCGAGCGAGGAACCGGTTGGCATGGTTGGTGCCGAGCTTGTTGTCTATGTGGAGCAGCGCACCGATGGCGCGGTCCTGGTCGCAGTGGCAGTCCGTCCTCTGCAGGTACTTGTCCAGGTATGCCACGAGAATTTCAGCGTCCTCGGGCCGTCCGAAGCGAGCCAGCGCGAAGCAGTATCCCTGCCCGGCGTAGGCAAGCTCACTTGCCAGCAGGAGGCGACCGATGGCCCGCCGGAACTGGGTTCGCTGGTCGAGCCCGATCAGCCAGGCGGCGGTGAGGCGTCCTCGCCATTCGAACTCCAACAGCTCGCCCAGGTCCTCGTCCGTGACTTCGCGCGCGTCCTCAGCCAGCGCACGTTCAAATGCGTCGCGGTCCGGTACGTCCTCCCGCAAAGCGCTGCCCAGGAGTCGCAGGTACCGCTGTCCACCAGGCCGATCGACGGTCCAGACGACGTAACGCTGGATCAGCGGAAGGCTCGCATAGCCATCAGGCATCCGGACGCTCATGCGCACATCCTCGCCTGAAACGGGTCGAGTTCGGCTATCAGGATGCCACCTTGGAGGCCGTTCGCAACTCGAGGGAAAGGTGGCGGCAACGGGGCTACACCTGGGACAAGGGGCGGATGCGGCCAACTGTCTGGACCCTACTGCGGACCGGCCAGGACGGCGGGAAGACCGTGGGTCAGCTCGGGGGTGCTCCTTCGCGGCGACGGGCACTGTGATCACGAGCTGCTTGTCTGTGGACCTTCGTTCCAAAGTCGTCGGCGCGAACGACCTGGTCGCACTCGTGCGCCTCATCCGTGAAGTGCTCCACGAAGCCCCTGCCGTTACACCGGGGCCCGGCAGCGCCGCAACTGCGCGTAAAACTGCTCCAACACCCGAGCGCTGACCTTCGCGATGGAGACGTCGCCCAAGCCAGCTTAATGGTGCGCTCGGCATACCCCCGGTACCCCTCCAGCGTCCGCTCGTCAGCCTCGTGCACCTGCAGCCACGCGTCGATGGTGTAGCCCAGCGTCACCTTCGTCGAGCCCGTCCGCTGCTGGTCGACCTTCGCAAGCAGACGCGTCCGGACCTTCCCGACCTCACGCCGGTCCGCGCGACTAGCCCAACACAACGTCCGACATCGCCGACGTGGTTCGGTGGAACCTCCAGGTCCGCGCCCAAGCCCGCGAGCTGCCGTCGGACCTGAGTCCCACCTCAGACCGCTGACGGCAGAGCCCCTAGTCGCGCCACCAGCCAACGTCGGGATTCAACTCGGTGGCAAGCTCTCCGAACACGACGTCATCCATCTCCAGGTAGCCGTTGGGGTCGACGAAGAAGACTCCTCGCTCGAAGGCCTCAGCAAGCGTCGTCAGCAGCGCCCGCAGTGAGCCGAACTCAATCGGATGCTCAGGCTCCTCGATCCGGAAATGGCGTACCGGGCTCCCAGACGGCGAACTCAGGTCGAGAACGTAGAAGTCCCCGCCGCCGTTGGCGAAGAGCGGAAGCCACCCTGGCGTCCAGCGGGAGTCGGTCGCGAAAGCGCGGCAGTTCGCGATCGCGTCCTGGATCGAAAGCAGGTAGAAGCCGGGAACGATGTGGATGTCGTCGAGTGCCACGCCTCCCGCCGTCGACGTCCCGTTCCGCCAACCGTAGAGCGACTCAAGCCCAGCGGAGGAAGTGAGGCCTGCAGCCCCAAGAGACGACCGCACCACCTCGGCCGGAAGCCCCGCCTGCAGCGAATGTAGGAGAACTTGCCGATCGAAGCGCTGCAGCGCCGTCTCGATGGCAGCGAGAGGCATGGGGAAGGCGTCAGTCATCACGGTCCAAACATCACGTTGAAGGGATCGTCTGGTTGCAGACCATAGTTCTGGAAGAACCGACTCAGGACGCCACCCTGGTAGCTCTGCTCACCCTTAGGGGGCGTCCGTAAATTACATGGGCGTGACTCTTTCATGATCTACTCGTTGTGAGGGCATGGTTACAGAACGGGGTCTTGCCGAGAAGCTTGCCGTGCTCAAGCCGCACCTGGACGAGCGGCAGTGGCGGTTGCTGCTGGGGGCTGAGGCGGAGGCGATCGGTTGGGGCGGGATCGCGTTGGTGGCGCGGCTTTCTGGTGCGTCGCGTTCGACGGTTCAGGCTGGGGTGAACGAGGTCCGTGCCGGTGCCGAGCCTGATGCGCGTGTGCGTGCGCCTGGTGCGGGGCGCCCGGCGACTGAGGATGCCCAGCCTGGCGTTGCCGAGGCGTTGGAGGAGCTTGTCGCGCCGGAGACCCGTGGGGATCCTTCCTCTGTGCTGCGGTGGACGACGAAGTCGGCAGCCCAGTTGGTGAAAGGCTTGACCGCCAACGGTTTCACGGTGGGCAAGACGACCGTGACCAGGCTGCTCAAAAAAGCCGGGTACCGGCTGCAGTCGACGTTCAAAACCAAAGAAGGCGCCTCGCATCCGGACCGGGATGCCCAGTTCCGGCACATCAATGACACCGCGGCCGAGTCTCTGGCTGCTGGTGACCCGGTCATCAGTGTGGACACCAAGAAGAAGGAGTTGGTGGGTGAGTATGCCAACAACGGTCGGGAGTGGGCCCCGCCCGGACAACCCGTGAAGGTCAACGGTCATGACTTTCCCACCGGTGTGCCCAAAGCGATCCCCTACGGTATCTACGACCTCGGCGCAGACGACGGTTTCGTGTCCGTGGGCGTTGACCATGACACGGCAGGGTTCGCAGTCAACGCAATCCGCACCTGGTGGGAACACGTCGGCCGCGAACGCTACCCCAAGGCCAGCAGGCTGATGCTGACCGCTGACGCGGGCGGTTCCAACGGCTACCGGCTGCGAGGGTGGAAAGTCGAGCTGGTGAAACTGGCGGCCGAGATCGGCTTGGACATCTGGGTGTGCCACTTCCCGCCCGGCACGTCGAAGTGGAACAAGGTCGAAGTGCGCCACGAGGCGTCACCGGTTCGGGAGGGGGTGCAAGACCCCTTCCCCTGTGTTGTCGCAGCAGCGTGGGGAAGCTGAGGGCAGCCACGGCGCGGAGACACGCGGCGGGGTGGGAGCAGCCCTGACAAAGCCGGGGCGGGCCAGCACTGTCAGATGGCCCGGGTCCGGCGAGCAAGACCGGAAGGTGGACGAGAGAAACCAGTGTTTGAAGCCTCGTAAGTGTTCCACCGGCTCGAATCTGACGGATGTGGGCCGGGATGCAGCGCACGCCGCCTGCGGGCGGCGACTTCGAAGCCGGTCTTTCGATGCCGGTGGGAAGGCCACGCTGAAAGTCTGCGGCGTAGGCGTGGCGATGCTGCCGGGGTAGAGCTGGCCGCCTCACCGGTCGACCGAACGGTGATGAACGTGGGAAGCGACCCGTCGTTCCCTCCCGCTGCGGTGGTGGGTAGGTGTGTCGTCCGCCGATGGCGGCGGGTCGTGGCGGAGGTCCCGTAGTAGTCCGAGCGTGCGAGAGGCACGTACATGGCGAAGGGGACCAGCAAGTCGGCAGTCGAGGAACTGGAGGACCAGGAGGATGTCGCCGGTGAATACCGACGAGCTGGAGTCGGCACTGTTCCGGGCCGAGCGAAGGGTACTGGAGATCCAGACGAAGCTGCACCGTTGGGCTCGTGACGAGCCTCACCGCAGGTTTGATGATCTGTTCAATCTTGTCGCCGATCCCGCGTTCTTGTTGGTGGCGTGGGATCGGGTGCGGGGCAACAAGGGTGCCCGCACGGCCGGGGTGGACGGGCACACCGCTGTGTCCATCCAGGTCGGGCAGGGCGTCGAGGAGTTCCTCGACGAGCTGCGGACCTCGTTGAAGGACCGGAGCTTCCGCCCGCTACCGGTGCGGGAACGGATGATCCCGAAGGCGAACGGCAAGCTGCGTCGCCTCGGGATCGCCACCATCACCGACCGGGTGGTCCAGGCATCCTTGAAGCTGGTGTTGGAGCCGATCTTCGAGGCGGACTTCCACCCGTGCAGTTACGGGTTCCGCCCGAACCACCGGACCCATGACGCGGTGGCCGAGGTGCGCTTCCTGGCATCCAAGTCGTATGAGTGGATCGTGGAAGGCGACATCAAAGCCTGCTTCGACGAAATCTCGCACTCGGCCCTTCTGGACCGGGTGCGGCGACGTGTTGGAGACAAGCGCGTCCTGGCCCTGGTGAAGGCGTTCCTCAAAGCGGGCATCCTCGGCGAGGATCGCCTGCTGCGGGAGAACAACACCGGCACCCCGCAGGGGTCGATCCTCTCACCGCTGCTCAGTAACGTGGCCCTGTCGGTCCTGGACGAACACATCGCCCAGGCACCCGGGGGTCCGGCGGCCAGCAGGTGGGAGCGCGTTAAGCGGCGACGGCACGGTCTGCCCACCTACCGCTTGGTCAGGTTCGCAGACGACTGGTGCCTGATGGTCAACGGCACCAAGGCCGACGCCGAAGCGCTCCGCGAGGAGATCGCCAGGGTCCTCACCACGATGGGCCTACGCCTGTCGCCGGAGAAGACCCTGATCACCCACATCGACGAGGGTCTCGTCTTCCTCGGGTGGCGGATCCAGCGCCGCCGGAAGCGAGGCACCAGCCGGTACTACGTCTACACCTACCCCTCACATAAGGCCCTCACGGCCGTGATGGCCAAGGTCAAGACGCAGTGCCGCAAGACAGGCACCAGCCTGCCGCTGGACACCCTGCTCATCGAGATCAACCAGATGGTGCGGGGCTGGTGCGAGTACTTTCGCCCCGGCGTGTCCAGCGCGACCTTCCAGTACCTAAGTTCCTACGTGTGGAAGCGGGTCATGAAGTGGCTCAAGCGCAAACACCGCAGAACCTCCTGGAAGGAACTGCGTCGCCGCTACTGCGGCGGCCGGTGGTGGCCAGCCAGCAACGAACGGGAGCTGTTCGACCCAGGCAAGGTACGCACCACGCGCTACCAATACCGGGGAACGAAGATCCCATCGCCCTGGCCAGTCGGGTGAGGCAGAAACACGGCCGTGCAACGGGGCCTGCGGAGCGCCCGGTGCCGGGAGACTGGCACGCCGGGTGCGGGAATGCGGCCTGGGGAAACGGGGCGGTCGAAAGACCGCAACCGCGCCCCCGGCCGACTTTCACCATCGGCTGTTCTCGTTCATCTCGATCAACTGGCGTGGCCGGCCGTTGACCGACTATCAGGTCATCGTGGAGACGATCGGTGCCACAACCACCAAGACCGGGTTCAGAGTCGAGGCGATCCTGGACACCAACACATACCCGACCGGAGAAAAGATCACCAACGCCCAGATGAAGACCGTCCCGATCACCCACAACGACTTCCACGGCGAATGGAACTACACCATCCACTCTCGACCAATCCCGGAAGCCCTTCAAAACAACGAAGCCCGCCACGGAACGACCAAGTAATACTTGGACGTCCCCTTAGTAGGACTTTGTCATGTCGATCATGGTGGGGCGAGTGCTTCGATGTGGTCGATGGTGACTTCTTGTCGGCAGGTGGGGCATGCGCCGGCGATGAGGGCGAGCACGATTTGTAGCTCGTGTACGACTGCGTACAAGCTCAGGCCGGCGCATCCTGTTTTGGGTCGAGTCTGACCATGGTGCAGAAAGCTTGGGCGATCGCGACGAGTGTGACGTGGCGGTTCCAGCCGGTCCAGGAGCGTCCTTCGAAGTGGTCGAGTCCGAGCCCGGTTTTCAGTTCGCGGTAGTCATGTTCGATCCGCCACCGGATCTTTGCCAGGTCGACGAGCTGATCGATCGGTGTGTCGGCAGGCAGGTTAGAAAGCCAGTAGTCGGTAGGCTCGTTCGCCTCATCGGGCCATTCGACCAGCAGCAGCTTCGCCGGCAAGGTCCCATCGTCTGCGCGAGGGATGTCGCGGTTGGCCGGACGTACCACGAACACCGCGAACTTCGAGGTCATGGCAGCACTCGGATTACCTTTCGTTTTTCTGGTCCCCTGCCGCCACGCCACCTCCTGGTAGGCATCGCGGCCGGCCGCCATGGCGATCTCGCGCAGACTCGATGCCGGCTTCGGGTAGTGGGGCTTGGGACGTCTGCCACGACCACCGTTACGTGGCGGTCTCACCGGCTCCGCTTCGCCGGGGTGGGCGCTGGTGCCGGCTTTGAGTGCGACCACATAGTCCAGACCACGTTCTTCCACGCCGAGCCGGAACCTGGTGCAATCCCCATATCCGGCATCGGCAACGACGGGAAGCCTCGGCGACCCCCATTCGGTCTGCTCATCAAGCATGTCCAGCGCGAGCCGCCACTTCTCGATATGCCTCACGTCGTCAGGGACTTTGGATTCGGCTCGCTTCCGGCGGACCTTCTCGGCCTGCTCGGGATCATCCCAGGCCTTGTCGTCCCAGCTTTCCGGGCAGAACAACCGCCAGTCAACCGCCGCCGAGCAGGTGTCGTTGACCGCGTGAACACTCACCCCGATCTGGCAGTTGGCGGTCTTGCCCAACGTCCCGGAATACTGCCAGGCCACACACGCCGAGGCAGGCCCGTCCTTGGGGAATCCGGTGTCGTCGATCACGTATGCCCGCGGCCCAATCGCCTGCGCAGCCCACGAGCTCAACCTGCGCCGCACCGCGGTGAAATCCCATGTCGAGGAGGTGACGAACTGCTGCAACCGCTGATGATCCACACCCAGCCGCTCCGCCATCGGCTGCATCGACTTACGCCGACCATCAGTCAACAGGCCACGCAGATACAACTCACCCGTGGCACGCTGATCCGAACGCGCAAGACAACCCAGCATGTCGGCTGCGAACTCGCCAAGCCTCGGCCGCAACTCCGCTATCTGATCAGGAGTCATGCACCGACCATGTCAGAACATCAACCACAGAACACGAAACGACACACCTAACAAAGTACTATTAGGAACCGAGCGAGCGAACGAACCGCAGCCGCCCTGAGCCGAGCAGGCAAAGCGACACTCGTCCAGCGACTGCCCAGCAGGCGCCGGCGACTGGCCACGCAACGCGGCTCGCCCGTTCGCATCCCGCATCTTCGCGTCCACGCGAGTCAGCCGTGTCGGCGCGCCCTTCGCCTGGTGGCGGCTGTGTCTGTCGGGTTCGGTGTCAGGGAACCGGAGTCGGTTGAACTGCGTCCGTCGATGGGCCCAGTCGGAGTCGAGGACAGTCGCTGAACGTGGCGAGCGCGGCTGTGTCGCTGTGGTCTGCCGGTCTGAAGGCCATGAACACGACAAGGCAATCCACCTCTTCCTCCCCGTGCAGCACGAGCGCACCCGCACCGGACGGAGAAGGGATAATCCCAAGATCGAGTTCTCGGAGGGGTCCTGTCAGCATGTATCGAAGGCGCACTCCTACGCCACCACACTCACCAAGCCTCACCGGCCAAGCCAGCTGATCGGCCACGGATGGCAAGGGAGCCCCGTGAGTCGACCTTGGTGAACTCACGGGCTCAGGTCGACAGGCTCAGCGTCGATCCCCGGCTGTCACGCAGACTCCTTGCGGAGATAGACCCACTCCTCGCCCGACTTCAACTCCCGTGGCAGGGACGCTGGAACCCACTCCGCTTGTGCCGCAACAGAGACCTCATCCAGGAAGTCCGCCATGACATAGGTCTCCGCCTCTGACACGTTCTCCCGATCCTCCTCGCCTGGATCATCCTCGAAAAGGAACCGGACAACGACGTCGGGATATCTCGCTAGGACGGCCACGCCCCTTAGATTCGGGGTCACGATGTCCCAAAGTCCGCGCTGCACCGACAGCAGGACCGATACACGGAAATCCATCGCCGCCACCCTAACGGACGAGCCGCAACGATGTGAACGCCACGAGATCCGTGGTGCAGGATGCCCACCGTCGTCGGGATCAGCTCGCCCGTATCCCGCTCGGCGGACTGCCCGATCACCTCGCCGAAGTTGATCCGTTCCTTGAACCCCGACTCACCGACCCCGGCTCACCGCGGGCCACATTGCCGAGCGGCGTCCCGGTCCCCGCGCGCTGAACGAACACTCGCGGGTCCCCAGTCAGCGTGCCCTTGCCCGGCAGGACCTTCATCCTCTTCGGCAGGGGCCGGATATCGGATCAGGACTGCGGCAGCAGTCCGACGTCGACCGCAGGCTCTGCGCCGTCACGGACCTCCACCACGGCGCTGAGCCCGCGGGGGTTCCAGTAGTCGCTGATCCTGGTGATGATGTCGGAGTCGGTGGCATCGTCTCCCTGGTCGGGTGTGGTGAATTGGACAGTGCTGCCCGAATCCAGGTAGACCACTACCGTGTACCGGCCCGGCGGCAGGTCGCCCCAGTACCTTCCGGTGAATGTGTTAGTGGAGAGGAGGTCCTGGCCCCACGGCAGCTGGCCCGACTCTGGCACGACGTTGATCTTGCCGACCGAGTCCATGGCGATCGGTTCGTCGGCGTCACGTTGTCCGTCTCGGTCTACATCGAGCCAGACGTGACCAGTGATGGTGCCCTGGGCGACGTAGGCGACGGCGGTCGTAGCGGTGCTGTTTTCCACCGATGCATCAGGGGTGGACGAGGACGCGGTCGCGGTGAAGGACAACGGACCGTCCGGGGTGCCCGCATTGACTTTGAGTTTCATCCGCATGGACATGCCGTGTGTGCCGACATCCCAGAAAGGACGGGTGCATTCGGCGAAGCGGTCGTGCGCTGCGTCGTTGAATCGGCAGGTCCAGTTGGCGTCCTCGCTGCCATCCTGGACCGATACAGGGTGGATGGAGATCGGCTCGACTGTCGCTGGGAGCGGAACTCGGACGCTGACGTTCTCCATTGGGCTGCCGCCATAGATATCGACGGCGGCGGCCAGGTCGAACTCGAAGTTCGCCCTCAACTGCGTGACACCGCCGACCACGCCAATACCGTAGAGGCGGATGTCGCCTGGGGGCGGCACCACGTAGGTGAAGGTGGTGGTACCGCCGTTGTTCGCCAGCGACCGCTCGAGGGTCGAGGTCGACACCGAACCGGTCACCGTCCTGGTATCGCCCACGGTCCCGGCCGGGAAGTAGGGGTAGAGGTTGAAGAAGGCCGACCCGCCAGGTGGGATGTCCCGGTCAGTCTCACAGACCCAGGTCGAGGTGGAAAAGTCACAGTCCCAGGCTGGGTCGGAATCTGTCGAGGCGCCAGGAAAGGCGTCTGGCGGCATCTGGAAGGTGAAACGTGCGCCGTGCGCCGTGGCGGTGCCGATGTTGGTCGCTCGGGCCTGTTCCCAGCCACGCGCGCCGTTGCCGCCCAGGTAGGAGATCTCCCCGCCGCCTCCCTCGAACGAGAAGGCGAGGTCCGGGGTGTGGGCGGACTCGAAGTAGCCCTGCACATCGATCAACAGCCCCGATGCGGCCGAGGAGTAGATGTTGAGCTTCCCGCCAGTCCCCAACGCCAGGATCGCGGTGCCGGTGACGTTGTTGTCCGCCACGTTGTAACTCAGCATCTGAGCAACCGGTTTCGGCTGGCCCGCCGGCCAGCCGATCATGATCCCCCTCGCCGCCGGCTGCACCGCCGTCACCGACACCACGACCGACGTCACCCCAGTGGAGGGAACGACCACGTTGCCGCTCACGTCCTTGGCACCAGAGATCTGAATCGCGCGCGTCTCTCCCGCGGCCAGATCCGTGCTGCTGGTGTAGATCCGGCGTGGGCTGAGCGGCACATACAGATCCCGGCCGCCCTGAGCGGAGTCTAGGTAGTAACCCTCGACATCCACGATCAGACGCATCTGACCCGAGTTCGCCCGCACACTGATCTTCCCGCCCGCGCCAAGCTTCACCTGCGCCAGAGCAGACGCGATCTGCCCAGCCGAGGCCTGCAGCGTCGACACGCCCGGCTGGGAGCCGCCCGAAGGGAACGTCTGCAAGGAGGTGTTGACGGTCGGGTCGTAGACTGTCAGGTTCACCGCGACAGCCGACACCCCACTCGTGGGAACGCCGCCCAGCCCTGTTGCCTGGATGTCGCGGATTTCGCCACCTACCAGCGGGGCGCGCCCAGAAAGGTTGGTGTCGTAGATCCGCCTCGGCGACACCGCCACGAACGTTCCACCCGAGGTGGTGACCGTGGAGTCGGTGAAATACCCCTGCACATCGAAGATCACGTTCACCCGGCCGAACCGGTTGAACACCTCGATGTCACCGCCGGCGCCGATCTTCGCGATGACGGTGTTCGCCTCCATGTTCCCCGCAGTAACCGAAAGCTGGGACACAGTCGGGCGCGACTCACCGGATGGCCAAACCGTCAACCACGTGTCCGTCGAGGCGTCGGTGGCCGTCACCGACAACACCACCGCAGACACCCCCGACAGCGGGACACCAGCCGCACCGGTGATGTGGAAGGTACGGGACGCCGACTCCCCCAACGGCGCCTTCGCGGTCCCCAGACCGCTTCGTGTGTCCACAATCCTGGTCGGCGGCAGCGGCACATACTCCCCACCAGCCGCCTCCGTCCCAGAAGACGCCGACGGAGCACCCGCCTGAACCCCAGTCTCAGAGACCCCAGCCCTCGCACGCTTCGACGTCACCACTTGGGACGGCGCGCCCGCCCTCGCGGCTCCGCCGCTGTAGACGGACCCACCGGAACGCACTGACGCGCCCGCCTGAGCCGAAGCCGTCGTACCGGCCCACGCCGAAACCGACCCCGGCGGCACCAGCAACCCCAGCAACAACCCCAGCGCAGACGTCACCACCAGCATCCGCCGCGGCAACGACCACGGCCTCCGCACCGTGGCGGCACCGCCGAACCGGGCACTTCGAGCACGACGAACCCAGGCAGACATACGACTCCCCACCCCAACCGAAGGCACGCGAACCGGAGAAGGCCCGGGTGGAGTAACGGCGCCCGAGCTGATTTGGTTACGCGGCGTCTCGGTGTCCGAGTCTGGACACGACTCGAGTGCCCGAATCCGCGTCTGACATGAGGAGGGGGAGGTGCACGGACCGCTTGTAGACCACGCCTCGCCCAACAGGGCAACCCCGGCTGGACGCCTGACTTGCTCGCCAGCCGCCGGACCTCACCCGAGGTACCGTCCGGCGAGCCGACCGTGATACCCACCCTCAGCAGGTTCCCGAATTGCTGGAGGCGCTGTGCCATTGCTCCATGAGTTCGCGACGTGGGAACCGTTGCTGAGGCTTTTGCGGGCGGGCAACGCGCAGAGTCTCGCTGCCCCGGGCGGCCACCTGGCGAGACGGATCGACCGCGGCGGCGGGTGGAGCCTGCCTCTGCCGCCGCGGTTCCCTCCCCCAGAGCGAGCTCTCTACGTCGAGCACATGCAGGCCAGGCGTGACGCAGCGAGTGCAGAGCGCGCTCGCGACAGTCGGTGTTGACGGCATCTCGTTCGTTGCGGAGATGTGGCCGACCAGGCGGGTAGTGCTCTGCCTGCTCACGGTCACACCCCTATCGCTCACGTTTCCGTAGATCAGAGCAGGTCGAGCGACAGAGTGACAGGTGACATTCAGACAGGCAGGCGCCGACTGTCACACACGTCCTGTGCCACAGAAGCCGGCGACCGCCGACGTGCGCCACCGACGCGGCGCATGGCCCCGGGTCTTGCGGCGGCGACGGACCAAGCAGAGACGAACATGACCACGCGGACCCGTCCGGAGCCCCGGGCCTATAGTCTCCGCAATGACCATTGGCCGGTTCTCGGGCGCGCTGTGCACGTTGTCGCTGTTGTTCATCACCGGACTCACACTGACCGGTTGCGGCAGCGACGCCGCCCGTCCCGACGCTCACCAGCCAGCCCCCACGGCATCGGCATCGGCATCAGTCGAGCCGGTGGAAGGCGGTCCGAGCAGCCCAGACGCCCAGGTGATCAAGGTCGAGAAGTACGGAATCTCCTTCGAGCTTCCGAAGGGCTGGACGACGCTCAATCTCAAGAACGTGGTGGACTCCTCCAACCCTGTGGTCAAGGAGATCGCTGGCCGGATGGGCACTACACCTGAGCAGTTCTTGAAGACCGTGGGTTCGTCTCTCCAAACTTTCTCGGTCACCGACCAGGGGGCCGTTGAGGGGTTCTTGGACAACGTCAACAGTGTTGGGATGCCGGGGAACTTCAACGACGACCAGCTCAAGCTGCAGCTCGCTACTCTTGGCGGCAGCATCGGAGAATTCGAGCACGTGTCCAGCCCTGCTGGAGAGGTTACCCGCGTGCCATACACGGTTACGATCAAGACTGTCAACGTTGAGGCTCACGAGGTGATGCTCGTGGTTGATGTAGGTGACGCCGGTGTGGCGATCGCCGTTGCCTCACACTCCGCGGCCGAGGCAGAGGCACGCGCCGATCAGATCCAGGCATCACTCAAGCCGATCAACTCACCCGGTGCCTGACCAGTGCGTCGAAGCATGCCCGGTACACTGGCTCCGGAATCGACGCTGGTGAGCGTCACGACCTCCACGCGGCTAACATCCATGAGTTGCAGGGGCGCAGACGAACGTCCTCAGACCCAAAATCCGGGGCGGGCCATCCATGGGGGTCCAATGGCGACTCGGCGCAGGCTCAGTTCATTGCAGTTCGGTCCCCCGCCGTCCATGATCGTCCAGCTCTTCTGTTAGCAATCGCGTTAGCAACGAGGGACGCATTAGGAGCGGGTTCTCGTGCTCCGGTCGCCGCCTCGTCCCCGCTGCCGCCGAGCGTGGATCGATGCGGGCGTTGATCATCGACGGCTGGTGAGGGACATTCGGGGGCACGTCAGGGGCATCGTCGCCCGGATGATTGTTCTTGTCGGCCAGCCGGCAGAGTCGCCAACCTGTCTTGGCTGTCTGGAAGGCTTCGTGCATGGCCGTCACGTTGCAGCTTAAAGGTTGTCCCGTAATTGATCTTTGGGGGCGTTGAGCCTGTCTGGGTTGGTGGTTCAGTCGGTGGTGAGGGTGAGGTTGCGCATGAGGGCGATGCCGCTGGCCGCGTAGTAGACGCCTTGGCGTTTGCGTCGGCAGTTGCGCAGGATGTTGTAGTTCTTCATGCCGGCCAGGGCGTGTTCGGCTCGGGCGCGGATGCGGCGGTGGCGGGTGTTGATCTGTTCTTTCCATTCCGGCAACGTGGCGCCGGCTGGTTTGCGGAACGGTGTGATGACCCGGGTGCCTTGGTAGCCGCCATCGCCCATCACCGCCATCTGCGCGCAGGCCGCATCGGCGCCGGAGTCGGCGAAGGCGCGGCAGTCGTTGCGGTTGCCCGGCACCGGTTTGCCGACCGCGACCGTCAGGCGGGTGTCGGCGTCGATGACGACCTGCAGGTTGGTGGAGTACCGGTAGTTCTTCGACGACGCCGCGATGCTGCGGTCATGGGTGGGGACCAGGGTGCCGTCCACGATCAGCACCTGCTCCGGCCCCCGGCGGCGCCGCACTGATGAGAGCACCAGATAGGGGGCGAGATGGTCGACGACCCGGCCTGCCGCGGACTTGGAGATCCCGAACAGCAACGCCACCTGCCGCAACGTCAGGTTCGTGCGGTAGTACACCGCGACCAGCAACACCCGGTCCTCAAGTCCCAGACCCCACCGGCGGCCCGCTCCCCTCTGCTCGGCGCCACGAGCCCGCACGATGCCCACCAGCTTGCGGAACTCCCGCACCGACAACCCCGTAAACGGTCGGATCCAGCCATCGGAGGCGGCACTGATCACCTGCACCACGACATGATCGAGGCTGAAGACCGGCCACATGGCCTGACACGCCGATTACGGGACAACCTTTAAGAACCCGCGCGACGCCAGGGGGTCAAACTTCAGCCGTCGTTGACAACAGGAAACCCATCGACCGAAGAGGCCGGGAACTCCTATGTCAGGGCGTGTCCCGGCCTCTACTTGCGTGGGCTATAGCGCCAGGACGTCAGGAAGACACGGCGCCAGGGCGCTCTACTTTCGTCACCTCCGCGCTGGATGATCGCGGAGGTAGAGCACCAGGGCCGCCGCAAACGCCAGGTCTCCGGCCGCCACTACCCCAACCGCTGCCCCCCCGAGAGGGATGACGCGGATGGCGGTGTGCCCGGCGGGGGTGGAGATCCGGTGGAGGGTGAGGGTGACGCGGCCGCGTCGGCGAGGTGCGCGGCACAGGTAGGAGGCGCCGGTTGTGTCGCCTCGTCCAGCGTCGTGCAGGCCCGTCGTGCCGGCTCCGGACGCCTGTCCAGGCGTGACCTTCGCGGTCTGGAATCAGGTTGGTCCAACTGGTACGATCCGCTGCATCGGTGGCGTGCGTTTCAGAGCAGTCGGCCAGAGTGCCACGGGGCTGGCGGAGGCACCGAACAGCCCTTCACTGAAGAGGTCGGGTAGGTGAAGCGATGCGCGGGCGAGGTTCACGGGGAGTGGTGAACGGCTTGTCGGAGTGCACGTCTCGGCGGGAGTTCCTGAAGGCGGCGGGTGCCCTTGGCGCGGCACTGGGCGCCGGCGTCTTCGCGAGCTCCTGTAGCGGCGGTCTCGGGGGCTCCTCCGACGTGACCCTGTCGGTGAGCACCGAGGGGCCGTACGGACCAATGCCGACCAAGGAAGAGCGGAAGGCGTCCGTCGGAGACGAGGCGTACGCCCAGGCACTGCAGGCCTGGCTCGACAAGAATCCGGGCGTCTCGCTCAAGAGGGTCGCGGTTGACATCTGGGACCAGGAGACGATGACCACCGCCCTCGCTGGTGGCACGGCGCCCGCGGCGTTCGTCAGCAACGTGATCGGTGGCTGGGGCGACGCCGGCATCCGCTCGGCGTTCCTGCAGGGACTCGCGGCCGACGTCACCGAGCTGGTCAAAGACAGCAAGCTCATCGGACGGTTGGCCGACTATGCCAAGCCGCTCTGGGAGCAGACCTGGACCGTCAACGGCAGCTACTACGCCGGGCCGTCCTCCTACAACGTAGGAGACGGGATCCACTACCGCCGCGACCTCATCGAGGAACTCGGCCTCAAGCTACCCACGCCTGACTGGACCTGGGCCGATGTCCGGGAGCTCGCCGCCGGGATGACCGAGGGCAAGCGCAAGGGGATTGCGCTGCAGGATTGGGGGCTGGAAAACATTGTCTCAGCCGAAGGATTCGGCCTGCTCACCACGCTTCCGGCGCCTGACACTTCCTGGAACTGGCGTTGGGACTACGCGGCCAACGTCGACTACTGGGCGCAGATCATCGGCGAGATGCGGGCGATGCGGTTCGACGACAAGTCGGTGCTGGCCGACATTGCGTTCGGCGACGGCGAGATCTGGAACGCCTTCATCCGCGGTGAGGCCTGCATGCACCTCAACAACGTCGTCTACTACACCTCCTCGCCCACATCCGACACCACCCACATGACGTTGGCGAAAAACCTCGAGAAGCCGCTGGAAGAAGTGGTCGGCTGGATGCCGCTCCCGATGGGGCGTAACGGTTACGGCGCCTCCGGGGTGTCGCAGGGGCAGATCGACTCGGTGTCGTTCAGTCCAGATCTGGACGACGACGAGCTCGCTGCGGCCTTCGACCTCTATCTGTTCATGGTCGGGGAGGGCTTCGTCAGCCAGACGAACTTTCTGTACGACAAGACCAATGACCTCAAGCAGGTCTACAGCTCCGCCAACATCACGCCGGTACTCAGGGATTCGCTCGAGAACATGCCGGGTTCGCCGGACGAGGCGTGGGGCAAGGAGTTCATGGATACCATCCGGGCGGCGACCGCGCATCCCCTCATCCCCGTCACCGCGTGGTACATCCCCGCCGAGGACCAGACCGGACCGACGTCCGAGGCCATCGACGACGCGTTCTCGAAGTGGTTTTTCGAGCCCGGCCGGGCCGATGCCGCCGGTGACCTGCGGCGTACCGAGGAGGTCCGTAACAGCCAAACGGTCGGCTTCACGTCGAGCGTTCCGGACGAGGAGTTCGTCACGGACGCCCGGAAGTACTACGAGGCACACGAGAGGTTCTGGCGGACCCACTCGCCGACGTTCTACGAGGAGGCTTTCCGCGACTGGTACGAGCAGAAGGTCCTCCCAGCCCTCGACGCCTGAGCGTACGCCGAACTGAGAGGATGAGCGGGTCGACGCGGGCGAGTTTGCGTATCTCGGCGTCCCCCGGCTCCACGCGCACTGAGACGTCGCCCCCAGCGGCTGCCGCGGTCAGGTGGTCGGTCAACGTCTGGACATCGACCAGCTCCGGGTCGACGACGACAACCACCGTACGTGTCGCGTCCTCATAGGCCGTGCCGATGTATCCGCGCGCCAACGGTTTGGTCTTGTAGTCCAAGGTATCCCTACCGAACTCCTGCCTGATGACGAAGCTAGCCGCGGCGGCCAGTCAGGACCCGGACAACCAAGTCGGATCAGGGACAAAACAGGGACTCGCGAGTCGGAGGCGCCCAAGACGACCAGCTTGGAAGGCTGGCGGGCGTGCCTGGTGGGGGCTCGTGTCCGCCTGATGGTTACCTCTAAGAGACCGCTCGTGACCGGCACGTGCCTTGTCTAATTGCACGCGGGTTGCACGATGCGTCGGCCGGTAGGGTGTCTAGCGTGCTTCGGCCGCCCGGACGAAGGCATCGGGACTCATCGGACCGTCGGAGTCGTTACGAACTTGCCGTAGCGAGTCGATTTCCAGCCGGGACAGCCGGAGTATCTCGCTCGGGCTAAACGGCCCATCGACTGGCGCCCGCAATATCGTGTCGCGAAAGGCACGGACGTCTGTCCGTGCGAGTTCAACGATCTGATCAGGATCGAACGGGCCATCCACCGGCAGTCCACTGACAGCATCGGCATCTAGAGCACGGTTGTTGAGCTCGGCGATCTGTTCCGGTGACAGCGAGCCCGCTACCGGTAGCCCGTCCATGTGCGACACGCGAGTCCCCTCTCGAACGGCATCACAGACAAGTCCAGCTCGCCATAGTGTGGGCCACGCCACTCGCGCCGTCTAGATTCGCTCCGGAGGGCTTCTCTCTCCGTCGGTCGGACAGCTTGTCCGCACCCGTGTTCTGTGCAGGGCCGCCGGGCTCGCTCGTCGACCGCTTGCGGCTTGGCCTAATGGCACGCCGCTGCAGCGCACCCGGCACCGCGCACGGCTGCTGGCGTGGCGACCTGGCCGTCGTCGTGCCTGGTAGCCAACCAAACTTCCCCGTCGTCCTCGCAACCAGCAAGATTGAAGGTCGTAGCGGAGCGGGTCAGGAGTCGGCGGAGCCGATCACGTGTGACGCCGAAGGCGCTCTTGACGCGCGCAGCGGAGGCCGGAGACTGGCCTGCGAGGAGGGCGGGGCCGAGACGTTCGTGGGTGGCCTCAGCCCGCGCCCACCTGGGTTTGACCCATCGGGTGGGCGGGGCTCGGCGCACACTTGAGTCATGGATCGGCCGGAACGGGGGGAGCCTGCGTCCTCGCCGGCTGGCTGTCGCCGCTACGACAGCGGGCGCCTGGTGGTCGTGCCCGCACCGGCCGGAACCCTGCCGCAGGTCTCCGCGGAACAGGCGATCGCGCAGGCGCAGGGCGTCTGGGATAGCCCTGGTCAGCCCGAGACCGAGCTGATGATCGCGAACGGCGGTGTCCTTGCCGACGAGGACCACCCCACGACCAGCGGCGGCTACGAACTCACGGATCGACTCGTCTGGGCGCTGACCTGGCGGGACGTGCCCGGCGTGATCCGCGGCCCGCGCAAGTCACGGGAGCGGGACCAGGAGATACACCGCCGGACACTGTTCACCGATACCGTCATCGTGGATGCGACGACCGGCCAGGTGCTCTATTCGGCCGAACATGGCGAGCGGCGTGCCGAGTGAGTCTCCGCCCGGTGAGCCCGAGGACGGCGCGCTAGCGCCGCCCGCAGGGCGGCCGGGCGGTTGCGCCGCGTCAGCGGCGCTCTTGACCTCAAGAGAGGTCGGTTCGGCAACACCCGATTACAAGCAGGCTTACGACCTGCCAGCCGGGTCCATGATCGTCCATCCTGCGCGGGACTTCCGGGTGCGAACGGCCCGCACGAGCGATAGCTGCCCATGATCGTCCAGGCCTCGTGTTAGCAAGGGCGTTAGCAGGAGCGGCGCATTACGAGTGGGTTCTCTGCGCAGTTCGCCGCTTCGTCCCGCTGCCGCTGAGCGGGCATCAATGCTGGCGAGCCATGATCATTGACAGCTGGTGAGGGTCGTTCGGGGGTATCTCAGGCGCACGTCCTGAAGCGCCCCGGGTCTGGTGGAGGCTCTCAATCCATGGAGGATGAGAGTCATGGCGGCACCGAGGAAGTACGGCGACGAGCTGCGTGAGCGGGCCACCCGGATGGCGGTGGAGGCGCGTAAGGACCCGGCGAGTCGGCCGGGTGCGATCGCTCGGATCGCGGAGCAGTTGGGGATGCATCCGGAGACGTTGCGTGGATGGGTGCGCCAAGCCGAGATCGACGGCGGGGTCCGGCCCGGCACGAGCAGCGACGAGTCCAAGCGGATCGCGGACCTGGAGCGAGAGAACCGTGAGCTGAAGCGAGCCAATGAGATCCTGCGAACGGCGTCGGCGTTTTTCGCGGCCGCGGAGCTCGACCGCAAGATCAAGTAAGCGTGCCGACAGCGGTGCTGGTCGACTACATCGACGCCCACCGCGACAGGTTCGGGGTCGAGCCGATCTGTGAAGTCCTGTCCTCTGGCGGGACCAAGATTGCCCCGAGCACCTACTACGCAGCCAAGACCAGACCGGCCTCGGCCAGAGCGATCCGAGACGCCGAACTGGTGCCCGTGATCCGTCAGGTCCACACCGACAACCTCGGTGTCTACGGCGCCCGCAAGGTCCACGCCGAGGTCAACCGGCAGGGCACCCTGGTCGCCCGGTGCACCGTCGAACGCCTGATGAAAGCCGAGGGGCTGGCCGGGATCAGGCGGGACAAGACCCGCAAGACCACGCTGAGCGAGGGCGCCGAGACCAAGCGTCCCGAGGATCTGGTCAAGCGTCAGTTCCTCGCCCAGGCTCCCAACCAGCTCTGGGTGGCGGACCTGACCTATGTCCGCACCCACTCGGGCTGGGTCTACGCCGCGTTCGTGCTCGACGTGTTCTCCCGCATGGTCCTGGGGTGGCAGGTGTCTACCTCACTGCGCACCGACCTGGCCCTGGATGGGCTCGACATGGGTCTGTGGGCCCGGCAGCGAGCCGGGCAGGACGTCACCGGGCTCACCCACCATTCAGACCGCGGAGTTCAATATCGAGCCATCCGCTACACCCAGCGGCTGGCCGAGGCCGAGGCCGTCGCCTCGGTTGGTTCCAAGGGCGATTCGTATGACAACGCGATGGCTGAGGCGTTCAACTCGCTGTTCAAGGCCGAGTGCATCCGCAACCCGGCCATGCGCCCCAGCGGGGGCTGGAAGTCCGTCGGTGACGTCGAGATCGCCGTCGCCGAGTACATCGACTGGTTCAACCACCGACGCCTCCACGGCGAGATCGGACTGATCCCGCCGGCAGAGTTCGAGGCCAACCACTGGGCCAGCCTCACGACCGAGCACTACCCTGAAACACCCGTCCCCGCAGCGGTCGGATCCAAGTAACCGAGTCTCCACGAAACCCGGGGCGCTTCATCCGGCAGGACAGCTGCCCGCCGGGGAGACAGGATTTGAGGTGAGTGACAGACTGCTGACGTGGACAGCGCAGCATGGGACGAGATTCTTGCGGCGGCGCAGGCGGCGCGCTATCCGGTTGAGATGCTGGCCCCAGACGCTGATCGCGCGGAGTCGTGCTTGGCGAATCTGGGCATCACGGTGAGGTCGTGGTTGGGGGCAGTCATCACTCATACGGGCGGGATCTGTGTCGATCATGGATGGCTGCGAGTGCTTGGCAGTGGCGGGACGGACCTCCCTGACGTGGCGACTGATGCAGATCCAGCGTCGCGGGGCCTCGTTATCGGGTTCGACGTACTCGGCGGCCAGTTCGCTTGGGTGCCGGCCGAACCCGGAGCGCCTCCGACAGTCCATTACTTCGCACCCGACACACTTGATTGGCTGGACTTGGAGCAGGGGTATGCCGCCTGGCTGCACGCTGTCCTCACCGGCTCCCTGACGCAGTTCTACGACGCGCTCCGCTGGCCCGGTTGGGAGACGGAAGTGGCCGCGCTGGGCCTCTCCGAAGGAATACATACCTGGCCACCGCCCTCAACCGTCCAAGGTCAGGACCTTGCGAATGCCTCTCGGAAGGCCGTTCCTATGGCCGAGCTGATCTACTTCCATCACGAGCTGGCGAAGCAACTGAGTTGAGTGACCATGCGGACTGCGGTCGACGATGACCTGCGGCATGCATCAAAGCCGGTGTAGGCGTCTCGCGGAAGCCAGCCCGCTCGTTCCCGTGGCCGTGTGTCCTATCACGCGTCCAAGGACGAAGGTTATGACCAGCTTGGAAGATGTCGAAACGGTCCGGGTGTGGTCGTGCTCCCGCTAGCCTCGTTCACCCGGCCTAATGGCCCGGTAGTTGCCCACGGGCGTCGTCTGCCATGATGCCCGGGTGGCGACGTTGCTGGGTGACAAGCTCAGGTTCGCCGCCGAGGTCGGCGGCTGGGACAGTCCGGAGCTTCGTCGAGTAGACCTGTGGGCCGCCGGCCAGTGGTTGACCTGTGACGACAACACGGCGTTCGTCCCCCAGTTCCGAAGCTCTGTAAGTGACACCGCTGCCTGGGTGCGGTCCGGCCAGGGTTCATCTCCGCCTTTCGCCGGCCTACCTCTCGTAGCCACACATCGGCGGCTGCTCGCTGGGTCTGGGAACGAAGTTGAGGATGACGAGCTGCGCCAGCAGTTCTGGCTCTTCCACCATTGGGGACCCACGACCGACAACCTGTTGGCCTTCCTCTTCCGCGACGGGACTCGCCTGGTGATCACATTCCAGTTTTGGCGGGATGAGCACCTGGTGAAGCATCCCGAGCATGCGGGAGCGGTCTTCGTGGTCGAGATGGAGGCTGTGGAGTTCGCCGCGACCCTCGACGATCTCGCCGCCATTCTGGACCGTGGGCCTGGCACACCTCTGATTGGGTGACTGGACGATGACACGCGCGATGCTCATTGGCCGGATTCTCTGAAGGCGGGCCGGTCGGCCAAGACACACGGATCAACCCCTGCCTTGCAAAGGCATCTCCGTCGGTCAGGCTGCGCTGAACGTGGACCGTCGCGGCGTCCGAGGCCGACCGTCCTGCCTGTGGTTGACCATTGGGGACCATGAACGGCCCTGGCTTGGGGCACGCGAAGGGCACGCCGACTCAGATTCAAGTTCCATCCTGACCTTCTGTCAGCATCCACCGACGTCATGAACTCCGCTTACGGGTCAGCCTGGCCCAGAACCCCCGGTGTCTCGACTGCCCGAGGTGCTCGCCTGCTTCGCTACGGTGTGCCTCACACAGGCGCATGTGGCCGCCAGCATGGGCAACGTCAAGCACGACAGGACGGGCGCCACAGACATCACACTTTTGGCGCGGATCGGGTGACGTAGCTGCGCTTCGACCGTCGTCGGACGTGAGAAAGGGAAGCGCAATCTGGAGATCCAACGCCCTGCGGGCACCGGCATCGAAGTCGATCCAGACACTCGGGATCCCCTTGTAGTACCCGACACGGGCGACGGAACCCGTGCCGAAAGCCTGGTGCCGAACCCTCGCGCCCACGATGAGCCACGTTGGGGCACCGCCCACGCCTCGCTCCTCATCCACGCGCACATGGTGACAGAACTAGCCGGGCTCGGACAGAATCCAAGCCCGCGGAGCCGGTCGAGCGAGGCAGGACCGGTCAGGCGCTGATGTCCTGACGGGTTCCTCGAGTTCCACCGTCCACCCGCGCGCCCGCCCTCTAGCTAGTCAAGTGGCCAGACTGCGCGGGCGCGATACCGGTAGCCGTCCTGGAGGAACCCGGGGGTTTCGAAGGTGAATCGCACCCGTTGGCCGGAGCGGAGCTCTTTGAATCCGGGCATCTGAATGTCTGAGAAGTGGACGAAGCAGCCACCGGGGACTTCGGGTGCTGTGATCGCGCCCCAGCCTTCATCGCTGTCGTACCACTCGACGACGCCCGTTACGGTCTGATCGCGCTTCCGGTGCTTTGCCATGGCCTCGACCTCACGTGTCGAGGTCGATCGCCGCTTCGACGGCTGCTGCCGTGGCGAAGAATCGCGTGAAGGGATACGGCGGCGGCTCTGGGTCGCGGGTCCAAGGTCAGGTGGACGAGGGCCCAGCCGTGCGGGGTGTCGAGCAGGACGTCGTCTCGCACGTAGGACCTGCCGATGATCGTGAAGGGAGCGCCATGCAGCGGGTGGCCGTGCGCGAGTTCGGCGAGCAGCTCGCGAGTGAGGTCATGGACCTGGCTGGCGATGGCCTGGTCCGGGTTGCATAGGTCCTGCCAGGGATCGACCAGGACAGGGATGTCCAGCTGCTGCACGGGGTCATACTTCCACGGACGGAAGATGCCCAGCGACCACTGGTTCCCGTCATCCTCGCAACCAGCCAGATTGAAGGCCGGCACGGAGCGGGTCAAGGGTCGAAGATCGCGTCAGCGACGCCGACACGCGCCCTTGACGCGTGGAGTGGAGGCCGGAGACTGGCATGCGAGGAGGACGGGGCGTGTCACTTCACAGTGATGACCAGCCAGCGGCGACGAGATGCGTCGCCTGTCCGCCCGGTGAGCCCGAGGACGGCGCCCCGGCGCCGCCCGCAGGGCGGCCGGGGGGCAGCGCCGCGTCAGCGCCGCCTTGACCTCAAGAGAGGTCGGTTCGGCAGTCACCCGATTAAAAGTCCTGTGCTCCGTCGACCGATGCGCGACGCTCGTCCGCCAGGTGATGTGCGACGCCGAGTACGCGGATCGCGGCACGTGCGTGCGCCTCTAAACGCGTCCATCTCGAAGCATCACGAGTGCGTCGTCAGCCCACTCCGATGCGGACTGTGGAGGCGGCAGCTCGACGCCGGCAAGGCCGCCAGCCGCCCCAAACTCTTGCTTGAGAGCCGCCATCAAGGTGGCCGCCTGATCCAGCAACTCAGGCTCGTCGAACCGATCGTCGAGCTCGAGGCCGCGCACCAGGTCACCCTCCTCGGTCACGGTGATGATGGCTCCGTAGTGGTCGACGGCTCGAAGGTAGATGGAGAACGCCTCCACCGCAGGGTCGTCTCGGCGCAACTCCGCCAGCGCGTCGACGTCGCCCGGCTCGGGCAGGCCGTCGATCAAGGTCCGCACGAGTGCCTCGAAGCGCGGCTCCCCGGGGTTCTCCGTGTCGACGTATCGGTCAATGAACCGCTCCAGCACGGATGCCCGCTCATCCTTCCGCACCCAAACGTAGACGTCGATACATGGCGGCACGGGTGAACGCTACCGTCGAGGCCATCCACGGGACAGGAGAGCGCGGACGACGGCATGAGCGTGCGCTACTCAGCGGGCGGTTGCGCTCCGGGCTTCAGGGCTATGTCAAAGAAGTCGAGCAAGGTGTCAGCGATCATCGCCGGGAGCTGTTCGATGGGCCGATGCATGCCCACCTGAGCCTCGATCTCCCAGGTGATGACACGTCGGAGTTGATCGAAGACTTCAGCACGGTCCTTGTCACTCACGAGGTTAAGTCTGCCGCGCTGCCCGTACGGACGTGTCGCCCTCGTCGCGGCATGTGCGGTCGGTTCTTGCTACTCGGACGTCCGTCCGCGTGCCTCCGATCCGCGGTGTCTGAGCCTCCGCCGCAGTTGTCCCCTGAACCGTCGCTGCGCCGTCTCAGTCGCAACAAACTGGGGATCGTTGGTGCTTTCGAAGTAGCCGTTCTCAGCTTCGTCGCGCCCCTGATCGGCATCAACGAGCAGGGCCAACTCGTCACGCAGGGGCGGTCCGGTCGGCAACCGATCGGCCCAGTCGGACTTCGGCGAGTTCGTGTCCACCCGTCCAGTCTGGCTCATCGGTGGGGTTACCGCTCGTCGCCGCGACCGCGCGGATCAGCGGCATGTGCGTGGCGCTACTCGCGGCTGGCTGCCACCCTTGATGCGTGTCTGAGCGTGAACGATTGATCGAGATCGTCCAGCGGCTGATGGATGGCGACTACTCCAGCGAAGAGGAAGTCGACAGTCTGGTCGCCGAGTTTCAGGGCGGCGTTCTCGACCCCGCAGCTACCGAGCTGATCTTCTGGTCGACGGACCACTTCGATCACGAGCCCACGGCGGCCGAGGTTGTCGACCGAGCCCTGAGTTACAGTCCGATCGAGCTCTGACAGCGGCAGAAGCGGGCTGTTCGATTCGCGTGGTGCCGTCGGGCGTGATGCAAGACTGGAACGTATGGCGCTGACTCCGCGCGAAACGACGTTCGTGGTGCCGTTCTACCTGAATCTGATGAGGTTGAACGCCACGTGGGTTGGGGACGAGGTGTGGAATGATCTGGTCCAGGTCGGCCGCACCGCCGAGCTTGATGACGTCGTTTGGCTGCTGAGGGCCGGCGCGTGGCGACCGGTCGTGATGGGCGCGTGGCGACCGGTCGTGATGGGCGCGTGGCTCAGTCTTCGCTTCGGCCCCGGCCAAGTCGGAACCGACGTCCTCGCCGCCCTGAGCGCTTCAGAGGGCTCACTTACAGCACCGCCGCTCGCCGCGGCAGCAGTCACGCTCACCGAGCTATCGGCGGCTCCAGCACTTCGAGACTCCCGAGCGCGGGCGGACGGAGCCTCTTGCGTCGTCCTGGATGCCGCCCTTGAGAGCCTGGGCGAAGAACCGATACACGAAGTCACGCCCGAGGACCTCGAGGCATTCGCCCAGTTGCTTGCGTTCGCCAGGCGACTCCGAGATGCACTGATCGCGGCCTGAGCCGCGGCGAAACGTCAGCAGCTGGCACAGCTCCGTCAAGCACCTACTGCGTCAAGACAAGGGACGACTCGTCTGGGCGGGCGAGACGCGACGATCGTACGCCGGGTGATGTGCGACAGAGCGAGAGCGCGGATCGCGGCATGTGCGGACGTCTGGGTGGGCGGCTGAGACACTTCGGCCATGAGGTCGGTGCAGGTGTTCCCGGTCATGGACCTGCCTCGGCTGCTGTCCCTGCTCGATAGCGTGGCCGAACGTGCAGGGTCGGAATGGTTCGGGGTTGCCAATCGCCGGCTTGAGGTCGGTGTGAACCGCTACGAGTCTGCGCAAGACCTGATCCAGGCGTTGGAGGACCAGGGCTCGTTCTCCGCGTCCGAGGTGGAAGCCCTGCGGCAGGAGGGCCAGGAACTCGCGGGGGTGTGGGTCGAGGTTCGCGTGTCCGGTCGCGGGGACTACCAGGCTGAGATGCGTGATCTTGTTGAGCGTCTCCTGGCCGAGGGCGGATGCGCGTTCGACGACTACTCCGACGACGCGTGGTCACTCGAACAGATCCGCCACGGCCGTCCAACCTCGACTCGCCCGGATCGGCCGCGAGGTCAGCGGCGACGCGATGGAGTGTACCAAACGGTACGGCCAGACCTTCCGGGCCTGATGGTCCCGTACATCGGCACGAGCACCGGATCGCGGCAGATGAGGGCGTTGGATCTACGCCGCACCCGCAGCGATGCGGCAGTAGGGGCTTACGGGTACGCCGCCGGGTCGGCTGAATCTACGTCCGCGCCGAGAGTTGCTGCTCCCAGAATGGCTCTGCCTGCGACTCGACAAACCCCAGCACGCCAGCAGCGAGCGCTTCGTAGTCCTCATGGGGCCGCAGCTTCGCCGCGCCCGCCTCGTAGTTTCGCGGCCCGAAGACGAACCAATGATCGCCCTGGGGAAAGTCCGCACTTCCAAGTCGCGGCCGAGGCGCGGGGATGTCTTGGGCCGTCACCTTGTGAGGAGCCTTGTGCTTGCCCCAGGAGGTAGTGAGGCCGTCAGGCCCACACTCAGCGACCTCGACGGCGAACCTTCCGCCAGCTGAGAAGAACTGGAAGCTGATCAAGCAGACTTGGGCGTCGGAACGGCGACGCAGGTGCGGTAGAGATCCGGTGAATCCCTTTGGACGTAGGTGCTGTGTGATCGCATCCTTCAAGGCGCCATCCATCGCCTCACGCGGCGTCATTGCCGTCTCCCTCCGGCGCTGTCGACGTCAAGATCCTCGTCACGGTCGCCTGCAACCCTACTGGGCCAGAACGCCCCATCATCGGCAGATCCGTGCGTTGCCGTCCGTCATGTGGCGGGCAGGCTTCTAGTAGGACTTTGTCATGTCGATCATGGTGGGGCGAGTGCTTCGATGTGGTCGATGGTGACTTCTTGTCGGCAGGTGGGGCATGCGCCGGCGATGAGGGCGAGCACGATTTGTAGCTCGTGTACGACTGCGTACAAGCTCAGGCCGGCGCATCCTGTTTTGGGTCGAGTCTGACCATGGTGCAGAAAGCTTGGGCGATCGCGACGAGTGTGACGTGGCGGTTCCAGCCGGTCCAGGAGCGTCCTTCGAAGTGGTCGAGTCCGAGCCCGGTTTTCAGTTCGCGGTAGTCATGTTCGATCCGCCACCGGATCTTTGCCAGGTCGACGAGCTGATCGATCGGTGTGTCGGCAGGCAGGTTAGAAAGCCAGTAGTCGGTAGGCTCGTTCGCCTCATCGGGCCATTCGACCAGCAGCAGCTTCGCCGGCAAGGTCCCATCGTCTGCGCGAGGGATGTCGCGGTTGGCCGGACGTACCACGAACACCGCGAACTTCGAGGTCATGGCAGCACTCGGATTACCTTTCGTTTTTCTGGTCCCCTGCCGCCACGCCACCTCCTGGTAGGCATCGCGGCCGGCCGCCATGGCGATCTCGCGCAGACTCGATGCCGGCTTCGGGTAGTGGGGCTTGGGACGTCTGCCACGACCACCGTTACGTGGCGGTCTCACCGGCTCCGCTTCGCCGGGGTGGGCGCTGGTGCCGGCTTTGAGTGCGACCACATAGTCCAGGCCACGTTCTTCCACGCCGAGCCGGAACCTGGTGCAATCCCCATATCCGGCATCGGCAACGACGGGAAGCCTCGGCGACCCCCATTCGGTCTGCTCATCAAGCATGTCCAGCGCGAGCCGCCACTTCTCGACATGCCTCACGTCGTCAGGGACTTTGGATTCGGCTCGCTTCCGGCGGACCTTCTCGGCCTGCTCGGGATCATCACAGGCCTTGTCGTCCCAGCTTTCCGGGCAGAACAACCGCCAGTCGACCGCCGCCGAGCAGGTGTCGTTGACCGCGTGAACACTCACCCCGATCTGGCAGTTGGCGGTCTTGCCCAACGTCCCGGAATACTGCCAGGCCACACACGCCGAGGCAGGCCCGTCCTTGGGGAATCCGGTGTCGTCGATCACGTATGCCCGCGGCCCAATCGCCTGCGCAGCCCACGAGCTCAACCTGCGCCGCACCGCGGTGAAATCCCATGTCGAGGAGGTGACGAACTGCTGCAACCGCTGATGATCCACACCCAGCCGCTCCGCCATCGGCTGCATCGACTTACGCCGACCATCAGTCAACAGGCCACGCAGATACAACTCACCCGTGGCACGCTGATCCGAACGCGCAAGACAACCCAGCATGTCGGCTGCGAACTCGCCAAGCCTCGGCCGCAACTCCGCTATCTGATCAGGAGTCATGCACCGACCATGTCAGAACATCAACCACAGAACACGAAACGACACACCTAACAAAGTACTACTAGCCCTGTCGCAGATCACCCGGCGGACATGTGTCGCGCATCAGCTGTCGGATCACACCCGATTACAAGCAGGCTTACGATCTGCCAGCCGGGTCCATGATCGTCCATCCTGAGCGGGAGTCCAGGGCGTGAGCGGCCCGTACGAGCGATAGCTGTCCATGATCGTCCAGGCCTCGTGTTAGCAAGGGCGTTAGCAGGAGCGACGCATTACGAGTGGGTTTACGTCCGCAGGTCGTCCCTCGATTCCCGTGTCCCTGACCGTGGATTGCTCCTTGTAGTCATGGGTTGTTGAGGGCTGCCAAGGGTCGTTCGGGGGCACCTCGGGGGCATCGAGCAGACGGAGGGCAGAGGATGGCGTCATGGACGCCCGCTACGTCGTTGATCTTCTCTACGGCAGCGTGTCAGACCTCGGAACGGTCGCCGGCGAGCTTGAGCGAACCCTGGGGGTCACGTTCGAGTTGCACGACAGCGACTGGCGTGGTGGCGACTACCTGCGCACAGCCGGCTGGTGGACACCGGACTCGGAGACGTTCCTTGTGCAGCGCAACCAGGATTTGGACGAGCCGGCCGAAGCGGAGCACGCCGAGTATCCGACACTCCTGTATGTCGAGTCCACGGTGCGCGGGAGCGAGCTTGAGGCCGTCCTGAAGTCGACCAGCCTCGTCTTGCTCCGGCGAACCCAGCGAGACGCACCGCGTGCGTAGCAGCACCAGCTCGGAAGGCTGGCGCGGGGGCCTGCTCGCGGCTGCTGTCTCGCCTGGCGACTACTCCTGACAGACCGCTCATGACCCTCGTGGGCCGTGCCTAGTTGCACGCTAGATGCACGGCGACCAATCCCGGCGGTAGCCGGTGCTCCTTGTCGGCCGGGCGGTTACTGCCGTACGCTTCCTTGCCGCGGCTGATGCTGGCCGCTGGACTCAACTTCATATCGTCGAACAGGGACTGAGGCGGGCACGTGTAGGAGGCATGCGTGCTTCGCAGTCTTGATGGCCTGTGGCGACACTCCGACTTTCTCAAGTTCTGGTCGGCCCAGAGCCTGTCGTTGCTCGGCATCCAGTTCGGACGGATCGCACTCCCACTCGCCATCCTGGCCCTACACGCCAGTGCGGCTCAGGTCGGAGTCTTGGCGGCGATCGGTGGGGCACCCTGGCTCATCTTCGGGTTGTTCGCCGGCATCGTCATCGACCGACTGCCACGACGACCGATTCTCATCCTCGCCCACACCGGTCGAGGCATTCTCGTCAGCTCGGTGCCGGTGTGCGCCACGCTCGGCCGCCGAAGCTCTAGCCCGAGGAGGCAGCCAAGGGTGAGTCGCAGTGTCGACCCTTCGGCGTTGCCGCGGAAGTGGTAGCACACTCGAGTCCGCAGGTTCTGGCTGCTCGTTCGGGTGGTCATGTGGCGAGGGGCAATGCCAACGTAGAGGAGTCGGCCGGCCCCGACCATCGTGCTGGGAACTTCGTCAAAGTGCCAACCGTACAAACCGGGAACCCTAAAGGTTGTCCCGTAATCGGCGTGTCGGGCCATGTGGCCGGTCTTCAGCCTCGATCATGTCGTGGTGCAGGTGATCAGTGCCGCCTCGGATGGCTGGATCCGACCGTTTACGGGGTTGTCGGTGCGGGAGTTCCGCAAGCTGGTGGGCATCGTGCGGGCTCGTGGCGCCGAGCAGACCGGTGCGGGCCGCCGGTGGGGTCTGGGACTTGAGGACCGGGTGTTGCTGGTCGCGGTCTACTACCGCACGAACCTGACGTTGCGGCAGGTGGCGTTGCTGTTCGGGATCTCCAAGTCCGCGACGGGTCGGGTCGTCGACCATCTCGCCCCCTATCTGGTGCTCTGCCCGGTGCGGCGCCGCCGGGGGCCGGAGCAGGTGCTGATCGTGGACGGCACCCTGGTTCCCACCCATGACCGCAGCATCGCGGCGTCGTCGAAGAACTACCGGTACTCCACCAACCTGCAGGTCGTCATCGACGCCGACTCCCGCCTGACGGTCGCGGTCGGCAAACCGGTGCCGGGCAACCGCAACGACTGCCGCGCCTTCGCCGACTCTGGCGCCGATGCCGCCTGCGCGCAGATGGCGGTGATGGGCGATGGCGGCTACCAAGGCACCCGGGTCATCACACCGTTCCGCAAACCAGCCGGCGCCACGTTGCCGGAATGGAAAGAACAGATCAACACCCGCCACCGCCGCATCCGCGCCCGAGCCGAACACGCACTGGCCGGCATGAAGAACTGGAACATCCTGCGCAACTGCCGACGCAAACGCCAAGGCGTCTACTACGCCACCTCAGGCATCGCCCTCATGCGCAACCTCACCCTCACCACCGACTGAACCACCAACCCAGACAGGCTCAACGCCCCCAAAGATCAATTACGGGACAACCTTTAGGGACTGGACACGGACGCGCCAAGACCTCGGTGGCTGTCCGCAGCCTGGTCGGATGCTCAAGCGCATCGATGTAGTCCACCTGACCTCCTAGCTAAGAGGAACACCGTCGATTGCGACGTGAACATTGTTATAGCTGTTGCGCTCCACGCGGATCACGGCCGGGACCATCGCGCGGGGCGGACGACGTGCCCGTCGAACATCGCCGCGACGTCCCGCAGCAACTTCGCCAGGAGCCGGTTGAGAACAGCGCGTCGGGTCATGGACGTGTGAAGGACTCGATGGCTGCGTCGTGGTGGTCGTACCACCACGACAGGAGGGCCGATGCGGCGAGGAAGAACTGGTCGCAGGAGGTGTCACCGTGGTCGTAGTGCCAGTCCAAGGGCCAGAGCCCGCAGAGGTAGTCCCACCACCAGCGGTGCACGGCGTCGACCAATTGTGCTTCGGTAACGGGCCTGGTCGCACGGTAACCGGCGATGAACGCCGACACCCGGTCCAGATCGACGTTACCTCGCTCGCGGTTCATGAACAGGAAGACCGCCGCGCGTACGACTTCACCGAGTAGTGAGCCGAAACAGAGCCGGTCCCAGTCCAGAACGGCGCTGATGCGCCCGTGCTCCCACAGCAAGTTGAACTGCTGGAAGTCGCCATGCATCCAGCCGTACGGGCCCAGCCAGGTACTGCCGAGGGGCCGTAGATGCGCTTGCGCGGTGATGTGCTCGTGCCGAGTCCGGAGCATCCGGCGGGCCTGCTCGTCGAACTCATCAGGTACCGGTCGGGCCTCAATCAGGCTCGCGTAATGGTCGATGGCCTCGAGCGCCGCGCGTGGATCCGTCGCGGGTTCGCGGTGATGGGACACCGCGGTGTCCGGCTCAGGCGGCAGTACGGCGGCCAGGTGGTGGTGCAACTCACCGAGCAGGTGGCCGGCCGCAGTGCACTCAGCCGGCGCGAGGTCGACACCCTCGCGGAGTACCCCCGGCATCCATGGGGTGAGCGTGAAGCTGCCGCACGCATGGTCGAGCAAGGTGTCACCGTCGGGAAGGGCCAGCGGGATCGGTGCCGGAAACCCCCGTGCCGCCAGGGCATCGAGGACGGCGTGCTGACGCCTGGCCTGCTCGGGGCTGTGGTCGAGGGTCTGCTTGACCGCGAACGTGCCTGCCGATGTCGTCGCCTGCCAACTGCGGTTCATGAAGCCAGTGGTCAGTGGCTCCAGCCTCAAGGGGCTGCCTAATCCGAACGCGTTCGTGGCGTCCGCGACCAACCGCTCGTCCGGTAGCCCCGGACTCCTCAGATGCCTCATGCGCTCGCGTTGCGTCATGCCGCCCAACTATGCAGCATTTCGGTATAGCCCGGAGGGTCCCCGGGTTCGAAGTCCGGCCACCCACACCAGGCCGAACCTACCTGCGGTAGGCACTAGTAGTGGCATCACGTTCACCGTGACCGGCCTGGAGCTGTCAGCGCGGGATGGCCTGCCGACAGCGCTAAGTCCGGATCTCCGTACAGTCGGAGGCAATGGACCGCGAGCAGAGGGTTTTGGCCGATGAGCGAGGATTTCTACTGCGACGAGGCGTTGAGTGGTCGGACGCCGATCGAGGTAGTAGCCGAGACTGATGAAATCTTGGCGTTCCAGCACACCAGGCCGTACTGGCCGGTTCACATCGTGGTAGTCCCGAAGCAGCACGTTCCTTCCCTGGTCGACCTCGGCGACGCTGACCAGGAAGTCCTCCACAAGTTGCTGGCAGTGGTTCGTCAGGTCGCAGGCCGAGTGGAATCGGAACACGGCGCGTGCCGCGTCTTGACCAATCTTGGTCAGTACCAGGACTCCAAACATCTCCACTTCCATATCGGGGCCGGGAGCCCGCTCCGATAGCGCTCTCACGAAGTGACGCCTTAGAACGCGAGGAGTGGAGCGGATGCTGGCGTGTGAGTAGGACGCCTCCCCCGGCCAACCGTGAGAGTGTCGGTCCGCGATGCGAAGGTGGTGGCATGAAGGAGATGCTGTGGTCACAGCTGCGGGCAGCCCGCGACTCACTGGTGTGGAAGCTGGACGGCCTGGGTGAGTACGACCTGCGCAGGCCGATGACGCCGACTGGAACCAACTTGCTCGGGTTGGTCAAACACCTGGGCTCGCAGGAGTACGGCAAATTTGGCGAGGTGTTCGGGCGGCCGGCTCCGGAGCAGCTCGCCTGCGTCGCCGATGGATCCATCTGGCACTACGGCGACATGTGGGCGACGCCGGAGGAGGGCGCCGAGTACATCATGGGCTTCTATCGCCGTGCGTGCGCGCACGCGGACGAGACGATCGGTGCGCTGGATCTGGACGCCATCGGATCGGTGCCGTGGTCGCAAGGCGAGGAGACGACGCTGGGCGCGATGCTGTTGAACATGCTGGGTGAGACCCAACGCCACGCCGGGCACATCGACATTGTGCGTGAGCTGATCGACGGCTTCGCCGGCGGCGGGCCTGACGCGTCGGGTTTCCACGAGGGTGCGGACGAAAAGTGGCGGCGGGAGTACGTCGATCGCCTGGAAGCGGCGGCCCGTGCGGCCGCCGCGCGCTAGCTCGAATCCCGCCGATCGCCTCCGTAGCATCCTTCAGCCCGACACACGGGTTAGACATCCCAGGGATCAAACAGTCAAGGGTGCGTCGGCGGTGTTGTTGCGGTACGCAACCATTGCGGAGTCAGGCCCAGGCTGAGTAACCTCTTGGTGGCGTCGATCCACCGCCAAACCTCCGTCGGTTCTCCCCAGCAGGGCCGCTTGTTGGAGGCAAAGGGGACCACATCCTCGGGATCGCTGTCCCGGTCACTGCCGGGCGCCGTCGCTGGGGGGCGTAGCGCCGGGCGTGGAGGGCCGGATGACGGCGAACCGCAATCGCAAGCGACTCGTTCGACAACGCATGCAGCGCACTGGCGAGTCGTACACGGCTGCTCTCCGGCACTTCCGATCCCAGAGGAGAGTTATGTCGACGCAGCAGACGAACGTGAACGTCACCGCGATCGTGCGCAAGATGCTCAGCGACCAGCCGGTCCTGTGCGTTCGGAGTAACCGGACGGACGAGATGGTTGGCGAAGCGATTGGAGAATCGTTCCAAGCTCTGGAGCATCAGGGGCTGGCGGCGGCGGGGCCGCCCTACACGATCTTCGGTGAAGACTTGAGCCCAGGACACCAGGAGCCCAAGGCAGATGGATGGGAGGCTGGACTGCCCGTCGATCAAGCGGGCGCCCCTGAAGGCCGTGTCATTCCCGCCGTTCTTCCCGGAGGCGAGGTGGCATCAGCCTATTTCGCGGGCAACTGGGCGGACGTCGAGAAAGTCGAGGCTGTGATCGCGAATCTACGAGCGCAGATCGAAGTGGCTGGCCTCGAACTGGCCGGCCCATTGCGCTGGATCTGGCTCTCAGACCCAACCGTCACGCCTGACCCCGACAACCACTACACCGAGTTGCATTGGCCGGTCAGAGGCTGACCTGGCCCACCCATCCCCGCTTCCAACGAGTCCCCGACGCCACGGCGACGTCGGGACTCACCGTGGTCAGGCAGCATCGGCTGTGGGAGTCGCGCGGTGGGCCCAGGAAGTGTGTTCGTTGTAGTTGCTGTGGTGGCGGAGGAGGAGGCCGTGGAGGATGCCGACGAGTCGGTTGCCGAGTGCTCGCAGGGCTTGGTGGTGGAGGTCGCCGGCAGCTCGTCGCTGATCGTAGAAGGCTCGACAGCCAGGGCTTGCGGTGAGGGAGCAGTACGCCCACTGTTACATGACGTCGTAGAGGCGGCGGTTGTCGACGTTGCGGGCGAGGACAGCTTGTTTTCTTCTCGATGCGACGGTCACTGGTGATGTGCCGGCGTAGTTCTTGCGAGACTTGGCGGTGGTCTAGCGATCGGGGTCGTCACCCGCCACTGTCTGGGTCGCCAGAATCCTGAGTGCTGCGACTTCGGCTTCCTCGCTATTCTCGGGGAAGTCGGGGAGTCCCAGCTCGCGAACGACCGCGGGCAGAACATCCCCGATCTCCTCGTCGGCCCGGCGACGTGGTGCGCCGGCGAGTATCTCCAGCTCGCTGCCGTCGACCCCAGCGACCAGGGCATCACAGGCGGCCCGCGGCCCGAATGACGTCGGTCGCACTCCCCTAACCGATAGCCCACAACACTGCGGCGTCGTTGAGCCTCGAGATGGCCTCCTGCCGCGTCACCAGCTCATGGCGCCACCCACGTCAGTTGACCACCTCGATACCATCAACGGGCGCGGCAGTCGGAGGAGTGTGTTTGCGCAGGTCAACGGGCTACTAACGATCAGGAACGGGTGGCTCTGGTCGGCCTGGTTGCCGTACTTCCCTGCTGTACGCCATGACTCCCTCGCTGGCGGTCGTCGTTCAGGGCTATGCGGCTGTGACCACGACGAGCGTGACCGTGGTGCCGAAGCCCATGGCGGCGAGCAGGAACCACCGCGCGCCCCTGCTCTCGCGTGTCAGGAGCTCGACTGCGGCCAGGAGGAGCAGCACGGCGCCGGTCATCGCTGTGGTGGCTACTGTCATCGACGGGAGGGCTGCCCGCAGACAGGCCTTCTTCTGGTCGCTGATCTGTGCGTCGGAGCGTGGCTCGCCCTGGTGGTAGGCGCCCTCGTTCAGGTTGAACATCTCGTCCAGGACGGTGCGCGGGCAGCCTTGATCTCCCGCGGCTGTCACGAACGTGTTTGCTCGGTCGAGGAAGAAGGCTCCCATCGTGACCGCCAGAGCGAGCAGCAGAGCGGCCGCGGCAATGGTGCGCATACGACTTCTGAGCGGCGCATGCTCGGTCGTGCTCACGCCGAGATCATGACAGGTCGGTGGGCCGTTGCGCGGCGGAATCGGGCGCACGGAGGAACGGAGGGTCGGAGGGTTTGGCCGGTGGCCTGGGTTGGTCCGGGAGAGTGGCGGCCCGTAGCCTTGCCCGGCGCGGTGGGCAGCTTGGCTGCCTGCCCTTGACCGCCCACCGTGGGCCGCCGCTCGTAGGGTCCCGGACCAAGCGAGGTGGCTAAAGCCTCCGACCCGGCACAGCCACACGCAGCACCTGGTCCCGCGGAGCGGGAGTTGATGATGGTCGCCAGTCTTCTGGCGGCCCTCTTTTCGTGCCCCGTCGCGCCGGCCGACCGGGCGCCTGTCAACGACGGGTGAATCTGGACCCCCTGGCGAGGGAGTGCCCGAATCTTTGTGGGTGAGGCCGGTGATCGCCTTCTAGTTTGCGGTGATCCGCTCGCCGTAGTAGAGGGCAAGCGCGTTCAACGCCTTCTTCCATCCGGTGGTCTTGCCGGTGACGTTAGCCCGGTTGGGTCGGGGGTTGCGAATCACCAGGTAGAGCACCTTGAGCGCGGCTTGCTCGGTGGGGAAGTGCCCACGCCGGCGGGTGGCGTGGCGGAACCTGGCGTTGAGCGACTCAACCGCGTTCGTGGTGTAGACGATGCGACGGATCTCCGGCGGGAATGCCAAGAACGGCGTGAACTGCTCCCACGCCGATCGCCACAGCTTGCTCAGCCAGGCAGGTCATCCAATGTTTGGCGCCCTCACCGCCGGTGCCGACCCACATCCCGAGCACGTCCCGCTCGCCGGCGAGGTTCACCCCGACCGCGACCTAGACGGGCCGGTTGGCGACCTGCCCGTCCCGGATCTTGACGTGGATAGCGTCGATCAGCACCACCGGATAGAGCCTGTCCAGCGGCCGTGATGCCCACGCCGTCAGCTCCTCTGCCACCTTGTCAGTCACCTTGCTTACCAGGTCCCGGGAGACCTCCACGTCGTAGATCTCGGCCAGGTGCGCCTGGATCTCCCCGGTCGTCAGGCCCTTGGCATACAGGCTGACGATCGCCTCGTCGAACCCCTCCAGGCGTCGGGCGTGTTTGGGCACGATCTTCGGCTCGAACGTGCCGTGCCGGTCCCGTGGCACGTTGAGGCGCACGTCTCCGACCTCGGTGCGCACCGTCTTGGCCGACGTCCCGTTGCGCTGGTTGCTCGAACCACCCGGCGGCGTCTCACCCCGTTCATAGCCCAGGTGGTCGGCCATCTCCGTCTCTAACGCGGTCTGCAGCACCGTACGGGTGACCTGCTGCAACAGGCCGCCCTGCCCGACCAGCGACACGCCCTCGGCGCGAGCCCGCTCAATAAGCTCATGCGCGATCTGCACATCCAGCCCGCGACCCGTCGACCCCTCAAGCTCGGCCGCATCGACGGCCAGCTTCTCCGCTTCAGACACTGATGATCCTCTCCTGCCAGGACGGACGCCCCAGCATTCCGGATCACCGGCTCACCCACGAAATTCCTGACAGTCCCCTCGTCGGTGCATCCGGGCTAAATGAGTGTCCATCTGGCCCATGTCCTGCAACACTGCCCGGATCGCGCAACCGGAAGGCACGCATGCTTGACCAGGTGAGAGTGCCGCTGCGGTTCCGACCCTTCGCTGTTGTGCTGTCGGGCGAGGGGCTGTCCATGATCGGCGACGGCGCCTTCGGCGTAGCCCTGGCCTGGTTGGTGCTTCAGGAAACCGGTTCGGTGGTTGCACTCGCGTCAGTCATGTTGGCGCAAGCGATCCCGCGCGGCCTGCTGATGCTGTTCGGCGGAGCCATCACAGACCGACTCTCACCCCGAACAGTCATGCTCTGGACTCACGTAGTTCGGGGGGTGGCCGTGGCCACAGTAGGCATCCTCACATGGGTCGGCAGCGTCCAGATGTGGCAGCTCTACTCGCTCGCTGTGGTGGCTGGAGTAGCGGCAGCCTTCTTCGGCCCGGCCTCCGAAAGCGTCCTCCCCTTCCTCCTGCCTGCTGAGCACCTTCCGCGCGGGAACGCGCTCCAGGGCGCCGCCGAACAGGGCGCAATGATCGCGGGTCCGATGCTTGGTGGCCTGCTGACTGCCTGGCTTGGCCCTGCCGTCGCGATCGAACTCAACGCGCTCACCTTCTTCGTCGCAGCCGTGACAGTGCGCGCCGCGCCGCGCGGGGAGGCAACCCACCAAGAGGCGCTGTCCGTCTCAGTCGTACTCAAGGACATAGGCGAGGGTCTGCGCGTCGCCCGCCGAAGCCACGAAGTACGGATCGTCCTGCTGATTGTCAGTGCCTCCACACTGAGCTACAGCGGCCTGTTTGCCGTGGGCCTGCCCACACTTGCTCGATCGTTCTCGACCAACGCCATAGCGCTAGGAACGCTGATCTCGGCATGGGGCGTCGGCCAGCTTCTCGGCACCATCTCAGCCGCGATCACCGGCCTACCGCGACGGTGGGGCCTACTCATCATCGGCATGACCGTCGTCGAGGCAACAGCCTTCGCCCTGCTGGGCATCTCACCGAACGCCCTCACCGCCTCCACCATCCTGGTGGTCGTTGGCTTCGGCGTCGCATACTCCAGCGACGTTGCGCTGCCGACGTTTATCCAGACCCGCACTCCCCGTCAGTTCCTGGGACGCACAAGCAGCCTCATCGGTCTGCCGCGCGTCGCACTCGAGCCGGTCTCCATCGCGCTGCTCGGGGTCATGCTTGCCCACTCAGTCAGCTGGGGATTCGCAGTCGCCGCCATTCCGATGCTCCTGGTTGGCCTCCGGCTATGTCTCGATCCACAAGCCCGGAACCTGCGCACCGACCCGCCTGACACCGAATCGGAATGGTACCTGCCGCAGCGACCGTAAGCCGTACGACTGGGAGTTGGCTTGTGTGGCGTCTCATGTGGTGAGTACCGTGCTCTGCGAGATTCCCGTTTCGCCTTGCCGTCACTGCACACAAACCGGCGGCCTTCCAGCGTGGAAGGAGTGTGTGCAGTGTCGACTAATCGTGATCTGAAGACGTCCTCGCCTCTGCTTCGAAGTACCGCGTCGCTGGCCGCTGAGCAGCTTGAGATCGGCGACGTGGCACGCCAGCTGAGTCTGTCCGAGCGCGCCGTCGCCTGGCTGCAAGACATCAACCGAGCCGTGGAGCTTCGCGGACCAATCCTGCCCGACGATGTGGAGGCAGAGCAGCTGCTGACGCAGCTTGACGTTGAGCCCGGCGACCGTGCCGACACTCTGGCCGCGCGGCCCGACCCCCACCATCATCCCGCCCTGTGGTGGGTACTCGACCGCATCTACCGCCACACCGTTGATTCGATGGGGGCCGTCGTGCCGATCGAGGGCCACGCCGGCTGGCCTGCCCTACCTGCGCGCACCGGCGCGGTGGGTCGGCATCTAGCCGTCTGGGCGTACCTCGCAGTCCTCCCCGAAGTCCGCCGGTACCACAGTGTCCGCGGAATCCCTGACGAGGCCTCCTGGGCCAGTCTCGTCCTTGGCGACGCGATGGGCGCCCACCGAGCGGTAACCGGCCAGAGCGGCCTCGGCCTGTTCGATGGTCTGTGGGGCGCGCCTCTGCAACTCCGGGGCGCTCTGTACCGCCGCTTGGGCAGGCTGGACTACAACCGCGGCGCCATCTCCTTCTCGGACGGGCCGTGCGGATACACGATCGGCGTCCACATCCCAGGAGGAGCCCCCCTGGACTCCGCCGCCTGTGAGGAGTCCTTCAACGCCGCCCGCGAGTTCTTTCCCCGGCACTTTCCCGAGGAGCCGATAGCCCTCTTCCATTGCTCCTCGTGGCTGCTGGATCCACAACTTGCCGACTATCTCCCAGCAAGCTCCAACATCGTGCAGTTCCAGCGCCACTTCCAGATACTCCCCCTCGCCCCAGGCGACGAAGAGGCCGCCCGATGCGAACGCGTAAAGGAATACTTCTTCGGCGGCTCCGGCAACACACCCGACCTCGACGAGCTACCGCAAGACACCACACTCCAACGGGCCTATGTGGCGCACCGGCGATCGGGACGCTACTGGCACACACGAACCGGTTGGCGCCCCTTCTAGGCCTCATCCGGCGACGACTGCGAGAAGGGTGTCAGCCATCCACGGCCCGGCCCAGAAGGCCTGCTCTCCTGGCCCAGGCAGACCAGTGGCATCGACGTCCGACGGTGCAGGTCGTCGGGTCACGCTCGGGTCAGTCCGCCAACCATGAAGCTCGCAATCTCCTCGACGTACCGGCCCGGTTCGTCGACGTTGGGGAAATGGGCACTTCCCTCAAAGACACGCAGTCTCGCTTGTGGTAGCCGGCTGGCCAGATCACGGCATGCGTCGACACCGGCGTTTCGATCCCATAGGCCGATGATGATCAGGGTCGGTACGTCCAGAGCCGAGAGCTGGTCTACCAGCGGAATCTCCCGCGGCGGGAGCTTCGCCAGCGCTGCTGCCATCTCGCCGGTGTTGACGATCCCGCTCTCCTCCCACAGGTGCCGGACACGCGCCGGGCTGGTGGAAGAGGAACCGATCAACCGTCTCGCGATCAACCACGTCCCAGACTGCATCTGGCCCACCTTGTTGGTAGGCGGCCCGGACTGCATTGCGGACCTGATCATCTGCGGCCACCGCGTCGAATCCCGCTGACTGCGGAGACTGGGCAAGCGGTCCCGACAGGCCGGTGCCGTGCAGGATCAGCCTCTCGACACCCTCGGGACGGGCAACGGTGTACTCGGCCGCGAGATCTCCGCCGAAGGAGATCCCAAGCAGACAGATCCTCGGCACGTCCAGGTGTACGCGCAACTGCTCGAGGTCCTCGACCAGCAGCGGCATCGAGTAGGCCCCGTCAACCGGCCGATCGGTGCGGCCAGAGCCACGTTGCTCGTAGTAGACGACGTGGACGAAGGCTTCGATGGCCGGTCCTGTCAGGCGTTCGAAGTCATAGATCGTTCCTCCAGGGCCGCCATGGACCACAACAAGAGGGACGGACCCGCGCCGGTGCCCATCCCCCGCCCTGCGCACCCAGTGCCGGACCCCGTTGATCAAGACGTGCGCCTCACCAGTCATGGCTCAGAGTCTCGCGCAGCCGAACCGAAAGGAGCCGGACCACTCCTGGCGGCGGTGGCTCAGACTGGACGCGCAACGGCGGCGGAACCCTAAGGGGCGGCAGGCCTTGGCCGGTGGCCTGAATCGGATGGGATCATGCGCGCTCGGCCTGCAGAGCGAGCTGGTCGACGTCCCCAACTTCGCCTTCTCCGCCTTCTTGCCGCTCGACAACTTCGCCCCGTAATCTCCGGGTCGATGTCGTCCGCTCACCACCCGCACCCTCCCGGCCTGGAGCTGCTCCATATCCAGGCCGGCGCATCCTTCGACGCCCGCGGTCGTATCGCCGGCTGCTACGGCGCCACCATCGCGTCCTCCACGGACGGCCAGTCGCTGTGGATCGGCTCCGACGTGGCAGACGATACGGCCACCGAACTCGTGGCCGAGTTCGACCGCGCGCCACCGCCGTCCAGCCCGATCGAGCCGCCGCCGGCGCTCACCGCCTGCGAACGGATCCTCGCCCGGGTCAATGGAGAACTGACGCACACCTCGGGCCCCAGCTATGTCATCCCTGACGACGTCATCCTGGAAGACACCGAGTCCGCCGTCGGCACAACCATCACGCGCTCCGACGGAGCGGATACCGAGGCGCTGCGGGGCGCCAACCCGGGCAACTGGCATCCGATCGAATGGAGCGAGCTGCTCGACGGCAAACTCGGCCCGTGGACCATGATCACCGACAGCGGGCGGGCGATCTCGATCTGCCACACGCCGGGACCGCTCACGAAGAGCGCCGGCGAATGCGGCGTATGGACCGACCCCCGGTTCCGCGGGCGAGGCTACGCGGCCGCAACAGCCGCGGCCTGGGTACCGCTGGTGCGCGCACCAGGGCGCCACCTCTTCTACAGCACCGACACCGACAACCTGTCCTCACAGCGCGTAGCTCACCGCCTAAACCTCCTCGAGATCGGCTGGACATGGAGACTCCACCGACCTCGAGACGGCGAAGCAGAGAAACTCCACCCGCTCTGCTCGCTGTACAGAGGCACTGCCGGGACCTGACGGCACTTCCAGGCGCATCACTCCCCTGAAAAGCCGAAGGTCGACGGTTCGACCCCTCCCCTGCCCACCACCCTGATCATGCGCTGGCCGGCCGACGGGAGGAACTCGGAGAGCAGCTCTAGGCTCGGACTCATGACTGCCCACGAGCCGCTCTGGGCCCGGCTGGACTTTGCTCTGGTAGGAGACGGCCAGATCGAACCACTCCGAGTCGGGGACACCTTCGTCGGCGGTTTGGCGATCTCGGCGGACCGTCGGGATACGGCCGAGGTCGGTGACGGCCTTCGAGCCACCGATTCCAGCCATGGCCTCTACGCGGCGACGGGCACCGCCCGATCGTGTGGTAACCACTGGGTCCTCGACACGGGCGGGCTGTTACTCCTGAGCTATCAGGACCCACCCGGGCCAACGGTCGGGCACCGTTACACGCTTCGCGGCACGCTCGCCGTCGCCTGGACCTATGAGTGGGATCTCGCGACAGAACCCGAGATGGGCGGCGCGCCGAACTACGACGGTCGCCGGCGATGGCTTGTCCAGGAGATCCAGGAGGACATGAACGACGCACCCACCGATGACAGCAACTTCTTCACTCAGGCCTTCGGCGGGGCGGTGCAGAACAAACCCGCCGGTGGCACGTCCTTCCCGCACCGCGACGCGCTGGCGCGACCATCGGCCCCAGACGCGCCGCCGACAACGCATCGCCGCGGTATGCCGGTCGACCAAGTTCCCCACTGGAGCGAGGTGGATCACTGGCTTCGGCTCGTCCCGAAAAGCAGCCACTCGCATGACGCATAGCTCGCACTGACCCCAGCCTGACCCCAACGAGTGGCAACACCATGCGACGACGAGCACCAGGCCGACCACAACAGAGCGCGGACGAGCCGCTCGTGATCACGGTGCCCGTTCCACGGATAAGAAGGTTGGGTTCTTCTGCCTCACGGGAGCGCCAGCAATCACAGTATGGTCCTGATCATGCCATCTTCCGGCGAAACATCATCAGACTCGCGCATCCAACGGATCGGCGCCTACGCCGTGTGCCTCGCCGACGGTGGCTCGATTCGCTGTCTCGTTACACGTCTGGAACATGGACTCTTCCTGGCGGCGGCGTCGATCATGGCGAGCACCCTGAAGAGGCCGTCATCCGGGAGGTCGCGGAGGAGACCGGCTACGCGGCCCGGGTACGTAACCTGATCGGCATCCACTCCAACACCTGGACCACACTCGCCGGACATCGGGTCCACAGCGTGAACGTGATGTACCGCGTCGAGATTGTCGATGGCGAGCTGCGCTACGAAGTCGATGGCACCTCGGACATGGCCGCATGGGTGTCACCTGACCAACTCACCCGCTATGCACATACGAAGATCGTCGACGTCGCGCTGAAACAGACCACGGACTGGCACTAAACCCTTGCACCCACGGGCATGCGGCGGGCCATCCGCGGGCCATTTAGCCGAGGTCTCGGACGGCCATTCCAGGCCGCTCACGGCCGAGGACTACAGCGATTGGGAAGATGCCCGCACTCGGCTCACGACCCCCGAGTAGAGGAGGGCCAGGTGTCCAGACCCATCGGCCGCCAGGAGTTCGTCCTTGACGACACCGCGGACGGGGCCACTGTGATCGCCGCTCACCGCGAGGCACTGCATGTTCTGCGTAGCACGCTTCGTCGGGCCTGGGTCGATGCCATCTCCGACGGCCCCTGAGGGCACCCAGAACGCTGTCCAGCGCCTGACCGACCTCGCCAGAACACAAGATGCGCGCCAACACGACCCGAGCCACCCCGTGGGCTACGTCGGCATCGAGGTCGAAGTCACTGATGACGACCAGTTCGACCTCCTGGTGGCGCTATCGCCGTTCACCATCAACGCGGAGGGCTACACCGAAGCGGACGATCTGATCTACAGCGCGAGCGACACCGGCACAGGACTGTGGATGCAGCTCACACCGACCCAGCACGAAGAACTCGTCGAACGCCTACGCGCCAGCGGCGCCAACCCCAGATGCGTAGCCCGGCGCTGACCCCAGCGTGACCGACCCCAACGACCTACAACACCGGGCGACGATCAGCACCAGGCCGACGACCTCCAGAGCGCGGACGACCAGCTCGTGACCACGGCGCCCGTTCCTACGGATAGCGAGGTCGGCAATTTCGGTCACTCCCCGCCATGCAAGTCCGGCCAGTCGATCCCGAGCTGCTTCATTCCCTGCGGCAGGTCGGGGCACCGAACTTCCTTGCTTAGGCGCTTGCCGCATCGCTTGCATATCGAGACGTGCCAGCAGGACCAGACCGGTTCGTCGAGGTTCCACCACGAATGTGAATGGCAGCGGACTGAGCCTGCCGACGGCATGGTCACCATCGGGACATGTTCGAGCCCATCCTTGCTGCGGCACCAGCGTCGGGTGTCCTTGGAAGACCGGGACATGCGGTGACGGTAGCCGGGGTGCCAGTACACACCCTGAGGCAGTCATGGATCTGAGGGCGGCGTGCCAGATGACGGAGATGATCATGGTTCCGCTGACCTTCGCGATAGGCACGTCGCCAGGGCCGGCTTGATGGTGCGCTCGGAGTACCCGCGGAACCCCTCCAGCGTCCGCTCGTCAGCCTCGTGCACCTGCAGCCACGCGTCGATGGTGTAGCCGAGGGTCACCTTCGTCTAGCCCATGGGCGCTGCTGGTCGACCTTCGCGAGCAGCCGCGTCCGGACCTTCTCGACCTGGCGACGGTCGCGAGTGGACTCGCTGATGTAGGTGTCCTCGCTGGCCAGCGGGTCAGGTCCGGCGCAGACGAGGACCTGAAACGAGCTGCCGCGCTGGCCGACGAAGCCGCGCTGCACGCCACCCACGGCGTCCCTTCGCCGGGGCGGCCGCCGACACAACCATTGACAGACGTTCGGCTGGGCAAGCCTTCGATCGCGGCATATGCCCAGGTCAGATGCGGTGGGCCGCCTGGGGATCGAACCCAGAACCCGCGGATTAAAAGAGGGCCGACCAGTCCCGAACCGGCTGCCACACCTGCTGACCTGGCCATTTGCCTGTCTGACCTGTCACGGCTGGCCCTCGACGACGGCGTTTCATTGACAGAACCATTGACAGACCTCGGCGCGTCGCGAAGGTTCCGCCGCCACTCCGGCTCACTTCTCATCGTTGCCGCGGCTTGAGGTGTTCATCATGGCGCGCAAAAGCCGATACGTCTTCGCCGTAACGGTCGTTGACACACCCGACGAGATCAGCCCATGCCGCCATTGCCACGGCGGCGTCAAGGTCGTCAAGCCGTTTCCGGCCCAGGCTCGGTGTGAGGTACTTGCCGAACAGCCAGCGGTACAGGTCGCGCGTTCGTGGACGAAGCCCAGATCGTTCAGTAATCCATCGGTCACCAAAGTCCGCGAACAGCACCTTGCCGCGCAACGGATCAGTCCAGCGCCCTTGGATGATCTCCGCCTCGACAGTCGCGAGCCAGCGCGCCGCCGGCACCTTGCCAGCGAACGTCTCCGGAGCCGTCCGACCAAGCCCATCCGGGCCGAGATACGACGCCAGAAGCTCACCGGGTCGAGGACACGTTCATCGCCGGGGAGATCGAAGCCGCCCGCGAGGGAACCCCCACTCCCGGAGCACATGACGCGATCCGCGCATGTCACGAGGTCGGCCGCCCTATCATCATCGTCAGCAACAAACTCCGAGCAGTCGATCCGGACCTACCTCGAGGACCACGGACTCAGCGAACTCGTCCAGGCGATCACCGGACGCACACCTGCCCGGCCCGACCTGATGAAGCCACACCCGGACCCTGTGCACCGAGCCCTCCGCCTCCTCGATGACCAGCAGAGGCCGGTGCTGATCGGCGACTCCCTCACAGACATCGAGGTCGCCCACGCGACCGGCGTGCACAGCATCGGCTACGCCAAGGCACCTGAGCGGCTCCCCGGCCTCGTCAACGCCGGGGCCCATGCCGTGACCGGCAGCATGGCGGCCATCGCCCAGGCGGTCCGAAGCAGCCGACCCACGTCCTGACGGGCTCAGGATGTCGCGCATCACCTGGCGCGCAGCCTGGCAACGCCTCGGGATCGGTCGCCGTCCCCCTGGCGCGCGAGCGATCGAGCGTGATCGGCGGCGCTTGGCGCTTCCTGTGGGCGGCTGCGGGGCGGTCGCGCTTGTAGACGCGGAGTACGGCGTGGGCGACCGTCGTGTCCGGGCATCGCGCAGACGGGCGCAGCGGCACCGCGATCTGGTCGTGACACCCGCCTTTGGATGCTGGACAGCGCCAGGTCACGCGCGGCCAGATCACCAACGTACTCGGCAGTGCGCGACCCTCACTTGATGACGTGCTTCACCCAGAGGATGGGGCATCAGGCCCAGCATCCGAACCAGTCTCCTTAAGAGACTCAACCCACGCATCGGCCTCTGCTTGGCTCATGCCGAACGTGGCCGACACCATGCCCGAAAGCTGATCTTGGCTCATCTTCGGCGTCGGATCTTTTGGTCCTCCTGCGCGCCGTCCGACGCCAACTGCTGCGTATCCCTCACTGTCGTCGTATCCGTCAGCGTCGTGGGTTTCGGCGTACACGACGAAGCCATCGGCAGCTGTGGCTGTGACGGTCGTACCGTCCTTTGTCCAAACACCGGTCGTCAGACCCGCACCGGAGGTCACGGAGGCGAGCTGCCAACCAGGCGTAAGCATCTCCGCTGGCGGGTCCGTTTGGGGTGAAGAAGACTCAGCCGAAGCCTTGACGACGGCGCTACACGCCGCGCAGGGCGCGTCCCTTTGGTCGTTGGGCGGGGGATCCGGTGCGTAAGGGAAGTCCCAGCAGTGCCAGTCCGTCACGTCTAAGCCGCATGCCGTCGTCGAACTGTCCCGCTGCCACGCATGTCGCAAGCTGACCGGAACCATCAGCTCCTCCACGCTCGTTCCATGAACCCCCGAGCGGTACCCCCGCATCAAAGCCGGCGGAGCCTCCGTGACCATGAGATACGACATGATGTCCCCCCGATTCACCGACTGCGATCAGCTTTGCCCAAACTTTCAGCAACAGCAATACCCTGCCTGTTGCAGTCTCGTGCATAACCTGGCATAGGACACCGGGACTGGCCTCTGCGTTGCTGCATAGATCTCTTAGAAGTCAAGAGCGCCGCTGACGCGGCGCACCGCCCGGCTACCGCCCTTGCGGGCGGCGCTGGCGCGCCGTCCTCGGGCTCACCGGGCGGCACGACGGCGAGGGAGCCGTGGTTGAGGTGGTCGCCGGGCCGTCAGGCTTTAGCCACCTCCCTCGGGTCGGGTCCCTAAGACCGGGGCCACCTCGGGCCACCGCGGGCAGGCCAAGGACCCGCCCGAGCCGCGGAAGCTTACGGCCCCCCAGTCTCCGCGACCCGATGGTTGAGTCGGCCCGGGGCGCGGTGCCGGTGTTGCCACTGGTCCGTTTCCCCGGGCCGCTCGCCGAACCCGGCGTGCGGCTTTCACCGCACCGGGCTCTCCACGGTCTCTGCCGTTGGGTGTGGTTGTTGGATGGTCCAGGGGCTGGGGATCGTGTTGCCTCGGTAGCGGTATCGGGTGACCGGCACCGTTTGGAGGTCGAACAGGGCGATCCCGTCCACCGTGATCGGCGTCCATCGCCCGTTGGGGCCGATGAGCCGTCGGCGTACGTCGTTCCATCTCAGGCGGTGCCGTGTCACCAGCCATCGGATCACTCGTCGCCAGACGAAGTTCTCCAGGGTGCTGAAGACGTGTTTGCATACGGCGTGCTTGAAGTAGTTGGACCAGCCGCGCATGATCTGGTTGAGCCTGATCAGCGTTTGCCTGGGGTCAGCTTGCGACCTCTTGTTCGTCAGGGCACGGATCTTGTCCTTCAGCGACTGGATGGGCCGGTCGGCGATGAAGGTGTAGACGTGCCAACGGTTCGTGCCTGGCTTGCGGCGCCACTGGATGTGGAACCCCAAGAAGTCGAACCCGTCGCTCATGTGCACGATCTGGGTCTTGGCTGGTGACAGCCGCAGACCCAGCGGAGCGAGCACGTGGGCGACCTCTTCGCGCAGGGCCTCGACATGGCGCCGGGTCCCATGAACCACCACGACGAAATCGTCTGCGTAGCGGACGATCCGCCAGGTGGGGTGCCCTTTGCCACGTCGAGTGGCGCGTCGGCTGGCGGTGCCTTGTTCCCCGCCCGACCTCCATGGCCTCATCAGGTGCTCATCGAGCACACTCAAGGCGATGTTGGCCAACAGTGGAGACAAGATCCCGCCTTGCGGGGTGCCGGTGTCGGAGTCCTCACGGTGACCGGTCTCTGTCATCACCCCGGCCTTGAGGAACGCCTTCACCAGACCCAGCACACGCTTGTCCTTGACCCGCAGCCGCACGCGGTCCATCAGGGCCGCGTGATCGATGCGGTCAAAGCACGCCTCGATGTCGGCGTCGAGCACCCACCGGTAGCCGTGGGTGCCGTAACGCTGGATCTCAGCGATCGCATCATGTGCCCGCCGCAAGGGCCGAAACCCGTACGAGCACGGCTCGAAGTCCGCCTCGAAGATCGGTTCCAGCACCAGTTTCAGCGCCGCTTGGACGAGTCGGTCCTTGACCGTCGGGATCCCCAACGCGCGCAGTTTGCCGCCCGCCTTGGGGATCATGCGCTGACGCACCGGCAGCGGACGAAACGTTCCCGCCCTCAGTTCGGTGGCCACCTCATCCAAGAACACCGAAAGCCCGATCTCGACCTCGATCTGGGCGGCAGTTGCACCGTCCACTCCCGCGGTCCTGGCTCCGGTGTTACCCGCGACCCTGTCCCACGCCGCAGCCAGCGTGGCCGGGTCATGCACGAAGTTGAACAAGTCGTCAAACCTGCGGCCTGGATCGGCCGCCGCCCAACGGTGGAGTTTGGCCTGCATCCCCGATACCCGCCCACCAGTCCCCACCGGGACCACGCTGGCCGGAGCGCCCGCATTCACCGGCGCGTCTTTCGGCATTACAGAATGTCTCCCCTCCACGATTCCGCTGCCGCCCTTCGCCATGTGGCCGGCTCTCCCGGCCTCGGACTACTACGGCGGCTCCGCCCCTCCCCAGACCGATCGGCTGACGGTGAGCCCAGCCCACCACCCACGTTGGAGGCGCAGAAAGGGGCAAGGACCAGGGAGGTTCCCGTGTTCACTGTCGATTCGCTCGATGAAGGAGGAGCCCGACTATGCCCCAGCGGCATCGCCACGACTACCCCGCAGCACTTCGCCGTGGCCTCCCTAAACGACGTCCTGAAGCCGCCCAGGAAGTTCCCCACCCACACCAGCAGGTGAGTGCGCACCGCACCCGGCCCTCATCCACCAGGTTCGAGCCGGTAGGCCATTGTGAGACGTAAAACGCCGGTTCCTCGCGTACTCCTCTCCACCACACTCACCGGACCCAGACCATCTGGCAGTACTGGCCCACCCCGGCTTTGTCAGGGCTGCTCCCACCCTCCCCGGCACCTCCCGGATCAGGCTGCCCCCAGCTTCACCAGGCTGCTGCGACAACCCAGCGGCAAAGGTCTCTCACCTCCACTCGAACCAACAGCGCCTCACGGCGCACCAGGACACCGGCCAAACCCCGACGCCCCTTCAACGTTCCGACCGGACGTGGTGCATTGTCGAGGCCGTGAGGAACCGATCACTACCAACCAGCGAACTGCGAGAACGCCTCCGACGCACCTTCGAATGGGTGCGCGACCGGAACGACGAGTGGCGCTCAGCGAACGAGACCGGCTGGTGGCGCGACCCCGAAGTGTTGGCGTCGCTGGGCCCAGCCCTCGCCGACCAGTTCAGCGACACTCACCCGACTGTGGTGCTCGGGCTCCAATCCCGCGGATGCCTCCTCGGCTCCCTCGTTGCGCAGCACCTTGGTCTGGGGCTGATCGAGGTTCGCAAGGATCCGGCCCGGTCAGCCGCCAGCGACCGACTGTGGCAGCGCACGACACCCCCGGACTATGAGGACCGGCATCTCACGTTGGGGTTCCGACGGAACCTCATCAACAGCGGTGACCGGGCACTGCTCGTCGACGATTGGATCGCCACCGGTGCCCAGGCGCTTGCATGCCAGGGTCTGGTCGCAGACGCCGGGGCTACCTGGCTCGGCGCATCCGTGATCGTGGACAGCCTGGAACGGCCTGAGCTGCGACGGCCACTCAACCTCCGCAGCTTGCTTCACGTCCGAGAACTCTAGCGAGCGAGGATGTCGGCGGGCCCAGTGTGCAATCAGCGTGCCATTAGACACGGCCGACACCAGTCACCCGCGGTCGTTCAGGGGCATTCACCACGCGGGACCAGGGGTCCGCGCCAGCCTTCCAAGCTGGGCGCTGTCGGGCAATGTACGCGCCGTTAGCCGATAGGACGGTCAAGCCAGCAGTTCCGCTCAGGGATCTGCCAGATGGCCTTAGCTGCTCTCCGACCGCCACAGCCAGCGCAGGGCGTCGGGCAGCAGGACGCCACCGTGGTTCGGGCTGTGGCCACCATCGCCCAGCACGAGGCGAAAGTCGTAGCCTGCGGTGGATGAGGTTGTCCAAGACGATTCCGCCGCGAACTTGCCCGTCGGGATCGAGATACCACCAGCCGTCCTGGAACACCATCAGCGCCGCCGGCTCGGAAGGGTCGTACTGCGCGGGCACATGGACCCAGAACTTCCGTGACGTGCCCGGATAGGTGCGCTGTCGTTCCACTCGAACTCGATGGTGTCGCCGCTGGGCACATCCGGTTGGACATGGGAGTACGGGCCGTGGGCGTAGACCACGCCCGACTGGTCGATGGGCAGCGGCAGGTACGGCCACCTCGATAGTCACGGCCGGCACCGAACAGGCGGGCAACTGGAAGTCACAAGAGGTTTCCGCCCGCCCGGGGAATCACCGACGGAGGTGGTGGGAGAAGTCGACGGCTTGGATTGTCGTGGACGGGCACCCACGACGAGCGTGAGGCCGCGACGTGCCACATACGTGCCAGATGACGGGGCCGATCATGGACTACAGCGGTCACCCGCGGGTAGATCGGCCGAGTGCGCCCGGCGGGGTGATCTACCACTCGGTGGAGCGTGACTCCTGGATTTGCCTTTGCAAGACACCCCATGGCGCTTGTTAGTCAAGCTGCGGCGTTGGCGTGGTGGGACCAGGCTGTTGCTTCGTTGTAGTGGGAGCGGGTCTTGAGGCAACCGTGGAGGATTCCGACGAGTCGGTTGGCGAGCTGGCGCAGGGCGGCGTTGTGACCGGCTCCGCGGAGGCGTAAGGCGTCGTAGTAGGTGCGGGCGCCTGGTGAGGCGGTGAGTGCTGCGAACGCTTGCTTTTGCAGGGCGTCAACGAGTCGGTCGTTGTGGATGTACCTGGCGTAGACGGTCTTCTTCTTGCCTGACTGGATGGTGATCGGGCTGGTGCCGGCGTAGATGCCCCTATGGATGTCAAGCCGCTGCGGGACTGGCGGTTGTGTCTGGTGTGGACTTGGTGATGATCTGGTGGACTTCGCGGGCGATGTAGCGTTTGAGGCAGCGCAGAACCTCGCGTCGGGTCTTGCCTTCGCTGATGCGGCGTTGCATGTAGTCGCGGGTGGCCGGATCCCAGCGCAGGCGAGACAGGGCGATGCGGTAGAGCGCGGCGTTGGCGTTGCGGTCGCCGCCACGGTTGAGGCGGTGGCGGGTGGTCTGCCCGGAGGACGCCTCGACCGGGCTGACACCGCACAGCGACGCGAAGGATCCCTCGCTGCGCAGCCGTTCGGGGTTGTCGCCGACCGTGATCAGCAGGGTCGCGGCGTTGTCGGGGCCGATGCCGGGCCGGTCCAGCAGCCTGGGTGCTCGGGTTTTGACCGCCTCGGTGATGCGTTGCTCCAGGTCGCTGATCTCGGTGGTCAACGCGAGGATCCGGCGGGCCAGGATGCGCAGCGTGTAGGCCGCGGCGCTGACGACATCGTCGGGCGTGCTGGCCTCCAGCGCTGCGCAGTGCCGGACCAGGGCGGTGTTGCTCAGTCCGGACATCGCCTCCCGCAGAGCCGGGTCGGCGGCGACGAGCACGGCTTTGAGCTGGTTGATCGTCTGGGTGCGAGCCTTGAGGGCGGATGCTTTGGCCAGCTTGAACATCCGCAGCATCTCCACAGGCCCGTCCCCGGTCTTCGCCGCGGCCGTGGCCCGGCCCGACAGCAGCGCGCGGGCGGCCGACTCGGCGTCGATGACGTCGGTCTTGCCCCGCCGGCGGCGGGTGGCCTTGTCAGGCTGATTTACCTCGATCACCTCGACACCCTTGCAGCGCAAGTACCGGGCCAGCGCTGCGCCGTAGGAGCCGGTGCCCTCGATGCCGGCCCGCCGCAGCGTCCCGAAACCACGCGTCCAGGCCACCAGCTCCCGGTAGCCGGCGGTGGTCGCGGGGAACGTCGCGGTGGCCAGCAGCGCACCCAGAAGCGTGACCACCGCCGCGGTGTGCGTGTTCTTGTGTGTATCCACGCCGACGACGACGTCGTCTAGGTTGGTCTCATCCTGGTCGCGCCGCACGGGTTGGGACATGCTGGGCATGGTCGTCTGACTCCTGATCGCCATGGGGACGGAAGGCCACCGCCGGTCCAGGCGTGGGCGGTCAGAACTGTGATGGTGCCCTGTTCACGGCAAGGCCCCTATCGGGACACGCCCCGCCGGTCCGGCGGCCGCACGCACCGTCCCAGGCCGTGGCCGACAGATCTACACGAAGGCATCACGGCCAGTTCTTGCGCGGGTCAGGCCACGGCCTGGGACGACACGCCATGATCCTCACAGTTCTTGCGCGTCTTGGCGGTGGTGTAACGATCTGGGTCGTCGCCGAACTCTCCGAGCACCCGGGCGCCGACGATCTGCCCGATGCCGGGCTGGCTGAGGTAGATCTCAACGTCCGGGTGCCGGCCAAAATGGGCCTCGACCTGCGCCTCCATGGCCTTGACCTGCGTGTTCAACGCGCCGAGCAGCGCGACCTCGGCCCGGACAGCGGCCGCATAGGCCGCGGTCACCGGCTCCGGCTGGCCGAGCTCTTCGGTCCGCAGGCAGGCAGCGATCTTGGTTGCCTTGACGGCGATGTTCCTGCGGTGGGCCCTTTTCATCGCCGCGCTGATCTGGGCGATGGTCAGCTTCGCCGCGGCGGTCGGGTCCGCCGCACGTGCGAGCAGCTCGAGAGTGTCCGCGCCGGTCAGGCCCGTGTCGGCGAAGGCGTCCAACGCGGCCGGGAAGTACTCCCGCAACGCCGCCCGTAGCCGCTGGGTGTGCCGGGTGCGTTCCCAGATCAGGTTCTGGTGCGCCCGAGCCACGACCTTGACCGCCTCGGCCTGCGCGCTGTCGCCGGCAACCTGGCGGAGCTGGTGGGAGTCGGTGCGCACCATCTCTGCCAGGGCGTGTGCATCGGCCGTGTCGCTCTTGGCTCCCGAACTTCGGTGCCGCTCCCGGAACCGGGCGACCTGCCGCGGGTTGACCGCGTACACGCTGTAGCCAGCCGCGACCAGTGCACCCACCCACGGCCCACGGTCGGTCTCGATCCCCACCAGCACCTGGTCCGGGCTGGCATCCTCACCCAACTGCTGCCCGATCAGAGCATGCAGCCGGCCGATCCCGCTGACGCCCTCCTCCAGTCGAGCCGTGCACAGCTTGCGACCGGACTCGTCTTGAAGCTCCACATCGTGATGGTCCTCAGCCCAATCGTCACCAACGAACAGCAACACAGCCTCCCGCGCCACATCGAGAACGCCTTGCCAGGTAGCGTCGAGGAGAACACCAGCGGCCTAACCTCAACTATTCACGGAAATTGATCTAGTGGTGATCGATTCTTGTTTGGGCTTGCGTGGTTGTGAAAGCTGCTTGCGGGTAGGCTGGCGGGCCCGGCGGTTGGGGGCCGGTTGTTGTTGTTCAGTGGGGGTTTGCGGGTCTCCGTTTCTGCGGCTCGCGAGGTGGTCAGGGACGGCGGGTGTTAGCCGAAGGCCGTACGGATGCGCGTCCAGCCTTTCTCGATCGCGGGGCTGGGGGTCCAGGAAGAGTCCAGTTTCAGATACAGCTGTCGGGCGGTGGAGACGATTTTTCCGGCGACGTGTAGGACTTTGTAGCGGAAGGTTTCGGGTGTGGCTTTGGCGATCCCGGGGTGGTCTTTGAAGCCGAGCAGTTTCGCCCAGCTGATCAGATCCGCGGCGGCGAGCGCTATCTCGAACCAGGCCTGGTTGTGGCAGAACGCGTCCAGCGGCAGGTTGCCCAGGCCGAGGTGGCCGGAGTCTTTGATCCGTGCTTCGACGTGGGCGTGCTGGCGGTGTCGTAGCTCCAGTCCCTGGATCTGGTGGGGGACTACACGGGCCGGGGTGTCGGTGATGAACGCGGTCAGCCGCATCCCGTCACTGGTGGTGTTGTGCAGTTGGAGTTGGGCGCCCGGATGCGGGCGTTCCTTGCGTAGGATCAGCCGGGTGCCTTGCGGCCACTTCGACAGATCCACACAGTGTGTGGCTTCGAACACCATGGCACCGTCACGGATCCCGTCGTCTTCGATCGCGGTCGCCCACAGCTGCTCGTCCACCGCGTCGGCGATCCCCACATAGGTGGGGGTCGACTCGGTGGAGAAGCTGAACTCGCAGTGTTTCTGCCGGCAGTAGGCGGCGAAGTCGTAGGTCGCCCCGGCCGCATCGGCCCGGATCAGGATCTCCGGCGCACCGTCGACGCCAGGCCGGTAGGACTCCGGGAGCGCTTCAAGGGTCAGGTCCAGCAGTGTCTTGTGGTCGGCGATGGTGTTCGACCCGGCGTTTCCGGGCCGAAGGATCCCAGCCAGCGACTCCCCGCCGGAGATCTCGGGCCGGTCCAGATAGGAGTGCAGCGGATGGAACCCGAAGCTCTTCTTCCAGGTCGGTGCCGCGCCGGACTTCTCACTGTGAGCGATGGTGATCGTGGCATCGAAGTCGATGTGCAGATACCCACCGGTGGCCTCCAGGTCCGGGGCCGCTCCCGCCTGCCAGGCCCGCTCACGCGCCTTCGCCCGCGCCTGACGCACCAGCCCCAGATGCCGTTCATCGATCCTGTCGACCAGCCGCCACACGGTCGGCTGACTGGCCACCGCCCCGTGCAGCTGCGGGCGGTCCCGCAACACCGCGATCCCCGACGTCGACGTCGCCCCATCGGCGATCGCACACGCCTGATCAGCGAACACCTGCCCCGGGGAGTGAAGCCACGGGCCCCGATACGTGTCAGCCAACGCCTGGGTGACGAACCTGGTCAGACCCACGAACTCAGCGAGCTCGCGCAGCATCGACACACCCGCATGCGAGGCCAACCCGTGCCCATCCGAGCTGACCCGAAACCGCGGCCCAGCCACGCCACCCCTGCCGCCAGCCGAACCATCCTTGCCTCGGCGTGCCTTCTTCCCACCCGACGAACCCTTGCTACGCTTCACCTACGGAGTGCCTTTCTGCAAGAAAGATCGTTGTCCTCAAACACCGATTCTTCCTTACAGACAAGGCACTCCGCCGCATTTAGACCCCGTGCCGCCGACCCACGTGAATAGCCGAGGCTAATGGAACAGTGCTCACGCAAAAAGCCAGCGGGCACGACACCCCATCAGCTGTCCATCCTCCTCGCGACCACCGAGGGCACGGTCTTGCAACAGGCATCCACTGCCAGGCAGAGGGAGTGCTCACCCAACGGCCGCTACCAGATCACCGAGTCTGCCAGCGGCTGACCCGATAACCCCCATTAGGCAGGGCTACTCGTGGCCCCATCGTCAGTCGATTCGGAGCGCAACACCCCGAGCCTTCTCCTGGCGTCGGCCGACCTGCGATGCTGACTCGATGGACGAGGTGCTGCGGCAGGCGCTGGAGCCGGTGCAACGCGATCTCCGGAGTCCTGGCATCAGGTTGCCTCGTCTCGCGGACGGCTGGACAGGCCCGTCGAGTAACCCGGATCCCGACGAGGCGATGGTGTTGGCCCCTGAAGGCCTCGGCGCTACCGGGATCTGGGTAGACCGTTCCGCACCCGAGTTCGAGCGCGTCGCGATGATCGCTGATCAAGTTCAAGAAATCGCGATCGAGGGACGGTGGGCACCAACAAACTGGCCGCCGTGCCCGCATCACCGCCATCCACTCATCGTCTCCACCCGCGACCGGCAGGCGGTGTGGGTCTGCCCAGCAGAGGAGGTGCTGATCGCACCGATCGGCGGACTGTAGTGGACCGCGATGAGGCTCCCCGGCCCCAAGGTGACCCCCTCCCGACACGGACGCGGTTCAGGCTGACCCCAACATGACCCCCCCGAGATGCAACACGAGGCGACGATGAGCACCTGGTCGACGACTCGGGAGCGCGAACCAGCAGGTCGCGTTCGCGGTGCCCGTCTCTACGGATAACAAGGTCGCCCACCCGACGCCGATGGAACCGGACCATCCTCGGCCATACGCCAAGGGGCGAACGGCCGGTGAATGGCCATCTCGATCGAGTGTGGCCGGCCAAACCACCTCGCTGACCTGACCGGGACACGGCTAGGGTCTTTGGTGGTTGTCCGATGAACCGACCGAGGAGATGCTGGTGCATGGCAAGCTGTCGGACGGGAATCTCGGCGATGGTGCGACGAGTTCCAACCTGCGGGGGTTCACGTCGGCCCGCCGGAGGGTCGAGGACTACACAGGCTTGCATGATGGGCACCCGACTGCCGCTCACTACAAGTGTCGGGCACTCTGTGCGGGTAGCGGCTCGGTTCCGATGCGGGAGGGCTTCGCGTAGATGCCTCGACTAGTACCGAGTGTCCTACCTGCGGGTGCCATCGGCTCGCAGCCGCAGCCTTCGATACCCGTGGATGAGAATCTGTCCCTAAGGCCGTGGTTGAAGAGTGACGCAGCGTTCGTGCTGGAAGCGTTCTCGAACCGTGACATCGAGCATTGGTACTTCCGAGGGTGCGGGTCGATCAGCGAAGCCGAGGAATGGATCGCGGCCGATCAAGCCGCTTGGGTCGCCGAGACCTGCGCCAGTTGGGTGATCATCCACTCGCCGCAGGACACGCCAATCGGGAGCGTTGCGGTCCACTTCTCACCCCGCCGCGGCACTGGGGAGGTGACCTATTGGGTCGCGCCTACTGGTCGTCGACAACGGGCTGCCACTCGCGCAACGGCCGCAGCGACACGTTGGGCGCACGATGTAGGCATCCAACGTGTTCGGCTCATGCACTCGACGCAGAACGAAATCTCGGGCTTGGTCGCGGTTGGCGCAGGCTTCGTTTTCGAGGGAGTTTGCCGATCGAGCACGCTTCACGACGACGGGTGGCATGACATGGCGCTCTACTCACATCTGCCAAGCGACTCCACGCCGACGAACTAGCGCCAGTCGGTGAGTCGCTCGGCCGGCGAGATGCGTTCCATCGGCCCTCAGCCGCCACCACCGGTCTGCTCGCGAGTCGAAACCGCCCTCAGCGAGCGCCACTTCGAGCTCAAGGCACGTGCCGACGCCGAGCCGGCGAGGGACGCTGGTTTGTCTCGATGTACGTGCTGGCGAGGGTTGAAGTTCCCGATCTGGCGTGATGGTCCAGGTGTGGTCGAGATGCCGGCCGCCCGCACAACTGTCAGTGGACCATGGTCGTCGTGGCTGACCGCGTACCGGATCGTCCAGAGACAACCGCTAGTAGTACTTCGTTAGGTGTGTCGTGGTCTGTGATCTTGCTCTGGGTCTGACATGGTCGGTGTATGACGCCTGAAGAGATCGCGGTGTTGAGGCCGCAGTTGGCGGAGTTCGCGGCGGGAATGCTTGGCTGTCTTGCCCGTTGCGATCAGCGGGTCAAGGGTGAACTGTATCTGCGTGGGTTGCTGATCGACGGTCGGCGTAAGTCGATGCAGCCCATGGCGGACCGGCTCGGGATCGATCACCAGCAGTTGCAGCAGTTCATCTCGTCTTCGACGTGGGACTTCACCGCGGTGCGGCGTAATCTTGCCGAGTGGGCGGCACAGGTGATCGACCCGATCGCCTACGTGGTTGACGATACGGGGTTCGCCAAGGACGGGCCGGCGTCGGCGTGTGTGGCCAGGCAATACTCCGGGACGCTCGGCAAGACGGGTAATTGCCAGATCGGGGTGAGCCTGCACCAAGTCAGTGATACGGCATCGGTGGCGGGTAACTGGCGGTTGTATTGTCCGAAGTCGTGGGACGAGCGCTTCGCCGGTGATCCGGTGACGGCGCAACAGGTCCGAGTCCGGCGCGCCAAGGCCGGCTTGGGCGATGACGTGGCGCACCGGGAGAAGTGGCGGCTGGCGCTGGACATGTTGGATGAGCAGGTCAGTGTGTGGCGCCTTCCTCGGCTGCCAGTTGTCGCTGATGCCGGTTACGGCGAGGCCACACCATTTTCGGGTGGGATTGGAAGAACGCGGACTGGGCTACGTGGTCGCGGTCAAGGCCGACACCAGTGTCTACCCTGGGGACGTCGAATTGGTCACCGCGGCCTATTCGGGCCGTGGCCCTCGTCCCAAGCCCAGCTATCCGATTCCGCCGATGAGTCTGCGCGAGCTGGCCTTGGCTGCCGGTCGCGACACATTCTCCCAGGTGTGCTGGCGACAAGGAACCCGGAAAACAGCAGGAAATCCGGCAGCGGACATGGCCTCGAAGTTTGCATTGGTGCAGGTGCGGCCCGCCAATCGCAACAACACGCGCGCCGAGGACGGAAGCCTGCGACTGAAGCTGGCACTGGTCGAATGGCCAGACAACACCGACGAACCCACCGACTACTGGCTGACCAACCTGCCCACCGACACTCCGATCGAACACATCGTCGACCTGGCCAAGATCCGCTGGCGAATCGAACACGACTACCGCGAACTGAAAACCGGACTCGGACTGGACCATTTCGAAGGGCGCACCTGGACCGGCTGGAACCGCCACGTCACTCTCGCTGCCCTTGCCCAAGCCTTTGTCACCATGCTCCGACTCGACCCAAAAGCCCCTGCGCCGGCCTGACCCTCTATGCCGTAATCCGCGAGCTGCAAATCGTGCTCGCCCTCCTGGCCGGCGCCTGCCCCACCTGCCAACAACCCATCAACCTCGACCGCATCCAATCAACAGCCCCGACCTGACAAAGTCCTACTAGGGCCTTGTTGGACGAGGCGACCAATCCAGTCGATGGTGCTGCGACGGTGTTCGTTCCTGCTGGGTCGTTCGTTATGGGCTCGGATCGCGCAGCGGTGCTGCAGCTGTGGGAACGATACGGCTGGGACCGTCGGTGGTTCGACGGACAGGTCGGCGGCACAGACTGGATCGGCGAGCTGTTCCCCCACGAGGTGGAACTCGACGGCTTCTGGATGTACCGCGACCCTGTGACGATCGGCCAGTACCACCGGTTCATGCTTGCCACCGGATACCCCGCCCCGGTCGACGCCGCCGTCCACGGCCCGTGGAACAGCGCCTGGGCTGACGGGGCACCGATCCCGGGCGGCGAGAATCTGCCGGTGAGTTCGGTCAGCTGGGATGACGCCGCCGCCTACTGCGCCTGGGCAGGTGTCCGGCTCCCGACAGAGGCGGAGTGGGAGTACGCGGCCCGAGGACCCGCCGGTTCGACCTTCCCCTGGGGCGACGACTGGCGGCCAGGCGTCTGTCGCTGCGGCGAGGACACGGCCGGCCGGCCATTCACCGATTACGACGAATGGCGCCGCTGGCTCAACGGTGGCTGCAGCCGACTCCAATCCGGCGGCAGATTCGACCGGGCCTGCTGGCTCAGCCCTCGCGGAACTGGCCCCTGCCGTTCACTACGTGGCGGCGCCTGGCTCTCCACAGCCCACACCAGCCGCGGCGCGCAACGCCTGTGCTACCCACCAGACTCCCGAGACACCAACGACCACGGCTTCCGCCCCGCGGCACATCTCAAGTAGCGCACGGATGGATCGGGCCGGCTCACCCCCTGCCTTGCAAAGGCATATTCGTGTTCCACGCTCGGCTGAGCGTCGATCGACCTCGTGGCCCGGACGTGCGGTGGTGACCATTATTGCCGTGACAGACCATGATCGGCCGCTCCATCTGGCACGCAAGTGGCACGTCGACGGTCCTGCGAGAGCGTGTGCCGTCGAGCCCCCACCCGAATTGGTGTTGCCTACTCAATCTTGCGGCTGGAACGCTGGCCGGGTGACGACTGCGACAGGCGACGATCTGATGGACTCTGCGGTCCTGCGGCGCATCTACGAGCTGCGCGCCGAAGTACGGTTCCGCGACGCGCGGCCAAACGACGGCCGATGTGGACACGTCTCGGGCGCGCTCGAAGCCGAGTTCGGATGGGAAGCCCAGTCGGGCTACTTGAGACTCCTCGATGGCACCGTGAGCTGGGTGCATTGCTGGAATCGGCTCGCGGACGGAACGATCGTGGACGCCACTGCTGACCAGTTCCAAGACCTGTGGCTGGGCGACGTGGTAACCGTGCACCCATCGAGCCCGATGGCAGCAAACTACCTACATGCTCCACGAGGCTGGGACCTTCATCTCGGCCGCGGATCGATGGGCGAGCATCCCGGGCGCCTCAAATGCGTGTCCGACGGCGACGTCCACATACTGGGACCTGATGACCCCGATCATCCATGGCCGTCCCTTGCTCGTGCAGTCCTCCGACTCCTGACCGGCTGGAACTTGACCGATGACCTGGTAGAACTCGCCGCACGTTCGCTGCGAGCGCGGGCCGGTACATCTGATGTCATGTCGACGGCAGAACTGACTCGCCCGCTTCTTACGGCGAGTATCCAACACCTCGGGAGACGGGGTAATCGGCCGTGGATTGCGGAGGAGTTCCTTGAACCCATCTAGAGGTGGGTCGTCCCATCAGTCTTCCTCAGGCGTGTCTACTCGCCCGCACCCGCCGGTGGGCCGGCAACGAGCCGCGTGATGGTGTCCCTCCTCCGCATCCTTTTGGCGCTCGAGGTGCGTGACGAGCCTTCGTCTCAGCAGGCAGCGGGGGCTTCAGTGGAGCCAGGTCACCTTGTTGAGGTCGGTGGTGAGTTCGACGGTCTGCCAGGCGCTCAGGTCATGGTCACGGTCACTGGCAGCGTAGAAGGTGAGCAGGGCTCCTCCGTGGCGTCGGTGGATGGCGTGCGGGTCGCTGGGGCATACCGCGTCCTTCGCGTTGGCGTCCTCGATGCAGAGCTGGATGGCGGGGAGCCCATCGTGTCCTTGGACGCCCTCGACGGGTATGAAGCTCACTTCGCGGCCGTCGACAGTCGCCGGGGTGTCATAGGGTTCGTCGCGCTTGTCGAGGTTGATGTTGCCGTAGTCGCTTCCGGAGTCGTAGCCGTCAGGGAGGTCCACCGGCAGGACGATTGGCACGCCGTCTGCCTGGTCCTGCTGGTCCGCGACGTACTCGCGACTCGACTGGCCCGGCTCTCGGCTGACACTCACCACCTGGCCGGCGAACCACAGCAGCGACTAGCCGGCAACCGCGGTCAACACTGCGACGGCGATCCAGGCCGAGTGCGGTACGCGGCGACGAGGCGGTGTCATTGCGTGATCATGACAGAGCCGGAGCCGTTTGGAGCCCGAACCGGGAACGGCGGGGTGGCGGGTTTGGTCGGTGGCCTGGCTTGGTCCGGGAGGCCGGGGCCCCTAGCCTTGCTCGGCTCCGCAGGCAACTAGCACACGCTAGCGTTTCCGCAGGTCAGATCGCATGTCGGGTGAACCGGTCAGTGGGAGTCGCGCTCAGGAACTACGCATTACGAAGCAGCACGGAGGCTGTTCGCGGGTGGCTGGCAGGCCTCGTTCAGGCGTGGATCGTGGTGCTCTGGTGGGTCCTGAACGGGCTTGAACTGGCGGGAATTGAGACCACAACTGAGACCACGCCGGGTCGGGTCGACGTCACTTACTCAAGCGGCCGGCACGCTTCGATCAGGTCGGCGAGGAGAGGTCTCGGGGGTCCTGGTCCGTCGCCGGCGACAGCGGTGCGGTTGCTGCGCTGATGTACTCGGTCAACCTCTTCCTCAGCGCTTCGTGTTCGACGTCGCAGGTGCTCGCGACCTCGATCCTGCCGTCATCGGTCGCGCGCAGTTGGAGCCGGCGGCCGGCCGCATCCCACAGCTGGTACTCACCGTCCAGGACATCGACCCACTCGATGTACCCGGTGAGCTCGGCAACTGAGTCGAAGACACCGACCCAGTTATTGCGGTCGATGGCCACAAGTGGGAGGTCCACGGCGCTCACCTCATACGCTGTCGACAACGGCGTGATCATGGCACCTGGGAGCGCGGCCTGGAGCCGGAACAACACGCTCGCAGGGATGGGGCGCAGGACCGACCTCCGCTCCTGGATCGAGACGGCGACGGTCTGGTCAAGGTTCGGCTCAGCAGGTCCCCTGCCCCCGGGGCGTCTCGGTCCTTCGGCCCTCTCCATGCCATCAACGGGCGCGGTAATCCACGAGACGCGTTTGCGCAGGTCAGCGAGGTGATAGCGATCATGATCGGGTGCCTCTGGCCGGCCTGGTTGCTGTACTTCTCCGCTGTACGGCGCAGCCGCTCCCCCGTCGTGGAGCGCCGCCGGGTGACTGGCACAAGGGTCATCCTTCGTCCGACGCACCGCAGTACGGCTCCGGCCAGTACATGGCAGGTGGCTCGTCCATGCCGTTCCAGTAGATCCACAGGTGACCGCTGTGGGGGCAGCGGAACATCACCGTTGCTTGCAAATACATCTGATCAGCGTCGACCGATCCTGAGAACGCTTCGAAGTCGACGTCGGACAGAAGCGCCCCACTGGTACGAGTGCGGTATGTCACCACTCGTCGAGATCACGTACCCGCACACACACTGGAACTTTGCCATCACGCCGGGCCGTCCCAGAGCGGACGATCCGGCCGGTCTGCCTAGCGGGGCTGTTGCAGGTACTCGCGCCAAAACGACACCGTCGCGTGAGGCGCCCAGTCTTCAGGAGGCTCTGGGCGCGGTTCTCGGAACTCATAGCTGATGTAGTCGAGCAGGTCCGTGCCGTAGTAGATGATGTCCCACCCTCGCATCGACAGGACGGGGTGACCGTAAGTGCCGTGATCGGCCGGCAGAAATCGGTGTGCGTAGACCGGCACCATCCTCGGCACCTACGCCAGCTGCAGCCGCGCCGTCGTGACGGCCTCCTCCGGAGTCTCCGGCCTCTCGCCCCACTCCGTCCCCCAGTGCCCCTGTCGACGTCCTGCAACAGAAAGTCGACCGGCCAGTTGAGGTGGTGGCGGAGTTCGTCAGGGTCACCGTTGCGCCAGTTGGGCCAGGGCTTCTCCCAGGTCTGACCTTCCTCCCAGGGCTGGCCCACGGGGAGCCCAGCCGCGAGGAAGGCTCGGTGGTCATCAGCAAACACCAAGCCGAACTCGCGCTCGACCCGATCGAACTCCGCATCCGTCAGTCCCGGCGCGATCTCGCAACAGTTCAGCTCAGCCAGAAGCTGCGCGGCCGCCACGCCAGGCGTTCGCCCTCATCACTGATCACGCTGGGACCCTAGCTGTCCGGATCACCACGGGCGCGGCGGCGAAGCGCGGAGGGCCGGCGGGTTTGGTCGGTGGCCTGGCTTGGTCCGGGAGGCCGGAGCCCAGAGCCTGTCCCGCCCCTGCGGGCAGTGACCCGGGTCAGGTATCTCCGCAGGTCAGGGCCTATGCCAGGTGGGATTAGCTGTGGGAGCCACGCCCGGCCGCCGACCTTTCGCTTTTCAGGTCTGGGCGGGCCACCGGTGGCCTTCGCCTGCCGGTCGGCGATGATCGGGGGTCGCCTGGTCCAGTGCCGTCAGGTGCTACTGCTACATCGGTTGCTGCATGCCTAAGTCTGCACGTCGCCGACGATGGACCAGGTGGCGAAGGCCAGGATGATGGCGACCACGACCAGGATCCATGTTGGCACTCGGGTCGCCAGGGTCTTGCCGGCAATCAGGGCGACGCCGATGAGGACGATGGTCAGCAGGACCAGCAGCATGTGTGGACGGTACAGCTCGCACGACACGCTGCCGGCCGGATCGGAACGCCGGGTTGGCCGGCTGCGGCCAACTTCAGGCGGGGTAATAGCACGCTAATTGCACGAGCGAACCACAAGCGATGCCCGATGGAGCTCGCCTGTCAGCAAGATCTCATACCGGAGCTCGCCGCTGGGGTGGGACCATGCGCCTGGGGTTCCCGAAGATGCGCAAGGCGGAGACGATGATGGCGATGAGTGCAAAGACTGTCGGAGTCGTTGCGTTGACGGTCATCGCAGTCGCGGTCAGCGTGTACGCGTCCGCGATCTGGGCCACTTTCGTTTACAACCAAGTACAGGGCGGGACGGGCTTCGCCGCAGCCACCGCCATCGACCTCTGCATCGCCGCCGCGCCCTGGGTCATCGCCGTGGCCATTCTGGCAGCCCGAGGAACTTCGAGAAGTCGGCGTGTGGCCGCCGCAGCCTCGGTTGCGTTGGTGTCATCGGCTGCTACCTTCCTGATGGCTGCAGCAGTCACGGTCATCTAGCTCCAACTGCTCGCAAAGGGGCGGCGGTTGGCCGGTGGCCCGGCTTGGTCCGGGAGACCGGGGGCCCGTAGCCTGTCCGGGCTCGGCGGGCAGCGAACCCATCCCAGCGTTTCAGCAGGTCAAGCCCCGTGTCAGGTGGACCGGGCAGTGGGAGTCACGCCCAGGACCTACGCATTACGAAGCAGCGCTGGGGAAGCAGCTTCGGGCTCAGCTTGCCGTCTACACTTCAGGCCGCATGGACGAAGTGACGGTTCGTGCAGCACGGTTCCGGGTGATCTTAGGCAGGTCGGTAGCTCGTCCTACGGGTCCGTACCGGGGCCAGCTTCGAAGTGGGACGTATGGTCGAACGTGAGGAGCGGGAGCCTGATGATGACCACTCCTGAGCCGCTGACCGATGAGGAACTGACCGCGATCGAAGAACTCGCCGAGGCTGCAACTCCGGGGCCATGGTTCGTCCGCGCTCTCGATGACGACCTAGCTATGAACCTCGTGGCCATCAGCACTGTCCCTGACAGCGGTCACGGTGAACGATGGCCGGACTTCGATCACCGCGAGATCGTGGCCGCAACGCTCGTCCAAGGCCCTCACCGTTACGTCGACGTCGCGGACGAATGCTGGGACGAAAACGCCCTGTTCATCGCGAACGCCCGCCAAGACATCCCCCGCCTGATCGCCGAAATCAAACGACTCCGCCGGCTACTCGCCTCAAGAGACAACCAAGGCGAGGCCGAGTAACGTCGCCCACGCGCAGGTAGTGGCCATTGCCTCGACGTGTAAGCGCCAGCTGTCGCAGCCGGGCCGGAGGGTTTGGCCGGTGTCCTCGTTTGGTCCGGGAGAGTGGCGGCTCGTAGCCTGTCCCGGCGCAGGCGGGCAGCTGGCTGCCCGCCCGTAACCGCCCGCCGTGGGCCGCCGCTCGTAGGGTCCCGGACCAAGCGAGGTGGCTAACGCCTCCGGCCCGGCACCAGCCACGCACCTGGTCCCGCGGAGCGAGACGTGATGAAGAGCTCGAAGATCAGGTCCTCGGACGGGTCATCCCACAGTGGACCAGCCCCAGGGATAGCTCGCAAATGCGGCGGGTCAGTAGCCATGGACGTCATGGTCTCAGTTGCTGACCGCGCCGCGTCAGCGGCGCTCTTGACCTCAAGAGAGATCGGTTCAGCAGTCACCCGATTACAAGCAGGCCGACGACCTGCCAGCCCAGTCCATGATCGTCCATATTCCGCGAGCATCCGGGGTGTGAGCGGCCCGCGCGAGCGATCGCCGTCCATGGTTGTCCAGGTCTTGTGTTAGGCAACGGCGTTAGCAGGCCCGACGCTGTGCGTGGCCCTGGTTGTGCCCTCGACATTGCTTCTGCCACGCTGCCCGAGTGGAGGCATTGCTGGGGGACAAGCACAAGTTCGCCGCCGAGATCGGCGACTGGGTCAGTCCGAACCTGTGTCGAGTAGACCTGTGGGCCGCCGATCAGTGGTTGACCTGTGACGACAACACGGTCTTCGTCCGCCAGTTCCGCAGCTCTGTGAGCGACACCGCTGCCTGGGTGCGGTCCGGCCAGGGCTCGCCTCCGCCCTTCGCCGGCCTACCTGTCGCAGCCACGCATCGGCGGCTGCTCGCCGGGTTCGCGATCGACCCGGAGGAGGACGACGGGCTGCGCGAGGAGTTCTGGATCCTCCAGTGGGGACCCACGACCGACAACATCTCGGCCCTCGGTTTTCGCCAAGGGACGCGCCTGGCGATCACGTTCCAGTTCTGGCGTGAAGAGCACCTGGTGAAGCATCCCGAACATGCGGGAACAGTCTTCGAGATCGACATGGAGGTCGCGGAGTTCGCCACGACCCTCGACGATCTCGCCGCCGTTCTCGACCGCGGCCAGGCCTGCGTCTGATCAATCACCGGACGGTAGCAGACGCCCTGCAAGCTCGCCACGGAAGGATGAGATTGGAAGGCTGGCGCGGACCCCTGGTCGCGCCTCCCGTCTCGCCTGGCGGCTACTCCTGACAGACCGTTCATGACCGCCGAGGGCCGTGCCTAATTGCACGCGAGTTGCACGACGACGCGCCGGAACCGGCCGACCTCTAGATCCGTAGAGGCAGGCAACTCGATCGCGACCTGCTCGTCTGCGCTCCGCTGGTCGTCGGTCCTGGTGCTTACCATCGGCTGGCGGTGCCGGTCGTTGGTGTCAGGGGACGCGCATCACCTCGCGCGGCGCGGCAGCCGGCTGAGCTTGGGCCTCCGGGCCCCAGACAGTTGGCCGCATGCGCTCGTCGTGCCAGGTGTAGCCCCGTAGCCGCCACCTTTCCCTCGACCTGTGAACGGCCTCCAGGGTGGCATCCTGATAGCCGAACTCGACCCCGCAGACGAAGCACAGACTGGGAGCATCGGGCTGCATTGCTGGTGTAGGCACAAATCGATGGTGCTCCACCCAGCGGTCCATACGCCACTGTCCGGTTCCTTGCCGCCTGCACCGCAAGGCTTTGTTCTAGGTTTCAGCCATGACGACACAGGTCAGCCACGGCGCCTCGGGCGCGATTCGTCGCTTTGCCGGATGGGTGGGTCGAGGGTCGGTCGGGTACCCATTGTTCGATCAGTATAAGCCTCAGGGGCGCTCCGACGTGGATGGCTATTGGGAGACGTTGAGCTCTGAGGCGAGTTCGCTGGAGACTCTCTTCGCGGTCTTCCTGAACAACCTTGAGCTTGACGAAGAGGGTGAGCCGACGAACGAGAAGTACGCCGAGCGGCGAGCTGCGACCTTCCTGTTCTCGTACATGACCGGGGAACTCCCGCCCGGGGAGCCTGACATCGGCGGCGACGAGGCCACGACGTACTAGAGGCCGCGAGTCGACTCATGCGGCGGGGATGACGCTCACAACGCTGAGGAGCCGCGCGCCGATCTGGGCGGTCGCGGACCACTCTTCCCCGTCGCCCTCGCAGCCAGCCAGATTGAAGGTCGGAGCAGAGCGGGTCAAGAGTCGGCGGAGCCGATCACGTAGTGACGCCGAAGGCGCCCTTGACGCGTGGAGTGGAGGCCGGAGGCGGCGCGCGAGGAAGGCGGGGCGGTCAGCGTCCCGGCCAGGCCGACCCCCGCATCCTTCGACGGTCGTTCGTCTGTGGTGATGCTTGACACTCGTGTGCCACCACATGCTTGACACTGACCGGCTCGGCCACGCTGAGCCCGACGTCGCCGTGGGGGCGTCAGAGACTCGGGGGAGACCGGGACTGGCACTGATCGTGTTGTCGGCACGATGCCATGATGTGCGGCGTGTCAGTGTCCGTGCCCCCGACCTCCGGCACTCAGAGGCCCTCCCGGTGTCCTCAGTGTGGCGCTGCCATCGCTGCGATCGATCCGAAGTTCGTAGCGTGGTGCGGCGCATGTGAGTGGAACCTCGATCCAACCGCCGACCGGACCGGTCGGTCCGGCCCGTTGCGACGGCTCCGACGGCAGGTGGAACACCGCCTGGTGATGTCGCTATTCGAGGAGGTCTCCGGACAGGACTCGCAGCGGGCGCGCCGACCTGACCTTGCCGCCGTCGCGGCGTATGTTGTCGCGGCATTCATCCATCTCACAACTCTCGCCGTGGCGGTCCTCGGCGGATGGCTGGTGGTGGCGACCTGGCCATCTCCCGTCGGCATCGTCCTCGGACTGTTGCTCATCGCCCTCGCAGTCCAGATGCGACCACGGTTCCCAAAGCTTGAGGCTGGGAGCCGAGTGTTGAAACGCGCCGAGGCGCCCACCCTGTACGGACTGCTCGACCGAGTCTCGAACGCGCTCGGCGGCCGCCCGCTCGACGCCATCGTGGTCGATCAGCACTTCAACGCGTCTGCTGGTTGGGTCGGCCTTCGCCAGCGCCGAGTGCTCACCCTCGGCCTGCCACTGTGGAACGTCCTGTCGCCCGCGGAGCGGCTCGCCCTTCTCGGCCACGAGATCGGCCACTTCGTCAACGGCGACCTGAGGCGAGGGCTCGTGGTCGGCACAGCGCTCAACGCCGTCGGAGAACTCCACTTGCTGCTACGCCAAGCCGCGGACATGAGAGGCGACGAGATCCTCGGAGGATTCACATTCCTCGTGCGCGTACCACTCCGCCTACTCAGCATGCTTCCCGCGACGCTCCTCATCACGCTCGCGTTGCTAACTCTACGAGCGGGGCAACGGGCCGAGTACCTCGCAGACGCGTTAGTGTCAACGACGGGTGAAGTTTGACCCCCTGGCGTCGGTTGAATGTTGACCCCCTGGGGTGGTTATGGTTGGTCGTTGGTGGCCGCGGGGACGCGGCCGAGGTCTCGGTTCTTGAGCCTGTAGCTGTCGCCTTTGAGGGCGATGACGTCGGCGTGGTGGACGAGCCGGTCGATCATGGCTGCGGCGACGGTGTCGTCGCCGAAGACTTCGCCCCATCGGCCGAACGGCTTGTTGGACGTGACGATCAAGGACGCGCGTTCGTAGCGGGCAGAGACGAGTTGGAAGAACAGGTTCGCCGCCTCCGGTTCGAACGGGATGTAGCCGACCTCATCGATGACGAGCAGCGGGTAGCGGCCGAGACGGATCAACTCGGTCTGGAGCCGGCCGGCGGTGTGTGCTTCGGCGAGTGTGGTGACCCATTGGGCGGCGGTCGCGAACGCGACGCGGTGGCCGGCTTGGCAGGCCCGGATCGCCAGGCCGACCGCGAGGTGGCTCTTGCCGGTGCCGGGCGGCCCGAGCAGAACGACGTTGTCTCGTGCGGTCACGAAGTCGAGGGTGCCCAGGTGCGCGATCTGTTCGCGTCTGAGGCCGCGTGCGTGGTCGAAGTCGAACTCCTCCAGGGATTTGCGCGCTGGGAAGCGTGCGGCGCGGATGCGTCCCTCGGCGCCGTGGGCTTCTCGGGCCGCGACCTCTCGGGCCAGGCAGGCAGCGAGGAACTCCTCATGCGACCAGTTCTCTGCCCGGGCCCGCTCAGCTAGGCGTGGCACCGCCTCGCGCAGTGTCGGTGCCTTCAACGCCCTTGTGGCGTAGGCGATTTCGGCGGTCAGGTCCCGACCGGTCTTGGCGGTGGCCGCGCTCATGAGGCCACCACCCCTTGGGTGTCTACCGATTCCTGGGTGGCTGCTGCGGGGTCCTCGAGGCCGAAGATGGCGTCGTAGTCGCTGAGTTGCCGCTGCTCCACCACCTGGCTTCCGGCGGGCTCGCGAGCCACTGTCAACCTCGCCTTGCGCAGGGATGTCGCGGCGGTGCGGTGGCCTGGATCGGTGAGGGTCTGATGCTTGGCCCAGCAGCGTTCGTGGTCGGCGACGATGCGTCCCTCACACAGCACCCGCACCCGGTCCAGATCCGCGATGACCTCGACCCGGCGGCCGATCACGCCCGGGTGGACGGAGTAGTCGTTGCCGTCCAGGCGGATGTAGTGGTCACGCGCGAGCCTGGTCGATGCCCGCCAGCCCGTGGCTGGGGCTACCGGTGGCAAGACCAGCATCGCTGCCCGGTCAGCGTCGATCCGGTCGGTGGCCGCGCAGCCAAGTGCGCGGCGATGCCGGCCGTTGGCCAGCCCCAGCCACCCGGCCAGTTGGGTGTTGAAGTCGGCCGGGCAACTGAAGCTGCGGCCGGGCAGGAACGAGGTCTCCAGGTAGCCGTTCGCCCGTTCCACCAGCCCCTTGGCCTCAGGGTCGGCGGGTCTGCAGATGAGTACCTTCGTGCCCAGGGTTCCCCGAAACGCCTGAGTGTCGGTGGTGAGCTCGCTGGCCCCGCGCCGCCACCGGCCGACCGCTCCCTCGCCATCCCATACCAGCGTGTGTGGCACGCCGCCCAGGCCCGACAGGAGCCGCCACCAGCCGGTGAACAGATCTTCCCCGGCCCTGCTCGGGACAAGCATCGCGCACAACCAACGCGCGTAGCCGGTGATCATCACCAGCACCGGCAGCTGCTTGGCGGTACGCGTTTGCCCATGCCCGACAGGGATCTCGATGTCGGGGAACCAGAAGTCGCACTGGGCGATCCCGCCCGGATCATAGGCCGTGCGCGAGGCCGGGTCCGGCGGCAGATACACCGGCCGCAACTCCCGCACCCGGTCCTTCAGCACCGTGATCGACCGGTCCCAGCCGATCCGTTCCGCGATCACCGTGGCCGGCATGTCCGGCCACGCCGCCAACAACTCCCGGATCCGCGGCTCGACCGCATCCACGATCGATCCCCGCCCCGCACGCTGGTACCGCGGCGGACCATCAGCAGCCAACGCCCGCCTGACCGTGTTCCTGGAGATCCCCATCACCCGCGCGATCGCCTTGATCGGCATCTTCTCCGCCCGAGACAACCGGCGGATCTCAGCCCAATCCTCCACTGACAACACCTGCTTCCTCCCCCAGCTCGACTTGAGCCAGGGTCTCGAGAAGGGGTCAGTTTTCATCCGACGCCAGGGGGTCATTTTTCACGTGTCGTCGACAGTTAGCCGTTCGGCTGGCGTCCAGTCAGGCATCGGCCGGAGTGCTGCGGGCCACCATGCTGGGTCCGGGGTGCATGCGCGCCCTGACCTTCGCGGCTCAGCGCAGCAGGGATACGGGAGGCATCTGGCAGGTCGAACGCGAGTTCGTGGCCGGAATTCCGCGGACCGAGCTCGAACGTCTCGCCCGAGCTGCCGAACGGGAGTCCCTCCGCGTGGACGCCACACATCCGCCTACGCACCTACGGTTGAGGCTCGCCGGCACCCGCGAAAGCGAGGCTGCCGAACTCGTACTCGACCCGGCCGAGTCACTCATGATCGACCATGAGCTTGCATCCGCCTACTCCGAGATCGCAGCGAAAGTCAGGATCGATCTCCTAAGCGCCTAGCATCCAACCCCACCGACCGCGGACGGACCCCTCAGTTACCTAGGCCAGGTGTCAAGCATCACCTGGCACAGATCCGTCAAGCATCACCTGGCACACGACAAGAAGTCAGGCCCGGTGTGCTCCATCGGGTGATGCGCGACACTCGTCCGCCAGCTGATGCGCGACGCTGAGCGCGCGGATCGCAGCATGAGCGGGCGCTACTGCCGCAGTGCCGATGAGCGCATGAGCGGTCATGTGAGTAACCTCCGGCAGATGCAGGAGCAGTGGCAGATCGGGGATGAACCGGGGCCGATTCAGGCGAGCACAGTTGTCGAGTTGATTGAGCGCCGAGTGTCGCAGGGCACGATGATGACCTGGCTGGAGAGCTCCCTCGGCCGCACTATCGCTTTCGTGAGCAATGGTTCACGAGCGATGGTGATGCTCCTGGAGCACAACGACGGTGACCCTGGCGAACACGCGATTGACCCCGAGGGGATCGGGTCAAGCGATGGGTTCGTTCTCGAGAACGGCCAGCTCGATGAGTACCCCGACCGTGACACCGTCCCCATGTGCGAGGCCTTGAGGATCGTGACCCACCTTGTGGCGGAGGGTGTGCCCCCGGGTGACGCCTCATGGCAGGTGGATCGATGACCGCACCGTCCCGCGGACAGCAGCAGATGCGTGCGGCCACGGAGGTCCCACGACGACAGGACGGCGGCGGGCCAACAAACGACTCGCCCAGCATCGGAGTCGTACCTACGCTGAACTGCGTGACAGGCGCAGACCCGTTGGAAGAGGCAGCTTGGCGACTGGCGGTCGGAACCCTGGCGCCCGAGGATCTGCCCGAGTTGGCGACGGAGGCGCTCGTCCGTGGCCTCGATAGTCCAGCCCTGTGCATGCTCGCCGGACAACAACGAGATGACGTCCGCGAGTCCGTGGACCTGTTTCGTGTCGTCCTCGACGAACTTGGCATCGAGCTTCTCGACGCGGACACTGCGCGGTGGCACCTGGTCCGCCGAACTGCGGCCGACATGGTGACCGGACGAATCAGGCCTGCCCACGGTGCCACGGAGCTGTGGCGGGCCTATCAGAAGGTTAGGGACAGCGGAGACCTACGCATCTTTGTTGGCCTCGCGTCGATGCTCGACGATCACCCCGAAGACGCTGAACAACTCGAGGCCGCCATGGTCGCGGAGGCGCGCGAGCTGGGGACGCGGCCGGTGCCCAGACGCTGGGTCAAGCTCATGGCGGTTCAGGGGCGATCTCCCCTCACACAGACGGCGGGTTCTGACGATCTCGACCTTGATCCGGAATTGCTGCCACTTAGCGACGGCCTGCGCTCCGACCTTGCTCGGTGGGACGGGCACTTCCAGGCCATGTTCTCGCGATGGCCCGCGGCAGGAGGATTCGAGACCGAGCTGGACGCCGAGCAGTTCGCAGCCGAGGGCGAGCGGCTCGTCTCGCAGCTTCAGGACGAACTGGGAGCCAGCTACCAAGTCGAGTACATGCCGGAGCCCATCCGCCCGCCGGGCGTCAGGATCCGCGGGCAGTGGAGTCGCTAACCGCCCGGTTCTCGGCACGTTCGTGCTTTCGGATCAGGTGCCCGAGGCTATGTAGGCGGCGAGGATGTAGTTGGGGTGTCTGTCGAGGTTCTTGCGTGCTCGGTCGTAGCGCATGGTGGTGCGAGGGTCGGCGTGGCGGGCGGCGATCTGGACGTCGCGCAGGTCGACGCCGGCGTCGAGCATGGTGGTGAAGTTCCGGGCGGCGCTGAGCAGTGCCTCGAACTGGAGGTGGGTCAGGCCGAGGGTGGGCGACTCGGCCGGCACGGCGGGACGGCGGACGTACTCGGCCGGCGAGTTCTCGAGGGCGCCGTCGATCACACAGGTGCGATAGAACCCGGCGACCACCGACGCGACCCGCGAGACCGTTGACGGACGGTAACCGCGGACCTCTTGCAGCCACCGGATGTAGAGCTCGATGTGAGGTCGTGCGGCTGTGAAGGGATCGAGGGCACGGTCCTCACACCAGGTCAGGTAACCGCGCAGGTCCGATTCGGTGTGGATCCGCGACTGACCCTTGAACCGGGCCAAGTAGGCGGCGACGGCCATCCGCAGCAGCGAGCTTCTAGCGACGACAACGCCGGAGACGGCCGGCCCCGAAGGAGAGGTGTAGGTGTCCATATACCGAGTGCAGGGTCGCCAGAGCACACCGTCAACCCATTCACCTAACGCGGCAGAAGCGGGCTGTTCGATTCGCGTGGTGCCGTCGGGCCTGATGCAAGACTGGAACGTATGGCGCTGACTCCGCGCGAAACGACGTTCGTGGTGCCGTTCTACCTGAATCTGATGAGGTTGAACGCCACGTGGGTTGGGGACGAGGTGTGGGAAGATCTGGTCCAGGTCGGCCGCACCGCCGAGCTTGATGACGTCGTTTGGCTGCTGAGGGTCGGCGCGTGGCGACCGGTCGTGATGGGCGCGTGGCTCAGTCTTCGCTTCGACCCCGGCCAAGTCGGAAGCGACGTCCTCGCCGCCCTGAGCGCTTCAGAGGGCTCACTTACAGCACCGCCGCTCGCCGCGGCAGCAGTCACGCTCACCGAGCTATCGGCGGCTCCAGCACTTCGAGACTCCCGAGCGCGGGCGGACGGAGCCTCTTGCGTCGTCCTGGATGCCGCCCTTGAGAGCCTGGGCGAAGAACCGATACACGAAGTCACGCCCGAGGACCTCGAGGCATTCGCCCAGTTGCTTGCGTTCGCCAGGCGACTCCGAGATGCACTGATCGCGGCCTGAGCCGCGGCGAAACGTCAGCAGCTGGCACAGCTCCGTCAAGCACCTACTGCGTCAAGACAAGGGACGACTCGTCTGGGCGGGCGAGACGCGACGATCGTACGCCGGGTGATGTGCGACAGAGCGAGAGCGCGGATCGCGGCATGTGCGGACGTCTGGGTGGGCGGCTGAGACACTTCGGCCATGAGGTCGGTGCAGGTGTTCCCGGTCATGGACCTGCCTCGGCTGCTGTCCCTGCTCGATAGCGCAAGACCTGATCCAGGCGTTGGAGGACCAGCGCTCGTTCTCCGCGTCCGAGGTGGACGCCCTGCGGCAGGAGGGCCAGGAACTCGCGGGGGTGTGGGTCGAGGTTCGCGTGTCCGGTCGCGGGGACTACCAGGCTGAGATGCGTGATCTTGTTGAGCGTCTCCTGGCCGAGGGCGGATGCGCGTTCGACGACTACTCCGACGACGCGTGGTCACTCGAACAGATCCGCCACGGCCGTCCAACGGGCCAGACCTTCCGGGCCTGATGGTCCCGTACATCGGTACGAGCACCGGATCGCGGCAGATGAGGGCGTTGGATCTACGCCGCACCCGCAGCGAAGCGGCAGTAGGGGCTTACGGGTACGCCGCCGGGTCGGCTGAATCTACGTCCGCGCCGAGAGTTGCTGCTCCCAGAACGGCTCTGCCTGCGACTCGACAAACCCCAGCACGCCAGCAGCGAGCGCTTCGTAGTCCTCATGGGGCCGCAGCTTCGCCGCGCCCGCCTCGTAGTTTCGCGGCCCGAAGACGAACCAATGATCGCCCTGGGGAAAGTCCGCACTTCCAAGTCGCGGCCGAGGCGCGGGGATGTCTTGGGCCGTCACCTTGTGAGGAGCCTTGTGCTTGCCCCAGGAGGTAGTGAGGCCGTCAGGCCCACACTCAGCGACCTCGACGGCGAACCTTCCGCCAGCTGGAAGAACTGGAAGCTGATCAAGCAGACTTGGGCGTCGGAACGGCGACGCAGGTGCGGTAGAGATCCGGTGAATCCCTTTGGACGTAGGTGCTGTGTGATCGCATCCTTCAAGGCGCCATCCATCGCCTCACGCGGCGTCATTGCCGTCTCCCTCCGGCGCTGTCGACGTCAAGATCCTCGTCACGGTCGCCTGCAACCCTACTGGGCCAGAACGCCCCATCATCGGCAGATCCGTGCGTTGCCGTCCGTCATGTGGCGGGCAGGCTTCTAGCCCTGTCGCAGATCACCCGGCGGACATGTGTCGCGCATCAGCTGTCGGATCACACCCGATTACAAGCAGGCCGACGACCTGCCAGCAAGGTCCGTGATCGTCCATATTGCGCGAGCATCCGGGGTGTGAGCGGCCCGCGCGAGCGATCGCCGTCCATGGTTGCCCAGGTCTTGTGTTAGCAACGGCGTTAGCAGGCCCGACGCTGTGGGTTGCCCTGGTTGTGCCCTCGACATTGCTTCTGCCACGCTGCCCGAGTGGAGGCATTGCTGGGGGACAAGCACAAGTTCGCCGCCGAGATCGGCGACTGGGCCAGTCCGAACCTGTGTCGAGTAGACCTGTGGGCCGCCGATCAGTGGTTGACCTGTGACGACAACATGGCCTTCGTCCCCCAGTTCCGCAGCTCTGTGAGCGACACTGCTGCCTGGGTGCGGTCCGGCCAGGGCTCGCCTCCGCCCTTCGCCCGCCTACCTGTCGCAGCCACGCATCGGCGGCTGCTCGCCGGGTTCGCGATCGACCCGGAGGAGGACGACGGGCTGCGCGAGGAGTTCTGGATCCTCCAGTGGGGACCCACGACCGACAACATCTCGGCCCTCGGTTTTCGCCAAGGGACGCGCCTGGCGATCACGTTCCAGTTCTGGCGTGAAGAGCACCTGGTGAAGCATCCCGAACATGCGGGAACAGTCTTCGAGATCGACATGGAGGTCGCGGAGTTCGCCACGACCCTCGACGATCTCGCCGCCAGTCTCGACCGCGGCCAGGCCTGCGTCTGATCAATCACCGGACGGTGACAGACGCCCTGCAAGCTCGCCGCGGGAGATCGAGCTTTGAAGGCTGGCGCGGACCCCTGGTCACGCCTCCCGTCTCGCCTGGCGGCTAGCCCTAAACGACCGCACATGACCGCCGGAAGCCGTGGCTAATTGCACGATAGTTGCACGCCGACCAGGCCGGCCGCGCGCTCTAAAGGTCTTCGGCCAGGTGCTGCGCGTACTGGCGAGCGAGCACATTTAGACACGAAAGATCCACACATCCATCGGTCGGCCGATCACGAGCACGTCACCACCAGGCGCGAAACCCGCGACGCGGACCTCCTCGCCCTCGCACAACTGCTGAGCCGGACTATCACCCGCAACAACCATGACCTCCTCGCCGGAGATCGCGATCCTCCAGCGGCCCGACTCCCTCGGCAGCCAGCCGCCAGCGAGGCCCGCGACCCGAACCCACTCCTTGGACGTCACCGTCAAACACGAAGGGCCGGACGCGTCGAACCACGCCGAGCTGCCTTCATCACGATCACGCGCCACCCGCGCACCCGTCGCCAAGTCATATTCACCGCGGCCCTGGTAGCTGGCAACAAGCAGCCGCGACCCCCCAACCGGAGACCTCGTGGCCACCATAGCGGTGACGAGGCGGTTCGACCTTACTGATGCGCAGTGGGCGGTGCTGGCGCCGTTGCTGCCCGCGCCGTCGCGGTAACGTCCCGCCACGGCGCGCCCACCCGAACCCGCCACCGGATCCCGTCAATGAGCTGCCGTTTCGTCCACTGCGACGGCCGACCAGAGCCGGCCTGTTATGGGTCCTGGCAGGCGGTGTATGGGCGAAAGATCGAGTTCAACGTCAAGGATGTCCTTGACGTTGACGGTTTCGTGTCCACGCCACAGGTCACCGATGTTGCCTGCGGATGTGGCTAGCTGTAGCCATTCGCCAGGCTTGATGACGGCAGTGAGCGCCTCGGCCCTCATTACCCTGCCCCTCTCAGGGACGAGAACGCTCGGCAGTGCCTACCACGCCGTCTACCTGCGACTCACCCCCCAACCGCTCCCCACCCCACCAGACGCCGTAGATCGTCCGCCGTTCATGCCACAAACCATGCCTGGGCCACAACAGGCCGACCATGATCGGCCTGCAAGACCGATGCCGCCCATTCGTAGGCATGACCAATGGCGGACTGTAATTTGCATACAGGCCTTGACGTCGATCAGGCCGCACCGCTTCACTCCGGTCACCGAGTCGACGGGATGTGGATTCCGACTGATTGCCGGCGTGGATCACTCCCAACCCGCCAAGGAGCTCAATCCTGCTACTGGCTACGCACTTATTTATGGCGCCAGGTTTGCGGTCTCAGTTAGAAAGCTGCGCAATGGCGCCGTCGACCTCGCTCAAGAGGCGTTCAGTCTCGGTTTTCCATTCCACGCCTTCACTCCCCTCCACCCACAGCCCGTAAATCTCTGAATCGTTCCGCAAAACCCTAGAAAGCGCCCGAGATGCCAGCGTCAACAAGTCGGGGGGAAGGTCTGAAACGATCTCTTCCAAGTCAACCTCCCGCAGGATATCCCCCTCGGACTTGAATTTCGCCATGACGATAACCGAAGCCGCTATCGCAGACTGACCCAGGTCTACATCGAGGTACCCGACTGACGCCTCAAGAGTTGACGAGAGTACTCTTTCCAACTCTCGAGCTACTCCTGCGGAATCCATGTCACCGAGGTCTCGACACAGATCCGTTGCCGGGTCGTTCTCGAACGGACCCATACCCCATGTACCCATGTAGCCACCCCTTAAACTCGCAGGCGGATCGTGTGGATCTCAGCCAAGCTCCACACGCAAACTTTCAGCGGTTACATTGGGCCGACCGGCATAATAATCCTCGAGACGACCCTCGACATGGTCGGCTGCCCAGACTGCGACACGTTCCAGGTCGATGCATTCAGCTGGACTTACCTCTCGTTCATTACCTAGTGGATCGACGAGGGTGCATTGATTTGGATCAACTACGTCCTGCCAAAAGAATAGCGGAATTGAAGGAAGGTCCTTTTTATCGAGGCGGAACAGAATTGGACCCCACCCGTCACGAGAGTACGCTCCACGCTCCACCATGAGTATAAACAGTGGAGACTCGCCTGGCGGGCGTTGATCGTTGAGCGCGCTCGCTGCAGGGTAGAACGCGATATACGGGAAGACCTCCAGCATCACCGCGTATGCGAAGCGGTCATCAGCGAGCGGCACCCTCAGAACCCCGCCGGCCGAGAAACGTACAGCCACCGCACTACCCCTCCATTCCTTGCGTCACTACTAAGGAGTCCAACCTGGCCTAGATTCTACCAGCCCGAATCGAGCGGTTGCGGCACCCACATAGAGAGGAAGGCGTGGATTATCGCGAGCAATTCCACGAATGGAGTTCCCCGATGTCCCTCCGTCGCTCTTCGCGCCTCCCCAGAAGTCAATGAGCTGCTGCTCGCGACCTCGGATGGCCTGATACGCAGGGTCGCTATGGCGTTGCGCGTAGGGAAGAGTGGAGACAGTGGATCTATCGGGCGTTGCGGCTCCCCACCCATCTTTGGCGGTCCTGTGGTGCCCGGAATCGCGAGCTGCGACGATCTGGGCCGGCGTGCCCCATCCGGACGTACGCCCCGTATACCTCTGGCCAGTTATGGAATTCACCTTCGTATAAGTTACATATTTCTTGCACTCCCCCTGGCGCTTTTCACAACGGCTGTTGTCACCGTCACTGTCATCCTGGCATCCGGCGGCCTGGGGCGAGTCCCCGCAGGTCATAAGTAGGAGTCCTAGCACGCCTACTACTCGCACGGCGCCTTCCGCTGCGCCCGCCAGCAGGTCATCAGCTGCGGCGCGGACGGCCGTACTCCGCCAAATCGGTGGTACCCCAGTCAGACCAATCTTCGTGCCCTCACCGGAGCTCCCGGAGCCATGATCAGATGGCTGAGGAGGAGCGGCCTGTGGGCTCGGGGTCGGCGTGGGAGTCGAGTCACCACTGCCCGAACCGCCAAGGTCAGAGATGTCGGCCACGTTCATGTGGCCGTCGAGTTCGATGCGGGTGATGGGGTTGCCGGCGGCGAAGGCGTAGCGGTTGCCGGTGAAGGGGTCGGTGGTCAGGTTCATGTCGGCGAGGGCGCCGTTGTAGGAGTCTCGGGACAGGAACCGGTTCAGGCCGGGGCTGTAGTCGCGGAACCCCATGTCGTAGCTGGCGGTGCTGGAGTCCCACCGTTTGGCGGTGTAGCGGTAGGGGTTGTAGGGCTCCTTGGTGGGGTCTTGGGTGTCGGGTTTGTCGATTCCGGTGAACTGGGCGTCGTCGTTGTTGCCGTAGGCGGTGTAGCCGTAGGTGGCCTTGGTGTCACCGCCATCGTCGGTCAAGGTTTCGACGTCGGTGTGCGGGCTGTACCCGTAGTAGCCGTCCTCCTCGACCCCACCGGCCTTGTGGGTGACCTGGGACAGCCGCTCACCCCACGGGCTGTACTGGTAGGACTTCGTGACCTCACCGCCGACGGCTTCGGTGAGCACCTGGTCGGTCAGGGCCAGGTAGTCGTATGTCGTGGTCTTCTCCCCGGTGGCGCCGGCGTTGACGGTCTTGGAGGAGGTCCGGTCCAGCGGGTCGTAGGTGTAGTTGGTGGCGGAGGTGGAGCCGGTCTCGCCGAGTTTTCGGTACTGGCTGATCCGGTCGAAGCCGTCATAGACGTACCGCTCGAGCGTCTTACCCGCGGCGGTGACCGTGTCCAGTCGGCCGAACGGGTCGTAGTTGTAGGACGCCTTCACCCCGCCGGTCGTGGCGGACTGCAACCGGTTCCGCTGGTAGTCGTAGTCGGTCTCGACACCCTTGATCGTCTGGGTGATGACGTTGTTGTTCGCGTCGTGCTTGTAGGTCTCGGTGCCCGCACCTGTCCCGGTCTTGGTGACCTGGGCGATGCGGTCCAGCGGGTCGTAGGTGTAGTCGCTGGTCGTGGACAGGGTCGCGGCGTGGTTGTCGGCGTTCATCTTGACCGCCACGTCACTCTTCCGGTTGCCGTTGGGGTCGTAGGTCAGCGTGTGCTCGGTGACCACGGTGCCGTTCGGCTTGGTCTCCAGCTGGTGCTTCAACAGCCCGTCGAGGTAGTAGGAGTACTCGACGGTGTTCCCGTTCCCCTTGGTCTCCTGCTCCCGCTCACCGCGGGAGGTGTAGGTGAAGCTGGTGACCTTCGGATCGGCATCCGACGCCGACTTCTTGTCGGTCACCTTCGACAGCAGGTCCCGGTTGTCATAGTCATAGGCCGAGGGCTGCCCGTCGTGGGTGCGGGTCTTCGGGTTGCCGTTCTCGTCGTAGCCGAAGCTGGTGGTGTGCTTCACCTCAGCGTCGGGGTCAGAACTCGCCTTCTCCTCGACCTTCTCGACCTGGTTCAGACCGTCGTAGGTGACCTTGTAGGCGCCGATCGCCGTCTTGGGGCTGAGGTCGGCGATGTCGGTCAGGTTCCCGTTCGGGTCGTAGCCGTACTCGAACGAGGACTTCTCATCATCGGCCGGGTCACCGGACCGGTCGCGAACCAGTTTGATCGCGTCCGCGGTGACCACGCCGGTCGCGTTCTGGGCCAGGGTGACCTTCTGGTTGGTCTTGTCCTCGTCGAAGGTGAACGAGCCGAGGCTCACCCACGAACCCGTGTTGGTGGTCTGGTTCACCGTCTTGGGAGCCGTGCCGGTCGCGTGTGTGACGGTGTAGGCGGCGCTGCTCGCGGCGCCGGTGACCTGCGGGTACCTGACGAACACCTGGTAGGTGCCGTCCTGCGGGATCTTCAGCTCCCAGGTGAACGCATCGGTTCCCGCGCCGGCGGCGTGGGTGGCGTAGTCCGTGCCCTGGTGATCCGAGCCTGTGGTGCCGGTGGTCCAGGTGCCGGTCTTGGTGATGTTCTCGGTGTCGCTGTTGTCGGCCACCACGATCTGCGCCCCGGCCGGCACACCGTCGTCACTGCGGGTAGCGAGCTTCCCGTCCGGGTAGTACGTCCACGACATCGCCCGGTCCGCCCCGTCACCGGCCGCACCACCAGCCGTCAGTGTCCGAGACTTCTGCTGGCCAAGGTCGGTGTAGTCATAGACCGTGGTGATGTCCCACGGATCGGTCGACGTCTCCGTCCACCCGTTGTCGAAGTAAGTGAACGTGGTGTCGTTGGTCGTCGCGCCGTCCCCGGCGGAGGGCGGCGCGAGCACCTTCTCCAGCCGACCGACCTTGTCGTAGGTGTAGGTCGTCCTGTTCGCCGAGTGGTAGTCCGGGTCGCCGGGCTTGTAGGGCGTCAGCTGTTCCTTGACCCGGTTGAGCTTGTCGTAGACGGTCTCGGTCACGAAGTCGTCATCCACCTCGGGGGTGTCGACACCGCGGGGGCTGATCACCTTAGTGGTGTTGCCGACCTCGTCGTACTTGTACTGGGTGATGTGGTAGACGACCCCGCCGTCGTTCTTGTGGGGCACCTGCACCTGCGACGGCTTGCCCCGCTCGTCGAGGGTGATGAGGGTCTCGTTGCCGTCCTGGTCCTTCGTAGACTTCACCAGGCCGTCGAGGTCGTAACCGGTGCCGGTGGTGTGCCCGTCAGCGTCGGTGGTCACCGTCACCTGGTGGTTCAGGTTGTAGCTGTACTTGGCGGTGAAGTCATCGGAAGCCTCGCTCGCGTTCTTCCGCGGGTCGACGACCGTCTTCAGGTTCCCCACGTTGTCGTAGCCGTAGGTGATCTCGTCGCCCTCAGCGTTCGTGACCGAGATCAACTGGTAGATCTCGTCGTAGCCGTAGCTGGTGACGAAGTCGTCGGGGTCAGTGGTCGTGAGCGTGCCCTTAGGCTCCGTCTCCGACTTCAGGTTCCCGACCTTGTCGTAGGTGAAGACACTCTTGCGTTCCGGGCCGCCCGAGGTGTCCTTCGGCTCGGTCGAGGTCTCCAACTGGTCGCCCGCGTCGTAGGTGGCCGTGTAGACCGCCCCGTTCGGCGCGGTCGCCACCTTGACGTTGTCGTTCGCGTCGTAGACCGGAGCCGGCGTGACGATGAACTCGCCCTTGTCCTCGTCCTTGGGCTCCGTCCGCTTACCCGGGCGGCCGAACAGGTCGTACTCCTGGGTGGTGTCCTTCTCATACGCGTCGGTAACCGTGGTCACCATGCCGCGCTTGTTGTACTCGAACCCCGTCGTGTGGGTATACGGGTCGGTGATCAGCTGCGGGTAACCGGACGACAGTTCGTAGTCGTCGTACTTGGTGACGTTCCCGTTGGCGTCCTCAGACGTCCTCAACTGCCCGAACTCGTCATAGGTGTAGGCCGTGACGTAGTCACCGTCCGCCGCGGTGGCGGTGCCGGCCGGGTCGGTCACCGTCTCTAGATCACCATCGGGGGTGTAGGTGAACTCCCACTTCCGGCCCTCCGGCGACGTCTTCGAATCCAGTTGGGCGATGTGCTGCTTGAGCAGATCTCCGTTGTATTCCAGGTTCGTGCCGGCGGTGCCGTTCTTGTTCGCCTCAGCATCCGTAATCAGGAGGGGGTAGCCGGTCTGGGGGTCGTACTTCCAGGTGGTGACGGCCCCGCCGTCCTCCTCCAGCCGCTCCACGTTGTTGTCGTTGTCCCAGCGAACCTTGGTCGTCTGGGACTTGGCGTTCGTGGTCTGCGCTGGCCGTCCGAACCCGTCCGTCACAAAGGTCGAGGTGTGGCCCTCCGCGTCCTTGACCTGTGTCTGGATCGCCGCACTGGCCTGACCGTCAGGATCGGTGTAGGTGAACGTCGTGCCACCCTCGAGCCGGTCGGTGATGGTCTTCGCGAACCAGTGGAACTTTGGGTCATCGCCTACTACGGGCGTGTAGTAGTCCAGCTTGGTGTCGTGGACCCTTGGGTCAGTAACCTTGACCAGCTTGACGTTCTTGTTGCCCTGCGCAGCGTCGTAGGCGAACTTGAACGTCTTCGCCAACGGGTCACCGGCACCGTCGACCATCTTGGCCATCAAGCCCTTGTCGGTGTAGGTGAAGGTGATCGTCCGACCAGAGATATCGGTCAGCTGCCTGAGGTGGTCGATGATGTGCGGGTTGGTCAGGCTAGATCCGGACTGCTCGACACCGGCGTCATCGATCCACTTGTAGCCATCGCCCTTGGCGTAGTAGTCCAGGGTGAGCGTGTCCCGCCCCTCGGCGTCGGTCAGCCGCTTCAGGAACTTGGTGGGTTGGTTGTTCGACTGCCGCTGCTCGTAGGTGAAGGTCAGCTCGTTGTCGTTGTTGTCGGCGATCGCCGACAGGTAGCCGTCACAGTCGAAGAAGAACTTGGTGCGGTCCGGCCGCGTCATCACCCAGGCACGAGACTCTTCAGTCTTGTTGTCACACTCCACCAGGCGCTGCAGGAACAGATGCACACCCGCCGGGCTCGTCCACTCGTTCGCCGTCGCGTCCCAGCTGAAGATGTGGCTTGTGCCGTCCCCGTCGGTGAGGGTCACCTCGGTGGGGTTCTTGTTGGGGTGGAAGTCCAGAGGCGTGCCCAGTCGGGTCAGCGACGACGCCTGCAGCGACCATCCGTACCCGGCCACAGTGTCGGAGGTGTCGAGGGAGTTGTACGCCAACCTGACGAACGTCGAAATACCGCGTGAGGGGTTGGAGAACGCGTCGTAGGACCAGACCGTGTTCCCGGCGAAGGTGTTCGTCATCACCGCCGAACCCGCACCGGTGTTCTTCCCCACATAGGAGTAGAACTTCTCCAGACCCAGCTGGTTGGAGGTCGGGTCCTCCACCGTCGTGTTCTGCACCAACGGCGGGATCTTCGGCGTCTGCGATAGGTCCGACAGCCACTGCCCGGTGACCTTGTTGAACAACTCCCACTGCAACACGTAGTCGTTGCGCTTGTTACCCGAGTCGGAGTTGATTGGCGCCTTCAACGGCGCGCTGACGGTGACACTGTCCCCGGGCTGCACGTCCTTCGTCAGCGCCGTCTGCGTCGAACTCCCCGCCTTAGGCACGGGGCTACCGTCCGGCAGGGCCCACCGGTAGGACACCACCCAGTCCGAGGCCGCCCACTCCGCCCCAGTCGTGTTCGTCACCGTCACATCGACCGGATACGTGTCGCCCGGAACCATCCGCGCCGGCGTGTAAGGCGCGTAGTACGTCGACTCCGCCGTCTTCTCCAGATAGGTGACCTCAAGCTTCGGCTGCAGACCAAACCCGTCCGCCTCGCTGGAGAGGAACGAAGCACTCAGCGGGGTCGTGCTGCTTCCGTTGAACAGCATCAATAGGCCGTGGTTACTGGACTGGTCCGGGTCCGCCATCCAGTCGATAACCGCGCCCTTCACGTTCCACGTGCTCCACGCCCCGGTCTGGCCGGTGAACTTCCCAAGGGTTCCCGCCACCGCCGTGTCGTAGGCACCGCCCGGGGTCCACGAGGTCGCTGCACTCGCCTTGTTCCACGTGACGGTGGGCTCGTCGAAGTCCTGAGTGAGCTTGTGCACGTCCCAGGAGGTCCCAAGTGGCGGGTCCCCGCTGCCGCCATTGCGCCACAGACTGAACCGAGAGTCCACGACCACCGCACCTGCCGGTATCGAGGAGAGGTCGAATTTGAAGACCGCCCGGTCGCCACCTGTGACGCCAGGGCTGCTGCTTACCCACAGCTGTGTTTCCCCACCTCGCGGCGTGTCGGCCGGGGTGAGAGACAATGTGGCGTCGTCCGTCTCCTGGGGGCCCTGCAACAGGCGGACGATCCGGCCCGCCTTCGGAAGCCGGACCTGCCTGACCTTCGAAACGGTCAGTCCGCCGTCCTTGGTCTTCACCGCCAGCCGGTAGTAGTACGTCGCGCCGTAGAGGTCCTCACTGTCGGCCGGGGTCGGTATCGCGGTGGTGTCGGTGTAGGTCGTCGCGGTCTTGTCCACCGGGGCGACCAGCGTCGCCGCCGACGGAGTGAACTCCGGGTTGGTGCTGCGGTGGACCTGGTACTCAACGATGTCGTTGGCATCAGCCGAACTCGGGTCGACATACGGCGCCCAGTCCAGCTTCGCGCCAGTCGCATACACCAGCTCGGGAACCTTCAGATCGACACTGGACTGGAAGTAGCCCTGCACATCGATCGTCAGCCCGGATGCGGCCGAGGAGTAGATGTTGAGCTTTCCGCCAGTCCCCAGCGCCAGGATGGCGGTGCCGGTGACGTTGTTGTCCGCCAGGTTGTAGCTCAGCATCTGTGCAACCGGCCGCGGCTGGCCCGCCGGCCAGCCGATCATGATCCCCTTCGCCGCCGGCTGCACCGCCGTCACCGACACCACGACGGAGGTCACACCAGTGGAGGGGACGACCACGTTTCCGCTCGCGTCCTTCGCACCCGAGATCTGAATCGCGCGGGTCTCACCCCCAGCAAAATCGGTGCTGCTGGTGTAGATCCGGCGTGGACTGATCGGCACATACAAGTCCCGACCGCTCTGGGTGGAGTCCAGGTAGTAACCCTCGACGTCCACGATCAGCCGCATCTGGCCCAGGTTCGCGAAGACGCTGATCTTCCCGCCCGCACCGAGCTTCACCTGCGCCAAAGCAGACGCGATCTGCCCAGCCGAGGCCTGCAACGTCGACACACCCGGCTGGGAACCACCTGAAGGGAAAGCCTGCACGGAGGTGTTGACGGTCGTGTTGTCGACCGTCAGGTTCACCGCGACAGCCGACACCCCACTCGTGGGAACACCGCCCAGCCCTGTCACCTGGATGTCGCGGATCTCGCCGCCCACGAGCGGGGTCCGGCCGGAAAGGTTGGTGTCATAGACCCGGCTCGGCGTCACCGCCACGAAGGTTCCACCAGCCGCGGTGACCGTGGAGTCGGTGAAGTAACCCTGCACATCGAGGATCACGTGCGCCCGGCCCCACCGGTTGAACACGTCGATGTCGCCGCCGGTGCCGATCTTCGTGATGACGGTGTTCGCCTCCCAGTTCCCCGCCGTAACCGACAGCTGGGAGACCGTGGGGCGCGTTTGACCCGTTGGCCAGACCGTGAACCACGTGTCAGCTGAGGCGTCTGTGGCCGTCACGGACAACACCACCGCCGACACCCCCGACAGCGGGACACCACCCGCGCCGGTGATGTGGAACGAACGCGACGTGGCCTCCTCCAGCGGCGCCTGCGTCGTCCCCAGACCATTTCGGGAGTCCACAATCCTGGTCGGCGGCAGCGGCACATACTCCCCACCAGCCGCCTCCGTCCCCGAAGACGCCGACGGAGCACTCGCCCGAACCCCAGCAGCCGGCGCCCCAGCCTTCACGCGCTTCGACGTCACCGCCTGCCGCGGCGCACCCGCTCGCACCGGAGCCGTGGCATATACGGATCCGCCCGCCCGCACGGACGCGCTCACCTGCGCCGATGCCGAGGTGGCCGCCCACGCCGAAACCGCCCCCGGCGGCGCCAGCAACCCCAGCAACACCCCCAGCGCAGACGCCACCACCAGCACCCGCCGCGGAAACGACCACGGCCTCCGCACCGTGGCGGCACCGCCGAGCCGGGCACTTCGAGCACGACGAACCCACGCAGACATACGACTCCCCACCCCAACCAACAGGCCACACGGCCGGACAAGATCCGCAAGAAGTAACGGCACCCAGAACGAAGGGGTCACGCAGAGTCCGGATTCGGACACACCTTCAGAGCCCGAATCCGCACCTCACATGAGGCGAAGTGCGCCACACCGCTCGTAGACCAGGCCTCGCCCAACAGGGCAACCCCGGCTGGGCGCCTGACTTGCTCGCCAGCCGCCGGGACCTCACCCGTGGTGAGCGACACTCTCGTGCATGAGTGACGAGTCCAGGCGTGCTGTGGTGGCGGCGCTGATCAGGCTGGCCGACAGCACTGAGTACCGTGATCGCGCTGATGCGGGGACGTGCCTGGCCAGTTACGCTGAGATGCCCGAGGCTGGCGCCACGCTGCGTCGGCTCGTCCTCGACGCTGTGGACACCTACGTCACCAGGTGGACGGCCGCAGCGCTCCTTCGACGGATGGATCGGGCCGGCTTTGCGATGATCGCGTCCGCCTTTGCATCGGCCGATGACCAGACTGCCGATTGGATCTTCACCGCTGTCGAGGACACCGTTGGGCACAGCGAAAGCGACCTAGCCGTAGCGATGGCGGAGTGCGCCGCGCTGACGTCGGGCGACGATGATGAGCTGGTCCGCAGCGGCGCCGGCCGGCTTCTGGAGGACATGCGTCAAGCGCTGCGTGCGACAGATCCCCAGAATTGACGGCCACGTCGTCGCTCGACTTGGACGGCGCAAGTCGAGCGTGACTTGACGCGAGCACCAGCTTGGTTGGGTGGCGCGGCACTATTCAATTTCATCGCCGCACTCGTGATAGACGTACTGATCGATGTCGAGCGATGCCCTGGCTGTACCCATCCACGCCAGCAGGTCGGCCCCGAGGAAGATGCCTCTCTGCCGTGGGTCGTTGAGGTCTCTGATCTCCTGAACGATCTCCAGGGAGACGGCGGCCTCCCCGGACTCGGCGAGTCGCCCGAGGGCGTCCGCAAGATCCGGACCCCACCCGACGACCACCGGCTCCAAATCCTCTGGCCTTGCGCAGCCTTCCGCCGCCACGACACGTCGGATCCAGGTCGCATGCGACCGCGGACGCGACTCCGGGCGCTTGCGACTTCCGATCGACGTTGACTCGTCGGGCTCCACTCCTAGCCTCTCGGAGATTTCCTCCGGCTGCAAAGACTCGCTGACCACCCTGAGATACATGCGAAATGCGCTCATGGCACGTACTGGTAGTTCGTCGGAATCAAGATCTTTCCATCCTTGCTTACGAAGCCTGGCCCGGTGACTACCTACGGCTACGCTCCAGCAACTCAGGTCACCAGCGGGAGCCATGGCGCCGCTACCAACGCATCAAGAGCACCACCAACGACCACGCAGCGAGGGGCTTCAGCACGCTCGTCATCGTCGAGTGGCATCGGCGAGGTCTTCCGGGAGTGGCAGGCCAAGCGTCTCGAGGAAGCGAGCGGTCTTGACCTCCACGAAGATCTCCGCATCGTCAAGCTGATCGACGTCTTCATCCTCGTCCAGGTCGATCTCTGCGGGGTCCTCGTCGTAGGCAAGGTAGCCGGCAAGCTCAGCCTCTTTGTCGGACCGCTCGACCTCATTGACACCGCCGCGGAGCTGCGCCCACCAGTTCGCGAGTCCTGCCGCTTCGCGGGCCACGTCCGTCGGCGCGGAGGCGATCTGGTCTTCGAAGTAGGTGCGTGGGGTGGTCCCGAGATAGGCCACACCGGTCCCACTTCCTACCGGGCGATAGCGAACCGTCGTGATGTCGCTGTCATGTATATCCAGCTGCAACCATGGCTCCGCTACAGGTTGCGACTGACCTGCCACCCATCGGCTGCCGTCATAGGCGTAGGTACCGAAGAAACCCACTTCGACTCCACATCCACTTCATGTATGCACCCAGGACCCGGAGGCTTATTCATAAGTGCGGAAGAAGAATAGGCCGGTGACAGCTTTCAGCATGCTGGCGTATTTGGAGATTGGTGGCCGGTAGCGGCCGCCTTCTTCGCTGAGCATTCGCCATGTTTTGAGGTGTGCGATGACGTGTTCTACGGCGGCTCGGATTTTGGACAGTTGCGTGTTGAAGTCGGCCTGGGTTTGGTGAAGTTCGCCGTTGGCGGGTTTTCTGATCGGGGTGATGTCGATGCCATCGACTCCGACGTAGCCGAGGTCGGCGAGGGCGTGGATGTTGGTGAGCTTCTCTGCGAGTCCGGACGCGGAGTAGGCGTAGGCGTCGTGGCGAGCACCGTGTACCGGCGTGGCGCCGACGCCGGCCAGTGTTCCGTCCATGGTGGCGGCGATCTGGATGTTCATGCCGGCGTAGCCGGCCTTGCCGGAGAACAGGTCGGGGGTCCCTCGCCAGTCCCATGTCGGGCAGATTGTGCCGTCGACCAGCACGGTTCCAGCTCCGACCACCCGCTGCGGGTCGGGTACGAACTCGGCCAGGGCCTGCCCGATGGCCGGGCGTAGCAGGTCCCATCGGCGGCTCACCGTGGGCTGGCTGACCCCGAAGATGGCCCCGGCGAAGTCCTGGGTGATGTTCTTGCGCATCAGCGACACGACCATCGCGATCGAGCGGTACAGGCCCAGCGCGTACGGACGGCCGCGCGAGTGGAGGTCTCCGATCAGTGTGTGGACACGCCCGGCAAGCTCGGTCAGTTGCCCATCGGTCAGCCCTGTCATAGCCTCATACCGCAACGGCTTCTCCAGATGGTTTCCGCAGATTTGGACGTCCGCGAAAATCTCATGCGAGGAGCCGTTGCTTTTCCAGCCCGACACGCATCATCTGCGAGATTGATCAGATGTTGTTAGCTGACCCGAGTAACCACTGAGGAAATTCAAAAGAATTCGTCCACTCAATTGGAAGCTACAGCCCGACGCCCGACGATGAGTGGCTGCCTGGATGGCTGCCTGCTCAATGTCGGCGGTCAGGCCCGGGACGTCGGTGCGGCAAGCTCGGCCAGGTGGTGCAGCGAGTTGGAGAGATGCTCAGGGCCGAACGGCGGGAACTGGAGGTACTCCCGGATGGACTGCGGCACGGCCGACCAGTCGTAGGTGAGCGTGACCTCAGTCTCGGACGGACCGAACCGCGCCAGGTCGTAACGCCAGAACCAGCCGCCGAACTCCAGGTGACCGTCGCCCTTGGGGTCGTACCCCGTCAGCCAGCCAATGGCGCGCGGCGGGTCGAGCACGTGGACCTTGTTGGCCACCTGGTAGCCACCGTTCGGATGGTCGGCGTGATACATGTCCATCCGGAAAATCTGCTCGACCTCGGTCAGCGGCGCCCGGTCGACAGCTTCCTGAACCCAGCCGGTGCCATCGATCGCAGAATGGGTCGTCGGGTCCGCCAGCACCGCGAACACCCTCGCGGCGGGCACGGCGACGGTCAGGGTGGCGCTCACGTTCTCCGCGGCCACGGTGTGCACGCTCCTTGGCATCTCGGATCATCTCCTGTGGCTTGGGCGGCGCCCCTCGTGGGCGGCGCTCACCCCTTCCACGAACGCCTCAACCCCGATCCGACACCGCCTCCCGGACCGCTAACCTCTAAGTTTCCTCGGCCCACGTGTCGCAGATCAGGTGTCGGAGATCTGTTACTTCTGGCAACCTTATGAATAAGCCCCCCGCTGTACTCATCATGCGAGTCGCTGACAGACTCCGCACCAAGCCCTAGTACCCCTGCTGTGTCAGCACCACGTTCCCATCAACAACGACCCTGTAATCGTGCGGACGCAGACCACCGAACCAGCGCGGACGGAGTGCACGGATCGTCACCGTCGTGCCGTTGATGCTCGTCGTCGTCTCCCGGTCCAGGTTGAACGTCGGCTTGTTCGCCTGCGCGAAGTCTCTGATCCGCTGCTCCTCGCCGTCGACGATGATCGACTCCACACCTGTCCACGGACTACGCCGAAAAAGGACGGTGGAGTCACCGACCTGAAAGTTCAACTTCATGTCGACAAGCCCTTCCTGAGGTCGCTGCGATGCGGCACCAGTAGAGGCCGCTTCCGCGCGGAAGCTTATGGCCCCCGGCCTCCGCGAGCCGAGGGGAGGACACCGACCAGACCCTGCCGCTCCTCGCCGCGTCCGAGACCATCACAGAGGCCCAGACCCTAAACTCGGACGCCGCGGACCCGCAGCGAATGGGAAGATGCCCGCACTCGGCTCACGCCCCCGAGCAGAGGAGGGCGGCCAGGTGTCCAGACCCATCGGCCGGCAGGCGTTCGTCCTTGACGACACCGCGGACGGGGCCACTGTGATCGCCGCTCACCGCGAGGCACTGCATGTTCTGCGTAGCACGCTTCGTCGGGCCTGGGTCGATGCCATCTCCGACGACCCCTGGCCCGAGGACACCCAGAACGCCGTCCAGCGCCTGATCGACCTCGCCAGAACACAAGAGGCGCGCCAACACGACCCGAGCCACCCGGTGGGCTACGTCGGCATCGAGGTCGAAGTCAGTGATGACGACCAGTTCGACCTCCTGGTGGCGCTATCGCCCTTCACCATCAACGCGGAGGGCTACACCGACGCGGACGATCTGATCTACAGCGCGACCGACACCGGCACAGGACTGTGGATGCTGCTCACGCCGACCCAGCACGAAGAACTCGTCGAACGCCTACGCGCCAGCGGTGCCAACCCGAGATGCGTTGCCCGGCCCTGAGCCCAGCGTGACCCCAACGAGTTGCAACACCGGGCGACGATGAGCACCAGGCCGACGACCTCCAGAGCGCGGACGACCAGCTCGTGATCACGGTGCCTGTTCCTACGAATCTGGAGGTAAGCCGTGGCTACCGTCCAAGCTCATCCGGCTGGCCGTCAGGGTGGCTACGCTTCCAGTCCTCTATGAGACACGTAGCAAGCCAGTGACCTGCCACGGAGGCCGTGGTCTCAGCTGAGACTCCGGTGCCTGCGCCAGAACGGCGGGTCGGGTCAGCGCCTCTGGCGAGCAGGTACGCAGTGGTGTCGACGTGGAGCGGATCGCCCGTCTGGTTATGGCCGTCGATCTCGACATCGATCGCATGATGAAGCAGGCTCAACCCGCCGTACTCCTCGTGGATGTCGGCACCGCCATCCAGAAGATCGCGGAGTGCTTGCAGGTCCTCCATCTCAACTGCGCGGTGCGCTGGCGTCATGTCTGTCATGGATCACCGCTCCTATCCCCGCACTTCGGGGTCGGCGTGCCACGTGCGTGCCAGATGACACGGCCGATCATGGTCCGTCACGGTCAACCGCGGTCACGACGGCGCGGTTCAGACGCCTGGCCGATCGACGCTCAGCCGAGCGTGCACCCTCAATGTGCTTTTGCAAGGCAGGGGTGATCCGGCGGCGCCCTAGTCCCAGGCCGGTCCAGTACGCGTGTCCCATCGGGCGAAGTAGGCCGCTACTGGCTCGTGCCTCGAGCTGTCTGTTGCGAGCCACTCTTCGGCTGCGAGCCGGGTTCGAAGGATGCACTCACGTTCGGACTGAGGTCCACGGGGATCGCCTTGCAGGTCGGCGAGCGAGCCCCACATCGAGTAGGCAACGCCGCCATGGCGTGCGGTGGGTACAAGTGGCAGCAGTTCGGCCATCGCATCGTGCGCGATCCGGTAGGTGGCAGCCGGGTCGGACAAGACTCGTTGGGCAGCCTCAGTCATCGCGAGCACCAGGTACGCGTCGGGTTCGACAGAGGACTCCACGGCGTGAGTATGCCAGTCCGGATGCGGGCAGGGAGAGCCACCGACCCGACAGCCAGCGAGGACTTGACCCCAGCGTGATCTCAACGACCTGCAACGCCGGGCGACGGTGAGCGCCTGGTCGACCACCTTCGGAGTAACGCAAGAATCGCGTGCTGTCCCGTGCAATCCAGACCGCAGTTCATGGGCAGAACCATGGTCAGTGGCGGCCGTCGGGACGACCGGCCTGAGGGCCGCTCGGACGACGCCAGCCTGGGAAATCTATGTCGCACCTGCTATCGCCCGGCTCGTACTATGCGGCGGTGGACGTGTTGGGGATCGAGGTCGAAACGTCGCTGGTGCGCCGCTGGGCTACCTGGCTGGCGCCAGCCTGTCAGCCGTTCTTCCTGACCGTCACCGAAGCAGCCGAACTCGGGCTCACACCTGAAAGTCCCCCGCACGACCTCTCGCCCGAGCTTCGCGACACCTACGAAGTGTGGAACCTCGCCAAGGATCTAGAAGCCGTGTGGCTTGACGAAGACGCGTTCCATGCTCAGCCACGCGAGGTGCGTGCCAGGCTCGTCCTGTCGCAGGTCAGACACAGGCGAGGAGCAGTGCCCTCCATCACCGATTGGGCGGACATCCTCGACGCGCAGGTGCTGCGCGAGCAGGCCGACGGGCATCGGTTCGTCTGGTGGCCAACCCTGGTGACGCATCATCTCGAAGCCGTCCTCGAGCGCGTCCTCGGTGAGTGGCAGCTACCCTGCCAGCGCATGTCGGTACCGGAGGAGATCTGGCGCGCGGCCTCCTCCATACTTCCCAACGCCCGAGCGCTGAGCGGAACCTTCGCCAGCGGGAGCAGAGGAAGCTCCATCGCCAGAGGAAGCGCAACATACTGCTTCGCCACCGTGATGGCGGCAGCAGGTGTCCATGACGCCGACGATGAGCCCTTCGACGCTTGGCTAGCAGCTCACTGCACGGCGGGAGGCAGCGACGACCTGCCAGGCACCGTACTGGTATGGCGCGACGCCGACGGCAACAACACGCATGCGGCGGTCACCATCGGAGGCGGTTGGGCACTGCACAAACCAGGTCAGGAATGGCTCAGCCCACGCCAAGTGCTCACGGTGCCCGACCTCATCCGCCTGGCCCCACCAGGAGTCACACTTCACCGCTACTCCCTGCAGGACGTCGACGCCCGCACCGCCCTGGAGCCGGCCTGAAAGGCGGACGGTCGACTTCGACCCGCGCCTGCCCAAGACCCTGACCCGGCAATATGGCGAAGCATGACTTACCGCCAGTGCTATGGATCGCCTCTTTGACCGCCCGCCCTCGCACGTGGATTGCACGGGACAGCGGGCGGCGCTGCGTCCGAACCGACCTCCTGATCCGCAGGGACGGGCACCGTGATCACGGGCTGCTCGTCCGCACTCAGGAGGTCGTCGGCCTGGTGCTCATCGTCGCCCGGTGCTGCAGCTCGTTGGGTCAGGCACACGTCGACGATCTGCGACAATGCCGCATGGTCGTACGTGCGGTGATCTTCGACGTCGGTGGCGTTCTGGAACGCATCGAAGGGATGCACGTCTGGCTCGACCCGTGGCGGGAACGGTTGGGTATGACTGATGACGCGTTCTCCGCAGCTCTTGGCGCAGCCGACCCCGAGAACGGCATCAGCACCGGCCACATGAGCCTCAACGACTGGCGAGACAGGTGCGCCGATGAGTTGGGACTGTCGTCCGAGCAGGCGGATGCGTTCGTGGCCGACATGTGGGACTGGTATTGCGGCCAGCTGGACGAGGAGTTGATGGCGTACGCCGCGAACCTACGGCGGCGATACCGGACGGCGATCATCAGCAACTCAGGCAGCGGCGCCCGCGAGGTCGAAGAGAGCCGCTACGGGTTCTCGACGTACTTCGACCCGATCATCTACTCGCATGAGGTCGGTCTACTGAAGCCTGATCCGCGCATCTACGCTCGGCCTGTGACCGGCTCGGCCTCGAGCCACACGAGACGGTCTTCGTTGACGACTCACAGGTCTGCGTCGATGGAGCGCGAGCCTTCGGGATGCACGGCGTGCTTCACGAGTCCACCGCGACGTCCATCCAGACCATCGACACCCTGCTTGCGGACTGAGCGAACCTGTCTGCGGTTCGATGAGCAATAGCTTGGAAGTCGCGTGGCGGCTACTCCTGACCGACCGCTCATGACCGGAGCGGGCCCTGTCTAATGGTACGCGAATGGAACGATGGGCTGCCGGTGTATTGGTGACGGACCGGTGTTACGTCAAGCGTGGTTCTCCAGCCAACTACCGATTGAGGGCGCCTGCCGCATGCGTAGAACGGCTTCGGTCTTCTGGGCGCGAGTTAGCGTCTCAGGCAGTCGAGTGAACGTGGCTGGCAGTACGTCCAGGAGGCTGAGGACCTGAGTGTCATCGTTCATGGTGAGGAGCGCCTCACAGCGCCATTGCGGGGATACATCGGGTAGGTGGTCGAGGATGTGCACAAGCGCCGGAAACAGGTAGTGGATGGCGTCGGGGGCCAGGTGCGGATCCAGTTGCTCGGGCGGCAAGCGCTGGCTGAACCCGAGGTCTACGGCCTCGGCCTCTAGTTCGAGCAGGAGTGCACTGTTTACGCCAAGGACTGTGCGCGGGAGATCCATGATTGTTGATCAACTCCGTTCCGTCCGTTCTGCGGTACCACCCTCGCCTGCGCCTCCAAGACCGTCACCCTGGGGCAGCAACCCACCACGGAGGACCCCGAGGCTTTCATGCACACGCCCCGTGGCGTTCTTCCTCTCCCGTTGGTCGGACAGCTTGTCCGCATCCGGGTTCTGTGCAGGGTCGCCGGGCTCGCTCGTCGACCGCTTGCGGCTTGGCCCGGCGACCCTGTGCAGGTTCCGGGTACACCGCTCGCGGTGGCCGACCGGCGGGAGAGGAACCCGGCGCTCCACTCCCCGAGGAGGACCGGGGTCAGGGGGCAGCGCCCCCCCAGGGAAGACCTCAGTTTGAGGTGACCTCAACCAGTCATGCGAGACCGCCTGTGGCCGCGCCGGCCCGTCCGAGGACGGCCGCCAGGCCGCCCGCAGGACGAGGACGGGGCGGTGCGCGCCGCTTGCGGCGCGCCTTGACCTCAAGAGAGGTCGGTTCGACAGTCACCCGACTACAAGGGTGTGCTCCGTCGGCTGATGTGCGACACACGTCCGACAGCTGATGCGCGACACAGGCGTCGTGTTGGCCCCGCCCCACGTCGTCGCCGTCGGGAGCGGAGAGGCGGATCGGCGAGGGCTGAGTTCTCTTGGCGACGCTGTTGCCCGCTATGAAGTGCGAACGGCGGATTTGGCGAAGCGGTCGGTCGCGGCGATGAGGTCCTCCGTCGTTCCGGTGGCGTGCATGCCGTCCTCGACGATCACTAGTTCGGATCCCTGCCACGCGTTGTGCAACACCCACGGAGCACCGGCGAGCGCGGCGAGATCGAGTTGCCCGTGCACGATTACGCCGGGGATGTCCTTCAGTACGTGCCCCTTGCGGGCCAGTTCGTCGTCCGGCAACCAACACCGGTTGCTGAAGTAGTGCGTGACCAGGCGGGCGAAGGCGAGCTGGAACCGGGGCTCCCACGGTTCGTGCTCGACGTCGCGTCCGGGTGGGACCGTGGCGATAGCGTCCTCCCAGGCGCACCAGTCGTCGGCCGCTTTGCGGTGCACCGTCGGGTCGGGGTCCATGAGTAGGCGGTGGTAGGCGGCCGAGATGTCTTCGCCAGGGTCGGGGACCCCGGCGAGGAAGTGCTCGTACGCTTCGGGAAACAGGCCACCGAAGCCGCGGGTCATCAACTCGATCTCGCAGTGCCTGCCGGTGGCGACGGCGGTCACGATCATCTCCGAGATCCGCTTCGGGTGGCGCAGCGCGTAGGTCAGCGAGAGCGCCGAGCCCCAGGAGCCGCCGAACAGCAGCCACTTGTCGATGCCCAGGTGCTCGCGCAGCTGCTCCATGTCGCGGATCAGGTGGTCGGTGGTGTTGGTGGACAGGTCAATCACCGGTTCGCTGGCGTGCGGGGTGCTCCGGCCGCAGTTGCGTTGGTCGAACAGGACGACGCGGTAGGCGGCGGGGTCGAAGTGGTATGGGCTCCCGCATCCTGAGCCGGGGCCGCCGTGGACGACGAGCGCGGGCTTACCGTCGGGGTTGCCGCATGTCTCCCAGTACATGCGGTGCCCGTCGCCGACGTCGAGCATGGCGTGGTCGTAGGGGTCGAGCTTGGGGTACACGCGTCCTCCCGACAGAAGTGACAGCACTCATATAGATGCGATAGCCAGCGAGTTTCGCCGTTAGGACGGTGGTACGCAACACTTCTTAGCCGCGGGGCAATAGGTGATCGTCCACACCTGGCCACGCGCCGCGTGACCGGTAGAGCCGGTGGGACATCGAGGCCAAGGTGTCGCACCTCAGCTGGCGGACATGTGTCGCGGATCAGCTGTCGGATCACAGGTACTAGGCATGACAGCAGTCAGGGGACCTAGGCGATCGGATGTGCAAGATTGCACCCGCCGGTAGACGACTAACCTTCGCAAGCGACTGCGTACTGATTGTCGGAATGATTGTCTACGATCAGTCCATGCGACCAAGCGCCTATCACGCGAGGTATGGCAGAGAAGCCCGACCTGAGCCATGAGCCCCACCCTGGCTCGTCGGGGCGCCAACGAACGAGTGCGGACAGCTGGCGCGCTAGGCGTTGAGGATTGGCCCCTAGTCGCCGCATGTTCCGTGACAGCAGGCGTATCGAGCGAGCCATGAGATTGAAGGGTTGAAAGAGCCGATGCAGATAACGCAGGACACAACCAAGGGAGTTACCTACTCACATATGGGTCTAGCTGCTCTGACGCTTGCCATAGGTATATGGGTCAAGGCGTGCGGATTAATGCTCACCAGGGTGAGCAAGTATGGACTGCTATCCACTACGCCGGATGCGAATGAGATAGCAGCCCCATCGGACGATACTAAGTGGGTCCTTCGGCGAATTGGCAACTCGTTGACGAGATGCCAATGCAAGGAAGGGAAGATTCAGAGCAAAGTATATGGCGAGCGCGCCTTGACGGCCGACATGTCTCACGTCGTACAGTTCCTCGAGAAGCAGCAACCGAAGGAGTGGAAATCTGCCCTAATCATCCTTCCTACAATCCTTCGAAATCTTCCATACGCGATCCCGGGTTATCGCGTGAGCGAAGTCCGTAAAGCGGAGTACTTCGACCCCAAACTTCAGGAGGACGCGGCGCCAATCAAAGTGTCGGAATTTGGTCAGCTACTACGGAGGCATACGGAAGAATTGATTCAAGATCCCACAAGGATTTCCCCACGACTCCGGAGCCAATTGATGGCCGAGATTCATGAGCTCAAAGAGGAATCATCCTGCGATGTTGTGGACTTGGAAGACCATGTGATCGCACTTCGAACGGCCATCAATATTCATATCACTCCTGAAGAAAAGCTTCGTTCTTATACTGCCTATGTGATTATAGTCATCACGCTTTGCGCAGCGTTACTTTTCAGTCCATGGGACATCCTAGGTCGGCAGATCGGCCAGTCCGATCACCGAAACTTCGTACCTGCACTAGCGATGTTCTTGATTTGCAATTCTTCACTATGCGCAATCATCGCGAATCTGTCTACAAACTGGCTAAACGAAGAAACGCTCGCAAATTCGAAAACGTTGGCGAAGGCGACAACACTGGTCCTCGCCCTTTCAACGTTGATTCTTGGAGCCGACTTGACGGTGACGCGTCAGGTGAATTTCACGGCTGCGGGAATAGTACTATTCATCTCCATACTCCTCTCGACATTGTCGGCTGACAACTTGGTTGGCCAGAGCGAGGCGCGACTGTCGGTACTACTGCGCTCTAGATGATTTGTTCGAGCGCGAAACAGATGGATAGCTTTCCTAGCAGGGACTTATTCCCTACGTATCGAGACGTCGCAGCGGGGCCAGCGCTACGCATACCAGATTCAACTAGTGCTGCAGAAGCACACGCCTGGGGGAGAGCATGGGATTCGCAAAGTTTATACAGTGCGTCGCAGTAGCTACCGTACGCCAGCAGCATATTGACCATACCGTACGTGCAGTAGCCCACAACTGCTTCTTGTATGTCGTCAGCCGTCGTCCGCGCACAACTATCGAAGCGGTGAGTATCCGGAGAGGTAGGATCGCCGGCCGGCTCCTAATTCATGGTCGCAAGCCGATGGGGTTCACCCTGAATCTTCCGAGACTTTCTCGGTCGGGACAGTATTTTTGGGAATCTCCGCAGGCCGATCGATGGCGCATTGTCGATAGACAGACTGGCGATACCATAGCAATAGGAGATCCGACGGCGTTGGCTATACATGCCGTTGATCCCAGAAAGACTCTTCTCACTGATCATGAGGTCTTATACATTGGCAGGGCCTGGGGAACCGAGGGCAGTCGAGACGTCTTCGATCGAATCAGCTCCCACAGCACGCTCCAGCGGATCTATTCGGAACAGTTATCAAATAATCATGACGTGTTCCTTACACTGCTCCGCATTGAAGCCGCGGCGAGCCTAAGTGTCGTCAGCGGTCCGGACAGCATTGCCGCTCTCGACCGTGTAAACTTCGCCGCCGCCTATGATCGATCCATCCGCCCAGTGAAAACCAGGGTAGAGGAGCAAGTGAAGCTTGCCGAGGTGATGCTGATATCTCATTTCAAGCCACCTTACAATGAGCATCACCTGAAGGACTTCGTGACACAAACAAATTCTGTGACGGAGAATTTACGCCTCGACGCATACACCAATGCACTCTGCCTGATGAATTCGCCAGCTGGCCTTAGATTTGGCAGTGAAGGCACGAGCTATCGGAGGTGTCATGTGATCGCTAGTGAGGTGCCGTCTAAGAGTTCAATGCGGACAATCGTTGGGGCTGCCGCCGAAAGCCTTATGGGGGCTATTGCCGGCGAGCTTAACCTCAGTGTTGATCTACTCGAGCATGGGCCTTGGGCGATGATGCATCTCTGGAACGCGATAGCTCCTCCCCAGAGTCCTGCCGTCTCCAGGATGCTGGCTGACGGCGGTATTCAGCACGCGGTTTTCCGTCGACTATCGCAATGATGTCGTGTCAGGTCACAGCGCCCGTTTGTTCCCGTCCCACTCGCCTGGCTCCCGTACGGGTGTGACTGCGCCGGGGGCGGCGCACATTTCGCGGCCCCGTTTCGCTGCCTCCTTGGCGGCCGCGGTCCATTTGCCGGCGGGAAGCCCCAGCCACTGGCGAAGACCCTGACCGTGTGCGGCGAGCATCCTCGGACGGAGTCGCCCGCGTGCCATCGCCTGGAGCACCAGGTCGATGGTGTCGTCGACCTGGGCGGCCGGGACGGGCTCGAGCAGGCCGGCGCCGATCCCGGCGTAGAGGACCTCGGCGATGCGGTGGCGGGTGAGCATGCGGGGAGAGGCGTAATGCCGCGACCCGTACAGCCGGTCCTGGATGTCCTCGCGGGTCTCGGTCGGATGGGCGGCGAGGATGGTGTCGGCGCCGTCGACGCGCTCGCCGCGGCGTATCCGGTCCGGCCCTTGGAGCATCGGGGCGAGCAGCTGGTCGGTGGCGGCTGCGCGCCAGGTGCCGTCACCGGAGTAGATGCCAGCCTGCCCGGTCTGTCGTACGTGGTCGTAGATGGCCTGCACGGCTACCTCGAGCTGCTGCCGGCGCCCACCGGTCGGCACCTCATACCCGTCGACGCCCTGCTTCCCGTACCTGCGCTGCTGCCCCACAGCCGCATTGTTGCTCGAACAGATGTTCGAGAGAAGCTGGTGCGGCCCCGATCGCTGCGGCGAAGTCCGGGCAGCGAGCGCCGCTTACGTCGCGGCGCGCGATTCACGCCTCCAGGTCAAGGTCGAGCGGCACCTCGTCCGGGGCGATGTCCCGCACCCGCAGCAGCCGCACTGCGTGCCGCCACCGGCGGCCCTGATCGGTGGCGATGTCCGCGCGGATCTCCACCACCACGAGCGGCGCGACCTGGTGGTAGCCGGTCGGCTTGGACCGTCAGTTCACGGTGAGCCGGACCGGCCACGGATGCCCGCCAATCGCAGCAACCAGCAGCGGCGCGACCGCGGCAGCCTGCGCGTCGCTCAGGTGGGTGGTCCGGCCCGCGTAGTGGAGGCGTCCGGTGTCAGAGCCGTACCGGCCGAGCAGCAGTGCCGCCGGCCGGTGGAGGCTGCCGGTCACCCCGCCGACCACGGCGTCGGTGGTCTGCCGCGACTTGTACTTCAGCCACACCCGCGCACCGCAGACGTACGGGCTGTTCGCCGGTTTGATCACCAGGCCCTCGACCCCGGCGACTGCCATCGTGTCGAACCATTCCTCGGCCACTGCCGGGTCCGAGGTCTGCATGGCCAGGGTCAGCGGCGACCGGGCCGGGATTCGACGGAACAGCCGCTCCAGGACGGCACGCCGTTCTCGTAGCGGACGGCGGCGCAGATCACCGTCCTGCGCGGTCTCGAGCACGTCGAAGACGACCAGGTGGACAGGCTGGGTGACCGCGAGCTCGCGGGCGTGACGGCGCTGGGCGTAGCGGCGCTGCAGACGGTTGAAGTCGAGCCGTCCCCCGGCCCAGCAGACGATCTCCCCGTCGACGACCGTCCCTGCAGGCAGGTAGGCGTACAGCGCGCCCACCAGCTCGGGGAACGCGTCGTCGAGCGGTGTGCCGCGCCGCGAATGGACCTGTACGGAGCTATCTGTCTGGATTGTGGCCAGCGCGCGGTACCCATCGAACTTCGGTTCGTAACGCCATCCGCCGGCCCGAGGTGGAGGTAACCGGTCGATGCTCTTGGCGAGCATGGGCTCGATAGGCCCGGCGATGCGCACTGCGGGGGACCTCAGGTGATGCGGTATCGCTCCCACGGTATGGCCGAGGTTGTTGATCAGCGCTCGGGGTTCCTTCCGACGTGCCCGCCCCACCTCCGCATGGGCGTGGCCGGCGGGCGCGAGGGTGGCGCGCCCCGAACGTGCACGTAAGGATGCCCGCACGCCTTGCCACCACGTCGCCGCTATCCACAGAAGCGAAGCGGGGGCCGCACCGCGCCGACTTCCCTGCCCAGTTTGGTAGGTGGTGCGACCCCCGTCGCGTTCATCATAGGCGATGTTCGCACAAGTGTTCGATAGATTGTGGAGGGATTCCAGGGGTTGCCCGGACCCCTCGGCATCGCCGTGGTGGGCCTGGACTAGAACTCTTCGATCGTTCGGCCGATCGGGTCGCCGGCTCTCCAGATCGTCGAGACGGGCACCTGTTCATCGATCAGGACAGAGCTGGAGCCGTTGCCGCTGGAGGAGCCGTTGCCGGGGGTGAGTGGGGTCATTTGCGCCTTCCTTGATTTGTGGGTGACGCCTGCCCGATGGGCAGGGTGCGCAGGGGGCCGGAGATCACATAGGGGTTGTAGGTCGCTGGGTCTGCGACTGCCGCGAGGGCGCGGTTGTGACGTCTCACGGCCTGGGTCGTCAGGACCGCCAACTTGGGGACGTTGGCGACGTCGGCCATGCAGTCGTCGAACGCGCCGTACGCGTGCAGGACTGTCCACAGGTCGGCGAGGAGTTGCGCAGCCGTCTCCATGTCCTCGTCATTGAGCTTGATCCGCTCGAGCTCCGCGGTCGCGTCGAGCCTCAGTCGGGCGGCTCGGAGCACGTCGTCTCGGTCTGCCACAACCCCTCCCCTTCGTAGGTGATCAATGTGTGAGGGATCGCTGATACGCCTCCTACCAGCGATCCCGGTTGGGTCCCGGCGAAGCGGCCGGGTGTGGTCTGAGTCGGCGCGCGAACTCCGACCGCCCCACCGGGGTGAGACTCACGGTAGCCCGACTGGTACAGCTAGTCCAGGATGTTCAGTACGTGCAGGACTTAGTGCCCGTCCCGGACGTCGGTTAGCTCTCTAACGTCCTGGATATGGAGCTGGGGCCTGACGATCAGATCGATCACATCGCCTACGAGGCGCCGTACAGGCAGCTCGCTGCCATCCTCACGGCCCGGATCAAGCGCGGGGACTGGAAGCCTGGCAAGCCGCTCCCCAGTGAGGTGCGTCTTGCCGAGGAGTACGGCATCTCCAGAGGAACGGTCCGCCATGCTCTCACCGTCCTGGTGGCAGACGACCTGGTGCAGACCGCTCCCCAGCGCGGGACTTTCGTGAAGCGGAAGTGATCGCGGCCCTCCTCGCGAAGCCCCGATGCACGCAGTACAAGCACCGCCGGCCTACGCATCGTGCGGGCGCCTAGCCTGACTTGCTGGGTCGGCTAGGCGCCCGCGCGTCCTAGTCCAGGGCTTCGCCGGCGTCTTCCTCGGCTCCGATGAGGGCGTCGAGGAGGGATTTGGCGGTCTTGGTGACCGTGGTGGCTGCGGCGCGGATCGCGTCGATGTCGTTGCCGGCCCATTCGGCGACGTATCGGATCGGCGCATCGGTCATGTCGATTCCGCAGGCGCCAAGCAGCACGTAGGCGACGGACTCGGCTTCGACCTCGGCGCGACCGCGATGGGCGTGGTAACCGTAGGTCGGCGCGCAATGTCCCAGGGCGATGTGGGCGAGCTCATGGGCGAGGGTGAGCACCTGCTGTAGCGGCTTCAGGTGGCTGCCCACCACGACGCTGTGGGTGTGAGGGTCGGTGTGTCCGTCCGCGCCGGCAGTCGGCGTCCCGTAGCTGAGTGCGTAGCCGGCTGCGGCGACCTGGGCGGCAAGCCCGGCCCGTAGCTCCTCGAGGTCCACGACCTGAAGAGTCAGGTTCCCCACCAGTACTGGCTGGGTGTCGGCGTGCCCGCCAGAGTCTTGGTCATCCGTGGGCTCGCCGGAGTCGAGGTTGTCGGTCTGGCTGATGTCCCAGAGGTAGGTGGTCCGGTAGCGGATGATCTCGCGTTTCCTCGTGCCGTCCGGGAGCTCTACGATCCGGCCCTCGCCGAGGTGCTCGGTCTCGTCGAGATCCACCAGGAACCTGCCGGCGGGCGCGAGGATGGCCAGGCCCTTCTCCCCGGAGCGGACCTGGCGCCCGCGCGAGCGCCAGGTCTGGTACCCCGCGACCTGCGTCGGGCTGATCCCTCGCTCGGCGGCTTGGGCGAGGATCAGGAGTTGGTTGTTCAGGCTGTAGCGCCACAGACCGGCCGCAGCTCCGGTGAGCATCCGCTGCCAGCCCTCCGCTGTGGCAAGCTCCTGCGCCTTGTCAGCGATCTGAGCCACCAGTCCGGCGACCTTCTCCGCTCGATCCGCCCGCGCCCTGGCCGTGTCGTTCCGGGTCTTCCTGGTTTTCGTTGCGGTCGCCACCACAGTCCACCCTTCCGCTCGCCGCGGAACGGTGGTCGCACCCTGGCTGGCCGACCTTCTTCCTTGCCGTCCCGGCACCGAAGAGTCAGCGGGCGTATGAGCGACCAGAACGCAAGATGGAGCGCCCGCAGCGCAGCGAGGACGAACGATCTTGCGTGGCGGGAGCGCGCCCGCAGACTTGAAGGGCCGGGATGGCAAGGAACGCTCTTTGAGGCTCAGCGCGCCGAAGGCGCTCCACGCGGATCAAGACTTGACCACAGCCTGCGCCAAAGTGTCGCGGGCATGTGGTCCCTATATGCAGCTGCTCGCGGTCCGCGCCCCAGTTAATGCCCGCCCACCGCACCTTGAGGTTGTGCAACGTAACAAGCGCACCGCTTCAGCTCTCAGGATCGCGGTCACCGGCGTCCCGAAGGCGGTCCGCTTCCGGTCCCGCCGCCGAACGACAGCAACCTCGTCGGGTTGCGAATGTCGTCCATCCGGAGCATCCGGACGGTGCGGGACCGCCGGCGGTCATTGTCAGCTACGGCGTCAGCGGCGGATTTCGACCGCGACCAGCGGTTTCATTTGATGGCAGGCGGTCGGTCCCCACTTGAGTGCGACCGGCGTAGGCCAAAGTGCCCTGTGGGGAGGGCCACGACTAGCGGAGCGACCGCGACGTCCTACCCATCAGTAACGCGTGTGGTACTGACCAGCGTGGGCGCTTTTGTCGGAGGCGCGCACCCCAACGTGTCAGACCAGACCCCTCTTCGCCTCCAGGCCGGATACTCCTCGGCCTTTAACGACGTCGCAGCGTCTCCACCGTATCCAATCGGCCCGCCTTCACTGCCTCCTCTCCAGGATGAACCACATGGGGCAGCAGAGGATTATCGTAGTCGAAATGTAGCGACCGCGCCCAATCTGCCTCATCCAAGAAGTCATTCTCAGCAATGATGAACTGGACCTTGTTTTGATAGGCATCCACTAGTGCGCGGATACGTTCGTATATTCGCGTTCCCATAGCCTTGTCGCTAGGGTTCACCCCCAAATTCTTCCGAGGGGTGTCAAGGATAAGCATCTGAGGTAGCAGCGTATCTTGCTCAGCCAAGGCGTGACCGAGAAGCGCTAGATGGTAAGCGACGGTAACGATCGTCTTAGTTCCACCAGCTACAGCTAGCGATTCAAACCGCTCACCGTTAACGAGAGGAAGATAGGTCCGATGGTCAATCGAGCCATCTGCGGCCCAAGGGACCTGAAGAGCCACTACGGTTTCGTTGAATCGATCACCTAGGTCACCAAGGACAGACCGTCGCGCTTCGAGCTTAGCTCGTGATCGCCTTAGCGCTTCTTCAAGACGCTGACGCTCCGATATAAGAGCGCTCACCGTGGCATCGAGTGCCTTCAACTCATCCCAGAAATTCAAGACATTGCGGATGTGATCCAGGTCCGCAAGCGCCTGAGCGCGGGTGGCGCTCAATAGCTCGACTTCATTGAACCTGGGTGTCACAGCCTCCGCGGTCGCAACATCGAGTGCCTGTCGCAAATGCGCCAACCTACGATTCGTAGCGCGGGCGACATCTCTAGCCCTCTCCGCGTCATTGATCGCTACCGACAAAAGATTGTCCAACTCGGCGATCTGCTCGTCCGTATCATCGAGCGGAGTCTCAAACTCCATGCCTGCAAGAGGGTCAGGCTGCAAGCAAAGGGCGCACACACCAGCAGACGATCTGCCCTCTTCCAGCGCCTGGGTGCATCTAGGGCAAACAACGAACTCCAACGGAGAGAGCCGGCGGCTCGCGATCCTAGCCTTGTCTTCGCGCACTAGGTTGACCCGCATCTGAGCAAGTAAATGCTCTCGCCTTGCGACCTCGGTCTCTGCTGCTTGAGCCCCTTCCGAAGCCTCCTGGGCATCCTCTTCAGCCTTAAGAACTTCATCTCGAAGGGTTTGGTGGGCACTAGTGCTCGCGGAAATTTCGGCTCGGAGGCGTTCAAGGCCCTCTCGCGCTTCCTCGGCCTTCTCACCGAGCGCCAACCTACGACGGCGAAGGCTCTCCTCATCTTGATCCGTCGCCGTATGAAGGAATGTACGGACCGCAGCAGCACGACTCTCCGCGTGACGCAGGCCGTCCCGGACCCGGCCAAGTTCCGTCTCCATCGCAAGGTGCTGGGGATCCGCGAGGCCAAATAGAAGCTCGAAGATGGCCCTCCTCTTAGGTTCTCGAAAGACCTCAGTATGGTGCACGACGCTGCGGTCGATATCCTGCTGCTCAACGTACACATACGCATACAGGTCATTGAAAGTGAGGGGGACGGACGCGGCAGTAGCTCGGGTGCGTGCGCGGGGAATCTCAACAGCCGGTATGCCGAGTAAGCCGAGAAGCCGATCACTTACACTTGCCTGGTCGCCGCGGGACCGAATCGATAGTTGTTCAATGAATCCGTCGTCCCGAGGATCTCGAAACTCGACCGAGGTGCCCGCCCTACCAAGTGCCCGCTGAACAATGATCGAAGTACCGTTAAGTGACAGCCGTGCCCGTACTGAGTGAACCTCTTTACGAATGACTGGAGTCAGAACCGCGTTCCCGCCCAACGCATGCTTGATCAGTTCCAACAAGCTACTCTTCCCGGTACCCACTGGGCCGTCGAGAACAGTGCACGGGGCAGCAAATGAAAATGTGTACTCATCGGCATCCGTTGACAAGGAAATCTCGTCAACTCGCATCCGAACGCTCATCATATCTCCGTACGGCGCGGTCGATCAACAACGTCAGGCAGGCGTTCGTATATAAGGTTCTTAATCGAGTTCCCAGCCATACGGCCAAACGCCCGTCGCAAGATGTCGCATCGCGCAGCTGTTGTCCGCCACGGAGGCTCATTCGCGAGCATTCCGGCGATTGCGCGCCCTCCATCTGTCAGCCGAAGGGTCACATTGCCGCGTCTCCCGGACACGTATTCGACAAGACCGCGGCCCACGAGAGCACCGATTATGCCGTAGTACCGGTCATCCCACGGTCCGTATTTATACCGGAGCATGCGCGACTCGACTGCTCCACGCTCCTCCGGCGTTGGCCGTGTTACATCGTCGAGCTCGAGTGCCGTCACTCCCGTTTCCGCTAGCCGCTCAAGGAACACAGGATAGCGAAGCAGAAAGTCCAGTTTTGCCAGCTTGGTAAGCCCATCGAAAACGCCAGTCTTGCCAGCGAACGCAGAGATCAGCAACAAGACCCGCGCTTGGTGGTATTCAGCCTCGCGTCGCTCCCTGAGCATCGTCTCGCGCTTACGACGGGAAAGTCTTTGAGCGCTTGTGGACGAATGCTCCCTCGACTGGCGCGCGACCGCAAGTTGGCGATTAGCTGCAGCATGCAAGGCTACCTGAACGGCGTCATCGAGCATCTGCCCCGCGCCTGTCACTGCGTTACCCCCGACTCTTGTATCACGCCAAACGAAGTTGCACGCCCGACCTCCGCGAGTGCAGCCTCTACGTCGAATTCATCACTGAACCACACTTCACATTCGGAAGCCAGGTCCAACGCAAGGCCAAATAGGTGCTCGGCTGTTAGAGCGAGGCTGGACACTGGTGTCACCCCACCGCCTCGAAGGCGGGCTCGGAGGGTCTCGTACATACGATCTCCCCATTCTGCGTCCGTTGTCGCAACCTCAGCCTCAACGTCCCCTGCGAGATCCAATATCTTCGCTTCCAGGTCTTGACGCTCCGCCTCATCGCCCGGGAGGTCTCTCTTGGATTCCTCCCACTGCGCCTGCCAGGCCTCTCTCAGTCGAAGAGCCCCATTTACCCGTGTACCGCGTACTCCGCCTGCAACCAGCTTAATGCGCAGGCGTTCATGGCCCGTGGTTGTCCATCGCCTTAGCAGTGGCCTATCTGGGGAGCTAGCAAGCGTCTGCAGGACGTCCTCGCGAACAATGGTTCGGGACAAAACTAACGCAGCCAAGCTGGCCTTAGCACTCCCGAACTTCGGTTCAGTCAACCAAGATGCATACTGTCCCCTCAGCGGGTCTGCCGAATTCCTTGCTGCTACGAGAGTGACCAGCGCGTCATAGCATTCACCTGACGCCGTAGTGTCATGGCCACCCGCATCTAGCGTTGGGCGCATGACGTTTTCAATATGCTGGGTTCGAATATAAGTACGCGCAGGCAGATCAGGGCAGATACGCAGAACGCTCATGAATTTTTCTACTAACTCAAGGAAATCGGGTGGTGGAGGTGACCTATCCGCCTTCTTTCGGGGCGGCTTAGGAGTCTCCGGTATGCCCGAGAACTTCTTTTGACGCCGGGCCGCCAGGAGCGCGTTTGCAAACTCGTCCCGGCAGAGGGTCAAGTCGTCATCGAACGGCTCGCCGTCCGCTATCCGCGAGCATGCCTTCAAGAGTCCCCCAGCCTCGCTTGCTCCTGACTTCAGACCTGCATTCGTCATAAGGCGGACGCGAGAGGCCGACATGGAATGCCATCGAGAGAACAGGTGAGCTATTCCTCCAGCAAGGCAAATGTCAATCAGCGACCAAGGTCCTTGGGAAGCTTCGCGGTGCTTACAGCTCACAAACTCAATGTCATCTTCGCCACGGACGACGACGTAATCCTCGTGGATTTCACAGACGATTCGTTGCACCTCGGAATCCTCAAGGATCATCGTGGCGCAATCAACGGCAGTGCAGTGGTGCTGCCATGCATAGCGATCCTGCGTCTGTGCACCACTGTCTTCTTCAGGCGCCGTTTCAAGAGCAACGTTCACTTGGTCCACCCGAGAAGGCCCTGCGACATGCGACAAGTCTTGGACAGCGCCTCGGCGACCTCACGCGCTCGCTCGCTCGCTCGAACGTCGAGGTTTAGTCTCCAAGTCCAGGAGATTACTGAACTACAACGCACCGATCACACCCCCCATGATCAAAACGTACTCTAGCGCCCTCTCGTTTGCATAGGACCTTCAGGTCCGGACCGGTCATGGCCAATCTCTCACGGCGTCAGTAACGGACCGTGACAATATCACCGCATTGCGTGGCGAGTCCGCGGCGCAAATGCGCAGATAGGTCTAGCGAGCCAGATGACGACGACCGTCACTGGTCTTTGAAGCCGCTGCAGTTTGCCTAGTGGACTTGGCCAACGCTGGGGCACCACCACGCCGCAGTCCTGACAGGCTCGGTTGGGGGCTGACTGACCCTCCGTCCGACTGAGCCAACGCACGAAGCAGCGGTGTCGTTATCGAGTCCAGTCTCTCCATACGTTCGGTTGTCTTGCTAGCCGCACCAACTCCCTTCTTTCCTTACGGTTTAGCTTGCGCGGGAGACGCATTAGATACCAGATCAAGCCCCGGCGGTGGACTAGATGCTGGCCACACGGGTATCGACTTCTGAACTGTAAGGGGCCCATGAGCACAGCGATTTGGCGAGCCCCGACTGGCCGTCCGGATAATCTGCTGAGGACCTCGGCAGCGGGAACTTTCTGAGACTCCTCCGATGACTCCTTGCTCAAGTGTTTCCTGTGTTCGTAGGTAGGATGGGCAGTCAGAACTCCTCCGGGGCCAATTAGTACGTGGCCAACTTGAAAGTTGAGAATGCTTCGCTCAACATAGATCGAGCGCCAACCTAGTAGTACTTTGTTAGGTGTGTCGTTTCGTGTTCTGTGGTTGATGTTCTGACATGGTCGGTGCATGACTCCTGATCAGATAGCGGAGTTGCGGCCGAGGCTTGGCGAGTTCGCAGCCGACATGCTGGGTTGTCTTGCGCGTTCGGATCAGCGTGCCACGGGTGAGTTGTATCTGCGTGGCCTGTTGACTGATGGTCGGCGTAAGTCGATGCAGCCGATGGCGGAGCGGCTGGGTGTGGATCATCAGCGGTTGCAGCAGTTCGTCACTTCCTCGACATGGGATTTCACCGCGGTGCGGCGCAGGTTGAGCTCGTGGGCTGCGCAGGCGATTGGGCCGCGGGCATACGTGATCGACGACACCGGATTCCCCAAGGACGGGCCTGCCTCGGCGTGTGTGGCCTGGCAGTATTCCGGGACGTTGGGCAAGACCGCCAACTGCCAGATCGGGGTGAGTGTTCACGCGGTCAACGACACCTGCTCGGCGGCGGTTGACTGGCGGTTGTTTTGCCCGGAAAGCTGGGACGACAAGGCCTGTGATGATCCCGAGCAGGCCGAGAAGGTCCGCCGGAAGCGAGCCGAATCCAAAGTCCCTGACGACGTGAGGCATGTCGAGAAGTGGCGGCTCGCGCTGGACATGCTTGATGAGCAAGCCGAATGGGGGTCGCCGAGGCTTCCCGTCGTTGCCGATGCCGGATATGGGGATTGCACCAGGTTCCGGCTCGGCGTGGAAGAACGTGGTCTGGACTATGTGGTCGCACTCAAAGCCGGCACCAGCGCCCACCCCGGCGAAGCGGAGCCGGTGAGACCGCCACGTAACGGTGGTCGTGGCAGACGTCCCAAGCCCCACTACCCGAAGCCGGCATCGAGTCTGCGCGAGATCGCCATGGCGGCCGGCCGCGATGCCTACCAGGAGGTGGCGTGGCGGCAGGGGACCAGAAAAACGAAAGGTAATCCGAGTGCTGCCATGACCTCGAAGTTCGCGGTGTTCGTGGTACGTCCGGCCAACCGCGACATCCCTCGCGCAGACGATGGGACCTTGCCGGCGAAGCTGCTGCTGGTCGAATGGCCCGATGAGGCGAACGAGCCTACCGACTACTGGCTTTCTAACCTGCCTGCCGAGACACCGATCGATCAGCTCGTCGACCTGGCAAAGATCCGGTGGCGGATCGAACATGACTACCGCGAACTGAAAACCGGGCTCGGACTCGACCACTTCGAAGGACGCTCCTGGACCGGCTGGAACCGCCACGTCACACTCGTCGCGATCGCCCAAGCTTTCTGCACCATGGTCAGACTCGACCCAAAACAGGATGCGCCGGCCTGAGCTTGTACGCAGTCGTACACGAGCTACAAATCGTGCTCGCCCTCATCGCCGGCGCATGCCCCACCTGCCGACAAGAAGTCACCATCGACCACATCGAAGCACTCGCCCCACCATGATCGACATGACAAAGTCCTACTAGTGGTCTAACCCATCTCAACGTGCGTATGAGCTGAAGATCAGCCTGCTGCTCAAGCCACCAGCGTGTAGCTGGGTTGCAGAAGCCAAGCAGTCGATCTAGGCGACCCCATCGGGTTGTTCGGCTAAGGGTGCCGGATCGTTTACCCCGGCCCTTACTGCGACGCGTCCGGAGGGGTGCGGACCCGTAGCCAGAACCCATCCCGTTCGCCGTTCGACGTTCGCTCCGACGTCGGACGATCCTAGAATCTGCAGGATCCCGGGTAGCAAGGTAGCCGAACTTAGTTCTCGTCCGCCATGTCCCCGGCTGGCGTGCCGCTTCGTACAGTTCGTCCCGCTCGGCGCGGCTGAGGACGCGGCGACGTATAAGTAGATGCCACAGCAGCGCACGGCGGGAGAAGACACGGACGTCGCCTGTTCGGCGGCCGCGGATGCGACTGGCTCCGACGAAGACAAGTATCGGGCTAACCGTTACGGACCGTCCTGTTGCTTGAGCAAGTATCTCAGAGGCCCGGCGTGCCTCCCGACGAGCCTTGATCGCATAGTCCTGTTGCGTCCCTCGGACGTAAACATCCTTTCTGGTTGCCTCGACTGAAGCCCCGGCATGGTGCTTGGTGTTGACGGTTAGGACTCCACCGGGACCGATAAGAACGTGGTCAATGTCCGCGCCTTGGTTGCCGAGGGGGATGGCGTGAAGTGCCTGCCAGCCCAGCGGGCGCGCCCAGCGGAGCGTCCTGCCGACCATCCGCTCACCTTGTGCCCCGACCCGCCAGGACTGGTCGGTAGTACGTCGCCCGAGCAGTGCTGCGATTCGAGCCCAACCTGTCCTGCGAGCGTTCGCCGCGGCTTGGGCCGCCTCGCCCGCTCGGTTGGCGGCTAGGTCGGTCGGTCTCTCTACACTCGCATCGCTCAGACGGCTGCCTTTCCGGCTTGAATGCCGCTCTCGCGATTCGGCTGCTTCTTGAGTGCCCGATGTCACATCACGATCAAGACTCTGCGTGGCGGCGGCGGGCTTGATCGAGGTCGGCCATCGGGCTGCGTAGGCAGCGAATCCGTTTGACCTTAGCCACGTGCCCACGGCAACAGCTATATCGTCGGTCCACGCCAGCCCAGCCTCGGGACACGGTTGACCGGTGCGTAGATCGACGTAACCGCGTTCGCTGCCGTTGTGTGCGCGGACATACAGCCGATCGTGCCTTTGGACGGTCCACCGTTTCAGCTGAACACTACTCATAGTGACAATCTAGGACCATCAGCCTCGCCACGCGCTGTAAATGTGTAGATCCGAACGGTAGCGCCCTTCGAGCTGCGTCATGCCGGCATCAGCACCGGCCGCGCGAGGTGGCGCCCGCAGAGCCTCAAGACTTGATGCAGCCTGCGTCGCGTTTATGGGCTGTCGGTGGCTTCCAGGAGGCTGAGGTGCCCCGGACCAGAGGAGATCTAGCTGATGGTGGTGACGCAGCTGTATAGGCGAGTTCCGGGAACTCCTCGGCCGTCGCGGCGACAGGTCCAGGGTGCCTGGGCTGGCGTGGCGAGGCTGCGGCAGGAGTTTGAGTATCCGGCGATCGTTGGCGCGTACACGGCGGCGGAGTGGGCGTTGGAGTTGACGGATGTGCGGCCGATGGCCCGCGCCGGCCTGACAAGCGCCGACGTCGAGCGGCTGGCTGTGCAGGAGAACCCTGCGCTGGTGCATGCCGCAGACCAAGCGGCCCTAGCCGACGAACTGCGCCTCGCCGTCGACGTCCTAGAGGGTCACCGGGCTGGGGATCAGACCCTGGCGCTTGGCGTCCACTCGTGGCTGGCTTGGTGGCTCGGCGTCCGTGATCTTCCGGAGCAGTTCGTGCCGGGCTCGGAGCCGTTCGACCAACTGCTTGCCCGCTGAGGATACGAACGTGCCCGGACCTCGGGGCAAGGTCCGGGCACATGGCGGTGGCTCGCTTAGTCCAACGGGGTCGACAGCTCGATCCCGCGGCCCTGGTGGTCGGCGTCGGCGTGTTCCTCGGCCTGGTCGTCTACGCGCCATCGGCTGAGTTCGGCGGTCCGGGCTTCCTCTTGCGCGTGTCGTTCTTCGAGTTCGTGGCGTTGCTGGATCTTTCGTAGGGCGCGTTGCGCGCGGGCGATGGTGTCGGCGGTTTGGTCGGGGGTGGGCACCGTGGTCCAGTCGTCGGTGTTGGTCTGCGCTGGAGCCGACTCCTCTGCGACCTGGGTTCGGATATCGTCTGGCGCCAGGTGGGGCTCGTCGGCGAAGGTCGACAGGTCTCCGCCGGTATGGCGATCGTCGACGTCGGCAAGGTCGGCCTCCGTGATAGGTCGGTGTGCGTCCTCCTCCTGGTCGGCCTGGGCATGGGCGGCGAGCCATTCCTCGGGTGTGGTGCGGTCCTCGAGCTGGTCAGGGTCGACGCCACGGCCGGCTAGTTCAGCCCTGGCTCGTTCGGCGACGGCGCGGGTTTCGGCCGTGTGGGCGTACCACAGCGCCCGTACCTGGTCGATTCGCTCTAGCTGCGCTCGCTGGTGGGCGAGCGCGTCCGCGAGTGCTGTCGCTTGGACGGCCTCGGCGGTGAGCCTGGCTCGTTCGGTGGGGTCGGTTGCGGCTTCTGCTTCTGCGGCTCGGATGTGTGCGGTGTGGCGGTGGCGTTGTTCGGCCTGGTTGGTGCCCGCGAGTTCGTGGGCTACATAGGCGGGTTGCCAGGTCTTCTCTCGCTCGTATGCGCGGACCCTGACCCGGAGTTGCCCGTCACTCATCTCAGCCTCGGCGCGGCCGGCCTCGGGTCGCCCGAGCGCCCGCCACGCTGCGCGCCAGGAGGCGTACTCCTCGATCTGCCCCCGTTTTGGCGGTCCGGGCAGCGCCACCGTCTCGTCGTCGTGGCCGGTGAGCTCCCGGTGGGCCGCGACGAGCCCAGCCATCCCTATCCACTGCTCGCGCTCCGCCTGGTCGTCGGGGGGTGGGCCGAGCGCCTCCTGCGCCCACTGCGGCAGTTGCTCGAGGGTTTCGGCGCCGAGCTGGGCGCGGCGAGTGTCGGCGGCGTGGGCGAGTTCGGTCAGGTGGCGGGCCCTGGCGGGGTCGTCGACGGCTGGGATCCAGTCGGTGTAGGAGTCTCCGGTGGGTTCGAGGCCAACCGTCTCGGTGATGCGGTGGTGGAGAACGCTCGCGAGGCTACGCGCGTCGTTGAGTGGCCGTGACGTCACGGCACTAGCGAGGGTGGTGTGCGGGTTATGGCCGGCGAGTTCGGCTTGGCGTAGCACGCGGGTCAGGGTGGTCATCGCCTCGTCGGCGGCGATGTTCTGTCGCTGCTCGGCGGTGAGGAGACCCGCGTGGACGAGTCGGTCGAGGGATGCGGCGGCCCGGCCGGCGGTGGCGAGTTCGGCGACGTCGGCGAATCGCTCCGCCGCCGTACGAATCGAGGCGGCCTCCGCGGCGCTGTCTTCGGCTTCTGCCGCCGCGGCCAGGTCGTCCTGAGCAACCTCGAACGCGCCAGCGAGGACGGCGAGCGGATCGCGGTGCTCCGCCTGAGCGGTCGCACCGACTGGCGCGTCATCGGGAACGGCGCGCGTGGTGACGTACACGGTGTTGTTGTCCCTGCCGCGGCTCATCCCGACGTAGAGCGCGGCGGCACCGGTGCGGGCTGTGGCGACGGTATGGCAGCTGTCGACCGTGATGCCCTGGGCGGCGTGGACTGTGCTGGCGTAGCCGAGCGTCAGGTGCTGCTCCACGTAGGCGGGCGGCAGGGTCATGCGCTTCCCGAGGTTCTCTCCGTCGGGCCCGCGGGCGAGTAACGGCGCGACGATGAGACTGCCATCCTCAGCGACGTCGAGGACGCGGTAGTGCTCGCGGTTGATGGGTCCGCGCTGGTTCCCGGCGTGGTTGGCGAGGTGCCAGCCGTTCTGGCGGGCCTGCACGAGGTCACCGACACCGGCAACGGTGCCCTGAAGTCCGAGCTGCACTCCGTGTTCGCTGACGCGGCCGAGGCGGACGAGTTCGGCGCGCACGTGCGCGGCTACGCGGGAGGCTTGTTCGTTGGTGTCGGTGATGAGCAGGGTGTGGCGGCCGGCGAGGGTGTCGCCGAGGTAGGCGCGGGTGGCGGCTGCCTCGGCCTGTTCGATGGTGCCGGCGTCGACGATCCGGCCGTGCTTGCGGTACTCGGCCAACGCGGTGTCATCGCCTTCGCGCAGGCGAAGGGACGCGTCGCGTTCCCACTTGGCGGTGAACCGGCGCACCTCGGCGAGTTCGTGGGACACGCCTGTGCTGGCGACCAGGCCCATGCCACCGCCGGCGCCGACTGCGGCGAGCTGGCGGTGGTCCCCGACCAGAAGAAGTTTCGCCCCCGCCTCCTGCACGTGCGTACGGATCGCGGTGAGGTCGGCGGTCGCGGCCATCGCCGACTCGTCGACCACCACCAGGTCGCCCGCGTGGAGTGCCCACGCCGGGTCGTCGCCTGCAGCGCTGCCTTCGGCGAGGCGTTGCTGCCCTGCAAGCCAGCGGGTGATGTTGCGGGCCGCGAGTCCTTCGCCGGCGAGGACCTCGGTGGCGATCTGGCTCGCCGCCAACCCGACCACCAGGCGTTGCCGGCCGTCCCACAGGGTCGGGTCCTGCCATGCCCGGGCCAGCGCCCCCACGACGAACGATTTGCCTGTGCCGGCCGGTCCGACCAGTGCCTCAACCTTCGCGCCTGAGGTGAGAACGCCGCGCACGGCGGCGGCCTGGTCTGCGCCAAGCTCGATCCCCGCCTCGGCCATCCGCGCGACGAAGCTGGCAGCAACATCGGCCGTGAGCGCTGGAGCTCCGCGTTCGACGGCCGCAGCGCGCAGCGCTAGTTCGCTGCTCAGGTGGTCGAGGGTGGCGAAGAGTCGGCCGGAGGGCCGGTCGTAGGCCGAACGCCCGTCGGCCAGCCGCAGCTCGTCGGGCACGGAGCTGGCGCCAGGTGCTTCCGCGGTCAGCTGAAGGCACTTCGAGGTGATCGCCGCGTCCGCCAGGCTCTCGACGAGCTCACGGATCTGGGCTGCGTCCATGCCCCCGAGGTAGTCGGGAAGGGCCCCGTTGACCGCACGCACGAGGTCCGCTCGGGTCCAGGCCGCCTTGGTGGCCTGAATCTCGGCGAGCGCAGTTTCCACCACATCGACCGGGGAGAATGCGTCGACGCGAGGTGTCTCCCCGGCGAGGGCGAGGACGGTCTGGGCCACCTCCGCAAGCCCGCCGGCGACCTCGCCGCGCAGCTGCTGGTCCCACCGGTTCAGGCGCTGCTCGACCGTCTCACCCTCATGCGCCTTGGCCCGCCGGGTGGCGAAGGTGGCCTGGCGTTGCAGCCGGTCCAGCTCCAGCGAGTTCGGTCCCCGCCCGAATCTCGTCTCGAACGCCTTCACCATCTCCCGCGTCTTCGCTGTGATCGCGCGACGGCGGGTGGAGAACAGGTCGAGCACCTCCTTGCGGATGCCGACCACCTCGCGGGCCTTGCCGTCCGGGCGGGTCGCGAACCGGACTCCGAGGGAGCGGGTGAGGTGTTCTTCCATGGTCCGCTCCCCCACGGCGGCGGCCGCGCCGCGGAACTTGTGGATCGCCCGGGAGTCCAGCGTGCGCCACTCCCCATCGGCGCCCTGGACGCGGTTGAGGATCGCGTTGTGGATGTGCAGCTGCGGGTCGTGGTTGCGGTTGTCGTGCTGGAAGAACGACGCCACGGTCCACTCGTGCGCGTCGACGTAGCGTCCCGCCGTGCCGCCGTGATGGCCGACTCGGGAGTAGCCGGCATGTTCCGCGAGGTACTCCAAGGCGGCATGGTTGCCGGCCCAGATCGCCGTTTCGACGGCATGCCGGTGTGCCGCCCATGCCGCTGATGCGTCCTCATCCCCGGCACGGTGTGCTGCCACCTCCTGCGCCTCGAACGCGGCCTGCAGAAGGGTCACGGACTTCTGCACGCTGAACGTGGCGTCCAGGAACGCGACGTTGGCGCGCGCCTTCTTCCCGGCTTCCAGGCGCAGTTGCTCCCTGCGTTCGGGGTCGGCGTCCGGCTCGGCCGCCAGCGCTTTGGCGTAGATCTCCTCCGCACTCGCGTAGCGACGGCCGGTATGGCCGAGGCGGTCGGCCTCGGCCCACTCACCGGGGTTTCGGAAGGCTGGGTCCCGCGGGTCGATGAAGTGCTCGTACAGCGCTGTCATGTCCTCGGCGTCAACCAGACCGGTCAGACCAAGCTTCTCCGCGCCTTTGCCCCACCAGCGTCCCGGTGGCTCACCGGCCGCGACGGCGCCGGTGTAGTAGTTCTCCCGCCCAGCGGCGACAGCACCGGTCAGATAGCCCGCAGAGTGCCCCGACGACACCGTCATCACCGGCCCTCACCACCCCAGTTGGTTCGGGCCGCGCCAGCGGCCCGAACCCCCCATCGGATCGTGATGCCTAGGTGTGTACTGCTCTTCGGCTCCTCCTCTTGAGCTTCAACGTTGTGTTGCTGGGGGTCGGTCGTCGCTCGATAGTCACCTTCGGATCTGGTCCTGCTGCTGTCGTAGGTGACGGTTCGGGTGGTCCTGTTCTTTGGCTTGCTCTCGGTCGTACATGTGGTCATGGGAGTAGTCCTGTCGCTGCGCTCCCTGGGTCGTCGTGGACCGGTGGCTCTCGTCTCCGTGCGTTCGTTCTCACCCGTGGTGGTCAGTGGTCGGTCTCCTGGGTTCGCAGAGCTCGGCTGATCGCTGGTGGTCATTCGGGACTCCTGGTCGCCTCGCGGGCGTGAGTGTCGTTGATGGCGAGCAGGGCGAAGCCCGCGACGACCATCAGGCCGTCAACCGCCAGGGGCCCGAGGTGGGCGTTGAGGGCGTCCTCGCCGTAGCGCTCCAGCAGGCCGGCCATGTGCCGGTAGCTGATGACGGCGGCAACCAGGGCCACCAGGCCCGTGCCGCCGTACCGGGCCAGTCCCCACCACAGGCCGGACCGGCGCCAGGAGGGCCGGCTCATGCACTCCACGGCAAGTAGCAGCGCGAGCGGCACGAACGCCCCGGCGATCCGCGGGCCCCAGGCCGGCTGGGCGTGTGCCACGTTCGCCGCGATCGATGCCGCGATGCCGAGCAGGAACGCCGACCACACCACCAGGCGTGCCGCCCGTGGCTGCGACGCTCCGGCCAGTCGATCCGCCGGCATGCCGGAGGGTGCGGCGGCCGTGCCGGCATGTGCCGGCGGTCCGGAAGTCTGTGCCGCGCGGGTGCCGTCTTCCTCGTCCGGCACACCGGCTTCGGCCGCGTCGCGCGCGGCGGGTGGCAGGTCGGCTGACGCAGACTCCGGGGGTTCTGCGTTCTCATGCCGCGCAGATGTGGGTGCGCCGCCCTGGTGCTCCGGTTCCGCCGGATCGGGCGCCGTGGTGGTGCGGGCTTCGTTGATTCTGGCTCGGCCCCATCGCTCGCCGCGTCCGAACCGTGCGCCGAGTGCCTTGCCCGTCAGCGGCGAGCCAGCCACGACGGACTCCCGGTATGCCTGCCGCGCCTGCTCCCGGAGTTCTGCAGGGTCCTCCCCAGCGGCGGGCGGCGCGGGAGCGGAGGCGTCCTCTGAACGCTCCGCCGTCGGCAGTTCGACCTGCCACGGACCGGACTCGTGGCCTGCGCCGGATGGCTGCACGTCGCTCTGTGTGCCGTCGACGTGTGGTTCCGACACGGTGGATGCCGCCGTGTTCATGGGCGCCTCCGTGCTGTACGTCGTGCCGCGACGGCGGCCACGTGGTGCTCGCCGGGTTCTGGGGCCGTGTCATCGCGGCGCGCGCCCCACCAGCCGGCGATGAGCGCCAGCGCGTCGGCCAGCGGCGCGGTCGGTGCCGGGTGGTGGTGTTCGCCGCCGGGCTGGTGGTTCTCCAGGGAGCAGGCACCGGCGACCGCTTTGATCCGGCGGACGACGCCGGGCCGCTGCCGGTCGTGCCAGTCACCCGGCAGGCTGGCTGACGACTCCGGATCTTCGTAGGCGAGGCGCCACGCGTAGCTGAGCCACAGCAGTTCCTCGATGACGTCAGGGTGCCACAGCCAGCATTCCGGCAGCGTCGCCGCCGCGTCGGCGTAGCGGAGGTACACCCGTTCGAGCCACTCCAGCAGTTCCTCGAGCAGGGCCATCGCTTCGGCGGTCTCGGCGGGCAGGGCCAGCCACGACGCCACGCCCTCGGTTACCTTCTTGCGGGACCGCGCCGCGGTGGCTTCCCCGAGCCCTGCGACCAGCTCGGCGAGCTGCTCGACCCGCTTGGGCAGCGCGTTGAGTTTCTCGACCGCCAGCCGCAACGCTTCAACCTCCCGCGCAAGGCCGGCCAGTGCGGCGGCGTCGGCCTGCGGGTCGGCGCCGTTCATTCGTCCTCTCCCTTCTCCTGGTCGGCGGCGACACGCATGTGTCCGGTGGCCTCCACTGACTCGGCTTCTGCGGGAGCCGGTTCAGAGACCTGCAGGCGGCTCTGCTTCGCGACGGCGTGGCGGAATCGGCGCATGTCTCGGTCGGTACGGCGTTGGTCGCGGCGGACGTCGCGTCGGCGCCAGGCCATTTGCACACGGCCGATCGCGGGCGGCATGCCGCGTCGGATGATGACCACCTGCCCGACCGGGATCTGCGCGATCTGTGCCGGTGAGAGCACCGGCACCCGCCGGTAGGAGATGGAGGTGAGCTTGCCGTCGTGGTCGTGGGTGGCGACTTCCTCGTCCCGTTCGCCGGCGAGGGTGGAGTAGGCGGCCAGATCATCTGGGTCGCGGGTGCCGCCGAACACCATCACGGTCGCGGCGTTGTTCATGATCGCCCCGGCTCCGGTGTCGCCCCAGCGTTGCCGCAGCTGCGCCCGGGACTGCACGGCGATGTGAATCGTCACGCCACGTCCGCCCATGTCCGCCGTCCAGTTGTCGAGCGGGATAGGGCAGATCAGCGCCGCCTCGTCCAGCGCCAGGGTCAGCGGAGGGTCCAGTCGCCCGCCGGGCTGGTCGGCTGCGATCCGGCGGGCCTCCCGCGCCACATGGCCGGTCAGCGCGGTGACCAGCGGGGCTACCTGGGCGTCCTCCGCACCGAGCATGAACACCGTGCCCCGCCGTTCCAGCAGAGCGGCCACATCGAAACCCCGCCCTGATGGGTCGGGCTGGGTCGCGGCAGCAGCGGTGGAATCGGTCAACCAGCCCAGCGCGGGCATGATCGTGGAACAGATCGATGAACGGGTCCGCTCGTTGGTGGACAGGAACTGCAGAGCATCCGACTCATACGCGGGCTCCGGCGAGCGCCGCAGTAGCCGGCGTACCTCGGCCGCGTTCGCATCCGGGTCCGCGACCCAGGCGAGCACGTCCCGCATCGACGCTTTGCCGAGCGCGGCGGCGTGCATCAACGAGGCCAGGACCCGGCGGGCCTGGCTGGCCCAGAACTCCCGGTCGCTTCCCGCTCCCGGCGCGCTCACTCCGGAGAGCAGGTCACTCGCCCGCGAGGTCGCCGTCGATGGCTGTTCGCAGCCCGACAGGGGGTCGAAGGTGATCGTCGACGGCAACCCGCCTACTCCGCTGGGGTTGAACACCTCGACGGGCCCTCGCTTGGACCGGAGCCCACGGGTGAGCTCGATCAGGTCGGTGCGGGTCGACGTCGCGATTACCGCGCCCGGGGCGTCCAGGATCCGCCCCGCCAACTCCCCCGTCTTGCCGGTCCGCGGGCCACCGATCCGCAACGTGACGTCCTCGACTGCCGACCACACCAGCAGCCAGCCGACCCGGGCCAGCGGAGTGGCGAACTCCCGCGTCGACACCCACAGGCGGCGTGCGACGTTCAGCTGCGCCAACGACGGCCGTAACACGGTGGCTTTGCGCCGCATCGCCCACCCGCTGGCGACGCGAAGGATCGTCCAGGCCGACGCTACCCCGTCGTTACGTCGGGAACGACGCGACCAGCGACCCACCTGCCCGGCCGAGCCGGCGCGGCGACTCCACACCAAGCCGAGGGCCACCGTCGTCACGGCCAGTCCAGCGACGACCAGCCACGGCCACCACACCCGACCCGGCGTTCGGGCGGGCATCAACTGCATCAGCCAACCCACGCCCGCGATCCCGAGCCCGACAAGGCTGACCTGGGGCAGGACACTTCGACGGACCTGCTTTCTCATCGGCCCCTCCCCTCTGGATCGGCGACCCGCAGCTCTGGCGCGGCCTCGGCTGAGTGGTTGGCCGGCGCTGCGTCGCCAGGCTGGGCGGCTTCGGCGCACACTTTGTGCGCGGGCCGGCCGTCCAGGTCGCGCAGGTTCGTCGGGGCCGCGCAGAATCGGCATGGCATCTGGCGGGACGACCAGCGGTGGGAGTCCCGCCAGTCCTGCAGGCGGCCCGGCGTTCCGCAGCAGTCCGGGCAGGACGCTTCCACGATCCGCGTCACGCCGTCCGGGTCGTTGGCGCCTATCCGTACCCATCCGGAGTCCTGACAGCGGTGGCAGTCCACGGTCTGGCCGCCGCGCGCGTGCGTAATGTCGTTCATCGGCGCACCTCCCGCCAACTGGTCGACAGCGCGTCGAGAACCGGTCCGGCGCCGGCGTTGATCCGCTGACACAGCAGGCTGACGGCTTCCTTGGCGGCCTCGACGTCGACGCCCGGGAGCGCCGGAACAGGCAGACCAACGGTGCTCGTGGGCAGCTGCAGGTCCGCCCTGAACATCAGCGCCCGACACTCCTGGGCCGGCTCGATGAAGGGGCCTGGGTCGTCGATCGCCCATGGGCGCTCGCGGTCCCAGTCCCGCCAGCCCCGAAGCCGGAGCCGGTCCAGGTGGACGGGCCAGGGCAGCAGTACCTCTAGGTCGGTGACCAGCTCTTCTGGGTTCTCGTCATTCCGCCGACACCGCACCGAGGACACGTCACGGCCGAACCGCACGAACCCGGGGCTCATCACCGGCTGGCAGGCGATCCTCCACGCCATGGCGGCGAACGACACCGCGTCCAGCGGCTCGCCCTCGTCGATGAGCAGGCAATCCCGCAGGTAGGCGCCGTAACGACTCACACCGTCCGAGGCGTAGGCGCGGTCGTGGGCCTCGTCGACCCAAACCAGCTGTTCGTTGGCCCTCATGCGGCATCACCACCGCGGAACGCGGAGGAGCCAGCGGGCAGGTCCTGCCAGGTCGGCGTCCACTGCCCGACCTCGACGCAGCCGCCGGCGCCTGTCGCCGCGTCGAGCAGCCTCTCCACAGCCTTCGCGGGCACGACGTAGCGCCCCTGATCAGCACCGAGTCGCATTCGAACCGCGGGGAACGCGTCCGCGCGGATGAGCCGATACAGGTGCTCCTGCGACACGCTCAACAACGCCGCGGCCTCAGGCACCGAGTACGTCGGCACCCCGGCCGCCCGCTTCCGCAGCGCGCTCTGCAATGCGAGGCCTCGTACGCGGTCGCGCAACTCGGGCCGGCCGGTGGCAGAGCCATTGCCAGGACCATTGACTTCACTAAGCTCGGACATGCCATCCGCTCCTTGTGAGTTGGGTTGGAAGGCACGGGGGCGGCGGGTCTCTCGCCAAAGGTTCACGCCGCCCTCGCGCCGCTTGGGTTACTCCTGCTGTTCTTCTTCCTTCGCTCCGCTACAGCGGCGTATCTGTCGCGAGCGGACCGCAGGCGTCTGAGTCCCTGGGGACCCCTCGCGGGCTGCTCGCCCGGGGTGACGTTGCATTGCTTCGGAGGTCCGCCTCCGGTCTGCGCGCCGGATCATCTGCACCGTTCCTGTTTCCTTTGCCTCAGCAGGAACCTATGTCTCAATATAGCCCAAGCTAGCTTGGGCTGTCATGGGTCGGCGTTGTCCTAGGCTGGCCTGGTGTGGCTTAGGTGACTAGGCTCGCCGCTGTGAGGGTGAGCAAGGATGACCCGCGGCCGCCGTACGCCCAGTTGGCCGAGGATCTGCGTCGCGCCATCGAGCGCGGCAAGTACAGCGCTGGGCAGCGCCTTCCTTCGGTGCGGGAACTCGCCGAGCAGTACGACGTGAGCCGCAACACGATCCAACGGGCACTCGACACGCTCAAGTCCGAGGGCGTCGTGGAGTCACACCCGCCGTTGGGAGTCTTCGTCCGGTCCACCGAAGCCGACGCAACGCGCCACAGTCCGGAGTACCTCGAGATCATGCGGCTGTTGAGCTCCCTTCAGTCGAGCGTCGACCAGCTGAGCGACCGAGTTGATGCCATCGAGCGAGGTACGCGTCGCCCTCCCGCACAGCCGCCTCGATAGCAGCCGTCCGGACGTGCAGCTCGTCCACAGTCCACGCGAGTCGAGCAATCCGAGAGGCAATGTCGCGCAGCTCGCCAGGTAGTAGACCTCCCGCCTCCTCGTTGCCCGCCAACACCTCGCTGCGCTCCTCGCCACGCTGAGGTTCGGGCTCCATCTGTACCTCCTGACAGTTCTGTCGCCGGCATGCGACCCAGCCAGCCAGACACAGATAGTCAACAGGGCAGACATGTTGCGTTGCGACACCGCACGTGTCGCTACCTCAACTTCTTGTACTCAGGGCGTCGCTTCTATGCTGCTTCTCTGTCTCGTCGGGGGCGACGAAGGGTGGGTAATGGGGAGTCCCCCAATCAGACTGAAGACGTTGCTGCAGCTTCGCCACTGGCAGACCTACCGAACTTTCTGCTCCGAGTACGACAAGGCGGCGAAGGTCGTCGACTCCGAACTCGTAGGCAAAGCCCCTAGCCGCGCCCAGCTGCACCGCTGGCTCTCTGGCGACTTGCAGGGACTCCCCTACCCGTTCCACTGTCGCGTACTTGAGCAGATGTTCACCGGCTTCACCGCTCGCCAGCTCTTTGAGCGCTGCCCTCCGGAGGAGGCAGAGCGACCACCCAGGGAGGCTGCGGCCACGGGGTCAGAGAAGGCGAACCAGCTGCTCGGCGTCCTGGACGAGCGGCTCGAAGCGCCCACATTCACAGATGTCGCGTGGGGCAAGGGCCAGCCAGTGAGAGGCCCGTCCGCACTCGGCCAACCCACGTTCTCGCTGACCGATGCCCCAAGCGGCGCTGACCTGGATACGGCCAGCGACGCTGCTCGCACCATCAGTCGACGCCTGTTGGAGCTGCAGAAGATCCGACGCTTCAGCGACGACGATATGCAGGAGCTTGCGAGCCTCGCAGGGCACGTCGTCGAACTGGCCGAGACCATCCACATCGACATCGAGGCGGACGGGCAGGCCACCGTCGTCTACGGCTTCGACCTCCTCAACCTCAGCAACCGGCCCCTCGCCCGCGTACCACGAGACATCTGGTTCCAGTGCGTGGATGGGGAATCGCTCGCGATCGAACCCACTGCCGGATCGGAGCGCCGAGTCGCGATCCAGCGCATCCACGACACCGCCGACATGTCGAAGTTCGCCTTCCAGGTCTCGCCACCCATCAAGCCCGGCGAGACGGCACGGGTCGGCTACTCCTGCCGCGGCGGCAAGTTCGACGTCAGTCACTACTGGCGCCAGTTCTTCCCCAGGTTCACCCGCCACTTCACGATGCGCGTACGGCAGAAGAGCATCCGTCTGGGCAGCTGCTCAGCGATCGAGGAGCGCCCGGATGGATCGGAGGAGTCAGCCGCGGATACGCTCATCTGGGACTACGAGGGCGAGGACGCGATCATGACCCTGACTCGCGACTACCTCCGTCCCAACCAGTACGTCAGCCTGCACTGGGATGTGATCCGTGAACCTCCGGGACGAGCTTGAGTCGGTCCTCAGGGCCTGGCACCTGTACGAAGTCAACCGCGGATCAGCAGCGGTCATCGACTTCGACTGCCACCCCACGACGGACAGCATCCAGCCCGCAGGCAGCCGTCTCGAGGTCTACCGCCGGCTCCAGGAACTCCGCGGCCGTGCGGACGACTACCGCACGCCGCATGTCGCAGCGCGCTTGAACGCCGACCTCGCATACCTCGGCAGCCTGCTCGGTGAACGTCCTCCGTTCGCTGCCTATGTTCGCGCCACCCAAGGCTGCGGCGCCGCCGGCTGGTCGGATGAGTACGTGCGCGAGCGCGGCGAGATCGCACGCGCCGCCCTCGCGGACGTGGGAGTCGCATGGGGGCCGGACACCGACAAGGAGTTCAGGGCCGTCGAGGGCCCCATCGACACCGCTGACGCGCCGGACGCCATCCGCGCAGCCGTCGACACCTACGAGAAGGCCGTACGCCGCGAGACCGGCTCCGACGCGCCCTTCGAGCTCACCATCGAGACCGCCGACGTCGACGCCTACTGGGCGTACTGGCTTGACGGCGTAGGCGACCAGGTACGGCTACGGCTGAACCTGCGCCAAGCGACCTTCACTGAGGTCGCTGCGCGGCAGTTCGCCCTCCACGAAGTTCTCGGCCACGGACTCCAGGGCGCCAGCTGGTCGGCCCGCTGTGCCAGCGAGGACGTTCCCTGGGTACGCCTGATGTCCGTGCACGCCAACCAGCAGGTCCTCCTCGAAGGCCTCGCCCAAGCCCTACCGCTGTTCATCGCTCCCGACGACCAACTGCTCATCACCCGGGTCCGGCTAGACCACTACACCCAACTCGTCCGTGGCGAGCTGCACCTCGCGATCAACAGCGGCGCCACGATCCAGGAGTGCGCAGAGCATGTGCGCGCCCGCGTGCCCTACTGGACCGACGCCCAGATCTCAGACTTCCTCACCGACCGCGGAGCGAACCCACAGCTCCGCTCCTACCTCTGGTCCTACCCCACAGGGATCGACTGGTTCGGCAACCTCGCTGACGCTGATGACGCCGCTATCCAGGCCGTGCTCACGGCTACATATCGCGACCCGCTCAGTCCTGAGGATCTGCGTGAGCTCTGGCCTACCGGTCCCGCGTTCGGCGGCTACAAGCCGTAGGGATATCAGCTACAGCTCGTTAGCGAACATACCGAGGCCGCTCCGGCGACTCAGGAGCGATGAGACCATGGGTCGAATGCCCGCCATCCCGACGTGGGCGCGAGTGCAGTTCCTCATCGCGAGGAGCCCAATAGAGGGCGCAAGCTCCACCAGCGACTCGACCATCAGCTTCAAGCTCGGCGATCCCCGGTCCATCGCTGTACACCTTGTGCCGAGTGAGACAGCTGTACTCACCATGCGCGAGCCCGAACGGGTCACCGACTTCCCGAGCGGACACTGGCCAGCGCTGATCTGCTTCCACACGACCCGACGCGGGGGGATGTAGATCAAACTTTGCACCCTGCCCTTCTGATAGGACTATCCTCACTGGCACGGAACCCGTCAAGCACAAAGGACAGGACCTGTGGACTCCTTCGAATTGGGCCGGCTCACGGATTTCGACTTCGAGGCAGTTTGCAAGGACATCCTTGAGGAACTCCTCGACATAGACTTAGAACTCTTCTCACCGGGACCCGACGGCGGCATCGACTTACGTCACTTGAGCGATCACCAAGGCGGCGTCGAACCACTCATTGTTCAATGTAAGCATTGGCTCAAGAGTGGTCGTTCTGCACTGCTTAGACACATGCAGAATGTAGAAGCGACGAAGGTTAGGAGCCTTCGTCCCAGGCGTTACATTTTAGCGACCTCAGTTGGGATGACGCCTATGGCGAAAGATACACTCCAGCGCAGTCTCAGCCCGTACCTGAAATCACCAGCCGACATACTGGGCCTAGAGGAGATTGAAGCGATCCTGAGAAGGAGCCCGCATATTGTGCGCAGTCACCTCCGACTATGGCTCAGCAGTTCCGCAGTCTTGCAGAGCCTTCTACACAAAGAGATTCTTATCCGTTCACGGGATCTGGTTAACGACGTTAGCGAGAGTTTGCGCGTCTTCGTCCCGAACGCAAGCTACTCGAGGGCAACGGACTTATTGGAGCGCCATCACGCCTGCGTGATCGCCGGAGTGCCGGGCATTGGGAAGACCACCCTTGCCCAGGTCCTCGCCGCGGATCACTTGGCGGCGGGATACGAACTTATTGAAGTTTCCTCGGACATAGACGAAATCAATAAGGCATGGGACGATGACGTCCCTCAGTTCTTTTACTACGACGACTTCTTGGGGCAGACCTCCCTTGACGACAAGCTACAAAAGAATGAAGACAGCCGCCTCCTGCGACTACTGAAGAGGATTAACAAGTCGAGTAATAAGCGATTCATATTGACGACGCGGGAATATATCCTCGCACAAGCAAAGCATCGATACGAAATTTTGAGCAGATATAACTTCAATCCGCTCACCTGCATCCTCGATCTCAACGAATACACGTCACTAATCCGAGCCCAGATACTGTATAACCACGTCTACTTCTCAGAACTCCCCCCAGAATCGAAAGCAACCTTCGCCGACCCTAGAGTCTATTTGCCACTCATCAACCACCGAAACTTCAATCCGCGCCTAGTTTCGCTGACCTTCGGCGGCTCAGTTCCCGCAGACATTCAAGAAGGATCAGAAGACCCATCCGCCCTTCTGATGAACCATTTTGAAAATCCCGAGAACTTGTGGAGTCATGTTGTAGAGAATCAACTTTCTACAACAGAGGTTTCATTACTCGAACTTCTTTTCTCCTTCCCAGCCGCCGCAATGAGCGACCTTGCAGTCGCTTGGTCAAGCTATTCCAGTCAGGTCGTAGGGGCCGATGGGAGCGTGGTCGGCCTCCGGAAGGCGATCAAGAATCTCGAGGGGACAATGGTTCGAGTTACGGCGGGGCAGCAGAACCGCGCGAGGATCGCCTACCATAATCCGTCCATCCGAGATTACATGAGAAATCATCTCGCGGCACATCCGAATATCCTTGCCTCTCTGGTAGAGAGTGCAGTCTTCTTCGATCAGGTCAAAGAAATCTCCCAAGTTAGCGTCGACGCGAATTCACAGGTTTTTAGACTAGCGCTCCGGTCTTCACTGCCAGTCTTTCGAGAGGTCGCATTGAGAACCTATCAGGAGGCCGCTTCGCACGGCGACGGTGATCATGTAAAGCGGGCAGTCGACCTGCTGAGGATCGCCCACCATTGGGGCGATCAGGATTTCCAACTTAAGACTGGACAGATTATCGAAGGACTAGATCTTGACGATTTCGCTATCGACGGTGATTCACTCGTCGACCTAGTTAACGAGGTAGCCGCCTCGACCGTCCCCCAAATTCGGGGATTGGCTGCGATGGTCGCAAAGTCAGCGTTGAAGTGGATCAATGAAGACCTGAGTGATTGGGCTAACAGCGAGTATGCATACGACTTGCTCGAGAGACTCGAATACGGAGTATCGAGTTCCATGATCTCATCCGCAAGGGATCATTTGGACGACTTGGCTAGAGGAGAGATAGAGTACTTCGTTGAGACTGGCAGGGGGGCTATTAGCGACCTGGAGGATGTGCTCAATTGGGCATCTCAAGTTAGCGATCCAGATGAGTTTTATCCCGGATATGGATTGGCGCTCCAAGCTCTCGAACAAGAGAAGGCGCGACGCCCCACGCGAGCCCTCCACAGCTCGACCGAGGAGAGCGGTGAAGATGAAGCCCATGACGAAGAGATAGCCCGAATGTTTTCCTTGTTGACCAATGATCAGGAGACAGATCGACCAATGCAGAATTAGGCTTCGGGGCGATTCAAACTAATCCTCTTAGCGAGGATGTTGGCTGCTGATCGGTCGGACTCGGCGACCCAGGCTGTGTAGACGCGCAGGGTGGTGGTGCCTCCGCCACCGTGTCCGAGGCGGCCGGCGACGGTGCGGATGTCGACGCCGGCGGTGATGAGTTCGGTGGCGGAGTAGTGGCGTAGAGCGTGTAGGTGGCTGTCGATGCCCAGGTCGGCGCACATGGCGGCGTAGCGGTGGCTGACGCCATCGGGGTTGCAAGGCTTGCCGTGGTCGGGCTCGTAGGAGAAGACGTAGGCCTGGGTAGAGGGCTCGCCGCTGAGTGCGGCCACCTGGTCCTCATATCGGGTGCGATGCGCGGCAAGTAGCTCGAGCGTGGTCTGGTCGAGGGCGATGCGGCGCATCTGGTGGGTCTTGGTGTCCTTCTCAACTGCTTTGCCGGCGCGTTGGGTGAAGGACCGGCGGATCTCTACCGTGCCGGTGTCCAGGTGGACGTCGTGCCAGCGCAGTGCGGCCAGCTCACCGCGGCGCATGCCGGTCACCATGACCAGCCAGACGAGCATTCCCCAATCCTCGTCCTGCTCCCATGCGGCAGCCACGATCAGGCCCGCCTCGCCAGGAGTCGGCGGCTTCGGTTGCGGCCGCGGCTGACGAGGCTTCTTCGTCGTCGCAGCGGGATTGGTCGGGATCCACTCCCATCGCACCGCCGTACTCAGAGCACCGCTGATGATGAAATGGATCTGCCGCACGGTCGAGGCGCTCATCGGTTTGCACTGATGCGGATTGCAGGCCAGCACCCGGCACTTCGCCGCCGCACAGTCGTGGTCTCGCACCCGGCGGTGGACAACCTGATCGCACTCGTGTGGCTCATCCGTGAAGTGCTCGAGGTAAGCCTTGCCGTTACACCGGGTTCGACAACGACGCAGCTGCGCATAGAACTGCTCCAGCACGCGAGCGCTGACCTTCGCGATCGGGACCTCACCCAGGGCCGGCTTGATGGTGCGTTCGGCGTAGCCGCGGTATCCCTCGAGGGTCCGCTCGTCAGCCTCGTGCACCTGCAGCCACGCGTCGATGGTGTAGCCGAGGGTCACCTTCGTCGAGCCCGTCCGCTGCTGGTCGACCTTCGCGAGCAGACGCGTCCGGACCTTCTCGACCTGGCGACGGTCGCGAGTGGACTCGCTGATGTAGGTGTCCTTGCCGGTCAGCGGGTCGGGTCCGGCATAGACGAGGACCTGAAACGAGTTGCCGCGCTTGCGGACGAAGCCCCGCATACGCCGCATTGAGGCACCCTTCGCCGCCATGGCGACAGTCTACTCATTGACAGAACCATTGACAGAGCCTTGAGCGCCCAGCCGCCAACCTCGGCATATGCCCAGGTCAGGTGCGGTGGGCCGCCTGGGGATCGAACCCAGAACCCGCGGATTAAAAGTCCGCTGCTCTGCCAGTTGAGCTAACGGCCCGGTGATCCGGCAGCCTACCGGGCTCCCCACGCCTAGAGGCGTCAAGGGCGGGCGTCGTACGACAGTTGCCGACCATCCCGCGTTCACCGGACGATCATGAGCCGCCCCCTGACGCCCTCCCCGGTCGGAGCCCGCTCCGCTGACACGGCTGACACCCACCCCACCGGGCCCTGTCAGCGACCTGTACGTCCCGTCTCAGCCCTCCCAGCCAAGGTGGTCGACGTACACCAGGGCACAGCACGGGAGAGGACCGCTCGCATGACCTCCAAGAAGACAGACATGATCGACGTTCCGGGCGCACGCCTGTACTACGAGCTGTACGGCGAACCAACCGACACCACGCGGCCCCTGCTGATGATCCCGGGCGGGCTCGGGGACGCGGCGTTCTTCAGCTCGGCCGGCCCGGCGCTCGGGACCGACCGGCTCGTCGTCGCCTACGACCGGCGCGGCAACTCCCGCAGCATCCTGACCAGCGAGAACGCCGACCTGAGCGTTCCGCGCAACGCCGACGACGCGATCGCGCTGCTGGACGCCCTCGGGATCGACCGGGCGGACGTCTTCGGGGGCAGCGGCGGGGCCGTCATCGCGCTGGACGTCGCCGCGAGGTACCCCGATCGGGTCGCCACGATGGTCTCCCACGAGCCGCCGGTGGTGGCGTTGCTCCCGGACGGCGCAGCCCTGCATGCGGAGTTGGAGGAGGTGCACGCGATCTACCGGACCGAGGGCGCGGAGCAGGCGATGGAGGCGTTCCAGGCCAGCTACGCGGGCGGCGACGAGCAGGACTTCGTGTTCGATCCGGAGCTGCCGGCGGACCCGGCCATCGGGACGCGGTTCATGGGGAACGTGGACGTCCTGCTCGGCCGGGAACTCCTGACGTTCGTGGAGTTCGAGCCCGACCTGGACGCGCTGAAGGCGGCGGCGACCTCGGGCACCCGGCTCCTGTTCGGCGGCGGGGTCCTGTCCAAGGCCCACTACCCCTCCCGCTCGGGCGCCGCGCTGGCCGACCTGCTGGGAGCGGAGTTCGTGGACTTCCCGGGAGACCATGCGGGCTACCTGGGCCGGCCGCGTGCGTTCGCGGACAGGCTGCGAGAAGTCCTCGCAGCCGGCTGACCCGCGTCAGGACTCCGGTTCCGCGAACTCCCGGAGCAGCGCGACGGCCTCGTCGCGGGAGAGGGCGAGGCCGCGGGCGTAGGCCTCCTCGTACGCCGGATCGCCTAGTGCCTCCCGAGCCCGCGCCTCCGTCCGCACCACGACGTCGGACCCGCTCCGGTCCGGTGCGCCACGGAGTGCCGTCGCCGCGCCGTTCAGCACTGCGGCGCGCTCGGGGTCGCCCTCGGTGAGTACCAGCCCGGCCAGGCTCTGGACGATCAGTGCCAGGATCGGCATGTCCTGGGTCGTCGGACCGATCCGGATCGCCTCGGTCAACGCCGTGCGCGCCGCCTGAGGATCGTTGTCCGCGACGGCGGCGGAGGCCACCACAGCGAGGAGCAGGGCCCGCAGTTGTGGTGGCCGGGCGAACTGGACCGCGTCCTGTGCGAGGTCGAGAAGCCGGCGGGCCTCGCGGAGGTCGCCGGAGCGGGCGGCGACCTCCGAGCGACCCAGCTGGACCCAGGCCGACATCTCCGGCGCCCGCCCCTGGTCGACCATCGCCTGCGCCCGGTCGAGGTCGGCACGCGCGCCGTCGAGATCGCCCGAACGGGCACGTTCGGACGCGATGTGGGTGAGCATCTGGGGCACGTCGTCCTGGGAGCCGAGCTCCTGCACCAGGGTCAGTGCCTCCTCCTGCGCGGCGATCGCCGCGGCGTGGTCGCCGGCGAGGGAGCGGATCCCGGACAGGCTGCGCAGCGCGGCGGCGCGTCCCCACCGGTCGCCGACCACGGCGAACCGTTCGAGCGCACCCGCGATGTCCTTCTCGTGCCCTTCGGCGTTCCCGGCGTTCTCCTCGATGTGGCCGCGGAACATCATCGCCACCGCCTGCGCCCACGGGGTCAGGGTCGGAAAGATCTCGGCGAGGCGCTCGCGGGCGGCCGCGGGGTCGTTGCGGAACGCCGGTGTCATCGCCTCGAGCAGGGCGAGATCGGGGTAGTCCTGCCGGATGCGGGTGCCCTCGGCCTGGGCCAGGCTGCCCGCTTCGCCGAGCAGCTTCCCGCCCTCTTCGTACTCCCCCAACGCGAAGGACCCCATGCCGGCGAGCATCATCACCAGGGCCCGCTGGGCCGGCGGCGACTCACCGGGTACGGCGAGCGCGACCCGCGTCCAGCTGGCGCTCTCGCTGCGGTGCCCCTGCAGGAACCAGAACCACGAGAACGCCGCCACCAGGCGAACCGCGAGGTCGGCGCTCTGGATCTCCACGGAGGTACGGATGGCCGCGACGACGTTCTGGTGCTCGGCGCGCAGCCGGGCCAGCCAGACCAGCTGGTTGGGGCCGCGCAGTTGGACGGAGGCCGTCTCGGCGTAGCGCGTGAAGCACCGAGCGTGCGCCGTCATCACCGCGACCCGCTCGCCGGCCTCGGCGATGCGTTCCTGCCCGTACGCGCGCACCGTCTCCAGCAGCCGGTACCTCGCCTCGCCCGCGTCGTCGACCACCGCCTCGACCAACGACTTGTCGACCAGCGCGGCGAGGACGTCGAGCACTCCCTCGCGCGGGAGCTGGTCGTCGGAGCAGATCTCCTCGGCGAGTTCGAGGGTCGCGCCGCCGTGGAAGACCGACAGCCGCCGGAGCAGGACGCGTTCGGGTTCCTCCAGCAGGTCCCAGCTCCACTCCACCACCGCCCGCAGCGTCTGGTGCCGCGGCAGGACCGTACGCCGGCCCGCGGTGAGCAGCCGGAACCTGTCGTCGAGACGGTCGGCGATCTGGGTGACCGACAGGGACCGGAGTCGGGCGGCGGCGAGTTCGATCGCGAGGGGGAGGCCGTCGAGTCGGCGGCAGATCTCGACCACGGCGTCGACGTTCTCGGCCGAGACCTTGAAGTCGGGGCGTACGGCGACGGCACGGTCGGCGAAGAGCCGGACCGCGGGGTACGCCAGTGCCGCGGACGGGTCGAAGCAGGTCGGACCGCTCGCGGGCGCGCCCACGTGCGGATCTGGTGCCGGCTCGCCTTCGCCGCTCGGATCAGGTGGCAGACCCAGCGGCGGAATCGGGTACAGCCGCTCGCCAGGGACGCCGAGCAGTTCCCGGCTGGTCGCCAGCACGCGTAGTTCCGGGCAGGCGCCGAGCAGCTGGTCGGCGAGGTCGGCGGCGGCGGCGACCAGGTGCTCGCAGTTGTCCAGGATCAGCAGGGTCTTCCTGGAGCCGAACGTCTCGACCAGCCGGGTGATCGGGTCGCGAAGCGAGGGGGACTCCAGCTGGTTGGTCTCCAGCAGGGCGACGTCGCGGACGCCGACCGCGGACAGCACCGCCTGGGGCACCTGGGCGGGGTCGGCGATCGCGGCGAGTTCGACGAACCAGGTCTCGTGGGTACGCCGGCTCTCCGACCCTCCGGCGAGCTCGGACGCGAGCCGGGTCTTGCCCGCACCGCCGGGTCCGACCACGGTGACCAGGCGTTCCTCGGCGAGGATCTTGCCGAGGCTGCGGAGTTCGGCTTCCCGCCCGACGAAGCTCGTGAGCGGGGTGCGCAGGTTGCTGCGGGGCTCCTGCGACGCGGCGGCGAGAACCGCCGGGCGCAGGTCCGGGTCCTGGCGCAGGAGCGCGAGGTGGACCTCGGCGAGTTCGGTGCCCGGGTCGACGCCGAGCTGGTCCGCGAGTGCCGTACGGACGCGTTCGTACGCCACCAGCGCGTCGGCCTGCCGACCCGCCGCGTACAGCGCCCGCATCAGCTGGCCCTGGAGACGTTCGCGGAGCGGATGGGCGGCGGCGAGGCGTTCGAGCACCGGAAGGACCTCGGCCTGCCGGCCGCAGGCGAGGTCGGCCTCGAGCCGGTCCTCGGTGGCGGCCAGTCGGAGCCCGTCGAGACGGACACCGGCCGCCTCGGCGAACGGCGCGTCGGTGGCGTCGGCCAGGGCAGGACCTCGCCAGAGCGCCTCCGCCTCGTGGAGTACGGCCGACGCCTCCTCGGGCCGACCGGCCGCGAGCGTCGCCCGGCCGTCGGCGGCGAGCCGCTCGAACCGGTGCACGTCCACCTGGTCCGGGTCGACGAGCAGCCGGTAACCCGACGGATGGGACTGGACCTGGACCGAACCGTCCGACGGCAGCGCCCTTCGCAACCGCGACACGAGCGACTGCAGTGCGTTCACCGCCCCGCTCGGCGCCTCGTCACCCCAGAGCCCGTCGATCAGCGCCTCGACCGTGACCACCGCGTGGGCCTGGAGGGCCAGCCGGATCAGGAGTGCGCGCAGCCGCGATCCGCCGACCTCGACGGACCGGCCTTGCTCGTCCCGCAACTCGAGCGGACCCAGAACGCGCACACGCACGGGCCCAAGCCTTCCAGGTGATCGCCAGTCCGCGCTTCCGGCAGGCCGACCGACCGCGTGGAGATCGACTTCGGAGGGTCACCGAGGTCCGTCGAGCGACCCGTCATCGGGAGGTGGCGTCGCCGCGAACGCGGGGAAAACGGTCATGAGGGTCGAAGCGCCTGGAGCGGTGCGGCCCCGGCGTCCCTGTTAGTTTCGAAGGGCCCATCCCGAACGTTCGCCGCCCCGTCGGCGATGGTTCCCGCAGAGGAAGGTCGCGACCGTTGACCGACAACACGTACGACGTCATCGTCATCGGCGGCGGAGCGGTGGGTGAGGTACTCGCCGAACGCGTCGTCAAACGGGGCCTCAGCGCGGCCATCGTCGAGGACGCGCTCCTCGGTGGCGAGTGTTCCTACTGGGCCTGCATGCCGAGCAAGGCGCTCCTGCGCAGTGGTGAGGCCCTGCGCGCCGCCAAGACCGTGAAGGGCGCCGCCGAGGCGGTGACCGGCAGCCTCGACGTCCAGGCCGTCCTCGAACGCCGGAACAGCTTCACCTCCGGGTGGGACGACTCCGGCCAGGTGAAGTGGGCCGAGGGCGCCGGCATCACGGTCGTCCGCGGGCGGGCTCGGATCGACGGACCTCGCCGGGTCGTCGTCCGCCAGTCCGACGGTGCCGGCGAGCAGGTCCTGGAGGCGCGGCACGCGGTCGCGGCCTGCGTGGGATCGGCCGCCCGGATCCCCCCGGTCCCTGGACTCCGCGAGGCCGGCCCGTGGACCAGCCGCGAGGCCACCAGCGCCAAGGAGGCGCCCCGACGGCTCGCCATCCTCGGCGCCGGACCCGTCGGCTGCGAGATGGCGCAGGCCTGGAGCGACCTCGGCTCGGAGGTCACGCTGATCGAGATGCGAGACCGCCTGCTCAGCGCGCTCGAGCCGTTCGTCGGCAAGTACGTCGCGAAGTCACTGACCGAGGCGGGCGTCACGGTCCGCACCGGAACGACGGTCCAGTCGGTGACCAAGGAGGGCGACGGGCCGATCCACATCGCCACCAACCTCGGCGAGGTCGTCGCCGACGTGGTGCTCTGCGCGTGCGGCCGTGAGCCGCAGACCCAGGACCTCGGGCTGGAGACCATCGGACTCGAGCCGGGTAGCTGGCTCGACGTCGACGACAGCCTGCGCGTCAACGGGGTCGAGGGCGGTTGGCTCTACTCCGCGGGCGACGCCAACCACCGCGCGCTGTTCACCCACCAGGGCAAGTACCAGGCGCGGATCGCCGGCGACGCGATCGCCGCGCGCGCCCGTGGCGAGCACGCCGCGCCGGTGGCCTGGTCGCCCTTCGCCGCCACCGCCGACCACCAGGCTCTGCCCGCGGTCGTGTTCACCGACCCCGAGGTGGCGATCGTCGGACTGACCGAGCAGCGTGCCCGCGAACAGGGCATGACGGTGAAGGTCGCGGAGTACGAGATCGGGAACGTCGCCGGTGCCTCGCTGCGCGCCGACGGCTACACCGGACACGCGAAGATCGTCGTCGACCAGGAACGCCTCGTCATCGTCGGCTTCACCGCCATTGGTCCGGGTGTGGGCGAGATCCTGCAGGCCGCCACGGTCGCGATCGTCGGCGAGGTGCCGCTGGACCGGCTCTGGCACGCGGTTCCGGCGTACCCCACGATGAACGAGGTCTGGCTGCGGCTGCTGGAGACCTACGGCTTGTGACCGCAGCGCCGGCCTTCGCTCGGCCGGCGTCCGCTCCGCCGGCGTTCACTCCCCCGGCGCGGTGAAGTAGCGGCCGCGCCGGTGCAGCAGCGGGTCACCCTCCTCGCCGAGTTCGATGTGCTCGAGTTCGGCCTCGACGGCGAGCGCCCAGCCGATGGGTCGGGCGTCGAGGAGGCGGCAGCCTGCCCAGGTGTGCACGGACTCGGGTACGGGCCCCCATTCGGTGTCGCGCCATTCGGTCAGCCGGAACGGCCCGCCCGGAGCCGGCATCAGGCCCGCGAACGCGTCGGCGAGCGAGCGGTGACCCCAGCGGAGTACGGACACCGCGAACGTCCCGGCGGACTGGACCACCGGCCACAGTTCGGCGTCCTCGTCGACCAGGCCGAGCACCTTGCCGGGTTCGCCGTCGGCGACGACGAGCCCGGACACCGGCAGCCCGGCCCGGCGCGAACCCACCGCGGCCGTCCAGAGCGTGACGGGCGCGGTCAACCGTCCGCGCAGCCGGCGTACCGGGTTGCGCTCGTGCGGCGGCGGGAGGAAGGGGTGCTCGGTGTGGATCTCCCCACCGGATCCGTCGGCGGAGTGGGGACCCGTGTCGCTCGCGGCGTCGCGCGGCGGAAAGTCAGACACGCCCTCACTCTGCCCGCTTCACGAGGGCGGGTCGACCAAGGGCCTGGGCCGGTCGGTCGGGTGGTGCCGGCCGCGCGCCTCAAGCGCACCTCGCACATGCCCCGGAATCGCTTCCGTGGAAGGGCTCCCGGACCGGACATCAAGGCCGTACGCCACATCGTGGCCGAACCGACTCCAAATCGGTACCAGCGTTACGTAACGGCGTACTTACTTAGGGCGTCCAGGCATTGATACGCGGCGGCGTAACGGAAGGTGCCGTGAGAGGATGGGTGCCTTCATCGACGACGGGGACCGGGGCTCTTCGTGTGCGTTACGCGGTTTCGGTCCACGTCTGGGGGCAAGAGGGAGTGTGGTCGCCGTGAGTCTCATCGACCATCAGATTCACCAGCTCTCCGCATCTGCGCGTAAGCGTCTGGAGAAGGACGAGATCGATCTCACTGCGCGGCGAGCCGAGCTCGTAGCGGAGCAGGGCAGTGAGACGGGCGGCGATCTCGTCGACCAGGCATCGTTCGCCACGCAGCAGATCGAGATCGAGTCCATCGATCGGCGGTTGAGCCGCATCCGTGAGCTGCTGTCAGCGACGACAGTGGCCACCGACGCACCCGAAGACACGGTCGCCGTCGGTTCTGTCGTCACGCTTCGCTTCGACGACGGCAGCACCGAGAGCTACCAGGTGGGCTTGATCGAGGAGCAAGTCGACGATGTGGTCGCGCTGACTCCGACCAGCCCGCTCGGCCGCGCCCTTCTTGGGCAGAAGGTCGGCGACAAGGTCACCTACGCCGCGCCTGTCGGCGAGTTGACCGTCGAGATCGTCAAGGTGGCCGGCAGCTGACCCGCACCGGCTCGATGTGAGAAACACGGCCTAGGCGTTCCCACGGCACCCGTTGATCGAGACCTTCCGAGGTCCCGGCCAACGGGTGCCGTGCTGTCCCCTGGGCGGCTCACGGACCGGCCGCGGGCCGTACGCGGGCTTCGCACGGACCGTTCTCGGAACTTTTCCACAGAGTCAGGCCTCATGATCGGCAAGCGTCACCCACAATGGCGCACAATCGAGGAAAGTTCCGGGGGTTACACCGAAGGAGCCTGGGCATGTCAGACGTGCTCGGCCTCGATCGGGACATGCACGAGGCCTACCACGCGCTCCTGCGTGAGCGCGCCTGCACGGCGGCCGACCTGTGCGAGCGGCTCGGAATGTCGCCCGTTCGCGCTGGTGCCGCCCTCGACCGGCTGATGGCGGCCGGGCTGGTCACCACAGTCGCCGCCGGTACGCCACACCCACCGCGCGCCGCACCGCAACCCGCCAGGGCACCCCGACGGTGGGTGCCGCTCGATCCACGACACAGCCTCGCCCCGCTGCTCGCCCGTCGACAGGCCCGCCTGATCGCCCGGCAGCAGGAGTTCGCCCGCACCCAGTCGGCGCTCGGCCAGCTCGCGAGCGCGTACTCCGCCCATGGTCGACCCGACGACTCCCCCACCGAGGTGTCGCGGGGGCAGCTCGCCGTCCGGGCCCGGGTGCAGGACATGCTCGCGTCGTCCCGGTCGGCGGTGATGTGCTTCGTCGCCGAGGAGTCCTGGCCGATCGCGTCCGACATCCGCTCCCCCGTCGAACACGCCGTCCGGCGTGGCGTCGCCGTCCGTGCCGTCTACACCAGCGGGATCCTCGCGGAGGAGACGGTCCGTGCCCATGCCCGCTGGCTGGCCTCGATCGGAGGCGGCGCTCGCACCCTGCCCGCGCTCCCGCCGACCATGTTGGTCGTCGACCGGGAGACCGCCCTGGTGGCCGGTGACTCGGGCACGGCAACGGCGTCGGTCGTGCACAACCGCGCGCTCGCCACGGCCCTGGCATCGCTGTTCGACCATGTGTGGGGTGACGCGCGCGGAGCCTGCGACGACGGGGCACCGGCTGAGGCCGTCCAGCCGGGCGAGCCGCCCACCCCGCAGGAACGCGATCTGCTGCGGCTCCTCGGTCAGGGCATGACCGACGCCTCGGCGGCGCGTCATCTCGGGGTGTCGCTTCGGACCGTACGCCGCATGATGGCCGAACTCATGGCGCGGCTCGGGGCCCGCAGCAGGTTCGAGGCGGGCATCCGCGCCGCCGAGCGCGGCTGGATCGACTCCGGTCCGACCGAACCATCACGCCGGACCGCACGCGCCGGCGGGCGGGCGACCAGACGCGCCGCGCCCCGAGCGGCCCCGGCTCTCAACGGCTGAGTGGGCCGGCCGTGACCTGACCGGCCGGCCCCTCAGCACACCAACGGTCAGTCGTAGCCGAGTTCGTGCAGGCGGTCGTCGTCGATGCCGAAGTGGTGCGCGATCTCGTGGACGACGGTCACGTGCACCTCTTCCACGACCTCTTCGTACGAGTCGCAGATCCGCAGAGTCGGGTTCATGAAGATGGTGATCCGGTCCGGGAGCACGCCTCCGTAGCTGTGGTCCCGGTCGGTGAGCGGGGTCCCGTCGTAGAGCCCGAGCAGGTCCCTCGGCTCCTCCGGAGGCGGGTCGTCTTCGACGAAGACCGCCACGTTGTCGATGAGGCTGGCAAGCTCGCCCGGGATCTCGTCGAGGGCGAGGCCCACGAGTTCCTCGAACTGCTCCCGGTTGATGTCGAGCACATAACCATTCTGGGCTGGGCAAATCGGTCTGGGTTGGCAGGGGGCCTCGACCCGCCGCATGATCGGCGAGCCAGCACAAGTCGCCAGAGTGGGGTACAACGGTGGGGATGCCCGCCCCACGACAGGTATCCGAACTCCTCCCCCGCGCGACCAGGTTCGCCTCGAAGCTCGGACACTTCGCGCGGGTACTTGTGCGACTCCTCGCTCTGGTGGCGATCTACCTGCGCCGGCCCGCACTGGTCACCGGCGTCGTGATCCTCGCCGCGGGTGGCGCGGGCTTCGGCATGTCGTTGCTCGGCGCCACCTCACGCCCGATCGGGCCGGTCGAGACGACGATGCGCCTCGTACCCGCGACGCACGGCGAGTCCGTCCTCTCCCTGCCCCCGCTCGGCACGCTCGCCCTGGACACCCATGACGGCCCGCTGCGGCTCGAGGTCGACGTCGACCGGATCAACCAGGACGCCGCGGAGCAGATCTTCGACGACCCGAGCGTGTTGTCTCACCTCGAGGAGGACGTCATCACCGACGTCCGCAAGGGCGTCTACGCCACCGCCGGCCGTGGCCTGGTCGCCGGGACCGCGTGCGCGATGCTGGTCACGCTGATCGCCGTACGCCGGCCACGTCCGACGCTCGCCGTCGGCGGTGCCGCCGCGGTGGCGATCACCGCGATCTATTCCTACGCCGGACTCAGCCTCAACCCGCGCGCGATCACCGAGCCGAAGTACACCGGGCTGCTCACCAGCGCACCGTCCCTCATCGGTGACGCGGAGGACCTCGCCCAGAACTTCAACGCGTACTCCAAGGAACTCGTCCGGCTGGTCACCAACGTCACCAAGCTCTACGACGTCACCGCCGCCCTCCCGGCCTACCAGCCCGACGCGAACGTCATCCGGGTCCTGCACGTCTCCGACCTGCACCTGGGCGAGCACGCCTGGGACGTCATCGCGTCCGTCGTCCAGCAGTACTCCGTCGACGTCATCGTCGACTCCGGCGACATCACCGACCACGGCCTCCCCGCGGAGAACTACTTCCTGCAGCGGATCCCCTCGCTGAAGGTGCCGTACGTCTGGGTACGCGGCAACCACGACTCGGTCATCACCGAACAGGCCATGCGCAGCCTCCCCAACGTCGTCGTGCTCGACGGCAAGGTCCAGACCGTGAAGGGCATCCGGTTCCTCGGCGCCGGCGACCCGCGCTTCACTCCGGACCGGAGCAACCGCGACATTCCGTCGGAGACCGAGGCGGTCGCGCGGCAGGCCATCTCCCTCGCGAAGGTGGCGGACAACTCCGAGCCCGAGGTGGACGCGATCGTCTACCACGACAGTGCGGGCGCGGCGTTCTTCGACGGGAGGGCGTCTCTGCTGCTCACCGGGCACGCGCACAAGCGGCTGAACATCACCCTCCCCAAGGGCAGCCGACTGATGCAGGAGGGTACGACCGGAGGCGCGGGACTGCGGGCGCTGGAGAAGCCGACACCGGCGCCCATCGAGATGTCGGTGCTCTACCTCGACCGGGGTACCCGCGCCCTCGAGGCCTGGGACGAGATCACCCTGGGCGGGCTCGGTCTCACCTCCGCCCAGATCGAGCGCCACCAGGTCAAGCCCGAACGCGCGACGACGCCGAGCCCGATCCCGACACCATCCGGGCCAGTCCCGGACAGCCCGATCCCGACACCGACGATCACCCGGCTCCCGACGGAGGAGCCGACATCCACGTCCTCGCCGTCGGGAACGCTGCCAGGTTCGCCGACTGGTTCACCACCGGGATTGCCGCCCGCGCTGCCGCCGGGGGTGCCCGAAGGGACGTTGACCTCGCCGCCGGCGTCGGTCGTACCGAACCCGCCGTAGGTCGACGACTGGCTGGCTCTGGCCGCCGCTGTGCCGAGGGGCTGCCCGGATTGGGCGGAAACGACCAGGTCAAACGGGGCAGCGCGACGCTCGGGCTGGTAGGGGTCCGCCCGGTTTGGACCGCCCAGCGGCCTACCCATACACTTGTGCAGTCCCTGACGGCGGAGAGATCCGGCTGGACTGCCCTCATCGTCTAGAGGCCTAGGACGCCGCCCTTTCAAGGCGGTAGCACGGGTTCGAATCCCGTTGGGGGCACGGCAACCGACATGCGATAGCATTCCGGTCGCAAGCAAAAGATGGCCCCGTAGCGCAGTTGGTTAGCGCGCCGCCCTGTCACGGCGGAGGCCGCGGGTTCGAGTCCCGTCGGGGTCGCTGGGGTGATCGGCACATTGCCGATCACCTTGTTGCATGGGCAGGTAGCTCAGTTGGTACGAGCGTCCGCCTGAAAAGCGGAAGGTCGGCGGTTCGACCCCGCCCCTGCCCACCACATTCGCACAGGTCAGCGGCTTGCATCGCCTGCAGTGAGTGCCCATCGGGTCCCAAACAACTGAGACCAGCAGGGCACGGAAACTGAGACCACCGACGGCATCGTGCCTCTTCAGCGGCCTGTCAGCGTCTGACGCTGAAGCGGAAGGTCGGCGCGGGTTAGGGACATGCGTCCAATGTGTCCCTGATCGGAGCGGACCCTTCCTTCTGAGCAGTCCTCGTTCGGCACGGGTCTGTTTGTCTGCGACCGGCGAGTGAGCGAGGCGTACGAGGTGATCACCCGCGAAACCTTCATATCCGTAGAGGCGGGCAGCCTGATCGTGATCTACTCGTTCGCTCCGAACGCCCTCGACTACGTGCTCGTTGTCGCCCGGTGTTGCAGCTCGTTTGGGTCAGGCTGGAGGTCGACTCGGACCTAAGTCAGAGGCTCCGCTCCGGGCCGACTTGTCGGCCCGGAGCAACCCGTGTTGACGCCGCCCGCGCGGCTGACGCGTGGGATCTCTGGCGGTTCGTCGAGCTATCGACGACCCCGCTGGTGGACATAATCCGCGACCCCGGACTCCCACCCGAACTGTTACCGCCGCGCTGTCCAGGACCCGACCTCGTCGCTGTCGTCGGCCGCGTGCATGCGACCGGCAGGTGCATACGTACACCAGCGACTGGCGTGGGTGTCGTCGGCGCAGCCGGTCCGGGCTGAGAGGATGGCCGCGGTGTAGGAGGTGCCGCGATGAGAGTGCTCGTGACCGGAGCGACCCGGAACGTCGGCCGGATGGTCGTCGACGAACTGTTGCCTGCGGGAGTCGACGTCCGTGCGCTCACAAGCCGCCCGGCCGCGGCTGCCCTGCCGCCCGATGTCGAGGTTTACGAAGGGTTCATCGGGCGGCCACACACCGTACGCGACGCTCTCGCCGGTGTCGACGCGATGTACCTCGCGCCCTATCCCCGCACCGCGCGGACGGTTGCCGACATGGCTCGCGCCGCCGGAGTCGGTCGCATCGTCGCCCTATCGCAGTTCAACGCGGCCGAAGAGGCCGCGAGCGACCCGGGGGGCTGGTGGTGGTACGCGGTCGAACACGCGGTCGAGAAAACCGGCGCGGAATGGACGATGCTACGTCCCGGCGAGTTCATGGCGAGCACCCTGGAATGGGCTGACTCGATCCGAGCCGAGGGAGTCGTCCGCGCTCCGTTCGCCAAGACCGCGCACGCGTCGATCGACCAGCGCGATATCGCGGCCGTCGCGGCTGTCGCGCTGCTGGCCGACGGTCATGCTGGTCGGCGGTACCTGCTGACCGGTCCGGAGACCTTCGAAAGAAAAGCGCTTGTCCGGAAGATCGCCGACGCCATCGGTCGCGACATCACCTTCGAGGAGATGTCGCGCGAAGAGGCCCGGTCACACATGCGCGGGAATGGTTCACCGGAACGCGTCGACTGGTATCTCGACCTGCTGGAGCGGTCCGAATGGGACCCGCAGCCGGCTCTGCCAACCGTTGCGGAGATTCTCGGGCGGCCGGCCACGAGTTTTGCCGATTGGCTCTCCCGACATCTGGATTTCTTCACCGGTACGAAGAGTCCGGCGTGAGCCCGGGCTCGCGACAGCGGCGTCTGCTTCTCCTGGTCGCATCCCGGTCGCATCTCCACCCGGCGTGAGATGGCGGACGTTTTCCGTACGTCAGACTGGAGCGGCGACGGACATTGAGGAGATTCAAGCAACAGGCAGGTCCGGTACCCGGCGGGGGCGACGATGGATCCCCGGTGTACAGATGGCCTGACCGCGATGATCGGGAGCAGTTAGTCCCAGACCTGTGAGTACTTCTCGAAGGTCTCCGGATCACTGTGCTGAGGGATCACACACAAGAGGTGACCGCCGGGGACCCGCAGGGTTCGGCAGTCGAGCCACCGGCTGATCTCGACAGCCCCGAGGCCGACCAGCCGCGCAGTCTCGGCATCCACGTCGTCGGTCTCGATGTCCAGGTGGTAGCGGGCCTGGTCACCAACCGCCTGGATCGCCATCACAAGTCCTGGGAACGACCCGGGGAGGCCGGTGAACTGCTCCTCATTTGGTACCGGCCGTGCCAGAACTCCCAACGTCGCCGACCAGAAGCTGGTGGCTGCAGGCGCTTCGTCACGTGGTACATCGATCAAGAGTGTCGAGAATCGGCTGCGATGCACGACAGCAGAGTAACAACGCTTGGCCTACGGACAGGGCCGTCGCAGCGCTCCCCACAACGCGCAAACTGCTGGCCGGCGTATCGGCGTCCTCGTGCTGGCCACACTCCTGCCGGCCACGTGCGTGCAAGGCGAGGACCCCGATGCGGGTTCTCACATCGGTTCCCGCAGCCTTTCTGGCGATCCGGCAGGTTCACACCAGACGGCATGAGCCGTCGGTGCTGAACGTAGCGGTCTCGCCGCGGTCCGTACTGGTCTCAGACGTGGTCTCATTCACTCGCGTCCGGGACCGTTCGGCGACGGCCGCGGATGGCGCTGACCTGCGCAGACGTACCCAGGCGGAGGCCGGTGAACGTGGCTCCGTGGCCCTGAAAAGCGGAAGGTCGGCGGTTCGACCCCGCCCCTGCCCACCACCTCTCACCTGCGGAAACCCGATCCAGGGTGTACCGCAGAACCTGCGATGACGCCAGCCGTGACGCCAACGGTGGTCCGGTGCGGATCTACCGAAGCCGCTCATCGAGCCTCCGCAACGCCGCCCGCTTCTCCTCCAGCGAGGCGTGGGCGTAGATCGTCATCGTGACGTCGATGTCCGAGTGACCCACGATGTCCCGCACAATGTGCGGCGGCGTCCCCAGCTCCAGCAGCAACGTCACGCAGCTGTGCCGCAGATCATGGAACCGGGCCTCATCCAGGCCGGCCGCCTCTCGGATCGGATACCAGCTGCGGCGCAGGTTGTCTGGTTCGACCGGTGTTCCAGTGGTCGTGGTGAACACGTAGCCGGAGTCGGCCCAAGCGGAGCCTGCCGCCTCCCGTTCGCGTTCCTGCCGCGTTCTGTGGTCGGTGAGGGCATCCACACAGATGCCGACCGGGGGAACGGTTCGCCGCGAGCTCCGAGTCTTGGGCGTGACTGGTTGGAGGCGGCCACCGACCCGTTGCAGGCTCCGCCGTACCTCGAGCGTCCCGTCCGCAAGATCGATGTCCTCCCATCGCAGCCCGAGCAGTTCGCCGCGCCGAAGACCGACGTAGAGGGCGAGCATGTACAGCGCGTAGAAGCGATCGTTCTTGGCGACGACGCGAAGGGTCCTCGCTTCGTCGGCATCGATCCCGCGGTTCACCTCGTAGGTCGGGGCGGAGACCTGGACCAGCTTGGCGACGTTCCTGGCGATCAGCTCCTCTCGTACGGCCGCCTGCAGTGCGTTCCTGACCACGGCGTGGACCTGTTGAACGAGCCGAGCCGATGGGAGCTTCTGACAGCAGCGTCCGACCGCACAGCACTTCCGCTCTTCTTTCGGCCGTCGAGCGTCGACGCGGTGCAGGCAGCACAGGCAGGTGTTGCGGAGCCTGGTCAGGTAAAGGCGTACGTCCGCCCCGGTCAGCCGGTGGAGCTTCTTGCGGCCCAGCTGCGGAATCAGGTGTACGCGAACCACCACGTCGTAGCCTTGATACGTCTTGGGCTTACGAGCCGGCCGCACGACGTGCTCCAGCCAGTAGAGCAGGAACCGTTCGATCGTCCAGCCCGTCGCCTCCGCGGGTATCCTCTGGTGCGACTTCGAGAGCGCTGCGACGAGTTTGCGGTTCGCAGCATTCTCGCTCGCGGCGTAGTAGTCCCGGCGGGCCGTGGTGCCATCTGGCATGAGCAGGTACGCGCGGGCAACCCATCGACCGTCCTTGCGTTGGTAGACGGTGCCATTGCCGTTCGGACGACGTCTCCGCGCCTCTCGCAGCTTTTCGGTCATGCCGCGGACTCCTCCTCCACCAGGAGAGCGATCACCTCTGGCAGAGCATCGACCGGCACGAGACGACGCTTGCCGATCTTTACAGTTCGAAGACGACGGGACCGGATGAGGTCGTACAGCGTGCTCTTGCCGATCCGCAGCCGCTCTGCCGCCTCGGCAGTGGTCAGTAACAGGTGTTCCATCAGCCTTTCTCCTGTCTCCTGCACTTTGTCTCGCCCCGGGTTAGATGGAGACATCGAAGCCTGGAGGAACGAGGACGATGGCAGCGCAGCGTAAGTACCCGGATGAGTTGAGGGAGCGGGCCACGCGGTTGGCGGTGGAGGCTCGGCAGGATCCGGGGTCTCGGATGGGCGCGGTGAAGCGGATCGCGGACCAACTCGGGGTGCATCCGGAAGCGTTGCGGACGTGGGTGAAGCAGGTTGAGGTTGACGCTGGGGTGGTGCCGGGGACGACGACATCGGACGCGGCCAAGATCGCGGAGCTGGAGCGGGAGAACCGTGAGCTGCGCCGGGCGAACTCGATTCTGAAGTCGGCGGCGTCTTTCTTCGCGGCGGAGTTGGACCGTCCGAGTCGATAGACACGGCGTTGAAGGTCGAGTTCGTGGACTCCGTGGAAGCGGAGCACGGTGGCGTCCAGCCGGTCCTGACGGCGTTGAAGGGAACGCCTGCTGAGATCGCGCCGTCGACCTACTACGCGCAGAAGTCCCGGCCGCCGTCGGCTCGGTCTGTCCGTGACCAGATCCTGGTCGAGCAGATCAAGGAGGTGCATGTGAAGAACCTGGAGGTCTACGGCGCGAGGAAGGTGTGTCACGAGATGCGCCGTCAGGGCCATCAGGTGGCCAAGTGCACGGTCGAACGGCTGATGCGCGCCGAAGGTGTCCGTGGCGTCACCCGGGACAAGCACCCCCGGACCACCAAGCCGGCCGCTGAGACCGAGCGACCCTGTGACCTGGTCAGACGCGACTTCACCGCGTCACGTCCGAACCAGTTGTGGGTGGCCGATCTGACCTATGTGCGCACCGCGGACGGGTGGGTCTATGTGGCCTTCGTGCTCGACGTCTACTCCCGCATGATCCTCGGGTGGCAGGTGTCGATCAGCCTGTATACCGAGCTCGCACTGGATGCACTGCAGATGGGTATCTGGCGGCGTGAACACGCCAGTCAGGACGTGGCCGGCCTGGTCCATCACAGCGACAGAGGCGTGCAATACCGCGCGTTGCGCTACACCCAGCGGCTGGAGGAGGCCGACGCGGTCGCGTCGGTTGGAAGTAGAGGAGACAGCTACGAGGTGAGTCAGCGGCGGGAATTTCACCCGCCGCTGCTCTCAGAACCCGGCGTGACAGTCTCCCGTCACCGGGCTCCCACCGTCGAACCAGTAGGCATCGCGCCGTGTTTCCAGTGAGCGAACATCGCTGGAAACGCTGACGCTATCTCGGCCAGTTTCCGGCGCGTCTTTCCCTTGGCACGGCGCAGTCGCTTGTATTTCCGCATCGCCCACTTCACCAGGAAGGGATTGATCTGCTGCTCTAGAAAGTGCATCAACCTGGACTTGTAGAAGCGCCCATAGTAGTTGATCCACCCCGATACGATGGGATTGACCATCGCGGCGAGGCCCCGAAAACTCAGACTGGTCCTGCGACCCAGCTTCCACTGCCGGATGACCCGCGCCATCGACTTCAACGCAGCCTTGCCGACGAGCGGGACGAACCCGCACATCAGCACGCCGTCACGGCGACGGATAGGGGCGCGACGAAAATCGAAGCCCAGGAACGTGAAGCTCGTCACCGGGTACTCCTCATCTCGCCCCTCCTGCTTGCAGTAGACGATGCGGGTCTTGTCCGGGTGACAGACCAACCCGAACTCCAGCAACCGTTCGGCAACAACATGGCGAATGAACTTCGCTTGCCGCTGACTGTAACAGTGCAGGACAACGTCGTCGCAGTACCTCTCGAACCGCACCACCGGATACTTCCTGGCCAGCCAGGAGTCCAACGCGTAGTGCAGGAAGAGATTCGACAACAATGGTGAGATTGCCGATCCTTGTGGAGTTCCCTTGACGGGAACGACACGACTACCGTCTGGCTGCTGAACCGGCGCGACAAGCCACCGTTTCACATACAGCACAACCCACGGCAGGTCGGTGTGTTTCTCCACCGCGGCGACGATCTGAGCGTGCGGAACGTTGTCGAAGAAACCCTGGATGTCCAGATCGACCACCCATGGGCGTCTCCAGCACCGCTGCTTGCACACCTCCACCGCGTCCAGCGCAGACTTCCCTGGACGATAACCGTAGGAATCGGAGTGGAACACGGGGTCCACGTCCGGCTCCAGGATCATCGCCACGGCCGTCTGCGCTATCCGGTCGGCGATAGTGGACACTCCGAGGATCCGTGTGCCACCATCCGGCTTCGGGATGGGAACGGCCTTTACCGGCGCTGGGAAATAACTCCCCGACGACATCCTGTTCCAGAGCTTGAACAGATTGTTCTGAAGATCCTCTTCAAACTCTGCCAACGACTGCCCGTCGACCCCTGCCGCACCCTTGTTGTCACTGACTTTCAGGTATGCCTTCCATATCAGCGTTCTCGGAATGTCAAACGACTTACCTGCTGATCTTGTCTCGCCCACGCAATTCCTCCCGTGCTTGGTTGATCGCTGGACGACACTCGACGACACGTCTCCTTCGCTCCGCGCCCATTACGGGCGCTTCATCACTACTACGAGACGTTCCGCCCTCCTGGCACGTGCCCGGTACTCTGCGGCTCGCGGATTAGCCGCTTGCCGATCTCCCGATGGGTTCCTGCTCCAATCCACTGGAACCCGTGTCGTGCCGAGGAGTTCTCCTGTTCCGCTGCAGAGCCGAAGCCAAACTCGCGCCATCTTCATGCCGGGCACCGCCAGAGCAGTAGACAGGTTTCCCTCTGACTTATCCCAGGACAGCATTAAGGCCCTAGTTTTGATGCCACCTGGCTTAACGACACGTCGTCGATGGTTCACTCTCGTTCGCCTTCTTGGCTCATACCTGCCGCCTCTCACGACGGCTTTTCCGCGGACGTTCACCACCATGGCTCATTCACCACAGCAGCTCGCGGCGGTTTGGCACCAGTACCTGTATACCGATACCGAAGGACCTACCTTCATCTCTGCAACAGCATGGTCACTGCCGATCATTCTGCCTTCTACAACAGAAAACCTCAGCTCCCTTCAGGACACACCAATGCCATGGCCGAGGCGCTGAACTCGCTGTTCAAAGCCGAGCTCGTCCGCGGTCCAGCGCGTCGGCGGAAGGGACCGTGGCGCGGGATCGACGACCTTGAGATCGCGGTCGCGGAGTGGGCCGACTGGTACAACCAACGACGCCTGCACGGCGAGCTCGGGCACGTCCCGCCCGCCGAGTACGAGGCCGCCTACTGGGCCCGTCAGGCCACCGACCCTGACGACCACGACGAGCAGCCCGACGCCCAGCATGGCCACCACCACGACGCCACCAAAGCGTCCCAGACCGATGCCGGCACGGCATCACACGCCCAGACCAACCCGGTCTTGGCCGCGGCAGGAACCAACTAAATCAGTCTCCACGAAACCCGGGGCTTGACACTTGGATGTGTCAACCGTTGGTTGCGATCTCCAGTCGTCCGGTTTGGCGTTGCTCGCGGGCGAGGGCTGCGGCGGTGTTGGCGAGGAGGGCGTCACCGGTGGTGTGCCAGCCGGTGCCGGTGTAGACGAGTTCACCAACGACCGCCAGGACCTGGTGCTCTTCGAGGTGGTCGGCGGATTCGTGGTGTGCTCTCCGCCAGTCAATGCGGGCTTGGCGGAGTTGGCGGAAGGTGGCTGAGTAGCGGCGGGAAGCTGCGCTACCTGCGCCGAGCTGCCGGCGGCAACCGCAGACTCAAGCGCATCTTCTACCAGTCCGCGTTCTGCGCCCTGACCAGCGATCTAGCGAGCAAGACCTTCTACGCCCGCAAACGATCAGAAGGCAAGACCCACCAGCAGGCCGTCATCGCCCTCGCCAGACGACGCATCAACGTCCTATACGCAATGCTCCGAAGTCATCAGCTTTACGATGCCGGCTACTCCGCCGCGGCGTGACGGCGCCGCGTGGATGCTGGCGCCCTTGACGACACGCATTGAGCTGCCCGTCAGCGACGTGGGTCAGCGGATGCGGGTGTTGGCGAGGTCGAGGTAGGCGTCGATCTTGGACTGTTGGCCTTGGCGGATCGTCCAGTCGACGAGTGCAAGGCTCCAGTGCGCCCAGTACAGGTCGTACGTGGCTGGTTCCAGCAGTTGATCGAGGAGATCGTCCAGGCGACTGATCGCCGCGGCGGTCACCGTTGGGTAGCCGCCCGTGCCGTCGGCGGCGAAGTGTCCAAGGTTGAAGCGCACCTTCATCAGTCCGAAGTGGCGGTCACCGCGTGCGATAGTGAACCAGTCGACGACGCCCGTCACGGCTCCCATCGGGTCGAACAAGAGGTTGCCTGGTACGAAGTCCCAGTGCACGAGGTCATCACCTGTCAGCTGGTCCGGACCTGTGGTTGCGACGTCCCGGATCCAGCCGAGCAGTCTCCTGCTGCGATCGTCGTAGCGCTGCAGTGTTTCGTGGAGGCACGTGCCCTCACCGCTCTGGCGTAGATGCAGCTGTGGAACCTCCACCTGCGGCCAGTCGGCGAGGAGTCCGGCGAACGACTCGTTGACAGCGACCATCGCATCGACCATCGATGGATCGATGTGCCGCGGCGGTGAACCAGGCAGCCGTTGCTGAACGACGGCCGAACCCTGGGAAAGCGCAGTGATCAGCTCATACCGCGGCACCGGGACACCGCGGGCCGAGGCCATGGCGAGGATGTCGGCGAAGACATGCAACGTGTCGGGGCTCAGGATCGACCGGGTGAGTACGCCAGGGCGCCCGTCCGGCCAGCGCACGTAGGCAGCACCACTGGGCGTGCCCAGATCCGGCAGCCCAACCAGCCGCAGGTCACTGCCTGTCTGCGCGTTGACCTCACTGACAAAGCCCTCCGCCGCAGACCGACGAGCCGAGACAGGCGTTTGTTCGTCAGGCATGATCGCCATCGTCGCATAGGACGGTGCCGTTGCAGCCCTTGCTGCGCGCCGGGCTTGACGAGACCGATTGGGCTGCACCCCGGGCGCTGAGGCCGCCTACGCCAAACCGATGCGCCAACGTTGGTCAACGACGCGGCCGCCCCGGCCATGTGCGATGACAACACGGGCTTCGGCTGCGTTGCAGCAGCAGTTGAACTAGAGCGGTCACTGAACGACGCACCTCGACGCAGACAACCCCGCCGTCGATGTGCTAGCTGATCACCTCATCGTTTCGCCTCGGCTTCTGGCTGTTTGAAGTTCCCCCCGCGGAGTGGACACCTGGAGACTGGGACGTGTGAGCCCAGAGGAAGTAGTGCCAGGTGGGAACCAAGAGCAACATGAGTAAGCGGTATACCGAGGAGTTCAAGCGGGACGCGGTCGCGCTGGTGCGCTCCTCGCCGGAGCGGACCGTCACCGAGATCGCGCGGGAGCTCGGGGTCAGCCCGGAAGGGCTGCGCGGTTGGGTCAACCGCGATGGGGCCGACCGGGGTGAGGGCCGGCCTGGGGCACTGACCAGCACCGAGCGTGAGGAGCTGAAGCGACTGCGCAAGCAGACCGCCGAGCAGCAGAAGACGATCGAGATCCTCCGCAAGGCGGCCGCCTATTTCGCCACGGAGACGATACGGTGATCCGCTTCCGTTTCGTTGAGGATCACCACGATGCCTGGGGCGTCAAGCGGATCTGTCGAGTGCTGGAGATCTCCCGCTCCTCCTTCTATGCCTGGCGGGCGGGTAGGCCTGCCGCCGAGGCCCGCGCCCGGGAGGAGGACGTCCTGGCCGGCGAGATCGCCGAGATCCACCGCGACTCCATGGGGGCCTACGGTGTCCCGCGGGTGCACGCCACCCTGCGCCGCAGCGGGCGGGCGGTCAATCGCAAGAAGGTGGAGCGGATCATGCGAGAACGCCGGATCCGCGGCATCACACGGCGTCGGCGCCGCAGCCTGACCAAGGCCGACACCACGGCTGCGCCGGCGCCGGACCTGATCGCCCGCGACTTCACCGCGAAGCGGCCCGGCACGAGACTGGTCGGCGATATCACCTACCTGCCCACCGCCCAGGGCTGGTACTACCTCGCCACCGCCATCGACCTGGCGACCCGCGAGGTGCTCGGCTGGTCCATGGCTGACCACCACCGCGCCGATCTGGTCATCGACGCCCTGCGCATGGCCCACGCCCGCGGCGACTTAGAGGAGGACTGCATCTTCCACAGCGATCGCGGCAGCGAGTACACCTCACGCGAGTTCCGCAGCGAGATACACAAGTTGACGATGCGCCAGAGCATGGGTCGAGTCGGAACGTGCTACGACAACGCTGCCGCCGAGAGCTTCTTCGCAATCCTGAAAGCAGAGATCGGGACCGAGGTCTGGCTCAGCAAACAGGCCGCCCGCGCCGATGTGTTCACCTTCATCGAGGTGAACTACAACCGCCGAAGGCTCCGCAAGGACCCCGAACTGGGCTACGTCACACCACTCGAAGCACGCCTCAGATACAGTCCACACACAACCCTTGCCGCGTAGAAGTTGAGTGTCCGCTCCGCGGGGGGAACTTCAGTTTCAGGTGGGTGTCGAGGAAGTCGATGGTTCGTTGTAGGGCGTCGATGGCGTTGTTGCGTGACCACTCCGTAGGTACGCGCTTCGCGGGACCCAGCTGTTGCGGGCTGAGCCCGGGCCTAAGCTTGTCGTTTAACCTCCCGAGTCCTGCTCGGGGTGCGGGTCTGACCTTGTTCGGCGTGTCGTTGTGGTGATGGAACGGCCATCGCCTGATGCTCTTCGGGTTCCGACCAAAGAACGTCCGAAGGTGGCAAGCGATGGCCGCGCAGATCAGTGTGCCTCATGTACCGTGTCCAGGCGAGCAGGACACCAACACTGTTGTGGATCTTTCCCGGTTCCGGGTCGTGTTCTATGACTGTTTGACCGCGCGTGCGGATGCCTTGTTCGAGCTGGCCGACGCCGTGTTGTGTGAGCAGGGACCGGTGAACACGCTGGTCGAGTTGTGCCTTGCTGCACAGCACCGGCGCGGGCATGGCGCGCTGTATGACGGGTTGAATGCCGGACGGATCGACATCACCAGGCTGAGCTACTCGCTGAGTGGGCTGCCGCTTCCCCGTGACCGGGATGGGCGGATCGTGCTGGCCGTCGATGTCAGTAACTGGCTACGCCCGGACGCCGACACCAGTGCGGAACGACTGTTCTGCCACACCTACGGCCGCGGCAAGAACCAGGCACAGATGATCCCGGGCTGGCCGTACTCCTTCGTCGCAGTGTTGGAGAGCGGACCCAGCTCCTGGACACAGATCCTCGATGTGGTGCGGCTTGGACCTACCGACGATGAAACCGAGGCCACCGCACGCCAGGTCCGTGACGTCGTCACCCGGCTCGTGCAAGCCAGACAGTGGCAGCCCGGTGATCCAGACATTCTCATCGTGTTCGACGCCGGCTACGACGTGACGCGTTTGGCTTATCTGCTGGACGACCTGCCCGTGCAGCTGGTGGGCCGGCTGCGCTCAGACCGCGTACTGCGACACCCGAAACCACCACGCACACCAGGCGCTGGCGGCCGCCCACCCAAACACGGACCCGAGTTCTCACTGCCCGACCCCGACACCTGGACGCCCCCCGATGTGGCAACAGCCAACGACACACCCCGGTATGGCACCGCAACCGCGAGCTGCTGGAACCGGCTACACCCGCGGCTCACCCGCCGCGCGGCCTGGACCGGCCACGAAGGCGAACTCCCGGTCACCGAGGGCAGCTTGATCCGGTTGTCCGTCGACCATCTGCCCGGCGAGCGTGACCCGAAACCGCTGTGGCTATGGACATCATCCACCAACCTGAGCGCTGAAACCGTTGACCGAGCCTGGCGGGCATTCCTGCGCCGATTCGATCTCGAACACACCTTCCGCATGCTCAAACAAACCCTCGGCTGGACCAAACCGAAGATCCGCCACCCCGAAGCGGCCGACCGCTGGACCTGGCTCATCGTCGTCGCCTACACCCAGCTACGACTTGCCCGCGATCGCACTGACCACATCCGTCGCCCCTGGGAACCCCGCCAACCAGCAGGCCGCCCGCTCACACCGGCACAAGTACACCGCGGCTATCGGAACATCCACCGGAAACTACCCGTCCCCGCCCGCGCACCAAAACCCAGCCGGCCAGGCCCAGGACGCCCACCAGGCCGTAAAAACCGCCAACAAGCACCACGCCACAACGTCGGCAAACACACCAACCAACCTCATGACGAAAGGACCAGAGGTTAAACGACAAGCTAAGGCTTTAGCCAGGAGACCGGCCAAACCCTCCGACCCTCATGACCCTGACGACCGCTCAAGGAGCCTGCGACGGGGATTGGACGCGGCTCATAGAGTCGAGGGCTGCTGTTAACTCTCGACCCATGCTTCCGGTGAAGTGCCCAGCATCGTCAACGACGACCAAGCGGCTGGCGGGCCAGGCCTTGTGCAGTTCCCAGGCTGTGTCGAGTGGTCCGGATACGTCGTAGCGGCCGTGGATCAGCACGGCTGGGATGTGGTTAATGCGGTGCAGGTTGGCCATCACCTCGTTGTCGGCCAGAAAGCGGCGGTGCCCCCGGTAGTGGGTTACTAGCCGGGCGAAGACCTGCTGCCAGGACACGTCCGCCACACTGACGTCCGGTCGGTGTCCGGGGGCTAGCGATACATGGGTGTCCTCCCATGCGCACCAGCGCCGGGTTGCCTCCTCCCGCAGAGCGGGGTCGGGACTGGCCAGCAGCCGGGCGTAGGCGGCGGCCAGGTCACCTCCGCGTTCGGCTTCGGGAACGAGCTCGGCGAAGCGTTCCCACTCGCGGGGAAACACTCGGCCCATGTCACGCGTCATCCACTGCATTGTCTGCCAGCGACCGGCGCTCACCGCGGCGAAGGCCATGCCGAGTACGCGTTCGGGATGCCGTTCGGCGTAGACCAGGCCGAGGGTCACTCCCCAAGAGACTCCAGCCACTACCCACCGATCGATGTCGAGGTGGGTGCGGAGCCGCTCGAGATCGCGGACCAAGTGATCGGTGGTGTTGGTCGATAGGTCAGCGTCGGGGTCACTCGCCAGGGGCCGGCTACGGCCACATCCGCGCTGATCGAAGATAACCGCCCGGTAGCGGGACGGATCGAAGTGGCGCCGATGGCCGGGCGCGGACCCACCTCCGGGCCCGCCGTGGAGCCACACCGCCGGAGTTCCCGCTGGCAAACCGACCGTCTCCCAGTAGATGGAGTGGCCGTCCCCGACGTCGAGCTGACCGCTGTCGTAGGGCTCGATCAGTGGGTACGCGGACATGCCGGCCATCCTGTCAGGGCCCAGGCTTCTGATCGAGTGGCTGAAACCACGCCGAGGATCACAGGAAGGCCGAGCACCCTGCGCGCCGACACGAGCGTGCTGGAGCGCCGATCGCGACCGAATCGAGATCCGGACGGGACGCCAGCCGTGACGCCAACCGACCCACTCAGCGGCAAGCATCAGCCACCGCAGCATGACCATCCTGAGCGTCGGCCACTCACAGCACCTGGCCTGCCTGGACCTGAAAGGCGGAAGGACGCGCCCTTGCCGGCGTACGCCGTGCCGCCGGGCGCGGGCTGTGCCGACACCATCAGGCAGTCGTCGTGGACGACGGCGGCCAGGGCCCGGGGTCGCGGCGACGGAAGGCCTCGTTGAAGCGGGCGATCGTGTCGGCGGTGCTCCGCGTGGTCATCGCTCTTCGCTCCTTCAAGTGGAATGATCGGTCTATTTCGACGGAATGGCCTGGTCGATCTGCTGTCAACGGGGTATGACGGATCGATGACGAGACCGAGCCCGGGGCCGCGTGAGCGACTGCTCACCGCTGGTCAGCACCTCTTCTATGCGCGTGGCGTCGCGGTCGAGGTCGACGTAGCGACCCAGGACGACCGGCATCCCGCGCGCACCCCGCACGACCTGGCAGCCCTCGCCCTCGGGTGGGGAGGCGCGTCATGGCGGTGATCGAGGATGTTCGCGCACTGGGCTCGCAGCTCGAACGCTCCTATCCGGTCTACGTGCGCGGCCGGTTGAAGTTCCGGGTCAAGCAGATCGTCTACGTCGCGTTCTCCCTCGACGAAGCGGTGATGGAGTTCGCGTTCCCGAAAGAGGAGCGCGGCGCGCTCGTCGCCGGCCAGCCGGAGAAGTTCCGGCTGCCGTCGGACTCGGACATGCGGTTCAACTGGGTCCACACGGAGCTCGCTGCACTGGACCCGACCGAGGCCCGCGAGCTCGTCGTGGACGCGTGGCGGATGGTGGTCCCCAGAAGGTCTCACGCGCCTACGACCTCACCCACCCGGGCGGTCCGGGATGACGGCTCCGGGCCGTCGACGTGCCCGCACCGGCACATCCCCGACGCGCTGCTCGGTCCCAGCACCAACGGAAGCACCAACGGTGGAGGGCACCTTGCCTACGACGCCGCCCACCATCGCTGGACCGGCTATTGCGAGCAGCCCGAGCCGTTCGACGCCGGCCAGCACTGGTCAGGGTCTTCGCGGTCGATCTGGTCGCAGGGCTTGTCCGCGCTGGGCGCGCTTGCGGTAGTGGAGCGCTGTCGCCGCGAAACTCGTGCTGTCGGATCGCTGACGACCGGCGTCCCGGAAAGTTCCTCAAAGAAATCCAGGAGGCGGTGTCGGATCGGGGTGGTGGTGTCCGTAGCAGGGGTGACGCCCCACAGGGGCCGGCACCAAGTAAAGGAAGCGGAACATGAAGCTGACAACCATGACCCAGGTCACCATAACGGAGTGATGCAGGGAAACGGCCACGCGTCGGATGAGGACCGCCGGAACGGATTCGAGCGCGGCGGATGGGCCCGGGGGAAGGGTGACAACGAGACCCACGCGCTCATCAACCAGACCTACCAGCGCGCCGACGCGTTCCTGCTCGGCCGGCGGACCTACGAGCTGTTCGCCGACTCGTGGGGGTCCTTGACGGAACAGCATGTCCCTGGCTGGGAGCCCGTCATGCGGGCGTTGAACACACGGCCCAAGTACGTGGCGTCGACCACACTCGCCGATCCGGCGTGGTCGGGCACCACCGTCCTGTCCGGAGACGTCGCGGCCGCCGTCCGAGAGCTGAAGGCTGAGTCGGGGGGTGAGCTGCAGGTACACGGCAGTGGCGCCCTGACCCGGTGGCTGCTGGAGAACGATCTGGTCGACGAGCTGACTCTGATCGTGATCCCGGTAATCCTCGGCCAGGGCGCGAGACTGTTCCCGGAGACCGGCCCGGATCTTGCGCTCGACCTGGTCGAGTCGCGAGTCGACTCGAAGGGCGTGACGATCCAGGTCTCCGGCCGGCCGGGCGCCCGCGGTATGCAACGGCCTGAAGTCCCTGGCCACCGAACCACGCTGCCTTGACACCCCAGGAGAGGATCTTCAGATGCAGTACCTGGTTTCCGTGATCGATGACAAGAGCAATCCCGGCAGCACCGACAGGCAGCCTGCCATCAGCGCGTTCAACGAACGACTGATCGCCGAGGGCTACTGGGTTTTCGCGGGCGGACTCGCAGACACCACCGTGGCCACGGTCATCGACAACCGGGGCGAGCAGGCGGTGTTCAGCGACGGGCCTTTCGTGGAGTCGAAGGAGTACCTCGCCGGCGTCTGGGTGTGGGAGGCCCCCGATCTGGATGTGGCGCTCAAGCTCGCCACCGAGGCGTCGAAGATTTGCGATCGGAAGATCGAGGTGCGGCCATTCCAGTGAGCGACGTCGAGAAGGCGATCATCGGGTGCACCACGAGGAGTGTGCCCGGGCGGTCGCCACCCTGACCAGGCACTTCGGCGATCTCGACATCGCCGAGGAGGCAGCGGCCGAGGCGTTCACGACCGCCGTCGAGCGGTGGCAGCCGACGGTGTACCCCCCCCATAGACACCGGCACGCAGATGCGTGATGACGACTGAGGTCTTCGAGCTTCTTCGAGTCCGCCAGATTCCCGGCCATGAGATTCACGAGTACGCAGATCGCAGCTGCAGGGGACGGCACCAGGTTCACGCTCGTAGGCGACCTGACCATTCGCGACGTAACCCGGACGGTGACCATCGCATGCGAGTTCCTCGGGATCGACGAGACGGGCCTGCAGGGCGAGCCCCGCGTCGGGCTTTCCGGCGCACGTCGGTACGTCGTTCCGACTTCAACGTGGGCGCGTCGTCGGTCGAAGGCAGCAAGGTGGTCGTCGGTGACACCGCGCTGGTCGAACTCGACATCCAGGCCTTCCTCGACCACTAACTGCACGCGTCACCCCGTTCGACCTACCCGAAAGGACCGATGACCCATGAGCAAGATCGTGCTGCATATGTCGATGTCGGTGGACGGGTTCATCACCGGCTTGGACGACGGGATGGATCACGGACTCGGCGTCACCGGTGAGCGGCTGCACGACTGGCTGCGCGCCGGCGGCGTCGATCCAGGCTCGCACCGACCTGTCGACGAGACCAACGCCACCGTGTTCGACGAGGCGATGGCCACGGGAGCGGTGATCACCGGTCGGCGCACCTTCGACCACGCGGGCGGCTGGGCCGGCGACCACCACGACGGAGTCCCGATCTTCGTGCTGACCCATGCCGCACCCGCCGATCCCGCGCCTGGATCGGCGCGCTACGTCACCGACGGCATCGAGTCCTGCGTCGCGCAGGCCAAGGCCGCGGCCGGCGGCCGCGACATCATGCTGCACGGCGCCGCGACCGCGCAGGCGCGCCTTCGTGCCGGCCTGCTGGACGAGCTGGAGCTGCAGCTGATCCCCGTCCTGCTCGGGCAGGGACGTCGGCTTTTCGAAGACCTGCCGCCCGACCACGTCGAGCTGGAACTGCTGCGTTCCCTGGACGGACCTGGCGTGCTTCACCGCGTGCGGACGGGAGACTGAGGCGATGGGGATCATCCGGCTGTACATGACCATGTCGTTGGACGGCTACGTCGTCGGGCCGCAGGACAGCATGGACGCGCCGATGGGCATCGGCGGGTTCCGGCTCTTCAACTGGCTCGACCGGCGCAACGAGCCCGGACCGAGCGGTCAGGTGATGAGCGAGGTGAACGCCACCCGTGCCGTGATCTCCGGGCGCCGCACGTACGAACACGCGCGCCGCTGGCAGGGTGACCACCACGATGGCGTACCAGTCTTCGTCCTGACTCACGACGTCCCATCCGATCCGCCGCCGGGCAGCGTCCGCTACGTCACCGGTGTGCGGGAGTGCGCCGCACAGGCCCGGACGGCGGCCGGAGATGGTGACGTGATGGTGCACGGTGCCGGCGCGGCCCAAGCACTGCTGCGCGCAGGGGAGCTCGACGAACTGGAGCTGCACGTCGTACCCGTCCTGCTCGGGCAGGGACGACGGCTGTTCGACAACCTTCCGGCAGCGCACATCGAGCTCACCCTGGACCGCGTACTGACCACCCCCGACGAGGAGGACCTCGCCCGGCGCGTCACCCACCTGCGCTACCGCGTCCGCCGCCAATAACGCACCACGAAGGCGTCCGCGTCAAGTCGGAGCGGACCAGGCGAGGCAGTTCTGCCCAGCCGCGGAAAATCGGCCACCCGACCGCTCGGCGCTAATCCCGGCCAGTCGAGTTGGTCTTCGGGGGTTACCCACGCCACGACGGAAGGCCCGCGCTCCCGACTTTGCGATCCGCCGCTGACGTCGTGGCTGGTCTCAGACGTGGTCTCATTCGTCCTCGTTCGCCGTCGTCCGTCGGTGTTCTCGGACAGCGCTGACGTGCACGGACGTACGTCAACGGATGCCGGCGGACGTGGGTCCTTGGCGCTGAAAAGCGGAAGGTCGGCGGTTCGACCCCGCCCCTGCCCACCTGCGGAAACGCCCCGGAGGTGATCTCCCCCCGGGGCGTTTGACATCAGCTCCACCGAACGCCGGTCGACAGCCAAGGGTTCAGCCCTTCCCGGGCGGCGCCGCCGTTCCATTCACGTGCCATTAGGGCGGGTCCGCACCGGTCATGAGCGGTCTGTCAGAGGTAGCTGCTACGCGAGACAGCAGCCACGACCAGGGGCCCGCGCCAGCCTTCCAAGCTGGTTCTGCGTGCGAGGGCCAGCGACCGGAGGCACCGACGCTCCGTCTCAGTTCCCGTCTCATTCATCCCGTTCGCTGCGGCTCGGCCAGGACTAAAGCCGTTGTGCAAAGGCGTGAGGCTCCTTACCCTCTGGGCCAACCAACCAATGGAGGAGTCCCTTTGCGACCAGCCGAACATCTCGATAGAGCAGTCGACAGCGTGATCACCGCGCTCCGGCCGGGAACAGACCAGGACTGGCAGACCCCGGCAGGGACTCTGGACTGGACCTGCCGGCTCACTGCGGAGCATGCCGCGCACTGCATGCAGGCGTACGCGATGCAGCTCGCCAGCCAAGCGTCGACGCACTACGTGACCTTCTACTCCCGCGCGCTGGAAGCCGCCACCCCTGCCGACGTGCTGGAACTCCTCGAGGCAAGCGGCCGTCTCCTCTCAGCCGCAGTACGAGCCGCGAAACCGACCGACCTGGGCTTCCACCCCTTCGGGATGGCCGACGCCGAAGGCACCGCGGGCATGGGCTGCATCGAGTTGCTTGTACATGCCGATGACATCGCGGCCGGTCTCGGGCTACCGTTCGAACCGCCCTCGGACGTCTGTGCCTGGATCCTCGCCCGGATGTTCCCGAACCGGCACGCCGAGCTCGAGTCATTCCGCACGGCTGATATCGATCCATGGACGGCGTTGCGCTGGGCGACCGGGCGGATCGTGGTTCCTGGGTTGTCGACGGTCGGCAGCGACTGGCGCTGGCACTGCGCGCCGCTCCCTGACCCAACGTGCCCCTGACGTGCTGGCGGGCGGCCATTACCAGCCCTCAATAGCCCACACCAACAAGGACCAGCCCACGCTCGGCGATCTCCGAATTGAGAGGTGACCTGCGTAGCAGAACCCACTCGCAATGCGTCGCTGACAGTCAACTGACATCAACGGTGACATCAACGTCCCCGGATCGCCCTGGACACCTGAGTACGCCGGCGTTGCCCCAGCCGGGCCGCCTCCGCGGCGCCGCCCCGCCCCCGTCGAGACTGAAAAGCGGAAGGTCGGCGGTTCGACCCCGCCCCTGCCCACCACATTCCCCCAGGTCAGCGGCTTGCGAGGTTCGTCGGCGCGTGCACATCGCGGGCCGAAACAACTGAGCCCACTACACCACGGACCGGGATGGCATAACCGTGCGCGGTGGACAGCGGGGCGTCAGGACATGGACATCCCACCGTTGACCGCGGCCGTGGTACCGGTCATAAAGGCGTTGTCCTCGCTGGCGTATAAGGCGACCGCCTGGGCGACGTCGCCAGGGCGTGCCAGGCGGCCCAGAGGGGTGGCGGCCACCTGCCGCTGCTTGAGCTCCTCCTCGAGCACATTCGCCATGCGGGTGCCTTCCACCGGGCCGGGCTCGACGATGTTGACCGTGATGCCCCGCGGGCCCAGTTCCTGGGCGAGGTACCGGGCGAACTGGTTCAGTGCAGCCTTGGCCGTGCCGAGTGCGATCATGCCTTCGCGGGGCCGGCGGCTGAGGCCGGTGCCGAGGTAGAGGATGCGTCCCCAGCCCTGTTCGGTCATGGCGGGCAGGACGGCTTTGGTGACCGCGAACGCCGCGCGCATCTCGTCGTCGAGTTTGCCGCCCAGCTCTTCCCACGTCATGTCCTGGAACGGCTTGATCACATACGGGGTGAGCGCGTTGTGCACGAGCACGTCGATACCACCCCATGCCGCCTGGGCCTGCTCGATCAGGCGTTCGACAGCCGCGGTATCGCGCACGTCGGCTTGAATGGCCATGGCTTGGCCGCCTGCGGCTTCGATGCCGGCCACGACCTCCTCGGCCGCCGTTCTACTGCGGACATAGTTGACCAGCACGCGCATCCCTCGCGCGGCCAGAAGGCGCGCGGTGGCCGCACCGATTCCGCTGCTCGCCCCCGTCACCAATGCAGCCCTGCCCGTTGCCCCAGTCACGGGCCTACCTCCCGCTCATCCTCCGGGCCGTCCGTGCCCGGCAATGGTGCGGATGCCTTGCGGCGGCGGGCGGTGGAGACTTCGACGACCGCGGCGTCGACGTCCGCGGCGTCGACGTCCGTGGCGATCGGCTGGATGCGCGTGGATGGCAGGCGAACGGTGGTTTCGTCGGAGGTCTCGAACACGACCGTATTCATGAGTTCGAAGAACTGGGTCGCACGCACGATGGAGTACGGCGTGCGCCCCTGACGGAGCAGGTCCTCCTACAGGACCTGGGCACGGTAGCCCTGTGAGCAGGTCGACGCCGGTGGACAGTGCCGCAGGGACGGCCTGGTGTCGGCCGCGGTCAGGTTCTGGACGACCTGCAAGCCGATCAGACCGGCACCGCCGACGGCTGTGAGCTTCATGCCACTCACCTTTCCACCGAGCGTCACGAGACACGCCAGGTTCATCGGGGAGACGATTGGGTTGTGCCTCCGCCCGGCGTCGCCCGGGAGGGTCGCGGCAGAGCGCCGTCCTCACGCTCGCCAGCCGACTTCTGCGATGGGCGGCGGACTGGATATCACGACCCAGGAGAGCATGACCAGCGCGCCCCGCGTGAGACGGACGCTCAGCGAGATCCGCTGGCACGCAGGTGGCACTGTGCGGTCGGCCCGCGAAGCGGATACCCGGGCGTGCTCAGACCCGGCACCACCAACTCGTGCCCAGTGGCCGGTCGAGGCGGCGGCTCGAAAAAAGCTCAGAAATTCTTCGAGTGACCTGTCGATCCGCGCCGGTCCCGTTCGAAGCCCTAGTAAGAGACGGGCACGGTGCCCGCCGGACAAGCCCACCGGAGGCAGAAATGACCGCCACGCTGAACACGACCCACGTCGCCACCCCCCGCCTCGGCGCCCTGACCATCACCGGGCTCGCCGCCGCAACGGTCGCCAGCGCCGCCACCATGACCGTCGCCGCCGCCGGACACGCTGTCGGGATCAGCCTCGACATGGGCGGCGCCCCGATCCCGGTCACAGGCTTCGGCGTACTGACGGCCGGCTTCTCGCTGATCGGCCTGGTCCTCGCCGTCGCACTGGCCCGCTGGGCCCGGCACCCGCGGCGCACGTTCCTCCGCACGACCGTGGTGCTGACCGCCCTCTCCCTGGTCCCGGACGCGATCGCAGACGCCAACTCGGCCACCAAGGCACTCTTGATGCTCACCCACCTCGTCGCCGCCGCGATCGTCGTCCCAGCGATCGCACGCCGCCTGACCGCCTGACCCGCCATCACCACCACCGAACAGCAAGCACCGGCGCGTCGCACTGGCAACAGCTACGTCGACTTCGAGCGCTCGAAACGGATTTGTCCGCAGAGTTGATACACCCGAGCGCTACGACGGCACGCCCGGTCGCGGTGACAACCCAGACCTCGGCGCAGTCACTCTGGTGGCCCGTGGCCCTGAAAAACGAAGGTCGGCGGTTCCTCGCTCATCGAGCCTCCGCAACGCCACCCGCTTCTCCTCCAACGTGGCGTGGGCGTAGATCGTCATGGTGACGTCGGAGCCCACCAGCTCCCGCTCACGTTGCTGCCGCTCCCTGTGATCGATGCGCGCGGCTGGGCGCGGGCGCGAAAAGAAGGGCCGCCAGAAGACTGGCGACCCTCATCAACGGCCCTCTCCGCGTGGCCGGAGGCTTCAGCCACCTCGCTCGGTCCGGGACCCTCCGCGCGGCTGGAGTGAGCAGGACAAGCAGTCCGCTGCAGGCAGGGATTCGTCGAAGGTTGTGTGAACTGTCATAGTCCCGGGTCAGGGTGTTTCCGGTTCCGTAGCAACAGATGTGACACCGGATTTTCCACGAACCGCTGTGTACGACACGGTGGCGGCGTCGCCATCAGCGGTATCCCATTCGACGGCCGGATCGGGCATGAACATGCGGACGTCCTGCGCACAGCGGCAGGCGGCCGCGACCTTCGCGGCCCACTCCAGGGCCACCTCCCGGGTGGGCACGTTGACGACGGTGAACCCGCCGAGGGGCTCCCTGGTCTTCGGACGCGGGCCGTCGGTAACCGACCCGTCGGTGGCCACCGTGGCGACCCACGCCGGCGTATCGTCGCGGTCCTCTGGGTCGTAATCCAGCCCTCCGCAGAAGACGTACACGCCGGCGTCCTTGGCCTCCTCGATCACCGCGTGGGAGGACTCGCCCACCGCGGCCCAGTCCTCCTCGGTGGGGAAGTTCATCGCACCGTTGTCGAACGAGATCAGGTACCGCGCCATCTCGTCACGGCCTCGCCTCGGCAAGAACGCACGGACCTTCTGCGCACACAGGCAGCCGGCCGCCACCTTCGCGCCCCACTCCAGGGCCGCCTCCCGACTGGGTACGTCGACGATGGTGACGCCGCCGAGGAGTTCCTTGCTCTCCGGGTACGGGCCGTCGGTGACCATCCCGTCAGTGGCGACCACAGCGGGCGCCACCTCGTAGTCCAGGCCGCCGGCGAAAACGAACACGCCCGCGTCCCTGGCCTCCGCGATCATCGCTTGGGCGGCCTTGGCCACGTCAGGCATGGCCTCCTCGGGGAAGTCCATCGCACCGTCTTCGAACGAGGTCAGATACAGCGCCATCTCACGACTCCTTGTCTCCGCGGCCTCCTCCGGCCGCGCTCATTCCTACAACGAATGCCCCGCGCCAGATCCGACAAGCTGCCGGCAGAGAATCAAAGCCTTCTTCGTTCATCGTCGCCCGTGTTGCAGCTCAACCCGCCGGGTTCCTCGTGAGTGGGTGTCGTGCCATGACCACGGGATGCCTCTCGTCCTGGTCACCGGCACTTCCGGTGCCGGCAAGTCAACGGTTCGTGCGGAGCTGCGTCGTCGTGGCTACGTCGCCTATGACACCGACGAGGACCACCTGTCGCGCTACTTCGAGAAGTGCTCCGGCTTCGAGGTCCCGTATCCGATCGCTGCGGTTGAACGCAGCGATGGGTGGCACAGCCGCCACACTCAGCGGGTGCCGCCGGAGACCGTGCGCCGGATCGCTGCCGAGGTCGGCGACGAGCTCGGCTTCGTCTGTGGCTCAACCGAGAACGAGGGCGAAATTTGGTGTCATTTCGCCGTGGTCATCTACCTTCGTCGACTCGCAGACGATTCGCCGCCGGCTGGCTCAACGTCCCCGTGACGCCTTTGGTGGTACAGCGGAGGCACTCGCTCTCATCCTTGAGTGGCACGCAGGAGCGGATGAAAGTTATGAGCGGTTCGGAGCGCTTCGGGTAGACGCGACCCAGCCGGTCACCGAGGTCGTCAACGATCTCCTCGATGCCTGCGCCACCCGACTCGGCTTGAGAGCCGGACGCGGCACGCATCAGTGATGAGGGTTCCTCTCCCGTGGGTCGCCCAGCTTGCCCGCGCGGACGCCGAGGCTGATGGCGTGCTCGCAGTAGCGGACTGTCTCACCGCGCGGTAAGCGGTCGAGGGTGGTCGCGCTGTTCGCGCCGGTGAAGACGATCGGCGGGAAGAGTCCGCAGCGGTAGAGCTCGGCCGTGCAGGGGTGAGGGGCACATGAAGCCGCCGCCGCGCCCGGCCGGCCGGCCCTGGTGTCGAGTCGACAAGTGGGGTCCCTTCGACATCGGCGGCACGGGAGTAGCTGGGCGTGCTCAGACTCGGCACCACCGACTCGTGCCCAGTGGCCGGTCGAGGCGGCGGCTCGAAAAAAGCTCAGAAATTCTTCGAGTGACCTGTCGATCCGCGCCGGTCCCGTTCGAAGCCCTAGTAAGAGACGGGCACGGTGCCCGCCGGACAAGCCCACCGGAGGCAGAAATGACCGCCACGCTGAACACGACCCACGTCGCCACCCCCCGCCTCGGCGCCCTGACCATCACCGGGCTCGCCGCCGCAACGGTCGCCAGCGCCGCCACCATGACCGTCGCCGCCGCCGGACACGCTGTCGGGATCAGCCTCGACATGGGCGGCGCCCCGATCCCGGTCACAGGCTTCGGCGTACTGACGGCCGGCTTCTCGCTGATCGGCCTGGTCCTCGCCGTCGCACTGGCCCGCTGGGCCCGGCACCCGCGGCGCACGTTCCTCCGCACGACCGTCGTGCTGACCGCCCTCTCCCTCGTCCCGGACGCGATCGCAGACGCCAGCTCGCCCACCAAAGCACTCTTGATGCTCACCCACCTCGTCGCCGCCGCGATCGTCGTCCCAGCGATCGCGCGCCGCCTGACCGCCTGACCTGCCGTCACCACCGCTCAGTTGTCCTGCAAGGCTCCCCACATGTTGCCCTCCGGGTCGAGGAACTTCAGGACCCAGTGGTGACCATCGTCCTGGTAGGTCGTGATCCTCACGCCGGACGACGCGAGCCTGTCATGGAGCTGGTGTATCTGGGTGGTCCGATAGAGAAGAACCGGGAAAGCTTCCCCCGCAACGGTGAAGCTGGCTCGCCCGGGGTCGTCGGTCTGCCACAGCATGAGGAACGGGCCGTCCTCGGAATGAAGGAACGCGTGGCGCCCGTCAGGCTGCGCTGCCGTGGTGAAGCCGAGGTACTTCTCGTACCACGCGACTGCGGCGTCGAGATCACCTACGGGAATCTGCACATGGTAGAGGGATGTCAGCAACTGCGGTCCTCCCGACTGGTTCCGGCGGGCAACCCACCCGCGGTTTGAGGACCGTACTGCTGCCCACCCTCGCGACCCGGCGAGCAGGCTACGGAGCCAAGCCGGGACAGGCTAAGGGCCCCGGCCTCCCAGACCAAGCTAGGTTGCCGTCATGGGTGTCAGTGAGTGGCTGGACGAGGGGCTGCTGCGGTTTGTGGACGCGCACCGGACAAGCTGGGCGACGGGTGGCGCGAATGCCCTGATGGGGATCGGTACCAGCGCCGTAGCGCTCGCTGTACTCGCCCTGCTTGCGATAGGCGTTGTGGTGGCTCGTCGGGAGTACCGTCCGGCCGTCGCTGTGCCAGTCGCGGTGATCGCCTCGACAGTTGTGGCCGCGGGGGTCAAGCAGGTCATCGACCGGGCACGGCCGCCGACGGACCTTGCGCTCGTTCACCTCGGCGGCGCTGCGATGCCCTCGACGTATGCAGCGGCTACGGCCGCGGCAGCCGCTGCCGTTGTGGTGGCCACGACGTCCGTCACTCCTCGATGGAGGCTCCTCGGCGGGGTAGTGGTTGCGGCAGGCACCGTGCTCATCGGATGCTGCCTGGTGTATCTCGGCGTGCATTGGCCGACCGATGTCCTGGCTGGATGGGTGTTGGGGACCGCGGTCGGTTCCGGTGCAGGCCTCCTGTCGCAGTCCTTGATGCAGCCCTCCAGAAGGAGCGGCTAGCGCATCGCCGTCGCCGCCGCTTCCTACGGCCGGGGGACGGAGACCGTCATCTCACGTCGTCTGGGATCCCGGGGCCCGCGCGGGGGCTGTTCGGTGCCGACGGCCGGACCGGATGGCGCTGGCAACCCCTACAGCCAGGGCCAACGCCAGCAGACCGGCGCCCAGGATCGTTCCACGCCCCGCGCCGGTCGCAGCGGCGGTGCCATCGCCAGTGTCCGGTCCCGGAACGGCGGACGGCGAGGCAACAGCCAGGTCATGACTCCCGCCCGCGGCGACATCCGTCAGGATCGTGTTGCCAGGCAGGGAGACCGGGACCGGGGTCTGAACGGCGTCACTGGTCGTACCGTTGCCCGCCTCGCCGGCGCTGTTGTCTCCCCAGGCCAGCGCCCCACCGGTGGCCGTCCCTGCCACGCTGTGGTCAGCGCCCGCGGCGACAGTGGTGGCCGTGGTCCCGGCGGGAAGTAGGGTCTGGGTGGGAAAGTCGGGACTGATGGTGTTGCCGATGCCCAGTTGACCGTTCGTGTTCGATCCCCAGGCGAGCACGTTGCCCGCCGAGGTCACTGCCAGCGTGTGGTTCGCGAAGGCTCCGCTCGCCACCGCGGTCACCGTCGTGCCGGCGGGCAACGCCACAGGGACCGGCACATCGGCGTCGTCGCTGGTCCCGTTGCCGAGTTGGTTCATCTCGTTCGAGCCCCATGCGAGCACCCTGCCGGTCGCGGTACGCGCAACGCTGTGGCTCTCGCCCGCGGCCGCGGACGTGACGGCTGTTCCAGCTGGGAGGTGGACGGCGACCGGCGTGCTGTGGGGACTGCCGCTGGTGCCGATGCCGAGTTCACCAAAGCCGTTGGAGCCCCACGCGAACATCCCGCCGGTGGAGGTGACTGCCAGACTGTGCTCCCCACCGGCCGCGATGGCGATCACGTTGACCCCTTGCGGAAGGGCTACTTCGACGGGCAGGTCGCTGGTCGGGCCGGCCGTCGGGTTGCCCAACTCTCCCTCGCCGTTGGAGCCCCACGCGAGAACTCTGCCGGTCGAGGTCAGGGCCAGGCTGTGAGCGTCGCCAGCCGCGATCGCGGTGATGATCGTTCCATCCGGGATCTGGACCACCTCGGCGACCGGGACGTTCTGGTTGTTACCGATGCCGAGCTGGCCGGACTGGTTGCCGCCCCAGGCGACCACACCACCGGCCAACGTCAGAACAAGGCTGTGCGACCCGCCGGCGCAACGGCGGTCGCCGTGGCGCCAGCGGGGAGCGGGGACTGGACGGGAACAGAGGAGAACGCTATCGACGTGCCGGTGCCCAGCTGGCCGACGTCGTTGGACCCCCAGGCCAGGACCTCGCCGGAGGTCTGGGCCGCCGCGGGCGAAGCGCCGATCAGTGAGACCGTGGCCACCAGCACAAGAACCAGCCCGACGACGCCGGAACCGCTGACCCTCAACCGGCGGGGTGAGTGGTTGACACAAGGCCGCCGCCCACGCCAGTACTGCATGTGCATGACATCCCCCGCGTCCGCACGACGTTGTTCTCGCGCCTCTTATGCTCGATCGCGAGCTTTCGCATGCATCGGGAGGTGTGTCGGGCTGCTTGCCTGTTGTGTCGTGCGGTAGCCGAGTGCGCGCCCCGGCAGGTGCGCGGTGGTGAGTGTCTCCGCGTCAACGTCCAGGTGTACGCACTGCGCCGAGCCGGCGGAGCGGGCCTCCGTGCAGCGGACTCGTGCGCCATTGGGCGGTGAACGTACGGCTCACAAGCGAACACGTGACGACCAGGCGGTGGGGCGTCTCCAGGAACACCACCTCGACGGTCAACGTGTCGGGGTCGGTCCATCCACCGGACAACGCCGTCGGAACGGGTGCGTCTGGGCCCGCATCCAGGCACCAGTCCGGCGCGCCAGTCGCGCTCAGCGACAGCTCGAGCGGCCCGCCGTCCTCGACCAGGGAAAGGCGCCAACCCTCGTCGTCTCCGGGCGCCACCACCACCCGAGTCAGGGTCGGCTGGTCCGCACACGCACCGCCGTCCGGGGCGAACTCCGCACCCGACCAGGTGCCGGGATCCGCGGGCGGCGCGGGCTTGCCCGGAGCCGGCGGGAGCTCGAGTCGGGTCAGCCGCTGGGCCAGTGCCGCGTCCTCGCCGTCCCGGCCCTCGAGCGGTGCAGCGCCCAACGCCGGCACGAGGTGCTCCCACATCGCGTCCAGGAGGGCCTGCATCTCCACGGTCGCCGCGGTCATCGCAACCACCGCATCATGCTCGGGAAGTACGACGCAGAACTGGCCGTACGCCCCGTCACCTCGGTACCCGTGCCGGGACATCCAGAACTGGAAGCCGTAGCCCCGTTGCCAGTCCGGACTCGACTCGCCGACGTTCGAAACGTGCGATCGCGTCGCCTCGGCAACCCACGCGGCCGGAAGCACCTGCTTGCCTTCCCACACGCCGCCCTGCAGGTAGAGCTGGCCGAGCCGCGCGACCGCATCGGTGGTGGCGTGCAGGCCAGAGAAGCCCAGGTCGCGGCCGGCGGGGTGCTGGAGCCACACAACCTCGCCGATCCCGAGCGGATCGAACAGCCGAGGCCGGAGATACTCCGTCAACGTCTGGCCGGTCACCTTCTGAACGATCGTGGCAAGGGAGTACGTCGCGGGCTGGTTGTAGGCGAAGACCGTGCCAGGTTCACGATCCGGCGGAAGCAGGAGGAAGCCGCGCACGATCTCATCCGGATCGAGACCCACTGCCCGTTCGAACGTCTCGGCGACGTGACCGCTGGCCATCGACGCCACGTGCCGCACGAGCATGGCGCGGCTGCGCGGATCGGTGATGTCGGCCTCGAACTCGGGGAAGTACGAGACCACGGGGTCGTCGAGGCGCACCAGTCCCTCGGCGACGGCGAAGCCGGCCGCCGTGGACGTGAAGCTCTTGCTGAGGGAATAGAGCAGGTGCAGCCGGTCGGGCGAGTACGGAGCCCACCAGCCCGAGGCAACGACGTGGCCGTGTCGCAGGACGATCAGCCCATGAGGTTCGATGTCCGGCGCAGCCTCGATGGCGTCGAGGAACATGCCAATGCCACGGGCATCGACTCCCTGTGCGGCTGGCGAACTGGCGGGCAGCGGGTAGACAGTCACGTGGTGGGTCCTCGCGTTCCCGACGGATCGGCTGCCGTGTGCATGTGCCGATGTACGACTGAAAGAGTTCCCAGACGGCTTGGCCGACGTCTAGGCCGTGTCCGCTTTACGCCACCAATCAGCACCGCCCGCCGCAGCAGAGTTGATACACCTGACCGCCGCCTAAAAGGTCAGGACAACTTTGGCGCGAGGGACGGGCCATCGCCGGAGTTGCGCGATGGTGCTTACCGTTCAGGCGGTGCGGTTGTCGTACTCCTCGCAGTTGGCGAGCACCTCGTCCATGTGCGCCTCGGCCCATACCTTGATGCCGCGCATCAAGGTATGGAGCGAGAGACCGAGGTCGGTGAGCTCGTAGGTGACCGTGACCGGCACGGTTGGGGTCACGGTGCGGGTGACCAGGCCGTCGCGCTCGAGGGAGCGCAGCGTCTGGGTGAGCATCTTCTGGCTGACCCCGGTCAGCCGGCGGGACAGCTCGGAGTAGCGCATCGACCGCGGCCCACCGTCGCAGTCGGCTCCTTGGCCGACCTGGCCGTCGCTGCCGAGCGCGGCCAGGATCAGCGCGACCCACTTGTCGGAGATCCGGTCCAGCAGTTGGCGGCTGGGGCAGCCGGCCAGGAACGCGTCGTAGTCCACCTTCGCCTGTGCCCGCTTCTGAGCCGCCGTTGTCGTTGGCATGGACCACGCCTTCCTACCCAATGGTGACCTACGCACCCGATGGTGCCCTACGCACTTGAAAGTACATACTCCCCGATGGAGAGTGATCCCGTCCATAGTGGAGGACAGCAACGGTCACGCATCCCGACGGCACTCACAGCAACGAATGGAGCGAGCATGATGTGGAGCGCCGGCTTCCGCACTGCAGTGATCAGTCCCTATGAGCAGATCCAACTCACCGGACCACGCGGATTCGCCGACCAGACGGTGCGTCAGGTGCTCCACATGGCCGGCGGCGGAGAACGCCTCCGCGTACGCCTGACAAACCGCTACGGCCGCACCCCCTTGACCATCGCCGCCGCGACGGTAGCCACCGAGCACGGGCAGGCCACCCTCACCTTCGACGGTGCCGAGCGGATCGTCATCCCACCGGCAGGAGAGGCCGTCGGCGACCCGGTGGATCTGTCCGTTGCCCTCGGCGCCGACCTGGTCCTCAGCCTCTACCTGCCTGAGGAGACCGGCCTGGCCACCTACTCCCACAAGCCCGCGGAGACCGCTCACATCGTCGACGGGAACCACGTCACGTCTGCCGCACTCGCTGCGGCTGAACAGGTCGAAGGTAGGTTCTACGTCTCGGGCGTCGACGTGCTCACTCCGGACGACACCGCGATCGCCGTGGCGTTCGGCGACTCCTGGTTCGAGGGCGTCGGCTCCACGATCGGCGCGAACAACCGCTCCGTGGACTTCCTCAACCGGCGCCTCAAGCGGGGATGGGTCGTCAACCAGGGCATCGCCGGAAACCGTCTCCTGCGGGACGAGGTCGCCGAGCACGGGCTGGCGCGCTTCGACCGCGACGTACTCTCGATTCCCGGGCTGACCCACGTGCTGGTCCACTTCGGCATCAACGACCTCGGCCTCCCCGGCATGACCGGCGAGCCTCCCGCCACCTCCCCCGCCCTCATCGAGGGCTTCAAGGCCCTGGCTCACCGCGCCCACAAGGCAGACCTGAAGATCCTCGCCGCCACCATCGGCCCCTTCGCGGGCGCCGTCCCCCTGGGATCAGTACCCCCGAGGGCATCGCCGCCCGACGCGAAGTGAACGACTGGATCCGTACCACCGACACTTTCGACGCCTTCTTCGATGTGGCCCGCGCGGTCGAGAATCCCGAAGCTCCCGACTACATCCTCCCCGCCCTGGACAGCGGAGACGGCATGCACCTCAATGACCGAGGTGCCCAGGCCATGGCCAACGCCGTAGACCTGGAGACCCTCGACCTCTAGAAACTCCTCCTTGCCGGCCTTGGAGAACGATCCGTCGGCGGGCGGGGCGCCCACCCCCAACGACGGTCGGTCCGCTGCCGGGAAATGCAGTCGGCACGTACGCGAGCTTGACGTCGGGAGCTCCCCGTCGGGAGTTTGCCGTGGGGTGAATCGGCGCGAGGTAGCGTGGAAGCATCCCAGTCTTCGGGAGAATCTATGCCGAAGCGGACAGACCTGCTGGTCATCGGTGCGGGACCGTACGCTTACTCGGCCGCCGCCCTAGCTCGTGACAACGGGATCGACACTCACGTCGTCGGCCATCCGATGGCCTTCTGGCGGCAACAGATGCCGGCTGACATGTTGCTGCGCTCGGGTCCTGACTGGCACATCGACGCAGCCGGCACCTTCACCTTCGAGGCATTCTTCGAGGACCGGGAACTGCGACCCGAGGACTTCGACCCGATCCCCATCGCCGTCTTCCTCGACTATGCCGAATGGTTCCGTGAGCGCACGTCGCTCGACGTCGACGAACGGTTGGTTACCGACCTCACCAAACCGAGCGGAGTCTTCGTCGCAACCCTGGACGACGGCTCGACGATCTCAGCGGAGAAGGTCATCGCCGTCCCGGGCATGTGCTACTTCGCCAACCTCCCGCGCTGGCACGCGGACGTGCCGCCGACGCTCCGATCCCACACGAGCGAGCTTGTCGGCTTCGAGGATCTCGCCGCTGCCCGTGTCGTCATCATCGGAGGGCGGCAGAGCGCCTACGAATGGGCGGCGCTGCTGTGTGACCATGGCGCCGAGCAGGTGCACGTCGTGCATCGGCATCCCGTTCCCGAGTTCGCCAAGGTCGACTGGTCCTTCATGGACCCCTACATCGCCCACACGCTGGCCCAGCGGGGATGGTGGCGGCGACTCTCCGCGGAGCAACGAAACAGGATCGCCGGCGAACTATGGCGAGCCGGCCGCCTCACCCTCGAGCACTGGCTCGCCCCACGCCTCGCCGCGGAGGTTGTCACCAGCCATCCCGACTCCGCGGTCATCGACGCGACGCCTGGTGATCACGATGTTCGACTGCGGCTCTCGGATCAGAGAACTCTGATCGCGGACCATGTGATCTTCGCCTGCGGCTACAAGGCAGACCTGTCTCGTATCTCCTATCTTCGCAACGTCTCGCATCGGGTGAGTACGACCGATGGCTTCCCCGACCTGAGCGAAGGCTTCGAAACATCGCTGGCGGGTCTGCACGTGATCGGCTTCGCTTCGACCCGCGACTTCGGCCCCTTCTACGGGTTCACCAAGGGCTGCCCGTCCTCCGCGCGCATCGCGGTGGACGAACTGATGCGGTGAACCGCCTGATCGACCAGGCCCGAGACGAGTGCCGAGTCGGGCGGGAACACCCAACGTTCGCTGGCCCTCATGAAGTCTGCGACGGCCACGACGCGGGGTCGGCGCCGTAGGGTACGAGGCGCGGGTGGGTCGGCAGGTTCAGGTTGGTGAACCTCAGCGGCGGCGCCAGTGCGGTCACGGAGCCGTACGCGGTGTCGATCGAGACCGTCTCCGCAGGGTAGGTATCGGTCGCGGGCACCTCGACCTGGTCGGCGACGTCGAGCAGGCCGAGTTCCTGCGCCCACATGGCGCTGCGGGTCAGCGACAGCTTCACCTGGTACGAACCACCGTCGATGGCACGTCGATGCAGCGCCGCCATCATCCCGGCGGCCGCGAAGTACCCGGTGATCAGATCGGCCAGGTAGAAGACCGGGGAGAACCTCGGCGTGCCGCCTTGGCCTTCGGCCATCGCGAATCCGGATGCGACCTGCGCGTTCTGGTCGAATCCAGGCCGGTCCTTCCACGGACCGGAATGTCCGTAGGCGTTGGCAGACATGTAGACGATGCCGCGTTCGCTCTTGGCAGCAAGCTGTTCGGGCAGGAGGCCGAAACGCTCGTTCACCGCCGGACGGTAGGTGGATGCGAACACGTCGGCCGTGGCGGCCAGTTCCCACATCCTCGCCATGTCCTCCTCGTAGCGCAGGTCGAGATAGGCGTCGTACTTGCCGGGGTCGACACCGATGTGCTGAGGGAGGGTGTCGGCGAACCACGGCGAACTGATGTGGAGCACCTCGGCTCCCTACTCGGCGAGCGTGCGGGCGCTGCGCGGCCCGGCGAGTACGTGCGTGAAGTCGAGCACACGAACGCCGTCCAGCGGCGAATCTCCGTGCTCCTGGAAGGGAACCGGGTCGCCGTCAGCAACCTTGACGATCTCGATCGGCGGTGTCCCGGTGACTGCCATGCCCTGAGGATGGGTGAGCCACTCCTCACGCGTGAACGCACGGCAGGCCGGAAGGCCGGCATCTGCCAGCGCCTCTTCGAGATCCTCCGCGTTCCACTTGGCGACCTCGCGGGCAAAGGACTGCTTGTTGTTGCCGCAGTCGAAGAAGTTGAGGTATCCGTTGAGCAGCTTCTGGTACGGCGGCCCGGCCTCGAGCATGATGTAGCCGCCGTCGTGGGTCGGGAAGATGCCGTTGACCTCGACGAACTCGACCCCGACGCTGCTGGGGTAGCCGGAGTGCTCGATGTAGTGGGTCGGGTGCATGTGGTGCAGCGCGTGGATGATGTCCATGGAGAAGTCGGTGCGTGCGCCGCCGCGGGCTTCCCAGATCGCGGCGCCCGCGACACCGATGAGCAGCTGCGCGGTGCAGGAGGCCTCGCCGAGACGGTGTGGCGAGCAGATGACCGGATCGGACCCGAAGACGGTCGCCTCTCCGGTAAACCGCCCGGCCAGGCCCAGCAGGTCGACAAGGTCTGCCAGCGGCTTCAGCTCGCCTCGCCCCAGACTGCGTGCATCGTCGTCTCCGGTCATGATCGAAGCTCCTTCCTGGCCCCTCCCGAAAGGGATCGCTGACGAATTACCGGCACATGTGCATTTCCTCCGGACCAGGGGCTCCTCTCGCCGCCGACGTCCTGGGGCAAGCCTGGCCCCGAGCCGCCCCAGAAGGATGGGCGTAAAGCAGTGAGCTGCCCCGGCCCGATGGACCCTCCGGCCTCGTCGACGGAAGACCGCCGGTGGTCTGGACGCGCCCCGGCGACCGCTGCCGGCGGAGGTCGGTAAGAATTTCTGCCGGCAGCTGTCGGATCCGGGGCGAGGCGTTCGTAGCAGGGGTAGCGGCGGCCGGAGGAAGGTCGCCGGGACAAGGAGTCATGAGATGGCGCGGTACCTGATCTCGTTCAACAACGGTGCGATGGACGTCCCCGAGGAGGACCTCCCCGAGGTGGGCAGGGCCGCCCACGCGGTGGTCCAGGAGACCAAAGACGCCGGCGTGTTCGTCTTCGGCGGCGGACTGCCCCTCGACCCGGAGTACGACGTGGTCGCCACCGACGGGACGATCACCGACGGCCCCTACCCGGAGAGCAAGGAGTTCATCGGCGGCATGGTGGTCGTCGACGTCCCCACCCGGGAGGCGGCCCTGGAGTGGGCCGCGAAGATCGCGGTCTCCTGCCGCTGCGCGCAGGACGTCCGCGAGTTCCTGCCCGACCCGGCTGTCGAGTGAGACCCCGATCACCTGCCACTCGAGCTGCTGACCGCTGACGTGGCCATGTCAGGGTGCCGTCAGAGTGGTGTCAGGCCCGACGCGGACAGTGGCTGCATGATGAAGAACAGCACTTCCTCGACCAGCTCAGCGTGGACCGGCATGGTGCAGGTTGACGATACGGCCCTGGCCGTCACCGACACCGGCGGTCTCGGCGTTCCGGTGGTCTACCTCAACGGCCACTTCGCCACTCAGGGGTACTGGCGGCGGGTCATTGCCGACCTGGGTCCGGGGTGGCGGCACATCACCTACGACGAGCGGGCCCGCGGCAGGAAGTCGAGGACGTCGGCGGACTACTCCTTCGAGGCCGCCATCCGGGATGTCGATGCCGTTCTGGCCGCCAGGGGCGTGGACCGGGCGCTGGTGGTGGGCTGGTCCTACGGTGCGTTCGTCGGGGCGCACTGGGCCAACCGAAATCCAGACCGTTGCCTGGGCGCGGTCCTGGTCGACGGCGCGCAGCCCTACGACTGGCTCACCGACGAGCTGGAGCAGGGGATGCTGAAGATGTTCAAGCGGATGAGCCCGTTGACGCTGCTGCTGCGCCCGACGGGCCTGACCCCGCGGATGAGTGCCGAGCAGATGGCGAACAGCAACATCGAGGTCGGCAAGATCGCCCGCGAGCGCGAGCTGGGCCCCGTACTCGACACCATCACCGTCCCGGTGCGGTATGTGCTCGCCTCAGGGTCGTCCTTCGGAAGCAAGGGGGACGAGCAGGAACGGATCCGCGCCGGCCTCGACCCCGTGTTCGCGGGCAAGTCGAACATCAAGCTCAGCGCGAAGGTCCCCAGCAACCACGGTGCGATCCTGCGCAAGGACTTCCGCGCCGTCGCCGGGGCCGTACGCGAGGTCGCCGCCCTCGACCTCGCCGGTCGCTGACGACATGAGAGCGACCGGTCCTGACCGGTTAGGGTCGGCCCGCAGGGCACGTAAGCTGCTCCTGTTTGAAGGGAGCGTTTCATGGAGCTGATCATCGGCGCCGTCATACTCCTGGTTGGGATCCTGATCGGTCGCTTCCTGCCTGGTCTGGGCCGGCAGCGGCGGAGCGTGGCGCAGGTCCAGCCGGTGTGCGGGTGCGGACACGCGTCTTCGTTCCACGACGAGAAGGGCCGCTGTCACGCGGACAACCAGGTGGCGCGATGGGACGGGGGAAGCTGGGTCGGGACCGAGTCCGTTCCGTGTAGCTGCCAGAAGTACACCGGGCCGGAACCACTCCCGGCCTTCTATGCTCCCGAAATCACTGAGTGAGCGCCCCCACGAACGTCGCGTCCGCTCCGATGCACGGCAGGGTCTGCTCGGTGTCCCGCGCCATCTGCTCGTGAGGGTGACAAGCGTGGACGCGTTCACGCATGAGTCGGCTCACCACGAGCCCTCCTGAGCCTGAGCGTGCCCCTCGTGACAGGAGGGTCGCGCCCGGATGAGGACGACTCTCCTGCCACGCATGGACGTTCTCACGCACGCCGCTGGCTGTCAGCAGGGGGTTGCGGGCGGGATGCTCTGCTCGTACTGGAAGACGTTGTGGGGGTCGTACTTCGCCTTGACCCTGCGCAGCCGGGCGAAGTTGCGTCCCCAGTAGGCCCTCTCCCATTCCTGCATGCCGATGTTCGGCACGTTGACGTAGGCGCCGTCCACGTAGGGCCGCAGCGCCTGGCTGAACTCCGCGATCCAGGCCTGCGCCGTCGGGGTGAGCGCGTCGCCGCTGTCGGGTTCTCCGCGAGTTCCCCAGCCGGCTCCGGGTTCGGAGTAGAAGAGCGCGTCGCGGTGCGGGAAGGACGTGCCACCGGCGGGTTTGTTCTGCACCGCCCCGCCGAAGGCCTGAGTGAAGAAGTTGCTGTCATCGGTGGGTGCGTCGTTCATGAACTCGCCGATGATGCTGATCGCCTTCTTCGGGAACGGCTTTCTGGTGAACTGCGAGAAGAACTTCCAGTTCGCCGGCTCCACCGCGGTCGGAACCTGGAACCCCGCGTAGATGTCGGCCCAGGCCCCGGTCTGGATCGTGACCTCGGGATTACCGACCGACAGGATCGGCTCCACCAACTTCCTCGCCTGCGCCTCAGTCCCGTCCGCCAGGACGGCGAAGAACAGGATCTCCGGCTTGTGAACCTCCAGTTGGGTGCCGAGCCGGTTGTCGACGTAGGGCGCCGTGGACTGCCACGCGTCGAACACTCCCTGCAGATCCCCCAGGCCCGCCCAGGTCGCCGTCAGGTAGGCGACCTCCTTCAGCGGAGCCACCTTGTAGGTGAGCGAGGTGACGATCCCGAAGTTGCCGTTTCCCGCCCCACGCAGCGCCCACAGCAGATCCGAGTGGTGCTTCTCGTCCACCTCCAGGACCTTGGCTCCGTCGACACCCGACGGTACGACGATCTCGGCACCGATCAGGCTGTCGCACGCCATGCCGAGATAGCGGGTGAGGAAGCCGAATCCGCCACCGAGGGTCGCCCCGGCCAGGCCAACGCTGGCCTCCGTTCCGGTGGTCGCCGCGAAGTCCTGCTCACCGAGCGCGGCCACCGCCTCGCCCTGGTTGAGCCCGGCGCCGACCTTCGCGATGCGACGGTCGGAGTCGATGTGGCTCGACTTCAACTCGCTGACGTCGATCACGAGGCCGTTGTCCACGTTCGACCAGCCCTCGAGGCTGTGGCCACCGGCGCGCACCCGCAGCGCGACGTTGTTCTGCCGCGCCCAGGTGAGGGCGTTGACCACATCCTGGGTCTCCTGGACGTAGACGATGACCAGCGGATAGTGAACGAAAAGCTCGTCCCAGCCGAGGCTCGCCTCTTCATACCCGGGGTCGTTCGGCCGGACGATACGGCCCGTCAGCTTCGCCCGCGGGCCCTTCGCGCCCTTCGACTCCGCGTCGTCAAGGTAGCCAGCAGCGGGATCTCCTCCGTCCATGGCTACCGAACCTGCCATCGCAGTACCCGGGAGAACGACAGCGCCAGCGCCGGCGGCGGCCGTCGCCTTGAACAGATTGCGACGAGAAAGGCCGCTCATGGGCCGTCTCCTCTCGATCGGGTTACACCAATAGTCGGCGAAAGAAATCCTTGCCCGTCAAGTGAAGCTGCAATCCCTTGTGGGCCATACGGGGAAAGGTCATGCAACTTTCAGGAAAGGGCACCTTGAAATGCGACCAAAACCTGGCGCCCGCATTTGATGCGCGCCGCGAAAAGGCAAACCGATGTCGAACGAATGAGCACCAGCAGGCTCGCAGCTTGCGCGTGAACCCGTGCGGCTGAGATCGTCTCGGCATGGTCAACCGGATCGCACAGCCTGTGATCGACGCGGCGGAAACCCGTCCGCTGGCAGCCTTCTACGGCGCGCTGCTCGGTATGCGCGAGGTGGACAGCGAGGACGACGGGTCCGTCCTCATCGGCCACGAGCAGCCGCCGGGCATCGCCTTCTCCCGGCTCGACGACTATCGCCCGCCTCGCTGGCCGGATTCGACCTGTCCCCCACAGATGCACTTCGACATCGCTGTCCACGACTTCACTGCCGCCGAGCGGCTGGTCCTGGAACACGGTGGAACTCGGCTGCCCGACATGGGCGGCGACCATCCCGTCTTCGCCGACCCGTCGGGGCACCCTTTCTGTCTCTACGCCAGCGCCGCAGCCGCCGAGCATCGTGGACGGATCGAGGTCGTACAGATCGACTGTCCCGACGCCGCGGCGCTGGCACGCTTCTACATGGGGCTGCTGGGCGTGCCGGGTGAACAGACGGGCCGGGACTCGTGGCTGATCGGTCGCGAAGGCCGACTCCCACGTCTGGGCTTCCGCGAGGTCGAGCGCTACCAGCCGCCGCGCTGGAAGGACCGTGCCTTCCCGCAGCAGATCCACCTCGACATCTATGTGGACGACCCGGCCGTCGCCGTGCAGCTCGGTGCCACTCCGCTGCCAGAAGGTGGCGGATGGGACGTGTATGCCGACCCCGCCGGGCACCCGTTCTGCCTGGGCGTCGAAGGCTACTGATGAAAGGGTCGCCCGCCCGGTCACTGAGTGCGACGGATCGAGGCGAGAGATGAGAGCGGTGTCAGCGCGTTCCCGAGGTCGGCGCGGAAGGCCCGTTCCTCGGCCGTGCGTGCTGGCTTGCGGCTGCGGGCACGGTCTAGAGTTATTTGTGTGACAGCGCAGCCGGTGTTCGACGGGCCGGGTCCCAACGATCCGGCGCGGATCCTGCGTGTCCTTCCGGCCGACTACCACGCCGCGTTCCTGGCCGAGTACGCCGAGGCGGTGGAGAAGGCGCGGCGTCCGGAGGGGTTCGCCGCACTCGCCGCGCTCCTTCGTTTGTGGCGGCTGCGTGCCGCGGCCTATGCCGACCCAGGCTTCCGCGAGCGTCTTGTGGCCGTGCGCAGCGGCGACACCCTCGACGACGTGCCCATCGAGCAGCTGATCGCGGAGTGGCCGCCGGCGTGACCTACCGCGTCGCCTTCGCCATCGGTGCGGCCGCTCAGTTCCACGACCTTCCCGAACGCGCGCGCGACGCTCTCGTGCACCTGGCCGCGGACCTCGCCGAGCGTCCCTGGGACGGGGTCACGGTGCTCCCGCCGGGTGACAACCCCGCGTTCCGTGAGGCGGTCTTCGGCAACGGGCATGGTCTGCTTGCCGTCCACGTCAACGACGTCGCCGAGCTCGTCCGGATCTTCAACATCGTGTGGCTCGAGTAGCCACCCGGCCGACCGGGATCAGGTCACCGTCGCGCTCGGGCCTCGCCGTCGAGGTCACGGCTGTGCCACCAAAAAGTTCTTCGGCAACCGATGACTTCCTCGACCGGGCAGGGTCTCTATCGACAAGCCACGTGCCGTGGACACGACGATGATCCTCTGGAGAGCGCCCATGCCGTCCAACGCAGTACCGCAGATCGTCGACGCCGACACCTGGCAGCGCCAGCTCGATGCGCTGCGGGACCGGGAGAAGGCCGCGACCCGGGAGCTCGACGCGATCGCCGCGCAGCGCCGCCGGATGCCGATGGTCGAGATGCCCGACTACACCCTCGAGGGCGAGGAGGGACCGGTCCGGCTGGTGGACATGTTCGACGGTAGGTCACAGCTGATCGTCTACAACCACATGTGGTTCCCGGACAAGCAGTGGCAGTGCCCGGGCTGCACCGGCTTCACCTCACAGTTCACCCGGCTCGACTTCCTGGACAACTACGACGCCCGGTTCGTCATCGTCACCCAGGGTCCGATCGACGAGGCACTCGCCTACAAGCGACAGGTCGGGAACAAGATGACCTGGTACTCGACGGCGAACAGCCCGTTCGGCACCGACGTCGGCGCGCCGCCCCGCGCCGGATTCGCTGTCAACGTCTTCCTGCGGGACGGCGACACCGTCTATCGCACCTGGCACACCGACGGGCGCGGCACCGAGCAGATCAGCCACAGCTTCGCGCTGATCGACCTCCTGCCCTACGGCCGGCAGGAGGAGTGGCAGGACTCGCCCGAGGGCTGGCCGCAGTCGCCCACCTACAGCCGATGGGCAAGCTCCCAGGATATCGCCGCGCTCTACGGCCCGCGTGTCTGAGCCTCGGCCAGCCCCTCGGGGTCGTCGGTGATCCGGCGATCCGCCGGAGACGACCTAGTGCCCGACGGTGCCGAGGTCGTCGGAGTGTCCGGCTTCCAGGCGGGACCACTGGGCGGTGGGACGTCCGTTGGTGCGGGAGGAGCCGCCGGCGATCCGGGGCCAGCCGGCGGGCGAGTCCTCCCACTCCTCCTGTCGCCCGTAGGCGGTCCGGTCCAGCAGGCCGTACGTCTGGTCCATCACCTCGACGCCGCGGCCGGTGGTCCAGTACGTCTCGAACACCCGGTCGCCCTCGCGCAGGTAGCACGCCAGCATGAACGGGCCACGCCCGGCCATCAGGAGGTCGATGGACTCTCGAGCCGAGTACCAGGGCACGTCCCAGCCCATGAAGTCGCGGTAGCGGACGCTCTCCTCGTAGGGGCCCTGGCACAACGTCGCGTAGGTGACGTCGCAGGCGTGCAGGTAGGACAGTTCGCGGACCTGGCTGTTGAAGAACGTGCAGCCCTGGCACTGCTCGGCGGCGGGGTGGCCGGTGTGCCACATCTGGTAGTACGCGATCAGCAGTCGGCGGCCCTCGAACACCTCCAGCAGCGTGACGGGACCGTCCGGGCCGATCAGCGGGCTGGTGGCGTCCACCTCGAACATGGGCAGTCGGCGGCGGGCCGCCGCGATGGCGTCGCCTTCGCGGGTGTGCGCCTTCTCGCGGTTCCGCAGGGTGTCCAGTTCGGCCTGGTAGGTGGCTCGGTCGACGACCTTGGGCGCCGATGCGGTCGTTTCGGTGTTCACGAGAACTCTTCCCCTCGTCTGCGGTGGACTTTCGCCCCACCGACGAAGGCGGCCGGCTCAGATCGACATCGGCCGCGGAAAGATTCGCGACGTCTTGCGGATGCTCAGAGTTCGCGGAGGCGGCTGGTCAGGTAGCGGCGCTCGGCCTCGGTCGGCGCGAGTTCCAGGGCTTCCTCGTAGGCTCGCCTGGCCTCGTCGGTCCGGTCGGCTCGGCGGAGCAGGTCGGCCCGAGTGGCGGGCAGCAGGTGGTAACCCTCGAGCCGGCCGGACGCCGTGAGCTCGTCCACCAGCGCCAGTCCGGCCGGGACACCGTCGGTCATGGCGACCGCCACCGCGCGGTTGAGGTCGACGACGGGGGACGGCGCCAGCCGGGCCAACTCGGCGTAGAGGTGCGCGATCTGCGGCCAGTCCGTGCTCGCCATGTCGGGCGCGGTGGCATGGCAGGCGGCGATCGCGGCCTGCACCTGGTAGGGCCCGGCACTCCGCATCGTCAGTGCCTCGTCGAGCGTGGCCACGCCCTCGGCGATCAACGCCTGGTCCCACCTGGACCGGTCCTGGTTCTCCAGCGTGACCAGGACGCCCTGGTCGTCGGTCCGGGTCGTGCGACGGGCCTCGTGCAGCAGCATCAGTGCGAGCAGTCCTGCTGGTTCGGGTTCGTGCGGCATCAGTCGGACCAGGACCCGGGCCAGCCGGATCGCCTCGGCCGTCAACACCCGGCGTACGTCCTCCTCGTCGTAGCCCTCGTTGAAGATGAGGTAGAGGACCGCGAGGACGGCGGCCAGCCGTTGCGGCAGGAGCTCGGCGGGCGGTACGCGGTACGGGATGCCGGCCTCGGCGATCTTGCGTTTGGCCCGGACCAGGCGTTGCGCCATCGCGGGCTCGGCGGTCAGGAAGGCGCGGGCGATCTCGGCGGTCGTCAGGCCGGCCAACGTACGCAGGGTGAGGGCGACCCGGGCCGGGAACGGCAGCGCTGGGTGGCAGCAGGTGAAGATCAGCCGCAGCCGCTCGTCCGGGATCTCCTCCACCGGCGGCTCTTCGGGGTCGCGGGCCAGCACGGCGAGTTGGCGCAGCCTGGCCGCGCCGGCGGCGTCGCGGCGCAGCCGGTCGGTCGCGCGGTTGCGGGCGGTGGTGGTGAGCCAGGCGCCCGGGCGGCGCGGGATGCCGTCACGCGGCCACGTCGCCAGGGCGGCGGCGAAGGCGTCCTGTGCGCAGTCCTCGGCCAGGTCCCAGTCGCTGGTCACCCCGATCAGGGTCGCGACCACCTGGCCCCACTCGTCCCGAAACGCGGCGTCGACGGCCGCTCGGACCTCGTCGTCGGACGCCGTCATTCCCAGACCGGGCGGATCTCGATGCCGCCCCACCGCGCGTACGGATGACCGGCGGCGATCTCGATCGCCTCGTCCAGGTTCGCGCACTCGAGGATCACGAAGCCACCAACGAAGTCCTTGGTCTCGGCGAACGGCCCGTCCGAGACCAGGGTCTCGCCGTCGCGGACCCGGACCGTGGTCGCGTCCACGACGGGACGCAACCGCGCGCCGAGGATCCTGGCGCCCCGCTGGTTCAGGTCGGCCAGCCAGGCCTTGTGCACGGGGTCCGCCGCGAGTTCCTCGTTGGTCGGTGAGGCTGTCTCGTCGTCGCAGATCAGTAGCACGTACTTCATCCGGCCGATTCTGCCCCAGTGGTGTGCGGAGAGTGGCGGACTCGGCGCGGCGATCAGGGCCGCCGGCCGCTCCCGCTCGGCGGTCAGCGTCGTGGCAGGGCGAGCCCCATCCGAGCCGCGGCACCGTCCAGCAGGGTGGTCAGTCCGTTCAGGAACCGGTCGCGTTCGGACAGGCCGCCGAGCAGTTCGCCGAAGGCGTCCTGGGGGCGGGCGCCGCCGAACAGCCCCTCGGTGTGCGGGAACTCCCCGGTGGCGAGCAGGCTCTCGCCGAACGCCATGGCCGCCTTGACGGCCTCGTCGTCGGGTGAGGCGCTCCCGGCGCGTACCTCGGCCGAGCGCAGCGCGTTGCCGTGGACGTAGTCGTCGACCATCGCGAGCAAGGCGAGCTTGCCCGCGGGGTCCAGGCCGGTCTCGGCGACGGCCGCGAGTGACTGTTCGAAGTGCCGCATGGCGTTGGGGCCGGGCATGGCGTTCTGCAGGGAGTACGGCGCCCAGGGGTGGCGCATCATGACCTCCCAGGTACGCGTCCCGATCGCGATGAGCGCGTCGTACCAGTGGGTCGGGAACTCCTCCGCCGGGACGAGTACCTCGCCCATGATCGCGTCGTCCATCAGCGCGACGAGTTCGTCCTTGGTGCGGACGTAGTAGTAGAGCGTCATGGTGCCGGCGCCGAGGTCGCCGGCGATCCGGCGCATCGACACCGCCGCGAACCCCTCGGCGTCGGCGATCGCCAGCGCGGTCGACGCGATCTGGTCGCGGGTGAACTTCGGCCGACGAGTCCCGGGCTCGGGCCGGGTCCAGATGAGTGCGGAGTCGTCAGCGGTTGCCATTCGTACACCGTACCGTTAGCCTTCTTCGTACGACGTACCAAAGTCCGGTACGCCATACGAACAAGCGTGGCTCACGGAGCATGGAGGGCGTCATGACCGATGTCGACGTACTGATCGTCGGGGCCGGACCGACCGGACTCACCCTGGCCTGCGAACTCGCGGTGCGGGGCGTCCGACTCCGAGTCGTCGATCGGGCGGAGGAGTTCTTCGGCGGATCACGTGCCGACGGCATCCAGCCGAGAACCATGGAGGTCTTCGCCGACCTCGAAGTACTCGACCAGATCCTGGCCGGAGGCGACCTCGGCATCGTGATGCGCGCGTACCAGGGCGACAAGGTCGTCTGGGAAGGGCAGATGAGCGAGCCCACCGAGCCCACCCCGTCGGTGCCGTACCCGAACATCTGGTTCGTTCCGCAGTTCCGCACCGAGGAGATCCTCCGCGAGCGGCTCGCCGCACTCGGTGCGCACGTGGAACGGTCGACCGTGCTGACCGACTTCACCCAGGACGCCGACGGCGTGACCGCGACCCTGGTCGCCAACGGGACGAGCGAGACCGTACGCGCCCGATACCTCGTCGGGGCCGACGGCGGGCGCAGCACGGTGCGCAAGCGGCTGGGCATCGAGTTCCCCGGCGAGACCGACGAGAACACCACGGTGCTCTTCGCCGACGCCCGGGTGGACGGGATCAGCCGTGACCACGGCCGGATGTGGCAGACCGCCGACGGTGGAGCGTCGGTGATGCCACTGGCCGGCACCGACCTGTTCGTCGTCGTGGCCCAGCCGCCCGCCGACCAGGACGAGCCGATCCGCGACTACCTGCAACGGCAGATCACCGAGTCGTCCGGCCGAAGCGACATCGTCGTCCGCGAGGTGACCTGGCACACCACCTGGCGGCCGAACACCCGCCTGGCCGAGCGCTTCCGCGAGGGCCGGGTCTTCCTGGCCGGCGACGCGGGGCACGTGCACCCACCGACCGGCGGCCAGGGCATGAACACCGGCATCCAGGACGGCTACAACCTCGGCTGGAAGCTCGCCGCCGCGCTGGCCGGCGCCCCGGACCTCCTGCTCGACAGCTACGAACCGGAGCGGATGGCGGCGGCGCGCACCGCGCTCGACATCGCCACGACTCTGCTGGAGAAGCACAGGCGAGGCGACGAGGACGCGCACGTGCGCGGCCCCGAGGTGCACGGGCTCACGCTGAACTACCGCCACAGCCCACTCTCCCGCGACGAACGTGTCCGACCCACCGAACTTAGGGCCGGCGACCGGGCCCCGGACGCGCCGGTGACCACGGCCGACGGTCGCGCGGTGCGACTGTTCGACCTCTTCCACGGCCCGCACTGGACCCTGCTGGCCTTCGGTACGGCGCACGCGCACACCGTCGAGGCCCTCACCGACCGGCTGGGTCCGGCGTTGCACGCCCATGTGGTGGTGCAACCCGGTGCGGTGCAACCCGGTCAGCTGGCCGACTCGGCCGACCAGCACGTGGTGATCGACAGCCACGGACACGTCCGGGACGGATACGGCGCGACCGACGGGACCCTGATCCTGGTCCGCCCGGACGGCTACGTCGGGCTGGTCGCCGACCCCGGCACCATCGAGCGGATCGACGAGTACTGGGCCACCGTCACCCCGGCTCGCATGGCAGTCGGCGCGTCCCCCGCCGGACCGGCCGAGCCGGGTGGGCCGGCACGGCAGGTCTGAGGCGGGCGACTCCCCACCGCATCGAGGCAGCGTCAGGGTCGGCGGGACCCTATCCGTCGACCGCCGCGAGGAGCTCGTGGAGGGAGGAGCGTGTCATGGGTCGTTTGAGCAGGTCGACGGACTCACGCTCCGCGAACGCCACATGGTCCGGGTCGGCTGAGTTCATGGCCGCGCAGATCGTTTGGTACGTCCAGTTGAGATAGCCGGTCACGGCGGTGGCGAAGGACGCCAGGCCGAGCGTGGGCCACCGGCCGGCGGCCTGGACGTAGCCGTCGCGGAGCGCGGCGATCGCCGGGCGGTTGATCGATGGTTGCAGTGCCCAGTGGGTGAGTGCCGATCCGACCTGGAGCTCGGGGGTGAGCGACCCGGTCAGATCCCAATCGGTGACCACAAGCACGTCGTCGTGGCCCATGCGGACGTTCTCGGGGTTGAGGACGAGGTTGCAGAGAATGACGTCGCTGTCGTCGATGGCGGGCTCGATCGCGCGCAGGTCCAGCGTCGGGACGACCTCACCGAGCTGCTCGGCCCACGGCTTGTGCGCGGCACGGGCTTCATCGAGGAGGGCCCACCAGGCGGCTTCGGGTCGACGCGAGATCAGGTAGGAGTTGATGGGCGAGTCACTTGGGATGGCCAGAGAGTGGAGCGTCCCAAGAGTCCTTCCGGCCCGGCGAGCCACCGCGGCCGGCACCGGAATCATCGGTGCCGGCCCGACCTCGATCCACTCCTGCACCCGCCAGCTCTGCCCCTGAACGGGTTCGATCAGCCGACCATGGGGACTGCGTACGGGAGTCGGGGCGGCGACACCGGCCGCGACCGCGGCATCGCGGAGCCGCGCACCGACTTCGGCCTGCGCGTCGGTGATGAAGGGAAGGACGGTGCCGGCAAGCCAGCGACCGCGGTCTGTCGTGATCGACCAACTGCGGCCCGTCGGCGTGTACGAGACCGGCGCCGGCGACCCGGTGACGCGACCGAGGCCGAACGCGTTGGCCAGCGAGTCGGCGAGCCCGACGGGTGCGGTGGGCGTCTCCTCCGCCCGTTGCTCCACCTCGGACTTCAGCGCGGCCCAGTCGCGCATGCCGTACTCCGAGGCCAGAGCCCGCTGCGCGTCGGCCAGCGACGCTCCAGGGCTGGATTCACGGAGGGCGACCAGAACGTCCTTCGCCTCCTTGCGGAGAAAGGCAAGACTCGGCCTGTCCGGCAGAATGCGCACAGCGCGTCCTCTCCTGCCCGGACTCGCACGGGCACACAAGAGAGCGCGTTGAGCTCCGCTGCGGCTGATCGCTTGATGGGGTGGCTTCCAGCCTTCCGGCGAGTCTCGGCGCGGCCCCTGCCCACGCCTGGGTGACGCTAGACACACGCTGACAGCCCGGTCAACAGCGACGGAGGCTTGCTGTTCGTACGGATCAGCCTCTGGCGGCGAGCCAGGTTCGGTGGAAGGCGATGTAGCTGGGGAACCTCGTGGTGACGGCCTCCTGCACGACGGCGTACAGCGCGTCCGGACCGCGGTAGGCATCTCGGTGCAGCGTGCCGTCCGCGAGGAGGACAAGCGCGGTCCGGGCCATCACGTAGGCCGTCGTGCGATCGTCGATCGGCGCACCCAAGGAGAACTCCTCAGGCGCCATGAACCGGCTCGACCCGAACATCCGACCCATGTCGTTGCGGTACGGCCCGGGCCGATAGCTGTCCAGGTCGATCACGGTCAGTCGATGCCGGTCGAAGTCGTAGAGCAGGCTGCCGTCGTAGAAGTCCCCCTGCACCCAGCCGGCGACGTCCAGTTGTCCGTGCAGGTCGAACAACGCATCGAGAGCGACCAGAATCTCCTCGACGGCCAGGGCACGAAAGCGCTGGAACGCGGTGTCGGGATCGTCTCGTACATGTCGCGGTGTGCCGAGGTGGTCGCCGTCCCGCCAGTCGTAGACCAGAAGGGGTCCGCCGGGCGACTCGACCAGACCGTGGAACGTGGGAAGGAGTGGATGCCGAACTCCCTCGGCGAGCCGAGCGGCGTTGCGGAGAAGGCTCTCCCGGCCACCGAAGTCCAGATACGGGGCGGTGTCGGCCGGATCGCCCGCGGTCTTGACGAAGAATCGCCGGCCGTCCGCATCGACGCCGTAGGAGACGTTGCCGGAGTCCTGGCTGTGAGCGCCGAAGCGGGCGAAGACGTTGCCGAGCTGCTCGACGTAGCGCGCGGGTCGACTGTCGATCGCAGCAGGAAACACCGTGCGACCCTAGCTTCACCCGAGCGGCCTGGCCAGGTGGTGTCCTGCGACCGGGCGTGGCTTCGACCTCACGGTTGTGCCTGCGTAGGCAAGGTGAGGATGTCGGCTCCGTCCTTGGTGATAGCGATCGTGTGCTCGCTGTGTGCTGTCCGGCAACCTGTCGCACTTCGGAGTGTCCACCCGTCGGCATCAGTGACGAGTTCGGCGGTGTCCGCCATGACCCACGGCTCCAGTGCCAGCAGCAGCCCAGGGCGCAGTTTGTACCCACGGCCGGGCCGTCCGGTGTTTGACACGTGCGGGTCCTGGTGCATCGTCGATCCGATGCCATGACCTCCGAACTCGGTGTTGATCTGGTACCCCGCCTCGCTGAGGACGGAGCCGATGGCATGGGAGATGTCACCGATGCGAGCTCCGGGTCCGGCAACGGCTATCCCCGCGCTCAACGCGCGTTCGGTTGCGCTGATCATCGCGACGCTCTCCGGGGGCTTGGATTCGCCCACGACGAAGCTGATGGCAGCGTCCGCGGCGACTCCGCCCTGGGAGACGGCGAAGTCGAGTGTCAGCAGATCGCCGTCGGCAAGGGTGTAGTCGTACGGCAGTCCGTGGAGCACGGCGTCGTTGACCGCCGTGCAGATGTAGTGGCCGAACGGCCCCCGCCCGAAGGACGGCTCGTAGTCGACGTAGCAGGACTGCGCTCCGGCCTCGACGATCATGGTCTGGGCCCACCGATCGATGTCCAGGAGGTTCGTGCCGACCGTGCTACGGCTCTTCAGGGACTGCAGAATGTCAGCGACGAGGGCGCCGGTCTCCTTCGCTCGGGACAGTTCGGTGGGGTTCAGGATCTCGATCATGCGGCGTCCTTCTCACGTTCCAATAACTATCCCGGCCATACTATCCCGGTACTAGAATCGGCCCCATGGTCAGATTGCCGCTCACTCCCGCGGAGGTCGAGCGCGGACAGCGCCTCGGCGCCCTCCTGCGTCGCGCCAGGGGAGAGCGCTCGATGCTCGAGACCGCGCTCGACGCACGCGTCTCACCGGAGACCCTCCGAAAGATCGAGACGGGCCGCGTCGCGACCCCTGCTTTCTCGACCATCGCCGCGATCGCCGAGGTCCTCGACCTCTCCCTCGACGCGGTGTGGGCCGAGATCAACCCCGAACGCGGTGTCGAACAGACCAGCCCTGGTCACCACACACGGAAGCCGTTGGCCTCCTAGCCTGCCCACTCGGGCCCACGAGACACCGTGCCCTGGTGAGCCCGGCACTTCGGTGTCGCCTGGCGCATGACGGTTGCGTCGTGGTCGACTTCGACGTCGTCACGCCAGCGCGTCTCGGTTCGACCACCGTCGGTGAGCGGCCCGCGTAACATCGGTCGGGAACCGGGCACCGCCGCGCGGGTCTCACGCGGTCGAGTACGCGGCGGCCCGCGCTCACACCCGCGACAGCGGCCGGGCGAAGGGGATGGCATGTCCAAAACCTCGAAAACAGACAAACCTACACAGTTCCCGACTCCCCCCATTGTGTCCGCCCAGGAATGGGAGACAGCGCGCGAGCAACTGCTGGAGAAGGAGAAGAGGCTGACCCGCGCCCGGGACGCCCTGGCCGCGGAGCGCCGGCGGATGCCGTGGATGGCGGTGGAGAGGAGCTATGAGTTCGACGGGCCCGAAGGGAGAGCGAGCCTGCTCGACCTGTTCGCGGGCCGCCGTCAACTGATCGTCTACCGCGCCTTCTTCGAGCCCGGCGTCTCCGGCTGGCCCGACCACGCGTGCGTCGGGTGTTCGATGGTCGCCGATCACGTAGGACACCTGGCCCATCTGAACGCCCGCGACACCACGCTCGTTTTCGTCTCGCGTGCCCCGCAGCCAGACATCGCGCGGGTGAAGGCGCGGCTGGGCTGGACAATGCCGTGGTACACCATGACCGACGAGTTCGACGCCGACTTCGGCGTGGACGAATGGCACGGCACGAACGCGTTCATCCGCGACGGCGACAGGGTCTTCCGCACCTACTTCATCAACGCCCGTGGTGACGAGTCGTTGGGGAGCACGTGGAGCTACCTCGACATGACCGCGCTCGGACGGCAGGAGGAGTGGGAGGACTCGCCCGAAGGCTATCCCCAGACCCCGCCCTACGCATGGTGGAACTGGCACGACGAGTACGGCAACGGCCGGCCCACAGCGGGGTAGCCACCTGCTTCACGAGGACTTCAGGAGGACGCCGCCACCCCGAGCAGCCCGACATGCTCGCCAGGCTGGTCTTGGTCGGTCCTTGCGTGCACACTGCGCGTATGAACAGTTCGGCGGCGTTCCTCGGCGATCCGCCGCAAGACCCGGCCGTGTCCGCCGCCTACGAGGCCGATCTCGCCTCCGACGGCTACGTCAACAACCTCACACGTGTCTGGTGCTGGCGTCCTGACGTGCTGACGTCCTTCCAGACTCTGCGTACCGAGCTGCTCGCCGAGTCTCGCCTGTCGCCCCGGGAAGTAGCGGTGATGGTCGCCGCCACAGCCGCGGCCCGTCACGACGCCTACTGCGCGCTGGCGTGGGGATCCAGGCTGGCCGAACTCAGCGACGAGGCGACCGCCGCGGGCGTGCTGCAAGGCGTCGACGGCGACCTGTCCGATCGGGAGGCCGCGCTGGCGGCCTGGTCTCGTCAGGTCGTCCACGATCCGAACGCCACCACCGAAGCTGACGTGGACCGCTTGCGCGGCGCGGGTTTCGACGACCAGGAGATCTTCGAGGCGACGACCTGGATCGCGTTCCGGCTGGCGTTCTCCACTGTCAACGACGCGCTGGGCGCGCGGCCGGATCCGCAGCTTGCCAAGAACGCGCCCCGGCTCGTCCGCGAAGCCGTCACCTACGGCCGGCCCGTCTAGGCACGCGCGCCAGGCCGTTCCTCCGCACGCATCGATCGCACGCGGCCGGTTCTTCCCGACCGATGGCGGTCGTGTGAAGCAGCCCGAGGCCGTCCTGCTGTAACGTCACCCGGTCTCGTCTGCTTGGGGGCTTCGAGTGACGGTGCATCAGGTCAGCGTGCGGGGGCATCGGGACTTTCAGCGACTGTGGTCGGGATTGGCGGTCAGCCAGCTCGGCTCCGCCGTGGGCGGGGTGGCGCTTCCGATCGTCGCTGTGAACGTCGTCCACGCGTCGACGTTCCAGATCTCCGTACTGGCGGCGTTCACGGCGGTCACGACCGCCCTGCTCGCCTTTCCGATGGGCAGCTACGTCGAGTTCCGACGGAAGCGTCCGGTCATGATCGCGGCTGACGTCGCCCGTTTCGCGAGCCTGGGCAGCATTCCGCTGGCCGGACTGGTGCACGGCCTCACGTTCACGCAGCTGTGTGTCGTGGCCGTCATCAACGCGACCTGCGGCATCGCCTTCGCCGGAGCGGCCCAAGCACATCTAAAGGCCCTGGTATCCCCGGACCGCCTCGCCGACGCCAACGGACGACTGGAGTCGACCAACTGGCTGCGGATGTCGGTCGGCCCCTCGTTGGGCGGCGCCCTCGTCGGCTTCCTCAGCGCGCTCGGCACCCTCGTGATCGATGCGGTCTCCTTCCTTGCCAGCGCGCTCGCCATCCGCCTGATCCGTCAACCCGAACCAGCGCCGCCACCGCGCGACGCACGAGGATCACGACGCAGCGAGCTTGCCGGAGGACTGCGCTTCGCCTGGGGACACACCGCATTACGCAGGATGCTGATCAGCTGGGTCTGCTTCACCGGGGCGATCGCGCTGTCCGGCCCGGTCACCACCATCTTCTATCTGCGCGACCTGCACTTCACGGCCTTCGAGTACGGCCTGCTGATGGGACTGCCGTCCCTGGGTGGATTCTTCGGTGCCCGGCTCACCCGCCGGACGGTCGCTCGTTTCGGCCCGGTTCGTGCCCTGTGGTGGGCAAGCGTGCTCCGTGGGCCGTGGAACTTCCTCATCCCGCTGGCAGGTCCTGGCCTGCTCGGACTGATCCAGTGCAGCGTCGGCTTCTTCGGCCTTCTGTTCTTCGCCGCCATGGCGAACTCCACCATGTCCAGCTATCGCCAGCTCGCCACACCGGACCACCTCATGGCACGGGTGTCCACGCTGTGGTCCTTCGCGACGACCGTCGCCCAACCCGTGTTCATCCTCCTCGGCGGCCTAGTCGCGACTCAGCTCGGTGCCCGCCTGACCCTCGCCGTCTCCACGGCACTGATGTGCGGGACGGCGTTCCTGCTTCCCCGCCACGAGATCAGCACCGAACAGGGATGAGGATCGACGGTTCGGCGCTCCGGTCCGAAGATCGTCCTCGGTCACCGGTGTCGATAAGGTCCGTTGGATGGAACTGCCGAACGTCCTGTGGATTGGTGCCCCGCCCGGTGCCGGCAAGACGACGGTGGCCCGCCTACTCGCGCGGCGTCATGGGTTGCGCTGGTACAGCTCCGACACCAAGACGTGGGAGCATCGCGATCGGGCACTCGCCGCCGGCGTCACGTTGCCCGACCGTGGCCCGGGCAGCGCGCACTACGACCGTCGCCCGATGATGATCGACGACCTGCGCTCGTTACCCGCATCCCCGTTGATCGTGGCTGATGGACCATTGACGCCCGGGATGGTGGAGTCGCGCCCGGACATCACACGCCAGGCTGTGTGGCTCGTGCCGTCGAAGGAGGTGCAGCATACGAGGCTGCGGATCCGCCACCCCGAAGGCGTTCCACCGGCGTACCTGCAGAGTTGGGAGTCGATGGTCAGGAAGTTCGAGGAGTCCGGCATCACCGGGATCAGGGTCGACCACCTGACGGTGGCGGAGACGCTCCGCGAAGTCGAGCGAGTCTTCGCGGTCCACCTCGGCAGAGGCCCCACGGCGGGGAGTCTGGAGGAACGCCGGGCCCTGATCCGCCACGGCAACCAGGCACTCCTCGCTCAGTACCTCAGCCCGTCAGCGCGGCCGCTGTCCACCGTCGATCCGGGCGAGCGTGTCCGCACCTTCGACTGCGAATGCGCGGAGGTGTCCTGCGACGCGCTGATCGATCTGCGCGTCAGCGAAGCGGCCGCAGCGGTAGCGAGCGCTCCACCGACGATCCTTGCCCCCGGCCATGGGAACTGACCACACGCCCGCCGGACCATCGGCGGGCGTGCGTCATCGGCATGGGGGCACCTTGACACCAGGGGTTCAGGCCGATCAGGCCGTCAGTTCCGCGACCGGGCTACCGAAGGGCAGGACGCGGTCGGGCTCGCGGCCGTAGCCGTCAATCTCGAACCGGTCACCGAGGACCCGCACGGTCGCGTAGGCGTTCGTGTCGAGCTCCACCATGCCGTGGAACGTCACGAAGTGCTTGCCGCCGGTGAAGCCGTAGTTGCCCTCGTGGTTGTGCCCGTTGAACCAGGCGACAACGTTGTCGTACCCGGTCACCAGGTCGAGCAACTCCTCGTCGTTCCACGCGTTGTGGACGTTCTTCGGGTAGATCGGGTGATGGGAGTTGAGCACCACCTTCTCGCCACGGGAGCGGGCGCCGTCGAGCACGCGGCGCAGCCAGGCGAGCTGCTCCTCCCCTACCGCGCCGTTCCAGGTCTGGGCGTTGACCGCGCCCTCGGCTGTGAGCCGGTCGAGCATGTCGCGGGCCAGCTCGTACTTCTCCGATCCCTCCGGGTTGGCGTAGAGGCTGACGTCGTTGGTGTCGACGACGACGAAACGCCAACTGTTGCGGCGGAAGTGGTGGTAGGGCGCCGGCATGCGCAGGGTCGTGAGCAGCTCACCCATCGGCAGCTGGAAGTCGTGGTTGCCGAGCACGTGGTACTTCGGCATCCGCAGCCTGTTGAAGATCGGCACGACGTCCTCGAAGCTCTCCGCGAACCGATCGACGAAGTCGCCCAGGTGAAGGGCGAAGTCCAGGTCCGCGTCGTTGAACTCCGTCACCGCCTCGCGAAGCTTGCGCACGGACTCCCGGTAGTGCCGGGTCCCGACGGTGTCGACGTCGGCGTACTGGCAGTCGGCGATGACGCCGAACCGGAACGGTCGTCCTGAGCCGACCGGTCCGACCTGGGAGCCGAGCGGCACCGCCGCCGCACCGAGCGCGGACAGGCCGAGGAAACCTCGGCGGCTGAAAGCCCAATCCTGGATGAGGTCGCGAGAGCGCGGCTGGGTCACTGTCAACCTCCTGCATTCGTGGTCGATCGACAACCAAGTGTCACCGCGTGACCCACCACCCTGCTACGGCTCACCAGTGAACAGGTCGTGAAGGCACAGGCCGTGTAGGACCGAGGTTTCGGCCTGCCGGCATAAGTCCGGCAGGCCGACGTCGATGGGTGGAGCGCCGAGCTGTCCCGCTATCGGGCTGTGGCCTGGTTGGATCGTGCGGAGGCTTTGCTGGCGCCGGCGGTGTTGAAGGCCTGGACGGCGCAACCTTCCGGTCGATGCATGACCCGACGGAGGTAACGGCGCCCGAACCGATTTGGTCACGCGGCGTCCGAATCCAGACAGTTCACACCGCAAGCGGCTCGACTGGCGGACACGGCCGAGTTTGCCGGTACGGCGCGCGGGAACCCCCTCAACGGTGGGGCGTACCTCACGACGTCCTGGATCTGGGTCACTGCCCGGGAGGACGGCTGTGTCGGGACCGGGCGAGGGCCGTGATCCAGATCTGGCCGCGAAAGCCGCGTACGGTCGTCTGCGCGCCGCCCACCTGCACGCGGTGCGGGCGGCGCTCGAGGACCACATCGCGCGACTGGACTGGCCCCGGGAACGGATCGAGCACTACCGCGACCAGCGACTGCGGGCGCTCCTCGCCCACGCTCGCGAACGCTCACCCTTCCACGCGCGCCGCCTCCGTGACCTTGATCCTTCCTCGGCCACGGTCGCCGACCTGGCGCGGTTGCCGGTGATGACCAAACAGGAGACGCAGCAGGACTGGGACTCCATCGTCACCGTCCCTGACCTCACCCGCGAGCGGGCAGAAGGCATCCTGGGCCAGCAACGATGGTTCTCCTACACGCCCGGCGGCCAACAGATCTTCAGCTCCGGCGGGTCGAGCGGGGTGCGCGGCGTCTACGTCTGGGACTGGGACCTGTTCGTGTCCTTCGCCTGCCTCGCCTGGCGAATGCAGACCCGGCAGGAACGTCGCGACCCGCCGCTGCGGCGTCAAGCGAAGCTTGCCGTCCTCCAGGCCGGTGGACCGCCGCATGCCAGCACACCGCTGTTCGACGTGGCGACCGTCGCGGGGATGGACACAGTCGTGATACCGGCGAGCGCACCGTTCGAGGAGGTGCTCGCCGCAGTCGCCGCCGCGAGGCCCACCCATCTCGTCGGGTACGCGACAGTAGTGGGGCGGCTGGCGCGCGCCGCCGCGGCGGGTGACCTGGACATCCAGCCCGTTCGGGTGAGCACGAACTCCGAGCCCCTTCTCGAGGAGGATCGTCAGGCGATAGCCGATGCCTGGAACGTCCCCGTCCACAACCTGTGGGGATCGACAGAGATCGGCGTGGCGGCGACCGGGTGCGGTGGCGGCGCCGGCCTGCACGTGTGTGAGGACGAGGTCGTGCTTGAACGTGTCGACGAGGCCGGAGTTCCGGTCGCCCCGCACGAGCCGGCGGCGCGCACCCTGGCCACCGGGCTGGCGAACCGGACGTTTCCCTTCATCCGCTACGACCTCGGAGACGAGGTCGCCGTGCTGCCGGGGCCGTGCGAATGCGGCAGCGAGTTCGTCCGGCTGGCCGACATAGCGGGGCGACTCGACGACGACTTCCGCTATCCGACCTGCACCGTGCCGGCCAGTGCGTTCCGGTCGGTCCTCGGCACCGACCCTCGCATCGCCGAGTACCAGGTCCGGCAAACGGCGACCGGGGCGCACATCCTCGCGGTGGGATCACCCGACGTGCCCAGTCTGATCCAGGCGATTGCGAGCAAACTGCGCCGGCAGGGACTGCCCGATCCCGAGGTCCAGGTCGATGTGGTCGATGGCATCCAGCGTCGCTCCGTCGGCGGAAAGCTGCGCCGGTTCGTCGCCCTGAAAGGCACCGATCGGGGCACCGATCCACCCGCGCCGTCAGGCTCACGTTGACACGACCTGCGTGCCGGAGGCGAGCGGTCGGTCCTTGATCCCGTCAGTGGATCGGCTGGCCGATCCCGATCAGGTTGCCCTCGCTGTCTCTGAACCAGACCGCGCGTTCGCCGACACCCCCCTTGCTCGGATAGTTGCCCACGACGTCGGCGATCGCGTCGTGGGTGGTCAGGCCGGACAGGTCGTACTCCTCGAAGACCACCCCGCGGGCCCGGAGCTCAGCGACGGTGGCGTCGAGGTCGTCGACCTCCACAGCCATCTGGGTGTGTGACCCGGCCGCGGCGCCGGCGGACTGGAAGAGGGCGAACTCGCCCTGGGCGAGGCGGTAGAGCAGGCCACCGGGCCGCTCCTCGACGGGTTCGAGGCCGAGCTTGTCGGCATAGAAGGCTCGAGCCCGGTCGAGATCCTGGGCGGGGAGCCTGGTCGCCGCCCGGCCGTGTTCGAGCATGATCACAGTCCCCTCGTACGTAACGGCGTCGGAGGTCTGGTGCCCCGTGCCGACGCTGGTGGAACGGCGCAGACCTGCCTCACCCGGCTTGGAAGTCGATTCGCATCACCACACGCCGGGCAGTGGGATGGGTGACCTCCTCGAACCCGGCGTCCTCGAAGACCTGACGGACCCTCACGTGTGCTTCACCCCAGGTGATCTCCTTGCCCCGCTGGGCGATCATCGGGTAGGCCTCGATCGCGCGGGCGCCGTGGTCACGGGCGTGGTCGACGGTGGAGCTGGCGAGCAGGTAGGTGAGGCCGCGGCCGCGATAGCCCTTCCGGACCGCGAAGCAGGTCACCGCTCAGACGCCGTCGTCGTCCTTGTCCCCGTGACGGCCCGACCACGGCACGCGAGAACATCGCGACGAGGTCGTCCCAGGACGCCTCGTTGGCCGGGACGATGCGCACCTGCTCCTCGGTGAACGCCGATGCCGTCTCCACGTGGGCGATCATTCCTGCGGCGGGTCCTCTCCCACGAGACCATCGACGGCTTCGCGGAAGAGGTCGGCGTGGCCGACGTGGCGAGCGTACTCGTCGTGCAGGTCCACCAGGATCCGCCGGAGGTTCGGCGACTCACCGGAGTCGAGCACGATCTTCGAGGGCTGGTCGAGTCCGCCATCGGCGAGGATCGCGGCCCAGGCGGCCCGGGAGCGCTCCACGGCGCCGCTCCAGAGCGCGTACAACTCCTCGGGGGAGTCCTCGAGCGCGGAGTGCCACTCCCAGTCGGGCGTGCCCTCGAAGTCAGCCTGCTTCCAGGGGCCACCCATCTGACCGGTCAGGTCCCGGAAGACGTAGTAGTCCTCGAGGAAGGCGAGGTGCTTGAGCAGGCCGGCCAGGGTCATCGCCGACGGCGGGAAGGGCCTCCTGAGCCCGGCCGCGTCCAGGCCGCCGGCCTTCCAGGCGAACTGCGCCCGGGAACGGTCGAGCGCGAAGAGGAGCATCTCGACCTCGCCGGCCGTCATCGACGGCTCGACAAGCTTCGTGTCCAGAACGGTGTCGTCGGTCATGCGCCGCACGCTAACCTCCATTCCGGACGTTCTGATTCCGGAATGGTGGATGCGGTGAAACCGGACCTGAGTCCCACGGCACGGGCGCTGCTGGCTCTCGAACTGCTGCAGGCCAGCCCGGGCATCACCGCCGACCGGCTCGCCGACAAACTCGGCGTCTCCGAGCGGGCCGCCCGGCGCTACGTCGGCATCCTGCGCGAGGCCGGCATCCCGATCGAGTCCGTCCGCGGGCCCTACGGCGGTTACAGCGTCGGCCGCGCCCTTCGGCTCCCGCCGTTGATGTTCGGCGCCACCGAGGCCCTCGGCCTGGTCATGGCCGTGCTCGACGGCCACCACGACGGAAACGACCCCAGTGGCCTGGTCGGCAGCGCGCTCAGCAAGATCATGCGAGCGCTCCCCGAACCCGTGGCCGCCCAGGCCGAAGCGGTCCGTCGGTCCACGGCGCCCGCTCCCGACCGCGCCGCCGCCAGACCCGACCCCAGGACCACGACCACCCTCGTCCATGCCTGCTCCGACCATCGTCGGGTACGACTCGACTACCGGACCGAGGCCGGGTCGGAGTGGCTCGTCGAGGTCGACCCGTGGGCGGTCGTCGTACGCCATGGCCGGTGGTACCTGCTCTGCCACTCGCACACCTCGGACGCCCGGCGGGCGTACCGGGTCGACCGGGTCCGCGGAGTGGAGGTGCTCGAGGCTTCCTTCAGCCCGCCCGTCGACCTCAACCCCGTCGCCATGCTGGAGGAGCATCTCGCCGTCGGATGGGAGTACGACGTCGAGGTCGTCATCGACGCGCCGGTCGAGTCCGTGGCGCCGAGCCTGCCGCGCGCGCTCGGTCGGATCGAGCCGCTCGACGCCGAGCGGACCCGGCTGATCGGGAGTACGAGCAACCCGACGTGGTACGCCGCGCAGCTCGCGATGATCCCGGTGCCGTACCGGATCATGGGATGTCCCGAGCTTCAGGAGGCCGCGCGCGTCATCGGGGCGAGGCTGCTGGCCGGGGGTGGCAGCCCGCCTCCCTGAGCGGCTGATTTTGGGCTGTGGAGAGCGGTTCCTCTCCGCCTACTCGAACACGCGGAGCAGCCGCCCGCGGCTACGCGGCCCCAGCAGGAGGTCCCTGAGTTGGTCGACGCCGCCGGCGGGCCAGCGTTCGGCGATGCGCTTCACCGCCGGGTCCTGGATCTGGGCGAGGAGGGCGCCGGGGAAGTCTCCCCAGAGAACCTTGAACGGGCGCTCCCACAACTGGTGCTCCTGCGTTGGAACCGTTGGGGTGATGCGCAGTGCGTTGTGCATGGTGGCCACCTGTTCGTACGCCGCCAGCAAGGCGTTCTCGCGTTCCGGCCAGGTCTGTGCCTGGAGGGCCTTCCACAGCACCGGCGACAGTTCGGCGGCACATGCCAGCCGGGAGAAGGCCGTCCCGAACCACTTCGAATACGGCGCGTACTGCCTCTCCATCAGGAAGCACAGCCGCATCAGATCGTGCACGAGGCGGGATCCGATGAGCGCCGATCCGAGTTCGTCTCCCACCGAACCCGCTCGGCCCACCAAGTTGGCCTCCGGATGGATGCGCCACCAACCTGCCGCGAGCAGATAGAGCCACACGTCGTGGGGATAGTAGGCAAAGCGGTCGCGGACGTCCTGCAGGCCGACGTCATCGTGATAGACCGCGCCCGCGGTGATCATCCGGAGTTGCTGTTCTGCGAAGGTGAGCCAGTCGCGCGCTTCCAAGTCGCCTTCGATTTCGACGTCCAGGAGTTCCAGGAAGTACCCGCGCAGCGCGTGGATCCCGTGATCGGTCGGCCGGCCCCGAAACCGGAGCGGCAGGCCGCGACGCAGTGCGGCACCAACGGCGTCGCCATGCCGGGCACGGTCCTCTTCCCGCAGGAAGAGCAGGACCCGCGGCTCCCAGTTGTGGTCCGTGGACATCTCGTCGTCGAAACCCAGGACCTCCGAGCCGCGGCCGAGGAGGGCGGCACTGTGCGGCAGGCCGGGGAACGACGCGTCCAGAATCGGGCGTACGGCTTCCTGGTAGAACTGCCGGCTCATGTCCAAGCCAGTGACGAACTCAGCCACGCGGACAACTCCTCACGGTTCAGGCCAATGGTCAGAGTGAAGGCAACCGAGGAACGGTTCGACATCGCTTCGGACGCTCATCGAACCAGACCCGCTCCTCATCGGCGGTACTGGCGGCCAGGGCGCTCGCCCCAGGTGGCATGAAAGCGGAGCGCCGTGGCGCTTGATTGGCGTACCACGGCGTCACGACTCGGCTCTGCGGGCCAGCACGCCGGGGTAGAACTGTCCGGGCTGATCATGATGACGCGGCCTCTGCCGATACGCGTTGGTGAAGACGTCAAGATCGTGTGGCGTATGACGGGCGAAGGCCCGATCGAGCTCTCGGCCATCGGTTCCGACGGCACGCGTACCGCGCTGACCTGGGGCCCAACGGCACACGGCAACGTCAGTAACTTCGACGCGCCCGGTGACGAGTGGGGCGCCGGGTATCGCTTCGACTCTCCCGGCTGCTGGCGGCTGCGCGCGCGACGCACGGCCGGCCAGGCTGAGGCGCTGGTGTTCGTAGCTCCCGACCAACGGGGGTAGCGAGGAAGAGGCGGCGATCGCCGCGAAGAGTCTTCTCGGCCGGAGCCTTGACCTTGCCCCTGGGGCAGGGTTCCAGCATGGATGACGCGACCGCACGTGGATCACGGTGCGAGTCGCCGCGGAAAACGTCCGCGACCATGCGCGAAGTGAGCCGGAAAAGGGGATGGATGTCACAGCTGTCGGAGTTCGTCGAGGCGGCGGCCACGAAGTTCGGTGTTCCTGGTGTTGCCGTCGGAGTGTGGGTGAACGGCCGGGAGATCTACGCGTGCCACGGCGTGACGAGCGTCGACAACCCACTGCCCGTGGACCAGGACACTCTCTTCGTCCAGGGCTCGGTCACGAAGACCTACACCGCGACCGCGCTGATGCGCCTGGTCGCGGAGGGACGGGTCGTGCTGGACGCCCCAGTACGTCGGTACGTTCCCGACCTTGTTCTCGCTGACGAGCAGGCCGCGGAGCAGATCACCGTGCTGAACCTGCTCAACCACACGTCGGGGCTGGACTGGGGAATCACCGTCGACACCGGGGAGGGGGACGACGCGCTGGCCGGCTACGTCGCGAAGCTGGCCGAGTTGGAGCTGATCGCAGCGCCTGGCGCCCGCTCCTCCTACAGCCAGGCCGGGTACAACCTGGCAGGGCGGGTCGTGGAGAACGTCACCGGTCTGACGTTCGAGCAGGCACTCGCCTCACTCGTGTTCGAGCCGCTGGGACTCTCGCACAGCTTCTTCGCCCGCGACGACGTCATGACCCGACGGTTCTCCGTGGGCCACAACCTCGGTGCGGACGGAACGCTGTCCGTCGCGCGGCTGTGGCGGCGTTGGCGGGGTGAGAACCCTGGCGGGGGCCTCGTGTCCTCGGTGGCGGACCAGCTGCGGTGGGCACGCTTCCAGCTCGGGGACGGCTGCGCACCCAACGGTGACCGCGTGCTGCCCGCCGACGTACTCCGTCGGATGCAGGAGCCGACGGTCTCCTTGCGGGCCAGCAGTCTTGGCGACGCCATCGGTGTCGGCTGGTTCCTACGCGACGTGGACGGCGTGCGTACGGTCGGTCACGCCGGGTCGGCGAACGGCCAGTTCGCCGAGCTGCTCACCGTGCCGGGACGCGACTTCGCCGTCGTCACACTGTCCAACGCAGGCCCGAACGGCGTGCTGTTCAACCAGGAGGTCGTCCGTTGGGCGCTCCAGACCTACCTGGGAGTGACAGACCAGGACCCGGAGCCGTTGCCCTACGAAGAGGCGCGGTCCCGCGAGATCGTGGGGGGCTACGCGAACGACGTCATGACGCTCTCGATCGACGCGGACGGGGCGGGACTGAGCCTTGAGGTTCTGATACGACCGGAGATCCGTGCGGCGGCGGACAAGGAGCTGCCCCCGGACTACGCTCCGGCGGCCATCGGACTGCTGCCCGGCGACGCCGACGAGTACGTCGTCACCAGCGGTGGCATGCGAGGCCAGCGTGGATACTTCACCCGCGACGACGCCGGCGCGGTCGTCGGAGTCGACCTGGCCGGCCGGTTGTTCGGCCGGGTCCCGGCAGTCTCCAGGTAAGCCGAGCCCTGCCCGCGCCGGTCGTCGTTCGAATGTCAGGATGAACGTCCAACCGAGCTGGCCGAGAGGGTAGCGAACGCACATGATCACCATCGGCCAGCTTGCTGCGTACGCGGGCGTGACGATCAAGGCGGTCCGCCACTATCACCAACGCGGCCTGCTCGCCGAGCCGGCACGCGACGCCTCGGGCTACCGGCGCTACACCGCAGAGCATGCGATCGACCTGGTCAGGATCAGGACTCTCGGCGGGGCCGGGGTGCCGCTCGCCCGTATCAAGGATCTACTCGCCGCCGATCCCGACCAGTTCGCCACGGCGATCGCCGAGATCGACCGCGACCTTCAGAATCGGGCCGAGGAGATTCTTCGTGCCCGCGAGCGGATCGCTGAGCTGCACAGCGGCGACCGACTCTTCGTCTCCGTGGAGGTGGCCGACTACCTCGACCGGTTGCACGAGCTCGGAATCAGCCAGCGCACGGTCCACAGCGAGCGCGACCTCTGGATCCTGTTGCAGGCGTTCTCGCCGAAGGAGGCGGCGATCTGGATCGCCGACAAGCTCGACGTGATCGGCGATCCGGAGTTCCGCGCCATCTACCTCGACTACGACGCGGCGTTCGACTGGTCCCCGGACGATCCGCGCCTCCACGACCTGGCCGACCGTACTGCGCGGTGGATGGCGGACCGGCGCGGATCTGAGGGCGGAGCCAGGCCGGCTCCGGACCCGACCGTCGTCCAGCTCGTCGCGACGTCGACCCGCGGGTTGTCGCCGGCCTGGGACCGGATCGCCGAGATCGCGAGAGAACGCAACACCGCCGAGTGAATCACAACCCGGTTGGCGGGTGGCCGTCGAGAGGCTAACGTGCCCGAGGTGGACGAGCCAGCGCGCGACCTTGCGTTACGCCCGAGTCAGCGAGCACGTGTGGTGTTGCTCGACGACGCGGACCGGGTGCTGCTGTTCTCCGCCGGGAACGCCAACGACGGTTCGTGTCGCTGGTTCACCCCCGGCGGTGGCCTTTGGCAGGGCGAAAGCCACGAGCAGGCGGCCCTGCGGGAGTTGCGCGAGGAGACCGGGCTGACCGGGGTGACGCTCGGCCCGGAGATCTGGCGTGGACGACCCTGGACAACTGTCCTTGACGGCATCGGCTACGAGGTTCGGCAACGTTACTTCCTGGTGCGGGCACCCGCCTTCGTGGTCGACACCTCAGGCTTCGAGGCGCTCGAGGCGTCAGCGATCACAGGGCATCGATGGTGGACCACCGCGGAACTCGCCGCGACCACGGACCTGCTGCGACCGGCCGGCCTGCCGGCCCTGCTGGTGACACTCCTGACCGAGGGCCCGGCGAACCAGCCGATCCTCGTGGACGGGTAGCCCGAACGGGGGCAGCGTCTGACCACTGCCCCCGCCGAGTGGATCGGTCTGATCCTCAGGAGCGCTTGGGCTCGTAGTGCAGGGCGGTGATGCCGCACTCGAACGGCTGCGCGTTCACCAGGCGAAGCTTCTGCTGGGCTCCGACGTTCGCGAACACCGGCATACCGGCGCCGATCGCGTTCGGGTTCACGAACAGGTGGATCTCGTCGAGCAGTTCCTTGGCGATCAGGTCCCGGACCAGGGTGCCACCGCCGTAGGCGATGATGTCGCCGCCTGGCTTGGCTTTCAGGTCGTTCACGACCTTGGTGAGGTCACCGCCGGCGACGACGGCGTTGTCCCAGGGCGACTCGGTGAGCGAGTTGGAGATCACGACCTTGGTCGTCTTGTTCATCTTGTCGATGGCCGCCTGGTCCTCACCAGGAGGTCCGGCGGCCCAGGCCGGGATGAACCCCTCGGCGAGCTTGCGGCCCAACATGATGCAGTCGACTGGTTCGTCCAGGGCGCCGATGTAGTTGTTGATGTCAGCGGTCCACGGGAACGTCATCCAGTCCATCTCTCCGTTCGGGCCGGCCATGTAGCCGTCGACGGTGGTCTGGACCTGCAACTTGAACTTGCGCACGTGTCGCCTTCCTTCCGGGGGGTGGCTACTGGTGAGAAACGGGCGATAAACCGTCAAGCGGTTGTTGACACCGGGTCAATCGGCGAGCAGCGCGTCCATCTTGGCGATGGACTGCGCGAAGAGCTCGGTCGCGCCGAGGCGGTCGATCTCCTCCATGTGTTCGCGGGAGCTGTAGATCGAGCGGACCCGCATCCGAGTGTGACCGTCGTCCTCGGTGAGCTGCACCTGCATCGTGGTGGTCGGGCCGTCGGCGACAGGTGTGCCGTCCTCGTTGGCGAAACCATCCACGAACTCCAGCGACTTCGGCGGGTTGACCGAGGTGATCCGCCACCAGCCATAGCCCTTCTCACCCGTCGGTCCGGTCATGAAGTAGATGACGGAGCCACCGACGGTCAGGTCGTGCTCCACAACGGTCGCCGGGTAGTCCTCGGTTCCCCACCAGCGCTCCAGCTGTCGCGGGTCCGCCCACAGGTGCCACACGCGTTCGGTCGGGGCGTCGAAGTCGGCGATCAGGGTGAGGGTCCGGGTGTCGAAGTCCTTGTGGACGCTGGTGACGCTCATCTGCCATGTCCTGTCGTCGCATTGGTCTCTGCTTGGTTGGAGTCGTCCGCGAGTAGCTGGGACATCCGGTCCACCCGGCCGCGCCAGGCCGCCTCGAGTTGGTCGAGGGCCTGGTGCGCCCGACGTACGGCGTCGGGGGCGGCGTGGACGAGTTGCTCCCGTCCGCGCCGCTGCTTGGTGACCAGGCCGGCGCGTTCCAGGACCGCGACGTGTCTTTGCACCGCGGCGAAGCTCATCGGGTATGCCTCCGCAAGGCGCGACACCGAGAGCTCCCCCTGGGCGCTGCGCCGCAGGATGTCGCGGCGCGTGGCGTCGGCCAGAGCGTGGAACAGGTGGTCCACAGCCTCGTCGGTCAGCTCACGTACAACCATTTCGTTGTAGGTTAGTGCGTGCGGCTACGCCTGTAAAGCGACACGCTCCTCAGCGCAGGTCCTCGCGGAGGCGGATCGACCATCCGCCGGTGCCGCGGTCGCGGGTGAGCGCCACGGCCCTGGACAGGACGACCAACGCCACCAGGCACGCACCCATCTCCAGGGTTTCCTCGAAGCTCGTGCCGAGCACGTAGGCGGCGCTCGCCCCTTGCCGCTTCGTCCACCCGTTGATCGCCTCGACGACGAGCGCACCGGTGAGATACATCGCCAGCGCACCGAGCAGTCCGATCCGCAGGTCGCGCGGAAGCGATCGGACCCACAGCACGGCACAGACCACGCCGACCACGGCGATGAGAGTGCCCGGAAGGACCCACGCGAAGGTCGGCATCCGAACGCCATGGTCGTTCGCCCAATTCTGCACGGGCACCCCCAGGCGTTCGTGGATCCGCGCCGCCTCGTCCAGGCTCAGACACGTCGCGGCGACGATCAGCGCGAGCCAGGAGCCCCGGGAGGGCCGTGCGCCCGGCCCGGCCAGAACCATCGCGACGACACCCATGCAGGCAACCGCGAGGAGCAGCGTGGTGTTCCACCAGGCCGCGACGTTCGCCTCGCTGCCGACGTTCAGCACGATGACCACATCACCGGGCACGGGCTGGACGTAACGGTGGTAGCCCTTGACGGCCAGGTCGCCGGCCACGATGAGGGCGGTGATCGCGGCCAGGACGAGCACCCCGCGGTGTCGACGGCCGGCGCTGGCGACCGCATCCGAGTCGTCGATCGGAGCGCGCGCTGAGGAAGCACGAACGGTCACCTGCCGAATCATCGCACCCCGGCACGTCGACCCGACGGATTCGCCACCTCTTCGCCGGGCGCAAGGTCCGCTGAACATACTGGCGCCGGACCAGCGTCGCGGGGTGAAACCCGGTGGCGATCCGCCTTACGCAGCGCGATGATCAGCGACCATGACGACCGAACACGGCGACGGCCAGCTGGCACGACGCACCGAGATTCTGCGGACCGTGGTGGGTTCAGCAGGATCTAGCGAGGAGCCCCGGGCCTTCGGGCCCGGGAGGAATCGCTTCTTAGAACCGGGGTGACCTGCACGGACGCACGGATCTGCGCTGTCTGCCTCAGCGGGGACGTTTCTGGTTCTCGATGTACTCCTTCACCACAGTGAGCGGGGCGCCTGCGCAGGATGCGGCGAAGTAGGACGGGGACCAGAAGTGTTCACCCCACAGGTAGGTGCGGATGTGTCCGGGGAACTCCTGCCGGAGCCTGCGGGCGGAGACGCCTTTGAGGCTGCCGACGAGCCGGGACAGGGCGACTTTGGGCGGATAGTGGAGGAGCAGGTGGACGTGGTCGGTGTCGCCGTTGAACTCCCGCAACTCCGCTCCGAAGTCGGTGCACACGTCCCGCATGACTTCCTCGCAGCGTCGAAGGATGTCGTCGGTGAACGGTCCGCGCCGGTACTTCGGAGTGAAGACCAAGTGTGCATGGAGGGTGTAGACGACTGTGCGACCCTTGCGGATATCGGGGTTTGGCTCCCATCGTGGTGGCATAGACCAACGGTAGGATCATGTCCGTGGAGATCGTCGTGCAGGTGAAGCTGATACCGGAGGCCGACCAGGCCGCCGCGTTGTCGGCGACTCTGCACACGGTCAACGAGGCTGCGAACTGGGTCTCTTCGGTGGCGTTGGAGCGTGGTGTTCCGCGTGAGTATGAGCTGCGCAAGCACACCTATGCCGTGCTGAGGTCGTGGGGGCTGGGTGCGCAGGTCGCCCAGCACGTGATCAAGAAGGTCCGTGACGCCTACACGGCGCTTAAGGCGAACGTCAAGGCCGGGCACCTCGGTAAGCCCGGATCGAAGGGAGGTCGAAAGGCCGAGACGAAGCCGATCGTGTTCCGCGCCGAGGCGGCCCAGCCATACGACGACCGCTGCCTTTCCTGGCACTACGACACGCAGACGGTGTCCATCTGGACTATTGCGGGCCGGTTGAAGAACGTGCGGTTCGCGTGTTCTGCGGGCGCGCTCAAGACACTGCGGGAGCACCGGCAGGGCGAGTCCGACCTGATCGAAGGGGACGGTGTCTTCTACCTGTACGCCACCTGCGAGGTTCCCGAGGCCGAGCAGTACGAGCCCAACGGCTTCATCGGCGTGGATCTCGGCGTCGTCAACATCGCGACCACCTCCACCGGCTACAAGGCTGCCGGGCGCGGCCTGAACCGGCACCGCAAGCGGCAGCTCGACCTGCGCCGCAAGCTGCAGCGCAAGGGCACCAAGTCCGCCAAGCGCCTCCTCAAGAAGCGCAACCGGCGCGAACGGCGCCACGTCGCCAACACCAACCACATCATCTCCAAGACGATCGTGATCGAGGCTGAACGCACCTCAGCCGGGATCTCCCTGGAAGAACTCAAGGGAATCCGGCAGAGGGTACGGCTCCGCAAGCCCCAACGGGTCGCACTCCACTCTTGGGCCTTCGCCCAGCTCGGAGACTTCATCGTCTACAAAGCCCGCAGGGCCGGCGTGCCCGTGGTCTTCGTCGATCCCGCCTACACCTCTCAGCAGTGCTCGGAGTGCGGCCACGTCGACAAGCGCAACCGTGTCGACCAGGGGCTTTTCATCTGCCGGAACTGCGGGGTCGTTGCCCACGCCGACCGGAACGCTTCCCACAACATCGCCCGCAAGGGCGAGGCTGTGTGGACTGCGGGGCGTGAGTCACGCGTCCCTGCCACCCCATAAGGAGTGTCTGGACGGAGGAGCCAACCCAGCAGCCAGTTGGGCGCTACCTCCAAGCCCGGTCCTTCAGGGCCGGTTTAAGTTGGCGCGTCCATGGCATCGCGATCGAGGGAACCGACGACCACGATGAGATGGGCGTGTTCGTCGAGCCGCCGGAGTATGTGGTCGGACTACGCCGCCCCGTCGATCACTACGTCTACCGCACGCAGCCAGAAGGTGCCCGCAGCGGTCCCGGTGACATCGACCTGGTGATGTACTCGCTGCGCACGTACCTACGGCTCGCGACGAAGGGCAATCCGACGGCGCTCCTGCCGTTGTTCGCTCCGGAGGACTCGGTCGTCGTGATGACGCCGCTCGGCCGGGAGCTACGTTCGCAGGCGAGCCAGGTCCTGAGTCGCCAGGCCGTTCGTCGTTTCCTGGGTTACGTGAACGCCCAGCGCGAACGGATGACCGGCGGCGGCAAACAGAACCGGCCGCCCAACCGCCCCGAGCTGGTCGCGAGGTACGGGTACGACGTCAAGTACGCCTCACACGCGCTCCGGCTGGCCTACCAGGGCCGTGAGGTCGCCACGCACGGTCGCCTGACCCTGCCCATGCCGTCCGCCGAACGCGAGCGGGTGCTGTCGGTCAAACGCGGTGAGGTCGCGCAGAACGCCGTGCTCGACGAGATCGCCATGGTCCAACGAGAGATCGAGGAACTGCTCGACGCCGGCCGTACGCCGCTGCCCGAGCAGGCCAACCGAGACGTCCTCGATGCCTGGTCGACCGACGCGCACCGACGGCACTGGGGCTGGTGACGCCCCCGCGGATGTGCCAGCGGGCGGGGCTCATGGCGGCCGCCGACGGACATGTCGAGCGGCCGCCAGGCCCCCGGGCCGGCGGCCTCAGCGGTTGGCGCCGCCACCAGAACGTGTCAGGGTGGCTCGCATGAAGGTGGAGTTCCACCGAGGTGAGGGTGCGGAGTACTCCGTGCGCATCCACCGCCCCGACGGTGTCGTCGTCACTCTTCCTGGCGCTGGTGGCAGGTGGCCGATCCCGCACGACCTGGCGCACCTCGCGACCGAGCGGGCGCTGGGGATGACCGGCGGCGTGTTCGGCGGCGCGGCCGCGGGTGGTTGTTCGACGGGATGACCGTCACGTCGGGCCGGCTACGCCACGACCCGAAACGCCGTTCGCAGAAGGTTCTGCGAACGAACACCAAGGCGCGCACGATCACCGTGGCCGAGGTGATGACGTCGTTGGTCTACGACGTCGTACTGCACGACGGCCGCGTCGAGGACCTGGTCGAACGCGCCCGGCACGCGTGGGGAATCGTCCGCGAGGACCCCTTTCCGTACACGCCCGCGCAGTTCCGGGTCGCCATGGAGGATCTTCGGACGTTGCGCGACCAGTGGGCCGCGACCCCGGCAGGTGCGGTCCTGGACGTCGAATGGCCACGCGGCCTTGTCACCGCGACCCGGGCGCGGTCGCACTAGGAAGACGTCGTCCTACGGCTCGCAGATGGCCTTGACGAACTCGGCGGGTCGGTCGAGGAAGTAGCCGAACCCCGTGTCGATGTCGTCCAGGCTGACCCGGTGGGTGATCAGCGGTTCGAACGTCAGCCGGCGGTCGGCCATCAGCCGAAGACCTTCGGCCATCGCCGCCATGACGCGCCAGCGTTGCGGGGTGAAACCGTTGATGATCGTCACCGCGCGGTACCAGAGTTCGACGTCGAGCTCCCGAGCGCCGTCGTGGTGGTAGCCCGCGATGCAGAGCACGCCGTGTTGGGCCACGAGGTCGCCCGCCAACGCCAGCCCGGGCGCCGTACCGGAGAACTCCACGACCACGTCGAACCCGTGCCGCAGGCTGTCCTTGGCCTCCTCCGGGGTGCACACGTCGTGGGCTCCCAGTTCCAGGGCGAGCGCGCGCGTGTGCGGGTTGGGGTCGACGCCCACCAGCCTTCCGGGCGCGTGGCTCGCCGCGACCTGCAGGGCCCCGAGCCCCATGAAGCCCAGGCCCACGACGGCGACCCGCATGCCCGGTGTGAGCGCGCACCGGGAGAGCGCCTCGACCACACAGGCGAGCGGTTCGCCGAGCGCCGCCCAGCTCGGGACGTTGGCCGGCGTCGGCAGCAGCGACCTCGCGGAGACGTTCACCAGGTCGGCGAAGACGGGTGATCCGAATCCGGTCACCCTGTCCCCGACCGACCATCCGTGGACCCCGGAGCCGATCGCCACGATCTCACCACTCAGCTCGTGCCCGAGCCGGTGCGGCTCGCCGCCGTCGTGATGCTCCCAGGGCGGCCGCTCCGATATGCAGACACCCGAGGCCTGGACACGGACCTGGACCTCTCCCGCGGCGGGCAGGACGTCCGGTACCTCGACCACACGGGAGGTACGAGCGGCGATCACCTCGGAGTAGCGCACGTTCTCTCTCTTCTTCCGCGCCGCTTTCGCGGCTGGGTGCGTCGGCGGTAGCGACGGTGTCTGTGGGGTCGACGACGGACCGAACCTGCTACGGACGAGCCGCGGACCTCACCTGGTCCGCAGGCGTACCTCCACCCACGACAGCACGCCGCGCCAACTCGACCGCCCCCTGCACCGGCGGGACCTCGAGAAGGGTGATCGGGATGTCGCGGAAGTGGGAGCGCAGTTCCTCCTCGAACGCCGTCTTCAGCCGCGGCTGGTGGGTGATGACGCCACCGGCGACGACGACGGCGTCGGCGTTCGCTCCGCGCCGGGCCAGGTGTACGACGAGGCGCGCGAGGGAACTGCCACCGGTCCGGATGACCTCCCGCGCCGGCGAGGACCCGGCATCCGCGGCCTCGAAGACGGCCGGGACGTGCGCGCCCCACGTCTCCACCCCGTCGTTCCAGCTCATCACCGCGGCGAGTTCGACCCGGTCCGGTACGTCGAAGGAACGCAGCAGCGCGGCCTCGAGGTGTTCGGGCGGGAGACCTTCGTCGGCCCGGGCGAGCACGGCGCGAGCGGCGTCGCGCACCAGCGCGGAGCCGGAGCCCTCGTCGCCGAGGACCCAGCCCCAGCCGCCGGCGGTCAGGCGTTCCCCGGTGTCCTGGTGCCTGCCCACCACGACGGATCCGGTCCCGGCCACGACGGCGATGCCGTCGTCCAGGCCGGCGGCCGGCACGAGCAGCTCGGCGTCGTTCACCACGGTGACCGGGGAGTGCAGCGCGGCCTGGAGTTCGGCCGCGAGCCGCGCGCAGTGTTCCTCGGTCTCGCAGCCGTGCGCCCCCACGACGGTCAGCAGCGGCTCGTCGCCTGGCTGGAATAGCGGTCGCAGCTGGGCGGCCAACCACCCGGCCGCCTCCGGTACCCGGCTCGCCTGCCAATCCGAGCTTGACACGGTGCGGTCGGCCGTGACCGTCCCGCTCTCCGCGTCGACCAGCCGGATCTGGGTCTTCGTTCCGCCGACGTCGACGCCGAACACGAGGCACGACATCAGGCGGCCGGCTCCTCGACCTTGGTGTCGGTGTTGTCGAAGACGAACTCCTCGATGTCGACGCCTCGCACCGCGGCGAGGGCACCCGCGAGCCGCTGCAGCACCGCGGTCTGCAGCACCGTGCGGACGGGCACCGGCAGGTCTTCGGAGATCCGAGCGACGTGGAGGTGGTCGTCGGGTTCGACAGCGGTCGTCGTGATGCACAGGGTGAGGTGACCCGCGCGGGCGAGGGAGCGGGCCAGCTCCAGCTCCCGGCCATCGCCGATGACGACGTGCAGGGTCGCACCGGCCGACTCCATCTCGCCGTGCAGGTAGTTGCGGGTGACGAGGGCGGCCGAGGGCACCCGGCAGACCTCACGCAGCAGCAGTGCACCCGACTCCGAGGTCGAACGCGCCGCACCCGAGGCCACCACGTCGGCGGCGACGACGTGGTGAGCCCGCTGGGCGACCTCGTCCACCACGGCGGCCATGGCGATCTCGTGCCGGTCGAGGGTCGAACCGATGCCGGCCCACTCCGCCGCGACCTGGGCCGGCGTCCAGCCGATCATGGTGCGGGCCAGCATGGACAGGGCCACCAGGGTGCCGGTGTAGCCGATGGTCGAGGCGTAGCTGTCCGGCTCGTTGCCGAGGTCGACGGCGTGCGCGACGGAGTCGGCCAGCCCGGACGGTACGACGTTGACCACCGCGGCCCGCTGGTTCAGGGGCACCATCGCCAGCGCGTCGATGGTCTCGGGGCTGCGGCCCGACTGGGAGACGCCGACCACCAGGTCCGCGTCCGCGAACCGAACGCCCGATCCGATCTCACCGGCGAGCTCCCGGCGACCGGGTACGCCGCCGCTGGCGAGGACCTCCACCGGCAGCGCGAGTGCTGCGTAGCTGGCGCCGATACCCACGAACACCGGGCGCGCGCACCCACGGAGTGCGCCGTCCGGAGTTGCGAGACCGGTGAGCTGATCCCCCACACGTGACGCGATCCGCTCGAGGGCGGCGGACTGGCCGGTCCGCCCGTCGAGATAGGGGATCCTTACACCGGGCATGTCGGGTCTTCCTTTCACACTTCCGTCGCGCCGTGTCGGTGCGCGTGGCGCCCGAAGGCGACCCGCGCACCGCGCGACCATCGGCGCCCGCATGGTCAGCGGACGTCACATCGAGTCTTGTGGTCCTCCGCGACCTACCTTGTGGGTGGTCGCGTCGGTCGTCAGGTGGGTCCGCCAGAACGCAGGAAGGACGTCCGCAGGCGGTAGCGGTCGCCCCGGTAGGTGATGGTGGACACGAGCACGACCCGTCCCCGGGCATCGGTCATGGACTGGGACATGACCAGAACGGGCTCCCCGGGTTGGAGTTCGAGGTGCTCGGCGATCTCCTCGGCGCATCCGCGTGCCTCGATCATCGACTCCGCGGCGACCGGCTCGGCTCCCTGCGCCGCCAGCTCCTGGATGAGGGAGGCGTTGGTGAAGTCGGCGTTCACGAGTCCCGGCGCGAGGTTGAGGACCACGCGGGAGGCGTCCACGCCGATGGCGACACCGTCGAGCATCCGGACCCGTTCGAGGACGAACAGCTCGGTTCCGGCCGCGACTCCGAACTCGTCCGCCTCGTCGAGGGACGCTTCCTTGACCTCCGCCCGAAGAACCTTCGACGTCGGGACGAGGGCCTTGCGCCGTGCCGTCTCGGTAAAGGACTCCAGGGAGTTGGGCCATTCGCGGTCGGATCGGGCGGCGACGTACCAGCCGCGTCCGTGTGAGGACCGCAGCACGCCGCCCTCGACCAGGTGCTGGAGCGCGCGCCGCAGCGTGACCCGGCTGACTCCCAGCTGGTCACACAGCTCCCGCTCGGTGGGGAGTCGCCGGTCCGGAGCGAAGGTCCCTTCGTTCACGTGCCGCTCGATGACCTCGGCGGCCCGTACCCACAGGGGTTCATGGCTGTCCGAGGCGAGGAGCGCCGCTTTCGTCTCCACGTTCACGCCGTCCACGTCCTTCCCCGAACCCACCCGTCCGTTGGCATACCCAACGACATTCTCACATCGGGTACGCCTCGCCGAGTCTCATCCATCACGACCTCCGACCAGACGGTCGAAGGCGGCGTCCATGGCCGCGTCGTACCGCTGGCGGGACGGGTCGGCGTCGAACCATTCGACGATCTCGCGTGCTCCCTGCGCGAACGGCACCCGGGACGCGAAGCCGGGTACGAGGCGCTTGATCTTGGAGTTGTCGTAGACCATCGAGTAGCGGAAGTCCTCGCTCAGAACGGTGCCCATCCAGTCGATCTCGCGGCCGATGTCCTCACTCGACCGGTGCACGAGGCGCGGTTCGACACCCGCGGCGCGGGCGAGCAGGACGTGGATCTCGTCCCAGCTGAGAATCTCGTCGGAGGTGATGTGGACGTTCTCGCCCACGACGTGGGTGTTGCCGAGCAGTCCGGTGAGTCCGCGGGCGAAGTCGTCGGCGTGCATGAGGTTCCACAACGACGTGCCGTCCCCGTGGACGACGACCGGCTTTCCGGCCCGCCAGCGGGCGATGGTGGTCCATCCGGTCAGGTTGGGGACGACGGTCCGGTCGTAGACGTGGGCGGCCCGCACGATCGTGACCGGGAAGTCCTCGCCGCGGAAGGCGCGTTCGAGGGTCTCCTCGCAGAGCAGCTTGTTGCGGGGGTAGTCGAACCCGTTGTGTCGCCGTGCGGAGGACTCGACCACCGGTAGGTGTGGCGGGCGGGCGTAGACCGAGCCGGTGGAGATGAAGACGTACTGTCCTGTTCTCCTGGCGAAGCGGGCCACGTCGGTCTGCACGTCGGCGGGGGTGTATCCGACGAAGTTCACCACGACGTCGAACTCCTCCTCGCCCAGTGCGGCGCGCATCGCGTCGTCGTCGTGGACGTCGGCGTGCAGCGTCCGCACGCCGTCCGGCACCGGGCGCGTCGTGGTCCGGCCTCGGGTCAGGACGGTGAGATCGATTCCGGCCTCGAGCGCGTCGCGCACGCATGCGGCGCTGATCACACCCGTACCGCCCAGGAAGAGCACTCGGAGCGAACCCATCACGGCCTCACCTTCGTAGCTGTCGCGGAGCCCTCGACGGGTCGCCTTCCGACCGCGAGTCCGCGGCCGACGAGGTAGTCGTAGCAACCGCGCAGCAGGTCGTACATGTCGTGCCGGGAGCGGTCCATCTCGACGATGTTCCACCGGACCGCGGGGTTGGCCCGCACGGTGCGCGGTAGGTCGACCGCGCCCTCGCCGAAGGGGACCATCTCGTCGTCCATCCCCTGCGCGGGGCCGTCCTTGATGTGGATGAGTTCCAGGCGCTCGCCCAGGGCCGCCGCGACCGGTCCCGGTTCGAGACCGGCCGTCTGGACCCAGTAGGTGTCGAGTTCGACGACGACCGCCGGATCGAGCGCACCGAGCAGGATGTCGTAGGCCTGCTCGCCGTCGAAGGCGTTGCGGAACTCCGCGAAGTGGTTGTGGTAGGCGATCCGCATTCCGCGCCGCGCGGCGTTCGCGGACGCCTGGTTGATCCGCTCCGCACCGCGCAGGATCGCCTCCCGCGAGGTGAACTCCTCCGGTTCGAGGCTCCAGGCCAGCGTCGACACCCCGAGTTCCTGGTAGTCGTCGAGGATCGCCGTGGCCCGGTCTCCCACGGGGAAGGGCGCGTGGGAACTGCAGATGCGCAGGCCGAGGCCGTCGGCCACCGCGCGGATCGCTGCCGGCGCGTTGCCGTACAGGTCGTAGGTCTCGACCGCGACGTAGCCGATCTCGGCGACGCGTTCGAGCACGGACGGCAGGTCGCGTGCGGCCTCACGGTGCAGGGACCACAGCTGTACGGCGATGGGCGCGGGATCGACCTGTCCCGCGTCGTGCTGCTCCGCCGGTCCGGTCATGCGTCCCCTTCGATCGTGCGGCCGTTCCCCAGCGGCCAGCGCGTCGACCAGGACGCGATGTCGTCCTCGGGGACGCGGGCCGCCCAGAGCGTGGCCTGGCGTACCAACTGGCGAAAGCCGGGGTTGCCCCAGGCGCGGCCGTCGTGGCCGAGCGCGATGTAGCAGACCCGGCCGAGCCCGTGCTCGCGTACGTAGACGAGCGGTTGCGGTCCGGCGGGCGTGGTGCGCTCGGCCAGGATCTGGACGTCGGGTGCGTGCTCGATGACGTAGTACTCGTCGTCGATCTCGAAGTCGTCCAGGTGCCGCGTCACCGGATGCCCGCCGCGCACCTCGACCGCGAAACGCCCCTCCGAGCCCGCGTCCCCGTGGGAGATGTAGCGGGATCCCACCAGTTCGAACCCGGTCCGGTCGGCGTCCAGGCCGCCCGGGCCGAATCCGAAGAGGTTGCTGGCGTGCAGAACGACCAGTCCCTTGCCGGTAGCGACCAGGTCGGACAGGGCACGCTGCTGGCCGGGATCGAAGGCGACGCTGGAGCGGTAGACCACGTAGGCGTCGGCTTCGGCGGTCGCGGGCATCGGGTCGACGAAGCGGTCCATGCCGACCGCTCGCGCCGCCGGCAGTCCCGCCTCGATGACCACTTCCTGCAGCGCCAGCGCGGCCCCGATCAGGTCGTGGTGGATGTCGGTTCCGTCGACGATCACCATCGCCGACCGCGAAGCCCTCAGCCTCATCGTGTGCAGCTCCTGTCCTTCGATCCTCTCGGCGTACCAGGCCTACCCGATCTAGCCGGCCTTCTTGGCCGCCTCGGCGTACTCCTTGGCCATGGCGTCGCCGCCGTTCTGCTTCCAGGACTTGACCGCCGCGGTCAGGCTGGAGGCGGAGGCGCGGCCCAGGAACACCGAGGTGATGGCGTCCTGCATCTGCTGCTCCAGCGCCGAGCCCTTGGTGTTCTTGGTTTGGGAGTACAGGTGCGCGGCCGGGTTGGGCAGGAGCATCGGGACGACCTTCTCCTGCCACTCGTAGTTGGCCTTGTCGACACCGGGGGCGCCCTGCGGGTTGCACAGGACCTGCGGACCACCGGCGATGTAGGCGAAGCCGAGGTCCTGCTCGCGCTGGCCGCGCGTGGTCAGCACCGCCACGCCGTCCTTGACGGTGTAGTCCGAATCCTTCGCGCCGTAGTTCATGACGAAGGACTCCTGGGCTCCGAACGGGGCCGCGATGTAGTCCATGACGCGCAGGAACAGCTCGACTCGCGCCTTGCTGGCCGACTTCTTGATCATGGTCATGGCGTAGGCGCCGCCACCGGTCCAGTAGAGGGACTTGCCGCCGTCCTTCTCGAACGGGACCATCATGCCGAAGACGACGTCCTTGTCGTCGGCCACGATGCCGACCGAGCGGGTGCCGTCCTGCATCATGGCGAGCTTGCCCGACCGGAAGAGCGCGTCGCGCTGGACCTTGCTCATCGTCGCCGTGTCGGGGTGGAAGTAGCCGCTCTTGTACATCCCCGCCATCTCGGAGATGGCCGGAACGAACCCTTCGTGCTCGTAGGCGGAGGTGAAGGTTCCGTCGCTGTTGGCCGTCCACTTGTTCGGCACGCCGAAGGACATCTGCATGATGTCGCCGATGCCGCCGCCGAAGGCGTAGACGCCCGCCTTCTTGTTGGTGACGGCCTTGCAGAGTTCCTTGAACTCCGCGAGGTTCTTCGGCTGCGGGTTGCCGCCGGCCGCCTCGATCACGTCGGTCTTGGTGTAGATCTGGACGGTGTAGATCGGGTCGGACTTCGGTACGCCGTAGATCCGGCCGTTGAGGTAGCCGTTGAGCCAGCCGGCCTCCTGGATGCCGGCGAGGTTCGGGTACTTCTTCACCGCGTCGCCGGAGAGGTAGTCGGACAGGTCGGTGAACTGCGACTCGGCCAGCTGCGGAAGCCGGGCGACGTTCTCGTAGAGGGGAACCGACACGACCTCGGGCAGGTCGTCGCCGGCGACCATCGCGGGGAACTTCGTCGCGAAGTCGGCGTAGGGCACGATGAGCGGCTTGATGTTCAGGTTGAGCTGCTTGTTCAGCAGCTGCCAGTAGGCGTTCTGCGGCAGCGGGGGCGGGGGCTGCCCGTAGGTCATGATGAGCACGTTGAAGTCGCTGCCGTCACCGACCGGGCCGGCCACCGTCTTCGGCCCGTCCATGGGGAAGGACGCGTAGACGTCCATGAGCCCCTGCGCGTTACCCGCCAACTGGGGCTGGGGCTTGGTCGGCTCCACGTAGGTCGGCAGCTTGACCGACTTGGCCGCCTCCGTGGTGGATCCGCCGCCCGAATCCGGGCCGCACGCGGCCAGCGGGACACCGAACGCCGCGAGCGCGGCGGCGAAACCGGTGCCCTTGAGCAGGGACCGACGACTGACCTGGTACCCAGGCACCTGCGGACCTGACTCGTTGTTGCTCGCCATGGTCACTTCCTTATTTTCTGTGCGCGGACGACTCGAACGTCCGCGAGCCGAGCAATTGGTGGTTGACGGACAGGGCTCAGCCCTTGATGGCCCCCGTGAGCATTCCCTTCGACATGTGTTTCGTCAGGAAGGGATAGACGCACAGGATCGGCAGGGTGGCGATCACCACGAGCGCCATCTGCACCGACTGCGCGGGTGGCGCCACCTGACCCGGGACGTGCGTCGCGGTCGACGTGACGTGGTTCTCCAGCACGAACGACCGCATCACCAGCTGCAGCGGCCACATGTTCGTGTCGTTGAGGTAGAGCAGCGGACCGAAGTAGTTGTTCCAGTAGCCCACCGCGAGGAACAGCCCGACGACGGCGATGACCGCCTTGGACAGCGGCAACACCATGGACCACAGGATCCGCCACTCGCCGGCGCCGTCGATCCGGGCAGCGTCGAACAACTCCTGGGGAATTCCCTGGATGAAGCCGCGGATGATGACGACGTTGAACGCGCTGACCGCGCCGGGGATGATCAGCGACCAGTAGGTGTTGAGCATCCCGAGCTGCTTCACCATGAGGTAGACCGGGATCATTCCCGGCGCGAAGAGCAGGGTGAGCAGCACGAAGGAGAGCAGGCCGCGCTGGAACAGCGAGCCCTTGCGGCTCAGGCCGTAGGCCGCCAGCACGGTGCAGAACAGGCTGAACGCGGTGCCGACCAGCGTGATCCCCACGCTGATGACGATGGACCTGCTCACCTGCGTCCCGTCAAAGATCTGCCGGTACGCCTCGAAGGAGAAGTGGCTCGGCCAGATGACGTAGCCACCGTTCTGGTTGATCTCCTGGGTGGTCGCCAGGCTGGTCGAGACGACGACCAGGAACGGGAAGATCACGACGCCGCTGATCAGGATGAGCGCGAGGCCCTTCAGGGCAAGGGCCACCGGCTTCGGCCGGCCCATCCACACGGGGCGGTCAAGAGACGTCATCGCTGGTACACGCCTTCCTCACCAAGCTTGTGGGCCAGTTTGTTCGCCAGCAGGACCAGCAGGAGGCTGACCACTCCCTTGAGGAGGCCGGCGGCGGTCGCCGTTCCCCAACTCCCGTCGACGACGCCGTGGTAGTAGACGTAGGTGTCGAGAACCTCCGCGGCACCTGGCCCCACCGCGTCGCGCTGCAGCAGGATCTGCTCGAAGCCCACGGTGAGGGAGTCACCGAGGCGGAGGATGAGCATCAGGATGATGATCGGCCGCATGCCGGGGAGCGTGACGTGAACGAACCGACGCCAGGCACTCGCACCGTCGATCACGGCTGACTCGTACAGCCCCGGATCGATGGCCGCGATCGCGGCGAGGAAGATGATCGTTCCCCACCCGGCGTCCTTCCAGATCCCCTGCATCGTGAGCAGCAGCTTGAAGGTGCTCGGGTTGGACATCACGTCGATCGCGCTGAGGCCGTGGGTGAGCAGGAACCGGTTGACGACCCCCGCACCGCCCAGGATCTGCTGGAACAGCGCGACGATGATGACCCACGACAGGAAGTGCGGCAGGTAGATCACCGACTGCACGAACCGCCTGGCCAGGGGAAGCGCCACGGCGTTGAGCAGCACGGCGAGCAGGATCGGCAGCGGGAAGAACAGCACCAACTGCAGGAAGGTGATCTGCAATGTGTTGGAAAGCGCACTCCAGAACGCGGAGTCCTGGAAGAGCGCCGTGAAGTTGTCGAAGCCGACCCATTCCGACCCGGTGAAGCCGAGGAACGGAACGTAGTCCATGAACGCGACAGCGCTTCCCAACAGCGGGATGTAGGTGAAGAGCAGCAGCACGATCACGGCCGGCGCGACCATGAGGAGGAGCGGCGAGTCGTTTCGCAGCCTGACCAGGAACGGCACCTTGTGCGGGGGGTGAGCGTGTGCCGCTCTGGGTGCACTCACCCGGGCGGCCGCCTCGTCGACTGCCATGCTCACCTCTTCCTCAGGGTCGCCCCAGCACCGGGGCGCGCCAGCCGTACTGGCGGCGCGCACCGGGCGGACAAGTACCTGTTGCTTCCGGGATAGACACCCGTAAGACCAGACCGATACATCTGAAGCAGCGGCAACGTACCACTTGCACCAAAGTAAGACAACAAGTAACTTCCCTGCATCCGAGCTGGCGGGGTGTGAGGCCGCGCCGGCGCTCTACGCCCCCAACAGTCGGGACTCACCTGTGGACGCGTACTCCTCGCTCCTGCCGCGAGCGTCAGCCGTCACTCCCCGCCCTGGCAGCTGTCCGTTGGACGCGAGGACGGAGGTCAGAGTCACCGGCTCGGCCGCGACCGAGCGCCTCGTCCGTGGCTTCGTCGCCGACCTGGGGCTCCCGGAGCCGAGCGAACCAGCCAATACAACTCAGACCAGTTGGTTCGCCGCGACAGACACCGACGACCAGCAGCCGGCCGGCGGCTACGTCCTGGAGGTCACCGAGGCGGGCATCGAGGTCCGCGCGGGCGACTACGAAGGCGTCCACCACGCGTTGACCACCCTGCGGCAGCTCCTCCCCGCGCGGATCTGGCGGCGCGGAGCGCACCCCGGCGGCCTGACCGTGCCGTGCGGGACCGTCGTGGACCGGCCGGCATACGGCTGGCGCGGCGCGATGCTCGACGTCGCGCGGCACTTCTTCCCCAAGCGCACCGTGCTGCGCTACGTCGACCTCCTCGCCGCGCACCGCTTCAACCGCCTGCATCTCCACCTCAGCGACGACCAGGGGTGGCGGGTGGAGAGCCGCCGCCACCCGCGCCTGCACAGCGTCGGGAGTTGGCGCCCGTCCACCCGGCTCGGCCCGGACGGCGAGCCTGACGGAACGCCGCACGGCGGCTACTACACGTTGGAGGACCTGGCGGAGATCTCGGCGTACGCCCGCGCGCGGGGGATCACGATCGTCCCCGAGTTCGACGTCCCGGGCCACACCTCCGCGCTCCGCGCCGCCTATCCCGAACTCGGTCAGCCCGGCAGCGAGCCCACGGTCCTGGACACCGTCTGGGCCGGCGGCTCCTCCCTGTCACCCACCCGGCCCGTCGTGTCCTTCCTCCAGGACGTCCTCGAGGAGATCCTCGAGTACGTCGACACCCCGTACGTCCACCTCGGCGGCGACGAGTGCGACATGCGGTGGTGGTCCGACGACCCGGTGATCGGCGCGGAGATGGCCGAGCACGGCTACACCGACGTCAAGCAGATGCACGGGCACTTCCTCCGGTCCCTGGGCGAGTTCCTCGCCGAGCGTGACGTCCGGATGGTGGTGTGGGACGAGGGCTTCCTCACCGAGGGCGTGCTGGCCGACACGATCGTGATGGCGTGGCGCGGTCACGGGGTGGCGGGCCGGGCCGCCGAGTCCCACGACGTGATCCGCGCGCCGCTGTTCCCGACGTACTTCAACTTCGACCAGTCCGACCTTGCGGAGGAACGGCGCTCCGAAGGTGGGCCGATCACCCTCGCCGACGTGGCGGCGTTCGCGCCGGCGCCGCAGGACTGGCCCGAGCGGCAACGTGCCCGGATCCTCGGCGGGCAGTTCCAGATCTGGACCGAGTGGGTCCCCTCCGAGCGTCACCTGGACTACCTGGCCTTTCCCCGTGCCTGCGCGCTCGCGGAGGTGCTGTGGTCCGGCCACGTCGCCGACCTCGCGGAGTTCGGGGGGCGCCTTGCCGGGCATCTCGAACGACTCGACGCGCTGGGCGTGGAGTACCGTCCGCTGGACGGACCTCACCCGTGGCAGACGGGAGGGACGGGGGTCTGGCGGCGTACCAAGCCCGGGCAGATCGAGGAGACCAAGAAGTGGGTCGAGTCCATCTCGCGAGAGCCGTAGTGGCTCCCCCAAGAAGTGGCCAAGGCACTGCCGAACCGGACCTCTCCGCCACACCCCGCCGTCACGCACGATCGAACGAAAGCCGGATCACATGGACAACAAGCCCACGTTTCTCTGGGGAGTGGCGACCTCCTCGTACCAGATCGAGGGTGCGGTAGCCGAGGACGGGCGTAGCCCCTCCATCTGGGACACCTTCAGCGCCACTCCGGGGACCGTGCTCCGCGGCGCGACCGGCGCTGTCGCCTGCGACCACTACCACCGGATGCCCGAGGACGTCGCCCTCATGGCCGAGCTCGGGATCGACGTCTACCGGTTCTCCATCGCGTGGCCGCGCGTCCAACCGGGCGGCTCCGGGCCTGTCAACCCCGCCGGAATCGCGTTCTACGACCGGCTGGTCGACGAACTCCTCGCGAACGACATCACCCCGTGGGTCACCCTCTACCACTGGGACCTCCCGCAGGAGCTGGAGGACGCCGGCGGCTGGCCCAACCGCGACACCGCCTACCGTTTCGCCGACTACGCCGGGCTCACCTACGACGCGCTGGGTGACCGGGTGCAGCAGTGGACGACCATGAACGAGCCGTGGTGCTCGGCCATGCTCGGCTACGTGGTCGGCGCGCACGCGCCCGGACGCCAGGACGCCCGCGCCGGAATGCGCGCCGTCCACCACCTGCTGTTGGGGCACGGGCTTGCCTCGCAGGTGATCCGGGAGAAGGCGGCTGCGCAGGACAGGCTTGACGGCCTCGAGGTCGGCATCACCCTCAACCTCGGCGTCGCCACCCCGGCGAGCGACTCGGCCGAGGACAAGGCCGCCGCGCGCTGGGAGGACGGTCTCAGCAACCGGCTCTACCTCGACCCGCTGCTGCGCGGTGAGTACCCCGCCGACATCGCGACGAAGGTCGCCGAGCTCGGCAGCCCGTTGCCGGTGCAGGACGGCGACCTCGCCGTCATCGCCCAGCCCGTGGACGTGCTCGGGATCAACTACTACTCCTCGCGCCTGGTCCGGTCGACACCCGTCGGTGACAACGGCTGGCCGACGCCGGAGGCCGTCGACCGCGACGTCGAACGCACCGCCATGGGCTGGGAGGTCACTCCGGAGGCGCTCACCGACCTGTTGCTGCGCCTGGAGCGGGAGTACCCGGGCCCGGACTGGTACATCACCGAGAACGGCGCGGCCTACGACGACCAGCCGGACGCGAACGGCTACGTCGACGACACCGACCGGACCAACTACCTGCGCAGCCACATCGACGCGGCCCTCGCCGCCCGCGCACAGGGTGTCAACCTCAAGGGCTACTTCGCCTGGTCGCTGATGGACAACTTCGAGTGGGCGTTCGGCTACGACCGCAGGTTCGGCATCGTGCGCGTCGACTACGAAACGCAGCAGCGCACTCCGAAGCGGTCCGCGCGCTACTACGCCGACCGGATCGCGGCGCACAAGGCCAACGAGGCCGGCTGAGCATGCTGAACATCCTGACGAGCCACCTGGGCTACAACACGTCAGGGTCGAAGAAGGCTGTCGTCCTCCTCCGTGCGCCGAGCACCGTCCACGCCGCGGCGCTCGTCGACACGGAGGGCGGCAGCCGGATCGACCTCGAGCTGGGCCCGGAGCTGGAAGTCGACGAATGGTCGGTGGGGACGTTCCGACGCGTCGACTTCAGCCACGTGCGGACCGCGGGTGAGTTCCAGGTCGAGCTCGCCACGCCCGAGGGACCCCGACGGTCCGAACCGTTCACGATCGGGGAACGACGGGTTCACCACTCGACGCTGTCCGACATCCTCTACTACTTCAAGGCGGTGCGCTCCAGCGGCGAGATCGACCGCAAGGACCGCGCCGCGCGGTTCTACCTCGACGACTCCGGGCGTTCGGTCGACGCCCGGGGCGGCTGGCTGGACGCGTCCGGGGACCACAGCAAGTTCCTCAGCCACCTGAACTACACCCGGATGATGAACCCCCAGCAGATCCCCTTGTGCGCGTGGGCGTTCTTCGCCGCGCGGGACCAGCTGGCGGCGAAGCATCCCGAGCTCGCCCGCGTCCTGGGTGGCCGGATGCGCGACGAGGGACTGTACGGCGCGGACTTCCTGGTGCGTTTCCAGTCGAGCGACGGCTACTTCTACACCGCCATCTTCGACGCCCTCACCAAGAACCTCGACGAGCGGGTGATCAACGCACCCTTGCAGGACAGCGTGCGGACCACCCGATGGCAGGCGGCGTACCGGCAGGGTGGTGGCATGGCGATCGCGGCGCTGGCGCGTGCCTCCACCGTCGACGACCACGGGGACTTCGGGCCGAAGGAGTACCTCCAGGCCGCATACCGGGGGTTCGTGCACCTGCAGGCCCACAACTCCGACTACCTGTACGACGGCGTGGAGTCGATCATCGACGACTACTGTGCGCTGATGGCCGCGACCGAACTCGCGTACGCCGTGCGGACGAACCCCGCGGCCCTCGACCTCACGGCGATCGACGTCACGGCGATCGAGGCCGCGGCGGAGCGCCGGGCGGCCTCCCTGATGGCGCGTTACGCGACGACCGAGGACGGGGTCGGCTACCTGCGCGGGGACGCCGAGGACCGGCCCTTCTTCCACGCGGCAGAGTCCGGGATGCCCGCCGTCGCGCTGATCCGCTTCGCCGAGGTGCGCCCCGACTCCCCGCTCGCGCGCGACGCACGCACCCTGGCGTTCACCCTGCTCCGCGACGTCACCCGGCTGGTCGACGAGGTCGACAATCCGTTCGGCTACTTCCGGCAGTACACCCAGCCGAAGGGCGCGCAGCCGCGGGCGGCGTTCTTCTACCCGCACGAGAACGAGACCGGCTACTGGTGGCAGGGCGAGAACGCCAACATCTGCTCGATCGCCTTCGCCGCTCTGCTCGTCAGCGAGCTTCCCGATTGCGACCCGGACTCGCGCGAGCGCCTCCAGCGTCTCGCCGAGGACCAACTGCACTGGGTGATGGGGCTGAACCCGTTCGACTCCTCGATGATCCAGGGTCGGGGACGCAACAACGTGGAGTACTCCACCGCCTTCCAGAACGTTCCCGGCGGGATCCTGAACGGCATCACGAGCGGCTTCGACAACGAACGCGACATCGCGTTCATGCCGCCAGAACACCACCAGACCGGCGAGTCATGGCGGTGGGCCGAACAATGGATCCCCCACAGCGCGTGGTTCCTGCTCGCCTGCTCCGCACTGCGATAGGAGATCATCGATGGTGACGGTTCGCCCGTACCAGCCCTTCGACCTGCCCGGCATGTATCAGGTGTGCCTGCGCACCGGCGACTCCGGCCAGGACGCCACCGCCCTCTACCGCAACCCCGACCTGCTGGCACACACCTACGCCGGGCCCTACCCCGTCGCCGACCCCGGTCTGAGCTTCGTCGCGGTCGACGAGCAGGGCGTGCTCGGCTACATCATCGCCACCGCGGACACCCTGGAGTTCGAGACCTGGCAGGAAGAGCACTGGTGGCCCGGGCTGCGGGAGCAGTACCCCGTGTCACTGGGGCAGGACCCACAGGACGGAACGCAGGACTGGCTGCGGATCGCGCACATCCACCGTTCACGACCGACCCCCGACGACCTCTACGAGAAGTACCCCGCGCACCTGCACATCGACATCCTGCCCAGGGGCCAGCGGTCGGGGCTCGGCCGGCGGCTCGTCACCACCCTCACCGACGCGCTGCGCGCCCGCGGCGTACGGGGCCTGCACCTGGGCGTCGGGAGCGGCAACCCGGGCGCGTTCGCCTTCTACCAGGCGATCGGCTTCCACGAGGAACGCCGGGCGGACTGGGGTTCCACGATGGTGATGGACCTCCAGGACCGCTAGGGAACGCGGTTCGAAGCCGAATGCGAGCCAGGACGTGTCCGCGGTCAACGGAGGCGCGGGCACGTCCTACTCGTCCGCCAACGGGTACGGACCGCCCACCGCCTCAAGGCAGTGGCAGGCTGGGTGGCCGCGGAGGTCCCACACCTCGGTGGCACCGGCGTGACCGTGGCTGAAATCCAGCGTGACGCCGTATGCCGACTCGAAGTGAGTGAGCCCGGCCAGGCCGTCGGCGAAGGAGGCCGTCGATGGTTCGACAGCGGCAGGGAGCGCGCTGTCGAGCAGAGCCAGCATGTCGCAGGCCTCCAGCACCGTGGGGATGCGCAGGCCGTCGACCTCGAGGCGGCTGCCGTCCCAGGCCGTCAAGCACGCCTTGACAGCCTCGGTGTCGGGTAGCGACGCGCTTGCGGGCGCCGCGCCACCCGCCGCTGGATAGGCGCCGACTGACGAGATCGCATAAACCTTCCGCGCCGGGTACCTGGACGAGGACAGGACCGCGTTCGACTGGGCGCTGGCGATCATCGCGAGGGGAGGAGTGAACCCCTGCGCGACCATGGCGCGCGTGATCGCGACCAGATTGGGCTCGTCGTCGAAGTAGACGACACGTTCGACACCTTCGCTCTGGAGCTTTCGGACCAGGGACCCGACCTGCGCCTCCGTCTCCGCCTCGTCGGTGACAATGAGTGGTTCCAGGATCCCGGCCGTCACCAACAGCTCACTGGCCATGACGGTCCGCACGGTGATGTCGAACTCCCCACCCGGGTCGAGGAAGGCGACGGCCGGGTCGCCCTCGAAGAAGCCCCGCGCGGTCAGCCGGTGGACCAGCACGTTGGCCGCGGTCACGTCCTCCAGCGCGTATGGCGCCACGACGTCGTTCATCTTGTCGAACTCGACGGTGTTCACCACCCGGTCGGGAACGAAGGTGATGCTGTGGCCCGATCCCACACAGCCGGCACGTTGCAGCCGGCCGAGGTCGCCTCCGTGATCGGTCGGCTGAATGGCGAAGCTGCGCCGCTCGCCGACGCCAGCGGCGCAGATCGCCTCGAGTTCGGTGTCCTCGTCTCGATCGGCGCCGCCCCGCAGAGCGTCCAACGCCCACAGCGGCTCAATCTTCCGGTGGGCGATGCCGCCGGCGGCGTTCCTCTTCCCGACGACCTTCTCCAGGGCCCGGCGGACCGGGCCGTAGGTCTGCCACTGTGTGGACCGCTCGTCTCCCGCCGCGAAGAACGTGATCGGCATGGAGGAGTCGGTGAGGCCGAGGGCCTTCCCGGCGGGCTTCGCGCGCGCGTCCTCCGACGCGGCTCGCGGGGTTGTCGCCTGGCACGCCGCGAGCAACAGCGTCGCGGCGACGGTCGCGGCGGCGACCAGGCGGAGGGTCCGATCTCGTGCGCTGAACATTCGACGCTCCCAGGTCTTGATGGTCCGATCGGCGCCACCTAGTCAATGGACACCGAATGCGAGCGGCTCACCACTTTGAGGCAGCGGCAGATGGGGTCTCCTCGCAGGTCCCACACCTGGGTGGCACCGATCCGGTTGAGGCTGAAGTCCAGCGTCGTGCCATACGCCGACTCGAAGTTGGAAACCTTGGCCAGTCCGTCGTAGAAGGAAGCGGTGGTCGGCTTGGTACCGTCAGCGTCGATCACGGTGTTGATCAGTGCCAGCATGTCGCACGCCTCGAGCACCACGGAGATGCGCGGCCCGTCGAGGCCGAGCGTGTCGACGTCCTTCGCGGTCAGGCATTCCTTGGTCACGTCGTAGTCGGGGAGCGATGTGCGGGTGCCGTTGGTCGTGGGGTAGGCGCCGACTGTCGAGACCGCGTAGACCTGCCGCGCGGGATAGTTCAGCGTCGAGATGACCGAGTTGGACTGGGCGTTGGCAACGAGCCCGAGCGGCGGGGTGAACTTCTGCGCGACCATGGCCCGGACGACTCCGCTCATGGTGGGCGCGTCGTCGAAGTAGATGACGCGGTCGACACCTTCGCTCACGAGTCGACCGACCAGTCTGTCAATCTGCGCCTGCGTGTCGACCTTGTCGGTGATGATGAGTGGGTCGAAGATGTCCGCCGCGTCCTGGAGCGCGCGCTCCATGTTGGTCGCTATCGCGGGGCTGAACTCCCTACCTGGATCGAGAATCGCGAGCTCTCCGCCGCCGTCGAAGAAGCCCTCCACGGCCAACCGTTCGACCAGTACGGCGGCGGCGACGAAGTCCTCCATCGCGTACGGCGCGACGACGCCGGGCACGTCGTCCAAGTCGAGCGCGTTCACGAGGCGGTCAGGAACGAAGGTGACCCCGCGGCCTGAGCCCACGCAGGCGGCCCGCTTCAACCGGCCGAGACCTCCGCCATGATCGGTAGCCTGAACGGCGAAGCTGGCCTGCTCACCGACCCCGGTCGCACAGACCTCGTTCAACTCGACATCCGCACTCTGCTCGTCCCCCGAGAGAGCGTCCAACGCCCAACGCGGCTCGACCATTCGATGGGCGATGCCACCGAGGACGTTCGTTCGGTCGACGATCCTTTCCAGTGCCTGCCGAACCGGGCCGTAGGCCTTCCCAGCCTTCGACTGATCGCCGCCCGCGAACAACGTGACCCGCATGGAGTAGTCGGTGAGTCCCTGTGCCCTGGCGGCGGGGCGCGCGCTCGGTCCGTGCGCAGTGGCCGGAGGGGTGGTCGCCTGGCACGCCGCGAGTAGCAGCGACCCGCCGATGGTCGCGGCGGCGACCAGGCGAAGGGACCAACCTCGTGCACTGAACATGCGATGCTCCTGGGTTCTCGATGACCGTAGGAGTAACGCCACGAATGCCGGGATCGTCACGCACCCAGACACCATCGTTCACAGCCAGTCGGATCAGCCGCGCGGCGGTTCGTGCGGCGGGATGTTGTGGCTGAACCTGAACAGGTTCTTCGGATCCACCTGGCGCCTTGATCTCCTGCAGCCGCCGGTAGGTGTGCGACTCGTACGCGCGTCGCACACCATCGCCGTCGGCGTCGGCAGGGGAGAGAAAGCTCGGATTCCGGTCGGAGTTCTTCCCCACGATCTCCAGGCGCTTCGTGAGCTCCCGACCCGACTCCCTGGACGCCTCGACCAGCTCGGGTGGTACGACCGTCAGCGCGAAGACTCCGAAGGCGGCATCACGATTCCCGATCGCGTTCGCCACCTTGGGCCGCCTGGCCAACGCGCCGCCGAGCTGACGCAGGTCGACCATCGTGATTCCGGTCGACGCCTCCGGGCCCACGACCTCCAGCATCGTGTCGATCACTGCGGGTGTGAACTCGCTGAGCATGGCGAAGTGCTCGATCGCGATGCCGGGATCGGTGGGGTCGGAGTGGATGGACGCGATCTGTGCGTAGGGAAGGACACCCACGGTGTCCAGGATGGGTTGCGCCGAGTCCCTGAGAGGTCGCACGAGTTCCTGACCACGAGATTCGCTCCCCAGGTAGGAGACTCGCACGGTCACCGTGAGCTTTCCGCGCATGAGCTCAGGAACGAAGGGAACATCCGGCAGGCGCAGAAGGGCCAGTGACGAGTTCATCTCCTCTGGTGCCGTGACGGTGAACGCCTGGTAGGCACGCAGGACGGCCTCCGTGTCATCGCCGGCGAAGATCAGCGCACCCGCGTACAGCTGGCTCACCGGGAAGAGCGAGAACTCCAGTGCCGTGACAACTCCGAAGTTTCCCTTCCCGCCGCGCAGGGCCCAGAAGAGGTCCGCCTCGGACCTCGGCGTGGCCTGCCGGAGCAGGCCGTCTGAGGTGACCACCTCGATCTTCTGCACGTGATCGGCTGCCCAGCCGTAGGTTCGGCCCATGACAGGGCTCGCGCCGCCGGAGAGCGTGTAGCCGGCCACCCCCACGGTCGGAGACGATCCGGCGAGGGCAGCGAGGCCGAGCTCGCTGGCACGCTCGACGACCTCACCCCACAGCACGCCGGCCTCGGCCCGAGCCGTTCTGGATGATGAATCGACTGCCACGTGGCGCATCCTGCGCGTCGTGATCAGGATGGCATCGTCCGGACAGGCCGTGGATGGGCCGTGACCTGTGTTGAGAACAGCGACAGGAGCCCCCGCCGCGTTCGCGCAACGAACCGTCTCCTGCACGTCGGCCGCGTTCGTCGCGCCGACGATGATTCCGGGGTGGTGAGTGAGTGCCAGGTTGTAGGGCGACGCCTCTTCGGCGTATCCGTCCTCTCCGGGAAGGAAGACCGGGCCAAGGACGGAGGAACGGAGCATTGTCGCGGTTGCGATCTTCGAGCTCATGATCACCGAATTCCGCTCTGGTGCTGCGGCAGACGGCAGCACGGATCGGGACAGGAACAGGGTCGAGAGTGCATTCCGTACTCGCCACTTCCGGAGAGGTGAACGGAGCTACGGACATGCAGGATGTGGGGCCGAGCGCGTCCCCTTACCTGTTGGCCGTACGCGCACCAGGAAGGGAAATGCGGCTCTGAGGTCGAGTCACCGACTCCTCAGGAAGCCATCGGACGCACTCGTGCGCTTCACGCGATGAGCGGGTTTCTCCACATCGTCGCCACCGCCTGGGCGAAGCGCTCGATCGCGCTGTCACCCTGGCCTGGCGCGCCGATGGATGAGGCGACGAACGCCGCGACGTAGAACTCCGTGCCGCCTCCGGAAGCCACGCCCGGAGGACCCCCGGCAGTGGCCGAGGCGTCTGGACTGTGGGCTTCTACGGGAACGAACATCAGGCGCACGGGAAGAGATGTCTCCGCTGGGCTGAGGCCTTCCGGCCAGTCTCTTGTGAACTATACCCAGCCCGCGGCCCTGGTCGACCCGACATCATTCACCCGAACCTCGCACTCGCCGCAGCCGTTCGACATCGGGCAAAGACCCCGATCCCGCCGCGGCCCTCTCCTCCCCTGAGGTCGACACGGCTGTCCTACACAACCATCCGGTTGTGCAAACGAGCGGTTGTGGATATGGTCGGGGTGTGACGGTCGTTGACGATGAGTTGAGCCTGGTGTTCTCGGCGCTGGCCGACCCCACCAGGCGCGCGATCCTGGAGCGTCTGGCCGAGGGCGACGCGACGGTAAGCCAGTTGGCCGAGCCGTTCGAGATGACACAGCAGGCGATCTCCAAACACCTCAAGGTGCTGGAGCGCGCCCACCTGATCTCGCGAACGCGCACGGCGCAGTCGCGGCCCTGCACCCTCGACACGGAGCAACTCGACGTTGCGGCCGGTTGGATCGCACTCCACCGGCAGGTCTGGGCCGACCGTCATGACCGCCTTGACGAGCACCTGGCGACCCTGCGCGCCAGGCGAACCCCAGCGTCGAAAGAGGAAACGACACCATGACCGAGACCGGTGAGCTCACCTACCGGCGCATCCACCAGGCGTCACCTGAGTTGCTGTTCGACTGCATGACGACACCCGAGCACCTCACGCATTTCTGGGGTCCCACCGGGACCACCACGCCGGTCGACAACATCACCATCGACCTGCGGCCCGGCGGCGCCTTCGAGACCACCATGGTCAACGACGCCGACGGCAGCACCTACACCATGCGGGCCGTCTACGCCGAGGTCGTCCGCCCCGACCGGCTGGTGTGGGTCGAGGCCGACGTCGAGGGTGGCATGCGTACGACGATCACCTTCGTCGACCTGCACGACGGGCGCACCGAGGTGGTCACGCATCAGACCAACGTCCCGGCCCCGTACCTCAGCGCCGAGGCGCAGGCGGGCTTCGTCACCAGCCTCGACCGCTGCGACGCCTACGTCGCCACTCTCACCGCCGAGCACGCCCACCAGCCCGAGTAGGGCGAGAGACGCCAGTCGGCGGCCGGAAAAGCAGTACAGCGTCGAGCGGGACCCCGGGTAGCGTGCGCGATCATCACTTCCGACGCAGGAGGAGATCGTGAACGAGGTCCTGCTCGACGCGGTCCGGCACAACAACTGGGCCACCCGAAGGCTCGTGGCGTTCTGCCAGGAGCAAGACCTGACCGAGGAACAGCTCGCGACGCCGGGCGTCGGAACGTTCGGCGGCATCGTCGCCACCCTGCAGCACATCATCACCTCCGACGGAAGCTACGTGCGACGCCTGACCGACGGTTCACTCCCCTGGCTCGACCAGGAGGAGGACGTCGACCTGGCCACGCTCGCGACGTGGGCCGAGGACGCGGAGCGCCTCTGGGAGCACCTGCTGGCCGGTCCGATCGACGTCGAACGCGTGATCATCGTCGACGACGGCATCCGCGAGGTCCACGCCGGCATCTTCCTCGCGCAGGCGCTGAACCACGCGAACCATCACCGGGAGCAGGTCTGCGCGATCCTGACGGGCTTCGGCATCGAGCCACCCGACATCCAGGCCTGGGAGTACGCCTGGGTCACCGGACGCATCTGGGACCGACCGGCCACGGCGCAGGCCTGACCGACCACCCGCGCTGTGCACCCGCGCCGGTAGGCCCGCCGGCGCGGCCTCACGGCGTTCCCACGATCCGGTTCTCCCAGGCCCAGGCAGCGACCTCGACCCGGTTCCGTACGCCGAGCTTGGCCTGGATCCCGGACACGTGACTCTTCACCGTGCTGAGCGAGATGAACAACTCGGCCGCGATCTCCTGGTTGGTGCGGCCCCGGGCGATCGCCCGGGCGACCGTGGTCTCCCGTTCGGACAGCGGTCGGCTCGGCCCGTGCGTCGCCGGTGCACCGCCCACCGCCATCCGCCGCAGCAGCCGGAGGGTGACCGACGGGGAGATCAACGCGTCACCGGCGTTCGCCGCCCGGACCGCCTCCACGAGCAGGACCGGACCGGCGTCCTTCAGGACGAAGCCGACCGCGCCACTGCGCAGTGCCCCGTAGACGTACTCGTCGAGGTCGAAGGTGGTCACCACCACCACCCGGAGCGGGTCGGGAACGTTCGGGCCGGCCAGCGCGCGGGTGACCTCGATGCCGTCGAGGCGAGGCATCCGGACGTCCAGGAGGCACACGTCCGGGCGTAGCTGCCGAGCGAGGGCGACCGCCTCGACACCGTCCGCGGCCTCCGCGACCACCGTGATGTCGGGCTGGTCCTCGAGGATGAGCCGCAGGCCGCCCCGAACCATCGCCTGGTCGTCGGCCAGCAGGACCCGGATGGTCATCGGCGGTCCTGGGCGAGAAGCGGCACCGTGGCGCGAACGGACCAACCGCTGCCCGGCCGCGGCCCGGCGAGCACGGTGCCGCCGAGCGCCTCGACACGTTCACGCATCCCGACCAGCCCATATCCACCACGGCGGTACCGCGTCGGGATCGGCGAAGCGTCGTCGACCACCTCGACGGTGACGGCGTCGCGTTCGCGGTCGACACTGACCGAGACCGAGCGGGCATGCGCGGCGTGGCGTGAGACGTTCGTCAACGACTCCTGGACGATCCGGTAGACCGTGCTGGTCACCTCGGGAGGCCATCCCGGCTCGCCGTCGGGCAGCCGCAGACGTACGTCGGGGCCGAGCGCGGTGAAGCGGTCGACGAGGTCGGTGAGCCGTTCGGATCGGGGCGTACTTCCGGCCGCGTCGTCGCCGTCGCCGTCGCGGAGCAGACCGACGACACGACGCATCGCGGCCAACGCCTCGGAGCCTGCGGCCTCGACGTCCGCGAGCGAGCCGCTCAGCTTCTCCGGGCTCTTACGGGAGACGATCTGGGCGGCCTGGGTCTGGAGCACGATGCCGGTGATGTGGTGGGCGACCACGTCGTGCAACTCCCGCGCGAGTTCCAGGCGTTCGTCCCGGCGTACCTGCTCGGCGATCGCACGGCGCTGGGTGTCGAGCAGGCGGAGGTAGAGACCAGCCGCGACGGAGCCCAGCCAGGTAATGCTGTTCAGCACGGCCACGACGGCGGAGGAGGAACCGGACAACCCCACGAGGAAGCCGGCGGCGACCACCAGCAACCCCCCGGCCGCGACGATGACCGCCGAGCGCACCGGGAGCGCCCGGATCGCCGAACCCACCAGGACGGCCAGCCCCAGAGCCAGCGCGGGCCCGGGCTCGTGCGGCAGGTCGGCGACCCACCCGACCAGGACGGCGGCCACGGCGACGACCAGGCCGACACTCGCCGCGCCCACCAGATGACGTCGACGCAGCAGAGCGACCGAGCAGACCACCAGCCCGGCGACGCAGCCGAACAGCCAGTAGTCGCCACCCCAACTCACCGCGATCTGGGACGCCTGGAGGGCCAGCGCTCCGGCGAACACGGCACCGAGCCCGATGTCGGTCGCGATCCCGGCCCGCGCGACCAGTCGACGCCATGGGTTCATCTCGCCGAGGCTACGAGATCCGCGCGCCGCGCCGAACCGGCCGAAAGTACGATCCCGCGGCCGCCGATGATGCCTCAGGCTGATGCCGCCGTACTCCGCTGGTTCGCACGATGAACCCATGCCACCTGACGACTCCTCCGCGGCTCTTGGGCCCTCGAGCCTGACCGCATCCACATCCGCACCTGCGCCCGCACCGACCTCCGCACCGACCTCACCGCCCCGCCGGTCGCGCATCGCCGCACTCGACGTACTCCGCGGGTTCGCACTGTGCGGGATCCTGCTGGCCAATGTCCGGCCGATCGCGAGCACGGTCGAACTGGCCGCGCCGTCGGCACCGAGGGCGACGGACGCCTGGCAGGGGGCGCTGGTCGACCAGCGCTTCTTCCCGATCTTCTCGCTGCTCTTCGGTATTGGCTTCTCGCTGCTCCTGAGCTCCGCCGCCGACCGGGCCACTCGCCCGCGACTGCTGCTGCTTCGCCGACTCCTCGTGCTGCTCGCGATGGGGCTGATCCACATGTTCCTGCTCTGGCGAGGCGACATCCTCACCATCTACGCCGCCGTCGGCCTGCTCGTCCTCCTGCCCTCCACCTGGCTGCCGCGCTGGGCGGTGGCCGGCCTCGCCGCCGTACTCGTGCCCGCCTCCCTGGTCGTCGGCGGCGACAGGATCGTGTTGATCGCCGGACTGTTCCTGCTCGGTTCGGCGCTGACCCGCTACGGCGTGGTCGACCGGATCGAACGGTCGATCCGGGTACCGGCGCTGCTGGGCCTGCTCCTCGCGGCCGCCGCGGTGCCCGCACTGTGGTGGCAGAACGCGGCGGGAGCCGACGTGGCCACCAGCGCTTTCAGCGTCTCGTTCGCATTGGCCGGGCTGCTGATCGCCGGGGTGTACGTGAACGTGCTGCTGGTCCTGCTCAGGACGCGGCTCCGGCCGGTGCTGCGGATGGTGTTCGCGCCGCTCGGCCGGATGGCGCTGACCAACTACCTGAGCGCGACCGTACTCGTCCTTTCGACCAGACACGTGATCGGCGGCTCGGGTGAGACCTGGACCGTGACGACGGCATCGACGATCGTCGGTGCCATCCTCGCGGCGCAGTGGGTGTTCTCCTCGATCTGGCTGCGCCAGTACCGGTTTGGCCCGCTGGAGTGGCTGTGGCGGTGGGCCACCTGGGCTCAGCGTCCGCCGCTACGGCGCACCCCGTGACCCGTCACGCCTGACTGCCCCGCGTACGCCGCCACCAGACCACGCCGGCCACGGGCACCAGCGCGCGAGCAGTCCGACTCCCGCCGCCTGCCCGGCCCGGCGAAGACAGCTCACGTTCGCGCACTCGGGGATGGGGTGCGCCTGGCCCGGGTTGAGCTCGTGGGTCTCGTCGGCGGAGACGTAGGCGCTGGTGGCTGGGAACGACCAGCCGTCGGGGCTGAGTAGACGGTACCAGTACGCCTCGTCCCAGGCCTTGAGCCGGCAGGTGACGTTGACGGAGGGAGAATGGTACGGCGACGGGCCCAGGTATCCGATGGACACGTGGTCCTGGTTGTAGACCGTGACCGTGCCGTTCGGGTCGTTCATCGTCACCGCTGGGTAGTTCGCGTCCAGGCCCATGTCGGCTCCCCTCCTTCCTCCCATGGTGCTCCGTGCAAGCCGGCGGCGGATGGTTTTCGCGATCATGCAGTGGAGCTTTCTCGATCAGCTCAAAGTCTTCGCCACGCCGGGTCAAGATCTGAGGTTCGGATCCGACCAGAGGATGAACTAGCGTCCTGAGGAGACCTGGCGAGACGGAGTAGGCAATGGACCGACCCGACACCGACCACAGCCCGACGACCGAGCCCGCCACGCTGGCATTCGACCGGCTGTGCGCCGAGATCGTCACCCAGACCGACCTGCTGAGGTCACACCTCAAGGACGCGGACACGACGGTCCCCGTCCCGTCCTGCCCGGAATGGAACCTCAACCAACTGCTCCGGCATCTCGGCGGCGCGCATCGTTCGGCCGAACTGGCCGTACGCACCCGTGCGAGCCAGCCTCCCGAGGACGAGAGCTGGCGCGACGTCTCCCGCTACGCCGGTGAGGATCCCGCCGTCCTGGACGCCTGGCTCGCCGAGGGTGCCGCCATGTTGGCGGACACGCTGCGGGAGGCGGGCCCGGAGGTGACGGTGTGGACGCCCGTCCCCGGCGGACGTCCGACCCCGGAGTTCTTCGCCCGGCGCATGGCACACGAGACGCTCATCCACCGGGCCGACGCCGCCCTCGCCGTCGACGCGACGTACGACGTGGACGACGAGGTGGCGATCGACGCCGTGGACGAGTGGCTGATGCTGGGTTCGCTGCCGGTGATGTTCGACTACTACCCGAGCAAGCGTGAGTTGCTCGGTCCCGGTCGTACGCTCCACTTCCACGCGACCGACACCGCACCGGAGGCTTGGGCGGAGTGGGTCGTCGACCTGACCGGCGACCTGCTGGCCTGGCGGCGGGCCCATGAGAAGGCGGCCGTCGCCGTACACGCACCGCTCACCGAGCTGCTGTTGCTGATCTACCGCCGGCGACCGGCCCGCGGCAAGGGGGTCGAGGTGCTCGGAGACGCACAACTGCTGGACTTCTGGCTCGACCACGTCCAGTTCGGATGAGCTGAACGTCGCCGTGGCGACTGCGGTGATCGCCACGATGCGCCATGTCCTCCGCTGCCTGGACGTCATCGTCGGAGCGCTGCTCGTCGGCGTTCTCGTCGGTCTGAGACTTCCGTATGGCTCTCACCCGGTGACCGTGAGCCGAGGGACCGCGTACTTCAACCACCAGGAGCACCTGGGGACCTTCCAGGCCGACCACGGTGGAGCGAGCGCGCTGATTCCCGGCGAGGTCGCTTGGACCGATCGCGCTGGCCGGGACGAGGTGGGTGCCCTCCCCAGTTGTCTGCGAGCCCCTGAGGACGAGTCCGTGGCCGAGGCGCGGGTCGAGGCCGGCTACATGAAGCCTCGGTTGCCGAACGGAGAATCGACACTGATCGTCGCCTGGATCCGTTGCCTGTGACGACAGCGCCCGATGCCCAATGCCCTGGCGTCAGGCGAGGCGGGCGCGGATCCAGTCGATCAGCTCGAGCGTGATCTGGACGCGCTCCGGTGTCTCGGCGAGGAAGAGCCGGGCGTACAGCGCCTCGACGTCGCGAGGTCCAGCCAGATCCTTCAGGTGCGGACGGACGGAACTGTTCGGCGGCAATGGCCGGTTGTTGGCCGCCCACAGTCCCTCCATGAGTCGCCAGGACGCCGTCCCGGTGACGAAGGCGGCCTTGAGCAGGTCGCCGCCGGCCAGGGCCACCCTGATCTTGTCCTGGCAACACTGGAGCAGAAAGTCGGTGGTCGAGCGCTCCTGCTCCGACACCTGGTAGGTGTCGAAACGCTTCTGGGCCTGTCGCCTCAGGTGGGCGAGCACACCCTGCGGGTCGTAGAGAGTCCGCCCGTCCAGGTGGGCGTAGACGTTCATCGGTTGGGCGTCGATCTTCGCCGCCTCCGTGGCCGCGTCGGAGTAGCCCTGTTCGAGGAGTACGCCGTCCCGCTGCTCGCTGCGAAACGGCCTGCTCTGCCCGTCGGTGAGGATGTATCGCAGGTCGAGATCCGTTCCGGGCAGGGCATCGCCGCGGGCGAGCGAGCCGGTCAGGAGCAGGCCGACGACGTCCTCGTCGTGGCTTGCCTCGTCCACGAGGTCCCGCAACAACGGGTCGTACATGGTGGGTTTCGCCTCCTGGCTTCGATCACTCCGCGTCTCGGACCCGGTGAGCCTAGGCCGAGTGGTACTCAGTACGGCGCCGGGAGGCGACCACGTCCCCTGCTCGTCGGCCGTCGGGAGTCCGGAACGCCCACGGCGACGCGTTCCTTTCCGGCCCGGCCTGGGGGTAGGTCGCCTCTACACTCCCCGCATGCTCGACCATGTGGGGATCCAGGTCCGGGACGTCGAGGCGTCCGTCTCCTTCTATCTGAACGTCTTCGCACCGCTCGGTTTCGCCGAGGCGATGCGCTTCCCCGCCGGCGACTCCTTCGCCGTCGGTCTCGCCGGCTCGAGCGGCACACCCGACTTCTGGGTCAGCGGCACCGGCAGCCCGGAGACCCGGGAGATCCACATCGCCTTCACCGCACCCGACCGCGCGGCCGTCGACGCCGTCCACGAGGCGGCGGTGAAGCACGGCGTCGAGGTCCTGCACGAGCCGCGGGTGTGGCCGGAATACCACCCGGGCTACTACGCCGTCTTCCTTCGGGATCTCGACGGCCACAACGTCGAGGCCGTCTGCCACGGCTGACCTGTCAGGTCCCCGGCCGACGTCGCGGGGACCTTCCCCACCGCGACCCGTCACACCCCAGCGGGCTGCTTCGGCAGCCACCGCTGATACCGGTCGCGCAGGTCGTCGCGTCGCGCCGCGGTGGCCGACAGGATGTCGGCACCACCGTCGTAGGGCGCGTAGAGGAAGGCGAGATCCGGCGTCGCGATGATCACGCCGTCGACCTCGTCAGCGGCGACCCTGCACAGGAGGTCGTCGAGCCGCCCTGGCTGCCAGGCGAGGCGGCTGACGTACGCGTGCGCGAAGAGAAGGTGTGGCTCCGCGTAGGGTCTGTAATATTTTGAAGTTGAGTTGTCATTAGCTGTCATTAGTTTATTGTAGTGATTGTGAATTTGAAGGAGTGGGCGGCTTCCCAGGGTGTCAGCTACGCCACTGCTCTGCGGTGGTACAAGGCTGGGAAGTTGCCTGTTCCCGCCTACCAGGCCGGGCGGTTGATCGTCATCGGTGAGCCTGGAGTCGCCGCTGGTAGGGCTGTGGCCGTCTATGCCCGTGTCTCTTCAAGTGACCAGAGTGCCGACCTGGACCGGCAGGTTGCGTGGGTGTCGGCGTGGGCCACGACCAACGGCTACCAGGTCGCCAAGATCGTGACCGAGGTCGGGTCCGCGCTCGACGGGAAGCGACCGAAGTTCCTCGCACTGCTTCGTGACCCCTCAGTTTCGACAATCATCGTTGAGCGCCGTGACCGCATCGCCCGCTTCGGTGCCGAATACGTAGAGGCCGCTCTCGCGGCATCAGGGCGCCGTCTGGTCGTGGCGGACCCGTCTGAGGTTGATGAGGATCTGGTTCGGGACGTGACGCAGATCCTGACCTCATTGTGCGCGCGGGCCTACGGTCGCCGTGGCGCGGCCAACCGGGCGGCTTCTGCCGTCGCTGCCCTCTGCGAGGACCCGGCGTGACGCTGCTCGCGTACAGGTACGCACTTGACCCGACGCCGCGTCAGGCCCGATACATGGCTGGGCACTGCGCGGCCGCACGTCGTGCGTTCAACTGGGGTCTTGGCCGGGTGAAGGCGAATCTGGACCAGCGGGCAGCCGAACGCACCTACGGCATCCCTGACGAGCTACTGACCCCTCGTCTCAACTGGTCGCTCTACAGCTTCCGCAGGGACTGGAACCAGGCCAAGAACGACGTAGCGCCATGGTGGGCCGAGTACAGCAAAGAGTCCTACTCCTCCGGGCTCGACGCGCTGACACGTGCTCTGGGCAACTGGGGCGACTCCCGGCAGGGCAAGCGCAAGGGTCGTGTGGTGGGCTTTCCTCGGTTCAAGTCCAAGCGACGCGCGGTGCACTCGTGCCGGTTCACAACCGGAACCATCCGCTGTGAACAGCGGCACGCCGCACTTCCGCGCATCGGGCGGGTGAAGCTGCACGAGCATCCAACCAAGTTGCTCGCCGCGCTGGCTGAAGGGTCGGCGCGCATCATCTGCGCCACGATCCGTTTCGAACGTGGCCGCTGGTTCGTATCGTTCACCGTGGAACAGTCGCTTCCCGAACTCACACCCGCTCGGCCCGATGCAGCTATCGGCGTGGATCTGGGTATCAAGACCCTCGCGACCATCTCCGAAGGCCCACCCGTTGAGAACCCGCGTCACTACGCCCAAGCTCAGCGGAAGTTGGCCCGCCTGTCCCGACGCGTGTCCCGTCGTCGCGGTCCGGACCGGCGTACTGGCCAGGCCGCGTCGAAGCGGTGGCAGCGCGCCAACGTTCAACGGAACCGAGTGCATCACCGCGTCGCTGACCAGCGGCGCGACGCCATACACAAGCTGACCACCCGGCTCGCGTCCACCTACGCCACGGTCGTGGTCGAAGACCTCAACATCACCGGCATGATGTCCAACCGCAAACTCGCCCGCCACGTTGCCGACGCCGGGTTCGGTGAGTTCCGGCGCCAACTGGAATACAAGGCCGAACGGTTCGGCAGCCGGGTAATCGTGGCGGACAGGTGGTTCCCCTCAAGCAAGACATGTTCGGGCTGCGGAGCAGTGAAAGCCAAGCTGCTCCTGTCCGAACGCGAGTATCTCTGTGACACCTGCGGTCTGACCATGGACCGCGACAAGAACGCGGCCAGGAACCTCGCCGCACTGGCAGTCGCCGCGAGTAGTGCGGAGACACAAAACGGACGCGGAGCCGACCAGAAGACCCGGGTCACCGGGCAGGTGGCTGAGAAACGTCAACCAGGCACGGCAGTAGCCGGTCAGACCCGGACTCCTTCGCCAGAAGGTACAGATGTGTAGCTCATGACTACTCACTTGCAACGGCCAGGACAGCACCGCCCAGCACTCGGCGCCCGGGAGCAGGGACGTGAGGATCGGAGTCCGCGCCCGCGGCGACGGTGTGCCCGCGTGCTCCAGGCTGAGCACCAGGAGCTCGGGAGCCCCCGCGCGGAGTTCGTCGAGCACGGTGTTGTGCCGGTGCAGGACGGTCGCGTACTCCTCCTCGGTTTCCGCGTAGCGCTTCGATCCGGGCAGGCTGTGGAAGCGCACCCAGCGGTCGTCCTCCCACCTCAGGGTGGAGCTGATCGGTGCGAGTCCCGGCCACGCGGCCTCCCACGTCGCCTGCAGCGGATGGCCCTCGCTGCCAGGCGGCGGCCAGGCGCGGACCTCGTCGTCTGCTACGTCCTGTCGACCCGACGGGACCTCACGCAGAGCACGAACGTACGGGTCGTCGGTCAGAGCCTTCGGATCTGAGTCGAAGACGGCATCGCGTCGCCTCCGAGCCAGGCCCAGTCGTGAATCTCGCGCCAGAGCGCGAGGTTGGGGCTCTCCCGGCCCGCGTCGGACTGTCCGAGCAGGCGGATCGCCTCGGCGAGCTGAGCCTGCCCGAACCGCACCGAACCGGTGCCACCACGCCGCCGGGTGGCGGTCGCCAGCGCCGCCGCGGCGAACAGGTGCTCGCGATCATCGACCCGGACGAACGCGAAGGCACCCTCGCCGGCGTCCGACTCGCGGTCCCCGCCTTCCTCGGCGCCCCTGTCGCCCCCGCCGCCCTCGCCGTCGGGGCTGGAGGAGTCGAAGCCGATGCCGTGCAGGACCGGCCGGTCCCAGTCCAGGTCACGCTCGATGCGTTCCAGCGCCTCGACGGCGTCGGACCTCTCTCCGTTCTCCTCGCTCAGCGACATGCCGAGATCGTTCCAGACCGCCGCGACAACGGTCGTAGCGCTTCGCACAACCGCACGCTGGCCGGTTCTGGCTGTCACCGGCACCGGTCGAAGCCTCGACTCCGGCCGCGCCCAACTTTCATGATGGATGGTCTGGCTGTAGCCGGATCAGCACGACCCGTAGTCGGAGGACGAGAACGACCTGAGGCAGGAGCGTGAGACCGCGTGGGGCGCAGGCGTAGGCAGTTGACGAGGCGAGAGGCCCTGGCCGCTGGGGGCGCCGGACTGGTCGCGGTGTTCGGATCGGGTTGCGACCTGCTCTCGACCGACCCCTCCGGCAAGGCCGGCGGAGCGGAGGGCACACCCGCAGCACCGGCGACCAAGGAGGCGCCCGCGCTCACGAGCCAGGTGAAGGCAGGGAAGCTTCCACCACTGGAGCAGCGGCTGCCGAGCGAACCACTCGTACTCGAACCCACCGAGCGCGTCGGCGTCTACGGCGGGCGATGGCACACCTGCACCCAGTCGGTGCCGGGCGACGCCTACGAGATGATCGGCTACGACGGACTCGTGCGGTGGGATCCGGGCTGGACCAAGGTGATCCCCAACATCGCCAAGTCCTGGGAGATCGAGGACGGCGGCCGCGCCTACGTCTTCCAGCTTCGCGCCGGGACGAAGTGGTCCGACGGCACCCCGTTCACCAGCGAGGACATCGAGTTCGCCTACACCGATGTGCTGCAGAACAAGGAACTCTTCCCGGTCTTCCCCGAATGGCTGACGGTCGATGGGAAGCCGGGCACGTTCGAGCGGGCGGACGACCACAGTTTTCGGCTCAGCTTCACCGAACCCCACGCACTGCTGCTGGAACGCCTCGCGACGCCGGACGGAAGCATCCTCACGGCGTTGCCGAAGGCGTTCTTCCGGCGGTTTCATCCGAAGTACGCGCCGGACGCGAAGGAGCGGGCGAAGAAGGAGCGCTTCGCGGGCTGGACCGACATGTTCGCGGCCAAGGGTGGCCTCGGGACGCTGGAACTCGGCGCCTGGCAGACACCCGACCTGCCCACCCTGTTGGGGTGGAAGGTCAGCCGGCCGATGACGAGTGACGGTCACTTCGTCGCGGTCCGCAATCCCTACTACTGGAAGACCGATCCCGACGGCCGGCAACTGCCCTACCTCGACGAGGTGGCCATCGACGTCGTCACCGAGCCCAACACCGCGCTCCTGCAGACGACCGAGGGGCGCTACAGCCTTCCGCCGAGTGATCTCCTGACGCTGCAGGACAAGCCGGTCGTGGCGGCCGCGCGGGAGAAGGGGAAGTATCACTTCGTCGACTGGGTGACCTCGACGATGAACGACGCGATCCTCGCCCTGAACCTCACCCATCGCGATCCGGCGCTGCGGGAGGTCTTCCAGAACAGGGACTTCCGGATCGGCCTGTCGTACGCGATCAACCGCCCCGAGGTGATCCGCGCCGTCTACCAGCGGCAGGGAACCCCGTGGCAGGTCGGCCCTCGCAAGGAGTCGGACTTCTACGACGAGAAGCTCGCCACGCAGTACATCGAGTACGACGTGGCCAAGGCCGACCAGCATCTCGACCAGGCGGGGTTGACGCGGCGCGACGCACAGGAGTTCCGGCTCCGCCCCGACGGGAAGCGGATCGCGTTCGACGTCGAGATCCCCACCGGTTTCAAGCCCGCCTGGACCGACGCTGCGGAACTGCTACGTGGTTACTGGAAGAACGTCGGTGTCGACATGCGGGTGAAGTCCGAGAGCGACTCGCTCTTCCAGGTGCGGGTCGAGGCCAACCAGCACGACGCCGTGCTGTACGACGGCAACGCGGGCCTGCGCGACGCGCTGCTGGACCCGACGTGGTACTTCCCGTACGGCTCGGGTTCCTTCTTCGCCGTCGCATGGGGCACCTGGTACAACTCCGGCGGCAAGACCGGGATGGAGCCGCCTGCCTACGCACGGGAGCAGATGGATCTCTACGACCGGATCAAGGTGACCGTCGACCCCGACCAGCAGCGTGAGCTGTACATGCGGATCCTGCGGATCGCGCAGGAGCAGTTCTACGCCATCGGTCTGGTGCTTCCGGCGGTCGGCTACAACGTCGTTCAGGACAACCTGCACAACGTCCCGAAGTCGGTACCGGAGGCCTGGCTGTATCCGGATCCGGGTCCGACCAGGCCGGAGCAGTTCTTCGTAGAGGACCCCCAGTAGCCCTTCCGCGAGGTCGGCGCGGCCGGACCGTACCCACCTTGCCAGCTGAAACGTTAGTGGCTAACATTTCGGATCGTGGCAACGAGGAGTGAGCGCACCCGCCAACGGCTGACCGAGGTCGCACTCGCGCTGTTCGCGCGTGACGGGTACGACCAGACGACGGTCGCCCAGATCGCGGATGCCGCTGGCGTGACGCAGATGACGTTCTTCCGGCACTTCCCGGCGAAGGAGCGGCTGCTCCTCGACGACCCCTACGACCCGCTCATGGCCAAGGCCGTCGCCGCCCAGCCCGCGAGCCTCGATCCCCTCACCCGCGTCGTCCGAGGAGCGCGGGCCGCCTGGCACTCCATCCCGGCACCGGAGGGCGACCTCGTCCGCGAACGCGTGCGGATCGCCGCGTCCACGCCGAGTCTGCGCGCGGCGATGTGGCGCAACACGGCCGAGAGCGAGCGCGTGATCGTCGAACAGCTCGTGGCCTCAGGCGCGGCGCCCCTGCCGGCACGCGTCGCCGCGGCCGCCACGATGGCCGCGCTGACCGCCGCGCTGCTGGAGTGGAGCCTCGACGAGGAGGGGACGGAACTCGGAGCCGCGATCGACGCCGCCCTCGACGTACTGGAGGTGCGTCGTGACTGAGCCACGGCTCGCGCTCCGCGGCATCCGGCGGCTGTTCGAGTCGGGCGCGGGCGTCCAGGGCGTCGACCTCACGGTCGTACCCGGCGAGGTCCACGCGCTCGTCGGACTGAACGGCGCGGGCAAGTCGACGCTGATGCGGATCGCGCTCGGGATGCTGCGGCCAACGGCCGGGATCGTGGAGATCGACGGTACGGACATCTCGCGCGCGGCGTCCACGACGTGGGCGAGTGTGGGTCAACTCGTCGAGGTGCCATTCACCTACCCGGAGTTGACGGCGCGCGACAGCCTCGGCCTGGCCGCACGCCTGCACGGCATCGCACGGGAGGAGATCGCCGACGTCGTCGCGCGCGTCCTCGACGAACTCGCGCTCGAGCCCTTCGCCGACCGCCGTACGCGCCGACTCTCGCTCGGCAACCGGCAGCGCCTCGGACTCGCGTCGGCGCTCCAGCACCACCCGCGCCTCATCGTCCTCGACGAGCCGACCAACGCCCTCGACCCTTCGGGGGTGATCCTCCTGCGCGAAGCGTTGTTGCGACGCGCGGGCGAGGACGGCGCCGGCATCCTGGTGTCGAGTCACCACCTCGACGAGGTCGCGAGAATCGCGCACCGGATCACCGTGCTGAACGGCGGCCGCGTCATCGGCACGCTCGACCCGCACGGTGTCGACATCGAGCGCGCGTTCTTCGAACTCGTCCATGAGGACGATCGGCACCGATCCGCCGAGGCCGCGGTCCGCGGCGGTCGGCCGGTCAGGAGGTCAGCATGAGTTCCGTCCGGACGTTCGTGCCCGCGCTGGAGAGCGAGGCCCGCAAGTTCGCCTCCGCCCGCGTCGGCCAGGTCGCGACTGCGATGTTGGTGGTCGGCATCGCGGCGATCTGTGCGGGCATGGTCATGGCCGCGGCGAAGGACGACCCCCAGCTCGCCGGCAAGCTCGCGTTGCTGCACGATCCGGGCGGCTGGGCCGGCTACCTCACCACGGCGAGCCAGATCAGCGCCGTCGCCGGCCTGCTCGGCTTCGGCGTCGTCCTCTCCTGGCTGGTCGGGCGTGAGTTCGCCGAGGGGACGATCACGGGCCTGTTCGCCCTCCCGGTCTCGCGGCGGGCGATCCTCGCGGCGAAGCTCGCGGTCTACGGCGGGTGGGTCGTGGCCGTCGCGGCGGTTCTGGTGCTCGCCCTGCTCGGGCTCGGTTTCGCCGTCGCCCTCGGTCCACTCGGTCCGGATGTCGTTCCGCTGCTGCTGCGGCAGTTTCTGGTGACCCTGCTGACCGGCCTGCTCGCGCTTCCGGCGGCTCTCGTGGCGACCCTCAGTCGCAACGTGTTGGCGGGCGTCGGGACCGTTCTCGGGCTGGTCGTCGCCGCCCAGGTCGCCGCCATCGTCGGCGCCGGTGGGTGGTTCCCGTTCGCCATGCCCGGGATCTGGTCGACGTCCACGACACCCGCCTTCGCGGGAGCCCTGCCGCTGCAGTGCGCGCTCGTCCTGGTGGTGGGCACCCTGTGCGTCGTACTCGCCGCCGACTCCTGGCGCCGGCTCCAACTCGATCGCTGAGCGGTCCTGAGCCGGCGCGGTCCGACTCAGCCTGTCGCGGGTCGCGGCCGAGCGCTTCGGCGCGGGCGGTAGGTGAGACGACGGAGCAGCACCTCGGCCGGACCGCGCCGATCGGAACGGCGCATCTGGTCGGCCAGCAGCACGGTCGTCGCCCAGACGCCGATCGCGACCGCCGACGCGCCGGCGTCACCGAGTCGCCCGCCGAGGCCCGCGGTGAACGGCGCGAAGATCGCGACGAACAGCACCGACTGCAGGAGATAACAGGTGAGCGATCGCTGGCCGCACGCGGCGAGGGCGGTGACGACCCGTCCCGGCGCGGCGGCGAGACGGTGGGCGACGAGCCCCGCCAACGCGGCGTAGGCGAGGCCACCCGCGACGCCGGTCACACTGTGCAGGACGTACGCCGACACTCCGGCACCTTCGCTCCAGCCGGTCCATACGCGCGCGTCGGCCAGCGCGAGTGGTGCGCCGCCGACGACGGTGACGGCAAGGCCGATCACCGCGACGCGCGCCAGGAGCGGGCGGTGCCGTGCGGGCTCGTCCAGCAGCCGCCGCCGCGCGGCCCAGATACCGAGCAGGAACGGCGAGATGACGTCCACCGCCAGTGTCGGCCCGAGCGCGGCCCACGTGGCCAGGCGTGCGCCGAGCGCTTCGAGCGGCGACTCGACGGCAGTCGGCAGGGGCGGGGACCCCTGGGTCGTGATGCTCCAGGCCAACACCATGGCGACCGCGGCGAAGACCAGCAGCCACAGGCCCGCGACCCAGAGCAGGACCCGGTCGCGGGCCCGCACCATCCCGACGAACACGAGCGCCACCAGGCCGTAGGTGACCAGGATGTCGCCGAAGAACAGCAGCAGCGCGTGGACGAAGCCGAACGCGATCAGCCACCGGCCCCGGCGCCGCAGCAGGCGGCGTACGTCGGGCCACTCGGTTCCGGCAGCGAGCCTCCGGCTGGCCAACTGCACCAGCCCGTAGCCGAACAGCGCGGCGAACATGGGCAGGGCACGGCCGTCGACGAGAAGCACCTGCACGCCGGCGACGACGCGGTCGAGGGGGCCGCCCTCGAGGTCGTAGCCACGAAACCCGGTCGGATTGCCGTACAGGTACATGTGCGCGTGAGCCAGCGCGATGAGCAGCAGCATCGCGCCGCGCGCAAGATCGGGCGCGAGTGATCGGTCGAGGAGTCTGGTTGGGCTAACTGGACTGGGTGGACCGCTGGTCTGGCGGCTGGGTGGAGCGTCCGTGGGCTCCGGGATCAGCGTGGACACGGGACACCTCGTTCTCCGGCGGGCCGCCAGGTCCACGCAGCAGGGCAGAATCGCCGGGGCCGGCAGCAGGGGCTGGGTCGATTAGCTACGCAAGCGTATCTAACCTCGGACCTAGTAAGCTACGCAAGCGTTTCTTAGACTGGAGTCATCATGAGCGGGACAGAGCAGGCGCCGACCTCGGCGCGCACCCGGCGCCGTGGGGACGACCTGGTCCGAGCCATCCACGCCGCCGTACTCGCGGAGGTGATCGAGGTGGGCGTCGGTGGCCTCACCATGGAAGGCATCGCCAAGCGCGCGGCGACCGCGAAGACCTCGCTGTATCGGCGCTGGGCCTCACCGCGGGAGCTGCTGTTGGACGCTCTCCACGAGGCGCACCCCGAGGAGGTGCCCTCGCTGAGCGCGGACGACCTGCGCGGAGACCTGATCAACGCACTGCGACAACTCGTCAGCTGGATGGTCACGCCAGCGGCGACCGCGGTCATGGCGATCATGAACGAACGCCACCGCTACCCCGACCTCGTCGACGCGCTGTACGAGCAGGTCTTCGGCGCCCGCGGCGGCACCGTCACCAGCGTGGTCCTGCGTCACTACGCCGACCAGGGGAAGCTCGACCCGGACCTGCTCACTCCGGTGGTGCGAGACATCGGCGAGGCGCTGGTCTTCAAGCGCGCCCTGGACACCGGCGTCCTGCCGGACGACGAGACGCTCGTCGCCATCGTCGACCAGGCGGTGCTGCCGGCGGTCGGGATCCCGCCCGAGCCTGGGCGCTGACCGCGCGCGGCCCGGCGAACACCTCAGGCGGACCGCCGTACGACGAACGTTCGAAACGTCAGGCTGGCCGCGCGCCCAATCGTGCCGGTGACCTCCCAACAACCTTCGGTCGGAAAGGTCACCCCACTGGACTGGAAGCCGGACTCGCCATAGCCGGACGGTACGCGCGCACGTAACGATGGCGCCGCCGCGTCGAGCCTTCGTCCCCGGATCTCGAGGTGGCCCGGAACGCCGCGCCACCAGCCGAACTTCAAGCCGACCGAGCCGTCAGGAGCCGCGAGGCGTCGGTCGGCCACCACGATGCCCTCAGGCCACAAGGCTCCCACCCACAGGCGTCCGTTGCCGTAGGAGTTCTCCCAGCCGAAGAAGTCCTCCCGGGGTATGACCGACGGTCCGCTGCGGGGAACAGTCACCGCGCATCGGCTGGCGTCGGCCAGCGTGAGGTCCGTCCCCACCCGCGGTCGAGCGGGAGGTCCGGTGGTGGGACTGAGCCCGCTCGAGCGGTCATCGGAGCACCCGGCCAAGCCGAGGACGACCAGCAGGCCAGCGAGGACCCCGGTCACGACCTTGGCCGCGTCGGACGTACGCACGTTCCTCATGAAACGCCGCAGCGCCAAGTCAGACAAGCACGACGACCCGACCTTCAGGCCCGCGACGTTCCCGCGTGGAGGCCCCTGCGGACTCCCTGGGGCCTCCACGCGTCGTGACGCCGACCGGCGTCAGGAGTCAGCGAGGAAGTCGCTCAGGCCGTCGAGCAGCATGTTGCTGCCCTCCTCGGCCATGTCGCGCTCCTCCGCGGAGTCGCAGACCTGGGTGAGCACGAGACGGGTCTGTTCGCCGCGCTCCTCGAGCTCCATCTCCATGGTCGCGGGCTCAGGCCGGCCGGGGATGTCCATGCCGGTCACCAGTCGCTCGTTCACCTCGACCTCGAGGTAGGAGCCGGTGAGCGGAAAGTCTCCCTCGGGGGTGACCATGACGGCCTTCCAAACGCCGCCCGGGCGCACGTCCATCTCGACGGAGCCGGGAACCGCGTTGGCCCACTCGGCGTACTGGTCAGGGGTGGTCCACGCCTCCCACACCACGTCGGCGGGTACGTCGAAGGTCCGGGTCAGCGTGTAGGGGTAACCGTCGATGTCGGTCATGGGAATCTCCTCTTGCCGCGCCCCCGGTCGGGGCTGCTACGGGTCGTTCGTTCCGCGTTCAGCCAAGCCCACCGGGGATTCTCCTCCCGTTGGACGAGGGCGTACGCGAAGCCAGGGGGCCTAATTCCGTGTCCGTGACCATGGTGGAGGACACCGGAGTCCGGCATCACCAAAATCGCGAAACGGCCGACGTCTGGCAACCGCCACGCCGACAACACCCGCCTACGTCACCCGCCTACGTCAAGGCGTCGCTGTCAGGTCGTCACCCGAGCAAGCGTGGCCTGACAGCGAGCACCCGAACGACCAGTCCTCAGCCCGCGGCCTTGGTCTTGATGAGCGGCGCGTCCCGCGAGAGCTCCCGGAACCCGACGCCGTAGTACAGCCCGCGCGCCTTGGGATGCCCCGGCGCACCCAGGCAGACGACCGTCGCATGCGTGGCCCCGGCCGCCCGCGCGAGATGCATCCCGTGCAGGAGCATCGCCCTTGCCAGCCCCAGACGCAGGTAGTCCGGATGTGTCCCGACCGGCTCGAACTCAACAGTCTTGTTCGCTTCGTCGAGCCACATGATCGTCGAGGACGCCATCGTTCCGTCCGGCGCCTCCACCAGGATGTGCAGGTCGCCGCGATACCCCGCCGTCTGCCGGACGCCCTCGTAGCTCTCGGCCGTGTACGACGAAGGGGCCCAGGCGTCCACCTGGGCCTGGACCGCGGCCTTCGGCCCGGCCTCCTCTGCGGTGCGGAACCGGAATCCGGCTGGCAGGACCGGCTGTTCGACGTCGGTGAGGTCCCGCTCGTTGAGCTGGGTCCAGTACCCCGTGTCGCCGAGTGAGGACGGGTCGGTCTCATACCCGTGCGCCGCCCATCGCTTCAGGGCGAACTCCTCGGCGTCCGTCGGGCACACCGTGCGATCGAGACCGACCGCCGCACCGTCGTACCAGTCGATCACTTCGTCGACCAGTCCGGCGTGGTCGGGGTGGACCTGATAGGTCAGAGTCGCGTCGGCGACCTCTTTCACCGACCCGTCGCTCTGCCTCACCTGGTGCGGAAGATGGGCCCATCCCCACGCCACCAGATCGTCACCGGAGAACCACAACCGACGCTGCCAGCTCGTGCCGTAGGCAGAGTGCCCCCTGCCCCAGATCCAGGCCAGCTCCCCGTACGACGCGCCGGCGCTGATCAGGTCCGGGCGGGTGGCGGTGACACGCTGCGCCAGACCCTGCATGAGCTGCACGTCCGCAGCGGTCACGAGCTCGAAGTTCGTCATGGAGCGTCACAGTGGCAGGACCCGGCAACTCCGTCGACCCGTTTTCCGCGGGCCAGGGCACCAGGTCGTGTCCTAGGTCGTTTCCTAGCCGGTCTGGGAGATCATGACCCAGCTCACCTGGATGTCGGGGCTGCGGGTGGGTGTGAGGGTGAGCGTGAGCTCGCCGTCGGAGGTCGACCTGATGCCGGCGTACGCGCCCGAGGTGTACTGGCTGGTGAAGAGCCGCTGCTGGTCGACGACCGTGCCGTTGATGCTGACGCGGGCGGCACGGTTGGCCCAGGGCCACGGGTCGTAGTAGCCGACGTGGACCGTGTAGGTGCGATCCGGATCCAGATCCGAGAAGTGGTAGGACAGGTCGCGGTGGCTGACGGCGTACCGCAGGGTGGTGTAGAGGTCCCCGTCCGTCGTCTCCTTCGCCTTGCTCCCCTCGCTGACATAGCCCCACGTGGCACCGGTCGACGGGTCGGCGCCAAGCGGCTGCTCGGGAACGGAGTTGAGGACCGTGCCCTCCTCCCCCGCGACCGCCATGGTCCTGAGCCAGTCGGGCGTGGCCTGTTCGCCCGCGTTGACGACGTACCTGAGGCCGTGCGGAACGACCAGGACCGTGCGGGTGAACGTCTGGCCGCCGGTGTGGAGCGTGCCCGTGACCGACGCCGGGCCCGGCTGGCCGAGGGTGCTCGTGTCCCAACTGACCCCGGAGACGGTGGTGACGCCGTTTCGGGTCACCTTGACCCGGCGGGGAAGCTTCCGGCTGTCGCCGAGCCAGACGAAGTCCGGCATCGCGGCGTCGACGGTGTAACGCTGTTGCGGCGTGAGGTCGTCGAGCGTCCACGCGTCCCGCCAGTCGACAGCCATCGAGTCACCCTCGCCGAACCGGATCGGAAGCCAGACGTACGGCGAGGCACCGAGGGTGTCCGGAGTCCAGCGGTCACCCATGAAGACGAACCTGCCGTTGGCCGGGTCGACCGGAACGACCGAGGTGCTCTGCGAGGAGTACGTGGTGTCGGCACCAGGTCCGCTGGTCGGGTTTCCATGGTCGGTCCACTCACCGAGGATGGACGTCGCGGTCGCGTAGCTGGCCGGGTTCGGATCCCAGCCAGTGGCGCCGGAGGTGATGAGGTAGTACGTACCGGCGAACTTGAAGATCGCGGGCGCCTCGCGGTGCGCACCGATGTAGGGCCGGATGAAGTCGACACCCTTGACGGCGCTCTCAGGAGGAGTCGCGAGGTAGGTGTAGTCGTCGTTCAGCTTCGAGATGAACAGCGAGTAGTTCTCCTCGCTGGAGTAGATGATGTACGCGGTCCCGTCGTCGTCGACGAAGAGGTTCATGTCGCGGGCCATGCCCGGGTTGTCCGGTTGGTAGTTCGGCTCGCCCGCAGGCGCGACGTGCAGCCGATAACTGTCGATCCAGCGGAACGGCCCCATCGGTGAGTCCGAGACCGCCACACCGGCCCGCGCCTTGGCGTACTGCGCGTTCGACGTCTCCGACGGACCGTCCGCGTGCACCCACATCACCCACGTGTGCGTCCGCGCGTTGTAGATGACCTTCGGACGTTCCAGGATCGCCGGGGTGACGTCGGGGCTGACGCGCCGGGTTCCGAGGTCGCGATAGACCGCCTGCTTCTGCGTGTCGTCGTAGCCGGCGTAGAGCTCACTGAAGTACGGGTCGGTCGTGAACTGGTCCGGGGACTGCATGGACCGCAGCGCGAGCCCCTCGTCCTTCCAGTTGTAGAGATCGCGGGAGGAGTAGACGTGGATGCCGGGGCTGTCGGAGTACCCGTTGCTGCGGTCCTCGCCGTACCAGTAGTAGAGGGTCTCGCCGGCCGCGTCCTTCGAGACGACGACCTGCCCGCCGTGCGCCTGGATGGTTCGGCCCTGGTCGTCCAGCCACGGTTGACCGGGCCGGAACGAGTCGTAGGTCATGGCTTGCACTCCTGAGGCCGGCTCGGCGGCCGGGGCCGGCTGGTCGGCGTTCGCGGCGCTGGGAGCGAACGCGGCGGTCAGCGCGGCCAGGAGCAGCGCGGTCACCAGACCGCACACGCGCGTGGTGCTGCTCATCCTCATCGACCTCTCCTCGCGGCGAACGTCCCGTGGGGCAACGACTGTCGGGCTCTTGGATGAAGGTCGTCCGCCCGCGAGGAGAGAGCAACACCGAGGTCCGTGACCGGCCACGGTCCGCCGGTCTACGTCTCGGATGCTTCGATGCAGTAGTCGACGTCCGGCCGGAGGTCGATCCCGAGGATGGCGGCGACCCGGTCGCGGTTGCCGGCGGTCACTTCGTAGGAGCCCGCATACATCTGTTCGTCGTCGCCATGGTCGAACAGCGGTCGCAGTTCCTTCATCTTCTCCTCCGGGAACTCCTGGGAGAAGACGAGGGCGTCATCCTCGCCGAAGCCGACGATCTCACGAACGACTGCCATGATCTCCTGCCCGTGCTCGGAATCGCGGTCCATCGGCCCGGCGGACCGTCGGCGCTGTGGTCAGGCGCCGGGGTCAGGCGTCTGAGGGTCCTGGCTGCCAGCCGATGCGTTGCGCCCATCCGTCGGCGCGGCGGATGAGTTCCCACACGAAGAACGCCTTCGCCTCGACGTAGGCCTCCCGGTCGTGGCTGTGCTCGGCCGCGCACTGCCGCTTGACGTCGGCGTACTCCTTCGCCGCGTCCGCATGCGCGCGAAGGTAGTCCCGGAAGAGCAGCGCGTACTGCTGGGAGAAACTGCCCGATCGTCGGACGTGGATGTGGGTCCGTCGCTGGCCCGGCGCCTCCCGGAAGTACCGCTTCGTCCGATCAGGGTTGTCCACCCGGTGCTCGAAACCCAACTCGCGCAGGGGCCCTCGGAAGGAGTCGACCGGCTCGAACTCCGCGACGGAGATCTGGATGTCGATGACCGGCTTGGCGGCCAGACCGGGCACCGACGTCGAGCCGATGTGATCGATGCGCAGGGCGACATCACCAAGCCCACCGCGCAGCCTGGACCCGAGGACCGCGAACGTGCCCGGCCAGGTGTCTCGGTAGGCGACGATCTGGACTCGCTCGTCAGTGTGGGCAGCATCCATGGCGTACACCTTCACCACTGCCCCGGCCACGGTCAAGCCAGTAACCGATCCGAGGTCGACGTGTCAGAGTTCGTCGCTGCACGCGTGGTCGTCTCCGCTAGTCGAGGAGGCGGTTCCGCAACGCGTCGAACTGCGCTGCGGTAAGGCCGCCTTGACGGAGGTAGGTCTCCACGCCGCCGTACCTGTCGTCAAGGTGTCGCAGCGTGGCGAGCATCGTCTCCGGTCGAGCGGTGAAGGACTCGGCCAACTGGTCTCGCTCCGCCGGATCGTCGACGAGGACGAGCTGGTCGGCGAAGTGGTCGCGCATCCGAGGGTCCACGACGGCGTAGTCCCCGGCGACGGTCTCCGGGGGCACCCCCGCGACACGGAGGGCCAGAGCGACGATGTTTCCCGCGCGGTCCTTGCCGGCATGACAGTGCACGACGACGGCACCTGGCGGTGCATCGGCGATCGCACCGACCGCGGCGGCGATCAGGTCGGGTCCGCGGTCCAGCATCGCCACGTAGGCCTGGTCGAGGGTCCAGGTGGGATCCCAGGGGGCGCCCTCGCCCTCGCGCTCCAGCGGCATGTTGACGTAGAGGGGATCGGTCGCGAACGGAGACGGGTACCGCGCGCACTCATCCGTAGTTCGGACGTCGACGATCCGACTCACGCTGGCCTGGCGTACGGCGGCGACACCCGCCTCGGTCAGCCGGGTGAGGTTGTCCGAGCGGATCAGGGCGCCCGGCCTGATCCGGCGGCCGTCGGACGTGGGCAGGCCGCCGAGGTCGCGGGCGTTGAGACAGTCGGCCCAGGCGAGTTGGGTCGTCACCAGGATCTGCTCCGTTCCCGCCGGCGTGGCGGTCGTCGTCAGAATCGATACCTGAGTATCCGGGTGCTGTTCCTCGCGCTTGGAATCGCGCCCAGCACGGCGAACATCGCGCGAATGTGCAGCGGAGCGTGCGCGAACCAGGACGGGCCCAGCATCTCCTCCTCCACATAGTGCAGGCGGGGGTCGAACTTCTCCACTGCTCGCTCGTCGTCGAGGGCCCAGGTGAGCGTCACGCCATACTTCCCGAAGATGGGTCCCGGCCGTTTGCGGCTGCGCTCCTTCAAGACCGAGGAGTACGTGTTGAAGCCGAACTCCCCGCTCGGGAAATGGTCGAGGATCTGCTGGAAGACGCGCCGCACCTCCTCCTCGGCGAGGAACATGAACAGACCATCGACGACGACCGCGACGGGTCTCTCTCCTGGGATCTTGGAGAGCCAGTCCGGATCGAGAACCGATGCACCGATCCTGGTGTGCCCGGCGCGTTCGGGGTAGAGCTGGCGCGCGATCTCGTTGACGTCCGGGAAGTCCACGTCGTACCAGTGATGATCAGGCGCTGGGTTCACCCGGAAGACCCGGCTGTCGAACCCACACCCGAGGTCCACGACGACCGCATCCGGGTTGTTCGCCAGGAACTCCGTGACCCACCGGTCCATGATCCGGGACCTGGGGCCGACGTTGTAACGCCCGAGATCGGCGGACTTGAAGCCGGAGAAGTCGAAGTCCAGGCGGTTGACGACCTGCTCCGCCCAGGGATCGCCGAGAATCGGGTGCCGTTCCTTGCTGTCCAACCATCGAAGGTACAGCTGCAGGAGTGCGGTGAATCGTACGTCCGTGAAATGGATCGGAAGCTTGTCCATGGGATCCTCCGGGTCTGCCGTCCAGACAGGACGTCGCGGGGCTGGTTCGTCGGCGACGGTCAGCCCGCTGGTTGGGTTCGGATCCGGTCCAGGCCGGCGCGAAGGGTGGCGGCGTCCTCCAGGCTGAGCAGCGGATGCGAGTGGAGGTCGATCAGCGTCCGGGCGAGCAACTGGTCACCCTCCGGACTGGAGAGGTCCACGCCCATGGCCCTGGACAGGTGCTGGTGCAGGACGGTGACGGACAGGGCCATCGCGGTGACCACCGCCGCGCGGGTCCGGGCGTCGACGTCGGGCGGGTCCGGACGACTCTTGTCGGCCTCGGCGAGCCACAGCGCACCCATGTCGACCAACCCGTCGAAGAGTTGGCCCGCGCCACCTTCGGCCAGGGCGCGCGCGAGGTAGGGCTGGTAGGGCCCCAGCGTCGTCCGGCCGAGGGCCACGTAGTTGACGTCACCGGCCGTCGCGTCGGACCGGGCCCGCTCGTTGATCCCGCGGAGCACCCTGACCAGGTACTCGTCGCACGCCTCCCGCAGCGCCTGCTTGGAGCCGAAGTGGTGCCGGACCAGCCCGGAGGACACGCCGGCCGTCTCGGCGATGCCGCGGATCGTCGACCGGTCGAAGCCGTGCTCACCGAAGTGCCGCATCGCCGCGTCCCGGATCCGGGCCCGCGCGGTGAGGTCCTCGGGATCGGGGTTGATCGTCGTCACTGCACACCCACCTACCCACACGTCCAGCTCACTACTCGAACGAGTAAGACACTACACACATGTGTAGCCAGGCCTCCAGGAGCCAGGGGCGAGGGTTGAGGTTCAGGGGGCGACGGTGAGCGACGGCGATGCGATCAATGCCGAAGAGGCCGCCCGGAAGCGGGCGACCTCTTCGGATTCTTCTGTCGATGCGCGCCGCGACTACGCGAGGACGAGTTCGCCGATGTGCGTGCGCTGATCGTCATCGATGTCGACGCCTACGGTCCCGACCCGGCGGAAGGTGTTGCCGGTGACCTCGAGCCGGTCGAGCACGCTGTAGGTCGAGCTGATCGGGGTGATCCCGCCGACCCAGACCCCGGCGAACGTCGTGCCGTCGACGGTGTTGTCGGCGATCGCGATGTCACCGCTGGTCCGCCCCTCCGACAGGCCGTCGAGTGAGATCGCCCCACGTACGTAGGTGAGTCGCCCAGTGTTGGTGGCCGACAATCGGTTCCCGGTGATCTCGATCCGCTTCGGTGGAAAGTTCGAGCACCGTTCGTAGAGGTAGACGCCGGGCAGGTAGGTGTCGCGGATCTCGTTGCGCTCGACCACGACCTGCTGGCCGCCGACGACGCCGACTCCGCTGCCCTCGCGGGTGCCGTCCACGCGGTTGCCGCTGATCCGGACGTACTGCGGCTCGCACTGGATGCTGCCGACCCACGACGTCTCGATCGCGTTGTCCCGGCTGTCGGACACCCGGCAGCCGTCAACCCGGACTTGCCGGCTCGCGGCGACCTCGATGCCGTACGTGCCCGCGCCCTCGACGCGCGACTGGGTGACGCGCACCAGCCGGGAGGAGTCGATCCGGATGCCGGGACCACTCGACCGTACGGCTGTCACGTCATCCACCACACAGGACCGCGCGGCGGAGAACTCCAGCAAGGCGCGGTTGCGCCGCACCGACGGTTGCTGGCGAAGCTCCAGTCGAAGCCCGCTCACCGAACAGTCGGACACGTCCAGGAAGCGCAGACCCTGGTGGTCGGCGCTGCCGAACGACAGCACCGACTCCGCGCCGTCGCCCCGCAGGTGAACGTTGCGGCGACCCGAGACGAGCAGGTGATGCTTGATCCGGGTGAACGCGGAGGAGTCGTGATCGGGCAACGGGTCGAGCCGGTAACGCCCGGCCGGCACCCGCAGCACACCGCCGTCGGCGGGCAGGCTCGCCAGCGCCTGCTCGAAGGCCAGCAGGTCGTTGGTACGCCCGTCGCCGCGGGCTCCGAACGCGCGCACGTTCGCCGTGTGCCGGGGCAGTTTCACTGGCAGCGCGGGCGCGGTTGCCCAGCCGGTCTCGTCTCCGGCCTGCCGGAAGTCCTGGTAGACGTCGCGGTAGGTCAGCGGTGTGTCCACGACCGTGAAGCCGTCGAAGTCACCGTCGACCGAGCCTGTCACCACCGGCGCCTGGGAGACCTGGTTGCCGGCCGTGTCGACGCCGGTCATCGCGCCGTCGACCAGAACGCTGCCGGTCGTGGTGCCGAGCATGGCGTTGCGTTCGAGGTCCAGGCCCGCGACCGTGCTGTTGTTGGTCACCTGGACGCCACCCCCCGTGGCGCCCTGGATGTCGTTGTCCCTGACGACGAAGTCGCTGCCCGAGATGCCGTACCAGCCCTGGATGCCGAACGCCATGCCGTGGACCTGCGAACCGTAGATGCGGTTGCGTTCGAGGGTGAGGCCGCGGATCTCCATGATGAGCGCGAGCCCGGCCTGGAAGCCGCCGGTCCCGAACCGGTAGTACGCGTTGTCCTCGCGCTGGGCGAGGTTGCCCCGGATCACCGTGTTGTCGCGGACGACGGAGTCGTAGAGCGGCGCGGCCGGCCAGTCGGCGAAGCCGCCCACGGTGGAGAAGATGCCGGCGTTGCCGACGGACTCGACCCAGTTGTGCTCGGTGATCTGCCCGGCGCCGCCGAGAGTGACGCCGCGCCCCCAGGGCACGAAGACGACGGTGTTGTGGACCAGCCGTACGCCGGTCAGGTTCGACGGGTCGGGCGTCGAGCGGGTGTTGGTGACGTTGGCGACACAGTCGTCGTAGCAGTTCTCGACGTAGTTGTACGCGGCGACGGAGTCCGTGCAGCTTTCGAAGTGGATCGCGTCGGCGGACACGTTGCGCAGCGTGCAGTCGACGACCCAGTAGCCGTTGCCCTGGTTCATCCACAGGCCGGGCTGGCCCTGGTCGAGGACGACGCCGATGAACTGCGCCCGGTCCTGTTGGGAGAGCGTGAGCGAGTAGTGCGGATGGGAGTTGCGGCTGAGCTGGTACGGGCTCCAGGTGAAGGCCATCCCCCGGATCGAGATGTTCACCGAATCCCACAGCGCCCAACCTGCGACGTTCGGGTAGGTGTCTCCCTCGATCCGCGGCTGCTCGAACACGACGGTCGAGGACTCGCCCTCGCCGACGACATGGATGTTGGTCAACTGCCGCCGCCAGTACTCCCGGGTCGGGGCCGGCGGCGGGGTGAACAGGTAGTGACCTGGTGGGACGTAGAGCACGCCGCCGCCCTGCGCGTCCAACGCGTCGACCGCCCGGTGGAACGCGGCCGCGTCCGGCGTCTGGCCGTCTCCGGCCGCGCCGTGGTCACGGACGTTCACGACCGGCATGGACTCGTAGTCGATCCGCGGCATCCCTTCCAGGCCGGGCCGGTCGTAGAAGGAGGCCGGCAGGTTGGGGACTCGCTGCTCCTCGGCGTTCGCCTGGCGGGCGGGCAGCAGGCCGGCGGCGGCCGCGGCCACCCCGGCGGTGGCCAGACCGGTGTGGCGGAGGAACGCGCGCCGGCCGACGGGTGAGCTCATGAAAGGGACCTCCAGCAGAGGGTGCGGTGGCGCCGGGCGCGGCCTCGAACGCGGCTCGCGGGCAGGCGTCGATCTCGGCTTGCGGGTGGAAGTACCGACTTCGCGAAGGCTGCTCGAACCTAAATATCGAGTGTTAATGCGTCAAGAAATCGGGTCAAAGATGGCGGATGCCGGACAGATAGTGGGTGGCCGGCGTCATTGACGCGTAAAGAGAGTTGTCATGACGACCGAGCGACGTCGTGAGGAGCCCGCCCCGATGCGCAGGGAGCACGACACGGTCACGCCGCTGTACCACCGCATCAAGGAGGATCTGCGCGAGGCGATCCGGCGGCGCGAGTACACCGTCGGAGCGCCGTTCATCACCCAGCGGGAGCTGTGTGAGCGGTACGGCGTCAGCACCACCACCGCGATCCGCGCGCTGAACGACCTCGTGAACGAGGGCGTCCTGGTACGCAGGCGGGGGCGTGGAACGTTCGTGGCCGAGCGACCCGAACCAGCCACCGCGGGCCCCCTCACCACGACGCCGGCGACGGCCTCGCGGGTGGCGTCCGCCGTCGGCCCCCTACCGGTCGCGGCGGCGACGCGGCCGGCGCCACCACGCGGCGAGCCCGGCACGCTCGTCGGCTGTGTCGTGCACGGCCTGGAGGGCCCGCACGGAACGAGCGTGGTGGCCGGGATCGAGTCGATGTGCGCCGAGCTCGGCTATCGCATGTTGCTCGCCGACTCACACGGCTCACCGCGGCGTGAGGCGCAGGCGATCCGCGAGGCCGTCGCTGCCGGCGCGGCCGGGATCGTCGCCTACCCCGTCCAGGGCCGGGCCAACACCGAGGCCTACGCCGAGCTCCGCGCCCGCGACTTCCCGGTCGTCCTCGTCGACCGGTTCCTGCCCGAGCTCGCCACCGACGCGGTGGTTCCGGACCACTTCGCGGTCGGCTACGAACTCACCAACCACCTCATCGAGTGTGGACACGAGCGCATCGCGACCCTGTGGAGTGAGACCGACTGTACGAGCGTGCAGGACCGGCTCACCGGTCACAAGCAGAGCCTGCGCGACCACGGGTTGCCGGTGCTGCCGGAGCTGACCGTCGTACGGCGCTACTGGAGTCAGGTCGACGGTACGCATCCGACCCTGCTGAGCAGCCTCCTGGAAGGACCGGAGGCGCCCACGGTGTTGCTGTGCGCCAGCGGCTTCGTCCTGGCCGCCGCCGCGCACAACCTCGTCCAGCTCGGTGTCGAGGTACCCGACCAGCTCGAGCTCGCGGGCATGGACAACGCCGGCCCGTTCGGTCCGCTGCCGCTGACCACGGTCGCGGCGGTCCTGCCCTCGCGCGAGCTCGGCCGGGAGGCCATGCGGCTCCTGGCCAAACGCATCTCCGCCGCCGAACCCGGGCCGCCCCGGCACACCGTGCTGCCGATCACCTTGAGCTCCCGGGACTCCGCGGCGGGCTACCTGCGGACGGTGAGCAAGCCGTAGGGCCCGCCGAACACCGAACACCGAACGTCGTACGCGGTAGGCGAGCTACTGCTGCGATCCCCACACCGCCCGGGCGCCCGCGTCACCGGTCAGGATCACCTGGATCCCGGCGAGGACGGCGACCACCACCAGCAGGATCCCGATGATGATCTGTACCAGCTTCGGGGCGCCCTTACGGTCGTGACCACCGACCATCCGGGTGCGGCCACCGATGAACAACGCGGCCAGGAGCGTGATCACGAAGAGGGCCACCACGAGCCACCACATGATGATGCCCCGCTGCCGGTGCACCACCGCGACCGGCGGGTCGTTCAGTGCCGTGAAGAACGCCAGTCCGCTCATCCAGGCGAAGAACGCGGCCACCAGGCTCAGTACGGCCAGGCCGAGCATCGGCCAGCGCACCGCCCATCGCCAGGGCGGTAGCACGACGAAGACGACGGCCGCGATCACGGTGAGCGGGACGAACACGATGACGGCGTGGTTGACGAGCACGTGCAGGGGCAGTCCGAACGCCTGACCCAACATGACAGAACCCTCCCCCACTCCGGCGACGCCCGCCCCACCGGCTGGACCAACGCAAGGCGAACTGCTGGTTCGTGCCGTCCGCAAGGCGGCCTTGCGGACCATCTTTCCCTCGTGTCTGCCACGTAGTCGGCGTTTCCGTCTCCTTCGATCCCGCGTCCGGCAATTGGGGCGGGTGTTTCCGCCCGACAGGTGACACAGATTGAACGCCAAGATCGGGGGGTACGTCCTCTCCAGCCCGCCTCGGCTGGTGCTGCCGGAGACAGGTGCTGCCCGGAGAAAGGACACCTCGATGAGGTCGACGAGATCAACGCTCCAGGCCCTCGGGGCCACGGCCGCCGTACTGGCGCTTCTGGTCGCCGGATGCGACTCTCCGAGCGACACCAGCGGAGAGCCTGTGGCCGCGCCCTCGACGCCGGGGGTGCCCACGATCAAGACCCGCCAGGTCGCGGGCGTCGGAACGATCCTCGTGGATTCGCGGGGCATGGCGCTCTACACCAACGACCACGAGACCAGTGCCGCCCGGATCGTCTGCACCGGCGAGTGCGCGGAGGAATGGCCGCCGGTGACAGTGACGGCCAGCACGGTGCCGGCCACCCTGCCCGGGATCAAGGGCCGCTTCACCGTGGTGACCCGACCCGACCACAAGCGGCAGCTCGCCCGCAACGGCCGACCGCTCTACACCTTCGACGAGGACCACGCCCCCGGACAGGTGCACGGTAACAACTTCGTCGACCACGGAGGCCACGGCGAGCGGCTGGTCTGGCACGTCGCCACCGCAAGTGGCGCCGTTGCTACCAGTTCGCCGAGTCCGCGTTAGAGCGTCCGTCCCCGGGCTCGTCAATCGGCGCTTGCGGGAAGCCGTGAGCCGCGAGCGACGAGGGCCAGGCTCGTCACCGCGAGCCCGGTGAGGATGGCGAGCATCACCGGATAGGACAGCACGGCCGACACGGACGCCAGGACCGCGGGCAGCAGGAATCCCGTGTAGGCCAGGGCGTAGTAGACGCCAGTGAGTCCGGCCAGGTCGTCCGGCCGGGCGATGCGCTGGATCTCCAGCAGGCCGGAGATCACGACGACGCCGTACGCCCCGCCCAACACCACCGCCCCGACGGCTCCGAGCGGCGGTGAACGCAGGACGGCGTTGACGGCGCACAGACCCATGCCGCAGGCCATCAGGACCATGCCGCCCACGCCGGTACGGGCGGGTGAGCGGGATTCGAGCCGCCTGACCAGTGGTTGGACCACCGCACCGGTGCCCAGCATGAGGACGGTCAGCCCGGTGGCGTAGCCGAGGCTCAGGTGGCCCAGCCGGTCCCGTACGAGTTCGGGGGTCACGGCGTAGGCGACGCCGGCCGAGCCGAAGATCCACGGGGCCATCGGAACCACCACGCGGACGAACCTGCGCCGCCCGGCCGCGGGAATCCTGAGGTCGGCCCACAGGCTGCGCGCCGCGGCCTCCGGTGTCCGTGGCCGGGTCTCGGGGGCGCGGACCACAGCCAGCAGGGCGGGTACGACGATCAGCACGTGGACGACGTAGGGCGTGACCATCGGCCAGGGGCCCCACTGGGCGAGGACACCGGCGACGCCCGCTCCCAACCCGAAGCCGAGGGTGAGTGCCAGGGAGGCGCGGCGCGCTCCCGAGCCGGTGTCGGCGGCGGGGTCGTACGGCGGCTGGGAGAGTTCCTTCGCCCAACTGGTGCCGACGGCCATCGCGACGCCGGCGGCCGCTCCCGCGAGGAGGCGTCCTGCGTAGATGGCGGGCGCTCCGGCGACACCGCCGGCCAGGACAGCGCTGGCCGCCAGGGACAACGCGGTTCCGGCTGTCAACAGTGGCTTGCGGCCGTACCGGTCCGACGCGGGTCCGGCCACCAGCAGCCCGGGCACGAGGCCGAGGACGTAGGCGGCGAGGAACGCGTCGACCGTGACCTCGGAGTAGCCGGCCTGCTGGCGATACATCAGCAGCAACGGCGTGAACTGGTTGCCGCCCCATCCGCAGCAGAACATCGCCGCCACCACGGGCAGCCACGGCCGGCCGGTCGCCGAGGCCTGGGCGCGACGAACCGGGGCCTGTCGGGTGATGCTCACGTGCGGTGCCACTCCTGCGGGTAGGCCGGGGTGCTCAGCGGCCGGTCATGGTGCGGTGCGTGGCGTCGAGGTGCGCCCGGAGGGTCTCGGCGAATCCGTCCGCGTCCCGGGCGGCGATCCGGTCCAGCAGGGCGGTGTGCTCCTCGACGAGGACGTCCAGAAGGTTCGGCCGGGGCCGGACGGCCTGGACGACCATCCGGCGCTGGCGGTCGGCGAGGGTGTCGTAGATCCGCTCGGCGAGCGCGTTGCCCGACGCCGCCACGATCCCCCGGTGGAACGCCGTGTCCGCCTCGGCGAAGGTGACCACGTCGCCGGTCCGCGCGGGCTCGCGCTGCGCGTCGACCAAGCCGGCCAGGACGGGAACGACGTCGTCCAGCGGCTCCTCGCGCCGCGCGATGCGGCGGACGGCGGCGCCTTCCAGCGCCTCGCGCAACTCCAGGACGTCCTCGGCCTCACCGGGAGCCACGGGTACGACCACGGCACCGCGCTTGGGGAAGAGGCGCAGCAGGTCCTCGGCCTGCAGGCGCAGGAAGGCCTCGCGGACGGGCGTGCGGCTCAGCTCGGTCCGCTCGGCGATCTCGCCCTCGCTGATCAGCGTTCCGCCGGGGAGTTGCCCGCTGAGGATGAGGCTCTTGGTGAGCACGTAGGCGCGCTCGGCGGCGGGCACCTGGGCTCTGGAGGTCGCAGGCATGAGGCCGAGCCTAGCTCATAGATACAACATAGATACATGAGACGTCCGGCCTCAGGCGCGTCCGTGCGCCGGAGGGCTCAGGTCAGCGAGACCGGCAGCCCGAAGGGCTCGAAGTGCTCGGAGCCGATGAACGACGTGATCTCGACGATCCGCTCCTCGCGCAGGGTCAGCACGTTGATCGCCCACCGGTCGTAGGTCGAGGCGGCCTCGTCGCGTCGGAGGTAGGCGGCGATCGCCGGCTGACCGTTCGCGCTGATCGGGACGTGCCGCCAGGAACCGCACCCGGTCAGAGGGACACGTACGGCGAAGTCGGTGACGGCCGCGAGGCCGTGGTACCAGCCCGGCAGCGGCGGCATCGACCAGGTGACGTCCTCGGTGAGCAGCGCCACCAGGGCGTCGGCGTCGCCGCGTTCGAGCGCGGAGGAGTAGTCGGCCACGATCTCCCGGACCCGCGCGTCGTCGATCTTGCGCAACGTCTGCTGCTGGGTGGGGGACGGGATCCGCTGAGCGGCGATCGCGCGGGCCCGCTGCAGGGCGCTGTGGACCGAGGCGACGGAGGTGTTCATCGTCGCGGCGATCTCGGCGGGCGTGAAGCCGAGGACCTCGAACAGCAGCAGGGCCGCCCGCTGGTTACCCGGCAGGTGTTGCAGTGCGGCGACGAAGGCGAGTTCGACGGCTTCGCGTTGTTCGTAGCGGGCGTCCGGTCCGGCGGGACCTCCCGCCAGGCCGGCGTCGGCGTACGGGCCGAGCCAGGCGACGTCGGTCAGCGGAGCGTCGCTCACCACGGCGCGGTCGCTGGAGGGGCTGAGGTCGACCGGCATGGCCCGCTTGTCGCGGGTCTCCAGGGCGTCCAGGCAGGTACGGGTGACCACGGTGTAGAGCCAGGAGCGCAGGGAGCTACGGCCCTCGAAGCGGGCGAGCCCTCGCCACGCGCGCAACATCCCGTCCTGCAGGGCGTCGTCGGCGTCGTGGGTGGAGCCGAGCATGCGGTAACAGTGGGCGTGGAGTTCGCGACGTAACGGGGCGAGGAGCCGGGTGAACGCGGCGCCATCGCCTTGGCGCGCCCGGGCCAGGTCGGGATCCTCGGCAGCCGGGGACTGCGCGGATCGGCCGGAGAACTCGCTCACGAGGGACGATTCTGCCCCATCGCGGGAGCCACGTCCCTCGACCGAGCCCGCCGGACCGCCGTGAGCCGCCCGGGCACGCCGCTCCCCCCTGCGGCGTACCCGGCCGGTCGTCCTCAGATGGGCGGTCGACCTCAGGTGTACTTCGGCCAGGGTCCCCAGACCGCGAAGGACATGCCCGGCTCGTAGGGCGGGTCCTCGCCCATCAGGTTGAAGAACAGCACCTTGCCGTCCGGGCTGAACGTCGGGCCGGTCACGTCGTTCACCATGTCGACGGCGTGGGCGATGGGGAAGATCTCGCCGCGGGGCGTGATGCCGCGCAGCAGCACCGTGCCGGGCCCGTCCTCGGCGATCACCAGCGAGCCGCGGTTGGAGGCGGTGAGGGCGTCGGGGTAGCTGAGGACGTCGATGCCGGGCGATTCGTACAGCAACTCCAGGACCCCGGTCTCGGCCTTCCCGTGCCCGCGGTTGTCGGGGTGGTAGGCCCAGACCTGGCCGCACTTGGCGGCGCCGCCCGCGGTCGACACGAACACCGCGCTGCCACGGGTCCGGCCCCGGCCCTGCCAGGTGCAGCCCTCGAGGCCGGTGAACGTGGCGGCACCCTGGGCGGCGCCCTGGCGGTAGACGCCGTAGGCGGCGTCCTCGTAGGTCTCACCGGCCGGCGGGTCGGGGTCCTCGATGGTCACCCAGTCGACCTCGAAGCGCGAACCGGGAGCGACCCCGCCACGCAGGTCGATGCCCGGGGACTTCCGCACCCGCAGCGCCTGGAGCACGCCACCCTCGGCGAGGTGCCCCGGGCGGTCGGGCTCGAACCGGTAGAAGCCGGCCTGGTCGGCGTCCTCGGTCATGTAGCAGGCACCGCTGTACGGGTCGATGGCGACCGCCTCGTGGATGAAGCGGCCCATCGCGACGAGCGGGACCGGGTCGACCGGCCCGTTGGCGGTGGCGGGAACCTCGAAGACGTAGCCGTGCCGGCGTTCGAAGCCGTTCTGGAACTCGTCGTTCTCCTCGTTCACCACGAACGGCCGGTCGTCCTCGATGGTCTCCTCACACGACAGCCACGAACCCCACGGCGTCCGTCCGCCGCTGCAGTTGGTGTGCGTGCCGTTGAGGCTCACGAACTCGCGGATCACGTCGACCGTGCCGTCCCGGTGGACCCGCATGTCGACGGTCGTGGTGCCACCACCGGCCCGCTTGTCGTAGGCGTTGTGGCCGCCGGCCAGGGGCTTGGCGTCGATCGAGGCGTCGTCGACCTCGTGGTTGCGGATCATCCGCAGGTGCCCGTCGCCGAGGGAGAAGACGCCGGACCCGTCGTGCTGGGAGGGGCAGATGTTGCCGTCGTCCAACGTGGTGCCCGCGATCCCGAAGCTGCGGTAGCCGAAACCCTTGGGCAGCACGAGACGAGGTACGCCGTCCCGCGCGTCGGGCACCGGGCCGAGCGGACCCATCAGGTCGACGGGATCAAGGGTGCCGGCGGCCTTGGCGTTGGCCGCCAGTGCGGTGGGATCGACGACACACAGCGCGGCGGCCGCACCTCCGGCCAGGACGAATGATCGGCGACTCAGTTTCGCGGAGTCTGACACGAGGAACCTCCGGGGCGAATCTCTCGACGTTGCCTTGCCAGGCTTCGTGAGGTGGGTGGCGGGCCGATGAACCCGCAACCGCTCACCCCACACCGGCGAACGAACACTGGCCCCTGCCCGGCCCTAAGATCGACACGGCCTGGATCACCGGGAGGCTTCGCACGGGAGGTTTCGCATGGGTGCCGGCGAGTTTCGGGACTTCCCCACCCTGCGGGACTCACCCGCGGAGCAGATGGCGACCAGGAGGTTCGGCTGGTACGCCCGGCAGGCTCGGCTTGCCCGCCTCGCCTACTGGAGTCTGAGCCTCGTCCAGTTGGCCGCCGCGGTGGTGATCGCGTCGTCGGCGGCCTTCGACAGTCCGCGCTGGACGATCGCCATCCTGGGAGCGCTGATCGCTCTGGCCGAGGGCGTGAGAAGCCTGTTCCGCGTTCAGGAGGGCTATCTGGCCTACCGGGTGGCGGCGGAGCGGTTACGCAACGAGGCCTGGCTGTTCGCCCAGCGCGCCGGCGACTACGCCGGGGCGGCCGACCCACACGGGCTCCTCGCCGAACGCGTGGTCGAGGTCAGCAGCCACGAGAACGCCACGTGGACGGAGTCCCTGCGCGGCGGGAAGTCACCGGCCGCCGGCGCCTGAGGGGATTCCGCCTTCGTCATGTCGGCCGGTCGAACAGGCGGTCGAGGTGGTAGCGCAGGATCGTGACGGCCTGGGTCGTCTCGCGCATACCGGCCATGATGCTGTCGCCGAGGCCGGTGGTCGTCGCAAGGAGGATCGCGGCCTCGGTTCGGGGATCCCGACCGCGGGCCACCGTTCCCGCCTTCTGTGCCGCGGCGACCAGCCCGGCCAGCGCTTCCTCCAGGGTGCTCGACATGTCGGTGTAGCGGATCGCGGCCAGGGCCGGATCCGTCAACGCGAGCGCGTGGTACTCGGCGAAGACGATCCACGAGTCCCGGTTCGCCTCGTCCAGCGGCAACATGGCCAGCAGCCAGGCCTCGATGGTGTCGCGGTCGGATCCCTCCGGTCCGGCGGCTGTGAGTGAGGACCCCACGCGTTCGGCGACGCTCGCGCCGAGGTGTCGCAGGGCGGCGTGCAGGAGTTCCTCCTTGGTGCCGAAGTAGTACTGCACGATGCGCAAGGAGACGCCGGCCTCCGCCGCGACGTTCCGCATCGTGACCGCGTGCAGGCCATGCGGTCCGGCGACACGCAAGAGCGCCTTGACGAGGTGCGTGCGGCGCTCGTCATGGTCGGTGGTCCTCGGCACGTCCGCCCCTTCCCGTCGGCTCCTTTTCCGTCGACCCGCCTTTATGATACGCATGTACCACGACGTCGGTACGCAGTGGCCGGTACGCAGTGGTGCGACAGAGGAGGCAGTGGTGACAGCTACCAGTGAGCGGACGCGGATCGCCGAGTTCACCAGCGAGGCGGCGCGAGACGAGTTTCTGCAGGCGTACGACGCGGCGCTCGACCTGTGGCCGCTCCCCCGGCGCGAGATCGACGTGGAGACAGGGTTCGGTATGACCCGCGTCCACCGCGGCGGCGCCGACCACGGCGACCCGATCGTCCTGCTGCACGGATCCGCGGGCAACGCGTCGAACTGGTACCTCCAGGTCGGCACCCTCGGCAGCGACCATCCGGTGTACGCCGTCGACACGATCGATGATCCGGGCGGCAGCGTGCAGCGGGCGGCGATCAACGGACCGGCCGACTACGCCGCCTGGCTGGCCCAGGTGCTCGACGGGCTGGGGCTCGACCGAGTCCACCTCGTCGGCCACTCCTACGGGGGCTACCTCGCCCTCAACCAGGCGATCCGCGCTCCCGAGACGTTGGCCACGATCACCCTGATCGACCCTGGCGGGCTGGAGAAGGTACCCGCGCGGTTCTACCTGCACGCGCTGGCCGGCCTCCCGGCACTCGCCGCGCCCCGCCGGATGCGTCCATGGCTGGCGCGCCGGATGGCCAACCCGGCCCTGGTCGCACCACCGGGCATGCAGCGGACGCTCATGCTCGCCGCTCGTACCTTCCGGCTCACCCGGTCGGCGGCCCCGCGGCTGGGCGACGACGAACTCGCCTCGATCGCCACACTGGCGTACTTCCTCCTCGCCGAGCGCAGCTCTCTGCTACGCCCGCGGCGGGCCCGTGCCAGGGTTCACGCGCTCCTGCCGAGCGCTCGGGTGGAGGTCATGCCGGTCGTCGGACACGGTCTCACCCTGGAGGAACCGGAGCAGGTCAACGAGCGGATCCTCGGCTTCGTCGACGACTGACCGGCGCCCCTCCGGCGCCGGGTCACGAGGCGGCGCTCCCGCGGGCTCACCCGCGTCGGGGCGCCGTCACTTGAGCCACCTGGTCACGGTGATGTCGTCGACGTACTCGCCTTCGATCAGGAACTCCTCGCGAAAGTGCCCTTCGGTGACGAAGCCGTTCCGCTCGTAGAGCCGCAGCGCGGCGGGGTTGCTGCCCAGAACGTGCAGGCTGAGCTTGCGGCCGCCACGGGCCCGCGCCTCCTGCGCCGCGGCCTCCAGCAGAGCCGACGCGACACCCAGCCGTCGGGCCCGCCTGGTGACGACCAGGCCGAAGATGCCGAACACGTGCACACCCTCCCGCAGCGGCGTCTTCGGCTTGAGGCGTACGTATCCGACCACCTCACCGCGGTACTCCGCCACCAGATGGTCACCCGGCGGAGTGTCGATGGTGAAGTACGTCGTGCGCTCCTGCTCGATCACCGAGGGGAAGCCTGAGCCCTGGGTCCACTCCGTGTTGTCGATCGCCAACAGCGCGGCGTTGTCGTCCACCACCGCCGGTCGAACACGAATCTGCTCATCACCGTCAGCCATACGCCACATCCTGCCGCACCTCCCCCGGACCCCCACCCCACGCCCTGTCTCCGCCCTCCGAACATTGGCGCGCACCCCCGGAGCCGCGCAACAGGAGTCCGCACGTACGCTCGAATAGTGCGTTTCCGCTACCGGAAGGACGGCCCGTGAACACCGCCGAACGATGTGCATGGGCCAACGGTTCGCCGGCCATGGCCACCTACCACGACACCGAGTGGGGCGTGCCGTCCCACGACGACGCCTACCTGTTCGAGATGCTGCTCCTCGAAGGCGCCCAGGCCGGCCTGTCCTGGTCGACCGTCCTCGCCAAGCGGGACAACTACCGGCGGGCGCTGGACGGCTTCGACGTCGCGACGATCGCGAAGTACGACCAGGCCAAGCTCGACTCGTTGCTGCAGGACGCCGGCATCGTCCGCAACCGCCTGAAGGTGGCCTCGACCGTCAAGAACGCGCGCGCGTTCATCGCCGTCCGCGAGGAGTTCGGGTCCTTCGACGCCTACCTGTGGCAGTGGGTCGGAGGGGCGCCGGTCGTCAACCACCCGAGCACCATGGGTCACCTGCCGACCAGAACGGACCTGTCCGACCGGGTCAGCAAGGACCTCAAGCGACGTGGTTTCACGTTCGTGGGTACGACGATCATCTACGCGTTCCTGGAGGCCGTCGGCGTGATCGACGATCACCTCGACAGCTGCCCGGCCAAAGCGCACCGTCCCCGCACGAGAAGGCGTGCCAAGACCTCCGGAACCTGAGTCCCGTCGGCCGATGAGTCCCGCCGGCCCGGGAGCGGTTCGCTGTTCGCCGAGCCGGCGAACCACCCCCGCGGGTGGGTCAGGAGCCGCCGGTCCGCTCGCGGTGGAGCCAGCTCAGCAGGTCCGACGGCGCCAGCCGTGCGACGCGGGCGTGGTAGCGGGCGACCTCCTCGGGGCGGAGCAGTTCCCTCGCCGAGCCGGACGTCCCGTGCCGGAAGAAGGCCGACCGGTCCTTCATGATGCCGGCGGGGTCGGGGGCGAGTTGGTCGGCGTTGGCCCGCATCTGTTCGAACGTCGCAGCGCGTACCAGCGCCGGCCAGGCCTCCTCCGGCACGGTGATTCCGAGCCTGCTCGCGAGTCGCCGCATCTCACCCTCGAGGTCGGCGGACAGGTCGCCGTAGTGCACGAGTACGACGTTCTTCTCGCCGCGACGGGCCCACGCGTCGGACAGGTGCGCCATCACCCCGGGCAGGGAGTCCATCTCCTCGCGTGGATCCACGTGCCGGTCGATCCAGGACAGCAGCCAGTCCCGGAGCGGGAGGCGCGGCGCGGGCGGCTTGTGGGGTTCGGGTTCGGGCTGGCCGATCAGCTCGCGAAGCCGGCCGCGGTCGAGGTTGTCGCCTTGGTGGTAGAGGGACACCGCCGTGTCGAGCGGGTGCCTGGCCACGACGATGTAGGTGGCCCGCTCGTCCAGCGGTATCCCGTCCAGCGGGGTGTGGGTCTTGATGAAACGCCGGTGCTCCTGGGCGGCCAGGCGGGCATACACCGCATCGCGCGAGACGACCAGCCAGTCCAGCCAGGGCGAGAGTTCCGAAAGCTTCGCCGGTGGGTTCGGAGTCTGGAAGACGAGCAGCGCGCAGATCATCTGCATCCACGTCGTGCCGCTCTTGGAGCGGGTGCTGATCACGATGTCGCCCGACCGGAAGGGAAAGCCTTCCCAGCGGGCACTGTCCTCGTCGGCGGATTGGTAGCGAACAGGGCTGTGTGGCACCGGCAGAGCGTAGCGTCCGACTTGCCCCACTTGAAGAAAACTGCGTTACTCGTCCGCCTACATTCACCTGGCGCACAAGGGACGTTTCCCCCTCGCGAATACGGACCAGTCCTGCGTCCGGCGCGAAATGCCTTCGTGCGTACGACGAAATTACTCACCGAGCGTCGCGGACCCTGTCGGTTGGGTAATATTTCTGTGGCACAGATCCGTGCTCCCTTCCCAAGGGAAGTGCATCCCCCATGGGCAATGCATCCTCTCAGCGACGAGACCCTTTCGAAGGGGTTCACGGAAAGGCCTCGCCAGTGGCCGCCGACACAGGGGGTCGAGATGAGACGACGAGGGCGCCACGGACAAACGGCGCAGATATTCGGATTACTCGCGATCGCGTTGTGCACCGCAATGGTGGCGAGCTGTACCGGCTCCAAAGGCCAGTCCGGTGAGAGCGGCCCGGCGCCGCCGGCCCGGATCGCGGTTGCACCGACAGACAACGCCGTGGCCGTGGGCCTGCACGCTCCCGTCAAGGTCGTGGCGACCGGCGGGACGCTCGCGAAGGTCAGCGTGTCCGCCGCCACCGGCGAACGGCTGAGGGGCACCTGGAACGCCAACCGCACGGTGTGGACGGCCACCGACTCGCTCATCCCGACGCTCGTCTACCGCGTCGAGGCCGAGGCCGTCAACCGGGACGGCCAGACATCGGCGAGGGTGAACACGTTCAGCACCGGGGTGCCGCCGAAGGTACTCGGCGCGCACGTCACACCGGAGGAAGGCAGCAGCGTCGGTGTGGGAATGCCGGTCGCGGTGAAGTTCGACAAGCCGGTGCGCAACCGGGCCGCGGTGGAGAAGCGACTCGAGGTGAAGTCCTCCAAGCCGATTCAGGGCGCGTGGCGCTGGATCGACTCCAAGGAGGTCCGCTATCGGCCGAAGACATACTGGCCGGCACACAGCAGGGTCACCATCAACGCCAATCTGGACAAGGTGAATGCCGGCCCGGACACCTGGGGTGTCGGCAACATCGAGCAGAACTTCTCGATCACGAACTCCGTGGTCACCAAGGTTAACCTGGTCGACCACCATTCCCGCACCTTCATCGACGGGAAGCTCGCCAAGACGATTCCGGTCACCGGCGGGAAGCCCGGCTGGGAAACCCGCAGCGGTACGAAGGTGATCCTCGACAAGCGGGAGAACTACCTGTTCACCAACGACATGATCGGCGCGGCGGAAAGCTATGCGCTCACCGCCAGGTGGGCCATGCGGGTGACCGTGAGCGGTGAGTTCATGCACACCGCGTACTGGTCGACCGGCGCGCAGGGCAACTCCAACGTCAGCCACGGCTGCGTGGGTATGAGCACCGACAACTCCGCGTGGCTGTACAGCGTCTCCCACATCGGTGACCCGGTGGAGTTCGTCAACCCCGACGGGGATCCGATGGAGCTCAACAACGGCTACGGGGACTGGAACCTGTCCTGGACCGACTGGCGAGCGGGCAGCGCCCTGGGCTGACCGACCGTTCCACCAGACGGGACCACACGGGAAACACCATGGGGGTGGGGGAAGGAGCGACCGGCTCCTTCCCCCATTCACTTCCCCCATCGCACGTACGCGTCGGCAGGCCCCCGCGACCTCACACCACCAGCAGGGCCTTGCCGACCACGGCCCGGCCCTCGATCGCGGCATGGGCGTCGGCCGCGCGTTCCAGCGGGAAGGTCCGCCCGATGACCGGCCGGACGCGGCCCGTCGCCGCCTCCGCGAGAGCGCGGGCGGTCAGCACCTTCACCCGCTCCGGCGCGAACTGAACCTGTTCGATGCCGCGTACCCTCACGCCCCGGCGCTCGCCTTCCTCGGGAGCGATCCCGGCGAACCCACCGCTCGGCGCTCCGTGCTGGGAGAAGCGGCCCCCGTCGGCCGTGAGGTCGAACGCCGCCCGGCCGATCTCTCCACCCACACCGTCGAACGCGGCGCCGACACCGGTGTCGCCGGTCAGCTCACGGACCCGCTCCGCCCAACCAGGCGTGGTGTAGTCGAGCGCGGCCTCGACGCCCAGGCCGCGCAGCAGGTCCAGCTTCGGCGCACCCCGGGCGGCCCCCACGACGTGCGCGCCCACCGAACGCGCGAGTTGCACGAGCACCGTGCCCATCCCGCCGGCCGCCGCCGTCACCAGCACCCAGTCGCCGGAGCGCACGCCGGCCGCGTCGAACAACCCCAACGCGGTGGGGCCGTCGTGCAGCAGTGCCGCTGCCTGCTGTCGGTCCAGTCCGTCCGGCACCGGGACCAGGTCGTCGGCCCGTGCCACCGCCTGCTCGGCGTAGCCACCCCACCCGACGGTCCTGGTCGCGACGTCCCGACCGATCCAGGAGGGATCCACTCCCACGCCCGACACGACGGTGCCGACCACAGCGCCGCCAGGCACGTACGGCAGTTCGACCGGAAGGTAGTCCTGCCAGGCTCCGCGCCGGATCTGGGTGTCCACGAAGAGCGTGTCAGCCGCGGCGACGCGGACGATGACCTCACCCGGCCCCGCCTCCGGGTCCGGCACATCCGTCGGCACCAGGACCTCCGGCCCACCGAACCGACTCACCAGCACTGCACGCACCGTCCCACGTCCTCTCGCCTACGGCCGACCTTCGGCCGGGCGCCCCGATCGACGCCCGGCCTTCCTCGGTGCTCTCACATCCTTCAACCTCATCCTTGGTTGAGGTCAACCGTCTTCTCGTCCTCGATCCGAGCGACCCCGGACCGAGGTCAGTGGGCGCGACTGCGTGGGAGCAGCTGGGCGAGGACGACGATCCCGACGCAGATGGCGGCCACGATCTCCAGGCTGAGCGCGAACGCCGAGGGGATCCCAGCCGGACCCGCCGACTGGCCGAGGTCGCCGAGGCGTCCGTAGAACGCCAGTCCGACGACGGCCACGCCGATGGAGCCGCCCACCTGCTGCGCGGTGGAGAGCATCCCGGAGGCGGCGGACGCGTGAGCCGGCTGGACTCCCGCCAGGACCGTGCCGGGCAGCGCGCCGATGACCAGCCCCATGCCCGCTCCGGCGATCACCAGGCCCGGGATCAGCCAGCCGACCGCGCCGGTCGTACCGAGCCGGAGCGCTGTCAGGCACAGGACCCCGAGGCCGGCCGCGAGCAGACCACCGCCGAGCGCCATCACCTGCCGACCGAGCCGGGCGGCCAACGCTCCGGCCCGCAGCGACGAGGCGAAGTACCCGAGCCCGAGCGGGATGAAGATCACGCCCGACTCCAGGGCCGACAGGCCACGCCCCTCCTGCAGGTACACCGCGAGGAACAGGAAGAACGGTGCCGCCGCCATGAGGTACGCGAGCCCGATCGCACTACCGGCGCTGAACGCCCGCGCTCGGAACAGCGCCAGGTCCAGCAACGGTCCGCGACCGAGCCGACCCAGGCGGCGCTGCTGGGCCACGAAGCCGACCAGGACGACGACCGCACCGGCCAGGCAGGCCCAGGTCCACAGCGGCCAGCCCTGCTCGGGTCCCTCGACGAGCGGCAGCACGATGCCGACCAGACCCACGGCGGCCAGCGCGGTGCCCAGCAGGTCGAGCCGGGACCGGTTCTCCGCGCGGGACTCCGGCAGAACCCGCCGGATCAGGGCCAGCGTCACCACACCGACCGGAACGTTGATCAGGAAGATGGTCCGCCAGCCGAGTCCGGCGATGTCGACGCGGATGAGAACCCCGCCGATGAGCTGACCGAACACACCCGCGAAGCCCAGCGTCAGGCCGAACGCGCGGTAGGCGCGGGCCCGTTGCGCCCCGCTGTAGACGGTGCTCAGGATCGCCAGCACCTGGGGGGTGAGCAGCGCGGCGGCCGCCCCCTGCGCGACCCGGGCGGCGATGAGCAGGCCCGCCGACGGGGCCACACCGCAGGCGGCGGACGCGACGGTGAACACGGCGAGCCCGAGGGCGAAGATCCGCCGCCGCCCGTACAGGTCACCGAGCCGTCCCGCCGTGATCAGTCCCGCGGCGAGGGCGAGCCCGTAGCCCGCGACGATGAACTGGATCGCAGCCGGTCCGGCGCCCAGGTCCTGCTGGGTGGAGGGGATGGCGACGTTCACGATGAAGAAGTCGAGGGTCGTCATGAACAACCCGGCGAGTACGACGAACAACGGCCCCCAGGACGCCGAGCCGGTCGAAGCCGCAGCGGCCGCGTCGGCAACGGCTGCCGAACGGGCGGACGGACGGGGCCGGGTCCTGCGAGGGCTGAGGATCTGCGACACGTGCGGTCCTTCCAGGTCTGGTCTGCGTCGATCGAGGCCGTCGATCTGGGCCGATCGGGTGGGAGCGGCGGGGAGGCGGCCCGAACCGTGAGGTCGGGACCGCCTCCGCCGCCGTGCTGGTCGTTTCGGAGGTGGTTCGGTCGGCGTTGCCGCCGCCTCGCGGACCACGCGTCCGCGGTCGACGGCTCAGGCGCCGGCGGGCACCTTGTCGAGGAATCCGTGCACGGCCTTGATCCGGCCCTCCTCGGCGCGTACCGCGACGTCGAACCCGACGACGAGCGCCTCGCCGTCCTGCGGGCCCAGCTCCCAGGTGAAGCGGGCGATGTCGTGGTGTGCGTCGACGCCGCCGCCGCCGAGCCGGAAGACCAGCCCGGGGAACTGCGCCTGCACCGCCGCGATGGTCGCGTCGATGGCGTCGTGGCCCTCCGCGACGACCAGTGGGTCGGTGTAGGTGGCGTCCGCGGTGTAGATCGCCTCGATGCCCGCCCGCCGGGCGGCCGGGTCGGTCTCGTTCCAGGTGGCGATGTACCGCTCGGCCAGTTCGTTGAAGTCACTCATCGTCTGCTCCTCTGGGCGTCTGGCCCGCCTTGGTCCGGGCCGTGAACCTGTCCTGTTCTGGTGCGTTCTGGCAGGTCAAACGCTATGGAGCGGGCACCTGCCCGGGCTTCCGTCAAATGACTGGTCCGCGGACCGGTGGCACCAGTACGGCATCAGTCGGGCACCGGTACGACCGGCCCACCGGGCCTCGCCGGGGGATCCGTCGCGGCTGCCCCGGTAGCGTGCTGGGGTGCTGTACGGCAGGGCGAGCGAACTCGCGCGGCTCGAGGAGCTGATCGCGACCGCGCGGGCGGGGCGCAGCGGCGTCCTGGTCCTGCGCGGCGATCCCGGCATCGGCAAGAGCGCGCTGCTCGATCACGCGGCCGCCTCGGCCGGCGACCTGCGGGTGCTGCGGACCAGCGGCATCGAGTCGGAGTCCGAACTCCCCTATGCCGGACTTCACCTGCTCCTGCGTCCGGCCCTGGACCGGCTGGACGCTCTCGCCGAGCCGCAGCGGAACGCCCTGGCGGCGGCGTTCGGGCTGGGACCGGCCCAGGGTGGCGGCGACCGGTTCCTCGTCGGCCTTGCCGTCCTGTCCCTGTTGCCGGAGCTGTCGGAGGACGGCGGCGTCGTCTGCCTCGTCGACGACGCCCAGTGGCTGGACCAGGCGTCGACCGAGGCGCTGCTCTTCGCCGCTCGTCGCCTGGACGCGGAGGGGGTGGCGCTCGTGATCGCGGCTCGGGACGGCGCGGCCACCTTCGCCGCACCCGGGCTGCCGGAACTGGCGTTGGCCGGCCTGTCCCCGGAGGCCGCGGACGCGCTGCTCGACGCCCAGTTCGACGCCCACTTCGACACCCCCCGGCGCGACGCCCGGGTCGGTGCGGCCGGCGGGCAGGGGCTGGCGCCGAGCGTGCGGTCCCGGGTCCTGCGCGAGGCCGCCGGTAATCCGCTCGCCCTGGCGGAGCTTCCGGCCGCGTTGGCGCGGGAACCCGCGGCCGCGGCGACGCCGGCGGGCACCCTCCCCCTGACCGATCGCCTGCAGGTCGCCTTCCACGGCCAGGTCCGCCGGCTGCCGGCCGGTACCCAGGCGCTGCTCCTGCTTGTCGCGGCCGCTGACGGCGCCGACCTGGACGTCGTACTCCGCGCCGCCTCACAGCTCGGGACCGGCCTCGACGACGCGGGGGAGGCCGAGAGCGCCGGCCTGATCCGGATCGACGAACGGGCGGTGCGGTTCCGCCACCCGTTGGTGCGCGCGGCGGTCTACCAGAGCGCGCCGCTGAGCGAACGCCTCGGCGCGCACAAGGCGCTCGCGGACGCCTTCGTGGAGCCGGCCGACCGGGACCGGCGAGCGTGGCACCTCGCGATGGCCTCCACCGGCCACGACGAACAGGTCGCCGCGGAGTTGGAGGCCAGCGCCGCCCGCGCGGCGGAGCGGGGTGGACACGCGGACGCGGCGACGGCGTTCGAACGCGCGGCCCGACTGAGCCCGGACGCCTCCGCCCGCGCCTGCCGGCTCCGGCAGGCCGCCGAGGCCGCCTACCAGACCGGCGACTTCCCGCGCGCCATCACGCTGGCGGAGCGGGCCGGCGCAGGCGCGGGTTCCGCGGATCGGTCACTCGACCACGAGGCCGCCGCGTGGCTCGTCCTGATCCGGGCCAACGCGCACTTCTGGACAGGTGCGCTCCGGCAGGCGCACCAGGTCCTCCTCGAAGGCGCGGAGGCCGTCCACCGGCACGACCCGGGCGAGGCGGCGTGGATGCTCATGCAGGCGGTGCACGTCGCGTGGTTCACCGGCGACCCGACGTTGAGCGAGACCGCGGCGGCCAGGCTGGACGCCGTCCGCCTGCCGGCAGACCATCTGCTGCGCCCCCTGCTCCCGCTGATGACGATGCACGCCCGGCTGGCGAACGATCGCGAGGCCGGGCCGTCACCGGAGATGACCGAGGCGGCCCTGCGGGCGGGCCAGGCTGATCCACGCGCCGCGGTGATGCTCGGCGGTGCGGCCTGGATCGCCGGCCGGGACGACCTGGCCCACGACATCTTCGCCGGCTTCGTCGACGAGGCACGCGCGCAGGGCCGGATCGGTTGGCTCGCGGCCGGGCTCGGCTCGCTCGGCGAAGCGCAACTCTTCCTCGGCCGGCACCGGGACGCCGCGACGAATCTCGAGGAGGCGCTGCGCGTGGGCGCCGACACCGGCCAGGCCCACGTGGTGAGCCACTTCCGCGGCGTCCTCGCCTACCTCGCCGCTCTGGACGGCGACGAAGCGCGCTGCCGCGATCTGACGAACGCCGTACTCGTCGAGTCGGTCGGAGGTGGCAGCTCACCCGGACCGTCCTGGGCGCACTGGGCACTGAGCGCGTCGGACCTCGCGGCCGGTCGCACCGAGGAGGCGTTGACCCGGCTGGAGGCCCTGAGCCGTGGGCCGGCACGCCACCAGATTCCCGCCATCCGGGGCACGGTCGACCAGGTGGAGGCCGCCGTACGCCTGGGCCAACCCGAGCGGGCGGCCGAACCCCTTGCCCGGTTGGAGGAGTGGGCCTCCTGGGCTCGGCAAGGCTGGATTGACGCCGCGGTGTGCCGGTGCCACGCGCTGCTCGCGCCCGACGCCGAGGCCGAAGGCCACTTCGTCCGGGCGGTCGAGCTGCACGAACTGCACGACACCGCCGGCCACCCCTTCGACGAGGCGCGGACGCGACTCCTCTACGGCGAGTGGCTGCGCCGGGCACGTCGCAGGGTCGACGCCCGCGCCCAGCTCGGCACCGCGTTGGAGACCTTCGAACGCCTGAACGCCGAACCCTGGGAGCAGCGGGCCCGGGCCGAGCTCCGCGCCACCGGTGCGAGCGTGCCCACCGCCACGTCCGGCGCCTCGTCCGGCGCCTCGTCCGGGGTGCCCGACGTCCTGGCCGGCCTCACACCGCAGGAACTCCAGATCGTGCGGATGGCCGCGGAGGGGCTGTCCAACCGGGACATCGGCACGCGGCTCTTCCTGAGCCCGCGCACGGTCGGGTACCACCTGTACAAGGCGTACCCGAAGCTCGGGATCTCCTCGCGCACCCAGCTCGCGGCCCTCGTGCTCGGCGAGTCCGCGTCCTGAGCCGCGTCAGCCTGAGCCGCGTCAGCCGGCCGCGTCGGCCGCTTCGACGTCGGCCACCAAGGCCCGCCTGAACATCAGCCAGAGTGCCAGCCCGACGACGGCGACTCCCGCGACGACGTCCGCGACGATCAGCGTGTTCTGGGCGCCGTCGAAGGCCGAGGGCGCCGCGTCGGTGTAGTGGACGAGGCTGACCAGACCGCTGACGGAGTAGAGCGCGGTGAGGGCGACCGCCGGCCACCAGCGCTGCCGGCGGTAGGCCACGTAGCCCGCCACACCGAACGCCGTGAAGAGGAGCCAGCCCACGACGATCAGGATCGGCTCCTGGATCGGGCTGTCGGGGTTGAGGGCGTACCGGTCGAATCGGACGTAGTTGTCGGTGTAGTGGACGACCGACACGACGAACGCCGTCAGCAGGATGACGTGGAGCACCCATCCGGCGGTCCGGGCGGAGGAGTCCTTCGCGCTCCCCTGAGCTCCCGCCGCGGCGAGGTGGGATCGCGGCCGTGCCTCTGGCCGTGCGTGTGACATCTCGGACCCCCGTCCGATCGATTTGATAGATCGCTCTAGAGAACGTTAGCTATCGTCGTGAAGGCACGCAATGGCGGACGGAAGGGGACGGCGTGACGGTCACCACCAAGCAGCGGATCGTGGACGCGGGGGCCGAGCTCTTCCGGCGGCAGGGATACGCCGGGACCGGCGTGAAACAGATCGTGGCGACGGCGAACGCGCCGTTCGGGTCGCTGTACCACTTCTTCCCGGGCGGGAAGGTCCAGCTCGGCGAGGAGGTCATCCGCACCTCCGGCGCGATGTACCTCCAGCTCGTCGCGGCGATCTTCGACCCCGCACCCGACGTGGTCACCGCGACCGGCGACTTCTTCCGCGGCGCGGCGCAGACCCTCGTCGACACCGACTACGCCGACGCCTGCCCGATCGCGACGGTCGCCCTGGAGGTCGCGAGCACGAACGACGCGCTCCGCCAGGCGACCGCCGACGTCTTCGAGAGCTGGATCGTGGCCGTGGGCGAACGCTTCGAGGCCGCCGGCATGTCCGCCGACACCGCCCGCGCCACCGCGATCTGCCTGGTCAGCCTGATCGAGGGCGCGTTCGTCCTGTGCCGTTCGGCTCGGAGTACCGAACCGCTACGCGTCGCCGGCGAGGCCGGGATGGCACTCGTCCGCGCGGCCCTGCCGGCGTAGGACGCGAGCCGGCCCGGACGCGGGCGCCGCGACGTCCGGGCGTGTGCCCTAGGAGTCCTCGCCGAGCAGGCGGGGCAGGTCCCGCATGTCGGCGAAAAGCGTGGTGCCGGGGCCTTCGAGCCGCTCGGCGGGGATCAGGTCGCCCCCGACGTAGCCGAAGACCGTCATTCCGGCCGCACGAGCCGCGAGAACGCCGTACTCGCTGTCCTCGACCACCGCGCACTCGCGCGGTTCGACGCCGAGCGTCGCGGCGGCATGCAGGAAGAGGTCGGGCGCGGGCTTGCCGTGGGCGACCTCGCTGGCGCTGAAGATGCGGCCCTCGAAGCGCTCGTAGAGGCCGGTGAGCCCGAGAGTGAAGCGCATCTTGTCGTGACTGCCGCTGGAGGCGACGCAGGTCAGCCCGGCGATCCGGTCGAGCGCCTCGCCGATGCCGTCGACGGGACGGAGTTCGGCGGCGAGCACCTCGCGGTAGCGGGCCGCGAACTTCGCGTCGGTCTCGGGCGGGATCGCACGACCGATGTGGGCCGCGAGCTCGCCCATCATGTACTCCGTCGTACGGCCGACGAAGCGCCGGGCGATCTCCTCCGCGGACAGCGGCCAGCCGAGCTCGGCGAAGAGCTCCACGTCGACCCGCAGGGCGAGGGGCTCACTGTCGACGAGGACGCCGTCGCAGTCGAAGATCACGAGTTTGTAGGTCGAGGCCACGTCGAGCACCCTAAGCGGTCCACGGCCAGGCCGAGCAGTCCCCCACGATCCAGGGCGATTACCCCTCCCCGTTTGGTTGAAGCTTCAACCAAATGAGTGGTACGTTGCCGGTAGGGACGCGGCCGGACGGGCCGCCCGGCCCATGGAGGTTCCGATGCCGATCACCCGCCTGAACCACGCGGTCCTGTACGTCCGGGACGTCGAGCGCAGCGTCGCCTTCTACGGCGACGTGCTCGGCTTCCGCCGGGTCGACATGACCCCGGAAGATTTCACCGGAGCGGCGTTCCTGCAGGCCGCGGGCTCCAGGAACGACCACGACCTCGGCCTGTTCGCGATCGGCGAGCACGCCCGCCCCAGCGAGGCCGGACGGACCACGGTCGGGCTCTACCACCTCGCGTGGGAGGTCGACACCCTCGCCGAGTTGGAGGCGATCCAGGACCGCCTCGTCGCCGCCGGTGCGCTCGCGGGCGCGAGTGACCACAGCACCAGCAAGAGCCTGTACGGCCAGGACCCGGACGGCATCGAGTTCGAGGTGGCGTGGTTCGTGCCCCTCGACCAGCTCGACGAGGAGACACTCCAGGGCCGCAAGGGCATCCGTCGGCTCGACCTCGCCCGGGAGAAGGAGCGCTACGGCGCGAGCACGCTCGGCGCGAGTTCGACCACTTCCGCCGGCTGACCGGCGCGGCGGCGGTCTTCCCACCACACGTCCGGTCTACCGGGGCGGATCCGTCGGCCGGCGCCGGGTGAAGTGTGCCAGGCCCAGGACGACAGCCACCGCGAGCAGGATCGGTGCGGTCACGACCAGCGCGGCCGCGGGCTGCAGTGGTTCGAGGAGGACCACCGACAGGACCACCACACCCACCAGGGCCACGGCGAAGATCGGGGTGAGCGTACGCACCCAGCCGGCGAGGCTCGCGGAAGTCGTTCCCACGCCCCCGCGCTCCCAGCCGGTGTCGTTCATCAGGGTCTCCGCCAGCTCCAGGAACGCCAGATAGGCCAGGCCCAGGAGACCCATCAGCGCCGCCGTCGGCACCGGAAGTCGGCCGCTGTCGGCGGCGAACATCGCCCCCAGCGCGACCAGGCCCAGCCCGACCGGCACCAGCGCGGCCAGGGCACGCTCGACGAGGCCGAGCAGACCCACCAGGACGGCGAGGGTCGCCGGGATCCCCACCCAGCCCCGCGAGTCGGCCGGCAGCACCCAGATCGTCACCAGGGCCAGGGCGAGACCGCACGCGCCGGCGAAGAGCCCCGCGGTCCGTGGTCCGACCCTCATCGCCCTCATCGGGCACCGCCGAGCAGCGGCTCGAGCCGAACGCGTTCCAGCGGGATGCCGTACTCCTCGTCCCAGGGCAGCACGGTCACCCCCATCTCCTCCAGGCCGTGCAGGAGGACCTCCCGGTCCAACCGCCAGATCCGGACGGCGAGCTGCGCGTCGCGTTCGCGGCCCGGCTCGGGTTCGCTGGTGAGGACGTCGACCACGACGACGGGGTGGCCCCGCTCGCGCAGGTTGCGGACGGCCTCCACGGCCCGCGGGTCGATCAGGGGTGTGAAGACGAACGCCAGGGCGCCCGGAGGCAGGGCCTGCGGTGGCAGGTAGGCCAGCTCGGGTTCGAGGAACCTGTCGTCGAGGCGGGAGGACAGCAGCGTCTCGACGATCCGGTAGTACTGCCGGGCGCCGACGTCGGGCGCCAGCCAGCGCAGGGCGCCGCCGAGGGTGACGACGCCCACCCGGTCGGCGTAACGGAGGTAGGCCTGCACCACGGTCGCCGCGCCCCGGACCCCGAGGTCGAGGCTGGACCGGCCGAACGGTCCGACGTCGACGGTGGTGTCGACGACCGCGACCACGTCCGCCGCGCGCTCCGCGGCGTACTCGTTGACGTACAGCTCCCCGCGTCGGGTACTGACCGGCCAGTTGACCCGGCGTACGGCGTCACCGGGCGCGAACGACCGGATTCCGGCGAACTCGATGCCGTGCCCGGTCCGGCGGGCGACGTGGCTGCCGACCCGGGCCAGCAGCGCGGGGGGTACGGCGACCTCGCGGGCGGCGGAGGGCGGCGGGAAGACGGTCAGCTCGGACAGGGTGAGCTCGGCCGTTCCGACGTGCCCCCAGCCACGCGTACGCAGCCGCAGGTGCAGCGGGCCGACCCGCCAGCGTCCCCAGCGCTCCGCGCGGACCGTCCAGGTGTGCGACAGCGCCCGGACCGCGAAGGCCCGCCGGGCCTGGTCCCCGTCGATGACGAACGTCGCGGGAAGTGCGAGGTCGAGCCCGATCTCCCCGAGTTCGGTGTCGGCGGCGACCGAGACGGAGACCTCCACCCCGTCGTCCTCGAAGCTGCGCAGCTCCGACACCGAGGCCTCCACCCGCACGGTGGCCGGGCGGGGCTGGCGTACGGCGAGGACGACGGCGAGCAGGCAGGGCGCCGCCACCAGGACCGGCTCGGCCCGGGCCGACACGATCGCCGCCACGAGCAGGAGGACACCGAAGACCGCCAGCCGGATGCACATCCGGCTCAACCGCCAGTGGGGGGTCACCTCGAGCTTGGCCCGCGGCATACCGACCCAGCCGGACTGCCTGGCCAGGGTCGGCTGCCGAGCCGGCTCCGACGAGCTGGGCTCGCCGGCCGAGGCTGGTTCCGGGGGCTGGTCGCCGGTGGCCGGACTCATCGGGAGGCGCCGGTCCGGTCGAAGATCCGGGTCGTGGGCGTCGGGACCTGGGCCAGCAGTTCCCCGATCACGTCGTCGCCGGTCACCCGGCGCACCCACAGCTCAGGTCGCAACACCAGCCGGTGCCCGAGCGCGGCCCTGGCCACCAGCTTCACGTCCTCGGGGGTGACGTAGTCGCGGCCGGCGAGCACGGCGGCTCCGCGAGCCAGCTGGGTCACCGCCAGGGTGCCGCGCGGGCTGGCGCCGACCTGCGCCTTCGGGTGCTCGCGGGTGGCGCGGACCAGGGCGACGACGTACTGCAGCACGTCGTCGTGCACCTCCACCTGCTCCAGCGCACCGCACATGGCGAGCAGCTCGCTCGGGTCGACCACCTGCGAGACCTGCGGTGGCGCGCCTCCCCGGTCGAGGCGGCGGCGAACCATGTCGGCCTCCAGCTCGGCGGTCAGGTAGCCGAGCCGGGTCCGCAACACGAACCGGTCGAGCTGCGCCTCCGGCAGCGGGTAGGTGCCTTCGTACTCGATCGGGTTCTCCGTCGCGAGCACCACGAACGGCACCGGCAGCGGCCGGGTCACCCCGTCGGCGGAGACCTGGCGTTCCTCCATCGCCTCCAGCAGGGCGGCCTGGGTCTTGGGTGGGGTCCGGTTGATCTCGTCGGCCAGCAGCAACTGGGTGAAGACCGGCCCCTCACGGAAGGCGAACTCGCCCGTCTTCTGGTGGTAGATCGACGCGCCGGTGAGGTCCTGGGGCAGCAGGTCGGGGGTGAACTGCACCCGCGTGAAGGTCAGGCCGAGCACCTTGGCGAACGACCGCGCGAGCAGCGTCTTGCCCAGCCCGGGGAGGTCCTCGAGCAGTACGTGTCCACCGGCCAGGATCCCGAGCAGGACGAGCGTGAGGGGTTCGCGTTTGCCGACGATCACCCGCTCCATCTCGTCCAGAACCGCGACCGCCCGCTTCTGGGCTCGCTCCGGCGTCCACGTCGTCTCGGTCATGAGGTCCTTTCCGCTCCGCCGGACTCGGGCCCGGCCGGCGTGTGGTCGGTACGGCTCGCGGGTGATCGCAGCCGTTCCAGTGAGGTGACCAGTCGGTCCAGCTCAGAGAGGGTGAGGCCAGGCGCCGAGCGGTCGGTGGAGGGGCGCTGGCCGGGCGCGAGCAATCGCCACGCCTCCTCCCCGAGCAGTGGGCGGGCGGCCTCGGGGTTGCGGGTGAGGTCGATGCCGTGGCCGTCGACGAGGCGGACCGTCGCGGCCTGGAGCAGCCGTTCGCGCAGGCCGAAGTCGAAGTCGCGTCGCGAGAACCTCGCCCAGCCGAGGTCGGCCGCGATCCGGTCGTACGTCGGGAAGCGCGCGTCGCGCACCGCGCCGCGTCGGCGGCGGAGCAGCGCCGGTAGCCGGTTCAGCCAGGACGACAGGGGGCGGCGCCGGACCCGGGCGGGCCCCTGGAGCTGGAGCAGCAGGTGGATGAGTTCGTTGATCGCGAGCACGGTCAGTCCGAGCAGCAGCCCGGCGAACCGCTGGGTGGCGGTGGCGATGAGAAGCAGGATGAACAGCAGCAGCCGGAGTTGGCTCACCCCCGCGCCTCCGCGTCCGGATCCAGGATCGTCGCCATCCGCAGTTCGCCCTCCAGCCGACCGAGCGCGTCGACCGCCCGGTCGCGCAGCGTCGACTCGACGTCACGCCGGCTGAAGCGGGCCTGCCGGAAGAGGTCGGTGAGTTCGCTCGCCGCGGCTGCCCCGGTCGGGCTGAGCAGGCCGGCTCGCCCGGCTCGCTCGAGCAGGTCGCCCGCCGTGTCGGAGGGGGAGCGTCGGAGTCCGGTCTCCGCGAGCGCTCGTTCCATCGCGGTGTAGGCACCGATCACGGCCGCCCTGGGCTCGTCGATGTCGGCGAGCGCGGCGCGGCCGGCGACCACGACGGCGTGCATCTCCGCGAGCGAGGGCTCCTCGACGCCGACGCCTTCCTCGGGGACGGCCCGCCGGGACACGAACACCAGGGCGAGGGCCGCCATCCCGATCACGAAGCCGGCGATGATCGCGATCGGCCAGTTCCAGGCGGCCGGTGAGCCGGTGGTCACCTGGTCGCCGGGGATGGGCGGCGGCACTCCGCCCGGGACGGGAGTGAGCGAGGGCAGGGGCTGCGGCGGGGGCCCGCTGTTGAGTGCGTCGCCGATCTGGCGGTGGTAGGCGAGGAGCACAAGGACCACGGCGAACATCACGATGCCCGTGATGGCCATGCCGAGCCCGCCGCTGCGCTGCCGTCGGCGTACGAAGGCGAGCGGAGTCCTCGAGGTGATCCCGAAGAGGAACAGGGCCAGCCCGAGGCCGACCAGCACACCGATCACCGGGATGACGGTGCCGGCCGAGACCGGCTCGGTGTCGAGGGGAACCCGCTCCTGCCAGGCCAGGCCCAGGGCCCCCAGGGCCAGCAGTCCGAGCACGATGGCGACCGTGCCCGCCGTGCCGTAGTGGCTCAACGTCCTGCGTTCACGCACGGTCGCCCCTCTCTCCCCCGGGCGCGCCTTGGCGGTCACACTATGCCGCTCCGAGGCCATGGACACTGGCTCGCCGATAGCGATTTGACAACGAAATGGGCTATTAGCGACGGATCGTGGCAAATGCCTCAGTAGTCGATCACAGAGCGTGACAGTCGTCCGGAGGCGGTCATGCTCGGGATCGGCGCATGAATGTCGCCGATCTCACACAAGCTCAACGTGTCGCCCGTGGCAAGAGCGCCCGGGACACCGGACCAAAAAGGGCCGGTCAGCGCCGACCACGACTGGTCGACACCCCGGCCCGGGAGCGACGGGCCCGGTCATCCGGGCTCGCGCCTGAGACGAATGTGGCGGCTTGACCCCGGTTGGGTCAAGCCGCCACGTTCGTCGCGTGTTCAGTTCGTCCGAAGGCCTTGCAGCCGCCCCTCAGCGGCTCTCGGCTCCGCCGCGCTGTTCGGGGAGGACCCCCGCCAACAGCGCGCGCACCTCGGACTCACGGTAACGCCGGTGTCCCCCAAGTGTCCGGATCGAGCTGAGCTTGCCTGCCTTTGCCCACCGGGTCACTGTCTTGGGGTCGACCCGGAACATGGCCGCGACCTCTGCCGGCGTCAGCAGAGACTCGGTCTCCGGCGTACGTGTCGTCATGAGCGGCCTCCTCCACGAGAAGCGGACATGTAGTCCGTCCCGCACCCTCCATGGTGCATCGAATCCCTCAACGAAGTAAGGAGCAACAAACGGACAAAGCACCCCATATCTGGTCACGCCACGTCATTTATCCCCCACGTGACGTAATGGTGCTAGTCCACCCCTTTCTTCACGTGACTCACCGTAACCCGTGTCCAGGGGTTCCGCCCAGTTTTTCCAGAATTTCCCGGACCTGTTCCGGTGTTTCACGATGCGCGCTCCTTCACGCGCAGCTCCCACCACCGCTTCCGTAGTCGGTGGTAGATCGTTATCGCCTCCTCATCGTCACCCTGAGCCACCGCATGGAGTGCGGCAGTCACATCGCTGGCGGAACGATCCGCAGCCAACGTATCCGGATCCATCAGGTGAACCAGGCCGCCATAGTCGAGTTCCACCCATCCGTGGGGGTGGAACGACTCGATCCAGCGGCCGAGCGTCCGGAGTGGCTCGAGCTCCCATTCGGGGCGTTGCCGGCTCAGCAGCCGGTGGGCCCGCCCGAGGCGGCGGCGCGCCTCCACCATCGGCGTGCGGTACCGGAGCTCCACGGGATCCATCCCGATACTGCGGTCCTCATCACTAAAGATGACGAACCAAGCCAGCGGAACGTGCCAGCGCGCCGTCAGGATGTGCGGTTCGGCGTCCGGCGGGCACGCTTCGTCCTGCAGTGCACCGAAATCCACGCGGTCCAACCCACCCGCGGGCAGCAGCACCTGCAGCACGTGCTCAGGCAACGACGTCATCAGATCACCAAGTGCCTGGCGGACCCGAAGGGCGGATTCGTCCGGACACAGCAGGAGGTTGCCCTCCACCTCCATGGAGTAAGCGCGGCGCGCCGCCGACACAGCTCCGGGCGGCATCGCGGGCAGCAGCGCCGCCAACGACTCACGCTGCTCGACCACTGCCAAAAACCCTGTTTTCGGGTGTTCGGGCACACATACCTCTGCCTCCCACGACGTCCGCTCACGCGCCGGAAAGGCGGGGAGCGGCTCATAAACCCGCAGGTAGCAGCAGTACGGCGGCACAACCGAAGTCCGCATGCTCCCATCGTGCACCCCTCTAGCCGTTCGCGGCACCTGTCCAGTCAGATCCAGAGGAGGCGTTATCGCTCTATGGTGGAGCCGGACGCCTGCGCCACCCCTGCGGGCACGCTTGAACGAGGAGTCACCACAGTGACCGAGTTCTTCGGCCGGAGTCCCGGCCATGAGCAGCTTGTGTATTGCACCGACGAGCCGAGCGGGCTCAAGGCGATCATCGCCATCTCCTCCACCGCGCTCGGACCGGCGCTCGGAGGTACCCGGTTCCACCCGTACGCGACCGAGGACGACGCGCTCGCCGACGTTCTCAACCTCTCCACCGCGATGGCCTACAAGGCCGCGCTCGCCGGACTCGACCTCGGCGGTGGCAAGGCGGTGATCATCGGAGACCCGGACCGGGACAAGACCGAGGCGCTTCTGCGTGCTTACGGCCGGTTCGTCCAGTCCCTCGGCGGCCGCTACATCACCGCGTGCGACGTCGGCACCTACGCACCCGACATGGACGTGATCGCCCGGGAGTGCGACCACGTCACCGGCCGGACCGTCGAGAACGGCGGGGCGGGCGACTCCTCGATCCTCACCGCCTTCGGCATCTTCCAGGGCATGCGCGCCTGCGCCGAGCGTCGCTGGGGCGACCCGACGCTGCGCGGCCGCCGGGTCGGCATCGCCGGCGTCGGGAAGGTGGGGCGGCACCTGGTCGCGCACGCCCTCGAGGACGGAGCCGAGGTCGTGGTGACCGACGTCTCCGAACACGCCGTCGAGCAGGTACGCCGCGACCACCCCGAGGTCGACGTACTGGCCGACCCGGGAGCGCTGATCGGCGCCGACATCGACCTCTACTCACCCTGCGCGCTCGGCGGCGCCCTGGACGACACGACGGTTCCGCTGCTGCGGGCGTCCATCGTCTGCGGTGGTGCCAACAACCAGCTGGCCCACCGCGGCATCGAGAAGATGCTGGAGGACCGCGGGATCCTCTACGCGCCCGACTACCTCGTCAACGCGGGCGGACTGATCCAGGTGGCCGACGAGCTCCGCGGCTTCGACTTCGAACGGGCCAAGGCCCGCGCCGCCCGGATCTTCGACACGACGCGCAAGGTGCTCGCGCTGGCCGCGGAGGAAGGCGTCCCACCGGTCGTCGCAGCCGACCGGCTGGCCGAACGCCGGATGGCCGAGGTGGGCCGGCTCCGCCACCTCTGGCTCAGCCACTGACCGCCGGGGCACCCCGCGTCCACGATGGCGGTGACGCCACCCGCCAGGTCCGGACACGCGGACGCCGCGGCCGGATGGCGCCGGCCGCGGCGTCCGCGTGGAGATCGTTGACGACCGCCCGAAGCCGGGCCGGTGCCGACCTCAGGAGCGGCCGGCGGCCCACTTGGCTGCGTTGCGCAGGATGTGGCGGACGTCGTCGCGGTAGTACGTCGGGTTCTCCTCGTGTCCGGGCCGGAAGTAGAAGATCCGGCCGAGGCCGACGGTGTAGGTGAGGCCGGACCGGAACTCGTGCCCGCCCGGGAAGGTGGAGTGGAACACCACCGTGTCGGGCTTGCCGGCGCCGAACTCCTCGTCGTACATCTCCTCCGGGTCGATGGAGAAGTCGCTGACCCCGGCGGCGATCGGGTGGTCGGGCGCGAGGACCTTGACCTCCTCGGGCCCGGCCTCGTGCTTGACCCCGCCGATCCGGCCGTCGTCACCGATGAGCCGGGTGAAGGGCTTGGCCATGTGCGAGGAGTGCAGTGCGAGGAAGCCCATGCCGCGCTCCTTGACGTGGCGTTCGATCCGGTCCACCGTCTCGTCGCGGACCATGCGGTGCAGGAGGTGGCCCCACCACGCCAGAACGTCGGTGTTGGCGAGGACCTCCTCCGACACGCCCTGGTCGGGGTCGACCAGTTCGGCCGTGCTCACCTCGAAGATCGGGTCCTGGCGCAGGCCGTCGGCGACGACGCCGTTGATGTCGTTCGGGTACATCGCCTTCGGCGCGGTGTGCTCGGACCAGACGAGGACGCGGATCTTTCCCTGCTCGCTCACGTTTCCTCCAAAGAGGTGGGTCTGCGGTTTCGCCAGCCCTGGTGACCGCGAGATCGGACGCCGAGACGCCGGTGTGTCGGTCGCGGAACGTCGCGGTGGTGCGGGGATCAGCTCCCGGGGCTGAAGTCGGGGTCGGTCGGAGGTAGAGGTCGGTCGTAGAGGCCGGAGTAGGCCCGAGCCGGCCACTCAGGCCAGCGGGCCCGGCGGACACAGGCCTCGCGTGGTGTCCGGGTCGATCTCGCCCAGGAAGATCTCGGAGTCGCGGGTGGGCTCGTAGCCGAGGTCGGCCTGGGCGTTGGAGGTGTCCCACTCGCGGCGGGTGTTGGCCGAGATCCCGTGGTAGACGCCGAACGCGACGCGGGCGGTGTCGGCCTCGATCGCGGCGACGACGAGTTGGCGCAGGTCCTCCGGCGCGATCCAGGAGGGCAGGGAGCCGACCGCCACGGGTCGCTTCTGCACACCACCGAAGCGCAGGCACACCACCGACAGCCCGGTGCGGTAGGTGTAGGTGCGGCCGATCGCCTCGGCGAACGCCTTCGTCGCGCCGTAGACGCAGCAGGGGCTGGGCGGCCACGCCGGGTCGACCGGATGCTGCTCCCGCTGGACGTAGGCGCCCATCGCGTGGACGGAGCTCGCGAGGATGACCCGGCGGACACCGGCCGCCTGGGCCGCGTCCAGCACGGTCTCGACCACCTCGATGTTGGGCACCCGAAGCTGCGCCCAGGACGAGGGCGCGGCCGGGTTGCCGGCCAGGTGCACGACGGTGTCGACGTCCTTGACCAGACCCTCGGTGAACGCGCGGTCGGCGAGATCGCCGGTGCGGACCTCGGTGGACAGCGCCTCGCCGGCCAGATGGGAGAGCTCGCTCTCCCGCTCGGGCAGGTCCGTCAGCCGGAGTGCGTACTCACTCAGCCCGGGGAGCAGGAACTGCCCGACGCTGCCCGCCGCACCGGTGAGGAGCACTGTCCGCTGGACCATCTGCGCCGTCCCGTCCTGGTCGCCCGCCATGCTGGGTAATCGCATTCCTATCGCACCACGTCGGCCGGCTTCGAAGCGATTCCGCCGTATGGACCGGCTTGCCCGATCCCGGACTCGGTCACACCGACTTCCCGAAATCGACTTCTCTGCGCGTTTGATCCCATACGGACTGTCGCGGAAACGGCCCCCGCAAGGGCCTACCGGGGCGATTTCGGGCGTCCCGACTCAGGGATCCCGGGCCGCGTCGGACCTTTGACCCGGATCTGGACCGACCCCAGGTGCGAGATCCGGCCAGCTGCCGGTACCGTTGACCTACGAGCAGATGAGACCGTGAGCCCGAGGGCACACGTGCATAACGTGTTGCCCCGGTTTATGTTGTGCGAGGGGGTCGACCCATGGGGCGCGGCCGTGCTAAGGCCAAGCAGACGAAGGTCGCCCGGGAGCTGAAGTACCGCACCCACGACACCGACCTCGAGGCGCTGCAGCGAGAGCTGTCGGGTCGTGACGGCACGAACGGCGACGTTCGAGCCGAGCAGGACGACCCCGACGAGCCAGACGAAGACGGGGCCGATGAGGGTCATCGCATCGCACGTCGCCGCTAACCACGGTTGACATGATCGCGGTCAGCTCTGTCCGTAGCTGCCCGCGAGATGCGCGGATTCCTCACCTGCGAGCACTTTCCCGGCGATCCAAGCGTGGATGCCGCGGGCGGCGAGAAGGCCGACCGCGGCATCAGCGTCTGCGGGATTCACCAGAGCGACCATGCCAACACCCATGTTGAGCGTGCGCTCGAGTTCAAGCTGTTCCACACCACCCCACTCACCGACCAGGGTGAAGATCCGCGGGGGCGTCCACGTCGACCGGTCGAGTTCCAACTCCAGGCCGGCCGGCAGTACGCGGGCGACGTTCGCGGCCAGCCCACCACCGGTGATGTGGGACATCGCGTGCACGTCCACGCCACGGGCGAGGGCGAGGCAGTCCTTGGCGTACACCCGGGTGGGCTCGAGGAGCTCCTCACCGAGGGTGCGACCAAGGTCGTCGACATGCTCGTCCAGGGTGCGTCCGGCCTCCCGGACGACGTGGCGGACGAGCACGAACCCGTTCGAGTGCAGTCCCGACGAGGCCATCGCCACGGCCACGTCGCCGGGCCGTACCCGGTCGGCGCCGAGCACGTCGTCGGCCTCGACGACCCCGGTGGTCGCGCCGGCGAGGTCGTACTCCCCCGGCTGCAGCAGTCCGGGGTGCTCCGCGGTCTCGCCACCGACCAGGGCACACCCGGCCTGGACGCATCCCTCGGCGATCCCCTTGACGATCGCGGCGATGCGTTCGGGCACCACCTTGCCGCAGGCGATGTAGTCGGTCAGGAACAGCGGCTCGGCTCCACAGACCACCAGGTCGTCGACCAGCATGCCCACGAGGTCGAGGCCGATCGTGTCGTGCTTGTCGAGGGCCTGCGCGATCGCGACCTTCGTACCGACCCCGTCCGTGGACGTCGCCAGCAGCGGCCGGCGGTAGTCGCGCAGGGCGGAGGCGTCGAACAGCCCGGCGAACCCGCCGACGCCGCCCACGACCTCCGGGCGCCGCGTCTTCTCGACCCACTCGCGCATCAGCCCGACGGCCCGGTCACCCGCCTCGATGTCGACCCCCGCCTGGGCGTAGGACGTACGCCGGTCGCCGGGCGTGGCGCTGGACTCGGGCATTGCTGGGGATCCTTTCTCAGGGAGCGGCAGGGTGCGCCGCGGGTCCGGGCGTCGACGGGGACGGTCTGGCACCTTCGGAATCTCGATCAGATGCTCGCCACGTGGACGCCTCGCGTCGTCAGCGGCCCGGGGCCACGACCTCGAGCTGGTACTTGCCCAGGCGGGCGGAGTCGGGGACCTCGACGGGGTAGCTGCCGTCGAAGCAGGCCCGGCACAGGCGATCGGCGGGCACCTCGCTCGCCTCGGTCAGCTCCTCGAGGGAGATGAAGCCGAGCGAGTCGGCGCCGATCGACGCGCAGATCTCCTCGACGCTCTGCTCGGCGGCGATGAGTTCGGACGGGGAGGCGAAGTCGATGCCGTAGAAGCAGGGCCACTTGACCGGCGGGCTCGCGATCCGGACGTGGACCTCGCTGGCACCCGCGTCGCGCAGCATCCGCACCAGGGCGCGCTGGGTGTTGCCCCGGACGATGGAGTCGTCCACCATCACGAGGCGCTTGCCCTCGATCACCTCACGCAGCGGGTTGTACTTCAACCGGATGCCGAGTTGGCGCAGTGTCTGGCTGGGCTGGATGAACGTGCGGCCGACGTAGCTGTTCTTGACCAGGCCGTGGCCGTAGGGGATGCCACTCGCCTCGGCGTACCCGATGGCGGCGGGAGTCGCCGACTCGGGCACCGGGATGACGAGATCGGCTTCCACCGGGAAGTCGCGGGCCAGCCGACGGCCGACCTCGACCCGGCTCTCGTGCACCGAGCGGCCGGAGATCCGGGCGTCGGGCCGGGAGAGGTAGACGAACTCGAAGAGGCAACCCTTCTGACGCTCGACCGCGAACCGGCGGGACCGGATCCCGTCGCCGTCCAGGGCGACGATCTCGCCCGGCGCGACGTCGCGCAGGAAGGTGGCGCCCACGATGTCGAGGGCGGCCTTCTCGCTCGCGACGACCCAGCCGCCGTCGGCGAGCTCGCCGATCACCAGTGGGCGGATGCCCTGAGGGTCACGGCCGGCGTACAGCGTGTTCTCGTCCATGAAGACCAGGGAGAACGCGCCCCGCAACTCGGGGAAGACCTCGGCGGCCGCGTCCAGCAGGGACAGGTCCGGATAGGTCGCCAGCAGGCGGGTGATCAGGTCGGTGTCGTTCGTGGCGCCCTTGTCACCGGGCGATTCGGCTCGATCGATCTCGGCCGACCGCTTCGCGACGAGTTCGAGGAGATCGCCGCTGTTGGTGAGGTTGCCGTTGTGTCCGAGAGCGACGCTGCCACTACCGATGGATCGGAAGGTCGGCTGTGCGTTCTCCCAGACACTGGCGCCCGTCGTGGAGTAGCGACAGTGGCCGATCGCCAGGTGCCCGGTGAGCGACTCGAGAATCGTCTCGTCGAACACCTGGGAGACCAGGCCCATGTCCTTGTATACGAGGATCTGGCGCCCGTTACTCACCGCGATGCCAGCTGACTCCTGGCCACGGTGTTGTAGGGCGTAGAGCCCAAAATAGGTAAGCTTCGCGACCTCCTCCCGAGGAGCCCAGACTCCGAAGACGCCACACGCGTCCTTGGGGCCCTTGTCGTCGGGGTGGAGGTCAAAGGAGAGCAGTCCATCGCCGCCCGGCACGGTTCGAGTGTAACCACGGCCGGAACGAGGCCGTCGGGCGGACACCTTCCGCCCAGATCGACCCAGGCCCTACCAGGCCTCCCGAAGCGCTGGCCGGAGCCCGGTCGCCGGCCTTCGCCGGCGTCCCGGCCGGCCGCGGAACACCCGTTCACCCGTCGGCCCGGACCGGCCGGGCAGGCCCTAACCTGACCCGATGGCACAGCCCCTGGACTCCTCGGCGACCACCCAGGTCCCGACCCCTGGCGTGGACACCCGTGGCGTGGACACCGCGACCGGGCGACACACGGTCCTGCCGGCCACCGCCGACGCGCTGCTGCGGCGGATCGCCAAGGAGCAGGCCACGAGCCGGGTCCCCGCCGTGACGGCCGGCGTCGTCCGCGACGGCGCCCTGGCGTGGAGCGGTGGTCGAGGTCGCGTCGGTGACGCCCGGCCGGACGCCAACACGCAGTCCCGGCTCGGGTCGATCAGCAAGACGTTCACCGCGGTGCTGGTGGCCAGGCTTCGCGACGAGGGTCGGCTGGACTTCGCCGATCCACTCGACCGGCACGTTCCGGGCACCCCGCTCGGTGACCGCACTCTGGCGCAGTTGCTCTCGCACCTGTCGGGAGCCCAGGCGGAGTCCGACGGGCAGTGGTGGGAGCGCACCCCGGGCGCGGGCTGGGACGGCCTGGCGGCGACGTTCAACGCCGAGACCGCGCGGCACCGGGCCGGTCGGCGCTTCCACTACTCCAACCTCGGCTTCGCCGTCCTGGGCGAGGTCGTCGCCCGCCTTCGCGGGCGGTCCTGGTGGGAGGTGCTGCGCGCGGAGGTGCTCGAGCCGCTGGAGATGCGGCGTACGACCTACCACCCGGAGGCGCCGCACGCGTCCGGCTTCGCGGTGCACCCGTGGGCCGACGTGGTGCTCCCAGAACCCACACACGACGCGGGCGCGATGGCGCCGGCCGGCCAGCTCTGGTCGACGATCACCGACCAGGCCCGGTGGGCGGCGTTCGTCGCCGGGGACACCGGAGGCGTGCTCGACCCCGACACCCTCGCGGAGATGCGGGAGCCGAACGCGGTGGAACGCGCGCCGCAGTGGACGGCCGGCTACGGCCTGGGCTGGCAGGTCCTGCGCGCGGGCCGGCGGACCCTGGTGGGGCACGGCGGCTCCATGCCGGGCTTCCTGGCGGGGCTGTACGTCGACGTGGAGGAGAAGGTCGGCGCCGTCTGCCTGGCCAACACCACCTCCGGGATGGGGCCGTTCACCCTCGGCGCCGACCTGATCGACATCCTGCTGGACCGCGAGCCCTCGCCGGCTCCGGAATGGACGCCGGCCAGCGCCCTGCCCGAGGGCACCCTCGACCTGGTGGGGCCGTGGTACTGGGGTCCGTCGCCCTCGGTGATGCGAGCACGACAGGACGGTCTCCTCGAGCTCACTCCGTTCGGCAACGGTGGACGAGCGTCGAGGTTCCGCCCGAACGGCGACGGGACCTGGACCGGACTGGACGGCTACTACGCGGGTGAGACGCTGCGCGCCGAACGCGGGCCATCGGGTGAGGTCACCCACCTGAACCTCGCGACGTTCATCTACACCCGGGAGCCCTACGACGACGCCGCGCCGATTCCCGGCGGGGTCGACACGGCGGGCTGGACCGGAACGTCGGAGTCCCGCCCGCGGGGCGCCCACTAGGACACGACCCGGACATGCGGCACCCCGGACATGGGATGTCCGGGGTGGATCCGCCAGCTAGTGCCGTCTCGGGTGGCGAGGCGCCAACTGGTGCTCGCGGGTCAGGGTCGTGCGGGCCCGCGAGCACATGGCCGTGAGTGCCGCCGCCCGCCGGCCCTCAGGGTCTTCGTCACCGTCGGACTCGCCTGGTTCGGCGAACGCACCGATGGCCCGCATCAGGATCGTCCACTGCGGATGGGGCACCACGCCTTCGAGTTCGGCCATTCCGTCAGCGCGAGTCTCGGTGGTGACATAGCGTGCGAGGATTGCCGTGCCGGCAAGTGCGAGGGCTTGGAGACCGGCATGGCCGAGGGCGATCGGGTCGATCTCGTCGAGCTTTCCTGACGCCGCCGCGCGAGAGGTATTCGAAAGCATGTTCGAACGCTATCAGGTAGCCGCACGACTCGCCAGCGTCACCGAACGGGTGACGCCATGACGGCGCAGGAGTCCGCGCGGTCACTGATCCCCCGCGCGGCACGGGACTTCGGCAGCCGGGTGCACGACGTACCCCCCGACGGCTGGGACGCGCCGACCCCGTGCACCGAGTGGTGCGTTCGAGACCTGCTCAACCACCTGGTCGGCGAACACCTGTGGGCACCGCACCTGCTCCGCGGCGAGACCGTCGAACAGGTCGGGGACCGCTACGACGGTGACGTGCTCGGCGCCGAGCCGGTGGCCGCGTGGGACGCCGCCATCGCCGCCTCGCTGGCGGCCTGGGAGGAGACACCCGACGACGCCATGGTGCACCTGTCCTTCGGAGACACCTCCGTCGACGAGTACGCCGAGCAGATGCTGACCGACCTCGCCGTCCACGCCTGGGACCTCGCCCGTGGCGCCGGCCTGGAGGCCCGGCTGGACCCCGACGTCGTACGCCACGTCTGGGGATACGCCTCCGTGCGGGTACCCGAATGGCAGGGCAGCAGTATGCTCGCGCCGCCGGTACGCACCCAGTCCGACGACCTGCAGGACCAACTGATCGCCCTGGTCGGCCGGCACCCGTAGTTCCCAACCGGCGGAAGATAGAGGCAATGCGAGCGCTGGTGAAGGCCAAGGCCGAGCCCGGCCTGTGGCTCGAAGAGGTTCCGGACCCGGCCCCGGGCCCCGGGGAGGCCCTCGTCCAGGTGCTCCAGACCGGCATCTGCGGCACCGACCTGCACATCCTGGCCTGGGACGACTGGGCCCGTACGCACGTCACGACCCCACTCGTGGTCGGCCACGAGTTCGTGGGCCGCGTGGTGGAGCTCGGGCCCGGGGCGGACAGTGTCGCGGTCGGTGACATCGTGAGCGGCGAGGGTCACCTCGTCTGCGGACGCTGCCGCAACTGCATGGCCGGCCGCCGGCACCTGTGCGCCAACACCCAGGGTGTCGGACTGACCCGGGCCGGCGCGTTCGCCGACTACCTCACCCTGCCGGTCGGCAACCTGTGGAAGCACCCGGCCGACATCGACCTCGACGTCGCCACGATCTTCGACCCGTTCGGCAACGCCGTGCACACCGCGCTGGCCTATCCCGTGGTCGGTGAGGACGTCCTGATCACTGGTGCCGGCCCGATCGGGCTGATGGCCGCGGCCGTCGTCCGGCACGCGGGCGCCCGGCACGTGGTGATCACCGACGTCAACGACTACCGCCTCGAGCTCGCCAACAAGGTCGGCGTGACCGCGGCCGTCAACGTCGGGCGGACCTCCCTTGCGGAGGTGAAGGCCGACCTCGGCATGAAGGAGGGCTTCGACATCGGTCTGGAGATGTCGGGGCATCCCACCGCGCTCCCCGCGATGGTCGACTCGATGGCCCACGGTGGCCGGATCGCCGTCCTCGGCCTGTCCTCCGGTCCGATCAGCATCGACTGGAGCCGCGTCGTCCTGTCCATGCTGACCATCCGCGGCATCTACGGCCGGCAGATGTTCGAGACGTGGTACGCCATGTCGGTGCTGGTCGAGGAAGGGCTCGACATCTCCCCGGTGATCACCCACCGGTTCCCGATGACCGAGCACGACCAGGCGTTCGCGACGATGAGAGAGGGCAACTGCGGCAAGGTCATCCTCGACTGGACGCGGGGCTGACTCCAGAAAGGACCGACATGGCCGACATCATGCGCGACCACCTGCGTGCGGAGCTCGCGGAGATCCGCGCCGCCGGACTCTCCAAGGACGAGCGACCGCTCACCACACCGCAGAACGCCAACGTCGCGGTGGCCGGTGGCCAGCACGTCCTCAACCTGTGCGCCAACAACTACCTCGGCCTGGCCGACCACCCCGAGCTCATCGCGGCCGCGAAGACCGGCCTCGACGAGTGGGGCTTCGGTATGGCCTCCGTGCGGTTCATCTGCGGTACGCAGGAGCTGCACAAGCAGCTGGAGCAGCGGATCTCGACGTTCCTCGGTACCGAGGACACGATCCTCTACAGCTCCTGTTTCGACGCGAACGCCGGACTCTTCGAGACGCTCCTCGGGCCCGAGGACGCGATCATCTCCGACGCGCTCAACCACGCGAGCATCATCGACGGCGTACGCCTGTGCAAGGCCCGCCGCTTCCGCTACCGCAACCGCGACATGGCCGACCTCGAGGCGCAGCTGAAGGAGGCCTCCGACGCGCGGTTCAAGATGATCGCGACCGACGGCGTCTTCTCCATGGACGGTTACCTCGCGCCGCTGCGCGACATCTGCGACCTCGCCGACTCCTACGGCGCGCTCGTCATGGTCGACGACTCCCACGCCGTGGGGTTCGTCGGTGAGCACGGTCGCGGTACGCCGGAGCTGCACGGCGTGGCCGACCGGGTCGACATCATCACCGGCACTCTCGGCAAGGCCCTCGGCGGCGCCAGCGGCGGCTACACGAGCGCGCGCGGCGAGATCGTGGAGCTGCTCCGCCAGCGGTCCCGCCCGTACCTCTTCTCCAACTCACTGGCCCCGGCGATCGCGGCCGCGTCGATCCGGGTCTTCGACCTGCTCGACTCCTCCGACGAGCTGCGCCGACAGCTGCGTGAGAACACCGCGTTCTTCCGGCAGCGGCTGGTCGAGGAGGGGTTCGAGGTGCTGCCCGGTGAGCACCCGATCATCCCGGTGATGTTCGGCGACGCGGTACTCGCCGGACGAATGGCCGCCGCACTGCTCGACCTCGGCGTCTACGTGACGGCGTTCTCCTACCCGGTCGTCCCGCACGGCACGGCGCGGATCCGCACCCAGGTGTCGGCCGCCCACACCCGCGAGGACCTGGAACGCGCGGCGACGGCGTTCGCCCAGGCCCGGGAGAAGGTCAGCTAGGCCACGCCCTGCGGACCATGACCTGGTCCGCCGACTCCGATGTCCGCGATTCTCCTCGTCACGATTGCGGGGCGAGTTGGCGTTCCAGGCCGTCGAGGAGGGCCTGGAGGCCGAGCTCGAAGGTCTGGTCAGGAGACGCGGCGTAGTCGGTCGCCGCTGGGGTTTCGACCCTGGTGCGTAGGCGCGGGTAGCGCATGGCGATCGCCTTGGCCTCGGCCATCGCGTCCTGGAGTTGCTGTTCGGCGCGGGCACCGTCCTGGTTGAGTCTGCGGGTGAGTGACGCCGCCGCGGCGGCACCGGCCGCGTTGCCGAGGACGTAGGTGAAGACGGCGGCGGCGACCTGGTCGGCGCGGGCCGCGGCGAAGCCGGCGGCCTCGAACACGGCGAGGCCGTGGTCGTCGAAGCGCGACTTGCCCTCGCCGTAGAGGACGTGCGCCGCGAACGCCTGCACCAGCCAGGGGTGCAGGGTGAACATCCGGTACAGGTCGGTGGCCATCGTGGCGGCGGCGGTGCGCCAGTCGGCGGGATTCAGATCGGGCAGCGTGAGTTCGCTCCACACGTGGTCGGCAGCGAGCAGGACGAGGTTGTCCTTGTTCTTGACGTGCCAGTAGACGGCGGTCGCCGCCGAGTCGAGTCGCTTGCCCAGGGCGCGCATGTTCAGACCTTCGAGGCCCTCGGCGTCCAGGAGGTCGACGGCGGCGCGGACGATCTGGTCGCGGGTGAGGGTCTCGCGTGGCATGCCCCTTACCGTACGCGACGCCTTGCACAAAGTTCAAGACGGACTTGCACAACGTTCAAGTGGTGGGTTAGCGTCCTCACTCGTCAGCAGTTGAACAAAGTACAAGTCGAAGTGGGAGCCCTCCGATGAACGCCCTCGCCGCCGTCATGCAGCTGCTCGTCGCCGTCGCCTTCGTCAGCATCCCGGTCGTCCGCCACCGGTTCGGCCCCGCCGCCAAGGCCGCCGCGGTCGCCGAACTGCGCCGCCAGAACGTCCGCCCGGAGGTGCTGGAGGAGAACAAGCTTCGCTTCGACGCCGGAGGTCACGAGACCGCCGCTCCGGTCACGGTCGCCGCGATCATGACCGCGACCGCCGCCCTGAACCTCGCCGACGCCGGGCTGGCCCCGCTGATGACCTGGATCTTCTCCTCGCTCGTCCTGCTGATGAACGTCGTGATCGTCCACAGCAACCTCACCGCGGTGAAGTCGGTGCAGGCCGCCTTCCGCCGCAAGGGCGATCCGGAGCTGGCCCGCGTCGAGGTCGCGCCGTTCCTCAAGGCCGCCGAGAACGCCTTCCCCCGCTGGGCGCGAGCTCATACCTACATCCGCAACACGGTGGTCTTCGCCGGCTCCGCCATCGCCCTGATCGCCGTCTCCTTCGCCTGACAGCCCTCTGACGAACAGGGCCTTCGCAGCGATGCCGTCGCTGCGAAGGCCCTGTTCACGTACCGGGTTGCCAGGCGGGATGCGGGGATCCGCTCAACCCGCTCAGTCGGCGGCGACGACCATACCGGCGCCTACGGTGACATTGGTCGACTCGTCCACCAGGACGAAGCCGCCGGTCAGCCGGTTACGGGCGTACTCGTCCACGAACAACGGCTGGGCGATCCGCAGGTCGACGCGGCCGATCTCGTTGAGCCCGAGGGCTTCGGCGTTTTCGTCGCGGTGCAGCGTGTTGACGTCCAGCCGGTAGTGGAGCTTCTTCACGATCGCGCGGGCGGTCCGGGTGGTGTGCTTGATCTGGATCCGTTGCCCAGGGCGCAGCTGGGTGTCGGCCATCCAGCTGATCATGGCGCAGATGTTCTGTGCGGCCACCGGCTTGTTGTAGGGCCGGCAGATCATGTCGCCGCGCGAGACGTCGAGGTCGTCGGTGAGCAGGACGGTGACCGACATCGGCGGGAACGCCTCGTCGACCGGACCGTCGGGGGTGTCGATCCGTGCGACCCGCGAGGTCATCCCGGAGGGCAGGACCATGACCTCGTCACCGGGCCGCAGCACACCACCGACGAGTTGGCCGGCGTAACCGCGGTAGTCGTGGAAGTCGTTGGACTGCGGCCGGATGACGTACTGCACGGGAAGTCGGGGGTCGACGAGGTTGCGGTCGCTCGCGACGTGCACGTTTTCCAGGTGGTGGAGCAGCGAGGGTCCGTCGTACCACGGCATGTTCATCGACCGGTCGACGACGTTGTCGCCTTCCAGCGCCGAGATCGGGATCACCTGCAGGTCGGGGATCGTGAGCTTGGTCGCGAAGCCGATGAACTCCTCGCGGATCCGCTCGAACACCTCACGGCTGTAGTCGACCAGGTCCATCTTGTTGACGCAGAGGACGAGGTGCGGCACCCGCAGCAGCGAGACGAGGAATGCGTGCCGCCGGGTCTGCTCGACCAGGCCGTTGCGGGCGTCGACGAGGACGAGGGCAAGGTCGGCGTTGGAGGCGCCGGTCACCATGTTGCGGGTGTACTGGATGTGGCCCGGGGTGTCGGCGATGATGAACTTCCGCTTGGGCGTCGCGAAGTAGCGGTAGGCCACGTCGATCGTGATGCCCTGCTCGCGCTCGGCCCGCAACCCGTCGGTGAGCAACGCGAGGTTGGTGTATTCGAACCCTCGGTCGCGGCTGGTGCGTTCGACCGCCTCGAGCTGGTCCTCGAAGATTGCCTTGGAGTCGTACAGCAGCCGGCCGATGAGGGTGCTCTTGCCATCGTCGACGCTGCCGGCGGTGGCGAATCGCAGCAGATCCACTAGAAATAGCCTTCCCGCTTGCGGTCTTCCATCGCGGCTTCGCTGAACCGGTCGTCGGCACGGGTGGCGCCGCGTTCGGTCACGCGGCTCGTGGCCACCTCCGCGATGATCTCTTCCACAGTGGTCGCCGTCGACTCCACCGCTCCCGTGCACGAGATGTCGCCGACCGTGCGGTAACGGACGGTCGCCTCGCGGAGATCCTCGCCCTCCCGGCGCGGCACGTGGACGGACTCGGCGAGCAGCATGCCGTCGCGCTCGAAGACCTTGCGCTGGTGCGCGAAGTAGATGGAGGGGAGCGGGAGCTCGTCGTTGGCGATGTACTGCCAGATGTCCAGCTCGGTCCAGTTGGACAGCGGGAAGGCCCGGATCGACTCACCCGGGTGCACGCGTCCGTTGTAGAGGTTCCACAGCTCCGGGCGCTGGTTCTTCGGGTCCCATTGGCCGAACTCGTCCCGGAACGAGAAGACCCGCTCCTTCGCGCGCGCCTTCTCCTCGTCCCGGCGGGCGCCACCGAGCAGGGCGTCGAAGTTGTGCGCCTCGACGGTCTCCAGCAGGATCTGCGTCTGCATCCGGTTGCGGAGCTGTCCTGGCCGCTCGGTGATCCGCCCGGCGTCGATGGCCTCCTGCACGGACCCGACGACCAGTCGGAGTCCGAGCTCGGCGACTCGGCGGTCGCGGAAGTCGAGCACTTCCGCGAAGTTGTGGCCGGTATCGACGTGAACGATCGCGAACGGCACCCGCGCTGGCCAGAAGGCCTTTTCGGCGAGCCGCAGCATGACGCAGGAGTCCTTGCCGCCGGAGAAGAGAAGCGCTGGGCGCTCGAACTCCGCCGCGACCTCACGGATGATGTGGATCGACTCCGCCTCGAGTGCCTGCAGGTGAGACAACCGGTAGTCGAGGGGCATAACACCACCTAGTGGTCGGTGAGGGGGTCCTCTGACGGACCACTGAGGGAAACGTGACGAACGACGCGATGTTACCTGGGCTCGTCCAGGAACCAAGACGTGTCTCCGGATGGTGGACACGGGAGGCGCCGTTCGGCCGGCCCTCCGGACCCGGCGGGTGGTCACGGGGAGTGGCCGAAACCAGGTCAAGGCGAGCCCTCGGCGAGGTCACGGGCGCCGTCTCCCGCAGGCTCTAGGCTGACCGGCCATGACGTTGTACATCGTGGGCGCGGGTGGGTTCGGACGCGAGACGTACGACGCCGTACTCGCCGCGCGGGCGGACGGCGAGCCGGCCGAGCCGGTCGTCTTCTGCGACCATGCGCGGGCCGGGGAGAAGGTCCGTGGCCTGCCGGTCGTGCACCCCGACGAGGCGGACGACGACTTCGTGGTCGCGATCGCCGATCCGGGCGTACGGGCCCGCCTCACGGCCGAACTCGAGGAGCGCGGGCTGACTCCGCGTACGGTCGTCCATCCCCGCGCGGTGGTCGGGCCGGAGACCACCGTCGGCGCCGGAAGCGTGATCCTGGCGCTGGCCCACGTGTCGTCGTCGTGCGAACTCGGCCGGCATGTCCAGGTCAACTACAACGCGACCGTCGGACACGACGCGCAGCTCGCGGACTTCGCAACGGTGTTCCCGGGCGCCAACATCGCCGGGGCCGTCCACCTCGGCGCAGGCAGCACGATCGGGTCGAACGCGTGTGTCCTCCAGGGCCTCGCGGTCGGAGAGCGCGCGTTCGTGGGCGCCGGCGCGGTCGTCACCCGGGACGTAGCCGCCGCGACCGTCGTGGTCGGCGTTCCGGCCCGGCCACATCGCGGCTGACGCCCGCAGTGACTGACGCCCGCAGTGACTGACGACCGGGACGACTGACGACCGCGGCGCCTCAGCCGGCGCGGAGAAGCTGACGTGCCTTGGCGTCGAGGATGAGTTCGTCGGTCATCGCCTCGGACCGCTCCTCGTCCAGGTCGGACATCAAGGCGCGCGGATCGGCGACGACGCCCTCGCGGGCGAAGACCACCTTCACCGTCTGCAGGATGATCCGGGAGTCGAGCCACAGCGAGCACCGCTCGACGTACTCGACGTCGAGGCTGAGTCGCACGCTCCACCCGACCGTGTTGCGACCGGCGATCTGTGCCAGGCCGGTGATGCCGGGCCGGACGTCGAAGCGGCGCCGCTCGTTGGGGGTGTACCAGAGGTCGTACTTCGGCAGCAGCGGCCGTGGTCCGACGATGCTCATGTCGCCGCGGAGCACGTTGATCAGCTGCGGAATCTCGTCGAGGCTGAGCTTGCGCAGGAGGCGACCCAGGCGGGTGAGCCGCTTGTGGTCGGGGAGGAGTTCACCCCGACGATCCCGCTTGTCGGTCATGGTGCGGAACTTCAGAACCCAGAAGGACCGTCCACCCATGCCGGTCCGGCGCTGCCGGAAGAGGACCGGCGAACCGAGCCGCCAACGGACCACGAGCGATACGGCGAGGATCAGCGGAGACAGAACGACCAACCCGGCTAGTGCGAGCCCGATGTCAAAGGCGCGCTTGACCCCTCGTGCCACCTGGTGTTTCACAACTTCCCCAAGTCTCTCGACGCTTGGCAGGAGATTCGTCGGACGACGGGCAACGGCTCCAGGTTGCATCCCGTCGCATACATACCTAACCATCCCCAGAGTGACAAACGATCGGCACTGTCCACAGTTACGGACAATGCGGGCATCAACCAAGGTTCGTTGTCGACCACCCGTTCAGGCCGAGTCCTACCCGCGGCGGCCTGTTCGATGCGCAAGGTAGATCATTCCTTACTGTCGGTGCCAAAGGGCTGTCGAATGTCACATCGTCGGACTGTCCGACAGTCGGGGCACAGATCGGGCCGTCGACATGCAGCCGGACCAGGACATTCGCGACGCGACCCAGCAGTCCGCGACGACGATTCGTTCGGGATGACCAGGTGGAGCCGGATCGCGGGGCCGCGTACGAAATCGCCCACTTCATCCCGGTCGGTTTCCGCATGGTGGGATCTCGATTTGAAAGCTCTCATCGCGCTCACGCAGAATGCGCGGGTCGGTCGCGGGGGCCGAATTGCCAAAACCATAAGCACGGCCTCCGAAATGTCCGAGCGGTACGAACAATTCCTACCCATGTCGGCATCCTCGCAGTGATCCTCCTCCGGTCCGTCCGTCGACGGCCGGGCCTGTCGGGTGGCCCGTGCGCGACGCACACCCGACCAGAGGAGACCCAGTGCGGCCACGTTTCGACCCCTCCCATCGACTTCGACGCCTGCGGTCCCACCCGCTTCGCGGCCGCCTCGCCTGGACGCCGTTCACACGGCTGGCCGCCACCCTCGCCGGGGCGGCGGCGGTCACGGTGGGGCTGGCGACGCCGTCGTTCGCCGTGACAACACCCGGAGGCTACGGCGGCGCCGACCTGGACACGCTCTCCGCCCTGTCGTCCGGCGACTCCCTCGGAGGGCGCGCCTACCTCGACCGCTACAGCCCCACGTACACCGCGTCCCAGGCCGCACCGGCCAGCCCGCCCAAGGCGGCGCCGGGACCGCAGGCCCGGACGAACGCGAAGGGAGCCGACGCCGGCACTCAGCGCGACGGAATCGAGGCGGACGGGAAGCGCGCCGCGGCGCCCGGAAAGCCGGGCCCGGAGAAGGTCGCCGGAGCCAAGAAGGCCGCTCCCGACAAGAAGGCCGTCAAGAAGGCCGTCCCCGTGAAGAGGTACGAGCCGAGCCTGCCCATGACCGCCCGTACGCGCGGAATCGACGTGGCGAGCCACCAGGGCAACGTCGACTGGGAGTACTGGTGGAACCAGGGCAAGCGGTTCGCGTACGTGAAGGCCACCGAGGGCACGAGCTACGTCAACCCGTTCTTCGGCCAGCAGTACAACGGCTCCGCCAAGGTCGGCATGCTGCGGGGCACCTACCACTTCGCCCGACCCGACCGGGGCAACGGCGCCGCCCAGGCCCGCTTCTACGTCGCGAACGGCGGCGGCTGGACCCCTGACGGCAAGACCCTGCCCGGCGAGCTCGACATCGAGTACGGCGAGGCGGTCGGCGTCTCCACCTGCTACGGCGTCTCCCAGCGGGAGATGGTGAACTTCATCCGGGACTTCACCACGACCTACAAGAAGCTCACCGGGCGGGCGCCGGCGATCTACACCACCGACGACTGGTGGGCGCAGTGCACGGGCGACACCAAGGAGTTCAGCGACAGCCCGCTGTGGATCGCCAACTACCACGACACCCCGGGTCGTCTCCCGGGTGGCTGGGGCGACGGCCACACGTTCTGGCAGTACACCGACACCCCGCTCGACCAGAACTACTTCAACGGGTCCCTGGCCGATCTCCGCAGGTTCGCGACCCAGCGCTGAGAGACGCGCGGTCGGCCGCTCCCCACGGACCCCCGATCGGGCCGGAGCGGTCTCCACAGGCGTTTCTGTTCACGAGGCCCTCGCCCGCCGACGTAGGTGTCCGGCGGGCGAGGGCCTTTCTGGTTCCTGATCTGGTCCCCGGCGTCCGTCCCGGCCTGTGCCCGGGCGTGGAAACTTGGTGCCAGACAACTGCTCACAACTGTCGCCAAACATGACCATTTCCCTACGATCCAGGTGAATCGGCCAGCGGCGACACCGCGGCCGCGGTGTGCCGTTCCGCTCGCCTTCGACCGAGGGAGATCACGTGAGGCCGCACTCCGCTCCGCCCAGCCCCGCCCATCCTCGAAGTCCCCGCTTCCCACGCCTGCGCGGCCGGCTGCCGCGCGTCCTGGCGCGCACCGGGTTCGCCGGCCTCCTCGGACTCGCCGCGCTCACCACGGGCTTGGCCGCGCCCTCACTCGCGGCCACCGACGTACCGGCTCGCGGCGCCGCGTCCACCGCGGCGAGGGGCGGCGACCTGAACGCCACCCCCACGCCGGCCGCCCGCCAGGCGGGTGTCCGCTCCGCCGGTGACGCCTCGATGGGGTGGAAGGCACCGGCTGGTACGACCGCGGCACCGCTGCCGATCAGCGTGCTCGCCACCCAAACACCCGGGATCGACGTCGCGAGCCACCAGGGCAACGTCGACTGGGCCCACTGGTGGGGCCAGGGCAAGAAGTTCGCCTACGTGAAGGCCACCGAGGGCACCTATCTACACCAACCCCTACTTCGCCCAGCAGTACAACGGCTCCTACAACATCGGCATGATCCGCGGCGCCTACCACTTCGCCATCCCCGACGGCTCCAGCGGCGCGGCGCAGGCCAACTACTTCGTCGACCACGGCGGCGGCTGGTCCCGCGACGGCAAGACCCTGCCCGGCGTGCTCGACATCGAGTACAACCCATACGGCGCGACCTGCTACGGCCTGAGCCCTGCAGCGATGGTCAACTGGATCCGCGACTTCGCCACCACCTACCGCGCCCGGACCGGACGCGACGTCATCCTCTACACCGCGCGGAACTGGTGGGTGCCCTGCACCGGCAACAGCACCGCGTTCTCCTCGGCGAACCCGCTGTGGATCGCCGACTACGCCAACAACCCGCCGGTGCTCTTCGGTGGTTGGGGTTACCGGACGATCTGGCAGTACACCAGCAGCCCGCTCGACCAGGACTACTTCAACGGCGCCTACGACCGGCTGCAGGCTCTCGCCAACGGGTGACGCACCCCTCGTCGATTCCCGGCACGACGCCACCCGGACAACGGCCCAGCCCCGCCAGCGCGGGGGCTGGGCCGAACGGGAGTGAGTCGGTCAGGACGGCTGCGACGGAGTCGGCGCGACACCGATGACCCGCCGGACCACGCCGGCCCAGCGGGCCGGGTCGGTGATCGCGCGACCGTCGACCAGCGCCCGGACACCCGGCAGCTCGGCCGGCCCGATGGTGCGGTACTCGGTGTGGTCGGCCTGCAGGATCGCCGCGTCGACGGGCTCGCCCAGGTGGTAGGCCGCGAAGCCGAACGCCGCGAGTTCGTCGTCGTCGTACAACGGGTCGTGCACGAGGACCCGCGCGCCCTTACCCCGCAGCGCGTCCACGGTGGGAAAGACGCCGGAGAAGGCCGTCTCCTTGACCCCACCACGATAGGCCGCACCCAGCACCACGACCCGGGCGTCGGTGAGGTCGCCGTAGGCCTCCGCGAGTGCATCGACGGAGTACGCCGGCATGGCGGAGTTCGCCTCCCGGGCGGCGCGCACCACGGTCGCGTCCGGGTCGTTCCAGAGGTAGAGGCGCGGGTAGACCGGGATGCAGTGGCCGCCCACCGCGATGCCGGGCCGGTGGATGTGGCTGTAGGGCTGGGAGTTGGACGCCTCGATCACCGCGAGCGCGTCGATCCCGTGGTGCTCGGCGAAGCGCGCGAACTGGTTTGCCAACCCGATGTTGACGTCGCGGTAGGTCGTCTCGGCGAGCTTCGCCAGTTCGGCGGCCTCGGCCGAACCGAGGTCCCACACGCCGTTGGGCCTGGGCAGGTCGGGGCGCGGGTCGAAGTCGAGCACGGCTTCGTAGAACTCACGCGCCTTGCCGGTGCCCTCCGCGTCGAGACCGCCGACGAGCTTCGGGTATTTCCGCAGGTCCGCGAAGACCCGACCGGTCAACACCCGTTCCGGGGAGAAGACCACCCAGAAGTCGGTTCCCTCGATCAGCGCCGACCCGTGCTCCAGGGCGGGCTTCCAGCGCGTCCGGCAGGTGCCGACAGGCAGCGTCGTCTCGTAGATCACCGTGGTGCCGGCGCGCAGATGCGTGGCGATCGCCTCGGTGGCGGAATCCATCCAGCCGAAGTCGGGCACGCCCTCGTCGTCGACGAACAACGGGACGACCACGACCACGTACTCGGCGCCGGGAATGGCCTGGGCGTAGTCGTCGGTCGCGGTCAGGGCACCGTCGGCGATCGCCTGCTTGAGGCGTACATCGAGTTCGGCCTCACCAGGGAAGGGTTCGACTGCGGCGTTGACGAGTTCGACGACCCGTGGATTGATGTCCACGCCGGTGACGCGGTGGCCCTTTCCGGCGAACTGGACGGCGAGCGGCAGGCCGATCTTTCCCAGCCCGACAACGGTGATCTTCAATTGAAACACGTCTCCGGAACGTTCACGCGAACTCGGTCAGGTGCGCTCGTTAGGGTAACGTGCCGCGAAGCCCCCGGAGAGCACGCCACCGTGACCCGGCGTGCCCACTCACCAGTGAAGGAGTGGTCGTGAAGGTCCTGAGCGTCGTCGGCGCCCGTCCCCAGTTCGTCAAGCTGGCCCCGGTGGCCGCGGCCTTCGCGCAGACCGGCCACGAACACGTGATCGTCCACACCGGACAGCACTACGACGCCCGGATGTCCGACGTCTTCTTCGCCGACCTGTCCATCCCGTCGCCAGACGTTCATCTGGGCGTGGGCTCTGGAACGCACGGGATTCAGACGGGGACGATGCTCGCCGCCATGGACCCCGTACTCGAGAAGCACCAGCCCGACTGGGTTCTCGTCTACGGCGACACCAACTCCACGCTCGCCGGCACGCTGTCGGCGATCAAGATGCACCTCCGGGTCGCCCACCTCGAGGCGGGGCTGCGGTCGTTCAACCGGCGGATGCCCGAGGAGCACAACCGCGTCCTCACCGACCATGCCGCCGACCTGATGCTCGCGCCGACGGACGTGGCCATGGGGCACCTCGCCGACGAGGGCCTGGCCGCCCGGTCGGTGCTCGTGGGCGACGTGATGACCGACGTGTGCTTCCGGGTTCGCGACGCGGTGGCCGACCAGCCCCCGCCGGCCGAACTCCCCGACGCGGTCGCCCTAGGCGCCGAGGGCTACGTCGTCGCCACCGTGCACCGGGCGGAGAACACCGACGACCGGGTTCGGTTGGCGGCGGTGGTCGACGCCCTCGCCAGCCTGGGCGTACCGGTCGCCCTGCTCGCCCACCCACGGCTCGTGGCCCGGTGCGAGGACTTCGGCATCAGTCTCGACCGCCCCACGCTGTACGCCCTGCCGCCGCTCGCCTACCCCGACATGGTGAAGGCGGTCAGTGGCGCGCGCGGTGTCGTCACCGACTCCGGCGGGCTGCAGAAGGAGGCGTTCCTGCTCGGCGTCCCCTGCACGACGCTGCGGACCGAGACCGAGTGGACCGAGACGCTCGACGGCGGCTGGAACGTGCTCGATCCCGACCTCGGCCGGGTCAAGGACCTCGCCACGCGACCGGTGCCGAGCGCCGATCGGGGCACTCCGTACGGTGACGGCCACGCCGCCGAGCGAACCGTCGCGGCTCTCGAACGCGCCTGAGACGCGCCCGCGCCAACCCCAGGGCGCCGAGGTCGCGTGGAAGTCCCGTATGCCTGCCCTGGTCCGGGTCCCGGTAGGGTCCGAGATCAGACCGATGGGCATGCTGGCTCATCCGTAGGCTGTGGTTCTGGAGATCACGATCGAAGGTGAGCGCGTGTCAACCCAGAGTTCGACCTCCGCGCACCGCGGGTACGTGCGGCCCGAACACGAGCGTCTGCTCACCGCGGCGACGGTCATCACCTTTGTCCGCACGGTCGCTTCGGTCGGGGTCGCGCTCTACGCGGCGAACGACCGGTCGCTGACCCTCCTGCTCGTCGCGCTCGGGATCTACTGGGTCGGCGACATGCTCGACGGCGGGGTCGCCCGCCTCACCGACACCGAGACCCGGATCGGTGCCGTGTTCGACATCGTGAGCGACCGGCTGTGTGCGGGCGCGTTCTACCTCGGCTTCGTCTGGCTGGAACCCTCGATGGCGCTGCCGGTCGGGATCTTCCTGCTGGAGTTCGCCGTCGTCGACACGTTCCTCTCGCTGGCCTTCCTCGCCTGGCCGCTGCGCAGCCCCAACTACTTCGACCTCGTCGACCGGCCGATCTGGCGCGCCAACTGGTCCAAGGTGGGCAAGGCGGTCAACTCCTCCGCCATCGCCCTGCTCATGGTCCTCACCCACTCGGTGCCGATCTGCACGGCTATCGCGATCTGCCTGCTGGCGCTGAAGGTCTGGTCGCTCGTCCGGCTCAACCGGATCGGGCTTCCGCTGCCCAGCCTCACGACCGCAGGCGCCGACGACGGGCTCCCCGCGCATGTCCGGCCCGTCGTTCGTCGCCGGCCATGAAGCTCATCGCGGCGACGTTCTTCTACTGCATCGCATCGGCCCTCATCCCGCTCATCAACGCCGAGGCGTACGTCGGCGGCGTGGCGGCGGTCCTCGACGGGACCTCCACCTGGATCATCGCCGCCACGGCGGCCGCCGGGCAGATGGTGGGCAAGGTCGTCTACTACCTGCTGGGCCAGAACTCCCTGAAGTGGGACTGGGTACGCAAGAAGACCGAGTCGGAGCGGTGGAAGGCGTCCTTCGAGAAGTGGCAGCGCCGGATCGGCGGCAACCCCTGGGTCGCCGCTCTCGTCCTGCTCCTCTCGGCCTCCGTGGGTTTCCCGCCGTTCGCGATCATGGCGGTCCTGGCGGGACAGCTCCGGGTCCCGCTGCCGCTGTTCGTCGTGGTCGGCTTCGTCGGCCGCCTGGTGCGGTTCGCGTCCATCCTCGGCCTCGTGAAGTGGTTGTTCTAGGGCCGAGGACGCGGAGAGCCGCGGAACGGGATGCGGCCTGTGGAGCGGCTCATCCGCGCCGCGATGGCAAGGCGGAGGAGGAAGCGCGTAGCGGTGTTCTACGCGTGACGACGACAACGCGGCCAGCGTGGATGCGGGGAGTCGTGGAACGGGCCAACCGCGCTCGGGCAGCAAGGCGGAGGAGGAGCCAATAGTGGTGTCCTATTGGCGACGACGAGAACGCCGCTGGCCGAGATGCGGGGGCCCGTTCAGATGGTGCCGAGGGTGATGCAGGGGTGGGGCCGTGCAGCGTTCGCCCACACCTCCAGCCGGGCCAGGAACTCCAGCGCGGTGTCGGGCCAGTGGTAACCGTTGCGTGCCACCTCGTGCCCCCGGGCGCCCATCGCGAGCCGCGTCTCGGGGTCGTCGCGCAGGCGCAGCACGGCGGCGGCGGTCGCGGCCGGGTCGTCGAACGGCACGATCAGCCCGCACTTGTGCACCTGGGTCAGTGACACGGCCGCGGGCAGTGGGGTGGTGACCACCGGGATGCCGTGGGCCATGTACTCGAGGATCTTCGTCGGCATCGAGTGCCGGTAGTTGGGCAGGTCGCGCAGCAGCGACAGTCCGCACAGAGCACCGTCCATCAGCGCCAGGGCCTGGTCGTTGGGCACGAACCCGTGCCAGCGCAGCAGGCCCTCCTCCTCGGCCCGGGCCAGGGCGCGGCGCGAGTAGGAGTCGGCGTGCCCGACCACGTCGATGCTGAGTCCGCTGCCGGCGAGCTTGCGTGCGGTCTCCAACATGACGTCGACCCCACGGGCGACGGCGAGGTGGCCGACGTAGACCACCCGCTTGTCGCCGGCGGGGACGACGGTGTCGGGGACGTAGGTGGTGTTGGGGATCACCGGGTGGTTGTGCCGGAACCGGTTGCGGTAGCCGGGCTCGGCGAGGATCAACCGGAGCTTGCGCTCGGCACGCTCCTCCACCACCCGGACGCCGGCGCGCGCGAGCGGCCGGACCAGGCCCGGCAACCAGCTCTTGGCGACGAGCGCGGCGCCGGTGTCCTCGTGAACGTCCCACACCACGGCACCCGGAAGATCCAGACCCGGCAGGACGAGCAGCAGCTCCGGGTCGTGGAGCAGCACCAGGTCGGCCTCCGGGCCGTGGGTACGTAGAACCCGCCGAGCGGCCTTGAGGGCCTCCGACCGGTGCCGTCCGACGGCCCGAGGGACGTCGACGGCGTGCAGCTCCGGCCACGCCTCCGCGCCATAGGCCGTGAACGGCGCGGCGTACGTCACGTCGTACCCCGCGTCGAGCATGGCCCTGATCTGGCGGTGGAGGATGCGCGCATCCTGCGGGTGGTGCACGATCGTGCACACCAGCACGCGCAGCCCAGGCATCAGAGCGCCTCGGCCGTCCCGTCGCGGACCCGTCCCCGGGTGTCGAAGAGCAGCTTGGCTTGGCCAAGCGTTTCAAGGTCGTAGGCGTCGTGGTCCTGCAGCAGCAGGGTGACGTCGGCGGTGCGCATGGCTTCCCCGAGGTCGGTCACCGACGGCACCGGTTCGTCGTCGACGATCCACTCGTTGACGTAGGGGTCGTGGAAGACCAGTTGGGCGCCCATCCGCCGCAGCCGGCGGGCCACCGGACGGGCCGGCGACTCTCGCTGGTCGGCGATGTTGGGCTTGTAGGTGACACCGAGGATGAGCACCGTGGAGCCGCGCACCGAGCGGCCGGCGTCGTTCACCAGGTCCTGGACCCGCTGGGCGACGTAGGCCGGCATCCGCTGGTTGATCTCCTGGGCCAGCTCGACGAAGCGGAACGGGTAGCCGAGCCGCTTCACCTTGTAGGAGAGGTAGTTGGGGTCGATCGGGATGCAGTGGCCGCCGACGCCCGGTCCGGGGTAGAAGGCCTGGAACCCGAACGGCTTGGTCGCCGCGGCGCCGATCGCGTCGCGCAGGTCGATGCCGAGCTCGTGGCAGAAGATCGCCATCTCGTTCACGAGGGCGATGTTGACGTGCCGGTAGGTGTTTTCCAGCAGCTTGGCCATCTCGGCCTCGCGGGTGCCCTTGGCGCGAACCACGGTGTCGCAGATCTTGCCGTAGAACGCCTCGGCCCGCTCGGTGCAGCTGATGGTGTGGCCACCCACGACCTTGGGCGTGTTGCGGAGCCCGTACGTGGGGTTACCGGGGTCGATGCGCTCGGGTGAGAAGGCGAGGGAGAAGTCGACACCGGCGCTGAGGCCGGACTTCTCCAGGATCGGCCGGACTACCTCGTCGGTGGTGCCCGGATAGGTCGTCGACTCGAGGACGACCAGCATGCCTGGACGGAGGTGTCGAGCCACCATCGTGACCGCGCCGGTCACCGCTTTGAGATCTGGCCCACCGTCCTCGTCGAGCGGGGTCGGTACGCAGATCACCACGGTGTCGACATCGGCGAGATCATTCTCGTCGCTGGTCACCGTGAGACCCGCGGCCAACATGGCGGCTACGTCATCGTCAGAAATATCGTCGACGTGGGAGCGGCCAGCCGACAGCCCGGCGACCACGCGCGCGGAGACGTCGAGTCCGACAACTCGAAGTCCCGCCCGGCAGGCCTCTCGGACCAACGGCAGGCCGACGTACCCAAGGCCGACAACAGCCAGGTCACGCACCCTAGAACCTTACGGGTGCCCGCAACTTCGTCAGCGCAGAACACCCCCTCACTGCAGGAAGTTAGAGAAAAGTTATCATCTTGGTAACCCACCGAGACTGAAATGTCATCCTCGGCCCATCCGTGACCTGTGTCGTTCACGCCCGGTGTCCGTCCGATACCGGATCTGGTCTGGCCAGGGTGGCGATCTTCCTTGACTCGGGATCATCGCCCGCTCAGTCTTCCTGCGAGTGACAGCTTCGGCGGTCGCTTGGCACCGCCGCAGGAGTCCTTGAACTGGAAGGCCGGGGCGATGACGCAGATCGACACGACGCAGGAGACCTCCGACCCGCGCGGCTCGCTCTCGCGGCGGTCCTTCCTGTGGCGGACCGCCGTCGCGGGCGCGGCGGCCGGTCCACTCATCCCGCTGCTGACCGCCTGCGAGGGCGAGGGGGCGGGTGGTGGCGGCGCGCCCGGTCCGGGCGGCGCCGGAGGTGGCGGCGTACGAGCCCGGACGGTCGTCTTCGACTTCCACGGCGGCCGGGTCCAGAGCCCGGACCTGTGGAACCCGCTCGTCCCGGGGTTCACCGTCAACGCGGGGTTCCACCAGGCGCTGATGGAGCCGCTGTTCATCCTCGACTACGAGAGCGGCGAGACCGAGCCCTGGCTCGGGGAGTCCTTCACCCCCGACGAGACCAGCACGGTCTGGACGCTCAAGGTCCGGGACGGCATCCAGTGGTCGGACGGTGAGGACTACGACGCCGACGACATCGTGTTCACGATCAACCTGCTGCTCAAGGGTGGCGCCGAGCTCAACAACGCGGCCGCCATGAAGGACTGGGTCAAGTCGGTCGAGAAGATCGACAAGACCTCCGTGCGCTTCACCCTCAACAGGCCGAACCCGCGCTTCCAGCTCGACTACTTCTCGGTGAAGATCCACGGCAGCCTCGCGATCGTGCCGCAGCACGTGTGGGAGGGCAAGGACCCGGCCAAGTTCAAGAACTACGAGGCGGGGAAGTCGCCGGTGTTCACCGGTCCGTACCGGTTGACCTCGGCCAGCCCGACGAAGTTCACCTACGAACGCCGGGCCGACTGGTGGGGCGCGAAGACCGGCTTCATGCCGCTGCCGAAGCCGGAGCGCCTGGAGTGGGTGGTCAGCGAGACCGAGGACATCCGGGTGGCCCGCGCCTCCGACCACCAACTCGACAGCGTCGCCGACCTCACTGCCGGGGCGTTCGAGAGCCTGCGAGCCCGTAACCCCGAGGTGATCTCCTGGCTGCCGGCCAAGCCCTACGCCTGGCCCGACCCCTGCACCAGACTGTTCTCCCTCAACAACGCGGTCGCGCCGTGGAACGACCGGGAGATGCGCTGGGCCGTCAACCACGCGTTGGACCGGGACGAGATCGTACGGATCGCCTACGAGGGCACGACCACGCCGGCGCGGTTCTTCTTCCCCGACTATCCGCCCATGCAGGAGTACGTCGACCTGATCGAGAAGGCCGGCCTCTTCGAGGAGTTCCCCATCACCCGGCACGACCCGGACGAGGCGAAGCGGATCATCGAGTCCAAGGGCTACACCCGCAGCGGTGAGGGTTACTACACCAAGGACGGCAAGGAGCTGCGGATCCAGATCGACGCACCGACCGACTTCATCGAGATCTGGCGGTACGCCGAGGTCATCGGGGAGCAGTTGCAGCGGGTCGGCATCAACGCGACCGTGCGCAAGCTGGCGGGCGGCATCTGGGGCGACAACCTCAACAACGGCAGGTTCGAGGGCGCCGCCGACTGGAGCGCGTGCGGTTCGGTGACCGAGCCGTGGTTCTCGATGCAGCTGTTCCAGTCGCGCGCGGTGGTGCCCGTGGGCAAGGGGTCGACCTCCAACGCCGTCCGCTGGAAGAACGACGACTACAGCCGAAGCGTCGACCAGATCGCCAACCTGCCACTCGGCGACCCCGGCATCGAGAAGCCGTTCCTCGCCGCCGCCCGGGTCTGGCTGCGCGACCTACCGTTCCTCCCGGTCGCGCACGCCCGCAAGCTCTACGCCTTCGACACGACGTACTGGACCGGCTGGGCCACACAGAAGGACAACTACCTCCAGCCGACCCTCGACTGGGGCAACGCACACAAGATCATCCATCGCCTCCGGCCCACGAACGCGCAGTGAGGGGCCCTTCGTGCGCGGACTGACTACCGGCTACGTCGTCCGCCGGGTGGGGATGTTCCTGTTCACCATCTGGGCGAGCGCGACGTTGATGTTCTTCATCCCACGGCTCGCGCCCGGCGACCCCGTGCAGGCGATGGTGACCCGGATCACCTCCCAGGCGGGCTACGTCGAGGGCAGCGGCCAACTGGTGGCGGCGTGGCGGGAGCGGTTCGGGCTGGACGACCCGCTCCTGGTGCAGTACCTCAGCTACCTGCGGAGCATGGTCACGTTCGACTTCGGCTACTCGCTGTCGCAGTTTCCGGCCGAGGTCGGGACGATGATCGGCCGGGCGATGCCGTGGACGATCGGCCTGCTCGCCGTCTCGACCATCCTGTCGTTCCTCGCCGGCAGCGTGATCGGCGCGTTGATGGCGTGGCGGCGTACGCCGGGGCTGTTGCGGGTCTTCCTGCCGCTGTCACTGACGTTCACCGCGATCCCCTTCTACATCCTCGGGATCGTCCTGATCTACGTCTTCGTCTTCACCCTGCGGCTGTTCCCGATCTCCGGCGGCTACCGCAGCGACCTGTCTCCCGGGATCAGCCTGGCGTTCGTCAACAGCGTGGTCCAGCACGGCACCCTGCCCGCGTTGTCGATCGTGTTGGCGAGCATGGGCTTCTGGGCCCTCGGCATGCGCGGGATGATGGTCACCGTCGCGGGCGAGGACTACCTCACCCTGGCCCGCGCGAAGGGTCTGCGGCCACTCGACATTCTCTTCAGGTACGAGATCCGCAACGCGATCCTGCCGCAGGTCACCGCGCTCGTCCTCGGCATCGGCGGCATCGTGGGCGGCACCGTGCTGGTGGAGTACCTCTTCGGCTATCCCGGCATGGGCGCGCTGCTCTACCAGGCCATCTCCAACGCCGATTACACCGTGATGCAGGGCATCGTCTTCATCCTGATCCTCACCACGGTCACGGCGGTCCTCCTCATCGACCTGATCTATCCCCTGCTGGACCCCCGTATCTCCTACGAGAGGAGGTGACGGCCGGCCATGGACCCGACCGCCGTCACCCAGATCCAGGAGCAGGCGCAGGAACCCGACACCAGACGCCCGACCTCCCCGTGGGCCAACCGGAAGCTCCTGGTCGGCGCCGGCATGGTCGTCGGCGTCCTCGTGCTCACCCTGATCGGCCGGTTGTTCTGGGACACCACCCTGGCCCGCGCGGCGAGCTCACCGCTCAACCTGCCACCGTTCTGGCTGCCCGGCGGCTCCCTCGCGCATCCACTCGGCACCGAGAACAGCGGCCGCGACCTGCTGGCCCTGCTGATCGTGGGAGGGCCGACCACGCTGCAGGTGGGCCTGGTCGTCGGGGTGACGAGCATGGTGATCGGGATCGTCCTCGGCTTCGCCGCCGGCTACCGAGGTGGCGCCGTCGACGCGGTGATCCGGACGCTGTCCGACACCGCACTCACCATCCCGACGCTCGCGATCCTGGTGGTGATCTCGGCGTACGTCCGGCAGATGGACGTCACCACGATGGCGCTGATCGTGGCGCTCTTCGCCTGGGCGGGGCCGACCCGGCTGATCCGGGCGCAGGTGCTGTCGATGCGCGAGCAGGGGTACGTGCGGATGGCCCGGCTGACGGCGCTGCCCACGAAGGACATCATGTTCAAGGAGATGATGCCGAACCTGCTGCCCTACCTCGCGGCGAGCTTCATCGGCTCCTGCTCCGGCGGCATCCTCGCCGCGGTCGGTCTGGAGGCGCTCGGTCTCGGTCCGCAGCGGATCCCCACCCTCGGCATGACGGTCTCCAACGCGATCTCCGGTTCGGCCATCCTGCGCGGCATGTGGTGGTGGTGGGGCTTCCCCACCCTGGTCCTGATGGTCATCTTCATCGGGCTGTTCCTCATCGCGATCGGGCTGGACGAGGTCGCCAACCCGCGGTTGCGAGGTGCGAAGGCGTGAACGACGAGACCTCCTCCGAGCCCGCGCTGCGGGTATCGGGCCTGCGGGTGCACTACCGCACGTCGGGCGGTGACGTGATCGCCGTCAACGACGTCGACTTCGGCCTCGGGCGTGGCGAGACCCTCGGCCTGGTCGGTGAGTCGGGCTCGGGCAAGTCGACCGTGGCGATGGCGATCCTGCGGTTGACCAGCCCGCCGGGACGGATCGTGGCCGGGTCGGTGCAGCTGGGCGGTGCCGACCTGCTCGCGATGTCCGAGGCCGAGCTGCGCCCACGGCGCTGGCGCGACATCGCCCTCATCCCGCAGGGGTCGATGAACTCGCTCAACCCCGTCCTGCGGGTACGCCGCCAACTCGCGGACGCGATCGAGACCCACGAGGGCAGGCAGCCGCGCGCACAGTTGCGGGAACGGATCCTCCACCTGCTCTCGCTGGTGCATCTGCCCGCACGGGTCTACGACCTGTATCCGCACGAGCTCTCCGGCGGCATGAAGCAGCGCGTCTGCATCGCGATGGCGATCGCGCTGGAGCCCTCCGTGATCATCGCGGACGAACCCACCAGCGCGCTGGACGTGGTGGTGCAACGCACCGTCGCCCAGACCCTGCTCGACGTCAAGCGGCGGTTGAACAGCTCGATGATCCTGATCGGCCACGACATGGCGCTGCAGGCGCAGCTCGTGGACCGGATCGCCGTGATGTACGCCGGCAACATCGTGGAGATCGGCACCGTCCGCGACGTCTTCCGCGACCCGCGGCACCCCTACACCCGTCATCTGATCGCGACGATCCCGTCGGTGCGGGAACGCAAACCCCTGGTGGTGAAGGAGATGCACACTCCCGACCTGCGGACGCGGCGACCGTCACCGCCGATGATCGAGGTGGGCCCGGGCCACCTCGTCGCGAACTCCGACCTCGGCGCCGGCCAGGTGGGCGCCGATGTCTGACTCGCCGCTGTTGGAGGTCCGCTCGGCCACCAAGGTCTACGAGAAGGCCGGCGAACGTACCACCGCCCTCGACAACGTCTCCTTGACGCTGCCGGACGCACCGGCGACGATCACCACGATCGCCGGGGAGAGTGGCAGCGGCAAGACCACCCTGTCAGACGCGATCCTGGGCTTCACGACGCTGACCTCCGGTCAGATCCTGCACCGGGGCCGCGACGTGGGCAGCCTGGACAAGGAAGACTTCCTCACCTATCGGCGCGAGGTGCAGGCGATCTTCCAGGACCCGTTCGGCGTCTACAACCCCTTCTACCGCATCCGCCACGTGTTCGACCTCGCCGTCAAACGCTTCGGCCTCGCGACCTCCAAGGCGCAGGCGCGGGAGCTGACCGAGGACGCGTTGCGGGTCGTGGGCATGCGGGGCGCGGAGGTGCTGGACAAGCACCCGCACCAGCTCTCCGGCGGCCAGCGGCAGCGGCTGATGATGGCCCGTGCCTACCTGCTCAAGCCCCGCCTCATCGTGGCAGACGAACCGGTGTCGATGGTCGACGCGTCCCTGCGCGCACTGATCCTGGACATCATGCTGCGGCTGCGCGACGAGCAGGGGATCTCGTTCCTCTACATCACCCACGACCTGTCCACGGCGTACCAGATCGGCGACGAGATCTGCATCCTCTACCAGGGCTCGATCGTCGAACGCGGCGACACCCGCGAGGTCATCGACAACCCGCGGCACGAGTACTCCCAGCTGCTGATCAGCTCGATCCCGATCCCCGACCCGGACGTGAAGTGGGAGACCGGTCCGCTCACCTGAGGCGCGCCGGTCGGGCCAGGTGAGCACTGGTGACCGGTTCGATGGTTTGTTAGCGTGACAGCGAAGGGGAGTACCTCCTAGCCACGCGTCGTCACCCCGGCTCGCCGCCCGGCGCGTGGAGCGCACGCTGAGGAAGACCTTCATCGGACGATTCGACCGATGGGGGTGTAACCGTGCATGTGGCGCTTGTCGATTTCCCCGTATTCCCCGCATTCCCCGCACTCAAGCCCTTGGCCTACGCAGGGCTGGTGCGCTCCGACTCACGAGACGGTGGTCCCGATGGCGGGACCGGGTTCGTACTTCCGCTGGCGACGGCAGAGGCCCTGGTCGAGGTTCTCGCCATGGTCGGGGTCGTCGTCTGGGGTGGCCGGCTCGTCTGGCGAGTAGCCTCCGACCTTCTCTCGTGCTGGTCCCGGCGCCGGGCTGAGCCCGGTCGTCGGCGTGGCCGCGACGTCCACCGGCACGAGGACATCTGGTGACCGGCGGGACGATCGACTCCATCGGGACGCCGACGCTGTGGCTGGTGACGATAGCCGCGGTCCTCGGCCTGGTCGCACTCGACTTCGTCCTCACGCGGCGCCCGCACGAGGTGTCGATGCGCGAGGCACTCGGCTGGTCGGCCTTCTACGTCGCCCTCCCGTTGGCCTTCGGTGCCTACGTGTGGCTGCAGTACGACTCCACACGTGGCCTGGAGTACCTGACCGGCTACCTGGTGGAGAAGTCGCTCAGCGTCGACAACCTCTTCGTGTTCCTGCTGTTGCTGACGGCCTTCGCTGTTCCCCATGAGCTGCAGCAGCGGGTCCTCCTGTACGGGATCGTCGGCGCGTTGGCCCTACGGGGGGTGTTCATCGGGCTGGGCGCGGCCGCACTCGCGGCGTTCGACTGGGCGTTCCTGGTCTTCGGCCTGATCCTCCTCGTCACCGCGGTGAAGATTCTCAAGGACGCGGCGGCCGGTCCGGGCCACGACATGGACGTCAACGCCATCCGAAGCGTGCGGCTCGTCCGACGTTTCATGCCGGTCACGCCCGAGTACGAGGGACCGCGGATGTTCGGGCGAGTGAAGGGGCGCCGGGCACTCACACCGTTCGCGTTGGCCGTCGTGGCGGTGCTGACGATCGACGTGGTCTTCGCGGTGGACTCCGTGCCCGCTGTTTACGGGATCACCGGTGACCCGTACCTGGTGTTCGTCACCAACGCCTTCGCGCTCCTCGGCCTACGGGCGCTGTACTTCGTGCTCCAGGGAGCGCTGACCAGGCTGGTACACCTCAACTACGGGCTCGCGGTGATCCTGGCGTTCATCGGTGTCAAGCTTGGCCTGCACTGGGCACACCTGCACTGGGAGTCGATACCGGAGATCCCCACCCTGCTCTCCCTCGGCGTGATCGTCGGCGTCCTTGCCCTCACCACTCTCACCAGCCACATCTCGACCCGAGATCGCTCCACCAAGGCCGTCTCCCAGGAGGAGTCCGGCAGGGCTGGGTGAGTAGCCGGTGCCGGGGGACCCTACGGCCGCGGCGCGAGGTCGGCGAAGCTCGCGAAGCGGGCCCGCGCCTCCTCCGTCCGGCCGTGGGCCAGGTCGACCCAGGCGGCCACGACCTGGTCGGGATCGAAGCGACGCCGGACCTCCTCCTTGGCCCGCGTCGAACGGCGTTCCCAGGTCGCGAGGTCGGCGTCCTCCAGCACCCGGGCCACCGCGTCGTCGAGCGAGCCACTGAGCGACTCCGCACCGTAGGCCTCGGCGGCGCCGTCCCACGCGCGGATCACCGGCACGGCTCCGGACGCCATCCCCTCCGCGAGGCCCGCGTGGAAGCTCTCCACCTCCGACAGCGACAGGATGTGGCCCACCTTGCGGTACCACGACGCCATGTCCCGGCCGTAGGCGTCGAACACCACCGCACCACGCAGCAGCGGGTCCTTCTCGATGCGCTCGAGGCTGCGCTGGGTGTCGTGGCGTTCCTCCGGGCGCTCCCAGGACGGCTTGTGCGCCCAGCCCATCTGACTCCGCACCAGCAGGTGGAAGCGGGGATCCTCCCGCCGCAGCGCGGCCAGCAGGTCGAGGGCGAGGTCGAAGCGCTTGAGGCTGGGCGTGATCCCGACCATGCCGAGCGTGAACCGCGCACCGTCGAACTTCGGCCGGTCCAGCGCCGCCGCGTCGACGAAGTTGGGGACGTAGACGAGCTTGTCCACGGGCCAGCCGAGCTCGTCGCGGATCCGCCGGCCCATGTAGGGCCCGACGTAGACCACCGCGTCCACGGCGTCGATCTGGATCTTGGCCGGATAGGCGCTGTCGATCTCGAACCGGTGCAGGCGTACGACGAGGCGCTGGTCGGGGCGCTTGGTCTCCGACAGCCAGATCGCGTTCGGGCGGGCCCACTCGGCGACCAGGACCTGGCCGGACCGGGCGAGGTTCTCGGTGATGTTGGGGTTCTTGGCGCCCGCCGTACGCCACTCGTCGACGGCGACGTCGAGGTCGGACCGCTCGCCGAGCCGGATCGCGAGGTCGCGCATGAACTTCATGTCGAAGCCGAAGACGCGGACGCGGACCGGCGACGTGCCGTCCTTCGGGCGTTCCCCCTGCTCGACCGGCGGCAGGGCGGCGAGCAGCTGCCGGGCGCCGGCCTCCTGGGCCGCGGCGGTCCACTCCTGCGCCGGGTCACCCGTGCGGGGATAGGGCTCGCCGCCCCAGGAGTCCAGGAGCGGTGCCACCCACGGCCCGCCCTCGCCTCGCAGCCGCTGGACGGGGTAGGTGTACGCCGTCGGCCGCGGACCCTCCGCGCTCGCGGCCTGGTCGAGCAGGGCGCGCCACAGGGCCAGGTGGCCGGGCACGTCCGTGGGCGCGACGTCCTCGTCGCCGAGCGGCTCGGCCGCCCGCGGCGTGTCCGAGGAGCCGCCGCAGGTCAGGCAGGCCCGGTCCGAGGCCAACGGGGGGATGACCACGGTCCGCACCGGGCCGGCGACGCGTTCGAGGACACCGGCGGCGTCGAGGCTGTCCGCGACGAGCCCGCCGATCAGGGGCGCCGCCTCCCGCAACGGTCCGGCCCAGGTCACCGGCTCGCCGGCGGCCGCGCGTTCGGACGGTACGGCGAACAGCCAGACCGAGGCCGCGGGAACGCCGGAGTCGACCGCGGCGAGGGCCGCGGCGGGAGACTCCGCGAGCACCAGCCGGGCGCCGGCCAGCGCGGCCAGCTGCGGATCGGGTGCGCTGGTCGGGCGGGTGACCGCGACATGGCCTCGCCCGGCCGTCGGCCCGCCGACCCGCCGGCGGGACACCTGGACGTCGACCTCGTGCCCGAACCTGCGGGCGGTCGCCCGGGCCCGCCGGGCCGCCGCGAACGCGCCCGCCCGGGCCGCCCGGCCCACGAACCGGACCGCCACGCCGGCGACGGTGGGGACCCGCGCGATCGGCGCCGAGGTGTTCGACTCCACCAGCGCCGGGGCCGGCGGGGCCCAGGTGAGCTGGTGAACATCGAAGCCGAAGCCGGTGAAGACGTCGTGAACACTCGCGCGCCAACAACACACCCCGGGCCGCGACGGCCAGTCGGGGTCGCGCAGGAGAATGACGCTGCTGGTGCCGACCGGTTGCACGGTTCCATTCTGGGATGCCGTGTGAACCTGGTGGGCGCCGTGAGACGTGTCGTCAGCCACGAAACAGGGAGCATAGGGACGTTCCCCTCCGTTGCCGAGCACCGCCGTCGAACATTTCCCGATCCCGCGGCCCGGAAACGGCGCCACGTGGTACTGCGCGGGGGCATCCAGGGACTACGCGGAGCCACCTCGGCCGCCGTCGACGGCACCCGACCCACCTCGGATCGACACGATCCAGACGCCGGACCCACCCGCCCGGCTACCCAGCGTGACGCCTACCCTGTCCGGCAGGAGATCTGACCGGTCGTGGCGCGCTTCCGGGGGCACCTGGCAAGCTGATGCCGCCGTGCCCCGCACCGACAGCGGGCTGGGCTTCGGCCCCTGACACCGACGGTACGAGCCTGGGAGGGCAGCCATGAGCCTCGGGGACCAGCTGTCCCGCCGGGCCGCCGCGCTCGCCCGCAAGCGACTCTCCCCCCAGACCAAGAAGCGGATGCGCCAGGTCCAGCGGGCGGTCCTCGGCCGCAGCACCGCCGTCGCGACCCGCACCGGGCTGAGCACCGCGCGGGCCAGCCTCGGCGCGCAGGAGTACGACGAGGCCGCCACGCACGTCGAGGCCGTCCTCCGGCGTGACCCCGCCGACCCGAAGGCGCTCGAGCTCGCCACCACCATCGCCCTGAAGCGCGGAGCCTTCACCGAGGCGGCCGAGCACGCCGTACGCCGGATGGTGACCACCGGCGAGGCCGCCCACTGGAGCCACGCCCGCACCGTCCTCGGCCGGACCCGCGAGACCGATCCGCGCTGGCAGCCGGTGGTCGCAGCGCCCGCGCCGTACGCCTACTCACCCCGGCCGGGTCGCGTCCTCTACCTCGCTAAGGAATCCCGGCCCTTCCTCCACAACGGCTTCTGCACCCGCTCCCACGAGTCGCTGCAGGCGCTGGTCCGGGCCGGGCGTGACATCCTCGGAGTGACCATGCCCGGGTTCCCCGGAGTGCTCGGCATCGAGGACCCGCCGAGCCGGAGCGTGGTCGAGGAGGTCACCTACCACCACCTGCTCCCCAACGCCGGCCGACGGCTGCGGGCGCTCGCGCTGGACGAGTACGTCGACCTGACCGCCGGCATGCTGGCGGGTACGGTCGCCCGCGAACGCCCGGCGTTGTTGCACGTGTCCTCCGGCCACCGTGGCTACGAGTCCGCCCTGGCCGGTGACGCGGTGGCCCGCTGGGCGGGAATCCCCTGGCTGTACGAGGTCCGCAGCTTCTTCGAAACAACCTGGACCGACGACGCCCGCTACGCCGAGAACAGCGAGTACTACGAACGCCGGTTCGCCACCGAGACCCGGATGATGCGCGCGGCCGCTCTGGTCCTCACGCTCTCCGGCCCCATGCGCGAGGAGATCGTCGACCGACACGGCATTCCCGGCGAGAAGGTGCGGGTCGTGCCCAACGCCGTCGACCTGACGCGCTTCACGCCTCGCGAGCGCGACCCCGAGCTACGCCGCAAGCTCGGCTTGACCGACACGTTCACCCTCGGCTACGTGAGCAACCTGTCGCATCCGCGGGAGGGCCAGGAGGTCCTGGTCGAGGCGGTGGCGAAGCTGCGGGCGCAGGGTCGGCCGGTGACCGGGTTGCTGGTCGGCGACGGCAGCCGACGGGCCGAACTCGAACGCCTCGCGGCCCGGCTCGGTGTGGCCGCTCAGGTGGTCTTCACCGGCAACGTGCCGTTCGAGGAGGTCGCCGGCCACTACGCGCAGATCGACCTGTTCGTGGTGCCGCGAGTCGACGACCGGGCAGCCCGGATGGTCTCGCCGATGAAGCCGTTCGAGGCGATGGCGATGCGGGTGCCCGTGCTGGTCGCCGACCTGCCGGCGCTGGCGGAGATCGTCGGCGCCGACGCGGGCCGCTCCGACGCGACACTCGGCCAGGCCGCCGCGGGACAGGCCGGCGTACGCGGGGAGACCTTCCGGACCGGCGACCCGGCCGCCCTCGCCACCGTGGCCGCCCGGCTGATGGACGACGAGCCGGCCCGGCAACGCCTGGTTGACAGTGCCGCCGCGTGGGTCGCCGCCGAGCGGTCATGGGACGCCGTGGCCCAGGCGTTCGAGTCGGCCTACGACGAGATCCTGCGACGCCAGGCGGACGCCGCCGCGACCCCCACCGGCTCCTCCACCGGCTCCTCCACCGCGACCCGGGAGGCGCCGGCATGCTGATCACCCGGCGGCTCGGTCAGCAACCCGAGCTCGCGGCCGACGACGCCCTGCGCGCGCTGGCCGACCATGACTGGACCCGCGACCGCGGTGGGCTGCTGGCCTACTACCCCGTCAGCCGCGGCAACCCGTTCCAGGAGTTGCTGTACTCCCGGCTGCGCACGGCCGGTCTCACCCCGCTGCCGACGTACGACACCGCGACCACCCGGGACGTCGCCGCGGCGGTCGCCGGGAGCGGCCTCGACCTCGTGGTCCACCTGCACTGGCTCAACTTCGTGCTGGCCAAGGCCAAGGACGAGACGCATGCCCGCGAGCTCGCCAAGGGATTCCTCGACGGTCTTGGTGAGCTGAAGGAACTCGGCGTCCGGCTGGTCTGGACGGTGCACAACGTCCTTCCGCACGAGACGCGCTATCCCGAGTTGGACGCGGAGCTTCGGCAAGGTGTGGTTACGGCCGCCGAGCGGGTGCATGTGATGAGTCCGCGCACCCGGGAGGTCGTCGCGCCGTTCTTCGACATCCCGGAGGAGAAGCTGCTGTCGGTGCCGCATCCGGCCTACCACGACGCCTATCCGTCCTGGATGACGCGTGAGCAGGCGCGGGCCGAGCTCGGCATCGCCGCCGGCGCGACGGTGTTCCTGCTGCTCGGGCGGGTGCAGCCCTACAAGGGCCTGACCGAACTCCTCGACTCCTTCGACCGGCTCGGCGCGCGCGAACCCGGCCGACACGCGCTACTCGTCGCCGGCCCGCCGGGTCGCGACCCCGAGACGCAGGCGTTCCAGGACCGGTTGCTGACCCACCCGACCGCCTACGCCGCGCTTCGGAAGATCCCCGACGAGGAGATGCAGGTCTACCTGCGCGCCGCCGACGTGGCGGTGTTCCCCTACCGCCGGCCGCTCAACTCCGGTGCGCTCGCGTTGGCGCTCACCTTCGGCCTGCCGGTCGTCGTCCGTGACGACACCGGCGCGACGGCACACCTCGCGTCGTCGTACGCCGTGCACTACGACGGCACCGGCCCCGACGGCCTGCTCGACGCGCTCGACCTGGCCAGCCGCCGGCTGACCAGTCCCCAGGCCCGTGCGGGTGCCGTGCAGGCGGCCGCCCGCATCACCCCCGCCCGTGTCGGAGGCGCCTTCGCCGCCGCCGTCCGCGCGTGGCTCGACTCAGGAGGTTCGACACCGTGACCGTCGTGCACATCACCGGCGCCCGCCCCAACTTCCCCAAGGCCGCGCCGGTCCTCGCCGCACTCGCCGGCCATGGCGTCGGCCAACGCCTGGTCCACACCGGACAGCACTACGACGACAAGATGTCCGAGGTCTTCTTCCGCGAGCTCGACCTGCCGCGGCCAGACGTCAATCTGGGTGTGGGTTCCGGCTCGCATGCCAGCCAGACGGGGGCCGTCATGGTGGCGCTGGAGGAGCTGTTCACCGCCGAGCGGCCGGAGCTGGTCATCGTCTACGGCGATGTCAACTCCACCTTGGCGGCGGCGCTGGTCTGCTCGAAGATCGGCGTGCCGATCGCCCATGTCGAGGCTGGCCTGCGCAGCTTCGACATGACGATGCCGGAGGAGGTCAACCGCAAGGTCACCGACGCCCTGTGCGACCTCGCCTTCACCACCAGCCCGGAGGCGATCGGCCACCTCTCCCGTGAGGGCGTCGCCGCCGACCGGATCCACCTCGTCGGCAACCCGATGATCGACACCCTGCTCAAGCACCTGGACCGCTTCGACCCCGCGCCCGCGCAGGCGGCGCACGGACTCGACGGGCCCTACGCCGTGGCCACCCTGCACCGTCCCGGCAACGTCGACAGCGAGGCGCAGGCACTCACCCTCGTCCGCGCGATGCACAAGTGCGCCGACCAGGTGCCCATCCTCGTCCCGCTGCACCCGCGCGGGCGGGCCCGGCTGCTCGACCTCGGCTTCGCCGACCACCCGGGCATCCGCGTGGTAGACCCGCTCGGTTACGTCGACTTCATGTCCCTCGTCCGCGGCTCGGTCGCCGTCCTCACCGACTCCGGCGGCGTGCAGGAGGAGACCACCGTCCTCGGCGTTCCCTGCCTGACCCTGCGGCCGTCCACCGAACGCCCGGCGACGATCACGCACGGCACCAACCGGCTGGTGCGGGCCGAGACCCTCCCCGACGAACTCCGGGCCGCCATCGAGCGGGGCCGTCCCGCGACCTGGCCGGTGCCGCCGCTGTGGGACGGGCACGCGGGCGAGCGCATCGCCGACGTGTTGGTCCCGTGGCTCGCCGAGCGGGCCGGCGACGACGCGACCGCGCGTTGATCCGGGAGTCCGTGCCCAGTGAGGGTCGAGTGATGGTCCAGTGATGGAGGAGCGAGTCTCCGGGATCCGCCGAGTCGTCCTCGCCACCAGCAACGGCACCGGCATGGGGCACCTGGCCCGGCAGGCGGCCGTCGCCCTCGCGCTACGCGGGCCCGAGGCGCGGACGGACGCCGTGGAGCAGGTGGAGCCGATCGTGTTCTCGCTGTCGCAGGCGGTCCACGTCGTCGGTCGGCACGGGCTGCGGGCGGAGTACTGCCCGAGCCACCACCGCAACTGGATGCCGCACCTGTCCTGGCACGGCTACCTCGCCCACCGGGTCAGTGCCCTGCTGGGTGAGACCAGGGCGGGCGTCTTCGTCTTCGACGGCGTCGCGCCCTATCTCGGTCTGCTGCGGGCGCGCGCCGTCCATCCCGACGTCGCGTTCGTCTGGGTACGCCGCGGCATGTGGCGGCCCGGCGCCAACCGGCGTGCCCTCGCGGCCGCGCCGTTCTTCGACCTGGTGATCGAACCCGGTGACCTGGCCCAGAGCGCAGACCGCGGCGCGACGTCCAGGCTCACCGACGCCGTACGGGTCCCGCCGATCACGGTCCGGCAGGAAGGCTCGGCCCTCCCGCGCGCCGAGGCGGCCGCCGCCCTCGGACTGGACCCGGACCGCCCGACCGCGCTGGTGACCCTCGGCGCCGGCTCCATCAACGACGCCGTGACGCCGGCACTCGCGGCGATCCGGACCTTCCTCACCCGGCCGGAGTGGCAGGTCGCGGTGACCCGGGCGCCGCTGGCGCGGACCGGCCTGCCGCCCGCCGAGGCCGCCCGCGTCCACGAACTCGTCGACGTCTACCCCCTCGCGCAGTACCTGTCGGCGTTCGACGCGGCGGTGAGCGCGGCGGGCTACAACGCCGTCCACGAACTCCTGCCGGCCGGGCTCCCCACGCTGCTCGTCCCGAACGCCGCCACCGCGACCGACGACCAGCTGGCGCGCTCGCTCGCCCTGGCAAAGGCCGGGCTCTCCCTGCACGCCCGGGAGGACGCCCCGGACGACGTGGCCGGCGCGTGTGAACGCCTGCTCGACCCCGCCGTCCGTCGTGACCTCACCGCCGCGTGTGAGGCGCTGCCGGTCCCCTCGGGGGCGGCGGCCACCGCCGAACTCCTCATGGGGCTGGCCGACTTCCCGGGACACCGGCCCTCACCGGCCGAGCGGTTCCGCACCGTCGACCTGGAGACCCGAGCCGCCGTGATGCGGGCGATCGGCCCGTCCGCGACCTCCGCCGTACGACGAGCCCTGGGTCGGCTGCCCTCGCCCGGCCCCACCCGCCCGCTCGCGGTCCGGCCGATCCTCACCGACCAACTCGATCCTGAGGTTCTGCGCGGCGACCACCCGGTCGAGCATCTGCTGCCCCGCAGTTCACCGGCCTACCGCACCCGGCGGCTCGCCATCGCGCACGAGGCCTACCACTGGCCGGAGAACTGGGGACGCGACGTCACCGCCGGATCCCCACGCGCGCCCCAGGAGGAGACGCCCCGCTGACCTCAGGCGTGGCCGAAGCCACGCGGCACCCCTGCCCGCCTTCTGGCAAGATCCCGATGGCACCTCCCGACGGGACCGGTGCGCCCGGGCGATGGGTCAGAGGGAGGGTGGAAGGCGAATGTCGGTCTCGCGCAGGGGCCTGCTCGGCGGCGCCATGGCGACCGCAGCCACCGGGGCCGTCGTCCTCACCCGTCCCGAAGCGGCCGCAGCGGCCGGTGACGTGCCGACCGTCGGCACCTTCCGGACCGACGTCGTGATCGTGGGCGGCGGCATCGGTGGTGTCGCGGCAGCCCTGGGCGCGGTGCGCACGGGCGCCACGGTGCTGCTCACCGAGGAGACCGACTGGATCGGCGGACAGTTCACCACCCAGCTGGTCCCACCGGACGAGCACCGCTGGATCGAACCCAGCGCGGGCGCCTACGGCCAGACCGCGTCGTACCGGAAGCTTCGTGCCGCCGTCCGCGACCTCTACCGGGCCAACTACCCGGTCAGCGCCGAGTTCAGGGCGGCCGGCGAACCCAACCCCGGCGCCGCCTGGTCGTCCCGGCTGGCCGCCGACCCCGCTGCCTGGCGCGCCTGCATCTGGAACCTCCTGATGCCGCACATCGCCACCGGCAGGCTCCAGGTGCTGTTCCAGCACCGGCCGGTGAGCGCCACGGTGGTCAGGGGCCGGGTGCTGGCCATCGCGTTCCAGGGGCCCGACGACGCCACCCGGTTCGCCATCGGGTCCTACTTCATCGACGCGACCGACCTCGGGGAACTGCTTCCGCTCACCAGGGCCGATCACACCATCGGCCGGGAACAGGGCGGGCCACAGTCCACCGGGGGCACCGGAGAGCTCAGCAACCCGCACCCGAGCGCCGACCTCATGGACCAGCAGGCCTTCACGATGGTGCTGGCGGTCGGTTACTCCCGCACCGGCGGCGAGCACCGAATCGCCAAGCCGGCCAGCTACGCGACCCACCTGCCGACGTTCCACGACTTCTTCGCGCGCAACCTCTTCGACCCGACGAGGGACCACGCCTACGACGCGGGTCCGAACTTCTGGCAGTACCGCCGGATCGCCGCCCTGCGCAGCTTCACCGCCGACTCCCTCCTCGAGGAGGTGGGACTGCTCAACTTCGCCTGCAACGACTTCAAGTCCGGAGCCCTGGCCGGCGTCGACGCGGTGACGAAGGCCGACAACATCCGGCGCGCCAAGGAACTCTCCCTGTCGATGCTCTACTACCTGCAGAACGACGTTCCGCGCCGCGACGGTTCGGGCACCGGCTATCCCGCCCTGCGGCTGCGGCCTGACGTATCCGGCACACTCGACGGGATCGCGAAGGCGCCCTACGTCCGCGAAGGTCGCCGGCTCCGCTCGATCGCCCGCATCTTCGAGTGGCACGTCGGCGTCGACAACCGGGTGGACCGTACGGGCGTGGCCGACTCCAAGGGCGCGGCCGCGCAGTTCGCCGACTCGGTCGGCACCGGCCACTACTGGCTCGACATCCACGCGGGCGCCCGAGACAGCAGCGGCCTGTGGCGGCGTTGCTACCCCTACCAGATCCCGCTCTCGGCGTTGATCCCGACGAACGTCTCCAACCTGCTGGCCGGCGGCAAGTGCCTCGGCACCACCCACGTCACGAACGGCGCCTACCGCGTCCACCCGACGGAGTGGAACATCGGCGAGTCCGCCGGCATCGTCGCGGCGTTCTGCATGACGAAGAAGACCGATCCTCGCACTGTCCAGAACTCCCGGATGGCGGAGCTGCACACCGTGCTGGCCGGGCAGGGTGTCTCGACGTCCTGGCCGGCCTCGGTACGCGGCAGCTGGCAACTGCCCGGTAGCTCCGCCAGATAGCACCGCCGGACAGCGCCGCGTCCCCGACTGATCAGCGACTGATCCCGTCACCGGTCGATCGCGCTCCGCGGTCGCGGCCCGCCCCGACGCCCGCGGCTCCACCTGACGACCACGTGCAGTGGCCTCGTCTACCGTTGCCCCGGTGACGAGCCCGATGCCGCCGGAACCCAACCCGCCGCGTGGCCACTTCCACCACACCCACCATGGCACGCACGCCGGATCGACCTCTCCGGCCGCCGCGTGGACCCGCCGGCGGGCGTCGGTCCTGCTCGCCGCGATCGTCGTACCCCTCGGGATCATCACCGCGCTCGGAGTCGTGCTGCTCTGGCCACACGGCCACGGCCCCGAGGACCGACGGCTGGACACTACCTACTACGCCCCAGGCGGGACCGTCGTGGAAGGCACCGTGAGCGCCCTGCAGACGTTCCGGTGCCCGAGCGGCGACTCCGGGCCCGGTCCGAACGGCGATGGCAGCGTGACCTGCGTCCGGGCCCAGGTGCGACTCGACACCGGGCCCAAGGCTGACGACAGGATCCAGGTCGACCTGCCACCGGAGATCAACCGCGCCGGCGTCTCCGCCGGTGACCAGATGCGTCTGTTACACGTGGCGGTCGGGCCGGAGGGCTCGAAGACCGACTACTACGCCTTCGTCGACTTCGTCCGCGGTGTGCCGATGCTGGCAATCGCGATCGCGTATGCCGTCGTGGTCATCGTCGTGGCGAGGTTCCGCGGGCTCCGGGCGCTGCTTGGCCTCGGGTTCGCCTACCTCATCCTCGCCTTCTTCATGTTGCCGGCCATGCTCGAGGGGACCTCACCACTCCTGGTCGGGCTCACCGGCGCCTCGGCGATCATGTTCGTGGTGCTGTACTTCGCCCACGGGTTCTCCACCCGGACGACGACAGCCCTCATCGGCACTCTCTTCGGTCTCGCCCTCACCGCCGTGCTCGCGTGGTGGGCGACCGATGCGGCGCGTCTCACCGGGCTCGGTGGCGGGGACGACAGCTTCCTGCTCCTGTCCTCCACCAATGGGCTCGACCTGTCCAAGATCGTGTTGTGCGGCATCGTCATCGCGGGCCTGGGGCTGTTGAACGACGTCACCATCACCCAGGCATCTGCCGTCTGGGAGTTGCACGAGCTGTCACCGCACCTCCCCGCGCGGCGGCTCTTCAGCGGCGCCATGCGGATCGGCCGCGACCACATCGCCTCGACGGTCTACACGATCGCCTTCGCCTACGCCGGCGCCGCACTCCCGATCTTCCTACTGATCACGTTGTACGAACGGCCGTTCCTCACCAGCCTCACCAGCGGTGAGCTCGCCGAGGAGGTCGTGCGCACCCTCGTCGGCTCCATCGGCCTGGTCCTCGCGATCCCCATCACCACCGCAGTGGGCGTCATCGTGGTCAAGTCCGTGAGCGGCCGCCATCACGACACGATCGCCGCGCCCAGCCATCAGGCCGGCAGCAGGCACAGCCTCTGAGTCTCCGCGTCCTCTGAGTCTCCGCACCACTGACGGTGGGGGTTCCATAGGTGGGAGCACCGCGATTCCATAGGTGGGAGCACCGCGAGCTCCGTCACCAAGCGCGGATCCGGCAGGCGAGGATCCACGACGCGGCTGGACTGCGGACTTCGCAACCAGCTGGGCCGGGACTACTGGACCTGGGGCAGCGCCCTGGACCGGCAGCTCTCCCCGGAAAAAGGGTCCAGAAATGCGTTGAGGGCCACCCCATGCGGGGTGGCCCTCAACGAAAGAATGTCCGGCGGTGTCCTACTCTCCCACAGGATCCCTCCTGCAGTACCATCGGCGCTGAAGAGCTTAACTTCCGGGTTCGGAATGGGACCGGGTGTTTCCCCTTCGCCATGACCGCCGTAACCCTATGAAAATATCAGGCCCACCACACCCAACAACCACAACAAACGTTGGGGTGAGTGATGGATCCGGCCCGTACCTTCAGAACCGCATAGTGGACGCACAATCTTTCAAGCCAACACGACGAAAAAACATGAGAGTGTGAAGACAAGCCCTCGGCCTATTAGTACCAGTCAGCTCCACGAGTCTTTCGTCCTCGCTTCCACATCTGGCCTATCAACCCAGTCGTCTACTGGGGGCCTTACCCGGTTAACCCGGTGGGAGACCTCATCTTGAAGCGTGCTTCCCGCTTAGATGCCTTCAGCGGTTATCACTCCCGAACGTAGCCAACCAGCGGTGCTCTTGGCAGAACAACTGGCACACCAGAGGTTCGTCCGTCCCGGTCCTCTCGTACTAGGGACAGCCCTTCTCAAGTCTCCTGCGCGCACAGCGGATAGGGACCGAACTGTCTCACGACGTTCTAAACCCAGCTCGCGTACCGCTTTAATGGGCGAACAGCCCAACCCTTGGGACCTGCTCCGGCCCCAGGATGCGACGAGCCGACATCGAGGTGCCAAACCATGCCGTCGATATGGACTCTTGGGCAAGATCAGCCTGTTATCCCCGGGGTACCTTTTATCCGTTGAGTCACGGCGCTTCCACGTGCCACCGTAAGATCACTAGTCCCGACTTTCGTCCCTGCTCGACCTGTCGGTCTCACAGTCAAGCTCCCTTGTGCACTTGCACTCGACACCTGATTGCCAACCAGGCTGAGGGAACCTTTGGGCGCCTCCGTTACATTTTGGGAGGCAACCGCCCCAGTTAAACTACCCACCAGGCACTGTCCCTGATCCGGATAACGGACCGAGGTTAGACAGCCAATACGATCAGAGTGGTATTTCAACGTTGACTCCACCCGAACTGGCGTCCAGGTTTCACAGTCTCCCACCTATCCTACACAAACCGAACCGACCGCCAATACCAAGCTGTAGTAAAGGTCCCGGGGTCTTTCCGTCCTGCTGCGCGTAACGAGCATCTTTACTCGTAATGCAATTTCGCCGGGTCCATGGTTGAGACAGCGCCCAAGTCGTTACGCCATTCGTGCAGGTCGGAACTTACCCGACAAGGAATTTCGCTACCTTAGGATGGTTATAGTTACCACCGCCGTTTACTGGCGCTTAAGTTCTCAGCTTCGACCCGAAGGTCTAACCGGTCCCCTTAACGTTCCAGCACCGGGCAGGCGTCAGTCCGTATACATCGTCTTGCGACTTCGCACGGACCTGTGTTTTTAGTAAACAGTCGCTTGGGCCTGGTCTCTGCGACCTTCACCGCTACAGGGAGCAAGTCCCCTCACGGATCCGGTCCCCCTTCTCCCGAAGTTACGGGGGCATTTTGCCGAGTTCCTTAACCATGGTTCGCCCGATCGCCTTGGTATTCTCTACCTGACCACCTGTGTCGGTTTGGGGTACGGGCGGCCTTGCCACTCGCTAGAGGTTTTTCTCGGCAGCATGGGATCACTCACTTCGCCTCAATCGGCTCGGCATCAGGTCTCAAGCACAAGAGACGCGGATTTACCTACGCCTCGCCCTACACCCTTGCCCGCGGACTACCATCGCCGCGTAGAGCTACCCTCCTGCGTCACCCCATCGCTTGCCTACTACCGGATCGGTTCACGCGCTCACCCGAAACAACCCCGAAAGGTCATCCCAGGATCGGGCGCTTAGCATCACCGGACTCAGCATGGGCGCGACAAAGCCGGTACGGGAATATCAACCCGTTGTCCATCGACTACGCCTGTCGGCCTCGCCTTAGGTCCCGACTTACCCAGGGCGGATTAGCCTGGCCCTGGAACCCTTGGTCATTCGGCGGAGGAGTTTCTCACTCCTCTTTCGCTACTCATGCCTGCATTCTCACTCGTGTAGCATCCACGACTGGGTCACCCCGCCGCTTCACACGCCACACGACGCTCCCCTACCCATCCACGCGTCTGGACCGCACCCCGAAGGACACGGCCGAACAAATACGCAAATGCCACAGCTTCGGCGGTTCGCTTGAGCCCCGCTACATTGTCGGCGCAGAATCACTTGACCAGTGAGCTATTACGCACTCTTTCAAGGGTGGCTGCTTCTAAGCCAACCTCCTGGTTGTCTCTGCGACTCCACATCCTTTTCCACTTAGCGAACGCTTAGGGGCCTTAGCTGGTGATCTGGGCTGTTTCCCTCTCGACTACGAAGCTTATCCCCCGCAGTCTCACTGCCGCGCTCTCACCTACCGGCATTCGGAGTTTGGCTGATTTCGGTAAGCTTGTCGGCCCCCTAGACCATCCAGTGCTCTACCTCCGGTAGGAAACACGCGACGCTGCACCTATATGCATTTCGGGGAGAACCAGCTATCACGGAGTTTGATTGGCCTTTCACCCCTACCCACAGGTCATCCCCCGGCTTTTCAACGCCGGTGGGTTCGGGCCTCCACGCGGTCTTACCCGCGCTTCACCCTGCCCATGGGTAGATCACTCCGCTTCGGGTCTAGAGCACGCGACTCAACGCCCTATTAGGACTCGCTTTCGCTACGGCTTCCCCACACGGGTTAACCTCGCCACGTACCACTAACTCGCAGGCTCATTCTTCAAAAGGCACGCCGTCACAGCCCAAAAGGACCGCTCCGACGGATTGTAGGCACACGGTTTCAGGGACTATTTCACTCCCCTCCCGGGGTACTTTTCACCTTTCCCTCACGGTACTGGTTCACTATCGGTCACCAGAGAGTATTTAGGCTTAGCGGGTGGTCCCGCCAGATTCACACAGGATTTCAGGGGTCCCGTGCTACTTGGGAAAACGTCCAGGAGCCATCACGTTACGTCTACAGGGGTATCACCTGCTATGCCAGGCCTTTCCAGACCTTTCGACTTCCGCGATGGTTTATCACTCCTTGCCGGATCAGTAGCTCCGACCGGACGATCCCACAACCCCGCATAGGCAACGCCTACCAGCTATCACGCCTACACGGTTTAGCCTCTTCCGCTTTCGCTCGCCACTACTCACGGAATCACAATTGTTTTCTCTTCCTGCGGGTACTGAGATGTTTCACTTCCCCGCGTTCCCTCCGAACGCCCTATGTGTTCAGGCGCCGGTGACTGGACATGACTCCAGCCGGGTTTCCCCATTCGGACACCCCCGGATCACAGCTCGGTTGCCAACTCCCCGGGGCTTTTCGCAGGCTCCTACGTCCTTCATCGGCTTCTGGTGCCAAGGCATCCACCGAGTGCCCTTACTAACTTGTCTCACAAGACACACAACGTCTCGGCAAAAAAGATGCTCGCGTCCACTATGCAGTTCTCAAGATACGAACGGAAACCCACCCACAACCGCCGCGTACCACCCAACACCCAAACCACAGACGAAGAATGGCCGTACGAACGCAGGGCAGACCCACCAAGAAACCACAACCACAAACCACATGGCCTGATCCCTCAGGACCCAACAACGTGCCTCAGCACCACCCAACCACACCCACCATTTCCACACCCACACCACAAGAAGCGACGTGAGCAGTACTACGGCGGGCACACCCTGGACGGATACCCACTAGCCGATGCTCCACTAATGAGCTCACCGCTCTGACACACTCGGCCAGACAACGGCGCCCTGGACAACACTCACGCGCTGCCAGAAAAGCTCCTTAGAAAGGAGGTGATCCAGCCGCACCTTCCGGTACGGCTACCTTGTTACGACTTAGTCCTAATCGCCAGCCCCACCTTCGACGGCTCCCTCCACAAGGGTTGGGTCACCGGCTTCGGGTATTGCCGACTTTCATGACTTGACGGGCGGTGTGTACAAGGCCCGGGAACGTATTCACCGCGGCGTTGCTGATCCGCGATTACTAGCGACTCCAACTTCACGGGGTCGAGTTGCAGACCCCGATCCGAACTGAGGCCGGCTTTTTGGGATTCGCTCCACCTCACGATTTCGCAGCCCATTGTACCGACCATTGTAGCATGTTTGCAGCCCTGGACATAAGGGGCATGATGACTTGACCTCATCCCCACCTTCCTCCGAGTTGACCCCGGCAGTCTCCTATGAGTTCCCGGCATTACCCGCTGGCAACATAGGACGAGGGTTGCGCTCGTTGCGGGACTTAACCCAACATCTCACGACACGAGCTGACGACAGCCATGCACCACCTGTGCAGAGCCCTTACGGACCCCGTATCTCTACGAGATTTCTCTGCATGTCAAACCCAGGTAAGGTTCTTCGCGTTGCCTCGAATTAAGCAACATGCTCCGCCGCTTGTGCGGGCCCCCGTCAATTCCTTTGAGTTTTAGCCTTGCGGCCGTACTCCCCAGGCGGGGCGCTTAATGCGTTAGCTGCGGCACGGAGGACGTGGAAGTCCCCCACACCTAGCGCCCAACGTTTACGGCGTGGACTACCAGGGTATCTAATCCTGTTCGCTCCCCACGCTTTCGCTCCTCAGCGTCAGGTAAGGCCCAGAGAGCCGCCTTCGCCACCGGTGTTCCTCCTGATATCTGCGCATTCCACCGCTACACCAGGAATTCCACTCTCCCCTGCCTACCTCTAGTCTGCCCGTATCGAAAGCAAGTCCGGAGTTAAGCCCCGGATTTTCACTTTCGACGCAACAAACCGCCTACGAGCCCTTTACGCCCAATAATTCCGGACAACGCTCGCGCCCTACGTGTTACCGCGGCTGCTGGCACGTAGTTGGCCGGCGCTTCTTCTGCGGGTACCGTCACTTGCGCTTCGTCCCCGCTGAAAGAGGTTTACAACCCGAAGGCCGTCATCCCTCACGCGGCGTTGCTGCATCAGGCTTTCGCCCATTGTGCAATATTCCCCACTGCTGCCTCCCGTAGGAGTCTGGGCCGTGTCTCAGTCCCAGTGTGGCCGGTCGCCCTCTCAGGCCGGCTACCCGTAAAAGCCTTGGTAGGCCATTACCCCACCAACAAGCTGATAGGCCGCGAGCCCATCTCTAGCCAATAAATCTTTCCACCCTCACCGATGCCAGCAAGAGTCATATCCGGTATTAGACCCAGTTTCCCGGGCTTATCCCAGAGCTAGAGGCAGGTTGCTCACGTGTTACTCACCCGTTCGCCGCTCGAGTACCCCGAAGGGCCTTTCCGCTCGACTTGCATGTGTTAAGCACGCCGCCAGCGTTCGTCCTGAGCCAGGATCAAACTCTCCGTTGAAAACTGGAGAAAACATCCCGGCAAACAAACAACCCCAAAAGAGGTCGCCTGCATACCAAAGGAATCCGTCGAAACACCAGCACATAAATGCACCAGCATCCCAGACGGGGACAAACTTATGCATCGACTTTCGGCACGCTGTTGAGTTCTCAAGGATCAGACGCTTCCCAGCCCCAGACCTACCAGCCCGGAACCAGGGCAACTCCTCTACTTTACTTGTTCCGACTTCCCGAGTCAAACTCGGGTTGTGCGGAACATTTCCCCCCACACGCACCCGGAAACACCGAAGTAGCTTCCGAACTGACTTGGTGGGAGAAGCCGCCGGTCCGGCCACCTCTCGGTGTCCCGCGCTCTCAGCGACGTTCCTAAGGCTACCGGCCGTTCCGCAACCCGGTCAAATCGGGGTGTTTCGGGCCGTTCCCCCTCCTTCACAGCCTTCGGATGGCGCGCCAAAGCGCGTTGCCCGAAGATCATCAAGGAGGAGATTGCCGCTGGTCCGGCCGCCTGATGGCGTCCCGCTCTCGCAGCGACTCGTAGAAGTTACATGCCTGTGGCGCCATGGTCAACTTGGGGGTCTAGCGTGCCCGTCCGGCGTGTCCCCGCCGGTGGACACCAGCTCGTTGCCGACCGGCCGGACCCCGTCATCGCGCGGTCCGCGCCGTCGCGCACCAGGAGGAGACAACGGGACCGGCCCACGGGCTGATTCCCGATCTCCCCCCAACACCCGTCACCCGGACGACAACGCGGGCGACGCCGGCCCGAGACCACTCGGCACACACCGCCCAACCCCCACTGACCACGTGGAGCCGAGTGCTCGCGCTGTGTCGTCACTTTCCTCCGCATCCGCCGGGTTCGACGGGATTTCCTGCATTACCGTCGAGCGGGCTTCGGGTAGGGGTGGGGTGGGGTGGGGTGGGGGGAGTGCACGAGCGCGCCATGCGCTTCCGGATGCCGGGACGCGACCTCATCGGCCCGGTCTTCCTCATAGGCCTGCTTTTCGCCGGCTACGTCGAAGGGACAGCGGCGTTCGCCTGGCTGCCGGTCGACCTGACGATGATCGCCTCGGCGGTCACGGTGCTCGTGGTCGTCCTGGCGTTCCTCCGCAGGCTCTCCGCGCCCCGGAACGCCGCCTTGGTCGTCCTGCTGTGGCTGAGCTTCGTTCCGGCCTCGCTGCTCCACGGTCCCGCGTCACCGTTCCCCGACGCCAACCCGTACGCCGACGCGAAGGTCCTCGAGCTGTGGACCCTCACCCTGCTCGCGGCGCTGGCGCCGTTCTTCGTGGTCGACACCCCACGTCGACGGATGGTGGCGGCCTGGACCGTGGTGGCCGGCGCCGGCTGCCTCGTCCTCGCGATCCTCGGGTTCTTCGTACGCCGGCGTCCTCTTCGCGCCCTGCTCTTCGTCGGCGCGCTCGGGATGGCCGCGGCCGTCGTCGAGTCCGGCTCGCGGGGGGGACTCTTCGCCGCCGCCGTGGCGTTCCTGCTCGTCGGCTGCAGCAGGCTCGACGGGACGAGCAGCCGCCAGGCCCGGATCGCGGCGGTCCTCGCGTTGTTCCCCTTCGCGCTCTGGTGGATGAGCCGGGACGCCGGCCTGGCCGCGGAGCGGCTCCTCCGGGTGGTTCAGGGCGGCGCCGGCGACGACGTGTCCGTCGGCGCACGCCTCCACCTCATCGGCGGAGCGCTCCGGACGGCGGGGCAGCACCCAGCAGGGGTGGGTTGGGGGAGCCTGGTCGACTACCTGAGACCGAGCGAGGTGCTCGACGACCGTTGGACGCAGTACCCCCACAACCTCCTGGTCGAGGTCCTGGCGGAGGCGGGAGCGGTCTGCGCGCTCGCGGTCGTTGCGTTCCTCGCCGTGAGTGCGTGGCGGCTTCGCCGGTGCTGCAGGTCGAGGGACGGTGCAATCTGGTCGGGCCTGACGCTCTTCTTCGTTCTGAACGCCATGGTGTCCGGCGACATCAACGACAACCGGCCGATGTTCGCCGCGGTCGCGATCACCCTGACCATCGAGGTCGCCCGGCGCCGAGAGGCTCGTCCCGGGCCGCCCGTCTGGCCGCGGGAGCGGTATACCCCGACCGAGGCGGAGGTGACGTCCTTCGTGTCAGGCGTCGGGAGGCCCGCGCCGGGCGCGGGTACCGAGATCCCGGCCCGTCCCGGCGTCATCCCCGCCGCGCGCCGCGCGAGCTAGCGCCCGGCAAACGCGAGGGGTGCACCGGCTGGCTTGCCGGCACACCCCTCGTCCGTTGACGCTGGTTCGCGGAATCCGCGAACCGCGGGCCTACTTCTGCTCGCCCGCCGGCTTGTCCTCGTCGAGGATCTCGCCCTCGACGACGTCGCCGTCCGCCGACTGGCCGGAGCCCGTCGAGCCGTCGGCGGAGCCGTCCGTCGCGCCGTCCGGCGTACCGGCCGAGTCGGCGCCGGCAGCCGTGGACTGCTGGGTGTTGGCGTAGATCGCCGCACCGATCTTGGTGCGGGACTCCGAGAGCTTGTCGAACGCCGTCTTCAACGCGTCGGCGTCCTCACCCTCCAGGGCCTTCTTGACGGCGGCGATGTCCTCGCCGACCTCCGACTTCACCTCGGCCGGGACGCTGTCGGGGTTGTCGGCGATGAACTTCTCGGTCTGGTAGACGAGGCTCTCGGCCTGGTTGCGCAGCTCCGCGGCCTCGCGGCGCTTACGGTCGTCTTCGGCGTACTCCTCGGCATCGCGGATCATCCGGTCGATGTCGTCCTTGGGCAGTGCCGAACCACCGGTCACGGTCATCTTCTGCTCACGACCCGTACCCAGGTCCTTCGCGGACACGTGCACGATGCCGTTGGCGTCGATGTCGAAGGAGACCTCGATCTTCGGCATTCCGCGGGGCGCCGGGGCGATGCCGGTGAGCTCGAAGTTGCCGAGCGACTTGTTGTCGGCGGCCATGGCGCGCTCGCCCTGGAACACCTCGATCAGCACGGAGGGCTGCGCGTCGGAAGCGGTGGAGAAGATCTGCGACTTGGTCGTCGGAATCGTGGTGTTGCGCTCGATGATCTTCGTGAACACACCACCCTGACCGGAGAGCCGGCCGGAGGCGATTCCGAGGGAGAGCGGAGTCACGTCCAACAACAGAACGTCCTTCACCTCACCCCGCAACACACCCGACTGCAACGACGCACCAATCGCCACCACCTCATCAGGGTTCACACCCTTGTGAGGCTCCTTACCACCCGTCAACTCCCGCACCAGATCCGCCACCGCAGGCATCCGAGTAGAACCACCCACCAAAATCACATGATCGATCTTGGCGATCTCCACCCCACCATCCTTCAACACCTGCTGGAACGGACGCCGACACCGCTCCAACAAATCACCCGTCATCCGCTGGAACTCAGCCCGCGACAACTTCTCATCCAAATGCAACGGACCCGACTCACCCAACGTGATGTACGGCAAATTAATCTGCGTCTCCGACGCCGACGACAACTCGATCTTCGCCTTCTCAGCAGCCTCCGTCAGACGCTGCTTCGCGATCTTGTCCGCCCCCAGATCAATCCCCTGCTTGTTCTTGAACTGCCCCACCAACCAGTCCACGATCTTGGAATCCCAGTCATCACCACCCAGATGGTTGTCACCAGAAGTCGCCTTGACCTCAAACACACCCTCACCAATCTCCAACAACGAGACATCGAAGGTGCCACCACCCAGATCGAACACCAAAATCGTCTGGTCGTGCTCCTTGTCCAACCCATACGCCAACGCCGCCGCAGTCGGCTCATTGATGATCCGCTGAACAGTCAAACCAGCGATCTCACCAGCCTCCTTCGTCGCCTGACGCTGCGCATCCGAAAAATAGGCCGGCACAGTAATAACCGCATCCGTCACCGGCTCACCCAAATACGCCTCCGCATCACGCTTCAACTTCTGCAAAATAAACGCAGAAATCTGCTGCGGCGTAAACGGCTTACCATCCACCGAAGTCGACCAGTCAGTCCCCATATGACGCTTAACCGAACGAATCGTCCGATCAACATTCGTCACCGCCTGCCGCTTCGCCACCTCCCCCACCAACACCTCACCATTCTTCGCAAACGCCACCACCGACGGAGTGGTCCGCGCACCCTCCGCATTCGTCACCACCGTCGGCTCCCCACCCTCAAGAACCGCCACCACCGAATTCGTCGTACCAAGATCAATACCAACCGAACGAGCCATAACGCCTAGCCTCCGAAGCTTTGGGTTGTCCATGAGTGGAGAGCCGCGGCGCGGCCTGGTTGGCACCGCGGGTGAGAAGTCGTCGAAGAGTCAGGAAAGAGTCAGGAAGGGACCGGGGATCAGGGTGGACCGGGGTCTGGGAGCGCGAAGGAACCCTCGCCGGCGGCCGGGTGTCGCCCGCGGGAGACACCCGGCCCGACCGTTCGGCTCACGGTGAGTGGACCGGGACGGGGGCGGCCGGAGCCACCCGGATCTCAAGGGAGTCGTTGGCGTCGTTGACGTCGACGAGGACGCGGTTGCCGTCGCGTACCTCACCGGCCAGCAGCTTGCGGGCCAGGCCGTCGCCGATCGCCGACTGGACGAGGCGTCGCAGCGGGCGGGCGCCGTAGACCGGGTCGTAGCCGGTCAGGGCCAGCCATTCCTTCGCTCCGTCGGTGACCTCGAGCCGGATGCGCCGGTCGGCCAGGCGCTTGGCTAGCGCCGCCACCTGGAGGTCGACGATCCGGGTGAGTTCCTCGCTCCCGAGCGCGTCGAAGAGCACCACCTCGTCGAGCCGGTTGAGGAACTCGGGCTTGAACGACGTCCGTACGACGCTCATCACCATCTCGCGCTTCTTCGCCTCCTCCAGTGAGGGGTCGGCGAGGTACTGCGAGCCGAGGTTGCTGGTGAGGATCAGCAGCACGTTGCGGAAGTCGACGGTGCGGCCCTGCCCGTCGGTGAGCCGGCCGTCGTCCAGCACCTGCAGGAGGACGTCGAAGACCTCCGGGTGCGCCTTCTCCACCTCGTCGAGCAGGATCACGGAGTACGGCCTCCGGCGCACCGCCTCGGTCAGCTGGCCGCCCTCCTCGTAGCCGACGTAGCCGGGTGGCGCGCCGACCAGGCGGGCGACCGAGTGCTTCTCGGCGTACTCACTCATGTCGATGCGGACCATCGCGCGTTCGTCGTCGAAGAGGAACTCCGCGAGTGCCTTCGCCAACTCCGTCTTGCCGACGCCGGTGGGTCCGAGGAAGAGGAACGATCCGGTCGGACGGTCGGGGTCGGACACGCCCGCGCGGGCCCGGCGTACGGCGTCGGACACCGCGGCCACGGCCCGGCGCTGCCCGATCAGCCGCTGGCCGAGTTCGTCCTCCATCCGCAGCAGCTTGCCGGTCTCGCCCTCGAGCAACCGCCCGGTGGGGATGCCGGTCCAGCTGGACACGACCTCGGCCACCTCGTCCGGTCCGACCTCGTCGCGCACCATCGGCACGGTGTCGGTCGGCTCCGGGGGTGCCTCGGAGGCTGCCTTCAGCTCCTTCTCGAGCTGGGGGATCTCGCCGTAGAGGATCCGCGCCGCGGTCTCCAGGTCGCCTTCGCGCTGGGCGCGCTCGGCCTGCACCCGGAGGTCGTCCAGCCGCTGCTTGACGTCGCCGACGCGGTTCAGGCCGGACTTCTCCTTCTCCCAGCGGGCCTCCAGACCGCGCAGGGACTCCTCGCGGTCGGCGAGCTCGGCGCGGAGAGTCGCCAGCCGTTCGCGGCTCGCGGCGTCCTCCTCCTTGGAGAGGGCGAGTTCCTCCATCTTCATCCGGTCGACCTGCCGGCGGAGCTCGTCGATCTCGACCGGGCTGGAGTCGATCTCCATCCGCAGTCGGCTCGCGGCCTCGTCGACGAGGTCGATCGCCTTGTCGGGGAGCTTGCGGCCGGTGATGTAGCGGTTGGACAGGGTCGCCGCGGCGACCAGCGCACTGTCGGCGATCTGCGCCTTGTGGTGCGCCTCGTAGCGTTCCCGTAGGCCACGCAGGATCGCGATGGTGTCCTCGACGGACGGCTCACCGACGAACACCTGCTGGAACCGGCGTTCGAGGGCGGGATCCTTCTCGATCCGCTGGCGGTACTCGTCCAGCGTGGTGGCGCCGATCATCCGCAGCTCACCACGGGCCAGCATCGGCTTGAGCATGTTGCCGGCGTCCATGGAGCCGTCACCGGTCGCGCCGGCACCGACGACGGTGTGCAGCTCGTCGATGAAGGTGATGATCTGGCCGTCGCTCTCCTTGATCTCGTTGAGTACGGCCTTCAGACGTTCCTCGAACTCACCGCGGTACTTCGCGCCGGCCACCATCGAACCGAGGTCGAGGGACACCAGCCGGCGGCCCTTCAACGACTCCGGTACGTCACCGGCGACGATCCGCTGGGCGAGTCCTTCGACCACCGCGGTCTTGCCGACACCGGGCTCGCCGATGAGCACCGGGTTGTTCTTGGTACGCCGGGACAGCACCTGGACCACCCGGCGGATCTCGGCGTCCCGCCCGATGACGGGGTCGAGTTTGCCGTCGCGGGCCCCGTCGGTGAGATCGACGGAGTACTTCGAGAGGGCCTTGTAGGTGCCTTCCGGGTCCGGCGAGGTGACCCGTGCCGAACCGCGGACCTTGGCGAACGCGGCGAGCAGGCCGTCCGCGGTCGCGCCGGCCCGCGTCAACACCTCCTTGGCGCTGCTGGCGACGGTCGCGAGCCCGACCAGCAGGTGCTCGGTCGAGACGTACTCGTCACCGAGCTCGGTGGCCTGGTCCTGTGCGACCTGCAGCACCTGGTATAGAGGGCGAGCCAACCCCGGCGCCTGCACGGTGGAGCCGCTCGCGGCGGGCAGCCGCTCGGCCGCCTCGGTGGCGGCCTTCTCCACGGCGTTCCGGTCGGTGCCCACCGCGTCGAGCAGGCCACTGGCCGTGCCCTCGGAGTCGGCAAGCAGGGCGAGGAGTACGTGGACCGGCTCGACCGAGGGGTTTCCGCTGTTTGCGGCCCGTCGGATCGCGGCCGAGAGTGCGTCCTGGCTCTTGGTCGTCAGCTTCTGCGCATCCATGGTCGTGGCAACCCCGTCAATCTCAACGATTCGTCGTCGACAGGTAGAACGGTCGAAAAGTTGAGTCCATTCCACTCAACTTGATGGTCATAGTGGTGCTCGTCCGGTGCATCCAGGGCCGTGCCCTACCGCCGACGCCGCGCCCGTCCCTGCCAGACCACGACGGCCTGGCTGGGACGCGGCATGAGCTCAGGGAGGTAGGCCGCCTGCTCGGCGGCCCGTTCCAGCATCACCTGGGCGTCGTCGAGCGCCTCCTCGAGTTCGGCCACCCGAGCCGTCAGCGACTCGGCCAGCGCCTCGAGTTCGAGGATCCGCTTCACACCCTCGAGCCCGATGCCCGCCGCCGTGAGCTCGGCGACGTGGCGCAGGGTCTCGATGTCACGCAGGGAGTAGCGCCGCCCGCCGCCCCCCGACCGGCCCGGCGTCACCAGGCCGAGCCGGTCGTAGGTACGGAGCGTCTGCGGGTGCAGCCCGGTGAGCTCGGCAGCCACACTGATCACGTAGACCGGCGTCTCGGCGTCCATCGTCATGTCGAACGCCGCCCGCGCCCGACGGGAGCCACCGAGGCCTCCCGTCGGGTCGGACCGGGTACCCGTCATCGGACGCCTTCCTTCCCGTCGTACTCGTGGTCGGAATCATCGGCGCCGGTCGCCTTGCGATAGGCGTCGAGAGCTTCCTTGGCCTTCTCGTCGAGGTGTTCGGGAACGACGACCTCGACGCTGACCAGCAGGTCTCCCTTGGTGCCGTCGCGGCGCGCGCTGCCCTTGCCGCGGACTCGGAAGGTGCGGCCGTTGGGCGTGCCCGCGGGGACCTTCAGGGTGACCGTCTGGCCGTTGAGCGTGGGCACGGTCACCTCGCCACCGAGAGCCGCCTCGGGGAACGAGATCGGCACGGTGATGGTGAGGTGCTCGCCCTTGCGGCCGAACCGCTCGTCCGGCTGGACGTGCACCGTGACGTACAGGTCGCCGGACGGGCCGCCGCGTTCACCGGCGGCGCCCTTGCCCCGCAGCCGGATCCGCTGGTTGTCGTAGACACCGGCGGGGATCCGGACCTGCATGGTCCGCGACGACGTGCCACGACCGGAGCCGTGGCAGGTCGGGCACGGGTTGTCGACGACGAGCCCCCGACCACGGCAGGTACGGCACGGCTCGGTCATCGCCAGCCGGCCGCCCTGGGAGGTGGCCCGCATACCGACGCCCTCACAGTCCGGACAGACCCGCGGCATGGTGCCGGCCTTCGCGCCGGTGCCCGAACAGTCCGGACACGGCGCGTCGCTGGTCATGCGGAGCGGGACCGTGACCCCGTCCACCGCGTCGCGGAAGCCGATGCTCACCTCGGTCTCGACATCGGCACCACGGCGGGGACGGGTGCCTGGCGGGGTCCGGGTCTTCCCACCGGTGAAGATGCCACCGAGGATGTCGCCGAGTCCGCCGCCACCGGCGCCGGTGCGGTTGCCGCCCTGCTGGTTGAAGATGTCGCCCAGGTCGAACGGGAAACCCCCGCCGCCCTGACCACCCTGGCCGCCCGGGAACCGGAAGCCACCGGCGCCCCCGAACAGCGACCGGGCCTCGTCGTACTCCTTCCGCTTGGCGGGGTCGGAGAGGACGGAGTAGGCCTCGGACACTTCCTTGAAGCGCTCCTCGGCCTTGGCGTCACCCCGGTTGGCGTCCGGGTGGTTCTGTCGGGCCAGCTTGCGGTACGACTTCTTGATCTCCTCGGCGGAAGCATCCTTGGAGACGCCGAGCACCTTGTAGAAGTCCTTCTCGAGCCACTCTTTCGTGCCCATTGGTGCCCCTCACCTCCCCTTCTGCTCAGCCGCCGTCGGACGGGCCCTGCCGGTCACCCGGACCGCCCGTCTCCGAAGTGTCTCCCTGCTCCGCGCTCTGGACGCTTTCGCCGTTCTCCGCCGGCAGCCCGGCAGTGGGCTCGGCCACCGCGACTCGCGCCGGACGCAGGATGCGCTCGCCGTGCCGGTATCCCGGCTGCAGGATCGCCGAGCAGGTCGGCCCGGTGACGTCGTCGGAGTAGGCGTGCATGAGTGCCTCGTGCACGCGTGGGTCGAACTCCTCACCGACCTCGCCGTACTTGACCAGGCCGAGCTTGGTGAGGCTGGACTCCAGCGCCTCGGCCACCGCCTTGAAGCCGCCGGAGAGCTCGCCGTGCTCGCGGGCGCGGCCGATGTCGTCCAGGACGGGCAGGAGTTCGGTGAGGACGCCGCCCACGGCGAGGTCCTGGTTGGCCTGCCGGTCGCGGTCGACTCGCCGCTTGTAGTTGACGTACTCCGCCTGGATGCGCTTGATGTCGTTGGTGCGCTCGGCGAGTGCGACCTTCAGTGCCTCCACCTCGGCAGCCTCTGCACCTTCTTCGGCCTCGACCTCCGCAGACGCGTCCGGAGCCTCTCCGGCCGGGGACGCGGACGTGCGCGCCCCCTCGCGGAGTTCACCGGTCTGCGGGTCGATACGCCGTCGGTCGCGGACCACGGGACCTTCGTGTTCCTCGGCCTGCGTCACTTCTGACCGCCCTGCCCCTCATCGGTGTTGCCGCCGGCCGGCTTGTCCTCGTCGACGATCTCGGCCTCGACCACATCTTCGTCGTCGTTCTGGTTGGAGCCGCCGGGCGTGCCGGCGTCCGTGCCCTCACCTGCGGTGGCGCCGGCGCCCTGGGACTGCTGGGCGTTGGCGTAGATCGCGGCGCCCATCTTGGTGCGGGACTCCGAGAGCTTGTCGAACGCCGTCTTCAACGCGTCGGCGTCCTCGCCTTCGAGCGCCTTCTTCAGCGCCGAGACGTCCTGCTCGACCTCGGTCTTGACGTCGGCCGGGACGCTGTCGGGGTTGTCGGCGATGAACTTCTCGGTCTGGTAGACCAGCGTGTCCGCCTGGTTGCGCAGCTCCGCGGCCTCGCGGCGCTTACGGTCCTCCTCGGCGTACTGCTCGGCGTCTCGAACCATCCGGTCGATGTCGTCCTTGGGCAGTGCCGAACCACCGGTCACGGTCATCTTCTGCTCACGACCGGTGCCCAGGTCCTTCGCGGACACGTGCACGATGCCGTTGGCGTCGATGTCGAACGCGACCTCGATCTGGGGGACGTTGCGCGGCGCGGGCGGAAGTCCGGTGAGCTCGAAGTTTCCGAGGGACTTGTTGTCGCGCGCCATTTCGCGCTCGCCCTGGAACACCTCGATCATGACGGACGGCTGGTTGTCCTCGGCGGTCGTGAACACCTCGGAGCGCTTGGTCGGGATGGTCGTGTTGCGCTCGATGATCTTGGTGAAGACGCCGCCCTTGGTCGCGATTCCGAGGGAGAGCGGAGTCACGTCCAACAACAGAACGTCCTTCACCTCACCCCGCAACACACCCGACTGCAACGACGCACCAATCGCCACCACCTCATCAGGGTTCACACCCTTGTGAGGCTCCTTACCACCCGTCAACTCCCGCACCAGATCCGCCACCGCAGGCATCCGAGTAGAACCACCCACCAAAATCACATGATCGATCTTGGCGATCTCCACCCCACCATCCTTCAACACCTGCTGGAACGGACGCCGACACCGCTCCAACAAATCACCCGTCATCCGCTGGAACTCAGCCCGCGACAACTTCTCATCCAAATGCAACGGACCCGACTCACCCAACGTGATGTACGGCAAATTAATCTGCGTCTCCGACGCCGACGACAACTCGATCTTCGCCTTCTCAGCAGCCTCCGTCAGACGCTGCTTCGCGATCTTGTCCGCCCCCAGATCAATCCCCTGCTTGTTCTTGAACTGCCCCACCAACCAGTCCACGATCTTGGAATCCCAGTCATCACCACCCAGATGGTTGTCACCAGAAGTCGCCTTGACCTCAAACACACCCTCACCAATCTCCAACAACGAGACATCGAAGGTGCCACCACCCAGATCGAACACCAAAATCGTCTGGTCGTGCTCCTTGTCCAACCCATACGCCAACGCCGCCGCAGTCGGCTCATTGATGATCCGCTGAACAGTCAAACCAGCGATCTCACCAGCCTCCTTCGTCGCCTGACGCTGCGCATCCGAAAAATAGGCCGGCACAGTAATAACCGCATCCGTCACCGGCTCACCCAAATACGCCTCCGCATCACGCTTCAACTTCTGCAAAATAAACGCAGAAATCTGCTGCGGCGTAAACGGCTTACCATCCACCGAAGTCGACCAGTCAGTCCCCATATGACGCTTAACCGAACGAATCGTCCGATCAACATTCGTCACCGCCTGCCGCTTCGCCACCTCCCCCACCAACACCTCACCATTCTTCGCAAACGCCACCACCGACGGAGTGGTCCGCGCACCCTCCGCATTCGTCACCACCGTCGGCTCCCCACCCTCAAGAACCGCCACCACCGAATTCGTCGTACCAAGATCAATACCAACCGAACGAGCCATAACGCCTAGCCTCCGTGCGTCGTGCCGCCGCCTTCGTTGGGGGGCGGGTGGGATGTGGTGTCGTAGTGAGTAGTCGGTGTCGTGCCCGCCGTCGCCGGACCGGGGTCCGACTTGGCCGACCTTGAGTCTAGCTCGCTCAATCTTGCCGAGCGCACTCGATTCGGTCAAGAGAGCTGAGTGCACTCGACTCAACCTCAGGGGGACACCAGGGACCTCACCCACCCGCCCCGAGGGTCTCCGTCCATGGGCGCGCCTTCGACCGGGATCGCGAGGCTCTCGCCGGGACGTTCCGGGACCTGTCGGTCACGCATCGCGAGCAAGGTGCAGGGGTAGCCGGGCCGGTGCGGCGGGCACCCGTTCCGGACCGGGCCGCCTTGCGCTGCCGCCGGCCTCGAAGGCCGGCGGCTCGCCGGGCCGCTCCGCCCGACACATCCCGATACATGCGGAAGGGCCCCGAGCCCGCCAGAAGCGGAACTCGGGGCCCTTCGCCGCGATGCGGTGGCGACCAGCGTCAGCCGGTCAACCGGTCAATCGCCGATCAGCTGCAGGAGTAGACCTTGAAGTTGTCCACAGCCATGACCGACACCGGGTTGTTGGCGTCGCCGGTCTCACCGGTGATCGAGAGGCGGAACTGAACGTTCTTGCCCGACAGCGACGAGAGGTTGTACTTCGCCGAAGCCCAGCCGTTGGAGTGGCCGGTCCACGGGCCCGGGTTCACCGAGCCGGACAGGGTGCTGGCGGCCTTCCAGCCGGAACCGTCGTTGTACTCCAGCTTCCCAGACGTTCCATCGAGCGGCTGGTAGAGGGAGAACAACGTCGCCAGGTCGAGCCGCAGCCAGCTCGAGGCGGGGATCTTCAGGGCCTTCGACGTCGCCGAGCCGTTGCTCACCCGGCCGTTCTCGGTGAACAGACCGAGAGCGTCCTTGCCGGAGTTGACGTAGTCGATGCCGAAGTCCGACGCCATCAGGCCAGCGCCGCTGGCGAGCGTCCAGTCGGAGGAAGCAGCGTCGAAGGTCTGGGAGTACGAAGCCTTGGGGTTACCAGACTCGCAGTACGGCGTCGCCACAGGAGCGGAGTTGGCCGCGTCCTTGTAGAGCTCGGTCGCGCGGACGGCCTTGTCGACCTGCGCGCAGTCGTCCTCGGTGAGGAAGGTGCCGGACTTGCCGATGTTCTTGCGGCACGACAGCGGAAGGACGTTGAACAGGTCCTTGTAGTCCGTACCGGAGGTCATGAGGTTCTCAGCCGTCCAGTAGATCTTGAACGTCTTCGCGAGACCCAGACCACGGATGTCGTAGCCGTTGTAGTTGTCGCCCTGGGCGATCAGGTAGGCCGTCTTGTTGCCCGGCCCGCTGTTGGTGTGCACGCCGCCCGAGTCGAGGAACTGGGAGTCAGCGTCCCAGTCGGAGGAGGTCATGCTGTCGGGCTGCCCGAAGGCGCCCGGGTCCTTCATGCTGCGCAGAGGAGCCGGCAGGTCGGGGGACGCCGGGTCCATGTCGTCGCCGATCAGCCACGCCTGGTCGCTGTTGACCTTGTCCGGGTTCTGAGCGAGGTCGATCAGCTCACCCATGGTGTCGGAGATCGACTCGTTGATCGCACCCGACTGGTAGGCGTAGTAGAGACCGGAGGTGCGGGACGTCACACCGTGGGTCAGCTCGTGGCCGGTGACGTCCAGTCCGGTGACACCGTCGCCGTAGACCATCTGGCCGAGCGGGTCGCTCCAGAAGGCGTTGGCGAGGGGGCAGCCCTGCTGAGCCTGCGTCGCGCAGACCCGAGTGGTGGCGGTGAGCGTCTTGTTGCTTCCGCCGATCAGCGCGGACACGTCGAGGTTGGCGTACGACGCGTACCACTTGGCGACCTCGCCCAGGTTGTCGTAAACCCGGTCGACGTCCGCGATCCCCGAGGGAGCGCCGCCTTCCTGGCGGGCGTAGGGGATGTTGGTGCCGTCGCAGACGGCGCCGTCGAGCGCGCCGACGTCCTTGTTGTCGAGGTCACACACATTGCGCTTGAGCGCCGCGTGGTTGTTGGTGACCGCGAGCGCGACCGTGTTGAATCCGCGGTCGACGAAGACCGTGTAGTCAACGGTGTGGTCGCGGTTGGACACCTGGACCTTCAGCGTCTCCCGGTTGACCGGCGCGCCGGGCGCACCGAGCAGCTCCGGGTTGTAGATCCAACGTCCCTCGCTCTTGGCCTGGAGGCCGATAGCGGAGACCTTGGCCTTGGCAGCGACGTACTTCTTCGCCACCAACGTCGCCTTGGCCTCGCCGAGCAGGTTCTTCGTCGACTCGACCGAACCCTTGGCGGTCTCCCCGAGGAGCGCCTGGAGCTGGTTCTTGGAGTCGAGGGAGGCGATGACCTCACCAGCAACAACCGGCACACCGTTGATGTACTGCTGCAGCTTGACGGCGTTGCCGCCGGACACCTTGTTGGAGGCGACCGGCTTCAGCCCGGAGGGGTCCACACCGAGCTTGCTCGCGAAGCGCTCGAGGTGGGCCTTTGCCGCGTCCTCCGGCGACTCGCTCGAACCCTTCGGCAGAGCGATCGCAGACCCCTTGGCCGCTACGCCGGTGACGGTACCGTCGGACCCCTTGAGGATCCTGATCGAGCTGTCCTGGCTGCTGCCCTGCACAGGAAAGCTCGGGCCGGACATCGTGCCGGCGAAAGACGGTGTGGCAAGCGCGAGCACGCTGCCACTGACAACCGTCGCCAGGGCGGCCAAGCCGCCGACTGTGCGTCGGTACTTCACAAGGAACCCCCATCGTTGGAGTTAGATCGTGCCCGGCGAGCTTAGTCGCAAATCGGACGTATTGCCTACCCATGGTGTGGTAAAGCCCATCTGTTAACGCAAGGGGCGAAAACGGACAGTTCCGACACGGTCACAGTCCGATTCGGGGCCGGCCGGCCGTTCACCCGGCGTCTACTCACTAGATGGGGAAGGGGCTCCATTACCTGGGGAGCGAGCGACTCATTACCTGGGTTGGGACTCCGTGGGGCCGATGAGGGCGGCCGATGAGGGCGGGCGCGGCGCCTCGGTTCCGGAAACAGGGCGAGGGCCCCAGGCCACCCGCCGAAGCGAGTGATCCTGGGGCCCTCTGGAGCTGCTGGAGCGGTGAGGCTCAGCTGCAGGAGTAGATCTTGAAGTTGTCGACCCACCACGAGGAGTTGTTCGTGGCGACCTTGGAGTGGAAGCGGAACTTCACGGTCTCGCCAGCCAGGCTGGAGAGGTCGTACCTCGTGCCGCCGAAGCCGAACGAGTTACCCGCGAAGCTCTTTCCACCGCCGAGCTCGGCGGCCGCGGTGTCCTCACCGTTGACGTTGGGCAGGTCGGCCGCGGGCTTCCAGCCGGAACCGTCGTTGTACTCGACGGCCGCACCATCGTCGTCCTGGAGCAGGTAGGCGTTGTCGAACCGGGCGAAGCCACCTTCGGGGATCTCCACGCCGGTGTTCTGCGTGAGGAAGATGTCGTCGCCGGCGACCGTCCACGCCACCGCGGAGTCCTTACCGACCGTGGCGTAGTGGTAGAAGTCAGGCGCCGTCTCGCTGGCGAGGAGCCAGTTGGCGTCGAACGTCCAGCCGCTGTTCTTGTTCTCGAAGCCCTGGGTGTAGACCGCGTTCACGGTCTCACCGGTCGCGCAGTAACCGACGTTCTTCGCCGCACCACGCACCGGGTCCTTGAACATCTCGGTTGCCCGCACCACCTTGTCGACCTGCTGGCAGTCGTCCTCGGTGATGAAGGAGCCGCTCCGGCCGATGTTCTTACGGCAGGACAGCGGCAGGGTGTAGGAGATGTCCTTGTAGTCGGCACCGGGCGTCAGCAGGTTCATCAGCGTCCAGGTGATCTTGAACGCCTTCGCCGGGCCCAGGCCGCGGATGGTGTAACCGTTGAAGGTGTCACCATCGGTCATGAGGTAGACGGCCTTGTTGAAGACACCACTGTTGTAGTGGACGCCGCCGTTGTCCCCCATCGTCGGGTCGTCGAACCAGAGGTCCGACGTCATCTTGTCGGGCTGGTCGTAGGCCGTCGGGTCCTTCATGTCACGGATGACGCCGAGGGAGGAACCCTCACCCATCTTCCAACGGTTGGCCGCCGTGTCGTCGGCGTCGCCGCTGGTGAAGTCGGTGATCTCACCCATGGCGTCGGACAGGCCCTCGTTGATCGCACCCGACTGGAACAGGTAAGCGAGGTTGGAGGTGTGCTCGGTGACGCCGTGGGTCAGCTCGTGGCCGGTGACGTCGTCGGTCGTGACACCCTGACCGAAGATCATCTGGGTGCCGTCCCAGAAGGCGTTCTCGAGCGGGCACGCGTACTGCGGGAGGCAGGTGCGGACCGTGGCGCGCAGCGCCTTGCCCTTGCCGTCGCCGTAGTCGGCGCCGATGAAGCTGGTCAGGTCGAGATTGGTGTAGCTGGCGTAGCGGACCGCCGTCTCGTGGAAGAAGTCGTAGACCTTGTTGACGTCCTCGACGGAGGACGGGCCCTGACCCTCGGAGCGAGCGTAGGCGTTCTTCGTGCCGTCGCAGGTGGCGTCCTGGACAACCTGGCCCTTCGCGTCACAGATGACGCGGTTGAGGGCCTCGCGGTTGAGCGAGTAGGCCAACTCCGCCTTCTGGGTGGAGGCGTTGACCATCACCTGGTACTGGATGGCCTTGGAGGCGGAGCTCACCTTGAAGCCGTAGACCGGCTTGACGCCCTCCGCACCCGGAACACCGAGGAGGCTGCCGTCGTACCAGGTCTTGCCCTGCGCCTCGACCTGCAGGCCCGCCGTCGAGCCGAGCTTCTCCCGAACCGCCACGACCTTCTTGGCAACGCCGGAGAGCTTGGCCTCGGTGAGCTTGTTCAGCGTCGGGAAGGAGCTGGCGGGCTGGCCACCGGCCTCACCGACGATGAACTCGAGGTTGTTGGACTTGTCGAGCGACACCACGAGCTGGCCGCCGAAGACCGGAATGCCGTCGTGGCTGCGGTCGAAACGGACCGCGGTGCCGTTGTCGAGCTTGGCCGTGCTGTCGACCTTGAGCTCGTTGGCCGGCACGCTGAACGCCCGTGCGTAAGTAGCGAGGTGCGCCTTCGCTGCCGTCTCCGGCTTGGCGTTGGCGGACACGCCCGTCGGGCGCGCGATGGGAGCGCCCTTGGCCTCAAGGACCCGGACCGAACCATCGGTGCCACGCTGCTGCACCAGGGCGGCGGGACTCGTACCGAACGCGGGACTCGTAGTCGAGCCCGCGTTGGCCGGCGCGGCCATCGCAACCAGAGCCGAACCGCTTACCGCGGTGGCTAGGGCTGCAAGACCGCCGACCAGGCGACGCGATCTCACGTGTGACCCCCCGGGGGATGTCGTCTGGGATGAGAAAACAGACGGGAGCCTAGAGCAAATTCAGGGGGACCCACTACACGACTTGGGGAAAACCATGCACCGTCCGTATATATCTACCTAAGCGTGATCTCCGCCTCACACTGCGCTGCCGGATTCGAGCGACAAAGCATGACATACGGTGAATTTCACCCAGGCAGCTGCGACACGCCCGGACGTCGAGCGTGACGACCGCTCCACGGCGTGTCGCCGGACCACTCGGTGACACCGCTTTCCGGGGCCAGGTCGAAGTCAAGCCGAAGTCAAGCCGAGGTCAGGTCCGACTCGCGGGAGGGTCAAGCACGAAGTCAAGGTCGGAACCCGGGCGGAACCGGGTCGCGATCAGGGCGGAACCGGGTCGCGACCGGGTCGTAGTCGCGGCGCAGTGGGGGTCCGGTTCGAGTTCGGTTTCAGGCTCGGTTCGGGTGCGGTTCTGGTTCCGGTCGTGTGTCGATGTCGGTCCCAACCCCGACCCGACGGCCTGTCACCAGAGCGCGCGCACCATCGCGTCGAGTCGGCTGGCGAGGTCGTCGTAGCGGCGGTGTCGGCCAGCCTCGACGACTCGGACGCCTCCGCTGACCACGGTGTCGACGTCGGCCGCCGTGGCCGCGAACACCACCATGTCGACCGCCTGCGCGGGCTCCGCACCGGCGGTGCGTACGGAATCCAGCCGAACGCTCACCAGGTCGGCTCGCGCGCCGGGTTCGATCAGGCCGGCGTCGGAGAAGCCGAGTGAGCGGTGCGCGACCTCGGTGACGGTGGCGAGCAGAGCTCCCGCCGGCCAGTGACCGCGGCGCCCTGTCACGAGACGTTCGTCGAGTTCCAGGGCGCGGGCCTCCTCGAACATGTCCACCACCGCGTGACTGTCACTGCCGAGCACGAGTTCCGCGCCGGCCCGACGAAGTGCGCCGGCCGGGCCGACGCCGTCGGCGAGGTCTCGTTCGGTGGTGGGACACAGGCACACGGTCGTGTCCGAACCGGCGATCAACCCGACACCACCGTCGTCGAGATGCGTGGTGTGGACGGCGGTGGTCCGCGGCCCGAGGACGCCGTGGTCGAAGAGCAGTTCGGTGGGCTGGACGCCGTACGCCGCGACACAGTCGGCGTTCTCGCGGCGCTGCTCGGACAGGTGGACGTGCAGCGGAACGGCGTGGGTGTTGGCCCACCCCGCCACCGTCGGGAGCTGGTCCGCGGGCACCGCGCGCACGGAGTGGACGGCGGCACCGACCACGACGTCCTCCGCCCCGGCGTACCGGTCGCGCAACGAGTCGACCCGCGCCGCCCACCGCGCGGCGTCGCCGTCCCCGAACCGTTCCTGCACACCGGTGAGAGGCGAGCCAATCCCGCCGGTGAGGTAACACGTGTCGAGCAGCGTGATCCGCAGGCCGGCGTCCCTCGCCGCCGCGATCAGGACGTCGGCCATCGCGTTGGGATCGTCGTAGGGTCGGCCGCCCGGGCCGTGGTGGACGTAGTGGAACTCACCGACGCAGGTGATCCCGGCCAGCACCATCTCGGCGTAGACCGCAACGGCGAGTTCGTAGTAGAGGTCGGGGTCGAGCCGCGCGGCGAGGTCGTACATCCGGTCCCGCCAGGTCCAGAAGCTGCCGGCACCAGCCGATCCGGTGGGCACGCTCTGGGTGCGACCGCGCAGCGCCCGGTGAAACGCGTGCGAGTGCGCGTTGGCGAGACCGGGCAGCGTCAGCCCGGGCAGCTGGACGGCGGCCGCGGGCGGGTCGGAGACACCGGTCCGAACCGACGTGATGCGGGTTCCCTCGACCTCCACCAGGACGCCGGCGTGCACCTCTCCCGGAGGCAGCCATGCGAACGGGCACCAGTACGAAGGATCCGCGCCGCTCATGGGGCGAGGAGCTCGGTGAGGACGTCGGCCAGCGCGTGCACTCCGGCGACGCAGTCGGCGGCCTCGGCGTGCTCGGCGGGCGAGTGGGAGACCCCGGTGGGGTTGCGGACGAAGAGCATCGCCGCGGGAACGCCGGCGGCGGCGAGGATCCCCGCGTCGTGACCGGCCTGGGTGGGCAGCTCCGGCGCACCGCCGAGCCGGGTGACCAGCCGGCGACGCAGGTCGGCGTCGAAGTCCACGCCGGGCGTGAGCGATTCGGCCTCGACCTCCAGACCGGTGCCGTCGCGCTGGGCCCGGTCGCCCGCCAGCCGGCGCACCTCCTCCACGAGGGCCCGCAGGCTCTCCTCGTCGTGGGCGCGGCCGTCGAGCCAGGCGCGGACGGTGGAGGGTACGGCGTTGGTGGCGTTGGGCTCGACCTCGACGTGGCCGAACGTGGCGCGGGTCCGGGTGAGCCGGGCGCGTTTGTTGGCGGCGAGGGCGGTCATGGCGTACGTCAGCATCGGGTCGTGGCGGTCGGCCATCCGCGTCGTTCCCGCGTGGTTGGCCTCCCCGGTGAACTCGAACCGCCAGCGGCCGTGCGCCCAGATCGAGTCGGCCACCCCCACCGGGGCTTCCAGGTCGACGAGGCCGCGGCCCTGTTCGATGTGGAGTTCGACGAACGCCGACGGGGCGTGGAGCAGGCCGAGGGACGGCCCGAGCGCGGGCGAGGCGCCGGCCCGCTCCATCGCGTCGGGCAGGGACACCCCGTCGGCGTCCCGGAGTTCCCGGGCCCGCTCGGCCGGGAGGGCACCGGTGAGCAGCCTGGAACCGAGGCAGGCGACACCGAACCGCGCGCCCTCCTCCTCGGCGAAGACCGCGATCCCGAGCGGCCGCGCGGGCTGGACGCCGTTGTCGCGGAGCAGGTCGAGGGCGGCGAGGGCCGACACCACACCGAGCGGCCCGTCGAACGCGCCACCGTCGGGCACGGAGTCCAGGTGGCTCCCGGTGACGACGCCGCCCTCGGTCTGGTCGGGGTCGGGCCGCCACCAGGCGACGACGTTGCCGTTGCCGTCGGACTCGAGCGTCAACCCCCGCTTGGCGGCCTCCTCCTGGAACCACAGCTCGCACTCGCGGTGCGGTTCGCTCCAGGTGTACCGGCGGTAGCCGCCGGTACGGTCGTGCCGGCCGATCTGCGCCAGCGTGCTCCACATGCCCTCGTACGTCATGCCTCACCTTTCGTTCGCGTACCGGCGAACGGGTCGCGGTCGTGGTCTGTCATGGTCTGCTGCGGTCTGTCGGAGTTGCGGCCGTGTCGGAGTTGCGGTCGTGTCGGAGTTGGTGTCTGTCGGACTCACGTCTCGGGTTCGGGGGGCGGGCCCTCCCGCATGGGTGTCCGGAGGCCTCGGGCGGTGGCCGTCTCCTCCGCGTGTTCGTACCCCGCGTCGACGTGCCGGATGACGCCGGTGGCCGGGTCGTTGGTCAGCACCCGGTCGAGCTTGGCGGCGGCGAGTTCGGTGCCGTCCGCGACGACGACCTGGCCGGCGTGGATGGACCGGCCGATGCCGACGCCTCCACCGTGGTGCAGGCTCACCCAGGAGGCGCCGGACGCGACGTTGACCATCGCGTTGAGGAGTGGCCAGTCGGCGATCGCGTCCGAACCGTCGGCCATCGCCTCGGTCTCGCGGTAGGGCGAGGCGACCGAACCGGCGTCGAGGTGGTCACGTCCGATCACGACCGGAGCCCGTAGCTCGCCGGCGGCGACCATCTCGTTGAAACGCAGGCCGGCCTTGTCGCGTTCGCCGTAGCCGAGCCAGCAGATCCGGGCGGGCAGGCCCTGGAAGCGCACCCGCTCACCGGCGAGCCGGATCCAGCGCGCGAGGGACTCGTTCTCGGGGAAGAGGTCGAGGACCGCCTGGTCGGTCTTCTCGATGTCGCGCGGATCACCGGACAGCGCGACCCAACGGAAGGGGCCTTTGCCCTCGCAGAAGAGGGGCCGGATGTAGGCCGGTACGAAGCCGGGGAAGTCGAACGCCCGCGTCAACCCGCCCTTGCGGGCCTCGGCGCGGATGGAGTTCCCGTAGTCGAAGACCTCCGCGCCCGCGTCGAGGAAGCCGACCATCGCCTCGACGTGCCGCGCCATGGACTCCCGCGCCCGCTCGACCAGCCCGGCCGGGTCCCGCTCCCGCAGGCTCGGCCAGTCGGCGAACTCGACACCGTGTGGGAGGTACGTCAACGGGTCGTGCGCCGAGGTCTGGTCCGTCACCACGTCGACCGGGGCGCCGCGGGCCAAAAGGGCGGGAAGGGCGTCCGCGGCGTTGCCCAGCACGCCGATCGACAATGGTTCCCGCGTCCGGGTGGCCGTCTCCGCCAGCGTGAGCGCGTGGTCGAGGGAGTCGGCGCGGACGTCGAGGTACCGGTGCTCGAGGCGGCGTTGGATCCGGGACTCGTCGCACTCGACGCAGATCACGACGCCACCGTTCATCGTCACCGCGAGCGGTTGCGCACCACCCATGCCGCCGAGTCCCGCGGTCACGGTGAGGGTTCCGGCGAGTGAACTGTCGCGGGTCACGCCCCGCTCGGTGAGCCGAGCGGCGACGGCGGCGAAGGTCTCGTAGGTGCCCTGCAGAATCCCCTGCGTACCGATGTAGATCCACGAGCCGGCCGTCATCTGGCCGTACATCGTGAGGCCGAGCGCCTCCAGCCGGCGGAACTCCTCCCAGGTCGCCCAGTCCGGGACGAGGTTGGAGTTGGCGATGAGCACCCGGGGCGCCCACTCGTGGGTGCGGAGGACACCGACCGGGCGGCCGGACTGGACCAGCATGGTCTCGTCGTCGGCCAGCCACTCGAGGGTGCGGATGAGGGCCTCGAAGCTCGGCCAGTCGCGCGCCGCCCGCCCACTTCCGCCGTACACGACGAGATCCTGTGGGTGCTCCGCGACCTCCGGGTCGAGGTTGTTCTGCAGCATCCGCAGCGCCGCCTCCTGCGGCCAGCCGCGGGCGTGAAGTGTCGAACCCCGTGGCGCCGTCACCGTGCGCGGGCCGAGGTGCGACAGATGCGAGGTCTGGGTCCCGCTCATCCGTCACCTCCTGGGTGTGGTGCGTGGCGTGGTGCGCGGGTCACGGACCGGAGTGTGACCCCTGGAGTCAGGATCCCCCGTCGCCGGGGTCCGGCGCGAGGGCCGTCCGCCTCGCCGCGTCGTCGGCGGCCGCGAGCGCGCGCCCGTCGCGGACGAGGGTGACGGCGGCGTCGATCTCCCGGGACAGCTGTCGGTCCGGACCCGGGCCGGCCACCTGGCGGCGCAACTCGCGCAGCGCCGCGGCGGTCGCGGGTGCGGGTGCCAGCGGGGCGCGCAGGTCCAGGCCGCGACCCGCGGTCAGGAGTTCGATCGCGAGGACCCGGGTGAGCCCGTCCAGGGCCCGTCGCAGCTTGCGCGCCGCCGACCAGCCCATCGACACGTGGTCCTCCTGCATCGCCGAGGAGGGAATCGAGTCGACGCTGGCGGGTGTGGCGAGCCGCTTGAGTTCGCTGACGATGCCGGCCGCGGTGTACTGCGCGATCATGTGCCCGGAGTCGACGCCCGGGTCGGCGGCGAGGAACGCCGGCAGGCCGTGGTTGCGGGCGACGTCGAGGAACCGGTCGGTACGCCGCTCGGACATGCTCGCGACGTCGGCGACCACGATGGCGAGGAAGTCCAGGACGTAGGCCAGCGGCGCCCCGTGGAAGTTGCCGTTGGACTCGACCCGGCCGTCCGGCAACACGACCGGGTTGTCGATCGCGGAGTCGAGTTCGTGTCCCGCGACCTGTCGGGCGTGCGCGAGCGTGTCGCGTGCGGCGCCGTTGACCTGCGGTGCGCAGCGCAGGGAGTAGGCGTCCTGGACGCGGGTGTCGTCCGGGCCGCGGTGGCTGGCGACGATCGCGGAGCCGGCCAGCAGGGACCGCAGGTGGGCGGCGGAGGCCACGGCTCCGGGATGGGGGCGCAGCGCCTGCAGGTCGGCCGCGAAGACCCGGTCGGTCCCGAGCAGCCCCTCCACGCTCATGGCCGCGGTGAGGTCGGCCGTCGAGAGGAGCCGTTCCAGGTCGTGGCAGGCGAGGGCGAGCATGCCGAGCATCCCGTCCGTGCCGTTGATGAGGGCGAGCCCCTCCTTCTCGGCGAGGACGAGCGGGGTGATGCCGGCCTGGGCGAGCGCCTGCGCGGCGGGACGGAGCGTGCCGGTGCCGTCGCCGTCACCGTTGCCACGGTTGGTCGTGCGGACGTCACCCTCGCCCATCAGCGCGAGCGCGACGTGGGAGAGCGGGGCGAGATCACCCGAACAGCCCAGGCTGCCGTACTCCGGCACCACCGGGGTGATCCCCGCGTTGAGCAGGGCCGCCAGCGTCTGCGCCGTCTCGGGCCGGACGCCGGTTCGCCCGGTCGCGAGCGTCGCCAGCCGAAGCAGCATCAGCGCCCGGACCACCTCGGTCTCGACCTCGGGTCCCGAACCGGCCGCGTGGGACCTGATCAGGCTGCGCTGCAGGTCGGTGCGCTGCGCGGCGGGGATGTGCCGAGTCGCGAGTGCGCCGAAACCGGTGGAAATGCCGTACGCCGGAAACGGGGAGGAGCTGAGCCGGTCCACCGCCGCCCGGCCCGCCGCGAGCGCGGCGACAGCCTCGGGTGCGAGCAGGACGGGAACGGCATACCTGGCCACCGCCACCACGTCGGCCTCGGTGAGGGGCCGGGCGCCGATGGTGACCGATTCTGCCTGGGCGGGGTCGACCATGCCCTCATTTCACTGCGCGCGCCTCCGCCGGGCTACCGCCGGGGGGCCGGAACTGCGGGCGGTAGTGGGCCCCTCACCGGCGCGCGGCGGTCAGCAGACGCTGTCGCGTGGTGCCGGGTTGGCGAGGCCGAACAGCCTCCGACCGCGCAGCCCGACCCAGGTGCCGCCGAGCGCGGCCACTCCCCAGATCCATCCGTGCAGGCTGCCCGAGGCGATGCCGGCGAGGTAGGCGCCGATGTTGCAGCCGCCGGCGAGCCGGGCGCCGATACCCATCAGGATGCCGCCGAGCACCGCCGCGACCGCCGTACGCCAGGGGATCCGCCGGTGCAGCGTCCACACGCCGCCGGCGGCCGCCGCCACCGCTGCGCCCACCATGATGCCGATGTCCGTCAGGCTGGTCTTGTCGGTGAGGATCGGCGCCGCCAGCGTCTGGGCCTGGGCGGGCTGTTGCCAGAAGGCCCAGGTCTCCGGGTGCAGCCCGAGGACCTGGAGGAACTTCGCGCCCCACAGTCCGAACGCGCTGGTGATGCCCCAGGCTCCGCCGGAGACGAGGAGCACGCCGGCGCCCAGCAGGGCGAGGACGACCGCGCCGACCCACAGCGGCCAGGAGCCGCGGATCGCCCGGAGCGGACCGCGGGCGCTCGGCACCGCGTCCACGGGCGGTGGGACGCGGCGCGCCTGGATGACGCGGGTCACCGCGACGATGGCGAGCAGGACGAGGATCGTGATGGCCCAGGAGCCGAACCAGCCGACGTGGTCGGCCAGCACGAACGCCGGCAGGGCGGGCAGGTCACGCACCAGCGGGAACTGCCAGGCGTAGAGCACCGAGCCGACGATGAAACCGCCGAGGGTGAGCACGATGGTCGACTGACCCGATCCGACCGCGAAGAGTGTCCCGGACGCGCAGGCGCCGCCGAGCTGCATTCCCACGCCGAAGAGGAACGCGCCGAGGATCAGGCCCACGCCGAGCGGACCGGCGGAGGGTGCGGGCGTACTCCCGAACAGTCCAGTACCGGTGCCGATGATCAGGGCGAACAGCGTGGCGGTGGTCCCGAGCAGCACCGCGTGGGCGCGCAGGCCGGTCCCGTTGCCGACCGCGACCAGCTGCCGCCAGGCGGAGGTGAAGCCGAACCGGGAGTGGAACAGCGTCACGCCGAGTGCCGCGCCGAGCAGCAGGAGGATCCCGGGCTTGGTGCCGTGTGTCGCCCAGACGTACGCGGCGAGCGCGATGGTGCCGAGGGCCGCGACGACGAGCGGCACCCACGACACCGGGCCGAGCCGTGGGGCCTCCGGTGTCGGGCGGGAGGTGACGGGAGCGAAGCGGCGGGACGGTGCCGGCCGGCCGGTCAGGGTGGAACCCGGTGTGGGGCCGGACGTGGTGGCGCTGGACATGGGGTTACTCCGCTGGAGAGGGGACGATGGCCGACGTTCGACGCTCTCGCGGGACCAGGGGAAGCGAAGGAGGACCGCGACGCGAGGCGTCAGCGGCCACAGAGCTCGTCGTCGACGAGGACGAGCGTCACGGCGAAGAGGGCCAGCCGGAGCTGGTCAGCCGGGCTACGCATGGCGGACAGAGTACGGATTCGGCGGGCGGATCGCCCAGTCCGATCCGCCGTCGTCCCGATATTCGAGACATGCGCCCGGAATGCGGACGGTGCTGTTTCGGGGCGACGGGTCCGGAAACGCCGACGGGGCGCCTCCTCCGGGTGTGGAGGGGCGCCCCGCCGTGCGCTGTCCGGTCACTCAGTTTCTGGTCGAGTGCCGGTCGCTCAACCGACCGCTCGAGCCGTCGAGAGCTGTTCGCTCAGACCAGGCCGTTCTGGTTCAGCCAGTCCTTGGCCACCGTGGCCGCGTCCTTCTTGTCGACCACGACCTCGGTGAGCAGGGAGCTGAGGGCCTTGGTGTCGAGCTTGGCGGACACGGCGTCCAGTGCCTCGGAGACCTCCGGGGTCGCCTTCGACTTGTTGATCAGCGGAACGACGTTCTGGGCGGGGAAGAGGTTCTTGTCGTCCTCGAGCAGCACGAAGCCGTTCTGCTGCACCACCGGGTCGGTGGTGAAGATGTTGGCCGCGTCGATCTGTCCGTTGGCGAGAGCCTGCGGCAGCAGCGTGCCCTTGAGCGACTTGAAGTCGCCCTTGAACGTGAGGCCGTAGACCTTCTCCAGCGCGGGGACACCGGAGCGTTCCCGGGTCTTCCACTCCGGCGGGCCGCCCAGGACGAGGTCCTTCGCGTGCGGCTTCAGGTCGCTGAGCGTCTTCAGCTTGTACTTGGTCGCGGTCTCCTTGGTGACCCCGACCGCGTCCTTGTCCTCGGCGCTGGCCTGCGCGAGCACGGTCAGGTCGCTCGGCACCGCCTTCTTCAGCTCGGCGTAGACGTCCTCCGACGTCGAGGCCGTCGTCTTCGGGTCGAAGGCCTGCAGCAGGTTGCCGGTGTATTCGGGGATGAGGTCGATCGAGCCGTCCTCGAGTGCCTTGAGGTAGATCTCGCGGGCACCGATTCCGAACTTCTTCTCCACCTTGACGCCCTTGGCCTGCAGGGCACCGGCGTAGATCTCGCCGATCAGGGTGCTCTCCGGGAAGTCGGCGGATCCCACGACCACGGTGCCGGCCGGCGCCGGGCTCGCGGGGGCCTTGCTGGTCTCGTTGGCCAACGGGTCGCCACCAGACCCGCACCCCGCGAGGGCTACCAGCGCCATCGCCGCCGCGGCAGCGGCTGCGATCTTCGGAAGCTTCATGACGGGTGTCTCCTTCGTGGTCCGTGCGCGCGGGTCGCGCCGGGAGGTTCTGGGTGGGTGGATCTGTCGGGTGGGCGGAACTGCGTCATCGGGCGCTGACCAACTCCTGGTCCCGGGCCGTCGCGGCCCGCTCGGTGTCGGGGGTACGGCGTTGCCGGTCCCGACCGGTCAGCCCGGCCGGGACCACGAGCCGCTGTACGCCCGCGAGGACCGCCTCGACGACGATCGCGAGCAGGGCGACAAGAATGGAACCCGCGACCATCTGCGAGTAATCCCGGACCGCCTGCCCATCGACGATGTAGCGGCCCAAACCCCCGAGCGAGGTGATCGCGGCGATGGTCGCGGTCGCGATGATCTGCAGCATCGCGCTCCGCACGCCGGAGAGGATGAGCGGGAGCGCGCAGGGCGCCTCGACCCTCCGCAGGACGTCCCAGCCGGTCATGCCCATGCCGTAGGCCGCGTCGCGGGCGGCCGGGTCGACTCCCTGCACTCCCGCGTAGGTGCTCGCCAGGATCGGCGGCACCGCGAGCACGACCAGGACGACGATGCTCGGGATGACGTAGACCAGGTCGCTGCTGATCCGCGACCCGAGGATCAGCGCCATCAGCACCAGCAGCCCGAGCGAGGGCAACGAGCGCAGCGCGTTGGCGAGCCCCGCCGCGAAGAAGGTGCCCTTGCCCGTGTGGCCGATGAACAGGCCGAGCGGGATGCCGATCAGCGCCGCGATCAGCAGCGCCACGACGGAGTACTCCAGGTGCTCCAGCACCCGCATCGGGATTCCGGCCGAACCGCTCCAGTTGTCCGGGTCGGCGAACCAGCGGAAGATTCCTTCGATCATGAGGTCCCCCTCGCGATGCGTTGCCACGGGGCCAGCAACCGCGTCAGTCCGAGGATCAGCCCGTCGAGGACGAGGGCGAGGACGACGCACAACACGATGCCGGTGACCAGCGGCGGGAGGTAGTCGAGGACCAGCCCGTTGGTGAAGAACAGCCCGAGCTGTGGCACGCCGAGCAGCGCGGAGACGGCGACCAGGCTGACGTTGGAGACGGCGGCGACACGCAGACCGGCGGCGATGACCGGGACCGCCACCGGGAGCTCGACCGCGAAGAACCGCCGGAAGCCGCCGTAGCCCATCGCGGTGGCCGCCTGGATGACGTCGCGGGGTACGGCGGCGAGTCCGTCGGCGACGGTGCGGACGAGCAGCGCCAGCGTGTAGATCGTCAACGCCACGACGACGTTGATCGGGTCGAGGATCTGGGTGCCGAGCACCGCCGGGAGGATGACGAACAACGCGAGCGACGGGATGGTGTAGAGCAGGCCGGTCAGCCCCACCATCGGGGTGTGCAGCCAGCCGAACCGCCACGCGAGCCAGCCGAGCGGGATCGCGAGGATCAGCGCGATGAGCAACGGGAGCGTCGCGAGCCAGACGTGTTGGCCGAAGTACGACGCGATGGTGCCGGCGTTGTCTCCCAACCAGCCGGTCACTGGCCGGCGCCTTCGCGTTCGGCCTCGGCGGACCCAGCGCCGGATCCACCGCCGGTGGAGTTGGCGGCCGGGTTGCCCCGCGTCCGGCCGTTGACCTGGTCGACGCGCGCCAGGACGGGGCCGGCCTGCACGGTGCCGAGGAGGCGTCCCTGCGCGTCGGCGACCACGCCGCGCCCGGTGGGCGAGGACAGTGCCGCGTCGAGGACGGTGCGCAGGGAACCCGTGACCGTCGCGACGGTGCCGGCGCGGTTGAGGTGGTCGGCGCTCACGGCGTCCTGGTTGGAGCCGCGTGCGTCAAGCCAGCCTTGCGGGCGTTGCTCGTCGTCGACGACGAGCACCCACCCGTCGGACGCGGCCGCGCGCGCGTCCCGGATCGGGACGCCGAGCCGGACCGTGGGTTCGGGTTCGATCGCGATCCCCTCCGCCGGGGTGAACGACAGGGCGCGGTAGCCGCGGTCCTTTCCGACGAACCCGGCGACGAACTCGTCGGCCGGGTGCTCGAGGAGGTCCTTCGGCTCGGCGAACTGGGCCAGGTGACCGCCGGCCCGAAAGACCGCGACCCGATCGCCCAGCTTCACCGCCTCGTCGATGTCGTGGGTGACAAAAATGATCGTCTTGTCAAGTTCATCCTGCAGCCGGAGGAACTCCTCCTGCAGGCTTTCGCGCACGACAGGGTCGACGGCGCTGAAGGGTTCGTCCATCAGCATCACCGGCGGGTCGGCGGCGAGCGCCCGGGCCACGCCCACGCGCTGTTGCTGCCCGCCGGAGAGTTGCGCGGGGTAGCGGCTCGCGAGGTGGGCGTCGAGCCCGACCCGCTCGAGCAACTCCATAGCGTGGCCGCGCGCCTTCTTTCTGTTCCACCCGAGCAGGTAGGGAACGGTCGCCACGTTGTCGACGACCGTGCGGTGTGGAAACAGCCCGGCGTGCTGGATGACGTAGCCGATGCCCCTGCGCAGCTGGGCCGGATTGGTGGCTCCGGTGTCCTGGCCGTCGATGAGGATGCGGCCCGACGTCGGCTCCACCATGCGGTTGACCATGCGCAGCGAGGTCGTCTTGCCGCACCCCGACGGCCCGACGAACACCGTGATCTCCCCTGAGGGTGCGCGTAGATCCAGCTCGTCCACCGCGAGCGTTCCGTCGGGGTAGCGCTTGGACACGGACTCGAACTCGATCACGTCGGCCCTCCTCGGTCGACGGGCACGCCTGGTCGCCTGGTGCCGTACCTGACACCGGCTTGTCACGACCTGGTACCGAAAACACCCTAGCCGCGAGGACGGACCGACAGTGGCCGAGCGAAACGTCGCGGACGGCTGGGGCCAGCCAACGAAACTACCCCCAACCGCTCCCAGCCGCCCGCTGCCACCCACGGCCACCCGGTCGGCACCGTTCACCGCAGCGTTGTGTCACACGGGGAGTACGCGACGCGATACGCAGCGACACATGTTCTCCGGCGCACGGAGGGACCACGGCCGGGCGCGCGAGCACCCCACCGCCAGCCGGCGAACGAGCAGGTGACGAAGCGGGCAACGGGCACCGAACACCGGACCGAACGCGACGAATGTCGGCCGGACCTCCTACGCTCGGTGCAAGCTCGTGGTCGCCACCGGACCATGGCTCGGGGGTCGTCACCCAGACCGGAGGAGGCGCCGCGATGCGGGTCGCTGCGATCATCATCTCCACCGCGATCACCCTGGTCGCCGTCGCGCTGGTCGCGCGAACCGCGGCCTCGATGGTCAACGTGGTCCGCCTCGGCCAGCCGGCGATCGGTCGCACCGACCAACCGGCACAGCGCTGGCGGACCCTGCTGCGGGAGACACTCGGCCACTCCAGGCTGCTGAAGTGGCGGCTCGTCGGAGCCGCGCACTGGTTCGTCTTCGTGGGCTTCGGCTTCCTCGTCTTCACCCTGGTCACCGCCTACGGCCAGGTCTATGCCGGCGCCGACTGGGCGCTCCCGATCATCGGGCACTGGTGGCCCTACGAAGCCGCGTCCGAGGTCATCGCGTTCCTCACACTCGTGGCCATTCTCACCTTGATGGTCATCCGCCAGGTCGCGCATCCGCGCCGTCTCGGCCGGCTCAGCAGGTTCAGCGGTTCGACGTTCTGGCAGGCCTACTACGTCGAACTCACGATCGTGGCGATCGCCGTCTGCATCCTGCTGCTCCGCGGCCTGGAGGGTGCGTTGGTGGGTACGCCCGGGTGGGGCCCGCACCATCTCCTCAGCTATCCGCTGGCCGCGGCGTTCTCCGGCATGAGCGCCGGCGCCCTCTCGACGACGATCCTCGCGGTCGCCACGGTGAAGATCGTGGTGTCGATGGCGTGGTTCCTGGTGATCGCGCTCAACGCCACGATGGGTGTGGCCTGGCACCGCTTCACGGCGTTCTTCAACATCTGGTTCAAGCGCGAGGCCGAGGGCGGGACGGCGCTCGGCGCCCTGCAGCCGATGCACTCGCGCGGTGAGCCGATCGACTTCGAGGATCCGGGCGAGGAGGACATCTTCGGGGTCGGCGCGGTCGAGGAGTTCACCTGGAAGGGCCTGCTGGACTTCACGACCTGCACCGAGTGTGGACGGTGCCAGTCACGGTGCCCGGCGTGGAACACCGGAAAGCCGCTGTCACCCAAGCTGTTCGTGACCGGCCTGCGCGACCACGCCTACGCCAAGGCCCCTTACCTCCTGACGGAGGAGTCGTCCCGGGAGGCTCTTCCCGACACCGTGCGCGCGGAGGCCGAGCGCCCGTTCGTCGGCGCCGTCGAGGGCACCGGCGACGCTCCCGGCGCCGTCATCGATCCCGACGTCCTGTGGTCGTGCACGACCTGCGGCGCCTGCGTCGAGCAATGTCCGGTTGACATCGAGCACGTCGACCACATCGTCGACGTACGCCGGCACCAGGTGCTGGTCGAGTCGGAGTTCCCGAGCGAGCTGAACCAGCTCTTCCGCGGCCTGGAGAACAAGGGCAACCCGTGGAACATGAACCCCTCCGCGCGACTGGAGTGGGCCAGGGACCTGGCCTTCGAGGTGCCCGTCCTGGGCGGTGACGTGGACAGTCTCGGCGAGGTCGAGTACCTCTTCTGGGTCGGCTGCGCCGGCGCCTACGACGACCGCGCGAAGAAGACGACCCGGGCGGTGGCCGAACTACTGCACATCGCCGGCGTCTCCTTCGCCGTGCTCGGCGAGACCGAGACGTGCAGCGGCGACCCGGCCCGTCGGGCGGGCAACGAGTTCGTCTACCAGATGCTCGCCCAGCAGAACGTCGAGACGTTGAAGGAGGCCGGTGCAACCAAGGCGGTCGTCACCTGCGCCCACTGCTTCAACACGATCAAGAACGAATACCGCCAGTTGGGGCTGGAGCTCGAGGTGGTGCATCACACGCAACTGCTCAACCGGCTGGTGCGCGAGGGTCGGCTGACGCCGGTCGCTCCCGCCGAGGGCGACGGCGCGGCCGGCGCCGAAGCGAACGGCGGCGGTCGATCCGGCCAGCCGATCACCTACCACGACCCGTGCTACCTCGGCCGGCACAACCAGGTCTACGAGCCCCCGCGCGAGCTTCTCGGCGCCCTGCCCGGGGTCGAGGTCCGGGAGATGCCGCGCAGCGGCAAGGACTCCTTCTGCTGTGGCGCCGGCGGCGCCCGGATGTGGATGGAGGAGCGGATCGGCACCCGCGTCAACCTCGCCCGCACCGAGGAGGCCGTCGCCACCGGCGCCGAGCGGATCGCGACCGGCTGCCCGTTCTGCAAGACGATGCTGTCCGACGGGCTGACCCAGAAGCAGGCGGAGGGCAGCGCACGGGAGGAGGTCGAGGTGATCGACGTCGCCCAGTTACTGCTCGAGTCCGTACGGCGCGGGACCCTCGCACCCCGACCTGACGTCACCGAACAGGATCTGACGTCGAACTAGCCCCACGATGACACCATTGATCCGGCATCACCTGTTGACATGCCGCCACCCATGACGTCATGATGACGTCATGGATCTTTCGCCGTACGTCGACAGCATCCGCCGCGACCTCACCGTCGCCGCGGAGGTTGCCGGGCCCGAAGCCCGGATCGCCGCGGAGCGACTGACGGCGGCACTCGACGCCGCCGTCAGACTCGCTTTCATGGACGCTCTCTCGACCGCGGCCGAGGAGGTCACCCGCGAGCTCGCACCGGGCTCGGTGGACGTGCGCCTCCGCGGTCGCGAGCCGGAGTTCGTGGTGACACCGCCGCCCAGCGTTCCCGAGGTGGAGGAGTTCGAAGAGGTTCCTCCGCCGCCTCCGCCCCCCGACCCCGAGCAGGGCACGTCACGCGTCACGCTGCGCCTCCCCGAGTCGTTGAAGTCGCAGGCCGAGGAGGCCGCCGCCCGCGAGGGCGTGTCGGTCAACACCTGGCTGGTCCGCGCGGTGGCAGCCGCGCTCGCCGGCCCGTCGTTCCCGCCCCGGCCGCCCCGTTCGCCGAGCGGGCCGGGTCCACGGATCGGCAAGCGCCTCACCGGCTGGGCGCGCTGATCCAACCGGCCACACCGTCTTTCGGGCGCCCGCCCGACCACGTACGTCACACCCTCCCAAGGAGCCACCATGCCTACTTTCGCGACCCCGGAACCCATCACGCTGCGGCTACGCCTGCGCTCCGGTGACGTCATCATCGAGGCGTCCGACCGGGACAGCACCGAGGTGGAGGTCCGGCCGAGCAACCCCAACCGGTCCGCCGACCTCGATGCGGTCGAGGAGACCCTGGTCGAACACCACGACGGTGTCATCGTCGTGGAGGCCCGCGATCACGGCCCGCGCGGAAGCGACGGGTCGGTGCACGTCCGCGTCGCCCTGCCGACCGGCTCCGACATCGACGGCCACAAGGCCTCGGCCGACCTGCGGGCGACCGGACGCCTCGGCACCGTCTCCCTGAACACCGCCTCCGGGGACGTCCAACTCGAGCACGTCGGCCCGCTGTCCATCAAGAGCGCCAGCGGGGACATCCGGTGTCAGGTCGTCGACGGCGACGTCAAGGTCGAGTCCGCCTCCGGCGACATCACGCTGCCGGAGGTCCACGGCAGCGTCCAGATCTCCAGCGCCTCCGGCGACATCGACCTCGGCCAGGTCGACGGCGACGTCCGGATGCAGTCCGCCTCCGGCGACGGGACGGTGCGCTCCGCCGGCGGCTCGGTCGAGGTGAAGACCGCCTCCGGCGACATGACGATCGGCTCCTTCCACCGGGGGCAGGCGTCCGTGGACGCCGCGTCCGGTGACATCACCATCGCCGTCGCCCGTGGCGTTTCCGCCTGGCTCGACGTGTCGTCGCTCACCGGTAGCGTGCGTTCCGCGCTCGAGGAGAGCGACGGACCGGCCGACAGCGAGGACACGGTGGAAATCCGCGCCCGCACCCTGAGCGGCGACATCTCGATCACCCGGGCCTGATCCGCCCCACCCGGCGGAAGCGTGGCCGCCATCTCCGCAGGCTCGGGTTCCGCACCAGCGACTCCCGTACTCGTGGGTCTTCGACCTCCGGGCCGAAGACCCACGGGTCCCACCCCTTTGAACGGAGCTACCCGCCATGAACGACTACCTGATCCACAAGCTCGCCGAACAACGCCGCGACGACCTGTACGCCTCCGCACGCCAGCGCATGCTCGCCCGGGAGGCCGGCTTACGTGGCTGGCGCCTCCTCCGGAACGCGAGACCGGTGTGCGCGCGGACGCTGCGCCGCCTCGCCGACCGGATCGAGCCGGCGCCCCGCCGGGCAGGTGCGCTCCGGCTGCCCGCCCCGCGTCACCTGGCCTGACGCCAGCGCCCAGGTCCAGCCCGAGCAAGCCCGGCCCTAGTCCCGGCCGGAAAGTTCGACCAGCGCGTGAACGGGCCAGTGGTCGGAGGCCCAGTGGCCATCGAGGGTGAAGGTGTTGACGGCCGCGGCCGTCACCCGCACCCCTGGCCTAACGAGGATCCAGTCGATACGGTCACCGCCGATGACCGGGGGCTGGTACCCGTGGAAGGTCGCGTACGCCGGTGTCCGTCGTTCCGCGGCGGCCGTCCAGGTGTCGAGGAGCCCAGCGCCACCGACCAGCGCGTCATACGGCTCGGACGCCTCCGCCGCCACGTTGAAGTCTCCGGTCACGATCACCGGCAGGTCGGCGTCGAACTCCGCCAGCCGCCTGGCCACCAGCTCCGCGCCCATCCGCTGAGCCTTCTCGACCGCGTGGTCGAGGTGGGTGTTGAGCACGACGAACTCCGCACCCGTCGCCAGGTCGCGAAACCGCACCCACGTCGCCATCCGTACGACGGAGTTGCCCCAGGAGGCGGAGCCCACCACGGCAGGGGTGTCGGACAGCCAGAAGTGATCGAACTCACGTGGTTCGAGCCGGGTGGCGTCGAAGTACACGGCCATGAACTCGCCGCGACTGCCGCCCTCGCGTCCGGTGCCGATCCACTCGTAACCCTCCGGCAGGGCGGTGGCGACCTCACGAAGCTGCTGGTAGAGGCCTTCCTGAGTGCCGAGCACCGTCGGCGCCTCGGTGCGGAGCAGCGCGGCGTTCGCGGCCTTGCGTCGCGGCCACGGGTCCGGCAGCCCTTCTCCGGCGTTGCGGAGGTTGAAGGACATCACGTGCAGGTGCGGCGCCTCGGCGCGGCCCAGCAGTGGCGCCCGGAAGTCTGCGGTCTCAGGCTGGAACACCGAGCCACTCTCTCGCACCAATGTCGGTGCTGACCACCCCGGTGGCGGCGGGAGCGCGGGCTAGGTCGGGTCCGAGGACGCTCCGCCACGCCGGGGGCAGGGGACGCTGAGTCCCACTCCGCGCTCCTCGGCGCGCTCCTTCACTCCCTGCAGCATCTGCCGGTCCATGACGAAGCTGACCGGTTCACCCAGCACCGGGCCGAACTCGAGCCGGGTCCGCAGGTCCGCGGAGAAGTCGGTGCGGTACCGGCTGAGGAACCTCGTGTGGTGGGCGTCGATCGGCTCGACCGCGAGGTGCCAGCTGGCCCGCGCCCACGGCTGCCCCTGGTCCCTGGCCTTCTCGTCGTCGACGTACGCCACGAACGACCTACCGGGAGCGACCTCGACGATGCGCAGCGGCACGACCCGCGGATGGACGAGAACCTCGGCGCCTTCGGCCGCCGACCACTCCGGATGAACCGTCTCGGCGTTGCGGACCTGGGCACCGGCGAGGTTCTCCAGCCACTGGTAGCTGTAGAAGCCGGCCCGGTCCGCCCCGACCTGCTCGACCCAGGGCCACACCGCCTCCACCGGCGCGTCGACCTCGATCGCGTGGGTGTAGCCCCAACGAGGTTCGGGCACGAGCCCGTCTCCGGGATACGCCCGTTCCGCCTCGACCGGATCGTCGAGGCCCCAGGTACTCCGCCGCCCGCGCAGGAACGGCGTCGCCACGGCGGCCGCCATCAACGCGGCACCACCGACCCCGGCCACAACGTCGCGCCAGTCGTCCCGCCTGAGTCGCCCCTCGGCGCGAGCCGCGAGATGGCGAAGCTGGACGTTCTGGAGCCCTCGCTGCACCGGAAGCCTCCAGCCCGCGTGCAGCCGGCCCCCCTCGGAGAAGCTCGCCCGGGAGCGCACGGTCAGCCGGGTGCCCGCCTCCTCCGGCTCCAGCAGGAACACCCAGGTCGTCTGCCAGAAGCGCGATGGGCGTTCGTCGGAGAACGGGATCTGCGTGCCGCTCATCCGGTCGACCAGGTTCCCGAGGACGAGGGAGCGGTCGGGCTGGATGTCGAGCACCTCGAAGCCACCCCGACCGGCCGGGGCCGCGGAGATGATGTCGCCGCGGCGCAGGTCCTGGAACTCCGGGCGCAGTTCGCGGGCGCTGCGCCGGCCGGCGTTGTCGACGGAGTCGAGGCTGTAGAACCCCGCCCGGCCGCTTCCCATCTGGACCAACCAGGGCCAGATCGTCTCCGGCCGGGCCTGGATGGTCACCTCCTGGGTCACCTGGGTGGTGGCGTCGGGAAGCAGGTCGTCTCCCGGAACGGCACGCGCGGCCTCGGGGGACCGGCGCGGGCGCGCGATCGGGCCAGTTCGCCTGGCAGGCTGCACGGGCTCGGCGACTCCAGCCTCGCCGACCCCCGCCTCGCCCGTCTCGGCCTCGGGCCGCCGTCCCCCCTCGCCCACAGCGCCCGGCCGCGACCGGCGTCTGAACGCGGAACGCGCCAGCGGATGCTGGTCCGGCGTACCGTGCCCGCGCGCCAGGCCGGCCATCAACCGTCGCCGCAACAGCCGGGAACCCGGACCGAAGAGGTGCAGGTACCGCCGGAACCTTCGCCAGGTCGCCGGGTCCGTCGCGTCGGCACGTACCTCCAGCGTCACCCTGGTCACGCCCTCGCCGAGATCGGTCAGGCGGATGGCCCACGCCGCCTTCACGAATCCCGCCTGGTCGAAGTCCGTGAACGCCGACGCCGACGGCACCTCAATGAACGCGACCCGTGCCCGCCACACCTTGCCGATCGCACCGACCACGACCTCACGGGGCGCGTCCTCGGCGAGCACCCGGAAACCCGGCGCCTCCGGCCTGGAGCTGAGATCGTCGATCCGACCCGAGGGTCCGCCCTCCACCTCACGGTGCGCGATCCGGTCCGGCATCGCCCGGAGCGCGGACAGGCCGCGGGCCAGGCGCGAGTTCTCGAACAGGTCGCCGTGGCGGATGACGTCCCACGCCTCCTCCGGCGACATGGTCAGGTCAACGGTGTCGACCTCGTCCATCCGGGGTGCGGGCAGCATCCGGTCCAGTGCGCTGGCCGACCGCACCCCACGCGTGCGCTTCGCCGTGCTTCGGGTGGCGCCGGGCATCACACACCTCCGGCGTACGACCACTCCCCTCGGTGATCCCGTCGGCGCCCGCGGTCGGGACCACGGTCCCGAGCGGGGAGCGAAGGACGATCCCTCTCTCGCAGGCTGGGCCAATCCGGAGTTCGCGGACTAGAGGATGGGGGCCCTGCGGGCGGGGCCTTCCGCCCGGGTCCTCAGGACCACCGCCGGCTGGCGTCGAGCCGATCCGGCCCGAGGTCCCGGTACGCCGGTGCAGCTGGACCTAGACGTCGGCGCGGTGGAAGTTTCGGTACGAACGGGACGGCGTGGGGCCCCGCTGGTCCTGGTAGCGGGAGCCGTACTCCGCCGAGCCGTACGGGCGCTCCGCGGGCGAACTCAGCCGGAAGAAGCACATCTGGCCGATCTTCATCCCCGGCCAGAGCTTGATCGGCAGGGTCGCGACATTGGAGAGTTCGAGCGTCACGTGCCCGGAGAAGCCCGGGTCGATCCAGCCGGCGGTGGAGTGGGTGAGCAGGCCCAGGCGGCCGAGGCTCGACTTGCCCTCCAGCCGGGCCGCGATGTCGTCGGGCAGCGTGATCACTTCGTACGTCGAGGCCAGGACGAACTCTCCCGGATGAAGGATGAACGCGTCACCCTTCTCGACTTCCACCAAACGGGTCAGATCGGGCTGCTCCTCCGCCGGGTCGATGTGCGGGTAGCGGTGGTTCTCGAAGACCCGGAAGTACCGGTCCATGCGTACGTCGATGCTGGATGGCTGAACGAACGCCGGCTCGAAGGGGTCGAGGACGACTCGGCCCTTGTCGAGCTCGATGCGGATGTCACGGTCGGAGAGGAGCACGTTGGCAACTTACCGAACCCGGATTGCCTCGTACGACATGCCGTAGGTGCCGCGCCGGGGTTGGGTAGTATTCTGGGCGCTCGTCGTCTTCGGGCGGCGACTCGTCGCCTCCGGGCGAGGGTGCGGGTGTAGTTCAATGGCAGAACATCAGCTTCCCAAGCTGACAGTGCGGGTTCGATTCCCGTCACCCGCTCCACCACAAAGGCCCAGGCCAGAGCCATGATCGACTCGCCTGGGCCTTCGTCATCGGCCGTCCGAAACCCTGCTCGGGCCATCCACGGGCTATTAGTCCGATCAACCGGTCCCGCTCGACACACCCGACGGATTCTGGGTCGCCGCCGCCAAACCTGAGAGCGCGTGACACTCCCTGGTTGGAGCCGTACCCGCCGACTCCGCGCGAAGGGCCGCAGTCCTCACCGATGGAGCCACCCGCCTCGTCGACCGCTTCGACCTGGCCGACTGGCCCACCCTCCTCCAGGTCCTCGACCACGACGGACCCGCCGAACTCATCCGCCGCACCCGCGAAGCAGAAGCCAGCGACCCACACGGCCAACCATGGAAGCGCGGCAAAGCCACCGACGACGCCACCGCCGCCTACTGCACCGCATTCGACAGCACCTCTTGCCAGAGGCGCCCTCAAGCTCGATCCGAGAAGGTGCGCTAGCCCCGGTCTTTCATGAGGGCCGTCGCGATGGTGTTGGTGCTGTGTGATCGGGTGAGACTGTGCTGTGCGTGATCGTGGGTAGGACGTTGCGCCGGCTGGCGCTGCCGGGCTGCGGTTCTCCGGGTGGTGATGTCGTGGGCGGACAGATCGGGTCAGGCTGGTTGTGGGATGGCGGCGATGTTGGCGAAGACCGCGATGATGGCCGCGGCCCAGGGCCACGATTCGGGGATCCGCAGGCGGCGACGTCGGGCGCTGTGTGTGAGGCGGGCGGGCACGTGGAGGAACCGGTAACGCATGGCCTTGGGCTCACACCCCGCCAGGACGACAGCGTCACCGGTGCAGCCCAGCAGCCGGGTCCACGCGGTCAGGTCGGCAGCGACCTGGGTGAGCATCAGCCATGCCTGGTTGATGTCGAACTCCCGCGACGGGAATCGGCCGAGCCCGGTGTCCTTGGCGTGCCGGATCCGGTCCTCGACTCGTGCGTGGGCACGGTGACGGGCTTCGAGGAACCCCAGCTGCCCGGTCATGGTGTTGGTGACGAAGGCTTGGTAGCGCCACCCGTCGCGCTCCTCAAACAGCGACAGCTGCGCGCCGGGGTGCGGTCGTTCACGGCGGACGATGACCCGCATCCCGTCGGGCCAGGTCGTCAGGTTTAGCACTCCGGTGAGCTCGGCGACGTCGCCGCCTTCGCGGATCCCGCCGTCGGCGTCGACCGCTGGCGTCCAGGCCCTCTTCGGGAGGAGTCTGATGGCGTCGCGGATCTTCTCGGTGATGCTGAACCCCACCGAGTACTCCACGCTGCGGCCGCGGACCTTGCCCTGGGCGGTGAGCCAGTCGAGTAGCCCATGGGACGCGCCCGCGCCATCACTACGGATCAGCAGCTTGCGGCGGTGCGTGCCGGGGATCTGTGCGATCGCGTCGGTCAGGACCTCGATGTGATCGGTGGCCGTGTTCGACCCGGCGTTCCCGGCCCGCAGCTTCGCGGCGAGGAACTCGCTGGTGTTGTCGCACCACACGCCCAGTGGGTGGTAGCCGAAAGTCCGCTTGAACGTCGCCGCAGCGTTCTCCTTCTCCGAATGGGCGATCACGATCGTGGCGTCCACATCGAGCACCACCACCTCGCCGAGGTCGGTCCCGGCCACCTTCGCGGCAGGCACGCCGTCAGGAAGCTGGGCCCACACGTGGCGGCGGACGCGGGCTCTTGCGGCCGCGATCTTCTTCAACCGTCCCGCAGCAACCTCCTCGAGTACCCGCCAGACCGTCGGCGGCGACGCGACCGGGCCGAGCACCCCGGCCTGGTGGCGCAGCACGTCGATGTCGGTGATCGCCTCGCCGCCGTCGGCGAGCATCACAGCAACGTCGACCAGCACCTGGCCGCGGTCGTGGCCCGGATCGAAGTCCCGGCGCGACATCGCCTTCGAAAGTCCGGTCGTAAGGCCCGTCCGGTTGCCCAGCAGCCGGGTCGCGACGCTGCCCGAGTGGGCCACCACACCGACACCATCAGCGGACACAGACAAGCCGGCAGACCACGAAGTACGCTTCACCTACGGAGTGCCTTCCACTTGGGGAACTTGAACCTTCGACAAGTCCAAGGATCCCAAGCAGGAAGGCACTTCCGTGCTTCTACACGCCGATCACCCACCGAGCCGTGAACGATCCGGGCTAGTCAGTGCCCAGGCGCGGGCCATGCACCGCCGGACTTAGTTCAGGTGGCGGGTCTCGTTCAATTGCGCGATCTGGTGGCTGTAGTTTCGGTCGTCCTTGCGCAAGTGCGTGATTCCACCTGAGGAAACGCGGAATTGGACACGGCCCGATGCCTCCAAGGGCATGCCAATCCAGGCTGCTAGGAGGAGGGTGACGGTACCTCCGTGTGTCACAACTACGTGATTCTCCATCGCGGAGCGCTGGATCCGATCCATCGCCGCATACGCCCTGACGGCGAGGTCCATCCGTGTCTCTGCACCGTCTACACCTTCGTCGTGCCGTAGCCGCTCGCCGAACTCCGGGATTGGGATGCGGCGTTCTTCGAGCCAAGCCTTGGGTCGGCCGCCCGCCTCGCCGTACGACTTCTCCCGCAGGTCTGGATCCAACTTCAGGCCGCCGCCGATGCGCTTGACGATGACCTCTGCGGTCCGTTGCGCGCGGCGCAGGTCGGATGTGATCGTCTCGACGTCGGCGTCGCTGAGGCGCTCAGACAGTGCTTCGGCGATCGACTCAGCCTGTCGCATCCCCCGCTCGGTCAGATCGGAGTCGAACCACCCACCGACGAGCCCGTCTACGTGGTGGGTTGCCTCCGGATGTGTGACGACATAGATGTTCTTCACTGTGACCTCGAAGACCTCGTTGTGGACGCTGCGGCTGGTGCGGCTGTGACGTGTTTCGAGGCTAACGCTGATTCTCGCGCAGCGGATTCAACCCCAGCTTGATCACTCGTATTCGTAGCGGAGGTGTCGTCCGCCCCACCAGGGGACTTCGGTGGTGGGGAGGTCGGCGTGGCGGAGGACGGGTGAGTAGGCGCGTCGGTCGAGGCGGACGATGGTTTCGTTATCGCGGTTTTCGATTGTGCCGCCGGTGGAGAGGAATCGGCGTTGCAGGGTGTCGGGTGTGGCGGTGGCGTAGCCGGGGAGGCGTCGGCGGAGCGCGGCGCAGATGGTGTGGGCGAGTACGGAGAGCACGACGTCGAGGTCGATGTTGAGGGGGACCGCGCCGGCGAGGGCGTCCAGGCCGAAGGAGCGGATGGCTTCGGCGAGGCGTTGTTCGATGTTCATCCGCCTGGCGTAGGCCTCGATCACGTGTTTGGTCGGGGTGGTGCGATTGTTGGTGATCAGGATGGTGGGTTCGTCGTGCCCGAGTCCGGTGATGGCGAGTTGGCGTAGCGTGCTGGGGTAGGCCGAGAGTGTGGCGGCGGGGTCTTCGATCACGCGGACACGGCGGGTTTTCCCGCCCGCTCGGGCGATGGTGAGTGGTGTCCAGTCCTTGGCGGGCAAGGCATGTAGGTGTTCGGTGAGTTTCGGGGTGCGGGCGCGCAGGGTGATGAAGGCGATGCCGCGGGCGTCGAGGTCGGCGAGCTGGGCCTGGGTGGTGACCTTGGAATCGAAGATCAACAGTTTCGGGTCCGCTCCGGAGGTTGTGCGCCAGTGGTCGGCGAAGGCGAGGATTTCGTTGTTCTGGTTGGCTTTGGCGAGGTCGGCGTTGGCGTAGAGCAGGGTGTGGGTGGCCGCGTCTTCGGCGAAGAAGGTCAACACTGAGCGGGTGCGTTGCGAACGTCTGGGCACGTAGTGTTTTTCCAACGCGGGGTCGGCGCCCCAGTGCATGACGGCGTGGAAGTCGAGGTTGATCGCCTCGCCGTGCGCGAGCCCTGCGGCGAGGCTGGCTTTGTCCAGTGCGGCAAGGAATCGTTGTTGCCGGGTGTGGTCGAGCCGGTAGGAGTAGGTGGTCAGCGCGGTGGCCTTGGGCAGGCTGGTCAGCCCGGCGAACAACGCCGCACCGGGGTCGGTGGCGATGTCGTCGATGTGGGAGACGCGGCGGGTGGTGGTGAGTTTGATCGCCAGCAGCGACAGGATCGAGCTGATCGCCGGGATCACAGACGTGCCGGGATAGCCCGCGGCCCGCACCAGGCCGGGCAGGTCCAGTGCCACCAGATCGGGGATGGTCAGCAGTAGCCCGGCCATCCGGGTGTCGGCGTGGGCGGGCAGGACGGCGAAGTCGATCACCTTGGTGCGGGGCTGGGATTCGCGTCGGGGTAGGCCGCGCTCGGCGTGCGGACGGGGCCACAAGCGTGGGAACCCTTCCTCGGCCAGGACTTCGGCGACCCCGGTGCGGTTGAGCGGAGTGTCCTCCTCGGCGAGCGCGGCAGCGATCTCCTGGGCCGAGTGGCCCAACCGGCGCAGCTCGATGATCCTGGTGCGGGCCGCTTCCTTGGCCGGGGCCGTCTTCGGGCCCGGACGCGAGCTCTGGAAGAACTCGCAGCGTCCGGCCCGGAAGTCCCGCACCAGCGACTGCAGCGTCGTCAGGGTGTAGCCGAAGCGGGTCGCCGCCTCCGCCGCTGAGACTCCCTCGAACAGGTACGCGCGCAGTGCCTCGTAACGACGCTGGTTCGCCGCTGCTGGGGCGGCGAAGTACTCACTGCCCCGACGGGCCGCTTCTGGGGTGGATATCGCTGCTTGTTCCACGATTCAACTACAGCAAGCGACACGATCGCGGTCAACGTGACACGCCGATCACTGGCGGCGACAGAGCGCAACGGCAGCCATCGCTGCGTCTCTCCCGCCGTCGTACTCCAAGTGAGATCGTGCTCGCTCATCACATCCGGGTCGGACGACAATCCGAAATCCGCCACAACAGGCAGTCAGATCGACCCTGACCGATCACCCGCTTCGGGCGCAACGACCATCACAATCACATGCCCATAGGCGAAAGCAGCCCGGAGCCGCCCAACATCCTGGAGCCACCGACGCGCCACCGCTAGACACGAGAATCGGCGCTAAGGGGTCCGGGGCGCCCGCACCGTCATCACGAGTACGGCCAGCCACGGCCACGCCCAATGGCAGCAAGGAGCCATTACGGAAGCCTCAGTCTCAGTTCCCGGCTCATTCATCTCTGTTCGCGACCGTTCGGCCACGATCTGGGAGCCATAACTCACGCGTCCCGGCGCCTAGATGATCACTAGTGAACCCCGTTCGACACACCGGTAAGCGACTCGATCCGGGCCATCAACGAGCCATTAGGCGAGGACGACGAGGAGTACTCCAGGCTGTTCCAGCCTCGCGTTCGCGCCGTAGATCGGGCTCCGAGGGCCATAGACGTACGTTTCCCGAGCTGACAGTGCGGGTTCGATTCCCGTCACCCGCTCCACCACTGGCTCGTGCCATTAACGCGGTGACATCCGTGCTCACATGGGTGACGATGATCCGTGTGCTGAGCCCTGCCGACGTCCGCGAACGGCTGCGCACGGCTGCGACAGCCGCCTTTGAGGGCGACGTCGCTGCCCTGGAACTCGCGGAGTCCTGGCTCACCAGCGTCTCCGCACGGGACCTTCTTCGCATCGATGGGTTCGCTCGCCAGTATCGGTGCGAGGGGCCGACGCTGGGTACGTCACAGCAGTGGACCAGGCAGGTCCTGTCGGGATCTCTACCGGCTGCGGCCCTGGCGAGCATGCATCCCGATGGCTTCGTCCGAGAGCGCGCCGTGCGGCTCCTCGACCGCTCACGGACTCCCTTGAGTGAGCGGATGCTCGCCCTGCGCGCAGCGGATCACGTCGCACAGGTCCGTGTGCCGGCCATAGAGGCAGTCTTGAGTCGAACCGATCTCAAGGCTGCTTCGCGGATCATGCCGGTACTTCAGCGGTTCGAAGCGCGTGGTCGTGGAGCAGAAGCCCGGACCCTCTACCTTGGCGCGATCGAGAACCGGCACGGCGAGCCCCACGTCTGGGCGCAGATGCGAGAGTCCACAGATCGCGATCTCCGTCGCGCCGCCTTCCAACACAGCCGGAAGCGCGGCGGCCTCCTGCGCACACAGGATGCGGTCGACCAGCTGCCCCGGGAGCGAGACCAAGTTGTGCGCCGACTGCTCGCGAACCTGATCGCGGACAACGCTGAGCCCGCTGTGATCCGTGCAGTTCTCCTCCCCGCCCGCACGGCTGAGAGCCGAGTCCTCGGCTTGGTCAAGCTTGACGCGTCTCAACTCACCCCGAGTGACGTCGAAGCTCTACTGGTTGACTCTTCCGTCCTGGTGCGGTCTTGGGCCCGACAGCGCTGGACGGAGATGGGCAACGACCCGGTTGCAACCTGTCGACAGCTGGCGCGGTTCCCGGCGAATCCCACTCGTCGGGCGCGTGCCTACCTTGCCCTGGCGGAGGCTGGTGCGCAGACCGACCGGGGGGAGGTGCTGCACCTCGTACACAGCACGGAACCCGCCCTGCAAAAGGTGGGGTTGCGGCTGCTCGTGGACAAGGCCACGAGCGAGGACGTACCGGATCTGCTTGGGCTTGTCGCAGCCAAGCACTCGCGAATTGCCCGCATGGCAAGCGAAGTCCTCGCGCACAATGTGGGGCTCTGGTCAATTGCCGACCTCGCGCCCCTCAAGCGGGCGACCAACCCGCACCTTCGGCGCCGGGGATGGTGGCTCCATCGCAGCCGCCTAGGCTGGGAACCCTTGATCGCGGACCTTGAGGTACTCCGGGACCCGGATCGGCAACTGGCAGTCCTGGGCCGCCAGCCCACCCCTCCGATGTACCGGCCACCGGACGAACGACAACAGCAGTACATTGCTGAGCTCCTCATCGACGCCCCACTAAGTCGTGATCAGAAGCTCGCAATCGCCCTCGCCGCTGGACTTCGAGACCTGATGACCGAGTTACAGGCATCCCGTTCAAGTTGCTCGATCGTGGTCACGGGCGAAGGCTAGCCACGGACCTGTGCCGCGTGCCCGCTCCACCACGAAGGCCCAGGCCAGGGCCGTGATCAGCTCGCCTGGGCCTTCGTCATCGGCCGTCCGGAGCTCCGCTCGGACCATTAGCGCCGATTCTCGTGTCTAGCGGTGGCGCGTCGGTGGCTCCAGGATGTTGGGCGGCTCCGGGCTGCTTTCGCCTATGGGCATGTGATTGTGATGGTCGTTGCGCCCGAAGCGGGTGATCGGTCAGGGTCGATCTGACTGCCTGTTGTGGCGGATTTCGGATTGTCGTCCGACCCGGATGTGATGAGCGAGCACGATCTCACTTGGAGTACGACGGCGGGAGAGACGCAGCGATGGCTGCCGTTGCGCTCTGTCGCCGCCAGTGATCGGCGTGTCACGTTGACCGCGATCGTGTCGCTTGCTGTAGTTGAATCGTGGAACAAGCAGCGATATCCACCCCAGAAGCGGCCCGTCGGGGCAGTGAGTACTTCGCCGCCCCAGCAGCGGCGAACCAGCGTCGTTACGAGGCACTGCGCGCGTACCTGTTCGAGGGAGTCTCAGCGGCGGAGGCGGCGACCCGCTTCGGCTACACCCTGACGACGCTGCAGTCGCTGGTGCGGGACTTCCGGGCCGGACGCTGCGAGTTCTTCCAGAGCTCGCGTCCGGGCCCGAAGACGGCCCCGGCCAAGGAAGCGGCCCGCACCAGGATCATCGAGCTGCGCCGGTTGGGCCACTCGGCCCAGGAGATCGCTGCCGCGCTCGCCGAGGAGGACACTCCGCTCAACCGCACCGGGGTCGCCGAAGTCCTGGCCGAGGAAGGGTTCCCACGCTTGTGGCCCCGTCCGCACGCCGAGCGCGGCCTACCCCGACGCGAATCCCAGCCCCGCACCAAGGTGATCGACTTCGCCGTCCTGCCCGCCCACGCCGACACCCGGATGGCCGGGCTACTGCTGACCATCCCCGATCTGGTGGCACTGGACCTGCCCGGCCTGGTGCGGGCCGCGGGCTATCCCGGCACGTCTGTGATCCCGGCGATCAGCTCGATCCTGTCGCTGCTGGCGATCAAACTCACCACCACCCGCCGCGTCTCCCACATCGACGACATCGCCACCGACCCCGGTGCGGCGTTGTTCGCCGGGCTGACCAGCCTGCCCAAGGCCACCGCGCTGACCACCTACTCCTACCGGCTCGACCACACCCGGCAACAACGATTCCTTGCCGCACTGGACAAAGCCAGCCTCGCCGCAGGGCTCGCGCACGGCGAGGCGATCAACCTCGACTTCCACGCCGTCATGCACTGGGGCGCCGACCCCGCGTTGGAAAAACACTACGTGCCCAGACGTTCGCAACGCACCCGCTCAGTGTTGACCTTCTTCGCCGAAGACGCGGCCACCCACACCCTGCTCTACGCCAACGCCGACCTCGCCAAAGCCAACCAGAACAACGAAATCCTCGCCTTCGCCGACCACTGGCGCACAACCTCCGGAGCGGACCCGAAACTGTTGATCTTCGATTCCAAGGTCACCACCCAGGCCCAGCTCGCCGACCTCGACGCCCGCGGCATCGCCTTCATCACCCTGCGCGCCCGCACCCCGAAACTCACCGAACACCTACATGCCTTGCCCGCCAAGGACTGGACACCACTCACCATCGCCCGAGCGGGCGGGAAAACCCGCCGTGTCCGCGTGATCGAAGACCCCGCCGCCACACTCTCGGCCTACCCCAGCACGCTACGCCAACTCGCCATCACCGGACTCGGGCACGACGAACCCACCATCCTGATCACCAACAATCGCACCACCCCGACCAAACACGTGATCGAGGCCTACGCCAGGCGGATGAACATCGAACAACGCCTCGCCGAAGCCATCCGCTCCTTCGGCCTGGACGCCCTCGCCGGCGCGGTCCCCCTCAACATCGACCTCGACGTCGTGCTCTCCGTACTCGCCCACACCATCTGCGCCGCGCTCCGCCGACGCCTCCCCGGCTACGCCACCGCCACACCCGACACCCTGCAACGCCGATTCCTCTCCACCGGCGGCACAATCGAAAACCGCGATAACGAAACCATCGTCCGCCTCGACCGACGCGCCTACTCACCCGTCCTCCGCCACGCCGACCTCCCCACCACCGAAGTCCCCTGGTGGGGCGGACGACACCTCCGCTACGAATACGAGTGATCAAGCTGGGGTTGAATCCGCTGCGCGAGAATCAGCGTTAGTGCGCTCATGCGACCGACTCGACGTAAGGTCACTCGGCGGGCAATCCTCCCGTGCACCTGCAACGGGTCCGCTACGTCGAGCTCCTGCAACGAGAGGCAGCAGCTCATCGAGTGTGGTGATCGCCGGGACGGTCGCCGGGTGCTGGCCCACCCGTATGAGAGCAACTCCTTGGTACCCGAGTTGGATCGCGGCGGAGACCAGCTCGGGATCATCGTCGATGAACAAGCATTCGCCGGGATCGAGACCGAGAAGATCGCTTCCGGCCGCGTACATCCGCGGATCCGGCTTGCAACAGCCAAGTACCTCCGAGATAACGAAGCCGGCAAAGTAGTGCTCGATGCCGAGTGCGCGATAGCCCAGCTCCAACCCGGCCCAGTTGTCAGAGACGACTGACATGCCCACGCCCCACGCCTGAAGTTGGTCAAGGACGGGGCGTACGTCAGGAAAGGGCTCGATGGTCGGTCCGGCCGCCGGCGCCTCAAGCTCGTGAAGCAGCGCCTCGGAGGGCTCGTCGATGCCGAGAACCTGCAGCATGGCGCGGTGGTAGACAGTGCGGTTCACTGTCGTGGTGGTCGCATCGAGCGTCCGTTGGCCGACAGCGAACGCCTTTGGGAAGAGTTCCACCCGGGTCTCGGGGTAGTGCTCGACGACGATGCTCTCGAAGTCGTACCGCGGGTTCCAGCGCCCGCCAACCGGGCCGATCAACACACCACCAGAGTCGAACAGGACGCCGCGAATGCCTTGGTCGTCCGTCACAGCGGCACAGAGTATCCGCATCCCCTCACCCGCTCCACCACAAAGGCCCAGCCCAGAGCGTTGCCGTCGAGGACTGCCTGCCGGTCCTCGGGATTGACCCGTCACCAGCGCTGTCGGTAGGGGACCTGGCCGCCGGGCTGCGGCATTTCGAGCAGGCGGTCAGCTGTCCCGATCTCGGCTTCCAACAAGCAAGGAGCATGCTGCTGTACGGCGAGTGGCTACGCAGGTCCCGCCGGAAGCACGAAGCACGACGACAATTACGGGCGGCACTGACGCATTTCGAGCAGTTGGGAGCCGTCTTGTGGGCCAACCACGCTCGCGCCGAACTGCGTGCGGCGGGCGAATCAATCATGGATCGCGCCGACGATCCGCTCGCCGCGCTCACCCCCCAGGAACTGCAGATCGTCCGGCTTGCCGCCAGCGGGGCCACGAACAAAGAGATCGGGGCGCAGCTCTTTATCAGCCCGAAAACCGTCGGCCACCATCTCTACCGCGCGTTCCCGAAGCTCGGCGTGACCAACCGGACCGAACTGGCCCGCCTTGACCTGCCCTCTTAGCTCAGCGGCCGCCCCGGCGGGGAGGCGCGTGCAGCCGTCCCGCGGACCAGTACGCAGTCATTGCCAGCCCGCGCCATCACGTCCCAGAACTGTCACGCCGGGCCGACAGGTGCAACCTCGTCACGCGTTCGTGTTGCATCAGCATCGGTGGATTCCCGGGGCGGCCGAGCGGTGTAGCCGGTCTTGTCGTCTGCGGAGAAGCCGCAGGCTCGGTAGAAGGCGTGTGTCGATTCCCGACGGGATCCGGTCATGAGCATGGCCTTGTAACAGCCGGCGTCCCAAGCTTGCTGGAGTGTGTGAGCAATGATCATCTTTCCGTGGCCGCGGCCGCGTCGTGTTTCGTCGACGACGACGTTCTCGATCACTGCGTACGGCGAGGCGGATCGGGTGATGTTGGGGATGAGGTTGAGGTAGGTGGTGGCGATGACCGTCTCGTCCTGCTCCAGTACGTAGAGGTGGAGCCACTCGGTGGCGAGGATCTGGTCGAAGGTGACACGGTCGGATCCGTCGGTGATGGGGGGATCGTGGGGGTGCAGTTGGCGGTAGAGGGCCATGATGGCGTCGAAGTCCGTGGACTGTGCCTCGCGAAACATGCGGCCGACGCTATTGATAGGTCGCCCTTGCCCGGTACGCGATACGAAGGGGCCCCGTCGACTACGTGCGTCGTCGGGCCAGATACACCTCGAACTCGGCCGGTGTGCGCACTCCGTGGTTGAGTACCGCGTCGTAGACGTCGATGCCGGCGAACTCGCGGAGATAGCCGTCCAGCCTGTGGAGAACGTCCTTGATCCACAGGATCGCGAGCCGGGTCTCGTCGGTGAGTCGTCGTTGCAGCGCCGCAGGGTCGATGAACTCGTCCCGCGGACCGGCGTCCGTCCAGAACGACAGGTCGATCTTCCACCACTCGCCGTCGCCGGCGACGTAGCGCAGGGTCGCGTAGTGGCGCTGGTCATGCTCGCCGCCCGACGGACTGCGCGGACCAAGCTCGTCGCGGTAATCGGCTGCCCGGATGCCCGGATGGCCCAGCAGCTCGCCGAGTGCAGCGGCGACGTCCCGGCCGGGGTCGGGCCCGGTGCAGTAGATGCTGAGGTCGAGATCACGCCAGACCATCAGCCCCGACGCTGCACTGCCGATCCGCTCGACCCGGCCCACCCGTCCGAGCAGACGACCGAGATCCAGCTCCGCCTCCATCCGGGTGACCTCGCGCTGCAGGCGATCCTGACGCTGGAGCAGCTCGGCGGCATCTGCCGGGGCAAGGTTCCCCGAGGCGGGCGTTCTGGCCGCAGGCGGTTCCGGGACGGAAGGCTCGGCTACTCCGTCTTGCTCACAAGGCCCCGCAGTAGGTCTCACCACACCCTCACATTTTCGTTCCGATCGATCCTCCACGAAGTTTCGCACGAGGGCGAAGTGAGACCCAATACCTTACTGTCGGCCGACGTGACGGACCGGTAGGCCCTGCTGTCCCGCGTCACCTGGCCATTAGGGGGCCGTTAGCCCACTGATCCGGTCCTGTTCGACACGGCCTCGACGTCTGAGCAGCCCTCAGACTGGCCTCGCATGCGGTGTCACGCGGGGTTGACGCGGACGCGCATCACACTCTGTCGCCGCAGAGTCCCTACGGCCTCGAACCCGTGAGCGGCAAGGAGCACGGCTTGCCCCAGCCAGTTGTCCTCGTCGACATTCTCCTGCTCATTGAAGGGATAGGCCTCGACCCAGTGCGCACCTCTGGACGCCGCGTCGCCTAGGACTCGCTGGAGTAGCAGGTGCACGAGTCCGTGCCCTCGGTAAGGCGGGGCGATCCCGAAGCAGGAGATGGCGATGACGTCCCGATCCGAAGGGTCGCCGCTGTCGCCGAGCCGGTAAGTCTCACATTCGGACCGCGTCGAGGCGTTGACCCATCCGGCCGGCTTGTCGTCGACGTAGGCGAGGTAACCGTAGGCTCGGCCGCTGCGGAGGAGGCTGATCATGAGTTCACGGTTCTGACGCCACGGGCGCTGTTCGATCCCACCCTGCTGTCCACGTCGAATCACGTGCGGTCCGGCGCAGTAACAGCACGCGTCGACGGGATTGCCCGCGAAGGCGTGGTGGTCGAAGAAGTCCAGCCAATCGGAGATTCGCGAGACTGAGACAGGATGAATGGTCACCGGGCCGATGGTGTCGAGCCGCTTCGTTGAACCGGTGATCCGCTGGGTCGCCTCAGCGACGTTGCGGATGGCCATATCCGAGAACGACCAGTCCGGGTGTCGGGAGCGGGCGTGAGCAAGGTAGGCGTCGCTGAAGGCTTCAAGATTAGGTCCCTCCACGAGGACGGAACAGTCGTCGCATCGAAGCCGGTTGTTCCCCGTCATGCTCAGCACCTCCGTCGTCGGTGTGCGACGCAGCCTAGACGGTGTGGGTGTCCGAACCTCTCCTATAGCGTCGGACGATGACCGCGGGTTGGGATGTCCCCAGCGTTACCTACGACCTGCAATGTCGGGCGAAAGTGAGCACCTGGTCGACGACCTCACATCGCGGGCCAGCATGTGAGGGCCGGTTAGATCAAGATCCAACCTGTCTGGTTGTACCAGTGGCCGCCACCGCGTAGGTGGCGAACGATGGCTCGTTGAAGGGTGCTGTCTTGAGGGAGTTCGTCGAGCAGTTCCGTGGAGACGTTCTTACCCTCGTAGCGTCGGTGAAACAGGTTTTCCAGCGGCGCCCAGTCGGCTTGCTCGCGGTCGGTAAAGGTCTCAAATCGGCCCTGAAAGCGAAGGATGTTCGACGTCTTCGGGAGGTAGGTCGCCAGTTGCTCATCCATGAGCCAGGAGTGACAGCCGAAGGCAACGACTTGCTCTGGGAAGCGGTTGGGGAAGAACTCCAGGGCCGTGCTGAACGAGTTGTCGCAGGCGGCAGGCTCCAGGGGCCCGCCGTCGGATGGAACGTGGGTGTTCAGTCCGCTGTGGCCCAGAGGGAGGATGGGATGGTCTGGCGGGCCGGACCTCGGTCGCTGACGGTCGAACGCGAGCCGTCCAAGCCGGTAGGTGACTCCCCGGAAGACCCGCGGCATGCCCCAAGTGGCGTCCAAGCCACTGATGCCGGTGACCTGTCTGGACCATTCCATCTCGGCGCCCAACGCTGCCAGGCTGGCCCAAGAGATGTCATCGGGGAGGCGGTGCTCGGCGTGGTAGCGACGTACGTGGGGCAAGATCGTGAGGCATACCCAGACAAGGAGGTGCCGCCCGACGGGCCGGTGTGCGGGGGTAGCGCGGGCCATCCGCCGCCCGTGGGTGGCATACCCATGGTGAGTCGTAGATCGTGATAGGCCGCCTCGAGGATCGACCAGAGCGCGGCGTGTGCCGCCGGGTCCGGCCGAGCTTCAAGGGTGGCGGCACGGTCGATCGCATCGACGCCCAGCTTGTCGAGCAGCTCACCCGCGTCGCTGTCGTCGGGGAGTACCGGTGCCTCTGATGTGACCGGAACGTGCAGGTTGTGTAGCCAGGTGACTGTCGCTTTCGGCAAGCGAAGTCGTCGCTGTACATCAGCGATGTCGAGTCCTGTTGGCGGTCGTTCGTCTGGGCGCACGTTCATGGGTCTCCTCCGTCCGTTCAGGCTGGCTTCTGAGCCGGAAGTCGCACCGGTGGTGGTCGTTCGGGGTTCCGGCTGGAGCGACGCAGCGACGAGCGGCTGGTTCACGACCGGATCGACGACGTCAGTCTGTGAGGCACGAGGGACCAAGAACAAGTCTTGTATCCACGACCCGTCGTGACGAGGATGGACGCGGCAAGCTCCTTGAGGAGGGTGTCGGGCACCTGGGTCCACCGCACGTCTCCGCCGAGGTGACCGGGGCCTACCAACGGCCCCGCGATGCCGGCTTCACCAGCCGCCTCATGTGCTGGAGCGCCGTCACACCCCGCCCGCAACCATTCTTGGTCCCGGGCAACCGCTCCGAACTCCTCGGCGTCAATCTGTGCATGAGACTGCTTCTGGTGGCGGTCCTGGCGCTGGTTGGCGGCGCTTGCGCCGGTTCGCCCACCTCGCCAGACCAGGTACGTGACTACTTCTCGCCTCCGAAGTCCTCCCCCGGACTCACCTGGACGAACGGGGATCGCCAGGTCGACACCACGGAGCTCAACACCGTCGCCGGACCAGAACACTGCCACTGGGACAGTGCCGTACTGCTCTACATCGGTTGGCCGCTGGGCACGGTCGCCTCGTCGATCACGCAGGCCCGACTGTATGTGCGCGACCCGGAAGGGGTGTTCCCGAGGGAGTTACGCAAAGGGCTTCGGCAGGACGCCGCACTGCCCGCAGACGCTCGGGACACCGGTTATCGATCCGACGATCTCCAACTCTGGCTCGCGCCATCCGACCCGGACGCCGTTTACCTTCGCGTGGACCGTGACGTCGAGCGTTGGCCACGCGCCAATGCTGGAATCGTCTGCGCCTAGGGGATACGAGCCGACGACGGAGTGCCGGTCCGACCGAACCGCGGAAGCTTGTGGCTCCTGACCTCCGCCATCCGAGGCAGGACCGACCAACTCCTGTCGCTCCTTGACTCTGGCCGACCTGCCCACGCGGTCGCTACAATCCAGCGACCGCTCAGGCCGAGTGGTTATCACACCCCTGCCGACCATCAATCACACAGCACACTGCGACCACGGCGCCTGACGCTCACCAGTGATGAGCATGGGGGAAACATGGGCTGGGCGACCAAGCAGAGGATCATCCTGCTCGGAGCACTTCCGGTGGTCGGCGCGCTTGTGAATCGTGCTGTCCCACTTCCTGGCATTGCTGTCGAGGACGGGATGCGCGACGCCTACCTCGGGGTTCCCGTGATGGTCAACGACCGCATCTACCTCGCCGGCCCCGTCTTCAAGAACAGGTCACCGTTCCCGCTGACGATCCGATCCGCCAAGACCCCCGGCGCACCTGGCGGCATCGAGTTGGTTGACGTCCGCCTCTACCGAAGCGCCGACTTCGAGGACAGCCCACCCCTGATCTGGGCCACGGACGGAGGCCTTGACCGATTCGATCCCGGCGACCGACAGTCTGAGTCCGTCATCGGCAGGCGCATCGCTCCCGGCGACCAACTTGCCGACGAAGGCGACAAGACCGTGGTCCTGTTCGAGTTCCGAGCCGTCAAGCCCGGCGCGTGGCGCTGGCCAGGCACAGAGATCAGGTACCAGCAAGCCGGGCTCACGTGGACGGAATCGATCGGGCCGAATTATGAGGTCAAAGTCGCCACGAGTCGGGCCGAATGGACGAAGTACGGCGAGGGCCAGTGGGGGCTTCCGAGTTGAGTCAGAGTGATCCGCACATTCATGTCGATTCGAAGGTCGTCCGTAGCGCTGCCGGTGTGCGCAACATGCTGGCCGCTACGTTCGGCTTGGCCGCTGACCTACCGCGGGTTGTGACTACGGGATGCGGGTTGCGGGTCTCATATGCCATGACTTCCGAACGGCCAGAGAGTGTGACCTGTCTGTCTTGCCGCGAGTACGCTCGCGCGCGTCACTTGGCCTTTGCCGAGACGATCGAGCAGCGTCTCAGTCGCACAACCGCAGAACGTTCCCACGTTTCTCCAGCAGGCAGGACCGCGCAAGCACACCGCGACCTCGCCAAGCGGTTCGGCGCCACAGAGTGAAGTGCACACCGTTGTCAACCGAACGAAGGTACGCCTCACCCCAGCGTTCGAAGGAAGTAGTCGAGAGCCAGCCAGCCAAGTTCGGTCCATGGCTCGGATCCCCATGGTAGATCTATGTTGGTCTGGAGGTTGTGGAACACGTCCTCCATGACGTGCAAGGTGACGTCGACATCGTGGCTGCTCAGCGTGTCAGCCATGGTTTGCGCTTGCGCGAAGGGAACTGTCTCGTCTCGGGTGCCGTGCACTATCAGGAACGGTGCGGTCCCGGCGTGCACGTGCGCTGCTGGACTTGCCAGCTGACGCAGGTCCGTCGTATCTGAGCGCGGACCTCCGAACAACGTGTCCAGTACCTCGGCCTGATCCTGGGGAAGCGTCAGGAAGTCACTTGGTGCGCAGCGCATGATCACGGCCTGCACCGCGCTGGACCATCCGGGCGAGCCGCAATCCCCTTCGAGGTCCGCCCGGTCTGCTGTCGTGCCGAGCAGCGCAGCAAGCTGCCCGCCGGCCGAGTCACCCCAGGTGCCGATGCGATCAGGGTCGATCCCGTAGCTTGACGAATTCGCTCGGAGCCACCGCACGGCTGCCTTGGCGTCGTGAAGCTGGGCGGGGAACGCAGCCTTGCTGCTCATCCTGTAGCTGACACTCCCGACGATGAATCCGTGCGCGGCAAGCACTGGGCCGTGCCAGGGATACATGCCGTAGCTGCGGTCGCCTGTTCGCCAGCCACCGGCGTGAAAGTAGAGGACCGCCGGCGCCAGCTCCGGGGGCCTTGGCGTCGGCAGCATCAGGTCCAGGTAGAGCCCCCCTTCCCACACAGGCTGCCCGGGGACCTGCCCGTACTGGACTGGGCTCAGAACCTCAATGCCATAAGGAGCCTCGGGTATCGCTATGTGCATGCTGGGTACGTTAGCGACACAGGCTGCCGAAAATCCAAGGCTGATTCCATGGTGCAACTTGCGGGCTACCCCTTGATCGGGACTCTGCCTCACTGCAGCCGAACCGATGAGTTCGCTCTGGAACGGCACGGTAGTACGCGTGGTTCCGCTACCTCGCAGGGAGCCTCCAGCGGTCACGTTGCGAACTGGTAGCGGCCCACCGGGGCGTAGTGGGCTGTAGGTCGTTGGGACTCAACGGCTCACGGCGGTCTCCCGCTCCAGACGCGACAGCTTCTCGGGATTGCGCACGTGGTAGAGGCCGGTGACGTAGCCGTTTTCGACCCGCACCGCCACCACGCCGTCGATCTCCCCGTCGATTCGGACGAGGAGCGCCGGGCTGCCATTGACCTGTACCGGCTCGACCGACCTTTCGGCGTCGCGCTTCCACCAGCCGCCCTCCAGCAAGCGAGCCACCTTGCCGATCCCCACGACGGGCCGCAGCAGGGCATGTTTGACTCCGCCGCCGTCGCTCAGGCCGACGACGTCCGGCGCGAGGATGTCCAGCAGGCTCTGCAGGTCGCCGGTTTCGACCGCGCGCTGGAACGCCTGGAGCGCGCCCTGAATCTCGGCCGGGGAGGCGATGCCGCGTGGTCGGCGCGCCGCGACATGTGAGCGCGCCCGGTGGGCGATCTGGCGGACCGCAGCGGGGGTCTTGTCGACGGCTTCGGCGATCTCGTCGTAGTCCAGATCGAACACCTCGCGCAGCACGAACACCGCCCGCTCGGTCGGCCCGAGCGTCTCCAGCACCAGCAGCATCGCCATCGAGACGCTCTCGGCCAACTCGACGTCCTCGGCCACATCAGGCGCGGTCAGCAACGGCTCGGGCAACCACGGCCCGACGTAGGACTCCTTGCGCCGACCGAGCGCACGCAGCCGGTCCAGTGCCTGCCTGGTGACGATCCGCACCAGGTAGGCGCGTTCCTCCCGCACCGTGGCGAGATCAACGCCCACCCAGCGCAGCCAGGTCTCCTGCAGAACGTCCTCGGCGTCGGCGGCCGAACCGAGCATCTCGTAGGCGACGGTGAAGAGCAGGTTGCGGTGGGCAACGAACGCCTCGGTGGCGGAGTCCACGGAGTCCACCCGGTCGGCTCGCTCCAGCGGCTCCGCGGTGTCCGTGGTCCGTTCGCTGCGCTCGCTCATTCCCGACTCCTGCCTGTTCGCTCCTGGCACTGGCACTGGCTTTGCACACACGCGCACAAGACGCCGGCCCCCACCGCCCTGTGACACCTGCGATCGGTGGCCCACGTCACATGATCGCGCCGTCACAGGGGTTGGAGCGCCAGCGTCTCGTGTTCGTCGACACGCCGCGCGAAGGATCCGGGCGGCATGCATCACCAGAGACGAAGTTGTGAAGGGAAGGCCGCATCATGTCCGCACCCACGACGACCGACACGACGACCAAGCAGGAGGGCCTGCGGTCGCGGATGCCCAACCCCCTGCAGTTCATCCCGGAGATGGCAGGAATCGCCGAAGGCCTGCACGACTCGATCCGGAACAGTCTGATTCCACCGACCACCATCAGCCTGCTGCAGCTCCGTGCTGGCAACGCCTCGGCAGCACGTACTTCACCATCCGAGAAACCACCAACCTCCGCAAGGCTGGGGAATCAGAGGAGCGCATCACCGCCGTGGCGACCTGGCGGGACGCCCCGTACTTCACCGATGCCGAGCGGGTCGCGCTTGAGCTCATGGAGGCCGTCCTCACCCCGAACCCGTTCGGGGAGCGCGTCCCCGACGAGTTGCACGCCAAGGCGTCCGCGCACTACGACGACAAGGCGCTCTGGATGCTCGTCATGGCGATCGCTCACATCGGCTTCTTCACCCCCGCCGCCCTCATCGCCAAGCCGATCCCCGGAAGACCACCCGGCCAGAACTACGGCGCGTAGCACTCAGGCCCGGGCGGGGGGACCGCACACCGTTCCTCGCCCTGAGGGCGGCAAGTTCTGACACGTACGCAAGAAAGGCATCGAACATGAGCGTCAGTAAGTTCGCGGTGGCAGGGGCAACCGGGCGGCTAGGACGCCACGTCGTCGACGTCCTCGCCGAACGGGGGGACCAGGTCGTTCGGATGTCCCGAGCCACCGGCGTGGACATCATCACCGGTGAGGGCCTCGCCGAGGCCCTCACCGGGGTCGATGTCATCATCGACGTCGCGTCGTGGCACGCCTCCGACCAGGAGGCCGCGACGGAGTTCTTCCGTACGGCGACCCGCAACCTGCACGAGTTCGGCCAGAAGGCTGGAGTCGGCCAGATCGTCGTCGTATCCATCATCGGCACCGACAGGGCCACCGCGGGCTTCATCGCCGCCCAGCAGGTGCACGAGGAGGCCAACGTGTCCGGCCCCCTCCCTGCTCGCATTCTGCGGGCCGCGCAGTTCCACGAGTTCGTCGGTCAGCTTCTGGACTGGCGGCAGGGCGACGTCGCCTACGTCCCGGCCTTGCCCACCCAGCTCGTGTCCTGCCGTACCGTGGCCGAGGAACTGGTCGATCTGGCCACCGACGCAGACGCGCCCACCCAGCCCGCTCCCGGAACACCGATCCCCGAGATCGCCGGACCCCGCAAGGAGACCATGGCCGAGGCAGCCACACTCCTCGGCACCCGCCGGGGCATCAAGGTCGTCGGCGTCGACAACTCGGGCCTACCCGATGCCGAACTCGCCGCCAGCGGCGCGTTCCTGCCCGGCCCCCACGCCAAGCTCGCCGGCCCCTCCTTCCAGGAGTGGCTCGACATCCAACCCTGAGCTAGGACGCCCCGACTCCGGCGCGCTGAGCCCGGACCAGGCCGGCCGACGAGGAAACCTCGCTACATCGCCGCGATCTGGATGAGGTTTCCGCAGGTGTCGTCGAACACGGCCGTCGTGACCGGGCCCATCTGCGTCGGAGGTTGGGTGAACGTCACGCCGAGGCCCCGGAGGCGGTCGTACTCGGCCTGGACATCCTTGACGGTGAACGAGGTGAACGGGATTCCGTCGTTGACGAGCGCCTCCTTGAACGGGCCGACGGCGGGATGCCCGCTGGGCTCGAGCAACAGTTCGACGCCATCGGGGTCCTCGGGCGAGACGACGGTCAGCCATCTCGCCCCACCGGCGGGCACGTCGTGCTTCTTCACGAACCCGAGCAGGTCGGTGTAGAAGGCAAGCGCCTTCTCCTGGTCGTCCACCAGGACGCTGGTGACGGTGATCCTCATCAGTCTGACTCCTTCGTCGGCTGTGGCCATCGCTCACCGATCTCGCGCAGGGGCGAGGTGTCGATGTGATGGAACTTGTATCGACCCGAGCGCTCGGTCCGGACGAGTCCAGCTGATTCGAGCACGTCGAGGTGCTGGGAGATGGCCTGTCTCGTAGCGCTCACACCGTGCCGGGAGATGAGACGGCCGCAGAGCTCGAACAGAGTCTGGCCGTCGCGCTCGATCAGTTCGTCCAGGATCGCCCGCCGGGTCCGGTCGGACAGCGCTTTGAACAGGTCACCCACTCCCGGAACCATAGGCAAGTCGCTACTTGCCTGTCAAGGAACCCGGCCGCGCCTCACCTCATGGTTTGCTGACGGAGCCGGCATCGACGCGGGACATGAGCTGCGACCGCGGGCCGCGACCGCGGCGGCTCAGCGCAGTGCGGAGAGGAGGACGTCGATGTGTCGGTTGACCGTATCTCGACTTGCGGTTGCCCACTCGATTGCATGCAGCGCCTGATCTCGTCGGGCTGCTGGCAACGCAAGGTTGGCGAGGTGCGCTGACTCCTCGTTGATCAGGACAGTCTGCTGGTGAACCATGGCGTGTACGAGTTCGTCAGCCCAGGGATAGCCGTAGCCATCACGTACGTCACGGACCTGCTCGGCTTGGTACGGGATCGGGACCTGCTCGACGGGGTAGATGGACCAGCTCCACGCCATGTATGCGACATCATCGATGCGCCTGCCTGGTCCAGCAAAGTCCCAGTCGATGAAGGCGATCGGGCAACCGTTCCGAAAGAGGGTGTTGTTGTCGCCCGCGTCGCCATGGGTGACACACTTCGCACCGGCGGCCAGGGCGTGCCCTGTGGTGACGTCGTGGAGCTGGCGCAGCATCCGTGCGCCAAGCTTGGATGCGTCAGGCGCCCGTTGGCGTGGGTGATCCGAGGTGTTACCTGGAATGTAGGTGAAGATGTCCCGGCCGGCCTCGTCAACGCCACGGTATCGAGGCGCATAGGGATAGCCGACCGACTCCAGATACCCGAGCAGTTCCTCGACAAAGGGCGAGTGCGGTCCACGAGTCCGGCGGACCGTCGAGCCGATGCGAACAAGTTCATCGGTCAGGTGGCCACCAGCAAGCGGCTGCTCGTTCACGGCATCCATCATGGAGGACGTACGCCGAGCGTGCCCAGCGGTTGTGGCGACCGACGGGATCACTCGGAGGGCCCACTCCTACGTTGCCGGCGAGACGTCTGGGCGGAAGAATGCAGCGACCGTGGGCACGGGCGTGGGGCGACTGATGCGGAGGTGGACGGCGTGGCTGTTCGTGACCGGTGGGGACAGTGGCTACTGGAGGGCAGGTTCGCTGGCCAGGACCGTACGGCGACGTTGCAGTACCTCGGCGGGATTCGCGACACGGTGCTGGACAACGCCTCTCTCTCCGACGGAGAGGCGCTGCTGGATGTCGGCTGCGGCGATGGTCTGATCGGTTTCGGCGCCCTCGACCGAGACGCCTCACAGGTGGTGTTCTCCGACATTTCCCAGGACCTGCTCGACGTCTGCGAGTCCGCCGCGTCAGACCTCGGCGTACTCGATCGATGCCGGTTCGCGCTCGCCTCGGCCGACGACCTGGGACCCATCAGCGACCAGTCGGTCGATGTGGTGACCACCCGCTCGGTCCTCATCTACGTGAAGGACAAGGAGCGGGCCTTCCAGGAGTTCTACCGGGTCCTCCGCCCACACGGGCGCGTTTCGCTGTTCGAGCCGATCAACCGCTTCGGCAGGCCGAAGTCGCCCGGATCGCTGCGGGGGCACGACCTGCCGGGACTGGAAGCCATCGTCGCCCGCGTCCGCGCCGTGTTCGAACGCGATAACGACTCCATGGTCGACTTCGACGAGCGCGACCTCGTGGACCTGGCCGAGCGCGCCGGGTTCACCGACATCCGGCTCCAGCTCCTCGTCGAGGTCAGGGACCAGAAACCGCAGTCATGGGACTCCTACCTACGCACCGTCCCGAACCCCAGAGTCCCCAGTCTCGGTGAGGCGATCCAGCAAGCCCTGGCGCCAGAGGAGCGAGACGAACTCACAGCCCGGCTCCGTCCGCTGGTCGAGCAGGGACAGGGCCGTACCCGATCAGCCCTCGCCTACCTGTCCGCGACGAAACCAGGCCCGAGGCAGAGCCCACACCACTAGACCTGCTTCCGGATCCCACGCCCCGGTTGTCCCACCTCGCACCTCACGTGGGTGCGTTCTCCTCACGGGGGTGATCGCCAATCCTCCCGTCGATGAGTTCGCGGAGGATGTCCATGTGACCGGCGTGGCGGGCGGTGTCCTCGAGCACGTGGATGAGCAGCCACCGCAACGTCACCTCGCCGGACCCGAGCCCCGGTGGAGGTGTCGCAACCTGGTCGAGGTCAAGCTCGTCGATCACACTGTCCGCGGCGGCACGGGCGCGGGCGTAGGAAGCAAGGATGTCCGCTGTCGTTTCGTGCGGCTCCACCCGCGCGTCCCCGTCACAGTCGTCCGGGTCCCAGGCGATCCACTCCGACGGTCGTCCGAAGGTTTCGCAGAACCATCCGAACTCTATGGACGCGAGATGCTTGACCAGGCCGAGAAGGCTCGTCCCGGAGGGGACCATCGGCCGGCGCACCTGCTCGTCGTCCAAGCCCTCCAGCTTCCACACCACGACGTCGCGGTGACGGTCGAGACTGGTGTGGAGGCTCTCCTTCTCACCGGCCGCGAACGGCACGTCCTGGCTCATGGGTGGTTGTCCTCCCTGGGGGACGGTGGTGGGTTGGGTCCCATCGTGCTCATCCGCTTCCTCCCCTCCTCGACCCCCTGGTGCCGCCACGGTGGTCCGGACCGTACCCTCGCGCAATGGTGTGCGCCAATCGCCTTCGAATCCGACCCGCCACGAGCAGCGATCGAGGGTTCTTCTTCGAGGTGAGGCGTGCAGGCTTCCGAACGTACGTCGAGGAGATCTCGGGTTGGGACGACGCTGAGCAGCGCACCAGCGCCGACAGGGAGTTCGACGAGCTACCGATCGCGATAGTCGAGGAGGACGGGCGGTCGGTCGGCTACCTGTGCGTAGTCCACAAGGACGAGTACGACTTCATCGACGAGATAGCGGTGCTCCCCGAGGCACAAGGCCGTGGCATCGGTACCCAGCTGCTCCGGGATGTCCTTCGGTCCGCGCAACAGCGAGGCATTCCGGTCCGACTCAGCCTGGATCCGTGGACCGGGTGGGTTGGTGATCTTGGTTGTGGGTTTGGTGGTGTGGGCTGCGGCTGGGCAGGTCGGGCTCGCTGGTCTGCCCAGCTTTCCTTTGGTTTCTGGTCGGGCCTTGACGGCGGGTGGGCAGGTTTCAGGCGAGGCGTGGTGGCCCGGTCGCAGGGCGGAACACGTTGTTCCACAGGGTTTTCCAGTGTTGGGCCCAGGGCCAGTGCTCGGGCAGGTGCAGGACGGGCCGGCGCTGAGGGCGGGCGATCCTGGCGGGGACGGTGACGATGTGACGGCGAAGCGTCGCGCCGCGGGCGAGGGCGTGGCGGGGGCTGGTGAGGGTTCCGGCGGCGCGGAGCAGGTTGTGGCAGATGGCGGCGCAGATCGCCCACGCGCTGTTCGCGGCGAACCGGCCTGAGGGCAGGTGCGCCAACGGCCCGTCGATCAGGTCAGCGAACACCGTTTCGATGATCGCGTGCCGGCGGTGGGTGATGTCAGCATCGGCGGTGGGTTCGGTGTTGTTGGTGAAGAACGGGTGATGACGCCATACCGGGAACAGCTCCTCCTCGCCGGCCTGGTCGCGGGCGCGGTCACGGACCCTGCGCACGACCAGTCGGGCGGTGACCGGGTGCTTGGTGGAGGTGAACGCGGTGAACTCCACCTCCGCGACCTCAGCATCCGAAATCAACTCACCGGTATCGTCATCGACGACAGCACCGGGGTAGTGCACCGGTGTCCAGGCGTCTTCGGCGATGCTGGCGATCGCGGCGGTGACGGCCGGGTTCTTGGTGAGCACCACCGAGAACCGCACGCCTGCCTTCACACACGCGCCGACCACGGCGTGGTTGCCATACGCCGAATCGCCCCTCACCAGGATCTGCCCGCTGGCGCCGGCGGCGCGGGCGGTGGCGATCGCCTCGGCCACCATGCTCGCCGCGCCTTTGCCGGAGCCGGCCCGTCCGGCGCGCAGCCGGATCCCGGCCACCACCGGCGCCCCCTGGATCGTGCTGATCGTGGTCGCCAGCGGCGACAGGCCCCGGCGCAACACCTGCCGGCCGCCGATCTTGGTGTGCCCGAAACTCCCGCCCTGCTTGGCGTGCCCATACACCGGGCGCAACAACGAGTCGATATCGATGAACACCCGATCCTCGATACCCGGCAACAACCCGCTGGCCTGGACAAGGTTGACCAGATGGGCCCGCGCGACCGAGGCCAACTGCTGGGTGTGGCCATGGGTGAACTCCCGCAGAAACTGACCCAACGTCGCCGGCGCATACACCCCACCAAACAGCCGACGCATCCCACCCGACCGGATCACATCCAGATCATCGATACAGTCCGCGCCCGCGGCCATCCCCGCGATGATCGAGGCCAGCTTGCCCGCCGGGTTGGCCGCCGCCGAAGCCACCGTCGTCGCCGTGATCGCGACCCGTTCGCCCACCAGCTCCGACAGGCCCGCCCGCTCCGCCAGCGCCATCACCGGCACCAGCCCCGCGCACGACACCAGATTCTGCTCATCGAAGACCGGCGTGGCTCGCGACCACCCATACGGTAGTTTCACTGTCAGTGCCTTTTGGATCGGGTTGGATCAGGACTTCGACACTCCAGATTCTCCCGATCCAGAAGGCACTTCCTCTGCTACCACGCCGAAGGACCACTCACCCGGTCCACGGATCCAGGCTCAGTGTCTTCGCCAGCAATCCGGCGCGAGGTCTCTATGCCCGCCTGGGATTCCACGTCACGCGGATCGACCTTCCGCGCATGGCGATGGAGTGGAAGCCGGACGAGGGATCACCGTCAGGATCAGCACTCGGGGCGGAGGGCCTCGACCAGCCGGCTGATCGCGGAACGGTTGAGTACCGGGGATAGCACCTGGGCGAGCATGGCCTCGCCCGCCTTCTGCTTCACCGGGTCGGGGCTGAGGGCCGTGTTCAGCACGAAGACGGTGTAGTTGAGCATGCTGCAGACAGCCGAGCGGAACGTCCCGGGCCCCACCTCGACGGGTTCATCGGCGAGGTCGAGGTAGCCGCGCAGCAGAGCGCGGGCGGCGTCGACGTCGACCCGTCCGGTGGGGAGCACGCACCAGTGGGTCAGCACGTAGCCGAGTTCGTGTTCGGGTGCCTGCGCACCGGAGTGCTCCCAGTCCAGGACGATGAGACCGCCGTCCGGATGGCGGCCAGCGTTCTGCGGGATGAGGTCGTTGTGGCACCGCCTCGGTGGCGGCGACGGGGATCCAGCCGCGTCGGCGGCCAGCACGGCGAACTCCGTGCGGGCTGACTCCACAGCGGAGTACCAGGACACGCCCTGCTCCTTGGCGCGAGCGGCGAATGCTTCCCAGGTGCTCGCCGCGGGAGGGGTAGCCAGCCACGGTGACACCTCCGACGCGGGTGCTCCGAGCGCGTGGATCCGGGCCAGGGTGGCTCCGATCTCGGCGGCGAGGGCGGGGGTGACCTCGGCCCCCTCGAACCCGGAGCAGTCCATCCACTCATACACACGCCAGTCGGCGTCCTGAGCACGAGCGAGAACGCCGCCGTCGCGGGCACGCACGGGGCGGGGAAGCCGGATCCCCTCGGAGAGCGCGAGTTCCTGGAAGGCGCAGTCCTGCTCGACGGCGACCGGATCCACGGCACGATGCAACCTCTTGATCGCGAACGGTCCCCGGGAGGTCTCGGCCTTCCAGACGCTCCCCATCATGCCTTCGCCGACGAACGTCTCGCTCGCCGGAGCGCCCAGGTCGAAGCGCGAAAGGACCTCAGCCGGGAGAACCGTCACGATCGCTCCTGTCCAGGTGCCGTCGCCGGGTGGTACGTCGCGATCACCACGCCCGAGCCCGAGGTCAGGGTGTCCACGAGACGGAGGTTCGCCGGGGCCCCGCCCTCGCGGAACATCCGCTTGCCCGAACCGATGACCAGCGGGAACACCAGCAAGCGGTACTCGTCGACGAGGGAGTGCTCGATCAACGTCTGGATCAACTGTCCGCTACCGAACACCACGATGTCGCCGCCCGGCCGGGACCTGAGGTCAGCGACCTCGGCGGGCACGTCCGCACCCAGCACCCTCGTGTCGTTCCAGGGACCGGAACTGATCGTGCGCGACGCGACGTACTTCGGGATCCGGTTCATGGCGGCGACCGCAGGCTCGGTGTCGTCGGCGTAGGGCCACTGCGCGGCGAAGATCTCGTAGGTCCTTCGCCCCAGAAGCAGAGCGCCGGCCTTCGTGGTGACGTCGGCCATCACACCCGCCACCGTGTCGTCGATGTGGGGGCTCACCCAGCCGCCGGCCGCGAATCCCCCGTCCGGGTCCTCCTCGGGCGACAGGACCGACTGCATCACGCCGTCCAGTGACAGGAAGTTGACCACGACCACTCTGCTCATGCGGTGCTCCGTTCGTCTCGGCGGTCGGGTCCTGCCCGGTGAGCCCGCGGGTCACAGGTCGACGGACAGCCGAATCGTCACGGTCTCGCCTTCGGACAGGTCCTCGGCCTTCCGTACCTTCGTCTTCACCGGGACGACGTAACGTCCGTCCTTGGGGAACAGCGAGGTGGTCCACTCGGTTGCCCCGATCCGAGCGGTGACGGGGATCATGCCCCAGCCATAGCTCACCCGCGTGGACGTCTCCTGCAGGTCGAGGCTCTCCTCTTCCGGCACCGTGACGAAGTACCAGGGCGAAGGGCCCCTCCAGTACCAGATCTCGCCGCTGAACTCCACGTTCATCGGGTCAGAATACGAGTCGCTCGGCGCTCAGTCCGGATCCTGACGCAGGCGACTGTAGACGACGAGATCATGCCACGCTCCGTGACTGAACTGGGCAGAGCGCAGGACCCCTTCGCGGGTGAAGCCGGCGCGCTCGAGGGCACGCTGCTCCGCGTGGTTGTCCGCACGCGTGCCGGCCTCGATCCGGTCCACCGGGCTCTGGGCGAACAGGTAGTCGCACAGTGCCCGGTGTGCGCGCCAGCCGACGCCACGCCCGCGCCATTCGGGGACGAGCGCGATGCCCATGCCCCAGCAGCGTCCTCCGCCGCCGTGCTGCACCGGCCGCCAGGAGACGTGACCGGCGGCCTCGCCGTCGGCGGCGACGATGAGCAGCCCGTGATCGTTGCCGAGGAATCCGTTGGCGCTGAACTCGCGCCGGACCGTGCCCGCGTCGACGAATCCGGACCAGTCCAGCCCCAGGAGTTCGGGCTCGACCATGAACCGTCGCAACAGCGGCAGATCCTCTTCGGCGACGGGGCGAAGCCACACTGACGTCGAAACCATGCGGGCGAGGTTAGCGCCCACCACCCACAGAGATCAGGCGAGGAGGACGGCGATCTGGTCGTGAGCGCCCCGAACCCACGCCTGCCTGTTCCGCTCGCGGAGGAACTGCGCGTTGGCGAGGCAGCGGGCCTGCGCCCATCGGCGTACGTGGTCCCGGTCGAGTTCGGCCGCCTCGGCGAAGATCGTCAGCCAGCGCAGGATCCCCGGCTCGAAGTCGTCGGGATCGATGAAACCCAGTTCGCGGCCCCCGACCGCGGTGGTACGGAGCAGGGTGATCGCGTCGTAGGCCGGATCGCCGGCGAAGCCTCTGGGATCGATGACCTGCCAGGGTTCTCGGACGCCCCGCAGCACGTTGTTGAAGTGCAGATCTCCGTGAACCATCGTGTCCGGCTGGTTGGAGCAGAGGTCCCAGACCGTTTCCAGGGCCGCGTCCACGACGGAGGCCGGCAGCCGATCGGTGGTCCGGTCGGCGACCCGGCCGATCGTTTCGGTCCACTCGGCCGTGATCGCCGTCAGCCGGGGCAGGTTCGAGGGCGCCGGTACGGCGAGCCGGCGGACGAGCGCGCCCGCGACCGCCATCGCTTCGTCGACAGGGAGCACTTCGTACGGCTTGCTCGGCCCGATCCGTTCGAGCAGCATCGCGAAACGCGTGTCGTCACGCTCCAACAACGCGACCGCGCCGTGACCCTGCCACGTCTCGTAGGCGTCGGGCTCGTACAGGTTGGCCGGATGTGGAAAGGACACCTTGAGCGCGACCTCGCCGTGACTCGCCGACTTCGCGGGTACGACGATCCCCACCTTGCCGCTGGCCACGGGTCCGTCGGGGACGCAGTTCCAGTGCTGCAGGAGTTCGTCGACCAGGTCCGGCAGCGACGCCAGCCAGGCGACCCCCTTGGACCCCTCCCGCGCCTGCGTGAACTGCCGCAACTCCTCGGGAATCTCCACGCGTACCGCCCTTCGGTCGAAGTCGATCATCGCATCGACCACGGGCGGCGCGGGCGACCTGAGTCGCGGGCGTGTTCCGACCGATTCGTGTTGACGGCGGCCCCGCGCACCCGGAAGTCTGCGTCGGTGAACGACGTACGGGAACGCGCGGTGACGGTCGACGACGGTGCACAGCTGTGGACCCTGAGCTCCGGCCCCGAGGGCGGATCGCCCGTCATCCTGTGTCATGGCGGGCCGGGGCTGTGGGACGACCTCGGCCCGGTCGCCGCCATGCTGGACTCGACCCACCTGGTCCATCGGTACGACCAACGAGGTTGCGGCCGCTCGACCGGACCAGACGACTACCGCGTCGAACGCGCGGTCGCCGACCTCGACGCGCTGCGACAGCACTGGGGACACGAGCGGTGGACGGTCTTCGGACACTCGTGGGGAGCGACGCTCGTCCTCGCCTACGCCTGGACGTATCCCGACCACGTGCAGGCGGTGATCCACTGCAGCGGGACCGGCCCGGGCAACGAATGGCGGGCGCCGTACCACGCGGAGAGCGCCAGGCGGCTCACGGTCGAGCAGCAGAACCGCCTCGAGGAGTTGGAGAACCAGGAGCGAAACTGGGACGAGGAAGTCGAATATCGCACCCTGTGCTGGCTGCCCGGGTATGCCGACCCCACGATGGCCGAGACCTGGGCGAGGGAGGCGGCGTCCGTTCCGTTCGAGATCAACTGGCGCGCGAACCGGGAACTCTGGACCGGCCGATCCGACCTGATCCCCGCCGCGAGGAACGTGACCGCACCGACCCTGATCGTCCACGGCGAAGAGGATCCACGACCACTCGCCAACGTCCGCAGGCTCCTCGGCGTCATCCCCAACGCCACGCTCGCCGCGATTCCCGGCGCGGGACACTCGCCGTGGTTGGAGGCGCCGGCGGTCCTCTCAGGCCACCTCAACGCCTTCTGCTCAGCGCACGCACAGCGCCTACCGTCATGATCACTCGCCAGCCACTGTGGGAACGAGGCAACCGGCCATGACCACCCCCGACGACCTGTTACCGATCGCCCGGGCCGCCATGGACATCGCCTGCGCACGACTCCTGGACCACCGACCAGAAACCGTGACCGCCAAGGGCGACCGCGACTTCGCCTCCGACCTCGACTACGCCATCGAGCGGGAGCTCCGTACCTTCCTGCGCGAGCACACTCCGCGCATCGGCTTCCTGGGGGAGGAGGAAGGCGCGGAGCAGCTCGAGGAGGACCAGCCGTTCTGGGCGCTCGACCCCGTTGACGGGACCTCCAATCTGATCCACGGTCTGCCTATGTGCGGCACGTCGCTCGGGCTCGTCCACCGCGACCGCCCGATCCTCGGAGTCGTCGAACTCCCCTTCCTGAACGAGCGCTACCACGCCGTCCAGGGGCAGGGCGCCCACCTCAACGACCGACTCGTCCACGCCGCCTCGACGGCGACGCTGGACGCGGCGATCATCGCTCTCGGCGACTACGCCGTGGGGCCGGGTGCCGGGCCGAAGAACCGTAAGCGTCTCGCGATCACCAACCTGCTCGGTCAGCGAGCCGAACGGATCCGCATGCTCGGCTCAGCCGCGATCGACCTCGTGTGGACCGCATCCGGGCGACTCGACGGAGCGATCCTGCTCAGCAACAAACCCTGGGACACCGCGGCGGGAGTCGTCATCGCCCGCGAAGCCGGCGTCCACGTGGTCGACGTCGACGGCAAACCCCACGATCTCCACTCCACCACCACCGTCGCGGCGGCTCCCGGCATCCTCGACGAGCTTCTCGTCCTCCTCGCCGACCCGACCGTCAACGCGACCTGACGCGGCAAGGCTCAGCCGGCCTGCGCCCGGGCAGCGGTGGAGCGGGTGGGCTCGGGCCCGGTCCACCCGGCGGTGCCGACGCAGGCCTCGTTTCCCTCGGGGTCGGCGAGTACCCAGTGCCCCGGCGCGTGCTCGTCCGACACCAGGCGTCCGCCGGCCGCGATGGCCGCCGCGATGCGGGTCTCGGCCTGGTCGTAGGGAACCCAGACGTCGACGTGAACCCGGCTGCGCTGCGGGCGCGGCGCGTCCATCTCCTGGAACCAGAACGGTGCCCCGCGTCCCTGCGGGTCGATCAGGTCCTCAGTGCTGTCGCCGCGGTCCACGTACCCGAGCAGCGCACGCCAGAACGGAGTCACGTCCGGACCGACCATGGCGTCGATCGTGACCTGGACCGTCTGTACGGCGGTCGGGTCGGCGGGGAAGCCCAGGTCACGCGCCACTGCCGAGATCTCCCGGGCCAGCTCGACGTCGCGCTTGCTCAGTCCGTAGTGCTCGGAGGTGATCGTGATCAGGCGTACGGTCACACCGCCATAGCGCACGTCGACGTCGGGGTGGTGCTCGTCGAGGTCGGTGAGGTCGCCGATCGCGTGCACGAGCCGGGCGCCGGCCGTAAACGACCCGGTACGGAAGTACGCGCATGCTCCTTCACCCAGCACCCGCCAGTCCTCCAGGCCCGCAGTCTCGTGGAACTCGCGCGGCGTGATCATCTCGGTCATCGGTCGAAAACTCCCTTTCTGGGGCGATCGGCGACCACGATGGCAGGCGTACTGGACATCTTCTGTCTTATTCGTTCTCGGCTCGTTCCGGCCGACGACGCCGGGGACCGTCCGCGGCCCCTACACTCTGCGCTCATGACGATGATCGACGAGCAGGGACGCCCGGAACCCCCTCTCGCGGCCGACGAGACCGCCACGCTCCTGGGTTTCCTGGACTACCAGCGCTCGACCCTGGCGTGGAAGTGCGGCGGAGTCGACGCGGCCGGTCTGCGGGTGAGCGTCGCCGCGTCGTCGATGACACTCGGCGGAATGCTCAAGCACATGGCACTCGTCGAGGACATCTGGTTCTCCTACCGCCTACACGGGCAGAAGCGACAGCACCCGTGGGACACGGTCGACTGGGCCACCGACCCCGACTGGGACTGGCGTTCGGCCGCCGCGGACTCCCCGGAGCAACTCTTCACGCTCTGGCAGGACGCCGTGGACCGGTCGCGTTCACTCGTCGCGAAGGCGCTGACGAGCGGCGGACTGGAGCAGTTGGCCCAGCACGCCTGGCCGGACGGTCAGTCACCGAGCCTGCGCTGGATCCTCTGTCACATGATCGAGGAGTACGCGCGGCACAACGGCCATGCCGACCTCATCCGGGAGTCGCTGGACGGACTCACCGGCGAGTAGCCCGCTCAGTCGGCGCAGGCTGGACAGTTCAACTCCACGAAGCGGGCGAGCACGCTGAGGTCGCCGGCCTTCGCCTCGACGATCCCTGGGTGGTTGATCGCCTCCGGGACCCGAGCCAGCCGCTCGAACACGGCCAGCCGCTCCACCTCCGAGTCCGCCTCGAGCAGCACGCGGTACCACGCGCATCGCCACAGCAGCCTCGCCTGGTCAGCGCCCGTCCCGGGTCCGTACATGATCCCGGCTCCGTCGACAGCCACCCGAGGAAACGGCTCGTGCGGCTGGGACCAGTCCGGCGGAAACTCCAGCTTCGCGACTTCTTCACGGAACTGAGCATTGGCTTCGTCAGGCGTCAGGGCCGTTCGCTCCCGCTCCGCGCCGGTCGCGCGGCGAATCGCCTCCTTTGCCAGCGCCCTTGCCATCCTCACAGTCGCCACGTCCCTTCCCCCGTCGGATACGTCGGTGACCAACATCGCCGATCCTAGGCGCGCTCTCCGCTGGCCACGCCGTCAAAGAAGCTGTTCGTCGACCACATCAGAACCGTTGACGAACGTCGATGTCGGGCAGGCGAGGGTCGTAGCCAGCTGTCGTGTCGACGAGGAGCGTCGGCACGGCAAGGGAGATGGGATCGAACGCACCGTCGCGGCGGCCGGTGGCGCGGGGCGGAGTGTGCGCGGCCTTCCGAACGGGGTTTGCCGCGAGGCGCTGGAGGTTTCTGGCCCGTGCGGTGTCCGGGTCGACCGTGCAGCGGATGATCCGAACCCGCGCGAGGCGCACGAGTGGTTCGAGACCGGGCCGCCACAGCCTGTCCTGGAACGCCGCCTCGGCAACCACGGTCGTTCCCGCACGAAGGAGAAGCTCCAGCACAGCGAAGAACGTGGGAAGGGTTCGCTGGGTCAACGCGTCCCCAGGGCCAGGCTCGAACCCGGGGTTGGCGTGGACCATGCCCTCCTTGATCTCGTCGCGACAGATCGCAGGACAGCCGACCGCTCGAGCGATCTCGTGGGCGAGGGTGGTCTTGCCGTACCCACCAGCAGGTCCACTGACGACAACGAGGGTCGGCAACACCACGGGCACCTCCTGGCGCGGTCGGTGTTCGAAGGCGGGCTGCGACCCGTCACCGGCAGCTGCCGACCATACGCCCTGTCGGTGGCCTCCGATAGGAAGTGAGGAGGTCGCCAGTCGACCTGCACGCCACCGGGAGGAGTCACCCGATGAAGCAGGGTTCGAGGCCTGATGCCGGTCTGCCGCGTGTCGTGGTCTCCGTGGGCATGTCGGTCGACGCTCGCGTCACGCTCAGCCGCGACCGACTGTTGCTGGACGAGGAGACGGCGCGCGTGTGGCGGTCGTTGTCGCCCGCGAGTGCCCAGGCCCTTGGGGACGCCCGCGAGGCCGAGCTCGCGCGGCTCTACCAGCCGCGGGCGGTTCTGGAGGGAAGTGGCACGTTCGTCACGGACGACGCCGGTCCGTTGACCGGGCTCCCTGTCGTGGTCGACCAGCCCGCGGACCAGCTCTACACGGACTTCCTCCCGGAGGAAGTGCTCGAACGCCCGGACCACGACAAGTGGTTCACCGTCGTCGACGGCCGCGGCCGCGTCAACTGGGACATGAAGGGCGGGAGTGGCGGGTGGGACCTTCTGGTCCTGGTCGCCCGCGCCACGCCCGCCGAATACCTCGCCTTCCTGCGGAAGGAACGCATCTCCTACCTCGTCGTCGGTGAGGAACGCGTCGACCTCGCCACAGCCCTGCGCCGGATGCGGGAACGCCTGGGTGTCACCTGCGTCGTGTCGAAGGCGGGTGGAGGTCTCAACGGCGCGTTGCTGCGTGCGGGGCTCGTCGACGAGATCCACCTTCTGGTCATGCCCGCCGCGATCGGCGGGCGAGGGACACCGACGCTCTTCGACGGACCCGAACTCACCCACGACGAGGCGCCCACCCGGCTCCGGCTGATCTCCGTACGCACCGAAACCGATGGAATGGTCTGGCTGCGGTACGAAGTCATCCACGAGGCCCCGGCGCCGGCCGCGTAGGCGCCCGCCGGTTTCAGGAGCGAGTGAGGTCGAGACGCATGACCGCTCGCTGCGGAGACGGCCGGTCGACGCACCTGAACCCACACTCGGCGAAGAGCTTCTCCCGTCCGAGGTACAGATCGCTCTGTCGCCGATCGTCCCCGCTACGAGGCCACCCCTCGATGGCCGGCGCGCCGTAGCCCCGCGCGAGCTCGACAGCCGCGCGCAACAGGTCATAGGTGATGCCTGCACGGCGGCAGCCGCTGCGGACGAAGAAGCACGGCAGGAGCCACACCTCGGCGTCCTCCGACTCGTCGCGGTTCTTGAGGATGCGGGACCGCGGCCCGATCGCCGCGGGGTATCGCGACCTGGGTCCCAGGGAGCACCAGCCGACCGGTTCGCCCTCGCGGTAGGCCAGCAGCCCGACGGGCGGGTCGGCCGTCTCGGCGAGCTTCTCCAGCCGGGCCCGGTTTCCCCCATTGGACCAGCCGGCGTGGTAGACCTTCCGGGTCACCGAGAACGCCTGGCACCAGCAACCCCGCGTCGACGGATGCGTCTCGAACAACGCCGCCAGGTCGGCAAGTCGATCCGTCGTCACCGGCCAGACCTCGACACCGCTCGATCCAGCGGGCAACGGACGATCAAGTCTTCCCGACGTACCCATGCCATCACTCCAGCGCCTGCACAGGACGAAACCGTTGGCGCAAGAATGCAGCAGTGCGTACGTCGGTGTCACACCTGGGCGATGCCACCGTCGACGAAGAGTTCCGTGCCGGTGATGAAACTGTTCTCGTCGCTTGCCAGGAAGAGCACCGCGGCGGCGACCTCTTTGGGCTGACCCAGGCGACCGAGCGGTATGGACGCAACGACGGTCGCGTTGTACTCCGCCCACTGCTCCGGACCGCCGACCAGCCGCCGGAGTCCGACCGTCTCGATCGGACCGGGACTGAGGGCGTTGACGCGGATACGGCGTCCGGCCAGCTCAGCGGACCAGGTGCGCGCGAAGTTCCGGATAGCGGCCTTCGTGGCACTGTAGATGGTCATCGCGGCAAAGCCCTTGGACGCGTTGATGGACGAACACAGGATCACCGAGGCACCGTCCGGCATCAGCGGGAGCGCCTTCTGCACCGTGAAAACCGTCCCCTTGAGGTTGATGCCGAACATCCAGTCGACGTCCTCCTCGCTGATCTCTCCGAGCGCCGCGGTCCGGCCCACACCGGCGTTGGCGAACACGACGTCGACGCGGCCGCTGCGCTCTCGTACCTGGTCGTAGAGGCGGTCCAGATCGCCGAGTTGAGCGACGTCGCAGAGTACGGCGATGGCCTCGCCGTCGAGGTTCTGCGCGTTGATGTCGCTGACCACGCTCTCGAGCTCGGCTTCGCGGCGGCCGGTGAGGAAGACGGTCGCGCCTTCCGACGCCAGTCGTTCGGCGGTGGCCGCACCCAGCCCCGACGAACCGCCCGTCACCACCGCAGCTTTTCCGTCCAGTTGTCCCATACGCCCCTCCCCCGGACGACACTGCCATCGACCGGCTCCCCGGTCAGTCACCGGGCGTTCGTCCCCCGAAGAACGGGACCAAGGGTGCGTCTCCCACATCGAGCCGGTGAAGCGAGCGGTGCATCCGCGCCGCGGTGGCGGGGCGGAGGAGGAGCGCGTAGCGGTGTTGCACGCGCGACGAGGACAACGTGGCCAGCGTGGATGCGGGGTATCGCGAGTCAGGCGGGATGTGGGAGACGCACCCTAGGTGGAGGTGCTGGCTCGCCTGCCGGTGGTCGTCGACCTCAGTTCGACCTCAGCCGGACCGGCTGGCGAGTGCGTGCCGGACCTCGTTCGCCAGTTCGGTTTCGGTGGTGGGGTAGTCGGGGGTGTCGATGAAACCGTCGGCAGCCTGGGCGGCGAGGACACGCTCGTCGACGCGGATCGGCGCGCGGACAATGCTCGCGAGACACAGGGAGTCGCTGGGACGGGCGTCCATCTCGCGTCGTCCGGACGTCCCGTCCACGACGACCGCCGCATAGAACGTGCCCTCGGTGCACCGCGTGATCCGAACCTCACTGACGTGAGCGCCACTCGCCTCGACCAGGCTGGCCGCGAACTGGTGCGTCATGGGACGTCGCGTCTCGACGTTCTGCAGAATCATCGCCAAAGAGGTGCCGTCCGTGGCCTGGACACCGATCGGCAGTGTCCGTGTCCCCGCGACCTCCTCGAGGATCACGATGAACGCCTTCCGGTAGGCGTCGTCACCCGCGGCTCGCCGGACTCCCGCGATCGACACGTCGACCCACCGTGGTTCGGATGCCTCGGACGCCTGCTCGTCGTTCATGCCAGCTTCCTTCCCCGCTTGAACTGTGGCACGGTGCGGCACATCGCGCGCATCGCACTCGTCCAGCCAGTATGAGCTTTCCGACCGGTACGGACGCCTCACTACCGGGATCGGCCACCTCCGCGTCGCCCTGCACGCAGGCTCACGTCGCTCAGCTGTGCTCAGCGGCGGATGGTCGTCAGGTCGTCGGGCCGGATGACTGCCTGGTAAGGGTCGATCCAGGGTGGCGGGATGTATTCGGGGTGGCCGTGGTCGCCCATGCGGACGATCCAGCCTTTCGTGTGGATCGTGGTGTGGTGGTACTGGCACAGCAGGACGCCATTGCCGACGTCGGTCTTCCCTCCGTCCACCCAGTGCCTGATGTGATGGGCCTCCGTCCACTGCTCGGGTCTTCGGCAGGTCGGGAAGCTGCAGTGGTGTCCGTCGCGGAGGCCGAGGTAGAGCCGCTGGGCATAGGTGAAGAGGCGGGTTGCCGTGCCGAGGTCGAGGACCGCGCCGTCGCTGCCGAGGACAGCCGGGACGATCTCGGCGTCACAGGCCAACTGCCGTACCGCCGTCGCCGACAGCGGATGCCCGGCCAGGCCGAGGAGCTCCGCGAAGGCATCGGCCAGCCTGCGCTCACTGGTGCGTAGGTCCGGCCCATCGGGTCCTGTGGGTCGGGTCCGGGCGAGCGGATCCAGAAGGGCCCGAAGCAGTGCGAGGGTCTGCACATCGAGCCGCATGAACACCGTCGCGGTTCCGTCGCGCACAGGCCCGAAGCTGAGCGTGCGGTTTTCCCGGGCCCTGCGCTCCTGTTCCTCGAGTTGCTTGCCGATCCGCCTCTCGGCGTCTTCGGGGGCGATCACCTCGTAGAGGTGCTTGCCTGCCTTGTCCAGGTCGTCGGCGTCCAGGTGCTGGGCGCTGTCCAGCAGAACCAGCTCCGCTTCGGCCCGTACCTCGGGTCCACATCCTTTGGTAGGCGGCGGATGGCGCGTTCGATCACCTGCGCCTGACCCAACGAGATCCGCCCCTCCGCGAGAGCCTCACCTGTCGGGCGAATCGTGAGGTCGAGGGCTTTCGCCAACCGCACGGACACCGATGCATCGCGGCCACCCATGCGGGTGAGCTGCCGCACCCAACCCGCGGTGTTCGCCGCGCCGGACAGCTTCTTCACCTCGTTCAGCTCTGCCTGCCGGGTCAGCCTCAGCCGAAGGGATGCGAGGCGCGCCTCACACTCCGAGAGTTGCCGCAAGGCCGCGTCGTACTGGTCCAGCGGCAGCGACAACGTGGGGCACTCGATCGCACCGTCGACCTGCTCATCGACACCGGCAAGCCACCGCATCAACGGATGTGCGGATCCCGTCGCCGTGCGGTCGGTGTCGATGTCCATGCCCACACTCTAGACCCGACCACCGACAAGACCCCCTGTGAAACAAGACAGTCTGGGCCCATGGCGAACAAGCTGGGCACCGAGCCGGACGGTAGGCCCGCACTGTCAACCGTTGGTTGCGACGTCACGTTCGGCGGGCGATAGTGATGATCTCCCGGCTCGTCTCGTCGATGGGGCGACGGTCCCAGTCTCCGTAGCGCGCCTCGATCTCGAAGCCTGCCTCGGCGAGGAACGCGTCGAGCGTCTCGACGTCCAGAAACCGCAGGTGGCTACGGCTCACGTGCAACACGCCGCCGTCCGAGCCGGCCGTCGTCCCGGTGAACGTCACGACGCCGTTCACGACGGACTCGACCTCGTGCCACACGCGCAGGGCTCTGCCGGCCGAGTCGACGATGTCGGACGTGTGCGACGGACTCCAGGATTCCCAGGCACGCGCCTGCGGATGGCGGGTCTCGAAGACGAACCGGGCACCCTCGCGCAGCGCGGCACGGATCGCGGACAGGGACGTACGGAGCTCGTCGTCGGTAACCAGGCACTGGAAAGCGTGGCTGACCATCGTCGCGAGGTTGAACTCCGCGCGCCACCGAGCGTCCGACGCGAGCGCCTCGACCCACTCGATGTCGGTGCGACGCCTGGCTCGGTCGAGCGCGGCCCGGTCCGGGTCGAGACCGACCAGACGGCCGCGGTGGCCCTGCTCGCGTGCGTGCCGCAGCATCGAACCCGTACCGCACCCCACGTCCAGCACCGAGTCCGCCGCCATGACCAGGTCGTCGTAGAAGGCGTCGGCCGGCCAGCCCGCGGGATTCCAGGGGTTCATCACGTCGTACAGCGCGGCCGCGTCGGCATCGGAGAACACCGCGTCAGTATCACCACCCGACCCGAACGCCGCCACCTGTGCTCCACGGGGCCGCACGAGATCCTGCACAGGCTGCACGAGATCCCGCACAGGCTGCACGAGATCAGGTCGCCAGGCTACGATCTGCTGCCGTCGAGGCAGTCACCCGACCTTCCGTGGAGGAGCCATGTCGCAACCAGTCCCTGTCACGGAGGCCACGGCGCTGCTCGACGCCCTCAACGGCCAGCGCGATCACGTACTCGGATGTCTGGCAGGACTTCCTGAGGACGCCCTCCGACGACCGGTGCTGCCGTCGGGTTGGACGTGCCTCGGACTGGTCCAGCATCTCGCCCTCGACGTCGAGCGCTTCTGGTTCCGCGCGGTCGTGGCCGGGGAGAAGGTCCACCTGGAAAGCGGTGACGGCGCATGGCAGGTCGCGGCGGACACGCCGGCCGAGGCGGTCTTCGACCTCTACCGGCAGGAGATCGAACGCGCGAACGCCATCGTCGCCGACAGGCCGCTCGACAGCGCGGCGGAATGGTGGCCGGAGGAGGTCTTCCCCGGCTTCCCGGCCCAGGACCTGCGCAGGACGATCCTGCACGTCATCACCGAGACGTCCGTCCACGCCGGCCACCTGGACGCCGTGCGGGAACTCATCGACGGCACGACCTGGCTCATCCTGACCGAGGCGCCTCGCGGCGAGTGATCTCCCGCATCGGCGCGCCTCATCCTGACCGGGAAGGGCCGTCCGGGGGACGCCGCCACGCGGTGAGCAGCACGATCGCGACCGCGACGGCGACGACGACCAGGCCGTTTCCGAACGCCCACCACACAGCCCGCTCCCGAACGACCTCCGCGGCGACCGTGGCGTCCCGGAACGTCGGGTTCACCTGGCTGATCAGGCCGATCTTCAGGACCACCGCGAGTACGAGACATCCGATGGCAGCGCTCCAGGACCGGCGGACCCGCGACGACACGGACCCGCCGAACCGCACTCGCAGCACGACCGCCAACGCGACGCTCACCGGAGTCCAGGGAAGGTAGTAGTAGACAGGGCTTCCGACGGCGAACTCGCCGACGAGGCTGCCCGGTCGAGGGTCGGCGATCAGTTGGGGATTCCAGACCAGCGCCTCGTAGAGGTTCCCGAAGAACCACATGCACAGCAACGCCGTCAGGCACACCGACAGCACGCGCGTACGACGCAGCAGGCTGGTCGAGGGTCCGCCGGCGCGCTGGATCTCGCTCGTTCGCATGTCGTGAAGTACTACACGAGCAGGGCCTGCGCCGAAAAGCGTTGGCGGGAGGTTCGGCGTACCAGGCAGGCTCGACACCATGGCCGACTGTCCCTTCTGCGCCATCGCCCGCGGCGAACTCGACGCCGACCTGGTGGCATCGAGAAGTCCCCGTACCTTCGTGGTTCCGCTCTACGCCAGCGACGCCACAACCTCGGCCACGCCCTGGTGCTGCCAACCTCCCATGCCACGAGCCTGTACGACATGAGTTCCGACCTACGGGCCGAACTCTTCGACGAGGTGGCCCGCGTCGCGCGGGTGATGGCGGCCCACCTCGGAGCCCATGGCTCGACCATTCTCCAGAACAACGACTCACCTGATCAGGTCCTGTTCCACGTCCACGTCCATGTCGTACCGCGCTATCCAGGCGACGCCTATCTCACGCCCTCCGGCCCACCCGGCCTGGAGATTCCTCGCGAGACCCGCGTCGAGCAGGCGGCAGCCCTGCACGCGGCGTTGCGTCGGGGATGATCTGGGTGCACGATCGTGAACCTCACGGGGCGTGTCAGAGGAGTGTGGGATGAGCGGAGCGACCTCCACCGGCGATGTGCTGACCATCAACGGGACCGGACTGTTCGTCGACGACCGCGGGCCGAAGGACGCACCGACACTGCTGTTCGTCCACGGTGGACCGGGCCAGGGTTCGTACGACTTCATGCACGCCCAGGGCGACCGGCTGGCGGAGCGACTCCGAGTCGTCGGGGTCGACCAACGGGGCGTCCTGCGTTCTGATCCGTTGCCGTCCGGCGCCCCGCTGAACGTCCAGGTGCTCCTCGAGGACTTCGAGGCCCTGCGACAGGCACTTGATGTCGACTCCTGGACGATCCTCGGGCATTCGGCCGGCGGTGGGTACGCGATCCGCTACGCACACCAGCATCCGGCCAGCGTGCGTGCCGCGATCTACGACTGCCCCTGCTGGGACAGCGACGGCACCGACCGTTACCGGCTGCCGATCGCCGCCGACCTGCTGGAGCGGTACGGCGAACTGGAGGCGGCGCGACGGTGTCGCGAGCTTGCCGCCAAGCCCGAACGTCTCGACCCCGACGACCAGTCGTGGGGCGCCATGCGCGCCCTCGGCAAGCGTTACAACGAGCTGTTCTTCCACCAGCCGGACAACACCGACGCGCTCGACCGGATCGGCAGCCAGTCCGGACTGACCGAGGACCAGTGGCGTCGGGGAGTCTCGCACCTGCCCCTGCTGACCGAGATGTACGAGTCGAAGCAGCATCTGCTCCCTGAACTCTCGCAGCCGTCGCTGCTCGTCCACGGGCGCCACGACCTGGTGGTTCCGCCCGACGATGTTCAGGCGTTCCGCGACAGCGTCCCGAACGGTCGGGTGCACACGTTCGAACGTTCCGGGCACTTCGCCTACATCGAGGAGCCCGACGAGTATGCCGCCGTCGTGACTGACTTCGTGGTGTCGGCGCACCGCTGAACTTGGCGGCACGCCGTATTCAGCGCAGTTCCGGTGGCAAGTCCGCGTCGGTCCGGGCTCTCACACCGACGATCCGGAGTACGGCGTCCAGACCCGTCGGGGTGCCCGGCCAGTGCCGGCGGAGCGCGTCGGGTCCCGCGCGTCGTGCGACCATCCGCAGCGCGAGGGCCACGATGATCGCGTCGTCGGCGTATCCGATCACCGGGATGAAGTCGGGGATCAGGTCGATGGGAATCGCGAGGTAGCCGAACAGCAGCACCAGCCAGACGCGTACGCCGCGCGGCAGCGTCGAGTCGGCGGTGAGCCGTTTGAGCAGGCGCAGCAGGTCGGGCAGCAGCCGCAGCATCTCCCGCAGCCCGGGCCGCTCGTATCGCCGGCCGGCGACCAGGAGCGCGACGATCAGTGCGAGCCACACGACCAGGAGGCCGATGCCGATCCCCAGCAGGGGTTTCCAGACCGTGTCCATCGATCACCCTCAGCTTCCGATCACCCTCGGCTGCGTCGGCGCTCCGGTGCGTACGACGAGCAAAGTATCCCAACCCATCGGCAATCCTGACCAACGGTGCCCCGGCCGCCCACCGACCGGACGGCGTGCGCGGCAGTACCCACCGGCTTGGCAGCATGGACTGATGCCTGGCCGATACACAGCTGAGCTCTCGCGGAGCTGGTCGGTGCGATAGGCATCAGAGGTTCAGCGGCGCTCCCGACTTCCGGAGGCGCCGACGGTCACGACAGGTGGGAAAGAGATTGGCTCCGAACGCCGGCGGTGAGGCGTCGACACCCGTCACCGTCCTGCTCGTGGAGGACGACGACGTGATCCGCAAGTCCGTCGCGATGGCGCTCGAACGCTACGGCTACCACGTCGACACCGCCGGTGACGGCCTGACCGGGCTGGAGCTGTTCCGGGAGGACCGGCACGACCTGCTGCTCCTCGACGTGATGCTGCCCGGCCTGGACGGTATCGGGCTGTGCCGCAGGATCAGGGAGTCCAGCCTGACCCCGATCCTGATGATGTCCGCACGCGGGGACTCACTCGACGTGGTGTCCGGGCTGGAGGCGGGTGCCGACGACTACGTCGTCAAGCCGGTCGACACCTCCGTGCTGGTGGCGAGGATCCGCTCGCTGCTGCGCCGGGCGACGTTCACCGCGACGACTCCGGCTGAGCCCGACACCGCGACGGAGGCGACGAACGACAGCGGACGCCGACTCAGCTTCGGCGATCTGACCCTCGACACCGCCGGGCTCGAGGTGTTCCGGAACGGCGTCCAGGTCGCGTTGACGCCTACCGAGTTGCGGTTACTGCTGGAGTTCGCCGCCCATCCGGGGATCGTGCTGGACCGGCAGGCGCTGCTCCGCAACGTCTGGGACTACGGCTGGGACGGTGACAGCCGCGTCGTCGACCTGTGCGTGCAGCGGCTCCGTAAGAAGATCGGCCCCGACCGGATCGAGACGGTCCGCGGCTTCGGCTACAAGTTTGCGGCGCTGAGATGGCGCACATCGACAACATCGACAACATCGACAACATCGACAACATCGACACCATCGTCACCGAGTTCACGCGCGGGCTCCTGAACTGGCGCTCGCTGCGCTGGAAGATCGCCGCGCTGGTGGCCGTGGCGTCCATCGCGGTCGCCCTGGCGGTCGGCGTCCTGGTCCACCAGAGCACCCTCGACCGTTCCATGACCCAGAACAGGAACAACGCCCTGGAGGCCCTGAAGTTGGTCCTGGACCACTACGAACAGTCTGGCCGCGTCGACAACATGTCCGCGGAGCTCGTCGACAAAGCTCCGCCCGCGTTGCTCGAAAAGCTGCGAGGCGCTGACGGCACGTACTACCGCGGCGGAGCCACCACGTGGTACGACGACCGCAAGCCGGGGATCACGTGGATGTGGGCGGCGACGGTCCTCGACGGGCAGCCCGTGGAGGATCCGAAGGCCGCGGTCCCGGCCCGGCGACAAACCGTGATCGTCACCCGGGTCGACGCGCATGCCGACCTGCTCAGTCGGCGGGCCCTGGACCGGCACATCTGGTACGCGTCGCTGGCCACGCTCCTCGCCGTCGTACCGCTGGCCGCCCTCGCCGCCGAGCTGCCCAACCGGCGGCTACGCCGGGTGGCCAGGACCGCACGGCGCATCGCGGACGGCGACCTGGACGCCCGAACGCAGGTGCACGGTAGGGCAGGCGACGAGATCACCGAGATCTCGGCGACGGTCGACTCGATGGCCGACAGTCTGCGGGACCGGCTCCGAGCCGAGCAGCGCTTCACCGCGGACGTCGCCCACGAACTGCGTACTCCGCTGATGGGCCTGGTCACCTCCGCCGAACTGCTGCCGGAGAGTGAGGCCACCGACCTGGTGCGGGACCGGGTCCTCGTACTCCGCAGGCTGGTCGAGGACCTGCTGGAGATCTCCCGCCTCGATGCCGGCGCCGAACACGCCGACCTGCGTCCGGTCGACCTCGGCGAGTTCGTCAAGGAGTCCTTGGCGCGGGCCGGACTGCCGGCACGGCTCACCGTCGCAGGAGGCGCGGCGCCAGGAGGCATGGCGGCAGGAGGCGCGGTGGCCGAGACCGATCCGCGGCGCCTGGACCGGATCCTCGTCAACCTGGTCGGCAACGCCCACCGGCACGGTGGAGCGCCGGTGGAGGTCGCGGTGGACGGAACGACGATCGTCGTCCGCGACCATGGTCCCGGTTTTCCCGACGCTCTGCTCATGGACGGACCGCAGCGGTTCCGTACCGGCGCGGCCGAACGAGGCCGAGGCCACGGACTGGGCCTCACCATCGCGCTGGGTCAGGCCCGCGTCATCGGGGCCGTCCTCGCCTTCGCCAACGCCGTGGACGGTGGGGCGGTCGCGACCCTCCGGCTTCCGTCGGTGAATGGACCCGGGGCTGATACACGATGGATGGAAAGCCGAGCGTGCACCGACAAGCGACCTGGACAGCACCGAAACCCACGCCACGCAGGGTTGTTGACGTGCGCGAGAGCCGCGCACCCAACTTCCTGGAGGTGTCTGTCCCGTGTCCTACACCCGAGGCGGCGGTGTTCTCGAGCAGGAACGCGCACACCATGACCACGCGGTCCCGGCCTACCGTCCGACCCAGCGATATCCCGGCACGGACCCACTCGGTCCGACGATCGCCGTTCCGACGTCCACCGTCCGCAAACTTGCCCTGCCGCTCTGGGTCACGGCGGTCGCCGCGGTCCTCATCGCCATCGATCTCGTCGCCGTGACCATCGTCCTCACCTCTGGCTGGGCCTCCTCCTCAGCAGACAGCGCGCCGGCGACCACGAGCACCTCGGTCCTGCCGGCCTCCGCCCTGCCCTGGCCCAAGGACGGTCAGTCGGCCGTCACGGTGGAGGGTTAGGTAGCCTCGGCACCATGGGCGAGCAGACTCCGGTCCCGATCGCCAGCGTCACCAAGGTCATGACGGCGTACGTGATCCTCGCCGACCATCCACTCGACGGCGGGGAGTCCGGGCCGCTCATCACGGTTGACCGGGCTGCGGCGGAGGAGTCGAGCTCCCCGGACGAGTCGACCGCACCGGTTCGGGAGGGACAGCGGTTCAGCGAACGACAGTTGCTCGAACTGATGTTGATCCCCTCCGGCAACAACATCGCCCGCCTGCTCGCCCGCTGGGACGCCGGCAGCGAGCACGCCTTCGTGGCGAAGATGAACGCCGCCGCCGCCGAACTGGGTATGACCCACACCACCTACACCGGAGCCAGCGGCCTGGAGCCGACGACGACGAGTACGGCGGTCGACCAGTTGAAACTCGCGCAGCGGGTCATGCACAACGACGCGATCCGTTCGATCGTCGCCAAGCCGTCCACGACGGTTCCCGGAGTCGCGGGAACGATCCGTAACACCAACACCCTGGTCGGGCGGGACGGCGTGATCGGCCTCAAGACCGGCTCCAGCACTCCGGCCGGTGGCGCCCTGATGTGGGCGGCGAACGCGGACGCCGGCGGAAAGACCTGGCTCATCCTCGGTGTCGTCCTCCACCAGCATGCGGGTACGAACCCTCGTGAAGGGTTGGACGCGGTCCTCGACAACAGCCGGACGTTGATCATCGGGGCACAGAAGTCGCTGGCCTCGGCCCTCGCGACGAAGCAGGGAAGGTGAGAGCCACCTTGGCAACGACCGGCGACCCACCCGACGACGAGGACGGCGAGACGGAAACCGCGCAGCAGGGTGAGAAGGGAGGCAGCGGCATGTGGCGACGTGGACTGATCATCGCGGTACTCGCGGTCCTGACCGCCGCGGTGATGCTGATGCACGCCTCCATCCCCAACCAGGTCGGCAACCTCCGCAGCCTCACCGAGACGTTCCTGCCCTGGATCGGTGTGGTGGTGCTCGTCCTGCTGGCCCTCGCCGTCGCCCGTCGTTCGGCGACCGCGGTCGTCGCGGTCGCGCTGCCCGCCATCGTGTGGTTCTCACTCTTCGGCGGGACGCTCACGGACAAGCAGTCCGACGGCGGCGACCTGACCGTTGTCACCCACAACGTAAACGACGCGAACCCCGACCCGGCGAGCACCGCCCGGGCCCTCGCCGCGTCAGGTGCCGAAGTGGTGGCGCTGGAGGAGTTGAGTCCCTCCGCCGCGGACGCCTACGTGAACGCGCTGTCCGGGACGTACCGGTATCACTCGGTGCAGGGCACGGTGGGTCTGTGGAGCAAGTACCGCATGAGCGACACCGAGCCGGTGGGCATCATGGCGTGGACTCGTGCCATGCGGAGCACCATCGCGACTCCGAAGGGTCCGGTCACCGTCTTCGTCGCCCACCTGCCCTCCGTCCGGATCAACCCCCGCGGCGGCTTCACCGCCGACAACCGCGACGCCTCCGCACGGCTGCTCGCGGACGCCGTTCGTGCCGACCCGTCGCGTCGGACGATCCTCGTCGGAGACCTGAACGGCACCACGAACGACAGCGCGCTCTCGCCCGTCACCTCCCAGCTGCGCTCGGCGCAGGACGTGGCGGGTAACGGTTTCGGCTTCACCTGGCCCGCGTCGTTCCCCATGGCCCGCATCGACCACATCCTCGTCCGGGGCGTCCAGCCCGTCTCGTCCTGGACGCTGCCCGCGACGGCGAGCGACCACCTGCCGGTGGCCGCCTCCCTCAAGCTCTGACTGCCGGCGCCGTCCTAGTCCGACAGGCGAGCGCGCCAGGGATGGTCCGGACTCGTGAGCGCGAGCGTCTCGTCGAGCCACCGCAGTGCCTTCGGGTCGAGCAGCGAAACGGCGGTGGCGAAGTCAACCTCGTCCTTCGGTCGCAGTCCCTTCGCCTTGTAGAACAACTGCACCTCGGGTGTGAGGTACGGCGTCCCGTCGGCGGCGTGAAGCCCCAGCGAGCGGATCGGTCGACGGATGCGAGCGTCTCGGCGGGAGGTCCACTCGTCGCCGTCGGCCTCGTCCAGCATCACCTGGATCCGCCACGGACCGTCCGGATGTTCGCGGCACCAGATGTCGTGCGCCTCCGCCGGCAGCCACTCATCCGCCGGCCACGGCCGCAGGGTGCCCGGCGGATCCGCCGCCTGGATGTCCCAGCCGGCCAGCACCTCGTGCACCTTCTGCTGGTCCCGCCGCAGGAGGAGAACGTCGATGTCGTCGTGCGGCCGAAACGGGGAGCCCACGAACAGCTCGATCGCGTACCCGCCGGCGATCCACCATGGCGTCGTCAACCGACCGAACAGTGCCGTGGCCTCAGCGACGGACATCGGTTCCCAGGTGCCCAGATCCTCGCCCATGGCGAGCAGCATGCCAGGGCCAGGGGCGGGCGATACTGGCGGTCATGGACAAGGCGCTCATCGACGCGGTGGAACCGGTCTGGCGAGACATCCGACGGACCGCCGGCGTCGACCTGAGGATCGCCGACGAGCCGTACCAGGACTATCCAAGGCACCCGAGCGCCATGGTGTGGGACACCGACGGTACGGGCGCCGGCTTCCACACGGACCTGGAGGCGTCACCGCGGGAACGCATCGCCCAGGTCGCCGACCAGGTGCAGGAGTTCGTCATCGAGGCGCGTTCGGCCGCCGGGCTGCCCAGCAACTGGCCGCCGTGCCCGGTGCATCCCGACCGGCATCCGCTCGCGCCCACCGCGTCGGAGCCGCCGTCATGGACCTGTCCGACCACCGGGACGACGGTCGCGCCGATCGGCGAGTTCGGATCCGCCGCGCCGGAGTGAGGCCTAGGAGGTCAGCGCGGCGCGTCCGCGATCGGTCGACTTCGGCCCGCCGGCGTTCGGGCGGACGTCGAAGTCGAAGATCGCGGTCGGCAGGTAGAGCGTGCAGCACGCGTTGGGGATGTCCACGATGCCGCTGATCCGGCCCTCGATCGGTGCGGAGCCGAGCAGCAGATATGCCTGCTCACCCGAGTACCCGAACTTCTTCAGGTACTCGATCGCGTTGAGGCAGGCGCGGCGGTAGGCGATCGTGGCGTCCATGTAGTAGTTCGTGTCGGTGTCGTGGTCGACCGAGATGCCGGTGAAACTGAGGAACTCCGAGTACCTCGGTTCGACGTTCCCCGGCATGAAGATGGGGTTGGTCGTGACGCCGTACTTCTCCATGCCGCCCTTGATGAGCTCCACCCGCAGGTCGATGAAGCCGCCCATCTCGATAGCTCCACAGAACGTGATCTCCCCGTCGCCCTGGCTGAAGTGGAGGTCGCCGCCGGAGAGCTTGGCGTCCTTCACGTACACCGGATAGAAGACCCGGGAGCCGCGGGAGAAGTTCTTGATGTCCTGGTTGCCGCCATGCTCGCGGGGCGGGACCGTCCGGGCACCCTCCCGGGCGATGCGCTCCGCGTCCTTCCCACTGGCCTGGCCCACCACCGCGTTCTCCGCCAACGGGGGCAGGGCGAGCGGCGGCACCCGGTCGCGGTCGGTGTCAATGAGCGCTTGCTCACGCCGGTTCCAGCTGTCCAACAGAGCCTGCGAGGGCGCGGTGCCGAACAGTCCCGGGTGGGTGATGCCGGTGTAGCGGACACCAGGAAGGTGCCGGGACGTCGCCGACTGCCCGTGGAAGTCCCAGACCGCCTTGTAGGCATCGGGAAAGTAGTCGGTGAGAAAGCCGCCACCGTTGGCCTTGGCGAAGATTCCCGTGTACCCCCAGCCCTGTCCCGGGAAGTCGCCGGTCTGCTGCGGGACGGGACCGATGTCGAGGATGTCGACCACGAGCAGGTCGCCGGGCTCCGCGCCCTCGACGCCGATCGGCCCGCTGAGCATGTGGGGCAGGCTGAGATCGATGTCGCGTACGTCGTTCGCGGAGTCGTTGTTGCCGATCTGCGCGTCGGTCCAGTCCCGGCATTCGACCCGGAACTCCTGACCGGACCTGACCATGGCGGCGACCGGAATGTCGGGGTGCCACCGGTTGTGTCCACGAACACGCTGGTCTCGCATGGACCTCGTCTGGTCGATGCTGAACACCACTTCAGGCATGACAGGCTCCCTGTTCTCCTGGACCCGACGCCCGTCTCAGGTCACCTCTCAGGGGCGCGGCCGCCGCCCGAGAGCTGGATGGGACGGGGAACGCCGACGACGACCGGCCGGCAGCCGCGAGACCACCGGTGGGGAGTCCCCGCTGCGGTCCTCCCGCTCCCGGAACGCGCCGACGACGCCGGGCGATCGGTTCAGGCCGAGCGTGGAGTAGACGCGGCTCGCGGTCCCCGCGCACCCGGGGCAGACGCGGATGTCCGGCGCACTTCCCATCGGCATCCGAACCTCGAAACGGCCACAGCGCGGGCAGGAGAACTCGTACTGTGCCATTCCGGCTCCCCCACCCCTGCCCGCTGCGGCGTCCCGTCCAGTTGCGGCGTCCCGCCCAGCTACGGCGTCCCGTTGTCTAGGTGAGGGGATCGCCGATGGCCCACGGCGGTCCCCCTGTTTCGAGGCAACGCCACCTCCGTGCGGGTTCGTCAGGGTCGTACGTCCGCGGATCCGGAGCCCCTCTGGGGAGGCGGCGCACCCGATGCCCGGCTTGTCCCGTGACGGGACGGGGCCGCCGAGGCGCTACCAGGCAGGCGTGCCTCGTCAGGACAGCTGGGGGACCACCTCGGTGGCCAGGCGTTCCAGCTGCTCGGCGTCGTCGAAGAGCGGATTGAGCAGCACCAACTCGGCACCCGCCTCCGCGACGTCTCGAAGGCCGGCCACGCACGCGTCCGGTGGACCGTAGACGGCGACGGAGAGGATGTCCGGCAGGTCCCGCCCGCCGTAGAGCCGGTTCAGGGCGGCGGCCATGCGTGCGCGCCCACGGGCCGCGTCGTCGTCCACGCAGATGTAGACCCGCTTCGCGACCCGGAAGGAGCCCGGGTCCCGTCGCTGCTCGGCGAGGGCCTCCCGAACGATCCGCACCTGCCCGGCGAAGCGTTCGGTCGTCGTCGCGCCGGCGCCGAAGAAACCGTCACCGTGACGGACCGCCCGGCGCAGCGCGTTGGGATGGTTGCCGCCGAACCAGATCGGCGGGTGCGGCTTCTGGAACGGCTTGGGCTCCATGGCCGCACCGTCCAACTGCCAGAACCGTCCGTCGAAGGTGATCCGCGGCTCGGTCCAGCAGGCCTTCATGAGCCGCAGCCCCTCGTTGAACCGCCCGACCAGGACGTTCGGATCGACACCGAACGCGGAGAACATCGAAGACCGGCCTCCGGTGCCGATACCCACCTCGACCCGCCCGCGACTGAGCTGGTCCAGCGTGGCGATGCTCTTGGCCAGGTGGACCGGACTGTGCAACGGACTGACGAACACCACGCAGCCGATCCGCATCCGCTCCGTGCAGGCGGCGGCGTACGTCATGGTCGCGAGCGGATCGAGGACGGGCGCCGATCCCAGCACCCCTTCCTGCGTCCAGGCGCTGTCGAATCCGAGCGCCTCGGCACGGGCCAGGTGGGCGCGGAAGGCGGGCGGATCGAACTCACCGTCGCCGACCAGCTGGGGAATCGCGATCGCGAAGCGCATGCGCCGAGGCTATCCATCGGGCTGGACCCTCACGTACGCGTCGCACGACACGCACGCACCTCGGCGCCCCACCGGGCAGGCCGGCGCAATGGGTCAGCGCTCCTGCTCCGCGAGCTCGGGCGTCTCGGGCAGCGTGTCACCGGTCTCCAGCAGCGTCTTGAGGTTCGAGACGATGTCGACCCAGCCGCCACTCACGCCTTCCAGCAGGGTGCTGTCCGGCTCGAATCCGTCGTGGACGACGGTCAGCTTGACCTTCGCCCCCAGCGGTTCGATGGTGAAGGTCACCTTGGAACGCCGCTCAGCGGCCAGTCGGGCGAACTCCTCGTCCGGCACCCCGACGGCCTTCGCGAACTCCGGAGTGATCGTGTGCCAGGTGTAGGACAACAGGCGGTAGGGATCGGCCTCGAGGACCACCTGCTCGGGATCGGCCATCGTCACGCCCGCCCACCCCCAGGTCATCGTCGAACCCACCTTCCAGTCCGAGTCGAGGGTCACCCCCCAGTAACGCTTGAGGAACGCGGGTTCGGTCAGTGCCTGCCAGAGCTGTTCCGGCGTGGTCTTGATGATGCTCGTGTAGACGAACTCGGGGTTGCCCATCGGCTGCTGCTCCAATGCTTTCTTCAGGTCGGCGAGCGCGTTCACGCGCCCGCGGTCGTACTGGTTGATCCAGCGCTCGGCGATGGCGTTGATCGGCTCGGCGTTGAGGTAGTGCAGCTTCTCCCGGCCACGCCACACCGTGGTCACGACGTTGGCCGCCTCCAGGACCGCCAGATGCTTGCTGACCGACTGCCGCGCCATGTCCAGGCCGGCGCACAACTCGCGCAGGCTCTGTCCGTTGCGCGCGTTCAGGCTGTCCAGCAGCAGGCGGCGGCTGGGGTCGGCCAGCGCCTTGAACACCTCGTCCATGTCGCCATCCTCGTCATGCAGCCCATCGGCTGCATGACGACCATATGCAGCCGTCTGGCTGCATGTCAACCGAGGATCGAACCGGAGCCAGCGGATGCGACGCGGTGTTCCAGCGGCTCGAAGGGCGTCAGGCGTCTTGCTGGAGCTGGTCCGTGTAGGCCTTCGCCACCCGTTTGGGCCCGCGGATCAACCAGGACTCGACGATCAGCTCGCGGAGTTCGTCGACGTCGACAGCCGGGAGGTTGACCAGGACCACGGCGTAGCCGTCGTAGTGCGGCGTCGTGAAGAACTTCCGCGGATCGGACTGGATCAACCCGTCCTTCTCGCCGACGTCCGCGACCCACACGACCAGGGCCCCTTCGGCCTCGGTTCGGATCCGGAGGAACCCCTTCCCCTTCACCTTGAATCCCGGCGTGCCGTAGCTGGTGCCCTCCGCCGTCTCCGGGAGCGAGAGCGCGATTCGGCGTACGTCGTCCTCGGTGGCCATGGCAGGACGATAGACGGACCTGCCGACGGGGCGCCGTCGTTTCGCGAGCAGCCGGGCGACGGGCGCTCGGAGTGAACGCAGCCCGTGATCCGGCAGGTCGGTTCGGCCGGATCACGGGCTGCGGGACGATCGTTCGCTCGCGGTTGGAGGTCAGTGGACTGCCACGGAGGTGGTCGCCTGGAATGGGTCACCGGCTGACCTCGGCGTCGTCTCGAGGACTCGTTGGATGTGGTCGATAGCTGCGGTCGCCCCGCCGGTCGCGCGGACGATGTCGCGCATGGCCCGGACATTCGAGCGGATCCGCGGGTCGGTCCGGGCCGACTCGATCGCCGCGTGGAGGTCGGAGGGTGTGGGGGCGTCCGCACCGAGCTCGATGCCGAGGCCGAGCTCGGCGACTCGCCGGGCGACGGTCTGCTGTTCGGTCGTCTGCGGCAGGCACACCAGGGGTACGCCGAAGTACAGCGCCTCCATCACCCCGCCCATACCGGCATGGGTCACGAACACCCGGGCTGCCGCGAGCGCGGCCAGTTGATCGACGAACGGTCGGATCTCGATGCGATCGTCGCCGGTGTTCGCCACGATCTGGTCGTGCTCGGTCGAGCCCATCGACAGCAGGCTTCGCCCGTCAATCTGGCCGAGCGCCGCGGTGATCGCGGCGTACACCTCGGGGCGATCGGTGAACGCGGTGCCCAGCGAGGCGTAAACCTCGACCGGGGCGCAGGTTCGGGTTGACGCCGCCAGGCGCGTGCGCAGGCATGGTCCGACGAAGTTGTACCCGGGGCCGAAGGTGTCTCCGGCGTACTGAAATCCCCTCGGTAGGAACGCGATGGCCGTGCCGGTGCGGCCGAGTACGAAGTCGTCGACGGTCAGCGGCGTGGTGCGGGTGTCCGTGGCAAGCTCCGCGAGCTGGTCCGCCAGTGCCCGGTAGCCGTGATGGTCGGGGTCGAGCACGGACTGCTGGCGGGTGACGGCGGCGAGTGAGAAGTGTTCGTTGTACGCGAAGGACGCGAAGGCCTCGATGCTGGATCGGCCCCACATCTCGCCAAGCACGCGGCCGGTTGCGTAGGCCGTGCGGTCGTAGAGCAGGACATCGGGGATGTCGTCGGCGAAGGCGTGCAGGAGTTGAGGCAGCACCTGCTTCGTCTCTGCCAGCAGGATGAACGGCAGGTAGGCCGCGAACTCGGCTGCGGTCGGTGTCGGCGTCGGGGTGTCGATCGGCTTGGTGCCCGGCCGGGTGGGCGGTCCGGCCGGTCGCGACACGAGGAGGGAGTCGTAGCTGAGCAGTTGGGCACCGGCGGTTTCGGCGGCCGAGCCGAAACCGCCGGGTACGCAGTAGGTCACCCGGTGTCCCCGGGCCACGGCCTCGGCCACGAGGTCGATGGTGGGGTTGATGTGTCCGTGGGCTCCGATGGTCAGGATCGCGATGTGCGCCATGGTCAGGCTCGCAGACCGTGCGCGTTGGTGTACCAGAAGAACCAGCTCAGCAGGCAGGCGAGCATCACGACGTACTGAACGGTGGTGGCCAACGGGACGGCGCTGATCGGCAGTGCGTAGGCGATGATGACGCGCACCACCGCGTCGGCGAGGAGCACGATGCCGACGACGAGGCTGACGAACCGGAGGTCGTGGCGGAACCGAGGCTCCTGATTCCATCGAGCTTCCCACTGGGCAGCGCCCTCGTCGCCGATCTTCGCGGTCGCGATCGTCCGCCCGGCGGCGAGCATGAACGGCCGGCGCATCAGCAGGGACGCCAGGACCCACAGGCCGAACAAGCCGGTGAGCCAGCCGTCCTTCGCGTAGATGATCCGCGGGTTGCCTTCGACACCGAGACCACACCGCCGACGACGAAGAGCGTCAACATCACCAGGCCGAGCACATCGACCGTGCGCTTGGTGACGATGGTGACGATGGTGCGGATCGCCGGGACCACGCCGCTGATCAGGCCGGCCGCGATGGCCGACATATGGAAGGCGTTCGACAGGACGTAGAACACGGCGACGGGAATGACTACATCGACGAGCAACTGGACCGCGATGTAGCGCCGGAGGTTCGCGCTGGGCTGGGTCGCGCCGCGGCTGCGATCCGGTGACGCCCGCCTGCGGGCCGGTGGGGGTTGCGGGCTGGGGATCGGACACGTTTGTCATCGGGTTCCCTCCGGTGCGCTCGCGTGCACGAAGAGCGCGATGAGCTCGTCGGTGTAGTGGTCGATGTCGATGGTCGGCGTCGTCGCGACGATGACGGCGACGGTGTCGATGGAGGCCCGCAGCGCGCGTGCCATGATCACGGAGTCGAAGGCTCGCATCTCACCCGCGGCCTGCCCCATGTCGAACAGTTGCGCGAGCAGCAGCACTGCGACGTCGTCGCCGTACCCCGGCTTGTCGTCGGCGGCGTCCTTGTCTGACGGCGGCCCCCCGCCCCGCGGTGCGGACCCGGCTCGGGCGATCTCGACGACCGCTTTCGCGTGCTTCGGGTACGCCGCGAGGAAGTCCAGATTGGACCGGATGTAGGCCTCGAGCTTGCCGACGGCGGTCGGCTGCGCGTCGAGGGCGGGCCGCATCACCGCGGCGGCCTGGCTGACGATGCTGCCGGTGACCGCCTGCAGCAGCGCCTCCTTCGAGGTGAAGTGGTAGCTGATCAGGCGGGTGCTGCTGAGGCCGGCGGCTTTCACGATGCGGCCGAACGACGCACCCGAGACGCCTTCCGTCGCGAGCAGGTCGATCGTCGCGGCGATGATCTGCGCCCGGCGTGCCTCCGCGCGGTTGTCGACCGGCGACGCGGCCGCATCTGTTATCTGCATGGGTAAGAAGTTATCCAGTCAGATAACGCCTGTCAAGATCGAAATTATCTGCTCGGGTAACGGCGGCAGGTGGCGCGCTCCGCCAGGGGACCGCGCCGGTGCGGTCGCGCCACACGCTTTACCGAAAGTGGTCCGGCCAGCACGCTCTGCCATCGGTCCCCGAGTCGGATGTTCCCGGATCGAGTCGTCCTGTTCGAGACGAGCGACAACGTGGCCAGCGTGGATGCGGGGTATCGCGAGTCAGGCGGGATGTGGGAGACGCACCCTAGGTCAGCTCGGGTTCGCCGGCCTGGTCCGCGGACTCGCTGGGGCCGGGCGACCGCACCGCCGCCTCCATCGCGAGCTCCGCTTCTCTCTCGTCGGTCTCCGGCGGGATCACCCGTAGCGTGGTCGCCTTGTCGTCGTGCCAGACCGTCACGGCATGCGGATCGGTGTAGGCGAACCAGCTCACTCGCACGTCCCGCTCGCCGACCCGGATCCGCGCCGGCGCGCAGCCCCACTGGGTGACGTTCATGGCGATGTGGTTGACGATGCCGAGGAGTGGTTCGAGGCCGGCGACGAGCGCGGAGAGTTCGGTCGAAGGGTGACGCGTGTGCGGCCACCAGGCGCCTACGATTGCGCCGTTCCGATCCGGGACGGCATGGACACGCAACCGAAGTGGCTCAGCCGGTGGCAAGCCACTTGCCGCAACAGCCACGGCGGGCTCGATATCGGCTGAATCCCCCTCCGCACCAGGGGAATGAACCATGTCCATGGGCCCATCTCCGCGCATAAGCACCAGAAGGTGTTCGAGAACCTGAATGCCACGGTCTCACGCGCCGCGGCCATCGTCTCGGTGATTCCACTGTCCCACCCGCAAGGAAAACTTGCACATGCCCGTGTCTGCGGTGAAGAAAAGCGGCACAAAGCAGGGCGAGGAATTCGGGTGTGCGATACCTATTGTCTGCGGGCTGCGTCCCGATATGCTCCTCGGGATGGCAACGGCGCACCTGATCCACGGTTACATCGGTGCCGGAAAAACCACGTTCGCCAGTCGACTCGAACTCAGCGAGTTCGCCGTTCGCTTCACCTCCGACGACTGGCTGGCGATGGTGTGGTACGGCACCGAGGCTGCCGCCCAGCCCGACGTACCGACCGTGCATGCCCGGGTGGAAGCCGTGATGCTGCCGGTGTGGACCCGCTGCCTGACCCTCGGTGTCGACGTCGTACTCGATCTGGGCTTCTGGAGCCGAGCCAGCCGTGACGCGGCGCGAGCCACGGTGGCCCGATGCGGCGCGACCAGCCGCCTCTACGACGTCCGGTGCGACGTCGAGATCGCGTGGCGACGCGTCGAGCGGCGTAACCACGAACACGGACCCACCCTCAGGATGACGCGCGACACCTTCGACGTCCTACGGGCGAGGTTCGAACCCCTCGAGTCGGACGAGAACCACATCCTCGTCGAGACCTGAGCGGCACCGCACTGACAGCCGGCTCGTCGCGCCGCCCTCGGTCAAGGAGAGCGAACCGCGCGCACGGCCAGCGCGGCCGGTACGGGTTCGCTCCCTGGTTCGAGCACTCGCGTGACACTCAGCCCCGCCCCGATCAGCGCGTTCATCAGGTCCGCGAGGGGGACGTGCCGCATCCCGACCCTGCGCCGGATCCCGTCACCCCACCAGGGCGAACTCTCGAACCAGCGCCCTTCGCGGTAGCCGGGATGGACGACTCGCGTCCCGTCCTCGCGTGTTCGTACCGCCGGACCGTTGAAGCAGGGATGCGCTCCGTAGAGGGCGAGGACCCCACCGGTGCACAGGACGCGCGCCACCTCGGCCAGCACCCTGCCCAGGTCGTCGACGTCCGTCGACATCCACGCGGCCACGACGGCCGAGAACGAGCCGTCGGAGAACGGCAGCGCCGCCGCGTCGGCGCGTACGAGTTTCGGCTCGCGTTCCCGGGCTCGGCGTAGCTGGTCGGCCGACACGTCGAGCCCGACGACGGACCGGCCGCTCGCCCGGATCGCGTCGAAGAATCCGCCCGTGCCGCAGGCGAGGTCCAGGCAGGGGCCAGGGCCCGGCCCCAACAGGGACAGCAGTTCCTCCTGCGCGGCGGAGATGCTTCGCGGCGGCTGGTCGGTCGGGTCGAACCAGTCGGCGAGGCCGTCGTAGCGTGCTCGTCGGGCATCGGACGCCATGAGAAGTGACCGTACTGGGTGTCAGGGTGTCCAGGGGCCGGTCGCGGCGACGCGTGCGGTCAGGTGCCGACAGCCTCCCGGCGTGCCTGGCTGCTGGGATGGTCGAACGTCGTGCGCAACTCCTGCGCCTCGCCCGTACGCGCGGAACGGAACGCGCTCTCGATGATGTCCACGACGTGACGGGCGTGCTCGGCGGTCACCGGCGACGCCTTGCCGTCGCGTGCCCAGTCGACGAGCTGCATGACGTCCTCGTACACGTGTGGCTCCGGAAGCGACAGGTGCGGCCCGACCACGTGCGGGAGCAGGCGTTTCGGGGCGGCGTAGTCGCCGGCCGACGCGTTGTCGAGGAACTCCCGACCCGGGAAGTCGAAGGGTTCGCCGTTGAGCAGCGTGTCCTCGATCGTGCCACCGGTACCGAAGTACCGCACGCCGCCGACCTCCTGCGCGCGCATACCGGCCGGCGCGCCGTAGACGACGGCGTAGGTGCTGTCACCGAAGTCGACGATGCCGATGGTGTTGTCGTCGGCCTCCGCGTCGACGCCGAGCCCCATGAACTCCCGCCGCGCCACCGCCTGACCGGAGAACGCCGTGACCCGACGCGCCGGGCCGAGCACGCTGGTGAGGCGGTGCAGCGCGTACACCGTCATGTCGTACATCGGTCCGCCGCCGGGGTTGCGGAAGTACCACGCGGGATCGATGGGGCGGCCACCCGGCGGGGAGAGCCGCTCCTCCTCGCGCTCGTGGTACTGGCCGAACGCGCAACCGCACAGTGCCCAGGCGAGCCGGCCGATGGCACCCTCGGCGATGAGCTCCCGAACCCGGGTCACCTGCGGAAGCAGCACCTCGCCGGGAGAGGCGACGATGTGGACACCGTTGCGCCGCGCGGCCTCGATCAGCGCGTCTGCCTCCTCGACCGTCGTACACATGGTCTTGTTGAAGTGGACGTGCTTGCCGGCCTCGAGGGCCCGGAGTCCCTGCTCGAAGTGCAGACCGATCGGTGACGCGATGGAGACGGCGTCGACCTCGCCGTGGTCGAGCATGTCGTCGAGGTCGGTGAAGTACGTCGGTACGCCGAACTGCGCGGCGGCCGCCTCGGCTCGCTCGCCGACCGGGTCGACCAGGGCCTGTACCCGCACCCGGTCACGCACGTCGGACTGGGAGAGGTGGGGAAGGATGCCGCGGAGTGAGACCGTGCCCACACCGACGATGCCAAGGCGAATCGCGTCCATCGCGCAATGATGACGGCCACCCGGCCGCCTCGCATCGCTGCCCTCCTGGCCGGCGTCGGCCGCCGGATGGAACCTGGTCGGGATCGGCACCGTCAGACCCGGCAGTCGACCTTCGGATCCGGGACTCTCGTTGGTTCCCGAGCGTCCGATTTCGGCTGACCGTTACCACACTGATGGGGTCGGGCTACTCGCGTCAAACGCCCGAAGTGAGGAGAATGGTCTTACCTGATCCCGGCACCAGTCGAGGGCGACGGGTCGCCGGTCCCTAGTCGGAAAGGGGGATGCCATGATCGTTCTCGGCGTCATCCTGTTGATCCTTGGTATCGCTCTCAGCATCTCCATCTTGACGACCATCGGCGTGATTCTGCTGGTCGTCGGCGTCGTCTTCCTGATTCTCGGTCGCGTCGGCCGCCCGGTCGGCGGCAGAAGAGTCTGGTGGTGACATCGGCGGCGTAGGCCAACCGGTGTCGGCCTGACCTGCAGCGCGCGCTCGGAGAAGTCGCGCTTCGGTTACTCCGGCAAGCGGTGACATCCGCCCGTCTCATGCAGCACGAAGCTGTGTCACCTGTGCCCTCCGCGGCGGTCCTCACCCGCGAAACGCGAGTGGGGGACGCCGCGGATCGCCGGGCAAAGTCGGGCGCGAGGAATTCTTTGCGAGCCTTTTACCGCGGAGATCGGCGGGCTTTCCAAACCTCCGCACTGGGCCATTGTCGCGCCCATTCAAGGTCGACGTAGTCGTACTCCGTGCTGGCATTCTCCGGCGCCTGAACTTCCAGCAGATCCTCCAGCACGAAACCCGAGTCCCGTAACAGTCGCACCATCGGACCATGCGGCAACTGGAAGTTGACAGCCGTCCCGTCCTCACTCTCCACCCGATACAGCCCGAACTGTGGGCGCCTCAGCCGTGCCGCCGCGGCTCCAGACTCGGGAACGCACAACGTGAGCAACGTGGAGTTGCGGACGAAGACGAGTTCGCCTCCGGGCCGCAGCAGGCGGGCCGCCTCCGGGATCCAGCGGTACGGGTCACACCAACCGATGGCGCCGTGCTCGCTGATCGCGATGTCGAAGCTCGCGTCCGGGTAGGGAACCCGTTCGGCGTTCCCGTGCAGCAGCGGAAACTCCAGGCCGAAGTCGTGCTGCATCGCCCGCGCCGTTGCCAACTGGCGCTCGGAGTTGTCGATCCCCACCGGTCGTGCGCCCGCCCGGGCCGCCCAGGCGCACACGTAGCCGGTGCCACAGCCCAGGTCGATCAGGTCCCTGCCGGCCAGGTCGTCGGGGAACACCGGCAACTCCGCCTGCGGGATCCGCCAGACTCCCCAGTGCGGCTCGGCAGCCCACTGGGCGCGTGCCCGCTTACCGAACCACGCCCCCTGTCGGCTGTCCCACAACTGACGGTTGCGGCGTACGTGCTCTGGTAGGTGCGCGCCGTCTCGGCCGGTGTCGCCGAGTCCGGGTTCCGTGGCGTCCATGGTCCGCATCCAATCGAGGATTGTGGATCTTCCGCAACGGCTTAACCTCGCTGGACACGTCGCTCCGTCGCCGACGGGGGCGGGTCCGCGCTCAGCGCGGCGTTCGGCCCCGCCCGCCGGCGGCGGGCACCCCGTGCGTCCGCGGCCGGACCGTCGAGCCAGTGCTCGCGGGTACGAGCACGTCGGTGCCAGCGGCGCCTGGGGTCGAGGCCCGGCGCGCGGCCGTGAGGGCCGCGGCACGCCGCAGCCGCGCCCGCCGCCGGAGTGTGGTGGGGAGCATGGCTACCTGCCTCCACCGGAGGAGGGGAAGCCCTCGGACAGGCCTTGCTTCAGGATCGTCGCCTTCTCCCGCTCGGCCTTCGAACCAGCGGAGTCGCTCTTGTTCTCGACCCGCAGCTTGTTCTCGACCCGCAGCTTGTCCTCGGTCGTCGCCTTGTCGTCGAGTCCCTTGACCGCCCCAGCGTCGGTCCGGTCCCCGGCCCCCACCTGGACCTCGGCGACCTCTTCCTTGGCCACCGTGGGGGTGAAGAGAGGCGCGGCCCGGTGTACGGTCTCGGCGTCAACCTTGGCTTGCCAGACCGGGCTGGTCACGATCGCCTCGAGCTGTGCCTTCGTCAACGGCGGGTTGGCACGGGTCTCGGACCCCTTCTCCTCTGGCCCGTTGTTCTCCCAGAGACGGACCATCAGGCCGTCCTTGCGCAGCAGCGCAGCCGACCACACCTTCGGACCCTTACCCTCGCCGTAGCGCGCTCCGGCGGGGTACTCGCGGTCCTGGTCGACCATGAGGGTCGAGCCGTCGGACAGCGTGCGCCGGTCGCAGGTCGCGCCCTTGGCCGGGGCCGGGCAGTCGAGGTAGGACGCGTCGGCGTACTTCCACTGCACCTCCACGCCCATCAGGGACGCACCGTGCTGGTCGAAGTAGACGAACTGCGCGTAGGTGCCGGTCCGCTCGAACCCACGGACGGAGGACCTGCCATCGCCACCCGACGACTTCGCATCGCCACCCGACGACTTCGCATCGCCACCGGACGACGTGAACTGCCCGTTCCAGCCGCCGAAGTACTTCCCGGTCCTGGCGTCGGCCGGGAGCTGGTCGATCAACAGCCGGACCGTCGCCTGCGGGGTGGTCGGAACCGTCTTCGCCGCCGCGGGCACCCCTGAACCCGTCGCGCCCGACGCAACCCCGAGCTCCGTGGCCGGAGGCAGGGCGTTCCAGGGGGCGGCGTAGGCCACGCCACCGAGAACCGCGAACGTCGCGCCCGCGGCCGCGAACTGCGCCATCCGCCGCCGACGTACCCCCCGGCGCCCACGAGCGACCCCACCGCCGACCAACTCTTCCACGTTCGGCCGGACGGAGGCCATCTCGAACCTCAGGGCCTCGCTGAACTCCTCGTCTTTCTTGTCGCCTTCGACGAACCCACTCGCCATCGGTGTGGCTCCTTATGTTGCGCGGGCCGGTCAGCGGCCCGCGAGTTCGAGGACGTCACTACCGAGAAGGACCCGCAGTCGCGCCAGGGCGCGACTGCTCTGCGTCCGGACGACCCCCTCGCGCAGGCCGAGGACGGTCGCGGTCTCCTGCACACTGCGGTCCTCCCAGTACCGCAGCACCACGATCGCCCGGTCCCTGGGGGACAGCTGGGCCAGCGCATCCAGCAGGGTCAGTCGCAGGATCGGGTCGGGCTCCCCCGCGGCCCGCTCCGGCAGGGTGTCGCTCGGCGCCTCCCAACTGCTGCGCCGGCGCCGGTGCGACAGGAACGTCCGCAGGAGGACCGTCTGCGCGTAGGCGACGGGGTTCTCCGCCTTGCGGACCCGTCCCCACGCCACGTAGATGTTCCCCAGCGCCGTCTGCACGAGATCCTCGGCGAGGTGCCAGTCACCGGCCAGGAGGTACGCGGTACGGAAGAGGTGGGTCGCACGCGCGGATGCGAACTCTTCGAAGTCATCCGGTACCGATGTCATGGGCCGCCTCTCCGTACGTCCTTCTCACCACGTACGACGCCGCGACCCCGCCCGCGCGTCACACAAGTGTGGCCGAAGATTCGCGAGCGGCCGCAGGGAGGGTCAGACGATCGGCGGGCGGCCGAGCCGGGTCATCCGCCACACCGTGCGCCAGCGCATCGGGCGGCGCAGTCCACAGGGTGAGCGCCAGCCCTCGAGGAAGCCCGCCATCCAGTCGCGCAGCCCGGCCAGCGGTGGGCGGCGCAGGATGGTGATCAGTGCCCAGGCGCCGAGATAGAGCGGCACGAGCGGGATCGGCAGGTGCCGACGCGCGAGCCAGACCCGGTTGCGGGCCGTCATGCGGTAGTAGACGGGGTGCCGGGACGGGGAGGTCCGCGGGTGCTGGAGCAGGATGTCGGGCCGGTAGGCGATGCGCCAGCCACGGTCGAGTGCCCGCCAGGCGACGTCGGTCTCCTCGTGCGCCCAGTAGAACTCCGCCGGCCAGTCGCCCGTCTCCTCGACGACGTCCATCCGGATGGCGTTGCCGCCGCCCAGGAAGGTCGTGACCTCCGACGCGCGCATCGGGTCGCCGGCGCGCAGCCGGGGGACGTGGCGGCGTTGGCTCACCCCGGTCTCGTCGGCGATCCGGAAGCCGATGATCCCGAGCGACGGATCGGCCATGAACGCCGCACGCAGCTTCTCCGCGCTGTGCGGGTCGGGCAACAGTCCGTCGTCGTCGAGGTGGAGCACCGCGTCGATGTCACGCCGCCCGCGGAGCACGGCGAGTCCGACGTTGCGCCCGGCCAGCAGGCCGAGGTTTTCGGGGAGCTCGATGCCCTGGACGTCTTCGGGGAGGCCGGGCAGCGCGGTGCCGTTGCCCACCACCACGACTTCCAGTGGTGGGCCGACCTGCGCGCGGACGGAGTCCAACAGCGCCTTGAACTGCACCGGCCGGTTGCCCATCGTGACGATGACAGCCCCGAGCTTGAAATTGCGCGCTGTGATCGGCGCCTGCGCCAACTGGCTTCCGGCGTACGCCACGCGCGCGACCTCCTCGCTGGTGCTCGACCACTGCAAAGCGGTGGTGAACACCGCCACACCAAAGCGTAACGAACAGACCAGCAACACGGGTGATCTACCCGCGCGCGCCGCGCCGGAAATTCGCTCTGACGTGGTATAGGGAGGCGCTTCGTGAGCTGTGAGCTACAGGCCGTTCTGGTCTCCGCGCGCTGCCAGCTTGCGCAACTCGGGGCCGTACTCGGGGTGCGCGAGCGCGGCGGCGAACTGCGCCCGCAGGTAGCCGAGCGGGTTGCCGGTGTCCCACCAGGTGCCGTCGATGACCTGGCCGAAGACCGGGTTGGTGCGCGCGTGCTCGTGGATGGCGCCGGAGAGGTAGACCTCCCCTTCGGGGTTGTCCCGGTGCCGCTGGGTCTGGCGTTCGAGCTCCTCGACGATGCCGGGCGTGACGACGTAGCCACCGATGGAGGCGTAGGCGGACGGCGCGTCCTGCGGCGCGGGCTTCTCGATGATCCCGGAGATGCGCAGCAGGCCGGCTCCCAGCTCGTCCTCGACGATGGGTACGCCGTAGCGCTGGGACTCGTGCGGCTCCATCGGCATGAGTCCGAGGACGGGTGCCCGGGTGCGTTCGTAGGCCGAGACCAGCTGCTGCGCCCGCGGGACGGCGGAGGTGAACACGTCGTCGGCCCACAAGACCATGAAGGGTTCGTCACCGACGATGCGGGCGGCGTTCAGCACCGGTGTGCCGTTGCCGTAGGGGCCGTGCTGGTAGAGGTAGGTGATCCGCGCCATCGAGGAGAGTTCGCCGAGGACGTCGGCCACCTCGCCCTTGCCGTCGGCGCGCAGACGCATGTCGAGGTCCTCGTCGGGGGCGAAGTGTTGCTGGACCAGTGCCTTGCGCACGGAGGTGACGATCGTGATGTCGTCGATGCCGGAGGCGACCAGTTCCTCGATGGTGTGCTGCAGGACCGGTTTGTCGAGGATCGGCAGCATCTCCTTCGGCAGTGCCTTCGTCAAAGGCAGCAGCCGGGTACCCAATCCCGCAACCGGAATTACTGCCTTGCGCACCATCCGCATGGGTAGCGTCCTTCCTCGGAAAGCCCGTGAGACTCACACTGCTCGAAACGCTACCCAGTGTCTGGCGCAACCGCTGGCGGCGGCCGGATCCACGCCGTGGCGAGCATGTGGCGAGCACCGTGGGCCCCGCTGGGCCGCCGGGCCAGAAGCGGACCCACCGGAGATCACGGTCGGCCACGGAAGCGGCGGACATCGATCGTGCGGAGGGGCGGAAACCTGCCGGGGCGGGCGCGTCATGGACTCCGAGCGCGGATCAGGGGCGAATGGCCCAGCTCCGCCCACCAGCCCTCATTCGAGTGGCCCGTCCGCGACGTCACGCAGCGTCGTCCCCGCGTCGCCGAGCAGGGGGTCGCCGTGGCCGAAACAGGCGACGTCCACATCCCGGCGAACGACGTCGCGGAACGACGCGATCGCGGCGGCCCGGTCGACGTTGAAGACGCCGAGCATCGCCCGGCCGTTGACGCTCGCCACGCTGTCGCCGGTGAAGAGGACCCGCGGCCCCGGGAGGTAGATCGCGATGCTGCCGGGCGTGTGGCCGGGCATCCCGACCACCTCGGCGCCGCCGCCGAAGTCGAGGACGTCGCCGTCGGTCACCTCCTGGTCGACGTTCTGCGGGACCGGTGCCGCCGGGACGCCCGGGACGATGCGTTCGTAGAACGGCCGCTCCTCCTCGGTGATCACCGGTGCAGGGGACCGTTGCTCGCCCCGGATCACGGCTGCCTCGAGGCGGTGCGCGACGACCGTGGCGGAGTTCCACGCCGCGACGTCGGCGACCGAACCGATGTGGTCGTCGTGGGCGTGGGTGACGATGATCCGCCGGATGTCCCGCCGGTCGTAGCCGAGGCCGTGCACGGCGGCCTCGATCACCTTCGCCGAGCCGGCCATCCCGGTGTCGATCAGGGTCAACCCGTCGTCGTCGGCCCACAGGTAGGCCTGGCCGACGTCGAAGACGAACATGTGGAGCTGGGGTGACAGCGCGACGTTCCTCATGTCAGGGACCCTAGGTCGTCCGGGCGAGGTCGGCAGCCGGGTTCGCTGCGGGCAGAACCGTTCCCGAGTACGACGAAATCCGGTTGCACCGGCGTACGGCGTTCAGTGAACTGATGGGCATGCTGACCCAGGAACAACGGCGGCGCTTCCGCGAGGACGGCTATGTCGTCATCCCCGGCGTGGTCGCGCAAGATCTCCTTGACGCCGCGCGGGAACAGATCGCGGAGCTCACGGAGCGCAATCCGCCACCGGAGGGTCACCGCGGCCACTACAGCCACTGGCTGGAGGATCCGCTGCCCGGCGCGCTGGGCGACCTCCTGGAGAAGAGCCCGGCGTTCGAGGTGGCCTCCTCCCTCACCGCGCCCCGGCGGATCGAATGGCCCTCGCACGCGCAGGTCGCGCTGACGTTCCCGCCGCACCTCCACAAGCCCGGCGGGCCGCACGTCGACGGGATCACGCCGACCGAGGACGACGGCCGACCGGGCACGTTCACGTTCCTCGCCGGGTTCCTGCTCACCGACCAGTCGCACGACGACATGGGCAACCTGTGGGTCTGGCCGGGAACGCATCTGGCCGCGGCCGGCCACCTTCGCGCGCACGGCCCGGACGCCCTCGTCGAGTCGGCGCCGTACTTCCCGGTCGACCTGCCGGAGCCGCGGCAGGTGCACGGGCAGGCGGGCGACCTGCTGCTCGCCCACTACCTGCTCGCGCACAACACCGGGGGCAACCTGGCACCCCACGTGCGGGAGACAGTGTATTTCCGGCTGCAGACCGAGGGTCACCGGGCCCGCTGGCGCGATGTCCTACAGGACGCCCTGGCCGAGTTCCCGGCGGCCTGAGGCGGCCTGAGGCGTGCTGAGAGGAGTGAGGTGAGCGTGGCCGAGGAAGCCGAGGAAGAGGTTCTGCAGGACCGTGCCGACCGGCACGTGGTCCGGGCGGGCGCGACCGTACGCCACGCCGTGCAGCCGTGGACGCCCGCCGTCCATGCCCTGTTGGAGTACCTCGCGGACGCCGGGTTCGCGTACTCACCGCGGGTCCTGGGCGTCGAACCCGGCACCGGCGGCGCGCCGGACACCGAGATCCTCACCTACATCGAGGGCGAGTCCGGCCCCGACGGCTGGGCGAAGGTGGTCGACGAGGACGGCCTGCGGGCGGCGGCCCGGCTGCTTCGTGAGTACCACGACACCGTCGCGTCGTGGGCACCGGAACGACCGCCGGTGTGGGCCGGCGGCGCGACCGGCGCCGGCGGGCCCGGGGAGGTCGTCTGCCACGGCGACTTCGGCCCGTGGAACATCGTGTGGGACGGTGTCCGGCCGGTGGGCCTGCTCGACTGGGAGTACGCCGCACCACACCCGCCCTGGTACGACGTCGCCTACGCTCTGGAGTACCTCGCGCCGTTCCGCGACGACGAGGTGTGCGTGCGCTGGCTCCGCTATCCCGTACCTCCCGACCGGCGCCGCCGGGTCGCGATCTTCGCCGAGGCCTACGGCCTGCCCGACACCGCGGGCCTGGCCGACAGCGTGATCGAGATCCAGCGGATCGGGCTGGACTTCGTCCGTCAGCTGGCGGCCGAGGGTCACGAACGCCAGGTCACGATGGTCGCGGAGGGCCACCTCGACGAGCTCGCCGAGCGGATCCGGTGGAGTGAGGAACACCGCCACCTCTTCGACTAGGACACGACCTACGTCCTGCCCTGCGCCCGACCCTGGCGTGGTCCGGGGCGAGTCCCGCACGATCGGATTCCCACGTCCGGGTGGGGAGTTTCTGCGACCCTGAACCGCGTGAGCAAGACCGACCAGGCCAAGGGCCAGGCAGGCGCCCCGGCCACGCCCACCGAGGCAGCACGGGCGATGTGGGCCGCGGGCGACTATCACCGCCTCGGTACCCGCATCATGCCGGTGAGTGAGGAACTCGCCCTCGCCCTCGACATCCGTCCGGGGGAGCGCCTGCTCGACATCGCCGGTGGGAGCGGCAACACCGCCCTCGCCGCCGCTCGCCGAGACGCGCGGGTGACCTGCACCGACATCGTCCCGCCGGCGCTCGACCATGCCCGCCGACGAGCGGGTGTGGAGTTCCTCGCCATCGAGACCGAGGTCGCCGACGCCGAGTCCCTGCCCTACGCCGACGACACCTTCGACGTGGTGACCTCGACGTTCGGGATCCAGTTCGCGACCGACCAGGAGAAGGCGGCCGGCGAGATGCTCCGGGTGCTGCGCCCCGGAGGTCGCCTCGGGCTGGCCACCTGGACGCCGAACAGCGCGCTCAGCGGGCTGTTGGCGCTGGCGGGGAAGTACGCCCCACCGCCCCAGCCCACGCCGTCACCGATGCGGTGGGGCACCCGCCAGGGCCTGACCGAGCTCCTGGGTGACGCGGTGACCGACCAGCGCGTCGAGCTTCTGTGCATCGAGCTGACCGCCCCGTCCTACGCCGAGCAGTTCCGCCGCTTCCGCGAGTGGGTCGGCCCCGTCCGCACGGCGCTGGCCCGGATGAGCCCCGACGCGGCGAACTCCTTCGAGGCCGACTTCACCGACCTCTGGCATCGTCACAACCGGGGCGAGCCCGACGCCGTCGTCGTACCCGTCGACTATCTCCAGGTCGTGATGACCCGGAAGGCCGCGCCCCCCGAGCCGTCCCCCCAGCCGTCCCCCGAATCGTCTCCTGAGCCAACGGCCGACTCACCGTCCGAGGACCCGGCAGACGCCCCGCCCGAGCCGTCGGCCTGAACCCCGGGCGCCGCCGGCTCGCGTACGGGCGGTGCGGTCAGGCCGGGCTTCCGGCGTACGACGTCGTGCCGGGTGCGAGCTTGCGCCGGCCGCCCGGCGTCACCACCAGCGCGGGCTCGGGGCCCACCGCGGTGACGGCGTTACCGCTGACGATGACGTTGGCGCGTTCGGTCAGAGCCAGCACCGGCCGGTGGTAGGTGGCCGCCCAGACCATCTCGCGCGGAAGGTCGCTGTCGCGGTGGTGGACGAAGATGCCGTGGCCCGCCGCGAGGTCGGCGCCGCCGGTCTCGGTGAGCTTGACGTCGTTGCGGTCCAGGTGGGCGACGGTGTTGATGTCGGCGCCCAGCAGCGCGGCGCCCGCGCTTCCGCCGAGGACGACACCGCCGGCCGCGACGTAGGCCCGCAGGGGTTCGAGCAGGCCCCAGCGCCGGACCAGCGACAGCAGGCGGTAGGTGTTGCCGCCGCCGATGTAGATGCCGCGGTAGTCGGGGAGCGACAGCTCCTCCTCGCCGGTCCACATCCGGATGTCACGCACACCGAGCGGATCGAAGACCTGATGGATCCACGCCTGACACTCGGCGTGACGATCAGGCTCCATCGCCACCGGCCAGTACGACAGCGGCCCGCCCCCCACCGCGCGTGCGAACTCCACGTCGAGCGGTTGTGAGTCTTCCGGGCCCCCACCCCCGGCGAGGAACACTCGCCCGTTCACCTACGCCTCCAGACCGGAACTCTCGAAGAGACTGCTGACTGATTCGCCCAGGTGGATGCGCCGGATGGCTTCGGCGAACAGCGGCGCGATGGAGCGCACCTGGATGTGGGGCAGCGCCTTCTCCGGCGCGAGCGGCACGGTGTTGGTCGTCACGATCTCGGCGATGTCGTTCTGCGCCGCGAGCCGCTGGATCGCCTTGCCGGTGAAGAGTCCGTGGGTGCACGCGAGCGCGATCCGGCGTACGTGGTGCTCCCGCAGCCGGGCGAGCAGCTCGATGATCGAACCGGCGGTGGCGATCTCGTCGTCGAGCACGATGACGTCCTTGTCGTGGACGTCTCCGACGATCGCGTCGACGACCACCCGGTCGTCTGCCAACCGGCGCTTGCTCCCCGCCGCGACCGGGACGTTCAGGATCCGGGCGAACTGCGTGGCCGGCTTCGCGTTACCAAGATCCGGTGAGACCACGACCGTGTTGCTGAGGTCACGGCCGGCGAAGTGCCTCGCGAGTTCGGCGATGGCGTTGAGGTGATCGACCGGGATGCTGAAGAAACCGTGCACCTGTGGTGCGTGCAGCGCCATCGTGAGTACCCGGCTCGCGCCGGCGGTGGCGAGCAGGTCGGCGACCAGCCGGCCACCGATGGAGATGCGTGGCTGGTCCTTCTTGTCCGACCTCGCGTAGGCGTAGTGCGGGATCACCGCGGTGATCTGGGCCGCGGACGCGCCTCGCGCCGCGTCGAGCATGAGGAGCAGCTCCATGAGGTTCTCCTGGACCGGAGGCACCAGCGGTTGCACGACGTAGATGTCGCGCTGCCGACAGTTGGCCTGGAGCTGAACCTGCAGACAGTCGTTGCTGAACCGCTGAATGTGCGACGGCGCGAGCTCGACGCCGAGGTCGGCGCAGATCTCCTCAGCAAGTTCGGGGTGTGCACTTCCGCTGAAGACGCCGATCTGACGCATCGTGTTAATTGCCCATCCTGACCGGTGAGGCGGTTACGACCGCCCTCAGCGTAGCCGGGCCCTGGAAGAGGCCGACCAGCTCCACCGGGTCGGGTTGTGCAGGCCCACGTCCCACCCGAAGACGACGGACGGGCTCACCCGGAACGCCGGGCCCGGCGGTATCCCCGCTCCCGCGACGGCTTCCCCGGCCACGAAGGCGCGTCGGGCGTACTTGTGGTTGGTCGCCTGGACGTAGTCCTCCAGCGCGTCGGGTTCGGTGAGGCGTTCGGCGGTGCCCTCCACGATGACGGCGTCCTGCCCGCTTTCCAGATGGACGGCGATCTCGGGGTTGACCGTGAGGATGCCAGCCACCACCGGCGATCCGGTCGAGAACACGAACCCGTCCTCGGACCAGACTCCACGAACGGGTCTGACGTGCGCACGGCCGGACGGGCGGGAGGTGGCGACCCAGTAGGTCTGCGCGGCGACCAGTCGCTCCTCCGCCCACCCCCACGGCAACAGATCAGAGGGAACGACGGAACCGAACATCTCGGGCGGAGCGGCCACGGGGATGGTCACGCCTCCGAGTATTCCGGGTCCACCCAAGCGCCGGTAGCCCAGGGCAGCACCGGCACGGCAGAGCGTGAGGCTGGATCCGGACAGCGGTGCCGGCCGGTGGCATAGCCCGTAGCCTGACGGCCATGCCCATCCTCGACCGCCTGAACACCGCACCCGGCCTGCCGCCCGGGCCCGGCTACGCCCACGCCGTCACGACCACCGGGAAGCTCGCCTTCGTCTCCGGCCAGGTGGCCACCGGAGCGGACGGCGCGGTCGTCGGGCCCGGCGACCTCGAGGCGCAGACCCGGCAGGCGATGCGGAACCTCGAGCAGATCCTGACGGCCCTCGGCTCGGGCTGGAGCGACGTCGTACGCCTCACGTGGTACCTCGTGGACGTCAGCCAGGTGCAGGTGATCCGCGACGTACGCGACGACTTCGTGCGACCGGCGCCGGGCGACCAGCCCAACCCCGCGAGCAGCCTGGTCCAGGTGGCGGCACTGGTGCGGCCGGAGTTCCTGGTCGAGGTGGAGGCCGTCGCCGTCGTACCGGACTAGCCCCACCTCGACCGGGACTCAAGCCGCTGCGGCGGTGGCGGTGTGCCGGGCGGGTTCGACGGGGTCGCCGTGCCGGCGCAGTGCGCCGAGCAGGACGCAGGTGAGCCCGACGACCGCCCACACCCCGAGGACGACCAGCGGACGTCCGCCGCCCGCCCCGTCGAAGAACGACGTACCGCGAAGCAGCGTCCCGCCCGCGCCCGGTGGCAGCAGCTGACCGGTGACGCCGGCCCAGCGGGGCAGCAGTTCCGGCGCCGAGGTGACCCCGGACAGCGGGTTGCCGACCACCATGAGGAGAACCGCGACGAGGCCCGCGCCGGCGACGCCGACGACCGCTACCGCACCGGCGACTGCGGCCGCGATCGCGAGCACCGTCAGCCCCGCCGCCGTGGCGTTGACCCACCAGTCGCCGCCCAGGGCCCCCAACCAGCCCTGGGCGATGCCGGCCACGACCAGTCCCGCCAGTGCGGACGACACGAGGATCGCCACGGCCTGCTTCACTCCCGGCCGGGTGCGAAGCCCGAACAACGCGCCGGTGACCAGACCGGCCATCACCAGCGGCAGCAGGGCGCTGCCGAACACCACGCCGCGCGGGTCGTCGGCGGTGGTCGGTACGACGTCCACCACGCGCGGACGCATCGCGGGGTCCGCGCCGGCGGCCTGCTCCGTCAGCGCCTGGGTCATCAGCCCCGACACGAGGGGGCTCGCCGCGGAGGCGGTCAACAGCGTGACGCCGCCCGGGCCGGCGACGACCGCGCCGTAGACCTCCCGGTCCCGGATCGCCTCCCGTGCCGCGGCCTCGTCGGCGTAGCGGTGGACGTCGAACGCGTCCGGTCCCGCCGCTTCGGTGAGGCTCTGCGCGACGCCGGTGGCGACCGCCGCAGGGCCGGCCACACCGATCGGCAGGTCGTGCGGGGCGAGCCGGGAGGCCGGCCAGGCGAACATCGTGAGCACCACGGCCACGAGCGCGGGTGCGAACAGGGTCGCGGCCCACAGTCGGCGGCCATCGTGGCCGGAGCTGACGGTCGGCATGACGCACCTCCCATAAAACGAACGATTGTTCTTTTAACCGTGCTCGCAGCATCGGCGGATGATCACGCGTTGTCAAGAGGGAACGTTCGTTTTATGTTCGTGGTCGTGCCCCGTGTCTCCCAGGAACACCTCGACGCCCGCCGCCAGCAGATCCTCGCCGCGGCCCGGCGCTGCTTCGTCCACAACGGCTTCCACGCCACCTCGATGCAGGACATCCTGCGCGAGGCGGAACTGTCGGCCGGCGCGGTCTACCGCTACTTCGCGAGCAAGGACGAGATCGTGGTCGCCATCGCGGCCGAGGCACTCACCGACATCCGCGCGGCGTTCCAGCCGCTGGTGGAGGCCGATCCGCCACCGCCCATCGACGAGGCGTTCGTCGTGATGTGTACGGCCATCCAGGAGCGCGACCGCTCCGACGGCCTGGCCCGCATGGCCATCCAGATCTGGGGCGAGGCCGTCCGCTCACCGGAGCTGGCCGAACGGCTGCGCGAGCTCGTCCGGACGATGCGCGAGCTCGCCACCCAACTGGTCCGCAACTACCAGCGACGCGGCGAGATCAGCCCCCGCGTTCCGGCGGAGCGGGTCGCCCCGATCCTGCTCGGCGTACTCCCCGGCTTCATGTTGCAGCAGGCCCTGTTCGGCGACGTCGACCCGGCGATGGCCGGCGAGGCGATTCGGGCGCTCGTGGCCGGACACACCCCGGACGACACCGCCGGGTGACGCCGCCGGGTGACGCCGCCGGGTGACAGGGGTCACACCGATGCCCGACTTGTGCGAGTCCGGTGATCGAGCGCACCATGGTCACGCGGAAGTTACCCGCAGGTAGCCTTTCGCGGCGGCGACACCGCCACCCCGCCGGAACGCGTCCTGAGGAGGACGATGAGCCACTACAAGAGCAATCTCCGTGACATCGAGTTCACGCTCTTCGACGTGCTCGGGCGTGCCGACCTGCTCGGCACCGGTCGCTATGCCGACATCGACCTCGACACCGCGCGCAGCATCCTGGGCGAGGTCGAGCGCCTCACCCGCGAGGACGTCGCCGCCTCCTTCGCCGAGACCGACCTCGCCCCTCCCGTCTTCGACCGGCAGACCCGCACCGTTCGCGTCGGTGACGCGTTGAAGAAGAGCTATGACACCTGGATGGACGCGGAGTGGTGGCGGCTGGAGATCCCACCGGAGCTCGGCGGCCAGCCCTGCCCACCCTCGCTGCGCTGGGCCGTCTCCGAACTCATCCTCGGCGCGCATCCCGCGGTCTTCATGTACGCCAGCGGGCCGCGCGCTTCGCCCACGCGCTGTGGCTCAACGGCAACGAGACGCAGAAGCGGCTCGCCAGGTTCATGGTCGAGAACCGCTGGTCCGCGACGATGGCGCTCACCGAACCCGACGCGGGTTCCGACGTCGGCGCCGGGCGGACCAGGGCCTATCCGCAGCCCGACGGCACCTGGCACCTCGAGGGCGTCAAGCGCTTCATCAGCAACGGCGAGCACGACCTCACCGACAACATCATCCACTTCGTCCTGGCCCGACCCGTCGGCGTCGAGGGCGCGGGCGGTCCGGGCACGAAGGGGCTGTCGCTCTTCATCGTGCCGAAGTTCCACGTCGACCCGACGACCGGTGCCATGGGCGAGCGCAACGGCGTCCACGCCACGAACCTCGAACACAAGATGGGCCTGAAGGTCTCCACGACCTGCGAGCTCACCTTCGGCGACGGCGAACCCGCGGTGGGCCTCCTGCTCGGCGACGTCCACGACGGCATCCGGCAGATGTTCCAGATCATCGAGTACGCGCGGATGCTGGTCGGCACCAAGGCGATCGCGACGCTGTCGACCGGCTACCTCAACGCGCTCGACTACGCGAAGCAACGCGTCCAGGGCGCCGACCTGACCCAGATGGCCGACAAGACCGCGCCGCGGGTGACGATCACGCACCATCCCGACGTACGCCGTTCGCTGCTGACCCAGAAGGCCTACGCCGAAGGGATGCGGGCGCTCGTGCTCTACACCGCCTCGGTGCAGGACGCCGTCGAGGTCAGCGTCCAGGCGGGCAGCAAGGACCGCGACGCGGCCGGACTCAACGATTTGCTGCTCCCGATCGTCAAGGGCTACGGCTCCGAACGCGCGTGGACGCTGCTCGGCTCGGAGTCCCTGCAGACCTACGGCGGATCGGGGTTCCTGCAGGACTATCCGATCGAGCAGTACGTGCGCGACGCCAAGATCGACACGTTGTACGAAGGCACCACCGCGATCCAGGGCCAGGACCTGTTCTTCCGCAAGATCGTCCGCGACCAGGGTCAGGCCCTCGGCAGGCTGGCCGGTGAGATCCAGGCGTTCGTGAAGTCCGACGCCGGCAACGGGAAACTCGAGGTCGAACGCGGCCTGCTGGGCAAGGCGCTCGAGGACACCCAGGCCATCGTGACCGCGATGGTCGACTTCCTGCTCAGCTCGCAGCCGCAGGCACCCGACGCCGACCCGGCCAACCTCTACAAGGTCGGCCAGAACACCACCCGTCTCCTGCTCGCCCTCGGCGACGTGGTGAGCGCGTGGCTCCTGCTCCGAAAGGCGGAGGTGGCGCTCACCCGGCTGGAGGGCGACCTCAACGACGACGACCGCGCCTTCTACGAGGGAAAGGTCGCCGCCGCCCGCTGGTTCTGCGCGCAGGTGCTGCCCCGGCTGCGGTCCGAACGTAGGATCGCCGAAGCGACCGACAACGACCTGATGACACTGGCCGAGTCCGCGTTCTGAGACGCTGGACTCCACGACCTCAGGTCCCACGAACTGGCGCCCGGGCCGACGGACTCCCCCCACCGTCGACCCGGGCGTCGCACGTTCTCCGCCCTCAGACGTACTTCGCGAGGGTCTCGCCCGCCAGGGCGACCGTCTCCAGGTCGTGCCCGTCAGGCATGTTGAAGAGCAGACCGTCCAGGCCGGCGTCGAAGTGTTCCTTCACCTGTTCGAGCACCTGCTCCGGCGATCCGACGATCGCGGTCTGACGCAGCCACGCATCGTCGACACCGAGCGAACGCATGTGGTCGATCTTGGCCTGCGCCGCCTTCTCGTCCGGGCCGATCAGCAGGGTGGCCAGCTTCGTCTTGGTGATCTCGGCCGGGTCGCGACCGACGTCGGCACAGTGCTGGCCCAGCACCGCGAGCTTGTGCTGGATCGTGGCGATGTCACCGAAGATGTTGGAGGCGTCGCCGTACTTCGCGACCATGCGCAGCGTGCGCTTCTCGCCACCGCCGCCGATCATGATCGGCGGGCCGCCCGGGGTGACCGGCCGCGGGACGTTGTAGGCATTGTTGATCTGGTAGTACTTCCCGCTGAAGCTCGGCGAATGTTCGGTGAACATCGCCCGACAGATCTGGAGAGCTTCCTCCAGCCGGTCCATCCGTTCGCGGGTCGGCGGGAACTCGAATCCGTATCCACGGTGCTCGCTCTCGTTCCATGCGGCACCGATACCGAGAATTCCGCGACCGGAGGAGATCACGTCGAGCACCGTGACGGTCTTGGCGAGCAAGGCGGGGTTGCGGTAGGTCACACCGGTGACCATCGTGCCCAGCTTGGCTTTGGAGGTGCGGGCGGCCAGCGCGGACAGCAGGCTGTACGCCTCGAACATCGGCGCGTCCTCCGGGCCGATTCCGGGCAGTTGGTAGAAGTGATCCATGACCCAGATCGAGTCGAAACCGGCCTGCTCGGCCGTCCCGGCGATCGCCGCGACACGCTCGAAGAGTTGGGCGTCAGGAACGTCGGGATAGGTAAAATTCGGTATCTGGAGACCAAATCGGGTGACAGACACGGGGGGCTTGTCTCCTTTCAGACAACAACCCTCGCAACCTTACGTGCCGGCTAACGCTCCGGCACCGATCCGGCGCGTGCCGCGGAGGGGTCCGCCCAGCGGTGGTCACCGGGCGAACCCCCACACTCCGCCTCGCCTCGTGGTGGCGAACGTCACTACGGGCGCGAGACCCGGAAGTAGTCGAACACCGAGGTGGCAGGGCCGAACTCCTGCGTCGTCTCCGGCGTGGAGCCCTGGGAGACCAGCCCCACCCGCGGTTCGCTGTCGGCGGGCAGCGTCCAGGTGAGTCCCCAGGTCCAGTGCTTGCCGTCGGTGCTCGAACCGGCACGGAACCTGTGCTCCTGGGTCTTCGGGTCGCGGGTGTGCTGGAGGCGAAGCCAGGTGGTCGTGGCCGGCGCCCCGATCAGACCACCGCCCCAGGAGCGGATGCCCTGGAAGACCGTCTCCTTGCCGAACTCCGTGATCCGGGTCGGACCGACCGCCACCACGTCGAGTCGCAGGAACTCGTCGTCGCCCACGTAGACGATCAACCCGCCCTGCTGGTAGTTGCGTTCGACGTCCTCGCCGAGATCGATGCCGAGCTTCGTCTCGACCATGTAGTCACCGTCGGGCATCGCCGAGCGCAGCAGCAGTCCGGGCCTGCCGTCGCCCACGAGGTCGCCGGTCTGCGTCGGCCACACCAGCGCGCCGTCGCGTACCTCGGCCGCGGCGTCGGGTCGCAGCCAGGTCCAGCCGGAGCCGAGTCCAGCGTCGAACTCGTCGGAGGAGGCGGGATCGACGTGGCCGGGCTTCGGGTCCGCGACGCGCTTGGTCACCGGCACGTACAGCGGCGCGGCGGAGAAATTGTCCGCCTCGGCCGTACCGTCGGCGACGAGGCCGGCCCGGCCGGGCCGGCCGGGCCGGTCCAGGGACCGCGGCAAGTCCAGGTTGACACTCGCCCACGGGTCGCCGAGCCGCGCGTCGGTGAGGTTCGCGCTCACCTGCCTGCCCCGCACCTCCAGGGCGAGGACGTGCCAGGCGGAGGTGTCGTAGCCCGACGGGAGCGGGACCGACGCACGCCGGACCGTGGATCCCACGGGCGCCTCGAGCCGGAGTTCGTGCTGGTCGGCGTCCAGGATGGCCCGTACGCCGGACTTCGCGTCCCGCGCCCGGGCGAGGACGCCGACGCTGCCGGCACCGCCCCCATCGCCGGCCGGTACCCGGACGTCGGCCTCCACCCGGACGTCGGCCTGGGACAGGACCCGCGCCGAGAGCACGGTCGGCGTGCCGGCCAGCCGGGCGAACCGGCCGGAGTCCGACGCCGGGTCGGGGCCCGCGACCGTGAGGCCGCCGCCCGAGGTGCGGAAGCGGTCGGTGGTCGCGGCGGGGTCCTCGAACCGGTCGTCCACCTGGCCCCGTACGACCGGCGCGGGCTGCGGGTCGTCGGAGGCGCCGAGTCCGGCCCGGACGATCGGCCAGCCCTCGATCCAGTCCATCCGGTCCAGGTTCATCGGCCGCATGGTGAAGCCGGGCGAGACGTCGAGCCAGGGGTCGTTCCGGTCGATCGCGTGGTAGGCCATGTAGGTCTGCCCGCTCGCGTCGAGCGCGGCCGAGTGGTGACCGGTGCCGATCCAGGTGTTGCCGTTGGGGGCGAGGACCGGCGTGCCGCCGGCGCGACTGGCCAGCATGGGTACGCCCAGCCGGTCGACGAAGGGCCCGAGTGGGCTGCGTGAGCGCCCGACGAAGACGCTGTACCCGGTCGTCGGACCGGCGCAACAGTTGGCCGAGGACCCGAACAGGTAGTACCAGCCGTCCCGCTCCAACACGTTGGGACCCTCGTACCGCGACGCCGCGATGTGCGTCGGCTCGGTGACCGCGCGCAGGCCGTCGTCGGAGAGCTTCACCACCCAGATCCCGGTGCCGAAGCCGCCGTAGTACAGGTAGTGCGTACCTGTGGCGTCGGTGAACAGCGCGGGGTCGATCACCGTGTCGTAGCCCGTGCCGACCGGCTTGGCCGGGATCACCGGCTCCTCCGACGGAGCCCAGGGCCCGGCCGGGGTGGGCGCGGTGGCCACGCCGATCGCCGGGTCGAAGCCCTGCATGCTCGTCGTGGTGTCGGGGACGGTGAAGTAGAGCAGGTACTTCCCGTTGAGGTAGCGGATGTCCGGCGCCCAGAAGCCGGTCGTCGCGGTCGCCCAGGTCGGCCGGTGCCCGTCGGGGAAGACGTCACCCGCGCTTCGCCAGTGCACCAGGTCGGGTGAGGTCGCGATCTTGTACGCGGAACTCGTCTGTCCCGACTCCTCGAACGGTCCGCCGGTCGAGTACGCGTACCACTGGCCGTCCTTGCCGCGCATCACCGCCGGGTCGGGAAAGTCGATGGAGTAGCCCCGGGTGACCTCGTTGGTGTAGGTCGGAGGGTCGCTCGCGGCCGCGGTCCGCGGTGTCGCGAGGGAGAGGGAGGACAGGGCGGTCGCGCCGAGGGTGGCGCAGGCGGCGAGAGCGACGACTCTCGCGGACCGAATCCGCCGGCGTATCTGCATGTGCGAGCTCCTTCGAGGTCCGTACGCCAGGCATGCGCGTGTGGCGCCCCTGCGGTGGAGGCGGGGGTGGGGCGCGGGGTGGGGGACGTCTCGTTCGGTGTGGCGTTCTCGCTCGGGTGTTGTCGCGCTCGGTGTTGTCGCGCTCGGTGCCGCCCCGCACGAGGGCTGGTCCCGCACGCGGGGCTGTCGCTTCGGGGTGTCCGAACTGCTGGACTTGTCCGACGTGTCTATTCGGGACGAACAACGTTGTAAAGACCGCTGAGCTGGCCGTGTCCGGCCGCCCTGCGCACCCACCTCCGCGCCGTGCCCACGATCGGGATCACCAGGCCTGCCGGCGCGTCTGTGACTGACCGACTTCATGATCGCGATCGTGATCAGCGGAGCGGCGCGGGAGGATGAACGTGGAGGATGGGCTCGAAGCCCAGCCCGAAGCGTTCCGGAAGGAGTTTCCTATGCCGATCGCCACCGTCAATCCCGCCACCGGCGAGACCCTCGAGGAGTTCGACCCCCACCCGGCCGAAGAGGTGGACCGGCGACTCGCGGGAGCGGAGGAGGCGTTTCGGACGTTGCGGCGTACGACCTTCGACACCCGCGCGGAGTGGCTGCGCGCCGCCGCCGACCTCCTCGAAGCCGAGAGCGACGAGGTGGCGAAGACCGTGACGACCGAGATGGGCAAGACGCTCACCTCGGCCCGCGGCGAGGCCGCCAAGTGCGTGGCCGGCATGCGCTACTACGCCGACAACGCCGCCGGCCTGCTGGCCGACGAGCCCCTCGCCGACCCGTCCCAGGTCGGTGCGTCACGCGCGTACGTCAGCTACCAGCCGATCGGCCCCGTGCTCGCCGTGATGCCGTGGAACTTCCCGCTCTGGCAGGTCGTCCGGTTCGCCGCGCCGGCCCTGATGGCAGGCAACACCGGCCTGCTCAAGCACGCGTCCAACGTCCCGCGGACCGCGTTGTACCTCGACCAGCTCTTCACCCGCGCCGGCTTCCCCGAGGGCGCGTTCGCCACCCTGCTGATCGGCTCGAGGGACGTCGAACGCGTCCTCACCGACCCCCGCGTCCGCGCCGCGACCCTCACCGGCAGCGAACCCGCCGGAGCCGCCGTCGCCGCGATCGCCGGGAAGGCGATCAAGAAGACGGTGCTGGAGCTGGGCGGCTCGGACCCCTTCGTCGTGATGCCCTCGGCCGACCTCGAGGAGTCGGTGAAGGTCGCCACCGTCGCCCGCTGTCAGAACAACGGCCAGAGCTGCATCGCCGCGAAGCGCTTCATCATCCACGAGGACGTCTACGACGAGTTCGCCGAGCGGTTCGTCGCGTCGATGTCCGCGCTGCGGGTCGGCGACCCGATGGCCGACGACACCGACATGGGGCCGCTGGCCACCGAGTCCGGACGCGACTCCGTCGAGCAGCTCGTCGCCGACGCCGTCGGCAAGGGCGCGAAGGTGCTCTGCGGTGGTGACACCCCTGACCGCGCCGGCTGGTGGTACCCGCCGACGGTCATCGCCGACGTCACCCCGTCGATGCAGATGTACGCCGACGAGGTGTTCGGTCCGGTCGCCCACCTCTACCGCGTCGGCTCGCTCGAGGAGGCTGTCGAGATCGCGAACATCACGCCGTTCGGGCTCGGCGCGAACGCCTGGACCCAGGACTCCGCGGAGCAGGCGGCGTTCGTCCGCGACCTCGAGGCCGGCCTGGTGTTCGTCAACGGCATGGTCGCGTCGTACCCCGCCCTGCCCTTCGGCGGCGTGAAGCACTCGGGTTACGGCCGCGAGCTCGGCGCGCCCGGGCCGCGGGAGTTCTGCAACACCAAGACGGTCTGGATCGGCTGAGGTCGCCGCGGCGCGCAGGTCCGGGGCAGGTCCCTTCGTGGGGCATGCCCCGGCCCGCTTACGAAGTCAGGGCCTGTCGGCGCCTCTCAGGTGCACATCGTGCGCGTCACTTGCGTGACATGAGCGCGAAGGTGAACAACAGCACCGGCAGCAGGAGCACGACGATCCACGGCAGGCCGAACGCCAGCGGCAGGATGCCGACGAGCACGAAGTCCGGGCCACGGAAGATCTGTGCGACGAACCCGGCCGGCAGCGCACCCGCCGGCGTCGAGACGAGCTGGCCCTCGTAGCTCACCGGCCTCCGCCGCGCCGAGCGGATCACCCCGGCGGCGATCGTCCCCGCCAACGCCACCCAGGCGGCGAACGGCGGGACACCCGTGGCCGGCCCGATCAGCCCGGCCGTTCCCTCGATGGCGGGTACGACGGCGAGACTCCACACCGCGGCCCCCACCAGCAGCGGGGCGCTGAACGCCGTTCGCAGCGGCAGGTCGTCGTCGGGGAACATACGGCGCAGTCCCGCCGAACGGGACACCGCGTGCAGCCCGCCCGACAGGGGCCGCACGGCGAGATAACCGACGATGGCGGCGATCAGTGGGGCCGCGGCGGACACGCCAACCCGGTCGACGGCGTAGGGCACCACCAGCAGCACGACGGCGAGCGCCAGCCGCTGCGGCGACCGGAGCGCGCGCTGCGCCTCCCGCCAGGCCACCCCGACCAGTCCGCTGCCGTGCCCCCGCCGGGTGTGCGCGGCGCCCTTGAGCCGGAACCTCCGCGCCACCAGCATGTCGGAGACCATCGAGGTGTCCATGGAGGCCGCCGCTCCGGACAGCCCGGACAGCAGGTCCCCGCCGGCCACGACCTCCCGGCGTGGCATCCGGCCGAGCTTCGCCACGGCGGTGCTGGTCGCCGCGACCGCGCCGACCGCGACCACGACGGCGGCGACGAGGAGGTGGAGGGGCTCCGCCCAGGCCGTGGTGGGGACCGCCACACCGAACAGGAACAGCGGGACGACGGCGAGCGCGGCGACGATCAGGACGTCACAACAGATGCCCATCACCTTGCGGGCCGTCGAGGTCCGCTGCGCGAGGATGGCTCCCGCGACCGTCAGAACACCGAGCGCCGCACCGGCAACGGCACCCGCGCCGACGGCGCTGGGGTGGGGCGAGGTGAGCAGGACCAGTCCGGTCACCACGCCGGCGCCGAGTACGAGACCGCCGGCCAGCAGGCCGAACGCGGGACGCAGGAGCAGACCGCGGCGATCCACCGGCGCGCTCAGCATGAAGCTGGCTCCGGCCCGGCTCGACACCACCGGACCGAGCGCCACCAGCATGCGCAGCGCCAGCGCGAAGACCGCCACCGCCAACGGCAGCGGGATGACGTCGCGGGCGTCGACACAGCTGGTGGCGTCGGCGCACTCGCCGATCTGCGACCACGCCCGGGCGACGATGGCCCCGCTCATCGAGCCGAGGATCAGGAAGGAGACCAGCCAGAGGTAGAGGCTGTCCAGCGCCTGCCAGATCGTGCGGTCGGAGTGTTCGCGGCGGCGGTCGCGGAGTTCCTTGCGCAGCGCTCGCGGGCTCGGAACGGCCAACGGCTGCGAGGTGTCGACCTCGGCCGTCATGCCTTCTCGCCGATCCGGACCGTCTTGGTCGCCACGGCGTCGATCAGGTCGGGCGAGTGGCTGGCGAACACCACGGACACCCCGTCCTGGAGGTCGGCGCGCAGCTTCTCGGCCAGCCACTGCCGACCCTCGACGTCGAGTCGCTGCTCGGGTTCGTCGAGCACCAGCAGGCGGCGTGGTCGTACGAACGCCGTGGCCAGGGCGAGCCGGTGTCTCTGACCGGAGGAGAGCGTGCTCGGGAACTGCCGGCTCGCGTTGTCGATGCCGAGTTGGCGCAGCGTCTCGTCGACCGCGTCCTCGACGTTGGGAACGCCGTGCGCCCGGGCCAGCAGATCGAGGTGCTCGGCCACCGTCAGATCGGGGAAGAAATCGATGTCGTCGAAGACCGTCGCCACGTCCCGGCGCAGCTGCTCCGAGGTCTCGTCGTACGGCTTGCCGTTGAAGGTGATCGTGCCGCCGCTGGGCTTCTCCGCGCCGGTGATACAGCGGAGCAGGGTGCTCTTGCCGGTTCCGTTGCGTCCGATGACCGCCACCGCCGCGCCCGCCTTCACCTCGAACGAGACCTCGTCCAGGACGACATGGGGGCCGTAGGCGTGCGTGAGCCGGTTGACGCGCAGTAACGGCTTTGAAGTCATGGCGGCACGCTACCCATCGATCTCGAACAAGCGGACGGCCGGCCCGGTGTGGGTCCGAGCTGCCCGCTGCTGCCCGTTTCGTACGTCCATGATCCGCAACGGTCCGGATCGCGGTGAGGTGCCCGACCAGCTGGCTCGGGCGGCGTGCACCGGCAGCACCTGAGATCGACTCACTGGCCCTGGTCGGAGTGCCCGCCCGTGCCGCCCGTGATTCCGGCCACGAGCTGGTCGGCCAGGTCGGCGAAGGCCCGCTTGCCCGCGTCGACATCGCCCTGCCCCGGCGGTGTCTCCACCGTCGCGGCCATCATGTCGCCCACCAGGTCGAGCGTCTGGCCGAGCAGCACCGGACTCGTCTCCCCCGCCAGCGACCCGATCGTGACCATGCCGGCGGAAATGACCGCCATCAGGTGGCTCACCGTCTGGACGTCGACGTCGGGACGGATGAGTCCGGCGGCTCGCAGCCGTTCGACGAAGGACTCGCTCAGGGCGAGCCGGGGCGTCGCCCGCTGTGGGCCGTAACGTCGCAGTTGTCCGCCCAGGACGTCGAAGTCGCGGGTGTAGAGGGCCCGGAGGAACGGACGCCGAAGGAGTTCGGCGGTGCAGTGACGGTAGATCCGGGAGAGCCGGCCGCCCTCCTCGTCGGCTTCGATGCGGTTACTCGAGGCGAGGAGGTAGGCGCGGAGCTCGTGCTGGATGAGCGCGTCGACCAGCGCGTCCTTGCCCCGGAACTCGAGGTAGATGGCGCCCTTGGAGATGCCGGCGGCCCGGGCGATCTCGTCGACGGTCGTCTTGCTCACCCCGAACCGAACGAAGAGTTCGGCCGCGGCGGCCAAGATGCGCTCGGTCCGATCCATCGCCGCCCTCATCCGCCCTGCTGATCAGCCCGAATCTATCGCTCGATGTGGGACACGCGGGGCGCCCTACACCTCGACGGCACCGCCGAGCATGAGCGTGAGCCGGGCCTGCGCGCCCTCGGCCAACCGGATCGGCACACCCCAGTCCTGTTGGTGGATGTGGCAGACCGGATGGTCGACGCCCACATCACAGCTCGCGGCGGTCGCGGCGACGTGCAGGACGCCGTCTCCGACCGCGGGGTCGAGGACGAGCCGGCGGGTCAGCTCGGTGCCGCGTCCCTCGCCCTCGCGCAGCAGCGCCGGCGGGGTCGCGGACACGAACAACCGGGTCGGGGGGCCCTCGCTGTCGTCGAGCTTCTGCCCGGGAGGTGGCACGAACTCGACAATGAGGTCGACCTCGCCCGGGGCGACCTGCGTCACGGGCCGCTGGGTCTCGTGGGCGAACTCGCGGACCTCCCGCGCCGTGACACTCAGCGGATAGCGCACCAGTTGGTGGGCGGCGGACTCGGCGACGACCAGCGTCTCCCCGTCGACCACCGCCCCACTCGGCTCGGCCAGCCCGGTGAGCAACGTCGTCACGCTCCGGGCCGCGGGGTCGAAGCGGCGTACGGCGCCGTTGTAGGTGTCGAGCACCGCCACCGAGTCGTCCGGCAGGACGGTCACGCCGAGCGGGTGCTGGAACAACGCCTCGGTGCTCGAACCGTCGAGCAGCCCGAAGTCGAACAGGCCGGTGCCGACGGCGGTGTGGACCTCGCCATCCTCGACGTAGCGCAAGGAGGAGGTCTCGGAGTCGACCAGCCACAGCCGGCTCCCGTCGTTGGAGACCGCGAGCCCGGACGTCTGCGCGAACCACGCCTGGTCCAGTGGCCCGTCCACGAGCCCCTCGTTGGTCGTTCCGGCTGCCGGGCGCACCTCGCGGGAGCGCGGGTCGAACGTCCACAGCTGGTGGATCCCGGCCATCGCCACCCACACCTGGCCGGCGTACCACGTCACGTCCCAGGGGCTGGACAGCGCGCCGTCTCCGTCGCCCTGCATCCACTGCGTGCCGTTGCCGGCGAGGGTGTGGACCTGGCCGGTCGCGAGGCGGACGCCGCGCAGCGCGTGGTTGGCCGTGTCGGCGACCACCAGGTCGTAGCCGACCTCCGCGGCCTCCTCGGCGGGTAGCGCGCACACGCCGTTGGGCTCCCGGAACGCCGCCTCGCGCGGTCCGCCGTCGAGGAAGCCGCGCTCCCCGGTGCCGATCCGGCGTACGACGGTCTCCAGGTCGTCGGCGAGGTCGACCAGGTCGTGGCCACCGGCGTTGGCGACGAGGAACTCACCACTCGGCAGCGGGATGGCCTTGGCAGGGAAGCGCAGGACCGTGTCCGGCGGCGGCGGTGGGACGTACGGCGAGGACGCCCGGCGGAGCGTCGCCCGGGCGTCGTAGGCCGGGACGAGTTCGGTCAGCAGGGCGTCCAGCGCGTGCGCGTGCCCCTCACCGGAGTACTGCGCGACGATGTAGCCCTCCGGGTCGACCAGCGTCAGGGTCGGCCAGGCGCGGGCGGTGTAGGCCTGCCAGGTCGTGAAGTCGGGGTCGTCGAGGACCGGGTGGCGTACGGCGTACCGTTCGATCGCCGAGTGCACCGCGGCCTCCTCCGCCTCGTGGGCGAACTTCGGGGAGTGCACGCCCACCACGACCAGGACGTCGGAGTACTTCTCCTCGAGGGGACGGAGCTCCTCCAGGACGTGGAGGCAGTTGATACAGCAGAAGGTCCAGAAGTCGATCAGCAGGAAGCGACCCCGAAAGTCCGACAACTCGAACTCCCGGCCGCCGGTGTTCAGCCATCCACCACGCCCGACCAGTTCGGGGGCTCTTATCCGCATGCCGGAAAAGGTAACCCACCGCCGAAATGCCCGCTCGGACCCAGCGCCAGGGGCGAGCGAGGCGCTCGTCCGGACGTCGCACGGTTACTCACGGTCGACCGCCCGCTCCCACCCGGCCCGACCCGTACGGGCCTTCGGCCACGGGTGCCATGCTCGTCGGGTGCCGAGGGAGGACGACCGACACGCCGGCTGGCTGGAACTGTTCTACGACCTACTCTTCGTAGCCCTGGTGGCACAGCTGGCGCATCCGCTGGCCGAGCATCCCTCGTGGACGGCGGGGCTGGCGATGCTGCTGCTGTTCCTGCCCGCCTGGTGGGTGTGGACTGGTTCGACGCTGTACCTGAACGTCGCGGGTGAGGGCGGCGCCGGCAGGCGGCTCTCGGTGCTGACCCAGATGGCGGCGCTCCTGGTCATGGCGGGGGCCGCGACGAAGGCGGCGCACGGGGACCCGGCTCTGTACGCGGCGGGGTATGCCGCCGGACGGATCATGTTGCTCGTCGTCGGGGCGTTGAAGCGGCCGGGCCCGCGGGCCGGAGCGGCGATGTGGCCCCGGGCCGCCTCGGCGGTGCTGTGGATCGTGTCGATCCCGGTGCCGCCGCCACTGACCTACGTCCTGTGGCTCGCCGGACTGGTGGTGGAGATCGTCCCGTGGTTCCGGGCGCGGTCCGGTGCCCGCCTGGAGCGGCAGGGGCTGCTGGAGGGCCAGCTCGCGGTCGGTCATCTGGTCGAACGGTTCGGGCTCTTCATCATCATCGTGTTGGGCGAGGGAATCGCCCAGATCGTGGTCGCGATCTCCTCCGCCGACGCTTCGACCATCGCGGTCGTGACCGGCCTGGCCGGATTCCTGGTCCTCGCCGCGCTCTGGTGGCTCTACTTCGACTTCGGTTCCGCGGTGGCCGAGGCGGCCGTGTCAGCTCGCCGGGACGCGGCGTTCCGCCTCACGATCTACCTCTTCGTCGTCGGCCACTTCCTGCCGGTGGCCGCCCTGATGGCGTTGGCCGCGGGCCTGGGCTCGCTGGTCACCGCCGCGGCCGAGGGCCAGCCGTCCGGCGACGCCCTGCGGCTGTGTTGCCTTGCCCTCGCCGTCTTCTTCCTCAACAACGCGCTCCTGGGCACCCGCACGATCGGCTACCGCCCCACCCGGATCCTCGGCTGGCTGCTGCCCAACCTGGCGGTTCTGACCGTCGCGGCTGTCTTCTCCGGCCACCTCGTTCCGGCCGCGGCTCTGGCGCTCATCGCGCTCAGCATCGCGATCGAGCCGATCTCCGCGCGGTGGCGTACCCCGTCCGCCCAGCAGGAGGCGTGAACAGCGCCGAGCGCCGCTCGGTCAGCGGTTCGCGATCCGCCGGACCCCGGTAAATGCGGTGACGGCCGGCCACCGGTTCGGCGACGATTCGTACGGACCAGCGACCGCCCGTCCGGGGCGTCTCCGGCGCGTCTCGCGCGGTGAGAGACGTCCCGGTTTTTACGTGAGGAGCCTCCTGTGGAGCGGCTGAACGACCGGCTCGTCAACTGGGCGAGCATCCTCGAGGAGAAGACCCGCCTCCAGGCCGAGCAGACCGCGAGCATGCCGTTCGTCTTCCCGCATCTCGCCCTGATGCCGGACGCCCACCTCGGCAAGGGCGCGACCGTCGGCAGCGTGATCCCGACCGACCGGGCCATCATCCCCGCGGCCGTCGGCGTCGACATCGGCTGCGGCATGATCGCGACCCGTACGCAGTTCGTGGGTGCGGAGTTCCGTGGGCTCGACCTCCGCGCGCTCCGGGAGGACATCGAGGGATCGATCCCGCTGTCGGCCGGGAAGTACAACCGGACGCTGTCCGAAACCGCGGACAAGCGTGTCCAGGAGTTGGGCGCGCTCGCCGAGGAGGCCGGCTTCGACGCGGCCCGGTACGCCGGCAACTGGACCCTGCAGCTTGGCTCGCTGGGCTCCGGCAACCACTTCATCGAGGTGTGCGTCGACGAGGCCGACCGGGTGTGGCTGTTCCTGCACTCGGGTTCGCGTGGCGTGGGGAACAAGATCGCCCAGGCGCACATCGCGAAGGCCCGGGCGACGGCCGAGCGGTACTGGATCGCGCTCCCGGATCCAGACCTCGCCTACCTCGTCGAAGGGACGCCCGACTTCGACCGCTACATCACCGAACTCCGGTGGGCGCAGCACTTCGCCCTCCTCAACCGAGAGGAGATGATGGACCGCCTCGTCGCCGCCGTCGAGAAGGCCGCGGGCGAGCCTGTCGAGGAGTCCCTCCGGGTCAACTGCCACCACAACTACACGACCCGCGAGCGGCACTTCGGGCGTGAGGTCTGGCTCTCCCGGAAGGGGGCGATCGACGCGTCCCTGGGCACGTGGGGCCTGATCCCGGGCAGCATGGGCGCGGCGTCGTACGTCGTCCAGGGCAAGGGAAACCCCGTCTCGCTGCACTCCTCACCACACGGTGCCGGCCGGAACTACTCGCGCTCGGCGGCTCGGCGGCGCTTCGACCTGGCCGACCTCACGGCCCGGATGGACGGGATCGAGTGGCGGCGTACGGAGGCCTTCCTCGACGAGCACCCGGACGCCTACAAGTCGATCGACGTGGTGATGGCCGACGCCGCGGACCTGGTCGAGGTGCGCCACACGCTGCGGCAGATCGTCAACGTGAAGGGCGACTAGCTCCTGGCCTGAGCCTGTCGCCACCGGCGCGGACAGTGGGGAGCGGGGCACTGTCCACAGTCGCGGTTCGGACCGGCTCGACGCGAGGGTCCGGAAGGCTACAGTGCCGGTGATCAAGGGGCGTGGTTTCTCGTCCCCGCGGCGATTCGATCCGTTGAGAGGTGCGTGCCGATGTCGTTCGGTGCTCGCAGGTCGCTGGCATCCCACAGGCAGGTGGCGGTGCGCGGGCCGGGTGCCTTCCGCCGTACGCGTCCCGCCTGGTTCGGGTTGCTCGCCGCCGGGGCACTGCTTGTCGGGGGATGCGCCACCACCACCGGGGTGCAACCCGTCAGCCTGCAGAAGCTCCCGCCCAAGGATCCACCGGCCCGCACGGCGCTGCCCGCGGACCCGGCGGGCGTCGCGCCCGGTTCGACCGACAGCTCCACGTCACCGGAGGGGCTGCGGGTCAGGTGCGCGACGCTCGACCTGGCGCTCCCCGGCGACTGGAAGGTCACGCCCTCCGACAACGGCGCGGCCTACAAGCTGCCCGCCGACGCGGGCGGAGGACTGGTCAACGTCATCGGCTTCTACTTCTCCGGCGAACGGGCCCAACAGACCCAGGCGACCCTGCGGTCCGCGGTCCGCGGTGACGACGGCGACGCCGTCACGATCCAGCAGAGCGGCGCGGAGAAGGTGATCGGTTACCTGGCCGCCAAGCGGGGCGGCGAGTGGCGCCTCGCCCAGGCATTCCCCGACCAGCAGCAGAGTGAGCTGGTCAAGATCGCCTACGCGCCGGCCGGTAGCGCGAGCGACAAGGCGGTCGCCACCAGCAGCTCGCTGCTTCAGGAGGCCGTCGACAAGGCGCGGGTCCTCGACCCCGGCGGGTGCGAGCGCTGAGCCGCCCCTAGCGCGGCGCCGCGGGGCCGCACATTCGGGAGGCCCTTCGGTCTTCGATCAACCGGCCGACTCACATCGGCCTGCCACGAGTTCTGTCACCGCTGCCTTCATTCGGGTTGACGCTCTGGTGCCCGCACGCCAGACTTCTACTAGCTCCTTAGTGGAATGAGGAACCATGATCGAGTTCCGTTTGGACCGCCGGTCAGGGGTCAGCCCCTATCTGCAACTGGTGCACCAGGTACGCCAGGCGATCCGGTTGGGGCACCTACTCCCGGGCGACCAGCTCCCTACCGCGAGAGAGGTGGTCGAACAGGTGATGATCAACCCGAACACCGTGCACAAGGCGTACCGGGAGTTGGAGCGCGACGGGCTGGTCGAGGCACGCCCAGGGGTGGGGACGTTCGTCCTCTCCTCCCTCTCCGCACGCCAGCCGGCGCAGGATCCCGCCCTCCGCTCCCGGCTGGCCGACTGGGTCGCCGCCGCCGTCCAGTCCGGCCTGGACGAGGACGACGTACGAGCCGTGTTCGACGCCGTCGTGCGGGACGCGTTCGAAAAGACACCCCGACGACACCGGCCAGGTGTGGCGTGAACGCACTGGAGACCACCGGGCTGGGCCGGCGGTTCGGCCGGACCTGGGCGCTTCGCGACTGCACGCTTGCCGTCCCGGCCGGCCGGGTCGCCGCGCTGGTCGGCTCCAACGGCGCGGGCAAGACCACGCTCCTCCACCTCGCGGTCGGACTTCTGAAACCCACGCACGGCCAGGTACGGGTCAACGGTGCCGTGTTCGGTCGGCGCGGCGAGGATCTGGCGAGGGTGGCTTTCGTCGCGCAGGACAAGCCGTTGTTCGCCTCCTTCACCGTGGAGGAGATGCTGCGCTTCGGACGGGCGGCCAACCCGCGCTTCGACACCGCGCTGGCACGGACGCGGGTGCGCACCTACGACATCCCGCTCGATCGGAAGGTTCGGCGCCTCTCCGGTGGGCAACGCACGCTGCTCGCGCTGGCCCTCGCGCTGGGGAAACGTGCCGACCTGCTGCTCCTCGACGAGCCGCTTGCCGACCTGGACCCCCTCGCACGTCGCGAGGTGATGGGTGCGCTGATGTCGGCGGTCGCGGAGAGCGGCGCCACCGTCGTGTTGTCCTCCCACGTGGTGGCGGACCTGGCCGACACCTGCGACTACCTCGTCCTGCTCGGACGTGGACGGGTCCAGATGAGCGGCGACTTCGACGAACTCACCGACAGCCATTGTGTCCTGACCGGCCCCGCCGACCTCGCCGACCGGCTGGCCCACGGCACGGTCGTGCAGTTGACCCGGACCACCCGACAAACGACCGCGCTCGTCCGCGGCGCGCACCATGACGGCGCGCCTGGCGTGAGCTCCCGGGCGGCCTCGTTGGAAGAACTCGTCCTCGCGTACATGCACAACCAGGAGGCCACGGTGCTGCCGCGGCCCAGCCTGGTCGAGACGGACAGGGGGTCCGCCGCATGATCTGGGTCGCCTGGCGGCAGCAGCGCTTCCAGTTCATCGCGGTGGCCGGCCTGCTCGCCATCTACGCCTTCCTCGCCGTCGGCGCCCGGTTCGATCCGGAGTTCGCCACGGTCACCCAACTGTTCGCCGGCTACCTCACGGTGGCGGTCTGCATGTTCTGGGGCGCGCCCCTGATCGCCCGCGACATCGAGCAGGGCACCCACCGCCTCGGCTGGACCCAGAGCATCCCTCGCGGGCGCTGGCTGGCGACCAAACTCGGCGTCGCCGCGGCCGGCGTCCTGGTCGCAACCGCCCTGCTCACGGCCCTGATCACCTGGGTTCTGCCGAGCCATGGCGGCACCGATCCGTTGACCTGGTACCACTACGAGTCCCACGGCGTCGTACCGTTCGCGCGGGTCCTGTTCGCGCTGACCCTCGGCGCCGCGCTCGGCGCGATCAGCAGGCACACCCACATCGCCATGGCGATCTCCGTGCCGTTGACGGGACTCGTCCAACTCGGCGGGGCCCGCCACATCCGCGAATCCGTCGACCTGGCCTACTGGCCGCTGCAGTGGTCCGAGGCCGGCGTCTACCTCGGCGCCGCCGTCGTCCTCACCGCGGTCACCTACGCCGCCGTTCGACGCCGCGCGTGAGCGTGGACGCCTCGCCGGACTGAGCCCCATGGTGGGCCTGAAAAGAACGCGGCCGCCGGGTCGTTGTCGACCCGGCGGCCGCGACCGCCAGATGACCGGCCCGTGGACCGGTCGGAACCCAACTGCCTAGATCGGCATCGCCACGAACGGCGAGGTGTAGGCGTCGACCTTCTCGAGCACCTCGCTGACCTGGCTCTCGGTCCAGGCGGCGCGGTCCTGCTCGGCCTTGATGAGCATGTTCAGCAGGCGCACCTCGCCGGCCGTGGCGATCCCGGTCACCTGCGGGTGGCTGAGCACCCACGACAGCGCCGCGGTGATCTGCGTCTGCTCGTCCAGCGGCTCGTACCACGTCGTGTAGCGGTGGTCGTCCTCGGTCCAGGTGCGCCGGGCGATGGTCTTGATGATCATCAGGCCGGCGTCGACCCGCTGGGTCTCCGCGGCGAGGTCCTCCCACGCGGCGAGGTAGGTCGCGTCCTGGCCGAGCGCGTAGTTGAGCGGGGTGAGAACGGTGTCGAAGGGGAACCGGCGCAGCGCCTCCCGGTGCGTCGCCGGCGCCTCGTGCCCGTGCCCGGTGATGCCGATGTGGGAGACCATACCCTCGTCGCGGGCCCGGATCGCCGCCTCCAGCGCACCGCCGTTGCCGGTGGCCTTGTCGAGCTCCTCCCGGTCACCGACCGCGTGCAGCTGGATCAGGTCGAGCCGGTCCGTCTGCAGCCGCTCCAGCGAGGCGTTGATCTGCGTCCACGCGGCCTCACGCTCCCGCTCACCGGTCTTGGTGGCGAGGAAGATCTGGTCGCGGATGCGCGGCATCCACGGACCGAGCCGCAGCTCGGCGTCGCCGTAGCTGGCGGCGGTGTCGAAGTGGTTGATGCCGGCGTCCAGTGCCTCCTGGATCGACTGGTCAGCGACGTCCTGGGAGACTTCGGCCAGCGACGCCGCGCCGTAGATCAGGACGCTGCTCTGGTGTTCGAGCCGTCCGAGCCGCCGCTTTTCCATGTTGAGCTCCGCTTCACGAGTCGGGCCACTTATGTGCACAGGGCACGGCGCTCACTCTACGGTCGGACGCCCCGCGATGGAGGACCCATGCCAGGCCAATCCGCGAGCGTATCGGCCGGACCACCGGTCGTACACAACCCGTGTACCGGCCGCCACGGGCCGGTCACGCCGGGGAGTGTCTCCGGCTCTGGACGACTCGGAACCTCCCCGCGACGTAGGCCGCGTCGACATAGGCGGCGTTCGCCGCCGGATTGGCGCCGGTGCCGTGGAAGTCGCTGAACGCCGCCGACTGGTTGACATAAACGCCCCCGGTGAGGTTCTCCGAGAGCGCCACCCCGATGTCCAGCGCCACCTCGCGGGTCGCGTCGAGGACACCTTCGGAGGTCGCGTAGACGCCCGCCGTCATCGCTCCGCGCGCGTGCCCGAGCCGCCGCATCAGGTCCAGGGACTGCCTGGTGTCGGCCGTGCGGACGAGGAAGGTGACCGGGCCGAAGCACTCCCGGGCGTAGACGGCGTCCTCGGCGTAGCCCACGGTGCTCGCGTCGACCGCCACGATCGCGGGGGTTCGCACGACCGCGTCGGGATGCATCGGATGGAGCACCGCGCGCGACTCCAGGACCATCTCGCCGAGCTCGCCAGAACGCTCCACCCGGCCGCGGACGTCGTCGTTGACGATCGCCCCAAGGATCTCGACCGCCCGCGCGTCGTCGGCGAGCAGCTTGTCGATCGCGGCGGCGAGGCCGGCTCCGACGTCCTCGAAACTCTTGTGCCCCTCGTCGGTCTCGATGCCGCCGGCGGGGACGAAGACGTTCTGCGTCGTCGTACACATCTGGCCGGAGTAGAGCGCGAGGGTGAAGGCGAGGTTGGTGGTGAGGCCGCGGAAGGAGTCGGTCGAGTCCACGACGATCGGGTTCACACCGGACTTCTCGGTGTAGACCTGCGCCTGCGTCGCGTGCTTCTCCAGCCACTCACCGAACGCCGCCGACCCGGTGAAGTCGACGATCCGCACCTCCGAGCGAGTGGCGAGGTCCTTGGCCATGCCCTCCCCCTCGGCTTCGGCGGCCAACGTGACCAGATGGGGGTCGAAGCCGCGGTCGGCGAGGACCTCCTGGCAGACCTGCACGGTGATCGCGAGGGGGAGCACCGCGCGGGGGTGCGGCTTCACGACGACCGGGTTGCCGGTGACGAGGGACGCGAAGAGGCCGGGCCAGGAGTTCCAGGTGGGGAACGTCGTACACCCGATCACCACGGCGACCCCGCGCGGCACGACCGTGAACGTCTTCTCCATCCGCAGCGGCTCGCCCTTGGCCGGACGCTCCCAGACCATGGTCGCGGGGTGGCGGGTCATCTCCGCGTGCGCGAACGCCACCGCCTCCAGCGCGCGGTCCAGGGCGTGCGTCCCGCCGGCCTGGAACGCCATCACGAACGCCTGCCCGGTGGTCGCCATCACGGCGTTGGCCAGCTCGAAGACACGCTGGTGGAGTCGGTCGAGGATCTCCAGCGCGATCTCGGCCCTGGTGTCGGGCCCGGCGTCGCGCCATCGGACCATGCCGGCCCGCGCCGCCCGGATCAGCTCGTCCAGGCCGTCACCGGTGACGTGGGGGTAACGCACGCCGAGGGTGATGCCGAACGGCGAGGACTCGGTGGCGACGGTCCCGCGTGATCCGGGCGTACGCACCGGGAACTCGGCGCCCTGCCAGGCCTCGAAGGCCGCCTGTCCGACCGGCGCGGCGTCCTGGCCGTAGACCCGAGGACTCGGCGACTCCGGGAACGCCGAGAAGTACGCGCGGGTCCGGATGGCGTCGAGTGCCTGCTCGAGAGTCGCAGCGTCCACGCGGTCAGCGTAGGCCGGAAAACGCCCTTGTCGACGGCGAAAGGCCAGGTCGGTCGCCCGGAGAGTCGGCCGGGACGAGAGTCGAGGCAGGCTCTGGCCGGTGCCGACACGGCCGGATCGGTCTTCGGGGCAGCGGTGCCAACACGTGCACGGTCCGCAAGGATGGACCGCATGGCGGGACTTCCTGTTTCCACACCGGTCGGCGTCGTGGGCGCCGGCACCATGGGCGCCGGCATCGCCCAGGTGGCACTCGTCGCCGGACACGAGGTGCGGCTGTACGACGCGCTCGAGGGTGCCGCGGCACGCGGTGTCGAACAGATCCATGGCCGGTTGGACCGTCTGGTCGCCAAGGAGCGCCTGACGCCGCAGGACGCGGCCGCCGCCAAGGCCCGACTCGCCGCCGTCGAGTCCCTGGACGCGCTGGCCCCGTGCGGGCTGGTGGTCGAGGCGGTGGTCGAGCAGCTTCCGGTCAAGCGCGAGGTGTTCGGGACCCTCGAGAAGGTCTGCGCCGACGACACGATCCTCGCCACCAACACCTCCACCCTGTCGGTCACCGCCATCGCGGCCGGCCTGCGCCTACCCCGCCGGGTCACCGGCATGCACTTCTTCAACCCGGCGCCCCTGATGGGTCTCGTCGAGGTTCCCGCGGGCGCGGCCACCGATCCCGACGTGGCCCAGGCCGTGGCCGACACCGCGACCGCGTGGGGCAAGACACCGGTGCGCTGCGCCTCGACGCCGGGATTCGTCGCCAACCGGGTGGCCCGACCCTTCTACGGCGAGGCGATGCAGGTTCTGGAGGAGGGCGGCGCCGACTGCACGACCATCGACACGGTGCTCCGCGAGGCGGGCGGCTTCCCGATGGGGCCCTTCGAGCTGGCCGACCTGGTGGGCAACGACGTCAACCTCGCCGTCGGCAGGTCGGTGTGGGAACAGACGTTCGGCGACCCCCGCTACGCACCGTTCGTGTCCCAGCAGCAGGTGGTCGACGCGGGCTGGCTCGGCCGCAAGTCCGGCCGCGGCTGGTACGAATACGGCAAGGCCGACGAGCGACCCCCCGCCCAGACGGCCGAGCCGCGTCCGGCGCCCGAGCGTGTGACCTACCACGGCGGGTTCGCCGCCTGCTTCGGGCTGGTCGCCCGGATCGCCGCCGCGGGCGTGGGCGTGGAGCGGTACGACACCGGCCCGGCCGGACCGCGGGCGGCCACCACGGAGTTCGAACCCGGCGAACCGGCGTACGGCATCCAACTGCCCAGTGGCGGCCTCGTGCTCGAGACCGTCGGTGAGTGCGCCACGGTCGACGGCGACGCGGTGGCCCTCGACTGGGTCGGCGACCCGGCCGGCGCGACGCGGGTCTGCATCGCACCGGGCGACGCGTGCGAGCCGGAGACGCTCGACGAGGCGGTGGGGATGTTCCAGGCCGCCGGACTCGCCGTCAGCGTCATCGACGACGTACCCGGCCTCGTCGTCGCGCGGACCATCGCCATGCTCGTCAACGAAGCCGTCGACCTGGTGGCTCGCCGCGAAGCCGCGGCGCCCGACGTCGACACCGCGATGCGACTCGGCACCGGCTACCCCTACGGCCCGCTCGCGTGGGGCGACCGGATCGGTCCGGAGTTCGTCCTGGAGGTGCTGACCAACCTGGGTCGCACCTACCCCGGTGGCCGCTACCGGCCAAGCCCGCTGCTCACCCGGGCGGCGCACACCGGGCGGACGCTGCGCAGCCTGTAGCCACCTGCCCGGTGGAGGAGCCGGCACCGGGACACCTCGGCGTCCGGGCAACCCTCCACATGCTCGCGGACGTCGTCGGAACGGGTGCGAGGCCGGACGACCGGCGACGGGGGCACCCCGAACCGGCGGGACCACAGGGACTCCGACATGCCGAGCAACAGGCGCGAAGAAAAATCCGAACCGGCAGTGCCGTCCGGACATATACCGGGTGTGGATCAGCTCGGAACCCCCGACGTGTCCGACGGAGAGCTCTGGCGTAAGGCCGCCAAAGGCGACCCATCGGCGTTCGGGGCCCTCTTCGAGCGGCACATCGACGCCGTCTACAACCACTGCTTCCGGCGTACCGGATCGTGGGAGGCCGCCGAGGATCTCGCCTCGGTGGTGTTCCTGGAGGCGTGGCGACGACGGCGTGAGGTGTCGCTCAGTGGGGACTCGATCCTTCCTTGGCTGCTCGCGGTTGCCAACAACGTCGTTCGCAACCGCGACCGCAGTCTGCGACGACATCGGCGTCTGCTCGCCAAGCTGCCTCCCGCGGTGGTCGCGCCCGACCCCGCGGACGAGGCAGTGTCACGAGTCGACGACGAGCGGGCCATGCAGCGGGTACTCGAGGTGTTCGCCCGACTGCTGCCTGACGAGCAGGATGTGCTCGCGTTGTGCGTGTGGGCCGGACTCAGCTACACCGACGCCGCCGTTGCCCTCGGGATTCCGGTGGGCACGGTGCGGTCCCGCCTCTCCCGCGCACGCGAACACCTTCGCCGGCTCGCCGGGCTCGAGGTGGGCGCGGGACGTACGGGGGGTCCCGCGCCCACCCCGAGCCCGGGAGCTGCCCTGTCGGCACACCGCTCGACCAACGTGGTGAACGGGGAATGAAGAAATGACCGACGACATCGACCAGATCCCGCTGCCTCGTCAGCTGGGCGCGAGGCGCCGAGGTGCCCTCCGCGACGTCTTGATGGAGGAGGTGCGAGGCAGCAGCCGGCCGTGGTGGCGCCGCACCTGGAAGGGCGCCGCTGTGGGCGGGAGCGCCTTCGCCATGGTCCTCGCCGGTGGCGCCGCCACCGCCTACGTCGCGTTCAAGGCACCAAGCAACACGGCCAGCGTCCTGTGCTACTCAGCACCGCAGCTGAAGTCGGAGCACATCGACGGCACCCGGATCGCGGTCGCCCGCAGCATGCCCGCCGGAAGTTCCGCTGACGACAGCGGAACCGTCGCCATCGCCGACCCGGTGGCGGCATGCTCCCAAGCCTGGCAGGACGGTCTCCTCACCGCCGGAAAAGCCCCCTCAGCACCGTCGGTGGGTGCCCGTCACCAGGTCCCCACTCTCGTGGCCTGCACCCTCGAGGAGGGTGTAGCCGCGGTGTTCCCAGGAAATCCCTCCACCTGCGAACGCCTCGGCCTTCCCCAGGTCGCGGGATGAGATGCCCATGCAGGGCTGGCCGCGCTGCCCCCGGGCGGCAGCGCGGCCAGGGGGACCCCTCGCCGGAGTGTCCTGGCCGAGGTCGCCGTACCTGACGTCCCGCTCGTGTCAGCCCACGTCGGTGAGACCTCGGCCGTGTCGACTGGGCAGGCCGCCTCGACCTGGCGGGTCGTGTCGACCCCAGGGCGGGCCCGCCGCGCCTAGATGAACTTGATGGACGAGGTCTTGTCGCCCATCGAACCGAGCGACGAACAACTCGAGTCGCAGTAGGTGAACGTCCCGGTGTAGCTCGTACCGTCGTGATGCTTACCGAGGCAGTTGGAGTACGTCCGGGCCGAGGAGATCCGGTTGTCGAAGCCGAGACTGGCCATGCTCGGGAAGCCGTACCACGTGCCGGAGTAGCAACCGGTGCCGCTGGAGCCGTAGAGCGTGAGCGAGTCCCCTCCGTAGCTGGAGTCCTCGTACTCGATTCCGACCAGCGGCCGGGCGGCCACGGCCGACCTGGTCGACACCGCACCCGCGCCGACCAACTGCTTCTCGGTCACGGTGGTGGCCTCGGGTGCGAGCTTGACACGGTCGCCGGTCGCGTAGGCGATGGCCTGCGCGAACGACGAGAAACAGGTGAGTTCGGTGGTCTTCGCGGTCGAAACACTGGCGCCGGTGGGCAGCGCCTGGAGGCCCGCGACGCAGTGGCGGGCACTCTTGTCGGGGCCGGGAGCGGCTTGCGCCGCCTGGGCCTGCCATGACACAAGGATCAACGCGGCCAGCACAGCCAGCCACGTACTTCGACGTCGACGCACGGCTACACCTCCTGGATCGCCTGGAACGCATGATGACATGCGAGGCAAATCACTGTCGTTACGCTTGTCACCAATCACCCACGGTATAGGACCGGTTTTGGTCCGATTCATACCTGCGGCGTGGTGCCCTTGACCTGGCAGGTAACTGCCTTTTTCACCGTTTCGCGGCGGCCGCTCCATGATTCGGTCATAGTGCGGCCAACCGGTGTTAGGCCAACGCTCATCGCGACCCCATACACCAAGGGCATGTCGAATCGCCGTCCCTCCGAGCGCCTCGCCCTGCCACGCCGCACCCTGCTGCGGGCGGGCCTCACCACCGCCGCGCTGCCGGGTCTCGCCAGCCTGCTGGGTACGCCGGCCGCCGTCGCGGCTCCCCTCACTCACCGCGGCCCGGGCGTCGTCCGTTCGAACCGCCCGATGCTCAGCCACGGGATCGCCAGCGGCGACCCCACCTCCAACAGCGCCGTCGTCTGGGCCCGCGCCGACCGGACCGCCCGGATGTACGTCGAGGTCAGCCGTTCACCGAGGTTCGAGAAGTCCCAGACCGTGCGCGGACCGGTGCTCACCTCGTCGTCGAACTACACCGGCCAGGTCGACCTGCGTGGGCTTCCCGCCGGCCAGGAGGTCTTCTACCGCGTCCACCTCGAGGACCCGGACCGGCACGGTGTGCGCGGCCCCGCCCTCGACGGCCGGTTGGTGACCGCGCCGGTGCACCGCTCCGACGTTCGGTTCCTGTGGTCCGGCGACATGGTCGGCCAGGGCTTCGGCTCCAACCCCGACCTCGGCGGCATCCGCATCTTCGAGCGGATGCGCTCCCTCTCCCCGGACTTCTTCCTGCACTCCGGTGACTCGATCTACGCCGACGGGCCGCTGCAGGACTCGGTCACCCTCCCGGACGGGCGGGTCTACCGCAACGTCGTCACGCAGGAGAAGAGCAAGGTCGCCGAGACGCTCGCGGAGTACCGCGGGCAGTGGGCGTACAACCTGCTCGACGCGAACGTGCGCGACTTCTCCGCACACGTCCCCCAGATCAACCAGTGGGACGACCACGAGGTCCTCAACAACTGGTACCCGGGCGAGATCCTCGAGGACCCGAACTACACCGAGAAGCGCGTCGACGTGCTCGCCAAGCGTGCCCGGCAGGCGTTCTTCGAGTGGATGCCGATCCGGGACACGCCACACGACCCGGAGGGGCGCGTCTACCGCAAGATCTCCTACGGTCCGTTGCTCGACATCTTCGTGCTCGACATGCGGACCTACAAGGACCCGAACACCCCGGGCCTGGAGACCGTGCCGGACGGCGGCGTGCTCGGCTGGCGCCAGCTCGAGTGGCTGACCGAGGGCCTCACGAAGTCCCGCGCCACCTGGAAGATCGTCGCCAACGACCTGCCGATCGGACTGGTCGTTCCCGACGGCGACCTGATCGAGGGTGTCGCGCAGGGCGACCCGGGTGCGCCGAAGGGGCGGGAGCTGGAGATCGCGGGCCTGCTGTCCACCCTGCGCCGCCGCAAGGTGCACAACGTCGTGTGGCTCACCGCGGACGTCCACTACACCGCGGCGCACAACTACTCACCGGAGCGCGCGAGCTACACCGACTTCGCGCCCTTCTGGGAGTTCGTGTCGGGACCGCTGAACGCGGGTGCGTTCGGGCCGAACGCGCTCGACTCGACGTTCGGGCCGGAGGCGGTCTACGTCCACGCACCCGACCGCGCCGGTGCCTCTCCGATGGAGGGGTTCCAGCACTTCGGCGAGGTCGAGATCGACGGACGCAGCGGCGAACTCACCGTGCGGCTGCGTGACCAGGAAGCCAAGGTGCTCTACAGCAAGAAGCTCAGCCCCGAGCGCCACTGAACGATCGGCGTAGGCCGACGGGAAGGGCCCGCGACGAACGGTCTCGTCGCGGGCCCCTTCACGTCGGCGCTCTCTCCTACGCCCGGCGTCAGGCCAGCAGCAGCGCGGAGGCGGGGTCCTCCAGCACACCGGCCACGTCCATCAGGAAGCGCGAGCCGTGTTCGCCGTCGACGACCCGGTGGTCGAACGACAACGACAGCGTGGCGACCCAGCGTGGGACGACCTCGTCGTCGACCACCCACGGCTGCTTGCGGATCGCGCCGACCGCGAGGATTCCGGACTCGCCCGGGTTGAGGATCGGCGTACCGCCGTCGACCCCGAAGATGCCGACGTTGGTGATCGTGAACGACGTCCCCCGCATGTCCTCCGGTGGCGTCTTGCCCGACCGTGCCGTCTGGGCCAGGTCGGCGATGGCGCGGGCCAGGTCGGGGAGCGGCAGGCGGTCAGCGTCCTTGACGTTCGGGACCATCAGCCCGCGCGGCGTCGCGGCCGCGATGCCGAGGTTGACGTAGTGCTTGACGACGATCTCGCCGGCCGCCTCGTCCCAGGCGCCGTTGAGCTCGGGGGTACGCCGGAGCGCGAGGCAGCATGCCTTCGCGACCACGGTGAGCGGCGACAGCTTGACGTCGGCCAGGTCGCGGCGGGTCTTGAGCCGGGCCAGCAGGTCCATCGTCGCCGTCACGTCGACGCTCACCCATTCGGTGACGTGCGGCGCGGTGAACGCGCTCTGGGTCACGGCCTGCGCGGTGGAGCGGCGTAGGCCGCGGACCGGGATCCGCGTCTCCCGAACCCCCGCGGCCGGTGTGGGCGTCGCCGCCTCGACGGCCGGCTCGGCGGCCGGTGCCGCGGCGGCCGGTGCCGCGGCGGCCGGTGCCGCGGCGGCGGTGGCGAACGTCTCGACGTCGGTCCGGGTGACGGTTCCGCCCGGCCCGGTCGCGGGCACCTCCCGCAGGTCGACGCCGAGGTCCTTGGCCAGCTTGCGGACCGGCGGCTTGGCCAGGACAGGTGCACCACGGCCACCGTTGTGCACGGCCGCGGGGGCGGCCGGCGTGGCCACCGGCGGCGTGGGTGCCGGTGCCGGTGGTGTGGGCTGGACGCTGACAGCCGGGGCGGTCGGTGTCGTGGAGGCGGCTTGGGGTGCCGCGCCGGAGCCCGCGCCGGAGCGTGGCCGACGCCGCGCGGACGTCGCCCGCGGGCCGTATCCGACGAGCATGCTGGTCTTGCCCTCGTCGGCTCCGCCGGCGACAGCGCTCGCCACGGTCTGCCCGCTCGCGCCCGCGGCCTCACCACTGGTTCCGACGTCGAACGCACCGGCGACAGCGGCCTCGGAGGCGGCGGCCGGCGTCGCGGTGGTTTCGGGGGCCGGCGCCGCCGGCTCGCCCACCACCGCGCCCGGATCGGCGACCCGGATGATCGGCGTACCGACCGGTATGACCTGTCCCTCCGGCACCAGCAGTTCGGCGACCGTGCCGGCGTAGGGGCACGGAAGCTCGACCAGCGACTTCGCGGTCTCGATCTCGACCACGACGTCGTTGACCTTGACCGCGTCACCCGGCTTCACCCGCCAGGACACGATCTCGGCCTCGACCAGACCCTCACCGACGTCGGGGAGTTTGAACTCGCGCGCCTGCGTCATGACTTCTCCTCAGTCCCCTTGGTCCCTCAGTACGCGAGCACTCGGTCGACGGCATCGAGGATGCGGTCGAGGTCGGGGAGGAACTCCTCCTCGGCCCGGGCGGCTGGGTAGGGCAGGTCGAAGCCGGCCACGCGTTGCACCGGCGCCTCCAGTGAGTAGAAGCACTCCTGCGTGATCCGGGTCGCGAGCTCCGACCCGAGGCCACCGCTGATCGGTGCCTCGTGGACGGTGACGACCCGGCCGGTACGGCGGACGAGGTCGTAGACCTGGTCGAGGTCGAGCGGCGACAGCGTGCGCAGGTCGACGACGGCGACGCTGTGGCCCTCCTCCTGCGCGGCCTGGGCGACCTCCAGGCAGGTCTTCACGGTCGGGCCGTAGCACAGCAGCACCACGTCGGTGCCGTCGCGGACGACACGCGAGGCGTACAAGGGATACGGCGCCGTCGAGAGTTCGGTGTCAACCTCGGCTTTCTCGTAGTAGCGCCGCTTGGGTTCGAGGAAGATCACCGGGTCCTCACCCGCGATGCACTGCTGGATCATCCAGTAGGCGTCGGCGGGGTTGGAGCAGGCGACGACCTTCAGCCCGGCGGTGTGGGCGAAGTAGGCCTCCGGGGACTCCGAGTGGTGCTCGACCGCTCCGATGCCGCCGCCGAAGGGGATCCGGATGACCAGGGGGACCGAGAGCCGGCCCTGCGAGCGGTAGTGCATCTTCGCGACCTGGCTGACGATCTGGTCGTAGGCCGGGTAGACAAAGCCGTCGAACTGGATCTCGCACACCGGCCGGTATCCCCGCAGGGCCAGGCCGATGGCGGTGCCGACGATGCCCGACTCGGCGAGGGGGGTGTCGATGACCCGGTCCTCGCCGAAGTCCTTCTGGAGTCCGTCGGTGACGCGGAACACGCCACCGAGCCGGCCGATGTCCTCGCCCATGATGATGACCTTCTGGTCATCCTCCATCGCCCGCCGCAGCCCGGCGTTCAGGCTCTTGGCCAGGGTGAGATTGGTCATCGGGCCACCTCCGCCGAGTGGGTCGCGCCTTCGGGCGCCGCGTCCTGGAACGATGCGTGGTAGTCGCGGAACCACTGTTGCTGGGCCCGCAGTTCGGGAGTCATCTCGGCGTAGACCCGATCGAACGCGGCGCCGAGGTCCGGCTCGGGCATCGACAGGGTGCCGGTGCGGACGTGGGCGGCGAGTTCGTCGGCCTCCGCCTCCAGAGCGGTGAAGAAGTCGTCGTCGACCAGGCCGCCGCGGGTCAGGTAGGCCTTGACGCGGGCCAGCGGATCCTTGAGCTTCCAGTGTTCGAGCTCGTCCTGCAGGCGGTAGCGGGTCGGGTCGTCGGTGGTGGTGTGCGCGCCCATGCGGTAGGTGAACGCCTCGATGAGCATCGGGCCGCCACCCTCGCGCGCCTGCTGCAGCGCCGCCTTGGTGACGGCGTAGCAGGCGAGGACGTCGTTGCCGTCGACGCGGACGCCGGAGAAGCCGAAGCCGTGCGCCCGGCGGTAGAGCGGGATGCGGGACTGCTTCTCCTGGGGCGCGGAGATGGCCCACTGGTTGTTCTGCAGGAAGAAGACGATGGGGGTGTTGAAGACCGAGGCCCAGATGAACGACTCGTTGACGTCGCCCTGCGAACTCGCCCCGTCACCGAAGTAGGCGAGCACGGCCGCGTCGCGGTCGGGGTCGCCGGTGCCGACGCAGCCGTCGCGCTGCATGCCCATCGCGTAGCCGGTCGCGTGCAGGGTCTGCGCGCCGATGACGATGGTGTAGAGGTGGAAGTTGACGTCCTTGGGGTCCCACGAGCCGTGGTCGACGCCGCGGAACAGGCTGATCAGCGCGAGCGGATCGATGCCCTTGCACCACGCGACACCGTGTTCGCGGTAGGTGGGGAAGATGAAGTCCTGCGGGCGGGCGGCCCGGCCGGAACCGATCTGCGCGGCTTCCTGGCCAAGCAGCGAGGCCCAGATGCCGAGCTCACCCTGACGTTGCAACGCGATCGCCTCGGCGTCGACGCGCCGGGTGAGGACCATGTCGCGGTAGAAGCCCTTGATGGCCTCGTCGTCGAGGTCGAATGCGTAGTCGGGATGTTCGCACCGCTCACCTTCGGGGGTGAGAAGCTGGACGAGTTCGGGGCCGCCATCCTGCGCAGACCACAAGCCTTCCGTCGTCACCGTGCACTCCTTCAGTCCATCGGTGGGCGGGGTCACCGCCACCGGGCCGGAGCTCAGCGGGTCGGGTTCGTCGCCACCGGTGGGCGCGACTAGCGTCCGACACGCACAGCTGTGACGCATAACACAGCCATGCCACCTAACGTACCGACAGCGCCCGCTCAGCGCACCCGAACGACGGGTGCACCCGGTCGTCCCATGATCCGTACATGGGAGCTGTGTCCCAGGATCTTCCTCGGCGCCCGGAGCGCGCCATGTCGGAAACCACGGTTAGCCGCACCTTTTTGTCGTACAGCTCCCACACATTGTCGGACGCCCGAACTTATGGTCGGGGCCCCGACTATCTGCCTGGTAAGGCGTTTCCATGGGTCGAAGGGCTCTTACCCGTCGGGTCGGAGCTGGGTGCGAGCAGGCCACACCCAGCTGATCGAATTACGCAGAACCATCGGGCCATGTTGCGCGTTGCACGCACGAGACGTACCCTTCAGGTCGAATCAGCAGCCTGCGATTGCGCAGTACGGGGCGGCGGAGTTGCGCAATACGCGCAGCAATGGGTGCTTCGACGGAAGGATGCGCATGCACCTGCCCCTCAAGCGAGCCATCGAACGCGTACCAGGCGGCATGATGATCGTGCCGCTCTTCGTCGGCGCCATCATCGCCACCATCTGGCCGGGCGCCGGAGACTACTTCGGCTCCTTCACCGGCGCGCTGTTCACCGGATCCCTGCCGATCCTCGCCGTCTTCTACGTGTGCATGGGCTCCACGATCGAACTGCGCTCGACCCCCTACATCCTGCGTAAGGGTGGCGCGCTGTTCGTCGCCAAGGTCGCGACCGCGGTGGTCCTCGGCCTCGTCTTCGGCCGACTCCTCGGCGAACTGCCCATCTCCGGCGGCCTCTTCGCCGGCCTGTCCACCCTCGCGATCGTCGCCGCCGTCAACGACACCAACGGCGGCCTCTACATGGCGTTGATGGGGCAGTTCGGCAAGTCCCGCGACGTCGCGGCGTACTCCATCATGAGCATCGAGTCCGGGCCGTTCCTCACCATGGTGACGCTGGGCGTCGCCGGACTCTCGGCGTTCCCCTGGCAGACCCTGGTCGGGGCCATCCTTCCGCTCGCGGTGGGCATCGCCCTGGGCAACCTCGACCCGGACATGCGGAAGTTCCTGGGCCGCGCCGTTCCCGTGATGATTCCCTTCTTCGCCTTCGCTCTCGGCGCCGGCATCAACCTCACCACCGTCTGGCACGCGGGGCTGCTCGGCCTGTTGATCGGCGTCGGGGTGGTCGCCGTGAGCGGCACGGTGCTGATCCTCGCCGACAAGGTCACCCACGGGAACGGCGTCGCCGGTATCGCGGCCGCGTCGACCGCGGGTAACGCCGCGGCCGTGCCCGCCATCGTCGCCAGCGCCAACCCGGCGTACGCGGCGGCGGCCAAGCCCGCCACCGTCCTGGTGGCCGCGAGCGTCGTCGTCACCGCGATCCTGACGCCCCTGGTCACCGCCTGGTGGGCGGGCCGGTTCGGCCACTCCGGCGGCTCGGAGGGGAGCGGGTCCCCCGACGGGCACAGCTCGCCGGACGGGGCCTCCACTCCGCGGCCTGCGACCGACCAAGCCGCCGCCTCCGCCGGTGGGGGATCATCGACGAAACACCAGAACCCGGCCGACCCGACCGGATCCACGTACCCCACCTCGGGAGCCTGATGCGCGCCACTGTCGCCGTCGTCGCCGACGACCTGACCGGAGCCGCCGACACCGGAGTCGGTTTCCTGCGGGCCGGCCTGGCCACCAGCGTCGCGTGGGCCGACCCCGCCCTGGATCCCGACCTCGCCGAGCACGCGGACGTCCTCGCGGTGGACACCAGGACCCGCGCCGCCGACCCGGGACGCGCCGAGCAGATCACCCGTGAGGTCGTCACGACCCTGCGCGAGATCGGCGTGAGAACGCTGTACAAGAAGGCCGACTCGACGCTGCGGGGGCACGTCGGCATCGAAGTCAAGGCCGCCTTGACAGGCTGGCACCCCGCCTCGGTCGCGGTCGTCGCGCTCGCCTTTCCCGGCACCGGGCGGACGACCGTCGACGGGCGGCAGCGGGTCGGCGGCATACCGCTCGCGATGCCGCCCATCCCCACCATCCTCGAGGGCGCCGGTATCGCGACCGCCCGCGCCAACCTGGCGGTCGTCCGCGGCCCCGCGCTGACCGAGGCGTTCCAGGCGCACCGGCGGGCCGGCGCCCGGGCTCTGGTCTGCGACGCGGAGACCGACGCGGACCTCCAGGCGATCGCGCGGGCGGGCAGCACCCTCGGAGCCGGCGTGGTCTGGGTCGGCTCGGGCGGGCTGGCGCCCGTCCTGTCCGCCAACCTCGGGTTGACAGGCGCCGAGTCGCCAGGGCACGTCGGCGCGACCGGCCCGGTGCTGGTCACGGTCGGCAGCGCGAGCGACATCGCCCGGGCCCAGGCGGCCGACCTCGTGGCCGCCGGCGCGACCCACCTGTCCGTCCCGATCGCCGCCCTGGACGGCACCGACGACGCCGCCGGCGCGGCGTTCGCGAAGGAGGTCCAGGACCACCTCCGGCGCGCGACGGACGTCGTACTCACCCTCGGCGCCGAGATCGGTGCCGGTGGCCCCGACGACGACCGGCTGGCCGTCCGGCTGGGCGAACTGCTGCGGCCCTGCGCCACCCTGGTCGGGGGCCTCGTGGTCACCGGCGGCGACACCGCCACCGGCGTCCTCCAGGCCTGGCGTACGAACGCACTCCGGCTCGTCGAGGAGGTCGAGCCCGGCGTTCCGCTGTCCATCACCGTCGCACCACGTCCGATCCCGGTCGTGACCAAGGCGGGCGGGTTCGGGAACGCCTCCACCCTCACCCTGGCCCGTGCCAGGCTCACAGCGCTGCTCAACTCCGAAGGAGAATGATGAACCGTCCGATCATCGCGATCACGATGGGCGATGCCGCGGGTGTCGGACCCGAGGTCGTCGTCAAGGCACTCGCGCGGCCGGAGGCCTACGACTCCTTCCGCCCGCTCGTCATCGGTGACGCCGCCCGGCTGGTGAAGGCCGCCCAGCTCAGTGGGGTGGCGGTGGACGTGCGCTCGGTGGACGGTCCGGCCGACGCGACGTACAAGGCCGGGACCATCGACTGTGTCGACCTCGGCCTCATCCCCGACGACCTGCCCTTCGGCGAACTGTCGCCGGTGGCCGGGGACGCGGCGTTCCGCTACATCGAACGCGCGGTCGCGCTCGCCGTCGCCGGCGACGTGGACGCGATCTGCACGGCCCCACTGAACAAGGAGGCGCTGCACGCGGGCGGGCACGTCTACCCCGGGCACACCGAGATCCTCGCGGACCTGACCGGTACGCCCGAGGTGTCGATGATGCTGGCCGCCCCCAAACTGAAGGTCGTCCACTGCACGACCCACATCGGACTGATCGACGCGATCGCGAAGATCGACGCCGGGCTGGTCGAACGCACCATCCGCCGCGGCCACGAGACGCTGGTCAAGTCCGGCATCGAGGCGCCCCGGATCGCGGTGTGCGGGATCAACCCGCACGCGGGTGAGAACGGCCTGTTCGGCCACGGCGAGGAGGAGACCAAGGTCGCCCCGGGTATCGCCGCGGCGCGCGCGGACGGCATCGACGCGATCGGCCCGCTGCCCTCCGACACGGTCTTCTTCCGCGCGGTCCGCGGTGACTTCGACCTGGTGGTCGCGATGTACCACGACCAGGGACACAACCCGGTGAAGGTGCTCGGGCTGGAGGCCGGTGTCAACATCACCATCGGGCTGCCCGTCGTCCGGACCTCGGTCGACCACGGTACGGCGTTCGACATCGCCGGCACCGGGACCGCCGACGAGCGCAGCATGCTCGAGGCGCTCCGTCAGGCGACCGAACTCGCGCCCAAGCGCGCGGGGTAGGACTTTCGGGGTGGGGGCGAAGCCATGAGCGACAAGGGAGCGGGGCGGCAGCCCAGCGAGTCCGCGGCCGAGCGGGCCCGCACGGCCGAACGCCGGGAGCGCATCCACGCCCTCGTCCTCGCGGGCGAGACCCGGGTCGACGAGCTCAGCCTGCGCCTCGGGGTGTCGGCGTCCACGGTGCGTCGCGACCTGGCCCGGCTCACCGGCCAGGGCCGGATCGCCCGCACCTACGGCGGCGCGCTCGCGACCCCACACGAACCCGAGCCCTCGCTGCGCGAACGCGCCCGGATCGCCCAGGACGCGAAGGACGCCATCGCCCGGCTGGCGGCGACGCTCGTGGGTGCCGGCGACACCACGCTGCTCGACGCCGGTACGACGACCGGGCGGCTCGCCCACCACCTGCGCGACCGGCAGGACATCCGGGTCGTGACCAACGGCGCCACCGCCGCCCTCGAACTCCTGCGCGCCGAGGGCGTCGAGCTCGTCTGGGTGGGCGGGACGTTCCGCCGGATCAGCGAGAGCACGATCGGCCCGCTCGCCGAGCAGGTCGTCCGCCGGATCAGCGCCGACCAGGCGTTCCTGGGCGCGGACGGGCTGGTCGCCGGGCGCGGCATCTGTGAGGCGGACCTGTCCCAGACGGCGTTGAAGGAGCTGATGGCGGCGCGGGCGCGGGAGGTCTACGTGCTGGCCGACGCGAGCAAGCTCGGGCACGCGCCCTTCGACGCCTGGGCGCCGCTGGACCGGCCGTGGACGCTCATCACGGACGCGGGCGCGACCCCGGCCCAACTGGCGGCGTTCCGGGCCGACCCGCTGGTCGAGGTCGTGGTGGCCGAGGCGACCTGACAGGACGCGGTCGTCGACCGGGACGTCAGCGTGGTCATCCCCGCGTGGAGGGTGCGACGGCGACCGCGCCGGAGCGTAGGAGCCCGGCGATCTCGTCCGCGGCGAGCCCCCAGTCGGCGAGCACCTCGCGGGTGTCCCCGCCTGGGACGGGCGCGGGTCCCTGGACCGCTCCCGGTGTGCGGGACAGCCGCGGCGCCGGACCCGGCTGCGCGAGCCCACCCACGTCGACGTAGGTGCCGCGCGCGGCGAGGTGCGGATGGCGCGGCGCCTCGGCGGGCTCCAGTACCGGCGTCACGCACGCGTCCGTTCCGCCGAACCGCTTCGTCCACTCCTCCCGGGTGCGGGTGGCGAACACCGCCGCGAACCGCTCGTGCAGCCGGGGCCAGCCGGACTCGTCGTACTGTCCGGGTAGCTCCTCCTCGGTGAGCCCGAGCCCGGCGAGCAGGGCGGCGTAGAACCGCGGCTCCAGCGCACCGACCGCGACGAACCGGCCGTCCGCGCAGGAGTAGCAGCGGTAGAACGGTGCGCCGCCGTCGAGCAGGTTTCCTCCGCGCGGCCCGTTCCAGATGCCGCGGCCGATCAGGCTGTGCAGGTGCGTCGACAGCAGCGCCGCCCCCTCCACCATGGCCGCGTCGACGACCTGGCCGTGCCCGGAGCGTTCGCGTTCCCAGAGCGCGGCCAGGATGCCGAGAACGGCCAGCATGCCACCGCCGGCGAAGTCGGCGACGTAGTTGATCGGAGGGGTGGGCGGTCCGCCCGCCGGGCCGATCGGGGCGAGCGCGCCGGACACGGCGAGGTAGTCGAGGTCGTGGCCCGCGGTCGCGGCCAGCGGGCCGTCCTGCCCCCAGCCGGTGATGCGGGCGTAGACCAGGCGCGGGTTGCGGGCCAGGCAGGTGTCGGGACCAAGACCGAGCCGCTCACACACGCCGGGCCGGAAGCCCTCGACCAGGACGTCGGCGCGGTCCGCGAGACGCAGCGCGACCGCTACGCCGTCGGGGTGCTTGAGGTCGAGCGCGACCGAACGCCGGCCCCGGCCGAGCGGGTCGGGTGGCCCTTCGACCGGCGGCCGGTCGAACGCCGGGATCGGTGAACCGCCGCCCACGCTGTCGGCGCGGTCGATCCGCACCACCTCCGCGCCGAGGTCGGACAACAGCATCGCGGCGAACGGGACGGGCGCGAGGTTGACGAACTCCAGCACCCGCAGGCCGGCGAGCGGACCACTCATCTCGTCGTCCCCAGGCTCGTCGTCCCCGGGCTCGTCACCGCGCACCGGAAGGTGTGTCGAGCATCGCCCGGCTGATGATGTCCTTCATGATCTCCGAGGTGCCGGCGTAGATGCGCTGGACGCGGGCGTCGGCGTAGGCGCGGCAGATGGGGTACTCCCACATGTACCCGTAGCCGCCGTGCATCTGCACGCAGTCGTCGACGACCCGACCGAGCATCTCGGTCGCGAACAGCTTCGCCTGGGCGGCCGACGCGGCGTCCAGGGCTCCGGTGTTGGCGGCGAGGACGCACTGGTCGACGTAGGCCTGCGCGACGTCGATCTCGGTGCGCATCTGCGCGAGCCGGAACCTCGTGTCCTGGAACGCCGCGAGGGGGCGGCCGAACGCCTGCCGCTCCTGCACGTAGGCCAGCGTGTCGCGCAGCGCGACCTGGGCACCGGCGACCGCGCTCATCGCCACGACCAGGCGTTCCTGCGCGAAGAGGCGCACCACGTGGGCGAAGCCCTCGGCGGGGTTGCCGAGCACGTTCTCCTTCGGGACGCGGCAGCCGTCGAAGAACAACTCGGCGGTGTCCTGGGTACGCAGGCCGAGCTTGTCCAGCTTGCGTCCCCGGGTGAAGCCCGGCGTCTCGGTCTCGACCAGGAACAGTCCGATGCCGTGCCGTCGGTCGGGGTCGGTGCGCGCCGCCACGACGACGAGGTCGGCGGTGATGCCGTTGGAGATGAACGTCTTGGCGCCGTCGAGGACCCAGTGGTCGCCCGCGTCGACGGCTCGCGTGCGCAGGGCGGCCGCGTCGGAGCCGGCCTCCGGCTCGGTGATGGCGATCGCGAGGACGCTCTCCCCGGTCACCGCGCGGGTGAGGTAGCGCCGCTTCTGGTTCCGCGTACCGGCGTGGATGAGGTACGGCGCGACGATTCCGTTGTGCAGGGGCAGCCCGAAACCCGACTCGTGGACGGCGGCCAACTCCTCCATCATCACCTGCTCGTAGCGCAGGTCGTGGATGCCGAGCCCGCCGTAGGCCTCGTCCGCGGCCGGGACCAGGAATCCCTGCCGGCCGGCGGCCAGCCAGACCTCGTGGTCGACCAGGCCGGCCTTGTCCCAGCCCGGCTGTCTCGGCACCACCTCACGGGCACAGAACTCCCGGAACGAGCTCCGGAACGCTTCGTGGTCGGCGTCGTAGTACCCAGGTGCCCGCATGGCAACGATCCTGCCGCGTTGTGAAGAGCGGGTAAACGTCCCGGGACGAAGCGGTCGCGTCGGTGGTCTGCGCTCAGCGCAGCAGGAGCGACGCGACGCCGGCCGCTCCGCCGGCCCAGAGCAGGCTCGTGAACGTGCCGATGATGAACCGCTCGGCCGCGCCCGGCGCGCGGAGTTCGGGGTAGCGGCCGAGGCCCTTCACCGCGAGGACGATCGCGACGCCCTCGCCGAAGCCGGCCAGCAGGCAGCTCGCCACAGCGGCGCGCTCCAGGGCTCCGATCCACACGCCGCCGCGTAGGACCGGCCGACCGGGTGCGGGCTGGTGCGGTGGCGGCGCGGCTCCTCCGGTGAGACGCCGCGTGGCGCCCTGACCGCCCTGACCACCCGGGCCACCCTGACCCGAGCCGCCACCCAACCCGGACGAATAGCCGCCGGCGGGACCTCCCGGGCCCACCCCACCGGGGGGACCGGAGGCACCGGTGGCGGGGCCGGTCGGTGGCACCGGGCCGGGCGCGGTCGGGTGGGTGATGTCCGGCATCCCCGACTGCTCGGCCCCGCGCAGGATCGCGCTGGTCACCGGCGCGCCGCCGGCGACGGCGACCACCACGGCGAGCACCACGGCCGCGACGTGGCCCGCGCGTTCCACGTCGGACGCGCCGGTCGCGAGCAGGCCCGCCAGGGCGAGCAGAGCCGCGAAGACGACCACGACGACCCACCAGCGGGAGCGGTCGAGGCGTTGGGAGTACGCCGGATTCCACGCGGCGAGGCAGATCACCATCAAGACGATGAGGACGATGAGAGCCAGTGCCGCCCAGCCGTTCATCCGCGTCCCTTCGCCCGGTCGGCCACACCGAGCAGCCGGCCCGCGACCGGACGGGCCCGTCGCTCCTCCTGCCACAGGGCCGAGCGGAGCCGCTGACTGACCGCCTGCGGGCTGATCTTGAGGTCGGCGGCGACGTCCTTTTGGGCCAGACCCTGCCTGATCAGGTCGACCACCTCCCAGCCCTGCGGTCTCCGGCGTTGCACCACCGCGGACAAGAGTGCCAGCAACGCCTCGGCGTCGCCCGCGCTCACCACGTCGGGTCCGACGACGGCCAACCGGGCGGCACTCCCCTTGGCGCGCTCGACGGCCTTGCGCGCGTTCACGAACGCCGGCCCGGCCGCGGCCCGCACACTCGTCGGAATCGGTTCACGCACCGGGCCCACGCCGACCCCCGCGTACCAGTCCCCCGTGCGGACGAGGTGAAGTACGACGTCGACCACGTCGTCAGGCTCGTCGAGCAGGCCCTGCACCTCGTCGCCGGCGGTCCGCTCGAAGGCGCGGACGAACCGGGCCGCCCAGGGGCTGCCCTGCAGCTTCCCGAGCAGGCCGTCGATCTTGTCCTCCTGGTGACGGCTGGCCCGCTGGTCGAGCGTCAGAACGAGCATCTGACCCTCCGATCTCACAGATGCGGGACGAGGGCCGAGAATATCCAGGCAGCAGCCTTGATCACCACTAATCAAGGCTCAACGCTTGATTGGCGGCGGCTGGAACCGTTCTCCGTAGCGCGCCATCAGTTCCTTCGCCCGGGCCGCGAACGCCGCCCGACCGCCGTAGGCCTCCACGAACTGCGCGGCGCCGCCGGTCCAGGAGGGGTAACCGATGCCGAAGACGGTCCCGACGTTCGCGTCGCGCGCCGTCTGCACCACGCCCTCGTTCAGGCAGCGCAGGGTCTCCAGGGCCTGCACGAACAGCAGCCGGTCGCGGACGTCCTCCGGCCGTACGTCGCCGGCCCCCACCGCGAAACGGTCCGCGAGCCCGGGCCACAACCGCTTGCGCCCGCCGTCGCGCGGATAGTCGTAGAAGCCCGCGCCGGCGGCCTTGCCCGGCCGGTTCAGCTCACCCGCCATGGCCTCGACCACGTCGTGGGCCGGATGCGCGACCGGGGACTCACCGGCGGCCTCGAGGTCGGCCACCTCCTGGGCCCGGACGCGGGCCAGCAACGCCAGACTCACCTCGTCGGCGACCGCGAGCGGCCCCACCGGGAAGCCGGCCCGGCGGGCGGTGTTCTCGACGACGGCCGGCGGGACGCCCTCGACGACCATCGCGATGCCCTCGTTGACGTAGGTCCCGAAGACGCGCGAGGTGAAGAAGCCGCGACTGTCGCCCACGATGATGGGCAGCTTGCCGATCTGGCGCACGTAGTCGAACGCCCGCGCCAGCGTGACCGGCGAGGTCTGCTCACCGCGGATGATCTCCACGAGCGGCATCTTGTGGACCGGGGAGAAGAAGTGCAGCCCGACGAAGCGCTCGGGTGAGCGCACCGCCGCCGCCAGCCCGGTGATGGGCAGCGTCGAGGTGTTGGACGCGATGAGCGCCTCGGGCAGGGCGGTCGACTCCGCGGCGGCCAGGACGGAGTTCTTCAAGCCGCGATCCTCGAACACCGCCTCGATGATCAGATCGCAGCCGGCGAGGTCGGCCTGGTTCTCGGTCGGGACGATCCGGGCGAGCACCTCGTCGCGCCGCTCCGGTGTCAGCGTGCCCTTGGCGACGCGTTCCTCCAGCAGGGCCACGACGCGGTAGCGGCCGGCCTGCGCGGCGTCGGCGGAGACGTCCTTGAGCACGACCTCGATGCCGGCGTACGCGCTGACGTGGGCGATGCCGGAGCCCATCATCCCGGCGCCGAGCACGCCGAGCCGGCGCACCGGACGCTTGTCGTACCCGGTCGGCTTCGACGCGCCGCGCGCCACCTCGTTCCGTCCGAACCACAGGGTGCAGATCATGTTCTTGGCGACCTGGCCGGTAAGGAGTTCGAGGAAGTACCTGCTCTCGATCTCCAAGGCCGTGTCGACGTCGACGAACGCGCCTTCCACCGCGGCGGCCAGGATGCGCTCGGGCGCGGGGTAGGCGCCGTGGGTGCGCTTGGCGAGCATGGCCGGGGCCGCGGACAGGGCGGCGTAGGACTGCGCGTCGCCGAGTCGAAGGCCCGGGATCCGGAAGCCCTTGCGATCCCAGGGCTGGGCGGGCTCGGACTCGGCGGCGGTGTCGACCCACGCGCGGGCCTTCGCCAGCAGGTTCTCCGGCGAGTTGGCGAGGTCGTGGACGAGTCCGAGGTCCAGCGCGGCGCCCGGGCGCAGTTGCGTCCCCTCCACCAGCAGCGGCAGCGCGGCGGTCAGGCCGAGCAGGCGCACGGAACGGACCGTGCCGCCCCCACCCGGAAGCAGACCGAGGGTCACCTCCGGGAAGCCGAGCTTGACCGCGGGATCGTCGAGCACGATCCGGTGGTGGCAGGCGAGGGCGATCTCCAGACCGCCACCGAGGGCCGAGCCGTTGATCGCCGCGACGACGGGACGGCCGAGCGTCTCCAGCCGGCGCAGCTGACCCTTGGCGTGGTCGAGGAACCGGCGGAAGTCGGCGACGTTGTGGCTGGTGACGTCGCGCAGCAGCTCGAGGTCGCCGCCGGCGAAGAAAGTCGACTTGGCCGAGGTCACGACGACCCCGCGGACGTCGCCGGCGTCTCGGTCGTGTTCGAGGCGGTCCAGCGCCGCGCCCATGGCGGTGACGTAGTCGGCGTTCATCACGTTCGCCGACTGGCCGGGCTGGTCGAGGGTCAGCGTGACAACACCGTCCGCGTCCCGGTCGTACCGCACCGCGTCTGTCATACGGTCCTCACCCACACTCGACGTGACTTCGATCGACGGCACCGGGCGTGACAAGTCTTCTGGTGACGCTACCCGCCGCGCCCGGCGTTCAGTCCCGGGGTGGGCACCGGCAGGACAGGTGGGGACGGGGTCGGGACTGGGCGGGGAGACGCCGCGGCGACGAGGCTGAGGGAGGCGGCGGGGATGCGGTCCGGGGGTGTGACCGGCCAGACTGTCGGCTCGGCGTCCCGGCCCGTCGTCCCGTGAGGAGAGTGTGGATGCGCCAGCCGTTCCTCCATGACCTGGTCAGTTGCGTGCGAGCGCCCGCCGTCGCGCTGTCCGGCCCGGACGGGCAGATCCGTCCCGGCGGTGTCCAGGGTGTGCTGCTGCACGACCGACGGGTGCTCTCGACCCTGGTGGTGGACGTCGACGGCGACGAGCCCGCTCCGGTCGGACACCAGCTGGTGTCGGCGGACCTGACCAGGTTCGTCGCCGTGGTGCGCAACCTCGGCGACCCGGGCGCTGATCCCACCGTGCGGCTCGAACGCGAACGCCGCGCGCACGCCGACGGGATCGAGGAGCGCCTCGTCCTGGTCAACGCCGCCCGCACACCGGTGACCTGCACCCTCTCGGTCCGCGCCGGGGTCGATCTCGCGGCGATGGACGAGGTGAAGCACGGGGCCACACCGCCGGCCCTGCCGGCCACGCAGGAGGGTCCGGAGGTCTGCGCCTGGGCCGGCCACCAGGTCACCGTGACACTGCGGGCCGATCCGGAAACGCCCTACGACGCCACGCTCGCGACCGACGGCGACGGCCACGCGAGGTTCGGCTGGCAGGTCATCGTCCCGGCCCGCGCCCGCTGGGCTGTCACCCTGCGCCTCACCGTCGCCGCCGACACCCGATCGGCGGCCGGTGACACCCGTACCGCGTCCGGTTCGCTCGACAACGCGTTCCTGCCCGCCCCGCAGGGACCCGGATGGGGAGAGGTCGCGGTGTCGGGGCCGCCCGACCTGGTGCGGCTCGTCGAACGCGGCGTCGACGACCTGGCCGCCCTCTCGCTGGCCGACCCGATGGCGCCGGTCGACGTGTTCCTCGCGGCGGGCACCCCGTGGTTCTTCACGCTCTTCGGGCGCGACTCCCTGTGGGCCGCCCGGCTCACGTTGCCCCTCGGAACCGACCTCGCCCGCGGCACGCTGCGGACCCTCGCCCGGCGCCAGGGCACCCGCCACGACCCCGACACCGCGGAGGCGCCGGGCAAGATCCTGCACGAGGTACGCCAGGAGCCCGTCAGCGTCGGCGGACCCACCGGGCTGCCGCCGGTCTACTTCGGGACCATCGACGCGACGGCCCTGTGGATCTGCCTCCTCCACGACGCGTGGACGTGGGGACTCCCGGCCGCCGACGTGGCCGCCCTGCTCGACCCGCTGGAGGCCGCGCTCGGCTGGCTCGTCGGTCCGGCCGACGCCGACGGCGACGGGTTCCTCGAGTACGTCGACGAGAGCGGTCACGGGCTCGCCAACCAGGGGTGGAAGGACTCCGGCGACTCCATCCAGTTCCCCGACGGCACCATCGCCAAGCCGTCCATCGCCCTCAGCGAGGCGCAGGCCTACGCCCACGAGGCGGCGCTCGGTGGGGCCGCGTTGCTCACCGCGTTCGGCCGCCCCGGCGCGGACCGGCTGCGGGAGTGGGCACGGGCGTTGCGCGAGCGGTTCCGTACGACGTTCTGGGTCTCCGACGCGCGCGGTCGCTTCCCGGCGATCGCGCTGGACGGCACGAAGGCGCCAGTGGCCACCGCGACGTCCAACCTCGGTCACCTGCTCGGCACCGGCCTGCTCGACGCCGCGGAGTCCGCGCAGGTGGCGGCCCGGCTCGCCGAACCCGACCTCGACTGCGGGTACGGCCTGCGCACCATGAGCGCGGACGTCGCCGGGTTCAACCCGCTCGGCTACCACGCCGGCTCGGTGTGGCCGCACGACACCGCGATCGGCGTCCTCGGCCTCGCCCGGGCGGGCCAGCACCGGGCCGCCGCGTCGCTTGCCGCGGGGCTGGTCCGGGTCGGGCCGTCCTTCGAGTACCGGCTGCCCGAACTCCTCGCCGGCACGGACGCGCGGGCCGGGGACGCCGTACTCGCCTACCCGGCCTCCTGCCGGCCGCAGGCCTGGTCGGCAGCGGCCGCGGTGGCGCTGCTGTCCGCGGCGCTGGGCCTGGACGCCGACGTACCGGGCGGGACGCTGCGGATCGCGCCGGACCCGGCGTACTCCGACTGGTGGCCGCTCGGAGTCAGCGGACTACGGATCGCCGGCCACCCGCTCAGCGTCTCGGTGGCGGGCGACGGCACCGCCACCGTCGAGACCAGCGCGCCCGTGCGGGTGTCGATCGGTCGGCCCTGAGGGTCAGTCGCGCCCGGCCGAGCGTCCCGAACGACTGATCACCCGGAATAGCGGAGGGCCCCGCGGCGCTGCCGGGACAGGTGCCGCATCCTTGCGTGGAGGCTCGGTGGTGCGGTGTGCCACCGCCGTACCCGAGCCCATACGTCGAGTAGTGGAAGGACCTTCCGTGCGGGTAGAGATCTGGGCCGATCTGGTCTGTCCGTGGTGTTACCTCGGTAAGCGCCGCTTCGAGAAGGCCCTCGCGGGCTTCGAACACGCCGCGGACGTCGAGGTCGTCCATCGTTCCTTCCAGCTCGACCCGACCGCGCCCCCGACCGCCGAACACCAGGTCGAGCAGCTGGCCGCGAAGTACGGCATGTCGATCGAGGAGATGCGGGCCCAACAGGTCAGGCTGGAGGGCCTCGCGACCGAGGAAGGGCTCGAGTACCACCTCAAGGGCAGCCTGTCGGGCAACACCGCGGACGCGCACCGACTCCTGCACCTGGGCAAGGAGCGTGGCCTCCAGGACGCGGTGGTCGAGCGGTTCTACCGCGCCCAGTTCACCGAACACCGGTCACTGTTCGACCACGACTCGCTGGTGGATCTCGCCGCCGAAGCCGGCCTCGACCCGGACGAGGCGCGTCGAACCCTGGAGCAGGGGACCTACGCCGACGACGTGGTCGCCGACGCACGCGAGGCGCAGGAACTCGGCGCCAACGGCGTACCGTTCTTCGTCGTCGCCGACCGGTACGGCGTCTCCGGCGCGCAGCCGGTCGAGCTCTTCAGCGAGGCGCTCACCCGCGCCTGGGACGAGACCCACGCCCCCGACCCCGCCTGATCACGGACGTCGCGCTCAGACCCGCTCGATGATCGTGGCGACACCCATGCCGCCACCGACGCAGAGGGTGACCAGCCCGCGCCGGAGATCCCGGCGTTCGAGCTCGTCGAGCAGCGTCCCGACCAGCATCGCGCCGGTCGCGCCGAGCGGGTGGCCGAGTGCAATCGCGCCGCCGTTGACGTTGACCACGTCGGGCGAGAGGTCGAGTTCGCGCATAAAGCGCAGCACCACCGCCGCGAACGCCTCGTTCACCTCGTAGAGGTCGATGTCCTGCGGCGTCAACCCCGCCTTGTCGAGCGCCTTGCGCGCGGCGGGACCGGGCCCGACCAGCATGAGGGTGGGGTCGGTGCCGACGGCCGCGACGCTCACGATCCGCGCGCGTGGTGTCAGCCCGAGGTCGACGCCGGCGCGTTCGCTGCCGATCAGCACCGCGGCGGCGCCGTCGACGATCTGGGAGGAGTTCCCGGCCGTGTGGACGTGCCGGATGCTCTCGACGCTGGGGTAGCGGTCCATCGCCACGTCGTCGAAGCCCAGGGCGCCGACGCCCTCGAAGGCCGCCTTCAGCGCACCGAGGCCGGCCACGGTCGTCTCCGGCCGGATCGCCTCGTCCTGGTCGAGGAGCACCGCGTCGTTCTGGTCGAGGACCGGGACGACCGACCGCTCGAAGTAGCCCTTGTCCCGGGCCAGCGTCGCCCGCTGCTGCGACGTACACGCGAACGCGTCGACGTCCTCCCGCTCCAGCCCCTCCAGCGTCGCGAGCAGGTCGGCGCTGATGCCCTGGGGAACGAAGCCGGTCTTGAGGTTCGTCTCGGGGTCGATGAACCATGCCCCGCCGTCGGACCCCATCGGCACCCGCGACATCGACTCGACGCCGCCGGCCACCACCAGGTCGTCGTACCCCGACGCCACCTTCTGGGCGGCGAGGTTGACCGCCTCCAGGCCCGAGGCGCAGAACCGGTTGAGCTGCGTGCCGGGCACCCCGACGTCCCAGCCCGCCATCAGGACGGCGGTCCTGGCCAGGTCGGCGCCCTGCTCACCCACCGGGGTGACGATCCCGAAGATCACGTCGTCCACCCGGGAGGTGTCCAGGTCGTGCCGGTTTCGCAGGGCCGTCAGGACGCCCGATCCGAGCGTCACCGGCTTCACGCTGTGCAGGGCGCCCCGTTTGCCCCGGCCTCGGGGCGTACGGACGGCGTCGAAGAGATAGGCCTCGGTCATGCTCTCCAGCTTGCCCCTTCGGCCAGGATGCAGCGACGTAATCGGCGCCCGTTCGGGAAAGTCCGGGACCCCACCAGACGTCGGCTCCGTCCGGTTCAGCCCGACATTCCAGGCGGGGCGGGGCGAACGCGCGGCCGGCGGCCGGCGAGTTCGGCCGTGGTCGCACCGACGAGTGCCACCGCGGCCACGCACAGCAGGCCACCGCTCACCAGGGCGGTCACCCCTGACGTCGCGCCCGCGACCAGACCGCCACGCATGTTGCCGAGGTCGGGTCCGCCCTGCCCGACGATCTGCTCGGCGGCGACCACCCGGCCGAGCAGGGCGTCTGGGGTGTGCAGCTGGACGATGGTGCCGCGGGAGACCACCGCGAGGGTGTCGGCGGCGCCCGCGACCGCCAGGAACACCAGTCCCAGCCACGGGTTCGGAGCGACCCCGAACAACGCGATCGCCCCGCCCCAGACCGCGGAGCCGCAGAGCATCACCAGGCCTGGGCGGTACCGGGTGAACGTGCCCGAGAGGAGCGAGGCCGTGACCCCGCCGACGGCGATCGCGGACAGGAACAGCCCGAGGGTGCGCGGGTCGTTCCCGAACCGTTCGGCGTTGACCAGGGGAAACAGGCTGATCGGCATCGACAGGACGGTGGCGGCGAGGTCGGTGAGGAGCGCTCCTCGCACCATGGGACTGCGGACCAGGAAGGCCAGGCCGTCCGCGACGCCGGACAGCCCCGGACGCGACAGCTCACCCTCCGGCCGCATGGCCGGCAACCCGAAGGCGCCGTAGAACGCGAACAGGAACGTCGCGGCGTCGACCAGGTAGCAGCCGCCGGCACCCAGCCAGCCCAGCAGCAGTCCGCCCAACGCCGGCCCCAGCAGGAACGCCGCCTGGAAGGAGATCCGGTTGAGCACCAGCCCGGCCGGCACCTGCTCCTTGGGCAGCAGCCGCGGGATGAACGTGCGCGACGCCGGGCCCGCACAGGCGACGAAGCAGGACTGGACGGCGACCAACGCCAGCACCCCGCCGACCGGGAGCAGCCCGACGAACGCCTGGACCGCCAGGGCCAGCGAACCCACCGCCTGCCCCGCGACGGCGACCAGGTAGAGCCGGCGCCGGTCGCGGCGGTCGACGAGCGTCCCGGCGAAGAGACCGAACGCGATGACCGGGACGGCCTGCGCCAGGCCGACCGCGCCGGTCCAGACCGTGCTCCGGGTCAGCTGCCAGACCTGGAACATCACCGCGACCATCGCCATGTGACCGCCGAGCCCGGACAGCGCCTGACCGAGCCACAACCTGCGGAACGCCGGCGAGACCCGCAGGGGAGTCAGGTCGATGAGGAGATGCCTCACGACCACTCCTCGTCGTCGGCGAGCTTCTCGGCGATCCGGTCGTGGAAACTCCTGCGCCGCAGCGCGTCCTCGATGTCGGTGACCACGCGGCTCAACGGGTACGGGATCTCCGCCTCGAGTTCGGCCAGCGTGGCCTCGGTGGCCCGCCACTCCGCGGCCAGCCGGGCGATGATGCCCTCGGCCTTCTTCGTCAGCGTCACCGTCTTGCTGCGGGCGTCGGGCCCCGTGGTGGTGCGGATGAGGCCGGCGGCACGCATCGCGGCCACCTTCTGACTCACCGCGGAGTGGGTGAGCCGCACCGAGTCGGCCAGCTCCCGGATCGTCATCGGACCCCGGGCGTGGAGCCTGATCAGTTCCATCACGAAGCTCGGTTTGAGCCCCTCGATGCGGGCCTCGGCGTAGAGCCGGGCGATGTCGTCGTCCATCGAGGCCAGCAGGAGGCGCAGGGGCCGCCAGAGGCTGTCTTCGGTCGGGTCGGTGAACTCGCGGGCCTTCGGCACGCCAGGAATCGTAACAGCACTTATATAAGTGCTGTTACGAATTTTCGTGGAACTCGGACGACGGAAGGGGTTGGTCGCCGCCGCGCGCCCTGTGGTCAGGGGAATCTTCCAGGGGCAGGCTGTGCGCCATGGCTGCGGAACACCACCTCGCCGGAGGGCATGTGAACACCGTCGTCCGCGTGGGCGACACCGTACGACGGCCGATGCCCGAGCGTGCGGCGTACGTCCACGACCTGTTGCGGCTCCTCGACCACTACCACTGGACCGGCGCGCCGAGGTACCTCGGCACCGACACCGACGGCCGGGAGATCCTCACCCACCTCGACGGCCACGTCGCGTGGGAGCCGGCCCAGCCGCCCGCGGTGTGGTCGGAGGACAGCCTGGTGAAGGTGACCAAGCTCGTCCGGCAGTTCCACGACCTGAGCGCCGGTACGGACCTCGCCGAAGACCAGGAGGTCGTGTGCCACAACGACCTCGCGCCCCGCAACACGGTCTATCGGCGCGAGGCCGCCGGCCTGCGCCCGTACGCCTTCATCGACTGGGACCTCGCCGCACCGGGGCGTCGGCTGCACGACGTCGCCCACGTGTGCTGGCAGTTCCTCGACCTCGGGCCGCGCCGCTCCAGTCCGGCCGGGCCTGCCCGGCTGCTCGCGCTGATCGGCGAGACGTACGGCCTGACCACCCGCGACCGGGGCGAACTCGTCGAGACGATCATGTGGTGGCAGGACCGGTGCTGGCGCGGGATCGCGGCGGAGGCCGCCGCGGGAGACCCGGCCAAACAGCGCCTCCTCGACAGCGGTGTCGTGGAGGGGATCCAGGACGCGTTCGCCTGGGTGGCCGAGAACCGCGTGGAACTCGAGGCCGGATTGAGGCTCGCCTCGAGCTGACCCCGACCGCGGCTCCTGATCTTCGGGCCGATGTTCCCGACGACGCCTGGGCGCCGGCTGGGCCGTCGTCAGCCCGCGGGCGTCGTCTCCTCCACCCGGGTCACCTGGTGGGCCGTCGGCGTGACCGGCGCCTTCGCGCAGCTGGTACGCCGCTCCGGTCGCAGGACCTCCTCCCGGCCCCACACCACGAACTCACGCCCCGCCGCACTCGCCCGGACCCGCCAGCCACGCCGGTCGGACTGCGCGGCGTACGGGATGGCGGGGTCGTCTTCCACCGCGGGCTCGCCCGGCTCCTCGGCCTCCACGCGTACGACGTCGGGGAGCGGCTCGTCGATGAGCTCGCGGACGGCGAGCTCGGCCACCTGGCCAGGAGCGGTCCAGGTCGAGCGGCCACGGCACCGGTCGACCACCATCAGTCCGCGTCGGGCCTGTGACAGGACCCGATCCGCGTGCTCGATGTCGAGCCGGCCGTAGAGGTAACCGGTGGGAAGCACCACCGCGGTGGGGGCGAGCCGGTGGCCGCCGGTGTGGGTGGTCTCCCACACCGTGCCGTCGGGATGACGGCGGGCGAGCTCGGCCGCGATCGGCCGGCCGAGCACCGCACAGCACACGTCGCGGCGCCCGTTGCTGCACACCAGCATCAAGGGGGTGTCGTCCCGCCTCCCCCACGTCTGCGGCTCCACGCCGGCCGCGAGTGCCTCGAAGTCGAAGCTGAGCAGCTTGGTCAGGTCGTCGAACGCGCCCTTGTGGATCCAGGTCCCGCCCGGCCGCGTGTGCGCGACGTAGACGGTTCGACGGTCGCTGTGCTGCGCCCCCTCGTCCAGGTGCCGGTCGGCGTGCCGGCCAGGGCGCCGGATGAGCTGGACGCGGACGCCGGTGCCCTTGACCCGGGCCGCCAGCTCGGCGCCGAGGATGGGGTCGAAGTGGCTCTCGGTGAGGGCGTCCGCGCCGTAGGGGCCGGACTGTTCGATGCACAGCCAGGTCGTGGCGTTGGCCGCGGTTCCGGCCATGGGCTCCTCGAGCGCCTCGGACAGGGCAGAACACGCCGTCGGCGGAAGCGGCCTCTTCGTGGCGTCGCGGCCGGTCCGGCCGCGGCCCGTCACGTCGTCGCCCGCGTCCCCACTGGCCGCGCCTTCGTTCGTCACCCGTGTCCTCCGGTAGCGCTTCGTGGCAGTGCGATCGGCGGACGACACGCGCTCTCACGTCGCCCGCCTCTTCCACTGTGTCAGCCTCTCGAGGCGGCACGAGTTGGGGGAGCCAGATTCGGCCAGCGCCTTCGCCGGCGACCACCCCTGATCGCGCCGCAGGCCCGCTCCGGCGTCCGGAACGGGGCTGTCGGGGTCTGCTGAAAGCCTAGGGCGTCGGCCGCGGAGGCGGACGCGTCCGACCGGGACGGCCTGCGAAAGAGCAGCGCGTCCACGCACGCCGCGAGCTCGCCACGGCCGACAGTCACCGGGAGTGGCCCGGGCGCGAGGTCGCGGCCGATCTCACGGTCGGTGTCCTGGTCGTGCTGGACGCGGCGCCCGACGTGGTGATCCACCAGCTCACCCTAGGCAGTGTGGCCGTGGACCAGGATCACCTGATCCACGGGCTGGACCTCCGACCGAGGTCTGGTGCTCAGTCGCCGAGCACCTCGTAGGTGACCTCCTGGCGGCCCTGGTCGCGGGAGACGCCGAGGGCATCCCAGGTGTCGGGCAGCAGGTCGATCACCGCGCCGGTCCAGCTGGCCGGCCCACGGTCCTCGACGGGGGCGATGACGCTCTTGCCGGTGTCCTCACTGGTGATCCGGACCATCGTGCCGCAGGGCACCTTCCACAGCGCGACGCCCTTGGTGGTGGTGCGGGTGTGCCCGCCACAGGCCATCGGCTGGTACTCCGAGGCGTCGCCGAAGAAGGTCGCGGGACCGCTCTTGGTCTCCACGACGTTCGCGTCCTCGCTGCCACCCGAACTGGACTCCGAGGTGGACTCCTCATCACCGGACGACTTCGCCTTCGGCGACTCCTTGGCGGCCGGGGCGTCCTGCTTGTGGACCTCGGTCGCCTCCGGCTTCGGCGTCTTCGGCGCGGTGGCCCGGGGGGTGGCCTTGGCTGTGGCCCGGGGTGTGGCCGTCGCGTCAGCGGGACGGGCGTTCGCGCCGGGCTCGTCGTCCGCCTGGCTGGTCGGCGTTGCGGCCGGGTGCCCGTCGGACTGGCCGGGAGCGGTGCGTTCCAGGCTGCGCGAGGCCCGGTGGCCCCGTTCGGCTGCCTGGATCGGTCGGTCCAGGGCAGCCGCGGCGGGCACCGGGTCGGACGAGCGGTTGACCAGCACCAGGCCGCCGGCCGTCACACCGGTCAGCGCCAGGGCGGTGGCCACCGTGCCGATGATGATCCTTCGACGCACCCTTGCTGACACATGACGCCCGGACACAAGCAATCCCTTTCGGTCGAGGACAAACCGTTCGCACAGCTGCGGAATGTATCCCCCGACCGCAAAATCACCGATCCGGAATTTCCCGGATCGGGACAGGAATTTCTTTATGCACGGAGAATTCCGATCGACCTGAACCGGCCGGATGACCGGTTGACCGGATTCGGCTCCGCCGAATTGGCGCGGACCAAAACAATGTCGACCCGCAATGTTCCGCTTAGGCTCGCATGACCGGCGAGATCAAGCCAAGTCGGGCCAGAGCGGTCATGCGGTGACCTTTGTCACACCGGTCCCGCACCGTGTCGCGGTGCTCGCGGAAGTGACATATCAGCACTTTTCCTGATCTTGGGCCTTCCGCGAAACGATGGTGCCCGACACTTCACCGTTACGGTGAGCGCCGGGCACCATGTGTGGCCGGTCGGGCGGCGCCGGCTCCGAACCCGATCGGTCCAGAACGCGGCTCCGCCCGCGAGCTCCTATTTCGTCAGCTGTGAAACGAAGTCGGCGTTCTGCTTCGACCACTCGGCGACGCCCTCGGCCTCCTTGCCCTTGTTCTGGTTGAGGGCGACGTCCTCGAGGGTGCCGAGATGCTTGTCGTCCATGGTGAAGTTCGACAACCAGGTCTTCAGCTCGGGGAAGTCCTTGCCGAATCCCTGCCGCCCGACCACGTGCAGCTTCTCGGCCTTGCCGAGGGTGCCCTTCGGGTCCTGCAGATCATGAATCGGCAGCTTCGCGTAGGCCCAGTGCGGACGCCAGAGGGTGACGACGATCGGCTTCTTAGCCTTGATCGCCTTCTGCAACTCGGCGAGCATCGCGGGCGTCGAGGACTTGGCGAGTTCGTATTCGCCGGTCAGCTGGTAGCCGGGGATCGTCTTCTGCTCGGTGGCCTGGGTGAGACCGGCCCCCGCCTCGATTCCGGTGATCCGGCCGCCGAACTCAGACGCCTTACCCTTGAGATCAGAGATCGTCTTCACGTCGGTCACGTAGTTGGGGACGGTCAACGCGAGCGTCGCGTTGTCGTACCAGATCCCCATGTCCTCCAGCTGCTTGCCGTACCGGTCCCAGTAGCTCTTGTGGGTCACCGGCAGCCACGTGTCGAAGAACAGGTCGATGTCACCCTTGGCCAAGCCGGTGAACAGCGGACCCGGGTCGAGCTGGACGAGCTGGACCTTGTAGCCCTTCTTCTCCAACTCCTGCTTCCACAGGTTGCTGACGACGATGTCCTCGTCCCACGGGATCCAGCCGATCTTGATGGTCTTGCCGTTCCCGGAGCCGCCCGAGTCACCGGACTGCGAGGTCGTCTTGCTACCGCCCGCATTGTCGGTCCCACCGATGGTGCCGCAGCCAGCGGCCACGAGCGCCATCGTGAGGAGAGCGGCCGACGCCATCGTCAGGCGCCGCAGGAGTCCTCCACTTCGCACGGTTGTCTGTCCTTTCCGTCGGGTAGTTCGGGTCAGGCGCCAGTCGGCGCCGACCGCCCCGTCTGATCGGTGTCAGCGCCCCGGACTCACCGGTTGCTCGCCGCCGCCTGCGCGCGGACCACGGCCGAGCGACTCGTCAGCGAAGCCGTCAGCCGGTCGAGGTAGACCGCGAGCACCACCACGGCCAGGCCGGCCTCGAAGCCGCCCGCCAGGTCGATGGTGGAGATCGATGTGTAGACCTCGCCGCCCAGGCCGCCGGCGCCCACGAGGCCGGCGATCACGACCATGGACAGGGCGAGCATGATCACCTGGTTGACCCCGGCCATGATCGTCGGGAGTGCGAGGGGTAGCTGGATGCGGCCGAGGATCCGGCCGGGAGGTGCGCCGAAGGCCTCGCCAGCCTCCACGACCTCCTTGTCGACCTGGCGGATGCCCAGCTCCGTCAGGCGGACGCCGGGGGCCATCGCGAAGATGACCGTGGCCACCACGCCTGGCACGACCCCGATGCTGAACAGGAAGATCGAGGGGATGAGGTAGACCATCGCCGGCATCGTCTGCATGAGGTCGAGTACGGGTTTGACGATCCGGCTGAAGGTGTCGCTGCGGCCCGCGGCGATCCCGATCGGGATCGCCAGCACCACCGCCACCAGGCTGGCCACCAGGACGAGTGCGAGGGTGTCCATCGCGGGCTTCCACAGGCCCATGCTGTCGATGAGCGCGAACGCGACGACCGCGAACAGGCCGAACTTCCAGCCCCGGATGGCGAGGCCGAGGACGCCGAACGCCACCGCCAGCACGAACGCCGGAGGTACGCCGCCGAGTGCGGCGAGGTAGCCGAGCACGCCGGTGATGACGAGTGCTGCCACACCCCACTTCCAGCCGCGCAGGGCGAGGCCGAGCAGGCCGAACACGATCGCTAGGCCGATGATGGCGGGCGCGGAGAAGAAGCCCGCCAGGCCGCCGACCGTCCAGCCGATCGCGCTGCCGATCGCGTCGAACACGGCGCCGAGGTTGTTGGTCAGCCAGTCGACGAGTGCCGCGAACAGGTCGCCCACGTGCAGACGTGGAATCCCTACCGCGGCGAGCGGACTCGACTCGGCCCGAAGGCTCGATACGGCGAGAGGGCTCACGGCGTGACCTCCTCGGTGCCGGCGTTGTCAGTTTCGGATTGCGTGTCGTCAAGACTTTCTTGACGGTGCGCCGACTCGTGGCCCTTCGCACCGTCAGGAGACTCTTGACGCGAGGACGAGGTGGTGTCGTCGGCCGTGGCCGGTTCGAGGTGGTGTCCGTTGCCCAGCGCGGCGAGCAGGGTGACCCGAGGAATGACCCCGAGCAACCGTCGTTCGTCGTCGACGACCGCAAGCGGCACCGCCGCTTCCGCGGAATAGGTGAGCAGGTCCGCGACCAGCACGTCGGGCCCGACGGTCACCGCGTCGTCCGCACTGACCAGGCCGTTCAGCGACTCCCGCCCCTGCCTGGTCGCCTCGGCGACGGCACCGTCGCGGACGGCGCCGACGAGGCGGCGCTCCCGGTCGACGACGAACGCCGCACCCACCTGGTTCTCGCGCATGACCCGGAGAGCCTGGCGCGGACCCGACTGCGCTCGGACCAGCGCGACCGGCTTTTCCATCACGGCGCTCGCGGTCAGCACCCTCGACCGGTCGACGTCCTGGACGAACTGTGCGACGTAGTCGTTGGCCGGATCCTGCAGGATCTCTTCCGACGTGCCGATCTGGACGATCCGGCCGTCGCGCATCATGGCGATCCGGTCGCCGATCCGCATCGCCTCGTTGAGGTCGTGGGTAATGAAGACGATGGTTTTCCCCAACCGGGACTGGAGTTCGAGCAGCTGGTCCTGCATCTCCCGCCGGATCAGCGGGTCGAGTGCGCTGAACGCCTCGTCCATCAGCAGGATGTCGGTGCCGGCGGCGAGCGCCCGAGCGAGACCGACGCGTTGGCGCATACCGCCGGACAGCTGGGTCGGCAGGTGATCCTCCCAGCCCTCCAGGCCCACCATGCCGAGCGCCTCGCGGGCCCGGTCGACGCGTTCGCCCTTGGGCAGTTGGCGAATCTCCAGTGCGTACGCGGCGTTCTCCAGCACGGTCCGGTGTGGCAGCAGCGCGAAGTGCTGGAAGACCATGCTGATCTTCTCCTGCCGGACGGTCCGCATCCGCTTGGCGGACAGGCCGTTCAGCTCGACCTCGCCCAGGTACACCCTGCCGGAGGTGGGTGTGAGCAGCCCGTTGAGCATCCGGATCAGGGTCGACTTCCCCGAGCCGGACAGTCCCATGACGACGAAGATCTCGCCTTCCTCGACGTGGAAGGACGCGTCGATCACGGCTGGTGTCACCCCGAGCTTGCGGACGTCCTGTGCGTCTCGCCCCTGTTCCAGCAGGGGGATCGCATCGCTCGCGCGGCGACCGAAGACCTTGTAGAGCTTGTCGGCACGGACTGCGGACACAGGCTCCCTCATCTTTCCGGCGCGCGCCACGGCACAGCTGTCCAAGCAGCTGGCACGTCGGTGCACTCGGGGTTGTCAACCGTGGGTTGCGCATCTGGGCGCGTTGCGCGCACGGCTGTCCGGCCGGACATGACGGGTCGACACGATCGACGTTGATCGGTACGCGAGGTGCGTACGGACGATCCTCCGGCCTACCCCTGACGGGCAGTTCGTCCCTTGACGCTACCGTCATCGAAGGGTAGGCGGTCAAGTCGGTGAGCGTTTCGCTAGCGCCGTCGCACTGCGCGTCACCAGCTCCGTACGCCGTGCCGCCTTTCCGTACGGCGTACGGAGCTGGTGACGTACGCCGTGCCGCCTTTCCGTACGGCGTTCTGACGTCGAACGTGAGATGTGCCACGCCGACGAGACCGGCACGCCACCAGCGGCGGGAGCCCGCGCATGTGAACCCGTGAAACGGCGAGAGCCGCTTCTCCCGAAGGAGAAGCGGCTCTCACTCGCCTGTTCGGCCTCGTTCCGGCCAACCATGTTTGGGTTCTGCCGGGTGTCAGGACCGGGTTGTCACTGCCTGTTCGTCACTGCCTGCTCACCTCTGTTCGCACCACCGATCGCTCGCGCCACCGGTGGCCGAACTCAGGCCAGGCTCTCCAACCACGCCTGGTGCAGATGAGCGAAGCGCCCGGTCTGCTGGACGAGTTCGTCTGGTGAGCCGTCCTCGACGATCCGGCCCTGGTCCATGACCAGCACCCGGTCGGCGATCTCCACAGTGGAGAGCCGGTGGGCGATGATCAGCGCGGTGCGGTCGGCCAGGATGGTGCGGAGCGCGCGCTGCACGAGCCGCTCGCTCGGCACGTCCAGGCTGGACGTCGCCTCGTCGAGGATCAACACCGCCGGGTCGGCGAGGAACGCCCGGGCGAACGCGATCAGCTGTCGCTGTCCCGCGGACAACCGGCCGCCACGCTTGCCGACCTGGGTGTCGTAGGCGTCCGGAAGCGCCTCGATGAACTCGTCCGCGCCGATCGCCCGGGCCGCCGCCACGATCTCCTTCATGGTGGCGTCCGGCCGACCGAAGCGGATGTTGTCGGCCACGGTGCCGGTGAAGAGGAAGTTCTCCTGGGTGACCATGACGACCGCCTTGCGGAGGGTGGCCTCGTCGAGGTCGCGCAGGTCGACTCCGTCGAGGACGACCTTCCCTTTGGTCGGGTCGTAGAAGCGGGACAGGAGCTTGGCCAACGTCGTCTTGCCCGCACCGGTCGCACCGACCAACGCCACGGTCTGACCGGCCGGGACCAGCAGGTCCAGGTGCGGCAGGACCGGACGCTTGTCGACGTAGCCGAACTCCACGCCGTCGAAGTGCACCTGTCCACGGGCGTTCTCGAGCTTGGCCGGCTTGGCCGGCTCCGAGACCTCCGGCTGCTCCTCGAGTACACCCGACAGCTTCTCCAGCGCGGCACTGGCCGACTGGAAGGTGTTGTAGAACTGGCTGATCTCCTGCATGGGTTCGTAGAACTGTCGCAGGTACAGCAGGAACGCCGCGAGCACACCAACCGTTACAGCATCATGGAAGGCGAGCCAACCGCCGTACAGAAGCACCACCGCGATGGTGAGGTTTCCGATGGCCTTGACGCCCGGCATGAAGATCGCGATGAGGCGCATGCCGCGCATGTTGGCCGCGCGGTAGTTCTCGTTGACCTCTTCGAAGATCTCCTGGTTACGCGGCTCGCGCCGGAACGCCTGGACGGCGCGGATGCCCTGCATCGACTCCACGAAGTGCACGATGACGACCGCGACGGTCTCTCGTGTCTTGCGGTAGGCGAGGCTCGACTGCTTGCGGAACCACTGGGTGAACAGCAGCAGGATCGGGATCGGGATCAGCGCCACCAGACCGAGGTGGACGTCGAGCACGAGCAGCAGGATGGCGGTGCCGAGCAGCGTGAGCACAGCGCTGACCAGACCGTCGAAGCCCGACTGCAGGAGCTCGTAGATCGCGTCGATGTCGGAGGTCAGGCGCGAGATCACCCGACCAGAGGTGTACTTCTCGTGGAACGACAGCGACAGCTTCTGGAAGTGGTTGAAGATCCGTCGCCGCAGGTGCAGCAGGATGTCCTGGCCGATCCGTCCGGACAGCTGCAGGAACGTCCGCCGGAAGTACGCCTGGCCGACAGCAACCACGAGCACCATCGCCACGACGGTGATCAGGGTGGTGGCGCCCTCGTTGTCGACCAGCGGGGGGATGCCTCGGTCGATTCCGACCTTCACGAGGTAGGGGATCGCGAGGCGGGCGGCGTTCTCCAGGACGACGACCACCACCAGGATGGCGATCAGCTTCCGGTAGGGACGCAGCAGCTCACCGAGCAGCTTCCGCGAGCGTTCCCGGAGGAACACCGAGGCCTGGCCGCTGATGTCGTCCTGCTGTTCGGCGGCGACGCCGCGCCAGCCCTTCTCCTCGGCCGGTCTGGACGCGTCGGAGTCCTTGGAACTCTCCTCGGCACCAGCCTCGTCGGCGGCCGTGGTCGTGGGGGCCGTCATGAGTACACCTCCTCGGCGTCGAGGTCGGCGTCCTGGCCGAGCAGCTCGCGGTATGCGGGAACCTGGGCGAGGAGCTCGTGGTGAGTACCCACGTGGGTGATCGTCCCGCCCTGCAACAGGGCGACCTTGTCGGCGAGCAGCACCGTCGACGCGCGGTGTGCCACGACGATGCCGGTCGCGGCCGCGAGCACGTGGCGCAGGGCCTCCTCGACCAGCGCCTCGGTCTCGACGTCGAGTGCGGACAGGGTGTCGTCGAGGACGAGGATCTTCGGCCTGGACAGGACGGCGCGCGCCAGTGCGAGCCGTTGCCGCTGACCCCCGGAGAGGGAGAGCCCCTGCTCACCGATCCGGGTGTCGAGTCCCCACGGCAGGTCGTAGACGAACCTCGCCTGCGCGACCTGCAGGGCCTCGTGAACCTCCTCCTCGGTCGCGTCGGTGCGACCCAGGGTGAGGTTCTCCCGCACGCTCATGGAGAAGAGCGTGGGCTCCTCGAACGCCGTCGCCACGATCGAGCGCAGGGACGGCAGGGTCATGTCACGGACGTCGACTCCGTCGATCGTCACGCGACCCGCGGTCACGTCGTGCAGCCGCGGCACCAGCCCTGTCAAGGTCGTCTTGCCAGAACCGGTGGCGCCCACGACCGCGACCGTCTCACCCGGCTCGACGTCGAGCCAGACGTCGTGGAGCACGGGGGTGTCGTCGTCGGGGAAGTGGAAGCCCACTCCCTCGAACCTCAGGTGCCCGGTCGCAGTGGTGACAGCCGCGTCACCACCGACGATGGTCGGAACGGTGTCGAGGACCTCCATCACCCGGTCGGCCGCCGTCATCGACTCCTGCGCCATCGCGAGGATCTGACCGAGCGAGGCGATCGGCCAGACGAGCTGGAGCAGCAGGGTCGTGAACGCGACCAGGGTGCCGAGTGTCATCGAGTGCTGACCGACCGCGAGGGCGCCGAGCAGCAGGACGAAGGTGAGCGTGAGGTTCGGGACGAGGCCGAGGAACGTCCAGAAGCTCGACGACATCCGCACCTTCTCGATGGAGGTGTCGTAGACCTTGCGGGCGTGCTCGTCGTACATGTCGTAGACGTGGTGACGCCGGCCGAAGGCCTTGATCACCCGGATGCCGACCGCGCCCTCCTCGATGACGGTCGCGAGGTCGCCCTGCTGGTCCTGCACCTGCCGGGAGATGCGGATGTACTTCTTGTGGAACCGCAGCGACAGGACCACGATCGGGGCCGCCGAGGCCGCCACGAGCAGGCCGAGCTGCCAGTACATGTGGAGCAGCAGGATCGTCACGACCACCAGCTGAACGATGTTCGTGACGAGGAAGAGGATGCCGAAGCCCAGGAACCGCCGGATGACCGAGAGGTCGGTGGTGATCCGGGACAGCAACTGGCCGCTCTGCCAGCCGCCATGGAACCCCATGGGCAGTCGCTGCATGTGAGCGTAGAGGTCATCTCGGATGGCGGTTTCCAGACCAAGGACGGCGCGGGACTGAATCCAGCGACGGGCGAAGATCAGGAACGCCTCGGTAAGACCAAGGACGATGGCGAGTACACCCAGCAGAACAAGTCCGCGAGTGTCACGGTCCGCCACCGGACCGTCGATGATCTGCTTGCTCACCAGGGGAATCGCCAGACTGGCGCCGACCCCGGCGAGGGCCGCGGCGAACATCACGATCAGTCGGCCGACGTAGGGCCGAAGGTAGCTCCGCAGCCGCCACAGTGAGTCGAGGCCGCGGAATCGATTGTGGGTGTGAACGGGAATGCCAGGCTGGTCGGCGGTTCTCGCCGTGCTATCTGATGGCATTGTCGGGCAGGCCACTCCTCACCGAGTATCGACCGGAAGAAGACTGCCGGATCGCGAGCAGGCCCCTCCTCGGGGCGATCCGATCAGGTCAGCAGAGACCCATCAAGGATAAGCCTTTCCGTCAACTAAGTAAGACGGACGAGTTCAGATCCTGGACGTCCCACTGTCCTCATCGTGGCGCGAATACGGCCGGTTCCGGCCATTGTCGTCGGCCGCTGGATTGCGTCGGACATAGAGAACGTGACCCATTCCGGCATGCACGATCTCGCGGTCGTAGCGCATGCCGAGTCGGTCCATCACAGCCCGCGATCGCGTGTTGTGCGGGAGGGTGAAGGCCACGACCTCACGCGCGCCAAGTTCCTGGAACGCGAACTCGAGTCCTGCCATTCCCATCTCGGTCGCGTAGCCCTGTCCCCACCGATCCGGATGCACGATCCACCCGACCTCGTAGGTCGCCAACCCGTCGAGGCTGTACGGCGCCAGCCCGCCCCGTCCCACGAGTTCACCGGTGACCCGGTCGTAGGCAACCCAGATGCCCGCGCCGGCGGCGTCCCAGCCGGCCCGGACGCGTACCGCGCTGCGGCGGGCCACCTCCTGCGTCCACGGGCCGCCGAGCCACGCCGCGACGTCCGGGTGGACGTGTAGGCGCCAGAGGTCCTCGCTGTGTTCGGGACCGACCGGCTCCAGCCGCAGCCGCGCGCTCAGGCGGGTCCGCGCGGCCTTGACCACGACCTCCGCCGTGGCGGCGTCGGCGGGGGCACCGTCGATGCTGTCACCGTCACCCCGCTCACCGCTGGTCCGATGACGGTCACCTTGCTCACCGTCGGTCCGGTGACCGTCACCCCGCCTGCCGTCGGCCCCCTCGCCGGCCAGTTCCTGATCCGGCCGCTCGGTCAGGGCGTGCCCACCGCGGGTCCGACCTTGGGTGCCACCGGTCCGGAACGGTCCGAGGTCCCGGACGCCGACCCAGCCGTGCGCGTCGTAGCGGCCCTCGGCCAGGCGAGGCGCGGTGAGGTCGCCGTCGACCCGCACCAGGAAAGCGAGGTCACGCAGCCGGTGCGCGCCGTCACGGCGTTCCCGGTCGTCCAGCAACGCCTCGACCTGGCCGAGCGTCCAGCCGGTCTCCTCGGCGACCGCGCGGACGAGTACCGCTCCCGCCGACTCACCCGCCGGCACGTCGCGGCCGACGGCCTCCCACCCGCCCGGCCGGGAGTCCGAGGGGAGGAGGCGACGGACGAAGACCCGATGCCTCGAATCGCGGATCAGCGCGGTCACCCGCAGAGCCGATCCCTCCTGGGCGGGAGGGGTCAGGGCGAGATGGTCGTCCAGGATGCCCATGCCGCCCCACCCGAGCCCGCCGCAGTCGAACTGTCGCCCTCGCGTCCGACCTGCGTCCTACCCGAACGGCGGGGATTTCAGCCCGGGTGGCTGGCGGCCCAGCGGGTGCCGACCTCGAGCACGATGTCGTTGGCGGCCGGCTCGCCGATGCTGACCCGGCAGCCGTCGCCGGGGAACGCCCGGACGACCACACCGGCGTCCTCACAGGCCTGGGCGAAGTCGTCGGTCTCCGCACCCGCCGGGACCCAGAAGAAGTTGGCCTCCGTCGCCGGGATGCGCAGGCCGGCAGCCCGCAGGCCGTCGACCACCCGGAAGCGCTCCTTGACGAGGACCTCCACCTGCTCCAGGAGGCGGTTCTCGCACGCCAGCGCGGCCAGGGCGGCTTCCTCGGCCAGCGTCGAGACGGCGAACGGCGGGGTGCACGCCCGCAGCGCCTCGGCGACCGGGTCGTGCGCGATCGCGAAGCCGACCCGAAAGTTGGCCAGGCAGTAAGCCTTGGAGAAGGTACGGAGCACACACACGTTGGGGTGCTCGCGGTAGAGCGCGAGGCCGTCGGCCGCCTGCGGGTCGCGGATGAACTGCAGGTAGGCCTCGTCGATCACGATCAGGACGTCGGACGGAACGCGGTCGACGAACTCCGCCAGCTCACGGTGGGAGACCGTGGGTCCGGTCGGGTTGTTCGGCGTACACACGATCACGGCGCGGGTCCGGTCGGTGATCGCCGCGGCCATCGCGTCGAGGTCGTGCCGCGCGTCGGCGGTGAGCGGGACCTGGATCCGGTTGGCGCCGGCCGCCTGGGCCGCGATCGGGTAGGCCTCGAAGGAGCGCCAGGCGTAGACCACCTCGTCGCCGGGCTCACAGACGGCCTGCAGCAGGTGGTAGAGGAGCGCGACCGAGCCCGTCCCGGGCGCGAAGTGGTTGACGGGAACGTCGAGCCGTTCGGAGAGCGAGCCGACCAGCCGACCGCAGGCGAGGTCGGGGTAGCGGTTCATCACGTGGACCGAGGCGCGGACGGCCTCCTCCAGCTCCGGCAACGGGGGGAAGGGGTTCTCGTTGCTGGACAGCTTGTACATCGTCCGCCCCGTCGCGACGGGAGCCGGGCGGCCAGGCTTGTACGACGGAATGCCCTGGAGCGACTCCCGCAGGCGGGGTCCGGTCGATGGTGGAGTCATACCAGTCACTTTAGGGCCCGGGAGTACGCAACGTGTCCAGGCCCGGACGATCAGGCTCGCGACCCGCCCAACGAGCCGCGAGCCAGCTGCCCGGCGGCTCGAAGCGTGCGGCAGTCTTGGTGCCGTGCGCAGCTCCGACGCAGGCGAAGAGGGCGGCCAGGATCACCGGCGCGGGCCGGATGGTCCCGGCAGTTCGGGCGACCCGGACGTGCCGGGCGATCCGGCCCGAGCCCCGGAGCGAGCGGACGACACCGAGCCGGAGTCCCTGGCGGCGGTCCTCGGCGGCTGGCGGGCGTCCACGGACGCGGCACTTCCCCCGATCGCCTTCGTGGTCGGCTGGTTGCTCAGCGACAGCTCGGTCGGTTGGGGCGCGGTCGCCGCGATGGCGGTCGGTCTGGCCCTGGCCGGTTACCGGCTGGCCCAGGGCAAACGGCCCCGCGCCGTCGTGCTCGGCCTGCTCGGTGTCGCGGTCGCGGCCGTGATCGTGCTGCGGACCGGCCGGGCGGCCGACTTCTTCCTGGTCCAGCTCGCGACCAACGCCGCGAGCGCGCTCGCGTGGATCGTCAGCATCGTGATCCGCTGGCCGTTGCTCGGCGTCGTGGTCGGTACGGCGCTGCGGCAGCGCGGCCGGTGGCGGCGGGACCCCGCTCTGCTGCACGCGTACGCCATGGCGTCGTGGGTCTGGGTCGGCCAGTACGTCGTTCGGGTCGCCGTCTTCAGCGTCCTCTACGCCGCCGACGCGGTACTCGGCCTGGCCGTGGCCCGGGCCGCGCTCACCTGGCCACTGGTCGCGGCCTGCGTAGCGGTGAGCGCCTGGGTGCTGCGGCGTTCACTGCCGGCCGATCATCCGGGGTTCCGGCGGCCGCGGGAGCCGGCGAGTACCTAGCAGCCGTTCCACAGGTCCTTCCACAGGTCCTGCCTGACTCGCGGCCCGCCATCGTGCCTGGCCGCGTTCGTCGTCGCGCGTAGAACGCCGCCGCGCACTCCTCCTCGGCGTCGCGAGGTTGTTCGCTCCTGCCCGCGTCCCCGTCACTCCTGCCGCGGGCCGATCTTTCGTCGCGCCCAACCACCTCGATGATCTCTCAGGCCTTGTCGGCGTCGTATCGGCGATATATCGTGAACCATCGATACGACAGAGCGTTCCATCGAGATCCACAAGGAGTGGTTCACATGACACGGCAGATGCCACCTTTCGTCCGGGTCCTTCCGGTCGCGGTTCCGCTGGCCGCCAGGGCCATCCGGGCAGCCAGCCGGTCCGGCTGGGGTCACGCCTACGGCCCGGGCGCCTGGGCGGGTCAGCACGGCGCCGCCCACCACGGTTCGGGGCACCACGACCCCGGGCATCACGACCCTGGACACCACGAAGCCGGCCACCACGAAGGCCACCACGAAGCAGGTCTCGGGTTCGGCGGCCCGGGCTTCGGCCTGGGCGGCGTCGGCGAAGGTCCGCACCGCGGCCGCGGCCGCGGCGGGCGCCGAGGCGGCGGGTTCGGTCCGGGCGGCTTCGGTCCCGGAGGCTTCGGTCCCGGCGGGTTCGGCCCGTGGGGTGGTCGCGGCGGCTGGGGTCCTCCGTTCGGTTTCCCCGGTCGCGGGCCGCGGGCGCGGCGCGGCGACGTCCGCGCCGGAATCCTGCACCTGCTGGCCAGCACCGAGCGACCCATGCACGGCTACGAGATGATCCGCGAGCTTCAGGAACGCAGCGGGGGCGCCTGGCGTCCGAGCGCCGGCTCGATCTACCCGACGCTCCAGCTCCTCGAGGACGAAGGGCTCGTCACCTCCACCGAGGAGGGCGGCAAGCGGCTCTACTCCCTCACCGACGCCGGACGTGAGCACGTCGAAGCTCACGGAAACGCGCCCTGGGAGGAGTTCGTCGAGCCTTCGGACTCACCGTGGCACGAGCTGCGGCGGGCCGGCATGGGCCTGATGGCCGCCGCGATGCAGGGCGCCCAGGCCGCGAACGAGGACCAGCTGCACCGGATCGCCGACACCCTGCGGGAGGCGCGGTCCAAGATCTACCGGATCCTCGGCGAGGACGACCGGCCGGACGACGCCGGCGACTCCGAGGACGACGGCGATGACGACACCGGCACGCGGCGGTAACCCGTTCCACTCACGCGGCCGGACCGGAGCACCGGTCCGGCCGCGCCGAGCCCACGGGCATGCTGGGTGGGTGAAGCTTCCCGAACCCCGTGACGGCGACCCCGGGTCGCCCTACCGTGTCAGCCTGGTCTGCCTCGGCAACATCTGCCGCTCACCGATCGCCGCGGTCGTGCTCCGGCAGCGGCTCGCGGACGCCGGACTCACCACCGTGACCGTCGACAGCGCGGGCCTCGGCGACTGGCACGTGGGCCACCGCATGGACTCGCGGTCGGCGGGCGTCCTGCGGGCAGCCGGCTACGACGAGAACGACATCGACGGGCACCGGGCCCGACAGTTCCAGCGGGAATGGCTCGCCGGGCGCGACCTGGTGCTCGGCATGGACGACTCCAACCTCTCCGCCCTGCGCCGGCTCGCGGCCCCGGGCGAGCGGGAGCGGATCGGGCTCTTCGGCTGGTTCGGCGCCGACGGAGGCGATATCCCGGACCCCTACGACGCCGACGGGCAGGCCTTCGACCTGGTCCTCGACCTGGTCGAAGACGCGGCGACGAAGCTGAGCGACGAACTCGCCCGACTGCTCGACCACCGCGAGCGGGCCACGGGGAACTGACCGACCAGAGAGGCCGGACCGGCGTGACCGGCCGGCGTGGACCCGTTCCGACCCGGCCGGCGACGGGAGCCCGGTGGTCACGGGTCGACATCATTGTCACCGTACAGCTACGGTCCGCCTACGTACCGTGAACGTTGCCACCCTAGTATCGAGCAATGGCCCGGCAGACGAGCATCGCCCATCACGTCGAAGAACTCCTCGACACCGCCGTCGTGGCGACGAACCCCGTGGCGGGCGGAGACATCTGTGTCGCCACCCGTGTCCGGCTCGGCGACGGCCGCAGTGTCTTCGTCAAGGCCCGCCCGAGCGCACCGAGCGGCTTCTTCGAGGCGGAGGCGCGCGGACTGGAGTGGCTGGCCTCGGCCGGTGCGGGCGCGGCGGCCACGCCCGCCGTCCTCGGCTTCGACCGGGAGTGCCTGGTCCTGGAGTGGCTGGAGTCCGGCCGCCCGTCCGCGGAGTCGGCCGAACGCCTCGGCCATGCCCTCGCGCTCACCCACCGCGGCGGTGCTCCGACGTTCGGCGCTTCGACCGACGGCTTCATCGGTCCGCTGCCGCAGTCCAACCAGGAGACCGACACCTGGACGGAGTTCTACGTACGACACCGGGTCGAGCCCTACCTGCGGATGGCGTTCAACCGGGGCCGGCTCGAGGCCGACGAGGCGAACGCGGTCTGCGCGGTCCTCGACCGCATCGAGAAGTACGCCGGACCACCCGAACCGCCCGCACGCATCCACGGTGACCTCTGGTCGGGCAACATCGTCTGGGCCCTCGACGGCGAACCCCGCCTCGTCGATCCCGCCGCCCACGGTGGGCACCGGGAGACCGACCTGGCGATGCTCGCGCTGTTCGGCACGCCGCACCTGGACCGGCTGGTCGCGGCGTACGAGGAGGTCTTCCCCCTGGCCGACGGCTGGCGGGAACGGGTGCAGCTGCACCAGTTGCACCCGCTCCTCACCCATGCCGCGTTGTTCGGTGGCGGCTACGGAAGCCGGGCCGGCCACGCCGCGCGCCTTCTGATGGCGGCGTACGACGAGCGCGCGAGGGGCACCTGCGAGCCGAACGGGACGTGAGGCCGACCCCACGTCCCGTGCGAGTCATCCACTCGCGACGCCGGCTACACCGGCCTGACAGTGCTGGTGGTCACCAGCGCCGGATCGCGACGACGGAGTACTCCGTGGTCGCCTCGGGCGGGGTCGTGAAGCGGGCGTTGGGCAGGTAGAGCCGGCTGCCGAACGCCGCCATCGTGGTGGGTACGTCGAACCGCGGGTCCGTCCTGCGTTGGATGACGCGCGCCCGCAGCCCGGCACGGTCGACCCACAGGACAGCGACGGTGTTCAGGCGGTTCAAGACGGCGTACAACGTGTGGCCGTGCAGCAGCAGGCCGTCGCCGTTGGTCAGGACGTCGCCACCGAGGTCGACCTCCCGCGTACCACCGGTGCGGGTGTCGAGCCGGAACAGTTTCCCGGTGACGGACTGGACGACCAGCAGCCCGGAACCGTCCGGCGTCTCCGTGATCCCGTTGGCGTTCGTGCCCGCGGCGTACTCGATGTCGCCCCGCAGCGGCACCCGCACGACGTCGTCCTGGCTCGGCAGCCGGAGGCGCTTGCGGGGAAGGGCGTAGAGAACGGCGTTGGCGGAGTCGGTGAACCAGGCCGCGTCACGTGTGAGCACGACGTCGTTCACGAAGCTGGTCCCGGTCGCGAACCGGTAGCTCGCCAGGACCTCGCCACTTCTGGTGTCGATGATCCGCGCGTCGCCGCCGGTGCCACCGGCGACGTAGAGCCGCCCGCTCGAGTCGGTCTTCATGCCCAGGGACGGCGTACCCGGGCCGTCGCTGAAGACCTTCCCGCGGCCCGTCCGCAGGGAGGCGTGGTAGATCGAGCCGTCGAGCCGGGACCCGAAGTAGGCGACATCCCCGGGGCCGATCGCGATCCCCTCGGGCTGGAAGCCGTCGGGCAGGGAGAAGTAGGTGGGGAACGGCCGCGAGCCCGACGAGGCGTGGGCCGCGACGTCGGCCGCCGCGCCGGAGTTCGTGGCCGTGTCCGCGCCGGCGGCTGGGGTCGTCGCGGCGAGCGCGGGGTTGGCGACGGTCAGGGCGGAGGCAGCGCCCGCGACGCTGCCCAGAGCGACGGTCGAGAGGAAGGTACGGCGTTGCATGGGTGGTCCCTTCGTTTGCCAGACATGCTGCGTACCGATGGGTCGAAGGGGCTCCGTCGACGCGTCCGAAGAGCTCGGAGCCCTCGTTGGGAACGGTGACGGTCCCGAGCCCGGCTGGTTCCACAGCCGACCGCCGCGGGGCGTCGAGAACTGCGCGCCCGCTCTTCGGCTGGCGGGGCCTCACGCGGCGAACGGGTGGGCAGCGCGTGACACCGACCGGAGGGCGCAGGGCCCGCCCCACGGATCCCGGTCCGCTCGCGAGCACCCGCTCACGGCGCGACCATGATCATCAGGGCGTTCCCTACAGGTTCTCACGGACCCGCGTGGCGGGAGGTTCAACCGAAGATTTCTCCGGGACCTCGGACGGCTCCGTGCTCTGCTCGACCGGTTCCTCGACCGTGCCCCTGTGGGCAGCCTTCTTGTACGCTCCCCCGTCGGTGTCCTCGTCCCTGCCTCCGGTGGACTCCGCGACCGGCTCCTCGCCCGAGTCCGGCGCTGGCTCGTCCTGACCTGCCTCGGCCGGACCCGCCTCGACCGTGCCGACCTCGACGTCGACGGGCATCGGGCTCGGGGCGGTCAGCGCGGCGGAGCGGACCACCCCCAGGACCGCCAGCGGTACCCCGGCCATCAGGACCGCCGCGAGTACCGCGACACCGGAGTCGTTCAGGGCGAAGCCGACCAGCCCGGTGACGAGCACGGCGTGGAGCGTGGGCGCCAGGGTCGGCCAGGTGGCGTAGGCGTCGAGGAGCGCGCGAGCCCGGAACCGCCGGGGGCGCAGGACGAGGGCGCCGATCGCGAGGTAGCCGAGGATGCCCAGCCAGCCGAGCGGTCCGCCGTACGTCACGCTCGCGAGCGTCGCCTCGGCCTTCCGCAGGATCACCGGGGCGGCCTCGCCCTCGATGACGCGCTGGACGAAGGTGCCAAGGTGGGAACGACTCTCCGCCGGGCGAAGCCAGTCGGCCACCGCGGCGGCGCTCACCGCGGCGACGGCGGCGACGGCGATGAGCACGGCTCGGCGGAGGTTCAGCCGGATCCCGGCCACGCCCGCGACCAGGACGGCCACCCCGGGCACCAGGGCGAGCACGCCGCCGAAGTCGGCGCCCCAGCCGGGCCAGCCGTCGACGACCACGGCCGCGAGCCCCATGCCGAGCACGATCAGGACGGCGGAACGGCGGTCCCGGCGCTGGACCCTGCGCGCGGCCAGGCCGCCGGCGGCGACCAGCATGGACGTCGCGAAGATCGCGAACGCGACGTTGCCGAAGCCGAAGAACCGCCCTCCGACCAGGGGAAGGTCGCCTGGGGTGACGAGATTGCCCTGCAGATGGGATCCGGTCATGACGTCGACGCCGAGCACCACCGCGGTGAGCAGCGCGAGCGTCGTCGGCGCCGCCCACGGCGGGTCCTGCGGACTTCGCGCCGCGAGGTAGGCGAGGACACCGGTCAGGACGGCGAGCGCGAGTACCAGCGACTGGGCCGGCAACGTCGAGGTGGCCCACGGGAGCAGGCCGGCGAGGAAGGCCGCGCAGGGCACGGCGCCGGTCACCAGCGCGGCGACCAAGGCGACCCTGCCGGCCCAGTCGTGCCAGACCGCCCGCCGGGTGCGGGCGAGGACGAGGAGGGCGAGGCCGTAGCCGACCACCTGCACACCGACCAGCGCGACGAACACCCACAGGCCGTAGCGGACGACCACGTCGTTCGTGGTGTCGAAGGCCCGCAGCCGCTCCAGCGCGGTGGTCGCGCTCGCCGGCCCGTGGGCGGACTCACCCGTGGTCGTCCGCCACCGGCTGCCGACGAAGCCGTCCTCGGTGCCGATGCCGAGTTCTTCGGTGAGAGTCGGCGACAGGTCGGTGAGCTGGACCAGGGCGTTCTGCCTGGTGCTGCCGCTGGTGAGCCAACTCCGGTCGATGTCGGGGCCGACCGCGGCGGCGAACCGCAGCGCCGTCTGGCTGCTGTGGGGCTCGTCGGAGATGCCGGCCACGAGCACGGTGGCACGCGGGCCGGCGTTCGCCCGCACCTGCGCGACCAGGGCGTCCGCGTGGCGGAGCGCCTCCTCCCGTCCGGCGCCGACGGGCAGACCGCCCGCGTCGATCACGGTGAGGGGGCAGCCGGCACTGGCTCCTGCCGCCGGCGCGCTCGCGCTGAGCACAGTCGGGTCGAAGGTCGGGGTGTATCTGCTGACGATGCCGTGCGCGTTGGCGAGCGCGACCGCCGCGCCTGGGCCGACCGCGGTCGCGCAGGTGCTCTCGCGGCCGAGCTTCGCGCGGAGCAGGCCGAGCTCCGCGCCGTAGCCGGTGGACGCCTGGTCGCGGGCCAGTCCGGCCCAGTCGGCGACGGTGTACTCGGCCGGCTGGCCGGGGCGTGCCGCCCGGCCGGCCTGCCGCGGCGTGACCCTGGGCAGCGGAGCGCACTCAGCGGGACCGGCCGCGCGTTCGCCCGCCGACAGCGTGAGCCACGCGTCGAGCGGGCAGGTGCGGTCGCGGACGGAGCGGACGACGAGGACGCCGGACGCCCCGTCGGCGGCGAGCCTGGCGAGGGCGGGGGTGGCGTGCGGTGAGACGTCCTTGGCGCTCAGGCCGGCGATGCCGACCAGGACGACGACCGGGCGGGGTTGCGGGGCAGCCGCGTCGGCCGTCCCGGCGACCGACAGGACGGTCAGCAGCAGGACGGTGGCGGTGAGCAGTGACCGACGCGACATCGCGTCAAGGCTATGTGGAGTTCGGGACGGCTTGCCCGCGCCGCACCGCTTCCCGGGCTAGGACACGTCCTCAGCGGCCCAGTCGCGCAGGAGCGCGCCCAGCACCTCGTGGAACTCCGGGAACGTCTTCCGGACGCAGCCCGGGTCGTCCAACGTCAGGCCCGGTGTGCGGAGCCCGGTGACGGAGAAGCTCATCGCGATGCGGTGGTCGCCGCGGCAGTCGATCTCCGCCGCGCGGGGGGTACCCGGCCAGATCTGGATCCAGTCCCGGCCCGTCTCGACGCGGACACCGAGGCGGGCCAGGTTGGTCGCGCAGGCGTCGAGCCGGTCGCACTCCTTGACCCTGGTGTTGTAGACGTCCTCGATCCGTACCGGACCGTCGGCGAACGGCGCGATCGCGGCGAGCGTCGGCATCGTGTCGGAGATGTCGCGCATGTTGACGGTGATGCCGGACAGTCGTTCGGGCCCGGTCACGGTGACCGAGTCGGTGCGGAGGCGTACGTCGGCGCCCATCTCCTGCAGGACCTTCGCGAAGCGCACGTCACCCTGGAGCGCGTCGGCGCCGAGCCCGGGCACCGTCACCGTCCGGCCGGTCAGTGCCGCCGCGGCCAGGAAGTAGCTGGCGGTGGAGGCGTCGGGTTCGATGGCGTACTCGGCCGCGCGGTAGGGCTGCGGCGGGACGTGGAAGGTGTCGCCGGACCAGGTGACGTCGTTCCCGAACCGCCGCATCATGGCGAGGGTCATCTCGACGTAGGGCACCGAGACCAGGTCGGTGACGGTGACCGTCAGGCCCTTCTCCGTCAACGGTCCGGCGAGCAGCAGTCCGGTGAGGAACTGCGAGGACAGGCTCGCGTCGAGCGTCAGCGCTCCACCACTGAGGCCAGCACCGGTGACGGTGACGGGGAGGTGCCCCTCCTGCTCGTCGTGTCGGACGTCGACGCCGAGCGCGCGCAACGCTCCCGTGAGCGGTCCGATCGGGCGGCGACGCAACTGCGCCGAGCCGTCGAACCGGAACGTGCCGTGCCCGAGTGCGCCCAGGGTGGGCAGGAACCGGGCGGCGGTCCCGGCGTCCCGGCAGTAGACCTCGGCGCCCCCGGCGGGCGGACCTTGCGGGCTGCCCTCGACGACACATCGGTCCGGTGCCCGGTCGACGGAGTAGCCGAGCGTCGACAGCGCCGTCGCGAACCCCTCGGTGTCGTCCGACCACAGCGGACGACGGAGCACGGTCGTCCCGTCGGCGCAGGCGGCGAGGAACAACGCCCGGGCCGTGATGGACTTCGAACCTGGCACCTCGCCGACGGTCACGCCTCATCCTCTCCTACGGCTGGGACCGCTCTCCCACCGCTCTGACAGCTCTGCTACGACTCCGACAGGTGCTCCTGCGCGGCGGCGAGGGCCTGCGCCAACACCGTCTTGACAGGACGGCCGGTGTGTTCCGCGAGCGCGACCACGTCGTCGTACTCCGGTTGGGCGTTGACCACCTGTCCGGCGTAGGAGGCGATCTTCAGCCGGACCGGTCCGTCCGGCAGTTCGAGGGTGCGGAACTCCCGCTCCAGCGGCTGTTTCGTCACCTCGTGGCTGCGCACGCCGATCGCGGAGGTCTCGGTGAAGATGACGCGGCACACGTCGTCCTGCCGGTCGGGTTCGACCAGGACCGAGAGGGTGTGTGCCGGCCGGCCCTTCTTCATCAGGATCGGCGTGAGCCAGGCGTCGGCTGCGCCGGCGTCGAGGAGGCGTTGGAGGACCGCCGGCCAGATCCGCGGATCGAGGTCGTCCACGTTGGACTCGACGACCAGCTGGGTCGACGTCGGCGGGCCTGCCGGTGACGGCCGGTGCACGTCGGTGGCGAGCTCGCCGACGAGGAGGCGTACGGCGTTCGCGCGGCCCGGTGTCTCCCGGGTACCCGCGCCGAACCCCTGGGTCGTCACCCGCATCGGCGGCTGCGGGCCGTAGCCGGAGGCGTGCGTGGTGAGCAGGGCCGCGCCGGTGGGTGTGCAGAGCTCACCGACCGGGGTGCCGTCGATCTCCCCCGCGTAGGAGGGCGCGCCGGCCGCGGCGAGGAGTTCGACGACAGCGGGTACGGGCACGGGCAGTCGGCCGTGCGCGGCCCGGACGAATCCCGAACCCACCGCGATCGGCGAGACCAGTACCTCGTCCAGGCCCAGGTGGACGAAGCCCGCGCAGACGCCCACGATGTCCGCGATCGCGTCCAGCGCGCCGACCTCGTGGAAGTGGATCGCGTCGGGAGTGGTGCGGTGGACCTTCGCCTCGGCCTGCGCGAGCCGCTCGAACGTCGCGTGCGCCGAACGGCGTACGGCCTCGTCCAGGTCGGCCGCGTCCAGCAGCTTGCGGACGTCGGCCCAGGTGCGGTGGTGGGTGGAGTCGGTGCCCTCCACCCGGGCCAGGGTGGCGCCGAGCCCGTTGCGGACGACTTCCTCGACGCTCAGCCTGATCCGTTCCGGCGCCACGGCGTCGACGGCGTGGGCGATGACGTCGAGGGGTACGCCCGCGCCGACGAGGACGCCGAGCAGCATGTCGCCGCTCGCGCCGGACGCGCAGTCGAGCCAGCCGACCTTCGTGGCGGTCGGGTGGTCGGTGTGGGGCGCGTTGCTCACCGGGCGGCTCCGTTCGCGCTGTCGCGGGTCTGGCCGGGGGCCTGGTCTTGGGTCTGGTCGTAAGACTGGTCGGGGGTCGGCTGGTCGGCTCTCGGGCGCGCGGCCCGCCTGGCCACCCGCGCCGCGAACACGCCGGCGCCGAAGCCGTTGTCGATGTTGGAGACGACGACACCGGGCGCGCAGGAGTTCAGCATCCCGAGCAGGGCGGCGAGGCCGCCGAACGAGGCGCCGTACCCCACACTCGTCGGCACGGCCACGAGGGGTACGCCGGTGAGTCCGCCGACCACCGACGGCAGCGCGCCCTCCATCCCGGCCACGACGATGAGACAGTCGGCGTCGTCGAACTCCTCCTTCGCCGCGAGCAGCCGGTGTACGCCCGCGACACCGACGTCGGTGATCGTGCGGACGCCGGCGCCGAACGCCTCCACCGTGCACACGGCCTCCCGGGCCACGCGCGCGTCGGACGTACCGGCGGCGAGGACGCACACCAGCCCGGCCGGCGCCGGCAGCGGGCCGAGCGTCGCAGCTCCGGCCACCTCGTCGATCCGCGCCTGCGGAAAGGCCTCGCGGACCATGGCGAGCGCGGTCGAGTCCAGGCGGGTCGCGAGGGCGGCGCGGTCGGGGTGTGCCGTGTGAAGGTGACGCAGGAGGTCGACGACCTGGTCGGGGGTCTTGCCGGCGCCGTAGACGACCTCCGGGTCGCCGGTACGGGAGAGCCGGTCGGTGTCGAGCCGCGCGTAGCCGAGGTCGACGTACCCGTGCCCGGCGCCGTTCTGCCCCGCGGGTTCAGGTTGGCGGCCGGAGGGGGCGTTGTCGCTCGATGTCATGGCCCGACCCTAAGTCCGGGCCCGGTGTCGGCGCGCTCCGGGAGCCCGCTTGCCCGGGCGCCCGCCCTGGGCAAGTCCCATCGCCGGCCCCAGCCAGATCCCCATGATCATGATCACGGGGAACGAGGGGTGTCGGTGGCGGCTGGCAGGCTGAGCACCCCGGCCGGTTCCAGCCACCCGGTGCAGCCGGCGCGGATCCGCCCATCGCCGCAGGTGAGGGGCCCCGTGAGCGGTCTCACCCAGTGACCCGCGGAGGTTGACATCCTCGAACACGTGTTCGAGGATTCAAGGGTGGTCGGATCCCTGGAGGCGCGCACCCTCGGTGCGCTCGACACGGCGCGGACGCCCAAGCGTTCCGCAGCCGACCGGGCCGCCGTCCTCGCCGAGCTCCGAGCCGAGCTGGCCGCCCGGCCGACCACCGCCGGGGTGGCCGGCCGGGCCGTGCCCACTCTCCCCGCTCTGCCCGCGTTCGTCGACCTGCTGCCCGACCGGGGCCTTCGTCGCGGCGCGAGTTACACCGTCGAAGGGTCCACCATGCTCGGCCTCGGCCTGGTCGCCGGCGCCTCCCGAGCGGGGTCCTGGTGCGGTCTGGTCGGAATGCCGACCCTTGGTGCCGAGGCCGCCACCGGGCTGGGCGTCGACCTGAGCCGGCTCGCCCTGGTCCCCAGCCCCGGTCGGCAGTGGTTGGGTGTGGTCGCCGCGCTGATCGACGTACTCGACGTGGTGGTCATCCGACCACCCACCCCGGCCTACGACGCCGAGGCGCGCCGACTGGCCGCCCGGGTCCGCGAGCGCGGTGCCGTCCTCGTCGTCCAGGGATCCGACTGGTCCGGGTCCGAGTTGCGGCTGTCGATCACCTCGAGCACCTGGCACGGGCTGGGCTCCGGGCACGGACACCTGACCTCCCGCGAGGTCACCGTCGAGGCCACCGGACGCGGCACGGGTGGCCGACGGCGTACCTCCCGGCTGTGGCTGCCCGACCAGGCCGGCGGCATCAGCCCGGCGCTCACGGCCAGCCCCGTCAGCCCGGTCACCACCGACGCCGCGACCGTCGACACCCCCGACGGAGACGTGATTCCGTTCTCCGAGCGCCGGCTCGAGCGGGTGAGCTGAGGCGCCGTCCGACCCGAAAGCCCGATGCGAGCAGGAATCCCCGGAGATAGCGTCAGCGCCCATGACGCCTCCCCGGATCCGCCCACCCCTTGTCGCCGACGAACGGACCCAGCTCATCGGCTGGCTCGAAACCCAGCGCGCGATCGTGCACTGGAAATGTGAGGGGCTGTCCGACGTCGACGCCCACCGGTCCGTCCTTGCGACCTCGCCCCTGATGACGATGGCGGGGATCGTGTCCCACCTGCGTTGGACCGAGCAGATGTGGTTCGAGGTCCTCTTCCTGGGACGGCCGGCCGACGGGCCGCAGTTCAGCGAGGATCCCGAAGACGCCGACATGATGGTCGAGGGTCTCCCGCTCGCCCGGCTGCTGGAGGAGTACGGCCAGCAGTGCGCGCTGTCCAACGAGATCGTCGCTGCCCATTCCCTGGACGACGTGGGCAAGCACCCCGACTTCACCTCGGCCGGCGCCACCCTGCGCTGGATGGTGATCCACATGGTGGAGGAGACCGCCCGGCACCTTGGTCACCTCGACACCATCCGGGAACTCCTCGACGGCGAGACGGGCTACTACTGACCGTCCCGACAGGGGAGTCGTGGCCGTCCCCGCTCAGGTGGAGGGGTTCTCGATGACCGTGATCCGGTTACCGCTCGGGTCGGTCACGGGCGCCAGTTTCGCGTTCTTGTCGGTGATGGTCACCTTCCCCAGGGCGATGCCGCGCCCGGCGAGTTCGGCGGTGTGAGCGTCCAGGTCGTCGACGGCGAAGTTCAGCGCCGTGTGGCCGGCGTGGTCGCGGTCGAGGTGGACCTGGACCCAGGCGGTGTCGGTGAGATGCCAGTCCGCCAAGGCGGGCATGGGGCGGGCGTCGGCCGGTCGGCCGAGGAGGCGTTCGTACCACGCGAGCGACGCCTCGAAGTCGGCGACCGGGACGGCGGCGAGGACTTTGGTCAGGGACATGGTGTGGTTCCTTTCCGGTTCGAAGGCCTGGGATCGTCGTGCTTGGTGGGTCAGCGCGTCGCGAACGCGCACCGCGCTAGGTCGTTTCCAGTTCCGCGGAGAGGGCGTCGAGCCAGGTGCTGGTGCCCTGTTCCCGCCAACCCGGCGGTTCCTGCCCGTCGAGGTAGGTGCCCTGTTCGGTCAGGAGCAGGTGGGTTCCCTCGCCGCTGGAGTCGAACCGCACAGTCGTCAGCGACACCGTGCTCAGGCGGTCGTCGGCGTACAGCGCGGAGACGTAGACGATCCGGCGAGCGGGCACGATGTCGTGGTAGACCGACTCGAACCGCAGCGTCGGGTCCCCGCCATCACCGGGGCGGAGCACCCGCTCCCGACCACCGGGGCGGAAGTCGAGGTCGTGTTCGCTGTCGGGGCCGGCGAACCAACGCGCCTTGGCGACCGGATCGGCCCACGCAGCGAAGACCCGTTCGGGTCGTAGGGCGTAGGCGCGTTCCAGGCTGAACGTCGAGTGCAGTGTGGAGGGCGACTCCGCCTCGGGTGTCGACTGCTGGTTCGAGTGCGGGTTCGGGTGCGGTACGGAACTGCCGGTCATGGCGTCACTCCTCATCACGATGGGTCGAATCCTCGGCGGGATCTGCTTCCTCGGCGAGCAGGGCCCCGAGCCGGTCCAGGCGGTTCTCCCAGGCGGTGCGCTGACCCCGGAGCCACTCCTCGGCCATCCGTAGGCCCGCGGGCTCCAGGTGACAGGTGCGGACGCGACCGACCTTCTCCGAGCGGACCAGCCCGCAGTCGGTCAGGACCTTCAGGTGCTGTACCACCGCCGCCAGGGACATCGGCAGGGGCGCCGCCAACTCGCTGACCGACGCGGGCCCGTGAGTCAGTCGTTCGACCATCGCTCGCCGATGGGGGTCGGCCAGGGCGTGGAAGAGCCGATCCGGCGACCCGCGATAGTCAAGCATGTACTTAACCATAGGGCGGCCGGCGACAACGGTCAAGCAGATACTTAAGTTTTCTGTGTGCGATCTCGGGCTTGACTTCGTCGAACACGTGTTCGACGATGGCCGCATGGTTCCCCGCCGGCCGACCGCGCCTCTCCGCCACCTTCGGGTGGTGGCATGAGCGCTGTCCGGACCGCGGTGGTGTGGTGTCCCGACTGGCCGGTGATCGCGGCCGGACGCGACGCCGGATGCCCGCCCGACGCCCCGGTCGCGGTGCTCGACCGGGGTCGGGTCTTCGCGTGTTCACAAGCCGCCCGCCAGCACGGCGTCCGGAGAGGTCTGCGGATCCGGGAGGCGCAGTCCCGCTGCCCCGACCTCGTCGTTCTCACCTACGACCCGGCGATCGACGCCCGAGCGTTCGAGCCGGTCGTGGTCGCGGTCGAGGTGCTCGCGCCGGGGGTCGAGATCATCCGTCCGGGCATGTGCGCGCTCGCGGTTCGGGGCCCGAGTCGCTACTTCGGCGGTGAGCAGGCGTTCGCTCACGCCCTGCGCGCGCACCTGGCCGAGGCGGGTTTCGACAGCGTGATCGGCATCGCCGACGGCCCGTTCGCGGCGGAGCAGGCCGCTCGGCTCGCGGAGCAGGCGGGCGAGGCGGATCTCGCGTTCCCCGCGGGTGAGTCCGCCCGTTGTCTCGCTCCGCTGTCGATCGACACCCTCGACCGACCGGATCTCGTCGACCTGCTCCGCCGGTTGGGCATCCGCACGCTGGGCGCGTTCGCGGCCCTGCCGGCCCGGAACGTTCTCGGGCGGTTCGGCAACGACGGAGTGGCCGCCCACCGACTCGCCGCCGGCCGTGACCCCCGCACCCTCGCCACCCGCCGGCCACCACCGGAGCTCGCCACCGAGGTCACCTTCGAGCCACCCGTCGACCGGGTCGATCACGTGGCCTTCGCGATCCGTGGCGCGTCCGACCAGCTGGTGGCCGGCCTCGCCGAGCGCGACCTGGTCTGCACCTGCCTGCGGGTGGAGGTCGAGACCGAACGCGACGAGCCGGGCAGCCGGCAGTGGCGGCATCCCCGCTGGTTCAACGCACCCGATGTGGTCGACCGGGTCCGCTGGCAGCTGCAGGGGACCCGCACGAGCACCGGAGGCCCCGCCCAGGAGCTGACCTCCGGGGTGGTGCGGATCCGGCTGGTCCCCGACGAGGTCGCTCCCACCGGCGCCTACCAGGACGGGCTGTGGGGAGACCAGGCGCCCGACGAGCGCATCCACCGGGCCTTCACCCGGGTGCAGAGCATGCTCGGGCACGAAGGCGTGGTGACCGCCGTCCTGTCCGGTGGACGGGCCGCCACCGAACGCGTCACCTGGGTGCCGTGGGGCGACGAGCTGACCCCCACCCGCCCCACCGAGCCACCGTGGACGGGGCATCTTCCGCCTCCGGCCCCGTCCACGGTCCTTTCCTCCCCCGAGCCGGTCGACGTACTCGACCCGACCGGTCAGGTGGTCGACGTCGGCGGACGCGGCGAGATGTCGGGCGAGTGTCGGGTCCTGACCCGGCCGAACGCCGACTCCGGGGCCGCCACGCTGCCGATCGTGGGCTGGGCCGGGCCGTGGCCGGTCGACGAGCGGTGGTGGGATCCCCAGGCCGCTCGCCACTACTCGCGGTTCCAGGTCGCCTGCGCCGACGGGAGCGCGTTCGTCCTGTTGCACGAGAACGGCCGCTGGTGGATCGAGGCCTGCTATGACTGAGCGACCTCGTTCCCCGGGCGCCCGGGCGGGGTGGTCCTGATGGGGTGGAACAACCCGCGGATGCCCTGGTCGGAGCTCGAGCGCATGCTCTCCGGCCGGCGGCCGGGTGGTCCGCCGAGCGGCGCCGACGGTGGCGACAGCCCAGCCTGGACTTCCGTCCGGCCGCCCTACGACCCACCGCCCGACCAACGCCCCCAGCGCCCGGACGGGCCGGTGGTGCCCTACGCCGAGCTCCACTGCCACTCCAACTTCAGCTTCCTCGACGGCGCGAGCCACCCCGAGGAGTTGGTCGAGGAGGCCGTGCGCCTGGGTCTTCAGGCGCTCGCCCTCACCGACCATGACGGCTTCTACGGCGTGGTCCGGATGGCCGAGGCCGCCGAGCTCGCCGACTACCGGCTGGCGACGATCTTCGGCGCGGAGATGTCCCTCGGCCTGTCCCAACCGCAGAACGGCATCCCCGACCCCGAGGGCAGCCATCTCCTGGCTCTGGCCCGCGGTGAGGAGGGTTACCACCGGCTCGCGGGAGCGCTCACCGAAGCGCAGCTGCGTGGCGGCGAGAAGGGCCGGCCGGTCTACGACCTCGACGACCTCGCGGCCAGGGCCGGGGGAAACTGGCTGGTGCTCACCGGCTGTCGCAAGGGCACGGTGCGGCAGGCTCTCCTCCGGGAGGGCGCCGACGCGGCTGGGCGTGAGCTCGACCGGTTGGTCGGGCTGTTCGGCCAGGACAACATCGCGGTGGAGCTCATCGACCACGGCTACCCGCTCGACTCCGGCCACAACGACGCGTTGGCCGAGCTCGCCCGGGTCCGGCGGCTGCCGGTCGTCGCCACCAACAACGTCCACTTCGCCACCCCCGAGCGCCGGCCGCTGGCGACCGCGCTCGCCGCTGTCCGCTCTCGGCGCAGCCTCGACGAGATCGACGGGTGGCTGCCCGCCGCCGGCGCCGCCCACCTGCGGTCGGGTGCGGAGATGGCCGCGCGGTTCGCCCGCTACCCGGGCGCTGTGGCCAGGACGGTCGACTACGCCGAGGCGTTGGCGTTCTCGCTGCGGAAGGCGAAGCCGCGGCTGCCGCGGCAGGACGTCCCCGAGGGCTACACGCCGATGCGGTGGCTGCGCCATCTGGTCCGCCAGGGAGCCGAACGCGCCTACGGCACCTACACCGGCCGGCTCCGCGAGGAGACCTACGCACGGCTGGAGAAGGAGCTCCGCGTCATCGAGGAGAAGGACTTCCCCGGTTACTTCCTCATCGTCCACGACATCGTCAACTTCGCGAAGAGCAGGAACATCCTCTGCCAGGGCAGGGGATCCGCGGCCAACTCGGCGGTCTGCTACGTCCTCGGCATCACCGCGGTCGACGCCATCTTCTACAACCTCCCGTTCGAGCGCTTCCTGTCCGCGACCCGCGAGGAGGAGCCCGACATCGACGTCGACTTCGACTCCGACCGCCGCGAGGAGGTCATCCAGTACGTCTATGAGAAGTACGGCCGTTACAACGCCGCCCAGGTGGCCAACGTCATCAGCTACCGCCCGAAGATGGCGGTCCGCGACATGGCGAAGGCGCTCGGCCACAGCACCGGGCAGCAGGACGCCTGGTCCAAGCAGGTCGACTCGTGGGGGTCCACGGCGACCACGGAGGACTCCGACGTTCCCGGGCCCGTCGTCGCGATGGCCGAGGAGCTGTTGAAGTTCCCGCGCCATCTCGGCATCCACTCCGGCGGGATGGTGCTGACCGACCGTCCGGTGGGCGAGGTCTGTCCGATCGAACACGGCCGGATGGACGGCCGCACGGTTCTCCAATGGGACAAGGACGACTGCGCCTGGATGGGCCTTGTCAAGTTCGACTTGCTCGGGCTCGGCATGCTCGCCGTTCTGCAGTACACGATGGACGGGATCCGCCAGCACGTCGGTGAGGACTGGTCGCTCGCGACCATCCCCAAGGAGGAGCCGGGCGTCTACGACATGCTCTGCCGAGCCGATTCGGTCGGGGTGTTCCAGGTCGAGAGTCGCGCGCAGATGGCGACGCTGCCCCGGCTTCGGCCGCGCCGGTTCTACGACCTCGTCATCGAGATCGCTCTCATCCGCCCCGGCCCGATCCAGGGCGGCGCCGTCCACCCCTACATCCGCCGCAAGCTCGGCCGCGAACCTCCGACGCCTCCGCATCCCACCCTGGCGCCCGCGCTGGAACGCACCCTCGGCGTCCCGCTGTTCCAGGAACAGCTGATGCAGATCGCCATGGAGGTCGGTGGATGCACCGGCGACGACGCCGACCTGCTGCGCCGGGCGATGGGCTCCAAGCGAGGGCTGGAGAAGATCTCCTCACTGCGGGAGAAGCTGTACGCCGGCATGGCGGCGCGCGGCATCACCGGCGACACCGCCGACATGATCTACGAAAAGATCGAGGCCTTCGCCAACTTCGGGTTCGCCGAGAGCCACTCGATCAGCTTCGCTCTGCTCGTCTATGCCAGCGCATGGTTCAAGCTGCACTATCCGGCGATGTTCCTCGCCGGGCTGCTCCGGGCCCAGCCGATGGGTTTCTACTCCCCGCAGAGTCTGGTCGCCGACGCCCGCCGGCACGGCGTCGAGGTCCGCCGCGCCGACCTGCACGCGTCCGGCGTTCACGCCGACCTGGAACCAGCCCCAGTCACGTCCGAGCGGGCCGGCGCCGAAGAGGCCGGATCGATTGCCGCCACGAAGGACGGAGCCGCCGAGCAGGCGACCTCGCCGGCCACCGGAGATCCGGCGTGTGTGGCCGAGCAGCATCCGATGACCGGGCCGTTCGATCCGGACGGCCCGGTCGAGGACGCCCGACACCGCCGGGACGGGCTGTTCGCCGTACGCCTGGGCCTCGCGGGGGTGAAGTCGATCGGCGCGGACCTCGCCACCCGGATCGTCACCGAGCGCGAGACCAACGGCCCCTACGCCGACCAGGCCGACCTCGTCCGGCGGGTCGGGCTGACCGCGGCGCAGATGGAGGCACTGGCCACCGCGGGGGCCTTCGGGTGCTTCGGCCTGTCTCGCCGGGAGGCGCTGTGGCTCGCCGGAAGCGCCGCCCAGGAACGCCCCGACCACCTGACCCCGGCGGCCCCGACTGCCCCGGGGACTCCGGCGGCGAAGGCCACCGCTCCAGCCCGGAGGGACGCCGCCGCCACCCCTGCCACCACGCCCACCGTCGCCGCGCCCAGACACGCCACTCCCGCGGCCGCACCCACACCTCGGGCGGGTTCGGCGCGGGGGTCCGGAACGCCGATCCCGGAGCAGGTTCCGTTGCTCCCCGACATGAACGCCGCCGAACACGTCATGGCCGACCTGTGGGCCACCGGGATCTCCCCGGACGACTACCCGACCCGGCACGTGCGGGACAAACTCGAGGAGCTGGGAGTGATCCCGGCCGCCCGTCTGCGCACGGTCGAGAACGGCCGCCGCATCCTGGTCGGCGGTGTTGTCATCCATCGCCAGCGACCCGCCACCGCGGCGGGGGTCACGTTCCTCAACCTGGAGGACGAGACGGGCATGATCAACATCATTTGTCCACAGGCTGTGTGGAACCGCCACCGACGAGTGGCCCGAGACTCCCCAGCTCTCCTGATCCGGGGCCGACTCGAACGTGCGGAAGGCGTGACCAACCTGGTCGCCGAGAAATTCGCCCGCCTTCCACTCAACATCCGCACGATGTCTCGCGACTTCCACTGAGCACGGCGAATCGTCCTGATTGCGACCTTGCCATGTCCTACCGCAAGGCGATCTTGACGCGCCACGACCGCAGCCCTCTCCACAGGCCTACCCGCGTTTTCCACAGAAATCGCGGCGTGTTTCCACAGCGGTGGACGACGGTCGCCGATAAGTGGGAGACCCGTCGGCGTACTCCGTGGAATCATCGGCGCCCATGAACCCGCTGCCCTTCGACGCCGTCCTGTGTGACCTGGACGGAGTCCTACGCCACTGGGACCCGGCCATCCTGGGTGACCTCGAGGTGGGCTACGGCCTCGCGACGGGCACGCTGGCGGCGACCCTGTTCCATCCCACCCGGCTGCTGCCGGCGATCACCGGGCAGGTCAGTGACGCCGAGTGGCGGGCCGGGATCGCCGAGGACCTGCACGACCTGTGCGGCTCGGCCGACCGCGCACGGACGCTGGTCGAGGCGTGGTCACGTCCGGTCGGCCGGGTCGACCCGGACGTCCTCGCGATCCTCGCCGCGGCCCGCGCACACGTCCCGGTGGTCCTGGTCACGAACGCCACGACGCGCCTGGAGGACGATCTCGCCGCCCTCGGCCTCCTCGACCAGGTGGACGCGATCGTCAACACCGCACGGATCGGCGTCGCCAAGCCCGACTCCCGCGTCTACGTGCACGCCGCCGCGATCGCCGGGGTCGACGTCACCCGCTGCCTGTTCGTCGACGACCAGGCAGGCAACGTCGACGCGGCCCGCGTGGCCGGGATGACGGGTCTCCTCTACGCGGGGCCACCCAGCCTGCGCCAGGCGCTGACACCGGTCCAGCTCTGATCCAGCCAGCTCTGATCCAGCTCTGATCCGGGGCTAGGACACGACCTAGTCGTCGAGTTCGTCGACCTCGCCACGCTCGGCGGCGGCGTAGGCGTCGTCCTCGCTGCGGCCGCGGCGCCAGTACCCGACGAAGTAGAGGTCCTCCCGAGCGATCCCACGCTCGTTCACCAGGTGCCGGCGCAGTTCCTTCACCGCGCCGGCCTCGCCACCGAGCCAGACGTAGGGCTTGCCGGTCGGGAGTTCCGCCGCGCGTACGGCGTCGAGCAGCGGGCCCCTCGCGGACCTGACCTGGACGCTGCCACCGGCCTGGGCGGCGTTCGCCTCCGACCCGGAGGTCGCGGTCGGCAGCGCGTTCGCGGTTGTGTGCCGGTGGACCCAGGTGAAGGTCACGTCGCCCATCGTGAGGTACGACTGCTGCTCGGCCTCGTCGTCGACCTCCACGAACGCGTGCACCTGCACGCCGGCCGGCAACGACTCGACGATCGCGCCGATCGCGGGCAGGGCCGTCTCGTCGCCGAGCAGCAGCTGCCAGTCGGTGCCGGGAGTCGGGTCGTAGTCGGCGTACGGGCCGAAGATCGTGAGCGAGTCGCCGCGCTTCGCCGTCGTCGCCCAGCGGGAGGCAGGGCCGAGGTCGCCGTGGATGGCGAAGTCGACGTCCACCTCGCCGGTCTCCGGACGGTGCCGGCGGAGCGTGTACGTCCGCATGGTCGGACGGATGTCCGCCGCAATGGCGCGGTAGGCGGCGAACCAGTTGTCGTGCTCGCCCAGCTCGGTCGGCAGCATGGGGTCCTGCTGGCCCGGCAACGGCAGGAAGATCTTGATCCGCTGGTCGGGACCATCGTTGACGAAGCTGGCGAGGTCGGGGCCGCCGAGGCTGACCCGGATCATGCTGGGGGTGAGCTGCCGTACGCCGGTCACCTCGGTCCGGAAGAAGCCCATCGCCGGTGCGGGCCGTCGACGAAGGGGGCGGGAGGCTCTCTTCACGGTGGTCGTGGACATCCGGCCGGCTCCGATCAGGTCGGGACTAGGAAGCAAAGTAAGGCTAACCTAAGAGCCTGCGCTTCATGCATCCGCTTCCCGAAGACAGGACAGGTTCGGCCAGCAGGCGGTCAGCATTCGGCCAGCAATCGGCCAGCACCTGTCAGCGGGCGGTCAGCCGAAGGTCGCCGCGCAGGTACGGGTGCCCGGCTCGACCTCGGTGTAGCCGGCGTCCTGGACCAGGGCCGCGCGCACCGTGCCGGACAGGATCCGCGCCCAGGTAGTCGGCGTCCCCTCGACGACCCGCAGCGGAAAGCCGGCCTCCGTCCAGGCGAGGACGAGGTCCTGGTCGAGTTCGAGCATCCCGAGCTGGGCGGCGTGCCCCACCTGGGCGCACGCCTTGCCGGTCGTCATCGGCACCGAAGGCGCCAGCACGATCGAGAGCACAGGCGCTCCCGACTCGCGCGGACCGGTCCGGGCCAGCTCACGTCCCGGGGCCTCGCCGGCCGGCCGGGGTTCCGCGGGTCGCGCCTCTCCAGGCCGGCCCCCGGCACCGGGAACGCCGTTCGACTGCGGCCGGTCGACCGGAACCTCGCCGTCGCGCACGTCGGCGTCCGGCACCGCGTCCCCCGAGTCCACCGAGTCCACCGCGTCCGCGTTTCCTCTGTCGTCCGCGTCGCCAGCCGCGTCCACCGCGAGCGCCCGGACCGAGCGGGGCGAGAGGTCAAGGCCCTGCACCTGCAGCCTGGCCACCACCGCCGGAGCCTGCGAGACCGGGTGCGGCAACAGCGCGCGCACCTGCGCCGTCGCCACCTCGACGGTGACGCCGGGGAGGTCGGAGACCTCCGGCCAGCGGACACCACGGGCCCGGCGGACGACCTTGCGGATCCGGCCGTCCGTCCAGCGTTCGAGGTCGGCGTGCCATTGTCCGCCCGGTGCGCTGTCTGGATCCGCGAGCAGGCGTACGACGGCCAGGGCCGACGCCGCGATCGCGTCCTCGTGCGTCGGGGGATCGGTCTTCTCGACCCGCACCACCAGCGGAAGCGCCCATGGCTCGCCCTGGTCCAGGGCCGCCCGCTCTGCCACCGCCTGGCGTCGCCAGTGCTCCCGCCAGTAGGTCACCGCGGAGCGCTGCGCTTCGACGGACTCCGGTGTTCGGGGTTCACCCGTGCCGCCCGAGTCGAGACTGGACTGCGGGTTGGGGTCGACGTGGGAGTGAACGGGTCCGGTCACGGGGCCAGTATGCGCGCCGCCCCGGGCCCGGCCGCGCGTGGTGTCGACGCCCGCCTGAGGCCCCGACGGTGACCGGGTTCTCCAGCAACGGACCCGATGTGGATAGGTTGAGCGGGCCGTATCGGACTGGAGGGAGTCCCCCATGACCGACCACGTGGCTGATCTGGAGCCCATGCCGACGGACTGGCGCCGCTGTCTCGCGGTCGTCGCACATCCAGACGACCTGGAGTACGGCGCGGCCGGGGCGATCGCCGCCTGGACCGCCGCCGGGCACGAGGTCCACTACCTCCTCGTGACGCGAGGCGAGGCCGGTATCGACGGCATGCCACCGGAGCAGGCCGAGCGGGTCCGGGAGCAGGAGCAGCGCTCCAGCGCCGCCGTGGTGGGCGTGGACGAGGTGGAGTTCCTCGGCTACCGGGACGGCGTGATCGAGGAGAGCCTCGACCTGCGCCGCGACCTCGCCCGGGCGATCCGCCGGCACCAGCCCGAGCTCCTCGTCACCCTGAACCATCACGACACCTGGGGGCCAGGTGCGTGGAACACCCCCGACCACCAGGCCGTCGGGCGGGCCGTCCTGGCCGCCGCGGGCGACGCCGGCAACCGCTGGGTCTTCCCGGAGCTGGTCGAGGAGGGCTTCGCCCCGTGGAACGGCGTGCGCTGGGTCGCGGTCGCCGGATCCCCGTTCCCCTCCCACGCGGTCGACGTCGGCCACACGCTGGACAAGGCGATCGCCTCCCTCGCCGAGCACCGCGCCTACATCGAGGGCCTGGGCGACCACGATCCGGTGGAGTACGCCAGTGACCTGCTGCGGCGCTTCGCCGCGGGCACAGCGGACCGCTTCGGTGGCCGGCCGGCCGTGTCGTTCGAGCTGTACAGCCGCTGAGCGCCCGGTGGGGCCGTCCCAGTCAGCCGACTCAGCCGGGTCAGTCCGCCAGGCCCCGACGTACGGCGGACACGGCGACCGCCACCCGCGCGTCCCGCGTCGGCCCCGGCCGCGCCTCGGCCACGAAGCCGGCGAGATAGCGGCGCTGCGCCTCCTCGATCCGGTCGGGCGTGATCCCGACGGCGGCGAGGGACGCGGCCAGGTCGGCGGGCAGGTCCGTGGCGCGAGGGGTGTCCGGCAGCACCAGGACGCCCTCCCACTCCTGCGTCAGCGCCGGCTGGTCGGGAAGCGGACAGACCAGCGTCAGATCGTCGAGGGTGAGCACCCGCACCCGGGCGAGCGTCCGGTGACTCGGGGAGCCCTCGACGAGCAGGTCGGCCGGTCGGAAGCTGTCGTGGCCGGTGATCCGGCGGTCGAGCACGTAGGCCCGCGCTCCTGCATGGTCGTGGCGGCGCCCGCGGACCGTGAGCCGCGTCATCGGCACGGACCTGTCAGGGACCGACCGGCGTACGTCGAGTACCACAGCGGGCGGTAGCACCGCCATCGTTCCGGGACCAGCCCCATCGGGGCGGCGGCGCGTTCGAGCTCATGCCGGATGCGCAGGTAGTAGCCCAGGTCACCGGCCTCCTCCGAGCGCAGCAGGTCCATCAAGGTGGTGTGCGACTGGTAGATCTGCACGGACGGGAAGACCGTGGCGTGCGGCAGCAGAGAGCAGGAAGTCGCGCATCTCGGCGTACGGGTCGAGACCGGCGACGTACGTGAACGACGTCTCCAGCCCGGCGGCACCGGCCCGGGCCAACAGGTCGGGCATCTCCTCCGGCAGCAGGCTCGCCTTGCTGGACTTGAGCAGGACGTCACGCCGGGAGCCGCACTCCGCGGTGAGGTAGAGCAGGAACGGCCCGACCTCGGCGGCGATCTCCTCGAACGCGGCCTGGCTGCGCAGAACCGAGGTGAGCAGGCCGATCCGCGGCGTCAGCCCCCGGTCGGTCAGCACCCGTCGCACCGTGCGCAGGTGCGTGAGGGCGGCGGCCTCGGTGTGGAAGCACCCGGTGGAGATCGTCATCTCCGTCAGGTCGCCGAGCGAGCCGCCGGGCGGGAGCTGCGCCTCCAGTCCCGCGAGGAGGGCGGAGATCTCGTCCTCCAGCCGCAGCCGCGGATCGACGGCGTCCTCCAGCGACGTCGGGCAGAACGCGCACCCGGTGCACCTGCTCCGCGAGTTCGGGTTCAGGGTCGCGGCCCGCCAGCGCCGTCCGTCCCGGCGCCGGAGGTAGCCGGGTACGGCGTCGTCCAGGGCCCGTCGTTCGATGGTCGCGACCCGCCGGCCGTCGACGCACAGCCGATCGCCCAACACCTCGAAGGGCGAGTCGGGTCGGCCGGAGGGGACGACGACCAGCCGGGACGTCCGCTCACCCGCGACCCGCACCCGGAGCCGGACGCGGGCACCGAGCGGAGTGCGGATGCCGTACAGGTTGACGCCGATCAGCAGCACGTCGGTCCAGGGGACGTGGTGCTCGCGGGCCAGCGCATCCCACCGCGCGAGCACGGTCGTTTCCACTGTCGCGGTCATCGCCGCACCTCTTCCACCGGGTTTCCACCGGGCGAACCGGCGCCGGTCGTTCCCTCTCCAACCGCGACCCTCCGGTGCGCCACGCAGGAGCGGGAGGTGGCCGGCGTTCGGTCACGTTCGGTTGTCGCGGTGCACGGGGCGATCCCGTGCGGCCGTTCGACAGGCAGACGCGAGAAATGCCCTGATCGTTCCCCGATGACCGCAGCCGACACGCACGCTCCGGCGTCAGGGGCCGCCGCCTCCGGGCCGGTCCTGTGCCGGGAGTGCGCAGGCGGGGGTACCGCCCGGGAGTCGGTGACGGTTGTTGGCGATGGCGCGGTAGACGACGTGGGCGATCCAGCGCACCGGCGGAACGCGCAGCAGGGCTCCGAGGACGGACCAGCCGCCTCTGGCGTGCAGCAGCAGCCGGGCCACGGCCTGCGCGCCGCCGTCGATGCGGCCGTCCTGCCCCACCCAGAGCACCTCGCGTTCGGCCCGGGCCTGTGTCGTCCCCACCGCCGCGAGGTCGGCGAACTGCCAGGGCAGCAACTGCGCACGGGTGTGCGTCCACCGCTCGAGGACGTCCACGCTGCGGGTGCAGAAGGCGCAGTCGCCGTCGTAGAGCAGGATGGGCGGTCCGTCTCCGAACCGGGACCACGAGCCGCCCGAACGCGTGCGCATACCCACATCCTCTCTCGGTCCGGCGTGGTCTCCGCGTTGGACGCACCAGCGCACCAGCCACACCAGGACCGCGAACTGGACCAGCGGCGTCACGGTGTCCCGGATCCGGTCGACGACGAAGCCCAGTCCGGAGGGAAGCTCGACCACCCGGCCGGGCACGTAGGCCATCGCCATCATCCCCGAGCGCACCACCACCATCGGGTCGAGCCGGCTGGCGAGCAGGGCGGCGAGTGGCACCCACCCGAGCAGGTCGTACCACGGCAGGCTGTACTGCGTCGTGAACACCCAGGCCAGGCACAGCGCCGCGGCGGCGCGCACCGCCTCGGGTCTGGGATCACCGCGCCCGTCCTCGTCCGCGGGCCGGATCCCCGGTCCCGGCAGCGCCCGCCACAGCAGGGCGGCGAGCAGCACCGTCGTGACTGCCGATGCCACGCCGATCAGCGCCCGGGCCGCCGACTCGGGCAACACGAACAGGTGCAGCGGCCCGAACAGCAGCCGCCACGGCGTACCGGAGGAGACGAAGCTCGGCGCCATCAGTACCCGGTCGAACACGTGCGGTCCCGCGAACACGTACGTCCCGCCGAGCGTCACCAGCGAGCCCAGGCACAGCATCACCATCGACCGCGGCGACCGGCGCAGACTCCACACCAGCGCGAGCCCGTACAGACCGACGGTCAGCTTCACCGAACCGCCGAGGCCGAGCAGGAGGCCGGCAGCGAACGGCGACCTGCGCACCACCACCAGCGCGGCGACCGCGAAGACCACGGCCTGCGCGTCGTTGTGCGCGCCCGCGACCACCGCCCAGATCAGGATCGGGTTGGCCAGCACGCACAGCGCGGCGCGGGCCCGGGCCGCGGGGTCCCGCCCGGCCAGGACCAGGCTCAGGCAGCCGATGGCGAGGAAGGCGACTGCGTTGGTGACCTGCAGCCCGAACACGGTCGCGTGGGTCGAGCCGGCGCCGAGCCAGGCGGCCGCCTGCTGCAGCCAGGTGCCGACCGGACCGTAGACGGAGGTGGCGTCCTGCCACGGCCGCTCGATCGCCGCGACCACCGGGTCGTAGCCGAGCATGGCGACGTCGGCCGGGGAGGCGTGGTACGGGTCGCCGCCCAGCTCGGCGATGCGACCGTAGGCGGCGTACATGAGGACGTCGCCCGAGGTCATCGGCGGCACCAGCGTCAGTGCGGTCACGCCGACCACTCCGAGGGCGACCAGTCGGGCCGGTCGGGGCCGCCAGCCCGCGGCGAGGGCTCGGAAGCCGAGATACAGGCCGTACGCACCGACGACGAGGCCGCCCAGCGCGAGTCCGACGACCAGCGACGGTGGTGGATGCGCGTCCCACCAGTACGGCGGGCGCCAGGCGGCCCGCTGCGGCAGGGTGAGGACGACGACGGACGGGCCGAGCAGCCCGGTCACGGTGAACAGCGCGATGCTGGCGCCGGTGGAGACCAGGGCGAGCCGGCCGGTGCGGTCGGCCGTGGGGACGGTGTCAGAGGGAAGCGCGGCGGTCGTGGACGCGCTCACCGGCCCGCGCGGTTTCGGTTCCCCCGCCCGACCCGGGCGGCGGGGATGGGCAGCAGCGACAGCAGGGGCCGTACGGGCAGGGAGCCGCGGCGCAGGAGCGCGCCCGCGACGTGCAGCCACTGCTTGCCGCGGTGGATCTGACCGCGCCAGTCGCTCCCGGTCACCCGGTGCTGGAAGGCGACCGGAACCTCGACGACACGGAACCCCTTGCGTAACAGGTCGATCGTCAGGCCGACCTCGACACCGAAGCCGAAGGCCAGCGGGCTGGCGAGGTCGAACGCGGACCGGGTGAGGCAGCGTTGCCCGCACAGCGGCTGGGTGGCCTCCCATCCGGTCGCCTGACTGATGCCGGAACGGGCGAGGCGTACGACGAAGCCGTGGCCACCGCCCGCGCCTCCGCTCTGCGCGGGCATGGTCGCGATGGTCATGTCGGCCGCGCCGTCGAGGACCGGGCGGAGCAGCCGTTCGGCCTCGGCGGCGCTCTCCTCGAGGTCGGCGTCCAGGAACAGCAGATGACGAGGAGCGGTGCGGTCCTCCCGCGAGTCGATGGCCGCCACCGTCTTCGCACCGGTCGTCATCGCGGCGGCCTTCCCGCGTGAGCGGCGGTGGCCGACGACGACCGCGCCGGCCTCCTGAGCACGCTGGGCGGTCGCGTCACCGGAACCGTCGTCGACGACGACCACGAGGTCGACGCCGGGAACCTTCGCCGCGGCCCGGACGGTCGAGGCCACCCGGGCGGCCTCGTCGCGCGCGGGGATGACGACGGCCACCCGCGGCACGTGGGTCGGCATACCAGGCGACACGGGAATGAGCGTAACGGCTATGACCGCTTACGGACAGCGCCTCCGGCGCCTACCGGCGTCCGTGTCGGTAGCGACGTCGGTGCCGAAGTCTCGGCTGACGTGGGTGCGGGTGGAGGAGCCGGAGTCGGTGTGGGGTGTCGGCCACGGCGGCGACCCGTTCTCAGCGGGAAGGCGTGAGATCGAGTACGGCGTAGACCGTCGTCGCGCGTTCACCCCGTCGTACGCCCCACCGGGCGGAGAGGTCGTCCACGATCGCCAGCCCGCGGCCACCCAACGCGGAGGCCGGTAGCTCCAACGGGCGGGGCTCCGTCGGCCCACCACCGTCGGTCACGCTCACCTCGACCTGATGCGCGAGCCGGGTCCAGGTGACCCGCAGCGTCCCGGATGGGAGCGGTCGCGCGTGCCGCAGGGAGTTGCCCACGAGTTCGCTGAGGACCAGGAGAGCATCGTGCACATCGTCTGGATGAACCCCGGCGCCCCGCAGGTCGGCGGCGAGTCTGCGCCGTGCCTTCCGGGCGCTGCCCACTTCGAACGGCAGCACCAAGGCAGTGGAGGTCGTCGAACTCTCGACCGATACCACAGTCACGCCGTCTCCTTAGACCTCCGCTCGCCACACCTCGTGCCGCAGCCTTCCTGCGCAGGCATGACGCTTTGCTTCCCGCCCACACCCGATGGGAAACCCCTGCTCGCGACGCCGTGGAGATGTTCGGCGTCTTCTACACGGCGTACGCCCGGGGAGCTTCCGGATCCGGCCACAGGCGTGCCCTCGCCCGCTGCCTCACCGCCGAGCCGGCCCGGTGGGCGATCCCGGGTAACCTCACCCACTGTGAGGTGGGCGAGAAGGCGTACCGCTCGAGCAGCCGGAATCCTACTCGGGCTGTCCCCGGTCCTCGGCGTGCTGGTGACCCCCAGCCTGGTCGGACCCGGGACGACCGAGGCCTACGCCGACGTGGCGCGCGGCGTTCTCCAGGCGGCACCGACGCCAACCGGGACGCCCGAACCCACCAGGACGCCCGGCAGCGACGGTGCCCCCAACCCCACCGACACTCCGCGCGACTCCTCCGACTCCACGGGTGCCGGCAACTCGACGAACACCGGCGACTCCAGTGAGTCCGAGGCGTACCCGGATCCCGTCAACTCGAGCAAGTACGGCGGAAACTCCTGCCGCAGCCAGTACCCGAGCAGCACCAGGACCACCCAGACCCCCTGGCAACAGCGCCGCCTCGTCCTCGACCGGCTGGACAGTTTCGCCGCCGGCAGGCAGGTCACGGTCGCCGTCGTCGACACCGGCGTCTCCTTCGCGAATCCGCAACTCGACAAAGCGTCCGTCCCGCCAGCGGCCAGCTTCGTCTTCGACGAGGACGCCGCCATCGCACCGTGGCAGGACTGCGAAGGGCACGGGACCATGGTGGCGGGCATCATCGCTGGCCGGCCGGCCGGCGACTCCGGCTTCCGCGGCGTCGCGCCGTCCGCGAAGATTCTGTCCGTCCGAGTGGCGGAAGGCGAGAAGACGGGATCGGCCAGGTCGCTGGCGGCCGGAATCCACTACGCCGCCGACCATGGCGCCGATGTCATCAACGTCTCCGTCGTCACCGAGGGCGCCTACGACCTGCTCGGCAAAGCCGTACGGTACGCCCTGGACAAGGGCGTGGTCGTGGTCGTCGCCGCCGGAAACACCGGCACGAAGGGAAACGGCCAGACCTGGCCCGCGGAGTACGCCCGCCAGAAGGGGTTCGAGGGCCTGATCGTCGTCGGCGCCGTCGACGAGGCGGGCAACGTCCCGACCTTCTCCACGACGTCGGTCCCGATCACGGTGGCAGCGCCCGGACAGAACCTCACCGGGCTGGCACCCCTGAGCGGTCTCGCGACCAACCAGGAGGGCACGAGTTTCGCGGCGCCGTTCGTGTCCGGGCTGGCGGCTCTGCTGCTGGAGAAGTACGACCACCGGCTCACCCCGCTCCAGGTGAAGCGGCTGTTGGAGTCGACGGCCGACCATCCGGGCCTCGACCTTCCCGACCAGCGGTCCGGGTGGGGCGTGATCAATCCGTACGAGGCGCTGACCCAGTTGCGGCCGGATCTCGGCGCCGCGCCCACGCCCGCCCCGGGCGCCACGATCGCGCCGCTCACCCTGCCCGCGGCCCCGGACCCGCTGCCCCGCACCATCGCCCTTGCGGCCGGTGGTGGCGCCGTGGGTGTGGCTCTGCTCGTGCTCGCCGGGGTCGCGACCTACCGCAGGGGCCGGGTCCGTGGCTGGCGCCCGGGCCAGGCGCACCAGGAGACACCGACCACCTGACCCGGGACCGCCGTCGACCTCAGTCGTCGGTTTTCTTGCCGTAGGCCGTCTGGATCAGCCGCGTACCGACTCGCCTGCTCACCAACGTGCCACGACCGGGCGGCAGCGGGGCGCCGCGGACGCCGCCCCAGAGCGCTCCTTCGTCCTTGTTTCCGGACATGATGAGGCCGGGGTTGCCCAGATCGCGGATCCGCTGGATGACCGGGTCGTACATCGCTCGGCCGGCACCGCCGAAGCCGCGCGCGAGGATGATGTGCAGGCCGATGTCACGGGCCTGGCTCACGAGATCGGCGATCGGGGCCAGCGGATTACCTGTCGACGACGCGACGAGTTCGTAGTCGTCGACGATGAGGAACAGGTCGGAGCCCTGCCACCACGAGCGGTTGCGCAGCTGTTCGGGAGTGACGTCCGGTCCGGGCGTCCGCTTGCGCAAGGCGCCGTTGACATCCTTCATCAGCTTGGTCGCGGCATCGGAGGACGGGGCGAAACCGATCAGGTGTTCGCTGCCGTTGATGGAGTCGAGCAGCGACCGGCGGTAGTCGATGATGATGACCCGCGCCTGCGCGGGGGTGTACCGCGCGACGATGCCCTTGGCCACCAGGTCAAGCAGGTTGGACTTGCCGCACTCGTTGGAACCGAAGACGACGAGGTGTGGCTCGTCCTCCAGGTTGAGGAAGACCGGAGCGAGTTCGTCCTCGTCGATGCCGATCGGGATGAGCCCCGGAGACTGCTCGGCCCTTGGTGGCGGCAGGGAACTGGCCGGGAGGACGTCGGGCAGCAGCCGGACCGGCGGTGCCGAGGGTCCCGGCCACGCGGCGGCGACAGCCTCGGTCATCGCCTTGACACCGTCGCTGAGGTCCTCGGGGTCCTCCACCCCGTCGATGCGGGGCAGCGCGCCGAGGAAGTGCAGCAGGTCGGCTGAGAGTCCACGACCAGGCCGGCTGGCGGGGACGTTGGCCGCGGCCCGCCGGTCCATCTCGGAGTCGTAGGGGTCACCGACCTTCAACTCCAGCCGGGTCTGGATGAGGTCCTTGATCGCCATCCGGAACTCCGACCACTTGTTGGCCGTGGCCACGAGGTGGATCCCGAAGCCGAGGCCGCGCGCGGCCAGCCGGGTGAGGCTCGTCTCGACGGCCTCGTGGTCGCTACGGACGGTTCCCCATCCGTCGACCACCAGGAAGACGTCGGAGGCGAACCGGTCGGGCTGGACCCGCCCCATCCGGCGCATCCGTCGGTAGGTCGCGATGGAGTCGATGCCGGCCTCGGTGAAGGCGCGTTCGCGTTGGTCGAGCAGGGCCGAGATCTCACCGACCGTACGACGGATCGCGTCGGCGTCCAGCCGGGTCGCGACCCCACCGACGTGCGGCAGCCCCAGCAGGGCGGGCAGGGTGCCGCCACCGAAGTCGAGGCAGTAGAACTGCACCTCGTCGGGGCGATGGGTGAGGGAGAACGACGCGATCAGGCTGCGGAGCAGCGTGCTCTTGCCGCTCTGCGGCCCGCCGACGATTCCGACGTGGCCGGCCGCACCGGCCAGGTCGAGCCACATCGGGTCGCGGCGCTGGTAGTAGGGCTTGTCGACGATCGCCACAGGTGCCTGCAGCATGCCGCGGCCCTCCCAGGCCACGGTGAGTCCGTGCTCCTCGCTGACCTCCAGGGGCCCGGGCAGCAGCCCGTCGAGGGTGGGCGGGTCCTCCAGCGGAGGTAGCCAGACCTGGTGGGCGGCGCGACCCATCGTCTGCAGCTGGTCGACCACCAGGTCGACGAGGACCTTCGGCTCCTGGCCCTCCTGCACGGCCGGGGGCTGCGCCTCCTCCAGCTCCGGCTCCGGCGGCACCTCCACGATCTGTGGCTCGACGTAGTCGGTGGTGTAGGCGGTGATCTGGGGTACCCAGTGCTGCTCGCCCGGCTTCGGTGCGGGCTTGGAGACGACCTGGGCGGCCGTGGACGGCTGGTAGACGCCACCGACGTAGGCGGCCTTGAACCTGATCAGACTCTCCGTACCGACCTTGAGGTATCCACCACCGGGCTCACGGGGCAGCTCGTAGGCGTCGGGGACACCGAGGACGACCCGGCTCTCACCGGCGGAGAAGGTCCGCAGACCGATGCGGTAGGACAGGTGGGTGTCGAGGCCGCGCAGCCGGCCTTCCTCCAGCCGCTGGGAGGCGAGCAGCAGGTGGACGCCGAGGCTTCGTCCCAGCCGGCCGATCATCACGAACAGCTCGATGAACTCCGGCTTGGCAGAGAGCAACTCGCTGAACTCGTCGACGACGATCCACAGCGAGGGCATCGGGTCGAGCGGCTTCCCCTTGGCGCGGTCCTCCTCGTAGTCGCGCAGCGACCCGTAGTTGCCTGCCTGCCGGAGGAGTTCCTGCCGGCGGTTCATCTCACCGGCGAGGGCGTCCTGCATGCGGTCGACGAGGACAAGCTCGTCCTCGAGGTTGGTGATCACCGCGGAGACGTGCGGGAGGCTGTCCAGGCCGAGGAAGGTCGCACCGCCCTTGAAGTCGACCAGGACGAGGTTGAGGGCGTCGGGTGAGTGGGTGACCGCGAGACCGAGAACGAAGGTGCGGAGCACCTCGCTCTTGCCGGAACCCGTCGCGCCGATCACCAGGCCGTGCGGACCCATGCCGCCCTGGGCGGACTCCTTGATGTCGAGCTCGACCGGCTCACCTTCGGGGGTGAGGCCGAAGGGGATGCGCAGCCGGTCGCGACGGGGCCGCGGCTTCCAGACCACGTCGGGATCGAGGTGGTAGGCGTTGGGGATGCCGAGCAGGCTCATCAGCTCCAGCTCGTGCTGCGGCTTCTCCTCGACCGCCGTCTCCTCCTCCTCTTCGACGGTTCCGGTGGACGTGACCACGGCCGAACGCAGCGGCGCGAGCTGGCGGGCGAAGGACTCGGTCTGGGCGACGGTCAGCTCGTCCGGCCGGCCGAGCCGGCTCTCCCGTTCGGTGCCGTCGCGGTCCGCCGTGACGTGGAAGACCTGCTCGGGCGTGACCCGAAGCCGCATCACACCCTCACCGGACCGGCGTACGGCGTCTCCGGTCAGGTCGATGACGGTGACGCCCTGCGGCGGAGCGCTCAGGAACCTCGAGTCGTAGCTGGCGTGGCCGCCGTCGATGATCACGACGACGTGCGGCTGGTCGGGGAGCGGGTTGCCGTTGGCGGAGAAGAACGGTCGGTTGGCGAGCTCGTTCACCATCTGGCGCTCGAGCTCCGCCAGCGAGGAGGTGACGAAGCGGATCTGGCCGGCGCCGTCCGTCGCGGTGGGGTGCAGGGAGTGCGGCAGCCACTTGAGCCAGTCCCACTCGGCGCGCCGGTCGGGGGCGAGGCAGGCGGCCACCAGCAGCTCGTGGGGGGCGTGGAACGCCGCGAGATGGGCGGTCATCGCCCGCGTCAGGGCCCGTACGGCGTCGGGATCGCCTTCGAGCCGGACGTGGGCGAAGCCCCGCAGGGACAGGGCGACCGGAACGTCGGGCACGGTGCGGTAGGTCTGGATGAAGCGCCGGAGCGCCCCCGCCGCGACCGGCTCGAGGTCCTCCACCGGCTTGGTCTCCGGCGCGATCAGGTTGAGGACGAACCGCTGCACGCCCTTCGCCACCCGGACGTGACCGAAGTCGCGGTCGGTGGGTCGGCGTTCCCACAGGCGCCGGCTGAGCGGCAGCACCCACAGGCTGTCCGGGTCGGGGTAGCGCCACTCCAGCGCCTCCCGCTGCCGGTTGGCCGCGGTGCGGACCCGGCGACGGAGCTGACCGAGGTAGCGCAGGTAGTCGCGTCGACTTCCGTCAACCTGGTGTTTGCGTTCGGCGGCCTTCCCGCCGGCACCGAGCTGGCTGATGTACATCCCGACCATCGAGACGGCCATCGTGCCGCTCATGAGCATGCGCATCGAGTTGCTGCCGCCGGTACCGCTGCTCAGCATGAACGCCATGACAGCGCCACCGCCCAGCATCGGCAGGATGCCGAACATCTTCTGCATCGCTCCACCGGGCGTGGCCTCGGGGAGTTCGGGAGGCGCCTCGAAGAGCACCTCGCCCTTGGGCATCGTCGGCGGGGACTTGCGCCCTGGCCGACGGTAGAGCACCGTGCTCACTCGACGCCTCCTGAAGACATGGCCGTTTCGGAACGACCGACGTGTCCGAGAGAATGTTAACGACGTGCCACCGACGCCCACCTGGTCGCAAAGTGGGTACTCTCCGGGTTCGTCTGTCCAGGCTGCCCCAGTGCGATAAGGAGATCAACCGTGGACGCGAACAGCGGGGTCGAGCTCTGCCGCGTCACCGTGGTCGCACCACGCACCCGCATGGATCTCGCACTGCCCACCGACACGCCGCTGGCCGACCTGCTGCCGACGCTGCTCCGCTACGCCGGGGAGAACCCCGACGACCCAGCGTTCCTTCGCGGCGGCTGGATCCTGCAGCGGTTGGGTGAGTCGGCGTTCGATCCCTCCCAACGTCTGTCCGGGCTCGGTGTCCGCGACGGTGACGTCCTGCATCTGCGGCACCGCGAGACGGCCATCCCGGAGTTCGCCTTCGACGACGTCGCCGACGCGATCGCCGTCGCGACCCGCGACCGCCGGGCCGCCTGGCAACCCTCCGACGCCCGCGTCGCCGCGTTGTGCGTGGCGGGTGCGTTCTTCGTGCTCGGTGCGCTGGTGGCGCTGACGACCGGGCCCTCCTGGCTGCCACAGACCCTGGTGGCCCTGGTCGCCGCGGTGGGCTTCGTCGCCGGTGGCGCCGCGATGTCGCGGGCGTTCGGCCACCTGCACGCGGGCATGCTGCTCGGCGCCGCCGGAGTGCTCTACGCCGGGGTCGGTGGCCTGCTCGCCCTCGGCGGGGACGACCCGCTCGGATCCTTCGGCGCGATCCAGCTGCTCATGGCGTTCGCGCTGATGCTGGTGATGTCGACCGTCTCGGCGTTCGCGGTCGTCGCCCGCTGGGACGGCTTCCTCGGCGTCGCCACCGGTGCCCTGGTCGGGGTCCTTGCCGCCGCGGCTGTCCTGATCTTCTCCGCGAGTGCCGGCGCGGTCGCGGCGGCCGCCGCCACGGTCGCGCTCGGCGCGATGCCGTTCCTCCCGACGGTCTGCGCACGCCTGGCCGCGCTCCCGCTGCCGCAGCTGCCGACCAGCTCGGAGGACCTCCGCAAGCAGACCGACGTCCTCCCCGGTCCGACCGTGCTCCAGCAGGCGGTCGTGGCCGACAAGCTGGTCGCCGCCCTGATCGCCGCCACCACCACGGTGTGTGGGCTGAGCGCGATCTACCTCACGGCGCAGCCGAGCTGGTTCGGTGTGTCACTCACCGGCGTCATCGGACTCGCGTTGTTCCTGCGCTCACGCCACTTCCGGGGCCGGACCCACCGGCTGTGGCTGGTGTGTGGCGGCGTCGCCTGCGCGACCCTGCTGGTGTGGCGCCTCGCCACCAGCGGCGACGGCGTCGTCATGTTGCTCGCGGTGGGCATACCGTGCCTGCTCGCCGCAGGTGCCCTGGGCGGCTGGGCGGTGAGCATGCCGGGGCGGCGTCTCTCGCCGTACTGGGCCCGCTACACCGACCTCTTCGAGGTGTTCGTGCTACTGGCGGTGGTTCCGCTGGCATTCGGGGCGATGGGCATCTACGACTCCATCATCGCACTCCTCTCCTGAGCGGGTCCCCGCATCCCGCCTGGCTGCGTTGTCGTCGTCACGCGTAGGACACCACTACGCGCCTCCTCCTCCGCCTTGCCAGCCGGGCGCGGATGACCCGCTCAACCGCACACGCCCGCATCCACGATCGCGGCGTTGTCGGCGTCAGCGACCGCCGAAGAGCCGCTGCTCCATCGTGCTCAGCGCGAGCTGACCGAACGCGAGCTGCCCCGCGGCAGCCACCGCGAGCACACCGTTGGGCATCTGGGTGAGCCAGCCGGCGCGGTCCTTGGCGAGCCCGAACCCGCGCCGTGCCACGTCGGCGGAGGCGGGTTCGAGCCGCTGGGCGACGAGGAGGTCGGAGGATCGCAGGCGCGACTCGTCGGCGGGCTCGAGGTCGGACTGGACGGAGACGAACGTCTGCCAGGCGCCCTGCTCCCAGCGAGGAAGCGCCTGGTGGTCGCGGGTGGCGTCGATGACGAGGGAGGGCCGGGACAGGCTGCCCGCGGCGGTCACCCGGGCGCCGGTGGGGAGCACCGTCAGCCAGGCCGGGCCGCGAGGAACGGCCGACACCAGCCGACCCCACGCGGCCACCGCGTCGGTGACGACCGTGACGTGGGCTCCCACCGCGAGCGCGCGGTAGGCGATGAGCTGGGCGAGCTGGCCACCGGAGACCACGCAGATCCGCACCGGGTCGCTCCGGAACAGTCGTACGACGAGCGCGCCCGCCTGCCCCGATCCCAGGACCAGGCCTGCCGGGGGCAGCGTAAGGGTCGTGTCGCCGAGTTCCTCGGCATGGATCTCGTGCGACTGCACCCGCGGGATATGGCTCACGGGGTGCCACCTCCCAACGGGATCGTCGCGAGTACGCCCGGAAGCTGTTCGCCGTCCAGTCGGACGACACTGATCCGCGCACTCCGGGACTGCTTGGTGAGCTGCCGGAACGCCGTACGTGCGGCCTTGGGGTCTTCGGCGCTGACCCGCACGTAGGTCGTGGTGCGGACGGTGCCTTCGGGGGTCCAGGTGAGGCCGAGTGAGGCGGTCGCGGACCTGACCGGCAGCCCCGCCATCGCGTCGAGCAGCCGGGACATGGACGGAATCCCCGCGCGGGGCCAGCTCCGCAGCCAGCCGGTGACGTGGGCCACGCCGTCGCAGGTCCAACCACGCCAGGACTCCGCCGTACGTCGTTCCCGGCGTGATCCGGGGACGTGCTGCGGGTCGACGCCCAGGGTCAGGTCGAGGACCTCGCGCAACTCGCTCTCGTCGAGCGGGCGGCACGGAAGGCCCGAGGACGACAGCACCTTGGTCGCCCAGCCGACGGAGGTGCGCAACGCGCGCCGGACCGCGTCGATGTCGTCACTGTCCAACGTCACCGCGGTGCCGCCCCTGCCGGGTTCGAGGCGCAGAGCGATCCACCACGACATCAGCGAAGGCGTCGAGCCCCCGCTGATCTCGTGGTAGGACGCACCGACCTGGGCGCCGTAGGCACCGAGGGTGGGAGCCGGCGCGGGCAGGGTACGGATGATCAACTGGGCCGAGGCCAACCGGACGCCTTCGGCGTCACCGATGCTCGCGAGGGCGCGAAGGGGGATGTGGACCGGGTCGGCCGAGGCGATGAGGTCCTCGCTGCGGGGGCCGAGCACGACGACGTAACCGGCACCGTCGTGGGCGACGCCCACCGGCCGTTCGCCGCGACGGCCGGCCACCGAGGCGAGTTCGAAGGCGGGCAGCCACTCCCTGACGGGAGCGAGCCCGGGGTCGTGTGGTGGGCCGACGCCGGCACGGGCGTTGCGGCCGCGGTAGCTCCCCCAGACCCGTAGCCAACGCCAGGCCGGGCGGCCGTTCCAGTACACGACCGTCGCCGCGGCCACGAGGAGAAACACGACCGCACCCACGATGAGCAGCCATCCACCCTGTGCGACGCCCGCGGCGAGCAGGCCGATCCCCACCTGCCAGGCGACCACGGTGGCGACAGGGAGTGGACCGAGATGGCGACCCGCGTAGGCCCGGCTCATCCGCGCCGACCCGCGATCGCTCCGGCGGCGGTTGTCGCGGTCGGACCCGCGCGCGCTCCGGCGCTTGCCCGTCGTTCCAGTTCGCTTGGTCGCGCGGTCGGTGCGGACGGCGGACACCGGAACCCCTCCTCCCGTTGGCCGAGGGTGCGCCGCCGGGGCGGACCCGATGGCGGGCACGCCGCGGGATCACGGCGGCTCGCCGGCATATCGTAGTGTTGCCGATCTGGATTCGCCCCGGGCCGGCGGCACCCGATCCGTCGCCACCGCCCGCGCTGACGTCAAGCGCCCTCACGAGGAACGACGATGCAGACCCGACGCGACCAACTGCAGGCGTACCGGTACCTCGTCCGTCGCGTTCTCGCGGCGATGCTGGGCAGCGACCCCGAAGCCATCGAGCAGCCGATGCGCCGGGTCACGACGTCCACCTTCGCGGGCATCATGGTCGGCGCCGTCGCGTGTGCGGGTGTCGCGCTCTACGCATGGCTGGCCGACAGCAACTCGAGCAAGTGGAAGAACGAGGCCGCCAGCGCGCTCATCGTCGAGAAGGAGACCGGCGCGCTCTACGTCTACCGCGACAAGTCCCTCCTCGACCCGACGACATCGAACCAGCCCCCACAGGTCCCTGGCCAGGGGTCCGACAAGAACATGCTGCTGATGCCCATCCGCAACGCCACCTCCGCCATGCTCCTCATGGGCGCCGGCATGACCAAGGTTTCGGTGGGTCGCGACTCGCTGGCGGGCATTCCCCGTGGACCGGAGATCGGCATCGCCAAGGCGCCCAACGCCGTCCCCGTGAAGGAAAGCCTGGTGTCCGCTCCGTGGGCGATGTGTGCCACGGCCCACGTCATCGACGAGGAGACGACGCCCGAGGTCGACCTGCTCATCGGTACGAAGGAGGGCACCGTCGGCGGCAGGACCGTCGGGGAACGCGGGTTGCTGGTGCAGGGACCGGACAAGCGTTACTACCTCGTGTGGCATGGCAAGCGCCTCGCGACCGAGCCGCGTGCCCTCGCCAGCATCGATCTCTCGGCGTCCTCGGCCATCCAGGTCAGTGAGGAGTGGCTGCGCGCTCTGCCCGCCGGCCAGGACCTGGCCGGGCCGACGGTCGAGGGACGAAAGAACCCCGGCCCGGTGACCCTCGACGACGGCACGGGGACCACGATCGGGGAGGTCTTCCATGTCTCGGATCCCGACCGCTTCTACCTCATGAACCATGACGGGTTCGCCGAGATCACCGAGGTCCAGGCGAGGATCCTGCTCGGCACCGGGGTCGCGTTCTCCGACGGGCAGCCCCAGACGTCGCGCACCGAGGTCGGGTTGAGCACCGTCCTCGCGCACCTGTCCGCCGACCACGACGGCGACCTGAGAGTGGCCGATCTGCCGGCGAAGACGCCCGCACTCGTCAGCCTGCCGAGCCGCGACACACCGCTGTGCCTGTGGTACGACAACAACCCCGCAGGCGACAAGGCGCAGCAGCACCTCACCACGGGCGGGACGCTGCCGCCGAGCGTCGACATCGACGCCGGCAGGGGCGCCAGGCCGCGCATCGTCGTTCCTCCTGGTGGCGGTGCGCTCGCCGCGCTGCTCCCGGCACCCGGCGTGGCGCCGTCCGGCTTCTACCTCATCACCGAGTCCGGGGAGAAGTTCCCCGTGCCGAACAAGGAGACGCTGGCCCTGCTCGGATACGACGGAGTCGACCCGTTGCCGGTCCCACCTCCGTTGCTGAACCTCATCCCGACCGGACCCGCGTTGAGCTCGCAGGCCGCATCACACGCGGACCAGCTCACCGCGGCCTCCACCACAGGAAACTAGGGAGCCTTCGGCGAACGCCCGTCGACCGGCGAGGGACGATTCGCCGACGGCGTGACGACGGGCCGAGTTCGAGCGCTCGGGTTATCCACATGCCTGGGTGTACCCCCTCACGCGGAGACCCTGTTTCGCGTTAGCGTGTTCTCGCGTCTGGTGCTAACCCACCAACGATCTCCAGCCCCACGGGCACTCGGGGACATGGCAAGCAGATCCGGGACGCGAGCGAGACCTCAACGAAGCGACAACACGCCCGAGCAGGTACGGGCTGAAAGAGGAGGTAGGTGTGGGAACAGCAGCTTCGCAAGACCGGGCCGCGATGGCCGAGGCCGCCCAGCGCGTGGGCGACTCGTTCGACGTCATCGTCGGTATCAAGGGCCAGTTGCAGGACTACGCCGTCACGGCAGCCGGGAAGTGGAAGGGCGAGTCCTCCAGGAGCTTCCAGAACGTCATGGGGGAGTTCGACAAGCAGTTCATGACCATCTGCGACTCCCTCAACGACCTGCGGGAGAAGCTGGGTGCGGCGCGGATGAGCTACGAGGCGACCGAGCAGCAGCAGCAGGAAGCCGTCAGCAAGATCGATGCGCTCCTCAACGGCACCACCTGATCCTCGCACCCCGACTCCGCACGCCCACTTGCACGGGAGGTTAGACATTCATGACTGAATTCACTGCCTGGGACAGCCAGACGATGGACGAGCTCGAGGCCAACCTCCGGCTCGCCTACCGTGGCGTCGAGGACGAGACCAACGACCTCGAGAAGGCGATCGAAAACAAGAGCCAGGACTGGACTGGTGAGGCTCGCGAGGCCTACTGGCAGAAGAAGGCCGAGTGGGAGCAGGCGATCCGTGAGCTCAACGCCATCCTCGACAGGTTGGGTGCGGGCGTGAAGGACATCCACGAGAACTTCACCAGCACCGAGCGCAGCAACGCCACCATGTTTCAGGACTGAGCTGGTCGTCTCCCACCGACCCCCGAAGATCCCGGTTACCGTGAAGGTGGCCGGGATTCTTCCTGCCCGGACCACGGCGTGGCCGTCCGGATCGCACCGCGCACCGGACCCGAATCCCCTTCCAGAAAGGGGCTCGCGGGTGCCGATCAGGCCTGGGGCGAGGGGCCCGGCGTGAGTCCCAGCCGCCACCACTGCCCCACGAGGTCCTGGCCGAAGCTTCGATGGGGCTCGGATCGTTCGAGGACGAAGCCGGCCCGCTCATAGACCCGTCGGGCGGCGGCGAGAACGTCGTTCGTCCACAGCACCAGATCCGCATAGCCCGCCCGGCGCGCGAAGCGCACGCACTCCTCGACCAGACGCGAACCGACCCCGCTTCCCCGCGCGGCGGGCTCGACCAGCAGGAGACGCAGCTGCGCGGTGCGGTCGTCCTTGCGGACGCAGAGCACAGCGCCGGCGGGGTCACCGTCGATCTCGGCGATCCACCCGGCTTCGCACCGGGGATCATGGTGGTCGATGTAGTCGGCGACGATCCTCGCGACCAGCGCCTCGTAGCTCGCGTCCCAGCCGTACTCCTCCGCGTAGACCACGGCGTTGCGGTGGACGATCCAGCCGAGGTCACCGGCCCGAAGTGGCCGGATGACGTACGCCGACGGCGCAGGGCGCTCGCCCAGCAGACGGCTGACCAGTCCCATCGCGGCGACCAGCCGGTGGCGTTCCTCCTGCGTGAGCCCTTCCAGCAGGCCGCTCACGTCGTCGGAGGCGCGTGCGTCGAGGGTCGAGGACACCGCGCGTCCTTCCTCGGTCAGGGTGACCACCTGACGCCGACCGTCCGCCTCGGACGGGGCCCGGACCACCAGGCCCGCCTCCTCCCACCGGGCGAGGATACGGCTGAGATAGCTCGCGTCAAGGGCGAGTTGACGACGAAGCTCGGCGACCTCGGTCTGGTCCCGGTGCGCCAGCTCGAAGAGGATCCGCGCCTCCGTGAGCGAGTAGGGCGTGTCGAGATGGCCTTCCCCGAGCACGCCGATGCGCGTGGTGTAGAAGCGGTTGAACGCACGCACCTCCTCCACGTGCGTGGCGGCGGGAGTGCCGTTGGACGTCGACGCGGACATCATGGACCACCTCCACGAACTACTGGACTCCGTCCAATGATTCCTGTCGACGCCGGGTCATGGCAAGCGCGCGGGGGTGTTCGCAGACGAGGCGCGGGTTCGGCCGATGTCGAAGACGGTCGATGAGAAGGGCCGCGGACTCGGCCCGAGAGGTCAGGGGCCGGGCTGTGCTGGCGCACCGCCAGGGCCACGCCCCGTCGGCGGTGCGGGGGAAGCGGCCGCCGGGCCACCTGGCACGTCGGACGTCGGCGTCGCACGGCGTACGGTCAGCAGCGCCCACGCGGCCGAGCCCGCCATCAGCAGGGTGCCGATACCCAGGACGACGTATCCGAGCGCGATCCGGGCGGGTTCACCGCTGGTGTGAAGCCCCAGCGCCACCAGCACGACGATGACGCCGGCAACCGTCTCGAGCCACCACGCCAGGCCGAACGGCCGCGGGCGATCGGGACGTGCGCGGCGTACTCCCATCGCCCAGCCGACGCCGAGGACGATCGCGAGGATCGTGGACAGTCCGAACGCCACGAACAACACCAGGTTGACCGTGTCGCTACCGGTCGCCGCGTCGCGGGTCACCAGCGCGGGGTGGGAGCCGAGGTCGGCGAAGATGCCGCGGCGCGGCCCGAGGGCGAACACCGCGTAGGCCAGGGCGAGCACGGTCTCGATCGCGAGAACCACCACAAGGACCTTGCCGAGCGCGCTGGGGTAGGCCGACGGTTGCCGGGCCGGCTCCGTGGGGATCGCCGAGGGCGACGTCCCTGGCGGCGGCGAGGACCACTGCCCGGCCATGCGCTGCGGAGGTGTCTGCCAGGGAGCGGCGTCCTGCGACCCCGACCAGGGCGGCGACTCAGCCGAACCGTCGGGCCGGCGCTGCCAGGAGGGCCGGATGTGGTGCTGTCCCTGTCCGCCGGGCTGTCCCTGTCCGCCGGGCTGTCCCTGTCCGCCTGGCTGGGACGGGCCCTCGGACGGGGAGGGTCCGGTCGGCCGCGGTGACGGGGCACCCGGTCCCGGTGGTGGTCCCTGCACCGGCGGCCGGGCTTCGGTCAACGCCAAGCCGCACCGCGCACACGCGCGAGGGCTGTCCGGATTGTCGAAGCCGCAACGTGGGCAGCGCATCTACGGGAGCCTCGTCATCTCGTCGTGCCGCAGGGGTGGGACGCGCGCGAGCCTACCGGGGCAAAGCGCGCCGGCAGGCCGTGGATCACCGTGGCCGGTCACGACGGACCGATCACGTCGGCCGCCGCGCGCGGGTGCCGTTCGGCGTCGGCGAGGGAGCCGATGCCGGGGCAGGCCATCGGTGCGCCCACCACCGGGACGTCGATGCCAGGGCGCCGGCTCAACGGTGTGACCAGCAAGTCCCGTCGCCTCCCGTGCGTTCGTCCTGCGTCGACCGGATCACCCCGGATCGCGATGATCGACTTGGGCAGCCCGAAGGCCCCTCGCACCAGACCTGCGATCCTTCGAACTACCCACCCCGGAGCCGGACGGAAACCAGTCCGACGTCCCGGACCGGCATGACCGCCCACGCCGGGTGGGCGCAGATCGGTGACCGGAGCGCCAACGCCGGGCGAGCGCGGCCTTCGCCTGCGAACCGTCCGAACGTCCGAACAGGTCCGAAGGGTCCGAGAACAGCCTCAGCCGTGCTGGGAGCGCAGGAAGGCCCCGAAGTGCGGGACGGTGAACGCCACCGACCCGCGCTCCGCGGCATAAACCAGGCCCTTCTTGATCAGGCCGTCGCGCGCCGGTGACAGGCTCTGCGGCTTGCGGCCGAGCAGCGCCGCGACGTCGGCGGTGGGCACCGGCCGGTCGGCGAGTCGCGCGCCGAGTTCGGCCATCGCCCGCATGTACTCCCGCTCGGCCGGCGTGGCGCGTTCGTACCGGGAGCCGAAGAAGCCGACCGCCAACTCCGCCTCCGCCTCCGGCGCGGCGACCTTCACGTCTTCGGCGCAGATGGGGCTCGTCGGGGCGACGTCCCAGGTGGCCTTGCCGAAGGCCTGGACGAAGTACGGATAGCCGTCGGTGACCTCGTGCAGAGCGGCCAGCGCGTCCGGCTCGAACTCGACGTCCTCGCTCATGGCCGGCACGGTGAGGGCCCGATCGGCCGCGTCCCGCTCCAGCCGGTCGACGGAGATGTAGCGGAAGAGCCGCTCGGCGTAGGACTTGCTCGCCGACAGCGCCGTCGGCAGGTGCGGCAACCCCGCGCCGACAACGACGAAGGCGACGCCTCGCTGGCTGATCTCGTGGCAGGCACCGCACAGCGCCGCGAGCTCGTCCGGCTGGATGTCCTGCATCTCGTCGATGAAGACCGCCACGCCCACCCCGAGGTCGCGGGCGAGTTCGCCGGCGGCGGTGAAGAGTTCGGTGAGGTCGAGTTCGAGGTCGCCGGAGTCCGCGCGCCCGCGAAGAGCGGGTACGTCGTACGGGGGCCGCCACCGCACACCCTTGCGGTCCTTGACCGAGGTCTCCAGCGCGAACGCCTTGAGGACGCCGAGGAACTCCTCCGCGCGTTCGGGATCGCGGTGGCGGGGTGTGAGCTCGCGGCTCGCGGCGTGCAGGGCCTGCGCGATCGGCAGCCGGATCGACCGGTCGGGACGTGCTTCGACCTTGCCGGTGCCCCACGCGCGGCTGAGGGCGAGGGAACGCAGCGCGTTGAGCAGCACGGTCTTGCCGACGCCGCGCAGGCCGGACAGAACGAGGCTGCGCTCAGGCCGGGCGGCGGCGACGCGTTCGAGAACGACCTCGAACTGGCGTACCTCGCGATCGCGACCGGCGAGTTCGGGCGGACGCTGGCCGGCTCCGGGTGCGTAGGGGTTGCGCACGGGGTCCACGCTCAGACTGTATGAGCCCGTCTAGGAGGAAACCTAGATTTCGCTAGAGGGCGCTAGCGGCGTGTCGCGACCAGAGTGCGACGGTGAAGGTACCCGCTCCGACCCGAGCGCGGCGTTCGATCGGAACCGATCGCCTCGTATACCGCTGTCTAGCGTGATCGCTAGACAGCGGTAGAACCAGCTAGCCGGAAGTCGGGTCCGGCCCCTGACGAGAGTCCGGACCCTGCGAGCGGTCCTGGTCAGCGGGTGGCCAGCGTCGCCGAGAGGACGGTGACCAGAACGGGCACCGCCACGATGCCGAGCAGGACGACCAGGCTCCACGGGTTGCCGAGGTTGAGCGTCCAGCCGATACCGAACCGCTTGGGCACGAACACCGCCGAGTCCTCGCGGTTGACGTAGACGGCACCCAGACGCCAGAGGCCGTCGTCATCGCGCTGCACCACGCCGGTGTCCTGCTCCGGGGCGCCGTCGACCACCAGTCGGCTGCCAGCCTGCCCGCTTCGGATGGTGAAGGCGAGCAGGATCACGACCCCCAGCACGATCGGAAGGATCACCGAGAGGACGGACAGGCGCCTCGACCCGTCCCAGATCTGCCAGGCTCCCGCCAGGATCGACCCGTCGACGCAGGCGACGAGAAGCAGCAGGCCCTTCGTCGTCCGTACGACGTAACCGCGATGCTGCCGGGCCGTGGTCACCGGCGCGGCGGCATCGATGTCTGGTCTCGCCCGGAAGGACAGCACCATGAGGCCCGCCACCAGGAGGGTGAGTGCCACCTGGACGATGACGAAGGCGAGGGCGCTGCCGACCGAGGTCCGCACCTGTTGGTCCGGCGTACCGTCGACGGCGAAGTGGGTGATCAGGGTCGACGGCAGGTGCGGGTAGCGGACGATGCCGGCCACGAGAGTCACGACGATCACCAGCACGGCCGGCAGTCCCCACAACCACGGGAACCGCGGCGGCGAGGTGCGAAGCGACGTGTCGGCGGCCACCCGCTGGCGCAGCCCGGCGTACCAGTTCTCGCGGTCCTTGGCCGCCCGGATCGCGCGATGTGCCCGTACGTAGGCAGGCAGTGGAGCCAACACCGCGACGAGCATCGGGGCCACCCCGACCACCGGCGACGCGACGACAGCGGACACGACGACACTCGCCACGAGCAAGCCGCCGCCGACCAGCAGAACCCAACGCCGGTAGGTACGGCGCTGCTCGACGATCACCGGGTCGTGCACGTGGCCGGGCGGGATCCGGACGCCGAACTGCAGGGTCGGCCGGATCAGGGCCGGCAACGACCAGGCGAGCAGCAGGACGACCGCGGAACCAGCGGCCCACGCCAGCGCCACCCCGACCGACATCACGACGCTCCAGGGAACCAAGCCGCCCCGACACACCCCGGAACCCGGGCCCGCGCGTCACGGACGGTCAGGAGGCCACTCTCCCGCTTCCGCCGGCCGGCGCCACGCGGGAAACGGCAGGTCATACGCATCCTTGACGTCAGTCGATCGAGGAATCTGGCGCCGTCTAGCGTACGGACTAGATTCCCCTAGACCTTCTGAGAGGCTGGCAGCCGCTGATCCAGGGGTCGCCTCCCCTCGCCCGGGCGGCCCAGCAGCCAGGGCAACGCGCACCCACCGATGAGCATCACGAGCGCGCTCGCGGTCAGCGTGACCGTGAACAGGTTGTTGGCCATGCCCTGGACGAGGAACGCCAGCACCGCGACACCGATGCCGAGGGGTTCCCCGGGTGGTGCGGCCGCTCCGCGCCGGCCGAGCGGCCACCACCGGGGCCGGCTCGCCGGACCGCTCACGCTCGGTGCCAGGTCGCCTGCGCCGGGCAGGCCGGCAGCCGCCGCGATCGCGCGCGCCCGCCGGATGACCGCGATCGCCACCAGGGCGAGGGCGACGTTGAGGAGGAAGGCACCGAGCAGGCCGAGCACGCCGTTCTCCGCCGCGGCGAGCAGCACGGTGTTGTGGGCGTTGTTGCCCGCCACCCCGAAGGAGGTGGTCCGGTAGCCCTCCGGGTCCGCGGCCGTGAAGGCGGCCTGCTCGCCCGGACCGACGCCGGCGAGGGGGTGGCGGAGGAACACCCGGAGCGCGGAGGTGTAGAGCGCCATTCGGTCGGTGCGGTCGCTCGCGATGCGTTCGAACGCCGGAGGCACCAGCACCAGGACGCCCACCACCACCGCCGCCCCGGCGACCAACCACCGCAGCCGGCCACGCAGGGCGATGAGGACGGCGCACGCGAGCAACGTCACCGCGAGCGAGCTCCGGGTGTAGGTGAGGACGAGCGTCACCACCTGCGCGACGACGCAGACCGACCAGCCCAGCCGCTGCGCGCGACTCGTCGCGTCCAGCGCGATGCCCAGGGAGACCGGGATGGACAGGACGAGCAGGGCGCCGAGGAAGTTGGGCGAGAGGTCCAGCGTGCCCGTGACCCGGCCGGGGATCTCCCCGACCAGGCTGGTGTTGCCCTGCGCTGCCTGCAGTCCGAACCCGCCCGGGAACCCGACGAGGTACGCGACCAGGCTGAACACCGACTCGAACGTGCCGACGCCGGCAAGCCCCCGGGCCACGACCCACCGGGTGCGGTCGGGGGGCGCCTGGCCGATCACCACGAGGACCATCGCGGCGTACAGCAGCACCCGGCCCGGCCCACGGAAGAGCAGGCCCATCGTCTCGGGCAGCGTCTCCGCGTTGACGGACGCCGAGACCGTCGCCCCGGCCGCGAGCAGGCCGACGCCGACGGCGAGCAACCGGCCGTAGGGCACGCGGTCCAGCGCGCCACGGCGCAGCGCGTGCGGCAGCAGCAGGACCAGACCGATGAGGAAGAGAACGTCGTCCGCCCCGAGGCCCAGGGCGACCGTCTCGTGCGGGGGGATGACCGTGAACACCGCAACCAACAGGCCGAGCGACGGCGGCCAGGCGCGCAGGGCGGGTACGAACCACCACACCCCGACCGCCACGAGCAGGGCGGCCGCGCCGAACGCGAACGCCGTCACCGGGTGCCTCCGGCGCCGTCCGGGCCGCCGGCCGCCGCACCGGGTTCGCCGGCTTCGGGATCCTCGCCGGGGAGCCGGTCTCCGTCGAGCACGTTGCCACGGACGACGTGCTCGACCTGGATGTCGACCGCGCCCGGCTCGGCCCGTACGGCGTGCACCGCGCCGATGATCATGAGGTCCTTGATCCGGACGTGCCGGGACTTCGAGGACAGGCAGATGCCGTCGCCGTCCTTCACCGCGACGGGGTAACGGTGCGGGTCGGCCTGCCCGCTGCGCAGATACAGCTGGCCGTCGGCCCACCAGCCGGCTTCGTCCACCGTCGCGCCAGGCGGTCGGGCGTATCCCGTCAGGGCGATCCCGCCGATCTTGATGAAGCCGTAGTCGGGGTCACCGATGAGCTTGATCGGGTCCGGCCACGGCGTACTCCACGTGCGGTGGGTCGCCGTCTCCTCCCGCAGCGTCCAGGGGCCGCGGACGGGTGTGACGGTCGTGAGCACCGTCGGCCGCAGGGTGTTGGTGTAGATGTTGCGCCGGATCACCACCGGCCGCCCGGCCGAGCCCACCACGGTGAGGCACTTCGTGCCGGTCCCGGGGTAGGACAGGCGCTCGCCGTACCCGGTCAGCAGGATGTCGGTGCCCGGCCTGGCGCGGCGGGCGGCCTCCTCGATCGTGGCGAGCGGTTGGTCGGGCAGCCGACCGGCGTAGTCGTCATTACCGATCCGAGGGTCGACGTACAGCGTGAGCGGCAGAGTCGCACTCGCCGGCGGCACCAGCGCGTCGGCGAGCAGGCTCACCCCGAGGACGCCGACCGCGGCGCCGACGAGAGTCAGGACCCTCCGCCTGGTCATCACGTCGACACCTCGGTCCCACCGAGACGATCGGCGCGGCTCGACCGGCCCGACCGGGCGGCCAACAGCTCCGTGTACCGGTCGATCGTCGCGGCGGCCGCGGCGTCGACGTCATGGCCGCGCGCGGTCCGGTCGCCGGCGGCGACCAGGGCACGGCGGCGTTGCGGATCACGAACCGCCGCGAGTGCGCGGACCAGGGCGGACGCCAGCGAACCCGGATCCTCCGGCTGGCAGGCGAACCCGGTCACGCCGTCCTCGACGGACTCGGCGAGCCCGCCGAGGTCGGAGACGACCGGGACGCAACCGGCCGCCATCCCCTCCAGCGGAGCGAGACCGAGCGCCTCCTCCCGGGAGGGAACGACGAGCACCTCGGCCCGCGCCATCTCCTCGGCGACCGCCTCCTGCGGCAACGCGCCGGCGAAGTCGACGCGTACCCCCGCCGCGGCGGCCTGGCGGTGCAGCGGCCAGCGTTCCGGGCCGTCGCCGACCACCCGCAGCGCGGGAACGTGCGCACCGTCCCGGGCGAGCTGGGCGAGCGCGGCGATCAGGACGTCGAGGCCCTTGCGGGGAATGAGGTTGGCGACGAACAACAGCTCCTGGGTACGCCGGGCCGACCGGTCGCGCGCCGCCGCGAACTCGGCGTACCTGATGCCGGGCGAGACGATCGCGATCCGCTCGCCGGGAAGGCCGAAGCGCCGCTCCACCTCACCGGCGAGGTAGCGGCTGTTGGCGATCACCAGGCCGGACCGGGCGAAGACCGCCTGACAGAGCTCACGGTCGATGCGGGAGCGCTCGGGGAGCCGGAGTACGTCGGACCCGTGGGCGAACAGGACCAGCGGGGCACGCAGGCGTACGGCGAGCGGCCAGGCGAAGGCGCCGGTGGGATGGGCGATGTGCGCTTCGACGACGGTGTCGGTGCCGCTCTTCGCGGGCGAGGGAGGGCCGGTGAGCCCGGCGCGCACGACGCCGGAGAGGAGGCTCGCGTAGCGGAGCGGTGCCATGCGGTGGTCGTGAACGGGCACCACTCGCACGTCGTGACCGAGTCGGATCAGTGCGTCGACACGGTTGGCCACGAACGAGCCCCAGGCCGGCCTGCGTGGACTCGGCCACAGGTTGGTGACGACGACGACGCGCAGCAGGGGCTCCTCGCTGGCTGGTACCTGTTCGGAGTGAACCCGACCGCTCAGGCATGATGCGACACGGCGACTACGCCGCCCCGATCCCAGGCTCTAGGACACGACGGTGCCGAACGATACCCTGCCCGACTCCGACGCAGAGTCCGCACGCCGCCGGCTCACAGGCCGGCTGGTGCGGGGGACGCTGTGGTCGATGCTGGGCATCGCGGCGCTCGGAATCACCCGGCTGGTCTACACCGCGTTGATCGGCCGAACCGGCGATCCGGCCCGGCTCGCCGAGGTCAACTCCCAGGTCTCCCTGGCGTTCCTCGCGACGTTCGCGACGGCCGCGGCGACCGGTGCGGGCGCCCAGAAGTTCCTCCCGCTCACGGCCGCGCGGTCCGGACCCGCCGCCGCGGCCGCCGTACGCCGGAAGCTCACCTGGTGGACCGTGGCGGCCTCGGGCGTCGTCATCGTCGGGCTCGGCCTGCTCGCCCCCGAACTCCTGCCGGGTTCGGCGTTCTCCGACGTGGTCTGGGTGTGCGCCCTCATCGCCGCCTACGGCGCGTGCTCCTACACGAAGTCGGTGCTGTACGGGTTCCATCTGCCGAGCCGCTACGCCGTGCTGGAGTTGGGCGCGGACGTGGTGATCCTGGTCCTCACGATCGCCGCCGTCCTGTGGCTTCCGGGCATGCTCCTGGCCCCGCTCGTCGTGGGCTACGCGCTGTTCGCGATCGGTGCCACCGTGTCGACGCCCCGCACGCGCCCCGGCGCAATGCCGTCGATGGGTGGCGAACTCGGCGGTTTCGTCGCCTACACAGCGCTTGGGATCGCCGCCGGTCAGGGTTTCTTCCAGGTCTCCATGCTCGTGGCCCGGCACGCGACGAGCGCACCCGAGGCAGGGGCCTACGCCGCGGCGATGAGCCTGATCGGTCCGGCGTTCTTCCTGCCGCGGGCGATGGCGATGGCGTTCTTCCCGGCGGCGGCCGAGGCGGTCGGACGCGGTGACACGGCGGCGCTCGCCCGGCACACCGACGCGGTGACACGCCTTCTGCTGCTGGCGGCACTGCCGGCGTTCGCGGTGGCGGCGATGGTGGGCGGGCCGGTGTTGCGGCTGGTGTTCGGATCGGGGTACGGCGACGGTGGCACGGTCTTCGCGATCCTCGTCCTGGCGGTGTTCTTCTACGTGGTCGCGGTGCCCTCGGTGAACGTGCTCTCCGCCCACGACCTCGCCCTCGCGCGGATCCCCCCGCTCGCCTCCACGGTCGGCGTGGTGGTCGGAGTGGCGGTCTGGCTCACGGTTGGCGGCCGATGGGGCGCGGGCGGCGTCGCCGTCGGATACCTCGCCGGGATGGTGGTGCAGGCGGGGGTACCGGTCGCCGTCGCGTTCCGTCGACTCGGCATCCGATGGGGCACTCGGCTGCTGCGCTACGCCGCGAGTACCTGCGCGGGGATAGCGCTGTCGACACTGGCCCTGGTCACCGGGAGTCCCGGCATGCTGGCGGTCTGCGTCGGCGGCTTTGTCCTGGTGTTCGCGCTCCTTCACGCGCGCGAGATTGCCGGTACGGTACGACTCGTTCGCGAGCTGCGGACCGCCGCGGCCCACCGCTGAACGCACCGCCGTGGCCCACCGCGGATCACTGGGTGACCCGCCGCTTCGGCCGAAACAACGACTGGCATGCTGGTCCGGCACTCTCAGGGGGGCCCGGCATGGGAGGGAATGTGTGACGACACCGCGGCACGCCCACGCCGAGGGTCAGCATGTCGCCACCGACCTGGTCGAGTCGCGACGGACCCGGATCTGCGGCATCCCGGTCGACGTCCTGACGATGGAGGAGTCGCTCGAGGCGGCTCGGGAACTCATCGAGACCGGAAAGCCCCACCAGCACGTCGCGATCAACGCCGCGAAGGTCGTCGCCGCCCGGCACGACCCGGAACTGCGCGACATCATCGAGTCCTGCGCACTCGCCAACGCCGACGGCCAGTCCATCGTGTGGGCAAGCAGGCTGCTCGGATCGCGGCTGCCCGAACGCGTCGCGGGCATCGACTTCATGCTCGGCCTGTGGGAGCTCGCGGCCGACCACGGATACGGCGTGTACCTGCTCGGCTCCAAGCCCGCGACCGTCCTGAAGGTGGCCGACGTCGCGCGCTCCCGTGGCGTGCGGATCGTCGGTGCGCGCAGCGGTTACTGGACGCCGGAGGAGGAGGCCGACATCGTCGCCGACGTGGCCCGCAGCCGGGCCGACCTGCTCTTCGTCGGCATTCCGACACCCCGCAAGGAAGAGTTCCTCCACCGCCACCTCAAGGGCCTGCGCACCCCGCTCGCGGTCGGCGTCGGTGGATCCTTCGACGTCATCGCCGGCGAGGTGAGCCGAGCACCGGCGTGGATGCAGAGGTCCGGCCTGGAGTGGGTGCACCGGATGCGGCAGGAGCCGCGACGGCTGGTCCGCCGCTACTTCGTGAGCAACCTGCAGTTCATGCTGATGGTTGCCCAGGACGCGGTCACCCACGCCCGCCGGCCGTCCTGACCTCACCATGTCGGTAACCGCGGAGGGGCCCCGACCGGCCGGCGTCCAGGAAACGCCAGGGACCGAGCGCGCTGGTCAGGCACCCGTGGAGACACGCGTCGGGGCGCCCGACCAGACGGCCGACCAGACCCCCGACCAGCCGCGAGGCCAGGTGCACTGGCTGTCCTGGGCCCGGATCGTCGCGATCGTCGCCGTGGTCACCATCCACGTGTGCTCCCACCTCGTCCTGGAGTGGGGAACGACGAGCGCCAAGCAGTGGCACTTCGGCAACCTCGCGGAGTCGGCGGCGAGATTCAGCGTGCCGTTGTTCGTCATGGTGTCCGGTGCGGTACTGCTGGTCCCACGCCCGAGCGAACGACGGCGCGACTTCTACCTTCGTCGGGCCAGCCGGATCGCGATCCCGCTGGTGGTCTGGACCTGTTTCTTCCTTGTCCTGGACGCCTGGAGCCACGGCCGCGAGGTCACGGCGTACACCTTCGTGCAGGGCTTCCTGTGGGGCCGGCCCTACTACCACCTGTACTTCCTGTACGTCGTCGCCGGCCTCTACCTCGTGACGCCGTTCCTGCGCGCGTTCATCGTGGGCGCCGACCGCCGTCTGCTCGTCGCCGCGGCGGCCGTGACCCTCGGCCTCGCCAGTGCCGACAAGATGCAGCACGTCGCGATGGGCGGTGGTGGCGGCTTCAACGCCTTCACCTACTTCCTGCCCTTCCTCGGCTACTACCTGCTCGGCTACGTCGTGGCGACCACGCGACCGCGCCGGCCCCGTCGTACCGTGCTCTGCTGGTCACTCGCGGCCCTCGTCGTCTCCGTGCTGGTCACCCACTTCGGCACGTGGTGGCTCTTCGCCCAGACCGGTGCCCAGCAGGGCCGGGTGCTGTACGAGTACTACGCGCCGCCGGTGGTCCTGGCCACCATCGCGATGGCGTTCCTGCTGCGGGCGTTGTTCGGCGACCGGGCCTCCACACCGGCCAGGTCCCGGCGGGTTCGTGGACTGGCCGACCTGACGTTCGGCATCTTCCTGCTGCACCCGATCCCGTTGGAACTCCTGGTGCGGCGGGACCAACCGGTGTTCTCCTCGGCGTACGTCGACATCGCCTTTCACGTCGGCGTCATCGTCGCGCTCGTCGTCGGCTGCGGACTGGTCACCTTCGTGGCGCACCGGATTCCGGTGATCCGGCGACTGGTGTAGAGCAGGCGCGGTCGGGCGGCCGTCGGATCTGCCGAGGAGCCGCCCGCTCGCGTACGGTAGTCGAGTCACACAACCAGGAGTCGAGCAGAGCCCCGCGGCCACGTGCCCGGGCCGGCCCGTCGGGAGCGACCGGTGGACAACCGCAACGCCCGGATCGCCGCGGTGGCAGCGGCGGTCGTCGCCGTTCTCGCGGTCGTCGCCTTGATGGTGAACACCTACCGCAACACCGGCGCCGCCGACGCGCCGCCGCCGGAAGCCACATCCACACCGATCGACGGAACACCCGCGCCCGCGGGACCCATCACACCCACCAGCGAAGCGCCGTCGCCGCCCGACGAGGGCTCCGACCACGAAGAGGCGCCCTACGAACCCGACGCGAAGACCAAGGCGGCGCTGGTCGACGTGACGGTGCGCTTCATCGCGGAGTGGAAGCGACCCGGTACGCCGGCCCAACGAGCCGCGCGGCTGCGGCCCTACGCGACCGAGTGGCTGTCCTCCCAGCTGTCGAAGGTCGACCCCGCGGAGCTGCCCACGGCCGCGGTCGACGGCCAACCGGCCATCGTCAGTGCGACGCCGTACGCCGCGAGTACGACCACACCCTTCGACGACGGGCTGCGCATCCGCTGCAACCTCGTCCTCGACACCACCGGATGGCGCGTCTCGGAGGTGTTGCCCGAACCCACCACCGCCTCGCCCACACCCACCCCCACTGACGCCGCCTCCGGCCAGAACCCGCTCACGACCCCGCCGGCCACGCCGAACGCCCCGGGCACCGGCGACACCCCGAGCCCGACCGGACGGCCGGCGGTCGGGGCGCCCTGATGGCCGCACCTGTCGTCGTTGCCGCGAAGGCGGCCGGCCAGAAAATCGCCAGGGCGGCCGCCAAACGGCTGGGCCGCCGGGCCGCCGACAGCGCGGTCCGGCGAGGAACCGGCGGGCGGGTCGGCGGCACACCCACCCGCCGCAACCTCTACGTCGCGCTCGGGCTGGCCGTGTTGGTGTTCCCGCTGGTGCTCGTCGGCCTGGTCGCCGCCGCCAGCGTCGCGCTCTTCGCCCCGCTCGGGGCGGGCAACGGCCAGGCGGAGGCCACCGTCCTGTGCGGACCGTCCGGGCTGGTCGCGAACGCGGCCTCCGCCGACGGACCGGCGGCGGCTCCGGACGAGGCGCCCCCCTCCCGCGCGGGCGTCACCGCGGAGGAGTTGGACGAGGAACAGGTCGACAACGCCAAGACCATCATCATGATGGGCAAGCGGGCCCAGGTGCCGGAGTACGGCTGGGTGGTCGCTCTCGCCACCGCGATGCAGGAGTCGACCCTGCACAACCTCGACTACGGCGACCGGGACTCACTCGGACTGTTCCAGCAGCGTGAGCCCTGGGGCTCCGCGGAAGAACGCCAGAACCCCGAGATCTCCTCGACGATGTTCTACACCGGGGGACGGGGCGGCCAGAACGGCCTGCTCGACATCCCGGGCTGGGAGAACATGAGCGTCACCGAGGCCGCCCAGGCCGTCCAGATCTCGGCGTTCCCCAGCGCCTACGCCGACGACGAACCACTCGCCCGCGAACTCGTCTCGTTGTACGGCGGCGTAGACGGGGGCACCTGCGGCTACCCGCCCGGCACGATCTGCCCGCCCACGCCCTGGCCGCAGACCGAGGAGCCGCTCACCCCGGACGCCGTCAAGGTGATGCGCTGCACCTACCAGCAGTTCTCCCAGTTCACGACCATCTACGGCATTGGCGACCGTCCCGCCGGCGGCGACGGCGACCACGCCAACGGCCGCGCGGTCGACATGATGCTGCCCTTCGACGACTACCGGTCCCAGCCGGCGAAGGCGTTCGGCTGGCAGGTCGCCAACTGGGTCCGCGCCAACCACGCCCGACTCGGCGTGCACTACGTCATCTTCGACAAGAAGATCTGGAACATCGACCGCGACGGGGAGGGCTGGCGCGACTACACCCACTACGGCGGCTGCACCAGCGACACCTGCCTGCACTACGACCACATCCACGTCTCGGTCTTCGGCAACGCGGCGACGCTCCCCGAAACCGGCAGTTGGGTGCTCCCCGTCAGCCCCGGCACCTACACCCTCACCGCGCGCTTCGGTTCCTGCGGTGGACGCTGGGAGAACTGCCACACCGGCCTCGACTTCGCCGCTCCCCAGGGCACCCCGGCGCGTGCGGCCGCGGCCGGAAGAGTCGTGTTCGCCGCTCGCAGCGGAAGCTACGGCAACCTGGTCAAGATCGACCACGGCAACGGCATCGTGACCTACTACGCGCACCTGCGCAGCTTCTCGCGCAACGTCCTGAACGCCACGGTCATCCCCGGGCAGATGATCGGTGAGGTCGGCCAGACCGGCAACACGACAGGCCCGCACCTGCACTTCGAGGTACGACGGCGCGGCGAGCCGGTGGACCCGGAGGTGTGGCTCTCCGACCACGGCGTACCCCCGTGATCGGCTCAGTTGCACAAGCACGCTGACCAACTACTGTTCGCCATGAGTACGCCGAGGACATCATGATGGTGCCGGATGCACGGCCGTAGAAGGGGGGACATGTCGTGACGACGAACTCCGGACCCGGCCCTTCGTTCGACAGGCCGGGCGGCGTCCCCCACACCGCAGCCGACGGCGGCCAGCCGGCTCCGGGTTCTGCCGCCGCGACCGACGACGGCCGCCTCGAACAGCTCGGGCCGGACACCCTGCCGGCGTTCGAGGCGCTCGAGACCAGGGCCGAACAAGACGACGACCTGCCACTGGAGGCGGCGACGGCGTACGGCATCGAGGGTTATGATCCCGACGATCCCTGGAATGCCGTCCTCTGCGTCGAGAACGAGCATGCGGTGACGGTTCTGCCGTTGACACCGAAGAGCCTGGACCACCTCGTCACCGCACTGAGCGAGGTACGCGACGCTCAGCGGATCGCGCTCGGCGTCGACCCCGACGACATCCCGGGCCCAGATGAGCCTTCCGAACCGGAGGAGCGACGCCCAGGCGCACTGCGGCAGATGACGCAGGCGGCCAGGTTCGCGACCGGGAGCGCTTCGGTCGCACGCCTGTGGAACACCTCCCTGAAGGGGAGGATGGTCATCATCGGCGGTGCCGTGCTCTTCGTCCTGCTCGGATTCCTCGCCTCCGTCTTCACTCGATAGCGTGCAGCCCCACCGCAGGGAGAAAGTTGTGAGTGACCAGCAGCCCCACGACGACGACACGTCGACGTCCGACGCGCGGAACGGCAGCGGCCGACCGGTGTCGTCCTCCGGGCCGCACGCCGGACCCGAGCACGACGAGAGCGCGCAGGAGGAGCACATCGGTGTCGGACGTCCTTACCAGCGCTCGACCCGACCCGACGCCGGCGGAACGGGCCAGGACGGCCGCGGTACGGCGCCGTCGAGGTCTTCGGATCCGGCTTCCTCGCAGTCGCCGCTGAACCCCGCGACCGGCTGGGTCGCGAGTTCCGGCACCGGCTGGTCGACAGCGCCGTCTGGTTGGTCGGGTGGCTCGGCCACCGGATGGCCGGGGCGGCCGGAGGCCGGAGGCGACGCCGAGCCACCGGCAGCCGGGCAGACCGCGTCCGACGAGCCGACGTTCGAGGCTGGCCCTTCCACCGAGGCGGAGCCTCGCCTGGAGTCGACGACCACCACGACGTCCACCGAACCCGCACCGGCGCCGGCCGAGTCCTCGCCCGCGAGCTCGCGAAGCCACGATCCGTCCAACCCCGGGGAGGGCGAGGCCTCCGGCTTCAGTATCGGTGTCGGCGCGGTCTCCCCCCACGCGCCGTCGTACTGGTCTCCGCCGCGGCCCACCAGCGAGCAGCCGGCCCAACCTGTGGCGGAGCCGACCGCGCCACCGGCTGCTCCCACCACCCAGTCCGGCGGTGAGGATGCCTCCTTCTTCGCCGCGCCACGGGCCGGTGGTCAGGAGCCGGACGCGCCGCGGTCCTCCGGATCGGCGCAGTCCCCGCAGTCCGCGCCCTCCGCGCCCTCCTACGTTGGCCAGACCTATCCCCGCCAGCCCAGCCCAAGCCAGCCCAGCTCGAGCCAACCCGCCCAGCCGGGCCAGGAGCAGGCGCCCGACCCGGTCCAACCCGACCAGCCACACCGCCTGCCGGGTGACCAGACCGTGAGCCAGACGCACCTCAGCCACTCGACCGCGCCCACGGGCGAGGTCAGCAGGTTCGGCCGGACCAACTCGGCCGGGCCAGGACTCGCTCCGGGACAGGAACGCCGCGCGCCGGCCAGGATCGAGACCGCGCCGGGCACCGGTTACGACGAGGAGGACGAGGGGTTCATCCGCGACCTCGCGACCCAGCGCCGCCGGCCGGTCCCACGGCACGGCTGGCAGGGCGTCGTCTACCGCATCAGCCGCATCAACGTCGGGCCGAGCAAGCGCGACCGCCAGGAAATCGACATCCGCGAGCGCCTCAACCGCCAACTGCGGCGTACCCGCGGTTACTGCGGCTACGTCGGTATCGCGTCGGAGAAGGGCGGCGTCGGCAAGACGACGCTCGCGGCGCTCCTCGCCGCCGAACTCGCCGAAGGCCGGCGAGAGTCCGTCGGGGTCGCCGACCTGAACCCCGACCTCGGCACACTCCCGGACCGGTTCGGCGTCCGCCCCCACCACTCGATCCGCGACCTGCTCGCGCACGTCGACGAGATCCCCTGGCGCTATCACGTGCACGACTTCATGGAGAAGGTGCCCGAGATGAACGTCCGGGTGCTGGCGGCCTCCACGGACCGGAAGATCCGCAACCAGCTGAGCATGAACGACGTCGAACTCCTCGCCGAGCTCTTCGCGCCGTTCTTCTCCTTCGCCATCCTCGACAACGGCACCCACATCACCCACGAGGCGATGCTCGGCACGCTCCGGGTCGCGCACGGCATGGTGCTGGTGACCGACAACACCAAGGACGGCGCCAACCTCGCCCGCAAGACCCTGCAGTTCCTGACCGACAACGGATTCCCCGACATGCGGCGTCGCATCGTGCTCGCCGTCGTCGCCAAGGAGACCGCGAGCCCGGTGAAGGTGCGGGCGATCGAACGCGCCTTCACCGACCACGTACGGGAGCTCGTCGTCATTCCCTACGATCCCTCCCTCGACGGCGGCGGCAAGATCCCCTTCCGCGACCCGAACGCTGTCAACAAGCTGTTGCGCCCACAGACCCGGGCCGCCGTACGCCGGCTCGCCGCCATCGTGATCGACGACTTGGTGGACTAGGGCGCCTCTGATGGATCATGGCCGGCTCGCGTGCCGCCGCATCCGGTGCGGGTCGACTAAGTGCTCTCGAATAAGTGTCCATCAGCGTCGTTTAGGTGTTACGAGTTTTGTATGGTCTTGTGTGTGAACCTCACGGATTGGGCACGCGCACAGGGGATCGCGCCGCGTACCGCGTACCGCTGGTTCCCTGAGGGCACGTTGCCGGTCCCTGCGGAACGAGTGGGGCCGCGCATGATCCTGGTGAACATCGACGCGAACACTTCACCCTCGATGTCCGGTGGTGTAGGTCTGTATGCCCGCGTCTGCTCCCATGGCCAGAGGTCCGATCTGGATCGGCAGACGGCGCGTTTGTCGGTGTGGGCTGGCAAGGCCGGGCATGAGGTCGTGCGGGTCGAGTCAGAGATCGGCTCGGGCGTGGACGGCTGCCGGCCGAGAGCGAAGCGTCTGCTGGCTGATCCGAAGGTGACCACGGTTGTGGTCGAGCACAAAGACCGCCTCGGCTGTATGAACGTGGAGTTGATCGGGGCGTCCCTGTCCGCGACGGGCCATCGTCTGGTCGTCCTCGATGACGGCGAGGTCGAAGAGGATCTGGTGCGCGACTTCGTGGAGGTGTTGACGTTGTTGTGTGCCGGCCTGTACGGGCGGGGCTCGGCGAAGGACCGCGCCCGCAGGGCTCTGGAGGCGGGGGCTGCCGATGGGTAGGAAGCGGCTGCGCACCATCGAAGCTGCGTTCGTGGCCCTGGGCCCGTCCGGGGTGGCGGTACGCGACCGCCTCAAACACCTCACGGCCGAGGACGAGGAGGTGTTGCGGCTGGTTGGTGAGCATCTGGGCGCTCTGGCGTCGGGGGATCTCAAGGCGCGGTGCGCCGATGGGTTGGACCACAGCGCGGAGGCGTGGGCGGCCCGTAAGCAGGGCCTGACGGCGCAGTCGTCGTCGCGTTGGGCCGGGTCGATCACGAAGGCGTCCCACGATCAGTGGGCGCTGTCGCGCCGCTGCCAACTTGCGCACATCCAGGGCCTGGAGGTCGGTGTGCGCATCCTGCGCCACCGCCTGTCTCAGCCTCTGGGGGAGAAGGGCACCAAGCGGGCAGGGGGCGGGTACCGCTCCGCGGGTGAGTGGTTCCACAAGTCCCGCCGCCTGGCGGCCCTGCAACACCGCCTCGATGTTGCCCGCGCTGAGGCTGAGGCCGGGGCTGTGCACGTCGTGCGTGGCGGCAGGCGCCTGATCAACACCCGTCACCACCTGGATAAGGCCCAGCTCAGCGAAGTCGCCTGGCGACAGCGGTGGGAGGCAGCGCGCTGGTTCCTCGCCGCTGACGGCGAGTCCGGCAAGCGCTTCGGCAACGAGACGATCCGCGTCACCCCCGACGGCGAGATCAACATCAAGCTGCCCGCCCCGCTCGCCCACTTGGCCAACGCCCGCAACGGTCGTTACGTGCTGGCCTCCGTGGTTGCCTTCACCCACCGGGGCGTGGAGTGGCGCGACCGAATCTCGGTGAACCAGGCCGTGGCCTACCGCATCCACCTGGACGTGGCGCGCGGGCGCTGGTACCTCACCGCGGCGTGGAGGCGGCCGGTGGTCAAGACGATCCCGCTCCAGGCGGCCCGCGCCGCCGGGATCCTCGGGGTGGACACCAACGCCGACCACTTCGCCGCCTACCACCTCGACCCCCACGGCAACCCCGTCGGCGAACCCAAGCGGTTCTTCTACGACCTGTCCGCAACCGCCGACCACCGTGACGCCCAGATCCGGCACGCCATCAGCCGCCTGCTGCACTGGGCCAAACGCTGCAGCGTGGCTGCGATCGGTATCGAGAACCTGGACTTCACCGCCGAGAAGACCCGTGAGAAACACGGCCGCAAGAAACGTTTTCGGCAGCTCGTTTCCGGGATCCCTACCGGCAAGCTCAAGGCCCGGCTCATCAGCATGGCTGCTGCCCAGGATCTGTCGATCGTGGCCGTCGATGCGGCGTACACGTCGATGTGGGGCGAGGAGCACTGGCGCAAGCCGTTGACCAGCAACAAGCGAAAGATGTCCCGACACGATGCCGCTGGTATCGCGATCGGGCGACGCGCCCTCGGGCACCCGGTCCGGCGACGGACGGCACCGCCCCACGACGACCAGAGCGATCCTCGTGGGCACCGGACCGCCCAGGCCGGACCAGAGGCACGAGGACGTGAGGGAACCCGCCCACCCGTCACGGAGCGTGCACACGATGCACGTCGCCGGCCGGAGACTCAGCGAACGCGGGAGACCAGCGCATCCAACACCGTTCGGGATGCGCGCAGTTCCAGCACGTGGCACCAGATACCACCCCTGGACACTGTTCAGGAACGGTCGCGGACTGATGCGGTTCCGACGTAGCCGACCGCGACCCGAGCCGGCGGCACGGCCGGGGTTGTGGGTGGGCATCGACCTCGGTACGACGTTCTCCGCCGTGGCGCGGGTCGACGAGTTCGGTAAGCCCGTCGTCCTCCCCAACCGTGACGGCGAGACCCTCACCGCGTCGGTGGTGTTCTTCGACGGGGAGCAGCCGCTGGTCGGCACGATGGCGAAGCGCTCGATCGTGAGCTCGCCGCTGGACGTGGCGCAGTTCGTCAAACGGGCCATGGGCGATCCGTCCTGGCGCTTCGAGACCTCCAGGGGGACGCCGTACCGGCCGGAGGAGATCTCGGCGCTGGTCCTCAAGCGGCTCAAGGAGGATGCCGAACGGCTACTCGGCGCGAAGGTCACCGACGCCGTCGTCACCGTCCCCGCGTACTTCGGCGACGCGGCCCGCCGGGCCACCATCGACGCCGGCACCATCGCGGGCCTGCGCGTCCGGCGCATCCTCAACGAACCCACGGCGGCGGCCCTCGCCTACGGGCTGGACGGATTGGTGTCGGGCACCGTCGTGGTCTACGACCTCGGCGGCGGGACCTTCGACGTCACGGCACTGCGGATCGAGGACGGCGACTTCCGCGTCCTCGCCACCCACGGCGACCGCAACCTGGGCGGCTTCGACTTCGACAATCTGCTGATGCGGCTGCTCGACGAACGTTTCGTCGCGGCGGGCGGGCCGAGCCTGCTCGCGGACGACACCACAGAAGCGGTCCTGCGGGAGAAGGCGGAGCTTGCCAAGCACACCTTGACGACGGTCGAGCGGACGCGGGTCGCCCTTGCCGCGCACGGATTCACCCACACCGTGCCGCTCACTCGGGCCGACTTCGAGGACACCGCCTCGGCCCTGCTCAGCCGGACCCGCGACATCACCGAGTTGGTGGTCGAGGAGGCCGGGCTCACCTGGCACGGCGTGGACCGGATCCTGCTGGCCGGCGGTGCGACGCGGATGCCGATGGTGCGCCGGATGCTGGAGCGGGTGTCGGGTCTGACCCCGGACGCTTCGGCGAACCCGGACGAGATCGTCGCCCTGGGTGCCGCGACTCTTGCGCAGCTCCTCGCGACCGACACCGACGACGGGGACGGGACCGCGTCGGGCATGTCCACGGTCGCGGCGCCGACCGTCAGCGGCATGCGGCCCGTCATCCGGGACGTCACCTCCCACGGCCTCGGCGAGCTGGTCCACAAGCGCGGCACCAGATCCACCGAGAACCGCGTGATCATCCCCCGGAACTCACCTGTACCTGCTGAGTGGTCCCGCGTCTTCCACACGAGATTCGACGATCAACCCGCGATCAGGACCAGCATCACCGAAGGCGATGACACCGACCCCGCGCACGTCAGAATCATCGGCCAGGAAGACATCGAGGTGCCTCCCTACCCGAAGGGCGCACCCTTCGAGACCACTCTCGCCTACGACGAGAACCAGATCATCTTCGTGAAGGTGAAGGACGTGACGGCCGACTCCGTCGTCGGGACGTTCGAGATCCTCTACGCACAGAACCTGGACGGCGACCAGCTCGCACGTTCGGCCATGCGGATCAGCGCGATCAGCCCGCTATGAACCGCTGCGGCCAACGGGAGCCTGCGTCTCGACCCGACCGCGCACGCGGGAGAGTTCCCTGTCGTTGAGCGTCCGTGGCCGGGCGCGCATCGACTCACCCACCTGTTCCCCACTGACCAGGCGTACGGCGACGCCGCGCCCGGGCCGGCGGGGGTCCCGCAGTTCAAGGTCGACGGGCTGCTCCGGAACCGCCGTCCCCCACAGCGCCACCACGGCGTAGACGTCCACCTCGGCCAGCCAGGGCAGGTCGGCCGCCGCGGTCACGGTGCGCAGGACCGGCTCCAGGCGGGCGGCCAACTCACGTACGTCGCCGTCCAGACCGTACGCCTCGACGGTCTCTCCGTCGCGCTCGACCGAGACCAGTCCGACTCGCCCCGGCCAGGTCCGCGACTCGACCACGAAGACCCCGGCGGGTCCGACCACGAGGTGCTCGACCGTCGCTCCACCTGGCAGGTCGACACCGCTGCGCACGAGCCACTCCTCGTCCAACGCCGTCGTCAGCGCCGCCCTGGTGCGCTCGGTCCCGCGCGCGAGGATGGCGGGACCCTGCGAGGTGGCCGCGTCCTCGGGTGTCACGAGGTGCGGTGCGTAGCGCAGCCGGGACGCGACGACGACGATGGCCATGGCCACGACCAGCCCCGCGACCGGCATGACGGTCACCGAGAGGTAGGACAGCAGACTGGCCAGGACGAGTGTCACCTGTCCGGCGACGACGGTGAGCAGGCGTCGCCGCGGCCGTTCGCGGGTGGCGGCCCAAGCAGTGACCGTCACGACCGCGAGGAACAGCCAGAACACGACGCCCAGGCCGAGTGGTGATGCTCCCCTGCTGCTCTCCGCGGCCGCGCGTGCCACCTCGGAGGTGACGACGCACGCGACGCACAGGGAGAGCACCGCGAGCGCGCCGGTCCGACTACGCCGGACCCACCAGACGAAGCCGGCCACGACCAGACCCGTCGCGGCGAGCACGACGGTGAGCCCGTCCTGCAGAGCGAAGACGAACACGACCAGAAGGGCAGCGGCTGCTCCGGCGAGGCGGAGCTGCCGGGTCCGCGCACGGGCGGTCTGATCCGATCGGGGTGTTCTCATTCTGGTCGGGGCGGGGTCTGCTTCTGCAGTTCCTCGAGAACCTCGTTGTGCCGGCGTGCCTCCTGCGCCGCCTTGGCCTGCTTGCCCTTCTCTTCCTTCGTCCTCGCGACCTTGCGGATCCGCGGGTTGTTGCCGGCCGCCGCCTGCGCCCGGTCGACCGCCTGGACCCGCTCGCGCCCGGCGTCCGTCGTCCATCTCGCCGCCGTGACCGCGCCCTGCATCCGGCCGCGGCGTACCTCGGTCCGCCACTCCCGGGAGCCACGCTCGTAGCCGACACGGTCCGCCGACTCGGCTCCGGTGGCGGCGCCGGCCCGCGCACCCGCGCGGACGTTGCGCTGCATCCGGTAGGCGCTGCCCGCGGCCTGCCGTCCGCGCGCCATCGCGGCGGTGTCGGAGGGCATGATGCCGACCTGCGTGGCTTCCTGGACCACCTGCGGGGCGATCGCGCCGGTGCGCAGAGCGGTGAGGATCTTCCAGATCGCCGCGGTCGCCACCAGCATGAGGAAGATCTTGATGACCATCCCGCCCTCGGCGACCTGGAGGATGTTCAGGACGGCGAGCAGCATGGCGAGAACCAGACCGAAGACGCAGCGCAGGAAGACGGCCTGCACCATCACCCCGGCCGTCATCCGGACGATCCGACGGGCCGGCGGGAACGCCGCGATCGCCCCGATCAGGGGTATGAAGATCCACGCCATCAGGAAGACGGCGTGCCAGAAGATGGTCAGCAGGGCGAGGATCCCCACGAAGACGAAGGCGATGAGGTTGACGAACAACGCCGCGATCGCCGTGGCCATCCGGCCGGTCGGCTGGGTGCCCTCCCAGAACTCGTAGTTCTGCGGATACTGCTGGGCGACCTTGTACTGCACGCCCTTCCACAGGAAGTAGTTCTGCCCCGTGTCGACGTCCTTGCCGTCCGCCTCGTCGAGGGTCTGGTTTCTGGACAGCGCCTGGGCGACGACCTGCTGGACGGCGAGGTTGATCTCCGCGTTGTCCTGCCCGGGCGCGGGGACCCGCGTGCTGCACCGGTACTCGATGCTCTCGGCCTCCGGCGGCCGTCTCTCGTAGATCGGCGCCTGGTGGTCGGGACAGTAGTCCTGGCCACCGACCTTCAGGTCGGCGGCCTTCAGTTGGCGTTCGGTTCCGAACTGGCCGTTGACCCACGGCTGGAACAAGAGCACTTCGTAGAGCATGCAGGAGGAGATCCGCTTGCCGAGGTTGTAGGTCAGCTGGGGATCGCGGGGCTCGGGGGCGGGCGCGAGGCCCGCGGAGTCGACCCCCGCGGAGTCCGGTGTCGTGGCGACGATGGGCAGGTAGCAGGGACTGGAGCCGTCGAGGTTCCGGTTGATGATCGCGAGGTCCATCACCGCGGAGTTGAACTCCGAGGTGTACTTGTCGACGGCCGCGGTGAGTTTGACGTAGTTGTCACCGGTGAGGATCGCCGCGATGACGACCACGATGAGCGCCGAACTGATCACCCCGGCGTAGGTCTCCCGCGCGTCGGCCCGGCGATGGAACCTGGTCAGCACCCACAGGCCGGTCACCGCGACGGCGACCGCGATCGCGGGTACGCCGATCTTGTCGTTGAGGTTGCTGAGCAGGTTGTGCTGCGCGTCGTAGAACGTGGCGAACGGCGCCTCGTTGCTCGACAACTGCTTCATGCCGATCGTCAGACCACCGAAGAACCCGCCGAAGGAGAAGAGCATCTGCGCGATGCCGGTGGCGGAGGCGTCCATCACCGAGCACTGCGACTCGAAGTTCTCCTCGGGTTCGTCGGTGTTGAAGCTGCTCGGGTCATCCTTGACCTCGGGCTTCATCGCCTTCGGTGTATAGGACCACAGCAGCCCGCGCGGACCGGCGACCTCGAGCAGGGTGTGGTCGGAGGGATTGGTCTGCCGGCCCCGCTTCTGCTCGTCGGGGTCGGTCGCGGGGTTGACGTCCTCCTTGGCGATGACGGGGATCCAGGCCGTCATGCCGGACCCACCGTGTTCGGGTCCGGCGTTGGTGATCTCACCGCTGCCGAACGGGCAGTCCCAGGGAGCGGCGCTCGCCGGGCGCATCGCGAGGGATGCGCCGAGCAGGGTGACCGCGACGACGCCGAACGCGACCAGGACCCGACCGGCGACCATCATCCGGCTCCGCCAGACACGCCGCCTCCGCACCGGCGTGGGTCCGGCCGCGGGGACGGCCAGGAGGAGTGGGTCGGGGCGCTGCCGGCCCGTCGACCGGGGCCGCACGGCACGGCGGCGCGGCGAGAAGCCACCCAGTGAAAGGCGACCCGGCGGCCGGTGCCCCTGGGAACGCTGTTCGCGCGAACGATGCCAGGGGAGTCGCCTCACGCGGACATCCCTTCGTCGACTCGTACCTGACGGCGGCGACGTTGCTGCCCGCCGAGCATCGCGGTGGCCCGCGCGCCGCGGGTGCGCGGGCGCGGCACCGGCAGCAGTGTGCCCGGTTCGGATGGCTGTGTCATGACCCTACTGTTCTGGACGGCTTCTCGTTGTAGTCACGATAAGCGGGAAAGCCGTGAATGTGCGGCTTAGCGCCAGGAGTTGTGGGCATGGTTCATGGTCGGGTTTCCGGAGCGACACGAAGGCGTCGTCACCGGGCGCAGCGGAGCTTCCTGGATCCCGGTCGGACCGAACCGTGCCGACCGTCACGGAGTGCTCACAGGTCACCAATCGTTCGCCAGACCTCACGTTTGGTTGCTTTTGCCGAAGCACCCAATCAGTCGTACTCTTTGCGTTCGTGTCGTGCCCTGTGACGAGATTCGGGGGCGGTGCTCGGCTGGAGGCAGCCCTGGCGCACCGTCATGTTGTCGCGTTGCTCACCGTCCACGCGCACGACGTCGCCGACATCCTGTGTCGCTGACCCCGCCTCCGACCTCCCGGAGGGTCCGGGGTCCTCATGGCTTCTGCCGGCCTCGCGATCCGATTCCCCCCGCAACACCACCGGCCACCGCTACCCCGCCCACTGTCGAGCGACGGTGTCACTGGCCGCTCCCGAAGGAATCCCCATGCGTCACGTCCCACCCGTCCTCACCCGTGTCGCGGCCCTCGGCGGCGCCGCCCTCCTCACCGTCTCGATCGCGGCCGCGTGCGGGCCGAGCGGAGATGACAACAGCAGCTCGGCGACGGGCGGCAAGGTCGACGCCGCCTCCTGCCAGGGCGGCACGCTTTACGTCCTGAACCAGAAGGACATCACCCACCTCGACCCGGCCCGGCTCTACACCTCCGGCGGCGGCAACATCCCGTCCCTGCTGTTCCGTACGCTGACGACCCGCAACCGCGCGGGCGGAGCCGAGGGCGCGAAGGTCGTCCCGGACCTCGCCACCAACACCGGCGTGGCGAGCGACAACGCGCAGACCTGGACCTACACGCTCAAGGACAACCTGAAGTTCAGCGACGGTACGCCGATCACGTCGAAGGACATCAAGTACGGCATCGAACGCTCGTTCGCCCCCGAGCTTCCCGGCGGCGCGCCGTATCTGCGTGACTGGCTGCAGGACGCCGAGGACTACCCCGGCGTCTACAAGGCCCCGGGCGGGATCAAGGCGATCGAGACCCCCGACGCCAAGACGATCGTGTTCCACCTGCGTAAGCCGGAGGGCGACTTCCCGTTCCTCGCCTCCGCGACGCAGTTCTCCCCGGTGCCGCAGAAGAAGGACACCGGCGCGAAGTACGAGAACGACCCGGTCTCCAGTGGGCCCTACCAGGTGGAGTCGTACCAGAAGAACAAGAAGCTGGTGCTGACCCGCAACAAGAACTGGAACCGCGCCACCGACAAGGAGCGGCTCGCCTGCCCCGACCAGATCGAGGTGACCTCCGGTCTGGACGCCGCGGTGATCAACCAGCGCCTGTCGACGAGCGCCGGCAAGGACGCCAACGCGGTGACCACCGACACCGACCTCGGCCCGGCGGAGCTGGCCCGGCTGGGCAACGACCCGGAGCTTGAGAAGCGGGTCGCGAAGGGGCACTTCCCCTTCCTGTACTACATCGCGTTCAACCCGAAGGTGAAGCCGTTCGACGACCCGCTGGTCCGGCAGGCGATCTCCTACGCCGTGAGCCGCACCTCGGTGATCAACGCGGTCGGCGGCACCGCCCTCGCGGACCCGGCGACGACGTTCCTGCCGGCCCAGAAGTCCATGGGCTACCAGCCCTACGACTACTTCCCGGCGGGCAAGGGCGGCAACCCGACGAAGGCGAAGGCCCTGCTCGCCCAGGCGGGCCACCCGAACGGCCTGACGATCCCGCTCACCTACACCTCCGACTCCAACGACGGTATGGGTCCGGGTGTGGCGACCGCGGTCCAGGACGCCCTCAAGAAGGCCGGCATCACAGTGAAGCCGGACGGCCGGGAGTCCGACGCGTTCTACGAGGTGACCGGGCAGCCGAAGACCGAGCCGGGGATGATGCTGTTCGGCTGGGGTGCCGACTGGCCCTCCGGTTTCCCGTTCCTGCAGCCGATCTTCGACGGCCGCCAGATCCCGCCGCAGGGCAACTACAACCTGGCGCAGCTCGACGACCCGGCGATCAACGCGGAGTTCGACGCGATCGCGAAGATCACCGACCCGGAGCAGGCCGCCAAGCGTTACGGCGCCCTGGACGCGAAGATCGGCAAGGAAGCCTTGACAGTGCCGCTCTACAGCACCAAGGACCTCGCGCTGTACGGCAAGAACGTCAAGAACGCCTTCGTCAGTGACTGGACCGGCGTGTACGACGTCTCGATGCTGTCGGTGAAGTGAGCGCCACCGTCTCCACACCCCCGCCCGCCGCGTCCGGCTCCACCACAAATCCGGACGCGGGGGCTCGGCGCGCTGTCCTGCGCAGGTTCGCCGCCAACCGGGCGGCGCTGGTCGCGGCCGTCGTCGTCGGGCTGCTCATCCTGGTCGCGCTGGCCGCTCCGCTGCTCGCCGCCCTGGAGGGACAGGACCCGACCTCCTTCCACGACAACCTGATCGACTCCGCCCGGGGCGGCGCACCGATCGGAGCGTTCGGCGGCATCAGCGGCGACCACTGGCTCGGCGTCGAGCCGACCACCGGCCGCGACCTGTTCGCCCGCGTCGTCTACGGCGCGCAGGTCTCGCTGGGCGTCGCCATCGGCGCGACCGTGTTGCAGGTCGTGCTTGGGCTGGTGTTCGGGCTCGCCGCCGGACTCGGCGGGTACGTCGTCGACGGCGTCCTCGGACGGTTCATCGACCTGATCCTCGCGTTCCCCGGCCTGGTCTTCTCGATCGCGCTGCTCGCCATCGTGCCCTCGTCGTTCCCGCGCCCCGTGCTGCTGGTCGTCGTCCTGGGCGTTCTCGGCTGGGCCGGTGTCGCCCGGATCGTCCGGGGGCAGTCACTGACCCTGCGCGAGTCCGACTACGTCGCGGCTTCGCGCCTCGCGGGTGCCCACCCCGTCCGGGTGGCCCGGCGGGAGATCCTGCCCGGTCTCGCGGCACCCGTGCTGACCTACGCCGCGCTGCTGCTGCCGGGCAACGTCGTCGCCGAGGCCGCGCTGTCGTTCCTCGGCATCGGCGTCCGGCCGCCTACGTCGTCCTGGGGGCAGATGCTGTCCAACGCGACGACGTGGTTCCGCGGTGACCCGGCCTACATCCTGATCCCGGCCGGGCTGCTTTTCCTCACCGTGTTGGTGTTCACGCTGGTCGGTGACGGCCTGCGGACGGCGCTCGACCCGCGGTCGAAGGCCCGGGTCCAGGGAAGGTCCGCCACGTGACGTCCTATCTGCTGCGCAGACTGCTCGGCGCCCTCGTCGTGCTGCTGGTCCTGTCGGCCGTCGTCTACGCGATCTTCTACCTCATGCCGGGCAACCCGGCGTTGCTCGCGTGTGGCAAGGGATGTACGCCGGACCACCTGAAGGTGATCGAGCACCAGATGGGCGTCGACCAGCCGATCTGGATGCAGTACTGGCACTTCCTCCAGGGCATCGTCGTCGGCCAGGACTTCAGCGCCGGGCCGACCGTCGACCACTGCCCCGCGCCGTGCCTCGGCTACTCCTTCCAGACCGACGAACCGGTGCTGTCGCTGCTGCTGGACCGGCTGCCGGTCACCCTCTCCCTCACGCTCGGTTCCCTGGTGCTCTGGCTCGTCGCCGGCGTCGTCGCGGGTGTGATCTCCGCGCTGCGACGTGGCCGGGCCGCGGACAAGGTGGTCACCGTGACCACCTTGGCGGGGATGTCGGCACCGACCTTCCTCGTCGGCATCCTGCTGCTCATGCTGGTCTGCGCCTACCTGCGCTGGCTGCCGTTCCCGTCCTACATCCCGCTGCTGGAGGACCCGGCCGGCTGGGCGACCAACCTGATCCTTCCCTGGATCACGCTCGCGATCGTGCAGGCGGCGGTCTACACCCGGATCACCCGGACGGCGATCCTCGAGACGATGGCCGAGGACCACATCCGTACCGGTCGTGCCTACGGCCTGTCCGAACGCGCCATCGTGAGCCGGCACGCACTGCGCAGCGCCCTCACCCCGCTGGTGACGCTGGTCGCGCTCGACCTCGGCGCACTGCTCGGCGGTGCGGCCATCACCGAGAGCGTGTTCGGGCTACCCGGTCTCGGGCTGCTGCTCGTCGACTCGGTGCGGGTCGTCGACCTACCGGTGGTGGTCGGGCTGACCCTGTTGTCCGGCTTCTTCATCGTGGTGGCCAACGCGGTGGCCGACCTGCTCTACGCCGTGGCCGACCCACGGGTGAAGGTTCTCGACAGTGGCCGCAGGCGGATCCGGGGGACGGCATGAACGGCGGTACGAGCGGCGTCACGGGCACCGCCGGTGGGAACGCCATGGGCGGCGACGCGTCCGTCGTGTCCGTCCGCGACCTGCGCATCACGTTCTCCGAAGGGACGCGGACGACCCACGCGGTCGACGGCCTGTCCTTCGACCTCGCGCCCGGTGGCGGGCTGGGTCTGGTCGGTGAGTCCGGCTCGGGGAAGACCGTGACGGCGCTGACCCTGCTCGGGCTGCACCACGACATCGGCGCGCAGGTGTCCGGCGAGGTCGACGTCACCGGCGTGCCCGTGCTGACCGCGCGGAACGACGCCCTCCGCAAGATGCGCGGCGCACAGGCCGCGATGATCTTCCAGGACCCGCTCTCCGCCCTCGACCCGTACTACCGGGTCGGTGACCAGATCAGTGAGATCTACCGGCTGCACACGGGCGCCAACCGGCGGGCGGCGCGCGAGCGTGCCCTCGACGTCCTGAACCAGGTCCACATTCCCGACCCGAAGCGCCGCGTGGACGCCTACCCGCACGAACTGTCCGGCGGCATGCGCCAGCGGGCGCTGATCGCGATGGCGTTGTCCTGCGAGCCTCGGCTGCTGGTCGCCGACGAGCCGACCACCGCCCTCGACGTCACCGTGCAGGCGCAGATCCTCGACCTGCTCGCGGAGATCCGGGCGACGACCGGGATGGCGTTGATTCTCGTCACCCACGACCTCGGTGTGGTCGCGGGCAGCGTCGACGAGGTTCTGGTGATGAGCGCCGGCCGGGAGGTCGAGCGTGGCGCGGTCGCGGAGGTTCTCGGCGCACCCACGGCCGACTACACCCGGCGGCTGCTGGCCGCCGTCCCTCGGGTGGACGTCGCGCCGGTACGGGTCGCGAACCGTCCTACGTCGGAGGCGTCGACCCGCGAGGCGGGCGGGACAGGTGCGGACGGGACGGGTGCGGACGGGGCAGGTGCGGACGGGACAGGTGCGGCGAAGGACGTCGTGATGTCCCTGCGCGACCTGCACCGGCACTTCGAGGCGCGCGGGGCGACCCGGCGCCAGCATGTCGTCCGGGCGGTCGACGGGGTCAGCCTCGAGCTGTACCGGGGTGAGGTCCTCGGTGTGGTGGGCGAGAGCGGCAGTGGGAAGACGACCCTGTCGCGGATGATGGTCGGCCTGCTGCGGCCCACCTCGGGGAGCGTGCTGCTGAACGGCACGGACCTGGCGAGGCTGTCCGGTCGGCGGCTGCGCGAGCATCGCCGCGAGATCGCGATGGTCTTCCAGGACCCGGCGTCCTCCCTCAATCCCCGCCGGAGCGTCGGGGACAGCATCGCCGAGCCGCTGCGGGTGCGTGGGGCGGGAGCGGCCGAGTGCCGTACGACGGTGCGGGACCTGCTCGTACGGGTCGGGCTGCACGCGGAGCGCGCCAACGCCTACCCGCACGAGTTCTCCGGGGGTCAGCGGCAACGGATCGGGCTCGCCCGCGCCCTCGCGACGCGTCCCGCCGTGCTCGTCTGCGACGAACCGGTGTCGGCCCTGGACGTGACGACCCAGGCGCAGGTGCTGGAGTTGATCGACGAACTGCGGACGGAGTTCGGGTTCGCGGTGGTGTTCGTGAGCCACGACCTCGCGGTCGTCCGGCAGGTCAGTGACCGGGTCGCCGTCATGCAGCGCGGCCAGGTCGTCGAACTCGCCGACGCCGACGTGCTCTACGAGGACCCGCGGCATCCCTACACGCGGGACCTGCTCGCCGCGGTGCCGGTGCTCGACCCGGCGTTGGCACGTGCCCGGCGCGAGGAGCGTCGCGCGCTCGCCTGACCCGAGAGTGCCCTCCACCCACCCAGGCGCGATGCGGGGACCGCTCAGACCATGGGGCGGGCGAAGGCGTCGTCGTCGACAGGTTCGGGGGTCGTGGTCGCGGCAGTGGCGGCGGTCATGACCTCTTCGACCAGGGTCGAGGCCTCCTCCACGGTCCGCCAGTCGTCCACGTCGGGCGACGGGTCGATCGACTTGAACCGCGCCTCCAGAGCCGGGTTGCTCTGGATGGCGGCGGCGAACTCGAAGAAGGCCCGGTCGACCTCCACACTCGCCAACTCCGCGTCGACGTCCCGCATCACGCACTCGCCGTCCCGCAGCGACTTGAGGGTCTCGATCATGGATCGTTCGGCCGGGGACCGGTTGAGCAGTGGGAGGGTCTGCGCGGCGTCGGCGTCGGAGTGGTGCCGGAACGCGTACACCGTGTGGATCTGGTTGGTGCCGGCGGCCTTCGCGTCGACGTCCTCGGACTCGATCCGGGCGAGGTCGCCGGCCTGCTGGGTGATGAGCACGATCCCGATGTTGAACGCGCGGCCCTGCTTGAGGACGAAGCTGATCAGGTCGCGTCCCTCGCCGGTGCTCGCGACGCTGTAGGCCTCGTCGACGAAGAGCAGCTGCGGTCGCCAACCCTTGACCGGGTCGCGTTCGGTGGTCTCCTCCAGCATCTGGAAGCCGAGCCGGGTGACGAGGTAGATGATGCCGCGGGCGATGTTGGCGGAGGAGCTGTTGCCGTGGGCGCGAGGCAGGCCGCGCAGGGTGATGATGGTCCGGCGCTTGCCCGCGTCGTCGACGGCGGCGGTGGCCTCCCGGGCGAACGCGACCCGCGCGTAGGGGTTCTTGCGCAGGTCCTCCAGGACCGCGGCGGCGAAGCGCAGGTCGCGGACCTCGGTGTCGGCGACGCCCGCGTCCTTCACCCGGTCGAACTCCTCGACGACCAACTGCAGGACGTTCCAGGTGGTCGGCCGCGTGACGTTGCGCTCGATGTCCTCCCGGGTCGCGTTCGGGTGCGACGAGCGGAACGCCGCCACCTCCCGGTCGTACTCGTTGACCATCCGCGAGAACGCCTCGACGACGTACCCGCTGATCCGGCTCCAGGCGACGTCGCCCAGGAAGATCTCCAGCATCGCCTGCGCGTGCATCCGTCCCTCGGTGACCGTCGCGGCGGTCAGCAGGGGGTCGAGGTTGCCGGCGCGGCCGCGGAGGGGGTCGATGATCTCGGTCTCCCGCCAGTACGCCTCGTTGACGGGCTGGAAGGGGCAACCGGGCTCGCCCAGGCAGCCCTCGCCGGCGTGCCGCATGAACTCCGAATCGAGGACCTGGGAGCCGAACGCCAGGAAGTACGCCATCCGGGCCGCGTCGATCTTCGGGTCGATGAAGACGCAGCGGACACCGGCCTCGGACTCGTAGTGGAAGACCTTCAGCGCGAGCGTGGTCTTACCGCCACCGGAGGCTCCGACGAGGACGACGCCGGCGCCGTTCTCCCGGGCGATCGCGGAGTGGGCGGAGTAGTGGACGGGGTTGTGGCCGTCGCGGGTCCGCCCGACCAGCATGCCCTCCCAGCCTTTGGCGATGCCGTCACGGCCGACGACCGCGCGGTCGCCGACCTGGGTGGCGGTGGTCAGCAGCGCGACGCCGAGTTGGTCGAGCTCCTGCAGTCGGCGGAACGGCGCGATGCGGCCGATGGGCGAGCGGTCGCCGTCGCCGGGCAGGACGTTGTAGAGCAGGCGGTACTGCAGCCGCTTCGGCCGCAGGACCGTCGCGTCCAGGGTCTTGGCGAAGAGTCGTTCGATGCGCTTGCGGCGGTTCTCCAGTTCTTCGGTGGTCGGCGCGGAGATGGTCAGCAGGAGCTGGGACTCCATGCCCGGGAAGGGGCGGCTGTCCTGCTCGTCGACGAGGTGGTTGGCGCGTTCGACCTGTTCCACGAGCAGGGAGTCGATGCGGGCGCTGGCGCGGTCCATGTCACGCGCCTCGTCCTCGAGGTTGTCGCGGATCTTCTTGCCGCGGTCGCGGAACTCCTCCGGCGGGAGGAGTATGCCGCGCCAGGACACCACGACGGGGAAGTCGAGTCGCTTCAGGATCCTGCCCCACGCGCGGGTCTTCGCGAACCGGATGGCGTCCGGCCAGCCCGTCGCGACCAGGGTGGTGAGGTAGGTCTTCTGGTCCTCGCCGGTGTCGTCGTCGATGACGCTGACCTCGAGCCGGCTCTTGTGGTTGGGTGCGCGGAAGTCGGCGGCGAGTTCGAACTCGTGCGCGCCCCACGGCCGGCGGTCGACGGCGCCCTCGTCGGGGATCGGCAGGTGCCCGAAGAGGCAGGTGCGGATGATGCGGACGAGGTCGCGACGCATCAGCGGCTGGGTGCCGACGCCGGAGTCGACCGCCACGGCGTACACCTCGTCCGCGCGTTCGTGCCACTCGGCGACCACGGAGGGGTCGAAGTACTCGTCGTGGACGCCGGTCGCCTGGTCGGCGATCGCGGAGACGACGGCGGAGCCGCCTCCCCGCCCGTCCGCGAGCTGACCGACGCGCATCAGGAACACGACGTCGTACTGCGCGCCGAGGCGGTCCTGTGAGGTGGCCCGGTCGGCTTCACGCCGGATGAGCTTGCGGTAGTTGTCGGTGGGGCGCCAGGAGCGTCCGACCAGGTCGAGCGACCAGCCGGACAGGTCCGGGCGGCGCGGCACCAGCATCAGCTGGAACTGCGGCCGGTGGAACTCCCGGGCGATCTGGTGCATGAGGTTCGGCAGCTTGAGCGCCTCGGGGATGAGCTCGTCGCTCGAGATGTGCTCGTCGGTGGTCGTGGTGACGAAGAAGCCGGTCCAGACCGACTTTCCCCAGATGAAGATGATGTCGTCGCCGTAGCGGTAGGGAAGCCGCTCGCGCTCCGTTCTCGGCTCCTTGGCCTTCTTCTCCCGGCCTGTCTTGTCGTCGCCACCGCCGAGGTTGAAGACGAAGATCGCGACGGCGCCGATGCCGACGACCACGAGGGCGAGGATCGGCAGGAGGTAGAACGGGTTCATGGTCAGGACCCCCACTCGGGCGCCGAGGTCGCGCGCTCGGGGAACGTGTCGTCAGGACAGGGTCGGAGCAGCCGGTCGGAACGCCGGGACCGGGCTTCCGCCAGCGCGTCATGCCACCGAGGATGCAGCGGCTTCCACAGGATGACTCGCCAGTGCACGACCTCTGGTTCGACGTCCTCCGCCAGGCCGTGGATGCGACGTGGTTGGAGGAAGAGGTAGTCGGCCGCGACGAGGATGTTCTGTTCGGTGGTCAGGCCGTTGCGCCAGCGCCGTGGCCACAGCACGTAGAGCCCGACCGAGACGGAGAGGCAGACGAGGATCGTCCAGAGGTTGAGCGAGATGGCCGGAAGCACCGGCGACAGGAGCATGGCCAGGCCGAGGAGACCGAGGAAGGACACCGCGGCCATCACGAGAGCACGCAGGTCGATACCGCCGAGGACCGTCAGCGGCACCCCTTCGGCGAGGTTCCACAGCTTCTTGCGTCGACGCTCGAGGTCTGTGTGGTCATAGGCGATGTACTGCCCCTGCTGATCTGCCATCCGTCACCCCCTTCCGGCACGGTCAAAGCTCTCTCAGCTGCGCTCCGCGCGCAAGCTCGTGTCCTACTGTCGTCCGCCGATCTGGACTCCGATCGCGTTGAGAAGCGCCGCGATCCCGGACGCGCCGCCGATCAGGAGCGCGGCGAAGGCCACGATGCCCATGTTCTGGATCGCTTCCCGGAAGTTGTCGCCCCTCCGGATCGCGAACATGATCTTGAACCCGATGATGATGATGGCCACGGTCAGAGCGCCAATCGCGACTCCTCCGAGCAGACCCTCGATCCGACGGAAGAGTGCATCGAGCTGAGAGCCCCCCGATACCAGGATCTCAGTCCCAGTCATCTCGGCTCACCTCCCTTTGTTTCTCGTGAAACTACGCGGCGCGTGCACTGTAGTGAACTCGCGTCGCCTTGGCTGGAAGAACGCACGTCATCCTCCCTGGATGTCGGGGACGCCGCCCCGGATGTCTCTCACGGCCCACTCCTGGCTGGGGCTCGTGCCCTCTGTCGTCTTGACCAGCTGGAGTCGGTACGCGCGTACCTCGGTGGCCTTGGACCCAACACCAGGTGTCTGCCAGGAGACCCAGACCCACGCCTGGGTGACCATGCCGGTCTTCCAGTTGTATGGAGTGGACGGGTCGACGCCCTTCGGCAGGAAGACCTCGACTTGTTGGATCGTCGGCGTCGAGACCGAGCCGCCGAGTCCGCCGGTCGTTCGGCTGCTGGCGTCGGGCGTCACGAAGCGTTGGAGTGCCGCACCGTTGGACTGCCCCCACGCGGCGAAGAACTGTTGGAAGAACTCGCCTTGCGTCAGCGCCTCACCTAGTCGAGCGTCGACCGCGGCCGGAGGCTGCGCTTCCGGCACCGTTGCGAGCGTGGGCTGCGGCATCTCTCCCACGTCGCCGATGACGCGCATGCCGTTCCCGGAGGCGAGGTCCGCCACGTAGACCGGGACCGCCACGATTCTGCTGCCGGTACTCGTCAGCACGCGGACGGTCATCATCCTGGACTTGCCCGTGTAGCCGGGAACGTCGATCGGCTCCGACTCACCGGTCCAACTCGCGTCGAGGACGGTCTGGGACCCTTGGCCGTTCCACCCGCATCGGCTGTCGGTCCCGGCCGACACGTAGCGCGACAACTGCGCCTCGCGCTGATCGCCGGCCCCGGGCGTTGCGTCGTGAGTGAGGCAGATGCGTGCGTAGTCCGCGGCGAACCTGCCGGCCTGGTCGAGCGGGAAGGTCGTCAGCCGGTAGCGCGCGATGTCAGCCTTGCTGAGTTGGTAGTTGTTGTCCCGCCCAGCGGAGAGGCCCAACGCGAACGCCATGTAACCGACGACGCCGACGGCCACCAGGCAGGCCGTGAGGATGAGCCCGACCTTCAGCGTCGCGTGCGCTCCTCGCCCCCCGGAGAACCGGCGACCCGCCATGGGGACGTCGAAGTCACCCTTCGCGGAGGGACGGAGTGCGGTCGCCGTTGCCGCGGACGCCTGCTGACGGGCCGCCCGTGGCTGTTCCCCGGCTGGTCGGCGTTCGGCGGCGGGCGCACCCTTGGGGCTACTCCGGCCTGACCGTCGTTGTTTGTTGGCGGGGCGCTCGCGACCGTTTCGAGCAGTCGGGCTGTCGTTCAGCTCACCGAGATCCTCACGAGCCCAGGCGTCGGGGTCTGTCCGGCGTGCGTCCGGCACACTCGGAGGCGCGGGGCGCTCCAACCCTTTGCGCGCCGGTGTCGCCTCTGTGGTCTCGGACTCGTCGTCCCAGGGCAGCGCAACGTCGTCCGCCTGTGCCGCCGGCGCTCGCTCGCTCGCCGGCGCGTCCGGCTGGTCTTGATCTCGCTGCCAGGAGAAACGCATCCGGGACAGCGGTGTGGTGGGTTCGTCTGGCTCTGTCATGACCCTACTGTTCTCGGCTGCTTGCCCGTTGTAGTCACGATAAGCGTGAACGCCCCCTATGCGCCTCTCAGGACCCCTCGGATCTGGATCCCCAGGTGGAGCGAGCGTCAGTCACCCGCCCAACGGGCCTCGTTGCCCTCCGGACCGACTGACGGGCGAAGGTTACAGAACGGACTTAAACGGAGTCTGAAGTCGGTCGATCCCTGCGGGGCCGGTGCCAGCACACCCACCCCCACAGCCGGGAGGCACCACCGACGAGGCCACTCATCATCGCGGGCGGGTTCCCCGGAGACATCGATGTCAGCGCGAGAACTCGACCGTGAACGTCAGCGGTTTGGTCGAGCCAGACCCGGATACGGGAGTGAACACGATCGCGGGTGGGGTGAGTGCGAAGTGGAAAGTTGGCTGGAAGCGAACCGTGTACTTCAGCGAGGTTGAATCAACTTCTATCAGCGGACTCCCGATGGCCGCGTTGTAGAGGAGCGAGTGCGAGTCGGACGTCCTGACGTCCGTCGACTTGTTTCCATTCTGATCGGTCACGCCGATGCTGTTCTTGTTGTCGAACCGGACGTCATAGGACACATTCCCGGTGCCAGTCTCCTGGTCCATTCCCAGGCTCAGCCACGACTTTCCATCCGGCGCCCAGCCGCGCTTCGGGTCGAACGGTGAGAGCGTGGCACTGGTGAACAGCGCGGAGTAGGAGAAGCGGAAGTCACCCTGTTGATAGGTGTCTTTGGGATAGGCACGGTTGAGTACCGCTTCCGAACTGCTCGCGTAGAAGGCGGTCGCCACCTCGCTGGTGCGGCTACCGGAGGTCACGGACAGGCTCTGGTCCTTCCCCAACACGGTCGCGACGAGTTCGGGCTCGACCCCGGTGTGCGCGGACACCACGAGGTTCTTGGGGCGATGCCCCAGTCCCCAGTCGAGCGGTTGGCGGTCGCTGCCCACCTTGACCGAGTAACTGACGGTGGGATCGACGAGGTCAGAGTCGTTGTAAGTCCCTTCGTAGTCGTCGGCGAACGGGCCGGGAGAGAAGCTCAGGACGAGAACGCGGAACTGCTCACCCTTGGCGGGAGACCGGGTTCCCTCGTCGGTCACGACCTGCGACACCGTCCCGGCCTGGTCCACGCTGATCTGCTCGATGGGTGTGACGACATATCCGTCCGAGGGCTTCTTCGCACCCTTGATCTCGACCTCATCGGGCGTCGCGATCAGGCCGGGGCGTGCGGCCGGAGGTGGCGGTGGGACAAGGTCCGCGCCACCCTTGGGCGGCTCCTTCTCGTCAATACGAAAGATTCGGATCCCGGCCGGAAGGTTGGTGCCTCGGGACTTGATCCGCGGTTCGGTGAACGTCAGCCCGTCGCCGGTGCTCTTGGTCTTGAGTACGTAGGTGTCCCAAATACCGTCGCCCGGTCGGGAGTTCGCGTCGGTCGCTGACGGGTTGGGGTCAATGTAGTGGCGTAGCGGACCGCAGTAGGCCAACGCGTCGACATCCTTCGCCTCTTCAGGCCCGGAGAAATAGCACCGCGCCTCCTTGTGCAAGGTCGCGGAACCGTCGGCCACCTGAGTTCGCCACTGCCGCTCGACGGTCGAGAGCACCGTCTCGGGCGCCTGAATCTTCTCGCCCGTGTAACTCACGCTCACACCACTACAACCCGCGAGAAGCAGAGCGGTCACCACAACCACCGCACTCAAACGGTGCCGGGCAGTCCCCACAGTTCCCCCCAAAAAGGCAAGATCACGATGGGTGCCCATGCTAGGGCTAAGCGTGCTGCCGCCCCCGCCTCGCCTGACTCGCCCTGTGGATGACCACCTCGCCAGTGCTGGAAGGCAACAGCCGGGCAGTCCACGCGGTCAATCGACGGACCGTCGAGCCCGAACTCGGACCTCAAACGGTGAGGAGGCGGGCGATCTCGGTGGCGGGACGCGCGGCGCTCACCCGTAGTGCGGCCAGTCGCTGGAGGTAGGTCTCGTCCGCACCCTCGAGCGCCTTCCGTACCCCCGCCACGAGGGCGTCGCGGTCGATCGGGCCGGGCAGAGTGGCCGCGACCGGCTGTCCCACCTGCTCCGCGAACGCCGTCACCTTCGGGTCGTACGACAGTGCGACGAATGGCCGGTCCGCCGCGGCCGCGGTGATGAGGGCGTGCAGCCGCATGCCCAGGACCGCGCTCGCTCCGACCACGGCGTTCAGCACCGCTCGGTGGCCCTTCGCCGGGTCGACCACCTCGGCGCCCAGGTCGACGGCGAGGTCGCGGGCGAGGTCGACGTCCTGGCCGGCGTGAAAGGGCACGAGGACGACCTCGACGTCGGCCGCGAGCTCGCGCAACGCGTCACGAACGACCGGCAGCCAGGTCGCCGAGTCGGCCCACGGGCGGAGCGCCACCGCGAGGCGGGGCGTGGACGGCACCGGCCGGGCGCGTACGAGGGAGAGGTCGATGCCCAGCACCGGGTCGGCCACGAGGTCCACACCCCGCACCCGCATCCGGGCAGCCAGGGCGGTCGAACCCTCGTCGCGCAGCGACACGTACCGCGACGAGCGCAGCGCGAGCCCGGTAAGCATCCGGTTGGCGCGTCGGCGCAGCGGTCCGAGCCCCTGCGCGTAGACGAAGACCGGCTTGCGCAGCGCCCGGGCGACCAGCATCGTGCCGGCGTAGAACGCGACCGGCCGGGCACTGGTGACGTCCTGCAGCAGGCTGCCGCCGCCGGCGACGAGCGCGTCGCAGGAGCGCAGGGTGCGTACGACGGCGCGGAAGTCTGTCCGCGAGACCGCGGAGATGCGGTGGGCCGACTCGGTTCGGGCGGGGTCGCCGGAGATCGCGACGAACTCCGGGGGCGTCGAGGCGGGTGAGGTGGTCTCCAGCGCCGCCCGGAGCGCGGCGAGCTCCGCGGCGAGGATGGCCTCGTCCCCCGCGTTTCCGAACCCGAAGTAGCCGAGCATCGCGAGCCTCATCGGTGTACCTCCTCCCGTTCCGTTCCACTGGGCGCCTCGTCGACGCGGCGGCTCGACCGGTCGGCGATCCATCCGATGACCGCCGCGGCCAGCGCCCCGAGAACGAGCCCGACCAGGATGGCGTACCCCGTCCGCAGCAGCGCCACCGCCAACGGCGTGTGGAAGTGCCCGAACGTGTCGACCATGCTCGCCGTACCGATCGCGGCGGCGATCGCCGGGAGCCAGCGCGCCCTCGCGGGCCGGCGCCAGGCCAGCGCCACCACCAGCGCGGGCAGACCGGCCAGCGCCTCCTTGAAGCGCGGCCGGATGTAAAGCGCCTCGTCGAGACCGTCGCGCAACCGCAGCTCGAAGGCGGGTGCGACACCGGAGTTGCCCGAGCGGAGGAGATAGTAGCCACCGAGGACGACGACGACGGCGGCGACGAGCAGATGCCAGAGCCGGATCGCCGAGACCGCGGTGCGCACCCACGCGATCGGCCCCAGGGCGGCCGCGCGACTCCGGTCCCGCGTGACGAGCAGGCCGTAGACGGCGACGACGAGCGGTGGCGCGGCGAGGAGGATCTTCACCCCCCGGAACGGCGCGAGGCCGGTCATGAAGATGCTCCGGCTGCCGAGGGCCGCCACGACCAGTCCGGTCGCGACCGCGACTCCCGCGCCCAGGAGGTACGCCGTGACCACCCGCCACCGGCCCGGCTCGGGCAGGCGTCGGCCCATCGCGGCGAGCACGGCGAGCGAGGCCCCCGCGATGGCCACGACCAGAGTGAGCAGCTGCCACAGGAGCAGCGATTCGGTGACCATCGAGGCGACACCGACGAGGGCGGCGAGGGCCACAGCCACGACGACGAGCCAATGGGGCACCGACCAGGTCGACCGACGCGGCGTCGGTCCTGGGTCCGCGAGCTCCCCGGCTCCGTCATCTCCAGCGGCTTCGTCGTCCGGTCCACCTCGGCGCCGGGGCCGACCACGCTCCGAGCCGCGTGACCGGCGGGCCAGCAGGGCCGGCACCGGCAGCGGGACAGGCACGCCGACCCACCACCGCCCGGCGAGCCACAGCAGCACCAGCCCCGCGGCGAGGGTGGCGCCTTCCATCCACAGCGCGGGACGCACCTCGACCTGGGGTACGGGCACGCCGAGCTCGAGCCCTCCGGGGAGGTCGCGGGTGAGTTGGGGGGCGAGCCGGAGGACGGTGGCGAGTGGGAGTCGGGCGTCGGGGTCGACGGTCGGCGCCCGAAGCACGATGAGCCGGACGCCGCGTTCCTTCTCGGCGCGGTGGCTGCGGACGAGGAGCGCGTGGTCGTCGGCGCCGGGCGGGATGGGGATGACGTGGGCGCGGATGATCAGCCCGGGAAGTTGCTCGCCGTAGGCCGCGGCGCCTGGCAGCGCACCGAGGTCGGGCAACGCCAGGTCGAGACCGCTGGCGCGCAGGTGGTCGGCGAAGCCTCGCAGGTCGGCCGCCTGGGTCAGGAACGGCAACGGGCCGAGCGCGAGGACCGCCTTGACACCGGCCGTCGAGGCGGCCCGGTCGAGTTCGCGTTGGAGCCATGCGCGATCGGGGAGGAACTGCGCGGGCAGTGCCAGGATCACCCGGAAGCCGGACCGGGCGAGGGCCCGGAGCCGGTTGGAGTCGTAGCCGATGGGGATGGCCCTGACGTCGTCCACGCCGTCGACCCGGACGAAGGACACGGTGCCGGTGTCGGACGGCTCCGTGGCGGTGGTCACCCGGTCGCCGTACCGCTCCTTCAGCGCCTCCACGACCTGCGCGAACACGCCGTCCGGATCGCCGGGACGGCCTTTGAGGACGGTTGCCTCGCCAGGTCCGGCGAGATCGGCGGGGAGTGCGCCGGGGCCTCCGATGCCGACGACGACGAGTTCGCCCTCGTCGAGGCAGGCGCGTACCGACCGCATGCCCACGACGACCGTGCCGATGCCGTGCCCGGTGAGCTGGTCCACGAGCGCGGTCGTCTCCGCCTGGTCCTGGCCGGCGGTCCAGTTGTCGACCGAGGAGTCGACGACGGCGAAGTCGATGGTGTTCTGGTGGTGTTCGGCATTGACCCGCAGGGCCAGCGCCGGCGCTGCGAGGACGACGGCGAGCAGGCAGCCCAGGGCGACCCTGGTCCCCCTCACGACCGGCCCGCCTCGCGCACAGTGCCTCCGTTCGCCTCGACCGCAGTGATGTCGTCCGCCCCTGACTCCACGGGCTCCACTGACTCCACGGGCGCCGCCGGCGCCGCGGAGGGACGCAGCCGCGCCCGGCCGAGCGCGATGACGTCGCGGATGTCGGAGGGCCGGGGCAGCAGGGCCAGCAACCGGCCACCGCTGACGCGGCGGTAGCAGCCGAGCAGGATCACGGCGGTTCCGGCGTACGCCAGCAGCGACGCCAGCGCGGCGCCCTCGATGCCCAGGACCGGGATGAGGGTGACGTCGGCGATCACGGTGAGGATGGCACCGATTCCGGTGCCGATGGAGACGAGTCCGGGCCGGCCCCGTCCCTTCAGGTCGGCGGCGAGGATCCGGGCGAGCGCCAGGGGCAGCATCGAGGCGAGCAGGATGAGCAGCGCCTGGGTACCCCGCCGGTAGACGGGGCCGAAGAACAGGCTGAGGACGAACGGTGAGACCGCTGCGAGGAGGACGGCGACCACGCCGGTCGCGAGCAGCGTGAGCCGGCTGGTGCGTTCGGTCGTGGTGGTGTCGTTCGGGTCGGACTGACCCGCGACGTGGGGGAAGAGCATCGAGGACGCCGCCGTCGACGCCTGCCCGACGACCTCGGAGACCCGGGTGGCGACGAAGTAGATGCCGGCCAGGTCCAGCCGGAGCAGCGCGGGTACGAGGAGCAGGTCCAGCCGCAGGTTGAGGAAGGTGAGGACGTTGCCGACCTGTCCGGCGAGACCGAGCCGGAGCGCGTCGCGGGACAGCGCCCGGTCGAACCTCGGCCGCAGCGACCCGGTGACGCGCCGGAGCACCAGCAGCGTCGCAAGCGCCGGGACCGCGACGCCGAGCCCGGTGGCGAGCACGTAGCCCTCCGCGGTCCGGCTGACCAGGCCGAGGATCACCAACGTGATCGCGAACGTCGCGACGCTGCGGGAGACGTCGGCCCAGACGTAGGCGCGACGGCGTTCGAGTCCGAGCAGCAGCGATCCGACGACCTCGTAGCCGATGGTGGCGGCGGCCATCACCGCGGCGGCGACGAGCAGCAGGGGGGTCTGCTGGTCCAGGACGAGGTTCCCGACGACGAGCCCGGCGGCTCCGGTGAGCACGACGGCGACGACGAGCGCGACCAGGGCGAGGCCGAGGATGGCGGCGACGATCCTGCGGTGGTCCTCGGGCCGGCGGCCGAGGAAGTAGATCGCGGAGATGTTGAGCCCGCCGTTGGCGACGATCGCGACCGCCCAGCCGAGGGTGAGGCCGACTCCGGAGACTCCCAGCGCGGCAGGGTCGAGCAGCCGCGCCGCGACGACTCCGGCGAGGAAGGTCGCCAGTACCGAGGCCAGCCGGGCGGCCGTCAGGGCGACCATGGCGGAGCCGAGCGATCCTCGCCGGTTCGCAGCGTCCGACACGCACAGCCTCCGGTGCGTCGAGGTAAGGCCGATCAGGGCCACTAGGGTTCACGCCGTCCCGCGGCGCTGGTGCGGCCTCGAGAATGCCGCCTGTCACCCTAAGGCGTAAAACGTGGGGACGACCCGGACGGGTACGCCGAGAGTTCCGCCGGCCACCCGAGCCGGTGCGGGCGCTCACGGCCGGAGACGGGCACGTGAGCGGCCCGGACGGGTTACTTGAGCAGCCTGGACAGTCGCCGGTCGGCGAGGGGCTTGCCGCCGGTCTGGCAGGTGGGGCAGTACTGCAGGCTCGAATCGGCGAAGGACACCTCACGGACGGTGTCGCCGCACACCGGGCACGGCTGCCCGGTCCGGCCGTGCACCGCGAGGTTGGTCTTCTTCTCCGACTTCAGTTCCTTGGCCGCGAGGCCACGGGCCCGGCCGGCGGCGTCGGTGAGGACACCGTGGATCGCGGCGTAGAGCCCGGCGTTGTCCTCCTCGGACAGGCCGTTGGCCGGTTTGAACGGTGAGAGCCGGGCGGCGTGCAGGATCTCGTCGGAGTAGGCGTTGCCGATGCCGGCGATCCTGGCCTGGTCGGTCAGCACGCCCTTGAGCTGGGACCGGCCGGCGGCGCGCAGGATCTCGGCGAGCCGTTCGGCGGTGAAGTCGGAGCCGAGCGGGTCGGGGCCGAGGCGCGCGACACCGGGGACGAGGGCCGGGTCGGGTACGACGTAGATGGCGAGCCGCTTCTGGGTGCCCGCCTCGGTGAGGTCGAAGCCGACACCGTCGCCCAGGTGGACACGCAGGGCGAGCGGTCCCTTACCGGGTCGCGGCGGCTTGTCGGCGAGCGACGTACTCCACCGCAGCCAGCCGGCCCGGGCCAGATGGGTGACGAAGTGCAGGTCGTCGGCTCCGTCGACGTGCATGGTGAGGTCGAGGAACTTGCCGTGCCGCCCGACGGCAGTCACGGTCCGCCCGACGAGATCGGTGATCGGGGGCTGGAAGGTCTTCAGGGCGCTGATCGCCACCGCGTCGACGCGCGTCACGGAGCGGCCGACGGCCTCCTCGCGGAGAAAGTCGGCGAGCGCCTCCACCTCGGGCAGCTCGGGCATGGCCATATCCTGCCGCGCCGCGCAAGTGCCGTACCAGCGGATGAGAACAGATGTGCCCGGATGCGGGCAGAACGGACCGCTCACCCCGGTCCGTGCGGTCCCTCCGAGCGTGACGCGGACCGCAACCGGTCGGAGGGGGCTGTTCGGGGCACGGACTTCAAGGCATGATCAACCCATGTCCGACGTCACCACCCTGCCCGTTCACGGCGAGGTGTTCCTGGATGCCCGGGGTGACGACCGGTCTCTCCGGGTCAACTGGCACCAACAGGCCGGACCGGAGGGACTCCTGGTCCTGTCCCTCTGGCGTGAGGGCACCTGCGTCGGCACCTTCCGGATGCGGGCGCGTGACGTCCCGCTCATGTGCGACGTTCTCGCCCGCGGCGCCGAGCAGGCCCAGACCGGGTCCCACACGTACGCGAGCAGCGCGGAGCCCTACTCCACGGGCTACGCGCCGTCGCCGTTCCCGGCCCACCGCAGGTCGGCGGGTCCACCGAACGCCGCCGGCGCCGGAAGCCGCAGCGCCTGAGCGAGCCGCTCGAGGTAGTCCGACCGCGGTATCTCCAGGGCGCCGAGTGAGGCCAGATGCGGCGTCCGCCACTGCAGGTCGAGCAGGCGCCGCTCCGCGTCGGGTTCCTTGCCGAGGAGGTCGACCAGCCCGACGAGGGCGACCTTGGACGCGTCGCGTTCCCGGTGAAACATCGACTCGCCCGCGAACAGGCCTCCGATCGCGAGCCCGTACAGCCCACCCGCGAGCCGGCCGTCGGGCGTCCAGGCCTCGACGGAGTGGGCCCAGCCGAGTTCGTGCAGCCGGATGTAGGCGGCCCGGACCTCCGGGGTGATCCAGCCCCCCGGCCGGCCCGGGTCGGCGCAGGCGCGGATGACCTCGTCGAAGACGGTGTTGATCCGGACGGTGAAGCGCTGGCAGGACTGGCGCAGCGAGCGCGAGACGCGAAGCCCGGTGATGGGGAGGACCCCGCGCTGGGCCGGCGACCACCAGGTGACCTGGCCGGGCCCTCGGCGTACCGGCATCGGGAAGATGCCCTTCTGGTAGGCCGCCAGGATCGTCGCGGGCTCGAGGTCGGCGCCCTCGCCGACCAGGTCCTCGTCACCGGCAAGCTCTGGAGACGGGAACTCCCAGCGGGTGGGTGGCAGCTCGGTCGGCACAGGACCATCCTGCCGAAGCGGACGGCTTCGCGCCGCCCGGAGGGGTGGCCACGTCGGTACTTCGTGACCCCGTCCATGATTCATGAAGGCTGGCGGTCGGACGGAGTGGGTCAGATGGAGCCCGTCAGATGGAGCCCGTCGACCTTCATGACCAGATCGCGGGGAACCGCGGATCGGCTCTCCGCAGTTCATGGGTAGGAGGGAACGAACGGCAAGATCCGGACAGAGACCCGGACAGGCACGAAACGACGTATCGTTTCGGTCAGATTCCCCTTCGGATGGGACAGGTGCACCATGGCCGTTGGAAAGATGGTGGCGCGCAGCCTCGCGCCGATGGCCCGTCAGGTGACACCACGTGCCGCCGCGGGCCTCTTCCGTAACGTTCTCGACGCGGCCATCGACGGACGGGGCCGGTTCTCCGGCGCCCTGGCCGTCGCCGAACGCCAACTCGCCCGCCACGACGGCGATCCCGTACGCGCGGCCAACGAGGTCGTGGAGCAGCACGTCCGGCTCGCCGGCGCCCAGGGATTCGTGACGAGCCTCGGCGGTTTCGCCGTCCTCCCGATCGCTCTTCCGGCCAACGTCACCGGCCTCGCGGTCCTCCAGGCCCGGATGGTGGCGGCCATCGCCCATCTGCGCGGCTACGATCTGTCCGACCCGCGTGTCCGAACCGCGGTGACCGCGTGCCTCCTGGGCGATGAGGTCGTGGAAGAGCTGGTACGCAAGGGCACCTTGCCTTCCACCCCACTTGCGATGGCGACCGCCCCGGTGCACGACGCCGAGCTCGACAACCGTGTCGCGGGTGAGCTCGGTGCCGTCCTGGCCACCCAGGTGGGTGGCAAGCGGCTCGGTCTGACGGTCGGCCGGCGCATCCCGTTGCTGGGTGGCGGTGTCGGCGCCGTGGTCGACGCGGTCGCGACGTATCGCGTGGGTCGGTACGCGCAGAGTGAGCTTCCCCCGCGCCGTTCGGCATAAGTAGGACATTCGTCCTTGTGAAAGAAGTCCGGAAACGGCAAGCGCCTTCCGCCTGATTCGGTCAGCGTTTACGCTGCGGAAACGCTTCGACGACCACACCTCGATCGGCGAAGTGAGTTAGGCCTGCTCGGAGTCATACTCCCGTGGGCGTCAACACATCCCGCAGAGCGACTGAAACGAGGTGAACCATGGCGCCCACCCGACGCGCGTTCCTCACCGCGGCGGCCTCGGGACTCCTCGGCACCGCAATCCTGGGTACCTCCGGTTGTAGCCGGAGTTCCTATCTGACCCCAGACGGCACGTTGAGCCTTTGGTACTGGAACCGGTCGATCAGCGACAACCTGTTAGCAAAGACGCCAGCCGCGACGGGCGTCAAGCTCGTGCCGCAGAAGATCGGCGGCGACTACAAGTCGAAGTTCCTCACCAGTCTCGCGGGCAAGGCCTACATTCCCGACGTCGTCGGACTCAACGACGACGTGGCGACGTACTTCCCGGACGCGGACCAGTTCGTCGACCTCTACACGCTCGGCGCGAAGGACGTCCAGTCGGAGTACCTGGACTGGAAGTGGCAACGCGGCGTCACACCCGACGGCAAGATGGTCGGCTTCCCGATGGACACCGGGCCGACCGCGCTCTTCTACCGGGCCGACCTGTTCGAGAAGGCGGGCCTGCCGACCGAGCCGGACGAGGTGGCGCAGCACCTGGCCACCTGGGAGGCCTATCTCGAGGCGGGATCGACGATGCGGAAGGCGACGCCGGACGTCGCCCTCGCGACGAGCGTCAACATGATCTACGACCAGGCCACCTCCCAGCAGGCCAAGCTCTACATGGACACCAAGAACAACTTCATCGGCGAAGGGCCGCAGGTCCGTAAGCCGTGGGACCTCGCGGTGGACGCGTACAAGCGGAAGATCACCGCCAACGCGGCGGACTTCGGCAACGACTGGAACGCCGGCCTGTCCTCCGGCCGGATCGCGAGCTTCGTCGGTGCGGTCTGGGCGGGCCAGATCCTCTCCGACGCGGCGGCCAGCACCACCTCTGGCAAGTGGCGGGTCTGCCGCGCGCCGGGCGGCGCCGGCAACGCGGGCGGGTCCTTCCTCGCCATCCCGAAGGCGTGCCGCGACCCGGAGGCGGCGTTCGAGGTGATCAAGTACCTCCAGTCACCGGAGAACCAGCTCGTCTACGGCCTGAACGAGATCCAGCTCTACCCCGCGGCCATCTCCGCCATCGAGAACCAGCGCGCGATGCAGGAGGTCAAGCTCTACGGCGGCCAGGTCGTCAACGAGGTCTTCGCCACCTCGGCCAAGGCGGTGAAGCCGGTCTATCTGAGCCCGTACGACAACGTGATCGAGCCGGCCTTCCTCGACCAGCTCACCAACGTCTGGAGCGCAGACAAGAACCCGGAGGTCGCCTGGCGGGACGCACTCGTCGAGGTCGACCGGCAGCTCTCGCACCTGGGGTTGATCTGACATGACCACGACGCCTCTCGCCGCCCCGGCCTCCGCCGGCGAGCCGGGTTCGACCGCCCGCCGGCACGCGGGCCGGTCGAAGTCGGAGTTGTTCTCGCTGTATCTCGCGATCTCGCCGTTCTACATCCTGTTCGCGATCTTCGGGCTCTTCCCGATCCTGTTCTCCTTCTACCTGTCGTTCCAGAACTGGAACGGCATCGGCGACATGCATTTCGTCGGGCTGGCGCAGTACCAGTTCATGCTGTCCGATCCGACGTTCTGGAAGTCGATCCTGAACACCTTCGAGATCTGGTTCATCTCCACGATCCCGATGTTGTTCTTCGCCCTAGTCATCGCCTTCCTGCTGAACCAGAAGATTCGCGGCCGCAGCGCCTACCGGATCGCGTTCTTCATTCCGAACGTGACCTCGATCGTGGCGATCGCGATCATCTTCGGCTCCATCTTCGCCAACCAGTTCGGTCTGACGAACGCACTCCTCAGCTCCTTGCACCTCGACACCATCGAGTGGCTGAACACGCCGTGGGGAATCAAGTTCTCCATCGCGGCGATGGTGGTCTGGCGATGGACCGGCTACAACGCGATCATCTATCTCGCTGGCCTGCAGGCCATTCCGACGGAGCTGTACGAAGCGGCGCGGGTCGACGGCGCGAGCCTGCGGCAGGTGTTCTTCCGCATCACCGTCCCGATGCTGCGGCCGATCATTCTCTTCACCGTCATCACCTCGACCATCGGCGGTATGCAGCTCTTCACCGAGCCGCAGGTCCTGGTCGGTAACGGCGGCGGGCCCGGCAACGAGGGCCAGACGATGGTGCTCTACCTGTACGAGCAGGCATTCGTGAACAACCAGTTCGGCTACGGCGCGGCGATCGGCTGGGGTCTGTTCGTCATCATGATCGCGTTCTCGCTGATCAACTGGCGCCTGGTCCAAGGGCGCGGCGAGCGCGGCCCGAAGGGAGTGCGCGCATGAACCCCGTCCTCGCGCAGCGGCTCAGGTCGACGCTCACGCACGTCGTTCTCCTGCTCGGTGTCGCCCTCTCGATCTTCCCGTTCTACTGGATGTTCGTGATGGCCAGCCGGACCACCCAGGACATCTTCAAGTTCCCACCGGCGCTCGTCCCCGGGACCCACCTGCTGGAGAACATCCAGAAGGTGTTTGACAGCATCGACGTCCTCGGCGCGACCTTCAACACCCTCGTGGTGGCGGTCCTGACGACGGTGTTGGTGATGTTCTTCGACTCGATCGCGGCGTTCGCCTTCGCGAAGTACGAGTTCCCGGGCAAGAACATCCTGTTCGTCATCCTGCTCGCGACGTTCATGGTTCCGGCGCAGCTGTCGACGGTCCCGTCGTTCGTCATCATGGCGAACTTCGGCTGGGTGGGATCGCTGCAGGCGCTGATCGTCCCCGGTGCCGTCAACGCGTTCGGGATCTTCTTGTTGCGGCAGTACGCCCAGGGCGCGATCAGCACCGAACTGCTGGACGCCGCCCGGATCGACGGGTGCAGCTACTGGCGGCAGTACTGGCACGTGGCCGTGCCGCTGCTGCGGCCGGCGCTGGCGTTCCTCGGCATCTTCACGTTCATCGGTTCGTGGAACGACTACTTCTGGCCGTTGGTCGTTCTGACCAACCCCGCGCGGCAGACCCTGCAGGTCGCGCTCTCCCAGCTGAACGGGCTCTACATCACCGACTACAGCATGGTGATGGCCGGGACACTGATCGCGGTGATCCCGCTCATCATCGTGTTCTTCCTCGGGGCCCGGCAGTTCCTCTCCGACCTCGCGGCGGGTGCGGTGAAGCAGTAGTCGACGCGTACCTGATCGGCCCGGCCGGGCTGGTCAGCGAGTTGGGCCTGGGAGCGGCCGGCGAGATCTTCGCCGGCCGCTCCTTCGCTTCACGGACTGACTATCCTCAGCCAGTGTGAGGAAACGCGGTACACAGGCCCTGCTCCTCCCGCACGGCGTGCGGGCCCTGGTGCCTGTCTTCGCGGCCTCGGGTGGAAGTGGCCGCTCCACGCTGGCGGGTCTGCTCGCGCAGGCGCTCGCGCCGACCACCCGCACGGTACTGGTGGACACCTCGCCGCGGGCCGCGTCGCCGTGGGCCGACTGGCTCGGCGTCGGGGTCGCCCGTGACGAGGCGGTCGGGCTGCCCGGTGTGCTCAGCCCACCCGGACGTCCGCTGGACCTCGCCGCCCTCGAGACCGCCGTCGTCCGCCGCGGCGTCCCCCTCGGCCGGCTCCGCAAGGACGACCTGCCCGACATGGGCACCGACGCCGCCGGCGGACCCGGCTACGACGTCCTCGCCGACGTACGGCCGTGGACGCGGCCACCGGTCTCGGTGCCCGACGACCCCCGTTGGTACGCACAACTGCTCCAGACCGGTGGCTGGTTCGCCGGCGTGGTCGACACCGCGGTTCCCCTCGCCGCGGCACATGTCGCGGCCCGCAACGCCGCCCGGCCGTCGGTGCTGGACCTGTGGGCCCGGCGCACGGACGCCGTACCCGTCCTGGTGACCGCGGCGACGGGGTTCGGGGCGACGGCGCTCGCCCGGCTCGTGACGGTGCTGGCCCAGGACGGCCTGCCGATCGATCGGATGATCGCCGTCGTCGTCAACGTCGCGGGAACCGACCCGCCGAAGTGGATGCAGGGCGAACTCGACACCGTGCGTGGCCGCCTCGCCGCGCTCGTGCGGGTCCCCTACGACAAGGCGATCCGGGCCGACGGGCTGGCCAGGCTCGGCGACGTCGGCGCCGCCACGATGCAGGCGGCGCAGCAGATCGTCCGTGAGGTCGCGGGGCTGGTCCGGCCGCAGGCCAGCGAGGAGCGGGTGGCCTACGACGAGGTCGCGCCCGCGCCCCAGTCACACCAGCCACCGGTTCACCAGCCGCCGGGACCCGGTCCGCGCGGGTCGGGGCAACGACCCCAGCCGAACCCCTCCGGAGGTCCGGAGCGACCCGGCTGGGTTCCACCACGCCGAGGCTGACAACCCGCCGCGCCGGCCTGGATGTGGGACGCCACGCGCGGTGTATCCGCGCCGCGCCGGCAAGGCGGAGGAGGAGCCAACAGCGGTGTCCTGTTGGTGACGACGACAACGTAGCCGGCGTGGATGCGGGACGCCGTGCGGCGCTAGCTGAGCCAGCCGGGGCGGACGAGTCCGGCTTCGTAGGCGAAGACGACCAGCTGCGCCCGGTCACGCGCGCCGAGCTTGATCATCGCCCTGCTCACGTGCGTCTTCGCGGTCGCGGGACTCACCACGAGCCGGGCGGCGATCTCGTCGTTCGACAGTCCCTCGGCGACCAGCGCGAGCACCTCGCGTTCGCGGTCGGTGAGCACCTCGAGGTCGGCCCCGACGACGGGTTCCTTCGACCGGTTGGCGAACTCCGCGATGAGCCGGCGGGTCACTCCGGGCGACAGGAGCGCGTCGCCGGAGGCGACCGCACGGACGCCGCGCAGGAGTTCGACGGGCTCGGTGTCCTTGACGAGGAAGCCGCTCGCGCCGGTGCGCAGCGCCTCGAAGACGTACTCGTCCAGGTCGAAGGTGGTGAGGATGACGACGTGCACCCCGGCGAGGTCGGGGTCGGCGACGATCCGGCGGGTCGCCTCCAGCCCGTCGACGCCGGGCATCCGGATGTCCATGAGGACGACGTCGGGCCGTTGCGCGACCGTCCCGGCAACGGCCTGGTCTCCGTCGCCCGCCTCGGCGACGACCTCGATGTCGGGTTCGGCGTCCAGCAGGGAACGGAACCCGGCCCGCACCAGCGCCTGGTCGTCAGCGAGCAGCACCCGGATCATGGTGCTCCCTCCTGTGGGAGTTCGGCGTACACCCGGAAACCCTTGCCTGGCACGGGTCCGACGACGAGGTCGCCGCCGAGGGCGGTCACACGTTCGCGCATGCCCGCGAGCCCGCTGCCGCCGGTCGAGCCGTCGTTCGGGTTCGCGTTCGGCAGACCGGAAGCCACGGCGAGCCCGTCGTCGACGACTTCCACGACGAGCATCCGCCCGCCGTAGTCCACCCGCACCCAGGCCGTCCGCGCGCCGGAGTGGCGCAGCACGTTCGTCAGCGCCTCCTGCACGATGCGGTAGGCGGCGGTGTCGACGCTGGAGGGCAGCGGCACCGGTCGTCCTCCGACGGAGACCCGTACGTCAAGGCCGGCTTGACGGGTCCGGGCGGCGAGGTCGTCGAGCCGGCGCAGACTGGGCGCGGGGTGGCGAGGGCCGGACTCGTCGACCTGTCGGAGGACGCCGAGCACCGACCGTAGCTCGACCAGCGTCTCCTTGCTGGCCTGCTTGATCGCGGTGAGCGCGGTCCGAGCCTGTTCGGGTTGGGCGTCCATCAGGTGTAGCGCGACCCCTGCCTGCACGTTGATCAGGGAGATGTTGTGGGCCACCACGTCGTGCAGCTCCCGGGCGATCCGCAGCCGTTCCTCGGTCACCCGCCCGGCGGCCTCGGCGGCCCGGGCGCGGCGGCTCTCCTCCACTCGTTCGACGCGGATCCGGGTCAGTTCGGCGCCGATCAGGACGACGAGCAGCCAGCCGGCGACGATCACCGCCTTGACGAGGGACGGACCCGCGTCGGCGCCGCTCAGCCAGCCGATCGCCAGGTGCCCGAAGTAGAGCACCCCGGCGCTCACCCAGGCGACCAGCCGGTGTCGCTGCCGGACCGCCTCGATCAGGGCGATGATCGGGCTGAACACAAAGGGCCCGAGCGGGTAGCCGAGCCCGAGGTAGGCGAGCGTGAGCGCCATCAGGAAGCACAGGACCGCGACGATCCGGTGGTGGCGGAAGACCAGTGCCGCCGGCCCGGCCACCAGCAGGACAATCGCCAGCGGGGCGACCGGCTCCGGAGCGGCGCCCAGGTGCCTGGCCGCGCCGAGCGTGCCGAAGACCTGGACCACCGCGAGCACCAGCGGCAGCTTCACCGGCCAGGAATGCCAGCCGTGCCACCACGCCTCGCCCGCTCCGGCCGGGTCACACTCGATCGGACCACGTTCGGGCGCGGCCGAGCGCCGGCTCGCGGGAGCCGACCCGGGGCCGACGGGCGGTGTGGTCACGGAGGAACGCTAGGCCACACCCCGGCGTCCAGGCATCGGTCGCAGGGGGTCAGCCCGCCTACGCCGTGGGGAGTACGGCTCCGGAGCCGGCTTTGGACAGAAGTGCCAGGAACTCCGCGACCGACAGCGATCCGGGCGGCGTGCCCTCGCGGGCCGCGCGGTTGGCGAGGTGGCGGGCGAGCTCGTTCGCCGGGGTGGGTACGCCATGGATCCGGCCCAGCAGCACGATCTCGCCGTTGAGATGGTCGGCCTCGATGGAGCCGGTCGCCCGGGCGAGGCTCTGCCAGGAGGAACTCCCGGTGCGCGCCTTTCCGTTCACCGGGCGCGTGCGGATCGCCTCGCCACGGCGTTCCCGGTCGTCGTCGAAGGAGAGGTAGGAGATGCCGACGGCCTCCAGCACGGCCCGACCCTCCTCCCGGATCAGCTTGTTGACCGGGGAGATGTCCTCGCCCCGCCCGCCACAGAGCGCGTCGACGGCGTTGCCGATGTTGCCGAGGAGCTTGGTGTATTTGCCGCGCATGATGTCGGGTCGGGCCTCGGAGAGGAAGGTCGCCGACCGGAACGCCGCCGCGACCTGCTCGGCGATGTCGTCGACCCCGTCGGGGTAGCGCCCTAGATCGAGGATCCCGGTGACCGGTGCCGACTGCGCCTCCACGACGCCGGGCGTCAGGTGCGTGGCCGGGAACCTCACGTGGACGCCGTAGACGTTGGCGAAGTGGCGCAGTGCGGCGAGCTCGTTGGCGACGCCGTTCTGGACCACCACGATCGGCGTGCCGGGGTCGGCGACGGCGGCCAGGGCGCGCAGTGCCTCCTCGGTACCGGTGCTCTTCATCGCGAGGAGCGCCACGTCACCGGGCCGCCAGTCGATCTCACTGGGGTGCTCCACGGCCGGGATGCGCAGCGTCTGGGAGTCGTCAGGCGAGTCGACCCGCAACCCGTCGGCACGGATCGCGGCCAGGTGCTCACCACGCGCGATCAGCACGACGTCGTGACCGGCGGCGAACAGGCGGGCACCGAGGACGCCCCCGATGGCGCCGGCGCCGTAGACGACAAAACGACGGATGTCGGGGAGCGGTGCGGGCGAGCCGACCGCGGGGGATTCGGACTGGTCCAGGGCCACGGACCCGAGCCTGCCAGTGGGCGCGGCGTTCGCCAAGCGTGCCCGGCCGGAGGTGAGACTCTCACCCCACCGTGAGGATCCGGGCGCGCCCGAGCGTGCCGGCTGCCGGCAGGTCCGTCGTACGGACCGGGCGACCCCGCGCGAGCTTCCGGACCATTGCCTCGGTGGGCTGGCCCTGCCCGTGCTCGAAGAGGAGGTACGACACCGGACCCGGTGGCAGGTCTCCCGCGCGGGCCTGGCGCAGGTTCGCCGTGGCGCAGCGGGAGTACCACCCGGCCTCCGGCGGCGCCTGCGCCACCACCACGCAGGGCGCGGACGGCCCCGCGGACTCCGAGGACCGCACCGCCGCCGCGGCGAGCGCCACCGACGCGCGTTCGCGGCTCACCGGGATCAGCTGGTTGTCGATCAGCAGCCGGGCGCTCACGGGCATCGTGGCCACCGCCACCACGGCGAGAGCGCCCAGCAGCACCGCCGACCTACGGCCCGCCCACGTCGAGAGGGTCTGGACGCCGGCCAGCAGCAGCAGGAAGACCGACAGGAACACGAACCTCGGCTCGCCGTGCGCGGTGAGCCCCAGCATCACCACGAGCGCAACGGCGGCGAGGACCACGAAGACCGTCCGACGGTCCTCCGGACGCGCCGCCGTGACCTGGCGACCACCGCCGCCGCCACGGGTTCGGCTCGTCCGTGCACGCAGCAGCCGCCAGCCGGCGAGGACGGCGCCGACCACACCCGCGGCCATCACCACACCGCCCCACGGGCCGGCGATCATGATCGGGAGGATCGAGAGGTAGTAGCGCAGGCCGTCGCCGAAGAAGACGGGGTTGCCGGCCTCCCCGGCCGCGCGGACGAGGCCGAACACCGAACCGGTCAGGCGTTCGGCCTCCACCAGGTGGGGCACCAGCCCGACGAACAACACCACGATCGCGCCGGCCACATCCCGGCCGCGCGCCAGCCAGGGGCGGGGACCCCACACCAGCAGGGCCGCCAGCACCAGCGCCAACATGCCCGCGACGGCGCCGTACCGCAGGTAGAACGCCGCCAGCGCGAACGCCGCCGCGCCGACCAGGTGGTGGCCGCGGGAGCGTTCCTGTGCGCGGACGAGGCAGTACGCCATCCCAGCCAGCATGCCGGCGGCGCCGACGTCGCTGAGGTACTCCGGGACTCGGCGCATGACACCGGGTGCCGACAGCACGAGCAGCGCCACCACGAACCCACGACGCGGCCCGAGGAGGCGGGCCGCGGTCCAGAAGAAGAGCCCGAAGGCGGCCAGGGCGAGGGCCAACCCGACCAGCCGGACGGCGAGCTCACCGTCGTGGAACGTGAGCGCGACGTAACCGAGCACGGGGAGTCCCGGCGCCCTGTGCAGACCCCACTGGGAGGCCGGAATGTCGGTGAGCCAGGAGCGCGCCTTGGTCGCGTAGACGGCCTCGTCGTGCCCGAGGTAGGGCGCCGATGACTGGAGTGCCGCCCAGACGGCTGTCGTGAGCCCGAGGACGACGAGCACAAAAGCCCAGGTCGGAACGATGCGAGCGCGGAGAGTCGCGCGTTCTGTCCAGATGACAGACCGCTCTCTCAACATTTGAGACATAGTTTCGCAGGCCCTCCCGACCCGTTACCGTGACTTCCGGTCATGAGTGCCAGCAGGAGGCTCGACCACCGCACGGTAGCCGTCCGGACTGGACGCGTTCTTCGCGGTGGCGGCGCCTCGCCAGCCCCGGCTCGCTGGCCGGCAACCCTCCTCCGCGGTGGGGTGCCCCGGGTGAAGACCAGGCCGCGCCGACCGGCGCGGCAAGCGCGGACCCCACGCCCACCGGGTCCCCGAGACCTGTGAGGTGTGCCGTGCCCCTGATCGACGTCCAAGCCGAGCGCTGTTCGCCCGACATCGTTCTCCCGTCCTACGAGGATGTCTCCGCTCCCACCGATGCGGTCGGGGTCCGCCCGTTGCTGCCGGTGGTCGGCGCCAACCTACGGGTTCCCCTGGTCACCGGCCAGGAGACGACGTACGCCAACCTCGACTACGCCGCCAGCGCGCCCTGCCTGGAGGAGGTCGCCGCGCATCTGACCGAGGTGCTGCCCTACTACGCGAGCGTGCACCGAGGCGCCGGCTACGCCTCCCAGGTGAGTACGTCGCTGTATGAGAATGCTCGCGCCCAGGTCGCGGCGTTCGTGGGAGCACGCGCCGACGACGTCGTCGTCTTCACCCGCAACACGACCGACGCGCTCAACCTCCTCGCGCACTGCGTGCCCACCGACGGCGCGGGCGAGCGGGCCGGCGACGTGCTGTTCCTGGACATCGAGCACCACGCCAACCTGCTGCCCTGGCAACGCGGTCGGCACCGCTACGTCGTCGCCGGGACCACCCAGCGCGCCACCCTGGTCGCGCTGCGCGCCGAACTCGCCGCGCGGCCGGCGGCCCTGCTCGCGATCACCGGTGCCTCCAACGTCACCGGCGAGGTGCTCCCCCTCACCGAGATCGTCGCGCTCGCGCACGAGGCGGGCGCCCGCGTCGTCCTGGACGCCGCCCAACTCGCCCCGCACCGGCGGATCGACCTCGCGGCCACCGGCGTGGACTACGTCGCGTTCTCCGGGCACAAGGTGTACGCACCGCTCGGCTCGGGTGTCCTGGTCGGGCGCCGTGACTGGCTGGACGAGGCCCCCGCCTACCTGCCCGGCGGCGGCGCGGTCCGTGAGGTCACCCTGACCGGTACGACCTGGGCGAGCGCGCCCCAGCGTCATGAGGGCGGCACCCCCAACGTGCTCGGCGCGGCCGCTCTCGCGCGGGCCTGCCTGGTCCTCGCCGACCTCCCCGAAGGCGCGCTGGAGGAGCACGAGGAGGCACTGCGGAACCGGCTCGCCAGCCGACTCGACGCGCTCGCCGGCGTTCGACTGCACCAGATCTGGCGGGACAGCCCGAGCGCCATCGGAGTCGTGGCGTTCACCGTCGAGGGTTACGAGCCCGGGTTCGTCGCGGCGTACCTCTCCGCCGAGCACGGCATCGGCGTCCGCGACGGGAAGTTCTGCGCGCACCCGCTGCTGTCCCGGCTGGGTGCCCAGGCCGGCACCCTGCGGGCCAGCGTCGGGGTCGGCACCACCCTCAGCGACGTCGACCGGCTCGCGGACGCCGTGGAGCGCCTGCTCAGCGTCGGTCCGCGGTGGGAGTACGCCCGGGTCGAGGGCCGGTGGAGCCCGGTCGGCGATCCCCGGACGGCACCCGCGTGGGCCGGAGCCAGCCTCGGCAGCGCCGGTGGGGCGTCCCCGTGTGAGAGCGGGACCATCCGGTGAGCCTCCTCATGAGTCCCGTCGCGAGTCCGGCCGTGCTGCCCGTCTCGAGCCCGGTCGTGTCTCCGGCCGCGAGCGCCGCCCTGCGCACCTTCCGGCGTCCCACGCTCGAGGTCTTCTGGATCGGCCGGCGCGGTGACCACTTCGACGAGCGGTGTCTGCGCGCCGCTGGTCCGCTCGGCTGACGCCGAACCAGTCGACGCCGTCCCCTGCGACGACATTCTCCGCACACCCGTTCACCGCCGGACGTCCGGCCGTGGGACCAGCGGTTCGAGTAGCCCTTCCGCCGTCACCGACGGCGTCCGCTCGACCGTTCGGGAGAACACCCATGTCCGCGACCTCGCTCAACTTCAGTGACGACTCCGACCGCCTCGGCACCTCCTTCGCCAGCACCCTCGGCACCGGCGTGCCTACGCCGGACGGCCCCAGCGTGGCGGCCGCCGCCGCGCTCGTACGCCGCGTCGCCGCCGACCCGACCCGATGGCGGGACCTCGTCCGCTACGGGCAGGGCGCCGAACGCTGGTATGCCCGGCTCGACGTCGACCCCGAGCACGAGGTCTGGCTGATCTCCTGGCTGCCCGGTCAGGAGACCGGGCTGCACGACCACGGCGAGGCACTCGGTGCCTTCGCGGTGATCCAGGGCGCCCTCACCGAGACCACCCTCGCGCCCGACGTGGTTCCCGGGACCGTGCGGCGGGTGCGGCGAAGGTTCGCGGCGGGACAGGTCCGCGGCTTCGGCTACGAGCACATCCACGACGTCGGCAACGCCGACGGGCAGCCCGCCATCAGCGTGCACGCCTACGCGCCGTCACTCACCGCCATGACGCGCTACTCGCTGGCGGAGAATCGGCTGACGATCGTTTCCTCCGACCGCGCGGGAGTCGACTGGTGACCAGAAGAACCATCGACGAGGTGCTCGCGCAGGCGCGGGCCCGGCTCCGCCGGCTCAGCCCGGCGCAGGCCTACGACCGGGTCCGTGGCGGCGCGGTTCTCGTCGACATCCGGCCCAGCGAACAGCGCGCCCGGGAGGGCCACGTCGAGGGTGCCGTACCCGGCGCGCTGGTGGTCGAGCGCAACGTCCTCGAATGGCGCTTCGACCCGACCAGCGACGCCCGGCTACCCGAGGCGCAGGGCTACGACGTCGAGGTCATCGTCCTGTGCTCGGAGGGCTACACCTCGAGTCTCGCCGCGGCCTGCCTGCAGGACCTCGGGCTGTCCAGGGCGACCGACGTCGACGGCGGCTTCGTCGCGTGGGTGGCGGCCGGGCTGCCGTCCCGCCCGCCCGGCTAGGCACAGTTGGGCCGGTTGGGACGGTTGGGTCGGTTGGGTCGGTTGTCGGACCGGTTGGGCCAACATCGCAGGACTCGTCACGACTTAGGCGTGCCTAAGCTAATGTCTCCTCGTGCGACTCCATCCCGGCGGTCGCCCCGAAGGGAGTACGCCCCCATGACGAACTCGAGGCCTCCAGCGCTTCGCCGGTTGGCGACGACGTTCGCCCCGCTCATCGCGGTCCTCGCCCTGGCCGTCGGCTGCGGTGGCGGCGCCGCGACCACCGACAGCTCCGGTGGAGATGCCGCCGGCGGCGGAGCCGGCGACTCCGCGAAGTCCGACACCGGCTTCCCGCGGACCGTCAAGCACGCGATGGGCAGCACGGAGATCCCGACCAAGCCGAAGCGCGTCGTGGCGCTCGACAGCAGCTTCGTCGACGACACGCTGCTGCTGAACACTCCGGTGGTCGGCTTCACCTCCTACCGCGCGATCAGCGACGAGCTTCCGAGCTACCTCGGCCCCGCCCGCGAGACGCTCGGCAAGGACGCCGTGAGCGTCGGCTCCCTGGAGGAGCCGAGCCTGGAGAAGATCGTCGCGCTCAAGCCCGACCTGATCGTCACGGCGAAGGTCCGGCACGAGGCGTTGTACGACAAGCTCAGCGCCATCGCGCCGACCATCATGTCGGAGAGCAGCGGACCCACCTGGAAGTCCAACATCACCCTGCTCGCGAAGGCGCTGGGTGAGGAGAAGCTCGCCGCCACCAAGATCGCCGCCTACGAGCAGCGGGCCAAGGCGATCGGTGACGCCATCAACGCGAAGGCGGACAACCCGACGATCTCCGTCGTCCGGTTCGTCGACGGTCCGACCCGGCTCTACACCAAGCTGTCGTTCAGCGGCATCGTCCTCACCGACGCCGGGCTCGCCCGCCCGAAGCCACAGGACGTCGCCGATCCCGCGAACATCGCCATCGAGATCTCCGAGGAACGCATCCCGGACGCCGACGCCGACCACATCTTCGTGACGACGTACGCCGACGATGCCGGCTCCTCGGCGAAGACCAAGACGAAGTTCGAGGCGAACCCGCTGTGGAAGCGACTCAAGGGTGAGGTGCACGACGTCGACGACGCACTGTGGATGACGCCGTGCAGCATCCAGGGCGCCGACTACATCCTGGACGACCTGGCCAAGACGTTCGGCGTGGACGCCCAGCGGGGGTAGTGAACGCAGGCGTGGAGCAACAGGCGGGGGACAACAGGCGGGGGAAGCGTGACCGGTGACGACCGGTGCCCCGGGGAGAGGTCGGCGACCCTTCTCCCCGGGGCGTTTCCATGTTCAGGGTCCAGGTCGACGGGCCGGAGACGGCTGCTGGGTAGCTCCCGCACCCGTCGTTTGACCTGAACCACGGTAGAGCTTCTAGGTTGAGGTGCATGATCGACATCGCGGCACTCGCGGCCATTCGGACCATCGACCTCACGACGCGGGGACGCCGGTCAGGACGGCCGCTGCGGATCGAGATCTGGTGGTTCCATGTGGACGGGCGCTTCGTCGTCACAGGCACGCCCGGCCCCCGGCACTGGTACGCCAACGTCCTCACCAACCCCGCGGTGATCGTGCACGTCGCAGACCAGGACCTGCCTGCCACGGCGCGGCCGATCACCGATCCGCGGCTGCGCCACCTGGTCTTCACCGACGCGCAGACCTCGTGGTACCTCGGTCAGTCCTCGCTCGAGGAGCTGGTTCGCAACGCGCCGATGGTCGAGATCGACTTTGCCGAAGGCCCCACGGACTAGCTCGGGTCAGCTCGGGACCACCCACAGAATCGAGATCTCAGTCGCTCACGCGGACGTGCTGGCCCGTCGGAACGAGGTTCTTGGTGTGGAGCCAGTCCTCGATGAGCTGGTTGACCTCGTCCGGCTTCTCCAGCTGGAGCCAGTGCCCGGCGGAAACCACGGACTCGGTGAGGTCCCGGCACGTGTCCCGCATCGCTGTGTGGGCGGACGGGACGTGGATGTCGGCGATGTCGTCGTACTCGGCCCCGACGAACTGGACGGGCATGTCGAGCCGGCCCTCGTGCAACGCCGACTCGGCGTAGCGGGCGTTGTCCGCGTGGTTGAGGTAGTAGCCCGGCGGCCCGTGGAACCCGTTGGTCCGCAGCGCGGAGGTGAGGGCGGCGTAGGTGTTGTCGTCCAGAATGGCCCGGTCCAGCGGAACGTCCGGCGCCTGGTCGGCGCCACCGAACCAGCCCCCGTCGCGGGTGATGTTCGATGAGGGCGCCCGCCGGGTCAGGACGGCGGGATCCCCCCGGCGGAAGAAGTACCGCACGGTGCTGGCGGGGTTGGCGTCGAAAACGCCGGTGACGCGGCGCGGGTTCTGCTCGTAGAAGGCCATGTAGTCGAACTGGCCGAACGGGTCGGACTCCTCGGGGTAGCGCTCCCGGTCGATCCTCGACGTCCGGCCACCGAAACCCTGTGTCCCGAAGGGGATGGCGAGGCTGATCGCGGCGGTGCAGCGCTCGGGGAAATGCGCGGCGATGTTCCAGAGGGTCGAACTTCCCCAGTCGTGGCCGACCCAGATCGCCTTCTTGGCGCCGACGTGATCGAGCAGGCCGATTCATGTCCGCGACGATCAGCTCCTGCCGGTAGGCCGACGACTCCTCAGGAACGGTGGACGCGCCGTATCCCCGCATGTCGGGCGCAATGACCCGACAGCCGGCAGCTGCGAAGTGGTCGATCTGGTGGTGCCAGGTCACCGCCAGCCCTGGCCACCCGTGCACCAGGACGACCACCGGGCCGTCCCTCGGTCCGGCCTCAAGGTAGGACGTCGTCTGAACTGGGGTGGACCGCTGTTTCCGGGTCATCGCACTCTCCTCCCTGGGCGGCAGGATCCGGTTCTCCTCTCCAGCGTTACCTGCTCGCCCACCTCGTCCAAGCCACGACCGCGCTGGGCTTGGGCGCCGGGGAAACCCCCTCTAAGGGGTCGTCGCGGTCGCCGGGCGCCGCGCCCAGAAGAGGCTGTGCCCGCTCTCGTCCTCGGGTACGAACTCCTCATCCGTCACGACCAGCCCGGCCTGGATGATCCAGGTCCGGTAGGTCGCGGTGTCTGCGTGGCTCCACCACATGGTGGCTCCGGCGCCGAGCCAGTCGTCCTCGGTGCCGGTCCAGGCCTGGTGTCCCCCGCTCGCCAGGAACCAGCCGTCGGGACGTAGCCAGGTGGCGATTCGGCGCAGGAGTACCGGCTGCTCCGACAGTGGCATGTGGATCAACGCGTACAGGCAGACCACGGCGTCGAAGGACGCCGCCGGGAACTCGGCCTCGGTGGCGTCGGCGGTGCGGAACGTGGCTCGCGGCACGAGCGTGCGGGCCCGCTGGATCTGTACCTCGCTCAGGTCGACGCCGGTGACCGCGTGACCCGCCTCGCTCAGCGCCCTGGCCACCGGGATGCCGCACCCGCAACCGAGATCCAGGACCGTGCCCCGAGCGGGAAGGCGGCGCCGGAGCCCACGGATCCAGGGCGCGTATCCGCCCTCGTCCGCGTCGTCCGCGCGGTAGGCGTGGGAGATCGCGTCGTATCCGCGGCGTACGACGTCCTTCGGATCGACACCTCGCATCCGCCGGACGCTACAAGCGAGGGGCCGCGGGGTCGAGCGGTTATCGGGGGCGGGATCGCGGGTGGGATCGGACGCGGGCGAGGTTCGGCGGGGTCAGCGACCGACGCCGACAGCGGTGCGGGCCCGGGCGGCCGGCACCACCAGGGGCGTGCCGGTCTCGGGGTCCTCGATCACCCGGCAGCGTAGGTCGAACACCTTCTCGACCAGCTCCGCGGTCATCACCTCGGCCGGCGGTCCGGATGCGACCACCTCACCGTCGCGCATGACGAGCAGGTCGGTCGCGTACCGCGCCGCGTGGTTGAGGTCGTGCAGCACCGTCACCATCGTCCTGCCCTCGCGTTCGTGCAGGTCGGCGCAGAGGTCGAGGACCTCGATCTGGTGTGCGATGTCGAGGAAGGTCGTCGGCTCGTCGAGCAGGAGCAGGGAGGTCTGTTGTGCGAGGGCCATGGCGAGCCAGACCCGCTGCCGCTGGCCACCGGACAGCTCGTCGACGAACCGGTCGGCCAGGTCGGTGACCCCGGTGGACCGCATCGCCTCCGCGACGATGTGCTCGTCGTCGCGGGACCACTGCCGCAGCAGCCGCTGGTGGGGGTAGCGTCCCCGCGCCACCAGGTCGGCGACGGTGATGCCGTCCGGTGCGATCGAGGTCTGCGGGAGGAGGCCGAGCCGGCGGGCGACCTCCTTCGAGCCGTACGACGAGATCACCTGGCCGTCGAGGTAGACGGCGCCGGTGCGCGGTTTGAGCATCCGCGCCAGGGCCCGCAGAAGTGTCGACTTCCCGCAGGCGTTCGGGCCGATGATCACCGTGAACGACTGGTCCCGGATGGCCACGTCGAGGTTCTCGCTGACCACTCTGCCGTCGTACGCCAGGGTGGCCTGCTCGGCGTGGAGCCGGCTGGTGGTGGCCGGCTCGGCGGGCATGGCGGGCATGGCGTTCCTTCCTCCTCCACTCACGTGATCCTCGACCTCCACTCGCGGGCGAGCAACCAGGCGAGGTAGACACCGCCGACCGCGCCGGTCATGACACCGACCGGCAGCTGGGTCGGCGCCAGCAGCCGCTGCGCCGCGAGGTCGCTCGCGACGAGCAGGAACGCTCCCATCAGCGCCGACGACACCAGGCCCACGCCGGGTGCGCGGACGAGCCGGCGCGCGACCTGCGGCGCGGCCAGCGCGACGAACCCGATCGGGCCGGCGGAGGCGGTCGCGACCGCCGTGATCGCCACGGCGACGACGATCAGGATCAGTCGGGACCGCTCCGCGGGTACGCCGAGCGCGGTCGCGGTGTCGTCACCCATCTCCAGCAGGCGCAGCCGCCGGCCGAACAGCAGCAGGATGGGGAGCAGGACGAGCAGGGCGGCGGCGACCGGTAGGACGTGCTCCCAGCCGCGCCCGTTGAGGCTTCCGGTCAGCCACACGGCGGCGGCCTGGGCGTCTCGCACGTCGGCCCGGGTGAGCAGGTAGCTGTTGACGGAGGCCAGCATCGCGCTGACCCCGATACCGATGAGCACCAGCCGGTAGCCCTGGACTCCGCGCTTCCAGGCGAAGAGGTAGACCAGCAGGGCGGTGACGAGACCGCCGACGATCGCCGCTACCGCGACGACGGCCGCCCCCGCGTGGAAGACCAGCAGGGCGATCACCGCGCCGGTCGCGGCTCCGGTGGTGAAGCCCACGATGTCGGGGCTGCCCAGGGGGTTGCGGGACAGGCTCTGGAAGACCGCTCCGCCGACACCGAGCGCGGCGCCGACCAGCAGGCCGGTGAGCATGCGGGGGAGCCGGAGCGTGATCACGACGAACTCCGTGGCCTTGGAGCCGTGGCCGGTGAGCGTACGCAGGACCTCCGCGGGCGAGAGCGGGAAGTCGCCGGTGCCGATGCTCACCACGCAGACGGCGAGTGCCGCGGCCAGGATGAGCAGGCAGACCACGAGGACACGGCTGTCGATGCGCAGGGACAGCCCGCCGTTTCGGGTCCGCAGGATCCGGCCGGTGGGGTGGACTACCTCCGCCGGCGCGGCGTCGCGGGTGGGGGCGCTCACAGGGCGGCGATCCTGCGTCGGCGGACCAGCGCGATGAAGACGGGTGCCCCGACGATGGCGGTGATGATGCCGACCTCGAGTTCACCGGGGCGGACGACGATCCGGCCGAGCGTGTCGGCGCCGATCATCAGGATCGGTCCGAGGACGGCGGAGTAGGCGAGGACCCAGCGCTGGTCGGGTCCGGTGATGGCGCGGGCGACGTGGGGGATGGTGAGCCCGACGAAGCCGATCGGCCCGGCGGCCGCCGTGGCGGCTCCGCACAGGAGGGTGAGCGCGCAGGCGCCGAGGATCCTGGTCCGGGTGAGGTGGGCGCCGAGGGCGCGTCCGGTCTCGTCGCCGAGCGCGATGGCGTTGAGGGCGCCGCCGAGGAAGAGGGCGAGCACCAGGCCGATCACCAGGAACGGCGCGACCTGGGTGAGGACGGATGCGTCCCGGCCGGCCAGCGAGCCGACCGACCAGAAGCGGTACTGGTCGAAGACGTCGGTGTTGGTGAGGGTGATCGCGGAGATGAACGCCGTCAGCGCCGCGGTGATCGCCGTGCCCGCGAGTGCCAGGCGGACCGGGCTCGATCCGCCCCGCCCGCGCGAGCCGAGCAGGTAGACCACCCCCGAGGCGAGGGCGGCTCCGATGAGCGCGAACCAGACGTAGGAGACCAGGCTCGACAGGCCGAGGAACGCGATGGCGATGACGACGGCGGCGGAGGCTCCGGCGTTGACCCCGAGCAGGCCGGGGTCGGCGAGCGGGTTGCGGGTCAGCGCCTGCATGAGAGCGCCGGAGACGGCCAGAGCGGCGCCGACGGCGATGCCGAGCACCGTGCGCGGAAGCCGGAGGTCCCAGATGACGATGGCGGCGTTGGAGTTGCCACGATGCGCCAGTACGTCGAGCACGGTGGAGAGCGGGATCTGGGTCGAGCCCACGGCGATGCTGAGCAGGACGGCGAGGACCAGGACACCGACGGCGATCAGCAGGCCGACCCCACGGACCGTGTTGCTGCGTCGACTCCTGCCGGGCGCCCCCTGCGACGGCTCGGTGTCGTCCGCTCTACCATCCGTGAGGAGCGTTCCGCCTGGGCGCTCGGGCGCACCTGCGAGTCGGCCCATCAACGTCCTCCGGTCGAAATGGGGGCACACCTGGCGCCGATGCCCGGGTCGGTTTCACGGCGTGCGCGTGTCGCCCCGGCCGCGAACCAAGAGAAGGCTAACCTTACTGGGCGCCGCTGTCTGCACCGCCCACCAAGTTCACGGCGAGAGGCCCGTTTCCGGCCGTGCGGCGCGTCCCCCCGGTGTCGTCAGAGTGTCGCCTGGAGTGTCGTCAGGAGTTCTGCTCGAAGGATCGCTCGTACTCCGACCGGATCGTGTTCCCGCCGTCCTCGCGCCACCGCCGCACGGCGTCGTCCCACTCCGCGAGCGTGCGGCGGCCCTGCACCACCTCACGCTGGAGCGCCGTCATCCTGGCCGCGAGCGCGGCCCCCTTGACCGCCTCGGTGGGCGCGAAGAGCCCGACTCGTGGGTCGTGCCGGGTGATCGGGATGATCGCGGCCTGCCAGGCGTACGCCGGTGCGACGTCCACCTGTGGAGCCGGGCCGAGGGTCGGCGGGGAGTCGGTGACGTAGTTGGTGGGCAGCCCGGTCTCCCGCCTGCCGGTCTCGGTGAGAACCGGGTAACCGTCGACGAGGGTGTGGTCGGCGCCCGACCGGCCGAACTTGCGCAGCAGGTACTCCTGCGTCCCGAGCGGGGCGGCGAGCCAGTCGAGGACGCCGAGCAGCCGGCGCAGGGTCTTGGTGTCGGCCTTGCGGAACGCCGTGAAGCCGGAGTTGCCGGTCCCGCCGCGTTGGGCGCCCTCCCCTCCGTCGAACCCGGGTGGCACCAGACCGCGCAGGGTCGCCACCTGCGTCGTGGCGTTCGGGTCCGCGTCCGGGTCGCCGTGGGTGTCCGCCCACACCGTGAAGGAGTCGTGGTTCATCACGACCTGCCCGGTGTTGAGCAGGGTCCGTCGCTTCACCAGGTCGGCGGTGAAGGACTCCGGGTGCAGACAGCCCGCCCGCACCAGCTCGATCACCGCGGAGAGCGCCCGGCGGTACTCGTCCCGCTCGTACTGGTGGGTGAAGCGGCCGTTGTCCTCCACCCACACCGTCGCCGGCCCGGCCATGCCGTAGACCCACGCCACGAGCTCGTCCGGGCAGGCGAGTGCCCAGCGCCGCGCCTTCGGGTCGGTGACCGAGCGACACAGGTCGCGGAACTCCGCGAACGACGACGGCGTGAGCCGGCCCTGGTGCGGGACCAGCTCGGTGCGGATGTACATGGTGGTGTCGGCGAGGGGCCGTGGGACGGGGACGCCGTAGAGGCGGCCGTCGTTGAGCACGCCGCGCCAGGAGTAGGTCGGGAGGTTGGCCAGGAACGGGAAGTCGGCGACCGCGTCGCCGGCCAGCAGCTCGGTGAGGTCGGCGAAGCGTTCGTTCAGCAACGCCGACCGGTCGGGTGCCCCGGGGTGGATCCGCACCAGGTCCGGCAGATCGTCGCCGTCGACGAGGCTCGCGAACCGGCGCTGCCAGTCGGCGGCGGGGACCATCTCGAAGTCGAGGTCGGCCCCGACGCGGGCGTTCAGCGCGGCCCAGTAGCCGTTGCGGTTGGGGCCGGGCGGCACGGGTCCGCCGACCGTGGTGACGATCCGGACCCGACGGCCCTGCCCGGGCCCCTCCGCGACGCCCCGCACGGGGTTGGTGGGGAACCGGAAGAACGCAGGGTTCACGCCGTCCTCGGTGCCCGGCAGGTCGGGTCGCGGACCGGCGTAGGGCAGGTACTTCGGCAGCCGCGCACCACCGCCGTCGGCACCGGAGCCCTCCGCGACACCACCGAACTGACAGCCGCTCAGCACCGGAGCGGCGAGGCCGAGAAGCGCACCACCGGCCAGGCCGCGCAGGAAGCGCCTCCGGTCGAGGTGGTCGAGGCTTCTCGCGTGGGTCACCCAGCCATGATCAACGATCGTGGCCTTCGCGGCCATGCCCTCCCCCCCGCTTCTCACCGGATTGGCCGGTCAGTGGTCGGGCACCGACGCGGTCACCACCCGGTCACCCGGTCACCACGGGCGCGGCGCCTGACCGGACTGGAGCATGTGCCACAGGTTGCTGGGCGCCTCCAGTCCGAAGACCCAGCCCGGCGGATCGGAGCCGGTGAGGAGGGTGAACGCCACCGAGGGGACGAACGCACCCGGTGGCGCCGAGGGACTGATCCCGCACTGGCCGTCGGACTCACCGGGCGGCCGGGCCCACAGCTGCAGGTCCAGGCCGTCGGCGCCGCCGAGCCGAGGCGACACGCCGACCCGCTGCCCGGGTGGGTTGCACCATTCGGTGGTGTTGCCGCCGCTGCCGTTGCGGCTCGTGTCGATGACGAACCGCGCCTGGATCCCGTGCTCCTCCAGCTGTCTCGCCACAGCCTGGCCGTACCCCACGTTCACCTGCGTCGACTGGTAGTTGGAGACGTTCAGGGCGAAGCCGCGCGCCTCGCCGACGCCGGCCCGGATCAGCCGGTCCGCCATCGTCGGGGGATCGACCCAGCTCGAGTGGCCGGCGTCGAGGTACACCCAGGTCGCGGGTGCCCGCGTCGCGAACTGGTTGACGACGTACGACAGGAGCCGCAGTCGGCGCTCCTGGCCGGCCTGGTCGAGGCAGCTGAGGCCCGCGAGCGCGTCGGGTTCGACGATCACCAGCGCCGGGCGCGAGCCGACTCCCCGCACCACGCCGTCGACCCAGGACCGGTAGGACCCCTCGTCGCCGGCGCCGCCGGAGCTGTAGCCGCCACAGTCCCGCTGCGGCATGTTGTACAGCACGAGCACCGGCAGCCGCTGGACCCGTTGGGCGTCGGAGGTGTACTTGCGGGCCACCTGCGACTCGTCCCAGTTGCCCAGGAACCAGCGCCCGATCGGCAGGTCGGCGATGCCCCTGCGGATCTCCGCGCTGCGCGGGTCGGTCGGGTTGTCCCGGACCCAGGCCGTCGGCTGGTTGTCCGGGTCGACGTAGAGCCCGCCCGTCCTCGACACCGGATCGCTCGTTTCCGGGTGCGCGGCCAGCGGCCACGTGTAGCCGGTCGACCACAACGCCGTCGGCCGGGAGGGGCTGGTGATCACCACGATGCCGGCGGAGACGGCGAGGATCACCGAGATCGCGAGGGCACGGGCACCGATCCGCCCGCGCCGGAAATGCTTCCAGCTGTCCCGAAGGCCCATCCTGCTCCCCTTGACCCACTCGCTGGGCGGACCCACTGGCATGTTCGGCCAACGTAACCCGGGGGTGGACACAAGCGGGTGGGCTCAGGACTAGTGGAGGGCGGTCTCCCCGGCACGTTCACCCGATCGAGGGGGCTTTCCGGGACCGGCGCGGCGCCCGGCCGAGACGGGACGGGACGGGACGGGTCGGATCTGGGCAGGATCTGGGTCCGACCCGGGCAGGACCTCAGGTGCGTTCCTGGGCGACCTGCTGGCGGACGCGCGGGATCACCCGCTCCGCGAACTCCCGGCGCTGCGCCGCCTCGTCCCCTCCGGACACCCACAACACGAACGTGTCGAAGCCGATACCGACCGCCAAGTCGGTCAGTTCGTCGACCCACTGGTCGGCGGGTCCCTGCAGGAGCCCCTTCGAGGGACCGCTGGTGAGGGTGCCCGAGACGTTGAGGATCCGTCGGACGTCGCTCGGCGGGCGCCCGGCGGCGGTCGCGGCTTCGTCGACGCGCGCCGACGCCTCGGCGACCCAGGTGGCGTCCCCGCCCTGCAGGGACGGGACCCACCCGTCGGCGACCCGTCCGGTCAGCCCCAGCATGCGAGGACCGTAGGCGCCGAGCCAGATCCCGATCGGGTGGGGCGGCACCGGGCCGGAGACGGCACCGGCCAGCCGGTGGATGTGGCCCTCGTAGCGGAGGTTGCGGCCGCCGCTCCAGAGCAGCCGGATCACCTCGATGCCCTCGGCGAGGCTGGCGTAGGCCTCACCGGGTGAACGACGAACGCCGCCGAACCCCTCGACCGCCTCCCAGAACGAACCGGCTCCGAGCCCCAGCTCGAACCGGCCACCGCTCAGCAGGTCCAGGCTGGCCGCCGACTTCGCGAGCAGGGCGGGTTGGCGAAGGGCCAGGGTGGCCACGTCGGGGAACAGCCGCAGCCGGGTCGTCTGGGCCGCGATCATGCTGAGCAACGTCCAGGTGTCGACGTAGCGCCGCTGGTAGGGGTGGTCCTGGACGCCGAGGTAGTCGAACCCCAGGTCCTCGACCTCCCTCGCGGTGGTGAGCAGGGGGTCGGCGGCGTTCGGCACGAGGAAGTACCCGAACGACAGCTCCCGTCCGTAGTCGGGCATGGCCACTCCTCCGGTGCTGCGTGGTGCGCGTGCTGCGTGTGTGTCGTGCGGGTGCGCGGTGCGCGTGTGTGGTGCGGGTGCGTGCTGCGGGTCCGGCCGCGCCCCGTGCGGAGTCGTCCAAGGTGTCGTCCGGCCGGGGCGCGGCGTACCGCGTTCTCAGCGCGCCAGTTGTTCCTCGATCGCCGCGACGAGCGCCGGGTCCTCGGGGTCGGTGCGGGGGCGGAAGCGGCCGACGATCTCGCCGTCGCCGGAGACGAGGAACTTCTCGAAGTTCCACTGGATGTCACCGGCCTCGCCGTCGGCGTCGGGTACGGCGGTCAGCTCGGTGTAGATCGCGTGCCGGCCGGGGCCGTTGACCTCCACCTTCTCGTACATCGGGAACGTCACGCCGTAGGTCGTCGAGCAGAACTCCTGGATCTCCTCCGCGCTCCCGGGTTCCTGCCCGCCGAACTGGTTGCACGGGAAACCCACCACGGAGAAGCCGCGGTCGGCGTACTTCTCGTGCAGGCGCTCCAGACCGGTGTACTGCGGGGTGAGACCGCACTTCGACGCGACGTTGACGACGAGCAGGGTGCGACCGGCGAGGTCGCCGAGCGAACCGGGCTCGCCGGCCAGCGTACGAACGGGGCTCTCGTAGATGCTCACGCGTGGTCCTTTCCTCGGGTGAGTGCTTCCCTCATCAAACTCCGCCCGATCCCCCGGCGACGCTGCGGGCCCGATGCTGGCAACGCCGGATCGGCGAACCGACATTCCCTGTGGCCAGCGGCCACCTCCGCGACGGGCGCGTCGCCCTCCTCGACCGGCCGGTCAGGGGGTCGACGAACACGAAGAGTGCTGTGCCTGGTCGTGCCGCGTGCCGATCATGTCCCCGCCGCCCGACGGTCTCGTTCAGCTCGGGTGATCTTCGCCGACTGTTCATCCCGGTGCCGGTTCTCGCTCGCCCGTCGGTGCGACCATCCGCCGAGGAACCAACAGCAACTGGAGAACTGAATGCAGGCACGCAAAACGTTCGCCGCCCTCGCCGTCGCGGCCGTGGCCGCCACCGGCGCCGCCACCGCGGGCACGGCGAACGCCGCGCAGGCGCGCGACAGCCACCACTCGGGCGGCCAGGACACCAGCGGTCACAACGCCGGCCACAACTCCGGCGGCCACGGGCGGGCGACGGCCTTCGACCGCACCGCCACCTACCCCGTCTTCCAGAACCGCCCGACCGGTGAGGACCCGGCCACCCCCACGGTGGCGGAGATCTCGACCGTCAGCCCGGACGGCCGCACCCTGATCTACACCGACGCGTTGTCCCGGCGGATCGGCTTCCTCGACATCTCCGACGCCGACAAGCCCCGCGGCCTCGGCACGCTGTCGCTGAAGGAACTCGGCGACGCCGAGGACGAGCCGACGTCGGTTTCGGTGGTCGGCTCCTACGTCCTGGTCGTGGTCAACACCAGCGACAGCTACACCAACCCCTCCGGCCGGATGGACGTCATCCGGCTGCGCGACCGCGAGCGGGTGGCGAGCTTCGACCTCGGCGGCCAGCCGGACTCCATCGCGATCAGCCACGACAAGCGCTACGCCGCGATCGCGATCGAGAACGAGCGCGACGAGGAGGCCACGCCGCCCGGCGGCGAGGAGGGCGACCTGCCCCAGGCCCCCGCCGGCTTCGTGCAGATCGTCGACCTGACCGGGAAGACGCCCGCGCAGTGGCGTACCCGTGCCGTACCGCTGACCAAGAGGGACGGACGCGCGCTGCCCGCCCTGGTCGACGCCGGCCTCGCCGAGCCGACCGACCCGGAGCCGGAGTACGTCTCCATCAACAGCCGCGACCAGCTCGCGGTGACGCTGCAGGAGAACAACGGCGTCGCCCTGATCGACCTGCGGACCGGCCGGATCGACGACGTCTTCAGCGCCGGCACCGCGTCGGTGAGCGGTATCGACACCGAGAACGACGGCAAGATCGACCTGACCGGTTCGATCAAGGACGTCCCCCGCGAGCCCGACGCGATCGGTTGGATCGACAACCGCTACCTCGCGACCGCCAACGAGGGTGACTGGCACGGCGGCACCCGCGGCTGGACCGTCTTCGACAGCAAGACCGGGAAGGTGGCCTGGGACGCGGGCAACACCTTCGAGCGCCTCGCCGTCCGCTACGGCTTCTTCAACGAGGACCGCGCGGACAAGAAGGGCACCGAGCCCGAGGGTCTGGCGATCGCGGAGTTCGACGGTACGCGGTACGCCTTCGTGGGCTCCGAGCGCAGCAACTTCATCGCGGTCTACGACATGACCCGGCCGACCAAGCCGGTCTTCAAGCAGGTCCTGCCCGCCACGAACGGGCCCGAGGGGCTGCTGCCGATCCCGTCGCGCGACCTGTTCGCAGTCTCCAGCGAGGAGGACGACGCCTCGGTCAACGTGCGCGCCTCCGTCTCGCTCTACCGTCTGGGCAAGGGCACCCCGGCGTTCCCGACCATCGTCTCCGCCGACGACAAGTCCGGCGCCCCGATCGGCTGGGGTGCGCTCGGCGCGCTGTCTGCCGTACCCGGTGACAAGCACCTGCTCTACACCGCCACCGACGCCGCGTACTCGCCCACCCGGATCCTCACCATCGACCCGAGGAAGGCTCCGGCGGTCATCAACAAGGAGCTGACCGTCCGCGACGCCGACGGCAACCCGGTCGGCTACGACGCCGAAGGCATCTACGCCCGCCCGCAGGGTGGCTTCTGGCTCGGTGTCGAGGGCGCGACCGGCGCCGAGAACAAGCTGGTCCGGCTCGACGACAAGGGCGTGACCCAGCAGGTCGTCACCCTCCCCGCCGACGTGGCCGCCGGCCTGGACAAGTGGGGCTTCGAGGGCGTCACCGCCACCACCGACCACGGCCGCGAGGTCGTCTGGGCGGCGCTGCAGCGCGAGGTGACCGGCGACGGGACCGGCATCGTCCGGCTCGCGCGCTACGACGTCACCACGCGTCTGTGGAGCTTCTACGGCTACCAGCTCGGCAGCACCACCACGCCCGGTGACTGGATCGGCCTGTCGGAGATCACGGTGGTCGGTGACAAGCTCGCCGTCATCGAACGGGACAAGCTGAACGGTCCGGCCGCGAAGATCAAGCGTGTCTACACGGTTGAGATGCCGACGGTCGCCGCGAGGCGCGGACCGGTGAAGGTGCTGCCGAAGACCCTGGCGTACGACGTCCTGCCGGACCTGCGCGCCACGAACGGCTGGACCCAGGAGAAGCTCGAAGGGCTCACCGTCGCCGGCGACGGTGAGGTCTACGCGATCAGCGACAACGACGCCCTCAAGGACGCCACCGGTGAGACCGTGTTCCTGCACCTTGGTTCGAGCAAGAAGGTTTTCGGCAAGCAGTAAACCGCCGCTTGGCGACATCTGACGCCGTACCCACCGCTGGCCGGGTCCCTGACACCAGGGGCCCGGCCAGCGGTCTGTTGTGAGGTCTGTTGCGAACCCGCGCGCCGTCGTGAGACAGTTGCCGCCGTCCTGCCTTGCGCGGGCACCCTCCACCTGCAGTGCCCAGGCGACAGCCGGGCAAGACACAGAGGAACGAAAGCCAATGATCTCGGCGTCCCACAGCGGCCGCCGTCGGCACTGAGTGGTCTGCTCACCACCACCAGCACCACCGAGTCACCAGAGCAGCGTCACCAGTCCCAGGCCCTCACGGCGGCCCCACGATGCGGTGCCTTCGACGCACCGCCGTCCCTTTCACGACGTCTTCCCGTGAGGTCAACACAACCGTGGACACCAACGTCCAGAGCTTCGCCGTCGCCAACCTCCGCCGCCGTCCCGTGGTCGTCGAGACCGCGATCTTCGTGGCGGGGTTCGACCCCAGTACGACCAGTCCCTTCATCAACTACGCGACCCCAGTGCCCGGCGCCGAGCCGACGGGCCGGGACGTCTCGGCCCTGATCGAGGCGTTCCGCGAGCGCGGCCTCAAACCGCGACTGGAGTTCGCACCCGACACCGCACCCACCGTGGAGCCCGCGCTACGAGCGGCGGGATTCAGCGTCGAGGAAGTCCACGAGTACCTCGTCTGCACCCCGGCGACGCTCGCGATGCCGCGCGCCGTCGACGGTTCGGTGCCCGGGCCGCTCGTGGAGATCCCTTCCACCGACAAGGACTACACCTCGATCGACGGCGCCCTGTCCGAAGCGTTCTCCGGCGAGTTCGCCTCCTCCCCGGAGGGTGCGGCGCGGCTGCGGCGTTTGCAGGAGGCCGGCGGAGCGGTCCGGTTCGTCCGTGCTGACGACGGCACCTGCGCCGGCGCGGCCTCCTGCTCCGCGCCCGCCGTGGGCACCACGGAACTGGCCGGCGTGGGCACCCGACCGGCCCACCGCCGCCGAGGCATCGCCGCCGCCGTCACCGCCTCCGTGACCGAGGCGATGTTCGCCCAGGGTGCGCGGTCGGTGTGGCTCGAGTTCTCCGGCGACGGATCGCGCCGGATCTATGAATCCCTCGGCTACCAGCCCCGGGGAACCCGCCTCTACATGGCACTCGAAAGCTGAGTGAAGGTGGGGCGGCCTCGGCCGCCCCACCCCTTTCAGCCAGCTGAATTCGGTGGCGGGTAGGCGCTGGGGCTTCGTTCAACGACGGCGCTGCTGCTCTTCGTCATGGCGCTGGTGCAGGCCTGGCCCAACGCCACCGCGGCGCTCTCAGCACAAGGAAGCGGCGATCTCGCAGTCCAGCGGGCGAGTGTCGTCGAAGCGGTTCGCCGACTGACCCACGTCTGAACCGTTCCACACCGCGCCGAAGAAGTGGCCGGACACGGTCCGGAGGCAGTCCTTGACATGGCCGCACAGTGGCCCGGACCCTGGTAGATCACTCGGAGAGCGCTTACCCAATGGTGTGGAAGGAAAGCCCCGATGGACAGTCCCATGGTCGATCGCCGCCGCTTTCTCCAGCAGGTCGGTGGAGCCATCGCGTTGGCCGGTCTTTCCGGCTCGACTCTCGCCGCCTGTGGTGACGGGTCGACCGCGCAGAAGTCGAAGGACGTCGCGAAGCGCACGGCGGCGGTGAAACTCCCCACGTACGTGGAGTACAAGGGAGTGCAGGCCGACCTGCCGGGTACGGCCGACGGCATCGTGCCGGGCTTCCTCGCCTATCCGGAGAATCCCGTCCAGGCGTATGAGGGAAAGCCGGGAAAGAACGGGAAGATCAGCACGCTCGGCACGATGTACGCGCCGATTCCGCCGGGGGTGGGCAAGAACACCTACTGGCAGGAACTCAACAAGCGCACCGGGTTCGACATCAGTTTCTCGATGGTCCCCGACGCCGAGTACACCGACAAGTTCTCGGTCATCATGGCCAGCGACGACCTGCCTGACATCGCGCTCGTCGCGGGCGCCGCGCCGCACCGTCCGGAGTTGCTGGCCGCGAAGTTCCAGGACCTCACGGAGTTCCTCTCCGGCGATGCCGTGAAGAAGTATCCGTTCCTCGCCAACCTGCCCACCGACTCCTGGCGGGCCACGCTCTACAACGGCGGCATTTTCGGTCTCCCGATGCCGCGGGCGCTCACCGGCGGCTGCAATTTCGTCCGCCAGGACATCATCGAGGAACACGGGCTGACCGCCCAGCCGGAAAGCTTCGAGGAGTTCCACGAACTCTGCAAGGCGGTGACCGACCCGAAGGAGAACCGGTGGGCGCTCGGTGACGCCCACGGCGCTGCCAACTTCATCCGCGCGATGCTGCACCTGCCCAACGGCTGGACGGAGAAGAACGGCATCTTCACCTCCGCCAACGAGTCGGAGGAGATGCGGAAGGCGATCGAGACCGTCACGTCGATGCTCAAGGAAGGTCTCTTCCACCCGGACACCTTCACCGCGGAGACCGTGAAGCGCAAGGAGTGGTACGGCGGCGGCGAGATCGTCGTCAACTTCGACGGCTACTCCGCCTGGCCCGGATTCGTCACGACCTACGTCGCGGTGAACCCGAAGATGAAGGTGGACGGGATCGTCGCGCCCGGCTTCGACGGTGGCCCGGGTTCGCACGCCGGTGGCGGTCCGTCGTTCGGAGTGGCCGCACTGAAGCAGGGCAGCAAGGCCCGCATCGAGGAAGTGCTGCGGCTCGCCAACTGGATGGCCGCGCCGTTCGGCACCCAGGAGTACATGTTCCGCAAGTACGGCCTGCCCGACGTCCACTACACGCTCAAGGGTTCCGACCCCGTACCCACACCGAAGGCGAAGCTCGAGATCCAGCTTCCGACCGGCTACATCGTCGACGCGCCGTACGTGCTCTACCTGCCCGGCCAGCCCGAGGCGGTGAAGACCTGGCACGCCTACCAGGGCCGCGCCAACGAGGTCCTGGTCCGTAACCCCACCGTCGGGTTGTACTCCGACAGCCAGGGCAGCAAGGGCGGCCAGATCGACGAGAAGCTGACCGACGTGCGGTCCGACGTCTTCCAGGGACGCAAGCCGATGTCGGCCTGGGACGAGGGCGTCAAGGAGTGGAAGCGCAACGGCGGGGACCAGATCAAGAAGGAGTACGAGGAGTCCTACGCGGAGTTCCACTGACGGTCCGCCGGGAGGGTCGACGTCGTAGGGTTCGGCGGCTCCTGGTGTCCCAGGGCCCCCGCGTCTGGTAGATGTGTGCTTCCGCAGGTGCACGACCGAGGCCTCGGGGCGAGGGACGGCGGGAGACGACCATGGCCGGACGACAGGGCGACCAGCAGGCGGCACGGTCCGGTGCCGACCAGGATCCGACGGCAGCCTTCGACGCCGAGCGTGACCTGCTCTTCGGGGTCGCCTACCGCGTGCTCGGACGGGCCGCCGACGCCGAGGACGTCGTCCAGGACGCGTGGCTGCGGTGGCGGGAGGTCGACCACGCCGAGGTGCTCGACACCCGCGCCTACCTCATCCGGGTCGTGACCCGGCTGGCCGTCGACCGGCTCCGCAGCGCCCAGCACCGGCGCGAGACCTACGTCGGGCCCTGGCTGCCGGAGCCCATCCTCACCACGCCGGACATCGCGGACGACGTCGCGCTCGCCGACTCGGTGTCGTTCGCGATGCTCGTGGTCCTGGAGACCCTGTCGCCGCTGGAGCGGGCCGTGTTCGTCCTGCGGGAGGCGTTCGGCTTCTCCTACGCCGAGATCGGCGAGGTGATCGGCCGGGCCGAGGACGCCGTACGCCAGCTCGCGAGGCGGGCCCGGCAGCACGTGGAGGCGCGGCGGCCGCGGTTCGACGCCGACCAGACGACGCAGCGGGACGCGACCCAGCGGTTCCTGGCCGCGTGCGGATCCGGCGACGTCGAGGGACTCATGCGGCTACTCGCTCCCGACGTGGCCCTGCACAGCGACGGTGGCGGTGTGCAGAAGGCACCCCGGCGCCTCATTCTCGGTGCCGACAAGGTGGCCCGGTTCCTCGCCAGCATCGCGCAGCAGCCGCCGCCGGAGGCGCGCGCCTACCTCGCTACCGTCAACGGCCAGGTGGCGTTGGTCGTCACCTCACACGGCGAGCCCAACACCGTCATCGCGCTCGACGTCAGCGGCACGACGATCACCCGGATCCATCTCCTCGCCAACCCGGAGAAGCTGACCGCGCTGGACGACGTCTCCGAGGTGGGTGTCCCGATCGACCTGTGGTGACGGTCACGTCGGCGCGGGAGCACGCGATGTCACGGCCGGGCGGTCTTCCTCGTCGTGCCCGTGACGACCGCACCGCGCGGTCCCCGACCGAAACGGACGAGAGGGACCACCATGACGAAGGTGACAGTGATCGGCGGAGGGCTCGGTGGCCTGGTCGCCGCCGTGGCCGCGGCGGAGGCCGGGGCGCAGGTCGAGTTGTTCGAGGCGCACCGGACCCTGGGCGGCCGGGCGCGTTCCACGCAGGGCCCCTACGTCGCGAACGACGGCCCGCACGTCTTCTACTGCGACGGGCCGCACTGGTCGTGGCTGGTCGAACGCGGCCTCGTCACCCCGGCCCGGCGGGTTCCGCTCGGTGAGGTGCGCCGGCTGCGGTTCCGGCACGGCGGGCGACTGCGGGCCCTGCCGCCACGGGCGGTCGCCGGGCCGGCGACCAGGCGGCGACTGCGCGCTCCGGTCGACCAGGACTTCACCTCGTGGGCGAGCAGGATGTTCGGGGCGGAGGCGGCGCGGGCGATCGCCAGGATGATGGGGGTGGTGGCGTTCGACGCCGATCCGGGCCGGCTCTCCGCGGCGTTCGTCTGGGAGCGGTTCCTGCGGGTCAGCCGGCCCGGGTATCCCGCTTCCCGGTACGTCGTCGGCGGCTGGCAGGCGGGTGTCGACCGACTCGCCGCCCACGCCCGCAAGGTCGGCGTCCGGATCGAGACCGGCGCCCGGGTCGACACCCTGCCGACCACGACCCCGGTGATCGTGGCGACCTCGCTCGAGGCGGCCGGACGGCTGCTGGGCGACCCGTCGCTGACCTGGGAGAGCGGCCGGACCACGCTGCTCGACCTCGGCGTCCGTCGGCATCCGGGTGACGCCTACCTCGTCTTCGACCTGGACGAGGCCGGCTTCCTGGAGCGCTTCAGCAGCCCCGACCCGACGGTCGCGCCGGAGGGACACTCCCTGATCCAGGCGCACATGCCCGCTCCGGCGGGCGAGTCCAAGCAGGCGGCGCTGGTTCGGCTGGAGGCGATGCTCGACCTGGCCCTGCCGGACTGGCGCGAGCGGAAGACCTGGCACCGCAGCGCCGTCGCGCTGGGTCGGACCGGCGCGCTCGACCTGCCGGGCACGACCTGGCGGGACCGGCCGGCCATCGACCGCGGCGAGGGCATCTACCTCGTCGGTGACCAGGTGGCCGCACCGGGACTGCTGAGTGAGGTGACCTTGGCGAGTGCGCGGCAGGCCGCGCATCTGGCCGCCGGCGCGCCGGCACCGAGAGTGCTGGCCGCCGCCTGAACGAGGCAAGGACCGGCGTGGGGTGCCGGCGCCGAAGCGTTCCGGCGTCAAGCACCCCGGCCGTCAGGCACCCCGGCCGTCAGGCACCCCGGCCGTCAGGCACCCCGGCCGTCAGGCACCCCGGCCGGGGGTGAGGAGTCCCCGTTCGAAGGCGGTCGCCACGGCCGCGGCGCGGTCGTTGACGCCGAGCTTGGCGTAGATGTGCAGCAGATGGGTCTTGACGGTGGCCTCGCTGATGAACAGTCGCGCCGCGGCCTCGCGGTTGGTGGAGCCGCGGGCGATCAACCCGAGCACCTTCAGCTCCCGTTGGCTGAGTGGTTCCCGCGCCGGTTGGCGTACCTGGCCGAGCAGCCGGGTCGCCACCGCCGGGGAGAGCACCGCCTCGCCGCGCGCGGCGGCGATCACCGCGCGGAACAGCTCCTCCCGTGGCGCGTCCTTGAGGAGGTAGCCGGTCGCACCGGCCTCGATCGCGGCCACCACGTCGCTGTCGGTGTCGTAGGTCGTGAGGACCAGGACGCGCACCGGCAGCTTCCGCTCCACCAGATGCGAGATGGCGGTGACGCCGTCCATGACCGGCATCCGCAGGTCCATCAGCACGACGTCGGGCCGAAGCGCCTCCACCCGGCTCACGGCCTGGGAACCGTCGGCGGCCTGGCCGAGCACCTCGAAACGCGGGTCGCCGCTGAACATGCCGTCCAGTCCGTCACGCACGACCGGATGGTCGTCGACGATGAGCAACCGGATCGGCTCGGTGCCGGCGTTCCCCCCTGGGTCGCTCACTCGGCACCTCGCGCCGCGATCGCCGGGACGACGGCCGACAGGGCGGTGCCGCCGCCGGGCTCGGACTCGATCTCGAAGTGTCCGGCCAGCCGCTGCACCCGCTGGCGCATCGTGGTCAGGCCGAAGTGCCCGTCCGCGCCGTTCGGCCCGACGGGTCCGGTCTGGTTCGAACGGTCGGGCACGAAGCCCACACCGTCGTCTCGTACGTCCAGGGTCACGACGTCCTCCATGTAGGAGAGGGTGAGACCGACCCGGGAGGCCTGCGCATGCTTGGCGACGTTGGCCAACGCCTCCTGCGCGGTCCGCAACAGGGCCATCTCCACCTCGGGGTGCAGCGGTCTGGGCGTGCCGGTGGTGGTGACCTCGGCGACGACGGAGTTGCGGCCCGACCAACGTTCGGCCACCTCGGCGAGCGCCTCCGGGAGCCGGGCGGTCTCCAGCGCCTCGGGCCGGATCGCCTGGACCGAACGCCGCGCCTCCGACAGGCTCTCCCGGGCCAGGTGGGTCGCGTTGTCGATGTGGCGCTGCCAGCCGACACCTTCGTACCCGGCCTGCTGGGCGGCCTGGAGCTGGGTGATGATCCCGGTCAACCCCTGGGCGAGGGTGTCGTGGATCTCGCGGGCCATCCGCTGCCGCTCGTCCAGGATGCCGGCCTCGCGTGCCTGCGCGAGCAGCTGCGCGTGGAGACCGGCGTTCTCGGCCATCGCCTCCTGGAGTTTCCGGTTGGTCTCGGCCAGCTCGGTGATGGTCGTCACGCGCTCCTCGTTCTGGCGTTCGGCCGCCAGGGCGAAGTAGGAGAGCGTCCCGGCGAGACCCAGATTGACCACGAAGAGCGCCGCGAACCCCGCCAGGTAGGTCCCGTCGAACCGCGGAACGCCGCCTCCGACCTGGGACATCGCGTTCACGACCGCCGTCGCCACGACACCGGCGAACCGCCACCGCCCGGTGAGGAACATCAGGCCGTGCAGGTATCCGAGCCAGGCGAAGATCCCGAACCATGGGGCGATAACGACCAGGATGCCGGTCAGCAGGATCAGGCCCGCGTAGTAGACCAGGCCCCAGACTGGCCTGCGGACCCGGTGCGGGCGGATGGTCACCAGGAAGAAGATCCACGCCGCGGTCAGGAGGGTGAACCCGAGGACGGGCAGCGGCACGGATCCGCCCGTCTGGAGCAGAGTGGCGATGATCGAGAAGACGAGGAGGAAGTAGGGGATCGCCGCGTAGGCGGGCTGCTCCATGTTCTCGAAGGCGGCCAGCCTCCTCGCCAGCCGGCTTCGGCGGGGCGGCGTCGGCGCCCCGAGGGGGAGCTTGGGCGGCCCCTGCGGCGGGATACCCGTTCCAGGCACCGGTGTGCCTCCCACGGTGCAGCCCATGTCCACTCCGTTCGGTCCACCCGGGCCGGGCGGTCCCCCCGCCACTCCACCCGGTCCACCCGGTCCACTCGATCCACCTGGGCCGATCAGCCCGCTCAGTCCGTCCACGTACTCCGGTTCCTTCGACGTTCCGCTGGTCGCGCTCTCACTCCCAGCGGAAGATCCGGGCGGCGACCAGGCCCGCGGCCGCGGCGACCGCCGCCATTATCACCAGCTGCAGAGGCTGCGGACCGGCGCCCGTCCAGGCGTCCTGGAGCGCCTGCACCCCCGGCGGAGTGTAGGAGCCGATCGTGACAACCAGGTCCGGCAGCATGATCCGGGGAAGGAACACCCCGCCGAAGAACATGCAGACGAAATAGATCGGAAGCGCGATCAGGGCCACCGACCTGGCCGTGGGCGCCGTCGCCGCGGCCAGCAGGCCCAGGGCGAACATCGACCCGCCGCCGACGACCACGGCAGCCACGAAGCCGAACAGGTGGTGGGGCAGAGGAACGTCGAAGACGATCCTGCCCACCGCGACCAACAGTGCGATGGCCACCAGCGCCGCCACGCAGTTGATCAGCACCTGCGCGGTGAGCAGCTTGCCGGGGTGGACCGGCGTGGTCGACAGGCGGCGCAGGATCCCCTTCTCCCGGTAGGTCGTGAGGCGGGTAGGCATCGTGTTCACCGCCAGGACCGCCAGGGTCAGGACGACCAGCGACGGGACGAAGATGTCGATGAAACGCAGGCCACCGAAGTCCTTGCTGGACTCGCGCAGGGCCGGGATGAGCCCGAGGACGACGAGAAGAAGTGAGGGGAAGGCGATGCCGAAGAAGGCCGTCGCGCCCTCCCGGAGGAACAGCTTCGCCTCGACGGCGGTCAGTTTGGCAAGAGCGGTCATGAGTTCCTTCTCCTGGGTTCAGGCGTTCAGGCTGCGACCGGTCAGCTCGACGAACGCGTCGTCGAGGCTGGCCTGATCGACCCGGAGTTCGAGGGCGACGACCTGGTTGCGGGCGAGCACCGAGGTCACCGCGGCCAGCACGTTTCCGGTGCCGGTGATCGTGATGTGGTTGCCGGCCCGGGTCACGTCACTCACCTCGGGCAGATCGGTGAACAGCTCGTCGGACACCGGAACCGACGGGCGGAACCTGATCCGCTGCTCGTCGTTCACCAGGGCCACCAGGCCCGCGGGGGTGTCGACGGCCACGACCCGGCCGGAGTCGATCACCGCGAGGCGGTCACAGAGCCGCTCCGCCTCCTCCATGAAGTGGGTGACCAGCAGGATCGTGACGCCGCGCACCCGGATCTGCTCGATCAGGTTCCAGGTGTCGCGCCGGGCCTGTGGGTCCAGTCCGGTGGTCAGCTCGTCGAGGACGGCGATCTCGGGGTTGCCGACCAGGGCCAGGGCGATGGACAGGCGCTGCTTCTGCCCGCCGGAGAGCTTCTTGAAGGGGGTGTCGCGCTTCTCGGTGAGCCCGAGGTCGGCCATCAGGGACCGCCAGTCGGCGGGGTTGCGGTAGAAGGAGCTGTACAGCTCCAGCGCCTCCGCCACCCTGAGCTGGCCGGGCAGCTCGCTCTCCTGCAACTGGCAGCCGAGCCGGTTCCGCAGCTCCTCCCGGTCGTGTCGCGGGTCCAGTCCGAGCACCCGGATCTCGCCGCTGTCGGGGTGCCGCAGGCCCGCGACGCATTCGACCGTCGTGGTCTTCCCGGCGCCGTTGGGACCGAGGATCCCGAAGATCTCGCCCTGCTCGACCGTCAACGACACGTCGTCCACGGCGACCTTCTCGCCGTAGGCCTTGTGTAGCTCCGTCACCTCGATGACCGGCATGTTCGTCCGTTCTCTCGTCATTCCCGCGATCCGTCGACACGTCCCGCGGCCCTGTCCAGTCTCGGTCTGGACAGGGCCTCGGCGGATCGCCCGAACGGCGCTCATCGGCAGCTGCGCGGGTGGATGTCGGGCTCCGTCGAACGGTGTCCACCCATCCACCGATCGGTTGACAGGAACGTCGAGCGGACGCCTGTCGGCGCAGGCCGCCCGCGACGTGGTCGCCGGGTTGGCTGGTGAATTGGCCCGCGCGTACGATCCGGCAACGTGCCGCCTCCCCGAGCCAAACTCGCCTGGGACACCCTGCTGGACATCGAACAGGGCACCGGCCCGCTCCACGAGCGCCTGTCCCGCGCTCTGCGCCAGGCCATCCGCTCGGGGCGACTCGGCCCGGGCAGCGCGCTCCCTCCGAGCCGGACGCTGGCGCTCGATCTCGGCTGTTCGCGATGGGTCGTCACCCAGGCCTACGAGCAACTCGTCGCCGAGGGCTACCTCACCGCCAGGACGGGGTCGGCCACCGTCGTTCGGGCCGTGGAACGTTCCGAACCACCCCGCGGCCGGGCCACCACGGCGGCACCGTCGACGCCGCCCACACCGACGCCCTACGACCTCGCTCCCGGACTCCCCGACCTGCGGGCCTTCCCGCGCCGCCGCTGGGCGGAGGCGATCCGCGCCCAGCTGTCGACCATGCCCTACGACCAACTCGGCTATCCACCGCTCGGCGGCACCGAACGGCTGCGCGACATGCTCACCGACTACCTGCGACGCTGCCGGGGCACCCACACGACGGCCACGGAGGTCGCGGTCACCACCGGAGTCACCGACGGCGTGACCCAGCTCGGCCGCGTCCTGCGCGCCGAGGGCCACACCCGGATCGCGGTCGAGGACCCGGGCTGGACGCGGCTGCGGCAGGCACTGGAGCGAGTCGGCCTCGAACCCGTCGGCATCCCGGTCGACGACCACGGCCTGCGGGTGGAGGAGCTGGTACGCCGGACCGACGTACGCGCTGCACTGGTCACGCCGGCCCACCAGTTCCCCACCGGTGTGGTGCTCGGGCCCGAACGCCGCGCCGCCCTGCTCGCCTGGGCCCGTGACGTCGACGGCGTGGTGCTCGAGGACGACTACGACGCCGAGTTCCGCTACGACCGGCGGCCGGTCGGAACCCTGCAGGGCGCGGACCCGGACCGGGTCGCGCTGTTCGGTTCCCTGTCCAAGACGCTGTCACCCGCCCTCGGGATCGGCTGGATGGTGACGCCCGGGCGCTGGACGCACGCCCTGCGCGCCGCGCCGGAACGCGCGCCGGCCGGTCCGCCGGTGCTCGACCAACTCGCGCTCGCCGCGTTCGTCGAGGTGGGTGGCTACGACCGGCACCTGCGCGCCGCCCGGCAGCGGTACCGGCACCGCCGCGACGCGCTCGTCTCCGCCCTCGAGGCCAACCTGCCCGGGTGCACGCTGTCCGGCGCGGCGGCCGGACTACACCTCGTCCTGCGGCTGGTCCCGGCCGTCCCGGCGGCCGCCGTGGTGGCCCGCGCCGAGACGCACGGCGTCCGGGTCGCCGACCTGGACGGCTACCGGATGCGGCCGGATCCGGCCACTCCGGCGCTGGTCCTCGGGTACGGCAACCTGCCCGACAGCGCGGTCGTCCCCGCCGTCGAGCGGCTCGCCGCCGCGCTGAGGGCGGCAGCGGCGGCGTCGACAGCGTCGGCAGCGGCGTCGACGGTCGGCGCCGAGGAGACGATCCGGACCGCGGGCACCCGGGAGCCGGCCTCCGCTCTGGACTGAGCCGTCCGGCGCTGACCGGGGAACCCAGCGTGGAGGACAATGGCGCCGTGAGCGAGGAGACGCCGAGCCAGTGGCCGACCGACGGGTTCCAGGCTGTCTTCTGGGCGACGAAGCGGGCCCTCGCCGAAGCCGCCGACGTCTCCTACCGCCGGCACGGCGTCCGCGACGGTCAGCAGTTCCTTCTCATGGCGCTCTGGGAGGAGGACGGGCTCGCGCCGGGTGAGCTCGCCCGCCGGCTCGGCCTGGCCACCCCCACGGTGACCCGGGCCGCGATCCGGATGGAGGCGGCCGGGCTGGTCACCCGCGAGCCCGACCTGCACGATCGGCGGCTGGTGCGCATCCACCTCACCGAGCGCGGACGCACGCTGCGCACGATCCTCGACGCCGAGATGCGTGCCCTGTCCGACCGGGCGCTCGCCGGCCTCGGTGACGCCCAGCGTCGGCAGTTACTGGAGGCTCTGACCCAGATCCGGGCCAACCTCAGCTCGTGACCCCGCTGGACCAGGACCGCTAGCGGCGGCGCAGGTCAGAGAGGATGGACTGCACCACATCCATCTCATCGTGTGCGGCCGTCACGGCGCAGGCGAGCTGCAGTCGATCGGCTTCCCGTTCCGAAAACGCTCGTCCCAGGAGCTCCTCGATCTGCGACTTCATACCGAAGTAGCGGCCGCGGCGGTCGACGGCGAACAGATAGTGGCCGTCCGGATCGAAGAAACCCATCGTCAGGTACCCGCCCTTGACATGGGCTTCGCTGTGAATCTTGGCCCCTGCCCGTTCCAGGCGTTGCTGGAGCGCAGGTAGGTCGTCGACGAACATTTCGAAGGGCGCATGCAGATCGCCCCACTGCTCCCAGTGAAGGTGGCGAAATTCGCTCTCGGTCGCCTTCATGAGGTAGAGCCAGGGGCCCGCCCCCGCGGCCGGCCAGATGAACGACTCGAACTCGGCGCTCGGGCCGCTTCGTTCGTAGCCGACCACATCGCAGTAGAAGTCGGTCGACCGCACAAGATCGCGTACCGGCAGCCGAAGGGAACAGTAGCCCGTCACGTGCGCGTCGCTCGACGTCGATCGGAATGCACCAACGTGGGTCACGTCAACACCCCTTACGCTCGCCCGCGGCGGCCGGCTCCGCGGTCAGATCCTCGGTGGAATCGGACCTTAACGCCGGCCTCCCCCGCTCATCACCCGTCGCGGGTCGGCCAGCACACCGACCGGGCGACGCGCGCACCCGCGTGCCGGGGGACGCGCTACGGGCAGCGGATCACCTGACCGGCGTAGGCGAGGCCACCGCCGAACCCGAAGAGCAGGACCGGCGCGCCCGAGGGGATCTCCCCACGCTCGAGGAGCTTCGACAGTGCGAGCGGCACACTCGCCGCGGAGGTGTTGCCGGACTCGACCAGGTCACGGGCGAGGATGGCGTTGGTCGCGCCGAGCTGGCGGACGAACGGCTCGATGATCCGCAGGTTGGCCTGGTGGGGTACGACGGCCGCGAGGTCGGCCGGGTCGACGCCGGCGCGCTCGCACACCTGGCGGGCGATCGGCGCCAGCGCGGTGGTCGCCCACCGGAAGACCGACTGGCCCTCCTGGCTGAAGACGGCAGGGGTTCCCTCGATGCGTACGGCGTCGCCCATCTCCGGCTCCGACCCCCACACGACGGGTCCGATGCGGGGTTCGTCGGAGCCGGTCACGACGGCGGCTCCGGCACCGTCACCGACCAGGATGCAGGTCGAGCGGTCGGTCCAGTCGGTGACCTCGGAGAGCTTCTCGGAGGCGATGACGAGTGCGGTACTCGCCGCGCCGGCCCGGATCGCGTGGTCGGCGGTGGCGAGGCCGTAGCAGAACCCCGAGCAGGCGGTGTTGATGTCGTAGGCAGCCGGCGAGCGCACTCCGAGCCGGGCGGCGACCCGGGCGGCCATGCTCGGCGACCGGTCGACCGCCGTACAGGTGGCGACCACGACGAGGTCGACGTCGCCTGCCGTGAGGCCGCTGGCCGACAGGGCCTTCTCCCCGGCGAAGGCCGCCATCTCGTCGACCGTCTCGGTCTCCGCGATGTGCCGGGTACGGATGCCCACCCGGCTCTGGATCCAGGCGTCGTTGGTGTCGACCAACGCGGCGATGTCGTCGTTGGTGAGCACCTTCGCGGGCTGGTAGTGGCCCATCGCGACGATCTGCGAACCGGTCATGGGAGTCCTTTGCTGTCGGGTCACAGGTGTTGTTCCCGTCATTGCCGTTCGCCCAACGTGGCCTCGATGGCGCCGGCCCAGGCGAGCAACCGCTCGTCCTCACCAGGCCGGGCGACACACTGGAGCCCGACCGGGAGCCCGGCGACGAGTCCGGCGGGGACACCGACCACGGGGAGCCGGGCCTGGGTCCAGGGGAGGTTCATCAGGGGGCTGCCGGTCGTGGCGAGGCCTTCGGGGGCCGGGCCGGTCGCCGACGGCGCGATCCACGCGTCGATGTGTTCGGTCTCCATCACGCCGACCAGGTCGGAGGCGTAGGTGGCCCGTTCGTCCAGGGCGCGGGCGTAGTCGGCGGTGGGGATCCGCTCGCCCTGCCGGATCGCCGTCGCGCTGACCTCGTTGTAGCTGTCGGCGTACTTCGCGAACAGCGGCTCGTGCGAGCGGGCGAGTTCGACCAGGTTGATCAGGGTGTTGCGCTCGTTGACGGCGTCGATGTCGGCGAGGAGCCGGACACGGCGTACGGCGTAACCGGCCGCCTCGAGCCGGGCCACCTGGGCGGCGAAGGCGGCGAGCGCCTCCGGTGTCGCCTGGCCGAGGTAGGGCCCCTCGGGTACGCCGAGGACGGGACGCCCCCCTGCCTGCTCGGCGTGGGTCCGCACGTCCCAGTCGTCGAGGAGCACGGCGGCGGCGCGCACCGCACCGGCGACGTCCGGGGTGAGGACCCCGACCGTGTCGAAGGTCGGCGCGTTGGCGATCAGCCCGTCGGCGGGGATCCGGCCGTAGCTCGGCTTGAACCCGACGATCCCGCAGTAGGCCGCAGGTCGGACCACCGAGCCGACGGTCTGCGTGCCCAGTGCCAGGGGAACCAGGCCGGCAGCCACCGCCGCGGCGGAACCGCTGCTGGAACCACCTGGCGTGTGGCCGAGCCGGTGCGGGTTGCGGGTGGGCCCCGGCGCCATGAAGGCGAACTCGGCGGTGACGGTCTTTCCGGCGACGACCGCACCCGCCTCGCGCAGCCGGGTCACCGCCGAGGCCTGTGGCCCGGTGAGCACCTCGGCCGGAAGCTGGGACCCGCCGTGTGTGGGGAGTCCGTCGGCGTGGAAGACGTCCTTGACGCCGACAGGTACGCCGTACAGACCCGGCCGGCTGTCGGGAACGGGCCAGCGGCGGGCGAGCGAGGAGACCTCGTCGCGCAGCCGCCCGGCCCGGTCGGGCTCGGCGACGAAGGCGTGCAGGTCGGGGTCGACGGCCTCGATACGGGCGAGGAGGTGTTCGACGAACTCGACGTGCTCACCGGCACCGGGGAGCTCGTCGACCGCGCGCCGACTCGAAGACAGGGAACCCGAGGTCGAAGAACCCGCGGACGGGGAACCTGTCGAGGGTGGGGCTGGTGATGGTGAGGCTGGTGATGGTGAGGCTGGTGATGGTGAACTCGAAGAAGGCGGACCCGCCTCAGCTCCCACCCGCGACTCCGTCATTGCTCAACAGTGCCACATCCTCCTGAGGGAGAGCGAGACACATGAAGCCGCACCGGCCAGCGGAGTGCTGGCCAGGGCCCTCGAACGGGGAGGTGAAGCTTGGAGAACCCTCCTGGGAGGAATCCCGGGAGGTGAAGGAGCCTTGATCGGGTGCGCGAGGGGGGAGTTGAACCCCCACGCCCTTGCGGGCACAGGAACCTGAATCCTGCGCGTCTGCCTATTCCGCCACTCGCGCGCGCACTGCACTCCAGGGATCTGGAGCGCCTAGAGGCTAGCACGAGCCCACTGGCGACCGAGTCGCCAGCTCGCCACACTGGGTGCACCGAGGTACCGCGCGGGCGCCGGGCACGATCCGGGCACCGCACGGAGTTCTGAGGGCAAGAGGTGGTTGGACTCCGCTCCACCCTGGAACGACAGTTACGATCGACCGGAACATGGGCAGCGCCTGCGCGGGAAGGAGGTACCTGTGGGAGTCTTCCGAAAATTCGAACGAGGCCTGGAAGGTCTCGTTACCGGGACCTTTGCACGCGTGTTCCGTTCGGCCGTCCAACCAGTGGAGATCGCCTCCGCCCTACAGCGCGAACTCGACAACTCCGCGCAGGTCCTGTCACGGGACTCGAGCCTGGTCCCCAACGACTTCGTCGTCGAACTGTCACCGAGTGACCACGAACGGCTAGGGCCCTACGCCCAAACCCTGAGCAAGGAGCTCGCCGAGGTGGTCAACCGGCACGCGAGCACCCAGAATTACGCCTTCACCGGCCCGGTCAACATCGCGTTCCAGCGCCAGGAGGGGCTGTCCACCGGCCGCTTCCGCGTCCAGGGCAGCGCGGTTGCCCAGGTGAGCCATGGCCGGCGACCGCCTCAGCCGCAACCGCAGTACGCCGAACGCCGACCTGGCCCGCAGGCGCCGCTGCGGGGTCCCAACGGCATGCCGCCGCGGCCTCCCGCGCCCTTTCTCGAGGTCAACGGCCAGCGCCACCCGCTCGAGCCGCCGGGCATCGTCCTGGGTCGGGGCACCGAGGCCGATCTGCGGATCACCGATCCGGGCGTGTCGCGCCGGCACGCCGAGATCCGGGTCGTCCAGGACGGCCCAGGCTTCACGGTGACGATCCACGACCTCGGTTCCACCAACGGCATCGTGGTCAATGGCCAACGGGTCGACTACGCACCGCTACGGGAAGGCAGTCAGATCCTCCTCGGTAATACGCTCCTCGTCCTACGCCATCCGGACGGAGCTCACCGGTAGTGTCCGAACTCACTCTCACGATCATCAAGCTGGGGTTCCTCGCGGTGCTCTGGCTCTTTGTGCTGTCCGCTGTCTCCGTGATCCGCTCCGACCTGTTCGGAGCCCGGGTGAGCGGCTCGACCAAGGCCGAGCGCGCTCCGAAGCCGGTCAAGCAGCCTCGGCCACCCAAACGCAAGCGAGGCGAACCCACCACCGCGGTCGTGACGCAGGGCGCAAGCGCCGGCCTGCAGGTGCCCCTGGGCGACGCGCCCCTGGTGATCGGCCGGGGCGCCGAGTGCGAGTTGGCGATCGACGACGAATACGTGTCGACTCGGCACGCGGTGCTACGACCCCAGTCCGGCGCGTGGTACGTCGAGGATCTCGGTTCCACGAACGGCACCTTCGTGGGAGAGTCACGCATCCAGGGTCCGACCGCGATCGGGTCTGGCGTCCCGGTCCGGATTGGCAAGACGATCATCGAGCTGTACAAGTAGGCGCGCAACGATGACCTCCGAGGTTGCACGGATGAGCGTAGTGACGGCCGGCGAGCCCGGCGCCGCGCGGCGATGCGACCGCGTCCACACTCCCTGTGCCTGCTCGGCGACCTCTCATGGCCAAGAGAAGGCAGGATGACGCTCGCGCTCCGTTACGCCGCACACACCGACATCGGTCTCGGCCCGAAGAAGCGGAACGAGGACTCCGGTTACGCTGGCCCGTACCTTCTCGCCATCGCCGACGGCATGGGCGGAGCGGTCGGCGGTGACGTCGCGAGCGCGATCACGATCACGACCGTGCGTGAGCTGGACTCACCCGGCCACACCGACGCCGAGCAGGTCCTCGGAGCCGAGCAGGTCCTCGGAGGGGCCGCCGTCGAGGCCAACGCGCGGATCGCCGCCCGGATCGAGACCGACCCTCACCTCGAGGGCATGGGGACCACCCTCACCGCGATCCTCTTCGACGGCGCCAACGCGCACGTGGCCCACATCGGCGACTCGCGTGCCTACCTGCTCCGCGACGGCCGACTGCGGATGCTCACCAAGGACCACACGTTCGTCCAGACCCTCGTCGACGAGGGTCGGATCACGCCGGAGGAAGCGGAGTACCACCCGCACCGCTCGCTGATCATCCGCGTCCTCGAGGGCCGCCAGGACGCCCGGCCCGACTTCCACCACTTCGAACTCGAACCCGGCGACCGGATCCTGGTGTGCTCCGATGGCCTGGACAACGCCGGCGTGAAGGATCCCCTGATCGCGGAGATCCTCAGCCGTACGCCGACTCCCGACGACGCGGCGGCCACCCTGATCGAGGCGGCACTCGACCACGGCAGCCCCGACAACGTGACCTGTGTGGTCGCCGACATCGTCGACGCCGGCCCGGACGGTCCTCCGCTGCTCGGCGTCGGCGCGGGCACCCTGGTGGGGTCCGCCGCGTTGGTCGACCCGGAAGTGACCTCGGGCCGCAGCAGCATCACCCAGTCCCACCCCACGACCTCCCACGACATCGTCGACAGCCCCGCCGACCCGGCGAGCGTGACGCAGGGAGCGACCGGTTCCGACGGCCTGCCGCCGGAGCCGGACATGGAGGAGGAGCTCCGGTACGCGCCGCGGCCTCCGCGCCGGTTCAAGTGGTTGTTTCGGGTCGTCGGCCTCGTCGTGATCCTCGGGCTGCTCGGCGTCGGAGCCCGCTGGGCCTACGACTGGACGCAGCGCCAGTACTACGTCGGCGCCTACCCGGGTGACAACGGCGACGCGTCCCAGCCCCGCCGGGTCGCGATCTTCCGTGGCATCGCCCAGCAGATCCCGGGCATCCGGGTCTCCCAGCTCTACGAACTCGAGCCGCTGACCCTCGCCAAGCTGCCTTCCTACCATCGCGAGCGGGTCGCGAGCACGATCACGGCCAACGACCTCAGCGAGGCCCGCACCATCGTCGCGATGCTGTCCGACGTCGCCCGCCGGTGCGCCCCCGCGCCAACGCCCACTCCCAAGCCGACCGCCACCACGCCGCCGGGCCGTCCCACCACCGCGACTCCGGGCACGACCCGCCCACCCACGATCCCGGCGACCAGGTCCCCGCTGCCCCCACAACGGCAGTTGGTGCCCTCCACGCGTGCCGCCGCGACCCCGCCGGCCATTCCGTTGGAATGTGGCGGCACCGAGCCCGACGCCCCCAACCCGACAGGTACGAAGTGAGCGAGGTCCAAGCGAACCCCACGGTCCAGGTTCGCAAGCGCCGCGGTGCGGAGCTTGTGCTGCTTGTCGTCGCCCTGATCGTCGCCGTGGGCGCCTACGCGATCGTCGGGCTTGCCGTGTCAGGCGAGGTCTCCTCGCAGGTCCTGTCCTACGGTCTCGGACTCACGCTGCTGGTCGGGATCGCCCACCTCATCGTCCGTTTCCTGGCGCCCTACGCCGATCCGATCCTGTTGCCGTGTGCCGTCCTCCTGAACGGCCTCGGCCTCGCCCTGATCCACCGCCTCGACCTCTCCAAGATCGAGGCGGCTCGCGACGCGGGAGAGAGTCTTCCCCGCGCGGACGCACCGGTGCAGCTGACCTGGACCGCGGTGGGCGTCTTGGCGTTCGTCGCCACGCTGCTGATCATCCGTGACCACCGGCGGCTGCAGCGCGCCACCTACACCGCGCTCTTCCTCGGCGTCGGGCTCCTGCTGCTCCCGCTCGTGCCCGGTATCGGCGTGCGCTTCTCGGGTGCGCAGATCTGGGTGCGGCTGTTCGGCCTGTCGTTCCAGCCCGGCGAGGTCGCCAAGGTCTGCCTGATCGTGTTCTTCGCCGGCTATCTCGTGGTCAAGAAGGACGCGCTGGCCCTCGCCGGCAGACGCTTCCTCGGGATCGACCTGCCGCGCGGCCGCGACCTCGGTCCGATCCTGTGCGCCTGGCTGATCAGCCTCGCCATTCTGGTCTTCCAGCGCGACCTCGGTACGGCCACGCTCTTCTTCGGCGGGTTCGTCATCCTGCTCTACGTCTCGACCGAACGCCCCGGGTGGCTGGTCCTCGGGGGCGGGATGTTCGCCGGCGGCACGTACTTCGCCTACCTCGCCGCCACCTCGCTGCACATCTCGCAGTTCTCCCACATCGCCAACCGCGTCAACGCCTGGCTGCACCCCTTCGACCCCGCCAACGCCGACGGCGCCTACCAGATCATCCAGTCGCTCTACGGCTTCGCCTACGGCGGACTGCTCGGCCGCGGCCTGGGCGAGGGACACCCGACGCTCGTGCCGCTCGCGAAGAGTGACTTCATCATCGCCGTCATCGGCGAGGAGCTCGGCCTCACGGGGTTGATGGCGATCCTGCTGCTCTACGGCATCATCGTCGAGCGCGGTCTGCGTACGGCGTTGGTGTGCCGCGACCAGTTCGGCAAGCTGCTCGTGACCGGCGTGGCGGCCGTCTTCGCGATCCAGGTCTTCGTGGTGATCGGCGGTGTCACCAAGCTGATCCCGCTGACCGGTCTCACCACGCCCTTCCTCTCCTACGGAGGATCATCACTGGTCGCCAACTGGGCGTTGATAGCCCTGATGTTGCGGATCAGTGACTTCGCCCGGCGGCCGGCGCCGCTCGTGCCGTCCGCACCGACCGAAGATGCCCTGACCCAGGTAGTGGTGGTGCGCCGGTGATGACCTCATGAACCGTCCGATTCGCCGTGTCGCCGTGGCGTTCATGGTGCTGTTCCTGGCGCTGATGGCGAACGCCAACTACATCCAGGTGTTCCAGGCCTCCGACCTCAACGACCGGTCGGACAACCGGCGCGTCACCCTGGACGAGTACGCCCGCCAGCGCGGGCCGATCTTGGTCGGCGGCACCCAGGTCGCCTACTCGGTGAAGACCAAGGACGACCTGGTCTACCTCCGCAAGTACCGCGACCCGAAGCTGTACGGCCTCCTCACCGGCTACTACTCCTTCGTGTACGGCCGGCACGGCATCGAGTCGGCCCAGAACTCCGTGCTGTCCGGCACCGACGACCGGCTGTTCGTCCGCCGGATCGTCGACCTGATCACCAACCGGCAGCCGCAGGGCGGGAGCGTCCTCCTCACCATCAACCCCGCCGCCCAGAAGGCCGCCGAGATGGCGCTCGGCAACAAGACGGGCGCCGCGGTCGCGATCAACCCGTCGACGGGCGAGATCCTCGCGATGGTCAGCAACCCCAGCTACGACCCCAACCGGCTCTCGTCGCACGACGCCAACTCCATCATCAAGGCGTGGAAGGATCTCGACGAAGATCCCGACAAGCCGACCGAGAACCGCGCGGCTCAGCGGCGCTACCCGCCGGGATCGACATTCAAGCTGGTCACCTCGGCCGCCGCCCTCTCGACCGGTAAGTACGCCCCCAACACGATGCTGCCCGCGCCCGCCGAGCTCGACCTGCCGCAGACGACGTTCAACATGAGGAACTGGCAGGAAGGCCTGTGCGGGCCCGCCCCGCAGGTCACTCTCCAGGACGCTCTCGCCACGTCCTGCAACACCGCGTTCGGTGGACTGGGCCTGGCGATCGGTGACAAGGCGATCCGGGAGCAGGCCGAGAAGTTCGGGTTCGGGCAGAAGTTCCTGCCCGAGCTCGACGCCTCCTCCAGCGTGTTCCCCGACGAGCTCAACCCACCGCAGCTCGCGCAGAGCTCGATCGGCCAGTTCGAGGTCGCCGCCACGCCTCTGCAGATGGCGATGGTCACCGCAGCGATCGCCAACCAGGGCAAGCTGATGAAGCCCTACATCGTCGCCAAGACCAGCGGGCCGGACCTGAAGACCCTCGAGGTGACCGAGCCCGAGGAGGTCGACCAGGCGGTCACGCCGGAGGTCGCGAGCCAGCTCAACCAGATGATGGTCAACGTGGTCGAAAACGGCACCGGCGACCCGGTCAAGATCCCTGGAGTCCGGGTGGGGGGCAAAACGGGTACTGCCCAGACCACTCCCGACCGTCCACCGTTCGCATGGTTCACTTCTTTCGCGCCGGCGGAGAACCCAAAGGTGGCGGTGGCCGTCGTCATCGAGCATGCCAATGTCGGCCGCGACGAGATCTCGGGCGGAAAGCTCGCCGCACCGGTAGCGAAGGCCGTCATGGAGGCGGTGATCGGGCGGTGACCCTGACCCCTGCCCCCCGAAGAGAGGGAACTCATGCCTGAGCCGCGATTCCTCGGCGGCCGCTATGAGCTGGGCGAGGTGCTCGGTCACGGCGGCATGGCCGAGGTACGGATCGGTGTCGACCGCCGCCTCGGTCGCACGGTCGCGGTCAAGACACTGCGGCCCGACCTGGCGACGGACCCGATCTTCCAGGCCAGGTTCCGGCGGGAGGCACAGTCCGCCGCCGCGCTCAACCAACCCTCGATCGTGGCCGTCTACGACACGGGCGAGGAGAAGGTCGACGGCGTCTCCGTTCCCTACATCGTCATGGAGTACGTCGAGGGCCGCACGCTGCGCGACGTCCTCCGCGAAGGGCGCCGGATCCTTCCCGAACGGGCCCTGGAGATCACCGCGGACGTGCTGGAGGCGCTCGAGTACAGCCACCGCGCGGGGATCATCCACCGCGACATCAAGCCCGGAAACGTCATGCTGACGCCCAACGGCGACGTCAAGGTCATGGACTTCGGCATCGCCCGCGCGGTCGCCGACGCCTCCGCGACGATGACGCAGACCGCCGCGGTGATCGGCACCGCGCAGTACCTCTCCCCGGAGCAGGCGCGTGGTGAGTCGGTCGACGCGCGCAGCGACATCTACTCGACCGGATGCCTGCTCTACGAACTCCTCACCGGGCGACCCCCGTTCGTCGGTGACTCGCCGGTCTCGGTGGCCTACCAGCACGTGCGGGAGGAGCCTCGGCCGCCGTCGATGCTCGACCCTGAGGTGTCGCCGATGGCCGACGCCATCACCCTCAAGGCGCTGCAGAAGAAGCCGCTCGACCGCTACCAGTCCGCCGCCGAGATGCGCCAGGACATCGAGCGCGGGCTGGCCGGGCTCCAGGTGGCCGCGCCGATGATGGCCGCCGACGCGACCGCCCGGTTCATGCCGCCGGAGGAGGCGCCGCCGGCGCCACCCGAGAACGACCGGCGCCGCTACGACGACGAGGACGACGAAGGACCCGACCGCGGCCGGAAGGCGGCGTACATCCTGCTCGCCGTCGCCATCGTGTTCGTCCTCGGCGTGGCCGCGTTCATCGGACTGCGGAGCCTCGGTAACGGCTCACCCGACACGGTGTCGACGCCCACGCTGCGCGGGAAGACCCTCGACCAGGCACGGGCCGACCTCGTGGCCGCCCAGTTGCAGCTCGGCGCGGTCACCCAGCAGGCGAGCGAGGACGCCCCGAAGGGTCAGATCGTCTCGCAGAACCCGGCTCCGGGCGCGTCCGCGGAGGTCAACTCCCGGGTCGACGTCGCGGTGTCCAGCGGAAAGCCCACCTCCTCCGTCCCCGCGGTGACCGGCAAGCAGGTCGCCGACGCGACGACGCTCCTGGAGAGCGACGGCTTCCAGGTCGACTCCCAGGAGGACCCGAACGCGAACGGCGACGCGGGCACCGTCACCCGCGTCGTGCCGGCCGAGGGATCGACCGTCGCCGCCGGCAGCAAGATCACCATCTACTACTCCAGCGGCCTGATCGAGGTTCCGGGGGTCGAGGGTGAGAGCGCCGACGTGGCGGAGGCGCAGCTCAAGGACGCCGGCTTCCGGGTTCGCAGGACCTTCACCACGACCTCGGACGAGGACGAGGGAACGGTCCTGAGGCAGGTGCCGGGCGAGGGCCAGCGGCGCGAACCCAACTCGACCGTGACGATCGAGATCGCCCGCGCTCCCGAGGAGCAGAAACCGCCACCGCCGCCGCCGGATCCCACGCCGACGCAGAGTGACACCCCCACCCCGGATCCGGATCCCACGCCGAGCGACACCCCGACGAACGATCCCTCGCCGCCGGACCCGACGCCCACGACGACCGAGCCGAACCTGCCCGGCGTGGGCCAGCAGCCCCCGGGGACGGAGAACCCTGTCCAGTCGGCACCGCCTTCGGACACCGGCGGGGCCAACCCCGCCGGTGTGGCGCCGGGTGGTGGGAACACCGCCAACGGCGCGGTCGTCCCTGGCGTTCCGAACCCGTAGATCTCGCGAACCCGTCGACCTCAGCGGTTACGCGGTCCAGTGGCCGGCGACCGGTCCAGCGGCCGACGACCGGTCGAGCGCGCAGGGATGCGTCAGCTCGACCGGCTGACCACGGGCGCGAGGCCGGCCGAGCGTTCCACCGCGTCGGCCTCGCCACAGACGACCAGCCAGTTGGCCAGGAGCCGGTGACCGCCTTCGGTGAGCACCGACTCCGGGTGGAACTGCACACCCTCGCAGGCCAACTCCCGGTGCCGCAGCGCCATCAGAACGCCTGTCTCGGTCCGCGCGGTGACCTCCAGCTCAGCGGGCACCGAGCCGGGCTCGACGGCGAGTGAGTGGTAGCGGGTCGCCGTGAACGGATCCGGCAGCCCGGCCAGGACGCCCACCCCGTCGTGGTGGACGAGGCTGGTCTTCCCGTGCAGAAGCTCCGGTGCCCGCGAGACGGTCCCTCCATGGGCGACCGCGATCGCCTGCAGGCCCAGGCACACGCCGAACACCGGGACCCGCCCGGCGGCGAGCTTCACCAGGTCGACGCAGATGCCCGCCTGTTCGGGGGTGCCGGGGCCGGGTGAGAGCAGGACCCCGGCGAAGCTGTCGATTTCGGACAGCTCGACCTCATCGTTGCGGCGGACGTCGCATTCGACCCCGAGCTGGTAGAGGTACTGCACCAGGTTGAAGACGAAGGAGTCGTAGTTGTCGACGACGAGAATGCGTGCGGTCACCCCACCATTGTGCTGGTGACACGGACCGCGATGTCGCCCGCCCAGGAACTCCGCCGTCAGTCCGCGCTCAATCGAGGCTGGCCGGCGTTTCCCGGACGACGACGTTCGCGTGGCTCTCCTGAAGGCTCTGCTCGGAGACGAGGGTCAATCGGGCGGTGTCCCGGAACTTCGGCAAGGTTGTGGCGCCACAAGAGACCATCGTGGCTTTGATCTTCGCAATGGTGAGAGCCAGGCCCTCGTTGAGATCTCCGGCGTACGGCACGTAGCCATCGACGCCTTCCTCAAAGATCAAAGCCTGACCGCCCTGACCGTAACGCTGCCAGTTGTGGGCGCGGTTGGATCCCTCGCCCCAGTGCTCCTTGACGAAGCCGTCCCGCGTGGGGAGCTTCGCGCCTGGGGCCTGATCGAAGCGGGCGAAGTAGCGCCCCATCATCACGAAGTCGGCGCCCATGGCGAGGGCGAGCGCCACGTGATAATCGTGCACTAGGCCGCCGTCGGAACAGACCGGCACGTAGTGCCCCGTCCGTTCGGCGAAGATATCGCGGGCCGCCACGACGTCGAGCACCGCGCTTGCCTGACCGCGTCCGATGCCCTTCTGGTCACGGGTGATGCAGATGGCGCCACCGCCTACCCCGACCTTGACGAAGTCGGCACCCGCCTCGGCGAGGAACGTGAAGGCTTCACCGTCGACCACATTGCCACCCCCGACGGGGATCTCCGGATAGTGCTTCTTGACCCAGCTGAGCGCCTGGCTCTGCCAGTCGCTGTATCCGTCGGAGGAGTCGAGGCACAGGACATCCACACCCGCGTCGAGGAGAGCAGGTACGCGCTCGCGGTAGTCGTGGGTGTTTATCCCGGCACCTACCCGAAGCCGCTTGTCACGGTCGACGAGCTGACCGGGGTACCGCTTGTTGTCGGTGTAGTCGGAACGGAAGACGAGGTACTCGAGGTGCCCGTCGACATCCAGGACGGGCAGGCAGTCCAACCGTTCGTCCCAGAGCCGGGCGTTCGCCTGCGACAACGTGAGGTCGCAGGCTGCGTGAGGCAAGTTCTCGATTGGAGTCATCCGGCCGCTGACCGGGTCGCTCAGGTCGTGACGCTGGGGATGGAAGTCGCGGGAGGTCACCAGACCCAGCAGACGGCCCGAGGCACTGCCATCATGAGTAACCGCCGCGGTGCTGTGGCCCGTACGCTCCATGACGCGCGCCAACTCGGCCAGGCTGTCGTCCGGACGGACGTTCGTGTCACTGACGACGAAGCCAGCCTTGAAGTTCTTCACCTGACGGACGTCGGCGACCTGTTCCTCGATCGACTGGTTGTGGTGCAGGAAGGTCAGCCCTCCGTTGCGCGCGAGCGCGATGGCCAACTCGGGCGAACTGACGGACTGCATGATCGCCGACGTGAACGGCGAGCGAAGCTCGATCGGCGATGCCTCGCCCACTACGTGGCGCATCAGCGGAGTGCTGAGGTCGATCGCGTCGGGTGAGCAGTCGATCGACGTACGGTTCGGCAGGAGTAGGAACTCGTTGAACGTCCGCGAAACTCCGGCGATGATCTGCGCCACCACTTCCTCCTGATCTGCTCACGGCCGTCGAACCGTGGTGGATGAAACCACGCACCTTACGCGGCCGAGAAAGCACGCCACGGCATTCCTGGCCGCACTCCGCTGACGCGTGCGCGGAGAGTGTGATCAGTCGTCGGAATCTTGGCCGGGGGAGACGTCGCGTTCCTCCGCGTGGTCCAGCTTGAGAGAACCTTCGAACGCGGGGACATGGAGCTGACCCGAACGATCCAGCTGCCAGCCCAGCCGATATCTCGGGTCGGCGACGTACTCGAGGTAGGTGTTGACCGCGGGAGAGTCGTTGATCGCCTGGACCATGCTGCCGACGTTGCCGATGGCCTCGATGCGGTAGGGCGGCGGATAGGGCACGCCGTGGAGGACGACGGAGTTGCCGACGCACCGGATCGCCGAGGTGGAGATGACCCGCTGTCCCTGGATCATCATCGCCTCGGCACCGCCTGCCCACATGGCGTTGACGACGGCCTGGATGTCCTGTTGGTGGACGACGAGGGCATCCGGATCGGTGTCGTCACTACGAACGCTGGGCGGCGCGTCGTCGAGCACGACGGTGACTCCCGGCCCCACGAGTGGCGTCAAACCCGCGGCAGGAGCGAGTTCGTCGACCTTCTTCTGTGCCGCGCCGGCGTTGTCGTTGCGGAGCTGCCGGGCGAGTAGCTCGTCGACCTCACCGCGAAGCTCCGCCAGCCTCGCGTCGAGCTCACGGTTGGTGCGTAGCTGGGCACGCGCGAGATCAGCGACATCCGTCTGCCGCTCCGCCCGCAGGTCAGTGCCCTTCGCGTTGACGGCGCTGGTGACCGCGAGGAATCCGGCCAGCCCGAACGTCGCGGCGGCGAGGATGCTGGTCAGCCGGATCCTGCGGCGCCGTCGTGCCTGAGGATCGTCGTCATCCTCGGCCCGGCCAGCTTCCGTCGCGACCGCATGCATGGTGAGCGTGTCGGCTCGCATCGGGTCGAACGCCGGGGCCGTCGGGTGCGGGTGGTAGCTCGGACGCTGCCCGGCGTCGGGATCGGACGGCCCGGTGCGCTCGACGTTGTCGGTGCGCTCGATGCTGTCGGTGCCCTCGTGGTCCGTGATGCCGGAGGCCGAAGCTTCGGCGGGGCGGTCAGCACGTTCGGAGTCGACATGTTCAGAGTCGACATGTTCGGAGTCGGCAGCCACCGGCTCGGCGGACTCCGCGCCGCTGGCTTGGGGGTCGACCCGCGCCGCGGGATCAGACTCGCCCCGGTCGGTGGAGGTGGGGTCGTCCTCAGGGGGTCCGCTGTTGCCGGTTTCCGGGGACTCCGGTTCCGCCGACCCGGCGTCCGCCCGCTCATCCACGCGCTCGGACTTGGCGGTCTCGGACTTGGCGGAGCCAGGCTCGACGCCAGTCGACTCAACGGAAGCCTGGTCGGCGGCGCTCACCCGCTCGGCGGACTCCGTCTCGACCGCCTCGCCGTCACCCTGACCACCATCGGCCAGAGCGTCATCGCTACCGGATGCCGCCGCAGCGTCATCATCGGTCTCGATCTCGGGGATCTCACCTTCCGGGCGCGGTTTCGTGCCAGGCTCGGCGTGCACGGCGTCGGAAGAATCCGACGGCGGTCGGGACGCCGAGGATTCGGCCCGTTGGTCAGCCACGTGCCCTCCGTCGTCCTCCGCATCCGGCGTGTTGACTACGCTAGCCGACATCAGGGTCAGCCGACCTGTCGGACGTCCTATACGGAAGGTGGCGAGGTGCCCGAATCGCACGGCCGGAAGAAGCAGGTATACACCCCGCCCCAGGAGAAGGCGCCGGCCGCCGCTCGTCAGCACGCGGGGCGCTGGGTCGTGCCCGTCATGCTGGTCTGTTTCCTGGTGGGCTTGGCCTGGATCGTGGTCTTCTACCTTGCCGGGAGCGACATCCCCGGGATGCGGGATCTCAGCAACTGGAACATCCTCGTGGGCATGGGGCTGATCGCCATCGGCTTCGTCGTGTCCACCCAGTGGCGCTGAGGAGTCTCTAACCAGCAGCTCTGTCGATGCCGCGTGGAGCCCGATCGGGACCACGCGGCATTTGTCGGTGTTCTCTCCCGGTTCGTGCTCGCCGCGTTCCGACCTCACGGCCCGCTACTGGTCGATCCCAAGGCCGCGAGCCGCTGACGTGTGGACAACCTGAGTTACACACGTGTAGTTCTCCACACAAACGTCCCCAGCCTGTGGAGAAGGCGCGACGTGACGTGAGTTCGTCGACCCGCGACTCCCGCCCTGACGCCCGGATCGAGTGCACCCGACAGCCTCGCGTACGTCGCCCATGATCCACTGCGGATCGAAAACCCGCAGGTCAGAGCCCCCTGGGGCGGAGCCATCGACGGCGACTTCCAGACTGTCCACAGCTGAGAGATCGTTGTCCCCAACATCCACAGGCTGGTTGGGGATATCCGCGGTGGAGCACACACCGACCCGGGGATAGTCGAGAGCCGTCGGGGCTCGCGAGGTGCTCGCGGGGATCGATTGCCACGTAGTACCGGCCGCTGGGGATGGCAGAGGCGAGTGGCTGCCGGCCGACGGGGGATGTGGAGCGGGCGGTCGACCTGCAGATGGTTCGTGGTCGGGCGGGTGGCTAGACCACGCCGCCGGAGGTCAGCTGCACGGTCCGCCAAATGATCAGGGCGACGGAGGCGAGGATGACCGCCCCGAAGCCCAGCCCCTGCATCAGGTTGCGGCGGTCCCGAGGCGCGTAGGCGACGACGGCGCCCAGGGCGAGTCCGGCGAGGAACCCACCGACGTGCCCCTGCCAGGAGAGGTAGGAGCGGAACACGACGTTCAGGACGATGTTCATGATCAGCGCGCCGACGAACCAGCTCATGTCGGCCCGCATCCGCCGGGCGACGGCCACCGTCGCGCCGAAGAGCCCGAAGATCGCCCCGGACGCACCGAGGATCGGCGTCAGCGGCGAGGTGAAGGCGTAGGCCACGGCGGAGCCGGCGAGGCCCGCGACGAGGTAGAGGCCGGTGAACCGAAGCCGTCCCAGCAGCCGCTCCAGCGAGGGACCCAGCACCCACAGTGAGAACATGTTGACGGCGAGGTGCCAGAGCTGGATGTGCAGGAACGTCGAGGTGATCAGCCGCCAGTAGGCGCCCCCGGCCACACCGCTGGACTCCCCGATGGCGTCGGCGAAGAAGGAGCGGTTGCCCACGAGGGAGAGCTGCTGCTCGACCGCGGGGCCGAGCAGCAGGGTCAGCACGTAGACCAGGATGTTGAGGCCGAGGAGCACCTTGGTGACGGTGGCGCCGTCGCCGCCGCGCATGACGCCACCGAAACGGGTGCGGGCAGCGGGCGTCGACCGGCGTCCTTCGTTGACACATTCGACGCACTGGAAACCTACGGCGGCCTGGCGCTGGCAGTCAGGGCAGATGTGTCGCCCGCAGCGCTGGCAGCGGATGTAGGTCTCGCGTTCGGGATGGCGGTAACACCGCGGCACGGTCGAGGGGCCGGAGGCCCCTTGGGCCTCGGCGCTCTCGTCCGGCCGTGGGTTCTCCGTCATCCCGAGGTCACACCTCCCGGCGCTCGATGTCGACCGAGATGAGGATGACCGGCTCGACCGGCCGGTCCATCGGCCCGGTCCGGACCGAGTTGATGGCGTCCATGACGGCGCGGCTCTCCGCGTCCTCGACCTCGCCGAAGATCGTGTGCTTGCCGTTGAGGTGCGGCTGCGGTCCGGCCGTGATGAAGAACTGCGAGCCGTTGGTGCCCGGACCGGCGTTGGCCATCGCCAGGAGGTAGGGCCGGTCGAAGCGCAGGTCGGGGTGGATCTCGTCGGCGAACCGGTAGCCCGGGCCACCGGTGCCGGTGCCGAGCGGGCAGCCGCCCTGGGTCATGAAGCCCCGGATGATCCGGTGGAAGGTAAGACCGTCGTAGAAGCGGTCCTTGCTCTTCTCTCCGGTTTCGGGGTTGACCCACTCCCGGGTGCCTTCGGAAAGGCCGACGAAGTTCTGAACAGTCTTGGGCGCATGGTCTGGGAACAACCGGATCACAACATTGCCCGCTGACGTCCGGAGTGTGGCGAACGTCTCTTCACTCACCAGCAGGTCCTCTCTCCGCTTCCGATGCCGTAGCGGCGATCCTTTCACGCCAACGAGTGGAATGCTTGCGGGGTGCCCCCGCGACAGGGCGGCTTCAGCAGGGCATGATCGGGAAACATCCTGGGAAGGCATCCCGAGTAGTCCCCGGCCTCGGGGGCCAGGAAACGGGGACCGAGTAGAACGCCACACGACGTGTGGACAAGGAGGCGCAACCAGATGGGACGCCAGAAGAAGCGAGCAGGCCTGGGTCAGGACGTCCGCAAGGCAGTAGCCCCAGCCGCCGACTACACGCGAGACCGGCTGACTCCCGCGGTGGAGAACGCGAAGCAGCGGATCGCCCCCACGGTGGAGAACGCGCGCGGACACATCGTCCCGGCCGTGGAGAGCGCCCGCGGCCACATCGTCCCGGCCGTCGAAAGCGCCCGCGGCCACATCGTCCCCGCGGTCGACAACGCACGCACCCACATCGGGCCCGCCGTCGAGGAGGCCCGGGAGAAGGTCGGCCCGGCGGTCGAGCACGCGCGCAACGTCCTGGTCGACGACGTGGTCCCCCGCGTGTCGACCGCCATGTCACACGCGGTGACCGCGAGCGAGCCTTACCGTGACGAGGCCGTACGGCGCGGAACGGCTGCCTACGCCGCCCTGCGGGGAGAACTCGAGGCGCCGAAGCCACGCCGCAAGCACAAGTGGGCCCGCATCCTCATCACGGTCACCGCGCTCGGCGGGGCCGCGGTGGCGGCGTACCGGGTCCTCAAGAGTGGCAGCGACCGCCAGTGGCAGCCGATGGCCGCCACGACACCGACGCCGACCAGCGGCGGCAACTCCCGCCCGGCTGGACACGCCGAGGGGTCGACCTGGACCGGCGGCAACTCCGGCTCGACCACGCCGCCCGCACCGGCGGACACCGTCGGTGCCAGCCCGGGCGAGGCGGTCGCCGACCGCGCGACCGACACGCCGACCGTGCCGACCACTCCTGACGCTCCGGCCGAGCACGTCGAGACGCCGGACGCCGCCGTCGCGGAGGGCGCGGCCAGCGACGAGCAGTCGAGCAAGAACGCCAAGGACTCGGGCCGGCACTCGGGCTGACCAGCCCCGGAGCCAGCCCCGGAGTCCGTCACTCCAGCACGGGAGGCGGGATCGGGCCCACGAGCAGTGGGTCCCCCGTCTCCCGTTGCCATTCCTCCAGCCTCGCCGCGAGTTGGCGTTCGACGTCCGCGAGGTCTGGCCGACCGGCGACGTTGTCGCGTTCCCACGGGTCGGCCGACAGGTCGTAGAGCTCCACGTCGGGTCGCGTCGCGAGGTGCGCGTCGCCCATGCCGGCTCTGGTCGCGCTCGCCTCGATGTCGCCGGGCAGCACGAGCAGCGGGCCGGGTTCGGCGTTCCGGACGTACTTCCAGTCCCGCGTACGCACGGCCCGCATCGGGTCGTAGACGTCGTGGTAGCTCTTCTCCGCGAACACCTCGGTCCGCTCCGGACTAGCCGTCCCACCGCGGAGCCAGTCGGCGTGGCTGATGCCCCCGATCCCGGTCGGCGGTTCGCCACCGGCGAGGTCGAGGAGCGTCGGCAGCACGTCGACGTGCGCGGCCAGCCGGTCGGTCGCCTCCCGCCGGTACGCCGAACCGTCCGGCGGCCGCATGATGAGCGCGACCCGGATGCCGGGGTCGTAGAGCGTCGACTTCCCGCCCGGGAACGCCATGCCGTGGTCGGTGGTGAAGACGATCCAGGTGTTGTCCAGCAGGCCCTCGTCCCGCAACGTGTCGACAAGGCGCCCGGTGGCCCGGTCGGCGACCCGGATCGATCCCTGGAACGCCGCGAGGTCGGCCCGGGTGTGCGGGTTGTCCGGCAGGAACGGCGGGACCGACACGTCGGCCGGGTCGTCGGGCGGATAGAGGTCGTCCGGATAGGGGCGGTGCACCTCGAAGAATCCGACGACGGCGAGGAACGGCTCCCGCCGACGTGGCAGGACACCGCACCGACCGGATCTGTGAGCAGTTCGGGCGAACGTAGCCAGGCGGTGGCCTCGTCGACCACGGTGTCGGCGCGCTGCCAGCCGGTCGCGGGGTCACGGGCCTCGACCACCTCGTCGTAACCGAGGCGTTCGGTGTGGGCCGACTCGTGCTGCATGCCGAAGTTGGCGCTGTGGTAGCCGAGCCGGCGTAGGTGCATCGGCAGCGTCTCCACGCCCTCGTGGTACTCCCAGCCCCGGTGCTGCAGGCCGAACATCCCCGTCTCGTGCGGGTAGCGGCCGGTCATCAGGGCGCTGCGGGCCGGGCTGCACAGCGGAGTGGCGCAGAAGGCACGGTCGAAGCGCACGCCGTCGGCCGCGAGCCGGTCGACCGCGGGACTGGCGACGCCAGGAACGCCGTAGGTGCCCAGGCGGGTACCCAGGTCGTGCCAGTGGACGAGGACGATGTTGGGGCGGTCGGGCTTGCTCGAAGTCACCCGCCGAGGCTAGGGAAGGGCGAGCCGCGACGGCCAGGGTTGCGTCAGGGACCGGACGTGTCGCACGCGGGTCGCGTGCACCCGGACCCCGACCTGGCCGGGTCGGGGAACGCCGGTGGTCAGCGGGCGAGCCGGCCGAGCAGCGCGGAGGCGGCGGTGATGCCGGCGGCGGCCGCGAGGACGAGGACCCCGAAGTCGAGCCACAGGTTGGCGGGGGTGCCCACCAGCAGTCCGCGCAGCGCGTCGACCTGGTAGCTCAACGGGTTGATGTGGGCGAGCCAGCGCAGCCAGTCGGGCATCAGTGCGATCGGGTAGAGCGAGTTCGACGCGAAGAAGAGCGGCATGGTGATCGCCTGGCCGATGCCCATCAGCCGGTCCCGTTTGAGGACCAGTCCCGCGATCGTGAGGGACAGGCAGGAGAAGAACGCCGCACCCAGGATCAGTGCCACGAACGCGCCGATGATGCGCAGTGGGTTGGCGGTGATGTCGACGCCGAGGAGGACGGCGAGGATCAGCACGATGACCGCCTGCACGGAGGCGCGGATGCCGGCCGCGAACGCCTTCCCGGTCACCAGGGCGGCTCGCGGCGTGGGAGTCACCAGCAGTTTCGCGAGAACGCCCGCGTCGCGTTCCCAGATGATCTGGATGCCGTAGAAGATCGCGATGAACAACGCGGACTGGGCGAGGATGCCGGGCGCGAGGTAGTCGAGGTAGGGCACGTCGCCGGTCGGGATGACCCGCAACCGGCTGAACGTCGTACCGAAGATCACCAGCCACAGGGCCGGCTGGATCGCCCGGGTGACGAGCTCGGTGCGGTCGTGGCGGAGTTTCTGGAGTTCGAGCAGGCAGAGGGTGACCACCCGGCTCGGCAGCCGCCACCCCGCCGTACGGGGTGCCCGCTTAACCGAGTCGGTGGGCGGTGCGACGCGTGCTGCGGACGTCACTGAAGCCACCTCCTTCGTCGAAGGTGCTGCCGGAGTGGTGCCGGAAGACGTCCTCGAGGCTGGCGTCGGGGCCAAGGGCGGACTTGAGGTCCTCGGGCGCGCCGACCGCACGGAGCTTGCCGAGGTGCATCAGGCCGATCCGGTCACACATCTGGTCGGCCTCGTCCATGTAGTGGGTCGTGACGAGGACGGTCATGCCGGTGTCGGCGCGCAACTCCTCGACGCGCTCCCAGACGGTGCCGCGGGCGATCGGGTCCAGGCCGATCGTCGGCTCGTCGAGCACCAGGAGCCGGGGGCGGTTGATGAGGGCCTGCGCGAGTTCGAGGCGGCGGATCATGCCGCCGGAGTAGGTGCTCGCCAGCCGGTCGGCGGCGTCCTCGAGGCCCATCACCTCCAGCGCCTCGTCGACCTGGCGCTTGCGGTCGCGGCGACGGACGTCGAAGAGCCGGGCGAAGAGCATGACGTTCTCCCGGCCGGTCAGCGCGGCGTCGGCTGACAGCTGCTGCGGCACGTAGCCGAGCGTCCGCCGGACGGCCATCTTGTCGCGGCGCACGTCGTAGCCGAAGACGCGGACCTCGCCGTCCTGCAGTGGCAGCAGGGTGGTGAGGACCCGAATGGTGGTGGTCTTGCCGGCCCCGTTGGGACCGAGGAGGCCGAAGACCTCGCCGGTGCACACGTCGAGGTCGAGGTCGGTGACGGCCAGGTGTTCCTTGAAGCGGTAGGACAGGCCGTGCAGGCTCACCGCGGTCATGCCGTCAGCGCCGTCGACGGCGTTGCTTCCAGGGCCGGCCGCAGCATTGGCCTCGGCGTTGATCCCAGCGTTGATTCCGGCGTTGATTCCGGCGTTGACCTCACTCACGCGTCGCCTCCTTTCCATCCGGTCCGTCGAGGCGCCGCGTGAGCTCGGCGAGGGCCGGAACGACGTCGGCCAGGGCCTGCCGGTGTGAGGGCGAGAGCTCCGGGAGTACGGCGGACAGGGCATGGGTGCGGCCGTCCCGCCAGCGACCGAACCGCGCCGCCGCCTCCTCGGTGATCCGCAGCCGCGCGACCCGCCGGTCGTCGGGGTCGACGTCGCGGGTGAGGAGCTGCTGGTGGGAGAGCTGACGGACGAGCGTGCTGACCGTGTTGGCGGCGACCCGCAGCTCCGCCGCCGCGGCGGCGACCGAGATGCCGGGCTGCCGGCGGACGAGCTTGAGCAGCTCCGCCTGCGCGCCGGTCAACGGGCTGAACGGCCAGTCGGGGCCGGCGGATCGGCGCAGCCCGCGCCGGAGCGCGCCGATGCCGGCGAGGAGTTCGTCGGCGAGAGCGTCCTCGGCGGACAGCTCCGGCGCGTCGGTCGCCGAGGATGCCCGGCTGGCGGGCTGGGCGAAGGACTGGTTCGACGCATTCACGCCCGCCAGAGTAGCTCTGTCACAGAGGTATTTCCAGGCAGCCCGGAGAACGCAGGAACAGCACCGGGACGAACCCTCCGATCGGGCCCGTAGCGTCACCTGTGCCCATCGATCGGGACGTTCAGGACAGCACGTCCTTGCGGAGGAACTTCCACCACGCGCAGCCGAAGAACACGGTCGCGTAGATCAGCGCCGACACCGCCCCCTTGGCCATGTCCTCGAGCTGCAGCGGGTCGGTGAACAACCCCTGCCAGGCGTCCGAGTAGTGCATCGGCAGCAGGCTGCGTACGACACCGAGCGTCTCCACCTGGTTGAGGATGGAGGCGAGGATCACCACCATCACGGCGCCGCCGACCGCCGCCAGCGGCGCGTCCGTGCAGGTCGACAGCCAGAACGCGAGAGCGGCGACGAGCAGCAGGCTGATGGCGAGGTAGCCGAGCATCCCGCCGATCCGCCAGAGCGCGTCGACGGCGGGCAGGTCGTCACCTTGCGCGGTTCGCAGCGGCAGCCACCCGAACGCCGCCGTACCGATGGCCAGGGCGGTCCCGGTCAGCACCACCAGGGCGACCGCCGAGGTCAGCAGGCTCACGGTGAGCTTGACACCGAGCAGCCGCGCCCGGGGTACGGGGATCGCGAGGAGGTATCGCAGGCTGCCCCAGCTCGCCTCACTGGCCACCGCGTCCCCGCACACCAGCGCGACGATGAGGATGAGCAGCAGCGGCGCGGTCGATGCCAGCGTGAAGACGGTGAAGTTGACCGAGCTGTAGGTCGCGAGGTCGCCGAACGACACGCCGCTGGCGTTCTCCGGCGTTCCCAGCTTGAACGCCGCCACCAGGACGAGGGGCAGGGCGACGACGAGCCCGAGACACAGTGCGGTACGCCGGCGTCGAAGCTGCCGGCGGATCTCGGTCCGGACCGTGAGCGTGGCCTCCGCCTGGTAACCGGGTGCGGCCCCGTCGGCCTCCTCGGCACCGAGAACCCCCTCGTCGCGGGGAGGCACCCGCGCGGGATCGGCGTGCCCGGTCTGTTCGCTCATGCCGGTTCGCCCTTCTCGCGCCCTCGGGTGGGACCGTCGCCGGCGGGCGACTCGGCGACGCCCGTGCCGTCCGCGGTGACGTCGACGGCACCGCGTTCCTGGCCGACGAGGTTCAGGAAGACGTCCTCCAGCCGACCTCTCGGTGCGACCCGCGACACGCCGACCCCACCGGTGACCAGGGTCCGGACCAGGTCGGTGCGGGCCACGCCGTCCAGGTCGACGACCAGTTCGTCGTTGTTGCGGACGACGGAGCGGACGCCGAGTTCGTCGAGCAACGCCTCGGCCCGCTCGACGTCGTTCACGTCCACCATCACGGTCCGAGAATCAGCGACGATCTCCGCGACCGTCCCTTCCGCGACCCGTGCACCGCGGTGCAGGACCACCACGTGGGTGCAGGTGCGTTCGACCTCGGCGAGCAGGTGACTGGAGACGAGGACCGCCCGGCCGCCCTCGGTGTAGCGGCGCAGCATCCGCCGCAGGGTGGCGATCTGGGGCGGGTCGAGACCGTCGGTGGGCTCGTCCAGGATGAGGAACTCCGGCATGCCGAGCATCGCCTGGGCGATGGCCAGGCGCTGGCGCATGCCGTGGCTGTAGGACCGGACCCTGCGGTGGATGGCGGTGCCGAGCGCGGCGATCGCGAGCACCTCCTCGAAGCGGGCGTCGGCCCGTGGCCGTCCGGTCGAGCGCCAGAACAGTTCGAGGTTGGCCCGGCCGGACAGGTCGGGAAGGAAGCCGGGTCCCTCGACGAGGACCCCGACCCGGGACAGCACCGGCGCGCCGGCCGCCACGAGGTGCCCGAACATCCGCACCTCGCCCGTGGTCGGCCGGATCAGGCCCTGGAGGATGCGCAGGCACGTCGTCTTGCCGGCGCCGTTCGGGCCGAGCAGGCCCACCACCTGGCCGCGGCGGACGGTGAAGTCCACGTCCCGTAGCGCCGTCAGACCGCCCTTGTAGGTCTTGGACAGGCCGCGTACGACGAGGGGCGTCTCGGCGTGCTCGACCTCCCGGAGCCGCACCCGGCGCCGGGCGAGCCAGCGGGCGAGCAGCCAGGCTCCGGCCACCGCGACGGCCAGGGCGACCGCCACCACGAGGAACAGCGCGATCCACGGTCCGGCCGGGTCACTCGCGCTGAAGGCGGCGACCTGCGGTACCAGGACGCCGGAACCGGCGGCCAGCCCGGCGACGTAGACCTGCGGCGCGGGTGGTCCGGCGTAGGCCTGGTCGGAGGTGGCGATGGCGACGCGGAGCCGGTGCCCGGTGGCGAACCTGTGCACGATCGCGGGCAGCGTCACGGTCACCGGCCTGGCGTCGGCGATCGAGGTGGGCAGCCCGGTCAACCGGATCGGAGCGACGCCACCGGGCAGTTCGGCGGCGCCGCTTGGCGCGACGTCGTACAGCTTGACGAAGAGGACCGCGCTACCGGTGGGGGACGCCGCGCGCACTCGTACCGTGGGCGACCCGGTCGCGTCCACCGGCCCACTCAGCGGGTCGGACTCGTACGACACGCTCTGCCCCGGGATGTCGAGTGTCAGGGCCTGCGCGAGCAGCGACCCGGTGAGGGCACCCAGGCCCGGCACCGAGGAGACACCGGCGGGAGTTCCGTCGGGCGGATTGCTGATCGCCTGTGGTGCGCCACGCAACGGGACCTCGCGGGCCGGCTGGTCACCGTCGAGGCGCGGATAGCCGCCGGAGAAGAGCCCCAGGGTGCGGATGCCCGTCCCACCGAAGTCGGTTCCGGTCACCCGGCTGAACGCGAACGACCGAGACGGCCGGCTGCCGGTGCCGCGCAGGTAGTAGTCGAGCCAGCCGAGGGTTGCGGACTTCACCCGGCGCCGGTCGAGGTCCGACCCGTCACCGCCGTCGTGGCCACCGGAGAACCACGCCGCCCGGACTCGCGTACCGGCGGCGGCGATGCCCATGGCGTTGGCGTCCGCCTCCGCGAGCGGGAAGAGCGTGTCCACGGTCCCCTGGATCACCAGGGTGGGCGCGGTGATCCGGTGCAGGATGCTGGCGGGGCTGGACCTCTCCAGCAACCGGAGCGCGGCCGGGTCGGCCCGTCCGGTCAGCGCGACCCGCTGGTACATCCGGCACACGTCCGCGGCGAACCTGCCGCAGGCCGGCCCGGGCGACGGGGTGGGGGCGGCGCCGGCGTTCACGTCGAGGTCGGCAGGGGGACGCGCGGGCTGTCGCGGCGTCGGGCCCGCCTGGACCGATCCGCCTGTCGCCGGCGGGTGTGGAGACGGTCCACCACCGGGACGCTCACCAGGGCTCCCATCGGGACCGGTGAGGGAACCGCCCGGCGCCATGCCGGTCCAGCTCTGCGCGGGCGCCAACCGGTCCCTGACATCAGCGGGGACGAGGTCGGTGCTGGATCCCAGGCCCGCGGCGAAGAGCCAGCCGGCCCACATCCGCTTGAGGACCCCGTCCTCTGGCCCCTTGCCCGTGGACTCGGGGAACAGCGAACGCCCGAGATCGTTCCAGGTCGCCTGCGGGACGATGGCGTCCACGCGGCGGTCGTAGCCGGCCAGCAGCAGCGCCAGCGCCCCGCCGTACGACGCTCCCACGACACCGACCCGCGGGTCACCGCGGGCGTCCAGGCGGACCTCCGGGCGCCGGGCCAGCCAGTCGATCAGCCGCCGCCCGTCGGTGACCTCGTAGTCCGGACTGTCCAGGTGGATCTGGCCGCCGGAGGCGCCGAACCCCTGGGCGGACCAGGTGAGGACGACGTAACCCCGACGGACCAGGTCGCGTGCCTGGCCGGCGACGCTGAGTTTGGTGCCGCCGAATCCGTGGGCGAGCAGGACGGCGGGCGCCGGATGCTCGGCCGTCGCGGACTCCGGCACGTACAGCCTGGTGTCCAACGCGACCGGCTCGTCGCCGCGCGGTCCGGTGAGAACCGTCACCCTCGCGTCCTCGACGCGGTACGCGGGTCCGTCGTCGAGTGTGCGCCAGGCGAGGAGACCGGCCACCACCGCGACGACCAGCGCGATCGAGATCGACACAGCCAACCTGCGACTTCGCGTACGCAGGGCGACCATGCGGCCACCGTACGCGTGGGACATTTGGCCGGGGACCGGCTTTCATCCCGAGGGGACGAAGTACCCCCGGTCCCTTGGCCAGGGCCTCGATGTCTCCCAGAATCCAATGAGTACAGGGATTCCGGGCCCGGCAGGTCCTGGGGTGTGTCGAAACTCCCCTAGGGTGCGTCTCCCAAAGCGAGCCGGTGAAGCGAGCGGTGCATCCGCGCCGCGGTGGCGAGGCGGAGGAGGAGCGCGTAGCGGTGTTCTACGCGCGACGAGGACAACGTGGCCAGCGTGGATGCGGGGTATCGCGAGTCAGGCAGGATTTGGGAGACGCACCCTAGCGGGCGGCGTCCATGGCGAGCCGGATCGCGAGCCCACCGAACACCCCGGCGGACACACGTTCGAGCCAACGCCGGAACCCCTCGCGGCGCAGCATGCGCTCCGGCATGGAGCCGGCCAGCGTTCCGACCGAGGCGTCGACCACCAGCCCCACCAGGATGAACAGCCCACCGAGGACGAGGAACTGTACGGTCGCGGGCCAGCTTCCCTCGCCCTTGGTGAGGAACTGTGGCAGGAACGCGAGGTAGAACAGAATCACCTTCGGGTTGGCCAGGTTGGTGAGGACGGCCATGCCATACACCCGGGACAGCGGCCGCGGCCGGGACTCCACCTCGATGGTGGTTCCACGGCCCCGACTGGCCCGCCATGTCATCACGGCGAGGTAGATCAGGAACAACGCCCCCAGGACCCGGATGGCTTCGAGGACGAGAGGGGCGGCCTGGATGAGCATGCCCAGGCCGAACGCCGCGGCGACGGTGTGCGCCGCGAGGCCGGTCGACATGCCAAGCGCCGAGACCACTCCGGACCGCCGTCCGCCGACGAGCGCGTTGGCGACGATGTACATCATGTCCGGGCCTGGTACGGCGCTGATGAGAGCGACCGCGACGATGAAGGTGACGAGCAGGGTGTGGCTCATGTTCCCTCCTTCCACGAAGAACGGCCGCACGCGGGCGGCCGTCAAAAGGGCGTGAATATCGACCACGGCGCAACGCCCCGACACCGGCCCGACATTCCCGCGCCGTGCGGCACTACCCTCGGCGAGTGTGGGAGCAGACGTCGTGGTGACCGGCGGTGAGAAGACCGCCTCTGCTCGTGTCGCCACGGCCCGTGTCGGACCGACTCGTCTCGAGGAACCCGTCCAGGTGGGAGAACCGGGTCGGGTCGAGGAACCAGGCCGGGTGGATGGCGTCGTACGCCGGTCCTGTCGACTCCTGGTCGGACTCCTGCTCGGCAGCCTCACCGCGGTCCTCGAGGTGGTCTTCCTGCTCGCGGCCGGCGTCGCGCTGCTTCCCGTCGCGGTCTGGCCGCGGCCCCGACTCCGGGTGCTCGACCGGATCGAGAGCGGGAGCCGCCGCCTGGCCGACCTCGAACGTGCCCGGCTGGCGGCCTACCTCGGCGCCGACAGCGCGAGCCCACGCGGTGACCGACGAGCACTCACCTACATCGCGGTGCGGTGGCCGGTCGGACTGCTCGGCGGGGCGGTGCTCGGCCTGCTCTGTTACGGCGCGGTGGTGGGGGTCGCGATCGTCGCCGGTTGGACGATCGGACTCGAACCCGACGGCATCGCCCTGACCTGGCCCCTCGCCCTCTACTTCGGGATCGCCGGCCTGGTGCTGCTCTACCTCGCCCTGCAGGGACTGGCCGGGGTGGCCGCCATGGACCGTCGGCTCGCCCGCCGGTTCCTCGGCCCGAGCGAGCGCGAACTCCTGCAGAGCCGAATCAGCGAACTCGCCTCCAGCCGGGCCGGCATCGTCGCCGCCGTGGACGCCGAACGCCGGCGGATCGAGCGCGACCTGCACGACGGCGTGCAACAACGGTTGGTCGCCCTCGCCATGCTGCTCGGCCGCACCCGGCGCAGCGACGATCCGAACCAGCACGCCGACCTGCTGCGGCAGGCCCACGAGGAGTCCCAACAGGTTCTGCGCGACCTGCGCGAGGTCGCGTGGCGGGTGTATCCCTCGGCGCTGGACACCCTCGGCCTGGCCGACGCGCTGGCGGCGGTGGCGGAGCGTTCGGAGGTGCCGGTCCGGATCGGGTACGACCTGCCCGAGCGGCTTCCTTCCCAGGTGGAGACGGTGGTCTACTTCGTGGTCTGCGAAGCCGTCACGAACGCCGCCAAGCACGGCGGGGCCGCACTGGTCAGCGTCGACCTCGGGATCCTCGAGCGGCCGGGGAGCGGCGGACACGAGTCCGGTCATGGCTACGACGCCGGCGATGGCGGACCGCGGCGGAGCGTACGGGTACGGATCAGTGACGACGGTGTTGGTGGTGCCGACCCGGACGGCGGTGGCCTGTCCGGCCTTGCCCGCCGCGTCCTCGCCCTCGACGGCTCGTTCCGGTTGGACAGCCCCGCCGGTGGGCCGACGACGATCACCGTGGAGCTCCCGTGCGGGTGATCCTGGCCGAGGACTCCGTGCTGCTGCGGGAGGGCCTGTCCCGCCTCCTCGTCGAGGAGGGGCACGAGGTCGTCGACGCGGTCGGTGACGGTGCCGCGTTGCTGGACGCGGTCGCCGTGCACACGCCCGACGTCGTGGTGGCCGACGTCCGGATGCCGCCTCATCACACCGACGAAGGGCTTCGTGCCGCGTTGGAGATCCGCCGCCGCTGGCCCGGCATCGGCGTCCTCGTCCTCTCGCAGTACGTCGAGAAGCGGTACGCCGCCGATCTCCTCGCGGCCGACGGCGGCGGGATCGGCTACCTGCTCAAGGACCGTGTGGCCCAGGTGGAGGAGTTCCTCGACGCCCTGGGGCGCGTGGGCGGGGGCGGAGCGGCATTCGACCCGGAGGTCGTCCGACAGTTGGTGGCGCGGACGACCCATACGGACCCGGTGAGCCGCCTCACCGACCGCGAACGCGAGGTCCTCGACCAGATGGCGCAGGGCCACACCAACGCCTCGATCGCCGGCCACCTGCACATCTCGCAGAGCGCGGTGGAAAAGCACGTCAACGCGATCTTCGACAAGCTCGAGTTGGCGCGGACCGGCGGCTACAGCCGCCGGGTCCTCGCTGTGCTGCGTTATCTGGAGAGCTGAGGTCGGGGCCGGCCTGACTCGGCGAGTGGCTACTCGCCCGGCTCGTCCTCCAGCCGGCGGCGGCCGGAGGAAGACCTGCGCCCGTGGTTGCCGCGGCGGCGCCCACGGAGCCGGACCACGATGAACGCCACCACCGCCAGCACGACGGCCGCCACGACCACCTTCGACAGGACTCCGACGTAGGTCTCGACGATCGACCAGTTCTCGCCCAGGAGGTAGCCGGCCATCACCAGGGTGGTGTTCCAGATGGCGCTGCCGAGGGCGGTGAAGAGCAGGAACATCGCCATCGGCATCCGCTCCACACCGGCGGGGATGGAGATCATGCTGCGGAAGATCGGAACCATCCGGCCGAAGAAGACCGTCTTGCGTCCGTGGCGCAGGAACCACGCCTCGGTCCTGTCGATGTCGGACAGCTTGACGAGCGGCAGTTTCGCCGCGAGCGCACGGGTGCGGTCGCGGCCGACCAGCGCACCGATGTAGTAGAGGACCACCGCGCCGAGGAGGGAACCCAGCGTCGTCCACAGGAGCGCGCCGACCAGGCTGAGCCGCCCCTGGCTCGCGGTGAAGCCGGCGAGCGGAAGGATCAGCTCACTCGGGATGGGTGGGAAGAGGTTTTCCAGGGCGACGGCGAGGCCCGCTCCGGGCCCGCCCAGCGTCTCCATCAGCCCGATGACCCAGCCAACGACTCCACCGGTCGGCCTACTGGATGCCACCAGGTTCAGGGCGCTCAAGCTGCACTCCGTTCGTTCATGGGATGGACGCTACGGAGTCCTGCGGTGTCGCCACCATGAGGTACGCCGCACAGTCACCTGACACATCCACAGCCCTCGAACTGTGGAAAACCACAGGACCCTTCACCGTCCCCAACGACCCAGGGTGCCCGGTCTCTCCCTGAATCACGAACTGACGGGCTTCAGCGTCCGACACCAGCCTCCGGAACCCCTGACCGGCATCGGCGCCCGAACCACGCCCGCCGCCAGTCCCCTGGCTGTGGACGAGCCTGTGGAGATGCTCGCGCGCCTGTCGCGCGTCGTGGTGGCCCACGACGACGCCTCTGGTGGGTCCGCTGCGCGAGCCCGGGAGTACAGCCGCCCACCACCGACGAATGTCAAGCAGAAGTTGACATCGCTGTCGGGGCTTCCGGATGGAGGTGGTCGGCACGACAATGACACCATGACGAATCGGCAGCCCAGCCCGACGCTCGTCATCCTGGTGTCCGGCCCGTCCTCGTCTGGAAAGACCAGCCTGGCGAGAGCTCTGCAGCAGCGCCTGCCCGTCCCCGCGGTCCTGGTCGAGGCCGACCGGGCGTTCCCCAACGTGCCGCACACCCATCCTGGCTGGGATTCCCCAGCTGGCGACCCGGGAGCGGTCGTCCTGGCCTTCCATGAGTCGGTCGCGACGTGGGCGCGGGCCGGTTTCCACGTGATCCTGGACGGTTCGCTGCCCTATGAGGATCGTGACCTGCGGGATGCCTGCATGGGCGTCTTCGCGCCCTACGATCTCCGCCTGGTGGGGGTCACCTGTGCCGACCCGGAGCTCACAGCGCGAGAGCGAACCCGGCCGGAGGTGCGTCCCGTGGGCTGGGCGTCCCGCCAGGCACGAGACATCCACGACGGGATGCGCTACGCCGCCCTGGTCGACACCTCGGTGAGATCGTCGCAGGAGTGCGCCGAGGACGTGCTGGCCCAACTCGGCCTCGACGCCGAACCCACCACACCGCCCGCTCCTCACCACCCCGTCCCATCCGGCCCACGTCCCGATCGGGAGCGACCATGACCCGTTACAACGAAGTCCTCGACAGCCTCCGGACGGCCTACGACGGTGGCGCCGCCGACCGCGAACGGAGTGAGAAACCGGAATGGAAGCGCCAGGAGCGCGAAACGTTCCTGGAACGACTCCGAGCGGAGGACTGTCAGCGGCTGCTCGAGGTCGGCGCGGGCACCGGACAGGACAGCGCGTTCTTCCTGCACGAGGGCCTTGACGTCCTTGCTACCGACCTGTCGCCGGTGATGGTGGCCCACTGTCGAGCGAAGGGCGTCGACGCACGGGTCGCCGATTTCCTCAACCTGGAGGTGCCACCTGCCTCCTTCGACGCCGTCTACGCCTTCAACTGTCTGCTGCACGTACCGAACACCGATCTGTCCGCCGCGCTCGAGGCCATCCAGACCGTCATGAAGCCCGGTGGACTGTTCTTTCTGGGCGTCTATCGCGGACGCGGGCACGAAGGGCCGCTCGAACGCGACGACCACGTGCCGTGGAGGTTCTTCTCCTGGTGTACCGACGAGCAGATCCAGCGGTTCACCAGTCGGTACTTCGAGACAGTGGACTTCCACGTGGTCGAGAGCGCCAACTTCCAGTCCCTGACGCTGCGTCGACCGCGGTAGGGACCCGCTCGTGCCCCATCCCAGGGTGCGCCACGCCGTCAACCGCTACCTGACGGTCGCCGACCCGCTCCCCGCGGGCTGACCACCGTTGGTCACCTGATCGCCCCACTCCGCAGCGCCCGGGTGCCCACGGGCGATGCGGCCGGGGTGGTCCGGCAGACTCGTTCCGTGCACTACGGACTCCTGCTCGTCATCTTCATCGCGGTCGGTGTGGTCCTGGTGGAGGCCCGCTCCCGAAGGCGATCCGACGGCGACGCCAACGGTCGCTCCGGTGACGTACCCGACCGAGGTGACCAGCCCGACCCACCTGGACAGTCCGACCCATCCGGACACGACTCCCGCGGAGAGCCTCGATGAACGCCTCGTCCCACCCTCGCCGGCCCGTGACCGCCGACGACGTTGACGCCGCGGTCGGTGCCGCGGTGACGGCGCTGTCCGTGGTCCATGGTGACGCGTGGTCCGTTCTGGCGCACGGTCTCGAGTGGACCTGCTGGGAGACCGTCGAACACGTCTGTGACGACCTGTTCGCCTACGCCGGGCAGATCGCTCCCAGGACGCCGCCGACCACCACTCACGTCCCCTTCGCCTTCCACGCCAAGCGCACCGGCGGGCCCAACAGCTCCATCTTCGTCGAATTTGACTCCGGCACCGACGGGCTGCTACAGGTTCTGGACGCGTGTGGCGCCTTCCTTTCCGCACTCGTGCGTACGACAGCCCCCCAGGTGCGGGCCCACCACATCTTCGGCGTCTCTGATCCCGAAGGCTTCGCCGCCATGGGGATCCTCGAAACTCTCGTACACACCTACGACGTGACGCGGGCTCTGGACCTCCCCTGGGCTCCGGACGTGGACCTGTGCGACCGCGTTCTGCGGCGACTCTTTCGCGACGCCCCACTCGACACCCCCAGGTGGCAGACGGTGTTGTGGTGCACGGGTCGCGGACCGCTGGAAGGCCGCGAGCCGTTGACGAGATGGCGTTGGTTCGGTGAGCCGCTGCCCGCGTCTGACGGCGACCACGCCGACGTGTGAGCCGGAACGGCCAGACTGACAACCGAGCCTTTCTCTCACCCCGAAGGCACTGGTTCTCCAATATCCTTCTCCCGTGGGATCTTCTGAGCCCGACGACCAGGAACGATCAGACCCCGCCCAACGACGCTACGCCTGGCGGGTCCTCGCACTGAACGTCGTGGTCGTCTCCCAACCGGCGTTGAACGCCGGAATGCTCAACCTCGCCCTGCCCGACATCACTCGGCAGACGTCCGCGACCAACACGCAGATCACGCTGGTCGTCTCGGCGTACTGGTTGGTGAGCACCGTTCTGTTGCTCAGCTTCGGACGACTCGCGGACATGCTCGGACGTCGCCGCCTCTACATCGCGGGCATCGCCACGTTCACACTCGCCTGTGCGGGCTGCGCGGCAGCGACATCAGCCGACGTCCTCATCCTGATGAGAATCCTGCAGGCCGTCGGCGCCGCGGCCATCATCGTGAACTCCTCGGCCCTGCTCACCGACGCATTCCCACGCGACCTGTTGAGCACCGGCATGGGAATCAGCGCGTCGATCTTCTCCGCGTTCGGGCTGGCCGGGCCCGTCGTGGGTGGGGCGCTGGTGACGAGGTTCGGCGGCCAGGCGGTGTTCTGGTTCAGCGTTCCCTTCGGTGTCATCGGCCTGGTGGGTGCGCTGCTCCTCCTTCGCCCCCACCTACCCACGACCCGGCAGTCGTTCGACTACGCGGGCGCGGGCCTGTCCGCGGTCGCGCTGACCGGACTGCTGGTCTTCCTCTCCGGTGGACAGTCCTGGGGGTGGGAAAACCCCGTAGGGCTTGGCGTCGCGACGTTCTCGGCCGGCATGCTCGTGGCGTTCGTACTGTTCGAACGCGGCCGGCGACACCCGCTCCTCGACCTGAGTCTGTTCACCGTGTGGTCGCGGGCGGCTGCCTACGTCTGCCACGGACTCGTCGCGGTGTCCGACTTCTCCATCGCGCTCCTGCTGTCGCTGTACTTCCAACGCGTCATGGGGCTGACCGCCCTGGACGCCGGGCTGCGGCTGGTTCCGTCGACGGTCGGCGCGCTGGTCGCGGCGCCCCTCGCCGGCCGGTTGGCCAGGCGGTACGAGAGCCGGGTGCTCAGCAGTTGGGGAGTGGCGCTGCACGCGGCCGCCCTGCTGGGACTGGTGTTCGCGTTTCCCGCGCATCCGCCGTACTGGGTGACGGGCGTCTGTCTGGCGGCCATCGGTGTGGGCACCGGTCTCTTCACGACCCCGAACACTCACGCCATCATGGCCAGCGTCGAACCCGACCGCCGTGGCGTCGCCGGGGCGGTTCGTTCGACGATCGCGAACGTCGCCGGGCTCACCGGAACGGCACTCGTCCTCGCTGTCGTCGCGGGTCCTTCGGTCGCAGCCCGGGTGTCTGCCTCGTCGTTCCAGGTGGCCGGTCTGGTGCTCTTCGCGTGCTGCGTGGTCGGCACGTTCCTCTCGCTCGCGCGCGGCCGGCAGCACGATCCCCAGTAGGTGAAGGGCTCACGGCCGCAGTCGGAGCTATCGCACAGACGACGCCGGGTCGGTCAGATCGACGGAGGCGAGGGGAGTTCCGTCGGCGGCAAGAGCTGTCAGTGGCGGCGGCTTCGGCGTGGACCAGACGACGAGGACGTGACCATGGAACGGCACCGGCAACGTGCGGTGGTCGATCTGCACCCGCTCGACCTCGATCGAGGCCTGGAGCTCGGCGCTGAACACCCAGCTGGCTTCCGGTGGATGGATACGGTCGCGATCGCGGAGTGATTGTCCCAAGGAACATGGGCGCAGGTAGCCTCCGCGCTGCTCGCCGGCTGGGCGTCGGTTCCTCAGCGGGTAGTCGTGCACGTTGCCGCCACCGCCGCCGAGGTAGACCCATTCGCCGCCGCATCGCCGGAACGCATACTTCTGGATCCCCGGACGACCGGCCATCGGTCCCTCCATCCACCGTACGACGAGCGCCACCGCCGCCACGTCGCCGTCGATGTCGACGCCCAGCGGGATGAACGGGTGCTGATCGTCGAGCTCCGCGGGTACGGATTCCGGCAGACCGTCGTGGAGAACCTTCTGGCAGGCGAGCACATCCTCTTCCATGCCACCCACGGTAGATGCCCGAACGACGCCCCGGACGGTGGTCGACGAACCGCGGGAGGGCCGTCAGGCGGAGCGACCGGCGCGTACGACCCTGGCGATCTCCGCCATGTCCTCGGTCACCGCGTCAGCGCCCGCCCGGACGAGCCCGGGAACCCGCTCGGGTGCCTTGGCGTATCCGATGCTCGCCAGCCCCGCCACCTGGGCGACCTCCATGTCGGTGGTGGAGTCGCCGACGAGGACCGGAGACTGCCGGCCGTCGCCGAGGACGCGCAGGGCCCTGCGTACCGGCTCCGGGTGTGGCTTCAGCAGGTCCGGCCGGGCCGGAACCCGTCCGATGACGGCGTGGATGAGGTCGTTGAGGTGATGGAGCTCGAGGTAGGTACGGATGGCCTGGACGGAGTTGTTGCTGACGACCACGACCGGTCGGCCGGCCTGGTCGCAGGCCCTGATCGCGTCGTGGGCGCCCGGGGTTGGCGTACCCTCCCGCGCCGCCCCGGTCTCTCCCGCGACGAACGTGTCCTCGACATGGTGGGTGAGTTCGCCGCGCCGGAGCCCTGCGGTGAACCGGAGTACGTCGATCGGGTCGGAGGTGGCCGCCACGTCGTCGGGAACCTCGACGCCGGCGGAACGGAGCGTCTCCCGCATCCGTTCGGCCACGACGGCGTTGCGACCTCCGGAGAAGATCGGGCAGACGGGTCCGTCGAAGTCCATCAACACCGGCCAGGTCCGATCGAGGACGCTTTCCAGGCTCTCGCTCGGCACGGGAGTCATGCGGACCCACTTCCTTTCGACGCGTGGGTCCCACCCTCCCAGCTCCGACCGGTGTGTTCCCAGAAGCGACGCCGCCTTGGGCGAGTATCGGTGCGATCAGGCCACCTCCGAGCGACCTCGCCCAAGGCGCGTACCGGACCCGCCGCGGATGCCCTACTTGTGCTGGGCGGCGTAGACCTCCTGCGTGCACACCGGTAGGTACTTCTGCCCGAGGACGTTCGACTGTTCGTCGTGTTGTGGTCCGCCGAAGACCGGTCCGACGGCCTCGGAGGCGGGACCGTTGTAGAGCTCGACGTATTTGACGCCCTTCCCCTTCAGACACTCGAGGATCTTCTGGGCGAAGTCCATCGCCTGCGGGTTGTTGCGATCCTGTTCCCACGCCGGCAGCGGCTGCAGCGAGATGCAGGCTTCGAGGGCATCCTCGGGGATCGCGACGCCCGGGATCACCTGGCCCCCCGTGGCGTCGTCGAGGCCCGTGACCCCGTGCTTGGCCATGCACTTGTTGTACGGCGCGTAGAGGAACTTGATGTCCGACGGGCTCATGTCGAGGCGTCGGCGGGGACGCCCGGAGTCTTCGGGAGGCGCCTGCGTCGGCGTGGCCCTGGACGTCGACGGGTCCTGGAGCGTGGCGACGTCCCCCGATCCCGCGCCATCTGATCCCGCAGCGCCTCCGTCCGCATCGCTTCCAGCCGCGCCGTTCGTCGTCCCGGGCGGGTCGTCGGCCTTCCCGGAGTTGGCGCATCCCCCCGCCACCAGTGCGAGACCGACGAGGAACGCGACGACGAGCGCCTTCACGCTTGCTTTCATGTGGGTCCTTTCAGTGTCAGGAACGCGACGTCATCAGGTCGACGCGAGCGCTTCGGTCGGCGTCAGGCGGGAGGCGCGGATGGAGGGGTGCAGCCCGGCGAGCATCCCGACCACGACCGCGCCGACGATCCCGAGCGCCATCGCCGACACCGGGACCACGGGAGGCCAGCCCTGCAAGGTCGCATAGCCGAGGACGACGGGGACGCCGACCACGATCCCGCCGAGGCCCCCGAGCGTGGAGAGAGCGACCGCCTCGGTGAGGAACTGCGCACGTATCTGCCCTCGGGTGGCGCCGAGCGCGCGGGGAGGGCGATCTCACCCCGCCGTTCGAGTACGGAGATGACCATGGTGTTGGCGATTCCGACCCCTCCGACGAGGAGCGCGACTCCGGCGAGGCCGAGGAACAGGCCGGAGAAGTTGCTCTGTGTCGCCCGTTTGGCGGCGAGGGCCTGTGAGGGCTGGCTGACCTGCAGGAGGCCCGGGACTCGTGGATACAGGGTGGGTGGCAGGACGGTGCGCACCGACTCGATCGCGTCCTCGCGCGACTTGACGTAGACGACCGTCGGGTGCCCGTCGAACGCGAGTGTCGATTCGGCGGCCTCCCATCCGACGATCACCGAACGTTCGATGTCCTCGGCGAGTGGCATGGGACCGAGCACCCCGACGACGGTGAACCAGGTATGGCCGATCACGACCTGGGGAGGTTCCTGGCCTGGTCGGATCCGGTCGATGCCGAGCCTGCTCGCGGCGACGTACCCGAGGACGACCGTCGGGAACTTCCTGCCTGCCGAGGTGAGGAAGGTTCCGGATCGCACGTGTGCGTTGAGCACGTCGAGCAGGTTGGGGCTGGCGGCGAGCACCGTGAGTCCGCCGCCGTCGAGCGGGTCGAGAAGGTCGTTACGGCGTACGTTCGTGTGCGTGTTGGCGACGACCGCGGAGTCGGTGACCGGGCCGATGCGTTCCACCAGGGCGCGTGCGTTGGTGGGCAGTTGGGCGGGCTGACCCTGCTGTGGGAGTGGGTCGACACGCAGGATGTTGGTGCCGAGCGCGGTCAGTTGGTCGAGCAGCGCGGCCTGACTCGATGCCGGTATCCCCGTGACGAGGTCGCCGCCACGAGTGTCCCCGGGCAGGGCTCGACGTTCACGGTGCGACTTCCGTCCAGCGCCGGGGGCACCCAGACCCAGGCTGAGCGGGTTCGGAGGCGCCGTAGCCCTTCGGGAACGAGTTGACACACCGGGTCCCGAACCGTTCGGATACCGTCGGCCGGCATCTCGGCGAGTCACCGGCCAGTCCTTCCCGCGGCGGGCCGTCGAGGTCGCGCGGTGGTTCGGTTCCAGCCGGAAAGGTGCTCATGAGCGCAGGCAAGATGCACGCCGACGAGATCGACCTCGATGTCGACCTCGTACGTGGACTGCTCACCGACCAGTTTCCGCACTGGGCGGACCTGCCGATCCGTCCGTTCGCCTCGTCCGGAACCGTCAACGCGCTCTTTCGCCTGGGCGACGACCTGGCGGTGCGACTCCCACGCGTCGAGTGGGGCATCGAGGACGTGGCGAAGGACCACGTCTGGTTGCCGCGACTCGCCCCACTGCTGCCGGTCCCGATCCCGACACTGCTTGGCCAAGGGACGCCTGGCCCGGACTACCCCTGGCCCTGGTCGGTCTACCGCTGGCTCGAGGGGGAGAACCCGCTCGAGGACTCGCTGGAGGATCCGCGGTCACTCGCCGCCGACCTCGCGGGGTTCGTCGCGGCTTTCCGTGCGGTGGACCTGCCAGACGGTCCGCCCGCCTATCGTGGCGGACCGCTGTCCGCCATGGACGCGCCGGCGCGTTCGGCGATCAAGGACCTGCACGGCATGATCGACACCGACGCGGCGACCGCAGCGTGGGACGAGGCCCTGCGGGTGCCCGACTGGTCCGGTCCGCCCGTCTGGGTGCACGCCGACCTGCTACCCGGAAACCTGCTCGTCGACCGCGGGCGACTCAGCGCCGTGATCGACTTCGCCACCACCGGCGTCGGCGATCCCGCCTGTGACCTGATCGTCGCGTGGAGTGTCCTTCCGGCCAGTGTCCGGGACGACTTCCGCGAGGCCCTGGCAGCCGATGACGCGGCCTGGGCGCGGGGACGTGGTCGAGCCCTGGCCATCGCCCTCATCCAACTGCCCTACTACCAGCACACCAATCCCGTGATGGCCGCGAACGCGCGCCACGTCATCCGGGAGGTCCTCGCAGATCACGCTCGTACCGGCGGGCAACGGTCCGGGACCGACTGATCGCCACTAATCCGCCACTGGTCCACCGGCGGTCCGGGACTGGCTGGCCCCGTCCGGGAGGGCCCTCGCTACCGTAGCCGGATGCTCGACTCCATCGCCCTCAAGCCGGCGACGCCGGACCATGCGGAAGCCGTCACCGCGGCCCTCATCCGCAACCGGGACCACATGCGGCGCTGGGATCCCGACCGTCCGGCCAGCTTCTTCACCCCCGAGGCACAGGCCGAGCGGCTGGCCAACCCCGACGTCCACCGCTGGCACCTGGTCGACGGGGACCTCATCGTCGGCGAGGCAACGCTTTCCAACCTCGTACGCGGAGCGCTGTCCAGCGTGGACCTGGGGTACTGGGTGGACGCCGCCTACACCGGCCGCGGGCTGGCCACCCGGCTCGCGGAGGAGTCCTGCCGGGCGGCCCGTGACGACCTCGGCCTGCACCGGGTCGGAGCGAGCACGCTGGTGGACAACGTCGTGTCGCAACGGGTTCTGCACAAGTGCGGGTTCGAGCAGATCGGAACGGCCCCGCGCTACCTGCACATCAACGGTGAGTGGCGGGACAACCACCTGTTCCAGCGGATCCTCTACGACGGGCCGCATCAGCGCGCGTCCTGACCGGTCGCCACCTGGCAAGGTGTCCTTGCGTCGGCGGGGACGACGCGCGACTCCTCCGTCTCCACCGGGCGGGTGACTTAGATCTGTCGTCGGTCTGCCGTAGCGTGTGCCGTCCACGAAGCTTCTGGTCGGGACCGCGGACGGAGGACCGTTGGTGAGCACAGGCACAGGTGTCGAGGAGACGACCGTCGCCGCCGCGCGGTCGGGCGACGAGGCGGCGTTCGAGACGCTGGTGGAGCGGCACCGGCGTGAGCTGCGGGTGCACTGCTACCGGATGCTCGGCTCCTTCGAGGAGTCGGAGGACCTGGTGCAGGAGACGTTCCTGCGTGCCTGGCGCAACCTCGCTCGCTTCGAGGGCCGGTCGACGTTCCGTGCCTGGCTGTACCGGATCGCGACGAATGCCTGCCTGGACGCCCTCGACGGGCGGTCCCGCCGTGTCCTCCCGCACCATGTCGAAGGACCGTCGGATCCGCACGCCCCGCTGCCGCCGACGGCCGACATCGCGTGGCTGCAGCCTTTTCCGGACCGGCTGACCGAGCCGGATCCGCGCTGGGAGCCGGTCGCGCCGAGCGAGGACGAACCAGACTCCGTGGCCGTGGACCGGGAGACGATCGAGCTCGCGTTCCTGGCCGCGATCCAGCATCTGCCGCCCCGGCAGCGGGCGGTGCTGATCCTGCGCGACGTCCTCGGCTGGTCGGCGAAGGAGACCGCCGAGCAACTCGAGGGCAGTGTGGCGTCCGTCAACAGCGCCTTGCAGCGGGCTCGGGCGACCCTTCGTGAGCATCTGCCCGAGCGGCGTCTGGAGTGGGCACCGGCCGCCCAACCGTCGGAGCAGGAACGTGCGGTCCTGCGGCGCTACATGGAGGCGGTCGAGCACGCCGACCTCACCGCCCTCGCCGAGCTACTGGCCGAGGACGTCCGGGCCATGATGCCGCCATGGCCGATGTGGTTCCGGGGCCGCGATGCCGTCCTCGCGACGCTGAGGGTGAGCTGGAACCCCGACTCTCCGCACTACTCGGGGGAGTTCAGGACGGTGCCGACCGGAGCCAACCAGCAGCCGGCGTTGGGACTCTACGTACGACTTCCGGGTGAGCGAGATTTCCGCGCCTTCGCGGTCGGCGTACTCCGGATCGAGGACGGTCTCATCACCGAGCTCATCTCCTTCCACGACCTCGCTCTGTTTCCGGCGTTCGACCTGCCCATGACACTGCCGCCCGCCCACCGATGACTTTCCGCACGAGCCGCCGTCTCAACGGGGACCACCCCAACGATGGCTCCTCGGAGGTAGGTCATGAGCAGGTTGCTGTACTCCGCCACCATGTCGCTGGACGGCTACATCGCCGGGCCCGGTGGCGACATGTCCTGGTTGACCGAACACTTCGGCCCCAACCCGGTCGTCGACACCCTGATCAGCACGATCGGTTCGCTGCTCGTCGGCCGGCGCAGCTTCGGCGGTGACGATCCGCACCGGGGCACGCCCCAGGAAGGCGAGCCCTTCGGGGGCGGCTGGAGCGGACCGCAGTTCGTCCTCACTCATCACGCCCCGGACACTCCCGTACCGGGGATCACCTTCGTCACCGACCTCGACAGCGCCGTCTCCGCGGCGAAGGCGGCGGCCGGCGACAAGTACGTCAACGTGATCGGCGCGAACGTCGCCCAGCAGTGCCTTGACGCCGGCGTACTCGACGAGATCCTCGTGTTCGTCGCGCCGGTCCTGCTCGGGGACGGCGTCCGGTTGTTCGATCGTCCCGGCGGCGCCAACATCAAACTCGAAACCCTCACCCAGACCAACGCGCCGCACGCGACGGGTATCTGGCTCCGCGTCGTCAAGTAGGCCCTGCGCGGTGACCTGACCGTCCGACCGATCGCGGTCGGACCGCCTCCCGGACGTGGCCGAGAGGTCAGAGGGCCGATCGCGCGTCGTGGATGATGACCTCGGCAGCGTCCCGATGCGTAATGGACTCGTCGCGGACGATCTCGATGTGCAACCCGCCGACATCACCCTGGACGAAGCCGTACTCCGGGTTCAGCCTCGCCTTCGCCCACGACGTCACGGCGTCCCGGGTGGCTCCCTTCGCGACCTGCTGGAGCAAAGTCTCGGTGTGAGCGGCTACGACGGTGTCTGCCAACGGTGGATGGCCCCAGACGGCGAGGAGAATCACGGTCTCTCGAATCGAGACGTTGACGTCGCGCTTGCCGCAGTTCAGGGAGAAGTCGCCCTCACAAACGAATCCTGCCGCGCGCAGACCTCGTACCACCTCCTCCCTCGGGACAGGCAACGGGTGCTTGCCCCCGAGTGGCTTGCTTCCAGCCCTGACGAAGCTCGCGAAGGCCTGCTGCGTAGAGAGGCCGACCTGAACGCTCCCCCACGGCACCGAGATACGTTTCGTCACCCTGACGTTCTCCACCTGAAGGTGCTTGGTGTCTTCAACACTCAACAAGACATGGCTGATGGCCGTTAACGCATCTTTGGACGGCTCGAGCACGTCGCCCCGCGGGTCGGGACTGGTCGATCCTCTCGTCCCCGACTGCCGTCCCTTGAGGGTGACCTCGACGACTTCACCGTCAGCCGCCGCCCTCATGCGGACGGCCATCTCCGCTCCGTCAGGGGCGGTCAGGTAGCAGGAATGGATGACGTTCGGCTTGGGCACGGTCTCGTAGCAGACGTAGTCCTGCTCCTTGAGCACCTGCTCGACCTCGGCGAGCTTCGCTCCTCGCGAGGTGGCGCGAGCGTTTGGCGATGAGCTCTCGGCGCCATTGCCATGACCGGTGAGGCGCTGGACTGTCGCGGGTCCGCAGCCACTCAGAACGAATGGAACGAACATGAGCGCGAGAACGAGGATCTGCCGGTCTCGAATGCGGGCACGCCTCCGATCGTGATTCAGCATGGCCAGGATCCTTCCAACTACTTCGTGCGCGGTCGGGGAGACTGTCGCTACTCACCCGGGGACGATCACGCCGACCACCCATGGGAATAAACGGCATGGATGTCAGGAAGGTGACGGTCTCCCGCGAGAACACTGGAGTTCGATTGGATTTTGAGGACAGCACGGAAGCGCGACGAAGGCTGCCCCGACTCGTGGAGCGGCACGGAACTCCGTAACTGATGACTTGGTTCCGCGCCGTCAAGCACGCCCTACACGTGGGCCGCCGCATTGACAGGTACCTGTCAATCTGGCAGCTTGGGCGCTGTGGAAGCGTTGACGGGTCGCGGACTGGAGTTCTCCCACCTGTTGGTCGAGGTCTTCCGGCTGAACGGCCTCCTGCTCGCCGCCGGCGACGAACTCGCCCGCCCGGCGGGGCTGACCAGCGCCAGGTGGCAGGTTCTCGGGGTCGTCGACCATGGCCCGAGCACCGTCGCGCAGGTGGCCAGGGCGATGGGCCTGACTCGACAGACCGTGCAGCAAACGGCGAACAGTCTCGCCCACGACGGCATGATCACGTTCCAGGACAATCCCCGTGACCGGCGAGCGCGGCTCCTCACTCTCACCCCACGCGGAACCTCAGCCCTGCGAGAGGTCGAACGTCGCCAGGCAGCGTGGGCGAACCAGATCTCCTCCCGTCTCTCCCTCTCCGAACTCCGCGCGGCCAGCAGCACGCTGCGCGATCTCGGCGACCTGTTGGAGGAATGATGATCGCCGTCCCGCTCCTGCCGTGCGCATCGATCGACGACATGCAGACGTTCTACGCGGCGCTGGGTTTCCGGCGCACCTACCGGCAGACGAGGCCCGACCCTTATCTCGCGATGAGCCTGGACGACATCGAGTTGCACTTCTTCGGCATGCCGGACTTCGAGCCGGCGAACTCCTACGGCAGCTGCATTCTGCAGGTCCCCGACACCGCGACTCTGCACCGCGCCTTCTCCGACGGGTTGCGGGCGGCGTACGGGAAGGTTCCCCTGTCCGGTATCCCGCGGATGACGAGGCCGAGGCCCCGCAAGAACGCCGAAGGCCTGTCCGGGTTCACGGTGATCGACCCGGGCGGGAACTGGATCCGCATCTTTCCAGCGAAGGCGACGGCGTCTCCCGCGCCGTCGGTCGAGACCGGAAAGCTCGCCCGCACCCTGGAGAACGCCGTCGTCCTGGCCGACAGTCACGGCGAGGCGGCCCAGGCGGCCAAGATCCTCGACGGCGCCCTCACCCGAACCACCGACGCGAGCGCCGCGGAGCGCGTGGAGGCCCTGGCCTATCGCGCCGAGTTGGCCATCACCCTGCAGGACCCGACCCGCGCGGCCGCCGTACTGGCCGAGCTGCGCGCCATCCCGCTGACGAGCGAGGATCGGGAACGCCTGGGCGAGACGCTCGCGGCGGTCGACGAACTGTGCCTCGACACCGTTTCGGATGCCAGCTGAACCAGTGAGACGGTTCGTCAGCCGTTGTCGGAGCCGCATTCGGGCGTGGCTCCGATAACGGCTGGAGCGACATGAAAGGCAGCACTACCTTCGAGGGATGGCCCTGCCGCTGGATCGCGAGATCGGCCGCGTACGGCAGCTCTTCGACGCGGAGCACCTCACCCTCGTCATCGACGCCGTGATCGCGGGCAACGCTCCCGCACGGGTGTGGGTCGACGACCTCCCGGTGCCGCGAACCGCGCTGGTCTGGGACGGCGCACACTGTGTCTATCTCGCCGGCCCCGCCGACCGGCCCGAAGACTGGCGGGAGTTGTTCGAACGGGAGGTCGTGTCGAACCGGCCTGGTTTTCTCAAGCTGTACGTTACTGACGATAGTGCCGATTCGGTGTTCGCCGGGTACCCGCTGCGACGGCGAGAACGCGTTCTCTACCAGGGAAACGGCGTAACGGCACCCGATCTGGTCCGGTCACCGCGGATCCCCGCCGGCTTCCGGATCAGCGCGATCGACAAGCATGTCGACGAACTCCGCGAGCTCACCCACTTCGCCGACGTCGTCGCGGAGATCGCCTCATGCTGGAACTCCGTGGAGGATTTTCGACGGCAGGGATTCGGTTTCGTCGCCCACGACGCCGAGAAGATCGTGTGCTGGTGCACAGCCGAATGTGTGAGTGAGACGCGGTGCGGTATCGGTATCGAAACGGTCGAAGCGTTCCAGGGGCAGGGCTTCGCGACGCTGACCGCGGCCGCGTTCGTGGAGCACTGTGTTGGCCGGAAGCTCACGCCCTACTGGGATGCCTGGACGGACAACCTGCCCTCTGTCGCGGTGGCGGGGAAGGTTGGCCTCCACCGGGTCGAGACGTACTCCATCTTCGTGTGCGACTTCTCCTAACCCCCGGACAACGGCAAACCCCCGCAGGAACTGTTCGTTCGCGGGGTCAGTTGGCCAGCTCGGCCAACTGACACACGACACCCTGGCGCAAATGTTCTCGGCTGATCTGGCCGGCGCTACGGTTCGGTACAGCACCGCGACACGTCAGGGGGTACGGGTGAGTATCGAGCACACTCCGGTTCGAAGGCCACCACTCATTGGTGATGAGGAACGTCAATCGTGTGCCGAACTGCTCGCCGCCCATCACGCACCGGGCAGGTTGGACCCGGAGGAGTTCGAGGAACGACTCGGGCTCGCACTCACCGCACGAACCGCCGGCGACCTTGGCCGACTCCTCGCCGACCTGCCGATATCGGAGGCGGCACCATCCGGACCCCGCCGCTCTGTTTCCTCATATCTCATGCACCCGTTGATCTGGGTGAGCAGCGGTGTCCTTCTGCTGTTGTTCTCGTGGCTCCTGATCTTCCTCTGGGTCGACTCTGTAGGGGAGGACGCCGGTGCGCTGGCACTGGTCACGAGCGTGGCTGGTGTCATCTCCACCCTCCTGGTTGTGCGCGGCATTCGTGGTCGGCTGAGCGGCCCCAGTCGAGGGCGGGAGGACCATCATTAGGCCACGTACAGGAGATGGTGTAATCGTGCCGAAACGCCATCACAGTGGGCTGATCTGAGTATGGTCACCGGGTGACCATGGACATCAACCTGCAGCTTCCGATCAATCTGCATGTGAAGCTCAAGATGGCGGCCGACATCGACGGACGCTCACTCGAGGCCGAGATCGTCGAACTCCTCGAACAAGCACTCCGGTCCTGGAGTACAACCTCGACGACGATCCGGCGCAGGCGTATCTCGACGACAACTAGCGCGTGTCCGCAGGGCACGTTCCTGTCGAAGAGAAAGTCCAGCCATGAACAAGGCCACGGCTGGGCCCGGTTCGTCACAGCGCCTGATGGCCGGGCGGTGTGGCGTCCTGGCCGAGGGTGACCTCCCTGGCGCGCAGCAGGGGGTGACGCAGGAACGTGCCCACCAGGTCTGCCGATCCGCCGAGGCAGGTCCAATCGTCATCCCACAGCGTCGAGACCAGCCACGAGCGGTCGCTGGGGAAGATCAGGTTCGGCAAGGCGCCCTTCCAGAACGACCAGTCGCCACCCTGGCGCCAGGTGGCGGCCTGCTCCGGTCCAGCCTCGACCAACACGTAGTGCCAGGCCGAGTACAGGGTCACCTTGGGCGCATCGGGGAAGACGATGTCGTCGGCGCCGGTGTCGAGATAGCCCAACCACCACGGCTGGCCCACAGACTGCTCGCTCAGCAGTGTGAGCACGGCACGGTCATGTTCGTCCTGCCCCTGGCCTCCGTGGGGCAGCAAGACCGTCGCGTAGGCCTCGAAGACCGGCGGGATGGCGGCGGTGATGGTCCGGTCCACGGAGATGCCATCGGCGATCCAGGCGACCTCGGAATTCATTCCGATGCGCCATGTGCGCCCGTCCCGGGCCCTCGTGACCATCCGGTCAGGCTAGAGGCCTCGACGCGCCAGCACCAAGGAAATCTGGCTGAGGAAGCGCGTGGGCTCCCGGCGCCGAGCAGTCGATGAGTTTCGGGCGCGCCGCTGGTCTGTTCACGTATAGACCCTGACATCAACGACCGGAGGTTCACCGTGCCGCTCGATCTGTTCGCCGGAATCTACGTTCGAGACTACGAGGCTGCGAAACCGTGGTACGAGCGCCTACTCGGATCCGAGCCGACCTTTGTCGCAACCGACACAGAGGCGGTATGGGAACTCGCCGAGCATCGATGGCTGTACATCAAGGAGGATGCTGAGCACGCCGGTCACGCCGAGCACGCGATAATGATCGACGATCTGGACGCCCGAACTGCCGAGATCGCCGAACGCGGGATCGACCCGGTGAAATGGGAGAGCTACGGGGAGGCGCGCAAGGCGGTGTATCGCGACCCCGACGGCAACGAGGTCGGGTTCGGAGTCATTCCCGGCTGAACAGCCCTGCCACCTCACCCACGGACTCTTCGGCACCCATGACTGTGTCGACTTTCCTCAAGCCCGGCTTACGATTGCGGCGAGTCGGGACAGGTTCACCGCAGACGAGGGGTACGAGGTGGCGCACATCAACGGCGAGAAGGTCGGCCGCTGGAGTCTCCGGCTTGATGCCGCTTACTGCGCCGTGTTGGGTGTTGCCGTCGCCCTCGCCGCGCCACACCTCACCCACGTGGTGACGCTCCCTGCCCTGGTCTTCGTGGTCGCCGGGGGCGTGGTTGTCGTCTGGGCTGGTGCGGTTCTGTGGCTGCTCTCTCGTGTCCCGCTGCGGTGGGCTCTCCGCTTGGTCATGGCGGTCAACGTGCTCGCCACCGCCGTCGTCGCAGTGGCGTCCGCCACAGCAGCGACCCTGCTGGTCGTCCTGGCGATCTTGGCAATCGCCATCGACATTGCGCTGTTCGCCACCAGTCAAGCGGTCGCGCTCAGAGCGCTGCCCGCCCGGGCACAGGGCTGACGCCTTCGACACGCCCACGCCGTGGAGGCGCCCCCGCACACGCCTCCCGTCTCATCCCGTCGACACGGTGAGCATGGAGGACCGGCGGGGCGGCACGCGGAGGGCGGCCCGGCCACGAACCTTCGGCGTCGCGTGGCCTCGACGGGGCACCTACGTGCGTTGCCGACCGATGAGTTTTGTGGTGGCAGGTGGTCTGTCTACTACAGGCCAACGCGCTGAGTTTCTGGGCGCTGTCCTGTACCAGCTGCTGATTCAGAAGGAGCGGAAATGCGGATCAAGGTCAACGGTGTCGAGTTGTGCGTGGAGACCTTCGGAGACCCGGCCGATCCGCCGGCGCTGCTGGTCGGCATCACCATGCTGAGCTGGCCGGACCAGCTGTGCGCGGCGCTGGCCGGGCGGTATGTGGTGCGCTACGACCTGCGCGACGCGGGCCAGTCGACGTTCGTCGACCCGGACGCGCCCACCTACGACCTGCGCGACCTGGTGAAAGACGCGTCCGAGCTGTTGGTGGCGCTGAATCTGGGGCGTACGCACGTGGTCGGGATGGGCGTCGGCGGTTTCATCGCGCAGCTGCTCGCGCTCGACCATCCCGACCAGGTTGCGTCGCTGACGCTGGTCTCCACCCGTCCGGTCGCGCCCGGTCCGGTCGATCCCGACCTACCCGACCACGCGCCGGAGGTCATGGAGCAGCTGTTCGGGCGTCCGAAGCCGGACTGGACCGATCGCAACAGCGTGGTCGACTACGTGACCAGTTCCGCGTCGCTGATGTCCGGGTCGTGGGGATTCGACGAGCAGGACGTACGGGCGTCTGCCGGGTCGATCTTCGACCGAGCGGGACGGACGGCGAAGGCGCAGCGTGCGAGCCACCTCGGCACCATGTTCGCTGCCATCGACTGCCAGCCGCGGTGGCGCGAGCGGCTCGGCGAGATCACCGCGCCGACCCTGGTAGTGCACGGGGACGAGGATCCGTTCTTCCCCCACGGGAACGGGGTGACGCTCGCCGCGGAGATCCCGGGCGCCACGCTGCTCACACTGCCCGGCGTCGGCCAGGGCGTGCCGCGCGTGACGTGGCCGGCAGTCGTGGACGCCCTGTTGCGCCACACCTCCTGACCGCCGCTCCGGCCCCGCCCGTCGTAGGTTGCAGGCTGGTTGAGACAGTTGCGCCGCAGCGGGCCGGCGTCGGCCAGCGGAATCCGGCGCAGTCGCCCCGAAATCGTCCCGCTGTCGGATCGCTCACAACAGGCGTACGAGGTGATCAAGGGACCGAGGTCGGCGGCTGGTCGACGCCGGGTCGGCATCCCGAGCGAACTCCTCCCGGCGCTTCGCTGGCACGTCTCCGAGTTCGCCGAGCCAGATCCGGAAGGGCGCGTCTTCAGGTCTTCGCTCACCACCCCGAGAATGGGTCCGGTGAGCCGGATGAGGGTTGACCTGGTGTTTTGTGGTGGTGGAGACGAGGGGACTCGAACCCCTAACCCCTGCCTTGCAAAGGCAGTGCTCTGCCAGTTGAGCTACGCCCCCGGAGGGCGACGCCGAGGCGTCGGGACGTCGATCGGGTCAGTGGAGGCTGCCGGAGGGCGGGACCGGGTCGGTGGCCTCTGCCCACAGATTCTGCTCTGCCTTGTCGGCCTGCAACCGCTTGTAGGCGAGCCACCCGCCGACAATGGCAATCGCGGCGAGGAGTGCCTTCTTGGCCATAGGGAAGCCTCCTAGCGAACAACACGGCTGGATCGTCGTGATGACTTCGCGAGCTCCTGGGGCAGGGGCTCGCCGCTGACCACTGCACTCGCTCGTCTCCGAGCATTCCGGGGAGTGGGCCTAACTGGACTTGAACCAGTGACCTCTTCCTTATCAGGGAAGCGCTCTAACCGTCTGAGCTATAGGCCCGGGGCGCCGACGAACGTTACCGCAACCCTAGCGTCCCACCCAAACCGGTTGGCCACGGGGGCATTGATGGGCAAGAGGGACCAGGTAGCGGGGCGGGTGCAGCTCAGACCGTCGTGGGTGTCACCGGGGACGGAGGGGGGTCACTCCTCTTCGGCGAGGGTGACCTCGAGGCCGCCGAGCAGGCTGGCGGACAGGTTGTAGAGGAAGGCGCAAAGTGTGGAGATGGCCGTGATGAGGACCACGTCGACCACGCAGATGAGGGCGGTGAAGCCGAGTACGCGCTGGAGCCCGATGTAGTCCTCGAGGTTGAAGCGGGTCTCGGACGCGCTGCCGAGCACGTCGGTGACGGTACGACTGATCGATTCGTACACACCCGCCGCTTGTAGGACATACCAGACAACCGTGACGGCGACGACCGTGACGATGGCGAACGCGATCGACAACAGGAACGCCGTCTTCATCACAGACCACGGGTCCAGGCGGACGGCCCGCAGGCGCGCCCGCCGGACCCGGTTTCGCGGGTCCGCTGCGGGCTGCTGTGGGGCCGACATCACCCGCTGGCGGAGCCCGTTACGTTCCCGGATGGCTACCGGGTCCGTGTAGCGCTGCGGCTCGGGCCGACGCAGGTCGGGGCGCTGCGGCGCTCCCCTCGGAGGCGCTTCGGGACCGTTTGGTCCGTTCTGCCCCCGAGGTTCGTTCTGGCCGGCTCCGCCCCCGGACGTGGAGATGACTTGGGTAGCGGATTCGTCAGGCCCGCCGTTCCGTGTCACGTGCTGTCCTCCTGGCTGTCGGCCCGGTCTTGCTCATCCGGGCCATCTTCTGTACGTCCATCATCGGCGGGCAGGTCATCGGGCGTCTCCGGTTTCCCCTCGTCCCCAGCATCGTCCTCGGTGTTACGAGCAATCGCAACGACCGTGTCCCCCCCGCGGACGCCCGCGAAGATGACCCCCATGGTGTCACGACCCTTGGCCGGGACGTCCGCAACCGGACTCCTGGTTACCTGCCCACTTGCCTTGACGCACAGAACCCGATCCCCGTTGCTTACGACGATCGCTCCGACGAGCGAGCCCCGGGCATCGGAGATACGCATAGCCTTGATTCCGAGTCCGCCACGGCCCTGACGACGGTATTCCGTCACGGCCGTACGTTTCGCGTACCCACCGTCAGTCACCGTGAAGACGAACTGACCCTCCTCCTCACCTGCGCGGATGACCGCCATGGAGAGAAGTTCGTCACTCTCACGGAACCGCATGCCGGTCACACCGGAGGTGGCGCGCCCCATCGGCCGCAACTGTCCGTCATCGGCCATGAAACGCACGGCCTGTGCCTTGCGCGAGACCAGGAGTAGTTCGTCTTCGGCGTGGACGAGTTCGGCGCCGATCAGCTCGTCGTCCTCGTCGCGGAAGTTGAGCGCGATGACGCCGGCCGCGCGGTTGGAGTCGTACTCCCGCAGCGGCGTCTTCTTGACCAGGCCCTTCTTGGTCGCGAGAACGAGGTAGGGGAACTGCTCGTAGTCCTCGATCGCCAGCACCTGGGCGATCTCCTCGTCCGGCTGGAACGACAGGAGACCCGCGACGTGGCCGCCCTTGGCGTCACGTGCCGCCTCGGGAAGCTCGTAGCCCTTGGCGCGGTAGACGCGACCTCGGTTGGTGAAGAACAGCAACCAGTGGTGGGTGCGGGTCACGAACAGGTGGTCGATCACGTCGTCGCCCCGCAGCGCCGCGCCCCGGACGCCCTTGCCGCCGCGCCGCTGGCTGCGGTAGAGATCGCTTCGGGTCCGCTTGGCGTAGCCACCCATCGTGATGGTGACCACGACCTCCTCGTCGGGGATGAGGTCGGCCGCGGTGAGGTCGCCGTCGGCGGGGATGATCTGCGAACGCCGGTCGTCGCCGTACTTGTCGACGATCGCGGTGAGCTCCTCCGCGACGATCGTGCGCTGCCGCTCGGGCGAGGCGAGGATGTCCTGCAGGTCGGCGATGCGGTCCTCGAGCTCCTGCAGGCGCTCCAGGATGGCCTGGCGCTCCAGGGCGGCCAGCCGGCGCAGCTGCATGTCGAGGATCGCCCGCGCCTGGATCTCGTCGATCTCGAGCAGCTCGATCAGACCGGTACGCGCCTCGTCGGCGGACGGGCTACGCCGGATCAACGCGATGACCTCGTCCAACGCGTCCAACGCCTTGGCGAGGCCGCGGTAGATGTGCGCGTCCTCCTCCGCCTTTCGCAGGCGGTAGCGGGTCCGCCGCTGGATGACCTCGATCTGGTGGTCGATCCAGTACGACAGGAACAGGTCGAGCGACAGGGTGCGGGGGATCCCGTCGACGAGCGCCAGCATGTTGGCGCCGAAGTTGTCCTGCAGCTGCGTGTGCTTGTAGAGGTTGTTCAGGACGACCTTCGCGATCGCGTCACGCTTGAGGACGACGACCAGCCGCTGGCCGGTGCGCGAGGAGGAGTCGTCCCGCACGTCGGCGATCCCGGTGACCTTGCCCGAGTCGGCGAGCTCGGCGATGCGGAGCGCGAGGTTGTCCGGGTTGACCTGGTAGGGAAGCTCGGTGATGACGAGGCAGGTGCGTCCCTTGGAGTCCTCCTCGACGTCGACCACCGCACGCATGGTGATCGAACCCCGGCCGGTGCGGTAGGTGTCCTCGATCCCGCGGTGGCCGACGATCAGCGCACCCGTCGGGAAGTCCGGCCCCGGGATCCGCTCCATCGCGGCCTCGAGGAGTTCCTCACGGGAGGCTTCGGGGTGCTCCAGTGCCCACAGCGCCGCCGCTGAGACCTCGCGCATGTTGTGCGGCGGGATGTTGGTCGCCATACCGACGGCGATGCCGGCCGAGCCGTTGACGAGCAGGTTCGGGAACCGGCTCGGCAGGACGACGGGCTCCTGGCCGCGGCCGTCGTAGTTGGGCCGGAACTCGACGGTGTCCTCGTCGATGTCGCGCACCATCTCCATGGCGAGCGGCGCCATCCGGCACTCGGTGTATCGCATCGCGGCGGGCGGGTCGTTACCCGGCGAACCGAAGTTGCCCTGGCCCTGGACGAGCGGGTACCGCTTGGTCCACGGCTGGGCGAGGCCGACCAGGGTGTCGTAGATCGCGCTGTCGCCGTGGGGGTGGTACTGACCCATGACGTCACCGACGACGCGCGAGCACTTGGAGAAGCCGCGGTCGGGCCGGTAGCCACCGTCGTACATCGCATACAGCACCCGCACGTGAACCGGCTTCAGTCCGTCCCGGACGTCCGGCAACGCCCGGCCCACGATCACGCTCATCGCGTACTCGAGGTAGTTGCGCTGCATCTCCGACTGGAGATCGACAGGGTTGATGCGTCCGGGGGGCGGGGGGATGGCGGTGGTGTCTTCGGTCACTTGGCCCGTTCCTTAGGAGAAAAACAGTCCTTCGTCGCGCACGTCACGGCGGCCCACTGGAGCCGCCGTGACGTGCCGAGCCGGTCAGATGTCAAGGAAGCGCACGTCCTTGGCGTTCCGCTGGATGAACGAACGTCGTTGCTCGACGTCCTCACCCATGAGGATGGAGAAGATCTCGTCGGCCTGGGCGGCGTCGTCAAGCGTGACCTGCCCCAGGATGCGACCTTCGGGGTCCATCGTGGTTTCCCACAGCTCGTCGGCGTTCATCTCGCCCAGACCCTTGTAGCGCTGGATCGGGTTGTCCTTGGGCAGCTTGCGGCCGGCCTCCTGGCCCGCGGCGAGCAACCCGTCGCGCTCCCGGTCGTTGTAGGCCAGCTCGTGCGCGGCGTTGGACCAGCGGATCTTGAACAGCGGCGGCTGGGCGATGTAGACGTGTCCGGCCTCGATGACCGGCTTCATGAACCGGAACAGCAACGTCAACAGCAACGTCGTGATGTGCTGGCCGTCGACGTCGGCGTCGGCCATCAGTACGACCTTGTGGTAGCGGAGCTTGTCGAGGTCGAAGTCCTCGTGGATGCCGGTACCGAGCGCGGCGATGATCGCCTGGACCTCGTTGTTCTGCAGGACCCGGTCGATGCGGGCCCGCTCGACGTTGAGGATCTTGCCGCGGATCGGGAGGATCGCCTGGATCCGGGGATCGCGGCCACCCTTGGCCGAGCCACCCGCGGAGTCACCCTCGACGATGAAGACCTCGCACTCGTCCGGGTTGGTCGACTGGCAGTCGGCGAGCTTGCCGGGTAGGCCACCGCCGCCCAGCAGCCCCTTGCGGTTGCGGGCGAGGTCGCGGGCCTTACGGGCGGCCACGCGGGCGGTCGCGGCGGCGATGCCCTTACGGACGATGTCCTTGCCTTCGCCCGGGTTCTTCTCGAACCACTCACCGAGCCGGTCGTAGAGGAGGGTCTGGACGAACGTCTTCGCCTCGGTGTTGCCGAGCTTGGTCTTGGTCTGACCCTCGAACTGCGGCTCCTCCAGCTTCACCGAGATGATCGCGGTGAGTCCTTCACGGACGTCGTCGCCGGAGAGCCGGTCCTCGCGCTTCTTGATCATGCCCCAGTCCTCGCCCCACTTGTTGACGAGGCTGGTGAGCGCGGACCGGAACCCTTCCTCGTGGGTGCCGCCCTCGTGGGTGTTGATCGTGTTGGCGAAGGTGTGCACCGACTCGGTGAAGGAGGTGTTCCACTGCATCGCCACGTCGAGGCTCATCCCGACCTCGTTGTCCTCGGACTCGAAGGCGACCACGCTGCGGTGGATGGGGTCCTTGGCGGCGTTGAGGTGCTGGACGTAGTCGAGGAGGCCGTTGTCGTAGCGGTACTCGACCTCGCGCGCTTCGCCCGTGTCGCTGAGCTCGAGGCGCTCGTCCCGGAGCGTCATCGTCAGGCCCTTGTTGAGGAAGGCCATCTCCCGCAGGCGGGTGGAGATCGTCTCGAAGGAGTACGTCGTCGTCTCGAAGATCTCCTCACTCGCCCAGAACGTCACCGTCGACCCGGTCTCGCCGGTCTCCTCGTGCCGCTGCAGCGGGTGGTCGGGCACGCCCACGCGGTAGCTCTGGGTCCAGCGGTAGCCGGCGTTCTTGACCTCGACCTCGACACGGCTGGACAGCGCGTTGACGACTGAGATGCCAACGCCGTGCAGACCGCCGGAAACCTTGTAGCCGCCACCGCCGAACTTGCCGCCCGCGTGCAGCACCGTGAGGACGACCTCGACCGCCGAGCGGCCCTCCGACTCGATGATCCCGGTCGGGAACCCTCGGCCGTTGTCGATGACCCGGCAGCCGCCGTCGGCGAGCAAGGTGACATCGACCCGGTCGGCGTAGCCGGCCATGGCCTCGTCCACCGCGTTGTCGACCACCTCCGTGACCAGCTGGTGGAGTCCGCGTTCACCGGTGGATCCGATGTACATACCTGGACGCTTACGAACAGCGTCCAGGCCCTCCAGAACAGTGATCGCGCTAGCGTCGTACTGCGGCACTTCACCAGTCGTCACGTGCGGTTGACCTCCTGCCAACGGACACACAAAAGGACCGCTCCGGTGGGGACGTCCGGTGCCCGACGGAACGAGGCGCCCCAGACGTTGGAGCGGCCTAAAGTCCTGTTCAGTGTACCTGGCCGGCGACCTAAACACCCGCGTGGCAGGCCCTAGAGGCCCTGCTGGCCCGCACAGCGCCCACAGAGGTATACCCCCTTCTACCTCGCACTCTCCGAAGCGATCTGTGGCGCTTGTGTGGCGGCGAGCGGTGAGGGTTCGGACAGGCCGCACGAGCGGCCCACATCGAGGGCCGTACGCCGCAATCCGGACAAACCGGCGGGGCGCCCGATCGGGTTCGGCCGCCGATCCTGGCGCCGATCCCGGCCGGTCCCACCAACAGTTCAGCGACTCGGCGGCTCAGCCGTAGGTGTCCCGCGGTCCGCGGCCATCGCGTACGCGACGCGGTCCCTTCTGCCAACTCGGCGCCGTCGGTCCGTGCACGACGACGCGACGTACGGTGTCATCCCCGAGCTCCTCGTTGAGTCGCCGCACCAGGCTCGGCGCGAGCAACCGCACCTGCGTCGCCCACGCCGTCGAGTCGGCGCGGACCGTGAGCTCGGCGTCGGCGTAGCGCTCGGCCCGACAGTGCGCCGCGACATCGGGGCCGACGATGTGATCCCAGCGGGCGATCGCACCGGCGACCGCGACATCGGTCTTCCAGCCGCGCTCGTTCACCAGCCGGTCGATCGTCGAGTCGAGCATCTGTGGATCCCGGTCGTCGGGTCGCGCACCCGAACGCGCGGTCCGGTCGCCGCCCGCGCGCCGGTCGCCCCTGCGCCGGCCGCGGGTCTTCCCGGTCGAGGAACCGGCCGGTCCAACGACCTTCCCGATGGAGGCCGCCACCGCGCGGGCGAGTTCGACGCCGGTGGGGTTCCAGGAGGGATCGGCAGCGGTCGCGGGGTCGTGATCGGGCGAGGCCTCCGACCCGCCGGTCGCGTCCGGTCGATCCGGAAGTCCGTCGACCGGGTCCCGCCGCGCGGGCTCCTGCTCGCCGGGTTCACTCGGCACGTTCGACCTCCCCGTCCGCGACGACGTAGCGCACTCCCCGTAGCTGGTCCGGGACGTCGTCGGGTACGGCGGCGGTGACCAGGACCTGCTCCGCGTCGGCCACCAGGGCGGCGAGGCGGCTGCGACGTCCGGTGTCGAGTTCGGCGAAGACGTCGTCCAGGATCAGCACCGGTTCGCCACCGTCGCTGCACAACAGGTCGTACGCCGCCAACCGCAGGGCGAGCGCGACCGACCAGGACTCGCCGTGGCTCGCGTATCCCTTCGCGGGGAACTCGCCGAGGCTGAGCAGCAGGTCGTCGCGGTGTGGTCCGACCAGGGAGACGCCGCGGCGCAGTTCCTCCTCGCGGCGCTCCGTCAGAGCCGCGGCGACGTCGCCGGCGAGTGCCTCCGCCGTGGTGTGGTCACCGAGTTCGACGGAGCTGCGGTAGTCGACCCGCACCTCCTCCTGGGTGGGGGAGACGTGGGCGTAGGCCTTCGCCACGAGCGGCTGAAGGACGTCGATCGTAGCGAGGCGCGCCGCGAGGAGCTCCCCACCCAGCCGGGCGAGGTGTTCGTTCCAGGCGTCCAGCGTCCGCAGCGCGCCGGAGGAGGCCTGCCCCGCCGTCTTCAGCAGGGTGTTGCGCTGCCGGAGCACCCGGTCGTAGTCCTGCCGCACGCCGGACAGTCGCGGTGCCCGCGCCACCAGCAACTCGTCCAGGAACCGGCGCCGAGTGTCGGGATCACCCTTCACCAACGCGAGGTCCTCCGGAGCGAACAGCACGGTCCGGAGAATGCCGAGCACCTCACGCGGGCGGGAGACCGGTGACCGGTTGAGCCGCGCACGGTTGGCCCGGCCCGGGGTGATCTCGAGCTCGATCAACGCGTGCCGGCCGTGCCGGACCACGTCCCCGCGTACGACGGAGCGGCTGGCACCGGACCGCACCAGCGGCGCGTCGTGCGGGACCCGATGCGATCCGAGCGTCGCGAGGTAGCCGACCGCCTCGACCAGGTTGGTCTTGCCGTGGCCGTTCTGGCCCACGAAGACGGTCACACCTGGCTCGAGCGGCAACTCGACGGCGGAGTAGTTCCGGAAGTCGGTGAGTGACAGGTGCGCGACGTACACGGCGACGTCCGCCGTGGCCTAGGGTGCCTCGGTGTCCGGACGGACCGCGGTCGCGTCCGGGTGCACCGCGTGGCCGCCGAACTGGTTTCGCATCGCCGCGATCGCCTTCATCGCGGGGGAGTCGTCCTGGCGGGAGGCGAAGCGGGCGAAGAGCGCGGCGGCGATCGCCGGCATGGGTACGGCGTTGTCGATCGCGGCCTCGACCGTCCAACGGCCCTCACCGGAGTCGTCGGCGTAGCCCTTGATGGAGGCGAGACCGGTGTCCTGTTCGAGCGCGGCGACCAGCAGGTCGAGCAGCCAGGACCGGATCACCGTTCCTTCCCGCCAGGACTGGAAGACGTCGGTGACGTTGTCGACGATGTCGGTGGCCTCGAGGAGTTCGTACCCCTCCGCGTAGGCCTGCATGAGGCCGTACTCGATGCCGTTGTGGACCATCTTCGAGAAGTGCCCGGCACCGACCTTGCCGGCGTGGACGAAGCCGAACTCGCCCTCGGGCTTGAGCGCGTCGAACACCGGTTGCACCTTCACGACGTCCTCGGCGCGGCCGCCGCACATCAGGGCGTAGCCGTTGGTGCGGCCCCACACGCCGCCGGAGACCCCGCAGTCGATGAAACCGATGCCGTGCTCGCCCAGGATCTTGCCGCTGGTGACGTCGTCGGTCCAGCGGGAGTTGCCGCCGTCGATGACCACGTCCCCCTCACCGAGGAGGCCGGACAGTTCGTCGATCACGGAGCGGGTGATGTCTCCCGCCGGCACCATCACCCAGACGGCGCGGGGAGCAGACAACTGCCCGACCATGTCGGCGAGGGTGTCGGCGTCGGAGACCTCTGGGTTCGTGTCGTATCCGACGACGGTGTGTCCCTTGGCTCGTAGGCGCTCCCGCATGTTCGCGCCCATCTTGCCCAGGCCGACGAGCCCAATCTCCATGCCGAACCAGTTCCTTCCCCGCCGCTGCACTGCCCACCCTCGACCGAGCGCGGCGGCGCCGGGGTGGTCCACCCGTTCCTTGGTTCAGTTCTGCAGGCGGACCGGCATCAGCAGGTAGCGGTAGTCGGCGTTCGGTTCGGCCTCCGGCGCGGCGAGACCGGTGAGGACCGCCGGACGCGTCGGCTGGGTGAACGCGAACTGTGCCACCGGCGCCTCGATCGCGCCGAGCCCGTCGAGGAGGTACTGCGGGTTGAACCCGATGGTCAGCGCCTCGCCCTCGATGCTCGCCTCGATCGACTCCGATGCCTGCGCCTCGTCGCTGCTGCCCGCCTCCAGGGTGGCCATGCCGTCCCCGAGGGTCAGCCGGATCGGCGTGTTGCGTTCGGCGACGAGGGCGACCCGCTTGAGCGACTCGACCAGCGCACCCGTGTCGACACGGGCGACGGTCTGTTGCTCGGGCGGGAAGAGCGTGCGGTACTTCGGGAACTCGCCGTCGAGCAGGCGGGTGGTCGTACGCCGGACCGACCCACCGGTGGTGCCGGCGAAGCCGACCAGACCCTCGCCGCTGCCCGAACCCGGAGCTGCGAGGGCGATCGTCACCTCCGACCCCGCGCCGAAGGCCTTGGCGGTGTCGGCGAGGACGCGGGCCGGCACGAGCGCGGTGGCGGACAGGTCGGACTGTTCGGGGGACCAGGTGAACTCGCGGACGGCGAGCCGGTAGCGGTCGGTCGCCGCGAGCGTGACCGAGGAGCCCTCGATCTCGATGCGCACGCCGGTGAGGACGGGCAGCATGTCGTCGCGGCCGGCGGCGACGGCGACCTGGGAGACGGCGTTGGCGAACACGTCGCCCTTGACCGTGCCGGACGCGGTCGGCATCTGCGGCAGCTCGGGGTAGTCCTCCACCGGCAGGGTCTGCATGGTGAACCGCGCGCTGCGGCAGGTCACCACGACCTTGCCGCCCTCGGCGGTGAGATCGACCGGCTGGGACGGAAGGCTGCGGCTGATGTCGGCGAGCAGTCGCCCGGACAGCAGCGCCGAACCTTCGGCCGACACCTCGGCGGGCACGCTGACCCGGGCCGACGTCTCGTAGTCGAAGCCGGACAGCAGGAGCTCACCGTCGCGAGCGTCGACCAACATGCCGGCAAGGACCGGAAGCGAAGGCCTGGACGGGAGACTGCGTGCGACCCAGGCCACCGAATCGGCGAGGACGTCACGGTCTACGCGGAACTTCACCGCTCTTCGCCTCCTCGACGTACAGCGGCCAACTGGGAGCACGACGCTACACCGGTTGGAAGTGGGCGGGTGGTGCCGGGTCCGCTGCGGCTGGACGTGGAGTCCGCTCGCGTGATCGGACTCGGTTCGGGGCCACGAACGGGGCCTGGGATCGGGCTCGGAACGCTTCGTCCCCAGGTTTGGCGCGCTGAGGATTGTGGAGTTCTTGTCATTTACGTAAGCAGACTCAGCTTCGTCATAGGTGCGGTGGACAGTGTGGACAACTCGTGTTTGCGCTGGTCAGGGGCTGAACTTTCATGCACACAGGCTGTGTGGCGAGCTGGGGGCAGCGCAGGGGCTCCGGTGGACTGTCGACTTTTGTCCCACACGATCCACAATCCTTCCCCGACAAGGTCGAGATTGATCCACAGAGTTGTCCCCAGGTTGTGAGGAGTAAGCCTCGTTCGCGATCAAACCGGCCCAACCGGACGTCCGGCCCTCTCCCAGCCCCCGCTGCGACGCCTCGCGCCGCACGTCGCCGGCGCCGCCGAAGACGGCGGGCCGACGCCCGAGGGTCAGGACGAACGCGCCTGCTGCTTGATCCGATTCGTGAGCTCGGTCACCTGGTTGTAGACGCTGCGCCGTTCGGCCATCAGCTGCCGGATCTTGCGGTCGGCGTGCATGACGGTGGTGTGGTCGCGGCCACCGAACTGCTGACCGATCTTCGGGAGCGAGAGGTCGGTGAGCTCACGGCACAGGTACATCGCGATCTGGCGGGCTGTCACCAGGACCCGGCTCCGACTCGATCCGCACAGGTCGTCCATGGACAGCCCGAAGTAGGACGAGGTCTGGGCCATGATCTGGCCCGCCGTGATCTCCGGCTCGCCACCGGTCGGGATGAGGTCCTTCAGCACGATCTCGGCGAGGGCGAGGTCGACGGCCTGCCGGTTGAGGCTCGCGAACGCCGTGACCCGGATCAGCGCACCCTCGAGCTCACGGATGTTGGTCTGGATCTTGCTGGCGATGAACTCCAGCACCTCCGGCGGTGCGGTGAGCCGCTCCTGGGCCGCCTTCTTGCGCAGGATCGCGATCCGCGTCTCCAGGTCCGGCGGCTGGATGTCGGTGATCAGACCCCACTCGAACCGGTTTCGCAGCCGGTCCTCCAGGGTCTCGAGGCGCTTGGGCGGGCGGTCGGAGGAGATCACGATCTGCTTGTTCGCGTTGTGCAGAGCGTTGAACGTGTGGAAGAACTCCTCCTGCGTCCGCTCCTTGTTCTCGAGGAACTGGATGTCGTCGACCAGGAGCACGTCCACGTCGCGGTAGCGGCGCTGGAACGTCGGCGCCTTGTCGTCGCGGATGGAGTTGATGAAGTCGTTGGTGAACTCTTCGCTGGAGACGTAGCGGATCCGCGCGTTCGCGTACAGGTTGCGGACGTAGTGACCGATCGCGTGGAGCAGGTGGGTCTTGCCCAGGCCGGAGTCGCCGTAGATGAGCAACGGGTTGTAGGCCTTGCCCGGAGCCTCGGACACGGCGACCGCCGCCGCGTGGGCGAACCGGTTGGACGAGCCGATCACGAACGTGTCGAAGAGGTACTTCGGGTTCAGCCGGGGCGGCTCGGTGTCGGCGCGGACCGGCTGACCGGGAGGCGCGGAGGACAGGGCGAACGCGTCCGTGCCGCTCGGCCCCACGGCGAGTCCCGAGCGGTGGGGTTCGTCGTCGTCGCCGAGCGGCTGCACGCCACCCGACGTCCCGGAGGTCCGGCTCTCACCCTCCTCCGGGGACGGCGTCCCGTCGTCTCCGTCGTCGGGCCCGTCGAGGGCGAGCGAGGGTTCGACGGTGACAGCGAGGCGTACGGACTCACCGAGTGCCCTGGACAGGGCGTCCTCGAGGCGCGGCCGCAGCTTGGTCTCGAGCTGGGTTCGGGTGAAGTCGTCCCGCACGGCGATGATGGCGGTGTTGCCGTGCAGCGTCACCGGCCGGCTGTAGGCGAGCCACACCCGGTGGTTCGGCGGAAGGTCCTGGTCCAGGCTGTCCCGGACCAGTCGCCAGGTGGCACTAAGCGCGTCAGGCTCCCCGGGCACTACTTCAACTCCTGTCTCCGTCAGGCGATCACTTGCACGCCCCCGCGTGCCTGTGGATGTCCGTCCGCGGTCGTGGGCTTCCGGATCGGTTCAGCGGCCTCCTTCAGGCGCCACAGCGTCCACAGATCCTTCCACAGCCTGTGTAAAGCGTCTGTGGACGACCCTAAGGGGTGGAGGACGGTAACAAGCGCACAATCTGTCCATCAAGGGCCGGTCCGAGCGAACGGTTCCCATCCGCGAGCTTCCGTACGCCGGCCGTGTTCTGGCCCCGGATCCACGGCTGGGTCGTGACTGTGCCGGTGACTGGGTCGTGACTGTGTGCCGGTGACTGGGTCCGCGGCCGGTCCCGGTCGCCCGCCGGCCGGGCGGATCGCCTGGGCCGGAGCGCCGAGAGGTATCCGCTGATGGCCGGGTGAGGCCGGATAGGTATCCTGCGGAGCGCGCTCGAACGACTCAGTTTGACCGGCCGAGCGGCTGGCCCGTACCGTGGGTCGGTCACGGTGCCGTTCTCTCGGCGATCGCCGTATGCTCACGGATCAGTTTCAACGCCGCGCTCGATGCGTGTCGCTGGGCCGCGGGTGGACGGTGATGTCGAGATGACGGCGCCCGCGATCATCACCACTGACCAGGAGACTCCCCGTGAAGCGCACCTTCCAGCCCAACAACCGGCGCCGGCACAAGACGCACGGCTTCAGGCTGCGGATGCGGACTCGAGCCGGCCGCGCCATCCTCGCAGCTCGGCGGCGTAAGGGCCGTCAGCGCCTCGCCGTCTGAGACGGTCGAGGTCCATCCAGGTCGAGCTCGATGTCGTGGTCCCGGCCCACCACCGAATGCGTCGCTCGGTCGACTATGCGACGGCGGTCCGACATGGTCGCCGCGCCGGCCGAGCGACGCTTGTCGTGCATCTGGTGGTCGCCGGGGAGGAGACACCGGCCCGGGTTGGATTCGTGGTGAGCCGCGCCGTCGGGAGCGCGGTGGTGCGCAATTCGGTGCGAAGACGACTCCGCCATCTGCTTCGCGACAGGGTCGGTTCGCTACCGGCCGGAACCCTCCTCGTCGTCCGCGCGTTACCGTCTGCAGCGAGGGCGTCCAGCGACCAGCTAGGGCGCGACCTCGACGCGGCGCTCGGCACAGCGATGGCGCGACCGCGATATCTCGCAGCGGAGAGTGCGCGGTGAAGGCCGTTCTTGTCCTACTTCTCAAGGGCTACCGGATGTTCGTGAGTCCCTTGTATGGGCAGGTGTGCCGTTATCACCCGTCTTGTTCGGCCTACGCCCTGGAAGCTGTGGAAACGCACGGGGCGCTGCGCGGTAGCTGGCTGGCCGCTCGTCGGCTGGCGCGGTGCCATCCCTGGACCCCTGGCGGGTACGACCCGGTCCCGCCACCCCGACCGCGCGCCGGTGTGGGCGCGCACACCCACAGCTGAGGTGCGTGAAGCGTGAGCTGGTACGACACGATCCTTACGCCGCTCTACGACGCCGTGTCGTGGATCCTGCGAGCGTTTTACACCGTTTTCTCGCCCCTGCTCGGTGCGAACTCGGGCTGGACCTGGGTTCTGTCGATCGTCGGCTTGGTCGTGGTCATCCGGATCCTGCTCATCCCGCTGTTCGTCCGGCAGATCCGTGCGAGCCGCAACATGGCCCTGCTGCAGCCGAAGATGAAGGAGCTGCAGAAGAAGTTCGGCCATGACCGGGAACGCATGGGCCAGGAAATGATGAAGCTCTACAAGGAGAGCGGAACCAACCCGTTCTCCTCGTGCCTTCCGATCCTGTTGCAGTCGCCGATCTTCATCGCACTCTTCCGCGTACTCGATGGCGCGGCCAACGGCGTCGTCCGTGGGTCGGGCCTGGACCAGCGCCTTGTCGACTCGCTGCGCCACGCGTCGATCTTCGGCGCGCACATCTCGGACAAGTTCATCGGCTCCACGAGCCTGTCGGTCCAGGTCGTCACGGTCGTGCTCATCATCATGATGACGGCGACGACGTTCACGACCCAGCGGCAGCTCATGCGTAAGAACATGCCGCCGGAGGCGCTGACCGGTCAGTACGCGCAGCAGCAGAAGCTCCTCCTCTACGTGCTCCCGTTGGTGTTCGCGGTCGGCGGCGTCAACTTCCCGGTGGGTGTGCTCATCTACTGGTTCACCACCAACGTGTGGACCATGGGCCAGCAGTTCTGGGTGATTCGCCGTAACCCCGCTCCGGGCACCCCGGCCTTCGATGCCTATCAGGCACGCAAGGGCCGCAAGACGGCCCGAAAGGGGTTGTCCGCGCTGCTTCCGGGCGGCGACAAGGAGTCGCCGAACGGCGCCACCGCATCGGTCAACGGCGACGAGGCGACGCAGGCGGCCGCCAAGCGGGTACAGCCCCAGCGACTCCCGCGTAGCAAGCGGAAGAGTCGCTGACAACGGACGGCGCCGCCGTCCCCAAAGTCTTGTTGTGTGCGCCGGCTGTGGCGCGAGATGAAGGAGAAGTCGTGACTGAGGGCGTTACGTCGTTCGTTGAAGGTGGCGACGCCGACGGTGAAGGTCGCAACGACGACCACGCCGAGTCGACCGCAGAGCGCAAGGCCCCCGCGGAGACCGCCGAGGAGCGAGTGTCCAGGCTCGAGGGTGAAGGGGACGTCGCGGCTGACTACCTCGAGGAACTCCTCGACATCGCCGACATTGACGGCGATATCGACCTGGACGTCGAAGGCGACCGCGCGATGGTGGCCATCGTGGGTGGCGACTTGAAGCTTCTGGTTGGTGAGGGCGGCGAGGTCCTGGAAGCGCTGCAGGAGCTGACCCGTCTCGCGGTCTACCGCGAGACCGGGGAGCGCAGCCGGTTGATGCTGGACGTCGACGGCTACCGCGCACAGCGGCGCAAGGACCTGATCGCGTTGACGGAGAAGGTCGTGGAAGAGGTACGCGCGAGTGGTGAGCCGGTTCGGATGGAGCCGATGACGCCGTTCGAGCGGAAGATCGTCCATGACGCAGTAGCCGCGAAGGGACTGACGAGTGAGTCGGAGGGCGAAGAGCCCGAGCGTAGGGTCGTCGTCCAGCAGGCGTGAGCAGCCATCGGCTGTTTCACGTGAAACAGCCGAGGCAGTCGATGTGCCAGAGGCTCCGCCTGCCGCGGAGCTCGTGTTCGAAGATCGGCTACCCGTCATCCGACGCTATGCCGATCTGTTGGCCGGCCCTGGTACGCAACGCGGGCTGCTCGGCCCGCGCGAGGTCGAGCGAATCTGGGATCGGCACCTTCTCAACTGCGGGGTACTGGCACCGGCCATCGCGGCGCGCTCGACGGTCTGTGACGTCGGTTCGGGCGCCGGTCTGCCGGGCATCGTCGTGGCGATCGCCCGGCCGGATCTTCGGCTGACCCTCCTGGAGCCGCTCCTCCGTCGCGCGGAGTTCCTGTCAGAGGCGGTCGACGTCCTCGAGTTGTCCAACGTCGAGGTCGTCCGTTCACGGGCCGAGGATCATTCCGGCGCCTACGACGTCGTGACGGCGAGAGCGGTCGCTCCTCTTTCCCGGCTGGCCCGTGTCGCGCTTGGCCTGTGTCGCCCGGGTGGGTCAGTCTTGGCGATGAAGGGGGAGCGCGCCGCCGCTGAACTCGACGAGGCTCGTCCGGAGCTCGCGAAGCTGGGAGTTGTCGAGTCGGCCATCGAGCGGCTCGGCGAAGGGCTGGTACCCATCCCCACGACCGTGGTGCGCCTCGTCGCGGGGGAACCGAAACGCAGACGCCCACCAGGGCAGGGACGGAATCGCCGCGGCGGGTCCGGTTCAGCTAGAGGAGTATGACTGTGACCGACGTGCACGCGGTGACCGGACTTGGTTGGCCCGTTCGACCGTCGCCGACCTCCAGCGAGGTGCACGAGCAGCATCAAACCGGTCTCGGCTGGCCCATCCAGCACCCAGCCGATGGACCCGCAGGGCGGCACGTCGCGGACGACGAAGCCGAGGCGGAGGGCGACCCCCCGGCAGTAGATGCTCCCCAAGGTGCGGACCACGCGGTCCAAGCCCCAGACGAACGGCAGGAGCCAATGGACCAGATCCCCGTGCATGTAGGCCCGGCCACGATCCAGAACACCGACGACCTTCTCGTTTCACGTGAAACATCGGAGCTTCCGCCGGCGGCGGCCGTCGCGCGAGACGTCGACACCCCTATGGTCTTCAATCCAGTTCTCCCGAGGCCGCGCCGGACCAGGGTCTTCGTGGTCGCGAACCAGAAGGGCGGCGTCGGGAAGACCACCACGGCGGTCAACATGGCCGCGGCGCTCGCGGGATCCGGCGCTCGGGTGCTGGTGATCGACCTGGACCCACAAGGCAACGCCTCAACCGCGCTTGGCATCGAGCACGGCGAAGGACTGCCCAACATCTACGACGTACTCGTCGACGGTGAGCCGATCAGCAAGTTCGTGTACTCGGTGCCGCGCTTTCCCACGCTCTTCGCTGTCCCCGCGACGATCGACCTTTCCGGCGCCGAACTCGAACTCGCCAGCGTGGTCGCTCGTGAGGCCCGACTCAAGCGTGCTCTCGACGTGTACATCCGGGAGCAGGCGGAGGCCGGCCAGCCGCTCGACTACGTGATGATCGACTGCCCGCCGTCGCTGGGCCTCCTCACGATGAACGCTCTTGTCGCCGGCCGCGAGGTGCTGGTGCCGATCCAGTGCGAGTACTACGCGCTGGAAGGCGTCGAGACGCTCTTCCGCATCGTCGACCTAGTCCGGGAGCTCAACCGCGACCTCGTCGTCAGCACCGTGCTGCTCACGATGTACGACGCGCGCACCCGACTCTCCGCGCAGGTCGCGGAGAACGCCCGGGAGAACCTCGGCCAGGCCGTTCTCCGCACCGCCATCCCGCGGTCGGTGCGTATCTCGGAGGCGCCGAGCTTCGGGCAGACGGCGATGACCTGGGACCCGGGCTCGCCGGGCGCCCTCTCTTACCTCGAGGCCGCACGGGAGCTCGCGCTTCGGGATCCTTGGGCGAACAGTGTGGAAACTGACACATCCACCGATACGGGCAATGGGGGCGTACTAGGCTCGACCACCGCGAGTGGATTCGAGCGAGGAGACGTCCGATGACGGTTCGACGTGGATTGGGTCGCGGCCTTGGCGCGCTGATACCGGCCGCACCCGCACCTGTTGCGACCCCTACGCCGCCGCCTGTGTCGCCTTCCGTTACGCCGCCGTCGAGCGAAACGGATGTCAGCCCCGAGCCAGTCCCGCTACCCGTCGAGAGTCATCAGGAACAGGCTCCGGACCTTCCGGCAATGCCACCGATGGTTGCCGGCGCTCACTTCGCGGAGGTGCCGGTCGGTGCGATCACGCCGAACCCCCGGCAGCCGCGTCAGGTGTTCGACGAGGAGGCGATGGCCGAGCTCGTCCACTCCATCCAGGAGATCGGGCTCCTGCAGCCGATCGTCGTGCGCCACCTTGGCGCCGACAAGTACGAACTCGTCATGGGCGAGCGTCGCTGGCGAGCCGCGCAGGAAGCCGGGCTGGAGGTCATCCCGGCGATCGTGCGCGACACGGACGACGACGTCATGTTGCGCGACGCCCTGCTCGAGAATCTGCACCGGGCGCAGCTCAACCCGCTCGAGGAGGCTGCCGCCTACGGTCAGCTCCTGGAGGACTTCGGCTGCACGCACGACGAACTCGCGCACCGGATCGGACGCTCCCGTCCACAGATCAGCAACACCCTCCGGCTCCTGAAGCTGCCACCGGCCGTGCAGCGTCGGGTCGCCGCCGGCGTTCTGAGCGCCGGCCACGCGCGGGCGTTGCTCGCCGTGGACAGCGAGGAGGCCCAGGACCGGCTGGCGCACCGGGTGGTCGCCGAAGGGCTCTCTGTTCGGGCGCTCGAAGAGATCGTCGCAATGGGCATCGGCCAGCAGGACAAGCCGGCTCGTCCCGCTCGTACCGCCAAGCCGGTCGCGCCGCGCCTGGCCGACCTGGAAGTCCGGCTCGCCGACCGCTTCGAGACGCGGGTCAAGGTCGATCTGGGCCGCTCCAAGGGCAAGATCACCGTCGAGTTCGCCTCCATCGACGACCTCGAGCGCATCATCGGCCTGATGGACCCGCCAACTCCGCACGAAAGCTGAGCACTCGCTCCGCCTGAACCGCGCGCCGACGACCGGCGAGGGCGAGGGCCGACGCCGGTCACCGACGACGGCCGAACGATCTGATCCTCAGAAGCCGCCATCGGCACCATCGCGCAGCTGGCGCGGATCCGGCGCGGGTCGCTGGCTGAGCCCGGCGCCGTGCAGCTCTGGGTGTGGCATCCGGCGACAGTGGCCACGTGAAACAGACGGCGTCGTGCCGCTCGCTGGACGCCGCCGGCCTGGCCGGGTGACCACTGCCCCGACCAACCCGCCGTAGCTCCCGGCCGTGAGTCGTGAGCCGTGAGCCGCGACCGTGACTTGTTCGTGGTTTTCGGTCGTTCGAGCGGGCACGAGATTCAGTGCACGGCCTGAGTGCGGCCTGCGGCGCTGAGAACCCGCGCGCGGTCCAGTCCGGCAGTCGGCGGCCACACGCAGGCGGTCGGAGGGCAACGCGTCGTCGACCTGGTCCGCTAGTTGTCCGCGCTCCGGGGCTCCTGGGGGATGGCGCCGGCTCCCGCGAGCGGTGTGCCGGACGGCGTGTTGGTGCCCCGGGTGCCCCGATGCTGGCGGCGGCGCAGAGACCCCGCCGCTGACCACGCACCGACGCTGACTCCGACCCGTGCGCGTCGATGATGTCCTCGGTGAGCCGAGGGCCGCACCGGGTCGGCCTCGCGCTGACCCGGGGGCTCGGTGACGTCCTGGCGACGCCGGTCGCACTGGGAAGGTCGGCGCATGGGAGCGGGCTCCGTTCGACTGCACCGGGCAGCCTTGCTCGGCGCCAACTGACGGCCGGACAACCGTCGAGCACTTTGGGCGGTCCTACCCCAGCAGCGGCACAGCTGCCGAAGCCATCCGGGTGAGACGGGACGCAGCAGGCAACCATCCACAGGGATCGCGGTTGTCCACGGAATCGCTTGGTTATCCCCAGAAGGATTGGCTTGACAGCGACCCGACGTCGGAGCGGCTGCTTCTTTCCCCAGCCCAGGAGGCCAGTGCTGGCGGGGTCCTGGTTTCACGTGGAACCACCGCCACCGCTAAGGGAAACCTGCGCGTCAGCGCACAACGTCGCAGGTCAGAGGCCGTGCACGTCGCCAGCAGGCGGCTGATGACCGCATGTGCGACCGGCGAGCCCAGGCGTCGGCGGCCGGTGAGGGCAGCACTCACACGCACGTATCCCCAGCTTTTTCCACATCGAGTTCCACAGTGGTGTACGCAGTGAGCACGACCGCCACGCTGTGGGTTACGGCGACCGGAGCTCACGCGGAGCGCCGTTCCGGACCGCCAGAGGTGGACAACAACAGAGATATCCACAGGTGATCCACAGGTTGGTGCGTAGCGTTCCGGAGCCTTCGCGAACCCGAGTTCAGAGTCGGTCGCGTGGGAGAGCACGGGGACCCGATCAACAGGAGCGCTGTGGTAACCGAGACGCTCGACAGCGGACCGACGGAGCTGCGTGTGCTGGAAGTCGGGGAGTCGCCGTCAGGGCGTATCCCAAGACTTGCCCGGAGTCTGTCGGACCAAACCAACCTTCGGAGGGAACGGCGTCGGGCGAAGTCCGGTCTGCCCAGTCGTGGGGGGCCAGCACGGCCTCAGAGGGCCTGTGAAGCCACCAGGACCCCTGAGGGTGCCAGGGCATCCAAGCCGCCCGTACGTACGGGAGGCGGCGCTGTGGACCTCCCGACGGGCATGGCACGACCAGGTGCGCGATGTGACTGGGGGGCCGCAGGGTGCGCGACGCGATCGGAGGATGGTCAGGTCCCGGAGTGCACCAGTCCGCAGGTCCTCTGCGGCTCCAACGCGGCGGGGTCGGCGCATGAAGGAGCCAGGCTCGCTACCAGGGCCGGTGAGACAGACGCGAGGCGCGGGTGCCCGAGCCCCGTGCTCCTGGGGCTGGGCGTAACCGATCGCGGGTGGAGGTCAGGAAGACGCGGGATCCGTCGCCGGACGGGGTCGACGGGCCGCGCTGTCGAGGAGTTCGCGGCAGACCACGCCCAGGTCGAGCCCGGCCGACTCGAACGCCAGCGGTACGAGCGAGGTCTCGGTCATCCCGGGGGCGACGTTGACCTCGAGGAACCACGGGATCCCGTCGGAGTCGACGATCAGGTCGGTACGTGACAGGTCGCGCAGGTCGAGCGCCCGGTGCGCCGCGAGCGCCGCCTCGGCACACGCCGCGGCGGTCTCCTCGGTGAGGCGTGCCGGCGCGACGAACTCCGTGGCGCCGGCGTTGTAGCGGGCCGCGTAGTCGTAGATGCCGCTGTCCGGGACGATCTCGACCGCGGGGAGTGCCCGGGGACCCTCACCGGTGTCGATGACCGTCACGCTGACCTCGGTGCCGGCGATGTGGCGTTCGAGGAGCGCGACGTCGCCGTAGGCGAAGCAGCTCACCATCGCCGCGGGGAGTTCGGGAATTCCGCGCACGACGCTGCAGCCGAGCGCGGAGCCGCCGCGGGTGGGCTTGACCACGAGGGGCAGCCCGAGCCGGTCCACGATGCGTTCGAGGACCGTCTGCGCACCGAGCTCACGGAAGATCTCGTGCGGGAGGACCACCGACGGCGGGGTGTGGACCCCGGCCGCGGCGACGATCGTCTTGGCGACCGGCTTGTCGAAGGCTGACCGGCAGGCGACCGGCGTGGAGCCGGCGTAGGGAACGCCCAGGAGGTCGAGCACCTCGCGCAGGGCGCCGTCCTCGCCGGCCACGCCGTGCAGCAGCGGGAACACGGCTGAGGGCGGGTCGTCCTGGAGTGCGGGGATGAGCCCGGCGTCGGCGTCCCGTTCCTCGACGTCGACACCGACCGCACGAAGGGCCTCGCTGACGCGGCGACCCGAACGAAGGGACACGTCGCGTTCGTGCGAGAGCCCTCCCGCGAGTACCAGAACGCGGCCAAGATCGCTCATCTGTCGTCCCTTCGTCACCACCCGGACCCGCCGACCATCACTGCACTTCGGGGCCGGGGAACTCGACGCCTTCACCTCGGCCGCTGTCCAGCGGTCCGAAGGTCTCCCGGAGTTCCATTTCCCGTTCGACCACGGCGGCCAATCTGCGGATACCCTCCCGGATCCGGTCCGGCGGGGGCAAACAGTACGACAGCCGTATGTTCTGGCTGCCGTATCCGTCGGCGTAGAACGCCGTTCCCGGCACGTACGCCACCCGAGCCGTCACAGCGCGCGGCGACATCGCCTTGGAGTCGATCCCCTCCGGGAGGGTCACCCAGACGAAGAAACCGCCCTTCGGGGTGGTCCACTTCGTGGTCGCGGGCATGAGGTCGGCGAGGGACTCGAGCATCGCGTCGCGCCGCTCGCGGTACATCTCCCGGAAGGACTTGATCTGGCCCTTCCAGTCGTGGTTGGCGAGATAGGTCGAGACGGCGAACTGACTGAACGTCGGCGGGCACAGCGTCGCCGACTCCTGGGCGAGCACCAGCTTGTCGCGGATCGCGTGGGGGGCCAGCGCCCAGCCGACCCGGAATCCGGGGGCGAACGTCTTGGAGAAGGAGCCGAGATAGACCACCCGCGCGGTGTCGTCCGCGCGCAGCGCGCGGTACGGCTCGCCCTCGAAGCCGAGGAGGCCGTAGGGGTCGTCCTCGACCACCAGGACGTCGTAGCGGTGGCAGATGTCGAGGATCTGGGACCGTCGCGTCGCGCCGAGCGACACGCCCATCGGGTTGTGGTAGCTCGGGATGGTGTAGAGGAACTTCACGCGGCGGCCGACCGCGGTGAGCCTGGCAAGGGCGTTCTCGAGGTGTTCGGGGATCAGGCCCTCGTCGTCCATCTCGACGTGCACGACGTCGCACTGGTAGGCGGCGAAGACGCCCAGCGCTCCGACGTAGCTCGGAGCCTCGCAGAGAACGACGTCGCCGGGGTCGCAGAAGATCTTCGTCACCAGGTCGAGCGCCTGCTGGCTACCAACAGTCACCACGACGTCGTCGGGGCTGGCGTCAATGCCGACCTGCGACATCACGTCGGTGATCTGCTCACGCAGGAAGGGGTCTCCCTGGGCGCCGCAGTACTGCATCGCGATCGTGCCGTGGTCGACGACGAGCTCGTTGAGCAGGGAACCGACCACGTCGAGAGGGAGGCCGGAGATGTTGGGCGAGCCGCCGGCCAGGGAGACGACCTCGGGCCGGTTGGCGACGGAGAACAGTGCGCGGATCTCGGAGGCGACCATGCCCTTAGCTCGTGCCGCGTACCTCGCGACATCGGCGTCGAACCGGGTCTCGCGGTGTACGGGCCGGTGCTCCGGACTGTCCTCCATAGCGGCGTACGCTCCTCTCACGGTGGAAGCGCGCAGCCCTTGGCACCCAGGCTGCCCACTCGCTACTACGATGCCCTATAGAGCGGGCCCGCGGGGAGTGGGGTCATCGCCAGAAGGGTAGTCATGCGGATCGTCACCTGGATTCTGATGGGGATCGGTGCGGGGGCGCTTGCCGGATTTGCCACCGGCCTCCTGAAGCGACATTCATCCGGACCGGAGCCTTTAGTCACGGCCTACGCGGGCGGATACGCCGCGCCTGTCGCCTCGGCCGACCACACCGCCACGCAACCCACGCAACCCACGCATCCGGACGGAGCGGCGGTTGCGGACCTTTCCGACAAAGCGGGCCGCGACAACCGGGCCTAGACATCGCCGTAGACCGGTCAGGATCCGGGTAGCGAGGAGACATGAGTACGACACGCCGCCTCGTCAACGTCACGCTCGACAACCTCGACGATCTGCCAAGGCCCTGCCGCCGGTGTGTGTTCTGGGAACTCGATCCGGTGGCTCGTCAGCGGGCCGAGGACGCCGGCGACCCGGCGCTGGAGAAGGAGGCGTGGCTCTCCGCGACTCTGCTGGACTGGGGTTCGTGCGGGAAGGTCTGCTACGTCGGGGATGTTCTCGCCGCCTTCGCCCTGTACGCACCACCCTCCTACGTGCCGCGTTCGGTGGCCTTTCCGACCTCCCCGGTCAGCGCCGACGCGGTCCTGCTGATGACGGTGCGGGTGCTGCCCGACTTCGCAGGGGGCGGGCTCGGCCGGGTGATGATCCAGAGCGTGGCGAAGGACCTGCTCAAACGCGGCGTCCGCGCGGTCGAGGTGTTCGGCGACGCGAAGTGGGAGCGCCCGGGGTGTGTGGTCCCGGCGGAGTTCCTGCTCTCGGTGGGTTTCAAGACCGTACGCCCCCATCACCGCTATCCGCGGCTGCGGATCGATCTGCGCAACGTCCTCACCTGGAAGGAGGACGTCGAAGCCGCGCTGGAGAAGCTGATCGACTCGATGACACCCGAGGGCGTCCCGCACCCCGCCTAGGTCGTGTCCTGGCTCCACCTCGCCTGGCGTACTCGTGGGTCACAGCTCGCACAGCCCCCGGTGGGAAAGCCGGTCGGACGAAGCCCTCGCGTGTCAGGTGAGCGTTGACAGAGCGACAGCGGCTGTCGCGGTGGGTTCGCCGGGCTGGCAAGGACGGATTGACGTCACAACGGGCGCGGGTGAGCAACCACTGGTTGACGGCGACGAGGGATCCGGCCGCCCGCCGAGGTCGTTGCGCAACCACCGGTTGACGGAGGTTTCTCCACGCCTGGTCGGACCTTTCGGCCTCCTTCCGGAGGTGCTCCGGAAGGAGAAGACCTAGCGGATCAGTTCGCCGAGCTGTAGGACGCCGGTCGGAGTGTCCATGTCCGGCGGAAGGTAGACCCGCTGGACGGCGACCACGATGGCCTCGGCGACGACGTCGCGGAACCCCGGGTCGGAGATGCGGCTCGCGTCGCCGGGGTTGCTGACGTAGCCGAGCTCCACCCGGACGGTCGGCATCTGGGTGTGGCGGAGCAGATCCCAGGTCTTGGCGTGGGTGTGGCAGTCCCGCAGGTCGGTGCGGGCGACGATCTCCCGCTGGACGAGGCCGGCGAAGCGTTCGCCGAGGGTGGAACGCATGTCGTCGTCAGAGCCCGCCGTGCCGTAGAAGTACGTCGCCACCCCGCTCGCCTGCGGGTTGGGGTGCTCGTCGACGTGGAGGGAGACGACCAGGTCGGCGTTCGTCTCGTTGGCGAACCGGGCCCGGGTGGCCTCGTCGGGGCTCGCGTCGCGGCCCCTGGTCAGGAACACGCGGACGCCGGTGGCCGCGAGCCGGCCCTCGATGCGGGAGGCGAGGTCGAAGGCGATCTCCGCCTCCGACAGGCCGTTGGCGGAGCAGCCGCGGTCGGCACCACCGTGACCCGGGTCGATGACCACGACCTTCCCGGGGAGCCGGGGCCCGGACCGGTGGACGCGTTCGGACTCACGTAGCGCGTCAGCCCGACCACCGGTGACGATCGGGGAGAGGCGGGCGAGCGCCTTGAACGTCGCCGGACCGCAGGTGCCGTCGGAGGGCGCGCCGACGCTGCGTTGGAACTCCTTGACCGCGTGCTCGGTCTTGGGTCCGTAGACACCGTCGACACGGTCGATCTCGAAGCCGAGCTCGAGGAGCCTGCGCTGGAGGGTCCCGACGTCGTCCCCGATGAGCAGATGGCCCGCGACGTACGACAGCAGTCGGTCACCGAGGCGCCAGCGGGCCTCCTCGAGCACCCGGTAGGTCTCGGAGTCGACGACACCGTGCGCGGTCAGGCCGCGCTGCTGCTGGAACTGCCGAACCGCCTGGTCGACCCTCTGGTCGAAGACGGCGTCGACTGCGGACTCGGTGGACTCGGTGGACTCCTCCGTCGGGGGAAGAATTCCGAGCTGGACCAGCTTGGTGCGGATCTCGGCCACCGCGGGACCGCGGTCGCCCAGCCCGTATCGGTGCTCGGTCATGGGCGCCTCCGATGTGACTGTGCGTACGAGCTCAGGCTGGGCCCGATCGGCGTCGCCATGCTATCCATGCTGACCTACCGCACTCACCTCTCGTCGCCGTGCCTCCCTGACCAGTGTGGGGTTCGTGGCTTCCGGCGGGTACGGGAGGGGACCACGGAGCCCCGGGCCTCCGCCGGGTGGGGCCTACCCCTGGGCCCCTACGCCGGAGTGGCCTACCCGGGAGGGGGTTACCGGTGGGGGATCGAGGGTGGCCCGGCCGGGCCACCCCCGTGGGGAGCGGCTTCCGCCCGAGTGCTCGCGGGGCCTTGGAGGCCGCCGCCATGGCTTGGTGCACATCGGCCGTGACCGGACATACCCGTCGTTCCGGGCGGGTCGACACAGTGAGTCGACACAGTGAAGGGCCCCGGCCGAGAGGCCGCCCGCCCGCCTGGTGGCGGAGCGGGCGGCGCCCGACCGGGGCCCCGTTGGTGCTGCTGGCGCGGACGGCGCCGAAGCGCGTCCGTACTCGCTCGTCAGGCAGGGACGAGCTCGGAGAGCTCGGCCTTGATCGCCGCCTTGGGGCGGGCCCCGACCAGCGACTTGACGACCTGACCACCGACGTAGACGTTGATGGTCGGAATACCGGTGACGCGGTACTCGAGCGGCGTCTGGGTGTTCTCGTCGACGTTCAGCTTGACGAAGGTGATCTTGTCCGCGTACTCGACGGCCAACTCCTCCAGCACGGGCGCGACCTGACGGCACGGCCCACACCACTCAGCCCAGAAGTCCACGACCACTGGCTTGTCGCTCTGCAGGACCGTTGTCAGGAACTCGGCATCGGTCACCGGCTTGATGTCGCCCACGGTGTCTCCTCTCGATACTTTCTCAGGCCTCCACGGTCTGCGCGCTGCGCACGGCCGTGTCGTCTTCCAGTGCCGCCAGGTAACGCTCGGCGTCCAGGGCGGCGGAGCAGCCGGTGCCGGCTGCGGTGATGGCTTGGCGGTAGGTGCTGTCGACCAGGTCTCCGGCGGCGAAGACACCGGGCAGGTTGGTCCGGGTCGAGGGGGCCTGCGTCTGGACGTACCCCTCCTCGTCCAGGTCGACCTGGCCACGGACCAGGGCGCTGCGCGGATCGTGACCGATCGCGACGAAGAAGCCCGTCACGTTGAGCGTGGACTCCTCACCGGTCTTCACGTTGCGGACCCGCAAGCCTTCCAGCTTGCCCGCGCCGACCGCCTCGAGCACCTCGGTGTCCCACAGGAACCGGATCTTGTCGTTGGCGAACGCGCGGTCCTGCATGATCTTGCTGGCCCGAAGCTGGTCACGCCGGTGGATCACGGTGACCGACGTCGCGAACTTCGTGAGGAACATGGCCTCCTCGAGCGCGGAGTCACCGCCACCGACCACGGCGATCTCCTGCTCCCGGAAGAAGAAGCCGTCACAGGTCGCACACCAGGAGATCCCGTGCCCGGACAGTTCCGCTTCGCCCGGAATGCCGAGCTTGCGGTAGGCCGAGCCCATCGCGAGGATCACGGAGTAGGCGCGGTACTCGGCACCGGCGGAGTCCCGGACGACCTTGATCTCACCGGTCAGGTCGACGCTCTGGATGTCGTCGGCGATGAGTTCGGCGTCGAAGCGCTCGGCCTGCTTGCGGAAGTTGTCCATCAGGTCCGGGCCGATGATCCCGTCTGGGAAGCCGGGGAAGTTCTCGACGTCGGTGGTGTTCATCAAGGCGCCACCGGCCTCGACCGACCCCTCGAAGACGAGCGGCTGGAGCCGCGCGCGGCCGGCGTAGAGCGCTGCGGTGTAACCGGCCGGGCCGGATCCGATCACAATCACATTGCGGACATCGGACACGGACTACCTCGCTCTCGAACGGCAACCCTGTCGTTGCCCCTGGGGTAACCGATCCTAGGTGCCCGGCATTCCATGGTCAGCGCGTCGGGCGGTGTGCGACTCCCCGACGGGACCGGCGAGGCGGTCAGCGCGTCGAAATGGGAGCGTCCTGCACGATTCGTCCCTGCCCGCCGGAGCAGCCCGCCACGGCGTACACGTGCAGGTCGGACCCGCCTCGGGCGGCCGTGAGCACCAGGATCACCGCGGTGCCCTCGAACTTTCCGGGCACGGTGTCGAGAACGTTTCCGGCGTCCTTGTTATTCAGGAGCCGGGCGATGCAGACGTTGGGGTTGCCGGCGATGCCGGTGCTGCCGTTGGGCCGAAGATCCTTGCCGGTGCCGGCCGGTGCGGCCGTGACCATCCCACCCACCGCCGCGGCGAATCCGGCCTTGGACACATCGGTCCGGCCGGCGTCTGGCTTGAAGGCGTAGTTGCCCGGCGTGGTCGGGCCGGGAGTGGCCGTCGCCGAGCGGGTGGTGCCGGGCCCTTCGGCGACCGGTGTGCCGCCGTCACGGTCGACCAGGGACACGGCGGCGATCCCGCCCACCGCGAGGACGGCGACGCTGGCCGCCGCGGCGAGAATGTGTCGCGGCCGCAGCCGCCCGGACCGGACGTGATCGCGGTGGCGCGCCGTCACGAGGGAGGCCACGCCGGTCTCGCGCGACCTGGCGAGGGACTCGTCCTGGAGTGTCGCCTCCAACCGGTCGGCGACCGCCGCCGGCATCGGGAGCGGGGTCGCGCCCGCGTCGCGGAGCAGGTCCTCAAGATCAGTCAGCGCCTGGTCGGCGGCCGCGCACTCGGCACAGCCGGCGAGGTGCGCCTCGACCTGGGCGGCGTCCGCTTCGGACAGTAACCCGGCGTGGGCGTCGGCGAGAACGTCGTCGTCGACGTGCGAGCTGGCGGTCACTTCGCCTCACCTCCACGTCGTTGTGCGCTGCGCCGGCTACTGCCGGCCGTTGGCCTGGGCGGAGACGGCTCGACGTCTGATCCGGTCCTCCGCAGGCCTTGGACGTCAGGTGACACAGCGTGGTTCCCGCCGGAATCGGTCTCTCCGGCGACGCCAGCCGAACCTGGTCGCAGGTGTGTCAGAAGGGGGACGAGCTTGGCCCGACCGCGCGCGCACCGGCTCTTGATTGTGCCGGGCGCGCACTCCAGGATCTGAGCCGCCTCCTCCACGGAGTAGCCCTCCATGTCGACCAGAACGATCGCGGCCCGCTGGTCGGGGTTGAGGGTGTCGAGCGCCGTGAGGACGTCGATCCGGAGTTCCTGCGCCTCGGCCGGGTCCGGCGGCCGGGCGGCGGCGAGCTCCGCGGCGTGGTCGTCCTCGGGCAGCGGGTCGGCGGCCCGCACCGCGCGGCGGCGTACGCGGTCCAGGCACGCGTTGACCACCACACGGTGCAGCCAGGTGGTGACCGCGGACTCGCCCCGGAACTGCGCGGCGTTGCGGAACGCCGAGATCAGGGCGTCCTGCAGCGCGTCGGCGGCTTCCTCGGGGTCGGACAGCGTACGGAGGGCCACCGCCCACAACCGGTCGCGGTGTCGACGGAACAAGCTGGCGAAGGCTTCGGGGTCTCCGGCCACGTGCCGAGCGAGGAGTTCCTTGTCATCGAGTGCTTCGTCGCCCCCGGCAAGGCTGCTCGGTGTGCTGGTGGTCATCGGCGTACGACGATCTCCGAAATACCACCGCGGTAGTCGCCGCCGTCTGGCGGAAGCTTCGTCAGCCAGAGGAGGAGGTAGCGGGCGCGCACCGGCTCCTTTGGTTTGAGGCTGACCTTGGTGTCAGCGGACGTCGATGCGACTCGCTGCCATCCGTCGATGCCCGTGGGCGCGCTCGCGGCGCTCTCCGGTGCCGCCAGCAGCTCGATGTCGGTGCCGCCCTTGCGCAGGCTGACGTCGACACTGCCGACGTCCTCGACCTTGCCGAGGTCGACCCACAGACCCACGCCCGCCTTGATGCCGCCGAGGTTCGGGTCGTTGTGGTAGGACATCGTGGTCCACATCGTGGACGGGTTGCCGTCGTAGGCCTGCCGGATCTCCTCCGGATGCTCCTCGCCGTTGCCGTCCGGCGGTGGGTCGTAGTCCTTGGCCGAAGCGATCGGAACGACCGTGCCGGCTGCCGCCGTGCGGGTCGGCGTCGAGGTGGGCGAGGTGCCGCCCGTGGCCGAGGTCGTGGGGTTGGGTCCGGGGTTGTCGAACGCCGCGGTCATCAGCTGCCAGCCGAGCAGACCTGCGCCGGCCAGCAGGAGCAGGCCGACCACCGCGCCGGCGATGCGCCACCAGTGGGGGCCCTGCCGTGACGGCGTGACGTAGGGCCGGGGCGGCGCGGTCCGCGGCGGCGGGTAGGTGCCCCGGGGCCGCATCGCGGTGCGGGTCGCCTCGTCCTCGGCCGACATGTGCGACGACTGGTCGTCGCCGTTGAACGAGGTGTGGACGGTAGGGGCGCCGCTGTTGCCGTTGGTGCCGTTGTGCGCGGGCCGGCCACCGACGGGTGGCGCGCCGACCTGGGTCGGCTCGTCGGTGTAGGAGGAGTAGGACGACGAGTGGGACTCTGGCACGCTCACCCTGCTGCCGTGCTCACGGCCGGCAGGGATCGATCCCGGCGGCAGAACGCCCTCGATGGGGGTGACGCCGACGACCTCCGTCAACGCCGTGGCGATCTCCCGTGGCGTGGTGAGCGGGGAGCCGTGCCGAGGATGCTCGGACAGGATGCGTTCGGTGATCTCGTCGAGGGAGCGCGGGACGCCGGCGCGGCACTGCCGTGGGGACAACAGGGTGCCGTCGGCGGCGCGCGGGGCGGCGTTGAGTCCGCTGCGTGGACCGGTCGGCCACTTCGCGGTCAGCGCGGCGTAGAGCAGTCGGCCGAGCCCGAGGGCGTCGATGCGTTGCGCGTCGGTCTCGGAGTGGGTGGCTCCGCCGTCACCGGAGAGCGCCGCCTGGGTCGCGAGTCCGACGATCTTCACCGATCCGGTGTCGGTGACGACGATGCTGTCGGGATCGAGCCGCTCGTGGGCCAGCTCCTGGTCGTGTGCCCGGGCGAGTGCCTCGGCGACCTCACGGACCAGCAGCCCGGCCTGCTGCGGGGGAAGGGGGCCGTCGGCGAGCAGGGCGCCGAGGCTTCGGCCGGCCACCCACTCGCGGACGACGTAGGCCACGCCGTCGTCACGAAGCGCGTCGAGGACGCGAATGAAGCGGACGTCGGCGGCCGTGGCGGCCCGACGGGACGCCTCGAGTAGCTGCTCAGCGCGTGGGTCGTCGGCCGCGAGCACGTGGACGACCACCGAGCGCGAGAGCACCTCGTCGATCGCACGCCAGGTCTGAGCCACCCCGCCGTCGCCGGGTGTCTCCGCGAGCAGTTCGGCGACCCGGTAGCGGCCGGCGAGCGTCACGCCTGGGTCGACATCAGTCGGATGCACGGCCCTCCTGCTCGCCGAGGGACGGTGATCCGTCCCGGATGTCTGACTGGCGGTTACATGCTAATGCCCGAAGTCGCCCGGCGCTTGCCCGGCGACGACGACCTCCCCTGAGTTGTGGGCACAGGGGCCCATACAGCAGACGCATCAGGGTGCGTTGTTGGTTGCGTCTTGGGAGTGTGGGCTATGCCGCGCTGCGGCCGAGCCGGCCACGGACCAGGCCGAGGAGTTCGGAGATCTCCCGAATCCGGAAGACCCTGGCGAGGAGGAGGTAGCCGCCGAGGAGGATGACACCGCCGGACAGCAGGGCGATCACCTCCACGAGCAGGCCGTCGCCGAAGGCCGTGGTGAGCAGCCGGGACAGGCCGTAGGCGACCACTCCGGGGATCAGGGCCGCCGCGCCCGCCCGCAGGTAGGTACTCAGCAGGTGTCGGCCGTCGACCCCGCCGAGTCGCCGGCGCAGGACGGTGAGGCTGATGAAGAACCCGACCCAGTAACTGATGCCGTAGGCCGCCGCGATCCCCACGGTCTTCCACTGCACCGGGAGGACGAAGTAGGCGGTCACCGCGCACGCGATGCCGGCGAGGACGAGGCCCATCTGGACGAAGACCGGCGTACGGGTGTCCTCGTAGGCGTAGAAGCCGCGCAGCACGATGTGGTGGCTGGAGAAGCCGACCAGACCGAGTGCGAAGCCCATCAGCACGTAGCCCACGAACCGTGCGTGGGCGTCGCCTCCGCCACTGTCGAGGAAGAAGTACAGCGTGCCGGTCAGGTCCGGACCGAGGGCGAGGAACGCGACCGAGGCCGGGATGATGGCCGCCGCGGTGACGCGCAGGCCGTACGACAGGTCCGCGCGGACCCGTCGATGGTCACCGTCCGCAGCGGAGCGACTCATCCGAGGCAGGAGCGCCGCGACGATCGAGACGGTGATCACGGCGTGCGGCAGCATCAGGATCTGGTAGGCGTTGAGGTACGGGGTGAGGCCGTAGGCGCTCTCGTCCCCGAACTTCGCGAGGGCCTCGGTGCTGACTCCGGTGGTCAGCCGGGTGGCGACGACGAACCACACCTGGTTGACCAGGACGAAGCCGATCGTCCACAGCGCGAGCTTGCTGGACTTGCCGATGCCGCCACCGCGGAAGTCGAACCGCGGGCGGAGCTTGAAGCCGGCCCGGCGTAGCACCGGGAGGAGGCACAGCGCCTGGACCGCGATCCCCAGCGTCGCGCCGAGGCCGAGCAACGCGATCTCCCCGCCGGTGATCTCCTGCGGCGTGTCGGCGTCGGAGACGACGATGAACGACACGTAGACGGCGATGGCGACCAGGTTGTTGAGGATCGGCGCCCACATCATGGGACCGAAGCGGCCGCGGGCGTTCAGGATCTGCCCGAGGATGACGTACAGACCGAAGAAGAAGATCTGCGGCAGCGTGTACCACGCGAAGGCCACGGCGAGATCGAAGTAGGGCCGGTTGGCGGGCGAGGTCATGTCGCTGCCGGAGTAGGCCCGGATCAGCAGCGGGGCGCACAGCACCGCCACCACGCTCATCCCGAGGAGGATGGTGGTGGCCAGGGTGAGCAGGCGTTGCCCGAACGCCTGGCCGCCGTCCGGGTCGTTCTTCATCGCACGGACCAGCTGGGGCACGAAGACGGCGTTGAGGGCGCCGCCGGCGATCAGGAAGTACAGCGAGTTCGGGACGGTGTTGGCGAGGTTGAAGGTGTCGGCGAAGAACGTCGTGCCGATGGCCCAGACGAGCACCACACTTTTGCCGAAGCCGGTGACGCGGGACACCATGGTGCCGAGCGCCATGACGGCGCCGGCACGCAGCAGGCTGGACTCCTCCTGCTGCGGCGTCTTCTCGGTAGCAGCGATGTCTCCGCTCAACGCTTCGCTTTCGTCATGTCGTGGTCGGGTGGACCGGGCGGGGTGTCGTGGCCGCCCGGCTCGCCGGACTCCTCGGACGTGCCGGACTCCTCCGGCGTCGTGACGTGGCCGTTGGAGGCCGCCTTCGGCTCCGCTGTCCCTTCAGCCCTCGGCTCCGTTGTCGGCTCCGTTGTGGCCTCCGACGTCGGTTCTGGATCCGGCCCGTCCCGGGATGCCCGCGCCGGTGCTCCGCCGCTCCCGGCGGGAGCCTTCGGATCGGCCGGTCGAGCGGTCTCCGTACCGGTCTCGGTGTCGGCGTTCTGGCCGCTCATCGCCCCCCGGACCCGCTTGAAGATCCGGGTGCTCGCGGCCAGCAGGATCAGACCGAGGCCGATCCAGATGACGACCCAGCCGACCTGACCGTAGCCGGTGACCCGCACGGGGAAGGACTGGGTGGGGCCGAACGCCGTCCCGGAGCGGGTCGTCAGGCGGGCTTCCATCTGGACCGCGCCGCCGGTCGACGTCTCGGCGGTGACGCTCACGGTGGCCTTGCGGTTGCGGTCGACGCGGATCGGTTCGATGGGCGCGATCTTGAGCGCGCTCGGGTCGCTCGGCCGCACCTCGAGGCGGACGAGGGCGGGTTCGGTGCCGCGGTTCCAGATCGTCACCGGGAAGCGGCCGCTCTGGCTGGACAACGTGACCAGGCGTGGCGGGACCACCTCGACGCGGGTGATCGCCTGCTGGACCCGCTCGTCCATCGTGTCGATGAGGGCGATGGCCTCGGTCGGGTTCTGCCGCCAGGCGGTCGACGCGCCACGCAGGAAGCCCCGGTCGAGGCCCGGTCGGGACCGCTCTGGTTCGGCGAGCATGTCCAGCAGCGTGGTGCTCGTCGCGGAGAGTTGCCGGAGATGGTCGACGACGTCGGGGTCGAGTTCGGCCTTGCGGTCGGCGGTGGAGGGGCGCAGCGGGCCGCCGTAGGCGGTCGGGGCCTGGGACAGCAGCGCGCCGACGGACAGGGAGCGCAGCCAGGACGTCGACTCGACCGTGTTGAACAGGGTCTCGCCGGAGGGGCCGGGGTCCCAGGTGCGTGGCAGCGTCGCCACGACGCGCCGGAGGTCGCTGGTGGGCGGGTCGCTCGCGGGGTTCTGCTGCATCGCGAGGAGGGCGGTCTCGCTGAGGAACCGCTGCTGGATGCTGGCCGGGGACGTCTGGCCGGCCGGGCCACCGGCGGTCAACGTCGGGTCGGAGACGAGCGCGGTGACCGCGCCTTCGGGGGTCGCGAGCGAGGCCACCGGGCTGGACCCGTCCTTGGGCAGGCCGGGAAGGGCGTTCTGGGAGAGCAGGACCGTGCGGGCCTTGCTCGCGGCGATCGTCTCCAGCGTCCCGGCGTCGGCGTAGCCGCTGCCCGGCCAGGCGAGCGTCCCGGCGGCATGGAACTGGTCCGAGGTCTGGTCGGCGGCCTGGACCGCCTGGGTGAAGCGGTCGCTGAGCCGGTATCGCTGCAGTGCCGGAAGGTCAGGATCGGCGTACGGCAACATCAGCGTGTCGCCGGCGCCCAGGACGCCGCGGGCGCGGCTGAGCCAGTTGCGGACGTCGGTGGTGGCGGCGGAGTTGATCCGGGTGCCGGCCGAGGTGGTGAAGCCGTCCGACATGCGTCTGGCCTCGTCGAGGAGCGCGGGGTCGACGGCGAAGCTCAGGTCGTGTTTGGCGCCGAGGTCGATCAGCTCGCTGAGCCGGCCGTTCGGCGCGAACTCCGAGAGGCTCGGCGTCTCGCCCGCGTCGTTCACCCCGGTCGCGCCCTGCAGCACGTCGCCTTCCACCAGGCGGGGCCGGTCGACGACCGGGAGGACGAAGGCGACCTCGACCGGGGTCATCTTCGTCCCGCTCGGGACGTAGGGCAGGAACGACCGGGCTCGCCAGGTCTCCCGCATCTGGGAGTCCGGCGAGGTCGCCCGGATGTCGACGCCGACGACGTAGACGCCGGCGGCGTGCAAGCCGATCCGGCTCATCGGCACGTTGAGGGTGAACTTCGCGGTGGCCCGCGGCCGCAGTGTGGGAGCGACCTCGTCGACGAGGCTCCAGGGTTCGTCCAGCCGGGTGCCGAGCCGTTCGCCCGGCGTCTCGGCCGCCGCGGCGTTGAGTTGGTCACGGTTGGTGAGCGGCGTCCCGTCGAACCACAACATCGCGTTGACCGTGGACAGCGGGATGTCACCGGTGTTGGTCACCCGCCCGGTGATTCGCAGGGTTTTCGTCGAATTGGTGGCGTAGGGCGTCAGCGAGTCGAGCTGGACCTGCACTCTCGGTGTCTGCGCGGCGGCGGGTTTGGTGGTCGCGGTGAGGAGACCCCCGACGCAGGCCAGCACCGCCACGACGGCGGCCACGAACTTCGCTCGACCCGCCAGCACCCCTTGATGCTAGGGCATCGACCTTGATCGTCTGCTCTCCTCGGCGCCGGCCACTGCGCGTGACACCTTGCTCGGCGTGAGGGCGGCCAGGCCGTACGCTTGCTCCCCGTGTCGAACGAGCGCCTGAGCGAGGCCCAGCAGCGCGGGGTGCGTGAACTCCTGCGGATCGCCCCCGTCATCGACGAGCTTGGTGCCCGTTTCCGGGCAGCCGGAGAGCAGCTCGCGCTGGTGGGTGGTTCCGTACGGGACGCGCTCCTCGGCCGGCTGGGTCCTGACCTCGACTTCACCACCAGCGCCCGTCCCGAGCAGGTCGAGCGGCTGATCGCCGGCTGGGCCGACGCGGTCTGGGACATCGGCCGGGAGTTCGGGACGATCGGGGCGCGTAAGGGCGACTGGCGGATCGAGATCACGACGTTTCGGGCGGAGGCCTACGACCCCGACAGTCGAAAGCCGGCGGTGACGTACGGTGACACCCTCGAGGGCGACCTGGGTCGGCGAGACTTCACCGTCAACGCGCTCGCCGTCAAGCTGCCCGGGACAGAGCTCGTCGACCCCTTCGGTGGTCTGACCGACCTCGCGGCAGGTGTCCTGCGTACCCCCGGGCGTCCCGAGGACTCCTTCACCGACGACCCGCTGCGGATGATGCGCGCGGCGCGGTTCGCGAGCCAGCTGCGCTTCGCGGTGGCGCCCGAGGTCGTCGCGGCGATCCGGGCGATGTCCGACCGGATCACGATCGTCTCGGCCGAACGCGTCCGCGACGAGCTGGTCAAGCTGATCACCGGCGAGGACCCGCGGGCCGGGCTGGAGCTGCTGGTGAGCACCGGCCTCGCCGACCAGATCCTGCCCGAGCTGCCCGCCCTGCGGCTGGAGGTCGACGAGCACCACCGGCACAAGGACGTCTACGAGCACAGCCTCACCGTCCTGGACCAGGCGATCGCCATGGAGGACCGGATCGGCTCGGGTGGCCCGGACTTCGTCACCAGGTTCGCGGCGCTGCTGCACGACATCGGCAAGCCGGCGACCCGACGGTTCGAGGGCGGCGGCCGGGTGACCTTCCACCACCACGAGGTCAAGGGCGCCAAGCTGACCGCCAAGCGGATGCGCGCCCTGCGCTTCGCCAGCGACCAGGTCAACGCGGTGTCCCGGCTCGTGGAGCTGCACCTGCGGTTCCACGGCTACGGCGGTGGTGAGTGGACCGACTCCGCCGTACGCCGCTACGTCCGTGACGCCGGCCCGCTGCTCGACCGCCTCCACGTGCTGACCCGCGCCGACTGCACCACCCGCAACCGGCGCAAGGCGGCCGCCCTGCAGCGTACCTACGACCAGCTTGAGGAACGCGTCGCGCGGCTGACCGAGGAGGAGGAACTCGGCCGGATCAGGCCCGACCTCGACGGCAACGAGATCATGGAGCTGCTCGGGATCAGCGCCGGGCCGCTGGTCGGTCGGGCGTGGAAGTTCCTGCTCGACCTCCGCCTCGACCAGGGTCCGATGGACAAGGACGCGGTGCGCGCGGAGCTGCTGCGCTGGTGGCAGGAGCAGCCGGAGTCGAAGGCCTGAGCCCGAGGCCCTGAGCCCGAGTCCCTGAGTCCGAGTCCCTGAGTCCGAGTCCCTGAGTCCGACGGCCCGGCAGCGCGGCGCTGGCACGGCGCGGTTCAGCGGAGCGTGCCCTCACTCCGGCCGTCGGCGGGCGAGCGTGGCCGGGTCCCGACGCCGGTGGCCCGGGCGTAGACCAGTGCGGTGACGACGTAGGCGATCGACGCGACCACGAGCACGAGGTAGGACTTGCCGGTCGCGGGGAGCGTGGCGGCCGCGCAGGCGGCGGAGGCGACGATCAGGACGTTGAAGAGGACGTCGTAGAGCGAGAACACCCGGCCGCGGTAGGCGTCGTCGATGTTCTCCTGCACCAGGGTGTCGACGCAGATCTTGATGCCCTGCGCGGTGATGCCGAGCACGAAGGCCGTCACCAGGACGGCCGGCTGGGTGAACAACGCGCCCGGCACCAGGACCACCACGGCGGCGGCCAGGAGCAGGATGACGATCCAGGCTTCCTTGCGGATCCGGCGGACGACGATCGGGGTGAGCAGGGCGGCGGCGCCGAAGCCGATCCCCGAGGCCAGCACGGCCGTGGCGAGGCCGGCGATCCCGGCGTCGGCGTTGTTCGGCTCGAAGTAGTTGCGGTAGAGCAGGATGATCACGACGCTGAAGATGCCGTAGAAGAAACGGTGTGCCCCGATCGCGGCCAGGCCGAACGCCGCGGGCCGACGGTCCAGCACGTGCCGGGCACCGTCGACGAGCCCACGGACGACGTGGCGGACCGCCTCACGGGTGTACTGCTGTTCGGTCCGCAGGTCGGGACCGAGCAGGCGGCGCGGCATCCGCAGGGCGAGCAGGGCACTCGTCAGGTATCCCAGGCCGCCCACGCCGAGAACGACGACGTCGGTACCCCGTCCGGTCACCGGGCTCACCGCCTCCAGTCCCGACCCGACGGCGAGCCCGAGGAGGAAGGCGAGCGTGCCGCAGGTGGGTGAGACGGCGTTGGCCATCACGAGCCGGTTCGTGGGGACGACGTGCGGAAGCGCCGCTGACAGCGCGGCGAGCAAGAAGCGGTTGACAGAAAGGCAGGCGAGGACCGCGAGGAAGAACAGCGGCCCCGTGTTGTCGCGGAGCACGGTGGCGATGACGACCAGGACGAGCCCGGTCCGGATCACGTTCGACCACAACAACGTCTGGCGTCGCGACCAACGGTCCAGCAGAACACCGCAGAACGGTCCGAGCAGGGAGAACGGCAACAACAGCACCGCGAATCCGATCGCGATGGCGGTGGCGTTGGGTTGGCGTTCGGGGGAGAACAGGACGTAGGACGCGAGAGCGACCTGGAAGATGCCGTCCGAAAGCTGCGAAACCAGACGGACGGCGAAGAGCCGCCGGAAGTAACGGTGGCGGAGAAGTGTCCGGAGATCGCGCAGGAACTGCACGTGAGCAGGCTAGGCCGCGCACGACGTGATCATGAAGGTTGTCGGGCGTATGGGCCTTGAAACCTTCATGATCACGTCATGGCCACGGGAGCGGTCCGGGGAGGGAGCGGTCCGGGAGGGGGACGGATCGTCCGTCCACCCGCGCCCGGTCAGGCGAGGCCGAGGCCTCGGCTCAGCGATCGACCTCGCCGCGGATGAACTTCTCCACCTGCTCGCGAGCCACGTCGTCGGAGTACTGCTCCGGCGGGCTCTTCATGAAGTACGACGAGGCGGACAGGATGGGGCCGCCGATGCCGCGGTCCTTCGCGATCTTCGCGGCCCGGATCGCGTCGATGATGATTCCGGCGGAGTTGGGCGAGTCCCACACTTCCAGCTTGTACTCGAGGTTCAGCGGCACGTCGCCGAACGCGCGACCCTCCAGCCGGACGTAGGCCCACTTGCGGTCGTCGAGCCACGGCACGTGGTCGCTGGGGCCGACGTGGACGTTGCGCTTCTCCAGGTCGTGCGGGATCTGGGACGTCACCGACTGCGTCTTCGAGATCTTCTTGGACTCCAGGCGATCCCGCTCGAGCATGTTCTTGAAGTCCATGTTGCCGCCGAAGTTGAGCTGGTAGGTCCGCTCCACCAGGACACCGCGGTCCTCGAACAGCTTGGACAGCACCCGGTGGGTGATCGTCGCGCCCACCTGGCTCTTGATGTCGTCGCCCACGATGGGGAGTCCGGCGTCCTCGAACTTCTTTGCCCACACGGGATCGGTGGCGATGAACACCGGCAGCGCGTTGACGAAGGCCGCACCGGCGTCAATGGCGCATTGCGCGTAGAAACGGTCAGCCGTCTCCGAACCCACCGGCAGGTACGACACGAGGACGTCGACCTTGGCGTCCTTCAACGTCTGAACGACGTCGACGGGGTTGGCGTCGGACTCGGTGATGGTCTCCCGGTAGTACTTCCCGAGCCCGTCGAAGGTGTGGCCGCGCTGCACGGTCACACCGGTGTGCGGAACGTCGCAGATCTTGATCGTGTTGTTCTCACTCGCACCGATGGCGTCGGCGAGGTCGAGTCCGACCTTCTTGACATCGACGTCGAACGCCGCCACGAACTCCACGTCGCGAACGTGGTAAGGCCCGAAGCGTACGTGCATGAGGCCCGGCACCTGCTGGCTCGGGTCCGCGTCGCGGTAGTAGTGGACGCCCTGGATGAGTGACGTCGCGCAGTTTCCCACGCCGACGATGGCAACCCGGATCGACTGCGCGTTCATGAGATCTTCTCCTCTGTTGGATGAGAGTTGGCCGTCCACGGGAGTCCGCGAAGGTGGCGTGGCTCCGGTCCGCCGGCCGTCGGCCGCGGTGGGTTCGGCGTGTTTGCCCGGGTGCTCCGTCCGCACCCGGTCACGGTCGTTCGGTGTCCCTGGTGGGTTCGGGCTCCGGCGGGCGTTCCCGGCCGGGTCGTGCACCGGCGACGCGTTCGGAGGCGATGAGGTCACTGAGCCAGTGCACCTCCCGCTCGACCGACTCGACTCCGTGGCGCTGGAGTTCGAGGGAGTAGGTGTCAAGGCGTTCCTGCGTGCGGTGCAGTTGCGCTCGCGTGCGGTCCAGCCGCTCCTCCAACCGCCGCCGGCGCCCTTCGAGGATGCGCAGGCGTACGGCCGCGTCGGTGCGGGCGAAGAAGGCGAAGTGCACGCCGAAGTTGTCGTCCTCCCACGCGGAGGGGCCACCTTCGGCGAGGAGTTCGGTGAAGCGTTCCTCACCGGCGGCGGTCAGGCGGTAGACGATCTTCGCGCGCCGGACCGCGGGCGCGCCGGTCTCGGGTACGGCGTCCTCGCCGACCCAGCCCCGGGCGAGCATGGCCTTCAGGCAGGGGTAGAGCGAGCCGTAGGAGAGCGCCCGCCCCCATCCGAACCGCGCGTTGAGTCGCTTGCGGAGCTCGTAGCCGTGCATCGGAGCCTCGTGCAGGAGCCCGAGTACCGCGAGCTCGAGGACACCGCTGCGACGTGCCACCAGATCTCACCGACCTTCTCTGTAGCTGGCTGCGGGTCGACCCAGCCGCTGGCGCGCTCGCGCCGATGGGGTCACATGATACGTCGACCCGATGTATCACTTCGATACATCATTCTGAGATGCAAGGACGATAGATCGGGCACGCGAGGATGCGCAAGTGTTCCGGACAGAAACGGACGGTGATCGGCAGGTTGCGGGAGTGACCTTCATCGGTTCAGCAAGAGGCCGTACTCTCGATGCCATGTGGTCCCAGCGGTCCGTCGTCGATTACAGCCTGCAGCGCAAAGCGACTCTGCAGGCCGTCTTTGGTGGCAACGCGACCGTGATGGAGGACGTCTGCGACGCCGACCCGTATCTCCTCCGGGCGGCGAAGTTCCACGGGGAGCCGACAGATCGGACCTGTCCGATCTGCCGGAAGGAGAAGCTGACACACGTCACCTATGTCTTCGGTGACGAGCTCGGACAGTACTCCGGTCGCATTCGACAGACACCTGAGCTGGAGGCGATGGCGCGCGAGCACGGTGAGTTTCGGGTCTACGTCATCGAGGTGTGCCAGGGCTGCGCGTGGAACCACCTGACCACGTCCTACGTCCTCGGCGACGGCGTACCGAGACGACCCCCGCGTCGACAGCGGACGGTTGAGGACGAATACAACTAGACCGGACACTTTGCCGTACCCTGCGACAGCTCCAGTAGCTGCCCGGCCGACCCCCCCTGGGACGACACTGTGACACGGACGTACAGCGACGATGACGGGTATGCCCGCCGCGCCTCACAACGGCGGCGACCGGTCGAAGAGTCGACGGAGCGCGACGTCAACCATTATGGTGACTACGCACCGCGCCGCGACGACTACCGTGACGGTTCGGCGGACCGGTACGACCGCCCCGCCGACCAGGCCGAGCTGTACGACCGTGGGGGTGACTACGGCGACCGACGGCGCCGGCCCACCACCCGGCGCCCGCTGTATGCCGAGGAGTACGAGGACTACCCCAGCCGACGGCAGGGTCACACCGACGACCAGGACGCTCCCGGCGGCGACTACCGCTCTACCTATCGCGGCGACCACCGCAATGGTTACGGCGACCAGAGCACCGGTTACGGCGACCCGCGCGAAACCTCCACGACCCGGCGTCCGTTGTTCGCCGACGAGCAGGACGGCTACGCCGACCCGGGCGCCACGTCCACCGTGCGGCGTCCGCTGTTCGCCGACGAGCGCGACGACGCGGGTCAGCGCGCCACCGGCGGTGGCGGCGACGACACCCAGAACGACCTCCTCGACGGCGACGGCCAACCACCGGAGGGTCCTCGCGGTCGCAAGGGCGGGCGGCGACGGCTGCGCCGAGTCCTGCTCGTCGTGCTCCTGACCATCCTCGGGCTCGGTGTCGCGGGCGTGGTCGCGTTCGTCATCGGCTACATCCGCACGCCCATCCCCGACCCGAACACCCTGCTCAACGCCAACACGACGACGCTGTACTACGGCGACGGCAAGAGCGTCCTCGGCACCTTCCACTCCCAGAACCGCATCTCGGTGCCGCTCGACCAGGTGCCCAAGCGCGTCCAGGACGCGGTGGTCGCGGCGGAGAACCGGTCGTTCTGGACCGACACCGGTATCTCGCCGTCGGGTATCGCGCGGGCGGCATGGAACCAGTTCCGCGGCGGGTCGACCCAGGGCGGGTCGACGATCACCCAGCAGTACGTCAAGAACTACTACCTCACCCAGGACCAGACCCTGACCCGCAAGGTGAAGGAGCTGTTCATTACCCTGAAGCTCCAGGGCCAGGTGTCCAAGCAGGAGGTCCTGCAGAACTACCTGAACACGAGCTACTACGGCCGGGGTGCCTGGGGCATCGAGGTGGCCGCGAACGCCTACTTCGACAAGCACGTGCAGCAGCTCACACCGCAGGAGGCGGCGGTGCTCGCGTCCGTGTTGCGCGCGCCGTCCAACTACGACCCGGCGGTGGACCCCTCCAACGAGAGCCGGCTGGCGGGGCGCTACCACTACGTGCTCGAGGGCATGGCCGAGATGGGTGAGTTCCCGCGCGCCGAGGCCGCCACCGCGCCGCTGCCCAAGCTCCACGTCGCGAAGACCAGCGACACCTACGCCGGACCGGGCGGCTACCTCCTGGTCCAGGTCCGCAAGGAACTCCTCAAGCTGGGCTACAGCGAACAGCAGATCGAGTCCGGCGGACTGCAGGTGACCACGACGTACGACGCGAAGGCCCAGAAGGCGATGGAGAAGGCGTTCGCGGAGAACTTCCCGACCGAGAACGCCGCCGGTGTCTACGCGGGCGCGGCCGCGGTCCAGCCCGGCACCGGCGCCGTGGTGGCGATGTACGGCGGGAAGGACTACCTGAAGCGGCAGTTCAACGACGCGACGCAGGCGAAGCTGCAGCCGGGCTCGACGTTCAAGCCGTTCGCGCTGGCGGCCGCCCTCGAACACGGCGTCTCACTGGAGAGCCGGTTCGCGGGCAACTCACCGCTCGAACTGCCCGACGGTGACGAGGTCTCCAACGAGTTCGACCGCGACTACGGGCGCACCGTCGACCTGTTGAAGGCCACCCGCGACTCCATCAACACCGCCTACGTCGACATGACCGAGCACGCGATCAGCCCCAACGACGTCTACGACGCGGCCGTCCGCGCCGGCGTCCCGAAGGACTCGCCCGGCCTGGACAAACACGCGAAGATCTCACTCGGGTTCGCGTCGGTGTCGCCGACGGACATGGCCAACTCCTACGCGACGTTCGCGACCGGCGGTGTGAGCGCGCAGTGGCACGTCGTCGACAAGGTGACCAGCAGCAGCGGCGAGATCACCTACCAGGCGAAGTCGAGCAAGAAGCAGGAGTTCCGCGGCGACGTGATCCGTGACGTCGACTACGCCCTCCAGGACGTCGTGGAGCACGGCAGCGCCGAGGAGGCGGCCAAGGACCTCGGCCGCCCGGCCGCGGGCAAGACCGGTACCCACGAGGACCAGACCGCGTGGTTCGTGGGCTACACGCCCCAGTTGGCGGCGTCGGTGGCGTTCTACAAGGACGCGAACGGTGACGGCGTGAAGGAGTCGCTGGACGACGTGGGCGGCATGGACACCTTCTTCGGTGGTGGCTACCCCGCCCAGATCTGGACGTCGTTCATGAAGAACGCCCTCGCGGGACAGCCGGTGAAGCAGTTCCCGCCGCCGTCGCACATCGGCAGGTCCAAGAAGCCGACGCCCACCAACAGCGCGACGCGGCGCAACCCGGTCCCGTCGGTGACGCCGACCACGGCGGTGCCCGATCCGACCTTGACGCCTCGGGCGCCGGAGTCGCCGAACCCGACGCCGACGTTCACCCACAGGTCCGATCCGACCTTGCCGCCCAAGCAGCCCAAGCCGCCCAAGTCGCCGGACCCGACGCCGACGTTCACCCAGGAGCCGCCGGACCCGACACCGACGTTCACGCCGCGCAAGCCCCTGCCCGGGCCAACCAACACCAAGTGGCCGCGTCCCTGACCGCCGGAGGTCCCGGGCCCGGATCCGGACAGGCCCACCGGGCCCGGACCGGCGTGGTTCGCGCGAATCTGTTGTGAAGTGCCCCGGGAGGGTACCGACACCCACAGCGAGATAAGGCACGATGTGCCGGGAAGTGACGCGGAACACGAGGCACGGAGGCGTGGTGAGCAGGAGCCCTTCCCGAGAGGACCCACTGGCTCGCCTGGCCACCACCTGGCTCGGCGGCCCGATCGGCCTGCACGCTCGGCTCGGTGTCTCCCGCTGGACACCGCTCGCCGTGGCGTTCATGGTGACCACGGCGATCTTCGTGGTGGGTGTCCTCCAGAAGGTGCCCTGTCACGCCGAGGGCTGGCCGCGGGAGAACGGCTTCGCGTTCAGCCACCTCTGCTACACCGACGTGCCCTACCTCTACCGCGAGCGCGGCTTCTCCGAGGGCCACCTCGCCTACCTCGACTCCGGCAACTACCCGCCGCTCGAGTACCCCGTGCTCACCGGCGCGGTGATGCAGGTGACCGCCTGGGTGACCCAGGCCGTCGGTAGTGTCGACGCCGTCCGTGCGAGCGTCACCTACTTCGACCTCACAGTGGTCGTGTTGTTCGCGTTCGCGCTGCTGACCGCATGGGCGCTCGGCCGGATCACCCCGCACCGCTACGACGTGATGCTGTTCGCCGCGGCGCCCGTGCTCGCGTTGGCCGGCACCATCAACTGGGACCTCGTCGCGGTGGCGCTCACCACCTGCGCGCTGCTCACCTGGTCACGGTCCAGACCGTTCGCGACGGGGATCCTGCTCGGACTCGGCGTGGCCGCGAAGTTCTATCCGCTCCTGCTGCTCGGGCCCTTGCTGGTGCTGGCCCTGCGGTCGGGCAAGCTCCGGCTGTGGGGGGTCACGGCACTGTCGGCGCTCGCCGCGTGGCTGGTCGTCAACCTTCCGCTGATGCTCCTCGCCGAGGACAGCTGGAAGGTGTTCTGGACGTTCAACACCGAACGCGCCGGCGACTTCGGCTCGATCTGGTACGTCCTCGGGCTGGCCGGGCACCCGGTGCCGGGGGTCAACGCCATCTCCCTCGGGCTGTTCGCGCTGGCATGTGTCGGTGTGGCCGCGCTCGGGATCCTGGCCCCACACCGGCCACGGCTGGCGCAGTTGGCGTTCCTGACGGTGGCGGCGTTCCTGCTCGTGAACAAGGTCTACTCGCCGCAGTACGTGCTCTGGCTGCTGCCCCTGGTCGCCCTCGCCCGGCCGAACTGGCGAGACTGGGCGATCTGGCAGGCCGGCGAGCTGATCTACTGGGTGGCCATCTGGCTGCATCTTGCCGGCGGCATGGCGCCTGCCGGCTCCGGCGCCGACCGGCTCTACTGGCTGGCCGTCGGAATCCGGATCGCCGCGACGCTGTACCTGTGCGTCATGGTGATCCGCGACATCTTCCAACCCTCGGGTGATGTCGTACGTGAGGGCGGTCTGGTCGACGACCCGACCGGTGGCCCGTTCGACCGGGCACGTGACGCGGACCTGCGGCGCCGACTGCTCGGCGCCCGACAGTTCGCGCGGGTTCCCCTGCGAGAGGGTGTGGCACCGTGAGTAGACGACGCAGGTGGGGCGACGATCCGCCGGAGGACCCGAACCGTCGCGGGAGCGGCGATCCGGTCTGGCCGGAGGATCAGCATCCGAGCGAGCGTGCGCGGCGGAGGGGAGACAACCCCGGTTGGGGCGACACTCCGCCGCCGTTGGTACCGCCGACGGCCGAGCAGCAGGGCCGCAGGCGTGGCGGACAGCCCAGCCAACCCGGTCAGCCCGGCCAACCAGGCCAGTCCGGTTCCCAACCGGGTCCGGGGACGCCCGGCGGATCGCCGGTGCCGCCCGGTGGGGCAGGTGGGCGTGGTTCGGGTGTGACCCCGGGTCGGGAACGTGGTGGGTCCGCGCCGGACGAGCCGTCCTACCCGTGGGGCGCACCGCCGCCGGCTGGTGGGGGCACCTCCTCCTCGCCGCCGTTCTCGACGTCACCCGCGCCGGCATCGCCCGCATGGGAGCGACCCGCCTGGGATCCCCCGACGAGGGACGTGCCGACGAGGGACGTGCCGACGAGGGACGTGCCGACGAGGGACGTGCCGACGAGGGACGTGCCGCCCTGGGAGCGCCCCGGCCAGGAGCCGGCGCGTTCGAACCGTCCCGGCCGGGACGCCGCGCCCTCCTCATCGGGACCGGAGTCGACCGGCTCGGGCCTGAGCACGCCCGGACGCAGGCGCCGGCAGGAGGATCTGCCGGGGTGGGACGACGAACCTGACTGGTCGGCTTCCTCCGAGCACAGCCGCGGGTCCGAACCGGCCGGTGGCGGTCCGGTGACCGACGTCGGCTGGTACACCGCGAGCGACGTGGAGTCCCGATCCCCCTCCTCCGACTGGCCGCCACCCCATCACGACTACGGCGCACCGGACGAACCCACCTCCGGCGACGCGGCGCCTCGCTGGTCGACTGACCTCGACCCGACACCGCGCCCGGAGTGGGCGGCGAACTGGAACGGCACCTCGTCCCCGCTCGACGACCCGAACTGGCCCGGCGACGACGCCCCCTGGCGCGACACCGACTGGCAGGAGCGCACGAGCACCGCGGCGGCCCCGGTCGATCCGGGCGATGAGCTGTGGTCGCCGTCCAGCGCCGGGGGTGAGGGGTCACTCGACCTCGACGCCGACGGCGGACGCCCCACCCGGTCCGAGGCCGGAACGCCCACGACGGCCGGATCGGGTGGCGGTACTCCGGGGACCACGGACACCACGGACACCACAGACGCCACGGCCGCCATCGACCTGACGGCCGCCGCCGAGACCGACACCACGACGCCCGCGGACGGGGCCACGCCCGAGGAACCCGCGGCTCGCCGTACGACCAGGACGGCCTCCGCGAGTCCTGCCACCGCGACCAAGCCGGCGGCGACCGCGGCCGCCACGCGGTTGCCGGTGCCGTCCTGGCTGAAGTGGCTCCCGGTCCGGCTCCGTCCGACCTCCGCCGACGTGGAGGTGCTGGGTTGGTGGCTGCTGACCCGCGTCGGCATCCTCATGCTCGCGGTGAGTGGTCCCTGGCTGTTCCACGGCCAGGGGAAGGTGCCCAGCTTCCTGGACAGCTGGAAGCAGTGGGACTTCTGGCACTTCGACCGGATCGCGACCCACGGCTACTTCGCACCCGGCTGGGACACACCGATCGAGGCGTTCTTCCCGGGATTACCGGCGCTCCTACGCCTGGGGACCTACATCGGGCTGCCGACGGTGGTCGCCGGTCTCGTGTTGTCCCTTGTGGCCGGCGGCATCGCGGCGGTCGCGCTCGCTCGCCTGGCCGAGTCCGAGTGGGGCCCGGGAGCCGGTCGGTACGCCGCGGCGATGTGGATGCTGGCCCCACCGGCCATCTTCCTCGCCGCCCCCTACACCGAGGCGCTGTTCCTCGGCCTCGCGATCCCGGCCTGGCTGGCCGCCCGACGAGGCCACTGGTGGCTCGCGGCCGTTCTCGCCGCCGGTGCCTCCACCGTGCGGGTCTCGGGGATCTTCCTGGTCGTCGCCCTGGCGGTCGAGTTCCTCACCTCCAGCAAACGCAAGCAGTGGCTCGACGGTCTCTGGCTGCTCCTGCCGCTGGTCCCGCTCGGCGGCTACATGGCCTACCTCAAGGTCAACACCGGTGACTGGCTGCGCTGGTACCACGCTCAGTCGGAGGAGTGGTACCGCGGCTTCACCATGCCGTGGCAGTCGTTCTTCCACACCTGGGACGCCGCGACCGGGCGCACGACGTTCGGCGACGTGGGCGACGCACTGACGGCCAACTTCGAGTGGATGTTCCGGGCCGAGATGGTGGCGATGCTGGTCGGCGTGGTCATCACGGTCGTCCTGCTGGTGCTGCGCAGGTGGGGAGAGGCCACCTGGGTCGGTGTGCAGGTGGCAGCGTTCGCGACGTCGTACTGGTTCTTCTCGGTGCCTCGCGCGGTCTTGCTCTGGTTCCCGTTGTGGATCGGTCTCGGCGCGATTGCCGCCCGACGACCATGGGTGTGGCGAGCGTACGTGCTGATCGCCGTCCCGCTGTTCGGGATCTGGGCGGTCGCCTATCTCACCGGCAAGTGGTCGGGCTGACCGGGCGTCGGGCTGACTGACGGGCACATCCCAGCCTGACCAGGTGCGCGGACTGACCGCTCCTGGTCAGGCGGATCCGTCCGTCTCACCCGGACCGTGAGTCGGTGCCCGGTCCTTGGCTGGCTGCCCACTCGACCCGGAACCACCGCCGGCGGCCGACCCGGAGCAGGTCGCCGACGCCGGCGTCCACCACCGCGTCCGGATCGCTGTGCGTGCGATCCCCGATCCGGACGGCGCTCTGCTCGACCAGTCGGCGGGCCGCGCTTCTGCTCAGCTCGGGCTGGGCCAGGCACACCAGGTCCAGGACGCGCAGCGAGTCCGTGTCGACGCTCACCGTCGGGACGTCGGTGGGCTCGCGGCGGTCGGAGAAGGCCGACAGGAACCACTCCCGCTCGGACTCCGCCCGCTCCTCACCGTGGTAGCGGGCGACGACCGCGTGCGCCAGACCGAGCTTGGCGTCCCGCACCGCGGGACCTCCGCGTTCGACCGCCGCCTGGGCGTCCTCGACCACCCGCATGGGCAGGGTCGTGTAGACCTCGAGGTAGCCGGCGACGAGGGAGTCGGGGATGCTCATCAACTTCCCGAACTTCTCCCGCGGAGAGTCGGCCAGCGCGACGTAGTTGCCGAGGCTCTTGGACTGCTTGGCCCTCCCGTCGATGCCGGGGGTGATCCGGGTGGTGATGACCACCTGCGGCCTGGCGCCCAGCCGCTGCTGGAAGTGTCGTCCGAGCATCTCGTTGAAGAGTTGGTCGCTGCCGACGATGGTGAGGTCGGAGTTCATCGCGAACGAGTCGTAGCCCTGGAGCACGGGGTAGCACAGCTCGTGCATCGCGATCTCCCGTCCGGCGGCGATCCGGCGGCGGAACATGTCCCGCGCCAGAAGCTGGCCGTGGGTGACGTGGGAGAGCAGGGTCAGCCAGTCGCGTGTCGTGAGCGTCTCGAACCACTCGGAGTTGCGGCGCACCTCGAAGACCTCGGGGTCGGTCGCCAGGACGAGGGAGACCTGCTCGAGGAACGCGGCGGCGTTGGCGTCGATCTCCTCGGGGGTGAGGACGGGCCTGCTCTCCGTCCGGCCGGTCGGATCGCCGACCTGGGTGGTGACGTCACCGAGGAGGAAGACGACCTTGTGGCCCTCCTCCTGCAGGCGTCGCATCATCCACAGGTTGACGGCGTGGCCGAGGTGGAGGAAGGGCGCCGTGCAGTCGACGCCGTACTTGACGCGGAGCGGGCGGCCGCTCGCGAGGAGGTCGGTGAGCTCGGGAGTGGAGACGACCTCGTCGGTGGTGCGGGCGAGGTCGGCGAGCAGACGGGTAGGGCGATCAGAGCCCTGAACGGTCGACATGGCTCGGGTTTCCTTCGGAAGCAGCGGAAGCCGCCTCAGCGAGGCGGCCAGGACGGCGCGTCAGCGCCGATATCGCTGCTGGGACCCGATCACGCCGTCCAGGCTACCGCCTCGAAGTCCCTCAGGTGCGCAGACGACGAAGTCCGGATCAGTCGAAGACGACCCGGTCGAACGTCGTCATCGCCATGCCGACGTTGACCGCGAGCTCGGTCCCGACCTCTGGCGGAGCGACGGAGGCGGGCAGGAAGAGCACGCTCACCTGCATGTGCGGAGGTTCGGCGAACCAGCGCCGCTGACCGGCCACGGTGAACGGCGACAGCGCCCGCCCGGCCGCTTCGAGCCCGCTGGCGGCGAGGACCTTGGCCCGGGTGCGCAGGTCGGCGACGTGGCTCGGCGCCTCCAGCGCGACACCGTGGGCGGTGCCGCCGCTGGCCACGACGAGGTGACCCTCACCGGGAACCCGGCGCTGCCGGTAGCCGAACCGGTCGCCGCGGCGGACGGGATGCACGTCGAGGACATGGGCGCGGGCGTCGTAGGCGGACCGGTCGGACAGCCACAGCTTGGTGCCGATCCGGGACCGGATCTCCAGGTCGGCGTGTGTCGAGCGCAGCGCCGACAACTCCTCCGCCGTGAGGTGGGACACGAACAGCCGCCGCAACGGCAGCTCGGCGTCCTGCAGCGTCCTGATCCAGGACGCCACCTCCGGCCCGTGCGCGCCGGCCGACGACAGTGGCAGGTGCAGGGCGAACCCCTCGCAGGTGACTCCCTCGAGCAGCTTGGCGACGATCGGGAGGTCCTCGGTGGTCACGCCGTGGCGCCGCATCGAGGTGAGGAGTTCGACCACCACGCGCGGCCGGCCAGGACCGTCGGCGAGGGTCTGCAGGTCGACCACCCGACTCACCGTGTGGATGACCTGCGGGTCCTCGACGGCCTGGTCGAACGGCCGTAGCGGGGTGAGGACGAGCAGGTCCCCGGGGAACACGCCACGGACGGTCGCGAGCTCCTCATAAGTGCCGACCGCGAGGATGTCGGCACCGAGCCGTACGGCCTCGGTGGCGAGCAGCGCGTGACCGAACCCGTAGCCGGTGCCCTTGACCACCGGGACGAGTCCGGGGAACCCCGTGACCACGGAGTCGAGGTGCCCCCGCCAACGCGCGGCGTCGATGTGCAGCGTGAGGGACATGGGTCGGTTCTACCCTCTCCGTCGCATGTAGAGGTCGAACGCGGAGTACAGCAGCCGCGAGATCGGCAGGTCCCACTCCCCGACGTACTCCGCCGCCTCGCCGCCGGTGCCGAGCTTGAACTGCAGCAGGCCGAAGTGTGAGTCGGACTCGTCGAGGGTGTCGGTGATGCCGCGCAGGTCGTAGAGGCGGGCGCCCGCGGCGAGGGCGTCCCGGATCATCTCCCACTGGAGTGCGTTGGAGGGGCGGACGTCCCGCTTCGCGGTGGAGGACGCGCCGTAGGAGTACCACGCGTGCGTACCCACCCGGACGCCGATGGTCGCCGCGGCCAACTCACCCTCGTGGTGGGCGAGGTAGAGGCGCACCCGGTCGGGGTTCTCGGAGTTCAGCGCACGGAACATCGTGGAGAAGTAGGACAACGACCGGGGGGTGAAGTGGTCCCGCCGCGCGGTCTCGAGGTACAGCTCGTGGAACGCCGGCAGGTCGTCGGCCGATCCGTGGCTGACCACGACCCCGGCCTTCGCGGCCTTCTTGATGTTGCGCCGCCACAGCTGGTTCATTCCGGCGAGCACGGCCTGCTCGTCGCGGTCCTCCAGAGGTAGCTGGAAGACGTAGCGCGGCTGTCCGGCCGCGAACCCGCCGTCGCCGTCGGCCGGCGGTCGCCAGCCCATGGCCTTGAGCTGTTCGGTGACGCCGATCGCGGCGTGGTCGGTCTGGTCGGCGGGGATCGCGCCGAGGGTGCGCGCGCCGCCCTCGGAGAGCGCGGCCTTGACCGTGGCCCCGGACCAGCGGCGGGTGACCACCGGCGGGCCCATCCGGATCCCGAAGGCGCCCTGGGCCGAGACGTGCTCGGTGAGCGGCGCGAGCCAGCGGCGCAGGTCGGGGTCGGTCCAGTCGATCAACGGACCTTCGGGCAGATACGCGAGGGATCGGCGCATCTTGGGGAGCCGGCGGTAGAGCACCAGGCCGGCGCCGATGATCTTCTCGCCGCTGTCAGAGTCGTCGACCCAGCCCACCGACTCCGCCCGCCACTCGCGCTTGACCTCGCCCCACGCGGGGGTCTGGAGGAAGCTGGCGGACTCCCGGGAGTCGAGGAAGGCCAGGTGTTCCTCGGGGGTGAGGGTACGAACGCGGAGAACCACGCAGGCGAGGCTACCGTTCTCCGCCCCCGGGCGCGGGCGGCCCGGCGCGCTTCCCGCGAGGACGGATTCCGCCCCGGGGTGCCCCGGCCCGGCCTCAGGGGCGGCCTAGGCGAGTCGCTGACGCAGCCAGGCGACGTCGGCACCCTGGCCGTCGGAGCCTCCCGGCGTCTCCACGATCGCCGGTGCGCCCGCCGACCGGACCACCGCGGCCAGGTCGTCTCCGCTGATCTGGCCCTGGCCGAGGTTGGCGTGCCGGTCGCGGCCGGAGTCGAACCCGTCCTGGGAGTCGTTGGCGTGCACCAGGTCGATCCGGCCGGTGATCGCCTTCACCCGGTCGACCACGCTGGACAGCTCCTCACCGCCGGCGTGGAAGTGGCAGGTGTCGAGGCAGAACCCGACCGTGTCGCCGCCCTCGGCGTCGCCGATGGCCGCCCACAGCCGCTCGATCCGGTCGAGGTGGCGGGCCATCGCGTTGTCGCCGCCGGCGGTGTTCTCGATCAGGACGGGGCAGGCCATGTCGAGCTGGTCGATGGCCTTGCGCCAGTTGTCGAACCCCGTGTCTAGGTCGGCGTCCTTGAGCACGTGACCGCCGTGCACGATCACCCCGAGCGCGCCGATCTCGGCGGCCGCGGTGACCGTCTGCTGCAGCAGCTTGCGGGACGGTATGCGGATGCGGTTGTTGGTGGTCGCGACGTTGATGACGTAGGGGGCGTGGACGTACAGGCCGATCCCCGCCTCGCTCGCCGCGGCGGTCAGGGCGGCGCCGCCACCTTCGTAGGCGACGACCGGGCCCTTCCATCCCTGCGGGTCGCCGAGGAAGAACTGTGCGAGGTCGGCGGAGCGCGCACGCGCCTCGGCGATCGGATCTTCCTGGTCGACGTGGGCTCCGAGCGGCAAGCTGGTCATGCACCGCACCTTATGAGGACACACCGACACCTTCGGTCGGGACCCGCGGGTACGGCGCGTGGAGGCTGCGGCCACCCGGAGAGTGGAGGGGATGCGCATGATCGACGCGGAGCGGACACTCGCCGAACTGCGGCGCGGCCAGCGACTGGGCTGGCACACCGGCGCCCAGGTCCACGCCTGGGTGGACGGTGAGGAGGTGGTCGGCCTCGCGACCGGCCAGGCCCGTCCGGGCCGTCCCATGAGCCCCGCGACGATCGTCGAGTGGGCCTCGGCCACCAAGCCGGTCACGTGCACGGCCCTCATGCTCCTGGTCGACCGCGGATCGCTCGGGTTGGACGACCCCGTGTGCTTCCATCTGCCGGAGTTCGGGACGGCCGGCAAGGAGGCGGTGACGGTCCGCCACCTGCTCACCCACACCGCGGGCCTCACCAGCACGATCACCGGCGTGGCCCCGCCCGAGCAGGTGATCGCCGACATCTGCGCCGCGCCCCTGCGCGAGGGATGGGAGCCTGGCCGGCGCTGCGCGTACAACTCGGTCGCGATGTGGATCGTCGCGGCGCTGGTCGCCCGGCTCTCGGGACGCCGTTTCGTGGATTTCGTCCGGTCCGAGGTCTTCGCTCCGGCGGGCATCCGCGAGTCGTGGATCGGGATGCCCGCGACGGAGTACGCCGCCCGCCGGGACGACCTCGCGGTGATTCCGGGATCGCCGACCTCGGGCACGCGGGACTGGGTGACCTGGGAGCGTCCGACGGGAGGCGGTCATGGCCCGATCCGCGATCTCGGCCTCTTCTACGCCGCCTTCCTCGCCGGTCGGCTGTGCCCTCCTGCGCTCGTCGCCGCGATGACCCGGCGCGAGCTGGCCGGGGTGTACGACGAGTACGTCGACGCGACCGTGGACCGCGGTCTGGGCTTCCTGCTCGGATCGTCCTACGCCGGGCATTCCTACGGTCCGCATGCGTCAGGTCACAGTTTCGGACACGGCGGGCGAAACTGGTGCGTGGCGTTCGCCGACCCGAAGGTGGGCTTGGCCGCCGCGGTCTACTGGAACGGCCAGGTCGATCCCGGCACCCAGGCGGTCCGCCAGCCCGCGACGCTCGCGGCGTTGTACGAAGACCTGGGACTCGCCTGAGTCCTGCTACCCTTAGCCGCTGGTTCGTTGGAAGAACGCGCCCCATGGCACGAATCGCCCGGACCTGACGCAAGCCCTCCTGTCACGGAAAGACCGTGGCCGCCCGAGTCCAGAGGAGGTGGAGTTCCGCATGCGTCGTTACGAAGTCATGGTCATCCTCGACGCCGACCTTGAGGAACGCACCGTAGGCCCGTCCCTCGACCAGTACCTCACCCTCGTCCGTCAGGGCGGCGGCAGTGTGGAGAAGGTCGACATCTGGGGCCGGCGCCGGTTGGCGTACGACATCAACAAGAAGTCCGAAGGCATCTACTCCGTGATCGACCTCACCTGCGAGCCTTCGGTCGTCCAGGAGCTGGACCGTCAGCTGACCCTGAACGAGTCGGTGCTGCGGACTAAGGTCATCCGCCCCGACACCCGCTGAACCCGGGAGGCGTTCATGGCAGGCGAGACAGTCATCACCCTCGTCGGCAATCTGGTCGACGACCCTGAACTGCGCTTCACCCCCTCCGGTGCGGCGGTCGCGAACTTCCGGCTCGCGTCCACGCCGCGCACCTACGACCGGCAGAGCGGTGAGTGGAAGGACGGCGAGACGCTGTTCCTCACCTGCAGTGTGTGGCGGCAGGCCGCCGAGAACGTCGCCGAGTCCTTGACCCGTGGCACGCGAGTCGTGGTTCAAGGACGGTTGAAGTCCCGTTCGTACGAGACCCGCGAGGGTGAGCGGCGCACGGTCTTCGAGGTCGACGTCGAAGAGGTGGGGCCCAGTCTTCGCAACGCGACTGCCAAGGTCACCCGGACGAGCCGCTCGCAAGGCGGCGGGTTCGGCGGTGACGACCCGTGGCAGACGCCGCAAGGTGGCGGCGGTGGCGCCCGACAGGGCGGCCAGCAGTCCGGCGGTCAGTCCGGTGGCGGCGACCCCTGGAGTGGCGGACAGCAGTCCGGCGGCTTCCAGGACGAGCCCCCGTTCTGATCCACCGACGTCCATCCCGTTCGTTTCCATCCGCGACCATTCCCGCATCACGCGGGGCTTCCTTGGAGGAGCACCACGATGGCCAAGCCCCCTGTACGCAAGCCCAAGAAGAAGGTTTGCGTGTTCTGCAAGGAGAAGATCTCCTACGTCGACTACAAGGACACGGCGCTGCTGCGGAAGTTCATTTCCGACCGCGGCAAGATCCGTGCCCGCCGGGTGACCGGCAACTGCACTCAGCACCAGCGTGACGTCGCGGTTGCCATCAAGAACTCGCGCGAGGTCGCCCTGCTGCCCTACACCAGCACCGCGCGCTGACGAGGAGGTTGTCACGCTATGAAGCTCATCCTCACGCAGGAGGTGTCCGGTCTGGGCGCCCCCGGCGACATCGTCGAGGTCAAGGACGGCTACGGCCGTAACTTCCTCATCCCGCGCGGTCTCGGCATGCGCTGGACCAAGGGCGGCGAGAAGCAGGTCGCCTCGATCCGTAAGGCACGCGAGGTCCGGGAGGTCCGTGACCTCGGGCACGCCGAGCAGATCAAGGCGCAGCTCGAGGCGCTGTCGGTCAAGCTGCTGGCGCGTTCTGGTGACAGCGGCCGGCTGTTCGGCTCGGTGACGGTCACCGACATCGTGTCCGCCGTCAAGCAGTCCGGTGGGCCCGACATCGACAAGCGCCGCATCGAGATCGGTACGCCGATCAAGACCCTCGGTTCGCACCAGGTGTCGATCCGGCTGCACCCCGAGCTCAGCGCCAAGCTGTCGCTCGAGGTCGTCGAGAGCTGAGTCCTCCACAGCCGAGTCGCTGAATCGTCAGGGGCCGGGCCGGCCAGTACGGCTACGGCTACGGCTCGGCCCTGGTTCAGCGCGGCGGCGTCGCGGTTCGGTCGAGTACGACCGAACCCCGGCGGCAGTGCTTCAGTGTTTCCACAGATCGGGCGGTCCCCTAGGCGGGACCGCCCTTTCTGCTGCCCTTTTCCACAGCCATGGCAGGTCTCTCACGTGCACGTTCGTAGCCATTCAACAGCACGTGGAAGATCATTGTGGATATCTGTCGCCCCTGGGGACAGTCGGGTGGTCGCGCGGCCTGGTCGTCAGGAGCGACCGGCGGACTGGGCGCCGGTGATCAGCCAGGCCGTGCCGCGTTCTCGGACGACGAGCGTCACGAGTCGCGCCACCATGAACCCGCCGAACGCCCACCAGAGCGCGGTCAGCCCGCCGTCCGTCGCGTAGACCAGCCAGGCCAGCGGTAGGAACGCCACCAGCGTCAGCAGACCCGCGTAGGCCAGGTAGCGCCCGTCGCCCGCACCGATCAGGACGCCGTCGAGGACGAACACCACACCCGCGATCGGCTCGAACACCGCGAACACCAGGATCACCTGGGCGAGCAGCGCCTGCACCTCGGTGTCGCTGGTGAAGAGCGGGACGTACAGCGGCCGGGCCAGCACGATGACGAGCCCGAACAGCGCGCCCGCGCCGATGCCCCACTCGATCATCCGCCGGGTCGTGGCCCGCGTGCCGCGAACGTCGGAGGCGCCGAGATACCGGCCGACGATGGCCTGCCCGGCGATCGCGATCGCGTCCAGGGCGATGGACAGGGTGTTCCACAGGGTGAACGCCACCTGGTGCGCGGCGAGCGCCGTGTCGCCGGACGACGTCGCGACGTAGGTCGTGGCGAGGAGCGCCACCCGCAGGGTGAGGGTGCGGATGATCAGCGGGACCCCCGCGTGCATCGACGCCCTGATGCCGGAGAGGTCCGGGCGCAGCGAGGCGCCGTGCCGTCGGGCGCCACGCACCACCACGACGACGAGGGCGACGGCGCCGCCGGTCTGGGCGAGCACGGTCCCCCACGCCGACCCCGCGATGCCCCAGTCGAAGCCGTAGACGAACAGGACGTTCAGGACGACGTTCCCGACGTAGGACGCACCCGCGACCCACAGCGGGGTGCGGGTGTCCTGCAGGCCGCGCAGCACACCGGTGCCCGCGAAGGTGAGCAGGAGGGCCGGCATCCCGAGGATCGCGACCCGCAGGTAGGTGACGGCGTACTCGTGCACCGCCTCGGAGGGGCCGAACGCCTCGACCACCGCGGGGGCGACGAGCGTCCCGACCAGCGCGAGGACGACGCCGAGCCCGAGGGCCAGCCACAGCCCGTCGATACCGAACGCCAGGGCCGACCGCCGGTCGCCCGCGCCGACCTGCCGCGCGACCGAGGCGGTGGTGGCGTAGGCCAGGAAGATGCACAGCCCGACCAGCGTCTGCAGCGCCGTGCCCGCGAGGCCGAGCGCGCCGAGCTGCGGGGTGCCGAGGTGACCGACGATCGCGGAGTCGGCGAGCAGGTAGACGGGTTCGGCGATCAGAGCGCCGAACGCCGGGACCGCGAGGCGCAGGATCTCCCGGTCGTGCGGACTGCGCAGCCGGCGGCGCAGTCCGGAGCCACGCGTGACATCCACCGCCGGAGTCCCAGGCCCCGGAGCGGGGGCCGCCCCGGATCCACCGGGGCCGGGATGGTTGCCGTCGGAGTCGTCGTCGCTACCCCTCGGGGTCGGTCGGGAGGAACCAGGGACGGTCACGGGGGTCCTTCCGGCGGCTTCGGGAGGTCAGGGGCTTGGGGGTGGCCTTCCTTATGCTTGCGCCCTCCATGATGCCGTCCTCACCGAGGCGCACCGAACGCCGACCCAGAGCACGGACCCGACTACCGGTCTCGGCACGCCGTGGGCGACACGCCCGGGCAACGATTTGCCCGGCACTTTCTTGGTATCCACAGGTGTCCACAACTTGGGGATGCCGAATGTGCAGGCGGCGCGCCTGATCGCCGGAGTCCCCAGCCGTTCTCCACAGAGAAATCCCCAGGCTGTGCACACAGAATCCCCAGGGATTCCGGGGGCTACGCACAGGGCCTGTGCATGACAAATTTGCACGTCGCCTCCCCCCAGCGCGTACGGTCGGCTGTCACGTCGAACCCTGCGAGCGCGCGGGTGCGAGCGAGCCGAACGAGAACCGGCTTGGGGGTGCACTGCGCTAGAACGTCGCACAGGTGTTCGCCACGGGTGGAACGTCGGAGGTAGTGCGACAGTGAGTGTCAGCGAGTTTCCTGTCCCGCGTTCCGTCGAAGGCGCTCCCGACCGGATGCCGCCGCAGGACCTCGCCGCCGAGCAGTGCGTGCTCGGCAGCATGTTGTTGTCCAAGGACGCGATCGCCGACGTGATCGAGGAGATCCGCGGCACCGACTTCTACCGCCCCGCGCACGAGACCGTCTACGAAGCGGTCCTCGACCTCTACGGCCGGGGCGAGCCCGCCGACGCGGTGACCGTAGCGGCCGAACTCCAGCGCAAGGGTGACCTGGGCCGGATCGGCGGCGCCCCCTACCTCCACACCCTGATCGCCTCCGTACCCTCCGCGGCCAACGCCGGCTACTACGCCGCGATCGTCCGGGAGAAGGCCATCCTCCGCCGGCTGGTCGAGGCCGGCACCAAGATCACCCAGATCGGTTACTCCGGCGACGGCGACATCGACGACGTGGTCGACCGGGCACAGGCGGAGATCTACGGCGTCACCGAGAAGCGCAGCAGCGAGGACTACGCCGTCCTCGGCGAGATCATGGAGTCCGCCCTCGACGAGATCGAGGCGATCGGCTCCCGCGGCGGCCAGATGGTCGGCGTCCCCACCGGTTTCACCGACCTCGACGCGCTCACCAACGGTCTCCACCCGGGTCAGCTGATCGTCGTCGCGGCCCGTCCCGGTGTCGGCAAGAGCGCCCTGGCCCTCGACTTCGCGCGAGCCGCCTCGGTCAAGCACGGGCTCGCCTCGGTCATCTTCTCGCTGGAGATGAGCCGTACGGAGATCACGATGCGGCTGTTGTCCGCGGAGGCGCGGGTCCCGCTGCACCACATGCGGCAGGGCAGTATGAGCGACGACGACTGGGCCCGCCTCGCCCGCCGGATGGGGGAGGTGTCGAGCGCCCCGCTCTACATCGACGACTCGCCCAACATGACCCTGATGGAGATCCGGGCCAAGTGCCGCCGGCTCCGCCAGCGCAACGACCTGCGCCTCGTCGTCCTCGACTACCTCCAGCTGATGACGTCCGGCAAGCGGGTGGAGAGTCGCCAGGTCGAGGTCGCGGAGTTCTCCCGTAACCTCAAGCTGCTGGCCAAGGAGCTCGGCGTCCCCGTCGTCGCCCTCTCCCAGCTCAACCGTGGACCCGAGCAGCGCACCGACAAGCGCCCCATGCTCTCCGACCTTCGCGAGTCGGGTTGCCTGACGGCCGACACCCGGCTGATGCGGGCCGACACCGGGCACGAGGTGTCGCTGGGCGAACTGCTCGCCTCCGACGCTCGGGACGTGCCGGTCTGGTCACTGGACGACCGTCTCAAACTGGTGCCGCGCACCATGACGCATGTCTTCCCCAGTGGGGTGAAGGAGGTCTTCCGCCTTCGGCTCGCCTCCGGCCGGGAGATCACCGCGACGGCCAACCATCCGTTCCTGACCTACGACGGCTGGAAGCCACTCGGTCAGCTGGCGACCGGCACCCGTCTCGCCGTCGCCCGTCACGTCCCGCCGCCGCTTGAGATCAAGCCGTGGAACGACGACGAGGTCGTCATGCTCGCTCACCTGCTGGGCGACGGTTCGTTCGTCCGCCACCAGCCGATCCGTTACGCGAGCATCGACGAAGCCGACCTACGAGCCGTCACCGACGCCGCGCCGCACGAGAAGTTCGTACCGTCCGGCGTGTTCTCGCTGCCCAAGAAGCAGGTCGGCCTGTTCCTGCGGCATCTGTGGGCCACTGACGGCTGCGTTCATCGCGACGTCCGCGAGCAGGTACGGATCTACTACGCGTCGACCAGTCGTCGACTTGCCGACGACGTCGCCAGACTGCTGCTCCGCTTCAACATCCTCACCAGGATCGAGACGGTGCACAAAACCGGCTACCGGGACTCCTTCCACGTGCACGTGGTCAGCGCCGAGAACCAGGTGCGGTTCATCGAGGACGTCGGAGTTCACGGTGTCCGCGGTGTCCTCGCCGCGGAGATCCTCGCCGAGCTTCGCGGAATCACCGCGAACCCCAACGTCGACACGGTCCCGCGCGACGTGTGGGACCGCGTTCGCGAGGTCCTCGAGGAGACGAAGCTGAGCCATCGGCAGTTCGCCGCGGCGACGGGGACACAGTTCTCCGGTTCCACGTTGTGGAAGCGCGCCCCGAGCCGAACTCGGCTCGCCAAGGTCGCGGCGGTCCTGGACTGTGCCGAACTCGACGTGCTCGCCACCAACGACGTCTTCTGGGACTCGGTTGTCTCCGTCGAAAGCCTCGGTGAGCAGGAGGTCTACGACGCGACTGTGCTCGGGACGCACAACTTCCTCGCCGAGGGGATCCCGGTCCACAACAGCATCGAGCAGGACGCCGACATGGTCATCCTGCTGCACCGCGAGGACGCCTACGAGCGCGAGTCGACCCGTCCCGGTGAGGCCGACTTCATCGTCGCCAAGCACCGCAACGGTCCGACCGCCAACATCACGGTCGCCTTCCAGGGCCACTACTCCCGCTTCGTCGACATGGCACAGGGCTAGGAGCGCGTCCCAGAGCCTCGACGATCTCCTCAGCGGCAGCAGGGGTGTCGCTCAGCTCCGGCCGGTAGGTGAGGATGTGATCCGGCGCGACAAGGAGGGGCGATGGGTGGCGTGGTGCAGGTGTTGGCGGTGATCTCGGCGGTCGGGAGTGGGCTGGTCGGCGGGGTCTTCTTCGGGTTCTCGACGTTCGTGATGCAGGCTCTTCGGCGGTTGCCATCGGCGCAGGGGCTGGCCGCCATGCAGGCCATCAACGTGGCCGCTCCGAACCGTGGTTCATGGCCGCGCTGTTCGGTACGGCCCTGAGCTCGATCGCGCTGGCCGGACTGTCGCTGCGGGACGGGACGACCGACATGGCGTTCCACATCATCGGCGCCGCCATCTACCTCGTCGTGGTCATCGTGACGGCGGTCTACCATGTCCCGCGCAACAACGCCCTGGCGACCGTCGACCCGGAGGACACGCGGGCGGCATCGGCGTGGAACACCTACTTCTCGGGGTGGCACGCCTGGAACCACCTCCGCACGGTCGCCGGGCTCGCCGCCTCGGCGGTCCTCACGATCTCACTGACGTAACGCCGGGACCGCCTTCGCGGGAGCGCCGGCTCCCGTCCGACAACTCCGTGACTAGAGTCCCCGCCCTCCTGAGAGACCCAGGGATCCCCCGCGAGGCGGCCGGTCTCCCTCGCGCGGGGGAAGGCCCGCGCCGAGGACGACGCGAGTCTGGTCGAGACCCGCCGACCGACCGGCGGAGTCACCTCGGGAGGGAGCCCGCCGTGATCGACCAACCCGCTCGGCACACCGATGTCACCCACGAGTTCGACGACGGACGAGGGGCGGATCCGGTCAGCCCTGCGTCCAGGAGGGCAGTGGCCGGGCGGGGGTGGTTTGGGGTGGGTGCCCTCGGAGCTCTGTCGTTCGGCCTCGTGCACTTCTACTGGGCGGTGGGTGGTCGGCTTGGACTTCCGGCCGAGGTGGGCCCGATCAGCGACCGGACCTGGTTCCTGGTGTACGACCTCGTGGCGGGGCTGGCCTTCGTCGGGTTCGCCGGCGGGGCGGGAGTCCTCGCGGCGGGACGCGGCAGTGGACGGCTCCAGGTCTGGCTGGTCCGGGACGCTGCGTGGGGCGGCGTCCTCGCGTTGGTGCGCGGTGGGTTGGGCCTGGTGCAGGACGTCTTCCTGATCGACGAGATCGGCGTCGGCGCCCTCTACGACGTCGTCTTCACCGCCGGGGGTCTGATCTTCGTGTGGTCGGCCTACCTGCTGTGGTCGGCGCGCCGGCCCTGACGGACCGCGCCCCTGCCTGACCGAAATGATCCCCGGCTGGTCGGCTCACTCCGGGCGGGGCTTGGCGTTGCGCAGCCGGATGCCGCTGAACTCCAGCGTGCTCTCGACGACCTCGTCCCAGAACTCCCAGAGGTTGTCGAGCAGCCGCAGTTGGATGCCGGCCGCCCGGTGGAGTTCGAGCAGGTCGCGCACCGGTTCGGCCGGGCCGAGCGGCTCGATCGTGTCGGTGGAGACCATCGCGGACGGTGGCGTGCCGAAGGGGTGGAAACGCTCCGCCGGCAGCCGGTAGGCGTACAGATTTACACTCAGGAGCCGTTGCAGCCAGTCGTACTCGATCGCGTGGACGCGGTCGCCGCAGCCCGCGCCGATGATGCGGTCCTGGTCGGCGCGCGTGGTGTTCGGACCCACCCAGGCCATGGCGCGCGGGCACTGCCGCGGAAACCAGTAGTCCGGTGCGCGGGCGTCGTCGACCGCCCAGACGAGGGCTTCGCCGTGGGAGGAGGTGAGGGCGACGAGGGGAACGAACCTCGTGATGGTGGGGTCTTCGGAGAAGTGCAGCACTTCCGTCGCGTTCGGTCGCACCGAAGAGTTGTATCGGGCCGGCTAACGCTCGCGCCACCGACTTCCGGATGGGCTGCCGCGAAGCGGGACGGGTGAGACGGACGCGGCGGTCAGGTCCGACCGTGGCCGGACCTGACCGCCGCCTGCTACGTCAGGACGTCACCGCGTGTTCGGCGGCGCTGCGCAGGACGCAGAACTCGTTGCCTTCCGGATCGGCGAAGACCACCCATCCGGCGCCGTCGGGCTTGCGCCGGTCGTCGACCACCGTCGCGCCCAACTCGAGCATGCGCTCGACCTCGGTCTCACGGAGCGCGCTGGGCTCGAGGCACAGGTGCATGCGGTTCTTCACCTGCTTGGGCTCGGGCACCTGGACGAAGAGCAGTGGTGGCCCGTCTGGCAGCTTGACCATTGCCTCCGGGTCGCCCGGGAAGTCGTCGTCCGCGAGCGGTGCGCCGGTGACCTTGCTCCAGAAATGCGCGATCGCGTAGGCGTCGGAGCAGTCGATGGTGATGAAGTGGATGACGGAACTCACGGGGTCCTCCTGTGAGGGGTGCCTCCCGCGAGCCGTGAACCGAGGAGATCGGCTCAGCCGGCCCGGCGGAGGCGTGGAGTGCTGGCGTACATCGGAATCCACACCCCCCTTCGCGTGCGTCGTCCGCCGACCGTGGTGCCAGCGAGTCGCGCCGAAGGTACCAGCCGCGCAGCCGACCGGGCCACTTCTTTGTGTCGTAGCTGTTGAAGGCGTTTCTCACTGGTCGAGGAACTGGTGGTCGCTCCTGATCAGTCCGTTCTCGTCGAGTGCGAGGAAGTCGAAACCGACCGACTCCACCTTTTCGGAGTCCAGCCGGACCATTTCCCAGTTGAAGCGCACGGCGTCGTGGTGCCCGTTGGCGTTGGGGACCGACCGGAAGACGTACTCGCCGGGCTCGACCCACTGCTCGTAGGCGGTCGTGACGCGCGCCTCCAGTTCGATGTGACCGTGGAACTCACGCGTCGGGGTGTAGTGCGCGGCATCCGGTGCGAAGAGGTCGCTGATCGCGCGGCGGCGGCGCTCGGCGTCGGGTTCGTTCCACAGTTCGATGTAGCGGCGGGCGAGGTCGTTCAGGTCGCTCACGAAAGGTCCCTTTCGGTGGTGTGGCGCCGGCACGTGGCGGGTCGGTGCAGGGAGGGGAATGTCAGGGTGGGAAGCGGGCGGCGGAAAGCTCACGCCTTCGCGGTGCGGGGCAGCATCTGCACCAGACCGGCGATCGCGAGGGTGACGGCGATCAGGTAGACCAGCCCGTGCTCGAACGCGTGGTTGACCCCGCCGGCCAGGCTGCCGTAGAAGACGATGCCGACGAGGCCCACGCCGATGGCCGAACCGACCTGCTGGGTCGTGGTGAGGACGCCGGCCGCCGCTCCGGCGTGGTGTGGGGCGACCTTGGCGAGGACGGTGCCCATGATGGGAGCCAGTGCGAGGCCCATGCCGAACCCGTCGACGACGAGGGCGGGGATCTGCCAGCCGAGCGGAACGTTCATCGCGACCGTGACGAGCAGCGCGGCCAGGCCGAGCGCCCTGGTGAGGCCGCCGAAGGCGATGACCTGGTGCCCGAACCGTGCGGTGAGTCTGGGCGCGAGCAGTGAGGCCGAGAGGTAGCCGGCGCCGATCGGTGTGAAGATGAGGCCGGCCTGGAGTGCGTCCAGGCCGCGGCCCTCCTGGGCGTACAGCGCGAAGATCAGGAAGTACGCGGCCATGCCCATGGTGAAGGCGAGCTGGGTGAGCAGGCCCGCGGTGAACGCCCGGTCGCGGAAGAGGGTGAGGTCGATCAGCGGTGACTCGTGTCGGCGCCTGCCGTAGGCGAGGAACAGCAGGGCGGCGACGGCGAACGACAGCCAGGTCCACAGCGGCCAGCCCTGGGCACGGCCCTCGATCAGCGGTAAGCAGGGTGGCGACCAGTGCGAGTGTGACGAGGGCGGTGCCTCCCAGATCGAGCCGGGTGGCGGTGGCCAGGCGGCTCTCGGGGATCACGCGCCCGCTCAGGGCGAGCGCGGCGGCGCCGATGGGCACGTTGATCAGGAAGCAGGCTCGCCAGCCGAGGCCGAAGAGGTCGGCCTGGATGAGCAGGCCACCGACGAGTTGGCCGAACACCGCGGCCAGGCCCATGGTCAGTGCGTACAGGTTGATCGCCCTGACCTGCGCCTGACCGCTGTAGGTGGTCCGCAGAATCGCGAGCACCTGCGGGGCGAGCAGTGCGGCCGCCGCGCCCTGGACGATCCGGGCGACGACCAGCGTGGCGCCGTCGGGCGCCAGCCCACAGGCGATCGAGGCGAGTGTGAACAGGGCCATGCCGACGACGAAGAGTCGCCGACGGCCGAAGATGTCGCCGAGGCGACCGCCCAGGACGAGGCCGGAACCGTATGCGAGGCCGTAGCCCGCGACGATCCACTCGACCGTGGTGGTGGTGGCGTGAAGGTCGCGCTGAGTGGTCGGGATGGCCACGTTGACGATGAAGAAGTCGAGGATCGTGATGAAGACGCCGGCCAGCACGGTTGGCAGGGTGCCCGCACGAGGCATTGAGTCACTCCAGTAGATAGACCGATCGGTGCACGCGCTGGACTATTAGATAGACCGGTTGATCTACTGTCAACTTCGTGTCAGAATCGACGCCGTGACGACGAGACCGGGTCCCCGTGAGCGGCTTCTGGCCGCGGCTCACGACCTCATGTACGCGCAGGGCGTGCACGTGGGCGTGGACGCGATCCTCAAGGAGGCCGACGTCGCGAGACGCTCCCTCTACCAACATTTCGGCGGCAAGGACGGGCTCATCGCGGAGGTGCTACGCACCGCCTCGAGTGAAGATCGCTATCGCCGGACCATGGACGCCGCCGGCGAGGATCCACGGCAGCGGGTCCTGGCCGTCTTCGACGAGTTGGACAGGATCACCACGCAGCCGTCGTTCCGGGGCTGCCGTCACACCTCGGCCGAGCTCGCCCTGACCGACCCCACGCATCCGGCGCACGACGAGGTCCGCGCATACAAGTCGGGGCTGCACGACCTCTTCGCCGCCGAGCTGACCCGAAACGGGCACCCCGACCCGAACCTTGGCGCCGACCAGCTTCTCGTGCTCATCGACGGGGTTCTCGCCCACGCGGTGACGCGCCCCGACGCCCGCCCCGCGCTGGCCGCGCGCGCGATGGCGGAGGTCATCCTCGGCCAGAAGTCGCGTCTGTGAGGTGCCCCGCGCGACGGCGCGGGTGAGGGACTCGTCCTGGGCGCGTGGTCAGCGCGCGGCGAAGGCCATCGGGTCGTCGACGTCGACGATCCGCTTGCCCAGCGGGAACAGCGAGACCGGCACCAGCTTGAAGTTGGCCAGGCCGAGCGGGATCCCGATGATCGTGACGCACTGCGCGATCCCGGTGACGATGTGGGCGAGGGCGAGCCACCAGCCGGCGAGGACGAGCCAGACGATGTTGCCGACCAGGGATCCGGCGCCGGCGTCGGGCTTGTCGGCGAGCCTGCGGCCGAAGGGCCAGAGCGTGAAGTTGGCCATCCGGAACGCTGCGATGCCGAAGGGGATCGTGATGATCAGGATGCACAGGATCACGCCGGCGACGGCGTAGCCGAGCGCCAGCCAGAGTCCGCCGAAGATCAGCCAGACGACGTTGAGGATGAGCCGCACGTCGTCATTCTCGACCCGCCGCACCTGTTCTCCTGGCGCTGGGACCCCGCCACGTCCAAGGACCCACGCGAGGCCGGATCGACGTTGGTCGAGTTCACGTTGACGCCCGAAGGCGACGGCACCCGGCTCCGGGTGGTCGAGACCGGCTTCGCCGACCTGTCCGTCTCGGAGGAGGACCGGGCCACGGCCGTCCTGCACAACGTCGAGGGGTGGGCGGCCGAACTCCCCGAGTTGGTGGAGTACGTCGAGCGGCTGGCGGGCTGACGGTTCGGGTATGGCGGCGGAGTGGGTGGACGGGCGGGGTGGAGCCGCCCGTTCCGCCGCCCTGGAGCACGATGGCGGACCATGCGTGGGGCCATGGGGAGATCGACGGAGGCGGAATGGACGTGAACGCCGAGCCCGACGACGTCTTCGCCGCCTTGGCGGACCCGACGCGTCAACGGCTGCTCGAGGTCCTCGCCGACCGTGTCGAGGCGACCGCGACCGTGCTCGCGGCCGAGTTGCCGGTGTCCCGGCAGGCGGTGGTCAAGCACCTCGCGATCCTCGACCGGGCCGGGCTGGTGGTGGGTCGTCGGCAGGGTCGCGAGGTGCGGTACGCCGTACGTCCGGAACGCCTGGCGGCGACGGCCCGATGGATGGCCCGGCTGGCCGCCGACTGGGACAGCCGGCTCGGGGCGATCAAGCGAATCGCGGAGTCGTCTGAGGACGCCGGCGGGTCCGGGGGTCGTCCGGCCGGGTGAGCCTCGCGCCGTTCAGGCCGAGGAGCCGGCGAGCGCGGGGGCGGAGCGCTGCCTGCGTCGCTGCAGCGGCCGTTCGACGAAGCGGTAGGACAGTCCGGCCATCAGCACGGCCCCGGTGACCACCAGCATCACCCGGACCTGCGGCACCAGTCCGAGCGTGCCGACGTAGGCAAGGATCGGGTAGTGCCACAGGTAGAGGCCGTAGCTGAGCCGCTGCCCGATCCAGGCGAGCGGCGGCAGCGCCAGAAGCAGGGTGAGCGGGTGGAACTCGTCCAAGACCAGGACGGCGATGACGGTGGCGGTGAGGAGCCCGACGCAGAGGAAGCCGACGGTGTACCACGCGGGCGTCCAGCCGTCGACCCACGCGGTGATCGGCATCTTCCACGCCGCGATGCCGATCAGGACCGCGGCCGGCCAGACCAGGCGGCCCGCCCAGGTCCGGATCCGGTCCAGCGCCGCCTGGTTCTCGCGCAGGTGCCACAGCAGCAGGGCCAGCAGGCAGCCGATCAGCAGTTCGTCCGCGCGGGTGTCGATGCCGTTGTAGATGCGGTGGGCGGCGTGCTCGTCCCACAACGCGAACCGGATCGCCGTGGGCGTCAGGCACAGCACGGCCACGACGATCACCACTGTGCGTGCCGCCACCCGTCGGAGCAGACCGCGCAGGGCGAAGGGCCACAACAGGTAGAACTGCTCCTCGATGCCGAGGGACCAGGTGTGCGGCAGTGAACCCATCACGTGGTCGTAGGCACCCGGTTGCGCGGCGCGGATCAGGTTCACGGCGTAGGTCATCGCCAGCAGCGCGGCGAGCCACTGTCCCTCGAACGCCTTCAGCGGGGTGGCGAGAGCGAGCGTCGCGACCACGGCGCACAGCAGCATCAGGGCCGGCCCGAGCCGCAGGAAGCGGCGCACGTAGAAACGCCGCAGCGAGATCTCGCGCGTCCGGTCGAACTCCGCGAGCAGTAACCGCGTGATGACGAATCCGCTGATCCCGAAGAACACGTCCACGCCGATGGAGCCACCTGGCAGAAGTTCGGAGTGCAGGTGGTAGGCGATGACGGTGCCCGCGGCGACCGCGCGTAGTCCGTCCACGCCGGCGCTGCGTCCGGCGGGCGGGTGTCGTCGGGCACCTTCGGCACCTGCCGGAGCGGGCGGATCGGATGCGGGCGAGGTGACCGAGGGTGGCGTCGCCGTGGCGGTCGTGGTGCCGACCGTGCCGTCCGCCACGCCGTCTGCCGTGCCGTCGGTGGACGGCGTGGGTGAGCGCGGCGAGAGGGTCATCTCGTCGCACGTTGCCAACCGAGTCTGTGCGGACCCCGTGACCAACCTGAGAGGAGACTGAGAACGGACGTGAGCTGTCCCACCCGAATCACCGCTTGATCAGACCAGTTGGACCAATTAAGGTCCTGAGGGCCAGTTGGTCCAGATCGAGGGTGGGAGTCGAGTAGGTGGCACACGCCGCACGAGAACCCGAACGTGAGCGCCGCGGCGCGCGGGTCGAACCCACGCTGTTTCCCGACCCGACCGCGCTGGGCCGCGCGCTGGCGGTCCGCATCGCCGACGGCATCGAGACCGCCTCCGGCTCGGGCCGGCGCTACCTGCTCGGCTGCCCGGGCGGTCGCAGCGCGATGACGACGTACGCCGAGTTGGCCCGCGAGGTCGAACGACGGCACCTGGACCTGTCCGGGCTGGTCATCGTGATGATGGACGAGTACGTCGAACCGGGGCCGACGCCAGGGACCTTCGCCTGGGTCGACGCTGAGCTTGCCCACAGCTGCCGCCGGTTCGGACGCGAGGTGATCGCCGATCCACTCTCGGCCGCCGCCGGGCCCGGTCGGGGCGTCTCAGAGGAGCACCTGTGGGTGCCCGACCCGGCCGAGCCCGAGGAGTACGAGCGGCGACTCGCGGACGCCGGTGGCGTCGACCTGTTCATCCTCGCCTCGGGTGCCTCCGACGGGCACGTGGCGTTCAACCCGCCCGGCACGCCCGCCGACGCGCCCACCCGGGTCGTCCCGCTCGCCGAGACCACCCGCCGGGACAACCTGGTGACGTTCCCGCACCTGCGCACCCTGGACCGGGTTCCCCACCACGGCGTGGGTGTCGGTGTCGCCACCATCCGCCGGCACTCGCGTAGCGCGGTCATGGTGGTGCTCGGCGCCGACAAGGCCGAGGCGGCCGCACGTCTCGCGGCAGCCGACCACTACGACCCGACGTGGCCGGCGACCGTGCTCAGTGAGTGCGCCGCGCCGGACCTCTACGTCGACCAGGCGGCCGCCGTACGCCTGCCCGCCACGCAAGACTCCCGGACGCCGAACACCTCGGCCGGCCCGGAACCGACATCCCTGACAGCACAAGGCTCGGAGGAGAACTGATGGCCCGGATCAAGATGGCTTATCTCGGTGGCGGCTCGACCCGCGCCGCCGGGACGATGGCGTCGTTCGTGCACCACGGCGCGGAGTTCGACGGATCCGAGGTCGTCCTGATCGACCTGGACGCCGACCGGCTCGCGTTGGTCAAGGAACTCGCCGACCGGATGGCCAAGAACGCCGGGCTCGACCTGACGGTGACCGCGACGACGGACCGGCGGGAGGGCCTGCGTGACGTCGACGCCGTCCTGTCCAGCTTCCGGCCGGGCGGGTTCGAGGCGCGCGCCCTGGACGAGCGCATCCCCCTCAAGCACGGCGTGATCGGCCAGGAGACCCAGGGCCCGGGCGGGTTCTTCATGGCGCTGCGGTCGATCCAGGTGATGAAGCAGGTCGCCGACGACCTCGCCGCGGTCGCCCCGAACGCCCGCATCTTCAACTACACCAACCCGGTCAACATCGTGGCCCAGGCGATGACCAGCTACACCGACATCCCCATCGTGTCGCTGTGCGAGGGGCCGATCATCTTCCCCCGCATCCTCGCCGAGGCGGCCGGCCTCGACCCTGACCTGCTGCAGACGACGATGGTCGGCATCAACCACAACTGCTGGAGCACCGAGCACACCTACGACGGCAAGGACCTGATCCCCGTCCTGCGTGAGGCCTACGAGGCGCGCCGCGACGACCCGGCCACGGCCGAGGAGGACCTGCGGCTGGTCCGGCTCGCCGTCGCGATGGAGTCGGTGCCGTCGTACTACTTCCTCAACTACTACTTCCGGGACGACGTGCTGCGCCGGCTGCAGGCGAGCCCCACCACCCGCGCCGAGGACATCATGGCCGAGGTGCCGGGCTACTGGGAGCACTACACCGAGCAGGCGAAGTCCGCGGCGCCCAACCTCGACCCGGCCCGCTCCCGTGGCGGCATCCACGAGCTGGAGCTGGCCATCGACGCGATGAACGCCTTCTACAACAACACCGGCGACGTGCTCCCGGTCAACCTTCCCAACATCGGAGGCGCGCTGCCGGGCTTCGACGAGGACGTCGTGGTGGAGGTCTCGACCCGGGTGGACGCGACCGGCTTCACCCCGCTGCCGCAGAAGCCGCTGCCGCACGCCGTTCGTGGTCTGGTGCAGGCGCTCGCCGAGCACCAGGTGCTCGCCGCCAAGGCCGGCTGGGAGGGTAGCCGGGAGGACGCGGTGCGCGCCCTCGCCGCGCACCCTCTGGTGCCGTCCCTTCCGGTGGCGGAGGAGCTCTACACCGAGATGGCCCGCGCGCACGTGGCGCACCTGCCCAGCCGGCTCGTCCCGTAGATGGAGCCGTTGCACCTCGGCGTCGACGCCGGGAACAGCAAGACGGTCGCCCTGCTGTGTGACGTCGAGGGCAGGGTCGTCGGTCAGGCCCGGAGCGGCAACGGCGACATCTACGGCGCCGAGTCCGCGCGGGCGGCGACGGACTCCGTCGTCGGTGCCGTCAAGGAAGCCTTGACAGTGGCCGGGGTGAGTGTGGAGCAGGTGGCCGCGGCGGCCTTCCGACTCGCCGGGGTCGACTGGCCGGAGGACCGCGCCTACTGGGTCGAAGCCCTGGCCACCAGGCTGCCCGAGCTCACCCGCTGCTCGATCCTGAACGACGGGTTCGCCGCGATCCGCTGCGGCGAACCCAGCGGGGTCGGCGTGGCGGTCATCGCGGGTACCGGCTCGGCGGTCGCGGGTCGTGGGCCACGCGGCGACGAGTGGAGCATGAGCTTCTGGATCCAGGACGCCCACGGGGCCTCCGGGCTGGTCGCCAGGGCGCTGCGGGCGGTCTACCGTGCCGCGTTGGGCCTGGGTCCCGCGACCACGCTCACCGGTCGGCTGCTGCGGTTCTTCGGGTATCCCGACGTCGAGTCGATGCTGCACGACTTCACCCGGCGGGAGGGCCCGCGCCGCGCCTTCGGCTTCCACGCCTCGGCGGCGCGGGAGGTGGTCGCCGCCGCTCTCGAGGGCGACGAGGTGGCCTCGGCACTGGCCAGGGCCGAGGGTGAGCACCTCGCCGACTACGCCCTGGTCACCGCGCGCATGGTCGGCTTCCCCCTCACCGACCAGGGCGCCTCGCGTGAGCAGATGGGTGTTCCCGTCGTACTCGCCGGACCGGTGCTGGGCTCGGAGGGTTCGCCGGTGATGGCGTCCCTGCTCGCGGCGCTGCCTACACGGTTCCCGGCGGGACGGCCGGTGCGTGCCGTCCTCCCGCCGGTCTCCGGTGCGACCCTGGACGCGCTGGCGGACACCGGCGTGGCGATCACCCCCGCCGTCCTCGACCGGCTGCGCGAGTCCGCGCCGCCGCCGGAGTTCCTCGCCACCTGAGGCGGGACGCCGATGACCTCCCCGCAACGCGACGACCCGCTTGGTAGCGTCCACCGGATGGGCGTGGACACCGAGTCGACCACCGAGTCGGCTGCCGGGTCGACCACAGAGCTGGTCGCAGGGTCGGCCTCAGGGGCGGCCCCCGGTACGGCGGCCGACCTCGCCTACGCCCAGCTCACCGACGCGCTGCGACGCGGGCTCTATCCCGAGGGGAGCCGGCTGCCCGGGGAACGTGAGCTGGCCGCTCAGCTGGGAGTCAGTCGTACGACGTTGCGGCAGGCGCTGGGCCGGCTCGCCGGGCAGGGGCAGCTGCAGCGGTCCTCCCAGCGCGGCTGGTTCGTCACCCGGCGCGTGGTCGGCGAACCGCCGAGTGTGCTGCAGAGTTTCACCGAGATGGCCCGGGCCCGGGGACTCCGCCCGACCTCCCACATCCTGGCCCAGGCCGTCCGACCGGCCGACTTCGACGAGGCCGAACGGCTGCGGATCGCGCCGTCGGCGAAGGTGCTGGAGATACGCCGGCTGCGCGGCATGGACGCCGTACCCGTCTGCGTGGACACCACGGTCCTGCCGTTGCAGCGGGCCGAGGCGCTGGTCGAGGCCGACCTGGAGGACCGCTCGCTGTACGAGGCGCTCGAGACGTTGTGCGGGATCGTGTTGCAGCGCAGCTCCTACGCCGTGCAGGCGCGGGCCGCGGAGTCGGAGACGGCCCGGTTGCTCGACGTCGAGGAGGGCGCGCCGGTACTGGTGGGGCACGAGGTGGCCTACGACCTCGCGGAGTTGCCGGTGCTGATCGGCACGTCGGTCTACCGCGGCGACGCCTACCGCTTCGAGGCCGACCTGTACCGGCCGCTGTCCTGACCCCGGCTCGGACGGGTTGTCTCAGCGGCGGCTGATCAGCAGTTCCACCCCGTCGAGCAGCCGTTGGATCCCGAAGTCGAGGGCCTGGTCGGTGGCGCCGGCGGTGTCGGCGAGCGCCGCGGCCACCGCCGGGAAGCGGTCCTCGTCCTCGGCGAGCACGGCGCCGAGGGTGGCGAGCAGCGACTGTTCCGGTGAGTCGGCGCCATAGGCCGCCGCCTGTTGCGCGACCATCCGGACCTGGCCGGACAGCGCCGCCGCCGTGTCCAGGGTCTCGGCGCCGCTCAGTGGGGTGTCGGCGAGCGCCGCGGCGACCTCCTCCAGCCAGGCGACCTCGTTGGGTCCGATCGGTCGGGCGCCGACGGTCGCCTCCAGTGCCCAGGGATGGGCCGAGAACCGCTCGTACATCCGCGTCGCCCACGTCTCCAGCCGCGGCCGCCACGCGGGTCCGCCGGCCTGGCGGCCAGCGCGGTCCGCGGGCGGCGCGCCGATCGCGACGTCGGTCATCAGGGCGACCATCTCCACCTTGCCGGGCACGTAGCGGTACAGCGCCATCTTCGTGACGCCCAACTCCTGCGCGACCCGCTGCATCGTCACCGCGGCCAACCCGTCGGCGTCGGCGACCCGGATCCCGGCCTGGGCGATCGTCTCCACGCTCAGGGTCGGTTTCGGCCCGCGCCTCGGTGTCGAGGTCCGGCCCCAGAGCACCGCCATCGCCGGTGTGTCCGCTGCCATCGCACGCCCCTGTCCTTGTCGCCTGTCCTTGTCGTTCCGGCGAAACTGTGTCTAAGATACACCGTGTCCGACGGACACAGTTTCTCGACGGGAGAGTTCTGATGACCATGCCTTCGTCCACCCCCTCCTTCATGCCCTCGTCCGCGCCCCTGGCCGGGCTGCGCGTCCTGGTCTCCGGCGCCGGCGTCGCCGGTCCCGCACTGGCGTACTGGCTCGCCCACTACGGCGCCGACACCACCGTCGTCGAGATCGCCCCGGCGCTGCGCGCCTCCGGCTTCGCGGTCGACTTCCGTGGCCCCACCCATCTCGGCGTGCTGGAGAAGATGGGGGTCCTGGAGGAGTTGCGCGCCGCCCAGACCCACGGTGGTGCGATGCGCAGCGTCGACGAGCACGGCGAGCTGATCTTCGAGTTGCCGGCCGAGTTCGCCGGCGGCGACATCGAGGTCTACCGGCGCGACCTGTCCCGGGTGCTGTACGAGCGCGGTGCGGACCGGGTGGAGTACCTGTTCGGTGACGCCATCGCCGCCCTGACCGAGACCGCCGACGGTGTACGCGTCGACTTCAGCCGTGGCGCGTCCCGCACGTTCGACCTCGTGGTCGGTGCCGACGGACTGCACTCGCGGGTACGGCGCCTCGCCTTCGGACCCGAGGATCGGTACGTGCGCCACCTCGGCTACTACCTGGCCGGCTGGGACATGCCCAACGACCTCGGCGTCGACACCACCCCGCGGCAGTACAACGTGCCCGGTCGGATGGCCAGCGTCGCCGCCGACCAGCAGGACCCGGCCCGAGCCGGCGCGTTCGTCGTGTTCGCCTCGCCGCCCCTGCGCCACGACTGGCGCGACCTGGACCAGCAGAAGGCGGCGATCGCCGACGCGTTCACCGGCCTCGGCTGGCACGTGCCGAGACTGCTCGACGGGCTGCACCAGGCGCCGGAGCTGTACTTCGACTCGATCAGCCGGGTCAGCGCACCGAACTGGGTCTCCGGGCGCGTCGCGTTGCTCGGCGACGCCGCGTGGGGAGTGACGCTGGGCGGGATGGGCGTGGGTGCCGGCCTGGTCGGGGCGTACGTCCTGGCCGGTGAGCTCGCCGCCACCGGTGGGGACCACCGTGCCGCGTTCGCCGCCTACGAACGTCGGATGCGCCCCTACGCCGGCCGCTGGCAGCGCGGCGCCAGCCCGGGCAAGTTCCTCGCCCCGTCGACGTCGTTCGGCCTGTGGACCCGCAACAGCCTGTTCCGTACCCGACTGGTCCGCAAGATGCTGGTCAGCAGCAGCAAGGTGCTCGCGACCGACCAGGCCCTGCCCGACTACCCTGCCTACCCCGACTACGCCGCCGCGTGATGCTGGCCGGATGCGGCAGCGGAGATCGCTGGCCGCAGGGTGGGGTCCCTCGCGATCCTGGGCGGGGATCAAAGCAACGACACGGCGGTCCTCGGATGTCCCTCGGATCGCTGCTCGCAGGAGGAGGTCGGACGTGGAGCACCTCGGTGCCTACCAGGACATGGTCGAACTGGCCGAACGTGAGGCCCGGCTGCGCCCACAGGTCCAGCCCGGGCAGCGGCTGCGCGCGGCGATCGCGGACGTCCTCGGCTTCTCCGCCGACGTGCGGGGAGAGGCTCCGGCCCTCCCCGGCGACATCGGAGTCGAGACAAGCTGGGAACGCGACGGCGTCGCCGGTGAGGAGCTGTCCTGGTCGGTCGGTTACGGCCCTCGCACCCACGCCTACGTCCTCAAGCCCGCCGGTGCCACCGGGCCCCTCCCCGGCGTCGTCGCCCTACACAGCCACGACGGTGTGAAGACCTACGGCAAGGAGAAGATCGCCGACGGTCCGGACTCCGCCCCGGCCGCGGTGCGGCGGCTCCGGGACAAGGCCTACGGCGGGCGGGCCTTCGCCAACGCCCTGGCCGCCGAGGGCTTCGTGGTCGTCGTCCCCGACGCGTTCCTGTGGAGCAGCCGGCGGTTTCCGGTCGAGGCGATGCCCGCCCGCGTCCGGGCGCTCGCCGACCACGCGGGCCACGCCGACGGCGCGGGCGCCGGTGACCCCGAGGAGACCTACGAGCGGGCCGCCCGCCTGCACGAGGACCTGGTCGCGAAGTACGCCACGGTGCTCGGCACCAGTGTGGCGGGCCTGGTGGCGCGCGACGACCGCGCGGCCGCCGCCTACCTGCGGTCCCGACCCGACGTCGCGGCCGGACCGCTGGGATGCGTGGGACTCTCGGGCGGCGGATGCCGCGCCGCCCTGCTGCAGGCGACCTGCGACGACATCGGAGCCGCCGTGGTCGTCGGGATGATGAGCACGCATGCCGCCCTGCTGGACCGGTTGGTCGACAACCACACCTGGATGTTCTTCCCGCCCGGTCTTGCCCGGTTGTGTGACTGGCCCGACCTCGCCGCGAGCCGGGCCCCCTCGCCGCTGCTGGTGCAGTACGACCGGGAGGACGACCTGTTCACCCTGGACGGGATGCGGGCGGCGGACGCGGCGATCGCCGCCCACTACCAGGGCGCGGGCCGTCCCGACGCCTACGTCGGGGAGTTCTACGACGGGCCGCACAAGTTCGACCTGGCGATGCAGGCCTCGGCGTTCAGCTGGCTTGGTCGTCAGCTCGCGGGCGCGCGCCTTCCATGAGCGACCTCACCAGGTCGCGGGCGAACTTCTCCACCGAGGTCTCGACGGCGTACTCCCCGACGAAGTGCTCCAGGAACGCGCGCTGGAAGCAGGCGCCGAGCAGCATTGCGGCCGCCGCGTCGGGGCGTACGCCAGAAGCCACCCGACCCGAGCGCTGCTCGGCCCGTAGGTAGCCGGCGACCGCCCGGTTGGCGTGGTGGGGGCCCAGGCCGGACGCCTGGAGTGCCTCCTTGTGACGGGTGAGCAGGGCGGGTTCGGCGAAGAGCGCCGACATCATCGGGATGCTCTGGACGAAGAAGGTCACCGCCTGGCGTACGACGTCCTCCAGTTGGGTACGGACGCTGCCCTTGCCCGCACGTGTGGGCAGCTCGGCCAGCGTCTCGATGAACCCGGTCGGCAGCCGCTCGCGCATCACCCGGAAGACGAGCTCGTCCTTGCCCCGGAAGTGCTTGTAGAGCGTGGCCTCGGAGTAGCCGGCGGCGCGGGCGATCTCCTTGGTGGTGGTGTGGGCGAGCCCTCGGGTCGCGATCACCTCCGCCGCGGCGTCGACGATCCGGGACCGGGTGGGTGAGCTCTCCGGCCGGAGTTCGCCGGTGAGTTCGTCGGGAAGCGGCATGCGGTCGCGTTTCTCCTCTCGAAGATTCTGCTTGACAGGTTAGTGAGTGGACACTCACCATGGTAGTGAGTGAACACTTACTCACCACAGTGGGAGGTTGGTTCAGCGATGGGGAGGCAAGCCGCCGGTGGGGCTCCGATGCCCCGACTCACGGTCTTCGGCGCGACCGGTGGTGTGGGGGCTCATCTCCTCCCACTCGCACTGGCCAAGGGGCACGAAGTGACGGCCGTCGCCCGCGATCCCGTCAAGATCACCTTGCGCCACGACCGGCTCCGGGTGGTGTGCGGCGACATCCTCGACCGGGCCTCGGTCGAGCAGGCGGTGTCGGGCGCCGAGGCGGTCCTCTCGACCGTCGGTCCGCGCAGTCGCAGGGACGGCCCGGTCTGTGGTCCCGGCGTGGCCCACGTCATCGCCGCGATGCGCGAAGTCGGCATCCGTCGCCTCGTCGCCGTCAGCGCGGCACCCGTACCCGACCACGACGCCGGGGAGAAGGTGCTCTACCGGCTCACCATCCGTAAGGTCCTGCGCGCCGTGTTGAAGGACCTCTACACCGATCTGGCCGTCATGGAGGGCGAGGCGCGGCGCAGCGACCTGGACTGGACGATCGTGCGGCCACCCAGGCTCACCGACAAGCCGGCCACCGGCACCTACCGCACCGCGCTCGGCCGCAACGTTCCCGGCGGCCACCTCATCTCCCGGGCCGACCTCGCCGCGGAGATGCTGCGCACGCTCACCGATCCGGCCACGTTCCGCACCACGGTCGGCATCGGCTACTGATCCCACGGACTCGACCCAGACGACTCGACCCAGACGACTCGACCCAGACGACTCGACCCAGCGAACTCGACCCAGACAGGAGACTCGGCCATGACCGAGGAGAACAAGGCTGTCGTACGTCGCTTCTACGAGCAGGTGCTCAACCAGAACAGGCCGGAGGTGGCCCAGGAGATCGTCGCCGCCGACTTCGTCGTCCACGGTGGGGCGCCCGGCACACCGAGGGGACCGCGCGCGTTGACGGGGATCGGCGAGCGACTACGCGCGGGCTTCGACGGTTCGACCTTCGAGATCGACGACCTGGTGGCCGAAGGCGACCGGGTGGCGGTCCGCTGGACCATGCGGGGCAGGCACACCGGCGAGTACTTCGGAATCCCGCCGACCGGCGCCGGTGTCGCCCTGCACGCCATCGTCATCTTCCGCGTCGTCGACGGACGGTTGGCCGAACTGTGGCCACTGATCGACCATCCCGGCCTGATCGAGGCGGCCGCGAGCGCGGCCTGACCGTGTTCGGCGCCCAGGTCGACGCGCCCGGCGACAGGCTCGACCGATGAGTTTCACCGCTCCCACCGGTCCAACGCTCGTCGACCACGAAAGGGGCCAGCCCATGACCGACCCGAAGACCCACACCCTCGAGGTGCCCGGCGCCGTCCTGCACTACGACGTACGGGAGGTCGAGCCGAGCACCGCGCCGATCCTGCTGATGATCGGTTCGCCGATGGACGCCAGCGGATTCGCCAGCCTGGTCGGACACTTCCAGGACCGGACGGTGGTGACCTACGACCCGCGTGGAGCCGGGCGAAGCCAGCGCAGCGTCAGCGGCGAGTCCACCCCCGACCAACACGCGGACGACCTGCACCGGCTGATCTCCGCGCTCGGCGGTGGGCCGGTGGACATCCTCGCCAGCAGCGGCGGCGCCGTCAACGGGCTCGTGCTGGTGGCCCGGCATCCGGAGCAGGTGCGGACCCTCGTGGCGCACGAGCCGCCGGCGGCCACGGTCCTGCCCGACCGGGCGGAGGCGCTGGCGGCGGTGGTGAACATTCACCAGACCTACCAGCGGGACGGTTTCGGCCCGGGAATGGCGAAGTTCATCGTGGTCGTCGGTCTGCGGGGCCCGGTCCCGGCCGACTTCGCCGAACTGCCGGCGCGCCCGGCCGACTTCGGGTTGCCGAGCGAGGACGACGGCTCCCGCGACGACGTGATGCTGGGCCAGAACCTCCTCAGCTGCACGCACTACGAGCACGACGTCGACGCTCTGCGCGCGGCCTCCACGCGCATCGTCCTCGGTGTCGGATCCGAGTCGGAGGGGGAGCTGGCCCACCGGGCGGGTGAAGCTGTCGCGGAGCGGCTCGGTACGAAGGCCGTCACCTTCCCCAGCCACCACGCCGGATTCGCCGGCGGGGAGTTCGGCATGAAGGGCGACCCCGACGGTTTCGCGGCCACGCTGCGTCAAATCCTCGACGAGGACGACTGACAGCGGCACACGTCCGTCCGGTTCGCGCGGCTCGAGATGTGCAAGCCGGGCGGTCGCTGCCAGTGGGTTCGGCCCAGAGTTCGAGATCGGCACCACGCTCAGGGAAGAACCGGTCGGCGGCCAGCGCTGGGTGTTGGGTGTGAGCAGGATTTTGGTGACCGGCGCGACCGGCAGTGTGGGTGGGCACGTGGTTTCCTCGCTGGCAGGAGAGGGGTTCGAAACGCGGGCGCTGGTACGCGACCCGGACACGGCCTCGCTGCCCGACGGGGTCGACGTGGTGGTGGGCGACCTGTCGTCCCCGCGGACCTTGGAGCCCGCGTTGCGCGGTGTGGAACGCGTCTACCTGATGTGGCCGGGGATACCGGTGGAACCGCGGGTGATCGAGCTGATCGCCGAGCACGCCGAGCGGGTGGTGTACCTCTCGACCGACGTGGCTGACCTGGCCGACGGAGAACAGGCCACGTCCTTCCATCAGGACAACGAGCGGTTGATCAGAAGCTCCGGTCTGAGCTGGACGTTCGTACGGGCCATCGACTTCGCCACGAACACTCTCGCGTGGGCCGACCAGATCAGGCAGGGGGTCGTGCGGCTGCCCTACGGACAGGCGTCGAGGTCGTTGATCCATGAGCGCGACATCGCCGACGTGGTCGTCCAGGCGCTCACCTCCGCCAGGCACGAGGGTGCGAGGTACGTGATCACCGGACCGGAGTCGATCACGCAGGCCGGCCTCGCCCAGCTCATCGGCGAGGTGGTCGGGCGAGCAGTGCGGTGGGAGGACCTGCCGCCGGAGACGGCACGCGAACAGCTGACCGCCGCCTGGGGAAACGCGGCGTTCGTGGAGGCCCGGCTCAGGGCGTGGGAGTCGTTCGTGGATTCACCGGAGCGGGTGACCGACACCGTCGACCAACTGCTCGGGCGGCCGGCGCGGACGTTCCGCTCCTGGGTCGAGGAGCACGTGGACGCCTTCCGCTGAGGTGTCCGTCAGTGCAGCGCCCGATGCGTACCGCCGGTCAGCGTCGGTTGGCGGCGAGGGCGGCCTCGACGTGTGCGCCGAGGGCGAGCAGCGACTCCTCGGTGTAGGCCGCGCCGACGAGTTGCAGCGACGCCGGCAGCGCACCGGCGCCACGGGGGACCGGCAGAGCCAGGGCGGGCAGTCCGGCGAGGTTGAAGGGCGCGGTGAGGTAGGTCATCGAGCCGCGGCGTACCTCACCGATGCGCGGTGGCTCGAACGCGAGCGTGGGGAGCGCGAGCGCGGAGAACCGGTCGAGCAGCGCGTTCAGGTGGGCGCTGGCCGCTCGGCCGGAACGCCGGCAGGCGAGGACCTGCGCGGCGGTGAAGTCCCGTCCCTGCCGAATGCCGCCGGCGTGGCGGTCCTCCAGATGCTCGGAGCGGTCCAGCAGGTGGCGGTGGGCCCAGTAGCCCTCCGCCGACGCCAGGTCCTTGGCGGCGGTGATCCACGACCGCCACTGCGGCAGCCGTACGTCGGTCGTCTGCAGGCCGGCGGTCCGCAACGCGTCGTCGATCGCGGCGTCGAGGGCGGGATCGACGTCGGGCAGGCGGAGCCGAGCGAGCGGTGGGGGTGTCCCCGTGGGCGGCTCGGCGATGGTGAACCCCGGCTCCAGCATCGCCATCCCGAGGGCGGCACCCGCCACGTCGCGCGCCAGCGGGCCCACGGTGTCGAGGGTGCGGGAGAACTCGAAGACGCCCTGGGTGCTGATCCGGCCGGCGGTGGTCTTCAACCCGACCAGGCCGCAGCAGGCCGCTGGGACCCGGACGGAGCCGCCGGTGTCAGTGCCGTACCCGATGTCGGCCTCGTCCTCGGCCACCGCGACGGCGGAGCCGCTGGAGGAGCCGCCGGGGACGCGGGCGGAGTCCAGCGGGTTGACCGGTGTTCCCGTCCAGGGGTTGATGCCGTCGGCGTGCCGGCAGAGTTCGACGAGATTGGCCTTGCCGACGATCCGGGCGCCCTGCCGGCGGGCGGTCTCCACGACGGGTGCGTCGAGGGTGGCCGGGAGCGCGTCCGCGGCGATGACGCGGCAGCCCACGGTGCTCGGCGTACCCGCGACGTCCATGCAGTCCTTGACCGCGATGCGGGGGCCGTCGCCTACGGCGTCCAAGCGGAGGATCCAGGTGGCGTCCATGGTGCGATCATCATGCCGCCCGCGACCTCGATCCGGGTGGCGGGTCGGAGATCCCGGGTTGTCGGAATGGCGGCATAGGCTCGGAGACTCGGTTCGATGTGCCGGCGTCGGCAGGAGGAAAACCACGTATGGGCGGCAGCGGTGACGCGGGTTATCTGCGGTTTCCGACGATCAACGGCGACATGGTGGTGTTCTGCGGGGAGGACGACCTGTGGAGCGTCCCGGTCGAGGGTGGGCGGGCCTGGAGGCTGACCGCCGGGGTGGCCGAGGCCACCCGGCCGCGGCTCTCCCCTGACGGCACCCGCCTCGCCTTCGTCGGTCAGGAGGAAGGCCCCGGCGAGGTCTACGTCATGCCCGCGACCGGCGGGGTCGCCCAGCGGCTCACCTTCGAGGCCGCCCGGTGCACGATCGCCGGCTGGCTCGACGACGACACGATCGTCTACGCCAGCACGACCGGCCGCCCCGTCGACGAATACCGGCTGCGCCGGACCAGCGCCGCTGGTGGGCCCAGCGCCGAACTCCCCTACGGCCAGGCCCAGTCGATCGCGTTCGGTCCCTCCGGCGGCGTGGTCCTCGGCCGCAACACCGCCGACCCGGCCCGCTGGAAGCGCTACCGCGGCGGCACCGCCGGCAACCTGTGGACCGACCCTGCCGGCAGCGGTGACTTCCGGCCGCTGATCAGCCTGCCCGGCAACATCGCCAGCCCCTGCTGGGTGGGTGAACGGGTCTACTTCCTCTCCGACCACGAGGGCGTCGGAAACATCTACTCCTGTACGCCGCAGGGCGACGACCTGCGCCGCCACTCCGACCACGACGACTACTACGCCCGCAACCTGTCCACCGACGGGAGCCGGCTGGTCTACCACCACGCGGGCGACCTGTACCTCCTCGACCCGCAGACCGACGAGCCGCGCCTGATCCCGGTCCAGCTCGGGAGCTCACGCACCCAGCGCAACCGGCAGTTCGTGCCCGCGGGCCTCTACCTCGACTCCGCCAGCCTGGGACCCGACGGCAGCGACCTCGCGATCACCACCCGGGGCAAGGCCTTCTCCTTCGCCCACTGGGAAGGCGCCGTACGCCAGCACGGCGAACCCGACGGTGTCCGTTACCGCCTGCTCACCTGGCTCGGTGACCACGCCCGGCTGGTGGCGGCCGCGAGTGATGACCGGGAGGAGGAGCGGCTGGTCATCCTGACCGCCGACGGGAGCGTCCCGGCCCGCTGGCTGGACGACCTCGACGTCGGTCGGGTCGTGGAGTTGGAGGTCTCCCCGCACAGCGATCAGGTAGCGCTCACCAACCACCGCAACGAGGTGGCGCTGGTCGACCTCGCCGCGCAGACGCCGGCGGTGCGGGTGATCGACCAGTCCCCGCACGGTTCGATCAGCGGCGTGACCTGGGCGCCGGACGGGCGGTGGATCGCCTACGCGCGGCCGGAGTCCGCCAACACCAGGGCGATCGTGCTGTGCCGGGTCGAGACCGGTCAGACGTGGCCCGCCTCCCGGCCGGTGCTGAGCGACCACTCCCCGAGCTTCGACCCGGAGGGCAAGTACCTCTACTTCATCGGACAGCGCGACTTCGTGCCCGTGCACGACGCGCTGCAGTTCGCGGCCGGGTTCCCGCTCGGCACCCGGCCCTACGTCGTGACGCTGCGCCGCGACGTCGGTTCGCCGTTCGTCCCCGAACCGCGGCCGGTGGTGAGTGAGGCAGCCGCGACCCAGAAGAAGGCGGAGGAGGAACGCAAGGTCGAGGAGGAGGCCGACAAGGAGCGGGTGGAGCCGGTCGAGATCGCCGTCGAGGGCCTGGCCGACCGGGTGCTGGCGTTCCCGGTGCCGGAGGGCCGCTACCACCGGATCGCCGGCATCCGCGGGAAGGTCCTCTTCTCCAGCTGGCCTCTGCAGGACGCGCCGGAGGCTTCCGAGCATGGCGGTCACGACGGCGGCGGTGCGGTGCTCGACGTCTACGACTTCGAGAGCCAGAAGAAGGAACGCCTGCTGGAGGGGCTGAGCGACTTCAGTCTCGACCGTGGCGCGCACACGCTGCTCTACCTCGCCGGTGAGCGGCTGCGGGTCCTGCGGGCCGGTGAGAAGCCGGCCGAGGAGGGCGACGACCCGCGCCGGGCGACGGGCTGGATCGACCTGTCCCGGGTGAAGGTCTCGGTGCGCCCGGGCGCGGAGTGGCGGCAGATGTTCCGCGAGACCTGGCGGCTGCAGCGCGACCACTTCTGGGTGGCCGACATGTCCGGCGTCGCCTGGGCGAACATCTACGACCGCTACCTGCGGCTGGTCGACCGGGTCTCCACCAGGGCCGAGCTGTCGGACCTGATCTGGGAGCTGCAGGGCGAGCTCGGCACCTCCCACGCCTACGAGATGGGCGGCGCCTACCGCCCGGGACCCCACTACGACCAGGGCTTCCTCGGTGTCGACTGGGAGTTCGACGTCGAGTCGGGCCGCTACCGGATCGGGCACCTGCTCGGCGGTGACCGCTGGAACGACGACCTGACCTCCCCGTTCAACCGTCCGGGTGTCGACGTCGCGATCGGCGACGTCGTCCTCGCCATCAACGGCCAGCCCATCGGCACCGCCGCCGACGGCACCCACCTGCCGCCCGGCGCACCCCTGGTCAACCAGGCCGAGGAGGAGGTCCAGCTCACCCTCGTCCGCGGTGAGGACAAGCCCCGCACCGTGAGCGTGCGGGCGATCGGCTCGGAGCGGGCGGCGCGTTACCGCGACTGGGTGGAGGCCAACCGCGCCTTCGTCGCCGAACGCACCGGCGGCCGGGTCGGCTACCTCCACATTCCCGACATGGGTGGCCGGGGGTTCGCGGAGTTCCACCGCGGCTTCCTGCGCGAGTACGACCGGGAGGGGCTGGTCGTCGACGTCCGTTTCAACGGCGGCGGCAACGTCTCCGCCCTGCTGCTGGAGAAGCTCGCCCGGCGCCGGCTCGGCTACGACTTCTCCCGCTGGACCGAGCCCGAGCCCTACCCCTATGAGTCGCCGCGCGGGCCGCTGGTCACGCTGACCAACGAGTGGGCCGGATCCGACGGCGACATCTTCTGCCACGCCTTCAAGATGAGAGGGCTCGGCCCGCTGATCGGGAAGCGCACCTGGGGCGGCGTGATCGGCATCTCCCCCCGGCACGCTCTGGCCGACGGGACGATCACGACCCAGCCCGAGCACTCCTTCGCCTTCGACGACGTCGGCTGGCGGGTCGAGAACTACGGCACCGACCCCGACATCGAGGTCGACATCCGGCCGCAGGACTACGTCGCGGGCAAGGATCCGCAACTGGAACGCGCGGTCGAAGTGGCGTTGGAGGCGTTCGCGGGGCAGCCGCCCCACACGCCCCGCCGGGTCGAGCGGCCGCGGCTGGCGGCCCCCGCCCTCACGCCCCGGATCCGTTCCTGACCGAGCCTGCCGGCCAGCCGGGAGTTTCGCCGCGAACCGGGAGACCGGTCATCGGCCCCTTGAACCCAAGGTGGCCGGTGCCCGGTTTCCCGGAGCGGCGTGCACGCGTGGTCGGCGGCGTCGACCTCGACGCCGTCAGGAGCGCGTCGCGCCCGAGCCGACGCCGAGGGCGCGAGCCGCGATCTGGACCAGGTGGGCGGGTTCGCGTTCGCCTGCCTGGCGCACCTGCGTCCGACAGCTGAACCCGTCCGCCAGCATGACGACCTCGCCGTCGGCCGCCCGGACGGCCGGGAGCAGCACCCGCTCCGCGGCGTCCATCGACACCTTGTAGTGGCCCTTCTCGAAGCCGAAGTTGCCGGCCAGGCCGCAGCAGCCGGAGTCGAGCACCTCGGCCTCGACGCCGAGGGCCGCGAGCACCTTCCGGTCGGAGGTGAAGCCGAGCTCGGCGTGCTGGTGGCAGTGCACCTGGACGAGCGCGCGCTGGCCGGGCCGGCGTACGTCGAACTCCTCGGTGCGGTCGGCGAGCAGTTCCGCGAACGTCTTCGTCGACGCCCGCAGCGTGGCGGCGTCCGGCTCGTCGGGCAGCAGTTCGGTCAGCTCGCCGCGGAACAACGCGGTGCAGCTGGGTTCGAGCCCGACCACGGGTACGCCCGCGTCAAGCCAGGGTTTCAGCGTCTTCAACGTACGCCGCAACACCCGCTTGGCGACGCCCAGCTGTCCGGTCGACACCCAGGTCAGCCCGCAGCAGACCGGTCCGTCGGGAACCTCCACGCGGTAGCCGAGCGACTCGAGGACCTCGACCGCGTCCATACCGAGGTCCGGGTCGAAGGCGTTGGTGAAGGAGTCCGGCCACAGCAGCACCCGTGGCGCGTCGGCCGGTAGGGCCTTGGCGGGCGCGGGTCGGGAACGGAATCGGCGTACGAACGTCGCCGGGGCGAACTCCGGGATGGCCCGCTCAGGTGCGATGCCGCCCACCTTCTTCGCCAGGCTCGCCAACGGCCGCACCTTCGCGAGGGCGTTGACCACCTTCGCGAACGGCGCGGACAGCCGCAGCCACAGCGGGAGGAAGCCCATGGAGTAGTGCGAGGCGGGGCGGATCCGTCCGGCGTAGTGCTTGCTGAGGAACTCCGCCTTGTAGCTGGCCATGTCGACGTTGACGGGGCAGTCGGTCTTGCAGCCCTTGCAGGACAGGCACAGGTCGAGGGCGTCGCGTACCTCCTCCGAGCGCCAGCCGTCCTTGACGACCTGTCCGTTGGCCATCTCGAACAGCAGTCGGGCCCGGCCGCGGGTGGAGTGCTTTTCTTCGCGGGTGGCCCGGTAGCTCGGGCACATCACCCCGCCGTCGGCGGACAGGCACTTGCCGACACCCATGCAGCGGCGGGTCGCTCCGAAGAAGCCGTCCTTGTCGTGGGAGAAGGCCAGTGTGGTGTCGGACCGGATCGTCGGGGGCGCGACGAACACCCGCAGGTCCTCGTCCAGCTTGGCCGGCTCGACGATGCGGTGCGGGTTCATCAGCCCGGCCGGGTCCCACGCGGAGCGGAACTCCTCGAACGCGCCGAGGATCTCCGCCGGGTACATCCGTTTCAGCAGCTCGGCGCGGGCCTGCCCGTCGCCGTGCTCGCCCGACAGCGATCCGCCGTGGGAGGTCACCAGGTCGGCGGCGTCCTCCATGAACCGCCGGAACCCGGCGACGCCCTGCTTGGTCAACAGGTCGAAGTCGATCCGGACGTGGATGCAGCCGTCGCCGAAGTGGCCGTAGTAGATGCCCTTACGGCCGTGGTCCTTCAGCAGCGTGTCGAAGCCGCGCAGGTAGCCGCCGAGGCGTTGCGGGGGTACGGCGGCGTCCTCCCAGCCGGGATAGGCCTCGCTGCCGTCCGGGAGCCGCGTGGTGCTGCCCGCGCCCTCCTCCCGGACCCGCCACAGCGCCCGCAGCTGGGTGGGCTCGGTGACGACCAGACTGGTCGCGCCGTATCCCGCCATCGTCTGCGCGACGACCTGGGCGCGGTGCTCGGCCTCGGCGACGGACTCCCCGCCGGTCTCGACGTACAGCCACGCGCCGCCGGGCGGGAGGGCGTCGAGTGCGGGGTTGCGGGGGTTGCGGGCCCGGACGATCTCCACGATGGCGGAGTCGACGCTCTCGATGGTGAGCGGGGCGAGGTCGAGCAGGGGGACGACGTTGTCGGCCGCGATGAACTGGTCCGGGAAGCCCAGCACGGTCAGGGCGCGGACCGGCGGGGACTCGACGAGGTCGACCTCGGCCTCGAGCAGGGTGACGCAGGTGCCCTCGGTGCCGACCAGGGCGCGGGCGAGGTGGAAGCCGTTGGCCGGCAGCAGCTGGTCGAGGTTGTAGCCGGAGACTCGGCGGGTGAGGTCGGGGAAGGTCTCCTGAACGAGCGGGCCGAACTTGTCCCGCAGCGCGCGCAGGTCGCGGTAGAGCTGGCCGACCCGGCCGGGCTCCGCGCACAGGCGGGTGAGCTCGTCCTCCGGGGTGGGACCGACCTTGAGCCGGGTGCCGTCGGCGAGGACGACGTCCAGGGCGGCCACGTTGTCGACCGTCTTGCCCCAGGCCACCGAGTGGGAACCACACGCGTTGTTGCCGATCATGCCGCCGAGCGTGCAGCGGTTGTGCGTCGACGGGTCAGGCCCGAAGGTCAGGCCGTACGTGCTGGCCCCCTTGCGCAGGTCGTCGAGGACCACACCGGGCTGGACCCGGGCCCGCCGGCGTTCGGGGTCGACCTCCAGGACGGCGTTCAGGTGCCGGCTGAAGTCGAGCACGACCGCGGTGTTGACCGCGTTGCCGGCGATGCTGGTGCCCGCGCCGCGCGGAAGGATCGGGACGCCGAGCCGGTGACAGACGTCGAGGGTGGCGAGCACGTCGTCGACGTCGTAGGGCTGCACCACACCGATGGGCATGTGGCGGTAGTTGGAGGCGTCGGCGGAGAAGAGGGCGCGGGACCCGTCGTCGAACCGGACGGGTCCGCGGACGACCTTCGCGAGCTCCCGCTGGACGGGTGAGGTCTGGGCCAGGGTCGGGCTCTGCACGCCTCCGAGCCTTCCACGGCGGTCCCGCCGGGCGAGGAACCGGGGTGCGCTGACGGTGTCGGCCGGCCGAACCAGACGTGTCGGGTCCGGTGGTGTCGGGTGGTGTCCGTGACGTAGGCCTCGATCGACCCCGCCCACATCGCCCGTGTCGTCCCGCTCGTCCTCGACGTCCCGCTTCGGTCGTTCCGTTCGCCGCTGTGGTGCACTTCCTCCCGTGACACTGCTCCTGCGCCGGTCCGATCTCGAAGGACTGTTGGACGTAGCCACCTGCCTCGACGCGCTGCGCGGCGGGTTCGTCGCCCAGGGTGCCGCGACCGCCAGTGCCGGGCGGGTGCGGCCGCAACGGATCCGGACCGACCTGCCCGGCCCGGGTACCGCGACGGCGTTGATGATCCCCGGGCTGCTCGAGGGTGTCCCGGCCTACACCGTCAAGGTCAACGCGAAGTTTCCCGACGCCCGGCCGGCGCTGCGCGGGGTGGTGTGCCTGCACGACCTGGCCACCGGTGAGCTGCTGGCCGTCCTGGACTCAGCGACCGTGACCGCGTGGCGTACTGGACTGGCCGCCGCGCTCGGGACCCACCGGCTGGCCCGGCCCGACGCCGACCGGGTCGGGGTGATCGGGGCCGGTGCACAGGCGAGCCTGGTGGTGCGCGGCCTGGCGGCGCTGCGGCCGGTCCGTTCTCTGGTCGTGCACGACCTGGAGCCGGACCGCGCCGGCGCGTTCGCCGCGGCACACGCGGCGAAGGGAGGCGTCGAGGTCTCGGTCGCGGCGGATCCGGCCGAGGTGGCCCGCCGGTGCGGGATCGTCGTGCTCGCCACCTGGTCCCGCTCGCCGCTGCTGTCCCGCGCGGACGTACCCGCCGGGTCGCACCTCACCTCCCTGGGCGCGGACGAACCCGGCAAGGTGGAGTTGGCGGCGGATCTGCTCTCGTCAGCGCGGGTGTTCGTCGACGACGTCGACCTCGCGTCCGCCTCCGGCGCGTTGGGCAACGTCGGGCTCGGACCCGACCACGCCGCCGGGACCCTCGGCGAGGTGCTCTCGGGCGCGCGCACCGGCCGGACCGGCGCGGAGGAGGTCACGGTCTACGCGCCGATCGGGCTGCCGTGGCAGGACCTCGCGTTGAGCTGGGTGGCCTACCAGGCAGCCCGGGTGGCTGGTGCGGGAACGACGTACGACTGGTTGAGCTGACCCGGTCTGTTGCCGGCGGTGCGCGATCGCCGGGCGGGGACGCGGCTGGAGGGTCCCCGGCGTCAGGACTGTGCGGACCTGGCGTCGTCCCAGGCCCTGCTGGTGCAGAAGATGTTGTCGTAGAGCTCCTGGACCTCGAGCAGGCTCGCGGGCGGCACCTTCCCGTAGGCGACGCGCTCCAGGTGGCGGAAGTACTCGAACCGCTCGACTCCCGGGGTGATGACGATGAGGATGTCGGCGTCCTCTCCCGGTGCGGCGGCGAAGGCGTGCGCGAGGCCGGGAGGTACGACGACCAGGTCGCCGCGCTGGGCGGTCACGACCTGCTCGCCGGAGAGCAGCTGGGCGGTGCCGTCCAGCATGTAGAACAGCTCGGCCGACTTGGTGTGGTGGTGCGGCTTGGCGCCGTCCGCGCCGCTCGTCAGGCTGACCCGCACGGTCGACAGTGCACCGCCGGTGGCGCTGCTGTCGGCGAGCAGCTGGATGGTGGTCGGGGTCCTGCCGACCACCTCGGCGTCCGCGGCACGCACGATCACAAACTCGTCGAAGTCCGGCGCGATCAGGGACATCTGGATGACTCCTTACTGGAAGTGTTGCGGACCGCGGTCGAGTGGACGTCAGGGAGATTCTGACGGGGCTCTGGCGAGGGTCGACTACTGCTCTCGAATAACTGTCGATGAGTGTGCTTTAGGTGTCGCGTGTTTGTATGGTCTTGTGTGTGAATCTGACGGATTGGGCGCGCGCAGGGGATCGCTCCGCGGACCGCATACCGCTGGTTCCGTGGGGCTCGTTGCCGGTGGCTGCGGAACGAGTGGGGCCGCGCATGATCCTGGTGAACATCGACGCGAACACTTCACCCTCGGTGGCTGGTGGTGTAGGTCTGTATGCCCGCGTCTGCTGCCCTGAGCAGAGGTCCGATCTGGAGCGGCAGACGGCGCGTTTGTCGGCGTGGGCTGGCAAGGCTGGGCATAAGGTCGTGCGGATGGAATCCGAGATCGCCTCGGGCATGGACGGCTGCCGCTGGAAAGCGCAGCGTCTGTTGGCCGATCCGAAGGTGACCACGGTCGTGGTCGAGCACAAAGACCGCCTCGGCCGCATGAACGTCGTTGTGTGCCCGCCTGTACGGGCGGGCCTCGGCGAAGGACCGCGCCCGCAGGGCCCTGGAGGGGGCGGCTGCCGATGAGTAAGAAGCGGCTCCGCACCATCGAAGCTGCGTTCGTCGCCCTCGGCCCGTCCGGAGTGGCGATACGCGACCGCCTCAAACACCTCACGCCTGAGGATGAGAAGGTGTTGCGGCTGGTCGGTGAGCATCTGGGCCGTCCCGCAAGCAGGGCCTGACAGCGAAGTAGTCGTCGCGCTGGGCCGGGTCGATCACGAAGGCGTCCCACGATCAGTGGGCGCTACACCTGGATAAGGCCCAGCTCAGCGAAGTCCAGTGGCGGCAGCGGTGGGAGGCCAAGCGCTGGTTCCTCGCCGCTGACGGGGAGTCCGGCAAGCCCTTCGGCAACGAGACGATCCGCGTCAGCCCGGACGGCGAGATCAACATCAAGCTGCCCGCCCCGCTCGCCCACTTGGCCAACGCCCGCAACGGTCGTTACGTGCTGGCCTCCGTGGTTGCCTTCACCCACCGGGGCGTGGAGTGGCGCGACCGAATCTCGGTGAACCAGGCCGTGGCCTACCGCATCCACCTGGACGTGGCGCGCGGGCGCTGGTACCTCACCGCGGCGTGGAGGCGGCCGGTGGTCCAGACGATCCCGCTCCAGGCGGTCCGCGCCGCCGGGATCCTCGGCGTGGACACCAACGCCGACCACTTCGCCGCCTACCACCTCGACCAGCACGGCAACCCCGTCGGCGAACCCAAGCGGTTCTTCTACGACCTGTCCGCAACCGCCGACCACCGTGACGCCCAGATCCGGCACGCCATCAGCCGCCTGCTGCACTGGGCCAAACGCTGCAGCGTGGCTGCGATCGGTATCGAGAACCTGGACTTCACCGCCGAAAAGACCCGTGAGAAACACGGCCGCAAGAAACGTTTTCGGCAGCTCGTTTCCGGGATCCCTACCGGCAAGCTCAAGGCCCGGCTCATCAGCATGGCTGCTGCCCAGGATCTGTCGATCGTGGCCGTCGATGCGGCGTACACGTCGATGTGGGGCGAGGAGCACTGGCGCAAGCCGTTGACCAGCAACAAGCGAAAGATGTCCCGACACGATGCCGCTGGTATCGCGATCGGGCGACGCGCCCTCGGGCACCCGGTCCGGCGACGGACGGCACCGCCCCACGACGACCAGAGCGATCCTCGTGGGCACCGGACCGCCCAGGCCGGACCAGAGGCACGAGGACGTGAGGGAACCCGCCCACCCGTCACGGAGCGTGCACACGATGCACGTCGCCGGCCGGAGACTCAGCGAACGCGGGAGACCAGCGCATCCAACACCGTTCGGGATGCGCGCAGTTCCAGCACGTGGCACCAGATGCCACCCCTGGACACTGATTAGGAACGGTTCGGCGGCTGCCCGGTCACACGGCGAACAGTAGGGCGGCACTGATGAGCACGACCACGGCAGTGGCGAAGTGGATGCCGAAGGCGGTCGCCCTGGTGCCTCCGTGGCGCAGGACGATCGCGGTGTCGCCGAGTGGGACGAGGGCGATGACCAGCATGAACCACGCCTCGGCGTGAGCGCCGGCGACCGCCAGGAGGACCAGTCCGAGGATGCCGAAGGTCCCGTCGCGCAGGCCCTTGATGGTCAGGTAGGCCGCGTCGCCGTCCTCCTTGGCCGGGACACCGTAGCCGGCGGCCGACGCGCGGGGGACCAGGAGGAACCGCGCGCCGATGAAGACGACGAACAGGTTGAGCAGGATGGCGAGCCCGTAGGCGAGCGGGGTGAGCACGATCTCCTCCAGTTGTTTCTAGCAGCGCTAGATTCGAGAGCGAACCTAGCATGCTGCTAGTAGGAACGCTAGCGGCGCTAGGATGTGGGTCATGTCGATCCAGACGCGCCGAGAGCGCGAGCGGGCAGAGCGGGAACGGCTGATCGTCACGGCGGCGCGGGAGTTGGCCGAGGCCGAAGGCTGGGACGCCGTGACCACGCGTCGGCTGGCCGAGGAGATCGAGTACAGCCAGCCGGTTCTCTACAGCCACTTCAAGGGCAAGAACGCGATCATGACCGCGGTGGCGGTGGAGGGTATCGCCGAACTCACGGCCGAACTCCACACCGCCCGTACCTCGGCATCGGATCCCCGACAGGCCCTCGCCGACGTCGGGGCGGCGTACGCGGCCTTCGCCGAACGGCGTCCGGCGCTGTACGACGCGATGTTCACCCACGCCGTCGATCTGCCGTTCGCGAGTCCGCAGGCGCCGGCGACCCTGCAGGAGGGGTTCGCCGAACTCCTCGAGACGGTACGGCCGTTGGCGGGCGAGGACCCTCCGGAGGCGCTCGCCGAGACGTTCTGGAGTGCCCTGCACGGGCTCGTCACCCTGATGCGCAACGGCCGGATGCGGCGCGAGGAGCACGAAGGGCGGATGGCGATCCTGATCAGGCGCTTCTCGAACTGACGGTGCCGCGCCCGTCCGGGCGCGGCACCGCACTCCGGCGTCAGGCGCGGAACGCCGCCCCGCTACCTGCCGCCTCGCTTCCGGCCGCCCCGCCGCTCGCCGCCGCGGCTCGGGCCCGCGACCGCGTGAGCCGCAGCACGTTCGCGACGAGCCGGTGCCCCGACCGGCCCGCCGCCGTCAGGATCGACTCCGGGTGGAACTGCACCGCCCACCGGCCGCGTACGTCGTCCTCGAGCGCCATCGCCACGGTCGCCCCGCTCGCGTCGGTCATCACGGCACTGACCTCGAACCCGAGCGCGTTCTCCGGCGTCGCGTACAGCGAGTGGTACCGGCCCGCCGTGAACTCCGGCCCCAGCCCGGCCAGCAGACCACTCGACTCACCGGCCGATCCCACGACCCGCACCGACCCGGGCTTCCCGTGCGCCGGGTAGGGGAGCACGTCGATCCGGCCGCCCTGCTGCTCGACCATCGCCTGCAGGCCGAGACACACCCCGAAGACCGGCAGTCCTCGTGCGTCCAGGGCCCGCAGCAGCCCTTCGGTGTCGAAATCGACCGGCCGGCCAGGGCCGGGGGAGAGCACCACGAGGTCGGGAGCGAGGTCATCCAACCGCGACTCCGGGAAGCCGAACCGCAGCGTCACCACCTCCGCCCCCTGCTGGCGGAAGTAGTCGCCGAGCGTGTGCACGAAGGAGTCCTGATGGTCGACCAGGACGACACGGAGCCCGTCGCCCGGCAGCGCCTGCGCCGAGTCCGCGGAACTCGCCGACACCGACTCCGACGTGGACACCGACTCCGCCGTCGGCGTCGCCACCGCGTCAAGCAGCGCTTGCGCCTTGAGGAAGGTCTCGCGTTCCTCCTCGTCCGGGTCGGAGTCGTAGAGCAGGGTCGCGCCGGCCCGGACGGCCGAGATGCCGCCCTCGATGTGCGCGGTTCGCAGCGTGAGCCCGGTGTTCATCGATCCGTCGAACCCGACGAACCCCACCGCGCCGCCGTACCACCTGCGGGGAGCGTCCTCGTGGTCCTCGATGAACTGCATCGCCCACTGCTTGGGCGCGCCGGTCACCGTCACCGCCCACATGTGGGTGAGAAACGCGTCCAACGCGTCGAAGCCCGGCCGCAGCCGACCCTCGATGTGGTCGACGGTGTGGATCAGCCGACTGTAAAGCTCGACTTGACGTCGGCCGATGACCCGCACGCTGCCAGGCACGCACACCCGGGCCTTGTCGTTGCGGTCCACGTCGGTGCACATGGTGAGTTCCGACTCGTCCTTGCGGGAGTTGAGCAGGGTCCGGATCTGCTCGGCGTCCTCGAACGCGTCCCGCCCACGCCGGATCGTCCCCGCGATCGGGCAGGTCTCCACCCGGTCGCCGGACACCCGCACGTACATCTCCGGAGAGGCGCCGACGAGGTACTCGCCCTCGCCGAGGTTGAAGAAGAACTCATACGGTGCGGGATTCTTCGTCCGCAGCCGCTCGTAGAAGGAGGCGGGCGAGTCGCACCGGCTGTGGATGAGGTGGCTCGGGGTGACCTCGAACAGGTCACCCCGATGGAAGCGTTCCTTGGCGTCACGGACGACCTGGGCGTAGCGCCCCGGCGTCGGTGACGCCGGGAGGGGACGGTCGGCCACCGTCGGGGTGGGCTCGGTGTGACGGGAGAGCCCGGCCGTACTCCGTTCCCCGACGACGAAGTCGTACGCGTAGCGCACGCTGGTCTCGCGCTTGCGGTCGACGACGACGATCTCGTCCGGCAGGTGCAGGACGAGGTCACGGTGCCCGGTCGCGGCCCGGTCGTGGCGCAGCCGCAGCGGCTCGAACTGGATCGCGAGGTCGTATCCGTACGCGCCGTACAGCCCGAGGTGGGGGTCCGCGGGGCTCGCGAACGCCGAAAGGATCGCCCGTAACGTCGTGAAGACCGTCGACTGGCGGCTGCGTTCCTCCTCGGTGGGGACGCTGTCGGAGGGAGGTACGTCGACGACGATCCGGTCGGCGCTCTGGTGTGCGACCGTGCCGGTCTCCGCCATCGCCGCCGCGACCGCGGGCAGCAGCACGACGCCACGGTCGTTGAGGGCGTGGGCCTCGATTCGGCGGCCCCGGGCGATGATCTCGACCGGCGGGTCGACGTAGGCCAGGTGCCAGCGGCTGTAACGGCCGGGATAGTCGACGCCGGAACTGAGCACGCCGCCACGCCGGTGGTCGATGTCGGCGGCGAGGGTGGTGAGGACGGCGTCATCGACCTGGCTGGCGGTCCGGGTCACCGTGACGCCACCCGCGGTCGAGAATCTGGTCGTGTCTGACACGTCGGTCGGCCTTTCGGGAGGGCCCGCACCGGTGGCTCGTGCCGTCAGACACAAAAAACGACCGCCGGTGAGGGCGGTCGCGTCGTTCGATCGTCAGAATGCGCAGATCGGGGCAGCCGCCTGGAGGCGGCGCCACCACTGAAGCTGGCTATGGCTGCGCATCGTCGGCAGCCTAACCCATGGTCGGCCCGACCGGCAGCCATCGCGTGGACGAATCTCAGCGTCGACGTCGGCCGGCCGCCAGGGCCAGGCCTCAGCACACCACCTGGGTACCGTTGGGCAGTGTCTGAGTTGCAGCAGTTGAACGCTGGTCATGCCCCGGCGGTCCTGACGTTCGAGCTGGCGAATCGCGCCTATTTCGCCGCCTCGATCTCCGACCGCGGCGACGCCTTCTTCGCCGAGTTCACCGACCGGCTCAACGCCTCGCTGGATGAGCAGGAGGCCGGCGTCTGCGCCTTCTACGTGCTCGTCGCCGGGGATGGCTCGGTACTGGGCCGGTTCAACCTGTTCGACATCGAGGACGGCACCGCGCATCTGGGCTACCGGGTCGCGCAGCACGTCGCCGGTCGCGGCGTGGCGACGGCGACCGTCCAGGATCTGTGCCGGCTGGCGGCGGCGCGGCATGGACTGAGCACACTCAGGGCGGCCGCCGCCCACGGGAATGTCGCGTCCCAGAAGGTGCTGACCAAGGCCGGGTTCGTCCCGGTTGGCCCTGCCGACCCGGCAGACCTCGGTGGTAAGCCAGGCACCTGGTACCAGCGCGACCTGGCCGCCGACTGACCCAGACCGAGGCGGCGTCGCCGGTGTGGATCACGTACCCGGCGTGAGGACGCCGGAAACGGACGGTCACCGGCCGCTCACCGCTAGGCGACCTCGCGGAGTGGTCCACACCCGAACACCGTCCGCAGCCCGTCGTCGCCTTCCGCGGTGATCCGGACGGCGCGCGCCGTGCCGACCCGGACGATCCAGCCGAGGGTGAAGAGCCGGTCGGCCAACGCCGCGCCGACGGCGCCGGCGAGGTGGGGCCGGCGTTCGGTCCAGTCCAGACAGTCCCGGACCAGCGGGCGGCGTCGCCTGGACAGGGTGGCGACGTCGATCCCGAACGCCGCGAGTTCCTCCCGGCCCTCGGCGGTGAGGGCCGGCCCGTCCGCGGCCAGGACTCCGCGGCGGCGTAGAGCGTCGGTCAGCTCCACTCCCGCGCGCCCGGCCAGGTGGTCGTAGCAGAGCCGCGCGGCGGCGAGGGTGCGGGCGCGGGAGGAGTCGCGAAGGTTGCGGACGGGTTCGCGCGGGGCGAGCTGGAGCAGCGGCTCGATCGCCTCGGCCACCTCCGGGCCGGCGAGCCGGTAATAGCGGTGCCGTCCCTGCGGGACCACGCTTGTCAAGCCGCCCTTGACGAGGCGGCCGAGGTGGTCACTGGCCGTGGACGGCGCGATCTGCGCGGCACGGGCCAACTCCCCGGCCGTCCAGGCCCGGCCGTCGAGCATGGCCAGCAGCATCCGGGCGCGGCTCTGGTCGGCGAGCAGGCCGGCCACCCGGGCGAGATCCACATCGGCGGGCATGACCCCACGCTACCCACGGGACGCTTCGGCACGGACCGAACCGTTCCCGCCCTAGCGTCGCCGGCATGTCCGACGTCAACCCCTCCGCGCCGACCCCGCCCGCCCCGACGGGCTCCGCCGACGGAACCGTTTCGACAGCCGCTCCGGCCCGCACATACCCGGCCACACCGGACACCTTGGGCCCCGGCCGGCCAGGGGCGAGGCATCGAAGGATCACGCCGTCGGTGCTCTACTTCGGTACGCCGGTCGTCCTGGTCACCACCCGCAACACCGACGGGTCGGCGAACATCACCCCGATGTCGTCGGCCTGGGCGCTCGGCTCGAGCGTCGTGCTCGGGCTCTCCGACAACGGCCAGGCGGTCCCGAACCTCGAACGCGAGCGGGAGTGCGTCCTCAACCTCCCCTCCGCACCGTTGTGGGAGGACGTCGAACGCCTGGCACCGTTGACCGGCCGCGACCCCGTTCCGGCGGCGAAGGCGGACAGGTACCGCCACGTGCGGGACAAGTTCGCCGCCGCCGGGCTGACCCCGCAGCCGGCGGAGACCGTCCGTGCGCCGCGGATCGCCGAGTGCCCGCTGCAACTCGAGGCCGAGGTCGTCTCCATCGAGCCCGGAAAGGAGGGCGGCTTCCAGATCGTCGAGACGTTGGTACGCCGGGTCCACGCGGCCGAGGACATCACCATCCCGGGTACCCAGCACATCGACACGGGCCGCTGGCATCCCCTGCTCTACGTCTTCCGGCACTACTTCGGGATCGGTGAGCGGCTCGGGCGGACCTTCAAGGCCGAAACCTGAGCGCTTCTCAGCTCACTGGGAGCGGGTGAGGCCGGACTGCACGGCGAAGACGACGAGTTGGGCGCGGTTGCGGGCGCCGAGCTTGACCATCGCCCGGCCGACGTGGGTGCGTACAGTCGCCGGACTGACGACCAACTCCGCTGCGATCTCGTCGTTGGAGCGGCCGGTAGCGACCCAGGTGAGGATCTCCCGCTCGCGTTCGGTCAGCCGGTCGATCTCCGGATGGGGCGCCACCGCGGACGGTTGCCGCACCGCGGACTCTGCGATCACGCGGCGGGTCACCGACGGGGACAGGAGCGAGCCGCCGTCGGCCACCGCACGGATCGCCCGCAGCAGCTCACTCGGCTCGGCGTCCTTGAGCAGGAAGCCGCTCGCTCCCAGGCGTAGCGCCTCGAAGACGTACTCGTCGAGCTCGAAGGTCGTCAACATCACCACCCGCACCTCGGCCAGCGCTGGTTCGGTCGTGATCTGGCGCAGTGTCTCCAGCCCGTCGTACACCGGCATTCGGACGTCCATGAAGACGACGTGAGGCGTGGTACGGCGCAGCAGCGTGAGCGCCGCCCCGCCGTCCGCGGCCTCACCGACCAGTTCGACGTCGTCCTCGGCGTCGAGAACCATGCGCAGTCCCATGCGGATGAGCGGCTCGTCGTCGACCACCACGACGCGGATCATGTCGCCGATCCTCGCACCGGCAGGTGGGCGCGGACGACGAATCCGCCGTCCGGGGCTGGCCCGGCCTCCAATCGCCCGCCCACGGCGAGGGCACGTCGACGCATTCCCGCGATGCCGTAACCAGGATGGGCCGTGCCGCCGCATCCCGTGTCGGCGACCTCCACGAGCAGTTCGTTTCCGGTGCGCCGGACGCGCACGGACGCCGTGGCCTTCGGGCCCGCGTGGCGGAGCACGTTGGTCAGGGACTCCTGGACGATGCGGTAGGCGACTTGGTCGACCTGGGCCCGTGAGCCGTCCCCGTCGCTTCGGTCGTGCGTGGCGACGCGCCGGCTGGGGGCGAGGCAGGCGTCGAGGTCCAGGAGGACCGGCAGGCCGGTCGACCGCATCCGGGCGGCGAGGGCCGGAACGTCGGCCAACCCGACGCCTGGCCAGCGCGGCTCGGACTGGCCGGTCTGGCCGCGCAGGGCGTCCAGCTCCGCCCGTAATCCGGCCAGCGACTCCTTGCTCGTGGAGCGGATCGCCTCCAGGGACTCGCGTGCCTGGCCCGGGTTCCGGTCCAGGACGTGCAGGGCGGCGCCGGCCTGCATGGCGATCACCGCCAGCCCGTGGCCCACGACGTCGTGGACCTCCTGCGCCAATGTCAGGCGTTCCTCGGTCAGGACGCGGCGTACCTGTTCGTCCCGCAGGCCAGCCTGGAACTCCCGACGTGCCCGGACCGTGAGGCCCGCCGCCGCGGGAGCGATGACCCAGGCTGGCACGTCGAGCAGCTGGTCCCAGCCGGTGGCGCCGGTGGCGGCTCCTCTCACCAGCACCGCCACCGCGGTCAGTCCCAGCAGCGCTACCACCGCCGGCACCGCCACACGCGGCGGATACCGGGAGGCCATCGTGTAGACGGCGACCAGGCAGGCGAAAAGGATCGGACCGTACGCGTAACCCAACGCGACGTAGGCCATGACCGCCAGACCGGTCACGGCGAACGTCCTCATGGGGTGGCGGCGCGTGAGCGCGAGCGGGACACAGGCCACCACGACGAGCACGTACGCCACGGTGTCGAGGTCCGGCATTCCCTGGCTTCGCGCCGCCGGCCCTGAGCCGACGAGCCCGAAGGCGAGAAGGGCCGCCGCGACAACGACGTCGACCCACGAGCGATGACGGCGTTCGGGGGGCGGCATGCGCCGATGGTAGGTCGGCCGGGCCGCCCGCGTCGTCAACACCGCGACGTACCCCGCCTACGCGTTCTGACGTGGGGCAGGTGTCGTCAGGTGGCGGACGACCGATGGCCCCGCGGGCTGCGACGCTGCCGGTCATGAGCGAGAACATCGTGGTCACTGGCCAGCTGACGAAACGGTACGGCGACCGGCTCGCGGTGGACTCGGTGAGCCTGACGATCCGGCGCGGCGAGGTGTACGGCTTCCTGGGTCCCAACGGGGCCGGGAAGACGACCACCCTGCGGATGCTGCTCGGCCTGGTTCGCCCCACCAGCGGTCGGGCAAGCGTGCTCGGCGTGGCCCCGGGCGCGCCCGCCGCCCTCGCCCGGGTCGGCGCCCTGATCGAAGGGCCTGGTTTCTTCCCGTTCCTGTCCGGCCGGGACAATCTGCGCGTACTCGCCCGCCATGCCCGGCTCGGCGACGTGGCGGTCGAGGCGGCGCTCGAGCAGGTCGATCTCAGCGGCCGGGCTTCTGACTCGTTTCGGTCGTACTCCCTTGGCATGAAGCAACGACTGGGGGTCGCGGCGGCGCTCCTCGGCGACCCGGAGCTGCTGATCCTCGACGAGCCGACCAACGGCCTGGATCCAGCGGGGATGGCCGACATGCGTGACCTCGTCCGCGCCCTCGTCGACGCCGGTCAGACCGTGCTGCTCTCCAGCCACCTCCTCGGCGAGGTGCAGGAGGTGTGCGATCGGGTGGGAGTCATCTCCCGGGGCAGGTTGCTGACCGAGCGGACGCTCACGGAACTGCGCGGCGCCACCGGCCTGCTGGTTCGCGCCGAACCGCTGAGCCGGGCGACGGAGGTGGCGACCCGGCTCCTCGGCGCCGCGAACGTGGCGGCGGTCGACGGTGCGCTCCGCCTGGTCACCGACCCGCCCGGTGTCGCGGAGGTCGTCCGCACCCTCGTGCGCGCTGACGTCGAGGTGTCGGAGGTCCGACCGGTGGAGCGCACGTTGGAGCAGGTCTTCTTCGAGCTGACAACGCCCGAGCTGACGACGCCTGAGGAGGTCGCCTCATGATCACGAGTGTTCGCGCCGAACTGTTCCGGTTGGCTCGCTGGCCGGTCACCTGGGTCATCGCCGGCACATGGGTGGTCCTGAACCTGGCGTTCGGCTATCTCTTCAACTACCTCGCCTACCGCAGCGAGGACGGCCGCGGACTCGCCGCCACCTCGGCCGGGGACGCTCCGGCCGAGCTGCTGCTCACCCAGCTGCTGCCGGAACGGGCGCCGGTCGTGCTCGTCCAGGGACTCCCGATGTTCGGTTCGGCTCTCATCCTGATCTTCGCAGCGCTCGCGGTCGGCGGCGGTTACGCGTGGGGCACGTGGAAGACCGTGTTCACGACCGGACCTGGGCGACTCACGGTGTGGGGTGGGACGGTGGGCGCGATCGGTGTCGCGCTGGCGGCGATCCTCCTGCTGACTCTCGCGCTCGACCTCGCCACGGCGCTCACGGTCGCCGCGCTGGAGTCGCAGCCGGTGACCTGGCCCGGTGTCCCGAACCTGCTCGAAGGTTTCGGTTCGGCGTTGCTGATCAGCGCCATGTGGGCCACGGCGGGCGTCCTGCTCGGAACCGTCGCGCGCGGACCCGCCCTGGCCGCCGGGCTCGGACTGGTCTGGGTGCTCGTGGTCGAGAACCTGCTGCGCGGTGTCGCCGGTCTCCTGGGGTCGATCGCGACCGTCACCGACGTGCTGCCAGGGACCGCGGCCGGTTCGCTGGCGGGAGCTTTGGGGGCACTGGCCGAGGGCGAGGCCGACGGGACACCGGGGGTGCTCACCACCCTGGACGGCGCTACGGCGACGGCGCTGCTCGGCGGCTACCTGCTGGCGTTCCTGGTCCTGTCGGCCGCACTCACCCGACGCCGCGACGTCATGGCGTAGCCCTCACCAGCCGATGTCGTGGTGGCGGTGGTCATCCAGTCCTCGAGCTCGCTCGCGGTCGGGATACCCGATCGCCCGTCGATGGCGCGGCAGGACATCGCGGCCGTGGCGTTGGCGTACCGGATCGCCTCGGTCAGTGTGAGCCCACGGTCGACGGCGACGAGCAGGGCGCCGTGGAAGACGTCGCCGGCCCCGAGGGTGCTCACGACGTCGATGGTGAAGCCGGGTACGTCGACGCGGCGGCCGTCGAGGTCGAGGGCCACCGCGCCGTCCCCGCCGTCGGTGGCCACCACCAGCCCCGCGCCGTCCAGGCGGGCGCGTTCGAGCAGGTCGTCGACACCGAGGTCGCCGTAGGCGCGGCGCAGTGCGACGACGGTCGGCGCGTACAGATCGACCCCGCGCGGGTGGAAGCCGGGGATCGGGTTGCCCGCGTCGACCGAGACCCGCGGGCCGGACGTGGAGCCGGAGCCGGAACCAGGCCGGGCCCCGGGCGGGGGCAGGATCCCCCGCGTAGCCGGCCAGCCGAGGTGGTCGAGGTGCACCCAGGTCGCGTCCGCGATCAGCTCCCGGCCACGCGCGCCGATGTCGAACGCCGGCAGCGCCCGGGTGCAGATCGACCGGGTGCCGGAGGACTGGTCGACCAGGATCACGCTCGCCCCACCCGCTCCCGCGGGTACCGGGGCCACGCCGGACAGGTCGATCCCCTCGGCCGCGAGGTCGGAGCGGATCCGTTCCCCGGTCGCGTCCTCGGCCACCGGTCCGATGAACGCGACGTCCGCGCCGAGCCTGGCGGCGGTCACCGCGGCGGTCGCGGAGTTGCCACCGCCCGCGTGCACCAGCGTGTCGGCGAGCATCCGCTCGTCGGGTCCGGGCAGGTGCGCGACGACGGCGATGGCGTCGTGGTTGACCGACCCGACGAAGACGAGCCGGCTCACGCGCCCACCGCCTGGAACGGGCGGGCGTTGGCCGAGACGATCGCGGCCAGCTCCCGCAGGTAGGGGACCGACTCCTCGCGCAGGGCGCGGGTCCGGTCGGCGGCGGGCAGCGCGTTGGTCCACAGGGCCCGGCCCGCCAGCAGACCCGAGGCGCCGCCCCTGCAACAGGCGGCGACGGCGGCGGGGAAGTCGGCCCGGGTGACGTTGGAGGACAGCACCACCCACGGGCAGGGGACCGCGTCGGTCACCTCCCGCGCGGCCTTGGTGATGCGGCCGGCGTCGTCACGGCCGAAATACGGAACCTCCGCCTTGTACAGGCTCGGACCGAGCCCGCCCAGCGCCCGCGCACACCGCAGCAGGGTCGCCTCGCGGTCGAAGGTGTCCTCCTCCCGCTGCCGCCCGGTCGGACGTACGACCCCTTCGACGATGCTCGGCAGGCCCGCCGCGCGGCAGGCGGCGACGAACCGTTCCGCGTCGGCGAGCCGTTCGTCGGCCTGGTCGTCCTCCCGCCACACGACCAGCAGCTTCGCCGCCGCCACACCGCGCGCGGCGTACCCGGGCAGGTCGAGCGTCTCGTCGAACCGCGCCTCACCGACGACCTCGCCCGGACGGGCGGTGAGCAGGTCGACCGCGACGATCAGCCCGCTGCGTTCGCCCGGAACGGCCGACCCGCCGCCCTCGGCGGCGAGGATCGAACCACCCAACGCCGGGTCGAGGAGGAAGCCCGACCCGTGCGGCCCCAGGGCGGCGGCGACCTCCTGCTTGAAGCTGCTCAGCTCCTCGTCGGCGACGTCGTCCGGCCTGCGTTCCGACGTCTGCGCGAGCATCGCGCGCAGGGACTCACGCTGGTCCATCGCCACCATGACGAAGGTGCCGTCGTCGCGGGCGAGTCTGCGAAGGCCTGGGTCGGGCATGCGGTTCCTTCCGGGCTGGGACGGGTCGCACGACGACCGAACCAGAGCGCCGAGGCGCGGTCAACCCGTCGTGTCCGACACCGGCGACGGCCTCCCGCGTGTCCGTTTCCTCAACAAGGATGTCCGTCGAGGGCCTGCGGTCCGGGTGCCTGGCGCACCTACGGTCGACGCATCGGCGGCGCCACGTCGTCGGATCCCGATGCCAGGAGGAACGATGGTGGACGATTCGCAGCTCGCTTCCTACGCCAAGGCGTACGCCGAGGACGGCTACGTGCTCGTCAAGGGCGTGCTGGACAAGGCGGAGGCGAAGGCCTACCGCGAGGAGAGCCACGCGCTGATCGAGCGGCTCAACCGGGACTACGACCCGACCTGGGAGAGTGCCCGGCAACTCGGCATGGGTCAGAACACCGAGCTGAAGCACTGTCACGACGCGCAGTTCTACGCGGCGGCGTTCGCCCGGCTGATCGTGGATCCGAGGTTCACCGACGTGGCGGCGGCCGTGATGGGGACCCCGAACGTCCAGTTGCACCACACGAAGCTGTTCGTGAAGCCGCCGGAGAAGGGCTCTCCCTTCCCGATGCACCAGGACTATCCGTTCTTCCCGCACACCAACGACTCGATGGGCGCCGCGATCTTCCACTTCGACGACGCGCCCCTGGAGAAGGGCTGCGTGCGGGTGGTGCCCGGCAGCCACAAGCAGGGGCCGCTGCAGCACGCGCCGGAGGGCAGTTGGCACCTGCCGTTCTCGGAGTGGCCGCTGGAGAAGGCGGTGCCGTGTGAGGCGGAGGCGGGTGACGTGTTGTTCTTCACCTACCTGACGGTGCACGGTTCGGGGATCAACGCCAGTTCGAAGGCGCGGACGACGCTGCTGGTGCAGTACCGCGACCCGGCCGACCCGCCGACCACCGACCTGCACACCGGTTCGCTCGGCCAGGGCATGATCCTGCGCGGCATCGACCCGACGTCGCGAGCAGCGGCCACGGGGTGACGCCCCGGCCGGGGGTGCCTGGCAACGGTCGGGCGATCGAGGCGCTGACCCCTGTCCGCGTCGGTGTCGACGTCGCGGGACACCGCGCGGAGTTCCTGTACTGGGGTTTCTACGAGCCCCGGCCGTGGCGGAACTACCTGCACACCCATTCCTTCTTCGAGATCTGTTACGCCTACACCGGCCAGGGTGTCTTCCGGACCGGTGGGCGCGAGTACCCGGTGGACGCGGGCACGCTGTTCGTCGCCCGGCCCGGTGACGTGCACGAGATCGTGTCCAGCGACGACGACCCGTTGTGTGTCCACTTCTGGTCCTACACGCTGGTGCCGACTCCGGGCCGCCGGCGAGACCAGGCGGCGGGCCGGGAGTTACTGGACCAGTTCGCGGCGCCGGGCGCTCCCGTCGTGTCGAGGACCGCCGGACCGATACCGGCGGTCCTCGACCTGCTGGCGGGCGAGGCCGCCGCGCCGGGTCCGGCGTACGGCGAGGTGCTGCCCGGGCTCGCCGGCGTCCTGGTGGTCGACACCGCCCGGGCCGTGGTGGGCGAGTCGGGGACCCGGCCGCGTCCCGATCCGGCCTCCGGCAGCCGGGAGGAGCAGGCGGCGGCGCGGATGGTCCGCTACCTGCAGGACAACTTCGACCGGGCGGTCGCCGTTCGCGACGTCGCCGCGCAGGTGCACCTGAGCGAGCGGCAGGTGAGCCGGTTGTTCCGAGCGTTCACGGGGACGACGATCCACGCGTTCCTCGTCCGGCTCCGGCTCGGGCTCGAGATCGCGGCCCAGCGCCTGCTCGAACGGTCCGCCGCCGAGCCGCCCTCCCTCGCCGAGATCGCCCGCGCGTGCGGGTATCCAGACGTCCGGCATTTCACGACGGCGTTCCGCCGGCACTGGGGAGTCCCGCCGGGAGCGTTCCGCGTTGGGACTGGAACCGCGCACCTGGGCGGCCCGGACGGCGACGAACCAGCGGCCACCACATGATCACCACGTAACGGTGAAATCCGGCGACACCGGTAATTCTTCGTTGACGCTTCTGATCGGGGATGACTACCGTCCGTGGAGTTCGTGTCGGTTTTCCCGGCAGTTTTCCCAGTCCCGGCCGCCGCATGGCCGCCGTCAGTCCTGGAGGTCACGTGGTCGAACCCAGCCATCAACGCGTCAGTGCTGCCGCGATTGAGTTGCCGCCCACCCGGACAACGCTTGCCGACGTCGCCGACCGAGCCGGGGTGTCCCGCTCCACGGCGTCGCGGGCACTGACCGGTCGCGGCTACGCCGCACCGGCGGCCAAGGAACGAGTGCTGCTCGCCGCGGAGGAGTTGGGGTACGTGCCCGACGCCAACGCCCGCAGCCTCAAGGCCCGCCACGCACTCACCGTGGGGCTGTTGGTCTCGGACCTGCGAAACCGTTTCTACGCCGACGTCGCCGCGGGGGCGAGTTCGGTGCTGAAGGAAGAGGGCTACACGATCGTCCTGGTCGACGACACCGGCAGCGACCTGGAGGAGATGGCGGCGGCGCGCACCGTCCTGGAGATGCGGGTCGCCGGTGTCCTGCTCACCCCGGTCTCGCCGGCGGCCAGCCAGCTGATCACCAGGAACGGCGTCCCCCTGATCGAGATCGACCGGCAGTTCTGCCGGGGTGAGTGCGACGCGGTCCTCGTCGACAACGTGACCGGCGCCCGCCAGCTCACCGAGCATCTCCTCGGACTCGGCCACCGGCGGATCACGATGATCGTGAACGAGACCGAGTGGACCACCAACGCCGGACGCCACAAGGGCTACCTGCAGGCGTGGAGCGCCGCGGGCCGGCGCATGCCCGACGACGCCGTACTGCTCTGCGGCTTCGACGAGAAGCAGATCGAGGACAGTACGGCGGAGCTGCTCTCCGACCGGCACCGTCCCACCGCGGTGTTCGCCGCCAACAGCGTCGTCGCCGAGGCGGTCTGGCGACAGGCCGCCCGCCTCGGCCTGCGGATTCCGGAGGACCTCTCCTTCGTCGCCTTCGACGACTCGCCCTGGATGAGCATGGTCGATCCGGGGGTGACGACGGTCGCCCAGCCCTCGGTCGAACTCGGCGCCCGCGCGGCGCGGCTGCTGCTCAACCGGATGGCCAAGCCCGGTCGCCCGCGTACCAGCCGGCTGGACTGTCCCCTGATCGTGCGGGGCTCTACAGCACGGCTGGTTAGGCGCCGCCGCGCCGCCCGCAAGGCGACCGCGGTCGCCGGTTCCGCTCGTTGACGTAAGCGGACGCGCGCCCTACGTTCCGGGTGGGAACGATGCCACCCAGGCCCCCGGTGGGCATGCGAGGAGCGCCAGCGATGTCGAGACCACAGGCGTCACCGAGTCGTGTCCTGCACATGGTCGGGAACGCACACATCGACCCGGTGTGGCTGTGGCAGTGGCCGGAGGGTTTCCAGGAGGCGCGGGCGACGTTTCGGTCCGCGATCCAGCGGATGGAGGAGTACCCCGGCTTCGTCTTCACCTGCGACCAGGTCGCGTTGCTGGCCTGGGTCGAGGAGAGCGACCCGGCCCTGTTCGAACAGATCCGCAAACGGGTCGCGGAGGGGCGCTGGGTCAACGTCGGTGGCTGGTGGGTCGAGCCCGACTGCAACCTTCCGACCGGTGAGTCCTTCGTCCGCCAGGGCCTGTACGGCCAGCGCTACCTGCGGGAGAAGTTCGGCCAACCGGCGACGGTGGGGCTGAACGCCGATCCGTTCGGCCACCACGCGAACCTTCCGCAGATCCTGCGCAAGCAGGGTCTGTCCGCCTACTGCTTCCTGCGGCCCGGCGCGCAGGAGGCGCAGCTGCCCGGCAACCCCTTCTGGTGGGAGTCGGCCGACGGGTCCCGGGTGCTCGCCTACCGGATCCCGCACGAATACTGCAGCCCCGGCGCCGACATCGCCCACCACATCGACAAGGCGGTGGCGCAGCTTCCGCCCGGACTGTCCTGCGCGATGGTCTTCTACGGCGTCGGCAACCACGGCGGCGGTCCGACCAAGGCCAACCTCGACAGCGTGCACCGGTTGGACCAGCTCGGCTCCTACGGCGAGCTGCGCCTGTCCAGCCCACCGGCCTACGTCGCGCAGGTCGCGGCATCAGGTGCCGACCTGCCGGTGTGGCGCGGCGACCTGCAGCACCACGCCGCGGGCTGCTACTCCGCCCACTCCGGCATCAAGGCGTGGATGCGCGGGGCCGAGCACGCGTTGATGGTGGCAGAGCGCTGGGCGAGCGTCGCGGCGCAGGTGGCCGGGACGAGATATCCGCAGGAGGAGCTCACCCACGCCTGGAAGCTGGTGCTGTTCAACCAGTTCCACGACATCCTGCCCGGCACCTCCATCGAACCCGCCTACGACGACGCCCGCGACCAGCTCGGCGAGGCGCGGTCCATCGCCCGGCGTACCGTCAACCTCGCCTTGCAGACGCTCGCGCGTGACGCGGACATCCCGTTCCGGGAGGGTAGTCAGCCGGTGCTGGTCTTCAACCCACACCCCTGGCCGGTCCGTACCGACGTCGAGTGCGAGTTCGCGCTCAGCGCCGACCGGGCCTGGGTGGAAGACGACACGGGCACGCCTGTGCCGGCGCAGCGGACGCGCGCCCTCGCGACGACCTGGGATCCGCGCCGCCTGGTCTTCCCGGTCGAGCTGCCCCCGCTCGGCCGGCGGTTGTACTGGATCCATCCCGAGTCCCTACCCGGTGGCTCACCCGCGCCCGCCCCGGCCGCTCCCACCCCGCTGGCTGCCGCGCCCGTGCTGGAGAACGCCCATCTGCGCGTCGTGCTCAGCGTCGACCGGGGCGGAGTGGCGGGCCTGTTCCTCAAGGAGGGCGGGGTGTTCGTGCTGGACGGCGTACGCACCCCGCACACCGTGGTGAGCGACGACCCGACCGACACTTGGGGTCACCGGGTCGTCTCCTACACCGGGAGTGGGGCGGAGTTCACTGTCGACTCCGCCTCGATCGTCGAGGACGGACCGGTGCGTACCATCGCGCGCGTCGAGAGCAGTTACGGCACCTCCCGCCTGGTCGAGGAGTTCGTTCTCGGCGTCGACGCGCGGCACGTGGAGGTCCGCGTCACCCTCGACTGGCACGAACGCCTGAAGCTGCTGAAGTTGCGGATCCCCACGGCCCTTAGAGAGGCGACGGCGACCTACGAGATTCCCTTCGGCCACCTCACCCGGCCGGTCGACGGCGCGGAGGAACCGGGCCAGTCCTGGGTCGACGTCAGTGGCACCAACCGGCACCACGAACCGGTGGGGCTCACCGTCGTCAACGACGCCAAGGCGGCCTACGACGTGAGCCCGGGCGGCGACATCGGCATCACCGTGGCACGCAGCCCGGTCTACGCCTGGCACGAGCCCCGTCAACTCGACCCTGACGGGCACTACAGCTACCAGGACCAGGGCCGTCAGCGCTTCCGCTACCTCCTGGTGCCCTACGCCGGTGAACGCCCGACGGGGCAGGTCAACCGGCTCGCGGCGGAGCTGAACGAGCCCGTTCAGACGATGTATGAGTCCTACCACGACGGTCCTCGGCCGGCGACGACGTCCTACGCGGCGGTGTCGGAGGTCACCGGCGGCTCGGACGGCGAGTCCGCCACGTCGTCGGACTCGGTTGTCCCGACCGTGCTCAAGCGGGCGGAGGACGGCTCCGGGGCGCTGGTCGTCCGCGCCTATGAGTCGGCGGGCACGCGGACCGCCTGGAGCATGGACCTCGGTTTCGTCGGCCGCCGGATCGAGGCGACGTTCGAGCCGCACGAGATCAAGACCTTCCTCGTGCCGGCCGAGGCCGACCAGCCGGTCGTGGAGACCGACCTGCTCGAGGACCGGCTCGTCGCGGACGGCTGAGAGGAGCGCTCAGCCGGGCCGCCCAGCGCCGCCGTCGACGGGCGCGACGGGCGGCGCGGGTGCCGGGTGACCCACACAGGCGTGCCGTGCGCGCATCGACCTGGGTGTCGGGGGTTCCACACGAACGAAGGAGCAATGTATGCGTGACCTCCTGGCTCGACAGTTGGCGGACCATGTCGAGACCGCCCGGACGGTGGAGCCGCTTCTCGCCCAGGTCGCCGACCTCGGCGAACTGCTGTGTACGACGTTCGACAACGGAGGTCGGCTCTACACCTTCGGCAACGGTGGAAGCGCCTCCGACGCCCAACACCTCGCGGGTGAGCTCATCGGACGCTACAAGCGGGAGCGCCGCCCCCTGCCGGCGGTCGCGCTCAGCGTCGACCCGTCCGTGCTCACCTGCATCGGCAACGACTACAGCTTCGAGGACGTCTTCGCCCGCCAGGTCAGCGCGCTGGCCCGCCCCGGTGACGTGGTGGCCGCCTTCACCACCAGCGGGCGGTCCCCGAACGTCGTTCGTGGTCTGGCCGCCGCCCAGGAGGCCGGGGCGAAGACCGTCCTCTTCGCCGCCGGGTCGGGCGGGGACGCCGTACGCCATGCCGACTTCCCGCTCCTGGTGTCGGCCCTCACGACGGCCCGAACGCAGGAGATGCACCTGCTCCTGCTGCACCTGGTCAGCGAATGGGTCGACGCCTGGGCGGCGGGCGAGGCCGACGAACGCGGGACCTACCTGGCGGCTCCCGCCCGCGCCTGAGCGCGGGCAGGGGCCCGCTGCCGTGGTCGGCCGTGGAGGCCTGCCGTGGGGTCGGCCGTTGGGGGCTTGGGCGTGGTCAGCCGCGTCCGGCGAGGAACTCGACCAGCCGGTCGGTGAGGTCCTCCGGCTGTTCCAGCGTCATGGCGTGGCTGGCGTTCACCTCCACCACGCGTACGGCCGGGTTGGCCGCCCGCAGCCGCGCGAAGTCCCGGTCCAGGCCACGGCGGAACGCCGCCATCAGGTCCCCGAACGCCTGCGCGGCCGGGAGGTCCCTGGTCGCCAGGCAGACCAGGATCGGGCACCGAACCTCATGCAGGACGGGGAAGAGGTCATCCTCGAGGAGGGAAGCCCGCAGCGCGCTGACGAACTCCGGCCCGGGCCGCAGGAACGTCTGCCCGTCGCGGACGGTGAGGTTGCGGTCGAAGATCTCCACGGCCTGCTCCTCGGTGAGGACCAGGCCGGCCGCCTGCGCCCGGTGCTGGTTTCGCATCGCCTCGACCTGCTCCGGTGCGAGCGGCTGGCCCATCGCGTGTGCCTGCCCGGTGAACAGCTCCGAGAGCCTCGCGAGGTCGGCGGCGAGCTGGGCGGGGTCCATGCCGACGTAGTTGTCCGGGTGGGTCTCCGCGCCGCGATGCCCGTCGAAGTTGACGATCCCCGGACAGTTCGGGTGCTCGCGGCCCCACCAGGTCGCGATGCTGCCGCCGAGTGAGTGGCCGGCCACCGCCGGGTTGTCGAAGCCGAAGTGGTCGGCCACGGCCGCGATGTCGGTCAGTGCGTCCGCCCAGCTCCACGGACCGTCGCCGGAACGTCCGTGGCAGCGCAGGTCCAGTGCGACGACGCGGTGGTGGGGGGTGAGCCGCTCGGCGGTCGTCGTCCAGGCGAGCAGGTTGCCACCCGCGCCGTGCACCAGGATCAGCGGAAGGCCGGTGCCACCGAAGTCGCGGACGGCGATGGGGACCGGGCCGGACTCGACCATCAGGTCGATCGGCGTCGAGGGCGCGCTCACGGCCGTCGAGGTGCCGGTGGACTCAGCCGCGGAACTGGCCGTGGACGTAGCGGTGGACGTGGCGGCAGACGTGGCGGTGGACTCAGGTGGGGACGTGGGGATGTTCGGTTCAGGTGCCATGGGCATGGTGATCCTCCCGGATGAGGGCATGGGGCAGTGACCGCCGGCCGCCCGGCCGGCGTGGGCACGGGTGGTGGCGGGGCGTCGAGGCGATGTGTGGTGGCGGGTTGTCGGGCTGGTGGGGTGACGCCCGAACCGTGGAACGCTCAGGTTCAGGTCATGGCGTCATGGCGTCATGGCGTCGACGGAGCCGGTCGCGGACGGAGGTGACGTCCACGCCGCCGTCGGGGTGCTGGGTGAGCTTGCCGCGGCTGAGCAGGTCGTGGACACCCTGCCGGGTGACGCCGAGCATCGCCGCGGCCACGGCGTTGGTCACGGCCGGGACGGTCGGGTGGCCGAGCCGGCGCGCGGTGACCTGGCCGAGCGGTGTCCGCCACCACTGTGCGGGCGGGTCGAACACCTCGTCGGCCGGGTACAACGCGCTGACCAGGCGCACGACGACGTACATCGCCTGTTGTTCGGTGCCGTCGAGGAGCTGATCGGCCCAGGCTCGTGCCTGGTCGTTCGCCCGGTCGCGGAGCTGGTCGAGCACCGGGCCCGGGGCGAGCAGGATGTCGATCGGGTCGAGCAGCCGGTTGTCGAGGAGCTGGCGGAGGTGTGCGGCCAACTGCTCGCGTTCGGCGTCAGTGGTTGTCATGTCAGCGCTCACTCACCATCGCCCGACCTCCCGTCTACTTGACGCCTATCGTCAAGTACTTGACGTCTCATGTCAAGAAGCTCGAAGGGCCCTGTCGTCCAACGCGAATCCCGCTGTCGCTGGCCACGTTAAGGTCACCTCAATTTCATGCTCGGTCATCTCCGTATGACCGAACGCGCCCATACGATCACTACTCGCGGGGCAGATGATCTTCACGGCCGCGCACACCGCCGTGGAGTTGGACTCACACCGGGGTGGTCCAGGTCCACCCCATGACGGCAACCACACGACGTGGTTCGGGCCGCCAGCACCTGACACCCGTTTCGCGTGTCACCACATCCGGGCTACCTCACCAGGCACTCGATCCTGCGTGGAGACGTTCAGACCAAGGGGGACTGATGAAACCGTCGCGCATGCCGGCATCCACCGGATCGCAGGAGACCGGTGTGGTCGCGAACGCCGGAATGCACCCGGAGGACGCCGAGCGAGTCCTGGCGATGCTCGACCTCGTGCGGGCGAGCACGGCGGCGCATGCCTTCGCCGTGGTGTTGCCGCCGTCGGGCGCGGACGTCGTGCAGGCACTGGCCCGGCACTGTCGCTTCGCCCACGGCGCCCTGCTGGTCTTCCCCGAAGACCACGACGCTGTGCTGTCCTTCCTGGGGACGCTGGACGTCACCGCGGACGGCCGCAAGTCCAGCGTCGTCGTCCGCGACCGGCTCGCGCGACGACTGCACATGCCGGCCGGTGAACTCGAGGTCGGGATCCTGCACTGCGCCACGACCTGCGCCGACGGGCGCCAGCGGGAGCTGGAGCTGTTCGTTCTCGAACGGCAGGCCATGCGGGGCGTGAGCGGCCTCGACCAGCTCGTCGCCTCCGAACGCCTGCACTGGCACGAGACTCACCTGGCGTTCGAGCTGTGGGCCTGCGACGAGGTGGTGTTGCGCGGTGTCTACGACACCCTCGTCGGCACGGGCGGGATGAGCCCCGACGGCGGGGGCTACAACCAGCACCTGAACGTCACCGTCCTCTACTTCGCCGCGGAGGGGCGGACGTCGCAGGGCTGGCCGCGCAGGCTCGAGCTGACCGTCCCCGGTGAGCACGGCGCGATCCTGGCGGCCCACCTCGGCCGCCCGGAGCTGGTGCCCGACCGACCCGCCCGCGACCTGCTGCGGCTCATGACCGGGGCGTGGCGGACCCAGGCCGTCGCCGCGTTCGCCGAACTCGGCGTGGCCGACCACCTTCTCGACGGGCTCACCTCGACCACCGAGCTGGCCGCCGCGACCGGGACCGAAGCGGACAACCTGAGCCGGTTGATGCGTTACCTCGCGAGCGAAGGTGTCCTCACCCAGGACCAGGACGGTTCCTACGCCCTGACCGAGGTGGGTGAGCTGCTGGCCGGGGGTGTCAACGGTTCCTTGCGCGACCTTGCTCTCCTGTACGGCGGGGCGTTCTACCACTCCTTCGAGGCGCTGGCACACACGATCCGTACCGGTGAGAGTGCCTTCCTGAAGATGTTCGGTGAGGCGCCGTTCGACTACTTCGCCCACCATCCCGACCACGCCCGGCTCTTCGAGCGCGGGATGGCCGCGGGCAGCAGCTTCCTCACCGCCGTTCCCGCCGCCCTGGACCTCACCACGGTGCGCGTCGTCGTCGACGTGGCCGGCGCCAACGGGCGGCTGCTCAGCGAGATCCTGCGGGCCGCGCCCGGCGCGCGGGGGGTGCTGTTCGACCGGCCCCACGTCATCGAGGCCGCGCCGGAGGTCCTGGCCGGGCTCGGCTGCGCCGACCGCTGCGACCTCGTAGCCGGCGACTTCTTCGCCGACCCGGTTCCCTCCGGTGCGGACCTCTACCTGTTGTCGCGGATCCTGCACGACTGGGACGACGACAGGTGTGCGGTGATCCTTGCGAACATCCGGGCCGGGATCACCCCCGGCACGAGACTCGCCGTGGTGGAGCGGCCGGTGCCCGCCACCGACTCCGACTCCCTCGCGTTCTCCTACGACGTGCACATGATGGTGAACAACCTGGGTGGGCGGGAGCGCACCGTCGCGGAGTATCGCGCCCTGCTCCACGCGGCCGGCTTCGAGTTGGACGCGGAGCATCCGCTCCCGTTGGACATGGCGGTGCTCCTCGCCCGGGCGGTCTGACCGAACGCCGTCATCGAACGCCGGTGTCGAACGCCGTCACCAGACGTCGACGAGGGCCTCCGCGACCTGGCCGAACCGGACCTCCCCCGCCGTGAGGTCCACGCCGATCCGGGCCCGGACGACCCTGCCGTTCGGGCCGGTTTGGCCGGCATCGTCGGGTGGTTGGACGGCGAAGGTCACGGTCGCCTCCTGCCCGGGGCCGAGGTGGAGGGTTCGACGCGGCTCCTCGACGCTCCACTGGTAGGGAACGACGAGCTCCAGCGTCACCTGCTCCGCGCGCGGGAGTGGATTGCGGACGAGGACGGAGTAGACGGTGGATCTGCGGGGTCTGATCCGCGACCGGTACGGCGTGATGCGGATGCCGAGCCCGAACCGGCCCAGCTCCACCTGGTCCAGCGGAAGAAGTTCGCGGTGCAGCTCGGCGAGACGGTGTCCCTCGGCCAGCAACATGTCGAGGTAGGCGCTGTCGACCCAGCGGGGCGCCCAGTGCCCACTGATCATCAGGTCCGGGGCGAGCTTGCGGTAGAGCTGTGCGCTGCGGACGTAGTCGTCGGGGTGGAAGCCGTTGCGGTACTGGAAGTTGAGGACCTCGCGGCGTTCACCCTCGACCCAGCCGCCGTCCTGTTGGTCGCCGGTGACCACGACCCGCCGGCCATCGACCACCACCTCGATCGCCGTGGCGTACAACGTGTGTCCGGGCAGGTCGTACGTCGTCAACTCGTACTCCCGCCAGCGCACCGCCCGGCCCGGCGGGAGTATCCGGTCGACGGGGATCGGGTCGTACCACAGGCAGGGCAGGTCGTGGGAGCGTGGGCTCTCGAGCACCGGGGTGACGTTGGCCGCGGACCACACCTGTGTCCCCTCGGCGTCGCGGAGCAGGTTGAGGCCGGCCACGTGATCGTCGTGGTAGTGCGTGGGGATCGCAACCTCGACCTTGTCCACTCCGTGGTCGCGGCGAAGTGAGCGCAGGGAGGCGAGCAGCGGCCGCCGTGCGCCCCGGTCACTGCTCGTCCACGCGAGCGTCGTGCCGTCGTAGCCGAAGTCGAAGAACAGCGCGGTGCCGTTCTCGGACAGCAGGGCGTAGGTCTGGGCGAAGCTGATCCGGCTGCGCAGCAGGTGCGGTGTGATGACCTCCCACACGTCGCCCCGGTGTGCGTCGGGGTCCCAGGGCGTGCCGAGCCGCATCGTGGCGAGGCTGGTGAGGCGTTCGGTGAGCAGGCCGAGAGCGGCGGGTGGGTCGGTGATCGGGTCACCGTGGGAGGGCAGGACGACGTCCGGCTCCTCGTCAAGCAGTGATTGACAGGAGTGGACGGTGGCGCTGATTCCCTCCACCCCGGTGTAGGTCCACTGCGTCGCGGCGAGGGACCAGACCTTGCCCGCGCCGTAGACGAGGTCGCCGGTGAAGGCGTACCTGCGGTCGTCGACGGTGACCAGGTAGCTGACCGAGCCGACCGTGTGTCCGGGCGTCGGCAGGGTGAAGACCTCGATGCCTGCGTACTCGCGGGTCTGGTACTCCGCCACCGTGCCGACGCTGCTGACGGGTTCGAGCAGGGAGAAGCGGTCCTCGCGCAGGTTGTAGTCGTTGTCGATCTGCCTGCCACGCCAGTGCTGGTCGACGCCGGCGATCAGGTCGACCTCGACCGGCGGCACCGAGAGGCCGACACCGAGCCGCTGCGGGGCCGCACCGACTCCCTGCACCTGGTCGCGGTGGTGGTGGGTGACCAGGATGCCGCTGACCCGGCTCACCCCGATGTCCTTCAGGTGGGGCACGACCGCCCCGCTGCCGTAGTCGATCAGGACGGCCCGGTCGCCGTTGCGGATGACGTAGACGTTGCACGTATCGCTGAAGCAGAAGACGTTCTCGCTGATCTGGCGCATCCGATCTCCCCTCCGTCTTGCGCTCGCTGGCGCGCTCCCCCGACTATTGCCTGCGTGATCGACTCCGGAGCCCGTCAACTGCCTTTCCCGGTCGACGAAGACAGTGACACGGAGGTGCCGCCAGCGGGTGTCGACGCGGACCGCCGACTCACCCTGTGGGTGTCGAGCAGCGCGTGGGTACGCCGGATGTCAACGGATGACCGGGAGCAGGTTACCGCCGCCGTCGCGGCGGCGCTCGGTGAGGAAAGCCGGTTCTGGGAGCGCGCCGAACGCTCGCTCGTCCTCAGCGCGGCGGTGCTCACTCCGCTGGGTGTGTGCCTGGCGGCGGCGTTCGCACAGTGGCGGCTGGACCTGTTCCGGTGGGAACTCGGCCTGAGCTGGCGGACCTTCGTCGGTCCGTTGCTGGAGCTGCTCGCCGTGGTGGCCGCCGCGGTCGTCGTCGCCGTCCTCGCCCGGCCGTCCTTCCTGGACTCACCGGCCTCGGCGTGGACGGACAGCCTGGAGATCCCGGAGGTGCACGGCAACCTCCGGCGGGTCGCGACCTGGCTGCTGCGGGCCCTCGCCGCGGCCGGGATCACGGCGGTACTCGTCCTGCTGGCCGACCAGGTGCTCTACGGCGGCTTCGTCGACGTCCTCCTGTGCGCGTTCGTCGACACCGTGGCCGCGGTTGTCGGAGGGCTCGCGGCCTGGCTGCTGGTCGTGGTGGCCGGGCCTTCCTGGCTGGGTACGCGGGACCCGCGGGCCCAGCTCGTCGCCGACCTGACCCGGTTGTTGGGCATCGCGGCCTACGACGGGAGGGAGCTCTCCGACCTCGAGGACGCCATCGCCATCCAGCTCGGATCCCACGTCTACTGGCGGCGCGACCGGAAGTCGAGGCGCACGTACGCCGTCATGTTCGGTGCGGCCGCCGGCCGGGTCGAGCGTGGCCTGCCCCGGCTCGTGCCACGTTCGCAACGCCTCGCGCGGCAGCGGTTGACGGCGACCGCGGCCCGGATCGCCACCACGCTGCGCGTGCACGGGCATCAGGTCGCGCTGGGCGGCCTGGACAGCGACGACCGGCTGTCCGAGGCGCTCGCGGACGGGCTGCGGTCTGCCGCCTGGGGTCGGTGGGAGACGCTCGCGGTCGCCGAGGCGCCGTCCGCGCTGCGGCGGCTGGCGCAGCGGTTCGCCGCCCGGACGCTGGTCGCGGTGGCCGTGGCCGTGGTCGCGCTGGCGCTCCCGTGGTGGCTACCCGGACTCGCCGCGTCCGTCCCGGAGTTGCGGCCCGTCCTGCTCGTGGTCGCCGTGATCGTCGCGACCGGTGCGCCACGGATGGCCTACGAACGCGCGGTCGAGGTGCTCGCCCACCGCTCCCTGTCCGGGTAGTGCCACGAAAGCGCTCGGTAGTGGAATGCGCGGGCACCGTCTGCGCTGCACAATCTGGAAATATCGACTGAGTTGACTGGCAGAGTCGACCGCCAGGGTCGACCTCGCAGGGCTGACCAGCAGGCTTCGACCGGCAGGAAGGACGCGCGTGATGCGGACGACGACGCTCGGCAAGAACGGCCCGCAGGTGGGCCGGATCGGCCTGGGCTGCATGGGAATGTCCTGGGGGTACGACGAGGCCGGACGTGACGACGCCACCTCGATCGAGGTGATCCAGCGCGCCCTCGACCTGGGCGCGACGCTGATCGACACCGCCGACGCCTACGGCCCGTACTCCAACGAGCAGCTCGTCGGACGCGCGCTGCGCGGCCGGCGGGAGCAGGCCGTCCTCGCCACCAAGGTGGGGCTGGTCCCCGACGGCGCCCGGCAACTGCACCGCAACGCCCGACCCGAATACATCCGAGGCGCCATCGAGGGCAGCCTCGCCCGGCTCGGCGTCGACCACGTCGACCTCTACCAGCTGCACCGCGTCGACCCGGCCGTGCCACTGGCCGAGAGCTGGGGTGCCCTCGCCGAACTCGTCACCGCCGGCAAGGTTCGCGCGATCGGCCTGTCCGAAGCGACCCTGGAGGAGATCAAGGAGGCGGACGCGATCCACCCCGTGGCGAGCGTGCAGTCCGAGCTCTCGCTGTGGACCCGGGAACAGCTCGCCGAGGTCATCCCCTACACCGAGGAACGCGGCATCGCCTTCCTGCCGTTCGCACCGCTGGGCCGCGGCTTCCTCACCGGCCGGCTCCAGGCGAGCCAGCTGAGCGGCGACGACATGCGCACCAAGATGCCGAGGTTCCAGGGTGAGGCATTCGACGCCAACCAGGCGATCGTGGCGAAGGTCCGCGAGGTGGCCGAACGCGTCGGTGCCACGCCCGGACAGGTCGCGCTGGCCTGGACGGTGTCCCAGGGCGAGTACGTCGTACCCATCCCGGGCACCAAGCGGCTCGCCTATCTCGAGGAGAACTCCGCCGCCGGTGACCTGGTGCTCCCAGCCGACGCCCTGGCGGAGCTGGACGCCATGCCCGCGCCGGTCGGTGACCGGTACGGCGCGGCGATGGGTGCCGCGGCCGCCGGACCCCGCTGACGCGCCGCGCCTGCGTAAGAGCGTTGCCCTGGGAGCAACGGTGCCCTGGGAGCGTTGCCGAAGGAGCGCTGCCCAGGAGAGAGAACAGAACAGCGGCGTTCCGCGCCAGGGATCCTGACGCGGAACGCCGCTTTCGAGCTCCTCACCAACGGGCGATGAGGTCGTGCCGGGGTGTCAAGGTGAACTTGCGTGGATGGATGACATCGATGCCCCCCGCCAGGCCTCGATGTACGTCGTAAAGGTCGTTGGAACGGACGGGTCAGCAGTAGACCCAGTAGTTGGATCCGGCCCAGTAGTTGAGTTCGCCCCAGGTCTGCCCTCCGACGATCCCGTCCACCCCGATGCCGGTGCAGGACTGGAGCGTCCTGACCGCGCTCCGGGTCGCTGGGCCAAAGTAGCCGTCCACCGTGACCTTGGTGTAGTAGAGCGAAGCGTTCAACTCGCACTGCAGCTGCTTCACGGCGACCTTGTACGTGCTGGGGGCATACGACAACGTGGGCTGGGAGCCCGTGTACGTGCAGCGCCCTGGGATGATGGCGGCCTGGGCGGGTGCCATGGTCGCCGCGCCGATTCCGGCGGTGGCCAGGATCGCCAGCATCAGTGCGATGACGCCGCGGGTGAGTCGCTGCGCGATCGCCCTTGGTCTGTTGGGCATTGTTCCTCCCGGATGAGGGGAACCACGTCGAGCCGGGAGCCGAACCTGGTGACGTCGGCTCGTCGACGGTGCACGTGGATTCCCGGGTGGTATGTCGCTCTCATCCAAGTGGGTCGGCTTCGTGCTGTCGTTGGCCTGAAGCGCCTACCTCGTTGACGTTGGGTGCCACGATCCCAACAGGACCTGGTGGCGATACTCGCCCGGCGGAACGCCGTAGGTCGCGCGGAACGTCCGGCTGAAGCTCGCCGCGTCGGTGAAACCCCACCGGGCGGCGAGTTCGTGCACCGGCGTCAGATGGAGCGCCGGCTCCGCCAGGTCGCTCCGGCATCTGTCAAGGCGTTGTTGCCGGATCCACGCGCTCACCGTGCGCCCGTGCCGCCGGAACAGCCGGTGCAGGCCCCGCACGGAGATGTGGTGCGCGGCGGCGACCATGCCGGGGGAGAGTCCCGGGTCACCCAGGTGTTCCTGGACGAAGGCCTGGATCTCCAGGAACAACGCGTTCTGCTGGCTCGGCGCCGGCACCGACTCCTCCGCCTCGAGGTGATGGGCCAGCAGCGCGGTGACCAGGTCGACCAGGACCGTACCCAGCCGCGGCCCGTCGCCGGGCAGGTGACCCGCGGAAGAGGCGGTCACCTGGTCGAGGAAGCCGGCCAGCAGCGCGCCGACCCCCTCGCGTCCGGACAACGGCACCGCCAACAGTCCTTCCACCCGCTCCGGAGGGAGCGGCACCAGGGACTGGGGCACCAGCGCCAGAACAGAGCAGGCCGGCTCCGGACCGTCGGCGAACGCCTGCGCGTCGAAGGGCAGGGACGTGGAGTAGACGACCAGGTCACGCTCGCCCACCAGTGCCTGGCGCCCCACCTGTTCGACGCCCTGGTGCCCGCGCTGGACGAGTGTGACCGCGTACGACTCCGGATCGGACTGCCGGATCAGCCGGGGCGTCCGCCTCGCCCGCATCGGCGTACACCTCATGGTGGAGACCTGCTGCGCGCCCAACTCCATCGCTCGCAGCACCGCCCGGAACTCACCATCCCGCGCGTCCGTGGCCTGGTCGGTGGCGAACATGGTCGGCGCGCGCATGCGGGACGCCAACATCAAGGCGTGGTAGGCGTCCAACCGGTCCGATGGTGGTAGCTGCGCACTGTCGAAGACTTCCCGCATCTCTCGCCCTCCCCGTACGGCGACGACACTGGGTTCATCAGATGAGTATCGCCATGGAGACTACGCGTCCTACCTGGGAAGGCTTTCTGGGAAGGCAACGTCAGCCGAGGTCGGCGAGAACCTCCGCGAGCCGGGCCGGTTCGGACAGCATCGGCCAGTGACCGGTCGGCAGTTCGGCGTAGGTCCACTCCTTGCCCGCGAAGCCACTGAAGAACGGATGTCCCTGCGCGACCATCGCCCGCACCTGCTCCAGCGGGAACATGCAGGTGACCAGCGTGTGCGGCAGTGCGTCGCGACGCGGGTCCCCGGACAGGCGCAGCGGTTGGGCGTTCGCGCCGAGCGGTTGCGGCACCGCGTGCGCCGTGAACAGCGCCCGCGCCGTCTCGTCGAGACCGGCGTACGTCGGATCGTCGGAGGCGAGGTCCGCCGCGGTCGGCGCGGGTTCGAGCCAGCCGTCCTCCTGCTCCTTCATCCGCTGGAGCGTGGCGTCGCGCCCCTCCGGGCCGAGCATGTCGAGTTGGGACGCGTCGGGAAGCGGGCCACTCTCGACGTAGACCACGCGGGCGAGCCGGTCGGGGATCCGGTCGGCCACGCCGGTGACCGGGAAGCCGCCGTAGCTGTGCCCGACGAGGATGACGTCCCGCAGGTCGGCGTACTCGATCGTGTGCACGATGTCGGTGATGTGGGTGTCGAGGTCGACCTCGCGGGACGCGAGATGCACCCGGTCGCCGAGTCCGGTGAGGGTGACCGGGTGTACGTCGTGGCCGGCCGCGCGCAGCCGGTTCGTGACGTCGGTCCAGGCCCAGGCGCCGAGCCAGTTGCCCGCGACGAGTACGTAGGTGGCCATGCGAGGAGTCCTTCCGCTGGGGTGGGCGGGTCCTTCTCTGCTCGGCCCCGAGTCCGGTGCCGGCCCGCTCGTGGACGACACTAGAAGCTAATCCGGACCGTTTCCGCCCGCATTGAACGGCATTCTTGAACTCGTGCCCGACGACGACAGCCAGCACCCGACCACCCGCATCCTGGCGCTGCTCGAGCTCCTCCAGGCCCACCACCGGATGAGTGGTGCCGAACTCGCCAACCGCCTCGGCGTCGATCCGCGGACGGTCCGCCGCTACGCCACTCGGCTCGCGGAGTTCGGCGTGCCCGTGGAGGCGGAACGCGGACGCTACGGCGGTTATCGGCTGCGGCCGGGATACAAGCTGCCGCCGCTGATGTTCACCGACGACGAGGCGACCGCCGTGGTGCTCGGCCTGGTCGCCAGTCGTGGGGTCGGCCTGGTGACGTCCACGACGGCGAGTGCGACCGAGAGCGCGCTGGCGAAGATCGCCCGGGTGTTGCCGGTGGCGGTACGAGAACGCGTGGACGCGGTGCAGGAGACGCTGGGCCTCACCGGTTCGGCCCGCGACGCCCGGGCGCCGCGGACGGCTGTGGTCCTCGGGCTCGCCTCGGCCGCGCAGCGGGGTCGGCGGGTGCGGATCGGCTACGAGTCCAGGCAGGGCGAGCGGACCGAACGGGACCTCGACCCCTACGGGCTCGTCGTCGACCGTGGCCGCTGGTACGTCACGGGCCACGACCACCGGCGCGCCGAGGTGCGGACGTTCCGCGTGGACCGGATCTCCACTCTGGAGTCGCTGCCGGAGACCTTCGAACCACCCGGCGACTTCGACGCGGTGGCCTCGGTGAGCCGGTCCCTGGCCCAGGTGCCGTGGGCGCACGAGGTGGAGTTCGTGCTGCGGGCGCCGCTTGCCGACGTACGCCGGCGGATCCCGGCCACGATGGCGACGCTCACCGAGGTGGATGGCGGCGTCCTCGTGACGCTTCGCGCCGAGCGACTCGACGGGGTCGCGCTGATGCTCGCGGGCCTGGGCTGGCGGTTCGAGATCCGCCGGCCCGAGGAGCTGCGCGAGCACGTCCGCTCACTCGCCGACGCCCTCCACGCCGACGCCATGGCCCATCCGTCCCCATGAGCACGGAACAGCGCCCGCGAGTCCGAGGCTGCCCTCGCGACCACGAACGGGCCCGCCAAGGAGACGAGCCCGTTCAGGTGGTGCGATGGTGCGATCCTGCGCTCAGGGCAGGTCGAACTCGCCTGCCTTCACACCCGTCAGGAACGCCGACCATGCGGCTGTCGGGACGGTGAGCGTCCCGCCTTCGCGGTCCTTGGTGTCGCGGACTCTGACGAGGCCTGGTGTGAGGCCGACCTCGACGCAGTTCCCGCCGTTACCGCTGTGTCTGGACTTCTTCCATTCGCTGACCTGCATGGACATGGGCTCCCTCCAGTGGCCTGGCTCGCCATGGGCTCGACGTGGCGTCGGTGAAGACGGCTCGTCGGCTGCCACCGCAGGGTGCACGCGGATTGTTTCCGAGTACAGCGAACGACAAGAACGGGCCCGTCGAAGACGAGCCCGTTCCGCAGGTGCTGGAGGTTACGACAGGTCGAACTCGCCTGCCTTCACACCAGTCAGGAACGCGGACCACGCAGCGTTCGGGACGGCGAGCGTCCCGCCCTCACGGTCCTTGGTGTCGCGGACACCGACGAGGCCTGGCACCTGGCCGACCTCGACGCAGTTCCCGCCTCCATTGCTGTAGCTGGACTTCTTCCAGCCGCTAAACTGAACGATCACGAGATCCTCCTAGTTAATCTCGTCAGCCACCTTCGCGATGAAAGCCGCGCTGTCTGTCGGGGACAGTGCGGCTTCGCGAAGGCGTGCCCACAGGGTTTCATACGGGTCGATCTGATTCTCCGCAGTGAGTACCAAATCGGACGTCACAGTATCCACCGCGGCGATGACAGGATCGTTCGCATCGCGGTACGTGTACAGCGAAAATGGTGAGCGCGGCACGGTGTGCGCCTCGATCTCGGCGTCCACGGGTAGCACTTGGAGTGTCGTCGACGCTCCCAACTCGGTGAGACGACGTAGTTGGGCGGCCCGCACCTGCGCCGGAGCGGTTGGTCGCCGAACCACAACCTCGTCGAGGATGACCTCATAGCTGGGACCACCCGGCCGGCGCAGCATTCGCTGCCGGCCAGCACGTGCTCGGCTGACCGAGTCGGGGGTCGCGGGGGCCGTCCCCAACGTCAGGTCATCGGTCACCGCGATGGTTCGGGTGAACTCCTCGGTCTGCAGGAGGCCGGGCACGATCGTCTGCTGGTACTCACGGATCGTGGCCGCACCCGCCTCGAGATCGGCGTACAACGCCTGCCGGTTGTCGATGTCACTTCCGTCCCACCAGCCCCGTTCGGCGGCCTCACGCGCAATAGTGACGAGCCTCGTCCACTGCTCCCCATCCGTAACGCCCAGAGCATCAAGGATCTTGAGGACGTCGTCGAGACGAGGGCGGATGTGCCCGTTCTCGAGACGACTGATCTTTGCTGCCGACTCACCGGTCGCCTTGGCGAGTCGTGCGTGCGTGAACTTGGCCGACTCCCTCAGTGCGATGAGTTCGCGGGCTAGGCGGAGACGCCGGACATACGGACTGATCACGTTCGGAACGTCCCTTCAGTAACCGCATGATTCGGAACTGGATGAGCATTACAAGCGAATCGCTCACTAACCGTAACCAACTCTTTCCCCCCATGTCACGCAAATGCTTGCGTCGCTCCCTTAAGGATGCCAGTGTGACATTCACGATGTAGCTGCATCATTCATAACGGGATGGTCCGAAAGAGATCATCACCCGTTTAGTTGAAGGGTTCACCACCTCAACGGGGAGGCTCGGCCGTGACCATCAACGACGCACTAGGGGCTGTGGAGGCGCGGCTAGCCGCGCGGCGAGACACGAGTGAGACGTACGCCCGCAAGCTCAAAGACCGCCTCGACGGCTTGTACGAGACGAAGGTCTACGAACTCGGGGACACCTGGGCCGTGCAGGTCCGCTATCCGCAGGACCGTACGACCTGGCTCACGATCAGGTGTGTCATGTACGACGACAAACCGCACTGGGAATGGTCCCGCTGGCTGCGTTCGATCGCGGACGGGGACGACCTCGAGGCGGTCGTCGTCTACCTGCGCAGGCTGTTCGCCGGACAACTCACCTGATGCGGGCCCGCGCGTGGAAAGCGCTGGAGTTCCTGGTGGCCGCGGCCTTTGGCCTCGTCTACGCCGCGGCGGTGTTTGGCCGTTGAGCAGTGCCTGGGTGGTGCGCAAGCAGCGCATCTACGGTCGTCTCGCGTATCTGGAGAACGCTGTCGTCGAGGGTGGACTTCACCCACGAAAGGACTGGGAACTCCGCGAGCGCATCCTGCAGAACCTCGAACGCCTGCCCCGCCGCGAGGCCGACGTCTGGCTCGCCGAGCATCGGCACGCCCGCGAGTTCATCGAGGCGCAGCCACCGCCCCAGGCCCCGTAGACCGTTTCTCACCACGAACGGGCCGCCCGCGCAGCCGGGCGGTCCTGCCCGGATGTCCCGGCCGCCAACGACGTCGGCCGGGTCATCCGCTCCCAAGACGGGCGGGAGTCCGGCGCACTATTCGACGCCGATATGGGTATGTCGCACCTGTAAGCGCCGATTCGCGCTGCTGGAGCGATCTGCTCCGCGAGTGGGCCCGGGCGCCGCGGAGGAGTGCCCGGGCCCACTCGAGCGGTCGAACCGGCTCACGGGGATCTCGACGGCTCGCGGAGGCTTCGATGGTTCGCCGGGATCTCGACGGTTCACGGGGGTGGACTCATGCACGGACCACGCGTGCTGGCGGGGGCGGCCGTCCTCATCGGGCTTGTCGGTGGCGGGGCCGGCGCCGTCGTCGCCTTCGTGCCACCGGATCTGGCCGCGGACTCGTCGCCGGCGGACCAGTGCGACAGGCCGTTGTGGGAACGCGTCGGTGGCTGGGTCTGTTACGACCCTCCCGCGCCGGATCCGACCGCCACGCCGACTACGCCCATCGAACCGGCTCCCACGCGGGCTGGCGCCCCGGACTGACCCGTGATCGCGGGCAAGGGGGCCTACGAGTGGGGCGCGGAAGGCGAGTCGCCGGTTGACGCCCGCACGTAGCATCGACGCTGTAAGCGTGTAATCGCAGCAAGTCGATGCTGTGCGGCCTGAGCCTGGAGGGCGCCCGATGGATCCCTATTCGGAGATCGTGACCCGGGTCGCCGACGAGCTGATCCCACGGGTGGCGAGCCTGACCGTGCCGCACCAGACCTCCTGGGGTGGCCGCGGCGAGAGCGCCGGTTCGGCCGTCGTCTTCACCGACGACGGCTACCTCCTCACCAACGGCCACGTGGTCGGCCCGGCGAGCAGCGGGACGGCGGCGTTCGCCGACGGGACGGAGGCTCCGTTCGACGTGATCGGGACCGACCCGCTGTCCGACCTCGCCGTGCTGCGCGTACGGCGCGGCGTGCCCGGACCCGCCCGGCTCGGTGACGCCGACGCGCTGCGGGTCGGCCAGCTCGTGGTCGCGGTCGGCAATCCGCTCGGCCTGGCCGGCTCGATCACCGCCGGTGTGGTGAGCGCCCTCGGCCGGTCGATGCCCGCGCGGGACGGCCGTACCGTCCGGCTGATCGAGGACGTCATCCAGACCGACGCGGCCCTCAACCCGGGCAACTCCGGTGGCGCCCTCGCGACCGCCGACGGCGAGGTCGTCGGGATCAACACCGCGGTCGCCGGGGTCGGCGTCGGGCTCGCCGTGCCGCTGAACTCCACCACCCGGCGGATCGTCGGCGAACTCCTGCAGCAGGGCCGGGTACGCCGCGCCTATCTCGGCCTGGTCAGTACGCCCGCCCCCGTACCCACCCAGTTGGCCGAACGGCTCGGCCACCCACGGGCGCTCCGCGTGGTCGAGGTGGTCCCGGGCAGCCCCGCCGCGATGGCCGGCCTGCGTCCGGGTGACTTACTGCTGGCGGCCGGCGGGCATCCGACGCGGGGGGCGCAGGACCTGCAGCGGCTGATGTTCGCCGACGCCATCGGCCGCTCGGTGGAGCTGACGGTGCTCCGCAACGGCGCGATGGTCGACGTCGTCGCCGTACCGTCCGAACTCACCGCCTCGAGCGGCTGACCCCCCGCCCGCCGCAGGTCGGCGGGAGGGCTCAGCCCTGCTGGGCTTTGCGGTTCGTCCGTCCCGTCTGCCCCGTTCGGTTCCGCGCGCCGCGGCGGAGTTCGGTGCCGAGGGCGTCGAGGCGCTGGCTCCAGAAGCCGCGGTAGCGGTCGAGCCACGCGTCCACCTCCTGCAGCGGGGTGGCGTCCACGGAGTACAGCCGTCTGGTGCCTTCGGCGCGCACCGTCGCGAAGCCGTTCTCGCGGAGCACCCGGAGGTGCTGGGAGACCGCCGGCTGGCTGATCCCGAACTCTTCTCGCACGGTCTCCACGATCGATCCCGCGGTCTGTTCGCCGTCGGCGAGCAGGTCGAGGATGCGCCGGCGTACGGGGTCACCGAGAACGTCGAAGGCGTGCATGTCCTCGATTGTTCGGAGCGTTTGAATATAAGTCAATTCTGATAGGTGGACGCCCGTCTCCGGTCATTGGTCGCGGAGCACCACCCGGGCCAGCGCGAAGTCGGCGTTCCAGTCGGTCTCGGCCGGTTCGCTGCCTCCCAGGTACGACGCGAGGCCGGCCAGGTGGGCGTACCAGCCCGCGGCGAGACCGGTCGCGGCCGGCGTGGCCGGACCGCGTTGGGTGAGCGTCACGGAGGTGCCCGACTCGCTCGGGTGGAGGCTGAGCGTCACCCGGGCGGGTGTCGCGCCGTCGGGTTCGTGGTCCCAGCGCCACGAGGTGACCAGGCGCTCGCCGGGCACGCACTCCTCGACCACGCCGTGGGCCTTCCCGTTGGAGAAGGTCGCGGTCCAGGCTCCACCGATCTGCTGCTCGCCCTCGACGGAGGCGAACCACCGGGCGAGCCGGTTCGGGTCGGTGACCGCCGCCCAGACCTGGTCGGCGGGTGCGGCGACGTCGCGGCCGCACTCGAGCGTCGAGGTCTCGGCGGTCGAGACCGCTGAGGGCCAACGGTCGTCGGTCTCGGCGACCTCCGCGCGGGCCGACCACAGGGGTGCGAGCGTCGGCTCGGTCTCCGACCAGGGGAGTCGCGCCGGGTCCGCGCCGTGCAGGAACTCCCCGAGCCGCAGCAGGACGGTCTCCCATCCGGATCCGAGTGCGAGGCGGGCCTGCGCCAGGCCCACGTGCTCGAGTCGAAGCGTCGAGCCCGATCCGTCGGGGTGGAGCCGAAGGTCGACGGCGGAGTCGCGTTCGCCGGGGAAGGACCAGGTGGCGGTCAGGCGGCGGGGCGGGTCGCAGCGCAGGACCTGGCACGTCGCCACCGCGTCGGGCTCGCCGGGGTTCCCGAGGTGAACCCGGACGGTCCCGCCCTCACGCCGGTCGCCGGTGACCTCGCCGAGCCAGCGAGCGAGTCGAGCCGGGTCGGTCCAGGCGTTCCACACCTCCTCCGGTGCGGCGTCGTAGTGGCGGAGGGCGGCGACGCCCCGACTCCGCCCGAACCGGAAGACACGTCGTTCGGTACCGGTGACCATGCTGCTCGGATCTGCCATCGCGGAGCCGTCCTCGGGTCGGGCCGCGTGCTCGTGAGGCCGCGGCGCTGCGCCGATCATTCACCGCAGACTTATATAAGTCAATGGTGAAATACTGGGCTCTCAGGTCAGGTGGCGTGCCTGCCCCGGCCGTACGAAGCGGAACATCCGTACGCCGGTCCGAAGCGGTGACGGCGTCGCCCGTAGGACATAACGTGGCCACCCTGCCGCAGCTGTGCGCGCCGGACGCGGTCGTCGTCTGGACCCGGCACCGGGCCGCGCCCGACGCGACTCCCCAGATCCGGGCGTGGTTCGCGGACGCGGGGTTCGAGGAGCGCGGGTTCGACTCGGGGACACCGGGGGTGGACGGTGAGTCGTTCGGGGTCGGCTGCGTGTGAGCGATGTCCTCGTCGCTGACGTTGCCGAAGACACCACAGCACAGGACGAGGTCGGCCGGGACGGCGCCGGCGTAGGCGTCGGTGACCGCGGCGTCCCCGGCCACCACCTCGACGGAGCTCAGCCCGGTCGCGGCGACCCCCTCCCGCGCGATGGCGACGTTGCGCGGATCGAGTTCGACCAACCGGGCGGAGACGTCGGACCGGCGCGGGTGGTCGGCCAGGACGCCGATCAGGTCGAGTCCCTGGCCCGCGCACAGGCTCACCACGCGGATCGGACCCGGTGCCCGTTCGGAGAGCGCGCGCCGGATGTGGCCTTGGACCACCTGCAGTCTTCGGGACAGCTCGCTTCCGGGGTCACCGTAGGGTGCGTGCCAGTCGAACCAGTCGATGTCGGGGCGAAGGGTCGGGTCTGGAGTGGAGGCGGCGGACATGGGCAGCATCGTGCCAGGGATCGCGTCCCAGGGCATGGGGCGCGACACGACGAGTGACAGGTCAGGTGACAGGTCAGGGGTCGGGCCGGGTACGACGACGCGGGTGATCGGGCTGATGTCCGGCACGTCGTACGACGGGATCGACGTGGCCGCCGCCGACTTCCACTTCGACGGCGCGGAGATCGTGCTCCAGCCCCTCGGCGACCTCGAACACCCCCACGACCCGGCCGTGCGCGACCTCATCGGACAGGTGCTGCCGCCCGCGCGGGTGTCGCTGGAGGACGTCTGCCGGCTCGACACGCTGCTCGGGCAGGCGTTCGCCGAGGCGGCGGCCCGCGGAATCGCGGAGCTCGCAGACGGCCGGGCCGACCTCGTCGTCTCCCACGGCCAGACCGTCTTCCACTGGATCGAGTCCGGGCAGGCGCGCGGCACCCTCCAGTTGGGCCAACCGGCGTGGATCGCGCAGCGCACCGATACGCCGGTCGTCTCCGATCTCCGCAGCCGCGACATCACCCGGGGCGGACAGGGAGCGCCGCTGGTCAGCATCCTGGACGTCCTGCTGCTGCCGCCCGGGCCGGTCGCGCGGGCGGCGCTGAACCTCGGCGGCATCGCCAACCTCACCCTCGTCCGACCCGACGGCACCGTCCTCGCCTACGACCTGGGCCCGGCGAACGCCCTGATCGACCTCGCCTGCCGCCACTACTTCGACCGGCCCTACGACGTCGACGGCGCCCTCGCCGCCTCCGGCACCGTGCACGAAGGGCTGCTCGACGCGCTGCTGGACGACCCGTACTTCGACCGGCCGGCGCCCAAGTCGACCGGCAAGGAACTCTTCCACTCCGGATACCTCGACGCCCGCCTCGAGCGTTTCCCCGGCCTGGCACCGGTCGACGTGATCGCGACCGTGACCGAGCTGACCGCCCGCGTCGTTGTCCGCGACTGCCGGACCCACGCCGTGGGTGAGCTGATCGTGTCAGGTGGAGGGGTCCGAAATGCGTGGTTGATGCGTCGGATCAGCGAACTCGCCGGTGTCAGTGCAGCCGTCGGCGACTCCACCGAGCAAGCACACACCGAGCAAGCACACACCGAGCGAGCACACACCGAGAACCCGACCGGACCCGTGGCCGGTAGTCCCGAGCCCGCGCCGCCCAGTGGCCAGACCGCGGCCACCTCTGCGGGGACCCTCGTCATCCGACCGGTCGACGATCTCGGGCTCCCGGCCGACAGCAAGGAGGCGTACGCGTTCGGTTTGTTGGGTTTTCTCACGTTCCACGGGGTACCGGGGACGGTGCCGGCCTGCACAGGTGCGGACACAGCCTCCGTCCTGGGAAGTCTCACGCCCGGTGACGGCCCGCTTCGGCTCCCCGAACCATCGGGCGCCGTTCCGACCCGACTGAGGATCGAGCCCGCGCAAGCGAGAGGATCGAAGCATGACGGAAACGACGACCGAGCCCAACGGCAGCTCCGCCAAGCAGCCGGCGCAGGCTGACATCGCGGTCACCGGACTCGCCACCATGGGCCGCAACCTTGCCCGCAACCTCGCCCGTCACGGCCACAGCGTCGCCGTTCACAACCGTACGAAGGCGCGGACCGACGCGCTCGTCGCCACCTATGGCGATGAGGGCACCTTCATCGTGTGTGACTCGATCGAGGACCTGGTGCGTTCGCTGAAGCGGCCGCGCAAGGTGATCATCATGGTCCAGGCGGGTGCGGGTACCGACGAGGTGATCGAGCAGTTGGCGGACGCGCTCGAACCCGGCGACATCGTTGTCGACGGGGGCAACGCGCACTTCATCGACACGCGTCGCCGTGAGTCGGCGCTCCGCGAACGCGGCCTGCACTTCGTCGGCACCGGGATCTCCGGCGGCGAGGAGGGCGCGCTCCTGGGTCCGAGCATCATGCCCGGCGGCACCGCCGAGGCCTACCAGACGCTCGGCCCCATCCTCGAGTCGATCGCCGCGCAGGTCGACGACACGCCGTGCTGCACGCACGTCGGCGCCGACGGTGCCGGGCACTTCGTGAAGATGGTCCACAACGGCATCGAGTACGCCGACATGCAGCTCATCGGCGAGGCGTACGACCTGCTCCGGACCGTGCTCGGCAAGTCGACCGAGGAGCTCGCCGAGATCTTCCGGACCTGGAACTCCGGCGACCTCGAGTCGTTCCTGATCGAGATCACCGCAGAGGTCCTCGCCGCGAAGGACCCGCGCGGTGAGGGCGCCTTCGTCGACGTCGTGCTCGACCAGACGGAGCAGAAGGGCACCGGACGCTGGACGGTGCAGATCGCGCTGGACCTCGGTACGCCGGTGTCCGGGATCGCCGAGGCGGTCTTCGCGCGGTCCGTCTCCGGCCACGCCGAGCAGCGCCAGGCGGCCAACGGTGTGCTCGAGGGGCCGTCGACGAAGATCACGATCGACAAGCCGGAGGAGTTCGTCGAGGACGTCCGCCGGGCGCTGTACGCGTCGAAGGTCGTGGCCTACGCGCAGGGCTTCGACATGATCCGCGACGGCGCGGAGGCCTACGACTGGGACATCGACCTGGGCGCCATGGCCACCATCTGGCGCGGCGGCTGCATCATCCGGGCCCGGTTCCTGGACCGGATCCGCGAGGCGTACGAGAAGACCCCCGACCTGCCCTCGCTGCTGGTCGACCCGTACTTCGCGCGCACGGTCAACGAGGGTCAGGAGTCCTGGCGCCGGGTGGTCGCGACGGCCGCCGCCGCCGGAGTTCCGGTGCCCGGGTTCGGTGCCGCGCTGTCCTACTACGACGCGCTGCGCCGCGACCGGCTGCCGGCCGCGCTGCTGCAGGGTCTGCGCGACCTGTTCGGGGCGCACACCTACCGCCGGACCGACGCCGAGGGGTCCTTCCACCTCGACTGGTCCGGAGACAAGTCCGAGCAGGAGGCCTGAGCGCCTTTCCGGTCCGCGGACGAGCTCGGCCACGCCGCACCGTCCGCGGACTGGCTCGGTGGCGGTAGCGTCACCGCATGCGCATCTCGGTGTCCTCCGACATGACCTCCGGCGTCGCCGGGAAGCTCGTCGCCGAGCTGGAGAGCCGCGGCCACGAGGTCCTCACGCACGGCGCGCTCAGCCCGGAGGAACGCGACGACTGGGCGTGGGCGTCGGAGGCCGCGGCGCGCGACGTGGCCGACGGTCGCGCCGACCAGGCCGTCGTGTGCTGCTGGACGGGCACCGGCGCGTCGATCGCCGCCAACAAGGTTCCGGGCGTCCGGGCCGCGTTGTGCGCGGACGCCTACACCGCACAGGGCGCGCGGCGCTGGAACGACGCGAACGCGCTGGCCCTCAGCCTCCGTGTCGTCTCAGAGCCGCTGCTGGGGGAGATCCTGGACGCGTGGTTCGCCGGCGCGGCGAGTGAGGAGCCCGACGACCGGGCCAACGTCGCCCACGTCGACGGTATCGCCGCGCAGCCCTCCGCCCGGTGAGGATCGCGCGGGCCGGGTCCTCGGCCGTGCCCGCGGCGGGGTCCGCGAACCTCTAACCGGCCGGCTCCTGAGGCGTGGCCGTCGGGTCGTCGGTCCACTTGTCACCCGCGTGTTCCCGGAGCAGGTCGCACACGGCGTCGGGTTCGCGTTCCCACTGGTTCAAACGGCCGAGCAGGTAGCCGCCCACCTGGTCCGACCAGGCCCGGCGCATGAAGCTCTGGCCCGGCCGGGTCGCATCCGCAGCGGGCCACAGAGCGATCCACAGCATCCCGTTGAACGAGGTTGTCCCCAGCGCGCCGATGTCGGACCAGGGGAAGAGAACCTCGGTGCCCCGCCGCACGAACGTCAGGCCGGTGTCGTCCGCGCGCAGCTCGATACTTTCGACCGCCACCGAGACCAGCCACGCGGCCAGCAGCGCGAGGGCCAGCAGGATGAGGAACGACAGGGGGTTGATCCCGTCCAGCCAGGCCACCACGGAGATCGCCACCACCGCCTCGATCGCCAGGGCGATCCGAGCCAGCGTGCGGGAAAACGCGAGGTTCATCCGGACGACTGAGGCCCCCATGTTCGTCATCCTGCCCGGGACCGACCATCGACGAGGTGCTTTCTGGCACCGGCATCGGAGCGGACCCACCCCGACCGGTCAGTCCCCCCACAAAACCCCCGGGCCCGACACGCCCGGGGCTTTCCGCCGCGCGACGAGCGCGACCGGACTGCCGCCCTACTGGGGTGCGTCTCCCACATCGAGCCGGTGAAGCGAGCGGTGCATCCGCGCCGCGGTGGCGAGGCGGAGGAGGAGCGCGTAGCGGTGTTCTACGCGCGACGAGGACAACGTGGCCAGCGTGGATGCGGGGTATCGCGAGTCAGGCGGGATGTGGGAGACGCACCCTAGGTCCCGAGCAGAGCGTTGACCTCCGCCACCTGGGCCGGCTTCAGCGGTCCGAGGGCGAGCGCGCCCGCGTTGTCCTCGACCTGGGCGACGGTGCGGAACCCGGGGATCGGGATCGTCCGGTCGCTGGTACCCCAGATCCAGGCCAGCGCGCCCTGGGCGAGGCTGCGGCCGTCGCTGCGCAGGATCTCGCGGACCGACTCGAGCTTGCCGAGCAGCTCCGCAGAGGGCCGGCCGTCCTTGAACCACCGCTGCCACGGCGCGTTCGCGCGTACGTCGTCGGCAGGCAGCGTGGAGTCGGCGCGGAACTTCCCGGTCAGCAGTCCCATCCCGAGCGGGGTGCGGTTGATGCTGGTCAGGCTGTGGCGTTCGCAGGCGGCCAGCAGGTCCGAGGCGGGGGTGAAGAGGTTCAGGTCGTGCTGGATCGACACGCAGTGTGGCCCCTCGGCGAACACCGTGACCTTGCTGGCGTCGTCCGTGCTCCAGCCGTAGGCCCGGATCAGTCCGGCCTCCACGAGCTCCTCCAGGGTGTCCCGGACCGGGGCCGCCTCGGCCGCGGGCAGGTCGCCGACGTGGAGCTGGTAGAGGTCGATGTAGTCGGTGCCGAGGCGGCGCAGCGAGGCCTCACACGCGCGGCGGACGTAGGCGGGCGAGGTGTCACTTCCGGTCAGGTCGCGCTTGTCCTCGTCGTAGGTGTAGCCGAACTTCGTGGCGATCACCACGCGGTCCCGGTGGGCGGCGAGGGCCTGGCCGAGGACGCGCTCGCTGTGCCCGGTGCCGTAGGCGTCAGCGGTGTCGAAGAACGTCACACCGAGGTCGACGGCGCGCTGGACCGCGCGGATCGACTCGGCGTCGTCGATCTCGCCCCAGCCGTCGGGGACGCCGAACATGGTGAACGGTCCACCGATGGCCCAGCAACCGAGGCCGAGCGCGCTCGCCTCCAGGTCGCTCCGGCCCAGTCGACGGGTCGTGCTCGCATTGTCGTGAGTCTGCATGGGCTTCACGGTAGGGCTGATGTGGTTCGGTTGGCCGGGCCGCCCAGGGCGTGCGTTCCCGAGCCAATCCGCAGGCCAGTCCGCGGGTAGCGGGGTCCCCTCGCGCGGGAAGGGGAGATCGGCCGGTCTACTCTCGGAGCGTGACTGATGCAGTACGAGTCCGATATGCGTATCTTGGCCCGTCCGGGACGTTCACCGAGGCGGCCCTGCGCACAGTCCCCGACGTCGAGCACGCCGAACTCCTGCCGTGCGCCAGCGTGCCCGCGGCCCTGGAGGCCGTCCGCTCCGGCGAGGCAGACGGCGCCGTCGTTCCGATCGAGAACTCCGTCGAGGGCGGTGTGCCCGTCACCCTCGACGAGCTCGCCGACGGCCGGCTGGTGATCACCCGCGAGATCCTGCTGCGGGTGTCGTTCGCCCTGATGGCCCGGCCGGGCACCCACCTCGAGGACTGCAAGCGGATCACCACCCACCCGCACGCCGCCGCGCAGACCAGGCACTGGGTGGCCGATCACCTGCCGCGGGCCGAGGTCATGCTCGCCTCCTCGACCGCCGCCGCTGCCGCGGCTGTGGCCGAACCGGGTTCGGAGTTCGACGCCGCGATCGCGCCGCGGATCGCCGCCGAGCAGTACCACCTGAACGTCCTCGCCGACCAGATCGAGGACAACCGCGACGCGGTCACGAGGTTCGTACTGGCGACCAGGCCGGTCCCGCCGCCTCCGCTGACCGGGGCCGACAAGACCTCGCTGGTCGCGTTCATCCGGGACGACCACCCCGGTGCGCTGCTGGAGATCCTCGACGAGTTCGCCGTCCGAGGGGTCAACCTCACCCGGATCGAGTCCCGCCCGACCGGTGACGGGATCGGGCGCTACTGCTTCTCCATCGACTGCGAGGGCCATGTCGAGGAGGCCCGGGTCGGTGAGGCGCTGATGGGTTTACGTCGTGTCTGTGGAGAGGTACGGTTCCTCGGCTCCTACCCCCGCGCCGACGGTGCCCGGATCAGTACGCGACCCGGCACGAGCGACGTGGACTTCCGTGACGCTGCCAGCTGGCTCGCCAGCCTGAAGGAAGGGCGTACCTGATGGGCCTTGCCGGCGAATGAGTGATCCCACCCTCGCCCGCAACCTCGCCATCGTCGCGGTGGTGCTCGGCGCGTTCGCCGTCGTCCTCGGCGGGGTCGCTCTCTTCCTGGCCGCGCGCCGGCAACAGGCGGTGATCGCGGCCTACGACGGTCGCAACTCCGCGCGCCTGCGCGCCGAACTCGGTGATCTCCGGGCCGGCCTGTCGCAGGCACTCAGGCACGTCGCGGTCGTGCGGTACGCCGGTCTCGGCTCGCGTGAGGCCCCGACGTCGTGGTCGGTCGCGCTGCTGGACGACGCCGGAGACGGTGTGGTGTTGACGACCATCAACGACACCGAGGGTGGCCGTTCCTACGCCAAGAACGTCCGACGGGGCAACGGGGACGTGCACCTGTCTCCGGAGGAGTTCGAGGCCGTCGGCTACGCGATGGGCGCGATCGTTCGGAGCTGAGCGCTCGCCGTCAACCGTGACTTGCCGGACGCGTGCTTGCCCGTTGCTTGGCCCCTGTTTGCCCCGGAACCGCGGTGGGCGTGGGTCACCGCGGTGCCAGGGCGAGACATACCTTGCCAGGGACCACCGACAAGCCGGCCGGTGAGGGTGTGAATCGCCCCGGCGTGTCGTACCGGAGACCGAGTGAGGAGCATCGGATGCCCGTGACGGACGACGTTGGGCGCCGGCTCGCCGGGGAGTTCGACCTGGGTACGCCGCTGTCCGTCGAGCCGGTGACCGGTGGCTCGGAGGTGGTCACCAAGCTCACCACCTCCCGCGGTGTCTTCCTCCTCAAGCCGGTCTACCGTCGCGCGGACGTCGAGTTGTACGCGACCGTCGAGGAACATCTGAACGCCGTGGGCGTCCGCCAGGCGCGCCTGTTCCGCACGACCGGCGGTGAGGTGACCAGCTCCGGGTACTGGGTGCAGGAGTTCCTCCCCGGCTCGGTGCTGCCCGCCTGGCCGACCCGTGCACAGGCCGATGCTGTGCTGGGCCATCTCGCGGCGTACGACCGGGCGCTCGCGGGCGTCGACGTCCCCGCCGAACTCCGCACCCGCGACCACCTCTGGACCCGGGTCGTCTCGCCCGGCTGGCTGGCCGCGCACCTGCCCCGCCTGGTCGAACGCGGACCGGGCTGGCTCGCCCCCGACCCGGTCGCGAAGGCCCTGGAGACGGTGGCGGGCTGGGCGCCGGCGTTCGAGGCGTCGCGCCGCCAGGTCGTGCACGGCGACCACGGTCCGGACAACGTGCTCGACGACGGGAGCGGTGAAGCCGGCACGGAGCGGCATGGCCGGGCGGTCGTCGTCCTCGACTTCTCACCACACACGAACCGGTGCTGTTCGGCGTCGCGTGCGCGCTGTACTGGTTCCACGTGCATCCCTACGTGAACGCGCCCGGCGGATCTGACCGGGGCACGGTCGCCGACCTCATGGGCCGGTTGCGTTCGGGTCTCGCCGCCTATGCCGCCGACCGTCCATGGAGCGCGGCCGAACGCCCCCTGGTCGGGCCGATGCTGCTGCGGGAGGCGTTGCGGCGGCTCGCCACGGTGCTCGCGGCCGCGGAGGAGTTCGGGACGCCCCTGGCGGTGGACTCGGTCCGGAGCAGGCACGCCGCGCTGGTGTGCGTCCTCGACCTCCTCGCCTACGACGCGTCGATCCTTGCCTAGCTTCCGGGCCGCGGCGGGTCAGTTCTTCGGTCCGGCGAGATGGCGGACCATCCGGGCCAACTGCTCGGCGTAGGCCGCGGCGAAATCGTCGGAGTCGGGGTCGGTGCCGTAGATGCTGCGTGCGAGGTGCGGCAGGGTCACCGGCGCCGTCGTCGCGGCCATGATCGCCAGCAGGAACGCCCGCGGGTCGAGGTCGTCGGCTATCTCACCGTCGCGTTGGCGGCGGTCGAGGTCCGCCAGCGCCTCCTGCATGCGTGAGGTGCGCACCTGTCCACTGGGGTCGTCGGCGTCCTCGGCGGCACCTTCGGGCTCCTCGGCGCTTCGACTGGTCCCGGTGCCGTCGGGCGTGGTGAGGCCCTCCCACGCGAGGAGCCGGGCGAGGTCGCGGTCGCGTGGGAGCCGGGCGACGTAGCCGGTGACGAGGTCGGGCAGCGTCCGCTCCCGCTGGCCCGCGACCACCTCGTCCTCGCCCTGTCGCCACCGTGCCAGCAACGCACGGTGCAGGCCGGCCTTGCCGCCGAAGTAGTAGGAGATGAGCTGCTTGTTGACGCCTGCTCGCTCGGCGATCTCGTTGACCCGGGCGCCGGCGTAGCCCTTCGCGGAGAACTCCGCCAGGCCCGCGTCGAGGATCCGCTCCTGGGTGCGCTCGGGATCGCGGCGCCGATCGGCGGCCGCGGGCGTACGCCGTCGAGAGCCCGGGTCGCCGCCCTCGGGCCGCGTCGCTTCGGCCTTCTCGGGAGCCTGCTTCCTCGCCATGGTCGCGACCCTACCAGGAGTCAACCGTACGGATGAATGTCTCATCCAACTGGTTGACAGAATCATCCGGATGGTTGAATGTGGCTCCGGTCGGGGCCTCGAGACCGCGGGACCTGAGGCACCTCCTCGAACTGACCGCCTCGAAGCGACCGACCGAGTCCCCAAGAACCCATGACGAGAACCCCGAACGAAGGAGTACGACGATGGCGGCAGAGCAGACCTCGGTCCTGGTGGTGGGTGGCTCGCTGACCGGGCTGGCCAGCGCGGTCTTCCTGGCCTGGCACGGAGTGCCGGTCACACTCGTCGAACGCCACCCCGACCTCCTGATGCACCCCCGGCTGCGTGGCGTGAGCCCACGGACCGTCGAGGCCTTCCGTCAGGTGGGCCTGGAGCCGGCCATCCGGGAGGCGAGCTTCGCGCCCGGCGAGACCTTCGAGTGGGTCCTGATCCGCGCCGAGACCCTGGCCGACGCGGAGTACGCCAGCCCGACGGAGGAGGAGGGTGACCCCAACCCGGCGGGCACCACTCCCTGCTCGTTCGGCCCGATCGACCAGGACCAGGTGGAGCTGTTGCTGCGGGCACGGGCCCGCGAACTCGGCGCGGACGTGCGTTTCTCGACCGAGCTCACGTCGTTCGAGCAGGACGACGACGGCGTCCGCGCCCTGCTCCGGGACCGCAGGGGCGGGGAGGCGTACGAGGTCCGGGCCGACTACCTGATCGCCGCGGACGGCGGGAGCAGTCCCGTCCGTGAGCACCTGGGGATCGAGGTCGAGGGTCCGGGTGCGTTGTTCCACCTCGTCACCGCACTCGTCGACGCCGACCTCACCCCGGCGACCCGGGGCCGCGAGGTCGCCATCGCCTACCTGCAACGTCCGCAGCCCTACACCACCCTGATGGCCCACGACGACCTCGGCCGGCGCTGGGTCTTCAGCACCGGTTACGCACCCGACCAGGAGTCCCTGGAGGACTTCACCGACGAGCGGGTGGCCGACATGGTGCGGGCGGCCGCCGGCCTGCCCGACGTCAAGGTCACCTTGCGGCCGCAGATCCCGGGTACGGACCGGAAGATCTTCGGGTTCAGCATTGGCGCGCAGGTGGCCCGGGAGTACCGCCGCGGCCGGGTCTTCCTGGTCGGTGACGCCGCCCACCTGATGCCGCCGACCGGCGGGCTGAACGGCAACACCGGCGTCCAGGACGCGCAGAATCTCGCCTGGAAGCTCGCGGCGGTGCTGCGCGGGAACGCCGGCCCGGCGCTGCTGGACAGCTACCACGACGAGCGCCACGCGACCGGTCACCTCACCATGGGACAGGCCTTCGCCCGCTTCGGCGCCCGGATGGGTCCGGGCACGCAGGTGCCGCTGCTGGAGTACTCCGCGGTGTCGATGGGCTACCAGTACCGCTCCACCGCCGTGCTCGGCGCGGCCGAGGACGCCAGCCCGCTGCCGCAGAGCGAACTCGCCGGACAACCCGGCACCCGGGCCCCGCACGTGCCGATCCGTACGCGGGGCAAGGAGATCTCCACCATCGACCTGTACGGCCAGGACTTCGTGCTGCTCGCCGGAGCGGAGGCGGACGGCTGGCTGGACGCGGCTCGGACCAGCGCGGCCGACCTGGGCGTCCCGGTGCGCTGCTACCGCCTCGGCGCGCCGGACGACGCCGCCGGAGGTGGCGACGACGGTGTGGCCGGGGCGGACGGTGTGGCTGGCGTGGTTGGCCTGGACGGCGCGGACGGCGCGGACGCGGGCGTGGACATCGGGGCGAGGCACGGCCTGCACCCCGACGGTGCGCTCCTCGTCCGACCTGACGGCGTGGTCGCGTGGCGGTGCGCGGGTGCGGCGGAGAACCCGGGCGCCGAGCTGTCCCGGGTTCTGCGCGCCGTCCTCGCCCGCGCCTGACGGGCGTTGCCGACGGGCGCGGCCGGCTGAACCGCGCCTGCCCTGGATCGGGTGGGGTCAGTGCTGGAAGAGCCGGATGCCCGTGCGCACCAGGCCGATCCCGTGCTCGCGGCAGGCGTCCTCGACCTCACCCGTGCGGACCGAGCCGCCCGGCTCGGCGAACCACTCCACGCCGTGTCGGGCGGCCTCGTCGATGTTGTCGCGGAAGGGCACCAGGCCGTCGGATCCGACGCAGACCTGTGCCAGCGCGGCGCGGTGGTCGTCGGGGTCGAGGCTGGGCGGGCGCCGACGGTCCCACCAGGTGTCCACCTTGGCTCCGGCGAGGGTGGTGCAGTCGATCCGGGACTGCTGCCCGGAGCCGATGCCGAGCGTCATGCCACCGCGTACGTAGGCGACGGAGTTGGACATGGTGTGCCGGAGCACGACGAGGGCGAGCAGCAGGTCCTCGACCGCGTGGTCCGGGACGGGTCGACCGGCGACGTCGACGTGCACGAGGTCCCGTGTCAAGGGCGTCTTGTCAGTTGGCTGGACGAGGCGCAGACCGAACACCTCGCGTACCTCCTGCTCCGGCGGCTCGAAGGTGGGGTCGGCCTGCGGGACGAGGTAAGCGCCGCTCTTCTTGGCGGTCAGGATGTCGAGCGCCTCGGGTGTGTAGCCCGGGGCGACGATGCCGTCGCTCACCTGGCGGCGCAGCACCCGCGCGAGGGACACGTCGACGGTCTCCGATACCGCCACGAAGTCGCCGAACGACGACTTCGGATCCGCGTCCCGCGCCCGGACGTAGGCCCGCGTGACCGGGCTGAGGTCCTCCGGCGCCAGTGGTGCCTGGTCGAGCCGGAACGTCGCGACCATCGCCTCGTCGACCGGCCCGGCCAGCGCCACCCCGGCGGGTGAGACGTGCTTGAACGACGCGGCGGCGGGGAGCCCGAACAGGCCGGAGGCCTCACGGACCAGTCGCCACCCGGCGAGGGCGTCCAGCAGGTTGATGTAGGACGGCGCGCCGTGCACGACGCCTACGGGCGAGCGTCCTGGCGTGACCGGCTCGGCCGATGCCGGGCGCAGATGTGGGTTGAGGCCGTAACGCAGCTTCACGGGATCCTCCTCGGTGGCAGCTGAGCTGACCGAGGCCCCCAGGCGGTCGAAGCCGGTCGGACGGTGTGCCGCTCCCCGATGGTTGAACCCATCCTCGCCAGTCGCGGCACGTCGACCTCACCCCCAGAAGACGTGCCCCCGGGCGGACCATGATCCGGAAGGCGCGCGCCCTGGGCGGATATTCGGTGGCGGAGGGTCGATAATCACAACAGTGACCGACCCTTTCGCGACCGCGGAGATCCGTGACCGAGTCCTCGCCTCGTGGTCCGCGTCGCCGGCCCGCTTCCGTGAGGACGCCAACGCCGAGGAGGACCTCGCCCTCGGCGGCTACCGCGACCGCCTCGTGGTCGAACTCGCGCAGAACGCCGCGGACGCCGCCGCGCGAGCCGGTGTGCCCGGTCTGTTGCGGTTCACCCTGCGCGATGACCCGCGGGCCTGGGAGGAGTCCGGAGGACCCGTCCTGGTCGCCGAGAACACCGGTGCGCCGCTGACCGCCGAAGGTGTGGAGGCGCTCGCGACGCTGCGCGCCTCGGCCAAGCGTGACGAACCCTCCGCCGCCCCGCACGTGGTCGGCCGCTTCGGTGTGGGCTTCGCGGCCGTGCTCGCCGTCACCGACGAACCCACCGTGCTGTCCCGGACCGGCGGCGTGCGCTTCTCCCGCGACGACACCGCCGCGCTGGTCGGCGAGGCGGCGGAGACCTCGCCCGCCCTGGCCGAGGAGGTACGCCGGCGCGGAGGTCACGTCCCGACCCTGCGGCTGCCCTTCGCCGCCGAAGGGGAACCACCCGCGGGTTTCGAGACCGCGGTCCTCCTGCCGCTGCGCGACGAGGCGGCGGCCGACCTGGTCCGCCGGCTGCTGACCGAGGCCGACGACGCGCTGCTGCTCGCGTTGCCGCAGCTGGAGCGGATCGAGATCGACCTCGACGGTGGCGGTGGACCGTTCCGGGTGCTCGCCGACGCCGGCAGCCGCTGGCACTCCGCCCGCACCGGCGGGACGTGGACGCCGGCGGAGCGGGCCGCGCTGCTCGCCGACCGGCCCACCGAGGAGCGCGACCGGCCGTACTGGTCGGTGCTGTGGGCGGTGCCACGCGACGGTGCGCCGGCCGATCCGCTGGCGGGAATCGCCGCCGGGCCCACGGGCGGGCGCACTGGTGGGATGGCCGCGCCCGAGGCCGGTGGCGTTCCGGGTCTGCCGGGAGTCGTGCACGCGCCGACCCCCACCGACGAGCCGCTGTCCCTGCCGGCGCTGCTGCTGGCATCGTTCCCGCTCGACCCGACCCGCCGACACGTCGCGCCAGGGCCGCTCACCGACCGGTTGGTGGAGGAGGCCGCGGCCGCCTACGGCGACCTCGCCCGCAGCCGGGCCGAAGCCGGTGCCGACGCGCTGGGCCTGGTCCCGGTCGGGCTGCCGGTGGGCCGGCTCGACGGCGCGCTGCGCGACGGCATCCTCCGCCGGCTCCCGGCGACACCGCTACTGCCCTCCGTGGAGGATCCGCACACCCTGCTGCGGCCCCGCGACGCCGTGGTCGTCGAGGGCGCCGACGAGGACCTGGTCCGGATGCTGGCCTCCGTCGTGGGTGGGCTGGTGTCGCTCGACCGGCGCGACCGGGCCGCCTCCGACGCGCTCGGGGTGCGCCGGCTGCCGCTCGCCGACCTGGTGGACGAGCTGGGCGCGGTGGCCGACGCCCACGGGCCGCGGTGGTGGCACGACCTGTACGTCGCGCTCGCCGCCACCGTCGCCGACCCCGAACGCCGGGAGGCCCTGGGCGCCCTGCCCGTCCCGCTGGCCGACGGGCGGATCGCCCGCGGCGCGCGGGGCCTGCTCCTTCCTGGTGGCGCGCAGGTACCCGCCGAGGCGTCCAGCGTCCTCGCGGCCTACGGCCTTCGCCTCGTGCATCCACTCGCCGGCGCCGAACCCGCCTTCGACACGCTGGAACGACTCGGTGCGGTGCCGGCGAGCCCCCGCAGCCTGCTCGAGGACGGTGCCGTCCGGGCAGCGGTCAACGACTCACCCGAGGCCGACGACCCGGCGCAGGTCGCCGACGCCGTGCTCGCCCTCGTCGCCGCGGCCGTGCGCTCGGGCGACCTCGAACCCGGTGACCTGCCCTGGCTCGGCGACCTGGCCCTGCCCGACGACACCGGCGAGCTGGCCCCGGCCAGCGCGCTCGTACTGCCGGGCTCGCAGGCGGAGGCGATCTTCGACCCGGAGGACCTCGCCCCGCTCGACGTCGAGGTCTTCGACCGCTGGGGCGAGGAGGCCCTGGAAGCGGTGGGTGTGGTGCGGACGCTCGGCCTGGTCTCGGCGTCCGACGTCGACCTCGCCGCGCCCCCGGACGAACTCGCCGAACTCGACGACATCGAGACCTGGGCGAGTGAGGCGTCGGAGGCGCTGGACCGGGTCGCCGCCTCCGGCGAGGGCGCCGAGGGTGGCAGGGCGTTCGGCGGCACGGTCGGGGAGCTGCTGGCCGTCCGCGACGCCGACTTCGTCCGCGACGACGCCTGGCCGCGTGCCCTCACGCTGCTGACCCGTGAGCCGGCGCTGCGTCGGGCCCTGGTCGAACCCGCCCGGCTCCTCGACGTCGAGGAGCCCGACCTGCACGCCGTGGACGTCCCGTCGTACACGTCGTGGTGGGTACGCCGGCACGTCCAGGTCGAGGGGCGGCCGCTCACGGCGTTCGCCGACCCCGACGCCGACCCGACGATCGCGGCGCTGCTGCGGGCCGCACCGCAGTGGCTCGCGGCGTTCGATCCGACGGCGCGGCGGGCGCTGGGCCTGGTCCGTTCGGTCCCCGACCTCGACACCGAGGGAGTACGCCGGGTCCTGCGTGGGCTCGCCGACCTGACCATCGTGGTGGACGCGGGGACGATGGTCCGGCTGTGGGCCGAGCTCGGCTCACTCGACCCCGCGCTCGCGGCCTCGGGTCTCGCCCCCGAACGCATCCGCGTCCTGGTCGAGGGGGAGACCCGGGTGGTGGAGGCCGACGACGCGGTGATCGTCGACTCGCCGATGTGGGCGCAGCGAACCGACCTGGGCGGACACGTCATCGCCTCCGGTTCCACGGCCGAGACGCTGGCGGAGCTGCTGGACCTCCCGATCGCCGCGGAGATCGCCGCCGGTGAGACCAGTGACGGCGGTGAGCCGCGTGACGTACCCGAGGGCGTACTCCGACTGCTCCCGGAGGTTCCCACGACCTGGTGGGAGCACGACGACCTGCTCGTCGACGGCCACCCGGTGCAGTGGTGGGTCGGACCCGACGGGCGGCCGCACGCGGCGACGGGTGACGGGCTGGCCCGCGCGCTGGCCTGGGCGACCGGGCGGTGGGAGTTGCGGCACGCCCTCGCCACCGTGCTCGCCGAACCCGACCAGGCCGCGACTCTGCTGGTGGAGGCGGCGTTCGACCCGTCCGGCTGAGCGCCGCACCACCAGGATCAGCTCTGGTCGGCGCTGTTCTTCGGCATCCGGATCAGCAGGACACCCGGCTCCACCTCGCAGCGGAGTTCCTGGCCGAGCTCGATCACGTCGCCGTCCAGCTGCCGCGGGCACGCGTCGCCCGCGCGGACGACGATCCGCTTGCCGCGCCACGTCCGCAGCCGCTCGTCCTGGGCCGGCGACCGGCGCAGCACCCGCCACGCGAGCTCCGGCCAGTCGGTCAGCCGTCGTGGCGCCACCGCCACGACGTCGATCATCCCGTCGTCGGGTTCGGCGTCGGGCAGTACCGACAGCCCGCCGTGCAGCGTGCCGACGTTGCCGACCAGGACCGTCCGCACCCACCGGCGTACCGGCGGCTGGTCGTCGACGGTGATGTCGACCCGGACCGCCGGGAAGGACAGGTTGCGGACCATCGAGACGCCGTAGGCCGCCCAGCCCATCCGCGCCTTCAGCTTCGCTGGCGCCTCGCCCACCACGGCCGCGTCCAGGCCGAGCCCCGCCATCACCGCGAACCGGTCGGGTTCCAGGTGGTCGCCCTCGACGCGTACCAGGTCGAGCCGGCGGTCCACACCGGTGAAGGCGACCTCGATCGCCTCCTGCAGGTCCAGCGGCAGGCCGAGGTTGCGGACCAGCAGGTTGCCGGTGCCGGCCGGCACGATCCCCACCGGGACGCCGGTGCCGGCGAGTTCGGCGCACACGACCCGAACGGTGCCGTCCCCACCGGCCGCGATCACCAGATCGACCCCGTCGCCCAGCGCGGCCCTGGTCAGGGCACGGCCCGGATCGTCGACGGTCGTCTCGAACCAGCGGGGAGGATCCCAGCCCGTCCGGGCGGCGTGGCGTTCGAGTTGACGGCGGAAGTCGGCCTCGTCGTCGACCTTGGAGGGGTTGAGGATGACGGCGACCCGGCGTGGCCGCTCACCGTCATCTCGCTCGGCGGGCGTGCGGGGGCGACCCAGCCCGAAGGCCAGGACCGTGGCGCCGAGCAGGGCGGGTGCGAGCATCCAGCCGGAGATCACGTCTGAAACGTAGTGGACTGACAGCGCGATGCGATCGAATCCGACCAGAAGGATCACCGCGGCCCCGACGCAGGAGAGCACGACCTGGGTGCGGCGCCGTACGCCGAGGCGGCCCGCCACGATCAGCAGCGCGCAGACGACCAGCGCGGAGGTGAACGCGTGGCCGGACGGGAACGAGTACCCACCCAGGTGCGTGACCGCGTCCGCGGGCGCCGGCCGGGGGCGCGCGACCAGCGCCTTGAAGAACGTCTCCAGCAGGGCGCCGACCGCGACCGTGCCCACCAGCCAGATCCCGAGCCGGCGGTATCCGGCGCGGATGACCAGCGCCGCCGCCACGACCGTCGCACCGCGAAGCACCCACGGCTGGGAGATGGCCTGGACGACGAGGAAGAAGGTCGCCGCCGCGGATCCGCGCGGGACGTGGGCGGGCATGTCGGTGAGCACGGCGCGGTCCACGTCGAGCAGCGGCACCCACTCGGTGGCGACAAGGACGAGCAGCAGCGCGAACAGCGCACTGCCCGCGAGGGCGGCGAAGGTCGCACGGCGTTCGACGGCTCGGTTGCGCCGGGCCTGCCTGCGGGCGGCTCGCCGGTGCCCGGTCCGTCGACGGGCAGGGCGACCCGCCTCGACGGCGCGTTCCGCCACCTCCCGCGGCCGCTCCGTTGTGGCGTCCGTCGTGCCGTCTGTCGTGTCGTCCGGGGTGACCTTCCCGGCGTACCGGAGGTCACGTTCGGCCCGAAGATCACGGGCCGCCTGGACGTCGCTCTCGGCCCGGAGTTCCTCTGCCGGCTGGACGGCGCGCTCGTCCGGGACGTCCCGAAGGACCTGGACGTCGTCGGGTTCCCGCCGGGCCTCGGTCTGCTCGGGCCGCCTGCGCCGCCGCCGCCTGCGCCGCCGCCGTCGGCGCGGACGCCGCTCCCGCCGCTCCGGCTCGCCGTCGGAGCCGCGTGCTGTGTCATCGGAGTCGGCGCGTGCGGTGCCGTCGGAGGCGGCGACTTCTTCCTCGCCGCCGTCGCCGCGGTCAGGTTCGGCGCCGGGGCGGTCGTGGTCAGGCTCGCGGTCGGGTCGAGCAGCCGACCAACGGCGATCGGTTCCCGGGTCGGGCCGCCGCGCGGCGGTGTGTTCGGGCTCGGACCCGCGCGGGCTGTCCCTGCCGTCCCGGCTGTCCCTGTCGTGCCTGTTGTCGGCGTTGTCGGCGTTGTGGGAGTCGTGTCCACCCCGGTCCGAACCGATGAGCGGAATGCGGCGGATACGACGAATGGGGGTGCCGTCCTCGCGCTCCGGAGGAGACGTCGTACCCTCGAGGGCGCCGGTGGGCGTGTTCCCAGCACCACCACCGCGCAGGCGGCGGCTTCCGGCCCCCGTGTTCTTCCTCACGAAACGCATGTCTACCCCGCCTCGGGAAGCGGGTCCGACCTCGGGGGTCAAGACCGCCTCCCGGCCAGGGCCGGTCGTGAAGTCGGCCTGAGCAGGAAACCGGTGGCGGACGTACCCTCTGACCCGCGTACCCTCAGTCCCGTGATCGACCCCAAACTGCTCCGTGAAGATCCTGACCGCGTGCGTGCCAGCCAACGGCTCCGCGGCTCCTCGGTCGAGCTTGTCGACCAGGTGCTCGAGGCCGACGAGCGCCGCCGGTCCTCGATCGCCTCGTTCGAGCAGTTGCGGTCGGAGCAGAAGTCGCTCAGCAAGCAGATCCCTCGGGCGCAGGGTGAGGAGAAGCAGGCCCTGCTGGCCCGCACCAAGGAGCTGTCCGCCCAGGTGAAGGCGGCCGAGGCCGAGCAGGCCGAAGCCGAGCAGACGTTCCAGCGGCTCATGCTCGAGCTCGACAACATCGTGGAGGACGGCGTACCCGCGGGCGGGGAGGACGACTACGTCGTTCTCGAGGAGGTCGGCACCCCCCGCGACTTCGCCGCCGAAGGGTTCGAGCCCCGCGACCACGTCGAGCTCGGCCGGCTGCTCGGTGCGATCGACGTCGAGCGCGGAGCCAAGGTCTCCGGCGCGCGGTTCTACTACCTCACCGGCTGGGGCGCCCTGCTGGAGATGGCGCTGATCAACATGGCGGTCGACCAGGCACTGTCCTACGGGTTCACGCCGATGATCCCGCCGTCCCTGGTGAAGCCGCGGGCCATGGAGGGCACCGGCTTCCTCGGCCAGGCCGCCGCCGATGTCTACCGGCTCGAGCAGGACGACCTCTACCTCGTCGGTACGGCCGAGGTCCCACTCGCGGCCTACCACTCAGACGAGATCCTCGACGCCGACCAGTTGCCGCTGCGCTACGCCGGGACCAGCCCGGCGTTCCGGCGCGAGGCCGGTTCCTACGGCAAGGACACCCGCGGCATCTTCCGGGTGCACTGGTTCGACAAGGTGGAGATGTTCTCCTACTGCCATCCCGACGAGGCGGCCGCCGAACACCGCCGGTTCCTCGCCTGGGAGCGGGAGTTCTGGGACAAGCTCGAGGTGCCCTACCGCGTCATCGACACGGCCGCCGGTGACCTCGGGGCGAGCGCCGCCCGCAAGTTCGACATCGAGGCCTGGATCCCCACCCAGGGCCGGCACCGTGAGGTGACCTCGACGTCCAACTGCACGGAGTTCCAGTCCCGCCGACTCTCGGTGCGGTTCCGCGACGAGGACGGCGTACGCCACGTGACCACCCTCAACGGAACCCTCGTCGCGGTGGCCCGGGCGATCGTCGCGGTGCTGGAAAACCACCAGCAGGCCGACGGGTCGGTTCGGATCCCGAAGGCGCTCCAGCCCTACCTCGCCGGCCGCAGCCTCCTGGAGCCGCTCACGTGACGGCCCGTTCGACGACCGGACCGGACCAGCTCGCCGAGATGTGGCGCCCGCAGTTGGTGGCGCTCGACATCGACGGCACCCTTGTCGACGCGAAGAACCAGCTGTCTCCGGTGGTGGACGCCGCCGTTCGCGCGGTGGCCGGGACCGGTTCGCACGTCGTCCTGTCGACCGGGCGCGGGCTGACCGCGACCCGGCCGCTGGCGCTGCACTTCGACCTGCCGACGCCCTACCTCGTGTGCAGCAACGGCGCGGTGACCATACGCCTGCACAACCAGTCGGATCCGCCGCTCTCGCCCGCCGGGATCATCGACGAGCGGGGCGTGGAGCTGATCGACGTGGTGACCTTCGACCCGGAGCCGGTCGTGCGGATGCTGCTGTCGCGGCTGCCCGAGGTGCTCGTCGCGGTCGAGGAACTCGGCGTCGGCTACCGCGTCAACGCGCACTTTCCGGCCGGTGAGCTGACCGGTGAGATCGAGGTCCAGTCGATCAGCCAGCTCGTCGCCCAACCCGCCACCCGCGTCATCCTGCGCGAGCCGTCCATCGAGGCCGAGCAGTTCCTCGACGTCGTCGACCGGGTCGGCCTGCACGGCGTCGCCTACTACATCGGCTACACCGCGTGGCTCGACCTCGCCCCCGAAGGGGTGAGCAAGGCGACCGGCCTGGCCAAGATCGCCGAACGGCTCGGCGTCGAGCGGGAGGACGTCCTCGCGATCGGTGACGGCGACAACGACGCGGAGATGTTGTCGTGGGCCGGCCGCGGTGTCGCGATGGGCAACGCCGCCATGGAGGTGAAGGAGGTCGCCGACGACGTGACCGCTTCCCTCGATGACGACGGCGTCGCGGTCGAGCTCAGCCGCTGGTTCAGCGAGGTCGAACTCCCGTGACCGCCGACCGGTCGTGACCGGCACCCGGGGACCGGACTCCACGCCTCGCAAGCAGCGCGTCGGCGCCTACGCCCTGTGCCAGGACACCCGGGGCCCGGGTCGGGGAGCGTCGGGATCTGCTCCCCTCCTGCTGTGCCGGATGTCGGCTCGTACCCGCACGCCGGGCCGGTGGACCCTTCCCGGCGGCGGGGTGCGACACGGGGAGGACCCGGCCAAGGCTGTGCTCCGGGAGATGGCGGAGGAGACGGGTCTGAGCGGCCAGGTCCACCGCGTCCTCGGCGTTCACAGCAACGTCTACGACTCCGACGGGACCTCCATCCACGGCGTACGGTTGCTCTATCTCGTGGAGATCACCGGCGGCTCACCGCGTCGGGAACGAGACGACACCACCGACGATCTCGGCTGGTTCGGCCCCACCGAACTCGATCGGCTCGACCTGTCCGCGCACGCGGCCTACGGGATCGGACTGCTTCGTCACGAACGCTGACGTTCGACGTGGTGCGGCTTCAATAGGCCGCGGCTTCATGCCTCCCGGCTATGGATCGGTGCCGCAAAGGTTTTGGACACGGGCGTTCGAGCGAGGCACGCTGACACAAGGGGTGCGGGTCGAGACGAAGGGCCACCAGCCCCAAAGGCTCAGGGCGCCAAACGTGTCCAAGGATCGTGAATGACTCCATCACGTCAACACGCCATTGTCATCGGTGCCTCGGTCGCAGGCCTGTGCGCGGCCCGCGCGCTGAGTGAGATTTTCGATCACGTGACGGTGATCGATCGTGACGAACTGCCCTCGGAACCGGTCGCACGACGTGGCGTTCCGCAGAGTCGCCAACTGCACTTCCTACTCGTGCGGGGACGCGAGGCGCTCGACGAACTCTTTCCCGGAGTGAGTGAGGACCTGATCAGGGCCGGCGCGGTGGCTGCCGACATGCAGGCCGACTTCAACTGGAACTTCGTCGGTCACCCGATGCGGAAGGCGCCGTCGGATCTGGTCGGGATCGGGGTGACCCGCTCGCTCCTGGAGTTCACGCTTCGTTCGCGGGTCATGCGGCTGCCCACGGTGACAGTGATCGAGCGCTGCGACGTGACAGGTCTACGGGCCGATCCTGATCGGCGCGGGGTCACCGGGGTACGCGCCCGAAGCCGAGCAGATACACAAGCGGAGATCACGCTGGGCGCGGACCTGGTGGTCGACGCCTGCGGGCGAGGCACGCGCAGCGCGACGTGGCTGGAATCGCTGGGCTACAGCGAGCACCCGAGGAGCGGGTCCGCATCAAGCTCGCCTACCAGTCACGCTCCTACCGCCGTGAACCCCAACATCTCGCGGGCGACGTCTGCTCGGTGTACCCGGCCCATCCCGAACAGACCCGCAGTGCCGGCGCCGCGGCTGTGGGCGTTGACCGCTTCACGGTTCTGCTCAGCACCTGCGGTGGTGAGGAACTGCCGACCAGGAACGAGGAGATGGCCGAGTTCGCCGAGAGCGTCGGAGGCCACGACATCGCCGAGATCATCCGTACGGCGACGCCGCTGAGCGAGCCCGTGCTCATGCGCTTCCCGGAGAGCATTCGGCGGCACTACGAACAGCTTGATCGATTCCCGGGGGGGCTACCTCGTCGTCGGCGATGCCCTCTGCAGCTTCAATCCCCTCTACGGCCAGGGCATGAGCGTCGCCGCGCTGGATGCCCTGCTTCTGGAACGCCTGCTACGGGAACACGACGGCGACCTCGGCGGCCGCTACTTCCCGGCCGCGGCCAGCCTGGTCGACACTCCGTGGAACCTGACGACCGCCGGCGATCTTCAGTTCGCGCATGTCGAGGGTGAGCCGAGCCCGGAGATGCTCGAGATGGAGGAGTACCTCCAGCGGTACCGGGAGGTGGCGGTGGACGACGCCGTGCTCGCCGCCGCGCTGCTGCGAGTCTTCAACCTGCTCGACGAGCCGTCCCGATTGTCCGAGCCCGATCTGAGGGCGCGGGTGTCGCGGGGCGCCGGACCGGTGGTCGCCCCTGCCTCGCGAGTGGGAGCGGCGACCATTCCTGACCAAACGCGTGGACGGCTCGGCTAGGATCGCCTCATGACGTTCCGGCACCAGGAGATGATGCGGCCCCGCTAGGGGTCGCCTACGTGCCGTTCTTACTGCCGAAGGCCCCTCGCGGAGGGGCCTTCGTCGCGTCTACGGATCTTCCGGGCCCTTGCCGCGAGCACACGTGGAAGGAAAGCCCGATGTCCACCGCTCCGCAGCGGTTCTACGTCACCACCTCGATTCCCTACGTCAACGCCGACCCGCACCTCGGCTTCGCGCTCGAGCTCGTCCAGGCCGACGTGCTGGCCCGGCACCGGCGGTTGCGCGGCGATGAGGTCCGGTACCAGTCCGGCACCGACGACAACGCGCTGAAGAACGTGCAGGCCGCCGAACGGGCCGGCGTACCGGTGCAGGAGTTCGTCGACGCCCACGCCCTCGCCTTCGAGAAGCAGCGCGAGGTCCTGAACCTGTCCTACGACGACTTCCTTCGCACCAGCCGCGACCCGCGGCACCGGCCCGGCGCGGACCGGCTCTGGCAGGCCTGCGCCGACGCCGGCGACCTCTACCGCCGCCACTACGAGGGCCTGTACTGCGTGGGGTGCGAGCAGTTCTATACCGAGGACGAACTCCTCGACGGACTGTGTCCCCAGCACGAGGTACCCCCGCAACTGGTCAGCGAGGAGAACTGGTTTTTCCGGCTGTCCCGCTACCAGGACGCCCTGCGCGACCTGCTGGACAGCGGGGCACTCCGAATCGAGCCGCAGGCGCGCGCCAACGAGGTCCGCGCGTTCCTCGACGCCGGGCTGAACGACTTCTCCATCTCCCGGTCGATCGACCGGGCCCACGGCTGGGGCGTGCCGGTGCCCGGCGACCCGGCGCAGGTGATGTACGTGTGGTGGGACGCGCTCGGCAACTACATCACCTCACTCGACTTCGGTACGGGCGAGGACGCCGAGGCGTTTCGTACCTGGTGGCACGACAGCGACCGACGGGTGCACGTGATCGGCAAGGACATCGTGCGCTTCCACGCGATCTACTGGCCGGCGATGCTGCTGTCGGCCGGGCTGTCGCTGCCGACCGAGATCTTCGTCCACGACTTCCTCACCGCGAACGGCCGCAAGTTCAGCAAGTCGCTCGGCAACGTGGTCGATCCGGTGAAGCTGACCGAGGAGTTCGGCGTGGACGCACTGCGCTGGTGGCTGGCCGCGAAGGTGCCCAAGCTCGGCGACACCGACTTCACCCTGGAGCGGCTGGTCGCCGCCGCCAACCGCGACCTCGCCGGTGGCATCGGCAACCTCACCCAGCGGGTCGTGAGCATGGTCCACCGCTACCGCGATGGTGTCGTCCCCGACCTCGACGACCCGGTGCTGGCCGACGTACGCCGAGACGACCCGAACGGCGCCGCGTTGACCTCGGCGTGCGGGGAACTGCCCGGGCGGATCGACCGTGCGCTCGCCGACTTCGACCTACGTACGGCGGCGGCCGCGGTGACCGCGATCATCGCGCAGGCCAACCGCTACGTCGAGGAGGTGGCGCCGTGGCTCCTCGCCCGGGCCGAACGCGACGGTGAGGAGGACGCGGGCCGGCGACTCGACGTGGCCCTCGGCGCGCTGACCGCGACGGTCCGGGCGCTGGCGACGGAACTGCGCCCGTTCGTCCCCGACCTCGCCGCACGCGTCGCCGCCCAGTGTGGGTTGACAGCGGAATCGACAGCGGAGTCGACGGTGGAATCGGGCACGGCGTCGGGCACGGCGGAGCGGATCCTGCCGCCACCGGCGGCGGTGTTCCCGCGGCTGGAGCTGCCCCTGGATCTGGTCACGCCTTGAGATCGCCCGGAGGGGGAGGGTGAGCCGAAGTGCCCGATATTGGCTAGAGTTCCGACTCGTGCCCAGATTCCGACTTGTGCTCGCCGTGGTCGCCGCCGGACTGGTGGCCCTAGCCGGTTGCAGTAACAACAAGCCCTCCGACGAGGCTCAGCAACCGCAGCAGACCCAGGAAACCCCGGCGAAGGTCGCCAACCAAAAAGCCGCCGGTGCCGTCAAGGATGAGCCGCCGACGTCCGCGCAGCTCAAGAACGCCATCGGCAAGATCATCCTCAACGACGGGGAGATCGGCCGGGACGTCGAGGTCCAGGACCAGGACGACAGCCTGCAGGCACCCACCAACGACATCTGCGCGAAGGACTGGGCGAGCAACAAGACCCGTATCGCCCGCAACCAGGACTTCTTCTGGAAGTCGTCGGCCAAGACCGCGGAGCTCGTGGTCAGCAACGAGGCTGTCGCCTACCAGCCCGGCAAGGGAGCGGCCGCGCTCGCCGAGATCGAGAAGGCCCTCGACGACTGTGACAGCTGGAAGCACCCGCAGGGCGAGTACAAGGACGTCGCAACCGTCGACGCGCCGGACGGGGCTTTGAAGGATTCGTTCGCCTGGCGCGGCGTGGATGACCGCAAGGGCAAGGACTACTCCATCCTCGTCGTCTACCAGACCGACGGTGACCTGCTCAGCGTCGTCTACGTCTGGGCCGACAGCCGTGACGAGGCCCAGGAGGTCGCCTCCGACCTCGCGCCCAAGGTCGCCGACCGCCTCAAGGCCGCGGTGGGCTGACCGACCCACGACTCAAGCCGAGCAGCGAGCAGGACCAGCACAGCGAACCGGACACCGAAAGCGCCCCCCGAGCACACCGCTCCGGGGGCGCTGTTCGTTCTCAGCCGGTCTGGAACCGGCCGGTCTCGCGGTAGGCCCGCCACAGCGCGAGCGTGGTGTCGATGTGCTCGTGGCGCGGCTCGGGCAGGTCCGCGAAGAACTCCACCTCGAGCGACTCGTCGCCGTCGGGTCGCGGCGTACCGCTCCAACGGTGGACGGCGAAGCACATCCCGAACGAATGCACCCGGTCGCCGTTGAGCAGGGTCACGTCGTACATGTCGGGATCGGAGACGCAGGCGAAGGCTTCGAGGTCGCCCGGCTCGGCGCGCAGCCCGGTCTCCTCCTCCAGCTCCCGGATCGCGGTCAGTTCGAACGTCGCGCCCGGTTCGGCGCCGCCCGCCGGCAGTCCCCAGCGTCTGGTGTCACCGCGTTTGATGAGAAGAAGCCGCCCGGCACTGTCGAAGGCGAGCACCTGTGCGGCGGGGACCAGCACCAGGTCGGATCCGATCTTCTGCCGGAGTCGCCATAGGTAGGACCCCTCGAAGCTCACATCCCCAGGCTAGGGGGTGTCCTTGGGTTGCTCGGTCCTCCGTGCGGCTCGTCCGGGTTCGTGGGCTTACGCCGCCGATGACGTGCTGCCCGCCAGGGCACCCGCGCCCGCGGCAGCCTGGTGGACCTCGCCGAGGAGTTCCACCCAGTCCTCCAGACCGTCCGCGCCCAGGCCCATGCCCGCGAAGTAGACCTGGGTGACACCGCTGCCGCGCAGGTTCGCGAGATCCTCCGCGATCTGGCTCGGCGCGCCACCGAGGTAGGGCCGGTCCGCGTCGATCGGTTTGTGCGTGATCGGTACGGGCGCCTGGGCCACGACCGCCAGGTCCTCGGGGTCGCGTCCAGCCTCCCGGACGGAGTCGTGGAAGGTCTCGACCATGCCGCGTACGTCTGCCGCAGAGGAGGCGATCAGGATCAGGCCGTCAGCGATCCGGCCGGCACGTCTGATCGCGGGCGGAGCGCCACCGGACACCAGAACCGGAAGGTGTGCCTGGACGGGCTTCGGGTTCACCTCGGACGGCGCGATCCGGTAGAACTCGCCCTCGTACTTCACCGGGTCGGGACCCCAGGCCGCGCGCATCGCCTCCACGATCTCCTCGATGCGGGCGCCCCGCCGGCTCCTCGACACGTTCGCCGTCTCGAACTCGTGGTGCTGCCAGCCCTGGCCCAGCCCGGCGATCACCCGACCGCGGCTGAAGTGGTCCAGCGTGGCGAACCGGCGGGCGAGCATGACCGGCACGTGGAGCGGCGCCACCAGGATGCTGGTGCCGAGTTGGATGCGCTCGGTCAGGGCGGCGACGTAGCTCAGCGTCTCCAGCGGTTCGAAGGTCGATCGGTAGACCTCCGGTACCTCCTGCGGCTCGCCCCCCGTCCACATCACGACCTTCTCGACCGGACGCAGCAACCGCTCGTAGGTCCATGCGGTGGTGTAGCCCAGCCGCTCCGCTTCCTGGGCGATCCGAACGATCGCCTCGGGGGAGGCCAGCGGGCCAGAAACGGGAAGTTTGACACCGAGTTCCATGTGCGATCCCCAATGGTTGGGTCTCTTCCTCCCCCCACCGTACGAGCGGTGCTCTCACCAGCCGCAAATGTCTCGTCCGCCGGATTCGCGCCGCCCTGGGCGTTCACCAGGGGTTGGGACGACGGTCAGCGGGCGGGTCCCGGGCCTCTGGTTGGATGGGGCGGTGACTGATCGGCCCACACCTCGCCCGCCTCGACTCATCGTCAGCGACCTCGACGGAACACTGCTCCGCTCCGACGGGAGTGTCTCCGCGCGGACCAGGAGCGCTCTGGCCATGGCCGAGGACGCGGGTGCGACCGTGGTGTTCGCGACGGGTCGCCCGCCCCGCTGGATGCGGGAGGTCGCCCAGGCGACCGGACACCGAGGTATCGCCGTCTGCTCCAACGGCGCGTTGGTCTACGACCTGCACCAGGAGAAGATCATCGAGGGGTTCCCCCTCGCTCCCGAGATCGGCCGTGCCGTCGTGGAGGCGATCCGGACGTCGATCCCGGGGGTGTCGTTCGGGGTGGAGTTCGGCGACCGGTTCGGCCACGAGGAGACCTACCTCGTGGCCGGGGACAGACTGAACGAGACGTTCATCGGGCGGATCTCCGAGCTGTTGGTCGCCGAGCCCGTGCTGAAGTTGCTCGTCAAGCACGAGAGCTACGAACCCGACCAGCTTCTGGCCAAGGCCCGCGAAGTGGCCGGCGACCTCGTCACCATGACGCACTCGAGCAAGATCGGGCTGCTGGAGGTCTCCGCGCAGGGCATCTCCAAGGCGTCGACCCTCGCGACGCTGTGCGCCGAGCGCGGGATCGACCCCTCGGAGGTGGTGGCCTTCGGCGACATGCCCAACGACCTGGCGATGCTCGCCTGGGCCGGCACCCCCTACGCCGTGACCGGTGGTCATCCGGACGTTCTGGCCGCGGTCGAACGGCGCTGCCCGTCCAATGACGACGACGGTGTGGCGAGCGTGCTGGAGAGCCTGTTCCGCTGATCCACGGCATCACCCTGACCCCGCATGCCCGGACGCCACTCGGTCCGGGCACGGGAGGGTGAGGGAGGCGGGTACCTCGAGGCGGCCTGGCGGCGTCGTCCGCTCGAAGACACCCGCGCGTCACAGGTAGGTCAGAGGTACATGCCTCCGGGGCGCTCCGCGTCGGGCGCGGGCTGCATCTGCGGGAGCTGGGTGCCGGGCGGAAGCGAGCGGCGCATCTGCTCCAGCTGGGCGCGTGCCGCCATCTGCTGGGCGAACAGCGCCGTCTGGATGCCGTGGAAGAGTCCTTCGAGCCAGCCGACGAGCTGGGCCTGCGCGACCCGCAGCTCGGCCTCACTCGGAACGACACCGTCGTCGAAGGGCAGGGAGAGCCGCTCCAGCTCCTCGACGAGCTCGGGGGCGAGCCCCTTCTCCAGCTCGGCGATGGACGACTTGTGGATCTGACGGAGGCGCTGCCGACTCGCCTCGTCGAGGGGTGCGGCCTTCACCTCGTCCAGCAGCTGCTTGATCATGCTGCCGATCCGCATGACCTTGGCTGGCTGCTCGACCAGGTCGGTCACCGACCGCTCCTCGTCCTCACCGGACTCGGCACCCGAGTCGGGCCCGCCCTTGGTCGGCGGCCCTTCCACGGCCATACCGTCCGGTCCCACGATCACAACTCGCGGTGAATCCTCGACACCCTGGGGGTGGTCGGCGCCCTCAGCGTCGGCGCCATAGGTCTGGTACGGATCGGTCATGGCCCCATCCTTACCCCATCGGGTCGGTGATGCGAGGCCGCCCCCGGACCACTCTGCGCCTCATCAGGCCGCCCGGCGTCTGGCCAGGTCAGTGGAGTTGCGGTGGTACGCGGGTCACGCGGACCCGTGGACGTTCGACCTCACCATGGGTGGACAAGCACTTCTACGTCAACCTAAATTGACAGGCATGGGTGATCTTCCTTCTTCCAGGCCCCGCCCGCGCACATCTCGTCCCGATCGGATCGGATGAACGCATCGACGAAGAAGCTGCTCCTTTGCGGTGCGATCGGCGGCCCCCTGTTCGTCATCGCGTTCCTCGTCCAGGGCGCCACCCGCGCCGACTACGACCCACTCCGTCATCCGGTCAGTTCACTGGCTCTGGGCCCGTCGGGGTGGATCCAGGTCCTCAACTTCCTCGTCACCGGCCTGCTGATGATGCTTTTCGCCGTCGGTCTACGCCGAGCCCTTCACGCCACTGGACGACTCTCGACCTGGGGGCCGCTGCTGGTCGGGACGTACGCGGTCGGACTTGTCGGTGCTGGTGCCTTCGTGACCGACCCTGTTGGTGGCTACCCGCCCGGTACGCCGGGCCAGGGCGTGCACACCTGGCACGGCACGCTCCACGACTCCTTCTCGCTGCTTGTCTTCGCTGCGCTGGCCGCCGCGTGCCTCGTCTTCGCTCGGCGCTTCGCCGGTTGGGGCAGACGCGGGTGGGCCGCCTACTCGACCCTCACCGGCGCGCTGGTCGTGATCGGCTTCTTCCTGTTCGGCCTGGGCTTCGCGCAGGTCGAAGGTCTGGTCGAGATCGCCGGGCTGTCGCAGCGACTGACCATCGCCGTTGGCTGGGGGTGGGTGACCCTCCTCGCGATCCACCTGCACAACACCGACGAATCGGCGCCTGTCCATGTCGGACGGCACGGACCGTAAGGATCGCGGAATGCTCCATGCGTGTGTGCAAGCCGGGGCGCGAGGGTGGGCGCTGGGGCCGAACTACTGGGCCCGAACTACTGGGGCCCGGCCGGTGGAACTACTCCGTCGGCTCGGTGGCGTCGGCCCCGCGCCGGCGTGGGCCGGTGGACCTTCCGCCGGGGGGCTCCTCGGAGCTGCGCAGGCGTTCGGCGCGACGGCGCGCGACCTCGGCTCGGAGGCGGATTCTCGCGAGTCGTTGCACCCGCTGCGTGTAGTCGATGTTCATCCGCTCACCCGCCTCCTTCTGGCCGCGCCCACTCTGGCGCGACTGAACCGGAACCGCGGTGGGCGTCAGGCCGTCCACCCCGAGTTACTGGATGGGACGGTTTGGGTGTCGATCGGGTTGCCTCGATCGGCACAAAATTTCTAATTGTCCGTTTTCGCCCAGCTTCGCGGAGGCGTGGCGAGCGGTGATGGTGCGGCGGATCAGGGTTCCCTGGCCAGCAGCAGGACCTTGCCGATCTGCTCGCTGTCCTCCAGGATGCGGTGCGCCTCGCCAGCTTCCTCGAGGGGCAGCACCGTGTGGACGACGGGTCGCAGGTGGCCGTCGGCGATGAGTGGCCAGACGTTGTCGCGGACGCTCGCGACGATCGCCGCCTTCTCCTGCACCGGCCGCGCACGCAGGCCGGTGGCGAGCACCGCGGCCCGCTTGGCGAGTAGGAGGCCCAGGTCGAGTTCGCCGGTCCGGCCGCCCTGCATGCCGATCACGACCAGACGCCCGGCGGTGGCGAGGGTCCGCATGTTGCGGTCGAGATAGGGCGCGCCGACCACGTCGAGGATCACGTCGGCGCCGTGTCCCTCGGTGACCTGCTTGACGACCTCGACGAAGTCGTCCTTGCGGTAGTTGATCACCGTGTCCGCGCCGAGCTCGAGGCACTTCGCCACCTTGCTGTCGGCGCCCACGGTCGCGATGACCCGTGCGTCGACGGCCTTGCCGAGCTGGATCGCGGTGGTGCCGATGCCGCTCGCGCCGCCGTGGACCAGCAGGGTCTCCTGGGGGCGCAGCGAGGCGAGCATGAAGATGTTGGACCAGACCGTGCAGACGGTCTCGGGCAGGGCCGCCGCCTCGACGAGGGTGACCCCTTCGGGGCGGGGGAGAACCTGCCCGGCGGGGACCGCGACGCGTTCGGCGTAGCCGCCACCGGCGAGCAGCGCGCACACCTCGTCGCCGATCTCGAAGCCCTCGACGCCGGGACCCAGGCCGGAGATCCGGCCCGAACACTCCAGGCCGATCAGCTCCGACGCACCCGGCGGCGGTGGGTAGTTGCCCTGCCGCTGGAGCAGGTCGGCGCGGTTGACGCCGGCCGCAACCACGTCGATCAGGACCTCGCCGGGACCGGGCTGGGGGTCGATGACATCCCAGACCGCCAGCATCTCCGGTCCGCCCGCATCCCGGACAACCACCGCGCGCATCGTGTCAGCTCTCGCTTTCGGAGGGTTGGGGTTCCTCGCCGTTCGGGTGTGCTTCGTCGGTGCCTGGTCGTGGCGCCCAGGGGAGTTCCTCCGCCGGGCGGACGACAATGACCCGGTCGCCGCGCAGCAGCTGGGAGACCGTCGGGTCGAAGTAGCGGTAGACCTCCCCGCCACGGACGACCGCCACGGCCACGTCGTCGAGGTGGCGTGGTGAGCGGCCCTCCTCGCGGGGGAGGACCGCGCGCTCGGCGACCTCCATGCCCTCGCCGTAGCTGAGCAGGTCCTCCAGCACCGCACCGAGCGCCGGGCTGACCGTGGACAGACCCATGATCCGACCCACGGCGTCGGAGGAGGTCACCGTCACGTCGGCGCCGCTCTGCCGCAGGAGCGGGATGTTCTCCGCCTCCCGGACCGCGACGACGACGGTCGCGGTCGGGTTGAGCTGGCGCGCGGTGAGGGTGACCAGGACCGCCGCGTCGTCGCGGTGGGTCGTGACGATGACGCGGCTGGCCTGGGAGAGTTCGGTCCGCCGCAGTACGTCGGCGCGGGTGGCGTCACCCACGACGCCGCCCAGGCCGGCGGCGTTCGCCTCGGCGACCGCCGCGGGCGACGGATCGACGACCACGATCTGGTCCGCGGGGATGCCGCCGTTGATGAGAGTGTCGACGGCGCTGCGGCCCTTGGTGCCGAACCCGACGACAACGGTGTGATCGCGCAACTGGCTCCTCCATCGCGAGATGCGCCACTGGTCCCGGCTCCTCGTGGCCAGGACTTCCAGGGTCGTACCAACTAACACGATGAGGAAGGCGATACGCAGCGGCGTGACGAGTACGACATTGATCAGCCGTGCACCCTGGGTGATCGGCGTGATGTCGCCGTAGCCCGTGGTGGTGAGGCTGACCGTCGCGTAGTAGAAGGAATCGAGGAGGGTCAGCGTGCTGCCGTCGGCGTCGCGGTAGCCGTCCCGCCCAACGTAGACAACCACGACAACCAGGGCGAGCAACCCGAGTGCGACAAGGACCCGAAACCCGATCTGACGCAGGGGTGCCACGTAGTTTTCGGGCAGCCGGACGTCGGACACGGCCTGGGTGATCATGCGCGGGCGGTTGAGTGGCATGGCGGGGATGACCCTAGCGAAGGTTCAGGCCTCGGTGCCGCGCTCCCACGCACTGGCCAGCTCGCGGGCGATCTCGGCGCAGGCGGCGAGGTCGGCCGGGGTGCCGCCGCGTCGGGCCGCGGCGTAGCCGACCAGGAACGTCGTCAGCGGGGCCGCGGGGCGTTCGACCGCGTGGGCCGCGTCCCGGGCGAGGTCGAGAACGGTGGTGAGGAGCGCCTCGTCGACCGGCAGGCCGGGTTCGGCCCGATCGGCCGCGTGAGGGGTGTGCGGTGTCTGGTCGGCGGCGAGGGCGGCGGACAGTTGCTGGGCCCAGTCCAGGAGCATGCGGCTGCCTTCCGTACGGCGGGCGGGCGGAGGCCGTGCGTCTCAGGAGGCATCCGGGGTCGAGGTGACGGCCTGGCTCGATCGTGCCCGAGGGCCGTCGTTCGGCTCACCGTGCGTCCGGGTTGTCAGCGTTCTCGGCGCGCCAGGTCGTCGGCCTCGGCCAACTCCTGCGGGGTGTCGCAGTCCCGGGCGGCCCGGTCGGCGGGCAGCGTCGCGAAGCGCAGGTTCCGGGTCAGCAGCCGCATCGGCTGGTTCCGCGGGTCGCCGAGGAGAGCGAGGACCCGGCGCAGGGCGGAGCGGCGGTAGGCCGCGGCCAGTGGCTGGTTTCGGCCATCCGCGTCGAGGAGGAGTACGGCGTCCACGGGAGTGTCGCCGCCGCGCTCGTCGCGCTCGTCGCGCTCGTCGCGCTCGTCGCGCTCGTCGCGCACGTCGTCGTCACCGTCGTCGGCGGGGTGACGGCACAGTTGGGCCACCAGCGAGCGCACCACGTCGGCGTCCAGCAGCGGCATGTCCGCGGCCAGGACGACGACCACGGCGGCGCTGCCCGCGCCCAGGCCCGCGGCGACGGCCGCCAGCGGCCCCGAACCCGGCGGTGTCTCCCGGGTCCAGCCCAGCCGCATGCCCGGCGGTACGCGTACCGCCCGCTCCGGACCGACGACGACCACGGACTCGGCCCGCACGCAGGCCGCCACCACCCGGTCGAGCATCGACCGGCCCGCGACCGGCAACAGCACCTTGTCGGCGCCACCGAAGCGGCGGGCCGCGCCGCCGGCGAGCACGACCGCGTCGAAGGCCGCGGGAACCGGGCCCGATCCAGGCTCGGATGCCGGGTTCACCGGGTCGGACGAACTGGTCGGTCGCGTGTCGTTAGACCCAAGGTCATCTTTTGGACCACCCACGAGTCGAGTCTCGCACCCCGGGCAGTGCAGACTGTGCGCGTGCACATCGCCCTGCTGCAGTTCGCCGCGGCCCCAGACAAGGACGCCAACCTTCAGGCGATCCAGCGGTTGGCCCGCGACGTGGCCGTGCAACGACCGGCTGTCCTGGTCTGCCCGGAGGCGAGCATGTTCCCGTTCGGTTCGCCGGAGGACTCGCTCGCGGACGTGGCCGAGCCGCTCGACGGACCTTTCGTGCGGACGCTCGCGGACCTGGCCCGAGAGCTCGAGACGGTCATCGTGGCGGGCATGTTCGAGACCGCCGAAGGCGACGCCGAGCGGGCCTACAACACGCTGGTCGTCCTGGGGCCAGACGGCAAGCTCCTCAGCACCTACCGCAAGATCCACCTCTACGACGCGTTCGGCTACCGCGAGTCCGACAAGCTGGTGGCGGGTGACAACGACCCCGTGCTGGTCGACGTCGACGGGCATCGGCTCGGGTTGCTGACCTGTTACGACCTGCGGTTCCCCGAACTCGCGCGCGCCCTCGCCGGCGCGGGCGCCGACGTGCTCGTGGTTCCGGCGGCCTGGATGCGCGGGCCGCTGAAGGAGGACCACTGGACGACGCTGGTTCGGGCCCGGGCGATCGAAAACACCTGTTACGTCGCTGCAGCCGACCAGTGTGGTGGTGCGTCTTCTGGATGCAGCATGCTTGTCGATCCCATGGGCGTGGTCGTGACGTCCCTGGGTGAACAGGTCGGAGTGGCCGTGGGGGAGATCAGCGCCGAACGCGTGGCGGAGGTCCGAACCCGTAACCCAACTCTGAAGCACCGTCGCTTCGCTGTCGCAAAACCAACAATCCGTGACATATTCTGAGCCGCGCTGGGGGTGGCGGGGGTCTCGTTCCACGATGACCCTGCTCGGCGTGGCGCTGGCTGGTTCGCCTCCTGGCCATGCCGGACGAACCCAGGACCGCCGTGAGGGGTGCAGCTGATGGCGTTGGTGAACGGGAGCCGCAGGATGCGTGTGCTCGGTGTACCCGTCGACGCTGTCGACATGCGGGGAACACTCGAGTGGGTCGAGCAGCGGGTCAAGACCCGCGTGTCAGGTACCCACCTGTGTGTCAACGCCGCCAACGTCGTACGTGCGCATGACGATCCTGAGTATCTCGCCGTCCTCGAACGAGGCGACCTGATCGGGTCGGACGGGCAGCCCTTCGTGTGGGCTGCCCGCATCCTCGGACACCCGCTGCCCGAGCGGGTCGCGGGGATCGATCTGATGGAGCAGGTTCTCGCCCGTTCCCGCGAGGTCGGGTGGCGCATCTACCTGCTCGGTGGCCGCGAACACATCGTCAGCAAGCTGGCCGACCAGCTCAGCGCCGAAGGCGTCCGCATCGCCGGCTACCGCAACGGCTACTTCGGCACCGAGGACGAGGCCCAGATCTGGGCCGACATCCGGGACGCCGAGGCTGAGGTCGTCTTCGTCGGCATGCCGACACCCGCGAAGGAACACTTCATCGTCGACGGCGCCTCGCTCGCCGGTGTCCCCGTGTGCATCGGGGTCGGCGGCAGCTTCGACGTCCTCGTCGGCGAACTCCGCCGGGCGCCCGGCTACCTGCAGCGACTCGGGCTCGAGTGGTTGTTCCGGCTGGCGCAGGAGCCTCGCCGGCTCTTCGCGAGGTACGCCGTGACCAACACGAAGTTCCTCGCCATCGTCGCGCGGGCCATGCTGAACCGTTCCCGCCAGCCGCGCGCCTCCCGAACCTGAGGGGCACGGACACCTTGTCACCGCGAGGTGACCGACCGTTGACAAGGTGAGATAACAAGTGGGCCGATCCGGGGCGAGACCATACGATTGGCCCACGTGTCACCCTCATCGAACACCGCTCGTCCCCCAGCCTCGTCATTACCGCCCGATCCGTCGGCGGTCGACGGGGCAGGCTCCACCTTCCAGACAGGCTCGACCGCGGACGCTGTCGGCGCGCGGGCCGCTCGGCTCGAGGACTTCGGCCGCGAATGGTCCCCTGAGCTGACGGGCGAGCGCTCTGTCGCACCCCGTGTCGGCCCCGACGTGGGCTCCGGTCCCGAGGCCGGCTCCGCTGGCCCCAGCGCCGGTCCGGGAGCCGAGACCTCCCAGGCTCCACCTGAGTACCCGGTTTCGCAGACCTGGACGGTGAGCACCGCCCAGGTCGGCGCTCTGGACGCCTCCCCCTCCCAGCCGGCGGTGTCCGGGGACCCCGACGGGGGTGACGGGACGGACGAGGGTCCCTCGGATCCGCCGGCCGAGGTGCCGACGCTGCTCCCGGCCCGCAAGAGCTGGCCAGCGTGGCTGCTGCTGGGCGCCGTCGTCCTGCTCGCCTTCAACCTGCGCACGGGCGTCACCGGCCTCGGTGCCGTTCTCGACGAGGTGCAGGCCGACCTGCGGATCTCCCCGCTCGTCGCGGGTGTCCTCACGACCCTGCCGGTGCTGTGCTTCGCCGGATTCGGCGCGCTGGCCGCCGGCTGGGCGCGCAGGTTCGGGTCGCAGCGCGTACTCGCCACCGCCCTCGCCGCGGTCGCGGTCGGCGAGGCGGCCCGCGCGTTCGTCTCCTCCATCCCGCTGTTCCTGGTCGCCACGGTGGTCGCCCTCGCCGGCATGGCCGCCGGGAACGTGCTGGTCCCGGCGTTCGTCAAGGCGTACTTCCCACGCCGGGTGGGTCTGGCCACCGCCGCCTACACCACCTCGATGGCCATCGGGACGACCCTGCCGGCCGCGCTCACCGTCCCGATCGCGGACGCGCTCGGCGGTTGGCGGATGGGGTTGGGTTTCTGGGCGGTCGCCGCGGCGGTCGCGTTGCTGCCGTGGCTGGTGCTGGCCCGCAACCGTGGCGGGGTGGTCCGATCAGGTGACTCCGCGCTGAAGCGTTCCTCGTTGTGGTCGCTGGGCCGCTCGCCGCTGGCGTGGTCGCTGGCGGTCTACTTCGGGATGCAGTCGCTGCAGGCCTACGCCGCGTTCGGGTGGCTGGCGCAGATCTTCCGCGACGCCGGGCTGAACGCCGCGCAGGCGGGACTGATGCTCTCGCTCGTCCCGCTGGTCGGCGTCCCCCTCTCGCTGCTCTTCCCAACGCTCGCGGCCCGATTGGCCGACCAGCGGCCGCTCGTGTGGGCGTGCGGCGCCGCGTACGTCGTCGGCTATGTCGGGCTGCTCCTGGCGCCCCGCTCGGGTGCGATCGTGTGGTCGGTCATGCTCGGCCTCGGTGGCGGTGCGTTCCCGCTGACGCTCACGATGATCAGCCTGCGTTCCCGGTCGCACGACGTGACGGCGCGGCTGTCCGGCTTCATCCAGAGCGTCGGCTACCTCATCGCCGCAGTCGGGCCGCTCGCGATGGGTGCGTTGTTCGACGTCACCGGTGGGTGGACGATCCCGATCGGACTGCTGCTTTTGCTGGTGGTGCCGCAGGTGGCGACGGGTCTGCTGGCGGCGCGGGCGAGGTACGTCGACGACGAGTTGGCGGCCGCCTCGGCGCGGGGGCAGGAACCGGCCACGTCCGGGGCGTCGTAGGGCGCGCCGCAGAGCCTTCCGCTCGACACCGAGCGTCGTCATACTTGCCCATACCAGTATGTGGGGCCCACTCGGTCGGACCGTCGGAGCAGCCCGTCCGACCATGTCGTGGGGGCAGTTCGTCAGGCGAGTTGTCGGCGAGAGCGGCCGGGAGGCGACGCGACCGTGACACATCTCTACGTCGGGACCGCGACGGCGGACATCACTCCGACCGAACCCGTGCCGCTGGCCGGTTTCGCGGTCCGGCTCGAACCGTGGGAGAAGGTGCGGGCCCCGCTCGCCGCCCAGGTGTTCGCGTTCGGCCGTCCCGATCCCGCCGAGGGGTGCGCCGCCCTGCTCGTGTGCGCGGACCTGCTGTGGTGGGGGCCGGACCTCGTGGCCGAACTGACCGGCCGGATCGCGGCGGAGTACGGCGTGCCCGCCGACGCGGTGGTGCTGCACGCCTCGCACACCCACTGCGCGCCCCAGCCAGGGCTGACGTTCTCCCCGTTCATCGGACGCGGCGATCCCGGCTACCTCGCCCGGCTCACCGAGGTCGTGCTCGAGGCGGTGGGCCGGGCGGTCACCTCGCTGGAGCCGGTGACCCTCGAACGGGGCAGCGGCACGTGCGGCTTCGGGATGAACCGGCGCCGCATCAATCCGGACGGCACGGTCGGCGGCCCCGACCCGAACGGACCGAACGACCCCGAGGTCGGCGTCGTCCGGATGCGGCGGACGGACGGGACGACCAAGGCGCTGCTCGTCCACTACACCTGCCACCCCGTCACCAGCGCCGACCCACAGGTCTCACCCGACTACCCCGGCGCCATGCGCGACCGGCTGTCCGGAACCGTCGGCCAGGGCGCGGTGATCGGGTTCCTACAGGGCTGCTGCGGCGACATCAACCCGAACGTCGTCCGCGACGGCGACTGGTACCGCGGCGGCGACGACGAGATCGCCGCCCTCGGGGACGAACTCGCCGGTGCGGTGCTGGGCGTCCTCGACGCACCGATGCGCCCGCTCTCCGCCCGGCCACCGCGGACCAGGACGCACACCGTCGACCTGCCCCTGCAGACACCCTCGCGGGACGCGCTGGCCCGGTCGCGGGAGGCGCCCGGGATCGACGGCGACTGGTCCCGCTGGCTGCTGGCCGATCCGGCGCGGCTCGTCGAGAAGGTACCGCTGCGGCTGACGCTGCTCGAACTCGCCGACGGACTCGCGCTGCTCGGCTTCGACGCGGAGGTGAGCGTCGCCTACGGCCACCACGTACGGCGGCAGTCGGCCTCGGGCGTGCTGCCGATCCCCTACACCAACGGGATGATCGGGTACGTCGTCACCGCCGAACAGGTCCGGGCCGGCGGCTACGAACCGGACCACTCCTACCCCTACGTCTACCGGTCCGGCCGCTTCAGCACCGCGGTGGAGCAGCACGTGACGGCCGCGATCGACCAGATCCTGGCGCGCGCCGCCGAACACGACACCGACCCCGGACCCGACACCGACACCGACGCTGGGACCGACACGGGCTCCGTACCGAGGAGGCAGTGATGAGCGCTGACCAACTGGCCCTGCTCGGAGGAGTGCCGGTGCGCACCGCGCCGTTCCCCGCCTGGCCACCCGCCACCGACGAGGCCGTCCAGGCCGTCGCCGAGGTCGCGAAGGCCGGCGTCTGGTCCGACGCCGAGGGACCGGTCAAGACGAGGTTCGAGCAGGAGTTCGCCACCTACCACGGCGCCCGTCACGGGCTCGGCGTGTGCAACGGCACCATCTCGCTGGAGATCCCGCTCAAGGCGCTCGGCATCGGCAGCGGGGACGAGGTGATCGTGCCCGGCTACACGTTCCTCGCCACCGCGACCGCCGTCCTTGGCGTCGACGCGCTGCCGATCTTCGCCGACGTCGACCCCGACTACGTCTGCCTGGACCCCGACGCGGTCGAGGCGGCCATCACGCCACGCACCAGGGCGATCATCCCGGTTCACCTGGCCGGGCACCCGGCCGACATGGACCGCCTCAACGACCTCGCCGCCCGGCACGGGCTGGCGGTCATCGAGGACGCCGCGCACGCGCACGGGGCCAGTTGGCGCGGTCAGCGGGTGGGTTCGTTCGGAACGTTCGGCAGTTGGTCGTTCCAGGCCAGCAAGAACATGACCTCCGGTGAGGGCGGCATGCTCGTCACCAGCGACGACGCTCTGGCCGACCTGGCCTGGAGCTTCCACCACTGCGGCCGTTCCCGGGACGGACAGTGGTACGACCACGCGATCCTCGGCGGCAACTACCGGCTGACGGAGTTCCAGAGCGCGATCCTGCTGACCCAACTCGCCACCCTCGACGACGACCTGGTGCGCCGGGAACGCGGCGCCGCCGTCCTGGACGCCGGGCTCGCCCCGATCGAGGGCCTGTCACCGCTGGCCCGCGATCCCCGCTGCACCATGCACGGCTACCACCTCTACCAGTTCCGCTACGACCCGGCGGGGTTCGGCGGGCTGCCTCGGGAACGCTTCGTGGCGGCACTGCGCGCGGAGGGCGTGCCGGTCAGCGTCGGCTACGGCCTACCCCTGGACCGGCAGGGTGTCTTCGCCAACCGACGTTTCGACCTGAAGGCGACCGGCTTCGACCCCTCCTACGCCGCGACCGACTACGGCAGCCTCGACCTGCCCGTCACCCAACGCTTCTGCGAGGAGTTGGTGTGGATCCCGCAGCAAGTCCTGCTGGGTTCGCGGGCCGACCTGGCGGATATCGTCGCGGCTGCGGAGAAGGTCTCCGCGGCGGCACACACCCTGGTGGAGGCCACGTGAGCGGAACGCAGCAGCGCAGGGTCGCGCTCATCGGCACCGGTCAGATGGCGAAGACGCACACCGTCGCCTGGCAGGCACTGGGCGCCGACGTCCTCGTCCACTCCCGATCACCCGAGCGCGGCACGGCGTTCGCCGCCGCCCACGCAGTCACCGCCGTCTCCGACCTGGCGCAGGTCCTCCAGGCCGCCGAGATCATCGACATCTGCACGCCGACCGACACCCACGCCAACCTCACCCACCGGGCCGCGGCGGCGGGGCTGCACGTCGTCTGTGAGAAGCCGCTCGCCCGTGACCCCGCCGAGGGGCGGGCGATGATCGAGGCGTGCGAACGCGCGGGGGTGGGCCTGTGCGTCGCGCAGGTGCTGCGGTTCTTCCCCGCCTACCTCGCCACCTGCGACGCCATCGCGGCCGGACGGATCGGAACGCCGCGGGAGTTCCGCTTCTTTCGCCAGGTCGAGAGCCCCGGAGCCGAGACGTGGTTCGCCGACACCGAGCGGTCCGGCGGCGTCCTGGTCGACCTGGCCATCCACGACATCGACTTCGCCCGCTGGGTGGGTGGTGAGGTCACCGAGGTCGTGGGGCGCTCGACGCTCAGCCTGCAGGCCGAGCCGCCCGTCCGGGCGAGCGCGACGCTCACCCACGTCGGCGGGCTGACCTCGCAGATCGTCGCCGTGTGGGACGTTCCGGGTACGCCGCTGCGGTCGACGTTCGAACTCGTCGGCGACGAGGGCGTGCTGAGGTTCGCCTCGCTGCCCGAGCCCGTGGTCACGGACGGCTCGGGTGCGGTGGTCTTCGCCGAGGACGGTTCGGTGGACCCGTTCGCCGAGCAACTGCGTGAGTTCGTGGCCGCGTTCGACGGCAAGGGGCAGCCGCGGGTCACCGCCGAGGACGGGCTGATGGCGTTGACCATCGCGCTGGCGGCGACGCGGTCGGCGGGCAACGGCCGGCCGGTCGACCCTTCGAGCCTGCTCGCCTGAGTCCGGGCTGCCCTCCGTGGTGTCCTGACCGGCATCGGCCGGTCCGGGCGCGCGCAGATCCGCCCAGGACCGGAAAGCGCTAGCTTGGCATGCACCGCCGGGGTCGGGCTCGTCGCCGAGTGTTAATGCGCCGTGCACGCTCAGGCCCTGCGGGCCTTGTGGGATGGGTGCTCGACCCAGTTCAGTTGCCGGGAAGGGAGCTGTTCGTGCTTCGACGTATTCCGCGCCTCGCGCGTGTCCTCACCCTCGTGGGTGCCGCCGCGGTGATGCTGGCCACCTCGGTCGGTGCGGCCGCCGTGCCCGCCAACGCGGAGGGGCAGCCGGTCCGGCTGCGGGTGGCGACGTACAACATCCACCACGCCGCCGGCCCCGACGACGTGCTCGACCTGGCCGACGTCGCCGGAGAGATCCGCCAACTCCGCGCGGACGTGATCGGCCTGCAGGAGGTCGACCGGCACTGGAGCGAGCGCAGCGCCTTCGTCGACGAGGCGGCCTGGCTCGCCGACGCGCTGGACATGCACGTCGTGTACGGCGCGAACCTCGACATGGACCCGGCAGCGCCCGGCCAGGAGCGTCGCCAGTACGGCACGGCGATCCTGTCCCGCTTCCCGATCCGGTCCTGGAGCAACACCTACCTGCCGAAGATCGACAACCACGAGCAGCGCGGTCTGCTGGTCGCCGACATCAAGGTGCGCGGTGTGGAGATGCGCTTCGCCAACACCCACCTGCAGCACGACAACTCCGCTGAGCGGATCATGCAGGCGGAGAAGATCGTCGAACTCCTCGGTGACAACCCCAAGCGGACGGTTCTCACCGGTGACCTCAACGCCACCGCCGACACGACCGAGATCAAGACGCTGACCAGTGTCTTCACCGACTCCTGGGCCGAGGTCGGCGTGGGTGACGGCTACACCTACTCCCAGGAGGACCCGCACGCCCGCATCGACTTCGTGCTGAGCTCGCCGGACCTGCAGCCCCGCAAGACCCAGGTGCTCACCACCGCTGACGGCTCCGACCACCTGCCGATGGTGGCCGACTTCGCCGTCCGCCGGTGACGATGTGCTAGAGATGCCCCTGAGATGAACGATGGGCACCACGAGCAGGGGCTGACGAGTTTGCGGGTCGCGACGTACAACATCCATCACGGAGCAGACGTCGCCGACCGGCTCGACCTCGCCCGAACCGCGGCGGTGATCGCCGCCTCCGGGGCCGGACTCGTGGGCCTGCAGGAAGTCGACCGGCACTGGTCGGAGCGCAGCGCGTTCGCCGACCAGGCCGGTTGGCTCGCCGAACGGTTGGAGATGCGGGTCGTCTACGCCGCCAACCTCGACCTGCACCCTGTCGCCGTGGGCCAGGAACGCCGCCAGTACGGCACCGCGATCCTGTCCCGCTACCCGATCCGTTCCTTCGTCAACTCCTCCTTGCCAGGCGTCCAGGGCGGGGAGCCACGGGGTTTCCTCGCCGCCGAAGTCGACCTGGCTTCGGGACAGGGAGCGCCGCAACCGCTGTGCTTCGCCACCACCCACCTCAGCGAAGCCAGCCCGCGCGCCCGGGAGAAGGAGGCGGCGCGGATCCGCGAACTCCTCGGCCCCACGCCCCGCCGGACCATCGTGACCGGCGACCTGAACGCCCTTCCCGGTACGCCAGAACTCAAGCTGCTCACCGAGGTGCTGGTCGACGCCTGGTCTGCCGTTCACGCAGCCGAGGAGGACGCGGGCTACACCTTCTCCGCCGCCCAGCCGGAACGCCGGATCGACTACGTACTCGTCTCGCCCGACATCACGGTGGAAGCCGTCAGGGTCCGCACCGACGTCGACGCCTCCGACCACCTGCCCCTGGTCGCCGACCTGACCTGGTGAACGCGGTCGCGGTCCGCCGGACGCTCGCGATCTTGAAGGTTCTCGGCGCATGTATGCCCGGCGACAGCCGCGAGTTCGGCGGTTGAGGTCGGGCACGGTCTGTTTCGATGTTGCTGAGGGGCGGTCGGGCGGTGGTGTATGAACCGGTGTCTTCGCATGACCGGCGCGCGGGTTTGGATCGGCAGGTCGCTCGGCTTTCTGGTTGGGCACGTCCTCTGGCCATGACTCACGGCCATAGCGCTGCTGAGGTTGTCACCGAGGTTGGGTCGGGGCTGAACGGGAGGCGGCCGAAGTTGACACGCGTCTTGTCGGAGGCGTCTGCCATGGTGGTGGTTGTGGAACACCGCGACCGGCTCGCCCGCTTCGGCGTGGAGCATCTGGAAGCGGCCCTGTCGGGCCAGGGCCGCCGGATCGTTGTCGCCGACCCCGGTGAGACCACCGACGATGGTGAGACCACCGATGATCTGGTGGCCGACATGATCGAGGTGCTCACCGGAATGTGCGTGAGGTTGTACGGCCGTCGTGGTACTAGGGCCCGGGCGATGGGGGCGGTCACCGCCGCCAAGACCACCGCCCCGGAGCCAGTGGCGGTGCCGGACGCGTTGTCGCACGCGGGGGTGGTGTGATGGCCAGGTTCGAGGTCCCCGATGGCTGGGTGGTGCAGGCGTACCGGTACGCGCTTGACCCCACGCCCGTCCAGGAGCGGAGGTTTTGGTCGCATGCGGGTGGTGCCCGTAAGGCGCACAACACGATGCTCGGTCTGGTGCGGGCGGTGATGGACCAGCGGGTGGCCGAGCGCAGCTACGCCGTGCCGGAGGAGGGCCTCACCCCGACGTTGGGTTGGTTCCTTCCCGCGTTGCGGCGGGAGTGGAATGCCCGCAAGGACAGCGTGGCGCCGTGGTGGGGTGAGAACTCCAAGGAGGCCTACAGCACCGGCCTGGATGCCCTAGCGCGCGGCTTGGATGCCTGGTCCAAGTCGCGGAGGGGCCAGCGCGCCGGGCGGGCGGTTGGGTTCCCCCGGTTCAAGTCGAAGCGGTCCCACGCGTCGGTGCGGTTCACCACCGGAACGATCCGGGTCGAACCCGACCGGCACCACGTCACCCTCCCGCGACTGGGCAGGCTCAAGACGCATGAGTCCACCCGCAAACTCGCCCGCCGCGTCGAGGCGGGTACCGCCCGAATCCTGTCCGCCACCCTGGCCCATGACTCTGCTGGACGCTGGCATGTGTCTTTCCAGGCCGTCCTTCAGCGCGCCGCAGGGGTGCCCGGGCATGTCGGGCGTCGCGAACCGGTGGTGGGCGTGGATGTGGGGGTGAAGGCGAGGTGAAGGCGGACGCGTTGTTGGTGGTCGCGACCCCGGATGGTCGTGAACTGGGCAGGGTTGGTGCCCCGAAGTCGCTGACCGCGGCGCAGGCCCGGCTGCGGGTGCTGCAACGACGCGCGGCGCGCCAGATCGGTCCCTACGATCCGGCCACGAAGGCCAGGCGGGCTCCGTCGAAGGGGTGGCAGCACACGCAGGCCCGCATCGGCCGAACGCATGCCCGTGCGGCGGCCCTGCGTCGGGACGTGCTGCACAAGGCCACCACCTTCCTCGCGCAACGCCACCAGGTCATCACGGTGGAGACGTTGAACGCCTCCGGCATGCGCTCGGCTGGTGGTGCCTACAAGCGGGGCCTGAACCGGGCACTTGCTGACGCGGCGTTGGCGCAGATCCGGCGGATGCTCGCCTACAAGACCCGCTGGTACGGCTCCACCCTGGTGGAAGTACCCAGGTTCTACCCCTCATCCAAGACCTGTTCGGCCTGCGGCAGGCGAAAACCAAACCTGACCCTGGCCGACCGGACCTATGCGTGTGAACACTGCGAAGTCATGATCGACCGTGATCGCAACGCCGCGATCAACCTCGCCCGCCTCGGCGACACCCTGCACACGGGTGGAACGGGGACCGGTACCGGGAGTAGACCGGCCGCCCACCAGACCAACGACGGCAGGGTGGGAGACGGACGTGGAGCCACGCAGGAGACCGCGACCACGCCAGTGGTCAACGCAGCAGGCCGCGAAACGTCAACCCCGCACCAGCAACCACTGGATCAGACGGGGACTGCCTCACCGCAAGGTGAGGCTGCCTGATGATGAGCATGCTCACGTTTGCTCACCCGAAGGCAACGGTCTGCTGTGCGGTGAACACCGCTTCGGCGTACTTCGCGGCCAGTTCCTTGCCATCCTCCGACGACCCGGCCTGCACGAGCAGCGGGTACGCCTGCGGCGAGCGGGGCAGGTTGAGCGGGCCCTGCACCCTGAAGTACCGCCCGACGTGGTTGATCCGGTGGACGCGCTCCCCGTCGCCCTACACGCCGCGCTCCTTGTCGGCGAGGGTGGCGTCGTCCTGCCAGCTGTCCCACAGCTTGTGCGACACCTCGATGAACTCCGCCGCGCCTGGTAGCGGTCCCGGTGGCTCGGTAACTCCTCCATTCCGAAGTTGCGGGCCGCCTCGAGTGTCGCCGTGATGACGACGTTCCAGCCGGCGCGGCCGCCGCTCACGTGGTCGACGGAGGCGAACCGGCGGGCGAGGTTGTACGGGTCGTTGTAGGTCGTGGAGGCGGTGGCGATCAGTCCGATCCGTTCGGTCGCCGGGGCGATCGCGGTCAGCAGCACCGTCAGCTCCAACGCACCGGAGGGCCGGCGTCCGACCTCGTTGAACAGCGCGGGACTGTCGGCGAAGAAGATCGAGTCGAACGTTCCCCGTTCGGCGATCCGGGCGAGCTCGCGGTAGTGCTCGACGTCGGTGTTGGCGATCGGGTTGCTCTCCGGCAGCCGCCAGGACGCCTCGTGGTGTCCGGTGCTCATGAGGAACGCGTTCAGGTGCAGGTGTTTCGTACTCATCGGGGCTCCGTCGCGTGGTCGCGGGCGGACGGGTCCGACCCGCCGCCGGTGCCGAGGGTGGTCAGCAGGTGCGTTCGGAGCCGGGCGAACTCCGGGTCGGCCGGGCTGCGTGGTTGGCCGAGGTCGATGGCGAGGTCGGAGACGATCCGCCCCTGGTCGAGGACCACCACCCGGTCGGCGAGCACGATCGCCTCGTCGACGTCGTGGGTGACGAGTAGGACCGCGGGGCGGTGCCGGTCGCAGAGTTGGCGGAGCAGCCGGTGCATCCGGATTCTGGTCAGGGCGTCGAGACTGCCGAACGGCTCGTCGGCGAGGAGGAGTTCGGGTTCGCGGACCAGAGAACGGGCCAGCGCAACCCGTTGTTGCTCCCCACCGGAGAGCTGGGTGGGCCAGGCTCGTTCGCGGCCGGCCAGGCCTACCTCGGCGAGGCTTTCCCGTGCTCTCTCCCGTGCCGACTGCCCGTCCAGGCCGAGTACCACGTTGTCAAGGACACGTTGCCAGGGTAGGAGTCGCGAGTCCTGGAAGACGACGGAGACGGTCGGAGGTACGTCGATCGTGCCGGAGCCGGCGACGCCGTAGTCGAGGCCGGCCAGCGCCCGGAGCAAGGTGCTCTTGCCCGATCCGCTGCGGCCCAGCAGCGCCACGAACTCTCCCTGCCCGATGTCGAGGTCGAGTGCGTCGAGGACTCTGCGGTCGCCGAAGCTGCGCACGATGCTCCGCATCCGCACCGCCGGGCCGGTGTGGGACGTCGGTCTGCTCGCGGGCGCGGTGTCCGCGATCGCTGTGCTGGTTGCCGTACGGGCTGTCGGTTCGGTCAGTCCGCCAGGGTGCGTCGCCATGACAACGCCCTCCTCTGCACGAGTCGGATCGCACCGTCGGAGAGGAGGCCGAGCAGTCCGTAGAGGACCAGCCCGACGATGATGATCTCCGTCTGACCGTAGGTGCGGGCGAGTTCCATCATGTAGCCGATACCGCTTGTGGAGTTGAACTGCTCCACGACGACGAGGGAGAGCCACGCGCCGGTCACGGCGAAACGCAGACCGAGCAGGAATCCCGGCAACGCACCAGGCAACACGACCTTGCGGATGAACGCCCAGTGCCGCAGGCCGACCGTCTCGGCGAGTTCGACGTACCTGCTGTCGATACTGCGCAGACCGTTGTGGGTGTGGATGTAGATGGGCACGAACACGCCCAGCGTGATCGTGACGACCTTCATCGTCTCGCCGATGCCGGCCCACAGGATCAGCAAAGGCAACAGCGCCAGCGACGGGATCGCCCGCTTGACCTGGATCGGTCCGTCCAGCAGGGCTTCGCCCCAGCGGCTGAGCCCGGAGACGAGGGCCAGGACGGTGCCGAGCACGATGCCGATGCCGAGCCCGAGGAACGCCCGCTGCGCGGAGATCGCGAGGTTCTGCTGGAGCCGGCCGTCGGCGATCAGGTCGCCGGCGGTGGTGAGGACGGTCCACGGCGCGGACAGGATGCGCTGGTCGATCAGGCCGAGCGCTGAACCGGCCGACCACACGACCAGCAGGACGAGGACGCCGAGGAAGGAGCCGAACCGGATCCGGTCGCCCGGGCCCAGCCGGCGGTGCAGCGGCCGGACGTCCACACGGGTCGTACCCGCGTCGCGTTCGGTCGGCGTCGCGTCGTGTGCCGCGTCGCTGGTCGTGTCCTGGGTGGCGGTCGCGGGAACGCTGGATGCGCTCATCCCTGACCACCCGCCCGGAACGCGTCGGCAGCCACCGACTCGAACCGCAGGTCGAACAGATCCCTGGCGTTCAGCTTCGGCTTGTCGGTCTCGGCCGCGAGCAGGTCGACGGTCTCCTGCTGACGCTTGATGACGTCGGTCCAACTGGCGGGGATGTCGGGCTCGCCCTCTGCCTTGACCAGGTACTCACCGTCGTCGACGGACAGGCCCTGGTCCTTCACGTAATAGCCCTCGATCCACTCCTTCGGGTGCTCCTCGATCCAGCTGACGGCACGCGCCCAGTGTTGGACGTACTCACGGATCGCCGCGGCCTTGCCCGGGTCCTCCAGCGTGCTGATCGGCGCGTACAGGTGGCTCGGGTCGTCGCGCAGCCCGTGCGGGATGGTCTTGCCGCCGTCCTTGCCGTACTTGGCGACGTACCGCTTGACGTTGACCCCACCGATCGGCGCGACATCGACCTGGCGGGCGGCGAGGGAGTTCGGGTACACGTCGCCGGTGCTCGGGAGTTCGATGAGTCGCACGTCGGTCTTGACCAGGTTCAGTTTCTTCAACAGGCGCAGGACGAGCGCGCCCTGCGCCTGGCCCGGGCTGTAGGCGACCCGTCTGCCCCGCAGGTCCGCGAGGGTGTCGACGCCTGCGCCGGGCGCGATGCCGAGTTGGTAGACCGGGTGGTGGAGCGGGTCCTGACGGAACTTCGCCGCCACGATCTTCGTCGGGACACCCGTCCACACCGAGTGGATCGGCGGGATGTCGGCGACCGCGCCGAGATCCAGGGCGTGCGCGCGGAACGCCTCCAGGGTCTGCGGACCGCCGCTGAGGTTGGCCCACTCGACGTCGAAGGAGATCTGGTCGACCTGGCCGGACAGTTCGAGCGCCTTCTGGATCGAGGGGTCTCCGATGGTGAGCTTCGTTCCCTTCGGCACCTTCTTCGGTAGGGGCGCGTCGGGTGAGCCCGTCTTCGCGACGGGGCGTACCTCGTCGCGGCCGCACGCGCCGAGCAGGGCCAGCCCGGCGAACACCGAACCGGCCAGCGCCGAGCGGCGCGTGATGCGCGGTGGCCGTGACTGTGGCAGGGGGTCAGGGCGGGAACGAGTGGACATGGCGGGAACTCCTTCGGTAACCGATGTCTGGCGTGCTGGCAGCCGTTGGGCTGAGCTGCCGGGGCGGGTCGGCGGGGCACGACGACGCAGGCCGGCGCGCTCGCCTGGCCGATCGATGGCAGCGGCTTCGAGCGTGCGGTACGTCCGGTCGGCCTCAGGGCGCGACGACGAGCCCCGAGACGGCGGCGAAACCGCGGCCGGAACGGACGCGGCTGGCGGGGACCACCGGAGGGTGTCCCGTCGAGGAAGCCCTACATCTCAAAGGGGCTGAGTGAACACAAGGGCTCGAGGTGCGAGCGTCGTACCGCGAGCGCCGTCGCGGCGGGACCAGTTGTCAGCGACAGGCAGCGCTGGCGACGCGCATCTGGTCGACTTCGCGTCGCCTCGTCAGAAGGATCCGCGAGGACATGCCCCGGATATTACCTACCAATCTGGTGGGAATACTAGGCATATCCACGTCCTGAGACGTCCATCTCGGAACACGGCTCCGGATTTCCGCTCGGGGTCGCGGGCACCGTCGACGCCCAGGGCGACGTCCAAGCGCTCAAACTCAACCCGCGCATCATGCGGAGCGCGTCGGAGGACCTGGCGGAAGGGATCAGGGACGCTGGCCGCTAGCGAACGTCGGCTTCGGGGAGCCGCTTCAGAATTTCGGTGACCGTTTCGTCGGGCGTCTGCTCGGAGGTGTCCAGCCACAGCCCGACCCGGGGCGTCTCCCGACGGAACGCGGCGTCGAGATCCTCGACGTTCCAGCCGTCGACGTACCCGGACTTCGGGCGCCCCGCCTCCCGGCGCGCCACCACCTCCGGTCGTGGGGCGAGAACGACGACCGACAGCGGGCGACTCCGGACGAGGGAGGTGTACGCAGGCAGGTCGGGCCCACCGATGATGTCCTGGACGACGACCGTGTAGCCCGCGTCGGCGTAGGTGTCGGCGACCATGGACGAGATCCGGTAGCGCAACGCGAGTTCGGAGATCATCGCGCCGCCACCCTGCGGGGTGATCGGCGCCGCGCCGGACACGATCATGCGCCGGAACGAGTCGCCGCGCAGGTGCACCGAGCGTTCGAGCCGCTCCGCCAGCAGTTGGGCGACGGTCGACTTGCCGGCCGCCATCACTCCCGTCACGACGATCATCCGCGGTGGCTGGTCCGCCTGCGCCGCCCGGTCGGGAAAGCTGCTCTGGTTGGAGTGGTTTGGTGTGGTCATCCCAGACATTCTGTCCGCACGTCTGCAGGATCGCATCGACAAAAGGACCGGAGTCGCCGCGTGCCGTCCCGGTAAACCGCTGCGATGCGGCGGCGGGGAGAGGTAACAAGGGCCGAGAGGGCCTGTTGCCTCGCGCCCCACACGTGCGCGCCCGTCCGGCGAGGAGGACCCATGGCCAGCACCCGCCTCCGCGCACTCGACGGCGCGGATATCGAGGTTTCCGACACCGACATCGAGGCGTTCGCCGGCCAGTTGCGCGGCCGGCTCGTCGGTCCGGCGGACCTGGACTACGACGAAGCGCGGGCGGTGTGGAACGGCCTGATCGACAAGCGCCCCGGGCTGATCGCCCGCTGCACCGGAACCGCAGACGTCATGGCCGCGGTGAGGTTCGCCCGTGCGCACGAGCTACTCCTCGCGGTCCGCGGTGGCGGACACAACGTCGCCGGCGCAGCAGTGTGTGACGGCGGCCTGGTCGTCGACCTGTCCCCGATGAAGGCCATCCGGGTCAACCCGGGTGCGGGCACGGTGCGCGCCCAGGGCGGCGTCCGGATCGGGGACCTCGACCACGAGTCGCAGGCGTTCGGACTCGCGGTGCCGATGGGGGTGGTGAGCGAGACCGGCATCGCCGGGCTCACCCTCGGCGGCGGGTACGGCTGGCTCACCCGCAAGTACGGGCTCAGCTGCGACAACCTGCTCTCCGCCGACGTCGTGACCGCCGACGGGCGCTGGGTCCGTGCGGGCACCGGACCTGACGACGACCTGGACCTGCTGTGGGCGATACGCGGCGGCGGCGGGAACTTCGGGGTCGTCACGTCGTTCGACTTCCGGGCACACCCGATCGGGCCGGAGGTCTACTTCGGCTTCGTCGTCCACGCCGGGTCCGCGGCTGGCGAGGCGCTGCGTGGAATCCGCGCCTTCATCGAGCAGGCGCCGGAGGGGGTGATGTCGGTCGCCGTCCTGTGGCACGGACCGCCGCTGGAGCAGATCCCGGCCGAGCATCACGGCAAGCCCGTGGCGATCCACCTCGCGGTGTACGCGGGCGACCCGGCCGAGGGCGAGCGGGCGCTCCGCGCGGCCCGGGACATCGGCAACCCGATCGCCGACCTCAGCGGGCCGATGCGCTACGTCGACCTGCAGCGGTTCCTCGACGTCGACTATCCCGCCCACGACCTCCGCTACTACTGGAAGTCGCGCTACCTCAGCGGGCTCCCCGACGACCTCATCGACCTGCTCGTACAGAGAAACGAAGCATCGCCGTCCCCGCTGAACACCTTCGAGATGTGGTCGCTCGGTGGTGCGGCCGCCCGGGTGGCCACGCAGGACTCCGCCTTTGGTGACCGGTCCGCACCGTACCTGCTAGGCGTCGAAGCGAACTGGGAGCGACCCGAGGACGACACGGCCAACCTCGCCTGGGTACGCGAAGTGCATGCGGACGTCGAGCCCTTCTCGACCGGGCGGGAGTACGTCAACTTCCCCGGCTTCTACGAGGACGAGAACCTCGTCCGCGAGACGTTCGGCCCGAACTTCCGCCGGCTGGCGTCGCTGAAGAAGCGGTACGACCCGATGAACCTGTTCCGGCTCAACCACAACATCCCGCCAGCCCCATGAGTCCGGGTTCCGCGGGGCGGTTCAGAAGCGGCGGGTGTCGACACTGCGGGGATCCGCGACCCGACGGGACGCGTAGATCCGGCCGGACCGCGCGGTGGCCCGCCAGGCGCGGGCGAAGACCTGCTCGATGTCGGCGTCGTTCCGGTTCAGCTCCCCGACCGCGAGCGCGGACCCACCAGTGGATGTCGCCTGGTCGAGGTAGCTGCCGTTCGGGGCGATGAGGCTGGCCGGTACGGCGTGGCCGCACTGCGCGGGGACGGAGAAGCTCAGCCAGTAACAGTTGGTCGCCGCGTGGGCCTGGGCGTGGACGCCGAAGACCGGGTCCTCGGAGTACGACGAGACCAGCACGCAGTCCACGTTCAGGCGCTCGTACTCCGCGAACACCTCCGGGAAGCGCACCTCGATGCACAACGCCGTCCCGAACCTGAAGCCGTCCACCGTGAACACGACCGGCCGGAAGCCCGGTGAGTACCAGTCGCTGATCTCGGTGTGGGAACAGAACCGCTTGTCGTACCGGTCGACCAGGGTGCCGGTGTCGGAGATGACGTACAGGCTGTTGTGCGGCCGGTGCGGACGGGACAACCGGTGCGCGCAGCCGAGGACCGTCCAGATGCGCAGCTCGCCCGCCAGCGCGGCCGTCTTCTCCAGCTCCTCCCGGATCGCGGCCCAGTCGACGTCGGCCCAGTCCGTGATCTGCGCCTTGCAGTACCCAGACAGCGCCCCCTCCGGGAACTGCACGAGCCGCGCGCCGGCCTCGCTGGCCTGCCGCATGAGGGCCCGGATCTCCTGTCCGTTGTGGCGTACGTCGGTGGAGATCACGCTCTGAGCAGCGGCGATACGGAACGGCACTGTCGTCATCGCCGCACTATGTCATCGGGGACGCCCGGCTCGTGGGCGTTTGGTGGAGCGTGTCTCGGGCACGCTCCCGGGCCCGCAGGGCAGACCGGGGGCCGGACAGAATACCCCCGAGTGGGAGAATGGGCGGCGTTGCCCCCGAGACCTGGTTTCGGGGGCAGATCTGCGGCAGATCTCGGGTGGGGCGGCAGCGCGCTGGTCCGCGCGGGTTCACCGCGGGCAGGAGGGCTCGCATAGTGGCCTAGTGCGGCGGTCTTGAAAACCGCTACCGAGGGACCCCTCTCGGTCATGGGTTCGAATCCCATGCCCTCCGCTTTGACCTGGTGGTTAGCCGCCCTGACCTGCGGAAACGCGGTCTGGGCGGGGCTTCGAAGGGCCGCTCAGCGGGGCTCGGTGTGGCTCGCTCTATCCGACCAGATCTCGGCGTTCGGGGGCTATTTCGGGGCCACGTCTGCGCTTGTCATGTGGCGGGCTCGGGCGCCACCGAGCGGACTCGCGCCGCGGTTCAAGCCCCGGAACGCTCGGGGGCGCCGCGTTGATCAACACGGCCGCGAGGACGACACTCAGGCAATGACTGACGTGGAGCGCCTGCAGCGCATGGTGTCGGATCTGCGGTCCATGCGGAACAGCTGCGAACCGAAGAACAACGGGAACCCGCGCTACCTGCACTACTCCGGTGCGGTGTCCAACCTGCTGTGGCTGATAGGCGACCTCCAGGCCGAGGAGGACTGACATGGATGTTGGTGACCTGAGCAACGACAAGGCGAACGACGTCGCCTACCTGGACGCCACTAAGGAGGCGATATCCTGCAGGGGTTCAATGCCGTTCTGGTCGATGCCGGCCGGCGGTACAGGATCAAGATCGGTGACACGCTCGTCGGGGTCGTCTCGCGCCGGAAGGAACGTGAGTGGGCTTCGGATGAGATGAGCCGGGCAGGTGTGGACGCGATGGTTGGCGTGGACTACAGCCACGGTGCGCCGGAGTTCCATGTGGTGAGGTGCGACGTGGCTGGCTCGCAACAGTTCGGCCCGCACACGCGGGATCGCTGGGAGATTCTCCGGGCCGCCAGCGCGTGACCGAGGGTCCGCGGCCTGGATCGAGGGTCGACTGCGGCGTCCTCCAGGTGAAGCTCGAGGGGCGGAGGGTTTGGCCGGTGTCCTCGTTTGGTCCGGGAGAGTGGCGGCCCGTAGCCTGTCCCGGCGTGGGCGGGCAGCTGGCTGCCCGCCCGCAACAGCCCGCCGTGGGCCGCCGCTCGTAGGGTCCCGGACCAAACGAGGTGGCTAAAGCCTCCGGCCCGACGCCAGCCACGTACCTGGTCCCGCGGAGCGGGACGTGATGAGGGTCGCCAGTCTTCTGGCGGCCCTTTTGTCGCGCCCAGCCGCGACGGCCGACCGGGCGCCGAAGGCGCGGAGGGAAGGCCGGCGCCGTTGAGGCGGGCGCGCGGCGGCCTGAGGCCGCCCTTGAAGACGTAGGGAAAGTCATCACCGGCACGAGCTGTGCTCCGTTGTGCTCCGTCAGCCGATGTGCAACATGCTCCGACAGTTGATGTGCGACACCGGTCGAGACCGGCACTGTGGGCCGGAGCGTCTCCGTGTGAGGTTCCGGACTGGGGGAGGTCGGGATTGGCGCTCGCTGCGTTGTCGGTTGTGGAGCAACGTCTTGATGCCGTGCGTGCTGTCTTGGCGGATACGACGGTGACGGAGGCGGCTACGGCGGTTGGGGTGTCGCGGTAGTCGGCGCATGGCTGGCTGGGTTGGTATCTGGTGGCGGGGTGTCTACCGTCACCGGCGTGGATGACCATTCTCTGTTCGTGTGATTGTCTCGGTTGTGGAGCGGCGATAGCGCGGTGTGTTTGGCGTTTCCTCTGGCCCGTGCAGCGGCTCGGGCAGTTGGCAAAGTTGACATATCGTGGAACAGATGGTATCTCTCTCGATAAGATCTAATATGTACCTCTGTCATATTTATGAGCGCCGACAGTGAGGGGACTGCACCGGTGGGGACCTATCGCTACGAGCAACTTCACGAAGGCAAGTTCCAGATGCTTTGCCAAGCGCTCCTTGTACGCGAGTTCCCTGGCGTGCAGTGCTTTCCCATAAATATGCCCGACGGTGGCCGAGACGCGCTATTGCCTGCCGGACCAAATAGGGAAGGAATTGTATTTCAGGTAAAGTTGGCGCGAACACCTGAAAAGATCCGCGACTATGCCGAGTGGGTAATCGATGCCGTAAAGGGCGAACTCGAAAAAGTCAATAAGCTCGCTCTTCGCGGAGTTATGTCGAACTACCTTCTGATTACTAATATATCCGGTAGTTCGCATCTCGATGTTGGAAGTATAGATCGGGTTGACCGGTTTCTCGCCGACAGCTTGCCATTACCGGCCCAGTGCTGGTGGGCGGACGACTTAGACCGCCGGGTAGATTCGGCCTGGGACCTCAAACTGAGATATCCCGATCTCTTGAATGGCCCAGATGTTGTGCGCCTCCTGTGGGAGCGCTCTACTAGTGATGGCCGAAACGAGCGTCGGTCCGATGCCCTTAAGGCCTACGTCACTCACCAGCATTCACAGGAGAACACCGTACGGTTTAAGCAGGCTGCACTCTCTCCAACACCGCTTGCCGATTTATTTATCGACGTTCCTGCAACCTTGCGGCCGGTTAGGGACAAAGAGAATAAAGCCCTCTCGGTATTTATTGATGTTCTTCATAGTCGGCACGACGAATCTAGCTCCATCGGCCAATTCTCTCAGTTGCGCATGCTGATGTCGAATGAGACTGGCGAAGTGGTGATGCTTTCGCGAGGGCGGTGGCAACCGGCGGCGATCGGCGGCGCTGACTTGCTGTTGGACGACCACTTCTCGTCGAACGTGCGACGTATTGTGCTCGAGGGTGCTCCAGGGCAAGGCAAGTCGACGTTAGTTCAGTATCTCGCAGAGCTCCAAAGGATGCGGTTATTGGGCGAGCTAGATACCAGCGACCCCTCGCACAATTGGCACAGTCCGCTTGTGTTGCCGTTAAAGCTCGAACTTCGAGACCTTGCGGTATGGCTGAATGGATATAACCCCTGGGAGCCAAGCCGAAGGACGGAGCATGGCGAGCAGCCGACGTTCGAAACAGCCCTAGCAGGTCAGATCAGAACGCTCTCTGGAGGGATCCAATTTGATGTGGGGGACCTGCACAGCACGGTGCGCTCGACACCGGTTGTACTTCTCCTAGACGCGCTGGACGAAGTTGCCGATCTCGAAGATCGCAGACTTGTCGTAGAGCAGGTTTCGTCGGGGATTAATAGGCTGGAATCATCCGCGCAGGACCTTCGAGTTGTCATAACAAGTCGACCGACGGCGATCGCCAATTCTCCGACTTTCCCTCAAGAGAGGTTCACGTATCTGAAGCTCGCCCCAATCAGCCCCGAATTGGCCCTAGATTATACGGACAAATGGGCTCGGGCGATGAAAGTAAATGATCGGGATATCAGAGAGCTTAGAAGTGTGCTGTCTTCAAAGATGGACGCACCACATATGGCGGACTTGGCGAAGAATACTATGCAGCTCTCCATACTTCTTGACCTCATCCAACATCGTGGCTCTAGCCTGCCGGACAAGCGGACCGAGTTGTACGACACGTACATGGATGTTTTTCTAAATCGGGAAGCGGAAAAGAGCCCGATCGTTCGCCAACAGCGGCCGCTAATCGTAGACATTCATAGATATCTAGCCTTCACCCTCCACTCGATGGCGGAGAATGACCGCGCGTCCGGCCGTATTAATGCAGCGGAGTTGGAGGAGCTACTCACAACGTATTTGAAGTCGGAAGGTCAACCGCTCGACATAGTGGCTAACCTGCGGATGGGGGTGGTGGAGCGTTTCTTCGCTCTGACATCGAATATCCAAGGAACCTACGAGTTCGAGGTTCAACCCATTCGGGAGTATTTCGCTGCCCGCTATCTATATGAGACTGCGCCTTATTCACCGACCGGGCGCGAAAGGGATGGCACACTCCCGGACCGGTTTCTAGCGGTTGCACGTAGTCCATACTGGATGAATGTTGCTCGGTTCCTGGGCGGATGCTTCAGCAAGGGCGAACTCCCGGCACTAGCCGATTGCCTAATAGAACTGCTCGACGACCCTGACCTGCGTTATTCACGATACCCAAGAGCGCTTTCGGTGCAACTTCTTCAGGATTGGGTGTTCACGCAGTCAGTGCGGTCGACGAACGCAGTGGTAGATGCAGTGTTCGACGACCTCGGCCTGCGCTTCGCGGCTGTGCCTGGAGGCGTCGTCGGGGAGGGCAGCGCTCTACACGAGACGGCTGGTGGGAGGAGGTTGGCCTCAATTGTTTGGCGTCGACTGCGAGGTGAACGCGCCAATAGTCGGGCTCGCGGCCTCGCCGAGTTGATGGCAAACCACTCAGACACGAATGAGCGTGCCCAGCTATGGGTCGAAGAGTTTCTCAACCGATCAGAGGAACAACGTCCAGACTGGCTGGAAGTGGGAAAGTGGCTACGCGTATTGGACGTTCTGAGTGTCGACTTAATAGAGAGAATAATTGACCATGAGATACCAGCTGCATATCGGGATTATGCGCGAAGCATTTTCGTTGGGTCTGCACCTACGGCGGTAGATCGGTTGCCAGAGAAGTTGCGCGCCGAGGTTGTCGGTAGCGTATTAGGTTTAAGTAGTGGAAAGATATATTACGGATACGGTGAACCTGGGTGTATCAATGGACTCGCGCAAGCGTCCTCCACGGTCCTGTGGAGATTCTCTGTCTCTCGTGCTGGTGGTGTCCCGCCAGTTGAACCGGCCTGTTCAGGGACTCCGCGTCATTCAGAGGTTCTTGAGTCTGTTCATGAGGTCCATGAGGCGCTTGACAAAATCCGTACTGGCGAGGTCCGTGAGTCATTGCAACCCTGGATCAAAGCGATCAACGAACTGGATAGCGCCTTTGGCCGTACCTGGGTGGCTTACCAGCTAGCGGTTCTTTCCGCGGCAATACTCGATCCGAAGGAGCGTGGCGCAGGAGCTGGTTCGTTGTTCTCCACCGAATATCCGCTTCCCGCTAGGGTCAGAAATGCCCGCAGACGCGCAAGGCGGTTGGAATGGTGGAAGCTGCAACTTTCGGACGCGGGTGATTACCTCGAGCGAGCCTTCTGGGTAATGACGCTACTCGTCTGGGCAGACAGTTCGGTCATCGAAATGCTGCTCAGAGAGATTGATGCTGTCATCCGCGATCTTTCTGATGTCCAGCAGGCAGCATTCGCTTCCTCACTGTCGAATATCGGTCTTGTTGTTGACCAGCCACAACATCGGCGTTCGGTCCGGGTTCCGGCGGACATGGTGGGCAGCCTTCATCCAGCTACGCTCTACATATTGGTCGACGTGCGCGGTGCCAGTGACACTTCCCAAGTGGTACGAGAGGGGTTGCTTCCCAATGTAGAGAAATATCCCTGGCTTGCTAATCGATGCTTCCCGACAGTTCTTCTTTCCTTGTTGCAGTCGTCCATCCGATCTGAGGAGGACGTTGCCGTGCTAGAGCAGCTGTATAACCTGGCCGGCCAAGAGGCTAGCAGCGTGTGGGAACAGTATGGAGGAGTACGTGTACGTTCCTCCATACCGTTGTCCTGGTGGATTAAGAGGATGGAGCGGCCATGGGATCTTCCATCGCGTCTACTTGATATGGGAGAACGAGTGATTAGCGATCGTTCCAAGAAGGTTCGGTCAGTGGCGAGTATCGCGGATTCGGAGAGCTGGTTCGAGGCATAATCGTCCTCGATCTTGCCCTGGTGGTCATGGATGACCAGCTGGCTCGGCTGCAGCGCCCGCGGCCTGAGCCCGGCCATCCTTCCGCGCTTCCGCCTGGATCTTGAAGTGCCCGACCTTGTCCGTCCTTTCGCAGCTTCCAAGCTTCCACTCGCACCGTGGCGAGCGTGAGACGCGGAGAGTCCCGATCCCTCTCGGCGCAGGTTGCGGGTCACGGGCCGGTGCAGCGGCCGGTCCGGTGGCAGGCAGAGGATGCCTAACCTCAGCGTGGGTCAGCGTGTCGGGATCGCAGTTCAACAGAGCTATAACGTCGCTCGTCGACGTGCACGACCTCCCCAGACCCGAAGTAGCTCAAGATGGTGTTCGAGCACCATTTGAGGGGGCTTCTCGTCGGCAGCCAGATTCAATGCTTCTTCGAGGGCCGCCGAACTCCCTTCGGTCTCAGTGCCGTACGTCGGGTACCGACCACTCGGTGTGGTAGCCGGGCCAGCTCGACGCCCGGCGGTCGGCGACGCTGTCATCGCGTGGCGGGATACGGACGAGTCCCTGCTCGGACACCGCGTTCGGGGTGTGCTCGCGTAGGTAGGCGGTCAGCCGCTCGCGGTGCGGGGCGACGTCGCACTTCTGGCTGAGGTCGGTGAGTTCGTGCGGGTCTTCGGCCAGGTCGAAGAGCTGTTCGGAGGGACCTTCGGGGTACCAGATGTACTTCCATCGCCCGTCGGTGATCGCGAAGTACTGCGGCACGTCGTCCCCCGGGCCTTCGCCGGCGGTCCCGCAGAGGAAGGGTCGAGGCGTGGCTTGATCCGACAGGACGTCGAGCAGGTTCAGGCCTTCGCCGCCGTCTGGCGGTGTGCCGGCCGCGGCGGCTAGCAGTGTCGGCAGGATGTCGGCGTGGGTGACCAGGGCGTCGCTGGTGGTTCCGTGCCAGCCGGTGCGCCAGCTCTTCGGAGGGCGGAGCAGGAACGGGACGCGGGCGGAGACGTCGTGCCACATCACTTTGTTGCCGGCGTGATGGTCGCCGAGGAATTCGCCGTGGTCGGAGGTGAACAGGATCAGGGTGTCGTTGAAGAGGTCCATGTCCTGCAGGGCGGCGAAGATGCTGCCGAGCACGTAGTCGATGTGGGTGACAAGCCCGTAGTAGGCCGCCCGAGCGGCGCGGATGACCTCAGGGCTGATGAGGTCGAAGCTGTGCTTCTGCCGTTGGCGTAGCAGGGCTTCCGGGCAGCGCTCGTCGGTGCTCCAGTCGCCGTAGCGTGGTTCGGGGATCGGGGCGTTGAGGTACATCGACGCGTAGGGCTCGGGTGGGTCCAGGGGAGGATGCGGTTTGCTGAACGATGTCCACAGGAAGAACGGCGTCGTTGGGTCCCGGCGTTCGCGGATGAAGCGCATGGACTCCTCCGCGATCCAGGACGTCAGGGTCAACGGCGCCGGAACGGTCGCGGCTCCTGGGTAGAGCTCGTTCTGGCCCAGGCCGGTGCGCATGGGTCGCTCGGGGATGCCGGACTCGCGCAGCCAGCGGTAGTAGTCGTCGGGCAGGGTCATCTCGTCGAACCCGTGCCGCGCCCGTGGTGGTGTGAAGTGCATCTTGCCGATGGCCGCGGTCGTGTAGCCCTGGTCGCCCAGCAGCGCCGGCAGGGTCTCGGTGCGGCCCATCACGGAGGTGCTCGAGCCGTTGCGAATCATCCCGTGTTCGAAGGGGCTCCGGCCGGTCATCATGCACACTCGCGACGGCACACAGATCGGGGTCTGCGCGTAGGCGGCGTCGAACCGGACACCCTCGTGGGCCAGGTGGTCCAGATGTGGTGTGCGCAGGAGGTCCGGGGCGTGCGGCCCGATGGTGTCGAAGCGTTGCTGGTCTGTCGTGATGAGCAGGATGTTCGGGGCCGGTCTCGTCACCGCGGGATTCCTCCACTCGTCGTACCGGGGTCAACCACAGGTACCGCGCTGCGGCTACACCTTCGGGCGAAGGGTTCCCCGCAGCATCAGCATCGTCACGAAGTTGTCGCTGTACGGCGAGTTCAGCAGGATCGGATCGTCCTGCTTCGGCCATCCGGTTACCCGTTCGTCGAGGACCGGGTTGTTGCCGTAACGCTCCCACAGCGGCACGATCGGGAGGAGTTCGTTGAAGGCGATAGCCGCGCGGGCGACGTTACTCTTCTGGGCGGCTTCGTCGAGCCCCTGTCCGGCGGCATTGACGGTCTTCGCCAGGTCGATCCTTCCGAACGCCTCGGTGTCCTGCTCCAGTGGAAAGTCCATGCCCTTGCCGCCCTGGTTGGCGGCGATCGGAATGTTGTGGGTGAACAGGTCGGCGGCGAAGGAGAAGTGGGGGTGCGGTTCGCCGGCTCCCCATGCCTGGATGGCGAGTTCGAAGCGGCCCTTGTCGACGTCGATGGGTTGCTGGGTGGCGACGACGACGGTGCCGGTCACCTTGATTCCGAACGCCGAGAGTTGCCGGGCGGCGTTCTGCCCGGCCGAGGACCAGTCGGCGTACTCGGGAAAGGTCAGCTCGTAGGCGGCGGGCTTGCCGTCAGGTGTGTGCCAGGCGTCGCCACGCTTGGTCCAGCCGGCCTGGGTGAGCAGGCCGGCCGCCTTCTGCTGGTCGTACTCGTAGCGGTTGAGGTGGGCGAGCTCCTGCTCGTTCAGCCAGTCCGGCACCTGGACGTCGGAGAATCCGGCCATGTACCGCACGCCGACTCCGGACTCGCCCAGGGAGACGGTGCCGTTCTCCTTGCGGTTGATGGCGTGCGCGATCGCACGGCGTGCGCGGACGTCGGAGAACTCGCGGAGCTTGCCGAGATTGAAGAAGATGGCCGGTCCGGAGTAGATCGGTGGCCGGGCGATCCGGATCCTTTTCTTGACGAACTCCCGTGCCGACGCGTCTGGGAAGCCGTGCGTGGCGTAGTCGATCTTGCCGGCGAGAACCAGTGGTGCGATCTCGGGTGCGCGGCCGTTGTAGAGGGTGATCTTGTCGAACTTCACCTGGTCGGCGAGGTAACCCTTGGCGTTCTTGACCAGGGTCATCTGCGCGTTGGTGATGGTCTGGAAGTCGTAGGTGAACGGGCCGCTGGTGCGGACCTCCTTGGCGGGGTCCTTGGGCCGCCACGCCTGCAGGTCTTCGTTGAGTTTCTTGCCTTCGGGACTGTCGAGGTTCTTCCCGGAAGCGAAGAGTTCCTGCGCGCGGTCGGCGAAGTCACCGTAGGTGGCCGCGCTGAAGATCTGCTGGCGTACGACGTAGCGCTCGACGACCGTCGACGGGTTGGACAGGGTGAACACCACGGTCTGGTCGTCGGTCGCCTCGACGCTGTCGATGTAGTTCCACTCGACCTGGCGCATGATCCGCCGGCACCAAAAGGTCGCCAGGACGTCGTCGCTGGTGACCGGCTTGCCGTCACTCCAGGAGACGTCCTTCCTGATGCGGTAGCTGAACGTCTTCGCCTGCTCGTCGAAGCTCCAGTCCTGTCCGAGAAGGTTCAGCCATTTCCGGTCGTGCCAGTAGTACACGGCGCCGGGAAGGAAGATCAGGTCGAAGTACAGCCCCGGGTTGAGCGAGTCGCTGACCCCGCTCATCACGTTGAAGTGGCCCTTGGGTGGCACCTGGTAGGGCCAGCCGCTGGAGAAGACGGCTTCCCGGGTGCCGCCGCGTCGGCTGTCGTCGCCGCATCCGGCGAGAATCGTCGCGCCGGCCGCGCCGAGACCGAGGACTTCGAGCATCCGTCGCCGGGACAGCTCTGTTGTCGTCGAGCTGGGTGAGGGGACCACGGCCAATCTCCCTTTGTGCATGTGGGCGGCGAACTCCTGGATCGGGCGTCGGTTGGCGTTCGCCGTGACTATCACGCGTGAGCTCACGGGAGTCTAGGCGCGCTGTGCCCGAACGGGACGCGATGCGCGGTCCGAAGATGGACAGTATGTGCCGGGATCCACACGCTGACCGGCAGAGGGCGCGGTGTTGTGTCGGCCGATCGATACTTCCGTCCGAGCGAGCCGGTCGAGGCGCTCCTTGGCGGTGACTGGCCGCGCAGCTGAGGTCCCGACGTCAGTCCGAGGCATTCACACGGGGCTCCATTGTCTGGCCGGTGTCGGCCTTGGGCGTGGCGGTCCTGCGGACCTCTCACAGTCGCGACTGGGCTTCCGAGGCAGCCTCCGACCGGGCAGGTTCTGCGTCCGCCGCCGACCAATCGGGCTGGCTCGGTCACCAGCGAAGTGGAGACCTCCACCTCCTGCCGATCGCTGCGGTGTCGAAGCGTCTCACCGATGACATATGCGTCGCGGGCATCGGTCTTCGCTTCACCGCAGTCGGAGTGATGGGTGAGCCCGGTGATGTCGTGCCCGGCGCGGTGGCGGGCCCACAGGCCCATGTCGAGGGCGTCCAGGGCGAGGTCGGTACGCAGACAGGTGGACACTTGCCAGCCCACGACCATGCGGGAGAACACGTCGAGTTGAAGGCGGCGTAGACCCAGCCGGAGATGCGTGGCGTTCTTTGGCTGCCTGTACTACGCCGGCTGCGCCGCGGTCCGAGGGTCGAGTTGTCGACGACGCGTGAAACCTGAGCCGTTGAGTTCCTAATGGATGTCAAGTGGTTCGTGGGGTCGTAGCGTGGGTGGTGGACGGGCCGGTCGACGGAGCGCGTTGCGACTCCTTACTTCGTCGGCCCGTTCCCTTGCGGGTGGTGGTTGTGGTGCGTCTGGCGGCGCGGAGTTCGTTGGAGATGGTGTAGCGCTCAGCGATGATGGTGCGGGCGTCGCTGAGGGTGAGCGCGCGTCCGTCGGTGTCGCGCAGTGTGTAGTGCTCGCTGCGGCGCCAACACGCGGCGATGCGGGTGAGCAGCGTGGTCGCGACGTGGCAGAGCGCGGAGGTGTGGTGTTTGCCGGCCTGGGTCATCAGGCGGTGGTACTTCGCTGCCAGGGACGGGTCGCTGCGGCGGGCCTGGTCGGCGGCCATGAACAGCGCCTCCCGTAGGCAGGCGTCACCGGCTTTGGTGGGGCCGCCGTGACGTCCGCTGAGTCCGGAGGAGTCCAGGTGGGGCATTAGGCCGCTGAAGGATCGGATGCCTGCCAGGGAGGCGAACCGGTTCGGGTCGCCGAGTCTGCCCAGGATCTGTGCTCCCAGGATGGGGCCGACGCCCGGCGCGGAGAGGAGGATGCCGGTGGGGTCGGCGTGGGCGAGCAGGACGGCGATGCGTTCGTCGAGTTCCTTGATCTCCGCGGTCAGGGCAAGAGCGAGCCGCGCTTCGATCGCGATGTCGTCAGCCAGGTCGGGGAAGTCCAGGTCCTCTTCCCACAGGGCGAGAGTCTCGGCTGCGGCGGCCAGCAGTTGCTCGGCTTTGGCCTGGCCCCAGGTGCCGCGTGAGTGGCGGTGAAGGAACCGGCCGAGCCGGGCTTGTCCTAGCCGCTTGACCTGGTGCGGGTCGGCGTAGTTGGCCAGGAACAGCAGAGCGGTCTTGGACATGTCCGAGGACAGGGCGCCGACCCAGGCGGGGCCGAGGATCTCCAGCAGGGCGTCCAGCCGGGCCATGGTGCTGGTGCGCCGCTTGACCAGTGTGGAACGCAGCTTGACAGCCCGCCGCATCGGATCTCCCGGGCCCAGACCCTGTTCGGTCTGTAGACCTTCGGGGTGCAACAGCGGCACCCGGGCAAGAAGGCGGGAGTCCAGCCGGTCGGACTTGGTGTGCTTGCTGTAGTAGGCCCTCAGATCCGCGGACTGTTCCGGCGGCACCATCACCACCCTGGCTCCGCGGCGGCGGAACCACGCGGCCAGCGGCACCCACGCGTTGCGGGTCGGTTCCATGATCACCGTCACCGATGACGGGTCGGTCCCGGCAGGCAGCATCGCCCACAGTCGTTCCAGGTCCTCCGCGCTGGTGCGGAACCTGCGCCCGGACCACACGAACTGACCCCGCTCGTCGGCCAGGCTCGCCTGATGCGCCGCCCGACAGGCGATATCGATCCCCAACCACACCTGCAACGGTCCGCTCCGTCCGCTCGTCTGAAGAGTCACCGACGACCGACGACCGACGACGCCGACGTCACGGGAGGATGCCGTACCGGACATTCACCAACAGGGATCTGACCAGCTCAGACCAGCGCCAAGAGCCAGCAGTCACCGGGTTCCCAACAGGACACGCACTCTCCCGGCGAAGGCCCCGCCCGCCCCACGATCAACAGGCAAGAAGCACAAGCTTCGGTCGGTGAACCAGTGGTGACGAACGGGCGCCGGTCACCCCCGATACTCACGCCGCCGGCCGGACAAGGCGAGTACCGAAGGGCCACCACCAAGATTGAATGTCGGTGGGTGAAAGCTGAGACCCCGAGGGCGCCTTGGGTGTCATCACGTTGGAGGACCGGGCCGAGATCCGTCGGCTGTACAGGTCGGAGAGGCTCTCGCAGGTCGCGATCGCTCGGCGGTTGGGGATCTCGAGGAACACGGTTGCGAAGGCCCTGTCCTTGGATCGGCTGCCCAAGAACGTTCGGGCGCCCGGCAGGGCGATGTTCGGTCGATGCCCTCGATCTCACCTAGCTAGCCCTCGGCCGTGGCGTGCAACATGAGTTGGTGCAGTCAACTGAACAGGTTGCTCCCGTGTCACGCCGGTCTCGCTTGGATGGCGGTGAGTCAGCGCTGGTCGCGGCGCAGTGGATGGTCGTCGGGGACTTGGACGAGGATGAGCCGCGTGCCGTCTGGGTCCTGGATCGTCATTTCGATCAGGCCCCAGGGCTCTCGCCGTGGAGGCGCCACGACGTCGACCTCGGCCTTGGCCAGGCGGGCGTGTTCGGCGGCCGCGTCGCGAACCTGGAGCCAGATCGTGAGGTTCGCCGGCGGAGGAGCCGTCGATGTGCCTGACACCTCCAGTAGCGCTGTGCCGAGAAAGAACACGATTCCTGGGCTGTCCGGCGGTCCGAACTCCCGGTAGATCGCCAGGCCGAGCACGTCCCGGTAGAAGTGCTGGCTGCGCATCAGGTCGGTCGGTCGCAGTATCAGCCGGCTGGTGAGTACCTCCATCTCGACATCCTGCCCCAGGCAGGACGCATTAGGACGTGGGTCGGCGCAGTGGCAGCGACTGGAAGCGGCTTGCGTCCGCTGTCACGACATGGAAGTCCTCCATCTCGAAGAAGCGCCCCACGAACTTCTGGATCTCGCATCGGTGCCCAGGAGAAGAACTGTGGCGGATCGTGCCAGCCATGAGCGGCCGACCCTCGCTACTTTCACCGCCGTAGGGACCGAGGAAGAACAGGCCGCCCGGGCGCAGCACCGGCTGGATGGCCTTGAGCGGGGCGGAAGGTCGGCGTTCGGTACTCCGATCGGCGAAAGTGCAGGTGGTATGCGGGTGAGCATCCTTCTTGAAAACCGCTTGGCAAGGACCCCCTTGCCACATGGGTTCGAATCCCATGCCCTCCGCTCAAGCCGGAAACGGCCTCTGACCTGCGGCGATGCGTGACCATCGGGCTGGTCAGCCAGTCCGGCGGTGTCCGGCCGTCGATGGTCGTCCACGACCGTCTGCGGCGAATACGCGGCGATGTTTTGCCCCGGCCTCGCTGGCTTGCGTCATGCCGTTCACCTCAAGCGCGGTGGCTAGCGTAAGTAGTTAGGAGGAAGGGCTCCCAGCGTTCAAGTTCCTCGCCGCCGACAGCATCGGCGTCGGCGAGATGGCCCGTCGAACCGACCGCCGGCACCTGCGCGGCGCCGTCACCAGCGGGCCGCCCAACCGGTGAGGGTCGATCAACACCGTCGACGGGTACGTCGTGTTCGGCCCCGAGGCGTCCAGTGCCTCCTTCTCCTGGCTGAGCCGGATGCGGGTGGAGATCTCCCCGACGGGCAGCCGGTGGTGGCCATCAGGCCCGCAGCCGACCAACGACGTCGGCACTTGGCCCGGATCTCCATCAGCCTCATGTGGGCGAGTCGTCGATGTAGCGCGGCGCTCCGGAGACCTCGCCCGTCCGCCGGGCCGTCCGCGCCCAGTCGGCTGCGCCAGCGCAACGACCTGCGGCTGATCGTCCTCGACAACCTCGAGCTGATGACGTCCGGCAAGCGGGGGGACCTGGCGAACGTTGCCGCCACCTGCACGACACCGACTCGGTGGAGTCGGCCGCCGGCGACGAAGACAGTCCGAGTGAGTTCACCTCAGTTAAGCCGAGCGGCGGATGTTGGTCTGGATCTTGCTGGCGATGAACTCCAGCGCCTCGGCGGGTCGGCGCGCTGTCCCGCCTGCAGCCTGGCGAGCGGCCGGGCCGGTGCGGTAGGTACTGGGTTCGCCGATGCCTGCCGCTCCAGCACTCGCTCACTCAGCGAGGGCACGTCCTACGAGGACATTCGCACCAAGGTGGACGAGGAGCCTTGCCGTCTAGCGCCCGATCCCATGGTGGTCGCTGGCAAGTTATCGTCAGGCATGGGGCCTGGTGGTGCCGGTGAGCCGTCGACTCCGCTGAACATGGCCAACCCATTGATCACCGACACGATCAACGTTTATAGGGTTCGGCTCTGTGTCCGTTCAAGGGGGAGACGACGCAGCGCTCAGGCCATCCGTCCAGGAGTGCGCTACAAGTGGATGCGGAAAGGCGGCTGCCTTCCGGACAAGGAGTCGGCCGGCGTGGTGTACGGACTGCCTCGAGGGTCTGCTGGCTGCCGGTGGCCTTCGGCCGGCCGAGCCGTTTCCTGGCACCCCAAGGAAGCGGTGGCTGACCTGCTGTCTCACGTGCGGTGTCGAGGCGCACTACCGGCTTGAGTACGTGTTGGGCAACAACAGCGCCGGCATTAAGACCTGCCGGGCATGCTTCTGGATTCAGTGGGCTGTCGACGCACGAGCGGCGTCCGGGCTCCCCAAAGTGCGAGTGCCCGCGGAAGACATCGCTCGGCACGTCGACCAGCACGGGTATGACCTTGTCCGGCTCCTCTTGCCTGAGACTTCGTGGGATGAACCGGTGGTGACCAGGTGCCGGTCCTGCGGGCGGGTCTCGGCAGACCGCCTTTCGGACATTGGGTGGGCATGTAGTTGTCGCCGCAACACCCGCTCTGAGCACCCGACCGCTAAGCCGGCAGGTGGTGGGAAGCGGCGCGAGCTGCTGGTCGACTCGGGCGCGGAGGCGCTCGGTTGGTGGGACCACGACCGCAACAGTGAAGACGTCCTGGGAACTGTCACGCTGCGGGCCCGTCGGGAGGCCAGCTGGGTGTGTCCAGAGTGCGCTCTGCAGTTCACCGAGCAGGTGTACCTCATGGTGCAGAACCCTGACTGCCCGGCCTGCCGGGAGGTCGCCAGCGCGGCCTGGAAGGAGAGGTGGGCCCGGCTGAAGGTAACGTCGATCTCAGAGATACCAGAACTGGCCGCGGCATGGGCTGACGACGCAGACCCAAGGACGGTCATGGTCGGCGACTTCGGCATGCGGAAGTTCCGGTGTTCGGCGGGTCACATGCCCCGCATCTCGCCGTCCCGGTTCCTCGATGCGGGGTGTCCCCACTGCCGGGGAGTCAGGAGTCAGGAGAACAAGCAGTGGCTGGCCGACATCTCGCCGGAGCTGGCTAAGCAGTGGCACCCGACTCGAAACGGCAGGTACACACCGGCCAATGTGGTGTGGGACTCTAAGCCTGGATCCGTGGACCGGGTGGGTTGGTGATCTTGGTTGTGGGTTTGGTGGTGTGGGCTGCGGCTGGGCAGGTCGGGCTCGCTGGTCTGCCCAGCTTTCCTTTGGTTTCTGGTCGGGCCTTGACGGCGGGTGGGCAGGTTTCAGGCGAGGCGTGGTGGCCCGGTCGCAGGGCGGAACACGTTGTTCCACAGGGTTTTCCAGTGTTGGGCCCAGGGCCAGTGCTCGGGCAGGTGCAGGACGGGCCGGCGCTGAGGGCGGGCGATCCTGGCGGGGACGGTGACGATGTGACGGCGAAGCGTCGCGCCGCGGGCGGTGGCGTGGCGGGGGCTGGTGAGGGTGCCGGCGGCGCGGAGCAGGTTGTGGGTGATGGCTGCGCAGATGGCCCAGGCGCTGTTGGCGGCGAACTGTCCTGAGGGCAGGTGCGCCAACGGCCCGTCGATCAGGTCAGCGAACACGGTTTCGATGATCGCGTGCCGGCGGTGGGTGATGTCAGCATCGGCTGTGGGTTCGGTGTTGTTGGTGAAGAACGGGTGGTGACGCCATACCGGGAACAGCTCCTGATCGCCGGCCTGGTCGTGGGCTCGGTCACGGACCCTGCGCACGACCAGTCGGGCGGTGACCGGGTGCTTGGTGGAGGTGAACGCGGTGAACTCCACCTCCGCGACCTCAGCATCCGAAATCAACTCACCGGTATCGTCATCGACGACAGCACCGGGGTAGTGCACCGGTGTCCAGGCGTCTTCGGCGATGCTGGCGATCGCGGCGGTGACGGCCGGGTTCTTGGTGAGCACCACCGAGAACCGCACGCCTGCCTTCACACACGCGCCGACCACGGCGTGGTTGCCATACGCCGAATCGCCCCTCACCAGGATCTGCCCGCTGGCGCCGGCGGCGCGGGCGGTGGCGATCGCCTCGGCCACCATGCTCGCCGCGCCTTTGCCGGAGCCGGCCCGTCCGGCGCGCAGCCGGATCCCGGCCACCACCGGCGCCCCCTGGATCGTGCTGATCGTGGTCGCCAGCGGCGACAGGCCCCGGCGCAACACCTGCCGGCCGCCGATCTTGGTGTGCCCGAAACTCCCGCCCTGCTTGGCGTGCCCATACACCGGGCGCAACAACGAGTCGATATCGATGAACACCCGATCCTCGATACCCGGCAACAACCCGCTGGCCTGGACAAGGTTGACCAGATGGGCCCGCGCGACCGAGGCCAACTGCTGGGTGTGGCCATGGGTGAACTCCCGCAGAAACTGACCCAACGTCGCCGGCGCATACACCCCACCAAACAGCCGACGCATCCCACCCGACCGGATCACATCCAGATCATCGATACAGTCCGCGCCCGCGGCCATCCCCGCGATGATCGAGGCCAGCTTGCCCGCCGGGTTGGCCGCCGCCGAAGCCACCGTCGTCGCCGTGATCGCGACCCGTTCGCCCACCAGCTCCGACAGGCCCGCCCGCTCCGCCAGCGCCATCACCGGCACCAGCCCCGCGCACGACACCAGATTCTGCTCATCGAAGACCGGCGTGGCTCGCGACCACCCATACGGTAGTTTCACTGTCAGTGCCTTTTGGATCGGGTTGGATCAGGACTTCGACACTCCAGATTCTCCCGATCCAGAAGGCACTTCCTCTGCTACCACGCCGAAGGACCACTCACCCGGTCCACGGATCCAGGCTAAGCGGGTCGTGTGGTGGCGGTCGGACTGCTGCGGGCATGAGTGGCAGGCCAGCCCTCGGGACCGGGACAAGTATCAGCGCCTGCGGTGCCCCTCCTGCCGGACCATCCTTGGGTCCCTTGCTTGGGTGGACCCGGGGTTGGCCGCGGAGTGGAGCCCGCAGAATCAGGTGAGCGCGTGGCACGTGCGCCCGCACGCCGGGACCCTGTTCACGCCGGCCTGGGTGTGCGCTCATAACTCATCCCACGTGTGGGAGATGTCCCTGACGTCGCGGTCGAACGGTAGCGGCTGCCCGGACTGTCGTGAAGTCGGAAAGTCTCGTGTCGAACTGGAGTACCTGGCCGCTGCGCAGGAGCGGTTCGGTGCTGCTCGGTCAGGGGTTCGGTTGCGTGAGAAGGAGTTTGTAACCCGTCCATCGTGGACGGTCGACATCCTTGTCGAGCTCGAGGGGAGGCGGCTGGTCGTCGAGTACGACGGCGAGTACTGGCACGCTCCGGACGCGAAGCGCCTGGTTGACGAGCGCAAGACGTTGGACCTGCTGGCTGCGGGGTACGCGGTTGTTCGGCTGCGCGAGAACAATCTGCCGCCGTTGAGCCTGGAGCACCCGAGGCTGGTACAGCGTCGGGTACTTGCGGCCGCTCCGCGGACCAATGAGTTGATGGGCGAGGTTGAGGCTTGGTTGACGGCGGCAGCCGCCGCGGCGATGCCCTGACCCCGACCTCAGGCCGGCCGGCAGCGGACGTGGCGGCAGCGGGACGTCTTCACCGGCTGCGGCTACACCACCCTCGGCCTGGCGTACCGGCTCGCCCTCGTCCTCATCTCGGAACTTGCACGAACTAGCTGTTGTGGGTCATGACGTTGGTGACGGTGGCCGGGGTGTGAGGGAGGGGTAGATCACCTGGCGGCAGGATGGATGTGCGACCAACCGTTCTGCTCACGGAAAGGGATCTACCCCTCGTGTCCCACGCTAGCGCCCCGTTGACTCCTGCTGGCCGGCTGCGTCTGGTTGAGCGGTGCCAGTCCCGTCCGATCGCTCATGTGGCCGCCGAGGCCGGTGTGTCGCGTCAGTGCTTGTCGAAGTGGGTGAACCGCTACCGAGCCAGCGGCGAAGCTGGGCTCTTGGCCAGGTCCAGCGCCCCACACACTTCACCGGCCCAGACGCCACCGGAGGTGGTGGAGCTGATCGAGGGCTGGCGGCGAGAGCACAAGTGGTCGGCACGGAAGATCACGGTCGAGCTGGCCGCGGTGGGTCACCAACTCTCGACGGCGACGGTGGGGCGTTGGCTGGTCCGGTTGGGTATCAACCGCCGCCGCGACCTGGATCCCACCGGCGCGTCCAACCGGCGACCGGGGCGGATCACTGCGCGGTATCCGGGTCACATGGTCCACCTGGACGTGAAAAAGGTCGGCGCCATCCCCGATGGCGGTGGCTGGCGGGCACACGGCCGCGGCAGCGACGCCGACCGGGCCGCCCAACGCGAAAGCGAAGAAGAACGGCGCCGCCAAGGCCGGGTACGTGTTCCCGCATTCAGCGGTGGACGGGTTCTCCCGGCTGGCCTACACCGAGCACCTGCCCGATGAGACCGCGACCACCACCATCGCCTTCTTCCACCGCGCCAGGGCGTTCTTCGCCGCCCACGGCATCCACCGCATCACCCGCCTCGTCACCGATAACGGTGGCAACTACCGTGCCGGTGCCTTCGCCCGCACCATCTCCGGCTTCGTCTCACGCCACCAACGCACCCGCCCCTACACGCCCCGGCACAACGGCAAAGTCGAGCGCTACCAGCGCACCCTGGCCGAAGAACTCCTCTACGCCCGCGTCTGGACCAGCGAAACCCAACGAGCCAACGCGATCCAGGTCTGGAACATCCACTACAACTATCATCGAGCACACACCGCCGCCGGCGACAAGCCCCCCGCCACACGCCTACCCCAACGCGTCACCAACGTCATGACCCAGAACAACTAGCGCCGACACCCGGCGGCGAACTCATCGTTTTCCCTCGACGCCAACCAGGTGGCGGTGAACAGGAGCAGGACCTCGCCTGCTCCTGTTCAGGAGGCCTTCCGGCATTCAGCTGATGCGGTTCTGATTGACTTGGAGAAGTCCCCGGCGGGAGCCTGGGCCGCCATACGCTGCTCATAGGTCCGATCGTCCTGGGGCGTGGGCATGATCGGGGACAGGGCTCGTAGGTCGTCCGTAATGTTCGACAGCGCTCTGGCGAGTTCGTTCCATGTGGGATCCAGTCTTGCGGCCCGACCGGACTGGTCCGCGGCGTCAGATGCATGCTTGACCAGCTCTTCCATTCTCTCGGCGGATATCGAGCTGGCGCCCGTGGCGGCTGCAGGCTCAGGGCCGTCCTGGTCGGGAAGAAACTGGCAGGCCTGCCGCGCTAGCTTCAATGCCGTGTCCCTGTCGCCTCCACCACAAGAGGTCGTGGCGAGGCACGCAGTCACGGCGAGCAGCATAGTTGCCACAAGCTTCTTCATCATCGTTCCCCCATCGCCCAGTGGCACTCCCAGCACCGCTCGCGCCGTTGAGTATGCACGAACGCCTGAGGCGGGGAGTTAGGAATGGCCGACTGGCGCGGCCACGCCGTCGTCTCCTCGGGAATAACGCAGTGGCCCCGGTCGCAGACCTGAGGGCGGTACCCCGAGATGCTGTGGCTGGCAGCAGGAGTCTGACTCCTCGCCAGAACTCTCAAGACTCATGGTCAGGTCTCCAGATACCCGTATCGAGAGGTGAGGGCCAGATGTTTCAACCCACGTTCCATGCGAGCTCCTCCTCTATGCGCTTCTTGGCCACTTCGTCGCGGCCGGCGATGCAGCGGACGTAAACGCGGAGGAGGACCGCGACGCTGTGGCCGGCCCAATCGGCGACCTGTGCGGGGTCCACGCCCGCATTGAGCCAGTGGTCACGCACGCATGACGCAGGTCGTAGGGGCGACGGGCGAGCGCGGAGGCACGCTCCTGCCGGCTGAGCGCCGCGGCTCTATCCTTGCGCCAGACCTGCCAGACGGTGCTCTCCGACAGCGGACGGTTGTGGTAGCGGCTGCGGAAGAGACGACCATCGGGAGCTGTGCCGAACTCGTTCATGTGGCTGCGGAGCAACTCGACCAGCCGAGGGTGGCAGGGCACAGGCCGCACCTCCTGCTTGGCGCGGTGCTTGAGCTGGCGGGACTCACGTCGGTGTCAGTCGGGTACTGGCGCGTTGGTCCACGCCGTACTGAGGGCGGGTGAGGAGTGGCTCAACAAGAGCTCGCCCCACTCGCCCGATTCGATCTCGCGGTTCTCCTTATTGGACCAGACCAGGGGCGGCAGCTTGATGTCCGACGCGCGGAGGTCAGCCACCTCGGCCGGACGTATCGCGGCGTAGTAGATGCAGGCGTAGAAGGCGACCATGCGCGGGCCCATCGCGGTCGGCTGAGCCGCGGCGGCGGTGAGGATGGCCTCGGCCCATCTACGATCGACCAGGATCCGCGGGTCCACCGCGTCGGCGACCTTGGGAGGCGGTAATGCGGCGAAGTCCAGCGGATCACCGCGCCAGCACACGACCTCCGCGTCCACCACCGTCCCGGCCGCGTACAACGCTCCGACGAGCTCCTGGAGCGCCGCGAAGAGTTCATGGAACGCCACGCGGCCGCCATGGACAGGGCGGCACGGACGCGCCGCAGTATCCCGCCCGACGACAAGCCGGCATCTCCAGCTCCTGTGACAGCCGACGCCGTAGCAAGGCTTGATGTCCGCCAACCGTCCAGGCCCAGCCGACCACGGCGATCAGGAGGGGGACGATCAGGGCAACCCATTGGATCGTGGAGCTCATTTGGTGATCCTCGCCGGACGCGAGCCATCCCGTGGGCGCACGTCTCTGACAGCCCCCGGAACTCGACCGACCCGTCGCACGGCCCGCTATCAGCGTCGGCCAGGGCGTAGACGAAGCTTAGGCCGGTTGACTGGTCGGCCTGGACGACGACGGCCTGCTCGTAGCGCCCGACGATGCGGTGTGGTGCGCTGCGCGGCGTGAGGCGCACGAGCTGGTCTACGGCGTTCTCGCGCCAGTCCAGGGCGTAGGTCACTTGGTGAACCCGAGCCGGCGCTTGGCTTCTGCGTGGGCGACGGTGCGCAGGGTGCCGTTGGCCTTCTCGAGCTGGTACTGAGCGATCGCGAGCCGGTCCTCGAGGTCTTCGAGTTCGGAGGCGCTGATGATCGCGGCCGCGGCCTGGCCGTGGTCGGTGATGATGACGCGTTGCCGGGTGTGCGCGGCGCGTCTTACGAGGCTGCCGAAACGGGCTCTGGCGTCGGTGATGGTGACCACCTCGGCGGAGGTGTCGGGTGCCGGCTCGGGAAGACCTTGGCTCATGACACAAGTGTGTACTACCTGACACTGACGACGATGCCAGCAGCCGCCGTGTCGGCAGCGCCGGTTGGCAGTGCCCATGGTCGACGTCCGCACCTTCGGGACGCCTGCCGGCAGGCGTTCGACATCGGCGCGGCGGTAGCGGTTTGGCTGCGTCATCAGGCGGGGCTGATGTCGGTCTGGTGGTGTCCGGCGGGCTGTGGCTGCCCGGGTCATGGTGCGGCGTATACGCGGCGAAGTTCGGCTCGGATCGGCGAACGTGCAGGTGGCATGAGGGTGTGCATCCGTCTTGAAAACCGCTTGGCAGGGACCCCTCTGCCACATGGGTTCGAATCCCATGCCCTCCGCTCTGACCTGGTGGTTAGCCGTCCTGACCTGCGGAAACGCCGTTCTAGCGGCGCTGGTCCTGGCGGCTCGCTGGGTCTCGCTTTGGTCCGGCGAAGCTCGGCGGATCTCACTGCTCGGGGGCTATTTCGGGGCCAGACGGGGGGCAGTTCCCGCGGCGCTTCGGCTCGCCGAGCTTCCGCTTTTCAGGCCTGGGCATGTCGACGGGCGGTACTGCATGGCCCTCGCGGTGATCTTGCTCAGTTGGCTACTGCCTGGGCGTGCCCGGCTCGGTTGGCGTCACGACTGGCGTCGCGTTCAGGCTGGGCTACCTCGAGGACGTCAGGTCGCCGACAAACGACCAGACCACGAAGGCCAGGACGAGTGCGAGCACGCACCATACCCAGGTCGGCACTCGTCGGGATTGGCTCACATCGGGATCATGGCAGATCCGGAGCCACCTGGGGCGCGAAGCCGACACCGCGGGCGGGCGGGTTCGGTCGAGACACGGGTTAGGAACTCGGTTGGAGCAGTTCGGATCACAGCGCAAGTGGACTCTGACCTGCGGGTGCGAGGCGTGGTGCTCTCGATCGTCTGTCGTCTCCGTATGGCGTTGTGTGGCCAGATCGTGGCCAGCTTCACCGCGCTAAAGGTCTGCGCCGCGTCGGCATGGCTCCCGCGGACGTGCGCCTCATGGGTCACCGGCCATCGATTCGAAGACCACGAAGATCGCGACGTAGGCGACCACGGGCGGCTCGATTCCCTCTCATCTGGATCCACTGTGCTCGCGGAGCAGCTTCTCCTCGTCCGCGGGAGACAGTCCGCATCGCAGGGGCGGTTGTCCGCGCAGGCGGTCCCATGCCAAGACGTCGGCTGCTGTCGTGTGAAGTGGAGTTGCTGGCAAACCGGCTCCTCGGGCCTTGTCTGCGCTTCGCTGTTGCGTCGACCAGGCTGGCCGGACAAGCGGAAATAACCGCGGCACCGTGTCGGCGGGAATGGGCACAAGTTCGACCTGCGTGCCCGCCGCGGCCGCGCAGGTATGGATGAGCTCGGCGAGGGTGGACGGCTGGGCAGGGCCGACGGCGTTGAACGCTCCGCCTCGCTCGTCGAACAGGAGCTGCACGACAAGGCGGGCCAGGTCGCGAACGTCGATCACTTGTACGGGCTGTTCAGGCTCCCCTGGGAGGGCTACTCGACCGCCACAAGCTGCTCTGCGCACCCAGTAGGTGAAGGTGTCCTGGGTGTCATGCGGGCCGGCGACCTTGCCCGACCGGACGATCGTGGCCCGCGAGCCGTAGCGTCCTACTACGTCGTCCTCACAGGCGACCTTGCATCGCCCGTAGGTGTCCTGGTCGAGCTTCTCGGTGTCGCGTTCAGGCGGCCGGCGTGGTGTGCTCTCGTCGTTGCCTGGTCCTGCCTCGTCGACGTAGACCGCGTGGCTGGAGATGAACAAGTAGCGATCTACCCGGTCGTCGAGCGTCTCCATTGCCTGTCTGACGTGACGTGGCACGTATCCGCTCACGTCCACCACCGCGTCCCAGCTGCCATCCTGAAGCGCTGCATAGTCCCCGGAGTCCCGGTCGCCGATCCGTCGCGGAACATCGGGGAACAGGTCTGCGCCGGTCTTACCGCGCCCAAACAGTGTCACTTCGGCACCAGACTGCAGCGCGTCGGCCACAATCGCACGCCCGACAAACGACGTACCGCCAAGGATAAGAAGTCGCATGCCGGCCAAGGCTACTGGGACTGGCTCACGGGATCGATCGGGATGGATGACAGAGCTTGGGCGGTCGCGCCCGGAGGGGCGGCGGGTTTGGCCGGTGGCCTGGCTTGGTCCGGGAGGCCGGGGGCCCGTAGCCTGTCCCGGCTCGGCGGCCAGCTTGCTGCCTGCCGCCAACCGTCCGCCGTGGGCCCCCGGTCTTCGGGACCCGGACCAAGCGAGGTGGGTAAAGCCGCCGGCCCGCCCCGGCCACCGCCAGGTCCTCGAGGATCGGTGCCGACGCTGTGAGGGTCGTCAGTCTTCTGGCGGCCTTCTTTTCGCGCCCAGCCGCGCCGGCCGACCGGGCGCCGAAGGCGCGGAGGGAGAGCCGGCGCCATCGGGCGGGCGCGGCGGCCCGGTTGGGGCCGCCCTTGAAGACGTACAGAAAGTCCTCACCACCCCGCCGGAGGGGCTGGTGACTGAGGTGGCGCGGAGGGTCCGCACGCTGTTTGCTGCCGCACGCAATCGGTGTCGCAACACATGGCCACAACGAGGGTTCGCGCGGTTCAACGAGTGAAGGTGGCAGGATCGGACCCTACAAATGATGACGTTAGGGGACAGTCGTGGCAGGCAGGAGCAGCTCTGGATCGAAGGGAGACCGCCGGCCTGTCGACGACCCAGCTGGCCGCCGCCATCGGGCGAACCACGTACACCGTCGCCAGCCACGAACGCGGCCGTCGCCAGCCACCGACCGACGTTGCTGCACACATGGCCGAGCTCCTGGCCGTGTCCGTCGACGACCAGTTGGCCTGACATGAGTGGCTCAGTGAAGGTTCCCGGCGAGTGGTTCGAGCGAGACGAGGTGGAAGACGTCGGCGCGCCGCCCGCAGGGCGGTCGTGTCACGGATCCTGCGCCTCACGGCGTCTCGTGTCTGCGTGCGTGTGACCCGATGACCGGTGAGGTCATCCGATCCTCCAAACAGACCGCGCAGCGCTACGAACGGGACCGGCCTGGCGACTGGTGCACATGGACATCAAGAAACTCGGCAAGATCCCCGACGGCGGCGGCTGGCGCGCTCACGGCCGAGCAGGCAAACCACCGATCAGCCGCCTGTAACCAACGTCCTGGCCGGATACGCCTAGCGGCCGAGTCTGGGGTCGGCACTGAAGGAAACGGAATCTTGAAAAGAATCGGAATCAGAAGCGAGGCACAACCATGACGATGGTCGACCACGACGCCTACATTGCCGCGGCACCCGAGCCATTCCGGCCCTCACTGAAACGGTTGCGCGCGCTTTTGGCCAGCGCGCTGCCGGAGGCGGAGGAGGTCGTGGCCTACAACATGCCGGGGTTCAGTATCAGTGGCTCGGTCGTCGCGAGCTATGCGGCGTTCAGTAAGCAGTGCGGGCTGTATCTCCTTCCCAGCGCCATCTCCGAACATGCCGAAGAAATCGCGGCCGTCGGCCTCAAGGCGACCAAGACCGGCATCACCTTCTCGCCACGGAAACCGATCCCGGATGACCTCGTCGAACGACTGGTGCGGGCGTCGCGAAAAGCCGCCGGAGCCTGACCGCTCCGAGTACAACTAGGAAACCTGGAGCACTCCCCTGCTGGGCACTGCCTCCAACATCCTTGGACCGCGCCCGTACGTGGTGTCCACGTCCCTGCCGACCGGTACGGCGCTGCTGGCCGACTGGTCACAGGCACGGCTCTACGTGCGCGAAAGTCACGGAAACCGGCGAGGACCTGGATCTCCCACTTGGGCCGTCCTTCGTCGTCTCCTGGTTGCAGTACATCCGCATCACCGGCGACGCCGACGCCCTGGACGTGTGGCACGAGTACGAGAAAGCCACCCTGGGGAAACGGTCCCTGTCCTGGTCTCAGGGCATCCGCGCCGAACTCCTGCCCGAGGACCAGGCGGAAGAGCTCAGCGACGAGGCGCGACTACGAAGCCGCGTGGTCCGGAGCCGAGGCCCTCTACAACCTCTTGCACCAGGCCCGGGGCGAGACGTCACGTCAACGGGCCCGCGTCCTGGTCACGTACGCCCACGAGGATCAGCGCACCCTGGGCTTCGTCGCGGAGCGGACCGTCTTCCCGCCGGTGGGCGGTGGACGGAGAAGAGGTTCGACAGGCTCCAGTCGCGGCTGGACGCCCGGGATGTGGACTCGGCAGGTGCTCACCTGGCCATCGAGGGTCGTAGTCCGGATCCGGACGACCCGACAGTGGTCGACATCGATGTGGGCTTCCAGGATCCGCACGAGGGCGCGGATGTGCGGGTGTCGGTGTTGTCGACCTGTCTGCGCCCGTGGGAGGAGGACGCCGTCGCGGAGGCGTTTTGGACCTGGCTTGCGCCAGTTGGCGAGCGGTTGGACGCGGTGTGGGGGTTCGTGACCTGCGACCCGGAGACACTTCCGTTCAGCACGCCGTACGACGAGTGGTACGGGATTTTGCGGGAGGGGTCACGCCTGGCGCGTGAGCATCCGCGTGGCTATTGCACCGCCGCGCTGACCGCGGCCGCCCAGGCCTCCGGTCTGCGGGTCGAACACGTCCCCGACGACGCCGGGCACGACTACACCGTGGTAGCCATCGGCGCACCCATCACGGCCTACACCGACGACCAGCTCCGCGCGGTCAGGGACCTGCTCGAGCCGGTACTGATCAAGAGGGAACCACGCGAGTACGACCCGAACGACTGGCCGTCCCGGATCCTGTCGGACTGAGCAAGGAAGACATACCGATGTCGATGTATGGCTCGTGGATCATTACCCACGCTCCCGGCGCCATCTCCGCCACCCAGGCGGTGGCCGACCTGCAACGCAGCCTTGAGGTCGACCTCGACCTGCAGGACTGGCCGACCGGCGCCGGCTGGAGTGGCGCTTTCAGCCGCGAATGCCTCACCGGAGTGTGGAACGCCGAGGACCGTGACGTCGCCGTTCTCACTGGCTTCACCCAGGCCCTCGCCATCGAACTCGGCGGCCAGGTCGCCGCCGGCTGGTCCGAGGACGGCGCCATGTTCGCCGGTTGCCTGTCGACCGCGACCAGCCCCGCGAGCCGCCTGGACCCGCCGCTGCTGCTCGGCTTTGGCCTGGTCGAGGACCGGCTCGAGGCCTTCGCGTGGGGCGATCCCTATCTCGCCCGACTCAGGCGCCAGTACGGCAGCACCGACTGGCAGACCGCCTCCGCCCGCCATCACGGCCTGGCTCCGCCAGATCGACCCGACGGTCGCCGAGGGCGACGTCCTCGAGGCACTCGACGAGGACTACGGCGACGCCGCCGAAGGACTCAGCGCCTCGCCGAACTCACCGGCTAGTGCCGTCACGAAGATCTGCCGCCGTCGCGATCCGTTCGCGCAGCTCATCGGGAGCACCCTCGTAGCGCTCCTTGGGTCGGCCAAGGCGAAGGTCCAGTACGCCTTGCTCGACCAGTTCCCCAACGCTCATCACACGAGACTTGGAGAAGGTCGCAAAGTGTGCGAACGCCGACAAGACGTTCTGCAGTTTGCGCATGGTGTCGTGGATGGCGCGCCACCCGTCGGCGTAGGCATCAGACACCTCGCCAGGCTCGCGCTCGATCCGGTCGACCCACCGCTGCGGCGTGAACACCGACTCCGCCGCGAGCCACATCTGCAACTGGGACTTCGACGTGCGGGACGTCCTGACGAGTGGCGGGATCGTTGAGCCATGTCGCCACGCGGTTCTCGGGCGCTACCGCCTCAGAGGCATCGATGAAGAGGACCTGCTCGGTGGCAGGCGCGCTGACCGGTCGTCGGAGCACCCACAGCGCCAGCGGGATCGAAGTGTGCGGAAGCAGCTTGCCCGACAGCCCGACGACGGCTTCCACGCAGCCGCGGCGTACGAGCTCCGTGCGGATGCTCCGCTCCTCGCCACCGCGAAGGAGCGTGCCGGATGGGCTGAGAACATATCCGCGTCCTGTCTCAGCCAGGTGAGCGACAACGTGCTGAAGCCATGCAGTGTCGGCCGAGGAGCGCGGCGGCGTCCCGAACTGGAAGCGGGCGTCGGTGAGGCGTGCTGAAGCATCCAACCTGAGCCCGAAGGCTGGCTCGAGGATGACCACATCTGCGCGCAGAGTCGGGTCCACATCCGCGGAGAGAATGTCGGTCTTCGTCAGCTCGATGTCAATGCCGTGCAGCTCCGCACGCTGCTCAGCGATGTGGAGCGCCCGCTCGTTGATGTCGTGTCCGATGACTCGCTCCGGGCGTGCCCCGAGCGTGACCGACTCAAGTAGTGCGGGGCCGATCCCGCAGGCCGGGTCGTAGAGCACTCCGCCGGGACGAGCGGCCGCAAGGTTGGCGAGCATCGTTGTGGTACGCGAACCGACGAAGCCAAAGTTCGCACCGACCTTGCCCTGTGACTTGGCGAGCCGTTCCAGCGCGAAGTCTGCTGCCGAGGCGAGCTTGTCCGGGTCGACACGCTCGACCGCCTCCTGCACCCGAGCGAGGGTCGAGGGGCCGACTGCAGATGCTCACCGGCCGTAGCAGCTCCCGTCTTCCGCTCCACTGCGAGCGACAGCACGAGTTCGGCGGCTTCGTCCGCCGAGACCGCTCCGCGCAGGAGGTTCAGCGCTGCCCAGACGTCGGTCTCCCCCGCGTCCTTTCTGGGTTTGTGGCCGCGGCCTTCTAGCCACTCGGTTACTTCCAGCCGAGAGAAGAGGGGCTTGGATAGGCGCCGAGCGATGATCGCATGAGCCGGAAGCCTAGCGATCCGTACCCGCCCGCTCGCGAACAGTTGGGGCAGACCTATGAATCAGCGACGGGTTATAGGGCAGGAGCTGGTCTAAGCCTGGGGGGCGAGGTACCCGGCGATCACCCGGCTGTGGGAGAACACCTGGACCGAGTTCGTGCCGTTCCTCGACTACGACGTGGAAATCCGTCGCGTCCGCGATCCTCACGTGCGCGTCCTCCACCTTTCCGGTCGGGGCATGTCAGGAGGGGAGGGTTGGCTGGGCGTTGTGGATGACGGTGCCGTCGGTCAGGGTGAGGTCGTAGGTGAGAATCGGCTCGGGTCCCCCCTTGCCGCTCGGCTGGACATACCCGCTGGGGAACGCGGGACCGGGCCACCAGGCCACGTAGCGGCCGTTCTGCACGGATGCATTGACGGTGAGGGTGCCTGCGTGGATGGTGATGCCCGTCACCGCGGCGCCCACTGCGCCGTCGGTGATCGAGGCTCCGTCGAACTGGGAGATCGCGCCTTGGGTGTATCCGGTCGCGGGTGCCTTCAGTGCAGGCCCGGTGCTGCCGCCGACCCCGTCGTCAACGTCGTCGACGTCGGTGGACCCCCGCGGGTTACGCGCCAGGCATGCCCCTGACATGTCCGGGTCCTCTGTCCGGTAGAGCAGTGCGACGTGGTCGCCCCGGCGTTCGGACAGCACCAGCCTGGCCCTGTCTAGGTCGATGGAGGAGCCACGCAATTTGTCTCGGCAGGCAGCTGCCACCGCGCTCAGCTCGACGCTGGTGACGGACGCGGGGGTGGCAGTCCAGGACGCGTATGCCGGGTTGTCGCCTCCCAGCGCAGGAATCACCATCCAGGCGAGGGCCAGTGTGAGCGCGGCCATGGGGAGGAGAATTAGGCGGCGCCGGGATCCTCGAGCCGGTGTGGGGGCTGCGGGCTGCGCGGCCGGGGTTGATGGGGTCGTCGCGACGATCCGTTCGAGCGTTGCCCGGGCGCGCTCCTGCTCCCCGGCAGACAGAGTTGCGGTCGTAGCGTCGAGGGCGCGGAGTGCGGAGTCGGTGTGCACGTTCATGATTGGGTCTCCATCTGCTCGTAAGAGGAGGACTCGGCGAGGTCGAGCTGGCGGCGCAAGGCGCGTCGGGCCCGCAGCAGCCGGAGGCGATAGGAAGCGGCGGTGATGCCGAGGACCCGCCCCGCCTGGGGTGAGGTGAGGTCCTCGAAGACGGTGAGCGACAGCGCCTCCTGGTCAGTCTCGCTCAGTCGCCGCCATGCGGCCGCCAGGTCGATCCGCTGCGCGAGGAGATCAGCGTCGAGTCCGTCCGCCGAGCCCACCGACGACACCGCCTCGGCGACCCGGACGGCGAGGGCATCACGTCGCTCCTGGCCCCGTTGGGTGTTGAGGAGGCAGTGACGAGCGATTCCGAACAGCCACGCCCGCACGTCGTCTCGCCTGTTCGGGAGGTCGTCGAAGCGCCGCCATGCCACCAGAAAGGCGTCTGCGGTGACGTCCTCCGCATGGGAGGGGTGCACGCGCCGTTGCGCGAAGCGCAGCACGTCGGCGTATGCGTCGGCGTAGAGCGCCCGGAAGCGCGTCTCCCGGTCTGGTATCGGTGTCCTCACGTCCCCTACCTGTCCAGCAAGGCACCCACCGTTTCAACGAGATTCTCGATCAGGGTGCTCAAATAAACCTTCGCCGCGTTCCATGCGGAGATCGCCTCGGCCACTCCAGCCGCAAGCGGTCGACGAGCGAGCCTCACGAGCACAGCCCTCATCTTGACCGCAGTCTGCCCTCACGCCGGTCCATCCGGACTCGGGCGCATTTCTGACCGACCCGCGGTGGTCGTGGTTCGGCCGAGTCGCCACAACGGCGGCAGCGCCAGTCCGGTGGTGCCCGGCGGACTACCACTCGCTCGAAGCATGGCCGGCGTATACGCGGTGAAGTCTGGCTCCGGTCGGTGAACGTGCAGGTGGTATGCGGGTGTGCATCCTTCTTGGAAACCGCTTGGCAGGGACCCCTCTGCCACATGGGTTCGAATCCCATGCCCTCCGCTCAAGCCGGAAACCGGCCTCCGACCTGCGACAATGCGTGATCGCCGGGTCGGCGGCCGGTCCGGCTAGGTCTGGCTGTGAACGGCCGTCGGCTGTTCGCAGCGAATACGCGGTGAAGTCCGGCGCCCTGATCGACCGGTGTCGTCGACTGGTTCCCCCTGCTGTGAGGGATGAAGCCGTTGCCAGAACCAAAGGACGTGAGTCGGAGCCGTCCGGCAAAGTGCGGCCGTGCCCATAGCGCCCAGCAGGCCGGGGCCGGCGGCCTCGACGCAACCCCGCTCGGCGCTGACCTGGCCTGGCCTCGATTCTCTGAGCGCGGCCTCGTGCGCCTTCCACCTGCCAAGAGTGCGGGCACGGCCTCCACGCGAAGCTCTCGCCGAAGGGCTTGCGATTCCTCGCGCACGGTGCCGTCGCCCTCGACTGCTCACTCGCAGGTAAGACGATCGCTCATAGACTTCTCAACCTGCAGCCTCGCCTCCGCGATTCGTGACGCCGGTTGGTTCGCAGAGCTCGAGCTGGCTGGAGACGGGTGGCGTGCAGACGTCCTGACCACAAGTCCAGACGGAGGCCGTCGCATGACGTGGAGGCGCAGCTGGCACAGATCACCGTCGACGACCTCCGGGCGCGCACTGACCGGATGGACGGCTCCGGTGTACCGGTGTGGTGGCCCACCAACAGTGACAGCGCCTGGATCGGTGAGGTGCCCCCGGACCCGGGCTGGCCGTTCCCCGCATTGCCGGCGGACGCCTTGTCTGTCGACGTGGCCGAGGGTCTGCCCGGGCTTCCGAAGTAGCGCTGGCTGACTGCTCGCCGCAGAATCCGCACAATACGCAGAACCCCTTGCTGACCGCCGTCTGCGCAGGTCAGACGGCGTATGGCGTTGGAGTCGGGTGCCGCCGCAGAACTGACGCAGAATCTCCGCGCAATCGCGTGGGCGCGGGTCCTGGCTGGAGTGGACACCAGGTCCCGTCCCCGCGGAAGCCTGGCAATTGTGCGGCAATTAGTGCGGCATTCTGCGGACGCGCCACCCGAAGAGCCTGAGGCTCGCTGACCTGCGCATATGGGCGCTGGCCGGGGATTCTGCGTATTGTGCGGATTCTGCGGCGGTCGCGGCACTCGCGAGCAGCGCTTGTCGTCCGACCGGACGACTACCGCCACTATCCGCCGCAAGCTGACCACCGTCCCCCGCATGCCTGGCATCCTCCGGCAGACAGATCACTCTGCACTGCCGGCCGCCTGGCCCCTGGCAAACGGCGTGAACCCAGTTGTTCACGATCGTGCTCGGCTGCGGGCCGCCCACGCCGGCAATGACCTGACCACCCAGCCCCCGCGGCAGCAGAACGCCGTCGAAGGATGCGAACCTGATCCGGGTTGCCCCGCCCGGGCGGATCAAGTCCGGGATCATTGCGCGGGGCGGGACGGGCAGCCCAGTACTGCAGCGAGGGGTTCACGGGGTTGCCGCGCGCTCGTTCCTGTTCCCGTGGCCGAGCAAAGCGAACGATTCCTGTGTGTAGGTGCGGTGGGTCGTTACGTCGCGGGCTCTGCGGCCTGGAGAGGTAGTCGGGTGCCGAGGTATACGGCAGCCTCGGGGCCCCCGATGCGGGCGGACGTGTACTGGTCGTGCGGCCACACCGTCACGTATGCGCCAAGGATCAGGTCTGGGATCTGCGCCAGCGCTTTCCGGGTCAGCGTCTGCCACCCCTCGTAGCCGTCCAGTGCGTCCTTCTCGTCTGTCCAGCGCAGACGTGTTCGCCGCCAGGTTTGAACGACACGTGCTTGAACTGCCAGGGCAGTAATTGATGACCTGACCGTCGATCGGTGCGTAGAAAGTGGTGTGGACCGCCTCCGCCGCCTCGGTGAGGTACCCACCCTTCCAGGAGTTCATCCTTCACGACCGGTACCGCAAGTACCCGCGCCGCATCATCGACCGGGCGCGGGCGGCGTCCGAACGTCGGCTGGCCGACCTGGTGGCCAGCAGCGAGCAGGCCCGGGGGATGGCGTGGTAGCCGCGCATGCGGCGGTGGTCGGAGAACCCAACGACGATGACGACCGGCGCCACATCTGGGACGCACTCGTAGGCCGCCACGTGGATGCCTACCGGCGACAATGCTGCGTCAGCTACTGGCCGGTGGCGAGCCAATTAGGGCCCTGGTGTTCTGGGTCCGCCTGGAATCAACGCACTGGGTGCCTTGTCGTTGCGTTACGTTCACTGCTGGACGAAATCCTTCCTATCGCTGTGGCTGGCGGAAGGATGCTGCCAGCCACGAAATCAGCTCGAGGGGATGTCTGGGCTGACGCGACACCGTGGGCCGGCGCCCGAAGAGCGGGGTTGTTGTGTTGGCGTGATCGCCCGCGATCGTGGGTGGCACGTCGCGGGTGGTACCCGATCAGCGTGTGCGACTGCCTTCTCGGGCAACGTCGGCGTGCTCCGATGATCTTTCGTCGACCAGGTCGTCGAGTGTTCGGAGCCTGCCGAGGTGGGGCCGCGGGACCGGATTTTTCGCGAGGCGGGGAGGACAGAGGAACGTGCATGAACGCGAACCTGTGAATGAACAGCAGATGGTGGATCAGGGTACGTCGGGCAGCGGAGCGCTGCGGGGTGGTGTGCGGCTGAGGAAGGCACTCATGGCCGCCATTGCCGTGTTGGCCGCGGTGGTGGTGGTGAAACCCGCGGCCGCGGATGCTGTGGCCTTGGCGCAGGATGCGCTGCGCGATCCTGCGGTCATCAGCGGCGTGGTGTATGAGGACAGGAACGAGAACGGGGAACGCGACGAGGGGGAGCGTGGGCTCAAGGGGGTCAGCGTCTCTGACGGGCGAACGATCGTTCAGACCGACGGCGCTGGCGGTTACCGGATCGAGACGGATTCGGAGCGGCGGATCACGGATCTGGTGTTCGTGTCCCAGCCGGGCCGGCTATGCTGTGCCGGTTGACGAGTTCAAAATGCCTCAATTTTACCGTAACCTTGGCCAGTTAGCCCCGGCTCAAGCGGTGGTGGCGGACTTCCCGCTCCTGTCGCGGCCGAATACCAGAAGCGGATCGTTCACCTTCGGCAACTTGGCCGATACCCATCTGAACGCCCAGTACGGCGACCAAGTGGCTGAGGTCAGCTCCACGGCGCGGGACCTGGCGTTCATCCAGATCAGCGGTGACATCACCCAAGACGGTGAGGAGCAGGAGTTCATCGACTTCCGCAAGCTCACTGCGAGGTCGGCGGTTCCGGTGTGGTCGGCCGTGGGCAACCACGAGTATTCCAAGAGCCAGCGGTGGAACGAGTACAAGTTACTGGTGGAAAACTACCGGCGTTACGTCGGCCCGGAGTGGTACTCGTTCGACTACGGGAACCGGCATTTCGTCACGCTGGACAACAACCGATCCGAGCAATTGCCGGAGCAGCTGGAATGGCTTCGGCGTGATCTGGAGCTCAACGCCGGGGACAAGCGGATCGTCGTGATCAAACACGCCCCTCAGAACACGAGGATTGGTGGTCCCGGACACGCCGAACTGCTGAACCTCCTGAAGAAGTACAATGTCGAGTTGTTCCTGACCGGCCACCGGCACTCCAATCAGGTGGACGACGACTTCGTCGACGGCGCCCGCTACATCCAGACAAACTCCAGTTACAACACGGCTGACAACAGCCCGCGGGGCTTCCGGTTCATCGAGATGCATGGTGATCTGGCGAACCCGTTCCGGATGTTCGGTCTGGAGAAGAGCCTGACGATCACTAACCCCGCTCCCGGCAGTGAGGTGGCCCGCGGGGCGTTCACGCAGGTGCAGGTCAACGCCTACGACACCGCCAACAGGGTGCGGGAGGTCAGCTACCGCCTCGACGGCGGGCAGTGGACGAAACTGAAGCCCACCGGCGACTTCACCTGGTTCACCGAACACGGTCGCTCTGGTCTGCCGGCCGGACGGCACTCGATCGAGGCGCGCGCGGTGGACGAGGCCGGTAAGACCTGGACCAAGAGCGCCACGTTCACGCTCTCCGACCAGCCCGTGCAGGCGCCCCGCGCCGGTGCCGACTGGAGCCAGCACCACGGCGACCCCGCTCACCTCGGAGTCGCTACGGACGAGCTGAGCCCCGAAGACCTTGGGCTCGCATGGAGCTACCGCACCCCGGACATGTTCCTCACCGGATCACCGGTGATCGTTGACGGCATCGTCTACGCCGGGACCCGCGATGACGGCGGCGACGGCAAGGCGTCCCTTTATGCCGTCGAGTTGGCGACCGGTAAGCGCCTGCGGGAGTTCCCCACGGACGCCTCCGTGCACGGTAGTCCTGCCGTGGCCAACGGGCTGGTGTACGTACCTACGTTGAAGGGCACGCTGTACGCCCTGGATGCCCGCACGGGCGAACTGCGCTGGCAACGCAACCCCGAACTGCCGGTCCAGGGGCAACAGTCCTACTACGGCGTCGCGTTGGACGACGGCAAGGTCTACTACGCGTACCAGGCGCAGGAAGGCGAGGCCAGAAACGGTCTACTCCTGGCGTTCGACGCGAAAACTGGCAAGACGGTGTGGAAGGCTCAACTGATGGGCGGGGATGAGGTTGAGGGCGCGCCTGCCGTGGTGGATGGCCGGGTCTACGTAGGTGGCCAGGACGAGACGCTCCTCTCCTACGACGCCGCCACCGGGGAAAGACTGTGGGTGACAGAGAGGACCAGCGCGGTCCAGGACGGCACCCCGACGATCGCTGGTGGCCGGGTGTTCATCGCTTCCCTGAACCGGTTGGTCGCCAGGAATGCGGCCACGGGTAAGGTCCTGTGGACCTACAAGAGCCCCGGCGAGTCGTATATGGACGGCAGCCGCAACCCGTCGACTGCGGCTGTGGTCGGCGACACCGCTTACATGGGCTTCCCCGACGGTAACGTCACAGCACTCGACGTGGCGACCGGAACCCCGCGGTGGACCAACCGCATCCCGGGATCGACCTACCTCGGTGGGGTGTCCTCCTCCCCGACCATCAGTGGCGACACCGTCTACATCGGATCGAACAACGGCTTCCTCTACGGCCTCGAACGATCGACCGGCAAGATCGTGTGGAAGTACGAAGTCGGAACCTGGGTCGCTGCCTCGCCAGCCATCAGCGGCAACACGCTGGTGGCGGCTGCCTGGGACGGAAACCTGTATGCCTTCACCGAGCAGAAGTAGCTCATAGCGAGCACGTGGTCGGGAGCCGGGAGAGGGACCATTGCGTCCTCGCCTGGCTCCCTTCTGTCTCGTGGGGAGGAGCGCGGTTTCAGACAGAACGCCACCCACCGCCCAACAGCTGTTCACCCTGGCGGTACCGAGAGTCCTCATCCTGGCATCGCCGATAAAAGATCATGGCGGCCGTGGCAGGCTATTTGCGTAGACGCCAGTGCGTCGGGCCCGATTCGGCAACAGTGTGGTCACGTACGGCCGCGAGCGTCGCGGTACTCGCGGGCGTCCTCCTGCTCACCATGCTCGCCTCGTCCGCCTCCGCGGACGTTCGGGCGACGGAAGGGACCTCGCAGATCCGGCAGGACGGTTCGACGGTGCGCTACGAGCTGAGCCTGGAGTACGACCTGCTGGTCGCGGCCGCGGGGCTAGGTTCGCCGGACCCGGCCGAGGGAGCCCAGGGGCGGGAACGGTTGCTATCCGCGCCTGCACGAGCGGCTCGAGTCTTACCTAACTGAGCATGTCGTGGTGTCGGTGGACGGCGTCCGGTGTACGGCCAAGCTGGAGGGCACTGGAGTGGAGGATCGCCAAGGGCTGCGCTACGCGCGCAGCCTGCTAGTCCACTCCTGCCCTGGTTCACCCTCCGGCGCGTTCACCGTGGCCTACAACGTCTTCTCTCAAGCCGAAGCCGAAGCCGTCGTCGACGAACACACCAAGATTGTCGACTACCAGCTCGGCGGGGCCACTGGAACGTTCGTGTTCGACGCCGGGCACCACAAGTTCGAGGCCGGCAAGACCGGGTTCTTCTCCGCGGTTGCCCGTTTCGTGGTCTTGGGCGGGGAACACATCCTCGGCGGATTCGACCACATCCTCTTCCTCGTCACCCTGCTGCTCGGCGCCCGCAACTGGCGTAGCGTGCTGCGGCTGGCTTCAGCGTTCACGGTGGCCCACAGCCTGACGCTTGGTCTCGGCGCGCTCGGTTGGGTCGAGGTACCGGCCGTGATTGTCGAACCTCTGATCGCGTTGTCGATTGTGTACGTCGCGGTGGAGAACATCTTCGGTGGTGAGTCGCGGCATCGGCCCTTTGTGGTGTTTGGTTTCGGCTTGCTGCACGGCCTCGGCTTCGCCAGCGCGCTCAGCTTCACCGACGGGCTGAGCGGCCGACTGCTCGGTTCGCTGTTGAGCTTCAACGTCGGAATCGAGCTCGGGCAGCTGCTGATCGTCGGTCTGCTTTTCCCGCTGCTGCTGTTCGTCCGCCGCTTCCGGTGGTCCTTGTACGGGCACACCGCAGCGGCCGCCGTGGCCGGCGTCGTTGGGCTCATCTGGTTCCTCCAACGCTTCTAAAGGCTCTTCTGCTTGATCAGTTGGTGGTTCAGGCTGTGGTTCGTCCGGGGAGGTCGGGTCGGTAGCCGCCGACGGCGAACATGGCCAGGCCGATGAGGGCGTCGGTGTCTGTGAACCCGAGGGCCATGCGCATCAGTAGCCGTAGCTTGGTGTTGACCGATTGTGCGCCCAGGAGGGTGGGGGATGATCACGTAGTTGGTTGATCGCTATCCGTAAGTTCGCCGTTGCTTGCCGGTGGGAGTCCGGTCCGGGTAGTTGTCAGGCAGCCCGGTAGCAGACTGGGGGCGTCGGGGGGAAACGCCCGGTGTCGAAGCCCAGTGTCGAAAGCCCCTTTGGGGGGAGCAACCGAGCGGTCCGTAGCATCAAGCGAAACCTGCCGCGTCGTTAAATACCCCGCTGTGAGGTGGGAACGAGGGAGTGCCGAGCCCGGAGTCTGAGGGTGAAGGCCATGGAAGCGGTGAAGATCCTGGAAGAGCAGCCGCGAAGGACTCCTCGGCGTAGAGGGTGCGGAACGTTCGGACAGTAACGGTGGGAACTGGGGAGGCCCTCCCCGGCCCGGTGGCCTGCGTATCAACGCTGCCGGAAGCTTCGCGCCCTATAACCGATGATCTCGGGAAGTGGGTGCGGGCCGGGTGGGCGTCGGAGGCGGCCGTAGTGCCGATTGAGCCGGGTATGCGGGTGCACATCCTTCTTGGGTACCGCTACCGAGGTCCGTCCCCGCAAGATCTGAGCGCAGCCGGCCCGGTCACCCGCGCGGCAACCCGTCATCTGCGCGGAGTCCCGTCAGGAGGCGGCCGGCCCTGCCTGCTCGCCGACCGTCCCGCCCGCCGCCGCGCGCAGCCGGAAGTAGCCCATGGTGAGGACGAGCGCGACGAAGGGCGCGACCAGGGTCCCGGAGACGATGCCACTGACGAAGCCACGGATCTCGGCGGGCAGGACCAGGAGCAGCACGTTGAGGACGATCTGGGCCACGAGCGTCAGGAGGAACACGCAGGCGAGCGTGCCGAACACCTGCAGGCCATGGCCCCGGACAAGAGCGCGGCTCCGCCCGAAGGAGTCGAACACCGACGCACCCTCGAGCACGATCACCGGAACGATGAGGCACCACAGCGTCAACACGACGAGCCCCGGAATGATCAGGAGTAACAGACCGACGCCGATCACGAGGCCGGAGACGATGGAGGCGATCGCGACCTGCCCGAGGTAGGGCCGGGCCGCGCCCACGGTCTCCCCCAAGGACAGGTCGGCCCGCCCGTCGCGGACGTCCTCGACCGCCTTGACGAGTGCGGCCTGCAGCACGAAGGCCGCGATGAGACTGACGACAAGGGCGAGGAAGCCGCCGACGACCGCCCCGAGCAGTGCGGCCAGGACCGCCTCGACGACCGCGGCGACGACGTAGACGGCCAACGCGAGGGTGAGGAGATGCCGGGCGTGCGCCCGGTACATCGCCCAAGCCTCACGGAGTACTCCAGCAAGTGGTGAGTTCATGGCCGAAGGGTAAGCGCCGCTCCGGAGCCGCGTCACCGGTCGGTTCCGGCCGTCAGAGGGCCTGCTGCCACTCCCGCATGGTCTCGAGCACCCTGAACCCCAGCAGAGTTGGGGGGCCACCGCACGGCTAGTTGACTGAACTCTTCTGCGTGCCGATCGGCACGTCGATCCGGGTAGGAGAGGGTGCGGATGTCGTTGAGTGAGCTGGGCCGTGTGGTGGAGGTCGAGTCCGGTTTGCGGTGGAGGGTCCTGTTCCCTGAGGTCGAGCATCAGGTCGCGTCGTTGTACCTGCGCGACCTCGCGGCCTCTGATTGCAGTCCGGCGACGCTGCGCAGCTACGGCTTCGACCTGCTGCGCTGGTTCCGGTTCCACTACCCGCGGTTCACGGCCTGGGAGCGGGCTGACCGGCTGGATGTCCGCGAGTTCGTTGAATGGTTGCGCGAGGCCCCGAACACGCAGCGGCTGCGGCGCCGCGCGGACGCACCATCACCGGGATCGGTGAACCCGATCACCGGCAAACCGGTGTTGCCGGCGAAGTACGCCAGCCGCACGATCAACCATCAGCTGAGCGTTCTGTCTACGAGTTCGCCTGCCGCACCGACCTGGGACCGATGCTGAACCCGGTTCCGGCGCAGCGCTCGCGCGCCGGTGAGCGCCTGTACGCGCATCACAACCCGATGGACGACTTCGTCGTGCACCGCAGGGCGACGTACCGGCAGAAGGTGCCGAAACCCGTGTGGCGGGCGATCCCCGGCGATGCCGCGGGCGCGCTGTTCTCGGCCCAAACCAGCAACCGTGACCGGGCGCTGGTGTCGTTGTGGCTGTCCAGCGGGGTGCGCGCCGCCGAGCTGCTCGGACTCCGCCACGACGGCGATCTGGACGCCGGCCGCAACACGATCACGGTGGTCAGCAAGGGCAGCCGGCTACGTGAGACGGTCCCGGCCAAGCCCTCTGCGGTGGTGCGGTCATCCTCCTGGTCGAGGGGGACGTCGCGGGCCTCGAGCGGGCACGCTCGGCCGCAGCCCTGGTGACGGCTGTTTCGGCGACCCGTGCGATGGCTTCCTGCTGTTCGCGGCGCCCATCCTGGTCCGCTCTTGTCGCCTCGTCGCCGGCGAGGATCCCCGCCACACGGGCGTCCTCGGTCCGAGGGGCGCGGCGCGCAACGCGTCGTCGGCGTAGGGCGGTGCCCATGTCAGTTCGCGCTGCCAGGCTTGGACGCGGACTCGGAGCCTGCCTTCAGTCAAGGCGGCTTCTTCACGGTTTTCTGGCTCTCGTGACGCATCTGTGGGTGGGTTGAGGATGCTGTGATGGCGACACGCGGTCTCCTGCGCAGGTTTCGACCTTGCTGAAGGAATCGGAACCGGGAGGGGGAGGACGGTGTGTCTGGTGTTCAGGGTATGGCGTGCGGTGTTGGGTCGAGCGTGCGGTCATCGAGCGGGTCGAGGTGGAGGAGGATGGCGACCAGCCGGTGGTGGTGGCCCATGTTCGGCCCCGAGGTGGTGCGCGGGGCCGGTGCGGGGTGTGTCGGGGGGCGCTGCCGGGGCTATGACCGGGGCAGCGGCAGGTGTTGACCGTCGTTCTGGATGGTCCGCCCACGTCGCGATGCTGAAAGCCGGACTGCGGCGCCGCACCTTCAGCGTCCGCGCCGATGACCCCGGACGCGATCGTGCCGACGTTGCGCGGACAGCGCGACCCGAGGTGCTGGCCGCCGTCACCCCGCAGCTGAGGAGGCCGTCGTGGTGGCCGCGTCGGCGTTTGTCCCGCGAGTACACCGATGAACGCCTCAACAGTCGTCCCCGGCCCGTCCATCCACAGTGTGGCGGCCGCGAGCGTTGCTGGCAGTGCCAGGCCGCCCAATCATGAGCAGATCCTCATCGACTTTTGGGTGACAGCCCCTGGTCGCGGTGGAAATGTGGGGCGTGGGTCCGCCCCGGGCTTTCGATCATCTTCTGCGGGCGGACCCGCCACCCCGGCACGACCCGTCGGTGCGGCGTGCCCAGGTGGCGGACATGCTCAACGTCATGGCGCCCGATCACGGCCCGAAGGTTCTGGTCGGTGACTTCAACGCCAAGGCGGACGCTCCCGAAATCGCAGCGCTGTGGCAGCAGGGGCTGGTGAACGTTGGCCCGAACGCTGGCAAGACCTATCCCGCCACCCGCCCGGCGAAGACCATCGACTTGGTGACTGTTTCACCCGACATCACCGTGCGTTCCGCCAGGGTGGAGGCGACGGCTGCGTCGGATCACCGCCCAGTGGTCAGCGATCTGCTGCTTCAGCGGCACGGCCGCTGAGCCTGCAGTGTCATTCGATCTGCGGGGCGGGAATGCCACCACAGGACCCCGAGATCGACCAACAGCTCGGACACGAGTTTGGACGCCATCGCCCCGCCCCGATTGGCGTGGATCGTGTGCGGTTGGCCCCGTTACGGTCGACCGTCGCATTGACAAGGAGGCCCCTTCGGCGAGGTTGAGCTTGCTGGGTGCCACGATGGCCGGATGGCTGCGTTCTTGCTGCTCCCCACAGAATCGGGTATCACCTTGGCCGACGTCGAGAGCTGGGTCGAACGCGCGCGCACTCTCGGCGCCTCCGCCATCTCTCCGGTCCGCGTCGGCGCTTCGCCGCTTGCTGCAGGCGGCGAGGGTGGCGTGACATTGAGTGTTCCTGTCACCGTGACCCGGAGGATTCTGTCCGTGGCTAACGCTGCGTCCTACCGTTCGGAAACCAGGGCCGACCATGAGCGTGACCCCGAGACGGAGGTTGACGGTGTGAGCGTCTCCGACGGTACGGGCCAAACTGCTGTGGAAGAGAGTCACCCGGCCCAGCGCCCATCCAATGTCCTCCCACGGCCGCCCTTGCCAGTGTTCTCCCACCCCTCGTAGGCGGCGAACTCGTATCTGCGTAACCTCCGCGCGCCTGACCAGAGTCGCGATGGAGCAAGCGGTGCGGTCACGAGTGTGGCGTGTTCCAGTAATTGCATGTCCTGAGCCGGTCCCCGGGGAGGCGTCTTCGGCAAGACCGCCTCCTGTCCGGCCATGGCGCTCACAGTCTGACCGCCTTGGCGGTCGTGGTGGTGGGAATCGTGGCAGGCGGACACGCCGATACGGCGCACCTGGGCGGCTGGTCAGCGAATGTCTACGGCGACGCCGTAGTGTTTGGCGACCGAGGCGAACTCAGACCGCAGCGAGCTCGGCCCGCAGTCGGCCGGTGCCCGGATGGCAACGGTGGCCATTCGGTCGAACCGCCACCTGCGGGTCACCCCACCCAGCCGGGCGAGCACCTGGTCGATCGCCTCTACCAGGTGCGGGAAGTCTTCGGCGTTGGCCAGGACCCCGCGCCACTTGCTCGAGTGGGCCAGCGCACCGACCAGGAGGTGGGCCCGCTTGCCGACACCCATGAACCCGGCGGGTCCGGCAGCTCGATCCAGTCCCACTGGGTTTCCTCTCCAGCCGGGTGATCGATGATTGCGACAACGGGCGGCGGCGCAGCGCCAGGGTCAGCGCCGAGTAGCTGCCGCGATAGCCGAGCTCGACCAGCTCGTCGAACAGGGTCGACGCCCACAGATGCGGGTCCTCAGCCAGCCGGATCCGGCAGTACTCAGCGAACGACGCGAATTGGTCCGGCCTGCTCCGACGACGTAGCCCGGGCGTCGCTGGCCGGACAGGTATGCACGCATCGTCTTGCGGTCACGCCCCAGATGGCGGGAGATCGACCAACCCCGATCACGCAGCGCCTGCGCTTCCACATTTCGTCCAGCGAGAGCATCCAAGACCTCCAGCCGAGGTCTGCTCGAACACGCGGACCATCACCGGAAGGCCCCCCACAGCACCGGCGACACGCCGGTCCCGACTCTCAGAAGGTCAATTAGCGGGTCCGGGGACTTTCAATTAGGGCGTGTTGCTGGATCACCGGGCTGGGTTGCGGAGCCAGATTTTGATGGACGCGACATCGATGGGGCATCAAACTCGCGCTCACCTACCGAGGAGGCATCGTCCTGGCCGCCGTCCTCACCTGGCTCCGCCAATATGGACACACGGCCTAGCCAACTCGCCCTCGCGGACGTCAGCCAGCTGCGTTACTCGAGCGGCGCAAATGGATGAGTGAAACTTCGTCCATCCGTACGGCGACCATGCGGGCCTTGGGTGAATTAATTGTTCTGGATTTAAGGCGCGTGTCCAGGAGAAGACATCCAAGGAGCCGCATTGAAGTCATCGGGGAAAACTCCTCACCGCCGGGGACGGCCGCCGAGTCGGTCGCGGAAATATCGGACCGCGCCGCCCTGGCAGGTGTCGTCCAGGGCGGCGAGGAAGCTGCCCTTTTGAAGCGGTGTCTCTGCGGAACGTCTGCCCTTTCCTCGGCTGACAGGCGTCAACTGGCGCCATTCTGTGACGGCCCAGCGAGAACCCTTATGGTCCGCCCGCTGTACTCGCATGCGACACCGCATGACGCGGCCGGCCGACAGACTGAAAGGGGTTTTCCTTCGGCCCGCCAGGAGCCTGGCGATGCGGGTTCTTCTGAGACTCCGAGGGAGGAGCACTGGTGACGTCGTTTAGTTCCCGACCCTTGCGGAGCCGAAAAACATGGTTTCACCGATTGGCACTCATTTCGGTGCCCGTCATTGTCTCGGGAGCACTCGTAGCCGCTGCGTTCGGCGTGTTCGCATCGAACGAGGCACCGGCCAAGGCCGCGGGAGCGGCTCAGACGGTGGGCTCGGAGAGCGTCGCCGCCAAGCCCACGGGGCCGCCGGGTCCGCTGCACGCGGAGGGCTCCCACCTGGTCGACGCCAGGGGCGACCAGGTGGCCCTCACCGGTGTGAACTGGTTCGGGTTCGAGACCAGCAACTTCGTGCCCAGCGGGCTCGGAACCCAGAACTGGCAGGCCATCCTCGACCAGATGGTCGCCACCGGCTTCAACACCCTGCGCCTGCCCTACACCAACCAGCTCTTCGCCGAGGGCAGTAAACCCTCCGGCATCGACTACGGCAGGAACCCCGACCTGCAGGGCCTGTCCGGTCTCGCGCTGATGGACAAGATCGTCAAGGGTGCCACCGACCGTGGCCTGATGGTGTTGTTGGACCAGCACCGGCCGGACACCAAGGGGCAGGGTCAGCTCTGGTACACCAGCACCCTCAGCGAGGACAAGTGGATCCAGGACTGGACCATGTTGGCCCGCCACTACCGTGACAACCCGCTCGTCATCGGCGCCGACCTGCACAACGAGCCGCACGACCCGGCCACCTGGGGCAGCGGCAACAAGGCCAACGACTGGCGCCTCGCCGCCGAACGCGCAGGCGACGCCGTCCTGACAGCGAACCCGAACTGGCTCATCGTCGTCGAGGGCATCAGCGACGGCTACTGGTGGGGCGGTAACCTGACCGGGGCGAAGGATCACCCGGTGCGGCTGTCCAAGCCCGACAAGCTCGTCTACTCCGCGCACGACTACGGGCCGAGCGTGTGGCAGCAGACGTGGTTCAAGGCGAAGAACTTCCCCGACAACATGCCCGCCCTGTGGAAGAAGGAGTGGGCCTACCTCGCGATGGACAACACCGCCCCGGTGCTGATGGGTGAGTTCGGCGGCCGCTCCGTCGACCCCAACAGCGTCGAGGGAAAGTGGCAGCGCAAGCTGCTCAGCTTCCTCAAGGAGCAGGGGATCTCCTACACCTACTGGGCGTGGAACCCCGACTCCGAGGACACCGGCGGCATCGTCCAGAGCGACTGGAGGACCGTCGACCAGGCCAAGCTGTCCATGCTGAAGGGCTACCAGGCGCCACTGCTGAAGAACGCCCACGGAAGACCGGCCGGCAAGCCCGCGCCCACGGGCGCCGGAACCTACGTGGTCCAGCCCGGCGACACCCTCGACGGGATCGCCCGGGCCAACCACGTCACCGGCGGATGGCAGACTCTGTGGAACCTCAACCGCGACGTGCTCAAGAGCCCGAACCTGATCGTAACGGGCCAGCGGCTGCGACTGCGCTGATCCCGAGCCGGTCAGCGCGTTGACTCCCGCCGTCGCATCACCTCTGCGGATTCAGCGGCGGGAGTCACGACGTTGGCGGAGCAGCGGGCCGTCCGGCGCGCCGTCGCGGCCGGGTCGGCGGCCGCCGACCCGTGGTCGACGACGACAAACGCGCCGCGATCCTGGCCCGCCGCCAGCGCGGAGAATCCATCCGCACCATCGCCGCCGGAGTCAAAGTCTCCGTCGGCATCATCCACAAAACCCTGGCCGAGGCCGGAGAGGCTCAGCGGGACCAGTAGCCCCCTCTCAGACCTCATCGTCACCATCGCCGGGGCGGCCCCACCAGACGGTCGTTGCCCCTTTCCGGCTTACTTGGTCTGCTCCCCACGAGGGTATCCAGCCGATTAATGCGGCTGATGACGTGGCCGAAGTAGTAGCCCGGTTCGCGCGGCACTCCCGGATCGGCCTTGCCTTCGGTGTCGAGTTCTGTGCGGCGCACCCACCGCTCGACCCACCAGAGGGCGGAACCCAGCAGGGTCACCGGTTCCCACCAGTTGACGCGTTCAATGATGTGGGCCAGTCGCGAGTGGCTGTCTATTCCTTGCTGGTACCCGTCCCAGAACGCCCGGCGCTGGGATGGTGTGAGCGCGTTCTGGTCGAACGTGTACGCCATCTCGTCGGCGGGGTCTCCGAGCCGCGTGTACTCCCAGTCGATCAGACAGGGGCCGGGGTTCCAGAGCACGTTTCCCGGACCGATGTCACCGTGCAGTAGCGAGAGGGTCTCGCCGGAGTTGAAACCGCCGGAATCCCGGGAAGCTTCAAAGCTCTCTGCCAGCGAGCCGGCGGCGCTCCGGAACCGGTCCTGGAGCGTTTCAGGCAATGGGTCACGAGCCCACGCGAGGGTCGACAGGATTGCACGAAGCCGGTCGCCGGCATACGACGCGATCGTGGTTGCCGTCCCCATTGACTCGCCCAGGCCGTCGACGGGGCGCTCATGGACCCAGGCCACGAGCGAGGCAAGTTGCCCGATCTGTGTCAAGCCCACCGTCTGCAAATCCTGCTGGCGTCCGGGAAGGAACTGCATGCACATCGCTGGCGCATCGAACCAATCGCTCGTGCGGCGGAAGTCGTACAGCTCAGGGGCTGCAACGCCACCCACGTTCTCAAGGACCGCCGCCTCGCGCTCAGCATGAGCGAGCTCGGAGGCGTCGCCGCCGAAGGAGACTCTGACTACAACGTCCCGGATGCCATCTGATGCGTCGCGGAAGGAGACCCGGTTTACCGCATGGCGGTTGCCCTCCTCGAATGGGGTCACGGCAGTGACGGCCTCAGAAGGCCAGCCCATCGCGTCAGATGCGTAGGCCCGCACCGCGGCGAGTTGATCTTTGCTGGTCATCTCAGTCACCGTAACGGAGCCTTGGGCAGTCGTGATGGTCGCCGCGCTCGAGCTAGAGACGGGGGCTTGAGCAGCAACCGAACGGCCGGCCCGTCGGTGAGGTATCCCGCGTTCGGCGCGTTCTCGCGCCAGTCCAGCGTGTAGGTCACTCGGTGAACCCGAGCCGACACTGGGCCTCCTCATGTGGGACGGTCCGGAGCGTGCCGTTCGCCTTCTCGATCTCGTACTGGGCGATCGCGAGTCGGTCCTCGAGGTCCTCGAGTTCGGCGGCGCTGATGATCGCGGCCGCGGCCTGGCCATGGTCGGTGATGATGACCTGCGCGGCGCGTCGCACGAGGCTGCCGAAACGGCTTCTCGCATCGGTGATGGTGACGATCTCGGCGGGGGCGACTGGTGTCGGCTCGGGAAGACCGTGGCTCATGACACAAGCGTGCACTATTTGACACTCAGGATGCGGCGTACAGGTGGCGGGCTGCGCGGTGGTAGCGGTTCGGCTGAGCCGCCAGGCCGTGCCAGCGCGCCAGTCCGGTGGTGCCCGGCGGACTGCGGCTCGCTCGCAGCATGGCACGGCGTATACGCGGCGAAGTCCGCCCCAGCTTGACGAACCTGCAGGTGGCATGAGGGGGTGCATCCGTCTTGAAAACCGCTTGGCAGGGACCCCTCTGCCACATGGGTTCGAATCCCATGCCCTCCGCTCAGGCTGGAGACGGCCTCTGGTCTGCGCAAGCGGTGCGGAGGTCAGAGGCGGTTCGCGGCGCGCCGTTGTCCTGGTTGCGGTTGTCGAAGACTCGCGTAGGGGCCTCGGGTGGGGTTGGCGTCGGTGGTCGCGTGGCTGTGCGGAGGTTGGCGGTCGGTGCTGGCTGGTGTGGGTGCTGCGCCGTTGGTGGGTGGTGGGCAGTGTGGGTCGGGGTGTGGCGAGTCCGGCTGGGTGGGCGGGGTAGGTCCGGGGCTGGTTGTTGGTCTTGCTTGGTCGCGCGGGTTTGTGCGGGGATTCCGCGGATTTCTGCGGCGGACGCCTTCTGGCGGTGTGCACTGGTGCTGACCTGCGAGGACGCGAGGCGGGCCGGTTTCTGCGGTTTCTGCGGATTGTGCGGCGGCGGGTGGCGGCAGTGTGGGTTGGGGTTGCGTGGCACCAGCTGGAGGTTGCCGAGCCCGAGGCGCAAGTCCTGGGACGTCCTTGCCTGGGCCGAGGGTGACGTGGGCGTGGTCGAGACCGCGAAGGACCTGTTCCGTGACCTCGGTATCAAGGTCGGCCGGGACCGCCTCTTCGCCCTCCTGGGCGACTACGGGTGGATCTACCGGGCGGGCCCGGACGGGCGGGGGAGGCCTTGCCAGGGGCAGGTCGAGGACGGCCGGTTGTCGATGATCCCGCAGTCTCACTACCAGCGGCGTACCGGTGAGCTGGTGCTGGACGCGCCGCAGGTCGGTGTCAGGGTCAGGGGCTACACGAACTGCGCCGCCGGCTTGAGGGTGAAGGTCGGCAGTCTGTGAGCGTCTAGCTGCGGGGCACGTCGATGGCGTATGCCATGCGACGGCTCCTGTTCGACGGCCCGGGAGCTGCACGCCGAGGTGGTCGCCGGCTTGCTGTCCGCCCACGTCGCGATGCTGAAAGCCGGTGGCGGCGCGGCACCTTCACCGTCCGCGCCGATGACCCTGGACGCGATCGTGCCGACGTTGCGCCGACAGCGCGACCCGAGGTGCTGGCCGCCGCCACCCTGCAGCTCAGGAAGCCGTCGTGGTGGCCGCGTCGGCGTTGTGTCCCGCGAGTACACCGATGAACGCCTCAACAGTCGTCCCCGGCCCGTCCATCCACAGCATGGCGGCCGCGAGCGTTGCTGACAGTGCCAGCCAGCCCGCCCAACCATGAGCAGATCCTCATCGACTTTTGGGTGACAGCCCCCGGTCGCGGTGGAAATGTGGGGTGCGGGTCCGCCCCGAGCTTTCGATCATCTTCTGCGGGCGGACCCACCACCGGTGTCGGGTGTCTCCGTCCCTCCGCCCGCACGCTGGCTGGTTGAGAGGTGGGAACCTCATCCACGAGAGGGCCTGCGCCAGGGCCCAGCACCCTGGCGCAGGCCATCCCTCATCCACACGACAGTGGTTGGCGCGACAGCACAGCGGACAAAGTCGCAGGAGGGGATCTGCTCTGGTCAACCCCAGATGGGCGCAGTGACACCTGACGGCGCAAAGATGATGTGGGGATCTGCAGGTATCGGAACTTCGATACCGCCATCCTTGCTCGGCCGTGGAACCACCGTCGACCCTGCGACCGGCCGCGCAATCGAGTTCCAGGCCTTCTGGACACCCGACCCTCGCAAGGACTCCTCACCAAAAGACGTCAAGCCGATCGCGTCGCTCAAACCCGAGCAGAGCAGCCATCCGCAGCTCTTTGTCGAGATTCCATACAGCAGGACCGAGGACGACGGCAAACCCATCAGCCTCTATAAGGCCGTCACGAACGCCACACTCGTTGAGGCAGGCATGCGTGCCTACAAGATCTGGGAGAACTTTATCTCGCCAGCGCTCGACGAGGTGCGGTTGCCGTCACCACCGACGGACAGGCAGCTGATCTTTGATCTGATTTTGATGGCTGCCGGACTCATCCTGATCAGCATGTCGATCCTGCTGCCCCGCCAGCCGACGCCGAGATAGCCGCAGCGGGAGAAACTGAGGCGCGACGGCAACGGAGCTCCTTGCGGGGCAAGCTGTCTCGGACGACTGCCCGTACCAACGAGCTCCGTTGCTCTACATCGGCAACCAGTTGATACCCCTTTGCGTGACCTGCGAGAACTCTAACTGCCCGGCCTTGGGGTAAAGCCCCGTTCGCGGCGTTGCCGCAGACCTTGAGGCTTATTCATAAGTGCGGAAGAAGAATAGGCCGGTGACAGCTTTCAGCATGCTGGCGTATTTGGAGATTGGTGGCCGGTAGCGGCCGCCTTCTTCGCTGAGCATTCGCCATGTTTTGAGGTGTGCGATGACGTGTTCTACGGCGGCTCGGATTTTGGACAGTTGCGTGTTGAAGTCGGCCTGGGTTTGGTGAAGTTCGCCGTTGGCGGGTTTTCTGATCGGGGTGATGTCGATGCCATCGACTCCGACGTAGCCGAGGTCGGCGAGGGCGTGGATGTTGGTGAGCTTCTCTGCGAGTCCGGACGCGGAGTAGGCGTAGGCGTCGTGGCGAGCACCGTGTACCGGCGTGGCGCCGACGCCGGCCAGTGTTCCGTCCATGGTGGCGGCGATCTGGATGTTCATGCCGGCGTAGCCGGCCTTGCCGGAGAACAGGTCGGGGGTCCCTCGCCAGTCCCATGTCGGGCAGATTGTGCCGTCGACCAGCACGGTTCCAGCTCCGACCACCCGCTGCGGGTCGGGTACGAACTCGGCCAGGGCCTGCCCGATGGCCGGGCGTAGCAGGTCCCATCGGCGGCTCACCGTGGGCTGGCTGACCCCGAAGATGGCCCCGGCGAAGTCCTGGGTGATGTTCTTGCGCATCAGCGACACGACCATCGCGATCGAGCGGTACAGGCCCAGCGCGTACGGACGGCCGCGCGAGTGGAGGTCTCCGATCAGTGTGTGGACACGCCCGGCAAGCTCGGTCAGTTGCCCATCGGTCAGCCCTGTCATAGCCTCATGCCGCAACGGCTTCTCCAGATGGTTTCCGCAGATTTGGACGTCCGCGAAAATCTCATGCGAGGAGCCGTTGCTTTTCCAGCCCGACACGCATCATCTGCGAGATTGATCAGATGTTGTTAGCTGACCCGAGTAACCACTGAGGAAATTCAAAAGAATTCGTCCACTCAATTGGAAGCTACAGCCCGACGCCCGACGATGAGTGGCTGCCTGGATGGCTGCCTGCTCAATGTCGGCGGTCAGGCCCGGGACGTCGGTGCGGCAAGCTCGGCCAGGTGGTGCAGCGAGTTGGAGAGATGCTCAGGGCCGAACGGCGGGAACTGGAGGTACTCCCGGATGGACTGCGGCACGGCCGACCAGTCGTAGGTGAGCGTGACCTCAGTCTCGGACGGACCGAACCGCGCCAGGTCGTAACGCCAGAACCAGCCGCCGAACTCCAGGTGACCGTCGCCCTTGGGGTCGTACCCCGTCAGCCAGCCAATGGCGCGCGGCGGGTCGAGCACGTGGACCTTGTTGGCCACCTGGTAGCCACCGTTCGGATGGTCGGCGTGATACATGTCCATCCGGAAAATCTGCTCGACCTCGGTCAGCGGCGCCCGGTCGACAGCTTCCTGAACCCAGCCGGTGCCATCGATCGCAGAATGGGTCGTCGGGTCCGCCAGCACCGCGAACACCCTCGCGGCGGGCACGGCGACGGTCAGGGTGGCGCTCACGTTCTCCGCGGCCACGGTGTGCACGCTCCTTGGCATCTCGGATCATCTCCTGTGGCTTGGGCGGCGCCCCTCGTGGGCGGCGCTCACCCCTTCCACGAACGCCTCAACCCCGATCCGACACCGCCTCCCGGACCGCTAATTCTAAGTTTCCTCGGCCCACGTGTCGCAGATCAGGTGTCGGAGATCTGTTACTTCTGGCAACCTTATGAATAAGCCCCCTTTACGTCGTGCCAGGCCCCGCTGGTGTTTCGCGACCGCTGCCAGGTCCCTGCCTGCTAGGCCCGGAAGATCTCGATCAAGGTCAGGGCCGCCACTCGCCGCCGAGCGGTTCCGGGCGGACCTCTCCGTTCCCGCCGAGTTCCATGGCGATGGATGCAATGTGCAGCGGCGGAAGTGTGTCATCGCGGCCCGGGCCGACCGCCCGGCGCAGATTGCCACAGAAGGGGTGAACCTCCTCCTGGCCGTGCGGATCGAGCCGGATCTCGGCCATGGGAGTACCGGTGGCCAAGCCTGAGCTGAACGGATGAATTATCGGAATTCGCACCGTATAGCGGTGTTTGTTAGTGGGTGGTGTGGTCGACGATGCGCTCCCTGCGGTCACCGACGTCTACCTCAGCAAGTACGCTGGCACCTTACCCCCGTATCTGCAGCCGCACTCGGTGGGGAAGCGGTTGATGCGACGCTGCGCCTGGTGCGCAGTTGGCATACCGCGAGATGCATGCCGGGCGCGATATGCCAATAGCGGAGACGATCAGAAACAGTCAGTATTGCGCTTTAAGCTCTGACCCCTTGACCTCGGGCGATCAGGACGACCTCGGAGAAACAACCTGGCGTAACAGGAGGAACCTGTGGACGATCTGCTTGCACAGGCCATTGCCGCACATGGCGGCCTTGAACGCTTCAACACATTCAACAAGCTGACCGCTACGGTCCTCGCCGGCGGGGGCTTGAGGCCGATGAAAGGCCTCGAAAATGATCCCGCACAGGAGAGGACGATCACGCTTCATGAGGAAACTACGTCTATCAGCTCGTTCGGCCAGCCGGACTGGCGCATGGTTTTCACTCCCGACCGGGTCGCGATCGAAACCACCACGGGCGCCATCGTCAGCGAGCGCTCCGCTCCAAGGGACTCTTTCGCTGGCCACGTTCTCGAGACGGCGTGGGATTCTCTTCACCGTGCGTACTGGAGCGGCTACACGATATGGACATACCTCACGACACCATTCTTGTTGGCAATGCCGGGGTTCGAGGTCGCCGAAATCTCGCCCTGGCAAGAAGGCGGAGAGCTCTGGCGCGGGTTGCGCGCACGGTTCCCAAAGGCAATCGCCAGCCATAGCCAAGAACAGGACTTCTACTTCGGTGACGATTTCCTCCTGCGCCGGCACGACTATCACATTGATGTGGCGGGCAGAGTTCCGGTGGCGCAATATGTCCACGACATTGTGGAGGCTGATGGGCTCCGCTTTCCGACCAAGCGCCGTGCATACGTGCGTGGCCCTGGCCTGAAACCGATTCGCGACCTGCTGCTGATCTCGCTCGACCTGAGTGATTTCAAGCTCGCGACATAGCTCGTGGGTGCCCGAAACTCGGTCGGCCTGTGCGACCTTCGCATATTCGTGGATCATGCCGCCGAGCGGGTCATCTGTTGACCTTGATATCGCCCACTCCTGCTGGCGTCAGGGCAAAAGCGTTCTCGGGGCGCGGTCATGATCAGGTCGAGTGCGTCGCCGGGGCATGACCGGTAGTGATCAACCGCGGCGGCCATGTTGCGCCAGCCGACGAGGCGGGCCAACCCGATCGCGAGGTTGCGCAGCATCGACATCACCCGCGGTGCGCTGCCTGTACGGACCTTCGACGCATCCTCCCCGAACGTCACATCCCTCACATGGTGCAGTGCCTCGATCTCCCAGTGCCCGCGCACCCAACGCGCGAGCTCGGCCGCGCTCGCCTGAAAACCCGTCAAACTGGTGACCGCGGACAACCGCTCGATCGTCACCCGGCCGGTGCGCATATCGCGGCGCAAGCAGGGACTTCCTGCCATGACACACGACGACCTCGCGGCCCACGCGCGGGCCATCATCGACGCCAACCTCTACCTGATCCTGGGCACGGCCGACCCGGATGGCCGCCCGTGGACGTCCCCGGTCTACTTCGCCCCGGCAGGCGACCGGGAGTTCTACTGGCTCTCCGCCACCGACGCGCGAGGACGCCAACAGCCCTGCCGATATGAGCCTTTCCGCGCAAGGTGGTGACTACTGATTGTGGTCATGTGGTGCGGCATGGTCGAAGTGGAGGATGACACCGCGGTGAGCCTGTGGCCAGGCGAGCCGGACACGGCGACCCGGAAGCCGGGGCGGCGAGCGGCGGATAAGGACGACCGCGGGGACGATCACGACTGCGACGCCGAGCATCGGCGGTAGTCATGCCGGTCACCTCGTGATCGACGCTACTCAGGGGTGGAGGGTGACTCGCGATCAAAGATTTCGGTCGGACTCTTACGCGGTCGTCGTTCAGGCAGCGGAGCGCTCGGCGACCGGCCGGCGACGCAGGCTCACGTTCGAGACGGCCGGCGGTGTGTAGGCCACGTCGTTGGGGCCGGCGTCGGTACCGGGTGGAGCGATCTCGTCGATCCGGTTGAGGACCTCGTCGTCCAGGATGACGTCGGCTCCGGCCAGCAGGTCGTCGAGCTGTTCCATGGTGCGCGGCCCGATGATCGCCGAAGTGACGCCTGGGTGGGCGATCGCGAACGCCATCGCGAGGTGGGTCATCGGCAGGCCTGCCTTGTCGGCGAGCGGAACGAGCTGTTCGACCACGTCGAGCTTGCGCTCGTCGCTGAAGTGCCGCGGCATGCCGCCGGACCGGTGGGTGTCGATCTGCTGGCCCTTGCGGAATCGGCCAGTGAGCAGGCCCTGACCCAGCGGGCTCCAGACCAGCGTGCCCATCCCGTAGCGCTGACAGACCGGCAGCACCTCGCGTTCGATGCCCCGGTTGACGATCGAGTACGGCGGCTGCTCGGTCCGGAAGCGCTCGAGGCCGCGCCGCTCCGCGACCCACTGCGCCTCGACGATCTCCGAGGCCGGGAAGCCCGACGCACCGATTGCGCGCACCTTGCCGCTGTGGATCAGATCGGACAGGGCCGACAGAGTCTCCTCCAGGTCGACCGCCGGGTCGGGGCGGTGGACCTGGTAGAGGTCGAGGTGATCGGTCTGCAGGCGGCGCAGGGAGTTCTCGACCGCGGCGATGATCCAGCGCCGTGAGTTCCCCCGGTGGTTCGGATCGTCGCCCATCGGGTAGTGCACCTTGCTGGCGAGCACGACGTCGTCGCGGCGGTCTTTGATTGCCTTGCCGGTGATCACCTCGGACTCGCCCTGCGAGTACACGTCGGCGGTGTCGATGAAGTTGATCCCAGCGTCCAGAGCCCTGTGGATGATCCGGATCGAGTCGTCGTGGTCCGGGTTGCCCATGGCCCCGAACATCATGGCGCCCAGGGCGTACGGGCTGACCTGGACTCCGGTCCGGCCCAGTGTGCGGTACTTCATGGTTCTCTCCTTTGGGGGGCGTTCGACGGTGGTCGGTGAGTGGTCGGCCCCGTGCCGGTGCCCTATCCCCGTCGCCGATGACGCCGATGACGCCGATCAGGCCCAGCGCCTGGTGGCTCTGTCGATCGACGGGCTCGGCTACGGCGCCACGGCCCCGCATAGCGAGGTCGAATCACCGGCTGACCGCCGGAAACAACGTTGCGGTATTGCGTTGCGGCGGACGCGTGGCGGAAGGACTCGGCGTGCTGACGCCGGGAACCTGACCCGACGACCGACGGCACGACGTGACCGTTTCCTGAGGTTCGGACTATCCGGACCGCGTTGAGGACGCTGCTCGCAACTGTTCGTCGTCGAACACGATCTCGACCAGCGGGCTACGCGCGAGCCAGTCGTCGAACTCCTGGCGCCGGGCGACCCGCGCCGCGATCTCGGGTCGGTTCTGCAGGTCGAGGACCGCAGTGATCACCCGTCGCCGGGTTGGCTCGTCGACCGGCCTCGCGGTCGCGGGCAGGTCGGCTGTGACCCGTGCTTGAGATGCACGACGAACCGCGGATGGGCGCGCAAGTTCGCGTACCAACCGCGGGGAACGGGCATGCCAGTCAGGTACCAGCGACCGTCGACGCGGTGGAGCCAGACCTCGACGCGGCGCGGCGTGCCGCTGTGTCTACCCAGCGTTGTGATGTCGATTGTGCGCTCGGCCCTGGAGGAGTCCGGCCCGACGTCGAGAGCACGGGCAACGGCGTCGTCCACGGTCACTGTCCGCTCTGCCGCTCGTGGGCGAGGGGCATGTCGCCGCCGTCGATTCCAGTCTGCCCCAGCGTGCGGTACTTCATACTTCGCCTCCTTGGAGGCGTTCGGTGAGTGGTCGGCAACCTCATTACCCGCGCCTCCTTCATCGTGATGACTGTCCCGGACTCCATGGCACGTTCCGGTACCTCCATGAAAACAGCGCTGTATATGCCGGGCTAGCAAAATCGTCTCGCGCGGTTGCACAATCCTCTTCGTTCCGGCGGCTCTCAGGGCAGCGCCGCAGCGGCGCGACCGGCTCCACCACGCAAGCGCACCGCATCGATGCTGGGCGGAGCACCGAACAGGCGCCGATACTCCCGGCTGAACTGGGACGGACTGTCGTACCCAACCCGATAGCCGACACCGGTGATGTCGTTCGGGCTGTTCGCCAACAGCAATCTCGCCGCCTGCAGCCGGATGTGTTTCTGGTACTGGATCGGGCTCATCGCCGTTACCGCGTGGAAGTTCCGGTGGAAGGCGGAGACACTCATCCCCGAAAGCTGTGCCACCTCCTCGATGCGGAACGGCCGGGTGTAATTCTCCCGGATCCACCGCACTGCCCGTGTGATGTGGCTCAGGCCGCTGTCCGCGAGGCCGAGCTGACGGACGAGGTCACCTTGTTCTCCGGTCATCAACCGCCAGAGGATCTCGCGCTTGAACAACGGGGCCAGTGCCTTCCGGTCCCGTGGCCGGTCGAGCAGGCGCAGTAGCCGCACGATAGCGTCGAGCAACTCCTCCGGGGCGTCACTGACCGCGATTCCCGGCCCTGCGGTGCCGGGGGACCGCGGAAGATCCCCCGGCGCGGCCTGCAGCAGCAACTCCGCGATGGCGGCAGGTTCCAGAGTCATCCCGAAACTGAACGCGGGGTGTCCCGGGACGGCGTCGATGACTTGCCCCGTCACCGGGAGGTCGACCGAGGCGACGAGGTACTGACCAGCTCCGTACTCGTAGACGCTGTCTCCCAGCGCCAGACGCTTGCCGCCCTGAGCGATGACCGCCAGCACCGTGCCGGACATCGAGGACTCCGGCGAAGTTGTGCGGTCGGCCTTACAGATCCGGACGCCCTCGATGGCAGTGGTCAAATCGGGACGCACGTGCCGTTCCAGCAGTTCGCGAAGCTCGTCCAGAGACATGTCACGAGTGCAGCACAAAAACCGCGGTGACCGCCCGGCAGCGAGAGGATCGTGCAAAAATTCGCGAGTTTCGTGCAACCGTCCGCCGAGCGTCGATGACACAGTAAGCCCTCTTCGTCGTGATCGCACTGGTCACGGCAGAGATATGCGGCTGAGTACACGATCGACATCACGACACTGGGCGCACGCACCGGCACCCCTCGCCGCGTCGAGATCTACCGCAGTGGCGAGACGGTGTAGTTGGGTAGGGTGGGTGGCGGCGCACCGCTGGTCGAACAGGCGCAGCAGGTGGCTGAATGTGGTCCGGTCGGGGCGGGTGCGGGCTTTGGCGAGCAGGTCGAGCAGGTCTTCCTTAGCGTTCCAGGCGGCCAGCACCGGCTGCCCGACCGTCGCCAGCAGGGCCTGGAGGCCGTCGACGAGATGATCCACATGCTCGGCGCGCATGCGGACAGCGGATCGGGTCAGCCCGCCAGCTCCTCTAGCGCTGGTAGCCACGGCGCGGAACTTCTGGGAGGCGAGCGACCGGCGTTGTGCGCCGACCGCACCGACGGGGTGCGACGGTGGCTTGACCTGTCCGGAGGCTGTGTAGCAGGCACCTTATTGGGTAGGTGATCATTGGCGCACACAGGAGGTGCCGATGCCGGATGTGTCACCAGTTCTCGTAACCGGTGCGGCCGGGGGCGTGGGAGCGGTCGGTCGGACCATCGTGGAACTCCTACGGAATCGGGAAGTGCCGGTCCGTGCGTTTGTGCACCGCGAGGACGAGCGTGCAGAGGCCCTGCGTTCTACCGGTGCCGAGGTCGTGGTGGGCGATCTCGCTGAGGCGGGCGACGTTATTCACGCGATGACCGGTTGCCGCCGCATGTACTTCGGTATGAGCGTGTCCTCGCGGTATCTGCAGGCGACGGTCACCGTGGCGGCTGCCGCACGCGAGTACGGAAAGCTGGCGGCGCTGGTCAACATCTCGCAGATGACGGTCTCCCAGATGACGCTCACGAGCACCACGGAGTCGGCGCAACAGCGCCAGCATTGGCTTTGCGAGCAGGTGTTCAACTGGTCCGGTCTTCCGGCGGTCCACATAAGGCCGAGCGTATTCCTCGAAAACCCAATCTTCATGACGATCGCAGCCTCATCGATAGCCAGGAGCGACACGATGCGGTTGCCGTTCGGCTCTGGACGCACGTCACCGATCGCAGCCCGCGACGTTGCCGAAGTGATCGCCGCGGTGCTTGTCGACCCGACTTCCCATATCGGGAGGACCTACGAGCTCACCGGACCACGATCGCAGGACATGACCGCGATGGCGACCGAGTACTCCGCAGCCTTGGGCCGACCGATCACCTACGTGGACATTCCGCTCCAGCAATGGGTTGACCAGGAGTTGAATGTGCTCGGCCTGCCGGAGCACCTGCGCGAGCACGTCGCCACCATGGCGCGTCTGCACAGGGAGAATCGCTACGATCGACTGACCCACGATGTCGAGGCCGTCATCGGACGGCAACCGACGAGCGTCCACGGCTGGGTCGCGGGCCACGCGGCGCTCTTCGCAAGGCCAGAAGCCAGGAGGAAGCCGTGACCCAACCGCAGATCGCCGCTGTGGATTGGGAAGCACGTCGCTTGGCAATCGAGGTCGATGGCTCGTTCGAGGACACTGTTGCGCGATATGAGGCTGCCGTGCCCACGTACCCCGCTGCACGCTTCGAACAACTCATGGCGGACAATGCCGGATGGCAAACCGTGCTCGACCTGACCGACGAAATCGCCGAACACGGATTTCTGATCTACTGGAAAACTGCCGCCGATTCCCTCATGCGCCTCGCCGGAGATACTGCCCGATGCACCGCCTACCTCATGGGCAACCATACGATCGCCGAGCGGATGTTCCACCACAACCCAGCTGTCATGCTGTACGCACCACTGCGTACCGTCATCTCGCAAGTACCCGGCGGTCCGACACTCTTCTCGACAGAACAGCCCAGCCGGCAGTTCTCGTCGCTGGGAAACCCCGACATCGCCGCGGTCGGCATCGAACTTGACCACAAGCTTGCCGCCCTGCTCGAGGCTCTGTACCTGCCCGTGCCAACGTGTCTCACGGCTTGAGGAGCGCTGGGACCGATCAAGTAAGCCCGACAACCCTTCATACCCGCGGCGGCGGGTTCCTCTACCCACAGCCCAGGGATAGGCGAGCGGATCTTCCCCCGCGAACCGCGACCATGTCGTCCGGCCTCAACCAGGGCGACATCGTGTACGCCGCCGCATCGAGCATCACCACCACACCGCGCACCGTCATCAGCGATACCCAACGTCAACGCAAGCAGACGTCGGCCTCCGGCTCGAGTAACAAGGTCCAGGCCGGACATAGACCCATCACTGAGCAATTGCCTTAAGCCTCGATCCGTGGACCCGCTGAGTTGATGGTTTTGGTTGCGGGTCGCTCGTGGTTGGTGGTGGGTGGGCAGGCCGGGATTGCTGGTCTGCCCAGCTTTCCTTTGGTCTCCGGTCGGGCCTTGGTGGCGGGTGGCTAGTTTTAGGCGACGCGTGGTGGCCCGGTTGCGGGGCGGAACACGTTGTGCCAAAGGGTGTTCCAGTGTTTGGCCCAGGGCCAGTGCTCGGGCAGGTGTAGGACGGTGCGGCGCTGTGGGTGGGCGATTCTGGCGGGGACGGTGACGATGTGGCGGCGAAGCGTCGCGCCGCGGGCGGCGGCGTGGCGGGGGCTGGTGAGGGTGCCGGCGGCGCGGAGCAGGTTGTGGGTGATGGCTGCGCAGATCGCCCAGGCGCTGTTGGCGGCGAACCGGCCTGAGGGTAGGTGTGCGAGTGGTCCGTCGATCAGGTCGGCGAACACGGTTTCGATGATCGCGTGCCGGCGGTGGGTGATGTCAGCCTGCGCGGTGGGTTCGGTGTTGTTGGTGAAGAACGGGTGGTGACGCCATACCGGGAACAGCTCCTGATCGCCGGCCTGGTCGTGGGCTCGGTCACGGACCCTGCGCACGACCAGCCGGGCGGTGACCGGGTGTTTGGTGGAGGTGAAGGCGGTGAACTCCGTCTCGGCGACCTCGGCGTCGGAGATCAACTCACCGGTGTCGGGATCGACCACCGCGCCGGGGTAGTGCACCGGGGTCCAGGCGTCGTCGGGGATGGAGGCGATCGCAGCGGTGACTGCCGGGTTCTTGGTGAGCACGACGGAGAACCGCGCCCCTGCTTTCACACACGCGGCGACCACGGCGTGGTTGCCATACGCCGAGTCGCCCCGCATCAGGATTTCGCCGGCCGCCCCGGCGGCGCGGGTGGTGGCGATCGCTTCGGCCACCATGCTCGCCGCACCCTTGCCCGAGGCGGCCCGTCCGGCGCGGAGCCGGATCCCGGCCACCACCGGCGCGCCCTGGCTGGTGCTGATCGTGGTCGCCAGCGGTGACAAGCCCCGGCGCAGCACCTGCCGGCCGGCGATCTTGGTGTGCCCGAAGCTCGCGCCCTGCTTGGCGTGCCCATAGACCGGGCGTAGGAGTGAGTCGATGTCGATGAACGCCTGGGTCTCGATGCCGGGCAGCAGCCCGCTGGCCTGGACAAGGTTGACCAGATGAGCCCGCGCGACCGACGCCAACTGCATGCAGTGGCCGTGGGTGAACTCCCGCAGAAACTGGCCAAGCGTCGCCGGCGCATACACCCCGCCGAACAGCCGGCGCATCCCACCAGAGCGGATCACATCCAGATCGTCGATACAGTCCGCGCCGGCAGCCATCCCCGCGATGATCGAGGTGAGCTTGCCCGCCGGGTTGGCCGCTGCCGACCTCACCGTCGTGGTCCGGATCGCGACCCGCTCGTCCACCAGCTCCGACAGGCCCGCCCGCTCGGCCAACGCCATCACCGGCGCCAGGCCCGCACACGACACCAGGTTCTGATCATCGAACACCGGCGTGGCTCGCGACCACCCGTACGGTAGTTTCACTCTCAGTGCCTTTTGGATCGGGTTGGATCAGGACCTAGACACTCCAGATTCTCCCGATCCAGAAGGCATTTCTTCTACTCCGACCCGCCGACGATCAGCCATCAGTCCACGGATCGAGGTTAAGTGAAGAGATCGGCGTCAAGGACAACACGCGAGCCCGTTCCGGCTGGACCGCACGGCCGCAGTCGGCGGAACACCTTCGCGGCGCGGGCGATCGACGCAGCGGGGATCGGGCCTATTGGGGCAATGCTCCATTGGTCATGACTCAGGCGGTTGATTCCGTGAGCCGATTACTTGAGAATCGAGGACATTCGGCGCCTTCGCTGCCATCGCGATCATCCCGCGTTGTTCTGTCCTTGCAAGCACATGTCCCCCGACCCGGCTTCTGTCCCAGCACCGCTGGCGCCGGAGGCCCAGGCCAAGTGATGAAGGCGGCCTGTTCCGCCAGGCGGCCTACCCTCTAGTGTCGTGTAATGAAATCTGCTTGCCACCAGGAGCAGCTTCGGACCGCCCTGACCTGCGGCGATGCTGTCTGCGGGAGTAAATGCTCAACCATTACGCGACACTAGCGTGAGACGCGCGGCCTACCGTCTAGCGTGGGACGTGAAGCTTCATGGCTGGAGAGGAACGCCACCGCCAGCAGTGGCTGGAGTCGGCATTGGAAACGAACCGGCTGCTGCTCGAAGGGGTTAGCCCCTACGACGTGTTACGTACAGTCACAGAACATATACATGTTGTGTCCGGTGCGGAATTTGCCGCCATCGTCACGGTCAATGCTGCCTATCCGGAGGAGACCGCTGTCTACGAAGCCGCGGAAGGTCTCGGTCTGGGGCACATGGACGGCTCGCCTGTGCCGCTGCAGGGCCTTCTCGCCACGGTCGTGGAATCGGGTACCGGCGTCGTCAGCGAGGACATCACCCAGGAACTGGGGTGGGACCCGGCTCCGCAGGTTGCGGAGGCACTTTCCGTTCTTGGTCCCGGTGTTCTCCTTCCGCTCGCCGTGGGCGGCAAGGTGCTGGGCGTGCTGATCGTCGGTTGGCGCCGCGGCTCACCCAATGCACGCATCTCCGAACAGGAGGTGCAGATGATGAAGATGTGCGCTGGTCTTGCCGCGCTCGCCCTTCAGCAGGTCGACGCGCGCCTCCTGCTGGCCGAAGAGCGCGACCGCATCGCCAATTACCTGCGTGATGTGGTGATAGACCGGCTTTTCTCCATTGTCACCTACCTGCACAGCGTGGCCGGCCTGGTCCGCCGGCAGGAGGTACAGCTCAAGGTCGACAAAGCCATCGACGAACTCGACGAGACGACCCAGCAGATCCGCTCCGCGATCTTTGCCCTCCCTCAGGAGCGAGCCGCGGGCGGGCAGACACCCAGTGCCCAGGTGCTGGACGAGATCGACTGGGCCCGGGCCATCCTCGGCTTCACTCCCAGCCTCGTCATCCACGGGCCGGTCGACCAGCGGCTGTCTCGGGACCTCCAACGCGAACTCGCGCGAGCCGTCCGGGAAGCCCTCGCCAACGCCGCCGCGCATTCCGCACCGAGCATGGTCGAGGTCGTGGTGCGGGTGAGTGCGGGCCAGCTCACCCTCACCGTCACCGACGACGGTCGGCTGAGCGAGCAGGCGATGCCCCACAGTGCTCTCCCGCAGTTGCGGAACCGAGCGCTCCGTCTCGGAGGCTCCTGCACCGTACGCGCGAACGATCAGGCGAACACAATCGTGGAGTGGCGCGTACCGCTGACCGCATAGCTAGGACCAAGGCCGTTCAGTTAGGCGGCGGCTGTTGTGGTCAAGATGTTGATCTTCGGCATGTCGGGCCGGTAATGGGGGCGGAGCTCCGGTAGGAGAGGTCGTCTGCCAAGACATCCACGACATCGAGCTGATGGATGCCTCTGGCAGGCGGCTTGCCAGAGCGCGGCTGCCCGAGGGCGTGGCCGGGATGGCCCGGCTGCACGCGCTGATCGGCGAGCAGCTCGGTGAAGACGCCGACGAGACCGCCGAGCAGGTGGTGATCGGGATCGAGACCGATAAGGGCCCATGGGTGCAGGCGTTGATCGCTGCCGGGTACCGGGTGTGTGCGGTGAATCCCTTGCAGGCTTCCAGGTACCGGGAACGGTACGGGATGTCTGGCGCCAAAAGCGACGGCGCCGATGCGCACATGCTGGCCGACATGGTGCGCACCGATTCCCACCAGCTGCGCCCGGTGGCCGGCGACAGTGCCGAGGCGGCAGCGATCAAGGTGGTGTCTCGTGCCCACAAGAGCATGATCTGGGAGCGGACCCGGCACATGCAGCGGCTGCGGCACGCCCTGCGGGACTACTTCCCGGCTGCGCTCGAGGCGTTCGAAGAGCTGACCACGCCCGATGCGCTGGAACTTTTGGCCAAGGCACCAGACCCCGCGTCGGCGGCGAAGCTGACGCTCACCCAGATCCGCACGGCGCTGAAACGAGCACGTCGACGCGGCGACATCGACACCAAAGCGGGCAAGATCCAGGCTGCCCTGCGCGCCGAGCACCTCGGCCAGCCCGCCGTGGTGGCACAGGCGTACGCGACCACCATCCGCGCTGCCACTGCCGTGCTGGCCACACTGAACGAGCAGATCAAGACCCTGCAAGGGCAGGTGGAGCAACATTTTGGCCAACACCCGGACGCTGAGATCGTCCTGTCTCAGCCGGGCCTGGGGCCCATTCTCGGTGCCCGGGTGCTCGCCGAGTTCGGCGACGACCAGCACCGCTACACCGACGCCCGCGCCCGCAAGAACTGTGAGGATCATGGCGTGTCGTCCCAGGCCGTGGCCTGACCCGCGCAAGAACTGGCCGTGATGCCTTCGTGTAGATCTGTCGGCCACGGCCTGGGGCGGTGCGTGCGGCCGCCGGACCGGCGGGGCGTGTCCCGATAGGGGCCTTGCCGTGAACAGGGCACCATCACAGTTCTGACCGCCCACGCCTGGACCGGCGGTGGCCTTCCGTCCCCATGGCGATCAGGAGTCAGACGACCATGCCCAGCATGTCCCAACCCGTGCGGCGCGACCAGGATGAGACCAACCTAGACGACGTCGTCGTCGGCGTGGATACACACAAGAACACGCACACCGCGGCGGTGGTCACGCTTCTGGGTGCGCTGCTGGCCACCGCGACGTTCCCCGCGACCACCGCTGGCTACCGGGAGCTGGTGGCCTGGACGCGTGGTTTCGGGACGCTGCGGCGGGCCGGCATCGAGGGCACCGGCTCCTACGGCGCAGCGCTGGCCCGGTACTTGCGCTGCAAGGGTGTCGAGGTGATCGAGGTAAATCAGCCTGACAAGGCCACCCGCCGCCGGCGGGGCAAGACCGACGTCATCGACGCCGAGTCGGCCGCCCGCGCGCTGCTGTCGGGCCGGGCCACGGCCGCGGCGAAGACCGGGGACGGGCCCGTGGAGATGCTGCGGATGTTCAAGCTGGCCAAAGCATCCGCCCTCAAGGCTCGCACCCAGACGATCAACCAGCTCAAAGCCGTGCTCGTCGCCGCCGACCCGGCTCTGCGGGAGGCGATGTCCGGACTGAGCAACACCGCCCTGGTCCGGCACTGCGCAGCGCTGGAGGCCAGCACGCCCGACGATGTCGTCAGCGCCGCGGCCTACACGCTGCGCATCCTGGCCCGCCGGATCCTCGCGTTGACCACCGAGATCAGCGACCTGGAGCAACGCATCACCGAGGCGGTCAAAACCCGAGCACCCAGGCTGCTGGACCGGCCCGGCATCGGCCCCGACAACGCCGCGACCCTGCTGATCACGGTCGGCGACAACCCCGAACGGCTGCGCAGCGAGGGATCCTTCGCGTCGCTGTGCGGTGTCAGCCCGGTCGAGGCGTCCTCCGGGCAGACCACCCGCCACCGCCTCAACCGTGGCGGCGACCGCAACGCCAACGCCGCGCTCTACCGCATCGCCCTGTCTCGCCTGCGCTGGGATCCGGCCACCCGCGACTACATGCAACGCCGCATCAGCGAAGGCAAGACCCGACGCGAGGTTCTGCGCTGCCTCAAACGCTACATCGCCCGCGAAGTCCACCAGATCATCACCAAGTCCACACCAGACACAACCGCCAGTCCCGCAGCGGCTTGACATCCATAGGGGCATCTACGCCGGCACCAGCCCCATCACCCGCGCCTCGGGCAAGAAGAAGGTCGTCGCCGCCCGCTACGTTCACAACGACAGGCTCATCGACGCCCTGCTCAGCCAGGTCGTCCCCGCCATGACCGCCTCGCCCGGTGCGCGAGCCCTCTACGACGAGCTGCGAGCCCGCGGCACCGACCACTTCGCAGCATGCAGACACGTCGCCAACCGGCTCGTCGGCATCCTGCACGGCTGCCTCAAGACCCGCACCCTCTACAACGAGGAAACCGCCTGGGCTCACCGCTCGTCCAAACCAGAGGAATCTGCGGTTGCGGCTTGACATTCAAACTCCAGGGATGTCTTTCTTTCTGCTTGTGGTGGGTAAGGCGTTCTCGGAAGGGCGCGTGACCGTCCAGTTTCGGCCAATGCTGCTGGCGCTCTCGCGCGTATCGAACGTGCATGCGGTGCCGTTCGTCGCCGATAGGACGTGCGTGCTCGTGCGCTCGAGGGAGTGGGGCGGCTCACTCCAGGTGCGGCACGGCGTATAGGCGACGAAGTTCGGCTTCAGCCGAGGAACGTGCAGGTGGTACGCCCGCGCCCGGGGAAGGTCCGCGGCACGCGTGCGCAACCCCGGCGGGCACCCCCCACCTTCACACCAAGGTTTTTGCGGAAGAACTGCGTCGCGCGGCCCTGCTCGGCGCCACGCCGGCGTTGAGCCATGTGGATGCTTAGGGCCGCTGGTCGTCACCCTGAGCGCCGACGAGCTTCGAGCAGGACGGCCACGGCAAGGCCGAGGCCGAACTGCTGCAGCATCCGGCTCGGGTCCAGCAGTAACGCCGCGAAGACCACGACCATGATCGCGGCGGCCGTAGTCACCAACCGGGCAGTCGTTGCGAGATGGAAGAGCAGGCGGGCACGGCGCTTCCCGAACGGCTCTCGGGTGTGGCCGATTTGCCGGCTTCGGGTATGTCGTGCCCTTGGCGAGCTTCCGCTCCCCTTCGCCACCGGAGCAAGGGAGTGTGGAACCGAGGCCGACGTGCTCCGTGGAGCCCACCATGTCTGTGCTTCATAATGATGCGGAAGCGCATCATTTTGCAGTGACTTGATGCAGGAGCCGCTGCAGTTTATAGCGGTACCGCGCTAGACTGCAGCCATGTCCAGGTCTGAAGTGTGGCCGGAGCTGCTGACAGTCGCCGAGGAGCAGTGGGGCCTGCTGACCACACGGCAGGTGGAGGTAGCTGGCATGGCGTGGTCGACAGTGGCCCGGATGGTCCGCGACGGAGTACTTGTGCGGGTCGCACGCGGGGTGTACCGGGTCCGCGGCGCGGGCGAGCCGGATCATCTGGAGCTGCGAGCGGCGTGGCTGCAGCTGGACCCGGGAACCCCGGTGTGGGAACGCGGCGCGGGCGAGGGCGTGGTTTCGCACCGGTCGGCGGCCGTGCTGTACGGGCTGGGAGACCTGCCGGCCGATGTGCACGAATTCACGCTGCCCCGGCGCAAGCAGTCCCGCCGCCACGACGTGCGGCTGCACCGCGCGGATGTGGGCGACGGCGACTGGACGTGGCGGCAGGGGCTGCCCGCGACCCGACCCGGGCGCATCGCCGCTGATCTGCTCGCTGTCCGGGAAGACCCGGGCGCGGTCGGGCAGGTGATCGCCGACGCGCTGCGGGGGGCGTACGACTACCCAGGCTCGGTCGCAGACACGATCGCCCCCCACGCGGCTGCTCTCGGAGTGCGTCGCGGCGACGGCGTGGGTCTGTTGCGGTGGCTCCTCGAACTATCGGGTGACCCAGAGCGGGAGGTCTGGCTGCGCGAGGCCGCGGACAGCCTCGTCCGGACGGAGGCCACGGGATGACCACCAGCGCAGCCGGCCGCTACACGACCCCCGACGCCGCGCGGCGCGCCGTCACCGACCGTCTGCGGGGGAAGGCCCGACCGGACGGCAGGTGGGCGCTGGCGGATCTTCAGCGACAGTACGCATACGACCAGTTTGTCGAGCGCCTGTATCGTGTCGACGGTGGTTGGGTCATCAAGGGTGCCACCGCGCTCCTGGCCCGCCGGGTAGCGGTCCGCCACACCGTCGACATCGACATCTACCGGGCCGGGGCGATCCGCGACGTGGAGCGCGACCTGCGGCAGGCCGCCACCTTGGACATCGGGGACTGGATGCGGTTCCAGATTGGACGTACCGGCCGGATACGCACCACCGGGGCCGAAGCCGCGCGGCTGCCGGTCACCTCGTTCATCGGCGCCAAGGCGTGGGCCGCCTTTCACGTCGACGTTGTCGCCGACGGGATCCACATGATCGGACAGCCGGACCAGGTCTCTCCGCTGATCGACGTCGAGGTACTCGACCAGGAACGGGTCGCCTGGCGTGCCTACCCCCTGGTCGACCACGTTGCAGACAAGACCTGCGCCATCCTCGAGCGACACGGCGGTCGCCCCTCGACCCGGTTCAAGGACCTGGTCGACCTGGTAGCCATCGTCGCCAACAGCACCCTCGACGCCAGCCTGCAAACCCAAGCACTGCTCAGCGAGGCCAAGCGCCGGCAGTTGATCCTGCCCACCAGGTTCCCTGCCCCCGACCGCGGCCTGTGGCAGCGCGGCTACCAGGCCGAGGCTGCCCGGGCGGTTGGGCTTTCAGCACTCACCCTCGACGACGCACTCGGCGCCGTACGGCCCTTCCTCGACCCTGTGCTCGCCGGTACCGCCGCCGGACCGTGGCTCCCAGGAACCGGGTGGACAACCGCAACATCTTGAACTAGCCGCGCAGCCCACGACCTGCTCCGACGACAGAACGGGATGGCCCTGTGGAGTCCGTCGCTGCGCTCCGCCGGTTAGCCATTCGTACGCGGGTTGAGCTGAACGCTCGTCAGTCGCCCTCCACCTCCTCCGCTAGCGGACGCGGAAGGATGCAGCGGTTCAATCCGCCTACGACCCCGCGTCAGCACCGATCCGGCTAAGTCCGGCGGGTTGCGACTTGCTCGAAACATGGCGCGGCGAATACGCGGCGGAGTTTGGCTCCGCCCGACGAACGTGCAGGTGGTATGAGGGTGTGCATTCGTCTTGAAAACCGCTACCGAGGGACCCCTCTCGGTCATGGGTTCGAATCCCATGCCCTCCGCCACCAGGAGAATTAGCCGCCTGACCTGGGGAAACGTGCCGGCCGATGCGGCTGCCCGGTTCGCACTTTGCCCGGCTGTACCCGGCCATCCACGGGCGTCTGTGCCCTATGTGTGCCCCAGCGTCGCGGTGGGTTTTCCGCCTGGCCCGCGGCCGCGATCTGGTGCTGCGTGGGTGTGGACTGGGGCAGTACGGTCGGTGCCATGACTCAGCCAGGTGCCACCGCTTCGGGCACGGACGACACCGTCGGCGACCAGGACGCCATGACCCCGGCAGCTGCCCGCCGGGTGCTCGCCACCGCGTGCGGGCAGGTGAATCTCGACCCGAGCGGTGAGCTGATTCGTATCGGCTCCAACGCTGTCTTTCGGTTGCGGACGCCGGTGATCGTTCGCATCGCTCAAGGGCGCGACGTCGCCGAGAGCGCGAGCCGGCAGGTCGAGGTCGCACGCTGGCTGCAATCGGCCGACTACCCCGCCACCCGAGCCCTTGAGGTAGACCAGCCCGTCCACACAGGCGGAGGTGTCGCGACCTTCTGGGAGTCCCTCTCAGAAGGTGAGAACTACGCCCCCATCTCCCAGGTGGCGGATCTCATTCGTCGCTTGCACCAACTGGACGCGCCACCATCACTCCACCTTCCGACGTTCAAGGCATTCGACCGGATAATGAGCAGACTCGCCGCGGCTGGCGACGTGCTCACTGCAGGAGAGCGCACGTTTCCTTGAGGCGAAGATCTCCGACATTTCAAGCGCGCTATGACTCGCTGAAGTTCGCCCTTCCTCACGGTGTCATCCACGGTGACGCCAATGTTGGCAACGTCCTTCTCGACAGGCTGAAAAATCCTGTTCTGATCGACCTGGACGGATTTTGTCACGGGCCACGTGAGTGGAATCTTGTCCAGACAGCTCTCTTCTTCGACCGCTTCGGCTGGCATGCGAAGGAGGAGTACTCGGAGTTCCGTCAGACGTATGGGTTCGACATCATGACATGGCCAGGCTATGAAACCCTGGCCGACCTCCATGAGCTTCGTATGGTTGTCTGGCTAAGTCTCAATGCGACGAAGGACTCACGTAGCAATCAGGAGCCTGAGAAAGCGGCTCGCTTCGCTGCAGACTGGCGAGAGCCGCACAACATGGAGTCCCCTCTAATATGCGATCACTCTGCGGGCGTACGCCCATGTGCTCGTGGAATATGCGCCGGGAGTGGCTGATCGGTTGATCAGGAGCTGCTCGTCCGCGCTCTGGAGGTCGTCGGCCTGGTGCTAACCGTCGTCCTGAGTTGCAGGCCGTTGGGGTCGGCTGGCGTCAGTCGGAGCGACGCATTACGAGTGGTTCTGGTGCGCAGGTCGTCGCCTCGGGCTGGTGCCCCTGAGCGTGGCCCAGCCTTGGTAGGCGGGGGAGTGATGGTTGTTGATGGCCGTTCGGGGGCACGTCAGGGGCATCGGACTAGCGGCTGTCCAAGGTCCCTTCTGTGATCCAGCGCCACGTAGTGGTGGCCTCTATCCACGTGGGATCATATGGGCGTGGATGAGTCGCCCGTGACCTTCGAGGGCTGTCGGCCCTGGACTAAGCCGAGTGACGCTTATGAGCCGGAACTTCTCGACGGCAGGATCCTCCACTTCCACGACATGAACCTGCTCAAGATCGAGATTGAGCCAGAGCTACGGCAACTGACCCTATGGTTCGAGTGGGACCCGGACTACCTACCGGACCCGTTCCGCGACGCACCCCTAGCGCGCCTGGACCTGCAACGCGCGCGGGTGGTGGATTGGGATGACGAGCCAGTCGAGCACCTTCCACCTGGCGTGGGGCGAGAGGTCCACGGCCTTGATTTCTACCCTCCGAACCTCCTGCACTTCCAGTCGTACAACGTGACCTTCACCGCAAAGTTCCGCCGAGTGGTCCTCACCGTCCTGCCTGCGGATTCACTCCGACGGCATGACCTCGGATGTTGAAACACCCCCGGCCCCTGATCCGTAGGCACGAGCACCGTGATCACGAGCTGCTCGTCCGCGCTCAAGAGGTCGTCGGCCTAGTGCCCACCGTCGCCCGATGTTGCAGCTCGTTGGGGTCAGACTGGGGTCAGAACGTCTTGGCTGGACTAACCAGCCAACCCTCGTGCCTGCGGCGCTATCCCTGAGCCTCATGATCGGTCTAGGAGCTCGTGCACACGCTGTGCCAGCTCATGCCACGGCACCTCGTACTCCCAGGTGTCGGTAACGATCCTTGCCGTCTCGGAATGCTCGGCGCACATGACCAACAAGTCAGCGCCTGTCGCCAACTCGACGAAGACGTCCATCAGGCCGGGCCCAAGGGACACCGGGCGCACCTCGATTCGAAAGTCGACACCTTCGGACTCCAATCGCCGTGACATCTCCTCCACGAACCCTTCTACCCTGTTGGACCCACCGTTCGTCGGCACCGCATAATGATGCCCGACAGCCGACTCAACTGGGACCGCTTGCGCCGCGCACATCGACCAAGATCCCGCTCGGTGTCGCTGAACACGCGGGCGTCTCGAACCACCAGCTTGGAAGGCTGGCGCGTGCCCCAGGCAGCGCCTACCGTCTCGCGTAGTGGCTACCCCTGACAGACCGCCCATGGCCGGTGCCGACCCATCCTTTCCTTATGGCACGCGAATGGAACGGCGGAGCTAGCCGGAAACGGCTGACCTTCCTATCCGTAGGAACAGCCACCGTGATCACGAGCTGCTCGCCCGCGCGCGGGAGGTCGTCGCCGCCCGGCGTTGCAGCTCGTTCGGGTCAGACTGGGGTCACGTCGGCGGCGCAGGAAAGTCACTCGGCTGCCGGCTGAGTGCGGCACAATCGGCTCCGTGGCGGGCAGAGATCATCGACGAGCGGTCGCATGCACGCTCGCGGCCGGTGTCCTGGTCGGGTTCGCGGGCGTGACGGGCTGCTCCGTACACCCCGACGCACCAGGATGCTCCGACCAAGACAAGCGCCTCGCGCCAAGGCTGAACGACGTCCCCGAACTTCAACTGCACCCGCACGGCACAACACTCCACGATCAGTACGCCGGCTGCGACCAGGACGACGGCTTCGCGCATGCTGGCCGCACCTACCGTCGAATCGAGGACATCGACGCCGCGACTGCGTACTACCGGGCCGCCGCGACCACCGCGGGCTGGAAGCTCGAGCGTGCCGACGACGCTCCGGTGCCGCCTGAGGGGCTGGTCATCTCAGGCGCCCGCCTGTGCTTCACCCGCACCCACGAAGGAACAACCAGCTACCTGGCCGTGTGGTTCCCAAGCGACTTCGGCGACAAAAGCGCCGACGTCGGCGTCGAACTGACCGCCAGCCACGACGGCGAGGCGGGGTGCTGACGCAGCAGACGGGCTAGCAGCGTGGGACCGGTTGCAGCTCGTTGGGGTCACGCTGGGGTCAGGGCCGGGCGACGCATCTCGAGTTGGCACCGCTGGCGCGTTAGGCGTTCGACGAGTTCTTCGTACTGGGCCGGCGTGAGTAGCATCCAGAGCCCCGTTCCGGTGTCGCTGGCGCTGTAGACCAGCTCATCCGCTTCGGTGTAACCCTCCGCGTTGATGGTGAAAGGCGACAGGGCCACCAGGAGCTCGAACTGGTCGTCATCACTGACATCCACCTCGATGCCGACGTAGCCCACCGACTGGCTCGGATCGTCTTGGCAGCTATCTCGAACTCTGGCGAGGTCGATCAGACGCTGGACGGGCTTCTGGGTGTCCTCGGGCCAGGGGTCGTCGGAGATGGCATCCACCCAGGCCCGACGAAGCGTGCTACGCAGAACATGCAGTGCCTCGCGGTGAGCGGCGATCACAGTGGGCCTGTCCGCGGTGTCGTCAAGGACGAACGCCTGCCGGCCGACGGGTCTGGACACCTGGCCCTCCTCTACTCGGGGGTCGTGAGCCGAGTGCGGGCATCTTCCCATTCGCTGTAGTCCTCGGCATCGCCCAAAGCCCAGGGTCGCGGCGTCTGCGATGGTCTCGGAGGCAGGAAGGAGCGTCGGGGTTTGGCCGGTGGCCTGACTCGGGTCGCGGAGGCCGGGGGCCGTAAGCTTCCGCGACTCGCGCGGGTCCTGGTCGCTGCTCCGGCTGATCGTCGACCAGGTGCTCATCGCCCACCGAACATGGCCGGGCCCTGCGCGCCCATCACGACCGGGATCGGAGCAAGTTCGCGGCGCACACCCTCGGCGGCCTCGTCAGACCAGGGCCAGATGAAGACATGCACGCCAAAGCCCTGGTCGATACGACCCCGACCCCAGGCGTTGACGCTCAGTTCCTGCCACCTGGGACGCAACCGACGGCCCACCTCCCCCAACCAGGCGTCAATCTGGCAATCGGTATAGCGACACTTCCGAACCTCGATCCGATCCGGATGTGGGACCCGGCTACACAGCGCACGAAGATAAGCGTCGACGTGGGCCGTCACCAGGAGGACGACGTGCACGCATGGCTCCTTCGCCCAGTCAACGCCACCGAACTCGTCGGGATGCTCACTGCCGTAGTCCTCCGCAGCGCTCCGCGTGGGCTTGAGCCGCTGCTGTTCGAGCATGATTGGCGGGATGGCGTACATATCTGAGGAACGTACGCCCAGGCGGGCCCGCCAGCACGCATCGAGATCGCAGCACCAGCTCGGAAGGCTGGCGTGGCCCGCTGGTCATTGCTCACGTCTCGCTTGGCGGCTACTCCTGACAGACCGCTCGTGGCCGGCATGTGCCGCGCGTAATTGCACGCGGGTTGCACGACGTGCTGACAAGCTGCTCATCCGCGTTCCGGAGGTCGTCGGCCTGGTGCTCATGTTCGCTCGGCGTGGCAGTTCGCTGGGTCACACACTGGGTCAGTGTCAGGGTTCTTGAGGGCGGGCGACGGGTCTTCTGGGGCACCTCAGGGGCACATATGGCTGGAGGACCTTTCGTTTGGATAACCTCGCGTGGTCAACACAGCGGGTCCTGGGTGCATACACGAAGTGGATGTGGAGTCTAAGTGGGCTTCTTCGGTACCTACGCCTATGACGGCAGCCGATGGGTGGCAGGTCAGTCGCAACCCGTAGCTGAGCCATGGTTGCAGCTGGACATACATGACAGCGACATCACGACGGTTCGCTATCGTCCGATAGGACGTGGGACCGGTGTGGCCTATCTCGGGATCACCCCACGTACTCACTTCGGAGACGAAAACGCCTCCGCACCGACGGACGTGGCCCGCGAAGCGGCAGGACTTGCGAACTGGTGGGCACAGCTCCGCGGCGGTGTCAACGAGGTCGAGCGGTCTGACAAGGAAGCTGAGCTAGGCGGCTTCCTTGCCCACGATGAGGACCCTGCAGAGATCGACCTGGACGAGGATGAAGACGTCGATCAACTGGACGATGCGGAGATCTTCGTTGAGGTTAAGACCGCTCGCTTCCTCGAGACACTTGGCCTGCCACTCCCGGAAGACCTTGCCGATCTCTCTCGACGATGACCAGCGTGCTGAAGTCCCCTCGCTGCGTGGTCGTCGGTGGTGCCGTTGGTGCGTTGGTAGCGGCGCCATGGCTCCCGTGGTGACGTAAGTTGCTGGAGCGTAGCGGTAGGCAGTCACCGGGCCAGGCTTAAGGAGCGGCAGGGTTTGCTCCAAGGCTCCTCCCAGGACTCGCCTGGCTGCCAGGGACGATTCATGGGCAGTCCCGCCGCGAGGAAGGCTCGATGGTCGTCGGCGAACTCGAAGCCGTACTGAGCCTCGATGCGGGCGAACTCTGCGTCGGTCAGGCCCGGGGCGAGCTCGTAGCAACCCAGCTGAGCCAGCCGGCGCGCGGCCTCTGCCCCCAGACGTGCACCATCAGCGATCACGGTGGAACTGTAGTTGCTTGGGCAAGGTCACGCCGTCGCTGTCAGCGCCCTCCAGTTTCCGCAGGTGAGGCCCCATGTCGGGTGAACCGGCCAGTGGGAGTCACGCTCGGGAGCTACGCATTACGAGGCAGCACGGAGCCTGTTCGCGGATGGTTGGCAGGCCATGCTCAGGCGTGCATGGCGATGCTCGGATGGGTCCTGAACAGGCCTGAACGAGCGGGAACTGAGACCACTGCGGGGTCAGTAGAGCCAGGTGACCTTGTTGAGGTCGGTGGTGAAGTCGACGGTCTCCCACTCGTCCATCTCTGGTACGTCGACCATCGCGTGGACGACGACGAGGACGGGACCGACTTGGCGTTCGACGCGGGTCCCGGATGCTGCTTCGGGGCTCTCGGGGTCGCTGCCGACGGGCACGTTGCATGGCTTGCGCGGGTCGTCGAGTAGCTGCACACACAGTTGGGCCTGCGGTGGGTCGTGCTCGAAGAGGTCGGGATGGCTCGGCTCGAGGTTGACCGCCCAGGCAGCTGCGACCTCTTGGTCTGGGCCGACCGGGACCATGCGGTCGTCGTCGGGGAGGAAGTAGTAGTAGTCCGGGACCGAGTAGCCAGCTGGCAGCTCGACGGGCAGGGCCATGGGCACGCCCACGGCCTGGTGGAGCTTGGCGCGGACGTACTCGCGATCGGTCGGGCCTGGTCGTCCGACCCCGAGGATGAAGTAGGCGATCAGTCCGAGTGCGATAGCGACGATGAGGAAGACGCCGATCGTTCCGGCTCTTGGGCGTACGTTGATCACCTGCACGGTCGCATGATGGCAGGTTCCGCCCGACCGCTGGGAAGGTTTGGGACCACCGAAGCGGCGGTCTCCTGTCAGCAAGATCTCATACCGGACCTCCCCGCTGGGGTGGGACCATGTGCCTGGGTTCCCGGAGATGCGCAAGGCGGAGACGTTGATGGCGATGAGTGCAAAGACGGTCGGAGTCGTTGCGTTGACGGTCGTCGCAGTCGCGGTGAGCGTGTACGCGTCCGCGATCTGGGCCACCTTCGTTTACAAGCAACTACAGGGCGGGACGGGCTTCGCCGCGGCCACCGCCATCGATCTCTGCATCGCCGCCGCGCCCTGGGTCATTGCCGTAGCCATTCTGGTAGCCCGAGGAACTTCGAGAAGTCGGCGTGTGGCCGCCGCAGCCTCGGTTGCGTTGGTGTCGTCGGTTGTTACCTTCCTGATGGCTGCAGCAGTCACGGTCATCTAGTACTACAGAGACACTTGTTCGAGCGACCTGCGACGACGCCGCGTGCGGCCGTTCGGCGGCGAACCCCTGACCTGTGGATTCCTCATGATCAACAACTAACTGTTCCTGTAGTACTAGCTCCAACTGCTCGCGAAGGGTCGGAGGGTTTGGCCGGTGGCCTGGGTTGGTGACGAGTGAGTCGTGGGACGCCGCAGGGAAAACGTTGACCAGGCGGACGTGCTTGGGTGGGTCGAGCAGACCGCCAAGTACTTACGGGATCAGGACCGGATGCCGCTGATCGCCGGCAGGATCTTCGGTTGGTTGATGATCTGTGATCCGACGGAGCAGACCGCCGCCCAGATCGCGGCGCGATCGGCGCCAGCCGTGCGTCGTTGACGAACAACCTGCGGCTGTTGGACCAGATCGGATTTCTCACTCAGCGCACCAATCCGGGTAACCGTTCGTTCTACTACCGGGCTGACGAGGAGGCGTTCGGTCGGATGATTCGCCAGCAGGTGGAATCGATGGGGCAGCTGCGCGAGATCCTGGCCGGCGGCGCGGACCTCGCCGGTCCCGCTGAGCACGGCCGGCGACTGCGCGAGGCGACAGAGGTGTTCGGCTGGCTGGAGCGCGTGTTCGCCGACGCCCCACCGATGCGCAGGAACGGGACAAGGATCAGGTCCCAGAAAGGGCAATCGCGATGACGCGAACCTTCAAGGCGCAGTCGGCCGACGTAACGATGATGTTCCCCGCGCTCGGGGCGCACTATCCGCCCGCGCAGCGGATTACCGACGACCCCTACGCGATCGCCATGTTGTCACCCGGTGTGCGGCTGGCCGTTCAAGCCATGCGCTAGCGATGGCTGCGCGGCCTGATCGGACGGTCCGTTGCCAAACAGCTACCCGGCCTGTGGGGCGGCATGGTGGGCCGGAAGAGGTACGCCGATGACATGGTGACCGACGCACTGGAGGCGGGCATCGGTCAGTTCGTCATCCTAGGCGCGGGATTCGACACCCGTTCCTTCCGGCTGATCGCACCGGCGGGAGCCAAGGCGTTCGAGGTCGACCTCCCGGACAACATCGCGCGCAAGCAGCGGCTCCTGGAGAAGCGCTTCGGCCAGGTGCCGCGGCACGTCACTCTGATGGCCACTGACTTCGAGACCGATGATCTCACCGAACGGCTTGCCGCGAGCGGGTTCGAGCCGGACGCTTCCTCGATGTATGTAGTGGAGGCGATCACGCAGTACCTCACCCAGGACGCCGCACAGCGGCTGTTCTCCTTCCTGGCCACGGCTCCAGCCGCAAGTCGTCTGATCTTCACTTACATCGACCAGAACTTCCTCGACGGGCGGGACCTCGATGGTTGGGAGTCGGTGCATCGAAAGTGGTCGCGGAGGACGAGGTGTGGACCTTCGGCCTCCACCCTGCGGCTGTCGGCGAGTTCCTGCGCCGGTACGACTGGGCCGAACGCGAACAGGTCGGCGCGAGGGACTACCGCAAGGGGTACTTCGAAACTGCCGGACGGGACCTGACCGCGATGACCATCGAACGCTTCGTCTTGGCGGACAAGGACCTAGCCGAGGGTCTCTCGCAGGGCGGGCCCCAGGATCCGTGCACCTTGCTGCGCCAACCTACCCGGGATAGATTAGTTATCGACACAGGGTCGTTAATTAATAGCGGAGGTGCGCATGTCCGAGGTTCTGGTGGTGGGTGCCGGGCCGACCGGTCTGGCGCTGGCCTGTGGCTTGCGGCTGCAGGGTGTCCCGGTGCGGGTTGTCGACCGCGCTCCGGGACCGGCTTCGACGTCGCGGGCCAACTTCCTACATGCGCGTGGATCCGAGGTGCTCGATCGGCTGGGAGCCCTCGGCCGCCTCCCGGAGGAGTCGCTGCGGGCGCTGCAGGTCACGACCTACCTCGGCGACCGGCCGATCATGCGCCTGGTGTTCGGCGATCCAGGTCTCCAGACCGCAGCGCCACCGATGGTGGTGTCCCAGGCCAAGGTCGAGTCCGCGCTGCGCGACCGCCTTGCCGAGCTCGGCGGTGCGGTCACGTGGCACTTGCCGCTGGTCGGCCTCGAGCAGGACGAACACGGCGTGACCGCGACGCTGGGTGGCATGAGCGGCGAAGCGCCGCAGGTGGAGCGTTTCGGTTGGGTGGTCGGTTGCGACGGGACCGGTAGTTCTACGCGCAAGGTGGCCGGCATCGGCTTTCCCGGTGTCAAGCTCACCGAGCGGTTCCTCCTCGCTGACCTGCACCTGGACTGGGACCTCGACCGTTCGGGTACGTCGGGCTGGATCCACCCGGGGGGTCTGCTCGGAGCGATGCCGATGCCCGACCCCGAAGGCGCGGCCGGCCGGGACGGTGGAGACGACCTCTGGCGGCTGATCGCCTACGACCCAGGGCACGGCGGCGACAAGTCCAGTGAGCAAGAGATCCTCGATCGGCTCCGAATGATCCTGCCCGAACGCAGTGGCAGGCAGGTCACGATCGGCGATGCCGAGTGGCTGTCCTTGTTCACCATTCATCGCCGGCTGGCGGACCGCTACCGCGAGGGCCGGGTCTTCCTGGCCGGTGACGCCGCGCACGCACACGCGCCGTTTGGTGGGCAGGGCATGCTGACCGGCGTGGGTGATGCGGAGAACCTCGCTTGGAAGCTTGCGCTGGTCATACATGGCAAGGCCACCGGCGACTTGCTGGATACGTACGAAGCCGAGCGCCGGCCATTGGCAACGGAGGTGCTGCGCGGGACGAGCGGGGTCACCAAGATGAACGTCGCGGGCAATCCGTTTGGGCGGTTCCTGCGCGATCGAGTGGTGGTGAAGTTATTCAACCTGCCAAGTGTTCAGCGGTGGGCTACCTATACGACGTCACAGCTGTGGGTGAGCTACCGCAAGGGCCCGCTGGGTGGACGCGGAAGCAAGCCGCGGCCGGGGGATCGGGTGCCCGATGTCGCGGTCGTACGAGCAGACGGCTCCGCCTCGCGGCTGCATGCCGAGCTCGGTGGACGATGGGCGTTGCTGGTGCCGCGCGCCGGATCGGACGACGTCGAAGCGGCCGTGCACCGCCGGCTTGAAGATCAGGTCAGTCTGCTTCGGCACAACGATGAGAAGGCGATGCTGGTACGACCGGACGCACACATGGCCTGGCGCGGCAACGACTGCGACGGACTGGACCGCTGGCTGGACGGCGCGCTTGGCCTTGGCCAGGCGACGACTCGGCCCGTCCGATGAGCCGTGGCCGCGGGCGCCCGCGCAACCCGGGCACCGACCGTGTGATTCTCAAGGCCGCGCTCGAGCTGTTCATCGAGCGTGGCTTCGAAGGCACCAGCATCGAGCAGATCGCCAAGCAGGCAGGCGTCGGCAAGCTCACGGTCTACCGGCGCTGGGCCGGCAAGGAAGAGCTCCTGCCGCATGCGATCGAGGAACTGGTCGCCCAGGCCGTACCGTGGCCGTCGGATGAGGAGATCGCGGCGGCTTCGCCAAGCGACCTGGTCGAGGCCGCGCTGGATGCCGCGGCTGCGACTGCGAGCGACTCCAGGTTTCGCGCGCTGATCGCCAGAGTCCTCGGGTCCAGCGTGAGCAATCCGGCCCTGATGGCGGCATACTGGAAGCACTACCTCCTGCCGCGCCGCGAGCTCACCAAGCGGCTGCTGGGACGAGCTCAAGAACAAGGCACCGTGCCGGCCGACGCCGACCTGGACGTCCTGATCGACATGATGGCCGGCGCAGTGATGTACCGCGTACTCCAGCCCGATCCACCCGATCGCACTCAGATGGTGAGGTTTCTTCGCCATGTCTACCGCCAGGTGGGGCTCCTGGCCACGTAGCTGGACTCGTCAGGTTGTGCGGTTCTGGTCAGGCGGCGGAGCAGAGCGTAGGCAAGCAGGGTGTTGTAGGCGAGTCCGCCGAGGACGTACGGCCAGTAGGCCGCGGCCTCGGCGGCCAGCCAGTAGGACTTGGCCGGCCAGTAGGTCGGCAGCAGACCGAACAGCACATGCACCGGCGAGTCGAGCGACCACGCGTGTCAATGGCCAAGTGCGTGTCCCCGCTGGTGGCCCAGATTGGGATCGTCGAACACCGCTGAACCGTAGCCGTAGCCTGGTCCCTGCTTGGCATAGCCATGCACCTCGATGATCGTGTTGTCAACGTCGACCAGCACACGGGCCTGGGGATCGCCGAGCCCGGCAACCAGCCGGGGTGTGTGGTGGGCCAGACCCCTCAGGAACCGGGAAGCGACCGCGTCGAGTTGGCGGACATGACCGAAGGCGAACGACCGCAGGAACAACCCAACGTGGACGGCGGGCAACCACGCCGTGGTCGGCGCGTGCATCAAGGCCGGGGCGCGGTTCTCGGTGGTGCTGGCCAAGGACCCGGCGGTCACCGATGCGATCGTCTCCATCCCCGAGCACGCTTGGATGCCGGCGGGGGGCGCGCTCGGTCGCTCAGAGGTGTGCTCGGGACAGCCTTGGAGATACTGGCGCGGAGCGTCTATTCCGCGCCCCGGGCGGTCTGGCTGCCGAGTTCGAAGGAGTCGATGTGATCACCTCTGAAGAGATTCGCCGTTACGCGAGGGCGTTCCCCGAGGTGGAGGAAGGCGTCCACCACGTGTTGAAACTGCCGGTATTCAAGGTCAGGGGCAAGGTTTTCGCCGGCATGGACAGGGGCGGGCGGACCGCGGTGTTCTCCATCAGCCAGGTGGACGCGGCGGCAGCGGTCGCCGCGGAACCGGCCGTCTACGAGGAGGTCTGGCGCAACGCCGCGACGCGAAGCTTCGTCGGGCTGCGTGTCGATCTCGCGGAGGTCTCCAGCAAACACATCCGGGGCCTCATCGAGGGCGCTTGGCGGAACAAGGCGCCCAAGCGACTGGTCGCCTCCTACGACGCCGGGTAAGGGTCGGGACGCGACTTTTATCGCGCCGACCGCTGTTGACAGCCCGGACCGGACCGGTCCAATGCGCCGCACTCGGCCGGCTGCTGGCCCGCCGCCCGGCCGTCGCGACACCTGCTCGGTCAGATGGTGCGGCCTACGTGGACTACGAACATGGTGTGACCTTCGACCTCCTACACGATGCGGTGGCGGCCGATCCGCATGCGAAATGCGGGTCTGATCTTGCTGGCGTAGGGCTAGGGGTTGGCGGTGAGCTGGTCGAGCGCCTTGAGGACTTCGCCTACGCCGGTCGGATCGTCGGCGAGGTATCCGGGGAGCTCTTCAGCGCGTTCTCGCGCCAGTCCAGCGTGTAGGTCACTCTGTCACCCGAGCCGACGCTTGGCCTCCTCGTGCGGAACGGTCCTGAGTGTGCCGTTCGCCTTCTCGGTTTCATATTGGGCGATCGCGAGTCGGTCCTCGAGGTCCTCCAGCTCGGCGGCGCTGATGATCGCGGCCGCTGCCTGGCCATGGTCGGTGATGATGACCCGTTGCCGGGTGTGCGCGGCGCGTCGCACGAGGCTGCCGAATCGGCTTCTCGCATCGGTGATGGTGACGACCTCGGCGGGGGCGGCTGGTGCCTGCTGGGGAAGACCTTGGCTCATGACACAAGCGTGCACTATCTGACACTCAAGGCGCGGCGTACAGATGGTCGACGAGGCTGCCGGTGGCGGACGTGTCGGCGGTGGCGGTGGAGGTGTTCATGCGGACGTCCGCCCCTTCAGGGACACGTTCTGACAGATCGGCATCTTCGCTAGCCACTTGGCCGCAGTGGTAGCGGTTCGGCTGAGGTCGCCAGGCGGCGCCAGGGTCTGTCCGGTGGCGCCCGGCGGACTGCGGCTCGCTCGAAGCATGGCACGGCGTATACGCCGCAAAGTCCGGCTCGGATCGGCGAACGTGCAGGTGGTATGCGGGTAGGCATTCTTCTTGAAAACCGCTTGGCAAGGACCCCCTTGCCACATGGGTTCGAATCCCATGCCCTCCGCTCTGGCAAGTACGGCCTCTGATCTGCGCAAACGGTGCGGAGGTCAAGGGCGGCAGTTTCGCGGCGTGTCGTTGACCTTATTGCGGTTGTCGAAGACCCGCAAACGGGCCTCAGGTGAAAGCCGGGCGTCGATGGTCGCGAGGCTCCGCCGAGGCTGGTGGTTGGTGCTGGCTCGTGTAGGTGCTGCGCCGTTGGTTGGTCTTCGGCAGTGCAGCTCGGGGGGTGGCGACTCCGGCTGAGTGGGCGAGGTACGTCCGCGACCGATCGCTGGTCTTGCTTGGTCGCGCGAGTTTGTGCGGCGGTTCTGCGGATTTCTGCGGCATCCGCCTTCTGGCGGTGTGCACTGGTGCTGACCTGCGATGACGCGAGAGCGGCTGGTTGTCTGCGGATTGTGCGGATTGTGCGGCGCGCGGGGGGACCCGCCGTCGGTCGGGGTCGTCGAGTCGGTGGCACCAGCTCGCGCCGCGGGGACCTCGGTCATGGAATGGACTTGGTTGCCGCGGTCGCCTCAGGCCGGAAGTCCTGGTACTTACTGCGGCACCAGGCGCCTGGTGGACGGTCTGTGGCGGAACGTCCAGCCGGAGAATCCACCAAGGTGCTGCTGTCCTCGTCTCCCGCGTGTGCGTCCAGTTCGGGCCCGGCGTCATCGTGGGTACACCCACTGGACCGCCTGGCGCTGGACTCCGAGCAGGTGGACGCACTGGGGCCAGCTGAAGCCGATACTTGTGTAGTTGGCCGAGCTGGCGGCGGAAGAAGGACCCCAACAAGCTGCAACAAAGGGCGACGATGAGCGCCACGCCGACGACCCCCAGAGTGCTGCCGAGCACCTCGTGATCACGATGCCCGCTCCTCCGGATAGAGAGGTCAGTTGCTTCCGATTAACCACACGGCTGGCGGGGCGACAGTGCGCACGACAACGAGTTCGGCAGGGAACGGCGTTGATGGTGCCGGCCGTGCCGGCCGTGGCGGCTAGCGTCGGCCAGGTCGCCCACCGTTGTCCGACCTCCGTCGCGACGCCGGAATGATACGACCATTCGCTGGGCCACTGTCGCTTTCGGCCTGGCGCTCCCCTCCCGCGCCACCGTCCCGGTCAGGTCGAAGTCCTTGGCGTCTACCGGCCCTTCTTGGTCCCCGTGCTGACCGCCTCGGGCGACTACCGATTGGTCGGTCCATCGACCAACTGTCGGCCGGTTCAGAGCTTCTCGGCGGGCGCGTTCCGGTTGGTGAATTCGCGTCCCGCAGTGGCGAGGACTTGCATCGAACCCCACACCGTGGCGGGCGTCGCATCTGGATTAGCGGCGACGTCGAAGTGTTCGCCGTTGTCCGGTGCGAACCCGTCCAGTGGATCGTCCTCTGCGGCGGGGAAGTCGCGAGTAGGAGCAGATATGACACGCCCGACGAGACGCCAGTAGAGCCATCCCGCAGAGGATTCGTCCTGCGCAATCGCGTCGACCCACGAGCGCAGAGCCTCGGCTTGGTCGTCGTGAAGTGCGCTGTAGGAGAATTCTTGGAGGAGAACAGGTTTCCCGGCCTTCCGTGCTGTCTCGCTGTGCCGGTGGATCAGATCTACCACCTGCCCTGGCGTGAGGCCGTGATAATCGGGATAGGTGTGCCAGGTGCCGAAGTCTACAGTCGGAATTGCAAGCTCTCGCGCAGGGTCGACGAAGCTTGAGCGGTCATAAAACCCTTCGCCGCCAACGCATACCAAGTGGTTCACATCGATCGACTTCACGTACGCCGACATCTCGGCAATCCAATTTTCCGCGAGCGGTTGGCCGTCGGCGGTCGTCTTCGTATTGTCAACCTCGGGCTCGTTCATCAAGTCCCACGCGAAGATGGCAGGCTCGTCTTTGTACTTACGACCGGTCAGCGTATTGCGCCTGTTGAGGACATGCCCAACCCAGTTCTGGTAGAACGTTCGCGTTCGCTCGTCCGTGAAGAAGAACGTGTATCGCCGTGGGTCGTTGGAGACGTTGTAGTCAGGCAGAAACCATCGGCAGACTTGCTGGACACCGCCAGCCCATTGCCAGAAGTCGAGTAGCGCGATGTCGAGCTTCAGCCCAAGCTGGCCGGCTTTCCAGATCACGTAGTCCCAGCGCCCGAGTCCAGTTATAGTGCTGTCATTGAACGCCCACGTATGGCGTGAGGAGTCCCATGACAAGAGGTAGGTCCCGTGCATGCCTAGGTTGGACGAGTCTGCGGTGCTCCTCCAGTTCCACGTGTTCGGAACAGACTCATCAACGGATCCGATGACCGAATGCAAGATGCTCCGAACGACACTGGCGCCGGCTCGCTTCGCGGTTTCGAGAACATCGTCTACCTCGGCACGTGACCCCCAGCCGAGGTAGTGGTTGTTGAAGCCAGCGACGCCAAAGGACTTTCCGCGGTAGGTGAATCCGGTCCCGCTGGTCCTGACGAACCAGTGATTGCGTTCTGTGTGTGCCGGCGGCATGCCGCCCAGCAGAGCAACAGCGGGAACAAGGGAGGACGCCCTTATCAGGGCTCGTCGGCTCAACCAGCTGGTAGAGGGTTCACAGTGCGCTTCGGCCACAGTCGCATACGCTCTCGGCCCTCGCGAAGTGCGTCAAGGAGCAGCGACCGGCTCGACCGGACTCGGCCGACCAATCACACGGTGGTTGACGCTGCAAGCTGCTCCACGGCGGGCCGCTCAGCACATTGTGCGGCGGGGAGCTGGCGATCAGCCGCTGGGCAGTGGGGCGAGCTGTTGGCCGCGGGTGAGGACGGCGATGGTCTGCCACGGGGAACCGAGCCGGCCGAGCGCCGCACGGTGCCGCCGCGCCGGTTCCGGGGCACCATCACCGTGAGCCCGACGCCGTGAACAAACTTCGAGCAGCACATCGCACCCACCCACCCACCCACCCACCCACCCACCCACCCGGGCGGGCCACGCTGGTGCTCCACAAGGGCGCCGACCACGCGGAAACCCAGGTCTCCTCCCCGCAAGATCCGAGCGCAGCCGGCCCGGTCACCCGCGCGGCAACCCGTCATCTGCGCGGAGTCCCGTCAGGAGGCGGCCGGCCCTGCCTGCTCGCCGACCGTCCCGCCCGCCGCCGCGCGCAGCCGGAAGTAGCCCATGGTGAGGACGAGCGCGACGAAGGGCGCGACCAGGGTCCCGGAGACGATGCCACTGACGAAGCCACGGATCTCGGCGGGCAGGACCAGGAGCAGCACGTTGAGGACGATCTGGGCCACGAGCGTCAGGAGGAACACGCAGGCGAGCGTGCCGAACACCTGCAGGCCATGGCCCCGGACAAGAGCGCGGCTCCGCCCGAAGGAGTCGAACACCGACGCACCCTCGAGCACGATCACCGGAACGATGAGGCACCACAGCGTCAACACGACGAGCCCCGGAATGATCAGGAGTAACAGACCGACGCCGATCACGAGGCCGGAGACGATGGAGGCGATCGCGACCTGCCCGAGGTAGGGCCGGGCCGCGCCCACGGTCTCCCCCAAGGACAGGTCGGCCCGCCCGTCGCGGACGTCCTCGACCGCCTTGACGAGTGCGGCCTGCAGCACGAAGGCCGCGATGAGACTGACGACAAGGGCGAGGAAGCCGCCGACGACCGCCCCGAGCAGTGCGGCCAGGACCGCCTCGACGACCGCGGCGACGACGTAGACGACCAACGCGAGGGTGAGGAGATGCCGGGCGTGCGCCCGGTACATCGCCCAAGCCTCACGGAGTACTCCAGCAAGTGGTGAGTTCATGGCCGAAGGGTAAGCGCCGCTCCGGAGCCGCGTCACCGGTCGGTTCCGGCCGTCAGAGGGCCGAGAACTAGCCTTTGGGGACATGGCAGTCAGATGATGGAGGTGGCGCGTGCTGGCAGGCGGGTTGGCAATCGAGGACCTGGAGGCTCTGCGCGTCCCACTGACTGGCTACTGCTACCGGCTCCTCGGCTCCTCGTCTGACACGGATGACGCGGTTCAGGAGACCCTGATTCGAGCGTCGTCCAAGCGGGACCAGTACGACCCGAGCAGAGCACGGTTGAGCACGTGGGTCCATCGGATCGCTACCAATGTCTGCATCGATATGCTCCGGGCGGCGAAGCGGCGGGCACTGGTCATGGACGTGGGGTCGACAGGCGATACCGCGGACCTCGGTGCGCCGCTCCCTCCAGACATGTGGGTGGAACCGATGCCCGACTCACGTCTGCTGGACAGCCGGGACCCCGGTGGAGTGGTTCTGCAGCGGGAGTCGGTTCGTCTGGCGTTCATCGCGGCACTTCAGTACCTCACTCCGCATCAGCGGGCTGTCCTGGTGCTCCGTGATGTCCTCGTGTTCACCGCCCAAGAGACTGCCGAGATTCTCCACACCACGGTTCCCGCGGTGAACAGCGCGTTGCAGCGTGCACGGGCCTCGCTGGACGCAAACCGGCCAGACCCTTTCGACATCTACAGCCCTGAGGACGCCGGGCAGCGTGACTTGCTGCGTCGGTACGTGACTGCCTTTGAGTCCCACGACATCGCCGAGTTGACCGCAGTCCTGCGTGAGGACGCCGTGGCTTCGATGCCACCGTTCCAGTGGCGGCTGGAAGGCGCACAGAAGATCGCAGCGGTCACCGGGGCCAGCGACTCCTGTGCGGGCGCGCGACTGGTTCCATGCCCCATCAACGGCGCCCCAGGGTTCGGGCAATACCGGCCCAGCGACGGCGTCCTCCGCCCGTTCGCACTCGTCTCGGTTGACATACGAGACGGACAGATCACCCAACTCGTGACGTTCCTCGGCACGCAGCATCGGTTCGCCGAGTTCGGCCTCCCAGAGTCCCTCCGTGCGGAGCATGTCAGGGGTGACCGATGAGTTCTCCCGCCCCGTGTCGTACAAGTCGATGAACACACCGACGATGCGGAAGGACAGCCCGATGGGAACACCCTCGGCCCACCTGACAAGCGAGACCCGGACGGAGCGGGAGCGGCTCGCCAGCCTCTTTGGCGACCTCACGCCAAAGCAGTGGGGCATGCCGTCCCTGTGCGATGGCTGGCAGGTCCGTGAGGTGGTCGCCCACATGACGATGCCGTTCCGGACCAAGCCGTTCGGGGTGATGGCAGGTGTGGCTCGGGCCAGGTTCTCGTTCAACAGGTACGCCGACCGGGACGCCCGGTCAGCAGCACAGGCGATGAGCGAGGCCGAGCTCGTCGACCTTCTCCGGCGCAACATCGACCACCCCTGGCAGCCACCCGGTGGCGGAGAGGCCGGTGCCCTCAGCCACGACGTCATCCACGGCCTCGACGTCACTGAACCACTCGGCCTCCCCTCGGCACCGGCTGATCGCGTCGCGCTGGTTCTAGCGTCAACCAGGCCCCGGCAGATGAACTACTTCGGGGTCGACCTTGACGGGAGAAAACTGGCCGCCATCGACACGGACGTGTCCGTCGGCGAGGGATCGACCGTCGTGACGATGACAGCCAGGGAGATTCTCCTCGTGGTCACCGGACGACGACCGCTCAACGAGGTCCCTGGAGCGAGCCGGTGACGACCCCTGCCCAACTCCGCAAAGCCGCGCTCGCGGCCCGACGGGTGTCCGGGACGGGTAGCGCCCGTCAGGCGATCATGGGGTGTCGCCCGGGATGCTTCTATGTCGTGTCAAGCCGTTGACTCGATCTCTTCGGGTGCGCGGTGGGTTGCTGCCAGGGCACGGAAGATCTGGCGGCTGACATAGCGCTTCAGACAGCGGCGGATTTCCTTGGTCGTCTTGCCCTCGGCCAGGCGCCGCTTGATGTAGGTGCGGGTGTGGGGGTCGGTGCGCATCCGGGTGAGCACGATGGTGTTGAGCGCCCGGTTGAGGCGTCGGTCGCCACCGCGGTTGAGCCGGTGCCGGACTGTGTTGCCCGAGGATGCCGGGATCGGGCAGGTGCCGGCGATCTGGGCGAACGCGGCCTCGCATTCCCGAAGTCGCGCACGTTCACCGACGGTCAATGCCGGCTCGTCATCGGAGTTCGCGGCGATAGGCGTTAACCCAGTTACCGAGGGTCGCGTCGTGGATACCGAGTTCCTTTGCGACCTGGGCGATCGGACGAGACGTCTCGATCACCATCTTCACGGCCTCTTCTTTGAACTCGGCAGAGTAGTTCCTGCGGTGTGGTGGCAACTTTCTTCCCTTTCCGGATTGCCCAATCTTAGTTGGGCCGCTGTCCGGAAGGTTCGGGGCACCTCACTCGACGGTTTGTGACCCATTGCTGTGCGTGTGGTTGCCAGGTTCCCGAGCTGATTCGGCCGTCGAGGACAGGGTTGAGCATGTTGGCGGCGATCTGGTGCCCGGTGGTGAGTTCACTGCCTATGCCGACGGTGTCGGCGAGTTCGCGGAAGGGCCGGCTCCATTGGCTGGGCGCCGGTGGCAGTGTCGTGGGCTGCGCGTGCGTTGCGCGGCTTGTGAAGGTCGCATCGATCGCGTGTCTGAGGTTGTTCGCGTCGAGGGGGAAGAGTTGGGCGATGAGTGCGAGGTCTACCAGGTCCTTGGTTCGGGTGCTGGGTCGTCCTCCGTCGTAGGTTCGGGTGTAGGCGTGCAGTTTCTCGGCGACCTGCTCTGCCAGGGGAGGGCGGGTACGGTTACCGGCTCCAATTCCTGCGAAGGCAAGTAGGTCAGGTGTGGTGATGGTTTCGACCTTCCCCATCGGACCACCGGACTGGCCGACGTCGAGCAGGAATGTATCGAATTCCCGGCCCGCAAGCGCTCCGGCGATCCGGAAGCGGTGGCTTCCGCCCAGGCGGTCGGGTGGCATGCCCGTGCGCTCGACGGTGAAGGTGAAGTAGTCGCCGGTGTCGTGAACGGCGGCGTCGAGAAGTGTGTCGAGAAGTTCGTCCGCGTTGTCGTGCCAGTCCAGGTCGATGTCTTTGGTGGCGCGGGCCCTCTCCGCGAGCCGGAGGTCGAGTGCAAATCCTCCCTTGAGAAGCCAACGGCCTGGAGCTACGGCGCAGAGCCGAGCAAGGAAACGGTCAAAGATTACCCGCTTTCTGTTTCGAGCGACAAATGCTCCATCGCCTTTGGCGTGGGTCTTCAAGCGATCTTCGAGTGCACGGCGAAAGCTTGGGGGGTCGGCGTACTTCATGGCTGTGCCTTGAGAGCGGCATCGAAGAACAGGCGTGTGTTGGTCGTCCGGTCGGCTGCGGCCGCGCGGAGTCGGCGTGGTGTGGTGAGCCGTCGTTCGAGGGCCTGACGTATGGCGAGTTCCACTTGTTCTGGCTGTACTCCGTTTCCTAGTGTCGCGTAATGAAATCTTCTTGCCACCAGGAGCACCTTCGGACGGCCCTGACCTGCGGCGATGCTGTCTGGGGAGTAAATGCTCAACCATTACGCGACACTAGCGAATCGACGATGCTGCGCTCCGGAGTTGTCACCGGCACCCCATGCACGATGCGTACCTGGGCCGGGCATGGAGGATCTTGGAGGGTGTGGATCCGTACCCCTGGGCGGGGCCGCTGCCCCCGCCTGGCTCTGGACACCGAAATGTGCACGAGGTCAGGGATCACGTCAGCGAGATCGTAGAGTTCCAGCGCGGTGGCATGCGAAACGACTCCGCCTGCTGGGCGGAGCGGCAGCCAGCTAGCCCGGATCGTTCACGGCTCGGTGGGTGATCGGCGTGTAGAAGCACGGAAGTGCCTTCCTGCTTGGGATCCTTGGACTTGTCGAAGGTTCAAGTTCCCCAAGTGGAAGGCACTCCGTAGGTGAAGCGTACTTCGTGGTCTGCCGGCTTGTCTGTGTCCGCTGATGGTGTCGGTGTGGTGGCCCACTCGGGCAGCGTCGCGACCCGGCTGCTGGGCAACCGGACGGGCCTTACGACCGGACTTTCGAAGGCGATGTCGCGCCGGGACTTCGATCCGGGCCACGACCGCGGCCAGGTGCTGGTCGACGTTGCTGTGATGCTCGCCGACGGCGGCGAGGCGATCACCGACATCGACGTGCTGCGCCACCAGGCCGGGGTGCTCGGCCCGGTCGCGTCGCCGCCGACGGTCTGGCGGGTACTCGAGGAGGTTGCTGCGGGACGGTTGAAGAAGATCGCGGCCGCAAGAGCCCGCGTCCGCCGCCACGTGTGGGCCCAGCTTCCTGACGGCGTGCCTGCCGCGAAGGTGGCCGGGACCGACCTCGGCGAGGTGGTGGTGCTCGATGTGGACGCCACGATCGTGATCGCCCATTCGGAGAAGGAGAACGCTGCGGCGACGTTCAAGCGGACTTTCGGCTACCACCCACTGGGCGTGTGGTGCGACAACACCAGCGAGTTCCTCGCCGCGAAGCTGCGGGCCGGGAACGCCGGGTCGAACACGGCCACCGATCACATCGAGGTCCTGACCGACGCGATCGCACAGATCCCCGGCACGCACCGCCGCAAGCTGCTGATCCGTAGTGATGGCGCGGGCGCGTCCCATGGGCTACTCGACTGGCTCACCGCCCAGGGCAAGGTCCGCGGCCGCAGCGTGGAGTACTCGGTGGGGTTCAGCATCACCGAGAAGATCCGCGACGCCATCAGACTCCTCCCGAAGAGGGCCTGGACGCCAGCGGTCGACGCCGACGGCGGGATCCGCGAAGGCGGCGACGTCGCCGAGCTCACCGGAGTGCTAAACCTGACGACCTGGCCCGACGGGATGCGGGTCATCGTCCGCCGTGAACGACCGCACCCCGGCGCGCAGCTGTCGCTGTTTGAGGAGCGCGACGGGTGGCGCTACCAAGCCTTCGTCACCAACACCATGACCGGGCAGCTGGGGTTCCTCGAAGCCCGTCACCGTGCCCACGCACGAGTCGAGGACCGGATCCGGCACGCCAAGGACACCGGGCTCGGCCGATTCCCGTCGCGGGAGTTCGACATCAACCAGGCATGGCTGATGCTCACCCAGGTCGCTGCCGACCTGACCGCGTGGACCCGGCTGCTGGGCTGCACCGGTGACGCTGTCGTCCTGGCGGGGTGTGAGCCCAAGGCCATGCGTTACCGGTTCCTCCACGTGCCCGCCCGCCTCACACACAGCGCCCGACGTCGCCGCCTGCGGATCCCCGAATCGTGGCCCTGGGCCGCGGCCATCATCGCGGTCTTCGCCAACATCGCCGCCATCCCACAACCAGCCTGACCCGATCTGTCCGCCCACGACATCACCACCCGGAGAACCGCAGCCCGGCAGCGCCAGCCGGCGCAACGTCCTACCCACGATCACGCACAGCACAGTCTCACCCGATCACACAGCACCAACACCATCGCGACGGCCCTCATGAAAGACCGGGGCTAGCCAGGACGTGTTCGAACCGGCTGGACGGGAAGTGCCGCAGCCGGTACAGCCCTCGTCGAACGCGCTGGTACCGCCCGCCGGGACGGGCGTGATAGCGCAGGGTAGTGCGGTCCATTCCGGCTTCTTCCGCCTGTCCGGTAGTGAAGTAGCCAGCCTGGGACTCCGCGAGCCGATAGAGCTGCTCGTGGTCGACGTCCGACATACGAGGGGTTCTATCCCCCAAGCGTCGGACATGAACGTAGGACCGAGATCGCGGGCTCCGAGCCAGTTCTATCTGTGCGATCCGTCACGGCTCGACGCAGCAGCCGATCACTCGTGTGCGACCGTTTGCCGCCCGTGCAGTGAAGCCTGGTCAGCCGCGGCCCGGCCCGACGCCCAGCCCTCCCGGTTGTTGATGGCCGTCGCATGCCGTGTCAGTTCGGGGAACTGCTTCTCGAAGGCATCACGCACCGCGTCGTCGCGCGCTGCGAGCACAGGCAGCAGTTGGGCAGCGCCCGCCGACGCGGTCATCTCCCGGTCCACCCCCTCGGTGGCGGCGCTGAGCCGTTCACCGATCCGTGACGCGTACGCGGTCAGAAATGACTGCCGAAACGAGCGGGTCGTGTTGCGCCCGTACTTGTCAGTGCTCGGCTTGGCCTGTGTCATCGCCCTCGTCGCCTGCACGAGCAGCGAGGTGAACAGCAGTTCGGTCGATTCCAGATCGGCCGGGAAGCCGACGATGGTGGTGAAGCCGAACCGCTTCATCCACACCGCCCGACAGCTGTTGGCCTCCGCGACAACCTGCAGCAGCAGCGTTTTTGGCGCCTCGTACGGATTGTCGATGCTCACCCGGCGGGTAGCCGGCCGGTCGCGTTCGCCCGTCGTGGCGACGAGGAGGGCGTGATCGATGCGATGACGGGCCATCAGCTCCTGTGCCTTTGCCGTGAACGCGTCGGCCTCCTCCGGGAAGTCGGTGGACTCCGCCTTGGCCAGCAACGCCCGGACCCGATCGAGCCTCCGCTGATCGAGGTCCGCGGGCGGTGTCACCGCGGCGGACATGGCAGTGCCCGGCATCGGGCCGACCGGCTCGATTGGGGGCAGCGTCGCGAGAAGATGAAGCACCTCGATCATGGTGGCGATCACCCCGGCGCGGTCGAGGCCCTGCCGATCGCCCCAAACACTCACGTAGTGGTCGTCGTGCTCCCACCACACCTGCGCGTCGAGGGCAGCCAACTGCGACTGCAACCGCCGATCGACGGTCGCCGTGGAATAGCTGCGCATCTGCGCCGCGATGGCGTCGACCATGAGCCGGCCGTGACGCGTGGTGTACTCGCGGCGGGCCACCCGTACCAGCTCAGCCGGCTGCCAGCCGCGCCGCCACGCGTGCTCGACCTCGCGAAGCAGCGAGGCCAACAAGGCCCGGTTGACGACCTGGGTGCCGGCAGTTCCGCCGGCGCCGGCGGTCAGCAGGGCACGGCAGCGCTCGAGCTCGGCGGCCTCTTCGAGGTGTCTGGCGTGGATTGCCTGGTCGATGATCTGTTCCGCGAACTGGCGCTGGGAGGGACTGCGTGGCGCGCCGAACAGGCGCATCGGGTCATCGACGCCGGGCGCCCCGCCGGCTCTTCGACGCTGAGTCGCCTCCGCAGCCTTCCGCTTGGCCTTGTGCCCTTGACGACTGTTCTTGCCCATTAGCCTCCGCCCACACCGAACCGAAGACTTTACCAAGCCGGCACGAAGGGCAGCCACGGCTCGACGACGATGGCACCGGATTGGGCGCGACACCGGCACCGAACCCGCCGTGTCAGCGAAGATAGCCCTCAGTCCAGGCCCATCTGAGGGGTAAGGCGTAACCCAGCGCCTGCACCGCCCGGCGGAAGGCCGGTTCGTGTTCCGCCGTGACGGCGATGTGCCGTTCACCCATCGCCGTGGCAGAGCGTCCGGAGCCGGCAGTCGTGGTGGATCAGTGCGGCTAGTGCCGGATCGGCGCATTCGTGAGGCGCACCTGACCCAGGTCACGTAGTCGCCCGGCGCGGGCGGTCACGTCGTCGAGTAGCACCAGCAGAGTGGCGGGCAGCCCTGGCTGCTCCATGCGACCTCCCAGGAAGTCGCGGAGCTGGTCGGCGGTATGACCGGCGGCGACGGCGGCGAGTACGGTGTCCGCGGTGAGCGCCCAGACCCGCTCGGCGGTCCGTTTCGCATAGGCGTCGAGGACGAGGCGGTCGGCCGGGCTCAGCTCACCGGTGGCGACCAAATCCAGGTTGGACAAGACCTTCAGATTACGAATCGGCGCCGCGTCTGCCGGCGGCCGGTACGACGCGGTCAGGTCGAGAGCGTATGCGCCGAGCCCGTTGAGCCGCACCGCGCGCAGCCCGTCGTAGCGGCTGAGGTAGTCGAGGTGGTCGGCGCCCCAGTTGCCATGGTAGTCGTCGCGGGCACCGTCCGGCTCGTCATAGGCGACGTCGACGAGACCCAGCGTGGCCGCGTACTCGAAGATGACCGCAAGGGTGTACCGGCCCTCCAGGATCTCCCACTCACCGAACCCGGCGTAGCCGAGACTGCCGTACTGAGCGTCAACCAGGTACAGCTTCCACAGCGCCCGGTCGCTGCGGGCGACCGTCGGCGACAGGCCCGCTTCACGCATTGAGGCGAACAGATCATCCAACTCGACCCAGGCCCCGGGGCGGCAGGTGGCCAGCGCCGCCGACACCCGCTGCCGCCGAGTCTTCGCCGAGGTCAGCACGTTGGTGGCGCGCTGGCCCTTGATGTGCTCGACCCGGCTCAGCTCGTCGAGCACGGCCTTTGTGATCCAGGAACGCCACAGGCCCCTGATGACCTCCGCAGCCGGTTTCCCGAGTGCCGACCGGCCCCGGGCGGTCAGTTGGAGTCTCCCGCCCACGATTTCGGCCAGGCCGCCGGTCTGCACGAGCAGGGGCCAAGCGTACGCGGCGATCGCCTCGTCCGGGTAGAAGTCGCCACCTGACAGGGTGTCGGCGATCATAACGACGCTGGCCGCAGCTGGTCGTCGGGTCTTGTCACTGCAGCGCAACCGCCCCGAGTCGCACAGCCGCAGCACGGCGTGCAGATCAGCCAACGCATGACGCTCGGTCAGACGCAGTTCGTCCACTTTCGGGTGGTGGTCGATCAGTGCGGCGGCTGACTCAGACATGCCACGCGTCTGTTGACCGTGACCGGCACCCCGTAGTCGAGTGTCCCGCTCACCTGCTGCATCTGTGTCAACGTGGTCTTGGTCACCGTTGCGAGTCGCCGGCGCCGGCGGGGTGCTGGCCGTCGTTGCCGCTGAGCCGCCGCCGAACCCGATCGCGGCGGCGGCCACCGCCGCACCCGCCAGGACCGCAGGGCCGATCATCAGCGCGGCGCGCACGGGCCACTTCACTACTTGGCCTCTTTCGCGGGCACCTTGTCCTTGCACGCCTCCTGCGCGGCCAGGTAATCAGGGTCGGCCTCCAGTTGGGCTTTGGTGGCGTGCTCCAGCCGGCCGCCGACCGTCAGGCTGCCTTCCGGGGGTTGGATCGGACATGTCGATCTCGTGTGCGCGCATGCGCACCTTCGCCGCGGAGCCCCGATCCGGCGGCGGCCTCACGGTCACGGTGACCATGCCCCGACCTGATTGACCGGCCCGATAGCCGGAGGGTCGCCGACGGTGAGCTGATCCGAGGAAGTGCCGGCGTGTACGCCGATTCGCCGGTCGGTGCCGGCGTGATGATGGGTCCCCGTCCGTCGGCCAGGCAGGCGCTGGACCGGGTCCGGCCACCCGTTCTGCCTTTGCATGTGGCCCGGCAGTTGAGCTGCGGCGGGCGCAGTCACAATCACGAACGGACCGTCCATGCGGGCGGGTGGAGATCGGCGGACTCACTATCTCGCCGCTCACGAGGCACGGGAAGCTCCAGGTCAGGCGCGGTTGCGACGGCCAGGGTGTTCTTATGCCGTAACCTCCGGTCACCGATGATCTCATGCGCGAACCGTCTCGCCGCGGTGACCAGTCGATGGTCCGTCTGCGGCGGGCGATGAAGAGGATCGCCCGTAGCGGTGTGATCACCTGGCTGCCGGAGCCCGGCGCGGTGATCAGCCGCGGGCGCCGGCTGGAGTGGCGCTTTCAGCCGCGAATGCCTCACCGGAGTGTGGAACGCCGAGCACCGTGACGTCGCCGTTCTCACTGGCTTCACCCAGGCCCTCGCCATCGAACTCGGCGGGCAGGTCGCCGCCGGCTGGTCCGAGGACGGCGCCATGTTCGCCGGTTGCCTGTCCACCGCGGCCGGCCCCGCGAGCCGCCTGGACCCGCCGCTGCTGCTCGGCTTTGGCCTGGTCGAGGAGCGGCTCGAGGCCTTCGCGTGGGGCGATCTCTATCTCGCCCGACTCAGGCGCCAGTACGGCAGCACCGACTGGCAGACCGCCGCCACGCCCGCCATCACGGCCTGGCTCCGCCAGATCGAAGCGACGGTCGCCGAGGGCGACGTCCTCGAGGCCCTCGACGAGGACTACGGCGACGCCGCTGAAGGACTCAGCGTTCTCATCGAACTCACCGGCTTCACCTGGGCCGGAGACTCCTGAGCCAAGCCCCGAGGCTTGGTTCGGTGCCTGTGGTTCCGCGCGGCTGTGGTTATGCCTTGAGGGGGTTGTCGGTGGGTTGGTCAGGAAGGCGTCGCTGTGGCTGAGCGGCTACGGTCGGCTTCGCCGGTGATGGGGATGGGCGAGGTTGGCCGCTGTGTAGGCGGTCCGCCGCTGTGCGGGCGGGGCCTGCACCGTCGAGGAGCGTGATCGTGTACGCGTCGAAGTCGAGGTTGCCGAGCCCGAGGTGCAAGTCCTGGGACGTCCTTGCCTGGGCCGAGGGTGGCGTGGGCGGGGCCGAGACCGCGAAGGACCTGTCCCGTGACCTCGGCATCAGGGTCGGTCGGGACCGCCTCTTCGCCCTGCTGGGCGACGACGGGTGGATCTACCGGGCGGGCCTGGACGGGCGGGGAGGCATTACCAGGCGCAGGTCGAGGACGGTCGGTTGTCGATGATCCCCGCAGTCTCACTACCGGCCGCGTACCGGTGAGCTGGTGCTGGACGCGCCGGAGGTCGGTGTCAGGGTCAAGGGCTACACGAACTGCGCCGCCGGCTTGAGGTGGTGAAGGTCGGCAGTCTGTGTGCGTCTAGCTGCGGGGCACGTCGATGGCGTATGCCATGCGACGGCTCCGGTTCGACGCCCCGGAGCTGCACGCCGAGGTGGTCGCCGGCATGCTGTCCGCCCACGCTGCGATGCTGAAAGGCCGGTCGGCGGCGCGGCACCTTCAGCGTCCGCGCCGATGACCCCGGACGCGATCGTGCCGACGTTGCGCGGACAGCGCGACCCCCAGGTGCTGGCCGCCGCCACCCCGCAGTTCAGGAGGCCGTCATGGTGGCCGCGTCGGCGTTGTGTCCCGCGACTACACCGATGAACGCCTCAACAGTCCTCCCCGGCCCGTCCATCCACAGTGTGGCGGCCGCGAGCGTTGCTGGCAGTGCCGGGCCGCCCAACCATGAGCAGATCCTCATCGACTTTTGGGTGACAGCCCCTGGTCGCGGTGGAAGCGTGGGGGCGGGTCCGCCCCGGGTTTTCGATCATCTTCTGCGGGCGGACCCACCACCGGTGTCGGGTGTCTCCGTCCCTCCGCCCGCACGCTGGCTGGTTGAGAGGTGGGAACCTCATCCACGAGAGGGCCTGCGCCAGGGCCTATCACCCTGGCGCAGGCCATCCCTCATCCACACGACAGTGGTTGGCGCGACAGCACAGCGGACAAATTTGCAAGAGGGGATCTGCTCTGGTCAACCCCAGACCGCCTACGCCGGCCGGTAACGCCTACTCGATGCACAGCTGAGTGGGGCGGCAACAATTCGGTTGTGTCCGGTAGGCGATGACGCGCCCGAAGCACACGGCGTATACGCGGCGAAGTTTGGCTCGGATCGGCGAACGTGCAGGTGGTATGAGGGTGTGCATCGTTCTTGAAAACCGCTACCGAGGGACCCCTCTCGGTCATGGGTTCGAATCCCATGCCCTCCGCTCAAGCCGGAAACCGGCCTCCGACCTGCGACAATGCGTGATCGCCGGGTCGGCGGCCGGTCCGGCTAGGTCTGGCTGTGAACGGCCGTCGGCTGTTCGCAGCGAATACGCGGTGAAGTCCGGCGCCCTGATCGACCGGTGTCTTCGACTGGTTCCCCCTGCTGTGAGGGATGAAGCCGTTGCCAGAACCAAAGGACGTGAGTCGGAGCCGTCCGGCAAAGTGCGGCCGTGCCCATAGCGCCCAGCAGGCCGGGGCCGGCGGCCTCGACGCAACCCCGCTCGGCGCTGACCTGGCCTGGCCTGGCCTGGCCTCGATTCTCTGAGCGCGGCCTCGTGCGCCTCTCACCTGCCAAGAGTGCGGGCACGGCCTCCACGCGAAGCTCTCGCCGAAGGGCTTGCGATTCCTCGCGCACGGTGCCGTCGCCCTCGACTGCTCACTCGCAGGTAAGACGATCGCTCATAGACTTCTCAACCTGCAGCCTCGCCTCCGCGATTCGTGACGCCGGTCGGTTCGCAGAGCTCGAGCTGGCTGGAGACGGGTGGCGTGCAGACGTCCTGACCACAAGTCCAGACGGAGGCCGTCGCATGACGTGGAGGCGCAGCTGGCACAGATCACGGTCGACGACCTCCGGGCGCACACTGACCGGATGGAGGTCTCCGGTGTACCGGTGTGGTGGCCCACCAGCAGTGACAGCGCCTGGATCGGTGAGGTGCACGGGCTGACGATCTTCGTGGCAAGCCAGACTGAGCTGAGCGCCGGACGCTCCAAGCGCCGTGCGAGCCCAAATCAGCGGATCGAGGTGTTCGCGGTCGCAATCTCCAGCCCGGCACCAACGAGCAGCCCGCCTGCCTACGGATCGGCCGGTCGGGTCCGATAGACCTTTACCGGCGTGCGGAGCTCCACGCTGGCGATTGCCAGACCGGCGTACGCCGCGGCGGCCGCGGCCAGGTTGAACGACGACGAGGGGTCGCAAATCACGTCCGATAGTTCCAACGTGGCCGTCGCCAGGCGATCGGCGAAGGTGTCCGCGGCCGCCGCGGCAGGGGGCGGATGGGCGGGCTTCGAGCGTGGAAACAACCCGCCGGGCGGGGTGTCAGCGAGCCTTGCGTTTTCGCAGGTCAGCAATTTGTGTCGTTCATGGGGTGCTTTTAGCACGCGTTGCTCGAGGGCCTGCAGGTACGCGGCTACCGCTATTCCTGAGCCTCGTAGCTGCGTTCAGGCCACCCTGGTGCCCCGTCCGGCCAGAAGTTCGGTCAGGTCATGCCGCTGGCCAGATGGTGACGAGATCCTTGTCCCTACAGCTCGCGGTGACATATACGTGGAGCGTTCTGCGCCCGCATGTGCACTAGCGTCGCCTAATGAAAATGTCTTGATTCCGGAACCGCTCTTGCATCCGCGTGACCTTGCAGCGATGCCGTCTGTAGAAGTTGATGCTCCCCATCACACGACCCTAGCGGTCCGATTATGCATAGGAGCGCCAATGACAGGTGAACCAACGGGAGCAACTCGGCGACAACTCCTCGGATGGAGCGCCGTCGCGCTGGCTGGGTCATCGCTGGCCGGCTGTGATGCCCTCTCGATGAGCCCGGATAGCGGCGCGACTGGGGAGGGTCGTCCTGGGGAGGGTCGTCCCGGCGAGTCTCAAAGGGAGGCGCCAGAACTGGCTGCGAAGGTCAAGAGCGGCGATCTCCCTCCTCTGGGCCAGCGCCTGCCGGATGAGCCACTCGTTGTTAAGCCTCTTGATGGTGTCGGGGTCTACGGTGGAACATGGAGGACGGCTAGCTCGAATACTGACGGCGCCTGGATGTACCAGTTCATCGGTGACGCCGGCCTCACACGCTGGAACCGCGACTGGACCGGGGTTGTCCCGAACGTCGCGGAGTCCTGGGAGATCGGCGGCGATGGACGCGAGTACACGTTCCACTTGCGGCGTGGCATGAAGCGATCGGACGGGGAGCTGTACTCAACTGACGACATCCTGTTCGTGTACGACGACGTGGTCCGTGTGCCCGAGCTGTTCCCCATCATTCCGGACTGGCTTATGGCCGGGGGTAAGCCCGTCGAGGTGGAGAAGGTTGACGACTACACGGTGCGTTTCGTCTTTGCCGAGCCGTTCGGTCTCTTCCTGCAGCGTCTCGCCACACCTGAGGCGAACATCTTCACCACGATACCGTTCAACTACTTCAAACAGTTTCACCAGAAGTACAACCCCGATGTCCAGCGCCTCGCTGAGGATGAAGGCTACGCGGACTGGCCGACGCTGTTCACGGGGAAGGGCGGCTTAGGTGCGGCAACCGCTACCTCCTGGTGGCAAAACGTCGACATACCCACGCTATTCCCATGGCGGGTAACTAAGCCGATCACCGGAGGGGCCCGGATGGTCGCCGAGCGTAACCCATACTACTGGAAGACGGACCCCGATGGGCGGCAGCTTCCCTATCTGGATGACTTAGTCGTTGACATCATCACCCAACCGGAGGTGGCCGTCCTGCGTGCAACCGAGGGGCAATACAGCCTCCTTCAGGACGAGTTCATGACTCTGCGCGACAAACCCGTTGTCGCTCGGTCCCGTGAGACCGGTGGCTACCATCTCATCGATGTCCTGCTGTCGAATATGAACAACGCCCTTCTGTGCTTCAACTTGACGCACAAGGACCCTGCTCTGCGTGAGGTCTTCCAAAATAAGGACTTCCGTATAGCGATGTCTTATGCCATCAATCGAGAAGCAATCATCAAGACGGTGTTTCAACGGCAAGGCGAACCTTGGCAGACCTCGCCGCTGCGGGAATCGAGTTTTCTGGACAAGGAGCTCGCGAAGCAATATACGAAGTTCGACCCGGTTGCCGCAGACGAGTACCTCGACCGTGCGGGCTACAGCAGCCGCGACGCGGAAGGATTCCGCCTTCGATCAGACGGTCGCCGTATAACCTTCAACCTCTCCGTGCGGGTAGACAGCATTGCAACTTGGCCCGACATGGCTGAGCTAGTCCGGACCGACTGGAAGAAGGTCGGAATCGATATGCGAGTCCAAGCCGAACCCGGAACACGGGTATTTGACAAGGTCGAGCTCAATGACCACGACGCCACGATCGATGACGGCTATCCCGGCTCGGACGACGCTTTGCTGGACCCGATCTGGTACTTCCCTTCCAACTCCGGATGTCAGTACGCCGTGCCGTGGGGAACCTGGTACGAAACCGGTGGAAAAGAAGGTTCCGAACCGCCCGCGTCGATAAAAAGACAAATGGAGCTCTACGACCAGTTGAAGGCCTCCATCGAACCGTCACGTCAGAGCGAGCTATTCAAGGAAATAATTCAGATCGCCAAGGACGAGTTCCTTGTCATTGGCATCGCACTCCCCGGAATGGGATACAGCATCGTGCAGAACGAGCTGCGCAACATACCGGACGAGATGCAAGGAAGCGGTGGGCAAGTGCCAACGCCGGGCTTCACGCAACCGGAACAGTACTACTGGTCCGAAGGAGATGGCTAGGCATAAATCACCTAGTGGGTCAACCGGACGCTAGGCCCCATTTTTCACAAGAGAAGAAGGCCGCAGCATGAAGATCACGCACGTCGAACAGTTCGCTCCGAAAAACCGCACCCGGCTGATCCGCATCGGCACCGACGCGGGAATCGACGGATGGGCGGAGAGCACGCTGGAGGGCAAGCCGAAGTCGGTCCCGGCGGTCATCGACGAATATGCGCAGTACCTGATCGGCAAGGACCCTCTTCGTATCGAGCATCATTGGCAGCAGATCTACAGATCGGCCTTCTTCAGGGGCGGCGCACACAACATGAGCGCTTTGGCAGCAGTCGATGCAGCGTTGTGGGACATCGCCGGCAAGCACTACGGGGTGCCCAGCTACAAGCTGATGGGCGGCGCCGTGCGGGACAGGATCAGGGTGTATGCGCACTGGGGCATCCGCGACCTGTCCGACGAGGGACTTGAGGCCTCTCGCAAGCGGCTCGACATGCTTCAGAAGAAGGGCTACACGGCGTACAAGGCCGGTCCAGCCGGCCCCTGGCGCGCCCACGAGCCGCCGTCGAGGATCGACCAGTTTGTCGAGGCGGCCTACAAGATGCGTGAGTGGGTCGGCCCGGACGTGGAGCTGTGCTTCGACTTCCACGCCAAGATGACGCCGGCGCTGGCGATCGAAGTGTGCAACGAGATCAAGGGCATGCGGCCGATGTTCGTCGAGGAGCCTGTGCCGCAGGAAAACACCGACGCGTTGAAGCTGGTCTCGGATCACGTCCCGTTCCCGATCGCCACGGGCGAGAGGCTCCTGACCCGGTGGGAGTTCCGCGAGGTGATCGAGAAGCAGTGCGTGGCGCTGCTGCAACCGGATGTGGCGCACTGCGGCGGACCGAGCGAATTGAAGAAAATCGCCAACTACGCGGAGGTGTACTACCAGCACATCATGCCGCACTGCGCGATCGGCCCGCTTGCGCTGGGCGCGTGCATGCTCGTCGATGCCGTCGTCCCGAACTTCCTGATCCAGGAGCAGGTCGACGCCGGGCTCGGCAACGGCCTGCTGAAGAAGGACTGGGAGGTGATCGACGGGCATATCCCCTTGTGGGAGACGCCCGGCCTTGGGGTGGAGGTGGACGAGGCGGAGGCCACGAAGGAGTTCACGGGCGAGTCGTACGGGTACCACGCCGAGCTAGGCGGAGAGACGTATCACGAGAACGACGGCTCGGTAGCGGATTGGTAGGCGCGGTCGCCAATCCCGACGCCGGACGATCGGCCTACCGAAGGAGCTGACGAAGGTTCTGCAGGAGCACTGGAAAGAGCAGGCAGCCGAAAGGACACGTGCCCGGCAGCTCTGGAAGGACGAGGGGTGGGTCTTCGCCAAGCGAACCGGAGAGGCGCTCGGCCCGAACATGGATTACCGGGAGTGGAAAGAGATCTTGGCTACTGCTGGGATTTGTGCCGCAGGTCCGGGTGCGGCGGACTTCGGGTCGCTGGAGCTGAGGCGTTGGTGATTGCGGCCTAGGTCGTGGACATGGGGAGTGCGAGTTCCGAGCTGTCTTGCGGGCTCTATGCGGTGTGAGGGTGGGGAATTACTTGAGTTTCAGCCCCGTGACCTGCCCGCCGCCGACGCCGCCGAGTTCGTTCGTACCGGCCTGGACAACGTGCCCGGTCCGTACCAGGTGGAGGCGTGTCGGCGTGCTCAGGTGTCGCCGTGCTCAGGGTCAGCTCTGACGGTGGCGCGGGCGAGCGAGAGCCTCTCCGTGTGGCGGCAGCCCGCGAGGTGCTGTCCCGCGCCCGCCTCGCCAGCCAACTCGGCGACGAAGCAGCCGCCGAGCTGCTGCCGCAGCTACGCAGGCTGGAGGCCGACTTCTACGCAAGCCCATGCCGTGAAGGGAATCGTCATGATGTGGTTGCCACCACTGGACGGGGATGCGAGCTTGTATGACCGGGCGGCGCCGAGCTATAGCCAGTGTTCCTGCCCAGGTCCTGTGCCCGAACCAAGCTTGATCGCAAAGGGGGGAGAAGGAAGGAAGCGAAGACCGGGGGACTAGGCCGCCGAGGCGCGGTTCAGCGCGCTCGAAGTGATGCGATGGGTGACCCCGAGCACTGTGCTCGTGTTTCTACCAGCCCGAGGGATGTGCCTACCAGCCCCGCACAAGTGCGTGCAGTCGACGTCCATAAGGCCAGGCCCATGCCGCTGGAGATGGAGCCGGGCTAAGCCCATCTCTGAGCAGGACCAAAGTCCCAATATGAGTTGGTGCAGTCAACTGAACACATTGCTCCCGTGTCACGCCGGGCAGCTTGGGGTGGCGGTGAGTCAGCGCTGGTCGCGGCGCAGTGGATGGTCGTCGGGGACCTGGACGAGGATGAGCCGCGTGCCGTCTGGGTCCTGGATCGTCATCTCGATCAGGCCCCAGGGCTCACGCCGTGGAGGCGCCACGACGTCGACCCCGGCCTTGGCCAGGCGGGCGTGTTCGGCGGCCGCGTCGCGAACTTGCAGCCAGATCGTGAGGTTCGCCGGCGGAGGAGCCGTCGATGTGCCTGACACCTCCAGTAGCGCTGTGCCGAGAAAGAACACGATTCCTGGGCTGTCCGGCGGTCCGAACTCCCGGTAGATCGCCAGGCCGAGCACGTCCCGGTAGAACCGCTGGCTGCGCATCAGGTCGGTCGGTCGCAGTATCAGCCGGCTGGTGAGTACCTCCATCTCGACATCCTGCCCCAGGCAGGACGCATCAGGACGTGGGTCGGCGCAGTGGTAGCGACTAGACGCGGCACGCGTCCGCTGTCACGACATGGAAGTCCTCCACCTCCAAGGAGCGGTCCCTCGAACTCGTGGATCTCCGCATCGGTTCGCAAGGAGAAGAACTGTGGCGGATCGTGCCAGTCATGAGCGGCAGGACCCTCGCTACTTTCACCGCCGAACAGGCCGCCCGGGCGCCTGACCCGAGCAGCGGCTCGCAGCTGAGGAACCGCACCGCGGCTGGAGTCCGAATCTCTGGACTTGGTGGCGGCCGCGGCGTGTGATCTCCCGATTCACGCCCGGACGGGTGGCCCTGAGGAGTGGGCGGCGTCGAGGGCCAGGTTCGTGCGGAGTTTGGAGGTCGTGGAGAAGGCCCGTGTGAGAGTGGATGGTGCTGCGGGCGCCCCGAAGCCGCGTGCTCGCGCGGGTGGCCCTGACCTGCGTCGCCTCTATCGGCTGTATCACCCGTGGGACGACCGGCTCGGGCCGCCTCCTCAGCGGGCCGAACCCATGCGGGGCGACTAACCCGTATTCGCGGCCTAGCCGTCGACGAGCTCGGCCGCGGATTGTCGGAGTGGGTGAACCCGCCCGCTACGGGCCTGTGGTGAGGCCCGGCGGCGGACCGGTCCAGTGCGCCGCACTCCGCCCGCTGTTGGCCCGCCGCCGGGCCGTCGCGGCACCTGCTCGGTCAGATGGTGCGGCCGACGTGGATCACGAACACGGTCACGGCGTGACCGTCGACCTCGTACACGATGCGGTAGCGGCCGATCCGCATGCGAAAGGCGGGTCCGATCTTGCTGGCGTAGGGCGGGTAGGGGTTGGCGGTGAGCTGGTCGAGCGCGTTGAAGACTGCTCCTACTCCGGTTGGGTCGTCGTCGAGGTATCCGGCGAGACTGTTCAGCGCGTTCTCGCGCCAGTCCAGCGCGTAGGTCACTCGGCGAGCCCGAGCCGGCGCTTGGCCTCCTCGTGCGGAACGGTCCGGAGCGTGCCGTTGGCCTTCTCGATCTCGTACTGGGCGATCGCGAGCCTGTCCTCGAGGTCCTCCAGTTCGGCGGCGCTGATGATCGCGGCTGCGGCCTGGCCATGGTCGGTGATGATGACCCGTTGCCGGGTGTGCGCGGCGCGTCGCACGAGGCTGCCGAAACGACTTCTCGCATCGGTGATGGTGACGATCTCTGCGGGGGCGGCTGGTGTCGGCTCGGGAAGACCTTGGCTCATGACACAAGTGTGCACTATTTGACACTTAGATGAGGATGCCGGTGGCGGCCGTGTCGGCGGTGGCGGTGGCGGTGTTCATGCCGACGTCCGAGCCTTCGGAGCACGTGCCGACAGACGTACGCCATCGCATCGGGGCGTCGACACCGGCGCCGATGCGGATCAGCGCATGTCCCTATCGCCAGCGTGGCGGCCCCGGACGAAGGCCACGTCCTTCGAGCCGCCCTCACCACGATGAGTCCCTCCAGGCCCATCCGGTGACCCGAACTCGGCATCTTCGCTAGCCACCTGGCCGCGGTGGTAGTGGTTCGGTGGTTAAAGCCTCCGGCCCGGCACCGGCCACCCACGCACCTGGTCCTGCGGGGAGCGGGACGTGATGAGGGTCGCCAGTTTCTGGCGGCCCTTCTTGTAGCGCCCAGCCGCGACGGCCGACCGGGCACCGAAGGCGCGGAGGGAGGGCCGGCGCCATCGGGCGGGCGCGGCGGCGGCCCGTTCGAGGCCGCCCTTGAAGACCTAGAGAAAGTCCTCACAGGTTCGTCGCCGAGACATGCGACTCATGATTAAATAGGACAGAGTGTGCGAGAGCGAGACCAGGCAGGCGCGGTATCAGACACTGAGTAGGAGACGATGTGACCCTAACTCATGAACAATCCGAAATCCATGCTTCGAAACGCAGCGCTCTGGCGATTGTCGACTGTGATGTTCATCCGTATCCGCGCAGTCTCGATGAGATTCGTCAGCACCTCGCCCAGCCGTGGCGCGATCGCTACCGGGGCGGTGGTCGCGGTTTCTTCGGTAACCCGGTACACGGCTCACGCCTCGACAGCACCCCACCTAACGGTGGCCCGCCCGGGTCCGACCCCTCGTTTATGCGGAAACAACTGATCGATGAGTATGGGGTTGCGCACGCCGTGCTACTCCCCAGGGCTTTTTGCAACCTACACCCCGACCCCGATTTCGGGTCAGCGATCGCTGGCGCGTTCAACTCGTGGCTCGCAGACACATGGCTCGGCGAATACAACCATGACGGTGTGTTCAAAGGATCAATTACTGTCAACCATCAGGATCCACAGGCGGCCGCGCGCGAGATAGATCGATGGGCCGGCCACCCACACTTTGTGCAAGTAATGACGGATTCTGGTGCTCGAGCGCCATTCGGACAGCGGATGTACTATCCGATTTACGAGGCGTGCGAACGAAATGGGCTACCTCTCGCGATCCATCCCGGCACCGACGGGATGGGAATCAATATTCAGCCAAGCCCTGGCTACCCCACCCACTACATCGAGTGGCATACCTGCCTGAGTCTGAGCTTTCAAGCCCACCTGGTCAGCTTGATCACAGAAGGAGTCTTTGAGCGGTTCCCAGGATTCAAGGTTGTGCTGGTTGAGGGCGGCGTGTCATGGCTTGCCCCTCTCATGTGGAGGCTGGACGCCGAGTGGAAGGCTCTGCGTTCCGAAGTGCCGTGGGTCAAAAAATCGCCGAGTGAATACCTTATCGACCATGTGCGACTCACCTCGCAACCCTTGGAGCGTCCCGAACGCAACACCCACCTGATAAATCTCCTTGAGGCCATGGACGCCGAGCATATTCTCATGTTCTCGAGCGACTACCCTCATTGGGACTTCGACTCGCCAACGCACGCCTTCCCCAGGCTCCCGAGAGAGCAACGCGAGCGGATCTTCTCCCGCAACGCTTTCGAATTCTATGGAATAGGGTAGGCACTAAAAATGGACCGCCACATAATCTGTGCCGTAAGCGAGTTGCCGCCGGGACAGCGTAAAATTGTGAAAGTGAACGGGCGTTCGATAGGAGTATTCAACGTAGGCGGGAAATTCTACGCCCTCCGGAACACATGCCCGCACCAGGGCGCACCCCTATGCCTCGGCTCGCTAAAAGGCACCACCTCGCCCTCGAAGCCCGGCGAATACATATGGTCCAGGGAGGGTGAAATCCTTCGTTGCCCCTGGCATGGTTGGGAGTTCGACGTCAAGAACGGGCGGAGCATTCACAACCCTCATAGAACTCTTGTTCGCGCCTACGAGGTGAGTATCGAACGCGAGGAGCCCAAGGTGGAGACCTTCCCGGTATCAATTGACAACAATGTGGTCGTCCTGCATTTATAGACAGGCCGACGACCGCGTTTGCGCCGGAGGCAGGGAAGCAGATCAGCGTGCCGTCTGATCGAGACGGTCAAGCGACGCACGGTTCCGTGGCGACTAGTGTCGCGTAATGGTTGAGCATTTACTCCCGCAGACAGCATCGCCGCAGGTCAGGGCGGTCCGAAGCTGCTCCTGGTGGCAAGCAGATTTCATTACACGACACTAGACCGCAGCCCACAGAGTTGCGAGGGCCGGAGATTGCAATGCTCCGTAGATTTTGGCCCGTCCGGACTGGACGGTCTGGCGCCTGTCCTACCCCGGGTGCGGGTCTCCGAGGTACGGGAATCGGTCCAGGGTGTCGGTGTGGGGTGTTAGACCGGTCGGCGGCGCCTCGTTCTTGGTGAGAAACGCCACGCGGATGTCGATGACGTCTTCTGTGAACGTTCGGCCGTTCGGATATGCGGCTGGCTTGGAAGGGTCGAAGTGCAGCACGTCCGGTAGAAGGCCGTGCTCGTCGAGTGCGGCGATCGCTTCGTCACGCGAGTAGCCACCAGTGTGGCCCAACAGGTGAACGAACTGGTCCGTCCACCTGGCCCGGTCGTTGACCGGCTCGCTGGCGTTGTACTCCTCCTTCGTGTCGTCGGTGTTGAAGAAGCTGCTCATCGACGGGTGCCCCGCCCGGTCCGCGTGGATGAGTTCGCCGTCGCGTAGGACGCTGCATCGGCCCCAGATGCGGAGCTCAGGCTTGGGCGCCAGTTCCGCTGTCGGCAGTTCGATGGCCATGGAGAAGACGTTGGCCGTGCTGTTGGAGTCGACGCCGGTCCATGGGGACTTCCCGCCCAGATGCGGTGCGGTAAAGTTCCGTTTACCGCTGGTATCGAACAGATTCTTGATTCCGTCGAAGTCGAAGTAGAAGGCGTCACTGCGGCTGCCGGCGGCCACCTGGTAGTCGCCGCTGCTGACCACGTTGGCCTGGGGGCCGAAGGAGACGTCAACGCCCGACACGATCTCGACGCCGGCGGCCTCAGGCCTGCGAGATTCCTCACCGGTGGCCATGAAGACGGTGTAGGTCTGGGAGCCGCCGGATGCCGGCGGGCTGAAGACCAGCTGAAGGCGATGTCGGTCAGGAGATCACCGTCGTTGTCAATGTTCATGCGGTATACGGCTTCGGGGTGCAGGGCATCTGCGTTGGGATTGGCGTTGAGGATGAGCACGGTCCTGCTCGGATCGCCCGGCGCTGCGAAGGCGTATAGGTCGCACAGATCGAGGCGCTGGTCGCCGAGCGGTGGCCCAAGGCTGAGGCCGGTGAAGTGGTTGGACATGATAGGCCCTTACCCATCGCTCGCTCGCTGGAACGCTGCTAAAGGCTGTCCCGTCTGCGTGTCTGTGCGTGCTGCATCGACGGGACGAGGCGTCGAGCAGTACGACGCAGATTCGGTTGCGTTCCACAAGTAGATCGCCCAGAAGGGATCGGCGACGCTCGGGTTGATCTGCGATCCACAACCAGCGCAATGCGTCAATAGGCAGACTGCGAGCGATTGAGCCCATTGCGGTGCCGCCGAAGCCAGCGCCGATCAAGGAGTCGGCACAGCCGTAACGTTGACGGGCGAACATAAAGGCCAGGCTCGCGAGGAAACGGTCGGCGGACACGTCTAGGTCTAGCCGGAAGCGTGCGCGAACTCGACATCATCTCCACAGACGGCTGAGCAACACTCGAGGTATTCCCCCCGCAAACTGGCCCGTGGGCGCAAAGCGTCGTCCATCCAAGACGATGAGTAGAACCACGAGTGGCAGCAGGTGTTGTCTCCAGGAGGTGGAGATACTGGCGCGGTGCGGTTATCCCGCGCCCCGGCGGTCTGCCGAGTTCGAAGGAGTCATGTGATCACCTCTGAAGAGATTCGCCGTTACGCGACCGCGTTCCCCGAGGTCGAGGAAGACGTCCACCACGTGTGGAAACTGCCGGTATTCAAGGTCAGGGGCAAGGTCTTCGCCGGGATGGACAGGGGCGGGCGGACCGCGGTGTTCTCCATCAGCCAGGAGGACGCGGCGGCGGTGGTCGCCGCGGAACCGGCCGTCTACGAGGAGGTCTGGCGCAACGCAGCGACGCGAAGCTTCGTCGGGCTGCGTGTCGATCTCGCGAAGGTTTCCACCAAACACATCCGGGAACTCATCGAGGGCGCTTGGCGGAACAAGGCGCCCAAGCGACTGGTCGCCACCCACGACGCCGGGTAAGGGTCATCGCGTCGACCGCTGTTGACAGCCCGGCGATGGACCGGACCGGTCCAATGCGCCGCCCCGCCGCCCGGCCGTCGGCAACACCTGCTCGGTCAGCTGGTGCGGCCGACGTCGATTACGAACACGGTTACGGTGTGACCTTCGACCTCGTACACGATGCGCTAACGGCCGATCCGTATGCGGGAGCGGTGCTCAGCGGAGATCGATGTGGCTGGCTTCGTCCGGCCAAATCTCGGCGTTTGCGGGCCAGACGCGGGCCAGATTGGATCCTTCTTCCGCGGCGGTTGTGCTCGACGGCCGCCGTCAAGGCTGGCGCTGGTCTCAGTCAGTCGCGAACCATTCCCAGGCGGACTGGCGGCTGACTCCTAGGGACTGGCCGATCTCTTCCCGGGTGGTGCCTTGCTACCGGGCGAGTGGACGGCGTCGGCTAGCGTGCGCCGGGATCAGTTTATCAAAATCTGGCTACGCGACCCCACCCCATGATCTACGGGACACGCCCTAATGGCCCTTGCGGCTTGCCTTGCCTTGATTCGGGTACGACCTCACTGCTCAGAAAGCCGCGCGCCCCGGCCCGTAACACGCGCGCTGCGTCTGATAGACAAGTGGATGGGAGCGGGAAGTGGTTCGGAGGAGCTGTACGACCTCGGCGGTGATCATCCTCAGTTCGACACCAAACTGGAAGCCCTGGCCAACGCGGTCGAGAAACACTTATCAGCCGAGGAAAATCTAGAGTTCCCCGGTCTGCGTGAGACGATGTCTCCAGAGGACTTGATGAAGCTGGCTGGGGTCTTGGAGACGGCGGAGGCGACGGCACCTACCCGACCTCACCCCGCAACAGGCGAGTCCGGGACCGTCAACACGCTGGCGGGACCTCCGTTGGCTCTTTTCGACCGCGCGCGAGACCGGATCAGGGACTGGACCAGAGACAACACCTGACGTCTTTCTGTGTGGCGTTCACTGATCCTGCCGAATTTCAGCCGCGGCCCGGGTTGGCCTCTACCATCCGGGCCGTTGCTGAAGGGCAGTGTGGTGAGCCCGCCCTGTCACCGTCGAGGGTGCGTCGTCGATGTCGAAGGAGGAGTTGACGCAGGCGCTCAAGCCGGAGTAGTCGCGAGGTTGAAGGAGTGGGCTGATGGCTGGTGACCAGATGACGCCTGAGGATCCCCGCACGCGTTATCCGCGGCCGGATTTTCCCGAGCAGGAACAAGAGCATCCTGGTCTGCATGAGCAGATGGAGCCCGAGCCTGACTATGGGTATGACACCTATCGCGGCTTGGGGCGGCTGAAGGATCGCGTCGCGGTCATCACCGGGGGCGACTCCGGTATTGGTCGCGCGGTTGCCTTGGCGTTCGCACGCGAGGGCGCCGACGTGGTGTTGTCCTATCTGGAGGCGGAGGAGTCCGACGCGGCGGTGACGGCACGGGTCGTGGAGGAGGCGGGCCGGCGGGCGGTGCGGGTGCCGGGCGACATCAGTGAGAAGGCGCAGTGCGAGCGGATCGTCCGCACGGCTGTGGAGGAGTTCGGCCGGGTCGACATTCTCGTCAACAACGCGGCCTATCAGATGACCTTCGATGGGGTGGAGTCGATCCCGGAGGATCTTCTCCTGCACACGTTCAGGACCAACATCGTCGCGATGTTCTGGTTGTGTCAGGAGGCGGTTGCCCATATGAAGGCGGGCTCGGCGATCATCAACGTTGCCTCCATCCAGGCCTACCAGCCCTCGCCGCCGCTGCTGCCGTATGCCACCACGAAGGGTGCCATCGTCACTTTCACCAAGGGGCTGGCGCAGGAACTCATCGAACGTGGCATCCGGGTCAACGCTGTGGCACCCGGCCCGGTGTGGACGCCGATCATTCCGGCGTCGATGGAGGGGGAGAAGGCCGCGAAGTTCGGTGGCAGCTCTCCCACCGGGCGTCCCGGCCAGCCAGCTGAGCTCGCGCCGGCGTTCGTGTTCCTGGCATCAGGTGAGTCGAGCTTCGTCAACGGGGAGATCCTTGGCGTCACCGGCGGCAAACCGCTCACCTAGTGTGTCGTAATTAAAAGTGCTTTACTTGGGGTTGTAGTTGTTGGCGACCAGCTTCACGTAGTCGCGGTCGAGCATGGCTACTTTCTCAAGGATCTGATCGGCTGTCGCTGTCCACTCGAACGGCTCGGCGTCTTCGTTCCAGTGGTCGATGTAGTTCTCGATATGGCGGATCAGCTCGGCGAGGGATTTGAAGGAGCCGCGGCGGATGGATTGCCGGGTGATGATGCCGAACCATGTTTCGATCTGGCTGATCCAGGAGCTACCTTTCGGCGTGAAGTGGAACTTCACGTTGGGGTGTTTGGCCAGCCATTCGTTGACGTCGCCGTTGTTGTGAGTTTTGAGGTTGTCGAGGACTACGTGGATTTCTTGCTCTGCCGGGTACCGTTTGACCAGTCGTTCCATGAAGCGTAGGAACTCTTTGGTCCGCTTTCGGTGGAAGGTTTGTCCGGTGATTTTTCCGGTGAGCACCTCAAGGGCGGCGAACAGGTTCGTGGTGCCGTGGCGGACGTAGTCGTGGGTGCGCTTCTCGGTCTTGTCGAAGCTGATCGGCAGTAGCGGCTGGGTCCGGTCCAGAGCCTGGACCTGCGTCTTCTCGTCGAAGCTGAGCACCACCGCACCCTCGGGCGGATCGAGGTAAAGGCCTACGACGTCGACCACTTTGGTCGCGAACTCCGGGTCGGTGGAGGTCTTGAACGTGCCCTGCCGATGTGGCTTCAAGCCGTGCTCACGCCACAATTCGGCGACGAAGTTGTGCGAGACGCTGATACCTTCACGGCGTCTCAGATACTTGGCCATCTCATAGCTCGACCAGTGCGTCAGCCCCGTTTCTTTCGGCGGGCCGAGCTTCGTTAACGCCACAATCCGCGACCGCACCGAATCAGACACAGAACGAGGCCTGCCAGTCGACGTACGGTCCTCTAACCCCGCTACGCCGGCCTCTTCGAACCGGTCCACCCACTTATACACCGTCGGCTTCGACGCTCCGAAGCGCCTCGCAATATCCGCGGCACTCTCACCATCGAACCACGCCAGCACCATCTGTGCCCGCATCGACTCCGAGCCGTCGTACCCGACAGACACAACCGACTCCAACTCGCTACGCCGCTCCTCCGTAAGCTGCTGCATACCAAAATTGTTTCACAAGCACCATTGAAAGTAAAGTGAATTCAATTACATGACACTAGTGTTCCCCGCCGGAAATTCGTGCGATATATCGGGCGAGGGAGTCGAGGATTTCTTCGGCTGTCTTCTTCCAGACGAACGGTTTCGGGTCGGTGTTCCAGTTCTTGATCCATTCGCGGACGTCTTTCTCCAACGCCTGGACGCTTTTGTGGACGCCGCGGCGTAGGAGTTGGTCGGTGAGGAAGGCGAACCAGCGTTCCACCTGGTTGAGCCAGGAGGCCCCGGTCGGGGTGAAGTGCATGTGGAAGCGCGGATGGCGGGCGAGCCAGTCGTTGATGGCGGGGGTCTTGTGAGTGGAAAGGTTGTCGCAGACGAGGTAGACGTCGAGTTGGGCAGGGACCGCTTTGTCGATCGCGATCAGGAACTTCTTGAACTCCAGGGCGCGGCGTCGTCGGTGGGTCTGGGAGATCACCGTGCCATCGGCAATGTTGAACGCGGCGAACAGGCTGGTCACACCGTGGCGGACGTAATCGTGGCTGCGCCGCTCCGGCATCCCGGGCATGGCCGGCAGCACCGGCTGGGAGCGGTCCAACGCCTGCATGCCCGACTTCTCATCCACACACAACACCACCGCCCGCTCCGGCGGGTTGTGGTACAGCCCGACCACATCGACCACCTTCTCCACGAACAACGGATCCGTGGAGAGCTTGAACCCATCACTGCGATGCGGTTTCAACTCGAACTTCGCCCAGATCCGCCCAATCGTCGACTCAGACAAACCCGAACGCGCCGCCATCGACCTCCGCGACCAGTGCGTCGCACTCACCGGCGTCTCCTCCAGCGTCGCAACCACCACCTCCTCCACCTTGTCCAACAAGATCGACGGTGGACGACCCGGCCGCGGCTCATCGACCAAACCGTCCAACCGCTTGGCCACAAACCGCCGACGCCACTTGTTCACCGTGTTCGGCGACACCCCCAAGTCGGCCGCCACCTGCTTGTTCACCGCCCCCGGCACCGCACACGCCAACACGATCCGCGACCGCAACGCCAACGCCTGCGACGACTTCGCCCGACGCGACCAACGAACCAACTGCTCCCGCTCACCAGCAGACAACACCAACTCGGCCTTCGGCCGCCCAGTACGAGCCACGGACACCATCATACCGATTTAACATACGAATTTCCGGCGGGGAACACTAGCCTCCAGCGAGACGGTCTACCTCATCATTCACGACCACGCGGCAAGATCGAGGGCGAGTCAGCCTGCCGAGACGATCCCTTCCCGCCTCGCGGATAGCCCGCTTTCGCGGCCAAGGTGCCGTGCGGGCATGCGGCGGCCGGTGTAGCCTCGCACTGCTGGGAAAGGACAGTCGGCCGGCCGCTATCAGCGATGCTCGCCCTCGCGCTGCGGCCCCACAAGCAGTCAGCGCAGGGGTGCGTTGTGCGCATCGTGCGTCCTGCGCTCCGTGGGCTGAATCGATGTCGGGCCCTGCTGGTGCCGGTAGAATTTAGCGATGCCCGTAGCGCATGAGCGACGAATCGTCGCAGGAGTTGACGGCTCGCAAGGGTCCCGGGCAGTGCTGCGCTGGGCGGCGGGACAGGCTCGGCTTACTACGCGAATGTGGGGCACTGACCGTTTGGTATAACCGTCCACATTGGGATACAACGCACCTGTCAGCATTCCCCACTTCGCCGCTTGGGTAGACAAGTCCCATTCCGGTTGTGTCAGTGAAGCACTGGGTGAGTGCGAGCTTGCCGACGTGCGGAAGACAATGGTGCACGGGGACGCCACCGAGGCACCACTCGAGGCTGCACACGGGGCGCTTCCTGAATGCACAGACACGATCGGCTGGCTGATCGTATGCCTCTCGCGCTACTGGCATTAGCCATTGGCGCCTTCGGGATCGGCACCACCGAATTCGTAATCGTCGGGCTGCTGCCCGAGGTCGCCGCTGACTTCGCGGTGTCCGTTCCCACCGCCGGCCTCCTCGTGACCGGGTACGCTCTCGGCGTCCTGATCGGTGCCCCGATCATGACAGTCCTTGGTACCAAGGTGTCCCGAAAGCACATGCTCATGTTGCTCATGGGGCTCTTCGTCATCGGCAACATTGTCTCCGCGACCGCGCCGTTCTTCGGCCTCATGCTGATAGGTCGCGTCGTCGCCGCCTTCGCCCACGGCGCATTCTTCGGCATCGGAGCGGTCGTCGCCGCCGAACTGGTCGCACCCCAAAAGAAGGCTGCTGCCATCTCGATGATGTTCACAGGCCTCACCGTGGCAAATCTCATTGGAGTGCCGCTCGGGACCTTCGTCGGGCAGAGCGCCGGCTGGCGCGTGACCTTCCTCATCGTCGCCGCCCTCGGCGTCGTCGGCCTGGCAGGTGTTGTGCTGCTGGTTCCCAACATCCCCAAGCGCGAAGGAGTACACCTACGCAACGAACTTGCCGTCTTCGGCGACGCCCAGGTCCTGCTGGCCATGGCCATGACCGTCCTCGGCTTCGGCGGCGTGTTCGCGGCCATCACCTACCTCGCACCCATGATGACCCATGTCACCGGCTACACCGACGCCGCTGTTTCCTACCTGCTGGTCATCTTCGGCCTGGGCATGGTCTTAGGTAATCTGATCGGCGGAAGGTACGCCGACCGGGCCCTCATGCCGATGCTGTTCGCGACTCTGGGTTCCCTGGCCGTCGTCCTAGCGCTGTTCACCCTGACCGCTCAGAACAAAGTCGCCGCCGCGGTCACGATCTTCCTCATCGGCGCCCTCGGCTTCGCTACCGTTCCACCGCTACAGAAGCGCGTCCTGGACCAGGCGTCCGGCGCACCCACGCTCGCGTCCGCCGTCAACATTGGCGCCTTCAACCTCGGCAACGCACTCGCTGCCTGGCTCGGCGGCCTCGTCATCGCCGCCGGCCTGGGCTACACCTCAGCCAACGGGGTCGGCGCCATACTCACCATCTCCGCCCTCTTCCTGGCGCTCGTCTCTGCGGCGCTGGACAAGCGCCGAGGGCAGCGTCGCGGCACTGACCGCGCTGGAAGCGTCGACTAACACCCGACTCGTTCCTCGCTGGCGAAACTGACGACGGCTTCCAAGCATGGAACACCCACATTCCTGGGAAGTATCGCGACCTGCTCTATGGGATCGGAGCCGAGGAGTTCGGTCATGTGGAGATGCTGGCCACCATGATCGCGCAGCTTCTGGAGGACGCCCCGGTCGGAGTGACCGAGGGTGCCATCCAGAACGACCCGACCGTCGCGGCGATCATCGGGGGCACCGACGTGCAACACGCTATCGTCGCCGGAGCCGGGGTGCGGCCAGTTGACAGTATGGGCAACCCGTGGATGGGTTCGTACATCACGGCCAGTGGCAACCTGCTCGCCGACTTCACTGCCAACGCCAACGCCGAGATGCAGGGAAGGCTCCAAGTGGCGCGGCTGTACCACATGACCGACGACCACGGCGTCAGAGATCTGTTGTCGTTCCTTCTGGCCCGGGACACGATGCACCAGAACCAGTGGCTCGCCGCCATCGAGGATCTCAAGGAGAACGGGGTCGAGGACCTCCCCGTGCCAAACACCTTCCCGCTGGACCTGGAAGACCTGCGCGTGTCCTACCAGTACATCAACTTCTCTGACGGCCCCGCGGCGGCCGACGGACTGTGGGCCAGCGGGCCCACTCCCGACGGTAAGGGCGAGTTCACCTACCTCGACGAGCCCGAGGCCGGCGTGCCGATGCCACCGCCGACCGTTCCGGACGAACGTTTCCACGGCACGACACCGGAGCCGCCCGCGACGAGGCGCGCAGCCGGGGTGAAGAAGGACGCCAAGAAGGTCACCAAGAAGACGACGAAGAAGGCTCCGGCAAAGAAGACGCCCGCGAAGATGGCGAAAAAAGCTGTCAAGAAGGCCGTCAAGAAGAGATAGCGCGTGCAGCCCGCCAGTTCGTTCGTAACACCCGGGGAGAAGGGATCGAACATGGCCGCCTCGAAGGATCAGGGGGTCGTCGAGTTGCTCGTTGAGCAGCATGAGCAGATCAGGACGCTGATCGCCCAAGTGAGGAGTGAGACGGGTGACCTCAGGCGAGAACGCTTCGAAGACTTGGTGCGTCTGCTCGCGGTGCTCGAGACCGCCGAGGAAGAGGTAGTCCACCCCAGGGCTCGTCGCGAGATCGCCAATGGTGAGCGTGTGGTAGAGGCTCGGCTGAACGAGGAGTCCCAGGCCGAGCCACGGTGTGGCCGGTTTGATCCGACCAACGGTGCCTGTGGTCGGTCTCGGCGTAGGAGGGCCCGCACCATGAGACTAGGCGCGATCGCGTATCTCGGTTAGGCCGCCCGCCCGTGCACATGATGCACAGCAGTAGTTGCTCGAGTCCGCCTCTACGCCGTGTCCTAGGATGCGGCAATTGCAATGGGCACATCGTGGAGCGATGCGCTCAGCTGCGCATTCGATGCTGTCAAAGATGTGCTCACGGCCATCGTGGGTCACCACAGTGAAGGCCTTGTCGTAGCTGTTGCCACAGGTCGTACAGGTATCCATCGCACCTCCTTGGCCCGGAGGACCTGGTCTGTCACCCACTACCCCGGGAAGGCCGTCTGACACGCAGGTGTGTGCAATGCTCAGAATTGCATCGAGCGCGCTCGGATCTCCGCCTTCGGCAGTTGGATCATGGCGGATTGGGGTAGGCAAAACGACGAACCGCAACCAGGGAGGCTCGATGTCACAGGAAACCGGCCAAGTCACCGGCACGAAGGACAAGGACTACAACATCATTTGGTTCGTCGAGCAGTGCCTCGCCAATGCGCTGCGAATGGAGAGCTATGCTCAGGACGCGGAGCGTGCTGGCGATACCGAGTTGGCGGAATTCTTCCGTCGAGCTCAGGGCGAGAGCCGTAAAGGTGCGGAACAGGGAAAGGAGTTGCTGCGTAGTCGACTCTAGGGGTAGACGCGGTACGCCAGAGGGCCGCCGGGGAAGACGCGGGACTGCGGACAATCCGACCTCTCTGCTCACGTGTCTCAAGAGCACGTATCAGAACACTTGCGTCGCGGTCCCAGGGACGTGGCGCATGGCCACCGCCAACGGCGGGTTGGCGTAGGGACCTGGGCTTTCCAGGCCGGCGACGACTCGCGCCCGCTCCTTGTCCGGCTTGTCCTGCGACAGCTTCGCTTCGGCATACCAGCTGTCCGCGCGTAACCGGAAGGCGACGACCTGATCGGCCATCTCCCGCCCTTGCTGTCCCAACCGGCCGAGCGACCAGGGGTGTTCGGTGGCGGACTCGAAGTGGTCGACGGTACGTCGTAGCACGGGCATGGCATCCTTGAGCAACTCTGCTGTTCCACGGACGTGCAGGGTGACATGATTCCAGGTCGGGATCGTGTCCGCGGCGTACCAACTCGCGGATACGTATCCATGGGGTCCCTGGAAGATCAGCAGCAGCGGGCCGTCCAGCGACTGGGCGACGGGATCGGCTCGAGCGACGTGGGAAAGGATCGTCAGTCCTGCTGCGTCCTCGTCGAGCAGGCACGGCATGTGCGTGGCGGCGAGGTCGGGAGTGACGATCGTCGCGAATGGATACTCCTCGACAAGCCGGCGCGCAGCTTCCACCGACTCCAGCCGGAACGCCTGCTTGATGTGCATGGCCGGCACTCCATCAGGAGTCGTCTGGAGGTTGATGGGCTTTACGGCCTCGTCCCAGGCCCGCCGCCCGGACCGGCACCGGGTGGAGGTGTCCTTCCCTCGCCGGTCGCGCCTTCATCGGTGACCTCCCCTGCACCGCGCCGACCGGGCTCCACTCCGCTCGCTTCACCTCGCGGTTCCTGGCTTTTGTTGTAGGCGTCTTCCAGCATCCGCTGCGCGACGCTCCGACCGCCCAGACCAAACGCCAACGCGAGCCCTAGCCCGAGTGCCCCCATGGTGGCCGCAAATGCGATCTGCACGATCTGCTCAGCAATTCTCAACTGCTGCAGGATCATGAACACAGCCACGACCATGACCAAAGTGGGAAACACCGTGCCAGCGACCCTGCCGGTCGGCGTGTCACCCATCACCCTCGCGATTCCGGCGGCAACCCCGCCGGCGAGGAGAGCGGCAAGCACGAAGATCACGATCGCTGCGATGACGTTCGGCAGGTAGTCGACAACCCGGTTCATGAACATCGTAAGGGCCGGAATCTTCAAGGCGCCGATCGCGGAGAAGAGGAAAAAGGCAAAGATCAGCCAGAACACCACCCGGGCGATGCCGCGCGAGGCGCTCGCGCCACCAAACACTCGCTGCATGTACCTGCGCGCGTGAGACTCCTGGAGGCGCCGGTCGACACCAACCTTCTCAAGGAGCTTGCGGACCAAAGCCGCCACCACTCGGGCCACGATGTAGCCGACGATGAGTAGGACGAGAAAGCTGATCAGGTTCGGGAGAAACCCGATAATCCGACCTATCGCATCCCAGAAGCTGTCAACAATATTCATGGAGACTCCTTCAGGTCACGGCACAGTCCCGAAGGTGCGAACACCAACGCACAACCCCCCGGCTCGCGCCATGCTGATCAGCGGCTACCCGGAGATTCCCAATTGGGTCGAACCACCGATCTCAACGCTTGCGCTGATACCGCCGACGACGCAAGTGACGGACGTCCCATGCGTCGAGCGTGCGGTTCCCCTTTGCAGCCTCTGGCAGTGCAAGGCCTACAACTCTGCAGGCCCAAGTCGTAGGTCCCGGTGTGGTCAGGCTGGTTGGCCCGCCGCGGCCGCACGAAGGCGGCCTGCCTACGGTGCGGCGAGCATGACAGGAGATTGGACTCTGTACTGAATCCCTCACCGCACCGTCTCCGCGACTCGGGGCCGACTTCGCCGTAGGGTGCGGAGAACCGGAGCAAACTGAGCGCTCATCGGTCTCCGACTCGAGGAGGACCTCCATGGCCCGTCCCACGGCTCAGACCTCGTCTCCACCCCTGCACGTCTATCTCAACGACCATCTCGCCGGCGCGACCGGTGGGGTGGAGTTGCTACGCCGAGCCGCCCGGGTCCACCAGGGTGACGCCTTGGGATCTGAGCTTTCCAGGCTGGCCAAGGAGGTGTCGGAGGACCGGGCCCCCCTGATACAGGTGATGAAAGACTTGGGCGTCCCGGTCCGACGTCACAAGGCCGTACTGGGCTGGCTCGGCGAGAAGGTCGGCCGACTCAAGCCCAACGGCCGCCTGATCTCGCGATCACCGGTCAGTGACGTCCTGGAACTCGAGCTGATGCGGCTGGGTGTCGAGGGCAAGGCGTCGTGCTGGCGCACGCTGCGGGTACTCGCTGACGGGAAACTCGACGCCAACCGCCTGAACGAGCTGATGAGCCGCGCCGCCCAGCAAGCCGAGATTTTGGAAAAGCTCCGGACCTCCGCGGCCGCCGACATGGTCGCCAGGTGATCCTCGGACAACTGGCAAGTAGGGGCCGACCACGCGTCCATCCCGGATGGGGCCAGTGCCGAGGCGTGCCCTTAACTTAGTCCTTGCCTTGGGATGGTGATGTGAAGTCGGACGGTTGTCCCGGTTGGGTGTGCATCGATTTGGACGAGGTCGCACAGCTCGTTCGCGACCAGGAGGCCATGCGGGGTGTTGCTGCTGGGCCGGCGGCCCGCGAGAGCGTCTGTGAGCTGATGTCGGGTTTGAAGCTCGCAGATCAATACGTTCTGTTCTGCCCAGATGCGCAGACGGCCTGAGGCGCCGGTGTGGGCGATGAGCTCGGCGGCGGCCTCGGTCACAGCGAGCTCCAGGTCCGGGAGGCGTTCTGCGAGAAGGCGCGTATGGGGGTCTCTGCTGATGACGGACTGGCCGAGCCCGTACAAGTCGGTCGCGTCAAAGGCCAGCGTGTACGCCGCCGGTGGAGGATCAGGCAGCGGGTGTAGGCAGGAACCTGCCAGGGCCATTGGATCGGCGTACCGGAGACTCTCCCATCGTTCACCGTCGGTCTCGATGATGACCGGATGTGTCCGCGCAGCGTCATGGACGATCTCGTGGTGAACGGCGACACCATCGACAATTGGGACGTGGTAGGCGCAGATCACGGTGGCGGCGTGCTTCCGCAACGCGACGTTGCACAGTGCCTCCGTCTGCACCAGGGTGGCGTATTCGGCAGGAGATCTGCCCGGCCACATCGGCTCGGTCACGACTAGAACTGGCTGGTCTGGGTGGTCGTCAATGAACCGAAGCAGCTCAGGGATCATCCGAGTCGGGTTCCGTCCAGCCAACCGGATGTCAACAAGGCGCAGCCTGGGAGAGTCCTCGTCGCCCAACTCCTCCCGCAGTGTGGCGATCACTGCTGAAGAAACGACCGCCAGCATCGGCGGGTCCAGCCCCGGCCTTCCACCAAGTCGCACGATCAAGTCAGCGAGGTCAGACATGCCCGTGTAGAGGCACGCCTCATGCAACGACGAATCGGCTGGTGTGCGCTGACCACGGACTGAACTCATCGGTTACACCAGAGCGATAGCGACGTCCCGTCCCCACCAAGCATGCCTCGCTTACTGCCCGACGCCTACCTACCAGGCGGTCGGGCGCTTCCAGTGCACCGCGGGCACTCCGAAGTCCCCCGATGCAGACCCGTGGCGCCCGAACGGGTGCTCACAGCGGTGCACTGCGTCGACCATGTGGACCCGAGCCAACTCGACGTGCACATCAACGCGCGGGTTCTGTCGGAGGAGGCCGGCGAGGTTCGCCCCGTGCGTGGCATCTCGGTGCTGCCCGGGTACGAGATTCTCCCGTCGCCAGTCGACCCGACGGACGTGAACCTTTCAAGTGCGAGGAACGACCTCGCAGTCATCCTGTTGGACCGGCCGATCCACGACATCGCTCCCCTTCGGATCGCGGGGTACCGCCCGTCGCCGGGTTCGGCCGTCTCGATGTTCGCGCACGGATCCACCGGCCAGGCTGGGCAGGGCGAGTTCCGCAACGACGTCCTGCACCGCGGAGACCTGACCCCGCTCGGTGCGGAAGCCTGCGAACGGCAAACGCCTGCGACTGTCGACCGCCGCTCGGTGACCTGTGCACAGGACCCCGCCGGCGTCGTCACCGGGTGCTACCAGGACAGTGGAAGTCCCGTAGTGTCCTACTCCGGCGGACGGCCCGCACTCGTGGGTCTGTTCAGCTTCGGAGGTGAGACGGCCGGCAAGGCGTGCGGTGAGCTCTCGCCCGCGTACTCGGCAGACGTCACGAACCTCCGGCGTTGGGCGTTCGCCCGCCACCCGGTGCTGCAGCCTTATCCAGCCAGAGCCGCGCGCGTGAGCGGGACCCCGGTCGTGGGCGCCACCTTGCACTGTGTCCCGCCTCGGTGGAGCCGGTCGCGCGGCGGGCTCCCGCAGACAGCGGCCTATCAGTGGGTGACCGTCACCTACCTGGGTCCGTTCGCCTTCCCGGCACCGGTCGAGGGCGCCGACACCGCCGATCTGCGCGTGGGCGCGGACCTCGCCGACCAGCAGGTCGCCTGCCAGATCACCGCCGCAAACGCAGGTGGGACCAGCATGGCCACATCTGACCCGGTGAGCGTCAGCCCGTGACGGCTCCTTCGGTAGGGGGTTCCTCGCCGTGTACGAGAGCGCGCTCCACGACCTGCTGAGGTCCTCCTGGGCATCGGCGACGCGCACACGCTCGCTCCCTGCGGGGGATGAACTAGGAACGGAGCCGGCGCTCGGTCAGGGGACGCCGCCGGACCCCAACCGCTCCAGATGCTCGATGCGGGCATCGAGGGCGCGCCGGTGGTCCAGCGGTGGCGGGCTGCGGCCCCCGAAATCTCTCGGCTTGTGCCATGCCGGTGACTCACAGGCGGGATCGGGCGGCGGGCCGGGCGTGAGGCCCGGCCCGCCGGGAGATGAGGTGGCAGATCGATGTCCAGATGGGTCAGGGGTTGATCTGGCGACGACCGCCGGATCCGCTGATCTGTACGCGGCGCGGTTTGGCTTGTTCGGCGACGGGGATCCGGATGCTCAGGACGCCGGAGTCGTAGTCAGCCTCGAGCTTGTCGGTGTCGAGGGTCTCGCCGAGGAATAGTTGGCGGGTGAAGGTGCCCTGTGGGCGCTCGGCTGCGATCAGTTCGACGCCGTCGGAGTGGGCTCCCACGCGCTCGGCTCGCACGGTGAGGACGTTCTGCTCGACCGTGAGCTCGATGTCGTCGGGCTTGACACCCGGCAGGTCGAAGTGGACGTAGAACCAGTCGTCCTTGCGGTAGGCGTCCAGCGGCATTGCCGCAGGCCTGGTGGCCGTTCCGAGGAGCTGCTGAGTAAGCCGGTCGAACTCGCGGAACGGATCGGTGCGCATCAACATCGCCACCACTTCCTTCTTCCTCTCTCACTTGATGTCGTACGGCGGTCGACGAAGGTTGAGCCTGACTGGCTCAACTAGGCAAGTTTTTAGCGCGAGGTATTCTCCGTGTCAAGCAGCAGGTCGGTAACTCGGACCCGTCAAGGGATCCGGCGAGAGGGGCCGGGCATGGCGGCAGTTCCGCCGCACATCCAGACGGTCAGCGGGAGACCGGGGGTCAGCCCATCCGAGCTCCTCGACGACCTCGGATTGCTCGGGCCGCGTTACGGTGCTGGCCCAGGAGATGCATCTCACAGACGCCGAGACCGACGCGCCGGCCCGTAGGTAGCTTCACCGCTGTGGCGCACTGCCCGCTGTCGAACCTCAAGCTCGTCTCAGGGGTGCCCCGGATACCCGACCGCTCGGCGCGGGGTCTCGGTTGGGCTCGGCACGACGCCGCGGTCAGCTCCAACACCCCTCGACATGTTCACGGCGCTGCGCACCGCGGCGATCGTGCACATGGGAGCCGTGCACACCGGGCGAGCCGCGCACGGGGGTCGCTGGCAGGTGCCAGATCGCCGCCCGCCTTCGCTGGGTCACGAGCCTCTGGTTCATACAGGGCCAAGCGACCGCGAGACAGCCACCGGAGTCGCCGCTCCGGCCCGGTCCCGGGACGGCGGTACCCTCAGCCGATCGGACCCGCGTGCGCCTCTGGCTGTGGGCGCGGTCGAGGAGTGCCAGTGGTGCGGGGACCAAGGCCATCACGATCCGGGGGTGTGGCCTCGTCGATGGACAGGCCGCAGTTCCAGTCGGATTTGTGCAGGTCGGCGCGTGAAGATTGGAGCCGCCTGCGCCAGCCAAGTCCGAGCACCGCGAGACCAGCATGTCTTCGATCCATCGAGGGCTCTAGTCTTGCGGATTCACACTTCCAAGCACATCCGAAGACCCGCCGCCGAATCCGGCCCCGTCACATCAATGCGGATCAAGTGTTGTCTTCGGTCCAGTCTCTGATTCGGTCTCGCACGCGATCGAACACTGCTATCGGTGGTCCTGCAAGCGTATTGGCGGCTGCGGACTCGCCTGCAGCAGGGTGAGGGCGGGTGGGCGCCGTTGCCTCCGCTGTCTCCAAGACACCAACCAGCTTTCGCAGCTCTTCTGGAGACATCCTTTCGCGCAGGCCAGGGAACTCAATCTCTTCCTCGTCAGCGTGTTTGAGGACGCCGTTGGCTAGAGTCTCCAGCTTGGCGTCGAACTGAGGGTGATCAACGCCAAGCTCATACAGCTCCGCGAGGCGTGTCTTTGCATCTGCCTCCTCCTTCAGTCGAGCCTTCACCACTCGTTCCCCGTTAGCGATTTCCCGACAGGCGATGGGATGGACAACCTCCTCCTCGGCCGTTTCATGCACGGCCAGTAAGCGAACGAGATCTTGAAAGAGCTCGCGCTTGCTGGCTCCCTTCGCATCGCTTACGCGGAAGAAGAGTGACCTGATCATTTCGTGCTGCTCGACGAGTAGATCCACGACATCTTGCTGCTGCTTCCGTGCCACGGCTTGCGCTCCTGTCGTTCGTGCTCATCGACGTGCCGGCCCACACGCTGCGGGACGCCTCCTCGCTGAGGCAAGGATAAACTCCTACCCAAAATGCGCACAGCTATGCGGAAGTACTGATGGTGACAACCTCGGCGGTGGCGGCTGGTGTCGGCTCGGGAAGACCTTGGCTCATGACGCGGGGTTCACTATTTGACACTCAGATGAGGATTCCGGTGGCGCCGTGGCGGTGGCCGTGTTGATGCGGACCTTCTGGCGGCCCTTCTCGCTGTGTTCGCGCCCAGTCGCGCCGGTCGCCCCGGCGCCGAAGGCGCGGAGGGAGGGCCGGCGCCATCGGTGGCGGTTCTCGTCTTGACCGGTTCGGTTGGCGCACGAAGGAAGGAGGAGTACTCGGAATTCTGCCAAACGTACGGATTCGACGTGATGGCATGCCAGGTTATGAAACTCTGGCTGACTTCCATGAGCTTCGTATGGTCGTCTGGCTAAGTCTCAATGCGACGAAGGACTCGCGTAGCAATCAGGCGCCAAGAAAAGCGGCTAGCGTCGCTGCAGACTGGCGAGAGTCGTAAGATCTGGAGTCCTGTCTAAAGCGCAATCCGCAATCGGGGGCCCGACTGGTCAACGCGCGCAGGTTCGAGTCGAGCGTAGCGACTGACGACCCACCCGCTGGCTGGAGCGCTCGGTAGGCACTCCAGAGCGGCCATCCGCGCAGAGTCGACAGACTCGACGTCTGCCACCCGACTGGGCCCGGTAGTGTCAACGAGATGCCGGTGAGTGAGCTGACGCCAGAAGAGATTCACCGAATCTACGGCCCGTGGAATCCACCTTCCCCGTCAGACGTGCCCCTCTTCTTCGATGGGTACCCCGGGATGTGGTGGATCGCGGGCGGCTGGGCTCTCGAGGCCTTCACTGGGGTGGCCCGGCCTCATGGAGACATCGATCCGAGCATTCCGCGCCGCGATCTGCCTGCCCTGCGGCGCCACATGGCCGGGCGCACAGACCTCTGGGCCGCCGACCAGGAGAACCTCACGCTTCTCCTGCCTTCCGACGCCGACGACGACCTTCAACCGCGATGCGAGAACGTCTGGACTCGGCCCAGCGGCGCCGACCCCTGGGAACTCGACATCATCTTGATGACCACCGATGGCGACCGCTGGGTTTACAAGCGTGACCCGCGAATCTCGCTGCCACTCGAATCCATCGTCTGGCACAAGGACGAGGTGCCATACCTGCGTCCCGAGATCCGACTGCTCCACAAATCGCGCGGACTGCGCCCGAAGGACCAGCAGGACTTCGACTCGGTCCTGCCACTGCTCCAAGAGCGACACCGCGCATGGTTGAGGCGAGCCATAAGCATCGCCCACCCAGGGCACCCATGGCTCCAGTCACTCTGAGGAAACATACTCGGACGTCGAGAGCTCACGATGCTGGATAAGAGTCCGCTTACGCGACGTACTTTGCGCACACGGCGGGGTTGGGTCCCACCCTGCGACGTCGTACGGGCGAAGTAGCCGCCTGACCTGGGCGGACGTGAATATGTACTCGGGTACGGCGTACGCGAAAGTCAGGGCCGCCAAGGTGGGCGTGCTGCCGACAAGCTGCGCTGTCGATCACGATCGACGGGTCGACGCGGGATGGCTGAAGCGGATCCGTGGCGATGGGTGGACGCCGGTAGACGTATTGGATAGCACTGTTGCCAGTGGAGCGCTTGTGGCTACGTTTCTATCCGCTACATCACCTGTGGAGGCTGCGCCGGAACGAGACCTGGTGCCCGTCGTCACGCGTTCCGCCGTCGCGGGTCCAGCCCATCGAGGTGTAGAAGCTTCGTCCTCGGTCGTATCCGGTGAGCGTCCAGAGAATGGCTTCCGCGAAGCCGGCGTCGACAAGCGCATCAAGCGCAGTTCGCATGAGCGCGGCCCCGATGCCCTCGCGCCAGCGCGCCGGATCCACCGCGATCGTGTCGAGTTCGCCGAGTTCGGGGTCCACAGGATCGCGGCTGGGCCCGATGCCGACCAAACCGACGATGGATCCGCCGTGCTCCGCGATCCACCATCGGGTCTGCCCCTCCGTCAGCTCGGTCGTCCAGCGGCTGATCCGATCGGCGTCCACGACCAGGTGCGGCATCAGCTCACCGAAGCCCTCGTTCCACGAGTCGACATAGATCTGGACCATTGCTGGTGCGTCGTTCGCCTCGGCCGCTCGGATCGCGATGGTCATGTCGCAAGCCTGGCACCACGAGCGTTGCCGCGAGATGGGCGCGGAAGCAGGCTCTGGGGACGGGGTTGCGCGCCGGACAGCACATCGTCGCTTCACCCGAGCGCGAAGGGCTCGCGGATTTCGTAGGTGGCCTGGCTTGGTCTGCTCAGCTGGTCGGGGCCTAGTCCGGCTACGTCGTTGGATCCCAAGAGAGGTGGACTTGGACTCGCTCCTGGCGACTAGGGGTCCGCGACGGTCATGATCGACCTTGTGGTTGGGCGAGATGACCTGAATGTGAACTGCAACTCCGAGCACGAGGAGCCCACTTCATGACCAATGACGACCGGACGAAGAAGTTGCCGGCGTACCGCCCTATCGACGCCAGGGGTTTCAGGGAATCCATCTCGCGGAGCTGGGGTCCGGTGGACCGATCGGTGGCGGTGCCGAAAGGGCTGGCCGAGGCCGCCGCCGACCATCGGCGCAAGCTGACGGCCGCGCTGCCGGGCCAGCGGATCGCCCTCGGCGCCGGCCGGGCGCCGGTCCGCTCGAACGACACCGACTACCAGTTCCGCGCCGACAGCGACTTCGTCTGGCTGACCGGATGCCAGGCAGAAGGTGCCGTACTGGTGATCTCCGCGGACGGCGACTCCACGCTGTACCTGCGGGAGACGGCCGGCCCGGAGGAGGCCGACTTCTTTGCGAACGCCCGCGATGGCGAGCTCTGGATCGGCCCGGTGCCGGGACTGAAGGACTGGTCGGACGCCTTGCAGATCGCCTGCCGCCCGATCGAGGAGCTGCCCATGGCGGTCCGCGGCACGCTTCCGTTCATCTTGTCGGTCCCCGGCGTCGAGCCGATGCTCGATGGGCTGGTGAAGACGTCGCCGACCGACCGCAACTCGCTACGCCAGACCCTGGCCGAGCTGCGCCGGGTCAAGGATGACTGGGAGCTGGACCAGCTGCGCGAGGCCGTCGCGGCCAGCGTGCTCGCCTTCGCGGACGTCGCCCGCGAGCTCCCCGAAGCCATCCGGGGCGGCGGCGAGCGCTGGCTGGAGGGCACCTTCTACCGCCGGGCACGGACGGCCGGTAACGACGTCGGCTACGCCTCGATCGTTGCCGCCGGCAGGCATGCGCCGGTGCTGCACTGGGTCCGCAACGACGGCCCGGTGAACGAGGGTGACGTGATCCTGCTCGACGCCGGTGTCGAGACCCGCACCCTCTACACCGCCGACGTGACCCGAACGTTCCCGGCCACCGGCGAGTACACCGACGCGCAGCGGCAGGTCCACGATCTCGTCCACAAAGCCCAGCTGGCCGCGCTCGAGGCGGTCAAGGTCGGAGCGCAGTACCGCGCCTTCCAGTACGAAGCGATGCGAGTGCTCGCCGAGGGACTGCGCGACTGGGGCCTGCTCGACGCCACGATCGACGAACTGCTCGGCCCGGACGGGCAGCAGCACCGGCGGTACATCGTCTGCGGGACCGGGCACTACATCGGCCTCGACGTCCACGACTGCGCCGCGTCCCGGCCCGAGGCGTACATCGACGCCACCATCGAGGCCGGGATGGCACTCGCCGTCGAGCCCGGGCTGTACTTCCACCCGAACGACGAGACCGTACCGCCGGAGCTGCGCGGTATCGGCATCCGGATCGAGGACAACGTCGTGGTGCATGCCGACCGCCTGGAGATCCTTACCAAGGACCTGCCGATCACCACCGACGGGCTGGAGCAGTGGACCAGGTCGCGGCTCGGTTCTCGGTGAGCGAACTCGGCCACGCTCTCTCTTAAGCCTCCTCGATCGCCACCGCGCGGTCCGCGCCGCCGGATCCAAAGCGGAGCGCCGCACAGCTGCTTCCCTCCTCCAGCTGTGCGGCGGCACCGGCATCGACCACTGCGAGGCAAGGCGTCAGCTCACCGCAGCAGGCCCTTCATCTCGCCGGTGGGCTCGAGAGCTCGGACTTCGCCCAGTTGTGGGATCGCTATGACGTCAAAGGGAACTCCGGTGGAGTGAAGAGGTTCCATCACCCCCGACGTCGGCGCCATCAACCTCGAACGAAGGCCTCGTTTCCCGGGCGAGGGGTCAGCGCGACTGGCGCCGCCTTGCGCAGCCGCGGCGGCTGGGGAGAACCCCCGGAAGCTCTCGGGGGGCCGCCGCCTGGTGCGCGTTGCACCGAAGTCGGGAGTGTGAACACATGCACTTCCTCCGCAAAACTGGCGTCGTTTCCTTCGGCGCCCTCACGTTCGGTATCGCCTGGATTCCTTGGATCGTGCTCGCCGCGACGCACACGGATATCTCGACCGGTACGGGTGCGGTGGTGTTCGCCGTGGCGGCGAGCGGGCCATCGATCGCTGCGGTCGCCCTCTGGCTCCGCCGCCCCGGCGTACGCATTGCGGCTCGCACTCGGCCACGGGTCTCCTGGGCGTGCCTGGCCCTGATGGGGGGCGCGTTATCGCCGGCGGCTGCGGCGGTGATCCTCGACCCGGCCAGCATCGCCACACACGCGTCCTCGACCGTCGCGAGCGTCGGAGGGTGGCTGGGTGTCGTCGCATACACCCTGGTGTCGGGACCGCTCTCAGAGGAATTCGGCTGGCGGGGCTATCTGCAACCACGTTTGCGGCTCGTCATGCACCATCCGCTGGCGCTCACCGCGGTCATCGGAGCGACCTGGGCGTGCTGGCACCTGCCGCTCTTCTTCGTACCCGGCACCAGGCAGCACGACGATGGACTCCTGTCCTACTCCGGTCTGTGTCTGCTCGCCTCGTTCTTCCCCCTGAGCTTCGTCGCCCTGCTCCTCACGGAGCGGCTGCGCGGCGGCGTCCCCGCCGCGATCCTGCTGCACGCGGCCTGGAACATGACCGGCGCGCTGATGCCGCCGACCCGAGGCGCCGGCGCCGTACTACAACTGGCGGTACTGGTCGCCGTCGCGCTCCTCCTCGGCGCCTGGTGGCGCCGCCATCCCGCGCCCACCGCGACTCCGGCGCTGTGGGGCCACGGGGAATCCGGGCGCCTCGATCGGGAGCCAGCCAAGCGCATGTGAACAAGACACAAATACGGTCGTGGTTGCTCTGGAGACTGTTCGTTTCGGCGGCTCGGTTGATCTCACTGTGGACCGGCGAAGCTCGGCAAAGCTCACTGCCTCGGGCTATGTCGGCGCCTGCCTCTACGGTCCCGACCGGGTGTCATCACTCCACGTGGGGGGTTGGTCGAGATGGGTGGGACGGGTTCGGCAGGTTCGCAGACAGCAGGTCGGGACGACAACTGGAGCCCACCTGACCTGAGTGGTGTCGTGGCGGTGGTGACGGGGGCGAATCGGGGCGCAGGCCGTGGGATCGCTCGCGTACTTGGCGAGTGCGGAGCGACCGTCTACGTCACCGGGCGAAGCCGCGCGGAGGCTGCTGGCGAGGATCTGAGCCTGGCCGAGACGGCTCGCATGGTGTCAGAGCGAGGCGGCACCGGCATCGCGTTTGAGGTGGACCACGCCGTCGACGCCGAGGTAGAGGTGCTGTTTTCGAAGGTACGGCACGAGCAGGGTCGGCTCGACGTCCTGGTCAACAACGCATGGGCCGGCTACAGCATCGACGATGGCACTTTGGACGAGCCGTTCTGGCAACAGCCCATGCTCAGGTTCGATCGGATGTGGACCGTCGGTGTCCGGTCACATCTGGTTGCCACTCGGCTCGGGCTTCCACTGATGCTCGCCGCCGGGCGCGGCCTGGTGGTCAACACCACGTTGATGTTCGATCTGGGCGAGGATGTCGGCGCCCTTACCGGGGCATCGCCCGCGATCCTGCAGAAGCCGCCAGGCGAGACCCACGCGGGAACCGCGCTCTTCTATCGCACGGCGAAGCTGGCTATCAACCAGATGGTGCTGTACATGGCCAAGGATCTTTCATGGTCCGGACATGACGTCGCTGTTGTGGCGCTGTCCCCTGGCTTCATGCGCACCGAGGAGATCATGGAAGGCTTTGGCACCAACGCGCAGGGTTGGCACACCCTGCCCGAGCTCAAGCCCACCGAGTCAACCGACTTGACCGGCAGGGCGGTGGCAGCGCTTGCGGCTGACGAGGCCGTACTCGAAAAGTCCGGTCAGACGCTGGGCACCCGCGAGCTTGCCCGGCAGTACGGGTTCACCGACGTGGACGGAAGGGTGCCGCCCGACTGGGCTTAGGGGCATGCGACCTGGTGGTCGTGGTCCGGGGGCCACGCGCTCGCTGGGGTTGTGTCGAGGAAAGCGTAAGTCTAACCTTACCGTTCGTGGGTACTTACGGAGATGGTGAGGGGTTGGGGCTCCTCGGCGACGCGACTCGGCGTGCGATCTTCGAGCTACTGGCCAGGCGTCCACGATCGGTGGGCGAACTGGCGGAGGAGCTGCCGATCAGCCGTCCGGCCGTGTCTCAGCATCTGCGTGTCCTCAAGGAGGGCGGCCTGGTCGTCGACCAGGCCGAGGGCACCCGCCGTGTCTACCGGCTGAATCCGGATGGGGTGACCGCCCTGCGGGCGTACCTGGAGCGCATCTGGGACGACGCACTCACGGCGTTCCACAAGGCCGCCGAAGTGGCCCCCGACGACCCCGAACAGGAGAACTCATGAGCACCGAACCCGCCATCCCGGATCTGCACGGAACCGTCACCGTTGCCGCACCAGTCGAACGGGCATTCCACGTCTTCACCGACTCGTTCAACACCTGGTGGCCGTCTGACTTCCAGATCGGAGCAGCGGATCTGGCTGAGGCCGTCCTGGAACCTCGCGAAGGTGGACGGTGGTACGAACGCGGCACCGACGGCAGCGAGTCCGACTGGGGACGGGTGCTGGTCTGGGAGCCACCGCACCGGCTGGTCGTGACCTGGCAGATCAACGGCCAATGGCAGTTCGACCCCGATCCCGAGCACGCCAGCGAGATCGAGGTGCGGTTCACCGCGGACGGGCCCGAGCAGACCAGGGTAGAACTGCAACACCGGTTCCTCGACCGTCTCGTCGATGGCCAGGCTCTGCGCGACGGGATCAGCAACGGTGGCGGATGGCGCACCGTTCTCCTGGAGCGGTTCGCCCGCGCCGTGGTGGTGATGCCCGTGGTGGTGATGTCCGTGGTGGTTCGAGTGGTGGTGGTCTGCCATGCCTCAAGGCGGCAGCGAGCGGGGAGTAGTCCACCGATTCCCTGCGTACCCCGCCCGCGCCGACCGGCCCTCCGGAGCGGTGAGGCGCGGGACGGGGTCAGGCAGCGGACGGCGAGCGGCGGCCGCATCGGCGGCATGAGTTCGGGCCCTGGAGTTGTCCGGATACGGACGTCGCGTGACGGTCTGGTTCTGGGCGCCGTTACTTCCTGCGGATCTTGTCCGGTCTGTATCGCTGTCAGCTGGGGTGGGAAGTCGTCATGTCTGCCTGGGTTCGTCGTGCCCGAAGTACCCGGTTCAGGTTGCCCCGGCGGGTCACCTCGCCGGTGCCGGCCCCGACCATCGCATGAGGGGACAGCGTGACCTGGACACGAGCACCCGCAGGGTGGCCTTGTCCAGACGAGCGGTGTTGTTGGCGGGACTCGCGGTCGCGGGTTGTGGCCAGGTGGAACGACCGACCATCCGGACCGTCAGCCGCGAGGAGTCAGGTGACCCGGAGGCCGATGCGCTCCGGGCGATCCTCGACCGTAGGGCGAAGGCCCTGCGAAACGCGGACGAGCGAGCCTTTCTCGCCGACCTCGACGAGCGGAACAAACGCCTGATCAGCGAGCAGAAGAGGCTCTTCGCCAACCTGCGGCAGTTCGAGTTCACCAACTTCTCCTATGTCCTGGACAGGTCCACCCACATTGCGGAGGGTGGCGGTCACCTTTTCAAACCGGTGATCCAGATCACCCAGCTCGTCACCGACACCGGCCCCGGCAGTGTCGCCCCCGCGGAGACGTTCCAGTTCAAGCTGGAGACGCAGGGTGGTAAGCGGATCGTCACCGACGTCCGAGGACTGTCCGTGGACAGCCTCGGGGACATGGTCCTGGGCAGCCCGATGGCCGATGCGCCCTGGAACTTCACGGCTCTGCGCGTCATCCGTGCGGGCAAGGCTTGGCTGGTCGGCGACTCCAGCGTCGCCGATCTCGACCGCTATGCCGCCGCGGCGCGGACCCATCTGCACGAGGTCGAAGCCATCTGGGGCAACCGGCTGAAGTTCCCCGGCTACGTGCTGTTCTTCACGAGGAACATCGAGAATTTTAAGAAGTGGTACAGCATCGGCGCGTTCGGCAACTTCAACCCCGCAGTTGAGGGTGTCGAGATTCCCTTGCAGGGTGTACGCCGGAACGGCGAAGTGTACGCGGGTCAGTACGCCGGATCACGCATCGTCGTCAGCCTCGAGGGCGGCACCACCCCGCGAGACGACCCGGAGATCGTGATGCGGCACGAGTTGGCCCACGCCGTGACCGCGCGGGCGACCATCGTGGGAGGCTCGTACCTCTCCCAGCAGGCATCGGCACCCCAGTGGGCGGTCGAGGGTTTCGCCCGGTGGGTGGAAACCGTGGACAACCCGGAGCGATTGGCGTTCTCACGTTACGTGGTGAGGGTGGCGGTCGAGACCGGCTACTTCTCCGGGCGGCCGCCGTCCTCGAAGGACTTCTACGGAGAGAAGGGCGTCTTCAACTACGACCTCGGCGCATCGGTGTACCGCTTCATCGCACGGGTCCGGGGCCAGGACACCGCGGTCGAGTTCTACACCCGGGTGATCGCGCACGCCGAGGAGCCCGACTCACCCTTGACCGCGACGCCCGTCTTCGACGAGATCTGCTGGGACGTGCTCGGCATGCGGAGATCCGCCTTCCTCCAGCGGTGGGCCGACTTCGTGAGGAGGGGCGACTGATGGCCGAGACGCCGCATCCCCACAGCCGGCCGCCCGCAGACGCCCGACCGCCGTCCGGGCACTGGCAGCAGCCGCCCCCGGGTGGACAACCGCCCCCTGGTGGACAACCGCCTCCGGGTGGTCAGCCGCCTCCGGATGGACCGTCGCCGGGAAGGCACCTGCCGCCCCGACCGAGTGCGCCATGGCAGCAGCCTCCGGGTGGGCCGCCGCCGCGACCGGGCGCGCCGTGGCCGCAGCCGCCGCAGGGCAGGCACCTGCCCCCGCGACCGAGCGGACCGGCCCACACCCTGCCACCGCACGCGAGGCACCTGCCCCCGCGACCGAGTGGACCGTCGCAGCAGCCGCCAGCAGTAGATCAGCCATGGCCGAACCAGCCGCGGCCGAACGAGCCGTGGCCGAACCAGCCGCGGCCGGCGCCAAGCGTCCATGCGGCTGCCGATGCCCCTCCGCCTCGCCGCCGGGGCCGGATCCTGGCGCTCACCCTGCTGGTGGGCCTGTTCGCGTGCGTGGCAGGCGGGATCGGAAGCTACGCCATGGCGAGTGATGCGACGCCCGACTTCGGTCCGGTGAACTGCGAACGCTCGGAGAGGACCTGCGTCCCGAACCTTCGGGCTGCGACCGTCATCGGCAGGTTGAAGGCACAGGGTCACACATGTAAGGCGAGTGCTGACAGGTGGACATGTGTGCTGCAGATCGGAGTTACGGAGTACACCTTCTCGCTGTGGGAGGTTCGCGGTCAGGTTCGCGCGTACTCCGCGCGTGTCAGCAGCGCCGAGATCGGCCCGTTCGACAACACGTTCGCACCGCCGAGCAAGACGGCGATGGCCTACATGTTGTGGTCGGCGGGGTTGCCCTACGCCCATGACAGGGAGTTCGCCGCACAGATCAGAACCTGGCTCAGCCGACAGGTGGAAGGCGGAGGTACGACCGTCGCGGACGTCGGCGGCTACACCTACAAGGTCGACGCGTCGGAGCCGCAGATCTTCAACCTCGACGTGGAAGCGGTGACGCCAGAATGATCCCAGCACCTACGGCTGCCAGGCGTCGGCCACGGGTACTGCTGACCGTTGCCGTGAGCGTCCTCGCGTTGCTGGTAGGCGGATCCGCCGGGGTGGCGCTCGGAAGCACCTTGGGCTCCAGGCAGAACGGTCCCACCTCCACGCCGACGCTCACCCGCGACTTTCCCCACGCGGATCAGAGTTATCTGCGCGGCGTGACCGTCGGCGCCATCACCGAGGACTGGCTGGTGAAGACCAGGTCGTGGAAGTGCGAGTTGTCCGGTACCGGCGTTGGACTCCTCAACGGAGCGCTGAAACGCACCGCCTGCACCCCGCGCGACGACACCGTGCAGGGCCTCAGGGTCAATGTCGAGTACGACGACGACAGGCGGGTGCGGGAGGTGAACCTCCTGTGCGATCGAGGCCCGGGCACCAAGATCTGCGCGGAGCTGTTCACGGGTCTCGCGGGTGTTCTGTTGGCGAGAGACGACGGGCTGCGCAGGCAGGCCTTGGCATGGGCGACCGCGAACGTCGACAACGACGACGCGACCGTGATCGGCAACGTCCGACTGGTCGCCACGCTCTCACCGCACTACCTGCGGTGCACGGCAGCAGCCTGACTGGTCCTCCGCGGCGGGCCCAGCCCATGTGAGAAACCCGTGTTAACGGCGTGGGCCTGGCTTGGTCCGGGAGACCAGGGCCTGTCGGACCGCCTAGCCTGAGTTGACAGCACTGGTTCCCGCCCACCCCGGGTATATGGGTGACCGATTTCAGAAGTGACTGCCATGGACCTTCAGCTCGAGGGCAAGGTCGCCGTCGTCACCGGCGCGAGCAAGGGCATCGGCCTTGCCATCGCCGACGGCTTCGCCCGCGAAGGCGCCCACGTCGTCGCCGGCAGCCGGAGCATGACTCCCGAGCTCGAAGGGCTCCGCGAGACCTACGGCGTCACCGCGGTCTCGGTCGACCTGTCCACGGCTGACGGACCGGACGCACTCGTCCGGCACGCGGTGGACCAGTACGGCGGGCTCGACGTTCTGATCAACGGGTTGGGCGCCGGGACGCCACGCTCGAGCTTTCTGGACATCGACGACGCCGAGTGGCAGCGGATCTTCAACCTGATCCTGTTCAGCGCGGTCCGGGCCAGCCGCGCCGCGCTTCCCCACCTGTTGGACGCGGATGGGAGTTCCATCATCAACATCAGCTCCGTCAACGCGCGCCTGCCATTCCCCATGGTCGTGGACTACTCCGCGGCCAAGGCCGGGCTAAGCAACCTGGGCAAGTCCCTGTCCGAGGAGTTCGCACCGCGAGGCGTCCGGGTCAACGCGATCTGCCCGGGACCGGTTCGCACCCCCTTCTGGACCGCGCCAGGTGGCTTCGCCGATGCCACAGCGGCCCAGGCCGGCACCACTGCGCAGGAAGCCATCGACGTAGTCGTGCCACAGACCATGGGCATCTCCACAGGGCGAGTCACCGAAGCCCACGAAGTCGCCGACCTGGCTCTCTTCCTCGCCTCCCCCGCTGGCCGGCAACATCACCGGAGCCGAGTTCACCATCGACGGCGGGCAAGTCAAGACGTTGTGATCCCTTGCCCCTCCCCGCGCACCCGGTTGCCGAACACCGGGCGGTAGGCATGTGACCAGTCCCTCGCGGACGTTCAGATCAGGGATCCTTCGGTAGCCGTTAGGCAGGTTGGAACAGTTCGACCAGGTTGCCGGCGGGGTCGGCGAGCAGGATCTGGCGGCCGCCGGGGCCGGCGACCAAGTCGCTGTGGAAGGACAGTCCGGCAGCGCGAAGCCGGGCGATCTCGGCGTCCAGGTCGTCGACGGTCAGGTGGATGCGGTTGCGGCCGGCGCCGGCGGACTCGGCGGGTGTGGCGCGGGCGCCGGAGCTGGCGGGTCCCGACAGCAGCAGGCGGAGTGGCCCGCGTACGACGTCGGCGAAAGCGGGTGCAGCGCTGCTGTTCAGGGTGAAGCCGAGGTGGTTGGTGTAGAAGTCGATGCCCGCCTGGACGTTGTCGACGAGGTAGCGGACGCTGGCGTACTGCTCGGTGGTCGTCATGTCGTGAACTCCTCAGGTGTTCGTCGTGGTGAGGACGGGCAGCAGGTAATGGATGCGCTTGTCGATGTCCGCGGCAGCACGACCGAAGGCGGCATGGGTGGACTGTTCGTTGGCACCGGCCGTCGCGGGGTCGGGGATGCTCCAGTGGACTCGCCGCGAGTCGTCGCCGAACTCGGGGCAGACCTCTCGGGCCTTGTCGCACAAGGTGATCACGAAGTTGAACCGGCGGCCGCGCAGGGTGTCCAGATGGCGAGGCTGCTGCTCGCCGATGTCGATGCCGTAGTCATCACGCAGCACCTGGACCGCCTGGGGGTGCAGACGCGGCTTGGGTCTGCTGCCGGCGCTGCGCGCGGTCACACGGCCGCCCGTGTGGTGGCGCAGCAGCGCCTCGGCGATCGGTGATCGGGCGCTGTTGCCGGTGCACACGAACAGCACCGCGGAACGGGGCCACCGCTGTGGGGCGGCTGGCGACTCCGATGGCGCGGCGTCGCGGCGCAGCGCCGGATGCAGAGCGGCCTCGGTCGCGGCCAGGGCCTGCGCGCTGCGCTCCAGGTCCAGCCGGTAGTAGCTGTCGCGACCGTCGAAACTGCTGCGGCTGGCGGCGACCAGCCCGCCGTCGCGCAGCAGCCGAAGGTGGTAGGAGACCAGATTCTGCGGCGCTTCGACCAGTGCCATGAGCTCGCGGACACGCAGGTCGCTGGCGGCGAGCTCGGTCAACAGCCGCCAGCGCAGTGGATGCGCGGCCAGGCGCACAAACGCGGGGACGGCTTGACTCGAGGACGCCATGACCAGGACGATACATCAAACTCATTTGATGGAATGCCTGTTTGTGGAGGTGGGCTGTGGCGTCCCGAACGCAGCGTCGTCGGGAAGCTGGATCGGGCAAGCCATCTCACGGCAGAGGCGACCAGCTCGCGCGCCGCTTGGGTACCGGGGACGCGGTGGTGATCGGGCTTGGGTCAATGATCGGGGCGGGCGTGTTCGCCGCGTTCGGGCCCGCTGCGCGTGCTGCCGGCACGGGCCTGCTGATCGGGCTGGTGATCGCCGCGTTGATCGCGTACTGCAACGCGGTCGCCTCCGCACAACTCGCGGCGGCCTACCCGACCTCCGGCGGCACCTACATCTATGGCCGCGAGCGCCTCGGACACTGGTGGGGGTTTACGGCGGGATGGGGTTTCGTGGTCGGCAAGACTGCCTCCTGCGCCGCCATGGCACTCACGTTCGCCACCTACGCGGTCCCCGGTCCCTGGTGGGCGCAACGCGCCGTTGCCGTCGCGGGTGTACTGGGGCTGGCCGCGCTCAACTACCGCGGCGTGACCAAGACCGTCCTACTCACCCGTGTGCTTGTCGCCACCAGCCTGACCGCCTTGGCCGTCGTGGTGGTCGGCATCGCGGCAGGCGGACACGCCAACGCGGAGCACCTGGGCGGCTGGTCAGCCGTTGGCGCCGGCGGCGCCTACGGCACCCTCCAGGCCGCGGGGCTGCTGTTCTTCGCCTTCGCCGGCTACGCCCGCGTCGCCACCATGGCCGAGGAAGTCCGCGATCCGCGCCGTACCATTCCCCGCGCGATCCCGATCGCACTGTTCATCACTGTGGCCGTCTACCTGGTGGTCGGTGTCGCGGCGCTGCTGGCCGCCGGGCCGCACGTGCTCGCCGCCGCAACCGCTCCGCTGACCGCCGCAGTCGAATCGGCAGGTGCCGGCGCTCTGGCTCCAGTGATGCGGGTGGGCGGCGCGCTGGCAGCGCTGGGCGCGCTGCTGGCCCTGATCGCCGGCATCGGCCGCACCAGCCTGGCCATGGCACGCCACCGCGACCTGCCCGGCTGGCTCGCCGCCGTCCATCCCCGAAACCAGGTACCACACCACGCGGAGATCGCCCTGGCCGTCGTCGTCAGCGCCCTCGTCGCCACCGTCGACCTGCGCGGCGTGATCGGCTTCTCCTCGTTCGGCGTACTCGCCTACTACGCCATCGCCAACGCATCCGCGTTCACCCAACCCGCGGCAGATCGCCGCTGGCCACGCTGGCTCAACCTGCTCGGCGCCGCCGGCTGTCTGACCCTGGTCGCCACGCTGCCCTGGCAATCCGTACTCGCCGGCGCGGTCATGTTCGCCGCGGGCCTGGCCGGTCGGTGGCTGATTCTGCGACGCAAGACCGCCAACGCCCGTCGGTCAGCGGCGACCTGAGACCGCCTTGCCAGTCGCGTCGAAGGCTCCAGGTCTCGACGCTGCCACCTACGATGCGGACGATGAAGACCCCGTTGTAGGTGATGCTGGATACGTACGTGGTGAGATGCCCTGTACTCGCCTTGATGGGCCCGGCATCCGTGTTCCTGCGACGTCGGTCAGGCGCCGGGCGATCACACGCCGAGGCGGTGATGAATCCTGGGCTGTTGCGGGAGCCCGACCCGGCGGCTACCTGTCGGACAGATGAGATGGCGGATAGTCGCGGGCTGTTCCAACCTGTGGACTTTCGCCCTTGCCGCGTAACTGTTCATCGCTGCTTTCCGTAGGTAAATCGCACGGCCTTCCGGCGCCTTGGGGGATGCACCGAAGAACGTGTCGTTGCGCTGAGGTGGCGTAACAGATTGTTGATCCCTGGGGGGAAGCGATGCGTTTTCTGGGTGCCTCATACGTTGAGCCGATGTCGGTTCGGTGACTGGGTGAGAGTGCACGGCGACAGGAAGGACTTCCCAGAGGTCGCCTCCATAGCTACTGCCCGCGCGACTCGTGCGAGCCGGCGCGCAGCTCTTCAGCGTCCGTCCGCCGTTGTCAGGCGTAGACCCGTCACCGCGGTCCTGCTTTTCAGCGCAGTCGCAGCCGCCGTGGCAGCGAAGTGGTCCTACTACGGCTCCGTCGCCTGGTTCACCGCCGTGTTCTTCGGCATCGTCGGCGTCAAGCTGTTGTTGTCACTACTGCCGACGCGGCGTTGGCCCGACCCGAACCCATCGATGCGTCTCGGTGTCATCGTGACGGTCTACAACGAGGATCCGGCGTTGCTGAGGCGCTGCATCGACTCGATCCTGACGCAGACCTACCAGCCCACCCGGATCCTCATCGTCGACGACTGCTCCACGAACCTCGACGCCTACGACATCGCACGCGTGTACGCCACCTTCGATCCGCGGATCAGGGTGGTCCGCCAGCCCGTCAACCTGGGCAAGCGCGAGGGCCTGGCGGTCGGCTTCCACACCATGGACGACGTTGACGTGTACCTGTGCCTGGACTCGGATTCGTTCCTGGAACCGAACGCGATCTATGAGGGGATGCGGCCGTTCCGGTCGAAGCGCGTCACCGCTGTGACCGGCCTCGTGCTGCCACTCAACTATGACAAGAGCATCCTGACGCGATTTCAGGACATCCTCTACGTCAACTCCTTCCTCAACGACCGCACCGCCACCTCCCGCTTCCAGTCGGTCCTGTGTGTGTGCGGCGCGATCGCCTTCTACCGGCGTGACGTCATGGTCAAGTACCTCGACGACTTCCTCACGCAGACGTTCCTCGGCAAGCCGGCACTGAACGGGGAAGACCGACGGCTGACGAACTACTGCCTGCGGGAAGGGCGCGTCGTGTTCGTCGAATCGGCGATCGCGCACACCGCGGTGCCCGAGAAGTTCAACCACTTCATACGCCAGCAAGCCCGCTGGGGCAGAAGTTTCTTCCGTGAGTCGCTGTGGCTTCTCACGCATCGCAGTCCAGCCCGCGCCGCCTGGTGGTTCACCTTCATCGACGTCGCGCAGTGGGCCGTGTACTCCACCTTCCTCCTGGTCGTCGCGGTCGTTCATCCGATCACGACCGGGGGAGGGCTGCTGATCGGTCCCTACCTGATGTTCATCGGGCTGATGTCGGCCGCGCGAGCCATCCGGTACTTCGACATGCGCCGTTTCGACCAGTCCATCTGGTCCCGGCTCACCACGGCCGCGGTCGCCCCGCTCTACGGCTACTTCCACCTGGCCGTGATGTTCCCGGTGCGGCTCTACTCGTTCGCCACGATGCGTGTCGGCAAGTGGGGATCCCGACAGCAGGTCGAGGTGTCTCTGACGCCACCACCTGAAACGAAGCCCCAGCAGGCAGCGGCTTAGCCGGCAACGTCCATCAGCGTCGCGTCATGGCGTCTCCCCCAAGGCTTGTGCATTGATCAAGGTCGCGCCTCACGCCGTCCCGGCCGAGACTGGGCCTGACCTGTCTGGGTCCTAGGGCTGGGCCCGTCGCTGATCAGGCGTACGTCCCCTGTTGGCTGGGTCGTGTCCCAGAACCGGTTCGACGTAGCCAGAGCCATGGTCGAGTTGGTAGTTGAGGTTCATCGCCGCGGTGATGAGAGCGAGGTGGCTGAAGGCCTGGGGGAAGTTGCCGATCTGCTCGCCGGTAGGTGCGATTTCCTCGGAGTACAGGCCGAGGTGGTTACAGTAGGTCAGCACTTTCTCGAAGGTGAGTCTGGCCTCTTCGAGGCGTCCTGACCGGGCGAGTGCGTCGACATACCAGAAGGTGCACATGGTGAAGGTGCCTTCGGAGCCACGAAGTCCGTCCGGTGAGGCCAGCGGGTCGTAGCGATAGACCAGGCTGTCGGAGACGAGCTCGTTGTCGATGGCGTGCAGGGTGGACTGCCACATGGGGTCGTGGGGGCCGATGAATTCGACGAGCGGCATATAGAGCAGGGACGCGTCGAGTACGTCCGTTGTGTAGTGCTGGACGAACGCCTGGCGGCTCTCGTTGAAACCGTGGTCCATGATCTGGTCGTAGACCTTGTCGCGAATTGCGGTCCAGCGGCTGATGTTGGCCGGACGGCCACGGTTCTGAGCGAGCCGGATGGCGCGATCGAAGGCGACCCAGGTCATGAGTCGGCCGTACACGAAGTCCTGGCGACCGCCGCGGGTCTCCCAGATCCCGTCGTCGGGCTGGTCCCAGTGGTCGCAGAGCCACTCGACCACGTCGATGGTGTTGCGCCAGGCCTTGTGGGACATACGCAGGTCGTGGGAGTCGGCGAGGTACAGCGAGTCCAGAGCTTCGCCGTAGATGTCGAGCTGGAGTTGGTCGGCGGCGGCGTTGCCGATACGGATCGGACTGGAGCCTTTGTAGCCCTCGAAGTGATCGAGGACCTCTTCCTTCAGGTTCGGGGACCCGTCGATCCGGTACATGATCTGCAATGCGCCCGAGTCCTCCGAGGCGTTGCGGACCCGGTCGCCCAGCCACCTGAGGAACGCCTGCGCTTCGGAGGTGAATCCGAGCCCCAACAGTGCGTACACCGAGAACGAGGCGTCGCGTACCCAGGTGAAACGGTAGTCCCAGTTGCGTTCGCCACCGACCTGTTCGGGCAGGCCTGCGGTGGGCGCGGCGACGAGGGCGCCAGTCGGCGCGTAGGTCATGAGCTTCAGGGTCATTGCGGAGCGCTCCACGATCTCGCGCCAGCGGCCACGGTATCGGGACTGGCCGATCCAGGAGCGCCAGAAGTCGCGGGTCTGTTCGAACAGCTCGGTCAGCTCGGCCGGTGGGATCACGCGTACAGGGCCGGTGGGTGCGGTCTCGAGCATGAGGCCACCGACGTCGCCGGTAGCCAGGTCCGCCACGAGTTCGATGCCGTGGTCCGTGCGGTGCACGTCTTCCTCCCGCACCAGGCGCTTGTCCGGAAACCTCGAGGCGCAGACACTCATCGTCATGGTCGGGCTGCGGAAGAGGGCACCGCCGGGCGTCACGTCGATCTCGGCCCGGTCCCGGCCGTAGTTGAACCGTGGCTCGCAAAGGAGACGGAATCGCATCTGGCCGCGAACTACTCGTACCATCCGCACCAGTCGGTGTCGGTCAGTGGCCTGATCGCCAGCTATGGGGGCAAAGTTGATGACTTCACCTACCCCATCAGCACTCAGGAACCGTGTTACCACGATCGGCGTTCCGGGCAGATATAGCTGCCTGGTCACATAGTCCGTTCCTACCGGGGCGATTCGGAAACTGCCGCCACGCTTCTGATCGAGGAGGGCGGCGAAGATGCTGGGTGAGTCGAATCGCGGGGCACAGAACCAGTCGATCGTGCCGTCGGTCGCCACCAGGGCAGCTGTCTGCAGATCACCGATCAGCGCGTGATCCGCTATCGCTGGATAACTATCCATTCAAGCCCTCCCAATGTGTGCGCGTTTGGCATCTACGACACGATCCAGACAGGCAGCCGCCACGGGCGTCGCATTGCTGCGGAAAGCGGGTCAAGACCGGCGGCAGATTCCTCTTGAAGTCAAGGGAATCACTTGTCGAAGCTTCCGCAGGACAAAATGAAGATGTAAGCGCGTGGCGCGTGGGGTGGTCGGGCGCCGGCCGTCCTGGAATACGTCCAACTGTGGACGATCAGGTCGTTCGCGGCTGTGACCAACGCCAGCAGATCGGCGGCGACAAGGAGCAGCAGCGCATCGTCAGGAGATAGAACGCGATGCCTCCGGCTACCGCTCGGATCCGGTCAGGACCGTCGCTGGCGTCGGTGTGCCGCTGGCCGGCGGTCATCGCCGAGATCGATGCCCGAGCTGCGGCGCGGCATCGACGAGCTCACGACTCGAGCTGGACCCGTGGATCCTGATGCAGGCACTGGACCCGTACTCCTTGCCACAGTGGATACAGGGCAAGAAGGGACGCTTAGCCGCGCTGGCCCTGGTTACCCGGTCTGAGCGCGCCGTAGGCCCTCTTCGTAGATCGGCGCGAATCCCGCCATCGAAGGCAGACGTCGCGCTTCGCTGGGTTCGAAGAGCGCGCGGTCGAAGCTTTCGGATTGGGCTCGAACGGGCTGAGCTCGATCAGCCTGCATCGGAAGTAGACCTGGCAGTCGATTGGGTGGGGCCAACGGTAGTCAGGTGGCTTCGGGAAGAACTTCTGAAGCTCCTGGTATCCGATCAGTTCGATGACCTCTACCTTCGCCGATGCCTCCTCCCGAACCTCACGGACGGCAGCGTGCTCGGGAGTTTCTCCTGGGTCGATGCATCCGCCGGTGAGGTTCCAGTCTCGGTCCCGGAGCCGCGTCAGCAGTAACCTGTTGCCCTCGAACGCAAGGCCGAAGGCTGTCGCACACCGCTCAAGTGGTGGCAGCTCGTCCGCGATGTATGTCCGTCCCTTGGCCTGGGGCAACCAGGGGATGTCGCGCTGGACCTGCACCAGTCGCTTCATGAACTCCTCCATGTCCAGGTTCGACGTAGGGCGATGATTCGGGCGTCCAGCCAGCGATCATGCCTAGGGTCGGCGGTGGTGGGTAATCGCGTCCGAGGCGTGGACGCCTAGCTCCGGTCAATGTGGAGAGGAAGGGTCTGCCGCCATCGAGGCGGGGCGCGGCGGCCCGTTCGGGACCGCCCTTGTTAGCCGGACAGGGTCGTCCGATGCACTAGTCGGTGCATCAGCCCATTCAGCATCCGAGACGGTCCACGAGCTGGTTCGGGTTATCAGGGCGATCAGGAGGGCGACGTCGCACGGGAAACAGGGTTGGCGAGACCGTGACCGCCGGCCATCGGCGGCCACGGCGCGCCCCATTTACTGCCTGGCTCTGTTTAGCTCACTTCGGAGACCAGTGCGGCCTGTGCGGGCTGGCCCTGGCGACGATTGAACAGTCGGTCAATGGACCATGAACCGGGGCCGAAAAACACGATGAGCAGGAACGCCCAGCAGAACATCGCCGAAGCCTCCCCGCCGTTCTGAATGGGAAGCAGGGCTTTCTCCTGGTGAACAGTGAAGTAGGCGAAGGCCATCGAGCCCGATGCCAGCAGTGCGGCCCCTCTGGTCCAGAGTCCGACGAGCACCAGAACCCCGGCGACCACCTGGATCAGCGCCGCCCACCAGCCCGGCCAGGTTCCCGCCGGGATGGTGTCACCATGACCCATGTTGCCCCCCATGATGCCGAATATCGACGACAGGTCGTGGCACGTGAACAGTAACCCGACCACGAGTCGGTATGAGGACAGGACTTTTTCTCTCCAGTGCTGGAGGCGACTCACGGTCATTCCCTTTCGTGCGAGTACGCCGGCGGATACAACGCAGACTCCACGGAACAACAGACTCCACGAACCAATCGAAAACCCGGTTCAATGATGGCCAGAGGGGGACGCCGGTTTTACCGGCGCGACCCTACGGTCAACTCGCTCGCGGGCGGGTCACAGAGGACAGCGACGGTGCTGCACTAATGCTCGGCTCGAGCTTTTTGTGGAGAGCGGCTGCGAGCGATCTGATCGGCGACGACGAGCCGATCCGGCGATGGGGATCACGAGGCGGGCATCGAGGTGCCGGGTTCTTCTGTGGCGGCATCGCGAAGCGCTAGCCATCCCTACCCCTGCCGTCTGCCGGTCTCCGCCGAAATGATCACGAGGTAGCTTAGGCTTACCTCACTTAGCTGGCTACACCGGAGCCGGCGACAAGTCCGGTGGCGGCCCAAAGCCGTGCTGACCACCCACCAGCGCCGGGGCTACTGTGACCCTTGACGGAAGGCCACCCACTGCGGAGCAGCGAATGCCCGCGGGGACCGTGGCGGCGTGGTCGTAGCCGGTGCCGGCATACGCCAAGCATCCAGAGGTTCTGTGTCACCCATCGAAGCGTTCGACCCGAACAACCGCCATCGGCAGTGGCTGCTAGCGGCCCTGGAGATGTCACGGGTGCTGCTCAGCGGGATCGACCGTGATGAGGCGCTCCGGTTCGTGACCGGGAAGCTGCGGGAGATCTCCGGAGCGGACTATGTCGCGATCGTGTCGATCGATCCGACCTACGGCGAGGACGTCGTCAACGTCGAGGCCGTCGACGGTCTCGGCCTCGAACACTTCGCCGGCACGCCTGTGCCCAGACAGGGCGCCTACGGCGCCGTCATGGATACCGGCAGAAGCATCATCAGCCCGAACATCACCCTCGAGGAGAGCTTCGGCCCTCCGCCGGCGTTCGTCGAGGCGCTGTCGGTCCTTGGCCTGGGTATGTACATTCCGCTCAGCGCGACCGGGACGATGCTCGGCGCGTTGGTCGCCGGGTGGCGACGCGGCTCCCGCTACGAAACTGCCGCGGCCCGGGAGACGGAGCTTGTCGAGATCTTCGCCGGCGCGGCCGCGGTCGCTCTCCAGCAGCAGCAGTCCCAGCTCCTGCTGACGCAGGATCGTGACCGCATCGCCGCCGAGTTACGCGACGACGTGATCGACCAGCTCTTCTCCATCGGCACCGACCTGCACACCATCTCCGGCATGGTCGCCCGGCCGGAGGTGCGGCAACGGGCGCACGAGGCGATCGACAAGCTGGACGACACCACGCAGAAGGTCCGCGACGCGATCTTCGCCCTCCGTCAGGATCCGCCGGCTGCCCAACAGACCGCCAGCTTCCAGGTGCTCGACGAGATCGACGCCGCCCGAACCACTCTGGGGTTCACGCCACGCCTCGTCGTCCACGGCCGGCTCGACCGGGCTCTCCCGTCGCAGGTCCAGCGCGCGTTCGTCCAGGCCATCCGGGGAGCCCTGACGAACGCCGCCAGCCACACCTCACCGACCACCGTCGAGGTCGCGCTCGAGATGACCGACGACCAGCTCACCCTCACCGTCACGGACAACGGCCAGCTGGCCAGGCGCGCCAAGCCCGGCGCACTACTCACCGAGCTGCACGAGAGCGCGCAACGCCTCGATGGCTCGTGCACGGTGCGCACGAGCGGAGGCAGCGAAACGGTCGTCGACTGGCACGTCCCACTGAACGGCTAGGGCGCGCCGGACAGCGCGGCGGGCGGCCGGCGAGGTCTGGCTCACTCGTCGGTGGCCGGAGGGTCCGCGAGCGGCCATCCGCCGGCGGCCAGGTGGGCCGAGACCCGGGCGACGTCCTCGTCGGAAGCGGCCTGCACGATGGCACCACGGATCATCGCCTCGATGTCTTCGCGACTGATCGTGTCGCCGCCGCCGACTGCGTGCGCTACGAGGTCGTCGGCGATCCGTAGGACCTCCTCCTCGGTCAGCTTGCGGCGCAGCAACCCGAGGAGGGCGACATAGTCCTGGCGCGGAACTCCTGTCGGGTAGCCCTTGCGCACCCACTCCACGAATCGTCGGAGGAAGTTGTCGCGGGCCTCGTTCACCGTGTACTCCTGGGAGTCTCTCCGGGCGGTGTCACTTCTTGTGCACCAACGTGGGGTAGATGTGCTCGAAGCTCAGCTGCTGGCCCAGGCCTGAGGCCACGATGTAGGTGATGCCGAGCCCGGCCGCGGCGACGACGACCGCGAAGCACACGACGGCGACCGACCAGCCGACCGCGTTCGGGCCTGGCCGGGCAACAGCTTGGGTGTCGCTGTCACCGTTGTGACCGTGGGCCAGGGCCCGGACGCCGACGGCGAAGATCGTGGGGAGCCCCGCGCCCAGCAGCAGCCCTGCCACCAAGACCTTCCAGGCACCTTCCAGGGCGAGTGTGACGGTGTGCATGACGGTGACCTGCTTTCGGCAGTGACGCCAGGGAGGCGGTCAGGCGGCGGCCTGCGCGGGCTCTCGGTGCGCGCCGGCACCGGCCCACTCGTCGTTGACGTTCGCGTGGGTCACCGGTTGGCGCCGGGACCGCAACCACATCACGACCGCGGTGGCCACCAGGATGACGAAGATGACGCCCGCGCCGGGCAGACCGCCGAGCACGTGGGCGAGGCCCCACATGAGCGCGCCGACGACAGCGGCGCACGGGAGGGTGATCAGCCATGCAGTGACCATCCGCCCGGCGACACCCCAGCGGACCAACGCTCCCGGACGACCGAGACCGGTGCCGAGCACGGAACCGGTGGCCACATGTGTCGTGGACAGTGCGAAGCCGAGTTGGCTGGAGGTCAGAATGACCGCGGCCGACGCGCTCTCGGCAGCCATACCCTGCGGTGACGCGATCTCGACCAGGCCCTTGCCCAGGGTGCGGATGATCCGCCAACCGCCGAGGTAGGTTCCGGCGGCGATCGTGAACGCGCAGGCGACCTTCACCCACAGCGGGATGCTCGCGGGGTCGGTCCAGTGTCCCGACGCGATGAGAGCGAGCGTGATCACTCCCATCGTCTTCTGCGCGTCGTTGGTTCCGTGCGCCAGCGAGACCAGTGACGCCGTTCCGATCTGACCCCAGCGGAACCCGGTCTCCTGATAGCGGCGGGCCACCCGCGCGGTGATTCGGTAGATCAGCCACGTTCCGGCGGCGGCCACGATCGCGGCGATGACCGGGGACATCACCGCGGGCAGGATCACCTTGCCGACAACACCGTCCAGCTTCTTCCCGTCGCCGACCCAGTTGATCCCGCCCCACCCCAGCCCGGCGACGGCCGAGCCGATCAGGCCCCCGAACAACGCGTGGGAGGAACTGGAGGGCAGACCCAGCAACCAGGTCAGCAGGTTCCAGACGATGGCGCCGATCAGGCCCGCGAGCACGATCAGCAGGAGAGCGTCACCGCCGTCTGCGAGAAGTGACGCCTTCGGGGTTCCGTCGGCGTTCTGGATCCGGATGACGGCGTTGGTCACTGTCAACGCCACCTCGACGGACATGAACGCGCCGACCAGGTTCAGAACTCCGGACAGCAGGACCGCAACTTTGGGTTTCAGGGCGCCTGTCGCGATCGAGGTCGCCATCGCGTTCGCGGTGTCGTGGAAACCGTTCGTGAAGTCGAACCCGAGAGCGGTCACGACCACCAGGACAAGGATCACGGACTCGGTGGACACCTCGACAGAGTCCACCCGCAGACACGCCGAACGCGAGGGCTGGCAGCGTCATGTCGACGACTGTTCAACCAGCGTTGATCTCAGGTCTACTGTGCCCGGCCGCGCGCAGGGTCAGCCGAGTCGGCCCCGGCATCACAACTACCCGGGGCGAAGCCATGGCGGTGCTGGGGGCGCTAGCTGGCGCTCAGGTGTCGGCGAGGTCGCCTGTGAGCAGGCCGGTCGCCTGTCCGATCTCGATCAGATAGCCATCTGGGTCGCGGATGTAGCACCGTAGTTCGGCGCGCCGATCATGTGGTGGTGTGAGGAACTCGACGCCGCGAGCTACCTGCTCTTCGTAGAAGCCCTGGATGTCGGCTACCCGGACGTTGAGGAAGCTCGACACGTGTGAGCGGTCCTCTGGCGGGAGCAGCGTGACGTCGGGCTTGTCGGGTGTGGGGCCACCGCCCGGGTTCATGATGATCCACCCATTGGCGATCTTGATGATGCACGGATTCTCCTCGAGCACCACCTGGCCACCGAACACCGTGGAATAGAAGGCCCGCGACCGGGGAACATCGCGCACCGTGAGGAAGTGGGTCAACACCAGGCCCGTCCGCGGCGCCGGCAGGTCCTGGGAGCTCACGGTCGAAGCCCGGCGAAGGGTCGGGACACGCGCGGCCCGGAAGAGGCTGGGTACTGGAACACGGCTGCTCCTCTCACACACCGGTGTGTACCCATCCCCGAACACCTCGAACGGCGGCCCCACGAGCGGCGGGCGTGCGAGGTCCGGGGCGGAGGACGTGTCAGTTCGGACGCGCGATGCGCACGGCGACCTGGGTGTCCGTCACGCTGGCGACGGAGACCGACAGACCGGCGACCTCCGCCGCCTGGTCGACGGTCAGCGAGAGCCGCTCGCCGGCGACCTCGATCGTCACATGGTCGCCGTTGGCGCCGATGAACCTGGCGTCCACGCCGATGACGTTGACGTTGCCCTCGACTCCGCGGTTGAAGGTCACCGTGCACTGGTCGAGCCCGCAGTTGGTGGACGCCGCTTCGGAGCTGCAGCCGACCAGGAGAGCGGCGCCGAGCGCGGAGGAGGCGCCGACACGGACGGCCGTCGCGAGGGTCCGGCTGGTCGTGAGCAGTTGGTTCGTCACGCAGATCAGGGTACGAGAGTCGTGCGGCACCAGCACGGAGTTGTCCACGGCGGCCGTGCGCGGACGGACGCGGGTAAGCGCTGTCCCACCCGTGGGAGACTGCCGTAGCTGACCTCGCGACCGTGGCCGGCGAGCACGCCTGCCGCGGACCGTGACGTAGCGGAACGACCCGTCGACGGCAGGGATGAGATGACCGCAATACACCCGACAGCGCTGACCGTGGACGACCGGACGGAGCCGCTTGCCACCGGGCAGGTCCCGCGGTTCGGCTGGCTTCTCACCATCGGCGGAGAGCTCGCGGTGGACGCTCGCCAGGCCGCGTACCAGATCCTCGTCACGGACGGATCGGGCCGCACCGTGTGGGATTCCGGCACGGTCCACTCGGCCCAGCAGCGCCACGTCCCCTACGCCGGCGCGCCGCTCGAACCCGCAGCTGCCTACACCTGGACGATCCGGGTCTGGCCGCCGGTGCGGAGGTGCCCTCCGACTGGGCGCCCGCCGCCTCGTTCGAGTACGGACTGCCGGACGCCGACTGGCACGCGGACTGGATCAGGCGGCGGCCCGGCGGTGCTGGCCCACTCGCGTACGTCGACGACGTGATCCGGGCGGCTGGCGGCGCCGCGACCCTGCTGCACCGGACCACCTCGGCCCCGGACGACTGCACCATCGAGTTCGGGGTACGTGTCCAGATCCGCTCGGCGGGCTGGGTGCTGCGTAGCGTCGACGGCACGAACGGCTACGTGTGGCGGCTGGTCCCTGGCCACGGCCTCGCGTTCCATGTCCTCCGCGACGGCGTACTCGGTCCGGCGGAGGTCGTGCCGGTCGAGGTCCGGCGTGACCACGACCACCGGGTCGTCGTCCACGCGGCCGGCGGATCGTTTCAGACCTCGGTCGACGGCGTGGTGGTCGATCGCCGCCGCGACGACACCTACCCGACCGGACGGTTCGGTGTGCTCCAACGCGACGGCGAGCAGGCGGAGTTCTCCGACCTCACCGTGCGCACGGTCGCCGGCGAGCCGCTCCTCACCCCTCCGGCGACCAGCCAGCTCGCGACGTGGGAGAACACCTCCACGGTCCGCCAGATCGACGAGTGGACGCTGGCGCGCCGGGAGTTCGAGGTGCGGGACGGCGAAGTCACCCGCGCCCGTGCCTACATCGCCTCCCACCACAACGCCGAGCTGCGGATCAACGGCGGGCGGGTCGGTGGACGGGCCTCCTTCGCGTATCCGGGTGAGGGGTACTACCAGGTCCTCGACGTCACCGACCACCTCGCCGGCTCGCGCCGCGCGGCCGTCGGCGCCCTCCTGCACTGGTACGGCAACGGCCAGGGCCGACCGGCCGGGGAGCCCGGCCTGCTCCTCCGTCTGGTGCTGGACTTCGCCGACGGCGCCTCTCAGGTGGTCGTCAGCGACGGGTCCTGGAAGGTTCACGAAGGCCCGTACCTTCAGGCCGGCTACCGCAACGACGAGGGCGATCCCATCGAGCACCTCGACCTGGGCAGGGTCCCGGTGGGTTGGGACCAGCCGGGCTACGCCGACGACGCGTGGGACCACGCGGAGGTGATCGGCCGGCACCCGGTCTCTCCGTTCACCCGCCTGCGGCCTCAGGAAGCGCAGCTCGCGGAGGTGCCCGCCGAACCGGTCGCGCTGCTGACGGCGGCGGACGGGACCCCGGTAGCCGACTTCGGTCGGGTCATCCCCGCGCGACCGGTGGTGCGGTTCGCGGCGGGCACGGCCGGCCGGGTCGTCCGCATCCGCGCCGGTTACAACCTCACCGACGCCGGACGGGTGGACGCCTCCCAGCTGCTCACCCAGGGCACCGACATGTCCTTTCCCTGCACCCAGGTCGACGGCCCGCAGACGTACTCCGCGTTCACGCATCTGGGTTTCCGCTACCTCGAGGTCCCCGATGCCGGTGAGGAGTTGCGTACGGAGGGCATCAGCGCGGTCGTGGTCCACGCCGAGCCGCCGTCGTTCCTTCCCGCCGCCCGCTTCGAGTCCTCCGACCCCACGCTCGACGCGGTGTTCGACCTGTTGCGAAGGTCCGCGCTCTACGGCATCCAGGAGCAGTTCGTCGACACGCCCACCCGGGAGAAGGGCCAGTTCCTCGCCGACGCGGTCAACATCTCCTACGCCACGATGGCGGTCCTGGGCGAGCGGACATCGACGCGGCAGGCCATTCGCGAGTTTCTCGCCTCGGCCAGCAGATACTGGCACAGCGAGGAGGAGCGGGGCCGCTACAACGCCGTCTACCCCAACGGTGACGGCAAGCGCGACATCCCCGACTTCTCCTTGATGATGCCGTCGTGGGTACGCCGCTACCACCTGGAGTCCGGCGACGTCGAGCTCGTCCGCGAGGCGTACCCCGCGCTGTGTGACACGGCCGGCTACGTCGTGCGCCACATCGCCGTGGACGGGCCATGCGCGGGTCTCGTGACCGACCTGGCCGGCGGCGGTGGTCCGTACCTCCACGGCATCGTCGACTGGCCCGCGAGCGGACGGTTCGGGTACGACATGGCGACGGCGGCGCGGACGACTGTCAACGCGCAGAGTGTCGGCGTCCTCCGCGACGTCGCCTACCTCGGACGCGTCCTGGGGCGCCCCGAGGCCGAGTCGGCGTCCTACGACGAGCAGGCCGACCGGCTCACCGAGGCCGTCAACCGTAGCTTGCTTCGGCCCGACGGGCGCTACTCCGACGGCCTGCACGCGGACGGCACCTCCAGCGAGCAGGCCGGGCAGCACGCCACGTCGTTCGCGCTCGCGTTCGACATCGCGCCACGCGAGGTGTGGGAGCCGGCCGCCAACCACCTCGCGGGTCTGGGCATGCGACAGGGACCGCTGACCGTGCACCGTCTCCTGCGGGCGCTCGGCGCCGTGGGGCGGACGGACGCCATCCTGCGCCTGTTGACCAACGCCGAGGACCTGGGCTGGGCGAAGGTCCTCGCCGACGGTGGCTCCTTCACCTGGGAGGCGTGGACCCTTGACGAAGGGACCAACCACAGCCAGTCGCACGGATGGGGTGCGCAAGCCGCAGTTGACGTTCTCGAGTTCCTGTTGGGTGTCCGGGTCACCACACCTGGCGCGGCGACGGTCGAGGTCGCGCCACCGCGGTGTGTGCTGACCTACGCCCGGGGTGCGGTGCCCACCGAACGCGGTGTCGTGTCGGTGGACTGGGCGCGCAGAGGTGAGGAGTTTCGCGTCCAGGTCGATGTCCCCGCGAACGTCGTCGCGACCGTCCGCCTGCCGGAGCCGGGCGGCGACGAAGCGGTCTTCGAGGTCGGGCCGGGACGCTGGCACCTGTCGAGGGGTGGGGTCGAGTCGACCAGCGTCCTGAGTTAGGTGCGGCGCGTCAGGCGTCACCCGGCCTGGGCGGACCGTTCGTTGGCGAGGCGCTCGCGCCGCCACAGCTGCATGCGGACCGACTCCGCGAACGGCCGGAACTTGCAGGTGAGGCAGTAGTCAGGGCGTCCGTCCGTGCGGGGGAACGCCTGCTGGAACGCGGCGTCGTAGTCGTCGAGATCGAGGTCGTCCGCAGCAGGCTCGGTGAAGGCCATGCAGCAGCCGCCCCTGTGGGTCACCCACACCGGCCCGCCCCCGGTGGCGAGCACTTCGACGCGTGGCGGACGTTTCCACGGCCGCGCGTCGGCGGCGAGCAGTCCGCGGAGCAGGTCGACCGCCTCGGGTGTCGCCGGGACCGCGTCCTGGTCGACCAGTGCCGCGCCGATCGCGTCAGCGACCTGGTGCCACAGACCCGCGCGCCCCGCCCGCGTGAGGCGCTGGAGCGCGTCGATCGCGGGCGCCACCGTCTCGACCAGGGCGGTGACGACGAACTCGGCCTGCTCGGCCCGAGTCGTGACCGTGTGAGTATCCGGCTGGCCGCTCCACGGGTGGTCCGGGAGGACGACGACGCGGGTGACGTCCGCGAAGTCGAGCGCGTCCGCGTAGCCGTCGGGATTGCGCCACCACCGCGTCGAGACGGGGGCGAGAAGGTATCCCGCGCCCGACCCCAGGAGCGACAACCCCACGAATTCCGCGGCGGTACCGGCGTACCAGCCCGCGAGATACATCCCGGCGGCAGGACGGGGAGTGCCGTCGGCCACGAGTTGCTCGGCCTGGGACGGCAGCACGTCGCGGACCAACTCCTCGGTGGTCAGCAGCCGCCCACCCTCCGCCGCGGGTCGTGGTAGCGGAAGAGTGCCGCGTGGTGCCGCCGGACCCACCGGGTTGCCGTCTCGGCTGGGAAGGGCACGTCCACTGCGTCGGGGACGTCCGTCAGCAGGGCAGCACCACCCCGCTCCACCGAGGCGTCGGCGAGCGACTCCACCTCGTTGCTGACGCGCGTCATGTCGTGTCCTTCCCGAGACCCGGCAACCTTAGGCTTACCTAAGCTCGATGAGCCAAGGGCATCCGGCGTCTCGTCCGGAAACGCTCAGGGCCGCCAGACCCGTTGGTCCGACGGCCCTGTTCGGCCAGTTCACGGTCAAGCCTTGTCGAAGGTGTGGGTCAGAGGCTGTGGGCGGTGATGTCGCCGTGTGAGGTCGTGGCGCGGATGTCGAGTTGGGGGGTGCCGTTGTTTTTGAGGGTGTTGTTGATGCGTCCGTAGGTGGTGCCGGCGTCGAGGGTGGCGGAGACTCCGGTGGCGGTGGTGACGGTGATGTCGCCGTACTGGGTGCGGAGTTCGACTTTGCCGTGGGTGGCTTCGGTGATGGTGATGTCGCCCCTGGCGGTGGTGACTTCGGCGGGGCCGCTCAGCCGGCCGATCTCGACGTCGCCGTCGATGGCGGTGAGGTGGAGGTTGGCGGCTTCGTCGATCTTGATGTGGCGGTAGGCGCCGGTGAAGGTGAGGTTGCCGAGGCGGCCGACGCCGCGCAGTTCACTGGCGGCGGTTTTGGCGTTGACCTGGGAACCGGTGGGCAGCTGGATGGTGACCTGGATGGAGCCGGAGGGGCCGAGGACCTGGTTCTTGACCGTGGTGTGGATCGTCAGCACGCCGTCGGTGTAGTCGATGCTGGTCTGTTCGGCTGTTTTGATGTCGCGGTTCTTGGCGGGGTTGGTGGGTGTGACCTCGACGGTGGTGTCGGTGCGGTCGGCGGCGATGAGCTGGATGCGTCCGGCGGGGATGTCCAGGACGGCGGTGATGGGGGCGGGGGTGTCGAAGGTGTGCATCGTGGTCTCCGGCGGGTTCGTGTTCTGTTTGTTTCTGACGCCGGAAACGCTACGTTGCATTCCAGATCGATGCAACACGTGCGTTGCTTCGGAACGGCATATGTGCAGGTGAGCGCCTCGATATTGTTGCAAGGGTCCCAAATCTAACGCAACGGTCGTCGACCCCTCCGTTGCATTGGGTTGAGAGTGAACGCTCCGCGGGAGGTGTCGCGCCACCCTCGGACCTCTCGGGCTCGGGTGTCTCCTCATGGCTGGCCCCGGTTGGCGGAAGTGCTGGCCAGTCGACCCACGAGCCGATAAGTTAGCTTAGGCTGGCCTAAGGAGGTCCTATGGATGTCAGCTTCGAGCCCACCGTCGCGGAGCGAACCCGATCGGTGGTCGCGGCGGCGGCTTCTCTGACCATGACCACCGACACGGACAGCCAGGCGCTGGCCGGCCGACACTCCCTCGACAGGGCAGGCGAGGTCGTTCTCCATCTGCCTGCCGACTGCGAGACGGCCGAGACCATCACCTGCTCCGGGGACACCTCTGTTCCGACGGTTCTCGAGTTCACCGACGTCGCTCCGACGGCGGTGCGCTCCCGCGTCCGCGCCCGGCTGACCCTCGCCGGAGCGCTGAGTGCGCGACCGGACCGCGGATGTGAGTGCGTAGTGGGCGTTCTGGCTCCAGAACTGATCACCCTCGACACTCTGGACAGCGTGCTCGTCGTGCATCCAGGGGCGTTCGCGGCAGCGGAGACCGACCCGCTGGCCGCCTACGAGGCGGACCTGCTCGTCCATCTCGCCGACGCCCACGCCGATCTCGTCGAAGGGCTCACGCGCCTGATCCCATCGGCGACGCTGGAGCAGGCCGCCCGCGTGCTTCCGTCGGCGATGGATCGTTACGGGATCACTCTTCGCCTCGAACGCGCACAGGGCCACACGGACGTCCGGCTGCCCTTCCCGAGCCGGCTGGACGACGCGTCCGCCGCGGGTGAGTACGTGCGAGCCATGGCGACCGGCACCCCGCTCTGCCCTCATCGCCTGCAGGCTCCGTAACGCTTCGGGTGCGGTCGTCGGGTCCTTGGGCCGAGCGACCGGATCGCGCTAGGGTCGCGACCAGACCCAGCCGGGCTGGCCTGGGCTGATCGTGGGTCCAAGGGCATGTGGGAACACAACAAGGACGTCATCGCGGAGTTCCGGGGCAACGGTGGCCGCGTGGGTGGCCGATTCGCCACGGTCGACCTGGCGCTGATCACCACCGCCGGGGCTCGCAGTGGGCGGTCGCGCACCGCTCCGGTCGTCTACTTCCGCGACGGTGACGGCATCTTCGTGATCGCCTCCGCCGGGGGCGCGCCCCGGCACCCCGACTGGTACCGCAATCTCGCAGCCCACCCGGACCTGACGGTCGAACTCGGGACCGAGAGCTTTGCCGCAAGGGCCGAGGAAGTCCCGGCCGGGCCCGAGTACGAACGGCTCTTCGCCCTGGCCGTCGAGGTCCAGCCCGGCTTCGCGGAATATCGGGCGAAGGCCGGACGGCACATCCCCTCCTGAAGCTCGTCCGCGCTAAGAACGCGCCTCCGTTACGCGGGTGCGTTCCCGGATCGCCGAGACGAACCGATCGGTCGCCTCCAGGGGAGTGAAGTGGCCGACCGTCGAAAGGCGTTCGAACGTGTAGTCGCTGAAGAAGTCATCCAGCCTGTCCGACCAGGAGACAGGGAAGATCGGGTCGTTCTCCTGCCAGAGAATCGTCGTCGGAACCGCGAGCCGCTCCGATGGTGTCGGTGTGGTCTCCTGCGCGTACGCGGTGACGGGATTTCCTGACGATCGGTACCACATGACGGACGCGACAAACGCTCCCGGTGGTGAGTACATCTCTGTCAGGTGGTCGATGCGACGCTCGTCGACGACGTACTCAGGTCCTGACCAGTGGCACCAGAAATGCTGCAGGTAAGCGCGGACCGCCTCGGGTCTGCCGTCGACCAGTTCACCGGCGAGGTTCAGGTTGTGGAACGACGTGTACCAGAACTCCTTCACCGGATCCAACTCGAGCACCCGTGCTCCCGCCCCAGGCAGTGGCGGCGAGACGACCAGGGCGCGCACGAGGTCCGGACGCATGGCGGCAACCGTCTGGGCGACGAAGCTGCCGACGTCGTATCCGGCGAGGACCGCATCCCGGATGCCGAGTTCGTCCATGAGCGCGATGACGCCCCGGGCCTGGCCCGGGCCGGAGTAGATCTCCTCGGCATCGGCCGCATGCTTGTCGGACTCGCCGAACCCGCGCAGATCGGGAACGACAACATCGGCGAAACCCTCCAGCAACGGCGCCAGAGCGTCGTAGTCGGTCCGATCACCAGGCCAGCCGTGCAGGAGGACCACCGGCTCTCCAGAACCCAGCCGATCGTAAGCAAGCCTGAAACCCTGAGAGGGCGAGGAATACCGCATGGCAAGCCCCATTTGAGTATTGGTCGTAGTAAGCCCGTTCCTACCTGGTCGTACCGCGCACATGGTCGACCAGCGATTCCTCACTGCCAAGGCTACGTTCCGCAGGAACGTCGAAGCCGTACACATGTCAGCCCCCGTGGCCAAGCGGCGATCCTTCGGTGGAAGCGAAGTGTCGGTACCGGAACCGGACAAGGGCAGGTGTGGTTCCCGGGCGTCCTGCAACTCTGGATGCCGGCGAGGCGCACACCAGATGACACGAGGAGTAGTGCTGTATGACGGTGACAACAGCAGCGCTGGGGTCCGAGCTGGACATTCCCTACGAGGGGCTCCCAGGGACCGCCACCGCCGACTTCGCGCGGGACGGTTTCATCCATCTGTCGAGGGTGCTCTCATCCGAGACCATCGCCGAGTACGAGCCCGTGGTCACCAGCGAGGTCATCCGACTCAACACCCAGCACCTGCCGCTGGCAGAGCGCGACACCTACGGCAAGGCTTTCCTGCAGGTGACCAACCTGTGGGAGCACAACGCGAAGGTCAAGGAACTGGTCTTCTCTCGCCGCCTCGCCGGGATCGCCACCCGGATTCTGGGCGTGCACGCGGTGCGGCTCTACCACGACCAGGCGCTGTACAAGGAGTCCGGCGGCGGCATCACTCCCTGGCACGCCGACCAGTACTACTGGCCGCTGTCGAGTGACCGGGTCTGCACGATCTGGCTGCCGCTGCAGGAGACGCCGTACGAGATGGGCCCACTGGCCTTCGCCCGCGGCAGTCACAACTTCGCGCATGGCCGCGACCTGGCGATCAGCGACGAGTCGGAGGCGAAGCTGGCGCAGACGGTCGCCGAGCAGAACTTCGAGGATGTGGTGGAGCCGTTCGCGTTGGGTGATGCCAGCTTCCACCGCGGCTGGACCTTCCACCACGCCGGTCCGAACCACAGCACCATCCCGCGCCGGGTGATGACCGTGATCTACATGGATGCCGACATCCGTGTCTGCGATCCGGTCAACGACAACCAGTTGGCCGACCGCAACTGGATGCCTGGCACGGAGATCGGCCAGGTCCCGGACACACCGCGCAACCCCGTGCTCTACGACGGCCGTACCGCCTGAGCACACCTCGAACCTCTGTCGCTGACGCCGGCAGAACGACGGTGTGGCAGGTCAGAGGATGCGGCTACCCGCCAGCCACGGCAGGCCACGGATGCCTTCGTTTGGGCGCGTCCGGATCAGAGGGGTGCCGGGCTCGCGGTGAAGGGAAGGACCGGGAGGTTCTCGCCGTCCAGTGCTTCCTTCATCCCCTCGCCCCAGATGGGTGCGGCCGCCGCGGAGCCGTAGAGCGAGCCGATGTAGCGGCCTTCGGGGAAGTTGGTGCCGTGCAGCGACACGTCGGTCTCGGGCCTGTTGGGGTGGTCCGGGTCGCCGACCCACACCGCGGCGGCGAGGTTCGGCGTGTAGCCGTCGAACCACGTCATCGCCATGCTGTCGTTGGTGCCGGTCTTGCCGGCCGCGGGCCGACCAGGATCCGCGACGTCGTAACCGGTGCCGATCGGGTCCTGGATGACGTCCTCGAGCATCGAGGTCAGTGTCTGGGTGTAGGACGGATCGATCACCTGCCGGCAGTCGGGATGCGGGACGGCGTGCTGCTCGCCGGTGGTGTTGCTGGTGACACTGAGGATCGCCGTCGGCTTGCAGTACTTCCCGTCCGCCGCGAGCGTCGCGTAGGCGTTGGCCATCTCGACCGGCGTGATCAGGTTGGTGCCGAGGGTGAACGAGCCGTACTGCTCCAGCGGCTTACCGGTTCCGTCGTCGCTGTCCTGGGTCACACCGAAGGACTGCGCGATCCGCGCCGGGTCACACAGGCCGGTCTGCTCCTCCAGCTGAATGAAGTAGGTGTTGACCGACTTGGCGAAGGCGCTGGTCATCGTGTTGGCGCCGGACTCGGCCTGGGTCTGGTTGGTTGGCTGCCAGTCGAGCCAGTCCCACTCTCCGGGCTTGCCGTCAACGCAGGTCGCGATGTCGGGACCGTCGGTCAGCTGGTACGGCGAGTCGATCTCGGTGTCAGGACCGGCGATGCCCTGCTCCAGCGCGGCCAGCGCGACGAAGGCCTTGAAGGTCGAGCCGGCCTGAAAACCACTGGTCCCACCGAGCGCGGTGCTGGTGGCGTAGTTGAAGTACGTCTGGTCCTGGCCGCTGCCCATCGACCGGCTCTGGGCCATCGCCTGGATCTGGCCGGTGCCAGGTTGGACGATCACCATGTCGGAGGCGACGGAGTCCGACGGCGCCACGTTGTCGAAGATGGCCGTTTGTGCCGCCTCCTCCGCTGCCGGAACCATCGTCGTCCTGATCGTCAGGTCGCCATGGTCGAGGAACGTCTGGCGCTCGGCCTTGGTCTTCCCGAAGACCGGGTTGGTGCGGAGTTCGTTCACGACGTACTGGCAGAAGAAGGCGGCGCTGGCCTGTGCTGTGATGCAGCCGTTGCGCGGTGTGGTCGGCGCGAGCCCGAGGGGCTGCTGCTCGGCCTCGGCCGCCTGCGCGGGCGTGATGGCGTGCGTCACGTAGGCCATGTCCCGTAGGACGAGGTTGCGGCGCGCCAGAGCATTCTGCGGGTGCTGGATCGGATCGTAGGCCGTCGGGCTCTTGACGATCGCGGCCAAGGTCGCGGCCTGGGTGAGCGTCAGCTTCGCGGCCGTGGTGGAGAAGTAACGTTCGGCTGCGGCTTCGACTCCGTTGGCGGACTCACCGAAGTTGACCAGGTTCAGGTAGCCGTCAAGGATCTGGTCCTTCGACAGGTCCTTGTCGATCTCGGTCGCGTACTTCAGTTCCTGCAGCTTGCGACCGACGGTGTCCTCGACGGCCGCCTGCTGTGCCGCCTTGTCGGTGCCGGCTTCAGTCAGCAAGACGTTCTTGACGTACTGCTGGGTGAGGGTGGAGCCTCCCTGCGTGACATCGCCTGTGGAGGCGTTGGTGATCAGCGCGCGCAGGGTGCTCCGGAGATCGAGCGGTCCTTCGGAGTAGAAGCGGTTGTCCTCGATGGACACCAGGGCCTGTCGCATCACCGGTGCGATCTTGTCGTGCGACACCTCCACGCGGTTGCCGGCGTCGCCCCAGATGGTGGCGATCGGCGAACCGTCGGCGGCCTCGATGATCGTGCGCTGCGGCAGGAGCGGTGCCTGCAGGCCGGCCGGCAGGTCCTGGAACCGGTCGGAGGCCGTCTTCGCCGTGAGACCGGCCAGGGCCGCGAAGGGGATCGCGATGCCCGCGACCAAGCCGCCGGTCAACACGCTGAGCACAAGGAACCGCACGAGGAGGAGACGCGGCCGCCGAGTTGGCCGGTGATCTTCCCCAATTCGTCGCCAAAACACGATTTCAGGGTAAACGACTTGTGTGACAAGAACGCACAGCCACTTTCGAGCGCCGCCGCTGGTGCGCCAGTTTCGAACCGCGACGTGACACAGCGTGACCGGGGCCTGACCCGTGCGGTCCCTGCTTTTTCGTGCGGTCCCTGCTTTTTCGTGCGACACGCGTTCTCCGCGTGGCCGGACCTACGCGGATGAGAACTCTGCAGAGTGCACTCCGGCTGCCTGATCACCTTGGGACCATGTTCTGCGGGAAATCAGGCGGGAGATGGAATGAGCGATCAGCCACCGAACACCACGACGGACGCGGGCGCCCCGGTAGCCAGTGACGAGTACTCACTCGCGGTCGGCGGCTCCGGACCCGTCCTGTTGCAGGACACCTACTTGATCGAGAAGCTCGCTCACTTCGTTCGGGAACGCGTGCCCGATCGCGTGTATCACGTCAAGGGGGGCGGTGCCTTCGGCTACTTCGAGGTGACGGCCGATGTGGCCCAGTGGACGAAGGCCGCCTTTCTCAACCAGGTCGGCAAGCGCACCCCGTTGTTCGTGCGTTTCTCGTCGGTGGCCGGTGAGGAGGGCTATCCGGACACCGACCGCGACGTGCGCGGGTTCTCGATCAAGTTCTACACCGAAGACGGCAACTACGACATGGTCGGCAACAACACGCCGGTCTTCTTCGTACGGGACCCCATGAAGTTCCCCGACTTCATTCACTCCCAGGAACGCATGCCTGACAGCGGACTGCGCAACAACAACATGCAGTGGGATTTCTGGAGCCTCTCGCCGGAGTCGGCCCACCAGGTCACGATCCTGATGAGCGACCGGGGTACGCCGCGCACGTGGCGGCACATGCACGGCTTCAGCAGCGACACCTACATGTGGCAGAACGGCGCGGGTGAGAGGTTCTGGGTCAAGTACCACTTCAGGACCGAGCAGGGCATCCAGAACATGACCGGGCCCGAGGCCAGGGCGATGGCCGCCGAGGATCTCGACTACCACCGACGTGACCTGTGGGAGGCGATCCGCCGCGGGGAGTACCCGTCGTGGCGCCTCGAGATGCAGATCATGCCCTACGACGACGCGCCCGACTACCGCTTCAACCCCTTCGACATCACCAAGGTGTGGCCGCACGAGGATTACGCGACGATCCCGGTCGGGCGGATGGTGCTCGACCGCAACCCGGAGAACTTCTTCGCCCAGGTGGTGCAGTCGGGTTTCGAGGTGTCGAACATGGTCCCGGGCATCGGACCCAGCCCGGACAAGATGGTGCTGGGACGCATGTTCGCCTACGGCGATTCCCAGCGTTACCGCACCGGAACGAACTACAACCAGTTGCCGATCAACAAGCCGCTGTCGGAGGTGCACAACTACAACAAGGACGGTCCGATGCGGTTCGCCCACAACGGGAGCCAGCCGGTCTACGCGCCGAACAGCTACGGCGGCCCCCGGGGCGACCAACAGCGCTATCCGGATCCGAGCTGGTTCGTCGAGGCCGCGGAGATCATGCGGACGGCCTACGTCGCGCACCGCGACGACAACGACTTCATCCAGCCCGGCACGCTCTATCGGCAGGTGCTCTCCTCCGCCGAACAGGACCGCCTGGTCGAGAACGCCGTCTGGCATCTGAGCCAGGGCGTGGAACGCACCATCCAGGAGCGCGCGGTCCGTGAGTACTGGGGCAAGGTCGACGCTGACCTCGGCGCACGGATCGCCCGCGGTCTCGACCTGGCGACCCAGGGGCGCTAGAGGAGGTGGCCACGCCTGCCGAACGTGGGGTCGTCAAGCCGATCCTGTCGGACCTGATGGATGATCCTGGGAGCGGGCTCGACTACGAGACCAGGCCCGATCGGCTACCTGGTCTTCTCACCCCACTCGACCGGTTCTTCATCCGCAACCATGCGCCGACCCCGATGATCGACGTCTTGAGTTGGCGGCTCCGGATCGACGGTGATGGTGTGCGTGCGCCGGTCACCTACACCTACCGCGACCTGTGGGACCTGCCCCTGACGTCTGTCGTACGAACGATCGAGTGTGCCGGGAACCGTCGTTCGCTGTTCGGGCGGGCCAGCGGCCGGACCTTCGAAGGCACGCAGTGGGGTCGGGGCGCGATCGGCACCGCCGAGTGGACGGGGGTACGACTGCGGGACGTGCTGTCCCCGGCGGGCATCGGGCCGAACGCGCGGCAGGTCATGCCGGAGGGACTCGACGGTCCCGGTCGACGACCTATGCCCCTGGCCAAGGCGCTGGCCGACGACACCCTGCTCGTCCTCGCCATGAACGGCGAAGTACTCCTACCCGACCACGGCTACCCTGCCCGCGTGCTGGTCTCCGGCTGGCTGGGTGCCGCGAGTGTCAAGTGGGTCGGCCGGATCCAGGTGTCCGACAAGGACCTGTCCGTGCCGTGGAACACCGACGACTACGTGCTCATCGGGCCCGGCTACCCACCGACCGGGGAATCCGCCGGCGTACCGATCAACGAGATCCCGGTGGCCAGCCTGGTGGAACTACCCTGGCCCGCGCGGCTGCGCCCGGGCAGGCAGGTGATCCGCGGCCGCGCGTACGCCGGGGAGGCGCGGATCCACCAGGTGACGTGCAGGGTGGACGACGGGCCGTGGCAGCACGCCGTCCTTTTGCCGCCCGTCGAGCAGGCGACCTGGGTGCGCTGGCAGTTCGGCTGGAACGCCGTGCCTGGCGAGCACGAGCTCCGGGTGCGTGCCACCGACGACAGGGGAGGGACCCAACCCGACGCCGTACCCTGGAACGATCTCGGCTATCTGTACAACGCCGTACTCGCGCATCCCATCCACGTCGACGACCCGGCCTGAGCACGCACGTACGCCACCGGCGACAGTTCGCTGTGGCCTTGTCCCGGTACCGGGACGACGGACGGCGCGATGATCCACAGGCTGAGTCGCGAGCCGTCGTCGGGGAAGCCCTCGCGCGATAGCGTGCCCTGACGAAGGCTGAATGAGTGTCCTGGAGGCACGGCATGCCCGATCCGGTGCAGGTGAGTTCGAAGAGCCTCATAAAGACGGCGGTCGACATGGACGCCGACGTGGAGCAGCTCGCGGAGCTCCGAAAGTTGCTCGGCGGGGACTGCCAACTCCCTGCCCTGGCACTGGGTGGCGTCGGGATCTTTGCCTGCGGTCGCTACAACGGCGGCTGTGACGACATCGACACCAAGATGAACGCCCTGCGGACAGAGGGCGTCACGATCGCCAACGGAATGGGAAAGGCCGCCGTGGGATACGTCTCGGCTGAGGTCGCCAACCTGCTGACAATCGTCCAGGCCGCGGGGTCAGCCCATTCCGATTCAGTTCCCAGAGGCGGGCGCGTGGGCGAGGGCGTTTCCAACGGCCTTTTGTCCGCCTCCTTGTTGGCCCGGTGGGGCCTGGGCAACGCGCAGCAACAAAAGTTGGCAGAGGCGGCGGCTCATGCGCGATCTGTGACCGTCGAAGCCGACTACGCCATCGAGGTAGCCACGAGAGTCTGGCGGGAGATGGCGGACACGGAGGCCATGAAGATGTCTCTTTCCGCCGAAGAGGCTCTACTCCTGGAGTCCCGGTACAACGATTTTGCGAATGGTCGCCTGGACCGTGCCTTACTCGAAACGATCCAGGATCACTTCGGTGCCGAGAGGAGGGTTTCCCAGCTCCGGGCGCTGAGCCTACGGACCGATGCCGTCCTGAAGATGTCGAGCAGGTTCAACATCGCCGCCACGGTCGCGTCCGTGCTGTGGACCGCTGAGGCCCTGGTGATGTCGGACGACCTGATCGACAAGGCGATCGGCTCCTGGTATGGCGTCGCGGCCGGAGCGCGGACGATCTTCCACGACTGGATGCCCGCGATCCGCCAGTCGATGGTCCCGGACTGGACCGGGGAGGCGAGCACCGCAGCCCAGCGGCGGCTGGCCGCCTTCATCTCCGACGGGACGGCACTCGCGGACCGGGCCGAGCACATGGGGGCCTCACTCCAGACCGTCGTCGAGCGCCTCAACATCATGCACTCGGCCGTCTTCGCGTTCTCCATGACACAGTTCATCGCCATGCTCGCCCTCTCGGCGCTTGCCTGGGTGAACCCCGGGGCGGCTCTTCTGCTGCAGTACTTCGGCTGGCTCCTGAACGTCTGGATAACCGTTGGCGTCAACGTGATGCTGGCCGTGGTCGGATCCCTGGTCGCCTGGGCCTCCGCCTGACACGCGTGTCGCGGGGCGGCAGTCTGAGGTCTGGATGCAACCCGTGACGGGGCCCTGATCGGCAACTACCCTTCGGCCATGAACCCACCATTGGCTGGAGTGCTCCGTGAGGCTTGGGCGATGTATCGGGCGCACGCCCAGCATCTCCTCACGATCGCGTTGGTCGTCTACGTCGTCGCCACGGTCGTTGGCACACTGCTCTCCGTCCTGTTCGGGTCGGTCCTGGGCGATTTCCTCGCTGTTGTCGTCAGTTTCGCCGCGGCCTTCCTGCTGCAGGCGGCGCTCGTCAAGGCGGTCGAGGACGTCCGCGACGGGCGGGCCGACCTCTCCCTCGGGGCGACCGTGAACGCGGCGCGGCCCTACCTCGGGCAGGTCGCGATCGCGTCCCTCGTCTCCGGCCTGGTGATCGCGGTCGGTCTGGTCCTGCTGATCATTCCGGGGCTCGTCATGCTCACGCTCTGGTGCCTCATCGTTCCGGTGATCGTGCTCGAGCGCGCGTCGGCGTTCGACTCCTTCGGGCGCAGCCGCGCTCTTGTCCGGGGCCACGGCCTGGAGGTGTTCGGCACGCTCGCCTGCGTGTTCCTCCTGACGCTCGCGGCCCAGATCGTCCTCAACGTGCTGCTCCTGGCCCTGCCCAACGAGATCCGAGCATTCATCAGCGGCATCGTCTCCGGGACAGTGGTCGCGCCCTTCGTCTCGCTCGTCCTCACGATGGGCTACTTCCGGCTGCGTGCGGCGGCTGGGACGGTCGCCGAGCAGGGAGGCCCGGCCGCCCCCTGACGGCCTCGCCGCCTACGGGTGATTTCGGGTGCGGTCGTGGGGTGTTCCGGGCGGTTCGCACCGCCCGGAACACCCCCGAGCGCCGAAGCGGCGGCTGACTTACCTGGCGAGTTCGGCCGGTGTATCCAGGCGCGTCAGCTTCTGCGGGTTCGCCATCGCGTAGATGCGGGTGACCTGCCCGTTCTCCACCACCAGGCTCACCGCGGCGACTTGGCCGTCGATCTCGATCCGGGCCGCGGGTGCGCCGTTGAGCCACACCGGCGTCGCCTCGAAACTGGCCACCACCCGGTCCGCGCGTGCGAGCAACGTCGCCACCAGTTCGGCGCCGTGGATCGGAACCCGAGCGGCGGCCGCAAGCCCGCCGCCATCGGCGACCAGAACCACGTCGGGCGCCATGACCCGCATCAGCTCCTGCAACTGACCGGTGCGCACCGCGAGGAGGAACCGCTCCACCACGGCCTGCTGCTCCGGACGGCTCACCTGCACCCGCGGTCGCCGGGCCGCCACGTAGTCGCGTGCCCGCCGCGCGATCTGCCGGACCGCGGGCGCGGACTTCCCGATGGCCTCGGCGATCTCGCCGTACGGCAGGTCGAAGACCTCGCGGAGCACGAACACCGCCCGCTCCGTCGGCCCGAGTGTTTCCAGCACGGTCAGCATCGCGATCGAGACGCTCTCCGCGAGTTCGACGTCCTCGGCGACATCAGGGCTGGTCAGCAAAGGTTCCGGCAGCCACTCCCCGACGTACTCCTCACGGCGGCGGGACAACGTTCGCAGGCGGTTGAGTGCCTGGCGGGTGACGACCCGGACGAGGTACGCCCGCGGGTCACTCACCTGGGACTGGTCGACGTCGGCCCAGCGCAGCCAGGACTCCTGCACCACGTCCTCCGCGTCGGTCGCCGACCCGAGCATCTCGTAGGCGACCGTGAAGAGCAGGCTGCGATGGGCGACGAACGGATCCTCGCTCATGCCGTCGACGCTACGCCGGTCGTCTCGGGGCGCGCGGCCAGCGGAATCTCGCACGCGTCGGAGAAGCCCTGCGACCTGACCCCGTTCGCCACATTGGCCCTGGTCGCCAGGTTGACGTAGGCGATGAGCGCGGTGAGCTCGACCATCGCGGCCGGACCGAGCCGGTCGAGCAGGCCCGCGTACAGCTCGTCGGTGACGGTCGGCGGTGTGTTCGTCATGGCCTCGGCGTACTCCAGCACGTCCCGCTCCAGTGGCGTGAACACCTCCGACTCCCGCCAGCGCGGCACCTGGCTCGCCTTGGTCAGGTCCAGGTTCTGGTTCTGCGCCTGGAAGTAGCCGACGTCGAGGCACCAGCTGCAGCCGACCTGGGCCGCGACGGCCATGTGCGCGAAGGACTTGAGGCTCTCGTCGGCCGCGTCCCACGCGCCCACCTTGGCGCCGAACTCCAGGTTGTCCTGGGTGACCTGGGGGCTGTGCCAGAGCACCTCGACGTTCTCGGGCACGGTACCGAGCTGCGCGATCATGGTGTCCCTGAGCTCTGCGGGGAGCTCGGCCTTCGGTACGCGTAGCGCCATGGTGTCCTCCTTGTAGGTAGTGCCTGTCGCCCATCAAGACACCGCCAGACCCGCGAGCGTGACAACGTCCGCCGCCGCGTACAGGCCCCCGTCCCGCGATCCGGCCCTCCTATACTCAGTTAGTGGCACTAACTAATGATCATGTGGAGGCGGCTGTCCGGGCCTATGCCGACACCTGCGAGAGCCTGGCGCGGGCCGCGACCACCGGCCGAGCCAGAAGAGGTCCGCGCGGTGCGGTGCTGGCAATCTCCGGTGCGCCGGTCGCTTCCCTGAACGCGATCATCAGCCCTGCTCTGGAGCCAGACGCCGATGAGATAGCCGACCTGGCGGACTCCGCGAAGGAGGCGGGGTTCCCCTGGAGCATCCAGGTGCGGGGCGAGCCGACTCCGCTGGTCACCGAGGTGGCGGCCGCCCACGGCCTCACCCGGCGCAACGCGATGCCGCTCATGATCAGGTGGCCCGACGAGGGACCGCCACCGCAGTCGGACCACGGCGCGCTGAGAGTACGAGCCGTCCCCGCGGACCAACTCGGCGCCTACACCAGACTCCTGGAGGACGGCTTCGAAGCGCCGCACGGGACGTTCGAGGTCATGGCAAGTCCGTCCCTGGCCGAGATGCCTGGGATCACCTTCTACCTCGCGGAAGTAGATGGAGTCCCGGTGGGTACCGGGATGGCCTCTGTTTCTGAGGATCTGCTCGGCATCTTCAACATCACGACGCTGCCGCGATACCGTCGGCGCGGGTACGGTCGTGCCCTCACGCTGGAGATCGCGCGCGAAGGCTATGTCGCCGGCGCGACCACCGCCTACCTTTACGCCAGCAAGATGGGCGCGCGCGTGTATGAGTCGGCAGGCTTCCGCACCGAGGAACACCTGACGGCGATCTCGGCCTGACGGGTTCGGCAGGCCGGTCGATCCCGAACCCCTGCCGGCAGGGGACCTCGTGCTGTGGGTCCACAGCCGACTACAGCCGGTCGCCGAGTTGCGAGTACGGTCTCAAGTGCGAAGATACGAGACGGTCGCAAGGAGGTGGAGGCGTCGTGAGTCGGGTGTGGCCAACTGTCCGAATCATGGCGCTGCTCATCTTCGTTGTCGTCGGCACGGGTTGCGGTGCCACGGCAGTGCGCGAGGACGCGGCGAGGAAGGCGGCGGAGGGGTTCCATGCCGCCGTCGGTGACCGGGACGCCGCGCGGGCGTGTGGCCTGCTGGCGCCCGCGACGCGGGAGGACCTCGAGCACTCCGCGGGCGAGGGCTGCTCGAAGGCGATCATGTCGGCGAGGATCCGGTCCGCTGGTGCGGTCGGCCACATCGACGTCTACGGTGACCAGGCCCGCGTGGTGTTCGCGCACGACACCGTGTTCCTGTCGGCGTTCTCCGCCGGCTGGCGCATCACCGCGGCTGGCTGCCATCCCCGAGGCGAACGGCCCTACCAGTGTGAGCTCAGGGGAGACTGACGTGCGCGCCGCCCTCGCCGCTTTGCTGATCATGCTCGGCTTCGCGTTCGTCTTCTTCATCGCAGTCGGACTTCTCCACAGGTAGGTCGAGCGATGCGCCACTTCTTCCGCAACTACTCCTTGACACTCGTGTTCGGAGTCGCCTTCCTCGGCGTGCTGGTCGCCCAGGCGTTGGTAGGACACGCCGACTTCAACGAGCGTCAGCTCGCGGAAGGGTTCCAGCAGATCTCGCTGTGGAGCTATCTGACGTCCTCGGACTTCGGCGTCGACGTGATGGAGAACTGGCAGTCGGAGTACCTCCAGTTCTTCCTCTACATCATGGGAACCGTGTGGCTGGTTCAGCGCGGGTCGCCGGAGTCCAAGCCCCCGGACGAAGTGGGGCAGCAAACCGACAAGGAGCAGCAGGTCGGCCCCTACGCCCGGCTGAACTCCCCGTCCTGGGCGCGGTCTCGTGGTCTGAGGTTGGGGATCTACTCCCACTCCCTCGGCCTGGTCATGGCGTTGATCTTTCTCGCCTCGTGGTTCACCCAGTCCGTCACCGGAGTCGTGTCCTACAACGAGCAACAGCTGGGCCAGTTGCAGGCACCGATCTCCTGGTCGCAGTACATCCTGGCGCCGGACTTCTGGAACCGCACCCTGCAGAACTGGCAGTCGGAGCTGCTGGCGTTGGTCTCGATGGCCATCCTCGCTGTCTTCCTCCGCGAACGCGGCTCACCGGAGTCCAAGCCGGTCGGCACGCCGAACGACGACGCCACCGGCCGCACCGGTTGACGAAGAGCTACCACCGGTGACGCGGGGTCGGGGCGCCAGCAACCTTCGGGAACTCGGGATCGGGCGAGATGCGTTAAGCCTTGGGGGTGTGTAGCGTCGGTGACGAGGCAGCGCTGAACCGTCAGCGCGCAAGCTGCGACAGCATGCTTGCAGAGCCATGCCTGACCTCTTTGGGGAGGAAGATCGTGGTCGCTCTCGGCGTCATACTTTTGGTTCTGGGATTCGTGCTGGGTATCTCGATTCTTTGGACGCTCGGCATCATCCTGCTTGTCATCGGAGTCGTGTTCTGGATCCTTGGGGCGGTGGGGCGCCCGGTGGGTGGCCGGCGATACTGGTGGTAATGAGGCAGGAGCCCCTACCGCAGCGAAGATTGTTCGAGCCAGCGACGTACACGTACGTCGCTGGCTCGCTTTCTTTCCACCTCCAGGACTGACACGCCGAATCGCCCGCCGGAGCGCGGTCGGCCCTCGCAGAAGCGCCCGATGAGCCTCCCTGCGTTAAGCCGAGATGCCGAGTATGGTGCGAAAACGAGGAGCCGTACGGGCAGTTGGAGGAGCACATGTCTGACGTGGTTGACCTGATCATCGCGGACCACCGTGAGCTTGAGCGGCTGTTCGAGGTCCTGGAGAACGAGCCGGGCAAGCGGGCGTTGACGTTGCCGGTTGTCACCGCGTTGCTCGTCGCCCACAGTCGCGCCGAGGAGGCCGAGGTCTATCCGGTCGCGCGCAGCGAGGCTCGGGAGACGGACGAGGTAGCGCACAGCCAGGAGGAGCACGCCGAGGCGGAGGAGTTGCTGGAGAAGCTCCAGGGTATCGACCCTGCCGCGGCCGAGTTCGGTCCTGCGTTGAACGAGTTCGTGAAAGCAGTTCGGCACCACATAGGCGAGGAAGAGAGCGACGTGCTGCCGGGGATCCGGGAGCGGATCGGCGACGCCCGCAGGGCGGAGTTGGGTGCCGCCTTCGCGGCAAGTCGCCAAGCGCACCTGGGCGAGGCTCCGGGCGAGGAGACCAAGGCCGAACTCCTGCAGCAGGCCAAGAATGCCGGCATCGCGGGTGCGTCGTCGATGTCCAAGGAGGACCTGACCGAGGCACTCAAGCCGGAGTAGGCGCAAGGTCGAACGGGGAGATCCTCGGCGTCACAGCGGCAAACCAGTCGCCTGACGCGCCTTTGCGCCTGAGCACATCTCACCAGCGCTCGGACTCGTCCAGCGTGGGGCAGACATTGCCAGACGTTGGTGGAGTTTTTGGACGTGGATGTCGTTGGTGAACTACCCGTACGCGGCCGGTGTGACCACACTGCCAGCCGCTTGGTCATGTCGCCCTTGCGAGTGGCTGACCACCCACGCGGTCCTTCGTCGGCCACCCTGCCTGTGTTTCGGTTCGGTGGTATGACGGAAGAGGAGACCGTGACGCGATCTTTGTGGAGGAGGTCACGATGCCCACCCAGACGGTTGGTGACTATCTACTGGAGCGGTTGCGTGCCTGGGGCGTGGAGAAGGTGTTCGCCTACCCCGGCGACGGCATCAACGGACTCCTGGCGGCGTGGGTACGGGCGAAGAACGAGCCGGCGTTCGTCCAGTCGCGGCACGAGGAGATGAGCGCGTTCCAGGCGGTGGGCTATGCGAAGTTCACCGGCCGGGTGGGCGTGTGCGCGGCCACGTCGGGTCCTGGTGGGATCCATCTGCTCAACGGTCTCTACGACGCGAAGCTCGACCACGTACCGGTGGTGGCGATCGTGGGGCAGACCAACAGGTCGGCGATGGGCGGCTCCTACCAACAGGAGATCGACATGCTGAGCCTGTACAAGGACGTGGCCAGCGAGTACGTCGAGATGGTCACCGTCCCCGAACAGCTGCCGAACGTGATCGACCGGGCTATCCGGGTCGCACTCGCCGAGCGCGCACCGACCGCGGTGATCATCCCCGCCGACGTACAGGAACTCGATTACACGCCGCCCGGGCACGCGTTCAAGATGGTGCCGTCCAGCACTGGGATCGACTGGCCGGTTGTCGTGCCCGACGACGAGTCGATTCGGCGCGCGGCCGAGGTGCTGAACGCCGGGGAGAAGGTTGCCATCCTCGCCGGTAGCGGTGCGCGTGGCGCACGGGCCGAACTCGAGCAGGTCGCCGACATACTCGGTGCCGGGGTGGCCAAGGCCCTGTTGGGAAAGGACGTCCTGCCCGACGACCTTCCCTACGTGACGGGCGCGATCGGGCTACTCGGGACCCGGCCGAGTTACGAGATGATGCGAGCCGCCGACACGTTGCTGACGGTGGGATCGAACTTCCCCTACACCCAGTTCATGCCCGACTTCGGGCAGGCCCGTGGGGTGCAGATCGACATTGACGGCAAGTTCCTCGGGATGCGCTACCCCTACGAGGTCAACCTGGTCGGGGACTCCGCGGCGACGCTACGCGCCCTGATTCCTCTCCTCGAGCCGAAGACGAAGCGAGCGTGGCGGGAAGGGATCGAGGACGACGTCGCCCGCTGGTGGGAGACCATCGACAAGGAAGCGATGGTGAACGCCGACCCGATCAACCCGATGCGGCTGTTCGCCGAACTCTCCACCCGGCTGCCCGACGACGCGATCGTGACCGCCGACTCCGGGTCCGCGGCCAACTGGTACGCCCGCAACCTGCGGTTCCGTGGCCACATGCGCGGATCGTTGTCCGGGACGCTTGCCACCATGGGGCCGGGCGTGCCGTATGCGATTGGCGCGAAGTTCGGCTGCCCCGACCGACCCGTCATCGCCATGGTGGGTGACGGCGCGATGCAGATGAATGGCATGGCCGAACTCATCACCGTCAAGCGCTACTGGCAGGAGTGGTCCGATCCGCGCCTGGTCGTCGCCGTGTTGCACAACAACGACCTCAACCAGGTCACCTGGGAGATGCGCGCCATGGGCGGATCCCCGAAGTTCCCCGAGTCCCAGACTCTGCCCGACGTCGACTACGCCGGCTTCGCGAAGAGCATCGGTCTCGCCGCTCACACGGTGAACACGCCCGACCAGCTTGGCCCGGCCTGGGACCAGGCGTTGCATGCCGACCGGCCGACGGTTCTCGACGTCCGCTGCGACCCCGACGTCCCGCCCATCCCGCCACATGCCAGCTTCGAACAGGCGAAAGACACCGCCAAAGCCGTCCTCGCCGGCGACGAGAACCGATGGGGCCTCATCAGGGAAGGAGTCAAGACGAAGCTGCAGGAGTTCCTACCCCACCGCGAAGGGTGAGGTGGCGTAGCGATGGCGACAGTCGAGCTACCTGATCCCCTGACCAAGCGTCCACCGACGCCGCGGATCGACGTTGCGTCTCTCCGGCAGGCGTTGATGACCCGCGTTGACGGCGAGGTCCGCTTCGACGCCGGCAGCCGGGGCGCATACTCGACGGACGCGTCGAACTTCCGCCAGGTGCCGGTCGGGGTCGTCCTACCGCGCACGATCGAGGCGGGCGCGGAAGCCGTCGCGGTGTGCCACGAGTTCGATGCGCCAGTGCTGTCGCGGGGTGGAGGCACCAGCCTGGCAGGACAGTGCACCAACACCGCCGTCGTCATCGACTGGTCGAAGTACTGCCACAAGCTCCTCTCGGTCGACGTAGAAGCCCGCACCTGCGTGGTCGAGCCGGGCATCGTGCTCGACGAGCTGAACCGCCAGCTCGCACCGCACGGCCTCCGGTACGGACCGGAGCCGGCCACACACCCCAACTGCACCATCGGCGGGATGATCGGCAACAACTCCTGCGGAGCGACCGCCCAGCGGACCGGGAAGGTCGTCGACAACATCGCGCGGCTGGAGGTCCTGCTCTACGACGGCACGCGCTTCTGGTGTGGCGAAACCAACGAGGAGGAGTACGCCGCGATCGAGCGGCGCGGGGACCGACGCGCGAGCGTCTATCGCAGCCTGCGTCGACTGCGGGACCGCTACGCCGAGGAGATCCGGCACCGCTACCCCGACATCCCACGACGCGTCTCGGGCTACAACCTCGACTCCCTCCTCCCCGAGCACAACTTCGACGTCGCCGGCCTGCTGGTGGGCAGCGAGTCGACCCTGGTCACCGTCCTACGAGCAGAACTCGAACTCGTTCCCGTGCTGAAGCAGCGCAGCATCGTCGTCATCGGCTTCGACAGCATCGCCGGGGCCGGAGACGCCGTACCGGCAGTTCTGCCGCACAAGCCCATCGCTCTGGAAGGCATCGACGAGCGGCTGATCACCGACGAGCGGATCAAACACCTCAACCCCGAGGCTCGGGAGAAGATGCCCCACGGGTCAGGCTTCCTCCTCGTACAGTTCGGCGCGAACACCACCGAGGAGGTGGACGACGCGGCGCAACGCATGCTTGCCGCGCTCGGCATCTCCGATGGTGATCCGCGCATCTCCTTCCTCGACGATCCCACGCACGAGGACGAGCTGTGGCGAGTACGCGAAGCCGGACTCGGCGCCACCGCCCACGTGCCCGGCGAAGCTGACACCTGGGAGGGCTGGGAGGACTCCGCGGTACCCCCGGACCGACTGGGCGACTACCTGCGTGATCTGGAGCGGCTCTTCGCGGACTTCGGCTACGCCGACGAGACGGCGCCGAGCCTCTACGGCCACTTCGGCCAAGGGTGTGTCCACACCCGCATCCCGTTCGGTCTCGCCAGCGCCGACGGGGTCGCGCACTACCGTCGGTTCATGGAACGCGCGGCCGACCTCGTGGCGTCCTATGGCGGATCCTTCTCCGGCGAACACGGTGACGGTCAGAGCCGCGGTGAGCTTCTCCCGCGCATGTTCGGGGAGAGCTTGACGCGGGCGTTCGGGGAGCTGAAGGCCATCTTCGACCCCGCCGACCGCATGAACCCCGGCAAGGTCGTCGCGCCGTACAGCCTCGACGAGAACCTCCGCCTGGGGAACTCCTGGAGCCCGCATGCCGGGCGAGAACTCTTCTTCAGCTATCCGGAGGACCAGGGGTCCTTCGTGGCGGCCGCGAACCGCTGTGTGGGTGTCGGGAAGTGCCGCCAGCACGAGCATGCGGGCGGTGCCGTCATGTGCCCGTCGTACCAGGCGACGCGGGAGGAGGAACACTCCACCCGTGGCCGGGCCCGGCTCCTGTTCGAGATGCTCGGCGGTCACGACGACAGCCCCGTCAAGGGTGGATGGCGCTCGACCGCCGTACGTGACGCACTTGACCTCTGTCTGGCGTGCAAGGGCTGCAAGACCGACTGCCCCGTCAACGTGGACATGGCGACGTACAAGGCGGAGTTCCTGGCGCAGCACTACCGCGGCCGCCTACGACCCCGCGCCCACTACAGCCTGGGCTGGCTCCCCGTACTGGCCGCGGCGATCGGACGCTCCCCTCGGCTCGCCCGGACCGTCAACGCGCTCACCCACGCACCGGTGCTGCCGAGGATCGCCACTCGCGCGGCGGGACTGGAGCACAGGGAGATTCCCCTGTTCGCGGAGCAGACCCTGCGCCAATGGTGGGCAGGCCGGGACAAGGTGCCAAGGGGAGACAGGGGCACCGTGCTCCTGTGGCCGGACACCTTCACCAACACGTTCCACCCGGCGATCGGCAAGGCCGCGATCGAGGTTCTCGAGGACGCCGGCTGGACCGTCGCCCTGCCCGACCAGCCGCTGTGCTGCGGACTCACCTGGATCTCGACCGGCCAGCTCTCGACCGCGAAACGGATCCTCCGGCGCACCGTCGACGCGCTCGCGGACCATGTCCGTGCCGGCGGGCTGGTCGTGGGCCTGGAACCAAGCTGCACCGCGGTCTTCCGTTCCGACGCGCCCGAACTCCTGGGCGACGACCTGGACGTCCAGCGCCTCAGCAAGCAGACGGTGACGCTGGCGGAGCTGCTCACCGAGCACACACCAGGTTGGACACCGCCCCGACTCGATGGCGTACGCGGCATCGCGCAGGTGCACTGCCACCAACACGCGGTGTTGGGCTGGGACGCCGACCAACGCATCCTCGAACAGGCGGGGGCGGAGGTCGAGCGGCTCGACGCCGGCTGCTGCGGCCTGGCCGGAAACTTCGGATTCGAGCGCGGTCATCTCGAGGTGAGCACGGCCTGCGCGGAAAGCGTTCTGCTCCCCGCGGTACGTCAGGCCGACGCGTCGACCGCCGTCCTCGCCGACGGTTTCAGCTGTCGCACCCAGATCCACGAGCTCGCCGGCGCCGGACGTGAGGCTCTGCACGTCGCCGAGCTGCTGCGCCTCCAGCACACCTCCGACGCCCAGCCCTTCCGCCCCACCCGTCCACAGCTGCCGACCGCGATCAGGAGATCCGCGGCGCTGGTGTGCACCGCGGCCGCCGCCGGGCTGGCTTCGGTGGGGACCGGGTACGCCGTCCGTGGATTGGCGCGCCGGGCTCTTCGTCGCCTGGGCCGGCACCGATGAAGCATGGGCGCCGATGGCATGCGTACCGAAGGCATGGGCACGATGACATCGGTACTGAAGCATGGACACCGAAGGCCGCGGCCGCTCTGACGGGGCCGGGCGGCTACTCCTGGAAGCGGCCAGGCCGAAACCGATCCTCATAGCGGGCCTGGGCCGCTGTGATCAGTGGCGCGCCCAGCCAGGCGACGGGTTCGACGTCGCTGAGGAGCGGCTCGTCGTCGGGGCCGCGTCCCGTCATGGTGCCGGTGAGGACCCAGCCTCGGTGGCTGTCTGACCGGTCCGTCAGGTGGAGGTACTGGCAGATCTGTCGTGCGAGCCAGTCGGGGAGCGGACGGATCCACCATCGCGGAGGATCGAGTATGTTGACCGACAGCCCGGGCAGGGGAAGACGGCTCTCGTAGTCGACGCTGTCCGCGCTCGCGTCGCTGTCGGGCCCGTCGGAGAAGCGGACGAAGTGCCCTGGCTGGTCAGATACCAGGTCGGCCAACTTTTCGGGGCTGTCGAGGACCCGCATGGGGTCACCGCTCACGCAGGCGCGGCAGGACCTCCTTGCCGTAGAACTCGAAGAAGCCCTCCTGGTTAGGCCCGATCTGGTTGACGTAGACCTCGTCGTAGCCGGCATCGAGGTACTCGCGGACCGCCGCCACGTGGGCGTCGAGGTCGTCGCCGCAGACGAGGGCGTCGCCGACCATCTCCTCGGTGATCAGAGTGGACGCCTGCATGAAGTGTTCGGGTGTGGGGAGTACCTGTGCGAGTTCGCCGGGCAGTTGTTCGTTGCCCCAGAGTCGGTGCGCTGTCGCTCGAGCTTGGGCCGCGTCCGGGCCGTAGCAGACCTTGAGCCCCGCCTGGCTGGTCTTGCCGTTCCCACCGGCCTTCCGGAACGTCGCCAGCAGTGCGGGATCGGGTTTGGTGGAGACGAACCCGTCGGCGAACCGCGCGGCGCGGGTGGCCGCCTCAGGGCCGAAAGCCGAGACATAGATGGGCGGGGGCTCGTCGGGCAGGGTGTAGAGGCGGGCGTGCTCGACGGTGTAGTGCTCGCCGCGGTGGTCGACCACCTTCCCGGTGAACAGCTTCCGCATCACCTCCACCGCCTCTTCGAGCATGTTCAGCCGGACGTCCGCGCCTGGCCAGGCATCGCCGAGGATGTGCTCGTTGAGTGCCTCCCCGCTCCCGATGCCGAGCCGGAACCGGCCACCCAGCAGGACCTGGCTGGTGGCGGCCGCCTGGGCGATGACCGCCGGGTGGATCCGCATGGTGGGGCAGGTGACTGCCGTGGTGATCGGCAGGTCGCAGGCCTGGGACAGTGCCCCGATCATCGACCAGACGAACGAGCTCTCGCCCTGTTCGTCGTTCCACGGGTGGAAGTGGTCGGAGATCCACAGGGCGTCAAAGCCTGCCTGCTCGGCCATGCGAGCCTGCGCGAGGAGTTCTGCTGGGGCGAACTCCTCGCAGGACAGGATGTAACCAAGTCGCATCGTCGATCTCCTCCACGCCTGTGGTCCGAAGGTGTCGTCCCGCTCCGGTGGTCCGGAAGGGTCGTGTGGACCGGCTAGCCTGCGTTGCGGATCGCGGCGATGAGGTCTGACTTGCCCATCTTCGAGCGTCCGTCGATGTGCTTGGCCTTGGCGACCTCGTAGAGGTCCCGCCGGGTCCGGTCCTCCAACCTGTGGCCAGGCTGTCCGCCGCGTTGCCGTGTCATGGCGGCCTGGTGTCCGAGGTCGCGCCTGGTCTGCTTGGGCAGTTTCGTCAACGTCTTCTTGGCGCGAGCTGCCTTCTGTGCCTTCTGAACGTTCCTTCTGGCTGCTTCGGTCTGCTTACGGGTCATGCTGCACGCTCCCCTTCTTCCTCGGACCGTGCGAGGGACGACCACCTATCGGGCCGATCAGGGCTCTTGTCGCAGATGTCTCACTTGTGGCTGAGGGCGCTCTCCAGTTCGCGCTTGGTCATGCTGGAGCGGCCCTTGATGTTGCGGCGGCGTGCTTCGCCGTAGAGCTGTTGCTTGGTCTGGCCGCGAGGCCCGGCCTTGCCCGAACGCTGGCCGCCACGGCGCTGCGGAGAGGTGTCCTGCACGGACTCCTTGCTGGCCTGCTTGGACTCACCGGATTGTGCACGGTTTTTGTTGACGGTCCGCGCGGCGATCTCCTCGGCTCGATCCTCGCCGGTGCCGCGCTGCTTCGCCGAATCCTTGATGTGCTCGTACTGCCGCTCCCGCTTGGAGCTCCAGGCCTGCTGAGGCATGAGAACCTCCGATCATGCGCTGACGTCTCGACGCCGTCATCGGACGATGGCGACGAATCCATCACTGAGTTCGACGCTACCGAGGTCCCCACCTAGTCGCAACGAGTCAGGCCGACATGGACCGCGGGCGTCGCCCGGCTCAGTCCGCCGAACCGCGATCTGGATCTTCGCATGGTCCGACGACCACCGCTGCCGCGGCGAGTTGGTCGAGCGTTTCATCCGGCGTGAGCGGACTACGGCGCGCACCGTCAGGAAGAGTGGTCGGCCGACGAGGTGTTCCCAGACTCTCTGTCCGACCGGATCGTGACAGACGGGGTGGCTTGACGCAACCGGACCTCGCGCCTGGCCCGTGACCTCGGTTGCGTCACCTGATCGTTGCGGTTATAGGTGGAAGGTGGCCGTTGTTGTAGTGACAGGAGCAAGCGCGGGCATCGGACGAGCGGCAGCAAAGGCGTTCGGTGCACGCGGTGACAAGGTGGGGTTGCTCGCCCGGGGTGAGACCGGGCTCGCCGGTACGGCGCGTGACGTCCGCGCCGCCGGCGGAGAGGACCTCGCCATCCCCGTGGACGTTTCCGACCCCGCGCAGGTCGAAGCCGCCGCGACTTCGGTGGAGGAGACGTTCGGGCCGATAGACGTGTGGGTGAACGTCGCGTTCACCTCGGTGTTCGCGCCGGTCCAGGACATCCGTCCGGAGGAGTTCAGACGGGTGACCGAAGTCAGCTACCTCGGCTTCGTCTACGGCACCCTGACGGCGCTGAGACGCATGCGCAGTCGTGACGCGGGAACGATCGTCCAGGTGGGTTCGGCGCTCGCCTACCGGGGTATTCCGCTGCAGTCCGCCTACTGCGGCGCCAAACACGCGATTCAGGGATTCAACGAATCACTGCGCTGCGAGCTTCTGCACGAGCGCAGCAACGTGCACGTCACCATGGTCCAGATGCCGGCCGTCAACACACCGCAGTTCTCCTGGGTGCTGTCAAGGCTGCCGCGACGCCCCCAGCCGGTCCCGCCCATCTACCAACCGGAAGTCGCGGCCAAGGCCGTGCTGTGGGCGGCCGACCATCCACGCCGGCGCGAGTACTGGGTCGGCGGGAGCACGGTCGGCACGCTGGTCGCCAACGCCATCGCGCCTGGCCTGCTCGACCGCTACCTCGGACGCAAGGGATACGCGTCCCAGCAGACCGACCAGCAACGCGACCCCGACCAGGCCGCCAACCTCTGGGAGCCGCTCGACGGCAAGGACGGCGAGGACTACGGCGCACACGGCCCGTTCGATTCGCGGGCACACGGCCAGAGCACGCAACAGTGGCTTGCGCACCATCCGCGCCTGTCCGCTGGCGCTGCCGCCGCCGGCCTGGTCGGGATCGCCGGGCTCGTTACGAAGGTCGCCCGCCGATGAGGGTTCTCCGCCACAGCCTGGAGGCCACGCGTGCCGGTTACGGGTCGCTGCAGGTCGCCGTGCCCAACCTGCTCGCGACCCGGCTGCTCGGTGCCCCGCTGACACCGGTGGAGCGGCGTGCCTCACGGGTGCTCGGGGCCCGGCACGTCGTCCAGGCAGCAGCCACGGCGGCGCTGCCCACACCGGCCGCCTATCGGCTGGGCGCGGGTGTGGATGGTCTGCACGCACTCAGCATGGTGGCGCTCGCGGCCGCCGACCCTCCGCGGCGCCGGATCGCCCTCGCCGAGGCGGTCTCGGCGGGAGTGTTCGCGGTCGCCGGCCTGTGCATGGCCAGGGCGCTCAGTGGTCCCAGGCGGGGACGGAGGGCTCGACGCCGGTGAGCGGTATCGGTACGGACGGCAACAGCCGCGCGTCGTCGTTCGACCGCCGGATCGACGGCTTGGACGTAGCGGCGTACACGGTCCCCACCGACGCGCCGGAGGGGGACGGCACGTTGGCGTGGACCTCCACCACCATCGTTCTCGTCCGGGCGAGCGCCGGCGGCGCGACTGGTGTCGGATGGACCTACGGGTCGACCGGGTGCATGGCCGTCATCGACGACGACCTGGCCGGTGTCGTGACCGGGCGGGACGCCCTCGACGTCACCGGTGCCTTCGACGCGATGGTCAAGAGCGCCCGCAACTCCTCCCGGCCGGGCCTGGTGGGATATGCGATCTCCGCGGTCGACGTCGCGTTGTGGGACCTGAAGGCGCGGTTGTTGGGACTTCCGCTGCACAAGCTGCTCGGCTCAGTACGTGAGGACGTGCCGGTGTATGGCAGTGGGGGTTTCACCACCTACGACGACATGCGGCTTCGGGACCAGCTGGAGCTGTGGGCGCGGGATCAGCGGATACCGCGGGTGAAGATCAAGATCGCGGAGTCGTGGGGCGGCAGGGAGGGCCGTGACCTGGCGCGGATGCGGCTGTGCCGCGAGACCATCGGCCCGGACACCGAGTTGTACGTCGACGCCAACGGCGGATACACCGCCAAGCAGGCCGTCCGGGTGATGGCGGCCGCCCAGGATCTGGACGTGCGGTGGCTCGAGGAGCCCGTCTCCTCCGACGACCTCGCAGGGCTGCGAGAGGTCCGCCGCGAGGTGCGGGCGGACGTCGCCGCCGGCGAATACGGCCACGATCTGGTCTACTTCCGGCGTATGTGCGAGGCCCAGGCCGTCGACTGCCTGCAAGCCGACGCGTCCAGGTGCGGCGGCATCACCGAGTGGCTGCGGGTCGCGGCGGTCGCGGCGGCGTACGGGCTGGAGATCTCGGCGCACTGCGCACCGCACCTGCACCTGCACGCGGCCGCCGCGATCCCGAACCTCCGCCACCTCGAGTGGTTCCACGACCACGTCCGCATCGAGGGGATGTTCTTCGACGGCACCGTGGATCCCACTGGGGGTGCGCTGCGTCCAGATCCGACCAGACCTGGCCACGGCCTGTGCGTACGCGACGCCGACATCGAGGCGTACCGAGTGCGATGACGAAGCGCTCCTACGACCGGGGCGGGGTCGGTCCGTCCATCCCGCCGACCGTCCTGCGCGAGTACGCCCTGATCGCGGACGGCGAACGCGGCGGCCTGTGCGGCCCCCGTGGTGAGGTGGCCTGGCTGTGCGCTCCCGGCTGGGACGACGAGGCGGTCCTGTCGGGTCTCGTCGGAGGCGGGGGCAGCTACGTCGTCAGCCCGACCGACACGTTCGTGTGGGGCGGCTTCTACGAACCGGGCACGCTCGTCTGGCACAACCGATGGGTCACCACCTCCACGATCGTGGAATGCCGCGACGCCCTCGCCTTTCCCGGGGATCCGGACCGGGTGGTCCTCCTACGCCGGATCGAGGCGCCCCAGGATCCCATCCGGGTGCGGGTACTGCTCGACCTCCGCGCGGGCTTCGGCCGGCATCCCCAGCAGGACGTCCGCCGGGACGACGACGGGCGATGGACGGCACGCAGCGGACCGCTGCGGATCCGCTGGAGCGGCGCGCGGGAGGCCCACCTCGACGAGTCCGGTGCCCTCGCGCTTGAGGTGGAGGTGCGTCATGGCGAACACCGTGACCTGGTCCTGGAGATCTCCGCCGGTCCCATGCCGAACCCCGTGGACGTCGAGCAGGCCTGGTCGGCGACCGAGGCCGCCTGGCGTTCCAGCGTCCCCGACTTCGCCGCCTCACTCGCCCCCCGCGACGCCCAGCACGCCTACGCGCTCCTCCGCGGCCTGACCACCCGGGACGGCGGCATGGTAGCGGCCGCCACGCTCGGACTGCCCGAACACGCCAGGGCGGGCCGCAACTACGACTACAGGTACGCCTGGATCCGCGACCAGTGCTACGCCGGTATCGCCGCCGGAACCGACCAACCGCAACCCCTCCTTGACGCTGCCGTCGCGTTCACCACGGCACGCCTGCTCGAACACGGCGACAACCTCGCACCCGGCTACCGCACCGACGGGACGCCCATCCCGGCGCAGTCGACCTTGAACCTGCCCGGCTACCCAGGCGGCGCGGACGTCGTGGGCAACTGGGCGGACGGGCAGTTCCAACTCGACACGCTCGGGGAGATCCTCCAACTCCTGGCCATCGCCGCCCGGCACGACCGGTTGGACAGCGACGCCCACCGGGCTCTCCATCTCGCCGTGGATGTCATCGGGCGGCGATGGAACGAACCCGATGCCGGCATCTGGGAGCTCGACGACGACTGGTGGACCCACTCCCGACTCGCCGCCGTCGCCGGACTGCGGACGGCCGCGGCCGAACTCCCGGCCCGCGAGGCCAGCCGGCTGTCCGACCTGGCCGACACGATCCTGGCCACGACGACCCGACGTTGCCTGGGTGCCGACCAGATCTGGCGACGGAGCCCACACCACGAGGGCACCGACGCCTCGCTGCTGCTTCCCCCGGTTCGCGGGGCTCTCCCGCCGTCCGACCCACGGACCCGCGCCACCATCGACGCGGTTCACAGGGAACTCACCGAGGACGGCTACGTCTACCGCTTCGCCCACGACAACCGTCCGCTCGGTGAGGCCGAGGGCGCCTTTCTGCTCTGCGGGTTCCAGCTCGCCCTCGCCCACTGGCACCAGGGTGAGACCGCGCGGGCCTATCGCTGGTTCGAACGCAACCGGGCCGCCTGCGGCCCTCCGGGGCTCCTCGCCGAGGAGTACGACGTACGACAGCGCCAACTCCGCGGCAACCTTCCCCAAGCCTTCGTCCACGCCATGCTGTTGGAGGCAGCGCAGCGCCTCGCCCGGTGATCGGCGCGGACCAGTGGCCGCAGACCTCTTCTCCAGGCATGATGCGGGCATGGAGTTCCCTGGCACCAGCGGCGGTGACGAGCACGGGCCGGCGCGTCCGGGTGAGTCGCCGGTGCAGCGTGCCGATCGCAACTTCGCCGAGTTGATCTCGGAGTTGCGGGTGTTGCAGACCGGGGTGCAGTTCCTGTTCGGTTTCTTGTTGATCCTGGCGGTGCAGGCTCGTTTCGCCGATCCGAGCACGTTCGCTCGGGTGACCTATGTCGTCGCGCTGGCTTTGTGTTGTGCGGCGGCGGCGTTGTTGATGGCGCCGGTGGCCTATCACCGGGCGTTGTTCGCCAAGGGTGTGAAACCTGAGATCGTGCGGGTGTCGAACCGTTTCGCGCGGGCCGGGATGTTGGCGTTGTTCCTGGCCATCATCAGCGCGGTTCTGCTCGTCCTGGACGCGGTCTTCGGGCTGCTCGGCGCCAGTATTGTCACCGCCGGGGTCGCGGTGTTCTTCGCCGTGCTCTGGTACGTCGTCCCGTTGCGGCGGCTACAGACCCTCGCTCGCGAGCGCGAGGCCCACAGCGCGGGGGGCGACGACTCCGGCTCTCCTGCCTGAGCACCATGCCCTTATGTCACAGGGCCGCGGTCGCTCCTGGGCTCGCTCTGCTCGGGGGCTACTGGGAAGAACTTCTGTCGCCGGCGCGGAGCTCGTCGAGTTCGGCTCGCAGCAGCGCCAACTCCTCCTCCAGCTGGAGAACGGTTCGGATGCCCGGCACGTTGAGCCCCTCGCTGGCGAGTGCCCGGATGTGGCGGAGGCGTATGAGGTCGTCTGCGCTGTAGCGGCGGGTACCGCCCACCGAACGGACAGGGGAGAGGAGCCCGGCCTTCTCCCACGCGCGTAGCAGGTGCGGCTCGACTCCGGTCAGTTCGCTGACGATCGAGATCGGGTACACGCCTTGGTGGCCGGGTGGTCGATCGTCCTGCGCCGTCCGGGAACCAGCCCGCCGGTCGGGTACGGACTTCTCGTTGGCCATGGCTCGCTCAGCCTCCTTCGTCGGTAGGCCAGCCGGAGGCTTCGGCTACCTAGGGAGACTACCTCATCAGCGCCGAAGCGATTCCTCACGCTCTCGGCCACCTTGACTTACGTCCACAACCATGTTCGTTCACACCCGTAGGCACGTTGCCTCACGACCACCGGTACGTTGGCTTACGTGATCCGACAGGTTTGTGCGACTTGACATGCGAACTATCTACCTCTAGAAAGTCGAAGTGATGAGTCGTACCGGCTCAAGTCTTCGCGATCGAGTCCTGGTTGAGTGACAGGAGGCAGACAGTGGCCACGATGCTGAAGCGGACGGGGTACTCGGAGCTACTCTCCGTCATCGCCGCCGACCGGAACCTCGGTGCTGCGCGCGCTGTGCCTCACGGCCTCCGCGAATCGAGGTCAGGTTGCCCACTCGCACCGTGATCCTCGCCCGGTTCTGACCGAACCCGACGACGTGCACTGACGACTCTCACCAACTTTCCACCGAAGCAGGCAGATCCGAGTTTCAGGCGACTGGTGTAACGCCACGACCAGTAAGGAGCGCCACGATGGCAAAGCGACGCGCAATCCCGGGTGGCCGCAACGTTCCTGGCAGGTTCTCGACGCGCTGGCACGAATCGGCAGCCTGTAAGGGCAAGCCGGTCGAACTCTTCTACGGGACCGAGGGCGAGGACCACGCTCAACGCACCGCACGTGAGCAGGTGGCGGTCGCGCTGTGCGGAGGCTGCATCGTTCGCAAGCAGTGCGCGGCGCACGCTCTCGCGGCACGCGAGAAGTACGGCGTCTGGGGTGGCACCACGGAGGCGAGCAGGGAAGCGGAGCGACGGAAGGTGTCCGCCGCCTGACGCGCACGACCGGAGCCCGCGCTGAACGGCCTCGAAGTCGGCGGTGAGGGGGGAGCCTCGTGGCGATGGCGAAAATGGGATGAGCGGCGGCGGCGTCGAGTTCTAGGGTCGGGGACCGTGAGCGATGAGGCGAAGGCGAGCGGTCCCTCTACCGTCGGACGGGGAGACGACCCCGCGGACGGCTGGTTCCCCGAGAGCGTGGCCACGGGCTATGACGGACCGGGTGGCGCGAACGCACCCGAGGTGGTGACGCCCGCGGTGGACGTCCTCGAAGACCTGGCCGATGGCGGTCCGGTGCTCGAGTTCGCTGTCGGGACCGGGCGGATCGCCGCGCCGCTGGCCGCGCGAGGCGTCGCGGTGAGCGGCATCGAGTTGAGCAGGGCCATGGCGGCGCGTATCGCGAGCAAGCCGGCGGGTGACGCGATCGACGTCACGATCGGCGACATGACGACGACGCGAGTGGCCGGTCAGTTCTCGCTGGTCTACCTGGTGTTCAACACGATCAGCAACGTGACCACGCAGGACGGTCAGGTCGACGTCTTCCGCAACGCGGCGGCGCACCTACGGCCGGGCGGGCTGTTCCTCGTCGAGGTGGGCCTGCCGGACCTGCGCCGGCTGCCGCCCGGGCAGGACACCGTTCCGTTCACGGTGGCGCCCGGCCGCGAGGGTGGCGGCTATGTCGGCTTCGACCAGTACGACGTCGTGACGCAGGAGTTCACGTCGAACCACGTGACGGTGACACCGGAGGGGAAGGGGCGCTTCTTCCGCATCCCGTTCCGCTACGCCTGGCCGGCTGAGATGCACCTCATGGCGCGCATCGCCGGGATGAACCTGAAGTACCGCTGGGCCGGCTGGGACCGTTCGGAGCTGACGGCGCAGAGCACCAAGCAGGTGTCGGTCTGGGAGAAGCCCCCGAGCGCGTGAGGCTGGGTGGAGGGCGCGCGTAGAATTTCTGCCCGCCTGTCCGAGAGTCTGCGCCACAGGCTCGACCGATGAACGAAGGTTCCGTCGCGATGAGCGAAACCACGCTGCCGCAGCCGGTTCGCAATGACCCTCCGGTGGGCGCTGACGAGCGGGCGATGCTGGAGTCCTGGCTGGAGTTTCACCGGGCGACGCTGCTCACGAAGCTGGACGGACTCGGTGAGAGGGAGCTGAGGACCCGTTCGGTTCCCCCGTCCGGTCTGTCCCTGTTGGGTCTCGTACGTCACCTCACCACGGTCGAGCGCAACTGGTTCCGGCTGGCGTACGAAGCAGGCTCAGTGGCGGCCGAGGACCCGGACCAACCGGTCGAGGATGCCTTCGACGGGGTCGACCAGGCCGATGTCGCCCGCGATCTCGCTTCGTATCGGGAGGAAGTCGATCACAGTCGTCGGGTGGGCGGGCGGCAACAGAGCCTGGACTCGACCGGCACCGGCATCCGAGGCGGTCGACGCATCGCTCCCACGCTGCGCTGGATCTACGTCCACATGATCGAGGAGTACGCCCGACACAACGGCCACGCGGACCTGTTGCGCGAAAGAATCGACGGTGTGGTGGGCGTGTGACTCCCTTCCGCGACTCCCACCACGGCGAAGGGGCCGAGTCAGGGATGGTTCCCCGCCCGATCGCGCATCCGGTGCCCGAGCTTCATCCGCTGCTTCGTGCCCGGTGGAGCCCGATCGCCTTCGACTCCTCCCACGTCCTGACCGACGCGGCGGTGGATCTCCTGCTCGAGGCGGCGCGCTGGGCCCCGTCGGCGGGCAACTCACAGCCGTGGGCGTTCGTCACCGCGGTGCGCGGACGCCCCGAGCATGTGCGGATCACGCACCGTCTCGCGCCGAGTTCACGGCGGTGGGCCCCCGATGCCAACCTCCTGGTGGTGAACGTCGCGCACCGCTACGTCGAGGACACCTCGATGGAGTTCTCCGAGTTCGCCGACTACGACCTCGGCCAGGCCGTGGCCCACATGACCCTGCAGGCACAGGCGATGGGCCTGGCCTGCCGTCAGTTTCGTGCCTTCGACCTGGACGGGCTCACCGCCGACCTCGAGCTCGCGCCGGGCTGGCAGGTGCTGTCGATGACCGCCGTGGGACGCCCGTTGGGTGAGTCCCCGGAGCGGGAGCGTCGAACGCTGACTCACCTTCGGCAGGCGCCGCTCAAGGCGTCCGGCGCGGAGTCGTAGCAGCGCACGGCACACACCCACGCCGCAGTCGTCTCGCCTGTCCGAACGCCGTCAAGAAACGGTTGACGAGGGAGCAGGTATCACGGAACGCGCCCCCACCCTTCCTTTTTCGCACGGGGCGGGGGGCAAGTACAAGACTTTTCTTTCGGGTGTTGGGTGCAACAGACTCATGACTCGTGGACGAGACGAGCGTGGGAAGCAACCGACACCGAGTGATCGCTGACGCCGCGGCGCTGCGTTCCCGACTCCAGCACGTCTACTGGATCGGCGGTGGGAGTGGTGCCGGCAAGTCGACCGTCGCACGTCGGTTGGCGGCTCGGTACGGCCTGCATCTGTACGCGACCGACGATGTGATGTCCGATCACGCCGGGCGGAGCACCCGCGAGGACAGCCCGTTCCTGAGCGAGTTCGCTGCCATGGACATGGACGAGCGGTGGGTGAACCGGTCTCCGGAGGTGATGCTCGAGACGTTCCACTGGTACCGGGGTGAGGGCTTCGACCTGATCCTCGAGGACCTCCTCCGCCTGCCCGGTGAGCCCCGCGTGATCGTCGAGGGTTTCCGGGCGCTTCCGGGCCTGGTGAAGCCGCTGCTCACCGTACCCAGCCACGCGGTGTGGCTTGCCCCGACGCCGGAGTTTCGCTGGTCCGCGTTCGAGAGTCGGGGTTCGACGTGGAGCATCGCCAGCAGGACCGGGAACCCTGGGAAGGCTCTGCACAACCTGCTCGAGCGCGACCGGTTGTTCACCAGTCGCCTCCTGGCGGAGGTGAAGGGGCTCGGACTGTACGCCATCGAGGTCGAGGAGACGATGACCGAGGACGACCTGGTCGAGGAAGTGGCGGGGTTGTTCGAACTCTGAGCGGGGCGGCACCCGCCGCGGCCGGCGTGGACGGGGTGCGTTCCTCAGTCCAGTCGAACGGGGCTGTCCGCGGCGCGAACGAAGTCGGTGGTCGAGCGCTCCGCCCGGGCGTGGGCGAGGACGCGTCCCCGCTCGGAGTCGGGGAAACGGTCCAGCATCGCGCGCAGTTCTTCGGCGTCGACGTTGGCGCCGAACAGCTCAGAGCCCGGGTCGAGGCGGATCCCCTCGGCGAGCGGGCCTGCCACGATCGGATCGAACCCGAGGTCGTCGACGAGGGACCCGACGGCGGCGAGGTCGTCCTGGTCGTCACCGGCGATCGCGATCGCCTTGCGTCCCGGGGCCCCGGCGGGTCGTGCCCCGTCCTCGAGGTCGTGGTAGCCCATGTGGTTGAACGCCTTCACCACGTGGGAGTCCGGGAGGAACGCGTGGACGACCTCGCTGGAGGAGGTCCGCGGATCGGTGAGGTCCTCGCGCGGACCGTCGATCTCCCACCAGTAGTTCATCGCGTCGACGACCAGCTTGCCGCGCAGGGCCTCGACGGGGATGTTGCGGTACTTGCCGAGTGGGAGGGCAAGGACGACGATGTCGGATCGGGCCGCGGCATCCGCGGCTGTGGTCGCGACCGCGCCGGGGGTGAGGACCTCTATCGTCAGGGCGATCTTGGCGGGATCACCTGACCCGGCGATGAGCACCTGGTAGCCCGCCGCCACCGCGAGCCGGGCGAGTACGGTGCCGAGCTTGCCGGCGCCGAGGATGCCCAGGGTCGGGCGGTGCTCCGCGGTGGCGTTCATGTCCCCTCCAGGTAGGTGGCGTGTGAAGGCGCTGGTCAGCCGGCGAGGATGTCGCGGACCATCGGCATGACCTTCGTGCCGTAGAGCTCGACCGCGCGCAGGCGTGCGCTGATCGGCTGCGCTCCGGCGGTGTAGATGAGGTCGAAGCGCCCGACGCCGAGGTTGTCGACCGCGCGGGCGATCTTGCGGGCTACCGTCTCGGGTGAGCCGACGTACATGGAGCCGTGCTCGATCTCGGCGTCGTACTCCTCGCGCCGGATCGGCGGCCAGCCTCGCAGCCGCCCGATCCGGTCCCGCATGACCTTGTAGTGCGGCCAGAAGATCTCCCTGGCCTCCTCGTCGGTGTCGGCGATGAAGCCCGGTGAGTGCATGCCGACCGGATGCGCGACGGTGCCGAACTGGTCGGTGGCCCTGCGGTAGAGGTCGATGTAGGGAGCGAAGCGGTCCGGTGCGCCACCGATGATGGCGAGCATGAGCGGCAGGCCGTAGTGCGCGGTGCGGACGACCGACTGCGGTGAGCCACCCACGCCGACCCAGGTGGACAGGCGCCCGGACTCGGTCTTGGGGAAGACGTCGGCGTCCTCCAGCGATGCGCGCTTGGTGCCGCTCCAGGTGACGGGCTTCTCGTCGAGGAGCTTGACGAACAGGTCGATCTTCTCCTCGAACAGCTCGTCGTAGTCCTGCAGGTCGTAGCCGAACAGAGGGAAGGACTCGGTGAAGGAGCCGCGGCCGAGGATCACCTCGGCGCGCCCGTTGGAGAGCGCGTCGACGGTGGCGAACCGCTGGAAGACCCGCACCGGGTCGTCGGAGCTCAGGACCGTCACACCGGATGCGAGGCGGATGCGTGAGGTGCGGGTCGCGATCCCCGCGAGCACGGTCTCAGGGGTGGAGATGGAGTACTCGGGCCGGTGGTGCTCGCCGAGGGCGATGACGTCGACGCCCAGCTCGTCGGCGAGCTCGGCCTCACGGACGACCTGCCGGATCGCGGCGGCGTGGGAGACAGGATTGCCGGAGTCGTCCTGCGGCACATCGCCGAACGTGTCGAGTCCGAAGACGAGATCGCTCATGAGGGGGTCCGCTCCCACCAGCTCGGTTGATTGGTGCGCGCCCATCATGCCGGGAAATGGTTGACGCGTCAATAAACCTTACGGGGAGTAGGCGGGAGCCACAAAACCGCAGGTCAGGCAGGTAGCGCTGGGACCCGAGGTGCGTACTTGGCGGCCTTTGCCGAGGCTGCCCCGGTCGCCCTGACCTGCCCAGACCGTCCTGCCCGCGCGGACCGCGCCGCATGCCTCACCGAGGGGTGATGGCCTGCTCGAGCAGGTCCTGGAGGAGACCCTGCTGCTTCGGCGTCAGGCCGCCCAGCGGTGAGTCCTGGGTGAGGAGTTCGAGGAGTCGCTCGCGCAGGGCGCTGCCCTCGGCGGTGAGGACAAGTTGCCTGGCGCGGCGGTCGGTCGGGTGGGCGCGACGCTCGACCAGGCCCTGGGTCTCCAGCCTGTCGACGACGAAGGTGGCATTGGAGGGCTCGCAGCTCATGCGGTCGGCGAGCTCGCGCATGGTCATCGGACCCGTCATCTCTCGCAGCGCGGTCGCCTGGGGCGCGGTGAGACCCAAGGTGACGGCGCGCTCGCGTACGTGGTCGGCGATCTGCTGGGCCAGCCCGTTGACCAGGCCGCACAGCTCTCGCTCGGCGACGGCCTGGGACTCCGGGGACTTCGTCATGCGCCCCATCGTAGCAAGTCCATCAAGTCAGAACATTTAAAGCTTGAATAGTTCTGGCTTGATGTTTATGGTGGCGTCGTCGCCTCGAGGGGAGCGGCGACGACCCGACACCCGTAGGAGAAGGGGACCATGGCGAACTTCGCGGTTGGCCAGGACGAGCGGCTGCGGCGGCCGGCGGGAATCCGCTCGGTACGGCTGGGCGACACCAGGGTGTCGTTCGTACCGGACGGCGCTGTGCGGCTCCCGCCACGCGGCTGGCTCCCGGACACCACCGATGCGGTGTGGGCCGCCCATCCGCACTACCTGGACGCCTCCGGCCACCTCGTGGCGAGCATCGGCGGCCTCCTGGTGGAGACCGGCGACCGCGCCCTGTTGATCGACGCCGGGTTCGGGCCGCAGTCCTTCCCGCCTGACCCGGGCACTCCGCGCGGCGCGATCCATGGCGGCGCGCTCCTGGGCAGCCTGGCCGAGCTCGGGCGCGGGCCGGCGGAGATCGAGGCGGTGGCCTTCACACACCTGCACTCCGACCACCTCGGCTGGGCCTGGCATCCCGCTCCAGGTGGTGACCGTCCCGCGTTCGCCCATGCCGACTACCTCGTGTCGGAGCCGGAATGGGCCGAACGCGACGCGCAGGGCATGACCACGGAGATGCTCGCCGGACTGACGCCGCGGGTCCGCACCGTGACCGAAGGGCAGGAGATCTTTCCTGGTGTGCGGGTCCGGATCACCGCCGGTCACACGCCCGGGCACGCGGAGTACGTCATCACCTCCGGCGGGCGGCGCCTGATCGCCTTCGGTGATGCCCTGCACTCACCCATCCAGGTCGACCACCCGGAATGGTCCGCGGCCGTCGACCACGACCCGGCCCGGTCCGCCGATCACCGCCGTCGCCTGGTCGCCGAACTGGAGGAATCCGACACGATCGGCTTCGGCATCCACTTCGCCGACGTGGTGTTCGGGCAGGTCCGGCAGGACGGTGACGGGCCCGCCTGGCGCCCCCTGAACGCCTGAATCCCCCGCGGACGGGCGGGCGCCCTGACTGGCGTTCGCGTGGGAATGCCGGAGAGGTGCGGGGAGTTCCAAGGGATGTTGAAACTTCAACAGAGTGCCCGCGTGCCGACGGGCCCGTCCCCGGACAGGAGTGACATGTCGATCGAGACGCTCGCCGAAGAGTACGAACGTGGCCAGCAGTTCTTCCTCCTGAAGGACTACATCGGCGCCGCGCGCATCCTGGCCGAGGTCGTCGCCGCCGCCCCGGACAACACCGCGGCCCGGCTGCTGCTGGCTCGCGCCTACTACCACTCCGCCCAGCTCGGCCGGGCCGAGGCCGAACTGCGGCTGATCCTCGAACAGAACCCGTGCGAGGAGTACGCCTACCTGCTGCTCGGGCGGACCCTCGAGCGGCAGAGCAGGCAATCCGACGCGGCGCCGTATCTGCGGCTGCACGCGGCGATGACCGGGGCCGCCTGACCCGGTAACACGTCGGTGGATCAGGGCCGGTGCCCAAGACCCGCCCTGATCCACCGACACCCCTGAGAGCCGACGGGGGCCATGCCACGTGAACGGCGTGCACAACTGGACAGCACCGGGTCGGCGCGACAGGCTTTCACGATGAAGTCTCGAACCGACGGTATGTGGTGGGGAACGGCCATCGAGGCACCCGACCCCGGCGCTCTGGCGAGGTTCTACTCCGACCTGCTTGGTTGGCCCATCGGCCACGAGGAGCCCGGAACGTCCATCCTCGCGGCTCCCCAGCCGGGGATCTACATCGTCTTCCAGCAGGCGACCGACTACCAAGCCCCCGTATGGCCACCGGCCGACGGGCAGCAGCGCCCGATGATGCACTTCGACTTCCAGGTCGGCGACCTCGATTCCGCGGTCGCTGACGCACTCGTACTGGGAGCCACGGAGGCCACGGTCCAACCGCGGGAGAATGTCCGCGTGCTCCTCGACCCAGCCGGGCACCCCTTCTGTCTCTGCCGAGACGACGGCTGATCCCAGCCTCCACAGACAATCGATCAACCCCTACGTGTCAGAAGGTTCCGGCCGCTTCCGGATTTCCGAACCGTCTGGCGCATCGGTGTGCCGGCGGCGGAATCCGCTTGACGGTCGTGACCGTCGTGGGCAGGCTGGCCTGACCGCGACGTGGGCCGGGAGCCGTACATGGCTTGCTGGCCAGTCGCCCGCCGACGGAACAGCAGGGGAAGGGGGTGCGGAGTTGAACCTGCCGGTCATGCCCGCGCCACCGCCCCTACCGTTCCGCTGAGCGCGGACCAGGGCGGGTGGCTCCAGCCCCCGCGGAGGTCACCTTGTCCGATCTCAGGTCCGATCCCAGGTCCGACCGCTTGTCCGAACGACTCTCCGGCCGACTGTCCGCTCCTTGCGTCCGTCGCGCGTTCCTCGACGAACTCGACGTTCGACCCGATCCGTTCCAGTTCCACGCCATGGACGGGCTCGACGACGGCCGTTCCGTTCTCGTCATGGCACCAACCGGGGCGGGAAAGACGTTCGTCGCCGACTACGCGGTGGCGCGCAGCCTTGCTGCCGGCACCACCGCCGTCTACACCACGCCGCTGAAGGCACTCAGCAACCAGAAGTACCGCGACCTGTCCACCCGGCTCGGTCAGGACCGGGTCGGGCTCATCACCGGAGACCGGACGGTCAACCCCGGTGCTGCGGTGCTCGTCGTCACGACGGAGGTGCTGCGGGCCATGCTCTACGAGTTGCGAGGAACCCCGAACGAACGCGAAACGGCTGCGTCGTCGGAGGGCCGCCCGGCGGCGGGAGCGCCGGCACTGGCCCGGTTGGGTGTCGTCGTCCTGGACGAGTTCCACTATCTCCAGGACGCCGAGCGCGGCGCGGTCTGGGAGGAGGTCGTGATCAACACGCCTGCCGACGTACCCCTCGTCTGTCTGTCCGCCACGATCCCGGACGTCACACTCGTGCACGACTGGCTGACCCAGGTCCACGGTGCGACCGAGCTGGTCGTCGCGGACCAACGGCCGGTGAAGCTCAACCATCTCTACGCCGTCGGCAACCTACGCCGGGCCGCGCCGATGCTGCTTCCGGTGTGCATCGACGGACGCCTCAACACCGCGGCCGAACTCCTCGACGGTACGCGACGCGACGCCCGTGGCGAGGGTCTGCGCGCCCGCGACCGGGACCGCCCCGTCCCGCCGTCCAGGCCCGACCTGATCGAACACCTGCGGGTGAACGACCTTGTGCCCGCGATCTGGTTCGTCCTGTCGAGGTCCGGCTGCGACCAGGCCGTCGCCGACTGCCTGGCCGACGGTGTCCAGCTCACCACCGAGGGGAACGGGTACGGATCCGGGCCCTGGTCAGCGAATCGCTGGCCCCCTTGTCGGGAGGGGAACTCCGCGCGATCGACGCCGCCGGCTGGCAGGACGCGCTGGAGTCCGGCGTCGCGGCCCACCACGGCGGGCTGGCACCGGTCCAGCGCGAGGTTGTCGAGGCGGCGTTCGCCGAAGGACTCCTGAAGGTCGCCTTCGCGACGGAGACGCTCGCGCTGGGTGTCAACCTGCCCGCCCGCACGGTCGTGATCGACCGCGTGCTGCGCGCCAGCGGGGAGCTGCTGGACGCGGGGGAGTTCGCCCAGCTCGCCGGCAGGGCCGGCCGCCGCGGCATCGACGTTGCGGGGCACGTGGTGGTTCCGTGGTCGCCGCACGTCCCCTTCCATCGGGTCGGCGCGCTCGTCGGCGGGCACCTGGCGGCGATCCGGTCAGCGTTCCGGGTAACGCCCGCGATGGCCCTCAACCTCGTACGCACGGGTACGCCGGACGAGGCGCGCGCCACGGTCGAGTCGTCGCTACGGCACCGCTGCGCCCAGGAGCAGGCGGCGATCCTGCGTACCGATCTGGCCGCTCGACAAGCCGAACTCGCCGAACTCGCCGAGCAGGCTGAATCCGACGCGCTCGTCGCCGCTCGGGACGAGACAGGAACGGCGCGACGCGACTCCCTCGAGGCGGACCTGGCCGGCGTCCGCCCTGGCGATGTCGTCGTCGACACCGGCCGGCCGTCCTACGGCCCGACGGTCGTCCTGGCCGTGAGTACCAAGCGGGGCGCCACCTGCGTCGAGGCCATCCACACCAGCGGGCGCGCATCCAGGTCACGCCGTCGAGCCTGCGTGGCCGCCCGGCTGTCCTCGCCCACCTCGACCTGCCGGACTGGGAGCCGACCCAACGCGGGCACGCCAAGCGCGCCGTCGACGCGCTGGCCCGACTCGACCTCGCGCCCGCCGGGCTCGACCCCGCCACTGCGCCAAGCCCGCGTCCCCCCGCGAAGTCAGCCGCGGCCGGACGACGGCTCGCCGAACGACGCAACCGACTGGCCTCGACACTCGAGAGTCTGGAGACGCTGCTCGCGCAGACGACGGCCGATGTGAGGATGGAGCTCGATCGGGTGATCCGACTCCTCCACCACCGGGGACACCTTGTCAACTGGACCTTGGCGCCGTCCGGTCAGGCGGTACGGCGACTGTTCCATCCCTCCGGGCTGCTGCTCGGGGAGTGCCTCGTGGCTGGAGTCCTGGACGGACTGGAGCCCGCCTCGCTCGCGTCGGCCGCGTCGTGGTTCACGGCGCGCAGCCGCCTCGGCGGGCCACCCTCGACCGGCATCGCCACGCCGGAGCTGGCCCAGCGATGGGAGACCGTCCGCGCCATCACCCGGGCAGTCCAGGCCGACGAAATCGCCGAGGGGCTGTCCCCGACGCCTCACCCCGAACCCGCGCTCGGCGTACCAGTCCACCGATGGGCCGCGGGATCGCCGCTCGACGTCGCGGTGGGCACCAGCGGCGTCCTGGTCGGAGACGTCGTCCGCGAGATACGCCAGGTGGCCGAACTCCTGGACCAACTGGCCACCATCTCTGGCGACCACCAGACACCCGCGCGGGCTGCCGTCGTCGCGCTGCGCCGCGGTGCCGTCGTCGCGGCGGACGAGCAGACGGTATCTGACGAAACGATGCCTAACGAGACGTTGTCGGCGTAGCCGGCGAGCAGGGCTGGACTAGTGACGTCGAACGCGTAGCTGCTCTCGATCACGCTCGAGTGGGCGGCCACGGCCTCGAAGCAGGACCCGACGTCCGCCGAGTGAGCTGACCAGTACGCGCTCGACGGCGCGGCTCGTCCGAAATGATGCCCTCATGGGCGAGTCGGCCCATGCGCGTCATGACCTCGCGCTCGTGAACCCGTCCCGGATCACCGTCGGCGCTCAGTGGTGGTTGTGACAGCAGGGTGCGGCGTCGCCTGTGCCGTTGGTGCCGAGATCGTCGGAGCGTCCGGCTTCCAGGCGCGACCACTGGGCGGTGGGCCGGCCGTTGCTGCGGAACTGGTCGCCGTCCGTCCCGAACCGTTGGGGCCAGCCAGAAGGCGAGTTCTCCCAGGTCTCCTGCCGGCCGTAGAGGGTCATGTCGAGCAGCGCGTAGGTGTTGGACAGCGCCTCCGCGGCACGTCCGCTGCTCCAGTAGGTCTCGAACACCTGGTCGCCGTGCCGCAGGTAGCAGACCTGCATGCCGAACCAGCGTCCGGCGAGCAGCGCCTCGGCGGAGTCCCTGGCGGAGTACCACGGCATGTCCCACCCCATGAAGTCGCGGTAGCGGACGCCCTCCTCGTAGGGGCCTTGGCAGAACGTCGCGTAGGTGACGTCGCGCGAATGCAGGTAGGACAACTCGCGAACCTGCCCGTTGAAGAACGTGCAGCCCTCGCACTGGCCTTCCGCGGGTCGGCCGGCGTGCCACATATGGAAGTACGCGATCAGCTGGCGACGGCCCTCGAAGACCTCCAGCAGCGGGACGGGCCCGTGTGGACCGACCACCTCGATCGTGGGATCGACCTCCACCATGGGCAACCGGCGACGGGCCGCCGCGATCGCGTCCCCCTCGCGGGTGTGGGCCTTCTCCCGGACCAGCAGATCGTCAAGCTGGGCCTGCCAGTGGGCCCGGTCGACCACCGTGGGGAGTGGAGCGGCGTCAGTGGTGGGCTCGTCGTTCATGATCGCCTCCGTGTGCTGTGTTCCCGTGGAGCGTTCCTTCCATGCTTGGACCGCGGCCGGGAGCGAAACTCATCGCGACGAGCACACCGAATCAGGCTTCGGGCGGGCGCGCCCGAAGCCCATCGGTCGACGAGACGGGGCTTGATCCGCGTGGACGTTACGCGACGTGAGGAGTCCGGTTCTCAGCGCACGTCCTCGAGGAAGTCGAGCACCCGGCGGGTGAGCAGGGCGGTCGCGGCCGGGTCGTGGGCCGGCAGCGAGGAGTCGGTGAACAGATGCTCCTTGCCGGGGTAGAGGAAGAGTTCGGCCTGGTCGGTGGAGGAGACCAGGGCGCGCGCGGCGTCGATGTCGCCGCCCTCCTCGGCGAAGAAGGGGTCGGCGTCCATGCCGTGCACCTGGACGGGAACGCCCTCGGGCCAGGAGCCGCCGAACTCCGACACCGGAATGCAGGAGTGGAGGAGCAACGCTCCCCGGGCCCCGGCGCGGGTCTGGGCGAGGTGCTGCGCCGGCATCGCGCCGAGGGAGAAGCCCGCGTAGACCAGTGCGTCGCCGAGTCCCTCGACCGCCGCGACGCCGCGTTCGAGGATCGTGTCGAACCCGGTCTGCCGCGCGTAGGCGAGTCCGTCGTCGAGGGTCTGGAAGGTCTGTCCTTCGTAGAGGTCGGGAACGTGGACGGTGTGGCCCGCCTGACGTAGCTCGTCGGCGAAGGCCTTCACTCCCTGTGTCAGTCCCTGCGCGTGGTGGTAGAGCACGACCTCGGCCATAGCTACCTGCTTTCGACGCGAATGATCCAAATAATTCGAACGAACCGATATGCTAGTCTGATCGGACCATGTCGAGCAATCCCCCGGTCCCGGACTACGACCTCGAGGACACCGTCGAACTCACCACCGCCGAACAGGTGCGGGCGATCAGCGACCCCCTGCGCACGACCATCCTCGGCCTGCTGCACGAGCGGGCCGCGACCGTGACGGAACTCGCCGGCGCGGTCAAACGCCCCAAGAGCACGGTGGCGCACCACGTCAACGTCCTGGCCGGTGCGGGCCTGCTGCGCGTCGTACGAACCCGGCGCGTCCGGGCCATCGACGAGCGCTACTACGGCCGCACCGCGCGCATGTTCTACGTCGGCCTGGGCCGGCAGGCCAACGGCGAGGCGCTCCCGCCGGACTTCAACGACTTCGAGGTCGCGGCGAAGGAGTCCGTCGCCGCCTACGACGCCGGCCAGATGCGCTCCTTCATCCGGCATGCCCGGATCCCCGAGGAGCGGGCGGCGGAGTTCTGGGACCGCGTCGAGCAGGTGATCCACGAGTTCGACCGGCTGCCTCGCTCCGGCGACACCGTCTACGGCTTCACCGTGGGCCTGTATCCCATGCTCGACTACCCGACCCTGCCGCCCCGGGCCGACGAAGAGGACTGACGAGGAGGACTGACCCGCGACGGGTTCGGGCCGGCACATCGGTAGTGCCGTTCCCCGCGAGTGTCAGGGAAACAAGCTGGTGTGGCCTGGTGTGGCCGAGGCTGGCTCGGGGCTCTCCCGGATGCTTGACAGTCCGCCGGGATGGCTGGAGGGTCAACCGCATCCTGCTCTGGTGGGGAACCCGCGGGCGAAGGGGACGTGTGGCTCGCCGGCGTTCCCCTGTTCGGTCCGCTGTTGCCGCCGCTCCGGGAAGGCCCTCGCCGATGAGATCCTGGTCCCTACGCCCGCTCGCCCTCGGGCTCAGCACGCTCGCCCTCGCGGCCGGTGGCCTCCTCGCCGCGGGCCCGGGCCAGGCCGAGGTCTCGGCGACCGGCACGGCCGACCCGGCGGACCCGACAGAGACGGCAGAGACGGTGCCCGTGGTCACCGTGCGGCCCGATCCGTCGTACCAGCAGCCGGCGTTCGAGGGCTGGGGAACCAGCCTCGTGTGGTTCGCCAACGCCACCGGCGAGTACCCCGAGCCCATCCGCGAACGCCTGGCACAGCTCGTGTTCGGCGAGGACGGCCTCAACCTCAACATCGCCCGCTACAACATCGGTGGCGGCAACGCCCCTGACGTCGCGGACTACCTGCGTCCCGGTGGTGCCGTGCAGGGATGGTGGAAGGCGCCGGAGGGGACCACGCGGGAGGACGTCGACTGGTGGTCGGCCGACGACCCGGCCGACTGGAACTGGGATGCCGACCAGACGCAGCGTTGGTGGGTCGACCGGATCAAGCAGGACATCACGACGTGGGAGACGTTCAGCAACTCTCCGCCGTGGTTCATGACCGAGTCCGGGTACGTCTCGGGCGGGTTCGACGCCTCGCAGGACCAGCTCAAGCCGGGCAGCGTCGACGACTTCGCGCAGTACCTCGTCCGGGCGACCGAACACCTCGAAGACGCGCACGGCATTCGCGTCGACACCATCGACCCGTTCAACGAGCCGAACACGAGCTACTGGGGCACCACCCTCGGCCCTGACGGCAAGCCGGTCGGTGGCCGGCAGGAGGGCGCCCACATCGGCCCGGGCCCGCAGCAGCAGGTGATCCGGGCACTGGCGCCGGTCCTGGACGCCTCGACCACCGAGGCGCGGATCGCGGCGATGGACGAGACCAACCCGTCGACCTTCGTACGGAACTGGACGAGCTACCCCGCCGAGGTCAAGGCGGCGGTCAGCCGGATGAACGTCCACACCTACGGCACCGGCCAGCGCACCGCGGTCCGCGACCTGGCCAAGTCCGACGACAGGCCACTGTGGATGTCGGAGGTCGAAGGGGACTGGGGCAACGGGCAGGACTTCGAGGACATGACTCCGGGGCTGGGCCTGGCCCAGCAGATCACCGACGACCTGAGGGAGCTCGAGCCGTCGGCCTGGGTCTTCTGGCAGCCGGTCGAGGACTACGACAACATGGCGCCGGGTGGGGAAGGCGACCTCGGCGGCAACTGGGGCGAGATCCAGCTGCCCTTCGACTGCACCGCGCAGGACACGCTGCAGACCTGCGCCATCCGGACGAACCAGAAGTTCAACACGGCCCGCAACTTCACCCACTACATCCGGCGCGGCGACCAGCTGGTCAAGGTCGACGACACCAACACCGTCGCGGCGATCCGCTCCGACGCACGCGGCGCCACCCTCGTCCACACCAACAAGTCCACGTCCGCGCGGGACGTGCGCATCGACCTGTCGAAGTTCTCGACCGTCGGTCCGAACGCCGCCGTCACCGCCGTCGTCACCGACGCGTCGGGCGCGCTGGTCGAAAGGGCCGCGGTGCCGGTCGAGGCCGCCACGGCCACCGTGCGGGTACCCGGCCAGTCCGTCACCACCCTCGTCGTCTCCGACGTGAGCGGGGTGGCCGAGGACGCCGCCACGATCCGGGCCGGTCACGCCTACCGGTTCGTGGGCGTCCAGAGCGGCAGGTCGCTCGACGCCGAGCAGCAGGGCCTGGTCATCCGTACCACCGACGGTGCCAGAGGCGACCAGTTGTGGACCCTCACCCAGCTGAGCCAGGGCTGGAGCAACCGCGAGCGCTACCAGGTACGCGCACTGGACGGCCGCCAGGTGGCGCTGCGGTCCGGTTCCCTCGTGCTCGAACCGGCACAGAAGGCGCCCGATGAGGCGGCGCAGTGGTATCTCTCGACCACCGGCGACGGCACCTACACGATCGCCAGCGTCACCGGACCCGGAAACATCGAGGTCGGTGGGGAGGCCAGCGCCGACGGGTCCGCCGTCGGGACCTGGCAGCCCACCGCCGGCCCCAACCAGCGGTGGCGGCTGGTCGACGAGACGATCCAGGCGATCACCGACGTCGACGTGTTCACGATGCCCGGCGTCGCCCCGACGCTTCCGGCGACGGTGACCCCGCAGCGCGTCGGCGGTGCGGGAGCGGCCATCCCGGTGCAGTGGCGGCCCGTGCCGCCGCTGCGATGGGAACGCGTGGGCAGGGTGGTCGTCGTCGGTACCGCGACGGACCCTGCCACCAGCCGTACCTACGCGGTGCGGGCGGTGGTCGTCGTGGACACCGTGTCGAGCACCGAACCGGCGTCGGCGCGCACCTACGTGGGTGGCACGCCGGAGCTCCCCTCGACGGTCACCGCCGTGTCCGACCGGCACGACGCGCGGGTGCGCCTGCCCGTCGCGTGGATGACCGACGACGTGACCTACGGCCAGGTCGGCGAGGTGACCGTACCCGGGACGGCGACGTTGCCCGACGGGTCCACGCTCCCGGCCTCCGTCGTCGTCACCGTCACCGAGCCGGTCGAGGCCAACGCCGCGCTCACGCCGGGCACCCTCGCCGCCGCGACCTACACCGAGCCGGGCTACTCCGCGCAGGGCGTCGTCAACGGCGACCCCTCGGACAAGGCGTGGTCGAACTGGCGCTCGGGGACGCAACGGCCCGGTGACACGCTCTCCGTCACCCTCCCTGTCCCACGGGACGTGACCCGCGTGGTGACGCGCTTCTACCAGGATGGCGGGAACGTCAGCTATGCCAGGACCGTGCAGGTGGAGGCCCTCCTCGCGGGCGCGTGGCAGCCGGTGTCGGAGGTCGTCACCGTCGACGCGACCGGCCCCGCCGCCCCGGTGGTCTCGGTGCCCGTCACCCTGGTCCGTACGAGCGCGGTGCGGGTCGTCATGACCGCGAACGGCTACATGACCGTCAGCGAGGTGGAGGTGTTCGCCAAGTCCCCGACGTGAGGCGGCGCCGAGCCCGAGCAGCGCGCCAGGCGACAGACTTCGAAACGCGCCCTAGCGTGGTGACATGCGCACCCGGAGCGTGCGGCTGTCCCTGTGCGGCGACGTGATGCTCGGTCGGGGGATCGATCAGATCCTTCCCCATCCCGGCAACCCGGCGCTGCGGGAGACCTTCGCGCGGGATGCCGCGACCTACGTCGAACTGGCGGAAGAGGTGAACGGCCCGATCGCCCGTCCGGTCGACTTCGCCTGGCCGTGGGGTGAGGCGCTGCACCTGCTGGAGGAGTTCGAGCCCAGCGTGCGGGTGGTGAACGTCGAGACGAGCATCACCCGCAGCGACACCTTCGACCCGGACAAAGGGATCCATTGCCGAGTGAACCCGGCGAACCTTCCCTGCCTGAACGCGGCCAGACCCGACGTCTGCGTCCTGGCGAACAACCACGTGCTGGACTTCGGCTACCCGGGGCTCGAGGAAACCCTCCGGGCGCTGTCTGATGCGGGCCTGCGGTCGGTGGGCGCGGGCCGGAACGTGCACGAGGCCCGCCGACCTGCGATCCTTCCCCTCCTGGGTGGGGGACGAGCGGTGATCCTCGCGATCGGGATGGCTTCCAGCGGCATTCCAGAAGCTTGGGCCGCCTCTGAACAGCAACCCGGCGTCGATTTCCTGGCCGAGCCGTCTCGGGCGGCCGCCGCCGAAGTCACCGACCGGGTTGGTGCGGTGAAACGTCCTGGCGATGTCGCAGTCGTCTCCATCCACTGGGGGTCCAACTGGGGCTACGAGATCGGAGACGATCAGGTCCACTTCGCGCATGCACTGATCGACGGAGGCGTCGACGTGGTCCACGGGCACTCCGCGCACCATCCGCGCCCCGTCGAGGTGTACGAGGGCAAGCTGATCCTGTACGGCTGTGGTGACTTCGTCGACGACTACGAAGGCATCGCCGGCTATGAGGAGTATCGCGACGACCTGCGACTCCTGTTCCTCGTCTCCCTGGACCCCGACACCGGGAGACTGTCCGATCTCCGGATGGCGCCGCTGCACGCCCGGCAGATGCGCCTGCGGCACGCGTCGGGTGAGGACTCCCAATGGCTACGCGCGATCCTGGACCGGGTCAGTAGCCGCTTCGGTTCACGCATCGACCTCGAGCCGGACGGCATGCTCGTTCTCCGGTGAGCACACCGCGGCCCGACTGTGACCGCTGCTACTGGCGGCGGCTACTCGGCGGGATGGTCGTCGATGTAGGACCAGTCGATGTCGTATCCCAGGCCCGGTCGCTGGGGGAGGTGGACGTAGCCGGCGGCGTCCATCTGGTCCAGGGGTTCCCGCAGGTAGGGCGGAGCCTCGTCGTAGTCGACCCCGGGTGCGAGCAGGCCGCGTTCGTAGAACTCGCTGGTGTCCTCGTGGGTGGCGGCGATCACGTGCAGGTTGCCGATGCCGCTCATGTGGATCTCGCAGCGCACGCCGTAGGCCTCGCAGACGATGGCGGTCTTCCGCGCGCCGGTGATCCCGCCGCGGAGGACGTCGATGCGGCTGATGTCGGAGGCTTCGCGCCGGATCCATTCGGCGCGGGTGAACACGTGCCCTTCGAGGATCTCCGGCGAGCAGACGGGAATGTCCAGCTCCCGGCACAGGCGTACGTAGGGTTCGACGCGGTGCTCGGGCATCGGGTGTTCGTACCAGTAGAAGTCGAGCTTCTCCAGCGCGCGACCGACCGTGAGAGCGTCCTCGTAGGTGTGGTAGGTGCCCCACGGGTCGAACATCAGAACGACATCGGGACCCACCGCGTCCCGCACCGCCTGGCTCGCCTCGATGTCCCAGCGGGTGTGGGAGGGGCGGGCCGGAACGGACTGTCCGGTCTCGGGATCCCAGTAATAGTAGGGATGGATCTTGTACGCCGGATATCCCTGCCGGACGCACTCGGCGGCGTGCGCGGCGTAGACCTGCGGGCTGCCGAGGTTCGGATACGTGCTCGCGTAGGCCTTGACGCGGTCGCGGCAGCCACCCATCAACTTGTAGACGGGCTGGCCGGCGACGCGGCCGGCGAGGTCCCACAGGGCCATGTCGATGACGCTCATGACGTTCTCGGGCGTCTTCGCTCCCCACATCCAGTGCCAGAACCGCTCCCGGTCGAAGGGGTTCTCTCCCACCAGCATCGGCTTGACGCGGTGCTCGATGTGGTCCCTCGCCGGCTGCGCGAGTCCGTCCTGGTCCCCGTGTCCGTGCCCGCCGAAGTAGTGCCCGGCCACGCCCTCGTCGGTGTGGACCGTGGTCACCGTCTGGACGACGCCCGCCCGGCGGGGGACGCCCTGGTGGAACCGGTCGACCTCCACCGTGAACGGTCGCACCGTGATGTCGGTGATCTTCATGCGTGAGCTCCCAGTCCGAGTGCCGCACACACCTCGTCCAGCTCCGCCCACGTGACCGGGTCGAGCTGTTCGGCGGGTCGGCGTACGTGTGCTGACGCGATCACGCCCTGGCGGCGCAACAGCTCCTTGTGCAGCAGGTGTCCCGCGCCGAGCGAACCGGTCGCGATCCGCAGCACGGGGGCGAGTTGGGTGTCGAAGATCTGCCCGGCGCCGTCCACGTCGTCGAGGTGCCAGCGCCGCCAGATCTCCACGAACGGTCCGGGGATGCTCGCCCACGGCATCGTTCCGACCGAGCCGCGGCGAAGCTCCTGGAGGAACCCGCCTCCGCCGGCTCCCCCGAAGATGCCCATCGAGGGCCCACATGCCTGGACGGCTTCGTAGACACGCAACACGGCCGGTGCGCTCTCGACCTTGGCGTAGCGGATGTTCGCGCTCTCCTCGCCGAGGGAGCGGATCAGCGCGGGCGGTACGTGGTTGGTCGCGGTGTCCTGGATGATCACGGGTACGTCGACCCGCTGGGCGATGCTGGAGAAGTAGTGGCCCACCTCCGCGGCCGGCGCGGGGCCCGGTGAGGTGCAGATGACGGCGTCAGCGCCGAGGTCCTGGGCCCGCATGCTGTAGCTGACCGCCGTGTCCGTCGCCTGCGTCCCGGTGTTCATCATGACCGGGACCCGCCCGCGCGCCTCGTCGACGACGGTACGCAGGACCGTGTCGCGTTCTGGCTCGGTCAGCTTGTAGACCTCGCTGCCCAGGGCGATGCCGAGTCCGTGGACGCCGGCGCGGATGGTGAAGTCGACCAGGCGGCGAAGGCTCTCGTCGTCGATGCGGCCCTGCTCGTCGAAGGGCGTCAACAGGATCGGGACGATGCCGTGCAGCGCGGGAAGGTCCCGCCGCGATCCGGGTGCCCCGTCCGCCACCGCCTCGGCTGCTGCCGCCTCGTCCGCTACAGCCATGTCAGCACCACTCCCAGGTAGTCGTTCGGCTTCTCCCGCAGACCGTCGTAGGCCTGCGCCACCTGCTCCGCGGGCAGCCGGTGGGTGATCAGTGGCTCGACGCGCAGGCGCCCCGAGGCGAGCCAGTCCAGGGCGGTGACGGTGTTCTGCTGGATGGAGCCCACCGCCAGGGCACGGGGAGCACCGGGATGCGCCATTCGGAGCCACTGCGCAGGGTGAGGAAACGCAGGAAGATCTCGCCCATGACCGCTCCGGTGGGGACGGTGTTGGTTTCGCCCGCCCAGGGCGCGCCGACCATCACGACCTCACCGCCGTCGGCCGCGAGGCGTACGGCCGTGACCAGTGCCTGCGCCGAACCCGACGCCTCGACGACGAGCCGATGGCCTCGCCCCAGATCGCCTTCGGCTTCCGGACCGTTCACGTGGCCGACGCCGCAGCGTCGCGCGAGTTCGCGTCGGTGCTCTGACAGGTCGAGCGCGTGCACGCGCATCCCGGCGCTCTGCAGGACCTGGGCGGCGAGGTTGCCGACGAGTCCCAGCCCGACGACCGCTGCCTCGTCGCCCCCTCGAGCCGTCGTCGTCAGCATCGTGGTCATCGAGACGACCGCGAACCTGGCGAAGGCGGCCTGCTCGTCCGGCAGGCCGTCGGGAACCGGCACGCACAGAGCCCTCCGCGCGTCCACCCGCACCACCGACGCGTGCGGCGCCATCGTGTAGACCCGATCACCGGGGCCTGACGGCGAGCTCGCGACCGGCCGCGAGCACCGTGCCCACGTTCGCGTAGCCGACGTCCTCCCGGGGAAAGGAAGGCGGCCGGCCGGAGTCGGCGAGCGTCCATCCGAAGAGTCGTGCGAGTTCGGTCCCTGGGCTGATGACACTCACGTGCGTACGAACGACCACCTCGTGAGGTCCGAGGTCGTCGACGTCGACCGTGCGCGGTTGGAGCGTGACGGTGCCGGGCGTGGTGAACACGACGCGGTTGGCGTGCGGCATAAGGGCGCCTCCTCCGTCACCATAACGACGGTCACGGGTCGATCCGCAGGCCGCCGACCAGATCCGGCACGCGATTGTCCGGGATGGCTCAGCACCCTGGAGACCTGTGCGTGGCGGTGTTAGCGTCGAACGCTCACGGCGTTGTCGACAGCCATTCGCCGCCACCGTTCGTCGGTTTCCTAGCTCCGTAACACTGGCAAGCGCTATCCCGCATGTGTTCAGGCCCGCCGGATGATCGTGGTGAGGAGGACCGTGCCCATGACTGGCGTACGTCATCGGTCTGGTGAACTGAGTAGGCGAGAGCTTCTTCGCACTGGCGCAGGTGCGCTCCTGGTCGCGACGGCCACCACCAGCTGCGACCTGCTCTCGACCGATCCCTCCGACAAGGGCGCCAACGGGCAGCCCCCACGCGGAAACGAGGCCGCCTCGGCCCGCAACGGGCGGGAGGCGCCGATGCTCGCGGAGCGGGTCAAGGCCGGAAAACTCCCACCCGTGCAGGAGCGACTGCCCGCCGAGCCGCTCACCGTGAAACCGAACGACCGGGTGGGCGTCTACGGCGGCGACTGGCGCAGCGCCATCGCCGGCCCCTCCGATGCCGCCTGGCTACAGCGGACGACCGGCTACGAAACGCTCATGCGCTGGGATCTGCAGTTCGAGCAGGCGATCCCGAACGTCGCCAAGGAGGTCAAGGTCGAGGACGGCGGTCGCACCTACGTCTTCACCCTTCGGCGCGGCATGCGCTGGTCCAGCGGAGAACCCTTCACCGCCGACGACATCGTCTTCGCCTACGACTCGGTGATGGGGAACACCGACCTCTACCCCGACGGCCCGCCGGACTTCTGCAACGTACGGGGAAAGCCCGGGACGATCGAGAAGGTCGACGACCAGACCGTACGCTTCAGCTTCGCCGCACCGAACGGGCTCTTCCTGGAGAACCTCGCGACCCTGTACTCCTCCGACCTGACGAACCTGCCGCGGCACTACTTCGAGAAGTTCCACGCGGAGTTCAATCCGGACGCTCAGGCCCTGGCCAAGCAGGAGGGTGAGGGGCACTGGGCGACCCTCTTCCAGGCCAAGATGGACACCTGGAGCAACCCGGAGCATCCGGTGCTCTTCCCGTGGGTCCCGGTCACCGTGTTCGGGGAGGGGCAACGGCTCGTCTACGAGCGCAACCCCTACTACTGGAAGGTCGACCCGCAGGGAAGCCAGTTGCCCTACCTCGACCGGCTCGTCATGGCGGTCATCGGGGAGCCGGAGACCATGACGCTACGGGCGTCCGGCGGCGAGATCGACATGCAGGACCGGACCATCAACACCCCGGTCAACAAGCCGGTGCTGGCGCGCTACCGCGAGTCCGGCGGATTCGACTTCTTCGACGAGGTTCCCACCAGCTGTGTCACCTTCGCCATCGCGCTCAACCTCAACCACAAGGACCCGGTGAAGCGGCAGATCTTCCAGAACCGCGACTTCCGTGTCGGCCTGTCCCTCGCGATCGACCGGCAGGAGATCATCGACGTCGCCTACCAGCGTCAGGGCGAGCCGTTCCAGGTCGCTCCGCGGCCCGACTCACCGATGTACGACGAGGAGATGGCCAAGCAGTACACGAAGTTCGACCCGGCGTCGGCGAACGAGTATCTCGACCGTGCCAGCTACCGCGAACGCGACGGCTCCGGCTTCCGGCTCGGCCCGGACGGGCGGCGCATCTCGATCAGGGTGGAGCATCCCAGCGGTCCGACCTCGCAGACCGACCCCCTCGAACTCGTCAAGAACTACTGGAAACAGGTCGGAGTGGAGCTGCAGAACAGGCCCGAGGACCGCTCGCTGTTCGAGGAGCGCCGTACCGCCAACGAACACGACGCCACCACCTGGGGCGCCGAGGGCGGCGGGAAGATCGAGCCGATCCTGCGTCCGGACTGGTTCCTGCCCTCGAGGTTCGAGTCGATCAACTACGCACCCCTGTGGATGCAGTGGTACGAGTCGAACGGCCGGTCCGGTGAGCGCCCACCCGAGATCGTGCAACAGCAGATGGCGTTGTATCGCAAGCTGAACGAGACGGTCGACCCGGACGAGCGCATCACCCAGATGAAAGAGGTGCTCCGGATCGCGAAGGAGTACTTCTACCACATCGGAATCAGCCTGGCGCCGCCCGGCTTCGGCATCGTGAAGAACAACTTCCACAACGTTCCCGAGAAGATGCCGGCCTCCTTCATCTGGCCGAGCCCCGGACCGTCCAACCCCGAGCAGTACTTCATCCAGAGCAGCTAGGGAGAGAGGCCGTCATGGCGAAAGGTGAGGTGTTCGCGCCTGAGTGGCACGAGGTGGAGGACCTCGAGACGGGGGTGAAGTCCCGCCAGCTGACCGATCACAAGGCGCACAGCCATCACCTCTACTTCACCAACTCCGGCTGGTACGACGACAACCAGCGGCTCCTGTTCGGCTCGGACCGTGGCGGGGCCAGCAACCTCTACAGCCTCGACCTGCGCAGCGGTGAGTTCCGTCAGCTCACCGACCTCGAGGAGCCGCGGGGAGCGGGATCCGGCTCGTTCCAGTCGACGTCGGTGAATCCGCGGCGGGCCGAGGCGTACTTCTGGCGGCAGGGAAAGCTCTTCGCGATCGACCTGGACACCCTGGAGGAGCGCCTCCTCTACACCGTCCCGGCAGGGTTCAGGGGCGGCGGGCAGACCAACGTCTCAGCCGATGGCGCGTACGTGTGCGTCAACATCGGGCAGGACATGTCCGACCGCTTCCGGATGGATCTCGGGGCGGGGTACGTCGGGATGGCGGAGTACTGGGCGGCCAACCCACGGTGCCAGGTGCTGCGGATACCAACGCAGGGTGGCGAGGCGGCGGTGGTCTGGGAGGAGGAGAGCTGGATAGGCCACATCAACACCTCACCGACCAGGCCGAACCTGCTCACCTTCTGCCACGAGGGGCCATGGCACAAGGTCGACCATCGGATCTGGATGCTCGACCTGGACACAGGAGACGCCTGGAAGCTGCGGCCGACCGCGCCCCGGGAACGTGTCGGCCACGAGTACTGGTTCACCGACGGGGAGCACGTCGGATACCACGGCTGGACCGAAGGCGGCAGCGCGTTCCACGGAGCGGTCCGCTACGACAACACGGCTGTGGGTGAGTATCCGCTCTCGCACACGTCGATGCACTTCCACAGCAACGACCTCAACCTGATCGTGGGGGACGGAAACCGCAACCTGCCCAGGCTGTTGCTGTGGCGGCTGACGGAGACGGGTTTCGAAGGCCCCAGGGTCCTGCTCCGGCATCGGGGCTCGTTCCACATCCAGGCCGTCCACGTCCACCCGCGCGTCAGCCCCGACGGCAGCCAGATCCTCTACACCACAGACGCCCGCGGCTACGGGAACCCGCACCTGGTCGACATTCCCGACTTCGACTCGCTGCCGCCCCTGGACGACGAGGCGGGCTGATCGAGCCGCGCCGCCGCGGGCGAACCGGCCGGGTCAGCCGGAGCAGTGGGGAACGGGGTCGGGGCTGCCCGCACAGTTCGTCGGGGTGTTCAGCACGACCAGTGAGTCGTCCAGGTTGAAGGCGCCGGCGGCGTTGCTGATGCCGCCGGGTTGGTCGACCGCGGTGTTGCCGACGACCAGGCTGCGCTCGAGCGTCGTCACCACGTCCGGGTTCTCCGTGCCGTCGTTGGAGATGCCACCGGCGATCGCGGTGGTGGCGGTGGGGGACTGCTGGCGCTGCGAGTGGTTCCCGCTGACCAGCGACCGGAGGATCCTCGCGGTGCCGGCGTTGTAAATGCCGCCGCCCTGGACCACCACCGGCACACCGAACAGCGAGGCCGCGCGGTTCTGTGTGATCCAGGAGTCGCTGACGCCGAGGTTGCCCTCGTTGTGGATGCCGCCGCCGTTGTCGATGCCCAGGTTGCGGCTGATCACGCTGCCGGTGACCGTTGTCGTACCGCCCTGGCTGTTGTAGATGCCGCCGCCCATACCGATGTCGGACTGGGTGACGTTGTCGCGGATCAGGGTCCGCACGAGGCTCAACGTCCCGCCGGTGTTGTTGAGGCCACCACCCCAGGCGCCGGTGTTGCCGGTGACCCCGCTGTCAGTGAGCTGTGCGGTGCCGTAGTTGTGGATGCCGCCGACGGAGCCGCTGTTCCCGGTCACGGTGATCACCGCGGCGGCCAGCGCGCCACCCTCCCGCACCAGGATCCCGCCGCCACTGTGGCCGCCGCCGGGTACCTGGTCGCCGATGCTGATGCCGTTGCTGATCGTCGTCAGACGAATCGTCAGCTTCGCCGGTGCGCCGAGGATCTCGAGGATCCGAAAGTCCGGGGTGGTCGCGGCCGTGGACCGGGTGATGGTGGCACCGTTGCCATTGATGGTGATGGGGGCGGCGATCGGGGGAAGCCCGCTGTCGGTGTCGGGCCGGGGTTGGGTGAGGGCGTAGCGGCAGCCCGGCGTCAGCCGCAGGGTCCCACCGCCCGCGGAGTTGGCCGCGGTGATCGCCTCGATCAGCGCGTCGGCGCGGCAGGGCACCAGCCTCCTTCACCGGACCGGTGCCCAGGCGCTGGCCTCGGAAACAGGCCACCGTCGATTTCCCTGGGATGAGGAAGCTCTCCATCCGGGCGCGCCTGTGGAGCTCATCGCGACGATGGGGGGACGCGGCACACGTCATCGATTACAGAATGAGGTGCATCACCATTCCAGCCATCGAATCGTCCGCATGGACGACAGTTACTGTCCACGGCAATGAGTTCCAGCGGTTTGCTGTTCCGACGCGGTGGCTCGATGAGAAGGATGGCCTCGCCGCGGCACTGCTCGAATACACCGAGGGTCGGCAACCGGGTGACACGGTGGTGGTCAGTGAGAAGGTCGCCGTCCTTCTCCTGGACCGCTGGGTCCCTGTCGCATCGGTGCGCGCCCGCTGGGACGCGCGGCTCATCGCGCGTTTCGTCCGCCCCGGACCGGGCGCTCGCGGGTTGTCCCACCCGGAGAAGATGCAGTACGTCATCAACACCGCGGGACGGCCACGGATCTACGCCGCCGCGGCCGCGGCCGCTCTCACCCGGCCATTCGGAATTCGCGGTGCCTTCTATCGTGTCGCGCCCACCCTGGCGCGGGACATCGACGGCGGCCGGCGGCCCTACGAGGACAAACTGTTCCCGCCGTTCACAACCGACGAGGCGACCGAGATCTGCGCGGATCTGGAACTCAAGCTCGGCACGGGTGTCGCCATCGTCGACATCAACGACGCCTACGGCTCGATTCGTGGAGTTTCGCGCGGAGCGCTGCCGGCGCGGTTGTTGTCCGACGTGCTCGTCGACAATCCGCTCGGCCAGCGGCAGACGGGTACCCCGTTCGGAATCATCCGGCCCGTTCGCAGGCCCGCACCCGTCGAAGGACAGTCCGGGACCACGAAGCCCGTGCACTCCGGTGCCGAGTAACTCCGGTGCCGAGTAGCAGTTCTCAGCCCTCGTGGCCGGCGTTGATCCCGACCAACAGGCCGGGCGGCGTGGGTGGTTAGCCTGGACACGTCAACGGCGGGTTGCGGCGTGAGCGGCCCGCTGTGACAAGGTGGGCGGTTTCTGAGGAAATGATGTCCAGGGCGCAGCTTCGCGGATGCCTGAGGTGTGTCCGTGGGCCCGACAGGATCCGTGGGCCCGGGAGGAACTGAGATGGCCACCCTGCTGTCTGTCAACGTGGGGATGCCGAAGAACGTGCGGTGGCAGGACCGGACCGTCTACACCGGAATCTGGAAGCGGCCGGTGACCGGCCCGGCGATGGTGCGAACCCTCAACGTCGACGGTGACGGGCAGGGAGATCTGGCCGGTCACGGTGGTGAGCAGCGGGCGGTCCTCGTCTACCAGATCGAGGCCTACGCCCACTGGGCCGACTTCCTCCAGCGGGACGATCTCCGCTTCGGTCATTTCGGAGAGAACCTCACGATCGACGGGTTGACCGACGACAAGGTGTGCATCGGTGACCGGTACCGGATCGGAGAGGCCGAGTTCGAGGTCACCCAGCCGCGAGTGACCTGCTACCGCGTCGGCATGCGCCTGGGCGAACCGCGGCTACCCGCGCTGCTGGTGTCGCACCGTCGACCCGGCTTCTACATGCGCGTGATCCGGGAAGGCCGCATCAGCGCCGGAGACGAGATCATCCGTACGGCAGTCGGACCACACGAACTCAGCGTCGCCGACATCGACGCCCTCCTCTACCTCCCCGACCGCGACATCGACCAACTCCGCGCCGCGGTGGACATCCCCGCGCTCAGCCCAGGCTGGAAGCAGTCCTTCGACGACCTGCTCGCCGCCGTCGACGCCGACCTGGAGCCGTCACCGCCACGGGTCGGCGCCGAACCTGGATGGGACGGATTCCGGCCGCTGCGCGTCACCGCGATCGTGGCCGAGACCCCCACCATCACCTCGATCTACTTCGCGAGCCCCGACGGTCGACCCCTGCCCGCGCCCACTGCCGGGCAGTACCTCACCGTTCGCGTGCCGGCCGGCGGCCAGGTGCCGTCGGTACGCGCGTACTCCCTGTCGTCCTCGCCTGGGCTCGGGTCCTACCGGATCAGCGTCAAGCGCGAGCCGCACGGCAGCGTCAGCACCTGGCTCCACGACCAGCTACGGGTGGGGGCGACCGTCGAGGCCGCCAAACCTCGTGGCGACTTCGTGCTCGCGCCCGACAACCGTCCCGTCGTCCTGGTCTCCGCAGGCGTCGGCGCCACACCCGTCCTCGCGATGTTGCACCAACTCGCCGACGAGCGATCCACTCGCGAGGTCTGGTGGATCCAGGCCGCACGGGGACGCGCCGACCACGCGTTCCTGGCGGAGACCCGAGACCTGCTCGCCGCCCTACCCCACGCGCGTCACCACACCTACTACACGCGCGCCAGGCCGGACGACGGTCAGGAGACGGACACGACGTACGTGCGGCCCACCGCGCACAGCCTCGGCGAACTGGGGCTGCCCAGGCACGCGGTCGCCTACCTGTGCGGGCCGGACGCCTTCATGGCGGAGATGCGAGACGCGTTGAGCGCGCTCGGAACCGCGCCCGAGGACATCCACACCGAGGTGTTCGGGGCTCTGGCCTCGATCACCCCCGGCATCAAGGGCGAGCGCCCGGGCACGCCGCATCCTCCGGACGGACGGCCCGGCACCGGCCCCCAGGTGACGTTCGCCCGCAGTGGCCTGACCGTCCGCGCCCGCGCCGGTTCTGAGTCACTGCTCGAGCTTGCCGAGGCGTGTGACGTACCGACCAGGTGGTCGTGCCGGACCGGCGTCTGCCACACCTGCAGCACCGCGGTCCTGTCCGGTGGGGTCGGCTACGACCCGGAGCCACTGGAGCCGCCGCGCGAGGGTGAGGCGCTCATCTGCTGCTCGTGGGCCAAGGGCGACATCGTCCTCGACCTGTGAGGTCGGACCGTCCGTTCCGCCACGATGCGCTGCTCAGGGCCAGCGCTCGGTGACGGCGGCCAGCAGTCCCTTGTACTCATCCGAGCAGGGCCCACAGGCCCGAAGGTGCACGGCGATCCCCGGGTAGTGCTCCTCGGGGTCCTGGCCCGCGACCTTGAGCTCCACGTACACGTGGAGGAGTTCCATGGCGCGTTCGCATGCCACGTCGCGCGGATCGGTGTCCAGGAACTGGCGCAGTCGGGCCATCGTGGCCGATTCGTCGGGGTGACTCATGACTGCCTCTGTGTGTTGTCGTCCAGGTAGCCGTTGGCTTCCAGGTAGGTTCGCAGCTTGCGCCGGGCGTCGAACATCGTCTTGTAGAGGGCGTTGCGGTTGGTTCCGAGTTCGGCGGCGAGCGCTTCGAGTGGGACGCCGTCGAGGACCAGCGCCGCGAACACTCTGCGTTGGTGGGCGGTGAGCACCGCGTCGACGCCGGCGCGGAGTGCGGCGGCCAGCTCGCGGGCCTGCGACGCCTCGGCGGGACCCACTGCCAGCTGGTCGGGTAGGCGTTCCCAGTCCTCGGTGTCCAGCGCGACCCCGTGGGTGTGCCAGAAGTGGCGGCCGATCTTGGTGGACACCTCGAAGATCACGAACTTGTACGCCCAGGTGGTGAAGCGGCTCTCGCCGCGGAACTGTCCGACCTTCCTCGTGATCGCCAGGAGCGCGTCGTCGGCCGCCTGATGGGCCAGGTCGTCGAGTTCGGGTCCGAGGATGCCGTGTTGGCTGCGGCGGCGTTCCAGCTCCTTGAACGCGATGCGCAGCAGATTGCCGTGTAGTCGTGCGCACGCCTGCTCGTACGCGGGTCCTCGTGAGGCGAGGACCTCGACCCACTCCCTGGACACCGGGTCGAGATCTCGCGGAGCCGACAGGAGCCCCGGGCGTGCGTGCGGGGAGACCACGTCGCCGTCCTCGCCGCTGTCCTCGGGGCCCATGACCTCATCTTAGGGACGCCCGCCACGCGTCGTTCTTCGTCACATCTTCGCCTCGTCTGGGTCGGTAAGAGCAGCCCTGCCGCCGATGCGAAAGAAGAGTGACGACCAGCACCAGGTCGTCGACTTCCCACGCGATGACGTGCCCTCCCGGAAGGAAAGTGCATCTGATGCGTATCAAGGTCACCGCGGCCCGAGCGGCCAGCGTCGGAATGATCGCCGCCGCTTCGGCGACGTTCGTGGGCTCACCTGCCTGGGCGGCGCACCCGGGCTCCGACCATCGGCCGGCTCGACGAAGTGGTGTGGTGTTCGCCCAGAGCGACAACCTCCACCACAACACCGTGACTGCCTACGACCGTGGGTCAGATGGCTCCCTGACACGGCGGGGCACCTACTCCACCGGTGGCAGGGGCGGGAAGCTCCAGGGCGCCGAGGTGGACAACCTTGGATCGCAGGGCTCGCTGACCTACGACCGGGCACATCGGCTTCTCTACGCCGTCAACGCCGGCAGCGACACCATCACCGTCTTCGGGGTGGACGGCGACCGGCTGGTGCGGCGTCAGGTTCTGCCGTCGGGTGGACGCTTCCCCGTCTCCGTCACGGTTCACGGCGACGTCGCCTACGTCCTGAATGCTCGGCGCGGTGGCTCGGTGCAGGGCTACCGCCGCGTGGGCGGGGTGTTGTTGCGTATCCCAACCTGGCACCGGACCCTGGGGCTGGACCCCGATGCCAGCCCGGAGTTCACCCACACACCAGGCCAGGTCCAGTTCACCCCCGACGGCCGTCGTCTCGTCGTGACCACGAAGTCCAACAGCGACAGCATCGTCGTCTTCGACGTGGACCGACTCGGCGGCCTCCCGTCCACACCCACGACCACCACGGCACCCGGCACGGACCCGTTCGGTTTCACCTTCGACGGTGCCGGCCGGATCCTGGCCACAGAAGGCGTACCGAACTCCGTGGCCACCTACCAGTGGGCACCCGGTGGCAGGCTCACCAGGACCGGCGACGTCGCCACGGGCCAGCAGGCCACCTGCTGGATCGTGCGAAACGGTCAGTACGTCTATGTCGGCAACGCGGGCAGCGCCACCATCAGCGAGTACCGCGAGGATCGGCAGGGCCGCCTGACCTCCGTCGGCGTCGCGTCCACCCACCCGGGCAGCGTCGACCTCGCGGTGTCCTCCGACGGTGGCTACCTCTACGCCCAGACCGGCGGTATGGGGCTGGTGGACGCCTTCCGCGTCAACCAGGACGGCACTCTCACCAAGGTCGGCAGTGCCGACATACCCGGCGCTCTCGGCGGTCAGGGCATCGCGGCTTCCTGACCGAGGACGGGTGCCGGACGGTTCTTACCCGATGCCGGGTGTGTGGCTCCTCACACCCGGCAGCGGGATGTCCGCCAACCGTGGTTCGTCCCGGGCCTTGCTGCCGGGTTCGGGATCTGGGAGCCGGTGATGTAAGAACTCCTGACCGAACGACGCCTATTAGTCGACGTGCATCTGTGCGCCCCTGAGCCGGGCGGTGGACCCAGAAACGGAGCGATCGATGTCCCTGAGTGGAAGGACTGCCCTGGTGACCGGCGCGGGGCGGGGGATCGGGCGTGCCATCGCGCTCGAGCTCGCCGACGCGGGCGTCACGTTGGCCGTCGTCGCGCGGACGGCAACCGAGCTCGACGAGACAGTCTGGCTGGTGAGCGAGCGCGGCGGCGAGGCGGTGGCCATCGTCGCCGATCTCGGTGAGACCGGGAGCGCCGTCAAGGTCGCGGAGAGGGCCGCCAGCGCGATGGGGCGGGTGGACATCCTCGTCAACAACGCGGCCGTGGTGCAGCCGGTCGGCCCGACCGTCGACCTCGACATGACGGCCTGGGCGGCCGCGTTCGACCTCAACGTGTTCGCCGCGGTGGAACTCGCCCTCTCCGTCGTTCCCGGGATGGTCCAGCGTGGCTGGGGACGCGTCGCGAACGTGTCCAGCGGCGTCGTCGCCCGGCCGGGCTTCATGGTCGGTGGCAACGCCTACGCCGCGACCAAAGCCGCGTTGGAGGCGCACACCCTCAACCTCGCCGAGGAGGTCAGCGGCACCGGCGTCACCGTCAACGTGTACCGCCCCGGGATGGTCGACACGGCCATGCAGACGTGGCTCCGCGACAGCGGGAAGGGACGCCTCAGCGCGTCGACCTACATGCACTTCGTCGACTCCCACGCCAACGGGAGCCTCATCAGACCCGAGGACTCGGCCCGGTCCCTCGTGGCCAGACTCGACGGCGCGGCCACAGGTCAGGTCTGGGCCGCGCACGACCAACTCTGAGTCCGCCTGTTGAGGCGGATGTCCCTATCGAGGAGGAACTCCATGACACTGCTGCATCCAGGCTCCGCCTTTCCCGACCTCAGGCTCGAGCTTATCGGAGGTGGGACCGTCTCCGTCCGGGACGAACTCGCCGGGCACTTCGGCGTGGTCCTGATCTACCGCGGCTCCTGGTGTCCCTACTGCAACGCCCAGCTCCGGGCGTTCCAGCGTGCCCACGACGGTCTTGCCGCAGTCGACGCCAAGGTGGTGGCGTTGTCCGTGGACGACGAAGTCACCACCAAGGCGCTGGTCGACAAGCTCCGGCTCAGCTTCCCCGTTGGCCACAGCGCGGACGCCCACGCGGTGGCCGAGGCGACCGGGGCCTTCGTCAACCCCGACCCGGAGTACCTCCAGTCGACCGGGTTCGTCCTCGACCCCTCAGGTGACATCGTGGTGTCGGTGTACTCCAGCGGCGCGATCGGGCGACTCGTCCCCGAGGACGTCATGGGCCTGATCAAGTACCACAAGGAACACGCCGGCGCCTAGTCGCGCAGGTCGAGCCAGCGCACCTCCTCCGGGCTGAGCTCGACGTCGAGAGCCGCGAAGGAGTCACGGGTCTCGCTGAGCTGCTGCGGACCGATCAGGGGGAACGTCGGGAACTCCTGGGCGAGGACGTACGCCAACGCGATCGCGACAGCCGAGACACCACGGCGCCGGGCGAGGGTCTGCGCGCGTTCCTTGCGGAGGAAGTTGTCCTCGCTGTACCAGCAGCGGGCAAGCTCGGGGTCGGACAGGTCGTCGTGCGCGGACCTGTCGGTGAAGAAGCCGCGAGCCTGACTCGACCACGGGAACAACGCCAGCCGCTGCCGTTCGAGCCACTCCCGCGTGGCCGGGTCGGAGGCGGCCAGACAACCCGCCCACGGCGGCTCCACCATCCGCGCCTGGCTGAAGTTGTTGGACAGCGCCACGAACGCCTTCCTGCCATGGGACTGCGCGTACGCGTTCGCCTCGTCCAGACGTTCGGTGGTCCAGTTCGATCCGCCGTAGGCGTGGATGCGGCCGGCCCGGTGGAGCTCGTCCAGCACGTCGACGAACTCTCCGACAGGGATATCGGTGTTGTCCCGGTGCATGAAGTACAGGTCGATGTAGTCGGTGCGCAGCCGCTCCAGGCTCTCGGTGAGCTGGCTGCGGATCGACTCCGGGTCGCAGTGCGGGGTGTGGGCGCCCTTGCCGATGACCACGACCTCCTCCCGGTTGCCGCGGTTGCGCATCCACTGGCCGAGCAGGCGCTCGGCCCTGCCACCGCCGTAGTGGTAGGCGGTGTCGAAGCAGTTGCCGCCGCGCTCGACGAAGTCGTCGTACATCACGCTGGCGTGCGGCAGGCCGCGACCGACCGAGCCGAGGACGAGCCTGGAGACCTGCTTGCGCACACCGGGCACCTCGCCGTAGCGCATCCGGTGGTCGGGGCGGGCCGTGACCGGGCGGCCGTGGACGGTCGGGATCGCCGCGTCGGCACGTTCGGCGTCGTACTCCAGCCCGATCGCGGCCCGCCAGCGGTCCAGGGTCGCCATGTTCCCGAGCGTGTCGGCCCAGCTCATCGCCGGGGCCTGACGGTCGTCCAGGTGGTCCGCGACGGCGTCGGCCTCCAGCGCGTAGGAGCGGTCCGGGCCGAACTCGACAATCTCCGCCGCCGAGCCGACCCGGTGCACCTCGATGGTCGTGGGCGTTCCGTCCCTGCGGGATCCCCACGGCGAGGCGACGACGAGGTAGCCGTGGCTGCCGAAGACGCGCACGACGTTCTCGGCGGACTGGCGTACGCCGGTCGCCACCTGGGCCGTGATCGACGGAGTAGAGCCGGACGGGGCGAACCGCAGCGTCGCGACGGCCCACTCGTCGATCCGGTTGTCCGGCCCGAGGTGGCCGACTCCCTCGACGCCGTCGGGGTCGGCGAAGGCCTCGCCGCGCGCGGCGCCCGCCAGCAGCCGGACCATCGACACCGGATAGCCGCCGACGTCGAGGATCCCGCCTCCCGCGAGGTCCTGCCGGAACAGGCGGTTCGCCGGATCCCCGTTGGACGCGAACGCGAACGACGCCTGGATCTGGTGGACGGCGCCGATCGCGCCGGAGCGGACCAGCTCCGCCAGCCGCGCGGTCTGCGGGCGGCAGCGGTACATGTACGCCTCCATGGCGAACACGTCATGGTCGCGCGCCGCCTCGATCACGGCCATCGCCTCCGCGTGGTTGACCGTGAGCGGTTTCTCGCACAGCACGTGCTTGCCCGCCTGCGCGGCGCGGACCGCCCACCGCGCGTGCGAGGGGTGCGGTGTCGCGACGTAGACCGCGTCGACGCTGTCGTCGGCGAGGAGTTCGTCGTAGTCGCCGTAGGGACGTTCGGCGTCGTACTGGTCGGCGAAGGACTTTGCCCGAGCGAGGTCGCGGCTGGCCACCGCCACCAGGGTGCCGGTCCTGGAGTTCGGTAGGTCCTGGGCGAACCGGCCGGCGATCCGGCCCAGGCCGAGAACTCCCCAGCGCAACGTGCCTGTCGTCGGCGTCATCACTGATCCTCTCCCGCGCCGCCCTGGCCGGGTGCGACGAAGTACTGCTCTGGACAGGTCGGCCCCGGTGTGGGGTAGCGCCACGACGCGATCATCGACTTCGGCACGTTGTGGAAGTTGTTGCGCTTGATGCCGAACGTCCCGACCGGGAGCACGGTCCCGATGACGTAGAACTCCTCGGCCGCGATGGCCAGGATCTCCATGAACAGTTCGCGCCGCTTCGCCGCGTCGACGGTCTCGCCGATCTGGTCGTACAGCTCCATCTGGCGACGGGCCGCCGCGGGTGGTTCCTCGCCCTCCTGGCCACGGGAGGTGAACCACGTCGACCACAGGAGCGCGAAGTTCGACTCGCTGTTGGCCGGGAAGTACCACCGTGGGTCGACCATGCCGTCCCGCAGGCCGCCGTCACCGGTCCACACGCTGGACTCGTGTTGGTTGCCCTCCTTGCGGGTGTAGTAGAGCGACCGGTCGATGGTGTAGAGGTTCAGCTTCACTCCGACGGCCTGCCAGTAGCCCCTGACCAGTTGGAGCGCGTCGATCTGGGTGGGCTCCTCGGTGATCACGTCGATGTTGAACGTGATCGGTTTGCCGTCCGGGCGCAGTCGGATCCCGCTGGCGTCGCGCTGGGTGTAGCCGGCCTTGTCCAGGTGCTGGTTGGCCAGGTTCACGTCGTAGGAGGTGTACTGCGTGGCGAGCCGTTCGAGGTAGAACTCCGACTCCTTACGCGGAGCCGCCTGCCAGGGTTCGCCCTGCCGCTGGTAGACGGCCGCGATGATCTCGGCGCGGTTGATCGCGTGGGACAGGCCGATCCTGAAGTCCCGGTTGCGGAACACCTCACGGAGTTGACGGTCCTTGCACGTCAGGTTGAACGCGATGACGGTCTTGTTCATCGTCGAGTCCAGCCCGTCGACGAAGTCGTAGTTGCCGCGTTCCCGGTTGGTCGCGAGGACCGGCTTGTTCTTCGGCGTGCCGAGGTTGGGGTTGTAGAACGTCGGGGACAGGAACTCGAAGTCGCCGTCCATCGCGCGCAGCAGCGCGGCCTCCTGGTCGCTGATCACGTGCCGGACGATGCGGTCCAGGTAGGGAAGCTGGCGGCCCTGCGGGTCGGTCTTCCAGTAGTAGGGGTTGCGCTCCAGGATCATCCGGGTGCCCTGCTGGAGGATCTGCGTGGTGCGCCACGCGGTCAGCACCGGGACGTTCGGCTGCCAGATCAGGCCGTTGCCGCCCTGCGGGCCGCCCCGGGTGGAGAACAGTTCGTACCAGTGGTCGAACTGCTCCTTCTTCACCAGCGCATCGAGGTTCTCGTTGTACTTGGGATGGAACTGGGAGAAGTAGTGCTTGGCGCAGCTGGTCAGGACGTGGGTTCCGTTGGACGCCAACAGCTCCAGGAACAGTCCGTTCGGCCGGGCGAAGGTCAGCCGGAACGTCTGCTCGTCCAGCACCTCCAGCCGCGCGGGCTGGTCGCCGGTGACGAGGTAGCCCGGCGGTGCGGCGAAGAGTTCCTTGTTGAGCAGGACGTCGTTGTAGGCGAAGGCGATATCCTCGGTCGTGTACGGCTTCCCGTCCGACCACTTCATGCCCGCGCGGAGGTGGAACGTGTACTGGCGGCCGTCGTCGTCGATCTCCCACGACTCCGCGACGTTGGGCACCACCTTGGACCAGTCCGGGCTCCACCGCACCAGCCACTCGTAGTAGACCTCCGCACCGCCGCCGGCCGGCGGGCTGTCACCGAACAGATCCCACTGCCCGCCGTAGGTTCCGGGCCGGTCGACCGGTTGGATCACCATCGGCTTGGTGGGAAGACGCTTTCCCAGAGCTGGGAGTTCCCCCGCTTTGACCCGTGCGGCCAGCGCGGGCGCCTCCTTGGCGTTCGCCGCGGCGTCTGTGGGGCCCTGCTGGCCCTTCGCCTGCGGCTTGGTGGACAAGGCGTCGCAGCCGGACGCGAACAGGGCGGCGGCCGCCATCCCGCCCGCGCGCAGCAGATGTCGACGCGAAGGGTCACGCGCGAAGGGGGTCCTCGCGTTCTCGGTCTGGCTGTTCACGTTGCCCTGGCTGTGTTCGCGCATCGCAACCGCCTCCCTTTTCACGGAAGGCTAGGTGGCACTTGTGTGGGCGTACACGGCTCGGGGCGGCCATCTTCGGACGGTCTGACCAGTGCCGGGTCGCGCGAACGGTGGTATGACCACCGGTAACGCGGGCTGTGAAGACGGGTCTGGCGACGTCGCCCGGGTCAGCGGTGAGTGGCAAGGCTCACTTGACACCGGCCAGGGCCAGGAGGTCCCTCGCGGCCGACTGGGAGGCGGGATCGGATGCCGGGAAGAGCACCTGGAGAACCTGGTCCGGATCCTGCGGAGTCGTCACCGCCTCAACCTGGAAGCGCACCCGGCCGACCACCGGATGTTCGATCAGTTTCGACTCCGGGACCACGCTCGTCGCGACGTGGTAGCCGCTCCACACTCGGGCGAAATACCGGCTCCGAGAGCAGAGATCGTTGATGAGTTCCGCGGTCCGCGGGTCATCCGGGTGCCGTCCGGCGTCCATACGCAACATGCCGGCGAATCCGGCCACGATGGACTCCCAGTCCAGGTGCAGTTCGCGGGCCCGCTCGCTGAGAAGAGCAAATCGAATCGCGTTCCGCTCATGAGCAGGCATCGCGTTGAAATCAGCGAAGAGAAGGCGAGCCGTCGGGTTGGCCGCGAGGATGTCGGTTCGCCGGCCAAGAAGAACCACGGGCAGGCCGCCGAAGGACTCCATCAGGCGAAACATCCCGGGCCGGACGTGTTGCGCCGTCGAGCCAGGGTGTCGGTTGGGTTGGGAGTCGCGCCAGGCAAGGTTGCGCATGTGCTCCCTGGCTGCTTGGTCCAGCTGCAGCACCTCGGCAAGTGAGTGAAGGACCCCTTCGGAGGGAATCCTGTGGCCCTGTTCCAGTTTGACGTAATAGTCGACGCTCACACCGACGAGTCGCGCCACTTCTTCGCGGCGTAGTCCAGGCACCCGCCTCAGCGGCGCCGACGTCACCTCGCCCTCGTCCGGCGCGAGAGAGGCGCGGCGCGCGCGGAGGAAATCGCCGAGCGCAACGTCCTTCACCGCTTCACACACCACCTCTTCATCCGATTCGCTGTGACAGCTTCAGCGTAACCCCGTCAGTCATAGGGACATCTGGGTGACCTTGGCCCACCTGTGACCCGTGGCGCGTTGCTTTTCTGGTTTTCAGGTGCGGGTTCCATTCGGGCCCGTCGCCGCACCTTGGGGGCGCTGGTCCTCAGGTCGAGCGGTAAGCAACCGAGTCGGGCGGGTGAGGGGAAACAGATGCAGTCATTCGATTACGTGGTGGTTGGAGCGGGGAGCGCCGGATGCGTGCTTGCTGCCCGACTGTCCGAAGATCCCAGGACGCGAGTGCTTCTTGTCGAGGCGGGTGCGGCCGAGGGGCCGGAAATGATGGGTGTCCCGTCGGCCTGGCCGAGTCTGATGGGGAGTGCCGCCGACTGGGGATACGTCACCGTGCCGCAGCCCGGCATGGACGATCTCGTTCTCCCCTACCCTCGCGGGAAGGGTCTTGGCGGGTCCAGCAGCATCAACGCGATGGCCTTTCTGCGGGGACATCGTGCGGGCTACGACGGGTGGGCTCGACACGGTGCTGCCGGATGGGGATACGAGGATCTGCTGCCCTACTTCAAGCGTTCCGAACGGGCGGTGGGCCGCGACCCGGCCTACCGTGGCACCGAGGGGCCGATGCGGGTGTCTCCGCCCGCCGATGTCCACCCGATGGCCCCGGCGTACTTCGCCGCCGCCGTCGAGGTCGGTCACCCTGTCTCGGTCGACCTGAACGGCAAGGACGCGGAGGGCGTGTCCTGGCTGGAGATGAACATCGTCGACGGTGCGCGGCAGTCCGCCGCCGACGGATACCTGCGCCCTGTCCTGACCCGGCCGAACCTCACGGTGGTCCCGAACGCGTCGGTCAGTCGGTTGAGCCTGTCGGCAGGCCGCTGCACCGGCATCGAGTACTCGGTCGGCGGGCACTCACACTCGGCGGGCGCTGACCGGGAGGTCATCCTCAGCGCCGGCACGTTCGGATCCGCGCACCTGCTGATGCTCTCCGGCATCGGTCCGGCCGACCACCTGCGCGAGTTCGACATCGACGTGGTGGCCGATCTGGCAGGGGTGGGCGGCAACCTCCAGGACCACCCGCTGGCCGGGGTCACCTACGCAGCGACCAGGCCCGTCCCATCGGGACCCAACAACCACAGCGACGTCGTCGCCATGCTCCGCAGTCGCCCGGACCTGTCGGTTCCTGACGTCGAACTGCTCTTCCTCACCATCGCCTACCATCCGCCGACGCTGGTCGGTCCCGTGCACGGCTACACCATCGGGTTCTCCCTCATGCGCCCGTACAGCCGAGGCAGCGTCCGGCTCGCCAGCAGCGACCCCGCCACCGCCCCGTTGATCCACCCGAACTTCCTCGGCGACGAGCGGGACCTGTCGACGATGGTCACCGCGCTCGAGATGGCTCGAGAGGTGGGCGAGACCCGGGCCCTGGCCGAGTGGCGGGACAGGGAGTGTCTGCCGGGCCCGGTCGTCCGCGACGGTGACACGCTCCGCGCCTATGTGCGTCAGGTCACGGGGCCCTACCACCACGCGGTGGGAACCTGCCGCATCGGCGAGGACCCGCTGGGTGTCGTCGACGCCGAGTTGCGCGTCCACGGTGTCAGTGGGCTCCGTGTGGTGGACGCCTCGGTGATGCCGCAGATCATCGGCGCGAACACGCACGCGACCGTCCTGGCCATCGCCGAGCGCGCCGCCTCGATCCTCACGGGCTAGCGGCGGTGGTGTCCCGTCGCGGTCTCAGGGTGCACCTTCGCCGCGGTCCTCGTCGGGTGGGCGTCGACGCTGCAGCGTGGTGATCGCCGCGCGGAGTTGCTGGTTGGCTTCGTGGAGTCCGTCGATCGCCGCGTTGACCCGGTCCCGGGCGCCGGGCTCGGAGATCATCTTGACGGTGTCGGCGAGGTGGGCGTCGACGGCGACGAGCCGGCCGACCGTTGTCTCGTCGAGATCGTGGGCGATGCGATCCCGGTCGTCGGTCACCATCTCCCGTGCCTGGAGTTGGTGCAGTGCGAGGGCGACCTGACCGGCGATCATCTCCGCCAGGCCCACCTCGGTCGGGGCGACGTGGTCAGATGAGGCGCCACGCAGCCACCCGATGATGAGAAGGCCCAGCACCTCCCCCGCGGCGGTGAGCGGAAGATACATGGCCGGGCCGAGCATGGACATCGCCTTGACCGCGCCCGCCGGCGGGTCGAAACCCGGCTCCTCTGTGATGTTGGGGCTGATCACCCGCTCACCGGTCGCGGCGACCCTGGCGCTGAGCCCTTGGAGCCGTTCTGAGGCGCCCAGCAGGCGCCCCGCGTCGATACCGCTCACGGCGTCGATGGCGATCGCGCCCTCACTGGTGCTGGTGTTGTCGACGACGAGCACGAGGGCGGCGAAGTCGGCCGCGGTCACGTCCTGGAGGAGGCGGACCGCCACCCGCGAGGCCCGGCTGCGTTCGTCGTCGCTGAGCAGGACCCGGGTCATCTCCAACGACGCTTCCAGCCACTGTTGGCGGCGGTGTTCGAGGTTGAGTAGCCGGGCGTTCTCGATCGCGGCGGCCGCGGCGGTGGCCATGGCGAGCACCGGTTCCTCGTCCTCGCTGGTGAACGTGCCCGAGCATCGCTTGTTGGCGACGTAGAGGTAGCCGTAGAGCTGTTCGTCGAGGCGGATCGGTGCCCCGATCAGCGTGGTGAGCGCGGATGCCAGGGGCGGGAGCCCGTGCCGGGCGCGAAGTTGGGCGAGATCATCGACGCGGAACACTTCGGTGGAGTCGAGAATGTCCCCGGTTCCTTCGAGCGCGCACCATTCGTGGGGGTCGGCCTCCTCGGGCAGGCCGCAGGTCACGAGGTACATGCCGCCGTCCCCGGGAATGTCGGCGGCGAGGACGGCGTAGTGCCCAGACACCTGTTCCGCCGCCGACCTGACGATCGCTCGCAGCGTGATGATCAGGTCAGGGGCGGGTTCGTCGCTGGGGGGACCAGCCGTGGGCCGGCTTCCGCCGGCTTCGGCGCCGAACATCGCTCCATCGTAAAGGTCGCCCTCGTCCCACTCGGCGTCACCGCGATCGCCTGCGCCGGCGGGACCGGATGGTCCGAAATGTCGAGGCACGCTGCCCCACTCCCGATCTACCTATAAAGCCTATGGGATGAGTAGGATATTCGAGTCGCGTTTCCTCGGCGAAGGGGCGAAATGAACCTCGAGTTTCTCTGGTACATCCCGAACACCGTCGAGCCCGGGCACCGGGGCGATGAGACGAAGGACGGGTGGGGAACGCTCGACTTCTCCACCGACCTCGCTCGTACGGCCGAGCGGCACGGTTGGGGCGGCGCCCTGATCGGCACCGGCTGGGGCCGCCCGGACACCTTCACCGTCGCCACCTCCCTGGCGGCCCGCACCACCACGTTCAAGCCGCTCGTGGCGATCCGGCCCGGCTACTGGCAACCCGCCCACTTCGCCAGTGCCGCGGCCACCCTCGACCAGCTCAGCGGCGGGCGCCTCCTGGTCAACATCGTCAGCGGTCGCGACAACGTCGCCGCCTACGGCGACACCGAAGGCGACCAGAGCCAGCGCTACGCGCGGACCAGGGAGTTCCTCCAGATCGTCCGGCGCCTGTGGATCGAGGAGAACGTCACCTTCCACGGCGACCACTTCGGTGTGGAGGGCTCCACGCTGGCGCCGCGCCCCTACCGCGTCGGTGACCGCACGCACCCCCGCCTGTACTTCGGCGGCGCCTCGGACGCGGCCGAGCGGGTGTCGGCGGCCGAAGCCGACGTCCAGCTCTTCTGGGGTGAGCCGCTGGCCGGCGTCGCCGAACGGATCGACCGACTCACGACGCTGAGCCAGTCGCTTGGACGTACGCACGCACCTCTGGAGTTCGGGCTACGGATCACCACGCTGGTACGTGACACCACCGAGGAGGCGTGGCGAGACGCCGAGGCCAAGGTCGCGAAGATGGCGCAGAACCAGCGGGTGCCGCGTTCGGACGGCTACCAGCGTCAGGCGGTCGGTCAGGACCGCCTCCTCGCCCTCGCCGAGCAGGGTGAGGTCCTCGACTCCTGCCTCTACACGGCGCCGGGACGCTTCGGGGGTGGGGGAGCCGGCACCACCTGGCTGGTCGGCTCGCCGACCGACGTCGCGGACGCGCTGCGGAAGTACCAGGAGCTGGGCATCACCCACTTCATCCTCTCCGACACCCCTTACAAACAAGAGATCGTCCGAGTCGGCGACCAGCTGCTGAGCCTGTTCGACGAGCCCGCGGCCGCCTGACCGCGCGAGCTCGACCGGATCCGGGCCACGACCAGGAACTAGCTGGTGGTCACCGCGCGCCGGACGCTCTCGCGGAGCAGAGCGCGGCGCTGCTCGTGCAGTTCTGGGGGCTCCTGTGCGGTCGCGGCGTAGACGTTGCTGACCGGCGACCAGGCCATCGACATGGCGATCACCATCGCCAGCACGTCGAACGGGTCTCCCTCGCGCACCAGGCCAGCGGCCTGCGCCTCGGCGATGGCGCGCAGTTTGTCGTCGTCGAGCCGGTCGCGGTCCTCGACCAGGTGACCCTCCGGGCGTCGCTCCAGGCGCGTCCAGGTGGCCAGCCGAATGAGGTCGGGGCGGCGTAGGTACTCGTCGTAGAGGCGCACGGCCCAGTCCGCGAGATCGGTGGCGTCGATCGGGACGACGTTCACGATCCGCTCCAGAGAGCCGAGGAAGATGGCGTCGAAGAGCCCTTCCTTGCTGCCGAAGTAGGCATAGAGCTGCGCCTTGTTGGTGGAGGCCGCTGCCACGATCCGCTCGACTCGCGCCCCGGCGATCCCGTACTGGGCGAACTCCTGGGTCGCCACATCGAGGATGCGCTGGTACGTCGCGGACCCGCGTGACGTCAGGGGCCGATCAGGCATGCGTACAGCCTAGCCAACAGAACAGTCGGTTTGCCAAATCCTCCAGCAGGTGCCTATCGTCAAAACAGACCGAACAGTCTGTCTGAGGGAGAGGGCCATGAGGACCACCGTTGGCTGGCGAACCGAGGGCGGCGCGAGGGCGCTGCGCCGGGCACCATTGGAACGGCGCGACCTGCGCCCCGACGACATCGCGGTACGCGTGGACTACTGCGGCGTCTGCCACACCGATCTGCACGCCATCCACGCCCGTGACGGCGCGGCGAGCCCGCCCCTGGTGCCGGGCCACGAGTTCACGGGCACGGTGACCGAGACCGGGCGCGCGGTCACCCACTTCAGCGCCGGCGACCCGGTGGCGGTGGGCAACATCGTCGACTCATGCGGCGAGTGCGCCATGTGCCGGGCCGGCCAGGAGAACTTCTGCCACGCCTTTCCGACCTTGACCTATGACGGCGTCGACCGGCACGACGGATCGACCACCCTCGGGGGCTACTCCCGCGAGTACGTCCTGCGCGACCGGTTCGCCTACCCTCTTCCCGCCGGTCTGGACCCAGCCGCCGCAGCCCCGCTGCTCTGTGCCGGGATCACCGTCTGGGAGCCGCTGTGGGCCCTCGGCGTGGGGCCGGAGAGCCGGGTCGCCGTGGCAGGGCTGGGCGGCCTGGGCCATCTTGCCGTCAAGATGGCAGTGGCGCTCGGCGCCGAAACCTCGGTCATCAGCCGCTCGCCGGACAAGGCTGACGACGCTCGTCGCCTCGGCGCCCGCGCTCTCATCGTCTCGACAGACCCGGAGCAGATGGCCGCGGCCCGCGATCGGTTCGACGTCGTCATCGACACCATCTCCGCCCCGCATGACCTGGGGCCCTACCTGCAGCTGGTCGCCATGGACGGGACGCTCAGCCACCTCGGGCACCTCGGTCCCGTCACTGTGGAGACCCTCGACCTGCTCGTGGGACGCAAGAAACTCAGCTCCGCAGGCAGCGGCGGTAGACCTGCGACCGCCGCCATGCTGGACTTCTGTGCCGAGCACGGCGTCACCGCCGACGTCGAGCTACTCCCCTCGGCGCACGTGAACGAGGCCCTCGACCGCCTCCAGCACAACGACGTCCGCTACCGCTTCGTCCTCGACCTGGCCGACCTGGACTGACCGAGGAGGAGTCAAGGCCTCACTCGGCCGTCTTGTCGCAGTAGTGCGCGGTGATCCGGCGGGCCGGGCCGTCGACGGTGACCGTTCCGCCGTAGGGGAGGACCCACTGCGGGTCGGTGTGGCCGAGGTCGATGTTGAACACCACCATGGCGGTGGGGTTGTAGTGGTTGAAGGCGCGCAGGATCGCCTCGCGTTGGTCGTCGCGGTAGCGCTCGCGTTCCTCCAGCGGCGGTTGGCGTCCCAGGTCGCTCGCCTTGGCGGTGCCGACCAGGACCGCCGGGAACTGCGCCAGCAGTCCACGTTCGCCGGCGTTGCGCAGCATCCGGAACACCTCGGTCGCCGAGGGCATCTCCTCCGAGGTCTCCAGCAGCAGGACGCAGCCGGCGTAGTCCTCCACCGGGCGGATCCACCGGTTCGCCGCGAGGTTCCAGTGCAGGATCTCCAGATTGCCGCCCCAGGTCGGGGCGGTGACGACCTGGTCGGGTTGGTGCCAGATCCACTCCGGGGCAGGCAGCGTCGGTGCCTGCTTGTCCAGCGACGCGGGGTCGTTCCAGTCGAGCGGGTCCTCACTGAACTCCTGGACCGGGTGCAGGTCGAGGTTACCGCCGGTGAACAGCGCCGCGCGCAGCGAACCCGTCGACACCGGGTGGAGTCCGCCGCTCCGGCCGAGGTGCACCATGGTGGATCCGCCGTGGTAGGAGACGATCCCGAGGTTCCACAGCCAGTTGAGCAGGTTCGTGTTGTCGCTGTAGCCGAAGAACGGCTTGGGGTTCGCGGCGATGACCCGCGGGTCGAGGAACGGCAGGACCGTCAGTTGGTCGTCGCCGCCGATGCTCGCCAGCACCGCCCGGATCGTGGGGTCGGCGAACGCCGCCATCAGGTCGGCCGCACGGTCCTGTGGTGTTGCGTTCAGGCGGCGGGTCGTCGGGTACTCCACCGGCTCCACGCCGAAGTCCTCACGCAGCCGTCGCGTCGAAGCCTCGTGCACGGCCGGGAACATCCCCGGCGCGGCGAACGACGGCGAGACCACCGCCACCCGGTCTCCGGCGGTCAGCTTCGGGGGGACGGTGAAGTCGGGGCGCATGAGCTCATTCAACTGGGTCACGTGACCGAGTTGTCCCTCCGCCCCGTGGCCGCCGGCCTGTAGCAGGAACTCAGGGACGTGGCAGTTGGGTTTGTCGCCGCAGGCGTACCGCGAAGCCCGCCGCCCGTAGCGTTAGACGGACAGGGTGGGGCGGGTGGCGCGCACCACCCAGACGGAGCCGGGGATTCGGACGCCGTGTGGGGTCACGTACGGTTCGAGCCCGGCTCGCAGTTCCTGGCGCTTCTGCTCGACGACCTGCGGGTCGACGCCTTCGAGGTTGAAGGCGACCGGGCCCTGGCTGAGGATGAACTCCGCCGCGTCGGCGGCGTCACGGCCGTAGTCCATCAGCGCTTCGACCGGGGTGAGGGTCACGTCGACGAACCCGGCGTCGCCGAGGATCTGGCGGATGCGGTCGGGCTCGACAAGGGATCCCATCCCCTGCGAGGCGGGCGACGGTGCGCGCATCAGCGGACCGAGCGCGGCGGTGGCGCGGGCGTAAGGCGTGTCGGCGGACCCACCTTGCGGGCCCATGAACACGAACCGTCCACCGGGTCGCAACGCTCGTCGGATGTTGGTGAACGCGGCCACCAGGTCGGAGAAGAACATCACTCCGCCGCGACTGATCGCCACGTCGAAGCCGCCGTCGGGGAACGGATGGACCTGAGCGTCCCCCTGTTCGAAACTGACGTTGGCAATGCTCTGTTCGGTCAGGTCGGAACGGGCACGCTCCAGCATCGGTGCGGAGATGTCGACGCCGACCACCTGCCCTCGGTGCGCCTTGCGGCCCGCCAGCAGTGTGATCTGGCCAGTGCCGCAGCCGATGTCGAGGACCCGGTCGTCCTCGGCGATCGCGGCGACTTCGAAGAGGGCCTCGTTGAAGGCGTCGACCATCGCGTTGTACCGGGCGGCGTTGCGCGCCCAGTTGACGCCTTCCCAACCGTTCCACGCATTGGCCTGCTGGGTGTTGGCAATGGCTTGCATGGGTTCTCCTCCGGCTTTCAGGGGCGGCTTCTGTCGCTCCTGACTAGCCTCGGCTATTCACGTGGGTCGGCGGCACGGGGTCTAAATGCGGCGGAGTGCCTTGTCTGTAAGGAAGAATCGGTGTTTGAGGACAACGATCTTTCTTGCAGAAAGGCACTCCGTAGGTGAAGCGTAGCAAGGGTTCGTCGGGTGGGAAGAAGGCACGCCGAGGCAAGGATGGTTCGGCTGGCGGCAGGGGTGGCGTGGCTGGGCCGCGGTTTCGGGTCAGCTCGGATGGGCACGGGTTGGCCTCGCATGCGGGTGTGTCGATGCTGCGCGAGCTCGCTGAGTTCGTGGGTCTGACCAGGTTCGTCACCCAGGCGTTGGCTGACACGTATCGGGGCCCGTGGCTTCACTCCCCGGGGCAGGTGTTCGCTGATCAGGCGTGTGCGATCGCCGATGGGGCGACGTCGACGTCGGGGATCGCGGTGTTGCGGGACCGCCCGCAGCTGCACGGGGCGGTGGCCAGTCAGCCGACCGTGTGGCGGCTGGTCGACAGGATCGATGAACGGCATCTGGGGCTGGTGCGTCAGGCGCGGGCGAAGGCGCGTGAGCGGGCCTGGCAGGCGGGAGCGGCCCCGGACCTGGAGGCCACCGGTGGGTATCTGCACATCGACTTCGATGCCACGATCACCATCGCTCACAGTGAGAAGTCCGGCGCGGCACCGACCTGGAAGAAGAGCTTCGGGTTCCATCCGCTGCACTCCTATCTGGACCGGCCCGAGATCTCCGGCGGGGAGTCGCTGGCTGGGATCCTTCGGCCCGGAAACGCCGGGTCGAACACCATCGCCGACCACAAGACACTGCTGGACCTGACCCTTGAAGCGCTCCCGGAGTCCTACCGGCCTGGCGTCGACGGTGCGCCGGAGATCCTGATCCGGGCCGATGCGGCCGGGGCGACCTACGACTTCGCCGCCTACTGCCGGCAGAAACACTGCGAGTTCAGCTTCTCCACCGAGTCGACCCCCACCTATGTGGGGATCGCCGACGCGGTGGACGAGCAGCTGTGGGCGACCGCGATCGAAGACGACGGGATCCGTGACGGTGCCATGGTGTTCGAAGCCACACACTGTGTGGATCTGTCGAAGTGGCCGCAAGGCACCCGGCTGATCCTACGCAAGGAACGCCCGCATCCGGGCGCCCAACTCCAACTGCACAACACCACCAGTGACGGGATGCGGCTGACCGCGTTCATCACCGACACCCCGGCCCGTGTAGTCCCCCACCAGATCCAGGGACTGGAGCTACGACACCGCCAGCACGCCCACGTCGAAGCACGGATCAAAGACTCCGGCCACCTCGGCCTGGGCAACCTGCCGCTGGACGCGTTCTGCCACAACCAGGCCTGGTTCGAGATAGCGCTCGCCGCCGCGGATCTGATCAGCTGGGCGAAACTGCTCGGCTTCAAAGACCACCCCGGGATCGCCAAAGCCACACCCGAAACCTTCCGCTACAAAGTCCTACACGTCGCCGGAAAAATCGTCTCCACCGCCCGACAGCTGTATCTGAAACTGGACTCTTCCTGGACCCCCAGCCCCGCGATCGAGAAAGGCTGGACGCGCATCCGTACGGCCTTCGGCTAACACCCGCCGTCCCTGACCACCTCGCGAGCCGCAGAAACGGAGACCCGCAAACCCCCACTGAACAACAACAACCGGCCCCCAACCGCCGGGCCCGCCAGCCTACCCGCAAGCAGCTTTCACAACCACGCAAGCCCAAACAAGAATCGATCACCACTAGATCAATTTCCGTGAATAGTTGAGGCTAGAGTTGAACTCTAGAGATAAACTACAACCATATGGTCGGTCAAGGGCTGGGGCAGGTGAGGTTGTTCGACGACGCGTCGCACGGCGCGTGGGTGATCGGTGGGCCGATGGGTGGGCCGAGTGCGCGCTGTGTCTCGCGGCGCTCACGGGCGCTGTCATGAGCGCCTTGCGTCTCGCCCGCATTGTCCGCGCCGCACGACAGCTGCCGAGGAGTCCTTGGCCGCTTGGGGACCAGGCCCTCTTTTCGGTGCAGGGTGCATGTCCGAGGTCGGTCAGGCAGATCGATACCCTGGCAGCATGGACCTGGATCTGAGGAAGCTGCGCTACTTCGTCGAGGTCGCGGAGCAACTGCACTTTGGCCGGGCCGCCGAAAACCTCCACATCACCCAGCCCGTACTGAGCCGCCAGATCAACAGACTGGAGCGCGAGCTGGGGGTGAGCCTGTTCCATCGGAGCAGCCGCCAGGTCAGCCTCACCGAAGCCGGCGAGCAACTTCTGGAGGAGGCGAGGTCGCTGCTGGCTGGCGCGGATGCCGCTCAGCGACGGGTCCTGGCCGCCGGCAACGGACCTCGGACACTCACCGTCGGTTTCATGGCCGGCCTGTCGGTCAATCGGGCCATCAACGCCTTCAGTGACAGGTATCCAGACATCAACGTCGACATCCGTCGCATCGAGTGGTACGACCAGGCCGAGGTGATTCGGGACGGCGTGGTCGACGTCGCCTTCGTCCGGCCGCCGATCGAGGACCAGGGTCTGTGGATCCGCACCCTCTACGCGGAGCCCCGGCTGGCTGTGCTGCCGGCCTCCCACCGGTTCGCCGGGCGCAGGAGCCTGTCCATCATGGAACTCGCCGACGACCCGGTCGTCATGCATCTCAACGCCTCACCGGCGTGGGACGCCTTCTGCAACACCGATCCACGTCCGGACGGCCGGCACCCCGTACCGGGCCCGGCCATCCGCACCATGGACGAGAAGCTCGAACACGTCGCCGCCGGTCGGGCCATCACCTTCCTGCCCGAGTCGGCGGCGCACTACTACCTGCGTCGCGACGTCGTCTGCGTACCGGTCACCGACATACCGCCCCATCCGGTGTGCCTGGCGGGCCCGGCCGACCGTGACACCGACCTGATCGAGGCGTTCGCGGAGACCGCCGTGGCCATCCGTCCTGCCGCCTGACTACGGCACCTCCGGGGCGCTGGTCTCCACCAGTCGACCCTCGGCGAGCCGCAACCAGCGGTTGACGTGGATGTCGGTCAGGAACCGTTCGTCGTGACTGACCACGACGAAGGCGCCCTCGAAGGCGTTCAACGCGCTCTCCAGTTGGTCGACGCTGACCAGGTCCAGGTTGTTGGTCGGTTCGTCCAGGAGCAGCAGTTGTGGCGCCGGTTCGGCGTGTAGCACGCAAGCCAGGGTTGCGCGGAGGCGTTCCCCGCCGGACAGCGCGCCGACCGGCAGGTGGATGCGTTCCCCGCGGAAGAGGAACCGGGCGAGCAGATGCATCCGCTGCGCTTCCAGCATCGTGGGGGCGAAGGCGGCCAGCGACTCCGCGACCGTGCGGTCTGGGTCGAGCAGGTCCAGTCGTTGTGACAGGTAGGCGACCCGGCCGTCGGCGCGTTTGGTCGATCCGCCCTCCGGGTCCAGGTCGCCGTTGATGATCCGCAGCAAGGTGGACTTGCCGGCACCGTTGGGGCCGGTCAGGGCGATCCGCTCCGGTCCGCGGATGGTCAGGTCGACACCGTCGCCGGCGAAGACGGCGCGGTCGCCGTAGCGCAGCCGCAGACCTTCGCCGAGGAAGACTGTTCGACCGGCCGGGAGGTTGGTCGCGGGCAGGGTCAGCGTGATCTTCTGGTCGTCGCGGACGGCGCGGCTCGCCTCGTCGAGTCGGTCCTTGGCCTCGCTGACCCTTGCGGCGTGGGTGTTCTGAGACCGACCGGCCGCCTCCTGGGCGCCACGCTTCATGTTTCCGGCGAAGATCCTCGCCAGGCCCGCGTTGTCGAGGTTGCGGGCGGCGTTGCTGGCCCGTCGGTCGGCCCGTTCACGGGCCTGTTGCATCTCCCGCTTCTGCCGCTTGACCTCCTGCTCGGCGTTGCGGACGTTCTTCTCCGCGACCTCCTGCTCCAGGCGCACCGCCTCCTCATAGGCCCCGAAGTTCCCACCGTAGAAGCGGATCTCGCCCCGCTCCAGTTCGGCGATACGGTCCATGCGGTCGAGCAGGGCCCGGTCGTGGCTGACCACCACCAGGCAGCCGTTCCAGGTGTCGAGGACGTCCTGGAGTTTGCGTCGGGCGTCGATGTCGAGGTTGTTGGTCGGTTCGTCCAGCAGCAGGACGTCGGGTTGCTTCAGCAACTGCGCGGCCAGGCCGAGGGAGATGACCTGCCCGCCGCTGAGGGTGTGCAGGCGCCGGGTGAGGGAGACGTCCGCGAGTCCGAGCCGATCCAGTTGGGCCCGGGTGCGCTCCTCGATGTCCCAGTCGTTGCCGACCGTGGCGAAGTGCTCCTCACCGGTGTCGCCGGACTCGATGGCGTCCAGTGCCCGGATGATCGGGGCGATCTCCAGAACCTCCGCCACGGTCAGGTCGCCGACCAGGGGCAGGGTCTGCGGGAGGTAGCCGAGAACGCCCTGCACGGTCACGGATCCGCGGCTGGGCCGGTACTCCCCGGCGATCAGCCTGAGCAGGGTGCTCTTGCCGGCGCCGTTCGGCGCGACCAGGCCGGTGCGGCCGGCGCCGATGGTGAAGGACAGGTCCTGGAAGACCGGGGTGTCATCCGGCCAGGAGAAGGACAGGTTGGAACAGACGACGAACGCGTCGGACATGGGAGAAGACCTCGTGGGTGCGTGCGGGCGCGTCGAGACGCTCGCATCAGGAGGGGTGTGTGGACGACGAGAGGGGCCACGGGGGCGCTGCTGCGCCTACACCTGTGGCCGATTGCTCCGGGATCACCCGGAGATGTCGTCCTCACCCAGCATGTCGGTCTCCTCGAGCGGGGATACTCGCCCGTCACGATAACACCAGGACCCTCGGACGAGGCGATCATGGCGATCGAAGTGATCACCCGGAGTGTTCGGCACGGCCGGAGACCGGGGTCGGGGTCAGCGCGCTGATGCCGCCGGCGGTCGGGTAGAACGTTGGGGTGATCAGCCGGCCCCTCCTCGCCCCCGCCACCATCGATGCGGCCGACCTGGTGCTGCGCCCCTTCGTCGAGGCCGACGAGCCCGCTGTCGCCGCGGCCATGCGCGACCCGGGCATCCTGCGCTGGGCAGCTGGCCTGGCGGTGCTGGACGCACCGGAGGCTGAGCGCGGCCGACGCTGGCTGGGGCCGCGCATCACCGGCTGGGAGGACGGCACCGCGGCCTTGGCCGTCACCGACGCGGCCGACGGCACGGTGGTCGGTGCGGTCAGCGTGCGCGACGTCAACCGCATCCCCGACCAGGCGGTCATGGCGTACTGGGTGTCGCCGCGGTTTCGAGGCCGAGGCATCGCGCCGCGCGCCCTGGACGCGGTGGCCCGCTGGGCGTTCACGCCGACCAACGGCGGCGGCCTCGGGTTGCACCGCCTCAACCTCTACCACGCGGTGGTCAACACCGGATCGTGTCGGGTCGCCGTGAAGGCCGGCTTCCGAATGGAGGTGACCATGCGGGAGGAGTTCGTCGACCCCACCGGCCAACGCTACGACTCCCATCTCCACGCACGCCTCGCCACGGACCCTCGCCCGGAGATCTCCCCACCTGTCGATCCGCGACACGCCGCCAATCGCTAGGCAGGCGGGCTTGGGGCACCACCGGCATCGGAACACGCACTACTAGAGCCAGTGGGTGCGCCACTGGTTCTCCGGCCGCGTCTCGTGCTCGGGCCGGGTCGGCGCGTTGCTGGCCTGGTCGACCGCGGTGACGATGGTGCGGGGGTTCGCCGGCACCGGGACGCCCTGGACCGTCACGGTGGGGGTCGCGCCCACTCCACGCCCGACGGCCATGCGCGTGACGTAGGTCGTCCAGTCCAGATACGTCCCCGTTAGGACGCAGGCGGCGAACGGCGGATCCGTCACACCGGCGAGAGCGCCGAGCGCGACCAGTTCCTCGTCGGTGTGTCCGGGTCCCACCTCGGGTGGCTGGTGGGCGAACAGCGCCGCGGCGAACTCCAGGAAACGACCCTGGTCGCTGGCGCAGCCCGAGGCCGCCGAGGCTCGGGAGGAGTAGTGGTTGGTGGACAGTTCGTCGAGGAAGCCCATGGGGTGGTGGACGAGGCTGATCAGTTCCTCGTCCACCAACCGTTCCAGGGTCGGCCCGGACGTCGCCTCGAACTGTCGGCAGAACGGACACAGGAAGTCGATGTAGGCGTCGACGGTCACCGGTCCGACGCCCACGACGATGCCGTCCTTCTCGGTGGAACTGTTGGCCGGCACGTGCTCCGGCACCGGGAACCGCGGCGTCGGGATGGTCATGGCGCCCTCCGCTGCGCTGCTCGCCGGCTACCCGGCCCGGCGTGGGGAGACGAGGGTCTGCGGGTGGAGGTCGAGGGTGTCGATGAGTTGGGCGAGGTCCTCGGCGTAGGTGTCCATGTCGTTGCCGTCCCACGGATCCTCCGAACGTCCGTGGCCACGACGATCGTGGGCGATCGCGCGAAAGCAGCGGGAGGCGACGACCACCATCTGGTCGTCCCAGGCGTCGGAGTTCAACGGCCAGCCGTGGCTGAAGACCACCGGCTGACCCGAACCCCAGTCCTTGTAGAAGATCTCGGTTCCGTCCCTGGTGGTGATCGTGCCCATGAGACGCCTCCACGGATCGCGGCCTTCGATCCGCTTCAACGCTTTCACCGTCGGGGTGTGCTGACCTGGGTAGTTCGCCCCCAGCGGGCAGGGCCTCACGGGTGTGACCGGGGGCTGGCGCGTCGGGTATTGGCGGGTAGGGAGCGGCGGGCCCAGGCTTCCGGTCGGCTTCCCCGGATCAGGCGCCGGCCAGGGTGCGGGCCGCGGCGCCCACCGTGCGTACGGCGTCCTCGGTCCAGGGCCCGTGGGTGATGACGCCGACGTGGTCGATGCCGAGGTCGGTGAAGCCCGCACAGCGGCGGGTGAAGTCCTCCGCTGACTCGCCGGGCGCGAGCCGGGTGCCGATGGTCTTCTCGACGTTGCCGTAAGGGCGGCCGAGCCGCGCGCAGTGCTCGGCCAGGACGCCGAGCTTGTGCCGGACCGTCGCGCCGCCGTCGGGGATGTCGAAGACGTTGCACGCGTCGGCGTACTGGGCGACCAGCCGTAGCGTCTTGCGTTCGCCGGTGCCGCCGACCAGGATCCGTGGCCGGTTGGTCGGTCGAGGGCTGTCGACCGGGTGGGCGAGTTGGTAGTGCTTGCCGTCGAAGGGGGACTCCTCGCCCGACCACATCTGGTGCGCGAGCCGCAGCGTCTCCTCCAGCCGTTCGAAACGTTCGGAGACCGAGGGGAACGGCAGGCCCATGTCGTGGGCCTCCCCTTCGTGGTGCCCCGTGCCGATCCCGAACCACGCGCGTCCGCCGGACAGCGCGTCCAGGGTGCTGATCGCCTTGATCAGGACGGCGGGCGGGCGGAAGGTCACCCCGGCCACCATGGTGCCCAGCCGCACCCGTTCGGTGCTCGCGGCGAGGTAGCCGAGCGTCGTGCAGGCCTCGAGGTGTTCGGTGTGCCCGGGATCGGCGAACGGGTCCGCCTGCACCAGATGGTCGGCCACCCAGACCGTGTCGATGCCTTCCTCGTCGGCGACGCGGGCGATCCGGGTGAGCCGCTGCCCGATGCCGGCACCGCCCTTGGGCCAGGAGTAGTTCGTCACGCTGATGCTGACACGCATGCGCCTGTTCCTCTCAGGGGGCGGTGAGGAGCTCCATGTTGTGGCCGCCCGGGTCGGCGAAGTAGAGGCCCCGGCCGCCGTTGTTGTGGTTGATCTCGCCTTCCCGCGCGTGGAACGGGTCGGCCCAGTAGGTCACCCCGGTCGCGCGGATCCGCTGCAACGCGGCGTCGAAGGCGGCGTCGTTCACCAGGAAGGCGCAGTGGTGTGCTTCGAATCCTTCGGCGTCCATGAAGTCGAGCGTCACGCCGTTGTCCACCTGGAGTTGGACGAAGGGTCCGATCTCCATGCCGGCCTCGAGGCCGAGGACGTCGGCGAGGAACCGCGCCGAGATGTGCTTGTCGTGTGCCGGGACGATGATGTGGTTCAGTTCGACGGTCATCGTGGACTCTCCGTGGTGTCGCGCTGGGCGAACGGTGGCGGTCCGCCGATCGGGGAGAGGTGGACGCCGGCGAGCAGCCACCGGTCGCCGTCGTGGACGAAGACGTGGGTGATGCGGAACCTGCCGTCGGCGGGTTGTCCGTTGTACTCGGCCTTCTGGTCGTGGACGCCGACGCTGACGGCGGCGCTTCCGTAGTCGCGCACCTGGGTTTCTTCCCAGCTCAGCTGCTGGGTGACCAGGCCGCCGCCCTGGTAGCGGCGCAGCCACTGCTGCTTGTCCAGCACGAATCCGAGTGGGCCGACGAGGGTGAAGTCGTCGGTGGTCATGGCCTGCAGCGCGGCGACGTCACCGCGTACCTCCGCGTTCGCCCAGTCTCTTCCCAACTGCTGGATCTGGTCCGTGGTCGTGGTCATCCTCAGCCCCTCGTGTCGACGCTAATCGTAGAGCGACTCTAAAATTAGTCTCACTCCAAGTCAACTGTTATCGTGGGGCGATGCCAACCGAGCCCGGCCTGCGCGACCGGAAGAAGCAGCGAACGCGGACGCAGATCGCCCAGGCGGCGTTCGAGTTGTTCGCCGAGCGGGGCTTCGACGCCGTACCGGTCGCCGCGATCGCCCGCGCCGCCGAGGTCTCCGTCGCCACCGTCTTCAACTACTTCCACACCAAGGAAGCCCTGGTCTACAGCGGGATGGAGAGCTTCGAGGCCGAGCTCCTCGCCGCGATCGGCGACCGCCCGGGGACGATGTCGGTGATCGACGCGTTCCGGGACGTCGCCGTACGCCCACGCGGCCTACTGGCCAGCGATGACCCGGCCGGCCTGGACCGGATCGCGACCGTCGCGCGGATCATCCGGGGCAGTGCGACCTTGCAGGCGCGGGAGCGGGAGATCTTCGACCAGACCACCGGCAAACTCGCGGCTCTGATCGCGGAGCAGTCCGGTACTGATGACGTGTTCGCACCGTGGGTGGTGGCCAACGCTCTCGTCGGCGTGCACCGTGCCATGAAGGATTACCTCCACAGCCAGTTGCTGGCCGGGCGCCGGGACAGGAAGTTGACCGACGATCTGCTCGCGCACGGCACCCACGCGCTCGACGTTCTCGAGCGGGGACTCACCGGGGCGAAGGAAACGACGACGGTGGCGACTGCGGCGAAGACGACTGCGGCGGCGCGGCGGGGAACCTCGGCGAGACGGCCGGCGGCCGGCACCAGACGTCGAGCCGACTGACGCCTCGCCGCCGAGGCTCAGGCCGGTCCCTCGAGTAGTTCGGCGAGCACTTCCGCCTGGCTGATCCGGGGCTCCTTGGTCGCGGTGAGCAGGGTCAGCGTTCGCTTCCCGGCAAGCTCGCGCAGGTGGGCCAGCGCGTCCGCGCGTTCCGGTTCGGTCAGTTCGTCGCGATAGCGGCGCCCGAACTCCTCGAAGCGGTCGGGTTCGTGGCCGTACCAGTTGCGTAGCTGCGTGGAGGGGGCGATCTGCTTGCACCACTCGTCGAGACTGGCCTTGGCCTTGGTCAGCCCCCGCGGCCAGACCCGGTCGACCAGCACCCTGGTGCCGTCGCCGCGTGCCGGTTCCTCATAGACCCGGCGTACCTGCACCTTCGTCTTTCCTGCCATTGCCGACCTCCGTGCGGTTGGCGACATCGCCCGGATCGCCTACCGCGAGGATATGTCGCACGTCTGTCACCCGAACTCCGAACCCCGAACTCGGCGATGGTGGTCGACGTAGGCTGGATCGCGAAATCGGGGGGATTCTCATGCCGAAATTCATGCAGCAGGCAAGTTATACGGCCTCCGGCTCGAAAGGCCTGCTGGAGAAGGGCGGAAGTGCCCGTAAGGCCGCCGTTCACGAGGCCGTGGAGCAGGTGGGTGGCACTGTCGAATGCGTGTATTTTGCCTTCGGGTCAGATGACCTTTACAGCATCCTCGAGCTTCCGGACAACGCTTCGGCCGCGGCCCTGAGTCTGGCGGTCACGGCCAGTGGCGCGCTCACGACGAAGGCTGTCGTCCTGTTGACGCCTGAGGAGATCGACGCGGCCGTCGCGAAGTCGGTCGCGTTCCGCCCGCCAGGCGCCTGATCTCGAGTTCTGGCCATTGCTCGCTCCGCCGTCCCGCTGATTCGCGGGTCGCTCACGGCGTGGACGTGGCGTTGCGCCAGAGGTCGGGACCGAAGACCTCGTAGTGGATGTTGGTCGCGGCGACGCCGAGTTCCAGGAGTTGGACGTGGACCCCGCGCAGGAAGGGAAGCGGGCCGCACAGGTAGGCCGTGGCGTTGGGCGGAACGGGCACGGTGGACAGGTCGACCAAGCCGGTTCGCTCGGCGGGCCAGTCGACCTCGGGCTGCTCGTACCAGACGTGTGCGCTGGCGTTGGAGAGCTTGCCGACGAGCTGTTCGAGGTCGTCGCGGAAGGCGTGGGTGCTCGGGGCGCGGTCGGCGTGGACGGCGACGACCTGTCGTGGGGAGTCCAGGTCGGCGAGGCGGCTGAGCATGCCGATCAGGCGTGTGCAGCCGATACCGGCGGAGACGAGCAGGACGGGGTTGTCGTTCTCGTCGAGGGTGACGTCGCCGAAGGGGGCGCTGATCCGCAGAGTGTCACCTTCGTGGACATGCTCGTGGAGATGGCCGGACACCTCGCCGTCGGGTGCGCCGGTGACCTTCTTGACCGTGAACTGCAGCGCGTCTGTGTGCAGGCCCGACAGGCTGTACTGGCGTATCTGGCGGGCGCCGTCGGGAAGCTCGACCTGCACCGAGACGTACTGCCCCGGGAGGAACGTCGGTAGCGGAAGGTCGTCTGTCGGGCGCAGGAAGTAGGTGACGGTGTCGTCGGTCTCCGGGCGGCGGCCCACCACGCGGTAGTCACGCCAGGTGTCACCGGCCGGTGTGCCGGCGTCGAGGTAGAGCTGGGCCTCGAGGGTGATGAGGGCTTGTGCCATCAGCCAGTAGACCTCGTCCCAGGCGGCTGCGACCTCCTCGGTGAGCGCATCACCCAGCACCTCGGCGATGGCGGCGAAGAGATGGGTGTGGACGACGCGGTACTGGTCGCGGGTGATGCCGAGGGAGGCGTGTTTGTGGGCGATGCGGGCGAGCATCGCCTCCGGTGAGACGTCGGGGTGCTCGACCAGCGCCGCGGCGAAGCCGGCTATGGCCCCGGCCAGGGCCTGCTGTTGCGAGCCGTTGGCCTGGTTGCCCCGGTTGAACAGGTCCCGCAGCAGTTCGGGATGGGCCTCGAAGAGCCTGGCGTAGAACGACGTGGTGATCTCACCGATGGCGCCGCCGACGGCGGGCAGGGTGGCGCGGATCGTCTCGGCCGACGTGGCGGACAGCATGCTCGGACTCCATATTCGTATATGAGATTCGTTTTTTGTGGCATGGTTTCCCCCGTGACGCGCGGCTTCGTTTCAGTCGGCCGGGCTCAGCGGGAGACCCAGCAGGACCGGGCCGGTCGGAGTGGCCACGATGTCCTCGATGGTGATCGGGTCGAGCGCGGCGTAGAAGGCCTCCTGGGCGGCCCGTAGCGCCCCGCGCAGCCGGCAGGCCGACCTCAGCGGGCAGGGCGGATCGTCCTCGCAGCCGACGACGTCGCCCGCGCCCTCCAACTCCCGGACGAGCCGGCCCAGGGACATGGCGCGTCCCGATGCGGTCAGGGCCAGGCCCCCGCCGCGACCGCGACGGGCCTCCACCACGCCCAGGTGCTGCAGTCGGGTGACCACCTTCGCCGCGTGGGTGTAGGGCACGGCGACGGCGCCTGCCACCTGGCGGGTGGTCGGCGCCGCCTCCTCCTCCAGCACCGCCAACCGCATCACGATCCGCAGTGCCAGGTCGGTGCCCTTGGTCAGTCGCACAGGAAGGAGCCTAATTTAATACGAAGCTGAGATTCCAATTAAGCGGGTGTGGGACGCGTCACAGCTACTGGGCGCCTACCTCCGGGCACCAATCTCCGAGTGCCACTTTTGGAGATCACGCCCGGGTGGTGAGCACCCACACGGGCCGGGGAACGTCGTAGCCGCGGTCGAAGGTCAGCTCCCCCTCGGCGTCCCAGCGAAACAGCGCGACGAGGGAGGTGTCGCGGTTGGCGACCGCCAGCCCGTCCTCGAGCGGTTCGAGGTTGAGCGGCCAGGCGCCGTGGGCGTCGACCTCACCGACTCGGCTCGGCCCGTCCGGGCCCACATCGAACCAGGCCAGGGTGTGGGCGCCACGGTTGGCGACCACCACCCGCCCGGACGCGGAGTCGACGGCGAGGTCGCTGGGGTAGACGCGTTCGTCGGGTCGCCGGCTGCTGGCGCGTTCGGCGGCGGTGTCCGTGCCGGTCGTCCGGATCAGCGAGACGTCGAGCTCGCCGGTCGTCACCAGCCCGTCGGGCAGGAGCGCGGTGTGGCGTGGTCCGGATCCCGGTAGCAGCGTCCGCTCGTCGGTGACCGTGCGGGTGCCGAGGTCGACGGTACGGAGGAGGTCGGCCCCCAGGTCGGTGACGAGCACCGTCGTCTCGCCGGTCACGAGGACGTGGTGGGGGTGGGCGCCCTCCTGCCGCTCCGGGTCGGGGCCGGAACCAGTGAGCTGGATCGTGTCGCACGCTCCCGGCCCGCCGTCCGGTTCGAGGTCGACGAACGCGACCTGCCCCGACTCATACATCGCGGCGACGAGGGTGTGCCCGTCCGGGGCGACCGCGGCGTGACAGGCGCCCCCGTCGGGCAGGGCCAGCGCGCCGAGCCGCTCCAAGCCGTGGTCCTGCGTGACCCGCCACGCCACCACCTCACCGCCGGCCAGGCCGTACAGGACCGGAAGGGTCGGATGCCAGGCGAGGCAGGACAGTCCGGCCACCTCGGCCAGGCGGCGCGGGCGGGCGTCCGGGTCGCGGGTGTCGACCAGGTAGATCCCGGCGCCAGGCCCCGAGGGACCGACCCCGGGCCCGGTGTGGGTGCTGTCGCCGCGGGAGGCGACCAGGAGCATCCGGTCCGCGCTCATGCGGCATGCTCCGGCAGCAGCGGCCGGCCGGCGAGGGCGGGTGTCAGCTCCCCGCCGTCGAGGACGAGCGACCCGCGGACGAAGACCCGCTCGATGCCGGTGGACAGTCGGGTGGGTACGTCGTAGTCGGCGCGGTCCGCGATGGTCGCCGGGTCCACCAACGCCAGGTCGGCGATCGCGCCCGAGGCGACCCGGCCGTGCCGGGGCAGCCCGAACCGTGCCGCCGCCGTGCCGGAGGTGATCGCGGCGGCGTCCTGCCAGGAGAGGTCCTGGCGTACGCGGACGAACTGGCTCAGCAACCGGGCGAAGCAGCCGTAGGCACGCGGGTGCGGCGCGCCGCCGAGGAAGATGCCGTCGGACCCGCAGGTCGCTCCCGGCAGCGCGTACTGGCGGGCGAGGTGCTCGTCGTCGCGCATGGACGGAATCTCCACCACCGTCGTGGTCGCCAGCTCCGACTCCGCGAGCATCCGAAGAGCCAGGTCCAGCGGATCCTCACCGCGAGCGGCCGCCGCGTCGGCGATCGTCTGCCCCTCGACGAAGGCGTAGGCCTGCGATCCGGCCAGCGCGATCCGCATCCGCTCCGCCCAGCGCGGGCCGATCGTCTCCTCACCGGAACGGCCGAGCGCCTGCACAAGCGCGGCACGCCGCTCGGGGTCGCGGAGCTGGGCCGCCGCGGCCGCGTTGCCCTCACGGATGAGGTCCTTGGGCAGCAGCACCATGCTGAGCAGGGTGAAGCTACGGAAGTACGGATAGGCGTCCCAGGTCAGGTCCACACCCTCCGCCCGAGCCGTCTCCAGCGACTGCGCAACCAGGTCGGATCGGGCGTGGAAGTGGGAGATGTGCCCGGCGGCACCGCTGCGGCGGCAGATCTCGACCACCTCGGCGATGCCGGTCGGGGTGCTCTCCTCATAGCCGCGCATGTGGGTGACGTAGACCCCGCCGACGGCGGCGACCGGCTCGCACAGGGCCGCGAGTTCGGCGGCGTCGGCGAAGCAGCCCGGCACGTAGTCCAGCCCCGTCGACAACCCCAGCGCGCCGTCGGCCAGCCCGGCCCGGACCAGCGCGACCATCGCGCTCAGCTGCGTGGGCGTGGCCGGTCGCGGGTCGCGGCCCATCACCTCGTAGCGGACGGTGCCCGCGGGGACGAGGTAGCCGACGTTGATCCGGGTGGTCTGGTCGTATCCCTTCAGCAACGCCGCCACCCCGCCACCGCGGTAGCTGGGGTGGTCGCCGTTCAGCGGTCCGAAGTAGTCACGCGCGTAGGTGCCGTCGCCAGGCGCGAAGGAAACCCCGTCCTGTCCCGCCACGACGGAGGTCACGCCGGAGCGCAGCAGGGCCAGCTGGACGTCGTCGTCGAAGACCCGGGCGTCGGCGTGGGAGTGGACGTCGATTCCGCCGGGGAGGATCAGCAGCCCGTCGGCGTCGACGACCTCGGCATCCGGTGCGGAGGTGGCGGAGTCCCCGAGCGCGGCGATCCGGTCACCGGAGAGCAGGACGTCGGCGCGGTACTCACCGTCCACCGGGTCGACGACGGTGCCACCGCGCAGCAGCGTGACCGGCGTACTCGGCTGGGCGCTCATCGGACCTGGTCCACGAGGATGTCGTGGGTCATGTGGAAGTTCCCGGCCGTCAGGCCGCCGTCCACCGGGAGGCAGACGCCGGAGATCCAGGACGCGGCGTCGGAGGCGAGGAAGACCAGCGCGTTGGCGATGTCGGCCGGCTCGCCGACCCGGCCGAGCGGATACCACCGTTGGACGTTGGACAGGACGTCCGGATCGCGGTCCAGCCGGCGCTGCCACGCCCCGGTCGCGACCGTTCCCGGGGCGACGGCGTTGCAGCGGATGCCGTACTGGCCGAACTCGACGGCCACCGACTTGGTGAAGTTGATCAGTCCGGCCTTGGCCGCGGAGTAGGCCTCGTTGCCGTAGAAGCCGAGCCCGTTGACCGAGGCGACGTTCAGGATCACTCCGGACCGTCGCGGGACCATGCCTCGGAGTACGCGCTGGGCCATCAGCATCGGCACCGCGAGCGTGATCTTCAGGTCGCGCTCGATCAGGTCCGGAGAGATCGTGAGAAGGGAGTCGGAGGCGCACGCCGCGGCGTTGTTGATCAGGACGTCGACATGAACACCGTCCCGGTCCAGGTCGAGGAACGCGTCGTCGACGGCCGCGGAGTCGGCCACGTCGATGGTGAGCACCCGCGCCTTCGGGAGTTCCTCGGAGATGGCGGCCGCGTGTTCCGCGTCACGTTCGAAAATCACGACGCTGGCCCCGGTCGCGGTGAACCGGCGAGCCGTCTCCGCGCCGATACCGGCGCCGCCACCGGTGACCAGTACGGTCCGGCCATCCAGTCCTGCCTGGCCGTCCGGTCCTGCCTGATTGGACATCTGGTGACTGCCTTCCTCATTGTGGGAACACCAAAGTATTTCCCGAGATGCATCACAAGATCGACCGCCGGTTTGTCAGGCGGGAACAGGAAGCAGCATGGCCGTCACACCCCGTACACACCGCCGGTTGGCGGGCAGGTCCCTCCTCACGATCGGAGTCGGGCTGGCCCTGGCCGCGATCTTCGCCGTCGTAGGTGTGGTGGCCACGCCCGCGCAGCAGAGCGAGGCCGCGACCAACACACGGATCCCCGGGATCAACCGGTTCGCGGTTCCCGCGGAGACACATCAGGTCGTCCTCGTCCGCACAGCTTCGGCGAGCACCAGCTACGCCCAGGTGGAGACCTGGCGCCGCGCCTCGGCATCGCAGCCGTGGGTGCGCACCAGCGGCCCGCAGCCCGGCCGGGTCGGCTACAACGGCGTGTCGCCGACGAGGGTGCAGGGCTCCGGTAAGACGCCGAGTGGGATGTTCAGGCTGCTCGGTTCGTTCGGGCCGGGGCCGAACCCCGGAACCACGAACGGCTGGACGAGGTTCGACGAGCGGCACTACTGGGTGTACGACCCGAAGGACCCGGCCACCTACAACATGATCCAGCAGCGGCTGCCGGGCAAGAGCTACGCCTGGAGTCCGTCGTCGGCCGAGCACCTCGTCGACTGGGGCGACCAGGAGTACAAGTACGCCACCGTCGTCGACTTCAACAAGGCCGGCACCGGCCGCAGCGACGTCCGCCTCGGCGGCGGGATCTTCCTGCACGCCAACGGATCGGGCGCCACCGCCGGATGTGTGAGCGTGACGGAGAAGTACGACCTCAGCATCGTGCGCTGGCTGAAGCCGGCCGAGAAGCCCAGGATCGTCATCGGCACCAGCGCCTGGCTGGCCGCCACGCCGTAAGGCCCGGAAGGAGCGTGCCGAGCGCCGGACCAGCCTGGTGTGGCGGCCGGCACGCTCCCGAGGGACGCCTCGCCTCAGTCGGCGCAGTAGGTCTCGACGAGGGCCTGTCCTCGTGCGCCGTCACTGGACTGGCCGACCGCCCACAGGCAGTCGGTGCCCGGGATCGCGGCCACGTCGCTGAGGCCGGAGCTGACCGTCCCGGGGTTGGCGCTGGGTGTCACGGTCCAGGACCGTCCGTCCCAGTGGGTGGCCAGGGTGCTCGTCGCCTGGCCACCGACGGCCCACACGTCGTCGGGACCGGAGACGACCACGTCGGCGAAGGTGGTGTCGCCGTCGAAGTCCGGCGTGGCGACATCGGACCACCGTGTACCGTCCCAGCGCTGCGCCAGCGGCTGGAGCCCGGTCTCCGCCTGTCGCCAGCCGACCGCCCACACGTTGTCGGGGCTGCCCGCCGCGACGGCGCCGAGCAGCGCACCCTCAGGTGCGGTGGGGCTTGGGACCACCGACCAGGCGGTGCCGTCCCAACGCTCGGTCAGCGTCTGGAACACGCCGTCGCCCTTGTCGTAGTCACCCACTGCCCACAGGTCGTCCGGGCCGGCCGCGGCGACGTCCAGGAGGTAGCTGCCGAGGCCGGTCGTGCTGGGGTTGGGACTGGGGACGATCGACCAGCTGGCACCGTCCCAGTGCTGGACGACCGTCTGTCCGACGAACGGCCAGGCCGTCGCGCTTCCGACCGCCCAGGCGTTCGTGGGCGACAGGGCCGTGACGCCGGTGAGGATGGTGTCCGAGGCGTCGACGTTCGGGCTCGCGACGACACGCCACCGGGCGCCGTTCCAGTGCAGGAGAAGGCTCCGGTGCTCCCCGTCCGGGGTGACGTCATAGCCCGCGGCCCACACGTCCCGCGAGGATGACCCGGCCACCGCGAAGAGCCAGTTCTGTACGTCGCTGCGGTTCGGGCTGGGGATCCGCCGCCACCGCGTCCCGTCCCAGCGCAGGGTGAGCGTACGGACGGTGGCGCCTTCCCGGACCGATCCCACCGCCCACGCGTCGGACGGGCCGAACGCCACGACGCCGGTCAGGTCCGTCTGTCCCCTCAGCCCCGAAACCGGGACGACCTCCCAACTGGTGCTCACGCGTTCCTGCGCCACCGACGGCGCCGCACCACCCACCGAAGCTGTCACGGCCGCGAGTACCGCGGCCACCAGCGTTCCGACACATCGCCCCAACGCTCGACTCCTCGGCATCGGGTCACCTCCCCGTGAAGACATACGTCTTTGAAGGAGTGATGCGCCAAAGCTCCGCAAGGTTGCCGTAGCGCCAGGAGAGAACGGGGTCGCCGGAATGCGTCCCACCAACTGGCCGCGCTACAGAAGTCCCTGCGCTTCAGCCCAGGGAACGAAGCCGCCGTACCCGAAGGGATAGCGAGCACCAGAACTCAACATCGCGTCGACGAAACCGACTGCGCCAGCACAGGTGATGCGTTCAGCCACCACCGCCCTGGCGATGACCCAGAGCGTGCCATGTGCGGCGAGTCCGGCGCGCTGAGCCGCCATTCGAGCATCCTTGTCGTCGACGATCGCGATCGCGCCGTGAACCTCAGCCCAGGCGAACACGGTGGCCTCGCCTCTGTCGCGGCGGCCCGCCGAGACCCGCTGAAGCCACTCGCCCAGAGCGATGATCTCGTCCAAGCCGTCGACGTGGACAACGCCGAGCCATTCGGGAACGGTGACGTCCTCACGCTCCAACTCTTGCGCGACCGCCGCCGTCGTGACGTTACGTCCCCAGCCGGAGGCGATGTCACCGAGGACGTCAAGGCGATCGATTCTGCCCGCATGAAGGATTGGAGAGGTGTCCCAGACCAACACTGTCACGGCTCCAACTGGCCGTTCCGATCCGGAAGGTCGGCCTCGCCAAGAGCACCGTGGAGCAACTCGACCGTACGTTCCGGCGTCACTACCCCGTCGCGGTATGCGGCGAGGACCGCGCGGCTCCACATCGGGCTCGTCTGCCCGGAGACCAGATCCTCTGTGGGTTCGACGCCGCATACCGCAAGGAAGTCCCCTCGCTGCGGAGCCTGCGCCCGCAGAAGCCGCGCCTCCTCCGCGTCCAGGGCGCCGCACCGTGCGGCGGCGCGGACCGCGGCACTCCATGAGACGCGGAAGCTCGCCGCCAACTTCACGAGTCGTTCGCGCGGGGTTCCCGAGAGCTGTTCCCACTGGGACGCGGTTTCTGACTCGGGAAGGAGAAACTCGGCAGCGAAGGTGTCAATGAGTGCTTCACGTTCGTCGCGGCCGGCCGCAACGCCGATGTCGGACTGGTACTCGTCCCCCAGTAGATGGTGGCCGAGTTCGTGTGCCGCCGTGAACCGCCGACGCCCCGCGGGTGCGCGGCCGCCGAGGACGGCGACGCCGAACTGGTCGTCGTCCAGGCGCAGGGATGCCCCCTCGCCAGGCAGGTCAAGGACCAGGAGGTAAAGGCCGAAGGTGTCGGCCACCTGAGCTATGCCAGGAAGCGGACCTGTGCCAAATCCGGCGGTTCGACGAGCTGTCAAGGCCAACTGGCGAGCCTCCGAACTCTGGGTCACGCTCTGGGGTGGGAGAGACGTTCCTGTCCGGAGATAGCCCTGGGCGCGAAGGAAGTCGGCGTCGCGAGCGTGAGCTTCGAGCATCGCGTCGAAGCGGTACCTTTCGCGGGCCACCGGCTGAGCGTCATCATCCAGGTCGGCCCGCAGCGAAACGATCGCTGCGGGCGGTGTTGACACGAAGTGTGCGACAGGAACTCCGAGGATCTCTGAGAGACGGAAGAGTTCGAGGGCTGACACCTGGCGTTGACCGCTTTCGACGCGGACGAGCGCCGAGCGGTCGATGCCGAGCTGGCCGGCCAGTTGGCCCTGGCTGAACCCCGCCGCGACCCGCGCCTCCCGTATCCGGCTGCCGACCTGCTCCCAGCTGTCCACCCTGCCCATAGTGCGAATATCGCACAGGCTGCGAGCCGTGTAAACCTCGCCCGATTGACCTGGGCCGAGCTGGGCGAGGGTGACGGACGGTGCAAATGGTGTGCGTCCGGGGCTGCAGCCTGTGGTTGTGAGTCCGGGTCGCCGAACTGCGTCCCACCAACTGGCCGCGCCACAGGTTGGAGGCTGCTTGCGCGGTATCGCCTCGACGGGGCGCGTCGGACGGCATGTCCAGACCGGCCATCGCGGCGCGGTCCGCGCAGCCTCGCTCGGGAGTTAACTGTCTCCGGTTCCCAAGATCATCTACACGGCGCGAATCCGGTCAGAGAGCTGGAGAGGCGGCATGGACGTGAAGCATCCACGGGCGCGAGCGCGCGGGTTCCGGAAACGATCACTGGGTCTGGTGGTCGCGGTCGCGTCGAGCGCGGCCGCCGTCCTCACCTCGATCGCCGTCCCGCAGGTGGCCAGCGCGGCGGTACCCACCTTCGTCGACGGGCTCGCCCAGCCGGTGTTCTCGGCTGACTCGAGCGACTGGGTACATGACGAGTTGTGGGTCGAGTCCAGCGTCGACAACGACGGCGACGGCAAACTCGACCGCATCCACGTCGACGTGACCCGTCCGCAGGAGACGGAGACCGACGGCCTGAAGGTGCCGGTCATCTACGAGGACAGCCCTTACTACGCGGGCATCGGTCCTGGTAGCTGGTGGCCCGTCGACCACGAACTCGGGCAGCCTCCGACGTCCAAGCCGCGTCAGGCACCCTTCGAAACCGAGGACACCAGCCCGACCATCAGCACCATTTATGAGTCGACGTGGCTGCCGCGTGGGTTCGCCGTGGTGCACTCGGAGTCGCCCGGCACCGGACTCTCCGAGGGCTGCCCGACCGGCGGACGCAACGAGACGCTGGCCGGCAAGGCCGTCATCGACTGGCTGAACGGTCGCGCCAAGGGATTCACGAGCCTCACCTCGACCACCGAGGTCACCGCGGACTGGACGACCGGCAAGGTCGCGATGATGGGCACCTCCTACAACGGCACGCTGCCCATCCAGGTCGCCACCACCGGTGTCGACGGCCTGGCGGCGATCGTGCCGATCTCCGCGATCTCCAGCGTGTACGACTACCGCCGGTCCAACGGTGCAATGATCAACACCAACACCAACCGTGGCGGCGACCAGGACGTGTTGGCGGAGTCGGTCTACAGCCGCGCGGACCAGGAGATCTGCCAGGCACAGTTCGCCCGGATGCGGGTCGAGGAGGACCGCATCACCGGCGACTACAACGCCTTCTGGGACGACCGGAACTACATGAACGACGTGCGCAACGTCCACGCCGCGGTTCTCCTCGCGCACGGAACCAACGACGGCAACGTCAAGATGAAGAACGCCGCACAGTTCTACGAGGCGCTCAAGGACCAGGGCGTGCCGCACATGTTCTACCTCCACCAGGGTGGGCACGGTGGGGCGCCACCGGACGTCATGATCAACCGCTGGTTCACCCGTTACCTGTACGGCGTCCACAACGGCGTGGAGGAGCTGCCTCGGTCGTGGGTGGTGCGGGAGAGCTACGCCTGCCCGGCCCGGCAGACGAGCGCGGCCGGCGACCAGGCGAACACCGCCACCCTCGCGGTGGCCGACTCAGGCGAACTGACGTTGGGCTTCACCGCGACCATCCCGGTCACCGCGGCGGACGGAACCGTCAGCTCCCAGACCCGGGTGATCGCCTCGATCCCCGACTCCACGCACATCACCCTGGCCTCGGCGGTCGCGACCGGCGCGGGACAACGGGTCGCGGACGGCGCGTCCGTCCGGTTGGCCTGCGGCAACGCCAACCCGACGCCGTACCCGGAGTGGCCCGACCCGAAGACCGGCGACGCGAACCTGAACCTCACCCCGGGTGGACGCACCGCCGGTGGCCTTCTGCGTACGCACGCGGGCGGGTCGAGCGTGGAGACCCTGACCGACGACGCGACCATCAACCCGCAGAACCTGGTCGCGGCGGCGTCCTCACCGAACCGGCTCGTGTACAAGTCCCCGCCGCTACGCCAGCAGGTCCGGATCAGTGGTGCGCCGTCGGTGAGCCTGCGCCTGGCCATCGACAAGCCGCGGGCCAACCTCACGATGTACCTCGTCAGCTACCCGGCCACCGGGAACCCGACCGTCATCACCCGTGGGTGGGCGGACCCGCTCAACCGCAACTCACTCAGCCACGAGGATCCCATGGCCGCCGGGGAGTTCTACCCGATGCGGTTCGCGCTCCAGCCCACCGACCACGTGTTCGCTGTCGGTGAACGGATCGGCCTGGTCGTCATGTCCAGCGACAACATCTACACGATCCGGCCCGCGCCGGGGACCCAGCTCAGCGTCAGGGTCGACCAGAGCAGCCTGGATCTTCCCGTCGTCGGCGGGCCGTCCGCGCTGATCCGGGCGACCTGCCCGGTCCAGGCACGGACCTGCCCCTGACCCGGTAGGAATGTCAACCCGCGCTTGTCAGCCTGGGGCGCGGGAGGACAGACAGGTGGACGCCCGCCGGCCGAAGTCATGGCCGGCGGGCGTCCGTCCCTACAGCGTGTACGGAAGTTTGAAGACGTTGTTCGGGTCGTAGGTCTTCTTGATGCTTGCCAGCTTCGCCAGGTTGGGCCCGAAGTAGAGGGAGCCGTTGGTGCGGTTGGCCTCGAGATAGTTGACATACCCGCCGACCGCCCAGGACGCCACCGCCTTGTGGCCGGAGGCGATCCAGGCTCGGGCGCCCTTGGCGTTGCTGCTCTGGGAGTACCACTGGATCGACGCGAACGCCTTCCGCCACGGGAACGCCGTGGCGTTGACCGCCAGTCGCTCCACCTGCCCACCGAGCGGGTCGAAGGCCGCCGTCGCGCCGACCCCGGCACGCGCCGCGCCGGTCATCGCGTCGAGGAGGGCGGTGACACCGGAGGCGGGCAGGGCCTGTCCGAGGATGTCGGTGCCCGCGTAGAACCCGACGCGCCCGCTGGGCGGATCCGGGGAGAAGTGCTTGTTCTTGGTGGCCGTCTGGTGCTCCGGCTCCACGCCCACGGCACTGATCAGCTTGTCCAGAGCCGCACTCGGGTCGTTGGAGACATCCACGCCGAACACTCTCACCGACAAGGTGCCGTTGGGGTTCGAGGTGAGCCGCAGCGACGCCCACACCTCCTCCGAGGCCGTCTCCATGTAGCGCTGCCAGCCACGGACGACCGCGGCCGCGTTCGCCCAGGTCCAGCCGACACTGAACGTCCCGATCAGGGGTGAGGCCTCGGTGCGGAACCAGAACGCGGTCACCACGCCGAGCGTGCCGCCGCCACCGCCACGGCAGGCCCAGTACAGGTTGGGTTCGGCCGAGGTGTTCGCCGTGTGCACGGCGCCGTCGGCCGTGACGACCTGGACCTGGGTCACCGTGTCGCAGGTCAGCCCGAACACCCGGTTGGCGAGGCTGAGACCACCGCCCAGCGTGAGGCCGGCGACACCGACCGACTGGCACGAGCCCGCCGGGATGATCCGGTTCCTGGCTTCGAGTGCGCTGTACACCTGGACAAGTGGCGCGCCCGCGCCGACCTGCGCCGTGGTGCCGCTGAAGGTGATGCTCTTCATCGAGCTGACGGAGATGACGATGCCGCCGTTGGTGGTGGACGCGCCGACGTAGGAGTGCCCACCGGACTTGCTGGTCAGCGGGAGCTTGAACCGCTCGGCGAACTTCAGCGTCGTCGCCACGTCCGCCGGGTCCGCGCACTCGCTGACCGCGGCCGGCAGCACGCTGTCCCACGCCGGATCGAACAGTTGGTGGGCGGCCGGGTAGCCGGCGTCCCCGGGACGAAGGAGCTTGCCCGACAGGCTCTCGGCGAGAGCCTTCCAATCCGCTGGTGTGGGCGTGGACGACGGTGCGGTGGGGGCCGGATTCCGCGGGGCGGGGATGGCCGTCGGCAACCCCGTGCCCGAACCCCCGTCGGCCGGAGCCAGGTCGCGGGTGCGCGCACCCGAACCGCAGCCGACCAGACCACCCACCGCCGCGAGTGCGGTCGTGGTCAACAACGCGCGCCGCTGGAGGCCCCGTTGGTCCGTGCCTACTCCTGCCATCGTTCCCCCCATGTGTATGCGCTCCTCGACGGACACGAGGGCGCTCCCCAACGCCTCGGGTCCATGGCCGAACTGCCCTGCGCGGACCGCTGGCAACCACGCGCGTCCCGACATCCCGACTTCGCCGAGCGGCGCCTGCGTGCACGGTTTCTCCCTTCTAGGACGCGGGTCGAGGTCAGCCGGTTGGCGTCCGGTGTCTCGATCGCGTTGCGATCTCGGCGCGGTGCGCGAAGGCCTGGGCATGGGCATGGGCAGGCAGCCGAAGCCAACGCGGCCGGCGTACATCACCCGCTGGCAGTGGTTCGGACCGCCGCCCAGGAAGACCTGGCCGCCGCCGGAGCGGTGAGTCAGGCCCGACGTTCCGCGTCGTTTACGGATGATCCTTCTCCGAGGCCCCTGCGGTTCACGCCGTGCCGGAACAGTGGCTGGCTGCGATCGACAGAAGCCAAAGACACAGGAGGAAACGTGCGGAAGTGGCAGAGCGTGGCCCTCGGCGTGGCAGCGGCAACCGCGGTGGCGGTGAACGCCGCACCTGGTACGGCATCGGCCGCCGGCCAGCACGGCCGGGACTTCAGCTTCGCGGTGATCGGCGACATCCCTTACGGCGCGGCCCAGATCGAGAACTTCCCCTCGATCATCGACCAGATCAACGCCGACCGTGACGTACGCATCGTCAACCACCTGGGCGACATCAAGGATGGCGGGTCCCTGTGCACTGACGAGTACTTCGCCATGGTGAAGTCGGACTTCGACATGTTCGCCGACCCGATGGTCTACACCCCGGGCGACAACGAGTGGACCGACTGCCACCGGGAGAACAACGGGTCCTACAACCCGATCGAGCGCCTCGCGGCGATCCGCCAGACGTTCTTCCCGCGGCCAGGCAGAACCCTCGGCGAGCACAGCGTCGCCGTGACCTCCCAGGCCGCGCAGGGCTACCCGGAGAACGTCCGGTTCACCCGCGACGGCGTGGCGTTCGCCGCGGTGCACATCGTGGGCAGCAACAACAGCCTCGCCCCCTGGACCGGCAACACCGCACCGACCGCCGAGCAACGCGCGGAGGTCGAGGGCCGTACGGCGGCTGACGTCCAGCTGGTTCGGGACACCTTCAAGCAGGCGCGAAAGGACAAGAACAAGGCCGTGGCGCTGCTCACTCAGGCCGACATGTTCAGCCCGGGGACGACCAACCCGAACCCCGCCAACTACTCCGGCTTCCGGCCGATCATCCAGGCGCTCGCGGAGGAGGCCAACGCGTTCGACGGCCCGGTCTACATCTTCAACGGCGACACCCACACCTACAACTCCGACCAGCCTCTTGCCGCCGGGTCGCAGTGGCTGTCCGTCTACGGCCTTTCCGCCCCCGTTCCGAACCTGAGCCGGGTCACGGTGGACGGTTCCGACGGCGTGGACAACTGGCTGAAGGTGACCATCGACCCGCACGACCCCCAGGTGCTGAGCTGGGTCCGGGTTCCGTTCGAGAACTGAGCGGTGGCGGCTCGGCCTTTGTGACCGACGGAGGTCGAGCCGCCGTCCTCCGCGCGAGCTCCCACCTGGAAGGGGAACAATTGGGGACGTCTCGCACGCCTCGACGGAAGGATCGCGCATGACCTACCGCACCCTGGGCCGAACCGGTGTGAAGGTGAGCCCGCTGTGCCTGGGCACGATGATGTTCGGGGCCTACGGCAACCCCGACCATGACGACAGCATCCGCGTCATCCATCGGGCGCTCGACGCGGGTATCAACTTCATCGACACCGCCGACGTCTACTCCCAGGGCGAGTCCGAGGAGATCGTGGGGAAGGCCCTGGCCGGGGGCCGCCGCGACGACGTCGTCCTGGCGACGAAGTTCCACGGCCGACTCGGTGACGACCCCAACCAGGCGGGCAACTCCCGCCGCTGGATCATCCGCGAGGTCGAGAACAGCCTGCGTCGCCTCCGGACGGACTGGATCGACCTCTACCAGGTGCACCGGCCGGAGCCGGAGACCGATCTGGACGAGACCCTCGGCGCCCTCACCGACCTGGTGCGCCAGGGCAAGATCCGCTACATCGGCACCTCCACCTTCCTGCCGTCGCAGATCGTCGAGGCGCAGTGGGTGGCCGAACGCCGGCAGCGCGAGCGGCCGGTGACCGAGCAGCCGCCGTACTCCCTGCTGGCCCGCGCGGTCGAGCGGGAGGTGTTGCCGCTGGCCGAGCAGTACGGCATCGGGGTGTTGCCGTGGAGCCCGCTCGCGGGTGGCTGGCTGTCCGGGCGTTACCGGCGGGGCGAGGAGCCCGGCACGGTCTCCAGCCGGGCGGCGCGCCAGCCGGCCCGGCACGACCAGGCGCTGCCGGAGAACGCCCGCAAGCTGGAGGCGACGTACGCGCTGACCGAGCTGGCGGACCAGGCCGGACTGTCCCTCATCCATCTCGCGCTGGCGTTCGTCCTGGAGCACCCGGCGGTGAGCTCCGTCATCATCGGGCCGCGCACGTTCGAGCACCTGGAGGCGGCGCTGGGTTCGGACAAGATCTCGTTGTCGCAGGAGGTGCTGGACCGGATCGACGAGATCGTGCCGCCCGGCACGACCATCAACCAGGCCGACGCGGGTTACCAGCCACCGGCGATCGAGAACGCCCGGCTGCGGCGGCGCAGCCTGTCCTAGGGGTCGCCCAGCAGCAGGTCGGCACCTCGCTCACCGATCATGACCGACGGGGCGTGGGTGTTGCCGCGGGGGAGGGCGGGCATGACGGAGGAGTCCACGACGGACAGGCCGTCGACGCCGTGCACCTTCAGCGTCGGGTCGACGACGGAGTCGCCGTCGGTGCCCGCCCGGCAGCTGCCCGCCGGGTGGTCCATCGAGATCAGGTTGTCCCGTAGGTGGCTGGACAACGCGTCGTCGCTGACCGGTGACGGTGTCGTGGGCTCCCCGAGGTAGGCGCGAAGGACCGGTGCGGCACACAGGTCGAGGGCTCGGCGCATCCCTTCGACCAGGAGGTGGTGGTCGGCTTCGCGGTCCAGGTAACGCGGATCGAGGACGGGCCTGGCCGCAGGGTCCGTGGAGCGCAGCCGCAGGGTTCCCCGGCTCTCCGGCCGCAGCAGCGTCACCAGGCAGGTGAATCCGGGACCTGTCTCGCCCGTGAAGTCCATCAGCATCGGGGTCAGCTCGACGTCGGGAGCGGGCGCGTTCCTGCCGCAGCGCAGGAACCCGCCCGCCTCACCGAACGACGCCAGCGGACCGCGCCGTTGGTCGGCGTAGCGCTGCCGGTTGTCCGGGGTGTCGTCGTCCGGCCAGGTGGTCCCGTGGACGACCGGCCAGGCAAGGGGCGCCGAGGGGTGGTCGTGCAGGTTCGCGCCGACGCCGGGCAGGTCCCAGACCACCTCGACTCCCAGGTCCCGCAGGTGCCCGGCCGGGCCGATGCCGGAGAGCATGAGGAGTTGCGGGGTACGCAATGGTCCCGCGCACAGCACCACCGAGGACCCCGGACGCTGACCTCCCGCCCGTCGGCGGTGGTGAACACGACGCCTCGCGCGGCACCGTGGTGCAGGACGACGCGCTGGACGAGGGCGTGGGTGTGGACGCTCAGGTGGGGCCGGTTCCTCACCGGGCGCAGGTAGCCGTGCGCCGTACTGACCCGCTCGCCGGCGCCGACGTTGCTGGAGAGCAGCCCCACACCCTCGAGTTCCGCGCCGTTGAAGTCACGGTTGAACGGCAGGCCGGCCTCGACTCCGGCGGCGATGAACGCCAGCGACATCGGATGGATGCTCTTCGCCGTCGTGACGGGGATCGGCCCGCCGCTGCCGTGCAGCGGTGAGGTCCCGAGCTCGTGGTCCTCGCTACGCCGGAACCGCGGCAGCACCTCCGACCAGCTCCAGCCGGGCATGCCGTTCGCGGCCCAGCCGTCGTAGTCCAGTCGGTGTCCCCGGTACCACGCGAGGAAGTTGATCGAACCGCCGCCGCCGAGGACCCGCCCTGCCGAGACGGGTACCTCGCGCCCCCCGAGCGCGGGCTGCGGGACGGTCACGTCGCACCAGTCATGCTCGCCGCGTTGGAGCTGGGACACCCCGCGCGGCGCGAAGATGGCGGGATCGGTGTCGGGGGCGCCGGCCTCGAGCAGCAGCACGTCGCGGTCTCCGCGTTCGCTGAGCCGGGCCGCCACCACGCAGCCCGCCGCTCCGCCACCGACGACGATGTGGTCGAAGTAGCGGCCGTCGATGTCCTGCTCGGGCGTGATGTTCGCAGACATTTCCACCGCCCCCGCCGTACTCCCGGGTTCCTGGCGAGCCTACGTCGCCGCGTCGCGGGGCCGGTTGTGGTCGCGGTGCAGTACGGCGGGGCCGGTGGTGGCAGGCTGATCCCTCGGTGAATCTGCTGCATGAAGCTGCAAGGAAGAGGAGTCGCGGTGAGTGAGCGCCCGGTGTATTCCGCGGCCGTGGTCGGATGTGGCGCGGGAGGCACGCTCAGCATCAGGGCGCTGGCAGCCTCCGAACGCTACGAGCTTGTCGCCGTGTGCGACCAGCGGCAGGAGATTCGCGACACGGTCGCGAAGGAGTTCCCCGGAGTCCGGACCTACGCCGACTACCGCCAGCTGCTGGCCGAGTCGCCGACCGACGTGGTGTGCGTGTCCACCTATCCGCCCTCGCACGAGGAGATCGCGCTCGCCGCGCTGGAGACGCGCCCGCGCGGCATGCTGGTCGAGAAGCCGCTCGGTGACACGGCCGCGGCGGGTCGGCGCATCCTGGACGCCATGGTGAAGAGTGGGACGCCGCTCGCCGTTCCGCACGGGCTGGTCGCCCGGGCCACCTCGCTGGAGGTGCTGGGGCGGGTACGGGCCGGCGACATCGGCGAGCTTCGCCTGGTCGAGATCGAGAACGCCGGCTGGGACATCATCAACGCCGGCATCCACTGGTTCCAGTTCTTCGTCACCCTCATCGGTGACGACCCGCTCGCCGGTGTCCTGGCGGCGGTCGACACCTCCAGCCGCACCTTCCGTGACGGCATGCGGGTGGAGACCGAGGCCGTGACGTACGGGTGGACCCGCAGCGGTGCCCGGGTCGTCCTGCACAGCGGCGACCACGTGGCCCACAGCCGTCCCGGCAAGGACACGCTGTTCCGGCTGGTCGGCACCGGCGGCGTGATCGAGTTCTGGGGTTGGGAGAACGGCTACCGGATCACCGGCCCAACCGGAGCGGCCGAGGTCGGTCCGGTGCCGGAGCTGGACCGCTCCGGGCACCAGGTCCACCTCGAGGAGTTGGCCCGCCACATCGACGAGGGAACGCCCGACTACACCGTGGCGGACGCGTCGCTGCGCGCGCTGGAGTTGTGCGAGGCGGCGTACCTGTCGCACCGGCACGGCTGCCTGGTCACGTTCCCACTGGCCGACTTCCAGCCGCCCGAGCCGAGCAACTGGGACGCCGGCACCCCGTATCCCGGTGAGGGTGGCGGGCGCGACGGCCGTAGGTTGGGCGCCTGATGAGCATGGTCGAAGGAGGCGCTGTGGACGCTGGGCTGTCGACGCCGAAGACGTCGTTCGGTGTGGTCGGAAGTGGTTGGCGGGCGGAGTTCTATCTGCGGATCGCGGCGGCGTTGCCGGACCGGTTCGCCGTCACCGGGGTCGTCGCCCGCCGGCCCGAGCGGGCGAAGGAGCTGCGCGAGCGCTGGGACGTGCCGACGTTCGCCTCGCTGGAGGACCTGCTGGGCGCCGGAGCGCCCGACTTCGCCGTCACCTCGCTGCCCTGGGCCACCAACCCCGAGGTGGTGGTCGACCTCGCCGGGCGCGGTATCCCGGTGCTGAGCGAGACCCCGCCGGCCCCCGACCTGCCCGGGATGCGGGCCCTGTGGGACGCGGTCGGCGACACGGCGATCGTGGAGGTCGCCGAGCAGTACCCGTTCCTGCCGGAGTACGCGGCGCGGATCGCGGTGTGTCGTTCGGGGCTGCTCGGCCGGGTGACCTCGGCGCACCTGTCCGCGACCCAGACCTACCACGCGATCGCGGTGCTGCGCCGGCTGCTCGGCGTGGGCTTCGCCGACGCGGAGGTGGCCGGAACGGCGTTCACCAACCGGGTCCAGCGCGGTCCCGGCCGCGACGGCTGGCCGACGCGGGAGGAGCTGGTCGACCTCGGCCAGGTGATCGCGACGCTCGACTTCGGTGACCAGCTCGCGGTGTACGACTTCACCGACGGCCAGTGGTTCCACCCGATCCTCGGCAACCGGATCCTGGTCCGTGGGGAACGCGGCGAGGTGATCGACGACAAGCTGACGTACCTGTCCGACCCGGGCACCCCGGTCCAGACGACGTTCACCCGGCAGCAGACAGGACTCCTCGCCGACCTCGAGGGCTTCCACCTGCGGACGCTGTACGCGGGGGAGCGTCAGGTGTTCACGAACCCGTACGCGCCGGCCCGGCTCGCCGACGAGGAGATCGCGATCGCGACCTGCATGTCGCGGCTCGCCGACCGGATCGCCGGTGGGGAAGGCGGGTACTCCCTCGCCGACGCCTGCCAGGACCACTACCTCGGGTTGACGGTCCGCGAGGCGGTCGAGACCGGGACCCGGATCCGCACCACCCGCCAGCCCTGGGCCCACGACTGACGGCTGTGGGAACCCCTGTTGAACGTCGGTGGGCTCGGGTCAAAGCGTGCATTCCGGATGGAATCGCCGGTCGCCCGTTGCAGGCGCTGTGCTTGCGATCGAGCCGGTCCAGGTATCACCGATGATACCATGTGCCCATGGCTATGACACTGCGACTGACCGACGAGGAAGCCGAGGCGCTGCGTATGCGCGCCGAATTGGAGCACCGGTCGATGCAGGACGTAGCGCGGCAGGCTGTACGGGAATACATCGAATCCCACAGCCGAGTCGACCTGCTCGATCGAGTCCTTGACGAGGAGCTCCCGCGATACGCCGAGGCGCTGGAGCGGCTCGGTCAGTGATCTATCTGACCTTGGCCGAGCTTCTTCACGTGGCCGAACGGGCTATCCACGGGCAGTGGGACGTGCGTGACTACGGGCTGCTGGAGTCCGCCCTGGCCCGTCCGCAGACAAGTGTGTTCGGCGCGGATGCCTACCAGTCATTGCACAAGAAGGCAGCCGCGCTCGTCCACTCCCTGGCGCGAAACCACGCTCTCGTGGACGGTAACAAGCGCCTGGCGCTGGGTGGGCTGATCGCGTTCTACGGGATGAATGGCTACCGGCTTACTCTGTCCAACGACGAGGCCTACGACCTGATCATGGCCATCGCTGCCGGCGACCTCGACGAGGTCGACGCCATCGCGCCGATACTCGAACGGAGCACCAAACCTCGGGTGTGACGGATGGTCCGGCCACGTCCGCTCACGTTCAGCTGATCGACCTGACGTCGATCGGATGCCGTTGTTGCCGGACTCCCGGGTGCGGCGAGGTGATCGACGACAAGCTGACGTACCTGTCCGACCTGGCGACCCCGGTCCAGACGACCGTCACCCCGGCAGCTGACAGGGTGACGGTCCGCGAGGCGGTCGAGTCCCGGACGCGGATCCGCACCACCCCGCCGGCCCTGGGCCCTGACGTAACACCGACGGGAAAGGGTGGCGCCGGGTCCCTGTCGCGGGCAGAGCGACAGGAACCCGGCGATGTCGGTGTTCGGCGGGTGGTGCTGCGAGCTCAGTGCTGGTGGACGAAGGGGCCCTGGATGGCGAAGACGTGGCCAGGGCTTTGGATGTTGGCGAACAGGATCTTCTTGTTCCTCGAGAAGTTCGGCCCGGTGAACTCGGAGTCGTTCAGGTCGTTACGGGCGAAGAAGAACGCCTCGCCTCGGTCGTTGGCGCCGGCGAGGTGGCTGGCGCCCTCACCGTCCTCGGCGAGGATCACGCCGCCGAACGGGGAGACCGTGATGTTGTCCGGACCGTCGGGGTCGCTGTCCTGGTCGCCGGGGGTGTAGGCGAAGCGGAGCTTGAGTTCGATGGTGCCGCGGCTGGGGTCGAGGAACCACACCTGACCGTCGTGCGCCACCGCGCTTCCGTCGTCCGTACGCGCGAAAGAGGCGACGAAGTAGGTTCCGCCGTCGGCCCACCACATGCCTTCGAGCTTGCGGCTGCGGGTGATCTGCGTGTCACTGAACTGCTTGCGGGTCGGTGTCGTCTTGGCGTCGCGGTCGGGGACGTTCACCCAGGTCGTGCGATAGGTGGTGCCCGGTTCGGTGGCCACCGATAGGTCGGGTACGAGGGTGCCGTCCTCGGTGGTGGCCGCCAGCGCCTCGAGCGTCCCGGCGTCGTCTGCGAGTTCCTTCAGCGACCCCTTGCCCAGCGGAAGGGCGGCCCGGGGCGGAGTGTAGCGGTAGAGCAGGCCGTTCGGGTTGCCGGCGTCCTCGGTCAGGTAGACCAGGCCCTCGTCCGGGTCGACCGCGACGGCTTCGTGGGCGTAGCGACCGAGCGCCTTGATCGGCCTGGGGTTCTGGTTGGCGTCCTGGTTGTGCGGGTCGACCTCGAACACGTAGCCGTGCGGCTTGCCGAGGATCTCCTCGGTTTCCTCACAGGTGAGCCAGGTGCCCCAGGGTGTCTGCCCGCCCGCGCAGTTGTTGTGCGTGCCAGCGAGGCTGACGTACTCCCGGATGCGGTTGCCGTCGCCGTCCACCTCGATGTTGGTGGTGCCGCCGTTGGCCTGCTCGTCGTAGACGAGCCCGCTCAGGTGCGGGACCGGGAAGGGCTCCGCGCCGTCGATCTCGTGGTTGTTGACGAGCACGCTGCCGTTGCCGCCGCGTCGGGGGAAGGAGGCGGTGCCGTCGGGGTCGGACGGGGTGAGCTCACCGCTTTCGAGGCGGGTGACGCCCGCCTGGGCGATGAGCTTGTAGCTGAACCCCGCGGGGAGCGACAGCAGTCCGGCTGGGTCCTGGATCAGCGGCCCGTACCCGAGTACGTGCGGACGCCCTCCCTTGCCGCCGGGAGCGGCGTGCGCCGCACCGGCGCCGAAAACAACGTCGACGCTCCCGACCAGGGCGATTCCCAGCCCGGTGGCCGCCGAGCGGCTCAGGAAAGACCGTCGCGACACGCCCTGCGGCTGCTCAGAGGCCGGATCCAGAGTGGTCATGCGTGCTCCTTAGATCGTTGACAATCTCCGCCGATCGTGCGCGCCCCACGTGTCCTGCAGCTGAACGCGCGCTGACCCCTGAGCGTCCAAGCGTGGTCGCGTCGCAGGAGAGTGCCCGGCCACTGTTCGCTCCGGATCGCCGACCGGATCGTCGCGAGCCGCGCGAACGTCAGCGGGTCAGGGTCGCGGTGTCGTAGCCGGGCGGGTACCACCCTTCGAAGTCCTGGTAATGAACCGTGAAGGTGGTCGTGCCCTTGGGGAGCGCGTAGGTCGCGGAAGCCTTTCCGGTCGTGTCCATCCGGCCGCGCCCGAACTCCTTCTCCGGTCCGCCGTTGGTGGACGCGGTGATCCACCAGTAGTGGTCGCCGCCCGCTCCTGACGGTCCGGACATGGGCGAGCTCCACGTCACAGTGAGGTTGGCGGTGCCCTTCTGCTTCCCGCTACCGGTCGCCGCCGTGACCGCGAGATCGGTGACCGGGGCCTTCGGCGGATGCGCCGGGCCGAAGGAGTGCAGCAGGTACCGCTCCTGGTAGTAGTCGTCGTAGCTGACCGCCCAGGCCCGGCTCCCGTCGCGGTTCACCAGGAGCGTGCCCTTCCAGAGGTTGTCGCCGCTGCGGAAGTCGACCGCGTAGGTCGGGGTCGTGCTGCCCTTCTTGTAGAGCAGGACGTCGGGGTCGAAGGAACTGGTGTCGGACCGTCCGATCGCGACGGTGCTGCTGTCGGCCGACCAGGCGGCGTCCGCCGGGTAGGCGCCGCTCGGGTAGACGGTGGCGTCGGCCAGATCGGGCATCCGGTACGCGTGGTGTTCGTAGGGGTAGCCGGTCGATTCCACCACCTCGGTGCCGTCGGGGCTGAGCGCGTAGTCCTGCAGGTTCTCGCCGGTGTCGGTGCGCCTGCTGCGGATCTGCGGCGTGGTGCCGGTGACGTCGATGACGTAGGTGGTGACCGGTGAGTATCCGGTGTCGCCGGCGACGATCAGGCCGGGCGCGCCGGCGCTGGCGTCGATGACCGGCTCGTAGTTGGGCCCGGCGGTGTAGACCGTGGGCGGGGTATCGGGGCTCGACCACACCAGCAGCCCACCCGAGCCGAGGCCACAGTCCAGGAATCCGGCGACGATCTTGTCGCCCGTGGGTTCGACGACGTACGGACAGGCACCGGACGGAACGGGATAGGCGGCCTTGACCGTCAGGCTGTCGGCGTCAAGAGCGGTGACCCGGTTGAAGCCCTGTGCCACCAGGAGCCTGCGATGGTCGTCGGCCAACACGAGGTCGGAGACGTCGGTGACCGCGGTGACGCGCTGTTGGAACTGGCCGTCGAGATCGGTGACGACGAGCGGCAGTCCGGTGCCCACGCCCTGGGCGAGGTAGAGCCGGCCGCGGTCCTCGTCCAGTTCGATCGCGCGGAAGTCGTCGACCGGGAGCGGCGTACCGACACTCTTGACGGCACTGACCTGTGCAGCGGCTGCAGTGGTCCCACCGGAGTCGGCAGCGGGCGCCGGGGGCGCGCCGTAGGCCGACGTGGTGACACTCACCGCGGCGATCGCACTGACCATTCCTAGCGTCAGTATCCGTGCGCGCATCTGTGCACCTAATGGTTGTTAACGGGGTCGGCCCGGGTTCGGGCAGACTTCGGGTTTGGTGGCCGCCGGCGGGTGAGCACTTGTTGCTCCTGAACCCCTGTGGGAGTTCCGATGAAAGATCGTGCCCCCGCCGGTGACCGAGAGAGTTGATCGCTGATGGGATGTCGTGCTTGTCCCTGGTGGGCGTGAGCACTGGTTCATTAGGTCGCCGATGGTTCTCTCGTACGGCCGCCGATGTTGACCATGACCAACATCGAGCCTGGGAGGCGCGTTGCTGTTCGTAGGAGATGACTGGGCCGAAGACCACCACGACATCGAGCTGATGGATGCCTCTGGCAGGCGGCTTGCCAGAGCGCGGCTGCCCGAGGGCGTGGCCGGGATGGCCCGGCTGCACGCGCTGATCGGCGAGCAGCTCGGTGAAGACGCCGACGAGACCGCCGAGCAGGTGGTGATCGGGATCGAGACCGATAAGGGCCCATGGGTGCAGGCGTTGATCGCTGCCGGGTACCGGGTGTGTGCGGTGAATCCCTTGCAGGCTTCCAGGTACCGGGAACGGTACGGGATGTCTGGCGCCAAAAGCGACGGCGCCGATGCGCACATGCTGGCCGACATGGTGCGCACCGATTCCCACCAGCTGCGCCCGGTGGCCGGCGACAGTGCCGAGGCGGCAGCGATCAAGGTGGTGTCTCGTGCCCACAAGAGCATGATCTGGGAGCGGACCCGGCACATGCAGCGGCTGCGGCACGCCCTGCGGGACTACTTCCCGGCTGCGCTCGAGGCGTTCGAAGAGCTGACCACGCCCGATGCGCTGGAACTTTTGGCCAAGGCACCAGACCCCGCGTCGGCGGCGAAGCTGACGCTCACCCAGATCCGCACGGCGCTGAAACGAGCACGTCGACGCGGCGACATCGACACCAAAGCGGGCAAGATCCAGGCTGCCCTGCGCGCCGAGCACCTCGGCCAGCCCGCCGTGGTGGCACAGGCGTACGCGACCACCATCCGCGCTGCCACTGCCGTGCTGGCCACACTGAACGAGCAGATCAAGACCCTGCAAGGGCAGGTGGAGCAACATTTTGGCCAACACCCGGACGCTGAGATCGTCCTGTCTCAGCCGGGCCTGGGGCCCATTCTCGGTGCCCGGGTGCTCGCCGAGTTCGGCGACGACCAGCACCGCTACACCGACGCCCGCGCCCGCAAGAACTGTGAGGATCATGGCGTGTCGTCCCAGGCCGTGGCCTGACCCGCGCAAGAACTGGCCGTGATGCCTTCGTGTAGATCTGTCGGCCACGGCCTGGGGCGGTGCGTGCGGCCGCCGGACCGGCGGGGCGTGTCCCGATAGGGGCCTTGCCGTGAACAGGGCACCATCACAGTTCTGACCGCCCACGCCTGGACCGGCGGTGGCCTTCCGTCCCCATGGCGATCAGGAGTCAGACGACCATGCCCAGCATGTCCCAACCCGTGCGGCGCGACCAGGATGAGACCAACCTAGACGACGTCGTCGTCGGCGTGGATACACACAAGAACACGCACACCGCGGCGGTGGTCACGCTTCTGGGTGCGCTGCTGGCCACCGCGACGTTCCCCGCGACCACCGCTGGCTACCGGGAGCTGGTGGCCTGGACGCGTGGTTTCGGGACGCTGCGGCGGGCCGGCATCGAGGGCACCGGCTCCTACGGCGCAGCGCTGGCCCGGTACTTGCGCTGCAAGGGTGTCGAGGTGATCGAGGTAAATCAGCCTGACAAGGCCACCCGCCGCCGGCGGGGCAAGACCGACGTCATCGACGCCGAGTCGGCCGCCCGCGCGCTGCTGTCGGGCCGGGCCACGGCCGCGGCGAAGACCGGGGACGGGCCCGTGGAGATGCTGCGGATGTTCAAGCTGGCCAAAGCATCCGCCCTCAAGGCTCGCACCCAGACGATCAACCAGCTCAAAGCCGTGCTCGTCGCCGCCGACCCGGCTCTGCGGGAGGCGATGTCCGGACTGAGCAACACCGCCCTGGTCCGGCACTGCGCAGCGCTGGAGGCCAGCACGCCCGACGATGTCGTCAGCGCCGCGGCCTACACGCTGCGCATCCTGGCCCGCCGGATCCTCGCGTTGACCACCGAGATCAGCGACCTGGAGCAACGCATCACCGAGGCGGTCAAAACCCGAGCACCCAGGCTGCTGGACCGGCCCGGCATCGGCCCCGACAACGCCGCGACCCTGCTGATCACGGTCGGCGACAACCCCGAACGGCTGCGCAGCGAGGGATCCTTCGCGTCGCTGTGCGGTGTCAGCCCGGTCGAGGCGTCCTCCGGGCAGACCACCCGCCACCGCCTCAACCGTGGCGGCGACCGCAACGCCAACGCCGCGCTCTACCGCATCGCCCTGTCTCGCCTGCGCTGGGATCCGGCCACCCGCGACTACATGCAACGCCGCATCAGCGAAGGCAAGACCCGACGCGAGGTTCTGCGCTGCCTCAAACGCTACATCGCCCGCGAAGTCCACCAGATCATCACCAAGTCCACACCAGACACAACCGCCAGTCCCGCAGCGGCTTGACATCCATAGGGGCATCTACGCCGGCACCAGCCCCATCACCCGCGCCTCGGGCAAGAAGAAGGTCGTCGCCGCCCGCTACGTTCACAACGACAGGCTCATCGACGCCCTGCTCAGCCAGGTCGTCCCCGCCATGACCGCCTCGCCCGGTGCGCGAGCCCTCTACGACGAGCTGCGAGCCCGCGGCACCGACCACTTCGCAGCATGCAGACACGTCGCCAACCGGCTCGTCGGCATCCTGCACGGCTGCCTCAAGACCCGCACCCTCTACAACGAGGAAACCGCCTGGGCTCACCGCTCGGCCAAACCAGAGGAAGCTGCGGTTGCGGCTTGACATTCAAACTCCAGGGATGTCTTTCTCTTCGCGCACGATCGCATCCCGACCGTGCGGAACCGTGGGCCCCGCTGGCTCACGCCCGAGCCGGCCAGCGACTCCCGGCTCCACCAGCGCAAGGCCTAAGGGGGTTATCGGCGCCCGGACCGGTTTCGTTACGCGCGGTCGGCATCCGACGTAGGTCCGCGCGCCCCGGCGCCGTGCTGGTGCGGGGAATGAAATCGGCCCGGAACTGTGTTCTTCCCGACGCGGGGCATGGAACCCGACAGGGGACCTGCTCCGGTGAGAGGAAGGACGGACCCGATGAAGGTACGCAACTCGCTGCGTTCGTTGATGGCCAAGCCGGGTGCGCAGGTCGTCCGGCGCCGTGGACACGTGTTCGTGCTCAACAAGAAGAACCCGCGCTTCAAGGCTCGCCAGGGCTAGTGCGCCTCACCTCCGCGCCGGCGGTAGCGCCGCGCAGCTGAACGTCGAACGGCTCGGCCGGACCCCTTGTCTGGGGACCGGCCGAGCCGTTCTCGTTTCGCTGCCGGCAGGTGGCACGGTCCGTAGGACACGTCCTAGGCTCGACGACCGTGCAGTAGTTCGTGTACGGCCGCGACCGCCCCGGCTCTTTCGCGCTCAAGATGAGTCTGAGCGAAGACCACTGGTCGTTCATGGATGGGTAGGTCGCCCGCGGCCCCACGCTGACCGGCGATGGCGAGGAGGCAGAGTCGACGGGCAGCCTGCACATTGTCGACCTTCCAGACGCGGACGCCGCCCGCACGTTCGCGTACGAAGAGCCGTACTACCGCGCCGGCGTCTTCGAGTCGGTCCTGCTGTGCCGCTTCCACAACGTCCTGGGCCACACGATGTGGGACTTCACCGAGGCGGTCGACGGCTACGGCCGATTCCTGGTGATCACCATGGACGAGTCCGACCCCGCGCCGGTCAGGTCGAAACACATCATCGTGTACGGCGAACTGCTCGCGCTCGACGGCGAGGCGCGGCTGGGCCGGGCGGCGCTCGTGGAGGCGCCGGACCGGGAAGCGGCGGCGACGTTGTTGCCGGCCGGCCGCGACAGCCGCACGGAGGTCCATCCATGGCGCTTCGGCGGCAGACCCGCCCAGCGGTCCTAGGGTGTCCCACACTTTCTGCCCTCCGCGTGCGCCTGAGAGCGCAGGACCGCACCAAACGGGGACGTATCCGGCATCGCCGTCCCTGAAACTGATCGCCTAATCTGGGGCGCCGGTGTTGTCGAATCCGTGTCGGCCGTCCGACGTAGGGGTGTAGGGCGACAACCCCAACCGAACGGAGAGCCACCATGGCCCAGTACGCGATCCTGATCTACGCGGGCGACTCCGCCCACAGCACGGACGCCACGCCGGAGGACCTCGAACTCCACAACCGGCACGCCGAGCAGGTCGAGAGGTCCGGGAGCATGGTCGCGGCGTTCGCGCTGCAGCCGGTCGACACCGCGACCTCGATCCGCGGCGACGTCGTGACCGACGGTCCGTTCCTGGAGGCCAAGGAGGTCGTCGCGGGCTTCTACGTGATCGAGGCGCCCGACTTGGACGCGGCCCTGGCGATCGCCCGTACCAACCCCGCCACCCAGCAGGGCGGCGGCGTGGAGGTACGGCCCGTCCACAGCGGCTTCGTCAGCTCGAGCGAGGGATGACGGACCGCACGGACGTCGAGACGGCGGTCGCGGACGCGCACCGTCGCGGCTGGGCCCTGGTGCTCGCCGCGACGGCGCGTGTCGCGCGGGACCTGGACCTGGCCGAGGAGTGCGTCCAGGAGGCCTACGCCGCCGCGCTGACGGCCTGGGTCCGCGACGGGATCCCGAACAACCCCGAAGCGTGGCTCACCACCACGGCCAAGCGGCGCGCGATGGACGCGATCCGGCGCGAGCAGGTGTTCCGCTCGAAGCTGCCGTTGCTGGTGGAGCCCGAGGAGATGGTGGACGAGGTCGCCATGGACGAACAGTCGGGTGTGGAGTCGGGTCGCGAGTCGGGTGCCGCGGGGTCGGGCCCGGAGGGCGTGGCCGCGGCCATCGACGCCGGGGAGGACGTCGTTCCGGACGAACGGCTGCGACTGATCTTCCTGTGCTGCCATCCGGCGCTGGCGCAGGAGGCGCAGCTTGCTCTCACCCTGCGGCTGGTGTGCGGGGTGTCGACGGCGGACATCGCGAGGGCGTTCCTGGTCTCGGAGTCGACGATGGCCGCCCGGATGACCCGGGCGAAGAAGAAGATCGTCGCCACGCGCATCCCCTACCGGGTGCCGGGAGCGGCGGAGTTGCCGGATCGGCTGCGCGCGGTGCTCGGCGTGATCCATCTGCTGTTCACCACCGGGCACACCGCGCCGTCGGGTGCCGCGCTGGTGCGGACCGACCTCGTGGACCAGGCGCTGCACCTGACCCGGATGCTGCGTGACCTGATGCCCGACGAACGGGAGGTACGGGGGCTGCTCGCGTTGTTGCTGGTCACCGACGCTCGGCGAGCGACCCGTGTCGACGACCGCGGCCGGCTGCTGCGGCTGGAGGAGCAGGACCGCTCCCGCTGGGATCGCGCGGCGATGGCGGAGGCGCACGAGCTGATCGTGGCCGGGCTGCGCGGCGGGCGGCCGGGCCGCTATGTGGTGCAGGCGGCGATCGCGGCGCTGTACGCCGAGGCGCCGACGTATGAGGAAACCGACTGGCCGCAGATCGTGACCCTCTACGACGAGCTGCTGGTGGTGTGGCCCTCTCCGGTGGTGGCGTTGAACCGTACGGTCGCGCTGGCGCGCGTCGCCGGGCCGGAGCGGGCGCTGGCGGAGGTCGAGGCGCTGGAGGCGGCGGGTCAGCTCGCCGGGTACCAGTACCTGCCGGCGGTCAAGGCCGACCTGCTGCGGCAGCTGGACCGACGCGAGGAGGCCGCGGTCGCCTACCGGCAGGCGTTGGAGCTGACCAGGAACGACGCTGAGCGGGAGTTCCTCGCCGAACGCATCGCCGAGAGCCAGGCCCCGACCACTTCGTAGTGGCGGGCGAGTTCACCGGATGGAAAGGCATCGTTAGCAGACGCGTCCTCTCTCCAGCGAAATCGCACCGTATGTTACGGATGTCCGATCCAGGAATTGCGTCGGACCGAATGTGCGGGAGTCACCAGTACAAGGAGAGACCGTGGACGCAGAGAACAAGGGTCCTGGACATTACGACCCGTTCTCCCTCCATAAGAACGACCCTTTCCCGTATTTCGAAGAGGCTCGCGCGCAATGCCCGGTGGACCATAATCCGATGCTGGGAACATACGTCGTCACTCGGTATGACGATGTGGTGAGCGTTCTCAACGACCCGGCGACTTTCTCCTCCTCGGTCTCCATCCCCTCCTACCGGACCAATCCTTCGGAGGTCAGGGAGGTACTCGGCCCGGACTTCCAGGGGGTGGCCGGCGTGAAGATGGTCGTCGCCGATCCCCCCGAACACGCGGATCACAAGCGCATCGGGAGCTGGCTGTTCCGCCGCGACCGGGTGAATGTGTTCGTGCCCCGAGTGCGGGAGATAGGTGCCGAGCTCATTTCCGGGTTCGTCGATGCGGGAGAGGTAGAGCTGATCAGTCGGTTCTCCGAGCCGTTCGCGTACCACGTCCTCTGCGACTTCATCGGAATTCCGAAGGACGCCAGGGACGACGTCAGGGCGTGGACCGACCAGATCATCACACTCGTCGACCCGACGGCGTCCATCGAGAACAAGATGGCCGCGGCCAGGGCGGTCCACGACTGGAAGGCGTTCGCCGATGAGCTGGTCGCCATCAGGACGTCACACCCCGAGAACGACATGGTGAGCGAAATGATCGCCGCGGGGCACTCCGACCGGGCCAGGGAGTATGTCGAGGGTGCTCTCACCGCCGGTATTTACACCACACGGGACATGATCTCCAGTTGTGTGGTCGCGCTGATGCATCCGGACAATCGAAAGTACTGGGACGAACTCGGCGTGAACCCGGAGATCGCGCCGTCGGTGATCGAGGAGTCCATGCGTCAGGATGCCCCACACAAGGGACTGAGCCGAATCGCGACGCGGGACGCCCGCATCGGCGACACTGACGTTCCGGCCGGATCGCTCGTGATGCCGCTCGTAGGGTCGGCCAACCGCGACGAGAGTGTCTTCCTCGATCCCGACGTCTTCGACCCGCTCCGGGACAACGTCAAGCAGCATCTCGCGTTCGGCCGGGGTATCCACCTGTGCATCGGTGCCTACCTCGCCAGGACGGACGGCGCGATCGCTCTGGAGCTCCTCGCCCGGGCGCTGCCGAACGCGAGACTCGCGGACGGGTTCGTGCCGGAGTACTTCCCGTCGATGTTCTTCAGAGGTCTGCAGGACGTACGCCTTTCCTGGTAGTCGGGTGCTCTGGCACCCGCACGGCGGCCCGCGTCGCCACGGCTGCGCCAGCCTGGTGGGGCCTCAGCCGTGAGACGTCGGCGCCGGCGGCGGGCAGGGTTGTGTCGCCGTGGGTGCGGGGATACGACAGGCACAGCACCGTGACCGTTTCTCGGCCGATCGGGTCCCCACCACCATGTGGCATCGTTTCCGAGCCTGGCTACTGGAGGATCTTCCCGACCAGGCCAAGCAGAGACTGGGCCCACACGCCGAGCCGGCCGCCACGGAACGTCGCCAACCCTGGTGGAAGGTGATGTGTCTGACCGGGCTGGACTACTTCTCCACCCTTGGTTACCAGCCCGGTATCGCGGCACTGGCCGTTGGTCTGCTGTCCCCGGTCGCGACGGTGGTGCTGGTGGTGGTCACCCTCGTCGGGGCGCTGCCGGTCTATCGCCGGGTCGCGCAGGAGAGTCCGCACGGCCAGGGATCGATCGCGATGCTCGAGCGGCTCCTTCCGTTCTGGAAGGGCAAGCTGATGGTGCTGATCCTGCTCGGCTTCGCCGCCACCGATTTTGTCATCACCATGACGTTGTCGGCCGCGGACGCGACGGCCCACATCGTGGAGAACCCACACGTACGGGACGTGCTGAGCGGACACGAGGTGCCCATCACCCTCGGGCTGCTCGCCGTCCTGGGCGGAGTGTTCCTCAAGGGGTTCCGGGAGGCGATCGGTGTCGCGGTCGTCCTCGTGGCCGTCTACCTGGCGATGAACGTGGTCGTCGTGGCGGTCGGGCTCTGGCAGGTCGCCACCACACCGCACGTCGTCGCGGACTGGGCGACGGCGCTGACCGCCCAACGTGGCAGCCCGCTGCTCATGGTGGCGGTGGCCCTGGTGGTGTTCCCCAAGCTCGCCCTGGGCCTGTCCGGGTTCGAGACCGGCGTCGCCGTCATGCCGCACATCCAGGGCCGGCCCTCCGACACCGAGGAGCGGCCGGTCGGACGGATCCGCGGCGCCAAGAGGCTGTTGACGACCGCCGCGCTGATCATGTCGGTGTTCCTGATCACCAGCAGTATCGTCACGACGCTGCTCATCCCGCACCGGGAGTTCGAGCCGAGCGGTCAGGCCTACGGCCGGGCCCTGGCCTATCTGGCGCACGAGCACGTGGGCCGCACTTTCGGGACGGTGTACGACGTTTCCACCATCGCGATCCTGTGGTTCGCGGGAGCCTCGGCCATGGCGGGGCTGCTCAACCTGTTACCGCGCTACCTGCCCCGGTACGGCATGGCGCCGCACTGGGCGGGAGCGGTGCGGCCGATGGTCCTCGTGCTGACCGGGGTGGCGTTCCTCATCACCTGGATCTTCCAGGCGGACGTCGAGGCGCAGGGTGGCGCCTACGCCACCGGCGTGCTCGTGGTCATCACCTCGGCCACGTTCGCCGTGACGCTCGCCGCCCGGCACGCCCGGCAGCACCGCACGATGGTCTTCTTCGGGATCGTGGCCGCCGTGTTCGTCTACACCACGCTGGCCAACATCGTGGAACGGCCCGAAGGGGTGAAGATCGGTGCGATCTTCATCGGCGCCATCGTGGCGTTCTCGTGCCTGTCCAGGTTCGTCCGTGCCTTCGAGTTGCGGATCACCGACGTGGTGCTGGACGAGCGGGCGCAGCTGTTCGTGCGTGACTGCGCCAGGCGGAAGGTGCGGTTGATCGCGAACGAGCCGGGCCCCCGGGACGTGGCGGAGTACCGGGAGAAGCTTCGCCAGATACGGGCCAGCCACGGGATCCCGGAGGAGGACCCGGTCCTGTTCGTCGAGGTGACCGTGCGCGACCCGTCGCGGTTCGAGAGTGAACTGCGGGTGCGTGGCGAGGTCCTCCACAACCGTTACCGGGTGCTGACCATGGAGAGCGCGACCGTGCCGAACGCGCTCGCGGCGTTGCTGTTGCACATCCGCGACGAGCCCGGCTGCCGGCCGCACATCCACTTCGAGTGGACCGAGGGCAACCCGGTCCACAACCTCCTACGGTTCCTTCTCTTCGGGGTGGGCGAGGTCGCCGCCGTCACCCATGAGGTGCTGCGTGAGGCCGAACCGGATCGGTCCCGGCGTCCTGACGTCCACGTCGGCTGAGGTCTGCCGTGCGTGGTCGCGGCGGCGAGGACCTCGCCGGCCTCACCGGCGGCCGGGCACCGGCAGCTGGAGCCACTCGTACACCACGGTCGCGGTCCGTTGCACGTAGCTGTCGGCCACGCTGCGGGGCAGGCCGGAGAACGACGTCGTCGTGGCGAGGGCGACCTCGCGGCCGGGGAGCAGGATGTAGCCGGAGTCGTGGGAGACGTCGTCGAGTTCGCCGGTCTTGTTGGCGAGGTACTGGCGCGGGATGACGGCGCCGTACTTCGTGTTGACCAGCTGCCCCTTCATCAGCGCGATGATGTGGTCGCTGGAGGACCGGCTGAGGATCTTCCCCTGCCAGATCATCGTGAGCAACTCGGTGACCTCGGCGGAGTCGATGTAGTTCTCCTGCAGCGGCGGGTTCGCCGGCTGGATCATCTTGCGGCCGAGGTGGAGGGTCGTGAAGCCCAGGTGGTCGATGTAGGCGTTGACGGCGGGGAGGCCGCCGGCGATGTCGATCAGGACGTTCGTCGCGGTGTTGTCGCTGACCTGGACCATGAGCTCCATCAGCTCGCGGACGCTGATGTCCAGCGGGAACGACCTGGTTCGCAGCGTGCCGGAGCCGCCGACGATGTTGGGGTCACCGGCCGGGATGGTCACCATGGTGTCGAGGCTGAGGGTGCCGTGGTCGACCCGGTCCATGAGCAGGGCGAGCAGCGGGAGCTTGATGATGCTGGCCGCCTTCACCGTCTCGTCGCGGCCCGCGCGGGCGACCTTGCCGTGCGAGGTTCCGGAGACGTCCTCGACCGTGACGCTCATCGTCACGCCCGCGGCGGCGGCGTCCTTCACGACGGCCTCCAGCCGTCGGCTCAGCTGCGGCCAACTCGGCTCGGCCCGTCCTGGGGGTGGCGCCGCGACTGCCGCCGTCAGCGGAGGTGCGGACGCGGAGTGCGAAGGTAGCGGCGGGGGCAGCGGAGCCGCGGGGGCGGGCGCCGCCAGGGTCACAACCACCGTCGCGGCTGTCACGCAGGCGGCCACCGCTCGGGTGAGCATGGTCAGAGCAGGCTTCATGAAGGCATGACCTTTCGAGAGCGCCGTGTTCGCGCGGCAGGGATGCCCCCATCGAAGGTCAACGACTTTTCGTCGATGTCACGCCTGGTTGCGGCACGGTTATCTGCGCAGGTGGGCCAGGCTGCGGACCGGTTGCGGCCACAGCCTGGCCTTCGTCGTGGAGCGGTCCGCCTAGCCTGGTCGGGCGGCACCGGCGTAGGGCATGTAGGCCATCTTGATGTACTGCACACCCTCGCCCGGTCGGGGCGCGTGGATGACCTCACCGTTGCCGACGTAGAGGCCGACGTGGTGCATGTCGCTGTAGAAGAAGACCAGGTCGCCCGGCTGCAGGTCGGACTTGGACACCTTGGCCGAGACGTTGTACTGCTCGTGCGCGGAGTGCGGCAGCGAGACGCCGGCCTGCTCCCACGCCTTCATGGTCAGGCCGGAGCAGTCCCAGCTGTCCGGCCCGGCGGCGGCGAAGACGTACGGCTCGCCGAGCTGCTCCTTGGCGAAGGCGAGCGCGGTCGCGCCGCGACCACTGCCGGGCGGGGGCGGCGGCTGGGGCGTCGACGGCGGCTTGGGCGAGCCCGGCGACTTCGGCGACTCCGGCGTGGACTCCCGCTCCGCGCGTTCGCGGGCGGCGCGTTCCTGCTCCTTGCGGCGCTGCTCCGCGGCGGCCGCGAGGCGACGGCGTTGCTCCTCGGTGAGCCGGTCGAGGATGGCCTTCGCCGCGGCGGCCTGGTGGAGGGCGGTCTGCCGGCGGGTGTCGACGGCCTGCTTGGCCTTGCGGAACTCCGCGAGGCTGGCGGCCTGCGCGGCCTGCTGCTCGGCCAGCCGCTTGCGCGCCGACTCGAACCCGCGCAGCTGGTCGGCCTGCTGCTTGGACAGGGCGTCGGCCGTGCTCATCTGCGCCATGAACTCGGTGGGGTTCTCGGCGACCAGCAACCGCACGGTGGTGTCGGTGCCGCCCGCGCGGTACTCCTCCGCGGCGAACTTCCCGATGTCGGAACGCAGTGACTCCACCGTCTGCTGCTGGCGGGCCACGTCGCCGTTCAGCGTGTGGACCCGGCGGTCGATGACCTTCAACTTCTCACCGAGAGCGTTGGCCTGCTCGGTGACCTGCTCCGCGTGCGCGTAGAGCTGGTCGACCTGCTTGCGGACCTGTTCGATGTTGGAGCTGGTGACGGGCTCAGCGGAGCTGGAACCAGGTACGGCGGCGACCACGATGACGGTCGCGGTGCCGAAGGCGAGCAACGCTGACCACGGCGTGCGCCTGCGATGGTGCGGCACGGGCAGTGCGCCCCTTCCTTCCACGACGCCTACCGGGTTAGCTGACGGGTTCGGGCGGGGAGGTCGCCCTACGAAACGGTGCCGTGGCCTGTTGGCCGGACGCCGCGCCGATTCACCCCAGGAACCTGGTTCCCCGGCTCCCCGGCGGGACGGGCCCGACGGGGATTAAGCGAAGCCTCTGCGCCGACCGGGATGGTCGACTCAATTCGGACAGAAGCCTTGAGTGGACACGCTAGTAACCGATTCGTGATCTTTCAACCTTGGCGTCGGTGCCGACGAGGCAAGACTTCGTTAAGTCACTCTGCGGAATTCTCCCGACGCAGGCCATTACGTCCGTTATGCGCGGTTCTCAGGTTTCGGTCACGCGTGGTCAGGCTCTCTGCGCACGTCGTCTGACCTGCGGCGATGGGTGAGCGACCAGGCTGGGCGGTCAGATTTCACGCCGACGGGAGTGATCGCGTGGCCATTGTGGGAAAGGGCGGGCGCTCCCGGCCGGTGAAATCGCCCTCAGTGGCTGTGGCGTAGCCCGGTGAACGTGACGTCGACGAGTCGTTCGACCGCGACCGTCGACGGCAGGAAACCTGCCGCCGCGAGCGCGTGCAAACAGTAGAGCGCGAGTTCGTCGGGACTGACGTCATCGCGGACGCCGCCGGCCAGCGCGGCCGCCTCGACCGCGTCGCGGACGAGGCCGTGGAGCCGCGTGTGCGCCAGGGAGGTGTGCTCGTCCCGGTGGAGGAACGCCGCGAGTTCGGCGCCATGGTGTCGGTGCTGGCGTGCTCGCCGTTGATGGATGATGGCGTAGGCGGTGAGGACGGCTCGGAGACGATCACTCGGATCGGAGCCCGCGCGTTCGAGGACCTTGGTGAGTTCGTCGAGATGGCGGCCGACCTCGCGTTCGTGCCAGGCGAGCAGGATCGCGTCGACGTCGGGGAAGTACTTGTACAACGTCGCGCGACCGATCCCCGTCAGTTCGGCGATCTTCGACATCGTCACCGACGCGAGTCCGTGCTCGGCGAGCAGTGCCGCCGCGGTGTCCAAGGTCGCGTCGCGAACCGCGCGACGGTGCGCGTCGATCGTCTCGTTCCACAGCCTCGGCACCGGCTCAGGCTACACAACGGCACTGGAGGGGCGATCTGTATTGACAGAGACAGATTGTATCGATAAATCTGGTGGTCGAAGGGCGCGCCAGCCCAGTGCTGACGCGGCCCGACGTCACCGACGTGAACGCCACGACCGGAAGGGGAGCCGATGCTCACCGCCGAAGCTCGGATCGAGACGGAACGCGCGAGTCGATACCTCGTGCAGCTCTTCCGGCATCTCGAGCACCTGAGCGGCCCGTCCGCCCATCCGTCGCACGGCGGCACAGACGGCGAGATGTCGACGCGCCCCGACGTGCGGCACGTCGACTACTCCGACACGCACGGGACCCTTCGCCTGGACATGGGACAGTTCACCGCGGCGGCAACCTCGGACGCGCTGATGCTTCGGGTCGAAGCCGCCGATGAGGCGAGTTTGCTCCGGATGCGGGAACTGCTCGGTGGGCGGCTGGAGCTGATGGGCCGCCGCGACGAGTTGGTTGTGACCTGGCGCCTGGACGCGGATCCGGTCGAGGGGCCCACGAAGGCGGCTCCCGTTCCGAAGAAGTGACCATCCGGACTCGGGAGGGTTCAGCCTTCGATGATGTTGTGCACCTGCCCGTAGAACGGTTCGGTCGCCTCGACCCCGACCTTGTGCAGGATGGGGAAGAGCGCTTCGTAGAAGGCCCGAAGATGCTGTTCGGAGTCCCACACGTCGACGACCTGTAGCGCGCCGGACTCGCCGTAGCACACGTGGTAACGGCGCCCTTCCGGAGAGCCCCAGCCCGCGTCGTCCATCAGTTGGACGATCTTGTCGTACTGCTCGTACGTGAACCCGGGCGGGGCAAACCTGTACAAAACTTGCATCGCGCAGTAGTTCCTCGACCCTCTGTCGAAGCAGCTGGCATCTGGCTACCTGCAGCTATGGTGCCACCGCCGGCGCAGTGCCCGTCATCGGCTCGGACGGTAGGCGTTCCTGGGTAGGGCGGTGGCCTCGAGGCGCGTACGGGTTGTCGGCGCTTCGAGGTCACCGCCCACCAAGGGCGATGAGGGATCGACAGGTCAGAGCGCCGGTCGGGCCAGGAGGAAGTCGGTCGCCTGCTGGAAGGCGTCGGCGACCTTCAGCGCCAGGGCGTCGTTGCCCGGCTTGGCCGCGCACTGCATCGACAGCGGCATGCGTTCGGCGCGGGACAGCCCCGTCGGGATCGCCACCGCGGGTGCGCCGCTGAGGTTCCAGATGTTGGTCTTGCTGCCGCTGGAGGGCCGCGCCGAGGGAACGCCGCCGCCGGCCTTGAGCCCGGCGATGTTGTCGGCCGGGTGGATGATCACGTCGATGTCGTCGAACATCGACAGGAACTCGTCCCGCCACAGCCGCCGTACCCGCTGCGCCTGCACGTAGGTGTGCCCCGGGACGAGGACGCCCGCGACGACCTTGTTGCGGTAGTCCTCCGACATCTTCTCCGGACGGGTCAGCAGGTTCTGGTGCTGATAGGCGGCGACCTCCACGCTGCGCACCGTGTCGTAGAAGGAGCTGACGCTGCTCAGCCCGGGCAGCAGCGCCTTCGACCGCACGGTCCGCACCGTCGCGCCGAGGGAGCGGACCACCGAGACGGCCCGGTCGAACGCCGCCAGCTCCTCGTCGTTGGGGACGCCGAGGAGGAAGTCGCCGGGCGCGGGTACGCCGACCACCACTCCACGCAGCGGGCGCCGGCCGCCGTTGTCGCCCATCTCCTTGGCGATCTGGTAGCGCTTCACCTGCCGGGTCAGTGGGTCGAGGTCGTCCTGGCCGCCTACCGCGTCGATGACGAGTGCGGCGTCACGGGCGCTGTGCACCAGGCAACCGGGATGGTCCATCGACCAGGCGAGCGGGAAGATGCCGTGCAGGCTGACCGTGCCGTAGGTCGGTTTGAAGCCGGTGACACCGACGTTGGCGGCGGGGCCCCGGATCGAGCCGCCCGTGCACGTACCCACGCCGACCATGAACTCCGACGCGGCGATACCGGCGGCCGAACCGGAGCTGGAGCCGCCGGGCGTGCGCAGCAGGTCCCACGGGTTGTTGGCCGCGCTGACGGTGGCCGTCGCGAGTTCGCTGGTGCCCACCTTGCCGAAGACGATGGCCCCGGCCGCCTTCAGCCTGGCCACCGCGGTGCCGTCGAAGTCCGGGACGAATCCCTCGTACAGCTTGGAGTTTCCCTCGGTGACCTTGCCCTTGGTGAAGTAGATGTCCTTCAGGCCGATGGTGATGCCGTGCAGCGGTCCGCGGTAGTGACCGCGGCGGATCTCCTGCTCGGCCGCGCGCGCGGCGGCCAGGACCTCCGCCGCCGGGTAGGGGTTCACGAAGGCCAGCACCCGCGACTCGACCTCGGCGATCCGGGCGAGGGTGGCCTCGGCCAGGTCGACGGGTGAGAGCCTGCGCGACCTGATCAGCTGCGCGGCCTGCCAGACCTCGAGGTCGTACAGCGGAACGTCGGGGGTGTGGCCCTTGAACGGCACGTCGGTCGAGGGTGTGCCGCTGCGCGTGGTCGGTTCGGCGGCCGCGCCCCCGGTCGTGGCGGCGGTCACCGCCGTGGTGGTGGCGGCAACGGCTGCCGCGCCGGTGACGAACCCGCGCCGGCTCAGTCCCGTGGCGGCGCTCATGGCAGCCAGTCCGGGACGAGTTGGACGACGGGGACGGGCGAGGAGTCCTGCGGGATGGCGTCCAGCACGGCGCGGACCTCGGCCGCTCCGTTGAGCACGTCAGCCAGGATCGCGGTGGGCATCTGTGCGTCTCCGAGCCCGAAGGCGGGCCCGACCTGTCGGGCGTACTCCAGTGCGGTCTCGTTGGTGTAGGGCGGTGGCATCGGTCTCCTTCGTCGACGGGAGCCGGGGGCTGGGGCCCCGATGGCCCAGACGATGACGGGAGACCGGACCGGCATCAATGGACGAAATACAAGATCATCAGCTTCGTAACGTGGCGGGTCACCATGCGGACAAGGGAAGAATCCGTCAACATCGCCGACATCGCGCCGACATCCACGGGCGGTTGGGCCGGGGTCGCCGGTGAGCACACCGGTGGGTGGGACGTCCGGCCCGACGCTGGTAGGCCAGGGAACAGACCGCGGGTGTCCACTGCCGGGGGTGGGTGGTCACGTCAGCCGCGGCGGCCCCGGATCGGGCTGCTCGCGTGTCGCGACAGCACTGGTGGCCGGGTGTGCGAAGTTGCCTACGCCGCCGCGAGGGTGGCCACCGACACAACGGGGGGACAGGTGCGTGTCGAGATGTACGAGGCGGTGTCGGGCGAGGCGGTGTCGGAGGATCCGGGTCGGCCTCGGCTGGCGCGGCCACGGTTCGGGCTCCGGGCGGGCTCGTGGTCACTGCTGACGGTGACGGTGCTGGCGGTGGGGTTGGGGAGGCTCGAGGAGGACTGTCCCTCCTCCGACGCCCGTTCTTCCGACCTCGCCCCCGGACCCGCCTCCGATGTGCCGGCCGTCATGCCGAACCTCCTCGGCAGGAGCGCACGCGCGGCCGAGGAGACCCTCGGGTCCAACGCGAGCGTCCTGCTGCGCGACGCGACCGGCCAGGACCGAGCCGTGCTCGTCACCTCCAACTGGCAGGTGTGTGAGCAGAGTCCCCGTGCGGGGGGCTCGCTGGCAGGAGCCCCGGTGACCCTGAAGGTGGTCAAGTACGGCGAAGACTGCTGAAGCAGGTAGGGCCCGCCGCGCGGGTACGTGGGTGCGACCCCTGCGGGGGTCGGACGGCCTCGAGGCAAGGACGGGTTGACCGCGCGTCGAAGCCGTCGTCCGCGAACGTCGCCAAGGGCGTGCGGACATCAACGGACCACATACAAGATCATCGTGTTCGCGATGTGACGGATCAGAGGCCTGCGGAGACCTCAGCCCGCAACCCCTGCTTGACGGCGCCGGTCGGCGACCTCGACGGCCGCCCGCACGAACGCCGACAGCGCCCGGCCGCGGGTGTCCGGCGGCCAGGCGAGCAGAACCCGGGTCGTAGGGGCGTCGACCACCGGGACGGCCACCAGGTCCTGGCGCAGGTGGTCACGCGCGGACTCCGGCAGGACGACGACGACGTCGCCCAGGGCGACGAGTTGCATGAGCTGGCCGGCGTCGTGGACCAGCGGGCGGTGGGCGGCGTCGTCCGGGGGCGGCTGGTGCGGCCACCGGGGCAGTCGTTCGTCGTCCAGGTCGGCCACGGACACCTCGGTCCGCCCCGCCAGCCGGTGCGAGCGGTCGACGACCAGGATCTGGCGTTCCTCCAACAGTTCCACGCTGTCCAGCCCCGTCGGGTCGTCGTAGGGGGCCTGCAGAAGGCCCACGTCGGCGCTACCGTCGCGGAGCAGTCGGGCCTGCTCGCCGATGCCGCAGACCAGGGGCTCCACCGGAACAGCGTCGGGGCTGGTGGCGTAGGCGGCCAGAGTGTCGGGGAGCAGACCGGAGTCGCCGCCGGGTTTCATGACGACCACCAGGCGGGGTTCCTCCCGTCCCGCGCGCTGGGTCCGGCGGGCCGCCGCGTCGACCGCGGCGAGGGCGTGGTCCCCTTCGCGCAGCAGGACCTCGCCGGCCGGGGTGAGGCTGACGCCCCGGCTGCCCCGGACCAGCAGCGGCACGCCCAGCCGGCGCTCCAGTTGCTGGATCGCCCGCGACAGCGGCGGCTGGGCGATGCCGAGCGCCTGGGCCGCCCGCCCGAAGTGCCGTTCCCGTGCCACCGCGACGAAGTACGCCAACTCGCGGGTCTCCAGTCGGTTCATACCGGCAGGGTATGGCCCGTGACCTGATCGGTGCTCGTCACGCCGGGGTTGCGCTGGTGGAGTGGGCGACATGGCACAGAACCCCACCTTCGACACCACCACGCCGACGATTGCCCTGGTCACCGGGGCGAACAAGGGAATCGGACGCGAGATCGCGCGTCAGCTGGCCGCGCTGGGCATGACGGTGCTGCTGTCCGCGCGCGACGAGCGCCGGGGCGCGCAGGCTGCCGCCGAGCTGCGCGCCGAGGGCGGTGAGGTAATCCCGCTTGTCCTGGACGTGACCGACATGGTGAGTGTCGGTGCGGCCGCGAAGACGGTCGAGGCGCGGTTCGGCCGCCTTGACGTACTGGTCAACAACGCCGGTATCACCGGCCCCCGCTCGGAGCAGGTGCCCAGCACCGCGAACGTGGACACCGTGCGGGAGGTCTTCGAGACGAACGTCTTCGGCGTACTGACGGTGACCGGCGCATTCCTCCCGCTGTTGCTGCGCTCTGTGGCGCCCCGGGTGGTGAACGTGTCCAGTGGCGTGGGCTCCCTGACCGCGATGAGCGATCCGGACGGCCGGTTCGCCCCCATGCCCGCCTCGGTCGCATACGTCCCGTCGAAGACGGCGTTGAACGCGATGACCGTCCAGTTCGCCCGTGAGCTGCGGGGTCGGGTGTTGGTGAACGCGGCCGACCCCGGTTACTGCGCCACCGACCTGAGCGAACACAGCGGCTACCGGACCGCCGCGCAGGGCGCGGAGATCGCCGTCCGGTTGGCGACCCTGAAGGACGACGGACCCACGGGTGGGTTCTTCGACGAGGAGGGGGCGTTGGCCTGGTGAGGCGGTGTCAGACAGCCGTGTCAGGCGGCTGGCCCGCGTCCGCGTGCCGGGGCGGAGGCGTCGGACCAGGTGACGCGAAGCTTGTTGGGTGCGCCGTCGAGGCGGGACGGAACGCCACCGGGCGGTGACACGGGCACCTTCTCGACGTAGGTACCACCGAAGGCCGCGTAGAAGCTCTGGGCGGCGGTGTTCTGCTCGAGGACCCACAGGTACATCGACGGGTTGGTCGCCTGCTCGGTCACGGCCCGCGCGATCCAGGTGAGCAGGGCAGCGCCGATGCCGGACCGTTGGCGGTCACGGGTGACGTGGAGGTTGTCGAGGAGACTGCCCCACTGGTCGTCCTCGTCGAAGGCGACGTGCCCGAAGCCCACCAGTCCGGTCTCGTCCTCGGCGACGACGGTCTTGGCGTTGTCCGGGGCGGCCAGCCGTGCCGACCAGACGGCGTAGCGGTCGGAGACGACGTCGCCGTCGAGGTAGGCGTCGGTGTAGGCGCCGCGGTAGTGGCGCCGCCAGCTGTCGGCGTGCAGACGCGCGACCTGCTCGGCGTCGTCGGGTCCTGCGGTACGCAACTGTGGCGCGGTCATGCGGAGTCCCCTCGTCGCTCACGGCGGCCGGACGTCACGTCCGCCCCGCAGCATCGTAGGAGGGGTGTCCGACAGACGCCGGAGTTCGCCGACCCGGCAAGGTCGGCGAACTCCGTGCTCGAAGCTGGGGGTCAGGTGGTGGGCGGGCTCGTCAGAGCGAGTCGGGCCAGGTGCTGGCGGCCGTCCTCGGCATGGCGTGGCTCACTGAGCACGTCGTAGCGGCTGGCGACCAGTTGGGTAGTGGAGGCGAAGTCGCGTGGCCCGAAGCGATCGCAAGATGATGCGAGGCGCCGCTCAGTCCGTCCCGAGCCACCGGCGGGCTCCGTCCAGGACCATCGACAACCCGTCGTCGAACCGCGCGTCGACGTTCCTGAACACCGCTCCGCCCGGTGCCCCGACATAGCGCTCGTCCAGCTCGCCCGGCACGGGGTACACGGCCTGTTCCTCGATCGTGAACCCGACGACGAAGCTGTAGACGGTGAACAGCGCCAGCCCTGCGCGCCCCTCGTCCAGCCCGGACGCGATGCTCCGGCGCAGCGGCGGTTCCTCGGCCGGGTCCACCTCGCCGAGGAAGGTCCCGGAGAAGACTTTCGCGCCGTCGCGGTAGGCGAGCATCATCCGGCGTAGCGCGCGGGCGCGGTGCGCGACGAGGTCCCACTCCTCCAGCGGCTCGGGCGGTTCCCGGTCGGCCGCGGCGTCGGCGTACATCTGCGTCGCCATCTCGTCGAGCAGTTCCTGCTTGTTCTTCACGTGCCAGTACAGCGCCGGCGCCTTGACTCCGAGATCGGCGGCGATCAGGCGCAGGGTCAACCCGTTGAGCCCGACGTCGTTGAGCAGCTTCAGGCCGGCGCGGGCGATGTCCTGCCTGGTCAAGGCCATCTGTCGGGAGCTCCTCGGGACGCAGGGTTGACAGCTTAACGATGTTAAGGGCATCCTCGGCCGGGTTCAATTTAACAACGTTAAGGAGGGGCGGGATGAGCGAGCTGACCACGGAGGTGGTCGTCGCGGGGGCGGGACCAACCGGGCTGATGCTGGCGAACGAGCTGGCGCTGGCCGGCGCCGACGTCGTGGTGCTGGAGCGGCTGAGCGCGCGGACCGGGCTGTCGAAGGCGTTGAACCTGCAGCCGCGTACGGCGGAGGTGTTCGACCTGCGGGGACTGCTGGGAGGTGCGGAACGGCGGTCGTTCGCGACCGTCGGGGAGGGGCACTTCGCGGCGATCCCGGTGAGCTACACCAGCTGGGACACGCGGCACCCGTACCAGGTGGGCATCCCGCAGGCGGAGGTCGAGGCGGCGCTGGAGGAGCGGCTGGCCAAGCAGGGCGTGACGGTGCTCCGCGGGCACGAGCTGACCGGGTTCGCCCAGGACGCGACCGGCGTGACGGTCACCGCGGGTGGCGCGCGTGTCCGCGGCGACTACCTCGTCGGCTGCGACGGTGGGCGCAGCGCCGTACGCCGCGGCCTGGGGCTGTCGTTCGACGGGGTGGAGGGCAGGGGATACGGCGTGGTCGCGGACGTCGTCTTCTCGGTGGCGCCGTCCGGGGCGCCGACGCAGTGGCGGTCGATGCGCAACATCGTGGCGTCGCACGGCGCGGGGGTGTTCCACACTCTGATCCCGCTGGGCGAGCCGGGGCTGTACCGGCTGGGATACGGCGACCGGCTGACCCGTCCGGCCGACATGCGCGCGAAGGTGACCGACGAGGAGGTGCGCCAGGTCGTGCGCGAGCGTTACGGCGAGGACGTCGAGGTCGAGGAGATCCGCTGGGCGTCCCGGTTCGCGGATGACTCGCGGATCGCGGAGAGGTACCGGGTGGGCCGCGTTCTCCTGGCGGGCGACGCCGCCCACATCCACTTCGCGGCGGGCGGTCAGGGTCTGAACCTGGGCGTGCAGGACGCGATGAACCTGGGCTGGAAGCTGGTGTCGGCGCTGCGTGGCCGAGCGCCCGCGGGCCTGCTGGACACCTACGAATCGGAGCGCCGCCCGGTGGCGGCCCGGGTGCTGGACAACGTGGCCGCCCAGTCGGCGCTGATCCCCACGAGTGCGGAGCAACGGGCGGTGCGCGCTCTCGTCATGGAGTTGGCCGCCCTGCCGGAGGTCGAGCACCACTTGTCCGGGCTGGTCTCAGGCCTGGACGTCCGCTACCCGGCCTCCCCGGACGCCCACCCGGCGACGGGCACCCGCCTCCCGGACTTCGAGTTGGAGGACGGCTACGCGAGCGACCTGTTCCACAGAGGCGGGTTCGTCCTCCTGACGACCCGGCCCACCCCGGCGCCCCATCCCGAGGTGACGGTGGCCCTCGTCCCCCGACTGCCCTGGCCCGACCTCGCGCGGGCGTTGATCCGTCCGGACGGCTACGTGGCATCGACGACGGGATCGACGGAGGGCTGGATCGCCGCCTGAGGCGCACCCGCCGCGCGATCAGGGGAAGCGTCGTCGGCCTCAGGCGAGGGAGTCGATCCAGCGTTCGAGCCGGTCGCCTTCGCGGACCATGAGTTCGGGATCGCGGAAGGTGTTGGTGAGCAGGGAGATCCCCTGGTACGCCGCCAGCAGGGCGACCGCGAGGTCGCGGGAGTCGTCGCGGCCCATCGCCTGGAACTGCTGCTCGCTCCAGTCGATGAAGATGCGCATGACCTCGGCCGCGGTGCGGTCGAGCCCGTCCGCGCGCTTGTCCAGCTCCGAGCACAGGGTGCCGAAGGGGCAGCCGAACTGGACGGCGAGGTCGCGCTGGCGTACCCAGCCGCCGATGAGCTCCTTCAGTCGCTCCTGCGGGGTGGGCAGCTCCTCGAGCGAGGCGATCATCGCGTGGAGACCCTCGGCGTGTGCGCCGATGGCCGCCTCGATCAGTTCGTCCTTGGTCTTGAAGTAGTAGTAGACGTTCCCGACGGGCACGTTCGCGGCCCGGGCGATGTCGGCGAGGGTGGTCTTCTCGACGCCCTGCTCGTGCAGCATCCGCGCTGCTGCCGCCGCCAGCCGCTCCCGCTTGCCTCCCCGCGCGGTGGCCGGTGGGGTGGCCGGTGCACGGTCGGTTCGCTGCGAGTTAGTCACCTAACTAACTATAGACGGCGACGGTCCGACACGATAACGTCCGAGTTAGTTAGTCAACTAACTCGCGCCGTGGGATCCCGCGGCGCGAGATCTCGGTTCGATGGGAGAAGTACGTGATCGTGGTGACTGGAGCGACCGGGAACGTCGGTCGAGCGCTCGTGGCGGCACTCGTGGCCGCCGGGGAGCAGGTGACGGCGACGTCGCGAGGAATCACCGACGGGGATGTGCCCTCCGGCGTCCGGACCAGGCGGGGCGACCTCGCCGACGTGGACAGTCTCCGGCCCGTCTTCGACGGTGCCGACACGCTGTTCCTCCAAAACGGTGGCCCCAGCGCGCACCTGTTGAGCCCGAACGACATCCTCGACGCCGCGAAGACCGGTGGCGTGAAGCGGGTCGTGCTGTTGTCGTCGCAGGGGATCGCGACCCGGCCACAGTCCGCCTCCCACGGCGGCACCGGGCGGTCCATCGAGGACGCCGTCCGCCAGGGCGGGCTGGACTGGACGATCCTGCGACCCGGTGGTTTCGCCTCCAACGCCTACGCGTGGGTCGAGTCGGTACGTGCCGAGCGGACCGTCGCCGCGCCGTTCGGTGACGTCGGTCTCCCGACCATCGATCCGTCCGACATCGCCGACGTCGCCGCCGTGACCCTGCGCGAGGACGGCCACGCCGGGCAGATCTACGAGTTGACCGGGCCGGCCCTGATCACACCCCGGCAGCAGGCCGAGGCGATCGGCGCGGCGCTCGGCGAGCCGATCCGGTTCGTGGAACTGTCCCGCGACGAGGCGCGCGGACAGTTGCTGCGGTTCATGCCGGAACCGGTGGCCGAGACCACCCTCGACATCCTCGGGAACCCGACGCCGGCCGAGCAGCGGGTCAGTCCCGACGTCGAAGGGGTTCTCGGTCGTACCGCGCGCACCTTCGCCGACTGGGCGGCCCGCAACGTCGCCGCCTTCGCGTGAGGACCAGCCTCCCGTGGCGGTGACCGCTCCCGGTGCTCAGGCGCTGTTGACGGTGTAGGTCGCCTCCGGCGGGAGGGACCGTCCGAGCAGGTAGCGGACGAGTTGCAACACGGCGATGACGACGAGCGCGATCGGGATGCCGATCCAGGGTCCGCGTACGACCATTCCGACGATGGCGACGAGGGCCAGCCCGGAGACCAGGTGCAGCCAACTGCGCGCCGTCCGGATCCGCTGCCGGCGCCGGAACTGGTCGGCGCCCAGCGGCAGGCTGGCGCCGGTCAGCGCCGGCGCGGTCGGGGTCCGCGCCGGCGGCTCGGCCGGAACGACGTAGGGCACGCCCAGCAGGTGCGCGAAGGCGCGGTGTCGTTGCGTGGCCGGGCGCCTCGGGTCGGAGGCGCTCGCGGCGAGGGCGCGCTTGTCGTCGTCGCTGTCGGTGGCGTCGTCGGTGCTCGAGACCAGGACGTGCGTCTGCTCGAAGACCTCGCGGAGCGCGGCGACCTGGTCGGGGTGGTCGGCCGCCTCGGCGACCTCGCCGTTGGTACGGAAGAGCGAGACCCGGCAGTGTTCGGAGTCGACTGTCCAGACCAGGACACCACGTCGGAGCATCCGCGCGAGCAGCGGAGCGAACCGGCCGGCCGCCTGCGCGTCCAGCGGCACGGTGGTCCAGCCCTGCGCGTGTGCTGTGGCAGCACCGTCGGGCCAGCCTGGCGCGAGCGTGGTGAGGGCGTCCCGCACGCTGGTGACGTCCGCCGCGATCTGCAGGATCGTGTAGTCCATCGGCTTACCCTAGTTGAGCGATTCGTCGCGCAGCGGCGCCCAGAACGTGGCCGCGAGTGGTCGGTGGTTCACCTGCCGGTCACATGGGTATAAGGCACGGTTCCGCATCCGGACATCTCGCCGCTACCCTTCTCCTCATGGCACCGAAGGTCGTCGACTGGGACTACGTCAGTGAGCTGGGCAAGCGCATCGAACGCTCGGCCAACGACACCATGCCGAAGGCGAGCAGGCTCGCGGCCGAGGCTCAGGAAGCCATGATGAGCGCCGGCCAGGGCGGTGGGATGTTCGTCGTCGCCTCCTTCTTCTTCGGCTCCGAATACGTCGAGCAGTCCTTCAAGATCAAGCAAGAGGTGTCCGCCGAGGTCAACACCGCCGCACAGAAGACGTCCCGAAACTGGGAGGCGACCGAAGAGGTCAACACCATCAGGGGTGGCGAATGAGCAACGCCTACGACTCGATGGCCGGCGCGGTGGGGCCCGGCAAGGAGTTCGGCGACATCGCTTTCTACTCCTCCCTGGCGGCCTGCGCGGCATTCCCCGAGTTGCTGATGCCGGTTTCCGCGGCCAAGAGCGGTGTTCTGCTCGGTGCTCTGCAGCGGCTGTCCACGCAGGTGTCCAACCGCACGATGCGGACGACCCGCGTGATCCGGCTCGGGCGCTCGGAGAGCATCGTGACGCAGTTCATGCCGACCGACGCGCTGACCTCCGTGCCGATGCGGCTGTTCCTCATTCGCACCGACACCGCCGCGATGATGGACGCCTGCGCGAAGATGCACGAGGCCGCCAAGCTCGGCAGCCAGCTCTACGACGACCTGCGCGAGCACGGTGACAGCATCACCGATCAGAACTGGAAGGCCGACGACCAGGAACGGTTCGCCTCGTTGCTCACCGTGCACCGGGCCGGCATTCTCGCCACCGCCCAACTCGGATACGTCACCGCGGCGATGACCGCGGTGGTCGCGATGCTGCGGTTCATCCAGCTCATGGTCGCGATGGCGGTCATGGTGGCGTTGGCCGCGATGGCGGTAGCCTTCTGGATCGCGATGGCGATTCCCGGCGGTCAGGGTGTCGCGATGTCCATTCGCAACTTCGGGCGCCCGTTGATCAAGACCGTGCAGACCATCATCCGTGTGATGGACGAGATCATGATCAAGGTTGGTTGGGCGCACGCGGGACTCGTCGGTGTCATGGGAGTCAACGCCGCTGCCGTCGACGGATACAAGATCGACGGGGTCGAGGGCGAGGGCTGGCAGAATCTCAGCCATTCCGCGATCGACATCGTCGGAAACATGATCGAGAAGTGGAAGCGCGCGGGCATGAAGGGGATCAACGGCCTGAGCGGGTTCTAACTCACGACGCGTTGGCGGGCGACGTCGACAGGGACAGTCGACAGGGACAGGGGCGAGCGAAAGCATGGTGTCGGGCAGCTTCGATCTGGGCGATGAGCTGCGGAGCCCGGAGGAGATCTTCGCGGCGCAGCGAGAACAGCTGGAGAAGGCCGAGGAGCTGCAGCGCCGAATCGGCGCGGTCACCGGCTCCGCGACCAGCGACGACCAGCGGATCTCCGCGTCGTTCTCCGAGGCGAACGGCGTCGAGGAGCTGCGCCTGGATCCGCGGGCACTGCGGTTGGCCTCCGAGGACCTCGCCGCGGAGATCAAGCAGGTCGTCAACGCGGCCTTGGCGGATGCGCAGGGACAGATCCAGGACCTGCTCAACGACGCCCTCGGCGCCGACGGGCAGCCCTCCGCGCAGGAGATCGGTGAGCAGGCGGCGGAGCTGCAGAGCTCCCTGGACGAGTTGATGCGCGACTCCATCCGCGTCGACGGCGAACTCACCGGCATCCTCGAACAGATCCGTAAGCTCGCCGGCGAGTAAGCCGTTCGGCAACCGCCAACCAGCCCGAGCAGGCCAGCTCGGACGCACCGCGACAAGCGCCTCGTCTCGGACAACCAGGCACGGATGACCCCGCAATCATCGCGGGAGTACGCCGCCTGAGCGTAAACGCGACCGCACAGGCGTAACAGTAGACAGGAAGGCGGTCTCCGAGGCCTCTGCTGGCAGTTGGCGGAGAGGTGGCGCTGCGTGACGGTTTACGTGCTGGCGCTCGTCGCTTCGGCGTTCTTCGCGGCTGGTTCCGTCATTCAGCAACGGGCTGCCTCACACGCCCCGCCGGAGAAGGTGCTGTCGTTCACCCTGGTGATCTGGTTGGCCCGCCGCCCACTGTGGCTCTCCGGTATCGCCTTGTCCACCGTGGGCAACGTCGCGTCCGCGATCGCCCTGGGCGCCGGTAACGCCGCCCTGGTTCAGCCGCTGCAGGTGACCCGGCTGCTGTTCGCGCTGCCGCTCGCCGCCGCCTGGGTACGCCGCTCGGTACCACTGCGCGACTGGATGGGTGCCGTGGCCACCGCGGTGGGGCTGGCGATCTTCATCGTCGCCGGGCGTCCGCACCAGGGTGCGACCTCGACCGCCCCGCCGCTGGACTGGGTCATCGTCGGCGGAACGATCCTCGCGCTCGCCCTGGCCCTCGTCCTGATCGGCCGTCGACTCGACGCGATCCGTGAGGCCCCGCTGCTCGCCGCCGCCGCCGGGATCCTCTTCGGGCTGCAGGGCGCTTTGACCCACGACGCGATCGACGCGCTCGAGACCGGCGGGCTCCTCACCCTGCTCCAGACCTGGCAGGCCTACGGAGTGCTCGCGTGCGCGCTGGTGGGCATCCTGCTCACCCAGAGCGCCTTCAACCTGGCACCACTGTCGGCGTCGTTCCCGACCTTGGTCGTGGCCGAGCCGCTGGCCGCGATCGCGATCGGTGTCGGCGTCCAGGGCGGCGAACTCAACCTGTCCCCGATCACGTTCGCCGGCGCGCTCGTCGGGCTCGCCATCATGATCGCCGGCGTGTACGTACTCGCCAGCTCGCCGTTCGTCACCGGTCAGCTCGACCTGCTCGAACGGCGCCGGGAGGAGGGTCTGGCCTACCGGACGGAGGAGACGCTCGAACACGACCTGCAGGTCCTGAGCGAGGAGCTGGACCAGGTCGCGGCCGGCGGTGCACGACCAAGCTGGGCCGTGCGCAGCCACCAGCATCTGCAGCGTCACCTCGACCGGATCGACGAGGAGCTTGTCCGGCTGTCTGAGCTGCGGGCCGACATCAGTCGGCACCGGGAGGCGGAGCGGGTGAAGGAGCGGACCCGTGCGCTCACACCACAGGAACGTGAAGAGTTCGAACGCTACGACCTGGAACTGTCCGAACGCGAGCGTGAGCTCGACGCCGGCGCCCGCAGGCTGGAGCAGTGGTCGGTTCGGCTGCGGCGGCGGGTCGAGGAGCTGAGACTCGAACCAGGCGGTGAGGAGACGCCACCACGGGGCGGTGGCTGAGCGTGGGCGCCGACCCGTGAGAGGCTGAAGTGGACGGGAGGGCTGTTTGCTGTGGCGGGGTGGTAGTCAAGAGTGCTCATGAGTCGGCTGAGGTGACGGCGTGCACTTGAAGGGGTGCGCTGTGGCGACGGGTGTCTCGTGTGCGACCGCGCGTCGGCGCTACGGGCCTGGGGCCTTGCCTGTTCCCACGTACCGGCTGGGCCGGCTCATCATGGTTGGCGAGCCACTGGCCCCGGCCCGACCAGAGGTCGGGCAGGTTGTGGTGTACGCACGGGTCTCCTCGGCTGGCCAGTGCGCTGATCTGGATCGGCAGGTCGCTCGGGTCACCACGTGGGCTACCAGCCAGCGGCTCTCCGTTGACCGGGTGGTGACTGAGGTCGGCTCAGCAGCCACTGGGGCAGCGACTGGGGGTGGTTCGGGGTGAGGACGTTGCAGGCGTATCGGTTCGCCCTGGACCTGAGTCCGGGTCAGGAGCGTGCGGTTCTCGCGCATGCGGGTGCGGCCCGGGTCGCTTTCAACTGGGCGTTGGCCCGGGTGAAGGCTGTCATGGACCAGCGCGCCGCCGAGCGAACGTACGGCATCTCCGACGACCAGCTCACCGAGTCGATCTCGTGGACGCTGCCTGGGTTGCGTAAGGCGTGGAACGCCGCCAAGGGCCATGTGGCGCCGTGGTGGGCGGAGTGTTCGAAAGAGGCGTTCAACACCGGCCTGGACGCGCTGGCCCGCGCGTTGAAGAACTGGTCGGAGTCCCGCTCGGGCAAGCGGACCGGGCGCAGCGTGGGTTTCCCCCGGTTCAAGTCCCGTCGGCGCAGCACACCCTCCGTGCGGTTCACGACCGGTACGATCCGGGTCGAGCCCGGCCGTAAGCACGTGGTGCTGCCACGGCTGGGTCGGTTGAAGCTCCACGAGTCCTCCCGCAAGCTCGCCCGCCGCCTGGAGGCCGGCACCGCGCGGATCATGTCGGCGACCCTGCGCCGAGACGGGCGACGCTGGCACGTCGCCTTCACCGTGCAGGTCGAGCGGGCTGACCGTGCACCTGCCCGACCCGGCTCGGTGGTGGGCGTCGACGTCGGCATCACACACCTCGCCGTCCTGTCGACTGGAGAGGTCATACCGAACCCGCGCCACCTGTCCATGACACAGAACCGCCTTCGCAGGCTGGGCCGCGCCCTGTCGCGTAAGACCGGACCGGACCGGCGCAGCGGGCAGCGCCCCTCGCAACGGTGGCAGCGGGCCGCCGCCCGGCTCGGCCGCGCACACGCCTGTGTGAGCAATCTGCGCCGCGACGGCCTGCACAAGCTCACCACCCGGCTTGCGGCGATGCATGGCACGGTCGTGGTGGAAGACCTCAACGTCGCCGGCATGCTCGCCAACCGCAGGCTGGCCCGCCACATCGCCGACGCCGGGTTCGCCGAGTTTCGCCGCCAACTCGAATACAGGACCGCTTGGAACGGCGGCCAGCTCGTCATCGCAGACCGCTGGTACCCCTCATCAAAGACCTGCTCGGGCTGCGGCGCGGTGAAAGCCAAACTCGCCCTAGCCGAGCGGAGCTATACCTGCCAGGCGTGCGGATTCATCCTCGACCGAGACGCGAACGCCGCACGCAACCTCGCCGCCCTCGCGGCTGAGTACGACACCGCCGGGAGTGGCTCGGTGGCAGCACGTGGAGCCGACCAGAAGACCCGCCCCCGCGGGCGGGTGGCCGTGAAGCGTGAACCCGGCACGGCGCCCGCCGGTCAGACCGGGACCGTCCCACCGCAAGGCGGGACTACCAACCATGTGCATGCTAAAGCGCACTGAAAGGTAACGGTCACGTCCGTTGAGCCGTTTTTGTTTTCGCTGCCCACTGCGGTGGGCCGACATGGACGCGTACGGGCATGTCAACAATACGGAGTATTTGGCCTATCTCGAAGAGGCGCGGATCGCCCTGTTGTTCCAGGGTGCGGCAGATGCCGGCGTGACGACCCTGTTGGGCCAGGTCGTCGTTGTCCGGCACGAGATCGACTACCGCCGCCCGCTGGAGTTCCGTCCCGAGCCGATCCTGATCGACACCTGGGTCACCGGGATCCGGAACACCTCGTTCTCCCTCGGCTACGACGTCCGTGACGAGAACACCCTCTATGCCACCGCCGCCACGGTGATGGCTGCCTACGACGCGGCGGCCGAAGCGACGCGTCCGCTGTCGGAGCGGGAACGGTCCTGGCTGGAGACGCTGCGCGACGACGAAGCCTGACCGCGCGCCGACCCGACCCCTTCGAACGCCTCGGCTGGTCCGAACGCCTGGCTGTCCGTGCGCTCTCTACCACTTCCCCTTCTGGTCCGGCACGAAGTAGACGAGAGGCGTGACCAGGACGAGCATGATCGCGAAGACGAGGAAGATGTGCGTGTGCGTCGCACCCGCGTCCGTGCTTCGCGCGAGCACCGCGGTGGAGATCGACACGGCGACGATGGCGCCGGACTGGCGGAACATCCCGCGCAGCCCCGCGACGGCCGCGATGTGGTCCCGCGCCAGGCGCAGGCTCGCGTTGTTGGACGCGGGTACCGAGAAGCCCATGCCCACGCCGGTGGCCCCGGCCGCGATCGCGAGCCACACGTAGGACTCGCTGCCCGGCGGTGCGAAGGACAACCCGGCCAGGCCGGCGGCGACGATGAGGAAGCCGACGACGATCGGGATGCGGCATCCGGTACGACGCAACATCAACACGGCGAGTCCAGCGACGCAGATCATGCCGACCGCACGGGCGGTGAGGAGCGTGCCGCCCTCCAGCCCGTCCATGCCGAAGCGTTCCTCGGCGTAGAGCGGCAGCAGCGCCCCGAACCCGAGCGCAGCCGTGCCGTAGAGCAGGTTGATCAGGTTCATGATCCCGAAGCCGCGCCCGCGCAGTAGGTGCAACGGAATGAACGGCGCCGCGGCCGTGCGGGTGTGTCGGACGAAGAAGACGGCCAGCACGACGGCGACGGCCTCCGCGATCAGGAACGCGGGGTTGAGGATCCCGGTGCCGGCGTTGCCGAGGGAGGTGACGCCGTACATCGCCGTGAGGATCATGAGGGCGAACAGGGTGATGCCGCGTAGGTCGGTGCGGCCGGGAACCCTGGTGCCGGTCTCGGGAATGAGCTTCACCGCGAGCACGAACAACACGATCCCGATCGGGACGTTGATGAGGAAGATCCCGCGCCAGGACCAGTAGTTGACGAACAGGCTCCCGACGATCGGTCCGACGATTCCGCCGATCGGGAAGATGCTGGTGAACATGCCGAGCGCCCGGTCCCGGTCACGGCCGAAGTGGTCGGCGACGATGCCGGTCGCCGAGGGCATGAACGCGCCGCCGCCGAGTGCCTGCAGGGCGCGGAGCACGATCAGCAGATAGATGTTGTCGACGAGACCGCACAGCAGGGACGCGGTCACGAACAACACGATGGAGCCGAGGAAGACCCGCCGCCGGCCGTACTGGTCGCTGATCCTGCCGGCCAGGGGCAGCACCACAATCTGGCCGAGTGAGTAGATGGTGATCGTCCACCCACTCCAGTTGATCTGGGTGCCCATGTCCTGCTGGATCGCGGTCAGCGCGGTCGCGACGCTGGTCTGGTCGATCGAACCCATGAACAACGCGATCGAGACGATCGCGAAGACGAGACCACGGCGGGGCAGCGGCTCGTCGTCGTTGGTCCGCGTCTCGGTGGCGGTCGGGCCCGGGGGTGTGCCGGTGGTCGTCCCACTCGCCGCCGTGCCGTTGACCGACCTGCCGTTGGCCGCGCTCCCGTTGGGTGTGGTGCCGTTGCGGGACGGGCTTGTGGTGGTCGCCTCGGCGGTCGAGGGGTCGACGGCCGCGACGTCTGCGGCGGTGGTCTCGGTGGCGACGGCCGAGGGGTTCTCGGTCGGCGACGTCAGGACCGACCCTGGTTGTCGCCCCATATGCTTGCGCTTCCCACGCTCCCATCCGTGATGGATGGTGGAGTCAACCTGTCGCTCGAGGTGACGTTGATCCTCGGATGATGACGGCTCCGATGAGTGCACCAGCCCAGACTACATTGCTTGCCGGCAGGCAATTGAGAGGTGGAGATGGTTGACGCCGACACGGTGGCCCGGCTACGCGTCGTCATCGGGAGGCTCGCACGCGAACTCAACGCGACGGCCACTGGTGAGGGCCTGACGCCGACGCAGGCGTCGGTGCTCGGCCTGGTCTCCGGGCGCGGGCCGTTGGGCATGGCAGAACTCGCCGGGCTGGAAGGGCTGAACCCCACCATGCTGTCGCGGGTCGTCGGCCGGCTCGACGAACTCGGGCTGGTCCGGCGGCTCCCCGATCCGGCGGACGCGCGTGCGGTACGCGCGGACGCCACCCCCGAGGGTCGCGAGGTGCACGAACGCATCCGGGCCCAGCGGACCCGGGTCGTCTCCCAGTGCCTGGACCGGCTGCCGGAGGAGAGTGCGCGGACGCTGCTGCAGGCCCTGCCGGCGCTCGAACTGCTGGTCGACGAACTCAGGACGACCAAGCCGGTCCCCGACCAGCCGGGCGGCGCTCGGAAGCTCTGAACCCGCGCGGGCGGCGCTGACGTGGCGGCGCCGTGGGACGCCGCCGGACAACGTCGGGGTGAGTCTCGCCCGGAACGTCATGGACGCTGTGGCCTCTGCCCGTGAGGCGGCAGCCGAACAGGCCCGGGCCGCCTTCGCGGACCTCGGCGAGGAGCTTCCCCGCACGCCGAAGCCCGTCGACGAGGACGTGATCGCCGCGATGAGAGCCGCGTTCGCCGACCGGGGGAGGCAATAACGTGCCGTCGTTCGAGTTCGGCGGAAATCCCGAACGCCACTACCGCGAGTTCATCGACGAGGCGAAACGACTCATCGACGACCTTGTGCGGCGAGCGACCGAGTCCGGCGCCCTCCGCGGACTGATCTCAGGAACGGAGTGAACGCATGGCTGGCGGTCAACCCTCCCGCGCGGCGTTCGTAGGGCTGATGGTGTTCACGGCGTTCGTCTTCCTCGCCGGAGGAGTGTTTACCCTCACCTCCGACGCCATGCCGGCCGCCTTCGCGGTTGTGTGTTTCGTCGTCGTCGTGACCAGTGTCGCCACCGTCGCCAAGGTCCTCACCGCACCGCGCCGCCGGGAGCCGCCCGCTTCGGCCTGCTCATGCTGACCGGCGCGCTCGGTCTCCTGCTGGTCGCCCCGGCTTTCGCGGTCGACCTCGCGGTCGATCCCGCCCGGCCGCTGCTCGTCGCCTCGGCGGTGACGTTCGCGCTGGGCGTGCTCCCCGGTCTGTGGCCAACCGGCTGGAACCGGTCCCCGGGCGAGTGAGCGACGCGGCCCGGTCCGCTCAGCCGGTCGCGGAGGACAGGAGCTTGGCCAGGCTCGCGGTGAGCTGGTTCCGGAAGTGGTCGACGTCGCAGCCGAGGGCCACCTCCGCGTTCGGGCGGCGTCCCCAGGTGCCGAACCAGTCCGCGACCGTCTCACCCCGGGTGAGCGTACCGGCGATCTCGACATCGACGGTGGTGGCCCGGGTGGAGATCACCTGCGGTTCCACCAGCGCCACCGCCGCGAGCGCGTCGTGCAGGACCGCGGCATATTCGCCTCCGGTCCGTTCAGCGCTCTCACACGCGTGCCTGAGCCCGTCGAGCAGGAACTGGCACAGCGGGTGGGCGACCTCACCGGACAGCGTCGCCGCGTCCTCCTCGGAGTACTCCACACCGGCCGCGCGGATGAGCGAGGCGACGTCGGAGGTCGACAGGGACGCCTGCTGGGTGACGTCCAGGCCCACGAGGGTGAGCGGGATGGCGCCGTCGGCGTGTTCCCAGGCCTGCAGGACGATCCGCGCGGCCTCCGGATCGACGTCGATGTTGAACTCCGAGCGGGCTCCCTCGTTGCCCGGGACGGTGTAGGCGCCGCCCATGACCACCGCCGAGCGCAGCAGCCGCGGGAGTTCCGGCTCCACCAGGACGGCCGCGGCGACGTTGGTGAGCGGGCCGAGCGCGAGCAGGTTCAGCTCACCGGGATGCTGGCGGGCGAGGCGGACGATGGTCTCGACGCCGTGCGGGTCGACGGGCCCGGTGCTGTCCGCCAGTTTCGCGTAGCCGGTCCCGTGGTCGCCGTACCACCGGTTGAGCGCTCGCGCGCCGCGTAGTGGTTGCGCCGTACCGGTCGCGACGGGTGTGTCCTTGGCGCCAGCCAGGTCGAGCAGCGCGCGGATGGTGCGGGCGGCGCGTTCGACGTCCACGTTGCCGACGACGCAGGTGACCGCCAGGACGTCGACCTCGGGGCGGGCGAGCGCGTACAACAACGCGACCGCGTCGTCCACGCCCCCGTCGGTGTCGATGACGAGGCGGGTCCGGGACTGCCCGGTCCGTGTTTCATCCTCCGGCGGCGTAGTCATCACCATCTCCGCGCTCTACTGGCTCCGGCGGGCGCCACCGTGGAGGAGGACCTCCCAGGGGCTGATCAACTAGAGGCTACGAGAGGGGAAATGATCATCGTGCTACGGGCCCGGGATCGGCCTCGGGGCGGGCTTCTGGCCGTTCATCTGGCAAGGTCGGTGAGGAGCAGTTCGAGGGCGGACTCTTCTTGGACGGCTACACCGAGTGCCCGCATCGCGGGAGTGAGTTCGGGGTCCCAGCTCGCTTCGATCGCCGTGCCGGTGAGTGGACGCAGTGGTGTGCCGCGGGCGTGTGCGTTCGCGACGTGTTCCTCGTAGTCAGTGGCGGACATGCGCCATGGGCGAGCGCACAGCCTGGTGATCATACGGTTGGCCATGGCGATGCCGGGCCAGTCGAAGTCGCCGCGGTAGGCGATCCGCGCCCCGGCGGCGAGGAGGGCGTCAAGGAGGACGAGCACGACGGTGGCGGGATTTCCTGAAGTGCAGACGAGTGGGCCGGAACACTGGCTGTCGGCCGCGGCCTCGACGACTCGTGGATTCTCGCAGACGAACACCTCAGTTGAGGGTGGCAGGCGCCAGGTCATCCGGCGCAGATCACGCAGTGTTAGGTGGGTCTCGGCATGGGCGTCGGCCCGCCCGCGGAGGTGTCGTGCCCGCCAGTCGTTGCCCAGCGGTGCGAGCCCGTAGGTCAGAACTGTGCTGGACACGGCATCCGTCGACACGCCAGCGGTTTCCCACAGCTCGCGTCGGTCTCGCAGGTTCCCGGGCGGTTCCTGACCGGTGGCTCGGGCGAGGCCGCGCAGGACGATCCTGGCGAGCACGGTGTCATCATCGAGACCGTGGGTGGTGCCGGTCACCCGTTCGGCGAGTTCTGGGCGCGACAGCGACTCCTGGTGGAGGAGTATCCGGGCGAGGATGTCGGTGGCCTGGCTGAGGAGGCGGCTGGCGGCCTCGGATCCCAGGCGTCTGATCGTGCCGGTGCGCCGGAGGTCGGCGAGCCAGTCGTTCGCCCAGTCGGTCGTGGCCAGACCTGAGGTCTGCACGGCGGTGAGGGCGGCCTGCCAGGTGTGTTCGTTGGCGGTGTGGCGGGCCTGTCGCAGTGCCGGCCGATCGACGAGTGTCCCGCGTAGCGCGGTGACTACCTCGACGAGCCCGCAGTTCGCGGCGCCGTCGCGCAGCCGGACGTCGAGGTCAGGCAGGGAGATCGAGGCCGGACCTGTCGAGAACACCCGTCCGGTGAGCAGGCTGAGGGCTTGGCGTTCCTCGTCGGTGACGTCGCGAAGCTGGACGCGGCCGCGAACGGTGAGCCCGTTGCGTTGGAGTCGCTCGCGGAGAAGATCCCAGAGGGCGGCGAGTTCGGGACGGTCGAGCCATGCCCGGGTTTCTGGGTTCATACGCCGACGAGCCGGCGGCTCTTGCCGTCCCAGGTGAAGTGGACGGTCGCGACTCCCCGCGCCAAGGGGTCGCGCAGGCATTCGTAGATGTGCAGGCTGGGGACGGTGGAGAAGCACCCCCACAGTCGTTCGCTGGTGATAACGAAGTCCAGGTCGAGGCTGACCAGAAGTCCGAGAAGCCGCCCGTGGGTCGGTTCGTCGACCTTGGCGAACGCGTCGTCGAGCAGGATGAGCCGCGGCGCTGTCGGCGCCGAGCGGGCGACCGAGGCGAAGTGCGCGGCCGCTGCGGCGAACAGCACCAGGTAGGCCACGACGCGTTGCTCTCCCTGGCTCAGTGCCGTCCGGTGGCTGAGCCTGCGTTCGCTGGGGGTAGCGGTGTCGGTGACCATGACCGTGAAGGTGAACCACGACCGGTAGTCCAGTGCCACTCGCAGGTGTGTGGCGTAGCCGGCGCTCGGTTCAGCCTGCCGGGCGTCCTCGATCCGGCGGCGTAGGACGTCACGAAGCTGGGCGGACTGTTCGCGGCTACGCAGGGCCGACACGTGGTCGAGGAGTCCGACGGCGGCTTTGACGTCGGCGTCGGTGTCCTTGGGGAGTTCCCACCGCAGGCGAGCACCGATGCCGTGCGAGGAACGCACGTCCTCGAGCGTGTCGTTCATCGTGTGGAGGAGGTTACGTGCCGCGAGGAGTTGGCGGGCGAGGTGGTCGCCGAGTTCCCCGAGCAGATAGCGTTCGAACACTTCCTGCTCGCGAGTCGACAGGCGGAGCCGCGCCTCGTCGGCCGCGGCCTGGATGCGTTGGCCGACGACGGCGACGTCGTGGGCTCCGGTGTCGTCGTGCAGGGCGAAGCGCTTGATCCCGTCGACCTCGCTTACCTCCGCGTCGTAGCCGCCGGAGAGTCCGTCGCGCATGCGTTCGCCGTGGCCGAGGATCGTGGAGTCGCTGACGTCGTGGCGGGTGGGTCCCAGCCTGGATTCAACGGCGTCGGTGAGGTCGCCGAGGGCCTTGACCCTGCTGCGCACACTGCCGTCCTGGCTTTCGTCGAAGGCCGCGACCTCTGTTTCCAGGCCGCCGAGGTTGGCCGCTGCCGTCAACCCGGGCAGGCCCAGTGGACGGCGGAGTCTGCCGCTGCCTGCCAGAACGGCTTGTTCTTTCTCTGCCAGCGCCGCGAGTGCCTGGTCGCGTTCCTGTTCGGCGCGTATCCGGTCGTCGTGAACGACGGACAATGTGTGCCGTGCGGCCGGCAACGAGCGGGTCGCCTCGGTGAGGCGTGCGGCGGCGGCCGCCTCTTGGGCGAGGATCTCCTGCTCGCTGGCCCCGATGGCGGTTTCGAGGGTGTGGAGTTCCTGCCGGGCTGTGTCGAGGTCGCGCCGCGCCTCGTCGTACTCCGACTCCGCTTTCTCACGCTTCTGCCGTGCCTGCGCCCAGGACGTCCGGTTTGCCTGGTGGGTGCCCAGTCGAACGACGATCCGCCCAGCCGAGCTGTCGAACCTGCGCAGCGCGTCGAGTAGTCGCCCAAGGTCACCGAGGGTCTGGACGAGAAGGTCCCGGCCGAAGGGCAGCCCGTCCGCGGTCGCGTGAGCCTGTGCTCTGCTTCGCAGGGAGACGGCTGCAGACCAGGCCGTCTCAGCGTCCCGGGTCGCGGTCGAGAGTGCGGCGGCGAGGCGTCCCGTCTCCTCGACGGCGGCGTCGTAAGCGGCCCACGCGGTGGCCAGGTTCTGGCCGTTCGGGATGTCGCGGAGGGCCCCACGCAGCCGGTCGCGGCCGCGTTCGACCTCCTCGCGGGCCGCGGCCTGCTCGGCGAGGCTGGCCCGCAGGTCCTCGATCCGGGTGGTGAGCTCGGCGATCCGGCGTTCGCGGGTGGCGGCCCGGACAGAGGCGCCGATGTACTCGGCTCGGTCCTTGTGGTGAGCGCCGCGCAGGGCACCGAGCTGCCACCGTCCGCCGGTGGATATCCAGCTGGGTGCCGATGTGGACTCGCCCAAGCCGATGCATCGCAAGAGGTGGTGGAGTGCTGGCCCGCTGACCCCGTGTCCGGGCACGGGGCGCAACGCGGCGGCCAGGTGTGGCCCGGGCACGGGCTGATCGGGGTGCACCAGTATCTCGTGGGTGTCGGGTGCGAGGACGGTGCCATCGGCGCAGACCCACGCGTTCAGCAGGCCGCTCGCTTCCAGCGCCGCCTCCATACCTGGCCGATCCTGCTCGGGAAACGTCTCGTCGAAGTCGAGGAGCAGGAACAACGGTGCGCCGGTGTTCGGGTCGCGGACCGCCCCGGAGTAGGCCGAGCGTGGAGGTTCCGGGTCATGGTCGCGCTCCCAGCGCGACCTTTCCGCTCGGGCGGTGTCGAGGTCTGTGCGGATCGCGCCTTCCCGTGCGAGGATCTCGTCTCGCCGCTCGTCGTAGGACCCCAGGATGGGCGCGGCGATCTCGTGCCCGGTGTCGGCGATCCGCTCGGCGGCGCCGCGGTCGAGGGCGCGCTCCTCCAGCGGGAGCTCGTTGTCGTCGGGGAGTGTGACAAGCGCCGTGACGCGAGTGGGGTCGGGCAGCCGCCGCGCCCAGCTGGTGACGTCGGCGGCGTAGGTGTCGGAGGCCTCAACCACCGCGGCACTCCGTGCGGTTTGGCGGGTCCTTGCTTCGCCGACCTCGGCGTCCAGGCGCTCGGCGTGCTCACGCAGCAGGCCCGCTCGCGCGTCGGCCTCGGCGAGCTTGCCCAGGTCGGCGAGCAGTTGGGTGGCCGACCGGCGGCGAGCGGTGGTGACCGTCGCCGCCTCGGACAGGGCGGCTCGCCAGCCCTGCACGGCGTCGGGGAGCCCGTCGTCCAACGTGTGGGCGGCGGGTCGGACGATTTCGTGTGAGCTGCCGGCGTCGTCAGTGAGCACCACGGTGGCCGCTGCCACGAGGGTGGAGGTACGGCTGGCCGGGAGTTCGGCCACGAGTGCCTCGTCGAGCCCGCAGGCACGGGCGAGCCGGCGGCCGTCGCGGACGCCGGTGCGCAGGTCGGTCAGTTCGGCACCGATCTGTTCCGACTCCTCGCGGAGCCGTTGCGCCGCAGACTCCTCAGCCGACCTGGCGATGGTCGCGGTCGTCCACCTCGAGCCTGCCGTGGCCTCGACCGCCGCGACCAGCCGGCGGCGGTCGCGCAGGTCGCCCAAGGCGCGGTAGGCAGCGCTGTCGCGAAGGGCGCGGAGTTCGGTGTCGGCGTCGTCTCGGAGCTGGTCGAGCTCGCTGGCCTGCCGCTGTGCGGTCCGCTCCTTCTCGGTCAGCTCACTCAACACTCGTTCGGCGGTGCCGGCGGCGCGTCGCTTCTCTCGTAGGTCGCCCAACGCATCCCGCACCGAACCGACCCGCGCCCGCAGGACGCCGCGAAGATACCCGCGGTAGCTGGTGAGGAACGTCGTGAGTGCGGCGTTGGTCTGCTCCAGCCGGCCGAGTTCCTCGCGTACGGAGTCGAGGTCGTCGAGGTTGTGGGCGACCTTGTCGAGGACGTCGTCGTCCAAAGGTGGCAGCGCCTCGCCCAGGACGGTCACCAGCTCGCCTGACTCGATCTTGTCGCCGATGGTTGGTCGGCGGAGGTTGTAGAGCAGGTGGATCAGGTTGCGGTAGCGGGCGAGGTCGGTGAGACCGAAGAGTTCCCGGGCAACCCTGGCCCGGTAGTCAGTGGCTCGTTCGTAGCAGTGGGCGGGACCGACGAGGTCGCGCAGCTGTTCCAGCGACGGCCGGCGGCGCGGGTCGGGCAGCGGCAGCTCTTCGCCGACCTCGAGTGAGGTGACGAAGTATGTCGTCCTGGCCTCGCCGGTGGAGGTCGACGCCTTGACCGCGGCGCCGAGTGTGAGCCGCTCTGTGCCGCCTTCTGGTGTGGTGCGTACGAACTCGAGCCAGAGGTAGCCGAGCCGGTTGGTGCCGCCGCTCCAGCCGCTCAGCATCAGCCATTTCAGGGTCGTCTTGGCGCCGCCTGCCGCGTCGAGCCGGCGGCTGTCCCCGTCGAGCAGGAACGGCAGCAGCATTTCCAGGGCCTTGGACTTCCCGGCGCCGTTCTTGCCCCGCAGGAGCAGCCGGCCGTCGCCGAAGAGAAACTGCTCGTCGTACTGCCAGACCTGGTGGATCCCAGCTCTGGCCAGTCGGTATCGGTGCGGATCACGTGCCTGGACGGGCAGCGGAGCGGCGGTCATCGGTGTCCCTCGGGCGCGTAGCGGGCGGCCGCGGCCAGCAGCACCCAGCCGGACGGGCCCTGGGCGGCTAAGCGCATGGCACGCAGTCGGTCGAGTACGGCGTGGCGGAGCTGGTCAGGATGGTCGAGGAGTTCCTTAGCGAACGCCTTGCCGTGCCGTTCGACCAGTTGATCGAGAAGCTCGCCGATCAGGTCGTCAGGAACCGGCACCGAGACAGTGGGCTCAGCTGGACGCAGGCTCGTCACGAGCCGCTCCAGAAGCAGCAGTGCCAGCCAGCCGATCGTGCCGGCGGCAGGGAAGTCGAGGTCGGTCAGCTCCTCGGCGTGGTCGAACAGCGCCACACCCTCGGCGCGGATCTCGGTGTCGAGGCCGAGAGCCTCTTCGAAGATTCGCTGCTCGCGGCGTTGGTTGCGGCGGAGCCAGTCGCGTTCGTCGTCGGTGAGGTCGTCGACGTATACGACGGGCGTCTCGACGAGACGCCGACGCACGCTGTGACGCGCGCCCCCGGGGCCGGGGTCGGCGGCACGGGCGATGAGGTCGGGTGCGGAGGTCGCCTGCCCGACCGGGCCACTGATCATCCGACGGGCGATCTCGCGGTCGATGGTGAGCAGCGCCTCGGCGCGTTCGTCCCCAACATAGGATTCCATCGACCCTTCGTCCTCGCTGAGGATTCCCCACGCGGTGAGCTGCTTGAGGGCGGCGACCAGCGCACGTTTTTCCACGGCCCTGTTGACGTCGCCGAGGTCGATGCCCGCTTCGGCCGCGGCTGCCCGGATGTGGGTGAGCAACTCTGAGAACAACAACTGCTCCGGCGCGGTGGTCAACGCCGATAACGCGAGTGCGAGGTAGGCGTAGGTGCGCGGCGTGAACGGCGATCCGGACGTGCGGGTGAGGTGGTGGCCGGCGTCGCGGTCGAGGCCCGCCTTGTGCAGTCGGGCGAATCCGGCCTCGACCACGAGGCGGTAGCCGAGGAGCTGGCGGAACTGTGCGACGAGGTCGTCGGCGTGCCGGCGTACCAACGGGAACTCCTCGGGATGGCTCGTCCGAGTTACCAGCGGGTACTTCAGCAGGAGCCGGGCGGCGATCCTGCGTTCGGCGGCCAGTTCGGTGGCGAAGTCGGTCATCCGGTGGCCTCCCGGCTGTGCGCGATAGCGTGGACCGCGACGTCGAGTTCGTCGAGTATCAGGTCACCGTCGGCGCTGCGGATCACCGTCCTGGCTTCGGGCGTGCGCGTCAGGCGCAGCCGCAGGTCGAGGTCGTCGTCGCTGGCGAGCGCCTCCTCGAAGCCCGGCGGTGCGACTGCGAGGCAGCGCGCGAGCATGTCGAGCAGGAGCCGGCCCGCGGCGCCGGACAGGCGTACGTCGCCCCATCGGCGTGCGGCGGCACGCAGCTCGGCGGCCGCGGCGTGCTGGCGCGCTGCCTCGGCTTCGGCTTCCTTACGGAGAAGTTCACGTTGGCCGGTGTAGTCCTCAGCGCCCGCGGTGCGGCCACGTGGTGCGCGCGAACCCCTCTCGCGGAGGGCCACTGGCACCGCCACCGTCGGGCCGGTCCACCAGCTTGTCGTCGCGGACACCTCATGGTCGGGGTGGGGCGCTATGCCGAGATGGCGGGCGCCGTAGAGCCCGAAGGCCGCGACGTGCAGGTCGTGGGCGGTGGCATCATCAGCGGCGTCGAACCACTGGGCGAGCTTGAGCAGGTCCCGGCGGCGAGACAGCTCGCCGGTCGACGAGCGGATCATTCGTTTGGCGTTGGCCAGCAACGCCTGAAGGGCGCGTAGGGTGGCTTCGCGCAGCTGGTCGACCTGGCTGCCCTGGCCGGTCTCGTCGAAGAACCATGCACGTAGCCCGTTCCAGTCATCGAGCTCGCGTCCGCGGCTGCGCTGCACGGCGATTGCACCGTCCCCCGCCTGCAGGCGTTGCAGCCCCTGGTCGTGGTCGTCGATTCGTTTCAGGATGTCAGGCAGACGGGGAGTCAGCTCCTGGAGGCTGCGCTGGATCCGCGGCGCGAAGTGCGCGACATCGTCGGTGATCGTCTCGGCGTAGTCGAGGAGGAGTTCCTTGAAGCCGCTGAACTCGGCTGAGTCGAGGTCGTAGCGGAAGATCACCTGCCCGAGGTAGGCGTAGAAGTCACGCACTGATTCGGCGAACTGGCCGAACTGCGCGAACAGCGAGGAGATCTCCTCCAGCGCCGCCTGTGGTTCGGGGCCACCAGGAGTGCCGTTGGCCTGAGCGGCGAGTTCGTCGAGCCCGCGCGCGACGAGCGCGAGGAGTTCGCGGCTGACCTCACGTACGGCGTCGGCTGTGGACAGGATCTCCTCGGCCTGTCGCTGGACGTGCTCGCCCAGTGGGGAGAGTTGGTAGCGAGAACGTGCGCGGTGGTAGTCGCGGATACTGGTCGCCTTCACCGGGCGGGAGCTGGGCAGCAGATTGCCCCACTCCTTGAGCTGTTCGAGTCTGGCCGCTACCGACTCGGGGGTGAGCGGGGCTCCGTCGAGGTGGGGCAGGCGGTCGGCGACGTCGTGAGCGGACAGGTCCGCGAGGAGGGTTGCCGCGAACACTCGCATGATCTGCAGATAGACCAGCCGGCTCCCGGGGTCGGGCACGGTCAGGTAGGTGTATGCCGCGAGCCGGTCGAGGTCGGCTGGCGCGGTCGACTCCGTCCCTTCCACGGGCCAAACGGTACGCGTACATGCCGACAGGAGGCGTCGCAGCGCCGACGCGCCGGCTCGGGATTATGGCGCCGTACCGCGGGTGCGGAGCAGGCGAACAACACATGCCCGGGCCCTCGGCCATGACGTCCGAGGGCCCGGTCCCGCTCGGAGCAGGGTGTGGGTCAGGACTTGTGCAGGAACGCGGTGAGTCCGTCGAGCAGCATGGTGCTGCCCTGTTGGGTCATGTCGCGCTCCTCCTCGCTGGCGCAGGTCTGGCTGACCACGAGCGTGGTCTGCTCGCCCTGCGCGGTGAAGTCCGCGTCCATCACCGCCGGGTGGGGCTCGTCGGGGGCGCCCATCGCGAGCACCAGACGCTCGTTCTCCTTGACCTCGAGGAAGGAACCGGCGAGCGGGAAGTCACCGCCCGGCGTGGACATGACGGCCTTCCACGCGCCGCCCGGTCGTACGTCCATCTCCACCGATCCCGGCACCGCGTGTGCCCACACGGTGTACTGCTCGGGGTCGGTCCACGCCTTCCACACGGCGGCCACCGGCACGTCCAGGGTGCGGGTGAGCGTGTAGGGGTATCCGGCGTTCTCGGTCATCGTGGGTCTCCTTCTTGTTGTTGGTTGTCGTGGTTCCCGGGTCGGGTGGGGGGAGCTGATGGTGTCCGGGGTCAGCGGCCGGCGGCGATGAGGCCACTGGCGTGGACGGCCGCGTCGAGCGCACGGGTGTCTCCGGTGCGGGTGTAGACCTCGGCGGCGGTGTCGGTGAACTTGATGACGTGCTCGTCGCCGTGGTCGACCGCCCGGTCCAGGACGTCGGCGACGGCGGCGCCGGTCGGGGTGGCCGGGACCGGGAGGGCCGAGGCGGGCAACGGGTCCGTCGGTGCGTAGGCGGCGAAGACCGCGGCGACGGCCGTCCACACGGCGGTCAGGCTCGGCGCCCACAGCGTCTCGGGCAGCGCCGGGAGGGTGTGCAGGACGGCGTTCGGTGCGGTCGCGGTGTGCACGAGCAGCACGGGGCTGGCGTGGCCGTGGGTGAGGTAGCGCAGCGTCGCTCCCGTGACCAGGTCGGTCAGGCGGGTGCGGGCATCCTCCGCGTCGGCCGCGGGTCGCAGTGCGGCGACCGAGGCCGACCAGGCGCCGACCTCGGCCAGTTGACCCAACCTGGCCGCGACGTTGCCCTGCTGGTCGGGGATGCGGGGCAACGCGTCGAGTGCGCGAAGAGGGTCGAGGACCCCGGCGGGTGCCGCGGCCGGGGGCACCGGCTGGGACCAGGCCGCCCAGAACGCCAGGCCGTGGGCGAGTTCGGTGAGTGCCTGCGGGTTCTCGACACCGACCAGGAGCACCCGGACGACGTGCCCGACGCGGATCACGCCGTGCGTCGTCCCGGCGACGATGCCCGGGAGGAGGCGCGGCCACCAGGTGGCCAGCACGTCCCGCCACGGCGCTTCGTCGAGCTGGTGGGTGAAGTAGGTGGTCCAGTCGGCGAGCCGCCGCCGCTGTCCGAGGGCCGTTCGCCAGTTGAGGTCGGTGACGGGGTTGGTGGGGGCCGGCAGGTCGTCGAGCCGGCGGGCGTACGCGTCGACCCATCCGGTCAGCTGCGCGCCGTGGCCGCGGCGCACGAGGACCTCGGCGGCCATGGGCCCGTGGTTGGTGAGCTGGTTCTCGCCCCACTCCGGGCCGGTGCGGTGGAACCGTTCGTACGCTTCGTTGAGGTTGCCGCCGTCCATCTTCGCCTCTCTGTCGGTCCTGACAGCAGGAATCCTGCGGCCAGGAAGGGTGGCAGGGCATCCGTGGTGACCACGGATCCAGCACGGATCCAGCACGGATGTCGCCCACGGATGTCCACTACTGACCCACAACGGGTGGAGCAGGTATGGCGTGCGAGAAACCACGCCCGCGGCTGGTCCGAAACGATGCGGCCCATCGGGGATACTCGGCCAGGTGACTGCCCAGCCGGCGGAGCTTTCCAGGCGCGAGACCGAGGTCCTCACCCTGCTGGGGACGCGGCTGTCGAACGCCCAGATCGCGAGCCGGCTGCACATCTCGGTCCGTACCGTCGAGAGCCACGTGTCGTCGCTGCTGCGCAAGTACGGCGTGGCCGACCGGTCGGCGTTGGCGTCGATCGCCGGGCCTACGCAGGAGGCCGCGCCGCGGCCCGGGCGGCTACCCGGCCTGCCCCAGCCCCGCACCACGTTCATCGGTCGCGACCTGGAACGCGACGCGATCCTCGCCGAACTCCGCGACCGCCGGCTCCTGTCGTTGGTGGGGCCGGGGGGTGTCGGCAAGACGAGGTTGGCGACGGTGATCGCGTCGACGGCCGCACCGGCGTTCCCCTACGGCGGCGCGTTCGTGGACCTGGTGCCGGTGGCGGAGGGGTTCGTCGCCCAGGCGGTGGCGGCCACGCTGGGGGTGGTCGGGTCGGCCCAGCAGCCACCGTTGGAGGTGATCGTCCAGCAGCTGGGGCGGGGCCCGTCCCTGCTGGTCCTGGACAACTGCGAGCACCTGCTGGAGGAGGCGGCGGAGTTCGTCGAGCGGGTCATGGGCGACTGCCCGGAGCTGACGGTGCTGGCGACGAGCCGGGAGCGCCTGGCCGTCCCCGGTGAACGCGTGGTCTCCGTCGCGCCGTTGCCGCTGGCCTCCGACGCCGAGACGCTGTTCCAGGAACGCGCGCACGCCGTCGCCCCGGAGTTCGTGGCCGAGCCGGGCATCGTGTCCGAGCTCTGCGCGCGGCTGGACGGCATGCCCCTGGCGATCGAGCTGGCCGCCGCCCGGGCGGCGTCCCTGGGCGCGGACGGGTTGCTGGCCGGACTCGGTGACCGGCTGCGGCTGCTGTCCGGGGGTCGGGGCACCCATGAACGCCACCGCTCGCTGCGGGCGATGATCGGCTGGAGCCACGACCTGCTCGAGCCGGAGGAGCGGGCGTTGTTGCGCTGCCTCGCGGTGTTCGCAGGGGCGTTCGACCTGGACGCGGCGGTGTCGGTGGCGCCGGCCGGTTCGCCGAGCACGGTCGTGGACCTGCTCGGCCGGTTGGCGCAGAAGAGCATGCTCGTCCTCCAGCGGGGACCCGTGAGCAGGTGGCGGCTGCTGGAGACCATCCGGGTCTTCGCCGTGGAGCAGGTGCGGGCGCACGAGGAGGAGGCCGACGTCCGGCAGCGGCACCTGCGGTGGGCCGCGACGACCGCGACGGCGTTGGAGGCCCGGCTGGACCGGGCGGATCCGGACCGGACGGATCCAGACCGGGCGGATGGGGACTGGCGAGCTGACTTCGACATCGTCGTGGACGATCTGCGCGCCGCGCTGGGGTCCGTTCCGCGGGGCGGGCCGCACGAGGTCGCACACGGGTTGGCGAGGTCGTTGGGGCACCTGACCTACGCGCGCAGGTTCCTGGTCGAATCCGCCGACCACTACCAGCGGGCGGCCGAGCTTGCGCCGACCCCGGCTGAGGCGGTCCGCGACTGGCGCGGCGCGGCCGAGGCCGCCACGGTCGGCAGTGTCGCGGGGACGCGGGCGTTCGAGTCGATGCTGGCCTGTGCTGAGCAGGCGGGGCGCGCGGGTGACGGCGACACGCGGGCGATCGCGCTGGCCCGCGCGGTCGAGATCGCCGCCAGGTTTCATCGCGACCCGGCCGACGACATCCCACGCGATCGGCTCCAGCAGCTGTTGGAGGAGGCGCGCGGGTGCGGTGACCCGGGCCGGCCGGAGGTACGCGCGGCGATCGCCGTGGCGGATGCGTGGACGGCGGGTTCACATTGGCTCGAACCCGACCCGGAACTCGCGGAGACCGCGGCCGCGTTGGCGCGCCGTACGGGCGACCCGGTGGTCCTCAGCGCCAGCCTCGACGCGGTCAGTGTCGCGGCGACCAGGGCGGGGCGGCTGCGCCAGGCGCATCGTGTGGCCGGTGAACGGCTCGCCCTGACGAGCGGGATGTCGCGGACCGATCCCGCCGTCGGCGTCGAGGTGGCCGACGCGCTGAACATGGTCGCGAAGTACGCCATCGCGGCCGGGGACCTGCCCGCCGCGATCTCCGCCGCCCGGCTGGGGCACACCGACGACCTGATCGGGAAACACCCGTACGCGTCGCTGAGCCCACTGGTCACCGCGCTGGTGCTGAGCGGCCACTTCGACGAGGCGCTCGACCTGGCGCCCGGGATGTGGGCGGGCTGGGAACGCGCGGGCCGTCCCGTCGCGCCGGCGTTGGCGCCCGGCGTTCTCGCGGTGGCCCTCGCCCACGGACTTCTCGGCGGTGACGACCACGCCCTGTGGTGGAAGCGGGCCGGCGAGGTGCTCGGGTACGGCGACGTCGACGAGGACCCCGGGATGGCGCCGTTCGCGGTGTTCGTGCGGGCCCGCCTCGCCGTCCACACGGGGCGGTTCGCGGACGCGGAGGGCCCGGTCGCCCGCGCATTCGCCGCCTACCCGCTGAGCCGGCACGAGACCTACGCCCGCGCCGTGGGGGCCGAACTCGCCGTGGTGGCCGGGCTCCCCGACGCTGCCGAACGGCTGGTTGCCGCCGCACCCGCCGCCGAGCAGAACGACTGGGCGGCCGCCTGCCTCGCCCGCGCCACCGGCCGGCTCCACGGCGACATGGACGCCCTCGCCGCCTCCGTTGCCGGATGGGAGCGGATCGGCGCGCGGTTCGAACTCGAGCAGACCCGGGACCTGGCGCGCGTCGCCTCCCGGGATGAAGCACAACGCTCCCGTTAACCGGGTGATGTCGCCCGGTCATGCGTGGGGACTCCCCGAGTGGCGGAGTGATGTGCGTCACGCGGGGGAGCGTAGGAGGGTTGAGCCGCCTCCTTTGGGTGAACGGCCACGAGAGGAGCGCGGATGTGGACCCAGGTGGCGGCCCGGATGCTGACCTGGAGACGGGCCCGGACGCACACCGGCACGCTGCCTGGCGTGGTGGCGTTCCAGCGGCGGTTCGATGGACGGTGACGCGGACCAGCGTCGGACCGGGGCGGCTCCTGCCGATCCGGCCTGGTTGGCCGCGACCGTACGGCGGGCCCAGCGCGGGGACCTGATCGCGATGCACGACCTCCTCGACGCGGTCACGCCCTACGTGCGCCGGCTGTGCGGGCCGATCGCGTTGCAGGACGCGCCGGACGCGATTCAGGAGACGCTGATCGTGGTGCTGCGTCGGCTCGGGGATCTGCGTGACCCGGCGGCGCTGTTCGGCTGGGTACGGGTGATCGCCGTGCGGGAGGCGGTGCGGATCGCCAAGCAGCCCGCCCGGTCCGCGCCCGCTGACCTGGTGGACGTTCCGGCACCGGGTGATCCGGCGCTGGCCGTGGACGTCCGAGACGTGCTGGACCGGCTGTCTGCCGAGCACCGGGCGGTGTTGATGCTGCGCGACCTGGAAGGTCTGGACGAACAGGCGGCCGGTGAGCACCTGGGTGTGCCGACCGGCACGGTGCGGTCGCGGCTGTTCCGGGCCCGACGGAGTTTCCGTCGGGCATGGCACTCAGAAGGAGGCCGCCGGTGAACTGGCCGATCGGTGAACTCGACGACCTGCTCCGGCTCCGCGTCCTGCACGCGTCGCTGCCCGGCACCCTGCTCGCCGAGACGGTGCTCCCGCGCCGTTTCGAGGAGGTCTGGTCGGCCCTCAGCGACGTGGAGAAGGAGTTCCCTGGTCTGGTGCCAGACGTCGCCTCGATCCGCGTCCTCACCCGCGACGGCGAACGGATGCGGGCGGTCGTGCGGGGCCGGTCCGGGCTGCGCGCGCCGTTCGACATGATCCTGCGCCCTGGCTGGTGCCTGATGCAGAGCCGCTGGCTGGTCTTCGGCATGGCCGCCGTGCCCGAGGGTGACCAGACGCGCTTCGGCTACCTGGCGGGCCTGCGTCTCCCGGGCAAGAGGATCCTGCGGCCGGTGCTGGCGCCGGCGCAGCGGATGCTCGGCCGGGCCGTCCTGCGCCGGTTCGAGGCCCGCTTCGCTCCTCCCGACACCTCGGGTGGCTGATCCTCAGGCGGTGTGTCCCATGCCACAGGAGTGTTCGGGCCGGCGTCCGCCTCTTCCCAGGTATGAAGAGCTACGAAGTGGCGGCGATCGTGGTGGCCGCGGTCCTCGGTCTGGATGCCCTCGTCCACGTGTACTGGCTGACCGGTCGAACCTGGCCCGCCCGTGATGTGCGGGCGCTGTCGAGGGTGGTGCTCAACGCCGAGGTGCCGTTCACCCCGCGCGTACTCCTCCCCCTGATCGTCGTCCTCGTCGGCGGCGCCGGCTTGGTGCTGGCCAGGGCCGACCTCCTGGGCGGGTGGCTTCCTGGATGGCTCCCGGGCTGGGTGCCGACCGTGGGGACTCTCGCCGTGGCCGCGGGCGCGTTCGTGCGCGGTGGGGCCGGGATCGTCTGGGCGGCGGGGATCGGGGCCAGCCGTGACACCGCCTTCTACCGGCTCAACCTGATCGCCTACACCCCGGTCTGTCTGGCGTTGGGAGGTGCGGCCACGGTCGTGCTCGCCAGCGGTTGATCGACCATGGTCACGGCGAAATGGCGATGGGTTGCTCGCGCACGAAACGCTGAATACCGCCACCCAGCGGCAGCAGGTTCGGTGTCTGCGTCGGCGGCATGAGCGCGACGATCTCCTTGTGGAACCGGCTGTAGGGCCCGGAGAACTGGCCGTCGTGCCACACCTGGCGAAGTGTCTGGGTGAACAGGCCGTTTCGTTGCCCGTCCAACGACAGCTGATCGTCCTGGCAGCCCGATACCAGCAACACCGCGGCCTGGAGGTCGACGTCGCCGCTTGTCCGGTGGGTCGCCTGGATGTCGTCGTAGAGTTCGCGATGCTGGGTGTAGGTGACGTCCTGGACGTTGCGGGGCAGGCACTTCGTTCGTGGATTGTCGTCGTCGATGAGCCCGCGTTCGACGATCATCGGCACGACGGCTTCGAATATCTCGGCGGCGTCGCGGGTCATCGTCCCGCTGTGGCAGCTGTCGGAGAGCACGAGAATGCGGACGCCCGCCTCGAACTCGCCCCAGATCGCGTACAACTCGTCGTCGACCAGTTGACGGTCGTACAGGACCCAGGTCTCGTCCATTCCGTCAGGTTCCTCCTTGCCGTTGCGGTCCGGAACCTGACCGCCGTGTCCTGAGTAGGTGCAGAAGAAGAGGTCACCGTTCCCCAGTCGCTGCGCGGCGTCGTGGATCGCGTCCTTCACCGTCTCGGCCGTCGCCTGGGTGGTGAGAACGATGTCACTGTCGAACCCGCGCGCGTCGGCGATCGTGAGCATGTCGTTCGCGTCGAGCTCACACGCGGCGAGCTTCCGTCCCAGCCGTCGTAGTGGTCCGGATCGACGGAGTTCAGTCCGATGTGAAGGGAGATGCCCTTCGCCATGGTCTCACCTCCATGAGTCGCGGGAGGCATTGTCCGGTGGCGCCCAGTCCGATACGGGCTCATGTGGTCGCCTGATGTGAATGCTTCGCCGGCGATCGCCTCGCGACAACCCGAGACGGAAACGAGGCGGAGAAGGAATCTGTCTCGGATCCGAGGAGGACGTTGGACCCGCCTCGGGCGTTTCTGTGGCAACCGCACGACAGATTCCCTGAACAGTGACGTGCAGGCCATTCGCCGGGAACTTCGCGGTGGCGTGAGTCGAAGGCGGACCGCACAGCGGAGGTATCGAAAGTGTCGCTCCATGCTGGAGTGGGCCGATGTGGCGTTTATCGGAAAGTTCCCCGGGAATTCATCTGGAATTCTCAGCGGGGGGAAGACCGATGTCACGCCAAAATATGGAGCCACACCCTGGTTCGTCGTCGACCGATGAAACCGGCCAGCACGCACGACACAAGATGTGGTCGTTTCGCGCGGCCTTGGGTCTGACAGTACTCGGGGTGGTCCTGCCAGGCGTCGTTTTGTGGATCGCGGGGCGCCGCAAAGTCGGCGGCCTCATCAACGTGCTCGTGTTGGCCTCGTGCGCCGCGGTCGCCTACATGATCATGAACGAACGACTGACCCTTCTCCATTGGGCTGTTCAGCCCCGCGCACTGGTCGTGGTGACGGCGGCCCTGTGCGGCCTGGCCGTGGTGTGGACGGCACTGATCGTCGCGACGTACCGCAGTGTGCGGCCCACCACGGCGACGATCCCACAGCGCCTGCTCGGCTCCGTGGTCGTCGGGGTCTTGACGCTGGCGGTGCTGACACCCCTCGCGGTGGGTGGGCGGTACGCCCTGACCCAACGCGACCTGATCCAGACGGTGTTCGCCGCCCCGGCCAGCCCGAACGACAACGCGCGCAGCGGCGCCGACGGCAGCGAGCAGGCCGGCGGCCGTGACACCGGTGTCGACACGCCCGCGCCCGACCAAGGCACCAGCCGGGCCAACCGGGCGCCGGCCGACCCCTGGAACGGTCGGACCCGGGTCAACGTGTTGTTGCTCGGTGGCGACGGCGGGTCGGACCGGGTGGGAATCCGCACCGACACGGTCATCCTCGCCAGCATCGACACCCGTACCGGTCACACCGTGTTGTTCAGCCTTCCCCGAAACCTGGAGAGGATTCCGTTCGAAGCCGGCTCGGTGCTCGCCAAGGCATACCCGGGCGGAATCTACGCCGGCGCGGGCGACCAGCTGGAGTGGATGCTCACGTCGATCTATGAGAACGTTCCCCAGGCTCATCCCGGTCTCCTCAAGGGACCACACCCGGGTGCGCAGGCGACGAAGCTGGCCGTCTCGGGCGCGCTGAATCTGCCGATCGACTACTACGCCCTGGTCAACCTCAAGGGCTTCGAGGCTCTGGTCGATGCTCTCGGCGGGATCACGGTCAACGTCAACGAGCGGGTCGCGATCGGCGGCGAGGCCGACGCGAACCTCAAGCCGTGGGGCTACATCGAGCGGGGACCGAACCAGCACATGGACGGCTGGACCGCGCTGTGGTTCGCCCGTGGCCGTTACGGTGCGGCCGACTGGGACCGGATGTTGCGGCAACGATGCGTCATCAAGGCGATCGTCGACCAGGCCAACCCCATCAACTTCCTGACCAGGTACGAGAAGCTCGCGGCCGCGTCCAAGCAGATCATCACGACCGACATCCCGGCGCAGGTGCTGCCCAACCTCGTCGACCTGTCGTTGAAGGTCAAGGATACGGGCAACCTCACCAACATCGCGTTCACCAACGACGTCATCCACGTCGCCAACCCGGACTACAAGCTGATCAGGTCCATGGTCCAGAACGCGATCAAGGAGAGCGCCAAGTCGACTTCGGGGTCGAAGTCGGCCGACAGCCTGAACGACGTGTGCGCCTACAAGGGCAAGCAGTCAGGCGACGCGGCGACGTCCGAAGCCCGCGTGACAAGAGCCCAGAACGGGACGTAGGCAGACAATCGCCCACGCCTACGGGCTGGCCGGCCGTCGGATGTCGCGTGCGGCGCTGAGCGTGGACCGGACGGCCTTCACGATCGCGGGGATCGATCCGACCAGAAGGACGAGCGCCCAGATGATCGCCACGACGGAAAGGACGATCGCGGCGATGTCGTCGGCGATGGAGACCAGCGGGATCGGGACGAGGCCGTGCAGGAACGCCACGATCACGTTGCAGACAAGAGAGGTCAGGAGCAACAGGACAAGCCCCTTGTTCTGCAGGAACCGCTGGTGTGCTAGCAGCAGCGTCACGACGACGACCAGCTTCAGGAACATCAGCAGCGACAACAGCGCCGCCGCGTCCGCGCGGGGGAAGAAGCCCCACAGCGCGAGGTAGGCCATCGTCCCAAACGGTGCGGCGCTCAGCAGCGCCACCATGACCAGCACTTCGACCAACGCCACGATCAGCGCGACGACCGAGACGACGATGAGCACGATCGAACCGACCAGCGTCACGATCCCCTGCAGCCGGCCGTGTAGCCGGTCGGGCAGAAGCAGCCCGACCGCCATCAGCCCGATGCTGTACAGGCCGATGACGTCGACCAGGGCGAGGTAGCCGATCGCCCGTCCGGGTGGTTCCTCCACACCGGAGATGCCGGACACCTCCAGGCCGCGGTCGGTGGCGGCCTGGAGCAGCCCACCGACCGCCGAGCCGCCGCCGAGCAGGAGGGGCGAGGCGACCTCGACCAGGACGACCAGACCCATCGCCACCAGGGCGATGACGAAGAACGGCACCCGAAGCCGGCCCATCTACGCCTCCCCGGTCAGGGTGAGGACACACGTCCGGGCGAACCCGCAGACCAGCCCGATGCCGGTTCCTTCGCCGTCGACCGCGACCCTCACGTCCTTGTCGTCGCCGATCTCGTCCTCGATGACGAAGTCGCTTTCCGGTGCCCGGCTCGACACCGTGAGGCCGTCGCCGGCGTCCACCGTGTGCAGGCGCACCAGCCGTAGCCGCGTCTGGCTCGGCTCGACCCAGAGGGTGCAGGCCCCCTGCACGACCAGGCGATCGGCGTTGTCGCCGTCGTCGCCGGTGTCGGGTGCGAAGCAGTCGGCGCGCAGGTCCTTCCGGTCGACGCCTGCCACGTCCCCGAACCAGCGCTCGTACACCGTCGTGAGCCGGTCGGAGGCGCCACCTGTGCCGGCCGTCGCGGTGTCGTTGCCGCGCTGGTGGAGGAGCACGCCGGCCACGAACGTTCCGACCAGCACGACGAGAACCACCACCACGATCTTCGGTCCGTTGCCCATGTCGGCCCCCTCGACCATCCGGTGTCAGGTGAGTTTCTTGGTGAAGATGACGAACTCACTCGGGGGGCCGGGGTTGCCGAACTCGTCGACCGCGGTGACCCGCCACTGCACCCGACCGCTGTAGGTGCGGAGGATGATGGGCGCAAGCCGCTGGCTGGTCCGGTAGTTCTGGCCGACCTTTCCGGGAGCGGGGCCGATCGTCGCCTTCGAATCGATGTCGATCGTGACCGGCGCGAAGGACAGGGTCGGGGTGAAGGACGTCTGGTCGGTCGGCTTCGGCTGCGTCGTCTCGAAGCTGCACGGACGAGGCTGGTCCTTCAGGAAGAAAAAGGCGCAGCTTTCCCGGCGCACGTCGACCAGGTAGCTCGCCGCGTGCTCGACCTTCTTCCACGTCAGTGGAGGGATCGCCTGGTCGACCGTGATGGACTCACCGTTGCCCGGCGACTGCAGGGTCGGAGCGGGCAGGCTGACCCCGACGATCAGGTCGACCGGTGTGCCCTTGCCGACGTCCCTGTTGGGTGTCAAGGACTGCTGGACAACGCTGCCGGCATCGCTTGGCTGCTGGCGATACCGCACCGTGCCCAGCGTGAGTCCCACCCCTTCGAGCTTCTCCCTCGCCTGCGCCAGCGTCGTCTTCGCCCCGGTCAGGTCGGGCACCGCGACGTCCTTGGGGCGGAACAGGAGGAAGCCGCCGACGGCGAGGACGGCGACCACGAGCCCGGCGACGGCGAGCAGCCACCACGGCCTGGCCTTGCGCACCGGTGCGGCCTCCACCTCGAAGGTCACCCGGTTGCTCAGCACCGAACTCTCCTCCGGTGCGTTGCTGGCGGAGTAGACCCGGCCCTGCAACCAGTACGAGCCGGCCGCGGTGTCCGGCGGGATCGCCACGGCGGCCAGGAACGTCACCGACTTCCCCGGCTCGACCCGCTCGTGCGGGCGCTGGACGCTGAACCAGGTCGCCGCCGCGTTGTCACCGGGCACGACGTCGAAGACCGCCTCGTCGGTGACGGCCCCGCTGTTGGTGACGGTGAAGCTGACCTCGACGGTGTGGTCGGGGCGTAGCTCGGCCCGTTCGGCCGCGGAGGTGATCGCCCATGTCATCGTGAACCCCTGTTCCCGTACTCAGGTCGTGCTCAGGTCGTGCCCTGGGAGAGGGCGACCTCGTAGGTCGTCGCGGCGGGCTTCTCCGCCTCGACGATCCGGCGGATGAGGTCGCCTTGGTCGGCCGCCGCCTCGGGTACCCGCACCACGAACGCGAACGGGCGTGGTTCCTCGATGCTGAACCCGGGCACGCCGGTCGCGATCTCGAGGAACCGGACGAGTCCGCGTCTGGTGCCACGCCAGCGGGCCAGGTCGGCGCCGTTGGCGACCAGGTCCCGCAGCCGGCCGACCGGGATCCGCGCCGATGAGAGGTGGTCCAGGACCACCCAACGGGCGAGGTAGGGGACGAGCTGGTCGGGAGCGCGATAGGGGGCGGCGATGTCCTCGACCCGGTCCAACAGGTCCTCATCAGGTGCGTGCAGTCGTTCCATCGCGTCGAGCAGGCCACCCAGCACGGTGCCGGGTCCGGCGGCCTGTTGGTACGTGGTGGGGAGCAGTCGGTCAATCGCTGGGCGTCGCATCGTCGTACACCACCTCGATGTTGTGGTCTCCTGAGCACAGCAGCCAGGTGTCGGGGATCGTCACGACATCCGTGGTCTGGTGGGCGGCCGTCCAGGTCGCCATGTCGGTGCTGGCGTAGACGCCGCGGTTCGTGCCCACCAGGCTGACGTGCGCCGTTGCGGTCGCCGCGTTGGTCGCGACGGCCTGCACGGGGTCGAACCTGGTCCGGTCCCGCAACGGCAAGCCGCTGTTGACAGAGGACGTCAGCCACGTCGGTGTCGCCGAGGTCGTGTCCGCGACGAGTACGCCGCCGCTCTGGGTGGCCGCCACCGCCCGGCCGGGTGTGAACGCCAGGTCCCAGCAGGTTCCGCCGGTCCAGCCGGAGCTGAGCTGTTCCCAGCGCACGGTGGCCTCGAACAGCCGGGCCCGGAAGCATCCCCGGCCGGGACGGTTCGCGTCCGGTTCGCCGACGCCCGCCCACAGGACGGTCGCCGGCCCGTCGAGCTGCACGGTGAGGGCGCGGGTGTCGATGCCTGTCAAGCCAACGTTGACGAAGGTTCCGGGCTGGCCACCGGCCGTGGACACATACACCCCGGCCGTCGCCTGCGCGGCGACCGCGACGCCGGCCACACCGCGCTCGGAGACGAACGTCTCGACGGCGGTGAAGCCGCGACTGGGGTCGGTCGGTTCGACCAGGACCTGCAGCGGTACGGCGTTGGGCAGCAGGGGCAGGTCGTAGAGCCCGGCGTCGGTGGCCACGAGCAGGCCGCCGGCGGCGTCGCGGTCGGTCCAGGCCAGGTCGGTGATGCCGGCCTCGAGTTCGGCGACGCGTTGCCAGCTCTCGCCGAGGTCGGTGGAGACGTAGACACGGGAGGACCCGCCGAGGTGTCGGGTGACGACGGCGACCCGCCCGGGTCGGGCGTTCATGCCGGGCCGTGTCGCCGCGGGTGCGGGGACGACCCGGCGCACCTCCTCCTCGGGGAAGCGCCGCACCGGCTCCCAGCCGCGCGCGCCGTTGGTGGAGCGGCACAGCAGCTCACCGGCGCCCGCGTACCAGGTGTCCTTCTCGTACTCGTCGGCCGCGATCGCGCGCACCCGCTCGGAGGGGGCGTCGGGGACGACGAAGCGCACGTCCTCGACGTAGCGGACGCCGAGTTCGGCCTGTTCGAGCATGCGGTAGACGTTGGAGGCGCGCAGTGACTCGCCGAAGCCCCATCCGGTCGCGTTCTGCGGACTCGGCAGCGGGCTGATGGTCTGGTGCAGCCGGTCGTGCAGCCGCCGTCGTACGGCCTCCAGGTCCTCACCCCGGCGGACGACGACCCGGCCGAGCACGCAGACCTCCTTGTAGCGGCCCCACGTGGCCAGGCAGGTCGTGCCCACCGTGAGGCGGTCGCGCAGGTCGTCCTGGACGCCCGTGCGGGCCGCCTCGACCTGGTGGTCGAACAGCACACTCGCGGGGAGCCGCCAGCCGGGGCGGGCCGCCTCTCCGACGTGGGGGACCAGCACGACCTCGACCTCGCCGGGCTTGGCGAACGTCCACATCGCGGCCCGGGTGATCGCCCTGGCCCGCGCGACCGCGCCGGCGTTGGCGGTGGCGAGGAGTTCGAAGTCGCGGGCGGTCACGGCACGCTGCTGGGACAGGACCTCGGCGGGGCCGCGTGCCAGCACCGCCTGGAGCGGTTCGAGTCCGTAGCCGCCGCGCGCGGGCGCGGGGTTGGTGACCTGGACGCCGGGCAGCGCGTCGACCAGCTTGGTGAGGGTGTTCGCGGCGACGTTGCCGCCGGGCCCGCCGCCGGTGCGGTACCACAGCCGGACCTGCGCGCCGGCGGGTGGAACCGCGGCGACGGTGGTGAGCTGGCCGGGCCTGGTGCCGTCTGGTGTGCGCAGGTCGAGGGCGGGTGCGAACGTCACACCGCCCGAGGCGCGGTCGAGTAGGTAGACCTGGGCGCCGGGGTTCGCGCCGGCGAAGGTCGGCACGGGCTGCCAGATCTGGAACGTCCGTCCGGCGAACTCCCGCAGGACTGCCCCTTCGGTCGCTGTTCCGGGCCGGATCTCCACCCCGAGTTGCAGGTCCGAGGGCTCGGTGGTGGTCACGATCGGTGCGTGCTGGGAGCGCAGGCGCTGGCCGGGCAGGCCGGTTCCGGTGCCGATGAGCTCGCCGGGGATGAGGGCACAGTGGTAGGCCCGTACGGTCGTCTCGGTCTGTCCCGTGGGAATCCCGCCGGCCTCGGTGGTGACGAAGACGACCTGCTCGGAGGCTCCTTCGCGGGCGGCGGCGACCCTGGTCCCGGCCGGGATCGGGATCGGTGTCTCGGTGGTCCCGGCCCGGTGGAAGGTGAGGTCCACCCAGGCGGCAGCCGGTGGGTGCCGGGGGACGCCGAGCAGGTCGAGGAACTCGATGTAGGCCTTCTCCGGCAGCCGGTTCAGCCGGTAGATCATCACCTCGGTGAGGTGCGCGAACACCTCGATCAGGGCCAGGCCGGGGTCGTGGACGGACAGGTCGGTCCAGTCCGGGCAGGAACGGGCGAGCCGTTCGCGGGCCTCCAGGACGAGGTCGGCGAACGTGCGGTCGTCGAGGTCAGGGACCGGCAGGGACATCTGGGGTTCCTCCAGAAGCGGTGTCGTGGTCCTGGGGCGATTCCGGGTCGGGGTCCGTGGCGAGGTCGGGGTGGCCGGCCGGGCCGCGGTGCGGGCTGGTCGGTGCGTGGCCGCCCATGGCGGGGTCGAGGTCGAGCGGGTAGTGGACGGTCTCGGTGGCCAGGCTCGAACGGATGAGGTAGCGCAGTTCGACCGTGAGCCGTTCGGGCACGTCGGGGTCGGCGTTCGCGTCGATCGCGAGGATCTGGACGCGGGGCTCCCAGCGTTCGATCGCCTCGCGGACGTAGTGGATGGCCAGGCCCGCGGTGGTCTGGTCGTTCGGCGCGAAGATCAGGCGGTGCAGGTGGGAGCCGTAGGTCGGGCGCATCAGCCGCTCGCCGGGCCGGGTGGACAGGAGCAGCAGGATCGCCTGGCGGACCGAGGCGTCTCCGTCGACCATCGCCAAAGCGCCGGTGGGTGTGATGCCGAGGCCGACGCCCCCACCGGTGGTGGAGGCCGGGCCGCCGACGGTGAGGCCGGAGAAGCGTGGGGCGGCGAAACGTGGGCTCATCGGTCGGCCCTCACGAACGGCTGGCCGGGGTCGCGGACGTCGTAGTGCACGGTGCCCGGGACGGTGCCGTCGGTCAGCCCGTCGAGGTTGTCCAGGACGACGCGGTGCCCGTCGACGCTGAGCCAGTCGCTGTAGCCCTCGGCGACCTGGAGGGTCGTGACGCAGGGCTTCATCATCGGCCCGTAGTTGGGGCAGGCGGTGATGTCGCGGCCCTCGGGGTCGTGGACGACGAGCACCGCCACGCCGTCGACGCGCACCCACTCCTGCGACGGCCGGGTCGCGACCGTGCCGTCGTGGCCGCAGCGGATCACCGCCCGCGCGTTCACCCACCTGAGGTCTGGGTGGCTGGGTCCTGGGTTCATCCCGGGACCTCCTGTTCAGCGAGGGTTCCGCCGGGCCCCCTGACCCCGGCGGAACCCTCGCGGCCTGGTGGCGCCTCCGGTTCGGGCGCGTGGACGAAGTCGACCGCGGCGGCGCGGATGGTGAGGGTGCGGCCGGGCGCCTCGATCACGAGGTCGGTCTGGGCGTGCAGGCGAAGCAGGTCGGGTCCGAGTTCGACGAGGTTGCCGGTGCTGTCGTCGATCCGGAGCCGCCGCTGGTCGTCGTCGAGCAGGATCGAGTGGCCGGACGGGGTGGACAGCGACCAGCGGCGTACGGCGCCGTCGACGATGCCGGCGTCGGGTGGCGCCACCTGCCCGAACACCGACCCGATGACGATCCCGTCGGCGGGTCCCCCGTGCGGCAGCGCGACGAGCACGGTGTCGCCGACGTCGGGCAGCGCCACGAGGCCTTTGCCCGGTCCGGCGCCCGGGCAGGTCACGGCGAGCCAGCCGGCGTCGACGTCGCCGTAGGCCGGCAGGCTCACGCGGACCCGGCCCAGCCCGTCCGGGTCGGCGACCTCGCTGACCCGCCCGAGCGTGACCGAGGACCCGCCGGGCCCGGCCGCCCCGGCCGTTGCAGGAGCGGTGGCCGGGGTGGATGCGGGTGGTTCGGTCGAGATCGTCGTACGGAACCCGGTGGCGTCGACGGTGTGGATCGCCTCGGTGAGCACGTAGGTGCCCTGGAGCGAGGCGGCGACGCCAGCGACGTCGACGCGAGTGCCGGCGCGTAGCGATGTGTCCCCCTCGGCCACACCGCGCAGCGTCACCGTGCGTCCGGCACTCGCGTCGAGTCGGGATTGGGCGAACGCCGCGAGTTCGTCGGCGTTGCGCCCGGTCAGGTCGACGGCGGTCCACTCCGGCGCGGTATCGGTCGACGTCAGGTCGACGCCGACGTCCGGGCCGCCGCGTGGGGCCGTCGCGGGTTCGTCCAGGAACTCGGCCCGTTGGGCGTGCCAGCCGAGGGCGCGGACGCGGTGGTGCACGCCGGTGGCGTTGACGCCGAGGTGGGCCTCCAGCAGGGAGGTGCCGAGCTCGAGCCGGACGGGCTCGCCGGTCCCGGCGAGGCTGAGGAGACAGATCTCGTCGTCGTGCACGACGACGTAGCGTCCGGCGCGCCCGGTCACCTCGGTCAGGAGGTCGAGGTCGGACTGGCCGCGGGTGACGATGCGGTCCCGCCGCGGCCCGGGATCCTCGGCGACCAGGCGGAGCCCGAGGTCGCCGGTCAGCTCCTGGGTGAGGTCGGCGACGGTCAGGTCGTCGAAGACGCGGAACTGTTGCCGTCCCCGCAGCCGGTGCAGCACGTCGTAGGCCCGGACCCGGAGCAGCGTCTCGCCGCCCGGTCCATACACCACGTCGAGGGCGGTCACCTCGCCGTCGAAGCCGGGGACGGTCGTGGGGTTGGGGCCGGCCACCGCGACGTCGATCCGCGCGCCGAGCGCGATGGCGTCGTACTCGGCGGCGGTGCCGCGCCAGGTCGCGAACGCGAGCTCGCACTGCGTCGGCCTCGACAGCTGGTGCGCGATCCGGACACTGACGAGCCGGCGGAGCAGTTCCTCGGCGATGGGTGTGCCGTCGACGCGGACGTCCACGCGGGGGATGGTCCCTGCCCGCGGGCCGGTGGCGGCCGGGCCGCGCGTGTCGATCGCGGTCATCACAACCCTCCTGTCGCGGTCGTACCGGTCGACGTCGTGACGGCGGTGCCGGTCGTGCTGGTCGTGCCGGTCGTGGTGCTCGTGCTCGTGGTGGCGGGGGCGCCGGTGGCTGGGGTGGTGGCCGCGGTCGTGGCGTTCGCGGGTGGGACGGCGAGGACGGTGCCGGGCTGGACGGCCCACGGGTTGGCGATGCCGTTGTGCCGGGCCAGCAGCCGCCACCGGAACGGGCTGCCCAGGCCGTCGTTGGCGAGCAGGTCGAACCGGACGCCGGTGTTGTCGGCATCGCCCGAACCGTCGCCGACCGCCCGGACGGCCGAGCCCGCGTCGAGGTTCGGCTGGCCCGGGCTGACGCCGGGCGCGGCGGCCGCGTTCGCGCGGGCGAGTTCCTCCTCGAAGCTCGCTCGGGCCTCGGCCGCGCTCTCCGCGACGCGGACCAGCTTCATCCGTAGCCAGGACCGCCGTGGACTGCCGTCACCGTCGAAGGAGTCGAACCGTTCGGCCACCGAGGTGACGACGCCGGGGATGTTCCACGTCTTGCCCCAGACCAGCCGCACGAGTGGAGGGCGGACCGATCCGCGTTCCTCCGCGGAGTTCTCCGCCAGCAGCCACAGCCGCCGGGTGAGGGTACGGACGTCGCTCGGGACGACCTTGCCCTCCACGAAGTCCACGTCGAAGAGCAGATCGAGGCGGATCTCGGTGCGGCCGCCGCCGGTGAACTGCAACGGGTCGTCGGCGAGCCCGGCACCGATCAGCTGCCCGCGCGCCGTGCCCCGAGTGCGCACTCCCGCGAGGCGGCTCACCTCGAACGTCTCCGGGTTGAGCAGGCAGTCGATCCGCTCCCCGGTCTCCTCCACCAGGAACGCCACCCGCTCCATCACGAACCCCGCTGTTCGTCGTCGAGACGCCGCAGCTGGTCGGAGTCGGAGAACGCCGTGTCCGGCGGGATCCACAGCGGCTCGTCATCGGGCAGCGCGGGCCACGGGTCGGTCGCGGGCGGGTTCGCATCGTCGGTGGGGACACGGGGGTCCGGTCCGGTCGGGATCCAGAACCAGCCGGGTGCGCGCGGGTGCGTGGGCGGGCGCCTGTCGTGAGGTGGCGGGTCGTGGGGTGGCCGGTCGTGCGGCGGTGCGTCGTGGCGTGGTTGGTCGTGGTGGGGGTGCGGCGGGTCGGCGGGTTTCCGTTGGGTCGGGACGTCCACGTGTGCGCGCCCGCCCGCGCGCCTGTCCCAGGGCGATGGCGTCCACTTCGCCTGTGCGGACGGGCCGTCTGCGTCCGGCGGCGGTTCGACCGGCGGGTGTGCCGGCTTCTGGTCGGAGTCGGCAGCCGGCACGTTCGGCAGCGCCGAGTCCGCCGGACGTCCCTGGCTCGGTCGGTGGGAATCCCGTGTCTGTGGTGTCTCCGCTCGGTCTGCCGCCGGTGGGTCGGTCCTCGCAGCGTCGGCGGTGGGGTCGGCCTCCGGCCGTCGAACCTCGGTCGGCGAAGCTGGCAAGGTCGGCTTGCCCTCGGCGTCGCCCGCCCGCTGCCAGCCGTCAAGGGCACCTTTCGCCCGCCGGGTGAGCTCCGCCCAGGCCTTGCGTGGTCGGTCCCATCCGCTCCGACGGCGCGGCGCGACGGCGCCGGCCGGGTCGACCGATGGTTCGGCCGGTGCCGGTGCAGGCGACTCGGTGCCGGGCCAGTGGGCGGGTGGGTTCCCGCGTACCTGTGCCAGCCAGTGCCGCGGCGGCGGCCCGGCGAACTCGTCGTCGTCGATCCCCGGCCCGTCGCCCGTTCCACGGCCCGGCCCGTCGTCCGGTCCGTCGTCCGGTCCGCGTTCGGTTGCAGTGTGGCTGTTCCGCGCGCCATCCAACGTCCGGCCATCCAACGCCCGGCCATCCTCCGCCTGGCCGGGCGTTGCCCGACCGCCCCGCGTGGGGCGGCCGGAGTCGTCGAACGCAACCGCGGCTTGCGCCCGCATCACGAGCGTCTCCTCCAGCCGGGTGGCCCGGCCGGCCAGAACGTGCAGCCAGCTGGCGAGCAGGCTACGGAGCAGCTGTGGCACCGCCGCCACCTTCTTCCCGGACGATGCCGTCGTGGGCGAGGACGAGCGTCTCGATGGCGATCCCGCCGCTCAACGCGTCCAGCGCCGGGGCCTCCCACTGCTCCGGCCACGCGTTGAGCAGGTGCCAGCGCATGACCTCCTGCGACCCGGACGGGTCGAGCACGACGATGTAGACGCTGCGCCGGAAGTTCCGGCTGTCGACCGCCGACATCAGCCAGTCCCACATGGCGCGGGAGGAGGTGAGGCCGTAGCGCAGGACGACCGGGCCGTAGGTCACCTTGCCGGGGATGGCCCGGACGACGGCGTTGTTGCCGGCCTCGCGGTAGGACAGGCGTTCGACGCGGGCCCGCAGCTCCGCGACCTGGGTGAAGTGCCCCTCGGTCACACCGTCGATGACGAGCTTGAAGTTGTAGTCCCGGTAGGGATCGACGGTCGTGCCCGGCGCCGCGGCGGGGCGGGCTGTGCTCTCCGGCATGTCAGGCTCCTACGTTCGACTCGGCGACGTCCATCGACTGGCTGAGCTTGAAGACCACGAACTCCGCCGGCTTGACCGGTGCGACACCGATCAGGGCGACGACCTGTCCCGCGTCGCGTACCTCGGGTGGGTTGGTCTCCTCGTCGCACTTGACGAAGAAGGCCTCGTTCGGTGTCCGCCCGAACAGCGCGCCGTCGCGCCAGACGCGGGTGAGGAACGCGTTGATCTCGCAGCGGATCGACGTCCACAGGGAGTGGTCGTTGGGTTCGAAGACGATCCATCGGGTGCCTTCCTCGATGGACTCCTTGAGCATGTTGCAGGTACGGCGGACGTTGAGGTAGCGCCACTCGCTCGCCTCGGCGGCGAGGGTGCGCGCGCCCCAGATCCGGATCCCGGCGTCGGCGAACCCTCGGATGCAGTTCACGCCCCTGGGGTTGAGCAGCTCCTGCTCCTGGCGGGTGACCTGGTAGGTGAGGTCGACGACGCCTCCGGCCAGTGGCTCGTTCGCCGGGGCCTTGTGCACGCCACGCTGGGCGTCGGTGCGGGCCCACACGCCGGCGACGTGGCCGCTGGGCGCGGTGGGGGTGGTGGTGCCGGTGACCGGGTCGTAGGCCAGCAGCCATGGGAAGTACAACGTGCCGTGGTCGGACTCCCGGGGCCGAAGCGCGGAGGTGTCGTCCTCGTCCGGGTCGCCGGGGTTGGTCGGGGGCTTCGCGGTCGTGGCATGCTCGTCCGGCTTGCCCGTGCCCGTGCCCGTCGGGGACGGGGACGGAGATGGAGCATCGGAGCCGATGACCCTGGTGAGGCGTTCGACGTTGTTGACCTGGGCCGGCGCGTCGAGGATCGCGACCCGGTCACCGAGCCGTTCGCAGTGGCTGAGCAGGCTCTCGTAGGACAGGGCGTCGGTGTAGCCGGGCGCCGCCACGATCGCGATCTCGTCGATCGGTTCCAGCAGTTGCAGTCCGGACCGGCCGCGGGCACCACCGGCGATCGGCTCGCTCTCGCCGAGGTTCACGACGTAGCAGCGGCCACCACCGTTGGCGAAGAAGCCGTAGACGGCCCGGACCAGCGGGGTGCTCGGGGCGTCGTCGTCCTGGTCCAGGAAGGTGGAGGCGAACTCCGTCCAGTTGTTCACCGGTACGGCGCGGCCCCGACCGGCGTTGCGGTTCTGTGCCAGCCCGACGAAGGCGGCCGTGCTGGTACCGACGGTGCCGATCGGGCGGACACCTCGGGGTACCTCCTGGACGTAGACGCCAGGCGCGGCGTAGAAGGGCATGATCAGAGCTCCTCGAGATCGCAGTGGATGACCAACAGGTCGCCGTCGGCGGCCGCGTCGGTGCCGGGGACCTGGCCGGCGTCGTGGTCGGTCGGTCCCGTCGCCTCCACCAGCAGCTGCCGGCCCTTGACGGTGAGGCGAAGCCTGGAGCTGGTCGTGGCGGGGACGGCGCTGATCGTGAAGGTGCCGTCGGTACGGGTCCGCGTCCGCTTGCCGGTCGTGAGCTCCTCGACCTCCACACCGGGCAGCGGTACGTCGTCGGGGCCGAGAACCTGTCCCCGCAGCTGACGGAGGGGAACGTCGCGGATCCGAAGCTGGGAACGGACCATCGGCGCCTCGGGCAGGGTGCGCGCCACCTGGGCCGCCACGTCGAGGACGAGTGCCGCGCGTTGCCGGGCCCGCAGGGCCTGCCACTGCGCGGGTTGCGGCGGGTTGAGCACCAGGGTGACCTCGCGTGCCGTCACGGCGGCCACCAGCACCGGGTCGAGGACGGGCGCGATGTCGTGGGTGCCGGCGACGGTGAGCAGGTAGCGCACCCGGAACCGGAACGGCTCCCGCTGCCGGACGTTGCGTAGCTCCGGTTCGCGCAGGAACTCAAGCGGCCACACGTGCAGGCGCACGGGCATCGAGGTGGAGGGCTTGCCCGGCTTGCCCGGTGAGGGTTTCGACGCATCCTGCTCCGGGTCTTCGGGAAGGTCGTCGACCGGTGGTCCGAGGACGACCGGTACGTCGCTGACCCGGGCGAGCCAGTCCAGCAGTGCGGCCGTGGCGCCCGCGAACGGGCCGCCCGAGGAGTCGGGCGGCGCCGCCGCGAGGTCGGCTCGGGAGTCACTCATGGCCTAAGCCCCCTTGGCTCACGGGGTGGAAGAGCCTTGCGTTCCTCGTTGGTGTCCCAGGCCCACGACCTAGGCCCAGGTACGGATGAACTGCTGGTTCTGGGCGACCTTGACCGGGCTGGGCTGCGGCCGGTTCTGGGTGGGGAACTGGTTGATCCCCATCGCCGTGGCGAAGATGAGCAGGCCGTTGATGGGCGCCACGACCCAGGTCAGGAAGCTGGAGTCGGAGACCATTCCGGCCGCCAGGAGGGCCAGCGCCAGCGAGACGCCGAGGGCGACCCACTTGCGTGCCTTGTCGAAACCGGTACCGAAGAGCCAGCCCAACGTGTTGGGCACGAACCACGCGATGCCGGCCGAGCCCTGCAGGGTGAGCAGGCTCGTGATCGTGAACAGAGAATCGAGGTTCTCCATGGCTTCCCCCTGGAAGACGTGCGCCGCGGATCAGGTGGTCACACGGTGAAGTTCTGTCGTTCGATAAGGGGGACGAGACCGCGCCCAGATACCTCGACGGCCTGTTTTTGTTGAGGATTCGTGTGCGAGGCGTGCAGCGCCGGGACGCGGCCGGGTCAGCCCGCCCCGAAACAGACGAACGGTGCGAGTGGAGCCGCGGTGGCGGCGGTGGCGAGCGCGCGTGCGGGAGACACCCCGGCCGCGACGGCGCGGTGGTAGCCGCACATCACCTCGACGGCCGCGTCGTGGGCGACCCGCGCGACGCTGGCGACGACGCTGGACGTCCCGCCGTAGAGGAGGGCGGCGGTGAAGCCGAGGATCTCATCCCCCGTGCTCACCGTGGTTCGGCCCACGTCGCAGGCCGAGAGCGTGACGTGTCGCGGCGGCCGGCGCAGACCGTGGATGTCGTAGGCCATCAGCGGCCCGTCCACGAGTTCCAGCCGGGAGAACAACGCGCTCTCCGGTTCGTGGTGGCCGTGCGCGGCGAGGTGTGCCGTCGGTGCCCCGTCGATCGCGGCCAGGGTCGCCGCCACGGTGGCGGCGTCGCCGGTGAGCCGGGCGCTGCGTGGGTGCACGGTCGCGATCTCGGCGACCTCGGCCGCGGCGTTCGGGACGTCCGGTCCGGCGACCAGCAGCGGCGGGCGGGTGGGCGAGGGATCCGGGGTCCGGGCGGCCGTTGTGGCGGTGTGCCACACCGACGCCGACGCCGCGACGGTCACCGCGCGGCCGCGCAGGTCCGGCAGCATGCCCCACGGCAGGGAGGACAGGGCGCGGGTCGGGACGATGACGACGTCGGCGTCGCCGAGTTCGCCGCGCAGCCCGGTGAGGAGGTGGTCGGTGAGGATGTCGAGCTGTCGGTCGAGTGAGCCGCGGATGACCTCTTCCAGGCGGGCCGGAAGCATGCGTCCGGCCAGGGCGTCCAGGTCGGCGAGCAGGCGGTGGGTGGCCTCCTCGGCGGCGGCCCGGTCGCCGAGCGGGCACAGGCGGACGCCGCTTGCGCCGACGACGACCCCGTACAGCCGGCCCTGCCGGCTCACGAAGCAGACCATCACCCGGTGGGCGCCGCTGTTGGTGAGTCCGGTCTTGGTGAGTCCGGTGTTGGTGAGTCCGGTGTTGGTGAGTTCGCTCAGCACGTCGCGGATCGCGACGACGGGTTTGCTCGCGCCCGGGCCGCGCAGCCGCCAGTGTGCTTCGCGCAGGACGCGTTCGAGTTCGCCGCTGCGTGCGGACAGGCCCGGTTCCTTCCGGCCCTCCAGTTCGGCGGTGCGCATCAGGTGTCGGACCTGGCGGAGTTCGGCGAGGGTCTCCGACAGTTCCGGGTCCTGCGGTGGGCGGACCGGCGGGATCCGGAACGCCTGCGCGCGGGCGCGTTCGGACCAGGCGAAGACCAGGCGGGGCGTAGCGTCCTCGATCGCCATGCCGAGCCCGGCGGCGGCGAGTTCGCTGCCCAACGCGGCGGCGCCCGCCTGCAGGTCGGGGCTGCCGAGGGTGCTGCGGTGCAGGTGCAGCGCGGCGAGGCCGGCACGCAGTTCGATGTAGGCGCTCGCACGGTGCCCGCCGCGCAGCGCGAGTTCGGAGCGTGCGAGGCGGCGCATCAGGATCGCGTCCAGGGGTGCTCGGGGACGTCGTTGGCGGGCCATCCGGGCGTGGGCGTCCTCGAGGTGTCCCGCCGCGACCAGGGCGCGGATCCCCAGCAGGTCCGCCATCTCCGCGTCGCGGGCAAGCCCGGCTTGACGCAGCTGGTCGCCGGCGCGTTGGGCGCGGGTGACGAACCGGGCGGAGGAGCGTGTGGTGGGGAACTCCGCCCGCAGCCGCATCAGGACGGCCCGGGCGGTGAAGGCCTGGTCACCGCGGCGCCGGAAGTGCCGTTCGGCGGTGAGCGCCCAGCGCCGCGCCGCCGGCAGGTCGCCGGCCTCCAGCGCCGCCTGGGCGCGCCAGAGTTCGGCCTCGGCGACGTCGCGGGTGAGGTGTTGCCGGGCGAAGTCGGCGATCGCGGTCTCCAGCATCCGGCCGGCCTCGGTGGCGAGCCCGGCGGCCAGCAGCGTGCGGGCCTTGGCCGCGACCACGACCGGGAGGAAGCCCGGCCCGTGCTGGGCGTACCGCCGTTCGGCGGTGTTGAACGCAGCGAGCGCGGTGGGGATGTCACCGGTCAGCAGGTCGCAGTAGCCGGCGTTGTGGGTGGCCTTGCCGGCGAGCAGGGGCAGGTCCAGGGACGCGGCGAGCTCCGCGCAGGCGGCCGAGTCCTGCCGGGAGGCGCGGATCCGTCCGGTGTAGAGGTGGAGGGCCGCCCGGTTGAGCAGGGTGCGGGCCAGGACGACGTGCTGGCCGTGGGCCGAAAGGCTCGGCTCGGCCCGGTTGAGGAAGGTCAGGGCCTCCTCGAGGTGCCCGGCGCGCAGGAGCAGCAGTCCGCGCTGCTGCAGCAGGATGCCCTCCTCGGCGGGGGCGACGACGGTCGCGGCGAGGTCGAGGAGGCCGAAGCCGAGTGGGCCGTGTCCCTGCTCGGCCTCGGCGTGAGCGAGGCTGATGAGGAGCCGGGCCGCGAGCGCGTTGCGGTGGGGGTCGCTGTCGAGCTCTGTGGGTGGGTGGACGTCGCCGCTTCCGGCGGCGCTCCAGCCCAGCAGGCGCAGCCCGGAGCGGAGGGTGCGGGTGCCGACGTCTGGTCGTCCTCCCGCGGTGGCCTCGACCCCGGCAGCCTGCAGCGCCCGAGCCCTGTCCTCGACGGTGGAGGTGTCGGCGGGGGTCGGGGGAGCGGGTGCGGACCGGGTCGGGTTCATCGGCCTCCGCGCTCGGGGTGGGTCGGCTCAGACGACGATCGACGGGGTGACGACGGACTTGGGGCGGCCGGAGGCGTTGTAGACGGCCATCTGCAGCAGGCCCCGGGGTACGTCGTCGTAGGCGAACCGGCCCTGCTCGTCCGCCATGACCACGCGCCGGTCCCCGACGAGCCGCAGTTCCACCCGGTGTGCCGCGGCCGGTGCGATCCAGCCGTCCAGGCGTACGGCGCCCTCACCGGAGGAACGGATGCTGATCATGATGGTGAACGTCTCGCTCTCGAACGTCACCGTGCGGGTCGCCTGCTCGGCGGTGCGGACGCCCGCGAGCGCCGGTTCCTCCTGCAGCCGCATCATCTCCGCCTCGAGGTCCTCCAGCGCCAGCGCGAACCGGATCCGCTCGACCAGGCCCGCCGGGACGGGGTCGGCGGCGGTGACGACCCGGCGTAGCCCACGCAGGATCGCCGCGTCGGTGGCGTCGAGGTCGTCGTGGGGGTCGGCGGATCGCCGGAGTGAGGACCGATCGTGCTCGTTCATCGTTCACTCCAGGAGGGGTCGGCGAGCAGGAGCGCACGGAGCTTGGCCAGGCAGCGGCCGCGGGTCGGGCCGATGCTGCCGCGCGGCATGCCCAGTGCCGCCGAGACCTCGTCGTAGTCGGGGCGTTCCACGAAGGCGACGACGCGGAGCAGGGCGCGGCAGCGTTCGGGAAGTCGACCGAAGCTCAGCCACAGCGTCCGGTCCTGCTCGCCCCGCACCACCTGGTCGTCGGGCAGTGCCACGGAGTCGGGGAGCCGCTCCAGCGAGGTGTCGTCAGGTGTCCCCTGTTCGCGGCGTTGCCGGTCGCGGATCCGGCGTGCCTCCCGCCGCGTGACCGTGACGAGCCAGCCGACCAGCGCCTCCGGGGTGCGGATGTCGTCGAGGTGGCTGACCAGTTGCAGCCAGGTCGTCTGGACGACGTCCTCGCTGGTGGTGACGTCGAGGTGGTGGGACCGCGCCACCTGCCACAGCAGCGGGGTGAGCCCGGCGACGATCTGGCCCAGGGCCTCCCGTTCGCCGCCGCGGGCGGCGGTGAGCAGGTCGGCCCAGCGTTCCCGCGTGTGGTCCTCGCCCGGCGTCGGCTCGGGCAACGCGGCGACGTCGACGGGGACGGGCTCGATCGGTCCGACCGGCTCGACCGTGGGTGCCTGGTCGGCGGTCATCACAGGACCTTCCTTCGTCCCTCCGCGGCTGCCACGACCTTGGCGAGGACGTTCGCCGGGTCGTGGACGTCGGCGCGCACCAGGTCGGAGTCGGCGCCTTCCTGCAGCGCCAGCGCGACCTTCGCGGCGACCAGCGGGGCCGCGAAGGACGTGCCGCTCCACACGGCGAAGCCGCTGGTGAAGTCGTCCGGGTCGAGGGTCTGCCGGGGCAGGCCGGCGCTTTGTTGCACCGGCGCGTTGGCGGCCTGCTCCGAACCCGACGGCATCACGGGGAAGGTGCTCAGCACCGCCGCGCCGGTGGCCCAGCAGGTCACCCAGGGGCCGTCGTTGCTGAACAACGCGACCGTGCCGTTGGGGTTGAGCGCGCCGACGCTGAGGATCGGGACGGCCTCGTCCGGAGGAGTGTCGCTGAAGGCCGCGGGATAGAACGGCCGGGTGGTCGCGTAGTTGCCGGCCGCGGCGACGACGACCACGCCGAGGGCCGCGAGGTCGGCGATGATGCCCGCCAGCAACGGGGTCACCTGGTCGGCCGGTCCCTCGTCGAAGTAGCCGAGCGACAGGGACACCACATCCACCGGCAGAGGCCCACCGGCCGCCACCTGCCCCTCCACCTCCTCGGCCAGCAGGTGCAGGGCGGCGAGCAGCAGGCCCTCCTCGACGACGCCGTCGCTGTGCATGACGCGGATGGAGCGGACGTGGGCGTCGGGGGCGACCTGGCGGATGATGCCGGCGATGAAGGTGCCGTGCCCGAAGTGTGTGGTGACCTCACCGACCAGCGGTTCCGCGGTGTAGGGCCCGTCCCAGGGGCCGTCGATGGCGGGTCCGGTGACGTCCGGGTCGGCGGCGAGGGTGCCGTAGTCGGTCATCATCTGCTGGAAGGCGGAGTCCACCGAAGCGACGGGATCTCCCGGCGTCCAGCGTTCGTCGATGTCGATCCAGCTGTCAAGGGTGGGTTGCAGGCCGCTGTCGAGGACGGCGACCACGCGACGCCGCTGGCCCGGAAGCTCTTCCGCGCGGCGACGCGGCGGTGCGGCGAGGACGATGTCGACGGGCATCCGGCCGCCGTAGCCCGCGAGGGTGTAGGAGCCGACGCCGCCGGGGATCGGGGTGCTGCCCTCGGTCGCGACGTTCACCCCGCCGATCGACGCGCCACCGGCACCGACGAGCGCCGACCCGACCAGGAGGTGCTCCAGGCCGATCCGGTCGACGATCTTCTTCGAGAGCTGCCCGGTGTCAGCGGCCGCCCGCAGCGTCTGCAACGCGGCCCACGCGTCCACCGCCATGGGCGGAGCGTCCGCGCGGGCCCGCAGGCGCAGCGGCCGGGGCATCTGCGCGCGGAAACGCGACAGTGGTTGGCGGGGCCGCCTGGGGCCGGAGGGGTTCGGGGCCGCGGGATCCACCGGCACGATCGGTTCGAGGCTCGCCTTGCTGAGGACCTCGGTGATGGCCTTCGTCAGGTCGGGGTCGGTCAGGAACTCGTGCGGGACGAGGAGGACGTCGCTGCGGTAGGCGGTCGGGCGGGGCGTCGGCTGCTTGGGCGCCAGAACCGCCTCGCCCGGTCGCAGAACCCTGGCCCGGTGCCGATCCAGGACCGCCGCCGAGAACGGAATGGCCCCCGTCGTCACGTCGGTCGCCCGCGGCTCGCCCTTGCCACCAATGGTCTGGTCAGGGCTCTCCGCCCGGAACCACACCTTCATGCTGCCCCCATCCCGGTCGTGCCGGATCGACACCCGCTCCCAACTGCACATTAAGAGCCACGTGAGAGGTCGCGAGATACCCGCACAAGATCACGAATTGATCACGTTCTGCCGGGTCGCGGGGTCGCTGGTCAGGCCGAGGTGCTCGGTACCGTGCGGAGGTAGTCGAAGAGGTCGTCGACGAGGTCGCCCGGCCCGGCGTTGCCCTTGCCGCGGGCGGCCAGGTGCCCGGCGGAGGCCAGGTCGGCGGCCCCGTGCGCGAGCGCGCGGAGCAGCGAGGCCAGGCGTACGGGGTCACCCTCGGGCAGGGCGCCGGAGTCCTGGGCGGCCGCGACCATGGAGACGAAGGTGGTCTGGGCGAGGTGGGCGGCCTCGCCGAGTTCGGCGGACTCGATCGACCAGCGGCCGAAGATCAGCCGGAACCGCTCGGGGTGCTCCAGTGCCCAGGTGACGTAGCGGTGCATCGCTGTACGCAGTGCCGTCTCGGGTGTGCGCCGCCGCTTCGTCGTCTCGGTGAGGACGGTGTTGAGCCGGGTCAGCTCGCTCGCGGCGATCGCGGCGAGCAGGGTCTCCTTGCTGGCGAAGTGCTTGTACGGCGCGTTGTGGGACACGCCCGCCAGCCGGCCGACCTCGCGGAGCGTCACTGCCTCCACGCCGCCCTCGTCGAGGAGTCGCGTGGCCACCTCGATCAGTTTCTCGCGAGTCCCCGGCGCCACCGGGTCATCGTAGGACACGCTCCGGGACGCGCCGGCTCGCCGCGAGGGACGCCACCGGTGAGGTTGACGATGTCAACCTCGGCGGTTAGGTTGACAACGTCAACCAGGGAGATGGAAAGCCATGGAACAGCGGCAACGAGCGGTGGTCACGGGCGCGACGACCGGGATCGGGGAGGCGATCACCCGACGGCTGGCGGCGGATGGGATGACGGTCGTCATGGTCGGCCGGGACGAGGAACGCCTCGACCAGGCACGGCGCCGCGTCCTCGCCGCGGTACCCGACGCCGATCTCGAAGCCGAACGCGCGGACCTGTCCCTGCGCGAGCAGGTGCGTGCCCTCGCCGACCGCCTTGTCAACCGGTCCTTGCCGGATGTGGTGATCAGCAACGCGGCCGTCATCGCGGACGTCGCCGACCTCACCGTCGAGGGAGTGCAACGAAGCCTGGCGACCAACCATCTGGCGCCGTACCTCCTTCTGCGCCGCCTCGCCGAAGCGATCGGCGAGGCCTCGGCACGGTTCGTCGTCGTCGGCGCCGACCCCGCCGGGCTGTCCCGTGTCCCGGTCGACCTGGACGACCTGGGCTTCCGGACCGGTCGCGGGCTGGGGCCCGTACCGAGCTTCCGTCCCTTCCTCGCCTACGGGCGGACCAAGAACATGAACGCGATGTTCGTCTACGAGCTCGCCCGTCGCCTCGCGCACAGCCGCATCACCGTGAACGGCGCGCACCCCGGCATCGTCAAGAGGACCGGACTCGGCCGGGACGCTCGCGGCGCGCTGCGGATCTTCGGCTCCCTCCTGGAACGAAGCTCGCGGACGCTCGAACCGGATGACGGAGCGGACACGCCGGCCTGGCTGGCGAGCGCCCCGGAGGTCGAGGGCGTGACCGGACGGTTCTTCGTCCGGCGCGAGCAGGTCCCCACCGCGGCGCACACGACCGACGTCGAACGCTGCGCGCGGCTGTGGGTGGAGAGTGCACGCCTGGTCGGCCTTCCCGACTGAGACGCCGCGCCCGCGGTTGCCCGCCGTCGCGGCGGCCAGGTTGGGCCATCGTCGCCGTCAACCGGTGCTTGTCCCCCGGACACGCGAACGTTCGTCTCGGTGCGGCCACTCCGCACGCTTCGGCAGCGCCTCGACGTTCGAGGTGAACAGTCTGGGCCTTCGAGGTGAACACCGCGGCGGTCCACGTGTCCGCGACCAATCTCGGCCGATAGCGCCATTCTTCGTGGCGTCCCTCGCTGCTCGGATCCGACCGGATCGGAGCGGATCGGAGCGGATCCGAGCGGAATCCGAGCGGAATCCGAGCGGAAGCTGTCAGGAGCGACGTGGCCGGGCGAATAATTGAGGTGCCGATCGCGAAGCCGACGCGTGGCGTCGCGGGTGGTCCCACCGGGGGCGTCGGCCCGTGGCCAGGCCTCAACGGAGCAAGGAGGTGCGCATGACACGGCATCCGCCTGACCTGCCCGAGGAGCCGCCCATCGAGGCGGAGGAACCACCGGAGCCGGCGACACCAGACCTCGATCTCGGCCCGGAGGAGCCCGACGCGGACGTCCTCGAGCAGCATCTGCCCTCCGATCCCGCCAGCGAGGCAGAGGAGGAGGACGACCCGGCCGATGTGCCGTTGGAGGCGTCGGAGGCCGACGTCCTGGACCAGCACCGTGCGGTGCCGGTCGAGCCGTCCGACCAGGACTGACCGACCGCGCTCCGTCACGTAGTCGTCGCGCTGAGTATGGCGACCGAACGGTCTGTTCGCCGACGGTGCGACCGTGCTCGGGCGGCGGCCACGGACAACGAAACTGGGGCTCACACCGTGGTGTGAGCCCCAGCTACGACTTGCGTTGTTGTCAGGCGGGGACGATGTTCTCCGCCTGCGGGCCCTTCTGGCCCTGCGTGACATCGAACGTCACCTTCTGGCCTTCCTGAAGCTCACGGAAGCCCTGGGCAGCGATGTTCGAGTAGTGCGCGAAGACGTCGGGGCCGCCGCCGTCCTGCTCGATGAAGCCGAAGCCCTTTTCCGAGTTGAACCACTTGACGGTGCCACTAGCCATTGAAATGTTCTCCTTTGGGGCAGTGCCCAGAACCCGCACCGTGCGAGAACTGGTGTCGCCGCGATGATTGCCCCATCCGGAATGACCCGGTAAGAAAAAGCGCCTCCGCGGGCAGATGCGACCCGGGAAGCACTCGAAGTTTGAGGAACCACAACTGCAACCAAGTTCGACCGTAGCACGACACGAGGCGTGGCGCATGGATGGGAGTCGTTAAAAAGTCTTGCGCGAGGCTCGACCTCTGTCCGCGGGCGAGGGACGTTCGGCGGTGGCGCAAGGAGTCCTGGCCACCACCGGACCGGCGTCCGCTCGCGACGGCCGACGGCGGCCCCGCGCCTCCCGGCACTCCCCGGAACGCGCCGGCCACACCGCGCGAACCGGCGGATGTGCCTGCGGAGCCAGGGCGTCGTCACCGCGCCCACGCCGGTGCCCAGGTGTCGACGCCGGGTTCGGGCCTGGTGGCGGCGAGGTGGTCGCGCAGTGCGGCGAGCGCGGGATGCGGGTTGTCGCGGCGCCAGATCAGTGCGTGCGGGTAGACCGGTGTCGGGTCCTGGACGGGGATGCGGCGCAGGTCGTAGTGGGCGGGCCAGAGCATCCGGGTGTTCTCGCCGACGAGGGTGGCCAGCGTCGTGGAGTCGATGAGCACGTCCAGGAGATGGTCGGTGCCGAAGTTGGGTCCGATCCCGTCGATGGTGAGCCCGAACGCGGCGGCGAGGTCGTCGTAGTAGGTGCCCCACTCGGTACCCGGCACGATGCCGGGCATCCAGATCCGGTGTCCCCGAAGCTCGGTGGGCGTGACGGCACGGGCCCCGGCGAGCGCGTGGTGTGGTCCGGTGAGCAGTTGGTGGGCGTCGTCGAGGACGCGGACAGCTTCGATGCCGTCGGTGAGCTGCCGCGCCGGCGCCGGGACGGCGCGGAAGGACGCGTCGATCGTCCCGGACCGGATGGCGGCGATGGCCGCGTCGACGTTGGGGAGGGTGACGACGTCGAGGTCGATGGCGGGGTGCGCCTGGTGGAAGGCGCGCAGCAGTACCGCCGGTCCGATCCGGTAGTTGATCACGTCGACGCGCAGTGCCCGCCGGCCGGCCCGAACCGAGGCCCCGGCCCGCTCCTCGGCCTGCAGGAGCGCCCGGGCGTGGGGGAGGAACGCCTGGCCGTCGATGGTGAGCTGGGCGCCGCGCGCGGTGCGGGTGAACAGCCGCACACCGAGGTCCTTCTCCAGGGCGGCGACGCGTTTGGACACGGCCTGCTGGGTGATCGACAGGTCGGTGGCCGCGTCCTGGAACTGGCCCACCTCGGCGACCGTGACGAAGGTGCGCACGGCGGTGAGGTCCACGTCGGGCACCCTAGCCGTACAACCTGTGGTTGTGGCTCACCGGAAGCCCGGTTGTTTGATCCGCTGTCGCGCCGCTCGCTTTGATGTCACCGGTCAACATGAGGTTGTTCGAGGCGGCCGGTGAGGGGTGTGCTGCGGATGCGGATGAGGCGGTCGTTGGGGCGGCAGTTCGAGTGGCTGTGGGCGTCGTTCGCGGTCAGTACGTTCGGTACGTGGCTCGCCTTCGACGCGTTCCCCCTGGTCGCGATCCTGGTGCTCCACGCGGGGGCGACCCAGGTGTCGGTCCTGGCCGCGGTCGGGCTGGCGGTGGGTGCGGTGGTGGCGGTGCCGCTCGGCCCCTGGGTGGAGTTCCACCGCAAGCGGCCGGTGATGGTCGCGATGGACCTGACCCGGTTCGTCGCGGTGGCGAGCGTCCCCGCCGCGTACCTGCTCGGCTGGCTCACCTTCGCCCAGCTTCTGGTGGTGTCGGTGGTCGTCGCCGCGGCCGACATCGCCTTCACCGCGGCGAGCGGTTCGTTCCTCAAGACGCTCCTACGGCGGCAGGACCTGCTCGTCGCGAACGGGCGGTTCGAGTCCACGACCTGGACCGCGAGCGTGCTCGGACCGCCGATCGGTGGGGCCGCGATCGGGTTGTTCGGCCCGGTGGTGACGGTGGCGGGCGACGCGGTCAGCTACCTGCTCTCGGCGCTGGGGATTCGTGCGATCGGTGGGCGGGAGCAGCGTCCGGTGCGCAGCGACGCGCAGCGGCTGCGAGCAGGTGACCTGCTCGACGGGTGGCGTTCCATCCTGTCCCACCCAGCGCTGCGCCCGCTGTTCCTCAACACGATCCTGAACAACGGTCTGATCATGGCGACCGCGCCGCTGCTCGCCGTCCTCATGCTCTCCGATCTCGGGTTCACGCCCTGGCAGTACGGCCTTGCCTTCGCCGCGCCGTGTGTCGGTGGTCTCCTCGGCTCCCGACTGGCGCGTCCACTCGTCGCCCGGTTCGGGCAGTACAGGGTCATGCTCACGGCCGGGGTGCTGCGTGCGTTCTGGTTGGTCGGGTTGGCGTTCATCGGTCCGGGCCTGGCCGGGCTGGTCCTTGTCATCGCCGTCGAGTTCGGGTTGATCGCGTGTAACGGGGTGTTCAATCCGGTGTTCGCCACCTACCGCCTCGAGCAGACGCCGACGGACCGGGTGGCCCGCACGCTGTCGGCGTGGTCGATCACCAGCAAGGCCACCATCGCGGCGATGACCGCCCTGTGGGGGCTGCTGGCCGCCGTCACGGGCCCACGTGTCGCGATCGCGGTGGCCGGCGTCCTCCTGCTGGCAACGCCGTTGTTGCTTCCCCGGCACGATCGCGCGGCGCATCAGGAGCAGGAAGTGGCGGCGCCGGTGGAGGTCGGTTGAGGTGAACGACACCCCAACTCCTCGACGCTGACGGCGCCACGGCGCGGATATCACTCCTGCGTCGCGCATGGCCGCGTACGCTGACTCGCTCGTACGCAAAGCCTCCGATCGCTTCCAGCAGGGAGAAGGACATGACCGACGCACGGATGCCCTTTCGTGTGGGCAGCATCATCTCGGCGGACCTGACGGTGCCGGATGCCGAGAAGGTGCGTGACTTCTACCAGGCGGTCATCGGCTGGCAGGTCGAGGATTTCGACATGGGTGACTACAACGACTACCTGCTCAAGACCGCCGACGGTGACCAGCCCGTGGGCGGTGTCTGCCACGCGCGCGGTGACAACCGGGCCTTGCCACCGGTGTGGTTGGTGTATGTCAGCGTCGCCGATCTCGAGCAGAGCACGAAGACCTGTGTCGATCTTGGTGGGAAGGTTCTCACCCAGAACGACCAGTACGCCGTGATCCAGGACCCGGCCGGCGCGATCCTCGCCATCACCCGCGAACCCGACACCGCGGAGTTCTGAGCCCGCCCGACGCGGGTCAGCGGAAGGACGTTTCCACCTGGCGGGCCCACCTGGGTGGCGGATCGCACGTCAGGTCCACCTCAGCGCCTGGCTTCCGTCACTGCCGCTCGGGTGTAGGTGGTGAGTCGGCGGTGGGTGTGACGACCTCGTAACGGTGCAGGACGCATCCGCCGTCGAACACCTTGGCCTCCAGAAGTCGCAGGGCCAGATCGGTGCGGAACTCGTGTTCGGCCGCCGTGACAGCGGGTGCGTCGTCGCGGACCGGCATGTTCCGTCGTTGTGCCTCTCACCGAACCAAACCGATTCGGATTCTTGCCCAAGTCGTCCCGACGGCAAGGACGTCATGACCCAGAACAGCTGGACACGCAGAGGGGCTGTCCTGCCGGCAGCGTGATGGTGACGGTCAGCCCGCCGCCCGCGTTCGGTGCCGCCGTGACCGTGCCGCGGTGGGCCTGGACGATGGACCTCACGATGGCGAGGCCCAGACCCGTCGACCTGGAGCCCGCGGTGCGGTCGGACGCCAGCCGCTGGAACGGCTCGAACAGCCGGTCGACCTCCGCCGGGGGGACGCCGAGGCCGCTGTTGCGTACCGTGACGATCGCCTCCCCGCGGCCGTGACCGGTGACCACTTCGACCCAACCGCCTGGATGGTTGTGCCGGATCGCGTTGTCGACAAGGTTGCTCAGCAAACGGTCAAGCAGGGCCGGGTCACCGCTGACCGAGGCCGGGCGCAGGTCGGTGGTGATGGCCAACGCGGCGCGCTCGGCTTCGCCGTCCGCCTCGCTCAGCGCCTCCGCTGCCGCGACCGCCTGGTCGTGCGTCTCCACCGCGATGACGCCGCTGTCGCTGCGGGCCAGTGCCAGCAGGCCGTCCAGCATGCGTTCGGCTCGGCCGGTTGCGACAAGTGCGCGGTGCGCCATGGCCTCCCACTGTTCGGGTGTGTTGTGCCGCTTGGCCAGCTGGACCTCGGCACCGGTACGCACAATCGACAGCGGGGTTCGCAGTTCGTGTGCGGCGTCGGCGATGAACCTTCGCTGGCTGTTGAACGAGGCTTCCAGTCTGGTCACCATCTGGTCGAAGGTGTCGGCCAGTTCCTTGAGCTCGTCGTGTGGTCCGCTGAGCGCGACGCGCTCGTGCAGCCGGTCGTGGGAGATCCGTCGGGTGGCGGCGGTGAGTGTTCGTAGCGGCCGGAGCATGCGGCCGGCGACTGCCCAGGAGACGCCGAGCCCCGCCAGCGCGGCGACTACGAGCGCGATCGCCGAGGTGCCGGCGGTGTTCGCCAGGGTGGTGGTGCGCAGTTGGTCGATCATGGTCTGTTTGAGTTTGTCGGCCCGTGTCGGCGACCATTGCTGCTTCTCCGCTGCCGCTGTGGGCCGTGCCTGGTCCGCATCGATCGGGCCGTAGAGGCTGTTGTAGAGCAGCGCGTAGTTGAGCGCGAGGAGCGCGGCGCAGGTCGCTACGAGGACGACCGCGTACACGAGAGCCAGCCGCAGCCGGATCGACGGGTGCTTCCAGCCCGGCTTCACAGCCGGTACCCCGCGCCAACTGCGGTCTCGATCAGCGGCGGGTCGCCCAGCTTGCGGCGCAGCCGGGCGATGGCGACCCGGACGGTCGCGGTGAACGGGTCAGCGTGCTCGTCCCACGCGCGTTCCAGCAGGTCCTCGGCGCTGACGACGGCGCCGTCGGCGACCATCAGGATCTCCAGCACGGCCAACTCCTTCGTGGTCAGCGGGATGATGCGGCCGTCGCGGGTGACGACGCGTCGCGCGGTGTCGAAGGTCAGGCCGGCGCGCCGCAGGATCCTGGGCGCGTTGTTGGCTCGGCGAGCCAGTGCGCGGATCCGCAGCACCAGCTCGTCGAAGACGAACGGCTTGGGCAGGTAGTCGTCGGCACCGAGGATCAGGCCGGCGACCCGGTCCGCCGCCTCCCCGGCCGCGGTGAGCATGAGAATCCGTGCGTCGCTTCCGCCCGCGGCCAACGCGATGCACACCTGGTCGCCGTGTATGAGCGGCAGGTCGCGGTCGAGTACGACCACGTCGTACCGGCTCGCGCCGGCCTTGTGGAGCCCGTCGAGCCCGTCGGCCGCGAGGTCGACCGCCATGCCCTGGTCCCGCAGCCCGTCGGCGACCTGTTCGGCCAGCAGCACCTCGTCCTCGATCAGCAGTACTCGCACCCGCACATCCTCCCTGCCCAGCAGTCTCCGCGGTCGGGGATTACACCGGCGTTACACCCGCTGTGACGGTGGTGTTGCCGGTCCGCTGCTCCACTGGCCTGACCGAACCAGAGGAGATCGCCGATGAGAACGAGATTTCTGGTCGCCTGCCTGCTACCGCTCCTGCTGGTCACGGTGACGGCCTGCACGACGTCCGACGATGGCGGGGAAGTGGCCTCGGTAGACGGCTCCGCCGTGCCGAGCGCGACACCGAGCCTGAGCCTTCTGGAGCAAGGAGTCAGGTGGGCGCGGTGCATGCGGGGCCACGACGTACCGCAGCCAGACCCGGAGGTGGTCAACGGCGACGGCATCCGATTCGGAGGAGCCCACAAGGACGGGGTCGACGCCGGGGTGCTGGAGAAGGCGCAGGAGGCGTGCGAGCGGTACCGCCCCGTCCTGCCGGCCAGCGACATGGCGCACAAGGTGGAGTTGTCGCGCCTGTTCGCGCGGTGCATGCGGGAGCACGGGGTGGCGAACTTCCCCGACCCCGAGCCCGACGGCCGTTTCGACATCAAACCCCCGGTTGAGAACGACCCGCAGTTCCCCCCGGCGAAGGAGACCTGCGACGCGCAGGAGGACGCGGCGTCGTCGTCGGGCCGAGCCCATGAGTGACACGGTGGCGGCGAATGGACGCACCGGTCGCCGGCGGCGAAGCCGGGCCGTCGCCGTGGCCGGTGCGGTCGTACTCGCGGCGGGGGCGGCGACCGTGGCCGCGGTGGGGTTCGGCGAGAGCGGCACGACCACGCCGACGACGGCGGATCTGCCGCCGAACACCGCGCAGGTGACCCGGCAGACAATGCTGGACACCGAGGAGGTGGCCGGCGATCTGGGCTACGGCGCCGAGATCACGCTGGTGGGCCGGATCGCAGGTGTGATCACCAAGGTGCCGCCGGCCGGTGACGTCATCGGCCGGGGCCGGCCGATCTACCGGGTGGACGACGCCCCGGTCGTACTCATGTACGGCGACGTCGCCGCCTACCGGACGCTCGGCCCGGGCGTAACCGGCGCGGACGTACGGCAGCTCGAAGGCAACCTGAGGGCCCTCGGCTACGGCGGGTTCACCGTGAACCGCACCTACACCTGGGCGACCGCGGCCGCGGTGAGGCGATGGCAGGGGGATCTGGGCCTGTCACAGACCGGTCGGGTCGAGCTGGGGCGGGTGCTGTTCGCTGCGGGCGCGATCCGGGTCGCCACCGTCACGGCCGGGGTGAACCAGTCCACCGGCGGCGGGCAGGAGGTGTTGCGCTACACCGGGACCGGCCGCCAGGTGAGCGCCCGGCTCGAGGTGTCCCAGCAACGGCTGGCCCGTCAGGCGGTCGAGGTCCGCGTCCAGGTGCCCGACGGCAAGGAGGTGACCGGCCGGGTGGAACGGGTCCACACAGTGGTCGAGCAGCCGACCGACCAGGGCAGCCAGGCCGAGACCTGGATCGAAACTGCCATCTCGCTGGGCGACCCGGCGGCCGCCGCGGGGATCGACGCGGCCGTGGTCACCGTGGCCTTCACCTCGGCCGAGCGCAGGGACGTGCTCTCTGTGCCGGTCGCGGCGCTGGTGGCACTGGCCGAGGGCGGGTACGGCGTCGAGGTCGTCGAGGGATCGACCACGCACTACCTCGAGGTGGAGACCGGCCTGTACGCGGGCGGCCGGGTCGAGGTCACCGGCGACGGGCTGACGGAGGGCATGACCGTGGGGATGCCGCGATGATCGAGCTGACCGAAGTGACGAAGGTGTACCCAGGCGACGTGCACGCGCTCGCCGGCGTCACCCTGACCATCGGCGCCGGCGAACTCGTCGCAGTGGTCGGCCCGTCCGGCTCGGGCAAGTCCACCATGCTGCACATGCTGGGTACGCTCGACCGCCCCACGTCTGGTCGGGTGGTAGTCGACGGGTACGACGTGTCGTGCCTGTCCGACCGGCAGCTGTCAGCCGTGCGCGCGAACCGGATCGGCTTCGTCTTCCAGCCGTTCCACCTCGCCCCCGGCGTACCGGCGCAGGACAACGTCGCCGGCGGCCTGCTCTACGCCGGCGTTCCGATGAAGGAGCGCAGGCGGCGGGCGCAGAGCGCGTTGGAGCGGGTCGGGCTCGGACATCGGCTCCACCATGAGCCGCACGAACTGTCCGGTGGTGAGCGGCAGCGGGTGGCGATCGCTCGGGCGGTGGTCGGCGGCCCCGCGCTGCTGCTCGCCGACGAGCCGACCGGCAACCTCGACTCCGCCTCGGGCGAGGGCGTCATGGCCGTGCTGCGAGAACTGCATGCCGCCGGTACCACGGTGGTGGTCATTACCCACGACCGTGACCTCGCCGCGAACCTCGACCGGCAAGTGCACATGCGCGACGGCCAGGTGGTCAACGACAGCGCGATCCGGCGGCCGGTCGCAGTGGCCCCATGGTGAGCGCGCACCCGGACCGGCGCCGACTCGCGCCCGCTCGGCTGGCCTCGCGTGACGTGGCCCGGGTCGACGCGGCCGGCCTGCGCACCCGCCCGACCCGGGTGCTGTTGTCCGCGCTCGGTATCGCGATCGGCATCGCCGCGATGGTCGCCGTGGTGGGAATCTCCTCCTCCTCCTCCCGCGAGGAGCTGAACCGACAGCTCGCCGCGCTCGGCACGAACATGCTCACCGTCTCCCCAGGACAGACCCTCGAGGGCCAGAACGCCAAGCTCCCCGCCGAGGCCGAGGCGATGATCGCCCGGATCGGCCCGGTCACCGCCACCTCTGCGACCGGGGCGATCAGGAGCACCAGGGCCTACCGGTCGGACAAGATCCCCAAGGTGGAGACCAACGGGCTGACCGTGTTGGCCGCCAGGGTGAGCCTGCCGCGGACCGTCGGCGCCACCGTGCGCAGTGGCGTCTGGCTGAACGGCGTGATCAGCCGGTACCCAGCGGCCGTGCTCGGCTCCGACACGGCCGCCCGGCTCGGCATCGGTCGACCCAGCCCGCAGACGGAAATTCTGGTCGACGGAGCACGCTTCACCGTGATCGGCGTGCTCAACCCAGTCCTGCTCGCGCCCGAACTGGACACGGCCGTCCTGATCGGCTGGGACATCGCCACCGAAGCGTTCCGCTTCGACGGGCGGGCGACGACCGTCTACGCCAGGTCGCGGGACAGCCAGGTCGAGGCGGTACGCGCTGTCCTGGCCGCCACCGCCAACCCGCAGACACCAGGCGACGTCAACGTGTCCCGCCCCTCCGACATCCTGGCCGCGAGCCGAGCCGCCGACGACACCCTGAACGGGCTGCTGCTCGGCCTGGGCGCGGTGGCGCTGCTGGTGGGTGGCGTCGGAGTGGCGAACACGATGGTCATCTCGGTGCTGGAGCGCCGGGCCGAGATCGGGTTACGCCGTTCGCTCGGCGCCACCCGAGGACAGATCCGGGTGCAGTTCCTCACCGAATCGCTCCTGCTGTCCGCGCTCGGCGGCGTGGGCGGGGTACTCCTCGGCGTCGCCGTCACCACCGGGTACGCCGCCTACCAGACCTGGCCGGCCGTCGTACCGGCGTGGGCGACCGCAGGTGCCCTCGCCGCCACCTTGCTCATCGGTGGCGTCGCCGGGCTCTACCCGGCGATCCGTGCGGCCAGGCTGTCCCCGACGGAAGCACTGGCCACACCCTGATGGGCTGACCTGGCTACCCACCGCCGCGGTGCGACCGTCCGGGTCGAACGGTCGGGCCCACGAGTCGGGGACGTGGGCGGCCATGGACGCACCGGGGTCGGGACGCTTCGCGCCTCAGGCATTCCCCATCCCGCTAGCGAGCAGTGGTCTGGCTGCCAACGGATGTCTGGCTGCGGATCGCGATGAAGGGAAGCTGGCCGAGTCTGATTGTTCCGAGCACCAGCAAGAAACTCGCGGCCGCCGCGGCGGTCCAGTGCGCGCCGAGCCCGGCCAGGACGTAGGAGACCAACACGCGTACCGCGATGAAGCCGATCCACAGGGCGAGGCCGATGACAGGTAGGCGATACCGAAGCCCGGTCGCCGTACGGGAGAACTGTGTCAAGGAACCCAGGACGCACCCGACGACGACACCCGCGAGCAGTTCGGCGACGAGGACGCCGACATCGAGCGGCCTGATCGTGGGCAGCGTCGGTCCCTGTAGGTGAAGGAGATACACCGCCGCCGAGCATCACCAACGGCATGGTGTAGACGGTCCTGGATCTGAAACGCTGCCAGGTCACCTGGCGGGCGAAGTAGTAGATCACGTACGCCACGACGGCGGCGATGACGAATCCGGAATACGGTTGAGTCATGAGCTGGCCTGCGTCCCGTCTGCTCAAGCGGTTGTCGATGCGTGGTCGTCATCGACGTTAGGAACGGGCGCGGCCGGCAGGAACCGACATAGCCCCACGGTCGGGGTGGGGTGGGGGACACCACGGGGTGGGGCCGGCCCCACCCTCCTGCGGCCCGACGCGGCCTCTGCCTTTGGAACACTGGCCGTATGGACCCTGCCCGCCGGGTGGCCGCGTGGATGGCCGGCGTCGTCGTGGGCGCCTACCGCTCGCTGGTGCTGACGGTGCTGTTCTTCGCGCTGCCCGCGGTGGTGGCCGTGCTCGGTGTGTGGAGCTTCCGGATCGCGCAGAATCCCGTCCTGGCGGCGTGGTGGACAGTTGTCGGGGCGTTCGTTCTCTTCGTCGTGGGTGGACGCCCGCTCTGCTGGACCTTCCGGGTGCTGGTCCGCCGGTGGTGTGGCGTCGAGATCGCCACCCTGTATCGGCCGATGCTGTCGCCGCGGAGGATGTCGACCGGGTACTGGTGGAACGGCTACGGTTACAACCGGTGGAGGCGGTCCAGCGTCGTCCAACGCTGGCTGCGTTCGCGTACCCGGGACCCGGCCTCGTGGCGGGACATGGTGTGGCTGGTGGTGGCACCGTTCACGGTGGGAGTCGTGGTCGTGCTGCCGTTGGCGAGCATCGGCGTCGTGGCGAGCGTCTGGGAGTCCGGCGGGCAGCGGTGGTGGGCGCTGCTGCCCCTGTTCGTCGGAGTCGTGAGCGCGCCGTACGGGTGGCGTGCGGTGGGGCCGGTGGCGGTGGCCGTCCTGGGCTCGCCCAGGTCGGCTCGCCTCGCCGAGCGGGTTCAGGACCTCGTCGCCACCCAGGCGGACATGACCGCGACCCAGGCAGCCGAGATCCGCCGGATCGAACGTGACCTCCACGACGGCGCCCAGGCCCGGCTCGTCGCGCTCGGCATGACGCTGAGCGCCGCCGAACGCGCCCTGCGGTCCGACCCGGGCCGCGCCCAGCAACTCCTCGCCGAAGCGCGGACGTCGACGACCGCCGCGGTGGCGGAACTGCGCGAACTGGTCCGCGGCATCACCGCGCCCATCCTCATCGAACGTGGCCTGGTCGACGCGATCCGGGCGATGGCCATGGACATCCCGCTGCCGATCCAGGTGCGCTCCACGATCAAGGACCGGTTGGAGCTCCCGGCGGAGTCCGCGCTGTACTTCGGTGTCGCCGAACTGCTCGCCAACATCGTGAAGCACGCGCAGGCCTGCTCGGTCACGATCACCGCCGACTACGCGGCGGGCGCGGCCCGGATCGCGGTCAGCGACGACGGCGTCGGCGGTGCGGCCGTCCTCGAGCGCGGCGGCCTACGGGGGTTGGAGCACCGACTCGCGCCGTTCGGTGGGACGCTGAGGATCTCCAGCCCGGCAGGCGGTCCGACGACAGCGACGATGGTGGTGCCGTGCGCGTACTCATAGCCGAGGACCTCTACCTCCTGCGGGACGGTCTGGCTCGGCTCGTCGAGGACTACGGCCACACTGTCGTCGCCACGACCGAGGACGGACCCTCGACCCAGCTGGCGCTCCTGGAACACCAGCCCGACGTGTCGATCATCGACGTGCGGATGCCGCCGACCAACACCGACGAGGGCCTGCAGGCGGCGCTGGCGGCGCGGCGCGAGCGGCCGGGCCTTCCGATCCTGATCCTGTCCCAGCACGTCGAACAGCTCTACGCCCGCGAACTCCTCGCCGACAGGGCCGGCGGCACCGGGTACCTGTTGAAGGAACGCGTCGTCGACGCCGATGAGTTCATCGACGCCCTGGAACGGGTCGGCGCCGGCGGGACCGCCCTGGACCCGGCCGTCGTGTCCGCGTTGATCGGCGGCCAACCGAGGACGAGCCCGCTCGCCACGCTCACCGAACGGGAACGCTCCGTGCTCGCGCTCATGGCGCAGGGGCTGTCCAACACCGCGATCGGGCGTCAGCTCCACCTCAGCGAGGGCGGTATCAGCAAGCACACGACGTCCATCTTCACCAAGCTCGCGGTCGTGGAGGACGAGGACATCAACCGGCGCGTCCTGGCCGTCCTCACCTATCTCAGCCAAGCCGACTAGGACTGGTTGGGCCTGTGGCGGGCCGGACGCCGAACGCGCCGGAGGGCGCCGACGTGGGCCGCACGCACTGCTAACGGAAGGGACCTCTCACCCGTGTCTGACAGCGACCGTTCGCCGCTGGCGCAGCCCCACTGGGGTGTCACGCTCCCACTCCCCGGTATCAGCATCGGCCACCACCGGCACATCGTCGAGGCGCTCCCGGACCTCGGCTACTCAGACGTGTGGACGGCGGAGGGAAGCGGCACCGACGTCTTCACACCGCTCGCGGCCACCGCGGCGTGGTCGCCGACCCTGCGCCTGGGCACCGGTATCGTCCCCGTCTTCACCCGTGGCCCGGCCGTGATCGCGCAGACCGCGGCGACGCTGGCGCAGCTCGCCCCCGGGCGGCTGTTGTTGGGGTTGGGCTCATCGGTGCCCGCGCACGTGAGCGACATCAACGGCATCCCGTTCGAGGAACCCTTCACACGCACGCGGGACGTGCTGCGGTTCGTCACCCGCGCCCTACGTGGGGAGTACGTCGCTGATGATTTCGACACCTTCTCCATCGCCGGCTACCGCCTGCCGGACCCGCCCACCGAGCCGGTCAAGGTCATCCTGGGGGCGCTGCGCCCCCGCATGCTGCGGCTCGCTTTCAGCGAGGGAGACGGGGCGATCACCAACCTGTTGTTCCCCGAGGACGTACCCAAGATCCTGGACGTCGTGGGGCCGCAGCCAGTGGGCAAGGAACTCGTGGTCAAGGTCTTCGTCTGTCCCACGGCGGACAAGGACCACGCGCGCGGCAACGCGCGTCCCTTCCTCGCCTGGATCCTCAATCGGGAGCCCTACCGCAGGTTCCACGAGTGGCTGGGCAACGACGGGTTGCTGCGCGAGGTCCATGCGGCATGGGACGCGGCGGACCCTGAGAGTGCCCAGAAGGCGGTCCCCGACGAGGTGGTCGACGGACTGTTCGTCAGCGGCTCTCCCGAGCAGTGTCGGGAGCAGATCCTTCGCTACCACCAGCCCGGTGTGACCACGATTCAGCTGTACGTCAGCCTGCCTCCGCAGGCTCTCTCCAGCCAGGAGACCGTGCTCGACGTCCTCAGGAAGTTGGGCCCCGCCGCGGGCTGACGCCTCAGGTGGATCTGTCGCTGTTCTCGCCTCGGAGGTGGGCCAGGACGGCCAGGACGCGCCGGTTGGTGTCATCGGTCTGGGGGAGGTGGAGCTTGGCGAGGATGTTGCCGACGTGCTTACCGACGGCCGGCTCGGAGATGACGAGGTGCCGGGCGATCGCCGAGTTGGACTGGCCCTGGGCGATGAGGGCGAGTACCTCGCGTTCGCGCGGGGACAGGGAGGACAGCGGGTCGCCGCGGCGGCGCAGCAGTTGGCTGACGACCTGGGGGTCGATGACCGTTCCGCCGGCGGCCACGCGGCGCAGCGCGGCGATGAAGTCCTCGACGTCGACGATCCGGTCCTTGAGCAGGTAGCCGATGCCGCGACCGTCGCCGGAGTCGAGCAGATCGGCTGCGTAGCGGTGTTGGACGTACTGGCTGAGCGCGACGATCGCGAGGTCGGGGTGCGCGCGGCGCAGTTCGACGGCGACGCGCAGCCCTTCGTCGGTGAAGCTGGGGGGCATCCGGATGTCGGTGATCACCAGGTCCGGGCCGTGCTCGGCCACGGCGGCCTTGAGCGCGTCGCCGTCACCGACGACCGCCACGGTGTGCAGGCCGAAGCGTTCGAGCAGGCCGGCGAGTCCCTCCCGCAGCAGGACTCCGTCCTCGGCGATGACTACCCGGATGGCTGGGTGTGGGTACACGGGAGCTCCACGCGTAGCAGTGTCGGGCCGCCGACCGGGCTGGACAGCAGCATTCTGCCGCCGGTGACCGCCACCCGGTCGGCCAGCCCGGTCAGGCCGCTGCCGCGTTCGGGGTCGGCGCCGCCGTGACCGTTGTCGCTGATCTCGACCGTGAGCAGGTCACTGTGCTGGCGTAGGGACAGCGCCGCGCTGGTGGCGTCGCTGTGTTTGGCAATGTTCGTCAGCGCCTCGGCGGCCACGAAGTACGCCGTGTTCTCGGTCTGGTGGGGTGGCCTGCCGGGCAGGTCCGCGTTGACGGTCACCGGGACGGGGGACTGGTCGGCCAGTTCGTCCAGGGCGGCGGCCAGGCCGAGGTCGGTGAGGATCTGCGGCTGGATGCCGTGGATGAGCTGGCGTAGCTCGGCCATCAGCTGCTTGGCCTGCTTGTGTGCGAGGGCGATGCTGTCGGCGGCGGGGGAGTCGGGTGGCAGGTCGAGTCGGGCCAGCCCGAGTCGCAGGGTGAGGCTGACCAGCTTCTGCTGGGCGCCGTCGTGCAGGTCCCGTTCGATGCGTCTGCGTTCGGCCTCGAAGGCGTCCGCGAGCCGCGCCCGGGAGCGGGACACCTCGACCAGTTCCGCCCGCAACTGCTGCGTGGTTTCGCCCAGCAGCAGGGCACGCGCCAGCCCGGCGTGTCCGCCGGCCAGCAGGGTCCACAGGTAGGGAACCAGGGGGAGCAGGAGGGCGCCGACGATCACGTAGGGCAGGGTCTGCCCGACGGTTGCCGCCGTGTCGAAGCCCAGCGCCACCGGCTTCCCTCCCGGCGCCTGTGCCAGCACCAACAGGGGGCTCGTGAGGAACGTGCCGACCAGGGGGACCGCGAGCAGTGCGGCGACGGACAGGACGGGTGCCAGGGTGGCCAGCAGGCAGGCGTAGCCGACCTCGCGCCAGGTGGCCGGGTCGGTGTAGCGGTGCCGCAGCCATGACGTCAGCCCGGCGGGAGCCGGCCTGTGGTGGCTGGTCCCGGCCGGGCGGTTGTCCACCATGCGCAGGCGTCTGCGCTCCAGCCGGGCCAGGGGCGGCGCGACCAGCGGACCGAGCACGCCGGTCAGTGCCGCCGCGAGCAGGATCTGCGACACGATCGTGGCGACCGGATGGCCGCCTTCCGCCAACCGTGCCACGAGCACCAGCCAGGGAATCGCCAGCACCACGAACGCCGGAACCGCCACGGGCAACGTCGTGAGGAGGTAGCCCGCGGACCGCCACGGCCAGCTGCTGGCCAGGAGCCGACGGCTGGCGAGGGCCTCCAGCGCCGTCTGCGGGACACCTGTGCGCACGCCCCTCACGGTAACCGGCGCGGCGGGGTGCGTCCTGGTAGCCAGCCATACGGACCAGGTATGCCTGGCCCTACCCCCGTTTCGGTGCGTGGACGTAGTGATGTTCGCCCGGCTGGATGGTCGGCTGGGCTCGCTGTCGCAACCCCCGCAACCGAACCGGAAGGAACCGGCCCGATGTCGAGAACCACGGGGCTCGTCACGTATCTGCTGATCAGTTTCGGCGTGACCTGGACCGTCGAGATCACCCTGCGCCTGTTGGGTTTCTCGCTGGCGAACCCACTCGTCCAGCTCCTGTCCCTGGGCTGGATCGCGCCCGCCGCCGCGGCCTTCATCGTCCGCCGTTGGGTGACGCGCGAGGGCTTCGCCGATGCCGGCTTGGCGCTACGGATGCGCGCCTCCTGGCAGCACTACCTCGCGGCCTGGCTCGGACCGCTGGCGTTCACCGCGGCCGCCCTTGGGCTGGCCGCCGTACTGGGGATGTGGCAGCCGACCCTGACGCCGCTGGAGGAGCTGGTGCCGGGGCTGCCCTGGTGGGCGTTCCTGGGCGTGCTGATGCTCGTCGTGCCGCTGCTCGCCCCGCTCTACTGGGGTGAGGAGTTCGGCTGGACCAGCTATCTGCGGCTACGGATCTTCCCCGGACGTCCACTGGCCGCGACCCTGGCCACCGGGTTGATCTGGGCGATCTGGCACTACCCGCTGGCGTTCCTGGGGTACATCGAATTCGGAAACGTGGCACTGGGCCTGTTGGTCTGGACGGTGTCGTTCCTGTGCCAGGAGGTCATTCTGACCTGGCTACGGCTGCGCAGTGGCAGCATCTGGACCACCAGCGTCGCCCACGCCGGGAACAACATGACCCTCTCGCTGCTGACCGGGATGATGCTGGGCGCGAACATCGGCGCCACGGCCGGCATCGCCCTCATGACCGCGCCGATGGTGGTGGTCGCCTGCTGGATTCTGCTCAGCGGCAGGTACCAGGCGCGACCGTTGGCGGTAGCGTGCCAGGAACCACTCGACGGGGCCATGCGCACGGACCGAGACGAACGGAGACCGCGGTATGGATGCGAAGCCGGTGTTGGGCCAGATCAACCTGGTCGTCCGTGACCTGCAAGCGAGCCTGAGGTTCTACCGTCTACTCGGCCTTGACATCGGGGAACCGACCGGCCCGCACGCCGGGATGACGTTCCCCAACGGCGTTGCCTTCGACCTGGACCAACATGAGTTCGCCCGGCAGTGGAGCAGCGGCACTCCCGATGTCGCCGGAGGGAGCGTCGTGCTCAGCCTTTCGGTGTCCGAGCGCGACCACGTGGACGAGGTGTGGCAGCGGATGGTCGATGCGGGATACAAGTCCCGGCAGAAGCCTTACGGGACCTTCTGGGGTTCCCGTTTCGCCATCGTCGACGACCCGGACGGCTACCAGATTGGGCTCATGAGCCCGAGTGAGGAGCAGCGGCGGTACTGGCCGCCTGTCGACGCGCCCGCCGCCGACTGAGCGGTCGCACGGCTGGACGGTCGCGCGGCTGCACGGTGACCGGCCGGGACGCAGTCCATCGCTGGTCCCGGCCCGCTCCTGCCTGTCATCCGAACTGGCCGGGCTGGTAGTTGCCGGCGGGCTGGCGGGTGATGATGTTGACGCGGTTGTAGGCGTTGATGAGCGCGATGAGGGAGACCAGCGCGGCGAGCTGGTCCTCGTCGAAGTGCTTGGCGGCGTTGGTCCACACCTCGTCGGAGACTCCACCCGCGGCGTCGGCGACGCGGGTGCCCTCCTCCGTCAGTTCCAGGGCGGCGCGTTCGGCTTCGGTGAAGACCGTGGCCTCACGCCAGGCCGCGACCAGGTTGAGGCGCACCGAGGTCTCCCCGGCGTGGGTGGCGTCCTTGGTGTGCATGTCGGTGCAGAACCCGCAGCCGTTGATCTGGCTGGCGCGGAGTTCGACCAGGTGCTGGATCGTGGTGGGCAGGGTCGAGTCCGAGACGACCTTGCTCGCGGAGGTGATGTAGCGCAGGGCCTTGGCCGAGACCTGGTTGCCGAAGAGGTTCAGGCGAGCATCCATGATGGGCTCCTTGCTGTCGTCGGTGGGTACACCTCTTTGACAGATCTGCTCGGCGATCTGTGACAGGAACGGATGTGACGTACGTCGCCTTTACCGCTGCCGCCGGTGTTCATCGCAGGGTGAGCGGGGTCTCGGACTCGACCCGGGACAGTTTCTCCGGATTGCGGACGTAGTAGAGGCCGATGATCCGGCCGCCCTCGACCCTGACCGCCATCACCCCGTCGACCTGGCCGTCCAGGCGTAGGACGAGCGCCGGGTTGGCGTTGACCACGGTGGGGGAGGTGGCGAGCGTCGCCTCGGTCCGGCCGGTGCCACCGACGATGAAGCGGACCACCTTCTCGGCGCCGATGACCGGTCGCCGCGCGGCCTGCTTGATGCCGCCGCCGTCACTGAGCAGGACGACATCCGGGGCGAGCACGTCGAGCAGGCCCTGCATGTCCCCGTTCTCCAGCGCGCGCTGGAAGGACTCCAGCGCCGCCCGGGTCTGGCTGGCGGAGACGACCTCGCGGGGGCGGCGGGCCTCGACGTGCGCCCGGGCGCGGTGGGCGATCTGGCGGACCGCCGCGGGGCTCTTGTCGACGGCTGCCGCGATCTCGTCGTAGCTGACGTCGAAGACCTCGCGCAGCACGAACACGGCGCGCTCGGTCGGCGAGAGTGTCTCCAGGACGAGCATGAGCGCGATCGACAGGCTCTCGGCGAGTTCGACGTTCTCGGCCACGTCCGGTGTGGTGAGGATAGGTTCGGGCAGCCAGGGGCCGACGTAGGCCTCCCTGCGGCGCCTCATCGTGCGGAGCCGGTTGAGCGCCTGCCGGGTCGTGATCCGAACCAGGTAGGCGCGCTGGTCGCGTACCTGCTCCAGGTCGACCTCGACCCATCGCAGCCAGGTCTCCTGGAGGACGTCCTCGGCATCGGCGGCCGACCCGAGCATCTCGTAGGCGACGGTGAAGAGCAGGTTGCGGTGGGCGAGGAAGGCTTCGGTCGCCGGGTTGGTGGCGTCGCTCATGCCTTCGTCCCTCTCCTTCATGGCGGCCGGCTCTGGTCGCTGACAGTCTTGCCTGGCTAGGCCGCCGGTTCCGCGGTGGCCGGCGCCTCGCCGCGCCTGGCCCGCAGCACCTGCTGACGCTTGTTGTCCCTGGCCCAGGCCCAGCGCAGCGATCCGGTTTGCGTGCCTCGGCAGCGAGCTGCTGCACGGTGCCCCAGCACACCAGCTCCTTGAGCTTGCCACCCGGACGGCCGCCGAGGTAGAGCCGCGTCGCGGTGTCATTGCGATGGGCGAACTGGAAGATGCCGGCCCGGCGACCCAGGCTGATGCACTGGCCGAGGAACCCCAGCGCGATGGGTGCGGGTTGTTCACCCGCGATCCGGTGCAGCACCGTGTCGGCGGCGTGCGCACCCAGCGGGCCCGCGGCCTGGCAGCTCATCCGAAACGGCAGGTCGGATGGCGCCGCGGAGTCCCCGGCGGCGACGACGCGTACGTCGTCCACGCTCGTCAACGTCTCGTCGGTGCGCAGGCGGCCCAGGGCGTCGGTGCTCAGCCCGCTGCGGTCGGCCAGGTCCGGCACGCCGAACCCGGCGGTCCAGATGGTCACCGTGCTCGGGAGTTCGCGGCCGTCGCGCAGTCGCACGGCGTCGGCTGTCACAGCGGTCACCGTCGAACCGGGGCCCTCGACCACGGTCACCCCGAGCGTGGCCAGCCGCTGGGCCACGAAGCGTCGAGGACGAGGGTGCAGGTACGGGCCGAGCACCCCACCGCAGACGAGGGTCACGGCGCGGCCCAGCTCCGCCAGTTCGGCGGCGGTCTCGATACCGGTCGGACCCGCTCCGACCACTGTCACCACGGCCGTGGCGGGAGCGGCGTCGAGGACGGGCCGCAACCGCTGCGCCTCCTCCAGGCTGGCGATCGGGTAGGCGAACTCGGCCGCTCCGGGCACGCGGGGGTCGGCGCTGCCACTGCCGACCGCGTAGATCAGGTAGTCGTAGCCGAGCGTGCTGCCGCTCGCCAGGGTCACGCCGCGCTCGGCCGGGTCGATTCGGGTCACGGTGTCGACCACCAGCGCGACGTCCTCGGCCAGGACCGTCCGGTAGTCGACGACCGCGTCGTGGGACCCGCCCACCAGTTGGTGCAGGCGGATCCGCTCGACGAAGGTCGGCCGCGGGTTGATCAGGGTCACGTTCACGTCGTCGCGCTGGGTCAGTCGATTGGCCGCCATGACACCGGCGTATCCGCCGCCGATCACGACCACCTCGGTGCTCCCGGTCATGGTGTCTCCTTCGTCCCGTCGTCTTCGTTTCTGTCGTCGGTCAGCTCTGTCGTTGGTCGGTTGTGTCGTCGGTCAGGAGGTGAAGGACTGGGGGCCGAAGCGGCCCCACGCGAGGAACGCCGCGAGGGCGAGGTACGTCAGGTTCAGCGCCACGAACTTGTTGAGACCGCCGTGGCGGACGTGGGTGAGCATCGCGCCGACCATCAGTACGACCCAGCAGGCGGCGGTCACCGGCACCAGGACCGGTGCGATGTCGACCACGGCGGGCAGGATCAGGCCGGCCGCGGCGAGGAGTTCGAGGACCCCGAGGGTCCTGACGAAGCCGACGCTGGCGTGTTCGGTCCACTCCCCGCCGGGGGTCCCGGCCAGTTTCTCCTTGCGCACGAACGCCTTGCTGATGCCGCCGACCAGGGCGACGGCGGCGAGCAGTCCGGCGACGATCCACAGTGCGAGGTTCATGAGGTGCTCCTTGGTTTCCAGGCGGTCGGCCTCAAGACACCGGGTGGTCGAGCGCTGTGACAGCGCGTGAGGCAGATCACTCCACCGGCGTGGGCCGGGCCCGCGGAGTGCTCACGGTCGAAGCCGCCGCGTCGGGGAGTAGGTGGCCTGAGTGGGCCGTCCTGACCCGGACGATCGCCTCCTGGTCCAGGCTTCGTGCTGCCTACGATCCGGAGACGACTGCCAGGCGACACACCCGGTCGCACCCACTGATGCCCCGAGCTGCTCAGCCTCCGTGTCGCGGCGGCTCGCCGACCCCACCAGGAGCAGTTCGCCGTATGCCTGACCAGACCCACGGCGCGACCGGCACCCCAACCGAGGCCGGACAGCGCCAGACCGTCCTCATCACCGGCGGCGCCGGGCGGATCGGCGGCTATCTGCGGGATCGGCTGCGGCGCCCCGGGCGTACCCTCCGGCTGCTCGACGTCACCCCACCGGAGCGGCAGACAGACGACGCCGACGGCGTCGAACACGTCCTCGCGTCGGTGACGGACTACCCCGCCGTCCACGCGGCGATGGAGGGCGTCGACGCGGTGGTGCACCTGGCCGGGATCGCGTCGACGAGGGCACCGGCGAGCGACCTCACCCACGTCAACATCACCGGCACCACCAACGTCTTCGAGGCCGCCCGGCTGCGCGGGGTCCGCCGGATGGTGTTCGCCAGCAGCAACCACGCCGCCGGCTTCGGTGAACGCGTCATCACCGGGCAGGCCGGGCTGCCCCGCCCGGACTCCTTCTACGGCGTGACCAAGGTGTTCGGTGAGGCGTTGGGCAGCCTCTACCACGACCGGGACGGCATGGACGTGGTGTGCCTGCGGATCGGTACCTGCAAGGACCACCCCACCGACGTTCGCTCCCTGGGCACCTGGCTCTCACCCGATGACGCCGGCCGGCTGGTCGAGGCGTCGCTGTGCCACCCGGGCCCCGGCTTCGTCGTGGTCTGGGGTGTCTCGAACAACCGGCGGCGTCCCCCGGCCTGGCCCCTCGACGCCGCCAGGGCCCTTGGCTTCCATCCCGAAGACGACGGCGAGGCGTTCGCCGACCAGATCGAGGAGAAGTGATGTCCATGACCGCGGTGATCGAGAGTGTGACCGTCAGCGTGTTCCGTACGGTGTCGAAGACGTCGAGGGACAGCGACGGTCACACCCACCCGGGCGAGGCGCACGAGGTACGGCAGGCGCTGCTGCGAATCACCGACAGCGACGGCGCGACCGGCTACAGCCTGACCTCGGCCGACCAGCTGCGGGAGCCGATCCTCGCCGGCCACGTTCGCAACCACCTCCTCGGGCAGGACGCCAGCCGCCGGGAACGGCTGTGGCAGACGATGGCGCAGACCCAGCGCGGGTCCGGCGGCGGGTTCACCGACCGGGCGCTCGGCACCGTCGATATGGCGCTGTGGGACCTGGAGGGACGCCGGCTCGGCATGCCGGTGTGGAAGCTGCTCGGCGGTGGGCGGACGAAGGTTCCGGCCTACGCCAGCACCATGTGCGGCGACGAGATCCCCGGCGGGCTCGCCACACCGGAGGACTACGGCGCGTTCGCCGCCCAGCTCGTCGAACGCGGCTACAGCGCGATCAAGCTGCACACCTGGATGCCGCCGGTGTCCTTCGCACCCGATACCGGCATGGACGCCAAGGCCTGCGCCGCTGTGCGAGAGGCCGTCGGGCCGGACGTCCCGCTGATGCTGGACGCCAACCACTGGTACACCCGCCTGGAGGCGCTGGCGCTGGGGCGGTCGCTGGAGAAGCTCGGCTACTACTGGTACGAGGAGCCGATGGAGGAGGCCTCCGTCCAGTCCTACAAGTGGCTCGCCGACCAGCTCGACATCCCGGTGATCGGCCCGGAGACCGCATGGGGCAAGGGGTACGCCCGCGCGGAGTGGATCGTCGCCGGGGCCTGCGACATCGTCCGGGCCGGGGTCGGCGACCTCGGTGGGATCACGCCCACCATGAAGGTGGTCCACCTGGCCGAGGCGTTCAACATGGAGTGTGAGATCCACGGCGGTGGCGCCGGGAACCTCGCGGTGCTCGGCGGGACCATCTTCGGCCGCTGGTACGAGCGTGGCCTGCTGCACCCCCACTACGACTACGACGAGGTTCCGCCGCACCTCAACTCCCGCATCGACGACCTGGACGCCGAGGGTTTCGTCCACATGCCGACGCTGCCGGGACTGGGCGAGGACCTCAACCTCGACTACATAGAGGAGAACACCATCGCCAGTTGGTGATTCCTCGTGTGCTCCGTCGGCTGATGTGCGACACGCGTCCGTCAGTTGACGCGCGACACGGCGTGGTGTTCGTCGTGTGGTGGTCCCACGACGCGCCAACGGGAACTGGGCCTTCCGGGGATGGTGGCGGTAAATCGGTTGGTGGTGCCGGCGTACTGATCAGCGTGCACAGCTGCGTACGGATGAACGTGCACAGGCGCCCAACTTGTCCGTGCAAGCCGGTCCCGCTGCGTCCGTGATCGACCACGCGAAAGCGTCTTCGATCCCGTTGATAGCCTCGTACGGTGAGCGAGCAGCTGCCCGGCGGCATCCAACTCTCACCCGCCGAGATCGAAGCCCTCGGCGCCAGGTGGTCATCCTGTTGGACCCCGAGCGACGTCGCACATCACCTGACCGGTATCGCCACGCCCTGGTTCGTGGCCGCGGGATGGGCGCTGGATCTGTTCCGCGGCAGGCAGACACGCGAGCACGGCGACATCGAGATTGCAATCCCCGCCGCACGCTTCCCTGAGGTCCGCGACCGCTTCCTCGGCTATGTCTTCGATGCGGTCAGCAGCGGCCGAATCTGGGAGAACGCCACGCTGGACGTGTTGGCGGCCACACACCAGACCTGGCTACGCGACCCGGCAACCGACAACTACCTGCTCGACGTGTTCCGCGAACCACACGACGGCGACACCTGGATCTGCCGACGCGATGAGACAATCCGGCTTCCCTACAGCGACATCATCCACCAAACCCAGGACGGCATCCCGTACCTCGCGCCCGAACTGGTCCTGCTGTTCAAGGCCAAACACGTCCGCCCAAAGGACCAGGCAGACTTCGACGAAACCGTCCCACACATGACCCCAGCTCAACGCGAGACCCTGGCCGAGCTACTCGACCGTGCTCACCCGGAACATCACTGGCTCGCGGACTTGTAACCCACGGCTCCAGCCCAGCCCAAGACCAGCCGCCACCTCGACCCCACAGAGCCCTCGGAGATCTAGGCCAAGGCGTCACATCAGGTGTCGGACATGTGTCGCACCTCAGCTGTCGGATCACAGGTGCGGATCCCTCGGTCCTGTGCCGGCTGATGCAGACAGTCGTGTGCCACCACATGCTTGCCGCCGGGCGCGTCGGCCCATCCTGATCGGCGGCGTCCTGCGGCTAAGCTCGCCTGGCTCACCTGGAACGGACGCGCGCTGCGAGCGGAGAAGACGGATGCTGGACGATCTGGTCGCCAACGTGCAGACACGGCGGCCCACCATGTACGTCATGGTGGGGCTGCCCGGCGCGGGCAAGACCGTGCTGGCCCGCGAACTCGAGGTAGAGCGGCAGACGTTGCGCCTGACCCCCGACGAGTGGATGATCCCGATCTTCGGAGAGCCTGAGGCCGGTGGCAAGCGAGACGTACTCGAGGGCCGGTTCGTGTGGCTGGCGATCCGAGCCCTGCACCTGGGGATGAACGTGATCTTGGACTTCGGAGTATGGGGCAAGGACGAACGCTCGGCCCTCCGTGCTCTCGCCGCGGATGCGGGTGCCAACTGTGAGTTGGTATACCTGGCGGTTGACGAGGCCGAGCAGCGTCGCCGCATTCGCGTCCGGTTCGCCGACGCCCCGGGATCGACCTTCGAGATGAGCGACGACGACCTCGACACGTTCAGAAGACAGTTCCAGGTTCCCAACCGCGACGAACTCACGTCCTCGCAGATCGACCAACCGCCGGCGGGATACTCAACCTGGAAGGCATGGGCGTCAGAGCGCTGGCCCTCCTCGACCTCGTGAACACCGGCGCGGTCCGACCCTTCGCCGCCCACCATCCTGCCGGTCCGCACCACCAAGTCCGGTCGGCCAGCGGGTTCAGGCCTGCCAACCGAACGTGCGTACCCAGTCGTGGGGGGAGGTGGCGAGCAGCTGGTCTGCCATGTCCCGCGCCGCGTCGTCGGGGTCGTCGTGTGCGCTGGTGAGTCGAAGCATCTGTTGGCGAACGTCTAGTCTGGGCGCGGGGCTCACGTGCTGGAACATGAGTGTGATGCCCTCCTCGCTCCACGCGGTTGAGGCCCAGGCCAGCCTGAGGTCGGGCGGCAGGACGAGCCGCTTGGGATCCAGTCGTGCGTACAGCAGCCGTGCCGTCCTGCGCCGCGGTGTCTCCCAGGAGTCGTCGGCGCAGGCGCGCCGCACCTCCGCGATGTACTGCTCCCGGTCGAAGTGCGGGTCGGGCAGGTCCCAGGGCTTGCCCTCGTACTCGTGGACCGACTCCTCGACCGGGCCGTCGAAGATGCCCACGTAGTCCCGGAAGTCGACCCATGACACGCGACGGCGATCCGGTGCCGGGACGATGACCGGGGCGATGACCCCGCACCCGGCCTCCCCGCACGAGCACCGGTACACCGCCACACGCCTTCCCGGGTCAACCGGCAGCAACGGTGAGTGGGTTCCGAGGATCTTCTCCGGGTCGAAGCCGCGCCAACCGGGTGCGGCTTCGGCGAACGGGTCCTCGCCGTCGACCAGCACCTGGACCACCGGCCAGTCCGGTCGATCGTCGAACACCTGGAACTTCAGGGACAGGATGGAGAGACCGCTTCTCGCGGTCCGCCGCGCATCGCTCATGTCGACGACGTTCATCGGTACGCCGGAACCATCTGTGAGGTCGGCCACCAGGCCCACCGGGAACCCGCAGTATAGATCGCCGCGCTCGTAGCCAGAATCGGCCGCGTGCGGGGCCCTTCATTCTTCTAGATTGTGAGTCAGGCATCAGGTGGCACAGATCTGGCACGCATCTGGCACGCATCAACCGAGTCACGGCAGTTGGTGATTCCTCGATCCGGCCGCCATCTTCGCGGTGGCGCGCGTACTGGAAGGGACACGCCATGGGTCACCGCGACCACGCGACACCGCACGACACGAGCCGCTCGACCCGCGCGTTCCCGCTCACGCGCAGGCGTTTCCTGACCGCCGGGGTGACCGGCGCGGCCCTGGCGACCAGCGGGTGCAGCTTCTTCGCCACCGACCCGGACAAGGAGGGGGACGCCGGGCCGACGTCGGCGCCGCGTACGAAGGAGGCTCCCGCCCTCGCAGCGCAGGTGAAGGCCGGTGACCTGCCGGCGCTCGCCGACCGGCTGCCCGCGAAGCCGGTGGTGGTGAAGCCGGTCGAACGCGTCGGCCGTTACGGGGGGACCTGGCGTACGGCGTTGGTGGGCAGCGCGGACGAGCCGTGGATGCAGCGCACCATCGACTGGGAGGGGCTGCTGCGGCACAACCCGACCTTCGACGCGATCGTGCCCAACGTCGCGGAGGCCTACGAGGTCAACGACGACGCGACCGAGTACGTCTTCACCCTGCGCGAGGGGATGAAGTGGTCCGACGGTGAGCCGTTCGGCGTCAACGACGTGATGTTCTGGTACTCCGACTACTTCACCAACGCCGACCTGACCCCGGTGCAGGACGCCAACTTCCTGACCCGGGGCAGGCCGGTGGTGGTGGCCAAACTCGACGAGCGGCGGGTCGCGTTCAGGTTCGAGCACCCGCACGGGCTGTTCGCCGAACTCATGGCGGCCGGGCGGGGCGACGAGCCGGTGTCCAAGCCCCTGCACTATCTGCGGAAGTTCCACCCGAAGTACAACGCCGACGGTCTCGACGCGTTGGTGGAGGCGGAGGGAGTCGAGGACTGGGTGCAGCTGTTCCTCAACAAGGCCGACTATGCGACCAACCCCGACCTTCCGACGCTGCACTCCTGGGAGGTGAAGTCCGGGGCGGAGGGGTCGGCCAGCCGGATCGTCTGCGAGCGGAACCCGTACTACTGGAAGGTCGACACCGAGGGCAACCAGCTCCCCTACATCGACCAGGTGGTGTTCAACCGGGTCAACAACAACGAGGCGTTGCTGTTGAACGCGGTCAACGGTGACCTCGACATCCACGGTCGCCACATCAACACCCTGCAGAACAAGCCGGTGCTGAGCCGCGGCCGCCAGGACGGCGACTACGACTTCTACGACCTGATCCCGGACACGATGAACGTCGCGATGTTCGCGCTCAACCTCACCCACACCGACCCGGTCAAGCGGGAGGTCTTCCAGAACAAGGAGTTCCGGATCGGCCTGTCCCACGCGATCAACCGGGCGGAGATCATCAACGTCGTCTACCGGCGTCAGGGTGAACCCTGGCAGGGCGCGCCGGGCAAGGACTCGGAGTTCTACGACGAGCAGCTGGCCAAGCAGTACACGCAGTACGACGTCGACCTGGCCAACCAGCACCTGGACCGGTCCGGCTACACCGCCCGCGACGGGAGCGGGTTGCGGCTCGGTCCGGACGGGAAGCGGATCGACATCCGTATCGACGTGACGGTCGAGGAGGGTCCGGAGTGGATCGACGTGTCGGAGCTGATCGTGCGGTACTGGCGGGCGGTGGGTGTGTCGGCCAGTTCCAACACGATCAGCCGGTCCCTGGCCGAGGAACGCAAGGACTCCAGCGTCCACGACTGCGGAATCCAGCCCGGGTTCGGTGGGCACAGCGCGATGACCGACCCGCGCTGGTACTTCCCGTTCTCCGGCAACGAACACGCGGTTCGCTGGGTGCAGTGGTACACCTCGGGCGGTTCGGGCGGGGAGGAGCCACCGGAGATCGCCCAGCGCCAGATGGAGCTCTACAACACGTTGAAGGAGACGCCGGAGAGGGGACGCCGGGTCGAGTTGATGAAGGAGATCCTCTCGCTGGCGGTCGACGCGTTCTGGGCGATCGGGATCGCCTACCCCGCCAAGGGTTACGGCATCGTCAAGAACAACGTGCACAACGTGCCCAAGGAGATGTTCTCCAGCACGGGTGCGACGTTCCCCGAACCCGCGCCGACCAATCCCTGCCAGTACTTCATCGAACAAGGCTGAGTGTTCGGGCGAAGCGTGGTTGTGCGCCTACCATCACTGCAGAAGTCCTCGCAGCGGGACCGCGCGGCGCGAGCGGCGCGGGGTGCGTCGGCGAAGCAACATCCTGGAGTGAGACGACGGAGAGGACAGAGATCATGAGGTCAGCACTGTGAGGGTCTGCGCCCACTGTGGCGCTGAGCTGGAGTATGTGCGCGGGATCGGATGGGTCGACTCGCTCAGCGGTGCCAAGGGCGGGACGTACGCCACCTGCAAGAGCAACCCGAAGGGTCATCGCCCCGTCGAAACGACGTAGCTGACCGCGACCGAGACGACGCTGATCATGAGTTTCGTCGACACCGGCAACCAGGCAGTCGGGTTGGGGATGTACCAGATTCGCGGTTAGCGCCGATTCTCGTGTCTAGCGGTGGCGCGTCGGTGGCTCCAGGATGTTGGGCGGCTCCGGGCTGCTTTCGCCTATGGGCATGTGATTGTGATGGTCGTTGCGCCCGAAGCGGGTGATCGGTCAGGGTCGATCTGACTGCCTGTTGTGGCGGATTTCGGATTGTCGTCCGACCCGGATGTGATGAGCGAGCACGATCTCACTTGGAGTACGACGGCGGGAGAGACGCAGCGATGGCTGCCGTTGCGCTCTGTCGCCGCCAGTGATCGGCGTGTCACGTTGACCGCGATCGTGTCGCTTGCTGTAGTTGAATCGTGGAACAAGCAGCGATATCCACCCCAGAAGCGGCCCGTCGGGGCAGTGAGTACTTCGCCGCCCCAGCAGCGGCGAACCAGCGTCGTTACGAGGCACTGCGCGCGTACCTGTTCGAGGGAGTCTCAGCGGCGGAGGCGGCGACCCGCTTCGGCTACACCCTGACGACGCTGCAGTCGCTGGTGCGGGACTTCCGGGCCGGACGCTGCGAGTTCTTCCAGAGCTCGCGTCCGGGCCCGAAGACGGCCCCGGCCAAGGAAGCGGCCCGCACCAGGATCATCGAGCTGCGCCGGTTGGGCCACTCGGCCCAGGAGATCGCTGCCGCGCTCGCCGAGGAGGACACTCCGCTCAACCGCACCGGGGTCGCCGAAGTCCTGGCCGAGGAAGGGTTCCCACGCTTGTGGCCCCGTCCGCACGCCGAGCGCGGCCTACCCCGACGCGAATCCCAGCCCCGCACCAAGGTGATCGACTTCGCCGTCCTGCCCGCCCACGCCGACACCCGGATGGCCGGGCTACTGCTGACCATCCCCGATCTGGTGGCACTGGACCTGCCCGGCCTGGTGCGGGCCGCGGGCTATCCCGGCACGTCTGTGATCCCGGCGATCAGCTCGATCCTGTCGCTGCTGGCGATCAAACTCACCACCACCCGCCGCGTCTCCCACATCGACGACATCGCCACCGACCCCGGTGCGGCGTTGTTCGCCGGGCTGACCAGCCTGCCCAAGGCCACCGCGCTGACCACCTACTCCTACCGGCTCGACCACACCCGGCAACAACGATTCCTTGCCGCACTGGACAAAGCCAGCCTCGCCGCAGGGCTCGCGCACGGCGAGGCGATCAACCTCGACTTCCACGCCGTCATGCACTGGGGCGCCGACCCCGCGTTGGAAAAACACTACGTGCCCAGACGTTCGCAACGCACCCGCTCAGTGTTGACCTTCTTCGCCGAAGACGCGGCCACCCACACCCTGCTCTACGCCAACGCCGACCTCGCCAAAGCCAACCAGAACAACGAAATCCTCGCCTTCGCCGACCACTGGCGCACAACCTCCGGAGCGGACCCGAAACTGTTGATCTTCGATTCCAAGGTCACCACCCAGGCCCAGCTCGCCGACCTCGACGCCCGCGGCATCGCCTTCATCACCCTGCGCGCCCGCACCCCGAAACTCACCGAACACCTACATGCCTTGCCCGCCAAGGACTGGACACCACTCACCATCGCCCGAGCGGGCGGGAAAACCCGCCGTGTCCGCGTGATCGAAGACCCCGCCGCCACACTCTCGGCCTACCCCAGCACGCTACGCCAACTCGCCATCACCGGACTCGGGCACGACGAACCCACCATCCTGATCACCAACAATCGCACCACCCCGACCAAACACGTGATCGAGGCCTACGCCAGGCGGATGAACATCGAACAACGCCTCGCCGAAGCCATCCGCTCCTTCGGCCTGGACGCCCTCGCCGGCGCGGTCCCCCTCAACATCGACCTCGACGTCGTGCTCTCCGTACTCGCCCACACCATCTGCGCCGCGCTCCGCCGACGCCTCCCCGGCTACGCCACCGCCACACCCGACACCCTGCAACGCCGATTCCTCTCCACCGGCGGCACAATCGAAAACCGCGATAACGAAACCATCGTCCGCCTCGACCGACGCGCCTACTCACCCGTCCTCCGCCACGCCGACCTCCCCACCACCGAAGTCCCCTGGTGGGGCGGACGACACCTCCGCTACGAATACGAGTGATCAAGCTGGGGTTGAATCCGCTGCGCGAGAATCAGCGTTAGGTGCACAGGTAGGTGGCCATGTGCGCGCCGTGGTTCGCACGGAGCGGGCGGGTCAGGTGGCTCGGCGTTCCAGCTCGCTGGAGGCCGGCCCGAGCACCGTCCAGCTGCGGTCGTCGCCCCAGATGGAGGACGCGTCGACGTAGGGGCGCAGCAGGTCGGCCAGCTCCGGGTCGCTTCGGTGGTTGAGCTCGTCGGAGGCGATGCGCCTGGCGACGCCGGCGAGGAAGTCCGCGACCTGGACCCGCGGGTCGGACTGGGAGTCGACCAATCGTACGCCGGTGAGCCGGCCGGTGGAGCGGCGGCGAGGCGTGTGTGGTTGGGGTCGGGCCAGGACGGCGCGGATCTGCTCGATGCGGGTGCGGGTCAGGGCGCTCTGCTCGTCGTGGACGATCGACACGTCGTAGCCGCCCTCGCCCCAGTGCACGACGGCCTGGACGATTGCCGGGAGCAGTGGGTCCAGCGGCGCGGTCGTCGTGGAGTTTTCCAGGAGGTTCTGCTGGAAGACCTCCGCGCGGGCGCGGGTGTGCCACAACAGGTCCATGATCTCGCCGACCCGGTGTCGCCCGCCGGCGACGCGGAGGAGATCGACCATGTGGAAGAACGGGTCGACCGGTGCCGCGACGCGCCATGGTTTGCGGGTCCGCATGAGGCCGTTGGAGTATTCCAGGAACGCCTGCCACCGGTCGGCGCCGAAGACGCGTTCGCCGTCGCGGTAGAGGGCGTCGGTGATGGCTCCGTTGCGCGGGTCCTGGTACAGGCCGCTGCTCGCCTGGTAGGCGGCCTCGCCCAGCAGCAGGTCGACCACCCGGGCGACCACGAAGTAGCTCTTCTCGGTGAGATGCACCCGGGCGTTCCCCAGCATCGGACCCGACGGCCCGAGCAGCCACACCAGGACGGCCCGGTGTTTGGCCCGCAGCAGGTGGTTGGCCTTGTACTCCGTGGCGGGGGAGCGGATCCGGTCGCGGATCTCCTGGATGCAGGCGGTCGCGGCCTGGGTGTCCAGTCCGACACTGGCGTGGGCGAACACGTCGGTCACGGCGCGGGCGAGGTTCTCGCCTTCGTGACCGGACTCGTCGCAGGCGATCTCGAGGGGCTGGTCCGCGTCGGTGTCGCGGGGAGCGGCTTGGCTGGGTTGGGCGTCAGGGCACACGGTGGTGGGTGTTTGGTGCAGGCGTACTGTTCCGCCCGTCGCAGACACCACCGGCACCACCTCCGCACGGCGGTATCGACTGCGCCAAAGTTTCGGTGACGGCTGCCTGGTCGTTCCTTGCTGCCGCCGCGCGTCGCTGCCGCGTTGCGGCGGAGCCTAGTCGCTGCGCCTGGACGACGCGATCGATTTGTCGTTGGCCCTTCGCTGCTGTCCGTGTGGGGCGACTCCCATGTCAGGCGTGCGTCGAGGCGCCTGTGAGGCGCATCTGAGGCGTCGGTCGTGGCCCTGTGAAGGCGGTCACAGCGGTATCGGGCAAAGGGAAGGCAAACATCCGCAGGACGCGCGGCGGGACGCCTGGCCAGGAACGCAACCTGGGTTCGGAGCGTTGAACAGGCGGCGTGGGACGACGGTGACAACACCGAAGGACGCCGAGCGGCAACGACGTCGACGACCGTCGGCGAGTGTCGAGGGGCACGCGGACGTGGGCCAGCAAGGACCGACGACCCGCGAGATCCAGGCATTCCAGGTTGGCCACGGCCCCAAGGGGCCAGACATACGCTGGGAGCCATTCCCGTCCGCCGGAGCAGGGAGTTACGTGCCATGTCGCACCACTTGGCCAGACCTCAGGTCATCACCCTGCCGGCGCGGCTGCGACTCGCCCTGGACGCCACCGTCAACCTGATGGAGACGGTCGTCGCCCCGCTTGTCGTCTTCTACGTCGTGCTCATGTTCGCCGGTCTGCACTATGCCCTGATCGGTTCGCTGACGTGGGCCTACGCGGCGATCCTGGTGCGGGTGATCACCCGGAAGGGGCCCTCCGCCCTACTCGTGGCGACTGCCGGTCTTACGACGATCCAGGTGGCCATGTCGGCCCTGACCAGTTCGGCCGAGGTCTACTTCCTGCAGCCGACCATCACCACGTATCTGTTCGCGGTCGCCTTCCTGGTGACGATCCCGTTCAACCGGCCGCTCATCCAGCGGCTCGCGGAGGACTTCTGTCCGCTGCCGGCGGAGCTGGTGAAGTCGGCGCCCATCCGGAACTTCTTCCAACGCATATCCCTTTTGTGGGCAGGGGTGTTGCTTGTCAACGCAAGCCTGACATTGGGGATGTTGCTGACGGCGGGTGCGTGGTCGGTCCCGGTCGCGGGTACGGCGTCCATCCCGTTCTTCCTCGCCGGGCTCGCCGCGTCCTACATCTGGTTCCGGCGGTCGCTGCGCACCGGGGGTTACGCCCTGGCGTGGGCACCGTCGGCGCGCAAGGCGCGGTCCGTACCTCCTCCTCCTTTGGTGTAGGCGCGTTCGGCGCCTGCCTTCCCTGAACCAGCTCCGACGCGGATGTCAGCTGCGCCTGCCGTAGTTTCCGAGCCCGCTGGCGAGCTGGTCGTAGGCCCGGTCGGCGGCGTCGCGGAGCCGGACGACGAGCTGGTCACGGTCCTCTTCGGCGAGCAGGCCGTGCAGCGCGTGCAGGAAGATCGACCGGTGCGTCCACCACAGCGTGCGGGCGACGATTCCGGGCACGAGGTCGTCCTCGGCCGCGCCTGTCGTCTGGGCGATCGCGGCGGTGACGGCCGCGGCACCTGACTCCCACCCCACGGTCAGGCGCTCCTGCAGGGTGCGGCTGTTCCTGATGATCTTGGCCACCGCGAGGAGGTCCTCGTTCCCGGGAATGACGAAGTTGTCGATCACCGAGGTGGTCAGCGCGCGGAAGACGTCGAGGACGGAGGCGCCGGCTGGGCGCTGGGTGATGTCGGCGACGAGCTGCTCGAGGCCGTTCTCGCGCCCGGCGAAGGCGAGGTCCTCCTTCGTCGGGAAGTGGTTGAAGACCGTCTTCTCCGAGACGTCGGCGGCGGCCGCGACCTCGGCGACGGTGACGGTGTCGAAGCCGCGTTCGGCGAACAGCCGCCGGGCGGTGGCGGCGATGGCCTCTCGGGCGGCGCGTTTCTTGCGTGCGCGGAGTCCTTCGGTCTGGGCGCTTGACATCGTCCTGTCCTTTAGCGACGGTATATATTCAGTGACTGTAACGACAGGCTGGGGCTTGTCGCAAACGCCCGGGTTGTGCGGCACGGGCCAGCGGCAGACGAGAAGCCCTAGCAGTCGAGAAGCCATGGCGGTCGAGAAGCCGTGGCAGTTCAGAAGCAGAGGCTCGACGGGAAGGTAGGCGGATGGGTAGCTATGTGCTCGATCTGCAGGAGATCGACCAGACGCAGGTCGCGGTCGTCGGCGGCAAGGGTGCGCACCTGGGAGAGCTCTCGCGCATCGACGGCGTCCGCGTGCCGGCCGGCTTCTGCGTGACGACGGACGCCTTCCGGCAGGTCATGGCGGACGCAGCCTCCATCGACGGGCAGCTCGACCGGCTCTCGCGCCTGAACTCGAACGACCGGGACGCGATCCGCGCGATCAGCGCGGAGGTCCGGCAGAGCCTCGAACGGATCGTCATCCCGGCCGATCTGGCGGCGGCGATCGGCCAGGCACTCGCCCGGTTCGGTGACCAAGCCGCCTACGCCGTCCGATCCAGCGCCACGGCCGAGGACCTCCCCGGGGCCTCCTTCGCCGGGCAGCAGGACACCTACCTGAACATCGTGGGGCCGGCGGCGATCCTCGAGCACATCAGCCGCTGCTGGGCCTCGCTGTTCACCGAGCGGGCCGTGACCTACCGCCTGCGCAACGGCTTCGACCACCGGAAGGTCGACATGGCCGTGGTCGTGCAGCAGATGGTGTTCCCGCACGCGGCCGGCATCCTCTTCACGGCCGAGCCCGTCACGTCCAACCGAAAGGTCGCCTCCGTGGAGGCCAGCTTCGGTCTCGGCGAGGCCCTGGTCTCCGGCCTGGTCAACGCCGACGTCTACCAGGTGCGCGACGGCGACATCGTGGCCAGGACGGTCGCCACCAAGCAGCGGGCCATCGTCGCCTCACCGGCAGGGGGAACCCAGGAACAACCGATCGAGCCGGCGCGGCAGGACGAGCCGGCACTGACCGACGCGCAGGTCGTACAGCTCGCGCAGCTGGGCCGGCGGATCGAGGCGCACTTCGGCTCCCCCCAGGACATCGAGTGGTGCCTGGTCGACGACGACTTCCAGATCGTCCAGAGCCGGCCGATCACCACGCTGTTCCCCATCCCCGAAACCGACGACCAGGACAACCACGTCTACGTCTCCGTCGGTCACCAGCAGATGATGACCGACCCCATGAAGCCGCTGGGGCTCTCGTTCTGGCAGATGACGACGCCGCGGCCGATGGCCGAGGCCGGCGGGCGACTGTTCGTCGACGTCACCCAGCCCCTGGCCTCCCCGGCGAGCCGGGCCGGCCTGGTGGGGGCCCTGGGGAAGTCCGATCCGCTGATCGGGGACGCACTGCAGACCGTCCTCGAGCGCGACGGCTTCCTCCCGTCGGTCACCGACGATGGCCCCGCCTGGGTGCCGCCGGGCAGCGGGTCGTCCACCGCGGTCGAGACCGATCCGGCCATTGTCACCGAGCTGATCGAGCGCACCCAGGCCTCCATCGCCGAGGCGAAGCGCGACATCCGGGCGGCGTCCGGTTCGGCGCTGCTCGACTTCATCCTGGCCGACATCCAGGAGATGAAGCGGGTCCAGTTCGATCCGCGGAGCATGCAGGTGATCATGGCGGGGATGGAAGCCGCCTGGTGGCTCAACGAGCAGCTGCAGGAGTGGCTGGGGGAGAAGAACGTGGCCGACACGCTCGCGCAGTCCGCCCCGCACAACGTCACCTCGGAGATGGGGTTGGCGCTCCTGGACGTCGCGGACGTCATCCGCCCGTATCCCAAGGTCGTCGCCTTCCTGCACGAGGTCGGCGATGAGGACGAGGGTTTCCTCGACAAGCTGGCCGAGCTGGAGGGAGGGCGGGAGGCGGCCGAGGCCATCCGGGCCTACCTCGACACCTACGGCATGCGCTGCGTCGGCGAGATCGACATCACCCGGCCCCGTTGGGGTGAACGCCCCACGACGCTCGTGCCCATGATCCTCGCCAACGTCGAGAACTTCGAGCCTGGCGCCGGCGCGCGCCGCTTCGAGCAGGGACGGCAGGAGGCAGCGAAGAAGGAACAGGAACTGCTGGAGCGCCTGCGGGCCCTGCCCGACGGGGAGTCGAAGGCCGAAGAGACCAAGCCGATGATCGACCGCCTCCGGACGTTCACCGGGTACCGGGAGTATCCGAAGTACGGCATGGTCAGCCGCTACTTCGTCTACAAGCAGGCCTTGCTGGAGGAGGCCGAACGCCTCGTGCGGGCCGGCGTGCTCGGTAAGAGGGAGGACATCTTCTTCCTGAGGTTCCAGGAGTTGCACGAGGTCGTACGTACGGGCCAGGTCGATGAGGAGCTCATCGGTCAGCGCAGGGAAGCGTTCAGGTCCTACCAGGCGCTCACCCCGCCTCGGGTGCTCACTTCGGACGGCGAGGCGATCGCCGGAACCTACCGACGCGAGGACCTGCCCACCGATGCGCTGGTCGGTCTGCCGGTCTCCGCCGGGACCATCGAGGGGCGGGCCCGCGTCATCCTGGACATCGCCGAGGCCGATCTCGAACCGGGCGACATCCTCGTCACGGCCTACACCGACCCCAGCTGGTCGCCCCTGTTCGTCGCGGTCACGGGCCTGGTGACCGAGGTCGGGGGCCTGATGACCCATGGCGCGGTGATCGCACGGGAGTACGGCCTGCCCGCCGTGGTCGGGGTGCAGAACGCCACGCGGCTGATCGAGGACGGGCAGCGGATCCGGGTGAACGGAACCGACGGCTACGTCGAGATCCTCCCCGCGACATGACGAACCGCGCCGCCGACCCCGATCGAGTCGGAAGGTCGGCGGCGACCGATTCTCCTCGTGGAGCCGCGGATCAGGCTGTCGCCTCGTTCGAGGTCAACGGGCCCGCTCGTAGCGCAGCAACGCGGTCGGGCCGACCTGCTCGATGGAGACCGTCCGCAGGTCGCCTGCTCCGGCGGGGTTGGTGAACAGCCGCCGCCCGGAGCCGAGCACGGTCGGGAAGACCATCAGCCGGTACTCCTCGACCAGGTCCACCTCGATCAGGGCCTGGGCGATGCTGGGGCTGCCGATGACGATGACGTCCCGCTCCTCCCGTAGCCGTTTCACCTCAGCGCCCAGGTCGCCGTTGATCAGGGTGGAGTTGCTCCACGCGCTGACGTCGGTGAGGGTGCGGGAGGCCACCCACTTCTGGGCGGCGTTCATCCGCTGGGAGAAGTCGTCGGTCCGGTTGGGCCAGAGCTTGGCGAACAGCTGCCAGGTCCCACCGCCCAGCAGGAGCCCTCCGGTGTCCAGCAGGGAGCCGAGCCTGAACTTGTCCCCGGCCACGGCTTCGGGGCCGTGCCGGAACGCCCAGCCACCGCCTGGGGTGCCATCGGATCCGTCTGGATCCTCGACCACACCGTCCAGCGTGGTGAACGCGATGACGATGACGCGGTTCATGGTGATCCTTTCCTGGGCCCGGACGCGGGCCCTGCCGTGGTGCCGTCGCTGGTACCTACCGGCGGGCACCGCCGGACTCATCGGTGACCGCGGATATCGTCGGCATCGATCCCCGGGACGGGGAGGACGGATGAGGGAGTACGCGGATGGCCGCCGCTGTCGGGTCGGACTTCGACGCGGCGACGGCTCCGTTCCGTCGCGAGCTGGTGGTGCACTGTTACCGGATGCTGGGTTCGGTGCACGAGGCGGAGGACCTGGCCCAGGAGACCCTGCTCCGGGCGTGGAGGGCCCGCGACCGCTACGACGAGCGGCGGGCGTCGCTGCGTACGTGGCTCTACCGGATCGCGACCAACGCGTGCCTGACCGAGCTGGAGGGGCGGGCGCGGCGGCCGTTGCCGTCCGGGCTCGGCGCGGCGAGTCAGGACCCGGACGCACCGATCGTGCCGGACTTCGAGGTGCCCTGGCTGCAGCCGCTGCCCGACACCTACCTGCGCCGAGACCAGGTGGACCCAGCGGCGTGGGCGAGTGAACGCGACAGCGTGCGGCTCGCGCTGGTCGCGGCCATGCAGCTGCTCCCCGCGCGGCAGCGGGCCGTCCTGGTGCTGCGGGACGTGCTGGAGTTCAGTGCGGCGGAGGTCGCGGCGCAGCTCGACACCTCGACCGCGGCCGTCAACAGCGCCTTGCAGCGTGCCCGGGCCGCCCTGGCGCAGGCGGCGCCGCGCGACACCACGGTGCGCGCGCCGGAGGACCGGGCGGTGCGGGAGACGGTCGAGCGGTACGTCCGGGCGTTCGAGGCCGCGGACGTGGACACGCTGGTGACGCTGCTCACCGACGACGCCGTCCTGGAGATGCCGCCGGTGCCGCTGTGGTACGCCGGTCGACTCGACTACGGCCGGTTCATCGCCCGCGTCTTCGCGACGCGGGGCGGTGGCTGGCGGATGGTCGCGACGGCGGCGAACGGCCAGCCGGCGCTGGCGGCCTACTGCCCCGACGAGGCCGGCGTGCTGCGGCTGCACACGCTGCAGGTGCTGACCGTGACCGCGCAGGGGATCGCGTCCAACGTGGTGTTCCAGGACGCCCGTGTGTTCGCGGCCTTCGAACTCAGCCCCGTCCTCGAACCAGGCCACTGACCGAGGCGGGGCGGGCCTCAGAAGCCTCAGAACAGGACCTGGTTCGCCTCGTCCGCGTGGCACACCACCCGACCGGTCGCCATGAGCTCGTCGTCGCTGATCTTCCAGGTGTGGGTGCTCGGGTCGTCCCTGCGGACGCTGACGAAGTTGAACCGGTCGGCTGAGTAGATCTCCGCCTGCTCGGCGCGGACGCGGCGCAGCAGGTCGGAGTCGACGCCACGGGGAAGGTCGGCGAAACGCAACTGACGCAGCAGGTCGCCCTCGGCCACGATGGTGCCGCCCTGGACCCGCTTGGACCTGGTGTGCTCGAGATGGTCGAAGCGCAGGATCGTCACCCCGCTGGCCTGGAGTTGGACGTAGTGGGCGCCCTTCCCGACGACGCCGGCGCTGGTGTAGGAGAACGCGTGCAGCAGGTCGGCCAGATAGTGCTCGCCGTAGAGGTTGTCGTCGTCCATCTTGGCCAGGTAGCGGCCGTCGGCCGCCTCGATGCCCAGGTTCAGGCACGCCCCCAGACTCAGGCCGGCGTCGGCCGCGCGGACCACGACGTCGTGGATTCCCGCGGCCCGCGCCTTGTCCTGGACCACCTCGGGTTCGATGCCAATGCCGTGCAGGACCATGACGAGCTGGAGGGGGCGGTGGACCTGCTGGGCCACCTGCTCGATGGCGTGGGTCAGCTGCTCGGGTCGGCAGGTCGACAAGATCACCGACACGGTGGGCTCGGGTCGGGTGGTGGGCCGGCCGAGCGCGCCCAGCACGGTGTCGACGCGGTGCCCGTAGGTGTGTTTGGTGAAGACCTCTCGCATCGCCAGGTGGCCGCGCCGGTCGCGGGTCTCGTCGTCGCCCAGGAGTTCCTTCAGAGCCGTCGTGGTGTCCGCGGGGGACTGGCTGAGCTGGACGAGGTCCCCGAACACCTCCTCCAGCGCGCGGGAGTGACCGGAGACGACGGGGGTCGCGCAGGCGGACAGTTCGAAGACCCGCCGGGCACACATCGTCGGCGACCCGGTCACGGAGTTGACGTTGAGGAAGACCTTGTACGCCTTGTAGGCGGTGAGCATCTGCTCGTAGGGCAGGGTGCCGACGACGTGATCGGCGTAGGCCGCCGGGAAGCGGTAGACGGGGTTGTCGTGGATCCGGTTGAAGATGTGCAGGCCGAACTCGCGGGCGGGGGCCAGGACCGTGTCCATCTGGACGACCCGTTCGCGGTGCTTGTGGGTGTAGTAGGTGCCCGCGAACGCCACGGGGTACTTGCGGCCGCCGGGCACGGACACCGGGTTGTGGACGCGCGGCTGGGCTCCGAAGTGCAGCAGCCCGATCCGGTCGTGGCCGAGAACCTCCCGGTAGTGGGGGACGGAGTCCGCGTCGACGGTGAAGACGTGGTCGAAGAGTTTGGCGGTCTCGATGAACTTGTTGAAGTGGGAGGGGTCCTCCTTGTTCCAGAAGACGGTGGGGATGGAGCGTTGCCGACACCAGGCGACCAGGTCGCAGAGTTGCTGCTTGGGCGCCCCGGCCGCGGTGACGATGGCCCGCCAGCGTCCGGCGTTGCCCCACCACGCGGACTCGACGAACAGCAGGTCCGGGCGGGTGGCTTCCAGCATCTCCTGCCAGTCCTGCGGTCCGGGCTGGACCTGGTTCCACTCATAGGCGAGGGCGGCTTCGGAGAACTTGTCGAGGATCGCGGCCACGGTGAGGTCGGGTCGGGCCACCGGGCCGTCAGGGAAGCCGGCCCCGGTGGGGAGTTCGACGGCGCAGAGCGGGCCCGAGGTGGCCTGGCTGAGGGCGGTTCCCGTGCCGGGGACCTGTCGCGGCGTGTTCACCGCGTCCAGGCTCGGCTGCTCCTTCGCCGCCGCGGCCGGCAGCAGCCGTTCCGGCTTCTTCGGGCGTGGCACCGGGCGCAGCACCCGCCCGAGGTCGCGTGGCATCCGCCACACCGCCGAGGGGTGTTGTCCCGCGGTGAAGAAGACCTCACCCAGGCGCCACCAGCGGCGGGCCTTCATCGACTGGGCCTGCCACAGGGCGTGCTCGGCGCGGTAGGTCTCCTCCCGTAGGCGCTGGCGGAGGGAGCGTTCGGTGCGGTGCATCTCCTCGCGGAGCCGGGTCTCCATGGCGGCGCGTTCGTTGTGGGCCTTGCGTTGCGCGTCCAGCAGCGCCGCCTCGAACGCGGGTTGGAGGTCGGCGTCGAGTCGGAGCCGGTCCTCGATGGAGGTGGGGCCTGGCCGCGCGACGACCCGGAAGTAGCCGTCGACGATGTCCAGGGACTGGATCGTCATGTGCCGGGCGAGTAGTTCGAGGAGCGAGGCGACGTAGAAGGTGACGGGATGATCGCGGGGCACGAAACCGAAGGTTGCGGTGAGCACCAGTACGCCGTCGGCACGTAACAGCCGGGCCCCCTCGGCGAGAAGGGAGGAGGCGTTCTCGACGTGTTCGATCGTGTCGGCCATCACCACGCAGTCGAACGTGGCATCGGGCAGGTCCAGCGCGGTGGCGTCCGCCACCCGAAACGACAGCAGGTTGCGCACCGGGTCGGGCTCTCGGACGCGTGTGGCGAGTGCCTGCTCGATGCGGGAGGGGTCGATGTCGACACCCACCGCTCTCAGGCCGCGCCGGGCGCACAGGATGGACACGCCGCCCTGTCCACAGCCGACGTCGAGCACGTCGCCCCGGGCCTGCCCGACCAGCCACTCGATGCGTTCCCGGGCGCCCCGTGCCGTCGGCATGGTCCACAGGTGCTTGCCGGGCGCCGCGTCGGGGGGAATACCGCTCGGGTCAACGAGAGACTTCATGAAATTCCGACACACTTTCTCGAGTTACACACGAAGCCTCAGATGTACATCATGGACGACGTGATCACTTTTGTTTAACGGCGATTGGGCTATCGCCGCTGAAAGGGTTTTCGGGGCGTCCGTCTGGGCGGGATGAGCCGCTTCTTATCGGCGGGTGATCCTCCTGCGGGCGGCTTCGAGCAGCTTCTTACTCAGTGGCTCCTGCAGTTTGCGTTTGAGTCGCGTGGCTTCCTTCTCCCATCGCGCGGCCTCGGTCTTCAACGTGCGAATCTGGTCGTGGAGTGCGGTCACCGATGCTGGCTTGGGTTTGTCCGCGGCCGGGGTCAACGCCCATTGGGTGCCGTCGATCCAGTGGGTCCCGAAGGCCGTGGCGACGATGTCGTCCAGGTCCTCGCCGTCCTTGGCCAGCCACCGCGCCCGGGCGATCGCAGCGGTTCGCTCCAGACGCCCGATGCTCGCTCCGGATCCGCGGGGAGGGGCCAGTGACACGATGCCGTCGCACTGGCTGTCGGCGAGTTCGACGAGCCTGCGTAGCGCGTCGGCGTTGAGCACCCAGCCGGGCGAGCAGTGGAACCGGAACGGAACGGGCGCGGAGGTGGGCGGTACCGAGTCCTGGAGCCGCACCCGTGCGTCGTGGACGAAGGACTCGTGCAGCAGCCTGAGATCAAGAAGGTGGTCGTCCAGTGGCGGGCGGCGTTCATCGGTGAGCTCCGACCATCGCCCGACGAGGGTGACGCGTACGTCGGGGATGTCACTGGCCAGCGCGCCCACCACGGTGGCGCGCGCCTCCTCATAGGAAGCCGTCCCCACCTCGACGACGACGTCGACGTAGGGCACCATCCACTGACGTCCGGTCTCCTGGCGCCAGCGGCGCCGCCAGGGCACCCGGTTGCCCAGGTAGGGCTCCCGGAATCTGGTTCCCTCAGCTGTCCGGGTCAGCATCTCCGACAGCCCGAGGTGGAACGCGCGCGCCTGGGGATCGGGGACGAAGACGGCGCCGGCCTGTGCGGCCCGGAAGCTGAACTCGACGTCCTGGCCGCGGATCAGTTCCGTGTCGGCCCCTCCGCACGCGTCCCACAGCCGGTGAGTGAAGGAGATGGTCTGGCCGGTCCCGACCCGGTAGGCGCCCGCGTCCGCGCTGCGCAGCCCGTCGGTGGCGTCGATGACCGTCTCGATCCAGCTCGGGTGGGTCTGGTCGAGGTCGAACAGCTTGTCGGCGTCTCCTGCCGCGACGGCGTTGTGCACGTCGTGGGGCGAGTGCGGGTCCGCACCGTAGTCGACGAAGCGCTTGTAACCGATCACCACGAGGTAGTCGGCCAGGTGATGCCAGCGCATGCTCGCCTCGACGTGGTCGCGGTGGAGGAGCATGTCGGCGTCGAGGCGGTGGATCACCTCACCGTCGGCGGCCTGGACGCCGGTGTTCAGGGCGTGCCCGGCCCCCCAACCGCCCGGTGCGCTGGGGATCAGCGTGGTGTTCTCCGGCGCGATCTCGGGAAGGCGGAGCGGCGGGTCGCTGCCGTCGTCGACGACGATCACCTGCATCAGGTGGCTCGGATAGGTCTGCGCCGCGAGGCTGGCCAGGGTGAGGTCGAGCTTGTCCTGGCGGCCGTAGGCGGGGATCACCACCGACACCGTCAGCCGGGGTTCCCACTGCCCGAGCTCAGGAGCCGACAGGATGCTGTGGTCGTTGCGCCGGATCCGTGGCTGGCCGTCCCGCTCGGCTCCCGGGTCGCCTGCTGCCTTGGCCCGGTCGCGCCACTTCCGCTCGGGTTCGAGTCCCCTTCCCCAGACCGGGTGCATGGGTGGGGCGGGCAGCAGGAGGCAGCGTGGTGAGCCGTTGTAGCGGGCCGCCAGGCGGCTGTAGCTGGAGATGGTCGAGCCGATGACGTACTCGCACGCGGCGAGGAGTTGCATGTCCACGAAGTCGGGGACCAGTTCCTCACCCGCGGCGAGGAGTTCGGTTCCTCCCCCGCCCGGGGCCAGGCGCGGCCAGCGGAAGGGCATCTCCCAGTTCTTGGGGAAGACGATGATGTGGTCGGCGAACCGGGAGCGCATCAGCTGTTCGGTCTCGGCGCTGTCGGTGGCGAGGAAGATCGTGTGGTCCTCGGCGATGACGCGTTCGGCCTCGCGTACGAAGTCCTCGATCGGGGTGACGACCAGCCGCCTGTTGTTGTCGCCCTGCCGGATGTGCATGCCGACGGTGCGGGTGAAGTGCGCCGAGGTGATCTCCGTGACGGTGTCCTGGATGGCCTGGGCGGGCTGCGGCAGCCACTCCCGAAGCGCCTCGTCCTCGCCGACCAGGGGTTCCTCCGCGGCGCAGAACCAGAACAGCGACTGCACGATGAGGGTGTGGTCCTCGCGGAGCGGGACGCGCCGGTTGTTGCGGGTGCCGCCCTCGGACCACATCGGAACGTTGATGCGGCGCAGGGAGTCCGCGTTCGCGGGCAGTCGGTCGAGTACCTCCACCTCCGGGCCCGCGGCGAACAGCGCCTCGTAGTTCCCGAAGTCCCAGACCACGGTGAGTTTGGCGTCGGACAGGGAGCACAGGCGTCGGGCCGCGCCGATCGCCCGGATGCGGTTTCCGAGCCCGCCCCGGGGGATCAGGATGAGGTGTTCCAGGGTGGCTGAGTCCGCCAGGCTCCAGTCGTCGCTCATCCCTTCCACTCCCGCCGTTGTGGGAGGGGCTCGCCCGGCCACTCCTGGCGTTCGGGTGCCTGACCGGCGAGGGCGCGGGCCTCGGCGTCGACCATGATCGCGGCGAGTTCGGGGGCCAGCACCCGGGCCTTCCAGCCGAGGACGCGCCCGGCCTTGGACGGGTCCCCGATCAGCGCGTCCACCTCGGCGGGCCGCTCGTAGCGCTGGTCGTAGTGAACGTGTCGGGTCCAGTCCAGGCCCACCCGGTCGAAGGCGAGCCGGGCGAAGTCGCGGACGGAACTGGCCGTGCCGGTGGCGATGACGTAGTCCTGCGGCGAGTCCTGCTGGAGCATCAGCCAGATCGCCTCGACGTACTCCGGGGCGTATCCCCAGTCCCGGACCGCGTCGAGGTTGCCCAGGTAGACCCGGTCCTGCAGGCCGGCCTTGATCCGTGCCGCGGCCCGGGCGATCTTCCGCGTCACGAACGTCTCGCCCCGCCGTGGCGACTCGTGGTTGAAGAGGATCCCGTTGACGGCGAACATGCCGTACGCCTCGCGGTAGGAGCGGGTCATCCAGTGCGCGTAGAGCTTCGCGGCCCCGTAGGGCGAGCGCGGCTGGAACGGCGTGTCCTCGTGCTGCGGGGGTGTGGAGGAACCGAACATCTCCGAACTGGACGCCTGATAGAACCTGCACTCCGCTCCGGTGAGCCGGATCGCCTCCAGCAGTCGCGCGGTGCCCATGCCGGTGATGTCGCCGGTGAAGGTGGGTTCCTCGAACGAGACGCGTACGTGGGACTGGGCGGCCAGATGGTAGACCTCATCCGGCGCCGTTGTCTGCAACAACTCCAGCAGTCGCGACGCGTCGGAGAGGTCCGCGTGGTGGAGGAAGAAGCGGGTGTCGCTGTGATGCGGATCGCTGTAGAGATGGTCGATGCGGTGCGTGTTGAACGTCGAGGCGCGGCGCACCAGCCCGTGAACCGTGTATCCCCGGTCCAGCAGCAGTTCCGCGAGGTAGGACCCGTCCTGCCCGGTCACCCCAGTGATCAGAGCCGTTTTCAAATCGGCAACCCTCTTTCGCGACAGGTCCCGCTCCGAATTCGGCGTCCCCACAATCCCGTCAATTCCGTACAGTGGGGGCCGATAAACCCATTCAACCCCTCCGGAAATCCACGAACGCGCCATCGCCGGGTGGTCGATCTTTCCTGGGCTCCCGCTGTTGCGTGGTTTCCGGTCCCCGGGGTCGCGGAAAGTGTCAACGACGCCAGAACCTCCCGGTGTGGAGGCGCCCCGAAGTTTCCCGGAGGTCGCATGCGAGTGGACCGCTCGGCCAGGATCTACGTGGCCGGTCACCGTGGCCTGGTCGGCCAGGCGCTGTGGCGCCACCTGCTCGCGGAGGGCTTCACGAACCTGGTCGGACGCGGATCGGGAGAACTCGACCTGCGCGACCGGGCAGCCGTCGAAGGGTTCTTCACCACCGAGCAACCCCAGGTTGTCATCCTCGCCGCGGCGAAGGTCGGCGGCATCATGGCCAACGCGACCTACCCCGCACAGTTCCTCTCCGACAACCTGCGCATCCAGGTGAACGTGCTCGACGCCGCCGCCGAGCACGGCGTCGAACACGCGCTCCTGCTGGGATCGAGCTGCATCTACCCCAAGTTCGCGCCGCAGCCCATCCGCGAGGACGCACTACTCACCGGCCCCCTGGAGGCCACCAACGACGCCTACGCGATCGCGAAGATCGCGGGCATCACCCACGTCCAGGCGCTACGCCGCCAGTACGGCCTGCCCTACATCACCGCGATGCCCTGCAACCTGTACGGTCCGGGCGACAACTTCGACCCCTTCACCTCCCACGTGCTGCCCGCCCTGATCCGCCGCTTCCACGAGGCGAAACTCCAGGGGGCGCAGCGGGTGGAGCTGTGGGGTTCGGGCCGTCCCAGGCGGGAGTTCCTGCACGTCGAGGACCTGGCCCGCGCCTGCCTGCACCTGCTGGAGACCTACGACGACGCGGGGCCGGTCAACGTCGGTAGTGGCACCGACCTCACCATCGCCGAACTCGCCGAGACGATCGCCGACGTCGTCGGCTACGACGGCGACCTGGAATGGGACACCAGCAAGCCCGACGGCACTCCCCGCAAGCTGCTCGACATCTCCCGGATCACCCGGCTCGGTTGGGCCCCACGGATCAGTCTGCGCAGCGGCATCGAGTCCACCTACGCGTGGTACGAGCGCACCGTCGCTCACCTCGACACCCAGGTTCGCGCCGGGGCAGAGTGAGGAGCCGGCTACCTGAGCGAGCCGGGTTCGCGTAGCAGCAGGTCGATGATCCCGGTACCGTCCTCCTCACTGTGCCTGGCGGCAAGGCGGCGTTGCATCAGGTCCATGTAGGGCGTGAGCAACTCCGTACTGACGCCCTGCTCCTGCGCGGTGCGGAGCAAGGTGGTGTTGCCGGCGACCATCATGGCGAGGTTGGAGACCACGCCCCTGGTGTAGTCGCCGCTGTGGAGGTGCTCCGCGGTCAGGTGCACGGCCGGGGCCATGGCGGCCAGCCACCCGGCCAGCAGCGGGGCGAACTCCTTCGGCGCGATGTCCTCCCGGCGGATGAGCGCGAAGGCGTGCGAGATGCCGGCGAACATGCCGCTCATCGCGCTCAGCAGCGCCACGTCGTGCAGGGCGGCGAAGCCCGGGTCGGCCCCGACGTAGGTGGTGCCGGTCGGCACGGCCAGGGTGTCCCGGTGCTCCTCGAACAGGTCGCGGGAGCCGCTGTAGAAGACGTAGCCGCCAACGCCTGCTTGGCCGATCATCGGCGGGGTCGCCATGATCCCGCCGTCCAGGAACCGGGCGCCACGCTTCTGCGCCCACGCGGCACGGTCGCGGGCCTGCCCGGGTGTGCCGGTGGTGAGGTTGACCAGGTCCCTGCCCGCCAGGTCGGCGTCGGCGAGGGCATCACCCACCGAGGCGTCGTCGAGCAGGCAGGCCACCACGAGCTGGTTCGCGGCGACCGCCTCCGCCGCCGTCGCGGCGAGGGTCGCGCCTTCGGCGAGGAGTGGTTGCGCCCTGGTGGCGGTGCGGTTCCAGACGGTGACCGGGTGCCCGGCGGCGAGCCAGGCGCGGGCCAGGGCGCTGCCCATGGCGCCGGTCCCGAGAAGGGTGAGCGGAGTTGGGGACGTGGCGTTCGCGGTCATGCCGTCTAGGGTGGTCGGCAGGTCAGGGGCCAACAAGTACGCACTTCGAAGTGGGTGGTGGCCCCGAGGTGAGCGAGCAGGTGGGAGGCACCGCGATGGCGACGCTGCGACGGCCGGGCGCGTACGTGTGCGGCATCGACGCCGCGATGGACGTCATCGGCGGCAAGTGGAAGGTGCTGATCCTGTGGGCGCTCGGTGAGCACCCGTGCCGCTTCGGTGAGCTGCGCCGGCTGGTGCCCGGGGTGACCGAGAAGGTCCTCGCCTCCCATCTGCGGGAGCTGGAGGACGACGCCATCGTGCACCGGGAGGACTACAACGAGGTGCCGCCCCGCGTCGTGTACTCCCTCACCCCCCGCGGTGTCTCCCTCAACCAGGCGTTGGCGCCGCTCGGCGCGTGGGGACGGGAGAACGTCCTCGGCGGCGTCGAGAGTACGCACGGCGCGCCGGCTTAGGGCAAGCCGTCCGGCCAACGCCGGCCGCCGCCACGACGGGGCCCCAGCGGCGGCCGGTGCACTGCTGTGGAGTGGGGCTTCGGGCTCAGTCGGCGGTGTCGAGCTGGGCGAGGTGGGCGTTCAGTGCCTTCCAGGCGCGCCAGGCCCTGGTCATGCCGAACTGGGCGTTGAAGCGCAGCACGGCTCGCACGTCGTCGCGGGACGCGCCGGCGCCCAGGGCCCGGCCGATGTGGATCTGAAAGCTCTCTTCCAGGGTTTGGTAGTGAACGTCCACGCTCATGGTCGCGAACGCGCGTTCCCGGACGCTGAGCGTGCCGGGCCCGTATCCGCTCCGCATCCGGGACTGCAGGAGGAAGTGCTCGGCGAAGTGGTCGTCGAGCTCGACCAGCAAGGCGCGGGCCGCCTCCGGTCCGGGTCCGGTCTCCAGCAGGTCGGCGGCGAGTGGTTCGGTGTCGGGTCTGGGCAGACCGGCAGCGGCCTCGATCTCTGCGAGTCGCTCGAACGCGGCCAGTGCCGCGTGGTAGCCCGTGTCGTAGGAGACGAGGCGCAGGAGAGCACGGATGTCCGCGGTGGACACGCCACTGTTGAGGCCCCGGCGTACGTGCATCTCGAAGGGGAGCCCCAGGGCCGGCTGGCAGACGTCCGCGACGACCTGCAGGAAGACCTTCTCCCGGTCGGTCAGCTCGGGGACCGCGCCGGCGTGCCTGACGGTCGCGGCACCCATCTGGGCGAAGACCGGATCCAGCTCGGTGAGGTCGAGGGTGCTCGTCGTGGTGTCGGAGTTGGTCTTGGTGTCGCTCATGAGGGTCACGGTGAGGACTCCTGTCACGCTAACTGAACAGCCGTAGTGCTACGACCGTAGCGCTATCGGTGTCCAGTTACAATCTGGTCCTATGGATGCGAATCCGGGCTCGAGTACGGCTGCCCGTCGCCGGCCCAACGCCCGAGGGCAGGGTGAACGGCTGCGCGAGGAGATCGTTTCGGCTGCCGTGCGGATGCTCGACGAGCTCGCCGACGACGAGGCGCTGTCGTTGCGTGCCGTGGCGCGCGAGGTGTCGATCGCCGCCACCTCGGTCTACCTGCACTTCGCCGACCGCGACGCGCTCGTCCTGGCGGCGATGCGGCGGTGTCATGAGGACCTGGTCCGTGCCGGCGACGATGCCGCGGCAGCGGCGGATGGCCCGGCGGCTCAGTTGCGTGCGCGCATCCTGGCGCAGGTCGCCTGGGCGGAGGGGCACCCCGGCCTCTACAAGGTGCTCCACGAGAGCAAGGTCCACCGGCGGCTCGGAATGCCGTTCAAGGAGGTCCTGGTCGCACGCACCGTCGCCGAGGTGCAGCAGTGCATGGACGCGGGGGTCGCAGCGCCTGATGATGCCGCGACCGTCGCGATCGACCTACGGACCGCTGTCAACGGCATGTTGTCGCAGCGCATCAACGAGCCCGACCTGCCCTGGTCGCCGGCCTCTGAGCAGGTCGACCGGTTTCTCGTCAAACTCGTCGGCCTCCCGCAGCCACCCGACCGCACGAACCAGAAGTAGGGCGGCGCGCTCAGCGTCAGCACGACGAGCTCGCCGCGATCCTGCGGGTGGTGCTGAGCCTCGGCGACGAGGCGAGCGACGTCACGAAGCAGGCCAGGGCTGAGACTCCCGCTCCTCGGCTTCCGCGTGACCTCTCCGGGATGCCTCCGTGACCTGGCCGGCGGGGGCGGCGTTACTCCACCTGGCCCGGCATGCGCGGGTCCGTCCACCAGAGGCGGCGGCGCGGCAGGTGAGAGGGGTTCGCAGTGAGGCAACGTAAAGGACCGACCAGTCGAGGTGCGAACCGGTCGGCCACTGCCGGCAGTTCGGTCACCGCCGTCGTCTTCGTGACCGTGGGCATCCTGGCGGCCGACCTCGTTCTGGGAGCGCCCACCAGCGGCCAGGCCTTCGCCGGCCGGACGGTGAGCTGGGCGGCTCCAGCCGCGCTCGCCGGGCTGGTCACCGTCCTGCTCGCCCGCAGAAGCGGCATCAGGTGGGCATGGTGGCGTTACCCCCTGACGGTCGGTCCGATCGGCCTTGCCTTGGTCGCCGCCCTCAGCTTCTCCGGCATCGACCTGTCCGGCACCGACCCGGCCGAGCAGGATTCCGGCCGCCCCCAGGCCGACGCCGGCAGATCCAGCGCCACCTCCGCCCAGACGCCTGGGCCGAGCTCCACGCCGGTCACGGGCGCCACACCAACGCACAAGACCGCCCAAGGGCCCGGCAGCATCAGCACGAACCTGAAGCGGCCGGCGAGATTGGCGGGGTTGGAGCTCATCACCGATCCCGCGTTCGAACGCGAGACGGAGCGAGTCGTCGCGCAACTGCGCGAGCAAGTGCCGTGGGTCGAACCCCTCGACGCCTACTATCAGGACCCGTCGGCCGAGGACAGAGTCGTCCACCTCACCGGTGCGAGCGGCGCTTTCCCCAGTCCTCAGATCGCGCTCGAGAGCGGCTTCAGGAACATGAAGCTGCCGATCAGCAACCTGCATGACGTGCCCGCTGGCCCACACGGAGGCTATGTCCGTTGTGGTTCCGCGAAGGAGAAGACCACAGCCGGCAGCGTGCTCCCGATGACCGTGTGTGCCTGGGCCGACCGCGGCAGCTTCGCGGTCGTGCTCTTCTACAACCGGCCTCTGGACGAGAGCGCCGAGCTTCTCCTCCGGATACGGAGCGGCGTCGAGACGGGCGGCTGGGACCTTCCGGTCTACCCGGCCCCGTCACCGGCCAGGGCCCCGGCAGGTGAGAACCTGGCCGAGGCCCCAGCGGGTGAGACCGTGGCCTATGTGCGGGGCAGGAGCAGCAGCACGTCGGCGTAGAAGCGCTCACCGGTCGCGTCGGAGGGGTGGTTCACCAGCTCCGAACCGCGCACCATGGCGGTCGAGCCGCCGCCGTCAAGGTTCAGCGCGGAGGTGGCGCCGAGCGCGCGCATCACCCCGGCGGTCTCCCCGATCGTCAACCCGACGCTGACACCCGGGTTACGGCCGTCGGCGGCGACCATCAGGATCCGGCCGCGGGCGTCCGTGCCGATCATGGTGCGGCCGTTGCGTCGCGCCACCCAGTTGTCGTAGAAGGTGGGGTCGCCGTCGACGTGCACCAGACCGTCGGTCTGGGCGGTGACGTACTCCTTGCCGTCGCGGACCAGGGTCGGCCCGGCGCCGATCATCGACACGCCACGGCGCAGCGGGACGGTCCTGCCCTTGGAGTCGGTGACCCGCTCGTCGAACCGCAGCCGCCGGCCGACCTGCGCGTGCTGGCGCAGCCACTCGGCGCCGGTCCCGATGCCCTGCACCGTGGAGCCACCGGCCGGGATGGCCGCACCGAGGCTCTCCTGCACCGCCGTGACGGTGCCGGCCGCGTTCAGCGTGACCTCCACGCCCGGGGCCGTGCCGGTGAAGCTGTTCGCCCCGAACTCCGAGGTGAACTGGACCAGCTCGTTGGGGTTCTTGCAGGTCACGTCGTGCTGCGGGATGGACGTCGGCTGGTCGTCAGGCCGCCCGCCACAGTCGAGGATCTCGCCCGGGTGCCGGTTGAAGCCCGACAGGGTGGTCTGCGCGTGGTCGTTGCTGGACACCGACAGGTGCGTCCAGAGCTGGTCGATGCGCAGGCTGGTCTTGCGCCCGTGGTCGGTGAGGATCAGCCCGGTGCGCCCGTTGTTGGCCTCCGACAGCAGCTGACCGTCGGCCACGTGGATGCCGGCGGTGTCGCCGTAGGCGGTGCCGTAGCTGCCGTTGGTGCCGGCGAGTGCGCCGTAGCGCTCGGCCAGCGTGGTCAGGTGGGTGCGGACGTCGACGGAGCTGCCCATCGCCGAGGCGATGTGACCGTCGAACTTGTGCGGGTCGACGCTCAGCACGTACACCCGCCACGGCCCGTTGGTGGAGTTGGCGTCCTCGGCGGTCCAGACGCCTCCGTACTTGAAGCCGGCAGCCTTCAGCTGCTGCTCCTGCGGCGCCAGGTCGGCCTGCTTGGCGTAGTGGCCGAGGCGTACCTCGTAGCCGACGGTGCCGGCGGGCACCCCGACGAACGCCGGGGTGTTCACCGGCAGCAACGTCGGCCCGAACCCGGCGGCGCGCAGCTGCCCGGCGACCGCCTCAGCGGTCTGCTTACTGCCCAGTGCCCGCGTCGCCTTCGTCGCGTCGGGCGTCGAACCGGCCTGCCCGTCCGGTGGGAGCAGCACCCGGTCCTGCCAGCCGTCGGTCGTGGTGGCGGCGCCACGCACGATCGTGGTCAGGTCCACGCCGGGCGCCAGCTCCACGGTGTCGCGGGTCTCCGGCAGGTCTGCCGGGCCGAGCGGGAGCGGGGTGGCGGGCAACCCGCTGGCGGCGGGCCCCTTCGCCGAGGCCGCCGGCGCGGTGGCGGGCGGAGCGGCGATGGCGGGCAGTGCGGATGCGGCCATGCTCGCGGCGGCGAGTGTCACGGCGACTGCGCCAAGCTGGAACGGACGTCTCACGGGCGACTCCTCGATCATGATGCTGGTCTCCCGACGGTAGGCGCCCGAACCAGCGGGCACCCGGCCATGACATGAACAGCCCCGGACGGGGCATCGGACCCTCCATGGCGAACACCTGGGAGCCGGTGCGCACCGCGCACAGCCAACAACGCATCCGCGAGGTGGGTGCGGAAGTGGGACGGCCGCTGTCCTGCTTGCCGGGTAGCTTCCCTGGAGCGAACGCGCAGGCGCGGCGTTCCTTGTGTGTCGCTGTGGAGCGTGTCCCTGTCGATCCGGAGGGTTGCCATGCGGGTGAGTCACGCACAGGCCGTCGCCCACCGGATGCGGGTCCACCACCTGATCGACCGGCTGCCCTTCGGGGCCTACGAGCAGGCCGCCCACGTCGGGCTGCAGGACAGCTTCCCCAGGTCGGCGTTGCTGTCGCTGCACGCACGGGTGAACGGCTGCGAGCCGGACGGCTGGGCCGACCCGCGGCTGATCCAGACCTACAGTCCCCGCGCCGCCGCCTACGTCCTCCCACGCAGGGACTTCGGCGTGTTCACCCTCGGCCGTTCCCCGGTCGACCCGGACGAACGCCGTGCCGCCGAGGCGTACGCGGAGCAGGTGTGCGCATTTCTCGACGGGCGCAGCGTGCGCGGACGTGACCTGCCCCAGCCCATCGCCCGGATCGTGCGCGGCGCCGCTCCCACGGGCCGGATCGCCATCCGCTGGGACGCTCGATCGATGGCGGTGTTCGAGGTGCCACGACCGCAGGTCGACGTTGACGCCGCCCGGCTGGAGCTGTGCCGGCGCTACGTACACGCGTTCGGCCCCACGACGCCCGCGACGTTCGCCTGGTGGGCCGGCCTCACCCCGCGCGACGCCAGGCCGACGTGGCAGCGGATGTCGAACGAACTGTTCGAGGTCGACTACGAAGGCCGTGCGGCGGTCATCCTGCGCGCGGACGAGGAGGCGCTGGCCCCAGCACCGGCTGCCGAGGGTGTCCGGCTACTGCCGGCGGAGGACTCCAAGCTGCTGTCGCTGTTCGCGCGCACCGACGCGTCCACAGCCGATGACACGTTCCATCCACATGCACTTGTCGTGGACGGCCAGGTCGCGGGCCGGTGGGGACGCAAGCAGGGCCGCGTGGTCGTGAAACTGGACGAGCCCGTGTCGGAGGAGACCAGGACGGCCATCGAGGCGGAGGCGTTGTCCATGCCGGTTCCGGGCGCCTCGATGACCGTGCGGATCCTGCCCGCGCCCTGAGCGCCTGCTGTCCACATTGCTCAGCCGTGCCTAGCGAGCCGGCTCCGCCGAGTCATCCGACCCGGCCTGCCCGCCGCAGAACACCTCGTCGACGAGCCTCTGCTGCGCCTGCCCGAACGCCTCCGCCACCTGCGCGAAGTCGAGCTTGGCGTCCCCGGTGGTCAGCGAGGCGGTCAGGGTCGTACCGCCGTCGGGCGTGCTGTACATCAGCGCCCCATAACCCGCGAAGCCGCCGTTGTGGGTGAGGACGGTGACGCCACAGCTTGGCGCGGGAAAGGGAGACGGCGAGGTACCGTCCTGCACGAACAATCCCAGGCCGTAGCCGAGCTTGGGGTGCGGCTTGCGCATCTCGGCCAGCACCGGGGCCGGCAGAAGCTTGCCGCTCATCAGGGCGGAGATGAACGTGTGCAGATCCTGGGTGGTAGAGATCATGTCTCCGCCGGCGGAGACCCAGGAGGGGTTCTGGCGGGTGACGTCGACCGTCTTCCACTGGCCGGCGTCCTGGTAGGTGTAGTAGCCGTGGGCATGCGGCTCGGGGATCTCCGGTGAGGCGTCCGGCACCACGGTTCCCGACAGGCCGAGAGGACTCAGGATCCGCCGCTGCATCTCCTCAGCGAGCGGGCAGCCGGTGACCTTCTCGATCAGCAGCCTGGCGAGCACGTAGTTGGTGTTGGAGTAGCTCCAGTCCGTCCCCGGCTCGAATCGCGCCGGTTTGGACAATGCCAGCCGTACCAGCTCCTCGGGCTGGTAGGTGTGGAAAAGGGTGTCCACGCGCTCCTGGCCCTGCCAGGGGATTCCGGGCACAATCGTCCCGTCCTCGTAGAACTCGCCGGTGAAGTTGAACACCCCGCTGGTGTGCTGCAGCAGCATCCGCACGGTGATCCGCCCGTCCAGCTCGAACTCGGGCAGGTGGTCGGCCGCCGGGTCGTCCAGTCCGATCGTGCCCTCGGCCACCAGTTGCAGCACCAGGGTCGCGATGAAGGTCTTGGTGTTGCTGCCGATCCGGAACCGCCCGTTCGTCGGTGGCTTCGCGGCTTCGCCCAGCTTGCGCACCCCGGCGCTGCCGACCCACTCTCCCCGCTGATCGTTGACGCGCAACTGCACCCCGGCGAAACCGGAATCGACCAGCTCCTGGATGGCTTTCTGCAACTCCGGGCGATCCGGCCCGGCAGCTGAGGTCTCGTCGTGGTCGGTGTGGGTGCCGGACATGGTCATGAGCTCCTTCGGAACTGTCGTGGAATCCAACTGAACGGACAGGATCACCGCGCCACTGGCATCTCGCCAACGTTCGGGAATCGCTGAACTCCTGCGACGGTACATTGCGTTCACAATTCGTCAACGAATAACTGAGCATGTTTGTCTCACCTAGTCCGAGAAACGCGGCCCATATTGCAATGAACCTGAGGCTGAACGCAATGGGTCGCCCTGACCTTCTATTGCAATGACCTCCGCGTGAATGCATACTGTGCAGCGGGGTGTGCGGGCGCCGAGGTCCGCGCACGTCGACCGGTTGGGAGACGAGCACCGATGCCCGGAGGCAGACTGACCGACCAGGATCGGCAGCACATCGCTGCGGGGCTGGCCGAGGGGCTCGGATACACAGAGATCGGCAAGCGCCTGGCGCGGCCCGCCTCGACCATCATGCGGGAGGTCACCCGCAATGGCGGACCCGACGGTTACAGGGCCGACCGGGCGCACGAGGCCACACGGCATCGTGCGCGCCGACGCAAGCAGCCTCAACCTCCGGCGCCGCTGGCCCCCGACAGCGGCCGTGGGCGGGACCCTCGAGCGGTCCAGGACTTCACCGAGTCCTTCACCGACCTCCTCGTTCAGCAGGGGGTGCCCCGGATGATGGCCAGGGTGATGACCTGCCTGTACATCACCGACGCCGGCATCCTCACCGCCGCCGACCTGGTCCAGCGGCTTCGCGTCAGCCCCGCGTCCGTCTCGCATGCCGTCACCTACCTCGAACAGCAGGGAATGCTCAGGCGGGAACGAACTCCCGGCATGCGCCGCGAACGCTATGTCATCGACGACCAGAGCTGGCTCCGATCCCTCCTCGCGACTCTGCAGATGAACAACGCCCTGATGGCCGCATCGCAGCGCGGAGCCGAAGTTCTCGGGGTCGGGACTCCTGCGGGCGCCCGCTTCGAGTCCACCGCCGAACTCCTTCTCCTGGTGAGTGAGTCCCACCGCAAGGCCATCGAAGAGTGGCAGCACAGCCTGGCCGTCCGGAACGCCGGGCGACAGGCTTGACCTCTCGCCGCTTTCGGCGTGGATCCAAGGAATCGTGCGCAACGTCGCTCTCGCCGACAGTCCGGCGTGCGAGGCGCAACTGCGGGCCACCAATGAGGTTCCCTCCGTCCTCGGCGACGCCCACCACGGCGCCGGGGATGCCGTGGTGGGCTGCCAGTTCCAGCAGTGTCCTGGAGCCCCCTCACGCGAGGGCGCTCCCGTCATCCGAGGCAGGACCGGACGGCCTTGGCCAGGTTTGCCGCCCGCGAGTCGTCGCGGAAGGACCAGAGGTTCGTGACGTAGCCGAAGCCGACACCAGCATCGGGGTCGGCGAAGCCGATCGATCCGCCGGAGCCCGGGTGGCCGAACGACCCCGGCCCGACCATCGGCATTGGCGGGCAGGATCGCATGAACCCGAGCGACATGTAGAAGGAGCGGTCAGCCGGGATGTGCAGCCCCGACGGCAGCCCGTACATGGGCGTCTTGTCGGTCTGGACGACTGTCATGCTCTCGACTGTTGACGGATCGAGCAGCCGCACCACGTCGACGTCGCTGACCGTGGCCGCATATATCCGCGCCACCGATCGCGCGTCGGAGAGCATGTTGGCGGCCGGGAACTCAGCCGCGCGCCAGGTGCGCGTAGTGAACTGCCGGACGAACGGCGAGAGCCCCTTCAGGTAACGGAGTTGCGCCTCGCTGTGAATGGTGTCGATCGCCAACGAGGTCTTGCCGCGGCCGCTGACCCCGGTAAAGGCGATCTCTTGGGAATGCTCACGGTGACATCGCGGAGGTTGTTGGTGCGCGCCCCCACCACCTCGATGGTCTCGGTGTTGTGCGCGAATGCTTTCATTCGTTCGATCCTCGCCCCAGCGGCAGGAAGGAACTCCGCAACTCATCGTGCAGCAGTCCCATCGATGTCTTTCTGATCTTCGATCAGACGCGGTAAGGCTGCAGGAGTTGGGCGAACCTCGCTCTCAACGAGGTGACCAGCGGGCCGTCGCGATGAATGGCCCAGCTGATCATCGCGCCGTGATAGGTGATCTCGACCAACTCGGCCAAGGCGTCGATGTCGATCCCGGGCCGAAGTTCCTCATTCGCTGTGGCCTCACGCAGTCGTTCGACGATCTTGGCGCGCAGCCGGACAGCTCCGTCCCTGGTGGATTCATGGAACTCGCTGTCGGCAAGAGCGATCTGGAGGAGGGAAACCGAGTTCGCCATCTCCTCTGCCGTCGTCTCAGAATCCACCCCATGCACCAGGCCGGCGATCAGCCGATCGAGCGCCGGTCCGCCGGACGGGGTTTCGTCCATGCCGCCCACCCAACGCTCGACCCCCCATCGGTCGGCGGCCAGCAAGAGCGCTCGCTTCGATCCGAATCGCTGCACCAAAGTTGAGGCGGACAGCCCGACCTCGGCCCCTGCCGCGGCGAGGGTGAAACCTTCCGGGCCGATGCGCTGCACCAACCGGAGTACGCCAGCCAGTACCGCCTCGTCACTGAGGTTCTTGCTCCGTGGCATCAGGCGCCCACGTCCGGGAAGCCGTCGTCGACGATCGACCGGCGGGCCTCGGCATCGACGCTTCCCCAGTCTGGTGAACTCCCGTCCAGGTCCACGACCCCGTACTCGTGCATCAGGTCCCAGGAGCCGAGGCAGGCGCCCGCGAATCGGGAGCGCCCCGGATCTGCGGCCAGTGCTGCCAGTCCCCGTCCCAGCAGGTGCGGTGTCTCCGAATGTGAGAAGAACCCTCCGCCGAAGTCGCTGGCCTCGCGCCAGTTCTGTTCCGTGACCCCGATGCGTTCGAGCATCGCCTCGGATCGAAGGAACCCCGGTGTCACGCTGAGCGCCATCGCACCGCCGGCCGACACCTCGGCGTTGAGGGACCCGGCAAGCCTCACGACGGTGGACTTCACGATGTCGTAGGCGATGTTGCCGCGGTAGGGGACCTCGGCCTTTCCGTCACCGACCTCGACAATCAGGCCCGCATCGCTCTCCAACACCAGCGGGAGCAGGTGGTGCGAGGTGATGACATGGGTTTCCACCCCGTTGCGGATCACGGCGAGGGTGTCGTCGAGGGGATGCTCCCAGAGCTTCTTCTCCCAGTCGACCAGATGGTCGCCGCCCCAGATGTCGTTGACCAGGATGTCGACCCGTCCGTACTCAGCGCGAATCCGCTCCGCAAGGGCGGCGACCTCACCCGGCTTGCTGTGATCGCAGCGGACCGCGTTTCCGGTCCCGCCGGCCGCGTGGACTCTCTCGGCGGTTTCCTCGATCGTCTCCGGCCGGTCCATGACGGATCGGCCTTCTCTCGTGCTCCGGCCCGTGCCGTACACCGTTGCGCCCAGCGCGCCAAGCTCGATGGCGATCGCGCGCCCGGCCCCTCTTGTCGCTCCGGCCACAACAGCGATCCGACCTGACAAGTCACGTGTGATCATAGCTCGACCATAAATGAATGTGCATTTATATTCAAGCTCGAGGACGCGCGGCATCCTGAGGCAGTCGATGAAGCGCGTTCGTCGGCCACCCGTGACAGCCCAGACGGACGGGCCAACGGCCAGGCTCCTTCGAGCTGCCAGCTACAGGTCGCGGATCGTCGTTGCCCACGTCCGCAGCCAGACGATGCTGTCGGCGAAGGACGCGAGGAGCTCCTGCGCGGTCTGGTGACGCAACGCCGCGTTGTCGCCGGGTACGGGGTGCAGGGCTCCTTCGATGTTGCGCAGCATCCAGTCGATCTTCCCGGCCTCCACGACGGTCCGGTCCGGATCGACGGGCGTCGCGTCCCCACCCGCGTCCCGGTAGGCGGTGACGAAGTGCCGTACCAGGTCGACGTCGGCGCAGTCGTCACCGCCGGCGAAGGACGTCGCGGCGACGACGAGTTCGACGTCGGGCAGGACGGGTCCGGCGTAGTCCCAGTCGGTGATGGCGACGCGCCCGTCGGGAAGTACGACGGCGTTCTTCGGGTCGAGGTCGTCATGGCTCAACCGAAGGAGCAGCCGCGCCTGACGTAGTCGCTCGACCTGGTCGGCGACCTCTTCGACAAGCGGAGTGAGGTCGCTCACCTGCCGCGCCCAGTTAAGGTCGCCGCGCGAAGCGTCGGCCGCCGCACGGTGCCAACGATCCAGCTCGACCGGGGGCAGGCGGGAACTGTCGCCGCCGTCCAGACGGAGCGCGTGCAGGATCCCGAGGGACCGCCCCACCTCCCTCGCGATGGCGGGACTCGGTGGTGCCGCGGAGCACGGTGTGCCATCGACCCAGTGGTGGCAGCGCGCCAGCCTCGGCCCGTGGTCCGTCTCGATCTCCGCGAAGAAGGTGCCGTCGGCGGCGGCGACAGGCGTCGGCATCGGGATCGTTCCGGTCGCCGCCGCGGCGGCCTCGATGGCCGCTCCGGTGCTAAGTGCCTCGCGGGACGTGGTCGTGAGCACCTTGACGGCGTATCGCCCTGAGCGGGTCAGGACTCGGAACACCTGGTTGGACCATGCCTCGTCGACCGCGGCCGGACTGGCTAGGACCGGGCCCAGCCGAAACGCCTCCGCCGCCTGCTCGGCGATCGCCTCGGACCCGATCACAGTGGTGAACCTATCGTTGCCGCCCGGCAGGTCCTACTCGGTTTCGAGCAAGGAGGCCAAGGCGTCCTTGAGCTGTTGGGCGTCCCGCTCGTCGAGTCGGTCGAGGAATCGTCGTTCGGCGTCGTCGATTCGTCGGGCACCGCGTCGCGCGATGTCGCGGCCCGCGGCCGTGAGTTCGACGACGTTCTTGCGGCGGTCGTCGCGGTGCGGGCGGCGCCGGACCAGCCCGCGAGCCTCCAGGTCGTCCACGAGGGCGACCATGGTCGTGCGGTCGACGCCCAGGAGCTGAGCGACCTCGGCCTGGGAGTGCTGCTCCTGATCGCCGAGGCAGAGCAGCGCCGCCCACTGGCGGCTGTCGACGCCCAACGGCGCCAGGGTGTCCCGGGTGACCTCGATGAATCGCAGATGTGCGTGCTTGAGCAGGTAACCCAGACGCGGAGACGGCTGCCCCGAGGCCTGGTGCTGAGACACCTGGTGCTTCGGCTGGGTGGCTTCACGGTCGGGTGACACGAAGCCATGATAGTGGTAAGACTGATCGTCAGTGACACTGACGATCAGCGCCACTGATCGTGCTCACGGGGCTGCGCCCACCATCTGGAGGATCCATGCCGAAGTCCATCGCCGTGTTCGGAACAGGTCCCCGCCTCGGTCGGGCCGTCGCCCACCGCTATGCCCGCGAGGGCTACGCCGTCGTCCTCGTGGCTCGCCGCCGGCAGCCGCTCGAGGACCTCGCCAGCGACCTGGCCGGGACCGGAGCGACCGTGCACGTCCTGCCCACCGACCTGTCCGAGCCCAGTGCCGTGCCCGGACTTGCCGAGCGGATCCGCGCGCAGGTGGGCGACCCCGACGTGCTCTACTACGGCCCCAGCGTCGGTGGGTTTGTCTCCGCGACCACACTGACCCCCGAGTACGCCTACGACACCATGCCGCTCGGCCTCTACACGCTGCTCGCGCTCGTCCAGGAGTTCCTGCCGCCCATGGTCGAACGAGGACGCGGCGCCATCCTGACCGCCCAGGGCGCCAGCGCCGTACACGGCTGGGCGAACATGAGCGGCACCGGTCCCGTTCTGGCCGCTCGGCGCAACTACCTCCAGTCCTTGCACCAGGAGGTCTCGAAGCAGGGTGTCTACGTCGGCAGCCTCCATGTCGGCGCGGCCATCGAACACACCCCCTTCCACGCCGCACAGGAGAGGGCCAGAGCCGCCGGAACGCTCGTCGCCGAGGTGCCCACGGTCGATCCCGACCATCTCGCCGACCTCCTGTGGGCCATGCACCACACGAAGAGCCAGCCGGAAGTGACCTACCCCGAGGGTCTCCTCGGCCCGTGAGGGGAGGGGGTCCCTGGTGGTCAGGACAGTGGTTGTGCGGCGGAGATCCGGGACACGTGGATGATCGCGTCGTAGGACTGCGACAGTGCCACGTTCTGGTCCGGCTCCGGGTAGAACTCCCCGATCGAACGCGTCGGGTGCGCCTGCGCCAGCCAGGACCGGGCGGGTTGGGGAGCGGCACGCTGGTCGAGGAGGAAGTCCGTGAACGGCACCTGGTCGAGGGTGTGTTCGTTGCTGCCCTCGACCGCCGGCCCGACACTCACCTCCGCGGGCGATGCGTCGTTGTCGGTCCGGGCGAGGAAGGAGCCCTGGTCGAACGTCAAGCCGACGCTGACATAGTGGTCGCCGAGCCGTTCGGCGAGGAACGTGCCCTGCACCTTCGGGTATCCCGCCCAGAAGCTGCTCCGCGCGATGTGCCCGTTCGCGCCGGAGACCAGCATCCTGTGCCCGGTCCGCCGTTGCCACCACAGCACGTTGTCGGCCATCACCTGCTCGCGGTAGCCGAACGCCTGTGCCGCCTGGAGCGGATCGGTGAAGTCGGCCGACCACATGCGCAGCGCCGCCGCGATCACCCGGGCGTGCTGGAGCGCCCAGGCGGCCTCCCGCGGATCCGGCGTGGGTTCGAGCCGCTCGAGCTCGTCAACCGCGTCCTGCGCGCGGGTGGCGGCGTCCTGTCGTTGGTCTCGTGGGCCCAACCGGTAGCTGTCGATCCAGGCGCCGGCGCCGATCGTGGGTGCGAGCCCGTCGTAGAGGTCGGTGAACCGGGCAAGGGATGTCGGGTGGTGGCGGCGCACGTAGCTGGTCACCGCATCGAAGAGTTCGCGGCCGGTGTAGCAGATGTCGTCGCCCATGAACTGCAGCTTCGTGCCGTGGCGGCGGTTGTGGTCGCGCATCCACTCGATCAGGTCGAGGTACTCGCGGGTGTTCCAGATCTGGTAGTTGCTCTGGAAGTCCTCGTGCATGATCTGGCGCGGGTCGCCGGTTCCGTGCAGGACGTACGCGTTGAGGCGCAGCCCCGTACTCCAGCTCGCCTCCAGCGCGAACGTCGTGAATCCCTTCTCCTGTACGAGGTAGCGCATCAGCCGGTGCTTGAGGGTGAAGAAGTCGTGCGCCCCGTGGCTGGCCTCACCGACTCCGACCACCGGTGCGTGGCCGACGAGGCGGCCGAACGGTCGCAGGTCGGCGAGGTCGCCGGAGGGTTCGGTCGAGGACAGGCCGTCAGCCGCACGGGTCAGCGCCTGGACGAGCCGGTTACGCGCCGGGGCGGCGGCGAACGCGGGCTTCGCCAGGACGGCCACGCCCGCCCCGGCCAGCGCGGTGAGCAGCAGCGAGCGTCTGGGTACGTCGGATCGCATGGTTGTCTCCATCGGGATCGGTGGATCAGGGTGCGGAACGACGGCGGGTGCCGGGCGGCGGATGGTGCGGTCGACGAGGACCAGCAGGAGGACGAACGCCGCCAGCGCGGTCCCGGTGCGGATGAGGTTGAAGGTTCCCCACCGGGCGAGGATCTCGGCGTGGTCGGCTGCAGGCGTACCGACCGCCCACGCCTCGATCTGGGGGTGGATGGGGACGTTCCCGAACCGCGTGACCAGGAACGTCGCCACCGTCATCGCGCCGGCGCAACCGGCCAGCAGCCGGAGTGGTCCGCGGAGCTGGATGGTGAGGGCCAGGGTGGTGAGGAACGCCACCGCCATCGCGCTCTGCATGACCGGACCGTTCATCCGCATCAGTGCGGAGTGGAACGTCAGGCGCACGTCGAGCGGCACGGCCTCGAAGGTCGGCGCCACGTTCACGGCACCGTAGGCGAAGGCACCCGCGAGCAGGCCGCTGGACAGCAACGCGAGCGTTCGGGTGGCATGAACGAGGGTGTGGGGGACGGCCTTGGCCATCGGTTCTCCTCAGCGAGTGGGCCGTGGAGTCAGCGATGATGCCGTCGCGGTGCCGCCCGGGTCATCCACCTGGGGAGGACTCTCGTCCCTACTCCACAGGGGGTAAGGCGGCTGCGAGACGCTACGTCCGGGGAGGTACCGGAGATCCGCTCCGAACCAGTGCGGCATGCGACAGGCGGGCTCGTCGTGGTGACGGGCCCGCCTGCGCACTGCTTGCCTGATGTCGAGCTACGGCAGACGTCGGGTCAGGGCAGATAGAGCAACTGCCCGACCTTGATCACGTCCGGGTCGGCGAGGTCGTTCGCCTTGATGAGCGCCGACAGGGTGACGCCGTGCTTGGCGGCGATCTTGCCCATCGTGTCGCCAGGACGAACCCTGTACTGCCTGCGCGCCCGGGGCTTGGGCGCCGGCTTCGGTGCCGGCTTGGGTGCGGGCCTGGGCGCAGGGGACCTTGGCGTGCTCGTGCCCAGCGGCAGCGCGGTGCCCGCGTAGTCCTCGGACCAGCCGCGGTGCTTCGCGTTCCACCTGCTGGTGACTTCGCTGACGGGCACCAGGTCGACCTTGCCCTTTCGGCGAATGTCGGTGGAGTAGCACTTGCCGTCACCCGCGCTGATGGCGATGTGACCGAACCGGCCCACCGCCCAGTAGATCGGGGCGCCGGCCGGCGCCGTTCCGCTTGTCCGCTTCTTCTTCGCCCGGGCCCACGCGGCGTTCGCGTCGGGGATACCGGTGGGCTTGATGCCCCACGCTGTCCGGGTGAACGCGAGACACCAGCCCGTCCAGTCCCGGCTGGGCTTGGACACCTGCGCCTTGGCGGCGGCCAGGACCTGAGTGACGGTACGCATCAGACCTCCTCCTCCAGGTCCTCCGGAATCGGCAGGTCGTTGAAGTCGTCGCTGTCCTGGATTTCGTTCTCTGCTTCGTCGAATTCGCCGTCAAGCGGTTCACTCATATGGCATGGCTCCTTCGGGTGTGGCCGGGTGGCGAGCGTGTCAGCGAGCTCGGTCGGGGCTGCCGCAGCAGACGAATAGTCATGCGACATCTGCTGGTGGACGGCCTCCGACACCCGACCTCTTCATAGGTGTGGAAATGAGACGCCATCGCCCTGGCGGTGTGATCAACGCTAGACGGCAACGCATCGCCCGGCAGATGATCTTGCAGGGACTTCCCCCAAGGGCCCAGAAGTTGCCCGGGAAGGTTGCCCGCCCGGGCGACCGCTCGAGGGGTGCTGCGGGGAGCGATGCCTGGATCGCCTTGTGGGCAACGCCCCGCGACTCGGCTCGGGGTTCCCTGATGATCGCGAAGCGTCGCATCGCCGTCACCGTCGGCAGGATCGGGGTCGACCAATTGAGGTAGCCGCGCCGACGCATTCGTAGGAGGGAAACTTCGTCCCTCTGTACGGCGACCACCCGAGCCTGCAATTGCATTAATTGCACTGCATCAAAGGCGCCTGCCCAGGAGAAGGACAAAGGAGCCAGCAGTGAAGTCGTCGGGGGGTCACTTATCGCAGTCGGAGCCGGCCATATCCGCGGCGCGAGTTGACCGCGCGGAATCCGGAATCTCCCGCAGCGACAGGGAAGCCGTCACCTTGGTTCACTTCCCGGACGAAACGCCCCTTTTCTCACCCTGAGAACAGGCATCAGCTGGCGCCATTGCGTAACGGCGCCGGGCGGAACCCGCGGGGCGCGTCCATCCCGTCGCACCAGCCGACGACAACGCGGCAGGGCGACGCGGGACCGCCGGGCCGGTCGCAGATCTCACCGGTCCGCATCCAACCTTCCAGCGATGCGGGTTCTTTCGAAAGACTCCGATGGAGGAGCATTGTCAACCTCACATAGTTCTCGACGCCTATGGAAGCGAAAGCCGAGATCGCGCCGATTCGCGCGCATCTCGGCGCCTGCCACGGTGTCCGCGTTCCTGGTCGCCGCCCTGGTCGCCGCGTGCGCACCCAACCAGGCCTCGGCCACCGACACCGGATCCACCGGCCCCCTCCACCCGGAGCAGTCCACGACGGCCGACGCCACCCCCTCGACATCGGCGGATCCGGTGCACACCGAGAGCCCCGACCCGGTCGAGACCGCCGCCCAGACCACGGGGCCGCCGGGTCCCCTGCACGCGGAAGGCTCCCAGTTGGTCGACGCCCGCGGCGACCAGGTGACCCTCACCGGCGTGAACTGGTTCGGGTTCGAGACCGGCAACTTCGTTCCCAGCGGGCTCGGAACCCAGAACTGGCAGGCCATCCTCGACCAGATGGTCGCCACCGGCTTCAACACCCTGCGCCTGCCCTACACCAACCAGCTCTTCGCCGAGGGCAGTAAACCCTCCGGCATCGACTACGGCAGGAACCCCGACCTGCAGGGCCTGTCCGGTCTCGCGCTGATGGACAAGATCGTCAAGGGCGCCACCGACCGTGGCCTGATGGTGTTGTTGGACCAGCACCGGCCGGACACCAAGGGGCAGGGTCAGCTCTGGTACACCCCCACCCTCAGCGAGAACAAGTGGATCCAGGACTGGACCATGCTGGCCCGCCACTACCGTGACAACCCACTCGTCATCGGCGCCGACCTGCACAACGAGCCGCACGACCCGGCCACCTGGGGCAGCGGCAACAAGGCCAACGACTGGCGCCTCGCCGCCGAACGCGCAGGCAACGCCGTCCTGACAGCGAACCCGAACTGGCTCATCGTCGTCGAGGGCATCAGCGACGGCTACTGGTGGGGCGGCAACCTGACCGGCGCGAAGGATCACCCGGTGCGGCTGTCCAAGCCCGACAAGCTCGTCTACTCCGCGCACGACTACGGGCCGAGCGTGTGGCAGCAGACGTGGTTCAAGGCGAAGAACTTCCCCGACAACATGCCCGCCCTGTGGAAGAAGGAGTGGGCCTACCTCGCGATGGACAACACCGCCCCGGTGCTGATGGGTGAGTTCGGCGGCCGCTCCGTCGACCCCAACACCGTCGAGGGAAAGTGGCAGCGCAAACTGCTCAGCTTCCTCGAGGAGGAAGGGATCTCCTACACCTACTGGGCGTGGAACCCCGACTCCGAGGACACCGGCGGCATCGTCCAGAGCGACTGGAAGACCGTCGACCAGGCCAAGCTGTCCATGCTGAAGGGCTACCAGGCGCCGCTGCTGAAGAACTCACACGGGCGACCGGCAGGCAAGCCCGCGCCCACGGGCAGCGGAACCTACGTGGTCCAGCCAGGTGACACCCTCGACGGGATCGCCCGTGCCAACCACGTCACCGGCGGCTGGCAGACCCTGTGGAACCTCAACCGCGACGTACTCAAGAGCCCCGAGGTGGTCGTCCCGAACCAGCGGCTTCGACTGCGCTGATCCCGCACTGATCCCGCACTGATCGCCCACTGATCGCCCACTGATCGCCCACTGATCGCCCAGGTGCGCCGGCACCGGGTTGTCTGACCTCAGGTCTGACGCCCGGTGCCGGCGTCCTTTCAGTGCCGCCTGATCCGAGCCTTCGCGGCGTGAATCTCATCGGCGTCGAGGAGCGTGGTTGTCCTGGGTACGCCGAAGGTCGGCCACTCCACGACGAAGCGGAGTTCGCCGGGCGGTGGGACGGGCCACAGGTAGAGGGTGGTCCTGCCACGGCAGTCGCCATCGTCGACGCGGTTCCCCACACCTCCGCCGCGATCAAGGATCATCGGCCTGTGGCCGTCGCTCGTCCCCTCCTGCATGAGGGTGGCCCTGCGCCCGTCGGAGAACTCGGCGGCAAAGATGAGCTGGTTGCCTGGTGGCCGGGTCTCCACGGGCCGCAGGTCGTGGAAGGGGTGGCCGAGTACTTCCTCGAACATCCCCTGCCATTCGGTCGTGCTCTCGGCGGTGCGGTGCAGTACCCATTCGAGGTTGATCAGGCAGCCGGTGCTGTGCACCGTGATGTCGGTGATCGCGATGGTGGCTCGGGGCGAGGACGCCGCGACGGTCTCGACGGCGACGACGGTGCCGAGTTCGTCGTCGGGCGGGTCGATGCCGAACGTGGGCCAGGAGCGGTCGGCCGGTTCCGCGGTCTCGCCGTCGCGGACATCGCTGCGCCGGCGGTGTTCGACCTCATCCTTCAGCCTGGCCCAACTGCTGTATCCGTACTCACGGGCCAGGACCAGGTGGGCGGAGGTGAGCGAGATCGCCTTGGCGAACGCGGCGAACCTCGCCAGCGCCGCCGGGTCTCCGGTGGCCGCTGCGTGGTGCAGGTCCTTGGCCTGCCGGCGGAGCTGATGGAGACTGGCGCGGGCCGGAAGTGAACGGGGGCTCATGTCTTCTCCTGACCGGCCGGCGCCCCGCGTCCGAGCCGAGAAGAACCCAACGCCAAAAACCGAACGTGGAGAGGTGGACTCAGTCCTTTCCGCGGTCCAGCGGTGCCCTCTCGCGCACGTTCCAGACTAGTACCAGCACGGCCACCGTCCCGGGTGTTTGGATCCGGACGCGGCTACACGTGCTCGGTGAGCAGCTCGGAGGCCTTCTCCGCGATGGCCAGGACCGTGGCGTTGTTGTTGGCGGAGACGGGGGTCGGCATCACCGAGGCGTCGGCCACGCGAAGGCCCCGCACCCCGTGGACGCGAAGCGTCGGGTCGACAACCGCCTGGGCGTCGCCGCCTATGCGGCAGGTCCCGGCCTGGTGGAAGAACGGGATGAGAGAGGCGCGCACGTAGGCCGCGCATTCCTCGTCGGAGTCGACGCCGGGCCCGGGGGCGATCTCCTCCTCGACCCAGCGGGCCAACGACTTCTGTTCGATGATCCTCCGGACCGCACGCAAGCTCTGGACCATCCGGTCGAGGTCGGAGCGCGCGGTCAGATAGCCAGGATCCACGACAGGCGGTGTGTCGATGTCGCTTCCGGCAAGCCGCACCGAGCCCCTGCTGGCGGGCTTCATGACGCCGAACCACAGGGAGAACCCCGTGACCGGTTCGCCGGTGTCCGGGGAGGGGATGGGTGCGTCGAGGCCCACGACTTCGATGTCCGGCTCGACTCTGGCGGGATCGCTGCACAACCGCAGCAGGAACTGGTCAGTCGACCCCAACGTGTTCGGGGCGGGAACACACGCGGTCGTTCGCACGTGCACCGGGGCTCTGGGGTGCTCGTGGAGGTTCGCTCCCACGCCCGGCAGGTCGACCCGTACGTCGATGCCGACGTCACGCAGGTGGACGGCGGGCCCCACTCCCGACACCATGAGGAGCTGTGGAGAGCCCAAAGCCCCTGCGGTGAGCACAACCTCCTCGGTGGCTTCCTCCCGCACCGCGCGGCCGTTCGCGGTGTACTCGACACCCGTGCAGCGGCCGTTCTCGATGCTCAGCCGCCGGGCGAGCGCCCCGGTGCGCACCGTCAGATTGGGGCGGTCGACAACAGGGGTCAGGTACGCGTCGGCGGCACTTTGCCGTCGGCCGTCGATGGCCGTCGAATCGTTCCAGCCCACGCCTTCCTGTGCGGCACCGTTCAGGTCGCCGGAGAAGGGATGCCCGCTGTCCAGCACGGCGCGAAGAACGTGGTCCAGCAGCACACCGCTTCGACCCGGCGGCCGCACAAGCATGGGCCCACCTGAGCCGCGATAGTCGTAGTCCCGGCCGGGCGCGGTCTCGCTCCGCTTGAAACAAGCCAGCAGCGAGTCGTAGTCCCACCCGGTGGCGCCGCCCTCGGCCCATTCGTCGTAGCTTGCCCGATGGCCGCGGATGTGGATCGACCCGTTGATCGCGCTTGATCCGCCGAGTGCCTTTCCGCGTGACAGGAGATGCACGCGTTGGTCGTCCGCCCGTTGCGGGATGGTGCGATCGGCCCAGTCCACGTCGCTCCCGAGGAGACTGTGCCAGGCCCGCCACTCGACCATCCCCTCCACGACATCGGCGGCCCCCGCTTCCAGAAGCAGAACCGTTCGGGAGGGGTCGGAGGAGAGTCGGTGAGCAAGGACGCACCCCGCCGTACCCGCACCCACCACGATGTAGTCGTACGCCAAGACACTCCCCTCGCTTCGACGCCGGACCCCCGTGCCGCGACGTCCACAGTAGGCACGGCAAAAGTTGGTCGACCACACGACGATCGGCCCGTCATGGAAGGGACTTCTGGCCCCCGTCGCGCTGGTCAGCTCCGATATCAGAGGCCTGGGGCGCCGAAGGCGTACAGGACCGCCGCCGTGTCGACCGACGCGCTTGGACCAAGGGTTCCCTCCTTCAGCGCGTGGACGTACTCCGCCTCGAGGCGGGCCCGATCGGCCTGGGACAGCGCCCTCATGTCGGCGGCGTACATGCGCGCATGAACCGCCCAGGCCTGCTCGACGTCCGCCGCCTGGAACCGGACCGTTTCGGAGGCGATCGACCGGACCTCGAACCCGTGCGTACGCAAGACCTGGCGGCAGCGCTGGGCAGAACCGAGCGGGGCGCTCGGATCGGCGAGCGGCAAGCCGTAGGAGGCCGCCAGCCGCCGAAACAGCGCCGCCGAAGGGGGATTGTCACGCTGCATGGTCGAGAACCCGACGAGGCCACCCGGTCGCAGGATCCTCCGCCACTCCTCCAGCGCCGCCGGCACCGGCAGATACAGCAGTGCCGCTGAGCAGATCACCGCGTCGACGGACCCGGAGGGAAGAGGGAGCTGGGTGGCGTCTGCTCGCGCGAGGAGGACATTGGCCGGTTCGGAGCCACTGATCGACACGGCAGCTCGCGCGAGCATGTCGGGGGAGATGTCCACGCCGACGACGCGGCCGGTGGGTCCGACTGCTCGTCCTGCCGCGGCCGCCGCGAATCCGGTGCCTGTCCCGGCGTCGACGACGCACCACCCCGACCGGAGCCCGGCCAGCTCGACCAGGCGTTCGGCATAGTGGCGGTGTCAGTCGCCGCGGGCGTACGTCGGTGCCCTGTCGTCGAACGCCGCGGCAATCTCGTCCCGGTCTACGCTCACCGTGTACGTCGTCCTTCCGTCGCCTGCACGCGATCGTCCTGTCATCGCCACGATGATCCACCCACGGGTGGCCACGTACGGGTCGCTGACCGAGGTCGGTGCCACCAGTCAGGCCATCCCGCTCGCACCCTGAGCTAAACGGGGAGTCCTTCTCCAGTTTCTTGACGCCTCGCATAACCGGGGGTAATTTCCCCGGTTAGAGGAGGTCAGGATGAAGAGGACCACAACCGGCCGGCTGCGGGCCGATGCGCTGCGCAACCGGACAAGGATCCTGGCGGCCGCCCGCGAGTCGTTCGTGGAGCTCGGGGCCGAGGCGCCCTTGGACGAGATCGCCCGGCGGGCGGGCGTCGGGAACGCCACGCTCTACCGGCATTTCGCCGACCGTGACGCGTTGCTACACGAGGTCGTGCTCACGGTGATGACGCGTGCCGCCGACGCGGTGGAGCCCGAGGCCGATGATCCGTTCGTCGCGCTCTGCCAGTTCGTCCATGCCGCGGCCGACGAACGGATAGCGGTTCTGTGCCCGCTCCTCGCGGGAGCCGCGGACTACCCCGACCTGAGCGCCGAGAAGGAACGGCTCGTGCGCGGCCTCCAGGCCCTGGTCGACCGCGCGCACGAGGCGAGCAGGCTGCGGGACGACGTGAGCCTCGGCGATCTGATGATGGCGCTCGCCCAACTCACCCGCCCGGTCGCGGGCGCGGACTGGTCGACCACCAGCCGCCTGACCCACCGCAACCTGCAGCTGTTCCTGGACGGGCTCGAGGCGCCGGCACGTTCATCGTTGCCCGGCGACCCGGCAACCCTCGCAGATCTCAGTAGGAAGTGATCGACGTGCGTTTTGGACTCTCAGCCGACTTCCGCAACCCGCCGGAGCAGGCCCGGCCGTCGGCGGAGGTCTTCGCCGACATCATCGACCACCTGGTGTGGGCGGAGTCGTTGGGCTTCTCCCACGCGGCGTTCGGTGAGCACCACTTCGCGGCCGACGGATTCCTCCCCTCGCCGCTGGTAGCCGCCACCGCTGTCGCCGCACGTACGAAGACCATGCGGGTGGCCACGAACATCGCGATCCTGCCGTTCTACGATCCGGTGCGGCTGGCCGAGGACGGCGCCGTACTCGACGTCATCTCCAACGGACGGTTCGAACTCGGCGTGGGACTCGGCTGGGCACCTGAGGAGTTCGCCGGCTACGGGATCGATCCGAAGACCAAGAGGACCCGCGCCGATGAAGCACTACAGATCATCCGAGGGCTCTGGCGCGGCGAGACCATGAGCGTGCACGGCACGCACTTCCAAATCGATGGCGCACGCATCACGCCACGGCCCGTGCAGGACACACCACCGATCTGGGTCGGTGGCCCCAGCCGGTTCGCCGTACGTCGTGCGGCCTGGCTGGGTGATGGCTACACAGGGCCGGCCAAGAAGGAGACCTGGGACCTCTACCGCGCCGAACTCGCGGCCGCCGGGAAGGACCCCGATGGTGCACGGGCCATCGGCACCGGGCACCCGTGGTTGGTGGTGTCGGAAGACCCGGAGCGCACCCTCGCCCGTTACGCGCCTGGCCTCCTCTACTGGTACGCGCATGCTGAGCGCACCGGCATGTGGCCGGTCCCCGAGACGGCGGAGGACTTGGTGAGGCTGCGACTGATCCAGATCCTCACGCCCGACGAGGCGATACACACGATCGCCGCGCTGACGGCGGAGATGCCGATGGAGACCTTCACCCTTCGCATCGCGCCACCAGGGGTGCCGGCACGCGAGCTCACGGAGCACCTGGAACTCTTCGCCACCAAGGTGATCCCGCACTTCGCATAACCCAGGTTGTCTCGGGGGTCACGGGCTGGTCACCGAAGATTGCCACCCGATCAGGTGGCATCGGGGAAGCGCACGGATTGGGAAGATGTTCAGCAGACATGGCTGTCATCCACAAGACCACCCTGAGTCCCACCAAGATGGAACTCCTCGCGCCCTGGCTCCCCACGCAGCCGTGGTACGTCCGTACGGAGCGTGAGCCCGAACTCACCAGGGTCGGCGGTTTCCGACTCGACGACCCGCAGGGTGAGGTGGGCATCGAGTTCATGGTGGTCACCGACGCATCAGGGGACCGGCCGGTCTCCTACCACGTGCCGGTCACCTACCGCGGAGCACCACTCGACGGCGCCGAGCAGGCGCTCATCGGCACCCCCGAGCACGGGGTCCTGGGACAGCGGTGGGTCTATGACGGGACCCACGACCCGGTGCTCGTGGCCCAGTTGCTCGCCTTCTTCCAGGGCCGCGCCGAGGCGCAGGCGCAGAGCGTGTCCGACACCCCCGACCCCACGGTCGCCCGTTCCTTCTCCGGGGCCGACCTCTCCGGCGTGGCCGGGCCGAGCGCCGTCACCAGCGGGTCGTACGGCACGGATGTTGCCGTTGGATCCGCGCAAGGTGGCGACCCGGCGGGACCCCTGACCATCCGGGTGAGCCGACTTCTCCGACCAGGCCAGCAGGAGGCCCCCGAACCCGGCGCGACCACGGCCCGGGGACACGTCGCCGCGGGCTGGCGCGGCCCGGACGGCGAGGAGAACCGCGGCGTGTTCGCCGTCCTCTACGACACGGCACCCTGACCGGATCGGAAGTCCCACGGGGCAACAAGAAACGGGCCCGCCGAGAGGTGGGCCCGTTTCTTGTTGTGGCTGGATGACGGTCAGGACAGGTCGAACTCGCCCGCCTTCACGCCGGCCAGGAAGGCCGACCACTGCGCGAACGGCACGGCGATGTGCCCAGCCTCGCGGTCCTTGGTGTCACGCACGCCGACGTGCGTCGACGACGCTCCGATCTCGACGCAGTTCGCGCCGCTTCCGGAGCAACTGGCCTTACGCCAGGCGGTCATCTCGTTCTCCACGTTGCTCACGACATGATCCTTTCTCTCGTCAGGGATTGGTCTCGATGGATCAGCCGCGCACGCCGAGCAGCAACCGGACCACGCGGACACGTCGCACCAGCAGGTCGTACGCCGCGATCGTCAGCGCCATCGAGGCCGCCACGATCACGACGTACTTGAGCAGGCTCGGAGCGTCCCAGCGCACCACTTCGTAGGCGACGCCGACGAGGATCGGCTGGTGCAGGACGTAGAACGGCAACGCGGCCGCGACGAGGTAGACGTAGATCCGGCGGACCCGGCTGACCCGTGGTGCCTCGCCCTCCGGCCGTTCCGGGACTACGGCGGTGCGGGTACGGCGGCGGTCCAGCAGCCCGGTGATCGCCACCAGGAAACACCATCCCGTCGCGCCGTAGAACGTGCGAGCTCCGATCGCCAGCGGCGTCAGCGCGGTGAACGGGTCGACGTCCTGCATCTCCCCGGCGATCAGGAACGCCGGCATGCCGATCAGCAGCAGGACCAGGCCGATCACCGCGGCCAGCCCCGCGTCACGCCGAAACGCCGAGCGGAACCGTTCGTCGCACGCGAGGGTGAAGCCGTAGAGAAAGAACAGCAGGTACGCCCAGCGGCTCCAGCCCGCCATGGGCTCCTCGAGGCCGGCGAACGCGCTGATCAAAGCGACCGGCACCGCCGGGAGGAGCACCATCCCGCGCCGCCGCACCGATGTAGCGATCCGCTCGCGAACCCGTCCGATCGGCGCGCTGGGGAGCCAGCGGGCCGCCAAGGCGAGCAGCAGTGCGTAGGTGAGCAACAGCACCACGAACCACAGGTGCCCGGTCTCGAAATGCTCCCCCGCGAGCACGAACGGGAAGTCGGTCAGATCCAGGTGGACATCGAAGAACCGTGGCAGGAAGCTCAGGTAGGACTCGTGATAGTCCGGGTCGGTGCGTAACCGCAGCCACTGCGGCACCGGGATGATCGTGAGTGTCGCGACGACCAGCGGTACGCCCAGCCTGAGCAGCCGCTCCACGGCGAATCCGCCCGAGCCGCGCCGTCTCAGCGAGTGCCACGCGCCGAGCCCGGCGATCAGGAACAGGATCGGCATCGCCCAGACCACACAGAGTCCCGAGATGATCGTGGTCAGCTCGGTGGTCTGGGCGTTCTTGACGTAGAAGTCGTCACGGGTGTCGAACACCAACGACGCGTGGAAGAACACCAGGCCGATCACGACCAGGGTGCGGATGGCGTCGAGCTCGGGTCGGCGGGTCGATGCGACCACCACCGGTGTCGGCTCTGCGCGCTCGGTCGTCACGTCGCCCCCCGCGGATGGCATGCCGTACGTCGTCGTCGCTTCGCTGTCAGATCATCTCATCGGCTTCGCCGTGACGGCAGGTGAATTCCATGCCGGGCGGATCATTGGGTGTCGAGGAGCCCTGGCGGAAGCGGCGGAGGACCGTCCCGCGTCGTTACGCTGACAAGATGACCGATCCCACGGCACGTGCCGCCCACGCCGACCGTGACGCCGTCATCGAACTGCTGCGGGTCGCGGCCGGAGAGGGCCGGATCGATTTGGCGGAACTGGACGAGCGGCTGGAACGGGCCCACGCGGCGAAGACCTACGGCGAGTTGGACGGCCTCGTCGCCGACCTCGCGGGCGCGGGCCGGACTGCCGAGGAGCAGCACATGGTGCTGCGCTCCCCGAGCGGCATCCGGCAGGCCGGCCGCTGGACCGTGCCGCGCCGTATCACCGCGCACGCCCACTCCGGCGGCATCCGGCTCGACTTCTCCGAAGCCGTCTGCCTGCACCGCGAAGTGGCGCTCGAAGCGCGCGCCGACTATGGCGCGATCGTGCTGACGGTGCCGCGTGGCTGGTCGGTCGTCGTAGAGGAGGCGTCCACCATCAGGTTCAAGAACCAGGCGGATGCCCCGGCCGACCCCGGTGCACCCACCCTCCGCATCGTCGCGGAGAGCCCCTACAGCCCGATCAAGATCCGCCATCCCCGGTAGCGTCCGCGCCGGTGACGGCCGGAGCCACGTTGGGCCAGACCAGCGCGCCGCGCGCAGCGGTTCAGTGGGCGTCGAGGAGCATCTGCTGGGAGAGCGTCCACAGGCGCGGGGCGTTGTCCGGGTCGACGGCGTAGCGAGCCACACCCTGCAGGGGTGCGCCGCGGCGGTCGAGGACCTCGGCCTCGTTGCAGTCGGCGAAGTAGCGCCCACCGACACCCTTCAGCAGCGGAGACGTGGCGGCGAAGACAGCGGTGGCGGCGCCCTGTTCGATCGTCTTGATGAGCTCGGGTGGGATGGTGCCGCTGCCACGACCGCCGTCGGTGTGGCGCTGGAGATTGGTGTAGATGGCGCCAGGCATCACGGCGTTGGCGGTGATGTTGTCGCTGGCCCAGCGGCGGGTGGCCTCCACCGCGAAAAGGACGTTGGCGGTCTTGGACTGCCCGTAGGCGAGCCACGGGTCGTAGCGGCGGAAGGCGAAGTGGATGTCGTCCCACACGATCGGGGACAACTGGTGGCCGCTGGAGGTGACGGCGACGATGCGGGCGACACCGGCCGCGGCGAGCGCGTCGTGCAGCCCGGTGGCCAGGGCGAAGTGTCCCAGGTGGTTGGTGACGAACTGCCGCTCCCAGCCTTGTTCGGTGTACTGCTCGGGGCAGGCCATGACTCCGGCGTTGTTGACGAGGATGTCCAGCGGCCCCCGCCAGGCCGTGGTGAAGGCGGCGACGGACGCCAGGTCGGCGAGGTCGAGGTAGGTGACGGGCAGGTCATGTTTCCCGTCGCATCGGCGATGCCCCGGGCGACGCGCTCGCCCGCGGCCAGATCGCGGACGGCCAGGACCACCTGCGCCCCGGCCGAGGCCAGCGCCCGGGCCGTCTCCGCGCCAAGCCCGGAGGAGGAACCGGTGACAAGCGCGCGGTACCCGGTGAGGTCGATGCCGTGCACGACTTCGGCGGTCGTGCTGGAGAAGCCGTAGGGAGTGGTGAGGGCGGTCATGGGCGAACTTCTTCCTCACCTGCTGTGAGGATGAGGTCGGCCGCGCGTTCTCCGATCATGACGGAGGGAGCATGGATGTTCCCGCGAGGTATGGCCGGCATGACGGAGGCGTCGATGACCCGCAGCCCGGTGATGCCGTGTACCTGCAGGGCGGGGTTGACAACGGAGTCCTCGTCCTCGCCCGCGCGGCACGTTCCGGCGGGATGGTTGATGGAGATGGTGGACTCGCGCGCGGACTTCAGGAGTGACGCGTCGTCTGTGGTGGTGGGAAACGAGGGAGGTCCGATGAGCGCCCGCATGATCGGGCTTTCGCAGATCTCCACGGTCCGGTGCAGGCCCTCGACGACCAGGTGCCGATCCGCCGGCTCGGCGTAGTAGCGCGGGTCGATCAGTGGGGCTGCCGCTGGATCGGTGGAGGCGAGCCGCACGGTGCCCCTGCCCTTCGGCGTCAGGACGGTGACCATGCACGAGAAGCCCGGGGCACTGTTGCCGAGCAGGTCGATCAGCATCGGCGTGAGCTCGACGTCGGGTGCTTCGGCGCCGTCACCGCAACGCAGGAATGCCCCGGCCTGGCCGATGGACGCCAGCGGTCCTCGGCGCTGTTCGGTGTAGAGGGCTTGGTTCTCATTGCTGAAGGCGTCGAGCCACGTAGCGCCGCGCACGACCGGCCAGCCGATCAGAGCTGAGGGGTGGTCCTGTAGGCCGACTCCCACCCCTGGTAGGTGCTGCACCACAGGGATGTGCTGGTCGGCGAGGTGGTCGGCAGGGCCGATGCCGGAGAGCATGAGCAGTTGCGGGGAGCGAACCGCGCCTGCTGACAGGATCACCGAGTGGGCGTAGGCGTGGTGCGCGCCCGCGGCGTCGGTGTATGCCACGCCGGTCGCTCGGGTGCCGTCGAGCAGGACGCGGTGCACGAGCGCCCCGGCGCGGACAGCCAGGTTGGGGCGGCGCATGGCGGGGTGGAGGTAGCCGCGGGCGGTGCTGTATCGCTCGCCGTCACGAACGTTGCTGTAGAGCGGGCCGACGCCGTCGAGTTCGGCACCGTTGAAGTCCCGGTTGAGTGGCAGGCCATATTCAACACCGGCAGCGATGAACGCCAGTGACAGCGGGTTGACGTCCTTGGGCGTGGTGACTGGAATCGGACCTCCGACCCCGTGCAGGGGCGAAGCTCCCAGCTCGTGGTCCTCGCTGCGACGAAAGGCGGGCAGGACCTCATCGAAGCTCCAGCCCTCCATCCCGAGCGTTGCCCAGCCGTCGTAGTCCGACCGGTGACCCCTGTACCAGGCCTGGTAGTTGATGGAGCCGCCCCCGCCCAGGACCCGGCCGGCGGAGGTGGGAACGCAGCGGTCGCCGAGCCACTTCTGTGGCACGGTGTCGTAGCTCCAGTCGAGCTCTCCGCGCAGAAGCCCTCCGAACAGCCCGTGTGGTGGTGCGATCCGCGGATCGGTGTCCGCCGGCCCCGCTTCCAGCAGCAGCACACGAACCGAAGGGTTCTCGCTCAGGCGGGCTGCCAGCACACTTCCTGCGGCGCCTCCCCCCACGATGAGGTGGTCGAACGTTCCATTCGGGTCATGCGGGGCTGCGGCGGAGGCACCTTCACTCGTGGACATGCCCATGGCAACGACGCTACGGTCGTGCGATTCATGAGTCCAACAAGGATTGCGCACACCCCATGTGCGTGCCTTGCATGACCGACACGCTGACAACCGCGCCTTGTCAGCGCGGACGGGCAACCGATCGAGAGGTGCTGTGATCGCCGCTTCGTTGTGCGGCAGTGTCGCGGTTAGGCGGTTTGCACGGCTTGTTCGCCGCCTGCTTCATGAGTTCCGCGAAACTTCCGCACAGGTATTATTCATAGACGTCATGGACTTCACTGAGGTGTCGCTCACCTCGTTGCGTGTCTTTCGTGCGGTGGCTGAGCAGGGGACCTTCACCGCCGCGGCGGCCGCGCTGGGATATACGCAGTCGGCGGTGTCCAGGCAGATCGCCTCCATCGAGCGGATCGCGGGCGCTGAACTGCTGGAGCGGCGCCATGACGGGGTGCGGCTGACCGCGGCCGGGCGGCTCGTCATGCGCCGTGCGACGGTCGTCCTCGACGAGATCGACGCGGCCGCCCGCGAGCTGTCCGGCCTGCCCGAACAGGGCGGCACGGTACGCCTGGGCTGGGTGCCCACCGCCGGTACGACTGTGGTGCCGCACGCCCTTGCCGCCCTTCGGCGCAGCGCTCCGGGCGTGCACGTCATCAGCCGCGAAGGAAGCACCCCGGCGCTGGCGCGCGCCCTACGGTCGGGTCGCATTGATCTTGCCGTGTTGTCGGCGCCGCCGCCGTTTCGTGCACCGGACACCGACTCGCCCCCACTGGCGCTGCAGACGCTCACGGAGCGCGCGCTGTGTGTGGCCGTGCCCGCAGCGCACCCGCTGGCTCGCGGAGATTTCATCGACGTGGACGACCTGCGAGGACAGCAGTGGATCGCGGGTTCGTCGTCCAGTGCGGACCGGCTCCTGGGGGTGTGGCCGGGCCTGGACGAACGGCCCGAGATCGTCCACACGGCCCGGGACTGGCTGGCGAAACTGCACCTGGTGGCCATGGGCTGCGGGTTGACGACCGTACCCTCCGCGCTGGCCTCGGCCGCGCCGTCAGGCGTACGCATTCTGCCGGTACCCGGTGGGCCGCAGGAGCGGCGACGCCTGCTCCTGGCACGGCTACCCCAACCCCCGACCGAACCTGTGGCCCTCCTCGCGGCAGCTCTGCGTGCGGTGACCCTCGACGCCGACGCGGTCCCGGATCCGTGACGCGGCGCCCCGCCGGCGCGCCGCCCCGGGCTGGGGCCCGCTACTGCCGGGCGCTTGGCGCGGTGTGAGGCGCGGTGCCCGGGAGCGGGGTGGTGTCGACGTACCTGACTTCGTAGACGCGTTCGGCGAACTTCCAGCCGTCCGGGGTGCGGCGGTAACGGTCGTGGTAGACGCCGTAGTTCGTGTGCGAGCTGCCGTCGCACAGGCGACCGAACTCTGCCAGGTACGCCCGGCCGGAGGCGACATCGCCGTCAAGCTGGATCGTGCCCGGGTGGGTGGTTTGCAGGAAGAACTCCCACATGTCCTGCAGGCGCTCGGTCCCGGCGCGGAACGCCTCCCGGCCGACGATCTCGACGTTGGCGTCGGGGATCCGCACCACGGCGTCCTCGGTGAACAGTGATACGAGGCGGTCGTAGTCGTGCATCAGCGCCGCGTCTGTGAACTCGCCGCGCAGTGACTCGATCTCGAAGCGGTCGGCGATGGCCTGAAAGTCACTCATCGGTTTCTCCCTTGTCAGAGTTGAGCTGCTCGCGACGTTGCGCCGTTTCGGGGGTCACCAGCCGTAGGGGCCGAAGCGACCCCAGGCGACGAGTACGGCGAGCATGAGCAGGATGGCGTTGACGACCACCGAGGAGGACTCCTTACGGCGGATGTGCACGTCTGCCGCCAGGACCATCAGGAGCGCGATCCCGACTCCGGCGAGTGGTGTCAGGACGGGTGCGATGCCGGTGGCGGCCGGGAGGATCATCCCGAGCCCGCCGAGGAGCCCCATCACACCGATGAACCGGACGGTCCCGGGGGAGAAGTCCTCCACCCACGGGAACATGCCGAGCAGCTTGTCCTTGGGCCGAGTGGCTTTGATCAGGCCGGACCCGGCGAAGGAGGCGCCCAGGAATGCCTGCACGATCCACAAGAACACGTTCATCAAGGTTCCTCCGCGTCGTTGGTGTCGCCTCAGCACTCCGACGAGACAGCCCTTGGAAATGTCAGGCGCCGCCGCCCGCCCTGCCCGTTGGCCCAGTCGGCCCGGTCGGGCGGGAAGGCCGCCCTGGTTCAGCGGCTCACCGTGGTCTTCTGCTCGAGGCGCGACAGCTTCTCGGGATTGCGGACGGCGTAGAGCCCGGTGATGAGGTTGTCGTCGATCCGTACGGCCACGACGGTGTCGACCTCGCCGTCCCGCCGGAGAACCAGCGCCGGGTAGCCGTTGATCTGTATCGGCTGCAGTGACACCGTTCCGGCGATCCGGTCCAGGACGCGGGCCACTCTGCGGGCGCCCACGACGGGCGACAGCGCCGCCTGGACGACTCCGCCACCGTCGGTCAGGAGGACGACGTCCGGTGCGAGCAGGTCGAACAGGCTCCGCAGGTCGCCGGTTTCGACCGCGCGTTGGAACGCCTCGAGCGCGCCCTGGGCCTGCGCCGGTGAGACGACTCCGCGTGGTCGGCGCGCCGCGACATGGGCGCGGGCCCGGTGGGCGATCTGGCGGACCGCGGCGGGGGTCTTGTCGACGGCTTCGGCGATCTCGTCGTAGGCCAGGTCGAACACCTCGCGCAGCACGAACACCGCCCGCTCGACGGGTGCGAGTGTCTCCAGCACCAGCAGCATCGCCATCGAGACGCTGTCGGCCAACTCGACGTCCTCGGCCACATCAGGTGCGGTCAGCAACGGCTCGGGCAACCAGGGACCGACGTAGGACTCCTTGCGGCGGGCGAGCGTACGCAGCCGTCCCAGCGACTGCCGCGTGGTGATCCGGACCAGGTAGGCACGCTGGTCCCGCACCGTGGCGAGGTCGACGCCCGCCCATCGCAGCCAGGTCTCCTGCAGAACGTCCTCGGCGTCGGCGGCCGAGCCGAGCATCTCGTAGGCGACGGTGAACAGCAGGTTGCGGTGGGCGACGAACGTCTCGGTGGCGCAGTCCATGTCTTCGCCCATGGTGATCTCCTGCCTGTTCGCTCTCGACTCTGGCACGCGCACTAGATGCCGCTCCTCGTCGTTGTGTGACACCCGTGCTCCGGTGGCGTCCGTCACACAGCCGCGCTGTCACACGGGCGCGGGCACCGACATCTTGTGGTCGTCCAACACCCGACACCACGAGCAAGGGACGACGCCATGAACGCCGAAGGGCACACCACTCACCAGCAGATCGCGCTGATCACCGGCGCGAACAAGGGGATCGGCCGTGGGGCGGCCGAGCAACTCGCCGCACTGGGCATGACGGTTCTGCTCGGGGCCAGAGACCCGCGCCGAGGCGAGGAGGCCGCCGCGGCGCTGCGCACGGCAGGCGGTGAAGCGCACGCGGTCACCCTGGACGTCACCGACCCGGTCACCGTCCGCGAGGCCGCGAAGCAGGTCGGGGAACGCTTCGGCCACCTCGACGTGCTGATCAACAACGCCGGCGTCACCGGTTCCGGGCAGGTCTCGCCCCAAGACGCCTTCGACCAGCTCCCCAGCACCGTCGATCTGGACATGGTCCGGGCGGTGTTCGAGACCAACGTCTTCGGGGTGATCGCGGTGACCAACGCCATGCTGCCGCTGCTGCGGCGGTCATCGGCGCCGCGCATCGTCAACGTCAGCTCCCACGCCGCGTCGCTGACCCTCAGCAGCGACCCGGACGGCCCCTTCGCGGCGCTGCTGCCCTCGGCCGCGTACTCGCCGTCGAAGTCCGCGCTCACCGCGCTGACCGTTCAGTACGCCAACGAGCTACGCAAGGACGGCATCCTCGTCAACGCCGTCGCTCCCGGCTACGTCGACACCGACAGCAACAACCACACCGGGTTCCTCACAGTCGCCCAGGGCGCCGCGGTCCTGGTGCGCCTGGCCACACTCGGCGCGGACGGACCGACCGCAGGGTTCTTCGGCGAGGAGGGCCCGCTGCCCTGGTGACCGCTGCCCTGGTGAGGTGACGAGCCCCGGCCAGCGACGCAGTGCACATCGTCACGCCGGGGTGGTGTCCTTGGAGTCGGCGCTGTCGGCCGCCGTGGGGAGTTGCGGCAGCAGTTCACGGGCCTTCTGGCGGGCGTGGGCCCAGGTCGGGTGTGTGTCGAGGGACTCGTCGTCCCAGAGCTCGTCAGAGGACTGCGCGCCCAGAAGGTCGTTCAGCTCTCGTAGGGCGCTCAGGAGGGCCTCGTCGAGGGTGATGCCGGTGCGTTGGCTTTCGTGCTCGAGCGAGGCGACCGCGTTGTCGAGGTCGAGGACCAGTTCGTCGGTGACCACGGTGCCGGCGAGGACTTGACGCTGTTGCTGGGGGTCGAGCGCCAACTGGATCAGCGCGTCACGCAGCAGTCGGAACGGGATGGTCACCTGCCGACCTTAACGGCAGTCGCTGGGCATCGGCTCGGGGTTGTCGCAGCCAGGTTTTTGCATGGCCGTACCGGCCCGACGGAAGGGCCAAGCGAAGCCGATGAACGGCCGGCTCAGGGTGAGGTACGGCCACGCCCCACCCTGAGCCGGTGTCGATCACTTGCTGTAGTTCCTGCCCAGCGGCTTACCGGGGATCGGCTTGGCGATGAGGGCGACGGGGATGAAGAAGTAGATCTGGCTGATCGCCAGGGTCAGCGTCCACAGCGCCTTGTCGTCGTAGTGGGCGGATGCCCTGGCGAACAGCTCGTCGGGGACGCGTTCTCCGAACGGGTTCGGGTTGAGGACGGCCTCCACGAGCTCCAGCGCGACCCGCTCGGCGTCGGTGAAGTACGGCGCGTCACGCCAGGACGCCACGGCGGTGATGCGCTCCTCCGCCTCCCCGGACTTGCGGAGGATGTCGGCCTGCCGGACGGTGTGGTACGTGCTCCCGACGATCTGTCCGGCGCGCAGGTGCACCAGGGCGATGGTGGTCTTCGGAATCAGACCGTTGTGGGCGACCTTGGTCATGGCCGCGGCGACTCCTCCCATCTCGGGGAAGAGCTGGATCGGGTCGGGCAGACGAGACTGGAGGTTGTCGTCCTCGGTCGTCGTGGGCGTCGGCGTCGGTGTCGTCGTGGGCGTGGACATGGAGAGGTTTCCCTTCTGGATCCGCGGCCCCGGCCGGGGTGGTCGGGCCCCTGCTGCGTCCTGGGTGGTATTCCGGTAGTCCGACGACGCGGCTGCTGGGAATGTCAGGCGGGGGCACAACCTCACACTTCGACGCGCTGTCTCGTCGGAGGGGTGAAGGCAGCTGCGAACAAGGGAGTCGGCGACACCATGAGCACCCAGTCCGAGCCGGGCGACGGACCGCTCGATCCGAGCCTGAGCGCGATCATGAGCGAGCGCCGTCAGCTGATCAATCTCGGGTACCGGCTCCTGGGCTCGCTCGCCGACGCCGAGGATGTCGTTCAGGAGACCTACGCCCGCTGGTACGCCCTGTCCCGGCAGCAACAGGAAGCCATCGAGGTCCCGGGTGCCTGGCTGATGAAGGTCGCCAGTCGTATCTGTCTCGACATGCTCGGCTCGGCACGGGCCAGGCGGGAGAGCTACGTGGGCGAGTGGATCCCGGAGCCGCTGCCTGACCGTAGCGAGTGGATCAGCGGACGGTCAGGTAGCGCCACCGTCGACCCGGCCGACCGGGTGACCCTGGACGAGTCGATCAGCATGGCGTTCCTCGTCGTGCTCGAAGCGATGACCCCCGCTGAGCGCGTCGCGTTCATCCTCCACGACGTCTTCCGCTACCCCTTCGCCGAAGTGGCCGAGATCGTCGGGCGTACGCCGGCGGCATGCCGCCAGCTGGCCTCCTCGGCCCGCCGTCGCGTCGAGGCGTCGCAGACGCCCGTGGTGCCGACCGCCCAGCAGGCCGGCCTGATCAGGGACTTCAAGGCCGCGTGGGAGGCCAAGGACATCCACGCCCTCATCGGTCTCCTCGACCCCGACGCCACGGCGGTCGGCGACGGTGGCGGCCTGGTCAGCGCCGTGCTCCACCCGATCGAGGGAGGCGTGCAGGTCGCGCGCTACGCGATCGAGATCGCCAGCAGGGCACCCGACATGATCCTTGTGGAGCGTACGGTCAACGGCCAGCCTGGTCTGGTGGCCGAGCTGGACGGCGCCATCGTGGGGGTGTTCGCGTTCGAGGTCACGGGCGGGCGGATCAAGCACGTCTGGGGCGTCCGCAACCCCGAGAAGCTCCGCCCCTGGACCGTGTGAACGGCGGGCTGACCCAGATCCAACCTGGCCGCCACTCCTGGCCTATTTCCTGCCGGCGAGGGTGTGGGCGACCAGCGCGTTGGCGTGGCCGTGCCCGAGCCCGTGCTCGGACTTGAGCCAGTTGACCAGCTCCATGTGCTTGGTCAGGGGTGAGGAGTTGATGAGGTCGATCCATTCCTGGACCGGACGCCCGTACTTCTTCTCGATCGAGGGAAAGTAGCTGGCGGGATTGGGTTTTGTCGGCGCGGTCATGACTTCCGTTTCTTGTTCGGTGGGGTGGATCAGGCGGGCTGGTAGGTCAGGTCCAGCACGCCGGTGGAGAACGTTGCCGAACGGGTGAGGGCCAGCGGCACCTGGGTCATGCCGTCGGGGAACAGCCGCTGTCCGGTGCCGAGCACGATCGGGTGGACCAGCAGCCGAAGTTCGTCCAGGAGGCCGGCCTCCAGCAGGGCGCGGGTCAGGCTGATGCTGCCGGAGACGGTGACGTTCTTGCCCGGCCGCCGCTTGAGGTCCTTGATCGCGGCGATCACGTCGCCGTCGATGACGGTGGTGTTGTTCCAGCCGGGCTCGTGCAGGGTGGTGGAGGCGACCAGTTTGCGGATGCCGTTGATCGCGTCGGCCATCGGGCCGCTCTGGTGTGGCCAGACCGCGGCGAAGGCCTCCTAGGTCACCCGCCCCAGCAGCAGTGTGTCGGCCTCGGCGTGCATCTGGCCGACCGCCGCGCCCATCTCCTCGTCCATGTACGGGAGGTTCCAGGTCTCCGGCGCCTCCGCCACGCCGTCCAGCGACATGAACAGCCCGGCCACGATCTTGCGCGCAGCGGTCATCGAATGCTCCTCAGAAAAGGGGGCTTGTGTCTCAGCCCTCACCGACAGGTTTCTCCTGGTCACCGGGGTGAGGTGGGATCAACGATGCCGCCCAGGCGTGACGGGGATCAACGCACGATCGCGCTACGATCGTTTAGTTCAACTCAAGGGAGAGGCGTTGCTGGAGCGGCACGAGGTCGAGGTGTTCCTGACGTTGGCGCAGGAACTGCACTTCGGGCGCACCGCCGAACGGGTGGGGGTCACCACCGGGCGGGTCAGCCAGACCGTCAAGAAGCTGGAACGCATGATCGACGCGCCCCTGTTCGAGCGCACCAGCCGCCAGGTACGTCTCACGGCGATCGGCCGGCAACTTGCCGACGACCTGGCCCCGCTGGTCGCCGGGATGAACGACGCCGTGCGCCGGGCGATCGACGCCGGTCGCGGGATCACCGGGGACCTGCGCGTCGGGTTCCTCAGCGCCATCGCTGGACAGCTGCTGCTGAAGGCGGTCGCGCTGTTCGGCCAGCGGCACCCCGACTGCGAGGTGCACATCCACGAAACCCAGGGTTACGACGCCATCGCCCGGCTGCGCGGCGGCGACGTCGACGTCCTGATCACCGACCTCCTCATCGCGTCCCAGCCCGACGTGGTGGCCGGACCGGTCCTGCTGTCCGAGCCGCGGATGCTCGCGGTGGCGGCCGGACACCCGCTGGCCGGCGAGAATGCGGTGTCGGCGGAGGAACTGGCCGATCATCCGGTCGTCCTGGTGCCCGCCGGCATGCCCGACGCCTTCAAGCTGGACCGCAACCCGACACATACACCCGCGGGCGCACCAGTCACCCATGGTCCCCGCGCGGCCAGCTTCACCGAGACCCTGACACTGGTCGCGGCCGGCCGCGGCGTCTTCCCCGTGGGAGCGAACGTCGCCCGCCTCTATCCCCGCCCCGACATCGCCTACCTGCCCTTCACCGACGCCGAACCGATCCGATGGGGGCCGATGTGGTTGAAGACCAACACCACCCACCGGGTCCGCGAGTTCGCCCAGGCGGCAGGTGAGGCCAGCCAGCAAACCGTCTCGGGATCAGGTGCAGCTGGGCTGTAGGCAACCCCGAGAAGCTCCACGGCCTGGACGACGTGACCGTAGGCCGATCGCTACGGAGTGACGAGCCTTGTCTGGTAGGCGATGACGACCAGTTGTGCGCGGTCGCGGGCACCGAGTTTCACCATGGCATGGCTGACGTGGGTGCGGGCAGTGGCCGGGCTGAGGAAGAGTTCGGCGCCGATCTCGTCGTTGCTCATGCCCCGCCCCACGAGCGCCAGGACCTCACGTTCGCGTTCGGTGAGGACGGCGAGCCGATGTTCGGCGGCCTTGTCGGCTGTCCGTTGCGCGGTGAAGTGGGCGATGAGGCGGCGTGTGATGCGCGGTGCGAGCAGGGCCTCTCCGGCGGCAACCACCCGGATGCCGTGCAGGAGTTCGGCAGGGCCGGAGTCCTTGAGGAGGAATCCGCTGGCGCCGGCCTGCAGGCCCTCGAAGACGTGGGTGTCGGTGTCGTAGGTGGTCAGGATGAGGATGCGAACGTGGTGAAGTCCGTTCGCGGTGGCGATCAGTCGGGTGGCCTGGATGCCGTCCATCTTCGGCATGCGGATGTCCATGAGGACGACATCCGGGCGCGCAACGCGGGCTTGCTCCACGGCCTCGGCGCCGTTGGCGGCCTCACCGACCACCGTGATGTCGTCCTCCAGATCGAGCAGGAGCCGGAACCCGGACCGCACCAGCCGCTCGTCGTCGACGAGCAGCACCCTGATCGGATCAACGTGCTTCGCCGCGGCTGTCGTGGTGTTCATACGTGCGGTCCGGTCGGAGCCATGGGCAGCCGTGCGGTGACCGCGAAGCCCCCGCCCGGGAGTGGGCTGGCGTCGAGTTCTCCGCCCAGGAGCTGACACCGTTCGCGCATCCCGATGAGCCCGCGCCCCGGCTTTCCCGAGCCGGGCATGCCGTTCTCGTTCCGGCCCTCGTCCGGGCGGGTGGCGCCGGCCGCGAGCGAGCCGTTTCGTCGGCCCTCGTCGCTCACGCGGACCTCCACGGTGTCGGCGCCGTAGTCCACTACGACGGTGACCCGGGTGGGGCCGACGTGACGGATCACGTTGGTGATCGACTCCTGCAGGATCCGGTAGACGGCGCTGCCTACCGCGGTGGGCAGTGGCGGAGGAGGTGAGGTCGCCTCGAGGTCGACGTCGAGCCCGGCTTCGCGTGCCTTGGCGGTGAGTTCGTCAATCTGCCCGAGTCCGGGGTACGGGACGCGGCCGTCGCCGTCATCGGTGTCGTCGCGGAGGACCCCGAGGATGGCCCGCATCTCCTGGAGTGCTCGGGAGCTCGTCTGCTCGATGGCCTTCAGGGTCTCGCGTGCGCGGTCCGGTCGCTTGTCGAGCACGTGGGCAGTGACGCCGGACTGGACGTTGATGATGGCGATGGCGTGCGCGACGGTGTCGTGGACCTCGCGCGCGATCCTGAGTCGTTCCGCGTCGACTCGGGCCCGTGCCTCCTCCTCGCGAGTTCGTTCCGCCACTTCGGCGCGTTCCAGTGCTTCGGCCGCGATGAATCTCCTCGAACGGACGCTCTCGCCGAGGGCGGCACTCATGACCGAGGCGCCGATTCGGAAGAAGACCCAGCCGATGGCGGCTCGTGGTTCGATGTCGGTGGCGGCGATCAGCCAGCAAGCGGACAGAGCGGTGATCCCCACGCCGGCCGTCACCAGTGAACGGCGTCCGTCGCCGTGGGCGGTGAGGGTGTAGAGGGCCACGAACAGGCCGAGCCAGCCGGGCCCGTCCGGGAAGTCGAGTGCGTAGTAGGCAAGGCTGGTGAGCGCGGTCGCGGTGAACACCGCGACGGGCCAGCGCCGGCGCACGGCGACGACCGCGCCACCGGTGACAAGCAGGACGTACCCCAGATGCCCGAGGTCGGTGAGGGGGCGGAGCACCGCGTCGGGGTCGTTGGCGGTGCGGGAGATGGTGCCCTGCACCTGCATCACCGTGATGAACAGCGCCAGCAGCAGGTCCTGCGCCCAGGCGGGCGGGCGGAACCTCCTGATGCTGTCCTGCATGCCGCGAATCATAGGGTGACCGGGGAGGAAACGACTCCCGCCACGTGCGTAGCCCCCTACGTCGAGGAGCGCGGTTCCGCGCGAGCTACCTACGTCGAATCCCGCATCACCTGGCGCCTGCTGACAGAGGACGCCCCGGCCTTCGGACGCGACGATCGTGTGTGTCCATTCACGGTGAGGGCCGTCGTGCGTGACGGGTCATCGTCCGACGACCCGTAGGACGCAAGACATGTGGCCGCACTCGCCGTCGACCGAAGGGATGCTGCCATGTCCGTCCTTCACTCTCTCGCCGCACCGGCCGCCACGCACATCGTCGCCGCTGGTTACGAACTCGGCGTCGGGCGAACCGTGCCCACCCTGGCCGCCGTGCTGGGGCTGGTCAGCGTGATCATCAGCGGGCTGGCCCTGGCCCGCTCCACCGGGCGTGTCCGCACCGGCGCCGGCCCCGGCACCGGGCGAAACGGGGCCATGCTGGCGCTGGTGTTGGGGTTGGTCGGCGTGGTCGTCGGTGGGGTGCACGGCGCCAACGCCGCCGGTGGCCTGGGCACCGGTAACGGGCTGGCCGGGGCCATCGCGGCCGTGGGGTTGGGACTGATCGGCATGGTTCTCGGCGGGCTGGTGCTGGCCCGCCCCCGCCGCACCGCATGACCCGTCGCTCTCAGGCGGGTGAGGGCCGCTGCCCGGAGCCGATGACATCGAGAGCGGCGGCGAGCTGGTCGACGACGGCGTCTGTGCCGCCGTGCTGCAGCGCGCGGTTGCGCAGGACGTTGCGTTGCATCTGTACGCCGGTGCAGATCGCGATGAGCAGAGCGGCGCGGGTAACGGGGTCCGGGCCGGGGAGGGCGTCGGCGAGTTGGCGTTGGTAGTGGCGTTCGAGGTGGTCGCGCATGATTTCCACGGCGCGTTCGTTCCCGGCCGAGCGGATCGTGAGCAGGAGCCCCTTCGCCTGCTCCAGCGGTGCGTCGCTGAGCAGGGCCGCGGCCACGGCACGGTTGTGGCCGGGGACCATCATGAGCGGGTGCCGGTAGGTGTGTTCGACCGCCTGTGCGAACAATGCCTCTTTCGACCCGAAGTAGCGGGAGATCAGTCGGGGGTCGATTCCGGCTTCGCGAGCGATGTCACGGGTGCTCGCGCCGTCGTATCCGCTCCGGGAGAACGCGTCGATGGCGGCGTCCAGGATCGCGCGCTGGGTCGCCTCCGCATCGCGTGCCCGTCGACGTGGGGCGGCGGACACGGCGTCTGTCATGGGGTGATCCTACGGGGCGGGGGAGACAAGTCCTCAGTTGAGGACTAACCTATGTCCCCAGGTGAGGACATAGGGTCCTCCAGGAAAGGACATCACCATGAGCGTTCCCAGCCGGTTCCTCGGGCCCCAGCGCCTGGAGGTCGGTGCGATCGGCTACGGCGCGATGAGTTTCGCCAACCCCTACGGACAGGCCGGCTATGACCCGGACGCCGCGGCCCGCGAGATTCTCGACCGGACCGGCAAGCTTGGCGTCACCATGATCGACACCGCCGACGGCTACGGCCAGAGTGAGGAGATCATTGGCCGCGCGATCGCCGGACGTCGCGACGAGTTCGTGATCGCGACGAAGTTCGGGATCGTCTCCGCTCCGTTCGGCGGGGCAGAGGCTCGCATCGACGGCAGCCCCGCCTACGCCCGAGAGCGCCTCGAGCGGTCCCTGCGTCGCCTGGGCACCGACCAGGTCGACCTGTACTACCAGCACCGTGTCGACCCGACGGTGCCGATCGAAGACACCGTCGGCGCGATGGCCGAGTTCGTCGCCGAGGGCAAGGTCCGCCATCTCGGCCTCTCCGAGGCAGCACCCGACACCATCCGCCGCGCGGCGGCCGTGCATCCCATCACCGCGATCCAGACCGAGTGGTCACTGTGGGAGCGCGGGATCGAGAGGAGGTCCTCCCACTCACCCGTGAACTCGGGATCGGCATCGTGCCCTACAGCCCGCTGGGTCGCGGCGCGCTCACCGGCTCGGTCAGTTCTCGTGACGATCTGAAGGACACCGACCATCGTCGCGGGATGCCTTGGTACTCCGAGGAGAACATCGACCACAACCTCTCGACCATCGACGTCGTCCGCGCCATCGCGGCCGAGGTCGACGCCACCCCTGGCCAGGTCGCGCTCGCCTGGCTGCTCGCCAAGGCGCCCGATGTTGTCCCGATCCCCGGCACCCGCAGGCTCGCCTTCTTCGAGGAGAACAGCCTCGCTTCGAACCTGACGCTCACCGCCGAACACATTGCCGCGCTCGAGCGCATCACCGTGGCCGGCGACCGCAACACGGCGCCGCCGTCGACGCGCGGAACTGGTTCAACGGCGTCACGCCGGCTCGTTGAGCACCACCACCCGGGGTCTCCTCGACGCGCAGGGAAGTCGAAGAGACCCCGGGTTGGCATCACGTCGTCGGGCTTATGCAGGAACCACGAGCTGACCACACTCTCAGTGGTGCCCACGTCTTCATCCCACGGTCACCAGCGCACCACCTACTTGATCGTCTTGGCTCGAAAGGATCACCCGGTTCGTGTGAAGTGACCACTGCCTCCCGTGGGCGCTGACGGCGCCTTACGGGACAGGCGAAACGGATGGGTGGGGAATCCTCGTGACTGAGCGGCCGGTCGTCGAAGCGTCTGAACGCGTGCGGGCCGGCGGCTCGCCGAGCCTCACCCTTCCCAGATCCGGCCCGATGTCGCGCCGCGGCTTCCTCGGTATCACGGGCGTCGGAGTCGGCGCGCTCGCCGTCGGCCTCCCCATCCTCATCCCCTCCCGGGCCGAGGCGGGAGCGCCGCGCGGCGAGGACCTGTTCTCCCTCGGGGTGGCCTCTGGCGATCCGCTACCGACGGCGGTGGTGATCTGGACGCGGCTCGCTCCGGTGCCCCTGGATCCTGCGGGCGGGATGAACGATCGGTCAGTCGTGGTGAACTGGCAGGTCGCGACTGCTGTACCTCGGCCAGTTGGTGGCTGGATACGAGTACCGCTGCCCCTTACTGGGCGAGGCCTAGAGTTTCGCGCAGGGACCGGACTTCAGTCCTTGCCCCCCGACGACTGTCCTTACGACGGCACCCAGCGCTTGGTGTCGCGGCAGCACCCTGAACCCTCAAGCAGCCTGAAGGTCCAGGGTGCTGTGCTGTGCGCTCAGGAGGTAGCGACGTCGAAGACGTTTCCCTCGACATCGGCGAGCGTCGTCCAGCCGTCGTGGTCCGCGACGCGTGTGGCGCCCAGACCGACGGCTCGCTCGATGGCCACGTGACTGTCGCCAGTAGACAGGTCGAGGTGGATCACGTTCTTGCCGGGAGTCTTGTCCGGGACTCGCGCGAACGCGAGCTGTGGGGTGGTGTCGATCGTGGCCCAGTCCTGGTCGGCGTCCTGTGCCAGCGACGCGTCGAGAAGCTCGGACCAGAACCGTGCGACTTTGAGGGCGTCGTCACAGTCGACGACGAGCGTGGCGATGGAGACGGGCATCTGCATTCCTTCGTTGGTGAGTGGTGAGTGGTGAGTTGGACACGTGGCGAGATGGCCCGGATGCGCGACGTGATGCCGAGCTACGGCGGGACGGCGCGCCGACCCGCCGTAGGTCACCGTGGATCGCGACGCCCCGACTGCTCCGGCAGGGTCTGGCGCAGCCCGAGTCTGTTGCCGTTGGCGAGTTCGATGACCGCGAGCCTGGCCCCGGGAACCTCGACGATCCCGGTGGTGGGGTTTCCGTTGGTGACCGGTGCGGTGCCCAGTGGGGCGAGGGACCCGTCGGCGACCTCGCCGAGCCCGACTGCGCCGGCGTCGATCAGTTCCTGCCGGCGTGCCTCGATGTCGTCGGTGTCGAGCAGGACGAGCGGCTCGTCGACCCACGGCAGCGACGTCAGACCGATCTCGATGTCCGCGGTCTTGAAGACTGCGAAGTCTGCGTCGCCGGGCTGGCGTTCGACGCCGTTGCTGGAAAAGGTCGGACCGGTTCCGAAGACTGTCGACCATGCCTGCACGCCGGCATCGAAGTTCCGTGCCGGGAAGACGACCGTGGCGATAACTGGGCTGCTCATGACCTGCTTCCATCGTTTCTGGATCTCATGGACGCCAAGCAGATCAGTGATTGCGGCGAGTCTGCTTCCGCTCCCCGATCTATCGTCGACCTTGTGCTGTCGACCTCTGCCCGTCTGTTGCGGCTGCTCGCTCTTCTCCAGGTGCCAGGCGCTCACACCGGACCTGACCTCGCTTCCCGGCTCGGCATCTCCGCGCGGACGCTGCGCAGCGACGTCGCCGCACTGCGCGACCTCGGCTACTCCGTGCACGCGGTGCCCGGAGTGGCGGGCGGATACCGCCTCGGGTCCGGCAGCCGTCTGCCGCCGCTGGTGCTCGACGACGACGAAGCCGTCGCCCTCGCGATGGGAATGAGCCTCTCCGCCAGCCACGGCGTCACCGACATCGCTGACGCGTCGGCGCGAGCGCTCAACAAGGTGCTCACCCTGCTGCCTGCCCGGCTTCGCCCCAGGCTTGCCTCGCTCGCACGGGCCACGAGCAGCGCGCCCTACGGCATCGCCGCCGTCGACACCGACACCCTCTGGTCGATCGCAGCGGCGATTCACACTCAGGAGCGGCTTCGTTTCGCGTACAAAGACGCCGCAGGCAACGAGTCACATCGCGAGGTTGAGGCCTACCGACTCGTTCTGCGCGCAGGTCGCTGGTACCTGCTTGCCTGGGACGCCTTCCGCGATGACTGGCGCACGTTCCGCGTCGACCGGCTACGCGTCAAGACCCCGAACGGCCGGCGGTTCACTCCACGGCCCGAACCCAACGGCGGCCTCGAAGATCGCCTCGTGCGCTCGCTCCAGACCGCGCCCTGGCAGACCCGCTACCGAGTGCGTCTGAAGGCGCCCGCCGCTGACATCCGTGCTCGAGCCCCACTCGCCGTCGACGTCGAACCCGACGGGGACGACGCGTGCATCGTCACGGTCGGGTCGGAGACCGCCGCGTCCGTCGCCCGCTACCTCAGCTGGTGGGAGACAGACTTCGAAGTCCTCGATTCGCCGGAACTGCTCGCCCAGGTGCGACTCCTTGCCGAGCGATACCGCGCGGCTTCAGAAAACCTCACAGGCCACAGGTCAAGTCCCTGGTAGTGGTGTAGCGCTCGGGGTGCCTTCCGAGGTGCCTGCCCGCGTCCTGTAAGCGCGGACGACGGGCCGGGAGGGTGGCTCGCCCCAAACGTGCAGGCAAGGATGCAGGAGACTGGCCGGACCGCAGCGCGATCAGGGCGAACGATGACGAGATGGAGCAACGACCCCATGACTGCACAACGCGCGGTCGAGCCCAACCACCTCTCGCAGTTGCTCGTCGAACGCATCAACGCCCGCGACGTTGAAGGACTCGTCGCGCTCTATGAGGACGACGCGGTCCTCGACACCGGCGACGGTCTTGCGATCGGTTCCGCTGCGATCCGAGAGTTCTGGACCCAGTTCCTGACCACCGGAATCACGGTGACCCTCGGGCAGCAGACCGAAGCATTGCTCAACGGCGACCTCGCACTAACCTCCACACGACTGCCCGGCGGCCCCGTCACCGTCGAGGTCGCCCGCCGCCAACACGACGGCTCCTGGAAGTGGGCAATAGACCAGCCCGCCCTGCCCATCACCACGGAACACAAGCGGTAACGACGCCCTCGACACCGGCAGCACCGACCGCCGAACGCGCCGTCCACGCTCGCCGCACTTCCAGCACTCTCATCACGGGCACAAAGCCGCGGTCAGGCGGTGCTGGCCATGTTGCGGAACGTCGAGCGGTGCGGTGCGGTGCGGCCGCGACCGTCGCACGCCGCTGTTTCGCGACTTCCGTCGGCCGATCCCACGCTCGGCCTGCACCGCAACACGATCCGTGTCATCGACGCACGGCTACCTCGCCGCGACCGCCGCCACCTGGACCGCCCAGGCCAACTCTGGGCGCCTTCTGGCTGGCGGCCCCTTGTTCCTGGTCGCCGCCGAGGTACCTGGCTGAGGGCCGGTTCAGGTGTCGAGGCGGGGCCGCGGCGACTACGGGAGGACGTACATCGCGTGGTCCAGGTTGGGGAGGTGGAGAGTTGAGCTGCTGTTGGGCTTGGCGGAGATGAGCTCGCTGGTCGGGGTGACCGTCTGGCCGTTCACCCTCACCTGCAGGGATCGGGCGTCCTCGCTGGTGTTGATGAGGCTGAGCAGCCGCTTGCCGTCGTAGGTCGCCGTACGCCACTCCAGGTCGACGGCGGGCCGGCCGGTCGCGGTGTCGTAGACCACGACGTCGTTGAGTTTCAGGGAGTCGAGCAGGGTGACGAACACCTCGCGCAGGTCGGCCTCAGACGGGTTCGCCGCGACCTTGGTGGTGCGGGGACTGTTCAGGACCGCGAGCCGCTCACCCGAACGCAACGGCTTGTCGTACTCGTCCGCGCTGAGCAGGGTCGAGTCCGACCCGATGGTGACGACGTGCCCGCCGCGGGCGACGTAAGCCCGCAGTTGGCTGAGCGTGTTGGCGGAGAGGTTGGTCGTCTCGGGCAGGACCACCACGCGGTACCCGTCGAGTGAGGAGTTGCGGGCGTTGATCTGGTCCTCGGAGATGAAGCCCACCTTCTGCCCGGTGGAGCTGAGCGCGGAGTAGGACCGCTGCAGCATCGGGAAGTAGTCCGGTGAGTAGAGGTTCGGCGTGAAGGAGTAGAGCAACGCCACGTCGGCCTTGGCGTCCTGGAACGCAGTCACCTGCCGGGCGAGGCGGTTCAGGTCGAGGCTCGCCTGGCCCACCTTCGCGACCGCGTCGGGGCGGTTGAGGATGCTGCCCTGCAGGTAGGGCTGGTTGGCGATGTCGTAGGAGCGGTCCCACACCCAGATCGCCGAGGCGGTACGGCCGTGCAGGGCGCCGCCCCAGATGCCGTTGCCGGCGGAGTCGGCGATCTGCGGGATGTAGCGCTCGTCCCCGTCGGTGACGAGATGGTCCTCGGAGTTGAACACCGGCTGCCGCGCCATCGAGGACTGCATGTCGTAGAGGCTGAAGTAGTTGTCGTAGCCGCCCGGTCCGGACTCCTGGGCGTTGCCGTCGTCGAGGCCGCTGATGTCGGTGACGCCCGAGAAGTCCTCCGGGTCAATGCCCCAGGTGAGCAGCGGTGCCCGGTTGAGCATGCCCCAGCCCATCACCTTGGCGTGCACGGGCAGGTCGGGTGCCAGCTTGTGCACCTCGTCGGCCAGCATCTTGTGGAAGTCGGAGAAGACCTTGCTCTTGAACGTCAGGTAGTCGTAGTACAGCGGCGAGCCGGTCGCCTTGTCGACGTCGGGCACCGGCACGTCGTCGAAGGAGTCGTAGGAGCTGCCGTACAGCTCGTTCATCTGAGCGACCGAGGAGAAGCGTTCGGCGAGCCAGCGGTGCCAGTGGGCGAGGTGGTAGGCGCCGTTGTTCTTCACGTAGATGGGTTCGCTGGACAGCGTGACCGACTGCAGGGCGGGCGAGTCCTTGATCGCGGGGATCACCGCGTCGATGAACGCCTTGAGGATCTTCTGCGTCTCCGGGTGCTCGATGTCGAACTTGTTGGCGAACAGGTTCGCGTCGTTACGCAGGTCCGGCCACTTGGTGTAGGTCCACTCGGGCCAGTAGTGGATCGCAAGGTCGAGGTTGACGGCGACGTTGTTCTTCTCGGCGTCGTCCAGGAACGGCCTGATGGTCTTGTCGATGTTGGTGGTGCTGACCTCGAAGTCGGAGGTGTCCAGGCCCGCCTCGAAGCCGGCGTTCTGGAGCAGGTTGGTGGTGGAGCCGTCCCTGGTGGCGCTGACGTCGTCCAGCCACAGCGTGCCGGGACCACTCTGCAGGAAGAGGAGCTCCAGGCTGCCGGAGGCGTCTGAGGTGATGTCGACGTCGATCTGCTGCCAGTCGTAGGTGCCGGCGGGCAGGTTGTGGGAGTAGCCGTAGTTCTTGGAGAAGAGGACCGCGGCGTTGACGGTGTCGCCCTTGGCCCAGAAGCGGACGTGGTAGGTGGTGTTGGGTTCGGCGTCGAAGCTCTGGACGACGTAGCCGTTCTTGGGCCCGTTGACGTAGCACAGGGAGTACGAGCCCTCGTGCGCCACCGCGTCGTCGGGGGTGAAGCTGCCCTGGCCGTCCTCCGACCACGACGACCAGTGCGGGATGGGGCTGGCCGGGTTGATGACGTTGACCGGGCCGAAGTTGTAGTCGACCAGGTTCGTTCCGAGCTTGGGGAACTTCGGCACGTCGCGCAGGATCCGGTCGAACATCCCGTAGCCGGTGAACAGGATCGGACGCTCGGGCTCGGTCGTGGTCTGGCCGACCATGGAGTAGCCCTGAATCTTCGTCTTGCCGGTCACATAGCGGGGCACGGTCAGCGGTGTCGCCGTGCCGGCCAGGTAGTCGTCCAGCTTTGTCTGCGCCTGCTCGGCCAGCTGGATGAGGCTGTCGGCGATGTACTCGGCCCGGTCGAGCCGTTCGTGGTCGATGTCCTCGCGGCCGAACGGCAGGAACTCCTCGATCACCGCCTCGTTCACCGACTCGTAGTCCGTCGAGAGGCCCGCAGCCTTCACGGCGGCGAGCTTGCCCTTCAGCGCCGGCAGGACGTTGGACTGGATGTCGTCGAACATCGCAGTGAGCTCAGCCGCGGTCTTCAGGACGTGGACGGTGTGCTTCTCGGTGCGGTGCGCGCCGGTGGCCGGGTCGGTGACGGTCGCGGCGATTTCCTGGGTGGAGTTCAGAGTGACCGAGAACTCCTCCCGCAGCGCCTGCCGGGCAGGGATCGACACGCTCTTGCCGGACACGTCGGCGGCCGGGATGTCGAGGGTGACCGCGCGGGCCTGGTCGCCGTAGTTGGGCACGTACAACGTCAGCGTCACCGGTTCGCCCTTGTCGACCTGGTCGACGCCGGACAGCCACGAACTCCATGGCTGCCCGGTCGGGAGGAGTTCGAGGCGGGCGAACTTTCCGACGTCCTTGGTGTCGCCGATGCCGGGCGTCCACTCGATGAAGCCGTCCCGGCCGTTGCCGTCGTTGTCGTTGACGAGCATCGTGAACGGCACCAGCTGGCCCGGCTTCGGCGCCACCGACATCGCCGCGGTCCAGGGGATGGCGAGCTCGTAGACGAGATCGTCGCCCGACTGGGTGATCCTGGCGTCGATCGAGTCCGGACCGAGGACCGCCATGCCGTCGGAGAAGCGCGCCACGTCCGGCTTGCCGTCCACGAACGCGAGTCCGTACTCGGTGCGGAACGACGCGAACGCCGGCTCCCCGAACGAGAACTGCAAACCGTCGCCCTGCCAGTTGTTGCCGCCCGGCACGGCGGTGTGCTGGTCGTCGGTCACCTTCACCGCGAGGTAGAACGTCGAGGCGTCGTAGGTGAAGAACGCCCGCGCGGACAGGTCCTCCGGCCCGGTCCAGCCGTTGACCTTGTTCTGGCCCTCGCGGCTGGGCAGTTGGATGCCGGTGTAGGCGCGCCACTTCTCGAAGTCGCCGTCCAGGTTCAGGCCGGTCGTCGGCTCCACCGGCGCGAACGCGCCCTTGCCGATCTCGCCGGGCAGCGCCGACCAGTCGAGGAAGGACTCGCTGTCCTGCGCCCGAACACTCGGCGCCATCCTCGCCTGGAGCAGCGACACCGCGACCAGCAACGCCGCCAGAACCAGGGTGAGAAGCCTGGTACGGCGGCGGGTGGGGCGGCGACGCGACACAGGAACCGACCCGCGAGCAGCGTGGAGCAACGAGGACATGCGGCCTCCGTCCCGCCCGCGGCGTCGAAGTCCGACCACGGACGTTCACGAATCAGAACCCAGACCGGGCGGCCTTGACTGTAGGTGTCGGCGCCGGCACCGTCCACCTCACGAGCCGACCGAAGCAGGCCAGCCGATGACCATCGCGGACAGTACGTTGGTGGCCATGCGGATCACGAAGTACACCCACGCGTGCGTACGCCTCGAACACCAGGGACGCGTGCTGGTCATCGATCCCGGGACGTGGAGCGAGCCGTCCGCGCTGGCCGGCGCGGATGCCGTACTGGTGACCCATGAGCACACCGACCACATCGACGTGCTTCGCCTGGCCGGGCTCGGCGTACCGGTCTACGCCCCCGCCGACGCGACCATCCCACAGGTGGAGGTGACCGGGGTGTCCTGCGGCGAGGAGTTCACCGCCGCCGGGTTCCGCGTCCACGCGGTCGGCGGCCGGCACGCGTTCATCTACGGCGGCCAGCCGGACTGCGCGAACCTCGGCTACATCGTCGAGGGAGCGGTCTACCACCCCGGTGACTCGTTGCACGTGCCCGAGCAGCCGATCGAGACGCTGCTGGTGCCAGCCCAGGGATCGTGGTTGAAGACGGCGGAGGCGATCGACTTCGTGAAAGCGGTCAGTCCGCAACGGGCGTTCGCGATCCACGAAGCCCAGATCAACGAACGAGGCCTCGCCAGCGTGGTCGGGTGGCTCAGCGAGGAAACCAACCATGGTTACCGGTACCTCAGCCCCGGCGAGTCGATCTGAACCCCGGACACGGAACGGGCCCACCGGATGGCGGGCCCGTTCGGGTTAGAGCTGGATGGCGCTTACGACAGGTCGAACTCGCCTGCCTTCACACCGGCCAGGAAGGCCGACCACTGCGCGGCCGGCACGGCAAGGGTCCCGCCCTCTCGGTCCTTGGTGTCACGAACACCCACGACGCCGGGCGCTGCGCCCACCTCGACGCAGTTGCTGCCTGCGCCAGAGGAGTAGGAAGCCTTCCTCCAGCCAGTAAAGTTGTGGTTCACGCCGCGATCCTCTCCATTTCATCGGCAGCCTCCGCAAGCAGGCCCGCGCTGTCCTTCTCCGGCAGCGTGGCCTTGCGGAGGCGATCGAACAACTGCTCGTATGACTTCACCTCGCCCACATCGGTGAGAGCGAGGTCCGCTGCCACCATCTCGACAGCGGCGACCGTAGGGTCTCCCGGATCGGCGTAGGTGTACAGCGAGAATGCGGACTTGGGGACGCTGTACACCTCGATCCGCGCGGACACCGGGAGCACCCGCACGGTCGCGACCGTGGTGGTAGCCAGGGCTCGGAGCTGTTCGGCGAGTACGCGCGGTGGGGCTGTCTCGCGCCGCACGATCAACTCGTCCAGGACCACCTCGTAGCTGGGGCCGCCTGGCCGGCGCAGCATTCGCTGACGTCCTGCTCGAGCCCGAATCGTCATCTCCTGCGGCGACGGCGCCGGCGCCGCCAGGGTGAGGTCGTCGTGTTCGTTCAGCGCGCGGGTGTAGGCCTCGGTCTGGAGCAGTCCCGGGACGACGGTCTGGTGGTACTCGCGGATCGTGGTCGCCCCGGCTTCCAGGTCGGCGAACATCGCCTGCCTGTGGTCCATGGGCTGGGACTCCCACCAGCCCTTCTCGGTGGCCTCGCGGGCGATCGTCGCCAGGTGCGCCCACTCCTCGCCGTCCACGCCGAGCGCTTCCAGCAGCTTGTAGACGAAGTCCAGGTCGGGGCGGATCTTGCCGCCCTCCAACCGGCTGAGCTTGGAGCGGTCGGCACTGACCATCTTGGCGAGTTTGTCTGTGGTGAGCTTCGCCGCCTTGCGGCGCTTCTCGATTTCCCGCCCGAGCCGAAGGCGGCGGACGTAGGGACTTATCACTCCACATGCCCCCTTTGTGCAATGTGCAGGACGTAGCACCACCATATCCGCGGCACGTGACGTTACAGCACGTAATGACGTTTTCACTCAATGTGGGCGATTCGCTCGACAACGTTGCCGCGCTTGGCCACACTTGCGGTACTGCACAGTGCACGCGATCTCAACTTGGCCTCCTACCTCGAACCCCACTTCCGCCCTCGACGGGAGGCGCAGCGTGTCCCTCAATGACGCATTGGGAGCTGTCGAAGCGCGCTTGGCCGCGCGCCGCGACACCAGCGAGCAGTACGCCCGCAAGCTCCAAGAGCGTCTCGACGGTCTGTATGAGACGAAGCTCTACGAGCTGGGCGAGACCTGGGCGGTGCAGGTCCGCTACCCCGAAGATCGCACGACCTGGTTGACGATCCGATGCGTCATGTACGACGACCGGCCGAAGTGGGAGTGGTCCCGCTGGCTGCGCTCCATCGCCGACGGCGACGACTTCGAAGCCGTCGTCGCCTACCTGGGCCGACTGTTCGCCGGGGACTTCACCTGATGGGGGCCCGCGCGTGGAAAGCGCTGGAGTTCTTGCTGGCCGCCATCGTTGGGCTCGGCTACGTCGTGGCGGTGTACGACAAGTGACAACTGCATGGGCGCTCCGCAAGGAGCGCGTCTACACCCGCCTGCGCGACCTGGAGAAGGCCGTCGCCGAAGGCGGCAAGCCACGAATGCGGAGCTGGGAACTCCGCGAGCAGATCATGCAGACGCTGGAGCGGCTACCCCGCAACGAGATGAACGCCTGGCTCGCGGAGCACCGCCAGGTCCGCGAGTTCATCGAGGCTCAGTCCCCGCCGTCGACGACCCCCTAGACCATCTCTCCACCGCCAGGCCGGTGCCATCTAGGTGCCAGAAGGGCAGTGGCAGTAGTTCATGGCCGGCCTCAGGGCCGGCCGCTTCGACCTGTCCTAACCCACAGAGGAGTAAGGGTGCACCAGCAGTTCAGCGGGTGGCGCAAGGCCACCCCGTCCAACGGCGGCGGCAACTGCGTCGAGATCGGCGCCTCAGCCACCCACGTGGGAGTGCGCGACACGAAGAACCGCGACGGCGGCACCCTCGCTTTCGCGCCCGCCCAGTGGCAGGCGTTCCTTGCCGGCGTCCGCGCCGGCCGGTTCGACCTGTCCTAACCCCACAGGTGTCCTGTCGCCGCGAGACCTGACAGAGGGCTCGACAACGCAACGGCGGCGGGCAGCAAGGCAGGTGCCCGGGACAGGCCCCACGCAAGGACCCTGCCCCGGGCCCGCACTCACAGGAAGGCACGCACCACCATGCAGTACACCCCCGGCAATGGCAGCTCGTGCGGCAACGGGTCCTCGAGCGTTCAGCTGGCCGAGCAGGTCCCTACGGTCGAGCAGTTCAAGACCTCCGCGGGCGACCCGATCGGCCACTTCGCCGACCAGTTCTGATCGATCAGTAGCGGAGAGGCCCCCGGCCCCACCCCGGGGGTCTGTCCTGTGCAGTAACTCATACGGTCTCGCTTGGCACTCCTACGCGCTGGGTCCCCGACTGGTCGGGCCGGTCGTCCCGTGCTCCCAGCGGGGGCCTGTGTCTACGGTGCCGGCAGAAGAAGCACCGACGGATCCGCCGGGTTGGCGAGAAGTTCCGGGCCGTACCCGATGGGGGTGGTATGCGCGGAGCGGGGACGCTACGACCGGGGTGTGCCGGCGCGTGCGCCGCGCCGGATGGCAGGTGTCGCCCTCGCCGTGCTGGCCCTGGTACTGAGTTCGGTCTCGGCATCGGCTCCGGCGTCCGCGGCTCCGGTCGGCGCACCGGTGATCCTCTTCCCGGCGTTCCACCTCACCAAGCTCTCGGTGACGGTGCACAACCAGACGACCGCGCCGGAGTGCCCTCGCTCCGGCAGGTTCGAGGACTGGTACCGCAACAGCCATCCGAGCCGGACGTTCAACCAGGTCTGCCAGGACAAGCTGCTCACGCTCCGCTATGACCGGGATCCCGCGAAGCCGATGCCGTCGAGGTTCTCCGACCAGCCCGGGGTCGACGCCGTGTCAAGGACTACGGACGGACCGGCAGCGCTCCCTTCTACGAGCCGATGTATGACAGGTTGGAGTCGGCGGGGTACGTGCGGAACACGAGCATCCGCGTCGCGGCCGGGTACGACGGGCGGCTCACCGTTGCAAGTGAGTAGTCATTAGCTATACACCTGCACCTTCTGGCGAAGGAGTCCGGGCCTGAGGGGCAGATGCCGTGCCCGGTTGACGTTTCTCAGCCACCTGCCCGGTAACCCGGGTCTTCTGGTCGGCTCTACGTCCGTTTAACGTCTCCGCACTACTCGCGGCGACTGCCAGTGCGACAAGGTTCCTGGCCGCGTTCGCGTCGCGGTCCATGATCAGATCGCAGGTCTTACAGACGTAGTCGCGTTCGGACAGGAGCAGCTTGGCTTTCACTGCTCCGCAGCCCGAACAGGTCTTGCTTGACGGGAACCACCTGTCCGCCACGATTACCCGGCTGCCGAACCGTTCGGCCTTGTACTCCAGTTGGCGCCGGAACTCGCCAAAACCGGCGTCGGCAACGTGGCGGGCAAGGCGGCGGTTGGACATCATCCCGGTGACATTCAGGTCCTCGACCACGACCGTGGCGTAGGTGGACGCGAGCCGGGTGGTCAGCTTGTGTATGGCGTCGCGCCGCTGGTCAGCGACATGGTGATGCACCCGGTTGCGCTGGGCGTTGGCGCGCTGCCACCGCTTCGACGCGGCCTGGCCACTACGCCGGTCCGGGCCGCGACGGCGGGACACGCGTCGGGACAGGCGGGCCAGCTTCTGCTGGGCCTGGATGTAGTGACGCGGGTTCTCAACGGGTGGGCCTTCGGAGATGGTCGCGAGGGTCTTGATACCAAGATCCACGCCGATAGCCGCATCGGGCCGAGCGGGTGTGAGTTCGGGAAGCGACTGTTCCACGGTGAAGGACACGAACCAGCGGCCACGTTCGAAACGGATCGTGGCGGACATGATGCGCGCCGACCCTTCAGCCAGCGCGGCGAGCAACTTGGTTGGGTGCTCGTGCAGCTTCACCCGCCCGATGCGCGGCAGTACGGCGTACCGCTGTTCACAGCGGATAGTTCCGGTGGAGAACCGGCACGACTGCACAGCCCGGCGCTTGGACTTGAACCGAGGGAACCCGACGCGGGCACCGTTGCGCTTGCCGGTGCGCGAAGCGCCCCAGTTCTTCAAGGCAGCCGCCAGAGCATCGAGCCCGGAGGAGTAGGACTCTTTGGAGTACTCGGCCCACCATGGCGCTACGTCGTTCTTGGCCTGGTTCCAGTCCTTACGCAGCGCGTACAACGACCAGTTGAGACGAGGTGTCTCGCCCCGGGTTAGATGGAGACATCGAAGCCTGGAGGAACGAGGACGATGGCAGCGCAGCGTAAGTACCCGGATGAGTTGAGGGAGCGGGCCACGCGGTTGGCGGTGGAGGCTCGGCAGGATCCGGGGTCTCGGATGGGCGCGGTGAAGCGGATCGCGGACCAACTCGGGGTGCATCCGGAAGCGTTGCGGACGTGGGTGAAGCAGGTTGAGGTTGACGCTGGGGTGGCGCCGGGGACGACGACATCGGACGCGGCCAAGATCGCGGAGCTGGAGCGGGAGAACCGTGAGCTGCGCCGGGCGAACTCGATTCTGAAGTCGGCGGCGTCTTTCTTCGCGGCGGAGTTGGACCGTCCGAGTCGATAGACACGGCGTTGAAGGTCGAGTTCGTGGACTCCGTGGAAGCGGAGCACGGTGGCGTCCAGCCGGTCCTGACGGCGTTGAAGGGAACGCCTGCTGAGATCGCGCCGTCGACCTACTACGCCCACAAGTCCCGGCCGCCGTCGGCTCGGTCTGTCCGTGACCAGATCCTGGTCGAGCAGATCAAGGAGGTGCATGTGAAGAACCTGGAGGTCTACGGCGCGAGGAAGGTGTGGCACGAGATGCGCCGTCAGGGCCATCAGGTGGCCAAGTGCACGGTCGAACGGCTGATGCGCGCCGAAGGTGTCCGTGGCGTCACCCGGGACAAGCACCCCCGGACCACCAAGCCGGCCGCTGAGACCGAGCGACCCTGTGACCTGGTCAGACGCGACTTCACCGCGTCACGTCCGAACCAGTTGTGGGTGGCCGATCTGACCTATGTGCGCACCGCGGACGGGTGGGTCTATGTGGCCTTCGTGCTCGACGTCTACTCCCGCATGATCCTCGGGTGGCAGGTGTCGATCAGCCTGTATACCGAGCTCGCACTGGATGCGCTGCAGATGGGTATCTGGCGGCGTGAACACGCTAGTCAGGACGTGGCCGGCCTGGTCCATCACAGCGACAGAGGCGTGCAAGGCGGATTCCAGTGGTCGTCGCAACACCTCGATGAGGAGGTGTGTGGATGGGGCGTCCGCCGGGATGGACGACAGCTGTTACGGGAAGGCCGGCGATGCGGTCGTCGGGTCGGCCAGGGGGCAACGCTCGCGAGGTTCAGCGACGGTTCTGGCGTGAGGTCAGGAAGGGATTGTCGAGTGAGGACGCGTCTGTCGCGTGCGGCGTGTCGGTGCCGGTGGGATCGCGCTGGTTTCGTGAGGGTGGCGGTATGCCACCGATCAGTCTTGCCGAGCCGTCGGGTCGGTATCTGTCGTTCACTGAGCGTGAGGAGATCGCGCTGCTGAGAGTCGAAGGCCATGGGTTTCGTCAGATCGCCTCACAGCTGGGTCGCAGCCCCTCGACGATTTCTCGGGAGCTGCGCCGCAACGCCGCCACCCGCGGCGGGCGTGTGGACTACCGCGCATCCGTTGCCCAGTGGCACGCCGAGAGTCGCGGTAAGCGCCCGAAGGTCGCGAAGCTGGCCGTCAACGATCGGCTCCGTCGCTATGTCGAACAGCGGCTGGCAGGAGTGGTCCGCGACGCCGAGGGCCGGCCGATCCCGGGACCGAACGTGCCGTGGAAGGGAAGGCGTCACGGCCGCCGCGCGGACCGGCGCTGGGGAGTTGCGTGGAGTCCAGAGCAGATCAGCAAGCGGCTGCAGGTCGACTTCGGTGATGATGAGTCAATGCGGATCTCGCACGAGACGATCTACCAGGCGCTATACATCCAAGGGCGTGGCGCCCTCAAGCGCGAGTTGACTGCCTGCCTACGCACTGGCCGTGCCCTTCGAGTTCCCCGCGCCCGCACCCGTGGACGGGGCAAGAAGTTCGTCACGCCCGAGGTGCTGATCACCAACCGGCCTGCTGAGGTTGAGGACCGGGCCGTTCCAGGGCATTGGGAAGGCGACCGTGCGACACGAAGCCGCACGAATTTGAGTGGACTGTCCAGTTGGAGAGGCGGTTGATAAGGCCGTAGGTGCAGTCACGGGTCTGTGTCCGTATGGCCCGTCCCCGCCCTTGACGTGCGACGCCGGTAACGGGGTGGTGCGAAGCTCAGGGGAAAGCCCAAGGACTCCCGTTCCATCCGGGAGTTACAGGCAAGGGGAAGACCGGACGGGTGAACGAAAGTGAACTCCCGATGATGCCTCGTGATCCCAAGCCTCGCCGATGGAAGTTCTTAGTGGGGTGTATGGCTAGCCGTTGTGAAGCGGTAGGCGCTGGCTGGTAGAGGTCACTCCGGCCAGGTGGACACCGCCGCCTCGGGGTAAAGGGAGCACCCACCCCGGTCGTATCTCATTCGTGTGGAACGTGGAAACCCCGTTGGGGTCCGGGCTGTTAGGAGCCCGGTCGGCCGACTGTGAGGAAGGCTAAATTCCCCAGCGGGAACAGGATGACCCAAGAAGCCAATGCCGGAAGCCGAAAGGAAACGGGAACCCGGGGCAGTATGGCCGGCCTCTCCGCCGGCCGCCCCGCATAACCGTCCGGATACGGGTGTGCTGCCCGGCCCGAAAGGGTGCTGACGTGGGCCAGGTGAGCCTGTGCAGAGATCACTGAAGAAAGACGACGGAACCGAGGGGCAAGTTGGACACCATGTTGATCGCGGGACGGAACGGCCTCGGTCGTTCTGCCGCCTCCGCGCTGGTGAACGGACCCGAGGGCGAAGACTTGGACTGGGCGTCGGTTGACTGGCGGCGGGTCGAGGAAGACGTACGACGTCTGCGGCAGAGAATCTTCACGGCATCGCAGGCAGGGGACCTGAGGAAGGTCCGCAATTTGCAGAAGCTGATGCTTCGGTCCCGCTCGAACACGCTCCTGAGCGTGCGACGGGTGACGGAGATCAACGCGGGACGTGCGACGGCGGGAGTCGACGGGAAGGTGGTGTTGCTTTCCCAGTCAAAGGCCGCTCTGGCCGACTGGGTCCAGCACCGTGCCCGACCGTGGATTCCCTGGCCCGTCAAGCGGGTGTTTATCCCCAAGCCGGGGACGAAGAAGAAGCGCGGGCTCGGGATTCCAGTGATTGTTGACCGATGCCTGCAAGCTGTGGCATTGGGTGCACTGGAGCCCGAGTGGGAAGCGCGGTTCGAGCCGAAGTCGTATGGCTTCCGGCCTGGCCGCGGCTGTCACGACGCGATCGGGGCCATCTACTCCACGCTCAACGGGAAGAACCCGCAGCGTGCGTGGGTGCTCGACGCTGACCTGACGGCGGCATTCGACCGTATCGACCATGCCCGGCTCATGGCGGCGCTCGGCACCTTCCCAGCCCGGGGACTGGTCCGGCAGTGGCTGAAGTCCGGGGTCGTGGATCGCGGTCGGTTCGCCCCGACCGAGGAGGGAACTCCGCAGGGCGGGGTTATTAGCCCTTTGCTCTTCAACGTGGCCTTGCATGGGATGGAGGAAGCCGCAGGGGTCCGCTATTACACCTCCGGCAGAGATGCCGGGAGTGCGCAGAGCGGTAGCCCCGTGCTGGTGCGGTACGCAGATGATTTTGTCGCGATGTGCACCAGCCGTGAGCAGGCCGAACAGGTCAAGGAACGGCTGGCGGTATGGCTGACGCCCCGGGGGCTCGCCTTCCACGAGGGCAAGACACGCATTGTCCACGCGGAGAGCGGGTTCGACTTCCTGGGATTCAATGTCCGCCGCTATCACGGCAAGCTGCTGATCAAACCGAGTGCAGCGGCTCAACGACGGATCCGGGAACGGCTGCGCACCGAAATGCTGGCCCTGCGAGGGGCCAACGCTGGTGCGGTACTCAAGAAGATCAACCCGATTGTGCGGGGTTGGTCGGCCTATTACCGGACGGTGGTGTCCAGCGAAATCTTCACGGCGCTGGACAGCTACATGTGGAAGCTCGCTTACAAGTGGGCCAAGCACGGCCACCCGAACAAGCCGAAGCACTGGATCTGCGACAAGTACTTCGGCCGGTTCAACAAGACCAGGAGGGACCGATGGGTGTTCGGTGACCGCGACAGCGGCGCCTACCTGCTCAAGTTCTCCTGGACGAAGATAGTCCGGCACCAGTTGGTCAAGGGGAAGGCGTCCCCGGACGACCCCACCCTGGAGTCATACTGGGCTCAGCGGCGCCGCAAGGGAACACCTCTGCCAGTCGCCGCTATGACCGTGCGCCTCCTACAGGCTCAACACGGCCGCTGCTCGGTCTGCGGAGGGCTCCTGCTGCACGCCGACCACCCGCCACAAAGCCCACAAGAATGGGAAGCATGGCGGGTCGTCATCCGGAAGGCGATCTCCAAGCAATACATCGCATTCCCGGAGGAGAGCACGCCTGGCGATCAACGAGTCCGTCTCCTCCACACCCATTGTCAACGGCGGAACGGAGCCGCCGTGATGACGAGTCCCGCACCTTCTCCTGCCGGTGCGCCTTTCGGGCTTGCTTGAGCCGTGTGCGGTGAATAGCTGCTTGCACGGTTCTGAGGGGGCGGGGACGCAGTAATGCGTCCCCGCTACCCGACTCATCATCGGACTCAACCAATCGGCAATCGGGACGCTTGTCGAGCGCACCACGCGGTTCACCGTCCTGCTGCACCTGCCGCGGATGGAGAGCTACGGACTCACCCTACCGACGAAGAACGGCCCACCGTTAGCCGGACACGGCGCGTTGGCGGTGCGCGACGCGATCGCGGCCCAGATCGGCGGCCTGCCCGAGCAGTTGCGCCGCTCGTTGACCTGGGACCAAGGAGCCGAGATGGCTCAACACCTACAGCTGAAACTCCAAACCGGTCTGGACATCTACTTCTGCGACCCCCATTCACCCTGGCAGCGCGGCACCAACGAGAACACCAACGGCCTGCTGCGCCAGTACTTCCCCAAAGGAACCGACCTGTCGCGGCACAGCATCACCGACCTCGACGCCATAGCCTCCACCCTCAACACACGTCCCCGCAAAACACTCGGATGGAGAACACCCGCCGAAGCGTTCAAAGACCACCTATCCTTAGTTTCCTAGGACGGTGTTGCTACGACCCCTTGAACCTAAGCAATACCGCGCGTTGCGCTACACCCAGCGGCTGGAGGAGGCCGACGCGGTCGCGTCGGTTGGAAGTAGAGGAGACAGCTACGACAATGCCATGGCCGAGGCGCTGAACTCGCTGTTCAAGGCCGAGCTCGTCCGCGGTCCAGCGCGTCGGCGGAAGGGACCGTGGCGCGGGATCGACGACCTTGAGATCGCGGTCGCGGAGTGGGCCGACTGGTACAACCAACGACGCCTGCACGGCGAGCTCGGGCACGTCCCGCCCGCCGAGTACGAGGCCGCCTACTGGGCCCGTCAGGCCACCGACCCTGACGACCACGACGAGCAGCCCGACGCCCAGCATGGCCACCACCACGACGTCACCAAAGCGTCCCAGACCGATGCCGGCACGGCATCACACGCCCAGACCAACCCGGTCTTGGCCGCGGCAGGAACCAACTAAATCAGTCTCCACGAAACCCGGGGCTTGACAGAGTGCGTACTTGTACCCCAGCAGGGTCACGCCGGGTCCTCGGAGAGCGCGACAACCGCACGAGCCGCGCGGTTGGCGGCGCCGCGGCGACCGTAGAGCCGTGCGCACAATGAGGTCAGGATCTCGGTCACGTCCCGAACCAGATCCTCATCAACCTCAGACGGGTCCGCCACGACCAGACGCCGCCCTGATGCCGCGAGCGCGGCCTCCACGTATTCGGCACCGAAGCGGGCGAGGCAGTCGCGGTGCTCAACGATGATTGTCGAAACTGAGGGATCACGAAGCAGCGCGAGGAACTTCTGAGGCTTCCCGTTGAGCGCGGAGGCGACCTCGGTCACGATCTTGCCAACTTGGTAGCCGTTGGCTGTGGCCCACGCCGACACCCGAGCTACCTGCCGGTCGAGGTCGGCGCTCTGGTCGCTTGAAGAGACACGGGCGTAGACGGCCACGGTCGCAGTTGCAGCGACTCCAGGCTCACCGATGACGATCAACCGCCCGGCCTGGTAGGCGGGAACGGGCAACTTCCCAGCCTTGTACCACCGCAGCGCAGTGGCGTAGCTGACGCCCTGGGAAGTCGCCCACTCCTTCAAATTCACGTCACTACTATATGACAGCTAATGACAACTCAAATTCAGCTATTAAAGACCCCGTCCTGTTCACCGGGCTCAACGTCCAGAACTTCGAGTACCCCGCGACGCCGCGTAACGCCGCCAGCAGTTCGCGCCTGTACCGGTCCGCCCCGACCACCTACATGTCCGCGGCCGACCCCGAGGTGTTCGGCAACCGGGAGGTCGTCCTGCGGGACACCTCCACCGGACGCTCCTACACGCCGCGCTACTACCGGCAACTGCTCAGGGACGCGAAACTGAACGCACTTGCGGACCCGGTGCGCCTGGACCTCGTCCGGCAATTGAGGGAGTCGGACGCGGCGATCGCGTGCGGCCGCTTCGACACCACGGTGGCCAAGAGCACCCTCAGCCACCACTTCAAGATCCTCCGCGAAGCGGGCATCATCGCCACCCATCGTGAAGGCGGGCAAGCCCTCAACGTCCTGCGCACCGCGGAAATGGAAGCCTCGTTTCCGGGCCTCCTGCACGCGATCTTCCCCCAGGTTCGAGTCCTGGCGGAAACCTGACCCGCGTCCGGGCGTTCGCACCTCACCCAGACGTGGGCGGCTGAGCTCTCGCCGGTGTCACCAACGAGCCTTTGTCATCGTGGATATTGGCGGTGAGGCATTGTCAACGTCACAATGCTTTTCGCGCCGGTCCAGGAATATGCCGTCGCTCGACAGCCCGGTTTCAGGCCCTCCGGGCCGGGGACGGTGTAGTCGCATCGCTGCGTTCGAAGTCTCTGCCACGACGGGAATGCGACGCGACAGCCGGGGGAGACCATGGACTGGACACGCATACTTCGGATGATCGCGGCGTCCGTACTCGGCGGACTGGTCGCCATCGGCCCGACAGTTCCCTCCCCGGCCGGTGGTGGAGCCACCACCGCGACCACGCCCTCAGGCGAGGCGGACGTTGCGAAGGCGTACAGCAAGCACACGCCACAGCCACCTCGCCTGCCGCGGAACTTCCGTGGGAAGGGCAAGTGGATCGTCCGGGATCTCGGTATCACCGTTCCGTTCACCTGGGAAGGCAAGGACGGTGACAGCCAGATGGTCGCGGGTGGCCCGCAGTACCCGATCTGGTTCACGAACCTGATCTACAACGACACCCTCTACACCTTGACCTACAAGTGGCCGAACCTGACCGACCACCGGTGCTCACAGATCCCGGGCTTCAGCCTGGAGACGCTGAACGAGGCACTCGAGGGCTCGCGCTTCGTCGGACCGGAGATCCTGCAGCGCGGTGCGGAGCGCACCACGGATCGGAAGGTGAACCACTGGCGGGTCGGTGTCGTCCTGCCGCAGTTGCCTCCTGGGAAGTTCCCGCGCCTCCCGTTCGCCCTCGGTGACATCTACGTCGACCAGAAGAACCCGGGGACGTTCTGGCAGGTGCTCCAGTTCGGTGTGCAGAATCTCTACGACCCGCAGCTGGATGAGTGGGCGGTGATGAACACGTTCCAGCACAAGCCCGGAACGGTCACGCTGCCCGCGCAGTGCCAGCCGCCACGGTGACACCTAGATCGTCTGGATCGTCTGGGTCGCTGTGCGGATGAGCTTGTCGGCGACCCACGCCGCCACGTCGGCGGGGTAGGGCGCTGCCAGTCCGAGGACGATGTGCCCGAAGCCGGCGTCGATCGCTTCACCGATCGCGTCCTGGGTGGCGCTGGGCTGGTCGTAGGAGACGGGCAGGTGCATCGAGCGGGTGATCGAGGCTGGGTCGCGACCGATCTCGGCGCAGTAGCGGTCCAGCAACGCGCTGCGGCGGACGGCGTCGTCGATGTCGCCGCCCGGGATGTTCCACATATCGGCGTGCTCGGCGACCACGCGCAGCGTCGCGGAGGAGCGTCCGCCGATGATGATCGGCGGGTGGGGTCGCTGGACGGGCTTGGGGTTGCCGAACGCGCCGGTGAGGTCGAGGTGGGTGTCGTGGAAGTCGAACGGTTCGGCCTCGGTCCACAACCGCCGGATCACCGTGCACGCTTCGGCGAGGCTCCCCACGGCGTGGGCGGAGTCGTGGAAGGGCAGGCCGTGTGCTTCGTACTCCCGCCTCGCCAGTGGATGGCTGGGGCGTGAGCCCACACCGATACCGAAGTCGAGCCGTCCGGCGGAGACGATGTCGACGGTCGTGGCGATCTTGGCCAGCATCGCGGGCGGTCGGAAACGGTTGCTGGTCACGAGCAGGCCGAGACGGAGCCGGCTGGTCTGCGCGGCGAGGGCGGAGAGCAGGGTCCAGCCTTCGTAGATCGGTCCGTTCGGGTCGCCTGCGATGGGCATGAGGTGGTCGAACAGCCACGCATGCTCGATCTCCGGGATCGTGTCCGCCTCGCGCCAGACCCGCTGGATGTCGTCGTAGTCGACCTGCATGGGTGCGGTCATGATCCCGAAACGGGGCAGGGATGTGTGCGGCATGGGCAGTGGTCCTTTCGCTGGTCAGCGGCGCCGCAGCGACGGGTCGAGCAGCGCGGGTGGGGTGTCGAACTTCTCCTGCGGGGCAAGGTCGACGCCGGGCGCGACGATCGTGTCGATCGCGTCGAGTACGTCGGCGGGCAGCACCGTGTCCGCGGCGGCGAGTTGGGAGTGCAGGTGGTCCAGGGTTCGGGGGCCGATGATCGCGCTGGTCACGGCGGGATGCGCGGTCACGAATCCGAGCGCCAGCTGGATCATGGTCAAACCGGCCTGGTCGGCGAGGGTGGCCAACTGCTCCACCGCGTCGAGCCGGGCCCGGTTGGAGGGGATGGTGAGGTCGAAACGTTGCGGCATGAACCGTGAGCGGCTGGTGGTGACTTCCTGGCCCTCGCGGATCGCGCCCGACAGCCAGCCCGAGGCCAACGGGCTCCACGCGAGCACACCAAGCCCGTACTGCTCGGTCACGGGCAGGACGTGGGCCTCGATCCCGCGCTGCAGGATCGAGTAGCTGGGCTGCTCGGTGACGTAACGGCTCAGGTGGTTGTCCCGCGCGGCCCATTGGGCCTGCACCACGCGGTACGCGGGGAAGGTCGAGGAGCCGAAGTAGCGGATCTTCCCCGCGCGCTGCAGGTCGGTCAGCGCCGACAGCGTCTCCTCGTCGCTGGTGGTCGGGTCCCACCGGTGGATCTGGTAGAGATCAACATGGTCGACGCCGAGGCGACGAAGACTGTTGTCCAGTTCGGTGACCAACCAGCGGCGCGAACTGCCCTGGTGGTTGCGCTCCTCACCCATCGGCATGCTCGCCTTCGTGGCCAGCACGATGTCGTCGCGGCGGCCGGCGATGGCCTTGCCGACCATCTCTTCCGACTCGCCGTCGCTGTACCGGTCGGCGGTGTCGATGAGGTTGATCCCGGCATCGAGGGCGGTGTCGATGATCGCGGTGGCCTCGTCCTGGGTGGTGCGTCCGATCGTGCCGAAGTTCATCGCGCCGAGCACGAGGGAGCTGACCTGTACGCCGGTGCGGCCCAAGGTGCGGTACTGCATGCTGCGTCTCCTCTATCGGGTCATCCGGGGGTCGGTGACGGGTGGTGCCGATCCGTGGCTTGGTCGTCAGGCCCCGGCTCTGGCATCATGAGCAAGCGGAACCTGGTTCCGGTAATGACGATACGGAACGATGTTCCGTTTGGCAAGGTCGACCCTGGAGGAGATGGCGTGGCGAGCGACGGCGACGGCGACCGCGATGGGGGCGCGGGGCGTGCCCGGCCCAAGCGGACGGACGCCCGCCGCAACGAGAAGACGCTGCTCGAGGCGGCCGCCGCGATCTTCGTGACGGCAGGCGTGGACGCGCCGGTACGCGACATCGCGGCCCGGGCCGGCGTCGGGACGGGCACGATCTACCGCCACTTCCCGACGCGGGCGGACCTCATCATCGCCGTCTACCGGCACCAGGTGGAGGCCTGCGCCGAGGCCGGTCCAGCCCTGCTGGCGACCAGCGAGACTCCGCACGCCGCACTGGGACAGTGGATCAACCTCTTCGTCGACTTCCTGGTCACCAAGCACGGACTCGCGGGTGTACTGCAGTCCGACAGCGCCGGCTTCGACACGCTGCACGCCTACTTCCTCGACCGCCTCGTGCCCGTGTGCTCCGAACTGCTCCAGGCCGCGGCCGATGCCGGCGAGATTCGATCCGACCTGGACGCCTACGCGCTCATGCGCGGCGTCGGGAACCTCTGCATAGGCGCGGACAGTGATCCCCGCTACGACGCACGGCGACTGGTCGAACTCCTCGTCGCCGGGCTACGGCGACCGCGGTAACGATCTGCAGCGGTAACGATCAGCCCGGCGTCATGCGACGGATGGGGTCACCGTCGAGGAAGGCGAGCAGGCGTCTGCGGACCGGCTCCTGGCCCAGGCGGCGGGGGCGGTGGCGCGGCGGGCAGTTGCACCCTGACGCGGAGCCCGCCAGCGGGGCGGGGGGTGAGGGTGAGGGTTCCGTCGTGTGCCTTGGTGATGCTCTTGACGATTGCCAGGCCGAGGCCGACACCCGCGTGGTCACTGCGTATTCGTTCGGTGCCGCGCTGAAACGGCTCGACAAGCGTGGAGACCAACTGCGGGGCGAGCTTCTCACCGGTGTTCTCGACCGTGAGCACCACACTCCCCTGGTGAACGCTGGTCGTGACCCACACGGTGCCCTGGTCAGGCAGGTTGTGGACGATCGCGTTGTGCACGAGGTTCGTCGTCATCTGCAGCAGGAGCGCGTGTGAGCCGATGGTGGGCGTGACGTCGCCGGAGGTCTCGACCGTGATGCCGTGCTTCTCCGCGAGCGGGAGAAGCGTCTCGGTGGCCTCCTCGGCCAGGAGGGACAGGTCGACGTGCTCACGGGTGAAGGTCCGCTGGTCTGCCCTGCTGAGCAGGAGCAGTGCTTCGGTGAGGTCGATCGCTCGGGTGTTGACGGCGTGGAGGATGCGGACGAGCTCGCCGGCGTCGCGGTTCGGATCGTTGCGGGCCACTTCGAGAAGGGTCTGCGTGATCGCCAGGGGGGTGCGCAGCTCGTGGGAGGCGTTGGCCGCGAATCTCTTCTGCTCCTCGACGTGTGCCTCGAGCTGCGCGAGCATGGTGTCGAAGGCGTCGGCGAGCTCGCGGAACTCATCTCTGCGCCCTTCCAGCTGGATCCGGTGGGAGAGCGATCCGTTCGCGGCCCTGCGGGTGGCGTGGGTGATGCGAGTCAGGGGAGCGAGCATCCTGCCGGCGAGGATCCATCCCCCAACGAGACCGAACACCAGCAGGAACGCAAACGCCTGTAATGCCCGCGGAGCGAAAGCGCGCCAGAGGTCGTACCGGCCGGGAACGAAGCGACCGGGGAGACCGGGGGATCTGAGCACATGACCGGGTGCGTTGTGCCCGGGAAGTCTGATCGCTTCGTCGGGTATGTAACGCAGCAGGAACACCCACACGACCGCGAGCAGCAAGGCACCGGCAAGCATGATGAGCCCCGCATAGCTGAGGGTGAGTTTGAGGCGAACGCTCAGACCGGGAGCCCTATCCACGGTCGGCTCCCTCAGGTCCGGTGCCGGGCGCCGTGTCGATGCGGTAACCGGCGCCGGCCACGGTGGCGATGATCCAGGGTTCCCCGAGTCGTTTGCGTAGTGCCGAGACTGTGATGCGCACGGCGTTGGTGAAGGGGTCGGCGTTCTCGTCCCACGCCCGTTCCAGGAGCTCTTCGGCGCTGACGACACCGCCTTCGGCAGCGACGAGGACCTCGAGCACGGCGAACTGTTTCCGGGTGAGCGCGACGTAGCGTCCGTCCCGGAAGACCTCGCGACGGAACGGATCCAGCCGCAGGCCTGCGATCTCTCGCACGGGCGGCCTGTTGTGCGCGCGCCTGCGGTCAAGTGCTCTGAGCCTGAGCACGAGCTCTCGGAGTTCGAACGGCTTCGTGAGGTAGTCGTCGGCGCCGAGTTCGAACCCGGAGGCCTTGTCGTCGAGCCGGTCAGCGGCGGTGAGCATGAGGATCGGCATGCCGCTGCCGGAGGCGACGATGCGTTCGGCGATCTCGTCGCCGGAGGGGCCGGGGATGTCGCGGTCGAGGACGGCGATGTCGTAGGCGTTGATGCTCAGCAGTTCCAGCGCGGTGTCACCGTCACCGGCGGTATCGGCCGCGATCGCTTCCAGGCGTAGACCGTCGCGGATGGCGTCTGCCAGATAGGGCTCGTCCTCGACGATCAACACCCGCATGCTCTCGATGCTACGTGCCGGGACATATCGCCGGCATATCGAAAACCACATACGCGCTGACAACCCCACGCCGCCTTGACTGGCAGCATGACTCGAGCCGCAAGCGGAACGCCTACCAAGGAAGACGGTGCCGTCCCCGACGGTGTGACAGTGTTCGATGAGGAGTATCCCGGCGTAGCCAACCTCGACCCCGATCTGCTCAGGGCCCTCCGCCAGGCTGCGAGTGACGCTGCGGGCGACGGGGTCGGGTTCTTCGTCAACAGCGGCTGGCGTTCCCCGGACTACCAGGATCAGCTTCTTCGTGAGGCGGTCCTCAGGTACGGCTCGGAGGAGGAAGCGGCTCGATGGGTCGCCACCCCCGACACCTCCCCGCACGTGTCCGGGGACGCGGTCGACCTCGGGCCCGCCGAGGCCACGGCGTGGCTGTCCAGGCACGGCGCCGCGTACGGGCTGTGCCAGATCTACGACAACGAACCCTGGCACTACGAACTGCGCCCCCAAGCCATCGATCATGGCTGCCCGCCCATGTACGCCGACCCTACGCACGACCCGAGGACTCAGCCGGGACCAGCACGTACGGCATCGAGTCGGTGTCGGGCGTGAGCCTGACCGTCGAGTCGATCAGCGCCGCCGAGCACTTGGCGTTCGTGCAGAAACAGCGGTCGGTCAGCTTCCTGCAGACCCCAGCATGGGGCCGCGTCAAGACCGAGTGGCGCAGTGAGTCCCTCGGCTGGTACGACGGCCCGCGGCTGGTCGGCGCCGGGCTCGTCCTGCACCGCCCAGTGCCGCGGCTCGGGCGCTTCACGCTGGCCTACCTGCCCCAGGGCCCGGCCCTTGACTGGACGGGCGAGCTCGACCTGTGGCTCGACCCGCTGACGGCCTATCTCAAGGCACACCGCGCGTTCGCGATCCGGCTCGGCCCGCCGGTGCGCACGAACACCTGGAGTGCCGTCCAGGTCAAGGTGGGCATCGCCGATCCGGGCGTCAAGCGACTCCCCGAGCTGCCCAGCGAGCAGGTCGACCCGGTCGGCGCCCGCGTGGCCGGCCGGCTCAGGGACGCCGGCTGGCTGCCGCCGAGACCCGAGGACGGGTTCGGGGCCGGGCAGCCGCAGTACACCTATGAGATTCCGCTGGCCGGCCGGACCGAGGACGACCTGCTCGGGGGCATGAACCAGCTCTGGCGCCGCAACATCAAGAAGGCGGCCAGGGAGGGTGTCGAGGTCACGGTCGGTGAGGACCTGAAGGCGTTCCACGACCTCTACGTCCACACCGCCGAGCGCGACCGCTTCACGCCCCGGCCGCTGCACTACTTCGAGACCATGTTCGCGGCGATGAGCGCTGAGGATCCCGAGCGGATCAGGCTCTACCTGGCCCGCCACCAAGGCGACCTGGTCGCTGCCACCATCCTGGTCCGCGTCGGCGCCCACGCGTGGTACTCCTACGGCGCCTCCTCCACCGAGAAGCGCGAGGTGCGCGGCTCCAACGCCTGCCAGTGGGCGATGATCCGCGACTCGTTGGCGGCCGGCTGCGACGTCTATGACCTGCGCGGTATCACCTCGACCCTCGACACCGACGACTCGCACGTCGGGCTGATCCAGTTCAAGGTCGGCACCGGCGGTCAGGCGGTGAGGTATGTCGGCGAGTGGGACCTGCCGCTGCGGCCGATGGTCTACCGAGCCTTCGACCTCTACATAAGGTGGCGCGGGCACATGAGGCGGCGTGGGCGATGAACCCGGACCACGCTGACAGGGTGAAGAGCGTGAAAATCCGACCGGCACACCCCGCCGACGCCTCGGCCGTGAACGAGCTCCTGGACCAGCTGGGCTATCCACAAGTCGGCCGGGCGGTGACAGCGAACCGGATCCGGTCCTGGGCCGAGGATCCATCCGGCGCGGCCTATGTGGCTGAGGCCGGCGACAACCTGCTCGGGGTCATCGCCGTCCACGTCTGCCCGTTCTTCGAACGTGACGGCTCCTGGGGCCGGATCGTTGCCCTGGTGGTCTCCGATCGAGCACGCGGCCGCGGTGTCGGCTCTCGACTTGTCGCGGCCGCGGAATCCTTCGCCGCCACCCGCGGATGCCTCCGCATGGAGGTCACCAGTGCGGATCGTCGGCTCGACGCGCACGAGTTCTACCGGCGCCGCGGATACATCGACCAGGCAGGGAGGTCGTCCCGGTTCCTGCGAGACCTACCCGACGTCGACGACCACCAGGATCAACTCCTGCCAGCCCGTTGAGGTATGACCCGCCGCCGAACTACGCGAGCGCGGCCGCTACTTCGTCGAGGCGCGCCTCGCGGGAGGCCTTGACGAGTACGACATCGCCGGCTGCAAGGGTGCGGCGCAGCAAGTCGACGGCCGCGTCGTTGTCGGCCAGCGCGACCGCCCGGTCGCCCGCGCTCTCGGCGATCGGCGCCGCGGCCTCGCCGACCGCGACGATGAGGTCGGCCGTGCGCGCGGCGTACACCCCGATGGCGCGGTGCTCGGCCTCGCTGTCGTCGCCGAGCTCGAGCATCTCGCCGAGGACGGCGATGCGACGACCGGCCTCGATCGCCGCCAGCGCGTCCAGGGCGGCGCGGGTCGAGTCGGGATTGGCGTTGAAGGAGTCGTTGAGCAGCGTCGCGCCGCCGGCGAGGCCGCGCAGCTCCAAGCGCCACCTGGACAACGCGGCGGTGGCCAGCGCCGCCGCGCTCACGTCGAGGGGTACGCCGACCGCCAGCCCCGCCGCCGCGGCGGCGGAGGCGTTGAGCGCCTGGTGGGCGCCCACGAGTGGCAGCGCGACCGTCGCCGAGGCGTCGGCGGTGCGCAGCGTGAAGGACGGCCGGCCGAGCCGGTCCAGTGCCAGGTCGAGTACCCGCACGTCGGCGTGGTCGGCCCGACCGAAGGTCAGCACCGGGCCGTCGGTGAGTGCGCGCATGGCGACGACCCGGGGATCGTCGGCGTTGAGGACGGCGGTGCCGCCAGGTGCCCGCCCCCGCACCAGCTCGCCCTTGGCCTTGGCGATGGCCCCGCGCGACCCGAACTCGCCGAGGTGGGACTGGCCGACGTTGAGGACGACGGCGATGTCGGGCGCGACCAGGCCGGTGAGCGCGGCGATGTCGCCGATGCGGCGGGCTCCCATCTCGAGGACGAGGAAACGGGTGTCAGGGGTGGCCCGCAGCATGGTGAGCGGCACGCCGAGCTCGTTGTTGAGGGAGCCGATCGTGGCGATCGTCGGCGCGGCGCTCGACAGCACGGCCGCGAGGAGGTCCTTGGTGCTGGTCTTGCCCTGGGAACCGGTCAGCCCGACGACGGTCAACCCATCGCGCAGCCGGGCCACGACATGGGCAGCGAGCGTCTGCAGCGCGGCCTGGGTGTCCTCGACGACGACGGTAGGCAGCGGCGTGGGCCGGGAGCCGAGCACGGCCACCGCACCAGCCCGGCCCGCCTGACCGGCGTAGTCGTGGCCGTCGACGTGCTCGCCGGCGAAGGCGACGAAGAGACCGCCCGGCTCGGCCTGCCGGCCGTCGAGTACGGCCGGCGCGGTGACCAGCACGGCGCCGTCGCCGGCGACCGTCCCGCCGACGACCGCCGCGATCTCGCCGAGGCTGAGCGGGATCATGCCCGGACGCCGGGGATGCGCAGCGACAGCCGGCCGCTGACGCTGACCGCGATCGAGCTGACGGCAATCCGGAGCAGGCTGAGAAGGTAACGGGTGACGGAGGCTGGTTCCCTGTGAGTCATGCCCCCAGCCAACGCGGCGGGGCATATCGTCGGCATATCGAAAACCGCATACGTGCTGGCAACACCGCGCTGCCTTGACTGGGGGCATGACCTACAGCGAACCAGCACTGACCGCGGCCCGCCGCACTCGATCGCTGGCGTCCGCGTCCTCCTCAGCCGCCCCGAAGTTGGGGATCACCATTTATGGATGCGGGCAGGACGAGGCCGTTCTGTTCCGAGAGTTGGCACCTCGTCTCGGCGTCATGCCGAAGATCACCGAGGCGGCGGTCTCCGAGGTCAATATTGACCTGGCATTCGGGAACCGGTGCATCAGTGTGGGTCACAAGACCCAGGTCACGGACTCCACCCTTCTCGCGCTCAGCCAAGTCGGCGTCAGCTACATCTCCACCAGAAGCATCGGCTACAACCACATCGACGTGGGCTACGCGGACAGCGTCGGCATCTCAGTGGAAAACGTCACCTATTCGCCCGACAGCGTGGCTGACTACACGCTGATGCTGATGCTGATGGCGGTGCGACATGCAAAGTCCATGATCCGCCGCGCGGACGCGCATGATTACAGACTGAACGAGGTACGCGGGAGAGAACTCCGTGATCTGACCATCGGGATCATTGGAACGGGGCGCATCGGCGCGGCGGTCATGGACAGACTGCGGGGTTTCGGTTGCTGGCTACTCGCGTACGACATCCGCCCCAAGACCGCTGCCCACTACGTTCCTCTCGATGAATTGCTACAGCGCAGCGACATCGTAACCCTCCATACGCCGCTCACCGCGGAAACACGTCACCTCCTGGATCGCCGACGTATCGAGCAGATGAAGCGCGGCGCGTTCGTCATCAACACCGGACGCGGTGCGCTGCTTGACACCGAGGCCCTCATTCCAGCACTGGCGTGCGGCAGATTGGGCGGTGCGGCGTTGGACGTCCTCGAAGGAGAGGAAGGAATATTCTACGCCGACTGCAGGAACAGACCCATCGAAAACGGGCCGTTGCTGCGACTGCAAGAGCTGCCGAATGTGCTTGTCAGCCCGCACACCGCCTACTACACGGACCGCGCACTGGGCGACACCGTTGAAAAGTCTATCGTCAACTGCCTCACATTCGAAAGCAGGCGTCAGCATGGATAGGTTGAGGATCGGAATCATATTCGGGGGCGGTTTCGAGGAGCACCCCATCTCCGTCAAATCCGCGCAGGAAGTCGCCAAGAACCTCGATCTCGACAAGTATGAACCGTTCTACGTCGGGATCACAAAAAGCGGCGCGTGGATGCTCTGCGACAGCCCCGACGTCGACTGGGAGGACGGCCGTTCCCGCTCGGTTGTGCTGTCACCGGACCGGAGCGTCCCCGGACTGCTCGTGCTGGAGCGGGGCCGGTACGCAACGATCAGCCTGGACGTCGTTTTGCCTGTCCTGCACGGCAAGCTCGGCGAAGACGGCGTGATCCAAGGTTTGCTCGAGCTCTCCGGCATCCCCTACGTGGGCTGCGATGTCCAGAGCTCCGCCGTGTGCATGGACAAGTCCCTCGCCTACATCGTCGCCGGCAGCGCGGGAATCGCCACGCCGAAGTTCTGGACCGTCACGACGAACGAAGACCTCGATGCCGACCAGCTCAGCTATCCCGTCTTCGTGAAGCCGGCCCGCTCGGGATCATCCTTTGGAGTCAGCAAGGTCTCCGGGAAGGAAGAACTGCCGAGTGCGCTGGAAACCGCACGACAGTTCGACTCGAAGGTGTTGATCGAGGAGGCGGTCCTAGGCAGCGAGGTCGGATGTGCCGTCCTGGGGAACGATTCGGATCTGGCGACAGGCGAGGTGGACCGAATCTCTCTGTCCCACGGCTTCTTCAAGATCCATCAGGAAGACGATCCCGAAAGCGGATCCGAGAACGCGACCTTCATCGTTCCCGGGGATATTCCGACCGAGTTACGTGCGCTCGTTCGGGAGACGGCCAAGTCCATCTATCGCGCCCTGGGCTGCCGGGGACTGGCGCGGGTGGACATGTTCCTGACCGAAGACGGAAGGGTCGTACTCAACGAGGTCAACACGCTGCCGGGGATGACCTCCTACAGTCGTTATCCGAGGATGATGGCCGCCGTGGGGTTGCCGCTGTCCGACGTGATCGACCGGATGGTGGCGTTGGCCCTGACGGGCACCGGGCGATGAAGGACGACTTCGTCTTCGTCGACGAACTCGTGCCCGGCATCCGCTGGGATGCCAAGTACGCCACCTGGGACAACTTCACCGGCAAGCCGGTCGACGGATACCTGGCCAATCGAATCGTCGGCACCAGGGCCCTGTGCGTAGCCCTGGAAAGAGTGCGAGCACGGGCCGCCTCCCTCGGCTTCGGCCTGCTCCTGTGGGACGGCTACCGCCCCCAACGCGCCGTGGACTGCTTTCTGCGCTGGTCGAAGCAGCCGGAGGACGGACGGACGAAACTACGGCACTATCCGAACATCGACCGAGCCGAGATGTTCGAACGAGGATATGTTGCCGCAAAGTCAGGACACAGTCGGGGCAGCACCGTCGACCTGACGCTCTATCACCTGGCCACCGGTGAACTCGCTCCCATGGGCGGCGGCCATGACCTGATGGATTCGGTCTCACGCCATGGGGCACAAGGAATCGCGCGAGCCGAAGCGGGAAACCGTCAGTGCCTTCGTTCCATCATGGAGGCCTGTGGTTTCGGCTTCTACGATTGCGAGTGGTGGCATTACACACTGAAAGACGAGCCTTATCCGGACACCTACTTCGATTTTCCGTCAGCTGGTCACCGGTGCTGATGATCACGGCTGGTCGCACGCATATCGTCCGCGTATCGAGAACCGCATACGTGCTGGCAACACCGCGCTGCCTTGACTGGAGGCATGTTCACCAATGCGCCGGCGCGATCAGCGACCCGCCGTACCAGATCGACCATCCTCGTTGCCCTTCTCCTCCTCACAGCGGCGACTGTCGGGGTCCTCATCGGCCGATCGCTGGCGTCCTCGCCTCCGCCCTCCGCGGCCGCATCGCCCCTCTCGCCCGCATCGCCCGACCCCACCCGTCACGGTCACCGGCCTCGCCAACCCGCACTTGGCGAGGCCGGTGGCGCCGTCCCTGACGGCGTGACGATCTCCGAGGACGGGATTCCGGCCGTGACCAACCTCGACCCCGATCTCCTCCGTGCCCTCCGACAAGCCGCGACTGACGCCGCGGACGACGGGGTCGAGTTGTTCGTCAACAGCGGCTGGCGTTCCCCGGACTACCAGGATCAGCTTCTTCGTGAGGCGGTCCTCAAGTACGGCTCAGAGGTAGAAGCCGCCCGATGGGTCGCCACCCCCGACACCTCCCCGCACGTGTCCGGGGACGCGGTCGACCTCGGGCCCGCCGAGGCCACGGCGTGGCTGTCCAGGCGCGATGCCGCGTACGGGCTGTGCCAGATCTACGACAACGAACCCTGGCACTACGAACTGCGCCCCCAAGCCATCGATCATGGCTGCCCGCCCAGGTACGCCGACCCCACGCACGATCCGAGGATGCAGCAGTGACCGCACGCCGGGCCGGCCGGGTGACTCCGGCCGCCGGGCTGTCCCTCGACTGGTAGCTCGCTGCTACCTGACGGGCGGAGTACCCCGAGGTATGGCGGGATCCGCGGCTCAGGACCTCCTCGAGATAGGCGAGGCTGGCCCGCTCCGCCTCGGCTCTGCAGGTGAAGTCGGCCGGTGCGAGGCGGTCGCGGAGTTCGCGGTAGAGGGTCACGCAGGTACGGATCGCCTCCCCGCACTCCTCGAAGTCGTGGGCCGCGACCGTGCCCTGGAGGCGTTCGGCGAAGGTGGGGACGTACGCCTCCATGCGGCGAACGCCGCGGGCAGGTGCCCGGCCGACCCCACACACCGCGCAGGTCGCCAGCGCGGCCGCGCCGGCACCAAGAGGGCTCTAGAGCTTGGACGGGCGGGAGGAGGAGGTAGTGGTCATGCGGGTGCTCCCAACAGGTCGGCCAACATCCCGGCGGCACTCTTGGGCGCTCGTACGTTCAAGATGCCAGCGACGCGAGGTCAGCGGCAGATGAGGGGAGTGCTAGACGGTGAAGTCGTCGGGCGCGCCTTCCCCCACGCGACCGTCCACTGCCTCACGCAGGATGTCCGCGTGTCCCGTGTGGCGTGCGTACTCCTCAACCATGTCCAAGAGCATGGCGCGGACAGTGGGCCTCGGTGACATCTACGTCGACCAGAAGAACCCGGGGACGTTCTGGCAGGTACTCCAGTTTGGTGTGCAGAATCTCTACGACCCCCAGCTGGATGGGTGGGCGGTGATGAACACGTTCCAGCACAAACCCGGAACGGTCACGCCTCCCCCGAGTGTGGGCCGCCGGCATGACCGTGCCCCGCGTCGTCACCGCTACCGGCTCGGGAGCGACCGCGGTAGCCCAAACCACGGGAGCACGCTGTTCTCGAAGCGGGTCATGGCGCAGATCCGGTCGCCGCTGAGCGTGAGGACGAACAGGCCGGTGCCGTGGCGGATGCCGGTAGGAACGCGCAGGTAGGACCCGAACGCCGGCTGGCCGTTGGCTCGCGTCGGCACGAGGTCGAATGTGCGGCCCGAACCGAAGATGCTGGCGCAGAAGCGGGCCACGACCTCCCGGCCCTCGTACTCAAGGGGCATCGGCGGCATCGACATGAAGACGTCGTCGGTAAGAAGGGCGACCAGCGCGTCGACGTCGGCGGACTCGTACGCGCTGACGAACTTCGCCACGACAGCGTCCTCGGCGGGTGAGTCGGAGGCGGGGGGCGGTTCGCGGTCCGCGGTCGTCGGCTGCCGGCGCTGCAGGCCGGCGCGGGCTCGTTTGAGGGCGCTGTTGACGGACTCGACGGTCGAGTCCAGCATCTCGGCCACCTCGTTCGCGCGGAATCCAAGCACGTCGCGCAGGACGAGGACGGCTAGTGTTGCGTGATTCTGGGTGCGTTACTTTTCTGGCCGTGGCTCGTTGATTGAGTGTGGAGCTTTCGGTGGAGCAGGACGCTGAGTTGCGGGCGTTGGTGAACAGTCGGGATGTGTCGGCTGTGCTGGCGACTCGGGCGCGGATCGTGTTGTGGCATGGGGAGGGTCGGCGTCGTAAGGACATCGCGGAGTTGGCTGGGGTGGCGTTGCCGACGGTGGATCGGTGGGTCCGCCGCTACGCCGAGCATGGTGTGGCCGGGTTGGACGATCGGGATCGGGCTGCGCCGCGGGTGCAGGTTCCACCGCGGGTGCGGGCTCGGGTGGTGGCGTTGACCAGGACTTCTCCGCCGGCTGGGACGGGGCTGTCGCACTGGTCTTGTCGTGGTCTGGCTGGGTATCTGAAGCGGACCGAGGGGATCTGCGTGTCGTGGAGCTACGTAGCTCGGGTGTGGCGGGAGGAAGGCCTCGCACCGCACCGACATGGCACGTTCAAGCTGTCCAAGGATCCCGCGTTCGCGGACAAGGTCTCCGATGTGGTCGGCTTGTATCTGGACCCGCCCGGTGGGGCGGTGGTGCTCTCCATCGATGAGAAGACTCAGATCCAGGCGTTGGACCGGACCCAGCCGTTGCTGCCGTTGGACTTCGGCGTGACCGAGAAACGCACCCACGACTATGTGCGGCACGGTGTCACGAACCTGTTCGCTGCCCTGGATGTGGGCACCGGCCAGGTCGTCGGGGAGGCCACGCCGACCCGGGACGGGGTGAACTTCCTGGCCTTCTTGAAGAAGGCCGTCAAACCCCACGCGGGCAAAGAGGTCCATGTCGTGTTGGACAACCTGTCCACTCACACCACGCCGGAGGTGGAGGCCTGGCTGGAGGAGAATCCGCACGTCAGGTTCCACTTCACCCCGGTCGGATCGAGCTGGATCAACCAGATCGAGACGTGGTTCGGGATCCTGACCCGCCAGGCGATCCGCCGCGGCACCTTCACCTCGGTGAACGTGCTGATCAGGCAGATCAAGGACTACATCGACACCTGGAACGTCGACGCGAAGCCGTTCACCTGGACCGCCACCAGCGAAGAGATCCTCGCCAAGGTCCGCCTCGTCCAGACCAACATCAAGAAACTCGTCGACAACAACGCAAAATAACACGACCAGAATCACGCAACACTAGCTGGCGAGGCGGCAGGATCTGAAGGGCGGTCACGAAGGCCAGGGAGATCGATTCGGTCTGCTCGTAGCGGGCTTCCGGGCCGAGCGGCACGTCGACCGCGCCTTCCAGGAGCGCGTCGGGAAACGGTTCGAGCCACACGACTTCGCCGAGCCGGGTCGGCTCGGGCGGCACAACCCCGGGCACGTCCCACGCCTTGGCGGGTCGTCGGCTGGCCGAGCGACGAGCGTTGAGGCACCGGTTGGTGGCGATCCGGTAGAGCCAGGTGCGGAGCGAGGCCCGGGCCTGGAACCCTTGCAGGCCCTGCCAGGCGGCCAGGAGTGTGTCCTGAAGCGCGTCCTCGGCGTCCTGGAAGGATCCGAGCATCCGGTAGCAGTGCACCTGTAGTTCCCGGCGGTGTGGCTCGGTCAGCTCCCGGAACGCGTCGCCGTCCCCGGCCCGCGCCCTCGACATCAGCTCGGCTGTCACCAGCTCCACGTCGCACCACCTTCTTCTCCGCGCCTCGTCGCCCTTCCATCCTGTACGGACACCGACCGAGGGGCGAACTGGGCGGTTGGTGGACGCCAATTTCCCTGGCATCGCGGTGTCTAGATCAGTGGTAACCGACAACGCCAGCAAGGGAGAACCGGCATGGGAAAGATTGTCGTCAGCCAGAACGTCTCGCTCGATGGAGTCATCCAGGACCCGACCGGTGATGACGGCTTGGGGCGCGGCAGCTGGTTCAGCTGTATTGGGGACAAGGACCGCGAAGAGTGGGCCAAGGTCGAGTTCGAGGAGGCGCTGGGGGCCGAGGCCCTGCTGCTGGGGCGACGCAGCTACGCGTGGTTCGTCGCGCGTGGCTGGGCTTCTCGCAGTGGCGGGTGGGCGGACAGGTTGCGAAGCCTGCCCAAGTACGTTGTCTCCTCCTCCGCCCTCGAAGGCCCCAATTGGGGCAACTCGACGGTCCTGAAGGGCGATGTGGTGGAGGAGGTCTCGAATCTGAGGCACCAGGTGAACGGGGACATCGTCGTCTACGGCAGCGGCCGCCTCGTGCACACACGCTGATAGGGCATGACCTCGTCGACGAGCTGCGGCTGATGACCTACCCGGTCGTGGTCGGGGCAGGTGAGCGGCCCTTCAACGAGACCAGCGGGGTGAAGCCCATGCGTCTCGTCGACACCCGCACCGTCGGCGACGGCCTCGCCTTCCTCATCTACCAGCCCGTCCGAGACGCCTAGCCCCTGGCTACCGGCGACGGCGATGGTGGCCTGGTAGCGGCGGGAGAGCCGGGCCGTAGCGGGTCGCTACGGCCCGGTGCATGCCGCACTCGCTCCTCGGCCGACGATCAGTCCTGATCGAGCAGAGCGGTGGCCATCTGCTGGATGGAACGGGTGAAGCGGTGAGGGTCGTCGGGCGGCGTCATCCGACGGATGAGGTCTCCGTCGAAGACGGCGAGCAGGGCGTGTGCCAGGAAATCGGCGTCGAGACCGGGGCGCCCATCGGTGAGCAGGGCGATGAGGTGGCGGTGCCAGAACTGGTAGCTGGGGTCGTCGTACTTGTCCGCGGCGCAGGCCGCATCATGCGCGGACAGCAGGACGGCGTTGCCTTCGGCGATCGCACCGAGCCCGTCGAGGAAGGCGAGCAGGCGTTCGCGGGCCGGGGCGCCCGGCCCAAATGGCGGGGGGCCGTACTGGACGGCCTCACGCAGTTCGCGGGACCGCTCCTCCAGCAGTGCCTGGAGCAGACCGGCGCGACTGCCGAAGCGGCGGAACACGGTGCCCTTCCCGACTCCGGCCAGGGTGGCGACGCGGTCGAGTGAGACATGGTCGCCGCCACCTTCGGCTAGCAGCTGCTCGGTCGCCTGGAGCACCGCGCGGCGGTTGCGGGCCGCGTCGGCGCGTTCGGCGCGCTTCTCGGTCATGCGTTCATCCCCTGAGGCGGACTATCGGTCCGGATTATGCTAGCGTGCATCAACCGGACCGTCGGTCCGAGTAGTTTGTCCTTCCACGGAGGTGTCCCCGATGGACATGCGTGCGCTCGTCGTCGACCCCGACAGCCCCGGATCCCTGCGCCTGGGCACGGCGCCCGAACCCCAGCCCGCGCCGCATCAGCTGGTACTCGACGTCCGGCACGTCTCCCTCAACCGGGGCGAGGTGGCGTTCGCCGGCCAGCGTCCGCCCGGCACCGTGCACGGCTACGACTCCGCCGGAGTCGTGGTGCGCGCCGCGGCGGACGGCACCGGCCCCGTCGTCGGAGCGCGGGTCGCGGCGTTCGGCGCGGGCGCCTGGGCGCAGCGGATGGCTGTGGACACGACCGCGGTGGCCGAAGTGCCGGAGAATGTCGACCTCGCCGAGGCCGCCGCACTGCCGATGGCCGGCGTCACCGCGCTCCGCACGCTACGGACTCGCCCGATCCTGGGCCGACGGGTCCTCGTCACCGGCGCTGCGGGCGGCGTGGGCCGTTACGCGATCCAGCTGGCGGCCCTGGGCGGTGCCCACGTCATCGCCTCGGTGGGGTCGACCGGCCGCGCGAAGGGCCTGACCGAACTCGGCGCGAACGAGGTGGTCGTCGGACTGGAGGGCATCGAGGAGCCGGTCGACCTCATCCTCGACAATGTGGGGGGACCTCAGTTGGCCGCCGCCTGGGAACTCCTCGCGCCCGGAGGGGGCGTGCAGAACATCGGTTGGGCGTCCGGGGAGCCGACGGTGTTCGCGCCGTACTCGCTGTTCTCTGTCGGTCCGGCCAAGACGATGAGCACCTTCGGCGACGTCCATGAGGTCGGGCCGGACCTCGCCACCCTGCTGGGGTTCGCCGCGGACGGGAGGCTGTCGCCCGAGATCGACTGGCGAGGTTCCTGGGAACGCGTCGCCGAGGCCGCCCAGGCGCTGCTGGACCGGCGTATCGCCGGCAAAGCTGTCCTGGACGTGGCCCCGGTCGCGGGGGTCTGACGGGCGGAGTCACCCCGTGGTCTTCTGGCGGGGGCCTCGGCTCAGGACCTCCTCGAGATAGGCGAGGCTGGCCCGCTCCGCCTCGGTCCTGCGGGTGAGGTCGGCCGGGGCGAGCTGGTCGCGGAGTTCGCGGTAGAGGGTCACGCAGGTGCGGGTCGCTTCTCCGCACTCCTTGAAGTCGTAGCCCGCGACGGTGCCCTGGAGACGTTCGGCGAAGGCGGGGACCCGTGTCTCCAGCCGCCGTACGCTGCGGGGCAGGTGACCCGCCGACACCAGCGCCAAGGGGCCGAGTACCTGTTCCCTGACGAAGTTGAGCGCACCGAGGACATCGAAGAGTTCACCGCGACCGAGCTTGGTCGCGATGTAGTGGACCCAGGCCCAGAAGCGGTCCTCGATCCAGGCCGGGTCCGGCATCGGGTGGTTACTCTCGGTGCGACCGATCACGTCGGTGAGTTCCGTGGTCCTCTCCCACAGGACAACCGGGTCCTCGATCCGCGTCGCGAGCTCGGCAGGTGTGACGAACTTGTAGTCGACGTGCAGAAGCGGGTCCTCATACAGGCTGATCACCAGCCGGGGCTCGCCCACGTGCTCACCGGTGAACGCCGTGACCTGCCGTCCCCAGGCCGCGGTGAGGTCCAGGCGTTGCTCCATCACCGACGCGTGGTGGGCGGGGTCGATGACAGGTATCAGGTCGAGGTCGGAGTATTCGTCCAGTTCGTCCGAGAGCAGCGACCCGCCGGCGGCCAGGCCGATGAAGCGGTCGTCGCGTTGGATCTGCTGGAGCAATGTCTCCAAAAATCGGTTGTAATCGTGGGGCAGGTTCATGAGCGCCTCATTCGGTCGGAGCGGGCTGGCCTGAACAAAGCAGACCAACATATCGCCGCGCCGATCGGCTGGGGAACCGATTTTTCGAAGCGACGGGGGTGCGCTGGGCCGCCTCGGGTCGAGGAGCGGCACCACTTTCGTCAGGGTCGGCTCTGGGCCAAAGCGGTGTCGGCGCCGGGCCATCGGTCGGGGTCGCCGCCGATGGAACTCGTCCCGCGGGCGGAGGGTTCGGGCCGGGGCGCGAGGTTGACTGTCTTCATGAGTTCTGTTGCCACCACCACCGCGCGTTCCGACGTTCGGGCGCAACCGGGCGTCGTCGTCACCGGGATCGGAGTGCTGACGGCGTTGTGGTGCGCCGGGTTCGCGGTCTTCAACATCGCCTTCGAGTTCACCGACCACTTCGAGAGCGGTCCCTACGCCGACTATGCGGGCGGATTCGCGGTCATGGACTGGTTCGTCGTCGCCCTGAAGATCGTCGGGGCGGCGGTGGCGCTGCTGGCGGTGGCGAAGCGCCCCAGGTTCGTGGCGCCGTCGAAGCTCGCGGTGGTGTTGTGGGGCGCGTTCGCGACGCTGGCACTTTACGTCGCGGGCAGCCTGGTGGAAGCGGTCGGCATGCTGACCGGCCTGATGGGTTCGGCCGACGACATCGACGCGGCGGGCGTCGCCTACGTCTGCTTGTTCCTGGTCGCCGCGACTGGGTTCGGTGTGCTGGCCGTGTCGTACTCGCGGCGACACCAGGTGCGCAGGTCCCGCGCTGTCCTGGGCGTCCTGGGCGCACCGGCCCTGCTGGGCCTGATCCTGCTGGCCGTTCCGACCCTGCTGGCCGCGTTCGGTCTGATGCCCGCGCTCTGAACGGTCCCCGCCCGAGAGCGGCGGTTGGGCAGGACGGCGGTTGGGCAGGACGGCGGTTCGTCGCAACAGGCTGTCTGGTCAGAAGGGGCCGGCGCCGCCGACGGTGGTGCCGTCGGTGAGGTCGATCGCGAAGTCACGTGGTTCGTCGTCGTCGGGGTCTGCCACGCCCCGCAACCGGAGGTCGTCGATCTCGTCGATGCGGAGCCGCTCGACTGAGATCCGGTCGGTCCTCCACGCAACCCCGTCGGTGCCGACGGCGAGGACGTCCCAGTCGGTGGCCAGCAGGAGGAGCCGCGCCTGGCCGGCCTCCCGCACCGAGGTGACGGCGGCGCCGGTGTCGATACATCTGCCCGTGCGCGGCGCCATCACCTCGATAAGGAAGGGCGTGCCTTGCTGCAGCACGCACAGGGTCGCGGGGTTCGGTGTGGCGAAGAGTCCGGTAACGGCCCGGCGGGGCGGGTCGGGGAGGGCGGAGACCGAGGCGGTCCACTCCGGGCCGTCGTAGGGCATGACCCGGATGAGGGACGCCCTCCCCTGCGAGGTGCCTGGCGGGGTGAAGGTGTGGTCGGGCAAGGAACTCGGCCACTCCTCGAGTGTCTCTGCCGCGTAGTCGGCCGCGAAGCCGTCCTTCATCGCCTGGTTCCCCTCACTGCCCGCGTGGGTTGAAGAATCGGTGCATGATCACCTCGGTCCGGCCGGAAAGGGATGGTCGGGTGAAGATCTCGTACACGCCGTTCCTGCCGTTGAGCGATCCGGGAAGACGGTACTGCACGGAGTCGTTGCTCAGTCCCGGCTTGGGTTTGTTGAAGTAGCCGGGGTTCACGGTCCGGTTCCCGGAGGAGAAGATCGTCTCGTCGAAGGAGCCGGGGAAGTTGTGGAACGGTCCTGGCTCCTCGCCCGCCCGGTTCAGCACGCGTGCGGAGAAGATCCGCGCCGGTGGTCGAGCGGCGTTGCTGGCGGCGCTGGTGGCACTGGCACCGCTGGCGGCGGCCGCGTCGTCGGTCTGTGCGGCGGCCGGCCGGGCCGCCCTGGAGAAGCTGCGTCCTGCCGACTTCGCGGCCTGGGCGACCTTGCTGGTGGCCGACGCCGCGGCCTTACCCGCACCAGAGGCCGCGACCTTGGTGGCGGCGGAGCGGGCGGTGTTGGAGACGGCTCGGCCGGCGGTCGTCGCGGCGGCCTTGGCGGCCTGACCCGCCCCACTTCGGGCGAGTGCGCCGGCCCCGGTCTTGGCGAGGGCTCCCGCGCCCTTGGCCAGGCCTGCGGTTGCCGCGCCGGTGACGGCGCCGACGGCGACGTTGCTGGCCAGTCCGCCCCAGGAGAACTCCTGTTTGCCTTCGGCGACGTCGACCCCGTAGCCGGCGGCGGCTCCGGCCGCGCCGGCTGCAGCGCCGGCGAGGACGAGGCAGCCGACACCGGTCGCGCAGACCGCGCCGACGGCGATGCCGACACCGATTCCGACCGCCACGTTGGCGATCAGGCCCTTGTGTTCGCTGGCCCAGTCAGCGGCGGCGGAGACGCCCTTCTTGACGGAGTTCCAGGCTCCGGACAGGGACCACAGGCCGGTCGGGTCGGCGTAGATGATGGGGTTGTTCGCCCCGTACGAGTAGGGGTTAAGCGTCTGCGCCGAGGCGGGATCGGAGGCGGGGTCGGTGGAGATGAACCGGCCGAGATCCGCGTCGTAGTAGCGGGCGCCCAGGGCGTTGAGGCCGGTGGTCGGGTCCTTGACCTTGCCCAGGAACCCGTGGTCGGTGACCGGTGGGGCCGAGCCTGGCCGGATGTCGCCGTAGGGGTCGTAGTAGGTGCGTTCGACCAGGCTGGTGCCCTTGGGTACAGCGATCTGGGCGGACCCCTGCATGTCATTGAACTGCCACTTGAAGATGCCGTGGACGCGTTCGGCGACGGTGGTGTCGGCGATCTGGTAGAAGCGGGTGGCCTTCGCGGTCAGGCCGACGCCGAGGAGCAGCGTGATCTCCTGGCCGTCGATGTAGAGAGTAGCCGTACCGGTCGGGTCGACCCGGGCGAGCCGGGTGCCGTCGGGGGCGTAGACGAACTTCGTCTTCAGCAGGTGTTCGGTGGTAACCGAGGTGAGCTGGTGCTGGGCGTCCCAGTCCATGGTGGTGGGGACCAGGCCGAGCTTGACCTTGGTGTCCATGGCACCGTTGGTGTCGTACTTGAAGGACTTGGCGCCGGCCTTGGTCACCGCGTGCGGGTGGTCGGGGTCGGTGTAGTCGTACTTTGTCGTCCCCTGGAGCAGGGAGCGGCGCGAGGCGATGTTGCCGTCGCCGGTATAGGTCCAGGAGGAGTTGAACCCGGCAGGCCCGTCGTGGGTGTGGGTGGAGTCGGAGTCACCGCAGTCGGTCTGCTTGGTCGTCCACGCGTGGGCGAGACGGCTCAGGTCGTCGTAGCTGAAGCAGGTCGCGACCGGCTTGGGTAGGGCGTTGTCGGTGAGGGAGGTGAGGTTGCCGGCCGGATCCCACCGGTAGGTGTCGTCCTGCTTGGCCTTCGGTTCGTCGTCGCCCGGTCCGCCGACCAGGGTCTGCACGTGGGTCAGGCGTTGGCTTTCGGCGTCGTAGCCGTAGGCGCGGCGCAGCGGGTGGTGGGGGTTGGCGTAGTCGCGGCCGGCGATCTTGCCGTCGGAAGCGTAGCTGGTGTCGGAGATGTAGGTGGTGGTCGTGTCGCGGCCGGTCAGCGGGTTTCTGGTGGTGCCCTGCAGGGTCTTGGGGTTGCCGAGGTCGTCGTAGCCGGTGGTGAGGGTCTCGGCCGGTGCGCCGAGGACCTTGTCCGGGTAGCCGATCGTCTTCAGGTGGTCGGCGGCGTCGTAGCCGTAAGTGACGGTGTAGGTCTGGTCCTTGACCAGGCCGCTGATCAGGCCGGCGGGGAACTTCCACCTCTTTCCGGTGATCCGGCCGCGCGAGTCGTAACCGGTGGCGGAGACGGTGTAGCGGTGGTGACCGTCGTAGGTGGTCATGTCGGCGAGTTGGCCGACGCCGTTGGTGATACGGGCCGAGTCGTAGCTCCAGGAGGAGACGAGCCGGCCCTCCTTCGAGGCGCCTGCCCAGCGGTTGACCGGCCGGTCGAGCTTGTCGTAGTCGGTGGACAGGGTCGGGGTGTCGCCGCCCTTGGCGAGGGTCTTGGCGTCCCAGACCGCGAGCGGGTTGCCGTTGTCGTCGTAGCTGGTCAGGGACTTCCCGGCGTCCGGGTCGTCGGCACCGATCCGCTGGCCGAGCAAGTCGTAGGTGTAGGAGGCGCGGTGGCCTTCCGGGTCGGTGCTGGAGTCGATCTTGTCGGCGGGTGTGTAGATGTAGGAGGTGGTGGCGGCGTGGGCGCCGGTGCCGTCCTGCTTGCGGATCTCGCGGCCGCGGGCGTCGGTCCAGGAGGTGGTGACGACACCGCCCTTGGGCGGGGTGACGCGGGTGCGGTCACCGAAGTACTCGGTGGTGGTCGACCACAGTGGCTTGCCCTGGCCGTACTGCGTCGACTTCACGTCCCGGCCGAGCGCGTCGTAGGTGTGGCGGGTCTCGTCGATCTCGTCCGCGGGCAGCGCGAGCAGCGCCGACCCGGCCTTGCCCGGGGCGACGACCGGCATCGGCTCGGCGGCCACGTGTCCCGCGTCGTCGTAGCGGGTGTCCTTGACGATCGTCTTCGGGTGCTCGGCGGTGGAGGCCGGTGAGAGTTCCTGGCTCTGCCGGTCGCGGCCCAGGGAGTCCAGGAACGCCCACGTCGTGACGTAGGTGTCGCCGGACTGGAGTTGCTTGGTGGTGACCAGCGGCGCCCTCTTGTGGGCGGGGTCGAGGTCGTAGGAGAAGACCTGCGCCGGTGGGGCGTCGGGTGCCTGCTCGGGTTGGCGGACACTGGTGAGCCGGCCGAGCGGGTCGTAGGTGTTGATGGTGACCTGGGAGTTGACGTCCTTGACGCGGACCGGTTGTTGCCGGTCCGGTTCGAGGGTGGTGACCTCAGCCTGATCGAGCGGGTTGGTCTCGGTGACCGTCGTGGGTCGTCCGGTCGCGGGTTCGAACGCCGTACGGGCGACGTTGCCCTTCGCGTCGGTCTCGGTGAGGGTACGGCCGTAGGCGTCGTAGGTCGCCTGCGTGGTGATCGTGTCGGTGACGGTGTTAGGGCCGGACGCCTTTCGCGCGGACACGGTACGGGTCACGTCGCCCTTGTGGACCGGGCTGCCGAGCTTGTCTGAGCTGTCGTAGTACTGGTCCTTGCCGGTGACCAAGCTGCTCGGCTTGTCGCAGGATCCGGCGTAGGTGCGGACCCGGTAGGGGAAGGCCAGCATCCAGCGGTCGACGGTGTCGTTGTCGCGGGCGTAGGAGGTCTTGGTGCACCGCTGGTCGATGTCGTCGCCGGTACGGGCCTCGTCCAGGACGGAGATGACCTGCCCGTAGCTGTCGTAGGAGGTGGCCAGGCTCTTGGAGCGGGAGGTGCGGGTGCCGTCGTCAGCGATCACCGTCTCCCGGCTGGCCGAGTCGCTTTCGACGACCAGGTGGGCGTCGGCGTCCGGGTCGGCTTCGCCGGGGTCCTTGGGGGTGGTGCGGGCGGAGGTGTAGTTCTTCAGGCTGCCGCCGAGTTCGTAGCTGGGGTCGCCCTTGGCGTCCAGCGCGAACTGCTGGGTCTCGCGTTCCTTGCCGCGCAGGTAGGGCTGGTCGGTCAGGGAGGTTCCGCGGGAGTCGGTGACCATGACCGACTTCTTGCTGCCGTCGGATCGGCGGTCGCCGTTCATGCCGCGGAAGAACAGGGTGCGGGTCGTCGACAGCGATCGGCTGGCCTTCTCGCCGCGGTATTTCGGGTCGGACATCTGGACGACGTCGACGCTGCCGTAGCCGCGCCAGTCGCTCCAGGACTCGCGGTCGTTCGGGACGAGCGGGTCGTTGTCGGAGTGCCAGGCGGGGGTGCCGCGGTAGCGGTAGCTGGTGATCTGTGGTGGGGAGCCGCCGCCGGTGTCGTTGACCGTGACCCGGGTGACCAGGTGCTTGTTCCAGACGCCGAACCCGGAGCTGTCACCGTTGGTTCGCCAGCCGGGGAAGCAGTCCTGGGTGTTGGTGTCGTAGGCGGGTGGCAGGTCGCCCTTCGGGCAGGCGTGGGGCTGGCCGTAGTTGACGTCGACCCGGCGGCCCATCTCGTCCACGACCGAGGTCATCCGCAGCTTGCGCATCTCCGGCGCGCCGGCGCCCGGGTCGGCGTCGGCGCGGTTGACGCGTTCCTTGCCGGTGAACTCCACCGCGGGCAGCGATTTCGTGTTCGAGCCGGCCAGCCCGCTCTGCTGCACCTTCCGCAACCACAACGCGGCGCTGGTGCCGTCGGAGGGTTTCGGGAAGGAGAAGGTGAGGTCGAGACGATCGACGTCCACCCAGCCGCCGTCAGCACCGGAGCGTTGGGCGGTCACCGAGCGGAGCAGGTAGCCGGTGAAGAACGTCGGCGCTTTCTGCTCCTCCCCGGTGCAGCGCCCGGTGCACAGGGAGTCCATCGGCACGTCCGGGTAGGAGGTGGCGTGGTCCTGGTCGTAGGCCGGGCAGGTGCCGGAGCCGTCGGCGGCCTCCACGCAGCGGCGCTGGGTGGAGAAGTGCAGGCGGGCGGGCGCTTGGACGTCCTCGGAGCCGGAGCGTTGGGAGTAGACGATGTCGCGAAGCGATCCGCCCGCTGTGTAGTCGGTGGAGCGGTCGGCGTTGCCGTTGCGGGCGTAGCGATTCTTCTCCGGGGAGTAGAAGTAGGTGCTCGAGTTGCCGTGGGCGTCCACGACCTGGTCGAGGTTCCAGCGCCAGGCCTGCACACACCAGGAGTCCTGCGTGCTCGACGTGTGGCAGGGTTCGCCGGAGTCGTCACCGAACACCGGCACCGTGTAGACGGAGTCCGTCTGTGTGCCGGTGGTCGCCTGCTTACCGCGGCCGAAGGTGTAGGTGGTGCCCTGCGGGGTGGAGACCACCCAGTACTCGCCGTCGTTGTCGCCGTTGTCGGTGCCGCGGTGGCGGACGACCTTCCATCCAGGGTCCTGGCGGGCACGCCAGGTGTCACCGCCTGCCTGGGTGTCCTTCACCAGGGAGGAGGAGGTGCCTTCCAGGGACAGGCGGAGTTCGTCGCCGCCCCAGCACAGGTCGGCGGTGTCGCCGCCGTCGTCGGCGCACCCCTTGTAACGGCGTTCCAGGAAGGGCAGCGCGAGGTCCCACCCCTGACCCACCCACGACGGCTGGTTGTTCTCTGCCGCGACCTGGCCGTCGACGGCCTGGGATGAGTAGGACAGGTCGAATTCCGGTGCGTTGCCGGAGATGGCCGGCACCTTCGGCAGCGGCAGGGTCCAGTTGAAGTCGCCGGATTGCAGTCCGACCGACCACTTGCTCGAGCTCGATAGCTTCGTCGCGGTGGCCGAGCCTGTTTCACCCGAGGGCGCGGCGGCGACGACGAACACCGGGCCGGCCGGGTCAGGTGGTGCTTCGTCGCCAGCGGGGGTGCCGGCTGGGCCGCCGGCCGGGGTGGCCGTCGTGGAGATCTCGGCCACGAGGGTGTGGGTCCTCAGGTCGACGTGACTCCTGACCGGCGTGCCGGTCGCGCAGGCCGACGCGGAGGGAGTGACGAGGGCGCAGCCGGGCTTTGAGATCAGGCGTAGCCGGGTCTCGAAGTCGCCGCCGAACGCGTCGGCGAAGCCGGACACGTCGACCCTCACCTGCACGGTGCCGGTTGCCCGGACACCGTCGGCGCGGCTGAGCCGGAAGGCGGTGCCGTGACCGCCGAGTTTGCGGGCGACGTCGTTGCCGTACGCCTGGACGGAGACGCGTTCGGGCGTGCTCGTGGCCTTCGGCTCTGTTTTCGCTGAAGCTTTCGGTGCGGTCACGGCGACGACGGTTGAGCCGACCCGCGCCGGCTTGCCGATACCGGGGACGTCGACGGTGGCCGTGCCCGCGCTGGGCCAGATCACCGACGCGGGTTTGGCCTGCCGCAGTGGCTTGCCATCGACGCCGATCTCGTAGGCGGATGGAAGAGATCCCGTACCGACCTCCGTCCGTGGCACCTGCACCACCGACCTCTCGGCATCGGCCGGAGGTGTCGGGTCGTCCGCGGCGGCGGATCTGGTGAAGGGCGAGTGAAGGCTTGTGAGGACCAGCGCGACGGCCATGGTCCCGATGAAAGGTAGACGTCCCCGTGACAAGGCGATCTCCCGTCTCCGGTTGACATGCCCAGTGAGTTGGCCTTCGAGGCTTCCAGATGGGACGAAGGCCGTCAATGCCGTAGTTACCTTAAAAAGGACAAGGTTAACCAAGCGGGCGGACCGGTCGGGCCGCGTAGGCTCGGGACGAGCCGGGGCAGGTCGCCTGCCTCGCCTGTGTGGCGATGTCGCCATGCCGGGAAATCCGGAGGTCGTTGCGCGGCAGAGCTGGCAGGCTGTGCGAGGTGATCTCGGGCGCGGGCGCCGCGCCCCATCAACGGCGATCGAGGGTCTGGTTCTGCGGATGAGTGGCGGCGGGTCGCGTAAGCCCGGCTTGCGGGTGGCGGACCTGAGTAAGGCGGTGGCGTACGCGTTGCGGCATGAACCGTGGCTGTTCGAGCTGGAGTTGGACGCACTCGGCTGGACGTCCCTCGACGCGTTGGTCGCCGGGTTGCGACGGGAACGATGCTGGGACGCGTTGACCGTCGAAGATGTCGAGGCGATGGTGGCGTCGGCCACCAAGCGCCGTTACGAGATACACGAGGGACGGATCCGGGCGCTGTACGGACACTCGGTGCCGGGCCGGATTGTCGTGGTGCGAGGGATCCCTCCGGCTGTGCTGTTCCACGGGACGTCTCCCGACGCTGCCGAGGCGATCCGTACGAGCGGGCTGCGCCCGATGGGCCGGCAGTACGTCCACCTCTCCGTCGACGAGGCGACCGCGCGGGCCGTCGGAGGGCGGAAGGCCTCCCGCCCGGTGATCCTCACCGTCGCGGCGGGTGACGCCGCATCCAGAGGCGTCGTCTTCTATGCCGGCAACGAGAAGGTGTGGCTCGCCGACCAGGTGCCGCCGGACTTCATCACCGGCTGACCGCCAGCCGGCTCGGTGGTGGCCGGCATCGGTCGGGATAGGCAACAAGGGACGGTTCAGCCATGGGGATGGCATGCGCCTGCACCAGAATCGTGAGGAGTCGTGGCCGAAGGTTCACCACCCCTGGAGATGAACGTGCCGAAGACGAAGCTGGACATGGTGGTCAGGCCGATGACCCTGACCGAGAGCGAGGTCCACTTCTACCAGCAGGAGGGCTATCTCGTCCTGCCAGGACTCGTGGACCAGGCGGCGGTCGAAACGCTGCGCGAAGAGGTGTTCGAGGCCCTCGCGGCCAACGGCGTGTCCCGCCAATCGCTGCAGCGCGCGAGTGAGACGGCCGACAAGCTTCGCCAGTGTTCGCAGTACCTGTCGGGCTCCGCGCTCGACCAGCTCATCAACTGCGAGGAGACCCTCGCGGTGGCGTCCCAACTGATTGGTGGCCGCGCCGTACGGTATCTCCCGTTCACCGCAGTCAAGGCCGGAGGCGGTGGCGGCACCTTCCACTTCCACCAGGACAACAACTACACCCGTCACGACCCAGCGCTCGGTTCCATCAACATCTGGGTCGCCCTCGAGGACATGACCCCGGACAACGGCTGCCTTGGGATCGTGCCGCGTTCCCACCTGAACCAGCAGATCCCCTCGCGTAACAGCGACGACGGTGACCAGCACCAGCAGGTGGAGGTCGATCCGCTGTCCTGCCTGCCGATCCGGATGCGGGCCGGCGACGCGGTGGCCTTCTCGCGGTGGACCGTGCACGGCTCGGGACCGAACGTCACCGACGCGCCTCGGGTGGCCTACGCGCTGCAGTACCACCGGGAGGACGTCCGCTGGCTGGACCGGACGAGCGGGCAGTGGCGGCTGCTGGTCGACAACCCGCGGACGGCCACGTTGCCGGTGGACTCACTCGGCCCCCAGTAACGTTCGAACCCACGCTCGGACGCCTGGTCAGCGCTGACAGCCGGTCCGTCAGCACTGCCGGCCTCACGTCGATTCCGGGGCGCAGGAGTCGTGGCGTGGCATCTTTGGCACATGCAGACGGTGTATGAGGTCGCCGGTGCCGCCGACGGTTTGCTGCGCTTGGCGCACGCATGGCATGCCAGGGTGATGGCCGACGAGGTGGTCAGCCACGCGTTCATCCGCGGGGTCCGCGCCGACCACAGCCAACGGCTCGCCGCCTACTGGGCGGAGGCGCTCGGGGGCCCGAAGACCTACTCGGACTCCTACGGGGACGAGACCTCAGTAGTGCGGATACACAGCGGTAACGGCCCACACGAGGAGATGGACCGTCGAGCGATCGCGTGCTTCGATCAGGCGCTCGTAGACGTCGGCCTCGCCAGGGACGACCGGCTCCATCAGGTGCTGCATGACTACTTCGCGTGGACGACGACCACAACGATGTCCCGCTACCACGGGTCCGCGGATGACGTCCCGGACGGACTGTGCATCCCGCGATGGTCGTGGAACGGTCTCGTCGGCGAGAGCAGCCCTGACGAGACCTGATCGCCTGCTGATCGCACGGGCTGCTCTGACGAACGGCAGGGGTGTTGTCAGGCTGTCCGTGTTGTCAGCAAGTGGACAAGCCCAACTGGATCGTGGAAAGACGCGATCTTCACGTTCATACTAAAAAACCGTTATCGCCACGGTGGCCGAATCCCAGTCGTTCGCGACCTCTCGTCGTCCGGATCGAGCTTCGGAGTCGTCAAGAACAACTTTCACAACGTGCCGGACGGGATGCTCGACGAGTACCTGTTCGGTACCCCCGCGCAGAGCAACCCCCAGCAGTACTTCATCAGCCGCTGACAACGCCGTCCAGACCCAACCTGGCAGTGGCGGCTCCTGGTCGACAAGCCGCGGACGGCCACGCTGCCGGTGGACTCACTCGGACCCCAGTAACGCCTGCCCCGCTCAGCCGACGAGGAGGCAGAACGGGTGACCGGCCGGGTCGGCGAGCACGTACAACGGCTCCTCGGAAGCGGTCCGGTCCAGGAGCACTCGGGCGCCGAGTACCTCGGCCCGCTGCCGGTGCCGATCCAGTTCGGTGACGCTGGGGACCCGGAAGTCGTGTGCATCTGCATCGGGACGTCGTGAGTGGGCCACGTCGTCGGCTTCAGATGCTCGACTTCCTGGAAGGCGAGTTTCCGGGTGCCGTCAGCGTCGAGGAGGACCAGGCAGTCGGCTCCGTCGTCGGGGCCCTCTGCCGGTGGTTCGTCGCCCGGCCGGTAGCGCAGGCCGAGGAGTTGCCGGTAGAACTCCGCGAGTTCCCGGGCGTTCGTCGTGTCGATGGCCGTGTGCATCATCTGCGGGAACTCCGCGGCATCAGTCATGCCTGGTCATTCTTCGCTGGACCGGGCGCGCGCCACAACCCGGTGGCCGTGGAATCCTGGGGTGTGTCGACCCTCGTAAGGGCGCGGTCGGCCACTCTGCCGGTGGACTCACTCGGACCCCAGCAGCGCACGCCACCTTCGGATGGAGGGGTCTCCTCGGACTCTTCACTGTCTCTTCACCTCACGTCGCCTTGCGCAGAAGCGTCCGGTGCCTCTCGACCGGCAGTGTCGGTGGAATGCGATCATCAGGACGTCCCCATCGCAGCAAGGAAAGGCGCGCGTCCACGACCGTGCGACCCGCGCAGATCCGTATCGGCGCCGCTCTGGCTCTGGCCATCAGCGCAGGTGCGTTCTCGGTGCTGCCGGCGAATCCGGCCACGGCGGCGCCCGAGCGTCCGACGTACCTCGGAAAGACCTACTTCACCGGTGAGTTCCACGCCCACACCTCGATCAGCGACGGCGTCCAGATGCCGATGGACGCCTTCACCCACGTGGCCGCGAACAGCGACGCGGATTTCTTCACCCTCTCCGAGCACGACGTGCTCTACGACCGACGCAACAGCGACGACTTCACCACCGACTGGCGGCACGCCGTCTCCGACGAGTGGCGCTACCTGCACGAGGTGTCCGCGTCGTTCAACGCGAGCCAGGACGACCTCGTGACGATCCCGGCCGAGGAGATCACCTGGTACGACACCTCCGGTCACATGAACCTGTTCAACACCGACTGGTTCATGACCGCCCGCAGCGAGGGTGACTCGCTCTCCTTCGGCGCCGCGACCGGTGATCTGAAGTACGACCTGCCGACGTTCTACGCCCGGCTCAAGCAGGACCCGAAGGCCATCGCGCAGTTCAACCACCCCGACCCCGCCGGCAAGGGCGCCTTCGCCGACTTCAAGCACCTCGACCGGCAGGTCGATGACCGTGTCGACCTGATCGAGGTGAAGACCGAAGCCAATCGCGTGCAGTTGCAGCACGCGCTCGACGCCGGGTGGCACCTGGCCCCCGTCCTCAACGGTGATGAGCACGCCGCGAACTGGGTCAGCGGCGACGAGTCGATCACGGGCGTCTGGGCGACGGGCAAGAGCCAGTCGGCCGTCTACCAGGCGATGCGGGACCGGAGCATGTACTCCACCCAGGACGTCAACACTGTCCTGACGTTCGGTGTCAATGACAAGTTGATGGGTTCGATCCTGCCGGCCGACACCACGAAAGCCTCCCTTGACATCGGGCTCACCGACACCGACGCCAGTGACTCCTTCACCTCCGTCCAGGTGCTCACCAACGGCGGCAAGGTGGCGTATGAGGTCCCGGAGGTGTCCGGGCGGGACGTACACGTCACCCATGACCTGGCTGCTGCCGACGGGGACTACTTCTATGTCGTCGCGAAGCAGGCCGACGGCGACGTGATCGTGTCCGCACCGGTCTGGATCGGTGACACGACCCGCGGCGCCAACTACGCACCCACGATCACCGTCGACTCCGAGGTGCCGACCCAGGCGGCCTACGGTGACCGGATCGAGCTGCCAGCCGTCACCGCCGTCGACGACAGCGGGGCCGAGCCGAAGGTGACCTACGAGGTCTGGGACGACAACGGCCAGGTGCCGGTCACCGACGGCGGTTTCTCCGTACGCAGCTACTCCGATCACATCGTGGTGGTGAAGGCCGCGGACGCTACCGGGAGCACCGGTGCGCAGATGCTGCGGATCAAGGTCGCGCAGGAGCAGGCCGACCCGGAGGGCGCCTTCCAGTACATGGACGGCACCGCCACTGTCGGCGAGCGCCCTGGTACGGCCGGCCTCAGCGTTGCCACGGACAGCACCATCGACCACGTCTACGCGCAGGTCCGACCGATGGGCCACGGCACCTGGCGCAACGTCCCGGTCCTCACCTCGACCGGCGACACGACCTACGAGCTCAACACTATCGGCAAGCCGGGCGCGGTCTACCAGGACACGGTCACCGGGCAGCCGCTGCGCAGCCACGAGTTCCAGCTGCGAGGGCTGAAGAACGGCGGAGAGTACGAGTACCGCTTCGGGGTCTCCGAGGCCGGCACCGCTCCCCGCGCCACCGACGAGCGGGCCTGGACCGACGTACGCGGTGAGTTCCGGGCCGCGGGGGCGAAGAACGAGCCGATCTACCTGGTCGGCGACCTCGCCGCCACCTCCCGCGCGCCGGGCGACCTTGGGCTCACCCAGAAGGTGGTCGACCAGCTGCGGGACCAGGCGCCCGGGGGTTCAACCCTGGTCCAGACCGGTGATCTGGTGGCCGGAGGCGCCCACCGGGAGTACTGGGAGGACGTCGACAACCACGTGTACGACGGTCTCGGACTGCAGGTGGCGCCGGTGGTCGGTGACGGTGAGAGCGCGGGTGATCTGGAGTACAACACCCAGAACGCCGACCGCAACGCGATCTTCTCCAACGTGTACGCCCTGCCGCGGGACGGCGCTGTCGGGGAGAGCAACTACTCCTTCGACCGCGGCGATGTCCACGTCGCCGTCCTGAACACCAGTTACGACCTCGACAAGCAACTCGACTGGCTGGCCGAGGACGTCCGTGCCTCGCACCAGCGGTCGACCGTCGTCGTGGGCCACACGTCCTACTTCGGCGGGCAGGCCGCTGAGACCCCCGCCATGGCGGACGCACGCGCGAAGGTCTCGCGGGTGTTCGGTCAGCTCGGCGTCGACCTGTACCTCGGCGGCCACGACGATGTCTACAAGCGCTCCGCCATCTATGACGGCCGGCTGGCGGCCACGCCTGAGGAGATCGCCAAGGCGATCACGTTCGTCACCCTCGGCCCGGGTGGGCCGAACTTCGGCACCAACACCGCCAAGCCCTGGGACGACGTCGTGGACGACGCCGACACGCAGATGGGCACCGTGTTGAGGTCGACCGACGCGGGGCTGTCCGTGGCGACCTACGCCGTCGACGGCCGGCTGGTCGACGAGACGACACTCGCCCCGCACCGCAAGGGCTAACAGTCAGCTCCGTCGAGGTGGTCGACCGGGAGTTCCCTGGATGCCTCGACCGGGGCTGCTGTGTATGGCTGAAGGGCGGACCCGGTATCGGGTCCGCCCTTCGGCGTCAGACAGGCAGGTGGCGCCCTTGGCGCGGCGGACGAGTGCCTGGGCGAGTTCGATCTTGTACGCCGACCCCGGCGGGGCGAACGACAGGGCAGTGAAGGTGTTCGGATACTGCCGTAGGGGGCTCTGCGGCTCGAATGCGGTGCTCACCGAATGTGGGCAGCCGTTCGGGAAGCAGGTACGGCGTCGAGGTCCGCGCAGCCCCGCAGGTCTGCGAAGTCACGCCGCATCCGCTCGGCTTCGTCGCCATGCGTGAAGCCGGGGAGACCGCTCGCCCCGACGATGGCAGGGGACCATTGCGCTGCGGTGACCTTGCGACCGTCGACGGTCAGGGTGAGGAGTCCGGTGATGGTCTCCTGCACCGAACGGCGATTGCGCCAGACGAAGTTGCCGAGTCCGTAGGCGACGTAGGTGTCGTACCCGGCGAGGCGACCGGCGTGCAGGACGTGCGCGTGGCTGCCGATCACGATGTCCGCGCCTGTTTGCGCGAGTTCCTCGGCGAGCGAGCGTTGCTGGTCGGAGGGGCACTGGTCCTGCTCGATCCCCCAGTGGAGGAAGACGACGACCACGTCGGCGGCGCGCCGCACGCTCCGTACTTCCGCGAGCAGCCGCTCCGGGTCGACGGCGGCCGCGACCCCGGCCTTGTTCGGTCCAGCCGGGTAGTTCCTCGCGGTCGGATCGTTGAACGCCGTTGCGGCGATGACCGCGACCTTGGTTCCCCTGATCGTGGCGACATGCGGCGCGAACGCCTGATCGGCGTTGGCGCCGATCCCGACGACTGCCAGCGGGGCGCGCTTGATGGCGGCGAGAGTGTCGGACAGCCCCTGCGGGCCGTAGTCGACGCCGTGGTTGTTCGCCATCGTGACGACGTCGACGCCGGCCGCATCGAGCGCATCGAAGGCCGCCGGGGAAGCCCGGAAGGTGTAGGTCTTGTCTTCCGCGCGTCCACGCGTGGTGATGGCGGTCTCCAGGTTGGCGATGGTGAGGTCCGCCGCCTGCAACTGCTCCTTGATCGGGGCGAGCGCGGTGGCCGGACTGTCCAGGCGCGGCCGCACGTGGTCCTCGAACTGGATGTCGCCCGCGAACGACAACGTGATGGGCTGCCGCTCGTGCGTCGCGGGTGTGGACGTGCCTGGATCAACGGGCAGTTTGGCCGTGTCGGCACGGTTCACCGGCGCCCTCGATGCGGACTGTGCAGGTGCGGGCTTGGTCGGGTCCGCCACTGGTGGACTACCGCACGCGGTCAGCGCGACGCCGGCGACGAGAAGGGGCAGGAACGGAGCAGGAGCCTGGAAGCGCGGCACGCCACGAACGCTAGGTGGCGCAGAAGAGACGTGCGCAACCATCCGGTAATCGCTGACAACATACGCCGTCGGCGCGACCGTCGTCGGTCATCAACGACAGTCGCGCCTTCCCGGATCAATGGGACCGATCAGCCTGCTGGTGCGATCGCGTCCTTGGCGCGGCGGACGAGTGCCTGGGCGAGCTCGATCTTGTACGCCGACCCGGGCAGCGGTGTCGCGTCGCCGAACCCGACCGCATCCCCGTCGGGGGACTCCAGCAGCCACGGCACCGGCGCCACCGCGGCCAGTGCGACCCGTACGTCGTCGCCGGAGCGGACCGCCGCGACGCCGACCAGGGCGAACGCGTACCTCTTGCGGTCCATCGCCTTGAGGTAGGCACTGGCATCGGGCCGGGGTACGTCGATCTCGAGGATCAGCTCACCCGGCTCCAGCGCGGTCACACTCCGGTCGTCGTCGGTGGGGAGCCGGTACAGGTCGGCGACGGGCAGCTCCCGCCGCGACGTTCGCACGCTCGCCCCCAACGCGAGCAGGGCTGCCGCCGGGTCGGAGGGGTGCGCGGAGGCGCAGCGGCTGTTGCCGAACACGGCGTGTTCGTCGCTGCGTCCGTCCCGGGCGAGGCACTTCTCGCCACCGGCGAGCCAGCAGCCGTGGCCGAGCCGCCAGTACCAGCAGCGGGTCGCCTGCAGCAGGTTGCCGGCGATGGTCCCCATGTTGCGGATCTGCGGGGACGCCGAGAGCCGGCACGCCTCGACCAGGACCTCGGGCAGGCCGAGTGAGGCGTCGGCGTGTTCCAGCTCCGCCAGGGTCGTGCCCGCGCCGATCCGTACGCCGCCGTCGTAGGCGCTGATCCCGCCCGGTACGACGGCGCGGACGTCGACGAGGGTGTCGGCGGCGAGCAGCCCGTCGCGCAGCAGCGGGACGACCTCGGTGCCGCCGGCCAGGGCCACCGAGCCGGTGCCGAACCCTGCCTCGCTGGACTCGGCGTCGGCGAGGCTAGACAGTCGCCGGAGCTTCATGGCGTTCCTTCGCTGCTCGTCGGTCGGCCGCGTCGCGGAGGGCGCGCAGCATCTCCTCGCGGTCGAGGGGGAGTTCGTGGACGTCGGCGCCGGTGGCGTCGCGGATGGCGTTGGCGATCGCGGCGGCGACCGGGATGATCGGCGGTTCGCCGAGTCCCTTGGCGCCGAGGCTGGTGAGGTTGGGGTCGGGTACGTCGACGAGTTCGGTGATGATCTCGGGGACGTCCGCGATCGTGGGCATCCGGTAGGCGTCGAGGGTCTGGGTGAGGATCTGCCCAGTGGCCGGGTCGATCAGGCGTTCCTCGGACAGGGTGTGCCCGATGCCCTGGATGACGCCGCCCTCGAGCTGGCTGGACGCGCCGAGCGGGTTGATGACGCGGCCGACGTCGTGGATCGCGGCGAGGCGTTCGACGCGTACCTCGCCGGTCTCGATGTCGACGGCGACCTCGGCGACCTGCACGCCGAAGGTGTGCACGCCCATGCCGGTGGGGTTCGGGCCGCGGGCGCCCTTGCCGAGGATCTGGGCGTTGCCGAGCAGGCCGAGGACCTCCCCGACCGGCCAGGACTCCCCGTCGGCGGCCTCGATGCGACCGGCGCGCAGGGTGAGCTGGTCGGGTTCGCGTTCGTAGCGTTGCGCGGCGATGTCGAGGATCTGGCGGCGGGCGTCGCCGGCGGCGGCGCGGATCGCGGGACCCATCGACGGGGTGGTGGAGGAGCCGGCCGCGGCGACGGCGTACGGTCCGCGGTCGGTGTTGCCGAGGACGAGGTCGACGCTGTCCAGGGGGAGGCCGAGCTCCTCGGCGGCGATCTGGGACATGGCGGTGCGGGTGCCGGTGCCGATGTCCTGCATCGCGGTGACGACGGTGGCGCGGGCGTCGGAGCCGACCCGCACCCAGGCGTAGGCGGGCGGTCCGCCGCCGCCGTACCAGATCTGGGACGCCATACCCACACCTCGCTGCCAGGGTCCTTCGCTGCGGGCGCGGACGTCGTGACGGCGGGCCCAGTGCTTGTCGGCGCGGGCGTAGCACTCCATCAGGTTGTTGGAGGAGTACGCGGTGCCGGTGGAGGGGTCGGCCGGGGAGAAGTTGCGGCGGCGGATCTCCAGCGGGTCCATCTCCAGCTTCACCGCGAGCTCGTCGATCAGGCACTCCAGGCTGAAGGTGCCCTCGACGAAGCCGGGTGCGCGGAACGCGGCCATCGGCGGGGTGTTGACGCGGGCGGCGTACTCGACCGTCCTGACGTTCGGGCAGGCGTAGAGGCCGTGCATCGGACCGGCGGTCGAGGCCATCCAGCCGTCCCAGCCGAGGGCGGCGACGAACTCCCCGCCCAGCGCGACGATCGTGCCGTCACGGCGGGCGGCGACGGTGAGGCGTTGGATGGTGGCGTTGCGGTTGCCGGCGGCGAGGTTCTCCTCGCGGCGGGTCAGCGCGCAGCGGACGGGGCGGCCGGTGCGCTTGGCGAGTTCGGCGGCGATGAAGGTGTAGTGGCCGGGGTCGTTCTTGGCGCCGAACCCGCCGCCCATGTACTCGCAGATCACGCGGATCTTGTCGGCCGGCATGCCGAGCGCCTGGGCGACGCCGCTGCGGACACCCCAGATGTCCTGAGTGGAGGTGTAGACGACGAGGGTGTCGCCTTCCCACGTGCACACCGACTGGTGGGTTTCGAGGGAGTTGTGGAGCACGACCTGGGTGCGGTACTCCGACTCGACCACCACGTCGGCCTCGGCCACCGCCGCGTCGAAGTCGCCGCGTTCATAGTGGCGGGGTTCGGAGGTGAAGTGGCCGCGGCGTACGGCGTCGTCGGGGTCCAGGACGGGCTCCAGGACCTCCCAGTCGACGTCGATGAGCCTGAGCGCGGCGCGGGCCTGGCCTTCGCTGTCGGCGGCGATCGCGGCGACGGGTGCGCCGTGGTAGCCGGCGAGTGCCTCGACCTCGGGGGCGTCGCCGGGGCCGATCGCGCCGCGCACGCCGGGCGCCTGCAGGGCGCGGGACAGGTCGATGTGGCGGACGCGGGCGTGGGCGTAGGGGGAGCGCAGGACTGCGGCGGACAGCATGCCGGACAGGCGTACGTCGGCGGTGTAGATGGCCTCGCCGCGGGCGCGGGCGCGTCCGGACTTGCGGGTGGCGGGCCGGCCCACGACGTCGAGCGGGCCGGAGGGCCACTGGTCGAGTGAGTCCTCGTCGACGACCAGCCAGATGGTCTCGAAGCGTCCTTCGACTTCCTTCTCGGTCCTGATCAGTCGCGCCATGTCAGGATCGCCTCCTCGATCTTCGGGTAGGCGCCGCAGCGGCAGATGTTGCCCGCCATCGCGTGCCGGATCTCCTCGCGGCTCGGCTCGGGGTTGTTCTCGACGAGGGCGGTCGCGGACACGATCTGCCCAGGCGTGCAGAAGCCGCACTGGAGCGCGTCGCAGCGGACGAACGCGTCGACCATGGCGTGGTCGCGCAGTCCCTCGATGGTGGTGACCTCGGCGCCGTCGACGGTGTGGGCGAGGGTGATGCAGGACAGCGTGGGCCTGCCGTCGACCTGCACCGTGCAGGCGCCGCAGTGTCCTTCGCCGCAGGCCACCTTGGTACCGGTGAAGCCGAGGTCGTTGCGTAGAACCTCGGCGAGGGTACGGCCGATCGGCGCGTCGACCTGGTAGCGCTGGCCGTTGAGCCTGACCCTCATGGTGTCGGGTCCGGCCGCGTCGTCGGGGTCGGGTGCGGCGTCGCTGGGGTGCGGCGCGACCTCGGCCGTCATGACATGCGCCGGATGCTCGGCTGCGAAGGAACCCGTCGTTCGGTCGTCATTGGCCGTCCCTCATCGTGTGCCGGTCTGAAACAGAGCGCCCCCCGTTGCTCCCATCGTTCCGGCTATCCTCCGGCCCCGCGCCGGGTTGTGTCCAGCACCGGCCCATCCGGTAGTGGCTGCGGTTGCGGATCAGGGTCGCGACATCGCTGACTCACGTGGTGCTGCGGCGCGGTTGCCTCGGTGAACCCACCACGGGCCGCGTCGCCGTGCGTGCTGGGCGACCGGCGTACGGACGCACAGAAGCGCCTGATTCCTCCGCGCGTAGCATCGCCTGGTGGCCAGCTCGATTGCCGTGACGGTGAGGCCCTACTGGCTGAGCGCGTGGTTCCTGCGTTTGATGAGCCGTCCTGTTGTTCGGATCGACGGGGCAGAGCATCCGGCCCGCTGGGGCGTTCCATGTTCCGTCGCGGTCGAACCCGGATCACACACGGTTTCCTGCGGCATCCGCTACCGCGGATTTTCCGTCCCCTCACCACCTGTAGGCGGCGCCCGCCCGCGGCCGGGGCCAGATCTGCTCCAGTCTCGACGTGACACGCCCAGCCCGCGTGGTGAGGCCTCCCAGGCTCGCGTGCCATGGTGGCCGGACGCTGAGTGTCGGACTTCGGCGCGGCGACGAGAAGGGCCGCCGTACCGAGCCGAGCCGAAAGGGGCGAAACAGATGGCGAAGCACCAGGACTCACGAGGCGATGGGCCGAGGAGCACAGGTGTCATCCGTGGACGACTGACCCGGAGGGTCGCCGCACCGCTCGCGGCCGCCGCTCTGCTGAGCGCGGCCGGAGCCGGGGTCGCTCAAGCAGCGCAGCCCGTGAACGCCGCTGCGGCGCTGCCGACGTGCACGGCCTCGAGCCTTACGGCGTCCCTGCACAACCCGTTGGCCGGGGGCATGAACCACCAGGGCGTCGAGCTGCAACTGAAGAACACCGGCACCCGCACGTGCGCGCTACTGGGCTACCCGGGCCTGGGCCTGGAGAACGCGCAGCACCAGGTCCTGACGTCGCAGGTGACATGGGGCAGTACGTGGTACGCGAAGGACCCGGGCAAGAAGGTCATCTCCCTGCGGCCCGGCCAGTTCGCGCAGGCGGTCATCGCCTGGTCGCACGCGAACATCGGCACCTCGGGCGCCGTGCACGCCGCCTACCTCGAGGTGACCCCGCCCGCGGCGACCACACACAAGACCCTGGCCTTCCCTGAGTGGGTCGACAACGGCGACCTCTCGGTCACATCCGTCGCCCACAGCATCGCCACCACCGACTGAGGCACCCGGCTCAGGGCGCGCCAAGGCGGCGCCGCGGGCGAGGGGTGAGGCGTTGATCCGACTGCGTACGTGGTCGCCGTCGCGTGAGCGAAAGTCATTGCCGGATGCGTCACGGCACGCTTGTTACCGACTGCCCTTGTCCCTGAGGGTGGGCAGGCCGGCCGCCAGTGCCGAGAGTGTCCGGACGAGTGTGGGCAGCAGCGTGGGGCGGGAGTCGGCCAGTTCTGGGTCCTCGGCGTAGAGCTGGGCGAGGACGGGGGGTGGGTTGGCGGCCCGATAGAGCATGCCGGCCAGGCCACCGGCCATGGCGACCAGCTCGCTGCTCTCGCGCTCGGTCAGTTCGGTCGCGCGGGCGACCTCGGCGCCCATCGCGGTGAGGTTGTCGTGCATTGCGTGCTTGAACGTGCGGGCGGCTGGGACGGACACGTTGTGCTCGAGGCTTGTGGAGACGTGGCTGAGCAGGTCGCAGAAGAGTGGTCGGTCCGCAAGTGTTTCGGCCAGGGCGGTGATCGCCTCGACTGTGCCTGTGGCGTCACGCAGTCGGTCGGAGACTGCTTGGGCCCAGTGTCCCCACTCCTCGGTGAGCAGTTCGAGGTAGATCTCTTCGCGAGTGCCGAAGTATCGCGCGATGTTCGACTTGGCCAGCCCCGCGGCCTCGGCGACCGCGCCCAGGCTCACGTTGCGTACTCCGGAGGCGCGGGCGAGGTCGCGCGCGGCGGTGAGGATCGCCTCGCGCCGCTGCTGCTTGTGCTCTGGCCGTCTGGCCCGGAGGAATGCCGATCGCGTCATCTCGCGTCAAGCGTACTGACGCGAGTTAAGGGAACACTGTTCACTTGTTAAGGGAACGGCGTCCTGTTAGCGTGGCTGGACTTGGAGGAATCGAGTGACCGAGATTCGGATGAAGGTGAACGGTTCCGTCGAGTCCCTCGATGTCGAGCCGTGGGTGAGTCTGCTCGACGCGCTCCGCGAGCGGCTCGGGTTGACCGGTCCCAAGAAGGGCTGTGACCAGGGCGCCTGCGGTGCGTGCACAGTGCTTGCTGACGGCATGCGGATCAATGCCTGCCTCGCCTTGGCCGTTCAGTACGACGGCAGGGAGATCACCACGATCGAGGGTGTGGCGCATCCGCTGCAGGAGGCGTTCGTGCGCCACGACGGGTTCCAGTGCGGCTACTGCACCCCGGGCCAGATCTGCTCGGCGATCGGGATGCTGGCCGAGTACGAGGCCGGCATGCCGAGCGCGGTGACCAAGGCGCGTGGGCTCAGTGATGCTGAGATCAGGGAACGGATGAGCGGGAACCTGTGCCGCTGCGGCGCGTACAACGGGATCGTGGACGCGATCCTGGACGTGGCTGGGAAGGACGCGTGATGAGGCCGTTCGCCTACGTCAAGCCGGTCGACGCCCAGGCCGCCGTCCTGGCCGCCTCCGAGCCGGGCGCGAAGTTCCTCGGCGGCGGCACCAACCTGGTGGACCTGATGCGCGAGGGAATCGAGCGGCCCGACACCGTCGTGGACGTGACCGGGCTGCCGTTCGACACTGTGGAGGAGCTGCCCGGCGGTGGGCTGCGGATCGGGGCGCTGGTGCGCAACAGTGCCCTGGCCGCCGACCGGCGGGTGCGCACCCGCTACCCCATGCTGTCCCAGGCGCTGCTGTCCGGAGCATCCGGCCAGCTGCGCAACATGGCCACCGTGGGTGGCAACCTGCTGCAGCGCACCCGTTGCCCGTACTTCTACGACGCGGCCTCGGCCTGCAACAAGCGCGAGCCAGGCAGCGGCTGCGACGCGCTCGACGGGTTCAACCGCAGCTGCGCGATCCTGGGCGTGAGCCAGAGCTGCATAGCCACGCACCCCTCCGACATGTGTGTGGCGCTGGCCGCCCTGGACGCCGTTGTCGAGGTACGCGGCACGGACGGCATCCGCCGCGTCCCGCTAGCGGATCTGCATCGGCTCCCCGGTGATACCCCGGAGATCGAGACCGAGCTGGCCCCTGGCGACCTGATCACCGCGGTCGAGGTGCCGCCGGTCGAGGCCGACTCCCGCTACCGCAAGGTCCGCGACCGCGCATCGTATGCATTCGCCCTGGTCTCGGTCGCCGCGGCGCTGCGGGTGAGCGACGGGACGGTCACGGAGGTCCGGCTGGCGCTCGGCGGTGTCGCCCCCAAACCCTGGCGGGCCCGTGAGGCGGAGCGGCTGCTGGTCGGAGGCCCTGCGGACGAGGCGGCCTTCCGCCGCGCGGCCGAGGCCGACCTGGCCTCCGCGAACGTTCGGCAGGGAAACGCGTTCAAGGTCGACCTCGCCAGTTCCACGATCGTGGCCACGCTGCGCGAGCTGGGCAAGGAGGGGGCCCTGCGATGAGCATCAAAGAGGCCGAGACCGAGCGCACGACCGGCGCCACCAAGTACGTCGGCCGCGCCGTCGACCGGCTCGACGGGCCGGCCAAGACCACCGGCCAGGCCCGCTTCGCCGCTGAACACCCCTACCCGGACCTGGCCTACGCCGCGCTCGTGCACGCCAACATCGCGCGGGGCCGCATCACCGCCATCGACACCGCCGCTGCCCGTGCGGTGCAGGGCGTGATCGAGGTCCTCACCCACGAGAACGCGCCCGCCATGAACCCCGCCCCCAAGGTCAGCCTCCTCGACATCAGCTCGGTCGTCTCGAGTACGTCGGTGAACTACCTGGCCACCGACGAGGTGCACTGGAACGGCCAGCCGGTAGCGGTGGTGGTCGCCGAGACGCTGGAGGCCGCGAGGTACGCGGCGTCGCTGGTGGCGCCGGTGTATCGGGAGTCGCCCGCTGCGGTGGACTTCGCCGCCGAGGTACACAACGCGGTCCCGGAGAAGGGCAATCTGATCCTCCCGGGCAGGGCAGACAAGGGAGACGCGGCGGCCGCGCTGGCCGCCGCGCCGTTCGTGGTGGACCTCGAGTTCGCCACCCCTCAGCACACCCACAACGCGATCGAGCCGCACGCGACGACCGCCGTGTGGGAGGGAGACCGCCTGACTCTGCACGAGGGCACGCAGAACATCCCATGGCTGCGCAAGCATCTGGCGCAGCGGTTCGGGGTGCCCGAGGACGCGATCAGGGTGTTGTCCCCGTTCGTCGGGGGCGGGTTCGGCGGCAAAGGGCGGCCCTGGGCAGGGACCCTGCTGGCGGTGCTGGCCGCGCGGGCGACCGGGCGCCCCGTACGGCTGGCGCTCACCCGTGAGGGCGTCTACCACACCGTCGGCGGGCGGACCGCCAGCACGCAGCGGGTCGCGCTGGGCGCGGACGCGCAGGGAAGGCTGACCGCGCTCATCCACACCAGCGTGTCCAGGACGGCGCGGGTGGGCGGCATGCCCGAACAGATCACCGAGGTCTCCCGTCACCTGTACGCGGCCCCGAACATCCACCTTCGCCAGAACGTCGTCCAGCTCGACCTGCTGAGCAACACCTTCATGCGAGCGCCTGGTGAGTCGATCGGCAACTTCGCCCTGGAGTCGGCCGTGGACGAGCTGGCGTGGGAACTGGGGATGGATCCGATCGAGCTGCGGATGGTCAACGAGCCCGAGCGCGGCCCGGTGGGAGGCCAGAGGTTCGCGCACCGGATGTTGCGGGAGGCGTACGCGCTGGGCGCCGAGCGGTTCGGCTGGCGCGAGCGGGACCCGAGGCCGGGTGCGATGCGGGACGGCCGGTGGCTGGTCGGCATGGGTGTGGCCACCGCCCATCACTCCTCGATGCGCATGCCCGCCACTGTCACCGTCCGGCTCGACGCGGACGGCATGGTCGTGGTGCGTTGCGGCCTGCACGAGATGGGCATGGGCGCGGCGACCGCGCAGGCGCAGATCGCCGCCGACGAGATGGGCGTGCCGCTGGAATCCGTACGCGTGGAGTACGGCGATTCCGACCTTCCGCCGAGTGCCGGCGCGATCGGCTCGGTGCAGACCGCGAGCGTAGCTACGGGCGTGCTGGCCGCCTGCGCCAAACTGAGAAAGTCCGTGCTCACCCTGGCCCGCCGCACACCTGGCTCACCTCTGAAGGGCCGCAAGTTGGAGGAAGTGGAAGCCCGCGACGGTGGGCTCTACTACCGAGGCGGCGGCCAGACCTACACCGAGATCCTCGCCGCGGCCGGACGCGGCCATGTGGAGGCGAAGTCCAAGGAGACCATGCCGGGCTTCCTGGCCCGAACAGTGCGTGACCACCGGCGGTGGGTGAAGGCAGCAACGGGGGCACAGTTCTGCGAGGTCCGAGTCGACCCTGACACCGGAGAGGTACGGGTGTCGCGCTGGCTGGGCGTGTTCGACGTCGGCACGGTGATCAACGCTCGCACGGCTGCGAGCCAGTTGCGCGGCGGAATCGTCATGGGTATCGGCATGGCGCTCTCGGAGCAGACGCTGATCGACCACCGCACCGGCCGGATCATGAATCCGAGCCTGGCCGAATACCACGTGCCCGTGCACGCCGACATCCCCCGCATCGACGTGCACTACCTGAACGAGCCGGACCCCACAATGCCACTCGGCCTGCTCGGGATCGGAGAGATCGGCATCACCGGAGCTGCCGCCGCCGTGGCCAACGCCGTGCGGCACGCCACCGGCAAACGTGTGCTCGATCTGCCGATCACCCTCGACAAGCTGCGGTGAGAGTGCGAGCTGACGATGACTATGCGAGGACGCTAGCCCGCGTAGCGACCGGTGTGGCCCGGCACTTGTGGAAGGGCACTACACCGGCCGCGGTCAGTCGGGCGGACGCACCACTCGATTTGAGTTGATCCGAGGCGAATACGCACCGTGCTTGCCGCTTCTCAGGGCTTGGTTGGAGGAGATGTCGGCGCCCCATCGCGACTGGTCAGGGCAGAAGGTCCCGGTGATGACTGGCGTCCAACGTCTGTCACGGGGGCAGAGATCATGTTCGGCTACTAGAGAGAAGGAGTCGTACCACAACCAAGGCGAAGCGACCATGATCTCTGCGGTCTTTCCGTACGAAAAGCAGCGGCGGCTGATCTTCGGCTGCGAGATGGCGTAGGTGGAGGTCGGAGAGGGCGACCCGATCGTGTTGCTGCATGGCAATCCCACCTCGTCCTACTCTGTGGCGCAACGTGTTGCCGCACCTGCAGCCACGGGGTCCGCTGCATCGCTCCCGACCTGGTCGGCATGGGTGATTCGGACAAGCTGCCTGACAGTGGCCCGGGTTCGTATCGCTTTGTCGAGCATCGCAGCTACCTCGACGCGCTGCTCGGCGCCCTGGAGGTACGCGAGCGGGTCACCTTTGGTCGTCCATGACTGGGGCTCGGCCCTCGGGTTCGACTGGGCCAACCGCCACCGCGAGGCCGTGAAGGGGATCGCGTACATGGAGGCGATCGTGCGGCCTGGGACCTGGGACGCGATCAGTGGACTGTTCACGCGTCCAGTCCTGGAGGCGCTGCGTTCCGAGGCCGGCGAGGAGATGATCCTGCGAGACAACCTCTTCGTCGAGCGACTGTTGCCGCAGGCGATCTTGCGTACCCTCTCCGACGAGGAGATGGCGGCGTACCGGCGGCCGTTCGCCGAGCCCGGCGAGGGGCGGCGACCGACACTGACGTGGCCTCGGGAGATCCCCATCGAGGGCGAGCCCGCCGACGTGGAGGCGATCGTGGCCGCCTCTGCGGACTGGCTGGCGACCAGCGATGTACCCAAGCTGTTCCTCAAGGCGGAGCCCGGGGCGATCCTCGCCAGTGGAGCGTTGGTCGACTTCGTCCGGGGGTGGCCTGCTCAGGCTGAGGTGACGGTCGCGGGGAAGCACTTTGTCCAAGAGGATTCGCCGGACGAGATCGGCCGGGCCATCGTCGACTGGATGCGAGCCTCGGGCTGACGGCGGTCAGGAGAGGGGTGTCGATGACCAGGCGGATGACCAAGATGGCGGGCAGGGTTGGTGAGTTGTGCGACGCCGTGGACCTGCTGTGCATCGCTTTGAGCGATCCAAAGACCGGTCTAAGGAGGGAATCATCATGACTACTGACCTCATCCGTTCGGACGCGACTGAACTCGCTGAGTTGATCTGCACCGGAAAGGTTTCCTCCGTTGAGGTGGTGCAGGCGCACGTTGACCGCATCGAGGCCACCAATCCGCGGGTCAACGCCATCGTCACGCTCGCCGACGGTGCGCTGGCCGCCGCGAGGGCGGCGGACGAGGAGCTCACGGCGGGTGCGCAGGTGGGGCCGCTTCATGGTGTGCCCTTCACGGTCAAGGACGCCTTCGACACCGCCGGGGTGCTCACCCAGCGCGGCTCGCCGATCTTTGCGGGGCGTGTCCCGGACACGGACGCCACCAGCGTGGCCCGCTTGAAGCGGGCCGGCGCGATCGTTCTGGCGAAGACCAATCTCCCGGAGTTCTCGTACTGGGTTGAGTCCGACAACCTCTTGACGGGCAAGACGAACAACCCCTGGGACCTCGACCGCTCCTCCGGCGGTTCGAGCGGCGGGGAGTCCGCGGCCATCGCGGCTGGGATGTCGCCGCTTGGTCTCGGAAGCGACCTGTCCATCTCGGTGCGTGGGCCGGCGGCCGACACCGGTATCGCCTCCCTCAAGCCGACGCACGGGCGGGTCCCGATGACGGGGTTCTGGCCGCGGGAGCCGCGCCGTGACTGGCACGCCGGTCCCATGGCCCGCACTGTCCGTGACCTCGCACTCGCGTATCCACTGCTGGCCGGTCCTGACGGCGCTGACGGCTTCTCCGTGGTCCCGCGCGAGTTCGACGCCGGCCTGGGCGCCTCACCGGACCGGCCTGTCCGCCTCGGCTGGCTGGTCGACTCAGGACTCGGTCCGGTCAACGCAGAGGTCGCGGCAACTGTGCAGAAGGCCGCCGACGCCCTGCAGGGGGCGGGGGTTCGGGTCGAGGCCGTAGGTATCCCGGCTCTCGAGCGGGACAACCCCCTCGATCTCTTCGCCCGGCAGCACGTCATGGAGATGAAGCCGGCCGTCCGGGAGACCACTGCGGGTCGTGAGGACCAGATGTTCACCTACTCCCAGACCTTGCTCGCCACACCCGACACGTCTGTGGGGGACTATGTCCGGGCCGAGCAGGGCGTCGAGCGGCTCCGGGACGGTTTCGCGGAGTACTTCCACCAGTACGACGTGCTGCTGCTTCCGGTGACGACGATCCCCGCGCACGTGCATGGGCTCGAGCAGTTCACTCTCGACGGCCAGACGGTGGGCCCCTTCCACGTGAGCTCGACGACCGTCCCGTTCAGCCTGACGGGACTCCCTGCCCTGTCCATGCGGTTTGGCACGACCAGAGACGGCATGCCAATCGGCGTGCAGCTGGCGGCCACCTGGTACGCGGAGTCGACGATCCTGCACGTCGCTTCGTTGCTGGAGACACTGAGCCCGGTCCGCGACCAACACCCCGCCCTCTGACAGCCGGGGGAGGCCCACCCCGTTGGGCATCAACGAACGCTGCCAAGGCGCTTACGGGCGGCCAGTGGGGCGCGGTCGTGAGGGTGCAGAAGAAGTGCCCAGGGCCAGGTCGCGGTCCACGATCACTGCAACCTTGCCCAGGACGCTGTGGCCTGCCTTCAGCGACTGCAGTCCCGCGTTGATTGCCTCGACGGTGCTGTCGATGGTCTGGCTGATATGGGGGACCACTAGTCCTCAAATAAGCGAGTCGGTTCCGTGTCGGTGGCTGAACGCGATTTGATCATGTCGGCTGTCGTGTCGGGCATGTCGGTGGGGCGCCTGAAGGTGTCGGTGGCGGGTTGGAGTGGCCTGGTCGGGGGCTGTGTGGGGGTGTTCGGCGCTGGTTTTTGGTGTCTGGGCAGGTGTGGTTGCCGCCGCGGCTGCGCGGCGGTCGGTTCGGGGTTGGCATCTGGTTGTGGGTTAGCCGAAGCGGGTTCGTTCGGTGGTGTTCCAGGCGCTGAAGAGCCGGTCCAGGGCGGGGTTGTAGCCGATGAGTCGGATGGTGATGGCGCGGGCTCGGCGGGTCACTATGGCGGGGATGAGGATGATGGTGTTGAAGAAGCGCCGGAATTCCATGCGGATGTAGTCGCGGCGGTCAGCTTTGCGGTGCATCATCATCGCGAACCAGGACTTGATGTTCCAGGCGAGCGCGGCGATGACCATGTAGGCCCAGTTGGAGACCAGGTCGTGCAGCGGCACCCGCAGTGCGCCGACGCCGGACTTGAGGCTTGCGATGATGTTCTCCTGGTCGCAGCGCTGGTTGGCGCAGGCCACGACCTGTTCGGCTGTCAGGTCGGTGCGGGTGGTGATGTAGAAGAAGTAGCGGACCTCATCGATGAGCACCTGCTCACCGCGGCTGCGGCTGATGTTCTTGCGCAGCGCGACCACCCGGTAGGAGCGGTCGCACTTGCCGGGCTGGTAGTCGAAGCAGGCGACGTCTTCGTAGTTGAGTTCCAGGTTGAGGTAGCCGCGTTCGGCCACGATGGCCTGCTTGTGGTTGTCCCGGCGAGCCCGGGTCTGGCCGGTGGCGTTCTGGCCGGGGGTGTCTCGACGCATCCGGGTCCAGCAGGTCTGGGCCAGCGCCTCGGCACGGGCTCGTAGTGCGGTGTTGTTGTCCATGCCGAAGATGAAGTCGACCTTGTTCGCCCAGCGGTCGAAGTTGGCGGTGAGGGAGAAGTCGGTGTCACCGCGAAGGCACACCCGATCGGCGTGCGGTCTGACCAGGTCGATGGCCTTGTCGATCCAGCTTGCCGCGTCTTGGTGGCTGGGTGCGTTGCCTGGCCGGTTGACCAGGTAGAGCACTTCCTTGGTGTTGGCCAGCGACACGATCAGCGGCGCGTATCCCCAGATCCGGTTGTAGGACATGTCCATGCCGGCCTTACGGCGCCCGGAAGTGGGGGCGATCGTGCCGTCGGCGTCGATGTAGGCGATCGGGGCGAGCAGGTCGCCTCCCCGACCCGTCCACAACTGTGGGCGTACCGCGTTGATCGCTTCCATCAACTCCACCACGTCGTCCTCGGCGAAGCGGCGGCAGAAGTCACCGGCCGTGGTGGGGTCTGGGATCAGGTCCGCGCCTAAGGCGTTCATGTAGGCGGTGTCGTGCCGGAGTCGTTCGATGTCTTCCAGGCGGGTGCCGCCACACATCACGTTGTAGGTCAGGTTCAGCACATGGTCGGACTCGTGGTAGGGCAGGTGCACCTTCAACAGGTGCAGACCGTCGTTGATCTGGTCGACCAGGCCCAGCTTGGTCACCAGCCGGTGCACCGCGGCGATCCCGCCGAAACAGGTCGCGTCGAGGTTCCCGCCGACCTCGTAGGCCACCTTCCCCGACGTCAACATCGGGGAACGCTGTTCGCCCCAATGCCCCGCCAACCCCTGACGCGCCGCCACCCTGCGCCGCCGACGCGCCGCGTTCCGCCGACTCTGAACATGCGATATCTTCTTCACCACAAAGGCCTTTTCTTGCCGGACTGCGTTGCGAGCGCTAACCCAGCAAGATAAGGCCTTTGCCTATGAAAACAGCCATCCAGCCCAGCCGACACGCTTGCTCGAGGACTAGTGTCATGTAATTGAATTCACTTTACTTTCAATGGTGCTTGTGAAACAATTTTGGTATGCAGCAGCTTACGGAGGAGCGGCGTAGCGAGTTGGAGTCGGTTGTGTCTGTCGGGTACGACGGCTCGGAGTCGATGCGGGCACAGATGGTGCTGGCGTGGTTCGATGGTGAGAGTGCCGCGGATATTGCGAGGCGCTTCGGAGCGTCGAAGCCGACGGTGTATAAGTGGGTGGACCGGTTCGAAGAGGCCGGCGTAGCGGGGTTAGAGGACCGTACGTCGACTGGCAGGCCTCGTTCTGTGTCTGATTCGGTGCGGTCGCGGATTGTGGCGTTAACGAAGCTCGGCCCGCCGAAAGAAACGGGGCTGACGCACTGGTCGAGCTATGAGATGGCCAAGTATCTGAGACGCCGTGAAGGTATCAGCGTCTCGCACAACTTCGTCGCCGAATTGTGGCGTGAGCACGGCTTGAAGCCACATCGGCAGGGCACGTTCAAGACCTCCACCGACCCGGAGTTCGCGACCAAAGTGGTCGACGTCGTAGGCCTTTACCTCGATCCGCCCGAGGGTGCGGTGGTGCTCAGCTTCGACGAGAAGACGCAGGTCCAGGCTCTGGACCGGACCCAGCCGCTACTGCCGATCAGCTTCGACAAGACCGAGAAGCGCACCCACGACTACGTCCGCCACGGCACCACGAACCTGTTCGCCGCCCTTGAGGTGCTCACCGGAAAAATCACCGGACAAACCTTCCACCGAAAGCGGACCAAAGAGTTCCTACGCTTCATGGAACGACTGGTCAAACGGTACCCGGCAGAGCAAGAAATCCACGTAGTCCTCGACAACCTCAAAACTCACAACAACGGCGACGTCAACGAATGGCTGGCCAAACACCCCAACGTGAAGTTCCACTTCACGCCGAAAGGTAGCTCCTGGATCAACCAGATCGAAACATGGTTCGGCATCATCACCCGGCAATCCATCCGCCGCGGCTCCTTCAAATCCCTCGCCGAGCTGATCCGCCATATCGAGAACTACATCGACCACTGGAACGAAGACGCCGAGCCGTTCGAGTGGACAGCGACAGCCGATCAGATCCTTGAGAAAGTAGCCATGCTCGACCGCGACTACGTGAAGCTGGTCGCCAACAACTACAACCCCAAGTAAAGCACTTTTAATTACGACACACTAGTCCTTGCTCCGCCCACTCCATCGCCAGTGCCATCCCGCGCTGGAGAAATGCGCGCGCCTCGCTGTCGAGCGTGGCAGGTTCGGAGAAGTAGCGCAGCAGATTGACGTTGACGTGCTTGGCGGCGCGCTCAGCGAGGATCGTAGACACAGGGCTGCGCGTTTCGGCCAATCGTGTCGTCTTGCCAGGGCCGACGCCGAGCACGATCCAGCTGCCGCCCCGCCGGACGGTCTTCGCGGCCTCGACAAAGCTGTGCTCGCTGTAGGTGGCGTCGAAGACCAGGTCAACGCCCCGGCCCCCGGTCAGCTTGGCGATCTCGGCGGGGATGTCGTCGCGCTTGTAATCGAAAACGTGGTGGGCTCCGGACTGCCGGGCCAGCGCGATCGATTCCGGCGTACTGCCGCTGCTGATGACCGATCCGGCCCCCAGGGCACGCGCCGCCATCTGCACGGCGAGGTGCCCCACACCGCCCCCGCCGCCCGGGATATAGACCGTGTCTCCGGCCTGGGCAGCCGGGTAAAGACCTGCGAATGCCGACAGGAAGCACATGGGGAGCGCGGCCGCATCGCGGAAGCTCAGCGATGCTGGCTTGTGAACGGTGAGGAACTGGCGTGCGAGAGCGTAGCCGCCTACGTCTTTGTTGCCGCTGGTTGCGACCCAGCCGCCATCACCGTTCAAATCGGCCATGGCTGTCACCGTGTCGCCGACGTCTACGCCACCCACAGCATGGCCCACGGCGATCACCACGCCAGCGAGGTCAAGACCGAGAGCGACCGGTGGCGTCCGTCCCATGAAATTGAGGTCGGCCAGCTTGTACTCCAGCGGATTGAGCGACGAGGCGGCGACGCGGATCAGAACCTGGTCGGCCGACGGCTGAGGGACGTGAAAGCGCACGGCCTCGAGTGGTAGCCCAGCGCGGTGGCTCGTGTAACCGACGCCGAGAAACGACTCCGGGATCGTCTGCGTCATGAAGCTGCCGCCTCGTAGCCACTCGTGGAGGGACACCCGCCACCAGATGCGCTCCTCCGGTGCCTTCAGGTTACGCCGTCACGGAAACTTGACATGCGCCTGAAGCGTGCGTCTCCTCACACACGGCGATGCCGCCAATCTGACGAAATGCACTGAGCACAACGAGGTTGGTGGGTGCCTGCTGCAGGCGACCATCCCACCAACCTCGGACCGCAGACGTCGCTCGGCTTCCGGTTCACCGTCACTCGCAAGGTGACTGACTCCACCAAGGGCCCGGTCGTCCACAGCTACGGCGTAAAGGCGCTACCCGCGGTCAAGCCACAGCGGGTGCTCCAACTGCTCTTGAGCTGCTTTGACTTTGAGACGTGGCAGAGCGGCCAACTGGATGGCCACGATGGTTGGGTCCGTGACCGACTCGCAGCGTTGCAGGCGATCGAGGATGCGGGTGACCTGATCAAGCTGCAGGACTTCGGTCTGGAGGCTCCCTCCGGCCGGCTGGTGAGGATAGAGAAGGTCAGCCTGTAGGAAGGTCACACTTGCGGACATCTGTGCGGTAGTGGTGAAGACGGCAGAATCCGACCATCAAGGCAGGAGGAATCCTAGCCAAGCAGGCGACCACGAGACCAGGATCGGCGGCTTGAGTCGTCCTATGTCAGCAAGAAGTCCGCACGTCACCTCAGTACCTGTGCTTATCGCTTCCATAGGAAGCGCGCTACTCGCACTCGGTAATCAAATCGGGGGCGGATGGGTTGTCATAGATACAGCTTGCATACAAGGCGAGATCAGCGGGGAGTGATCAGATGCGGAAGGCAGCGATCTCTCGGGGATGGCGATGCGCGTGGTCCCATCTGAGTGCCGAGAGGAACGTCGACAACGTAGAGCTGTCCGAGGACGAGCTGCACGCCCTGGACGTCGGGGTCAGGTGCGGCGTCGCGGCAATCCTGGATATTTTGGAAGCTCGGTTCAACGGTCAGCCGGTCTGACCTAGGGCCCCGTCTCTTCGGAGGCGGGGCTCTTTCTCACTTCTCCGGCGCAGAGGGGTTGAGATCATCTTGGAAGGGAACTGATCGGCGGGCGTCGGCGGCGGGAGTGCTCCCGTCTAGCTGCTCCCGGCCGTAGCGTGAAGTAGTGGCGGCTCTCAAGTGCCGAGCGCACAGCTCGTTTTAGCGAAGACGGTGATCCCCGACATGCAGTACAGCAGGCAGGTGATCGTTGACGTGTTGCGCAAGGCGGGGTACTTCAAGGCAGCCGATGAGGCCATGCGGGAGTTGCCCGACCCTGTTGACCTCGATGATGCCGTGGAATTTGGGGAGCAGCGCGGTTGTAACCCAGAGGCTCTGATTAGCAGTATGGGTGGAAGCCCATGACCCGAGGCGATCATGGACGTCCTGAGTATGAGGTTCCATAGCGGCCTAGCCTAAAAGGTAAAGCCCTACTTCTTCGTGAGATAGGGCTCCTTTTTCTTTTTCTGGCGCTGGGAACCAACGCTGAACTCGGAGAGTTGTGCAGGCAGGCCCCGCCTTCTAGTCCCCGGGCGGGCGGGCGGGCAGGCGGGGCTCTTTTCATTTCACGTACGTCCCGCACTGCGGTGCCACGACTAGGGGGCCCTCGTCCACCAGGACGGCGATGGCACGCCGCGCAGTCCCTCGGGAGATGCCGTAGGCCTGGATGAGCCGCAGATCACTCGCCATCGGCCGGCGCTTCTCCCAGTCGGGAATCCGGGCACGGAGGGTCCCCCATCACCACCTGGCCGCTTCGCCGGGCCAAAGGGCGGGACCGTCTGCGTGGAGGCGTGCCGGCGGGCGCGGCGATCGCTCGCCACCCCTCACCTCGTGGGCGCAGGTCCACATTGCCGTCGGCGATGGAAAACCCGAGCGTCACCGATTTCGGAACATCCGGCCCTTGGCGGCCCCCGTGCTCTCGTTGATCACGCTGAAGATGTCGGTCCGCAATGCCCGCAGAGCTTCGACGTCGGCCGTGCCCACGGTCACCTCGAGTCGATCGCGATGCGTGGTCTGCACGTAGGAGTCCACAACCGTCTCGGCCCACTCCAGGGCGCCGGGGATGTCGTCGAGCAGGTCGTTCCGGGCGGCGCTGGTGTTCAGCAGCTCCTATATCAGGGCAAGGCCGGTCAGCGCGTGGCGGTGGGTGGCGGGCCAGGAGATCACCCCGCCAGAGTGCCCCGGGGAGACAGAACCCGTGCGAACTGTGCGTATGTCGATCAGCAGGGGACATAGAGCGCTGACGACGCGGCGATCGCGACGTCGCGCTGACTCTTGCCCGACATAGGCAATCGGGTTACGGTTGCGTCGTTGTCGCCGGAGCACCTGGAACGCGCAACAGAGCGGTCCCTCAGCGGCGCATCGCGGTGGCCAGAGCCCTCCGGCTCTTGTCACACCGATCAAGCAGAGTTTCGGGAGGCCAAGTGGACACCGATCATGAGAAGTCGATTCTCGTCACGGGAGCCACCGGCAAGACGGGCGGCCACGCGGTCCGCCTTCTGCTGAGGGATGGGCTCCGGGTACGCGCTCTGGTTCACCGCGAGGACGAGCGATCCGAGCAGCTGGCGGCGGCCGGGGCCGAGGTGGTGCGTGGTGACCTCCACGACCTGGATGATGTCGGCGGGGCGACACGTGACGTGGGAAGTGCGTACTTCGTCCATCCGATCGCGCCAGGTCTGATCGAGGCGACCGTCATCTTCGCCCAGGCGGCGGCCGAGAACGGCGTGGACGCCATCGTCAACATGTCGCAGATCTCCGCCCGTCGCGAAGCCAAGAGTGACGCCGCCCGTCAACACTGGCTTGCGGAGCGCGTTCTGGACAGGTTCCCGGCACAGGTGACTCACCTACGGCCGACCTTCTTCGCCGAGTGGCTGATCGTGTATGGGGAGTACGACGAGAAGGGTGGCGTTCTTCGATTTCCCATGGGCGACGGCCGTCACGCGCCGATCGCGGGCGAGGACCTCGGAAGGTTGGCAGCTGCCATCGTTGCGAACCCCGGTCCGCACGCTGCGAAGACATACCCGATCTTCGGCCCGGTGGAGCTCCACCACGACGAGATTGCGGCTCGAGTGTCCAAGGCGCTCGGCAGACCGGTGCGGTACGAACCGATCTCTCCGGCGACCTTCGCTGACATCCTTCGTGGCCGCGGCTGGGATCCGCACCGGATCCAGCATCTGCGAAACGTCGCGATCGACTACCAGAACGGCATCTTCGCCGGCACCAACGACGTCATCGAGACCATCACCGGCAGGCCACCCATGGGGGTCGAGGAGTTTGTCGAGAGGAACAGGCGGGAATTCGACCGCGCATCGCGGTGACGCCTCTCCGTCTGAAGCGTGCGGTCGTCGGCGCCAATGAGGAAGACGACGTCGTCATCATCGACTCCGGCCCCGAGCTCATGACGTCCTGGCCCGGCCGAGGGGCGGGCGGTGAGCCCAGGTGGCCCAGCGCCAGAGCCACTCGATGGGGCCCTGGCGGTAGCGGCGCAGCCAGAGGGTTGAGAAAAGCCACTGGGCCGTGAGGATGGTTCCCGCGGCCAGGTACGCCGCCGTCAAGGACTGGCCGATCGGCAGACCGAGGATGTGACTGGCCACCAGAACGAGGAGTGTGGCGGTCAGATAATTGGTCAGTGCCATCCGGCCCAGTGGCGCGAAGACGAACTGCAGCGCCGGTCGCAGCGGCGTTCTGAGCAGGACCAGCAGGCCGCACACGTACACACCGACGAGCAGCAGATCGGCAAGGCTGGACGCGGATGACAGGTACGTCGTGGCCCCCACGGCCCGCATGCTGGCCTGTACCCACAGGGCAGAGGCCAGTCCCGCCGCGAAGAGCAGGCCCAGCAGAAGCGGCCCTCGGGTGGAGCGCTCGACCTGCTCGATCACCCCGTAGCGGACCAGTGCCGAGCCCAGCAGAAACAGCCCTGCGATCAGCATGGGCCCGCCCCCGCCGAAGATCAGCGCCGCCGGAATGAGTGCGGCGGCAAGGCCGGCCATGGCCCACCGCGGCAGCCAGGTCGAGGGCAGCAGAACAAGTAGGCCGACGACAGCGTACTTGGTCAGGATCTCGCCCGGCCATAACAGCATGTGCACGAGGCCGATCGCGAGCAGCGCCCCAAGCCGGCGCAGCAGGACCAGCCGTGGGCGGGGGACGCGGCTCGCGGCGGAGTCCAGCAGCAGCGCGAACCCAATGCCGAACAGTAGGGAGAAGATCGGCAGTCCGAGCCAGGGGTCCCAGTGGCCCATGGGCTGCGTCACGACGGCAGAGCTGCCGGTGGCAATGAGCTGGATGTTGGCGAGCAGGATCTCGCACAGCGCGAACCCGCGCAGCACGTCGAGTGCGACGATCCGGGGCCGACCAGAGGAGAACGCAGCGGTCTGGGGCTGGCCCGCCGCGGAGGCGACGGTCTGGGGCCGATCGGGGGAGGCGGCGGCGGGCCCGTCGTGCGGGAAACGCTGGTCGGGATGGCTGGCCGGACCCTTGGGGCGCCGCGATTTCTGGGGGAGATCTTCGCGTGGCATGGGCCTCATCCTTTAGGGCCACCCAGGGGGACGGCATCAGCTAAAAGTAGGCTCCGAAGCGCCCGAGATCGTACTTTCGGCCGGTCAGTGGACAAACAACTGCGATGCACGTTCTGTGCACCGCACCGGTATGGCAGCGTCAAGTTGTCCGGACCCACCCGGTAGGGCGGTGGTGCTCTCCATCGATCAGCACCTGGAACATCGACGCGAAGCTGTTCACCCGGACCGCCGCCAGCGAACAGAGCCTCTGACGCGGGTACACCGCTTGTGATCACCCCGCGGCCAGTTACGTCAGGTCGGTTCTTGGAGTCGCAAGGTGCAACCCAGGCTTGTCAGGGAATGCTCAGAACCATGGCGAACGCTCCGGCGACCAGCACTTACACAGCCCGGCGGCTCACCGTCCCTCTCAACCGACCGTACGACGACGCAGTCCGCACCTTTGAGCGCTTGGTCCCAGCCGCCGACGCCGCCAGCTTCTTTAAGCTCGACACCTGGGATGCCGTCGTCCGGCTTATGAGCGAGGAGGCCCCGCACGGTTTCCTGCGCTACCAGAGCCTTGACATATCGCCGTTCATGGCCACTTCCGGAGCCGCCGGGGAGTGCGTGGTCTACCTGATGGGAAATCATGTCATCGCCGAACGCATGTACCGCCACGACCATTCGGTGATGCTCTACGCCCCCCTCCACCTGCTCATCCACGCCGATGCGTCCGGCCAGGCCGTCTTCGTCATCGACCAGCCCAGCACGCTCTTCGCCAGTTTCCACGATCCAGCCATCACGGCGGTCGGCCACGAACTGGACGAGAAGGTGTCCGCCCTCCTGGTGGCCCTGGATGCGCAGCCACCGGCCGAGCTCGCGTGAGTGCCCACCTCTTCGTACGTGTGACGCACCATCATTCCCCAAGTTCCCGAGCACCTCATCTGGTCAGGCGGACGGGAGCTCCTGTGATCGCCTTGCGGACGATCTTGTACGGCGGGAGTCGGTCGTCGACGTTCGCGTTGAACAGCGGTGCGCGGGGCAGTTGGTTCGCACTGAGGTAGAGGTACCCGTCGTCGGCGAGGGCGAGCGTGTCCGGCCAGAGCAGATCCGGCCCGTGCATGAGCGTCGTCCAGGTTCCGTCGGGATCAAGGCGTAGGACGGCGCTGTGCTCGTAGCTGGTGGAATACACCGCGCCGGCCGCGTCGGACTCGAGCCCGTCGGAGGCTCCCTTGTCACCGTGGTCGATGATGGATTCGGCGACCGCCTCGTCGGAGGCGGACTCGTCGGTGAGCAGGTCCGCGGCGACACTGTAGAGCCGTCTGCTCGACAACGGGCAGTAGTAGAGCCGCGAACCGTCCGCGCTCACTGCAATGCCGTCGACGCCGACGACGTAGTTGTCCCGCATCCTGCCCTCGACGATCGCTCGGAAGTCGGGCTGGGCGGACGTGGTCGGATGGCCGCGAAGTTTCGCCCAGCAGTCTCCGGTGGCGAGGTCGACGACGATCAAGGCGCCGGTCGGATCGCAGTCGGACACGTAGGCGTAGCCGTCTTCTCCCCTGCTCAAGTCGAAGCGGACGTCGTTGATGTAGGTCGTCGGCGTGGTCGCCGCGCCCTCGATCGGGATGATCCTCGCGACCTTGTCGCTCCCAAGGTCGATCTCGACGAGCTTGGGCCCGCGCGGAAGATGAGGAGCGAAGGCCAGGCTGCCGGTGTCGACCGCCCAGAGACGCTCGGCCGGGTCGACGATGACACTCTGCACGGACACGAACGTGGTTGCGGGGTTCGCCTCGTCGAGCCGGTTGACGGTGGAATCCGGATAAGGCACCGGACGACCGTCGACGACTTCCGCGACAGTGAACGAGACGTCATCTCCCCAGCGGGGGAAGGACACGAAGATCCGACCAGTAGGGCTCACGGTGACGCCGGTCTGCATGAAGTCGAATTCGGCGACGACCTCGTAGTCCGGTGCGATCCAGGAACCAAGCGGCGCAGGTACGTCGCCCTCGCGCTCTTCGTCGACCATGGCAGACATTCCTTCCGGACCTCCACGGCGGCAAGTCCCGCGCTCGACCAGAGAGGGGCCCGGACGCGGAGCCTGTCTGACCAGTGTTACGCAGCCCGCGTCCTCCAACCACGTCAGAGTCTCAAGGTCGCTTCGGGTGTTTGTGGTGTCTGATGGGCCTGAAGGCTCTGAGCTCCTGTGACTTTGGGCCGGCCGGCGCGGGCCCGCAGGTGGGTACCTGGGCCCCGAGGGTGAGTTCCCCTGGGGGATGGCCGCCTACGCCTCGCCTCCGGCCCAGCGCTGAGGGCGTAGGCGGCCTGATCTCCCAGTGACCCTGGCGTGACAACAGCGCAGGCATTGTGCGGATCCCACCGGTCCGTGGTCCACTGAATGAGAGGCTTCCCCGGGGGAACGGAGGCCCTCGTGAAGGTCGTTGTGGATCTCACGCGCTGTCAGGGCTATGCACAGTGTGCCTTCGCCGCGCCGGATGTGTTCGAAATGCGGGGCGACGAGGCGCTGCTGTACGACCCCACTCCTGACGACGCGCAGCGGGCAAAGATCGCGCGCGCCGCGGCGGCCTGCCCGGTCCAGGCAATCGCCTTCGACCCGCCCAGCCAGGCGAACGTCCCGCAGCCGCGCCAACCGTCAGTTGCCCCGGCGCACGTGCCCGTCGCGGGTCCGGAGGAGGCGTCCAAACGCACCGGGAGCATCGTCATCGTCGGGGCGTCCCTGGCAGGGCTGCGGGCAGGCTTGGTACTGCGCAGAACCGGCTTCACCGGTTCGCTCACCGTGATCGGAGACGAGCCCTACCGTCCCTACGACCGGCCACCGCTGTCCAAACAAGTCCTCATCGGCCAGGCTTCGGCGCGGGCAAGCGCACTGCCCCGCCGCGACGAACTGGACGCGCTTTGGCGGCTCGGTGTCGCGGCCACGGGGGTTGACCTGGGCAGCAAACAGGTGCTCCTGGCCAACGGCGAGAGAGTGGGGTTCGACCGGTTGCTCATCGCCACTGGGGCGCGGGCTCGGCCGTGGCCGAACGAGGCGGAGGCCGGGCTTGACGGGGTGTACGTACTCCGCAGCCCGAACGACGCCGACGGGTTGCGGCGACGGCTGGCGGCCAGCCCCAGCCGGGCGCTGGTCATCGGCGCCGGGTTCACCGGCTCTGAGGTCGCCTCCGCCTGCCGCGAGCTGGACGTGCCGGTGACGGTAGTCGAGCAGGGCCCGGCCCCGCTGGTCGGCTCGCTGGGCGCCGTGATCGGCGGCGTCGCGGCCCAGATCCAGCGCGACCACGGTGTCGACCTGCGGTGCGGCGTTGGAGTCGAGGCGCTGGAAGGCGATCCGGGCGGGAGGTTGCGGCGAGCCCGGCTGTCCGACGGCAGCACCCTCGACGTCGACGTCGCGGTGGCCGCGCTCGGCAGCATCCGCAACGTTGAGTGGCTGGAAGGCTCAGGGCTGGCCGCGGGGGACTGGGGGGTGGCGTGCGATGCGGGGTGCCGCGCTGTCGACGTGAACGGCGTCGTTACCGACGATGTGTTCGTCGCAGGCGACATCGCCCGATTCCCCCACCCCCTCTATGACTACCAGTACCTCGCCCTCGAGCACTGGGGGAACGCCGTCGCCCAGGCGGAGATCGCCGCACACAACATGATCAGCGCTCAGAGCGAACGCTGGCCGCACCTGGCGTTACCGGAGTTCTGGTCCACCCAGTTCGGCACCGAGATCAAGTCCGTCGGCGTCCCGACCTACGCCGACCACGTCGTCATCGCCCAAGGGTCCGTGCCCGATTACCGATTCGTCGCCGCTTACGGCTACCGCGGACGCATCACCGCGGCTGTCGCCTTCAACCAGTCCAAATGGCTGGACTTCTATGAGGGGTTGATCGACCGGGCGGCGCCGTTCCCGCCTTCCTTCCGCACCGTCGACCAGCCCACCGAGGGAGGCCCGGTCCCAGCACAGGTCCCAGATCGGCCCACCCATCAAGCCACCGTCGTGGTGACCGGCCACGGACCCAGCGAACGGCGGGCCACGTTTGTCCGCAGAACCTACCTGTGACGCCCGCCGGCGGAGCCGACGCACCGCGATCCAACTCCCAGGAGGTCGCGCATCATGCCCCAGGACAGTATCTGGCAGCAGATCCTCGACTACTCCCACCGCGCCGACCCGTACCCGCTGTACGCGGAGCTGCGCAAGACACCCGTGGTGTGGGCGGAGGACGGAAGCTACGTCGTGAGCACCTACCGGGAGATCGTCGCCCTGCTCCACGACCCACGCCTCAGCTCGGACCGGCGCAACTTCCCCGAGTACGACGCCGACGCGCCCACGCAGGCGTCCGAAGAGGGCCCTGCCGGGCTGCCGCCCCCCTTCATCCAAACCGACCCGCCCGACCACGACAGGGCCCGACGCCTGCTCACGTGGAACTTCGGGCCGCCCCACCGCCCCGGTCGAATCGACAGCATGATCCCCGACATGTTCGGGATCGTGACTGGTGAGATCGACGACTTCGCGGGCAAGGACGATGTTGCGGGCAAGGACCGGTCGGGCACGACCCGCGTCGACATCGTCGACGACTTCGCCTATCCCTTCCCGGTCACGGTGATCTGCCGCCTGCTGGGCGTGCCCCGCGACGACGAACCGCGTTTCCAAGCAATGTCGGACGCGGTCATCAAGGCTGTCGACCCGACCACCGGAGGGATCACGGAGCGGCAGCGCCGGCGCGACAAGGCCAACGCCGACCTCGGCCAGTACTTTGCTGAGCTGCTCGACGCACGCCGCGGCCAACCCGGCGACGACCTGCTCTCCGGCCTGCTCAGCGGCGACGGGGCCGAGGCGGCGATGCCTTACGAACAGGTGCTCAGCAACGCGGCCCTGCTCCTCGTCGCCGGCCACGAGACAACCGTCAACCTCATCACCAACGGCATGCTCACCCTGCTGCGGCACCCCGAGGTGCTGGATCGGCTGCGCCGCGGCGACGAACCCGATCTTGCTGCCCGGGTGGTCGAGGAACTTCTGCGCTACGAACCGCCTGTGCAGTTTCTGGCCAACTCCCGGAACACCCTTGACGACATCGAGGTCGGCGGCACCACCATCCCCAAGGGTTCACCGGTCACGCTCGTGCTGGCCGCCGGCAGCCGCGACCCGGACTTCGTCCACGATCCCGACCGCTTCGACCCCGACCGCGAGCACAACGAGCACCTCGGCTTCGGGGGCGGCATCCACTACTGCTTCGGTGCGCCGCTGGCCCGCCCCGAGACGCAGATCGCCCTCACCGAGCTCGCATGCCGGCTGAGGAACCCCCGACTCCTCGCCGACCCACCGCCCTACCGCGCGAGTCCGAGCCTGCGCGGCCCCCGTCATCTGCTGGTCGAGATCGACGGCGTCGACCCCGCGCGACCAGGAGCGGAACGCCCCACCGCCGTCGGCTGAGGGAGGGCAGCGCCACTACCCGATCGCAGTGGACCGGCTATGGAGAGGACGGGTCGCGCTTGGCGGCGTGCTGGGCGACGGCGTTGACGAAGTCCAGGTTCCCGGTCTGGTGGACCACGCTCAGGCGCTCGGAGGACACTTTCCACCCGTCCGGCGTCCGGCTGAGGCCGATCACCCCGCGGGCGTACATGGTCCAGTCGGTGCTCCGCTCGTCCTTGCCCAGGTCGGGGTGGTGGTGCAGGGCCTCCAGGTGGAACCGGACCGTGGCCGTGTCTCCTTCGACGTCCGCGACCGGGGTGGTGATCATGTGCTGGGTCAGCGGGATCGGGCCGATGACTTCGGCCATGGCGCGCTTCAGCGCGTCGGCTTCGACCTGGCCCTCGAGCGGGAAAACTCCGCCGTAGTCGACGCTCACCACATCCGCCCAGAGTGAGCGCATTCCGTCGAAGTCCTTGGCGTCGCAGAACTGGAAGTACCTGCTGATCACATTGATCGCATCGAAGCCGTCCAGTGCCGAGGAGTTCATGGGTGCTGCTCCCGCAGATCCGCGCCCGCGCCGCTGCTCGGTGGGGCATGTCTGGGTCCCTTCCCCGCTCGGCCTCCGTCCGAGCCGTCGCGCAGGACCGGGAACCGGGTCAGCCCCGGGAGCGGGTGCGAGCGAGGCCGATGTGGGCGTCGGTTTTGTTGCGAATCGTCCGCAGTTCCGGCCCGCGCGTGGGCAGAGCGCCTGGCCGGCGTAGCGTCGAAGCCGACCGCACGTAGCTGGGCGGTGAGAGAGGGTAACGCCGGTGTTCATTCAGGTCGTCCAAGGACACGTCGAGAACCCGACAGCCCTGAAAGCTGCGGTCGAGCGCTGGATGGAGGATCTCGCGCCGCATGCGCGGGGATGGCTCGGTTCGACATCGGGCGTCGCCTCCGACGGCACGGTGATCGCGTTGGCGATGTTCGAGTCGGAGGCTGCAGCGCGGGCCGGCGGCGAGCGACCTGAGCAGGCCGCCTGGCGGCAGCAGACCAGGGATCTCTTCACCGGTGAGGTGAGGTTTCACAACTGCCGCGACGTGATGACCATGAGTCTCGGCGAGTCTTTCCATGCGGGCTTCGTCCAGGTCCTGCAATGCAGGGTCACGAATCCGGACAGGTGGCAAGCGGTGGTGGCCCAGAGTGAAGAAGTGCTGCGCAGGGAACGACCCGAACTCCTGGGGACAGTGATCGCCATCCATGACGATGACCCGTCCTGGATCACCGAGGCGGTGTACTTCACCAGCGAGTACGAAGCGCGTGTGGGTGAGCAGAAGGCACTGCTCTCGCCCGACGCCAGACGGGTGTTCCAGGACATGAGGGCGGACCTGACCTACATCGACCTCCGCGAGCCGTGGCTGCACTTCCCCCGTTGAACTCAACCGCTACCAGTGCTGGTCGAGCACCGGCTCAGAAACGACCAGCAAGTCCGACCAGGGGTGGTCTCCGAATGCGACGCCTAACGTGAAGAGGGTCGAGATGACGAGTGTGGTCGCTTGATCGGTGCGACACCTGCTGTAGCACCTGCTACCTGGTTTGGTGTTCGACGTCTTGGAGATACGGGAGGACGGCGACGCGCGTCGCCGGCCGCTGAAGGAGCGGCGCGGGGTCCTGGAGCGGCTGTTCCGCCGCGTGCAAGTCGTACCGGACATGCGGACCGGTGTAGCCCCCGCACTCCTGGTGGGAACGGGGCTACACCGGCCGCTGTGAGCGGTGCACCGCGCTACGCCGAGCCCCCACGATCCGCTGGCGCGTGTGCGTGGCTGTGCTCGCACCGCTTCTGGACCGACCTGACCAGCCGTCGCCATCCCGGCGGGAGCGCCGCCAGGTCGGCCTCACTGGGCGGACCTCCGTGAACGATGTCGAACAGACAAGCCGCGAGCGCGTGCCCGGGATCGACCCAGTGGCGGTGATACCCGGCCCCTTCGCACGCGGGGTCGCTGCACATCTGTCCGTTGCTCTGTGGGTCCGCAGTCATGGAATTCCTGTCGTCTACCCGGCACCGTAGGCACCGGTCCGCGCCTGGGGGAGGGGACGATCGGCCTGACCCGACCGGGACTTACGTTGTAAGCCTGAGTGGTCGCGTGTGCAGATCTTCATGAGTCCGCAGGGCGGTAGGCACCGGCCGCTGGGTACGACACGTGGTGAAGGTGCCCCGCCCGCCGACTCAAATGCCATCTCCGGAGGCGGGCGGGCCCTGCCGGACAACGGTCACATCACCAGTCGGTCCGGCTCTCGGGAGAGATTCCCCTCCCTTGCCGCCTGCGCCAGCAACCCAAGCCTGGCGCGGGCGGTTCCACTCTCCGCAGGCAGACCCAACCTTCCGTCGAACGCCTGTTCGAGTCAGAATGCGGGTGTGGGGCAGCAGCGCAGGTACGGGAAGCAGGGCGTCGATGGGTATGAGGTGCCGACCGGAGGGCGCCGGCAGCAGCTCGAGGTGGCCGTGCAGGCCATCTACGATCATGTACGGCGAACCGGGCAGGCTGGCATCTACTCCGGCGACGGGACCTGGCGCGCGGCCGCGACCGACCAGCTGCTCGCCCCGATGCTCGAGGGACCGGACCGGATACGCCGCGGCGAGCGCGTCGACGGCGCCGACACCATCCTCGCCGCCCATCCCAGCGAGACCCGCGAGGACATCCAGGACCGGCTGTACCGGTCCCGGCACTACGCCTCACCCCGCATGCTCACCCGCCACCGCATCGCCGAAGTGCCCTACGCCGGCATAGGCGCCGGACTCCTCGAGCCCGTCTCCGCTGTCCAGGTGGACGACACCGTGGACCTGGTGCTGCATGCCATGGCCCAAGGGCGGCTACATCCCCGGATGCTCGCCGCGCACGGTCAGGGCCTGCGCCAGTGGCTGGGGCTTCCGGCAAGTGAATGGACCGAAGCCGCCGACTACGCCGTGAAACGGGGCCGCGAGATGTGCGGTGCCCCTGACGCCAAGGCATCCGAGCAGAGGTCTGGGGAGTACGACGAGAACAAGTGGGCGCTGTAGGTGCCTAGTTACCTTGCCACATTGTCGACATAGCCGGTTTCCGCGCCCTGGCAAAGTTGGAGCTGGACAGGCTCCGCGTCTTCGAGGCGACAGACAGGTCCGCGTCTTCGAGGCGACAACCGGCAGCGGCACCGCGCATCGCCGCGTGCGGCCTGTGCTGGACGTTGCGTTGTTAGGCTGAAGACTGGGTAGAAGGCGCTCACCAGCCTGGGTACGCCCGGCCGGTACCGAAGGGGATGTGGCGTCCCGTCCGAATTGACATGGAGGTTGCCATGTCGGTCTGGTCATGGCTACGTGATCGGCTTAGGCGAGACCGCGAGAGTCGCCGGTTCGGCGAGGTCGATGCTCCTGGAGACCCCGGGACCGCGAGGTCTCGGGCTACCGGCGGCGTTCCCGACGCCGAGGGCCCAGACCGCCACAGCACCACTGGCACCACTCCGAGCAGTAGTTTCGTCGGCCGGGTCGCGGGTGATGATGCGGGCGTGGGCGAGACGACGGGTGCCGAGAAGCGCGCGGAGGCGGCTGATCGGGAGGCGAAGGGCGGAACCGCTGGAGCCGTGACGGATGCCGATACCGGGCGCGAGCGAGAGGGCGAACCCCCTCCCGCCGCCGATGGGCGCTAGCGGATCCACGTACCGCAATAAGGGGGTCCCGGCTCAGCTTGGAACAAGACCTCATCCCAGTGGTGGATCTTCGGGGCGCGGTTTCTAGGACGGAAGCGTCCTTGCGGTGTTCGCTGGGGCGGTAAGGCTCTAATCTCACGCACTCGTCCACTGTCATCGCTGCTGGCGCTGGCCGAGTTCGTTGATGTCGCGCTGCCTTGGTCTTGCTCGGCCAGTCACCGCGAAGGCGTCCAGGAATGTGGATTGCGCTCGGGCCAAGATCCTTCGCCCGTTCGTCGCGGCGGTCGTAACCGGCGGTTGTAGCGGGGGAGGCGTTTCCAGGGGCGTCCGTGGTTGTTCGAAGATCAAGAAAGCGGAACTCGAGAAGGCCGTCTGTTGCGCGTTGTTCGCGTCGGTGGGCCGGTCGACAGCCGTCAACCGTCGAGGATGGCTATCACGGCCTTCTCGACAGGACCCTCGGTGGCCATATGTCCGGTGGCCGTGTCCTTCCCGAGTGTAGGCAACGAATCTACGATGGCGTCTCCGGCGAGGTAGCGGTCGACGATCCGAGGATCGACGTAGGAGGACTTCGCGACTGCCGGCGTGTTGCCGAGATATCCAGACACCTCGCGCATCGCCCGGGCCACGGCCTGCCTGCGCTGTGTTGGTGTTCGTGCGGTGGTGGAGACCGCGAGTCCGACGGCGGCGAGCACGGTGGGATGCCAGGTGCGGAAGGCCTTCGCCGTCACGTCGGCGGAGAACACTTCCTTGAGGTAGTTGTTGATGTCGTCACTGTGGATGCGATGCCGGGAACGTGGTGCCAGAGACCGGGCTTGTCGAGTTGGCCATCGCGGGATCGGCACGGGTAGGGCTAGCCTCGGCCGCTTCCGCGCCGTCCGGTGCGGTTCGTCGTACGGGACTCTCGGTCACGTCCCTGCCGCGGCGATACGGCGTTGGGTGAACGACGCCGTTCGGAGCCGCCGTATCCCGACTCCCTCCTGGCAGCCCGTCGACGTCGAGGTGCCTCTTCTTCCTCTTCGCCACGGCCGCGCTCCGGCTCTTCTTCTTTCTCCTCCTCCTGGTCTTCGGCTCGGTCCTCGTACTCGTCGTCCTCGTCTTCGTCTTCCCGCCGGCCCTTCGGCGGAGCGCCAGCCAACCGCGAGGTGCGCTCCTCCAGCCGGTCGGCAAGATTGTCCAGCGGCCGGCTGAGTACGGCCACCGCCGCGGCCCGGCCAGTCGACATCATTTCGCCGCGAACATCGCCGACGATCCGGCCAACCTCGGGTGACCCGGCCAGCCGGCCCAGCACTTCCTTCCCGAGCGAGCGCACATCGAGATGCCTACCGACGAGCGCCGAGCCCAACAAAAGTGCCATCTTGACCTTCTTTCGCCGGCCCAGAACGTAACCGCCCACCACCGCCAGGGCGATCTTGCTCGAATCGTTCATGTTCCTCTCCTCAAACGGTTACCCCGCTCGTCAGAACCATGCGACGGTGGGACCCCCGAGCCGGTCGAGAAGTATCTCCTCGTCAGCACCTCGAAAAGACCCTTAGGGAGCTGCCGCGGCAGCCCCAAGTCCAGTGGCCGCTCAGGCGATGCCGTGTCAATCGACCGGTGCGGACCCACGCCTGGGCACGGGAGCCGAGCGCTCGCGCCACACATTGGACCCGCCGCAGGTAGGTCTTGCGGCCTTGGCTTGCGGGCCGCGCGTGGTGGTGCCGCTGCCTTTGGGGGCTCGTCACGCCTCGCGCATGTCAAGCGTGAGTGCCGCCAACGTGAGTGCACGGGGCGCCGACGCGTCTCGGGCCCTTCCTGTCTGTCACTCACCGAACGAAGTCCAGACTGCGGCGCCGCCGCAGGCGACTGGAGAGTCAGACGGCTGCGAGCCTTCGGAGCACTCCCCGCGCTTGCCGGGATGGCCGCTGTTGTTCTCCATGGAGTGAGTTGAGCACCTCGATCCCTCCGGTCAGGGCGGGGACTGCCCACTTGACCAGGCGTAGCTGACTCTGCGCGCTGCCAACAGAAACAGGGTGCTTCTCTGCCTTGTCCGCCTGCTTCTGGTCGGGGGAGGCCGCCAGCTCGATTCTCTTCCCAAGCACTCGCGCGTACGCGGTCGCGCCCAATGCCGCTCCGGTCAGTGCGGTCTTGGCGACGGTTGCTGCTAGCACGCCCTTCTGTGCGCCGATACGGCGTCGATTCGCGTAGGCCAGGCCGGCCGCACCGACGAGATGGAGGGCGATTGCAGCCGCGTTTACTGGCGTCCACTTTGCCCATCCCGAGGACGCAACGCGCTGCTTTCCTTCCTGGGTGGACTCTTCCTCGGCGGCGGGGTTCAGTCCGATCGCACCCATCATCGATCCCCCGAACCAAGCTGCCAAGCCAAGATCGTGCATCTCACGCATCACTGTGTCTTGCTCCGTCATGATCCTCCTACGCGTCCCTGCGCCCATCGCCTTCCACTCAGCGCATGGCCGGCGAAAGTCGTCTGATTGGTAGGTCCATGGGTGATCCGCTGCTTCTCGAGCACAACCCGACGGAGGCGCTCGCGTGGACGTGCGCGCGGGCGGATGTCGGGCAAGCAAGTGGGCGACTGCACTGCTGGCGGCGGCGATCGGTTCGCATACAAGTCACTGCACATCGGTGCTTGCGCAACGGATCCGCCCTTATGCTGTGCCTCTCGTCTCCACCGCGACCGTAGGCACCGGAAGGAGCGCGGGACACGAGACGATGGGCCCGTCGTGACAGGGACTCACGGCGTAACCCAAAGCGCGACTTAGCCCGCCGCCCTGCCGGATGAAGATCGGACGCCGCACAGCCTTGAGCCTCCGGTCCACGACGTCGGGACCCACCAGCGCAGCGTGCGAGACTTCACCCCTCGCCCTCGCCCTCGCCCTCGCCGCGCTGGCGTTCCATGAAGAGGAGGGCACCTCATCCGCGAGCGGCCTGCGCCCGGTCCCATAGCCAGGCGGAGGCTGACCTCAGCCCGCAGTGCCGCGTTCGTGTCCCGGCGCGCAGTGCGCCGAGCGGTCCGCTCGGCCGAGTGCAACAACGCTCTCTGCAGACCTGACGGTCCGAACTCCTCGCACCGGGTGCCGATGGCCGTCCTGGGCGTGTCTCCTGTGCGAGCACGGATCACCGGGCTCCAAGTCCGTCGGGATCCATCACGAGGACGCCACCGGCGGGACCGGCGGACCGTAGGGCGGGCCCGCCAACCGGGCGGGATGATCGACTGTTCCGGCGGCGGACCCAGGCCACACACTTCCATCCACGACAGGAGCAGTCATCCATCAGTCGATGAGAAGTTGCTCATGTTCGCGGGTCGCCATACGTCGGTATCGCGCGGGCGGGCCCATGACGGCGGCGATCTCGGGAAGCGACCGCCCAGATGTCCGCCCGCATGAGAGGTCCTTCACCCCTGCGGTTTGGTAGACAGATGGCCTCCCTGCGTTAAGCCGAGATGCCGGGTATGGTGCGAAAACGAGGAGCTGTACGGGCAGTTGGAGGGGCACATGTCTGACGTGGTTGACCTGATCATCGCGGACCATCGTGAGCTTGAGCGGCTGTTCGAGGTCCTAGAGAACGAGCCGGGCAAGCGGGTGTTGACGTTGCCGGTTGTCACCGCGTTGCTCGTCGCTCACAGTCGCGCGGAGGAGGCCGAGGTCTATCCGGTCGCGCGCAGCGAGGCTCGGGAGACGGACGAGGTAGCGCACAGCCAGGAGGAGCACGCCGAGGCGGAGGAGTTGCTGGAAAAGCTCCAGGGTATCGACGCTGCCGCGGCCGAGTTCGGTCCTGCGCTGAACGAGTTCGTGAAGGCAGTTCGGCACCACATAGGCGAGGAAGAGAGTGACGTGCTGCCGGGGATCCGGGAGCGGATCGACGACGCCCGCAGAGCGGAGTTGGGTGCCGCCTTCGCGGCAAGTCGCGAAGCGCACCTGGGCGAGGCTCCGGGCGAGGAGACCAAGGCCGAACTCCTGCAGCAGGCCAAGAATGCTGACATCGCGGGTGCGTCGTCGATGTCGAAGGAGGAGTTGACGCAGGCGCTCAAGCCGGAGTAGCCGCGCGACGTGAAGGAGTGGGCTGATGGCTGGTGACCAGATGACGCCTGAGGATCCCCGCACGCGTTATCCGCGGCCGGATTTTCCCGAGCAGGAACAAGAGCATCCTGGTCTGCATGAGCAGATGGAGCCCGAGCCTGACTATGGGTATGACACCTATCGCGGCTTGGGGCGGCTGAAGGATCGCGTCGCGGTCATCACCGGGGGCGACTCCGGTATTGGTCGCGCGGTTGCCTTGGCGTTCGCACGCGAGGGCGCCGACGTGGTGTTGTCCTATCTGGAGGCGGAGGAGTCCGACGCGGCGGTGACGGCACGGGTCGTGGAGGAGGCGGGCCGGCGGGCGGTGCGGGTGCCGGGCGACATCAGTCAGAAGGCGCAGTGCGAGCGGATCGTCCGCACGGCTGTGGAGGAGTTCGGCCGGGTCGACATTCTCGTCAACAACGCGGCCTATCAGATGACCTTCGATGGGGTGGAGTCGATCCCGGAGGATCTTCTCCTGCACACGTTCAGGACCAACATCGTCGCGATGTTCTGGTTGTGTCAGGAGGCGGTTGCCCATATGAAGGCGGGCTCGGCGATCATCAACGTTGCCTCCATCCAGGCCTACCAGCCCTCGCCGCCGCTGCTGCCGTATGCCACCACGAAGGGTGCCATCGTCACTTTCACCAAGGGGCTGGCGCAGGAACTCATCGAACGTGGCATCCGGGTCAACGCTGTGGCACCCGGCCCGGTGTGGACGCCGATCATTCCGGCGTCGATGGAGGGGGAGAAGGCCGCGAAGTTCGGTGGCAGCTCTCCCACCGGGCGTCCCGGCCAGCCAGCTGAGCTCGCGCCGGCGTTCGTGTTCCTGGCATCAGGTGAGTCGAGCTTCGTCAACGGGGAGATCCTTGGCGTCACCGGCGGCAAACCGTTGGCGTAGCGCGAAGGCGGGTCGCGGACGTTCCCTCGCGGCGCGCCGAACTGTCCACGCGCGACCCTGGCCGCCGACCTGATGGAAGAGAGCGTCCACACGCTGGGAGGTTCCTTGTGCCGGCACTCTTTCGGGCCACCGTCCTCGACTGTCCGGAGCCGCTGAAGCTCGCCGAGTTCTACCGTGAACTGCTCGGCTGGCGACTCGCGCAGCGTGCGCCTGACTGGTGCGTCCTGACCAACGACAACGGCCTGCGCCTGTCGTTCCAACAGGTCGCCGACCACCAGCCGCCGGAATGGCCGGATCCGAGCCGACCTCAACAGGTTCACCTCGACTTCGCCGTCGACGACCAGGACGACCTCGAACGCGTAGAGCGGAGGGTGCTGGAGTTGGGCGGTACCAGGTTGCCGGAGCCACCGGACCGTGCCGGCCAGCTACGCATCTACGCCGATCCCGCCGGGCACCCGTTCTGTCTCATCCCAGGCGTCTGGCCTGCCCGCGACCACGAGGACTAGACGGTGTGGAGTGACCGCTCCGCGTGGGTGGTTGCGGTCCGGGGCCTCGCTCACACAGATTCGTGGGTTGCCGTGCAGAAGCCCCTGCTCGGCCTGTCCGACATGTGTGGGAGGCCCCGGTGTTTGTTGAGCGTACGAGCGTTGGGCTGGATGTGCACGCCCGGTCGGTGGTCGCGGCAGCGATCGACACAGCCACGGGTGAGGTGTTTAAAGAGCGCCTGACGCCTTCTCATGATCACGTCCGGGGGTGGCTGCGTGGGCTGCCCGGACCGGTCGCGGTTGCCTATGAGGCTGGCCCGACAGGGTTCGGTCGGGCTCGGGTGCTGACCGGGGAGGGTGTGCGGTGTGTGGTCGCGGCACCGTCGAAACTGCAGCGTCCATCCGGTGACCGGGTCAAGGCCGACGCCAGGGACGCGATGCATCTGGCGCGTCTGCTGCGGATGGACGAACTGACTGCCGTGACTGTCGACAATCACGTAATTCCCCAGGGGCGTAGATGTCGTTCCCACGTGACGACGTACATCGTGATCGCGGTCCCCTTGTGGGAGGAGGGTGGAGCGAGCCGTGACTGCCGGTGGCGTCCGGATAGTCCCGGCTCAGTGAGAATCTTTGCGGGACGGGGTATGTGAGACTCCGCTGGTCAGAGCGCTTTCGCTTCCCGCGCACCACACGTATGTACGCATGGTGTTCCTCAATCGGTACGCGAGGGCCGCATCTATCGGGTCGCGCTGCCCCGCACGAAGCTCAGCCGCGGCTGAAACCGGGTCGCCAACGCCAGGAGCCCGCCCTAGGGTGCAGAGGTGGCTCTGCGACTGGAAGCGGTGACCTTTGATGTGGGCGACGCGACCGCGGTGGCGGCCTTTTGGGCCGGGCTGCTCGACCGAGAGGTACGCACCGAGTCCGGCGGCGCGTTGGTGGCGGGTGGCAAGACTCAGGTCGGGCTCCGCTTCGTCACCTCCGACGCCAAGGAGATTGGCCCGCGACGGCTGCATCTCCACCTGACCAGCAGCAGCCTCGAGGACCAGCAGCGAACCGTTGAGAAGGCGCTGTGCCTAGGCGGCCGCCACCTTGACGTGGGCCAAGGGGCCGATGAGCACCACGTCGTACTGGCCGACCCTGGCGGTAACGAGCTGTGTGTGATCGAGCCGGGCAACAACTACCTGGCCGGCACCGGCTACCTCGGCGAGGTCACCTGTGACGGTTCCCGGGACGTCGGCCTGTTCTGGCGCGACGCGCTGGGCTGGCCGCTGGTGTGGGAGGAGAACGAGCAGACCGCGGTCCAGTCGCCGCTCGGCGGCACCAAGATCTCATGGGACCCATGGGGCAGACCGCCGATCCAACCCAAGGCCGGAAGGAACCGGCAGCGCTTCGACTTGGTCACCGCTGACCCGACCAGCGAGGCGGAACGACTGGTCTCGCTCGGTGCGACCCGTCTTGCCGACCTCGCTGACGGCGTCGAACTGGCCGACCCAGACAGCAACGAATTCGACCTTCACGCAGACTGAGCGTCGAGCCACCGACTCCGGTACGCGTGCCGGTCAGGGTTCCTTCAACGAAGGCAATAGACCAGGGCCATCGAACCGAAGTCGGTACACATTCCTAGGGTCGGCGCCTAGCGTCGCTGTGGTCCGTGTGAAGTTTCTGCCGGCATGCCTGTCGGATCCGGAGTGAGGCGTTCGTAGGAGGGGTGAGGGGCGGCCTGTACGCCCGAATAGCGATTCACGTGAGGCTGACGCTATGCGCAAACTGACTTTCGGTATGAACCTGAGCTTGGACGGCTACATCGCCGCGCCCGGCGACGACCTCGGCTGGGGCGTGCCGAGCGACGAGTGGTTCCAGTGGTGGTCGGACCGGGTGGGGCCTGGCGCTGTACGGGCGCAGACTGTGGGAGGCGATGAGCTCCCACTGGCCGACCGCCGACCAGCAGCCTGGCGCCACACCGGCGCAGATCGAGTACGCCCGCCGCTGGCGGGACATGCCGAAGGTGGTGTTCTCCTCGACGACCAGCGCGGTCGACTGGAACACCCGCCTGGTCACCGGCGACGCGGTCACCGAGATCACCCGGCTCAAGACTGAGGACGGTGGCCCCATGGACGTCGGCGGCGCCACACTCGCCGCGGCGGCCATGCGGGCCGGGCTGATCGACGAGTACGCGATCGTCACCCACCCGGTCCTGGTGGGTGGCGGCACGCCGTTCTTCACCGCCCTGGACAACTGGGTGAACCTGAACCTGGTGGAGACCCGGACGTTCCCCGACGGCGTGCTCCTGACCAGGTACGAGACCAGGCGCTGAGTACCCCAACCTCGGATCAGCGCAGGCTTCGGGCCACCCAAGGATTCTCGTGGCGCTGTGTTCCGAGGCGATCGTGACGTCCCTGCCGGATCCTGTTCTTCACCGCAGACGATCAGTCCGGATAGGGGTCGGCTTGCGGACAGCACGAGACGCCCGGCGACACTTCGTACGTCGTCCCACCGGGGAATTGATACGTCGTCCCCATGGGGTCGCCACTGATCGTCAGGGTGGGGAAACTCGTGATCGTCGACACCGTGACGGTCCCCTCGGTCGCCCAAGAGGCTGCCAGGGACCTCGTGCGTGCCCGAGAAGACTGCCGCGGTGATCTGATGCGGGCCCGGCACCGGCTCTCGAAACTGCTGCTTCGCCAGGGCATCGTCTACTGCGCCGGCCAGGCCTGGACCGGCGCCCACCACACCTGGCTGGCACACCAGCACTTCGAAACCGCCGCAGTGGCGATGACCTTCGAGTCCGACTACGAAGCCGTCCTGGCCGTCCAGGCACGCCGAGACCGCCTCCACGCCGCGATCGAGACGATGGCCGCGGAGTCCGAGTTCACCCCGATCGTGCGCAGACTCGGCTGCCTTCGAGGGATCAGCACGTTGACCGGGTTCGCCCTGGCGGTCGAGATCGGCGACTGGCACCGCTTCACCGGCAACACGATCGGATCCTTCGTCGGCCTGGTGCCCAGTGAGCACTCCTCAGGCGCCTCCCGTGTGCAGGGACCGATCACCAAGACCGGCAACATCCACGTGCGCCGGCTGCTGGTCGAAGCGGCCTGGCACCACCGCGCCCGCTACGTCGCAGGGAAGACCCTGCGCGACCGGTGGGACCTGGCGTCTGCGGCCGCACGAGCCCGCGGAGACCAAGGCAACCGGCGACTGCACGCCCGTTGGGACAAGTTCACCCAGCGCCGCAAACGCCACGTGATCGCCAACGTCGCCATCGCCCGCGAGCTCGCCGGCTGGTGCTGGTCCCTGGCCATCCTCGACTAAACAGCACCCACGATCCGCTTCGTCGACACCCGCTTGGTGGCAGCGCGTGGAGCGACCCGCGAAACACCTATGAGCAGCCACAACCCGAGGTCCGTCTCCACGCCGGGTGGTTGCGCAGGTCGACCACTCGAACGTGGTCGACCTCGACGCCGAGGTAGCAGAACTCGTCCATGACCACGCGCGCCAGGAGTTCGGTGTTGGATTCCTGGGGCGACGGCTTGAGGGTGCAGTTCAGAACCACCGCGCGCATCCGAGTCACCCTTCTCGAGGGCGGGGAAACTGGTCTCGCCCGTTGGTCTGGTTGAACTGCTTGGCGGCACGGTGGCCCGCCGCGGTGAGGATCTCGTGCAACCGCGACTGAAGATCCCGCCCGGCCTTCCACCCTGGGGCGGATCTGCTCGTTCCGTGCCGGGGAGGCTTCGGCAACAGCCGGTTGACAAAGCCGAGCAGACGGGTCGTCGGAGCGGGTGCGAGGCCGACCATGCGGGCGGCGGCGACCGCGACCGGTGTCAGTGTCACTTCCGGCTTCCCAGATAGGCCGCCAGCGATGATCCGCCGGGCGGCTCGTTCGGCGTCCATGGAGACAAGAGGCAGGCTCGCACCCGCACCGAACCACGCGTACTCCCTGGCAGCGTTCCCCTTGAACTCGGCGCGCAGATGGGAGCCGGTGCGCATCAGGCCGGGGACGACCGTTGTAACGGTGATGCCGGTACCAGCGAGCTCTGCTCGAAGCCCCTCGGAGAATCCCACGGCGCCGAACTTCGCGCATGCGTACGGGAGGATATGCGGCGCGGCGATCTTGCCGCCGATAGAGGTGATGTTGATGACATGCCCAGAACCCCGTCGGCGCAGGTGCGGAAGCACGGCCAAGGTCACGTGGACAGGCCCGAGGCACATCACCCCGAGCGCGCTGTGGAAGTCCTCCACCGTCATCGCGTCGAGCGGGCCGACCTGGATGATTCCCGCGTTGTTGACCACGACGTCGATGCGTCCGAAGTGCGTCAGCGCCTCGCCTACCATCTTCTGCACGGCGGCTGAGTCACTCACGTCACAGGGGAGGGCGACGACTTCGGCGCCACGTTCTCGAAGGTCCTCGCATGCCCTCGCGAGATCGTCGCTTGACCGAGCGCAGATCACTAGACGCATTCCACGGATGGCCAGCTCGCGTGCCAGGAGAAGACCCAATCCTCTTGACCCTCCGGTCACCAGGGCAACCGGCTCGGGCGGATCACCGTCTCGGAGGTCTCGACGCTCACTCATGACTTTGACTTACCCATCGGGCCGAAGGGGCCATGCTGATCTCAAGGCGGGACGGTATGTTCGTGCGGTGTGCCATTCCCGTGGCCGGGGGGCTGGCGAGGCCCGAGGTGCCTTCGTGCCCTTCTCCGCGGCCGCGGCCCGCGTCGGGAAGTGGCCGATTCCTTCGCCGTTCCTGGTCAGCTTCCACTTGTCGGACTCAGGATGGACGCGGTAGCCAGTGCGCCGTCTCGCTCGTGCTCGAAGGCGTCGTAACCCTCTGAAGCGCGGTCCAGCGGTGGTGGGAGCGGCTCAACATGTGGAGCCCTACGCTCCGAAAAGGGAAGCCGCCTACGCCACGGATAGATGATCGACCGCAGCCGGAACCAGGCGTAGGCGTCCCCCGGGTGAGACCGTCCGTTGATCTCCCGTCGTTGTTATTTCCACGGTGCAGCGACATGAAACGGCCCGGCCCGCCCTGCGCGTTGCAAGTATCGGCGCGCCCATCGATCGAGGAAGAGCACCGTGAACGTGGTCGCGCTGAGCGGCCTAGCCAGCTGGTGATTCGTGACGGCACGATCGAGTTCGAGACGACCTACTAACACGATCTGGCAAGTAGGCTTTCTTCCGCCTAGCCAACGTAGGCGCACGACGAAGGGACGTCCGGCACTCGGTGATGCGCTGTAGAGGGCTGGGGCCGTTGGCTTTTGTGGGCACGCGCTCCCGTCGCGCTGCTCGCTGCAGTGTCCGGCTTGGTCAGCCTGTCTGTTCGAGGGCATCACCGAAGTCCCGCACCAGTCGGCTGTGCTGATCCTCGGTCATGAGGTGGCCCACCGAGATCACTACGACCACGGGCCAGTCGACGATACCGAGCGCACCCATCGCCACCAAGCCGGCGTACCACCCCAGTCGTTCGGGCGGTGGCAGGGAGATCGAACCGACAAGCGGAAGAGTGAGGTGGAGACGTCGACGTTCGATTGCGCGGTCCATTGCGGCTCGGCGTGCGGTCTTCGGCCGTGAAGGGCGCCTTTGCTGCGATGGGCGGCTTGTCCCAGGCTGTCCGGAAGGCCCCGGCCCCGCCGTACGGGAGCGTCTCTCTGGAGAGGGCGAACCTCTCGTTTGGGTAGATCGCCCTCGCGGACCCTCTGGCTGCAATCTACGCCGTGCGGCTTGGCTGGCCCCTCGGGCTGTCGTCCGTGTAGTCACTGCGCTCACCCCCGGTTACTTCCAGGCTAAGTACGCGTTGTCGCGCGGGCTGGGGTGGGTGGCGGCTCTGAAAACACCCGCTCCGGCGCGCCGTAAGACCTAAGCCGGCGAGCGCCTCACCCAGGGTCAGCAGTAGATCGGGCAGCAGATGACCGGGCGGATTCGGTGATGCCCTGGCCGGATGGCCCGACGCCTGGTTTCCCGCCCGACCGATTAATCGGTCAGCAACAGGACAGTCAACTCAGCCACCTGAAGGGCGCGGCGCGCATCTGGCGCACCTGACGTGGCGTCGTCGCTATGCACTATAGCTCTCGCTCCGAGACCCAAAATCGGGTGCGGGTTCGTCGGAACGCTCGGCACCTGGATGCGCAACCACAGACACTTGACGCACGACTCTTACCACACAGAACATCGCAGCATCGGGGTGACTGAATGCTCATTCTTGGGATCATCCTGTTAGTACTGGGGTTCGTACTGGGCATCCAGGTCCTATGGATCATAGGAATCGTACTGCTAGTTGTCGGCGCCATTCTTTGGATCCTTGGCGCGGTCGGGCGCCCAGTGGCAGGTAGGCGATACTGGTTCTGAGCTGACGGATCCAGATGCTCGCCAGTTCCCTCGCATCCGTCTCGTCCGGCATGCAGTCGCCCCAAGGCAACGCGGCCCGCCGTCCCGCGTCTGCCGGCGCCGCCTAGGAATATCTGTGAGGGTCTACTCATGTGTTGGGCCTTGCGTCGTCAGGCGCGGGCTGGCGAGTACGGCGAGGCGCATCGCAGGTCTATCGTGCGATGAGTTGTGGCAGCAAATCCGCACTGGCGCTGTTGCAAGCGCCGAAACGGCGAGCCGGAGTACCGGCTGAAAGGTGGATCGTGTTCTTCCACAGGCAGGAACTTCAACACGCCGCGAGTCCAGAGCGTCCTGACGCGGTCTATGCACGGAAGCTTCAGGAAGTACTGGGCGGGCAGTACGGCGAGATCACCGTGGCCATGCAGTACGGCTTCCAAGCATGGAACACCCACATTCCTGGGAAGTATCGCGACCTGCTCTATGGGATCGGAGCCGAGGAGTTCGGTCATGTGGAGATGCTGGCCACCATGATCGCGCAGCTTCTGGAGGACGCCCCGGTCGGAGTGGCCGAGGGTGCCATCCAGAGCGACCCGACCGTCGCGGCGATCATTGGGGGCACCGACGTGCAACACGCTATCGTCGCCGGAGCCGGGGTGCGGCCAGTTGACAGTATGGGCAACCCGTGGATGGGTTCGTACATCACGGCCAGTGGCAACCTGCTCGCCGACTTCACTGCCAACGCCAACGCCGAGATGCAGGGAAGGCTCCAAGTGGCGCGGCTGTACCACATGACCGACGACCACGGCGTCAGAGATCTGTTGTCGTTCCTTCTGGCCCGGGACACGATGCACCAGAACCAGTGGCTCGCCGCCATCGAGGATCTCAAGGAGAACGGGGTCGAGGACCTCCCCGTGCCAAACACCTTCCCGCTGGACCTGGAGGACCGGCGCGTGTCCTACCAGTACATCAACTTCTCTGACGGCCCCGCGGCGGCCGACGGACTGTGGGCCAGCGGGCCCACTCCCGACGGTAAGGGCGAGTTCACCTACCTCGACGAGCCCGAGGCCGGCGTGCCGATGCCACCGCCGACCGTTCCGGACGAACGTTTCCACGGCACGACACCGAAGCCGCCCGCGACGAGGCGCGCAGCCGGGGTGAAGAAGGACGCCAAGAAGACCACCAAGAAGACCACGAAGAAGGCACCCGCAAAGAAGACGCCGGCGAAGATGGCCAAGAAGGTCGCACAGAAGGCCGCGAAGAAGGTTTCCAAGAAGGCCAGCAAGCGCAGGTAGTCACTGAGTGTCCGCCAACGGGGTCGAGACAGCGCCACGACGAAAGGACTGTGCAGATGGCTGGATCGAAGGATCAGGACGTCATCGAATTGCTGCTCGAGCAGCATGAGCAGATCAGGACGCTGATCGCCCAGGTGCAGAGCGCCACCGGTGACCGTAAGCGGGAGAGGTTCGAGGATCTGGTGCGGTTGCTTGCGGTGCACGAGACCGCCGAGGAAGAGATCGTCCATCCGACGGCTCGCCGGGAGATTCCAGACGGTGAGCGTGTGGTCGAGAGCCGGCTGAATGAGGAGTCACAGGCCAAGGACGAACTGGCCGAGCTCTATGACCTTGGAGTGGGCCATCCGGATTTCGACACCAAGTTCGCGGCCCTAGCCGACGCCGTGGCCAAGCATGCCTCTCATGAGGAGAGTGAGGAGTTCCCCGGCTTGCGTCGCGAGATCTCGGCCGAGGATCTTAGGAAGATGGCTGGCGCCGTACGGGCTGCGGAAGCGACCGCACCCACGCGACCGCATCCATCGGCGGGGGAGTCAGCTGTCGTCAACCTGCTGGCTGGTCCTCCAGTCGCCGTTTTCGACCGAGTCCGAGACGCCGTCCGCGACTGGAGCAGGTCCGACAAGAGTTCGTGACCACCAGTCCTGCATCCTCCTGGCTCGGGATGGGCTTCCCCGGATCACGACCAGCTCCTCCTCGCGCTGCCCCGGTCGGATGTAGCCGCGTTCTTCCAACCAGGACGCCCGGCCCAGCATCACCGGGCCGAACGGGACCACGAGCCGGTCCGCGACCCGGGTTCGCCAGGACGAGGTCGAAACGCTCGCCGAGCACGGGTGCGCCGAGGTCGCCCCGGCGCACCGTGACGGGAAGGCGGCGAAGTCTCGCGTTGGTCCGCGCCGTCCAGACCGCCCGCCAGGAGATGTCCACCGCCGTGACCTCCTTGGCGCCGGCGCGGGCGGCCGCCACGGCGAGCAGCCCGCTGCCGGTACACAGGTCCAGCACCCGCGCCCCGCTCGGCAGCCGCTCCCTGCCCAGGGCAGCGACCAGCAGCCGCGAGTCGTGTTGCGGGGCGAGCCGCCCGACCTCATGTGGTCAGGTCGGACTTCACGCCCATCGTGGGTCTTCGTGGGCGGGTCCTGATAGATCACTCGTCCTGGAGTTGCCAATGCCCGGGTGGCCTGTTGTCAGCGGCGCTACGCCGAGGGTTACCCGCCGCCTGGACGGGTAGCGGGGATCAAGCAGCAGCTTGATCTTCTCGAAGGCACCGAGGGCAGGGGCGACCATGACCAGCATCGCCGACCGCGCCAGGGCGGACGACCGCCCGGTGAGCCTGCGGTTGCCGGGACTCGTGCTCGGGGTGGGGTTGGGCGGGTTCGTTGACGGGATCCTGCTGCATCAGTTGCTGCAATGGCATCACATGCTGTCCAGCACCAACTCCGACAACATCGGAGTGAGGTACTACAACCCCCACACCGTGTCGGGCCTGGAGATGAACACGGTGTGGGACGGCATCTTCCATGTGGTGTGCTGGGTGGCGGTCCTGGTCGGGCTGGCGACCTTGTATTCGCGGGTCACCCGTCATCGTCGGCAGGTGTGGGCCTCCCGGGTGCTGTGGGGCTGGGTGCTGGCCGGATGGGGCCTGTTCAACCTCGTTGAAGGAATCGTCGACCATCACATCCTGGCCATTCATCACGTCCACGGTGGTCCGCAGCAGGTCTGGTGGGACATCGGCTTCCTGCTCCTGGGCGCCGCGCTGGTCGTCGTCGGCTACCTCCTGCAGCGCAGCGGCAGATTCTTCGACCCCACCTCCGACACCCCACGCCCGCCCCGCCCGGACGGGACCACCGCCGCCTCCGGACCGGACGCATGATGTCCGCCCTGTCGTCGACCTCGGCGTCCGCCGTACTCGGACACCTGATTCACGGCCGTTCGTTGCTCGCCCATCCCATGCACGGCCACGGCGGTGGAACGGGAACGTCGATGCTGGAAGGGCTGCTGCCATTGCTGGGCGTAGCGCTCGCCGCGGTCGTCTATCTGCTGCTGTGGTGGCGTGCGCGCCGCCGCAACACCGTGCGGGCTCCCGGCCCGGCGCGTGCCACGATGTTCGTGGCTGGATGCGTCGTACTCGCTCTCGCCCTGTCAGCGCCGCTGGACGTCTTCGCCGACCGGGACTTCCGTGGGCACATGCTCCAACACCTGATGATCGGCATGTACGCGCCGATGGCGCTGGTACTGGGCGCCCCCATCACGGTGCTGTTGTGCGCTCTCCGCGCCCGGCACGGCCGGCGAGTGACTGGTCTCCTGCGCAGCGTCCCGGTGCGGTTCCTGACTCACCCCGCGACGGCACTGACACTCAGCACGGGAACCCTGCCGCTGGTGTACTTCACCCCGCTGTTCAACGCGACGATGAACCACCAGCCTCTGCATCTGGCGTTGCATGTGCACTTCCTGGTCTCAGGTTGCCTCTTCGCCTGGGTCATCGCCGGACCTGATCCGGCACCCGCCCGGCCCGGCGTTCCTCTCCGGCTGGTCATCCTCGGTATCGCCGTCGCCGTGCACGCCACCGTCGCCCAGCTCATGTACGGCGGGTTCCTCATCGACATCCGCGCCCCCATCCACCAGGTCCGCGGTGGCGCGGAACTCATGTACTACGGCGGCGACATCGCCGAACTTCTCCTCGCTGCCGCGCTCGTCGCCACCTGGCGCCCCACGCGCGGCCGTGCAACCACACCTGTACTTCGCTAGACGGTCCGGTGTTGCTGGGCCTTCCATGCGGCCCGGTCGGTCGGCCACAGGGTGATCTCGTCACGCGACCACATCGGGGTGCGGTCGATGTATCCGGTGGGCGCCTCGCTGCGGGCCTTCCGCGACTCGGGAGTGACTTCGCCGTAGGGTGCGGAGAACCGGAGCAAACTGAGCGCTCATCGGTCTCCGACTCGAGGAGGACCTCCATGGACCGCCCCACGGCTCGGACTTCGTCTCCCCTCCACATCTATCTCAACGATCACCTCGCCGGCGCGACCGGTGGGGTGGAGTTGCTACGCCGAGCCGCCCGGGTCCACCAGGGTGACGGCATGGGACCGGAGCTCTCCAGGCTGGCCAAGGAGGTGTCGGAGGACCGGGCCACCCTGATACAGATGATGAAAGACTTGGGCGTCCCGGTCCGACGTCACAAGGCCGCACTGGGCTGGCTCGGCGAGAAGGTCGGCCGACTCAAGCCCAACGGCCGCCTGATCTCGCGATCACCGGTCAGTGACGTCCTGGAACTCGAACTGATGCGGCTGGGTGTCGAGGGAAAAGTGTCGTGCTGGCGCACGTTGCGGGTACTCGCCGACGGCAAACTCGACCACACCCGCCTGGACGACCTGATCCGGCGCGGCGCCCAGCAGGCGGAGACCTTGGAGAAGCTGCGGACCGCCACAGCCGCCGACGTGTTCGCAACATGATCGTCGGAGGACTGATCGCTGCGCCGCTGAGCTTGGTCCGCTTCGAGGACACCCGGGAGAGCGGCGCAGCCTGCCGGCCCAGCTCCGCCACTAGGTGTGGCAGCTAAGCACAACCAAGCCGTTTCAGGCCCAGCCACGCGGGAGGGCCCGGGAGTCGAGCACGCCGTCCGCTCCACGCGTAGGTCCAGTGCAGGCGGCGGGCGTGGTGTTCCTGCGCGACAAGCAAGCTGTCGGCCGCGTGCCGGTGGTCCCTTCCTCCCACTAGGAGGATGGGACCACAGACCGCCCCGGCGACCTCAGTCAGTTACCTGGGCAGCGGAGATGGCGACACGGACTGATCGGTCGTCGACCCCCAGCACGTCCTCGGCGCTGATGTAGAAGTCGCGCTTGAACACACCGCGGGGATCGACTTTCACGAATCCCTTACGCAACAGGTCGCCCGCCTCGCAGGAGGGGACGGCGAAGGGTTCCCTGCCACCGAAGGCGGCGAGGACGGTGGAAGCGATGTCGCTACGCGACGTCATCTGCTGGCCCTGCTCGGTGGCCGCCTCGGGGTCGCCCATCTTGACCTCGGCAACCGTGCCGAGCCGCTTGCCCTCAGCATCGACGACGGACATGTGCTCTCGCACCTGGGTGATGGGGCCTTCGTTGCCTTCCAGTGGCGTTGCCATGTCGCTCTCCCTTCATGACAGCGTGAACAGTCACTACGTCGTATCGACTCTTGTGTCTGGTGCGACCCACCTGGATCGGTTCGCTTGCTGTGTTGAGAGCAGTAGGAGCCGCCGCTACAAGCGGCTGCGCGGTGGCCCCGCGCTGGGACTCACGGTCGGCGCGGGGGACTGTCGGCGTCCGGGCTGTCAACATGGTCTTGACGCTCAGAGTCGTGAAGTGGCAACTGGGCGGCCTCCCCAGAACTAGCCCAGACCTGAGTACGCGCCGACTCGGTACCTGATTTCTCGTCCCGACTGTGCACTGGCTGCTCACTCATGACGGCAACCTACCTGGTATCCGGGCTTGTCGCGACCAGCGATGGTGCTCCACCGAAGGGCCCTTGTTGCGAGAGTTTCATCGTCGGAACGCGGGTCGCACTTGCGCTCCTGCTGGTTCGCTGTCGACTGCGTCCCGAAGAGTTGTCTGGCTAAGCCGCGCCGACGAGGAGGCAGCGTATTGGCCCTTCCGGACTTGGCGGTGTCGAAGGGTCATCCGGAGCTGCGTGCACCCTCTGGTGGTCGGGGTTACGCCTGGTCGTCAGCGGCCGGCGCCAGCCCTCCGACCCGTCACCAGCCTCGCCTCAGAACGTGCCGTAGAGCGAGTAGGCGGCCTGGGCGGAAGCCGTGCCGACGCATGGCCGTGCGATCGAGCCGGATGTGGGCCCTCGTCGGAGTAGAACCTGGGCTAGGGCACCCGCCGCGTCAAGGGGCATCATCGGAAGTGGCGATCGATCTCGCTCGCGTAGCGGATGCCGAGTGCGTCGGCGTTGCTGGCGATCCACTCGCTGAGCCGCACCGTTCCTGTCGCTGGGCCATCGCTGTCGGCCAGCCCGGCGGCCGTGGCGTGGTACTCCTCGGCGGTTAACAACACGTCCCGCAGTGCAAGGCCGAGGGCTGCGGCCAGTGGCGGGATCAAGGTTTCGGGCACCGGGACGATTCGGGCCCTGCTGCGTACCGCCTCGGCGATAGTGCGGACCAGATCGAGGAAGGATGGCCGTTCCGGACCGACGGCGTCGGTGATGGAGGTGACGTCCGACGCCCCTGCCGCAACGCACAGGCGCGCCAGGTCGTCGACGTGGATCGGGCGCACCGGGTAGCCGCCAGTGCCGCCGACCGCGAATATCGGGAAGCGCCTGAGCAGCCAGGCGATGTTGTTCAGCAGCACGCCGTCCCCGCCGAACAGGATCGCCGGGCGCAGCACGGCGTAGCTGATCCCTGTCTCGGCGAGCGCACGTTCGGCCAGCGCCTTGCCCTGAAAGTACGGGTAGGGCGAGTCGATGTCTGGATGGGTGATCGAGAGGTGCACGATCCGGTCGACACCTGCCGTTCTGGCGGCGTGGAAGAGGGTGCGGCAGTTGGCCCCCGCCACGTCGTGGTTGATCCGTCCGCGAGGGAACCGCACCCAGTAGGTGTTGTACAGGGTCTGGGCGCCGCGCAAGGAGTCGACCAAGCCAGTGGGATCGTCAAAGTCGAGCGGCCGGACCTCGACGGGTGTTCCGGTCTGTGCCCGGTCGGGATGGCCGGTCAGGGTGCGGACCCGTCGCCCGGTGGCCAGCAGCGCCGCAGTGATCGCCGCGCCTGAGTAGCTGAACGCCCCAGTGACCACGTCCAGGTTGGCTGCACGGTGCTGGCCCACCCACCCAGTATGCGCCGTGCGCGGGGCGCGGCGATTAGGTCTCGGTGGCGCGCGCCCGCGTGCGGTGAGCATCTGGGCGTCAAGCAGGGACCGACGGTCCGGGTTGACGTGGCGAGGTTAAGGGGCGATTTGGGGGATTGTGTGGTGAAATGCCGGATTACGGCTGCCCGCGCTCTCCCTACCGTTGCGCGCATGCAGAAAAGGATCAAATCGCCACGACAACGAAGGTTTGCTCGCGTACTCGCTCAGGTGGCCGCGCTCGGCGGAGCCTTCAGCCTGCTGGTCGGTACGGCCGGCCCCGCCGCTGCCATGTCGGGCGGTCAGCCGGTCGACGATCCGGACGCCGCGCCCTGGGTGGCGACCCTGGCTGTACGCGGCGACGCTCCTCTTCTGCAACTCGCCGGGTGCGGCGGTGCGTTGGTGGCACCCGACCGGGTGCTCACAGCGGTGCACTGCGTCGACCATGTGGACCCGAGCCAACTCGACGTGCACATCAACGCGCGGGTTCTGTCGGAGGAGGCTGGCGAGGTTCGCCCCGTGCGTGGCATCTCGGTGCTGCCCGGGTACGAGATTCTCCCGTCGCCAGTCGACCCGACGGACCCGAACCTTTCAAGTGCGAGGAACGACCTCGCAGTCATCCTGTTGGACCGGCCGATCCACGACATCGCTCCCCTTCGGATCGCGGAGCACCGCCCGTCGCCGGGTTCGGCCGTCTCGATGTTCGCGCACGGATCCACCGGCCAGGCTGGGCAGGGCGAGTTCCGCAACGACATCCTGCACCGCGGAGACTTGACCGCGCTCGGTGCGGAAGCCTGCGAACGGCAAACGCCTGCGACTGTCGACCGCCGCTCGGTCACGTGTGCGCAGGACGTTGCTGGTGCCGTCACGGGGTGCTACCAGGACAGTGGAAGTCCCGTAGTGTCCTACTCCGGCGGACGGCCCGCACTCGTGGGTCTGTTCAGCTTCGGAGGTGAGACGGCCGGCAAGGCGTGCGGTGAGCCGTCGCCTGCGTACTCGGCAGACGTCACGAACCTCCGGCGTTGGGCGTTCGCCCGCCACCCGGTGCTGCAGCCTTATCCAGCCAGAGCCGCGCGCGTGAGCGGGACCCCGGTCGTGGGCGCCACCTTGCACTGTGTCCCGCCTCGGTGGAGCCGGTCGCGCGGCGGGCTGCCGCAGACAGCGGCCTATCAGTGGGTGACCGTCACCTACCTGGGTCCGTTCGTATTCCCGGCACCGGTCGAGGGGGCCGACACCGCCGATCTGCGCGTGGGCGCGGACCTCGCCGACCAGCAGGTCGCCTGCCAGGTCACTGCCGCAAACGGGGGTGGGACCAGCACGGCCACATCTGACCCGGTGAGCGTCAGCCCGTGACGGCTCCATGGACGGACGTTGCCGTGGCGTCAGGGGGGAACCGTGAAACTGGTGGTCGCACACTCACGATGGATCACACCAGAAGCCCCGGGATGGAGGCCCTTCCCTGGGCCTTCTCCTTCGGTCAGCGGCTCTGAGGCGCGCTACGCCGATCATCCGGACTTCAGTAGGTGGTGGCGCGGCCGGTGTAGCCGTGGATCACGCCTGTTAGGGGCTACACCGGCCGTACACCGCCTGCGACAAGCGGGCCAGACTGTTAGCCTCGAACCCGGTTGGACACGGCCTTGTGCCGCAGCGATTCGTGTTGGTGAGGACGACCCTATGCCTGACCTGGAGCGATTTCCATCGGACCGTTCGATCTTTGCGCCAAGGTCTCTCCCTTGGCGGCCAGGTTCACGCGGGAAGACTTCTTCGCCGGAAGCATCCCCGCACGTCCCGCCCGGACCAGATCCGGGTTCACTCGTGGTTGGTCCTAGGCCACTCGATCCCGCGGAGACGGAGATCTTGTGGAGCCGCGACAGCCAGGGCCACACCGTCACTGTTACCGGCGACGTTCATCTCACCAACGCCTCGCAGCTACGAAGACAGCTGATGTGGCTATTACTCGGCCAGCCTCGGATCCTCGTCGTCAAGATCACTCAGGTACCCGTCCCGCAGGCCATATCGCAGACCTTGGCCACCTTGCGCGATCGCTCGATTCTTCTGGGTGTGGAGTTCCGCTTGGCCTTGCCTTCTCCGGCCTGACCATCACGCCGACTGTCCGGCGACGATCATGGCTCTCTGTGGGCGCATGACGTCACGGCAGTCTCGAGGAGGATTCGGTGGGCGTTCACTCCGGCTCCGGTGCGCGAAGCGCTCGCACGCGTTCGCGCGTGTGGTCGCTGTTGGGTGACGGCTCATTGGAGTACGGCGCCGACCTCTGCGACTGCCAGGGGAGAGCCGCCGAGCATAGGCCAAGCGTCCCGCCTGCAGTGGTCGACCGTAGCAGCGGTTTCCTGTGTCTGTCACCGTTAAGCCGCCATCCTCTTCCCGAGGAGCGCCTCTACGAGTGCGAAACGCGGCACCTCCGCCCGCGAAGTGCTCGCCCCTCCCAACGAGTTGCGGCCTGGCTTCGCACGGCGGATCCGGGGCATAAGACGCAGCCTCAGGACCAACCGCACGTCGAACACACCGTGCAGTTTCAGAAAGAACCTTTCCTGATACTCCGCGCGCTAGGCGGAACTGGTCTCGGCCGGCTACCCGGAAAGACCGGGAATAGTAGTCTCGGACACGGAAGGAATTGTTAGATGGAAATCGTTGGCGTCATCATCGCGGGAATCATCATCGGCCTGCTCGGCAAATGGGTCGCCCCGAGTAACCGGGACAACATCCCCCTCTGGTTGACCGTTATCTGCGGGATCGGTGGAGTGCTCATCGGCTATTACGCCGCCGCCGCGCTCGGGGTGGCCGCTACGCCTGGTGTCGACTGGGTGCGGTGGATCGTCAGCATCATCGTGGCGGCAGTACTCGTCATGATCGCCGCCTTGATTACCGGAGGGCCGCGGGGAAGGGTCACCGGCAGGCGCGGCAAGGCCATCTGAACCTCGGACTGACGTGAACACCGCGCTACCAGGCCTCGACAAGTTCAGGTGCATGTGGCCCGCAGCGGCCGACCAGCAGAGCGTGACTCGACCACCGGGCCGATGCACGGCCGAGCATTCCTTCGGTTGATCCGGACTGAGGGGTCGAACTTCGCGAAGAGGGTGTTGGTATTGGGGCCCTCCGCCAGGAGCGGGTGCGCGAAGATCGCGTCCGCCATGGCGGTGTGAGTTCACGGGGCCTCAGTCCCTGGACAGGCCCGGCCGCCTCGGGCGGGTCAGCAGGCCGCGTTCGAGGGCGACGACCACCGCCCGGGTGCGGTCGCTCACGTCGAGCTTGGCGAACACGCGCAGTAGGTGGGTCTTCACCGTGGCCTCGGCGATGACCAGCCGTTTGCCGATGTCGGCGTTGGACAGGCCGTCGGCCACGGCGTTGAGCACGTCGACCTCCCGGCTGGTCAGCGCCACCGGGGCGGGCGCTCGCATGCGGGCGACCAGCCGTTCCGCGATCCGTGGCGCCAGGACCGTCTCGCCGCGCGCGGCGGCGCGGATGGCGTCGGCGAGCTGGGCCCGGGTGGCGTCCTTGAGCAGGTAGCCGATGGCGCCGGCCTCGACCGCGCGTTCGATGTCGGTGTCGGTGTCGTAGGTGGTGAGGATCAGCACGCGGGTGCCTGTCGGGCCGGTGAGGATCTCGGTGGTGGCGGCGACGCCGTCCAGGACGGGCATGCGCAGGTCGACCAACGCGACGTCGGGTTTCAGGTGCTCGACGAGTTCGACGCCGGCGTGGCCGTCGTCGGCCTCGCCGACGATCTCGATGTCGGGTTCGGAGGCCAGGAGCGCGACCACGCCGGCGCGCATCACCGTGTGGTCGTCGACCACGACGACGCGGATGGTGGGTTCTGCCGTCATGTCACACCTGACCGTTGCTGGGGATCATGGCGAGGACGCGGGTGCCGTCCCCGACCGAGCTGGTGACGGTGAGTTCTCCGCCGAGTTCGGCGAGACGTTTGCGCATGCCGTTGAGCCCGAAGCCGTGGGACTCCTCGACGACGAAGCCGCGGCCGTCGTCGGTGATCTCCAGCTCGATCCCGAAGGGATGCTCGGACAAGACGATGCCCACGGTGGAGGCGGCGGCGTGCTTGCGGACGTTGGCCAGCGACTCCTGCGTACACCGAAGAAGGGCGATCCGGGTCGGTTGGTCGCAGTCGACGTCGCGCAGGTCGGCGTTGACGGTGAGTCCGGTGTCCTCGCTGAACCGGTCGAGGGTACGGCGCAGGGTCTGGGCCACCGAGCCGGCGGGGATGCCGCCGGCCGGTGCCGAGCTGACCAGGGCGCGTGCCTCGGCGAGGTTCTCCCGTGCGGTGTTCTCGATCGAGAGCAGCTGCTGGGTGCTTCTCGCGGGGTCGGTGTCGAGGTCGGAGCGGGCCGCCTCGGCCAGGACGACGATGGATGCGAAGCCCTGGGCGAGGGTGTCGTGGATCTCCCGGGCGAGTCGTTCGCGTTCGTCTGCGGCGCCCTGGCGTTGGTGGGCCTGGGCAAGCTGGTGTTGCGCGTGTTCCAGTTCGGTGTTCAGGCGGCGGGCGCGTTCGTCGCTTTGACCGAGCACCTTGTCCATCCACAACCCGAGCAGCACGCTGGCTGCGTAGCCGATGAGGATGGCGATGACGTTGCCGGTAAGGAAGTTCGGGCTCCAGCCCTGCGGGGCGGTGCCGCCGATGATGCTCGTGGCGGCGGCAGCGCCGCTGAAACCGATCGCCTGCCGTGGACCGGTCGCGAAGATCCAGAACAGCGGGAGCGACATGATGAACAGCGACGCGCCGCCTTCGAGGAGGTAGGCGACCACTGCCAGACCGACAACGAGGACACCCAGGAACGTGCGTGGGCGCAGGATCGGGTTGGCGGGGAAGGCCCCAACGAGAAGGTAGCTGAGGCAGATCACGGCCAGCAGCCCGAACAACCAGTACTTGCTGGTGTCGAGTTCGTCCAACGCCCCGATGACCGGAGGACACGCGCCCAGCAGTACCCAGGTGAGGGCGTACCAGCGGTGCAGGGTCCGGCTCCGGAACCGTTCGCCTGGCTGCGGCCGCGGATCCATGCCGGTCAGCCTACTTTCGCCAGTGGCCGCTGCACCGGGGACGGGTCGCCGTCGCCCTGGTGCCCGCTGCGCGAGGGCCACCACACCTTCTCGCCCAGCAGCAGCATCAGCGCGGGCAGGATCAGGATCCGGATGATCACGGCGTCCAACAGTACGGCGGCCGCGAGGCTGAAGCCGATCTGCTTCATCTCGATGATGTGCAGGGCGGCGAAGCTGGCGAACACCGTCACCATCACGATCGCGGCGCTGGTCACCACGCTGGCGGAGGAGCCGATGCCGTCGAGGACGGCCTTACGGGTGGGCACGCCGCGTAGCACCGTCTCCCTGATCCGGCTGATCACGAACACCTGGTAGTCCATCGACAGCCCGAACAGGATCACGAAGAGGAACAGCGGCACCCGGGAGCCGATCGAACCGGTGGAGGTGAAGTCGAGCAGCCCTTGTGCCCAGCGGCCCTGGAAGACCAGGACCAGCAGACCAAGAGACGCGGCGGCCGAGAGCAGGTTCAACACCACGCCGACCAGGCCCAGGACCACCGACCGGAACGCCCACACCGTCATGGCGAAGGTGGCCAGCAGCAGCGCCCCGATGATCAGGGGCAGCTTCTGCTTCTGGTGTTCGGGGTAGTCGGCGTAGCGGGCGACGTCCCCGGTGACGGCGATCTGCGCGCCGGGCACCTTGCCGAGGGTCGCCGGCACGTAGGTGTCGCGGACCCGCTGCAGGGACGTCAGCGCCGCCTCGGTGCTGACGTAGTGGGGGACGGCCAGTTCCAGCATGCTGATCCGGTGGTCGGCTGAGGTACGCACCTCCGCCGTACCGGCGAGGTCCGGGTCGGTCTTCGCGCGCCGGGCGAGGTCGCGCAGCGCGCTGGTCACCTCCGCGGTCTGGTCGGGGTTGGCGCGTACGACGACCTGGTGCACGGCCTTGAGTTCCGGGAACGCCTGGTTGAGCCGGTCGTAGGTCTGCATGGCGGGGATGACGCGAGGGTGGGTCTCGCGGCCCATGTCGGTGAGCCTGAGGCTCAGCACCGGAGCGGCAAGGGCGAGCATGGCCAGCGTCGCGACGACCAGGGTGATGGCGGGGTGGCGGCTGGTGGGACGCAGAATCGCCGCGGTGATCCGGCCCGGACCCGTCCTGGTCCGCCTGGGCTGCTTCGGTGCGACCGGCGTGCCACGCCTGGTGGCGCGGGCGGCTCGGCGTTGCGCCCGCCGTTCCGCCCGGACGCCGAGCTTGGCGAGCAGCGCGGGAAGGACGGTCAGCGAGCTGACGACGGCGACCAGGGTGACCACGATCGCGCCGGTGGCGATGGAGGAGAAGATGACGTCGTCGGCGAGGTAGAGGGTGGCGCTGGACAGGGCGACCGCGAGTCCGGAGATCACGACGGCGCGTCCGGAGGTGGCGGCGGCCACTTCGACCACGGCCTGCGGGGTCAGCCGGCCACCGGCGCGGGCGCGTTCCTCGCGTTCCCGCTTGAGGTAGAAGAGGGTGTAGTCGACACCGACCGCCAACCCGATCAGCAGGATGATGTTGGTGCCGACCCCGGCGTCTGGGAAGACGTGCGAGGCCAGCATCGACAGCCCCACGGCCGCGGCGATGGACGACAACGCGAGCAGCATCGGCACGATGGCCAGCGCGATCGAGCTGAACACGACCAGCAGGGTGACCAGCGTGACCGGCAACGCGATCACCTCGGTGCGCTGAAGGTCCTTGCCCCGCAGCTCGTCCACGCCCTTGCTGATGGACGGGCTCCCGGTCTCCTCCACCCGCAGGTCCGGATGGGCGGCCTGTACCTTCGCGGTCTGGGCCAGTAGTGGGTCGACGTGCTTCTTGCCGTCGAGTTCGGCGCCCTTGAGGGTGATGTCGACCCGGACCGCCGTACCGTTCGAGGCGTAGACCGGCGCGGCCACGGATCGGGCTTCGGGCAGTCTCCTCATCGCCTCGGCGACGTCGCGGGCGGCGGCGTCGGCCGCGGCGCGGTCCAGGCGTCCCGTCCCCGGCTTCGCGGTGATGAGCACCCGCTCCAGCGGCTTCTGCTGCAGGCCACCCTCGCTGGCCATCGCCTCGGCCCGGCCGGCCTCACCGACCTGGAAGTCGTCGGCGGTGGCGGGGTTGCCGCCCACCAGGATGCCGGCGCCGAGGCACACGGCGACGAGCAGGAACCAGCCCCCGATCGCGCGCCAGGGGTGCCAGGCGCTCCAACGAGCTATCCGAACAGGAAGATTTGTCATGCCGAAAATGCTGGTCGTAGCGGGGGTGTGCTCGACAGCCTCGACCGGTTGAACCTCGTGTCCACCAGTCGGTGGACACCGGGCGGAGCACCCGCCCGTCGCGACAGCGCGAGATCACCGAATGGTGGGATGCGCCGGGCCCCTACGTCGAGGCGGCGTAGGGCCCGGCGCGGTCGATCAGGTCGTACGGAAGTAGTGGCCCTTGTCGAGGTCGTCCAGCAGCCCCGGCTGGGACGGCTGCCAGCCCAGCAGCTCGCCGGTCAGCGCGGCGGAGGCGGGGCAGTCGATCCCGAGGAAACCGGCGATCCAGCCGAAGTGTTCGGCCGCGTCGTCGGCGGGGATGGCGGCCACGGGCAGGTCGAGGTGTCGTCCGATCACCTCGGCAACGGCGCGGATCGGCACGCCCTCGTCGCCGATCGCGTGTAGCACCGACCCCGCCGGAGCCTTCTCCAGTGCCAGGCGGAACAGGTGCGCGGCGTCGAGGCGGTGCACGGCGGGCCAGCGGTTGGACCCGTCGCCGAGGTATCCCGAGACGCCCTTCGCGCGGGCGACGCCGACGATGCTTGTCATGAAGCCGGGATCGCCGTCGCCGTAGACGGTCGGGGGCAGTCGCAGGACGGAGGAGCGCACGCCGGCCGCGGCGAGGGACAGCGTCAGGTGCGCGGTGGCCAGCCGGGCCTGTGGCCCGTCGATCTGCCGCGCCGCGTCCGCCTCCGCGTCGGAAATGAGCCCGTCCCGTTCGGTCGACACCCGCCCGGGTACGAGCCCGGCCAGGCCGGAGGCGAGGACGAACGGCCGGTCGGAGCCCGCCAGCACCTCTCCGAAGGTCTCGACGGCACGGCGGTCGGCCTCGGCGGCGCTGGTGAAGCCGCCCGAGAAGGCGATGTCGTGCTTGAACGCGAGGTGGATCACGCCGTCGGAGTCGGTGGCCGCGTCGCGCAGGACGTCCAGGTCGTCGAGGGTGCCACGCCGCACCTGCGCGCCGGCGGCGGTGAGCGCGGCGGCCGAGGCATCGGAACGGGCGAGGCCCACGACCTGGTGACCCGCGCCGATGAGCTCGGGGACGACGACGGAGCCGATCCAACCGGACGCGCCGGTCACGAAAACACGCATGAGAAGTACCTCCAGGTGCCAGTCCGCCGTACGGCACCGAATGTGCGCCGTACCGACGAACCAATGTCAGTCACTGTCATCACACTAGCACGATGATGTCAGTGGCTGTCATCACTATGATCGGGGGCGTGGGTCGATGGGAGCCGAACGCGCGAGGCCGCCTGGAACAGGCCGCCCTCGCGCTCTACGGCGAGCGCGGGTTCGAACACGTCACGGTGGCCGAGATCGCCGAGCGGGCCGGACTCACCGAGCGGACCTTCTTCCGGCACTACGCCGACAAGCGCGAGGTCCTGTTCGGGGGATCCAACACGCTCCAGGAGTTCCTCGTCGGCGCCGTCGCCGAGGCTCCCGAAGCCACGGCCCCGATCGACGTCGTAGTCGCGGCCCTGGAATCCGTCGGCGACTTCTTCAAGGAGCGCCACGACCACGCACGGAAGCGCCAGGCCATCATCGAGGCCAACCCGGAGCTCCAGGAACGCGAACTGATCAAGCTCGAGACGCTCGCCACGGCGCTCGCCGGCGCCCTGCGCGAACGCGGCGTCTCCGAGTCAGCCGCCAGCCTGACCGTTCAAGCGGGTATGGCCGTCTTCCGGGTCGCGTTCGAACGCTGGGTCAACGACACGGGCCAGCGGGACCTGGCCGAACTCATCCGGGAGTCGTTCGAGGAGCTCAGAGCCCTGACCGCAGGCACCTGACCAGCGGTCCCCGAGTGCGTCGTGGGTCATTGCCGTGCTGGCTATGGGCGATTCGAGCCGGCATTTGTCAGTGGTCGGCATAGAGTCGGCCCGGATCAGCGATGCACCCGCACTGGTGCGAGGCGCCACGAACAACGTCCGACGTCGGCGCACCTTCGGCTGAAAGAGGCACGTCGTGAGCACTGTCTCCGTGCGCTACATCGTCGACGACGTTGACGCCGCGATCTCCTTCTACACCACCCAGCTCGGCTTCGACCTCGACATGCACCCGGCTCCCACCTTCGCTGCCGTCTCCTCCGGCGACCTGCGCCTGCTGCTGTCCGCGCCGGGTGGCCCCGGTGGTGGCGGGGCGGCCATGCCGGACGGGCGTGTACCCGAACCCGGTGGCTGGAACCGGATCCTGGTCGTGGTCGAGGACCTGGAGGCCACCGTCAAACGGTTGCAGGCGGCGGGTGCGGTGTTCAGGAACGAGATCGTCACCGGGGTAGGCGGCAACGCCCTGAACGAACCCCCGCCCGGCGGCCGGGCCAGAGCGCCCTACTCGCGCACCACGACGCTGTGCTCAGGCATCGGGCCGTAGCACGTCCAGCCACCCTCCGGCGGATCCGCCAGCATCTCCGCGCACGTCTCTGGCGTGTGAGTGTCCGCGAACGCGAAGGCGACGATCGCCCCGGCCACCCCCACACCGACCGCGATGATCGCGGCGGCGATCACGATTCGCCCGCGCACAGGTCCCACCTCCGCTCGACGCCGCCCGCAACCGACCTACTCCTGGCGGTCGAAGACGGAACGCTCGTAGCTGTTGATGTCCGCTCCACGTCGGGCGTACACATCGGTCGAGGTTTCGGACAGGTGCTCCAGTCGCCGAGCTGCGGGCTGCCGACTCCTCGCTGTCGGGGTGTCAGCCGGCGGTGGACGAGGACCGCCATGTCGGGTCGTTCGCGCCGTCGATCACTCGGAGATCACCTGCTGCAGCTGCCGAGGGGGCGTGTGTCGGCCTGCAGGTGTCAGAAGTAGGCCCGCAGGCTCAGAAGTAGGTGGGCATGCGCGGTACGTAGGGCTGTTCGAGGGCGTTCACTTCGTCGTCGGTGAGTTCGATGTCGAGGGCGGCAACGGCGTCGGAGAGGTGGTGGGGTTTGGTGGGCCCGACGATCGGCGCGGTGACGACGGGGTTCTTCAGCACCCACGCCATGGCGACCTGTGCCATGGAGACTTCTCGTGCCTTCGCGATGCGTTGAACCGCGTCGACGATGGCTTGGTCGCTGGGGAGGAACAGCGGCCGCCCGTACATGTCGACGTCGGGGTTGGTCGCCGATCGGTTCGTGCCCTTCTCGCCCCAGGGTCGGGTCACCCGTCCGGCGGCGAGAGGGCTCCAGGGGATGCTGGCCACGCCTTGGTGGGCGAGCAGCCCGAACATCTCGCGTTCTTCCTCCCGGTGCAGCAGGCTGTACTGGTCCTGCATCGACACGAACCGGGTCCATCCGTGCAGGTCAGCGGCGTGCTGCATGGTGGCGAACCGCCACGCCCACATCGACGACGCGCCGAGGTAGCGGACCTTTCCGGCCTTCACCACGTCGTGCAGCGCCTCCATCGTCTCCTCGACCGGGGTCTCGGGGTCGAAGCGATGGATCTGGTACAGGTCGATGTAGTCGGTGCCCAGCCGGGTCAGGGACGCGTCGACCTGTTCCATCACGGCGCGGCGGGACAGGCCTGAGCCGCCCGGGCCCTCACTCATCTTCTGGAACAGCTTGGTCGCCAGGACGACGTCCTCACGGCGGGTGTAGGACTTGATGGCCCGGCCGACGATCTCCTCCGAGCTGCCGTAGCCGTAGATGTTGGCGGTGTCCCAGAACGTGATGCCGAGTTCGACGGCCTGCCGAAAGATCGGTGCCCCGTGCTCGTCGTCCTGCGCCCATGGCATCCGCGAACCGTCACCGAAGCTCATGCAGCCGAGGGCGATCCGGCTGACTTTCAGCCCTGAGGTTCCGAGTCGTAGGTATTCCATTCGTCACATCCCTTTCTGACGACCCGCACCGGGGCCGTGATCCGCGGTTGATGAGCGCTGCTCGGTCCAGGCATGGGGGTGCGCCGTGGCGCTCCAGGTGGCCAGCAGCTTGAGTTGATCCTCGGCCTGGCTTCCGGGCTCGGCGGAGTAGGCAACCGTGGTCAGCTTGTCGCCGGGCAGTTCGAGGGCGTCACCGGTCAGCTCGATCTCTCCGACCACCCGGTTCCCCAGCCGTTTGCGGGCCGTGCGGTGCAGGCGCACGTCGTGCCGTGCCCACTGCCGGGCGAAAAGATCACTGCGGGTGGTCAGCTCCCCGATCAGGTCACTCAGCCCGCGGTCGGAGGGGTCCCGGCCGGCCTGGCTGCGCAGCGAACCAACCATGTCGCGGGCGATCGTGTCCCAGTCCAGGAAGAACGCCTTGGCGTACGGGTCGAGGAACACGAACCGGGCCAGGTTGAGCGGCAGCCCGTCCCGGGTCAGGACGCCGTCATAGAGGGCCAGGCACAGGTCGTTGGCGGCCAGGACGTCCATGCGCGTGTTTCGGATGTAAGCCGGTGTGCCGGTCATCCCGTTCAGGATGCTGAGCAGGGCCTGCCGGACCTGGGTCACCGCCTGCCTGCTCGGACGCGCCCGGGAAGCTGGGGCCGATGCCGACCTGGCGAGGTCGAACAGGTGCTGGCGCTCCGCCTCGTCCAGCTGCAGCGCTCGTGCCAGGGCCTCCAGAACCGAGTCCGAGACTCCCGAGAGATTGCCACGCTCAAGCCGGGCGTAGTAGTCGAAACTCACTCCGGCCAGTGAGGCGACCTCCTCGCGCCGCAGCCCTGGAACCCGCCGCTTCTGTCCGAAGGTCGGCATCCCGGCCTGCTCGGGCCTGATCCGGGCCCGGCGGCTGGCCAAGAAGTCGTGCACGGCTTGACGGTCCATACCTTGACGCTACGGGCCGCCCACCACGCCGAGAAAGGTACTGCCAGTACACGGCTCAACGGGTTCTCCCGCCCCGGAGTCCCGTGCCGTGTACTGGTAGTGCCTGTTCCGTCGCCAGGCCGAGTCATAGCCGAAGACTCGCGGTGGAATCACGAGGTGAGCCACCTACATGGCCGGGCGGCTTACAGTGGCAGGACCGCGTACGGACGATCCGTGAACGGAGCTGTGTGGATGGGCGTTGATGCCGCTCTTCTTGATCGGGCCGGTGAGCTGAAGCAGGCGCTGGTCGAGTTCGCGGAGCATCCGCAGTACGGCCGGGCCTTCACTGACCTGGTGGCGCGCCACGTCGACAGGTCGACCGTACTGGACGAGCGGCAGGTGATGACGCTGACGGACCACTTCGTCCTGCAGCACCGGCTACGAAACGGCCGCACAGTGCTCGAGCAGTTCCTCGCCGCACATCGGGAGTTGTCGCAGCAGGAGCGAGAGATGGTGCTCAACCTCGTGGACGACCTGACATACGAGGTGTACTCCAACATGGGGCCCTCGGTGTTCCGGCAGATGCCGAACCGGTCGTTCCTGATCACGCGGCTGGTGCCGATCGGCGACACATGGATGATCAGCGGGCCGGCAGAGGTGTACCGCACCGACCAGCGCGACGTCGTACTCCAGGCCGCGGCCAACGTGGCGATGGGGTTCCCGGAGGCGGTGTACCGGAACCCTGACAAGCTCGCCCGGGCATGGGACATGCAGCGAGAGGACAGGCAGCGGTTCCTGCGGTTCTTCGGCACAGACCTGCTGGTCGTCCCGGGCGACCAGGTGCGTCCTCGAATGGAGGAGTTCCACGCGTTCTGTCACGACCAGATCGAACGCACGCAACCGAAGGTTGCACCTCATATCCCTGCGCCGATGGCGGAACTCCCCGCCGAGATCGTCGACTCCGAGTCCGTGGCGTTGATCTACGACGAGGACGACGGACTCGGCTTCTACGCGGACTTCGACCTGGCCGAAGCGGCGTTCGCCGACCCCGATCTGATCCGGCGCCGACGTTACCGAGAAACTGTTTTGGCCTATCTCGACGACGACACCGTCGAGCCGATGGTGTTGCGTCGACTGGCCGAACGCGACCCGGCCAAGGCCACCATCGTGTTCCGGAAGCTGTTGAAACGTCCATCCTTCGACTGGGCGCGTCACGGCGAGGATCTGCTGCGCACCAGTAAGGTCGCGTACTTCGATCGGCCACGGCGTCCCCGGTTCAGCCCGATCAGTGAGCGGCTTGTGCCCTACGTCGACGGTGGATGAGGACCACTCAGTTCGGCCAGGACCAGTCCGGGCGGGGCTTCACCGGGAACGGCCGCAGCCCCAGGTGAAAGCGATACGCGGCGTGGATCCACGCGATGACGGTCTCTGGTGGGAACGCCAGGTCAGCGAGGGCGACCTCGCCGACCCCGTCGGGTCCCTTGCAGGTGGCGATCACGCCACGGGCGTCGTCCAGATAGTCGAAGCCGGTGACGGTGACCGGCGTGCCCAGTAGTTTCGCGGAAACGGGCAGCTGCGCTTCGTCCTCGATGACGGTGAGGAAGGCGGTGTAATGCTCGGCGTCTCCGTAGGCGTCGACGAGGATTGACTCAAGAGCGTTCTCGAGGTCGGGGCGCTGTTTCATCCGCCGATGCTAAGCGGCTCCGCTGCTCGCCGCGACAAGGCTCTGCTGGAATGCTCCTATGAGCAGCGAAGACTTGACAGTCCTGGTGGACCGGCTGCGCAGGGACCGGCGGCGTGATCCCTACCGGGGCCGCCAGGAGTATGCGAGGGCGGCGCGCGACCTGGCGCAGGCGTGCGAACAGCTGCTCGCCTGCGGCGAGGCGAAGCAGACGGTGTCGGTGCTGCGCAAGGCAGTCGACCGCATCACCAACGCCATGTTGTCCATGGACGACTCGTCCGGGATCGTCGGCGACCAGCTCGACAGGATGATGGGTCTGTATGCGCGGGCCTGCGCGGCGGCGCCGCCGACCCCGAGGAGCCTCGCCGCCTGGCTCGTCAAGCTCCGATGCGACGGCCCTGGCTGGCCGAACGTCGTTCTGTGCGACTTCGCCCCCGCGTTGGGCGAACGGGGCATTGCCGAGGTCGAGCGGTTGGTGGCGCAGCGCGCGGAAACCGTCGGTTACGCGCCGCCGGTGGACATTCTCGCCGTGGCTCCTGAGTCGTTGGGGAGCATCCTCGCCGTACGTGACCTGCGGGAGCAGCTGGCGGAGGTGTCCGGAGACGTCGACCGGCACGTCGCCGTCCTGGCCGAGGATTTGGTCAGCGCCGTGCAGTACGAACGTATCGTCCTCGCTCTCCGGGAAGCCGGTCGTCGGCAGGAGGCGATCGAGTGGGCGCGGCGCGGCCTGGCCGACAAGATGGACTGGCCACACGCCGACCAGCTCCGCGACACCTTGGTCGGCATGCTGCTCGACGAAGGCGACACCGTAGCGGCACTGGACGTACGCCGGGCCGAGTTCGAACGGAAGCCGACCGTGGCGGCGTACCGGTCACTGGCGAACGCAGCCGCCGCTGTTGGCGCGGATGATCTCGTTCCCTGGGCGCTTGCTGTGCTGTACGAGCGGGTGGCGGAGCAGCCGGTGTACGCATCGGAGCTGATCGGGCTGTTGCTGACGGTCGGCCGGGACGAGGACGCGTGGCGTCTCAGTCTGCAGCACCGACGGTGGGTCGGCGAGTCGCTGTGGCTCACCCTGTTGGAGCGGCGCGGCGTGCACCACCCGGGCGAAGTGATCGGGCTGTACCAGGAAGAAGTGGAACGGCACATCCTCGACTCCTACGACACGTACCGCTATCAGCGCGCCGTGGCGCTCCTCCATTCGCTGCGGTCGGCGTGTCAGTCGGCCGGAGACCAGGAGGCGTTCCCGGCCTACGTGGCCGACCTACGGCTCCGGCACAGGCGGAGGCCGGCGCTCCTCAGGGAGCTGGATGCCGCCGGACTGTAGCTGGCGCCTCGTCGGTCAGGGGGTGTCAGGCGGCGGCGTACATGCCGCGGCTCGCGGCGTACAGGTAGGCCGGGGCCGATGTCGCGCGGTACTGGCGTAGGCATGCTTCGGCGAGTTTGATGGCGTGTTCGTCGCCGCTGGCCACGGCCTTGGCGACGGAGACGTCGGGATCCTGACCCGGCCCGGTCGGTGCGTCGTCGCGGGGTTTGCCGTGGGCGTAGGCGGTGTACAGCGCCGCGCAGACGTGCCACAGCGCGTCATGGCTCGCGCGCCACACCGTCGGTGGGAGGTGGTCCAGGATCGAATGCACCGCCGTCGGTGCGGTGACCGCGTGCACTAGGCCGATCGGGTTGCCTCGCCCGTAGGTGACGTAGATGTCGGCGAAGGTACGGGTGAGTTCCTCGAACGCCGCGTTGAGCGCGGCGGGTGTCTCGGCCGGGGCCTGAAGTGCGGCGACACCGGCCGCGAACTCGGGTGCCGCTCCGACCGGTGCCAGCTGTTCGACGATCAGACCGCGGTCGGGGATCTGGACCGACGGCATGGCCGCGAGTGCCTGTGCCATTGAGCGTCGCCCCTGGGTTCTGGCGGCGCCGGGGAGCTCGACGTAGCGGGCCGCCCAGTAGGCGAGGCCCGCCGCGAGCTCGGCTCGCCGCTGCGGATTGTGCGGGTCGTCGGCGAGCGCGCGGATTGCCTGCGCGGTACGGATGACGCCGTGGGTCGCGCCCGCGGCTACGCCGGGCAGAAGCCGGGGCCACCACAGGGCGAGAACCTCACGCTAGGGCGCCTCCTCCAGCTGTTCGGTGAAGTACGCGAGCCAGTCACCCACCCGTCGGTAGTCGCCGAGCGCCTCCCGCTCGTCGGCCTCGCTGATCCGCGCGCTCGGCGTGGGCCGTTCCGCGAGCTGCGGGAGGTAGCCGTCGACCCATCGCTCGACTTCGTCTTGCCGGCCCAGGCGGACCAGTGCCTCGACCACCATCGGGCCGTGGTTGCTCAGCCCGCCACGAAACTCCGGGCCGGTCTGGGACAGCCGGTGCAACGCCTCGTCCAGGACGGGCGAGCTTCCGGATGCGGACTGCTGCGGATCGGACATGGTCAGCCTCCTGGACGCAGAGATGATTCCGGGTCTCCGGGCGCACCGCGGACCGCTGCGGACAGGAGAGTCGGCAGGTCGCCCACGTCCCAAGGCTAGGGACGGGCGCGGCCGCTTCCATCGGGCCGGCGCCCGGATCGAGCTACGACGTAGGGCCTAGGACCGGCGGTCTCCACCGTCGACGAGGTGTCCAACGGTGGTCGGCGTCCAGGGCAGTGTCATCGGGCCAGCATGGCCAGGACGAAGCCGACCAGCGCGCTCGCGACGAACGAGGCGACCTTCCACCACACCCGAGACACCGTCCGTGAAGTGAGGGCGGGCGACTCTGCTCGCGGCCAGTCGGGTGGCCGCCCAGGTTGGGGGAGTGTCGCGGAGGCCAGGTCCCGGGCTGCGGAGGGAAGAGGGGCGGAGACTGCCGACCACCGCGACACTGGGCTCAGTGTGACCGCATTGGGGCGGACGTAAAAGGTGTCACCCAGGTGATACGGCGTGGTCACCCTGCGTATCACTTGGGCTCTGTGAGACTCGCGCGCATGGGCCACCAGGAACTGCCCGCGTGGGCGCAACGAATCCGCCGCGAGCGTGAGCTGCGCGGCTGGTCACAGGTCGACGCGGTTCGTGCCATGGCCGCCCACGCCGACGAGGCGCTCCCGGACCGGACGCACATACTTCGCCGTTGGAAGGCGTGGGAGGCCGGCGAACACAAGCCTGATGACCGCTACCAGAGCCTGATCGCGCGAACGTTCGGTACGGCCAAGCATGCGATGTTCCCCGCGGCCGGGCGGCGGAACAGCCACGCAGAACTTCTCGCCGCCACCGGCATGGACACCCTTGAGGTCATCGGGCGTATCCGCGCCTCCGACCTTGACGGCGCGACCCTGGACGCCTTGCGGATCACCGTCGACCGGCTGTGTTCGGAGTACGCCTACGTACCGTCCGAACAGTTGGTCGTGGAGGGTCGGGAGTGGCTTGGTCGGGTCGCCGATCTGCGAAACGGTCGGCTCACCCTGGCCCAGCATCGCGAGGTCCTCACGCTCGCGGGGTGGCTGGCTCTCCTGGTCGGATGTGTGGAGTACGACGCCGGCGACCAGCTCAGTGCGGAGGCGACCAGGCGAGCGGCGTTCAGCCTCGGCCGGGAAGCCGGCAACGGCGAGATCCAGGGATGGGCGCACGAGATGAGGGCGTGGTTCGCGCTCACCTCGGGCGACTACCGCGGAGCGATCACAGCGGCCCGGGCAGGCGCGGAGGTCGCGAAGGGTCACGGCGTCGCGGTCCAGCTCGCAGCACAGGAGGCCAAGGCGTGGGCCCGGCTGGGTGACCGCCGTCAGGTCGGCGTCACCCTCGACCGCGGCGTCGAGATCCTCAACGCGTTGCCCTACCCCGACAACGTGGCCCATCACTTCGTCGTCGACCCCTCCAAGTGGGACTTCTACGCCATGGACTGCTACCGCATCCTGGGCGAGGACGCGATGGCGCAGGACCTCGCCGAGGAGGTCCTCCGCGCGACGAACGACCGGTCCCCGATGCGGCGTGCGGAGGCCCGGATCACCCTCGCAGTGGTCGCCGCCAGAGCGGGCGAACTGGAGCAGGCCGTGGGGCAGGGCGGCCGAGCCCTGACCGACGGGGCGAAGCGATCGGTCCCGTCGCTTCTGATGTGCTCGGCCGAACTCGCCGCCATCCTTCAGCAACGCTTCGCGGGTGAAGGCACCACCCGCGACTACCTCGACCAACTCCGAGCGCTCGGCTCGACATGAGATCGGGTCGACATGAGACCAGCCCCGCCCTCGCTGGCTGCTGGCTCCCTGGGGTGACGCGGCAGGTGGCACTGCAGGGCGACGCGCGTCGAACACCCTGACCAAGATGTTCGTGGCGACGACCGTGCTCCAGTTGGTGGGAGAGCGTCGCGTCGTCCTCGACGCACCGGTGGAGCGCTACCTGCCCGGCGTCGTTCGTGGGCACGGCAACGACGGCTGGGTGATCATCGTCCGCCGGTTGCTCCAGCACACCAGAGGCATCCCATCCCCGACTGTCTCAACTACCTCAGTCTGGAGGAAGTCCTGGAGGACCCGCTCGTCCACCCCGACCTTCAAACCGAAAACCGGGCACCAGCCACACGCTGCCGGAGCGCGGGCTAGTGCTTCGCCCTTGCATGGGGGGTTGAGGCTTGCGCTAGGAGGGCCGTCAGGGCACGAGCAGTGTGTTAGGCCGGATGGTTCTGCTGCTGGATGTGTTGCTTCACGGCGTTCAGCGGTGTGCCGTCCATGGAGCCGGCGAAGTAGGATCTGGACCAGGGTTTGTTGGCCTGGTAGTTGTGGCGTAGGAGGTCGGGGAACTCCTGTCGCAGCTGGCGGGAGGAGACGCCTTTCAGGCTGTTGACCGGCCGGGCCATTGCCGTCTTGGGCGGGTGGTTGACTCGCAGGTGTACGTGGTTGCTCTGCCCGTTGAACTCGACCAGTTCGGCCTGGAAGTCGGCGCACACGTCCCCCATGATCTGTTCGATCCGGGACGGGTGCCGGTCACCGAAGACTTTGTGCCGGACCTTCGTGACGAAGACCAGGACGTGTGTCGCGAGAACACGGTGTCGGCCGGTGCGGATGTCTTGGAGTTCATCCGTAAACCATTTGTAGGGTTGGGTGGTGCAGCTCCGGTACAACTTCCGCGTCTACCCGACGCCCGGCCAGCGGATCGGGTTGGCCAAGGCGTTCGGGTGCGCGCGGGTGGTGTTCAACGACGGGCTGCGCCTGCGTCAGCAGGCCCGTGAGGCAGGCGAGAAGTACATCTGCGACGCCGAGCTGTCGGCCCGTGTGATCACCGAGGCGAAGCGAACCCCGCAACGGGCGTGGCTGGGGGAGGTCTCGGCCGTGGTGTTGCAGCAGGCACTGGCGGACCTGAACACCGCCTACCGCAACTTCTTCAACTCGGCGTCCGGCAAGCGTGAGGCCGTAGGGTCGCCCCGCCGAGGTTCCGTTCGCGTAAGGACAACCGCCAAGCCGTCCGTTTCACCAGGAACGCCCGGTTCAAGGTCCTGGCCAACGGCCGGCTCAGGTTGCCGAAGATCGGCGACGTCGAGGTGGCCTGGTCGCGTGCCCTGCCCTCGGAGCCGTCGTCGGTGACGATCATCGCGGACGCGGCCGGGAGGTACTTCGCGTCGTTCGTCGTCACGACCGGCCAGGAGGAGACGCTGCCGCAGGTCGACTCCGAGGTGGGGATCGACCTGGGGTTGACACACTTCGCGGTCCTCTCAGATGGCCGGAAGGTCGCCGCCCCGAAGTTCCTGCGCCGCGCGGCCCGCAAGCTGCGCCGGTTGCAGCAGGGGCTCTCCCGTAAGAAGAAGGGTTCGGCCAACCAGAAGAAGGCCGTGACCAAACTCGCTCGTGCTCATGCGCGGGTTGGCGACACCCGGCGTGACTGGCAACACAAGCTCTCGACCCAGATCATCCGCGAGAACCAAGCGGTCTACGTCGAGGACCTGTGCGTGGTCGGTCTGGGCCGGACCCGGCTCGCCAAATCGGTGCACGATGCCGGGTGGGCCAGTTTCACCGCCATGTTGGAGTACAAGGCAGGCCGGTACGGGCGGAGGTTCGCCCGGGTGGACCGGTTCTTCCCATCTACTCGCCTGTGCTCGGCCTGCGGGCTGGTCAACACCAAGATGGCGTTGAACCTCCGGGCGTGGGACTGCGCCTGTGGAGCGGCCCATGACAGGGACGTCAACGCCGCGAAGAACATCAAGGCCGCTGGACAGGCGGACTTCAACGACCGTGGAGCGCAGGTAAGACCAGCACGTGTGCTGGCACCGCGCGGCGAAGCGGTAACCCACCCAGACGCTACGCGTTCCACGCGTAGCGTGGAGGGAATCTCCGCCCTTTAGGGCAGAGAGGATGTCAATCCAACACCGGTTACCTGCTTTTGGCCGGCATGCTGATTGTGAAGGTGACCGGCACACCTACGGCCAGGAGAACCGCCGGCGCATCCTCAAGCTGCTGAGGCTGCGCCAGATTGGAAGAACTGGTCAAATCCGGTGCCAGCGTGCTTCGGGTCACGGATGAGCCGGACACGGGGCAGTACGCCGTCCTGCTGCAGGACCCGGAAGGCAACGAATTCGACGTTGTCTAGGAATCGTTTGGTATCGCGGTCCCTTCGTGTATCAGGGGGTGAACAGCTTCCAGCGCCCCTCGGAGACGACGTCGACGGTGCCGTCCTCGGTCACCTTGATGGCGGTGTCGTCGTCGATCGCGTACGTCGGTGCGGGGATCCGCGCCGCCCACTTCTCCGCGTTGGGCAGGGAAGCGTCGAGATGGTGCGGGTGCTCCAGGTGCGGGATCACCGCGAAGTCGACGAGTCCCGCTCCCTGTCCGGTGACCAGGATCCGGTCGACGTCACCCTCGGGTGAGGAGAAGACGGTGTTCTCGGTCTTCAGCGGTCCATCGCTCCCGCGGGGCGGCTCGGTATAGGTCTCGACGAAGGTAGAGGTAGCAGCGATGCTTCCGGCGCTCACCCCCACGTAGACCGCCTCGGAGCGCAGCGTCGGCAGGAGATCGGTCAGGCCGGAGCGCCGCATCCAGTTGGCGAGGAACAGGGGGTCGCCGCCCCCGAACAGCAGCGCATCGGCGTCGCGGACCGTCGGCACCCACGTAGCCTCCTCGATGCTCGGCAGCACCGACAGCTCCAGGATCCCCAACGACTTCCACCCCAACCCGGCCAACGGCGACCGGGACTGGCCGCTGAGCGCCCGCCACGCCATGCCGGGCCCGCCGGGGAACGGGTAGAGGGCGGTGGGGATGAAGAGGGCGTTGGACTCGGCGATCGGTTTGCCCAGGAGGTCGACCAGCGCGTCCTGGATGCTCGCGTTCGTGATGCCGGAGGAAGTGAGAAGAAGCCTCATGGTGCCTTTCCTTGGTTGTCCGGCGAGCACGACGCCAACGCCGTCGTCCGGCATCACGCCGTGCTCACAGCCTGTCAGAAGCGGGGGCGAGCGCCCTCATGCGCGGCCGCCCACCCCCACTACGAACACCTCTGCCCCGATCCGACACGCCTCCCGGATTTTCTCCAAGAAGCTTTCTGGTAGCCAGCGCATGATGGCGCTTGGCTCGCGCTAGGGCAACCGGGGACACCGATGTGTCGGGCTCGCGACCATCCCCGTCGAACGGACGAACCGCTGCAGCGCTTCGTTCGTGGAGCCGTCGACGGACGACACCACACTGGCCGCCGTCTCTTCGACCCCCGTTCACGGTCACGGCATAGCTTTGTCTCAGCGAAACGGCCACCATCCCCTCTAAAGGGACCGGTGGCCGTTTACTTTTGGGCACCTTCTCGACGCGCCGACCGAAGGCGCCGCCGACGTCGACAGGCTCGAAGCCACTGCGGTCCTGACACCGGTCGGGTGCCGCGTACCTCCAGCGACTCCGCAAGGCTGGCTTGCGCAGTCCCGTTGACGGGCACGGCTGCTTTCACCGCTTGTCGGTGGGCCAGGCTGCAGGCCTGTGGGCTATCTCCACGGCCCCGATGAGGGGATCAGATGATGCCGAGGGCGAGCATGGCGTCGGCGACCCGAATGAACCCAGCGATGTTCGCACCGGCGATGTAGTTTCCGGGACTGCCGTACTCGTCGGCGGTCTCGGCACAGCGATCGTGGATGGCTCGCATGATCTCCTCGAGCCGCTGCTCGGTGTGATCGAAGCTCCAGCTGTCGCGGGAGGCGTTCTGCTGCATCTCCAGCGCGCTGGTGGCGACTCCGCCCGCGTTGGCTGCCTTCCCCGGAGCGAACCCGACACCGGCGTCGTCGAAGATCTTGATCGCCTCCGGCGTGCTGGGCATGTTCGCACCCTCACCCACGACCCGGCAGCCGTTCTTGACGAGGGTGAGTGCGTCGGCGCCGTTGAGCTCGTTCTGCGTCGCCGACGGCAGCGCGATGTCACAGGGAACGTCCCAGATCGTCCCGCCCGTCACGTGGTCAGCCATGCTGCCGCGCGCCTCGGCGTAGTCGCGGCCGCGGCCGCGGCGCACCTCCTTGATCTGTTTGAGCAACTCGGCGTCGATGCCCTTCTCGTCGACGACGTAGCCGTCGGAGTCCGAGCACGCGATCACGGTGCCCCCGAGTTGGTGCACCTTCTCGATCGCGTGGATCGCGACGTTGCCGGACCCGGACACGACGACACGCTTTCCGTCGAACGTCTCGCCGCGTGCTTTGAGCATCTCGTTGACGAAGAAGACCGTCCCGTAGCCGGTGGCCTCCTGGCGTACCTGCGAGCCACCCCAGGCCAGGCCCTTCCCGGTGAGAACGCCGGACTCGTACCGGTTGGTCAGCCGCTTGTACTGGCCGAAGAGGTAACCGATCTCGCGTCTGCCGACGCCAATGTCGCCCGCCGGGACGTCGACGTACTCGCCGATGTGTCGGGACAGCTCGGTCATGAACGACTGGCAGAAGCGCATGATCTCCGCCTCCGAACGACCCTTCGGGTCGAAGTCGGAGCCACCCTTGCCACCGCCGATAGGCATCCCGGTGAGGGCATTCTTGAAGATCTGCTCGAAGCCGAGGAACTTGACGATTCCGAGGTAGACGCTCGGGTGGAAGCGCAGGCCGCCCTTGAACGGGCCGAGCGCCGAGTTGAACTGCACCCGGAAACCGCGGTTGAGCTGTACCTGGCCGGCGTCATCGACCCAGGGCACACGGAAGATGACCTGCCGTTCCGGCTCGCACAGGCGGCGGATGACGGCCGCATCGGCGTATTCCGGATGCTTGGCGACCACGGGTCCGAGGCTGCTCAGGACCTCCCGGACAGCCTGATGGAACTCCAGCTCGGCCGGGTTGCGGCGGAGCACTTCGGTGTAGATGTCGTGAAGCTTCTCGTCGAGGTCGCGCACGGTGCACACTCCAGCCACACGTCGTCTCGGCTGTGGCCACCAGCCGAGAGGGGATGTCGAGAACGACGGCACCGACGACGTCGCCTGTCGAGGGTATCGGGCTGTGCGCCCATCAGTGGCCGAACCTCCACCGCGCTACGTACGCCACCGAACTCGGAGACCGTGCGTCGCTGGTTTGACCTTGACGCTGCGTCAACTTTTAGCATCGGGGCCATGTCCATCACCGTTCTTGACACCTACTCCGCCATGCGGCGGGTCCTGCTGGCCCCGGTCGCGGACCGCGTTGACCTGCTGCGTTCGATGCTGGAGCCCAACCAGGGCATGTATCGCTACCACCCCGGCGAGGTCGACCTGGTGGCCGTACACCTGCAAACGTGCGGGTTCCCCATCGACCGCGACGAGGAGCGTTGCCTCGATGCGCTCGAAACCCTGGCGGCGGCCGGGGCCTGGGAGCGGATGCAACGCGCGCTCGACGATGCCCTCTCCGTACTGCTGGAGGCGACGCCGGGGCTGGAAGCCCCGGACATCACTGTGTTGTTCGTCCTCGGCGATCCGGGTGACGAGCACTTCATGGGTCCCTGCAAAGGACTGATCGGGTTCGGCGGCATCTCGGGCAACATCGCCATCACGTTCTGGCCCTTCCCCGAGAACGTGGAACGGCTGGAGGCCACCGCCGTGCACGAACTCAACCACAACCTGCGCTACAGCCCGGGCGGGGTGGTGTGGAACCCGATGACCGTCACGGTCGGCGAGCACATCGTCGGCGAGGGCCTGGCCGACGCCTTCGCCTGCCAGCTCTACGGCGACGAGCTCGGGCCCGCCCGCATCGGCGTGCCGCACCTGCACGACGACGAGGTCTTCGCCAAGGTCCTCACCGGGCTCGACGTGACAGGCATGCAGAACTTCACTGCCTGGGTGCACGGCGACCCCAGCGCCGAGCGCTTCGGCCTTACCCCGGTGGGACTGCCGATGGGCGCCGGGTACGCCGCGGGCAACCGGCTGGTCGACACCTACCTGGAGGCGACCGGGCAGACGGCGGCGCAGGCACTGCACGCCGACAGTTCGGAGATCATCGCAACCACGCTCCGGGGCGGGTAACACTGCGAGGGCGTGGATGATCCACGAACCCGTCCGGGAGCATGCCATGCGCTCGGCACGTTCGTGACCGGCTGGCTAGCGCAGGTATTGCTGCCAGTCGTAGAACAGATCCGTTACCTTCTTGAGTGCCGCCCTGACCTCCGCGTTCTCTCGCCGGCCGCACACGTCGTCCACGGGATCGGTGCAGCCTTGGGCTTTCCACGCGCTGTACGCCCTCGTGTACTCGTTGGCCGCCGCCTCCGTGTCGGTCAGCAGTGGCCAGATCCTGGCCGGCGGTTTCCCGAGGTATCCCGTACAACTCGGGGTGTAGGAGCAGTGGATCGTCCGGGCGAGGCGCTGCGCCTGGACGCCCGCCTTGGCGTAGTCGCTCTCGCAGGGCAAGACTCGTCCAGAAGGGCAGTCGGAGCCAATCTCGTGTACGGCCTCCCACCAGTCGTGGTCGGCAGTCATGATGTGGCTCGTGAACGGTTGAATGTCGATGTTCTTCGGTAGACAGCCAGTGCTCCCGAGCGCGACGGCGAGTACGACCACGACGGTGCCGAATAGCGTCCTCATGGGCGATCTCCCCTCGAAACGCATGCTAGCTATTCACGGAAATTGATCTAGTGGTGATGGATTCTTGTTTGGGCTTGCGTGGTTGTGAAAGCTGCTTGCGGGTAGGCTGGCGCGCCCGGCGGCTGGGCGCCGGTTGTTGTTGTTCAGTGGGGGTTTGCGGGTCTCCGTTTCTGCGGCTCGCGAGGTGGTCAGGGACGGCGGGTGTTAGCCGAAGGCCGTACGGATGCGCGTCCAGCCTTTCTCGATCGCGGGGCTGGGGGTCCAGGAAGAGTCCAGTTTCAGATACAGCTGTCGGGCGGTGGAGACGATTTTTCCGGCGACGTGTAGGACTTTGTAGCGGAAGGTTTCGGGTGTGGCTTTGGCGATCCCGGGGTGGTCTTTGAAGCCGAGCAGTTTCGCCCAGCTGATCAGATCCGCGGCGGCGAGCGCTATCTCGAACCAGGCCTGGTTGTGGCAGAACGCGTCCAGCGGCAGGTTGCCCAGGCCGAGGTGGCCGGAGTCTTTGATCCGTGCTTCGACGTGGGCGTGCTGGCGGTGTCGTAGCTCCAGTCCCTGGATCTGGTGGGGGACTACACGGGCCGGGGTGTCGGTGATGAACGCGGTCAGCCGCATCCCGTCACTGGTGGTGTTGTGCAGTTGGAGTTGGGCGCCCGGATGCGGGCGTTCCTTGCCTAGGATCAGCCGGGTGCCTTGCGGCCACTTCGACAGATCCACACAGTGTGTGGCTTCGAACACCATGGCACCGTCACGGATCCCGTCGTCTTCGATCGCGGTCGCCCACAGCTGCTCGTCCACCGCGTCGGCGATCCCCACATAGGTGGGGGTCGACTCGGTGGAGAAGCTGAACTCGCAGTGTTTCTGCCGGCAGTAGGCGGCGAAGTCGTAGGTCGCCCCGGCCGCATCGGCCCGGATCAGGATCTCCGGCGCACCGTCGACGCCAGGCCGGTAGGACTCCGGGAGCGCTTCAAGGGTCAGGTCCAGCAGTGTCTTGTGGTCGGCGATGGTGTTCGACCCGGCGTTTCCGGGCCGAAGGATCCCAGCCAGCGACTCCCCGCCGGAGATCTCGGGCCGGTCCAGATAGGAGTGCAGCGGATGGAACCCGAAGCTCTTCTTCCAGGTCGGTGCAGCGCCGGACTTCTCGCTGTGAGCGATGGTGATCGTGGCATCGAAGTCGATGTGCAGATACCCACCGGTGGCCTCCAGGTCCGGGGCCGCTCCCGCCTGCCAGGCCCGCTCACGCGCCTTCGCCCGCGCCTGGCGCACCAGCCCCAGATGCTGTTCATCGATCCTGTCGACCAGCCGCCACACGGTCGGCTGACTGGCCACCGCCCCGTGCAGTTGCGGGCGGTCCCGCAACACCGCGATCCCCGACGTCGACGTCGCCCCATCGGCGATCGCACACGCCTGATCAGCGAACACCTGCCCCGGGGAGTGAAGCCACGGGCCCCGATACGTGTCAGCCAACGCCTGGGTGACGAACCTGGTCAGACCCACGAACTCAGCGAGCTCGCGCAGCATCGACACACCCGCATGCGAGGCCAACCCGTGCCCATCCGAGCTGACCCGAAGCCGCGGCCCAGCCACGCCACCCCTGCCGCCAGCCGAACCATCCTTGCCTCGGCGTGCCTTCTTCCCACCCGACGAACCCTTGCTACGCTTCACCTACGGAGTGCCTTTCTGCGAGAAAGATCGTTGTCCTCAAACACCGATTCTTCCTTACAGGCAAGGCACTCCGCCGCATTTAGACCCCGTGCCGCCGACCCACGTGAATAGCCGAGGCTAGGCGGCATGCGGGTGTAGGGGCGTCCGCGTGATCGAGGTGAGACGGGATGGAGACCTGATCCTGATCTCGGCGCGAGGGGAGCGACCTGTGAGGGTTTCTAGGCCGACCAGTTGCCCGCCGACCGAAGCCTCGCGGCGTGCTCATGCTGCTCGGCCAAATCGACCGCCCGCATGGTGTGCTCCCCGCGATGGAACGAGTCACCGCTCCACCGCGGGACAACGTGGATATGGAGATGCCACATGTCCTGACCACCGGCCGGTCCATTGTGCTGACGCAGCGAGATCCCATCACAGCCGAGCACTTCGAGCAGCGCGTTCGCAGCGCGGCGAGACATCGCGAGCAGTGGTCCACCAAGCTCGTCCGGCAGGTGGTAGAGGTTCTCAACGTGTGCGACCGGAACGACGAGCAGGTTACCGATGTTGCCCACCCACCAGTGGGGAGACACGATCACTGCACTGTGCTCGTCACGGTGAACGATGTTGTCCGGTGTTGTCAGCGACGTGTTCTCGCCGTGCATCAAGCGGCAGATCGGACAGTCGTACCCCTCGGGTTCGTGGCTGCGTATCACCCCGGAGATCATATGGGTTCCGGTCAGAGCGTCCCCCGCTTGAACAATGCGCTCCGAGCCACCCTCACCAGCCATCAATCACCCACACCTACAGGGAACAGTCCACGGTCAGGAACACCGGAACCGGCGGGTCTGAGCGCAGGCCTACGGGCTGTGCTGATGTTCAGGGGGGTGGTGGCGCCGGTTCTTCGTCTCGTCCGGGCTCACAGCGCCTCAGCTACCTGTCGATGCAGGCTTCTCCCAGACTGGCTCTGGAAGCAGGCCCAGTTCCGTCCGGGCCCGGTCGACGATCTCCTGGATCAGGGCGGTCTTTGCCTTTGTGTAGTCATCGCCAGGGGTCCCGGCGGTGGCGATCGCCCGTTTCAGTTGGCCATACCGCTGGGCATCCAGCGGATGGTTCCGTAGATAGTCTCGAAAGATCCGTTGGTTACGGGTGGGCCAGGATGCCAGCGTCACTACATGCAGGATGTGGGTACGCACCCCTCCCGCCGTGCGGAAGTACAGCAGACGATCGACCATGCCATTGGTGTGAGGGCGGTAACCCAGATCCTGCAGGGCATCCTCGCGCCGGCTGACCGTCTCGAGGTCCGGAGTCGCCGCCATCAGGTCGATGACGGGCTTGGCAGCCAGGCCGGGCACGGCAGTCGAGCCGATGTGCTCTATCTCGACTATCTCCTGGGGCAAGGTGGCGCGAAGTTCGGCGACGGCATCGCCGGCCAGCGTCGGCCACGCGGGATCGTACTCAACGATGTGGACGCTCGTCTCGGACATGGGCGCCATCGTGCCACCTTCTTTCCTGCTCGGCAATATTGCGCGACCAGCAAAAACTAGGTGGCTTGCTCCCAATGGCTACGGAGGATGGCTACTTCTCCAGCAAGGCCGAGGCGATCGCCACCGGGCATCTCGACCGGGTCCAGCTGATCGCGGTGGAGCTGCGGTCCCGACCGGCGGCCGAGTCGTTGTGGGACGCGTTTGTCAACGCAGACTTGACACAGCTCGCGCTAGTGTTCCCCGCCGGAAATTCGTGCGATATATCGGGCGAGGGAGTCGAGGATTTCTTCGGCTGTCTTCTTCCAGACGAACGGTTTCGGGTCGGTGTTCCAGTTCTTGATCCATTCGCGGACGTCTTTCTCCAACGCCTGGACGCTTTTGTGGACGCCGCGGCGTAGGAGTTGGTCGGTGAGGAAGGCGAACCAGCGTTCCACCTGGTTGAGCCAGGAGGCCCCGGTCGGGGTGAAGTGCATGTGGAAGCGCGGATGGCGGGCGAGCCAGTCGTTGATGGCGGGGGTCTTGTGAGTGGAAAGGTTGTCGCAGACGAGGTAGACGTCGAGTTGGGCAGGGACCGCTTTGTCGATCGCGATCAGGAACTTCTTGAACTCCAGGGCGCGGCGTCGTCGGTGGGTCTGGGAGATCACCGTGCCATCGGCAATGTTGAACGCGGCGAACAGGCTGGTCACACCGTGGCGGACGTAATCGTGGCTGCGCCGCTCCGGCATCCCGGGCATGGCCGGCAGCACCGGCTGGGAGCGGTCCAACGCCTGCATGCCCGACTTCTCATCCACACACAACACCACCGCCCGCTCCGGCGGGTTGTGGTACAGCCCGACCACATCGACCACCTTCTCCACGAACAACGGATCCGTGGAGAGCTTGAACCCATCACTGCGATGCGGTTTCAACTCGAACTTCGCCCAGATCCGCCCAATCGTCGACTCAGACAAACCCGAACGCGCCGCCATCGACCTCCGCGACCAGTGCGTCGCACTCACCGGCGTCTCCTCCAGCGTCGCAACCACCACCTCCTCCACCTTGTCCAACAAGATCGACGGTGGACGACCCGGCCGCGGCTCATCGACCAAACCGTCCAACCGCTTGGCCACAAACCGCCGACGCCACTTGTTCACCGTGTTCGGCGACACCCCCAAGTCGGCCGCCACCTGCTTGTTCACCGCCCCCGGCACCGCACACGCCAACACGATCCGCGACCGCAACGCCAACGCCTGCGACGACTTCGCCCGACGCGACCAACGAACCAACTGCTCCCGCTCACCAGCAGACAACACCAACTCGGCCTTCGGCCGCCCAGTACGAGCCACGGACACCATCATACCGATTTAACATACGAATTTCCGGCGGGGAACACTAGGCCGGGAGAGCAGCGGGCAGAACGCGCTCGACGAAGACTGGGTCGCCGGTATCCGGCCGATGCTCACCGAGCCCGCTGCGCCTTGACCGCCTCTGCGTAACAGGCGCCCTCGCAGGCGAACACCCATGTGGGGCCGTGCCGGCCCACAGTGCACCGGGGCTTGCCTGGCTGTCCGGTGAAGTCGTCACCGCAGATGACGCACGCCGCGCCCTGAGCGGCGCGGCCAGTGAGGACCGGCCACTGCCGGTGGAGCTGGCCGGGGTAGACGACATGCCGCGGGCTGCCGCAGCGCTCGCAGCTCCACTGCCCCGGGCTGTCCTGCTGCAGGTCCTCGTGTTGGCAGGCGGTCTGGTCGACTGGCTGGGGTTCGTCGCTGCTCCAGACGGTGCGGATCCCGTCCTCGGTGGTGGCGATTCCTCCGACGCAGCGGTCGCCCTCAGACACGGTGAGGCTCTGCCAGCCCTGGTGAAGGCGAAGCTCGATCAGCGCCGCGGCGTTGCCGGTCGAAATGATCGCCTGTCCGGTGCGGGGTTTCCCATCGGCGTCGACGCCTGCGTAGTGGAGCGTGCTCATGCCTGGGCCCTCCTGGGGTGGTGCACCGCTTCGTTCGCTCAGAGCCAACGAAGGTGCGTTACGACGCGCGGCGGCATCACCTGGCCATGCCGCGGATGGCCAGCACTGTTCGAGGAACTCGCCACCGCGCTGCCTCATATCCACGAACACGTCTGACCACACGCAACCCACAACAAGCACTACGGCGAGTCCGACCCGGCCTTGCCAGCTCCGTTCTCGCGCTTCCGGCCTGAAGTATCGGCTGGGCTCCCGATGGGCTCGTGACGGGTGGACGCGGATGACGGCGGGGTGGTGCCACTGTCGCGAGCACGTCGAGCGCGGCCGTCTACGTGCTCGTGAAGTCGTCGACCAGCATGACCGGTTGCTGCCGGAAGAACCCCGAGGTCTTCTCGGACGGGATGCGTCCCACCCAGTGGTCCCCCACAGGGCGACGCATCCCCACTGGCGGTCAATGGGATGCTCGAAGCCGCGAGCGAGCCGGTCACGTCGCCGCTTGGGTGCCTCCAAGTCGAGCGGGGTCGGGTCACATGGGCGGGGCGGCAGCCGCGGCCGTCACCAGCGAGACGCTTCCGACCTCGAGCCAGGCGCACTCGAAACCTGGCTGGGTCGCGAGGCCGAGCCGCAAGCGCTCGACGAGCGAGCCCGGCGACCGACGCGCGGGAGCACTCTCTCAGTCGCCCTCGAGGAGTGCGTCCAGTAGCAATAAAATTGCGTGACCAGAAAAATTGCTCACTCGGAAAAGTACCTGTATCGTGGCGTCCGTGGACACGGCAGCGAGCGGTCGAGGCGGCCTGCGGGAGCGCAAGAAGGAGCAGACGCGCGCGGCGTTGAGCTGGGCGGCGATCCGGCTCACGATCGAGAAGGGCTGGGACAACGTCCGCGTCGAGGACATCGCCGCCGAGGTCGGGGTCTCACCCCGCACGTTCAATAACTACTTCTCCAGCAAGGGGGAGGCCATCGCGGCGCGGCACCTCGACCGCACCCGCAGGATCGGTGCCGCGCTTCGCGAGCGACCCGAAGGCGAACCACTCTGGGACTCGATCACCGCGGCCGTGGTAGGTCAGGTCCCGCCGGCGCGGGACAGCGAGGGCAAGAGCACACTCGATGAGGAGTGGACCGAGGGCATCCGGCTGATGACGAGCGAACCCGCCCTGCAGGGTGAGCTGCTCAGAGCCAGCGCCGTCGGGGTCACCACGCTCGCCGCCGCCATCGCTGCTCGCACGGGCACCGATCCGGAGCGGGACATGTACCCGCGGCTGGTCGCCGGCTCGGTCGGCGTCGCCATCCAGGTCGCGACGACGCACTGGTTGAGCGTCGACACGACTACGCCGATCCATTCGCTGCTGCGCGAGGCGTTGCGCCAGCTCGCCGCTGGGCTGCCGGTACCCGAGTAGCCCCTCGGCCACCACCAGCTGTTCTTTCGGCACCGGACGGTCCGGTGTCGCCAACTCCGGGGGATGACATGCGTCGTGTCTTGCCTGCCATCGGACTGTTCCTGCTGGCCCCGCTCGTGGGGGAGTTCCTGCTCGGCGATCTCCCGATCAACGCGTTCGCCGAACTCGTGATCCTCGCCCCGATGTACGGCGGGGGAGCGCTGCTCATCCGCGAGGTCTGCCGCCGAGCCGGCTGGGGCTGGCCGAGCTTGGTCGCGCTCGCACTCGCCTACGGGGTGCTCGAGGAGGGGATCACCACGCAGACCCTGTTCAACCCCGGTTGGGCGGGGCACCACCTGCACGCGTACGGCAACATCCCGGCGCTCGGCATGGGTGGGCCGTGGACGGTGTTCGTGCTCAGCCTGCACATGCTGTGGAGCACAACCATCCCGATCCTGTTCGTCGAGCTGCTCACCCGCGATCGGCGTAGGACGCCGTGGCTGGGCCGCATCGGGCTCGTCGTCACTTCGGTGATCTTCGTGGCCGGCGCTGTCGTGGTCACCGTGGGCGGCTATTCCCAGTCCGACTTCCGCGCGTCGGTCGCGCAGTACGCCGGCTGCGTCGTGGCCATGGCGGTCCTCATCCTGCTTGCCGTGTTCCTCGGCCGCAGCCGCGGTCCGGCCACCCGGCGTGAGGGGCGGGTGCCCTCGGCGTGGCTGCTTGGCGCCGTCGCGTTCGCCGTCTCGTCCGTCGAGCTCGGCATCTGGTACCTGGGCAAGGACGTCGTGCCGGCCTGGCTCTACGTCGGGCTGGTGGTGCTCACCTACGCCGTGGTGCTGTCGCTCGCCCGGTACTGGACCCGGTTCCGTGCCTGGAACGCCCGGCACGAGCTCGCGCTCGCGTCCGGTGCGCTGCTTACCTATGTGTGGCTGGCCTTCGCGGCGCCGCACGTGCTCCTGCCCGCGTCGCCCGTGATCGTGCTGACGAGCCACGTCGTCTTCGGGCTCGGCGCGGTGGCGCTGATCGCGGTCACCGCGGCGCGGCTCGACCGGGCCGCGAGGGCGGACCGGGCCGGCGCCGCACCAGAAGTATCACCTGTCAGGTAATCGACGAGCCGCTGGTCGCGCCCGCCGATGAGTGCGGCAGCACCGGCTCGAGCCCAGCTGAGTACAGCCACGTGAGGAGAACCGACATGCCCTTCATCACCGCCGCCGACGGCACGCTGCTGGCCTACGAGGACTACGGGAGCGGCCCCACCGTCGTCTTCATCGCGGGCTGGGCCCTGTCCGCCGACATGTGGGAGCACCAGGTGCCGTGGTTCGTCTCGGCGGGGCACCGGTGTGTCCTGCTGGATCGGCGCGGGCACGCCCGCTCGCAGCGTCCGTCCACCGGGTACGACCTCGACACGTTGAGCGACGACATCGCGGCGCTGTTGGACCAGCTGGACCTCCGCGACGTCACGCTGGTCGGCCACTCGTTCGGCGGCGTGGAGGTGGCGCACCACCTCAGCCGGCACGGCTCGGGACGCGTCGCGCGTGCCGTGTTCCTGGCCGCCTGCCTGCCGTCCATGCGGCGCAGCGAGGCCAACCCGGACGGTCTGCCGCAGGAGGTGATCGACGCCACCATGGCCGCGTTGCGCGCGGACCGCCAGAAGTGGCTCCACGACGGCAGCCAGGCGTTCTTCGCCACCCATCTCGGCAACGACGTCTCACCCGCCCTGATCGACGACGCGATCCGGCAGTGCCTCAACGTCGCGCCGATGGCGGCCCTGGCTGTCCAGGAGACGAACCTCGCGGCCGCGCACGAGGTCGAGCTCGCCGAGCTCGACCTCCCCGTCCTCGTCCTGCACGGCGCGGCTGACGCGTCCGCGCTGGTGCAGATCACCGGCAGGCGCACCGCCGCCATCGTTCCGGGTGCCGTCTATCGCGAGTACCCGACGGCCGGCCACGGCCTGTATATCACGCACGCCGAGACGATCAACGCCGATATCGCCGAATTCATCAAGGCCTGACCCGCCGAGCGACGAGGAGTGCAATGCCTGCTTACCCAATCGGTAGCAGGCATCGTCAGACTCGGCGCGATGCTGGCCTGTGGCGTTGGCCGTTGGCTCGGGTGGCAAAGGCGGTATGCATCGAATGTTGCCCGTGCGCGCTGCAGGCCGGCTTTGACGACGTCTCGCTAGTGTCGATCATGACAGCGGCCTCGGCGCGGAGACCTGGCCGTCGTGTGGCGCCGATCGAGGACGGCGCGCTACTGGGTTCGCCGTCGGTGGGCGGACACGACCTACCGATACCGCCTGCCGGCCGGAGCGGCCGGGACGTTCACCCGCGCCGACTGACCGCTTCCAGGACCCGACCCGCACGGTCGGCCGCGACCGGATCAGCGGCGGTCCTGTACTCGCTCGGTGGGCTTCCGAAGCGGGCCCGGAACGCACGGGTGAAGGTCGCGTGGTCTGCGAAGCCCCACCGTGCCGCGATGCGATGGATCGGTAGGCCGCGTAGCTGCGGATCGGTCAGGTCCCGGCGCGCACGCTCAAGGCGTTGGTCGCGGATGTACGCGCCTACGGTCGTGGTGTGGTGCGCGTGGAAGAGCCGGTGTAGATAGCTGACGGAGATGTGGTGAGCCGCGGCGATCGAGGCCGGCGACAGGCCGGGTTCCTCGAGGGTCTGGTCGACGAACGCGGTGATGCGAAGCGGCAGGGACGACTGGGCGACGTCTCGCGGACCGTCCGCGTCGAGCCTGTGCGCCAAGGTCGCGTTCAGCAGGTCGACCAGCACGTTGCCGAGCCGGGACAGGTCGGCGGGGGTGTATTCGCAGGCGTCAGCGGAGAGTCGGTCTAGGAAGCCGGTCAACAGCGCACCGACCCCAGTGTTACCCGGCAAGGGAGCTGCGACCATCTCGTCCAGCCGGGCGGCCGGTAATGGAAGCAGCGCGCGAGGCACCTGCACGCGCAGCAGGGATGCCGTGGATGCCTCGGATGCCCTGGACGTCGCACCTTCCGGGACGTCAACGTGTACTCGGAATGGCTGTGAGCTCGTGTACAGCGCCAGGAGGCCCTCCTCGAGCAGCGCCTGCCGGCCTCCCTGCTCCAGCAGGACCCGTCCGGACACGGGTAGCACGATCGAGTAGAACTCGGGATCGAACTCCCGCACCTGCCGAGGGGTGCGGACGATGTCGACACGCGAGGACGTGAGGCGCACAACGTTCGCGGTGGCGAGATCCAGTGACTCGACCGATGCGTCGAAGTCGCCGGTGTCGTCGGGGCAGCCGAACGCGCGCATCGGGTGGTCGCTGGTCGTCTGCAGTTCGTCGAAACGCGCAAGCCGCTCCGCGCGGGGAAAATCGTCCGTACTGAACGCGGTGCTGTACGTCCCGGATTCCAGTGTGGGAGATCTTACGAAGACGTTGGGGCTGTCGTCCGGGAGTCTGGTACGGCCCACCGTGTGATCACCTCGCCGCTCGGCTCAGAGGATGCCGGCGCGCTCCGCATCAGCCCGGAACGCAGCCATGGAGCAAGCATACGAGATTTTGCGCGATGCGCAATATTGCATGTTCGGAAAGTTAGCTTGCCCGACGGTCGACGTAACGCCGTTCCTCCCGCCGTGGAAGGTCACTGACGGTCAAGGTTGTGCGTGTCCTGGACAAGGACTTCGGCGTCGGTGTTCACCAGCATGGCAACGACCACTTCGCGAACTCACTGGAAGGTGAACCGACCATGCCCAAGAAGGTAGGTGCGACGCTGGTCGCACTCTGCGCGGCCGCTATGACCATCGTTGCCTCACCCGGGATCGCATCTGCTGCGGACACATCCACCACGCCGACGTCGAAAACCAGCTCCGACAGGGGTACCGAGGTGGACGGGCCCGGCATGCTGTCCGTCGCCGAGCACATGCGCTGGAACATCTACCGGGTCGACTTCGACTTCTACGTCAAGGACACGGCCGCCGACGGAGACCACGCCGAGGCGCGGGTGCAGGAGCTCACAGCCGACGGCCGGCTGCACTGGTTCCCCTGGCACAAAGCCATCGGCAATGGCGCGGTGAACCGTTTCTCCACCTACGTCCATGACGATGCGGGCGTGCAGGCCATTCGCGTTGAGGGTTGCCGCAGGGGAGACGACCTGCCCGACTACTGCCTGGTATCCAGCTGGGCCTACCAATATTGACGGCTCGTGCAAAAACCGACCGAGCGGACGGGACGAACGGACCGCCGTACCGGGCTCGCTGAGCGGGTCGGCGTCATCGTGGTCAACCCGTCTCGGTGCTGAAGAACAGCCGGGCCCGAGGGATCCGGTTCTTGACCCTCACCGCGGTGTGTGACGCGCTCGACTGCCAGCCCGACCTGCTCCGGATCACGAGCCCGCACATCGACGTGATGCCTGAAGGTCGCCCGCCAGGGTGGACGGCTGGGCGTCTGTCTCTCACGTGATTCACAAACTCAGAAGGAGTGCGCCTATGTTCAGCCTTGGCCCGATCGAACTGCTCATCATCGGCGTGGTCGTCGTTGCTGTCGTTGGGGTAGGAGCGTGGCTCATCGTGAGGGCACTCATGCGATCCGGGCGACGCACCTGAGGGCGCGGCTCTTTGTTACGTGAGTGCGGGCTCTACATACCGATCAGCCCCGCGGCTTAGTTCTAGCTCAGCGAACGGCCACCATCCCCTCTAAAGGGACCGGTGGCCGTTTACTTGTGGGTACGGTCTCGACGCGCCGACCGAAGGGGTTGCCGGGGGTACCGGTTGATCTCCTTGACCATTGGCCTCATCCGACCGCCGTCGTCGGGCCTTGGCTCCGGGAATGAGGCGGGACGCGTGAGCAACGCCCGCCGACGGGGAGGGAGACACCAGTTCCTATTGCCTTGGGCACAGTCCGAACGGGTATGGCTCGATGGGCTGGCGCCCGGTGGCTTCCGCGATGACCTCAGATGCTGTGACGCCCAGGTACCTCGCGTCATTTCCGGCACGGGTGCGCAGCCGACGAAAAGCCATGGGTGCGTCCCATTGGTGCTGGACCATCAGAATCCCGAGCGATTCCTCGACAAGCGTCCGCGTCCTGATGGCTTGCTCGACCTCCCGAGCCAGGCGATCCTGGGTGCAGTCGCGAACCCACTTGACCAGCGTCCTGGACGCAAAGTTGGCGTAGGACTCGGCCTGCTGCCGCTCCACTCCCGTGAAAGCCCGCGGCCTCTCGCTGTACAAGTTGAGCGTTATCAAGGGGCGCCGAGACACGCCACTTATCGGAAGGCTCAGCATTGACCGGATGCCGAGGCCCAATGCCGTGCCGTGGAACTGCGTCCACCTTCCATCCATTTCTTGGTCCACCACCTCTACAACCTTGCCGTCCCGCATAGCATCCAGACACGGACCTTGGCCCAGGTTGTACTGCTCTTGGTCGGCGAGCCTTGCGCGGTCGTCGCTGACGCTGAGGGTCACGGGCCACCCGCCGTGCGTCGATGTGATGCCGCACCAAGCGGGAGGGTCTACGATGGTACCTGCGGCCCATGCCAGTCGGTCGAGATACGGCCGCAGAGATGGCAGTGCGATGACGAGGCACTGAAGCGACGCAAAGAGCTCATTGCTTATATCGTCGGGCATTTCATCCCATCGCATAGATAGACATTTGAGAGCTGCCGAAACTTGTCGGACCGAATAGCCCGAGACGGGAGAGGCCGCAGGCGTGTACGTTTGCGCCGGTGCCGGCGGCAATGCACTTGGGGACACACTCGCCCGCGCCGACGTAACGTATCGGTATGAGAACGCGCGCCCGGGGCTTCGCGGGCGGCCGAGGCGACCTTGACCTACCGGAAGCGCGGCCTCGTCCTCAGACTAGGAAGGCCCGGCACTGCTGGCCAGCAAGAGTTCGTCAGACCGGGTATGCGTAGTAGTCATGGCGCTCGGTGACGCCTCCCTCGTTTCCCTTCGCGTCTTCCGCGAAGTGGCGGAGCGCGGCACGCTCACCGCCGCAGCTGCTGCGCTCGGCTATACCGAGTCCGGGGTGTCACGCCAGATCGCCTCACTCGAACGCGCCGCCGGCACTCCCTTGCTGGAGCGCCACCACAACGGAGTAAGCACGACACAAGCTGGGCAGATCGTGCTGCATCATGCGGCGGCCACGGTCGACCAGATGGACGCGGCCGCACGGGAAGTCGCGGGCATCCCGGACGAGGCAGGTACGGTCCGGCTGGGTTGGTTCCCCAGTGCCGGTGTACTTCTTGTCCCACGGGCACTCTCCGCCCTCCGTGACAAGCACCCCGCGATCACCGTCATCAGCTGCGAGGAGAGCACACCGAGGCTCGTCCGCGCGCTACGCACCTTCAAGTTGGACCTCGTACTGCTGGTCTCCATGCCGCCGTATCACCCGCTCGACACCGAGACCCCGGCGCTGGCGACGCAGACCCTCACCGAACACAGCTGCCGCATCGCTGTTCCCGCCACCCACCCCCTCGCACGCGGCGACTATGTCGACGTCACCGACCTGCACGGACAACCCTGGATCTCCGGCCGCGGCGGGATCGTTCGAGGTGGTCCGGCCGAAGGTCCACAGCTGGGTGTATGGCCCGGTCTCGACGAACGACCCGAGATCACGCACGCCGCCCGGGACTGGCTGGCGAAGCTCCACCTCGTCGCCGCCGGCTTCGGCCTCACAACCATCCCTGCAGTGCTCCAAGACGCCGTACCACCTGGAGTGCGTGTCCTGCCCGTACGCGGCGGCCAGAGCGAACAGCGGCGCATCCTCCTCGCCAGACTTCCGGGCGATCCGTCGGAGCCAGTCATCAGGGTCGCCGAGGCATTGCGCACCGCCGCGCTCACCATCTAACCCCGATCCGAGTGGAGCTCGTGACAAGTGGTGATCACGAGCCTAGGCTCTCGCGGTGAAACAGGACAGCTCCACGCCAACGCCCTACATGGCGTCTGCGACTGCACACCCACCTGTACCGACAGGAGCCGGCGGGCACGGCGCGGTGGGTGCAGTGGGGTTCGTCGCGGCGATCCAGGCCGTCACGACACCGGGCCTGGTCAGGCGCGCGCGCCGGCGCGGCGCAGCCACCGGCCGCCGAGCACCAGCAGCACCAGGCCGACCACCGCCACGATCGGCCCGATCACCGCCCACATCGTCTTGCCGCTCATCGCGCTGCCGCCCATCACGCCCAAGCCTTGCAACGACCAGACCAGGCCGGCCAGCAGGAGCAGCACACCGAGGACCACCGAAACCCAACCCTTCACGGGTTGCCTCCTCACCACCGCGGCTACGGACTCGGGAGCCAGGGTACGGCGCCCATGCATCTTCACGGCCGGGACGTGGATCCGGTTCAGCCGTCGCCGACATCTCCGACACCACCGTACGCGACCCTTGGCACTGGTCACTGCCTCAGCGCACCCCTCATCCGCAGCCCGCATCGACAAGCTCGAGGCTCCCGAGGAGTTCCAGGTCATCGTCAGGTGGCACCCTCCGCCGCATGTGCGGCCCTTTCCCGTAGGGGCCCTGTGTGCGCGTCTACGACGAGTGCGCTGTTGCAGCGGCGTGCGGACGGAAGAACCTTCGACCGAGCCGGCGCCTCGCGGCAGTTCTGCCTTATACGGAAGGCAGGCCAGCTCCGACCGGGGCCTGAGGGAGGATTCGGCACAGCGCTTCCAGCGCAGGTCCGTAGCCGTGGTCTGGCGGCGTGGCGTAGCCGACGACGAGGCCGTCGTGGCCGGGCATGGTGGCGGCCGGGTGGCGGAAGTCGGCGAGCCCGTCCAGGGCGATCGACTGCCAGGCGGCGGCCTTGACGGCGGAGCGTTCGGTTCCCGGTGGCAGGTGCAGCACCGCGTGCAGTCCTGCGGCGATGCCGGTGGGGGCGATGTGCGGGGCTTGGGCGGCGAGGGTGGCGAGGAGGCGGTCACGGCGTGAGCGGTAACGCTGGCGCATCCGGCGAATGTGGCGGTCGTAGTTGCCCGAGTCGATGAAGTCGGCGAGGGTGAGCTGATCCGTCACGCTTGCCCAGGCTTCCCGCTCGCCCTTGGCGGTCAGGGCAGGGGTGAGGAGGCGCTCGGGCAGGACCATCCAGCCGAGCCGCAACGCGGGCGACAGGCTCTTGCTGATGGAGCCGATGTAGACGACTCGCTCGGGGTCGAGTCCCTGGACCGCGCCGACCGGTTCACGGTCGTAGCGGAATTCGCCGTCGTAGTCGTCCTCCAGGATCAGGCCGCCGCAGGTTCGGGCCCAGTCCACCGCGATGACGCGCCTCTCGGGGTGAAGGGGTCCTCCGGTTGGGAATTGGTGTGCCGGCGTGAGCAGTGCCGCCCGTACTCCTTTGAGGGTCCCCAGTTCGCTGGTACGAGCACCGTGCTCGTCGAGCGTGATCGGGACCGTACGGACGGAGGCGGCCTCCAGGACCGAACGGTGGAAGGGGAGCCCGTAGGACTCCACGGCCAGCGGGCCGCGCAGGACTCGGCCGCCGAAGAGTAGCCGCAGCGCATGGGCGAAGCCGGAGCACACAACGATCCGGTCCGGCGTGGTACGGACGCCGCGGGCACGTGCGAGGTAATCGGCCAGTGCCCGGCGTAGTTCAGGGCGTCCTTGCGGATCACCCGGTCCGAAGGCCTCGTTGGGTGCGGCGTTGAGCGCGCGGCGGGCGGCGGCCAGCCAGGCCGAGCGGGGGAAAGAGGCGACATCTGGCTGGCCCTGCCTGAGGTTGTGCGCTGGCATGGCCGGGCGTGCGGGGGTCTTCTTCGGTACGCGTGGGAGCTGGACGGGTTCGGCGCGGGGTGCCACCCGAGTGCCCGAGCCTTGCCGGGAGAGCAGCCATCCCTCGGCGACGAGTTCGGCGTAGGCGTCGGCGACGGTGTTGCGGGCGAGGCCGAGGTCGGCGGCGAGGGAACGGTACGGCGGCAGCCGGGTGCCCGGGGCCAGCCTTCCGTCCCGGACGGCGTTGCGCAGCGCGCGGATGAGGACGGAGCGGCGGCTGCCGGGACCTGCCAGTTCCAGATGCAGGTCACTGCCGAGCCGCTCCGCCAGATTGACCCATGAATCTGGCAGGAAATGCACCCTATCTCAGGTCTTTCATCGCCTTAGCGTGGTGATCATGACGCACGAGAACACTGTCCCTCGCACCCCCCGACTCGATTTCGCCAAGGCCGCCCCCACGGCGTTCAAGGCACTGATCTCCTTGGACGCCGCAGCGTGCCAGGATCTTGACCCGGCCCTCGCCGAACTGGTCAAGATTCGCGCCTCGCAACTCAACGGCTGCGCGTACTTCCTGCACATGCACACCTCGGACGCGCGCAAGGCCGGTGAGAGCGAGGAACGGCTCCACATGATCGCTGTCTGGAGGGAGGCGGCGGGCTTCTTCGCCGACAAGGAGCGCGCGGCGCTCGACCTGACCGAAGCCGTCACCCTGGTGGCCCAGGGCGGTATCCCTGACGACTTGTATGCCCGTACTGCCGCGTACTTCGACGAGCACGAGTTGGCCGGGCTGCTGGCTCTGATCTGCACGATCAACACCTGGAACCGCATCGCCCTGAGCACCGGAAAGGTGCCGGTCCCGCAGGGCCCGGGGGTGCGGCGATGACCGGCAACGGCAACCAGGCGGGGCGGTTTCGGCGCCCGGGCGCGGCGCTGACGTTGCTGGCGTTCGCCCAGTTGATCATTTCTCTCGACTACAACATCGTGTACGTGGCTCTGCCGGAGATCGGTTCGGCGCTTGGCTTCTCGGCGCAGACGCTGCAGTGGGTGGTGAGCGCCTACGCGGTCGCGTTCGGCGGGTTCCTGCTGTCGGGCGGACGAGCCGTGGACCTGCTCGGGCCACGACGGATGTTCGTGTTGGGGCTGGTGGTCTACGCGGTGTCGTCGCTGGCCGGCGGGCTGGCCACCGCGACTCTGCCGTTGGTAGCGGCCCGCGCGGCGCAGGGGCTGGGCGGCGCGTTGCTGTTTCCCGCGACGCTGACGCTGGTGTCCACGGGATTCGCCGAAGGCCGTGCGCGGAACCGGGCGTTCGCGGTTTGGGGCACCGCCGGCGGCAGCGGCATGATCCTCGGGTCGCTGTTGGGTGGGGTACTGACCGGTGCCTTCGGCTGGTCCGCTGTCTTCTTCGTCAACGTGCCGCTGGCCGGCGCCGCCGCCCTGCTGGCCCTGCCGCTGGTCCCGCGCGGTGGCGCGCAGAGGAGTGGGCGCAGGTTCGACCTGGCAGGAGCGCTCACCGTAACCGCCGGAACGACGCTCATGGTGTTCGCCCTCGTTCAAGGACCCGAGTACGGGTGGACTGCGTTGTCGGTACTGGGTGCGGCGGTGGCCGGTGTGCTGCTACTGACGGCGTTCGCGGTCATCGAGTCCCGCGGCACGGACCCGCTGCTGCCGCTGCGGCTGCTGCGCCGCCGGGACCTGGGCACCGGCGCGCTGGTCACCTTTTTGTACATGGCGACGTTCGGCACCCTGCTGTACTTCCTGACCAGCTACTTCCAGCTGGTCCACGGCTACGACGCGCTGCGCACCGGCTTGGCCTTCCTGGTGCCGATGGCCGCCATCGTCGCCGGATCCCAACTCGCCGGACGCCTGGCGACCGCCCGCGGCACCCGCACCGCCATGATCGCCGGGTTGGTGGTCGGTGGCCTCGGGACGCTCGTGGTGGGCTTGAGCCTGTCCACTGGCGGCTCCTACCTGGCGCTGCTGCCAGGCCTGATGGTCCTTGGTATCGGCCAGGGCGCCGGCTACACGCTGATGTTCGGCGCCGCCACCGCCGGAACCGCCGCGCACCAACAAGGTGTCGCCTCTGCAGTGGCGTCCACCGCCCAGCAGATCGGCGGAGCCGTCGGCCTGGCCATCCTGGTCACCATCGCGAGCGCCTCCACCAATGGCATGACAGGTTCGGCGTTGCGCGCCGCCACCGCTGACGGCCTGCGAGCCGCCTTCTTCGTCGCGGCCGCCGGCATCGCCCTCACCGCCCTGGTCGCTCTCGGCTTCACCCCGGCCCGCCGCCCGCGCATCCCCGCCTGACACCGAAAGAAGAGATCATGAACGCATTGCACACGCTGCGCTCCGTCGTCCGGGGTCGGGTCCTGTTGCCGGAAGACACCGGCTTCGACGCGGCCCACCGCCCTTGGAACCTGGCCGTGGAGCAACCGGTGGCGGCCGTCGTCGAGGCTGCCGACGCCGACGACGTCGCCGCGCTGGTCCGCTACAGCCGCTCCGCCGGGCTCGGCATCGCCACCCAGCCGAACGGGCACGGAGCCACCGGCCGCACCAACGGCGCCATCCTGCTGCGCACCGGCCGGATGGACACCCTCCAGATCGACCCGGACGGTTGCCGTGCCCGCATCGGCGCAGGCGTGCCCACCGGCGCAGTCCAGGCCGCCGCCGCACCGTACGGACTGACCGGCCTGCCCGGCAGTTCACCGGTCGTCAGTGTCACCGGCGTCGCCCTCGGCGGTGGCCTGAGTTGGTTCGGCCGCACATACGGCTGGGTCGCCGACAGCGTCACAGCCTTCGACATCGTCGACGCCGAGGCCCGGCAGCGGCACGTCACCGCCGACACCGACCCCGACCTGTTCTGGGCCCTGCGCGGTGGTGGCGGCGACTACGCCATCGTCACCAACCTGGAAGTCTCCCTGCATCCCGCACGTCGCCTGTTCGGCGGGCGGATGCTGTGGGACGCCCTGCACGCCCCGTACGTGATGGAGGCCTACCGGCAGATCACCACCACCGCGCCCGACGAGCTGACCGTTTGGATGGACCTGCTGCACTTCCCCGGCTCCGACCCCATGGTCGCCGTGGACGCCACCTACCTCGGCGATGCCTGCGAGGCGCGTGACCTGCTGAGCCCCTTGGAGGACCTGCCCCGGCCGCTGTCTGACAGCAGGCGGACCATGTCGGTCGCCGAGCTCGGATCCATCACCGCGGAACCGACCGACCCTGGGCCGGGCATGTCGCGCTGCGAGCTGCTCACAGACCTGGACGACGCCACGGTCAAGACTCTGCTGGCTGAGCCGATCGCCCCGCTACTGAGCGCGCAGATCCGGCACCTGGGCGGCGCGTTCACCCGCCCGTCCGACAGCCCGCACGGCCCGCTGAGCGAGCCCTACGCGCTCTATCTGTTCGGCGTCCCCAGCGACCCGGCGACCGCCGACGCAGTCACCGCCAAGCAGCGCGCCCTCGCCGACAGTCTTCCCGTCAGTGGACGCAAGCCCCTCACCTTCCTCAACCCGACCGAGACCCTGGCCGACGCCTTCACCCCCGCCACGCTCGCCCGCCTGCGTAGCGTCAAGCGCCGACGCGACCCACACAACCTCCTTCGATCGAACTTTCCGGTGGGAGGCTGAAGGGATCAGAAGAGGAGCCTGCTGCTCGGGGCGGGCGTAGGAGAAAAGCACCTCGAACCGCAGAATCACCGTCTGCCGTACGCCTTGGTCAAGCGGCGACACGGTGGGTCCCCTCCGACTCAGTCCTCGACGAACCCCGAGCGCGCGGCTCGAGATGAGTGCGCCTCCCGCCAGGCCGGGTATAGGCGCTCGGACCAAGCTACGAAGCTGGACGGCCGTCACCGCGCGCGACGGTCCTACCGTTCGAGTCGGCCTCGTCTGTCCGCTCTCGCGATGGCGCCAGCCTCGTGCGGATGGTGTCGCTTAGACTCCACCGGTCCGTGCCCTGAAGGATGAAGCCACCAGACCTTCCTCGATCAATGGCCTCGAGCAACTTCTTCTGCTGATCCGGGCTGAGGTCGCCGAGCATCATCGAGGCAAGATCCAGGGCGTGGTACAGCTCGAAGGCGCTACGGGACTTGTCGATGGTGGCGAGTACCGCGTCGAAGTCACGCAGTTCTGGCCGTTCCTGCATGATCGCGAGTGCGGTGATGCGCTCGCCTTCGGCGGTCCCGAGGAGTCGCTGACGTACGTCTTCCTTCTCGAAGGTTCGCGTCGCCGCCTCTTGGCGAGCATCCGCCGCAACCTGCTCCAGTAGCCGCGTGCGTTCAGGCCCGGGGGATATGGATTCGCGGATCGTCCCGTATAGCGAGGCCGTCGGACGCATGGCCTCGAGTAGGTCCTGTGCACGCTCGCGGAGGTGCTTCGCCTGAACCAGATCGCCGCGGCTAGCCGCTTCGTCGGCCCTGGCGTTCAATTCGGACGCCTTTCGGCTCAGCGTGAGCTTGGCTCCACCCCACTCCATGGTCCTGATGTCCAGGTCCGTCAGGAGTAGGAACAGGAGCACGCTGCCCACTAGCAGCAGGGTTACCGCTCCTCCACCGTTGTCGGTCATGAAGACTGCGGCCACGCCGGCGCCGAAGGATGCCACGCCGAGTGCGCCCTGCAGGGCCGGTCTGACCATGGACTGGGCAGATCGCTTGGTGGGTGTCGTCACGTCACGGCTCCTCACGAGTCAGCTTCCGCCCACGGCATCCGACCGAAGGAAGTGATGACATGAACGCCCAGGACCTTGATCGGTAACCAGGAGGCTACAGATCCCAAAGCAAGCCTCGCGGGTCTTTTGGAAGAGGGCAGCTGGGGTCGTCCTGCAGCGCGGGCGGTCGAACACCTCGCACGCACGCAGTGACAGGACGTCAGTCCGATTCGTCGATCGGGTACCCGGTGCCCTACGGCGTGATGTAGGCGCAAGACCACAGCCGTGCCGCGGGCCAGATGAGGTGAACTGCGGGGGGAGGATCGGGTGAGTTCTGCCCCCTTAGTTGCGGATGGGCGAACTGCGGGCTATGGTTCCTGCTGTCAGGAACCATCCGGTTGCTCCTATGTAGCCCATCTTGGGGGGAACTACCATGACAGACGCATCGACCGCCGCCGCGGCACCTGTGCAGATCGCAGTGGACAAAGGTCAACCTGTTCGGGTCATGAAGGTGCACGAGCACCTCTCAATCGGGACCATGCCGTGGGGTCGCCTGTCCCGGATCGTTCCGGATCCGCGCCGCGCTGAGGACCCGAAGGCATTGCAGTACGCGTCGGCGGCTGACCGTGAGCAGGCGGAAATTCGCAACGAAGTGCAGCGGATGATCAACAGGACGAAGAAGGGGGAGAACGCCGGCGACTATGCTCGCTACATTGCTCGCGGTCTCCGTGGTCAGTTGGGCCCGGGGTGGACAACGCCTCCGTTCGCCCTGTGGATTCCGAATGATCTTGAGCATGTTGCTGCGCAAGGCCCGTTCGGGGAGGACGTCATCGCGTATCTTCCCTTCGATGTCAACGGTGTTCTCGTGGATGCAGAGACGCAGCACCTCGCCCATGTCCTGCTCGCCGAGGCTCCACAGGTATACGGGATGACGAAAGAGCAGGTGAGTAACCGGACCATCGCCGTAGAGATCTACCACGGCATTGATCTGGCGGCTGCTCGACAGATCTTCCATGATAGGAACCTGCTAGGGGTCATTCCGAACAAGACTGTTGCCCTGAATTCGGATTCGCGAGACATCGCGACTGGTATTGCTGTCTCTATCATGGAGGGCGTGGTAGTCGAGCATCCACGGACTCGAATTGACGTGCCGTTGAAGACTCTCGTCTCGGTCAACAAGCGGCAGTTGGGTGCCAAGGACGACGAATGGATGACTCTATCTACCCTGCGTTCGTTCGTGGTTACGGCGCTGTTTGGGCGTGCGGGCATTGAGATGACTAGTGCCGCTGTTACTCCGGAGGCCATCCCTACTGGGTTAAAGGAAGAGGATGCTAGGGATGAGATCGTCCATGTTGCTGGGGTGCTCTTCCAGGCTTTCCAGAGTCAGTTCGCAAACCGAACGTCTACTGTAATCGCGGCCCCTGCGGTGCTTGCTTCTCTAGGTGCAGTCGCGCATCGGAGCCTGTCGTGGACTACTGGTGCACGTCGCCCGCACGCCGACCTCGTCCAGATGCTCTCATCCGTGAATTGGAGCAGGGACCCTCATGCATGGGACGGGATCGCAGGTAAGGCAACGGCTTCAGGTCGGCTCTCGCTTGCTGGAGGAGTAAAAGACAACGGGTCTAAGACGGCGACTGCTCTTGAGGACAGCACGTCCCACGCCTACCACCGCATTCGCGGGCTTGCCTGAGCACTGATGACTGTCCCCGACCGTACATCGGTACGGTCGGGGAATGTTCTCCGTGCGACGAACGACCGGTCCCCGATGCGGCGTGCGGAGGCCCGGATCACGCTCGGAGTGGTCGCCGCCAGAGCGGGGGAACTGGAGCAGGCCGTGGGGCAGGGCGGCCGAGCCCTGACCGACGGGGCGAAGAGATCGGTCCCGTCGCTTCTGATGTGCTCGGCCGAACTTGCCGCCATCCTTCGCCAACGCTTCGCAGGCGAAGGCACCACCCGCGACTACCTCGACCAACTCCCAGCGCTCGGCTCGACATGAGTGCGCCGCCCAGGTGGGCGGGACCGCGCTGCTGAACGTGGCCCAACCCACCCCTGACGCAGTGGGGTAGCTATGCGAACTGGCCGGGCTGGTACTCACCGCCCGGCTGCTGAAGCGTGACGTTGATGCGGTTGTAGGTGTTGATGAGGGCGATCAGGCATACCAGGGCGGCGAGCTGGTCCTCGTCATAGTGCTTGACCGCGTTGGCCCAGGCCTCGTCGGTGACACCGCCGGCTGCGTCGGCGATGCGAGTGCCCTGCTCGGTGAGCTCGAGTGCAGCGCGCTCGGCTTCGGTGAAGACCGTGGCCTCGCGCCAGGCGGCGACCAGGGCGAGTCGAACCGGGTCTTCACCGGCGTGGACGGCGTCCTTGGTGTGCATGTCGAGGCAGAGCGCGCAGCCGTTGATCTGGCTGGCGCGGATCTTCACCAGTTCCTGTGTGGCGGCCGGTAGCGTCGACTGGGTCAGGACCGCGCCTGCCGAGTTGATGTGCTTCGCGACCTTCATCGCAAGGGCGTTGCCGAAAAAGTTCAGTCGGGCTTCCACGGTGATCTCCTCGCCGGTCATGGTGGCTTACACCGCCTTGACTCCGTCGCCCGGCAAAGTGTGACAGCCGTAGGTTGGATCCGTCGTTCGTCGCCGCCCGCCGTGGGAGGAGTGCTTGAGCCATGAGACACCCACGTCGTGACGAGTCCGGGCGAGTTCGGGGTGTCGTGATCGTCCTCGTCCTGGTGGCCGGGGTTCTCGGCTACACGTGGTGGTCGCAGTCGAAGCCGGTGGCGATGGAGGGACTCCCCGACGAGTCGACCGTCGCAGACGCGTGCGCCAAGCATGGATACTTCCCGGCGGCAGCCGCCTACGACGGGCCAGGGCCTCACCCGGTTGAAGTCGCGATCAAGAAGCAGAAGGAGAGCGGCGACGCTGGCCCTTACAACCACCTGACCATGCGCACGATCGGTGAGCAGCAGCTGCCGCCCGCGCTGGAGAATCCGGGCAGCACCGTCCAGCTGATCGCCTGTCTCGAGCGGAACGGCGTGGGTAGGCAGGTTGAGACCTGCTTCTTCGACGCCAGCAAGGTTCCGATGTATGCGGCGACCTACGACGTGACCGTCTACGAGGCGCGCACAGGTAAGGGCGTGGGATCGGCCATGCTCGTCGACGCGGAGCTTCCCATCTGTCCGTCGATGATGATCGTGGAGGGTGGCGGTAAGGCGAGGCTGTTCACTGAACCAAGCGCGCGCCAGGTCGACAAGGCTCTGAAGGAGTTCACGTCCTGAGGTGCGCAGCGCGAATCTCCGCCTCGACGCGCCGTGACGATCGAAGGCGGACTTCCCGGGAGTTGGTTGGCTGGCCCAGGTGCGGAAGGTGCAGGCTGGATCCACGTGCCGCATAGCCAACAACGACGCTAGGGAGAGGCGTACCCGATCGTGAGTGACCTTGCTGCCTTCGCTGAACTGGTACCCCTCGACCATGGGCTGTGTGTGGTCAGCGCGTTGCGGGGCGACGGAAGTGTCCAGTCGTCGGTGGTCAACGCCGGCGTTCTCGACCATCCACTGCGACAAGGACAGGTTGTCGCGCTCGTCGCCATCGGCGGCTCCCGCAAGCTGGACTACCTGCGTGCGAACCCCCGAGCCACGATCGTCGCCCGGGCGGGCTGGCAGTGGGCGACCGTCGAGGGTGACGTCGAGATCATCGGCCCTGACGACCCGCATCCCGACGTTGACAGTGAAGCGTTGAGGCTGCTGCTGCGGGACATCTTCCGCGCCGCCGGCGGTACCCACGAGGACTTCGACACCTACGACCGGGTGATGGCGCAGGAGCGACGAGCCGCCGTCCTCATCACTCCCCGCCGCGTCTACTCCAACCCGCAGGGCTGATGACGCGAGACGACGTGCTCGCGCATTGCGCTGCCCAACCTGGAGCCGTGGAGGACTACCCGTTCGGTGAGGGCCTCGCGGTGTTCAAGGTGGGAGGCCGCATGTTCGCCCTTGTCCCGCTCGAGGGCAGCCCTGCCAGCGTGAACCTCAAGTGCGACCCGGAGCTGGCCCTGGAGCTGCGGGACCGTCACCCGTCGGTCCGCCCCGGTTACCACCAGAACAAGCGGCACTGGAACACCGTCGACCTCGACGGTTCCATCGAGAGCGGCGAGCTCGGCTGGATGATCGACCACTCCTACGAGCTGGTGGTCGCCAAGCTGCCCCGAGCCGTCCGTGCGCAGATCCAAACCGGTTGACCGGTCGCGGGCCGTAATTGAGGTGCCCGGCGAACCGGCGGTGGGCTAGAGTCCCGGGGTGCTCTGTCAGATCTACGGCTGACCCGGACCCGGGGGCAACGCTCCCGTCCGCGTCCGCGTACCCATGTGCGCCCCCCGGAGGGCTTCCCTCTCGCGGCGGTCAGCGCACGGGTTCCTTGTATCTGTTTCGCCGTAGACCCGAAATGAGTGATCGTCCATGTCTCGTCGCCGTGCCCACATCGCGATGGTCGGCATTCCCGCCGTCAGCCACGTCCTGCCCAGCCTCGAGATCATCCGCGAGCTGGTGGCCCGCGGCCATCGGGTGACGTACGCCAACGACCCTGCCGTGACCGACCTGATCGCATCCACCAGCGCTGAACTGGTCCCCTGCACCTCCGTGCTGCCGGTCGCCGACAACAACTGGCCCGAGGATCCCATCGCCGCGATGGGGCTCTTCCTCGACGACGCGATTCAGGCTCTGCCCCAGCTGCGCGCCGCCTACGACCAGGACCGCGCGGACCTCTACCTGTACGACATCGGCGCCTACGCCGCGCGCGCCCTCGCCGAGACGCAGGACCGTCCCGTCCTGCAACTGTCCCCGACCTTTGTCGGTTGGAAGAGCTACAGCGAGGACATGGCGGCACACCTGTGGCACCTGCCGGGTGCTGATGCCTACCGGGCGAAGTTCGCACAGTGGCTCGCCGACTGCGGGGCGTCCACCACCGACATGGACGACTTCTCCGGACGGCCCGCGCGGGCGCTGGCGCTGATCCCTGAAGCGATGCAACCGCACGCCGACGAGGTCGACACCGAGACGGTGACGTTCGTCGGTCCCTGTTTCGACCTGCGTGGGGGTGCGGAAGGCTGGACGCGTCCCGCCGATGCCGAGAACGTTCTTCTGGTCTCCCTGGGTTCGGCGTACACGCGACAGCCGGAGTTCTACCGCCAGTGTCTGGCGGCCTACGGCAACCTGCCCGGCTGGCATGTCGTACTCCAGGTCGGGAAGCACGCCGACGTGCGGGAACTCGGCGACATCCCGCCCAACGTCGAGGTGCACTCGTGGGTGCCCCAGCGGGCGATCCTGGAGCAGGCCGATGCCTTTGTCACCCATGCCGGGATGGGCGGCTGCAGTGAAGGGCTGCTGTCCGGTGTCCCGATGATCGCCGTCCCGCAGGCGGCGGAGCAGTTCATGAACGCCGATCGGCTCGTCGAACTGGGTGTGGCCCGCCGCATCGACACCGCCGACGCCACGGCCGAGAGCCTGCGGACCGCCTTGACCGAACTGCACACTGATGCGGAGGTCACTAGCCGCCTGACGCGACTCCAGTCCGACGCGCGTGCTGAGGGCGGCACCGCGCGGGCGGCCGACCTCATCGAGCACATGCTGAGCTGATCTGCGCCCGACGCAGAAACGGCGGCCCTGGACTCGCCCCTTGCAAGGCAACGTCCCGCCGAGCAGGGGGCGCAGTCCTTGGCCGCACTAGTAGCCGGTTGCATCAAACGAGGTGGCCGTCTGTGGCGGCCCGGGACCGGAACCCCCAAGTGGGCCGTCGCGGGGCTGTGGCCGCCGAGTTAGACGCGGCGCATGCGGTAGTCCTTGCCGTTTTCGCCGACGCGGTGGAAGCCGAGCCGCATGTAGAGCCGTTCGGCATTCGGGTTGTCCTTGTCGACGTCCAGCTCGACGGGCAGGCTGGCTCGACGGCCCTCGTCGAGGATCTCGTTGATCACGACAGTGCCGATGCTCTGGCCCTGCCAAGTGGGGTCGATTTGGAGACCCGCGATTTCAATGTAGTCGGTGGTGCGGACGACGCGGAGCCGGCCGACGCGCACGTCGGCGGCACAGATCACGTAGGTGATGCTGTTAGCGATCTCGCCGCGAACCTGCTCCAGCGCGTCGTGTCGGAAGTCCTCCGCCAGGTCCGGGTTGCCGGAGACCATGCAGAGCACCTGGACGATGGCGTCGATGTCATCGAGCGTCGCAGGCCGTGTGCTGATCAGCATGCACGTACCCAACTCGCACAGCATCGGCGTAGCAACCAATTTTGCCGGGCGCGCGCCAAATCCGCCCTCGCAAGGCGACACTCAGGCCGCGCAGCGTCGCTCGCACGCGCCGATTGTTCATGCCCCGTCCGAAGCGGTCGCGTGGCGCGGCTCGTAGAGGCCGAGGTCGCCACCGCCCGGCAGGCGAATCGACGTGAGGAGGCCCCACCCCTGGTCGGTGATCGGGCTGCACTCGATACCTTTCTTGCCCAACTGGTCCACTTCCGCATTCACGTCATCGCACATGAGAAAAAGCTCATGCTTGCCGTCGCTGTCCGTGGGATGAAAGGCGAGCTCCGACGGTGGCGCCGCGAAAATCAGCCATCCGTCTCCCGCATCGATGAATGGAATGCCGAGCACATCGCGGAAGAACGTCCGATCGGCAGCGGCATCGCGGCTGTAGATGATCGCATGCATCCCAGTGATCATGGTTGCTTCCCTCCGTGAGGCGTCGGCACGGTTCTTTCGGACGAAGCGGGTTGACATGGCGACTGTAGCCGAGCTGGAGGTGGCCAGGTATCCGTCAGAGAGGAGAGGTCAGGGTGTGGCTCAAAGCCCTGATCTTGTTCGTGGTTGCCGCCATGGCTGTGCGCGGGATCTTGGCGCTGGTCGTCGGCTGGCTAAGCATCGGCCCGCTTGTTCTCTTCGTGCTCGCAGGGGTATTCCTGTGGTCCTATCCGTGGGATGAGGTCAGCGAGTCGCGCGATCTGTCCCTCTGACTTGGTGCGTCCAACCTCGGTCGGGAAATCCTCTGCGCTGCCGAGCAGCATGAGCACGTCTGTGTCCAGCCAGACGAGTGCATCTAACCAACCGCGCCGCGGAATGGGTCAGGCTGTTGCATGAGGCCGGGCGGTCGGAGGTCGGCGATCAAGCTGTCGACGATCTCGGCGAGTCGGTGCACTCCGCGCGTGGCCGCCATGTGCTCAGCGACGCGGAGCGCGGCGCCTCGGTATCGATGGTCGTCGAGCACGGAACGGATGGCACGGCGGAGCGCGGCCGGTGTCGGGGTCTCGGTTCTGATGCGACGACCGACACCTGACCAGGCGACGCGGGCGATGACTTCGGGCTTGTCCTCATGACTGCCAGCGGCCACGATCGGTACGCCGTAGCGCAGCGCGTACTGCACGCCGCCGTACCCGCCGTTCGTGACGAAGACGTCGGTCTTTGGCAGGAGGTCGTCATAGGGCAGGAACTCCGCCGCACGGGCGTTCGCGGGCAATGGCGGCAGTGATTCCACGGGGCGTCCGCCGGTCGCGATGGCGATCAGCACGTTGTCGTCGGCGAGCCCGTCGAGCGCCGGCTTGATGAGCTGGCCGTAGTCGTGGTTGGCGATTGTGCCCTGGGTGAGGTGGACCACGGGGCGCGAGCCGTCGAGTTCGTGCCACCACGCGGGGAGTGGCGCTTGCGAGCCGGAGGCTGAGATCGGTCCGGCGAAGTGCAGGGTGGCGGGTGCGTCGGACCGCGGATACTCGAACTCGGGCACGGTGAACTGCACGATGGCCTCGGCGTAACGCGGCCAGTCGAGCACCGCGAACGGAATCGAGCGGCCGTGGAGCTGGTGGAAGATCTGCTCGGCGATCCGCTCGATCGGTGGGAACACCAGCCTGTCGGTGATCATGGCGAGCGCGGTGTTGCGGAGCCGGCCGAACGGGCCGCGGAGCGGGGTGAGTCCCATGCCGAAGGGTGCCGTGTCGCGGCTGGAGATGGGCAGTGGGGTTATGCCGCACATCACGATGGGTGGCCGCCGGACCCCGGGCGGGTGGCCGAGTAGGAAGGCGCCGCCAATGAACGCCGGGTCGGTCAGTACCGCGTCGGCCGGCTCGGCGGCATGCGCCGCCATGGCGGTGTCGTGCTGGGCCAGCCCGGGCCGTACGAAGATCTGCTCGATGTCATGGGCGATCGCCTTCGTGCCCTTCAGCGCGGCCCGTTCGGGAAAGGTCTGGTTCCAGTCCTGCCGGTCGTCGAAGTCGGCTTCGGCGGGAAGAGGTAGGTGCTCGGCGCCGGTCGCCTCGATGGCCCTGGCGAATCTGGACCCGGTGAGGAAGCGCACCCGGTCACCTCGTTCGGCGAAGTGCTGCGCGACCGCGAGCAGTGGCGTGACGTGCCCGTGGATGGGTACGGCCGCGATCAAGATCGAAGACATGACGACCCCCGGTGGCCCCTTTGAGGTGGCGGCATAGGATTGGGGCCCATGGAGCAGTATTCATTTGCATATGAAGGTAGTCAATATGGCAGAAGCTGAGGGCCGCACCCGCACGTACCGTTCTGAGCTGCGACAGCGTCAGGCGGCGGAGACTCGAAGGCGCGTTGTCGAAGCCGCCGCTGGGGTGTTCAGCGAGAACGGATACCAGGCCGCGACATTTGCTCAGATCGCGAAGCGGGCCGGCGTGTCGATCGAGACGGTGCAAAAGCACGGTCCAAAGACAGCTCTCATGTGGGCTGCGGTAGAGGTGGCGTCCTTCGGTGTCGAGGGTGAGGTCGACTTCTTCGCCACCGACCTCGGCACAGCGATGATCGAGGTCCGTGACGCGGACGGCTTCGCGGCGTTCGTTGGTGAGGCGATGCTCGCGATCAACGAGCCGGCGGCCGGTGTCTGGACTGCCGTCACCGGCGCGGCCCTCGGCGACAGCGAGCTGCGGGATCACCTTGTCGAGAGGCTGGCCGGGATCAGGAGGCAGGTCGAGAACGTCCTCCGGGTGGTCGGTGAGCGCGGCTGGCTGCGTACCGACGTTGCCTTCGACGATCTTGTCGAGGCGTGCTGTGTCATCACCAGCGTCGAGAGTTACGTGCGCTTCGTGCGCCTCGACGGCAAGTCGCACGAGGAGTACCAGGCCTTCATCACGCGCACGATCCGCGACACCATCCTCAAACGCTGATCGCCGGCCGGCCGGCCGGCTTGCGGCGGCGTCCCCGCAGGCCCGCCCTTCACCCGTCCCCGCAGGCCCGCCCTTCACCCGCACCAGGCTCCAGCCCTCTCGAACCGCTGGTACCGGCAGCTCACGGATCTCCAGCACCTCCAGGCCGTTCGGCGCTGTGGACGCCCAGAGCGGTGACGGCCAGATGCAGGTCCCCAGAATTCAGCACGCTTCCGGGTGTCGAGAATGTGGTGTCGGCTCCGTCCCAGCTACACCAGTGGCCACGACAGGCCGCGATGAAGAAGGAGAACCACCGTGACGATCCAGCAGATGCACCACGTGAGCGTCGTCGTCGACGACCTTGAGGCTGCCATCGCGTTCTTTGTCGAACTCGGCATGGAGCTGGAGGGCGAGGCGCCGATCGAGGGACCCTGGGTGGACCGTGTCAACGCACTCGACGGCGTCCGAGTCAACATCGCGATGGTGCGGACCCCGGACGGCCACGGCCGGCTCGAGCTGACGAAGTTCCACTCCCCGGCGGCGGTCAGCGCTGAGCCGAAGAACGCACTGGGGAACACTCTGGGCCTCCGGAGCATCATGTTCGCCGTCGACGACATCGACGCCACGGTCGCCGGCCTGCGAGCTCGCGGTGCGGAACTCGTTGGAGAGGTGGAGCAGTACCAGGACATCTACCGGCTCTGCTACGTCCGCGGCCCCGAGGGGATCATCGTCGCGTTGGCCGAGCAGCTCAGCTGACGGCCCCAGCCGACAGTAGCTTCCGCCTCGAGCAGGTGGGCTCCCAGCCAACCAGCGACACAGTCGGATCGGGGGGTCCAGCGTTTGTTCTCGTAGCTCTTGAGGACGCCTGCGACGATGTCGTCGCGGCTCCTCGCGTCCTTCTGGATCTCCATGTGTCCCCCGTGTCAGGCGAAGGTGAGCGGGCTGTACGGGTAGAAGATGCGCTTGCCGGCCTTCTCGGCGTACGCGATCTCGCGGGCGGTCGATTCGCCGATGTAGCCGCCGGGGTTGATGACGTACACCTCGTCGGCCAGGTCGATCTTGTGGAGGTGGAGCTCACCCAGCTCGGCCTTCAGCTCGTCGCTGATCTCGTCCCCGTCGTCGGCGAACACTGCCGGCGCGACGACGATCATCTTGAGCTTGGTCAGGTCCTCGTTGACCTTCCTGAACTCCTCGCGGAACCGTGTGGAGCCGCACAGGACTGCGATGCGCGGCTTCTTGGACTCGGGCGTGTACGCCTTGATGCGGGTCTCGGGAATCCCCGCCCAGTCGAGAACCCACGCGGACATGGCGGACATGTCGTCACGGTTGGTCAGGTAGAAGGCGATGCTGGCCGCCATCTCGTCGTGGTCGGGTGCGCTCTTGCCCTCGAAGCCGGACCAGCCGCCGGCGAGGGCCGCCCACACAGTGGCGAGTTCTGTCTCGAGCGGGAGCAGCGAGGCGGCCTCGCGGGACACCTCGCTTCGCGCAGTGATGTCTGGGTCGTTGAGGATCGCGTGGTACGCCGTCGCACGGGCGGCGTGGTGCACTGCCATCTTCTTGGCCAGGCCGGTTGTGTCCTCGTTCGGGTCGTCGTACTTCTGCCCGTCGACGGAGGCGACGTCGTCTGATGGCCGGGCCGTGTTCTGCTCTGTCATGCGGTTGCCTTCACTCCATTCTTGTCCACGTTGTGTGGGGGCATGTCGTTGTGCTCGCGGCCGTCGAGGCGGCGGGCAGCCTACTTCTTACCGACCCGCTGCACGGTGGCGCTGTCGCCACGCGCGCCTACGCCGCGAGCTTTGAGGCGCTGAACTGTCGGGTGGTCGCGAAGGGACAAGTCAACCTCCGCGCGTGGTTCTGCGATCTGGAGTCGCTGGTCTTTTACATGAAAGCTTCGCCTTTCCCTGAAGACTTCGATCCCGTCGCTCATGTCGAGCCCTTCAACCGTTACCTTGCGGCGGCCGCGGGTCCGCATGGCTATGAGACGAACGAGGCCAGTGACCTGCTAGTGGTCCAACGGGCTTGAGGAGCAGCAGTCGGACGAGACCGCAGTCCCCTTCCACTTCCCCGGGGCGAGGCCGGCGAGCAGGGGTGGCTCGCCCCGAACGTGTACCGCGCTGCTCCCCCCACCTGGGCCGGAACGAGCGAGCGGGGCCAGGGAGGGCTGGCGTCTTCGGATGCCGATTGACGCCGCGAACCGCGCAGATCCGTAAAAGCCTCGCGCCAGAGGGTGACGGCCAGAGCTAGCGTGGAGCGGTTCAGTTAGTTGCCAGTAAGCAAACTTGCGCAATCTTTTTCCGGAAGGGGAAAGTTGGCAGATTTGGGTGAGTCTGAGATTTTCGCGACGATGCAGTCACTCCTTATCGGCCCTCCCAGTCTGGAGTCCTATCTCGACCGAGTGGCATGGATGGCGGCCACGATCGTGGACCCGCCGGCTTGGTGTGGGTCACCTCGCTCCAGCACGGCGGATGGCCGGTGACAGTCTGCGTCAGCGATGAGCGTGCGAGGTTGGCTGACCAGCAGCAGTACGACGATGGCGAAGGACCGTGCCTGGAGGCGATGTCGAGCGGGGTGGTCGTCAACGCGGGTGACGACGATGCGCTGAAGCGTTGGGAGCGTTACCGCGACCATGTGCGTGAGGCTGGCATCCACTCGATTCTGAGCGTTCCTCTGCAGGGTGTGGACCGGCGCTCGGTGGGAGCCCTCAATCTCTACAGCGAGCGGCCGAACGCGTTCGCGGTGGCCGACGTGCACCGCGCAGAGTCGTGCGCGCGAGATGCCACCAGGGGGCTCGCTCTTTGGCTACGCACCGCCAGCGAAGCCGAGGTCTATGAAGGGGTGGAGCGAGCTGTCATCACCCGGGCGCTTGTCGAGCAGGCCATGGGCACCCTGATGGCTCAGCACCGCTGAGATGCGCCCAGGGCATTCGACCGGCTGCGCGACCACTGCGGCAACGACGCGAGGCGGCTACGCGAAGCGGCAAGCGGGGTCATCACCGAAGTAACAGGACGCCCACCGGTTCTGGAAGCGCCGTTCGGGCTGCCCGGCGCAGGTGCCAACACGTACCCCAGAGCTGGTGGAGCTGCCACTTCCAACCACATTGCGGAAACGGGTCGCCCTGCTTGATCGACTCGTCCTCGATCGTCTGCGGATGGTCATGGACGAGGAGTGCGCAGCGCACGGGGTGCAGCCAGCTCGCCCGCTGGCCGGTGCGTTGGGGCACAAAAGGAGAGGCCCGGGGCAGGGCCGTGCTGTTACCGTCGGTCGGCCGGTGCAGCGGCTCCAAAGCCACGTTTTCTACTCGAATTGGAATCTCGACATGCGCGCCAGCCTCCGTGACGACCTGACCGCGGCCATCAAGGCCCGCGACCGCGTCGCCATCACGGCACTCCGCTCCGCCCTGGCGGCGATCGACAACGCCGAGGCCGTCCCCGTCGACCACCGCGCGGACGGTGTCACGGGTGGACAGCGCCGCGGGGAACGAACACGTCGCGGGAGCGGCGATCGGTGTGGGAGCGGCAGAGGCGCAGCGTCGTCAGCTCACCGACGCTGACGTACGGGCGATCATCGAGAACGAGGTACGGGAGCGCACGGCCGCGGCCGCGGAGTACGAGCGACTCGGCCGCGGCGACGCCGCCGAGCGACTGCGCTCCGAGGCCGAGGTGCTGAGCCGCCACCTGAGACCGACTCCCTGACGACCTCGCGGTTGGGGCGCCTACCTCGCTGTCACTTCGGCATCACAGCGGCAAAACCGTCGAGCAACCGCGCAAGGCCGAACTCGAACAGGGAGCCGAGATCGAGGTTGACGTTGGACCGCCCGGCGACGCTGGACATGATCGGGAAGGCGCCCGCGGCGAGCATCTCGGTGAGGGCCGGCCCCCTCGCCCGCATCCATTCGTCGTCGGTGATTCCGGTGTCCTGCTCGGCCTGGGCCTCGCGTTCGAGGTTCGTCGCCGTACCTCGAACGTAGTTGGCCACCGTGGTCGCCATGTGCAGCTGGGTGGCCGGGTCGAGGCCGAGACCGTCGAGTGCTCTCATGGTCCACTCGGTGTGTGCCAGGGCGTTGACCGACAGCAGGGGACGGGTGAGCGAGACGATGTGCGCGAGCCACGGGTGCCTGCGGTAGCTCGTCCACTGGACGCGGCAGACGAGTTCGAGCTGGGCGCGCCAACCGTGCGGCGGATCGGCTGGGAGTACGTCCTCTCCGAACGCGGCGTCGGCCATCAGGAACACCAGTTGGTCCTTGCTGCGGACGTGGCGGTAGATCGACATCGTGGCCACGTCGAGCTCGGTTGCCAGCCGCCGCATCGTCACCGCCGCGAGCCCTTCGGTGTCGGCGATGCTGGTTGCCGTAGCCACGATGCGAGGGACGGACAGCTCACGTTCGGAACCCTCGCCATCGCGACGGCGGGGGGGTGCGCCGATGCGAGGGACCGGCCGCCGCGTCCACCACGGTGCCGACACCGGGCACCACGCGAACGAGGCCCTCCTCGCGTAAAGCGGTCAACACCTTCGTGGCGGTCGCCATCGCGACGCCCCACTGCTGGGTGATCTGCCGGGTCGAGGGGACCCGGTCGCCCGCACGGAGCTCGCCCGTGGCGATGCGGCGGCGGATCTCGGTGAGGATCCGCACGGAGGGCGGATCGGTGTTCGCCACCGGTTGGGCCACGGTCTCGCCTTCCTTTCGTGGTGGTAGTGCGCACTAGTCCTTGACCAAGCGTGTCGGCTGGGCTGGATGGCCGTTTTCATAGGCAAAGGCCTTATCTTGCTGGGTTAGCGCTCACAACGCAGTCCGGCAAGAAAAGGCCTTTGTGGTGAAGAAGATATCGCATGTTCAGAGTCGGCGGAACGCGGCGCGTCGACGACGCCGGGTTGCGGCGCGTCACGGGTTGGCGGGGCACTGGGGCGAACAGCCGTCCCCGATGCTGGGCTCGGGGACTGTGTCCTATGAGGTCGGTGGGAACCTCGACGCGACTTGTTTCGGCGGGATCGCCGCGGTGCACCGGCTGGTGACCAAGCTGGGCCTGGTTGACCAGATCAACGAGGGTCTGCACCTGTTGAAGGTGCACCTGCCCTACCACGAGTCCGACCATGTGCTGAACCTGACCTACAACGTGATGTGTGGCGGCACCCGCCTGGAAGACATCGAACGACTCCGGCACGACACCGCCTACATGAACGCGTTGGGCGCGGACCTGATCCCAGACCCCACCACGGCCGGGGACTTCTGCCGCCGCTTCGCCGAGACCGATGTGGTGGAGTTGATGGAAGCGATCAACGCGGTCCGCCCACAGTTGTGGGCGGGTCGGGGAGGCGATCTGCTCGGCCCACTCGCCTACATCGACGCCGATGGCACGATCGTCCCCACCTCCGGGCGCCGTAAGGCCGGCATGGACATGTCCTACAACCGGATCTGGGGGTATGCGCCGCTGATCGTGTCGCTGGCCAACACCAAGGAAGTGCTCTACCTGGTCAACCGGCCCGGCAACGCCCCCAGCCACCAGGACGCGGCGACCTGGATCGACAAGGCCATCGACCTCGTGCAACCGCACGCACCACGGGTGTGTCTGCGCGGTGACACCGACTTCTCCCTGACCGCCCACTTCGACCGCTGGGCGGCCCGGGTCGACTTCGTCTTCGGCATGGACAACAACCACGCGCTACGAACCCGCGCCGAGGCGCTGGCCGAGACCTGCTGGACCCGGCTGCATCGAGACGCCACCGCCCAGAACGCCACCGCCCAGAACGCCACCGCCCAGAACGCCGCCGGCCAGAACGCCGCCGCCCAGAACGCCACCGCCCAGAACGCCGCCGGCCAGATCCGGGCTCGCCGGGACAACCACAAGCAGGCCATCGTGGCCGAACGCGGCTACCTCAACCTGGAGCTCAACTACGAAGACGTCGCCTGCTTTGACTACCAGCCCGGCAAGTGCGACCGCTCCTACCGGGTGGTCGCGCTGCGCAAGAACATCAGCCGCAGCCGCGGTGAGCAGGTGCTCATCGATGAGGTCCGCTACTTCTTCTACATCACCACCCGCACCGACCTGAGCGCCGAACAGGTCGTGGCCTGCGCCAACCAGCGCTGCGACCAGGAGAACATCATCGCAAGCCTCAAGTCCGGCGTCGGCGCACTGCGGGTGCCGCTGCACGACCTGGTCTCCAACTGGGCCTACATGGTCATCGCCGCGCTCGCCTGGAACATCAAGTCCTGGTTCGCGATGATGATGCACCGCAAAGCTGACCGCCGCGACTACATCCGCATGGAATTCCGGCGCTTCTTCAACACCATCATCCTCATCCCCGCCATGGTGACCCGCCGAGCCCGCGCCATCACCATCCGACTCATCGGCTACAACCCCGCCCTGGACCGGCTCTTCAGCGCCTGGAACACCACCGAACGAACCCGCTTCGGCTGACCCACCCCAACCCCCACCCCCGGCCCGACAGCGCCTCACACCGCCGACCACCACCGGCGGCGACCACGCCTGCCCAGACACCAAAAACCGGCGCCGAACACCCCCACACAGCCCCCGACCAGGCCACTCCGACCCCCCACCGACACCCTCAGACGTCCCACCGACATGCCCGACACGACAGCCGACATGATCAAATCGCCTTCGGCCACCGCCATCGAGCCGACTCGCTTATTTGAGGACTAGTGCACTAGTAGGACTTTGTCATGTCGATCATGGTGGGGCGAGTGCTTCGATGTGGTCGATGGTGACTTCTTGTCGGCAGGTGGGGCATGCGCCGGCGATGAGGGCGAGCACGATTTGTAGCTCGTGTACGACTGCGTACAAGCTCAGGCCGGCGCATCCTGTTTTGGGTCGAGTCTGACCATGGTGCAGAAAGCTTGGGCGATCGCGACGAGTGTGACGTGGCGGTTCCAGCCGGTCCAGGAGCGTCCTTCGAAGTGGTCGAGTCCGAGCCCGGTTTTCAGTTCGCGGTAGTCATGTTCGATCCGCCACCGGATCTTTGCCAGGTCGACGAGCTGATCGATCGGTGTGTCGGCAGGCAGGTTAGAAAGCCAGTAGTCGGTAGGCTCGTTCGCCTCATCGGGCCATTCGACCAGCAGCAGCTTCGCCGGCAAGGTCCCATCGTCTGCGCGAGGGATGTCGCGGTTGGCCGGACGTACCACGAACACCGCGAACTTCGAGGTCATGGCAGCACTCGGATTACCTTTCGTTTTTCTGGTCCCCTGCCGCCACGCCACCTCCTGGTAGGCATCGCGGCCGGCCGCCATGGCGATCTCGCGCAGACTCGATGCCGGCTTCGGGTAGTGGGGCTTGGGACGTCTGCCACGACCACCGTTACGTGGCGGTCTCACCGGCTCCGCTTCGCCGGGGTGGGCGCTGGTGCCGGCTTTGAGTGCGACCACATAGTCCAGGCCACGTTCTTCCACGCCGAGCCGGAACCTGGTGCAATCCCCATATCCGGCATCGGCAACGACGGGAAGCCTCGGCGACCCCCATTCGGTCTGCTCATCAAGCATGTCCAGCGCGAGCCGCCACTTCTCGACATGCCTCACGTCGTCAGGGACTTTGGATTCGGCTCGCTTCCGGCGGACCTTCTCGGCCTGCTCGGGATCATCACAGGCCTTGTCGTCCCAGCTTTCCGGGCAGAACAACCGCCAGTCGACCGCCGCCGAGCAGGTGTCGTTGACCGCGTGAACACTCACCCCGATCTGGCAGTTGGCGGTCTTGCCCAACGTCCCGGAATACTGCCAGGCCACACACGCCGAGGCAGGCCCGTCCTTGGGGAATCCGGTGTCGTCGATCACGTATGCCCGCGGCCCAATCGCCTGCGCAGCCCACGAGCTCAACCTGCGCCGCACCGCGGTGAAATCCCATGTCGAGGAGGTGACGAACTGCTGCAACCGCTGATGATCCACACCCAGCCGCTCCGCCATCGGCTGCATCGACTTACGCCGACCATCAGTCAACAGGCCACGCAGATACAACTCACCCGTGGCACGCTGATCCGAACGCGCAAGACAACCCAGCATGTCGGCTGCGAACTCGCCAAGCCTCGGCCGCAACTCCGCTATCTGATCAGGAGTCATGCACCGACCATGTCAGAACATCAACCACAGAACACGAAACGACACACCTAACAAAGTACTACTAGGGCGCACTACCGTATCCGCTCGTCTGTTGTCGCGGCCAGAGCTGTGATGCTTCCGATGGGCGCTGCGGTGAACTAGTACGCGCTGGCCGAACTCGTCGTCGCGGGTGCACGGTTACCCCGTCCGCGAGCGGATGTACGGCGTACGCGTTCCAGGTACGACGTCCATCGAGCTCCCATCGCGATGGAGGAGTCCAGTGAACCCGATCGCTTCCCCCACCACAGCCCGCCATCCCGTGCCGGCGCCGCCCCGACGGCGAAGTACGCGAATCCTCGCAGCCATCGCGGCAGCTACCGCGGTGGTGGGCGTCGGCGCCTGCGGGACGAGCAGTGTCGCCTTCGGCGAGCCCAGCGAGAAGGTCGCGGCCGGTCGGCTCAAGGTGGGGAGCGAGCGGAGGGATCCCGCCGTGGTCCGGACCGACAGTGGAGCGGTCCGTGGCGTGGTGGCAGCCGACCACCGGTCGTTCCTGGGTGTGCCCTACGCCGCGCCGCCGGAGGGCGTGCTGCGGTGGCGGTCTCCGACGCCGGTCGAGCCCTGGTCAGGTACCCGGGACGCGACGGCGCCTGGCCCCGGGTGCGCACAGTTGCAGGGCCTTCCGACGGACCACCCGAGTGAGGCCGAGGACTGCCTGTATCTCAACGTGACCACGCCAGGTCCCAAGCGGGTCAAGGAGATCGGCAAGGGGAAGCTGCCGGTGATGGTCTGGATCCACGGGGGCCACTTCACCTTCGGACAAGGCGACGTGTACGGCGGTGGAGCACTCGCGACCGGTGGCGACGTCATCGTGGTGTCGATGAACTACCGGTTGGGACCGCTGGGTTTCCTGGCCCACCCCGCGCTCGACGCCGACGGCGACGGCGACGCAGGTGCCGACACGGGTGCCGGCGTGGGTGCCGGCGAGCACACGTCGGGCAACTTCGGTCTGGAGGACCAGCAGGCGGCGCTGCGCTGGGTCCGGCGAAACGCCGCCGCCTTCGGAGGTGACCCGAACAACGTCACCCTCTTCGGCCAGTCCGCCGGCGCCACCAGCGTCTGCGCGCACCTCGCCGCGCCGGGCTCGGCCGGACTGTTCGACCGCGCGATCATGCAGAGCAACTCCTGCACCGCACCCACACCGGCCTACGACACAGCCGAGCAGGAAGGCCTTGCACTCGCGGCGAAACTCGGGTGCACCGACCCTGACCCGGCGGTGACAGCCGCATGCCTGCGGAAGAAGTCGGCCGCGACCCTGATCGCCGCCGCGGGCTTTCCTGGACAGGGTTTCAACCCGGGCCCGGTCACGGGCGGGTCCGTCCTCCCGGTCGACCCGGCTCGGGCCCTCGCCACCGGAAGGATCCACAAGGTACCCGTCATGATCGGCACCACCCACGACGAATATCGCGCGCAACTGTGGGGCATGGAGCGGACCGGCATGAACTGCCCGGACGAGCAAGCAGGACCTGAGCCTGAGCCCTGCCCCCTCACCGACGCGCAGTACACCGAGCAGCTCCGGGCCGTCTTCGGCGACCGGGCCAACGCCGTGGCGGCGCGCTATCCGGTCGAGGAATACGGGTCCGCCAGTGAGGCGCTGGCCGCGGCGATGACCGACTACGAGTACGTCCGACCCGCCCTGGACGCCGACGCCCTCTTCGCCCGGGACGTGGCGACCTACGCGTATGAGTTCGCCGACCCGAAGGCACCGTTCTTCGCAGGGGAGCCGGAGACGCTCTTCACCGTCGGGTACGCCGACCCGCTGGACGCCGGTCAGCGGCGCCTGTCGGGCCAGATGATCGAGTACTGGGCGAGGTTCGCCCACACCGGCAACCCGAACAGTGCGAAGACACCGGCCTGGCCACGGTTCGACAGCCGGTCACGGTACGTCCAGTCGCTGGCACCGGGCAACGGCGGGATCCGGCGTACCGACCTCGCCCGAGACCACCACTACGACTTCTGGGCCACGCTCGGCCGCTGAAGCACCCCGCATCCAAGGGCCGGGTGAGCGAGGTTATTGAACGGTCTCCCTGGGCGTGAGCGGCGGTGTCAGGCCGCCGAGCAGCTCGTGGTGGATCCGGCCGTTGGAGTACAGCCCACCGCGCTGGTCCGGAGCGGTCCCGCCGCTGTGGTCGGTGAAGGAGCCACCAGCCTCCTGGACGAGCAGGATCCAGGGTGCGTGGTCCCAGGTGTGGCAGCACTGCACGAGGTAGGCGTCGAGTTCGCCGCGGATGAGCTCGACGAGGGGGAGTGGCGTCGGGGCTGGTTGCCGGATTCCGGCCGGTAGCCGGCGCCCGACTGGCCAGGGGTGAGCGGCGACGAGCGCGTCGTCGATGCTCGCCGTCTCCGAGACGCGTAGACGTTGGTCGGGCCCGCCGACCACGCGTTCGTGGGTGCCGGTGCCGGTCGCCGCCCACCAGCGGACGTCCAACGCCGGCGCGTCGACGATGGCCACGACGATCTCGCCGCCGCTGTCGAGGGCGATCTGGATCCGCCAGTGCGGTTCACCGCGGGCGAACGCGCCCGTCCCGTCGATCGGGTCGAGGATCCAGATTCGGTCGGCGGTTCCGTCGCCGCCGAACTCCTCGCCGAGCACCCCGTCGTCGGGCCGCAGTTCGGCGAGTGCGTCCCGCAGGAGCTGCTCCACCGCTCGGTCCGCCTCGGTGACCGGGCTCGCGTCCGCCTTGGTCTGGGTGGTGACCCCGCGCTCGAAGTAGTGCTGTGCGACCACCGCCGCGCGGTCGGCGAGGGCGTGGGCCACCTCTAGGTCGGACGATGCGCGGGTGACCGGTGGGCTGCTCGGCGGGTTCGCGTGCGTGGACCGGGTACCGGCGGCCTCGTGCGCCGCGGCGACCAGCGTCGGGCCCCACCACTGCTCGCGTTCGAGGCGTTCGGTGAGCATCTTCACCTGCGGTGTGATGTCGGCTCCGTGGGCAAAGCGTGCGCAGAGGTAGTTGCCGAGGTTGGTCAGGTGGAACGCGCGGCGTAGATCCGCGAGCAGGTCGAGGTCGCCGATGTCGGTGCCCGCTACGTCGAAGTAGCCGCGTACGAACTCTGCCGCCCGGGCGACGGTGGGCCGCGCCATCGACGCGGCGATCGCGACGTCGGCCAGCCGCAGGTCCTGGTGGGCGAAGTCCCAGTCGAGGACCGCGCCGACGCTGTCCTCGCGCATCAGCACCTGGCCCGGAGCGAAGTCGCCGTGGGCGACGACCTGCGGGAACGACTCGATCGCCGCTGCGGTCAGGCGTCCGTGGACGTCCTCGGCCATCTGCCGCAGCCACGCGCCCGCCGTACCGAAGGCTTGGGCGAAGTCCGGCAGAACCTCCGCCATCGTGCCGCCGCCGGGGCGCGGCAGGGTGAGGAACTCATCGAGGCGTCCCCAGCCCGGTCGTTGCCCGAGCTGAGTCACCGGCGCTGTGGTGTGGTCGTGGAGTTCGGCGAGGAGACGGCCGTAGCTGGCCGGGTTGTGGACCGGGACGACCGGGTGTGCGCCGTCGACCCAGGAGAACGCCACCCAGATCGAGCCGTCCACCAGCGTCGGTCCCGCGAGGATGGCCGCGACGGGTGCGCCCACCTTGGCGAGGGTCACCAGGAGGTCGCACTCGTAGGCGACCTCAGGTAGGCGGCGGAAGGGCGGCGACTGACGCACCGCGACCGGCGCGCCGTCCCGGTAGGCCCGCCAGACCTTGCTGACGCGTCCGCCGGCGATCGGTTCGGCGTCCGGGCCGTCCAGCCCGAGCGCGGCCACCACTCCGGCATCGATCGACGCTGAAATCGCGAGCACCTCCTCGACGGACCGGCCACCGAGGCGGATCCAGGATCGAAGCTAGCGGCGCCGACGCGGTCAGGGCAGCGATGTCCGCACCGTAGAAGGCCAACGCCGGACGCCGACGCCGCCACGCAAGCCCGACACCGACCCGAAGGGTCAGCGCACGAGGCCGCCGCGGCGTCGGCAGCCTCGAGCGGAGTGAAGGCGAGCTCGGCCAGTGTGAAGTCCAGCGTCGTGGTCAGATCAGGGACTGGACGGCGGTGTGGATGAGGTCGGCGACCGCGTCGGGCTGGGAGATGTAGACCGAGTGGCTGCCGGCGATCTCGCGGACTGTGGCGCCGGTCCGCTCGGCCATGGCCCGCTGTGCCGGTGGAGGGATCATCCGGTCCTCGCTGGCGACGAGGTACCAGCTCGGCTTGAATCGCCAGGCAGGCTCGGTCACCTTGCCGTCGAGTGCACCGACCCCCCACGGAACCTGAGAGTCGGCCATGAAGGCTGCCTCGTCGGCGGACAGGTCGCCGGCGAAGGAGCCGTGGAACTTGTCGCGGTCCAGGAACAGGTAGCCGTTCCGCGGCGGCAGGATCGGCGGGACCGGTGCCCCGGGCGGCGGGTCGGCGATGAGGGTGTTCACCGACTCGCCCTTGTCCGGGGCGAACGCCGCGATGTAGACGAGTCCGGCGACCCGGGGGTCGCTCCCGGTCTCGGTGATCACCACGCCGCCGTACGAGTGACCCACCAGGAGCACACGCCCCTCGATGTCGTCGAGGACCTGCGTCGTCGCTGCGACGTCGCCCTCGAGGGAAACGGTGGGGTTCTGGACGACCGCGACGCGGTGTCCCTGGGAGCGGAGCCGGTCATAGACACCTCGCCACCCCGACCCGTCGACGAAACCGCCGTGCACCAGCACAACCGTTGGACTGCTCATGGTGACTCCTCGTCACAGGAGTGCGACGTCCGCGCACTGACGACCTGTTGCCGTCAGCATCTGCGCGAGCGCCGGTGTGAGTCGCGGATGAAGGCGCACACATTGCGGATCACAGCGCACACCCTTCAGACGTGGCGGGTCGAACGTGGTGGTCTACTGGGCTCGTCGAGGAGGGGCGTTGGGGGAGGAAGTTGTCAGCACCGACACGGTCGAACGGTCCGAGCGAGAGGCTTTCTGGCATCACGTGCTCGCCGACACCTTCGCCGCGGTTCAGCTCGAGCGGTGGACCGGTCACGGATTGGAACCAGCCGCCCAGCTGAGCGCGACACGGCGCGGGCGGCTGCTGTTCGCCGAGTTGGAGGCCACTCCTCACGTGCACCGGAGGACGCCGCGACAGATCCGGCAAGCGGATGCCATGTTCTTCCAGGCGGCGATCCTGACCAAAGGTGCCGCCTCGCTGGAGCAAGAGGGGCGGCTCGCACAGCTCAGCCCCGGCGACCTGGTTGTTTACGAGAACTCGCGACCGTTCACGTGGACGTTCACCGACTCCTGGGCTGTCACGGTCCTGTCGATCCCTAGCGACACAGTCAGCCTCACCGACTCAGAGCGGCGAGCCATGAGCGCGCGGCGACATTCTGGGCAGACCGGCCTGTCGGGTGTGGTGGCACGGCTCGTTCTGGATCTCACCCGCCATGCATCCGAAATTCCCGAGGGCCAGTCGGAGCGCATCCTCGCGCATACGACCGACCTTGCGATCTCGCTGTTCGCCACCTCCGTCAAGGCCGAGTACGCCGACGCGCGGCATCGCACCATGCTCGATCGCATCAAGGGGCACATCGAAACGCACTTCCGCTACGCCGGCCTGACGCCCGACGACATCGCAGCGGCCGTCCGCATCTCGACGCGTTACCTCCACAAGCTGTTCGAGGCCGAACATCAGACCGTCACCCTCTACCTGCGCGATCTGCGACTGCGGTGTGCACGACAAGAACTGCTCGACCCACGGCTCGCTCACCGCAGCGTCGCCGAGATCGCGCATGGCTGCGGCTTCGGCGACCTCAGCGGCTTCAACCGCACCTTCAAGGCGGCCTACGGAAGCACTCCGAGCGACCTACGACGCCGAGCTGATCTCCGGTCCCCTCCCATGGCCTCCCGGGACGGTCGTTGACGGGGAGCGGCCAACGCCTGCACGTCGGCATCGACCTGGCCGAGGTCGTACGCCGGCTGGATACTGGACGGCAGCAAGGTCCCCAGTAACTCTCCGGACCACATCACGGAGGACGCATGACTGCCGTGCTCGCACCGTCCGCAGCTGGGCTTCCCGTGATCGGATCGCTGCTCGACCTGCAACGAGACTCGCTGAACGCCTTCCTGCGGGCTCAGCGGGAGCACGGCGACGTCGTACGTTTCGTGGCCGGACCGCCCGGGTTCCGAGTCGAGCTCTACGGCGTGTTCTCCGCCGAGGGCACCCAGCAGGTCCTGGCCACCGAGTCGGCGAACTTCCGCAAGGACAACAAGTTCTACCTCGAGGTCCGCGAATCGGTCGGCGACGGCCTGCTCACCAGCCAGGACGCCGACTACCTCCGGCAGCGGCGGCTCGTCCAGCCACTGTTCACCCGCCGCCGGGTCGACACCTACGCCGCAACCATGTGCGACGAGGCGACCGCCGCGGTCCAGCGTTGGCACAACGCACCCGACCAGGTCATCGACCTGCTCGTGGAATCGACCGGCCTGACCCTGCGGACCGTCTCCCGCATCCTGTTCGGCGCTGACGTGGAGGCAGCCGTCGAGGTCGTACGACGCAACTTCCCGCTGATCGACGACTACACCCGGCAGCGCGGATTCGCTCCGGTGACCCTCCCACGGCACTGGCCGACACCCGGCAACCGGCGGGCCGCGGCGGCCCGACGCGAGCTGTACGACCTGTGCGACGAGATCATTGAGCGGCGCCGCCTGCACCCGCGCGCCCAGGACGATCACGGCGACGACCGGCCGGGCGCCGGTACTGCCGGCAGGGACGGGGTTGCCGACCTCCTCGGCCTGTTGGCGGACGCGAGCGACGCCGACGGCGACCGGCTCTCCGCCAGCGAAGTCCGCGACCAGGTGCTCATCTTCCTCCTTGCCGGCCACGAGACCACCGCCACGTCGGTGGCATTCGCGCTTCACCTCCTCGCGCGCCATCCGGATGCACAGCGCACTGCCCGGGAGGAGGTGGACCGCGTGTTGGGGACACGACGACCGGGCGCGAAGGACATCGACGCGCTTCCGTACGTCACGAAGGTCCTCAAGGAAGCCATGCGGCTCTACCCCGCCGCGCCGGCAATCGGTCGACGGGCGGTCGCCGACACCGAGGTCGATGGCTACCGCGTTCCCGCGGGCGCGAACGTGTTCGTCAGCCCCTGGGTCACCCACCGGCACCCGGACTACTGGGAGGATCCCGAGCGCTTCGACCCCGAGCGCTTCTCGCCGGAGGCGGAGGCGGCCCGGCCGAGGTACGCCTGGTTCCCGTTCGGCGGTGGTCCGCGCGCCTGCATCGGACAGCACTTCTCGATGCTCGAGTCCGTCCTGGCCCTGTCCATCGTCTTGCAGGCATACGAACTCGCCGCGATCGACACCGACGTAGCGCTCTCCCAGGGCATCACGCTCCAGGCGACCGGTCCGCTCCGCTGTCGCCTCACCGCCAGGTAGGACGTGGGTCAACGGTGCGATACGGCGTGAGTGTGAAGGCGTGGCTGCGATCCCACCTCGACCTGGTCGATGGTGTCTTCGCGGCCCTGCTGACCGTGGCCAGCGTCGCAGGCCTGTCCACCGATTACTACGGTGCGGTGTTCCGCGCGCCGAACGTCTGGGGCGTCGTCCTGGCCGTGCTGACCACGGCACCGATCGCCGTGCGCCGGCGCTATCCGGTGACCGTCTCGGTGGTCGCCATCGGGGCCTTCATGGGGCTCGCCTTCTGGGACTTCAGCAGCCTCGTCGGCTCGGGGACGACCATGCTCATGATCTACACCGTGGGCGTGCACAGCACGGTGGTGCGTGGCCTGCTCGTCACGCTGGCCACTCTGGCCGGGTCGCTGGCCTACCTCGCAGTCAAACTGGACATGTTCTCCGCGGTTGACCTGAGCTTCGACTACTTCAGCGTCGGCGCGCAGGTGGTCCTCTACCTCGGGGTGTGGAGCTTCGCTCGCACGGTCCGCGCCCGCCGGCTCTACCTCGGCGATCTGGAGGACCGCGCGGCGCGCCTGGAACGCGCGGCATCCGCCGAGGTCCGCGCCGCCCTCGCGGAGGAGCGTGCCCGGATGGCCCGCGAACTCCACGACGTGGTCGCCCACCACGTCAGCGTCATGACCGTCCAGGCCGCCGCCGCCCGACGGATGCTCCCTCGGGTGCCCGAGCGCAGCGTCGAGGCCATGCAGGCTGTCGAGGAGACCGGGCGGGCCGCACTCGACGAGATGCGCCGCATCGTCGGAGCCCTACGCAGCGTCGACCAGAGCGACACCCAGTCAGCCGGGCAACTCTCACCCCAGGCCGGTGTCGCCGAACTCGCCCCACTGCTCGACCGCGCCCGCGAAGCCGGCCTGGAGGTGGAACTCACCGTGGTCGGCGAACCCCGGCCACTACCCTCCAGCCTCGACCTGGCCATCTACCGGGTGGTCCAGGAATCACTGACCAACACCCTCAAGCACGCCGGCCCCACCCGAGCCGCCGTCCTGCTGCGCTACGAACCCGAGGCAGTCGTCGTCGGCGTCACCGACGACGGCAACCGGAAGCGATCCATGGTCACAGCGCGGGCCGTCCTCCCGGACCGGCTGGGCCACGGCCTGGTCGGCATGCGCGAACGCGTCACGTTGAACGGAGGAACCCTGCGCACCGGATCACGAGCGGTGGGCGGGTTCGAGGTCCTCGCGGCCCTGCCAGTGAACGGCGGAGCGGCCTCATAAGCTCGAGGCTTCGGCGATCAGCCGATGATCTCGCCGATCGCCATCCAGATGAGGTTCTCGATGATGGTCTTGGCGATCTGCCGGAAGATCGGGATCTCCAGCAGGCTGGCGCCGAAGGTCACCGCCGCGGTGGCGATCGCCTGCGCGATCTGGATCGCGAGGATCACCAGCTGGATCATCGCGTTGATCTTGAGGACGAGGACGACGGCGGCGTAGACGAACAGGCCGACGCTGAAGCCGGTCCCCGCAGCGGCGGCGATGTCGAGGTTCTTGTTGCCGCCGTACTTCTCCCACATCTTCTGGAAGGCCTCGACGGTCGGGCCCTTGTGGCCCGTCGACACCTTGTCGGCGGCCGTGAGGGCGTTACCGGAGACGTGTTGGAGGCGAGTGGCGAAGTTGATCCAGGTGTTGCCGCCCTTGAAGATCTTCTCCTCGTCGCCTTCGGGCCAGTCGACGCCGAGGAAGCCGAGGACCGTGACGAGTTCGCCCGGCAGCTGCATTCCCACCGTGTGTCTCTCCTTCAGACGGGTCTCGGACGCGCACCAACTGGTCGTTGCCGTCCTAGACGGCCTCGACCCCGTCACCCAGTTGGTCGAACATCTGTCGGCCGCCCTCCTCGTTGTCGCGGTAGGTCGCCGAGACGCCGTCCAGGGCTTTGGAATGGGACATGAGGTCCTCGAGCAGCTCGGAGAGCTTGTCGATGGTGAACTGCGAGATCACCTCGTGGGTGCCACCCATGAGCATGCCGAGATCGTCGCCACCGAAGCCGTCCACGAAGGTCGCGATCTCGGACTGCAGCGCCTGTAGCTCCCGACCCAGGTCCTGGGCCACCCCGTCCACATCGCCGGCCGCGGCACGGATCTTCTCCCAGCCGACCTCGACGTCGTCGCCTGCCATCACTCAGTCCCTGTCGATCCGGTCCTGGACGTCGGTGATTGCCTTGAGGTAGCGCTGCATCTGGGACACCGACTGGCTCTGGAACTCCTGGAGGCGTTCAAGTAGCTGCTGCTGGTCGGCCAGCGGTGGGAGGGTTGCGCTGATCTTTTGCTGCAGATCGGCCAGCGCGGCGTTGGAGGCCGCCACGAATGCCTGGGCGAGGGACTCGGAGTCCGAGCGCATGACCCGCGGGTTGAGCTCGACCCGCTCGAGCTGCCCGCCGGGCGTGGCGGTGACCCGGACGAAGCCGTCCATGGCCTCTCCGACTCCCCGGATCGGTTCGTCGGTTCGGTCCTGCTCGACGGTCGGGTCCCGCTCGGCGGTCGGGTCCTGGTCGGCTAGGGGCCGCAACGCCGTCAGCGCGTCGTTGAACAGCCGGTCGAAGTCGTTCGCGCTGACATCGGTCACTGCCGCCCTCCCCGGACGTCGAGAACTCAGGGCCTCGCTCGCGACTTCAACCGCGAACGACAGCGTTCTCCAACTGGTTGCCCGCCGTCTGTAGACAAAGTTTCGCCGATCTGCCTCTCCCTGTCGTAACTTACATGCAAACGGGGAGGAGATCATCGTGTCGCCACCGAGAAGACGAGGTGCGGCTCCGGACGCGTTGCACAACCAGCATCGCCACGGCCGTCGTCGCCGCCTGCACCAGATCACCGGTAGGCGAGATCTCCCAGCACATCGAGCGGACGCTCGTCGACGTTCACGGAGCGCAGGAGGGGAGCCATGACGCGGGGGGCGGCGGGCAGGCACGGGGGCTGGGTGGAGCGCACCCGGCTCGCGAGGATCGTGGCCAAGCGCCTGGAGAAGATGACCGGCAGACGAGTTCGAACCGTGTCGGCCGGCAGTCACGCGCGCGGCTGGAACGACGAGATGAGCCGCGCTCTCGACGAGACGAGCCTTCCCAAGCGTAAGTGGAAGCGGACGGCCAAGGCCGCGCCGTACACAGAACCGAACTGGAAACCGGACACCACCTACCACGTCAACAACCGGGACACCCAGAGCAACTACGTCTACCAGACCGACTCGAGGGGCGGGTCGTCCACGCGGAAGGCGAGCTCATCCTGCGCACGGGGCACCGCAACAAGGCGCAGCAGGTCTACTCCGGAGGCGGTGACCGGATCTACCAGAACCCGAACCCTCGCGACAACGACGCGGGCGGGCATCTCTTCGGTACGCAGTTCGGTGGCGCCGGCGAGGGCCTCAACATGGTGCCCCAGGCCGCCCGGCAGAACAGCGGCGGCGACTGGCAGGCGATGGAGAAAGACTGGGCGGACGCGCTGGAGGCCGACAAGGATGTGTACGTCAAGGTCGTGCCGAAGTATCCAAACGATTCGACACATCGCCCACACGAGTTCGAGATCTCTTACACTATTCGGTCCGTCGACGAGAACGGGAAGCTCGTGATCCAGAGGGTCCGAAGGACCATCCCCAACGCGTGAAAGGTAGCTAATGCCGGAGCAGGACGAGTTGTACCAGTCCATCGGTCAGGCCCTCGCCGACTCGTTGCCGTCGGACTGGGTGGCGACGGAGGTCGTTTGCTCCATGATCAATCGTGCGTCCGAGTTCACCTGCACCTACACCGACGCCACCGGTGAGGAGGTCCAGTTCGCGCTCCCCGACGAGGTCGACGACTACTTCGCCGCCCTGCGCGCGTTGCTGTACGAGCCCGGCAAGGGTGCGTGGTACACCGCCGTCTTCCGTTTGGACGATGCCGGGCGCTTCAGCGTGGATTTCGACTACGAGGGGCGGCCCGCGTTCCGGTTGTGGCCCTCGGACCAGGCCTGGCGCGACGACCTGGCGAAGTTCCCACGTGATCCGGACCTGATCCCCGCCTGGCTGCCGAACCCGCCCCAGTAGCTCTCCACCCGACACACGGTCGAGGTTCCTCCGCAGGCCTTGCCCTCGCGTGCAGGATGGCGTCCAGACGTTCGGCCGAGCCGTCCAGGAGAAGGGGATTGCGTGCCCGGGGGTCTTAGCCTCAATCCGTGGACCGGGTGAGTGGGCCCTCGGCGCGGTAGCAGGGAAAGTGCCTTCTGGATCGGGAGAATCTGGAGTGTCGAAGTCCTGATCCAACCCGATCCAAAAGGCACTGGTAGTGAAGTTACCGTATGGGTGGTCGCGTGCGAGGCCGGTGTTCGATGATCCGAATCTGGTGTCGTGTGCGGTGCTTGGTGCCGGTGATGGCGCTGGCTGAGCGGGCGGGCCTGTCGGAGTTGGTCTCCAGCCGTGTCGCGATCACCGAGACCAGGGTCAGGTCGGCGGCGGTGAACCCGGCGGGCAAGCTGACTTCGATCGTCGCGGGGATGGCTGCGGGCGCGGACTGTATCGACGACCTGGATGTGATCCGATCCGGTGGGATGCGTCGGCTGTTCGGCGGGGTGTGTGCGCCGGCGACGTTGGGTCAGTTTCTGCGGGAGTTCACCCACGGCCACACCCTGCAGCTGGCATCGGTCGCCCGGGCGCACCTGGTCGGTCTTGTTCAGGCCAGCGGGCTGCTCCCCGGCATTGAGGATCAGGTGTTCATCGACATCGACTCACTGCTGCGCCCGGTGTATGGGCACGCCAAACAAGGCGGGAGTTTCGGGCACACCAAGATCGCCGGCAGGCAGGTGCTGCGCCGCGGCCTGTCACCGCTGGCCACCACGATCAGCACAACCCAGGGGGCGCCGGTGGTGGCTGGGATCCGGCTCCGAGCCGGGCGGGCCGCCTCTGGCAAGGGCGCGGCGAGCATGGTGGCCGAGGCGATCGCCACCGCCCGCGCCGCCGGCGCCAGCGGGCAGATCCTGATGCGGGGCGATTCGGCGTATGGCAACCACGTCGTGGTCGCCGCGTGTGTGAAGGCCGGGGTCCGGTTCTCCGTCGTGCTCACCAAGAACCCGGCAGTCACCGCCGCGATCGCCTCCATCGCCGAGGACGCCTGGACACCGGTGCACTACCCCGGCGCGGTCACCGATCCCGACACCGGTGAGTTGATTTCGGACGCCGAGGTCGCCGAGACGGAGTTCACCGCCTTCACCTCCACCAAGCACCCGGTCACCGCCCGGCTGGTCGTGCGCCGGGTCCGTGACCGCGCCCGCGACCAAGCCCACGACCAGGCCGGCGATCAGGAGCTGTTCCCGGTCTGGCGTCATCACCCGTTCTTCACCAACAACACCGAACCGACCGCGCAGGCTGACATCACCCACCGCCGGCACGCGATCATCGAAACCGTGTTCGCCGACCTGATCGACGGGCCGTTGGCTCATCTACCCTCAGGCCGGTTCGCCGCCAACAGCGCCTGGGCCATCTGCGCAGCCATCACCCACAACCTGCTCCGCGCCGCCGGCACCCTCACCAGCCCCCGCCACGCCACCGCCCGCGGCGCGACGCTTCGCCGCCACATCGTCACCGTCCCCGCCAGAATCGCCCGCCCACAGCGCCGGCCCGTCCTGCACCTACCCGAGCACTGGCCCTGGGCGGAACAGTGGAACACCCTGTGGCACAACGTGTTCCGCCCCGCAACCGGCCCGCCACGCGTCGCCTGAAACTACCCACCCGCCACCAAGGCCCGACCGGAGACCAAAGGAAAGCTGGGCAGACCAGCAGCCCCGCCTGCCCACCCACCACCAACCACGAGCGACCCGCAACCAAAACCATCAACCCAGCGAGTCCACGGATTGAGGCTTAGAACAACCCGTCGGGTGCGTCGATCAGGGTGTTGGGATAGTCGCAGGTCTGGGAGTCGAAGAGCTGTTCAGCGACCTGGGTGAACTCGTCGCCGGCCCGGTCCTGTACCCCGACCAGGACCACCACGCCCAGCAGGAACCCCACCCGGACCAGCGTCATCCACGGCGCCCGCCGTTTCGTGAAAAGAGTGGCGAACGCGAGGAGCGCGACGAGCACGGCGCCCCCGGTGGTCCACCACAGCGCATGACTCAGCGACTGGTACCGGGCGAGGTCGAGCGTCTCCTCGCACATGGGCAGGGGCCGGGTCGGCAGGTTGGCGGCGGCAAGCCCGACGACCACGGTGAGGAGTCCCAGTACCGGCAGGAATCGACTCAGCTCCCGCGTCCGGCTGGCAGGTGTGGTGGCCGTTGCCGTCGCACCGGTGGGGTGCTCGTCCATGGGAGGAGACCCTAGTGCTGGGGATGAATCGGGGACGCGTGGTCCGGGGCCGGTGAGGTCGATCCCCCAGGGTTCCCCCTGGTTGTTCGTGCGGCATGTAGCCCTCCTCCATGTCGGTCCCTACATTCAAGGCGTGCATACGTAGATCGCCTACTCAAGGAGAGCTGCCGTGTTCATGTCACGCCTTCGTGCCGCCCTGGCCAGGCCTCGCTCATCGACCACATCGACGCCGCCACGTGAGGCCATGGCCGCCCGCCGAACCAGGGGCCGGACCGCCTTCACTGCGCTCGGCATCACCGCACTGGCAACGGCGATGTTCACCTCGACCGCCGTCGCCGCGCCACAGGCATCGCAGACGTCCCCGACGAGCAAGGCCACCGCACAGTCGTTGGACTGGGGATCGTGCGGGCCGAAGATCGACACGGCGGCGCAGTGTGCGATGTTCCGGGTACCCCTGGACTGGTCGGACCCCACGGGCCAGCAGATCGAACTGGCCGTCGCTCGTCACCCCGCCATCGACCAGGCGAACAAGGTCGGGACCCTGATGTTCCTGCCCGGCGCGGGAGTCTCGGCCGTCAACCAGGTCGCCACGCCGACCACAGGCGGGCTGGGGCAGGCGCCTGAGCTGGCTCAGCGCTTCGACATTGTCGGCATCGACCCGCGCGGGGGTGGACTCGACCTCAGCGGTGGCTGGCACGACGCGGCCGTCCACAGTCAGTCGCTGGGCTGCGCGCGGCCGTTCAATGATCCGGCGGTGACCCGGTTCCCCACGGACCGGGCGGGCTACGACCGGCTGGTGGCGCACAATCGTGCCGCCGCCGATAGCTGTGTCGCCGGTAGCGGCGCACTGGTCGGCCACCTCGACGCGGAGAGCCAGGCCCGCGACGCCGAGGCGTTGCGGGCGGCACTGGGTGAGTCGAAGCTGAGCTGGTTCGCCTGGACCTACGGCAGCCTGGTCGCCCAGACCTATGCGCACCTCTACCCCGACCGGGTACGCGCGATGGTCATCGACAGCCCCCTCGACCACACCGTGCCCGCGGCCACCTACCTGCGGCTCCAGGCCCGCAGCACCGACGAGGCGTTCCGCAGGTTCGTGGCCTGGTGCGCCCGCACGCCGTACGTCGATCCTGACGGCGAGACCGGTCCGAGGCTGGCGGAGGGTTGCGCGCTCCACGAGGAGGACGCCGGCAAGGCCCTGGACGACCTGATCGCACAGGCCGACCGCGAACCGATCCCGGTCCCAGGCGTGGATCACCCGATCACCGGTGAGGAACTCTCGTTCAGCTCGATGTACGCGCTGCAGAACGGCAACCTTCCCGCCACCCTCGGCGGCTGGTCCGATCTCGCCCAGGGCATCTACGAGATTCGTAGGGGCAACACGGCGGTCTACGCGCCGGGGTACGCGAACACCCTCGCGCCGCCGTACTACCACCCCTACCGTGCGGTCGGATGCCTGGACTTTCCCAACCGGGTCAGCGGATACCAGCAGTTCCAGGCGCTGCGCCGAGACGTCGTACGACTGGCTCCCCACACCAAGGGCGCTTCGGACTCCTGGGACTACCTCAGCGGATGCGTCGGCTGGCCGTACCCGTCGACCGCGCCTGACCATCCGCTTCGGGTCCGGGGCGCCGCGCCCATCCTGCTCGTCGCCACGCGGCACAGTCCGCTCGCGCCGTACCCGCTCGCGCGGCGGGTGGCACACCAGATCGAGGACAGCGTGGTGCTCACCTACGAAGGCGACGCCCACATCGCCTACTTCAACTCCGCATGTGTGCGCGAACAGGAGCAGCGTTACCTGGTCAGTGCACTCACGCCCCCGCCGGGCACCTCCTGCGCGGACAGCAGCTGACCCGCCGCGCCTTGCGTGGGACTCTCCCACCACGCAGACCGATCGTCGAGAGGGCGGCTCATTCGACCGCTCTCTCGACGAAGGGGAGTCGGGCCTGTACGACGAAACCGCCGTGCGGTCCTGGGCCGGCGAACAGCTTTCCTCCGAGCAGTTCCGCTCGCTCGCGCATGCCGCGGAGTCCGCTGCCGATACCGTCCGGTTCGGCCGCCGTGGCGCCGTTGTCGCTGATCTTCAGCCGGAGGTCGTTGCTTCCGTAGGTGAGGGTCACCTGCGCGCAGGCGCCAGGGCCGGCGTGTTTCATGGTGTTGGTCAGGGCCTCTTGGACGATTCGGTACGCCGCCAGGTCGACCGTGGTGGGAAGCACGCCAGGTGGCCCGTCGATGTGCAACTGGACCTGGGTGCCGGCCTGACGTACCTGGTCGATGAGGTGTGGTAGGCGGTTGAGGCCTGGTACGGGATGGGGAGAGCCGTCGACCGCTCCGACAGCGGCCAGGACCTGGCGCATGTCCGCGAGGGAGGCCCGCCCGGTCTCGACGATGGTGGCCAGCGCGGCGAGGGTGTCCGTGGGCCGCTTGTCGAGGGCCGCCGCACCGCCCTGAGCCTGCATGACGATCACGGAGAGGCCGTGTGCCACCACGTCGTGCAACTCTCGGGTGATCCGACTACGCTCGGCGGCCGCGGCCAGCGCGGCCTGCTGGTCTCGCTCGCGTTCGAGGTCGCGTGCCCTCGCGGTGAGCTCGTCAAGATACGCCCTGCGGCTTTGGACTCCCGACCCCATGGCCCAGCCGACCACCAGGAGCGGACCGAGGAGAGGAATGCCTCCCCAGCTCGTCGGACCCAAAGTCTCAGTCCCCTCCTTCTTGGCGATGAGGGAAGGGGAGGGGGCGAGGGGGTCCGGAGGGAGGACGTCCATGGGAACTTTCACGGCCGCACCCGGCTCGGGCGGCTCGGCGGGTTCGGGCCGAACCTCAGTTTTGTGTTGCCCCTCAAGGGGACTGTGGTAGGCCCAGCCGTCCGGTCGTCCGTCGAGTCCGACGTAGAGGGACCAGCCCGCCGCCACGAGCACAGTGATGCCCAGGAGGGCGAGTGACGTCGCGCGGCGGAACCGGGCGGCGATGATGTAGAGGACGAGAGGGGCGGCCAGGTCCGCGGGCACCGGTCCCGTCATCAGCGCCATCTGGGCTATCGCGGCAACGGTGGCTGCGATCAGCGCCGGAACCGGCCACCGGCGACGGACCAGCACGGCCGCGACGCACATCCCGGTCGCCAGCCACCAGATCCACAGCTGGACCGGCCATGGCCCGTCAGAACCGAGACCGTTGACCTTACGCAACACCACACCGGCGTCGTAAACCGCGAGCGTGCTGGCCAACAGCGCGACAGCCAGGCCGGCATCCTGGAACGCCGGCCTGCGTAACCGGTCCCAGAGGGCCGCTGCGCGCTCATACATGCCAACGCGAGGGTAACGTCGCGCAGGCGCCTCCGACTCTGCCTGAAGACAGGGTCACGCCCATGACCAGAGTCAGGGGCTGGGGGTCGTCGAACGCTGGTGGTGGCTGCCGATACGTGTCGCGGGACAGGTGGAGGTTCATGCCTGCGGACAGATGTCTGGCGGCCCGCCGGTTTGCAAGCTTGTCCACATGAATCTGCGAAGACTTCTCGCTGGCGTGACTGCCCCGCTGGCCGTCCTCGGCACCATCACCACGGCTGGAGCCGGACCGGCCGCGGCCGGTGCTGCGCCGCCCCGCGATTCGACCATCACGTGGAAATCCTGTCCTGAGTATTCCGACGACGTTGTGGACTGGATGGGGTTCCGCGACAAGGCGTGGTTCCGGGCGACGATGACCCGGATGGACTGCGGAACACTCAGGGTGCCACTGGACTACACCAAACCGTCCGGTCGATGGATCACGGTCGCGGTGACCAGACTCCCGGCGACCGACCAGGCACACCGGCTGGGCAGTCTCGCCGTCAACCCCGGCGGTCCGGGCGGCAGCGGTTACCTCATGCCGATCGACCTGATCCGCCCCGAGGCGCCGACCGCGACGTTGAACGAGCGCTACGACATGATCGGGTTCGACCCTCGCGGCGTCGGCTACAGCACGGCCATCAACTGTGACGATGGAGAAAAGCCCGCAGCGGTAGGGGCGCAGGGCTTGCGCGGGGTTCAGGAGTTGCCGGGAGTGCAGGGCGCGCAGGCAAAGGGTGCACCGCCCGGGCCGATCACCGAGGAGGACGCTCGGCAGATGTACGCCCAGCAGGTGCAGGCGAACCAGCAGTGCGCCCAGACTGATCCGAAGTTCATCGGAGCGCTCACGACCGGCAACATCGCCCGCGACCTGGACCGAATCCGGATCGGCCTGGGTGAGCGCAAGCTGAGCTACCTCGGTGTTTCCTGGGGCAGCTGGCTCGGTCCGGTGTATCGGAGCCTGTTCCCCGGCAAGGTTGGCAGGATGTGGGTCGACAGCGTCGCGCCTCCGGACCCGCGGATGGACGCGTTCGAAGCTGGACGGGCGAAGGCCACCGCGATGGACTTCTCTCGGATGGCGGACTGGATGGCGCCGTTCAACGACACCTACGGATTCGGCACGACGGGCGCGCAGGTCCAGGCCTCGCTGGTCAAGCTGCAAGAGGACCTCGACGCTCATCCCAAGCAGTTCACTGACATTCCTATGCCCATGGACGGGTTCGTTGTCGCCATCGCGGCGAGCCAGCCGTCCGTTGGCTGGCCGTTCGCCGCCCAGTTGCTCGCGGATCTCCGGGACGCGACCGGCCCGACCGCACCGCCCACGATCCAGGAGGCGTTCGAGGGTGAGCGCACCCCACCGCCGATTGGCACGCCGGAGAGGGACAACCGTGTGGCGAACCAGGCGATCTTCTGCAACGGCGACGGTGGTGCACGCGACTTCGACTCCGCCTGGGCCGCCTACCAGGACGGCCTGGCGCGATACCCGGTCACCGGCGTGCTGGGCTTCCCCATTCCGACGTGTGCGGGCTGGCCGCTGCCGGTCGACCACATCCGGCTCCGGCACAACGGTGGTTCGCTGCAGCTGTCAGGGCACCGCTATGAGTCGGTCTCGGCGTACGAATGGACCGGTGACATGCAGGACGCGGTCGGCGGGGAGGTGTTCACCGTCGAGGACGACATGCACGGCTCGGCGCTGATGGAACCCAACTGCGCCACCCACGTTGTCGCCTACCTCACCACTGGAGACCCTGGTGCCAGCGGATGCCAGGGTGTGCCGGTACCAACCGGCCCGGACTCCACGCCGCCGGGTGAGGCTCGGCTCGCGGACACTCAGTCGCTGAGGCCGGCGACGCTGGCGGGCCGCTAGCCCTGTGGGTGCGGGTGGATCACGGACAGCTCGCACACGCCGGCCTGATCCACCAGACGCCCGTTGGCCCGGATCCACGTGCGCCCGACGGCACACGTGGATCCGGGTTTTGGCGTGCGGAATCCCAGCATTTGTTCGAAGCTCACGGCTGACACCCCAACCTCGCGGGTTTATCCTCAGGCTGCTGTCACCGAAGGATGTGGAGGGTCGTGCCATGGATCTGGCCAGACCGAGGGTCGAGACGCTGCTTGAGGGCTACCGGCTGGGCACCGATCAGGGGGCGGTCGCCTTCTGCGCGGTGAACCTGGTCGAGGGCCCCGACGAGCAGGGCACGATCCGGCGCATCATCGTCGACACGGGCCACACCGGCCGGAGGACTGATCTGGATCGGGCGCTGGCGCGGCGTGGATTGGGCCGGGGCGACATCGACATGGTCGTGTGCACCCACGCGCACTGGGACCACGTCGAGAACATCGACATCTTCGACCAGGCTCGGATCGTCCTGCACCGCAACGAGCGTCGGTACCTGCGCAGCCCGCACCGCAACGACCACGCGTGTCCAGAGTGGATCGGCAGCGTCTTCGAGCGGTACGACGACCGGATCCGCGAGGTCGAGGAGGGCGTACAACTGCTGCCCGGCGTGGAGATCGTCGACGCCCCGGGCCACTCGGCCGGCACGATCGCGGTGGCCGTCGCCGGCGACGACGGCGCAGCCGTGCTCACCGGGGACTCCATCCAGAACAGCACGGTGGCCCGGGAACGCCGCAACGCTCTGGTCTTCTGGAGCGACGAGCTGGCCACCCAGACGATCGACAAGCTGGTCACGATCGGCGATGTCATCTACCCCGGTCACGACCTACCGTTCCGAATCGACGCCAATGGCAAGGTCGAGTACGTGCACGACTACCGGCTCACGGTCACCGGCGTGCCGGCCGGCGAGCCCGGCCTGAAGCTGGACACGAGCGAGACGTTCCGCCAGACGATCATGCCTGGCATCGAGGAGCAGCGTCTTCCGGACTAGCTCCGCCCGGGAGTCGTGTCGGGTCCGGCTCCAAGGTGGGTCGTCAGGGTCAGCGGGATCGTCCGGTCCCGCTGACCAGCACGTTCGTCGCCGCCCGTCCGGCGGGCGGAATCCTCAGGTCAGTGAGCGGACGTCGGCGAGTCGTACTCCGGCACCGCGAGCATCTCCGCCCTGCTCCTCGCTCGGCCGTTGCCGCGGAAGGTTGTGACGGCTCCATGGCTCTTCCACCGTTGGAAGACGTTGACCGAGACAGACTGCCCGCCGCGTCGGAACTCATCGAGACGAAACCCTGCCGAAACCTCGGCTGAGGCATGGTCGAGCATGCACCACCCCGGCCGCGCCGGGCACGGTTATGTCTGCTGTCCCTGCGTGATGGCCACGACGAGGTTTGCGCCCACCGCATGCTCCGCTCACCAGTTCAGTGGAACCGAAAGGCGGTACGTGCCACGTAGGTCATTTCTCCGGCGAGCGACTCTGTCCGCGACTCGTGTTCGAAGAGAGGTGCGAGCCATGAATCTGACCCGCAAGGAATTTCTGAGGTTTGCTGCCATCGCCGTGGGCGCCTCTGGTGTCGGCAACGGGGGCGGCGATGCCAGCGACGGCGAGCTCAGACAGGTTGACCCGTTCAGGGCTGTTCTCGACGCCGCGGTCCGGTACCCACTCGTGGGTCTCGGCGACCCGCACATGTCCGACCAGTTTCACGCATTTCTGCGGTCGCTGATCCAACGACCTGCCTTGCAGCACCGGCTCAACGACATCGTCGTCGAGTTCGGGAATGGTCTCTATCAAGACATTGCCGACTGCTTCTTTCTGGATCTTGATTCTGTGTGCGATGCTGACCTTTCGGCCATGTGGCGCACCACGATCGGCGGTCGGGTCTACTGGGACGCTCCCGTTTACGAGCAGTTCTATCGGACCGTGCGTTCGGTCAACGAATCGCTTCCACGCAAGCGGCGCATCCGTGTGATTCTTGGCGACGTCCCCGTCGACTGGTCGCGTATCCGAAGCGCCGCGGACGCGGACAGGGTGCCCACAGGTGACCAGCGAGAAACGTTCTATGCCGGTGTCATCGAGCGAGAAGTCCTGGCGAAACGGCGCCGCGCGCTCCTCGTCGCCGGCGGCAACCATCTGCGGCGCGGAATCCGCACGACTTCCGGAGGATTGGTCCCTCCGGTGGACCCGAATCAGCCGAGCGCAGGCACGATTCTCGCCAATCATCATCGAAGGTCGCTCTTCGTCATACTCCCGTTCGCAACCTTCAACGCAGACATCTATTCGTTGCCGGTAGGTACCCCAGCGAGGGTGGAAGAGACGCTGGCGTCGTGGCCGGTGCCGTCGTTCACGGCCCTGACGGGCACGTGGCTGGGACGTCAAACGATGCCGGACCGCGCTCTTGATCCGAACTCGACCTTCCAGGATCAGGCGGATGCCATCCTCTGGCTGGGAATCGACGACGCTTTGACCTGTGCCAGAGCTGATCCGGCGTTGTACCAGTTCGGCGACTACGCCGCCGAGCTTCGGCGCCGAAGCGAGATCCTGTCGCAGATCACCGGGACCACTGTCGACCTCGTTGCGGAGGGGCTGCATCTCGCGAGCCTGGGACCGAGCTGCTCCGTGCGTTAGTGCGACAGCAGCGCCTCGTTGCTCCAGCCGTCACAGGTTTGTTTGTCCCTGTGAGCCGACGCGGTGCCGTCGAAAGTGGTTGCCGTGGCAGGCCGACACGGCACCACTGGACACCGCCTCCTGCCAACGTGGCAGGAGGCGGAGCGTGTCGCCTGGAGCAGCTCAGGTCAGTGAACGGACGTCGGCGATGTCGTACTCGGCTACCGACGCGGCGAGCATCTCTGCTCCCTGCTCCTCGCTTGGACCGCTGCCGCGGAAGGTCGTGACGGCTTCGTGGGTCTCCCACCGTTCGAAGATGTTGACCCGGCCCGGGTCGATGAGGTCGGCGGTGATGGAGAAGTCGAGGCAGCCGGGTGCGCGGCGTGCCTGCTCGACGACGCTGACGCACCCTGCGAGGTAGCGCTCCCGCTGGTCTGGCTTGACGACGATGTGTCCGGCGACGATCACCATGGCGTTTCCCTTCGAAGTCCTGACCATCCAACAGCACAGACTGCCCGTGGCGTCAGAACTCATCGCGCTAGCTGCCCCGGCCCGGCGGGCAAGGGCAGCCCGCTCCTGCGCTCACTGCCAGGCATGAACTCCGACCCGATCGCGCCGCCGGATCGACTGCTCCGCTCGGCCGTTTCGGCACCGCGGAGGAAGACGCCGCCGCGGGCCTCTTTCTCATGGCCAACACCTACGTCACCGGCCAGATCATCACCATCGACGGCGGCGAAACCCCCACCTGACCCCGACCTCGCCAGTGGCTGTGGGCCCTTGGGGTGGTCCTCGACCTGCGTCGAGCCCGCGACGCGCTGGCTGCTGGGCGGTTGTGTGGTCGCGTTCAGCCTCATCGGGGTCGGATGTGCCCCCGCCCGCTGGACGGCAACGAGTCCGGGCGATCGGGATCGCGCTGCCGGGAGTCGTCCTGCCCGTGTTGGTCGGTGGGTTCGGTCATGGGCTCACGACGACCGGCGTCGTCTGGCCGCTGGCCGTGGTCATTGTGCTGGCTGGTGTCCTGTAGGTCTGGCTGGCTGTGTGGTGGCCGCCACCGCGACCGGCCGGTGTGCGCGGGCGAGGATGACCGGCCCTGGCCACAGACCTGAAATCGACCGTTCAGCGCACGGTCAGAGCGGACCGGGCAGGTCTGGTAACGGTAGCCATGGGCCTGTCGGCGAGGGACTGGGTGTCGGTGAGGGACCGGGTGGCGGCACCGGACTGGATGTGGGCGCGGGCGATGGGATGGGCTCCGGTGTGGGCGTGGGCGCCCTTTTCGGCTTGTGTGCGACCACGATGCTCACCCTGGTGCCGGCCGACCTGTGCGTGCCAGGTTCGGGAATCTGAAAGGTCACTGTGCCGGGATCCGCGTCGGCGCTGTCCTGGGGAATCTTGTTGACCTTGAAGCCGGCCGCCGTGAGGATCGCCTGCGCCTCGGCCTCGTTTCTGTGCCGGACGTTGGGCACGCTGATCAGACCGGTGGAGTGGTACAGCGTCACCAGTGAGCCTTTGGGGACGACCGAGCCGCCCGGCGGGTCGACCCTTGTCACCTCGCCCGCGGGTTTCCTTGAGTCGGTGTCCTCCAGGTCGCGGACTCGGAAGCCCGAGGTCTCAAGGGTGGTGCGTGCCTGGGCGACCCGTTCTCCGATGACGTCGGGGATTCCGCCCTTGGGTTTCCCGCTGGAAACTGTGACATCGACAGTGCTGCCGACCGCGGCCGAGTGTGCCGGCTCGGGGTGCTGGGCGATGATCTGCCCTTTCGGCACCTCGTCGCTGGCCGTCAGCGACGTCTTGCCCAGCTCCAACTGGCTCGAGTCCAGTGCCATCCTGGCCTGGGTGGTTGTCGTGCCGGTCAGTGTGGGGACGGCCACCGTGTCCGTCCGTCCGCCGAACATCCAGGAACCGACCGCAGCCGCGGCCCCGAGTACGACGAGCACCACCGCGGCGAACGCGTACCACCGCATCCGGGGCCGAGTTCGACCGTGGTGGGACTCGGTGCCGTTCGTATCCGGTCCGTCGATGGTCGGCGAGGGCATCGTGGTGGTCGGCGGGAGCGGAGGGGGTGTCGCCTCTTGTGGCCGGGGCGGGGCGGGGCCCAGCTTGTGCCCGGCCAGAGCCAGGTCGACGTCTGCCCGCATCTGCGCAGCGCTCTGGTAGCGGTCGAGGGGGTCCTTCCGCAACGCCTTGAGCGTGATGCTCTCCGCCTCGGCCGACACCTGGGGTTGGAGCGTGGACGGCGGCTGCGGCTCTTCCTGAACGTGCTGGTAGACCACCGACACCGGGTCCCCGACGAAGGGCGGGCGGCCGGTGAGGAGCTCATAAAGGAGGCAGCCGCTGGAGTAGATGTCGCTGCGAGCGTCGACCGGCTCGCTGCGGGCCTGCTCGGGCGAGAGGTACTGCGCGGTGCCGAGGACGGCGGCGGTCTGAGTGAGGTTCGCCGAGGCGTCGGCCATGGCGCGGGCGATGCCGAAGTCCATGACCTTGGCCTTACCGGCCGGGGTGAGCATGACGTTCGCCGGTTTGATGTCGCGGTGGATGATGCCGGCCCGGTGGCTGTACTCCAACGCCTCCAGGACGTCGGCGATGATCTCCAGCGCCCGTCCGGGTGGCATCCGCTGACCATCGTCACGCGCATCGCCGAGTTCATCGCGCAGCGTGCGACCCTCGACGTACTCCATGACGATGTAGGGCACCGACACGCCGTCGAGGACCTCTTCACCGGTGTCGTAGACAGCGACGACCGAGGAGTGATTCAGGGCCGCCGCGGACTGCGCCTCCCGGCGGAACCTGGCCTGGACGGTCTCGTCGGTGGCCAGCTCCGAACGCAGCGTCTTTACCGCCACAGTTCGCCCCAGGCGCTGGTCGGTGCCGACCCACACCACGGCCATCCCACCGCGGCCGAGTTCGGCGTCGAGGGCGTATCGGCCCGCCAGAAGCCGCGACTGAACGATGCGCTCTGCGTCGCTGGAGAAGCCTGAGTCGGCGCGGTGGCTGGGATTCATTCCTGCTGCTGTCCGATCCTCGGCCTTCACCTTGAGCGGTCGGTCGCTGACACAACACAACCCCCACCCGCGAGCGGGCAGCAACCAGACGTTGCCGCACACCCGGTATGCCGCTCGGGCAGTCTAGGTTAGAACACCCCGGTGACGCAGAACCTACCCGACGGTGACAAACCGACGCCGTCTCGTAGTGCCGTCCTGGCACCTCGCGAACGGGCAACCACGCACAGCTCCGCCTGCGTCTCCGACGGCGGGTGCACACCCGTCCAGATCCACTCCGGGCGAGGTCGGCAGGTCGGTCACTTTCAGGTGTTCACCCTTCGCGCAACATCAAGCATCTAGTCTCGGTTCGTGGACGGCCACCGGACGCGGGCTGAGTGCTGTCGACAGCAACGGTGACAGCAACGGGCCAAGACAAGGCCAGCCGCCGGCCGCCGGGCACGGACAGTTGCCCGAGGTCGCGGACGCGGACGGATCCCGCCGGACGAAGCGCCTAGAACTTACAAGCGAGGGGTCGTGGTGATTCGCCGGGTCGTGGGGCGAGTTGGCGTTACTCGGACTCCTCGCGGAAGTAGACGGTGACTGAGTACCAGTCCTCATCGGCCGTGACCTCGTTGTGTAAGACCAGGTCTTGGACCCACACCTGTCCGTGTTCCTCGATCGAGTTGGCGACCCGACGCAGTAGGGCCGGAACGTCATCCTGGCCCAGAGGTTGATCCGGACGGGTCGCCGCGGTGGCGTTCTCGGGCTCACCATGCTGCTGCGCCTCTGCAACGCGCTTGACGTGGGCGGGGAGGTCGGTCAGGCTCATGGTGGGCGGGAAGGGTCGAGCACGACGTTTAGAGCGCTCGGTCTTCGCACCGCTCCCCTTCGTACACATCGCTGTCGAAGGGACCTTGAAGATGACTCACTTGCCAAGCGAAGCCGCACTGGCCTGGGCACATCGTGCGCTCGGTGCGGACGCGAGCGTGCATTCCGTTGAGAGCCTGAACGTCGGCCGTGGGCCGTGGCTCTTGCGCGTCGATCAGTCGGACCGTACGCGGGACGTGGTCCTGCGGGTCGGCGGCCGAATCACCACGAGTCAGATCGTGACCGGTGCGGCGGCGCTGCGGTACGCCGAGGAGCACGGACTCCCGGCTCCACGGCTGCTCGCCACCGATCTCGACGGCAGTGTCGCTGGGGCCCCAGCCACGCTGGAGACGGCCCTGCCCGGCAGCAGCCGGCTGCCGGGTCGGGTGTCGCTGGCGCAGCTGCACGCTGCTGGAGCCGCGCTCGCGCGGGTACACCGAATCCCGCTCGACCCCCGCCCCGACCTGCCGCTGCGCCACCACTCCACCTACCCCGTCTCAGGTTACGACCGCGCGCGGAGCCGCCGCTGGGCCGCGCTGTACCGCGCCTGCCCGGACGAGGAGAAGGCCACGGTCGTCGAAGCGCTGTGCGAGTGGACCGGTGTGCCGGCCAGGTGGGTCCGACAGTGGGTGAACGAGCCGCTGCCGACCCCACTGCTGCTGTGGGCCGACGACTGTGTACGAGAGCACGGCCGACCCGACAGCCCGACCGGCTTCGTCCACGGCGACGTGTGGTGGGGCAACACACGATGGGACGGCGACACCTTTCTCGCCCTGATCGACTGGAAGGACTCCGGCGCCGGGAGTCCCGGAGTCGACATCGGCGGGTTCCGGTTCCAAATGGCGATCACGTACGGGGCGGACCCGGATCCGGTCCTGGAGGGGTGGGAGCGCGAAGCCGGCATGCGAGCGACCAACGTGGCGTACTGGGACGCCGTGGCCGCGCTGGACACACCCACCGTCCTCGATGGCTGGCCCGGCTACGACGACCAGGGGCGGCCGCTGGACGCAGCAGCGGTGACCGCTCGCCGGGACGCGTTCCTGCGCGCCGCGATCGACCGTCTCTGAGCCAACTCCCGCCACTCGAGATCAAAGGCTGGGCGAGGTTGACGGTTGCCGGAGTTGCCGTCCGGGTCGGAGATATGCGCGACCCGGACGGCCCCCACGGCTATATGACCCCTGGCCGTAGCTTCGGGAGTTCGATGCCTCCACCGGACGGCCTGGCAGCCGCCCGGGCCCGGGGGCGCACCGGTGGGCAGAAGCTGAAGCTGACCCCGCGGCGAGCGTGCATCGCCCGGGAGATGTACGAAGAGGTGGGGGCCAACGGCTGCACACTGTCACGCAGATCGCCGCCGAGTTCGGCGTCACTCGACCCACCATCTACCGCGACCTCGGCAAGCTTCCCACCACCGCGCATGCTGACATCGCACCGGGCTGAGAAGTCTCCGGCGACTGGGGCGGAGAATCGGGCGCTCACAGGCGATCGCCACAGCCGCACAGCCACGAGCAGGATCAGGCCGGTAGCGCACGTGATGGCTGCTGCCGTAGGGACGGGGGGCCATGTGCCAGAGCACGCCCAGCTGATCAGATCCGCGGCGGCGAGCGCTATCTCGAACCAGGCCTGGTTGTGGCAGAACGCGTCCAGCGGCAGGTTGCCCAGGCCGAGGTGGCCGGAGTCTTTGATCCGTGCTTCGACGTGGGCGTGCTGGCGGTGTCGTAGCTCCAGTCCCTGGATCTGGTGGGGGACTACACGGGCCGGGGTGTCGGTGATGAACGCGGTCAGCCGCATCCCGTCACTGGTGGTGTTGTGCAGTTGGAGTTGGGCGCCCGGATGCGGGCGTTCCTTGCGTAGGATCAGCCGGGTGCCTTGCGGCCACTTCGACAGATCCACACAGTGTGTGGCTTCGAACACCATGGCACCGTCACGGATCCCGTCGTCTTCGATCGCGGTCGCCCACAGCTGCTCGTCCACCGCGTCGGCGATCCCCACATAGGTGGGGGTCGACTCGGTGGAGAAGCTGAACTCGCACGCCATTTACCGCGACGACGAGGGAATCGAACACGTCGTTGAATGGGTGACCCAGCAGGACGTCGACCTCGCCCGACGGATCAGCGAGATCGCCGCCGACCACAAGGTCGACGCCGACCCGGCCTCGGTGAGCGTCATCGAGCTCGGCCTCGACACGGCGCACTCCGCGACCATCGCCCCGGTGTGGGCCGCCCTGCTGACCGGGAACGCCGAGTCCCAGGGCTACGGGTCCCCCAGCGACGAGATCCGGGACGCCACGGGACGGGTACCGAACCTGTGGTTCGGGGACGGCGACGAGCACGGGTCCCCGCGTCAGCGGTTCCACGTCGAGGTCTATGTGGCGCCCGAGGTAGCCGAGCAACGAATCGCCGCTGCCGTCGCCGTGGGTGGGACCGTCGTCGATGACAGCGACGCGCCGTCGCTCACCGTGATCGCTGACCAGGACGGCAACAGGGGCATCTTGTGCGTCGCCCAGCCCCCTGCGAAGAAGGACTGAACCGCCAACCGTGGCACGCCCTGTCAGCCCATGTGACCGTCGTTGTCCGGTCCGTGAGAGTGGACAGCCCACCGGGTTCCGGCGCCACGACAGGCTGAGGGCATCGAGGGCTACCCGTTCCGCGGGCCTCGCCTGCTCTGACCCGACCACGTTCTGCCGACTTGATGAGCTCGATCCCGAGGTCATCGGGCAGAGGCTCAGCCCCCGACTTGCCTGCCGGGTCGTCGAGCCCGATCAGTGGTGTCGACGATACGTCCGCGAACGCGTCCCGCGAGACACGGTGGTCCGGCGGTTGGACCCAACAGGCGCTGAGCTGGCGCCCCACGGTGCTCGAGGTCGTCGTGCGCCGTTACCGGTGCAGCGGTTGCGGACCCGTGTGGCACCAAGACACCAGCGCGGCGAACAGTCGATCCCGATCGATGTCCTCAAAGGCGCCGGCCGCCCGCCACCTAGGATCGACGCTCCAGCGATCGCTACACCCTCAACTGGGAAGAGCCCGTAAACGGGAGCGTCCCAGTAGACCCGACCGCCGATCGTGGTGCGCCACATGGTCGAGAGCTTGGCGTCGCCGACGGACTCAAGACCCAGAAAGAAGCGGTCGGCAATGTTCTGTTAGGGACCATTCCCCGAACTCGACGACGATGTCGTTGAGCCTGTGCTGCAGCACCGGTCGTTGGATCAGCGACCGCACGAAGGCGTGAAACCGTTCGGACATGTGCGGGTCGCCCAGACCCACGAGTGGGTACCAGGCCGCGGTGTTGAGGACAGCTCCGAAAGGGTCAACGCGTTTGAGCTCACCACCGCCAGTTCCGTTGCCTGCGTGGCCGTTGTGTGCGTTGCCGACGCCAGAGGCGCCCACGGCGATGGCAGCGAATCTCAGAAACTCCTTGCGGGTCGGATTCATGGCTCAGACCTCTCTGCGTGGGCGGCAGTAAGCATTGTCGTGGCCATAACCTGAAAGCGGCTTGTCTTGGCCGGAAGGGGCGGGGGCGGGGGTTCAGATCGTCCACAGTGCCTCAGTGGGTGACATGCGGGCGGCGCGCAGCGCGGGGAGTAGTCCGGCGACGGCGCCGATGAGCACGGTGGCGGCGAGGCCGCCGGCCCAGGCGATGGTGGGGACGACGACCGCCCAGTCCTTCGTACTCGCGTAGATGGCGGTCGCGGCGGTCCCGACACCCACGCCGACCGTGCCGCCGAGGAAGGACAGCAGCATCGCCTCGGCGAGGAACTGGATGCGGATGTGGCCCTTGGTGGCGCCGAGCGCTCGGCGTAGTCCGATCTCGGGTCGTCGTTCGAGGACGGAGATGACCATGGTGTTGGCCACGCCGACCGCGCCGACCAGCAGGGCTACCGCGCCGAGCCCGAGGAAGAGGGAGTTGAAGGCGCTCTGGGCGGCGGCTCGGGCGACGAGGGCGTCGGAGGGTTGGCTGACGTTGACCTCGCTGGGGTCCTTCGGGTTGGCGGTGGCACCGAACTGGGTCATGGGTGACGCCCTTCGCAGTCAGCGGGCAAGCCTTTCTGCCTCTCGTTCCAGCGACCGGGCGGTTTCGGGAACGTATCGACGTGATCCGCCGCAACTCGCGTGGTCGGGGTGGTCGCACCGCCAGCATGCCCCGCCTCGGACAGGCGGACAGGCGCGCCGCATGGCCGCTTGATCGGTGCGCTACGGGGTAATGCCTATTTGTCGCACGCGACAGGCGCGGCTTGACTCACGGAGTGATGATGACGTTGCGGAGCAAGTTTTCCGCCCTGGGGATCTGTTTGTTACTGGGTCTGGCTGGGCTTGCGCTCCAAGCATGTCAACAAGCCGGCCCCGGCCCTTGTCCGCGATTTTCCCCAGGCAGCACCGTCGCGCCAGCTCCGGACCTCTACAGCAAAGACGGATTCCTCTTCGTGGATCTTTCTTACGACACCGTCAAGGACGCCGCCGGTAGAACCCTGTACTGCTTCACCACACCGGACGGCAAACAGTCCCCGACTCTCCACGTTTCTCCGGGTGACCACTTGATCATAACCGTCAAGAACAACCTGCCGAAACCCGGCGCTGCCGACAGCATGGTAGTGGACAGGTCGCCGTCGCGGGTCTGTGGCGCTACCAGGGCAAACGAATCCTCCGTCAATATTCACTTTCACGGCACCAACGTCTCGCCGGCATGCCACTCCGACGAAGTCATTCAAACGCTCATCAACTCTGGGGAGACCTTCACATACGATGCTTGGTTTCCGCAGGATGAGCCTCCCGGACTCTACTGGTATCACCCCCACGTCCACGGCCTCTCAGAAGCGGCAGTGCTCGGCGGCGCGAGCGGAGTCATTGTGGTCGCAGGGATAGAAGACTTGCAGCCAGCGGTAGGAGGGCTGCCTGAACGCATTCTCACCATCCGCGACCAGAAACTTCCGCATGGAAGTCCAGAAGGAAGCGTAACTCCGCCTATCGTGCCGGAGAAGGATCTGTCCGTAAACTATGTCCCTGTTCCGTATCCGGACTATCCACCTGCCAAGCTCACCGTGAAACCCAACAAAAAAGAATTCTGGCGGGTCACGAACGCATCCGCGGACACGGTTCTGGACCTGCAGTTGCAGTACGACGGTGCTCCGCAGGAGTTGCAACTCGTGGGCCGCGACGGTGTTCCGACGGGATCGCAGGAGGGCACCAGGAAGGGCAGGATCATACCGGTGAAACACATTGTCATGCCACCTGCGGCACGAGCAGAGTTCATTGTGAATGGACCATCCTCGAACGTGAACAGTGCTCGGCTGGTCACGCGAAAAGTTGACACGGGCCCGGACGGCGACAGCGACCCGACCCGTCCCCTCATCGCCATCCAAACAGACCCACACGCGGCGGAGCCGTCTGTGATGCCTCCAAAATCTGGACCACCTGGCCCGCAACGTTTCGATCTACTCCTCACCATTCCGCCAACAAAGGCGCGCCGCCTCTATTTTTCTGAGGACGACGAGAAGAACCAGTTCTTCATCACCGAAGAAGGCGCCAAGCCAATGCTGTTCAGCCCGACCAACCCGCCGTCCATCACCACCACGCAGGGGTCAGTGGAGGACTGGACCATCGAAAACCGGGCGCGTGAGCTCCACGACTTCCACATACATCAGATCCACTACATGCTGCTGGAACGCGACGGTGCTCCCGCACCTGTCCTGGAGCGGCAAGCAATTGACTCGGTGGACATTCCCGCCTGGTCTGGCACCGGCCCGTATCCCAGCGTAAAAGTCCGTCTTGACTTCCGTCGAGCCGAACCCGGAGACTTCGTCTACCACTGCCACATTCTGGAACATGAAGACGACGGCATGATGGCTATTATTCGAGTCCTCAGGCCGACGAAATAGGAGAGGTGGACGCGCTCTGGCGGGCACGGCGCGGCTCCCCCGTCAGTCGCCGCTGCCGGGGTCGGCAGTGGCCTCCGCGGGTGAGGGCCGTTGTACAGGAGTGCCCTCCCGCGGCAGAGCCCCTTCGTGTGGGACGCCGACGCGCAGCATGGCGGCGCCCGTGCCGGCGGCCAGGACCACGATGGCGGCAAGGATCAGCGCCTGGTGGTAGCCGTGGCGCAGCATGGGCGTGACGGCCAGGAGGCCGAGGATCTGGCCGACGGAGTATCCGGCGGTCAGCAGCGCGACCGCGCGGGGGAGGTGCAGGTGAGCTCCCGCGGCAAGGGCGAGCGTGCTGACGCCGATGAACGTGGCGCCGAACGGCACCGCGGAGGTGAGGGCGGCGGTCACACCTGCGATCAGCGCCGGCAGCACGATGCCGACCGCCTGGACGACGAGCGCCGCGACCAGCAGGTCGGGGTAAGACCAGCGGCGCCTCAGCCGGGTCCACGGCGCCGAGGACGGTACGGCAGCAAGACCGACCAGCACCCACGCACCGCTGCTGATCCAGCCCGGAGAGCTCTGTTCGATCGCGGCGACGAGGAAGGTCCCGGCCACGATGTAGCCGATGCCTTCCAGGGTGTAGGAGGCGAACAGAACACTGAACCAGCGGCGGGTACGGATGCTCCGCCCGCCGATCCCGGGCGGCGTCGAGGCGGTGACCGGAGCCCGCTCGGGGCGCAACCGCCATGAAACGAGGGTGAGCACCGCGGCGAGGGCGGCCGAGGCCAACCAGGCGGCCCGCCAGTCGGCGACCGACCGCAGGGCGAGGACGAGCAGATCGGACAAGGCGATGCCGGCGCTAACCCCGCCGAACGCCCAGCCGGACACATGGGCGGGGTGCTCGCGCAGATGACCGTGCAGGGAACTGACGGCGGTGAGGACGGCCCGTATAAGCCCTAGCGAACCGGCGACCTCAGGGGAGGCAAGCACTCCGCCACGCGGGGCACCTGTGGCCTGTCCGGTTCAGCGTCGAACCGAGGACGCCCATCGGTGGTGGACCGCCGCCAGTTCGTCCATCGTGATGCCCGGCCGACTGGGATCCTTCGCCTGGTCGTCCCATCGCCGCAGGATCACCGCCTGCCCGTGCCAGGGGTGCCCTTCAAACCGGATCACCTCGGCCGGAGACATCGGCCCACCCTGAAGCCCAAGCGTGGTGACAGAGGTGGGACTGAGCAGCGACCGATAGTTCGGATCCGTCGCCACGAGGTAGCGCTTGGCCGGGACGTGCTGTTCGATCACCCACGCGATACGCTCGGTGAGCCGATCCCGTGCGAAAGCACCGCCGGCCACCTCATGGGGCAGGTTCGGGTACATCCGTCGGACCTGCTCGGCGCGTCCGACGTCGTGGAGCGCGGCGGCGAGGACGAGTTCGTCGTCCGCGCCGCTGGTCAGGGCCAGCTCCGCCGCCTGGAGCGCATGTGTCCGCTCGTCGACGACCTCCTCGGGGACCAGGGACCCTTCGGTGTCGTAGGGCCGGTTGGCCATTTGGTTCAGCAGCTCCACCAACTCTGTCGCGGTGAGCGGCTGGGACGTTGGCGATGTCCTGGCGGGCTTAGCGTCGGCACTCATGGGTATCCCTTCTGGATAATCGGTGCGGCTATTGGGCGCCTGCACGTTTCAGGAACTGCGGGGCACGATCGGAGGCAGGACGATCGTGACGTTGGACGGGTGAGCGTGACCATGGGTGTCCTGCCTGTCAGGCGACCCGTCGCCTCAGGGCGGCGCTGCCCCTTTCGACTCCGAGCACCAGGACGAAGGTCACGATCAACAGCATCGCCACCTTCTGGTAGTTGAACAGGCTCATCGAGGTCAGGAGCTCGAAGCCGATCCCCCCGGCACCGACGAACCCGAGCACGAGCGAGGCGCGAACGTTCTCGTCGAGCCGGTACAACGCGATACCGACGGCCGTGGGTAGCACACCGGGCAGGACGGCATGGGTGATGACCTGGAGCCGGTTGGCGCCGGTCACGCTCAACGCCTGCACCGGCAGGGCTTCACCGTCCTCGATGGCTTCGGCGATCAGGCGACCCAGCATGCCGATGCTGTGCACCGCCAGAGCGAGGACCCCCGCGAAGGGCCCAAGGCCGACAGCGGTGACGAACAGCAGAGCCCAGACGAGGTCGGGTACCGCTCGGAACAGTCCGATCAACGTCCGGGCCCCGTAGTAGACGATGCGGTGCGGCGTGATGTTGTCCGCGGCACAGCATGCCAGTGGCACCGCGATGACGACCGCGGCGAGCGTGCCGAGCAGTGCGGTGTCGACGGTTTCCAGCACTGCGGGCAGCACGCCAGGTGTCTGTGCCATGTCGGGTGGCATTGCACGGCGCAACAGGTCAGCCATCCCGTACACGCCGTGGATCAGCTTGCCGAACCGCGCCTCGGTCACGACCAGGGCCTGGTAGATCACGCCGACGGCGGCGACGGCGACCACCAGGCGCAGAAACCACCGTGCGGCAGACGCGCGCGGTCGGGTGGCGGCAGTTGCTCTGAGGAGTGTGTGCGAAGTCACGACTGTACCCCCTGGGGCTCTGGTGCCGAGCGGTAGAGCGCGCGTACGCGTGCCTCATCGACGAGATCGCAGGGACTGTCGAAGGCCACCGACCCGGCGCGCAGACCGACCACCCGGTCGGCGTAGGACAGCCCGAGTTCCGGCTGGTGCAAGATGACCACGACGCACAGCTGCTGCTCGTCGGTGAGGCGGCGCAGGATCTGCATCACCTCGACGGCCGCGTCCGGATCCAGGCTCGCGACTGGCTCGTCGGCGAGCAGCGCAACCGGGCGTTGACACAGTGCACGAGCAACCGCCACACGCTGCGCCTGCCCGCCGGACAGGGTGTCCGCGCGCCGGTGTGCGAAGTCCAGCAGTCCGACCTGCTCGAGGCACTCCGCCGCGAACGGTAGCTCGTCTCGAGGCAGCCGTCCGAATTGGCAGCCCAGCCCTCGACTGCGACCCAGGGCCCCGGCGATGACGTTCGCGATGACGCTGCGTCGGCGGACCAGCGCAGGACTTTGGAAGACGACTCCCACCCCGCGACGGGCGGCGCGAAGCTGAGCGCCCTCCAGTGCGGCAAGGTCCTGGCCGTCGACCCGTACCAGCCCGGAGGTCGGTGCCACCAGCCTGGTGATGCACCGCAGCAGGGTCGACTTGCCGCTGCCGTTCGAACCGAGTACTGCCACCATCTCACCCGGCCGGACCTGCAGGCTCACGTCGTTGAGTGCCTGGTGACCGTTCGGGTAGCGCATGCTGAGTTCTCGGATGTCGAGGAGGGGCTCCGTGCCGGCGTTGACGCGCGATGCTGCCTGGCCGTGCCGGGTGTGCCTTTCACGTTGTGCCGTTGGTGTGGAGTGGTCAGCCATTGATCTTGGTCAGGTCGAGGTTGAGGGTCTTGACCAGGTCGCGGATGCCGTCGTAGGCCGAGTCCTTCTGGGCGACGATGTGGTCGCTGGGGAGGACGGACCGCTCCTTCTCGGGGAGCTTACTGAGATCGAGGTCGAGCAGGGTCTTCACGTACTTCTGTTTCGTCTTCTCGGGCAGGTCGCCGCGGATGGCGATCGGGTCGACCGGGATCGGTTCGGACTGCCAGAGAGTACGGAACGCCGACGCCTTCCACTGGCCGGCCTGCTTGGCGGCCTCGATCTGCTCGGAGTTGAGCTCGCCGCAGGCCACCTGACCAGCGCGCAGCGCTTCGTAACTCGCGGTGTGGCTGCCCGCGTAGCGTCCCTTCACGCCCTTGTCGGGGTCGATCCCGGCCTTCTTGAGCGCATAAGCGGGAAACAGGTGCCCGGAGGTGGAAGCTGGATCCGCGTAGGCGAACGACTGGTCCCTACAGTCCTTCAGTTTTTTGATGTTCGACGTGCTCGGTGTCACTATGCTCGCGGTGTAGGTGGATGGCTTGCCGTCGGCGTCGGCGAAGGTTGCCACCGCCTCGGCGTCCGCGACTTTGTTGGCAAGGATGTAGCCGAGCGGTCCGAACTGGCCGATCTCGAGCTCGTCGTTACGCATCGCCTCGATCTCGGCGTTGTAGCTGGTGGGAATGTTGAGCTTCACCTCACAGCCAACCTGGCTGCCGAACTCCTTGGTGAGCGGGTCGTACGCCGGCAGGAGCTGCGCCGTCGCCTCGTAAGGTTCGACACCGAATCGGACGGGCTCAGAGCAGGAGTTGCCACTTGTTGCCTCAGTGTGGTCGGAAACGGCTCCCGTGGAGGAGCAGCCGGTCAGGACGAGCGGAAGGGCCAGGACGACGGCGAAGCCTCGTCGAACACGCATCGGGAACTCCCAAGCTTGTCTAGATAACTTCCTCAGCCAGCAGATCGGTCGTCCGTGACCCGCACGTGAACCGCTCCTTCCCCGCGGACGAACAGTTCCCATGGCCTCCGCGAACCAGCTGAAGGCGCCCTCTCGGGCACGCCGAGCGGCGCCTGGATGTTCGGATGGCCCATCGTGGGCCGTCTACTCGCCGTTGACCCTCGCCTGATCGTCTTTGAAATCACGCCATATCGCGAGGTCGCAGCCACGGTTGACGCCGACGATCGACCCGCGGGATGCGGAGGTGACCCCGCGGCGCGGGGCGCCGTGTCGGGGCAGATGGTGCCCATCCTGGCCGCGCCCCCGGCCAGATCGCAGGCACCGCGACGACGAACTCCGGCGATCGCTAGCCGCGTAACAGCATCGAGTCGTCGCGCGCCTGTCTGCGATCTCGGATCGCGCGGATGTCGGTGGGCTGCTCCTGTGCCTATTCCAGGGCAGCGGCCTGGGGCCGGACGTGCTCGACGAGCCGGGGTCGCGGCGGTCGAATACCGCCTGCCAGATGTCGGCCTCCGAGCTCCGACCACTCTTCCAACCCGGGCACCATCGAGGCCGCGCGCGGCGGCCAGCCACATCAAGGCGTCGGCGAGCAGCTCACGGCGCTCGCGCTTGACCTTGCGGAGCAGTTGACCCACTTTACATTGCGACTGCATTGTTTCCGGATACGTTGCAGTTGTACTGAAAAGGAGGTCGCCCAGCGCATGATCGAGGCCGAAGTTGCCGGCGTGCTGTTCACCGCCAACCCGCTCACCGGCTCGCGGAGCGTCCGTCGTCGACGCCGCTCCCGGACTGGGCACGGCCGTCGTCGACGGCGCGGTCACGCCCGACCACTACGTGCTGGACGGTACCGACCCCGAGGAACGGGCAGTGCGTGCAGGGTCGCTCGAAGCGGCGCACAGGACTGGTTCCGGCGTTCCTTCGGCCAGCCGTAGTCCGCCTCGATCTCCCGCAGGACGCGGTGCGGGGACGGGAATGCGACCGCAGGACCCCAAGTGAGTACCGGAGTCTTGGCCGAGGAGGAACACACGTTCCACGTTCACGCAAAGCACTTGCAGTTGATGAGCATCAACGGCAAGCTTCACCACGCGCTGAACTGGCAAGATGCAGCGAACCCCCCCCGTCGGGCAGGACGGGAAGATCGTGATCCGGATTCACTTCACCGACTACGCCGGTAAGACCGTGTACCACTGCCACATCCTCAACCACGAGGACGGCGGCATGATGGGCGTACTCGAGACAGTGAAGAAAGACGAACCTTGAGGTACGCCTGCAGGTCCACTCGCCGCCGGGTGTCCGCTCATTCTTGCCAGTCAGCGTGACCAGCTAACTGAGCGCCTGGGCTGTACGGATCAGCTTGATGTGGGTGAACGCCTGAGGGAAGTTGCCCAGTTGGCGTCCCTGGATGGGATCGTACTCCTCGGCGAGTAGGCCAACGTCGTTGGTGAGGGACAGCAATCGCTCGAACAGCTCCGTGGCCTCGTCCTTGCGCCCGAGGAGGGCCTGCGCTTCCGCCAGCCAGAAACTGCAGGCGAGGAAGGCGCCTTCGGCTCCAGGGAGCCCGTCCACGTCTGTGCTGTCAGAGATCGGGTAACGCACGACCAAGCCGTTGGTCATCAGTTCGCTTTTGATCGCGTCAATGGTGCCGACCACCCGGGGATCCTCGGGTGGCAAGAAGCCCAGGATCGGAATCAGAAGTAGCGACGCGTCGAGTTCGCGAGAACCGTACGACTGGGTGAACGTGCCGCGCTGGGAGTCGAAGCCCTTGTCGCAGACCTGGGCGTGGATCCTGTCCCGCATGGTACGCCAGCGATGGACGGGCCCGCTGCGGCCGAGCTCTTGGACTGCCCGAACCATTCGGTCGGCGGCTGCCCATGCCATGACCTTGGAATGGACGAAGTGCCGCCGTGGGCCGCGCACCTCCCACAGGCCCTCGTCGGGCTGGTTCCAGCTGCGCTCGAGGTAGTCCATCAGACTACAGACGATGGACCACGCGTAGTCGTGGGGCGGCACGCCCTTCTTGCGGGACCGGTAGAGGCAGCTGAGCACCTCCCCGTAGACGTCGAGTTGGAGCTGGGAAACCGCGCCGTTGCCGGTTCGGACCGGCCGGGATCCTTCGTATCCGGCGAGCCAGTCGAGCGGCTGCTCGGGAAGTCGTCTTTCACCGGCTACGCCGTACATGACCTGGAGGTCTTCCGGGCGGCCTGCGATCGCGCGGAGCAGCCAGTCACGCCAGGCGCCCGCTTCCTCGATGTACCCGGAGTCGGTCAGGACATCGAGCATCAGCGAAGCGTCGCGGAGCCAGCAGTATCTGTAGTCCCAATTACGGGCACCGCCGAGAAGCTCGGGCAGCGACGTGGTGGGAGCCGCCACGATTCCACCGGTCGGGCTGTAAGTGAGCGCCTTCAGCGTGATGAGTGAGCGGACTACGGCGCCGCGCCAAGGGCCTGCCAACCGGCAGGGGGAGATCCAGTCCTCCCAGAACAGCCTGGTCTCGGTGAGCTGCTCGCTGGGATCGATGGTGTCTGGTTCGGGCTGGTGCGAGGGATGCCACGTGAACACGAACGCCTGGCGCTCCCCTGCGGCGATCGTGAAGGTGCCGGTGTACAGCTCGCCACTGCCCTCCAAGTGGAGAGGAGCGTGGATCCACACCGAGTCCGGCCCGCCGATGACGTGGAGGTGGCCGTCAAAGCGGCGCCCCCAGGGAACGATTCTGCCGTAGTCAAACCGGATGCTGATCTCTGCGGTCATGTCCACCGTCCCGGACATTCCCTCCACGATCCGGACTAGCCTTGGGTGAGTCTGCCGGGGAGGCATGAAATCGATGACCTTGGCTGTCCCGGTGGAGGTCTCCCAGACGGACTCGAGGATCAGCGTGTCCCTCCCGTACGCGCGGCGCGTGGCAACTTCCTGTCCGGCGGCGGCCAGCCGCCAGAATCCGTTGGAGTCGTCGCCGACAAGCTTGGCGAAGCATGCGGGTGAGTCGAATCGGGGGAGGCACAGCCAGTCGATCGATCCGTCGCGACCGACGAGAGCGGCCGACTGCGTGTCGCCGATGAGGGCGTAGTCCTCGATCCGCACACTCACCACGCTACCCGCCGGACCGCGGCATCACAGGTGTGGCTTCAGGTGAGGAGTTGCCCTCGGACGCCACATCATCGTATATAGGGGGCACCGGCCGATGGAGCTGGCAAAGACGATTGTCCCCATGCCGACGGTCGCGGCGTGCTGTCCGGTTTTCACGGACAGGTTCCCCGGCGGCGCCCGGCCGGGTATGGGGAAGGCGGTCCGCTGGCCAAGGCGTCGGCGACGGTGGGTCGTGCGGTTCCAGGCGCGGGCCGCCAGCCCGCCGGATCGAGAGGGATGGTGGCCGCTTGACGGCGCCGGCCTGGCTGGTCGAGGTGGTGCGGCTCAAGCCTGTGCCGATGCCGTGGGCACGGATGATCCGTACCCCAATCGCGATCTGCCTGCCGCTCGCATTCGGAATCTTCACGGGCCAGATAGGCATCGGCCTGCCGATCGCGCTAGGCGGTTTCACCAGCTCACTTGTCGAGCGCGGTGGTCCGTATCTCGGCCGGGGGAAGCGGGTCGCCACGGTCGGTGTCCTCGGTGGTGGGCTCGGCCTGACGGTTGGGCTGCTCGTCCGGGGCCAAGGCTGGCTGGTCGTTCTGGTATTCATGGTGCTGGCGCTCCTGTCGGCCGCGCTCACGGTCGGCGGCAACGCTGGCTCAGCCTCAATCCGTGGACCGGGTGAGTGGGCCTCGGCGCGGTAGCAGGGAAAGTGCCTTCTGGATCGGGAGAATCTGGAGTGTCTAGGTCCTGATCCAACCCGATCCAAAAGGCACTGAGAGTGAAACTACCGTATGGGTGGTCGCGGGCCACGCCGGTCTTCGATGAGCAGAATCTGGTGTCGTGCGCGGGGTTGGTGCCGGTGATGGCGCTGGCGGAGCGGGCGGGCCTGTCGGAGCTGGTGGGCGAACGGGTCGCGATCACGGAGACGACGGTGGCTTCGGCGGCGGCCAACCCGGCGGGCAAGCTGGCCTCGATCATCGCGGGGATGGCCGCGGGCGCGGACTGTATCGATGATCTGGATGTGATCCGCTCGGGTGGGATGCGCCGGCTGTTCGATGGCGTGTATGCGCCGGCGACGTTGGGTCAGTTTCTGCGGGAGTTCACCCATGGCCACACCCAGCAGTTGGCCTCGGTGGCGCGGGCCCATCTGGTCAACCTTGTCCAGGCCAGCGGGTTGTTGCCGGGTATCGAGGATCAGGCGTTCATCGATATCGACTCGTTGTTGCGCCCGGTGTATGGGCACGCCAAGCAGACATCCCATGGCGAAATATTGTCAAGCGGCGGCGGTGTGGGTGTGGTGTGACCAGGCGGCCGCTTCGTCGTAGACGGTGCCGGTCTTGAGGCAGCCGTGCAGGATGCCCACGAGGCGGTTGGCGAGTTGACGCAGTGCGGCGCGGTGGCCGGTCCCGCGCCGGCGGAGTTCGTCGTAGTAGGAGCGGGCGCCTGGCGAGCCGGTCAGGGCGCTGAACGCTTGCTGGCCGAGTGCATCGATCAGTCTGTTGTTGTGGACGTAACGCGCGAGGACGGTCTTCTTCTTGCCCGAGGCGCGGGTGATCGGGCTTGTGCCGGCGTAGATGCCCCTATGGATGTCAAGCCGCTGCGGGACTGGCGGTTGTGTCTGGTGTGGACTTGGTGATGATCTGGTGGACTTCGCGGGCGATGTAGCGTTTGAGGCAGCGCAGAACCTCGCGTCGGGTCTTGCCTTCGCTGATGCGGCGTTGCATGTAGTCGCGGGTGGCCGGATCCCAGCGCAGGCGAGACAGGGCGATGCGGTAGAGCGCGGCGTTGGCGTTGCGGTCGCCGCCACGGTTGAGGCGGTGGCGGGTGGTCTGCCCGGAGGACGCCTCGACCGGGCTGACACCGCACAGCGACGCGAAGGATCCCTCGCTGCGCAGCCGTTCGGGGTTGTCGCCGACCGTGATCAGCAGGGTCGCGGCGTTGTCGGGGCCGATGCCGGGCCGGTCCAGCAGCCTGGGTGCTCGGGTTTTGACCGCCTCGGTGATGCGTTGCTCCAGGTCGCTGATCTCGGTGGTCAACGCGAGGATCCGGCGGGCCAGGATGCGCAGCGTGTAGGCCGCGGCGCTGACGACATCGTCGGGCGTGCTGGCCTCCAGCGCTGCGCAGTGCCGGACCAGGGCGGTGTTGCTCAGTCCGGACATCGCCTCCCGCAGAGCCGGGTCGGCGGCGACGAGCACGGCTTTGAGCTGGTTGATCGTCTGGGTGCGAGCCTTGAGGGCGGATGCTTTGGCCAGCTTGAACATCCGCAGCATCTCCACGGGCCCGTCCCCGGTCTTCGCCGCGGCCGTGGCCCGGCCCGACAGCAGCGCGCGGGCGGCCGACTCGGCGTCGATGACGTCGGTCTTGCCCCGCCGGCGGCGGGTGGCCTTGTCAGGCTGATTTACCTCGATCACCTCGACACCCTTGCAGCGCAAGTACCGGGCCAGCGCTGCGCCGTAGGAGCCGGTGCCCTCGATGCCGGCCCGCCGCAGCGTCCCGAAACCACGCGTCCAGGCCACCAGCTCCCGGTAGCCGGCGGTGGTCGCGGGGAACGTCGCGGTGGCCAGCAGCGCACCCAGAAGCGTGACCACCGCCGCGGTGTGCGTGTTCTTGTGTGTATCCACGCCGACGACGACGTCGTCTAGGTTGGTCTCATCCTGGTCGCGCCGCACGGGTTGGGACATGCTGGGCATGGTCGTCTGACTCCTGATCGCCATGGGGACGGAAGGCCACCGCCGGTCCAGGCGTGGGCGGTCAGAACTGTGATGGTGCCCTGTTCACGGCAAGGCCCCTATCGGGACACGCCCCGCCGGTCCGGCGGCCGCACGCACCGTCCCAGGCCGTGGCCGACAGATCTACACGAAGGCATCACGGCCAGTTCTTGCGCGGGTCAGGCCACGGCCTGGGACGACACGCCATGATCCTCACAGTTCTTGCGGGAGCGGGCGTCGGCGTAGCGGTGGTCATCGTCTCCGAATTCGGCAAGCACCCGGGCGCCGAGGATGGGGCCCATGCCGGGCTGGCTGAGGTAGATTTCAGCGTCCGGGTGCTGACCAAAATGGGCTTCGACCTGCGCTCCCATCGTCTTGATCTGCGCGTTGAGGGTGCCGATGACGGCGACCTGCGCACGGACCGTGGCCGCGTAGGCGGTCGTCACCGCGGCGGGCTGACGCAGCTGCTCAGTGCGCAGCGCCGCGCGGATCACCCGGGCCTTGTCGCTGGCGTGGTGTCGATGGGCATGCTTGAGCGCCGCGCTGATCTGCGCGATGGTGAGCCGCGCCGCCGCATCAGGATCGGGGGCTTTGGCAAGCAGCTCAAGGGCATCGGCGGCAGTCAGATCATCGAAGGCCTGCAACGCCGCGGGGAAGAACTCCCGCAGCACGTTACGTAGCCGTTGCGCATGCCTAGTGCGTTCCCAGATCAGGCTCTTGTGGGCGCGGGCCACCACCTTCACCGCTTCGGCCTGGTCGCTGTCACCGGCGACCGAACGCAGCTGATGAGAGTCGGTGCGGACCATGTCGGCGAGGGCGTGTGCGTCCGCGGCGTCGCTCTTGGCACCGGAGACACTCTGCCGCTCGCGGTAACGAGCGACCTGCAGCGGATTGATCGCGAACACCCGGTAGCCCGCGGCGATCAACGCGAGCACCCACGGACCACGGTCGGTCTCGATACCGACCACGACCTGGTCGGCCTCGTCCTCGTCCAGGTGCTGGGCGACCAACTCATGCAACTGAGCGACGCCGGCCAACCCCTCGGTGAAGCGGGCCTTGGCCAACCGCCGGCCCGTCTCGTCTTGCACCTCGATGTCGTGGTGGTCCTCGGCCCAGTCGTCTCCGACGAACAGCAACCCCGTTCTCCGTTCTTCCGTGTCCCGCACAACGATCAGGTTGACGTAGCCCGCGGAAGAACCACCAGCACCCTAATGATCAAGTGCTCACGCCTATGAGCAGCGGGCACGACATCCCATCAGCGGTCGACTCTTCCGACCACCGGCAAGGGGCACGATCTGCTTGTAGGACTCCCGAGATCCAGGGCGGGAGAGTGCTCACCTGCCAGCGGCTACCAAGCACCGAGTCTGCCTCAACGACGAACCCGGTAGCTCTCATTAGGGCGGGAGTTTCGGGCACACCAAGATCGGCGGCCGGCAGGTGTTGCGCCGGGGCCTGTCGCCGCTGGCGACCACGATCAGCACGATCCAGGGCGGTCCGTGACCGCGCCCGCGACCAGGCCGGCGAGGAGGAGCTGTTCCCGGTCTGGCGTCATCACCCGTTCTTCACCAACAACACCGAACCGACCGCACAGGCTGACATCACTCACCGCCGGCACGCAATCATCGAAACGGTGTTCGCTGACCTGATCGATGGGCCACTCGCGCACCTGCCCTCAGGACGGTTCGCCGCGAACACGGACCGCTGCTCCTGATCGTGATCGCGGTCCTGGCGTTCCTTCTCCCCTACGGCATCAACCGCAATTACGGGCTGTTCACCGTCTTCCTCACCCCGCTTATCGTCGTGTTGATCGACCTGCTGGAGCCTGACGGATGGCAGTTGGCGGAGGCACGGCTGTTCGACACGGTTCTTGGTTGCGCAGTCGTCCTCGTGCTCGGCTTCGCGCTCTGGCCGAGCAGCTGGTACGCCCATGTCGGGCCGCAGTTCGCCGACGGGGTGAGCGCGATCAGTCACTACCTCGGCCAAGCGTTTGGCGAGGATGCGGTGGCTGTGAAGCTGCACACTCAGGCGTACAGCCATCTGTCGGACCTGCGGGCGGTCTTCCAGCGCGCGCTAGCCGAACCTGCCCCGGTGAGCCGCCATGTGACCTCGTGGTACCCCGCGGTCGTCGCGTGTGCAGCGGCGTGCGGGCGGTCGCAGCGGGCGATACGTGCCCTAACACGTCCCTGGCGCCGGCGAGTGCTGATCTCTACGACACCGGGCGATCGCCGCGCCTGTGCCACAGCATCATCGACGGGTCGGCTCTGCGCGCTGAGGCCGTTGGCCGCTGCCGATCGCAGCGTGCCTGGCGAACTCCTAGCGTCATGTCGGGGTCAAGTGTTCGCTTGAACCACCTGGTCAGGCGCGACGGGAGGAGGTTTCAGGCTTGGGTGCCCAGAGTTGGTCGGCGTCGCCGGCATCGAGCCGGCCTCGGTAGACGTCGATCTTGTGGTCGATGAGCTTGAGGTTCTCCTGTACCTCGGCGAGCTTGGCGGCCACTCCTGCGCGGTGCTCTTCCAGGAGGGCAAGTCGTTCCTGCTCGTTGCCGTATCCGGTGGCGACGAGTTGGGCGTAGCGCCCGATGTTCTTGGTGCTGGCCGGATCCACTGCCGACCGGACCGGTTACCGTCGGGTCTTCCAGGTCGGTCTCGCCACCTTCGGGCTCGGCTCACTGTTGTGTGGCCTGGCGCCGAGTATCGGGTGGCTGGTGGCGGCGCGTGCGCTGCAGGCTGTCGGAGGCACGATGCTCGACCCGGTGGCGATGGCGATCGTCGCCACCGTCTTCCCCGACCCTGCCGAGCGGGCCTGGGCGATCGGTGTGTTCGGCTCGATGTCCGGCCTGTCGCTCGCGCTGGGTCCGATCGTCGGTGGCGCCCTGGTCGACGGCGTCGGTTGGCGTGCCATCTTCTGGATCAACGTGCCGATCGTCGTGGCCGCGATCGTGTTGATGGCGCTGTTCGTGCCCGAGTCCCGCGCTGCCCGGGTGCGCAGGTTCGACCCGGTGGGCCAGGCCCTGATGATCCTGGTGCTGGTAGCCTGGTCTACGCGCTCATCGAGTCCAAGTCCTTGGGCTGGACCTCGCCGGTCATCCTCGGCCTGCTCGCCGTCGCCGTGCTCGGCGTGCTGGGCATCCTCGGCTACGAACCGCGCCGCGCCGACCCGCTGCTGGAGCTGCGCCTGTTCCGCAACGTGCCGTTCACCTCGGCGATCCTGATGGCGCTGGGGGCCCTGTGCGGGTTCAGCGCGTCCCTGTTCGTGACCACCCAGTACCTGCAGGATGTGCGCAGCATGTCGGCGCTGGCAGCCGGAGGGTGCCTGCTCCCGGTCGGGTTGCTTGTCCTGGTGCTCTCGCCACGCACCGGCAGAGTGGTCGGCACCCGCGGCCCCTCGGCTGCCGCTTGTCCCGGCGGCGGTGAGTCCGTGGCGCCCACATGATCCGGCGGATGCTGTCATGCGGCGTCGTCGTGGGCGCATGTCCATGCGGCTTACCCGACCTTGGTCATCCTGAGATCCCAGGCCTCGCCTCTCGGACCACCCGAACGGACAGGCCAGGCGGGTAACCCTTGCGGGGTTTGTCGCACCGGCGGAGCCATCGATGCTCCGTGCCGCGCCCTCTGGCTCGACACCGGTCCATGGTGATACCCGTCTGCATCGGCCTCGCAGCGATCGTCGCCTCTGGGTTCCCGCACGTCAGGGTTCGCGTACTCCAGAGTCCCAAGCACTGAGGAGTCGAGCAATCAGCACGCCCGCTTCGTCCCACCCCCATTCGTTCTCCGACTGGCTTGGCGAGCATGCCGTCCTGCTCAGCCACCTCGACCCGGCGGCGCCACTCGATGACCTGGAACCGCTGCGCGAGATCATCGGCGACGCGCGTGTGGTCGCGATCGGCGAGCACTGGAACCCGGGTGAATTCATCGCCGACGCGATTCTGCACCCCGATCAAGACCACTACGACAAGGAGGAACGCCACCCGGATGAGTGTCATCCATCTCGCGCTCCTTTTAGTGAAAAGGGTGGAGAGCGCGAGGACTGCCGACCGGCGGTCCCGGCTCGAAGGGTGAGGCCGTCGACGTCGCGGAGGGAACCTCGCCTGTCGTCCCGCGCCGCGGGCCTGGAGGCAGCGCACGGAGACAAGGCCGAGGGGCCCGGAACAAGCTCCGGGCACGGCTCACAGGCAGCGCGGCCCGCAGTGGTTGTAACAGGATCCAGCGTGTCGGGCCCCAAACACCGTTAGATCCACAGTCCCGAGAAGGGACTTCGAACCGCCTGAGGTGACGAGAAACGACGGATGCCGCCGGGCTCAGGGCCCGCCGCCATCCGAGGTGCAGTAGCGGGGAGAACAAAGACGACACCAACAACTACACCCGCAAGACCCGCACCGACGTCATCACCCTGCAAGGCCCCGCCGGCAGCATCGCCGCGCTCAACGGCCCCGATACCTTCCCAGACCAGGCAGCGAATACGATCGGGCCGGCCCAGACGATCACCCTCACCAACGCCGGCTCCAACGTGCTGCACATCGGGCAGGTCTTCACCGAAGACGACGACAATGCCTCCGCCGACGACTTCCTCATCAGCGGCAACACCTGCACCGGCCAGGCCCTGACACCCACCCAGACCTGCACCGTTCGCGTGCGGTTCGCCCCCTCCCACGACGACACGACCTCCAGGGCCCGGCTCGTGGTCAACAGCAACGTCCCCAACACCAGGACCACCCTGGCGCTCACCGGCACCTCCCGGACACTGATCACACTGGACTCCGACACCCCCCAGATCAACGGCAACGGAAGGGTGGGCAAGGCGCTTACCGTCAAGCCAGGCAGATGGACCCCCGGCACCGAGTTCCGCTACCAATGGACCCGCGACGGCGAGCCGATCGAAGGCGCCACAGAATCGACCTACGTCCCCGTCACCACCGACGTCGGCAAACAGATCGCCGTCAAGGTCACCGGCAGCCGTCCTCCCCGAAGGGGGGTCGGGGCCGTAACTGATGTCCCAGACGTGGGGTGGTCCCGTAGAGGATGATCTCGCGTTTTCTCGTGCGGTCCGGCAGCTCTACGATCCGGCCCTCGCCGAGGTGCTCGGTCTCGTCGAGATCCACCAGGAACCTGCCGGTGGGCGCGAGGATGGCCAGGCCCTTCTCCCCGGGGCGGACCTGCCGCCCGCGCGAGCGCCAGGTCTGGTAGCCGGCGACCTGCGTCGCGCTGATCCCTCGCTCGGTGGCTTGCGCGAGGATCAGGAGCTGGTTGTTCAAGCTGTATCGCCACAGACCTGCCGCAGCCCCGGTGAGCATCCGCTGCCAACCTTCCGCGGTCGCGAGCTCCTGCGGGCGGTGGCGATGGAAGCCAGGTCGGATACCCGCTGATGGCTGTGGCGGTCGCGCCCTCCTCGAGGTCTTCACCGCCGCAACTGGCGGCGGGCACACCTGGCTCGCGGCCCTGGCCGTCGCGAACAAGGTAGCCTCGGCCTTCTACTGCCGCGCTGGTTTGCGTCCGCCTTCCAGGTCACGCGCCTGGGCCTTCCCGCCGAGGCACAGGCCGTACAGGGACGCTGGCCCGCCATGACCGCGTACGTCGCTGAGGCCGCATCAGTCCTCCTCGGCATCGCCGGTGGCGTGATAATCCCTCTCACCACGTGCCCCTCCTGCCCTCAGCCGGATGAGCTACCCCTCCAGGCCCGGGCAGCGTCAACAACCTCACGACGAAGTAGTGCTGCCGCCCTTGTCCCCGCCGATCGAAGGGCATTCGTCGCCTTTGAGGCGCCATGACGTAGGTCTTCGACCGCTTCCCGGTCGGGTCGGCGTATGAGACCAACACGCGCCTGGCCGGCCTCTACCGGATGGCGTGCTCCGTCCGGCTCATCGCTGCCGGGACGGGCATCCCCCCGGCATGGAGGGACCCCTCATACGAACCAGTTGAACGAGGGGTCCCTTCATACCAGATGGGTCGGCCGGCCTCCCTGGCGTACGCCGTTCAGCCGTTTTGCCGTTGGGGGTTCAGCCGTGCGGCCGGTGGAGCACGTTCACCAGCGTCGAGTGCAATGCTTCATGGTCCCGTGGGTCGTGCAGCCGGGCGTCTGCGCCGCGGACGGTGTACCAGTCGAGGGCTTCGGCGTAGCGGACGAGCGTGCGGACCGAGCCGTCTTCGGTGCAGACGGTACGCAGCTCCAGCTCACCGGTGATCACGCCTACCTCCTCGGTCATCACTCCGCCTGGTGACGCGGTGAATGGTGACCTCAGCTCTGTCATGAAGTGCAGCTCTCTTTGTCATGAGGAACAGGTGTTGAGCATGCTCTGCAGCGCTGACTCCTCTGCCGACTGGAGCTTGAGTCCCCAGCGATACTTCGAGTGGATCCACATCTTGGAGTAGGTGCAGCGGTAGGACGTCCGCGGTGGCTGCCAGGTGGATGGGTCCTGGTCGCCCTTTGCCTGGTTGACGTTGTCGGTTACCGCGATCAGTTGCGGGTTGGTGAGGTCATTGGCGAATGACTGTCGCTTGCTTGTGGTCCAGCTGTTGGCGCCGGAACGCCACGCCTCGGCAAGCGGCACCACGTGGTCGATGTCGACGTCGGCGGGGCTGTGCCAGGTGGCGCCGTCGTAGGGGCTGTACCAGCTGCCGGAGGTCGCATAGCAGGAGCCGTCGACGAGGACGTTGCTGCCGTCCCGCTTCAGCACGGTCTCCCGGGTGTTGCAGCTGCCGGAGATCGTGATCCAGTGGGGGAACAGGTCGCGCGAGTAGCCGCTCATGGAGCCTTCTGAACCGATGGTCAGTGCGTTGAGCTCGGACTGCGCAGTGGACTTGCTCGGGATGTTGGGCGGGCTGGCGTTGGCCGGCGACGTCAGCGTCACCGACAGTACGGCGGCGCCCAGGGCGCCGACCACACCGAGCTGGAGCCTGCGGCGCACGGTAGTTGATCCGAACACGGGTCCTCCCAGGAGGTGACAGGGTGTGACTCGTCTGACCGTGCCGGGCGACGATGATCGCTACGTGACCGTGCCGTGACGGTTAGTAGAAGACCGGGGAGTCCGCAAGCAACCGGCAGGTGGCCGGCCCACGAATCTGTTGCCGGATGAAGCCGGATCTCGCCGCGGAGGACGAGGTAGCCGAACTGGCCTGGGTGGACCGTGTCCGGCTGCGTGCGTAGACCGCAGGTACGTCGGAGGAACCTTGATGCCGCGAGTTTGCGACGCTTCTCGACGCGCCGTCATCGCCCGCGATATCAGGCCGAACCCGCAGGCCACGTAAGCGGCTCGTGTCTGGCTGCCGCGCTTGTCTTGCGCTGCATCCTGGCGCGCAGACGGCTACGCTCCGGCTGTGGCTGATCACCCAGACATCGCACCTGAGAACAACACTCCATCGGTGGACGACGGGCTCGCGCAGGCGCGGGACGAGCTCAAGACGACACGAAGACTGCGTGGCCAACTGGAGCGAGAAGCACAGGCGCTGGAAGTGCACCTTCGTGCCCTACTTAACGTTCGACGAGCCTCAGACGCGGGCCTTACTCCGGAGCTGGAACGCCTTCACGGCAGGGTGGAGTCCCTGGTCGACAGGGCTCGGACCGCCCTTGCTGGCGTCGACACCGTTCGCTTCCAAGTCGAGCGGGTGAGCGCTGAGGGGCATGATGACCTGGTCGGCTCGACCCCTGGCCTTCTCAAGGCCCTGTCGGATGCCGATGGAGCGCGCCAACGGCTGCAGGGGTTCCTGAGTGAGCACCTCCCGCCAGCGGTGATGGGCTCGTTCTCATCGTCTCCGCGGTCACGACCTGTCTCTGGAGGGCGTGCCGGTGGGGAGGGGTAAGTACAAGGGACGACGCGCGACTCGTGACCGCAAGGCCATTGCCGCGCTCCGGGCCGAGATAGCCGGTGAGCAGGTCAATGTCGAGCGGGCACGGTCTGGTGCCCGGCAGGCTCGCCTGGCGAGAGACAGGGTCGAGGTCGAACGTTCAGCGCTTCGGGCCTCGACCGTACATGAAGAGGAGTCGTTGACACGCCTCCTCGACGAACTGGGGCCCCTGGTTGTCGACGTTGAACGGACGCAGGCGGCCGTCGATCGTGACTGGCAGCGTTGTAGGGAGAAGCTGAAGGCGCGACTGGGTGGCGCGGCGGCGCTCCAGTCCCTGCTGCGCGGCGTACCAACCATCGTCCTGGCGGAGGGTGGATACAAAACGGCGAATCGGGTCGCCGTGGCGCGGGCCGCTGCACGTGGGCAGAAAGTGGCAGGCGATGTTACCCACGCCTTCAGTCCCCTCACGTGGTACGCGCCATGGCTGCCGGAACCGCTGCGTACGGTGGGGCTCCAGGCGCGAGAGTTCGAACCGCCCGGAGTGAAGGGCATCACCGACGGTGTTGATTCCGCACGTCGGCGACAGCTGCCCGACGCGTTGTCGGAGGCCATGCGCGCTCAGTGGTCGGCGTTGGACCAGCTCGAAGTGAGCACGCCGTACGACGTCGATGCCCTCGCCTTAGGGGACGTCCAAGTATTACTTGGTCGTTCCGTGGCGGGCTTCGTTGTTTTGAAGGGCTTCCGGGATTGGTCGAGAGTGGATGGTGTAGTTCCATTCGCCGTGGAAGTCGTTGTGGGTGATCGGGACGGTCTTCATCTGGGCGTTGGTGATCTTTTCTCCGGTCGGGTATGTGTTGGTGTCCAGGATCGCCTCGACTCTGAACCCGGTCTTGGTGGTTGTGGCACCGATCGTCTCCACGATGACCTGATAGTCGGTCAACGGCCGGCCACGCCAGTTGATCGAGATGAACGAGAACAGCCGATGGTGAAAGTCGGCCGGGGGCGCGGTTGCGGTCTTTCGACCGCCCCGTTTCCCCAGGCCGCATTCCCGCACCCGGCGTGCCAGTCTCCCGGCACCGGGCGCTCCGCAGGCCCCGTTGCACGGCCGTGTTTCTGCCTCACCCGACTGGCCAGGGCGATGGGATCTTCGTTCCCCGGTATTGGTAGCGCGTGGTGCGTACCTTGCCTGGGTCGAACAGCTCCCGTTCGTTGCTGGCTGGCCACCACCGGCCGCCGCAGTAGCGGCGACGCAGTTCCTTCCAGGAGGTTCTGCGGTGTTTGCGCTTGAGCCACTTCATGACCCGCTTCCACACGTAGGAACTTAGGTACTGGAAGGTCGCGCTGGACACGCCGGGGCGAAAGTACTCGCACCAGCCCCGCACCATCTGGTTGATCTCGATGAGCAGGGTGTCCAGTGGCAGGCTGGTGCCTGTCTTGCGGCACTGCGTCTTGACCTTGGCCATCACGGCCGTGAGGGCCTTATGTGAGGGGTAGGTGTAGACGTAGTACCGGCTGGTGCCTCGCTTCCGGCGGCGCTGGATCCGCCACCCGAGGAAGACGAGACCCTCGTCGATGTGGGTGATCAGGGTCTTCTCCGGCGACAGGCGTAGGCCCATCGTGGTGAGGACCCTGGCGATCTCCTCGCGGAGCGCTTCGGCGTCGGCCTTGGTGCCGTTGACCATCAGGCACCAGTCGTCTGCGAACCTGACCAGGCGGTAGGTGGGCAGACCGTGCCGTCGCCGCTTAACGCGCTCCCACCTGCTGGCCGCCGGACCCCCGGGTGCCTGGGCGATGTGTTCGTCCAGGACCGACAGGGCCACGTTACTGAGCAGCGGTGAGAGGATCGACCCCTGCGGGGTGCCGGTGTTGTTCTCCCGCAGCAGGCGATCCTCGCCGAGGATGCCCGCTTTGAGGAACGCCTTCACCAGGGCCAGGACGCGCTTGTCTCCAACACGTCGCCGCACCCGGTCCAGAAGGGCCGAGTGCGAGATTTCGTCGAAGCAGGCTTTGATGTCGCCTTCCACGATCCACTCATACGACTTGGCTGCCAGGAAGCGCACCTCGGCCACCGCGTCATGGGTCCGGTGGTTCGGGCGGAACCCGTAACTGCACGGGTGGAAGTCCGCCTCGAAGATCGGCTCCAACACCAGCTTCAAGGATGCCTGGACCACCCGGTCGGTGATGGTGGCGATCCCGAGGCGACGCAGCTTGCCGTTCGCCTTCGGGATCATCCGTTCCCGCACCGGTAGCGGGCGGAAGCTCCGGTCCTTCAACGAGGTCCGCAGCTCGTCGAGGAACTCCTCGACGCCCTGCCCGACCTGGATGGACACAGCGGTGCGCCCGTCCACCCCGGCCGTGCGGGCACCCTTGTTGCCCCGCACCCGATCCCACGCCACCAACAAGAACGCGGGATCGGCGACAAGATTGAACAGATCATCAAACCTGCGGTGAGGCTCGTCACGAGCCCAACGGTGCAGCTTCGTCTGGATCTCCAGTACCCTTCGCTCGGCCCGGAACAGTGCCGACTCCAGCTCGTCGGTATTCACCGGCGACATCCTCCTGGTCCTCCAGTTCCTCGACTGCCGACTTGCTGGTCCCCTTCGCCATGTACGTGCCTCTCGCACGCTCGGACTACTACGGGACCTCCGCCACGACCCGCCGCCATCGGCGGACGACACACCTACCCACCACCGCAGCGGGAGGGAACGACGGGTCGCTTCCCACGTTCATCACCGTTCGGTCGACCGGTGAGGCGGCCAGCTCTACCCCGGCAGCATCGCCACGCCTACGCCGCAGACTTTCAGCGTGGCCTTCCCACCGGCATCGAAAGACCGGCTTCGAAGTCGCCGCCCGCAGGCGGCGTGCGCTGCATCCCGGCCCACATCCGTCAGATTCGAGCCGGTGGAACACTTACGAGGCTTCAAACACTGGTTTCTCTCGTCCACCTTCCGGTCTTGCTCGCCGGACCCGGGCCATCTGACAGTGCTGGCCCGCCCCGGCTTTGTCAGGGCTGCTCCCACCCCGCCGCGTGTCTCCGCGCCGTGGCTGCCCTCAGCTTCCCCACGCTGCTGCGACAACACAGGGGAAGGGGTCTTGCACCCCCTCCCGAACCGGTGACGCCTCGTGGCGCACTTCGACCTTGTTCCACTTCGACGTGCCGGGCGGGAAGTGACACACCCAGATGTCCAAGCCGATCTCGGCCGCCAGTTTCACCAGCTCGACTTTCCACCCTCGCAGCCGGTAGCCGTTGGAACCGCCCGCGTCAACGGTCAGCATCAGCCTGCTGGCCTTGGGGTAGCGTTCGCGGCCGACGTGTTCCCACCAGGTGCGGATTGCGTTGACCGCGAACCCTGCCGTGTCATGGTCAACGCCCACGGACACGAAACCGTCGTCTGCGCCGAGGTCGTAGATACCGTAGGGGATCGCTTTGGGCACACCGGTGGGAAAGTCATGACCGTTGACCTTCACGGGTTGTCCGGCCGGGGCCCACTCCCGACCGTTGTTGGCATACTCACCCACCAACTCCTTCTTCTTGGTGTCCACACTGATGACCGGGTCACCAGCAGCCAGAGACTCGGCCGCGGTGTCATTGATGTGCCGGAACTGGGCATCCCGGTCCGGATGCGAGGCGCCTTCTTTGGTTTTGAACGTCGACTGCAGCCGGTACCCGGCTTTTTTGAGCAGCCTGGTCACGGTCGTCTTGCCCACCGTGAAACCGTTGGCGGTCAAGCCTTTCACCAACTGGGCTGCCGACTTCGTCGTCCACCGCAGCACAGAGGAAGGATCCCCACGGGTCTCCGGCGCGACAAGCTCCTCCAACGCCTCGGCAACGCCAGGCTGGGCATCCTCAGTCGCCGGGCGCCCCGCACCAGGCGCACGCACACGCGCATCAGGCTCGGCACCGGCACGGACCTCGTTCACCCCAGCCTGAACCGTCGAACGCGACGCACCAGAAAGCCGCGCCACCAACGCGATCCCGCCCCAACCGATCGCCTCCGCCTCAGCCCCCAGCAGCAACCGCCACTGCCGCTCGTCCAGGTGCGGCTTGAGCACGGCAAGCTTCTCGGCAAGACCCCGTTCTGTAACCATGCCCTCACAACGAGTAGATCATGAAAGAGTCACGCCCATGTAATTTACGGACGCCCCCTTAGCGTCCTGGTTCACAGCTCCATGGCTGACGTCGGAACACGCCGACGACCAAGACGTTGCGTCGCTTCGGCCGGCGCTGGGCCTACTCGGAGATCCTCTGCCCGTGTCTAGCGACGCCGATCTCGCCGATCCTCAGAGTCGGCTGAAGGTGTGGAAGGCCGCCTGGGAGACGGATATTTCACTGATCCAGAAGTCCGGACGGCTCCTCGCGCCGTGGTCGAGCAGACCCGTCTACACCCGACCGTCCGATGCTGTGGCGCTGCGCTACTGGTACCGCGCCTCTGCCGCTGGTGACTGGTGCAATATCCATGCCCTTGTTGAGTTGCTTCCTTACGCCAACGAGAAGGAGTGGGCCCAGCAGACCCTTCCGTTGGCCAGGTCAGCTGCATTCCACGCGCAACGTGTCACCCATGGCCTTCATGACGCAGCGATCTACTGGCTGCCGCCGGGCCATGCGGCCGCACACGCCGACAGTGAGCCGCTCGCCGACGACGCTGCGACGGACCTGCGGTTACCCTTCGGCACCGTTCTGCTCTGCTTCGCGGATCCACTCCTTATGCCGCCGATAGAAGCGTCCCCTCCCGAGGGGATCCAGCATCAGCTGCTTCGGTCGACCGCGGCCGTACCCGGTCCCGACATGGATCCGCGGCGCCTCACCTGGGATAGCGTCATGATGAGGACAGTCCGCACCGCGGAGGATGCCGCGACGCGGAAAGGCTCACTTGCGAGCGTGTGGAGTCTGATCAGGTACTACGGAGCTGCTGTTGAGGCGCTCCTTCTGTTTGCTGACCGTGACGGGGTTCCAACGGATGACTTTGCCTGGTGCCTCGCGCTGACAGATCCAGGCTCAGGCCGGATCCTAGGTCGGGAGCTCGTCTTCGGTCGGCGATCGCTGACGGCTCATCGGACGATTGTTGACAACATGATCGCCGTCGTGTCCTGGGCCGACTGGCACCGAGACGAATCAGACCAGCAGACGCGTGCGGACGGCATCTGGGAGCAGTCGGCGGATCGGGGATCTGGGGTGCACGTACTCGACGCCCGGAGTATCCGTGGTCGCTCCGCGCACGACGGCGGGCCATCGGGGCTCCGCCTACGCCCTCACCGACGTCGTGGTTACTGGCGCCGGCAGCATTACGGACCATCGAATCGGGACATCAAATGGGTGCGCATACCCCCAACGGTTGTCAACGCCCACAGCGGTCCGTTGGGCTGGCAGGTCTACCGGCTGCCGGGAGTGGACGGGAATGGGCGTCCAAACACCTCAACTGCCAGCCGGTAGTAGAGGTTCTTGGAACCCGCAGACATTCCGGTTTCACGACTTGGATCGTGAGTGGCGGAAGCTGCGTGCGGACTGGCCAGGAGCACGAAACGAACGTCGGCAAGGACCCGGATAAGACGAGGACAAGGTGAAGATCTACAACAAGCACAGCTGCCCCCCGCGAGCACCGCAGCTGGAGGAGCCTCGCGGAATGTATCTGGCCGCGCGCGGAGTGGATCAGCGGAGATGGCCCCTTCGCGTCAGTTGCCCACTGTGGGGACCTGACAGTGCAGCTCTACTCGACAGGGGCAGAAGCCGAGGATGCGATGGCGGTGATCCACGAGACCGGCTGTGGTGGGGGATGTCATCGCGCCCACGAGGCCGTCGAGCTCCGTCGTGCAGAGTCATCGGGTTCCGGAGGTTGATCCAGTTCTTGGGGTAAACGGGGGGCCCGTCGTCGTGGCGTCTTGCGGTACAGGTACCGGTGATCGCCCGGATCGTCCAAGCGGTGCATGAGACAACCGTCAGGGAAGTCTCCGCCTGGCCCGCTGAGGCATCTTGTGGTTGATTTTCTTTTGGCGGTGTGTCGTGTTCGGTGGCGCGCCAGTCGTCTTGTACATGGAGGCAGATCGCCGAGCTGTAGAGGAGACGGAGGGCGCCGTGCCGGATGAGGACAGGAAGCGAGCAGCGCACCGAGCCTTGGTGGATCGCGTGCTGAACGGGGAGGGCAGGGCATCCGCGGAGCAGCGAGCGGGCGCCTTCGGCAACGAGGGTCTCTCCCCGCCGTTGGACGCACTCATCGGCAAGGTCGTCGGCGGGCCGGTGCAGGTCAGCGAGGCGGACCTGGCTGCGGCGAAGGCGTCGGGTTTCAGCGAGGACCAGCTATTCGAGCTGGTGATCTGCGCTGCGGTCGGCCACTCGGCCCGGCTTTACGAAGCGGGCCTGGCGGCCCTGGCCGAAGCAACGGGCAACGGGGACGCCGGATGATGCGCCTAGACATCCTCAACGGCGGCTACGGCCCCGGAACCAAACTGCTGTTCGCGCTCATCCGGCTGTTCTCCGGGCACCCGGTACCCGACGCCGCCAAGTTGACCTTCTACCGGCCCGACTTCTACGGCGCCCGGGCGAAGGAGTTCACCCACGAGGCGATGCGCGGCCCGTCCAGCTGGTCGATCGGCGACCGGGAGCTGATGGCGGCGTATGTGTCCAAGGTGAACGAGTCCGCGTTCTGCGTCGGCGCGCACACCGCGACCGCAAGCCAGGCGTACCAGGACGGGCCACGGGTCGCGGCGGTGCTCGCCGATTTGGAGTCGGCCCCCGTCGAGGAGCCGCTCCGGGCGACGCTGCGGATGCTCGGCAAGCTGACCGCCGAAGGTGAGCTGAAGGCCGAGGACATGCGTGCGGTGCTGTCCGCCGGCGTCTCGCCCCAGCAGGTCGTGGACGCGCTGGCGGTCTGTGCCGCCTTCAACACGACGAGCCGGCTCGCCGACGCGTTCGGGTTCGAACTGCTCAGCCCCGAAGGCTACGACGCAGGAGCGAAGTATCTGCTCAAACGGGGCTACCGGTAGCCCACGCAGCGCCGGCCGCTTCCACGCGCGACCTCCCTCGTGCGGTCCTCGAGCATGTCGACCTCCGGGCCGTACCACCTGCTGCGGGTCACGGACCTGGTGCGGGAAGGGTCGGGGGCGGGATTCAGATCGTCCACAGTGCCTCAGTGGGTGACATGCGGGCGGCGCGCAGCGCGGGGAGTAGTCCGGCGACGGCGCCGATGAGCACGGTGGCGGCGAGGCCGCCGGCCCAGGCGATGGTGGGGACGACGACCGCCCAGTCCTTCGTACTCGCGTAGATGGCGGTCGCGGCGGTCCCGACACCCACGCCGACCGTGCCGCCGAGGAAGGACAGCAGCATCGCCTCGGCGAGGAACTGGATGCGGATGTGGCCCTTGGTGGCGCCGAGCGCTCGGCGTAGTCCGATCTCGGGTCGTCGTTCGAGGACGGAGATGACCATGGTGTTGGCCACGCCGACCGCGCCGACCAGCAGGGCTACCGCGCCGAGCCCGAGGAAGAGGGAGTTGAAGGCGCTCTGGGCGGCGGCTCGGGCGACGAGGGCGTCGGAGGGTTGGCTGACGTTGACCTCGCTGGGGTCCTTCGGGTTGGCGGTGGCGCCGAGGACGGCGTGGACGGCGTCGACCTGGCTGGTGTCGCTTCGGACGTAGATGGTGGAGGGGTGGCCGTCGAAGTCGAAGTACTTCTGCGCGGCCGGGAAGCCGATGAGGACGGCGGTGTCGATCTCGGGTGCGAGGACGGAGGGGCGCAGGATTCCGGTGATGTAGACCCATCGGTCGGCGACCCAGATGCGCTGGCCGGGATGGACTCTGGCGATGCCGAGCCGTTGCGCGGCGGTGGCGCCGAGCACCGCGACGGGCTGCTGGGCGGTGGCGGCGTTGAGGTAGCGGCCCTGGGCGAGGCCGGTGCCGAGTGTGCGGGGCAGGTCCAGGGTCGCGGCGCGCACGGACAGGGAGTTGGTGTTGATGTCGGGGATGAGTGGGCTGCGGTAGGCGTGGACGTCGCCCAGGGTGCCGGTGGACTGGACCTGGGTGACGGGTCCGATCCGGGCGATCATGGCGGGTGCCTGGGTGGGGAGTTCCGCGGTCTCGCCGAACATCGTCTGCCCGTTGGTGACGGTGAGCAGGTTGGTGCCCAGGCTGTCGATCTGGGCGAGCAGCCCGGCCTGGGAGGAGGAGGACAGGCCGAGGACGGCGACGATGGCTGCTACGCCGATGGCGATGCCGAGGGCGGACAGTCCGGCGCGCAGTTTCCGGGTCCGCATGCCGACGCTGGCCACGCGTGCCAGGTCGGAGGGGCGGAGCCGGCCGGTGGTGGGGGCGAGGGTGCTGGTCATGCCGGTCGCCCTCCCGTCGTTGGGTTGCCTGTCTGGGGGTGGCCCGGGGCGGCGGTGTCGGTGACGATCCGTCCGTCGAGTACCTCGACGCGGCGTGGCATGCGGGCGGCGATGTCCCGGTCGTGGGTGATCACGACGATGGTGGTGCCGTTCTCGTGGAGCGCGTCGAGGAGGGCGAGGATCGACTGGCCGGTGGCGTGGTCGAGGTTGCCGGTGGGTTCGTCGGCCAGGACGATCGCCGGGCGGCCGATCAGGGCGCGGGCGATCGCGACGCGTTGTCGCTGCCCGCCGGAGAGTTGGGTGGGGCGGGCGTGCAGGCGGGTGTCGAGGTCGACGGCGGCGAGGGCCTGGGCGGCGAGTTCGCGGCGGTGCCGGTGGGGTGTTCCGGCGTAGAGGAGTCCGTCGGCGACGTTGTCCAGGACGGTGGCGTGTTCGGCGAGGAAGAACTGCTGGAACACGAAGCCGATCCGGGTGGCACGGAGTTTGGACAGCTGGCGGTCACTCATCGCCGAGGCGTCCAGTCCGGTGATGCGGACGGTTCCGCTGCTGGGACGGTCGAGGGTTCCCATCAGGTGGAGCAAGGTGGTCTTGCCCGACCCGGAGGGGCCGACGATGGCGAGGAGTTCGCCTTGCCAGATGGTGAGGTTGACGCCGTGGAGAGCGGTCACCGGTGGTTCGCTGGGGTAGATCTTGGTGACCGTGTCGAGTTCCAGGACAGGGCGGGCGCCGTTCCCGTCCGGGCCTTGCCTTGCGGTGGATCCGTCGTTGGTGGTCTCTGGGGTGGTCGTGGGAATGCTCATTTTATTGGCGGCGTGGAGACCCTGGGCTTCAGGCCGGGCAGGAGACGCCGCTGCCTCCTTGGGATGTCGGTGGTGGTGGATAGCGTGTTTGGATGCGATTTCGTCTTGTGCCTACGCCCGCCCAGGAGCGGGTGTTGCTTGGGCACTGCGCGCACGCGAGGTTCGTGTGGAATCTTGCGTGTGAGCAGCAGCAGCATTGGCGGCCCGGGCGGTCTAGTGCGCCGGGCTATGTGGAGCAGTGCCGTCAGTTGACCGAGGCGAGGAAGGCGTTCGAGTGGCTGGCAGCGGGGTCGCAGACGGTGCAGCAGCAGGCGTTGCGGGATTTCGCCCAGGCAATGGCGAACTTCTTCGCTGGGACGCACCGTCGGCCGACGTGGCGGAAGGCCGGACGACATGAGGGGTTCCGGATCGTCGGGCGGCGCGGCCGCCAATGGAATGTGCGGAGGGTCTCCCGCAAGGTGGGCAAGGTGTGGGTTCCGAAGGTCGGCTGGGTTCGCTTCCGCTGGTCTCGCCAGCTCCCTGATGGGGTCAGGTCGTTTCGGGTCACCCGGGACGGGGTCGGCCGCTGGCATGTGGCGTTTGCTGTGATCTCCGAGCCGGTCCCCGCACCTGGGACGGGTGCGGTCGTTGGAGTGGACCGGGGTGTTGCCACCTCTGCTGCTCTGTCCTCGGGTGAACTGCTGTCCGCGCCTGGGCTGCGGGAGACCGAGGCGAAGCGTCTGCTGCGGCTGCAACGAAGGCTGGCGCGCGCCAGGCGTGGCTCGAACCGGCGACAGAACGTCAAGGCCGCGGTCGCGCGGATCAAGGCTCGTGAGACCGACCGTCGTAAGGACTGGGTAGAGAAGACTTCCACGGATGTGGCTCGCCGCTTCGATGTGATCCGGGTGGAGGACCTGAAGATCCGGAACATGGTCACTTCGGCGCGCGGCACCGTGCAGGAGCCCGGGACCAACGTGCGGGCCAAGGCTGGACTCAACCGGTCCATCCTTGCGGCTGGGTGGGGTCGGCTGGTGACCCGGTTGGAGCAGAAGGCTCCTGGCCGGGTGGAGAAGATCAACCCCGCGTACACGTCTCAGACCTGCAATTCGTGTGGGCACTGCTACGCGGAGAACCGTCAGAGCCAAGCGGTCTTCGTCTGTCGCGCCTGCAGGCATGTGGCCCACGCTGACGTGAACGCGGCACGCAACATCGCGGCAGGACGTGCCGTGACTGCGTGGGGAGGCTCGCCGTTGGGTGAGCCGCTGAACCGCGAACCTCAACCTGTCCTCCTCTCCACATAGGAACGTTCGGTTGGAATCCCAGGCGTTTCACGCCTTGGAGGACGTCAAGTTGACGGCACCACCACACGCTGCCCGAGCGCCAGGTCGGTGTCGGTGACCTGAACCACCCCGGCGTCGTCGTCGAAGAGGCCGAGGCTCACCCGTACCAGCTGATGCGTGCCGTCGGGTGCGACGACCTCCACGGCGTATCCGCCGCCGGCCAGGGCGAGGAGAGCCTCGACCGGTACGACGGTCGCGTCGCTGACCTGCCCAGTGGTGACGGCCACCTCGACCGGCGCCTGGTCCAGGGTGCCGGTGTCCTTGGGACGGGTCGGGGTAATCGTGACCTCGATGGTCGGGGACTCCTGCTCGTCCTGTGGTGTGGTGGCGACCCTGCCCACCTCGGCGACCCGGCCCGGCGTGGTCCGGTTGTCCGGCAGCGTGATGCTCACCTGGTCACCGACCTTCAGCTGGGACTGCTGGGCGGTGTCGAGGTTGACGCTGACCTGCCGGGCGGTGGAGGTGGCCTGCAGGATCGTGGCGCCGGGCCCGGCCGGGGTGCCCGGGGTGGCGGGGACGGCGGTGACCCGCAGCGCGGTCGGCGCGAACACGACCTGGCCGAGGGTGAGCTTGCCGGTCTCCTCCAGGCCCAGGTCGTCCTGGAGTTCCTCGATCGCGTTCGTCGTACGCCAGCCGAACTCATCAGAGTCAGGGTCGAGTTCGTCGGAGCTGGCGTAGCCGAGGGCGACCAGGTTGGCGTTGAGCTGCTGCACGTCCTGGCCGGTCACGTCGGAGGCGTCGTCACCCGCGGCCAGGTCGCGGTAGACGGGGATGTCCCCGTACATCAGGATCACGGGTTCCCCGTCGACCCGGTACAGCACCTGGCCCCGTTTGACGACCTGGCCGATCGTCGGCAGGGCGGTGAGGACACCGCGGGCCTGGTTGATGACGTTGTGGCTGTCGGCGTAGCCGAGGGTGCCGTCCACGGTGGTGCGGGCCGACAGGGTCTGGCGGGTCACCGCCGCCGTGATGCTCGTGGTGGCGGCGGGGGTGGGGGCGGCGGCCGGTTGCCGGGTGCCGAGCGGGTGGGCGAGGTCGATGCCGTACGGGCGGAACTGGTCGACCGCGACCACACCGCCGGCCAGGACGACCACGACCGCGCCGGTGAGCAGCAGCCGCCGGCGGAGCCGACGCCTGGGCGGTGGCGGGAGCGGCATGCTGTGCCGCGCGGCGGCGAACTCGGCCGTGGTGGTTTCGCGGTCGAGGTCGGTCGCGGCGTCGGTGTCAGGACGGACGGTGCTCATGAACCCGACTTCCCCTCCGTGACCGCTCCTCCGATGGGGCCCTTCCCGGCGGGTTGGAACGACTTGCACGCCTCCTGGGCGGCCTGGAACTTCGGGTTCCGCGGGTCCATGTCAGAACCGGGACGCATCTCGATCCGCATGCCGCCGTCGGGGTTCGGGTCGGGGAAGTCCTTGATGCCGTGCTCCCGCATGCACTGGGAGTACTTCAGGCTCGCCGCCCGGTTCTGCTCCCGCTCCGCGGCTCCCGGTTGGGGCCGCAGCCCCCGGCACGCCTCCTGGGCGGCCTTGAACGTCGGACTGTCCGGGTCGAGACTGCTGCCCCGCCGAGCCCTCAGCGTCAGGCGTCCCTCGCCGTCGGGGTCGGGGAACTCCTTCACCCCGTTCTCACGCATGCACTGGGAATAGGCGACCTGAGCGTCACGGCCGCCGTTGCCATCGCCGGAGGTGTCGGTGTTGTCAGCGGCGGCCGAGGGGGCCGGCGTGTCCCCGATGCTCGCCACGCCCGTACTGGCCGGTTGCTCCGCGGCGCAGCCCACAGACATCAGGGCGACCGCGATCAGGGCCGCGGCCCAGGACCCGGTTCGGCGAAACGGGACCGCCCGTCTCGGGCCAGCGGTGGCGGTACGGATGGCGGGAAGGTGGTTCATGGAGACGCCCTTCGCAGTCAGCGGATGAGAAAACCTTCTGCGTCCGTTGTAAGGACCGGGCGGTTTCGGGAACGTATCGGTGCGCGCGGCCAAAGCACGTCAGACTGGGCAGGTGAACGCCGCGCGGACCCGAGCCCAGCCAGTCGACTTCCTGACGGTTCAGCTACCGGATGGATCCAGATGGGTGAAGCTCACCAAACTCACCGACGGTGGGGTGAGGTGCTGCATCTGTTCCGCGTACCTACCGCGCGAGGCGCTGAACGAATGTGAGCCCGGCATCATCGGGGACGTCTGTATCGCGTGCGCCAAGGTCGTCGGCCCGGTCAGCGTTTAGGCCGCGCGTGATCGGCACCGTGCGGGCATGATCAACGACTCCGACGACGACCGCTCTGCCCCTCGAAGCGTTCGAGGACTTTCCCAGTGAGCAGTCCGCGACCGGGCCGACGTGGTCGGTGAAGTCTGCCGTGGACTCGACGCGGGAACCCGGGTCGTTGTGTTCCGACTTGGCTCGGAGGAGGTCACTGTCGCCCCGGACGTGATCCGGGGTATGTGAGCTCAGTGCATCACCGCAGCCGGGACGGAGTCCGAGGCTGCGTTCGTAAAGCTCCTTCGGGACAACGGGCTCGACGACCAGGCGCTCGAGGCAATCTGCACGAGCTGTACGCGAGGTACTGACATGGAGGTCGTCGAGACGACTCGGTTGCTGCTGTTCCGCTCGGCGCCGCGCTGGTCCGAGCCGGACATGCCGGCTAGGACCAGCGCAGCGATCTGGCTACTCGTGGACCAACACGCTGGTGGCGGGGTCACCGGTCCAGCCGTAGTCGCCGCCGTACTCCTTTGGCGGCGGGCCGTAGCAGGTCCAGGGACCCTCGGGCGGGTTCTTCAGCAGCTCTTCGCACGACTTCGGCTCGGGGTCGCCCGTCGTGAACGCGACGAGCGTCCCGGCCACCCCCGCGCCGACCAGGATGGTCGCCGCTGCGATCGCGATCCTCTTCCTCTTCATGTTCTCACCTCCCTTCGCTGTCGGGCAGCCACTGCGACCAGTCGCCGGTCTCCGGGTCTCGGATCATGCAGATGTCGGCCGGCCGCGACCGCGCCCATTCGAGGACAACGGCCTTGGGGCCGGACATGTTCGATACACCGGCGTCGCGGTCGTTGAGCACAGCCGTCCAGACGTCGGCCTCCTCCGGCTCGACCCCTGACCGTTGGATCAGGATGATGCCGCGCGGGCTGGCGGCCTCGGCCGCCACCATCGTCCGCTTGCTCAGCACTAGCACGGTGTAGAGGCGTTGATGGATGCCCTGCTGTACCGCCGCCTGGTGCAGGGTTGCGTACACCTGCGCCTCGTCGATACGCCCGGCCGCTAGGGCTTCCCGGGCCTTGGCTTCGTCGTCACTCATTCGTCCTCCCAAACGCGCAGTCTGCTCCCTCACCCAGGACGAGGAGGCAGACTGACTCAGTTCGTTACAGGCGGCGCTGGTTCAGCAGCACCCGCTGTAGTCCGGGTCGGTCGTGACCCAGTTGAGCAGCGGCGTCCTGTACTTGACCCACGCCTTGGTCCGCCAGTCGCTGTTGGGCAGCAGAAGCGCGGTCGCGCACGCGAGTTGCTTGTCCACGATGAACGCAGTGGACGTCACCTTGTAGCCCGACGCTGCCATCATCGTCATGCTGCTGGGTTCCGCTCGGTCATTTGCCCGAGACCGCGTTAAGCGCTGGCGTGGCACGGCGGACGACTTCACCGCCGTGCCGGCTTACCGGCATCGCGAACCAGCCGTGCCCACATCCGCAGCGCGGGGGGACGGGAATCCAGTGCATCGCCGGGCGGGGCGGATTCTGAGGCGGCGTTCGTGGAGCGTGCCCGGGACCAGGGACTCGACGACACGGCAGCAGGCGAGTACCTCAACGAGCTGTACGCGAGGTACTAGCCGTCTGCCTCTGGGGTCCACGGCGACCACTCGCCGGACTCGGGGTCCTGGATCTGCATGTCCGGGGCGGGCTCGCCTGCCGCAGTGGCCAGGACATCGGCCCTGTCCTTGGCTTGCCTGGTGCTGCCGGTGCCGTTGTCGTATCTCCACCTCGCTTCCCACCACGGGCCCGGGTCGCCCATGAGGTTGGTGTAAACACGGCGGATCCGCAGGCTTACCGGCCGCTTGTCGAGGATCCCCGGAGGCGTGATCGTCTCCCCGTAGAGCCGCTTGTCGAGTTCGACGACCTCGCTGTTGATCGCCTGGCGGATGTCGTGGAGTCGAGTCATCTGTTCGTAGGCCAGACGGGCCTCACGCGGCGGACTGGGTGGCTCGCCGACCTCGCCGTGCAGTTCGTGTCGACGGGCGTACGTCGGGTCGATCATCTTCATCATCTTGAGGGCCTGCAACAAGGCCCGGTTGCTGACCGCGTGCAGCTCGCGGATGGCGTCTTCAAGATCTCTGTAGATGCCGGCCGGGTTCTCGTCCGACCGGCCCGGGACTACGGACAGCCGACAGTCGTTGGTGCTCATGATTCTCCAGGTCCATGGCCCGCCCCGAACGCAGTTTGCCCTCGTACCCGACGACGAGAGAGCAGATCGCAACCCTTGCCGCTGTTCTGATGACCGGCAGGTGGATGGGGCGAGACAGTGCCCTCGACACGACCGCGGTGGGGGATACACGGCCCGCGCCCTGAGTTGCCATCCCCTCCCGTTCCACCGACAGGGAAACCGTGGTGAAACCCCTCGGTGAGGCTGGCGGTCGGGGCTACTCGTCACCCCGTGCGGGTTCGGCGTTCGTGAAGCTTGCCCGGGACCAGGGGCTCGACGACACGGCGGCCCGCGCGTACCTCAACGAGCTGTACGCGAGGTACTAGCCGTCTGTCTCCGGCGTCCAAGGCGACCACTCGCCCGTGTCGGGGTCCTGAATCAGTTTGGTGTCCGCTTCCTGGTCCCGGGCCCACGCCAGGACCAGTTCCCGGTCCTGCGCCTGGCGGCTACTGCCCTCCCGGCCGCACCTCCAGCGGGCCACCCACCACACGCCCGGGTCGCCAAGTTCGCTGCCGGCCTGTCGCCAGATACGGACGACGCTCTCGTTCTCGGTCATGCTGCCTCCCGGAAGAAGTCTGCCCCCTCGCCGGCCGGCGAGGGGGCAGGTCGGTCGTTACGGCGTCTAGCTGGTCGGGATCATGCAGCGGATTCGGACGCCGCGCCCGTAGGGGTAGTCCTCCTTGCTGCCCTGGCTGGGCGCGTAGCCGTCGTCGCTGTCCGGCTTGCCGCCGACGATGGTGCCGGTGATGACGGTGTAGGTCCGGAAGGTGTGCCACGGGTGGGTTGAGCGGCACGGCCCGATCTCGACGGTGTCAAGAACCTCAGGGGTTAGGTGCGGCTTGGTCGAGACCGTCTTCTTCACGGTGAGCCACCGCTTGAGCGACCCGTTCCAGACCTCAAGCCGAACCTCCTCGCGAAGGGAGGCCGGAAGCCGGTTGTCGTCGGTGTCGCACCCGTAGTAGACCGCCGAGTAGAGCCAGTAGTCCGCCGCCTCCTGCGGGGCGTGTGGCCTCGCCCAGCAGACGAGCCACTTCGACGCTGGCTGCGACGTCGCCGACACCGAGGCGGGGCGCACCTCGGGCCTGCTCACTGCGTTGTCTTCGCCGACGGTCTTGTGCGGGATGGCCGCGTCCGCTGCGGCCGTGGCCGCGAGGACGTCGGATCGGGCGGTCGCCTCACCGGTCGCCGCGCTGGCGGCTGGTGAGGCGGCCGCGGCCAGGCTGCCGAGTGCGGCGGCGCTGACTAGTACTACAGCCGTAATTCGTAATCTTGGTTTCGTCGTCGGTAGTGGCAGAGTCGGGCGTGGTGTTGGTGGTGGCGGCGGAATCGGCTCCATCGGATGGTGTGGGTTAGGGGGTGGCTTGGGTGGGTGATGGTGGCTCTGAGGTGCCGGATCTCGTTGCAGGTTAGGGGAACCATTGCTCTGCTGGGGTCGGGATGGCTGTCTGGGCCTGCTTGGACGGCGAGGAAGGCGTGGGCGAGCATGGCCAGGGTGGTCCAGCGGTGCCAGGAGGTCCAGGTACGGACTTGGTGCTCGTCCAGTGCGGCGCACCCTTTGCCGACTTGGATGTTCTCCTCGATTCGCCAGCGAGTTCCAGCGACCGTGGCCAGTCTTGCCAGGCTGACGTCGGTGGTGGCATGGCACAGGAAGTAGGCCTGTTCGCCGGTGGCCGGATGGCGGCGGACCAGCAGCCACCGGTAGCCAGCTCGGCTGAGGTTTGCCAGACGGGTGAGGGCCCAGTGGTAGAGCCGTTCGCCTTTGCTGCCTTTGCCGGCCGAGGCAAGGTGCCAGTCGGTTGCCGGTAACTGCGCGGCGAACTCATCGGCTCGCATTCTGCCGGTGCCTGTGCCGGTGCTCGTGTCTGCTGGAGTGGGGATCTGGGTGTCGCATGAGACTGCCATGACGTAGTTCAGGTGTCGTTCCTCGAAGGCTTGTCGCAGTCGGGGATTGTCGCCGTAGGCCTCATCGGCGCTGACCCACCCGGGCAGGATGCCGGCGGCCAACGCCCGGTCGGTCATGGCCAGCGCCAGCTGCGGTTTGGTCTGAAACTCCACATCTTCAGGCACGCCGGCCTCCGCCAGCCGGCCCGGATCGGTTGTCCAGGACTGGGGCAGGTACAGGCCGACGTCGATGAACGCGTGCCCGCGCGGGCTGGCCAGGGTGGCGAACACCGCGACCTGGCAGTTCTCGATCCGACCACACGTGCCTGAGTACTGCCGCTGCACCCCCACCGTGTGGCTGCCCTTCTTCTGATCCCCTGTCTCATCGAACACCAGCACCACCCGATCCGGATCCACGCCGTCGGTCAGGTTCGCCGCCACGTACTCGGCCAACTCACTTCGCACCGCCGCGTCGTCCCAGACCGCACGGCCGAGCAGATACTGGATCCGATCCGGGCTGCGGTGCCCGGCATGCTCAGCCAGCGTCCAGCAGTTAGCCCTGGGCAGGCCCGCAAGCAGACCGTCGACCACGTCCCGCGCCGTCCGAGCGGTCTCCGGCCGGACAAAGCACGACCCAACCCGACGCATCAGCGCGTCCAACTCCCGCTCCCACCCAGCGACCTCTACGCTGAGAGCAGCGGCCGCCGCCTCAATGTCTATCGTCTTCACAAACGCAGACAATGTCGCGGCGGCCGCGCGCTGTCACAGCAACACGCCGAGCATCAAAACTCCGCCGACCAGCCGAGATCACGAATTACGGCTGTAGTACTAGGGTGGCTCGTAGCCACTTCTGCATGTTGATTCCCTCAGGGTCCGTGTGGTTGTTGGTCAGGGGTGGGCTCCGGTGGCCGCCGGGGCCCACCCCGCTGTCGCTACTGCCGGGACGTCAGAACTTCTCCTCGAGCGCCATCTGGATCGGGTCGCCGTGGGCCGTCGACATGAAGTACGCCGTCGGGATCTGGTCGTCCGCGGCGCTCCCGTTGCTGTTGCCGCCGCCCGAGCTGCCGTTGCCGGACGAACTGCCATTGCCGGGGGTGTGGAGCATGGTGCTACCTGCTTCCTTGCGTGGGATGTGTCCTCGGAAGGCGGGATGCCGGTTCTCCCTTGTCGGCCACCGGCACCCCACCGTCTAGGGGGTCAGCGGGCTCTGAGCTTCCACGAACTCGCGGACCTGGCGGTCCTCCGCGAGCCGCTCCCGGGCCGTACTTGCGGGGGCTATGCCGGGTCGGGACGCTTCAGGGCCTCGATCTGGCCCGGCTGCGGGAGCGCATCCGAGGAGCGCGGGACCTCGTTGCCGACCTTGACCCCCGGGTCGTAGTTGTTGCTGTGGTTGCAGGAGCCGTTGCCGTTGCCAGGCTTCATGGCGGTACCTTTCTGTGAGTGCGGCGCCCGGGGTTGCAGGGTTCCTTGCCGGGGTCCTCCCCGGGCGCCTGCCTTTCTGCTGCCCGTCTCCGGTCCTGTTGTCGAGTTTTCTGTCAGGGTTCGCGGTGGCGGGACACCTGCGGGTCGGCCAGGCGCGGTCCACGGCCGACCGGGTCTTCGTTTGAGCGGATCAGGGACCGAGTCGAGCGGCCAAGGCGGGGGCGGGCTGGTTCTTCCCGTGGCTTGGACATGTCGCCGCGCTGGCCTGGGCAGGAGGTCAGGCTGGCCGGGCGTTCGTCGCAGGTCACCAGTTCGGGGGTCAGCGCGTCGATGAGCTGGGCTTGTAGTCGTCGGCCGGCCTCGCGGGCGCGGCGAGCAGCCGCCGTCGCCGTGTCGGCCCGGGTGGGATCGGTGCTGGCGAGCCGGTCGAACAGGGCGGCTTTGCGAAGCAGCCACGCGGCCCGGTAGCCGACCGAGCTGCCGGGCCGGGGTTTGCTGCGGGCGAGGTCTTCGAACTCCAGCGGTAGCAGCACATCGTCGAAGGCCGCCGCGCCGGTCGTATCTGCCCAACTCATTGCTGTCCTGGGTCTCTCTTGTGAAGTTCTGCTCCGCCGCGTTGGCGGCGGTTGGAAGGGCGGGACGTCGGCTCCCACTTGTCAGCTACCGGCGCCCCGCCCGTCTGCGGGGGGGGTGGCCCGACCGGCATCTTTGGCGACCGGGCCACCCGCCGGGACCGCCCCCGGGGACTCGGCCGGGTGGTGAGGGGCGATCCATTCGGTGGAGATGGTCTAAGGGGTCGTCGACGGCGGTGGCTGCGCTTCGACGAACTCGCGGACCTGGCGGTGCTCCGCGAGCCAGGCGTCCATCTCGCCGCGAGGTAGGCGTTCGAGCAGTTGCAAAATGCGCTCGCGTAGCTCCCAGCCGCTCCGGTGTGGCCGGTCGCCCTCACTGACGGCGCGCTCGAGGTCAGCGAGGCGGAGGTAGATCCGCTGCTTCCGAAGAGCCCATGCGCTCGTCACCGCCCTGACACCGCCGCGACGTAGACGAGACCGACGATGGCGGCCAGCAAGAACTCCAACGCTTTCCACGCGCGCGCCCCCATCACGTCAGCTCACCGGCGAAGAGCCGGCGCAGGTAGACAACGACGCCTTCGAAGTCGTCGCCGGCGGCGATCGGACGCAGCCAACGCGACCATTCCCACCGCGGCTTGTCGTCGTACATGACGCACCGGATCGTCAACCAGGTGGTGCGGTCTTCGGGGTAGAGGACACGGACCGCCCAGGTGTCCCGGTGCTCGTAGAGCTTGGTCTTGTAGAGGCCGGCTAGTCGGGCCTCCAGCTTGCGTGCGTACTGCTCGCTGGTCTCGCGACGCGCAGCCAGGCGCGCTTCCACTGCTCCTAGCGCGTCGTTGATAGTCACGGTTGCGCCTCCCCGTCGAGGTGCTCGACCCGGTTTGTGCGGGTTTGCGTCCCTCTCGAACGTGCACGGTGCACGTACAGCTCACTGGTCACCAGATTTGCACGGATTAAACTGCGGTGTCCATGAGCAACCGGAAAATCACCCAGGGTGGTGAATCGGTGCGTGGAGGTACGATGTGCACGCAACATGCCAGGTGCAAGGTCGGCGACCATGGGGACGGAGACATCAACATGGCCAGTCCCTACGTCCGCCGGCTCCGGCTAGCGCAGGAACTCAGCGCTCGGCTGAAGGCGTCGCGCCGCAGTCAGCAGGACCTCGCGCGGCAGCTCAGCTGGGATCGCTCAAAGGTCACGAGGCTGCTCAACGGCGACGCCGTGCGGCCCAACGAGTCCGAGGTCGTTGCAGTCCTGAACGCGCTTGAGGTATCCGGCGATGAGTTCGCGCGACTGCGCGCCATGGCTAGAGACGCGGCTCATCGCGGCTGGTGGGTCGGCCGGGCGAAGCGCATGGGCGAGCGCCAAGCCGTGCACGCTGACCTCGAGTCCGGCGCGGCGACTATCCGTGAGTACCAACAGACCTGGGCACCTGGTCTGCTCCAGACGCCGGATTACGTGCGGGCGCTCACTCGGTACGACGATCTCACCCTGCCTGGGGTGTTGAAGGCTGAGCTAGACGCCGAGGTGATGATCAAGGGCCGTGCCCAAAGGCAGCTGATGAGGCAGGCACCAGACGGGCCTACCTACGAGGTCGTCATCGACGAGGGCGTTCTGATGCGCCCCACTGCACCGTTGGAAATCCTCGCGACGCAGTTGCGCCACCTGGCGGCCGTGAGTGACAAAACCACTGTGTACGTGCTCCCGAAGAAGGCTTTGATTGACGCGTACAGCGTGCCACGCTCGTCGTTCTCGCTGTTCACTTACGCCGACCCTGGCGACGGGACGATCGTGCTCGAGGACTGCGTGACAAGCGACCTCGTGTTGAACGACCCCGAAGGGGTCAAACCGTACGAGGTCCTGTATGCCAGGCTGAAGCGGGCGGCGCTCCCGGCCGATGAGAGCGCCCGCCTGCTGGAGAAAGCCGCTGACGAGATGATGAAAGGGATCATGTCGTGAACAGCAAGTTGGAGTTTAGCGCCTGGAAGAAGGCCCAGGCGTCAGGTAACGGATCTGGCTGTGTGGAGATCGGCAGTGCGCCGGGCTTTGCCGGTGTCCGTGACACCGAGAACCGCGACGGCGGGCACATCGCCGTACCGGCCGAGCAGTGGACCGCATTTCTGGATGACGTGAAGGCGGGGAAGTTCGACCTGTCCTGAGCGTCATCCAGCCTTAACCGGATACGGGCCTCGCCTCAGCGGCGGGCCCGTTTCTGTTCGCCCGCCAGCAACCTGTGTGCGCTCCAACCAGCAGGGAGCGTGAGGCCTTCACGGAGATGCGGAGGGCCCGCGCAGGACCGACATGCACGACAGGCGCTACCGGGCCCGACACATGTCCCCGCATGCTCACACGCTCGCACATCCCTGACGGCCCGTACGCCGGGATCGGCGCGGGTCTACTCGAGGTGGTCCCAACGGCGCGCGTCGGCGACACTGTCGACCTCGTCCAGGGGCCTGTTGCCGATGATGGCGCCCTGTCCGGGGCGGTGGCTCGCCTACCGCGGGCAAGGGCTCGGTGAATGGCTCGGCCTGCCGGGCGGAAGTGGACGGACGCGGCCGAGGAGGCCGTTAACCGCGGCGCCAGCTGCGCGCAGGGCAGAAGCCGCAGCCACGGCCATAGCTGTACGACGAGAACGCGTGGGCGCTCTAGTGCCACTTGGGGGGGCCGGGCGTAGACCCGGCCGTTGTTGCCCGTCACCATGTCGGGGAGGAGCGAGGATTTGAGGTACGCCTCGTCGATGTGGAACGGTGTTACGGCTGACCCGAAGTGGGCGGCTTGCTTGAGGCGGCCGGGTGGGCAGGCGATGAAGACCGGCCTGGCAGGGGCGATGCGGAGGACTGCCTCGATCGCCGGGTTGAAGTCTGAGTCCGTGGAGACCAGTACGCTTGCGTCGCCGTAGCCGTTCGCAGCGTCCTCGATCATGGTCGACGCTAGGGCCACGTCGGTGAGCTTCTCCTCGTAGGTGCGGTACTCGCGAGGGCAGTCGCAGTGCCACGCGGTGCCGCACTTCGTGCATGGGCCCGGCTTGCGCGGCTTGTGGCGGCCGCGGGCCACGGTGACCTGCGGGCTGTGCGCGGTCAGCGCTGACAGATATGTCTCCTGCCGGCGGGCGCCGTCAGGGTCGCCTTTCACGATCGCAGTGAAGTAGCGCACAGCGAGGATGTCGTCTGTCGCGCGCATCCTCTGTGAGAGCGCGTACAGATCCAGCCAGAGGTAGGCATGCTTGTAACGCGCGCGTAGGCCGTAGTAGAGGTTGAACCCGTCGACGTATGTCACCACGTCCATGCCCTGGCTCCTTCGTGATCAGCGAGCCAGGCGGCGACTGTCTTGTGGCGTGCACTGGCGTGCTTCGGCGTTTCTTTGCGTACTTCTACGCACCTCGGCTAGGCTCACGACATACGAAATCGGTTACGGCCGGTTAGGCGGCCCCTTCGGGGGCCGCATTCCTTTCTGGGGCCATCTTCGGGCCGCTTGTTAGGCCAACTCCGCACGATCAGTTGCGAAGTGTCACGTTTTCAGCACATGGCCGCGACGCTCTGTCGCATCGTTGCAGGTCGGAGCGCTAACGCCTCGGGAAACGGACATATCGCCCTTCAGCGCTGCCGGTCATGCGATCGGCGCTAGACGCCGTCTGCGCCATCTCGCAGACCGCGCATCCGCGAGCGTGTGGCCCGCCTTCATGTCTGGACGTGTTGCCACCCGATGCGCCGAGCTGTTCAGATGGGGGACAGCAGTCTGCCCCCTCACCCGGTGGGCGAGGGGGCAGATCGGCAGATCGGGCTAGTTCCCGGCGGTGGTCTGCGTGTGCAGCCTCACCGTGAACGAGACGTTCTGGCACGTGTTCGGTGCGTCGTCAGCGAGCTTGACGACGTTGAGCATCTGGACCGTCTTGGTCTCGTGCGCGCTCAACTCGAAGACACCCAGCGCACCAGGTCCGCCCGCGAGAGAGGTGCACTCCGAGTCGACACCGCTCACGCCGTCGATGACGACCTTAACCGGAACCCGGTTCGGGTTGGTGAGCGAGCCTGTCAGGTCGCCCTTCTCGCCGGGGAACAGGTCGGTCTCGATGGTCGCCGAACCGGTGGCCGCAGCGAGCGTCGCGGTCTGGCCGCTCGCGTTGAGGTAGCTCTCAGCCATCCACGCAGCCGACGCGACGCCCGCACCCGCGAGGGCCACCGTTGCGATACCGATCACGCTGGCCCGCTTGAAACCGTTGCGCATAGTGAATCTCTTGCCTTTCGTAGTGTCACCCATATCTGCTGGTGGGGGTAACTCCGCTCTGGTTGCCCAGGTGACTCGGGGTCCGTGTTTCCGCGATTAGTTCATCGAGGAGGCCGGGCGCACGTTGGATCCCTTGCTGGTGCCGGTGTCCTCGCCGATGGCCTGGGGCAGCCCGAGCGGACCGGTTCTCAACTCCGGTCCCGTGGCGTCGCTGGTGAGCGCCGAACGAGCAGTGAAACCGTGGCGAAACCCCCGGGTGAGGGAGACTTGGCGGTCAAGGCTCGGTCGGCGCGCGGGGTTCGTCGGCGTCGCAGTCGATGGGAGCGTGAGGTCGAGGAAGGGAGGCGACGGTGCGGGTACTCGTGATCGAGGACGACCAGGAGATGGCCGAGACCGTCGCCATCGGGCTGCGGCGGGCGCAGATGGCCGTCGACGTCGCGCTGGACGGCCCGACCGGACTCGACTGGGCGCTGCTCCACGACTACGACGTGATCGTGCTCGACCGCGACCTGCCCGGCATGCACGGCGACGAGGTGTGCGCCAAGCTCGTGGCGGCGCAGTGTCGGAGCCGGGTGCTGATGCTCACCGCCGCCGCGGGCATGGACGACCTGGTGGACGGGCTCGGGCTGGGCGCCGACGACTACCTGCCCAAGCCGTTCGACTTCCCCGTCCTTCTCGCACGGATCGGCGCGCTGTTCCGTCGGGCCCAGCCCGCGATCCCACCTGTACTGCGGCACGGTGACCTCGCCGTCGACACCGCTCAACGCCGCGCTTGGCGGGACGGGCGGCTCCTCGACCTGGCGCCGAAGGAGTTCGGCGTCCTCGAGGTCCTGCTCGCCGCCCAAGGGCGTGCCGTCTCCGCGGAGGAGCTTCTGGACCGGGTCTGGGACGAGGCCGCCGACCCGTTCACGAACGCGGTGAAGATCACAGTTAGCCGGCTGCGGTCGAAGCTCGGTGACCCGTCCGTCATCCAGACCGTGGCCCGGTCCGGCTACCGCATCTGAAGGTCGCAGCCAGAGGAGCCGTCATGCTTGGACACCGCAGGATCTCCGGACGGCTCGCCCGTCTCGCCGGGGCCGGGCTCGCACGGTTGCCCCGGCGTACGGTGCGGCTGCGGCTCACCATGCTCTACGGCGGGCTTTTCCTGGTCTCGGGCGCCGCGTTGCTGGCCGTGACGTACCTGCTCGTCGTCAACGCCACCGCCGGGATCATCTTCGAGGGCCAGAGCGGTGACCTGGCGCTTCGCGGCATGTACAGCGGGAAGGGGGCGACGTCGCAGGAGGGCGGCGGGCCGACCGAGCAGCGGATCCAGATTCAGGGCCCGAACCTGGAGGGCCTCACCCCGCAGCAGGCCCAGGCACAGGCCGCACAGCTCAAGCAGCAGGCGCTCCACCAGCACGACGCCGAACTGCGCAGGCTCCTAACCCAGTCGGGGATCGCCCTGGCCGTCATGTCCGTACTCTCCATCGTGCTCGGCTGGTTCATCGCCGGCCGTGTACTCCGCAAGCTCCGCACCATCACCACCACCGTGCGGAACATCTCCGCGACCAGCCTGCACGATCGGCTCGCCCTCGATGGCCCGGACGATGAGCTGAAGGAGCTCGGCGACACCTTCGACGGGCTACTGGCCAGGCTGGAGGCGGCGTTCCAGGCGCAACGCCGGTTCGTCGCGAACGCCTCCCACGAACTGCGCACCCCGCTGGCCCGGCAACGCGTCCTCGCCCAGGTCGCCCTCGCCGACCCCGATGCGAGCCTCCACACCCTCCGGGTTGCCCACGAACGGGTCCTCGCCTCCGGGCGGCAGCAGGAACAGCTGATCGAGGCGCTCCTCACTCTCGCCAAGGGGCAGGTGGGTCTCGACAGGTACGAGACGTTCGACCTCGCGGCGCTCGCGGACGACATTCTGGTGGCGCGTCAGGCGGCTGTTGGGGAGCTGCGGCTCGACGTGGACGCCAGGCTCCGTCCCGCGCTCGCGGCCGGTGACCGGCGTCTGGTCCGGCAGTTGATCGCCAACCTGGTGGACAACGCCATCCGCCACAACATCTCGCCCGGCTGGATCGCGGTGGCCACTCGTATCAGTGATGGGCACGCCGTCATGTCGGTCACCAACAGCGGCCCCTTTGTGCCTCCGGAGGAGGTGGACCGGCTCGTCGAGCCCTTCCACCGGCTCGGCGCGGACCGGACCAGTCACACCGACGGGCACGGCCTCGGCCTGTCCATCGTCCAGGCCATCGCCACCACTCACCACGCCGCCGTGACCGCGCGGTCCAGGCCGGCCGGTGGTCTGGAGATCGAGGTCGTCTTCCCGCTCATCTCCAGCGATGGCCCAGCGCCCACCGGGAGAGTGCCCCAGCGCGACGAGTTCCTAGGGGCTGAGGCCGTCGGGTACGCGACCGCGACCCACTGACAGCGCACCTGACTTCGGCGACGACCCACCGCGCCCGTCGGGAGTGTGTCGCCTCCGCGAACGCTGGTGGCGCCATCAGGCTGTGGCGAAGGTGACCCTCACGGTGAGCCCACCGTCCGGGTTCGGAAGCACGTGCAGATCCGCCTGGTGGCTGCCGGCGATGGCGCGCACGATCGCCAGACCTAGGCCGGTGCTCTCGTTCTGCGTCCGGAGCGCAGTGAGGCGCTGGAACGGCTGCAAGATCCGGTCGACCGCGTCCGTCGGCACGATCGGACCGGTATTGCTGATCGTGAGCACCGCACGCGGCCCGACCTGGCGCGTCGCGATATCGATCCCGCCGCCGTCGATGTTGTAGCGGATCGCGTTGTCCAGCAGGTTGCCGATCAGGCTGGCGAGCAGCATCGGATCGGCACGTGCCACGACGGCTCGCTGGATGTTCGTACGAATGGTGAGGTCATGCTCAGCTGCCGCTGACCCGCGTGTGGTCAAGGCCTCCGAGGCGAGCACAGCCAGATCGACCGGTTCGGTGGCGACCGGACGCTGCTCGCCCTGCGCCAGCGCCAGCAGCGCCGCGACCAGCCGCTCTTGCTGGTCCCCGATGCGCAGCAGTTCCTCGCACACGGCGCGCAACGACCTCGCGTCGGCGTCCGGATCGGCGAGAGCGACCTGGATCAACGCACGCTGGACGGTCAGCGGTGTCCGCAGCTCGTGCGACGCATCGGCGACGAAGCGGCGTTGTGCGGCGTATGCGGCGTTGAGCCGGGCGTATAGGCCGGTCAGGGTGGCGGAGAGGTCGGCGAACTCCTGGTATCGGCCGAGCTCGCCGTGACCCGGCAATCGGTCCGCAGCGGCGTCCTCGGCGGCGGTCGTGAGTTCCCGGAGCGGGCGTACCGCCCGCCCGGCGAACGCCCACCCGATCGGACCGGCGGCGAGCGCTACCACGATCAGTCCCACGACGACCGATATCAGCACAGTCCCGGTGTTGTTCGCGGGCACTGCGCCAACCGTGGTGCCGACCTCGTGGGTGGACCGGCCGCTCCAGGCGCCCAGGCCGACGACGGCCAGCAGTAGGGCCCCGAGGATGACCGCCGCTGTGGCGTACAGCAGCGCAAGCCGGGTGCGCAGCCGCGGCCGGTCAGTCGCCGGCACGGTAGCCGCCCTCACGGACCGTCGTGATGATCGGCGGCTCGCCGAGCTTGGCCCGCAGCCGGCCGAGCGTGGTCTTGACCGTGGTGGTGAACGGGTTGGCGGCCTCGTCCCAGACGTGGTCGAGGAGTTCCTCCGCAGACACCACTCGACCGGGGCGAGCCAGCAGGTACGCCAGGAGTGCGAACTCCTTGGGGCTGAGCGCCACCGGTCGCCCGGCGCGGGTGGCGGTCCGGCGGGCCGGGTCCAGTTCCACGTCGGCGCAGCGCAGCACCGGCGGTACCGGTGGGCCGGATCGGCGGCCCAGCGCCCGGACCCGCGCTACCAATTCCGGGAAATCGAACGGCTTGGTCAGGTAGTCATCCGCACCGAGATCGAGGCCGTTTACCCGGTCGGCGAGCGCGCCGGCCGCAGTGAGCATCAGGATCCGCGCGGGTAGCCCACGCTGGCCGACGCGCCGGCAGAGGTCGTCACCGGAGACGGTGGGCAGGTCGCGATCGAGCACCAGCACGTCGTAGGGCGCGAGGTCCAGTCGTTCCAACGCTTCGCCGCCGTCGGTGACGACGTCCACGGCCATGCCCGCATGGCGCAGCCCGGTTCCGATCGTCCGGGCGAGCAACTCGTGGTCCTCGACGACCAGTACCCGCATCGGCCCAGCATGTCAGCCCGCCGGTGACAGCGGGGTGACGTCGGCTTGTGACCGGGTTGTCACCGGTCCCGGCGTAGAACTCGACGCATGATCCTGGAGACCGAGGCCCTCGCCAAGCGCTACCGGCGGCGGTGGGCGTTGTATGACTGCACGCTGGCCGTGCCGGAGAGCGCGATCGTCGGTCTTGTGGGGCCGAACGGCGCCGGTAAGACGACGCTGCTGCAGCTGATCGTGGGCCTGCTAGGCCCGACGGCGGGTGCCGTCCGGGTGCTCGGCGGGACACCCGACGCGGCGATGCGGTCCGGGCGGGTCGGTTTCGTCGCGCAGGACGCTCCGACGTACGCCGGCTTGACCGTCGCCGACCACCTGAGCATGGGCGGTGGGCTCAACCCGCACCGTTGGGACGCGCCCGCCGCGGCGGAACGGGTCGACCGGTTGGGACTGCGGCTGCGGCAGCGGGCCGGCCGGCTCTCTGGTGGCCAGCGTGCCCAGTTGGCGCTCACGCTTGCCCTGTCGAAACGGCCCGACCTGCTGGTACTCGATGAACCGGTGGCCAGCCTCGACCCGCTCGCGCGCCGCGCGTTCCTGGACGAGACGGCGGCCGCGGCCACGGCCACCGGTACCGCGGTCGTGCTCTCCACGCACCTGGTCGCCGACCTGGCCCACGTCTGTACCCATGTGGTGGTGCTCGCCGGCGGCCGGATCCGTCTTGCCGCCGCGATCGCGGAGCTGTGCACCAACCCGGCCGAGCTGGAGCGCGTGGTCCTCGACGAGCTCGGCCGGGCATCTGGGGAAGGGCACGCGACCCGATGATCCGATTCTGTCGCCGCCCGCCCGCCCCTTGTGAGCTTTCGGCTGGCGGAATGACCCTGGCCGGTCGCCGCCCGTTCCGGGTCACCGCCCGCCGCATGATCCGGCTCGGTCCGCACCGGTTCTCGGCAGCTGTCCGCATCAAGTTGATCATCATCGCCACGACAACCCGGGAGATCGCATGATCCGGCTTGCACTTCGCCAGTTCCGGGCCTCGACCTGGACCGCCGCGATCGGCCTCGTCGCCGTCGCCGTCGTGGTCCTGGCGACCCGGCCGTATGTGGCCGCTGCGGCCGCCGCCGCACGGCGTGCCTGCGGATCGGATCCCGGCTGCACGGCTCTCGCCGCGTTCGCACACAGCGATGCGGCCCTGCGTACTGCGCTCGGTCTCCTCGTGATCGTTGCACCCGCCCTCATCGGCGCGTTCTGGGGCGCGCCATTGGTGGCCCGGGAGTTCGAAGCCGGTACCCATCGGCTGGTCTGGACCCAGAGCATCAGCCGGACCCGCTGGCTGGCGGTCAAGCTGGCCGTCGCCGGTACCGCAACCCTTGTGGTCACCGGAGCGCTCAGCGCGCTCGTCACGTGGTGGGCCGCTCCGCTGGACCACGCAGCGGCGGCGGTGTACGGCACGTTCGACCAACGCGACGTCGTACCGGTCGGGTACGCGCTGTTCGCCTTCACGCTCGGCGTGACCACCGGTCTGGTCACTCGCCGGACACTGGCGGCGATGGCCCTGACGTTGGCCGGTCTGCTGGTCGTCCGGATCATCGTGACCCAGTGGATCCGGCCGCTGGCCGTCGCTAGGCAGGTGGCGACCATGGAGCTCGATCCTGACAGGACCGGATACGGCTCGGGCGGGAACATCCTTCTGGGTATCCCGCAGGCCACCCTGCAGCCGGAGCCGCCGAACATCCCGAACGCGTGGATCCGGTCCGTCCGCATTGTCGACGCCACCGGGCATCCGCTCACCGACCAGGTGCTGCAGGCGACCTGCCCGACGATCGGGCAGGGCAACGGCGGCGGCCCGGCCCGCCAGGTTCCGGCGGAGGCCATGCAGCGTATGCACGACTGCGTCGCCGGGGTGGGTGCGACCTACCACGAGGTCGTCACCTACCTGCCGGGCGGCCGCTACTGGACGTTCCAATGGTGGGAGCTTGCCGTGTACGCCTTTGTCGCGGCGCTCCTGTGCGGGTACGCGTTCTACCGCATCCGCCGTTTCCGCAGCTGATGCACGACCGATGCCGGGTCAGGCTGTGCCCGACCCGGCACCTGCCGCAGCTACCCGACCACCAAGGAGCATCGCCCGGCCCGGCCGGTCCTCGATACGGAGCCAGGGTCGAGCTCGTCGCTGTTGATGGCGACGGTGAGTTCGGCAGCGAACCCAAGACGCGATCCGCGGCCGTTCGGCAACGTCCAACCGGCTCGCCGCCCGAGCGGCGGCCAATCGACGGTCCTTGACCACGCAGGTCGGTCGTCTAGGTTCTGTTGGGTGAGGTCCCTGGTGGCGGTTCCGGGGACCTCACCGCTGGACCTGTTTAGGCTGCGACCGCGTGCGCGGCCTCGAGGATCGAGGCTGTCACGGCTTCGGGCTGGGAGACGCTGAGCGCGTGGGACGCGCCGGGCACCTCGCGTATCCCCTTGGCGCCGGCCCGGTCCGCCATGAAGCTGTGCAGGGCGACCGGGATGTTGAGGTCCTCGTCGCTGAAGACGAACCACGACGGGCGTGCGATGCGCTCCAGCGCGTCGCGGAAAGCCTCAACCGCGCTTGGGTGCAATCGATACGCGATGGCCTTCGGCCTCACCGCGTCGTTGCGCCGCTGCAGCGGGCGCTCGCGCGGGCGCTCTCTCGGGAACGGCTCACTGCCCTATCTCACGAGGGACTGCCAGGCCTCTGGTCAGCGACAAGCGAGGCTTACCTGATCGTCGCCAAGAATCGCTCAGGGTCGTCGGAGACCGTCACGGTGGCGGCGCTGCTGCACCGATCGACCTTTCGGGACATGGCATAACGACTACCGGCGGGCCAATGGATATGCCGCCTGCCGGCTGCAGCGCTGAGGCCACAGACAGCTTGCGCCACCGAGTTTCCACGCCGGCCACAACTTCCGATGGCCTGCCCACCACGCCCATCGGAATCGGCGGCCCGCTGGTCTCCGGCCAAATGGCTGGCGCCGTCCTCTGACCGTTTGGGGTCGCCGACACCTCACGTTGTTGTCCAGGGGAGTTCACCGCGGGTCGCACGGCATTTGCCGAACGTTCGTCTGCTCGCGCCTTCAACGCAAACCGCGATCTCTACGTTCTTTGTTGCTGCCAAAAAGGCTAAAAGGGACAGAAACGGACAGAACTCCGCGGTCCGGCTCGTGGCACCGCGAAGTCCTTCGGCGATGTTCGCACGACGAGCCGGAACAGGCGGGCTCACCAACGTCGCCGACGACCGGAAACTCGCGCCACCACGCAGATCCAGGATCTCTCCCAGCGTGGAGGCCGTCCGCACCACCATCTACCAGGCTCAACGTCACCGCAGACGGGCTGTACATCACCGACGGCGACGGACCGAAGGAGTGAACGGCTGGTTCCAGGTGCGGACCCCGGCCGGGGACGCACCCAAACCCTTGGCAGCTCCTCAACCCTGTGGCAGTTCGACGGGAACGTCGACCTGCTCGCCAGTTCCCGGAAGGGATGATTCATGCACGTCACGCGACAGCGCCGACGCGTCACCGAGGGCCGTCTTGGGCTCTTCGCTGGACGCGCCGGCCGTCGGATTCGCGTTCTCGCGGCCGGCACGGCTGTTCTCGCCGTCGCCGGCGGGGGCATCGCCTACGCCTCGACCGAGGCGTTCGGCACCCACCGCGTCGGTGAGTCGACCGGTCAGGGCCTGCTGCTGCCCAGCGACCAAGCCATCGCCCCGGTCGGTGAGCGGCTGCTCGTCAACAACGGAAAGCTGCTCTCCTCCACGGTCAGCCCGGACGGCCGCTACCTGGCGGCGCTGACCACCGACCGGTCGATCGCTCTCACCATCGTCGACCTGAAGAACTACAAGGTGCTGCAGCAGGCCGGGACCTCCGCGGACGCCGGCCTGCACGTCGACAACAACAACGTCGGGCAGGAGGGGCCGACCTACTCTCCCGACGGCAAGACTCTGTGGATGGCTCAAATCAACGGCTACGACCGCTTCCCGGTCAACGCCGACGGCACCCTCGGCGCCCCGACGTTCATCACAATCGCGGCGCAGGGGTCGAAGCACGCGGTGCCCGCCAAGGCGGTCTTCTCACCTGACGGCTCCACCGTGTACGCCGCCGTCAACGGCCAGAACCGTGTGGTGGCGATGGATCCCGCGACCGGTGCGATCCAGCAGAGCTGGGCGGTGGGCAACGCGCCGCGGGACACGGTGCTGGTCGGCAAGAAGCTGTACGTGAGCAACGAGGGCGGGCGCCCGGCGAAGGACGGCGACACCGCGCTGAACTCCTACGGCACCCAGGTGCCCGCCGACCCGGACACCGGCGCCACCACCACCGGCACCGTGAGCGTCATCAACGTGACCGACCCGGCCGCCGCCGTCTCGAGTATCGACGTCGGCGTGCACCCGACCGCGCTGCACGCCGCCGACGGGGCGCTGTTCGTCACGAACACCGGCAGCGACGACGTCAGCGTCATCGACACCTCCAAGGACGAGGTGGTCCAGACCATCGCGACCCAGCCGTGGCCGAAGGCCACTGTCGGCTACCACCCCAACGGCGTCACCCTCACAGACGACGGGCACCTGCTGGTCACCCTCGGCCGGGCGAACGCGGTCGCCGTCTACCGCTACACGAGCCCGCAGGAGCCGGTCAGCTACGTCGGTCTGCTGCCCATGGACTACTACCCGGAGAACGTGACCACCGTCGGCGAGGAGGTGCTCGTCACCAACCTGCGCGGCATCGGCGCGCGCGGGCCCGAGCGCACCATCGACAAGGGGCCCGGCACCACGCCGGCCACCGGCCACAACACCCACGACGCGACCGGCACGCTGCTGCGGTTCACCCTACCCAGCGACTCCAAGATCGCCGCCGCCACGGAAACGGTCTTCCACCAAAACGGCTGGGACAACACCTCCGTGCAGGCGCGCAGCGGCGCCAACGTGGCGCCCGTGCCGGTCCCCAAGCGACTCGGTGACCCATCGACGATCAAGCACGTCTTCCTGATCGTCAAGGAGAACCGGACCTACGACCAGGTGTTCGGCGACGACCCGCGCGGTAACGGCGACCCCTCGCTGGCGCAGTTCGGCCAGGACGTGACCCCGAACCAGCACGCACTGGCGCGGCAGTTCGGGCTCTATGACAACACCTACGACGTCGGCACCAACTCCGCCGAGGGACACAACTGGCTGATGCAGGCCGACAACCCCGAGTACGTCGAGTCCCAGGCCGGGGAGTACGAGCGCAGCTACGGCTCCAACGACGACGCTCTGGGCCACCAACGGTCCGGCTTCCTGTGGACCGGCGCCGCGGCGGCCGGGAAGTCCGCGCGCGTCTTCGGCGAGTACAACTCGTCCATGACCGCCCCGGCCGGCACGAAGTGGCAGGACTACTACTGCGACGCCAAGAACATGGAGGCGACCGGTCAGGACACCACGATCAAGACGACCACCTCCTCGCCGATCCCGTCGCTGAACGACATCACGGTGCATGCCTTCCCGAGGGGGGGAACTTCGGTCTCCGAGCAGTACCGGTACGAGCTCTGGAAGCGTGACTTCGAGGCGAACGGGCCGGCCAACCTCAACCTGATGGCGCTGCCTGTCAACCACACCGGTGGGAGCGGCACCCCCAACGCGATCGCCCAGGTCGCCGACAACGACCTCGCCGTCGGCAAGGTCGTGGACACCATCTCCCACAGCAAGTGGTGGAAGGACACGGCGATCTTCGTCATCGAGGACGACACCCAGAACGGCGTCGACCACGTCGACGGCGCCCGCGGCCCGGTGCAGATCATCAGCCCGTGGGCAAAGCACGGCACGGTCGACAGCCACTACTACACCCAGATCACCATGATCCGCACCATCGAGCAGATCCTCGGGATCCAGCCGATGAACCAGAAGGACAGCGCCGCCACCCCGATGCGCAGCGCCTTCACCCAAGCGGCCGACAACACGCCGTTCAACGCCGTGCCCAACCGCGTCCCGCTGACCTACGGGCTGTCCACCCCGCCGGCCTGCGGCGCGGACACCGTGGCCGCGAAGTACGCCCCGCTCGCCCCGGCCCAAGCCGCGGCACCGGCGGTGCCCGCGGACAACAAGCACGTCGCCGAACTCTGGCAGGCCTGGCAGAAGCAGCAGCACCTGACCGGCCCCAACGCGGTCCTCGACTCCGCCAACCCCGACCAGATGGACCACTTCACCTGGTACGAGGCACACGGCTGGGCGAAACCCTACCCGGGCGAGCAGAAGGTCCTGACCCCGGCCGAAGTACCCGGCAGGTACCTGCCGTCGCCGGACTCCGACGGCTGACCCGCCGCACGACACGACGGCCCGCCGGATCCCCGGCGGGCCGTCAGCCTCGAGCACTCCCCCAGGGGTGTGGACACCTGGCCGCAGGCCGTATCCAGGTCCGCTCCGACCGGATCGCCGCCAGCCGACCAGATCAACCCCGTCGCCGTGCAAGCCATGGCCGAGGTCGGCATCGACATCACCGGCAACTGGCCCCGCCTGCTCGACAACGACGACGTACGAGCCTCCGACGTGGTGATCACCATGGGATGCGGCGAAACCGAGATGGTCAGGCATCCTCCAAACTCAGATACCCCCCGGCCAGGCGGGCTCGTTGGACTCTGCTGCATTGCTACCGGGGCCACTCAAAACGCCGTGCCGCCTGAGCTGCCCGGTAGTTTTTGCTGCCCTCGCCCAGCGACGGCCTCAGCTCGGGCCCGATCCTTCGGACCCGTTCCTGACGAAGCGGGTCAGGAGGTCGCGGAAGGTGGCTTGCTCTGCCTTGGTGAGGCAGCCGAACAGCTGCTGTGTCACCTGCTCGGCCACCTTGTTCGCCGCGGCGAACCGCTTCTCTCCCTCGGCCGTCAGTGCGATCGTTCGGGCGCGCCGGTCCCCTGGCACTGGCTGCCGGACGGTGAGCCCGCGCTGCTCGAGCTCGTCCACCGTGCGCAGCATGGCGGACTTGTCGCTGTTGAGCTCCTGGGTCAGCCGCGCCTGCGTCACCGGACCAAGACGCGCCAAGGTGGTCAGCACTCCGTAATGGCGTCCCTCGATATCGAGCGCCTGCAGCGCCTCGGTGAACGCCTTGGCCGCGCGCTGGTGCGCCAGGCGTAGCAGTAGGCCGATCTCGGCCCCGGCAGAGCGGGAAACAGTCACGTCCGCCAGCATATCTTCAGCCAAGAAAGTCTCAAATGAGAAAGTCTCATCAGAGAGTACTCGTGCTACGCTCGCGGATGTGATCGCAGCAATGGGGCCTGGATGGGCCCACTGGCCGTTCCGCATCGTCATCAGCGTCGCGGCGTTACTCCTGTTCGACCAGGCGGTGTTCGCTGGCCAGTTCCTGTCCGGAACGTTCGGCTCACTGCAGACCCATCGAGCCAACGCGACCACCGCCGCATTCGCCGTGCTCGCAGCGGGAGCGTGCGCTGTGCTGTTGCGTTGGCCTGGCCGCGGGCCGCTGTGGCCGTGCCTTGCCTGCCTGGGCTTGTTCGGGTTGATCGCCCTGCAGATCGCGCTCGGGTTCGCCCGGGTTCTGACGATCCACATACCGCTCGGTGTGTCAATCATCGCTCTCGCCGTGGGGTTGGCGATCTGGGCTTGGCGCTACGGGCCGAGCCGAGCACCAGGCGCCGCGGTCGCACCCAAGGACGCGAACCTCGCCGAAGAAGCGGCCAGCTCGTGATGGTCAGCAGGCGGGCGTTCCTTGGTGTGCTAGGCGGCCTCAGTGCCGCCGCAGTCGTCGGAGTTCCATTGGCATCCGGGGTGCACGGCTCTTCGTCGACGGGAGAGTTGCTGACCAGCCAGCTGCCGTTGCCGCGGCCGTTCACCCTTCCCTTTCGGGTTCCTCCGGTGCTGAGGCCCACCAGCAGCGACGCCACCGGCGCCTACTACGAGGTAATCCAGAAGGCGTCGATCGCCGAAATACTGCCAGGAGTACGAACCCCGATCTGGGGCTACAACGGCATCTTCCCGGGGCCCACCATCGTGTCGACCAGCGGGCGACGCACCGTGGTCAGGCACCGCAATCAACTACCCGTTCCCGTCGTCGTCCACCTGCACGGCGGGCACACACCGGCAGAGCACGACGGCTACCCCACAGATCTGCTCTACCCTGCCGGGCCGCCCGCCACAATGCGTCGCCCCGGCATGGCCGGACCAAACAACATGGCCGGAAACGTCGCCCATGGCACGCGAGACTACGTCTACCCACTGCGGCAGCCAGCGGCGACGCTGTGGTACCACGACCACCGCATGGACTTCACCGGCCCGAGCGTGTGGCGCGGGCTCGCCGGGTTCCACATCCTCCACGACCCCGACGAGCAAAGGCTCGGCCTTCCCTCGGGCAAGCACGACCTGCCGATCATGATCACGGATCGATCGTTCGCGGCGGACGGAACGCTCCTCTACCCCAGCCTCGACCCGACCCTCCTGCATACACCGGGGGTCCACGAGCCGTACGGATCCGGAGTGCTCGGTGACGTCATCCTGGTGAACGGCGTACCGTGGCCAGTCGCGAACGTGCCGGCGGTCAGACACCGGCTTCGGCTGCTCAACGCCTCCAACGCCCGCCGCTACCGCCTGGTGCTCGACCCCGCCCCAACCGGTGGGAACGCCCTGATCCAGATCGGCAGCGAGGGCGGACTCCTCCAGCGACCCGTCACCCACGATGCGATCGAGATCGCACCCGCCGAGCGCTTCGACGTGGTGGTGGACTTCGGCCGCTACCGCCCAGGGCAGCAGGTCACCCTGCGCAACGAGTTCGGCGACGGCTCGACGATCCCCATCATGCGCTTCACGATCACCCATCGCACAGCCGACGACACCCGGATCCCTGACGAACTCACCAGCAGCGCCATCCCCAAAGAAAAGGACGCGGCCACCAGCCGTACCCTCCACTTCCGCCACGACAAGGTCAACGGCATGGCGGGCTGGACCATCAACGGCCAACCATTCGACCCGAACATCAGCGTGGCCCGGCCGAAACTAGGTAGCACAGAGACCTGGCAGCTGACCTCAGACTTCCACCACCCGATCCATCTGCACCTCGGGCACTTCCACGTGCTGTCCCGAGGAACCAGCGGACCAGGCCCCTACGACCACGGACCCAAGGACACCATCGACCTACGCCCCGCAGAGCAAGCGAGGATCTTGGTCACCTTCAATGACTATGCCGGGCGCTTCATCTTTCACTGCCACAACCTCGAACACGAAGACATGGCGATGATGGGCAACCTCACCACCGTCAGTTGAGGTGCTGGGACATACCTCCTCGGATGGCCCCGGCGCTGGGGACCTTACGCACCCCCAAGGGTGTCGCCAGTGGTCCGCCGAAGGGTCGACCAGATGGGCGAGTCGGGCGCACGTCGGCTGTCTGGGCTGCCCGGTTTCCTCGCAGGCTCGGAGGGGCGGTGGGCCTCAGACCCGAGCACTCGACAAAGGCACGACGGGCAGATCGCCCTGTGGCCACGCAGCCGGCTCGACTTCAACAACGCTCTGCAATTACCGCTACGCTCAGCGCTGCCAGGCGACCGAGCTCGCGGCCGCCCAGCCCAGCCACCTGGTCGTGTTCGACGTGCTGGAAACCGCGCGAAATGGTCCGGAATGGGCGGGCACCCGTGGCCGCCGAAAGTCACAGTCAACTAGCGATCCAAACCGACCGGCTACCGCCAGGTCGCGCTGCTCGCAGGGTGGAGATCCGCGCCGACTTCGCCACCGACCAGGGTCGCCGATGGCGGCACCGGTGCGGATGCTCCGGGTGCAGGACGTCGCCACGGATGAGGTGCCGCTTGACCTCGATCTGGCGGGCTGATCTGGCCAGGATGGACGAAGCGCCCGACACAGGCTCGGGCGCAGATGGAGGACTACCCATGGACGATCCTCGGCCGGTTTACCGCGTCCAGCCGGAGCGAGGCCAGTGGAGGCTCAGCCGGAACGACGAGCTGCTCCAGCGCTTCGAAACCAAGGGGGAGGCGGTCGAAGAGGGCAGGAAGCTGGCGCGTGCCGAGCGTCCTAGCCAGCTCGTCGTTCATGATCGCGGCGCCATGGTGGAGGTCGAGTCGATCTATTAGATAAATCACCCATGCGACGCAGTGTCAGCCCGACGGTGACAAGCCAGCGCCGCTCTGTGGCGCGGTGGCCGTCGCGAAGGGGCAACTATGCACGGCTCCGCCTACGTCCCCGATCGCGGGTGGACACCGTTCCGGATCCGCTCCAGGCGAGGGTCAGCAGGTCGGTCCCTTCTAATCCGGTCGAATCCAAAGGGGTGGTCGTTGGTGATCAGCAGGCGATCCCTTGGGGCTGATCAGCCGGCGTCGACCGCTTTGCCAGTGTTCCCATGTCCGGGTTCGGCGGTGGACGTGCGATGGCGCAGGCAGGCGAGCACGAAGTCGCCGACGGCCTCGTCGTCGTCGCCGGCAGGGGCCCACGCGACTCCGACCTGGCTGGGGCCGACGCCGGTGACGGGACGGTAGGTGACTCCAGGCCGCTGGTAGAAGCGCGCGGTGGCCTGGGGGGTGAGGCTGACGCCGTAACCGTTGGCAATGGCCGTCAGCCACTCATCCGGGTTACGGGCGATCGCACCGATCCTGACGGGACGACCTTCGCGCTCGTCTGTGGCCAGCCAGTACTCGCGCCACCAGCCCGACTCGGGCGGAGTGGCGATGAACGGCTCGTCCCACAGCTCCCGGAACGGGATCTCGGCCAGCCCCGCGAGCGGGTGGGAGGCAGGGATGCCCACCCAGCGAGGCTCGGTGATCAGCACCTCCACCCGAAGCTTGTCCTGCCCTGGGAACGGTAACCGCAGTAGCGCCACGTCCACCTGTCCGTCGGCCAGTCCCGCAGTGGGGTCGGACCAGTCGGTCTGCCGCATCTCCACCCGCCAGCCGGGACGGCGGCGAGCGAACGACCCGATGATCTCCTGGGTGTCCTCGTTGGCAGCGCTGGCCACGAACCCGACACGCAGCACATGGGAGGCACGGCTGGAGACGCCGCGGGTCTCCCTCAACGTTCTGTCCCACTCCTCCAGGACATCAGGCACGCGCTCGGCCAGCGCCCGCCCGGCTTCAGTGAGCGCCATGCCCGCCCGGGAGCGCGTGAACAGCTCGACCCCCAGCTGGGCTTCCAGCTGTTTGATCTGCTTGGTCAACGCCGGCTGGGAGATGAACAGCCGTTCCGCCGCCCGGGTCAGGTGCGCTTCCTCGGCAACGGCCGCGAAGTAGCGCAGCAGCCGCGTATCGATATCCATGCCAACAGGTTATGGATCCAGGTATTGGACGGGTCGCGGCGGGCCCCGCCAGGATTGAGCACGCAAGCAGGAAGCAGTGCAACCACCGAGAGAAGCCGACACCATGAGCGACAAGACCTCGAAAATCGACGCCATCAACAAGTTCTTCGCCGCCTACGCCACCTACGACCTCGAGGCCATGCGCGAGGTACTCACCGACGACATCGAGTGGACCATCCCGGGCCACCACGCGCTGTCAGGGATCAAGCGTGGCGTCGAGGAGGTCGCGGCCTTCTTCACGCAGCTCGCCAAGGCCGGCTTCCAAGCCGATCCGCTGTTCCTGGAGGCCAACGAGGAGTACGTAGTCGACATCCACCGCGGCTGGACCACCGAGGGCGTAGGCAAAGTCGACACCACCTGGGCCCTGGTATGGCACTTCAACACCGAAGGCAAGGTCGACCGCGTCATCAACCTCTCCGGCGACCAGCACCACATGGACGCGTACGTCTGGGACAACTACACGCTGGCACCCCTCCCTGAGCGGCTCACCTGAACCGCCCGTCCAGGTCGCGCCCCCGCAAGGCGCCCGATCGGTTCTCATAGGGATCGGCTGCGCGGATGAGATAACCGCCTGGCCCACGTCAGGTCAGTGAGCGGGCATCGGCGACGGCGTACTCGGATACCGACGCCGCGAGCATCACCGCGCTCTGCTCCTGGCTCGGGCCGCTGCCGCGGAAGGTCGTGACGGCCTGCTGGCTGTCCCACCGTTCGAAGATGTTGATCCGTCCTGGGTCGATCACGGCGGTGATGGAGAAGTCGAGGCCGCCCGGTGCGCGGCGTGCCTGCTCGAAGCCGGTGACGCAGCCGGCGAGGGAGTGCTCCCGCTGGGTTGGCTCGACGAAGATCTATCCGGCGACGATCACCATGGTGTTCCCTCCCGACTCTCGACCATCCAACTGGACCGAATCCCTACGTAGTCGGAACTCGCAACTCGCCGTTGCGATCGCGGGGCAGACCCTCGGCGTTGGCTCTAGCCCAGCCATGGCAGGCCGCGGCGTCCCGACGCTGGGCGGCGTGGACCGGGCACGCGTCTCGGCCTGCTAACTCCGGTCGAGCGCAGCATGCTCGTTCGTGGAGGTGGCTCCCGCTCTCCATCGTATGAAGCGGAGCCGTGGCCGCGGTCCTACAAAGGGTGACCGGACAGCCTGCGAGCGACGTGCTGCTGGTCGAGGTGGTCGAGTGTCCGACCTGCCTTGGTGTGGCACCAGGCGCCGTGGTCGGCGTGGCAGGGGCGGGCCAGGGTTGTCAGCTCGGAGCGACCATAGCCGGCGAGGCCGGGCGCCCCGCCTCCAGATCACTCAAGGTGGGCGTCCGCAGGTGAGTCACTCATAGGGGCGCCTCTCTCGCGCAACGTCAAGGCAGCCGGATACGCAGCGCCACAGCCATCTGCGCGAACACCCCGCCCACCTGTCCGCAAGTTCGCCGGACGAAGATCATCCGAACCTAATGGTCCACTCTGGACCTGTCGCCCACCAGACATGATCAACAGCAATGCAGGTGTGTCGCTCGAAGCGTGTCGGCGGCAACGGATAGCCTTTCCGCATGCTGCCTGTAGCATTGAACGCCGTCGATCACGAGAGCGTCTTCCAAGCTGTCGGTGCCACCGCATATGCCACCGGTTTGCAGCACGCACGGCAACATGCGGTCACCGAGCTACGGTGGGATCCTTCGGACGGTGCGCTCCACGGGACTGTGCATAGCAGGAACGGCGACTCCCACACGTCGACGGCGCACTTCTCTTCCTCCGACAGATTGCCCATGGACTTCGAGCTAGGCCAGTGCAGCTGCCGGGCCGCATTCAACTGTGAGCATGTCGTGGCGTTGGTGCTGACGACTATCGACGCCGAGCGTTCACCGATCTTGTTGGGTCTGAACTCACAACCCCAGCCATGGGAACAATCCCTGGGAGCGCTGATCAAGCGCTCATCAGTAGACCACGCGAGTCCACCAGGTACGACGCCGCTAGCCATCGAACTGACCCTGTCCGTGCCCAGCCGCCCAAGGCAAATGCGGGCCGCCGCGGCGGCGCCAACAGCGCCCGCCGTGCGGCTCCATGCCCGGCTGGTGAGACCGGGTAGAAACGGCTGGGTCAGCGGCGGGCTGAGCTGGACCAAGCTGGGTTCCCTGCACTATTACCCCGAATACCCCGCCGCGCACGTGCAGTTGCTGAAGGAGCTCTATGCTCTCTATCAGTCCTCCAGCACAGTGCATTACACCTACGGTGAGGAAAAGTCGATCGACCTGTCGGCGTTCGACAGCCGTCAGCTCTGGTCAATGTTGGACGAGGCCGAAGCGATCGGCCTGCGGATGGTTCACGGACGAAAGCGGCTCGGCGCTGTTGACCCCTACGTCACCGGCGAGTTATGCCTTGACGTCACCCGCAGTGAAGGGTCTGAATCGCTCGTGATCAGCCCCGTGATTCGCGTCGACGGGGCAGATATCGGCGCCACGCCGATCCGATTCATCGGCACCGAGGGCCACGGCGTCATCTACGTCGACCACACCGAAACGCAGAGCGGCGACGGTCCCGATCACTGGCGCCTCCGGCTGGCCAAGCTTGCCAAGTCGGCGCCACCGCCGCTCCAGCGCATGGCGCTGGAGAGCCAGCATCTGGAAGTTCCCACCGCCGACCAGTCCCGGTTTCGTGAGGAGTACTACCCGCGGCTGCGGCACATGACCACGCTCATCTCCTCTGACGGATCCTTCACCCCACCCGAGATCTCCGATCCCACCCTGCTACTTCGCGCCGCCTACGGCCCTGACCACGCCCTCGACATCGCCTGGGAATGGGCGTACGAGGTTGGTGACGCACGGCTACACGTGCCACTGCAGCCGGTTGAGTCAGAGGCGACATTTCGGGATCTGGGCCAAGAGCGCGACATCCTGGCCAACATCGACCTCCCGCTCGGCCAGTTCGGGCTCCTTCAACCCGATTCGGATCAGATCACCTCGGAGCAAACCCTGGCTCCGCATGCTGAGTTCGGCGGAATCGACACCATGCGTTTCAGCACGGAGATGCTGCCGCTCCTAGCGGGCCAGCCTGGGGTTGCTGTCGAGGTCAGCGGAGAGCCCGCCGACTACCGCGAAGTGGGCGACTCGCTGCGCATCGGCGTGTCGACCGACGAAGTGGCGGACGAAACGGATTGGTTCGACCTCGGAATCACGATCAACGTGGAGGGACAGGAGGTTCCGTTCACCGATGTGTTCTTCGCCCTCAGCAACGGCCAGTCGTACCTGTTGCTCCCCAGCGGCGCCTACTTCTCTTTGGACAAGCCAGACCTGCAGGCGCTGCGGAGGCTGATCGAAGAGGCACAGTCCTTGCAGGACTCACCCAACGGAGCGCTCAAGATCAGTCGGTTCCAGGCCGGGCTATGGGAAGAGCTGGCCGACTTGGGAGTGGTCGACCGCCAGGCGAAGGCATGGAAGCAGCAGGTAGCCGGTCTGTTGTCGATCGACTCGGTCGGCACGAAGAACCCACCGGCCACCCTGGCGGCGCAGCTGCGCCCTTACCAAGTGGACGGATTCCGGTGGTTGGCCTTCTTGTGGAAGTTTCAGCTCGGCGGCATCCTTGCCGACGACATGGGGCTCGGCAAGACCCTGCAAGCGTTGGCGCTGATCTGCCATGCCAAAAGGGCCAAGCGTGCCCTCCCACCGTTCCTGGTCGTCGCACCGACGAGTGTCGTGTCGAACTGGGCAGCCGAATCCGAACGCTTCGCGCCAGGACTGAAGGTGGTGCCGATCTCCGACACGCAACGGCGCCGCGGTCAGGCCCTCGACGAGATCATCACGGGTGCCGATGTGGTAGTCACCTCCTACACGCTCCTACGGCTCGAGTTCGATGCCTACTCCGAGGTCGCCTGGTCGGGTCTGTTCCTCGACGAAGCCCAAGTCGTCAAGAACCACAAGTCGAGGGTCTACCAGTGCGCCCGGCGGCTTTCGGCGCCGTTCAAGGTGGCGATCACCGGTACGCCGATGGAGAACAACCTGATGGAGTTGTGGTCCCTGCTGTCGATCACCGCACCCGGATTGTTTCCGAATCCGTCTCGTTTCCTCGACTACTACAGTCGCCCCATCGAAGCCCAGGGCAATACCGAGCTTCTCGCGCAGTTGCGGCGGCGGATCAAACCACTTGTTAAGCGCCGCACCAAGGAACAGGTGGTCGCTGACCTCCCGGCCAAGCAGGAACATGTCCTCTCAGTGGACCTGCATCCGCGACATCGGAAAATCTATCAAGTTCATTTGCAACGGGAGCGACAGAAGGTTCTCGGTTTGATCGACGACGTGAACAAGAACCGGTTCACGATTCTTCGCTCGCTAACGTTACTGCGGCAGTTGAGTCTCCATGCCGGACTGGTCGACGACCGGCACCAGAACATTCCCTCTGTGAAGATCGATGCACTGTTCGAGCAACTTCGTGATGTGACTGGAAGTGGACATCGCGCCCTTGTGTTCAGCCAGTTCACTGGATTTCTCCACAAGTTGCGTGAGCGGCTGGACGCGGAGGGTGTGGAATATTGCTACCTGGATGGAAGGACCCGGAGCAGGGCTTCCGTATTGAAGCGCTTCAAGGACGGTGCGGCCCCGGTCTTTCTGATCAGCCTCAAGGCGGGTGGAGTCGGGCTGAACCTCACCGAGGCGGACTACTGCTTCCTCCTCGACCCGTGGTGGAACCCTGCGACAGAGGCGCAGGCGGTCGACCGGATCCACCGCATCGGGCAGACCAAGAACGTCATGGTCTACCGCCTCATCGCCAAGGACACCATCGAGGAGAAGGTAATGGCGCTGAAAGCGAAGAAGGCCGAACTGTTCTCCAGCGTCATGGACGACGGCAACATCTTTGGCACCAGCCTGGAAGCCGAAGATATTCGTGGGCTCTTCACCTAACCCAGCATCGACGACAACCGCGCCACCCTGGTCCCTCACCACCGAGGACGGCGGGGCCCTCTTCCTTCGCGTCCTGTCCGGCCACATCCCGTGTCCACCGGCTCCTGTTCCAACCCCTCTCCAACGGCGACCTTGGCGACCTCGGCGACCTCATGACCTGTGTACGCGACCACATGTGCGCCCAGCCACCCCGCACCGGCCCCGCAACGCCACCCCACCCCCACATCGGCGTAGGCCTCGGTGACTCAAAAGATGCGGTGGAGACCGCGTCGTAACTTGAGCCGGGGCCAAGCGGGGTCATGAGCTCATTTCAGTCGGGGGATGGGCGTCGCGCCAGGCTTGCCATATCTCTGGGCGGAGCCGGCCTCGAGGTGGAACCTCCAAGCCAGTGGTGCGGGCCCAGGCACGGACTTCGGCAGTGCTCGGTTCTGGCGCCGACGGAGCCTTGGCGGTCTCGGCGCGCCCGTTCGGATCGATGAGGCCGGCCGACGCGTCGTCCACACTCGCCCACGTGTGTGCCGCCGCCAGCCAGCGGTAGGTGTACTCCTCAGCGAGTTGTCGGGTCTCGGCGAACACGATCGGCACCTCAGGCCAGCGGATCTGCACCTCGGCGAGCCCATCGAGGACGACCGCTGGTCGAACCCACTCCAGCTTGAACAGGTCGCTGTAGCGGTCCTCGACGACAACCGCGGCGCGCGGAAGGGTCGTCAGATCGCCGAGCTGGTAGGCGAGCTTGCCCCCGGTCAGCGAGGACACCAGGTCCGCCAGCGACTTCCGTTCAACCGCTGCCACCATCCGACCTGCGACGACCACTCCGTAGTCGCCGCAGGGAAGGGCTCGGCGTAGGACGTGTACTGGTTTGGCAGCGAACTTGTAGGGGTACTGCTCGTGGGAGTCGACGAGGATTTCTAGTTCGGGCAGGCCAGCGGCCCGCGCGCGTGGTGTACGCACGTTCGGCCTGGCCTTCTTACGGGTACGGGCAGACTGCCAGAACACGACGTCGCGGCCACGGGCTTGGGTGTAGACGATCTGGGAGCGGTTCTCCCTGCTGCGGTCGAGCACCAGCTCGATCGCAGCGCCTCTGCGTACACAAGAACGCACGGGTACTCGCTCAACGATCTCGGCATCGGCCGGCCATGCATCACCAGATACGGGATGGCAGTAGACCGCATTGGTCCGCGGCCAGAGGTCACCCACACGAAAGACCAACTCATCCTGCCCCAACGGCACACGCAACAGGTACGGAAGCCGAGAATCCGGATCCGGGTTGCGTGCGATCAACAGGTCCATGCGCCCACCTCCGCTTACTTGCCCGCTTAGCTCAGGCCACGTAAACAGCCTTAGCTTAGGCCGGGTAACCACCCCTGCCGGTAGTCGCTACCCCGCGTCGAGCCACGTTGCGGAACGTCGACCGGTGCAGGGCCGCCGCGACCGCGACGGCCCCGGATGGCCCCGAGCGGCTCTTCGCCACGCTCAGGGTGCGCCTCATCGAGACCTTCGTCAGCGTGGTAATAGTCACCCTGCGCGGCAGGATCACCACGTCGGTGTCCTGCCCCCAGGGAACTCCTCTCGCGCAGGCCTGACAGCAGCGAGCGCTCGTCGGCCCGACCTTCCGATGCCCGGCTGAGCTGACCGCCACCCACCACCGGAGCGTTGAGCTCCGCCAGAAGTTTGAGTTGGCGGGAGTACGTCGACACCTGACAGCCTGCACGCCCTGGGGGAGATGCACCCTAGGGGTCGCCAACGACGTGTCCTCGCACCTGGTAGGCAGCAGGAGCAGCTGATCGAGGCGCTCACCTTCGGAATCGACCCCGTCAGGTACGCGACTGCAGCCCGACAGGAGTCCACCACTGCGCTCACGCCGCAGAGACGGTGCGCCACTGGCCTCCTTCGGCCGCGTCGGGGCGTCCGAACGTCCACCAGCGTGCTCGAGTGGCGGCGGAAAAGGAGTTGCTCGGGCCGCCGCATCGTTGCGACGGCACGGTCACCGGGTCCCAGCGCCTGCTCGAGCAGTTCGCGGCCGAGGCCGCCGGACACGCCGTTGACGAACCAAGTACCGTTTGCCGGCGCCACGTCGGCGGCAAGCGTTACGACGACGGCCAGCTTGGCGTGTTCGAGATGATGGACCAGGAATGCCTCGACATTCTCCTCAGCGCCGAGCGAGGTTACACCGTGGAGAATCCGCACCTGCCCGAGGGGACCATGAGCCTGGAGATGCGCGCGCGCTCGGGCCCTACATGCGCCTGACCTACAAGAAGCGCCACTCCACGGCCGCCGGTGCTCGTCGCATGCCGGCGGCTGTGAAGGGGGAGTCTGCCCGCCGGCGCGGCAGTGCTCTGGGTGCCAGGTCTGGTGCCCGCAGGTTGTCGCCACGGCGGACCGGGCGGCCCGTTCCACGATGGCGTCGGTCAGCGACCCCGCCATCGCCAGCCGCGGATATGCTGCGTGGATCTTCCTCTCCCAGGTCGCGACGATCTTCGTGTACGACCGAGGTCGATAGCGACGCCCTCACGAGTCTGGTAGGCGAGCAGCCCGCGCCTTTCGGCGATCCCAGGAGAGGTGTGCAGCGCGATCGCCTCCCACACCCGGTCCACGTCTCCCGTGTCGACACTGTGCTCGGTCAGCAGCGCGGCAACGAGATCCGCGCCCTCCACCTCCAACTGCGTATCGCCGCGCGCGAGGTCACCGACCCCTAGATCGTGCATGACGGTCGTTGCAAAGAGCAGATCACGGTCATAGGAGGCGTCGGCTGGATCGCGTCGCCACCCGCATCAGCGATGGGCAGGCCGTCTTGTTGGTCACCAACAGCGGCCCCTTCGTCCCACCGGCGGAGGTGGACCGGCTCGTCGAGCCCTTCCACCGGCTCGGCGCTGACCGGACCAGCCACACCGAGGGACACGGCCTCGGCCTGTCCATCCTCCAGGCCATCGCCACCACCCACCACGCCGCCGTGAGCGCGTTCCAGGCCAGCCGGCGGGCTGGAGATTGAGGTCGTCTTCCCGCTCATCTCCGGTGACTGTGCTGCGCCTACCGGGAGAGTGCCCCAGCGCACGAGTTCCCAGTGGCCGAGGCGATCAGGTACGCGACAGCGACCCGCCGGGGATGAGCCCCAGTCCTGGGTGGCAATTGTGAAGTAGCCCTCCAGGTGCCAGATGCGCAGTCGGCCGCCCGGAGGTCGACCTCGGTGCCGGTGCCGGTGCCCTCGACGCCGAGCAGCTCGCCGGTGTGATTCGCGCGGTTGACCGCCCGCACCGCCATCTTGTCCCCGTTCACGACGACGTCCTCGATCTCGATGGTCAAGTCGCTGAAGACACCGCGAAGTGAACGATGCTCGCCTTCCACCCCTCCGGGACGCCCCCAGTGCGCAGGGGCGAGACCGCCTCCCGGTCGGGCAACGGCTGGCGGGCAGGGAGTCGGTCACGCTCGATGACATCGAGGACGAGCCGATCCCTCGTTTCCCGATCCGGATTCGAAAAATATCAACGCCTAATCGCGGTTTAGTCCAGGGTAGAAAGCCCCTGCAACTATCGGCGTCCAAGTCTGGGAGTCGGGTACTACAAGGAGGGAGAAGCGAACATGATCTCTGGGGAATTTCCGTATCAGAAGCAGCGGCGCCAGGTCCTTGGCCGGGAGATGGCGTACGTGGAGGTGGGAGAGGGCGACCCCATCGTGCTGCTGCACGGCAATCCCACCTCGTCCTACCTGTGGCGCAACGTGTTGCCGCACTTGCAGCCACGAGGTCGCTGCATCGCACCTGACCTGATCGGCATGGGTGATTCCGACAAGCTGCCGGACAGTGGCCCTGGCTCGTATCGTTTCGTCGAGCACCGCCGCTACCTCGACGCCCTGCTGGAGGCCCTGGGTGTGCACGAGCGGGTCACCCTCGTCGTCCATGACTGGGGCTCGGCCCTCGGCTTCGACTGGGCCAATCGCCACCGCGAGGCCGTGAAGGGTATCGCCTACATGGAGGCGATTGTGCGGCCGCAGGCCTGGGACCACTGGGACAAGATGGGTAAGCGTTCACTCTTGCAGGCACTGCGTTCCGAAGCCGGCGAGGAGATGATCCTGCGAGACAACCTGTTCATCGAGCAGGTGTTGCCGGAGGCCGCTCTGCGCACCCTCTCTGACGAGGAGATGGCGGAGTACCGACGGCCGTTCGCCGAGCCGGGCGAGGGACGACGGCCGACGCTGACGTGGCCCCGGGAGATCCCCATCGAGGGCGAGCCCGCCGACGTGACCGCGATCGCGACCGCCTACGCGGACTGGCTGGCGACGAGCGATGTGCCCAAGCTGTTCGTGAAGGTTGAGCCAGGTGCGATCCTCGCCAGCGACTGGTTGCTCGACTTCGTCCGCGGGTGGCCAGCGCAGGCCGAGGTGACGGTCGCAGGAGTCCATTTCGTCCAGGAAGACTCGCCGGACGAAATCGGGGAGGCCATCGCCAGCTGGATGGGGACGTTGGGCTGACGGAGGCCATGCGGGGGCCACGATGGCGTGACGCCGTACAGCTCGCTCGGCGATCAGGATGGCTTGTCCGTTCTCGTAAGTCGGCTGTGCTGCGGTCTGGCAGCGACGACACTCGTGTCTGGTTACATCAGCCGAGGGTCATCGTGCCGCAGCCATCTCCATGTCGACTCCGAGCTCAGGAAATGTTCCGGCATTGCGCTCGCCAGGGCGAGCTACAGGAGCAGTTGCGGATCGCAGGACAGGGCAACCCGGCGAGACGAACAGGTCGCCACGCGCTGACCGTAGAAACCTCTCACCAGTCCCTTCGCACACCACCCACGCGCCAGCTCCACAGGACCCGGACACGGGACCCCATGCCGGCCGATCCGATGCCGAGCACCTCGAGATGTCGGTGGGCGCCGGCTAACGTAGGAGGCGCCAAGTCAATTGCGTCTTGACCAGCCGCCAGGCGCGGGCTCGGGCGTTTCGACCAGGGGCAGGGAGGCCCGGAGAGCAGGTATCGCAGGGGCTGTTGGACCGTCTGGCGATCGCTCGGGCGACCTAGAGCAGTGGCGGTTGGTGCGGGCCAGCGACGGTGTGGCGAGCAACTCCGGCCGGGAGAGTGTCAAGCCTGGTGACCTGCTGAAGGTCCGCGGGCACTGGCGCAGCGTGGTAGGGCCAACGCCAAGACGGTGTCGCTGGAGACCGACTTTCCCTGGACGGACAAGGCGCCCTGGCATGCGGTGCAGGACCGCCGCACCGCGGCCGCGGGGGAGGCGAGGGCGAGTGGCCCACGATGTGGCCAGCTCCATGTCGTGACTGGTCGCCCGCATCCCGAACGCCGTACGGGGGACGAGCGAGGCCGACACTCGCTTCATCTGGCTGGCAGTGACTATCCCGTGATTGCCGAGCGGATCTTGCGCTTCCTGCGGGCGTGATGTTCCGGCCCTCCACAGTGTGTCGGCTGGTGTGATGCTGGCACAGTGACCGTATGCGCGTCGCGATGCTAGGACCGCTGCAGGTGAGGGCCGACGACTGTCTGGTCGAGCTCGGCGGTGCCCGGCTGCGCGCGTTGACGATCCGGTTGGCGCTGGACGCCGGGCGCCCGGTGCCGCCGGAGGCCCTGGTGCGGGCCCTGTGGCCGGAGCGCTCGCCGGCGAATCCGAGTGCGGCGCTGTATTCGGCGGTTTCCCGGTTGAGGCAGGCGCTGCCCGACGGCACCGCTCTGCGCTTCGAGGGCGGCGCATATCTGCTGGAGGTTCGGCCCGACGACGTGGACGTCCATCGGTTCGAGCGGTTGGCGTCGCAGGGGCGACGCGCACTGCGTGCTGGCGAGGCTGGTCTCGCCGGACGACGGTTGCGGGAAGCGCTGGCGTTGTGGCGCGGGCCGGCGCTGGCGGAGGTGTCGGAGGTGCCGTACGCCGCCGCGGTCGTGGTCCGGTTGGAGGAGCTACGGCTCGCCGCCGTGGAGGACCGGGTGGAGGCCGACCTGCTGCTCGGTGCCGCCAGCCCGGACATGGCGGCCGAGCTAGCGGAACTCACGGCCGCGCATCCATTGCGGGAGCGCCTGCTGAGCCTGCACGTCAGAGTGCTCCACGCGCTTGGCCGAGTGGCCGAGGCGCTGTCCACCTATGCGGACTTCCGCCGCCGACTGGTCGACGAACTCGGTGCCGATCCTGGACCGGAGCTGCGGGAGGCGCATCTCGCCGTCCTGCGTGCGACGTCCACCCCGAAGGCGCGCCCACTCAGCCCTCGCGGCAACCTACGGTTGCCGCTGACCAGCTTCGTCGGCCGGGAGCAGGAACGAGAAGACATCCGCGTCCGGTTGGCGCAGGCGCGGCTCGTCACGCTCGTGGGGCCCGGTGGCGTCGGGAAGACCAGGCTCGCGACGACCGTGGCGGCGGAGGTGACCGACGCGGCATGGCTGGTGGACCTCGCGGTAGTGGCGGATCCGAGCGACGTACCCCACGCGGTCGCCACCACCCTCGGCCTGCGCGAACTCCTCAGGCACGACCACAAGCGCGATCCTGTGACCCGGCTCGTCGAGGCGATCGGCGCCACCGACACACTCGTCGTACTCGACAACTGTGAGCATCTCCTCGATGCTGCCGCACGGTTGGTCGAGGATCTCCTCGGTCGGTGCTCGCGGCTGACCGTGATCGCCACGAGTCGTGAGCCGCTCGGCCTGGCGGGCGAGGCACTCTGCGTGGTGCCGTCCCTCCCGCTACGATCTGCCCGGCCGGCGGAGGCGGGAGTGCCTGCCTGGGAGGAGAGTCCCGCGATGCGGCTCTTCGTCGATCGAGCCGCCGCGGCGTCCGCCGGCTTCGCCCTTACCGCGGACAACGCCGAGCAGGTCGCGGAGCTGTGCCGAAGATTGGACGGGCTCCCGCTCGCGATCGAGTTGGCTGCCGTCCGGCTGCGGGCGGTACCCCTCGAGCAGCTGACGACGCGCCTTTCCGACCGCTTCCGGTTCCTGACCGGCGGCAGCCGGACAGCTCTGCCGCGCCACCAAACGCTGCGCGCGGTGGTGGCGTGGAGCTTTGACCTGCTGGACGTTGTACTGCGTGGGTATGCCTGCTGGCTGGCGGTGTTTCCGGCGGCGTTCAGCCAGGAGGCGGCCGCCGGGCTCGGTGTTCCGCCGGAGGCACTGGACACTCTGGTCGAGAAGTCCCTCCTCCAGCTGGTCGACGGGCGCTACCGAATGCTGGAGACCATCCGGGAATACGCCATGGGTCACCTCGCCGCGACCGGAGAGGTGGAGCGCGCCCAGGCTGCTCACGCGGCCTACTTCCTGGAACTCGCCGAGGAGATGGCTCCGCGATTGCGGGGCTCCGGGCAGCTTCGGTGGCTACGCGCACTGACGGCCGAACGCGACAACTTACTGGCCGCCCTCCATCACGTCGCCGCTGTCGGTGACGCGGCCACGGCCGCGCGGCTCGGTGCGGCGCTGAGCCTGTTCTGGACGATCGACGACGGACACGCCGAGGCCGCGAGCCGGCTGCGCACTGCCCTGGACGTCCCCGGTCACGCACCCGCGGATGCCAGGTTGGCCGCCACGGCGGCGTACCTGTTCAACGCCGTACTCGCCGGCCATCCAGACTCCACCAGAACCCTGACCCGCCGGCTGCGGGAGGAACGTCCGGAGCGCTCGGGGTCGGCCGTGCTCGACGCGCTCTTCGGGTTGGTCGATGACCAGGTGAGTGCCGGACTGACGGCGATCGACCGCTCCCCTCCGCCGGCGGATCCGTGGCTGCGGGCGATGCTGGCGTTCGTGCGCTCGATGTTGCACGGCAGTGCCGGCGAGGCGGCGTTGATGCGCCGGTATCTCGCCGAGGCAGTGGCCGGCTTCCGGGAGGTCGGCGAGAGGTGCGGACTCGTCACCTGCCTGACCTACCTCGGGGTGCTCCAGAACATCGTCGGTGAGTTCGAGGAGGCGGTGGCCGGGTTGACGGAGGCGGCCGCACTCGCGCGGGAGCTCGGGTCGAGCGACCATCTCCAACGGGTCTGGCTGGCGCGGGTCCGGATGTCCGCCGGCGACTTTGACACCGCCCGGGCAGAACTCCTGGCACTGTTGGAGGAGAGTTCCTTCCGACTCCACGGGGCGTTGGCGCGACTGGCGCTCGCGGATGTGGCGCGACACTGTGGCGACCTGGGCGAGGCTGGCCGGCAGTTGGACCTGGCCGCACGGGAGCGGGGCCACGACGCGTTCGAGGACGCGCTGTTTCGGGCCAGCGTGGGGCAGTTGGCCTTGGCCAGGGGTGAGTTGGACGCGGCCGAGGAGCATCTCGCGGTGGCGTTCACGCAGGCCGTCGAGCTGCCGGACCTGCCGCTGGCGGCCGCGGTCGCCGTGGGCGCGGCTGACCTGCGGTGGGAACGAACCGACGGGCTCGGTGCGGCCCGGACCCTGGGCGCCGCGCACACCCTGCGGGGAGATCCCGACGCGTTCCACCCGGATGTCGTACGCCTGCGCCGCCAGCTCACGGGTGAGCTCGGCGCGGACGCCTACGACGAGGCGTACGAACGCGGCCGGTCCCTCGGCCGCGACCAGGCACTCGCCGTGGTCGGGGCGCCGCTGCGGTGCTGGCCGCTGACCAGACCGCCCACCAGGTGAGTGCCTGACCAGCACCCTTCCCCGCGCACGCGCACTGCAGGGTGCGACCCGACGGACCGGTGCCGCGTCCTGACAGGCATCTGTGTGCCGTCTGACAGGAGCGGCGGGAAGTCTCGCCGTCACCGCTCGCGACGTCGGGGCGCGAGCGACCTCGGCGGGTGGGTGCGGGCGTATCCGCAGCACACACGGAGGTCATGACCATGATGTTCGTCGAACTGTTCGTTCCGAAGGAGAGGTTCAGCGCGGAAGAGCTGAGCGGGCTCGCCGCCCGGTTGACGCTCGGTGGGCTGCTGGAGCAGTACACCGCGCTGGAATCTGATGCCGGCACAGACTCGAAAGTAGACGTGGGCGCAGATCCGTCCGCGGAGGCGCCCGCACCGGCAAGCACGCCCCCGGCAGTGCTCGCGTTGCTGGAGTCCATCACGCACGTTGTCGTCCACGAGGTCGCGACCTGGGTCGTGGGCGGGCGACCGCTCGACCGGAACGGACCTACCCGGTACTTCGTGCGGGCCTATGTCCCCGGCCGGTGGCGGAAGGAGCTGACCGGCTTCCTCGTCACCAGCATCACCCGCGCGCTCTCGCAGGCCGAGGGGGACTCCGAGCGGCTCACTCGCGAGCCGCACGCCGAGGTCCATGTGCTGGGCGTGCCCGAGGGTGGATACGGCGCCTTCGGGCGGTCGATCGGTGAGTCCGATCTGCTGGACATGATCCACGAGGCGGTGGGTGAGACCGTGAAACCCGCACCCGCGGGATCTGCCCTGGACCCGGTCTGCGGCATGACCGTACCGATCAACGACCAGGCAGTGAGCCTGGAGCTCGACGGTCAGACCTTCTACTTCTGCTGCGGCGCCTGCCGTCGGCACTTTGCCGACCAACAGGATGCCGCCAGGCTCCCTGGGTGATCTGCCGGATCCGCCACACCGCCTGGGACGCGAGATCCGCCACGGGAACCGGCCGACCACGTGCTTCGCGGGCTCGCCGTCCCACTCCGTTGCCAGCACGGTTTTCGGGCTCTCGGCAAGTCGTGGAAGCACGGCCTGGGCTGCGGCGGCGCCGGGGAAGACGACGGTCTGCTCCTCGAGTGCGGCGGGTCTTCGACGTGATCGCCCAGCCCTACCTCGGTCGCCGTACCCGTGCGGTCGCCGAAAAGATCACACTCCTGCACACCAGCGCCGACCGGTGCTCGCCGATCACCTCGCCAGCAGCTTGAGCTGCCGGGAGGGGCTGCGTTGGACATGATGGCAGCCACTGGCAGCGCTCCGGCCTCGAGCCGGGCCGCGCTTGCGCAAATCGCCAACTCATGACAGTCGAGGCCTCGATCAGTTTTCGGGTCAGACCACCTCGACGGCATCCCCCGATCATCCTCACTGTCAGTTCTCACGTGCCGTCGATACCGGTTCCCCGCAGACCGGCGGGTAACCCTCGGCCCGCGACTCGATAGGCGCGCTGGCAGCGGGCGCCCACCGGGAGCATCGCAGAAGCGCCGTGACGGTCGCACTCAGGCGCAGACATCAATCTCACCCGGGGCCGTAATAGCCCGGCCGGGTCTATTCGTAGTCTGCCTGCCATAGCTCTGGGCCGAATACCTCGTATTGGATGTCCCGGGGCAGGATGCCGTCCTCGATCAAGGCCTTGCGTACTTCGTGCATGAAGGGGATCGGGCCGCACAGGTGGTACGTCGCGTTGTCGGGCAGGCTGACCTGGGCGATGTCCATCTCGCCGGGGAAGACGCCGTTCACCGGCAGCCGGCTGTTGCTGCCCCGCTCGTACCACAGGTAGGTGCAGGCGTCGGGTAGCGCGGCTATGTCGGCGAGGATCTGGCCGCGGAGGGCGAAGGAGTCCTCGTCGTGGTCGGCGTGCAGCAGCATGATCGGCAGACGCGACCCGGCTTTGGCCAGATGCGACAGCATCCCGGCCATCGGGGTGATCCCGATCCCCGCGCTGGCGAATACCATCGGGCGCCCGGCGGCATCATCGAGCACCACAGCGCCAAACGGGACAGACACGGTCAACACGTCGCCGACGTTGACCTGGGTGTACAGCAACGTCGAGACCTGTCCCTCAGGCTTCCCGGCGCCATGCACCCTCTTGACCGTGAACTGTCGGTACTCGCCGTTATCGGCCCGGCTCAGGCTATATTGGCGCGGCTGCCGCGTGCCGTCCGGCAATGGCATCTGCACGGTGACGTACTGGCCGGGAAGGGAGGGCTTGACGAGCCGGTCGTCAACGCGCTTGACGACGAAGGTCACCACATCGTCGGTCTCCCGGATCTTCTGTTCGACCTCCCATTGCCGCCACACCGTCTGCGGCCTCACCGCGCGCGCACTGTACAGCCCGGCTTCGACATGGATCAGCGTGTAGGCCATCAGCCAGTACACCTCGTCCCACGCGGCTGCGATCTCCGGGGTCAACGATTCTCCGAGCACGTCAGCGATCGCCCGCATCAGGTTGTCGTGGACGACCTGGTACTGGTCCGGCGCGATGCCCAGCGAAGCGTGCTTATGCGCGACGCGGGCCAGAAGGTTCTCAGGCAGTCGGTCAGGCGTGTTCACCAAGGCGCCGGCGAAAGCAATTACCGATCCGGCGAGCGCCTGCTGTTGGGTGCCCTGTGCCTGGTTGCCGCGGTTGAAGATGCCATCCAGAAATTCTGGGTGGGTAGAAAACAGGTGTGCGTATAGGCGCCTGCTGATTTCCTGGATGTGCGCACCGACCAGCGGCAGCGTCGCCTTGATAATGGGCCGGGACTTATCTGACAACATGGCGGCCTCCTCCGACGTGCTGCAACTGTGGCTCACTTGTTTCCCGCCGGGCCGCCCATGGTCTGGCCTACAGCCTCGCTTGTGGCCACCTGTACGACCGGGCTCGCTATGACTCGGGCGCCGAGAGTGAGAAGCCTGCTGCAAGAAAGTGTAATAGGCTTCGTTAGGTTCTGCGGTGAGGTCCAGGTGTTGGAGCCCGGCGCCCGCCGGTTGGCACCCCCGTACCCGTGGACGTCCTTCCCGTCTCTACGCTGCTGGCCGCAGCCGCGCTGTCACTCGAACGGCGTTCAACGGAAGGGGGGCCGGGCCTTGCGTCGCCCGGCCCGCGTAGTGCAGCCAGCCGGTGTCGGAGGCGTACCGGCCCAGCAGCAGTGCGGCCGGCCGGTGGGGGCTGCCGGCTACCCCGCCGACCACTGTGTCCGTGGTCGGCCCTGATTTGTACTTCAGCCAGACCCGCCCCTGACACGTACGGGCTGCTCACTTCGCCGGTTGGATCACTAGGCTCTCGACTCCAGCCGCGACCATCAAGTCGAACCACTCCTCCGCGACGGACGGGTCCGGCGTGTGCATCGCCAGTGTCAGAGGTGATCGGGCGGGTACGCGACGGAACGGCCGCCGTAGTACGCCACGACGCTCCCGCAGCGATGCCCGCCGCAGGTCGCCGTCCTGGGCGGTCTCCACTACGTCGAAAAGACCAGGGGGCCGGGGTCCGTGGCCGCGAGTTCGGCGGCGTGGCGGCGTGGCGGCATCATTGGGGGGGTTTCACGGCGGCGTAGCGGATACCGACCGTCAGCGAAATCAGGCTGCACCTGCTGGAGCAGTACGGCCTCTGACGCTCGCGTGCCACCGGGCCTGGCTGTCAGGCGATCGGCTGAGGCTGGTGTGATGCATCAGCTCATCGGACGCTGGCGCTCAACCCGGCGGCCGTGCGGTGTTTGTCGTGCGCTCGGATCGGGTAACGAGGGTCATGTCGATAGTGTTTGGATCTGTGTACGACCTGTGGTGGGTTGTGGTCAAGGCCCTGCTGCTCTATCTCACCGCAGTGGTCTGTTTCCGTATAAGTGAACGTCGTACTCTGGCCGAGATGTCGGCGTTCGACTTCGTTGCAGCCGTTGCCGCCGGAGCCATCATCGGTCGGGTGCCCAACGCCCATGATGCGGGTTACCTGGCCGGCGCGGCGACCCTGGTCACGGTCCTGCTCGCCCACCGGCTCACCGCTCGGCTTCGCCTTCGGCCGCTGTTCGCCAAGCTGATCGACCACCCACCGCGACTGCTGGTCGCCGACGGCAAGGTGCTGGACGAGGAGCTTCGCGGCTGCGGCCTGACCCGCCAGGACCTGTACGGCCTGTTGCGCGAGAAGGGCGTCGACGAGCTTGCCTCGGTGAGGTTCGTGGTGTTCGAACAACGAGGCAAAGTGTCGGTCGTGCGGCGCAGCGCCACCACCGACACCGAACTCCTGCGTGATCTGGCATGAATGACGGAGTGCGCCCGTTACCTTTCTCGTTGGTCGGCGATGGGCCCCGGCCTCGACCGCGGTGGCATGTCCCCTCCCGCCCGGCGGCGCCACGATCCACGACAGCAGGACGGTCCACTACATGCCAGCCAACAGGTCCGATGACTACCGGCGGGCCTACATCATCGGGGGCAGCGCAGCGCGTACGCCGGCGGCGAATCCGGCGGTGTACCCGTGGCGGGAAGGGCAGCAGACGACACCACGAGCCCAGCGTGCACGGCACTCGAAGGAGTGATGGCGGGACCGCGTGAGTGGGTGCGACCTGAAGGGCCTGCGCTGAGGCAGTTGCGATGCGAGAACCACCGAGGTTGAGGAGCGGGAATGATGACGACGCCAAACTCATCGGTGCGGGGACTGTCCCGACGGCGGTTGCTGGAACTCGTTGGTCTCGGGGCCGCGGGAGCAGCGACCGCGGCTGCCTGCGCCGCCCAAGACCGTGACGCCGGTGGCAGTCAGGGACCGCGACCGAGTCGACCAACAGCCCAGCTGGCGCGTTACTGACCCACGCTCCTAGATGCTCAGCCGTTGTCGAAGCACCCTTCGAATTCCCACAGCGGGTTGAGGAACGGGGTGCCGTCGAAGGAGTCCAGCATCTGCTGCCCGTTGATCGCGGGTGGGCTGTCGCCGTCGGCGCTGTAGCAGCCGGTGGTCTGGATGTGCAGGTTGTAGACCGCGGTGGCCGAGGTGCCGGGGCCCGCGACCTGCCAGACGATGGTGCAGATCCAGTCGTTCCCTGGTCCTTCGTCGGGCTGCGCGGCTCCACCCTTGTCACACGTCGCCTTGGACGGGATCTTGTCGCCGCTGACCTTGGGGTAACCCTGTTGGTACCGCTGGAGCGAGTACAGGTTGGCGAAGGTTGGCCCGATGGCAGCCTCGACCCGGGCCCGGGTGACACCGGCCGCACCGCAGCTGGACGCGGTGACGAGGAGGACGGTCGTGAGCGCGGCGAGGAGTATGCGAGGAGTCCGTGCCCGTGTGCACAGGGTCATGGTCCGCGACATCTCAGTTTCCCTTCATGTCGCGGAGACGCAGTAGCACGTACGCGACGCTCAGACAGATGACCACGTAGACAGCGCTGACCAGGAGGCTCCGCTCGAGCGGGCCGTAGAACGGGTCGGTGGTCAGCAGGCCGTGCCAGGAGTTGAACGCAGGGGCCAGCAGCAGGTTTCGCACGAGGTCGGGTCCGGTGGCCAGCGAGTAGAGCTGCATCAGCAGGCCCAGCGCGACGGGTGCCGCGATGCCGGCCGGCGCGTTTCGGGTCGCCACGGACATCAGCAGCCCGATGGCGGTGAAGCCCAGGACCGGTGGGAGGACGCTCGCCCAGCTGGCGAGGACGAGCCGCACCCACTGGTCTGGTTCGACCAGGATGCCCGACAGGTTGACGAGTGGCTGGTGTCCGACCACCAGGATGCCGGCCAGGAGGCTGCACACGCCGAGTACCACGACCGCGGCGATCGAGTACGTCATGGCGGCGAGTGCCTTGCCGGCGAAGATCTGCCCCCGGGTTCTGGACCGGGTGAGGATCGAATTCCAGGTTCCGAAGTGGTCCTCGGCGGCGAACATGTCGCCCGCGACGATGCAGGCGAGAGCTGGAAACGCCCACTGGGCGGCGAACCCGAGAAGGACCAGGGGCACTGCGAATCCCGACGTGTGCACCCAACGGCCGTACAACGTGTCGTCCGGCGTGGCGCCCTGCATGGCGAGCGCGGTCACGAACGCGAACGGCGCGAGGACGCACAGGGCGAGGGCGAGCCGGGTGCGCAGCTGGCTGGTGAGCTTGAGGAGCTCGGTGCCGTACACGACCCACGCGCCGCCGGGGCCGCCGATCTCGCTGGTCGGTGTTTCCTGGGCCTCGATCGGGGTGTCTGTGACGCTCACGCGACCGCCTCTGCGAGGTCTGCTTCGACCTGGTCTGCCGGGATGGCGTCCTGGTCCTCGGTCAGTTGGAAGAACAGGTTCTCCAGCGAGGTCTGTCGCACCGCGTAGCCGCGGATCGCTATGTCGGACTTGCCAAGGGCGATGGCGTAGGCGTCCATGTCGGCTGGTCGGGCGTGGACGAGCAGGGCGCGGTCGGGGCCGCGGTCGACCAACACCTGCGGGCGGGACGCGGCCAGGGCGACGGCCTGATCGTTGTCGCTGGTGTGTAGCAGGTAGGACGGTGCGGGTGCCTGGGCGCGCATCTCGTCCATGGTTCCGTGGAAGACGATCCTTCCAGCCCGCATGACGGTGACCTCCCCGCACAATTGCTCGACCTCGGTCATGTTGTGGCTGCTGAGCAGAACGGTGCGGCCGCTGTCGGTGAGGTTCTTGATCAGGGCACGGATGTCGCGCACGCCGGCGGGGTCGAGGCCGTTGGTCGGCTCGTCCAGTACCAGCAGTTTCGGGTCCCGCAGCAACGAGGCGGCAATGCCGAGGCGCTGCCGCATGCCGAGGGAGTAGCCGCGTACCTTGTCCGTGTGCCGCTCGGCCAGGCCGGCGATCTCGAATGCTTCGTCGATCCGGGTGTGGGCGGAGCCGCCGTCGAGCGCGGCGAGTAACTCCAGGTTGCGGCGGGCCGAGAGGTAGGGGTAGAAGCGGGGTCCGTCGACGAACCCGGCGACGCCGCCGAGATTCCGCGCCCCGAGGTGGCTTTGGGTCCGGCCGAGCAGGGTGATCGACCCGGCGTCTGGGCGGACGAGTCCGAAGAGCATCGCCAGCAGGGTCGTCTTGCCGGCACCGTTTGGGCCGAGCAGGCCGTGCACCGTTCCTTCCTTCACCTGAAGGTCGACGGCGTCGACGGCCACGACCTCCCCGAACCTCTTCGCCAGGCCTTGTGTTTCAACTGCGAGCACGATGTTCACCTGTCGTTGACGAGATCTTCACTTCACCTCTGGGCGGAGCATCAGGACTGCACGGGTCTGCCCGGGTCTGCGCGGGGTGCAGGGGCCGGCCTGTACGTGTGGGTGTGCCGGTGTGGGTCAGGCGACCCACACCGGCACACGTCGGAGCTGTACTGATGGGTCAGGGCCGGCCAGCGGTCTCCTGCTCCGGGCTCATCCGGAACGGTTGCATGAACTGGTCCTCGGGATCGGTGATCCCTTCGACCCGTGGTACTTCGTTCGGGGTGAGGACGCGGTGCTCCCCCGGGTAGGGCGTGTCGTAGCCCTCAGTCGCGTACCAGATCGCGTGGTTGAGCAGGTTGCGGTCTGTTGCGTCCGGAGGCGTCGTCGGGTCGTTGAACCCCATCGCGCTGCTGGCGTCGAGCCACTGCTTCTCGATACCGGTCGGCTGAACCATCTTCAACGTCTTGGCGGCGGCTACGGAACCGCCGGTCGGAACCGGTCCTCCTGCGATGGCGTCGGCCCACCGGGCGATGTTCGCGGTGACGTCTGAACCCTGGGCCGGGTAGTCCGTCACGTGGTACCACGTGATCGTTCGGTCGCCGCCGGCCTGCACCGAGGCGTCGAACCAGGTGCCCACGATGTAGCCGGCGGACATGATGCCGGTCGGCTTGTTGTCCGGGTCCCAGGCGATGCCCTGTGCGGGGCTGTAGATCGCCGTCGAGGGTCCGTCGTAGACGTAGTTCTTCGTCCAGCCCGAGGTGACGAAGCCCTTGTTGGTGCCGGAGACGCCGGGAAGGACCGCGGTGTCTTCCACGCTGTCGGGATCAAGCAGGTACTGGAAGTAGCCGTTGAAGTCCGTGCTTCCCGCGTTGTGGAGCTGCAGGGACTCCTTGATGACGGGTTGACCGGGTACGGCCGAGGTCGTCAACGTCGCCTTGATGTCCGGGTTGACTTGCGCGGCGCCGGAGGAGACCACCGAAGAGCCCGACGCGGCGACGTCGGGCAGCGTCAGCCATTCGCCGCTGCGGTGCCACGGAACGGCCGGATCGTTCATCTTCGTGGAGAGGATCAGCTCGCTCCAGTCGAGCGTCTCCACATGAGTGCCGTCCCGCAAGGTCACGTTGGCGGGCCAGCCCGGCTGGAACGTCCCGGGCTTGTTGTTCTCCCCGACCCGCTTGGTGACGTTGGCCTCGACACAGCCGTTGCGCGCCGCGCCGTAGGTGTCGCCGGCCTGGTAGTCGGACTCGTCGCTACGGTAGGCGTTCACCGCCGGTGCGGTGCTGGTCATCGCCGCTGAGGGAGCGGCGGAGGAGCACAGTGCCGGCACGACCGGTGGCGGCGACCCGGATGGGAGGCTGCCCGGGTTCATCTCGTCCAGCGGGATCTTGTTGGCGATGACGTTGTAGGGAGCGAAGTTGGGCCGGGTGCTGAACAGGCTGGTCATCGGCGGGGCCGCCAGGTCCATCTGGTTCATCGGAGGCAGGCCGAGGATCTGCTCGATCGTCCGCACCATGTTCACCTGCGTGTAGTACTGGCTGTCAACGACGCCTGACGTGGCCCAGGGGCTGATGACGTAGCCGGTCGTGCGGTGCCCGTCGACGTGGTCGGTGCCGGCCTGAGAGTCGTCCTCGGTCACGAAGATGGCCGAGTCCTTCCAGTACCTGCTGTGGGAGATGTCGTCGACGATCTTGCCCAGGGCCAGGTCGTTGTCGGCGACCTGCGCGCGCGGTGTCGGGTCGTTGGCCGAGGAACCGGACGTGTGGTCGTCCCCCAGCGTCATGATCGTCAGGTTGGGCAGGTTGTCGTCCTCCTGCCACTTGGTGAACTGTTGTTTGAAGATCTGGTAGCGGTACTGGTCGGGGATGCCTGTGTTGAAGTTCGGGTAGTCCCGGATGAGCAGGGGGTCGAGACCTGGCACGTCCGCCTTCGCCTGGAAGGTGTGCGGTGGCGCGTGGAGCGGACCGGTGGCCTCACCGGCCATCACTTGCGCGTCGTGGTACCAGTCGGCCCAGCGGCCGAAGGTGCCCGACCCGGTGAAACTCGGGACGTACTCACCGAAGTCCGCCACCGTCTTGCCGGCCTTGAGCGCGTTCCCCCAGATGAACCCGGTCGGCAGGTAGGCCATCGAGTCGCCGCCGTCGTAGGGGTAGCTGCGGACGAAGCTGCCGAACGCCTTCTCCAGGTAATCGGGCACGTTCGCCTGCATCGCCCACTGGTGCCCGTCCGCGGACAGGTCGCCGTCGGCGTAGAAGTTGTCCATGAGCGGGAAGCGATCCATCATGGCGTGCTGGTTGGGGGTGACGTCCTTACCGAACTCCGTCAGCTTCGGCTCGCTGTCACCCTTGCCCACATCGCCGAGGATCTGGTCGTAGGTGCGGTTCTCCTTGACGATGTAGAAGACGTGCTTGATCTTCGACGGCTCACCGATGCGTTCGGGCACCGGAACAGGCGCCTGGTTCTTCCGGGCGTTGTCGTAGGCCGAGGATGCCGACAGGTTGTTGTTGTCGAGCACCGTCTTGGAGTAGGTGCCAAGCTGCTCCGTGGTCGGCTTCGGCACGAACTGCACCGACCCGATCAATGCCTGGACCCGGCGGCCGCCGTTGGCATTGGCGGGGCCGAGTGCCCCCACGCCCTTGCCGTTGGCCACGACGAAGCCGCCGTCGTCGGCGGGCAGGACCGCGGTCGGGTACCAACCGGTCGGCACCATGCCCTGGAACTCCGCCGCGCCGCCGAAGCCCGCCCACTTGTACAGCGCGAGAGCGTTGGTTCGGCCCAGAGAGACGACCAGTTGGTTGTCGCCGACGAACGTCACACCGTTGGGCTGGCTGCCGGCCGGAAGGTGGGGCAGCGGTTGCACGTCGATGGTCTGCGTCTTGTGCCGCTGCGTGGTGTCGATCACCGAGATGGTGTCGGAGGAGGTGTTGGTGACGAACACCGCGTCGCCGTGCACGGCCTCGCCCGTGGGCTGCAGGCCGACCGGGATCGTCCCCACAGTCTTGGCGGTGGTGAGGTCGACGACGGCGACGGTACCCGTGGACGGACCACCGGTGACCGGGTCGGCGACGATCTTCGTGCCCGCCGAGTCGACCGTCGTGTCGCCCGCCTGCGCGGGGCGGCCACCCTGGTTCGTGACGTAGGCCTTGCCGTCCTTGACGAGGACCGCGTGCGGCGCGTTCCCAACCGGGATCTGCTGGGACATCTTCTCAGTGGCGAGGTCGAGCACACCGAGGGTGTTGTTGCGGCTCATCGCGACGTAAAGCGACTTGCCGTCGGGAGAGACCGCGAGGCCACCCGGGTAGGGGTTGCCGTTGGTCTGGGGAAGCGCGATGGCCTTGGCCGCAGTGAGCGTTCCGTCAGCGTTGACGCTGGCGCGCACGATCGCGCCGTTCGCGGCGGAGGCGAAGAGTTGGCTGCCGTCCGGGCTGTAGGCGACGCCGCCGAACGACGCGCTCTGGCCGGACACGGAGAGGTTCTGCAGGACCTTGTGGGTGGCCAGGTCGACGACGACCAGCAGCGAACCCTGCGCGTTGAGCAGGGTCGCGGTCTTGTGGTCGGGACGGATGGCCTCATCGACAGGCCGGCCGGTGAACTCGGTCGTTGCGCCGGCCGGTGTGACGCGCTGGCCGGTGCTGGTGATGACGGAGCCGTCGTTTTGGCGGCCCACCTTGGATGTGCCGAGCCAGAGCAGACTCGGATCGGCGTAGGCGGCTGCTGCCGTACCGATCGCGAGAGCAGTGGCCGCGGCCGCGATCACGCGAAAGCGGGGGATACGCAAGGCGTCCATCTCCTGATAGACGGATATGACGCCCTACACCCTGCGCCGCGAATCGTCGAGATTTGGGGCCCCCTGATGACCTTCGCGGGATCGGCGGATGAACACCTGGCGCAACGTTGTCCTGACAGGGCCGTCTCGGGAACTCTCTTGACCTTGAGAATGTGGGTATGCGATGCGCCTGACCTCCCTATTTGAGACCGCCTTTACTTCGGCTTCGCCGTTACTTGACGCCCGGACCAGATGCCGCGTGACGATTTCGGCCCGGGCGCCGTTACGCCTCCGTAGGCCTTCTTCGGACCGATTAGCGAGCCCGGTCCCCATGGGCTGGGAGGCGCGGTGGACGGTCGCTGGGGAGCGGTCCGGGTTGCTCGCGCACACGACGCGGGGCGCAAGCCAGGTTCGGCGTTGCGGTCGACAACGTCGTCCTCAACATCTAGCTTGACGACCACTGCCGCGGCCCGGCGCCTACCGGATGCTCCGGGTCGGCAGGAGTGGTGGGATGGTTACCAGTAGTTGCCCACCAGGATGATGCACGTCAGTGACGAGACCATCTACCAGGCCCTGTTCGTCCAGGGCTGCGGTGAGCTACGCCGTGAACTCACTCGCTGTCTGCGCACCGGGCGGATCAAGCGACGGCCCCGCCAGCGGCACCACGCCATGGGCTGGCTGCGCGACAAGGTGATGATCAGCCAGCGTCCCGCCGAAGCAGCCGACCGTGCCGTGCCCGGCATTGGGAGGGCGACCTGGTCATCGGCAAGGACTGCCGGTCGGCGGTGGGCACTCTGGTCGAGCGGACCAGCCGGTACGTGCTGCTGTTACCTCTGCCTGACGGGCGCGACGCGAACAGCGTGGGCGAGGCGCTCCAACGGGCGATCGCCACGCTCCGTAGCCAGTTGTGCCGAAGCATCACCTGGGATCAGGGCGGCGAGATGGGCTGCCACACCAAGTTCGCTGTCGCCACCGGAATCCCGATCTACTTCTGCGATCCGCACAGTCCCTGGCAGCGCGGCTCCAACGAGATCACCAACAGGCTGCTCCGCCAGTACATGCCCAAGGGCACTGACCTGTCCGTACACACCGCCGACGACCTCGCCCGCATCGCCGACAGCCTCAACGATCGGCCACGCAAGACCCTCGGCTACATTAAGCCAGCCGAGCGGCTCAAGGAACTTGTCGCAGTGACGGTGTGAAGCTGGCGGTCCGAGAGCCTGCTATCACAGGTCGGTCGGCCCGAGCCTCACCAGCACTTCGGCGTCCTGTGTCCACTCCGACGACGACTGCGGGGGCGGTAGTTCCACACCGGCCAAGCCTTCCGTCGCTGAGAACTCCTGGCACAGGCGCCGCAGAAGCAGCGTTCCCTCAGCAAGCACATCCGGTGAGTTGAACGGGTCATCAAGGCTGAGCCCAAGCACGACCGCGCCCTCACGGGTCAGCGTGATGGTCGCCGAGTGGTGGTGCCGGCCGTGTAAGTACAGCGAGGATTCCTCGCCAGACGCATCGTCTCGGCGTAGTTCTGCCAAGGATTCGCGGTCGTCACCGGTTCCGGCCTCCAGGAGATGCACCCTCTCGAAGGCGGCGAGCCGCGCATCGCCAGGGTCGTCACGGTCCACATAGCGCTCGATGAACCGCTTCAGGCCAACAGGCCGACCCGCATGGTTGACCCATACGTACACATCCAGGCACGGTGGCATTGACCGAGGGTATCCTCGCCAGCCACCGTCATCATCGGAGGGCCGAGTTCGTTGCGCTGATCGTTTGAATCTGCCGTTGCAACCGCAAGGCGTGTCTCGACTGCGGGTGGGCCTACCGAGACCTCCGTGGCGGCTGATGCTTGGTTGCCGCGGACGGCTGGTGCCAAGCGGCAGATCTGGCTGCTGGACAGATCCAGGTCGGAGGCCAGATGACTCAGACAGTGGGGCCTCGGACAGGGCCGGCATGGCGATGCGACGCGCGTTCAGCCAGGGACGTCAGAAGTACTGGGCCAGGCAGAACTCGTTGCCCTCCGGATCGGCCATCACTACAACGACACCGGCCTCGTAGTCGTGCCGCTCACCGGTGAACGATCCACCCAACGACACGACCTCCTCCATCCCGGCGGCGATGTCCTCGACGGAGACGTCCAGGTGGATCCGGGTCTTCCCCTGCTTGGGTTCGGAAACCGGTTGGAACACCAGCCTCGGCAGAACGTCGGACCGGTCACCGAGGTAGACCCACCCGGGTTCGGAATGCCCCTCCTCGCGGCCAAGCAGCTCGCTCCAGAACAGCGCCACCCGCCGCGGGTCGACACAGTCGATGGTCACTCCGCTCCACCTGTTCCTCATGTCATTGCTCCTACCGTGCAGTTCGATCCGGGCCCGCATGCGAGTGGTCAGCATTCGGACGTTCGTGCTCACCCGTCAACATGTTCCCTGGATACGGTTACCGGAGGTCGGATGCTCGATGTGGCAAACGCCGACAGGTGCGGTGACGATCCGCCGCGAAGTCGAGCCCCTTAGCGGTACGCGGAGAAGCCCTGGCCTGAAAGATGTGGCTCCGCTCGTGGGCGGATGGCCCTTATACGGCCACGTCTGTTGGGTGAGGTCCCTGGTGGCGCTGCCGGGGACCTCACCGCTGGACCTGTTTAGGCTGCGACCGCGTGCGCGGCCTCGAGGATCGAGGCTGTCACGGCTTCGGGCTGGGAGACGCTGAGCGCGTGGGACGCGCCGGGCACCTCGCGTATCCCCTTGGCGCCGGCCCGGTCCGCCATGAAGCTGTGCAGGGCGACCGGGATGTTGAGGTCCTCGTCGCTGAAGACGAACCACGACGGGATAGATCTCCACGCCGGGGTGTCCGTTGGCAGCCCTGCGGCGAGGGCGATCTCCGTGACCGGGCGCTGGGTCGCGCTCATCACGGCCGCCTGGCCGGGGGGTACGTCGGCGGCGAACTGGCGGTGGTAGGCGTCCGCCCGGATGGCGAACTCGTTCCCGCCGGTCGTGACCGGGTAGGCGGTAAGCGCCTCGCCGAGGGTGCTCCCGGGGAACTTGGTCGACAGCGCGAACGCGGACTCGCCCTGCTCGGGCGCGAACGCGCAGACGTAGACGAGGCCGGCCACCTTGTCGATGCCGGCGGCCTCGGTGATCACCATGCCGCCGTAGGAGTGCCCGACTAGGACCACGGGCGTGTCGATACCGGCGAGCACATCGCGTAGGTAGGCGGCGTCGCCCGGCAGGCTGCGCAGCGGATTGGCGACGGCGACCACGGGTAGGCCGTTCGCTGCAGTTGCTCGACGACGCCGTTCCAGCTGGCGGATTCGGCGAAGGCGCCGTGCACGAGAACGACGGTCGGTTTCTGCTGGGCCATGATTCTGCCTCTCTGATCAGTAGCGGCCGAGGGCCTTGCGAAGGACGTGGATCGCCTGCTCGATCGCGCCGGTCGTGGCGGCGGACCCGTGCAGGGGATTGAGCATCATGAAGTCGTGGAGGGTGCCGTTGTAGCGGACCGTGGTGGTGCGAACGCCGGCCTCGGTGAGCTTGCGGCCGTAGGCCTCGCCCTCGTCGCGCAGGACGTCGTTCTCGTCCACGATGAGGAAGGTCTCGGGTAGTCCGGCGAGGTCGTTGATGGTCGCCCGCAGCGGCGACGCGGTGATCTCGTCGCGCTTGTCCTTCTCGGGCAGGTAGGCGTCCCAGAACCACGCCATGGCCTTGGCCGTGAGGTGCGGGCCGTCGGCGAACTCGCGGTAGCTGTCGCTGTCCTGACCCTGGCGTATGCCTGCTCGATCGCGACCGGGTAGCGGGCCTCGGGCGAGCGGTCGTACTCGACGAAGGCGACCGCGGCGTTCACCCCGACGGCCAGTTCCCGGACGCGCCGGTCGTGGGTGCCGGCGTCGCCGAGGATCCAGCCACCGCCGTGGACGTAGAGGATGGTCGGTAGTTGATCCTCGGCGCCGACGGGCTTGAGGATGCGGACGCGCACCTCGCCGACCTCGGCAGGGACGGTGATCCACTTTTCCTGGACGTCGGGCTTGTCGATCGGAGCGGCCTGGATGTCGTCGAGCACCTGACGGGCCCGCTCGGGCCCGAGCTCGTACAGGAAGGGGGGCTCGGCGGCGTCGGCGAACTTCTGCGCCGCCGCCTCCAGAACGTGCTTGCTCATGGTGCTGCCTTTCTGTGGTGTCGTCAGCAAGACAGCGCAGCTCTCGGGTTCGTGACGAGACGGCACGAATACCTTGCTCGGGTCGTCCGCCCAAGCTGGTTCATCCCCCGTCACCGCAGTCGCGCTTTCCCGCCCTGGCAGCCATGACCGAGGCCAGTCAGGGGATCAGCCGCCATCCAGGCAAGGCTTCCGACACCGCTGCGCGGACGGACGGCCACACGGATGCGGCGTAGTACGCAGCGCAATGCCGCCGTGGCCCTTGATCGTCACACCGACGCTCGTCTTCGGGCCGGGACACCACCGTCGCGTCCACGGTCGCGACCGTGGACCACGGTATCGACCACGGTGTCCCAAGGGCGCGACGGACCGGTTCGGGAAGCGAGTGTGGTCGCAGTGGCATCGCCGGATGCTGTGCGTGAACGGAGCCGAGATCGTGACCATGAACCCTTTGGAGGCCCACAGCGATGACGCGGCGCAGACCAGCCTGAGGGTCTACGCGGCTGGTGACCGGTTGATCAGCGAGTTGGACGCGGCCGTTTCGGTGTTCGTCACCGCGCGGCCCCGGCTGTTCGGGATCGCGCTCCGCGTGCTGGAGGACGTGGGGGAGGCCGAGGACGTGGTGCAGGACACGTGGTTGCGGTGGGAACGCGCCGACCGCTCGGTCGTCCTCAGTCCGTCCGCGTTTCTCGCGACAACCATCAGCAGGCTCGCCATCAACGTCACCCAGACCGCCCGACGGCGTCGGGAGACTTCTGCCGGCGCGTTCCTTCCCGAGCAGGTGGACCGGGGTGTCGGTCCCGAGACGGCGGCTGAACGGCATGAGGCGGTCGATGTGGCGGTCCAGCTGCTCCTGGAGACACTGACGCCTGCTGAGCGGGCGGCGTATCTCCTCCGCAAAGCGTTCGACTACCCCTACCGGCGAATCTCGGAGATCCTTCACCTGGGTGCCGACCATACGCGGCAACTCGTGCGGCGCGCCCAGGAACGCATCGTCGGTGAGCGACGTCAGCCGGTGGACGCCGTCGCGCATCGGCGCCTCGTGCGGACGTTCCTCGCTGCGGCGCAGAGCGGCGACCTTGCCGAACTGGAGGAGCTTCTCGTCGCTGACGTTGCCGCGAACGGCGGCTCGCGGGTGAGGTCGACCTCGAGTAGCCATCGTCGGTGCGCTGACCGGTCACGTTGTCGACGGACGTCCACGGCGCCGGTGAGAGCTGAGCGAGTCGGGGTCGCGGCGGCGGTCAATGCCGGGCTTCGACCTGCTCTCTGATCCTCGTAGCCCCGTGGACGTTCGGTCCTGCGGCTCAGACAGGACGGCGGGCCGGTTCGTGCCGGACCGCTGGATGTGTCCACCCCGATCCGGGCGGGCCGACCGTGCCGTGCGCTCGTTAGGCGGTGGCCCGGTGCGGGTGTCCCGAATCGCGCCGCTGCTCGGTCTGTCTTGACGGGTGACCAGGCGCGCGGACGTTCACCTGTCCCGACCGGGACCGAGCGTCCATGTCCCGCGTCGATGGCCTCGCCGGGCGATCGCGGAGCGTCAGGCCGAAGCTGGCGTGCCTTGGAGCAGCGTGGTGCCGATCTGTTTGCGGGAGGCGATGCCGAGCTTCACGAACACCTTGCGCAGGTGCCATTCGACGGTGTGTGGGCTGATGAAGAGCCGGGCGCCGATCTGGGGGTTCGTCAGGCCGTTGCCGGCCATGCGCGCTATCTGTGCTTCCTGGGCGGTGAGTGTGGCGCCTGTCTCGGCGGGGCGCTTGCGGATCGTCTCGCCGGTGGCCTGCAGCTCGCGTCGGGCGCGTTCGGCGAACGCCTCGGCCCCGATCTCGCTGAGCATCTCGTAGGCGATGCCCAGTTGCTCGCGGGCGTCGACGCGGCGGTTCTCCCGGCGCAGCCACTCGCCGTAGAGCAGGCGGGCGCGGGCGAACGTCAGCCTGACCGCGGTGCGGCCGAGCCGCTCGACCGCCTCACGGTACAGAGTTTCGGCGGCCGGTCCCTCACTCACCTGTGCACGCAGGCACGCCGACGTGCCGAGTGCCCAGTCGGTGCCACTGGCCTGTGCCAGCTCGTGGAAGCGTTGAGCGGCCTCGGCAGCGCGGGCGGGGCGTCCGCTGCGGGCGGCGGCCTCGACGAGTTCGACGGTGGACCTGGTGGACAGTCCGAGCTCCTGTGGGTGCGCGACGCCTCGCTCGGCCGCGGCGTAGGCATCCTCGTAACGGCCCAGGCCGTTGTAGAGCACGGCGTTCGCCCACTGGGTGGCGGTCTCCACCATCCCTTCCCCCGAAGGGCGGTATCGCGCGTGACCGCGTCGATCGCCTGGCGTGTCGCGGCTTCCCGGCCTCTCCACGGCTCGATCATCAGCGGCACATACTGTGGCATGAAGCGGCTGCCCGTCGCCTCACCGATCGTGGTGGCCTCGGCGGCGAGGGAGTCCGCGACGGCAAGCTCGCCTGCGAGGACCCGGTTCATCAGGAGATGTACGAGCGCCTGCGGCAGCACCGACAGGGCTCCTGTCTCGCGGGCCAGGTCGACCACCTTCGCCGAGAGTGCCGAATGGCTGTCGAAGTCCCACACGTTGAAGGCCATGCCGGACGCGAACGGGAGCCAGGCAAGACCTTCCTCCCTGGAGACCTCTTCGGTGCGGAACGCGTCCAGGGCTTGCAGCACCATCGGCACGCCCGCCGAGTACCCCTCAGTGGTCATCACAGCGAGGCCGTTCAGGAGTAGATCTTTGCGATGTGGTGGTGGTCCCGGCGGTGCGGCCAGCGCGGCCTTCGCGGCGTCCATCAGCTGGGCACCGTTTGGCAGGCGACCGGCGGCCATGGCCGCGTACAGCGCGTCGCGGTAGGTCTCGCGGGCCAGCGCGGGGTCCAGCGGCTCCAGGTGCTTGCCGGCCTTGAGTAGCAGAGGCAGGGCGGCGCCGGCACTTGTGGAGGCGAACATGATCTGCCCGCGCAGCAGGTCGGACTGGGCACGTTCGCGTTCGTTCAGGGGGCTGAGTTCGGCCGCGTCCAACAGTTCGAGCGCGGCGTCGTAACCGCCGGCCTGAGCCTTGGTCCGTGCCGCGGCCGAGGCTCGGTGTCCGCGGCGTCGGGGATCGGGGGTCAGTTCGGCCGACCGCTCCAGGAAGGCGGCTGCCGCCGCGACTCCGCCTCGCGCCTGCGCCCGATCGGCACAGCGCTCGAGTTCGGCGGCGACGGTCTCGTCGGGGCCGGCGGCCGCGTTGGCCAGATGCCATGCTCGACGGTCGGGATCGGAGTGGGGGTCGGTCGCCTCGGCCAGCGCGCGGTGCACGTCATGCCGGTCCTGCGGTGCCGCCACGCGGTAGGCGGCCGAGCGTACGAGTGGATGGCGGAAACGTGCCCGGGTTCCGATGGTGATCAGTCCCGCCGCTTCAGCCGGCGCCGCCGCGGCCGCGTCGATGCCGAGCAGCTCTGCCGCTCGGGTCAGCAAGGTCACGTCACCAACCGGTTCGGCCGCTGCGATGAGCAACAGTTGCTGCGTCTGGGCCGGCAGCGACTGGACCCGCCGCAGGAAGCTCTGCTCGATCTGGTTCACCAGCGGCCGCGCGTCGGGTCGTCCGAACCCACCCGCCAGCTCCGCCGGCGTCAGGCCCCGGGGCAGCTCGAGCAGGGCGAGCGGGTTCCCCTGCGTCTCGGCGACGATGCGGTCCCGGACCCTCTCGTCGAGTCGCCCAGGGATCACGGAGTCCAGCAGCGCGCGAGCGTCGCTGTCACTGAGTCGCCCCAGCTGCAGCTGCGGCAGCCCCGTCAACTCATGCACGAGGCCGGGTTCGCGTACGGCGAGTACCAGCCCGATCGGCTCCGCGAGTAGGCGTCGCGCGACGAAGGCGATGGTCTGCGCGGAGACCCGGTCAAGCCACTGGGCGTCATCGACGAGGCAGACCAGCGGCTCCTTCTCGGCCACGTCGGCGAGCAGGCTGAGTACCGCGAGCCCGACCAGGAACCGGTCCGGTGGAGGCCCTGCGCTCAGGCCGAACGCCGTCCCGAGCGCGTCGCGCTGGGGGCCCGGCAGGTGACCGAGATGATCCAGGAACGGGGCGCACAGCTGGTGCAGTCCGCCGTAAGCGAGTTCCATCTCCGACTCGACGCCTGCCACCCTGGCCATCCGGCAGCCGGACGCGCTACCCCGGAGGTACTCCAGCAGCGCCGTCTTGCCGATGCCGGCCTCGCCGCGCAGGACCAGGACCGAGCTGTGACCGGCCTGCACAGTAGCTACGAACTGGTCCAGCGTCTCGCACTCACTCTGCCGGCCACGCAGCCGCAACCCAGGATCACTGCTTGCCATCGCCACACCCCCGCTGACCGTATACCGATGATGATGGGCGCCGAGTGAGGGCGACCGGGCCTACGCCCGGCGTCGGTGGCCGTGGGGGCGTACTGGTCTGATCGCTACGCTGGGTGACGTTCATGCCGCGCATCGCCTCACGTCTCGCCGAATCGCGTAAAGACGATCGTTCCGTCGGCCACGCCGATGAACATCCGGCGGCCTCACGTAGGTTACAGAGCGCCGGCCCGGCCACCAGACATATGCTTGTACGACGCAAACATATGCGGCTAGCCTTTTAGGCATGCATTCCGGCGTCGCGGAGACTCTGGTGGGGCGCCAGCACCACATGGAACTGATCTCCTCCCTTATGGAAGAACTCGTCAAAGGGCTCGGCGGCGTCATCCTGCTGCAGGGGGAACCCGGGATCGGCAAGAGCGCGCTGTTGGCCGCAGCCCTGGCCGACGCCCTGGACAAGGGACTCGACGTCCGTCACGGCGTCTGCGACGAACTCAATCAGCGCCTGTCCCTTGCCGTCGTGCAGCAGACCCTCGCCAACGTGTTCGGGCCTGGCCGGCAGCGGGCCGACACCGACGCGGTGGCAGCTCATGCCACATCTGAGGGTGCGCGCAGCCACCACGGAGCCCGGCTCGTCGCCGGCGATCCGGTGACCGCCGCGGCCGAGGAACTGCTGGTGCTCGTCGACCGTCTGTGCGCCGCGGGACCGGTTGTGCTGGCGCTTGACGATCTCCAGTTGGCCGACGAGGCGACCCTGCTGGTGTGGCGTCGGCTGTGCCGCACCGCACTCCAGCGGCCCCTCCTGCTCATCGGCGCCTGCCGACTGGTCCCGCAGCGGGCCGAGCTTGACCTTCTGCGCCGTGACGTACGCGACCACGCCGGAACCACTCTCACCCTGGAACGCCTGTCGGAGCCCGAAGTGGCCGAGTTGGCCCGCCGGATCAGCGGACGTACGGCGGGACCGAGACTGCTCGGCCGACTCAAGTTGGCGACGGGCAACCCCCTCTACGTACGCGAGATCATGGACGCCCTGATCCGCGCCGGGGCCCTGCAGGACAACGGGCAGGAATCCGAACTGGGTCCCACGGCGCCGCCCCGACCGGAGAGTCAACGCGGTGGGGCCGAGTTCGAGTCGATGTCGCTGTCGGAGGTGATCGCCGACCGGCTGGCCTTTCTCAGCGCCGAGACCAGGGACGTGCTGCGCAGCGCTGCCCTGCTCCCTCCCGCTTTCGCGATCACGGATATGACGGTGCTGCTCGGCCGTCCGGCGGTGGTCCTGACCGCACCGGTGCGGGAGGCGGTGGCCGCGGGTGTGCTCGAACCGGCCGACGGGGACCGACTGCGCTTCCGGCACGGGCTGATCAGACAGGCGCTGTACGCGTTGGTGCCTGCCGCCTTGCGCATCGCGCTGCACCGGGACGCCGCCCAGGCACTCATCGCCCGGGGATCTTCGGTGGAACGCGTCGCCGAGCAGCTTTTGCCAGCGGCGGATGCGACGGACGGGTGGGAGGTCGACTGGCTGGCGGACAATGCGGCAGCCCTGACTCGCCGGGCTCCCGACGCTGCGGTGACTCTCCTCCAACGCGCCGTGGCGCACCGTACCGACGACGCGCGCACCCTGGTGTTGCTGGACCATCTCGCCTCAGCAGCCTTCCTCGCCGCCGACTACGAGCAGGCCAAGCGTGCCGCACAGCGAGTCCTGGCCCACGCCGGCGACGCGGAGCAAAGGGGGCGGGCCGCCTGGATTCTGGGCTACGCCCTGCTACGCACCGCGCGGGCGGAAGAGGCGATGACCGACTACCAGAAGGCGATGACCATCGTCCAGGAGGTGGCGGCGGGTCTGGATGCGGACACAAGGTGGCACGCACGTCTACGCGTCTTCGTCGTCTTCGCCCTGATGCACCTGGGCAGATCCGAGGAGGCCGCCGCCGAGGCCGCTGCCGTCCTGGTCGTCGGCACCCAGCTGTCCGACGCCATGTCCATCGCCTACACCCGCCACATTCTCTCGGTCGCGCAGTGGAACCGTCAGGACCTGGAGGGTGCCCTCGACCATCTCACCCGCGGCATCGCCCTGACCGGCTCCGACCCCGAACTGCTCGATCTGCGCCTGCTGATGCAGGGCAACCAGGCAGGGCTGCTGCTCGACATGGACCGGTTCACCCAGGCCCGAGAGGTCCTCGCCGACGCGCGCGCTCTGGCGGAACGGACGGGTAACACCCGCCTCGGCCCGAGCACGGTACGTGCCGGAGAACTCGCCCTTTACACCGGACGCTGGGACGATGCGCTCACCGAACTCGCCACGCTGTCCGATGACGACGCCACGCATCGCCAGCTCGTCGCCCTCACGCACGGCGTCGCCGCCGTCGTTACCGCGCACCGCGACGAGCAGGCGGTGGCGCGCCATCATCTGCACCTGTTGGAGGAGCTACCCGCCACCTCTTACAACAAGGCCAACCTTGCGTATCGCTTCCAGGCGCGTGCCATGGTCACTGAGCGCTCGGGTGACCTTCCATCAGCTCTCAGCGGCCTGCAGGAGGTCCTCGATTCGTCCTATGAGGTGATGGCGGACCGTGCGAGGGTGCTTCCCCTGCTGGTTCGGCTCGCCCTGGCCGCGGGTGACCGCGAAGTCGCCGAGCGCGCCGTCGCCTGTGTCGAAGCGGATGAGGCGAGAAGCCGACTGCCGCGGGTGGCAGCGGCCCGCATGTGGTGCCACGGACTGCTGGGTTTCGACCCGGCCCTGGTGTTGGACGCCGCCGGCTACTACCGCAAGGTCGGCCGCCCGGCCGAGATGGCCCAGGCCCTGGAGGACGCCGCGGACCTTCTGGCCAGCGCCGGGCAGGGCGACCCAGCCCGGGACGCGCTCAACGACGCGATGCTGACCTACACCGATATCGGCGCCGTATGGGACTCCCGCCGCGCCGCGGCCAGACTCCGCGTCCACGGGGTGCGGCTCGGAGTGCGCGGTGCCCGGGGACGCCCCCGCACCGGATGGATCGCACTGACCGACACAGAACAGAAGGTCACCGAACTGGTCGCCGCGGGCTTGTCCAATCCCGACATCGCCGACGCCCTGGTCCTGTCCCGGCGCACCGTTGAGACCCACGTCTCCCACATCGTAGCCAAGCTGGAGGTCAAGTCACGGCGCGAGGTGGCCGGGGTGGCCCAAGCGCACCGCTCCTGAGCCCGCCCTCCTCGACACCCTGAAGGGCCTGCCAGGCGACGCCGAGCCACACAGCCTGAGTGCGGATATACGACGGGCATGACGGGAGCACCCACAGCACGCCCACGCGGCGTGGCGGCAGGCGGACGCGGCACTGACCCTACTCATAGCTAGCGCCGGGACAGCGGGGCTGTCCGTCTTCCCCAGATCTCCCAGGGCACCGCGCTGACCTGGCTGCCTCCAGAGTCAATGTGCCACACCGGTTCCTCGGCCCCGTGTCGGTAGACGGGGATCGGTGATTCCGGCAGGCGCGGAGAGGACGCGGCTCCTTGCGGTCGCCACTCCTTATCAAGGTGTCCTGTGGTGGGACGGTGCTCGAAGCGCTCCAGGTGTCGGCAGAAGTTCCCGCCTGCTACTTAGCATGCGCAAATGCTCGGAAAGGATGACCTGGTACGAGGCCGGCAGGCCGTAGTTTCCGGTCAGGTCGCCATGGGCATACGCGAACTACTGCATTCAGGAGAGGTATCCGGGCTGATGGTCAAGCCAACACTTCCGCTCGCCGAGTCCGACATCGGTGAAGACGAGATCACGGCCGCCGTCGACGCTCCCCGTTCGGAGTGGTTGTCGCGCGGCCCACGCACAAATGTATTGCAGAATGTCCCGTCTGAAACCAGCCGAGCTGTGCCGTCACCGCTCCGGAGGGTACCGTGACCGCGCCTCGTCATTCCTCAAAAGGTGAAACCGTCTCCCGCATTACGGTGGGACATAAAGATCGGCCTGAGCGGAGAATCGGCGCCGCTCTCGGACTCACGATTGCCGGAACCGTCCTACCCGGACTTGGGCTCATTGTCGCCGGCCGGCGACGGCTTGGCGGACTCGTTCTCGGTGCCACTGCTGCCATGTTTCTGTCAGCGGTATATGCCGGCCTCTTCATGAGACGAGAACTGATCCACCTGGCATTGAACATGGGGGTCCTGAACAGCCTCCCGCCGATTCTGCTGATCATCCTGCTCGTTTGGGTCGTCACGATCGTAGGGACCTACCGCTCACTTCGGCCACGGCAGATCTCCTTACCCTTCCGGATCGGCGGCGCATTGCTTGTCTGTGCGCTCGTCGTCATGGTCGCCGTCCCCTTGACCTACGTGTCACGGTTGGCTGGCGCGCAGAAAGAACTGGTGAGTTCGGCGTTCAAGGAGGCTGAGGAGATCAGGAGTGAGACGAAACCCGGACAGGTGGCGCCAGGGAATCCGTGGGCGGGTCGAGATCGGGTTAACGTCCTTCTGCTCGGCGGTGATGGGAAATCTGACCGCACCGGAATACGCACGGATACGGTAATGCTCGCGAGTATCAGCACCAAGACCGGCGACACGGCGCTGATCAGCCTGCCCCGGAACCTCGAGCGGGTGCCGTTCCCGAAGAACTCGAAGCTCGCGAAGGCCTACCCCAACGGGATCTTCGACCCGGGACGAGAGTTCAAGAACTCCGCAGAAGAACTGGAGTACATGCTCACTGCCATTTATGAGAACGTCCCACAGCAGCATCCCGGCCTGCTGAAGTCAGACAATCCCGGAGCGGACACGCTCAAGCTGGCAGTCGGCGCGGCGCTCGGGCAAGAGATCGACTACTACGTTCTACTCAACATTGACGGCTTCGAGAAACTGGTCGACGCGCTCGGCGGGATCACGGTCAACGTCAACGAGCCAGTTCCTCTCGGGGGCGACGAGGCATCAGGTACTCCGCCGCTGGGCTGGATCAGCCCCGGACCCAACAAACATCTCGACGGTCCCAGTGCCCTGTGGTACACCCGCACACGCTGGGGTACAGATGACTACGACCGGATGCGCCGCCAGCGTTGCGCGATACACGCGATCATAAGGCAAGCGAGTCCGTCCCGGCTTCTCACGAGGTACGAGAAGATCGCGGACGCGTCGCGGAATCTCGCGATGACCGATGTGCCGCGCTCCCTCTTGCCGGCGTTCGTCGACCTAGCTGTCAAAGTCAAGACCGCCAACATTTCCAACCTCGTCTTCGACAGCAGCCTCATCAAGCACTCCGACCCCGACTACAACTTCATTCGCGCAAAGACGAGGGAGGCTATCGAGGCCGGCGAGCACAAGGATGAAGCCGCGCGAGCCCCGATCCAGGCGGCAGGCCGTGGCTTGGCAGTCCACGTTGTCGAAGCGGGCAACGAAACTGGAAGCAACCCCGCAACCACACTCGACGACGCCTGTGCCTACCGCCCGCGCTGAGGCTGCGCGGTGCACGACTGACTCCTACATCGCCACAGCGGAACTCGTCTGCGCTTCCGGGGTGGGACTGTCGTCCACTCCCCGGAGGATCTTAGGGATGGTCTAGGTCGACTCCCGAACGACCAATTGCGGCTCGACGACGGTCTGCCGTCGGCCAGCGTGAAGGCTCGTGTCGCCCTCCAGGGCCTTCAGGAGTGGCGAGACTCCACTCGGCCAGTCGTTGGTTGTTCTGGTCGACGGTTGTCAATTCGGGGTAGCACGCCCGGGCGATCGCCACGTTGTCGAAGCCCACGACCGCCACAAACACGCCTGGGCCGCCCTGGAGGCGGCCGACCTGGACCTGGTGGAGCGACAACTCGAGGAGGACCTCGCTCCGGCGGACCTCCGCGAGGGCGAACTGTCGCTCGGACAGCTGTGGTTCTCCTACCAGGACGCGCGCGCCCAGCGTCGGGCTGGCCGACCGTTGACCGAGGCCGAGCCGGCACGTGTGCCTCGCGACCACCCGGTCCCCGCCAGATACGACTTCGCAATGAGCCAGTCGACGGAGAGGACGGCGGACACTCGGCTCAGGTCGTTTCAAGGCCAGCCGCGGCGCAGAGCATCAGCCGAGAGCTCGAGGACTTCGGGATCCAGCTCACGATGCGTGGCGTGACCTTCATCCTGCAACCCATCGATCTCGACAAGGGCAACTTCGAGTCCGAGTAGATCCCGGATTCGGCGGTCTGGCGCACATGGAGGTGGATGGCGTCCACGGCGTCCTCGGGCTGCTGCCGGCGCCCACCGGTCGGCACCTCGTACCCGTCGGTGCCCTGCTTCCCGTGCCTGCGGTGCTGCCCGCACCCATCCGGTTCGAACAAAAGTTCGAAAAAAGCGGCGGGGTCCCCAGCACCGCCGAGCTTGCAAGACGTGTCGTCTTGACCTGTTGGAGCAGCTGCCAGACGTTTCTTACAACACGTCCAACCTGCGAATCGCTTCCAGGCGCGTGCCATGGTCACTGAGCGCTCAGGTGACCTCCCATCAGCTCTCAGAGGCCTGGCCAAGCTGGAGGTCAAGTCACGGCGCGAGGTGGCCGGAGTGGCCCAATCACACGGCTCCTGAACCCACAGCGTCGGCGCCTTGCGGGGCCTGCCAGGCGGCGCCGAGCCACACAGCCTGAGTGTGGACACGCGACGGGTTGCGCAGACCGGCATCAAAGGTGACCCCGGGGTAGCACTGGCCCGCCCACGCATGTCGCGGTGCGGTGGCTGGTGGCCAGGTCCGGCCACATTCCCGTGACAGTGGGAGGGGCGTCGAACTTCCCGCGCACGCTGCCCGTGAACAAGAAGGACCCTCTTGCACGTCACGACGTCCCCAATTCTGGAGGCAGCATGACAGGCAGCTCAGGATCTCGGCGGTTCACCGGACGTACCCGAATGGCGGCGGCGCTTGCCGCCCTGATCGTGCCGCTGGCAGGAAGCTCGGCACTGGCGGCCCAGGCTTCGGCAAGCACCCCCTCCACGGCCAAGACGACACCGGATCCATCCCAGCTCACGGTCAGCACCACGGCCGTCGCGTCCAACCTGGGGCGGATCAGCGCCATGGTCGCACCCGACGATGGCAGCAACCGGATGCTCGTGGTTGACAAGAGCGGCGTCGTCCGCGTCTTCCGGCCAGGCGAAGGTGTGGCCCCGCAGCCTTACCTCGACATCACCAACCGGGTCAACATCAACGGCAACGAACGCGGTCTGTTGGGCATCGCAACCTCACCCAACTTCCGCGAGACGCGCACGCTGTTCATCGTCTACACCGCGCTTCCCGACGGAGCGGTCACGCTGTCCCGGTTCAAGCTCGCCGACCCGGCACAGTCAACGGTTCCGTCCGGTACCGAGGAAGTGCTCATCATCCAGCCGCACGCGCAGTTCAGCAACCACAACGGCGGGCAGATCGCGTTCGGCCCCGACGGCTACCTGTACTGGAGTCTGGGCGACGGCGGCGGTTCGGGTGATCCGTTCGATACAGCGCAGGATCTGACCCAACTGCTCGGCAAGGTTCTGCGCCTCGACGTGATGCACGTCTGCGACGGCCGGCTCTACTGCATTCCGCGGGACAACCCGTTCGCGAGGAGCCGGAACGCCCGACCCGAGATCTGGGCGTACGGGCTGCGGAACCCGTGGCGGTTCTCCTTCGACCAGGCCGACGGCTCGCTCTGGATCGGTGACGTCGGGCAGAACCAGACCGAGGAGGTCGACCGCCTCGCAGCCAAGCAGCGGGCCGCGAACCTGGGCTGGTCCTGCAAGGAGGGCCCGAACCTCTTCAACGAGACCCGGTGTCTCGACAGGGAGAAGTACGTCGACCCGGTGTTCTCCTACCAGAGTGGCGGGTCGGCGCCTGAGTGCTCGGTCACCGGCGGGTTCGTCTACCGCGGCGCGGAGTTCGCGGACATCGCGGCGGGCATCTACGTCGCGACCGACTACTGCACCGGGAAGAGCTGGGGCATCCAGCGGAGGACCAACGGCTCTGTCCGGACCGCGGAAATCGGCAGCCTGCCCGCCCGGATCACGACGTTCGGGGTGGATAGTGACGGTGAGATCTACGCTGGAACCGACTCCATCGGCGGATCCATTAGTGAGCTGCACAAGGTGACATTCAGCAAGCGGTGACAGGGATGGGCTGATCGGAGCCGAGCCCGACCCTGACGTGTTGGAGGTCTGCCAGCTTCTAAGCTGGCAGACCTTCAACTACTCTGACCGGGCGGTCACCCCTACGCGGGAGCGATCGCGGCCCGCGCCCGTCTGATGAGGGCTTCGCCGAACCGGATCTTGTCCGCCGAACCGGGCACCGGGGGCGCGTCGATCAGAGGACGACATGCTTCCGTGTGTAGGCGGGGCCCGGGCGCAATGCCGCGGGCTACAGCCAGAACTCGAGCTCGCCGTCGCCGTCAGACCAGTGGACCGGCGCGGCCTCCCACCCCGGGCTGCCGGTCTGTCGCTTGATCGCAGACCAGCGCAGCGCGTAGGTGTGGTCGTGACACTCCGGGACGCATTCCGTCTTGATCGTGCGGCCATCGACCTAGAGCATCCACTCGGCGAAGCGTTTCTGGTTCTCCTTCTCGCCCCAGTCGTTGACATCGTCGGGCCACCATTCACGGGGCCGCCATGTAACCGTCTCGACCCAGGCGGGGTGGCCGGCTGCGTCCACCGGCCGGTGCTCGCGTTGGATCTCCTCGAAGTACAGCCAGACGTGATCGCCGAGTTTGAGCGCTTCACGGCACTTGGCACGCCGCTCAGCGACCTCCTCGCCTGTCATGTGTGGGGCGCCGCGATCGGCGACTTCCTCTTCGGTCATGGTTGGAGTGGAGCCCCTCCCTGTGGTGCTACCTCCAGCCGCCTGCGCAGCGGAGATCATGTGGTGCGCAGGTCTTGCTGTGACTAGATCGCCGTCAGAGAAGGTCCGCACCCCGGTCACATGGGCAGCGCCCTTCATCGTGACGAGGAGTTGGTGTCGGTACTCATCATCGCTAGCGGTACGACCAACGCAGGCATGTGTGGGCCGGCGTGTTACGTGGAGGCCTTCTGGCCGTACCGGGCGCTTGACGCGGCCGCGGGTGTGCCGCACGTACGGTGGTGGACTATTGCCGGGGGAGGATGAACGGCGAGCGCGGATCCTCGTCGGCGTCATGCTGGCGGACAGGTGTGGCGCGCTCGCAGGCGCCGCTGACCGTGCAGCGTAGGAGTGCGAGCTGGTTGCCGATCCACGCGTCGAAGAGCAGCGACCGTCGGACTCCCACCTGACCTGCTGCGTCAGCCCGACGTCCAGGGTGAGCCGGCGCCTCCCGGTGGCGGCGTCGACGATGACCAGGCTGCTCGGCCCCGAGTCCGTCCGTCCGGGAATCATCGCGACCGCGTACCGGCCGTCGAGGGAGAAGCTGATGGGTAGATCTCGCAGCTCTCCCATAGATCGTTCACCAACAACCTGTCGATGGTCACGATCGTCGCGCAGGGCCGGCCTTCCTCTTCATAGCGCCGGATGAGGGAGGCGTAGTTGCCTGCTTGGGAGACGGCGGTGACTCCGAGTTCGCGGGCAAAAGACGCGGTGCCACCACCGAGGTCCCACGCCTGGACCGTATCGGTCCATCTGGCCGCGTTCATGAGGAAGCCGTACTCCTCGTTCACGAATCCGACCGGCGTGTCGTCGGCGTCGGTGAGGACGCCCAACCCGGGGTCGTAGACGATCCGTCTTCCTGGGCACTGGCGTAGTAGACGACCTTGGCGCCGCCTGGCTCGAACCCAGCTCGGGTCCACATGACCCAGGTGTGGTCACCCTTCGTGGCCGGCATCGACACCGCTCCCTGCGCGTCACTGGAGTCGCCATCCGTGCGTACGAAATCCAGACGCCGGGCGTCGTCCTGCTCGTCGAGCCTGGTGCGGACGACGTATCCCTGGTTCAGCTGGACGAATGAGTCGGGCTCCGCGCCGAGTGGGATACTGCTGGCGCCGTGGTGGATCGCTGTGTCGGCGATCCACGGGATGGTCGGTGGCCTTGGGGGAGTCGCCGCACGTTGATCGTGCGGTGCGACATGTCCGGGAGCTGCCAAGCTCGCTCCGTTGCTGGGACCGGTGTTGCCTGGTGCGGTGCGGTATCGGCGGCTCCGGCGCTCGCGGTACTGGCCAACGTGAGTGGCGCCAGGCTGGCGGCGATGAGGCTGACCACGCCGGCGCGGGACATGCGGTGTGCGAGATTTGAGCGGATCATTAGACGCCCCTTCCCCCTGCGGTCTTTGGGAAACCTGCCTCAAAACCGGGTCTGTCGACGAAGCCGCCCGGAAGCTATGGCCGGTTGCCCCGTTCGTGGCACGGAGCGGTTGTAGCCGCGAGGTGTGCCGCGACCGCGGTTGGGCCTACCGAGACCGCCGGATGCATCATTGCGGCAGACGGCTAGTGCCAAGACAGCGGCAGGTAGTGCGCAGGAACCTACTCCTCCACGGGCGGTGGACGCGTGGTCGGCTTCGGTTGCTCGGGCCTGGGTCCTGTTCGCGGTCCACAGCGCCACCGGCGTCCAGCTGGCGCACTCCGCCAGGCAAGGCAAGGACTCACGCGGCAGTGTCGTCCCCCGTGACTGGGACAAGATGCGGGCCGGCGACGTCATCTCCTTTCAGCGAGGACGGGTCCGGCGCCGCCGGCAGCTTCGGCCACGTCGGCTTCTACCTCGGCAACGGGCAGGTGATCCATGCGCCCCGCCCTGGCAAGGGCGTGGAGATCGTCGGGTTGAAGGGCTCGCGGTACTACGAGGCGATGGCCTGGTCCATCCGCCGCTACGCCAAGTCCTGCCCGGCCGCGGAAGGTGGCGAGGTCATACCCCAGCGCTTCTCGACATCACAGCTTCTCGGCGTGGACAGATCTTTCGATCTCCGAGACCGACAGTGCCCGCCCGGTCGGTTTCACGTAGCAGGCATCGAACTCCGCAGCCCCCATCTGTTCGAGCTCCGTCCAGCCGTACTCGGCGAGGACGGAGCCGACCTCTTCGGGAGTAAGGCCGAACCGCCACAGCTTCCTCTTGATCTTGAAGTCCTGGTAGGCCCGCTCCGCACCGTAGAAGCATCGACCCTCCAGGAAGTCCTTGCGCACATAGGTGAACACGAGTCGGCTGCCGCTGGCTGCCTTCGCGAGCGCTCCGAACGTCGCCCGCACGCCCTCGTCGGTGAGGTACTGCGTCACGCCTTCCCAGGAGAAGAACGTTTTCCGGGTCGGCTCGTAACCGTGTGCGGCAAGGACCTCTGCGAGGTTCTGCGTGTCGAAGTCGACCGGGACAAGTCTGACCTGATCGGGCACTCGACCAAAGACCGCGGTGAGCCGGGCCCGCTTGGACTCGATGTTCTCAGGTAGGTCGACCTCGAAGACTCGGAGATGGCTCAACTCCGCATGCCGGTAAGCCAGGGTGTCCAGGCCGGCGCCGAGGATGACCACGGCCTCGGTCCCTGTGGCGAAGGCTTCTTGCAGCTTGTCGTCGACGTAACGTTTCCGGCACAGCAGGCTCGCGGTCAGTCCGCGCCCTCTCGCCTCGGTTGCCTTGACCATCAGCTCGGCCATCGGTCGCCAACGGGTCGATGCGACGACCCACCGTGTCGCGGTAGGCAGGAACTGGTAGGCGAGCACGTCCCGGACCAGACGCTCATGGTCGGGCCGATACTGCTCCGCGGCAACCAGGGCCACCGGACCGACCGCGGTTTGAGCGACCTGTTTCTTCACACTTCCTCCCCTTCCGGCGACGTACTTTGCCTACTCAACAGAGCCCGACAATCAGCCGGTTGATCCGTCCACCTTCTCCAGAAGTTCGACCGCGTTCATCACGCCATCCTCATCGCGGACGAGCGCCCCGAGCCCTTCGGCTTTGGAGGCGAAGGTCTGCTCATCCAGCACCCTACGAATAGCACTTGCAAGCTCAGCCGGCGACAACCGTCGTTGGTCGATCGGCGCGGGCGCGACACCAAGAACATGCATGCGGCGGCCCCAGAAGGGCTGATCCGCCACGAACGGACAGATCACCTGGGGACGGCCAGCCGCGACCGCTGCACCGGTTGTGCCGGCTCCGCCGTGGTGAACGACGGCCGCCACCCGCGGGAACAACTCGGCGTAAGGAACCTCACCCAAGACGAACACGTCATCACGCGCTCGATCGGCGACCAGTCCGCCCCACCCGGTTGCCAGCACGGCACGGACGCGCGCCCTCTGCGTAGCCGCCAGCACCGCCTCCGTGGTGCCGACTGGATCGGAGCCCGACATGCTGCCGAATCCGACGAAGATCGGTGGTTCGCCGGAGTCGAGGAACGCCTCGAGATCGGCAGGCAAGCCTGACTGGCCGGTGGGTCCCGAGGGCGCTGGCGCGTCCATGGCATGTGGGTCGGCGTCGTCGAGGAACCAGTACCCAGTCATCGTCGCGGTAGTTGGCCAGTCTCCCGGACGCGCCAGGACATGACGACTCACAGCATGCATCACCGGCACCGCACCGCCGCCAGGTCGACGCAGCGGATCGTGTCGACCAGCGCGCCTCGGTAGCCCCAACGTCCTCCGCCATCTGTCGACCGTCTGGCCGAACATCAGAGCAGGACCTTTCATACCGAGGTAGGTCGTTCGGTTGAGCCACTTCGGCAGCCCGGCCAGAAGATCTTGGCCGGGCCAGGGAAAATCCCGCGTCGGGACATACATCGGCAACGGCAGGGCCAACACCGCGGGCACCCCCAACTTCTCCGCAACATGCTGCCCGGCGATCACTTGCCCGTTGTGAACTACCACATCGGCACCAGCACCAGTACCGGTCGAGGCCACCGACCAGCAGTCCTCCAGCACCCGGGAGAACATGGCGGGCAATCGCCTGGCGAGTGCGACCCGTGCCCGCAGGCCACCAGAGGCCACGTCACCGACAGCCGAACCGCCATCCATCAACCTCAGCGGCCCATCATCCAACGCGGCGAAAGCAACTCCATGCCCGGCCACGAAGTCGGCGAACCGTTCGGGCGCGGCGACCACGACGTCGTGACCGGAGCGGAGCAGTCCCTTGGCGAGCGCGACGAACGGCTGCACGTCTCCGCGCGTACCCAAGGTCAGAACAAGAACCTTCACCACGAGCCTCCAACCGGCAGCGTCCATGAACGACGCCGACCAGGCTTCCCGGCTCACCGACGATCAGCATAGGCGCAAACCGGTCGTCGTGCCCAGACGTGTGGCGAAGGCTGGCCGGACCGGCCGCATCAGGCGCGGCATCAGATCAGAGGAGGTAGCGGAGCCAGAGGTAGGGCACGGCCAAGGCGATGGTGACGGCGGTGACGACCAGGCCGTAGCGGGTGAACTCCCAGAAGGAGATGGGACGGCCTGCCTTCTCGGCAATGCCGAGCATCACGACGTTGGCCGAGGCACCGATGGCGGTGGCGTTGCCGCCAAGGTCAGCACCCGATGGCCAGCGCCCACCACAGCACCTTGCAGGGCCTGGGATGCCCAAGCTAGCCCCGACCACCGTGGCCGTGGCCAACACCTGGTTCACCGAGGAGCACGCGCGTGCCCGGGCGTTCGGCGCATGGTCTGCCTCGGGCGGTGTGGGCGGGATGGCCGGCGCGGTCGCGGGGATGTCATCACAACTGGCCTGTCGTGGCAGTGGGTCTTTGTGATCAACCTGCCGATCGGCGCGGTGCGATCGCAGTGACTGTCAGCTGTGGTCCTTACCCTGCTCCGCGAGTCGCGCGAGGTAGGCGTTGTAGGCGTCGAGTTCGTGGTCGCCGTGTCGTTCGACGGCACGGTCTCGGGTGGCGGCCTGCCGACGGTCGCTTCTCCACCACTGTGCGAACACGACGAGGAGGACGATGAGGGTGGGGAGTTCGCTGAATGCCCATGCGATTCCGCCGGCGGTGTGTTGGTCGGCGAATGCATCGAGTCTCCAGCTGGCGGGCGGGGTGGTGAAGGCTTTGAGAATCGGGGTGGAGGACATCATGATCGCGATTCCGAAGAAGGCGTGGAACGGCATGATGACGACGAGTTCGAGCATCCGCACCGGTGGCGATCGGCGGTGTGGGGTCGGGTCGACGCCGAGCACCTCCCAGAAGAAGAGCAGTCCCACGACTAGGAAGTGGGCGAGCATCCAGTAGTGACCGAGCCAGCTACTCATCGCCAGGTCGAACAGTGACGTGAAGTACAAGCCGTACAGGCTGGCCAGAAAGAGCGGGATCGTCACGAGTGGGTGGGCGAGAATCCGCGCGACACGGCTGTGGAGAAGGACCAGGAGGAGCCCGCGCATGCTCCGGCCGCCTCGCGGTCGGGCTGGGAGTGCGCGTAACGCCAGCGTGATGGGGGCGCCGAGGATCAAGAAGATCGGCGTCACCATGCCCAGCGTCATGTGCTGCACCATGTGCACGCTGAAGCTTCGCATCCCGTAGCCCGCGATGCCGGTGCCGCAGGCCGCGGCGATGCTCGCGATGCCGAGCAGCCAGCACACGCCGCGGCCGGCGGGCCAGTGCACACCGCGCCGGTGGAGGTGGATCGCGCCCGCGAGGTAGAGGACACCTCCGAGTACGCAGCCGATCAGCAGCAGCGGGATGGGTTGGGGGTGCCAGGCGAGCAGGCGGGTCCAGCTCATCGCTGAGCTGGGCAGCCACATCGGGCCGTGCATGCTCCAGTGGCCCGACGGGTCCGTGATCGGCGATGTGACGTCCAGTTCGCTACGTCCCTGGACCTTTGGGTGCGGACACTGGTGACCCAGCACCCATGGGCGACTTGGGCACGGTTCCCGCGTTGAGGGTGCCGAGAACACCCTGGTGGGTGATCCATCCGACGAGCGCTTTCCCACCACCATCCAGGACTGGCAGGCCTGTGCCTGGCGCCGACACCAGGATGTCGAGGGCCCTGGTGAGGGGTGTGTTCGTCGTGATGACGGGCGGAAGTTCGACCAGGTCCGCGACGGTGCGGCTGGTCGATTCCGGATCGCCCAGTGCCTCGGCGACTGCCTTGGCTGTCACGCTTCCCTCGTAGCGACCATCACTCTCCCGTACCGGGAGAATCCCGTGGTCGGACAGGGCGAGGGAGCGGCTGGCGGTCGCCAGGTCGGTGTCGGCGGGGAGCACCTCAGGTAACGGCTCCATCACTGCGGCCGCACTGATCCCGGCCAGGCGCGGCATTCCTTGGTGTTCGTCGAGGTCGATTCCTCGGCGACGAAGCTTCAGGGTGTAGATCGTGTCCTTGCCGAGGGCGCGTCCGACGAGTGTCGCGACCACGATGGCGGTCATCAGCGGCAGGATGATCGAGTACTCCCCGGTGAGCTCGAACAGCACGATGACTGCGGTGATGGGGGCGCGTGCCGCGGCCGCGAAGGCCGCTCCCATACCCAACAGGCCGTACATCCCTGGCTGTCCGGCGAGGGTGGGCATGATCTCGTGTGCGATGTCGCCGACCGCTGTGCCGGCCATCGCGCCGATGAACAGGGACGGCGCGAAGACTCCGCCTGATCCACCGATGCCGATCGTCAGACTTGTCGCCACGACTTTGCCGACCAGGAGCAGTAGCAGGAATGTCAGGGCGTATTTACCCGCGACCGCGTGTTGGAGCACCGGGTAGCCGACTCCGTACATCTGTGGCAGGACGAGCAGGAGGCCGCCGAGAAACAGGCCGCCTACCGCGGGGCGGAGCCACTCAGGCCCGCGCCATGCCCAGTCGCACAGGTCCTCGACGAGATAGAGCACCCGGCTGAAGCCGACGCCCACCAGTGCGACCAGGAGGCCGAGTAGCGCGAAGATCAGGTACTGCGCCGGGCTGGTGGTGGTGAAGTGGGGCAGTGTCAGGAACGCCGTGTCGCCGAATGCTGCTCGACCGACGACGCTGGCTGTGACGCTGGCGAGGACGACCGCGGCGAAGGACTCGACCGCGAAGTCGCGAAGGATCAGTTCCAGCGCGAACAGTGGGCCGGCGATTGGCGCGTTGAACGTCGCGGCGATGCCACCGGCGGCGCCGCACGCGACCAACACCCGCAGCCTCGGTTCGGGCATGCGCACCAACCGGCCGGCAGTCGAGCCCAACGCCGAGCCGATCTGGACGATTGGGCCTTCCCGACCGACCGAGCCTCCCGAGCCGATGCACAGCGCCGATGCGATCGCCTTGACGAGGGTGACCTGTGGGGGAATCCGGCCTCCGCGTTCGGCCACTGCGTACATGACCTCCGGGACGCCGTGTCCACGCGCCTCCCGGGCGAACCAGTGCACGAGTGGTCCGTAGAGGAGTCCGGCGACCACTGGGGAGACGACGACGAAGAACGCGCCAAGTCCGGGCACCAGGGGGTTGAGTGCGTGACCTGCTGCCGAATAGTCCGTGTGTCCGGAGAAGAGCCTGGTGAAGCCTTCGATCAGCGCGCGGAACCCGATCGCGCCGACTCCGGCGCCGGCGCCGATCGCGACCGCGAGCACGGCCATTCCGCCGCTGGTGTCGTGCAGCCATGTGCGGACCGTTGGCTGGGGGCGGACCTGCAGGGCCGTCCGTCTGCTGGTGAGGGAGGTCGGCAACACTGTTGCACTGTACAACAGTTGGCCAGGCCACAGGTTTCTCGGAGTGCGGTATAAGTGGAGAGTGTCCAAGGGTCAGGCCGCCAGACCTCCAGGCCGCGTCGATCCGACCGACGTCGACGCGGTGACCGATGCTGTCCTCGCCGCGTCGCGTCTGCTGGTGGCGGTCTCGGCCCGCTCTGTCGCGGCCGTGGACGAGACGATCACGCTTCCCCAGTTCAGGGCGCTCGTCGCGCTCCAGACCAACGGCCCGCTCAAACTCACCACCTTGGCCGCGCACCTCGACGTCAGTCCCTCCACGGCGACACGCACAGTCGACCGACTCGTCGCCGGAGGGCTGGTCGACCGAGCGGCCAACCCCGAGTCCCGTCGTGAGATCGTTTTGGATCTGACGTCTGAGGGTTCACGGATCGTCAACGAGGTCACCCGGCGTCGGCGGCTGGATCTGTCACGGATCGTTGCCCGCGTGCCGCCTGAGCAGCGTCGCGGTCTGATCGAGGCGCTGACGGCGTTCACCACGGCCGGAAATGTCGTGACCGGAGAAGTTCCTCACGACAACATCTGGGCCTGACACCGCCGTATGGTGTCTCAGCGGATCGGGAGCGTGAAAGTGGGTCGCGCCCCCCTCCGTGCGCGACCCACATCTGTCCCCGGCGGAGTGAGTGACCGGCGCGACGGCGGAGGGTGCCAGTTCTGTCGCCGATCTGCTGCGGGTACGAACTACTCGTCTCGACCGGGAAGTCGTTGCTTCACTGGCGGTGGGCGTCGAGGTTCTACGGGTTCTCCTCGACCTCGAGGATCCGGTGCAGTCCCGTGTGGTGGAGTAGATCGAGGGTCCGACGGCTTGGCCGTCGGATCACGACGCCTCCACCACGTGCGCGGCATGCTCGATGGGCGGTGAGAAGTGCCGCGACCGCGGTGGAGGACACCCGGTCGACGGCGCTGACATCGACGATGATCTGTCTGCTGCCGGCGAGGACAAGGTCATGGAGCTGCCAGCGCAGGTCCGCCGTGCCCTCGGCGAGGAGGTCTTCGGTGAGATTGACGATCACTTGGTCGTGCAGCAAGGCGGTAGCGGCCACGGGAGCGTCGGTGCGCCGCGTGGGTGGGCTTGGACGGGCATCCACGACGTACACACTTCCCTACCGATGTTGAGGTCGGCCGTGCCGTTTCTTTGCGGTCGTGTGACGGCGTCGCCGGGATATCGAGCCGTGGCAGGTCCGCGGAGCCGGTTTTGGCACGATGGTGCGATGGCTGCGCGATTGTTGGTCCTGGAGGACGACGACAGGATCCGGGCGGCGCTTCGCCTCGCGATGGAGGACGAAGGCTACGACGTGGTCGAGGCCGCGACTGCCGAGACCGCTCTGGTAGCGGCTCGTGAAGGACCGCCTGACCTGATGATCGTCGACCTCATGCTCGGTGAGATGGACGGGTTCACCTATGTCCGGCAGGTTCGCCGGATCAGCGATGCACCGATCATCATCGTCTCCGCCAGGGTCGACACGCACGACATCGTTGCCGGGCTGGAAGCCGGCGCCGACGACTACGTCACGAAACCCTTCGAGGTCAAGGAGATCACCGCGCGCCTTCGCGCACTACGAAGGCGAGGACGCTCACGCGAGGACGAGCCCGACGACGTCGTACTGGACTCGGGTCCTGCCGGGCCCCTTGTGCTGTCGCAACGTCGTGGGGGAGTACGTCGCGGCGCGGACGATCTTCATCTGACCCTGACGGAGTTCCGGCTGCTGTGCGAACTCGCCCGAGTTCCCGGTCGGGTGCTCAGCCGGTCCGCGCTGTTGGAACTGGTCTGGGATCGTGGCTTCTTCGGTGATGAGCGCATCGTGGACGTCCACGTCCGTCGCCTTCGTACGAAGATCGAGGACGATCCGAACCATCCCGAACTCCTGGTCACCGTACGCGGCCTGGGCTACCGGCTCGATCCCCGGTGATCCGCTGGTTCGCGCCCTGCGCGCTCCGCACGCGGGTGGCCGCCGCCTTCGGCCTCGGCGCGTTTGTGGTCAGTACGACGTTCGCGGGCTCCACCTACCTGCTTGCCCACGGCTACCTGCTCGACCAGCGGGAGCGCTCGGTGCACCGGCAGGCCTACGCGGACGCGAACTTCCTTCGCAGTCGGCTGGAAACGGTGGGTGTCGATGTGCCCGCGATGCTCACGGCCGCCAATCCGTCGACCGGGACCCTCATCGTGCTGCGTTGGAACGACCGCTGGTACGCCTCGTCGCTGACCTCTCGCCGGGAAACGGTGCCGCGGGATCTACGTGCGCTGGTGGAGGCTGGGCAGCCCGCGACACAACGGGTCCGCGTCGACGGCGTCCCGACGCTGGTCACCGGCCTGCCGCTGGCTTCGGCCGGAGCGAGTTTCTATGAGTTCGTGCCCCTTGCGGAGTTGGACGACACGCTGCGCACTCTGAGCAGCGTGCTCGCCGGCGGCGCCGTACTCGCCACCGCCGCAGGTGCGGTTCTCGGACTCCGAGTGAGCCGAGCCGTCGTTCAGCCGCTCAACTCGGTCGCGGGTGCCACCGCCGAGATAGCGGCAGGGCAACTGGCAACCCGGCTTCCTCCGACAAGCGATCCGGAACTTGCCACGATCGTTGGTTCCTTCAATGCCATGGTCGACTCACTGCAGCAGCGGATCGAACGCGACGCGCGACTCGCCGCCGATGTCAGCCACGAGCTGCGCTCCCCGCTGACGACTCTGGTGGCGAGCGTGGACGTGCTCAACCGCCGGCGCGCAGAGCTACCTCCACGCTCCCAGCAGGCACTCGACCTGGTCACGCTCGAGCTGGAGCGTTTCCGTCGCCTGCTCGACAACCTGCTCGAACTGTCCCGAGCCGAGGCCGGCGGCCCGAGGTCGCGGTTCGAGCACCTACCGGTCGCCGAACTCCTCGCGGAGACCCTCCGCAGGTCCGAACGGCCACCCGAGCTCCTCAGCGGTGGTCAGGGACTTGTCATCCGCGGTGACAAGTTCGGCCTGGAGCGTGTCTTCACCAACATGTTCGACAACGCGGATCGACATGGCGGCGGTGTCGCGGCGGTGTCCGTGGTAGGCGAGGCCGCGCGCGTGCTCGTCCTCGTCGACGACGAGGGTCCTGGCGTTCCACCCGCCGACCGGAGTCGAATCTTCGACCGTTTCGCCACCGGTGGGGGCGCACGCGGATCCTCACCCGGTACCGGACTCGGGCTCGCACTGGTGGCCGAGACCGTCTCCGCACATGGCGGCGCGGTGTGGTGCACGGACCAGCCCGGTGGCGGCGCGCGTTTCGTCGTCTCACTCCCACGGGTCAGGCCATGAGGGCGCGCCGGGCCTTGCTGGTGGTCACCGTGCTGACAGTCCTCACGTCCTGCGGCGTGACGGTCCAGCGGCAGCCGCAGACGCTGGACCCCTCCTCCGTGCCCTACGGACTCCTGGAGCCTCGCACCAGACCATCGGTCGCTCCGGCCAGCCCCAGTCCTCGGGCGGCCGCCCTGCCGGTCTACTTCGTCGACGGCGACGCGCTGACCGAACTCCCCAGTCGCGTCCCCGACGGGTCGACGCTTGACCGGGTGAGGGCCGTACTCCACGCACTCTCGGCCGGTCCCGGCAGTAGCGAACGAGCTCGCGGCATCAGTACGGCGATCCCGGATCGCCTACGGCTGGGCGTCAGCAGCCTGCGAGGAGGGACAGCGACCGTTGCCCTCTCCGGTGACCCACGCGACCCTTCCGCGGAAGAGAGCACCCTGGCAGTCGGTCAGATCGTCCTGTCCGTCACCTCCGTCGTCGGAGTGGATCGGGTTCGGCTGAGTCGCGGCGGACAGGCGATCGACGCTCCACTCGTCGACGGCTCCCTAACGTCGGCACCCCTGACCGCGGCCGACTACGACGCTCTACGCCAGAGCGCCGCCTCCGGGAAAGGGCGCTGACCAAATGCAACACTTCAAGAGCGAACCGTGCGCCCCGTCGACTTCGGCGAGGCCGGGCATCCGGTGCCGCCATGGGTGTGGCACACTCGGAAACCATGTCTACTACCGCCTGTAGGAGATTAGCCTTCTCGCGGTTGTCCACGTCCCTTGGCGTAGGCGCCGCGCTGCTCGCCACCGCGGCCCTACTGGCCGGCTGTGGAGGCCATGCGCCGAGCACCGAGAGCGGTGGGGCAGCGGCTGTCGTTCAGCGCAGCGGCTCGTCCCTCACCCCCGAGAACGGCTTCGTCGCTCTTCCAGATGATGGGGAGCAGCCGCCTTCACAGTCGTTCACCACGGTTGATGGGCGCGCATGGACATTCGATTCGGTTCCGAACGGGCACCTCACCCTCCTTTACTACGGATACACCCGCTGCCCGGACGTGTGCCCGACCACCATGGCAGACCTGGCGGCGACCATGGGATCCCTCTCGCGCGCAGAGCGTGCGCGTATCTCGGTAGTGATGATCAGCACCGATCCCAAGCGTGACACCGACAGCCAGTTGAAGTCCTGGCTCGGACAGTTCGATCCGAGCTTCGTGGGCATCAGCGCCCCGATCCAGGAGGTGGTCACCTCGGCTCATCGATACGGCGTCGGCGTCGAGCCCCCCAAGGTGACCAAAGGCGACTATGAGGTCTCACATGGTGCGCAGGTGGTCGCTCTGCGTCCGGGCGGTCACCAGATCGGTTACTTCCAGGCCGGCACGTCGGTGCAGAACTACGTGGAGGAGTTGCCGAGGCTCCTTGCTCGATACGGGGCCGCGGCGGGTGCCAGCTCCGCCCCGAACTCCTCGGCAACGCACGGCCAGGGCAACGATGAGGTGAACTACGCCACCGGTACCGTCGGGAAGATCACTGTGCAGTCGGCCTACGCGGCCACGCCGGTCCGTTCCGGTTCGACGGCGATGACCGCGGCGTACATATCGATCGTCAACAACGCGTCTCACGCGATCGACTTGGTGTCAGCCTCGAGCCCGGCGGCCACGAGAGTCGAACTGCACACCACCGTCAGCACCGGTGCCGGCGCGGCGTCGATGAAACCCGTGGACAAGATCAGCATCCCTCCCCACGGCATGCGCACGTTGCGGCCTGGCGGCGACCACCTCATGGTGACAGGACTGCGCCAGCCAGTCCCTGCTGGCGGACGCCTACCGCTGACTCTCCGGTTCGCCGGCCAGGCGGGCAAGGTCGCCTCGACACTGCGGCTGGATCTTCCAGTCGTCGCACGCGCCCAGGCGGGTGAGGAGACGCGGTGAGTAGGGAGTGCGGTGACTAAGGGCAAGGCTGACAGCGAGGGTGGCCGCGTGTCCCGGCGCCGCCTCCTTGGGATCGCCGGATTGGGTGGAGCTGTCGGAATCGGTGCTGGTACGGCAGCTGGGCATGCGCTGTGGCCCGCCCAGGAAGTTGGGGCCACGACCACCGGCTCCCATGGAGGCGACCAACTGGAGGAGGCCGCGCGAGCGCGCCTTGCCCGTGCTCGCACTCGCGCGGTAGAGACGCCTGGTCGACAAGGAGGGATTGATACACCACCGACTGCCTTCAGCCGCACCGTCGCGTTCGACCTGCTCGCCTCCGATGGAGGACGCCCAGGCGCCCAAGCAAGGCTGGGCCAGCTCCTGCGGCGGTGGTCTGAGGTCATCACCCGGATCCACGTCGGGGGCCTCGCCGAGCTTCCAGCCGGGTCGCCCGCCTACGGTCTGGCGCCCAGCTCTTTGACGGCCACTGTCGGTATCGGACCGTCGGCCTTCGACAAGGCCGGTATCGAGCCGGGGCGGCCGACCCGGCTTGTGGAGATACCTCCGTTTCCTGGTGACGCGCTGAAGCCGGCATGGTGTGGCGGCGACCTCGTCGTCGTGGTCGGAGCCGAAGATCCTGTCGCGTGCGCGACCGCGGCGCAGATGTTGGCCAAGGCTGGCGAGGAGGTCGCACGCGTTCGCTGGTCCTTGGACGGCTTCGTGCGGACGGTCGCGGCCGCGGATTCTCCGGGTGCGACGCCTCGCAACCTTATGGGTCACAAGGACGGCACCGGGAATCCCAAGCCCGGTTCGAGCCTGTTCGAGGCGACAGTGTTCGACCGCGATCCCGACACGCCGGCATGGATGCGCGGAGGAAGCTACCTTGTGGTCCGCCGTGTTCGCATCCTCCTCGATTCTTGGTTCGACCTCGACCGAGGTGAGCGCGAGCGGGTGATCGGTCGGCGAGTCGAGGACGGCGCGCCGCTTGGTGAGAAGGGGGAGTTCACGCCGGTCGACCTCACCCTGACAGACAGCCGTGGCCGGAGGGCCATCCCGCCGAACGCCCACATCCGGCTGTCTAGCCCACAGAACGTGGACGGATCCCGGATCTACCGTCGCAGCTATAACTACGACCGGGGTTGGGACGAACGGGGTCAACGTGATGCCGGTCTGCTGTTCATGGCCTGGCAGGCTAATCCCGCGACCGGGTTCATCCGGATCCAACGCCACCTCGCGGAAGGCGGAGACGCCTTGAACCGCTATATCCGACACGAGGGCAGCGCGATCTTCGCGGTGCCACCCGCTCCGGGCGCCGGCTTCATCGCGGAGGAACTCCTCACCTAAGCCAGAGACGGCAATCAATTACTACTTCTTGTGTTGGCGGTCCGCCGCGCTGATCAGGGCATCGCGGAGCCGAGACGTCACGACGACGAAGCGCGAGATCCGCTCCCCGCCGTCCAGGCCTTCGGGCCCAGGCAGTGCTGGCTCCCTGCGCACTGGTCTGCTTCCTCGCACCAGCAATCGCTGCTCTGACCTCCAGCGTTCGCCATTCACTCACCGCAGAACACCCGCGACACCTCGGCCTCGTTGACCAAGCCGAGCCAGCCGGGGCGTCCGCCAGCCCTGCGGTCCCCGGGGAGAGGGCTGGATCACGATCAGGCATTGGCCTGCTCGCAAGCCTCGAGACAAATCGATGGGCCGGACGTTGGCTATCTCCGCCAGCGGCCCGAGCAGGTCTCAGCTGTGCCGTGTGCTCCAGGTGGGGCCACTCATTGCCGTGTGCCCGCGCATGTGCGTGACCAGGTTCGGGTCGAGTGGGACGTCGCCGAGCGTCACGTGCCGATCGTGGAGTGCCGGCCGCCGTGGCGGAGGACGGGGGTGCTGAGTGGACTCGGTTCCTGATAGTCCGGAGAAGACCCACGCCGGACAGGTGCTGCCACGCATCCGTTCCATCCGTCGGCACGCGTCCAGCCGGTGGCCGATCGTGCCGAGCCGGCCCGCATCGACTGTTGACCGTCCCCCCGAGGCGAGCGCCGGGCTGACGCTGCACGCGGTTTAGCGGTGTCGTCGTGTCCACTCCCAGGTGCCCGGTCAGCGGGACCACAGAAATCCAGTCCGGCACAGCCGCCAGCCTAACAGAGAACGACAATCGTTCTCGATGCACGCAGGTGCGGACTAGCAGATCAGTGTCCGGGCGCTACGGGGACGGTCGCGTTGGCCGCAGAACGTTGCACGCAGCCGTCCTGCCGAGGCCCGTCCTGCGGACGGGACAGCCCGTGCCGGTGATGAGGCGGCATCCGCTTGAAGCTGGCCGACATCAATGGCTCGATCGCACCCGAACCCAAGAGGCCGGCATGACTGGGGGCCTGTGACAGCGGGGCCCATGAGCAGTCAGCCGCCTGCACCGGGTGCGGAAACGCTCCAGGCGCAGGGCGGCTGACGACTTCGGCCGGGTAGCGGTCTGGCGCCGGTCAGTGCTCGTCGTAGTGACCCGCGTGCCCGGCGTGTCGGTGGCCGTCGTGCACGTAGTCGACGTGGTCGGTGTGCGGGACGGCGACGTGGCCGCAGCCCTCGCCGTGCTGGTGATCGTGGCCGACGTGCTCGGCGTGTTCCCTGGTCTCGCACTCGTCGACGTGACTGTCATGGATGCGATGCAGGTGGCCTTCGTGCACGTAGTCGACGTGGTCGGTGTGCGGGACGGCGACGTGGCCGCAGCCCTCGCCGTGCTGGTGTTCGTGTGAGACGTGCTCGGTGTGTGCGGGTGCGCTCATAGTGCTCACTGCCTTCAACTATCAGTTTCGCTGTTTCCGGTGTCGGTGTAGGGCTCTCGCGTGTGACGAATCGCGTCGGACACGATGTGCGCGACGTGCTCGTCGGCCAGCGAATAGATCCGTTCCCGACCCTGGGTGTCGACCCGGATCAGCTTCGCTGATCGCAGCACCCGCAGGTGCTGCGATATGAGCGGCTGCGACTGGCCGGTCGCTGACACTAGTTCGTGGACCGGCGCCGGTCCACGGGTAAGTCGATCGATGATCGACAACCGCAAGGGCGCGGAAAGCACGCGGAACAGCTCACTGGCCGGCTCGTACGCTTGATCGCCCACGGAGCGACGATAACGCATAAACATATATGCATGCAACGCCGCTGACGGTGTCGTTTCGCTGACCCCGTCGGGGGATGATCAGCGGAGTCGGCAGTACCAAGGCCCGCCAGTAGCGGTGGCCAACCAAACCTGGGATCCCACGCCCGACAGCCGGGATCGGTGCGGGCCGATGCGAGTCCCGGTGGAGCGCGCCGCGGGGGCAGGGCGACTCGCGTTCACGGCAACGGCCGACGGTGCGCGCCCTACGCCGCGCAGTCGGGACACACCCCGAAGATCTCGACGGTGTGGTCGACCTCGGCGTAGCCGTGGGTGGTAGCCACCTGCTTGCTCCAGCGTTCGATCGCCCGGGCTTCGATCTCCTCGGCGCGGCCACAGTCACGGCAGACCAGGTGATGGTGGTGCTTGCGGTCCGCGGACAGGTCGCAGAGGCGATACGCGGTCTCGCCCTCGGCGGTGTGGATCACGTCAGCCAGCCCCTGCTCGGCGAAAGCCTGCAGATGCCGGTAGACCGTCGACAGGCCCACATTCTGGCCGGCGCTGCGTAGAGCCGTGTAGATCTCCTGGGCGCTGCGGAAACCGTCTTGGGCGCGCAGTGCTCCTTCGACGGCCGCACCTTGCCGCGTCGATCGACTCGGCGCTGCCGCGCGCTGCTGCGTCGATGGGGCAGTGGCGCGCGTGGGCAGCCCGCCTCGCCGGCCGCCCCGGGTCGCAGATGTCGCGTTGGTCACGCGCCCCAGGCTACCTGACCTGGCAGTCCCTACCAGGCGTGGTACGCCGGCCACGGACCTGGGGCCGTCGCGATCTTGGGTTTGCGACCCGCCTAAGCCCGAGGGTGTTGCTGCAAACGCCCATCACTCCGACCTGTGCGCTCGGCCCTCTGGAGCACCCATCCGATGGCGGCACAGGAAGCGGCGCTAGCATGCACCAGCAATGAACTTCATTATCACTTCATGCTTGACGAAGGGATGGAAAGCCGTGCTGTCACGTCGTTTGGGGGTTCTCGGCGCGGGGGTGGCCGCAGCAGCCCTGCTGGTGGCCGGGTGTGGTTCATCGGGGTCGTCGGACACCGGCTCCGGCGGTGACGGCGGCGGCGCATCGAGCAGCCCCTCGCCGGTCACCTTGAACGTCGTGGCATCCACGAACGTCTACGGCGACATCGTCAAGCAGATCGCCGGCGACAAGGTGCATATCACCTCGATCATCGCCAGTCCGGACGCCGATCCGCACTCCTATGAGGCCAACACGCAGAACCAGCTGGAGCTATCGAAGGCCGACATCGTGATCGAGAACGGCGGCGGCTACGACGACTTCATCGACACGATGCTCAAGGCGGCCAACAACCCCTCTGCGAAGGTGCTCAACGTCGTCGACATCTCCGGAAAGACCGCACCGGCCGGTGGTGAGCTGAACGAGCACGTCTGGTACGACTTCCCGACGGTGGCGAAGCTCACCGACCAGGTCGTGTCGGCGTTGTCGGAGGGAGACTCAGCCGACGCTTCGACCTTCAAGGCGAACGCCGCGACGTTCAAGCAGAAGTTGCAAGGCTTCGAGTCGACCGAGGCCTCGATCAAGCAGGCCCATTCCGGTGATGGGGTCGCTATCACCGAGCCGGTACCGCTGTACGTGCTGGAAGCCTGCGGCCTGGACAACAAGACACCGGAGGAGTTCAGCGAGGCCATCGAGCAGGGCACCGACCTCTCGCCGACCGTGCTGAAGGACACCCTGGACCTGTTCAACAACAAGCAGGTCAAACTGCTCGCCTACAACGAACAGACCTCCGGTCCGGAGACCGAGAAGGTCCTGGCCGCGGCCAAGTCCAACCACATCGCGGTCGTGCCCATCACCGAGACGTTGCCGGCGGGCAAGGACTACCCGACCTGGATGAGCGGAAACCTGTCGGCCATCCAGTCCGCGCTCGGGTAAGCCCCCCACCGGATGGGGCGAGCAACGCCGCCCACCGCAGGAAACACAGCTTGGATTGGAGGTCGACCGTGAGCGCACCCGTTCTACAACTCCGCGACGCCGCGCTCGCCTACGGCACGCGACGGTTGTGGTCCGGGCTCACCGTCGACGTCCATCCGGGCGAATTCCTCGCCGTGTTGGGTGCCAACGGCTCGGGCAAGACCAGCCTGCTACGCGCGATCCTCGGCCTGCAGCCGCTCACGGCGGGCACGCTGCTGATCGCCGGGCGCCCGGCGCAACGTGGCAGCCGGCACATCGGCTACATCCAGCAGCAGCGACGTATCGACCCGCTCACCCCGCTGCGCGCCAAAGACGTCGTGCGGCAGGGCATCGATGGGCACCGATGGGGGTTCGGCCGCCCGGGGCGGGTGCCGTGGCGGCGCATCCAGGAGGTCCTCACAGAGGTGGAAGCCGAACAGTTCGCGGACACCCCCATCGGAGTGCTCTCGGGGGGCGAGCAGCAACGGGTGCGCATCGCCCAGGCGCTGGCAGCTGACCCTGACATGCTGCTGTGCGACGAGCCGCTGCTCTCCCTTGACTTGGCCAGCCAGCGCACGATCACCTCACTGGTCGATCAGCGCCGCCGCGGGCACGACACCGCGATCGTGTTCGTCACCCACGAGATCAACCCTGTGCTGCCCTACGTCGACCGGGTCCTCTACCTGGCTGGAGGCCGGTTCCGGGTCGGCAATGTCGACGAAGTGCTCAACTCCACCACGCTCAGTGAGCTGTACGGCGTCCCCATCGAGGTGGTGCGCAGCGGCGGCCGGATCCTGGTCGCCGGTATCCCGGAAACTCCCGAGGACACCCACCACCCCGGCGGCACCGGCCAGTCCACGTTCGGGGAGGTGAGCCTGCCGTGAGCCACCTACTGGCCGACTCCACGGCAGGCTTGGACGTCTGGCACCAGATCTTCAGCTTCGCCCACTACGGCGAACTGCTCGCCCTGGTCCACAACTCGATCATCGCCGGCGCCGTGCTCGGTGTGGTCGGTGGGCTAATCAGCGCGTTCGTGATGATGCGCGAACTGCCGTTCGCGGTACACGCGATCAGCGAACTGTCCTTCGCCGGCGCCTCGGCCGCCCTGCTGATCGGCGCCAACGTCGTCATCGGGTCCCTGACAGGATCGATCCTCGCCGCCGTGCTGATCGGCGCCCTGGGCGCCCGCGCGCGTGACCGCAACTCGATCATCGGCGTGCTCATGCCTTTCGGCCTCGGCCTCGGCGTGCTCTTCCTCGCCCTGTACAAGGGCCGCGCCGCGAACAAGTTCGGGCTACTCACCGGCCAGATCGTCGCCATCGACGCACCCCAACTGGCCTGGCTGATCGGCACCTCGGTGGTCGTGATCATCGGCCTGGCGATTCTGTGGCGCCCGCTCAGCTTTGCCAGCACCGATCCTGAACTGGCCGCCGCCCGCGGCGTCCCCGTCGGTGCCCTGTCGACGATCTTCATGCTCCTGCTTGGCCTGGCTGTTGCGATGTCGGTGCAGATCATCGGCGCGCTGCTCGTGCTGAGCATCATCTGCACCCCTGCCGCCGCGGCCATGCGGGTCACCGCCTCGCCCCGCATGGTACCGATCCTCAGCGTCACCTTCGGCTTCACCTCGGTCGTGGGCGGCATCCTGCTCGCGCTCGGCAGTAGTGTCCCCATTAGCCCCTACGTCACCACCATCTCCTTCGCGATCTACGTCGTCTGCCGCGTCATCGGCAGCCGCCGTACCCGCCGCGGCTGGCACTCGGTGCGCGCGGCCCGTAGCTCGCGCACCCGCGAGGTGGCCGGCGCCAGCGGCCGGCCGTAGCCACCACTGCGCGACACCGCCACAGTTGCGGAGGTCCTCCTGGCTGGTTCGGCTGTCTGGTGCCGGTCGATTCTGGTGAGTAGATCGTCGAGGTCGTTTCTGGTGAACTTCCATCGGAATGGCTTGGCGGTGGCGTTGTAGCGTTTTTCGAATGTCAGTAGGCGGTGTTCGACTTCGGCCGGGTCGGTGAAGTCGTTGGGTGTGACGACTTTGCGTTGTACGACAGAGAAGTAGATCTCGATCTGGTTCAGCCATGAGGCGTGTACTGGGGTGTGCACCATGACCGCGTTGGAGAACCGTTTCGCCAGCCGATTGATCGCTTTCTTGCCGCGGTGAGAGGAGCCGTTGTCGACAACCCAGAACACCCTCTTCGCCGACGCGTACGGTTCCTGGGTCATCACCTGCTCGACCAGCGCCATGAACGGTTCGATCCCGGTCGAGGGTTCGCAGCGGCCAAACACAGTTGCCCGGCCGATGTCGTAGGCGGCCAGATAGGCCAGCGCCCCACCGCGTTCGTAGTCGTGGTTGATGCGCATCATGCGGGCCGTTCCCGGTGGCAGGCTGGGGTGGCAGCGGCAGCGGGCCTGGATCGAGGTTTTCTCGTCAGAGGAGATCACATACTCGTCCTCGCCCAATGACTCGCCTTCCCAGATGCCGGCGTACAGGTCGAGCACCCGGCCCGCCTTGGCCGCAAAATCGGGGTCGCGGGGGAAGATCCACGACCGATACTGCCAGGGTTTGATCGCATCAGCCCTAATAGTACTTTGTTAGGTGTGTCGTTTCGTGTTCTGTGGTTGATGTTCTGACATGGTCGGTGCATGACTCCTGATCAGATAGCGGAGTTGCGGCCGAGGCTTGGCGAGTTCGCAGCCGACATGCTGGGTTGTCTTGCGCGTTCGGATCAGCGTGCCACGGGTGAGTTGTATCTGCGTGGCCTGTTGACTGATGGTCGGCGTAAGTCGATGCAGCCGATGGCGGAGCGGCTGGGTGTGGATCATCAGCGGTTGCAGCAGTTCGTCACTTCCTCGACATGGGATTTCACCGCGGTGCGGCGCAGGTTGAGCTCGTGGGCTGCGCAGGCGATTGGGCCGCGGGCATACGTGATCGACGACACCGGATTCCCCAAGGACGGGCCTGCCTCGGCGTGTGTGGCCTGGCAGTATTCCGGGACGTTGGGCAAGACCGCCAACTGCCAGATCGGGGTGAGTGTTCACGCGGTCAACGACACCTGCTCGGCGGCGGTTGACTGGCGGTTGTTTTGCCCGGAAAGCTGGGACGACAAGGCCTGGGATGATCCTGAGCAGGCCGAGAAGGTCCGCCGGAAGCGAGCCGAATCCAAAGTCCCTGACGACGTGAGGCATGTCGAGAAGTGGCGGCTCGCGCTGGACATGCTTGATGAGCAGACCGAATGGGGGTCGCCGAGGCTTCCCGTCGTTGCCGATGCCGGATATGGGGATTGCACCAGGTTCCGGCTCGGCGTGGAAGAACGTGGTCTGGACTATGTGGTCGCACTCAAAGCCGGCACCAGCGCCCACCCCGGCGAAGCGGAGCCGGTGAGACCGCCACGTAACGGTGGTCGTGGCAGACGTCCCAAGCCCCACTACCCGAAGCCGGCATCGAGTCTGCGCGAGATCGCCATGGCGGCCGGCCGCGATGCCTACCAGGAGGTGGCGTGGCGGCAGGGGACCAGAAAAACGAAAGGTAATCCGAGTGCTGCCATGACCTCGAAGTTCGCGGTGTTCGTGGTACGTCCGGCCAACCGCGACATCCCTCGCGCAGACGATGGGACCTTGCCGGCGAAGCTGCTGCTGGTCGAATGGCCCGATGAGGCGAACGAGCCTACCGACTACTGGCTTTCTAACCTGCCTGCCGACACACCGATCGATCAGCTCGTCGACCTGGCAAAGATCCGGTGGCGGATCGAACATGACTACCGCGAACTGAAAACCGGGCTCGGACTCGACCACTTCGAAGGACGCTCCTGGACCGGCTGGAACCGCCACGTCACACTCGTCGCGATCGCCCAAGCTTTCTGCACCATGGTCAGACTCGACCCAAAACAGGATGCGCCGGCCTGAGCTTGTACGCAGTCGTACACGAGCTACAAATCGTGCTCGCCCTCATCGCCGGCGCATGCCCCACCTGCCGACAAGAAGTCACCATCGACCACATCGAAGCACTCGCCCCACCATGATCGACATGACAAAGTCCTACTAAGCCAGCGCCGCAGGGTCGAGGTCGAGATCGACTCCACGACACCGGCGGCGACGACGTGGCGGGCCAGCTCCGGACAGCTCCACCGGGCCAGCGGCACATCAGCATCAGCGGGTATCTGGCAGGCGAGTGCTTTGACCTCGACAACCTGCACCGGCGTGAACGAGGGTGGACGACCCGAGCGTGGCAGGTCCTTCAACCCTTCCAGCCTTTCCGCCGCGAACCGGCCACGCCACTTGCGTACCGTGTCCTCCACCACCCCGCACCTGCGGGCGATCACAGTATTGGGTAGCCCTCGGGCAGCATCCAACACGATCTGAGCTCGCAGCTTGTCCCTGACCGGGCTCTTATGGCCACGCGCGATCCTCCCCAACCCGTTACGTTCTGAGGCGGACAGCCGGATCTGCACGGCCTGGGAAACACCCACGATGAGGAGCCACTTCGTGATCGACAACAGAATTCGTCGATCATGTTGCAGGGGCGAGTGCGTGAGCCGGTACGACACGCAGGGCACGACGAAACAAGCGGCTACGGCACGATAGATCCCATGCCGACACCGCCGGAATCGACCAAAGCGTCACTGTCCTACCGGGTCCACGCCCGTGCCCGTGAACGCTGGCCCGCCCTCACAAGCGTGGACGTCCGCTTCCACGGCAGTTTCGCCTACATCACCGGCCAACTCCCCGACGGCACCACCCAGCCGCTATGCAGACTCCGCTACGGCGGCTACGCCAACCAGTGGGGCTTCGCCATCTACCTTGCCAGCAAAGACAAATACGAAGACTCGTTCCTGCCCGACGGCAACTCTGCCGGCACCGCAGAAGAAGCCCTCGACTGCGCCTGCGGCCTCTACCTCAACGACCCGACCGCCTGGACCACCGACTAACCCCCGACGAACTTACGACGTCGACCACTAAGGTGCCGGCGGGCTTGTGGATCGTGGCGCCTGGTTGAACCAGGCGCCCGCGGCGAGGTCGGGCGAGAACCAGGTGGCGGCGGCTCGGCGTTGGCGCCGTTGTCGACGAACGCGAGTTGGCGGTGGAGGTGGCCGTTGTGCCAGTCGTGGACGTCGAAGCCGACGATGCCGCGTGCGTGGGAGCGACCAGCCGGCCGGCTTTCACCTCCCACGGCGACCGCGATCGTGCCGGTGTCGGTCGGACGCGTACCGGACGTCGTGGGAGCGGTGTAGCTGAACCTCAGGTGGTAGATGCCCTCCGCGGTGAAGGCCCAGTTGGCGTGCGCATGGGTGGTGCCGGCAGGTCGAGGTGCTGCGGCAGGTCCTCACCGGAGTCGAAGACGACCTGCGGACCGGCGAGACCGATCTGGTAGACGGCCAGCTTGCCCGCCCCCTCCACCGCGTCCAGGGAACAGCGGACCGGACCTTCTAGCAGACCGTAGTCGACCGACTCCTTGTTCCAGCCCGCCCACAGCTGATACCTATCTGGTGGAGCTGGAGGCCACCGACGACTACGTGCGCGACGCCGTCGCCGAGGTTCCCGAACTCAACCGGTATTTGGTGACGACGCACGACGCCTTCGCTACCTCGCCGACGCCTACCACATGAAGGTGGCGGGTTTCGTCACCCCGAACCCGTCCACCGAGGCGTCGCTGGCCGACCGGCGCAAGCTCACCGAGACCATCCACACCCTCGGCGTGCCCGCGGTGTTCCTCGAGCCGAACCTCGCCGCCCGGTCCTCCACGCTCACCGAGGTCGCGAGGGAGCAGGGCATTTTCCGTGTGCGCGATCTACGGCGACACCTTCGACGGCGAGGTCATTACCTTGGCCGACAACGCGGCCGCTATTTCGCTGTACCGCAAGCACGGGTATCAGCTGGTCGACAGCACTCAGCGAGCCTCGCGCGGACAGCCCCGGGACTTCCCCGTCCGGCACGGGGCCAGCTGGTCGGGCCGGGCCTCACCGCGGCTGGATCGGGTGAACATCGGCTTGCGTTGATCCAGCCGGCACGGAGCCGCTGCTCGGTCACTTCGACGCGCGGCAACCCGAGCTGACACAGTTCGGCCCGGGTGCTGCACGGTCCCTGGTGTAGTTCTCGGTGAATGACGGCACGACGACATCCGAACGTCCCGGCCATCAGGCCCGGTAAGCCCAGCGCCGCCGCTGTTGCGGTCGACGGCAGGTCAAGCGTGACCGCGCGCTTCGGTGGTCGGGCGAAGGTCAGCGCTGGCCACAGCTGAGGAGCGTCACGGCCCGGGATGCCGCCGTTGGTCCCGCAACGGTCTCGGCTGAACCGACCCATGCCGCCAACGGGTGGACAGCGCAACACTGATGGCGACGATCGCCCGCAACGGGCAAACATCATCAAGCTTTCCCGTACGCCAGCAGGCGGCCAACAGTCCGATAGTATAATGAAAACCGTTCTCATTAGGATCGGCTTTCACGCATGCCAGTAGCTATCCGCAAACAGCTTGCAACAAGTGTCAGTCGTACGAACAGCCCAGGAGTTCGCGTGCAAGGATCACGCGTCACAACCGGCGTCGGAACTGGCCGTACGCGCTCGGTGCTCAAAGAGCTGACGTTCCTGCGGCTGTGGTCGGGCGCGACGGCCTCGGGGCTGGCGACCTGGACTCGTGCGTTCGTGCTCGGCCTCGGGGTGCTCGACCGCACCCTGACGGCGTGGGCGCCCGGCTTGGTGCTGGCAGCCCGGACATTGGGGTTCCTGGCCGCGGTGGCGGTGGGTGGTGTGCTGTCTGACCGGTACTCGCGCCGTGCGGTCGTGCTCTGGGCCGGGCTTGCCGCGGCGGCAGGATCCCCCCTGATCGCCGCGGGCGTTGGCCGGTCGGTGTGGCTGATGATCGTGGCTGCCGTCATCGTGGGTTTGCGGACAGGGCGCCTTCCAGCCAGCCTTCCAGGCGCTGACCGCCGAGGTCGTAGGCGCCGAGCGCCGGCAGCAGGCCAACACGGCGATGACGCTGGCGGTACTTGTCACCACTCTGGCCGGGCCGGGACTCGCCACGCTGCTCAGCGCATTCCTGGCTACGACGGCGCTTCTAGCTGGTACTGGTCTGCTGTGGCTGGTCGCCGCGCTCGCATCTCCGCGCGGGCGGCACGCGGCAGCGGCCGGGCCAGCGCGCGTCGGCTTGGTCGCCGAATTCGCCGACGGGGTTCGAGAGGCCCGCCGGCATCCGTGGTTCCTGGCCGGGTTGGCCGCGTTGACAGCAGTCATCGCCACCGGCTATGCCGCGACAGGGGGTGACGCTGCCACTGGTCAGCCGCGACCGCTATGGCAGCGAGGTGGTGCTCGCGGGAGCCATGACCGGCTACACCGTTGGAGCGTTGATCGGCGCGGTGACCATGGCGCGTTGGCGGCCGCGCAACCAGGGCTGGGTGGCTCTGGCCGGGCTGGCGTTGTACGGGTTCACGCCGCTCGTGCTGATGCTTGCGGTCCATCCCACCTTCATAGTCGGGGCCTACGTAGTGGTCGGGATGGGAATCGAGTTGTTCAACGTGCCGTGGTTCACCGCCACTCAACGCGAGGTCGCACCTAGCAAGCTGGCACGGGTCTCTTCGTTGGACTTCCTGGTGTCCTACGGGCTGCCGCCGATCGGTCTCGCGGTGATCGCCCACCCGCCATCGACGCCTTCGGCGCTACGGCTGTTCTCGCTGTGTGCGCGGTGGGTCTGCCTTGCAGCGCCGGCCATCGCCTGCCTGGTGCCCAGCGCCCGCCATTTCTCCACCCGCACAGGTAAGGAACCAATGTGATGACAACTGAGTCTGGCATCATCAACACCCACGGCAGCGCCAATCCACCCCGTGCATCGACTCTCCCGGTGGTGGCACTCACCGGGCACCTCGGGGCGGGCAAGACCACGCTGCTGAACCATCTGCTGCGGCAGTCAGACGCCCGCATCGGCGTCGTGGTCAATGATTTCGGTGACATCAACGTCGATGCCGCGATGGTGAGCGGTCAGGTAGACGAGCCTGCGTCGTTCGCCGGTGGATGCCTGTGCTGCCTGGTCGATGACGATGCGTTCGACCAGGCACTGGAGAAACTGAGCCGACCCAGGCTGGGCCTGGACGTCGTGATCGTCGAGGCGAGCGGGGTCGCTGAGCCTCTCGCCTTGGCTACGCTGATCCAGTTCAGCACAGCTGAGGGTATGCGGCCGGGAGGCCTCATCGACGTCGTCGACGCGGTCGAGTACTTCAACACCGTCGATACCGGCGACGTGGTCCCGTCGAGGTTCTCGGCGGCCTCGCTCGTCGTGATCAACAAGTGTGACCGGCTGCCCACCGCCGACCGCGAGGCGACCCTCGCACGTATCGAGCAACGGGTCCGCGAGGCCAACCCGAACGTCCACATCGTCCGCACCTCGGCTGGCCGGATCGACCCAGCCCTGCTGTTCGACGTCGCGTCGACGCGGGATCTTCCCGACGAGCTTCCATTTCTTGCGACGCACCGTGAGGAGCACCCCCACGACGGGCACCAGCACGCAGCCGCGGCAACTGTCCAGTCCCCCGGCCCTGTGGATCCGGGACGTCTCATCGACCTACTGGAGGACCCGCCACCGGGTGCCTACCGGATCAAGGGCCGCGTGGCCGTGCGGTCCAGCCGCAGCGTACGTGGGTACGTCGTGAACCTTGTCGGCACTTCCATTCACATCGTGAGCGCCCCCGTGAGCACGACCGACAGCGAACTCGTCGCCGTCGGTCTGGAACTCGACGTCGACACCGCACGTCGACGGCTCGAGCACGCGCTGTCGCCTGCCGGCATCGCCCGGGCAGCCGGATACGGGCGGCTTCAGCAGTACCGCAGACTCAGCATGTGGATGGTCGCCTGACCGAGCCACCTCGACGCAAGGTTGTCCAGCGGGCCCGTGGTAGCGGCCACAGATACAGGCGTTGAACCGGTCCCAGCCTGTGCGCCGATGATGCCCGGCATGCCCGAGCGGCCTAGCCACAACTATGTGCGGAACGGGATCACCAGCTTGTTCGCGGCGTTCAACACCGCCGACGGGACCGTGATCAGTGCGCTGCACCGCCGTCACCGCGCCGCAGAGTTCAAGAAGTTCCTGGCAAAGATCGACGCCACGGTCCCCGCCGATCCGTGTGCAGTATCGGGTGATGGTCTGGAGGATCTGGTCTGCCGTTTTCGTCCAGACGTTGGGCCGCTGGTTGTCGTTCCAGCTTTTGATCCAGTTGCGGATGTCGGTGTTGAGTTCGCGGAGGGATCGGTGTGTACCGCGGCGTAGTTTCTTGGTGGTGAGTTCGCCGAACCAGCGCTCGACGAGGTTGAGCCAGGATGAGCTGGTTGGGGTGAAGTGCAAGACGAAGCGTGGATGGGCTGCCAGCCAGCGTTTGATCGTCGGGGTCTTGTGCGTTGAGGCGTTGTCCAAGACGACGTGCACGGCCAGGTCGGGGGGAACCTGCGCGTCGATGGTGGCGAGGAACTTCTTGAATTCGATGGCTCGGTGCCGGGCGTGCAGTGACCCGATAACTTTGCCCGTGGTGAGGTCGAGCGCCGCGTAGAGGGTGGAGGTACCGGCTCGCTTGTAGTCGTGGCTGGCGCGGGCCGGCACGCCGGGCTGCCGAAGCCGTGTCCGCCACGATGTCGTACCAACCCGATGTCGTCTGCATGGATGTACGCATGCCGCGGGTGGACGGCATCCAGGCGACCAGGATCATTCGTGAGCGCCACCCCCACACGAAGGTGCTCGTCCTCACGACGTTCGAGAACGACGCCTACGTCTCGGAGGCGCTGCGGACAGGCGCGCAGGGATTTTTGTTGAAGCGGTCCGCCCCGGAGTCCGTCGTGGCAGCGATCCGCACGGTGCACAGCGGTGATTCCCTGCTCTTCCCGGACGCGCTGCGCCGGCTCGTCGCCCCCGCGGTGCAGGCCGGTCCGGACCGGCCGGGCCTGCCGATGCTGAGTGAGCGCGAGGGCGAAGTGCTCCGGCTGATCGCGTCTGGGCTCTCGAACGCCGAGATAGCGGCTCGGATCTACGTGACCGTGGAGACAGTGAAGACCCACGTCGGACGGATCCTCGCCAAGCTCGGGGTGCGGGACCGGGTCCAGGCAGTCATCCGTGCCTACGAGAGCGACTTCGTCCCACTGGACTGATGGACCCGGTGTCGGAGTTGGTAGTTGCGCGTCACGGGCTTGGTGTCGGTAGTCCTCGGGTGGCATGAGGCGGCTTCGGACAGTTCGCTCTGGCCGCGGCCAACCGGTTCGGCCGCGTCGTTGCCGTGGACATCTCGCCGGCGATGCAGGCCAGCCTGCGGGCGCGGGCCGCGGCTTGGCGAACCTGGAGTGCGTATCGCGCCGGGTTCCTCTCCTAGCACACCGGCGAGCCCGCCAACGGCGTCTACACCCGGCACGCGCTGAACCAACTGCCGGACTAGTGCAAGACGCAGGCGTTCACCCGAATCGCGGCTGCGCTGCAGCCCGGCGGGGTGATACGGGTGCGTGACCTGATCTACGACCCTCCGCCTGGACCAGGCTGCAGAGGTCTTCAACCAGTGGCTGTCCGGCGCCGCCGAGGATCCCGCGGCCGGCTACATGAGTGACGACTATTGATCCCGTCGAAGCTCGGGCTGATCCGATTCGGTCGCCGCAGTCGCGTGGAATCGGGTCCGGGGCGAACGACGCCGCTGACCAGGCACGATGCCGCTCACGGCCTCATTTTCCGAGGCTGCTGATCCAGCTGCGACGGCTCCCGACGGGCATCTGCTGCGAGCCTCTAAACCGCTGATCTGGGGGAATGCGGTGGGCAGAGGCGGGGTCGAACCGCCGACCCACCGCTTTTCAGGGCGAGGGATCCGCGTCCGCCACCCACCGCAGGAGAACGTCTACGCAGGTCAGCGCCATCCACGGACCCCGGCGGACGACGGCGAACATTGCACCACGTCTGAGACCAGCCACGCCTTGTGGTGCGTTATTGGCGGCGGACGTGGTAGCGCAGGTGGGTGACGCGGCGGGCGAGGTCCTCCTCGTCGGGGGTGGTTGGTACGCGGTTCAGGGTGAGCTCGATGTGCTCTGCGGGAAGGTTGTCGAACAGCCGTCGTCCCTGCCCGAGCAGGACGGGTACGACGTGCAGCTCCAGTTCGTCGAGCTCCCCTGCGCGCAGTAGTGCTTGGGCCGCGCCGGCACCGTGCACCATCACGTCACTATCTCCGGCCGCCGTCCGGGCCTGTGCGGCGCACTCCCGCACATCGGTGACGTAGCGGACGCTGCCCGGCGGCGGATCGGATGGGACGTCGTGAGTCAGGACGAAGACTGGTACGCCATCGTGGTGGTCACCCTGCCAGCGGCGCGCGTGTTCGTACGTGCGGCGCCCGGAGATCACGGCACGGGTGGCGTTCACCTCGCTCATCACCTGACCGCTCGGTCCGGGCTCGTTGCGCCGGTCGAGCCAGTTGAAGAGCCGGAACCCGCCGATGCCCATCGGCGCGTCCATGCTGTCCTGCGGCCCGACGACGTAGCCGTCCAAGGACATGGTCATGTACAGCCGGATGATCCCCATCGCCTCAGTCTCCCGTCCGCACGCGGTAGCGCAGGTGAAGCACGCCAGGTCCGTCCAGGGAACGCAGCAGTTCCAGCTCGACGTGGTCGGGCGGCAGGTCTTCGAAAAGCCGGCGTCCCTGCCCGAGCAGGACGGGGATCAGCTGCAGCTCCAGCTCGTCCAGCAGGCCGGCACGAAGGCACGCCTGCGCGGTCGCGGCGCCGTGCAGCATGATGTCGCGGCCGCCGGCCGCGGCCTTGGCCTGCGCGACGCAGGACTCGATGCCGTCGGTGACGTAGCGCGCCGATCCTGGTGCGGGATCGGCGGGTGCGGTATGGGTCAGCACGAAGATCGGGACTCCGTCGTGGTGGTCGCCGGCCCAGCCGCCCGCGTGGTCGAAGGTGCGCCGACCGGTGATCACCGCTCCCGTGGCCATCGCCTCGTCGAACACGGTGGCGTTGGTCTCGTCGACAGGTCGGTGCGAGCCTGGATCGATGTCGCCGGCGCGCAGCCAGTCGTGCAGCCGCTCACCGTTGACGCCGAGTCCGTGATCCATCCCGTCGTCCAAGCCGGTGATGAACCCGTCCACCGACATCGACATATGCAGCACGATCTTGCTCATGGGTCATCGGTCCTTTCGGGTAGGTCGAACGGGGTGACGCGTGCAGTTAGTGGTCGAGGAAAGCCTGGATGTCGAGTTCGACCAGCGCGGTGTCACCGACGACCACCTTGCTGCCTTCGACCGACGACGCGCCCACGTTGAAGTCGGAACGACGTACCGACGTGCGCCGGAAAGCCCGACGCGGGGCTCGCCCTGCAGGCCCGTCTCGTCGATCCCGAGGAACTCGCATGCGATGGTCACCGTCCGGGTTACGTCGCGAATGGTCAGGTCGCCTACGAGCGTGAACCTGGTGCCGTCCCCTGCAGCTGCGATCTGCGTACCCCGCTGCCTTGACACCCCAGGAGATGGTCTTCAGATGCAGTACCTGGTGTCCGTGATCGATGACAAGAGCAATCCCGGCAGCGCAGACAGGCGGCCTGCCATCAGCGCGTCCAACGAACTGATTCGAGCCGTCCGTTGCCCTCTCCTCGAGGGCGCTGTCTTGGGTCTGCGACGGTTGACGCTGCGTGATTGCCGTCGAGTGGTCGTGCGGGTCGGTTCCGTCTGCTCGATCTGGTTGGCCTGCTGGAGGTGTCGAGGCCGGATGGCCCAGCTAGCGAGCAGGCTGAGTACGTCCGCGGGCGCGGAGCCGGCTCGGCGATTAAACCACCGGTGACATGCCGGGGTCGGCGGGAGGTCCACAACCTCCAAGTCAGGTGGATGCCTCCGATGACGGGGTGGTGGGATGCCCTTGAAGTCGGAGCCGTGGAAGCTGACGTCATGTGCTGCTCGCCTGGTGCGGAACTCGCGCGGTGAGTTCGAGAAGGCAGTTGCTGGTGCCTCGTCAAGCAACGTTGGGGAGGTAATCCGGCTGGCGGATTGCCTCGAACACCGCCGCCGCACGGACGAGGACGGGATCGCCACACTCAGTCTGTGCCGAATCAGCGGTGTAGCGCTCGGGCCAGTGCGGGCCGGATCAGTTCGGCAAGGCAGCCGAACACGAGAACCAGCACGGCGACCGGTAGTGAGCGGCCTGGCGCGTCCGTGGTCAGTGTCTCCGCCAGGCTTTGGTCCGGCAGGAAGATCAGGCCCGTGGTCGTGACGGCGACGAAGCACAAGGCGTAGGAGACGGCTGCCGCGATGACTGGTCGGACAAGTGCTCCCAGCCATGACGGGCGTCGAGCCAGTCGCCAGGCGAACACCAGCCCACCAACGAGTGTGAAGGCGAGCCAGCCGTAGTTCGTCGTGCTGAATCCTTCGATCCCGCGGTAGTCGAAGTGTCGCGCCGTGCCGACTATTGCGTTGACGACCGCTGCCGCGATGACCGAGGTGATCCACGGCCAGGTCCTGGCGAGAGTGCCGAGGCTGGGTAGGACACCGCCGCGAGAATCCCTCACCTGACACCTCCGGTTGGCAGCCTGTGCTCGGACCAATCCTTGTCTGCCCAACAGTCACCCACATCGGGAATCACCCCGAGACGATCCCGGTACGCACCTTTGACGACGCACTCAGCCCGCGCTTCCTTCGGCACCATCTTCAAAGCTCGGTAGGCGCGGCAACGTCGTGCTGGACGGGGGCTTCCGTGCGTTGCGCGCCGATACACCAGGCGAAAGGGTCGAGGCTGGGCCCGGCTGCTCGGCCAGCGCTGGATGGTCCCGATCCGCTTGTCCAGAGGCGTTCGCGATCTTCAGGTATGCCTCGGCCGCGGCATGGTGACAGATCATCGCGGCGGTCAGGCTTGCGGGCGCATCCGCCCCGGCAGCCGGTCAGGCGACGGCTGGCGTGGCGGCCAGGGCCGGGCGGATCTAGTCGCCGGTCACGCCGTCGATGCTTTCGCGGATCAGATCGGCGTGGCCGTTGTGGCGCGCATACTCCTCAATCATGTGCATGTAGATCCACCGGATGTCGCGATCGGCGCCGCCCACCGAAACGGCACGACATCATCGAGGCCTTTGTCAGCCACGGCCTTGCGCGTCGCGACGATCTCGCGCCGGTAGGTGTCCAGGTCGGCCTCGGCGTCGCTGCTCGATGCCCTTGAAGTCGGCGTCGTTGTCAGTCAGTCTCGGTCCAGTACAAGTCAGGCACATCGTCGCGGGCAGCGCACACCCGATGAAAGGCCGCTGACCAGGTATGACGCCACCATGGTCTCAGGTTTCAGCCCTGGTGGTCTCAATTGTTCCGGACCCGACGCCTGTCGGCTCAAGACTCTGCAAGCTGCTGACCTGCAGGAATGCGGTGGGCAGGGGCGGGGTCGAACCGCCGACCTTGCTTTTCAGGTCTGGGCAGGCGGGCTCGGGGTACGGGATCACGCTCGTGATGATCTTGATCGGTGTCTTCGCGGTCGTGCTCGGGCAGGTTGGTTGGCGTCACCGGTGGCGTCATGGCCGTGGCGTAGTGTCTCGGCGTGGCGCTGGCAAGGAAGAGATCCCGGCAGATCGTGATCGGTGGGATCGCCTATCGCTGGAAGGTGCGTGGCGGGCCGACATACGACCAGGGACTCGGGGATCCACTGACCTTCGTGGTCGAGCAGGCCGAGCACGCGGGTGCGCTCCTGGTCGCATCTTTACCCTGCGCGCACCCAAGCAACTGGCTCCACATGTCGGCTGGCGTCGTGCTTCCACGTACAGTCGCGTCGGCGATCGAACTGGCATTGGCCGAAGGGTGGCAGCCATCGCGCCCAGGGCCGGCGTTCCAATTGGCGTTGGACGAGTCGGCGTTTGCGGGCCATACGCGGTCCGGCCGTGGGCGCCTGGTCGGGCTTCTGCTGAGCGGGATCTGTCGTGCTTCCTTCCTTCAGGTGGCCCGGCCTGGACTGGCGAGGAGTTCAGCGGCGGACAACTTGCCGCCGAGTGCTGCGAGTGCGCGCTCCCGGCGGGCTAGCACGTCGATGGTCGAGATCGCGAGTGCCGGGAGGTTGACGACGCTGCGGAGCATGTCGTCGGTCGCCCCGTGTGCGGCGAGCGTCGTCCAGAGATCGGCGAGTACGCGCCCCGCGTGCTCCTCGTCGGGCTGCGCGATCTGGCGTCGCGTCTCCTCCAGCGTCGCTGCGATCCGAGCTCGTGCCGCTCGGAGTGTCTCTTCGTCCCTAGTCACTCGCTTCCCCTCTCGCTTCGTTTTGGATCGCGCCCAGAGAGCCCGCGCGCCGTTACCTGTCCCAACGACCACGGGCACCGTTAGTCACGCACTAGTCACCACGACGTAATCCAGCGGGACGAGCCCGACCCGTGTGAGCTTGGAAGGGTCGGAGGGTTTGGCCGGTGTCCTCCGGGAGAGTGGCGGCCCGTAGCCTCTTCCGGCGTAGGCGGGCAGCTGGCTGCCCGCCCGTAACCGCCCGCCGTGGGCCGCCGCTCGTAGGGTCCCGGACCAAGCGAGGTGGCTAAAGCCTCCGGCCCGGCACCAGCCACGCAACTGGTCCTGCGGAGCGGGACATTGATGAGCGTCGCCAGTCTTCTGGCGGCCCTCTTGTCGCGCCCAGCCGCGACGGCCGACCGGACTCGCTGCCTGATTCACGGCCGGTGCGGCGACGCCGTCCAGTTCTTCGCATGGTGTGCGGCACGGTCGCGCATGCTCATCACGTCCGCGAGTTGGACACAGGCGCGCTCGATCTCCTGATAGGTGAAGCGCCCCGGGTCTGGTGGAGGCTCTCAATCCATGGAGGATGAGAGTCATGGCGGCACCGAGGAAGTACGGCGACGAGCTGCGTGAGCGGGCCACCCGGATGGCGGTGGAGGCGCGTAAGGACCCGGCGAGTCGGGCGGGTGCGATCGCTCGGATCGCGGAGCAGTTGGGGATGCACCGGGAGACGTTGCGTGGATGGGTGCGCCAGGCCGAGATCGACGGCGGGGTCCGGCCGGGCAGCAGCAGCGAGGTCGCGAGCCGGATCGCGGAGTTGGAGCGGGAGAATCGTGAGCTGCGGCGGGCGAATGAGATCCTGCGAACGGTGGGTTCAGGCGAAGGCGTTGCTGTGCTGCCGAAGGTGGTCGCCAATGAGGAGGTCGCTCGCCGTTTTAGGTGGCGTCGGCGGTTTGGCGGGACCGGTCCAGAGGGTGTGGGAGTGATCGCCAAGGGCCGCGGTCGTAAGTCGTCGTTGCCGGCGGGCGTGGTTGCTGAGGTGCTGCGGTTGACCCAGCAGGACAAGGCTCCGGACGGTCGAAGGTCATGAGGTCGTGTGGGACATGGGTGATGGCAAGTCCGAGACGCGCACCGGGCCTGGGAGGCCGTACGCCGATGTCGTAGATGACCTGCTCGGGCATCTCCTCGTGTCCGTCGACGATCTCTGAACCGGCGGTCTGCAGAGCTTCGGTCGTGGCATCGAGCATTCTGGCGGCCTACTCCGGCCGTGGATCGGTGGTCTGCTTACCGAGATGAACTGTCCGGTCGTTGCGTCGACGACGGCAGTCCCGACGAACATCCAATGGCGAGCGAAGTCTTCGTCCACGATCGCGCTCCCCCCTTGGACGTCTCGCCACGTCAGCACCCAGACCAGCCGATCAACCAGCATCCCACCCGGGTCGGGGTTCACAAAGTCGCCGTTCTCGATCATCAGCTCGACCTCCGGGGGCCCGGACGCAAGCCAATGCGGCATGTAAGTGCCGGTCGTCTCGATCGCCTCTTCCGCCGTGACAGCCGGCGTGGTTCCGGGTGGCGCAGGCACCGCTAGGAACAGGTAGGAGCTGTAGCAGCGGCCGCCAGGGGGAACCGGGTGAGCGTCAAAGCCCCAGCGCGGCGCCCATGGCCTACCGCGCGAAACAGCGTCCCAGTCACCATCCACACGCCCATTGTGCCCCGCGCACCCCACAAGCAGGTGCAACCAGGTCCGCGCCGCCTAAGCCTCAATCCGTGGACTCGCTGGGTTGATGGTTTTGGTTGTGGGTGGGTCGCGGTTGGTGGTGGGTGGGCAAGGCGGGGCTGCTGGTCTGCCCAGCTTTCCTTTGGGTCTCCGGTCGGGCCTTGGCGGCGGGTGGCTAGTTTCAGGCGACGCGTGGTGGGCCGGTCGCGGGGCGGAACACGTTGTGCCAGAGGGTGTTCCACTGTTCCGCCCAGGGCCAGTGCTCGGGCAGGTGCAGGACGGGCCGACGCTGAGGGCGGGCGATCCTGGCGGGGACGGTGACGATCTGACGGCGCAGCGTGGCGCCGCGGGCGGCGGCGTGGCGGGGGCTGGTGAGGGTGCCGGCGGCGCGGAGCAGGTTGTGGCAGATGGCGGCGCAGATCGCCCAGGCGCTGTTGGCGGCGAACCGGCCTGAGGGTAGGTGTGCGAGTGGTCCGTCGATCAGGTCGGCGAACACGGTTTCGATGATTGCGTGCCGGCGGTGGGTGATGTCAGCCTGCGCGGTCGGTTCGGTGTTGTTGGTGAAGAACGGGTGATGACGCCATACCGGGAACAGCTCCTCCTCGCCGGCCTGGTCGCGGGCGCGGTCACGGACCCTGCGCACGACCAGTCGGGCGGTGACCGGGTGCTTGGTGGAGGTGAACGCGGTGAACTCCACCTCCGCGACCTCAGCATCCGAAATCAACTCACCGGTATCGTCATCGACGACAGCACCGGGGTAGTGCACCGGTGTCCAGGCGTCTTCGGCGATGGAGGCGATCGCGGCGGTGACCGCCGGGTTCTTGGTGAGCACGACGGAGAACCGGACCCCGGCTTTCAGGCACGCGGCGACCACGGCGTGGTTGCCATACGCCGAATCGCCCCTCACCAGGATCTGCCCGCTGGCGCCGGCGGCGCGGGCGGTGGCGATCGCCTCCTTTGCCATGCTCGCCGCGCCCTTGCCGGAGCCGGCCCGTCCGGCGCGCAGCCGGATCCCGGCCACCACCGGCGCCCCCTGGATCGTGCTGATCGTGGTCGCCAGCGGCGACAGGCCCCGGCGCAACACCTGCCGGCCCGCGATCTTGGTGTGCCCGAAACTCCCGCCCTGCTTGGCGTGCCCATACACCGGGCGCAACAACGAGTCGATATCGATGAACACCCGATCCTCGATACCCGGCAACAACCCGCTGGCCTGGACAAGGTTGACCAGATGGGCCCGCGCCACTGAGGCCAACTGCTGGGTGTGGCCATGGGTGAACTCCCGCAGAAACTGACCCAACGTCGCCGGCGCATACACCCCACCAAACAGCCGGCGCATCCCACCAGACCTGATCACATCCAGATCATCGATACAGTCCGCACCCGCGGCCATCCCCGCGATGATCGAGGTCACCTTGCCCGCCGGGTTGGCCGCCGCCGAAGCCACCGTCGTCTCCGTGATCGCGACCCGTTCGCCCACCAGCTCCGACAGGCCCGCCCGCTCCGCCAACGCCATCACCGGCACCAGCCCCGCGCACGACACCAGGTTCTGCTCATCGAAGACCGGCGTGGCTCGCGACCACCCGTACGGTAGTTTCACTATCAGTGCCTTTTGGATCGGGTTGGATCAGGACCTAGACACTCCAGATTCTCCCGATCCAGAAGGCACTTTCCCTGCTACCGCGCCGAGGCCCACTCACCCGGTCCACGGATTGAGGCTAAGGGGCCGACCTGGCTCGGGCCGCAGCTCACGCGGGCAAGGGCGCCTTGTTCGTCTCGCTAGGGATGTCGGAGCGCTTGGTCGCCGCCGAGTGCAATGTGGACCTGCCGCACCTGCGGGAGTCGAACTTGACGGAGGCCGACTGGCTGCGCATTGGCCGATCGCCGGCGGCGTCCACGTCGGCCGGGTGGAACTGGGCGGCGCTCGAGTCTCGATCGCGTGAGGTGGTGGGGTTACTCATGGCACTGAGTGCTGGTGACAAATTCGTCGTGCGATGCCGCGACTGCGAGAAGTCGGTAGGCGACGCCGTTGCCTCTCGCCGGACGGCGGTCCGGGCTCACAAGAGTGCCGGCAGATCCGCGGTCGAGGCGAGCAGGTGGGTGTGTGGCTCGGCGGCGAGCTGGTCGAGGGTAAACGAGCCGGTGCCGACGCCTACGACGAGGCCCGCGCCGGCATTGTGACCGGCGCGGAGGTCGTTGGGGGTGTCTCCGGCGACCAGGACTCGTCGGACGTCGTTGACGGCGGTTGCCTCCATGCACCGGAAGACGAGGTAGGGCGCCGGCCGGCTTGCGGGCACCTGGTCGGAGGTGACGATCGCGTCGACGACGGAGGAGGGGCCGCTGCCCACCGCCCAGTCCAGGCCGGCAAGGATCGCCCCGGCGATCTCGGCGGAGTACCCGGTTTGCAGGGCGACCTTCACCGCGGCGGCGCGCAACGTCGCCAACATCTCCACCGCACCGGGGAACGGCGTCGGCGGGTTCTCGCGGTAGGTCGCGAGGAGTCGTTCGGTGAACGCGGCGAACACCGCGTCAGTGGCGGGTTGGTCGGCATCGGCTCCCAGGCCGGTCAGCAGGCCGGTAATCGCCTCTCGTTTCGAGGTGCCTTTCCAGCGTTGCAGGAGGTCGGCAGGTACTGGCGCGCCCACGGTGTCGGCGACGGTGGCTTCGAGGACCTGGTAGACGAGGCCTCGCTCGTCGATGGTGGTGCCGGCCATGTCGAGCGCGGCGAGGTCGAACCCTGTTGGGATGGGCGCGGGAGTCATGAGGTCTCTTTCAGGATCCGCAGATCGTGGGTGATGCCAGACGAGGCGGGGCGGGCGTTGTCGATGGTGAACGTGACCCGGTCCGGGCGGTAGCGGTCGTCGCTGTACTCCAGCGGCACCCCGTCGGCGGAGGTGGCGCGGCGTCGCTCGCGCAGCAGCGGCGCACCCATCTTGATACCGAGCAGTTCGGCGTCGGTCTCGTCGGCAGCAACCGCGTCCATGGTGTGCTGTGCGGAGTGCAGATCCACTCCCTGACCGGCGAGGTGGGCGTAGATGGAGCCGGTGTCCGGGTCGAAATCGAACAGTAGCCGGCCGACCTCCAGGACGAAGTTGGCCCGTTCGAGCATGACTGGTTCGCCGTCGAGCAGCCGCAGCCGGAGTACCTCGACCACGGGGGTGCCCTCCTGGAGGCGTAGCACCTCCGAGGCGGCGGTGGAGGCGCCGCGACGGGCGACCTCGATGGTGCGTTGGCCGGGCACCTTCCCGATCTGCTCCGCCCAGGCGGTGAACGACAGCAGTGTCTCGAACGGTTGCCCGACAGCTGTGTCGCGTACCACCGGCGGGCGGCCCTGGCCACCGCCGATCAGGCCCTCGCGCCGTAGCGCGGCGAGTGCGCTGCGGATGGTTCCGCGTGAGGCGGCGAAACGCTCGGACAGCCGTGCCTCGGACGGCAGGGGAGTGCCGGGCGGGAGTTCTCCACGTTGGATCTGCTCCCGCAACTCCACAGCGACTCGGGCGTGGAGCGGTGCGGCCATCTGCTTCTCCTCCATCGCGGACCCCGGAGCTGACTGTACAACTAACCTTGACATGCTCCAGGCGACCTCGGGTGAATGCCGCACCAACAGCCCTATGTGTTGGGGGAGGGCGAGAAAACGCCCGGTAAACTTGTTCATACAAGACGTCTCGATGGTTGACCACCGCGCCAGGGGGTGGCCAGTGTGGCGGTCATGCCGTCCACTTCTCCCCTCGCGAACTCATTTGACCTGGCGGTCGTGGGTGCGGGCATTGTCGGGCTCGCGCACGCCGCCGAGGCGGTCGCCCGCGGATTGCGAGTCTGTGTCCTCGAACGCGACGACCGGGCCGTCGGCGCGTCGATCCGCAACTTCGGCCACATCGCCACCACCGTCCAGGACGGCGCCGCGCTGGAGTACGCCAGGGTGGCCCGGGAACGTTGGCTGCGGTTGGGAACCAGTGGCGGGTTCTTGGTCGCCGAGGCTGGCACCGTGGTTGTCGCCCGCAGCGCGGCCCAGATGGGCGTGCTGGAGGAGTTCGCCGCGGCTCGCGGTGTCGACCAGGTTCGGCTGCTGGACCGGCCCGGCCTCGCGCGGTTGTTCCCGCCCGCATGCGCCGACGGCGTGAGTGCCGAGGTCGTGGGTGGGGCGCACCTTCCGCTGGACCTGCGCGTCGATCCCCGCTCCGCGCTGCCTGCCCTAGCCGCCTGGCTGGTGGGCGAAGGCGTCGAGATCCGGTGGGGCACACACGTCGGCACGGTCGAGGACGGCCTGCTGCTCAGCTCCCGTGGGGAACTGCGCGCAGAGCGGATCGTCCACGCGGTCGGCCACGACGCCGACCGGCTCTTCCCCGGCATCGCGCAGGAGTACGGCCTTCGCCGCTGCCGGTTGCGCATGCTCGAGGTCGCACCGCCTTCGGACGTACGGATCGACCCTGCCGTGCTCTCGGGGTTGTCGATGCTCCGCTACGGCGGCCTGGCGGCGACGCCGTCGGCGGCTGCCGTCCGCCGCGATTTCGAGGAGTCGGCACCCGAGCTGGTCGACGTCGCGATGAACCTGATGCTCACCCAGCGTCCGGACGGCTCCATCGTCCTCGGCGACACCCACCACTACGCCCGCACCCACCTGCCCTTCGACGACGAGGACATCACCGGGCTGGTGCTGCGGGAAGGGGGCCGGCTGCTCGGCGCCCCGCTGACCGTCCGTCGGCGTTGGGTGGGCGTGTACGCCGACGCGCCGGCGACCGACTTCCTGGTGGCGGCGCCATACCCGGGCGTCAGGGTCGTGTCGGTCACCTCCGGGATCGGCATGACGACGGCTTTCGGGTTGGCGCCGGTCGTTCTTGACGGACTTCTCTGATTCATCCCGCCCTTGCGAAGGAGACTGTCATGTTCGCCAACGGCCTCAACGGCCTCAACGGCCTCAACGGCCTCAACGGCCGCACGATCGCCGCGCTCGTCGGCGTCGGTGCGCTGTCCCTCACCCTGGCAGCCTGCGGCGGTGAGACCTCGGCCGCCGACACCGCCGAGAGCGCCACCTGCCCAAACGGCCAGATCCGGTTCGGTGTCGAGCCCTTCGAGGACCCGGCGAAGCTAATCCCGATCTATGAGAAGCTCGGCGCCGCGTTGGAGGAGAAGCTCGACTGCCCGGTCAAGGTCACCGTCGCCGACACCTACCCCGCTGAGATCCTCGCGATGAAGAACGACAAGCTGGAGATCGGCCAGTTCGGTCCACTGGGCTTCGTCTTCGCCAAGGAGCAGGCGGGCGCGATCCCGCTGGTCTCCTTCGCCGGCGAGGACGGCAAGCTCTCCTCCTACACCGGGGGCATCTGGGTACCGAAGGACTCCGACATCGCCGAGCTCGCCGACCTTGCCGGTCACACCCTGGCGCTGGCGGAGCCGGGCTCGACCTCCGGCGACGCGGTGCCGCGCAAGGCGCTGGTCGACGCCGGAATCGAGAAGAAGGTCACCGCCAACTATGCCGGCGGCCACGCCGAGGCACTCCTCGCGCTTACCAAGGGCAAGGTCGACGCCGCCGAGATCAACTCCCAGACCCTCGCGTCGGCGACCGCCGAGGGCACTTTCAAACCTGACGAGTACACCCAGATCTGGAAGTCAGCGCCGATCGCCAACGACCCGATCACCGTGTCGCCGCACACGAGTAAGGAGTTCCAGACCGCCGTCAAGGAAGCCTTGCTCAACCTGGAGCCAGAGCAGGTCGCACCGATCGGTGAGTACCTCGACTTCACCCCGGCGAAGGGCAAGAGCCCCATGGTGGAGGTCGACGACAGCACCTACCAGCCGGTGGTCGAACTCGCCCACACGCTCGGCCTGACCCAGGACGACCTGTGAGCGGCACGACCCTCACGGCCCCTCGGGTGCTGCTGTCGGCCACCGGGCTCGTCAAGGAGTACGACGGGACGCCGGTGCTGTCCGGACTCGACCTCGACCTGCGGGCCGGCGAGCTCGTCAGCGTGCTCGGGGCGAACGGGTCCGGCAAGTCCACGGCGCTTCGCTGCGTCGTCGGGCTGGTGCCTCCCACACGCGGGAGGGTCGAGGTCGCTGGCAGCCAGGTGGAACCCGGGCGGCCGGTGCCACAGGTGGCGATGGTGTTCCAAAAGATCCATGTGGTGGCTCGGCGCAGCGTGTTGGACAACGTGTGCGCGGGCGCGGTGGCGCGGATGCCGTACACCCGCTCCTTGTCGACCTGGCTGTTTCCGCGTGAGGTGCGCGAGGAAGCCATGGCCTGCCTGGACCGGGTCGGTCTCGCCGAACGCCCACACGAGCGGGCCGGCCGGCTCTCCGGTGGACAGCAGCAGCGCGTCGCGATCGCCCGCGCGCTGTGTCAACGCGCGCAGGTCCTGCTCGCCGATGAGCCGGTCTCCGCGCTCGACCCCGCTGCCGCCGACCAGGTGATGGCGCTCCTGCGCTCGTTGGCCGACGACGGGATGGCCGTTGCCGCCGTGCTCCACCAGCCGGCGCTTGCTCGCCGGTACTCCGACCGGATCGTCGGGCTGCTGCGGGGCAGGGTCGTCTTCACCGCCTCGCCGACCGCGCTCGCCCAGGCCGAGGTGGACAGACTCTACGAGCCGGATCAACGCGCCGAGGAAGCGTCGTGACCGACGTCAGGCCACGGACTTCCCGGCTTCCCGTCCCGCCGAACCGGCGCCGGCTCGTCGCCGTGGTGGCCGGGCTGGTCATCGCCGTGCCCATCGTGGCCGCCCACGTCGTCGCGTGGATCGAGACCGAATTCGCGCTCGACCAGCTGGCACGCGGGTTGCACGGCATGGCCGAGTTCATCGGCGACGCCGTACCACCCGATCTGAGCAGGTCTGTGGTCGAGCAGGGTCTGCAGGGCTGTGTGGTCACGCTGGCGATCGGGCTGCTCGGCACGACGTTCTCGATCCCGTTCTCGCTGCTGCTCGCCTTCCTGGGCGCCCGTACGACGACCCGCGCTCCCCTCGTCTATCAGCTGGCCCGGGCAGTCATGTCGTTCTTCCGCGCCGTACCCGACATCGTGTTCGCGCTGATCTTCGTCACCGCCGTCGGCCTCGGCCCTTTCGCCGGCGTACTGGCGATCATCTGCCACAACACCGGTGTGATGGCCAAACTGTGGTCGGAGACGATGGAGGAGGTCGACCCGGGCGCGGTGGAACCTCTGCGCACGGCGGGCGCCAGCGGTAGTCAGATCGCTGCGCACGTGGTGTTGCCCAGTGTGGTGCCGCAGTTCGTCGGGTTGCTGCTCTATCGCTTCGACGTGAATGTGCGGTCCTCGCTGGTGCTCGGCCTGGTCGGCGCCGGAGGCATCGGGTTCTCCATCAACCAGTCGATCTCGCTCTTCCGGTTCGACGAGATGCTCACCTACATCTTGATGGTGCTCGTCTTCATCATCGCCGTAGACCTCCTCAGCGGTGTCGTACGCCACCGGCTCGCGCGGCCCTGAACCAGTCAGTGTTGCACGGCCAGGTACACGGTTCACCGACTAAATGGAGAAGTAGTCCCCGCCCTGCCGTAACACCGCCGGAGCCCCATCTGTCCGCGGGTAAACGCAGCGAACGGAGGCTAAGGGACCGGCTCGGCTGATTATGTACGTGATTTGAGGTGACGCCGAAGAAAGGGACCTCCAATCGGCCCACTCGGCCGGAATTGATCGGGCCCGGGATTTCCTTCTACGTTCACGTTTCCTTGCTTACAACCCGCACAGCCGGCGCAGTTGACTGCGAAGGCTTTACCCCTACGACCGACAGGGTGAACGCATGTCTGACAAAGAATTGGGAACCCCCGCCCAGAACGCGTCGAACAGCAGCGACGGCGCCGCCGCAGCGGAGGTGACCGATAACAGGAGGCTGTCCCGTCGCCGGGTTCTGCAGGCCGCGGGCCTGACGGCCGGCGCCGTAGCCGCGGCAGCGACAGGACTGACCATCGGCCAGCCGGAGCAGGCCGCCGAGGCCGCACCGAAGGGCCGGACCGGGACGATGGCCGACCTGAAGCACATCGTCATCGTCATGCAGGAAAACCGCTCCTTCGACCACTACTTCGGCACCCTCGACCTGCCAGGCGTCCGCGGCTTCGGCGACAAGCAGGCACTGGTGTGGCAGAACGGCCAGACGAACTTCTACGAGCCGTCCAGCCGAGCGGAGGGCTACCTGCTGCCTTACCACGCGGACACCAAGAAGTACAACGCGCAGAACACCAGCAGCCGGATGTTCTACTTCAAGGAGCAGGACATTCCCTGGCAGCACGCGCTGGCCAAGGCTTACACGGTCTGCGACCACTACTACTGCTCACTGAACACCAGCACCGACCCGAACCGGATCATGCTCTGGACCGGCACCAACGACCCGCAGGGCACCCTGGGCGGTGGCCCGCGGATCAACAACAGCCAGAACGGGCAGTTCCTGTTCAAGTGGGAGACCTACCCAGAGGTGCTGCAGCGGGCCGGCATCACCTGGCAGATGTACCTGAACAACGACATCTCCACCCGGTTCCTCGGCGACTTCGAGGACAACCTGCTGCGCGACTTCGCAGCGTACAACCCAGCGAACGCGACCCCGGAGAACTCCAAGCCCGGTGAGGGTCTGTTGGCCCGCGCCAACGTGCTGCAGACGCACACGCAGCCGCCGGCCGGAGTGGCCAACGACCCCTCCAACATCGACTACGTCCTGAAGGACTTCATCGCCGACTGCGCCGCGGGGACGCTGCCCCAGGTGTCCTGGATCACCTCCTCCTCCGCCTGGAGCGAGCACCCGAACAGCGCCCCGAACTACGGCGCCATCTACGTCGACCGCGTGATCAAGGCGGTGCACGACAACCCGGAACTGTGGGACTCGACGCTGATCATCCTCAACTACGACGAGCCCAACGGCGCCAACCGGATCGGGCAGGGCGGCTTCTTCGACCACGTCCTGCCGGCCGTCCCTGAGGACGGCACCCCGGGCGAGGGTGCGCCCGGCCTGTCCCCGGGCTTCGGCGGCCGGGTCCCGCTGGTCATGGTCTCGCCGTGGACGCGCGGCGGTTGGGTCAACTCGGAGGTGTTCGACCACACCTCGACAATCAAGCTGATCGAGCAGTGGACCACGTTCATGGGCAAGCCGGCGATCTGCCAGCACATCAGCGCCTGGCGTCGCAGCGTCTCCGGCGACATGTTGTCGGCGATCGACTTCAGCAGGTTCGACAACTCCTTCCCGAAGCTGCCCGCGCCAGCCGGCCTCGCCGCCGTCGTCGTCGCTGACACCAAGCTGCCGGCCGTGCCGCAGCCGCCGGTCGGGCAGCAGGTCATGCCGGTCCAGCCCAACCACGGCGCGCTCAAGGTGCGCCCGCTTTCCTTCCAGGCCAACGCTGTTCTGCTCGAGGACCGGACGGCCGGATCTGTCGCAGCGTCGATGAGCCTTCAGGGCGGCCCCGACGGCAAGGCCGTCAGCATGCTGGTGTTCGCCGACAAGTACCTGCCGCAGGAGCTGTACGGCGCCCCGTACACGGTCAGCAACAAGGGAGCCCGCCACTACACCTGGGACGCGACCCAGACCGACGGCAAGTACGCCTTTTCGATCTACGGCCCGGACCGGTTCGTCCGGTCGTTCGCCGGCCAGATCGTCCCAGCGGGCGAGCACGACACTTACATCCCGCGCGTCGAGGTCGACCTGATCACGGGTCGGGGCGCCTCCAGCAAGGTGAAGTTCACCCTGCACAGCGATGGGACTCGCCCGGTGCGCTTCAAGCTGACCGGGAACGACTTCCTCGGTGACAAGTTGGACATCCTCGTGGCCGGCGGCACCTCGAAGGTCGTCAACTGGCCGACCAAAGAGGGCTACTACGACGTCATCCTCATCGCAGACCCCGGAACCGGCTGGACCCAGCGCTACGCCGGCCGTCTGGCCCAGGCCTGAGCCCTCACCGTCTCCAACTATTCGACGGCCCACCGCGTCGTGCCAGACCGGCGCGACGCGGTGCGCGTCGCTGTGGTCAGCGGTCTGCTGCCGCCGCGCGGCTCAGACGCCGGCCCTGAGCCTTGGCCGGGTGACGTTCGGGCGCCTTGCCAGCCGGGGCGTCATCGCGGTGATCGGAAGGGACGATCTGATGCAAGATGCGAGTGACCCGAAGACACTGGCGGCAGGTCGTAGGCGCACGGGTCGGCGAGGGTGGATCGCGACAGCGGTCGTGATAATCGCCGCGGTCACCGTGGCAGCCGCAGTGATCCACACCCGTTCGCGGGTCGATCCGGTCGCAGCGTCTCCGACCGCGACACCTCCGACCGCCACAGCCACATCCACAGCCACATCCACAGCCGCGGCCACAGCAGCGGATATCCCGCTCGACGCCGGCTCGCCCACGTGCATCGACGCCTGGGCCGGAGGCCCCATGGGCACGTACACCTTCGTCGTCTACAACGACGAGGGCGACGACATGGAGGTCTACCTCCAGGACGTGAAGACCGAGCAGATCTACCTCGAGGTGGAGAACTTCGGCGGCGGCGCAACCCGGCGGGTCACCGCGACGCTGCCACCGGCCTCCTACCGCTGGGTGTGCATCACCTCCTACACCATCAAGTTCAGCAAGCCGGTCACCGTCACCGGCGACGAGCTCCCCGAGAGGGTGCACGGCGTGACGCCAGTGACGCCGCTGGACCTCCGCATTCCGATCAATCGGTACGTCGCGTGGGTGCAGAGCCAGTTGCCGACCCTCAGCCGCCAGGTGAAGCAGCTCCAGGCCGACCTCCACGCTGGCAACGTCGCGGCCGCGAAACGCGACTGGCTCACCGCGCACCTCACCTACGAGACGCTCGGCGCCGCATACCGCGCCTTCGGCGACCTGGACGACGCCATCAACGCCGACCCGCCGGGCGACCCGGCGGCGGTTGTGAAATTCGAAGGCTTCCGAAAGATCGAAGCGATGCTGTGGGCGGGCAAGCCAGCGAAGGCGATCGCGCCGCACGGCGATGCCCTCGTCGCCGCGGTGGGCCGGCTGGCAACCGAGCTGATCAAGCCGAACGCGATCACACCGCTCGACATCGGTATCCGCGCCCACGAAATCCTCGAGGACACCCTCGGCAGTGACCTCAACGGTGTCGGCGACGCCGGAAGCCACTCCGAACTCGCCACAGTCAACGCCAACCTCACCGGCACACGGCACGCCTTAGACCCGCTGCTGCCGTTGCTGGAGAAGCAGGACCCCTACCTGGCCGAGACCCAGCAGTGGCTGAAGAAGACACAGCAGCTGGTACAGAGCTACCACCACCGAGACGGATGGATCCCCTTGTCGTCACTCACCATCGGCCAACGGGCTGAGCTCAACGCCGACGTTCAGCAAACCGTCGAGCTGCTGTCCCACGTCGCCGTCATCACCGAGCCCCGGAACGGCACCCGATGACCCGGCGTCCGACGCCAGAACCGAGCGACCGGGTCACTCGGCGGGGCTTCATCGGTGCCGCCGTCGCAGGGTCGGCAGGCGCCGTTGCCGCAGTCACGGTCCTCACCACCAACCCCGCGGCCGCCGACGGCGGCGTGCCTGTGACCCCGCCGGCGGCGTACCCCTTCGAGGGGAAGCACCAGTCCGGCATTCTGGAGCTTGCGCAGCGTGCGTCGGCGTTCGTGGCGTTCACGGTGACCTCGCCCGATCGCGCGCGACTGCAGCAGATGCTGAAGACCCTCACCTCGACGATCCGCTACCTCATGACCGGACGTGGGGTGCCCTACGACGGCATGGTGTCCACCTCCTACGAGAACGGTGTGCTCGGACCGGACATAGCCCCGGACGGGCTCACCGTGACGGTGAGCGTCGGATCCAGCCTTTTCGACGAGCGCTTCGGGCTCAAGTCAGCCAAGCCCGCCCGACTGCGACCAATGGACGAGTTCCCCAACGACGTCCTCGACCGGAGCTTCTGTGACGGGGATCTGATCCTCCAGATCTGCGCGAACAATCACGACACTGTCCTGCACGCGCTGCGCATCCTGATGCGCGCGACGCGCGCCGACCTGCAGGTGCGCTGGCGGAAGGAGGGTTTCACCAGCCCCCCTCGTCCGGCAGGCACACCACGCAACCTGCTGGGGTTCAAGGACGGAACCGCAAACAAGGAGGTCCTCGACAGCCCCGAGGTCATCGACCAGATTGTGTGGACGAAGGGCGGCGGTGACGAGCCCGCATGGGTCGAGGGTGGCTCCTACCACGTCGTACGGCTGATCCGGATGTTCGTGGAGTTCTGGGACCGAGTCTCGGTCCTGGAGCAGCAGCGCATGATCGGGCGCGACCGCGACAGTGGCACACCGCTCACCGGAAGCAAGGAGTTCGATCTACCCGACTATCGGCACGACCCATACGGCGATGTTGTTCCGGTCACCGCACACATCCGGCTCGCCAACCCGCATGACGGAACCGTCGACGACCAGAGGTTGCTGCGGCGCTCGTTCAACTACAGCGCCGGGACCGACCCCAACGGCCAGCTCGACATGGGGCTGATCTTCGCCTGCTTCAATCAGGACCTTGACCGGCAATTCGTGACGGTTCAGAAGCGCCTCATCGACGAGCCTCTCGTCGACTACATCTCACCGTTCGGCGGCGGCTACTTCTTCGCCCTGCCAGGCGCACGCGACGATAACGACTGGCTCGGACGAGGCATGTTGAGCTCGTACGGATAACGGAATCTACGACCTGGACCTCGTGGAACGACTGCTCGAGAAGGACCTCGCACCGGCAGACCTCCGCGAGGGCGAACTGTCACGGGGCAACTGTGGTTCGCCTACCAGGACGCGCGCCGAGCGCCAGGCCGGCCGCTGACCAAGGCCGAGCGGGTCCGTCGCGACCACGCGACCCCGCCAGGTACGACTTCGCGATGAGCCAACAGAGCGAGCGACTTCCGCCAACCACCGGGTCCAGGCACGGTGCGCCGGCCTGGGTGTCGATGCCTAGCTGCCGTCGGCGCAATCCCGCCCGCTGGACCGGCCGCCAGCTTCCGCGGCGCACCCGTGTCAGGCAGGCTTACGCACCGCCGTCCCAAGGCGATTGTCGATCAGGTACCGCCAGAGGCCATCGGCGCCGCGGCGCGCGACATCGCTTGCCGTGCCTTCGACACGCACGTGCTTGCCATCGGGACCCGTGCCGTCGATCGACCAGTCCACCACGATCTGCGCGATGTCGTCGGCAACGAAGACATGGCGCGCGTTGGCCTCCAGCGGCAGGCCGAGGCTGAGGTCGCGCTCGAGTGCGGCAGCGATCTCAGCGCGATCAGTGACGGTTCCCCCGTCGTCCGCGATGAGCACGGCCCCCTCGTACAAGGTCATCATCGCGTCGACCTTGCCGGAGTTGAATCGCTCGATCAGCGACGGGATGACGTCTTCGGGTTTGTTGGGGAGTGCATAGGAATCGGACATTGCGGTCTCCTTTTCGTGTTGGTTGTCGAACTCTCAGCTGGCCGCGCGACGATCGTGTTCTCGAGTGGTCAGGGACGAATGCGGATGATTGTCTTCCCGCTGGTCCGCTCGGTCGGGTTGAGGGCGGCGACGGCGTCGTCGAGGCTTGCGATGTTGCCGATGTTGGTGCGCAGTCGTCCGTCTCGCACTCGGTGGACGATCTCACCCAGTTGGGTGCGATCGGCCTCGACGACGAAGTCGATCGCCCGGCCGTTGGTGGGCCACGCCTCGGGTGGCCCGACGACGGTCACCAGTGTTCCTCCGGCGCGGATCAGGCCCGCGGAGCGCTTCTGGATGTCGCCGCCGATGACGTCGAAGACCAGGTCGACGGCCCCGATGTCTTCCAGGGCGTCGTTGTCGAGGTCGACGAACTCCTGCGCGCCGAAGTCGAACGCCTTCTGACGGTCGACGGTGCGACCGGTGCCGATGACGTAGGCGCCGGCCTCGCGCGCGAGTTGGGTCACCATCGTCCCGACCGCGCCGGCGGCACCGTGGGCGAGGACACTCTGCCCGGCCTGGAGGTGGCCGTGGTCGAACAGTCCTTGCCATGCGGTCAGGCCCGAGATTGGCAGGCTCGCGCCGACGGTGAAGTCGACGTCGCCCGGCAGCGGGGCGAGGTTGCGTGCCTCGACGGCCACGTATTCGGCCAGGGTGCCGTCGCGGTGCCAGTCGGTGAGGCCGAACACCCGCTGTCCCACCGACAGGCCGGTCGTGCCGTAGCCGAGGGCGGTGACCACTCCGGCCAGCTCGTGCCCGGGGATCGACGGAGACTTGTCACGGCCGGCGCGATCGGTCCAGGTCGAGGGCCACTCCAGTTCAGTCGGGACGAAGCCCGACGCGTGAACCCGAACGACGACGTCGTTGATCGCTGCCGGCGGCTCAGGCCGCTCCGTGAGCGTCATCCCGGCCGTCCCCGCAGCCTCGTCCGTCACCACAATCGCCTTCATAAGAATTGTCTCCTCGGTCATTTGTCTCCCTGATGGAAAGGTTGCATCGATGGGCGCGTGTCACTCACGAACGAACGTGGATGATCGTCTGCCCGCTGATCCGCTCGGCCGGGTTGAGGGCCGCGGCAGCATCGTCGAGGGCTGCGATGCCGCCGATGTTCGTCCGCAGTCGTCCGTCCCGCACCCGCTGCACGATCTCACCCAACTGGGCGCGATCGGACTCGACGACGAAGTCCAGGCCTGCGGACCGCTTCCGGATGTCGCCGTCGATGACATCGAAGACCAGGTCGACGGCGCCGACGTCTGCCAGGGTGTCGTTGTCGAGGTCGACGAACTCCTGCGCCCCGAAGTCGAACGTCTTGTGACGGTCGGCGGTGCGTCCGGTAGCGATGACGTAGGCGCCAGCCTCGCGTGCGAGTTGGATCACCATCGCCCCGACTGCGCCGGCCGCGCCGTGCGCGAGGACACTCTGCCCCGCCTGAAGACGGCCGTGCTCGAACAGCCCTTGCCACGCGGTCAGGCCCGAGATTGGCAGGCTCGCGCCCACGGTGAAGTCGACGTCGCCCGGCAGCGGCGCGAGGTTGCGTGCCTCGACGGCCACATACTCCGCCATCGTTCCGTCGCGATGCCAGTCCGTGAGGCCGAACACCCGCTGTCCCACCGACAGACCGGTCGCGCCGTAGCCGAGGGTGGTGACCACTCCGGCCATCTCGTGCCCGGGGATCGTCGGTGTTCGGTCGTGGTCGGCGCGATCGGTCCAGGTCGAGGGCCACTCCAGCTCAGTCGGGACGAATCCTGAGGCATGAACCTGAACGACGACGTCGTTGATCGCGGCCGGCGGCTCAGCGGTCTCCACGAGCGTCATCCCGGCCGTTCCCGCAGCCTCATCCTTCACCACAATCGCCTTCATCGGGCGCCTCCCCTTACCCAGTCCTCGCCTGCACGGCACTTTCGGTTCGCCAGTGTTAGTGGCACCAGACCTCGGTGTTTTAGGCCAAGGCGGACGCGCAGACCGTTCTGGTTGTCGATAGCCCCATCGTGAGCGCATCACCAGAGGGGCTGCCACGACCGAGTTTCTCCCAGCTAAGAGGCCGAACCTCATGGATGCGCCCCGGGAGTGCAACTGGACTTTACGGTCCACTAGGGGGTCTCGGTGTGGGCTGTTGTCAACTGGGGCGCTCTGGTGTCGATAGTTCCGCCTGGATCGGCTCCGCGCAGGGACAGCCTGGGGGATTCTGTGGAGCGGCCGCACCTCACCGGCAGGTCTGACGGCAGTAGGCGTGCCGCACCGTCACTCTAGCAACTTGGACCTTCAGGTCCAACTAACCCGGCCGGCCTGGCCGCTGACCGCTGTGCCATTGTGGTCGCGGAACGGTACGGGTTCGGTGGAGGCGACCTGCGGTGACTGACGTGCTGAAGACAGACAGGCTCACGCTGCGGCCCTGGCGGCTGGGCGACGCCGAGGCGGCGCTGCGGATATTCGGTGACAACGAGGTCGCCCGATGGTTGACTCCCGCGTTGGAGCGCGTGCCGGATGTGAGCGCGATGAGGCTGCTACTCCAGCGCTGGAATCTGGACGAAGCGCGTTCGCCGGCGCCGGCCGGGCGGTGGGCGGTCGAGCTCTCCACAGACGCCCGGGTCGTCGGCGGAGTGTCGCTGCAGTATCTCCCGCCGGGTGGGGAGGACCTGGAGATCGGTGTGCAGTTGGCGCCGGATGTGTGGGGGCAAGGCTTGGCCATCGAGGCAGGGCACCGGGTCGCTCACCATGCCTTCGCGCACGATGGTGTGGATGAGGTATTCGCGGTAGCGCGGCCCACGAACACACGGGCCGCCGCCATGGCCAGGCGGATCGGGATGGAGTGGGTTGGTGAGACGGACAAGTACTACGACCTGCGGCTCCATGTGTATCGCTTGTGGGCCGCGGATCTGGATAAACCACTGCCTGGCCAGGACCCGGGACGGGCGGCGGAATGACGGGCGAGGCCGCCTCTCGCTGAAAGGTCAGGGCGAGGGGTCTTCTCCTCCGCGGCCCTCGACCACGTGCGCACGCTCGGGTTGGCCGTCCGGTCCGTCCCTGACATCTGTCCCTGGACGGGTGCTGGCTGTCCGTAGCTAAGCGCTCAGGCCCTCTGCCTGGGAATCCGTGCGCTTTCCTTCGCCGCGAGCTCCTCGTCGTCGACGAAAGTGATCATTGCAACGCCGGGGGCGCACAGCATCACGACGACAAGCCGGCTCCAGCTGTCCGCGAGCAGGTTCGAGATGGTGTAGTGGATGACATCGCCGCCTGGTTCCCAGAATGCCTCTCCGGCCTTGATCGGATAAGGAGCCTCACCTTCGAGCTCGAACAGCATCTCCCCTTCGAGCATGAAGCCGAAGACGGGGCCGGAGTGACGGTGCGGAGCGATGCCGGGGTCCCCCGGCGGCAGGTCGAGGCGTCGGACCATCGCGAACGCACCCTGCGGGATGAACGGCGGCTCGACCTCCAACAGGTCCTTCTGCGTCATGTTCGTTTCAACAACAGGCATACGACAAGGCTAGCTCCGCGCAGCCCGCCACCGGGCACTCGGTTTCGCCGGAGCGGCCCCGGTCCGCAGGGTCGGCGCACAACAGTGTTTACGCTGAGGTGACCCACCCTGGGACGACATTTCGTCACGGGCAATCCCGTTGCGCTCCCGCCTCGGGAACGCCTTACGGGGGAAGGAAGAGATTACCTGGAGAAGGCCGTGTCGCTGCTGTCGGTGCAGCATCCGCGAGCCGCCTTCGCCCCCGCCAGCCTCAGCGGCCGGAGGCGGGCGAGCTCGCGGAGGATTGGTGGACCGGCCCCGATCATCTAGGCCGGTAGCCTTGCCTTCGTGACCAGGTCGGAGAGCGCCGAAGAGGAGTCGAGACGGACACCTCGCGGTGCGGCGACGAGGCGGCGCATCATCGAGGCCGCGGCCGAGCTCATGTACGTGAAGGGCGTCAGCTCGACCACGCTGGACGAGGTCCGCGCCGCGAGCGGCACGAGCAAATCTCAGCTCTACAACCACTTCGCCGACAAGGAGCAGCTGGTCCGCGCCGTGGTCCTCCTCCGCGCAAAAGAGATCATGGAGCGCGAGCATGCTGCGCTACAACGCCTCAGATCGTTCAATGGTCTGGTTCGGTGGAGGGACGCACTCGTCCAGCGCAACTCACTGCAAAAGGGCGCATACGGCTGCGTCCTCGGCTCGATCGCCGGAGAGGTCTCCGACCAGGACGTGGTCGCCCGCATGGCCCTGGCCGAGACCTTCGACGAGTGGGAGAAACTCATCGAGGCCGGCCTGCGTCGCATGCAGGATGCCGGGACACTCGCTGCCGACGCCGACCCTCGGAAGCTCGCGATCGGGCTGATGGCAGCGCTGCAAGGGGGCTACCTGTTGGCCCAGGCCGCTCATGACGTCACACCCATGGAGATTGCGCTCGACATGGCACTCGATCATGTCAGGATGTTTCTCCTGGCCTGATAGGTGCAGTGCTCACCCGGCGGAATGGGAGCGAAGACAGCTCAGCGCCAGGTCGAGCGCAGCTTCCAGCTGAGCGATGTCACGGGTTGTCTTCGCCAGCAGCGATCCGCCCCGCAACGCGGCTGTCAAGCCCATCGCCAGTCTGGCCGGATCTGCGTCGACCGCCAGTTCGCCGTTCTCCCGCATTCGGGCGATGCCGGCTGCCAACAACGCCTCCAGTGTGGAGGCCGCGACGGGACACGTCACTCGCGACCCGGTGCCGTTGCACGCGCAGCTGGCGACATCGGGCACCGTGGAGATGCCGAGGATCGCTTGCCGGTGCAGGTTGATGACCTCATCGCGCCAGCGGGCCAGGTCCTCGAGTGAGTCCAGGCTGCGCAGTAGCGACCCTCCCAAGGCCGAGGCATTGCTGGGCGAGTCGGCAACGGCCCGTGCGCGCAAGCATGCATCGCGGTCCATCGATGAACCCTGACTGTAGTGGTCTGTAGAGCCCATTGGTGATCTCCATGTCTGCTGGTTCTCTGACCAACTTGGACGGTACAGTCCAGTAGGGTGGCGACTCCAGTCGCCCGGTGGGCGAGAAGATGGCGCCAAGCGGCCCAGTTGCGCCATGTTCTCAACGCGGTCGCGGCCGGTTATCGGATGTTGCAGTCCAACGCCCTGGGTGCTTCAACTCCTCGGGCGTGGCCTACGTGCGCGGTTGGCGCGTCGACACGCTCACGTCAGGTTGTGTCCTGCGACCCGCTGATGGCGCTTGTGAGCGAGGACCTCGTTATCGGGTGCCCCTGATTGATGTGGACCAAATAGTCCATGTACGTTGGAGGCTTGGCGCGCCCGGAACGGGCTAGGTTCGACGTGACGAGCGCCGCGCGAGGAGAAACCATGCCGATCGATGAGGACAGACCGCCGCGAGCGGGTACGCCATGGCGACGACACCCCTGGATCATGCCTACGACAGGGGCGGCAAGTCATACCGAGCCCGGGCGACCGGGAAGTCCCCGGCTAGGGACTAACAAAAAGGGTAACGGGCGCGGCCATGACCAGTCGCCGCCGTTGAACAGTCCGCTCATGTGGTCGAGGCCATCCGCGTCGCCCGGCTGCAGCATTCCGTCAACCGTGCGACACAGACCGTAGTTGAACAGGTGCGCATCGATGGCTGACGCGCCCGCCTTTTTCTCACGTGAATTCAGAAAGGCGAAATAGGGGTTCCGCATCCGAATCATGATGGCTGTCCGAGGTTCTCCGCGACGGTGGGTTAGAAGTTGGCGAAGTTGGCCCTATGTCACGGCTGCCGTCGTCTATCTGATCGTCGCGACGGTCACCCGCCAGATGGCGGCAGCAGGCCAGTTCGATGAGGCGATCGGTGACGGTCACATAGGCCTGGCCGGGCTGGCAAGCATCCTGGCCGGCGTTCCGACCGCGATCGCCTTGGTCTGCGTGCTGTTCATGGGCCTGCGTGGATGGCCGGGTATTGCTGTCGCTGCCTTGGCCGCGAACCTGTTGATCGGGCTTCCTCCATTAGCGGCGGTCGCACTCGCGGTAGCCAACGTAGTGACTCCGTTGTGTGGGTATTTGTTGATGCGCCGCGCCGGATTTCGTCTCGGACTCGCCCGCTTTCGTGACGCGATCACGCTGGTCTTCCTCGGAGCCTTCGCAGGCACGCTGATCGAGGCGGTATCGGTCAGCTTCCTGTTCGGTAGTTTCGGACTGTCCACACATTTCTGGGCCCTCTGGTTGGTGGCCTGGACCGGTGACGCGATGGCCGTGCTGGTCGTCGTGCCCTTGTTGCTCGTGGTTCGGCGCCCACGGCTGCCCCGACACATCGACTGGCGCCGATGGCTGGAAGCGGGAGCTCTGGTGGGGGGTACCTTCCTCGCGGCGTGGGCCAGCTCCACTTCCTTCAAGGTCCTGTTCCTCGTCTTCCCGTTCCTGATCTGGGCAGCGTTACGGTTCCAGCTCGCCGGGACGGCGCCCTGTGTCACGGTAGCGATGACGGTGGCGCTCGTCGCCGAGGTCAACGGCGCCGGCCTGTTCGCCGGCGGGGACCTCTACACCAAGCTGATCACCCTGCAGGTGTTCAACGGCGCCACGGCGCTGAGCGCGCTCCTGCTCTCCGTGACCATCAGCCAACGCAACAATGCGCAACGAGAGATCGAGACCGCCTGCTCCCAGCTGGTCGACACCATAGGTCACCTCGACCGGGTACGCGACAGAGCCTTACCCCTCGGCTCACACATCGCTCACCGGCGGAGCGACGCGGACGAGGGAACCTGACCACCGCGCCCGTCAACGGGCGTCGTGGAACGCGCGGCGTGGCGCCCAACGTCCGTTGTCGTCTGCGGCGTTGGCGTTGGAAGGGGGCGGCCTTGGGCATGGCGGAATCACGGCCTTCCTCTTGTGGACCATGATGCTCGGTTCGACCATTCCATGCCGCTCTAGTCCTCTACGAGCGGTCGTACGGCATCGTGCCAGTAGAGGTCAGCGTCCTCTTCGCTGTATACGCGATCGGCGCCGTCATAGGGCTACCCACTCTCGGCTGGCTTTCCGACCAGATCGGTCGCAGGCCGGTACTTGGCACCGCGCTGTTGCTCGCGGCCGCCGCGGCGAATCTGTTCCTGGTCTCGAACGACCTCGGCATGACGCTCGCCGCGCGGGTGCCCTCCGGGCTCGCCGCCGCCTTGGCCACCGGTGCGGGCAATGTCGGGACCGGCGAGCAGCTCCCGACCGACCGCAGGTGTGCGGATCGCGTCGAGGATCCGATCTATCCGGACGTTGGTGTCCTTAGGGCCGGTCATGACCGACGTCACGAGGGTCCGTCGTCAGGAACCGGTCGAGCATCTCCCAGCCGCTCACGGGCCATCACGTCCCTCGTCCAGGTACCCATCGGCGACCAGCGTGGAGCGGATCTTGGGGCGAGCGTCGAAGACGACCTCGTAAAGTGCGTTATGGCTCACCCCGAGCCGCGCCATCAGCGCGTCCAGCGCTACGCCGTCGACCACGATCGCGACGAACACCCGCCGCTGGTGTGAGTGTGCCGTCGACCGCGCGGCGCACCGCCGCGACGAGCTCGGCAGACTCGATGTGTGCGCCCGGATCCAGCGCGTGCCAGTCCGGTAGCCCTCCACTCCTCGCAGTCGAGCGCCACATCCGGGCGCCGCCAATAGTGACGCGAGACGGGCCAGCTTGCCGGCTACCTCGAGCACGACGAAACGGTACGCCCAGGTGATCAAGCGGCTCTGGCCACGGAACGTGGCCAGCTTCGCGAGGATCGCCACCATCGCGCCGGACACAGCCTGGCAGGCGACGGCGGTCAGCTCCAGGCCCTGTCACCGGGGTGCGGCATTGCGCGCCGGTGCACCTCCCGCAATGTCGCGCGCACCAGCATCTCGTGCAGCCCATCGAAGGCCACGTCTCGCTCGGCACCGGTGCGGAGGGCCCGCACCCGTCCGCCGAGTCCTCGTCCGGGCCGACCACCTCAGCCCGGGCCGGCCCGCGAACCCGGGGTCCGCGGGCCGGCGGTGTCAGGCCGTCGCCCGCTTCGGGAGCTTCCACCCCGGGCGGGGGAAGTGGCAGGTGTAGCCGTGGGGGTAGGTCTGCAGGTAGTTCTGGTGCTCGGGCTCGGCCTCCCAGAAGTCACCCGCCGGAGTGACCTCGGTGACGACCTTGCCGGGCCACAGGCCCGAGGCGTCGACGTCGGCGATCGTGTCCTCGGCGACCCGCTTCTGCTCGTCGCTGGTGTAGAAGATCGCCGAGCGGTAGCTGGCGCCGATGTCGTTGCCCTGGCGGTCCTTCGTCGAGGGGTCGTGGATCTGGAAGAAGAACTCGAGCAGCGCGCGGAAGTCGGTCTTCTCGGGGTCGTAGACGACCTCGATGGATTCCGCGTGGGTGCCGTGGTTGCGGTAGGTGGCGTTGAGGACGTCGCCGCCGCTGTAGCCGACGCGCGTGGACACGACGCCGGGCTGGTGGCGGAACAGCTCTTCCATGCCCCAGAAGCAGCCGCCGGCGAGGATCGCCTTCTCGGTGGTCACGTCGTCTCCCTACTTGTCGTCGGTGTCAGGGTTGGTGTCGCTCGTGAACAGGGTGCGGTATTCGCCATACCCTGCGTTCTCCAGGTCGTCGAGGTGGATGAACCGCAACGACGCAGAGTTGATGCAGTAGCGCAGTCCACCCTTGTCGACGGGACCGTCGTCGAAGACGTGGCCGAGGTGGCTGTCCCCGTGCAGCGAGCGGGCCTCAGTCCGGATCATCGCGTGGCTGGAGTCTTCGCGCTCGACGACGTTCGTCTTGGCGATCGGCTTCGTGAAGCTCGGCCAGCCGGAGTTGCTGTCGTACTTGTCGACAGATGCGAACAGCGGCTCGCCGGACACGACGTCAACGTAGATGCCGGGCTGGTGGTTGTCCCAGTAGGCGTTGGCGAACGGATGCTCGGTGCCGTCCTGCTGGGTCACGCGGTACTGCTCCGGGTTGAGCCGCGAAACGGCTTCCGGGTTCTTGTGGTACTGGGTCTGCTGGGGCACAGATCTCCCTTCCTCGCCCTTCGGCGCGAAGCTGCGGAGCCAGGTCAACGTGCCTGGACGCGTAAATGTACAGACACTCTCCGGGCCGGTTGTATTCCCGCGGGGGCCCCCACACTAGTGGACCATTTAGTCCAAAGGAGACGTTCCTAGGGCTGGCGTCGGTGCCGTGGTTGCGGCACGTGGTCTGGAGTACGTCGCGTTCGCCGCAGCACCCGCTTGGCCTCAAAAGTGGACTTGACCGACCAGTTCCATCGGGACTAGGTTCGGGTCGTCCGACTGTGCGCTCCTCTAGCGACGAACTGTACGACTTTGGACCAACCGGCGCCGGACGTCGCGCCACTCCCGGGGAACCACGGTTCTGCCAACCCAAATCTCGATTCGGTGGGGAAGGAACAACTGTCATGAGTGAGGGCTTCGAGGGCCGTAAGGTCGTGGTCGTCGGCGGCAGCAGCGGCATGGGCCTGGCCACCGCTCACCAAGTCGTCGCCGGGGGCGGCACCGCCGTGATCACGGGCCGAGACCAGGACAGGGTCCGGTCCGCGGTCGAAACGTTGTCGCAGAACGGAAAAGCGTGGGGCATCACGGCCGAGCTGACCGACCGCGACCAGGTACCCGAGGTCCGGAAGCAGCTCGCCGCCGAGCACGCCGACGCGACCCTGCTCGTCAACGCCGCGGGTTTCTTCATCCCGAAGGCCTTCAGCGAGTACGACGAAGCCTTCTACGACTCGTACAACGAACTGAACCGCGCGCTGTTCTTCATCACGCAGACCGTCGTCGCGGGTATGGTCGCCGGGGCCCAGGGCGGCGCCATCGTCAACATCGGCTCGATGTGGGCGCACCAGGGCATCGCGGCGACGCCGCACTCCGGCTACTCCGTGCAAAAAGGCGGCCTGCACTCGTTCACTAAGGCGCTCGCGATCGAGCTCGCGCCGCACAGCATCCGGGTCAACGCGGTCGCGCCCGCGGTCGTGAAGACACCCCTGTACCTGGGCTTCGTCCCAGCGGACAAGCTCGATGAAACCGTCGACAGCTTCGACAGCTTCCACCCGCTGGGGCGGGTGGGCAGCCCGGAGGACATCGCGAACGCGGTGTCGTTCCTGCTGTCGGACAAGTCGAGCTGGATGACCGGCGCCATCGTCGACGTCGACGGCGGCATCATGGCCGGCCGCAACTGACCCCCGAAACGTAAACGCCGGGATTGCGCCGGCGTGGGCTGCGGTCGTGCCCGTACGCGTCCGCAGCCCGCGCCCGGGGGGACCACCGGCAATTACGGCGAGACCGTGGCTCGGCCGACCCGCACGTGGTCGCGCTCGATGGTGAGGTCAAAAACTCCACCCATGCCGGCCAGTCCGTCAAGGCCTACCCCGGCCGCTACCTCGAGTGTCATTGGCGAGCAGCAGCTTATCGCGGCCTGCGCACTACACGTGGCGCCTACCCGGTCGTGTACAACAAGGCCGAGACGTCCTGGTAGGCGGCTCGAAGGTAGTGCGGTCCCGTCGACGACGTGGTCACGCTGATTGGGGCGAGCGTTACGGTGCACGAATGCGTGGCCGCCGCCGAGGAGTTGGCCGCTGAAGAGTCCGGGCACGGGCGATCAATCTGTACTCGATCAAGCCGGTCGACGTCGACACCCTGGTCGCGGTCTCCGCAGCGACCGGCGGTCATTTCGTCGTCGCCGAGGACCACCACCGCCGAGGGCGGGGTCGCGTCGGCCATTCTCGAGGCGCTTTACCTGCCGGCACGACACTCAGCCCCGTGCACCTATGCGTCCGCGAGATGCGGGCTCCGGCACCCCGGCGGAACTGCTCAACACGGCGGGCATTGACAAGGCGCGGGGCGGCCTTGTGGAGTAGTGCCTCCCCGGAGTACCCGAGGGCCGACTGGTAGCGCGGCGCGACGAGGTAGTAGCGCAGCTCGACCGGCGACACCGCTTGGCCAGCTCGGTGATCAGCAACCTGGTGCCGATCGACTTGCTCATCTTCTGCGCGCAGAGGTTCAGCAGCCCGTTGTGCAGCCAGTAGCGCGCGAACCTGTCACCTGCGCCGCGGGATTGCGCCGGCTCGCGCTCGTGGTGCGGGAACACGATGTCGGTGCCGCCGCCGTATATGTCGAACGTCGGGCCGAGGTAGGTCGGCGCTATCGTCGAGCACCCCAGGTGCCAGCCGGGGCCGGCCGGGCCCCACGGCGTCGGCCAGGACGGTGCGCCCGGCCGGGGGATCCCTTCCACAGTGTCGGTGAGCTCGACCGTGGCCATGACATTCCTCTCGTCGGTGCGTTCAGGCAGTCGGCACCGGGAGGCTGAGGACGAGCGATCCACGCAGGTCGACCAGGACGCGGTCGGTCGTGCGCACCACGCGCATAACGACGTCCTCGCAGCCGGGACATCGGGCGACGAGGCCGGGCGCTCGGTCGAACACGTGCATCGCGGCCAGCGGACGGGTGGTCCGGCAGCCGGCGCAGGTGAGCTCGGCAAGGGTGAGGTCGGTCCCCATGACCTCGCGGAGCGGTCCGGCGAGGGCGTTACCGTCCACCCAGAATGCGTCGTCTGCTCCGAGGTTGGTGGTCGTCATGGTCATCCTCCGGTGGGTCCGAAGCGTTCGGTGCGGATGTTCGCGGGATCGTGGCCGATGTCGATGAGGAGGTCGGTAACGGTCTCGACGAATCCAGTGGGGCCGCAGACAAACGCCACAACGTCGGCATCGCGGGTCCAGGCGACGCGGGCGAGGGCGTCGGCGTCCAGTCGTCGGGGCGGGTCCGGCCAGCCGGGGGGCGCGACCCTGGTATAGACGTGTGTGACGGCGACGCGCCCATCGCCAGCGGCTCGTGCAGTTGCAAGATCCGCGGTGAACAGCGCATCGGAGGGGGATCGGGTCGAATAGACCAACCTGGTGGGATTCGTCGCCGCACGCACCATCGACATCAGGGGCGCCACGCCGGACCCGCCGCCAATCAGGAACGCAGGGCGCGGATCGGCGGGTCGGCGCACGAACCAGCCGCCGAGCGGTCCACGGATCTCGAGTTGGTCACCCGGCTCCGCCACGTCGACGAGGTACGGCGAGACCTCACCGTCGGCCACCGCCTGGACGGTAACCTCGAGCCGGTCAGGGCCCGGAGCGGACGAGATCGAGTAGCTGCGATACGCCGTATACCCGTCGGGAGCCGTCAAGCGGACATCGACGTGTTGGCCCGGCACGTGACCTGTCCAGCCGTCGACCTCGAGGACCAGGGTCCGCGCCGTCGCAGCCTCCGCCCGGATGGTGGCGATGGTCGCCGGCTGCCAGGTCAGTCTGCCCAGTGCCGCTGTTCGCGCCATGGGTCGCCGTAGTTGTGGTAGCCGACCGTCTCCCAGAACCCGGGCTCGTCGTCCAGACGCAGTTCCAGAGCGCGCAGCCACTTCGCGCTCTTCCAGAAGTACAGGTGAGGAACGAGGAGACGCGCCGGCCCGCCGTGTACCGGCACCAGCGGCTCGCCGTCGAACTCGTACGCTACCCAGGCCTGGCCGTCGAGAAGGTCCTCGAGCGGGAAGTTCGTGCTGTAGCCGCCGTAGGAGTGGGCGACGACGTACTCGGCCGCAGTCTCGACGTCGGCCAGCAACGTGTCCACCGACACGCCTCGCCAGCTCGTGTCGAACTTCGACCAGCGCGTGACGCAATGGATGTCGACAGTCGGTTCGTCGGCAGGAAGGGCGGTGAACTCCGCCCATGACCACGTGCTCCGCTCGCCGGCCTCAGTGACGACGGAGAGCTCCCATTCATCGAGGCCGATGCGCGGTGTCGGTCCCGCCGACAGCACCGGGAAGTCGTCAGTGCGGTACTGGCCAGGCGGGAGATCGGTGTCGTCGCGTCTGCGGCCGCCGAAACCGCGCGTGATCACGGCCATGTGCCCCTCCTCGCGTGTCGGGCGGCCGCGATTCCGCCGCCACTCCTGCCTCCACCCGACCGGTGGATGTCGATGTGAACCCTTACTGAAGTGGACTGTGGAGTCCACCTGTGATCTCCATGTCCGGCGTTTCTCGACCGACTTGGACGATACAGTCCAGCAGATTGGCAACTCCAGTCGCCCCAGCGAGCGAGAAGATGGCGACGATTAGCCCAGTTGCGGCGTGTGCCCCGCGTTGTCGCAGTCAGTCGGCGGACATCGACGTCCAATGCCCGGGTTGCTTCGACTTCTCGGGTGGGGCCTCCGTGCGCGGCGCGCGTCTATACACCCACGTCAGGCCGCGTCCTGCGACCCGCTGACAGCGCTCGGGAGCGAAGACCTCGTCGTCGGGATCCCGGATGGTTGTGGACTAAATAGTCCATGTACGTTGGAGGCCCAGCGCGCCTGGAACGGGCTGGGTTCCACGTGACGATCGCCGTGCGAGGAGAAACCATGCCGATCGATGAGGACAGACCGCCGCGAGCGGATACGCCATGCTTCCCGACAGCAGGCGGTGGCAGCGGGGCAAGGGCTCGGACGGCGGAGGTCATCCGGGAGAATCAGGACTGGGTACGCGGGCTCAGCGCGACCGGAGACATCCATGAACGCGCCAGCAGGCGCCTGTATGCACTCCTGCTCCGCACAAGTTTGGCGGAAGCTCGGCGCATCGGATCGCGGCTACGGCTCGCGGGCCCCGAGGTGGACGACCTCGCTCATCAAGCCACAGCAGACGCGCTGCTCACCATCACCGGCAAGGTGGGGACATTCCGTGGCGAGAGCAAGTTCACCACATGGGCGTACAAGTTCGTGATCTTCGCGGTGGCGGTCAAGCTGAAGCGCCACTTCTGGCAACGTGGCCCAATAGCACTCGAGGACGGAGACTGGAACGCACTCCCCGCTCGTGTCGGCGGCGGCCCCGAAGACTGGGCTGAAGCTCGCGACCTCGCAAACGCCGTCCGACACGCCGTCGACGAATCACTGACCGCCAGGCAGCGCGCGGTCTTTGTCGCCCTGGTGCTTGAGGAGACGCCGATGGACGTCCTCGTCAACCGGCTCGACTCGACGCACAACGCGATCTACAAGACGATGTTCGACGCACGTAAGAGGCTTCGCTCCGCCCTCGTCCGTGGCGGTTACCTGTCTGGACAGCAGCAGGTGTGATCACATCGAAGATGTCCGGGGCCGGCCCCTCACTGCTTCAACCGGGCGCGCGGTCTATGCCCGCAGCGCGTCCCCCGTACGCGGAGCTGTCCGGCATCGGCTGACGCCAAGAACAAGAACGAGCGGCCTCGGCCGGCGAACGAAGTATCGACGAAGGGACACCCGCCATGACCGACCCGACTGAGCCGGCCCGATACGCCTTCGAGTACCCCGACGAGGCCGGATACCCCGACGGGAAAGGCACCCCCAGTCAGGATCAGATCGACCTCATCGACGAGGTAACCGACGATCCCCACGCTCCCGCGCTCGACTTCGCAGTCGTCAACGACGAGAAAGCCGGCATCTACGAGGCCATCGTGGGCGACCGTGAGATCGCCGGCCTGCCCTACCACGTCGCCGGCGACGACCGACTCGTGTTGCTGGCCACCTCGGTGTTCCCCGAGTTCCGCAAACAGGGCATCGCCACCGAGCTGATCAGACGCGCCCTGGACGACGTGCGCGCGCAAGGAAAGACGGTCACCGTCATGTGCCCGATCGTGCACACCTTCATCGAGCGCCACCCCGAGTACGCAGACCTCATCGACCCCAAGCACCCAGGAGTAGCCAGAGGCCACCGATGACCTTGGTTGCTCCAGGCCCGTTGGTGGTCGGCGGGAAGGCGTCGAGGAACGAGCGAAGTCGTGACGTTGTAAGTAGGACTGCGCGACGGATCGCCACTGATCGGGTCTACGGAGGACACCATTCGTTGGCCTTCTCGCTTCCCGATGTCGCGTGGGTCGCCATGTGGCCCTGTTCGCGGCCGGCCTAGTTCAGAACAAGGGAAAGGCACGGCTCGATGCAGGACGTGGCGCCAGTGAGCAACCAGGTCAGCCGGGGCGGAACGCTCCGGCTGGCTTTCTTGTCCGCGGTGGTCTCACTGGCGGCCACGTTTGCCGCGTCGGCCGCGCCGATCCCCCTCTTCAACACTTACCGGGCCGAGGACGGGTTCACCAACGCCGACATCTCGCTGGCCGTCGTCGCCTACGACCTGCCCACCCTCGTCGCACTGTTGGCGATGGGGCGGCTGTCCAATCATGTGGGCCGACGGCCCACCTCGATCGCCAGCCTCGGCCTGCTTGCGCTGGGCTGTCTGCTGCTGCTGAACGTGCGTGACGTCGGTACCCTGCTTGCCGGTCGGGTCCTGATGGGCCTCGGTGCCGGGCTGGCCAGCAGTAACGTCACCGCCTACATCGTCGACGCCGCACCCGCCAAGCCGGCCTGGCTGGCCTCCGTCGCCTCCAGCCAGACAGTCATGCTCGGCCTCGCCGTCGGCGCCATCGCCTCCGGTGCCCTGGTCCAGTTCGGCCCCCGGCCCCGCGACCTCATCTACCTGGTTGCCATCGGCCTTCTCCTCCTGTCTGCGGCGCTTATCGCCGTCAGCCCGGAGACCGTGACTCCGACGCCGGGCGGTTGGCGATCACTGCGCCCCAGCGTTCGCGTACCGGCCAGGGTCCGGGGATTGCTCCCCGTCGCGGCCGCGGTGTTCCTGTCCACCTGGGCGACCGGGGCCTTCTACCAGGCCTTCGTGCCCGCACTGGTCGAAGATCAACTCCAGACGCGCAGCCCTCTCATCCTCGGACTGGTGTTCGCCGCCTACATGGCCCCCAGCGCTGTGGGCGCTCCCCTTGGGGGCCGGTTCACACCGGCGGCAGCCCAACGCATCGGCATGATCGCCTTCCTGGCCGGAATGATCGGCATCATCACAGCGATCGCCACCGGCACGCTGGCGTTGTTCATCGCCGCCACCATCGTCGCCGGCGCCAGTCAAGGCATCGCCATCAGCGCCGCCACTCGCGGCCTGTTGCAGGGCAGCACCCTGGCCGAGCGGGCACCGACCTTCAGCGTCATCTACCTCATCTGCTACAGCGCGGCCGCCTTCCCTAGCCTCATCTCCGGCCAACTCTCCAACATCTTCTCGCTTCCGCAGATCGCCCTGGGATACGGCGCACTTGCCGTCCTCGCCACCCTGTTCGCTGTCCTCGCTGCACGCAACCCGGACAACGACACGGCCGGGAACAGCCAGCCCGGTCAGTAATCATGACGAACCTCACCGTCATCCAGACCGCACTCGATGCTGAGCAGGGCGCCGCCCGCGCTGGTCGACGCCCGTCGATCGCCGCGCGGATCGGCTCAATGGGCCAGAACAGGGTCGGCGCTCTGCTCCTGCTCGTCGCGACGCTTGCGGCGATCGTTTGGGCCAACGTGTCCCTGGCGTCCTACGAGACGTTCTGGGGGACCCAACTGATGGTCGGCGTCGGCGACCTGCGCCTAGACGTCACGCTTCACGCGCTGGTGAACGACGCGCTGATGGCGATCTTCTTCTTCACGGTCGGGCTCGAAGTGCGCCGGGAGTTCGCGATCGGGGAGCTGACGAGCTGGTTCCGTGCCCTGGTGCCGGTCGTCGCCGCCATCGCGGGCCTGGTGGTGCCCGCGCTCCTTTTCGTCCTTATCGCGAGGGGCTCTGGAAACGAGCATGCGTGGGGAGTCGTGATCTCGACCGACACGGCTTTCCTCGTGGGCGCCCTGGCCCTGATCGGTCCGCGCGTCCCCGGACGCCTGCGGGTCTTTCTCCTGGCCCTCGCGGTCGTCGACGACATCGGGGCGCTCAGCATCATCGCGCTGGTCTACACCGAGAACTTCACCCCGCTGCCGCTCCTCATCGCCGCCGCCGGGCTCGTCGGCGTGTACTTCACGCGTTATCTCCGTAGCGGCCGTGGACCTGTGTACGCATCTTTGGCGATCGTGGTGTGGCTGGCCTTCCTCGCCTCGGGTGTGCACCCGACCCTCGCGGGCGTCGTGATCGCACTGCTGGTCCCGGTGTATCGCCCCAACCGCACCGACGTCGAGCACGCGATGGAACTCGTGCGCACCTTCCGCCAGTCACCCAACACCGAGTACGCCCGCGCCGCCGCGAACAGCCTGCGCGAATCCATCTCGATCAACGAGCGTCTCCAGTCCGCCTACGCCCCCTACGTCGCGTACGTCATCCTTCCGCTGTTCGCCCTCGCCAACGCGGGCGTCATGCTGAGTCCCGAGATCCTTGCCGAGGCGGCCGGCTCCACTCTGACGCGGGGCATCGTCGTGGGCCTGGTCGTCGGCAAGCTCCTCGGCGTCTTCGGTTCGAGTGTGCTTCTCCGGCGCCTGGGACTTGGCGAGTTCGGAGCGGGACTCACCCTCGATCGCATCCTCGGCGGTGCAGCGCTGTGCGGGATGGGTTTCACCATCTCGCTGTTCATCGTCGACCTCGCGGTCCACGACGAGCTCGCGCAGAACGAAGCGCGAGTGGGTGTGCTCGCGGCATCCGTCGTCGCCTTCGTGCTCGCGACGATCATCTTCCGGATCTCGGATGCCGTGCGCCCCGACGACGATTCAGGTCAGATACTGGCTCGCCCGGTCGACCCAGCACGCGACCATGTACTCGGGAACCCGGACGCCCCCTACACGATCGTCGAATACGGCGACTTCCAGTGTGGCTTCTGCCTGAAGGCGTCGGGTTCCATCCTGGAGGTGCGCGACGAACTCGGGGACCGACTCCGCTACGTGTGGCGCCACGCCCCACTCGCACAGATCCACCCCAACGCGCTCGCAGGGGCGGAGGCATCCGAGGCTGCGGCTGCGCAGGGCAGATTCTTCGACTTCGCGCGCGCGATCTTCGACGACCAGGACAACCAGCGGCCGTCCGACATCATCCGCATCGCCCGCGACCTGGGCATGGACGTCGAGCAGTTCGAAAAGGACCTCATCTCCGCCGAGGTCACCGGCCGAGTGGCCGATGACATACTCGACGCCGAGGCCATGAACATCACGGCCGTCCCGACCCTCTTCATCAACGGCCGCCGGCACGTCGGCCCCTACGACGCGCAGTCGCTGCTACGAGCGCTGACGGCCCCGAACGACACACACATCCTGCGGGCCTGACTCTTGCGGCGCGTTACGGAGGGAGCACGCGGAGTCAGATCGTGTAGGGCCTTTGGCCACCCAACTCAGCCCTCGGCGTCGCGCTCGCGCCTTTTGCGCCACCCGGAGGACGACATCCCCGCAAGAACGGGGAGGAGTAGCCCGATCAGTAACATGAACCCGTGATGACGACCGCTGACTCGCACAATGGCAGACGCCTGACGGCGCGCGGTGCAAAGACGCGGACAAGGATCGTCACCGCGGCAGCCGACCTGATGTACATCCAGGGCGTCGGGGGTACCACGCTCGACGAAGTGCTAGCCGCGAGCGGAGTGAGCAAGTCGCAGTTGTACCACCACTTCGACGGCAAGGATGCGCTCGTACGGGCCGTCATTGACCACGTAGGCCAACGCGTCATCGAGCGTGAGCGCGATGCCCTCGGCCATGTCTCGACGCTCCCAGGGCTGCGACGCTGGCGGGATGCGTTGGTAGCGAACAACGCCCTTCGGCATGGCGCCTACGGCTGTGCGCTCGGCTCGCTGGCCTCCGAGGTTTCCGATCATGACGATCTCGCCCGTCGGGCCCTGTCGCACCTGTTCACCGAATGGCAGGGACTGCTGGCAGGGGTGTTGCGCAGGCTTCAAGACAGTGGCGCGCTTCCGCCCGAGGCGCCGGTCGACCAGCTCGCGACTGGTCTTATGGGCGCCCTCCAAGGCGGGTACATGCTGGCCCAGACTGCGCGTGATGTCACACCGATGGCTACCTCCATTGACATGGCGCTCGCGCACATCGAGAGCCTGTCTGCTGGTTGAGCCCATGTTGGCGGCGTGGACACACACTCGGCCTGCTGCTGTGCGTCGTCGTGACCGCCCCATCGGTCCAAGATCACGACACGGCGCCTGCCCTGCCACGCCAACTGGCGTCCTTCTGCCAGCGGGCCCGCGACTTTGAACGCCTACCCCAACACCGCGAGGCCATGGTCGAAGGGCAGGGCCATGATCCGCATCACCAGCCGACGCCTCACCAAACAGGATGAGGAACAGGCTCTCAGCTGCAAGGAGATCGGTCGTGGCAACCCCGCTGGTGAGGTGCTCACCATGGGGTCATGGATAACCGGAACGGCCTGCGCATCCGCGTGCCTGCACCTGTCCGGCGAGTCGCCTGGCTGGCGAATCGGTCCAGATCGACCGAAGTCATGATGAGCAACTTCCACGGACAAACCGTACGTCCCAACGGGGCCGTCGAGCTGCGCCCCCTTGATGCATGACGAGATACCGACTCCAGGTAGGAGGATCATGGGCACCGGAATAGCAAAGACCAACAGACTCATCGCGATCATCGCGGCTTTGGTAGCCCTCCTGGTGGTCTCGGTGATCTCGAGCTCCGGTGCATGGGGCGCGAGTCGCGGGCATGGCTCCGGGGCCGCGCAGTCGTCGTCGCGTTACCCGCAATCGCAACCACCTGCTGGTTTTCGGTCCAAGTACGCGGAAGTGAACGGCTTCCGGATGCACTACCTGCAGGGCGGCAAGGGTTCGCCTGTGGTGATGATCCACGGGTTCCCCCAGACGTGGGCCGAGTGGCGGCAGCAGATGGGCCCGCTGTCCAGGACTCACACTGTGATCGCCGTCGACCTGCGTGGCACCGGCAGCTCCCAGGTCACCAAGGGTGGTTACCAGGCCGCGCAGATGGCCAGGGACGTGCATCAGCTGCTGACGCAGCTGAGGCTCAACAACGGCGTCCAGGTCGTCGCCCACGATATTGGTGTGTGGGTCGGCTACGACTACGCGGCGCAATGGCCGTCGGAGGTGCGCCGCATGGCTGCGATGGAAGCTCCCATCCCAGATGAGGGCGTCTACAGCTTCCCGGTTCTGAACGCCGACCCGAAGAAGCCCTCGGCGTGGCACTTCGGCATGTTCCAGCTGCCTCTCGCCGAACACCTCATCGCCGGTCACGAGCGTGTCTTCGTCCAGGACATGATCACTGAGTACCTGGCGGGCAACAAGTCACCGTTCACGTCGTCGGACTACGACTTCTGGGCCCACTACCTGAAGGAGCCCGGCCGCACGACGGCCTGGATGACTGTCTACCGTCAGCTTCGCGCAGACGTTCAGCAGAACAAGGAGTACCAGGCACGGGGCAAACTGACCATGCCCATCCTCGCGGTCGGCGCCCAGGACTCCTTCGGCGGAACGATCGCCGACCAATGGCGTGACTACGCCGTGAACGTCCACGGACGAGTCCTGAAGGACTCGGGCCACTTCGTGACGGAGGAGAAGCCACACGAAGTGACGGCCATGCTGCAATCCTTCCTGCAGAAGTAGCTGTCACCGTCCAGGGACGGACCGCGACGATCCCTCAAAACGGCTGGAAAACCCCGACGTCGGTGGGGTCGCGCTGGTGGTGACCAGGATCCCACCAGCGCGACCTGGCGGCAGAACGGTCGAGGGGATCCACACAACGGGACGGCCACCGAGTAAGACGGCGCGACGGACCTGACACTAATCAGGCGGAGCAACGTCCACGCCAGCGCCGCGTACACGGCACGGAAACGACAAGCCGGCTGCAGTGAACACCGAACCACATGAAGGAGGAGCGAGAAATGAACGACACCAAGCAGTCCGCCGAAGATCTGGCGATCCTCGAGCGGCTCAATAATGACTACATCCACTCCGACCAGACCAACGATGTCAAGCGCTTCAGCGAATTCCTTGCCGAAGACTTCATCATTCAGATTGAGGGCGTCACCCGCAATCGTGACGAGTACCTCGACTACATCGCCAAGCCGCGCCCCTTCAAGGATCTTGCTGTGCACGACGTTAACATCCGCATCCTCAGTGACGTTGCTCTGATCCACGCCCGCGTCACACTCACCACGCTCGCCGATGGAGTGGCCAAACAAGCTCTGTACACGGACACGTACCAGAAGCGGAACGGCACCTGGGAGTGTGTCGCAGCCTGCGCGCCCGATCCGTTCCCGGTCGCCTGACCGCGCGCCGCCATGTCTGATATTGCAGCGCAGGCGCGCTACGAACAGTTCGTCGAACTCCACCGTGGCCCCGACACGTTCATCATGCCCAACGCATGGGACGGCCCGTCGGCCCTCCTCTTCAAGGAGGCCGGGTTCAAGTCCATCGCGACCTCCTCAGCGGCCTTCGCGGCGACGCTGGGTCGGATCGACGGCATCCACGCCGTCAGCCGTGACACGCACCTTGACCATGCCGCCCTACTCACCTCCGTGAGTGGCCTGCCGATCAACGGCGACTTCGAGGACGGCTACGGCGAGACTCCCGAAGATGTCCGGGCCACTGTCGACGCTGCCATTGCCCGTGGTCTCGCTGGCATCGGAGTCGAAGACACGACCGGTGACCCCGCCAACCCGATTCGTGACTTCGGTGATGCGGTTCGCCGCATCGAGGCTGCCGCCGCGGCCGCGCACGGACGGATCGTCCTGACCGGTCGTACGGACAACTTCTTGTGGGGGATTTCCGACCTCGATGACACCATCCGCCGCCTCTCCGCTTACGCGGAGGCAGGAGCTGACGTCCTCTACGCACCGAACCTGCCGGACAGGGCCTCCATCAGCGCAGTCATCACCGCTGTCGCGCCCAAGCCGGTCAACCTCCTCGTCAGCCCCCAGGATGCGGCCACCCTCGCGGAACTCCAGAGGCTCGGTGTCCGCCGGATCAGCCTCGGGGTCGACCCCTACACCCACGCCCTCGCGGCTACACAGGTGGCTGCGGCGAAGCTCGCCAAGGGAGACCTGACGGCGCTCGCATCGAACCTCAACTTCGGCCACATCATCGACCTCATCAAGGGCTAACACGGCATGATCGGAAACGAAGAGGCGACGCCGACACACCACGCACCGCAGGTGCGCGTGGTCACGGCATCGTCGTGCGCCGCGGCGCTCCCGTGCCAGCCTGCAGCTGGCCGCGCGGCCGCCACTGCTGCGGAGCCTGGTAGCAGGCGGGGCTGGGCGTCCGTCGGTGCGGTCGCGCTCGGCGCGTTCGTCGTCGTCATGACGGAGACGCTGCCAGTGGGGCTGCTACCGCAGATCGCTGGCGGACTGCAGGTCTCGCTCGGCCTCGCGGGGCTGATGGTGCTCGTGCCGGGCGTCGGCGCTGCGGTGTCGGCGCCGCTGTTCTTCCTCCGCTCCGGCCGCTTCAACCGGCGCTCGGTCATCGTCGTCCTTGGTCTGTCGGTGCTGGTGTCGAACGCGGTCGTCGCGGTGGCGCCGAACTTCGCCGTGGTGCTGATCGCCCGTGTGCTCTTCGGCGCGACCCTCGGAGCGTTCTGGACCGTTGTCGCACCGGTCGGGCCCAAGCTGGTGGGCCGGGCCGGCGGAACTCGCGCCATCACCATCATCGCGGCCGGTATTTCGGGTGGGACGGTGGTGGGCCTGCCTGCGGGACAGTTCCTCGGCAACCTCGTCGGATGGCGTCTCACTTTCGCCATTGCGGCGGCGGCGACACTGCTTGTCGTGGTTGTGCAGACGGTCGTGCTGCCGGGTATTCCGCCGGACGGGCGTACGCACGTGCGTGATCTCGTGGGAGTCGTGACGCGGCGGGCCGCCCGGTTCGGGATGGCGGCGGGCGCGACGGTGTTCATCGGACAGTTCGCCGCCTGGACCTATGTCACCCCGTTCCTGATGGACCACACGCATCTGTCCAGCCGCACGATCTCCCTGCTGTACGTCATCTACGGCTGCGGTGGCATCGTCGGCTCACTCACCGCTGGATCACTGTTCAAGCGCGGAGTGACCGGTAGCTTCGCCGGGGCGGCGACAGTGGTGGCCGCATTGCTCATCGGGCTGGCGAGCGTGGGCACCTTACCCTGGCTGGCTGGCCTGTTGCTCGTGCTGTGGGGCTTGTTCTGGGGAGTCGTGAACCCGGGAACGCTGGTCTGGATACTTGACGCGGCCCCGGAAACCCCGGAGGCCGCGTCGGCGGTGAATGTGACGAACCTTCAGATAGCCGTGGCGGCGGGGTCTGGCCTCGGCGCGATTCTTGTTTCGTCGACAACCCTGCAGACGGTGTTCCTCACAGCGGGCTTCATCGTCCTTGCCTCTGCCGTGCTCGCCGCTGTGGCGGCGCGGTTCGTCACACTCGCCCGGAGGGAATAACTCGATGCAAGACGTGGCACCAGCGACCGATCGGGTCAGCCGGCGCCGAACGCTGCGGCTGGCCTTCTTATCTGGGGTGGTCTCCCTGGTGGCCGTGTTTGCCGCAGTGGGCTCGACGATCCCTCTTTTCAATATTTACCGAGCCGAGGACGGGTTTACCAACGCCGGTATCTCGCTCACCGTCGTCGCCTACTCCGCGGCTACTCTCGGCACATTGCTCGTGGTGGGACGGCTGTCCAATCATGTGGGCCGACGGCCCATTGCGATCGCCAGTCTCGGACTGCTCGTACTGGGTTGTCTGCTGCTGTTGAATGTGCACGCCATCGGCATCCTGATCGCCGGTCGGCTCCTGATGGGTCTTGGCGCCGGGCTGGCCAGCAGCAGCCTCACCGCCTACATCGTTGACGCCGCGCCGGCCAGGCCGGCCTGGCTGGCCTCCGTCGCTTCCAGCCAGACAGTCATGCTCGGTCTTGCTGTCGGTGCCGTCGCCTCCGGTGCCCTGGTCCAGTTCGGCCCCTGGCCGCGTGACCTCATCTTCCTGGTTGTCATCGGTCTGCTCCTGCTGTCTGCCGCGCTTATCGCCGTCAGCGCGGAGACCGTGACTGCGGCGCCGGGCGGTTGGCGGTCACTGCGCCCCAGCGTTCGCGTACCGGCACGGGTCAAGCATCTGCTCCCCGTCGCGGCCGCGGTGTTCCTGTCCACCTGGGCGACCGGGGCCTTCTACCAGGCCTTCGTGCCCGCACTGGTCGAAGATCAACTTCACACCAACAGCTCGCTCGTCCTTGGACTGGTGTTCGCCGCTTACATGGGCCCCAGCGCTGTGGGCGCTCCCCTTGGGGGCCGGTTCTCACCGGCGGCAGCTCAACGCATCGGCATGATCGCCTTCCTGGTCGGATGGATCGGCATGATCACAGCGATCACCACCGGCGCACTGCCGTTGTTCATCGCCGCAACTATCGTCGCCGGGGTCGCTCAGGGCATCGCCATCAGCGCCGCCACCCGTGGCCTGCTCCACGGGAGTAGGCCTATCGACCGGGCCTCGGTCTTCGCCGTCATCTATCTCCTCAGCTACAGCGGCGCGACCATTCCCAGCCTCATCTCCGCTCAACTCTCCGACGTCTTCTCAGTGCCGCACATCGCGCTCGGGTACGGCGCACTTGCCGTCCTCGCCACCCTGCTCACTGTCATCGCCGCACGCAACCCGCACACCAACACGACCAGCCAGCCCGATGAGTAGTCATGGAAAACCACACCAAGGAGGTCCGCTATGACCAGCATGATCCACGCAGTTCAGGTAAGCCGGGCCAACGCCCTGCTAGGTGTCGTTGACCTTCCCGAACCCAGCCCCGGCTACGGGAAGGTCCGTATCGCCGTCGAGGCGTGCGGCATCTGCGGCTCCGACGTCGCCATGGTGCAGGGCTCGTTCGGCGACGGACCGTTCCCGCTCACTCCCGGCCACGAGATCGCCGGCCGTATCGACATGCTCGGCGAAGGCGTCGAGGGCTGGCAGCTCGGCGACCGGGTGGCCGTGGGCTGGTACGGCGGCAACGACGGAACCTGTCAGTCCTGCCGCGAGGGTGACCCGATCAACTGCGTGAACCTACAGGTGCCCGGGCTGGCCTATCCGGGTGGGTACGCCGAGTCGACCGTGGTGCCGACCAGCGCGCTGGCCCGTATCCCCGAGGAGCTGACCTTCGCCGAGGCCGCGCCCATGGGCTGCGCCGGCGTGACCGTCTTCAATGCGCTGCGCCGCACCTCGGCCTGGCCCGGCGATCTGGTCGCGGTCCTCGGGCTCGGTGGACTCGGGCATCTGGCGGTCCAGTTCGCCGACAAGATGGGCTTCGACGTCGCCGTCATCGACCGCGGTAGCAAGAAGGAAGCGACCGCCAGGCAACTCGGCGCCCGCCACTACCTCGACAGCACCGTGCAAGAGGTGCCCAAGGCGCTGCAAGCACTCGGTGGCGCCATCGTCATCCTGGCCACCGCGCCAAACCCGGCGGCAATGACAGCAGCCATCGATGGCCTGCGCGCCCACGGCGAGATGGTCGTCGTCGGCTTCTCCCCGGAGAAGATCGAAGTCAGCCCCGTGCAGCTCATCACCGGGCAGAAGACGCTGCGCGGCCATAACGCCGGCACTTCACGGGAGGTAGAGGAGACGCTGCGCTTCGTCGCACAATCCGGGGTCCGGGCCATCACCGAGCAGGCGCCGCTCGAGGACGCGCCACAAGCCTTCGACAAGGTGCTCGCCGGAGCAACGCGGTTCCGGGGTGTCCTCATACCTGCTCGCAGCTAGACGGATACAACAGCAACATGCGCGGGCATATCCCGCAGCCCCTAACGGCAGCCGCCGGTAGCACTCCGACTGGCGGAATGGGCGTCGTCGCCCCGCAGCCGCAAGGCGCTCAGGTCGGTGTGGCTCAGGCGTGCCGGGTGTTCGGTGTGTCTTACCAGACCTGCTACCGGTGGGTGCGCCGCCCGTTTGCCAGCGCCATCTTTGGGCAAGAGTGCAGGGGCCTGCCGTACGCCCAGGCCGCCGACGCCGTAGAACGGTTGCACGGGGCCTGCGGCGATCTCGCCGCCCGACCTTCCGGCCACGACACCACGAAGGAGAGCCATGCCGGCGGCTCAAGCACCCAACAGGCGCACCGAAAATTTCGGTGCTCCCGCCGAGAAAACCTACGGTTACGTCCAGGCGATCATGCACGGCGACACGATCTATATCTCCGGGCAGCTGGCGCAGGACGGTGCTGATCTCGTGGCCCCAGCCCCCCTCGACGAGCACGGCAAGGTCACGGACTACGAGAACATGGGCGACCAGATGCAGCAGGCATACCGCAACGCCGAGACGCTGCTCGGCCGGTTCGGAGCCTCGTTGGCCAATGTCGTGGAAGAAGTCCTCTACGTGCTTGATATCGACGCGGCATTTCGGGTGGCCGGGCCGGTGCGCAAGGCCGCATACGGACGCGAGGATCCACAGGTGGCAAGCACGCTGGTCGGCACGCCGCGGCTGGCCTTTCCCGCGCAGCTTGTCGAGATCAAGATGATCGCACGGGTATGAGCGGACTGAGAAACGCGACAGCGTCCTTCTGCCCATCCCCCCGCCCCTAAGCCGTGGCCGCGCAGGGACACCGACCAGCGGGACCGCAGCGCCAGGCACACGAACCGCCGAAGGTCGCGAGGTGGGCGGCGAAGCATCACGCCACCTCCAGGTGAACGCGTCGGCTTGCCGGCAAGACGGCGAGCATCGCAGCAGTCTTGGCCATCAGTGCTCCTCGGCCTGGATCGTGTGATTGGCGATCATGCCGTTCCGCATGTCCGCGAGCGAGCGGAGTAGGTGTGTGGTGGCCGGGTCGGCGGGGAAGAAGGTTTCGATCGCGATCTCGTCCAGGGTGATGCCGGGTCGTGGTCACCGTCCGGTATGGACAGGTTCCAACCTCGGTGTGCTCGTCGAGCGACGCCATAGTTCGATGATCGTCGTAGTTTGACACCTGTCGACATTTGAGGTTAGTTGAACCTGCACCCCGCAGGTGCATCCGCCCCGGAACGCGACGAAGGAAGAGCTGACAGTCATGGCGAAGGCAGTGAAGTTCGACAAGATCGGCGGATCCGAGGTCCTCGAACTGCGCGAGGTGGAGGTCGGCGAGCCCGGCGCCGGCGAGCTACGCATCCGCGTCGACGCGATCGGCCTGAACCGGGGCGACGTCATGTATCGCGAGGGCGCCTACTTCTACCAGCCCGTCTTCCCCTCCGGCCTGGGCTACGAGGCCGCCGGTGTCGTCGAGGCCGTCGGCCCGGACGTCTCCGGCTTCACCGCCGGGGAAACGGTCGGCGTCGTCCCCGCCTTCCTGCTGACCGACTACGGCACCTACGGCGACCACGTCCTGGTCCCCGCTGCCGCCACCGTCCACCGCCCGGCCTCCGTCGCCTCCGAGCAGGCCGCCGCCGTATGGATGGCCTACCTCACCGCCTACGGCGCACTCGCCGAGAACGGCCACGTCCGCCCCGGCGACCACGTCCTCATCACGGCCGCCTCCTCCTCGGTAGGCCTGGCCGCAATCCAGACCGCCCTGCACCTGGGCGCCGTCCCGATCGCCACCACCCGCACCGCCGACAAGAAGCGGCGCCTCCTGGACGCGGGCGCCCCCCACGTCATCGTCACCGACGAGGAGGACCTCCCCACCCGCCTCAAGGAGATCACCGGCGGTACCGGGGTGCGCACCGCGTTCGACCCCGTCGCCGGCCCCGGCGTCGAGACCATCGCCGAAGGCATCGGCGCCGGCGGCCACCTCATCGTCTACGGAGCCCTGGACCCGCGCACCACCCCGCTGCCCAATGCCAAGAGCTTCCCCGCGCTGACCACCAGCACCTACACCGTCTTCGAGGTCACCGCCAACCCCGAGCGCCTCGCCCGCGGCGTCGCATTCGTCAACGCCGGCCTCACCACCGGCTCCTTCATTCCCGTCGTCGACAAGACCTTCGACCTCACCGAGGTCGCCGACGCCCACCGCTACATGGAGTCCAACGCCCAGGTCGGAAAGATCGTCATCACCGTCCGGCACTGACCCCAGCTCCCGTGGAAGGAGAACCGTCATGTCCCAGGAGAGCGATCCCGCGAGTTCCGCGGCTCCGGTGGCCCCCGTGCTGGAGCGGGCTGCCGCCGCGTTCGCGGGTGCCGCAGCCAACCCGCCCTACCTGTTCGACATGCCGCCCGCCGAGGCCCGCGCGGCCGTGGACGAGGTGCAGTCGGGCGCGATCGACAAACCCGCCGTCGACGAGGAGTGGGTCACCGTCTCCGCCGGTCCCACCGGCGCAGTCCGGGTACGCCTGGTGCGCCCACGAGGGAGCGTGGGCGCGCTGCCGGTGGTTCTCTACCTCCACGGCGGCGGCTGGGTGTTCGGCAACGCCCATACACACGACCGACTCGTGCGTGAACTCGCCGTGGACGCGGGCGCCGCCGTGGTCTTCCCCGAGTTCAGCCTCTCCCCGGAGGCCCGCTATCCCGTCGCGATCGAGCAGAACTACTCGGTGGCGCAGTGGGTCCTGGCCGAAGGGGCGGGCAAGGGACTGGACCCGACGCGGCTCGCAGTCGCCGGCGACTCCGTCGGCGGCAACATGGCCGCCGCATTGACACTGATGGCCAAAGAGCGAGGCGATGTCACCTTCGTCCAGCAGGTGTTGTTCTACCCCGTTACGGACGCGTCCTTCGACACCGGCTCCTACCACCAGTTCGCCGAGGGCTACTTCCTGAGCCGTGACCTCATGCAGTGGTGCTGGGACCAGTACACGACCGACCCCGCCGAGCGGGCGCAGATCACCGCCTCGCCGCTGCGCGCCACCGTGGAGCAGCTGAGTGGTCTGCCACGGACCCTCGTCATCACCGGCGAGGCCGATGTGCTGCGCGACGAGGGCGAGGCCTACGCGAACAAGCTGCGCCAGGCCGGTGTCGAGGTCACCGCGGTCCGCTACCAGGCCATCATCCACGACTTCGTGATGCTCAACCCCCTGCGGGAGACCCAGGCCGCCGAGTCCGCTATCAGTCTGGCAACCGCCACTCTGCACAAGGCCTTCGGCACTCCCTGATCCGACGGCCCGGCACTAGGAGCGACCAAACGGCGCGGCACTGGGGGCGTCCGCCGCCGGGCCGAGGACACAGGGCACTCCGGTTCAGCTCTGCGCCAGGGTGCCCTAACGCTCGCGTCGGGCCGCAGCCAGCAGTGCCGACAGCAATCCCGGGAACCGCTCCTCCAACTCCCGGGCACGCAGTGCGTTCATCTTCGTCGTCCCGACGTAGTACTGCCGGATCACGCCCGCCTCCCGCAGCACATTGAAGTGATGCGTCGAGGTTGAACGCGACACCGGCATGTCGAACATCCCGCAGCTCAGGTCCTCACCCGACGCCGCGAGCTGCTCCACGGCTCCGCGCCGCACCGGATCCGCCAGCGCCTCCAGCAACTGCTGCAGAGAGACCTCCTGCACCGGGGGGTGCTCCACACTCCGTGGGGCGGTACGGGGACGGGGCACAGGAACTCCTTCAGCGCGGCTTACTCCCATAGTACGACCGTCATCGAATATGCGGTCCAGACGGACGCCGCACCACCACCTGTGGCCGACTCTCACGAGCCGGTCCTCTCCCGGAGCAAGATCAAGAATAGTCGGCGCGGTGGCCCGCTCGACCACGGCCGCCATCACGCAAAACCATGAATGGTCGTCGACCCGGGTGACGATCTTGGCCTTTCGCAGTTCGCCGGTGGCGGTGTTGACCAGCCTGATCCCACCCACGATGTCGATGCCCCACAGCTGCATTGAGTCTGGCCGCTGGCAGCGTTGGAAGGAGGACGCCGGGCGTTCGCGCGGCCGCTGACGCGCCAGCCCGTGACGGATCAAAACTCTGGTCGATGGTCCGCTCTGAGGGCGCCGCGACAGCTTCGTCCTGCCACGCAGCGGCTTGCGCAGCAGCCCGAGCCGGATCCGCCGCTAACCCCACCGCGGACGCGCCCGCCGCATCTCCGCGGCCGCGATCTCCCCACCTCAGCAGCCTGATGCGGACACGAGGTCGGCCGATGTGAACGATCCGCTAACCCACCGATCCGCTCAGCCAGATACCTGCCCACCCACCGATGCACGCTCGCCCGGTGCACCCCGGCCCGAGACGCGACCTCAGTGACTTTCCTGCCGGCCAACACCGCCCGCACCGCGTCCAGGCGCTGCTCCACAACCGACAAGACAACCAGTGCCAATCCCGGCCTCCCCGAGTCTGTGCCTTGGGTCGGCGTTGCTCGTCGGCGATCAGGCGTCCGAGGTGATGACTGAGGCGGTCCGCGCGAGCGCCGACGCGATGCGCTGCCCGGTGCCTGGTCAACGACGCGGGGGAGGGAAAGGGCTGGGCGGCGACCTCGACGGCCACCTCACGCGGGTGCGGCCGGCGACTCCAACACTCCAGATATCTCGACCGCGGATGGGGCCAGGACGTCAATGAGCTGGACCCGCCGTAGGGCAGGTGGAGCTAGTTGAACCGGTAGCGGCCGGTGCCTCTGGCACCTACCTACACCGAGATTCTCGCGGACCGGTTCGTCGGGCCAGGCCCTCCGCGGTAGGACTCGACGTGTTGGGCTGGTACTGAACTCGATGCGGCAACGCCTGGTCACGCCGGAGTTCGAAGCCAAGTGGCGGCACTGACAACCCGTCGACGGCTGGCTGGTGAGACTCGATGCGGCCCGCACCATGGTGGTGCGGGCCGCCGCTGCAGGGGCTGTCCGTGCCGGGTGTCAGCAGGGACTGGATGTGGGGCCGTGTTAGCCCGCTGCCGGGGTGATGCCGGCGTAAGCTCGGCCGATCTCGACCTTGGAGCCAATCGGGAGACCGGTCCCGGCGCCTGTGATGACGAGCTCGATCATGGTGACCTCGATCGTCCGGGCGTCCCTCTTGATCTTGAAAAGGTTCACGGTGACGGCGCCGTTGAGGAGTTCAACCTTGGTGTTCGGTTTCACCTTCAGCGAGGACAAGGCTTCTCCGGCGATCACGAGGTTGACGAATTCCGACCCGGCTTCACTGAGTTGGATCGGACCGCTGCCGGCCCGCGTCGCTGTGGCAACCGCCTTGACCGTATCGGCCCGGATGAGGCCGTTGAGGATGTTGACTGAGGCGATCGTGTCGGTCACCGTGCTCGACGCGTTCGAGGCTGTCGTGCTGCCCACCCCGGTCGAGGTCGCCGCGCCGGTGACAACCACGTTGCCGGGAAGGTGGATGGAAGCGATGGTGTTGCTGGTGTTGCCTCCTGTGCAGGGCACCTTGGCGAGTGCGGTCGGTCCGGAGCTCACCGCACCGTCGGCGAGGGTGATCCGGGTGGCAAAGCCTTGACCCTTGAGGAAGCCAACCGCGGGTTTCGTCAACTGTGCCTTGGCGTTGGCGATCCAGACGTTGAAGTCGGCGCCTGGCACCCACGGGTTGTTCGGCAACAGGACGAGGTGGAGTGCGGTCGTGATCGCCTCGCGACCGCCGTCGACGACCCGGTTGATCTGCCGGTTGACTTCGACGTATCCCACCGTGCCGAGGACCGGAAGGGCGAGGTTGATCCTCGTGTTGGGTGCCGGGTTGAGGCCGACGCTGACGCCGAGGATCCTGAGGTCTGCGATCGAGGTGCTCTGTACGGCGCTGTAGGTCGACCCGTTGAAGGTCGTCCGCGTCGAGGTCTGGATCAGCCCCGACGTGATGATTCCGCCGAGCAGGTTGATCCCGTTGGTCTGCGACGTCGCGACCGCGGTCCGTGTGTTGCCGGACTCGAGCGCCTGCACACGCGTCAACTGCGCTGACACGCGACCGAGAGTGAGCGGGAGTACGACCAGCGAACTGTTGTTGAAGTCGGTCGTGCCTGGTGCGGCACCACATGCGATGTCGCTGTAGGCCGTCGGGCCGCTCACGACCGTCTGAGCACCGTTGAACACGTAGGTGCCGTATGCCTGTGCGACGTACCCAGGCTTGGCCGTGGCAGCCTGCGCCGGTGCGACGGGGACGAGCGGCGCGGCGGCGATGCCGACGGAGACGAGAACGCCGGTGCCACGTCTGGCGAGGGTGGCTAGATGCATCGTGTCCTTCCTGGAACATGAAGTAATGCGGAGTAATCGCGTAATGTCTGACCGTAGTCGCGTTCCAGGTCCTGCAGCCGCCAACAGTCAGTTGACACCTGCATGTGAAGGAACTGTCATCGTCGATGTGCGAGATAACAGCTAGGCCTGCAGCGCAGCGGGATGGGTGCGCAAGCCAGTGGCCAGATGTCAGAGCCTGACCTGCCATGAGGCGGCCGATCCACCCAGCGTCCGTATGGTCTCGGCGAGGGGCGCCTCGTGAATTATGTGGAGCGGGTGGTCCTTGCTGGCCACGTGGTTGCACAGCGAGATAAAACTCACCTGCAGCCGGCGGGCCAGCGCCCGCAGCGACAGTCCGTCGAGCCCCTGTTCGTCTATCAGGCCCAGGGCGGTGGTGAGCACCTTTTGACGGGACAGCACGGTCGGGTCACCGGGGGGCCTCTGCCGCGCTTAGGCTGCGGCCTCGACCTGGGTGAGCGTCCGCAGGAAGGCGTGCTCCATCAGCCCCTCGGCAGGGGAATGGGCGCGGTGAGAGCGCCCAGCGCACATACTCGCGCTAGCGAGCGCGGGTGTCGCGCGTGGCTGGCCATGCGGTGTCGTCGACCGTCAGCCACGGTTCGCTGGCCACGGTCGTCGGGGTCACTCCAGTGAACGCTGCGACGTCGCGATGCAGGTGGGACTGGTCGGCGTAGCCGCTGTCGGCGGCGACTTGGGCCGCGCCTTCACCGGCGACGAGGCGGTGGACGGCCTGGTCGAAGCGGACCAGCTTCGCGGCGAGCTTGGGCTGCAGACCGATCTGTGACCGGAACCGGGACCACAGGCGCTTACGGCTCCATCCGAGCTCGGCCGCCAGGCTGTCGACCCGGACCAGGCCACGGCCGACCACGATCCGGTCCCAGACCCAGGCCACCTCCGGGTCTACGGCCGGCCCTTCCTCGCCTCGGCGGGCGAGGAACGCGTCGGTCAACGCGAAACGCTCCTGCCAGGAGGAGATCTCGCTCAGTTGCTCCCGGATCCGTGTCGCCTCCCGGCCCCACAGTTCTTCCAGGGGCACCGCGGCGCCTTGCAGATCAGCGGGGGATGCGCCCAGAACCGCACGCGCGATCGGCGGGGACAGACGCACCTGCACGCACACGACGTTGTCACCCCGCGCCCGAACCGCGCCTGCGAACCCGAACCCGAGTCCGGTAACGAGACTTCCCCGCTGCTCCCGTCCGGCGGCATCATCCACGATGGGCTGGCCCGCACCGAACTCCAGAATCATCGTCAAGGCCGGGTGAGGGACCATCCGAAGCGCGGCCAAGTTACGGACACCGAAGCCAGCCATGGTGACACCAGCCACTCGGCTGGCCCGCTCGGGACGTGCGACGTCCCACGTAGCCGGATCGTCGCGTTGGTGCGCGGTGGACCGCATCGTCACATGCTATGCGAGCCGACCGGCCGCAACATTCGTCCAAGCCATGGCACGCCGGGATGGCGACAGTGGGCTCATGGTCCCCCTTTCGGATGCGGAGGCACTAACGAGCAACGTCGAGCTACGCCGGCACCGCTGCACGCATTGATCTTGAGAGGACAGGTGTCTTGAGGATCCGACTGGTATGCGCAAGCGTCGCCCTACTGAGCGTTGGTGCGGGCACGGCGACGGCACTTCCCGCGCCCAAAGCCACAGGGGCAGTGCTGGCTGCCAGCACGAGCCCGTCGACCAGCCTCGATCCGTAAGTTCTTGGTTGGCCCGGGAGGGCTGGGTGTGGCTGAGCCTTGATCGCCCTTGATGGCTCCCATGGATTGGCCGCCCGGCTCCTCCTGGGACGCCTTGACTGCTGATTGAGATGCGTGTCCTGGTCGCTGTTTACGGATCTGTCGGCGGGGAGTCCTTCGGGCCACGGCAATGTTCGTGTGCTCGAAGGAGAAGTTGATGAAGAAGCGGATCCCGTTCGGCTGGGTGGGCGTCGATGTCGGCAAGGGTCATCACTGGGTCTGTCTGATCGACGAAAACGGGGCGACCGCCTGGTCGGCGAAGGTCATCAACGACGAGGCTGCGATCCTCGACGCGGTTGGCAGCGTGCTTACTCGGGCTGAGGAGGTCGTGTGGGGAGTCGACGTCACCGGGACCATGTCGGGGCTCCTGCTGGCACTGTTGGCGGCGCACGGTCAGCGCGGCAGGTACGTGCCTGGTCGAACCGTGAACCAGATGGCGGGCGCCTACCGCGGTGAAGCGAAGACCGATGCCCGCGATGCATATGTCATCGCTGAGACGCTTCGACACCGCGGCGATCTGCAGGAGGTGGAGGTCTCCACTTCGCTGGTGAGCGAGCTGCGGCTGCTGGTGACCCATCGCAGCGATCTGGTCGGCGACCGGGTCCGCATGGTCAACCGGCTCCGCGACGTACTCAGTGGCTACTTCCCTGCCCTGGAACGGTCCTTGGCTACGCCCACAGCCGTGGCGCGCTGGTTCTACTGACCGGCTACCAGATCCCCGGGGCGATCCGTCGGATCGGGCAGTCGCGGCTGCGGGCATGGCTGGTCAAGGGCGAAGGTCCGCAGCGCGGAGGAGATCGCAGCCGCTGCCCTGGCCGCAGCCAGGGCTCAGCAGAGTGTTGTGCCCGCGCAAGACGTCGCGGCCAGCATCGTGGCCGACCTCGCCGCCCAGATCCTGGCGATCGGCACTCGGATCAGCGAGTTGGACGCCCGCATCACCACTACCTTCCGCGCGCCCTCAGGCCGAGATCATCGAGTCCCTGCCGGGCATGGGCCCGATCCTGGGCGCCGAGATCATCGCCGCAGCCGGGGACCTGGGCGGCTACGCCGACGCCGGCCGGCTCGCCTCGGCTGCCGGGCTCGTACCCGTTCCGCGTGACTCCGGACGACGCACCGGGAACCTGCACCGGCCGATGCGCTACTCACGCAAGCTGCGCAGAGTGTTCTACCTGTCCGCCTCCGCGGCCATGATGCGCGAGGGACCCAACCGCGCCTACTACCTCAAGAAGCGTGGACAGGGACTCAAACACACCCAAGCACTCATCGCGTTGGCCCGACGCCGCGTCGACGTCTTGTGGGCTCTACTCCGCGACAACCGGGTCTTTCAAATCGACCCACCAACTGCTCAAGAGGCTTGACAACTTCATTGAGAATCCTGCGGAGCTGACGTCCGCACTGGACAAAGTCCACCGCGCGGGGATGCCGGGTGTATTCGCCGAGGTGCGCGATGCCGGCCAGGTATGGCGCGGCGCTTCCGGGGTCGCCGATGTGAGGACCGGCCGTCCCGTCGGGCCGCACATGCGGCACCGTGTCGGCAGCATCACCAAGACCTTCACCGCCGCCGCGGTCATGCAGCAGGTCGAGCAGGGTCGGATCCAGCTCGACGCGCCGATCGGCCGCTACCTGCCGCAGCTGGTGCCTGGACAGCGCGGCGTGAAGATCACAGTTCGGATGCTGCTCAACCACACCAGCGGCATCCCCGAATACCTTCCCTATGCGTTCCCCTCACTCAAGGAGTGGCCCTCACTGCCGGACATGTCCCCTGAGAGCCTGGACGACAACCGGTTCAGGCAGTTCGACCCGGCTGAGCTGATCAAGATGGGGCTGAGTGCGCCCGCCGCCGGCGAACCGGGAAGCACTCCGGGGGTGTACTCCAACACCAACTACCTGCTCCTGGGCCGACTCCTGGAGAAGGTGACCGGCACCACGGCAGAGAACTACATCACCAAGAACGTCATCAGGCGCGCCGGGCTCAAGCACACCGAGTTTCCGGACAGGCCCCGCATCAAGGGGCCGCACTCGCGGATGTACGAGGCGTTCTTCGGCTTGGTCGACCCGCCGCGCGACTACAGCGTCTACAACATGTCCTGGGTCATGATGGGGGCCGGTCTGGTCTCGACCATGGAGGATCTCAACCGCTTCTACGACGAGCTGCTTGCCGGCAGGATCGTCAACCGGTCGTCGCTGGCGCAGATGAAGCGCGTGGTCTCGGTCATCAGCCAGGAAGGGTACCCGATCGAGTATGGCCTCGGTCTGACGAAGGCCACGTCCCCCTGCGGCATCCTCTGGGGCCACGACGGCTCGGCGTGGGGGGCCGTCACGATGTCCTGGACCCGCGCTGATGGCAAGCGGCAGATGTCCGTCGCGATGAACCTCGCGAGGTGGAACATGCCGGACTCCTCGGGGATCCCGCAGCCGCACCCCATCGACCACGCGTTGTCGACGTTCCAGCAGCAAGCGATGTGCGGCAATGGAAAAGCACAGGCCGAGAACGCGGAGGCGGGAAAGCGATGACCACCGACCTCCGACACGTGAGGGTGCGGCCCACACCGGCCGAGTGGGTCTCCGCTGCCGTGTTCGACCTCGCCCTCGGCCGTGAAGTCATGCTGTCGCTGCGCGCCAAGAGGAGCCGCGACAAGATGCGCTGGAGCCGGCCTAGCTCGCACTGCACTCCGGGGGCGACCCACACAGCCATCGACAACGCCATGAACGACGCCTCGAACGGGTGACCATCCATCGTCCCGGCCACCTTGACCAGACCGCGGGTGCCGAAGAACTCGGCGCTCCAGTCTGTGCGTAGGTAGGTCCACCCGCCCTTGGCGTCGCTTCGCTCCACGACGGCGGTGAACGTGTGGTCCAGCTGGGTTCTCGTCGTTCTGGTGCTCACGGTGCGGCCTCCTCGACCTGTTCCACGACCACGAACTGGTTCCCGTCGGGGTCGTCGAAGGTGAACATGGGTGGTACGCCTGGCCACTCCAGCAACTCGCCCAGGGACACACCGCTCCTCCGCAGCGAGGCGTGTTCGGCCGTGGCGTCCGGGACCACGAACCTGATTCCGGTCTCTCGCCTCGAGCTGGCCTCGCCGGTGGACGCGGTCAATGCCAGCGACACCACGGCGCCTGGCGGTGCGACTTCGAGCCACCGCATCTTCCCCGCCATCCCGTCGAGGCGGACCTCGAAACCCAGGGTGTCGCGGTAGAACCGCAGTGCCCGGTCCTGGTCTGCGACGGTGATGCCGATCGTGCGTACGTCGGTGATAGTGGTCATGGGCCTTCTCCTTGGGTACGGGTCATGCGGGATTCGACGGGTCGCTGCCGCCGTACATCAGCAAACCCGGAGTGGTCAGCGTCCGGCCCGTCTCCAGCCACGTCTTCAGCCCGGAGAGGATCATCGGCCAGCCGCCGTACAGCTCGGGGGGCGCGTCGCCCGCCAGCTGGTCGTGGGTCACGATGAGCCGGCATGCGTCGCCGACGGCCTCGATCTCCCACGTCACCCTGGTGGTGCCCTGCTTCTCCGCTCCCTCCGACCACAGCGTCCGCATGGACTGCACCAGTCGCCTGGGCGGATCCACCACGAGGTTTTCGCCTTCCGCGAGAGGGTGCTCCGCGTGGGGATGTTCGAGGGTGAACGACGAGCCCGTGGTCCAGTCCGAATGGACCGCGGCGCCGAAGTGGTACTTGGCCCGACTGACCGGGTCGGTGATCGCGTGCCACAGCCGTTCGGGCGTGGTGTCGACGTAGATCTCGAACACCTTCTCCATGCCTTGCTCCAGGTCCCTCTTCAGGTCGGACAGGCCTGCCGCCCAGTCCTCGGTGTACTTGGTGATCCACCGGTCATGGATCCGCCGAATCGGTACGACGTTCAAGAAGTGGTGCTTCTCACGACCCCGGCGGCGGGCCACCACGAGACCGGCTTCCTCGAGGATGCCCAGGTGCTTGGCCACGGCCGGCCGGGTCATCTGGAAGCGTGCCGACAGGGCCAGCAGGGTCTGCCCGTCCTGCTCCAGTAACGCGTCCAGTAGAGCCCGGCGGGTCGGGTCACCCAGCGCCTTGAACACCTGCTCCACACCACGCACAATAGGAAACCTTTTGGTTTCCTGTCAAGCCTGTGGCTCCCTAGCGGGGCCGGCGGGCCCGCGACGGCGCCCGATGGGCTTCCCGCAGCCGATGTCGAGCTGGGCAGCGTAGATCGCGATGTCGCGAGCAAACACATCGTCGGCGAGCGGGAGTCCTCAGCCGAGTGTCGAGGGCGGCCTGTCGGGTCGCGGGAAGTGCGGACGGACATTGCGGTGCCTCCCAGGGGGAGTGGGAAGGGAGTCTGGTAGCTCGTGTGGGGTGTGCCCCTGTTCGCTCCTCCACCTTTCGTCGTCCGTACGCCCTCACCGGGATCAGAGGAGGTAGCGGAGCCAGAGGTAGGGCACGGCCAGGGCGATGGTGACGGCGGTGACGACCAGGCCGTAGCGGGTGAACTCCCAGAAGGAGATGGGACGGCCCGCCTTCTCGGCGAGACCGAGCATCACGACGTTGGCCGAGGCACCGATGGCGGTGGCGTTGCCGCCCAGGTCGGCACCGAGGGCGAGCGCCCACCACAGCACCTGCCCACGTGCTCCGGCGTCACTGGCCGAGACGAGGTCCGCGACGATCGGCGACATGGTGGCGACGTAGGGGATGTTGTCGACGATGGCCGACAGGCCCGCCGACCCCCAGAGCAGCACCATGCTCGCCAGACCGAGCCGGTCGGCCATGGCGTCGGTGGCCGCCTTGGCCACCGTGTCGATCACACCGGTCGCCGACAGTCCACCCACCATGACGAACAGGGCGGCGAAGAACGCCAGCGTGGGCCACTCCACATCACGGGCCACCTCGGCGGCGTCCAGTCGCGACAGCGCCAACAACGCCAGTCCACCAACCAGAGCCACCACCGAGGGCTCCAGGTGCAGGATCGTATGGGTCACGAACGCCAGCAGCACCACTCCCAGCACGGCCAGCGAAACCACGAGCAGACGTGCGTCGCGGATAGCGTCGCGTTCGCGAAGCTCCATCACCGACGCCACCCGCTCCGCATCCACGGCGAACGCGGAACGGAACAGCAGCCGGCACAGGCCGACGAAGACCACCAGCACCACAACGACGAACGGTGCCAGGTGAATCAGAAAGTCGTTGAAGGTGAGCCCGGCGCGCGAGGCGATGATGATGTTGGGCGGATCCCCGATCAGCGTCGCCGTACCCCCGATGTTGGAGGCCATCACCTCCGCGATGAGGTACGGCGCCACCGGCACACCGAGCCGACCACACACCAGAAACGTCACCGGCGCGATCAACAACACAGTGGTGACGTTGTCCAGGGCCGCCGAGGCGATGCCCGTGACCAGGACGAGGATGACCATCACCCGGAACGGCTGACCGCGGGCACGTTTGACCGCCCAGATCGCGAGGAACTCAAACAGCCCCGTCCGTTTGAGAACCGCGACGATCAGCATCATCCCCATCAGCAGGAAGATGACGTTCCAGTCGATACCCGAGTGTGGGGAGAAGAAAGCGTGATCGGGGTCGGTGATACCGAGCACGAGCATGACGCAGGCACCGCCGATCGCGGCGGCCAGCCGGTGCACCCACTCAGTCGCGATCAGCACATAGGCCAGGGCGAAGACCGCGATCGCGATCCAGGCGGTCGCGCTCACGTCGCCAGCATCCGGTCCAGCAACGCATCCAGGGTGACCACACCTGACAGCGCTCCGGCTTGGTCCACCACCGCGACGAGCGGGCTGCGGGTGCGTGCCATCAACGCGGCGATCTCCAGGACCGTCGCGTCGGAGTCGACCACCGGAAGCTCACGCGGCCGTTCAGGCAGACACTCCGCCACCGTTCGATCAGCCAACTCCCGCAGAAAGACGTCGGCGTGCGCCTCATCCACCACACGGGCCAGCGCCGGATCCTCCTGGCAGTAGGCCGGGACCCCCAGCCGCAGCACTTGCGTCCCCGGCAACACGGTGACCGGCCTGCCCCTGTGATCCACCACCACCAGACCCGGCAGATCCTGACCCGCCAACAAACGGGCAGCCTCGAGGACCGGAGTATCCACACGGACGGTTGGGAAGTCCGCGACCAAATCTCGTGCCCGCATCGGAAAGCTCCTTCGCCGTCGCCACTATCAACGCCGACCAGACTTCCCGGCACACCAGGGCTGGAGCCTACTGCATAGCCATCTCCTCTCGCCGCGGTGGACATGATCCAGCCGCGGACGCCACCGCCGCGCAGTGGGTTGGCGCCTGTCCCATAGGGTGATGTCAGGTGCGCCGGGAAGTCTGGTCGGCAATTGGCTGTCCCGACCCCGAAACGGAGACTCCATGACCAACGGTCCGCGTCTCTCGCCGCGCCTATTCGCCAGGAGTTCGTGGGGCGAGGCCCGTCGCATCGCGGATATCCTGCGCCAGGAGACCATCGGCGGCGCACTGCTCCTGGCGGGTGCGGTGGTTGCCCTGATCTGGGCGAACTCGCCATGGGCGGGCACCTATGAGGCCGTTCGCGACTTTACGTTCGGCCCGGCAGCCTTGCACCTGGATCTCACAGTCGCTGCATGGGCCGCGGACGGACTCCTGGCGATCTTCTTCTTCGTCGCCGGGCTTGAACTCAAGCGAGAGTTCGTGGCTGGGGACCTGCGCGATCCGCGCCGGGCGGCCGTGCCGATCGCCGCCGCGATCGGCGGAGTGATCGTCCCAGCCCTGTTGTACACGCTGGTCAACCTCGATACCGGCAGCGGCGCGGGCAAGGGCTGGGCCATCCCCACAGCAACCGACATCGCCTTCGCCTTGGCGGTGCTCGCCGTCATCGGCCGTCACCTGCCCTCCGCGCTGCGCACCTTCCTGCTCACCCTCGCCGTCGTCGACGACCTGCTGGCCATCCTCATCATCGCCATCTTCTACACCGACCACCTCTCAGCCATCCCATTGCTGGCGGCACTGGCCCCGCTCGTGATCTTCACGGTTCTGGTGCAGCGTCGGGTCCGCTCGTGGTGGCTGCTGCTTCCCTTGGCGGTCGCCACCTGGGCGCTCGTGCACGCCTCAGGGGTACATGCCACGGTTGCCGGGGTGCTGTTGGCCTTTGCGGTGCCGGTCGCGCGGCGCCACAAGGCCGGTGGCCCAGAAGACGGCCCTGGCCTGGCTGAACACTTCGAACACCGCTTCCGGCCGCTCTCTGCCGGGTTTGCCGTGCCGCTCTTCGCGCTACTGTCCGCAGGCGTCACCATCGGTGGAATCAATGGCCTGGCGACATCCCTGACCGACCCGATCGCGGTGGGCATCATCATCGGGCTCCTCGCAGGCAAGCCGATCGGCATCCTGGCAGCTACCTGGCTGGTAGCCCACTTCACACGAGCCAGTCTCGACGAGGGCCTGGCCTGGATCGACGTCGTCGGACTGTCCATCCTGGCCGGCATCGGCTTCACCGTGTCCCTGCTCATCGGAGAACTGGCCTTCGGGATCGGAAGCCAACGCGAAAACCACGTCAAGATCGCTGTCCTGACCGGCTCACTTGCCGCGGCACTCATCGCGACGGGCTTCCTCCGCCTGCGCAACCGCACCTACCGCCTCCTTCAAGAAGCCGAAACAGCTGACCACGACAACGACGGCATCCCAGACGTTTACGAGCCAAGCCAGGCCACGGAGGAAAGATGCCTGAGCGGCGGGAAGGCAGAGAACGACGAACATTGATCTCGGAATGTCGCGTCATCGATCCCGTTGAGCTTTCCCATCCCCTGCCTGTTCCGCGGCCTTGAGCGGGTCTGCCCAACGGCAGGATGCGCCAAGGGGCCAGAGATCACGAAGGGGTTGTAGGTCGCCGGGTCAGCGACTGCCGCGAGAGCGCGGTCGTGACGCCTCACGGCCTGGGTCGTCAGGACCGCCCATTTGGGGACATTGGCGACGTCCGCCATGCAGCCGTCGAACGCGCCGTACGCGTGCAGGACGATCCACAGGTCCGCGAGGAGCTGCGCGGCCTGCTCCATGTCCTCGTCATTGAGCTTGATCCGCTCGAGCTCCGCGGTTGCGTCGAGCTGCCGCCGAGCGCGTGACGGCGACCGCTGGCGGCGGAGGTCCCGTGTTTTCTATCGGCAGCCTGTCGGATTCGGGGCGAGGCGTTCGTAGCAGGTAGAGGTGGCCGCCGGGACAAGGAGTCATGAGATGGCGCGGTACCTGATCTCGTTCAACAACGGGGCGATGGACGTCTCCGCTGAGGACCTGCCCGACGTGGCCAAGGACGCCCACGCGGTGGTCCAGGAGGCCAAGGACGCCGGCGTCTTCGTCTTCGCTGGCGGCCTGCCCCTCGACGCGGAGTACGAGGTGGTGGCCACCGACGGGACGATCACCGACGGCCCCTACCCGGAGAGCAAGGAGTTCATCGGCGGCATGATGGTCCTCGACGTCCCCACCCAGGAGGCGGCCCTGGAGTGGGCTGCAAAGAACGCGGTCGCCTGCCGTTGCGCGCAGGACGTCCGCGAGTTCCCGCACGACCCGGCCGTCTGATCGAAGGAGATCACGGTGGGGCCGTGCGTGCTGTCCGTGCGCGGCCCCGCCACGGACGATGAGACGCCGAGCTACGCCGACTTCCTCCCGGCCGCACTCAGATGGCTGGGACTGGCGTGGGGGTGCGCTCAAGGTCATGGCCGATCCCGTACTGGCCAGTGTGCTCCCACCCGGCGAACTTGCCGCCTGAGCGCCGCACGTTCGGACGCGACGATCTGCATACCACCTGCAGGTTCGCCGATCGAAGACTTCGGCACCACGCCGGCGGATCCGCGTTACCGGTACCGCCGCGGCGCAGGCCAAGAAGGACGCCAAGAGACTGGCGGCCTTCCTCACGTCCCGCGCCGCAGACTGGGTGCGTGGTCGGCGCCGGGCCGGAGGCCTTAGACACCTCGCTTGGCCCGGGACCCGAAGAGCGGTGGCCTGCGGTGGGCGGATATGGGCGGGAAGGGAGCTCGACTCGCGTTTCAGTCGGCGGGCGGGGCACCTTCACCATCTGTCGTACCGCTGCCCGGCACCTGCTGCCCTGCGGACTCATCAAGGCTGCACCCGCGGCCGCAAAGGCTTACACCGTACGTCCCGGCCGGTTCGGGCCTGTCGTCTCCTGCTCTATAGACACGTGCCGGTGCCTACAGTGCCGGAAAGACGACAAGGGAGCGCATGACTGCGGGCCCAACGAGGGATGGTCCGGTTTGCGAGGACCCAGGGTGCCATGGGGTCGGATATCACCGTCACTGGGTTGATCCCGGGCACGCGCTCGCGGCTTGTCTGTTCGAGATCGTTCACGGGGGTCCGCCCAGTGAGGCCGACCTGGCGCGCTCCCGCCGGGATGGCGACGGCGGTCAGGTCGGTCCAGAAGCGGTGCGAGCACAGCCACGCACACGCGCCAGACCAGCGGATCGTGGGGGCTCGGCGTAGCGCGGTGCACCGCTCACAGCGGCCGGTGTAGCACCCTCCCACCAGGAGTGCGGGGGCTACACCGGTCTTCATCCTCAGCGCGACCCTCGGTCTCACGCGCTACCCCATGCGAAGGAGACGATCTTCTGGGGGCGGGCTCGTCTTCGATCTTGCAGTGGTGGTTCGTAGACGGCGCGCTGGATCGACTGTGCGTCCCGGACTTGAGACCAGCCCCACCTGCACTGCCGCCCACAACTGCACTCTGGCTCGAACGAGTGTCGATGAAGGGGCTAGAAGATGTTTTCGACCTCAATCGTGCCGTCACGAATGACGAGCTGGCATGGCCGATCCGCGCCGGCCCGCTTCCGTCCCTCTTCGACCGCAGCGTCCTTGGTGTCGAACCAGAGGATCTCCTCATCCCCTTGACTGAGCTTCCACCGCCCGCACTCGGCCGTCACTCGGTAGAGCTTCGCGTCGTATCTGTCCCGAGCATGATCCATAACAGTCCGCCCCCTCCGCTTCCATCGTCACCCCACAATCACCCCCCAAGTCGAGGTCTAGGGACACCTCATAGGGGGCGATGTCCCGGACCCGCAGCATTCGGACAGCGTGCCGCCACCGCCGGCCCTTCGGTCACAATCTCGGCGCGGATCTCCACCACGACCAGCGGGCCGACCTGATGGTGGCCGGTCGGTTCGACCGCTAGTCCTCAAATAAGCGAGTCGGCTCGATGGCGGTGGCCGAAGGCGATTTGATCATGTCGGCTGTCGTGTCGGGCATGTCGGTGGGACGTCTGAGGGTGTCGGTGGGGGGTCGGAGTGGCCTGGTCGGGGGCTGTGTGGGGGTGTTCGGCGCCGGTTTTTGGTGTCTGGGCAGGCGTGGTCGCCGCCGGTGGTGGTCGGCGGTGTGAGGCGCTGTCGGGCCGGGGGTGGGGGTTGGGGTGGGTCAGCCGAAGCGGGTTCGTTCGGTGGTGTTCCAGGCGGTGAAGAGCCGGTCCAGGGCGGGGTTGTAGCCGATGAGTCGGATGGTGATGGCGCGGGCTCGGCGGGTCACCATGGCGGGGATGAGGATGATGGTGTTGAAGAAGCGCCGGAATTCCATGCGGATGTAGTCGCGGCGGTCAGCTTTGCGGTGCATCATCATCGCGAACCAGGACTTGATGTTCCAGGCGAGCGCGGCGATGACCATGTAGGCCCAGTTGGAGACCAGGTCGTGCAGCGGCACCCGCAGTGCGCCGACGCCGGACTTGAGGCTTGCGATGATGTTCTCCTGGTCGCAGCGCTGGTTGGCGCAGGCCACGACCTGTTCGGCGCTCAGGTCGGTGCGGGTGGTGATGTAGAAGAAGTAGCGGACCTCATCGATGAGCACCTGCTCACCGCGGCTGCGGCTGATGTTCTTGCGCAGCGCGACCACCCGGTAGGAGCGGTCGCACTTGCCGGGCTGGTAGTCAAAGCAGGCGACGTCTTCGTAGTTGAGCTCCAGGTTGAGGTAGCCGCGTTCGGCCACGATGGCCTGCTTGTGGTTGTCCCGGCGAGCCCGGATCTGGCCGGCGGCGTTCTGGCCGGTGGCGTTCTGGGCGGTGGCGTTCTGGGCGGTGGCGTTCTGGGCGGTGGCGTTCTGGGCGGTGGCGTCTCGATGCAGCCGGGTCCAGCAGGTCTCGGCCAGCGCCTCGGCGCGGGTTCGTAGCGCGTGGTTGTTGTCCATGCCGAAGACGAAGTCGACCCGGGCCGCCCAGCGGTCGAAGTGGGCGGTCAGGGAGAAGTCGGTGTCACCGCGCAGACACACCCGTGGTGCGTGCGGTTGCACGAGGTCGATGGCCTTGTCGATCCAGGTCGCCGCGTCCTGGTGGCTGGGGGCGTTGCCGGGCCGGTTGACCAGGTAGAGCACTTCCTTGGTGTTGGCCAGCGACACGATCAGCGGCGCATACCCCCAGATCCGGTTGTAGGACATGTCCATGCCGGCCTTACGGCGCCCGGAGGTGGGGACGATCGTGCCATCGGCGTCGATGTAGGCGAGTGGGCCGAGCAGATCGCCTCCCCGACCCGCCCACAACTGTGGGCGGACCGCGTTGATCGCTTCCATCAACTCCACCACATCGGTCTCGGCGAAGCGGCGGCAGAAGTCCCCGGCCGTGGTGGGGTCTGGGATCAGGTCCGCGCCTAAGGCGTTCATGTAGGCGGTGTCGTGCCGGAGGCCTTCGATGTCTTCCAGGCGGGTGCCGCCACACATCACGTTGTAGGTCAGGTTCAGCACATGGTCGGACTCGTGGTAGGGCAGGTGCACCTTCAACAGGTGCAGACCCTCGTTGATCTGGTCAACCAGGCCCAGCTTGGTCACCAGCCGGTGCACCGCGGCGATCCCGCCGAAACAAGTCGCGTCGAGGTTCCCGCCGACCTCATAGGACACAGTCCCCGAGCCCAGCATCGGGGACGGCTGTTCGCCCCAGTGCCCCGCCAACCCGTGACGCGCCGCAACCCGGCGTCGTCGACGCGCCGCGTTCCGCCGACTCTGAACATGCGATATCTTCTTCACCACAAAGGCCTTTTCTTGCCGGACTGCGTTGTGAGCGCTAACCCAGCAAGATAAGGCCTTTGCCTATGAAAACGGCCATCCAGCCCAGCCGACACGCTTGGTCAAGGGCTAGTTGACGGTGACCTGCGCTGGCCACGGATGCCCCCCGATCGACGCGACGAGCGCAATCGCCGCGGCCTGGGCGTCGGTCGTCTACTGCGACTGATTGGCGCGGGCCATGGACGCAGGCGGCATGGGCGACCGACGGTCGACGCAGCTGGCGGGCCTCCGTGGGCAGGTTCGCAGGTCGGGTCCGGTGACGGCGCCAACTTCGCGCACTACCCGTCCACGGTCGAGCAGGTGTTGGCGATCGATCCGGAGGTACAGCTGCGTGGGTTGTCCCAGGCTGCCGCGGCCAGGGCGCCCGTGCCTGTCGAAGTTCACGCCGGCACAGCCGAACTGCTGCCGGCCGCCGATGCGAGCATGCACGCCGTGGTGTTCGCCATGGTGCGGTGCTCGGTGCCGGATCAGCAGGCGGCGCTGGCCGAGGCGGTACGTCCGTCACGCCACAAGGCGGCCTCGCCGCCCGCCGCACGCCGAATCCTTCGGGGTAGCCGATCGACCCTCTTCGCGAGCATGGACCCGATCGACAGACTGTTGCGTACTGCGCGAATCTTGAGTGAAGCGGCACCGCGGTCCCAGGTGCGGCTGGGATCGCTGATCAGCGCTCGGGGTTCCTTCCGACGCCCCGCCCCACCTCCACAGGGGCGCGCCCGGCGGCCGCGAGGGTGGTTCGCCCCGAACGTGCAGAGAAGGATGCCGCACGCACCGCCGGCACGTCGCGGTCATCCACCGAGGTGGAACTTCGCTGAGTCAGCCGGCAGTGGCGGGGGTCGCACCGCGCCGACTTCCCTGCCCAGTTGGTAGGTGGTGCGACTTCGGGGTGGCCGGGTGTGCGGCTACCCCACCGGCGGAAGTGCCTCAGGTCGTCGAGATCGAGGAGCCCGGCGTAGAAGAGCTGGATGTAGAGCGTCCGGGGTCAGGACGCCTTGCGTCGGGGGAGCTGATCGGAACCGGGGGAGTCCTGTAGAAGCTGCGACACCCACTGCGGCGACACACCGAGCAGGTAGCCGACGTCCCGGACGGTGAGGCCTTGGGTGTGGAGGAGGGACGCGGAGGCGCATCTGACGAGGCGCAGCCTCCGCAGCGGCCACCGCCTCGGCCTGTGCCTGCTCCACCACCCGGAACTCCTCCTGCCATCGGCAGGGAATCTGCACGTTGACGTCGACCGCGACGGTGTCGTAGTCCACCTCGAGCCACACGGCGATGAGGTCGCGGGTCATGTGTTCGATCTGGTCGACTCGGCGGGCCTGGGTCACGGCGCGAGTTCGGGGACGGTGACGATCCACCACCCGTCCTCGCGTTCGGCGACAGCGCGGTAGATCTTGGCTTCGCTCACTGCAGCCAGCCACCCCTTCGGCAGGCAGGCCATGTGGCGGCCGAAGGGTCGCGGGCTGCGCCTGGTCACCGATCAGGGGACGGCGACCGGGAAGTGTGGAACGTCTGGCGGCAGAACGCGCCGAACCAGCAGTGGATCGTCGTCGCCGAAGAGCTGCCGAAGGCGAGGGCGGGCGGGATCGCTTCCGACATCGAGAAGTCGGCCGAGCGGACGGGGCGACCACCATGCGGGTCCAAGTCTTGCCGGTCGGGAAGCTGCCGGTCAACGAGTGAGCGGAGCCGGCGCGGAATAGTGACTAGCTGTTGTGGATCATGAGGTCCTACCTCTTAGTAGCGGTTGCTCTGGTCCTTCGTACGATCGGAGAGCCCAGGGGCTCCGGGCATGGCTGTCATGAGGTTGCCGCTGTGATGGCTCCAACAACTTGGCCACCGGAACCCCGCGACGACTCGACTGCCAATTGGGATATGCGACTGCGATCGCTGCTGTAGGACAACGTCGGCGAGGTCGTCTGCGGGTCCGCAAATTCGACGAGCTCACGGAGGTGGCCGTGCCCCAGATCTGGGCCGGAGTAGACATCGGCAAGACGCATCATCACGCAGTGGTCATCGACGTAGACGGCAAGCGCTTGTTGTCGCGGCGGGTCAAGAACGACGAAGGCGAACTCCTAGCTCTTATCAGCGATGTCTTGGAGATCTCGCAGGATGGTCTTCTGCGGCCCGATGCACAAGCAAGCGCTGCTGGCGCTCGCACGCCGGCAACTCAACGTCCTGTGGGGCAATGATCCGAGACGGAGAACAGTTCCATGCGCCACCTACTCAGGTCGCGCTAGCGGCTTGACAAACCCGATTGGGAAGTTGTTGACGGTGGTCGGGGTGTGAGGGAGGGGTAGATCACCCGGCGGCAGGATGGAAGTGCGACCAACCGTCCTGTTCCGCTGAAAGGGACCTACCCCTCGTGTCACACGCTAGCGCCTCGTTGACTCCTGCCGGCCGGCTGCGTCTAGTTACCCGGTGCCAGTCCCGTCCGATCGCTCACGTGGCCGCCGAAGCCGGCGTGTCACGTCAGTGTCTGTCGAAGTGGGTGAATCGCTACCGGGCTGCCGGTGAGGCCGGGCTGGCCGACCGGTTACCGGTCCAGCGCCCCGCACTCCTGCCCGTCCCAGATCCCGCCGCAGGTGGTGGAGCTGATCGAAGGCTGGCGGCGAGAACACAAGTGGTCCGCGCGGAAGATCGCGGTCGAGCTGGCCGCGATGGGTCATCGGATCTCTGTGGCGACGGTGGGACGTTGGCTGGTCCGGTTGGGCATCAACCGCCGCCGCGACCTCGACCCCACTGGCACCAGCAACCGGCGGCCGGGCACGATCACCGCCCGCTACCCCGGCCACATGGTCCACCTGGACGTGAAGAAGGTCGGCCGGATCCCCGACGGCGGCGGCTGGTGGGCCCATGGACGCGACAGCGAAGCCCACCGGGCCGCCCGGCGCGCCAGCGCCAAGCAGCGCGTCATAGCCAAGAACAACGGTGGAGCCAAAGTCGGGTACGTGTTCCTGCATTCGGCGGTTGACGGGTTCTCCCGGCTCGTCTACACCGAGCACCTGCCCGATGAGACCGCGGCCATGGATGCCTACTTCAGGCTGACCTGCACGCCGCCGGAGAAGGCGGAGTCGTGCAGTTCGATGTGGTCCGGCGTGGCGTCTGCCGCGATGTCGAACACGATGACACCGGACAGGCTGTTGCCCGGGTTGATCTCCTCGAAGAGCGACTGCGACTCCTCACCCATGTAGATCGCGGCTTCAGTGTCAGCCGAGGCCTTACGGTTCTGGGTGTCGAAGAGGTACTGGTTGTCGCCGAAGAACGTCTGCGGCTCGTCACTCTTGTTGGCGACCTTCACATGCACGAGGACGAACTGTCCCTGCGCCTTCGTGTTCAGGTACTCGGTGCCGATCTGCTTCTTACCGGTCTCGATCTTGGTGACCGTGAAGGTGAACTTGCCGTCGTTGGTGGGCTGGTTCAGCCCAGCGGTCCTCGGCTTGTCGTCGCCCTTGTCTTCCTCGGCCTTGTTGTCCGTGGTGGCGGGCCGGTTGTCGGCCGGTGCGCCACCATCGGTCGCTGCGGTGGTCTCGCTCGCTGCCGGTTCGGTAGTGCTGGTGTTGTCGTCGCCCCCGCCGCCGAGCTGCGAGACGATGACGATCAAGACGATCAGCCCGACGAACGCGACGACGCCGATACCGATGAGCCTGAAGCAGCCGCCCTTTTTCTTGGGCTGCGCGGTCTGGTCACTCATGGTGATCCGTCTGTCCTCTCAGATGTGCTCCCACTCTCCGTGAGTGGGCAGCGCGAGGTGGGCGGGAATCGAACCCGCCAGTAGTCACACCAAGGCACCCCACCCTGCAAAACCCCCAGTTGACCGGCTCCTCCCCGAGCCGGGTCAACGCTGGATGGAGGCTAGCAGGCAGTCACCCCCAGTCAGCGCCAGTAAGAGATCCCCCCGCTAACAAAATGATCACGCCCAGGACGCGTATCAGCCACCACGGCCCGGCCAACACTCTTGAGAGCCAAAACGGCTGACCCGCAGACTCGCGGATCAGCCGTCTCTTCTCTGCTCGGACCCGGTGCGAGGTCGGTGCTCTGTGCCGACCCCCACTCTCCTTACTCATGTCACCCCCTTCGGTTGCACCGTCCTTCGCCGAAAGTTCCAGCACGAAGCCCGGCACGTCAGCCTCGGCTCCCTCCGGCCCGTTGCCGAGGAAGATCGCCGGGTCGCACAGCTCCTCGCCCCGGGGCCAGCCGAGCTCGCGGGCCAGCACGGTCGCGCGGACCTTCGGTGGCAGGCGCTTGAGCTTGGCTTCCTCATCGCAGTAGAGGTGCCAGTCCGCGCCGACGACCTCCTCGGTCGATGTGGCCGTTGGTGTACCCGGGGCCATGCGTCGATGACGCCGTAGGTCAATGCCGCGAGAGATATCGTGGAAGAAGCTGCTCCGTCAGCTGTTCTTGTTTCGCTCGAGCGCGCAATCCGCACGCTATGTTCGATGACAAGGCGAATTATCGTTCCCCTGATGCACTCGGTGTCGCCTACGAACGACCCGAGGACGTTTCGGATACCGACATCGAGACCTATCTTCGGCCGCACTTGCGTAGCGAACAGCGCACCCGTGACTTGGAGCGTTTCTTGGCGGCGTTCGACAACAGCCACACAATTGCGATCGAGTCTCAGCTGCGTAAATTGCAGGCCCCAACCTTGATCGTCTGGGCTACGGACGACGTCTACTCCCGGTAAGATGGGCTTACTGGCTGGCGGAGACCATCCCGGGGGCAAAGCCCCCAGTCGAGCTAGTCGGCGCGCGACTCTACTTCCCCGAAGAACGAGCCGACGAATTCAACGAGCTCTTGCGCAGGAGCTGGCTAGTGTTGCGTGATTCTGGTTGTGTTATTTCGCGTTGTTGTCGACGAGTTTCTTGATGTTGGTCTGGACGAGGCGGACCTTGGCGAGGATCTCTTCGCTGGTGGCGGTCCAGGCGAACGGCTTCGCGTCGATGTTCCAGGTGTCGATGTAGTCCTTGATCTGTTTGATCAGCACGTTCACCGAGGTGAAGGTGCCGCGGCGGATCGACTGGCGGGTCAGGATCCCGAACCACGTCTCGATCTGGTTGATCCAGCTCGACCCGACCGGGGTGAAGTGGAACCTGACGTGCGGATTCTCCTCCAGCCAGGCTTCCACCTCTGGCGTGGTGTGGGTGGACAGGTTGTCCAACACCACATGAATGTCCTTGCCCGCATGAGGTTTGACGGCCTTCTTCAAGAAGGCCAGGAAGTTCACCCCGTCCCGGGTCGGCGTGGCCTCCCCGAGGACCTGGCCGGTGCCCACATCCAGGGCTGCGAACAGGTTCGTGACACCGTGCCGCACATAGTCGTGGGTGCGTTTCTCGGTCACGCCGAAGTCCAACGGCAGTAGCGGCTGGGTCCGGTCCAACGCCTGGATCTGTGTCTTCTCATCGATGGAGAGCACCACCGCCCCACCGGGCGGGTCCAGATACAAGCCGACCACGTCGGCGACCTTGTCCGCGAACGCGGGATCCTTGGACAGCTTGAAGGTGCCATGTCGGTGCGGTGCGAGGCCTTCCTCCCGCCACACCCGAGCTACGTAGCTCCACGACACGCAGATCCCCTCGGTCCGCTTCAGATACGCAGCCAACCCACGGGTCGACCAGTGCGACAGCCCCGTCCCAGCCGGCGGAGAAGTCCTGGTCAACGCCACCACCCGAGCCCGCACCCGCGGTGGAACCTGCACCCGCGGCGCAGCCCGATCACGATCGTCCAACCCGGCCAGGCCATGCTCGGCGTGGCGGCGGACCCACCGATCCACCGTCGGCAACGACACCCCCGCCAACTCCGCGATGTCCTTACGACGCCGACCTTCCCCATGCCACAACACGATCCGCGCCCGAGTCGCCAGCACGGCCGACACATCCCGACTGTTCACCAACGCCCGCAACTCAGCGTCCTGCTCCACCGAAAGCTCCACACCGAGTCAACGAGCCACAACACGAAAAGTAACGCAACCAGAATCACGCAACACTAGACGGTGTTTCGTCCTGAACGGGCTCGCGGGGGCCACTATGCAGAACGTCGTCAGCATCGACTTCACCCCCGCCTACGTCGAGCCCGCTCGCGCACCCACGGCCAAGACCGGGCTGAGCGGCCTCGTTCAGTACCAGTCGGCGACATCGCTACCTTCCAGCCCGACCCGCTCCTCCAGGCCGCGGTCACCATGCACGTCCAGAGGAACGTTCACGACAAGACCATCTGGTTCGGGCACGTAGCCGAGAGGCTCGCCCCTGGCTCACGCCTGGCTGTCTGGGACAGACAGCCGCGCCCGGCGCGCCTTCCCTGACTCATGCTCTGGTCACTGGACGGCACCGACAGCTTCGTGGTCACCCCAGAAGCACTGCTCGCCGCGACCGAAAGTGCCGGCTTTTCCGGCATCGAATGGGCCACGAGTCCACCTGGGTCAAAGACTGGATCGCCAAGCCTGTCGGCGACGGGCTACCGGCCGGCCCAGCTCTGCCGATGCTCCTCGACGGCTGCTACACCCGCGTCATCAACTTCGCCGCCGCCCTCACCAACGACAGCTGAAACCTGACGCGGATCCTTCACCAAAGCCGCGCGGGACAAGGCTGTTGTGGTCAGGATGGGCGAGGAGCGCGGCGATCTCTGCGCTGGGCGAGTTCGTCCTCGTCGACCAGGGTGAGCATCGGCTTGCCGGGTGCGCACAGCATCGTGACGGTGAAGCGGAGCGGAATGTCGTCGCGGTTGTTGCCGTCCTGGTAATGGATGACGTCTCCACCGGGTTCCCAGAACGCCTCTCCGGCATGGAGGACCCGTTCCGGCTCACCTTCGAGTTCGAACACCATCTCGCCCTCCAGGACGTAGCCGAAGCATGGTCCGGTGTGGCGGTGCGGCGGCACACCGGGGTCGCCAGGTGGGTACTCGATGACAATGGTCATCGCATGTGCCCCCTCCGGGATGAACGGCGGCTCGATCTCCTGCAGCGTGGTGATCGCGGTCTGCCACGCGGTCGATCTCGGGTTGGGTCCGGTGTCGGGCATGTGAACCGCCTTTCGTTGTGTTTCGTGAGCTATGGATTAGTTGCCGATAGGGTTGTGGCTGAGCCAGTCGCGGTAGCGGATCGTGCCGAGTGTGGCGCCGTTGCCCGGAACCAGCGTCCGCTCGCCGGGCAGGCCCCCGAAGTAGCGCGCCTGCGGGTCGGTGACCACCTCACGCGGATCGCCCCAGGCGGCCAGGGCGTCGTGGAAGAACTCGTCCATCTGGAACTGTTCGGGCCCACCGACCTCGGTCCTGCCGTTCAACGGCGGGCCCGCCGCGACCCGGCCGACTATCTGGGCAGCGTCGTCGCCCGCGATGGGCTGGAAGCGCACGGGCGGGATCCGCACGTCGTTGCCGTCCGTGGCCGCCTCGGCGATGCTCGGAGCGAACTCGAAGAACTGCGTCGCGCGCACGATCGAGAACGGGACCGTCGACTGCTCGATCAGCTGCTCCTGGAAGACCTTGGCCCGGAAGTAGTCGTTGTCGGGCATCCGATCCGTCCCCACGATCGACAGCGCGACGTGATGAACGACGGCGGACGCCTTCTCCGCCGTGAGCAGGTTGCCGGTGGAGGTCTGGAAGAACTCCATCACGGCGTCGGGCTCGTACGACGGGGAGTCGGTGACGTCAACGACCGCTTGCGCGCCCTGCAGTACCTCGGTCAGGCCTTCGCGGGTGAGGGTGTTGACACCGGTGTTCGGAGCCGCCGCCACCGCCTCGTGGCCGTGTTCACCCAGCTGCTCCACGAGCTTCGACCCGATCAGGCCGGTACCACCGACTACGACGATCTTCATGGCCACCTTCCTTGTCCGCCGGAGACTTGTTGCATGCCACCGCCAACCAAAACTAAGCCTGAACAGGCTTCACGGTGCCCGAACCGGTGCAGGCTGAGATGCCAAGGAATGCGGCGAGCAGTGGTGCGGGGACATACCTTCAGGGTGCCTGAAGGTAGGGGCTGTTCGTGTCTTGATCTGTGTGGAGGTGGTGAGCGCGCCCGAGGTTCGTCACAGACCATGTCCCAGACCCACTTTGCGGCTTCAACGGGTGGAAAAAGTCTCCGTCATCTGCAGTTCTGCCCGCCACACCTGGCCACTTACCTGAACTGCAGGTGAGAAGGCATTCATGGGTGGACCAGTGCTACCGGGGCCGGATGCCCCGATCAGGACGGGCCGGCCATGGTGGGGCCCGCCTCACACAGGCCGTGCCCAGGGTGCAGGGGCGGGGAGCCACCTGGCGGCGGCGGTCGCCGCGAAGGGCCCGGACGCTCCGGGGAGAGACAGCAGCCTGGCGGCGCCTCGGCCTTGCCCTCGGGTGCAAGTCGGCCGGCTCCGTGATGGCGATCTGGGATGTGAACGACCCCGCGGCCGCGCCGGGCCAGTAGTGCTCGCCCGACCCGGTGGTCCTGTCGCCGCCAGACCACTGTCTTACTCGTGACGCCAGACCACTCAGTCGACGACGCGGTAGCCATAGGCGTCTTTCATTCGCTCGTTGACCCAGACTGACTCGCCTTGCGGGTCGGTGACTTCGAGCATGCGCCCCCACGCTTCATCGGTTATGCGCGCGTCGCTGAACCCGGCGTCTCGGAGGCGCTTCTGCAGCGATTCGAGAGGCTCGTCGGTGTCGAACACGACGGAGCTCTCTTCGCGGTCGGCGCCGCAGAGGTTGATGATGCTGACGTCGCCAGGCATCTCAACCCGCCATGCTTCTCGGAGATGATGTGCGCCTCGAACCCGAGTAGTTCGAGGAACCTGCGCATCTCGTCGATGTTCGCGCTGAAACGGATTGGTGCGGAGGAGATCACCGGCTCGCTTCCTTCGCGTTGGTCACGTTGTCCACGTAGCTGCGCATAACCCGCTCGACGAGGACACTCAGCGAGAGATCCTCGTCGATCGCGCGGTGCTTGACCTGCGTGACGAGATCACGAGGTAGACATTGAACTGAACTTTCGCCGACAGGTCGGCCTCGTTGGGCGGGCTGTCGTAAGTGATGTCGAACAGGCAAGCGGCGAGCGCGTGGCCGGGTTCCATTCAGTGACGGTGGTACCCGGCCCGTTGGCACGCAGGGTCGTCGCAAAGCTGGCCATCACTCGGTGGGACCGCAGTTACTAATCCTTCCGTCGTCTACCCGCCGACTGTAGGCACCGGCGAGCGCCGAGAGCGGGGGACGATCGTCTCGACCAGTCCAGGACTCACGTTGTCCGACCACCGGGTCTTTGACTGTTCTCTCGACTCCAGGTCCAGATGGAGGGGTACCCAGCCCTGGAGCGATGTCGCTCTTGCACGATTCCCGCACTCCCGCACTCCCGCACTCCCGCTCGCCGTCGCGCCGGCCCGACGGCTCATTTCGTCGAATACTCCGATCGCAGCTGCGCCGCAGACTCCTGCACCAGTCCCAGCTGAGTCGCCGTCGGCCGACTGACCAAGTTGACCAACCAGTCGGCGGCGACTCTGAGCTGGTTGGCCCGGTGCGGGATGGCACCGAGGTGGTAGCCCTTCGTGACCACCTTCGCGGGCAGACCGGTGAGAGGCAGCCCGAAGGGCCGGGCGACGGCCTTCGTGCCGCCGAGGTCGGCGACCAGGCGGAGGTCGCGATGTCGGTAGGTCGTTCGCGTCCCGACCCCGAGGGAGGCAGCGACGTTCCGGGCGATCACTGTGCCCTGGCGCTGCGCGTGCTGAGCCGTCGGCGGGTAGTCCATCCCGTCGCGGTCGTACGGATCGATCGCGGCAGCGGAGTCGCCGGCAGCCCAGACGTGGTCGCGCAGCTTCAGGTACTCGTCGACCACGAGCTGCCCGCGGCGTACGGGCAGGCCGAGGTGGGCAACGATCGGTGGGGGCGTCACGCCAGCCGTCCAGAGGGCGGTGTGGCACGGGAGCACCGTGCCGTCCGACAGCTCCACCTCGCCGGGCCGCATCGCGGTGACGGTTGTACCGAGACGGATGTCCATGCCGCGTCGGCGGAGCAGACGCAGGGTGTAGCGGCCGAGCCGCGGACCGAGCTCGGGCAGGACGGTGGGGCTGAGGTCGACGAGCAGCCATCTCAGGTCGTTGGCAGACAGCCTAGGAAAGCTGGCCAGCTGCTTGTGCGTCATCCTCTGCAGCTGCGCGGCGGTCTCCGTGCCGGCATACCCGGCGCCGACGACGAGGAACGTGAGCCGCGCCCGGCGTACCTCCGGATCGGTGGTGGTGTCGGCGAGCTGCAGCTGCTGCAGCACGGGTCGTGGATGAACTGCCCCTCGGCCAGCGTCTTGAGCCCGAACGCGAACTCGCTCAGGCCCGGCGTCAGAACTTCACGGGTGACGCTGCCGGTGGCGAGGACCAGCCGGTCGTACGGCAGCGACAGCTCCTCGCCGCACGCAACCCGCACCTTCCGGTTGTCGAAGTCGACGCCCTCGACGCGGCCCTGCAAGATGCGGGAGCAGCCCAGCGAGCCGTGCAGGGGCACTGCAATGTGCTGCGGGTCCAGACGTCCGGCGGCGACCTCGGGGAGCAGCGGGCTGTAGCACAGGTGGTCGGTCGCGCTGACCATGGTCACCTCGGCCCGCTCACGAGGCAGGATCTGGGCGAGCTTGCGGGCGGCGATGAACCCGGCGAAGCCGCTGCCGACGACGACGACCTGGGCGGGCGTGTGGGACATCTCTCCTCTCTGACCTGGTGACTCAGTGATGACGGCCACCTTTACCCACGATTACGTATACGAAGGTCAGGCGCGGCGGCCGTAGGTGCGCGGATCCACGGGCTGCTCGGACTTGGGAAGGCCGCCGACCACGAGACGGTAGGAGTCGATCACGAGCTCCTTCACCAGCTTTTCATCGATGGTGCCCCCGCCTTCCGCCGTAATCCAGTGCTTCTTGTTCATGTGATAGCCGGGGGTAATGTCCGCGTACTGGTCGCGCAGGGCTGCGGCGTCGTCCGGATCAGCTTTCAGGATCACGACGGGGCGCCCCGGCATGTCGGTCATGAGCATGAAGACCTTGCCGCGCACCTTGTATAGCTTCCAGTCGGGGCCGGAACGATGCTCCAGGCCGACGCCGGGCAGTCCCACAGTGCAGTCGCCCGCGATCTTCTGCAGCTCCTGTCCGTCCAAAGTGATCAACTCCTCTATCGGTCCGAGTGCCCTGACCGCCGGCCAAGGGCCAAGGTGGCGTCTCCCGCATGGCCGTCACGGACGGGGGTGCCCGCACGCCGGCAACCTCAACAAGCTCGGGTTACGAGCTCTATGTGTTGTGGGTTTTGGTTTCCGGGTGGGTGTCTAGATGAAGGTGAACAGGTGGTCGGCGTGGAATCGCGAGATCGGCGTGGTGTACACCCTCTCCGGGTCGGGGTAGCCGAGGGCCAGCAGCACGGTCGTGCTGTGTCCGGTCTCGCGGATCTTGAACGCCTTGTCGACACTGGTCGGGTCGAACCCCTCCAGCGGCGTGGCCTCGACGCCGAGCTCAGCGGCCGCCATCATGGTCAGGCCCACCGCCATGTAGGTCTGCTTCTCCATCCAGTGGTTCAGGTCCTTGTAGCCGTAGCTGCGCAGGTTGAGGAAGTCTCGGGTCATCGATTCCCACAGCTCCTGCTTCGACGGGTCAGGGAACCGGCCGTCGGCCCTCTCCTTCGTGAACACCGCCTCGAGGTGGCTGTCGGGCACATCGGCCCGGGTGGTGAGGATGATGGTGTGCGACGCGTTCAGGATCTTCTCGGCGTTGTCCTGGAATCGTTCGCCCAGGTTGGCGGTCAGCCGCTCTTTGCCTTCGGGCGTGGCGAGGACGTAGAAGTGGTTGGGCTGTACGTTCACCGACGAGGGCGTGGAGCGCAGGAACCTCAGCAGCTGCTGAAGTGTTTCCTCCGGAATGGTCTTGCTGGGGTCGAAATACCTGGTGAGGTGCTTGTTCATGAGCTTGTCGAGATTCATGTCAATCTGCTTTCTTCTTGCGATGACTGGGTGAGGAGCGGTGGTTCGCAGGTTCTGTGTGCAGCGGGCCAGCAGTTCTCTCACGCGCCCGAAGCTGATTCCTGTCGTTGCGGGGGTGAGGTCGCCCGCGAGGAGAGCCTTGGTGGCCTGTTCGAGTGCCCGCATTGCGTGGGTGTAGAGCGCCGGACCCACGCTGATGCGCTTGATCCCGGCCTTCTGTAGTTCAGCAAACGGTCAGCACCTTGTCCGCCGGCGAGATGAGGACGTTGACCGGCGATCGGTAGGGATGCTGAGCGATGGTTCGCCAGGGGGCTAGTTCTTGCCGCGGGCCAGCAGTTCTCTCACGCGCCCGAAGCTGATTCCTGTCGTTGCGGGGGTGAGGTCGCCCGCGAGGAGAGCCTTGGTGGCCTGTTCGAGTGCCCGCATTGCGTGGGTGTAGAGCGCCGGACCCACGCTGATGCGCTTGACCCCGGCCTTCTGTAGTTCAGCAATGGTCAGCACCTTGTCCGCCGGCGAGATCAGGACGTTGACCGGCGTCGGCGCGACGGCGGTGACGATCGCGGTCAGGGCATCGAGGTCGGGTGGGTAAGGGGCGTAGAGCACATCCGCGCCGACCTCGGCGAAGGCCGTCAGACGCCGGACGGTGTCGTCGAGATCGGGCCGCCCCTGGATGAAGTTGTCGGTGCGGCCGGTGACGACGATGCGTCCCTTGGACGCGTGGACGGCACTACGCATGCGGTTGACAGCGTCGTCGAAGTCGCGGATCGGTTGATCGGGATTGCCCGAGGTGTCTTCGATCCCGATACCGGCCAGGCCAGACGCCACGGCGGCTTCCACGGTCGCAGCGACGTCTTCAGGCGTGTCGCCGTAGCCGTCCTCGAAGTCTCCGTTGACGGGCAGCCCGGTGAGCCGGCCGAACAGCCGCGCATGCTCGAGGTGCTCGCCACGGGTGACTTCGTGACGCCCGTCGGACCGGCCGAGCGTGGCAGCGAGCGCCGCTGACGATGTGGCGATCGCCTCGAAGCCGGCATCGGCCAGCATCAGCGCCGAGAGGCCGTCCCATGCGTTCGGCATGACGAGGCCACCGTCGCGGGTGTGCAGCGCCATGAATTGCTCATAGAGTTCCGAGCCCGGCATGCCGAACCTTTCCCGAGTGATCGTTGGAGACAGTGACGGATCGAGCGGCTAGGTCCGCCGCCTCGACGAGGACGCCGACGCTCATCCCCGCGTACCGACCGAGCTGGCGGTGGGGATGTCGTTGTCGGTCTGGTTGACGTTGTTGATGAAGTTGGTCAGCAGGACCTGTACCGCCACGGTGACGATCGCCAGGATCTGCGGGTCGGTGTACCCGGCGCCTCGCACAGCGGCCAGATCGGCGTCGCTCACCTGACCGCGGCTCTCCACCACCTGCTGAGCGAAGCGAGCGACCGCGGCGCGCTTGGGATCGATCGAGCTCCCGGCCCGGGCCAAGTCGATGTCATCGCTCGACATGCCAGGGAGTCCGGACGATACGTGCGTGTGCATCGCCAGGCAGTAGTCGCAACCGTTGGCCTGCGACACGGCGAGCGCGATGGTGTGCCGTGTCTTCGCGTCCAGAACCCGGCTCAAGGTGCCCTGCAGTGTCATCACGACGTCGAGGACGGCCGGGTTCGACGCGAGCGTTGCGAACATGTTCGGGACGAAGCCGAACTGTGCGCCGACGTTGTCGAGGATGCCTTTCGCCCCGTCGGGGACGTCGTCAGGAGAGGGAGCGTTCAGTCGTGACACGGCGAGTCAGCCTCCGGTGAGTGTGTGAACGGTCATCGTCGGGCCCAGGTCGGGGTCGTAGCGGTTCAGAGGTGCAGTCCCCGTGGTGACTGCGAACTCCGCCGGCAGTCTTTTTGGGCTGCCCGGCCCATTTCGCAGAGTCAACACCACTCGGATCTGGGCTGTCAAGCCCAATCTGGGGTACCGTGAAGCATGACCGCCACTACGGCAGCTGCGCCGCCTCACAAGCTCACGTCCAAGGGGCAGGCAACGCGTGCCCGCATCCTGGAGCAGGCCGCTGAGCTCATTTACACCAAGGGCGTCCACGCGACGAACAACGAACAGCTCCGCCGCGCCGCCGGCGTCAGCGGATCGCAGCTCAACCACTACTTCCCGACCAAGGAGAGTCTCGTCCTGGCCGTGATCGCCTGGCAGGCCGAGCGCGTCCTCACGTTCCACCGCGGCGAGCGATTCAATTGCTTCGACAACCTCGACGCGCTTCGGGCGTGGGCGGATTTCTACGTCGGCTACGAGCGCGCCTACCAGGAAGGCTGCACCCTCGGCTCCCTGGCGAGCGAGATCATCAAGACGGACCTCGACGTTCACGACGAGCTGGCGAGTGCGTTCGACCAGTGGAGGGGCATCTTCCGCGATGGAATCGAGCGCATGCAGCAACTCAGCCGTATCAGCGCTGAGGCAGATCCCACGCAGCTGGCCAATCTGCTCCTTGCCGCCTTCCAGGGCGGCATGCTCCTCGCCCAGGTCGCGCGGGACATCGCTCCACTCAAAGATGCGTTGCAGACAGCCATCGACCACGTGCAGACCTTCGCGACGTCTCCCGACGCCGGCGTACTCCAAGCTCGGTAGCCGCTTCCACGTGTATGGGCGACCCGGCCGACCGCCGGTAGCCCGCGGGTTCGGCCGAGCCGTCGTTCACGTCAGGTTCCACGGTGGGCCGTCCTCACCCGGCGGCGCCGGAGGCCTGCCCTACGGTGACGCTCGCGGACGGGCGGCGCGTCGATCTCCTCCGCGGGGCGGTCTCGTCGGTTGCGGCGGCGTACTGAGGCGATCGCGGTGCGCCTGAGGGCGGCGTCGTCCAGGTCGTAGGAGGTCGGGCCGGTCGCGGAGGTGAGACCACAGCAGCCGGTGATCGCGGTGTCGACGCACAGCGCGGCTAGCGACGCCTCGGCCAGCGGGCCGGTGAGCGCGAGCTCGCCCGGCCGTGGCCGGCCCGCCACCGGGCCGGGGCGGCCTGCTGCCCGGGGGCTTGATGCCCGGAGGTCCGGCTCAGGTGGTGATGCGGTCGGTTAGGAGGTCGGCGACGGTGTGAGGTTCGCGGCCGAGGAGCTGCGTGAGGAGGGGGTCGGTGCCGGCGAAGCGGCCTTGGCGGGCGGCCTGGAAGAAGGTGAGGAGCATGCGGGCCGTGGGCTCGGGGGTGCCTTGTGCGCCCCGGTCGTTGATCCACTGCTCGTCGTCGACGACGATGCGTTTGACGGTGCGTCCGCTGACCCGGGAGGCGGTTTCAGCGATGTCGTTGAAGGTGTGGGCGCTGCTCGCGGTGAGGGTGATGGGGCCGTCGAAGGTGTGGTCACTGGCGAGGATGAGGGCTGCGGCTTCGGCTGCATCGGCCCGGTCTGTCCACGAGACCGGTCCGTCGGCGGGTGCTGCGATGGTCCCTGTTTGTTGCCAGGGGCCGAGCAGCCAGTCGAGGCTGTGGGCGTAGAAGCCGTTGCGCAGAGAGGTCCAGGCGACGCCGCTGTCGGCGAGGACGGCTTCGGTCGCGGCGTGCTCGCGAGCCGGGGGAAAGGGGCTGTCGGGGCCGGCGCCCTGGTGGCTGGTGTAGAGGATGCGGCGGGCGCCTGCCGCGACCGCGCACTCGATCGCCGTGCGGTGCAGGGCCGCCCCGTCGCTGTTGGGGTCGTTCTGGGAGACGAGCAGTATCTGGCCGGCGCCCTCGAAGGAGTCGCGCAGAGCGGCCGGGTCGTCGTAGGCGCCGCGTCGCACGTGCACGCCGCGGTCGGCGAAGTGCTGGGCCTTGGCGACGTCCCGCACGCTGACGCCGATCTGGTCTGCGGGGACGAGCTTGAGCAGGTGCTCGACGGTGATGCCGTTGAGGGCGCCGGTCGCACCGGTGACGACGATCATAATGATGGCTTCCTGTCTGCTGCGATGGACATACGGAGGGGAGGTCAGATCCCGGGGTGGCGACCGGAGGCGTGCCGGGCCGCCGGCATGCGGGCGAGGAAGGACGGGGCTGACCGAGGGTGCTGGGATGGCAACACTGACGGGAGGGCAGACCCGCTCCGGCGGGCGGGGCGGGCCAAAGACCCCTGGAGCAGCATGTCCACCACTGACGACTACCGGCTGTCCTCAATCCCCGGCCAGTCGGACGAGAATCCGCCGGCATCTACATTGCACTCGAAGCTGCCATCCGCGAACTGCACGGGTCCAGCAACCCAGGCCCTGATCCAATCCCTCAAGCTGATGAAGGTGGTCGACCCGACCTATTACCCGTTGGCACGAGCCGTACGGCGAAGTCGGATCTCGACATCACCGTCGAACCCGAGATCTCACCACTGCCGAGAGGGCTTGCTAGGACCTGGCCGCCGTCAGTACCGGCGGCTCGGAAACGCCGTCTAGCAGGGCACGCGACTCCTCGGGTAGCTCGAGCGTGAAGCCCGCCAGGTTCTCCACGTACTGCGACATGGTGCGCGGTCCGATGATGACCGAGGTGATGCCAGGACGACTACGCACCCACGCCAACGCGACCGCGGCCGGTGTGGCGTCCAGCTTGCCGGCGACATCGGCAACCGCCTCGGCGATGGCAAGGTTGCGGTCGGTCAGGTTGCTCTGGGCCCAGGCGCGGGCGCCTGGCTGGTCGCTTGCCAGGAGGCGGCCCATCCTGGTCGCGGGATCGGGCTCGCCGCCACGCTGGTATCGGCCCGCCAGGATTCCGCCGCCGAGTGGGCCGCACACCAGGACGCCGAAACCGTGTCGGGCGCTCACCGGCAGGATCTCCGCTTCGATGTCCCGGCGCAGCAGCGAGTACTCCGGTTGCAGACTGACGAACGGCGTACCACCGACACGGTCGGCCGCCCACTGTGCCTCAACGATCTGGCTCGCGGTGAAGTTGGAGCAGCCGATGTAGCGGACCTTTCCGGATCGCACGAAGCCGTCCAGAGTCGCCATGGTCTCTTCCATCGGTGTCACCGAATCGGGGAAGTGACACTGATAGAGGTCCACGTAGTCCGTGCCGAGCCGGCGCAGGCTTGCTTCGAGCGAGCGCGTGAGATGCACGCGGGACAGTCCGCGGTCGTTGGGGCCAGGGCCTGAGGGCATGGCGCCCTTGGTGGCGAGAACCACCGAGTCACGGCGTCCGTGCAACGCGCGGCCTACGATCTCCTCCGACTGCCCGGAGTTGTAGTTGCTGGCGGTGTCGATGACGTTGTGTCCGCTGTCCAGGAACGTGTCGATGAGACGTCTGGCCTCTGGCTCCTCGACGCCGAGTCCCCACCCGGTGCCGAAGTTCAACGCTCCCAGGCACATCCGCGACACCTTGAGACCGGACCGACCCAGCGTGACGTAGTCCATGCGCGTCTCCTTGGTTCGCTGGCGGCTTGAGGATCCCCTGCTGTACCGCCTAGTATCGGAATCGTGATTCCGGTTAGACTATACGGAGCGGAAATTCCGGTTGTCAATCTCCGCTCGCGTCTGGACTCGTGATGGACGAGACGAAGCGAAACCGTCCGCTACGGGCCGACGCCCGCCGAAACCGGGCGCGCGTCCTCGACGCGGCCGAGAGCGTGTTCGCTGCCGACGGGCTGTCGGCGGCGATGGAGGACATCGCCCGGACGGCCGGTGTGGGAGTGGGCACCATCTACCGGCACTTCCCCACCAAGGACGCGTTGTTCGAAGCCATCATCGTCAACCGCTACGAACGTCTCGCGGACGACGCCGACGCGTTGTCGGCCGCGAAGGATCCAGGCGAGGCGTTCTTCGAACTCTTCACCCGGATGGTCGACCAGGCCGCCGCCCAGAAGGCGTTCGCAGACCCGCTGGCGCAAGCGGGCGTGGACATCAAGGCGTCCACATCGGCTATCGGCCAGAGATTGCTGGCGGCGCTCGAACGGCTTCTCATTCAGGCCCAGCAGGCCAGAGCAGTCAGGGACGACGTTGGACTTCCGGAGGTGATCGCGGTGCTGTCAGGAAGCTGCCATGCCGCGGAGTACGCCGGCAGGGACCACTCCGTGCGAGCGCGCGCGTTGGCCATCGTGTTCGACGGCCTTGCTCCACCTCGATGACGCGCGCGTTCTGAGGCTATACCTCAGTCCGATGCTCCAAGGTGGACCAGCTTGTCGGGCGCCATGACCATGGGGCGCACGCTTCCTCCTCGGTGTCGCACGCACACGGTCGGCGCGCTGGAGGTGCGACCGAGACGGTGAAGAAGGGGCATCCGACGTACATCGCGAGGCACGGCCGGTGGGTCTCCCACGTCGCCGCAGATCATGGACTACGTACGCGCGAGGCCGACTGGAGCGACAACCCATGCGCTGCGCTGGATCGGGCTGTAAGCACGAGGTTGGCGGTGCGCCTGGCGACCATCTGCGGGCGTCAGGCGCACCACCACGATGCTGCGCTTGACTACCCCCGGTGTCGTGCCCGAGCTACCCGCACGCTGGCTCTCAGACGAAAGACCTCCCGGTGCCTGCGCCGTCAACAACCCTCAGGTCACTACGACTAGCCGGCGAGGCCGGCCCACGACCAGTGCGGAAGGCGTATCCCCGTCGGGAACCTTGTCCTTGGCGCTGTGGTGGCGGGCCATGCTCGTCGTGGTGGCCCACGCGAATTAGTCATGTAACACCTGCCGCACTGGGTCGGTCAGCCCGATGTCGTCGAGCGCTTGGACGAAGCAGTCAATTGCTCTTTGACCCAAACTCCTCGTGCGGCTCGCTGCAGCTTTGCAGGCGTACGACGAACGTCTCATCACCGCACTGTTGTGAATAGGTCGTGGGTCCGCCGAGCGCCTCGGCCCAGTGGACGGCGGGCCGCCAGTGGCGCGAGACTTTCCGCCGGCCGCGAGGTGGGTTGCGCAATTGAGTGACACCGTCACCTGTCGAGGTCTAGTCTGATCAGCCTGCGAGCCAAGTGAGCAACGTCGAGCATCACTGAGCACGGCGTCACGGCCGTCATCCCTCGGAAAGGGTGATCGCATGGGTCGCTAGGTCGAGTTGAGCCGCGCAGCCCGACTGGTGACAGCGGGCGGCTGACTCGCCGCCCCACTACACCAACGCCCTCCAGCGAGGCGAGCGCAGCAGGTCTCACGACCGTGGTGTGGTTTCTTGGCGAGCCGGCACCGGGACTCGTCGGGACGAGTCGGTTACCGGCGCCACGGTCGTCGGCGATGCCTTGGAGTCGCTCGCCGAACTGGTGCGGGTCATCCGGGTCGCGGTCGTCACCGCGTATGCCGGCGGCCGTGATCCCGACCAGCCACGCCACCTCACCGGATCCGTGAGCTTGTCCCCCCGATCGACGTCGCAGGAAAACCACTCGAATCCATCGCGGCCGTAGGGCGCGACTTCTATCGAGAGGAGAGCAATGCAGCCCGATCAGTCTTCGGCGTCCGCCCCTGCCTCGGGCAAGAAGCAGGTGTCGCGCCGTTCCATCCTCGCGGCGGTCCCGGCCGCCATGTTGATGACGGCCGCCGCAGCGTGCGGTAAGTCGTCTGGCTCGTCCATGGACTCCGAAGAGAGCCACAGCGGGACGGTCACGCTGACCTACGCGTTGTGGGACCAGGAGCAGCTGCCGGCGATGAAGCAGATCATCGCGGAGTTCGAGAAGACCAACCCCAAGATCCGGGTACGCACCGCAGTGACACCATTTGACTCGTACTGGACCAAGCTGCAGACCGCAGCGACCGGTGGCAGCGCGCCTGACGTGTTCTGGATGAACCTTTCGTACTTCCAGCTGTACGCGTCCAATGAGATCCTCCTGCCGCTGACGAAACCGATCGCGGACGCGAAGATCGACATGACGCAGTACGAGCCGGCGATCACGAAGGGCTACACCTTGGGTAAGGACGTCTACGCGCTGCCGAAGGACATCGACAGCATCGGTCTCTGGTACAACAAGAAGCTCTTCGCCGAGGCCGGACTGCGCGTGCCCGACGCCTCGTGGAAGTGGTCGGACCTGATCGCCGCGGCGCAGCGACTGACCAAGGGCGAGGTGCACGGAATAGCCGCGACCCTGTCGGCCCAGGAGACGTACTACAACACGATTCCGCAGAACAACGGCTATGTCATCTCTCCCGATGGGAAGAAGTCGGGCTGGGACCTGCCGGCGACCATCGAGGGCCTGCAGTTCTGGACTGACCTGATCAACAAGTACCACGTCTCGCCGACCCTGCAGCAGATGACCGACACCGAACCGAACCAGATGTTCGGCGCCGGCAAGGTCGCGATGTACTACGGCGGCTCCTGGGAGTCCATCGCCTTCAAGAGGATTCCGTACGCGAAGGAGAATGTTGACGTAGCGCCACTGCCGCAGGGCAAGGTGGCCAAGACGGTGAGCAACGGTCTCGGGAACGTCATCTACGCGAAGACGAAGTACCCGCGGGAGGCCTGGGAGTTCGTCAAGTTCCTCGGATCCCGGCGGGCCGCGGAGATCCAGGGCGAGACCGGTACGGTCATCCCCGCGACCAAGGGTTCCGGCACGCAGGACGCCTGGGTGAAGTCGACGCCGGAGTTCAACCTGCAGACGTTCGTCGACGAGTTCCAGTACAACTACGCGTTCCCGGTCTCGGTGAACACGGCGGTCTGGAGTGACTACGCCACCAAGACACTCGCCGACGCGTGGACCGCGAAGAGGCCGGTCGCGACCGTGGCCAAGGACCTCGCCAAGCAGATGAACGAAGCCCTCGCGAAGGAGCCGAGCCGCCCCAGCTAGCGACCGATCGGAGGTGGAGAGTCTACGGCCATGGTAGTAATCACCGAACAGGTACAGAACGAGAGGCGTACCAGTAGTCCCGGCCGGCGGCGTTCGGCCCAGAAGAGGTTGGAGGCGCGCTGGGGTTGGCTGCTGGTGGCGCCGAGCGTCATCGGCCTTGGCGTCTTCTCCATTTGGCCGATCTTCCGCACGTTCTACTACTCGTTCACGGAGTGGGGTGCGTTCGGGGGACACACCTGGACCGGTCTGGAGAACTATCGGACGCTCTTCTCCGATCCGGAGATCCTGCACTCACTGCGGAACACACTCGTGTTCGCGGTGCTGTCGCTGCTGAGCGTGCCGATCGGCATCGTCGTCGCGGCGCTGCTGAACCGACCGGGCCTGCGTGGGCTGGGTATCTACCGGACGCTGTACTTCCTTCCGGTGATCACGCTGCCCTCCGCGGTCGCGCTGATGTGGAAGTTCGTCTACAACGGCGACTACGGTCCGCTCAACCAGGTCCTGGGGGTGGTCGGGATCGAGGGTCCGCACTGGACGTCGAACCCGGCCACGGCACTGTACGCCGTAGCCATCGTCTCGATCTGGTCCTCGATCGGCTACAACATGATCCTGCTCCTGGCCGGGATGCAGACGATCCCGCGCCAGTTCTACGAGGCCGCCGAGATCGACGGCGCCGGCAAGATCCGGCAGTTCTTCTCCATCACGGTGCCGCTGTTGTCGCCGACGATCTTCTTCGTCACCGTCATCGGCGTCATCAACTCCCTGCAGGCGTTCGACCTGATCTACGTCATGATCGGGAAGAACAACCCCGCACTGGCACAGAGCGAGACGATCGTCTATCTCTTCTACGACAAGGCGTTCGTGCAGTCCAACGGCGGATACGCCGCCGCCATCGCCTTCCTCCTGCTGGGAATCATCATCGCCTTCACCGGCTGCCAGTTCTGGCTGCAGAAGAAGTGGGTGCATTATGAGTAGCGCCGTCGAGGCGTCCGCGGTCCGTGTCCGCGGACGCCGACGGGACAGGTCCAGCCACCGCGTCGTCCACGTGGTCCTGTCGGTGGGGGCGCTGCTGATGGTCGCGCCCTTCCTGCTGGAACTGTTGATCTCGGTCGAGACGTTCGCCGAAGCCACCTCCGTCCCGCTGACGCTGTTCCCGAAGGTCTGGCAGTGGTCGAACTACATGGACGTCTTCAGCGCCATGCCGTTCCGCCAGATGCTCGTCAACACGGTGCTGATGACGTTGGCCCGCACCATCGGACAGTTGGTGTTCTGCTCGCTGGCCGGGTACGCCTTCGCCAGGTTGCGGTTTCGCGGCCAGGGGGTGGTGTTCGGGCTCTTCCTGTCCGTGCTGATGGTGCCCTCGCAGCTGTTCCTGATCCCGCAGTACGAAATCATTCACGGGCTGAACCTGCTCAACAGCCTTCCCGCTCTCTTCCTGCCAGGCATCTTCAGCGCCTTCGGCACCTTCCTGATGCGGCAGTTCTTCATGCAACTCCCCCGGGAGCTCCAGGAGGCTGCCTACATCGACGGCGCCGGACCGTTCCGGACCTTCTGGCAGGTGGTACTGCCGCTCGCTCGGCCCGGGTTGATCGCGCTTGCCATCCTGGTGATCATGTGGTCGTGGAACGACCTGCTGTGGCCGCTGGTAGTGAACACCGACCCGGGAAGCATGCCGGTCTCCGCCGGTCTGGCCACCCTGCAGGGGCAGTACCTCACGAACTACCCCGTGTTGATGGCGGGATCGGTGATGGCAAGCCTGCCGCTGATCATCATCTTCATCGCGTTCCAGCGCCACTTCATCGAGGGCATCGCGTTCAGCGCCACCAAGGGCTGAGCGAGATCACGGTGGACCCGAGTCGGTCGCCGAGAACGGACACGACGTCACCGCACTCGAACTGTCCGATGTGCTGCTGAACGCTGAGACCCAAAGGAGACCCGAATGGATTCTGCCGAGGCGGCCGCGATACGGCTGCGTGACTACACACCGCGACCCATGCTTCGGGTGCCAGCCCACGAGGTTGACCAAGCGGCCGCGCCCGCGATCGACGTGCACAATCATCTTGGCCGACGGCGTACCGGGCAGTGGACGTCGGCGCCCGATGTCGATGCCCTGCTGTTGGTCATGGACAGCTGCAATGTCGCGGCCATCGTCAATCTTGACGGCGACTGGGGCGAAGAGCTGGAGGCCAACCTGGATCGCTACGACCGCGCGCATCCTGGACGCTTCGCGACGTTCGCCAGGCTCGACTGGACGCTGCCATCCCGTCCGGGCTGGCCCGATCAGCTGGTGCGCAGCCTGCAGGACTCAGCACGCCGGGGCGCGGCCGGCGTCAAGCTCTGGAAAGACCTCGGACTCCACATCCGGGACGAGAACGACAAGCTCCTGATGATCAACGACGACCGGCTCTTCGACATGTGGTCCGCGTTCGGGGAGCTGTCGCTGCCCGTGCTGATCCACACCGCCGACCCGGCCGCCTTCTTCGAGCCGCTCGACGAGAACAACGAGCGCCTCGAGGAGCTGGTGAGGCGCCCGGACTGGTACTTCGGGGATCCTCAGTTCCCGCGGATGCAGGTCCTGCTCGATGCGCTGGAGGACGTCGTCGCCGCTCACCCCGACGTGACCGTCATCGGCGCGCACGTGGGCTGCTACGCCGAGGACCTCGGCTGGGTGGACCGGATGCTGACCACCTACCCGAACTTCAATGTCGACATCGCCGCTCGCATCGCCGAGTTGGGCCGCCAGCCGCGCGCCACCCGGGCACTCATCGACCGGCACCCGGACCGCGTCCTGTTCGGCACCGACGTGTTCCCACCAACCGCGGAAGCTTTCCGGCGCTACTTCCGGTTCCTCGAGACCGCCGACGAGCACTTCCCCTACTCCGGCTCCAACCCGCCGGGCGCCGGGCGTTGGACGATCTCCGGGCTGGACCTGGACCAGGAGGCGCTGCGCCAGGTCTACGGAGCGAACGCCGCGCGGCTGGTCCCGGCTTTGCGTGACACCGTCACCCAACCGACAGGGGAAGGCGCGTAGCGGACCTGATGGCTGCTCACCGCCATCGTGCTCACCGAGGCGCGGTCTGGGACACTTCGGCCCGACGTCGGTGCGACCACGGACGCGGCCTCCGCCTCAGCCCTGGCGGCCGTCGTTGAGCACTGCACATCGGAGTTGAGGTCGACAGCTGAGTGCACCCTCCTGCGAGGCGGTACCGCCAAAGTCACCACGTTTCAGTGAGCGGCCGCCGAGGCGGTCGCCCACTGAACGTCTCGGAGGGCCAGTCGGTCAGCGCGGGAATCGGGCGAACAACCTCTGGGTGCCGTCGTCCAGCGCGTCGGCTGCCCCCGGGCTGACGCCGTGGCCTGCCAGGGCGGCAATCTTCCGCCGCAGCGCCCACAGCTGGGCGTGTGCCGGGCGGCGGCGTTCGACCAGGTCGGCGAGGAGTTCCAGGGACTGGGCCAGGGCGTGCCGGGCGTTCGGGGTGACCTCGGTCGTGTCCAGGCCTGCCAGCACCTGGGCCAGGTCCGACACCGTCCAGGCCCGGTAGGCGACCCGCAGACTCCGGCTGGCGCCGTCAGTGCCGGTCAGGTCCACCTCGACGGTCAGCGGGTCCAGCGTGACCACCCGAACACCGTCGTCGCCGGCCAGCAGTTTGCTCGTCGGTACCCGCACCGTGACCCGTACCGTCCCCGCGCTGCGGGTCGGATCGGACACCGCCAACCCGAGCTCCTCGTCGCCCTCCTGCACCACCACACCGGCCGGTCCGTCGGTGGAGACGATCGACGCGTCGCCGGCCCCCCACAGGTTCACGCCGAGCGCGCCGGCGGTCAGGGCGCGTACGGCCTGGACACCGACGATGTTCGCGACGATCGCGGTGCCCGGCCGCTCGGCGTACTGCCTGGTCGTCTCAGAGTCGGCGGTAGGCAGCAGGACGTAGGCGTAGGTCGCCTGGTCCGGGTCCACGCCGTGGTCGAGCCAGAGGGTGAAGTAGTCACGGGGGAGCGGGGTGTCGTCCTTCCAGGACGGGTGCTGGGTGATGTCAGACCAGCGGCCCACCCGGTGTTCGCGTTTCAGGTGTGCCTGGACGCCATCGGGGAACACGTATCCGCCGGTCCCGGCGAGGTGGACCCACCGGGCGCCCGGCGTCGTGGCCGCGTCGCCGAGGCCGGGCACCGCGGCCGTCCCGTTCACCAGCACCGCCTCGGTCCCAGTCGCCAGCCGGCGGTTCTCCACCACGGTCTCCACCTGGCGGCCGTCGTGTGCGGTGATGCCGGTGCCGAGCGCAACCACCTCGTCATCAAAGCAGAACCACGACTTCTGCGACACCAGCGAACAGCCTTGGGAGGACAGTCGCATCCCGGCCGCGGTGTAGCGGTCGGCGAGGGTGGTGCCGCCCACCCAGTCCTGCGGGTTGAGGTATCCGCGGCCCTCCATCGGCCTGCGTTCGCGGACGTCGACCGTCGTGCCGGGAATGCGGTAGGGGTCCACCGTGGGCCAGAACGCGTCGTTGTAGTGGTCGAGCTGGTGGTCGTAGAGGTAGGTGGCGCCGTCCGCGGTCAGCCAGCCGCGCAGGTTCTCGTCGTTGATCGACTCGAAGTTCGCGATCCGCCTGGAGTACATCGAGATGCCGTACGCCCAGTCCGTACGCCGGTGTACCACCCGGTCCATGGCGGCGAAGACGTGGCTGGTGACCAGCGGCCCACGGGGGTGTATGGCGTCGTCGGCGAGGAGCGTGCGCGCCTGCAGGAGGGCCGGGACGCTGCGGCCGGCCAGTGGGTCGTCCAGGGTGTCGGCCTGGATCCACTCCTTCAGCATCGGCCCGAGCCAGGCTTTCGTCGCGGGCGGTGCGGCCACCCACAGGCCGAGGGCGGCGTTGACCGCGGCGTGGCCGGCCTGGTGGTTCTGCTCGGTGTAGCGGGCTATGACCCGGCCGTTGGCCATGTCCATCAGGGCGCCGTGCCAGATCAGCGGGTCGTAGGCGTCTCGGATCCACTCGTACACGATCGGGTCGCTGACCGCGAACGGAGTACCCGCGACTCGCTGGAAGATGCCCGGCAGCGTGGCCACCAGGGCGACGCCGTAGGAGCCGTTGTAGGGGTAGTAGTCGTGCTGGATGAACGATCCGTCGCGGTGGAAGCCGTCGCCGTGGTCGGCGTAGGCCATTACCGGCTCCAGCCCGTCGACTCCGAGCCGGACGGCCGCCGCGTCCCCGGCCAGGATGCCGCGGCCGATGACCACGTCGGCGGTGAGCACCCGGTTGGCTGCTGTGGCGCTGGGTTCGGGTGTGTAGTGGGCCACCGCCCTGGTGTAGGCGCCGATCTGGTCCGCGTTCAGGTGGTCATAGACCAGCATCGCCGCGAGGTTGCAGCTCTGCGGCCCCGAGATCATCCATTCGTACCAGTTGCCGATGATCTCGCCGTCCTCGCGGTAGTAGTGCGCGACCATCCAGTCCATCGCGGCGATCACATCGGCGAGGAGTTTCGGGTCGCCGTAGGTGTCGGTGCCGGGCGTCGCCCAGCCCAGTGCCATCCGGGACAGCCGGCCGAAGCAGATGGAGATGGCGAACGAGATCTGGACGTCGAGCCTGGCGTCCGGCCACAGGAACGCCCGGTCTGCCCCCGTTTCCATGGTCGACCACCACTGGTGGGTTTCCGCGGCGAGATTGGCGAGCCCGGGCGCGATCGCCGGGTCGGCCGGGTCGTAGCCGCTGCCCACGTACCCTGCCCGCCACTGGGCCCGCATCCGGGCGAAGTCGTCGTCGGTGGCGGCGGACGGGCCGGCATCGGCCGCCGTGACGGCGCCGACGGTCGTTGCGGCTCCGCCCACCGCGGTGGTGCCGGCGCGGGCCGCGTGGGGCCGGGCCAGGCTCAGCAGGCCCGTACCGGCGAGCAGCCCTCCGAGGTGGAGTGCATGTCGGCGGGACAGCGGGACGTGCCGGGGATTTCGGGGGCTTCCGGCGTCGTTCAAGGTCGGTCTCCGTTCGATATTCGCAGCGTCGGCTTCGTTTCCTGAGCACAACTTCGGAACACAGAGCGCAACATCGGAGCACCACGCGGGGCGCATAGGCAGTCGGGCCTACGACCGCCGAGAAACGCGCGACCTTCGTGTCTAGACCGCGGATCAGAACAAGAGAAGAGAACCGGCGAGATCGGCCGGCCGATTCCGTCAGGTCGCGTCACGTTCGGCCCGTTCCCGCTGAATTCGGTCACGATGTCACGGTGTCGTGCGCACAGCCTCCCGGGACAGGCTCGAGCAGCCCGGCGCCGACCCCGGCGTAGAGCACTTCGGCGATCCGGTGGCGGGTGAGCATGCGCGGGGAGGCGTAGTGCCGGGACCGGTACAGCCAGTCCTGGATGTCCTCACGGGAGTCGGTCAGGTCGGCGGCGAGGATGGTGTCGGCGCGTCGACGCGTTCGCCGCGGCGCACCCGGTCGGGGCCTTCGAGCATGGGGGCGAGTAGTTGGTCGGTGGGGGCTGCGCGCCAGGTGCCGTCACCGGAGTAGATGCCGGCCTGCCCGGTCAGTTGGACGTGGACGTGGATGGCTTGCAGGTGTCTTCGAGTTGCTGGCGGCGACCGCCGGTTGGCACTTCGTAGCCGTCGACTCCCTGCTTTCCGTACCTGCGCTGCTGGCCCATATCCCCATTTGATTCGAACAGAAGTTCGACGATGGGGTCTATGACCCTTCTCTCGCTGCCGAGCCGCCATCGGTGGGGACTGGGGTGTTCACCCGTTGGCGGCGCACCTGCCGAAGCTCCTCGCGATCTCGGGGAGCCCGTCGGCGAGGGGTGTGCCGCACCGCGAATACGTTGATACGCAGGCATCTTTCCGAATTGTGGCCAGTGCGCGGCTAGCCGCCCACTTCAACTCGTAGCGGCAACCGCCCGTCAGTGTCGGCTCACCGGGCACCTGCTCGACCGCCTGGGCGAGCGCCAACCCGACCGGGCCGAGCAGGTCGGTTGCCGTTGAGGCCATGCCGGCAGTGTCGCCACGCCACCCGGCGGGGCGCGGCCGGATCCGCGGCTCGGTTCACGCTCGACTGTGTCTCAACGCCCCGGCCGAGTCGCAGTCGACGGCGGACCAGGCGGCGCGTTGCGTAGTCCGGCGACCAGGAGTGCGACCATCCGCTGGGTTTGAGCTGTGTTCAGGAGGCACAACGCGGCCACACCCTGGAGCAGGTCGTCGGTCTCGACGTCGGGCCGGATGAGGCCTGCGCGACTGGCGTTGTCCAGAAGCAGCCTCAGTGCGGGTCGGAGCGGATCTTGGAAACACTCCGTCAGTGACTCATACGTCGGGGCGTCGGAGTGCATCGCGGTGATCAGGCCGCGCTTGGTGCTCAGGAGTTCGACGTAGTGCGCCAGCCAGCGTTCGAGCGCCTCGATCGGTTCGTAGGTTGAGGCAAGTGCGGCGGCGGCTTCGGCGCAGGCGTCCAGCTCGCGTCGGAATACCGCGGAGACGAGATCGGCCCGGAGCGGGAAGTGCCGATAGAGCGTCCCGGTTCCAACGCCGGCCATGGCCGCGATTTCACGGACGGGCGTGTGGACGCCGGTCATTGTGAAGGCGGTCTTCGCCGCCTCGAGCACGGCGTCGACGTTCCGCTTCGCGTCGGCTCGCAACGGCCGGATCCCGCGGTTCGAAGTGCCTCCTGTCGTCGCCAACGGTCCCCCTCCAGTTTGTAAGCGGCACAGCGTTCGACATAGTATCCGATCATACCGGCACGTTGTGCCGGTTAAGGTCGTCGTCGCCGACCCGACGACTCTCGACGGAAGAGAGGACCGATGGTCGATCGTGCTGCCGTCATGACAGCCCAATGCGGTGGAGGAAGTAGCCCTCCAGTTGTGGGGGCCGGGCGATGAGCGTCGACGAGGCGGTCGTCCGAGCCTTGGCGCTTCGGCCGGACTCGCCGCCTGGTGACCACGTCATCGACATCACCACGACAGGGGCTCGTACTGGCCTGCCGCGGCGCATTGAGATCTGGTTCCACCAAATCGACGGGCGCTTCTACCTCACCGGGATGCCGGCGCGCCGCGGCTGGTACGCGAATCTTCGCAAGAACCCGCAATTCGTGGTCCACCTGAAGCGGGGGGTCACGGCCGATCTGCCGGCGACGGCGGTTGTTGTCGACGAACAGACCCGGCAACGCGTCATCCCTGCTGTCGTGGCCCTGCAGGACCGTCCGGAGTACGCGGCGCGAGGTGTTCCGCGCCAGGACGTTGATGTCTGGTTGGCACACAGTCCACTGGTCGAGATCGTGTTCGACGACCAAGAGCTTCACGAAGCGGCGGCGGCGGAGTGACCCGCGGCAACCATTCGAGTGCCGAGCCGCTGCGGCTCGGGGAGAGAAGTGGCATGAAGTACCGCACGCTGGGACGCACCGGAATCCAGGTCAGTCCCTACGCTCTTGGCACCATGATGTTCGGGGCCTGGGGCAACACCGATCACGATGACTCGATCCGGATCATCCACCGGGCGCTGGACGCAGGGATCAACTTCGTCGACACCGCCGACGTGTACTCCGATGGCGAATCCGAGGTGATCGTCGGCAAGGCACTCAAGGGCCGCCGCGACGACGTCGTGCTCGCCAGCAAGATGCACTTCCCGATGGGTGATGATCCGAATCACCGGGGCAATTCTCGGCGCTGGATCATCGCCGCGGTCGAGGCCTCCCTGCGCCGCCTGCAGACCGATCACCTCGACCTCTACCAGGTTCACCGCCCCGACCCTACGACCGACATCGAGGAGACACTGTCGGCGCTGTCCGACCTGATCCACAGCGGCAAAGTCCGGGCGATCGGATCGTCCACCTTCCCTGCGGCGGAGATCGTCGAGGCACAGTGGGTCGCGGAACGCCGCGGTCTGGAGCGCTTCCGCACCGAGCAGCCGCCGTACTCGATCCTGAACCGCAGCATCGAGCGCGACGTGTTGCCCGTTGCGCGCCGCTACGGGATGGGCGCCCTCGTCTGGAGCCCTTTGGCACAGGGCCTGCTCACCGGACGCCACCGCAAGGGGGCACAGGGTGGCGCCACCCATCGCGTGGCGGCTACGCCGGAGCATTTCGCCCATGAGTGCAAGCTCGAGGTGGTCGAACAGCTCATCCCGCTGGCCGAGCAGGCCGGCCTGCCGATGACCCACCTGGCGATGGCGTTTGCGATCGCCCATCCGGGCGTCACGTCGGCGATCATCGGGCCGCGCACCATGGAACACCTCGACGACCTGCTCGCCGGCGCCGACGTCACCCTGGACGACGAGGTCCTCAACCAGATTGATGAGATCGCACCACCCGGCACCGACGCCGGCCCCAACGACGCCGCCTACACACCGCCGGCCATTGCCGACGTGAGCCTGCGCCGCCGGTCGGTGGCCGAGCGCTCCGCCGCCTGAACCCCTGATCCGCCGACGTTGAGGACGGCCGTGGTGCTCGAGCTTCGTGGGTGGCGGTGGCAGCTCCGCCTCATCGACGAAGTCCGCGCCGCAAGCCCCGTTGCGCGGAGGATGTACTCGCCTGGGGACTGGCCGATCTCCTGGCGGAAAAGGGGGCGTGCAGGCGGGGCGCCGACAGGCCGGCGACGTGAGCCAGGGTGGTGACGTTGATCGACTCGGTCAGGTGGTCGGCGATGAACTGTCTGCTCTGCCGGGCCGGTTCGGATACCAGGCGCTGCTGTTCGGCGGTGGCGGCGGCGATGGTTGCGAGGAGGTACTGCGCCAGGAGCATGGCGGCCTGTAGCCGGTTGAGGGAACCCTGTGGTCGCAGGAGTAGCACGCTGATCGCGTCGTCGAGGAGAGTGCGCGCGTCCCCTCTGTGTCGAGCTCGAGTGAGGCAGGATCGGAGCTTGAAACTTTGTTTTGAGGGCGAGTGAGGAGTTCAGTCTTACTGTGACTTCGAACGAGGGGCGGGTGCCTGATAGGGAGGTCCCGGCGAAGGCGCGGACGTACTCGGCGTCGTACAAGGCGAAGATCTTGGCTGAGTACGAGCAGTTGGACAAGGCGGAGAAGGGTGCCCTGTCGCGTCGGGAAGGCCTGTACACCTCGCTGATCGGCGTGGCGGGACCAGCACCGCCCAGGTCTCTTGTTGCAGGCCGCTGCGGTCGCCAGAGCGCAGCACGTGACCTTCGAGGATCGTGTGGCGCAATGCCAGGTAGGCGATCTCAACCTCCCAGCGCTCGTGGTAAAGCCTGACGAGCTCGAGTGCCGGGTGGCGCTGGTGGTCGATCAGGGTGGTGATCAACCGGTACCGCTCACTCGCCCGGCTGCCATCGGGCGCCGGCGATGCCCAGGTCGGCGTCGACGATCCGCACCAACAGCTTCGCCCGGTGGCGTCCAGGTCGGCGAGAAAGTTGTGGCGTCGAAAGCTAGACCTAGCGAACGCGAAGAGCAAAGACCCGCGGCCCGGAGCACGCGAAAGGCCAGCCAGGGGTTTCGTACCCTACGCCCGCGTCGTCACCATAGCGGAGGCAGTCCGCGACCGCCGTCGCACCATTCCGCGGGCGATCCCGATCGCCCTGTTCGGGAGAGTGCCTCGACGCGGCGTACGCGTGGCTTCGTCCGCCAACGAGGGAACTCGTTTCAGGTCCTCGTCTACGCCGGAAGGGACCCACGGACCGGCAAGGACAGCTATCTCACCCGAGTCCTCTCGCGACCGTCGTGAGGTCGAGAAGATTCGCACGCGACTGCCCGCGAAGGTCGACCAGCAGCGCACCGGCTCGACCAGGACTACACCCGCGACGCGTGGCTGCAATACACGAAGCAGACGGGCGGACGCGTGGAGATGCCGCGGCTACGCAGGGTGCACCATCAAGCCTCCCTCGGCGGCGTTCCCATCGCGAAGGTGGTTCGAAGCTGCGGGTTCGGTCTGCTCAGGGCACGCGATTCGTCGGTTGTCGCCGGGGAGGTCGATCTTGACTGGCGGTCTGGCAGAGATCGGTGAGGGCGGCGCCGACGTCGGGATAGACGGTAATTGGTGGGCCGAAATTTCCTGGCGCCTTCGGCTCGGGGACCCGATGCAGCCCGCAGATGACGAGGATCCGTTCGTGACTGGCGAGGCGAGTCGCGGCGTCCACGACTGCGGCTTGGCCTTCGTCGCTCCAGCCGTGGAGGTCGGCAAGGTCAAGCACGATTGGCCCGGTTCCGTGGGCCAGCACCCATCCGACGGCGCCGGCGAAGCGGTCGATGGCGCTTTCGCCGAGGTAGCCGGTGAGGTGCAGGATCGTGATGCCACGCTGTTTTTCGTTGTGCCATTGAAGGGTCACAGCGGTGATAGCTCCTCGCCAGTCAGTGTCCTGTCTTGTGTTGACCGGGTCGGAGGCCTCCCGGTGCATCGAGCAATCGGAAGGGCCCGAAAGATCCCGTCATTTGCAAAAATCGGACGAAACCCCCACAGACGGGACAGCATGCCTCGGAGCGGAGCGCGCTACGCCCAAATACTGCCCGGCAGTTGAGACACAGCAGCCGGGTCGCGCAAGCGCCGCGGATGGGCGTGACCCGCACCTCCACCTCCTGCTGTTCAGCGCACATGCGAACTTTCGCAATTGATACTGTACTCTTGCAGCGCGGTTCGGGCTTGGTGGCCTCGCCGAGACCCCGCGAACGGCTGCCAAGGAGGTGCGGTGCGAGACACGGTGGTGTTGATCCCGGCCAGAGAATCTCTGGTCGAGGGGCGCCGCGGGGCGAGTGTGCGGGGGCGAGAACGCTGACTACGCCGCTGTATCAGTTGAAGGCCGAGTTCTTCAAGACGCTTGCGCATCCCGCGCGGATCCGCGTTCTTGAGCTGCTCAGCGAGAGGGAGTACGCGGTGGCCGAGATGCTCCCGGAAGTGGGCATCGAACCGCCACACCTGTCACAGCAGCTGGCTGTGCTTCGCCGGGCGAACCTGATCATGTCTCGTAAAGAGGGCTCGACCGTTTACTACCGTCTGACCAGCCCGCGGGTGGCCGAACTGTTGGCAGTGGCACGGGCCATCTTGACGGGTGTGCTATCGGGGCAAATGGAGCTCTTGGAAGACCTGAAAGCAGCTGAGACGTAGGGAGCGGCGGTCCACACCGGTAGTCGGAATCGGACTTCCGTCGCCGCGCGGCCGCGCGGCGTGTGACGCCTTCCGCAGCGGCAATGTCCCGGTGCGGAGATCAGTGCCGGATGTGCGCCTCGCGCGCACCTGGACCTTGGGAAGGCCGGGCTAAGGGGATGTCGTGGGAGCTGTGAGCGGACTGCTGCGCCGTATCCGAGCAGTTGGCCGGATCGCCGAGCAGGCCCCTGCGCGACCGGATGGTGTTTCTAGCGCCGCTGATCAGCTGGGCGGGTCGGTCCAGTTGCGACATGTGGACGCCGGGTCGTGCAACGGGTGTGAGATCGAGATCGGTCAAGCCTTCAGTCCGGTGTATGACGCCGAGCGATACGGCGCGCGCTTGGTGGCGTCGCCACGGCACGCCGACGCCTTACTGGTGACCGGTCCAGTGACCCGCAACATGGCAGAGCCGTTGCGTCGCACCTACGCCGCCGCTCCGAGTCCGAAACTGGTGGTCGCGGTTGGGGACTGCGCCCACAACTGTGGGGTGTTCGCCAGTGCCCACGGGGTCGCTGGTGCGGTCTCCGATGTCGTGCCGGTCGACGTGGAGGTTCCCGGTTGCCCACCGCCGCCGGAAGCGATCGTGGCGGCGCTGCGTGGGCTGACCGGTCGATGAGTCTCGCCGGTCTGAGCTTCACACTGTCACTCGCAGCGGCGGCGCTGGCCGCGGTCACGGCGCTGGTCAGCTACGACCGCATACGCCCCGCCGTCGTCGGGACCTGCACCGCGATCAGCGGAGCACTTGCCGCCGTCGCCGGTGTCGCTGCCCTCACCGGCCAGGCGTTCAGCGCGACCCTGCCGAACCTCCTGCCACTGTTCGGTGTACGACTCGAACTCGACCCGCTGGGCGGGTTGTTCGTTGCGGTCACCGGCGGCGTCGCGATCACGGCAGGCATCTATGGGATCGGCTATTCCGGTCAAGGTCTGGCTGGGCGAGGCGTGCAGGCGTTGGTCCCGCTGTTCGTCGCGGCCATGCTGCTAGTCCCAGCAGCAGCGAGCGTCAGCACATTCCTTGTGTGTTGGGAGTTGATGGCACTTACCTCCCTCCTGCTCGTGGTGGCCGAGCACCGCAGGCGGACAGCGGTGGGTGAAGCCGGCCTGTGGTACGCCGTCATGACTCACCTCGGCATGGTGGCGATCCTGATTGGCCTGATGCTGTTCGCCGCCCGCGCACACGGCGACGAGTTCGCCGCCCTGCGCTCGGTGGCCGACCAGCTTTCACCCGCCGCCGCGGGCACGGTCTTCGTGGCCACCCTGATCGGATTCGCGTCGAAGGCTGGCATCCTTCCTCTCCACGCCTGGCTGCCCCGGGCCCATCCCGAGGCGCCCAGCCATGTATCCGCACTCATGTCGGCGGCGATGGTCAACCTCGGCGTTTACGGGATCCTCCGGGTCGGCTTCGACCTGCTCGGCGGCGGGCCGCGCTGGTGGTGGCTTCTCGTCCTCGGCCTCGGCGCGATCTCCGCGTTGTACGGCATTCTGCATGCCGCGATGAGCGCCGACCTCAAACGGCTGCTTGGCCACTCCACGACCGAGAACCTCGGACTGATATTGGTCGGGGTGGGCGCTGCCGGTGTGTTCGTCTCCGCTGGCGCCCGCGTACTGGCCGGACTGGCGTTGACTGCGGCACTGCTGCATGTGGTCAATCACGCGGCGTTCAAGGCACTGCTGTTCCTGTCCGCCGGCTCGGTGTTGCATGCGACAGGAAGCCGGGACCTGGACGCGCTCGGCGGGTTACGGACACCGATGCCCGTCACCACCGCAATGTTCGGTCTCGGAGCGCTGGCGGCCTCCGCGCTGCCACCGGGCAACGCCTTTGTCAGCGAGTGGCTCCTGCTGCAGAGCCTGATTCACGGATTGCCCGCATCGGGAGCGGCGACGGCCATCACGATGCCGGTAGCAGTCGCGGCGGTCGCGTTGACCGCCGGAGTGGCGGGCGCGACGTTCGTGAAGGCGTTCGGAGTGGGCTTCCTAGCGCGGGCGCGGAGCGCCGCCGCCGCGAGCGCACGGGAGAGCCCAGTCACCATGCTCACCGGCATGGGGCTGGCGGGCCTCGCCTGCGTCGGGCTCGCCCTGGCGCCCACCGTCGTGGTACCCGTACTGACCGGCGCCGTCGGCGTAGCCGAGCCGACACTGGACCACTCGGCAGTCCAGGGCGCGGTCATAATGCGGCTGGTGGGCGTGGCCGGTGCGCTGTCGCCGCTGTTCCTCGCGATCCTCGTGCTCGTCGGGATGGTCGTGGTGCTGGCCGGGCTGAGGGTGGCCGCCGTACGCCGCGGCTCACGGATGCGCGGGGTGCGGCGCGAGGTTCGACTGTGGGACTGCGGCGCAGGTCCGCTCAGCCCACGGACGCAGTACACCGCCACGTCGTTCGTTGAGCCGCTCCAACGCGTATTCGACGACGTACTCGAGCCCGAGTCCAACGTCGACGTCACCCACCTTCAGGAGTCCCGCTATCTGGTAGACCGCATCGAGTACCACCGCCGGGTGCCCGATCGAATCGAACGCGCGATCTATGATCCTGTGCTCGCATTCGCGCGGGGGTGGGGTCGGGTCGGCCGACGACTCGCCACCGGCAGCGTGCACCGCTATCTGGGTTATGGCTTCTCCGCCGTCATCGGGCTGTTCGTCCTGCTGGCGGTGACCAGATGACAGGGACCGCAGGTGTGGCGGGTGCCCTCGGCTCGGCGCTGCAGGTAGTGGTCGTGATCGCGGGGTCGCCGGTGCTGGTTGGTGTGATGCGCCAGGTGCGAGCTCGGCTGGATGGGCGGGCCGGGCCTGGTGTCGGCCAGCCTTGGCGGGATCTCCGGAAACTGCTGCGCAAGGATCCCTTGGCGCCCCGTGGGACAAGCGAGGTGTTCCGCCTCGCTCCTGTGGTGATGGTTGCCACCACGGTGGTGGTGGCCGCCGTCGCACCATTCCTCACTACCGAGTCGCCGCTTGGCCCGATCGCGGACTTGTTCGCGGTGGTCGCACTGTTGGCCCTCGGCACGGTCGCCCTCGCACTTGCCGGGATCGACACAGGTACGGCGTTCGGCGGAATGGGCGCAAGCCGCGAGATGACCATCACGGCGCTGGTGGAACCGACTCTGCTGCTCGCGATCTTTGCGTTGTCGGTACGGGTCAACTCGACCAACCTCGGCACGATCGTCACCTCGACCCTGCACGATCCAGGCCAGGTCGTCTCCCCTGTCAGCCTCCTGGCCTTGGTCGCGCTCGCCGTCGCGGTCATCGCGGAGACGGGCAGGTTGCCGGTGGACAACCCGTCCACGCACCTGGAGCTGACGATGGTGCACGAGGCGATGGTGCTGGAGTACTCCGGGCCCGACCTCGCCATGGTGGAGTGGGCGTCGGCGATGCGGCTGATGGTCTTTCTCGGGCTGCTCGCCAACCTGTTTGCGCCGTGGGGCATCGCCTCCGGCGGTGGCCTGACCGCTTTACTCCTTGCCCTGGTCGTCTTCGCTGTCAAGGTTGGGTTGCTCGGCCTCGCCCTCGCCGTCGGCGAAGTCTTCCTGGCCAAGCTGCGGCTGTTCCGGGTGCCCGAACTGTTGGCCGGCTCGTTCCTGCTCGCACTGCTCGCTGTCGCCGCCTCTTTCTTCCTCGCCTAGGAGCCCGATGTCCGAGTCGACGTTTGCTCAGGCGCTCTACTTCGCGTGCGGGGCGTTCCTGCTGGCTGCAGTGCTGGTGCTGTGGCGGCGGGATCTGGCCGCGATCATCCGCCTGTTCGCCCTGCAGGGCGTCACCCTGGCTGCGATCGTCGCTGTGCTCGCCGGCCACGAGCGATCGGTCGAGTTGGGACTGCTTGCCCTGGGCATCTTCGCCCTGCGCGCGGTGCTGCTGCCGTATCTCGTCGGTCGAGCGCTCGGCGGCGCTGGGCAGGCACGGGAGACGAGCCCGCTCGTCAACGTGGCCTCCTCGCTGCTCGCCGCCGCCGTCCTCACCCTGGTCGCCTACGCCGTGGCGCAGCCTCTCGTCCAGCTGTCCCCGTCGACCGCGACCAGGGCGACCCCCGTCGGCCTCACTGTCGTACTCATCGGATTCTTCGTCCTGGTCACCCGCCGCCGCGCACTCTCCCAGGTGATTGGGTTCCTGCTGATCGACAACGGGATCACCGCAGTCGCCTTCCTCACCACCGCCGGCGTGCCGATCATCGTCGAGCTGGGTGTCTCACTCGACGTGCTCTTCGCCGTCCTTGTGTTGCAAGTGCTTACCACCCGGATGCGCGCGACGTTTGGCGACACCGACCTGGACGAGCTGAAGGAGCTCCGGGACGCATGACTACGAGTCTGTTGGCATTGGTGCCGGTGCTGGCGCCTGCCCTGGGTGGAATGGCCTACGCCGTGCTCGGCTGGCGGCGCACGACAGCATGGCTCGGCTTCGCGTGCGCCGGGGTGGTGTTCGTGGCCGACATCCTCCTTGCGACCGTGGTGACCCTCGACGGGCCGCGGACGGCACTGGGCGGACAACTGCGAGTGGACGCCTTGAGCGCGTATATGCTGATCGTGATCGGTGCGATCACGCTGCTCGCGACCGCTGCCAGCCCCGCCTACCTGAGTGCCGAGATCCGTTCGGGCCGAGCGAGCACACGTGCGGCCCGGCTACACAGTCTCCTCGTGCAGGGGTTCGTCGCGACGATGGCACTGGCCGTGCTCGCCGCGAACCTGGGTACCGCGTGGGTCGCGGTCGAGGCCACCACGATCATCACGGCGTTCCTCGTCGGACACCGGCGCACCCGGGCCGCCGTCGAGGCCGCTTGGAAATACGTCGTCATCTGTTCGGTGGGCATCGCTCTCGCGTTCCTCGGCACCGTCCTCCTCAACTACGCCGCCACCCACGCTGGCCCGGGCGATGCTGGTCTCGCTGGCGTTGGACTTGACTGGGTGGAGCTCACCGCCGCAGCGACCGGCCTCGACCGCGGGGTTACGCGCATCGCGGTGGCGCTACTGGTCATCGGGTTCGGCGCCAAGGCTGGCCTCGCTCCGATGCACGCCTGGCTACCCGATGCCCATGGGCAGGCGCCCGCGCCCGTTTCCGCTCTGATGTCCGGTGTCCTCCTGTCGGTCGCGTTCTATGTCATCCTGCGGGTCAAGGTAATCGCCGACGCCGCACTGGGGGTGGGCTTCACCCGAACCTTGCTCGTCACGCTCTCCCTCGCCTCGTTGGCCATCGCGGCGTCGCTACTGCTCGCCCAACGCGACTACAAACGGATGCTTGCCTACTCCAGCATCGAACATATGGGGCTGCTCGCCCTCGGTGCGGCCGCCGGGAGCCGCCTCGCCCTCGCCGCCGTACTCCTGCACGTACTTGGGCACGGACTGGGCAAGGCCGTCCTGTTCCTCAGCTCCGGGCGAATCCTGCAGATCACTGGGACAAGCGTGATCGACAACGTACGCGGCCTCGCTAGTCGCCAGCCGTTCCTCGCCGGCATCTTCGGCCTCGGTGTGTTGGCGCTGCTTGGCCTACCACCATTCAGCCTGTTCGCCAGCAGCCTCGGCATCGCCCGCGCTGGCTTCGCCACTGGGCTCGGCTGGGAGACTGCCGCTGCCCTCGTCCTCATGCTCGTCATCGCCGCCGCGGTGTTGACGCACGCGGGCCGGATGCTCCTCGGCCCGCCACCACAGGACTCAGGCGAAGCGACCTTCAGTCCGGCCTTGCCCGTGACAACCGCCCTACCACTGCTTGGAGGGCTCATCGCCTGCGCCGCCCTCGGCGTCACCCTGGGCCCACTCCAGAGTCTTCTGCATACCGCCGCCACCATCGTAGGGACGCTGTGAGAGAGCACTTGAGCCACTTGTCGAACGCTGTGCAGTCAGCCGGATCGAGCATTCCGGTCGGCGTTGCCGTCAGCGACAACCGGCGAACACTGACCGTGCAACCCGAGGAGCTGCCATCGGCAGCGATCAACCTGCTGGACCAGGGTTTCCGGATCGCATTGGTGGCCGGACACGATGACGGCGAGAAGCTCCGGTCGGTCTACCTCTTCGTCGCCGCACAGCCAGACCGTCGCGTCGAGATCCATGTGCCGCTCGATCCGAGCAAACCCCACGTGCCCAGCCTGGCCGGGCTGTCATTCCCCGCCGGGCGGTTCGAACGCGAAATGTGCGACCTCTACGGCATCGTTCCCGATGACCATCCGCTGCCGGCCCGGCTGGTCCGCCACTTCCATTGGCCGCGCGGCTGGCACCCGATGCGCCATGACGCCGGCGAGCCGCCGGTGTTCGGCGACGTGGACGGGCCGTACCCGTTCCGCCCTGTGGAAGGCCCAGGCGTTTATGAGATCCCTGTCGGCCCCGTGCACGCCGGGCTGATCGAGCCCGGTCACTTTCGCTTCTCCGTCGTTGGCGAAACGATCCTCAATCTCAAGGCCCGCCTGTGGTTCGTCCACAAGGGCCTGGAGAAGCTGTTCCACGGCCGTACGCCCGAGGACGCCATCGAGCTCACGGAGCGGATCAGCGGCGATACGGCTGTCGGCCACACCCTCGCCTTCTGCCTCGCTGTCGAGGAAGCACTCGGCCTGCCCGTAACCACGGCGGTCAGCAGGGTTCGCGCGATGCTCCTCGAGCTCGAACGCATCCACAACCACGTAGCCGACATCGGCGCACTGTGCAACGACGTCGGTTACGGCATCCTCAACGGGCACGCCCAACACATCCGGGAACAGCTGCTTCGTTCCAACGCGGCCCTCACCGGCCACCGGCTCCTGAGGGGAGCGATACGGCCCGGATCGGCGACCATCCGACAAGCACCAGATGTCGCGCAATTGGCAGCCATCGCCACCGACATCGACGAGATCATCGGTCTCGCGTTGGGGCACAGCGTCGTACGGGACCGCTTCACCGGAACCGCCACACTCACCCAACAGCAGGCGGCCGACCTTGGCACACTCGGCTACGTTGCCCGCGCCAGCGGGCTGGACATCGATGCCCGCCGAGACCACCCATTCCTCGACCTGCCGCCCGCGTTCGCAGTGCGCACGCTCACAGACGGCGACGTCCTCGCTCGCTTCCTCCTACGCACCCAGGAGATCAAAACCAGCTTGAACGTGATTGCTGAACTCCTCGACACATCGCAGAGCCACGTTCACTCGACCAACAACTCACTAACCGGCCTAGCACCCTCCCACCCGCGATCCGGTGTCGGAATCGTCGAAGGCTGGCGCGGCACCATCACCCACCGGGTCGAGCTAGCCGCCGACGGCATGCTCACGCGCGTCAAGATCGTCGATCCATCCTTTTTCAACTGGCCCGCGCTACCCGTCGCACTGACCGATACGATCGTCCCTGACTTTCCCCTCAGCAACAAGAGCTTCAACCTCTCCTATGCTGGAAACGACCTGTAGGGGTTAGCCCGCCTACAGGTCGTCGTCGCTTGTCGCTGCACCGTGTACGTTCACCGACGTTGCGGCCAATATCCTCGACGGTGACCAGAGCAAGTGATGGTGACGGGACTGTAAAACTAACGGCGGATCTGTTGATCAAGGGAGAGATGCCAGATGACCGAGACCGCCGTTGCGCCTGAGTCGGTGGAGCAGCCTGTCGAGGCGCTGTCAAGCACAGCGTCGGATGAGCAGTTGATCGGGATGCTCGTGGACCGGGCCCGTAGCGAGGGCCTGCAGCTGACCGGGGAGGGCGGGCTGCTGCAGCAGCTGACCAAGCGGGTGCTGGAGTCGGCTTTGGAGGGCGAGATCACTGACCACCTCGGCTACGACAAGCACGATGCGGTGGGGGAGAACAGCGGCAACAGCCGTATCGGCGCCAGAGTCAAGACCGTGTTGACTGACGTCGGCCCGGTGGAGGTGAAGGTCCCGCGCGATGTGGCCGGCACCTTCGAGCCGCAGATCGTCCGCAAGCGGCAGCGGCGCCTGAGTGGGGTGGAGGAGATGGTCCTGTCGTTGTCGGCGAAGGGGCTCACCCACGGGGAGATCTGCGCGCACCTGGCCGAGGTCTATGGGGCCGAGGTGTCCAAGCAGACCATCTCCACGATCACCGACAAGGTGATGGACGGCATGGCCGAATGGCAGAACCGGCCGGTGGACCGCGTCTACCCGGTCTTGTTCGTGGACGCCATCAACGTCATGATCCGCGACGGGCAGGTCGCCAACCGCCCGATCTACGTCGTGATGGCTGTGACCGTCGACGGCCACCGCGACATCCTCGGCATCTGGGCAGGTGAGGGCGGCGAGGGCGCCAAGTACTGGCTGCGCGTGTTCACCGAGCTGAAGAACCGCGGCCTGCAGGACGTGCTGATGCTGGTCTGCGACGGGCTCAAGGGCCTGCCAGAGGCGGTCGAGACTGTCTGGCCACGCACAATCGTCCAGACCTGCGTGGTCCACCTGCTGCGCAACAGCTTCCGTTACGCGGCCCGCCAGGACTGGGACAAGATCGCCAAGGCGCTCAAGCCCGTCTACACCGCGCCGAACGAAGACGCGGCCATGGAACGGTTCCTGGAGTTCCAGGAAGCGTGGGGCACCAAGTACCCGGCGATCGTGCGCCTGTGGGAGGACGCGTGGGCGGAGTTCGTGCCCTTTCTCTCCTTCGATGTGGAGATACGCAAGGTGATCTGCTCCACGAACGCGATCGAAAGCGTGAATGCGCGCATACGCAAGGCCGTCCGAGCCCGCGGCCACTTCCCGAACGAGACAGCCGCACTCAAGTGCGTGTACATGGCGCTGATGAGCCTGGACCCGACCGGCCAGGGCCGCAAACGATGGACCCAGCGCTGGAAGGCACCGCTCAACGCCTTCCAGATCGCCTTCGAAGGCCGCCTCACCCCGGCCAACAACTGAACCCCTACAAACCAAGATCAACCGTTAACTTGACACTCCCATGGTGACCTGCGAGAGCCAGGTCGTGGATCGTCAGGGCAGCTACGAGCACGGGAAGGTTACTGACGCGACGTCCCCTGGGTCGATGGACAGACCGAAGAGGGAGCAGAACATAGCTCCAAACCCGTCGCGCAGTCCCCAGGAGCCCGATGCAAGATCGAGGCTAGGGTCGGGTTTCAGAAGTGTTCGCTCCTTGGTTGTCTGCAGCGCCGATCTGTCGGAGGGCTCCTGGGACCATGCGTTGGCGGGTGGGCCATAGGGTCTGATCAGGAGGGACTGGGCGATGGATGATGGTCAGGGACATGAGCGTGCTGGGCGACCGGGGGATTTGAGCCGGTTCGTCGTGGAACGATTGAACGCAGGTGACGTCGATGGGTTGGTGGCGTTGTATGAGCCAGATGCGGTCTTGGCGCTACCGAACGGCCTGATCGCCACGGGCAGCAGCGAGATCCGCAAGGCGTACGAACACCTCGTCGCCGACAAGCCGACCTTCGCGCCTGGCCAGCAACTAACCACTCTCCGCACGGGCGATCTGGCGCTGACCTCGACGCGATTGGTCGACGGCGGCGTCACCGTCGAATAAGGTGCTACTCGCCGCATGACAGCCGGTGTCCACACCTCGGGGGAACCCCGGCATCATGCGGGCTCGTGGTGGAGAGCTGACTGGTGCGGGTCGCCGGTGGGGTCTGGGACTTGAGGACCGGGTGTTGCTGGTCGCGGTGTACTACCGTACGAACCTGACGTTGCGGCAGGTGGCGTTGTTGTTCGGGATCTCCAAGTCCGCGGCAGGTCGGGTCGTCGACCATCTCGCCCCTATCTGGTGCTCTCGCCGGTGCGGCGCCGCCGGGGGCCGGAGCAGGTGCTGATCGTGGACGGCACCCTGGTCCCCACCCATGACCGCAGCATCGCGGCGTCGTCGAAGAACTACCGGTACTCGACCAACCTGCAGGTTGTCATCGACGCCGACACCCGCCTGACGGTCGCGGTCGGCAAACCGGTGCCGGGCAACCGCAACGACTGCCGCGCCTTCGCCGAGTCCGGCGCTGATGCAGCCTGCGCGCAGATGGCGGTGATGGGCGATGGCGGCTACCAAGGCACCCGGTTCATCACACCGTTCCGCAAACCGGCCGGCGCCACGTTGCCGGAATGGAAAGAACAGATCAACACCCGCCGCATCCGCGCCCGAGCCGAACACGCCCTGGCCGGCATGAAGAACTGGAACATCCTGCGCAACTGCCGACGCAAACACCGAGCTGTCTACTACGCCACCTCAGGCATCGCCCTCATGCGCAACCTCACCCTCACCACCGACTGACCCCGACAGCAAGGTCGACCGACCTACCCGAGCACTCCACAAGATCAATTACGGGACAACCTTTAGGGACGGTCGTAGATGGCGTGGGTTCCGATGCGTCGCCAAACCAGGATCGCGGCGCCGTCCGCCCCGGTTTCGAGGTGGAAGGTGGCGCGTCCGTCAGGACCTGCGAAGCTCCAGGTGATCGAGTAGATCGCGGCTCGGGTGAGTCGGTGGACGCGGAGCCTGGTGGGCCACGGCGGGTTTCCGGTGAAGGATCCCGCGGCTATGGCGGGTAGGAAGTGCTCACGGAGAATCGATTGGAAGGCGCGCTGATGCTCGCCTGGCAGTTTCACGTAGTCACGGTCAAACGCCGCAAGGGTGCGGAACTTCACGCGCCGGCGCCGTCCTCGGCTAGTCGGTCCAGGTGGGCGAGGAAGTCGTCGCCGGTCTCGTGCTCTGTGTACTCGCCGGCCGCCAGGTCCTGATCGGCCTCACGTTCCTTTGCCTGCCACTCCGGCGACCAGAACCATGCTTGGTCGGCGGGGATGGCGACGTGTGGCACGAGCACGATCACGCCGTCTCGTACGACGATTTCGACCTGTGCGCCGGGTTTGTCCAAGCCGAACTGGCGCCGAAGTTGCGCGGGGATGGTGATGGTCCCGTTCTTTGGTTGAACGGTTGCGAACCCGACGTGCGTCTCCATGAAACCAGGATACCAGGACTCCTGGTTCCGTGGTGTGCTCCGTCGCCTTCGGCGGCCGCTACCCGCGCGACGCCGGTCAGCCCTGACCCTTGACGTAGTTCGTGACGAGGCTTGGGTCAGGGTCCTACTCGTTTCGCATCGGATGATCCTCTGGATCGTTGCTGGAGTGTGATCCTGGGCATCGCCCTGCTCGCCGCCGGAGGACGTCAGTGGACAACGACCTCAGGGGATCGAGTGGATCGCGATTGCCTCGGGGCGAATGATCGGAGACCGAACGTGAGAGCGAACCGGGGGCTCGGCCTTGGACCGGGCGGCCGCACCGCGATCACCACGGCACGTCCAGCGTCCGGGGTTCCTTCGACGTGCCCGCCCCACCTGCCGTGGATGCCGGTCCTACCCCACTCGGTGTGGGCGTGCGATGCGCACCTGGAGGACCTCCCGCGACTGCTTGCTGACAGCCCAGCTGAGCATGCAGTTCATTCCCGGATCCCACCGGAGCGAGGTCCTCCCGCACCAGCCGGTCGGCAACGGCCCACGCGTAAAGGGCCTCGAGGTCGTACCCGGCGTGGTGGACGCCTCGACCGCCGTGGCCTGTCCCCTCCCTGCCGGGGGCGCCGCGATCCACGACAGCAGGACCGTGCACTACACGTCGACCAACGCCTCCGCTGACTACCGGCGCGCCTCTCACACTGCCCGGCGTCGGCCAGGGCCTGCCGCGCGCGACGTGGCCGGCAGTCGTGGACGCCCTGTTGCGCCACACCACCTGACCGCCGCACTGGCCCAAGCGACAGGCCAGGTCGTGGAGATCCCAAAGCTGAGCCGGATCGCGATACGCACCCCTGAGGAGGGTCTGGATAGTCCCGGCGTCTGGTCGGTCCACTGGTCTGCCCTGGCCAGGGAAGTCAATGTGATGCTCAGGCGGCGGCCAGGGCGTCGAGCCGCCCGGCGGAGACATCGGAGGCTCGGCTGCCTTCCTGGTCAGCGGCCTGAGCCGGAGATGTCACCACGGCGTGCAGCGACAACTCGGCGTGGGCCACCTGGCCACCGCGGCGACCAGGGGCCCGAGCATGTCGTCGAAAGGACGCGGAAGATCCGCGGAACCACGCTTCGCTCGATCGGCGGTGTTCGGTTCCGCTCTCCTGCACGTACGGCTCTTGCCGCCTCGGACTCCTGGGTATACGCCGGTTGCCGGGGTCAAGCGGAGTCCGGGACGACGGGAGATCTGGTGCTGAAGATCGAACTCCTGGCCGCGAGCCAGGGCGATCTGGTCGCGGCGCGGACCCAGATGGCCCTGTCCCTCGGCTGGCACATCGTGCTGGCCTGCCTCGGAGTCGGCATGCCGGCCATCACGCTGTTCGCGGAGTGGCGCGGACACCGCACCGGTGACCCCGCCTACCGGTTGCTCGCGCGGCGTTGGGCTAAGTCGATGGGAGTGCTCTTCGCCGTCGGCGCCGTCTCCGGGACCATCCTCAGCTTCGAGCTTGGTCTCTTGTGGCCGGGGCTCATGAGCAGGTACGGCGAGGTCATCGGGTTGCCGTTCGCGCTCGAGGGCATCGCGTTCTTCATCGAGGCGATCTTCCTGGGTATCTATCTCTACGCCTGGGACCGGCTGCCGCCTGTCAAGCACATCCTGTCGGGTATCCCGATCGTCGTCGCAGGCGTGGCGAGTGCCTTCTTCGTGGTCGCGGCGAACTCCTGGATGCAGGCGCCGACCGGTTTCACCGAGCGGGACGGCCAGGTCGTCACAGTCGACCCGTGGGCAGCAATGTTCAACCCCGCCACCCCACCGCAGACGGTCCACATGATCCTCGCGGCGTTCATGGTCGCGGGATTCCTGATGGCCAGCGTGTACGCCGTCGCGATGCTGCGTGGTCGACGGGAGCGCTACCACCTGCTCGGGTTCCTCGTGCCGTTCACGATCGCGGCGCTGGTGTCACCGGTGCAGATCTTCGTCGGCGACTGGGCCGCGCGATTCGTCGCGGAGAATCAGCCGGCCAAGCTCGCCGCCATGGAGGGACTCTTCGAGACCCAGCGGGCGGTGCCAGAGCACATTGGTGGATTCGTCGTGGACAATGAACTCCGCTACTCCATCGAGATTCCGTACCTGCTGTCGCTGCTGGCTCGTTGGAACTCGAACGCCGAAGTCATCGGTCTGAACGAGTTTCCGCCGGATCAGTGGCCGCCGGTCAACATCGTGCACTGGGCGTTCCAGATCATGGTGGGCATCGGTTTCGGGCTGCTCGCGCTTGGCGTGTGGGCTGCTGTCGCCTGGCGACTGTGGCGGAATCTGCCGAAGACCAGGTGGTTCCTGCGGGCGGGGGCGGTGTCCGGGGTCGCCGCCGTGGTCGCCCTCGAGTGCGGCTGGATCGTCACCGAGGTTGGCCGCCAGCCCTGGATCGTCTACAACCTCATGCGTACCTCCGACGCGGTCAACCCCGCACCCGGACTGCGGTGGGGGTTGGCCCTGCTGGTCGTCGTGTACGCGATCCTGACCGTCGGCACGGTCTACGTCCTGCGTCGCCTGGCCGCCACACCCATTCCCGTCGCGCCGCAGGAGCGTGACGTGACCGACTACCGCGTCGAATGAGGCCACCCGATGCCGCTGCCGGAGATCATGCTTGCGGTCCTGTGGCTGGGGCTGAGCGCCTACGTCCTGTTCGCCGGCGCCGACTTCGGTGGGGGTATCTGGGACCTGCTCGCCGGTGGGACGGCCCGCGGGCGTGAACAGCGGGCCCTCGTCGAGCACTCGATCGGGCCGGTCTGGGAGGCCAACCACGTCTGGCTGATCTTCGTGCTCGTGTTGATGTGGACCGGGATCCCGCCCGTCTTCGCCGCGGTCGCCTCCACGCTCTACATCCCGCTCACCTTGGCGGCGGTCGGCATCATCGCCCGTGGCGCGGCGTTCGCGTTCCGTAAGGCCAGTACACAACTGTGGCAGCAGCGGCTCTTCGGCGCGACGTTCGCGTTCTCCTCCCTCGTCACACCCTTCTTCCTCGGCGCATGCGTGGGCGCGGTCGCGGGTGGCCGGGTTCCGCCCGGCATCGCGCGTGGCCACCCGCTCGCGAGCTGGCTGAACCCGACGTCGGTGCTCGCCGGTGTGCTGGCCGCGGGGGTGGCCGTCTATCTCGCCGCGGTCTATCTCACGCGGGACGCCGAACGCGGCGGCCGGCGCGACCTCGCGCTGGCGTTTAGCCGCCGGGCGTTGTATGCCGGAGCCATCGTCGGCGCCCTGTCGGTCGCCGGTCTGGTGGCGCTGTACTTCGACCGGCCGCGCCTGTTCACTGAGCTCACCTCTGGACGTGGCCTTCCGCTGCTGGTGGTCTCGGTCGTGGCGGGAGTGGCCTCGCTCGTGCTGCTGTGGCGACGTGCATACGTCGCGGTCCGGCTCACAGCGGCTCTTGCCGTGCTCGGGCTGCTCTGGGGCTGGGGCGTCGGGCAGTACCCGGAACTGCTGCCCGGTCTCCCCCTTCGAGAGGCCGCCGCGACGGCCACGGTGCTGGCCGCCACCCTCGTCTCGCTGGCCGTCGGTGCGGTGCTGCTGGTGCCTTCGCTGTGGTGGCTTTACACGACCTTCCAGAGCGGCCACCAGGCTCCGCCGCCGACGGACCCGACTGGCCCGGCGCCGCCCGGCGCTGGTGCGTCTCCCGAAGCTGAGGGCGGGGGCGACTCTTCGTGATCCGCGATCACCGCACCCTGCTTTCGTACCCGCGGGTTTGTAGGTTTCGGGGGCTGGGAATCGGCCGCCGGAAGACCACCGCACCGGATCAACGACGCGGTGAAGCAGGTGATCGTCCAGACTGGGATCCTGGCCGGGCGGGGTGGGCGAGCGCGTCCGGGGTGAGCGCCGCCGCCTCAACGTAGTTCTCCACGCCCGCGTCGGCGATGGTGTCGGGAACGCGTTGACCGTCCGCGCGGCGGCCGACGTCTTCCTCGACTCGCTCGGCAACTCCAACACCCTCCGCTCGTATGGCATCGGGGTGGGCAAGACCGCCGAGCACCTCGGCGAGGCCCGGCCGCTCTCCACGGTGGAGGGCGACGAGGATGGCGGCACCCTCGAACAGTTGTGGGGTGGGGCGGCGGTCAACACCTGGAACGCCCGCCGGGCGGCGGTGTTGTCATGGCTGGGCTGGTGTGCCGAGCGCGGCTACGACGGCCCGGCAGTTCCGGCCTGGGTGAAGCGGATGCCTCCGCCGGACTCGCAGACCCCGGCGCGCTCGAACATGGCCGTTGACCGGGCGATCGCCCGCCGCGACGTCCACCTTCGGGAGAAGACGCTGTGGCGAATGCTGTACGAGACCGTCGCACGGTCGGAGGAGGTCCTGGGCGTCAACATCGAGGAGCTGGACCTGGCGGGCCGCCGGGCCCCGGTCAAGGCGAAGGGCGCCCAGCCGGGTACCCGGCGCCGGGGCGCCCGCGCGAGGAGTTCGTGCTGGAGACCGTGTACTGGGACGTGGGCACGGCTCGGCTGCTGCCCCGGCCGATCAAGGGCCGCACCCGCGGGCCGGTGTTCGTCACCCATCGCAAGCCGGGGCCGGGAAAGGTCCTTAGCCCCCCGTGACTTCTGCCCGGACACCGGCCTGGTCCGGCTGTCGTACGGGCGGGCCCGCGCCCTGCTGGACGCGCACACGGCTGTCAGCGAAGGGCCGGGAAGGGGCTGGGAGCTGCACGAGTACCGGCACTCCGGGCTGACCCACCTCGACGAGGCCGGGGCCAGCCTGCCGATGCTCATGGCGAAGTCCCGGCACAAGAAGCCGGAGAACGTACGGAAGTACTTCCACCCGTCGGTGGAGGCGGTTGCCGAGGTCACCAGCCTGCTCGCGCCGGGAGACAGCCGACGCTGAGGGCCTAAAACAGCCCGGGGACAGGACCGGAGGAATGTCCCAGCAGGCTCGACATCACCAGGAGGTAGGCCTAGCTCGCATGACCTGGGTGCCGCTTACTGCCCGTCGCCGTGCTGCGGCGGCGGCCACCCGTCAACCGTTGCTCAGACGGGAAGTTCGGTGATGCTGAGGGCGAAGTCCAAGTTCCCCACCCCGTGGTTGGCGAGGCCCACCGTGACCACGCCCGCTCCTTCCAGCCAATGCGCCATTTTCAGGCCGCCGACGTCTAGCGGGCGCAGTCCGAGGCTCTCGATGAACGCCTCCACACTTGCCTTGGCCTGCGCATTGTCGCCAGCGATGAAGACGTCGGGCCGACCCTTCTCCAGGACATGGCGGAAGATGGTGTTGAACGCCTTCACCACGCTGGCGCTGGCCGGGGCCGCCTTGGCGACTTCCTGCGCGATCGAGGTCTCCTCGCGGTGGGCTAGCCCGTCGAACGTGGAATTGAAGGGATTGCTGATGTCGACGATGACCTTGCCCGCGAGAGCGTTTCCGTACTGGGCGACGACCGGCAGGACACCGTCGTACAACAGGGCCACGATGACGATGTCCCCGGCCGGGGCGGTGCCCCATTCTCCCGTCGTGGCGCCGCCGCCGAGAGCCTTGGCCAGGTCAGCGGCCTTGGACTGATCCCGGCCCATGACCTCGACGGTGTTGCCGCCCGCTACCGCCCGCGCGCCGATGGTGCGGGCCATGTTGCCGGTGCCGATGATGCTGATGTTGCTCATGAGCTGTCCTGCCCTGATTGTGGGTTGTTCGGTTTAGATGGCGGTAGTGCCGCCGTCGGCGACGAGTTCCATGCCGTTGACGTAGCTGGAGTCGTCGGAGGCGAGGAAGAGGGCGGCGGCAGCAATCTCGTCGGGGCGGCCCATCTGGCCGCGAGGGATGAGCGACTCGAACTGCCGCTTGGTGGCCTCGTCGAAGAGTTCTTCCTGCTTGGCGGTGGCGACCTGCCCAGGGGGTCAGGACGTTGACCCGGATGCGGCGGTCCTTGAGCTCGTTGAGCCAGATGCGGGCCCATGCCTGCTGGACGGCCTTGCTGCCGGCGTAGACGCTCCACCCGGGGAAGGCGCCGAGGGAGGCGTTGGAGCCGGTCATGAGGATGGAGCCGCCGTCGTTGAAGAGCGGGAGGGCCTTCTGGACGGTGAACAGGGTGCCGCGGGCGTTGAGCCCGAACCAGGTGTCGAAGTGGGCTTCGGTGATCTCGCCGAGCGGGGCGGGCTCGCCCCCTCCGGCGCTGGCCCACAGCACGTCGAGGCTTCCCTTCTCCCGCTTGACGGTGTCGTACAGGCGGTCCAGGTCGTCCAGGTTGGCGGCGTCGCCCTGGACGCCGGTGACGTTGCGGCCGATCTGCTTCACGGCCTCGTCCAGGGCGTCCTGGCGGCGGCCGGTGATGAAGACGTGCGCTCCCTCATCGACGAACAGCTTCGCGCCGGCCAGCGCCATGCCGGTGGTGCCGCCGGTGATGACCGCGACCTTGCCGTCAAGCTTTCCCATAGTCGTTCCCTTGGGTCGGTGGTGCCGTGGGCACCTGGGGTGACGGTGTTAGGTACACCGGTCTGTGTGCTTAAAGGTACGGGGCGGGTGGCCGGGAACGCAAACTATGTACACCGATCGTTACCCAACGGGTATGATGGACCCATGACGGAGCTGGAGAAGATGGAGTTGGAGAAGGGCCCCACGGGCCGCCGCCGCGGCCGGGGCGCCCGCGAGCGCATCCTCAGCGCATCCCAGCAGCTGTTCCGCGAGCAGGGCATCAACCGCACCGGCATGGACCAGCTTTGCGCGGCGGCCCAGGTGTCCAAGCGCACGGCCTACCAGCACTTCACCGGCAAGGACGAACTCGTCGCCGAGTACCTGCGCCGGTTCGACCCCTCCGTTCTGTCCGGCGTGTTCGACCGCACCGACCTCACGCCCCGCGAACGGCTCCTCGCCGCCTTCGACATCCCCCCCACCACCCCCCTGTGCCCCTACATCGGCGCCGCCGTCGAACTCCACGACCCCCAGCACCCCGCATCCCAGTACGCACGCGACTACAAGAAAGCCGTCGCCGCGCGGCTCGCCGACACCGCCCGCGAAGCCGGCGCCGCCGACCCTGAACAGCTCGGCGAGCAGCTCGCGCTGCTCATCGACGGCGCCGCGGCCCGCACCCGGGTCCTCAACGCCGACGCCTTCCCCACCGCCGCCGCCATCGCCGCCGTCCTCATCGACAACGCCATCCCCGCCACAGCCAGCGATGACCGGCGACGGGAGGAAGTGTCAAGTTAACTTGGCACTCCGCGGCCGCTGGACGCGCTGCCGATCGTCCGGCTGCACCCACTGGTACGCGACACCAGCCGCCCGGCACCTGGCCCGGGCTGGCTTGTCACTCACTCACTCACTCACTCGTCGTCGGCGGAGCCCGGGTGGCGCAGCGGGCGCAGGCCGCCGGGCAGGTCGGGAGGCTGGAAGGAGTACCGGCCCAGCATGTTGATGTGGTGCCGCACGAACGGGGAGAGGCGAGCGACGTCCTCGTCGCGGACGTCGAAGCCGTCCGCCCGCAGTTGGTTCACCGCGGCATCCATGTACCGCGTGTTGAACAGCACGAGGGCGTTGAGGACCCCCAGACTTGCGCCAGCGGAATCGACGCCTGGCAATGGATCAGTTTGGCGTTCGCGGCCCGCCACGTCGCCGGCCGGAGGTAGGTCTGGTCGACGTGGGACAGGCGGCCGTACTTCAGGGCGTCCGCGGCCCCGATCACGGGGGTGTAGCCGACGTTGCAGCTGTGCGCGACCAGGAGCGCGGCGATCGTCACGTGCAGGTCCTTCAGCCTCGCCTCGCCGCCGGTGACCGAGGTGAACGCCTGGTCAGCACCGGTCCACGAGAACACCTCCAGCAGCGCCTCCGGCAGGTCGACCGGGGCAGCATCGCCTCCACCGCCTCGCGGCTGGCGTAGGGAGGCGGGTTCCGGCTCCGGCTCCAGGGCGGCGAAGTGCAGGCGGCCGTCGTCGAACACGATCTGGGAGTTCGCCGGCATCCGCGCGGCGACCTCGCGGTAGGTGCCGTCCAGCAACGCGGCCCGTGCCGCCAGGTGCTCCCCAGCCTCGGCGGGCAGGTTCAGCGAGGCGAGCACAGTCGGCTTGGCTTGCTCTCAAGCGTCCCCGCCCAGCAGCTTCGCCCTCGGGTCGCCCCACTTGGAGGAGTTCTTGCGAACACCTGCTTGCTTCGCAGCATCCCGTGCACCTGCTCCAGCACGCAGAACGCGTACGCCTTCCAGTCGACCGTGGCCGGCTCCAGGTGCGGCGCGGACAGCACCAGGCGCCGCCACGACCCGGTGAGCAGGCCGGTGTCGATCTCGGCGGGGCCGACCTTCTTGGTCCCATCAGGTCCGGCAGCGACTTCACCTCGGGCGGGCTGATCTCCCCGGTGTCGGTGTCGACCTGCTCGCTGGTGGTGTCGAACACGATCTGGAACGCGGCGGCCAGCTTCGCCGACGCCAGCTCCACTCGCGGCAGAGTCTTCAGCTTCTCCTTCGCCGTCTCCAGCTCCGCCCTGGCCAGCAGGTTCGTCGCGATCAGCACCTCCAGCAGGTCCAGGGCGTCATCGACCCCCCGGGACGTCAGGTAGACCGCAGTGGCCAGCAGCGTGGCCAGGCGCCAGGAATCCCCGTTCCGCTTGAGCAGCGACGCCTTGCCGTCGATCCCGTACCGCGACAGCTCCGCCAGCGCCGCGGCGGTATCCCGGACACGTCCACCTCGCCCACCCCCAGACCGGAGGCCGGCGCGAGCGCGGGATCGGCTCGGTGTGTCGCCTTGGCCACCGCCTCGTACAGGCACCGCTCGGCCGTCGTCCGGGCCTCGGACACCTGCTGGGCCTGCACGCTCAACCGGGGCAGCAGCACCCGGTCCCGGGCAGCCACGTCACCGCGTGGTTGAACAGCGCCACCGGCCCCATCGGCGTGCGTCCACGCCCGCCCCGTACAGGAGCCGCGGGACTCCCGGCCCCACCTCGGGTCCTTGAAGTCCCGCTGATTGAACCGCTTCTGATCTCCGCCGCGTGCTCGTACACCGTCGACCGGCGCTCCGGGTACCGCTTCACGCACGAGGCGCCGGCAACGCCGAGTTGTTCGACGGGCTTTCTGCGCTCACTGGTAGCTTCTAGTCAAGCTGAAGTTGGTGGCCTCCTAGAGGCCGAACCACCTCCCAGTGAGGTAGCTGGTTACGAGGCCACGTAGGAAGAAAGTTCACGGCTAGGCCCTGCCAGACGGAGAACTGAAACGCCAACTGGGCCCTGAGGACACATCGACAGGTCGAACGTGGGGTTCGTTTGGTCGCCTCGGTGAGATGCTGGCACGAGTGGTGTGGACGTAGCCGGCGGTGGCAGCGAGCAGGAAGCCGCCCCAGAGTAGGAAGACCGGGTAGGTTCCGGAGAACGCCCAGTTACCTTCGAGGGCCTGGGTGCCCCCGTCAGGGGCGCACGTGCGCGTGAAGCCGAAGGCCAGACAGCCGGACATCATCGCCCCGTACTGGCCGACGAGTATGCCTACCACGGCAGGAGGGACGACGGGAAGCAAGCGTGGAACCCGCCGCCCGCCCGCGAATGGTATCCAGGACGGCACGATCTGGCCCCACGGCCAGATCAACCCCAGGGTGAGCAGGCCCCCCGCCGCCGGTCCGGCTACGAGCAGCCCCCAGAAGGCCACCGATGCGCCGGAACTGGCGTCCTTGATCGCTTCGGTTTCCGCGACGCCGAACGGTACCCCCAGCCCCCACAGCATGTGGGGGACTGAGAACCCGAGCAGCGGTACGGCCGCCGCCGCCCAGGTCACTGCCTTGACCCACGGCGCGGGGCGCAACGTCCCGTCGGGGCGGGCGTCGGGTGGACGGTTGGAGGTTCGCAGACCGTAGTATCCGGTGGCGAGGGCAACCATCAGTCCCAGCGCAGCGAGGAGGACCTGCCGGACCAGCGATGGGTCGTCGAACTTGCCGAATACGAGACGCATCACCAGGTTGCCGGGAGCGACCAGGATGAGTGCCGCAGCCCCCGCCCATCCTGCTGCCAGCAGTACTGGACGTACACGTGATTCCATACCCGCCATGATCGCGTGGCCCCCTCTTGATGAGCCTCCCTCTCAAGGGTGAAGGCACTCCCTCCGTGGGGGACAGGGCGAAGTTCGTTACCTCGACGTCGACTGCGAGGTCGCGAAGCTGATCGGCCCGGGCCGAGGCTCGCTGGGGGGAGCTCGAGATGCAGGTGCGGATCCTGCGGCTGGGCATCCGGTGAGCCGAGCATGTCCGCACGCGCTGGTGGTTTAGAAGCCTCTCGCCATCCACTCGCACCACCCCACCCAGGCGCCGGCGAGGGCCCCGGCGCGCACTCCCATGCTGGCTGGGCCGGTGGTCGTGCGCCGAATGCGACCGGACCGCAGCCGATCGAGCAGACGGCGCCCGCGTCGACGAGCTGCAGCATCGGCTTCACTATGGGGTCCGCCTGGCTGCGGCTCACGGCTCGACCGCGAGCTTGCGCGTCCACAACGCCTACCTGACGTGAGATCGAGTACCTGGACACGCCACAGACAACCGCTGATCGCGCTCTCCGCGCTCTCCGCGCTCTCCGCGCCGCTGAACGAGCAAGGAATCCCGGTAGAGGCTGGGTAGTAGGGGCTTCTTAGCTGAGAGCCATGACGGGGGTAGCTCGGGCTCGACGTCGGGGGTGGTCGAGCGCATCATGGTGGTGGTGCGCCTGGCGCCCGCAAGTGGTCTGCCAGGCGCACCGCCAACCTCGTGGTCCCTGATCGCCGTGTTCAACTACCTCACGCTTGAGCCGACGATCGCCGCTCACCGCACGCACAACGCTGACCCCCAACAGCACGATTCCCGCGCATGGGGTGTCGCCTCAGTCTGCCGCGACATGGGAGGCCAGCGGCCGTGACGGGCGACCTTGACCTAGTGGAGCAACTGCTCGACGAGAACCTCGCACCGGCGGACCTCCGCGAGGGCAAACTGTCGCTCGGACAGCTGTCGTTCTCCTACCCGGACGCCGACGCCGAGCGTCGCGCCGGCCGACCGCTGACTGACTCCGAGTGGGCACGCGTCCGCCGGGAGCGCCTCAAGGGCTTCGGGATCCAGCTCACGATGCGCGGCGTGACCTTCACCCAACAACCCATCGACCTCGACAAGGGCAACTTCGAGTTCGCCATGCAGGGCTGGAGTGGCTGAAGAAGACACAGCAGCTGGTACAGAGCTACCGCGACCGAGACGGATGGATCCCCTTGTCGTCACTCACCATCGGCCAGCGGGCTGAGCTCAACGCCGACGTTCAGCAAACCGTCGAGCTGCTGTCCCACGTCGCCGTCATCACCGAACCCCGGAACGGCACCCGATGACCGGGCCTCGGACGCCAGCACCAAGCGACCGGGTCAGCCGGCGGGGCTTCATCGGTGCCGCCGTCGCAGGGTCGGCAGGCGCGGTTGCCGCAGTCACGGCCCTCACCACCAACCCCGCGGCCGCCGACGGCGGCGTGCCTGTGACCCCGCCGGCGGCGTACCCCTTCCAGGGCAAGCACCAGTCCGGCATCCTGGAGCTTGCGCAGCGTGCGTCGGCGTTCGTGGCGTTCACGGTGACCTCGCCCGATCGCGCGCGACTGCAGCAGATGCTGAAGACCCTCACCTCGACGATCCGCCACCTCATGACCGGACGTGGGGTGCCCTACGACGGCATGGTGTCCACCTCCTACGAGAACGGTGTGCTCGGACCGGACATAGCCCCGGACGGGCTCACCGTGACGGTGAGCGTCGGATCCAGCCTTTTCGACGACCGCTTCGGGCTCAAGTCAGCCAAGCCCGTAACGAGCCCGCATGGGCGCACATCCGATTCGCGAACCCGCATGACGGGACCGTCGACGACCAGAGGATGCTGCGGCGCTCGTTCAACTACAGCGCCGGGACCGACCCCAACGGCCAGCTCGACATGGGGCTGATCTTCGCCTGCTTCAACCAGGACCTGGACCGGCAATTCGTGACGGTCCAGAAGCGCCTCATCGACGAGCCGCTCATCGACTACATCTCACCGTTCGGCGGCGGCTACTTCTTCGCCCTGCCAGGCGCACGCGACGATAACGACTGGCTCGGACGAGACATGTTGAGCTCGCACCGATAACGGTATTTGCCGACTCCCCGCCTAGGCACGAAGGATCCATCGTCTCCATGCGCTAGGGGAGGTTGGCATCGAGGCGCGGCGGTGGCTACTGAGGCGAACCCCAGTAGGAGTCGCTGGGTTCTGTGCGTGGTCCTGCAGGATCGTCGGCGTCGCTATCGTCCGCGGACCGCACCCGCCCCACGCAGTCCAGCTCGGTGATCCGGACCCTGGACGGCGACCTCCCTTGAGCGCTGCGGACAAGTCACTCACCTCGTAGCGCCCGCGCACCTCGTCGTCGCCTGAAGTGGCTGATCCGGCACGGCCGGTTTCAGGACCAGGCGATCTCCCCGTAGCGGGCGACGAAGCGTCCGGTGCTGGCGCCGGGCGCCTCGGTGGCGAGGGCGACGATCGCGTCCGTACCCTCGGTGACGGTTTGGTGGCCGGTGTAACCGTTGAGGTCGGTCGCGGTGTAGCCGGGATCGGCGGCGTTGACGCGGATGTCCTTGAGCCCCTTGGCGTACTGCGTGGTCAACATCGTCAGCGCCGCCTTCGAGGAGGCGTATAGCGGTGCGACGCCCTGCGACTCGGGCCGGGCGGGGTCGTGGGTGAGGGCGAGGGAGCCCATGCCGCTGCTGACGTTGACGATCAGGGGGTCGTCCGAGCGGCGCAGCAACGGCAAGAATGCGGTGGTGGTGCGGACGACGCCGATGACGTTGACGTCTAGGACGGCGCGGGCGTCGTCGGCGGTGAGGTCGCTGGGATCGCCGACGGGGCCGTGCACACCAGCGTTGTTGATCAGGACGTCGATCCTGCCCTCGTGCTCGGCGACGTTCGCGGCCGCGGCGGCAACGGACGCGTCGTCGGTCACGTCGATGGGGACATAGCGCGCGCCGAGCGCGGCGGCGGCCTCCTCGCCCTGCTCGCGGTCGCGGGCTCCGACGAGCACGGTGTGGCCACACTCGATCAGGCGGCGGGCGGTCTCGCGGCCGAGACCCTTGTTGGCTCCGGTGATGAAGGTGATTCTCATGCCTTCGATACTGGTCTCGACGAGGGAGGCGGACCAGGAACGCTTCGACGGTAGGAAGACCAGTACCACCCTCGCGCCCACACGCACGACCGGGGATGCAGGAGGATCGAGATCATGTCGACGACACCCGGAACCGGACTGGGCGCGATGATCCGCACGTGGCGGGACCGGCTGCCCCCGTCGGCCGCCGGGCTGCCGGCGGCCCGCGGGCGCCGGGCGGCCGGGCTGCGGCGCGAGGAACTGGCTGACTTGGCCGGGGTATCGGTCGACTACATCGTGCGCCTGGAACAGGGGCGGGCCACGACACCCTCAGCGTCGGTGGTGGCGTCCCTGGCGCGCGCCCTGCAGCTCTCCACCGCCGAGCGGGACCACCTGTACCGGCTGGCCCAGCTCGTACCGCCGGTGGACGGTGCGATCTCTGACCATCTCCCGCTCGGCATGCAGCGGGTGCTCGCCCGCCTCGGGGACGTGGCAGTCGCCGTGTTCGCGGCGGACTGGCAACTGGTGTGGTGGAATCGTGGGTGGGCCGCCCTGCTGGGCGACCCGTCCACCTCGCCGTCGCGGCTGCGAAACTTCGCCCGCGACAGGTTCCCTGTGGACGCCGGCCCCGCCCACCTCGCGCTGTGGCCGGTGACCGAGGCCGACCGCGACGCCACCGACGCCGCCGTCGTCTCCGACCTGCGACGCGCCACCGGCCGCTTCCCCCAGGACAGCCGCTTGGCCACGCTGATCCGCGATCTGAACGCGGGCAGCAGGAGGTTCGCTGAGCTATGGGCGACCGGAGAGGTGGCCGCGCACCGCGAGGACCACAAAACGATCGACCACCCGTCGGTAGGCCCGATCACGGTGGACTGCGACATCCTGACCGACGGCGACTCCGAGCTCAAGATCGTCATCATGACAGCCGTGCCCGGCAGTGAGGACGAGACCAAGCTCGCGCTCACCGCCATCGCCGGCCCACCGGCCACCACGCACAACTGATCCGACCTATGCGTCGATCGAACAATGTGTCGGTGCTGCTGGGCACCGGTACCGGGAGCTTCGGCGCGGCCACCAACTTCGCGGTGGGCGTCAGTCCGTTCGCCGTCACTATGGGTACCTTCGAACGGGCGAATGACGATGACTGGCGCACCCTCGACTTCGACGGTGCCCGGGTCAACCCCTGAATCTTCGGTGCGGCGGCCCTCGTTCCCGGAGTTCGCGACCAGAGCGGATTGGACGCCTTCCTCGGCGGCTAGGCACTCACCCGGACGGACCGGCGCGCGCTCATCGACGCGGTGACCCGTACCGGCCAGGACATCCTGTCCAGTGAGGTCGCCGACGGCAGCACCAATCCTCGCGTCGAGGTCCGGATCACGAACTCCGAGGACGACCGCGATAGCTTCGGCCAACTCGGTGGCAGCCGCGTCATCGTCGGTGGCACGATCGAGGAGGCGGATTTTCCCCGTCATCGGCATCTCCCAGGCGATCGACCCGGGCAACTTCAGTCGCACCGACACCGTGGCTGAACAGGGCAGTGGTGGCTTGGCTGCTGGAGTGGGGCGATGCGGCGTCCCTACCGAGGGACTGTCCTTCCAGTCTGGAGCGCGTGACGGATGTGCTGTCACGTTGTGCGAGGACCTCGGGCGGGGCGGCCGCATCGCTGGTCTCGTCAACGGTGCTGTGTTATTTCGTCAAAGCATCACCTCTTCGTCAGTCCGCGGACGGGGGCCGGTCAGTACGCCGGAGGCCCTCGCTGCCTTCCTTGCTGGGTGACGCTCGCGGGTCCGGTCGTCTCGCTCTGCGGCGGGCGTCGTGGCTCGCCGTGGAGACGGTAGTGGGGTTCCCGGGGTGGCAGGCGTCGAGCGCCGACCCGACGTGGTGGTGGGGGTGGAGGGGTGTCGTCACAGCAGGCGGCGACAACCTCGTCGAAGTGTGCCCGCAGCAAGGCCGTGTCTTCGCAGATGATGTCCCAGAACGCTGCGGTGTCCTCGACGAGGGTCGTGTGTGCTCCCGTCATCGACCATCACCGGCCTCGTCCGGGCGTGCCGGTGGGTGCGGGCACCCACCGGCACGCTGTCTCAGGCGTTGATCTGCTTCTTTTCGGTGTCGCTGGTGCCGATGGCGATCTTGCGCGGCTTGGCTCGCTCGGCGACGGGGATCCTCAGGGTGAGAACACCCGAGTCGTACTGCGCCTCGATGCGCTCGCTGTCGAGGGTGTCACCGAGGAACAGTTGGCGAGAGAAGACGCCGAGTGGGCGTTCGGCCACCTGCATCTCGACGTGCTCGCCGCCTTCGCGGGGGCGTCGCTCGGCTTTCACGGTGAGGACGTTTTGATCGACGTCCAGTTCGATCGCCTCAGGGCTGACGCCTGGCAGGTCGAACTCGACCATGAACTGGTCGCCGACGCGGTAGGCGTCCATCGGCATCGGGTTGGGCCGGGACCAGGTGCCGGGGCTCGTGCCACCGAAGACCTGCTGCGCTAAACGGTCCAATTCTCGGAACGGGTCAGTGCGCATCAACATCGTCATGAACCTCCTTGCTAAGACGTGGCCGGGACGTCAATGCACGCTCTCGTTGTAGCATGTCATCGAACCGATGACAACAGGGTTAGTCAACGAATCAATGACGGGGCGCGCTGGATGGCGACACCCGTCCCGAAGGTCTCGGAGGTCCGATTTGGAGACAAGTGCGGCCGTGGTCGCCCGCCTGGCAGACCTGATCACCCGACTGGAGCCCAGTCACGGTGGAAAACAGGGCGGTGGGGAGGAGCCGGGTGAGAGGGAACTGCTCGACGCCCTGGCTGCTCTTCGGCGCCTCCGCGACGACCTGAGCAGGTGGGAGCCGGTCCTGATCCGGGCGGCACGGGAGGGAGGAGTGACCTGGACTGACATCGCACAAGTGCTGGGTCTGGCCAGCCGGCAGGCTGCCGAACGTCGCTACCTTCGGATCAATCCGCATGCCAGCGAGGATCCCGACACCACGCGCGAGCAGCGCGTCCAGGCGGCCCGGGACAGGCGTTCCGCTGACCGGGCGGTCGCCATGTGGGCCCGAGACAACGCCGCCGGCCTGCGTCGCCTCGCTGGCCAGGTCAGCCCACTCCTGGCGCAGGACCCGCTGCAGCGGGAGCGCCTCGACGCGCTGGATGCCGCCCTTGGTGACGACGATGCCGCGGCGCTGATCGCCCCCCTGGCGGCGGCTGAGCCGTCCCTGCGTGCAGATCATCCCGACCTCGCCGAGGAGATCACCGCCATCGGCCAGAAGGCAACCGGGGTCCGCAGTGCCGACGAACGCCGCCGGAATTCCGGGCGCGAACAAGTGACATGAAGCGGGCCGAGGGAGCAAGACCCTCGGCCGCTTTCTCATCACCGCTCTCTCTGTCCCACAGCGCGCGAAGCGCTCTCGGTCAACCGCCGGACTGCCGGCCCGCCAACGGCTGGTCGGTCGGCACGAGCGGCACGTCGGTGTCCGTCTGGTAGCCCGGTGGGCAGACGACCGCGTTGAGCGCCTGGCTGTTCGGCACGGCCACCGGGCCGGTGTCGGACTGCATACGGACGTAGACGAGCCCGATGTCGAGTACCCGGCCGGTGACGGGACCACGAGCTGCCCCGAGCACAGTTGCACCATCTCCCCGATCGAGAAGGGCCGTACGAGCAGGAGAAGGATGCCGGCGAAACGTTCGCTAGCGTCTGTGGCGGCGACACCGACGACCACGCCGGTGACGGCGCCTCCGAGAACGACGTCGCCGATCGGGACCGCCGGCCGCCTGTCCCTGACGATGTCGCTCGCTACCATGAGCAGGGCTTTCTCGCGTTGCCGTCGCTGATCTCTGCCGAGGAGGTCGCACGCATGCGTGCGATCTAGGATCGGCTCCTCGCCGCTAACGCTGATTCTCGCGCAGCGGATTCAACCCCAGCTTGATCACTCGTATTCGTAGCGGAGGTGTCGTCCGCCCCACCAGGGGACTTCGGTGGTGGGGAGGTCGGCGTGGCGGAGGACGGGTGAGTAGGCGCGTCGGTCGAGGCGGACGATGGTTTCGTTATCGCGGTTTTCGATTGTGCCGCCGGTGGAGAGGAATCGGCGTTGCAGGGTGTCGGGTGTGGCGGTGGCGTAGCCGGGGAGGCGTCGGCGGAGCGCGGCGCAGATGGTGTGGGCGAGTACGGAGAGCACGACGTCGAGGTCGATGTTGAGGGGGACCGCGCCGGCGAGGGCGTCCAGGCCGAAGGAGCGGATGGCTTCGGCGAGGCGTTGTTCGATGTTCATCCGCCTGGCGTAGGCCTCGATCACGTGTTTGGTCGGGGTGGTGCGATTGTTGGTGATCAGGATGGTGGGTTCGTCGTGCCCGAGTCCGGTGATGGCGAGTTGGCGTAGCGTGCTGGGGTAGGCCGAGAGTGTGGCGGCGGGGTCTTCGATCACGCGGACACGGCGGGTTTTCCCGCCCGCTCGGGCGATGGTGAGTGGTGTCCAGTCCTTGGCGGGCAAGGCATGTAGGTGTTCGGTGAGTTTCGGGGTGCGGGCGCGCAGGGTGATGAAGGCGATGCCGCGGGCGTCGAGGTCGGCGAGCTGGGCCTGGGTGGTGACCTTGGAATCGAAGATCAACAGTTTCGGGTCCGCTCCGGAGGTTGTGCGCCAGTGGTCGGCGAAGGCGAGGATTTCGTTGTTCTGGTTGGCTTTGGCGAGGTCGGCGTTGGCGTAGAGCAGGGTGTGGGTGGCCGCGTCTTCGGCGAAGAAGGTCAACACTGAGCGGGTGCGTTGCGAACGTCTGGGCACGTAGTGTTTTTCCAACGCGGGGTCGGCGCCCCAGTGCATGACGGCGTGGAAGTCGAGGTTGATCGCCTCGCCGTGCGCGAGCCCTGCGGCGAGGCTGGCTTTGTCCAGTGCGGCAAGGAATCGTTGTTGCCGGGTGTGGTCGAGCCGGTAGGAGTAGGTGGTCAGCGCGGTGGCCTTGGGCAGGCTGGTCAGCCCGGCGAACAACGCCGCACCGGGGTCGGTGGCGATGTCGTCGATGTGGGAGACGCGGCGGGTGGTGGTGAGTTTGATCGCCAGCAGCGACAGGATCGAGCTGATCGCCGGGATCACAGACGTGCCGGGATAGCCCGCGGCCCGCACCAGGCCGGGCAGGTCCAGTGCCACCAGATCGGGGATGGTCAGCAGTAGCCCGGCCATCCGGGTGTCGGCGTGGGCGGGCAGGACGGCGAAGTCGATCACCTTGGTGCGGGGCTGGGATTCGCGTCGGGGTAGGCCGCGCTCGGCGTGCGGACGGGGCCACAAGCGTGGGAACCCTTCCTCGGCCAGGACTTCGGCGACCCCGGTGCGGTTGAGCGGAGTGTCCTCCTCGGCGAGCGCGGCAGCGATCTCGTGGGCCGAGTGGCCCAACCGGCGCAGCTCGATGATCCTGGTGCGGGCCGCTTCCTTGGCCGGGGCCGTCTTCGGGCCCGGACGCGAGCTCTGGAAGAACTCGCAGCGTCCGGCCCGGAAGTCCCGCACCAGCGACTGCAGCGTCGTCAGGGTGTAGCCGAAGCGGGTCGCCGCCTCCGCCGCTGAGACTCCCTCGAACAGGTACGCGCGCAGTGCCTCGTAACGACGCTGGTTCGCCGCTGCTGGGGCGGCGAAGTACTCACTGCCCCGACGGGCCGCTTCGGGGGTGGATATCGCTGCTTGTTCCACGATTCAACTACAGCAAGCGACACGATCGCGGTCAACGTGACACGCCGATCACTGGCGGCGACAGAGCGCAACGGCAGCCATCGCTGCGTCTCTCCCGCCGTCCGTACTCCAAGTGAGATCGTGCTCGCTCATCACATCCGGGTCGGACGACAATCCGAAATCCGCCACAACAGGCAGTCAGATCGACCCTGACCGATCACCCGCTTTGGGCGCAACGACCATCACAATCACATGCCCATAGGCGAAAGCAGCCCGGAGCCGCCCAACATCCTGGAGCCACCGACGCGCCACCGCTAGACACGAGAATCGGCGCTAAGCCTCGATTCGCGTGACGGCTGCTGCACTCGCGTGCTCAGCCTCTCGACTTCCTCGATCGATACGAGTGCTTCGCCCCGGGCGTCTCGGCGCCCGGGGGCCGAAACCACGAGCCCGGCCCTTGGGTCATTTCGCGGGGCTCAGGCGGTGGACGTCGCTACCGAACGTTCAGGAGTGTCAAGAGAGCGCGTCCGACCTCTACCGGGTCCACCGGGGAGGGCGGATCTGGACCACGGTTCCGTACGAGAACCCAGGACGTGGCCGCGACGGTTCGGCAGGTCTGGTCGTACGCCGCCTCAAGGAGCTCGCCGGTAAGGAGCTCCCCGGTAAGGAGCTCCAGGCTCACGGGAGCTCGAGGCTCGTGCAGACGCTGCACCAGGCAGGACTCGTGGACGTCTACAGGCTGCTCCAGTACCCCGTCGTCGTCGGGGCGGGAAAGCGCCTGTTCTCCGACGGATCGACGCCCGCCACGTTCGCAACCGACGAAGACAACTCGCGCGTACTGGCCGGCGGCGTCGTCTCGCTGCCCCTCACCCCCGCAAGCCACGGCTCGATCTCCGCGGGCGCGTACACCGTGGAGCCACCGTGGAGGAGGGCGCTCGGCGACCGTCCTCGACCGGTCGCCCGGACGGAAGCTACCTGCTTGACCGTCGGGTGACCTTGCATCCGGAGCGACTGCGATGTCGTGCGCTGAGACGAGATCGAGGACGAGTCGACCCACCAGACCGCCTGGGTAGCGCGGTGAAGCGCTTGCGGTACCGAATGCCGGGGATGCAGCGGCCGGTGGTAGCTCGAAACTTCGCAAAGGGACTAGACCGGCCGCTGTGGGCAGCGCTAGGCGCTGCGCCGGGGCGCCCACGAACTCGCCGGCACCTGTGCGCAGTTACGTTCGCACCGCTTCTGGATGGACCTGACCAGCCGACGCCATCCCGGTGGGAGCGACGACAGGTCGACCTCCTTCGGCGAACCCCCATGAACGATGTCGAACAGACAAGCCACGAGCGCGTGCCCGGGATCAACCCAGTGACGGTGATAACCGACCAGCTCGCACTCCTCGCCACAGAGCTGTTCGTTCCACGGGTCGTCTTATTGAGCTTCCACTCGCCCGGCTTGGGCTGGACGCGGTAGACCGTTCGATCGCTGGCCATGGTCAAGCTCCTTCTGTCATCTACGTCCCTTCTAGCCAGTTATGGTCGGGATACCTCCTGAACGGCGCTCCGGACATTTCGCCAGCCATTTTGGAGACGGTCCGATTTGGCGCCTGCTCGTCAAGCGGGATCAAGGACGCCTCTCGCCGACTTGCGCGGAAGCCGGACAGGACGAACGGGGCGCAAGCCTCACAGGTATTCACGGAACTGCTGCCGGACTGTGCACGAAACTTGGCTTCAGACGAGCGGCAAACGTTGCAGTCAAAACGCTCAACGCTGTACATCTGACCCTCCACACTAAGTGCAGGTACTCGCTTCCTTCATCGATCCTTACTAAGTAAGGCGAGCCAGATCCAGGATATTCCGTGTTCGCCAGCGGTCCAAGGGCCTATCATGATCCGCTGCGAGAAGCGACGCGTCGCGCCTCAAGATCGAGATCGAGGGGTCTCTCATATGGGGCGATGACCCCGACTCCGAGTGTGCGGGCGGCGTGCCGCCAAGGCCAACCCTGGTCGGTCACGATGTCGGTCTACATCCCGACCGCGCTGCGTGGGCCAGATCGCGTAGGGATAGCTGATGCGAGGCGGTGAAGACCTGGCGCCCCAGGCCTCGGCTCATTCCCGGCTCTACCATGCGTGAAGAAGGCTGCAAGGCTATGACGTAACCGTGGATGTGCGTGGGCCAGTCGCGCCCTCTTCACCGATCACGATCACCATGCAAGTCCTCAAATCTTCCGTTCCCGAAGGATCAGCCCAGGCACCGAAATCCTTGTTCCCGGCGGCCCCGCGGCTGCGATCAGGGCGGTCGCAACGACGACTGGCAGCGCACCAACCGTGTATGCGACACGATCGTCAGCGTGAGGAAGTAAAACGTCGCCCTGTGGGACCAGATCAAGGAGATGCCATATGACCCTCGCCGAGTTCCTACTCGCCCGGCTCGACGTGGCCGAGGAGAACGCCTTACGCGGCTGCCTCCACGCCGAAGCGCCTCCCGACTTCGATCCCGGATGGGACACCAGCACGGTGGCGGACCTGCCGCCGATCGTGGCCCACTTCGTGCTCGCCGACCTTCAGGCGAAGGGCCGGATCGTGATCCCTCAACTGGGCGACCAATGGGAACAGGTCGCCGCGCACGACCCGACCGCCCATCAGGCGGTTCTGGCCATCCTTGCCAGGCCATACGCCGACCACCCTGACTACCGTGACGAGTGGCGGCCATGAGCCATTGAGTCCGGGGCGGCGCGCGCGGTCGGGGCGCCGTAGAACGTCGTCGGCAGCGCGGCGACGCAGCGGCTCTCCATATCACCGCGCAGGCGCAGCAGGTCCGGGTCCCACCCCAGCGTCCGTCCGTGCCGGCGAAGTGCAGGTGTAAAGCGCGAGTTGCAGGTCCTCGCCGTAGGCGCCTGCGGCGACACGCGTCCGGACGCCCGTGTCGTGGTTGTCCGGGGCAGGTTCGGTGGCGTTGGTCGGCGCTGCGGATTCCAGTTGCCTTCTGCTCGATGGCGGCGATCTCGTCGGTGAGGCGGGATGGTCCCTACGCAGTGATGGTTCAGCCGCCCTCAGCGCTGCGATCAGGGCCGTGGCGTCGTCAACACCGAGCGCGGCGTGCAGGGCGTCGAGGCGGCCGCGCGCAGAGAGTTGTGGACTGTGCTGGAGGTCACGCCTGACCTGGTGTCGGGCACCGTCCTTGCATGGGGGTTGAGGCCGCCCGGACACGATCTGTGGTCGGAGATGATGCGGCAGCGGGCCCACCTCGGCACGGTGACGCACCTGACGTTGCAGGAGCTGCGTGGGCCTGCCGCTGGCGTGCAGCTGGCAGAGCCGGGATCGCTGATGTCAGTGTGCGAGAACCCACAGGTGCTCCAGGCGGCTGCCCGCGCAGGCGCGCCCAGCCCACTGCTGTGCACGTCGGGAAACCCCGCCAGCGTCGGCTGGCAAATAGTGCGGGAGCTGCTCGGGTCATCGGTTCGGCTCCGCTACCACGGCGACTTCGACTGGCCGGGGGTCACAATCGCGGGCCGACTGTACGCGAACGGGGTGGTCCCGTGGCGGATGCAGGCTGACGACTACTTCTCCGCCGTAGCAATGTTGCCAGCGGACAGCAGGCTCGGGCTGGAGGGAGTACCGGTCGCGACGCCGTGGGATCCGAGACTGGCTGCGGCGATGCACGAGCAACAGGTAGCAGTCCAGGAATCTCTTCTCGAGGTACTGCTTCCCGACCTCACACAAACACTGAGACTAAGTCCGATCGACCGTTGACCAACGCCGAGCGTGCGCCTGTCCGCCGTGACCACCCGGCCCCCGCCAGGGACGACTTCACGACGTCCCAGTAGTGGGGGCCGACGGCGGACCATCGGGTCAGGTCGCCGCAAGGCCCTTGAGGCTGCGCCGGAACGACGTTGGTGTGGCCCGGGTCAGGCGTTTGAAGGCGGTGGCGAAGTACTGGGCGCTGGAGAAGCTGAGGGAGTGGGCGATGTCGGTCACGGACAGGTCGGTGTCGGCGAGGAGGTCGCGCGCACGTGCGATCTTGGCGCGGAGGATGTACTCGCCCGGGGACTGGCCGATCTCCTGGCGGAACCGGGCGTGCAGGCGAGGCACCGAAAGCCCGGCGACGTGAGCCAGGGTGGTGACGTTGATCGGCTCGGTCAGGTGGTCGGCGATGAACTGCCTGCTCTGCCGGACCGGTTCGGATACCAGGCGTTCCTGTTCGGCGGTGGCGGCAGCGATGGTTGCGAGGAGGTACTGCGCCAGGAGCATGGCGGCCCGTAGCCGGTTGAGGGAACCCTGTGGTCGCAGGAGTAGCACGCTGATCGCGTCGTCGAGGAGTGTGCGCGCATCGGGGCAGGCGGTGAACTGCCGCGAAGGGATCTCCAACAACGCTTGCTTGACCTGCCGTCTCTGGGGCCGGTCAAGGTAGAGCAGTGGCGCGTCGTCCGGGGTGAGCTGAGCGATCAGCCAGTACAGCACGCCCTTGTCCTGGGGCTCCTCGGCGGTGTCGTGCTCCTCGTCCGGCAGTGCCACGAACTGTTCGCCGCCGGTGAGGTCGTACACGCGGCCGCCGAGGCGGTATCGCTGCCGTCCCCGGGCGAGGAAGCAGACCTCGACGCATCCGGGGTGTGAGTGCCGCTTCAGGCCGACGTGGGCGTAGGAGTGCCGGTAGCGGCCGAGGACGAGGATGCCCGGGACGCCGAGGTCGCGGAGTTCCAGTCGATCGGAGGATCCCACGTTCGATTTCCTCTCGCGTTCGATTGTGGACGCATCTGGCTTCCCTCGGCTCTAGCTTCGTCGCATGGCTTCTGTCAACAAGTCCACCGGCTCCGACGCGACGCACCCAAGCTCGCACGCCGCCAGTGGACTCACCGCAGACGATGTCGCCCGCTACCACGAGCAGGGCTTCCTCGCGTTGCCGTCCGTCATCTCTGCCGACGAGGTTGCGCGCATGCGCGGGATCTACGATCGGCTCTTTGCCGATCGGGCGGGGCGCGCCAACGGCGACCAGTTCGACCTTGCCGGGCCCGACGAAGAGGACAGCGAGGCCCGCCTACCCCAGATCCTGAAGCCGTCACGATATGCGCCGGAGATCCTTCAGGCCGAGACCATCGCACGTGTGGAGGCGCTGGTGCGTGCATTGCTGGGGCCCTCGGCCACGGTTGGCGGTGACCACGCGATCAACAAGCCGCCGCACCAGGGGGCGGAGACGCCGTGGCATCAGGACGAGGCGTACTGGGATCCGGCCTACACCTACTGCTCCCTGAGCATCTGGATTCCCCTGCAGGAGGCGACCGTGGAGAACGGGTGCATGCAGTTCATACCCGGCTCCCACCGCGGTGAGGTGCTGCCGCACCAACAGATCGGCAACGACCCGCGTGTGCACGGTCTCGAGGTGGTACCGGGAGTCGTGGACGTGTCGACCGCGGTGGCATGTCCCCTCCCGCCCGGCGGCGCCACGATCCACGACAGCAGGACTGTCCACTACACGGCAGCCAACAGGTCCGACGACTACCGGCGGGCCTACATCATCGGAGGCAGCGCAGCGCGTACGCCGGCAGCGAATCCGGCGGTGTACCCGTGGCGGGAAGGGCAGCAGACGACCCCACGAGCCCAGCGTGCACGGCACTCGAAGGAGTGATGGCGGGACCGCCTGAGTAGGTGCGACCTGAAGGGCCTGCGCTGAGGCAGTTGCGATGCGAGAACCACCGAGGTTGAGGAGCGGGAATGATGAGGACGCCAAGCTCATCGGTGCGGGGACTGTCCCGACGGCGGCTGCTGGAACTCGTCGGTCTCGGTGCCGCGGGAGCAGCGACCGCGGCTGCCTGCGCTGCTCAGGACCGTGAGACCCGTGGGAGTGAGGGACTGCGGGAGTTCCACGGCGCATGGCCCTACCAGGTGCCCCCGAAGGGTCACTTCAACCTGATGGCGGGCGTCACTGACGCGATCGAGTTGGGGATGTACCGCGACCTGATCTTCCTCCCCGGTGGCATGTGGTACTGGCAGGAGAAGAAGTGGGAGCCGCTGCTGGGGGAGAAGTGGGCCTTCGACCCGGACAACAGCACGTTCTCCTACACGATCAGGAGCGGTCTCACCTGGAACGACGGAACGCCCATCACCAGCGAGGACGTCGTGTCGACCTTCATGTGCCGGCGCGTGATGCGGCAGACCGAATGGCAGTTCCTGAACAAGCTGGAAGCCACCGACGACCACACCGTCGTGTTCACCATGAACAACGCCTCGACGGTCGTCGAGCGGTACGTCGTCCGAGCCCACGTCCTCCCACACGCCACGTACGGCGAGTTCGCCCAACGAGCAACCGACCTGTTCGAGTCCGGCGAGGACCTGGACAGCGACGAGGGCAAGAAGCTCAACGAGGAACTCCAGGCCTACCGTCCCAAGGACCCCAACAAGGACGTCCTGACCAGCGGCCCGTTCCGCTACGACTTCGCAAGCATCACCAACGCGCAGCTCACCCTGGTCAAGAACGACAAGGGCTTCGCCGCGGAGAAGATCAAGTTCGACAAGATCACGCTCTACAACGGTGAGACCACCGACATCACACCGGTCGTTCTCGCCAAGAGCGTCGACTACGCCACCCACGGCTTCCCGACCGCCACCGAGAAGGAGATCGTCAACAAGGGCATCCGCATCCTGCGCCCGCCCACCTACGCCGGCGGGGGTCTCTTCCTCAACCTCGATGCGCTCCCTGAGTTCCGCGACGTCCGGGCCCGGCAGGCGCTCGCGCACGCGATCGACCGGGACCTGGCCGCCAAGGTCGGAGGAGAGTCCTACAAAGGCGTCCAGCTGATGGCCGGGTTCTCCGACATCCAGGTACCCGCCTGGCTGACCGAGGAGGACCAGGCTCGGCTCAACCGCTACGAGCACGACCCGGCCAAGGCCGCGGAGATGTTTCAGGAGGCGGGCTGGACCAAACGAGCCGGCACCTGGCACACACCGCAAGGCAAACCTGCGAAGTACGAGATCTCCTACCCAGCGGAGTACTTCGACTACGTGGCAGCTGCGCAGAGCATCAGCCGAGAACTCAAGGACTTCGGGATCCAGCTCACGATGCGCGGCGTGACCTTCACCCAGCAACCCATCGACCTCGACAAGGGCAACTTCGAGTTCGCCATGCAGGGCTGGGGCTCCTCAAGTGACCCCCACCCGCACTTCTCGTTCGTGAGCGACTTCTTCACCCACAACACCCCGATCGCAGCCAACCAGGGCGGCAAAGGAATCGCGTTCCCCCTCGTCCAGGAAACCAAGGCATTCGGGAAGATAGACCTGGAGAAGATCGTCAACGACGCCGGCTCCGGTCTCGACGAGGAACTCCAGAAGCGCAACGTCACGATCGCGGCGCGAGCGTTCAACGAGCTGCTCCCGATCATCCCCATCGAGGAACGCTACGGGAACAACCCCGCCCTCGAAGGTGTCCGCGTCAAGCAGTGGCCCGCCGACGACGGCCCGATCATGCTCAACGCCCCGTACGCGGACAACTTCACCACCCTGCTCATGTTCAAGGGTGGCCTGGACCCCGCATAGGCTCAACCGCCGAGGCGTTGGTGACGTTGCCTCGCTACCGAGACCTGTTCTCGCCGGGGATCGCTGCCTCACCCGCGAGACGGGTGGGTGTGGGCGCTGCCATGGTCTGAGCCCCATGGGCTGTGGCGCTGGCTCTCGCATGTGTCGACGAGGTGGGCCTCACGGCCAGGTCTTCGGCGACCTCGCTGCCACCGCGCGAGCGGCTCGTCCGATCGCCGTGATCCCCGGGCAGTGATGGTCGCGGACGTTCGTTCCCCGAAGCGGCCGTCAAGCGCCGAAGCCGATCGCGAATGCTCGCCTGAGGTAGTCCCAGACCTGCGCGGTCAGCACGCCGCGGGTCGCGGCCTGGGGCCCCTTCCGTTCGATCCGGGCGTAGATCGACGACATCATGGCCGGTTCTCCGCCCGCCATGTCTCGCATTACCGCGGTCCACCGCCGAGCCAACTGCTGTACGGCGGGATCGGCCGGGTCCGTTCCGTCCTCGATGTGTGTCTGGAGCTCAGCGAAGATCTCCGTGCCCCGCCGTTGCCATTCGGCGACCCTGTCGGCGAATCCAGGCTCCAGTGTCGCTGTTTCGCCTGCATCAGTGCCTCCATCGCTTCGATGAGTTGGTCGATGGACGGCTCGGTGGCCCGCAGGATGGCCTGAAGCAGAGCCGTGAGCCGTATACGCAGGTGGCCCTGCGCCTCGATGGTTCGCTCGACGGCGACGAGCTGGGCACGTACCGCCGAGCCGAGATCATCGAGGTCGCCGTCGAGCGACTCGGCGATCTGGGCCAGCGGCATGCCGAGCTGGCGCAACGCGAGGATCCGGTACAGCCGACGGACGTCGCCGTCGGTGTACACCCGGTGCCCGGTCGGCGTACGCAGCGTCGGCACCAACAGCCCGATCCGATCGAAATGATGCTGGGCACGGACGGTGAGACCCGTCGCCATGGCCAGGTCGCCGATCTTCCAGCATCGCTCATCTATGTGGACCACCGGACCGACGCTATTACCTGACGCGACGTCAGGCGCAAGCGTGAACGTCGCCGAGTTCTCCCGGTTGCACCTGACGCGACGTCAGGCGGCAGCATCCCTCGCGGATCCCCTGGGCAGGCCTGTGCGGCCGATCCGCAGCTGGCCCCCGATCGTATTCGAAAGGGAGAAAGCCGATCATGCGTTTTAGAACTGGTGGGCTAACCCGGAAGGCGATGGCCGGAGTCGGCGTCGCCGTCGCGATGTCCACGTCCTTGACCGGTTCGGCACACGCCGAGACGCAACACAACCCGATCGTCACTGAGTTTCCCGTCACGCCCAGTTCTGGCCCAACATTCATCGCCGCTGGCCCGGGCGGCACCGTGTGGTTCACCGAATTCCTCGGCAACAAGATCGGCCGGATCACCGGCACCGGCGACATCACCTGTGCCGGGAACCTCGCCTGGACGCTGCTCGCGACCATCGCGACGGCGACGCTCGTCTTCTCGCCGCTCTTCTTCTGGGCAGGACCCGCCCTGCTCGTGCTGGCCTCTGAGGCGATCCGGGCGCTGCTTTCTGCCGCGCACCGACACGGTCACTGCTGGGGCCGTCCCGGGCGGATCCGATGCAAGGACCGACGGAGTCGGTCCACAGCAGCCGATCGCCTTAGGCACGTACGGCGAGTACCGAAGTGGGCGATGGTGTTCAGGCGCAGTGTGCGGTAGGTGCTCCCGGGTGCTTGCGGCAGTGCTCACCACCGTGTTCGCCAGCGTGTGAGAGGGAGATCGTGGTCGAGGTACGGTCCGAGCCGCCGTCCCAGGTGAGCGTGTTCTCCATCACGCCGGGCTTGCGCGCTCTCACCGTGAAGGTGATGACCGCCGATTCGTCGGGCGCCAGTGTGCCGGTCCAGGTGAAGGAGTCGCGGGAGGGTGTGATGGTGCCGTTGGTGGCGTGTGGGCGGTCGGTGATGGTGCTGTGGGCCCGGACGTCGGACAGGTCGTCGGTGACCTGAGCGTCGGTGAGCGTCGTGTCGCCGGTGTTGGTGATCTCGATCCGGTAGGTGACCCTCTCGCCGGGACGGGCCGTGGACTGTGTGGCGGTCTCGACCGTGAGCTCGCCCGGGCCGGGTTCGGCGGTGATGGTGACGGTGACCGCTTCGGAGGTGGAGGGCAGACAGCCGTTGCCCTCGTAGCGGGCGGTGATCTGGTGCTCGCCCTCACTGGGAGTGGTGGTGAGGGTGGCAGTCCCGTTGTCCCCGACCGGTGCGGCGCCGATCGTGGTCTCACCGTCGAGGAAGGTGACGGTGCCGGTCGGCGTGCCATCGGTGCAGGTGACGGTCGCGGTCAGGGCGACTTCCTCGCCCGGCGCGGCCTCGGCGGGTTCAGCGGTCAACGACGTGCTGCTGCTCGCCCGAGGTGGCGGCTGGGCCAGCGCGAGGCTGTGGAGACCGCCGGCGGAGATCTGGGTAACGATGACGCCCTCAGCCAGGGCCACCTCGACCGGGGTGGTGCGGTCGGTGGTGGTGCCATCCCCCAACTGCCCATCGACGTTCCATCCCCAGGCCAGGACGCCGCCGTCCGAGGTCGCCGTGAGGCTGAATCGGTGCACGCCGGCGGAGACCTGGGTGACGGTGACGCCCTCAGGCAGGGCCACCTCGACCGGGGTGGTGCGGTCGGTGGTGGTGCCGTCCCCCAACTGCCCATAGTGGTTGCCTCCCCAGGCCAGGACTCGGCCGTCCGAGGTCACCGCGATGCTGTGGTCGAAGCCGGCGGAGACCTGGGTGACCGTGACGCCCTCAGGCAGGGCCGTCTCCACCGGGGTGGCGCGGTCGGTGGTGGTGCCGTCCCCCAACGGCCCATAGCCGTTGTGGCCCCAGGCCAGGACTCGGCCCTCCGAGGTCACCGCGAGGCTGAATTCGTTCACGCCGGCGGAGACTTGAGTGACGGTGACGCCCTCAGGCAGGGCCACCTCGACCGGGGTGGTGCGGTCGGTGGTGGTGCCGTCCCCCAACTCCCCGCGGCCGTTGTAGCCCCAGGCCAGGACGCGGCCGTCCGAGGTCACCGCGAGGCTGTGGAAACTGCCGGCGGAGACCTGGGTGACGGTGACGCCCTCAGGCAGGGCCACCTCGACCGTGGTCGTGCGGTTGGTGGTGGTGCCGTCCCCCAACTGCCCATAGACGTTGGACCCCCAGGCCAGGACGCGGCCGTCCGAGGTCACCGCGAGGCTATGGAAACTGCCGGCGGAGACCTGGGTGACGGTGACGCCCTCAGGCAGGGCCACCTCGACCGGGGTGGTGCGGTTGGTGGTGGTGCCGTCCCCCAACTGCCCGTTGCTGTTGCTTCCCCAGGCCAGGACGCGGCCGTCCGAGGTCAGGGCGAGGCCGTGCCTGTCGCCGGCGGAGATCTGGGTGACGGTGACGCCCTCAGGCAGGGCCGTCTCCACCGGGGTGGTGCGGTTGGTGGTGGTGCCGTCCCCCAACTGCCCGGCCGTGTTGTAGCCCCAGGCGAGGGCGAGGTCGGCGCCGGGCGCCGCCACCGCGGGCGGCGCCGCCATCAAGCCCCCCACCAGGCACACCATGGCTAGGACAGCGGACATCGCCCCGCCGTACCATCCCCTGCCCTGCTCCGGCCTCCCCCTGCCGCCAGAAGTCCATGCACGCATCAGCGCCATCCCTCCCTCGAACACGTAAGAAACCGACCGACTGCCCGGACACGACTCGGAGGGCTGAAAGCACGCCACAACCGACCTTGATCACCAGACATTAACCGGTACCGCCTGTCATCACACCGATATGCGAATCTCCAGGCGCAAGCGTCCACCGTCGCCACCACACGCTGTGATGAGCAAGCAATGGTGGCTCCGCGACGTACTCCGAGAGAAGGCGCGGGACGTCCAGGAGGTGATGCTTGGAAGCCGCAGCTCTGGAGTTCCGTGCTGCTGTTCGCCGCCCTGGGCTGCTACGCCGAAGACCTCGGCTGAGTGGACGGGATGCTGACCACCTACCGAACTCCGCCGTTGACATCGCCGCCCGCATCGCTGAGCTGGGCCGCCAGTCCGCGCGCCACCCGGGCACTCATCGACCGGCACCCGGACCGCGTCTTGTTCGGCACCGACGTGTCCCCACCGACTGCGGCGGCCTTCCGGCGTGGAGTCGCCTATTCAACTGTCGCGAGTTCTCGGTGATGGTGAGCTCGATGGTGACTGACGGTGTTCAACGGCGGCGTAGCGGTTTCGTGATCCGCCGTTGTTGGCCTCGGTGATGAGCGCCGAGGCGAGTGCGGCCGTCCGGGTGGCGATCTCCCGTACTGGGACCCGTCTGCTGGTGTCCAGCCACCAGGTGATGGCCTGGAGGAAGATGCCTCCCAGGGGTGTGAGGACCAGGTCGCCCGGCGGCTGGGGCAGGTGCTGGGCGGTCATGTCGGCGAGAGTGGCCTGCATCCTGCGCGCGAACCGGGTGCTGCCGTTGCGCGCGCCGTAGAGGCGGTGGTAGTGGTTGATGTGCTCGAAGAACCCGGTCCACCGCTCCAGCACGGGCGGGCCGGGGCGTCCGTCATGGTGCCGAGCAGTCCGGCCATGGCGTCGTCGAAGATCTGCTCCACCAGTTGGTACTTGTCGCGATAGTTGCGGTAGAAGGCGGCCCTGCTCACCATCGCCCGCTCGGTGATCTGCCCGACCGTGAGTCGCTCGAAGCCGTGCTCCTCGATGAGCTCGACCAGCGCCTGCCTGAGCAGGGTGCGCGTGCGCCGAACCCGGTCGTTCTCCCGGGACATTTCGAGGCTCCTGTCCAGGTCGAGAACGCCAGCGTTGAGCCTGGTCACCTCGACCTGGCTCAGACGGTATGCCTGCTGTGAGACAAGTTGTCTCGTTGGAAGGTTGCTTAACGGCACGCCCGACTCGTTCGCCATCGAGGATCTGCCGATCCCCAAGCCCGGCCCAGAACAGCTCCAGATCAGGGTGGCGGCCGCCTCGGTCAACCCCGGCCGACCTGCTGATGACCGCAGGGACGGTGCGCGAGATAGTCCCGCTGGACTTCCCGTTCGTCCCCGGCACCGACGTCGCCGGTACGGTGACCAAGCTTGGCCCCGGCACGAAGGGGTTCGAGGTGGGCGAGGAGGTGTTCCGCTTCGGCGCCCCGCCGTCGTTCGCTCCCGGCGTCGGTATCCCCGCCGTCACCTCCGGCCCGCTGGCCGAGTACGCGACCTTAGCGCCGATTCTCGTGTCTAGCGGTGGCGCGTCGGTGGCTCCAGGATGTTGGGCGGCTCCGGGCTGCTTTCGCCTATGGGCATGTGATTGTGATGGTCGTTGCGCCCGAAGCGGGTGATCGGTCAGGGTCGATCTGACTGCCTGTTGTGGCGGATTTCGGATTGTCGTCCGACCCGGATGTGATGAGCGAGCACGATCTCACTTGGAGTACGACGGCGGGAGAGACGCAGCGATGGCTGCCGTTGCGCTCTGTCGCCGCCAGTGATCGGCGTGTCATGTTGACCGCGATCGTGTCGCTTGCTGTAGTTGAATCGTGGAACAAGCAGCGATATCCACCCCCGAAGCGGCCCGTCGGGGCAGTGAGTACTTCGCCGCCCCAGCAGCGGCGAACCAGCGTCGTTACGAGGCACTGCGCGCGTACCTGTTCGAGGGAGTCTCAGCGGCGGAGGCGGCGACCCGCTTCGGCTACACCCTGACGACGCTGCAGTCGCTGGTGCGGGACTTCCGGGCCGGACGCTGCGAGTTCTTCCAGAGCTCGCGTCCGGGCCCGAAGACGGCCCCGGCCAAGGAAGCGGCCCGCACCAGGATCATCGAGCTGCGCCGGTTGGGCCACTCGGCCCACGAGATCGCTGCCGCGCTCGCCGAGGAGGACACTCCGCTCAACCGCACCGGGGTCGCCGAAGTCCTGGCCGAGGAAGGGTTCCCACGCTTGTGGCCCCGTCCGCACGCCGAGCGCGGCCTACCCCGACGCGAATCCCAGCCCCGCACCAAGGTGATCGACTTCGCCGTCCTGCCCGCCCACGCCGACACCCGGATGGCCGGGCTACTGCTGACCATCCCCGATCTGGTGGCACTGGACCTGCCCGGCCTGGTGCGGGCCGCGGGCTATCCCGGCACGTCTGTGATCCCGGCGATCAGCTCGATCCTGTCGCTGCTGGCGATCAAACTCACCACCACCCGCCGCGTCTCCCACATCGACGACATCGCCACCGACCCCGGTGCGGCGTTGTTCGCCGGGCTGACCAGCCTGCCCAAGGCCACCGCGCTGACCACCTACTCCTACCGGCTCGACCACACCCGGCAACAACGATTCCTTGCCGCACTGGACAAAGCCAGCCTCGCCGCAGGGCTCGCGCACGGCGAGGCGATCAACCTCGACTTCCACGCCGTCATGCACTGGGGCGCCGACCCCGCGTTGGAAAAACACTACGTGCCCAGACGTTCGCAACGCACCCGCTCAGTGTTGACCTTCTTCGCCGAAGACGCGGCCACCCACACCCTGCTCTACGCCAACGCCGACCTCGCCAAAGCCAACCAGAACAACGAAATCCTCGCCTTCGCCGACCACTGGCGCACAACCTCCGGAGCGGACCCGAAACTGTTGATCTTCGATTCCAAGGTCACCACCCAGGCCCAGCTCGCCGACCTCGACGCCCGCGGCATCGCCTTCATCACCCTGCGCGCCCGCACCCCGAAACTCACCGAACACCTACATGCCTTGCCCGCCAAGGACTGGACACCACTCACCATCGCCCGAGCGGGCGGGAAAACCCGCCGTGTCCGCGTGATCGAAGACCCCGCCGCCACACTCTCGGCCTACCCCAGCACGCTACGCCAACTCGCCATCACCGGACTCGGGCACGACGAACCCACCATCCTGATCACCAACAATCGCACCACCCCGACCAAACACGTGATCGAGGCCTACGCCAGGCGGATGAACATCGAACAACGCCTCGCCGAAGCCATCCGCTCCTTCGGCCTGGACGCCCTCGCCGGCGCGGTCCCCCTCAACATCGACCTCGACGTCGTGCTCTCCGTACTCGCCCACACCATCTGCGCCGCGCTCCGCCGACGCCTCCCCGGCTACGCCACCGCCACACCCGACACCCTGCAACGCCGATTCCTCTCCACCGGCGGCACAATCGAAAACCGCGATAACGAAACCATCGTCCGCCTCGACCGACGCGCCTACTCACCCGTCCTCCGCCACGCCGACCTCCCCACCACCGAAGTCCCCTGGTGGGGCGGACGACACCTCCGCTACGAATACGAGTGATCAAGCTGGGGTTGAATCCGCTGCGCGAGAATCAGCGTTAGCGGTAGGGCAGTACTTGGCGAAAAGGCCGCCGAAGCTGAGTGTGCGCGGTGGAATACGACGGTACGGCCGGCCGGAGAAGCTGAGCGTGCGCATTGTCACCCGGCCAGAGCCGGGCGCGGAACAGGTACTCATCCGCGTCCGCAGCACCAGCACTTGACGTCACGATCCGCTCCGGCGGCATGAAGATGATGGCGGGCCGCCGCTTTCCCAAGCGAACCGGCCTAGACTTCGCCGGCGAGGTGACCGCCCTCGGGCCGGGAGTCACCGACGCGGACATCGGGCAGCGCGTGTGGGGGTTTCGTCGGCGACGTCTCCGGCCGCCGGCGCCGCCGCCGAGTACCTCGCCGTCAAGGCTTCCGCCCTCGTCCCGTGCCGGCCCATGTGGATCGCACCCTGGCCGCCGCGCTCCCAGCGTTGGGGTGACCGCGTTGCGCGCTGCGTGACGTGCTGCGGCTCGCGACCGGCGAGGACCTGCTAGTGGTCGGCGCGAGCGGCGGCGTGGGCAGCATGGCGATCCAACTCGGCGTCGCCATGGGCGCCCGCGTCACCGCTGTGGCCAGCCAGGTCAACCACAGCTTCGCCCGCCCGCCACCCACCCCCTCGCGCGCGGTGACTACGTCGACGTCACCGAGCTGCACGGGCAACGCTGGATCTCCGGCAGCGGCGGGCCCACTCGAGGTGGTCCGGCCGGAGGTCCACAGCTGCGTGCGTGGCCAGGCCTCGACGAACAACCCGAGATGGCGCATGTCGCCCGCGACTGGCTAGCGAGGCTTCACCTGGTCGCCGCCGGCTGCGGCCTCACCACCATTCCCGCCGTGCTCGAGGACGCCATACCCCCTGGCGTAGTTGTCCTGCCCGTACGTGGCGGCACGAGCGAACAGCGACGCATCCTCCCCGCCAGGCCGCCAAGGCCGCCATCGGAACCAGTCATCAGGGTCGCCGAAGCACTGCGCACCGCCACCCTCACCACCTAGGTGGACCTGGCGAGGCGTCGCCCCTGGAGAAACTCAACCCCAGTGTTGACGCGCTGGTCATCCGACAGATCGATGGGGAGAAGGAGCGCCAGGTCATGCTCAGCGTGGCCGCGCGAGGCGCAAGGTCGACGGACAGGACACCTACTGCGGAGCGAAGCCGACCCGGCACTTCCTCACCGGATACTGCTGGGGGATGCGGTCCTTGACGCGGTGGCGGAAGCGCTGGTCGTGGGGCTGCTCCAAACACACCAGGGAACGCCCACGTATGCAGGGCGCGGAGTAGGTGCCGGGCGAGGATAGACAGTTCCTGCCGGTCGTGGCGGGACTCGCCTGCTGACCGACCAGCTCGGAACACGATGAAGGCCTCCAGCCTTCGGCGACGCTGCCGGACTGGAGGCCTTCGGCTGCTGAACTCAGATCTTACAACTGGCCCGACACCTCGGGAGGAGAGCACGGCGACCACTTGCCCGTCTCGGGATGCTGGAACAGCATCTCCGGGGCTGGTATCTGTGCGACGCAGCGCACGATGTAGGCAAGGTCTTCGCCCTGGGCCACGCTGCTGGAGCCGTCGTCGAACTCCCATTCGGCTTGCCAAGACCGGCCGGGCGCACCCAGGAGGTCGGTGTCGATGCGGCTGATGCGGACGATCAGCGCCGTTCTCCCGGTGGTCTCGGGCAGCATCAGCGGTTCTTTCATTGCGCCTCACCTCCGGATGGGGGTTGTGTTGTCGACGTCGTGTAGGTGCCGTGCCCTTGGCGACGAGCTCGCGCAACAGCGCCGCCCGGGCCCTTCAGGTCACCGCCCCGGCTCGTGGTCGAGTAGGACTAGGTGCCACATACCCCGAACTGGCCTGATCCGTACACCGAACCGTGCGGTCGTCGTGCGGGCGCGGTGGGCGGCTCAGAAACTCGTCCCTCACGAGTCCCGGCCACGCGTACGGCTGGCGCTGCGGTCCGGCTGGTCGATTCCTACACCGGGTCGGGTCACCTGCGACTTCGCTCGCCGCGGGGAGCGGCGCAGGGTAGGCCCAGCATTCGAGGTGCTGATGGCGCTTGCGTCTGCGCGAGCGCAGCACAGCTCCGTGACCCCAGGGGACGGGCGTGGCGTCGGCCAGCGGGTTGCCGGTAGCCGCGCCCCTCGGCCCCCGGCGCCAAGGCGCCGCAGGGTGTGATCGACGCGCCGCGCATCCGGGTCGGGGACTATCAGGTGAACTACTCGCCCGGGCACGGGGGGAGTCCTGATCGTTCACATCGGCCACCCCCGCGACGTCTACAAGCATTGACCCGCTCGACCACAGCGAGCCCGGCCTTGCAACCTGGAGGTGCCGGGCTTTCGCGTCCCTGGGTCAGCGGACGAGCTGCAGCCGTGGCGACGGGGGCTCGGGCTCGGGCTCTTGCGGAAAGGCGTCCTCGTCCCACTCCTTCGCCTGCGTGAGCTGCGGCGCCTCACACATTTCACGCCCCCGCTTCACCGCGTCGTCGGCTGCTGGCGTCCATGTCCCTGACGGAAGGCTGAGCCACTCCCGCCGGCCCTGCCCTCGGGCGGCGAGCATCCGAGGGTGAACTCGGCCGTCGGCCATCGCTTCCATCATCAGGTTGACGGTGTCATCCACTCGCGCAGCCGGGACGGCCCCATCACGCCGCACTTGCGTGCGCCGCTTCTACTCACCGTCCCGACCGTCGTGTGGGTGGCGGGGGCGCCTGGTATCCACGTTGCCGGTCATGGTCTTGAGGATGCCGGGTAGTTCTGCCAGCGTTTCGGCGGGTATGCCGGTCACGGTTTCCTCCGCCAGAGCGCGCCAAAGCCGCCTGAGCTCCTTGGTCAGAGCTTTGCCGCTGTCGGTGAGTTCGACGATGCTGGCGCGCTTGTCGGAGGGGGCGGGTTGACGGCGGATGTGGCCGGAGGCTTCGAGCTTGCGGGTCATGAGCGTGACGCTGGGCGGCTCGCAGCCGAGGGCCTCGCTGAGCTGGGCCTGGATCATCGGGCCGGTCCGGGCGAGTTCGAGCAGCAGCGCCTCCTGTCCGGGGTGCAGACCGAGCGGGGCCAGCAGCGCCGCGGCCCTGGCTCGGTGGCGCAGGCTCAGCAGGCGGATGGCCTGGTTGAGGGCGTCAGCTTGCTCGAAGTCCACGGACTCTCCTTGACATGTTAGTTATGCGCATAACATTATGCGCATAACTAATCTTACACGGGATCGAGGAAGCCGGACATGACCGTGAAGGTCGCAGTCATCTACTACAGCGCGACAGGCACTGTGCACGCACTCGCGCAGGCCGTCACCGAGGGCGCCGCCTCGGCTGGGGCCGGGGTGCGGCTGCGGCGGGTCGCCGAACTGGCACCCGACAGCGCGATTGACCAGAACCCGCTGTGGCGTCGGCACGTCGACGCCACAGCATCGATTGCCCAGGCCTCGGTTGAGGACCTGGCGTGGGCCGACGCGTTCGCGTTCGGGACGCCGACCCGGTTCGGCACGCCAGCAGCGCAGCTCAAGCAGTTCATCGACCAGACCGCAGGGCTGTGGCAGGAAGGCAGGCTGGCCGACAAGCCGGTGACGGCCTTTACCTCGGCGTTCAACCGGCACGGCGGCAGCGAGGCCACGATCTTGTCGCTGGCCAACGTGTTCTACCACTGGGGGGCGCTGATCGTCCCGCCCGGATTCACCGATCCGGTCGTGTACGCCGCCGGCGGCAACCCCTACGGCACGTCGTTTGTGACCGGCCCGACCGGACACGGCCCCGATGCCACGGCCCTGGAGGCGGCCCGGTACCAGGGACGGCGGCTGGCCCAGATCACGATCCGGCTGCTGGCGGGCAGCCGCGTCACCGACGCGGCCGCGGGCGACGAGAACGCCCGCGGAACCATGGCCGGAACAACCCCAGACCGCGTGAGCGGCGGGTTAGCAAGGAAGACGTCATGACAAGCACCAGCACCGCAACTCAACGGAAGGCCAGGCCGCACGCCGCCCCCGCCTGGATGGTCCTGTCGCTGGCGTGTGCCTGCCAGTTCATGGTGATCCTGGACGCGTCCATCGTCAACGTCGCCCTGCCCTCGATCCGCCGCGACCTCGGCTTTACACCCACCGGCCTGGCCTGGGTGGTGAACGGCTACCTGCTTACCTTCGCCGGCTTCATGCTGCTGGGTGGCCGCGCCGCTGACTTGTTCGGCCATCGCCGAATGCTGGTCGCCGGGCTGTCCTTGTTCTCCGCCTCGAGCCTTGTCGCCGGCCTGGCAACCGCTCCGGAGGTTCTGGTGGTGGCCCGCGTCGCGCAGGGCATGGGAGGCGCCATGCTGGCTCCAGCGACACTGGCCGTGATCAACACCAACTTCATCGAGAAGCACGCGCGGGGCCGGGCGTTTGGCGCATGGTCTGCCGCGGGCGGCCTGGGCGGGATGGCCGGCGCGGTCGCGGGCGGTGCCATCACAACTGACCTGTCGTGGCAGTGGGTCTTCCTGATCAACCTGCCGATCGGCGCGGTGCTGATCGCAGTGGCCATCATGTCCCTGGCCGGCACACGAACCGGCCTACGGGAATCGCTCGACCTCACCGGCGCGGTCACCGGAACGGCAGGGCTGGCCGCACTGATCTACGGAGTCATGCAGAGCGCCGATCACGGTTGGACGTCCGTACTGGTCATAGGGCCAGCCGTGGCGGGCCTGCTCCTGCTCGTCGTCTTCGCCGTGATGGAGGCACGTTTCGCCACCCAGCCGATGATGCCCCTGCGGCTGTTCAGAATCCGGAGGGTGGCAGTCGGTAACGTCATGCTGCTGCTGTTCGGAGGGATTGCCATCGCGATGTGGTATTTCACGTCGCTGCTCCTACAGAACGCACTCGGCTACAGTGCGCTTCGAGCCGGGCTCGGACAGACACCCGCAGCGGTGACGTTCGCGGTGATCGCACGATGGGCCGCCGTCCTGCTTCCGCGGACCGGTGTGCGCCCTCTGGTGCTGGCCGGCTGCGGCTTCTTCGTGGCAGGTTTCGGCTGGCTTGCCCAGGCCCACGCTGACAGCGGCTACGTCACCAGCGTGCTCGGGCCTACGCTGCTCATCGCGGTCGGCATCGGGCTGACCTTCCCCACCCTCATGGCCGCGGCCACCGCCGACGTTCGCGAGGGCGACGCGGGGATCATCGGCGGCCTGGCCAACACCGCCAATCAGGTAGGGGGGTCGATAGGCCTAGCGGTGCTCGCGACAGCCGCCAGCGCAAGAGCCGCGATGGAGGCCACCGGGAGTTCCCCGGCCGCCGCCCTCGCCGCCGGCTACGACCTGGTCTTCCTCGTGGCGGCCGGGCTCGGCCTGGCCATCGCGGCGGTCAGCGTGCTGCTGCCACTGCACCGTCGCGGCTGACCGAAGACGACGTGGCGTGGCGTGCTCGCTCGCCGCGCCCCTGACCCCGGTCGATGACCCCGGCCGGGTCAGGGGGCACGGTACCCGCTGAGCTGGCCCTTTGCCTGTCCGACCTTCTGAGTTGTCACACATTCCGGCGACGCTCTAGACCTGGAAGCAGTGCGTGCGGGACGCCGAGGAGCTCGCGGGCGGGCGCGTCCGTCGGCGCAACAGCGTGCCCGGCGTGCTCCAGCGCGCGGCGGAAGCGACCACCGGGGAGTGCCTGGACCTCCCGCGGGTAGTAGGGGCGCCCGCACGTGGCGCTCAACGGGAAGTCGATGACTGCCATCCGGGCCGTCTGGGTTCTCGCACATACGGACCCGGGCGACCTGGTGGTTCTCAACACCTGCGGGAGAGGCGCAGCGGGGTGCATCAACATTCGGCAACCTGTACCTCGGCACCGTGACTGACCTTAACCGGCTCCAGATGGAGGAGTTCCGTACCGCCCGTGCAAAGCTCACGGCCGAGCAGGTGATCGCCATCCGGCGGCGTGCGTCGACCGAGCTGCGGAGGGCGCTCGCGGCCGAGTTCGGGGTGAGTCGGGGCACCATCGCCAGGGTGGTTGGCGGCATCTCCTACCGGCACGTCATCCTGCCGGATTGAGGCAAGCATGACCACGGCCCCTGACCTCTATGGGCGGGTGCCGCGTGTCTGGAGGTGGAGGCCTCCGTGCGCTTGCCGGCGGTTCGTTCGAGCGTCAGGGTCAGGAAGTGGTGCGGTTCATCGGGCTTTGACCCAGTCCGTCGACCACGAGGTGGCTTCCGGGCTTGGCAACGTGAGTCCTGGCCTGGTCGGGACGATCGTCCCCCGCTCTCGCCGCTCGCCGGTGCCTACAGTCGCCGGTAGACGACAGGAGGATCAATGTCTGCGGGCCCGCCGAGTGATGGCCGGCTTTGCAACGACCCTGCGTGCCAACGGGCCGGGTATCACCGTCACTGGGTGGAACCCGGGCACGCGCTTGCTGCTTGCCTGTTCGACATCACTCACGACGGTCCGCCCAACGAGGCCGACCTGTCGGCGCTCCCACCGGGATGGCGGCAGCTAGTCAGGTTGGTCCAGAAGCGGTGCGAGGCGTCGTCACATCGAACGCCGGACGTGCCCCCAGCGCGGCGCCCGCACCGCCCGTAAATGGCCGGTGTAGCCCCCCTTCCACCCTTCCACCAGGAGTGCGGGGGCTACATCGGTTTGAATCCCCGTCGTCGCTGGATCAGGCCTCCAGGTCCAGGTCCAGGTCCAGGTCGAGAGGCACCTCGTTGGGCGCGATGTCCCGGACCGCAGCATCCGCACGGCGTGTCGCCACCTCCGGCCCTGGTCGGTCGCGATCTCGGCACGGATCTCCACCACGACCAGCGGTGCCACCTGGTGGTAGCCGCTCGGCTTCGACCGCCAGTTGGCGGCGAGTTGCGCCGGCCACGGGTGCCCGCCGATCGCCGCGAGGAGCAGCGGCGCGACCGCCGCAGCCTCAGCATCGGTCAGGTGAGCGGTCCTGCCCGCGTAGTGGAGTCGGCCCGTGTCGGAGGCGTACCGGCCGAGCAGTAGTGCCGCTGGCCGGTGGAGGCTGCCGGTGGCTCCGCTGATCACGGCGTCGGTGGTCTGCCGCGACTTGTACTTCAGCCACACCCGCGCACCGGAGACGTACGGACTATTCGCCGGTTTGATCACCAGGCCCTCGGCGACGGCCATCGTGTCGAACAACTCCTCGGCCACTGCGGGTCCGACGTCTGCATGGCCAGGGTCAACGGCGACCGGGCCGGGACCGGACGGAACAGCCGCCCGAGTACGGCACTATCCGTGGGCCGATTGAGCCCATGCTCGCGAAGAACATCGGCCGCAGTTCCGTACATATCTATTCGCGGCGCGGGGCGGCACCCAGACCGTGCACCTTCCCACCTGGGATGAGAGGGTGGACGGCTCGCATCGGCCACGTCGGGTTGACACCTGTCCGCCTACACCGGACTGCTACGTGGGCTCGCGACCGAAGATGCTGCACGGGCGGATCCCGCGCTTGGTCGGCACCTTCGATCCTTCTCGACGAATCGCGTAGGCCCCAAGCTTGCTGGCGTGATCGCAAGCGGGGCTGAACACGTTCCGGTGGAGCTTCATGGTCGGCGGCGGCTCGCGTATTCACCACTCAGCTGCGCACGCAGCGATGGGAGTCCGTGGCCACAGGCGATATGAACATGAGCTAGCCCGATGGCGTGACGGTGCACCAAGTTGGGCCGGATGGCTCCCTGGAGGCTATGGGGATGACGTGTCGCTGATGCATCGAGCCGATCCGGACGACCTCCGCCCCTGCGATCGTCACCTCGGTTATGACGTCCGCCCAGGTTGCCAGTTCCCGACCTACTTGGATTGACAATCATTATCTATAACGCTTCGATGGCGCACATGGGTGAGGGAGGGCACGCGATGATGGTGGGAGGCGGCTGGTTGCGGGCTCGGGAGGTGACACAGACGCCGGCCGCGCGGGTGGTCTTCCTGCCACACGCAGGCGTCACCGCCGGCTTCCTCAGTTGGGCCTGTGGCCTGGCCGACGATGTGAACGTGCTCGGCGTGCAGTACCCGGGGCGTGAGGATTGGCTGGCCGAGCCGTGCCCTTCAGGCCTGCGGGGGGTGAACTCCGGATCAGTGACGGTGTCGCGTCGGTGTCGGCCGACAAGGAGTCGGAACTGCACCACCTCGAGTGGCGGCTGGTGAGGGCGACGGTCGCGCCCAGGGAGCCCGTCGCGATGGGGCGAGTCGCCGTCGACGCGCACGATCACGGAGCACGTGAGCACGAGCGGGCGGCCGGATCGGCGGCGCGCGATCCGCGCCGGCGAGCTCGACAAGGTGATCCGCTCCCGGATCGTCCCGGTACGCGAGGAGATCGACATGGCGACCACCTACCTGGCCGGGCGTCGTGCCAACGACCCAGCACGATCGTTCCTGCTGCTCACGGCGCAGCAGAGGACACGGAGTTCGATCGCTCGACACCTCCATCCAGTCGATCTACCAGGCGTCGATCGCCTGATCGCACGGATACGCCATGAACATCCATGAAGATCATTCTTGACTCCTTGGATCGCGCGGTCGGCACGCCTGAGCCGTCGCCCCCTCCGGAGAAGGATCTTGTGCGGGTCTGGATCTTCGATCCGCTCCGGTGGGGGGCGACCGAGGCGGTGCTCAGTGATGGCGAACGCGCGGAGTTCGCGCGGATCCGCCATGAACCGACTCGGTTGGCGCGGATCGCCACGCGAAGCGCGTTGCGACGGATGTTGGGCACTTGCCTGGGGCTTTCGCCTGCATCTGTGCCGCTGCGTCGTACGGCAGCGGGGAAGCTGGTCAGTCCAGTGGACTTCGACTTCTCTGTCAGCCACACCGCTCGGCGTGCCGTAGTCGCGTGGGGATTGTCACGGATCGGTGTTGACGTCGAACGTATCGATGCGGGCGCCCTGCGAGGTGTCGCGGAGGTGTTTCTGCATCCCTCTGAACGTTCCGCGTCGGAGGATCCCGGCCTCCTCGCCCAACTATGGACCGGAAAGGAAGCCCTCGCAAAGGCGATCGGAACCGGCTTCGTGGCCGCGGAGCCAAAGGACTTCGTCTTCGACATGGACGACCTCGACGTACCCTCCCCGAGGCGGGTCCCTCGGACGGGTTCGGATCGCTTCGAAGTCGTCTGGTTTCAGACCGACCCCGATCACGTCGTCGCGGTAGCGGGGGAATCGAGGTGAAGAGTCGTGAGCGACGCGAGGAACCTCAGTGCATCTGGCAGTGTCGCCGGCCGCACCATGTCCCCCGGCCGTGACGCCCCGGAACGGTCGTTGACTGGAACTCCTCGACGGGCCACATGCCGCCGGAGGTAGCTCGCAGTAGAGATCCGAGGCCCGCAAGGTGTGCTTGCGGGCAGGCGCCGGGTGAAGGATCGCCTGGCTGGCCAGGGCCGTGCCGTTGTCGAAGTGCAGGACCAACGCATCGAGCTCCTCCTCAGTTCCGACCAGCGGCGCATGACGTATCGAGGCGCCGTTCCGGCTGGGCAGATCTGTGACCTCGCTCGAGAGCTCGCCGCACGCCGGCGCTTGGCGACCAGTCTGGCGCTCAGCCCGGCCGATCGCCACGCTGCACGATCACATCGCGAGATCATCGAAACTGTCCGAACCACCTGCAATGATCAGACCATAAGCGTGGCCTGATGATCACCGTGCCGCCACCGAAGATCCACCGAACTTGGCACATCCTCACAGCCAGTGGCGGGGGTCATCTTCACCACGTCGCTGATTCGGTCAACGATGACGTCGTTGAAGGCGTACTCGTCGATGGTGCCTCCTCACAGGCTCAGCACCTTCTGCCGCGGGAGCTCATGCCGTCACCGAGCTCCTCTTCGGTGGCCGGACACCGCACCTATCGGTTGCCCCGGAGCCCCGACGACCCAATGGGGATGGTCCGCGACGACACTTTCCCTTCACGAGCGAGCAGTTCCAGACTGCCGTGCAGCATCTCCGGGAATTGAGCGATCGGCGGGCGCGTTCATCAAGCCGACACGCATAGTCACATCAAACCGCGGCTATCGATCCCCGCGTCGTAGGTCTCCATCCCGCAGGGGTCCGATTCAGCCGAGAATGTACCCGGCCATGCGACGGGCCAGCGCCATGCAGGTGATCATCGGGTTGACGCCGAGCGCCGACGGGAAGGCGCTGGTGTCGCCGATCCACACCCCGGCGGTGTCGTGCAACTCCCCACTGGGTTTCGCCACGCTGTCGGCTGGGTCGGTGCCGAGCCGCGCGGTGCCCATCTGGTGCGCCGAACTGAGGACGTGCCCTCCGAACCCGAGCGGGATCGTCTTCCATTCGGCGAGCACGTCGGCCAGGTCGTCGCCGCGCCGCCAGGTCCGCGCCCGTATGCCGGGGGTGAGCGGGTACATCTCCTCCGCACCGGCCGCCTCGTGCAGCCTGGCCACCATCTCAAGCGCCCGGTACAGTGCGGCCCGGTCGGCCTGGTCGGTGAGTGGGTACCCGTGCACCGCCTGTCCGTTGTCGTCCAGCCTCACGGTGCCCTCGTTCTTGTCGCCGATGATCGCGACCAGCGCCGCGACGTTGCGCATCTTCGCCATCCGGGCCTTGTGGTCGGCGGCGTCGACCCAGGGGAGGGTGCTGGCGGTGGCGCCGACCTGGGACGCGACCGTCTCGATAAGGAAGCCGGTGTGGTCGGCGTCGAGGTCGGCGGCGAACTCGTCCACCAGCGCGGCCTGCGGCGGGCCAGTCCACGGCTGAAGGGCCTCTGCGTAGTGCCCGGAGACCAGGATCACGGGGTGCAGGTGCAGGTGCCTGCCGGTGGCGGGGCCGCCGATGCCGGAGCGCAGGAGCAGGGCCGGGGTCTCCAGCGCTCCGCAGGCGACCACCACGGTGGGGGCCCGCACGGTGAGTGCGGTCGGGGCTCCGTCCGGGCGGAGTGTGGTGGCGGAGACGCCGGTGGCGCGGCCGGCCTCGACCAGGATCCGGTCGGCGCGGGTGCGGATGAAGGTCTGAGCGCCGTGCGTGGCGGCGTCGAGGAGGAAGGTGCGGACGGTGCTCTGCTTGGCGCCCGTGCGGTCGCCGTAGGTGAGCAGCGAGCCGCGGTCGGGCTCGATCAGCTTGGGGTCCAGGTTGAGCAGGGCGCGCCGGTGCTTCCAGCCGAGGGCCTGCGCGCCGGCCACCATTTTCCGGTGCGGTCCGTTGTAGACACTCGCCTCCTCGTTGGCACCAAGACGTGCGAGCACGGCGTCGATGTGAGCGTCGAACTCGGGACCGTCCACATCGGACAGTCCGTGTCGTTCGGCCCAGATGGCGCGCAGGGCGGCCGGCGGGCGGACACAGTTGGCGAGGTTGACGGTGGTGCCGCCGCCGAGAGTCGCGCCGGCCCACAGGCTGACGTTGCCCTCCACGGTGGTGTTGAAATTGCCACCGCGGTAGTAGACATTGGGGCCGGCCTCGATCTCGTGCTGGATCGCGTTGTCACCGTCGAAGTAGCCGCCCGCTTCCAGGATCACCACGGAGCGGCCGGCGGCGGCCAGGCTGGCGGCGATCACAGCGCCACCGGCGCCGGAGCCGATCACCACCGCGTCGGCGCAGACCTCGCCGGTGGAGGGCGGCGCGATCGGGTGGATCTGGTGCGGTAGTGGGGGCGCGGTGCCCGGCGCCGGGTAGCCGATGGTGCTCCAGAACGGGTTGGTGCCGGAATCGTCGACCAGGGTGTAGGCGAGGCTGACCGTCATGGCGCGCAGCGCGGCGAGGCCGGGGGCAGCCTCGGGCGCAGCGGCGGCCATGCCGGCGACGGTGGGTTCGAGGTTCTCCGGTGGGGCGTCGGCCAGGCCGACGCCGGTGAAGGCGTCGAGGACCTGGAGGATGCCGGCGGCCGCCTCGGGTGCGAGCGTCTGGGTGATAGCGAATTCCACCGCGTGGTGGACGCCGACATCGGTGCCCTTCCGACCCCAGAACCCGTCGGTGTCCTCGATCCCGGGTGGCGGCGGGACAGCCGCGACGAAGGTGTCCACCAGGGCGGCAAGCGTGTGCCGCTGGGCTTCGGTCAGTTCAACGGACACGTAGTCTCCTCAGGCGGCGCGGATGGGGAGCGGAACCATCGCATTTGGGGTGCGTATGTGAGCGTGATGACGGGGAATGTAGCGCCGTCCCGCCGGCGCGGAATCCGGTCGGTTCACGCCGCCGGCCCGGGAGTTGACTTTGTGGTGTCCGGCGCCTGCACGAGGAACAGCCGCTGACCTAGGGGTGCGAGGGCATGGTCCTCTGCGGGCAGTGTCGCGCGCAGGCCCAGTCCGGCTCCGGCGAACACCGCGGCCCACTGAGCGCAGTCGAGGAAGCTTGTGGCGGTGCGCGCCCGCACGTCAAGGGGCGGATCCATCATGAATGCCTGCGAGGCCAGGATTTCCACGTGTTCCCGGGTGGGCTCGCTCACCAGCAGCCAACCGCCCGGGGTGAGCAGCCGCGCCAGCCCGCGCACGGCGGCGTCGACGTCGCGGGCCGCGTTGAGTGCCCCGGCCGCCACTATGATATCGGCCGAGCGGGGCGGGAATCCCTGCACAATCGGCGACCGGTTGAAGTCGAGCATGGCGAACCGCGCGCCGGGCAACCGGGCCCGGCCGGTGCTCAGGAAGAACCGGGACACGTCGGTGGCGGTATAGCGCAGCCCAATACCGCAGCTCGCGGCCCGTGTCAGCACGACCTCGGACGTAGCGCAGGTGCCCGCGCCGACTTCCAGCACCCGGGGCGCTCCTGAGACACCCAAGCGGCACACGGCGCCGGCGATCGTCTCGTTGAGGAATCGGGCAGTCGCCGTATCACGGTAGACGGCGTCGGCGAGTTCGGTGCGCCCTTCGGGGAACAGCAGCATGGCGGCCGCGATGTCGCCGGTCAGCAGACCGTCGAGACACTCGGCGTTGTGCCGCAGGTAGGTCAGGAAGGCTGGCCCTCCGAAACCGCCCTCGATCCACTGCCGGTGAGCGGCGTCCCAGGCAGCGGACTCTGCACCTGACCCGACGGGTGGGGTTCCCCCGTAGCTGTCGGCCTCGCGGGAGATCCAGCCTGCGTCGGCGAGTGCCCGCAGCCATCGGCCGACCAGCGGTACGTGGCGCTGTGCGACCCGGGCGGCCGCGACCACGTTGGCTGTCGGGTAGGTCCGCGTCGGGTCGTCGAGCACACCGTGACGCTGCAGTACGCGCAGCATCGAAGTCAGCGCCGCCTTCTCGAGCGTCGCGACGAGGCTCTCGGCGGCGGTTCTGGTCGGCACTCCGCCGAAGTGCCGGGTTGCGGCCGAGGCTGCGGCGACCACTTCCGCCGGATCGACTTGTAGGACGTCTTCGCGCACGCGGTGGCTCCTCCTGCGGGGAAACGGGCCCCGGCGACGGCGACGCAGTGGCGGAACAGATAAGCCGCATCCTACTGCGGACATCAATGCCAGTAGGGCCCCTGGACGACGGCAGCCCGGATGCCGAGTCGCAGCGGCCAGGTATGGCGCTCACGATCGCCATACCTGGCCGAACCGCAGATGTGGGGGCTACTGCCGGCGCACCACGCCTTCTGCCCGGCTACTCGACGCCGCCGGCTACGACCTAGAACGAACATCATGCATCAATGCCGCCGAATCGTGCGCCGCCAGGTCACCCGACCACTCGGCCGTCACCCCCGGGAACGCCCTTCCGAGGCACTTGTCGACGCCCTGACCGAAATCCGCAGCCAAACCCGGGCCCCCGGCCGTGACCGAACCTGTCCCGCGTCTTCAACCCGCCCGACACCACTCCTGGCGGGTCAAACGACCGACCGGCCGAACCGTTCACCACTTGGGACCACCACCCACACCGTTACGCCCTGCCCAAGCAGCCCCATGTGAACCGATTGTGTGGGGAAGACAGCCATCACCGACGCGGCCGCACCTGCGCCTGTCGTCCTCCGCCCGTCCTCCGCCCGTGCTCCGCCTCGGGCGGAGACGGCCAAAACCAGCGCCGCCACTCGACTACACAACGGCTCCGGCGCGCCTATCCGTGACCCGAACGTGAGCTCTCGAAAGACCTTCTTTTCCCAGGTCAGAACGCACTCTTCATGTTCCCGGGCCAACCCGTGGACAGCCCTTTACAAGGAGTTGAGGCTAGGTTAGCCTGGCTGCCGAAATCGATTGTCGTTGTCAATAACGATTCCCAGTGCCCGCCTTGTTGCCCTCGGCCCGCCACCCGTCTCGGCGACCCCGAATCGTCGGCGGTGCCGGCGTCCGACCAGATTCAGGTCCGTGCCCGCGCGAGATGTCAGTCGATGGTTGTAGAGGCCTTCCTCTGTTACTCGGAAGGTTGACGTGAGTATTTCGACGCGCACCGGAACTGACCAAGGAGTGCTCGTTGCCTGTCCTCAACACACCCGGGTCTGTTTCGACCGTGGGGGAGACCGACCCGTATCGCCAGGTTCTTCGGTCGCGACTCGCGATGGTGCCCGTGGCTTCTTTTTCGCGGCGCTGGGCCGTCGGGGTGTCTGGCATTGAAGAGGCCCGATGAAGCTCTCACTTGCGGGGGTGTCGGTCGAGATTGACTCCGTTCCGATCGTGACGGGCGCAGACCTCGACGTCGCAAAGGGCGAGAAGGTCGGCCTGGTGGGGCCGAACGGCTCCGGCAAGACGACCCTCCTCCGGGCGATCTACCGCTCGCTCCGGCTCGTACGCGGCACGGTTCTCCTGGACGGCCAGGACGTCTCCAGCCTCCGCCAGCGGGAGGTCGCCCGCCGGTCCGCCCTCGTCGCTCAGGAGACGGCCTCCGACTTCGACTTCTCCGTCGAGGACGTCGTCGCGTTGGGCCGGGCGCCCTATCAGCGCGCCTTCGACAGGGAGAGTGCCGCCGACCGGCAGGCCATCGCCGAGGGCCTTGAGCGCGTCGGCATGGCCTCCTACCGCATCAGGGCCTTCGCGACGCTGTCCGGTGGGGAGAAGCAGCGGGTTCTACTTGCTCGCGCCCTCGCGCAGGAGACGGATCTACTGCTCCTCGACGAGCCGACCAACCACCTTGATGTCAATGCCGCTCTGGACCTCCTCGAACTCGTGCGCCGCCTCGACCTCTCGACCCTCTGCGTGTTGCACGACCTGAATCTGGCCGCCGCCTACTGCGACCGGGTCTGCGTGCTCCAAGCCGGCCGTGTTGTCGCGATCGGACCGCCGGCCGATGTTCTGACCGAGTCCCTGATCCACGACGTCTTCTCTGTCCACGCCCACCGGCTCACCCATCCGTCCACGGGACGACTTCTCCTCGCCTTCTCGGCTGGCGAAGGGCGACGGGCGCCGGACGAGACCGGCGTCGACAGCGGTACGCCGCAGACCGAACCCCCTGACGAGCCTCGCCCCGAGCGCGCCGCCGCGTCGCTCGGTGAAACGTCCCGTTCTCCCTCGACGACGTGATGCGACGCCGGCGAGCGAGCGACTAGGAGGGCCATGAGCACGAGCACCGACATCGACCACTTCGGTCTGGACACCACCGCGATCGTCCGGGACATCTGGGACGCCGCCTCGAACGGCGATCACAAGTCCAGCCCCCTGGATGCCGCCGGCGTACAAGGGCAGGCTTGGACCGTCCTCCTCAGTCGCCTGCTTCCGTCCGCGCAGCCCTTGAGCATTCTCGACGTGGGGTGTGGGTCCGGCTTCCTGGCCTTCACACTGGCCGCGCTCGGCCACACGGTGACCGGACTCGACGTGAGCCCGGGCATGCTGCGGGTCTGCCGGGCCGAGGCTGAGCGGGCCAGAGTCGACGATCTCCAGCTGGTCGAGGGTGCGGCCGAGCATCCGCCGGCCGACCTTGGGCCGTTCGACGTGGTGATTTCCCGCGATCTCCTGTGGACACTGCCCCGCCCGGAGAACGCCCTCAACGCCTGGTTCGACCTCGTCCGACCCGGTGGCAAAATTCTCGGCATCGACGCGCTGCGGTCCGAGGAACTTGTCCGTGCCACCACCGGCCAGCGGTACCCAGCAGAAGTCCTCGATGCCCTGCCATTGCTGCACGCCCGCGACCTCGATCCCATCGAGAATCTCTGGCGGCGGTCCGGCCTGGATGAGGTCATGGTCGAGGAACTGTGCTGGATCGATGCGGTTGTTCATTCGGAGGCCCCGGTCCACCTGCGCCCGATGACCAGGCGCCTGGGTTACTACCTGGTCGAGGGCATCCGTCCTGCGCGATGAGAGATTCCCATCCCGGCGCTACTGGTGAAGGAGTGTCGATGAACACCTGCCCACCCGCCACGGCCCAACTTCAGGCCGACATCGCAGAGTCCATGCAGCGGTACTGGGACGCGACTGCGGAGAGCTATGCGAGCCATGACCACTTCAACTCCAACGATCCCCAGCGGCGAGCGTGGTCGCTGCTCCTCGCGCGGATGTTCCCCAGCGCCGAACCGAAGACGATCCTCGACGTTGGTTGCGGCTCCGGATTCGTTGCTCTCTCGCTCGCCGAGCTGGGACACCAGGTCGTCGGGCTGGACATCTCCCCGGAGATGCTGAGGGTTTGTCGTGCCGCAGCCGATGCCCGCGAGCTGACCAATCTCACCCTCGTCTGCGGCGAAGCGGAGCACCCGCCACCGGATGTCGGGCCTGTCGACGCCGTCATATCCCGCCACGTGCTGTGGACGCTGCCGTGGCCGGAGCAGGCCGTGAGGGCTTGGACCGCCCTCACTAGGCCCGGGGGTCGCGTCGTGGCGATCGACAGCCTGTGGTCCCCGCAATTGATCAGTGACATGGACGACGGGGATTATCCGGTCGAGGTCACACGCTTTCTCCCCCTGCTGCACGCCCGCGATCTGAACCCGGCCCGCAACGTGTGGCGGCGGGCTGGCCTCGGCACCGTCATGGCCGAACGACTGGCTTGGATCGACGAGGTACTTCACACGCGGTCCCCATCCGACGCGGCGATGATGTACCGAGATCTCTCCTTCTATTTCGTCGAGGGCACCCGGCTCGCCCCATCCGGGCCCGACCTTCATCGAGGGTGATCGAATGCGTACCTACGAGGTTTCCTTCGCGCACCGGGCGAGCCTGCTCGACGACGGCGACCTGGCGGCAGTCGCCGAGCTCATCCGGTCCAACGATCCGCTTTCTGGGGGGCGGCGCCGGGACGCTTTCGAGGCCGCGTTCGCCGCGTACACCGGCACCCGGCACGCCCTGTCGGTCACGAGCGGGACGGTGGCACTGGAGATCGCGATCCGTCTGCTCGGGCTGGAACCGGGCGATGAGGTCATCGTCACGCCCCAGACCTACCACGCGACTATCCAGGCACTTCTGGAGCAGCGTGTTCGGGTCGTCTTCTGCGATGTGGATCCCAGGTCGATCAACATGGACCCCGCCGCGCTGGCGTCCCTGATCGGTCCCCGGACCCGGGCCGTCGTGCTGGTGCACTACGGCGGGTTGCCCGCGGAGATGGACACGATCACGACACTCGCCCGGGCGCACGGAGCAGTCGTGATCGAGGACTGCGCGCACGCTCTGGGTGCCTCCTACCGGGGTCGGATGCCGGGCAGCCTCGGCGACATCGGATGTTTCAGCTTCTTCGCCACCAAGAACATCACCACGCTCGGCCAAGGTGGAATGCTGACCTTCGACCGCGACGACTGGGCTGAACGGGTTCGGCAGGTGCGGGCCAACGAGATCGACGGGCGCTTCGTTCCGCTGGACATGGCCGGGGAGCCCGCGCCGGCCTCCCTACCGTGGATGAAGTTCCACGGCGGCGCGTACCAGCGTGCCTGTGTCGATGTGATCCGGACCGGTACGAACGCCAACATGCCCGAGGCGGCCGCCGTGGTCGGCCTCAGTCAGCTCGCCAAGCTGGGGAGCCTCATCGACCGGCGCCGGCAGATCGCCGCCCGACTCGACTCGGTCGTGGACGGCTTCCCCGAGGTGCGCCCACACCGCCCGCCACCGGACGTCGAGCACGCCTACCATCTGTACACGTTCTTCGCGGACGCAGGCAATGACGCGCGCGACCAGATCGTCCGCGAACTGGACAGCCGGGGCGTGGAGGTCCAACTCCGCTACTTCCCGCTGCATCTGCGCCCGGAGTGGCGGCGTCAGGGCCACGGTCCCGGTGAGTGTCCGGTGGCCGAGGACAGTTGGTTCTCCCGCCACGTGAACCTGCCGTGCCATCCGGGACTGTCCGACGATCAGGTCGACTTCCTCGCTCACGCCCTGAAGGACTCACTGGCCGCGGTCCTCGCCGACGCCGACGCGCGGCACGAGGCGATAGAGGACAAGCTGAGGCAGGTCGATGGCTGACTTCGACGCGGACGTCGGTGTGGTTGGCCTCGGGGCGTGGGGCTCGGCAACGCTGTGGCGACTGGCCCACCGGGGCGTCGACGTTCTCGGCTTCGAAAGGTTCGAGCCGGGACACGCGTTCGGCTCCTCCCACGGCGGAAGTCGGATGTTCCGCCTCAGTTGCTACGAGCACCGGGGTCTCGTGGCGCTGGCGAAGCTCTCCTTGGACCTGTGGCGAGCGCTGGAGACAGCGGCTGGGGTGCCGCTGCTCGATCTTTGTGGTGGGCTGCTGATCGGCGCGCCGGAGGGCCGCATGATCAGGGAAACCCTCGCCAACGCACGCGACTTCGACCTCGACGTGGAACGCCTGGACGCCACGGAACTGAAGCGGCGTTTCCCGCAGCACGAGGGTGTGGCAGCCGGACACGTGGGGGTGTGGGAACCCTCGGCGGGGCTGCTGCGTCCGGAAGCGGCGGTTCGCGCTGCGGTCGCGGTGAGCACGCGGCTCGGCGCCCGGGTGTGCCGGGACACCCGGGTCGTGCGGATCGAACCGGTGTCCGGGGGTGTCGTCCTGCATACGCCCACCCGGACCTTCCGGGTCCGGCGAACGGTCCTCGCCGTCGGTCCGTGGTGTTCCACGTTCGTTCCCCGGCTTCCGCTGAGGATCATCCGCAAGCCCATCACGTGGTTCGCTCCCGAGGGCACGCCCGGCGAGTTCTCCGTGGACCGGTTCCCGATGTTCAAGCGGGAGTGCGGGGAGGGGCGGGTGCTGTGGGGGTGCGGTGCCTACGACGGCGGGGACGTGAAGCTCGGCCTGGAGGCCAAGGGCCGGGTGCCGCCCGAGATCGATCCTGAGATCCTCGACCGTTCCACCTCCGCGGCGGACTGGGAGGAGCTCGGCCGGGTCGTCTCCCAGGCCGTGCCCGGGGTCCGTCCGGTGCCGACCCGGGTGTCGGTGTGTATGGGGACCCACACCCCGGACAACCAGTTCGCGCTCGGACCGGTCGGTGGCGACCGGCGGTTGATCGTGGCTACCGGCGAGAGTTCCCAGGGTTTCAAGCACGCCACGGGGATCGGCGAGTTCCTGGCGCAGACCGCCGTCGGGGAGGCGCCGAGCCTCGCGCTGCCGTTCACCGATCCTGATCGCTTCCTGACCGAGCAGAAGATATGACAACGAGAGGAATCACGTGACCTCGAGACTGCGGCATCACCGGCAGCGTCCCCAGGTCCGGGGCGAGCGCGCACCGTGGCCGGGACACCGGGCCCGTGCAGGGCTCTTAGCGGCGGTCCTCACCTGTGCGGCGCTCCTGACGGCGTGTGGAGCAGGCAACGATTCGGCGAACCCGTCCGCCAAGGCCGACTCGGTCTCGGGCTTCCCCGTCACGGTCACAAGCTGCGGGCGGACGGTGACCTTCAAGGCGCCTCCACAGCGCGTGGTGATCCTCTCGCCCATGATCGCGCGGGATTTGGTCGCCCTCGGAGTCGCAGACCGGGTCGTCGGCCAGTCCGGAACCGACTACTTCTCCCCGCCCCCGCAGACCGCCAAGGCGCCGGTGCTCAGCAAGGAGAATCTGACCAGCACCGAGAGCATCCTCGGGGCTAGCCCCGACCTGGTCATCAGTGACCTCGCCTACCGTCTCGACCCGGCCCAGAAGGGCGCCTCGCTCGATCAACTGAAGCAGGCCGGGATTCAGTCCTACGTCGCCGCGGCCGGGTGCACGGCCAACTACACCGAGGGTCGGTTCACTGATGTCTTCACCGACCTGGAGAACCTCGGGAAGATCTTCGGGGTGCATGCCAAGGCCAAGGAGCTGACGGACAAGCTGAAGGCGGAGGTCGCCGACGTCGAGCGGCGGGTCGCCGGTCAGCCGGAGGTGTCCGTGTTCGAGGGCACGATGTACGGCGATCAGTTCTACCCCGTGGTCGGGATCGGCCTGGAGGCGCTCGACATGGCCGGGGGTAAATCGATGTTCCCTGTGGTGAAGGACCCGAACGCCAACATCAGCAAGGAGGAGATCACGGCCCGCGATCCACAGGCATTCATCTTCCAGAGCTCCTACCCCAGAACTGTCGACCAGCAGAAGGAGGCAGCGAACATCAAGGCCACCTTCCCCACCACCGCGGCCGTGCGTAACAACCGGATCTACTCCATCGGGTACTTCTCCTCCACCCTCCCGGGCAGCGCCATCGAGACGGTGGCCTCCCTGCGCCAGGTGGCCCAGTTCCTGCACCCCACCGTGTTCCAGTGAGATCCCGGATGAGGATGACCCCGGCGCGCATGGACCGGGCCCGGGACGCCGGACCGGAGCCTGAGGGGCGAGCGACGATTCAGGTCCGACCGCGGCCACGGGCCGGATCGATGGTTGTGGTGGTGTCGGCCCTGTCGATCGTGCTGGTCCTCGCCATCGCGGTGGCGACGGCTTACGGCACGGTCACGATCGAAGTCTCGACTGTGGCGCGGGTGATCGGCCACCAGATATTCGGCTCGGTGGTGACACCCGACTTCACCCCGATCGACGAGCAGATCATCTGGCGGCTTCGGCTGCCCGAGGTGCTGCTCGCGGCAGTGATCGGTGCCGGTCTGTCGGTGGTCGGGGCGACGTTGCAGGCGGTCGTCAGGAACCCGTTGGCCGACCCTTACCTGCTCGGGGTCTCCTCCGGTGCCGGGTTCATGGCGGCCATGGTGATCACACTCGGCTCCGCGACGGTCGCCGGCCTGTCCGCGTCAGGGGCGGCATTCGTGGGGGCGTTGCTGTCGACCGTTTTGGTCCTCGCCATCGCAGCGGGGCCGGGCGGCCGGTTCGCTCCCGTGCGTGTGGTCCTCGCCGGGGTCACGCTGAGCTTCTTCTTCCTGGGACTAACCAACTACCTGATCTTCCACAGCAGCGACCCCAACGCTGCCACGGCGGTGCTGTTCTGGCTGCTCGGTTCGCTCACCGGCGCGAGCTGGCCGACCCTCTGGCTGCCTGCCGTCGTGGTGGCCCTCGGGACCGTCTATCTCCAAGCTCAGGGCCGGTCGCTCAACGCTGTGGTGGTCGGCGAGGAGACGGCGCTGTCGGCCGGGATCGATGTGCGGGCCTTCCGGCTCCGCATGCTGGTCGTGACGTCCTTGATCACGGGGGTGATGGTCGCCGCCGCGGGCGGCATCGCATTCGTGGGCCTGGTCGTCCCGCATGTCGTGCGCCTCCTGGTCGGCCCCGATCATCGCCGGGGCCTGCCCGTGTCGGCGCTGGCCGGGGCCATCTTCGTGGTGCTGGTGGACCTGATGTGCCGGGTGGCGGTGAGCCCGAACGTGCTTCCCCTGGGCATCGTCACGTCTCTGGTGGGTGCGCCCTTCTTCCTTTGGCTGCTGCGCCGATCCCGCACCGGCGCGATGGCCGGGTGATCGTCGAGGACGAAGCGTGCCCGCTTCCGTGTCTGGAACAAGCCGAGGAAGGCGAGTGATTGCGTTGTTGAGCTCCCGAGACAATGAGCGGTTGTGCCGCATCGGTGCGGGCAGCGACATGGGTCGAGTGATGCGTCGTTACTGGCTGCCCGTGGAGCTCGGCTCAAACCTGGTGGCCGGCGGCGCACCCCACAGCGTCAAGCTGCTGGGGGAAGATCTGGTGGTCTTGCGGGACCCCGCCGGCCGGGTCGCAGTGATGGACGAGTACTGCCCGCATCGAGGGGCCTCCCTCGCACTGGCCCGCAATGAGAACTGCGGTCTGCGTTGCATCTACCACGGTTGGCTCATCGACCACCGGGGGCGGATCGTCGATATTCCGAACGAGCCCAAGCCGGACAGGCTGCGGGAAAAAGTCCGCCACACGGCGTACCGGGCGGAGGAACTGGGCGGCGTCGTGTGGGCCTACCTGGGTCCCACCGAACTGGAGCCACCGTTGCCCCGATTCGAGTGGACGGGTATGCCCGCCGACCATGTGGCGATCATGAGACTGCGCGTCGACTGCAACTGGGTACAGGTTCTGGAAGGGCTGGTCGACTCATCGCACGTGGGCTTTCTCCACAGCGACCACGTGCGACCGGTCACCCGGACCGCTGCACCCGAAGGCGGCACCCAGGTCGACTGGGAAGACGGGGGGCGCATCCAGCGCCCGTCTGAGGATCATCGCCCCCGCATGGAGGTGGAGGACACCGCCTACGGTTTCCGCAGCGCAGCGATTCGCCGCCCGGTGCAGGACCCCGACCACAAGAAGTACGTGCGGACCACACTCTTTGTCGCGCCGGTCTACACGGTGCTGCCCGCGATACCGGGATGGGGAACGATGCAGTTTCCGGTTCCGCTCGACGACGAACACACCATGTTCTACAACATCCAGTACTGCTACGAGCAGGCTGTCGAGGAGGAGTTCCTGCGGGCGAAGGCCGGCTGCCCGCCCGAGGACGCCGCAGACGACCCGCACCTGGTGCGGCAACGAGACAACCGGTGGCAGCAGGATCGGATGGCAATGCAGTCAGGCGCCAGCTGGTCGGGCATTGACGGGATCATGCTCGAGGACCTCGCCGTCCAGGAGAGCATGGGGCCGATCTATGACCGCAGCCGGGAACACCTCGGAGCGACCGACCGGGCGGTAACGCACATGCGGCGAGTGCTGCTACGGGCGGCGGACACCGTCGAGCGAGGTGAAGCGCCGATCGGGGTGAGTCGCGACGTGGCCCACGAACGGCTCCGCGCCGACGACCGTGTCATCGACATCGAGCAGCCCTGGCAGAGCGTCGGCGACTTCTCCGCGACCCGTGCCGGTTGAACCGACCGGAGTCGGGCCCACCGGAACCGCATTGCCGGCGCCTGATCCAGCCCGAAGGAGGACGATGGGACACGATTGGACCCCCTACCCGCAATCCACGGCCGCGGACTATCGCCGACAAGGCCACTGGCATGGCAAGACATTGGGAGAGAGGTTCCGTGAGTGCGCGCGACGGTATCCCGACGACCCGGCTGTCGTCGCAGGCGATGCCAGGCTGACCTACGCCGAGCTGGACAACCGATGCGATCGGCTCGCCAACGGCCTGGCCGCGCTGGGCGTCCAGCCCCGTGACCGGGTTGCCGTCCAGCTCCCCAACCTCGTCGAATTCGTCGAGGTGCTGTTCGCGCTGATGCGTGTCGGCGCAACGCCCGTACTCGTCATGCCGTCCTACCGGCGACAGGAACTCCGCGCGCTGATGGAGATCGCGGAGCCGACGGCCTACGTCATCCCCGACTGCTACGGCGGCTTCGACTTCCGGTCGCAGGCGAGGGAGCTGTGCGAGGACATCGGGACAGTGCGGCATGTGGTGGTCGCCGGGGAGCCGGAGGAGTTCACCCCGGTGGAGGGGCTTTACCACGGGCCCGAACCACTTCCGGACGTCGATGCCGACGACCTCGCACTGTGCGTGATGTCGGGCGGGACGACGGGCGGGCCGAAGCTGGTGCCACGTACCCACGAGAACTACGCCTACCTGCCCAATGCGTGTGCCGCGGCGGGTCTCGACCGTAGCGACGTCTATCTCGCGGCCCTGCCGCTGGCACACAACTTCCCGCTCGCCTGCCCGGGCCTGCTGGGCACACTCACGTCCGGGGGGACGGCTGTCATGTCGCCGACGTCGAGCCCGGACGACGCGTTCCCGCTCATCGAGGGTGAGCGCGTCACGTGGACCACGCTCGTGCCCTCCGTCGTGGATTTCTGGACCGAGGCCAGACAGTGGCACCGCAGCGACGTGTCGAGTCTCCGGCTCGTCCAGGTCGGGGGCGCGCTGTTACGGCCGGAGAGCGCGCGGCGCGCCACGCAGGGTCTGGGCTGCGGCCTCCAGCAGGTGTACGGCATGGCCGAGGGCCTGCTGACGATGACTGCGCTCGACGAGCCAGACGATCTGGTCCTGACCACCCAGGGGCGGCCACCGTGTCCGGCCGATGAGGTCCGGCTCGTGGATCCCGACGGGGTCGACGTCGAGGCCGGCGCCGTGGGAGAGCTGTGGACGCGGGGACCCTACACCGTGCGGGGCTACTTCCGTGCGCCCCGGGACAGCGCCGAGTCGTTCACTCCGGACGGCCTGTACCGCACCGGCGACCTGGCCCGACGGCTCCCCTCGGGTCACCTGGTGATCAAGGGCCGGCTGAAGGACGTGATCAACCGGGGCGGCGACAAGATCGCGTGTGAGGAGCTGGAGGGCCACCTGCTCGCGCACCCCGCGATCAGTGCCGCCGCTGCGGTGCCCGTCGCAGATCCCGGGCTGGGTGAACGTGTCTGCGTGTTCCTCGTCTGCGAGCAGCGGCAGTCCCTACGGGAGGTCCGGGCCTTCCTTCAGGCGCGGGGGGTGGCGAGCTTCAAGTTTCCGGACCGGCTGGAGTACGTGGATCGCCTCCCCCTGACCAAGATCGGGAAGATCGATCGGAAGGTGCTGGTGGCGCGCCTTGCCGGCTCGGCGTCAGGTTCATGACCATGCCTTAGGACAGCCCAAAGCTGGTCGTGAGCTGCCGCGGAAGCTGGGCATCGGGGGCCTTGAGGAAGAAGTGGCCGCCGGACAGGGCCACGGGTGGATGGAACCGGGTCGCATGCCGGCGCCACCCGTCGAGTCGATCGGGGGAGACCTCATGGTCGCGATCGCCGTGACAGACGAGGAGTTCGGCCACCACCGTTGCGGTGGGCGTGTAGGTCTCGAGCAACCGGTAGTCCTCCCGGACGGCCGGCAGGAACATCGACCGCACGTCGTCGAGCTGCCACAGCGGCGCGGAGTCCGGGTCCTGGCGGACCATGTCGGCGACAAGGTCCGCGTCGTCCGCGAGGTGCAGCGCGGTCGTCGGGCGGTCCTCGGGTGGGTTCTGTCCGCAGACCGCCACCCGCACGGCGGTGGTTCCGGCGCGGGTGAGCGCGGCCGCGACCTCATAGGCGACATAGGCGCCCATCGAGTGGCCGACCAGCACCGGCGACGCGATTCCGGCGTGGCTGATCGCATCGGCGGCGCTGCGGGCCAGGCCGAGGAGGTCGTCGCCGTAGGGGTTGTCGGCGTACGACTCGTCGAGGCGGGTGTCCCGCCCGGGATAGGTGACGCCAACGAGGGTGGTCGTGGGCAGGACCGTCCTCCAGTGCTGGAAGAAGCGCGGGCTGCCGCCCGCGTGCGGAAAGACGACCACGGTGGGCGAGCCGGGCACTCCTTGGTTCAGGGCGGTGAGCATGACACCAATTGTCGCGGTGGTGCGTCCGCAGGGGTGGCGGTCGGTAGCAAAAACTGTAATGGTTGTCATTTCAGTTTGGCTTTTCCGGTGACGCGTCGGACGCCCGTCGGGCGCGCTCTTATGGCGACAGATTGGAAGTGATGTGGGCACTGACTTTCGGCCGAGCGGCACGCACCACTGGCACTCGGCAACCTACGTATCCGAATGGATCGAGGGCGACGCGACCCGCGACGACGACCGACGGCCGGTGCTGCGTCGCCTGGCTGGGCTGATCCCGGCGGCGCCGGACCGACCGTTACACGTCCTCGACGTCGGGGGTGGCTACGGCGCCGTCAGCGCGGAAGTCCTCGAGCGGTGGCCAGCGGCACACGTCACCCTGCATGACTACTCCGAGGCCATGGTCAGCGCGGCCACGGAACGCCTCGGCCGCTACGGATCGCGCGTCACCTACCGGCTCGCGGACATGAACGAGCGCGACTGGGCGGATCGTCTCGGCGGCCCCTTCGACGCCGTCGTGTCGGCTATGGCCATCCACAACGTGGAAGAGCCTGAGCTGATCGAGCGTGTCTACGGTGACATCTTCGGTCTGCTTCGCCCCGGCGGTGCCCTGTTGACCATGGATCTCCTTTTCCCCGCCAGCCAGGGCCTGGCAGAGCTGTACCGCCGCGACCCCACACGGCGCCACAACTGGGACGTCCGGGTTAACCCGGCGGATGCCGAATCGCACCTGCGTTGGCTTCGTCGAGCCGGTTTCAGCGAGGTGGACTGCGTGTGGAAGGACCTGGAGCTGGGCCTGCTGTGGGCCTTGCGCGCGGCTTGAGCACCAGACACAGCCTGACCGCGAGACGACGACGCCTGCAGGCCTGATACCGAGAGGGGCGAGCACATGCATCCGACAACCAGCGAACTCGACTCGCACGACGTGCGCCACACGGTCGCATCCGTTCTGGAGCTCCCGGTCGAGGGCATCGGCGAGGACCTGAACCTCATCGAGCTCGGCATGGACTCGATGACGATGATGCGTCTGGCCGGCCAGTGGCAGCAGGCCGGCGTGACGGTGCGCTTCGCCGACCTCATCGCGCGACCGACACTGGCCGCCTGGCGGGAGCTCGTCGCGCGGCGGCACGCAGGGGTCGAGGACGCGGCTCGCGACGATCGCGCCGGCGAGGCTGAGGAGTTCGCGCCGTTCGAGCTGACAACCATGCAGCACGCCTACCGGGTGGGTCGTGCGCCCGGTCAGCGACTCGGAGGGGTCGCGGCTCACTTCTACTTCGAGTTCGACGGCGCTCATGTCGACCCGCACCGGTTGGAGGCCGCGGTGCGCGCGTTGATCGCGCGACACGGCATGCTGCGGGTACAGATCAGCGACGGCTACCAGCAGGTTCTCCCGAACGCGGGGTGGCTGGGGCTGCCCGTCCAGGATCTGCGGGCCATGTCCACCGACCAGGCCGAGCACGCCCTGGCGGCGCTGCGGCGCCGGATGTCCACCCAGGAGATGGAGATCGGGTCCGGCCAGGTGCTGGATGTCCGGCTCTCGCTGCTGCCGGAGGCGATCCGCATCGGCGGCACCCGGCTGCACCTCGACCTCGACATGATCCCCGCCGACGCCCTCAGCGTGCAGACCCTCTTCAGTGACCTGGCCCGGCTGTACGAGCATCCAGATGCCCCGCTCACCACGCTCGACTACAGCTTCCCCCGCTACTGCGCGGACCACCGGGCCACCCGTCCCGTGGAACGGGTCGAGGCCGACCGGGACTACTGGCGGGCGCGTCTGGCCGACCTGCCCGCGGCACCTCAACTTCCGGTACGCACCGACCGTGAGGCGGCCCCGGCGACGCAGGTCGTGCGCCGCAGCCACTGGCTGGCGCCGGAGACCGTACGCCAGTTGCGGCAGCTGTCCCGTAACCACGGGTTGACCCCGTCGATGACGCTGGCGGCGGCGTTCGCTGAGACCCTCACGGCGTGGAGCGCCGAGCCCGACTTCCTGCTCAACCTGCCGCTGTTCGACCGCGAACCCCTGCATCCCCGGGTCGACGCCGTGGTGGGCGACTTCACCTCATCGGTGCTGGTGAGCTGGGCCGGGTCGACCCCCGGGTCGTTCGCCGAGCGGGCCCGCCGGTTGCAGGACCAGTTCCACGCGGATGTGGCGCACAGCCGCTACTCGGGGGTGGAGGTGCTGCGCGACGCATCGCGGCTGCTCGGCGAGACCGTGCTCGCGCCCGTCGTCTACACCAGCGCCCTCGGCTTCGGCGACCTGTTCGCCCCGCAGGCCCGTGGATGCTTCGGCGAGCCGGCCTGGATCGTCTCGCAAGGCCCCCAGATCTGGCTGGACGTGCAGGTCAGCGAGTTCGACCAAGGAATCCTGGTCAACTGGGACGCCCGTGAGGGGGTCTTCGCCGCGGGTGTGCTGGACGCGCTCTTCGAGGCGTACCGCGCGGTGGTGGCGTGGCTGGGGGAGGGGGAGTGGGGACGCCCGGTGCCGGACCTGCTGCCAGACGCCCAGCGACGTGTCCGGGCAGCGGTCAACTCCACCGCCCGGGAGTTCCCGGACGTGAGGTTGCACGAGGAGTTCTTCCGACGCGCTGCCGAGGCTCCGGACCGGGTGGCGCTGCGGTGGGAGGAGGACGGGTCACTGGGCTACGGGGAAATGGCCGACCGGGCGTTACGGGTGGCGGGTGCACTCGCGAGCCGCAGGGTCGAGCCTGGCGAGCCGGTCGTGGTGAGCCTGCCAAGAGGCCCGGACCAGATTGTTGCCGTGCTGGGAGTACTGGCGGCGGGTGCTGCCTATCTCCCGATCGGGCCGGAGCAGCCCGCGGCGCGACGCGAGCGAATGGAGCGCCTGGCCGGCGCCCGTCTGGTGATCACCGACGAGGCCGGCGCGATCGGGCGCCCTGCGGCCGAAGTGGTCCTGATCGGCGCGGCCACCACCGCGGCGCCCCTGCCCTGCCCGGCCGCGGTCGACGCCGAGGGCCTCGCCTACGTGATCTTCACATCCGGCTCCACCGGGGAGCCCAAGGGTGTCGAGATCACTCACCGGTCGGCGTGGAACACCATTGCCGACATCAACCGCCGGTTCGCTGTGAGTGACAGCGACCGGGTGCTCGCGGTCTCCGCGCTGGAGTTCGACCTCTCGGTGTACGACGTGTTCGGCCCCCTGTCGGTGGGCGGAGCTGTGGTGCTGGTCACCGACGCGGCACGTAGGGACGCCCGGCGGTGGGTGGACCTCGCGCAGCGGCACGGCGTCACCGTGTGGAACTCGGTGCCGGTGCTGTTGGAGATGCTCCTGACCGTGATCGAAGGCGACGCCTCCGCCCGGCTGCCGCTGCGTCTGGTGCTGGTCTCCGGCGACTGGGTCGGACTCGACCTGCCGGGGCGGGTTGCCGCGGCGCGGCCGCAGTGCCGGTTCGTCGCCCTCGGCGGAGCGACGGAGGCCGCGATCTGGTCGAACTTCACCGAAGTCGCGCGGGTCGATCCGCTTTGGTCCTCGGTCCCCTATGGCCGGCCGCTGGCCAACCAGCGATTCCGGGTAGTGGACACCGCGGGCAGGGACTGCCCGGACTGGGTGCCGGGCGAACTGTGGATCGGCGGCACCGGAGTCGCCCGCGGCTACCGTGGCGCCCCGCAGCAGACCGACCGGCAGTTCATCAGCACCGAGGCTGGCCGCTGGTACCGCACGGGAGACCTCGGGCGCTACCGACCCGAGGGGGTTCTGGAGTTCCTGGGCCGTACCGATCAACAGGTCAAGATCGCAGGCCACCGTATCGAGCTAGGCGAGATCGAAGCCGTGCTCCAGAGCCACCCCGGCGTCGGCCGCGCCGTCGCCGCCGTGACCGACCACCGCCAGCTTGTCGTGACCGTCGTCGAAACGGGCACCGCCGGCGCCGCGCAGGAGTCGCATTCGGCGCAGATAGCTGCCTGCACAGTGGATGCCGCTGCGGTGGAGGTCTCCATGGTGGATGATGCCGCCGCCGCGAGCAGCACGCCCCCCGCCGGGTCGATCGAGGCCGAGGAGGTGGACGCCCTCCTGGTGCGGATCCTGGGTCTGGAGACGCTCACCGGCGGCCGGCGCGAGACCGTCACCGAACTCACCAACCGGCTCGGAGTCGCCGAGCAGCACCGGCCAGTCCTCCGACTCTGGCTGCGGTGGCTGCGGTCGCGCGCGGTACTGTCCGGCGACGGCGGGACACTGGGCGCCGGTCCCCGGCTCGACCCGGCGCTACGGCTGGCCACCCGGCCCGGCGCCGAGGGCGACGCCGGGTTCGTGGCCCGGGTCCGCGACCGCGTGCTGCACCGGCGCGAGGACTACCGCCGCGTCCTAGCCGGAGACCTCGACCCCGCGGTGCTCCTTGACGACGACCTGCTGGCCCCCTCCGCGCTCGCCGACCACGACCCGAGCGGCCACACCGCGCTGGCCGAGGTGGCACGCGAGATCGCGGCCCGCTCGGCCGCCGAGAAGCGGCCGATAGAGGTCGTCGAGATCGGCGGCCGCGCCGGGCACGCCGCCGAGCGGATCCTGTCCTCGCTCACTCCGGAGCAGGTGCGCTACACCCTGCTCGACCAGTCACCGGCCATGGTCGCCGACGCCCGACGCCGACTGGCCACCCACCCGCACGCGACGAAGTGCCGTGCGACGCCGAACCCCTGGGCGCCCGGAGACCTCCGCCACCGCTTCGACGTGGTAGTCGCCGTCAACGCGCTGCACCGCTATCCGGAACCGACGCAGGGTCTGATGCTGGCGCGGTTGCTGGCGCGCCGCGGGGGCCGACTGCTGGCCGTCGAGCAGGGGGAGTTCCCCCCGCTCGCGCTGCTCACCGCGGCGTTGCTTGAGTACGGCTACCGCGACCTCGACGGCGAGCGACGCGCCGCGGGATCACCGACGCTGTCGGCGCGGGAATGGGGCACCGTGTGCGGGCGCGCCGGTTGGCGCGGGATCACCCACCATAGGGTCGGCGCGTCCTCGACCGTTCTGCTCAGCGGCGCGCGGCCGGAGACGGCACCCGACATCGACCCGGCGGCGCTGCTGGACCACGCCGCGTCGGCGCTCCCGCAGCACATGGTGCCGGACCGGATCGAGGTCGTCGCGTGGTTGCCGCTCGGCCGCAACGGCAAGGTGGACCGGGCAGCTCTCACCCGATCGCTGGCCACCGACCGGAGCCCGGAGCTGGCGGAGCCGCCGCAGGGGCCCCTGGAAGAGGCGGTCGCCGCCGTCTGGACTGACCTGCTGAGCCACGTGAGGGTGGGGCGGAACCAGAACTTCTTCGCCATCGGCGGAGACAGCCTGCTGGCCACCCGACTCCTGGAGAGGCTCCGGCACCGGTTCGGCGGAACCCTGTCCCTGCGGGACTTCTTCGCCGAGCCGACGGTGAGCGCGGTCGCCCGGCAGATCGCCGGCGATGACGCCGACATCGACGAGGGCGCCCTGTGATCGGCCTCCTCGGGGCGTCCGGGGCCGTCGGTGCGCACGCCGCTCGGCTGCTGTCCCGCCACGGTGGGACCGACCTGCGTCTGGGAGGCCGCCGGCCCGAGGCCGTGGAACCGATCGCCGCCGAGCTGCCGGGCGGTGTCGAGGTGGTGGGGGTCGACGCCGCGGAGGAGGCGCCTCTGGCCGCGTTCGCCCGCGGCTGTGCCGTCGTTGTCAACTGCGCCGGACCCTCACAGCACCTGGCCGAGGCGGCGGCGCTGACCGCGTGGAGGGCCGGCGCGGACTACGTCGACGCCGGCGGCGACGCCACCACCGCCGAGCGCGTCGCCCGCGGCGGCGCGGCGGGCCCCGATCGGCGGGCCGTCTTCGCCGCCGGGGCGTGGCCGGGGTTGTCCGGGCTCTTCCCGCGATGGCTCGCCGCACAGGAGTTCGCCACGGTCCACACCCTGACCGCCTACATCGGGGTACGGGACAGGTTCACCGCCACCGCGGCGGCGGACTACCTGGACGGCGCGTTCGGCGGTGGCAGTGAACCCCTTGCCGCGTGGCGGCAGGGCCCGCGCTCGCGGGTGCTCAACCGAGTGATCGAGGAGGCGCTGCCGTTCTTTCCCGAGGACGTGTCCGCTTTCCCCTACCTCGACCACGAAGGGATACAGGTCGCGCGGGCCCTCGCGTTGACCCACGCGGACTGGTACAGCGTCCTGCCGGGCACGTGGGGCGTGGCGCTGGACCGCGCACGCACGCGACCGCGTGCCGATGCGGTCGCCGACCTGTGCCGTGCGGCCGAACTGGACGCCGCGGGCCATCTGCCGTCCACGACCGTGCTGGCCCAGCTTGACGGCGAGGTCGACGGCGTCGCCCGGACCCGGACCGGCCTGCTGCAGGGCCCCGGCGTGTCGGAGTTGACCGGAGCGGTCACCGCGATGGCCGCATTGGCCGTTCACGACGGCGCCGTGGCACCGGGAACGGCCTGTGCCGCCACCGCGCTCGACCCCCTGGCGGCCCTGATGTGGCTGGTCGCGGCCGGCGTGTGCCGGGTCAGGGTCCTGCAGACCTCGGTGGAGGCGCTTCGCGCTGTCGAGGCGGGTGCCCTGTGAGCATGCAAGGGCGCAGCTTGCGTGTCGTCGTCTGCGGGACCACGTTCGGGCAGTTCTACCTGGCCGCCCTCCCGGCACTCCGCCCTGCCTTCGAGCTGGTCGGCATCCTCAGCCGGGGCAGCGCCCAGTCCGCGGCGTGCGCCGAACGCGCGGGTGTTCCGCTGTTCACCGATCCCGCCCAGCTCCGTGGGCGCGTCGACGTCGCCTGCGTCGTGGTCCGTTCCGGGGTGACCGGCGGCGCCGGCAGCGACCTGGCACGTGAGCTGCTCGCGCTGGGCATCCACGTGCTGCAGGAGCAGCCGGTTCACCACGACGACGTCGCCGGCTGCGTCCAGGCCGCGCGGCGGCACGGCGTCGTCTACCTGCTCGGAGACCTGTACGTGCACCTGCCACCGGTGCGCCGATTCGTGGCCGCCGCCCGAGGGTTGCTCGCCCGCCGGCCGGCCCGCCAGGTCGACGCCCGATGCGCGATCCAGGTGGCTTTTCCCCTGGTCCACATCCTCGGCGAGGCGCTGGGCACGATCCGACCCTGGGGGCTCACGGCCGCCCCCGAACCCAGCGGCCCGTCCCGGGTGCTGACCGGACACCTCGGTGACACCCCGTTGACCGCGATCGTGCATCACGAGATCGATCCCGACGACCCCGACAACCACCTTCCGCTGCTGCAGCAGATCTCCATCAGCACCGATGCCGGTCGCCTCTGCCTGACCGACACCCACGGGCCCCTGACGTGGGCCCCACGACTGCACATCCCGGACCCGGTGAAGACCGCCTTCGATTTCGACGACGAGGCGGCGTCGTTCCTCGCCGAGCCCAGCCTCGTCCAGCTCGACCCGTCGCCGCCCAGCTACCGCGAGATCCTGACGCGGTGGTGGCCCGCGGCGATCGGCGCGGATCTGCTCACCCTCCGGGACCAGATCTTCGCCGGCCGGGGCAGCCCCGCCTCCGAGCAGTACCACCTGACGCTGTGCCGACTCTGGCAGGAGGCCACCACCGAACTGGGCTACCCGGCGTTGCGCCCGGCCCAGACCCATCGACCGCTGCCCGCGACCGAACTCATCGCGGCCGCGGCGGCAGCCGCGACCGACCCGAGGTGAACGGAGCGTTCCCGTGCTCAGATGCAGCCATGTCATATGCAAGGTCGACGACGTCCGGTCCCTGGTCCGCGACTATGAGGATCTCGGATTCACCATGGAGTGGGGCTCAGCTCCCGAGCGCGCCCGCAACGCCTTCGTCCGCTTCGCCGACGGTCCGTTCCTGGAGTTCTTCGAGCTGACGGCGGCCGCCCGGCGGTGGCGCCGACCCGTCGGGCTCCTGTTCGGCGCCGCGGCGGGCGATCGGCTCGCTCGCTGGGCACAACCCGGGCAGGGCTGCCGCGACCTCGCCTTGGAGACCGAGGCCACCAGCCTCGCCGATACGCGGGCGGCACTGCGGTCCGCGGGTGTGTCCACCTCGCGGGTGATCAAGGGGAAGCGGACCCGGCCGGACGGCCAGCTCGTGCGCTACGAATTCCTCGCGACCCGCCCGGTCGGGCTGCCGCTGGTGGTGTCGGCCTACGACCCGCCGCAGCGGTCGGCCGGCATGGTGCACCGCAACGGCGCACGCGGCATCGGCCGTGTGCGCTTCGCGGTGGCCGACGCCGACCGACCGGCCATGGATCTCCTCCTCGGCAACGACCCGTACCTGAGCGTCGTCCCGGCTGCCGCCAGCGAGGTGCTCGGCGTGGAGCTGGAGGGCCTGCAGGCCGAACTCGACCCGGCCAAGCTGCACGGCGCGCTACTGAGTCCCATGACCACCTCGAAGCGGAAGGGCACCTCGTGACGAACATCACCAGCGTGGAGGAACTCATCGCCGACCTGCGCCGGACCGGGGTGCAGCTGTGGGAGGAGGCGGGCCGGATCCGGTACCGGGCGCCCAAGGGTGTGCTGACCCCGGATCACCTGGACGCGCTGCGCGCCAACAGGGAAGCCGTCATCGCGTGGCTGCGCGACGGGGACTCCACTGTGGTGCTCCGTCCCGACCGTGATGCCAGGTACGACCCTTTCCCGTTGACCGACGTGCAGGCCGCCTATCTCCTCGGGCGAGGGCAGGTCTTTCAGTACGGGGGGGTCGCGTGCCATGTCTACATGGAGATCAACTATTCCCGCCTCGATACCGGCCGGGCCGAGATCGCCTGGAACCGGCTCGTGGAGCGCCACGACATGCTGCGGGTCGTCATCGAACCCGAGGGATACCAACGGGTACTGCCCACAGTCGCTGACCTGGTGCTGCCGGAACTGGACCTGCGCGGGCTGGACGAGGTACGGGCGCAGGCGGAGCTGGCCGCGGTCCGGGACGACATGGACCACGCGATACACGACACCACAACCTGGCCCGTCTTCGCGCTGCGCCTGACCCAGACCGAGGCGCACACCGTGCTGCACCTGTCCATGGATTTCCTGGTCGCCGACTGGACCAGTATCTGGATGCTGCTGGGCGAGTTCGAGGCTCTCTACGCCGAGCCGGCGCTCGAGTTGCCCCCGCTGGAGATCACCTTCCGCGACTACGTGATCGCCGAGCGCGGACTGCGGGAGTCCAGCCGCGGCCAGCGGCACCGAGACTACTGGTGGTCACGCCTGGACGACCTGCCCGCCGCCCCCGAGCTGCCGGTGCTCGCACAGCCGCCGTCCACGGCGCGGTTCACCCGCCGGTCGCTGCGGCTGGACACCTCGGCGTGGGAGCAGTTGAAGCGACGTGGCGTCGACCACGGCCTCACGCCGTCCGTCGTCGTACTGACCGCCTATGCCGCCGTGATGCAGCGCTGGTGCGGGATGCCTCGGTTCAGCCTGAACCTGACCGTGCTCAACCGCCAGCCGCTGCACCCCCACCTCGGCCAGGTGGTCGGCGATTTCACCTCAGTCGACGTGCTGGCAATCCAGTGGGCGCACGCCGATACCTTCGCGGCCAGAGCCGCTGTCATCGGAACGCAGCTGTTCGAGGATCTCGATCATTCGCTGTGCAGCGGCATCGAGGTGATGCGCGAGCTGGCGCGTCGGCGTGGGCGCGACGCTGCCCTGATGCCGATCGTCTTCACCAGCGCGATCGGGCTCGGCGACTACGCCGAGGGTGAACGACCGACCCACCGGCCCGGAGGCGCCGGCGTCACCCAGACTCCCCAGGTGTTCATCGACTGCCAGACGATGGACGACGCCGAGGGTCTCTTCGTGAACTGGGACGTCCGTGAGGGCGTCTTCCCCGCGGGCGTCGCCGAGGACATGTTCGCCGCCTTCGAGGCGCTGTTGCGCGAGCTGGCCGGCAGCGACGCGCCCTGGGAGGCCGACGAGGTGGTCGCCCTGCCGCGCTGGCAGAGCGAGGAGCGCAGGGCGGTGAACGATACCGCGGCGCCGCTGCCGTCCATCCTGCTGCACGAAGAGATCCTCGCCCAGGCGGCTCGCGCACCGCAGCGCCCGGCAGTGATCGCCCCGCAGCGAACGGTGGGCTACGGCGAATTGGCCGCCTGGGCTGCGGGGGTGGCACAGGCCCTCCGGGCGGCGGACTGCAACGCCGGCGATCGGGTCGCGATCGTCATGGACAAGGGCGTCGAACAGGTCGCCGCCGTGCTCGGTGTCCTGATGGCCGGCGGGGCCTTCGTCCCTGTCGACGCGGTCCAGCCGCCGGTGCGGCGCCAGGCGATGATCGCTGACGCCGGCACGCGTCATGTCCTCACCCAGTCGTGGCTGTCCACCGGTACCGACTGGCCGGATGGGGCACAGGTGATCGAGGTGGACAACGTGGAACCCTCAGCGGTGGCACCGGGCCCTCGCCGCGATCCCGACGACCCGGCCTACGTGATCTACACCTCGGGCTCCACCGGCCGCCCCAAAGGCGTGGTGATCACTCATCGGGCCGCAGCCAACACCATCGGCGACATCAACCAGCGCTTCTCGATCACCGCGGCCGATCGTGTGCTCGGCGTCTCCAATCTCGGCTTCGATCTGTCGATCTACGACATCTTCGGGCCACTGTCGGTCGGCGGCGCCCTGGTCTACCCGCAGGCCGCCCGCCGAGCCGACCCGTCGCACTGGGCCGCGCTGCTCGCCGAGCACGAGGTGACGGTGTGGAACTCGGTTCCCGCCCTCATGCAGATGTTGACCAGCTACCTGCGGTCCGACCCGGCTGCCGTGCCGTCGTCGCTGCGCCTTGCGCTGCTGTCCGGGGACTGGATCCCCGTCGCGCTCCCCGAGGAGATCGCCATCGTCCCCGGCGTGCGGGTCGTCAGCCTCGGTGGCGCCACCGAGGCGGCCATCTGGTCGATCCACCACCCGATCACCGGCCGTGACCCGGCGTGGTCCAGCATCCCCTACGGCGTACCCCTGACCAACCAGGGCTTCCGCGTGCTCGACCCGGCGTATCGGGACTGCCCCGTGTGGGTCGCCGGGGATTTGGTGATCAGCGGAGCGGGTCTCGCCCAGGGCTACCTCGGGGACCCGGAGACCACCGCGGCCCGGTTCGTCACCCACCCGCGGGACGGGGAGCGCCTCTACCGCACGGGTGACCGAGGCCGCTACCGACCCGGCGGCGAGATCGAGTTCCTGGGCCGAGACGATACCCAGGTCAAGATCCGGGGCCACCGCGTCGAGCTCGGGGAGGTCGAGGCCGCCCTCAGCGAGCACCCGGCCGTGGCGGCCGCGTGCGTGGTCGTCGACGGGCAGCCCCGCGGCCCGCGCGCCCTGTTCGGCGCGGTCGAGCCCGCCCGGCGCGAGCCCGTCGCCGACCAGAACCGGGCCGGACAGATCGCGTCGCTGGTGCACTCCGCGACCGGGGCCGTCGTCGCCGGTGTCGATCGCGCGCAGGTGGAGACCTACGTCGCCTGCCTCGACGAGGCCGTCCTGTCGGCCATGGCCCTGGCCCTGCGCAGGCTCGGCTTCTTCCCCACCACGGACACCACCCACGACGGCGACGACATCGCAGCCGCAGTCGACCCGCGCCACCGCTGGTTGCTGGAACGCTGGCTCGCGGTGCTCGCCGACGCCGGCTATCTGACGGCGTCGGACGGCGGAAAGCGGTTCGCCCTCCGCATGCCCGTCGAGGAGGAAACCGTGGCCCGCAACTGGCAGGTCACCGAGGCCGCCTCCACCGGCCTGGGCCTGGCGGAGTTCCTGCGGTACGTGCGAGGCAACACCGAGGTCCTGCCCGCGCTGCTCACCGGCAAGCAGGATCCGGTCGCCCTGCTCCTGCCCGGCGGGCAGACCGACGCCGCCGACGCGTTGTACCGGGACAACCTCATGGTCCGCTACCTCAACCGGGGCTTGAGCACCGTCGTGGAGCGCGTCGCGACCGAGTCGGCCGGAGCCCTCGACCTGCGGGTGCTGGAGGTGGGCGCAGGTACCGGAGCCACCACGGAGCCCGTGCTCGAGGCGCTGGGTGGCCTCGACGTCGACTATCTGTTCACCGACGTGTCAAAGTTCTTCCTGCCCGCGGCGCGTGCGCGCTTCGGCGCCTACCCCGGGGTCCGGTTCGGCGTCGTCGACATCGACATCGACATGCGCGCACAGGGGCTGACCCCGAACTCCTTCGACGTGGTGCTCGCCGCCGGCGTGCTGGAGAATTCCCGCGATCCGGCCGCAGCCCTGCGTCGGCTCAGCGACCTGGTCACCCCCGGCGGCTGGATTGTGCTCACCGAGCCGACCCGCGAGCACCCATGGATCCTCGCCTCCCAGGCGTTCATGATGACGCCGCCGGAGGACGCCGCGCGCCTGTCCGGAGCGTCCTACCTCGACCGCGACCAGTGGCTGACCCTGCTCGCGGAGGCGGGCGCGGTGGAGACGGTGTGCCTGCCCGACGACGAGCACGTCCTTGCGCCTGCGGGGCTGCACCTGTTCGCGGCGCGCTTCAAGGCCGATCGGATGCCGTTGCGGCCCGAGGATCTGCGTCAGTTCCTGGTCGAGCGCCTGCCCGAGCCGATGATCCCGCGCACTATCCAAATCGTCGACCGGCTGCCCCTGTCGACGAACGGCAAGGTCGATCGAGGCGTGGTACAGGGCTGGCTGCCCACCTCGAACGCTGCCGAGACCGTCGACCCGGTCGACGCGCCGGCCGACGAACTCGAGGCCACCCTCGCCGCCATCTGGTCCGACGCGCTCGCCACCGGGCCGATCGGGCGAGTCGAGAACCTGTTCGAAGCAGGGGCGGATTCCCTGATCATGGCGCGGACGGCCGGGCGGCTGCGCGAGGAGATCCCGGAGGCCACCGACACTCCGTTCGACACGATGCTGCGGCACATGCTCAACTCGCCCACCATCGCCGACCTCGCCCGCTTCCTGCGCGAACAGGCCCGACCCGAGCCCGACCGCGCCGATGCGGGCACCGCGCCACGACTTGACGCCTCCATCGCGAGCCTGGTCCGGTTCCGCGACACCCGTGACGGACCGGTTCGCGTGATGTTCCACGCCGGCATGGGCACCATGGACTGCTTCCGGCCGTTGGCGGCGAGACTGACCGCCCAGGGCCTCGGCCCTGTGGTCGGGATCGTGATCGAGGATCCGGACATGTACTGCGCGCTGGAGCCGAGAAACACCATCGAGCGCCTCGCCGACCACTACACCGATCGGCTGCTCGCCGAGGGATACGAGCGTTTCCAACTGATCGGCTACTGCGTGGGTGGCCTGTACGCCACCGAGGTGGCTCGCCGGCTGCTGGAGCGCGGCATCCACGTCGATGACCTGATCCTCGTGAGCAGCCACCCGGTCCTCGTCGACGTCGAGGAAGACCTCATGCTCGAGGCGCTGTTCATACCGAATCTGGGACTCAGCATCGATCGGCTCGGGTTCGGCCATGTCAGCCCCGACGCGGCGGGGCGGGCCTTCGCCCAGGCGATCGAACGGCACGACGGCCGAGTCCCGGTGGGCGCGCTGGGTGAGGTCGGCGGCGACAACGCCCTCGACGCGGTCGCCGCGCTCTTCCGTCAACTCGGCGAGTACAGCCAAAAGGACCGGTTCACCCTGTATGCGAACGCCGCCTCGCGGCTGTCGGGCCAGTACACGCCGCCTGAGATGGTGTCGGGAATGTTCCGGGTACTGCGGCACAGCTTCCTGTCGACCCGCTTCCGTCCCGCGCCCTACACCGGCGACATCCGCTTCCTCCTTCCGCATGCCACGTCCGGGTTCGCCCCCGGCATGGAGGACGCGACGATGTCGTTCTGGCGAGAGGTCTGCCTCGGCGACCTCAACGTCCTCGACATCGACGGCGACCACTTCAGCTGCATTGAAGAACCCCTGGTCGCCGACGTCGCCGCGCACATCGCCCGGCCGCTGCACGCCACCTGACACGACGACCGCCAGGCCGACCCGAAAACCCTGGCCCGAAAACCCTGGCCCGAAAACCCTGGCCCGAAAACCCTGGCCCGAACCGGAGGAGCCCTTCGATGACCGCAACGCAGCTGACCCCCGAGGAACGGCGACTCGCGGAGGTCCTCGCCGCGGACGACAAGGTAAGGGCGCGGCTTCCGCTGCCCGCCGTTGCCAACGCGGTCAGGGACTCCATCGGTGCCCTCAGCGAGATCGTCGAGACGATCATGCTCGGCTACGCCGACCGGCCGGCGCTGGCCGAGCGTCCGGTGGCGTCGGAACAGACGGACTCCGGCGGCTTCGCCGATCGTCGGGAACCGCGTCTGGAGACCGTCTCCTACCGGGAGGTGTGGACGTGCGCCCGGTCGATCAGCACGGCCTGGCAGCACAGTTCGACAGGCATCCTCCGCCCGGGCGACGTCATCTGCTCGATGGCCTCGCCCAGCGTCGACTACGCGATCCTGGAACTCGCGACGATCGCCAGCGGTGCCGTGTCCGTGCCCGTCGCGCCGTCAGCCCCGGCCACAGAGTGGGTGTCCATCTTCTCCGCGACCCGACCGCGGGTCCTCGCCGTCGGCGTCGACCTCGTGGCGACCGTCCTGAAGTCGTTGCCGCCCGATCTCCTGCCGCCGACCCTCATCGTGCTGGGGCAGGCCCGATCAGCGGGCCGGATCAACCAGGCGGTACTCGATGCCCGCAGGACCGTCGTCAACACCCGTACCGCAGTCCACAGCGTGAAGAGCCTGCACCGGATCGGCCGGGACCTGCCGGCGGCTCCGCTTCACGTGCCCGCGGCGAACGCCGAGCCGCTGTCCCAGATCCTCTACACCTCCGGAACGACCGGCGACCCGAAAGGGGCGATGTTTCCGGAACACCTGCTGGCCGACTCCTGGCGTGGCCTGGCGCAGGCACCGTGGCCAGGTATCACCCTGCACCACGCGCCCATGAACCACATCGCCGGCCGCCTCGCGCTCGCCGGGACGTTGGCCAGAGGCGGCACCTGCTGTTTCGTCGGGTCCAGTGACACCTCGACCCTTCTCGAGGACTTCTCGCTGGTCCGGCCGACCGAACTCGCCGTCGTCCCTCGAGTGTGCGAGATCCTTTACGAGCGTTTCACCAGTGACGTCGAAGCCCGGATCGCGGGTGGGGCGGCGCGCGAGGACGCGCGGGACCAGGCCGTGGTGGAGTTGCGTGATCGCGTGCTCGGTGGTCGGGTGACCCGGGCGTCGAATGGCAGCGCGTTGCTGCGCGAGGAGCTGCGGTCGTTCATGACGATGCTGCTCGGGGTTCCCCTGCACGACGGGTTCGGGACCACCGAAGCGGGCGGGCCGATCCTGGTCGACAACCAGATCCTGCGACCGCAGGTCATCGACTACAAGCTCGTCGACGTCCCCGAGTTGGGGTACTTCGGCACCGACCGGCCCTACCCCCGAGGGGAACTACTGGTCAAGACCAGATCCATGATCCCCGGCTATTACGGGAGACCGGACCTCAACGCCGCGCTCTTCGACGCCGACGGATACTGCCGGACAGGGGACGTGATGGCGCAGACCGCGCCGGACCAACTGCATTTCGTCGACCGCCGGAACAATGTGATCAAGTTGGCGCAGGCCGAGTTCGTAAGCGTGGCCAGGATCGAGGAGGCCCTAGCCGACAGCCCGCTGATCCACCAGATCTTCGTCCACGGGCACAACGGCCGGGCCTACCTGGTGGCGGTCGTCGTGCCCAGCCGCCAGGTGGCAGAGACCTACCCTGACCCGGCGGAGCTCAAGTCCGCGCTGGCGCGGGCCATCCGTGCTCGTGGGAAAGAGGCAGGTCTGCGATCCTATGAAGTTCCCCGTAGCTTCATCGTCGAACACGAGCCTTTCAGTGTGGACAACGGACTTGTCACCGGACTCGGAAAGGTGCTCCGCGCGAAGGTTCGGGACCGCTTCGACGACCAATTGGGTCGCCTCTACGGGGCCCTGGCCGCCCAGCAGGAGTCGGAGCTCGCCGCCCTACGTCACGGAGCCGACGACCGGCCGGTGCTCGACACCGTTGTCCGCGCCGTGGGCGCCCTCGTCGGTGACCACGCGACGCAGCCTGCCCCGGCGATGCGTTTCGTCGATCTCGGCGGCGACTCGCTGTCCGCGCTCGGTCTCTCCACGCTGCTGCAGGAGATCTACGGTGTAGAGGTCCCGGTGAGCATGCTCGTCGGGCCTGCGACCTCCCTCGGGGACGTCGCAGGCCACATCGAGGCGGCCAGGACGGCGGGGACGAGCCGGCCGACCGCCCGCTTGGTGCACGGCGCGGGGTCCACGATTCGGGTAGACGATCTCCGCACCGACGCCTTACTCGACGCCGCCACGGCCGCTGCCCCGCCGCTTGCCGATCGCCCATCCTCCCCCCGCGCTGTGCTGCTGACCGGCGGGAACGGCTTTCTCGGTCGCTTCGTCGCTCTGGAACTGCTGAAGAGGCTGGACTGCGAGGTTGTCTGCCTGGTTCGCGGGAGAAGCGACGAGGGTGCGCGTCGACGACTGGAGCAGGCGTTCGACACGGGCGATCCCGGCCTGCTCGACCGGTTCCGCGAACTGGCCGAGCACCGACTCCACGTCATCGCCGGCGATGTCGACGATCCGCGTCTGGGGCTGACCCACGAGGGGTGGCTGCGGCTCGCCGAAGGAGTGGACACGATCATCCATCCGGCGGCCCAGGTCAATCATGTCCTTCCCTACGAGCAGTTGTTCGGTCCCAACGTGCGGGGCACCGCCGCCGTGATCGACCTGGCCCTGGCATCGCGGCTCAAGGAGGTCGTGTTCTTGTCGACGGTCGGGATCGCCGACCAGGTGGCCGGTGACCTCGGCGAACACGACGACATCCGCGTAACGAACCCGACCCGCGTCCTGTCCTCGGTTTACGCCGCCGGATACGCCAACAGCAAGTGGGCGGCAGAGGTGCTGCTGCGCCATGCCCACGACCGCTATGGTCTTCCGGTCACGGTCTTCCGGTCGGGTCTGATCCTGGCGCACGGACAATACGTCGGCCAGCTAAACCCGCAGGACATGTTCACGCGGCTGATGCTCAGCATCCTTGTCACCGGAGTGGCGCCGACGTCCTTCACCGCATACCGGTCCACCGCGCATCGAGCCCGATCCGCTGCCTTCGGCGGTGTGCCGGTCGACTTCCTGGCGGAGAGCGTGGTGCGGCTGGGCACCGCGCACTCCGGGCTCGGCCATCGCACCTTCAACGCGATCAACCCAGACCCGCTGGGACCCTCACTCGACACCGCCGTGGACTGGCTGATCGACAGCGGTGCGTCGGTGACGCGGATCGACGACCACTCCGAATGGCTGCGCCGATTCGAGATCGGGTTACACGGCGCGCCCGAGCGGATCGCCGCCTTCACGGCGCTGCCGCTGATTGAGGCGTTCCGAAGTCCCGCGGCCACGTCGTCCTCGCTCGCGTCGGCGTCCCGGTTCCGTTCGGCCGTGCACGACGTCGGCGTGGGGGGCACCGGGGTCATCCCGGGCCTGTCCCTACATCTCGTGTCAAAGTACGTGTCCGATCTGGCGGCACTGGGCCTGACCGGTGCTGCCCGATGAGCCGGACGGACGACAGCGCCCGGGGTTCGTTCTGGCGGCTCGCCGCGAGGCTGCGCGGACATCTCATCCTCTCGGGAGTGCTCATGGCACTCGGGGCGCTCTCGGGGCTGTTGCTGGTCGCCGCGGCGATGGCGCTCTTCAAAACGCTGGTCCCCGCGCTGGGCGGGGATCCGGGTGCCGCGAAGCAGGCATGGCTGCTGGTCGGGGCCGAGCCCATGAGTTGGACGATCGATGCACATTGATGTGCTGGGCGCGCGTCGCCGCCTCACGCGACAGTCCGTCGCGGATCCCTATCACCTCACCACTTCCGGCTGAACCATAGGAGGCGCACATGTGTGGCATCTGCGGCTGGGTCGACTTCGACCGCGACCCGAACGAGCGCGGCGACCGCGACGAGATCGTCGCGGCGATGACTGCCACCCTCGCCGAGCGAGGCCCGGACGCCGGCGGGATCTTCACCGACCGGTACGTGGCGCTCGGACACCGCCGGCTCGCGGTGATCGACGTGCCGGGCGGGGTGCAGCCGATGGTTGCGCGGACCCCGGCCGGGCCGGTGGCCCTGGTCTACTCCGGCGAGGTCTACAACTTCGTCGAGCTCCGCGACGAGCTTGTATCGCGGGGGCATCACTTCACCACACGCAGCGACACCGAGGTCGTGCTGCGCGGCTACCAGGAGTGGGGCGACCGGGTCGCCGAACGCCTCAACGGCATGTACGCCTTCGCCGTGTGGGACGGCCCGGCGCAGCGGCTGGTGCTGGTCCGCGACCGGGTCGGGATCAAGCCGCTCTACCTCCGGCGCACCCCCGGCGGCGTGTTGTTCGGGTCGGAGCCCAAGGCGATACTCGCCCACCCGGAAGTGCCCCGGGTGGTCGACCTCGACTGCCTGCACGAACTGATCGGGTTCACCAAGACCCCCGGCTGGGCGTTGTGGAAGGACATCCGCGAGGTCCTGCCCGCGACAACGGTCACCATCGACCGGGCCGGAATGCGGGAGCGGACCTACTGGAGCCTGGCGGCGGCCGAACACCCCGACGATCTCGACACCACCACCGACCGGATCGGTGCGCTGCTCCACGACATCGTCCGCCGACAGGTAGTGTCCGATGTGGAGCTGTGCTGCCTGCTCTCGGGCGGATTGGACTCCAGCGCCGTAACCGCGCTGGCCGCGGCGCAGGCCCGCCGCAGCGGCTCGGAGCTGCGAACGTTCACTGTGGACTTCATCGGTCTGGAGGACTCCTTCCGGCCCGACGAGATGCGGCAGACGCCGGACGCCCCGTTCGTGCGGGAGGTGGTGGCCAAGGTTGGCTCACGCCACCGCGATGTGGTCCTCGACCCGGCGGAGCTGGTGGACCCCGACCTGCGCCGCGCCGTCGTCGCCTGCCGGGACATGCCGATCGGGCTGGGCGACATTGACTCCTCGATGTACCTGCTGTTCCGCCGGATCCGGCAGGAGGCCACCGTGACACTGTCGGGGGAGTTCGCCGACGAGTTGTTCGGCGGCTATCTCTGGTTCCACGTTCCGGCAGCCCGTGACGCGCCGACCTTCCCCTGGTTGGCGTTTCAGAACGCGATCACCACTGACCGCACGGCGTTGCTGCACCCGGGCCTGCGGGAGCGGCTCGATGTGGCCGGCTACATCGCCGACCAGTACAGTGCGGCGGTCGCGGCGGTCGAGCACCTTCCCGGGAGTAACCCGTTCGAGCGCCACATGCGCACCATCTGCCATTTGCATCTGACCCGGCTCGTGCGGGCGCTGCTGGACCGCAAGGACCGGTTGTCGATGGCGGTCGGGCTGGAGGTGCGGGTGCCCTTCGCCGACCACCGCCTCGTCGAGTACGTCTACAACATCCCGTGGTCGATGAAGAACTTTGACGGGCGAGAGAAAAGCCTGCTGCGGGCGGCAGTGCGGCCACTGCTGCCGGTGTCGGTGATCGACCGGGTCAAGAGTCCATACCCGACGCCGCCTGACCCGGAGGTGGCCCAGGCTCTGCAGCGCCAGGCCGCGGATGTGTTGTCCGAGCACGGCAGCGCGGTCTTCGACATCGTTGACCGTGTCTGGCTGGACAAGGTCACCCGGCTGGACCCCACCGAGGTCAGCCCCGCGCAGCGGGTCGGGATCGAACGGGTTCTGGACCTCTACCATTGGATCGACCTCTACCGGCCCGAGCTGCGGCTGGGGTAAGCCGGCCCACCCGGAGGCCCGGCGCCATCACGCGGTCGAAGCACCTTCTTCGTCGACCTTGCGGAGGAACTGCACGCACGCTGCAGAGGTGGCTGGCAGGTCGAGGAAGTCGCAGTGACCCGCGAGACCGGCCGTGCTGCCGTCGATGCGTTCGTAGTTTGCTCGCGTGTAGGCCGCCGACGCGGCCATGGCCACAAGGCGGTTCTGCGCGACGGCGATGCTATCGGCGGCGCCGAGCACGAGGACTCGGCCGGTGAACGGGTGCGTCGCGTCCGGGAAGCCGTGTCCCCGCAGGCACGCGAGCGCAGCGCGAAGGGACACCGAGAAGTCGCTGCGGACGCGCTCGAGGAGGGCGATGTCGTCGGCCGTGGCGTGCGACGTCCGGAAGAAGCGCCTTGTGGCACCAGCCGCTGACGGTCCCGACAGTGCCAGCTTCCACCCGGTGCGCAGCAGGCCAGAACCGCCGAGCGGCAGCGGGTCGAGCAGCAGCAGCGCGCGAATCCGTGGCTGGCCCTTGGGCCGGAGCATCTGCCGGCGTGCCATCACCTGGGCGTAGGCGCCGCCCATCGAGTGCCCGCCGAGCACGAGCCGATGGTTGTCGGCCACGTTCGCGAGCGCGGAGAGCATGAGGTCGGCGTGCGCGGCCTGGTCGAGATCGGCCACATCGCGGCCGCTGCCACCAGTGCCAGGTGGGTCGACGAAGAGGAATCGGCCCCCGTGCCGGGCCGCCAGCAGGCGCGGCGCCAGGGCGTAGTAGCAGGTGGCGGAGGCGAAGCTGCCGCCGGGGACAAGCGCGAGGGTCGTAGCGTCCGGTAGAGGGGAACGGGGTGAGAATTCGTGCACGAGCACCGGCCGCGGGCGACCGTTGATCTCCTCGACATATGGGTGCTCGCGGTGCAGGTGGGTTTCGGTGTCGCTGGAGAACCGGTCTGCTTGCTGCAGCGGCGTGGCTGCGGAGCTAGTCGGTTGGTCATCGTACATATTGAAAATGATCCCGCTTGTCAGCTGTCGGCCGCTAGGCCCGGCGGGAGATACTTGGTCCCGGGACCAACTCACCACCTGGAGCCCGTCGGAGCGTGGCCGCGGCGTGTGTGGACAATGCCGCTGCCCTGCTGGCCGAGCTCATGCCCGAGCTGGTCGGCGCTCGCGCTAGCCGCAGCGGACCAAGTAGCCGCCCGTCACCTCCGCGTCGGTGATCAGCAGATCCATCGCCACCGGTCGGCGTTCCAACTAACACCGGCTTGTTCGGGCGTGATGAGTGGGTCTGCGAACCCTGTGACCGAGGCGATCACGTCGCTGAAGTCTTGTGGCAGGTGGTGGCCGTCGGGCCGAGCGAGCGGTGTCGGCAGTGGCGTCCATCAGAGTGCAGTACGGCACGCGCTCGTTGATGGGCGTGTCGTAGACGCGTAGGGGCTACGGCGTGCTGCAGGCGTGTCGGCGGATGCGCAGGGAGGAGGCGAGCGAGGCGAGCGCCGACAACGTCGAACTCGACCTGAGCACCGAGGAGGCGTGCCGGCGTTCAGCGGAGGCGTTCTATGACTGGTGTGCTTTCCGCGCATCGACGCTGCTGGTCCAGCGAGCCCGGCAGGAACTCACCGCGCAGGGCAAGCGTCTGCTGGTGTTGCTGAGCTGAGTTATCCCGGCGACGTGGTCTCGGATGCCTGCGCGGGCGAGCCTCGACCGGACGAGGAGTTCGTTCGCGGGCTCGACGACCTCGGGATCCCCTACGTCGACTCGCTGTCCGCTCACCGTGGCGACTACGCGGCCTTCTCGATCACACCGGAGGAGTATCGGCGCCGCTACTACAACGGCCACTACACGCCGTCGGGGAACCATCTGTTCGCGTTCATGGTCAAGTCGACGTTCCTACGATGGCTCGAGCCGACACCGCCCGCCTACGCCGCGAAGTCCAGCCCCTTGGCGGTACGCGGAGAAGCCTTGGCCTGAAAGACGTGTATACGCTCACGGGCGGATGGCCTTAGTTCTCCGCATCCTCCTGGCTAGTCGTGCCCGGCCGCAGCGAGCCACTTTGTACATGCGACCTCGTGTCGTACCAGTTCAGAGATGCCCTTCCGTGCTGGACAGCTCAAGCCTTCGACAAGTCCGATCATCCCAAGGCGCGAGGGCATTCTCGCGTCACGACCCGACCCGCTCACCACGCGCAGATCGTCGGTGCATCCGGGCTTAAGAGACGCACCGCAATCCACGGTCTTCTTCCGGCATACCGCCGCGTTGGGCGGCGCGCGTTGACCGAGCTGCGGAGGGCGCTCGCGGCCGAGTTCGGGGTGAGTCGGAACACCATCGCCAGGGTGGTTGGCGGCGTCTCCTACCGGCACGTCATCCTGCCGGATTGAGGCAAGCATGACCACGGCCCCTGACCTCTATGGGCGGGTGCCGTTGTATGTCTGGAGGTGGAGGCCTCCGTGCGCTTGCCGGCGGTTCGTTCGAGCGTCAGGGTCAGAAGTGGTCCGGTTCATCGGGCTTTGACCCAGTCCGTCGACCACGAGGTGGCTTCCGGGCTTGGCAACGTGAGTCCTGGCCTGGTCGGGACGATCGTCCCCCGCTCTCGCCGCTCGCCGGTGCCTACAGTCGCCGGGTAGACGACACCGGGTAGACGACGGAGGATCAATGTCTGCGGGCCCGCCGAGTGATGGTCAGCTTTGCAACGACCCTGCGTGCCAACGGGCCGGGTATCACCGTCACTGGGTGGAACCCGGGCACGCGCTTGCTGCTTGCCTGTTCGACATCACTCACGACGGTCCGCCCAACAAGGCCGACCTGTCGGCGCTCCCACCGGGATGGCGGCAGCTAGTCAGGTTGGTCCAGAAGCGGTGCGAGGCGTCGTCACATCGAATGCCGGACGTGCCCCCAGCGCGGCGCCCGACCGCCCATAAGTGGCCGGTGTAGCCCCCCTTCCACCCTTCCACCAGGAGTGCGGGGGCTACATCGGTTTGAATCCACGTCGTCGCTGGATCAGGCCTCCAGGTCCAGGTCTAGAGGCACCTCGTCGGGTGCGATGTCCTGGACGGCTGGGAGTCGGCATTATCTGGGTTGTGCGCAATGCCTGGCTGTGGCTACTGGTGAGCGGTGACGTCGGCGCCCAGGTGCAGGTGGTCATGGTGAACCGCGTTCGCGTGGGCATCGTCTTGGAGGCCACGAGCGGGCGACTTGGTGATGGCCGGTCGGCTGGCGCTCCGTCCGCCGCGAACGATCGATCCGTGATCATGATCGGCAGGTCGTGCTTGCCCGAGGGAAGGCCGAGTCTTTGCTCGTCGGGGTCGTGGAGGATGTGGAACCCGGCGAGCCCGCGCCACACGCTCGGGCCGGTGAAGTCCATGCGGTGGTCGTGGTACCACGGCGTCGCAAGCGGCCCACGGATACGCACTGCGGGGTACATCGGGTGATGCGGTATGACCAGCCACCGTACGGCGCAGATCCCCCCAGCGCCCGGGGTGCCTTCCGAAGTGCCCGCCCCACCTCCCCCGTGGGCGCGGCCGGCGGGCGCGAGGGTTTCTACGGCACCGCTCCGGGGGTGGACCTCACGTTCGAATTAGTCGACACAGGCGGCCAAGGCTTGATAGGCGGGGAGGAGTTCGTCCCACTGCGCCTTGGCGTCGCAGCGCTCACTCCCGGCGAGGTGGGCGGCGAGATCTTCGACATGGACCTGGATCCCGGACCCGTAGGCGGCGAGCAGGTCCACGGGCATGCCCCGTTCCTCCCAGACCAGGATGGTCTGGCCGCCGTCGGCGGTCAGCGTGACCTCGATCTCCTGTTCGTCGGGCGCCCGCGTGCTTGGTCACCAGCAGCAACCGCTGCGGCGGCTCGCACGCTTCCACGTGCCCGGTGCCTTCCCATCCGCTGCTAAAGAAATGTGCGCGGAAGTCGCCGCCGGGCCGCAAGTCGCCCTCTACCTTGCCAATCCAGCGGGCGAGACGGCGGGGATCGGTGATTGCCGACCACAGGTCGTCGATGTCGGTGTCGAAGCGGTCCTGCATGCGCACGATGCCTTTGCCATCTGCTGATCGCAGGCTGCCCAGGATGCGGCCGCCTCCACCGGTGTTGCTGCTCATCTGGCGCTCCTTCGGTCGCGTTTTCCGCGGGCCACCTCGGTGTGCAGGGCTTCCAGCCGCTGCTCCCACAAGGCCCGGTACCGGCCCAGCCATTCATCTACCTCAGCGAGCGGCTCGGGCCTAAGCCCGTAGACCCGCCGCTGCGCCTCCCGTCGGACCTCGACAAGCCCCGCCTCCCGCAGCACCCGAAGATGCCGCGACACCCCCGGGCGGGCGATGGGCAGCAGCGCCGCCAGCTCACCCGCGGTGGCCGGACCACCAACCAGGGTCTCCAGCATTGCCCGCCGGCTCTCGTCCGCCAGTGCCCGCAAGACAGCTTCCATGGCGTGAATGTACCAAGGCAGTTACGTAACCGTCCAGGTACGTAAGCGGATCGGACCCGAGAGTAGATCCCACTTCGAGCAGTAGTGCCGCCGGGCGGTGGAGGCTGCCGGTGACTCCGCCGATCACGGCGTCGGTGGTCTGCCGCGACGTGCGCTTCAGCCACACCCGCGCACCGGAGACGTAGGGGCTGTTCGCCGGTTTGATCGCTAGGCCCCCGACGCCGGCGACGGCCATCGTGTCGAACCACTCCTCGGCCATGGCCGGGTCCGACGTCTGCATGGCAAGGGTCATCGGCGACCGGGCGGGGACGCGACGGAACAGCCGCTCCAGGACGGCACGCCGTTCTCGCAGCCCGCGGCGGCGGAGAGCACCGTCCTGCGCCGTCTCGAGCACGTCGAAGACGACCAGGTGGACAGGCTGTGTGCCCGCGAGTTCGCGGGCGTGACGGCGCTGGGCATAGCGGCGTTGGAGCGCGTTGAGGTCGAGCCGGCCGTGCCGCCGAAGGACGATCTCCGGGTCGACGATCGTCCCGGGAGGCAGGTAGGCGTACAGCGCGCCGACCAGCTCGGAAAGGCGTCGCCGAGCGGTGTGCCGCGCCGCGAATAGATGTGTACGGAGCTGTCTGCGCCGGATTGTGGCCAGCGCGCGGCTAGTTGACTGAAGTCTTCAGCGCGCCGATTGGCGCCTTCAAGCGGTGGCTGGAGAGGGTGTGCTCGTGGTTGCTGACATGGGTCGTGAGGCGGAGTTCGGGTACTCCTTCGACTCCACGAAAGGCCCGTCGCTGAACACCGCCTGCTCGCCCCGGTTGTCGATGACCGTGGCCGCGGTGGTGTCTGCGAGTCCGCCCGCGAAAACCCAGTAGCCCTCGGCGATCAGTCGTTCGTTGAACGCGCTGATGGCAGGCTGCGTGTCGGTGCTGCCGGGATTGCCCTTGTCATCGATCACGCAAACCAGGTACTGCATCTGAAGATCATCTCCTGTGGTGTCAAGGCAGTGTGGTGTACCGGTCAGGGACTTCAGGCCGTTGCCTACTGCGGGCGCCCGGCCAGCCGGTAGACCTGGATCGTCACGTAGGCAAGGTGCCCTCCACCGTTGGTGCTTCCGTTGGTGCTGGGACCGAGCAGCGCGCCGGAGATGTAGCCGGTGCGGGCACGTCGACGGCCCAGAGCCGTCATCCCGGACCACCGGGATGGGTGAGGTCGTAGGCGCGTGAGACCTTCTGGGGGACCACCATCCGCCACGCGTCCACGACGAGTTCGCGGGCCTCGGTCGGGTCCAGCGCAGCGAGCTCGGCGTGGACCCAGTTGAACCGCATGTCCGAGTCCGACGGCAGCCGGAACTTCTCCGGCTCGCCGGCGACGAGCGCGCCGCGCTCCTGTTTCGGGAACGCGAACCCCATCACCGCTTCGTCGAGGGAGAACGCGACGTAGACGATCTGCTTGACCCGGAACTTCAACCGGCCGCGCACGTAGACCGGATAGGAGCGTTCGAGCTGCGAGCCCAGTGCGCGAACATCCTCGATCACCGCCATGACGCACCTCCCCACCCGAGGGCGAGGGCTGCCAGGTCATGCGCGGCGCGCGCGGGATGCCGGTCGTCCTGGGGCGCTCCCATCACCAGGGTGCCCTCGATCAGCAGGTGCAGCTGGTCGGCCGCGTGCTCGGGGTCGGCGTGGTCCATCGCCTCCAGCTCCCGCATCAGGCGCTCACGAAGCCGCCGGCGGAACCCCTCGGTCTCGGCATGGGCCGGATGGTCGGGATCCTCGAGGGCGACGTCGCTGGCGAAGTACCGGCAGCCGCGGAAGTCGTCGTTCGCGACGAGCTCGTCGAGCCGGTCGAAGAGGCCGAGCAGTCGCTCGCGCGGCTCGTCCGCGGCTGCCAGCGCGGCGTCGTACCACGCGAGGTCCTCCTCGGCCGTGCGGTGCAGGACCGCCGCCACCAGCCCGTCCTTGCCGCTGAAGTGCTCGTAGAGCGACCGGCGGGCGACCTTCGCCTCCTTCAGGAGTGCGTCGACCCCGACCGCGACGCCGTGCGCATAGAAGAGGTGCTGACCAGCGGTGAGTAGTCGCTCACGCGGCCCCGGGCTGGGTCTCGTCATGTTGGCGTCACCGTTGGCGTCGGGCATCGCCGAGGCTCGGTGACGGACCTGTAGTCGCAAGTCGAGGGCTAGGCGGGTGCGTGCAACTCCGCCGCGACGGCTTGGTAGAGGTCTGGCAGGCTGGCGCCTCGTGCTTGGACGATGAGTTTGACGGGGCTTGGCCCTCGGTGTGGAAGTCCGATCTGCGCACGTTTGCGTCGCATCCAGGGGTTGTTGAAGCAGCGCGGCTTCTCGATGGGGTCTTGGGCGTCTTTGAGGACGCCGAGGAGGATATGTTCGGCCGTGGTCTCGGTATAGCCGAGTCGCTGTCGCTCCTCGCCGGCGAGCTGGAGGGCTCGCTTGAACAGGATTGGCTTGCCGGTCAAGCCGTGCCAGCCGGTGCGGCGGGAGGCCTTGCGGGTGGCTCGCTCCAAGGCTTCGGCACCGAAGGTCGACTCCATGTTGTGGCGTACGGCGGCAAGATCGACGCCGAGGCTGCGCAGGAGGTCGGCATCATTTCGCCATGGCGGTGGCAGGATGCCTTCCTCGACCAGTCGCTCCAGGTCGCTTCGGATAGCGTCGACGTCGAGTCCATGCCTGGCAAGCACGGCGGCGGCGTCGGCGGGGTAGCGGGCGAGGGCGGCCAGCACGTGTTCGCAGCCGATGTAGCTGTGCCGCATCCGGTCCGATTCTTGGTCGGCCAGTTCCATAACCTGCCGGGTTGGCTGGGGCAACTGCTCGAACATGGGGCTCTACCTGCCTCGTCCGAAGAGCCGGCCGCTGGCGTACTTCTGGTGGACGGCCTGCTTGGTGACGCCGAGTCGCTCGGCGATGGTCTTCCAGGTCCAGCCCTTGGCTCGGGCGTTGTCGACCTGGAGCGCCTCGAGCACCTCGACCAGCCCGCGGAGCGCCGCGACGGCCGCCAGGCCGACCTCTGGATCTTGGCTACGGGTCGCGTCTGCCAACTTGGTCACCTCGCTTGGGAGCACCTCAGTCATGCTGGTCAACCTAGCTTGACTCCGGTCGGCGGTCAACCTAGCTTGACCGGGTTGGCCGGCACCCTGGTCAGACCGCCGCTCAGGACGTCAAGGTCCGCGTTCTTGAAGACCGCTACCGAGGGGCCCCTCTCGTTCATCGCGACGAACATGAGTGGTCGCGACCTCTCCTCTTCTCGGGTGGTGTTTCATCGGTTGATGTGGACATCGATGGCAGCTCGGGTGAGCCCGTGACGGAGGAACGCAAGAGCGTGAGTGTTCACCGACTGCGCGGTCTCCCCGGAGTCGATCAGTCGCACGGCGCCATCCAGGACGCCTTGCACGAACGTCGAGGTGACGTCCGGGTACGGATCGCCCGTTTGCCGCACGGCTGCGCGGAGGGGCTCGAAGAGGCGGTCGTGCGCCTCGCCGAGTTCCCGTAGCCGGGAGTCGGGGAGTCCGGCGGCGGCGACGGTCGCCGCGACACGGTGCTCGCCATCGTCGGCCATCTCCAGTGAGGTGCGGACGAACACCTCGATCGCGGCATGCGGGTCCGGTGCGCCCTCCACTGCTGGTCGCGGGCGGGACTCCCAGGTGGACAGTGCGTCCTCGGCCAATCGGAGCAGGATCTCGGTGCTGGACGGGAAGTACTTGTAAACGCTGGTGCGCGCGAGTCCTATCCGACGCCCGACCGCCGCGGGAGTAACGGCGTGAGCCCCCTCTTGGAGCAGGATCGTCCGCGCAGCCGTGAGCAGGTCGGCGCACTGTCTGGCTCGGTGTTCTGCGACGGTCGAGGCGCTGATCCGCGGCATGGTCTCCCTCCGATTGGCTCGCGCACATCTTGGCGTCACCATGTCGCCAACAGGGTCATGGCGACACGTCGACGCCAACCTGGCGCACTGATGCATGCCGACGTTGGTCTACGACCCGGCCGAGCGGAGAGAAGACCTCGCGGCAGCCCTCGCAGCTTCGGGATCGCCACTTCGATCGTGCCTGCACGCGGGCCGGGCGCGGCCGAGGTGCAGGAGCGTCGGCGACCGGTTCGCGGTGAAGGAGTGGGCGGCATGGCGGTAAGGGTGGCCTCCCACCCTCTGGTGATCGTGGTCATGCGCTCTCTGCCGCCGCCGCAGCCTGTTCCTCGTGCTCGCGCAGCATCCGCAGCACGGTCACGGGTGAGGGTCCCCGGACAGCTACTTTGCGCCTGACCTCCGCCGCCAGTGGCGTCTCAGGTCTCTAGCTATTTCGTTTCGTATCGCCCGTCAAAGATGCTGACCAGACACCTGATCGCGCGCACGTCCTTGCCGGAGAGTCCTTCCGCTCGGACCAACTCCCTCACCCGCTCGGCGGCGTCTTCGCCGCTGAGCCCCTCGTCCTGGGCGACCTCGAGGAGTCGAATCGCGGTTTCGCTTGCGGCTCCCCAGTCCTGGCCTTGGTAGTCGCAACAGTCACGGAGCCTGCTGGGACGCGCTACCAGCTCGACTTCGTTACTCCGGGCAACTCGCCCCGATGAGCCATCTCGCGCAGGCGAATCCGGGACAGCCCGAAGACGCGGTAAACCGCACGGGGCCGGCCGTCGACCAGATCGCGGTTGCGGATCCGGGTGGGGCTTGCATCACGGGGCATCCGGCGGATAGCCCGTTGTGCCTCAGACCGCTCGTCGGGGGAGGAATGGGGCGAGCTGATGACCTCCTTGAGTGCGGCGCGGCGCTCCGCGTAACGGGCGACCATCTCGCGCCGTTGGGCGTTCTTGACGATCTTCGACTTCTTGGCCATGGTTCTGCCCAGCATGGTTGGCGTCGCTCAACCAAACCTAACCCCGGTGGCGCCCGCCAGCTTCCACGCCGGTGACCGCGCTCAAGCGCCCACGGATACGCACTGCGGGGACCTTCGGGGTGATGCGGTACTGCGTTCACCACGGCAAGTCCCGGCTCGAGTTCGCGACGATCGCGGTTCCCGGCCGCTCGGCGTACTGCCTGGTCGTCTCTGCGTCGGCGGTTGGCAGCAGGATGTAGCGTAGGTCGCCTGGTCCGGGTCCACGCCGTGGTCGAGCCAGAGGGTGAAGTAGTCGCGGGGGAGCAGTGTGTCGTCCATCCAGGACGGGTGCTCGGTGATGTCGGACCAGCGGCCCACCCGGTGCTCGCTTCGCGTCGCCGCTACCAGCACCGCCCTCGCCCAACCGGGCGCCCAGCTGCAGCGCGGACAGGACATGGCTGGACACCGCGACCCCCGTACAACGCGCCGCTACGACCGGGTGGCGAACTCCGCCCGGACATCACCGTCCCACGCGCTCGCCCCGCTCATCCTCGCCGCGGCGGCCACCACGGAGAGACACGGACCAGGTGCTCGCCGAACGCGCTGGACGTCTTGCCGCGTCGGGTGAGCGTCCTGCACCGTCCAGGGCGCGGGCGCCTCGTCGGGCGAGGCGACGGGTATCCCCGACGATGGGCCGCCCTACACCGGTCGACGTTCGCCCGGAGGTGAATTCCTGTGCCGTCTCTGCGGGGAAGGGGACGCAGAATCCAGCTCACATCCGCTCTGCCGGTAGCTATCGCCTTCCTGCGCTTTGCGCAGGCGGAGAACGACGACTGGTTGAGATAACCGGCGCGCGACCGACGTGGAGGAGAGCGCCCGGCCAGCCGCGCCGACTCCGGCCACGGTTTGCCCGGGGGCGCCCGTGAGTGGGCCTGAAGTTCGGTCTGTGCTGGGTCAGGGGTGGTGTTCTGGTGGCATGTCGAGGAGGAGGTGGTCGGGGACGGGCCATCCGAGTGGCTTCAGTGCCGCGGCGTAGCGGACACGGCTGACCAACTCTCTGACCATCGCTGCCGCGACGGCGGCGCGTAGGCTGTTCGCGGTGGGGTCTTGGAGGAGTTGGGCGGTGGCTTGGCGCAGTTGGGCGTGTGCGCGTTCCCGTTCCCGGATCGCCTCGTGTAACTCCTGTATGCGCGATGGCTCTGCGTCGCCTGGCGCGCTGGAGTGCATCGTGGGACTCACAGCTCCCCACTGGTACGGCGTTGCAGGTCAGCGCAGGTCGCCTCCCACGCGTTGCGCTCAGCGGTGCTGTCGACTGTGAACCCGGTCAGGCCGCCCACCAGCCAAGCCACCACGACGCGAGCGGTGCCCACCGCACTGGCTACCGCCTGCCCGGACAGCCCGGCACCGCAGACACCATCTACAGCCATCCCAAACTCCTGTTCATGCCCAGCTACTTCGGCCGCGCCTATCGCGGGCCGCGCAACAAATATGCGATACCCCTTTTCGCACCGATCAAGCGAGCACACAGCGCGCCCGCAAGCGCCGGTCTGAGGGCTCATAGCCAGGCGCTCGGGGTGGTGCAATTGCCGAGGAGCAGCCGATGAGTGGGGCCGCTGGGCGAGCAGGCCGTGGCTGCGTCTGACGACCTAGATGTCCGGCGCTCAGAAAGAACGGCCCTGGATCGGCCGCTGCAAATGTCAGCTCTGCAGCGAACAGGACGCGTACGCGGTGGCCGGCGTATCCCGCCCTCCGAGCTACACCGGCCACTGCTGTGGGTGCGGGCGCCGCATTGCCGGAAGCACTCTGATGGACTTTCACGCCGCGCACCTCGTCAAAACCGTAGGCAGCAGAGCTGGCTGAGTACACGACTCGATAGGCCTCGAGGAGGTGGGACTTACGACCTAGCGCACGGGCTCGTCGGAGTCCATGCGTAAGGGCGGACGCTGCCAGCGTTAGCGGCCCCTCATCCTCGGGCAGACTTCACAAGGCGACCCTTCGTGTCCCGAAGGGTCGCCTACATCAGACGCCCGCCTGCCCGCGCTCGCCGGCGTAGGCGACCCGCACCACATGAGAAGATCATCATCGACTCGTGGGTGACGGCTCCGGGCGGGTGGAAAGGCGTGTGACACGGGTCCGCCTCGCCTGCAGCCGATCATCCTTGCCTGCGGGCGGACCCACCAGCGGCACAGGTCTTCCACGAGAAGGCCTACACCGACGCCCCCATACCTGGTGTCAGCCTTCCCCCTGCCAGCGCTTGGCGCGCCCACACAGCGGGAAGACTCCAGATCGGGGGATTCTGTGCGGCCACAGCCCCGGCCGCCTACGCCAGGGCCCCGAGGGTCTCACGCATCAATCACCTGGCGTAGGCGGCTCCTCCTTGTCGTCTGAGACTTCACAGTGCGGGCCCCTGCAGCACCCACTCGGCGTCTCGGCACTACCCGCGCGAGTTCGTGCAAAGCACGCCAGAGGCGGCCTGGACGACCCGAGGCCCGTGCACAAGTCGTCTGCATGCAGCAGCCCGAAGGACAGTTCCGGCTCGGGCTGCTCGACCCTGACTGGCGACGTTGGTCGCCGCGTACCAGCACACCCACCCCGCGGTTCCCGCCGACGAGCTGGTGGCGTGCGTCCGCGTGGGCATCATCTACACCGCCACCTCGTCCTATCCGCTCGGCGAACCGCTGCTGAACCGAGGGCCGTCACCGCCTCGCTTCAGGCCTACGCCCACCCACGCCAGCGCGCCGCGGAGTTGATGATCGAACGATTTGCAAAAGCCGAAGCCGTCCTCCGTGCCCACCTGCACCGACCAACCCCGAAGCCTCCCGCGAGGTGCTTCGCCCGAAGACTGATCTCGATCTGCACTCTGAGCTGTCCGCTCGGCCGTCCTGACAGCGGCTACGGCTTTGTCGCGTTCGGCCTCGGCGGCGACGGTTCGATGGTGCGTGCCACCGTATCCGGACCGGAGCTGACCGGACCCATGGTTCAGTTCTGCGACAGCTCCCGGTGACCCCGGAGGGTCAAGCCGTGCTTGCCATAGTGCGGAACGTCGATCGGTGCAGGGCCGCCGCGACCGCGACAGTCCAGGCCGGTCCGGAGCGATTCTTGGCCACGATCAGGTCGGCCTCACCGTGGCGATCCTCGGCGTTGTAGTAGTCATCCCGGCGCAGCAGGATCACGACGTCGGCGTCCTGTTGCATGGATGGGGCGAGGATCGCGGCTCGGACCAGGACCTCTCGTTCGGTGTCCGTGAGGGCGCTAGTAGGCATGACACGAACCTCTGCCCCGACTGTCTTCACAAGGCGTGGTGAAAGGTGACTACCCTCACCACGGCCGCTCGGGCGTAGGCCGACGAAGCGGCGATGGCCCGACTTCGCGGCGGAAGGTCCCACGAGTCGTCCTCGTGTCGGCCATCTGTAGTGGCTTGTCGTCACTGGTCGCCCATAGGCGCATCGGTGTGGTCGCTAGGCAAGCATGACCCTGTGAACATCTCGAACAGAGACGATCCCAACGACCCTGTCCTGGATGCGCAACGGCAGGTGCCGGATGTCAGCGTCTCTCATCAGCTCCGCGACCCGTCTGATCGTGTCGGTGGGGGCCGCCCAGACAGTCGTCACCCCGATCACGTCGGCGGCCCAGACTTCGTCCGGATCGCCCCCTGCCGCGAGGGCGTGAACGACGTCGCGCTCGGAGATGATGCCCAAGGGCGTGGTCCCGGACAGCACAACGAGGGCGCCCACCTCGGCATCCGCCAGGGTAGCTGCGGCAACCCGCAGCGAGTCGTGCTCGTCGAGGGTGATCACCGGGGTGCTCATGATCTGTTCGACCCGGTCCGCAAGGTGCGGCGCGGCGGCCGGCATCGCCGTCGTTGGTGTCGTTTCTGCCCGCTGGGTGGGGACCGGTGTGGGGATGACCTGGGTATCTGGGCCCGGGTACAGAAGAGACTCGTGACCATCGTCCCAGCCGACGAGGAAGTGCTCGCAGTCCGGATCGCCGAGTACGTCTCTGACGACGCCGTGTCGAGGTGGACGATCGAGCGTACCGGTACGAATCAGGACCTGGTCGCCAATCGATGCATGCATGCCAGCGCCTCCTTCACCGAAGATGGCCCTTTGCATTGTTGATCGCACACCGCGGCGGCCTTGATGGTAAAGAGGGATTTCGCCATCTCGCTGGGCGCATGAGACGCCGAACGACCGGCCCAATGTCACATGACCAGTCATCGTGTTCCTCTGGGAAGATCCGCAAAGCGTCATGTGGGCTGACTGTAGACGCGCATTTTTTGGAATGGTGCACAGTTCGACATCGACATCGACATCGACATCGACATCGACATCGACATCGACATCGACATCGACGTCCAGCGAGCCGAGCGCGCGCTCGTGCGACCTTTCGGGCGTAGCGAAAAAGTCGCAAATGGTAACTACCGCACGAGACATCATGCATGCAGGCCTCACCTGCGTGGGTGAGGACGAGACGCTTCGGGCGGCGGCCCAAACGATGCGTGACCTGAGCATCGGGGCCCTGCCCATCTGCGGAAAGGACGACCGGCTGCACGGGATCATTACCGACCGAGACATCGTGGTGAAGTGCGTGGCGGCCAGTTGTGATCCGGCTGTCATGACCGCCGGTGAGTTGGCTCAAGGAACGACGTACACGATCGACGCGAACGCCGGCGTCGACCAGGTACTCCAGACGATGGAAGACCACTGCATCCATCGGCTGCCAGTGCTCGACCATGACCGAGTCCTCGGGATGATCAGCGAGGCGGACCTCGCTCGTCACCTCTCCGGGAGTCAGGTGGGGCAGTTCGTCGAGGTCGTCACGCTGGACTGACCGGCCCTTCGGCAGGGTGACCCTCAGAGTTCGGGCATGTCACCGGTGCTGTGGTCGTCCCAGACACTGGTGGTGGATGGTTGCTGTGGGCGGAGGTGCTGCAGCCATGTTCGTACTGGATCAGGCAAGTCGCGGCTTGCTAGTGGAAAAGCGCCATCCAGGCTCCTTCGATGCACGATACGCAGCCCCTGGCTGTCTTGTTTCCGCGGCCACCATCGAGGTGTATCGCTATGCGTGGCACGAGCTACCCGCAGAGGATCCTGACGGTCGGATGACGTTCATTGGCGTGGGTGCAGCGGTCTTCAACCTGAGGGTGGCGGCGGCGTCCCTGGGCTCAAGGACGTCCACCGTGGCACTGCCTGACGGAACCCGATGCTGGCCGCCGAGGTGACCCTGGAGCCCGGCGACCCGGACGAGGGCGAAACCGCCCTGGCCCAGCTGTTGCCGTACGTGAGTCGCCGCCGCACCAGTCGGGTGCCGTTCGAGGACCGGCCTGTGCCTGCTGCCGTTCGGTCGGAGCTTGAGCAGGCAGTGGTCGCGGAGGGAGCGGCCTTGGAGTGGATCGAGAAGCCTTACCGGCTCGGCTGGCTGAACGACATACTTCTCGAGGCACGGTTCGCGGACGCGGACGAGTCACGGCGACTTCGGGAGCGGAGACGCTGGGTGGGCGGCCAGCGGGACCGCGAGGGAATAACGTCGAGCGCTCTGGGCTCACGCCCCACCAAGGTGTTCAGCCCGGTGCGCGACCTTGCGGTGGCACCATCGGATCAACTACGCGAGAAGGCGGACTTCGGGCGGCACCCCACGTTGGGTGTGTTGTCAACGCCGCACGACGGTCCCACGGACTAGCTCGCCGCCGGGCAGCCCCCAGCGGATCTTTCTCGTCCCCACGCTCCACGGTCTGTCTGCCTCTTCGCTGAACCAGCCGCTGGAGCACCAGCACCTGCGCTGGCAGGTGCGGGATCCACGCACTGCCTGGTCCGCAAGCCAGGCGGTCCTGAGATTCGGGTACGGACCTGAGGTCCCAGCAACACCTCGCCGGCCAGTGGCGGAGTTCGTTCTAGAGGACGGTCTGGAGGGGCCTGATGTGGCAAGCAATACTTCGACGCTGCCAGAGGTGAGCGAATCGACCTTGTTGACGGAGGGGAGCAGGGGCCGATCGGAGAGGTCAGCCGGTCCAGCGTCGCTGCTTCGCTGGACCTGGCACGTCCCAAGGCAGGTCAGTCCGCGCTATCAAGAATTGATCATCATCGCCTTCGGCGCGATGGCGACATCCTCACGACTCGGGCGATCTGTGGGTGGTCGGGGACCGCTCAGCCCTGGGTCAGCTCGTCCGTCGCGCTCTGCCCTGCCTCGGTGGCGCGATGGAGGAAGTCAGCGAGCAGGTCCAGTTGGGCATCGTCGTACCCAGCGAAGATGTCGTCCATCGAGGCGTTCATCCCGGAGTACAGCTGGAACAGCTCGGCGTTGCGGTCGCGCAGCGCGCGGACGGCGACGGCCCGGCGGTCGAGGCTGTCCGGGTCCCGCTCGCGGGTGATCCAGCCACCCCGCTGGAGCCGGTCAAGGATGCCGGTCATGGTGGCGGGATGCAGCCCGGCTCGACGCGCGAGGGTGCTCGGGCTCAGTGGCCCGAACCGGTTGATCAGGTCGAGGCAGTAGAAGTCGACGTCCTTCAGGTCGAGGTGCGCGCCGATCTGGTGGTTGAGCAGGGACAGCTGGATGCTCAGCGCGCGCAGTGACTCCTTGATCTCGGTCGTGGTCCGCCGTCGGCGCCGCTTGTCCGTGGCCTGTTCTGGGGTGGTCGACGCCATCCTGCGATACTCCCTGATCCGATCTGCTACGTGTTCCATATTTTACGGCCCGTTGGCGGAGGCCACGGGAAACAACCCGTACCGAGGAGCGGGACCTTCGGAGGCGCTGATTCGCCCAGGTCGTCGCGGTCGCCGTCTGCTGCCGCAGAGGTGGGGCGCCCTGTGGCGGTCTCCAGCATCGTCCGTAACGGATAATGTATGAAACTCGTATGATACGGTTTGGACATGTGCGGCGCAGCCTTGGGCGCCCACCCAACCCGCTACGGAAAGGAACCCCATGCTTCTGGTCACCGGAGCGACCGGCACCGTCGGCCGCCCGCTGGTAGATGCGCTGATCGATGCGGGGGTGAAGGTGAGGGCCGTCAGCCGCAACCCGCTGGCCGCTGCCATGCCCGCCGGCGTCGACGTCGCCGAGGGCGACCCGTCGCGCCCGCACTCGATCGCCGCCGCTCTGCACGGGGTGACGACCGTCTTCCTCAACCCGGCCGCCCTGGGCGGCTCGGCCGGTGAGCTGCTGGCGTTGGCGAGGGAGCGCGGAGTACGGCGAGTGGTCCTGCTGTCCGCGCTCGCCGTCGAGGCTCAGGCGCAGCCGCCGAACCTGATCGCCACCCACCATCGGGCAGTCGAGGACGCGCTCCTCGCCAGCGATCTCGACTGGGTGATCCTGCGGCCCGGCATGTTCGCCGCGAACACACTCCTCCAATGGGCCGCCCAGATCCGTGCCGGGAACATCGTGCGCGGCCCCTTCGCGTCGTCCACGGACGCGCCGATCCACGAGTCGGACCTGGCCGCGGTGGCCGCCCGCGCGTTGCTCGACGACGAACGTAGCGGGCAGCGGATCCTGCTGACGGGCCCGCAGTCACTGACCCGCGAGCAGATGGTCGCCACGATCGGGCAGGTGATCGGCCGACCCCTGCGCTACCAGGAGATCCCGGCCGAGGCAGCCAAGCGAAACATGGTCGCGCACGGCATGCCCGAGCAGATGGTCGACACGATGCTGTCGCTGTGGGCCGCCGGTGCCGGCCATCCGGCGGCTGTCGAGACCGGTGTGCAGAGCGTCCTCGGCCGGCGCCCGCGCAGCTATGCCGAGTGGGTCGCCGACCACGCCGCCGCCTTCACCGGTTGACCAGATGCGGCGACAACCTCATCCCGGCCGGACCAGCGCGGGCTCGCGTCCGCCCAGCAAAGGGCTCTGCCATGATCCTGATAACCGGACCGACCGGCAGTGTCGGGCACCCACTCATCGACCTGCTACGCGCGGAGGATGTCGACGTCCGCGCCGTCACCCGCAACGCGACGGCGGCGGGCCTGCCCGCCGAGGTCGAGGTCGTCGAGGGCGACCCGGCACAGCCGGAGACGATGCGGGACGCGCTGCGTGGCGTCACCGCGATATTTCTCAACCCCCGAACGGTCGGCACCGCGGCCGAGGAACTGTTGGCACTCGCCCGGGACCGGGGGGTGGAGCGGGTGGTCGCGATGTCGGCCCTCAACGTCGACTTCGCCGACCACCGGCAGCCGTCGCGGCCGCGCGGCGAATACAACCGGGAAGTGGAGGCCGCGTCCGTCGCGTCCGGGCTGGACTGGGTCGCCCTGCGATCCGGCTCGTACGCCCTCAACGCCATCAACATGTGGGCCGGCCAGATCCGCGCGGGGGGTGATGTCGTACGTGGTCCCTACGCCTCGTCCCACTGGGCGCCGCTGCACGAACGAGACATCGCGGCGGTCGGTGCCTGGGCCTTACGCACCGACGAACTGCTGGGCTGCCGGCCGGTGCTGACCGGACCCGAGTCGCTCGACCAGGAACTGATGGTGGCGGCGATCGGCGCCGCGCTCGGCAGGACGCTGCGTTTCCTGGAGGTGCCGCCCGAGGCTGCCCGACAGGGGCTCGTGCGGGCCGGGCATGCGCCGGCGCTTGCTGACGGGTACCTCGGCATGCAGGCGGAGTCCTACGGGCAGCTGGGCCTGGTCACCGGTGAGATCGAACGGATCCTCGGCCGGCCCGCGCTCACCTTCGCCCAGTGGGCTGCCGAGCACGCCGACGCCTTCCGGAGCTGACCGGTCGCGGCCATGCTCCGGCGGCAGGCGACCAGTGCGCATCCACTCTCGCCACGTTCCTGAACCGACCCGAACGTTCGACCGCTGCCCATGGTTCGTCGGCAGCGCATCCAAGGAATGGACCCTCGTGAACACTGCCTATCTCGTCGTCGGGCTCGTCACGGTCGCCGTCAACGCCTTCTCCGGCATCGCCGCGATGACCCGGTTCGAGCCGATCATGCGTACCCTCCGCCCGGCGCTCCAGAAGACCGGCGTGCTGGAATCCTGGCTGGTCTTTCCGATCGGCTTCCTCAAGGTCGCGGGGGCGCTGGGGCTGCTCCTCGGACTCCTGGGCGTGCCGCTGGTCGGGACGGCCGCGGCGATCGGCCTCATCCTGTACTTCGTCTGCGCGGCCTACACCCACCTCCGGGTGAGCGACTACTCGTCCCAGTTCTTCCTGGGCTCCTGCTTCTTCCTTCCACTCGCGATCGCCACCCTGATCTTGGGCCTGGCCCGTTAGGTCTCCGCACGCCGCGACGGTGCAGTTCGATGGACCGCACCTTCGCCGCACGCGACGCGATCTCGCCGAGCTGACACCCGGGCAGCGGCGGCCCTGCTTCAGGCTGCTGCGTTCGGCCGCTGATGTGTGGGCGTGTGTGTTGAAGGTCAACGCGTGGCGCCGACGCCGCCGCGACATGCCGCAGGTGGGCTACCAAGAGTTGTATCGGGAGTTGACGGCCCCGGGGCCGGGCACGTTCGGGGATCTGGATTCCGCGGGTGCCCGGTCGGTTAGACCGCTGCCCGGCTCGGAGAGTGAGGCGCCCCTCGCTGTCAGGGTAGGGGAATTCCTCCAGCCCGTGCTCGCGCATGCACCGGCGATAGGCGACCTGACCGTTGCGGCCGCTGTTGACGCCGTCGGCGCTGTCGGCGGCCGATGGGCTCGCGGACGGCAAGTCGCCGATGGCCCTTCGCAGTCAACGGATGAGGCGTGCCTTCTGCGTCCCGTTCCAGGGGCCGGGCGGTTTCGGGAACGTATCAACGTGATCGGGCTGCATCACCCCCGACTGCCCCACATTGGCGCCCGTCGGAGGCGGCGCGGCGTTTGTGAAGGTCGCCCGGAAACACGGCTCCGACGATGACCCGACCGCCAGTAGCGCCTGCCGGAGGCATCGTTCATACGCCTGTGGGCGCAGATCGGTCCAGCGAAGATGCGCTCGGAGTGGGATGCCATACCCCATGCAGCGCTGGCAGCGTGTACGGCATCGATCGGGGAGGTCTCGTTCCGGCCGACCGAAACGTTGCGCCCCGGACCCTTCCCCTTGACCGGAGGACTCACATGCAGCATTCCTACCTCGTGGCTCGTCGGCGAGGCCGGGCGTCACGCCTGCTTCTGCTCGTAGTCGCCTTGTCTTGTATGACGGTGACCCTTGGCCCGGTACAACCCGCTGGAGCTGAAACGACATCACCGCGGACAGCGAAGCCAGAGAAGTACATCGGGAGGTGGAATTACGACCAGCCTGATCGCGCGGGTATGCGAAACATCGCGGTGATGGCTGTCCGGCCACAAAGCCCGGGTGTCCCGAAGGTGGCTTCTCATTCCAGGTCCCCAACATCGGCGATATCGTGTTTTCGAAGGCCTCGGACGGCAGGGTGGTGGGCCGCACAGATCAGGGCTGCACCTGGAAATTCAAGGTGGATTCCGACGCGATGGAGCTGGACCCCGCAGCCCAGAGTCGCCTCAACCAGTACAGCGGACTGACTTACACGATAACCAGATGGTCAGTCACGGTGTCAGGTCGCCACGAGAGCGAAATCATCGAGGCCAGGAGCCATCGGCCAACCGTTGACTACGATTTCGTGCTGGCGAACGGGCGACGTACTAAAGCCCCCGAAAAATCCGGCCCAGGAGCGCGGAAATTCTTGGGTACTTGGGCGTACGACGCGGCGGATCCTCAGTCCCGCGTGAACATCCGGGTCTCCAGATACCAAAGACCATACGGTGATGAGCAGGTCGTCGAATCACCACAGCGTGGACTCGTAACCTTCACCAGGCGACGCGACCACAAAATCGCGGCCCAAACCGATGACGGTTGCGTATGGATGCTGGCGGTTCGCGGAAACACCGCCCTGCTAGACCCAGCTATCCAAACCTGCACACTCCCTCAATCCAACGTGACACTGAAATTCTGGTCAATAGCAAGCGACGGAACGAATCAAACATCGTTCGTGACCGGTATCGATGAGCGGGGTGGCAGCTTCGTATTGAGTATCGGCAGCCTCAGCAAACAATGAGCGCCGCCCGAAGAGCATCACATGCGGCATGGGCGACCGCCCGGCACCACCACCGGTAAGAGCACCATCTCGGCCCTCTGCTGGCCGAGATGGTACACGGCGGTCCCGGCGGAGGCCCGTTCCTTCGCCCGCTCGACCGCGAGGTGGCCGTGAGGGGCCATGACCTAGACCGGCGCCGGCGCCTCGCGCCGGCTGCCCCACGCCGATGGGCGGAGCTACAGCCACGACTTCGAGGGGAACTTCACCGGGTGGACCTCCGAGAAGACCGGTCAGAAGCGCTCGGTCGACTGGGAGGCCGCCGACCGCGTGGTTACGTTCGCTGATCAGGGCAGCACCACAACAGAGACTCACGACGAGTCTGGGCACCTTGGGATCGAACGCGGCTGGAGGTGAGACCGCCTTCGTCAACCAGTGGCACGCCGTGGAGAACGGCACGAATGCCTGGAAGCACATCTGGGCAGGCGCCGACCGGGTGGCGAGCGAGTGATGTCCGGTGGCGCACCGGAGAACCAGCGGTATTTCCTGCACGAGGATCTGCAGGGCGACACCAACGTCGTCACCGACCCCACCGGATCGGTGACGAGTACTTCCCGGTGGGGAGATCTGGGTTCTCGAGCACAGTGACGTCCACCGCACGCCCTACGGGTTCGCGGGCGGCTACCTCTATGAGTCGGGTGACCTGATCGGCTTCGGCCAGCGGGGGTAGGAGCCGCGGGAGCAGTTCTTCTACCGCAGCGCCCGTCCTCCAGGACGGCGCGGCGAGGCTATTGCCGTTCCGCCACCGCTCGCGTACACCACGTATGCAGAAGACAACCTGGTCCGGCTCGTCGACCGGGACGGGCGGGCCCCGGAGAAGGTGCAGGACGCCTTCAGGAGCGCCTTCACCGGACCCAATGGCCCGATCGATACCGGGGAAGCTCTCTGCCTTCACCTCGCTGGCCATGAAGCGCCTCAACGCCCAGAGCTGCGACAGCACAGTGTTCAAGATCGGTTCCGCCCTAGGGTTGGCGGCGGCGGGGCCAGGCACCGTGGCGACGTGCGATCAAGGCCCTCACCGAGCGGATCGGCTCCGAACCCCTGGTGTCGCTGATGTTCACCTGAGCCAGAGCCAGCACCAAACTGACTGTCGCCAACACGGTTGAGGTTGCACTTGGGGGCGCGTCAACGCAGGTAGGAGGCGCCGTTGAGGTCGAGGACCGCGCCGGTGGCGAGTTCGGCGTCAGCGGACGCGAGATACAACACGGCGGCCGCGACCTCCTCAGGCTGGCCCACCCGGTCGAGTGGGCTTTGCGCACGGATCTCCTCGCCTCTGGCGCCGGAGAGGGCCTCCGCGGCCATGTCGGTCTCGACGAACCCGGGGGCGACCGTGGTCACCGCGATGCCACGTGGCCCGAGCGCTCGCGCGAGGGACTGGCTGAGCGCGTTGAGACCGGCCTTGCTCGCGCCGTACGCGGGTTGGCGTGGCTCGCCCCGGAACGCGCCCCGGGAGGAAACGTTGATGATCCGTCCGCCGGGGCCCATGTGGCGAAGGGCGCACCAGCACAGGTTCGCCGGGGCCACCAGGTTCACCGCAAGTGTCTGCTCCCAGGCGCGTTGCCATTCGTCGTAGGTCACGTCGTCGATCCGGTGCTCGACGTAGATGCCGGCATTGTTGACCAGGACGTCGATCCGGCCGAACTCTCGCGCGACGTCCTGGACCATGGCCTGGACGGCGAGCGGATCGGCCAGTTCCGCCTGGACGACGAAGTGCTCACTGCCCGGCAGGGACGTACGGACCGATTCCACGAGTGCGGGTGAGGCGCGGTGGTGCAGGGCCACCCGGTCACCGGCTTCGGCGAAAGCCCGAGCCACCGCCGCACCGATGCCACGCGAAGCACCGGTGACGAGTACCGCTCGATCGGTCATGGACCCTCCTGTCTGCCTCCCCCGTGCCCGCGACCTGCGCCGCGCAGGCCCGCCCCTCCGACGGCCCGCCAGGCTACCGCGCCGCCCGGCCATCGGCAGCCGCCGTTGGCGAGCAGGCGCACCTGACCTGGCCGTTGTGGCGGTTGCAGTTCGTGGCGATCTCGAGCGGGAGACGTGCGCACCAGATGAGGGGCCTGACCTCGACCCGGACTTTGGTGTTCAACCATCGCGGGCGCCCGGTACCGTCTACCCGCACGGTGTTGGGTGAAGGACCGGTGCTTGGCGGTCATCGGGCCGCGCGCGGCCCTGGCCTGGGCGAGGCAGGTCAGGCTGGTGGACACCGCTCCGCCTTGCTGGTCGGTGTCCACCAGGTAGGCGTCGTGGTCGTCGTGGCCGTACATGGCGACGACATGACCGCCGAAGTGCACCTTCGACCCGAAGTAGTCTAAGTAGCAGCTGCAGTTTGACGGGGTGGCCGGCGTCGATGGGGCCACCCCGTTCACCCATGCCCTGCGGGGCGAGGTGGTCTCCTGGACCAGGAGCTCCAGCTTGAGTCCGTGGCCAGGTTTCTGGTGAGGTCGAAAGGCTTGACCCGTCCCCCGAGGAGGGGAGAGCCCATGTTCTTGCTGTGCCAGTAGATGAAGGACCGGACGCGCCTGCAAAAGGATGTGGCCCTGCTTGGTTGTCGAGGTCGGTCGCTTGGGTCTATTCGATGATGTGGAGTCGGTGGGTGAGCGCGGTGTGGCGGCGGCCGGCTCCGGGGGTGCGGACGGCTTGGGCCAGGGCGCGGCGGGATCCGGCTAGGACGACGAGTCTCTTGGCGCGGGTGATCCCGGTGTAGAGCAGGTTGCGTTGCAGCATCATCCAGGAGCTGGTGGTGACGGGGATGACCACGGCGGGGTATTCGCTGCCTTGGGAGCGGTGGATGGTGACGGCGTAGGCGTGGGCGAGTTCGTCGAGTTCGGCGAAGTCGTAGTCCACCGTCTCGTCTTCGTCGGTGAGAACGGTGAGGGTCTGCTCTTCCAGGGACAGGCTGGTCGCCGTGCCGACGGTGCCGTTGAAGACACCCGCCTGGCCTTTGTCGTAGTTGTTGCGCAGCTGGGTGACCTTGTCGCCGACTCGGAACACCCGCCCGCCGTACCGCCTCTCGGGTGTCCCCTCTCGTGAGGGGGTGAGGGCTTCTTGGAGGAGGGTGTTGAGATTGCCGGCTCCGGCGGGGCCCCGGTGCATCGGTGTCAGCACCTGAACGTCGCGGACCGGGTCGAGCCCGAATTTGGTGGGGATGCGGCGGGCGACGATGTCCACCACCAACTTGGCGGTCTCCTCGGCCGGGTGCAGGCCGGAGTCTTCGGGAGGGTCGCAGGCGAACCAGTAAAAGTCGCCGAAGCCGGACAGCTGCGGGGGTTGGCCGGAGTTGATGCGGTGGGCATTGACGACGATGCCGGACTGTTGGGCTTGGCGGAAGATTTGAGTCAGACGCACCCGCGGGATGGTGTCGGCGGCGAGCAGGTCACGCAGAACCTCGCCGGCGCCGACCGAGGGGAGCTGGTCGACATCACCGACCAGCAGTAGATGGGCACCGCGTGGGATCGCCTTGACCAGCTTGTTGGCCAGGATGACGTCCATCATCGAGGACTCATCGACCACGACCAGGTCGGCATCCAATGGGTTGTCGCGGTCGTATTTGGGGTCGCCGCCGGGCTGTAGCTCCAGCAGCCGGTGCACTGTGGAGGCCTCGTGCCCGGTCAGCTCGGCGAGCCGTTTTGCGGCCCGCCCGGTCGGCGCGACCAGCACCACCGTGGCCTTCTTGGCTGCGGCGAGTTCCACGATGGAACGGACGGTGAAGCTCTTGCCGCAGCCTGGCCCGCCGGTGAGTATCGCGACCTTGCTGCTCAGCGCGAGCTTGACCGCGTCTTGTTGCTCGGGTGCCAGGTCCTGGCCGGTCCGGCCTCGCAGCCAGGTAAGCGCCTTGTCCCAATCCACGCCGGTGAAGGCGGGCAGCTGCTCCTGCCTGGAGTTCAGCAGGTCCAGCAGTCCGGTGGCCAGGGAGTGTTCGGCCCGGTGGAAGGGCACCAGATAGACCGCCGGAACGGTGCCGCTCATGGCCCTGGGATCGGAGGGCACCAGCTCGCGGACAACCCCTTGGACCGCGGCAAGTTCGTCCAGGCACGGACCGATCAGCTGCCGGTCGACCTCAAGGATCTTGGCAGCGTCGGTGATCAGGTTTGGCTCGGGGAGGTAGCAGTGTCCGTTGTCGGCGGCCTGGGACAGGGTGTACTGCAGCCCGGCTTTGATCCGCTGTGGGCTGTCGTGCGGGATCCCGACGGCCTTGGCGATGGTGTCGGCGGTCTTGAATCCGATGCCCCACACTTCTGACGCCAGCCGGTAGGGCTCGTCGCGGACCACCGAGATAGAGGCGTCGCTGTACTTCTTGTAGATCTTCACGGCCAGCGAGGTGGACACCCCGACGCCGGACAGGAACACCATCACTTCCTTGATTGCCTTCTGTTCCTCCCACGCGTCGGCGATCTTCTTGGTCCGTTTCGGTCCCAGGCCGTGCACCTCGATCAGCCGATCGGGCTCCTCCTCAATGATCTTCAGGATGTCGGTGCCGAAATGGGCGACCATCCGTTCGGCCATCATCGGGCCGATCCCTTTGATCATCCCTGAGCCCAGGTAGCGGCGGATGCCCTGGATGGTGGCGGGCAGCACGGTGGTGTAGGAGTGCACCTGGAACTGTCTGCCGTACTTGGGATGGGAGCCCCAGTGCCCGATCAGTCGCAGGCTCTCCCCGACCTGGGCGCCCAGCAGCGGCCCGACCACCGTCAGCAAATCCGCCACGGTCCGCTCGGTCGCGACCCGGGCGATGGTGTACCCGGTGTCCTCGTTGGCGTAGGTGATCCGTTCCAGGACCGCCTCCAGCACCGACGGGTTCCGCCGATCCTGCGGCGAGGCATGGGGCGAAGGGGACTGACCGGGCACGGCGACCATTGTGCCGGGCATCAGTGACTCTCTCAGCCCGGGTGGGTGACTCGCCAGGCGTCCCAGATCTCGAGGCGGAGCTTGCCTCCGTCCGGGACGGTGATGCCGTGGGCGCGGGCCCAGGCTCGGACCTCGGCGGTGGAAGGCTCGGACGCGACCGGAGCGTCGGCGAGGTCGGTGGCATCGGCCTCGGCAGGTGCGATGCGTTGGGGGGCCGTATCTTCGGTTTCGGCCCATGCGCGGGCGGCCAGGAACCGGTAGGTCCATTCCTCGGCGAGTTGCCGTGTTTCGCAGAACACGATCGGGACGTTGGACGAGCGCACCTGCAGATCGGCAAGCCCGTCGGCGATCAGGGCGGGACGGAGTACTCCAACTGCATCCCACACGCCAGCTTGAGCAGCTGACCAGTAAGCCGCTGCCGACGAGTAAGCCAACTGACGATCGTTCGTACGGGGCGCAGGAACTTCCGGGTCACGGCTGCCGCACCAACTACCCCACCGGCCGCAACCACCCAGGTCGGTTCGAGGCCAGCCAGCTCTCGCGCACCCAGCTCACTACGTGGTCGAACACCGACTTGCCCCTTCAGCTGTCCTGGTCGTCGTCGAGAAGTCACACGGCCCGGATGCAGGACCTAGTCATGTGTCAGCTGAGAAGGTCGCTGACATCGACGGCCTGTACGACTTTCGCGATGTCTGGCTCGGAGTCGAGGTCGAGTGGTGCGAACTCCTTGCTGGCGCCAGCTTGCTTGACGGTGAGCAGTTCGCTGGCGTCGCTGACTATGCGGACGGCGTCGGCTGTCGTCCACCGCACATCGCGCAGGGCCTGGCGTGCGAAGCGGGCGGCCAGGATCGCCTCGACGCGGGGGTGGCCATAGGCGTCCGGACCGTCGTCGCGCAGGGCCACGATGCTCGTGTGGGTCAACCCGGGTGCGACGGCGAAGGCTTCTTTGACGGTGGCCAGCACGTATCCGCAGACCATGAGCTTGTAGAAGTCAGCGATTTCACGCTTGGTGAGCTTCTTGAGGGTCAGGTTTCCAGCGGAGGTCGTGGCTGGTCGCCGCTCGGGGATCGCGGCGGAAGTGGGCACGAGTACGACGAGGGACGCCTCAGAACCTGCCACGCCGACAGGGGCCGCGGCGGCGTCGTTGTCCTCGAATGCCTCTGCCAAAGTGCCAAGTACGATCTCTGGGTCGTTCTGCAGGAGTCGCTGCCACAGCCGGTCCAGATCTGTCTGGTACTGAGCGTGGAGGCGCTGGTTCTTCGCGATTGCCGCTGCTATCTCAGCGCTTGCGGCCATCTCGGCGGCTGCCTTGGCCTGCGCGCGGGCCCGCCGTTCGAACATCCCGATACCGGCCAGGGCGGCCTTGCGGTGCCGCGCGTTGATAGCGTCGCGGTCAGGCTCAGGCGGCGGAGGCGCCACCGGAGGCTGAGCGGCGGGGAAGTCGGGATGATGGAGCTCGAGGATGCTCTGCAGCGCGGCCAGCAGGTCCTTCGCCTGCTCCAACTTCGCGGCCTGGGCCAGGGCGCGGGATGAGGCCCCGGTTGACGGTGCTCGGCGTGTCGATCGGTTGCCTCCGACGCTGGAGTAGAAGCTGACCGGCCCGGCGCCAGTGGAGAAGCCTGTCCGGCCAGAACCGAAGTGGACTCGGGCGGCACGCGGCCCGACGCTCGTTCGAAGACCACGGCTGGAGGCACGTACTCGCACGCCTGGCGCAAGCTTGACGGAGAATCCCACGACCGATCATGGTATGGCGATCAGCACGTCGCGTCTGCGGTTTGGTTTGACGCATGACCTGGATCCACCGTGTCGGTCGACTGCTTACGGTGGTTCCACGCCACGCCAAGAGGTCGGAGGGAGTGGACTTGGCCACGACGCCACGCGGCCGCGATCGCCTGAACCAGGTGGCTCGCGATGGTTTTGGCCAGGTGCACCGGATTGTGCAGCGGGCTGACCACCATCGCGCACCCCAACCGGATCTGCCGGGTGCGGGCCGCCGCGTAGGCCAACGTCTCCAACGGACTGAGCATGGGCTGCGTGCCGAGCAGCTGCTCGCCGGTCCAGGCGCTGTCGAACCCGAGTTCTTCGGCTTGGGCCAGGTAGGTGTCCATGCCGGTCGGATCGAACGAAGCGCCGGCGACGGTTTGCGGGATGGATATCGCGAATCGCATGGCCGGGATCCGTTCAGTCGCCAAGTTTTTCGCGCAGCCACTTCCCGGCCTCGGCGATGCTCGCGTCCGCCTCGGGCATCCGTCCGGCCAGCAGTTGGTAGACGTGTGGCAGACCGTCGGCAACGTGCAGGGCGACCTCGACGCCGGTTTGCTCGGCCAGCGCGGCGAACCGCTCCACGCTGTCCCGCAGCGTCTCGTCGCCGCCACAGGTGAGCAACAACGGCGGAAGGCCAGCCGGATCTGCGTACAACGGATTGGCCAATGGATCGGCCGGGGACTGTCCACCAAGGAACATCGGCGCGAAGTTGTGTACCAGCTGCCGAGAAATGGCCACGTCGACGGCCGCGTTGGAGTCGAACGTCGGCCCGTTCGCCTCCATGTCGTACCACGGCGAGAACACGACGACCGCCCCGGGCAGGGCCGCGCCATCCCGGTTGAGCGCGAGCGCCGCACCGGTTGCGATGTTGCCGCCGGCGGAGTCGCCGGCGAAGGCGATCTTCGACGGTTGATAGCCCTGGGCTAGCAGCCAGTCATACAGCGACCGCGCGTCCTCGAGTTGTGCCGGGAACGGGTTCATCGGCGCCAACCGGTAGTCCGGTATCAGGGCGCGGACGCCAGCCGCCTTGGCCAGATGCGCGGCGACTTTCCGGTAGCTGTCCTTCGAGCCACTGACGAAGCCACCGCCGTGGAAGTAGACCAGCACCCGCTCAGTGTCGCAATCCAGCGGGTTCGCCCAGATCGCGGGCAAGCCGGCCGCGGTGACCTCCTCGTAGGTGACGTCGGTCGGCTCCTTGGTGAGGCTGTAGAACCGGTCGGCGCCACCCAGGTCGATCTCCGGGTTGATGGCCATGACGGCTGCCGTGGTCGCTGCAATGGTCTTGGGCGCGCACGCCGCGAACGTCTCGCGCAGCTCGGACCATTCCTTGCTCGACATGTCCTGGTTCTCCTAATCGGTTCACCGACCGACCCCGGCTGGCCAATCTTGGTTGGTTAACCAACCTAGCGGTAAGGTTGTACTGTGTCTATGCTGTGAGTGTGGTGACTGACTCAAAGGCGGCTCGTGAGACGGCCGGGCAGCCCGGCAAGAACGCGCGGTTGGTCGCCGCCGCGCGCGAACTGGTGTACCGGCAGGGTGTGGCGCGCACGACGCTCGCGGACATCGCCCAGGCCGCGGACGTACTGGTGGGCAACCTGTACTACTACTTCAAAACCAAAGATGACATTGTGGCCGCGATCGTGCGCACTCACGCCGACCAGCTCACCGCGGTGCTCGCCGAGCTGGATCGCCAGCATCACCGCCCGAAGCCGCGCCTGAAGGCACTCGTGCGTGCGCTCGCGGAGCGGCGCGAGCTGGTCGCCCGCTACGGCTGCCGGTACGGAACGCTGGGCTCAGAGCTGGCCAAGCAGGCCGAAGGAACGGACCCGCTGGCCGCGCTGCTGATGCGGATCCCGCTCGACTGGGCGGAGCAGCAGTTCCGCGCCATGGGGCGACGCGACGCGCACGACCTGGCGGTCGAACTGGTGGCCACTTACCAGGGCAGCGCCCTGCTCAGCAACACGCTCGGACAACCGGAGCTGATGGCCCGCCAGGCACGACGACTCGAACGCTGGATCGACGAGCTCGCATCCTCGACGGACCCGCCGAGCGGCACCCATTGACCTTGACATTAGTCAAGGTCCAATACTGTGCATCGGGCTCATGTCGGGGACGTCGTACGACGGCATCGACGTCGTAGCGGCCGGCAGCGTCGTGCACACCTACGAAGCTCAGCTCCAGTCGACACTCGCCGAGCTCGAGCGCCGACACCGAAGCCCCAAGGCTCGGCTCAAAGCGCTCGTGGGCGTACTGGCCGAACGGGCCGCGGACTCGATAGCCCAGTACGGCGCCCAATACGGCTCCCCCTACGGAACGTTGTCATCAGAGCTGGCCAAACAGACCGAAGGATCAGACCTGCTCACCGCGACACTGATACAAATCCCACTCGACTGGGCCGAACAACAATTCCGCGCCCTCGGACGACGCGACGCACACGACCTCGCCGTCGAACTGATCGCCGCCCACCAAGGCAGCGCCATCCTCACCAGCACGCTCGGACAACCCGAGATCATGGCCCGCCAAACCCGTCGCATCCAACGCTGGATCGACGCACTCCACCCCCTGACAGAGCCAGGATCCGCAACTTCGCCGGCCAAGACTGGAAAGGAATCTCATCGTGACTGATCTTGCCGCCTTTGCCGAGCTGGTACCTCTCGATCACGGCTTGTGTGTGATCAACACGTTGCGGGGCGATGGCAGTGTCCAGTCGTCGGTGGTCAACGCCGGGGTCCTTGAACACCCATTGCGGGGAGGGCGCGTTGTCGGGCTCGTCGCTGTCGGCGGCTCCCGCAAGCTGCGCCATCTGCGTGCCGAACCCCGAGCCACGATCGTCGCCCGGGCGGGCTGGCAATGGGCGACCGTCGAGGGCGACGCCGAGATCATCGGTCCTGACGACCCGCATCCCGCCGTCGACAGCGAAGCCCTGAGGCTGTTGTTGCGGGACATCTTCCGAGCCGCCGGTGGTACTCACAACGACTGGGACACCTACGACCGAACGATGGCAGAAGAACGACGAGCCGCCGTACTCATCGCCCCCCGCCGCGTCTACACCAATCCGCAGACCTCGTGACCCGAGATGACGTGCTCGACCTGTGTGCCGCCCTGCCGGGAGCTGCCGAGGATTACCCGTTCGGAGAGGGCGTCGCGGTGTTCAAGGTCGGTGGCTGCATGTTCGCCCTTGTCCCGCTCGAGGGGAGCCCAGGTAGCGTGAACCTCAAGTGCGACCCGGATCTGGCCCTGGAGCTGCGAGCTCGCTACCCATCAGTCCATCCCGGTTACCCCCAGAAGAAACCGGCACTGGAACACCGTCGAACTCGACGGTTCCATCGAAGACAGCGAGCTTCGGCGGATGATCGACCACCCCTACGAGCTGGTCATCGCTAACCTGCCCCGAGCGGGCCGAAACTGCGCGTGCGTGTCCGTTTGAGGATCCGCTTACGAGACAGGTGTTTCGAGTTCGCCGCCGCCGTTGAACACTGTCTGATCGTTCGGTCGAGGTTCCTCAATCGGTACGCGAGGGCCGCATCTATCGGGTCGCGCTGCCCCGCACGAAGCTCAGCCGCGGCTGAAACCGGGTCGCCAACGCCAGGAGCCCGCCCTAGGGTGCAGAGGTGGCTCTGGGACTGGAAGCGGTGACCTTTGATGTGGCCGACGCGACCGCGGTGGCGGCCTTTTGGGCCGGGCTGCTCGACCGAGAGGTACGCACCGAGCCCGGCGGCGCGTTGGTACCGGGTGGCAAGGGCAAGACTCAGGTCGGGCTCCGCTTCGTCACCTCCGACACCAAGGAGATTGGCCCGCGACGGCTGCATCTCCACCTGACCAGCAGCAGCCTCGAGGACCAGCAGCGAACCGTTGAGAAGGCGCTGTGCCTAGTACTACAGCCGTAATTCGTGATCTCGGCTGGTCGGCGGAGTTTTGATGCTCGGCGTGTTGCTGTGACAGCGCGCGGCCGCCGCGACATTGTCTGCGTTTGTGAAGACGATAGACATTGAGGCGGCGGCCGCTGCTCTCAGCGTAGAGGTCGCTGGGTGGGAGCGGGAGTTGGACGCGCTGATGCGTCGGGTTGGGTCGTGCTTTGTCCGGCCGGAGACCGCTCGGACGGCGCGGGACGTGGTCGACGGTCTGCTTGCGGGCCTGCCCAGGGCTAACTGCTGGACGCTGGCTGAGCATGCCGGGCACCGCAGCCCGGATCGGATCCAGTATCTGCTCGGCCGTGCGGTCTGGGACGACGCGGCGGTGCGAAGTGAGTTGGCCGAGTACGTGGCGGCGAACCTGACCGACGGCGTGGATCCGGATCGGGTGGTGCTGGTGTTCGATGAGACAGGGGATCAGAAGAAGGGCAGCCACACGGTGGGGGTGCAGCGGCAGTACTCAGGCACGTGTGGTCGGATCGAGAACTGCCAGGTCGCGGTGTTCGCCACCCTGGCCAGCCCGCGCGGGCACGCGTTCATCGACGTCGGCCTGTACCTGCCCCAGTCCTGGACAACCGATCCGGGCCGGCTGGCGGAGGCCGGCGTGCCTGAAGATGTGGAGTTTCAGACCAAACCGCAGCTGGCGCTGGCCATGACCGACCGGGCGTTGGCCGCCGGCATCCTGCCCGGGTGGGTCAGCGCCGATGAGGCCTACGGCGACAATCCCCGACTGCGACAAGCCTTCGAGGAACGACACCTGAACTACGTCATGGCAGTCTCATGCGACACCCAGATCCCCACTCCAGCAGACACGAGCACCGGCACAGGCACCGGCAGAATGCGAGCCGATGAGTTCGCCGCGCAGTTACCGGCAACCGACTGGCACCTGGCCTCGGCCGGCAAAGGCAGCAAAGGCGAACGGCTCTACCACTGGGCCCTCACCCGTCTGGCAAACCTCAGCCGAGCTGGCTACCGGTGGCTGCTGGTCCGCCGCCATCCGGCCACCGGCGAACAGGCCTACTTCCTGTGCCATGCCACCACCGACGTCAGCCTGGCAAGACTGGCCACGGTCGCTGGAACTCGCTGGCGAATCGAGGAGAACATCCAAGTCGGCAAAGGGTGCGCCGCACTGGACGAGCACCAAGTCCGTACCTGGACCTCCTGGCACCGCTGGACCACCCTGGCCATGCTCGCCCACGCCTTCCTCGCCGTCCAAGCAGGCCCAGACAGCCATCCCGACCCCAGCAGAGCAATGGTTCCCCTAACCTGCAACGAGATCCGGCACCTCAGAGCCACCATCACCCACCCAAGCCACCCCCTAACCCACACCATCCGATGGAGCCGATTCCGCCGCCACCACCAACACCACGCCCGACTCTGCCACTACCGACGACGAAACCAAGATTACGAATTACGGCTGTAGTACTAGGCGGCCGCCACCTTGACGTGGGCCAAGGGGCCGATGAGCACCACGTCGTACTGGCCGACCCTGGCGGTAACGAGCTGTGTGTGATCGAGCCGGGCAACAACTACCTGGCCGGCACCGGCTACCTCGGCGAGGTCACCTGTGACGGTTCCCGAGACGTCGGCCTGTTCTGGCGCGACGCGCTGGGCTGGCCGCTGGTGTGGGAGGAGAACGAGCAGACCGCGGTCCAGTCGCCGCTCGGCGGCACCAAGATCTCATGGGACCCATGGGGCAGACCGCCGATCCAACCCAAGGCCGGAAGGAACCGGCAGCGCTTCGACCTGGTCGCCGCTGACCCGACCAGCGAGGCGGAACGACTGGTCTCGCTCGGTGCGACCCGTCTTGCCGACCTCGCTGACGGCGTCGAACTGGCCGACCCAGACAGCAACGAATTCGACCTTCACGCAGACTGAGCGTCGAGCCACCGACTCCGGTACACGTGCCGGTCAGGGATCCACAAACGGACGGATGTCGGTCCCTTGATGCCGGCCAGCCGATCAGGGGCTTAGGGCTAGACCGGGGCTAGACGCGGCGCCATGGCGAGGCGAGTCATGGGGCGATGAGGAGGCTGAGGCGGCGGTTCATGTTCAGTCGGACCTCACCGTAGGGGGCGACATGGCTCCAGAACCATGGAGTCAGGCCGCGGTGGTCGACCGTGGTCATCCGCTTGGCCCACTGGTCGTCGGTGAGAACGTCTTGCACCATCAAGGTGTTCACGTACACCAGCGCCGCCTGCAGTACTCGCAGACATAGCACGGAGAGTTCTTGCTCATCGCGGCGGTTGGTGGCGATGTCGCCGCCCTTGCCGAAGAAGATGACCTGGTTGCCTCGGTTCCACGATTCGACCACGTTGAGGCCCTCGTTGATCTCGCGTTGCAGCTCGCGATCACGCAGGTACCGGGCGATTCTGTGGAATCAGATTTGTCAAGAGTTCAGCCTTTGCCCTGGTTGACGCCGACGATCGGCAGGAGCGTCGCGGTCGCCGCGACTCCGATCTCGCGGGGTGTCGTCCCGGCTGGCGTGGACATCGACCAGCCGTTCCAGCAGCTGGTCGAGCGTAGCCTGCGAAGCTCTGCAGACGTCGAGCAGTTCATGGCTTCGGGCAGCACGGGCCCCTGTCGAGAGTCTGGCAGGGGCCCGTGGTGTATAGAGCCGAGGAGGGTCGGGACCTGTCCCTAGATGGGCAGCATCCTGGCCGACACGGCTTACCGTCTGCTGGTGGCTTGACGGCCCGGCGTCACTTCAGGTGCCGGGCGAGGAATCGGCCCGCTTCGTCGCCTGCGGACTGCGGGACGCCGGTGTGCCCGCCCATGTTGGCGTGCAGGGTCTTCTCCTTGGAGCCGAAGGCGTCGAACAGGTCCAGGGCCGCCTGCCGGTCGTTCCCTTCGTCGTCCCACTGCAGCAGGAGGTGCAGCGGAATGGTGACCTGGCGGGCCTCCTCGAACATGGCCCGGGGGACGAAACTCCCGGCGAACAGAACAGCGGCCGAGATGCGCGGCTCGACCACCGCCAGCCGGGTCCCGATGGAGATCACTCCCCCCGAGTAACCGACCGGGCCGCCGATCTCGGGCAGCGGCAGGAGGGCGTCCAGGGCGGCCTGCCATTCCGGGACCGACTTGTCGACGAGCGGGAGGATGAGGGCGTCGATGATCTCGTCGCTGACCGGCTCGCCGGCCTCCATGGCCCGGCGCAGGTCGGCGCGGGCCTGCTCGGCGCCGGGCCAATGGGGCCGGTCGCCGCTTCCGGGGAGCTCGATGGTAGCCGTGGCGAAGCCGTCCGCCGCAGCGTGCCGGGCCCGGGCCACCAGCCGGGGGTACGTCTTGCGCAGCCCGAGAGGAGGGGGGCTGAGCAGGATCAGCGGCGCCGGTGCGGACGCGGATGCGGGCGTCCACAGGATGCCGGGGATCTCACCGAGGGTGAATTCGCGCTCGAGGACAGCGTCGTCGAGACGCTGTTCAGAAGTGAAGTGCATGGTCGTGCCTTTCGGGAGTGCCATTGAACGGCGCTCCCGGACGACCTATCGCCCGACCGTGACCCCGGAGGGGAGCACCCATGTCGATACGTTCACGGGTACCACCTCCTCGCTCTCTTGCACGGCCTCCGGAAACGTAGCAGTGGCTGCCGTGGTTCCGCCAACGGGTTTTTGCGGAGGCTCTGTGGCCGAACACCATGGCGTCGGAGTCTCGCCCGTCACTGGTCAGGAAGTGCACGTCCGCCACCGATTCGAGCACCGAAAAACCGGCATCCTGCGGAATCAGATTTGTCAAGTAGTTCAGCCTTTGCCCTGGTTGACGCCGACGATCGGCAGGAGCGTCGCCGTCGCCGGAACGCCGATCTCTCGGGGTGTCGCCCCAGCTGGCGTGGGGACATCGACCAGCCGTTCCAGCAGCTGGTCGAGCGCAGCCTGACCGTCGTCGACGGCAGCGCGCTCGTCGTCGCTGAGCGGGACGCTCGCCAGCATGCGCTGAAGGTTGTCCTTGGCCTCCAGGAGCTGGCCCTTGCTGGAGGTCTTGGGCGTGTAGAAGTCGCAGCGGGCGCAGGCCATGCGGTGCGGGCACTGCTCGAAGAACGTGTAGGTGCCGAACCCGTGACCGAGGTCGTAGTACTGCCACGGCTCGCCCGACGCGGCGGCTCCGGAGGTGACCGCATCCCGGTCGACCAGGACCTCGATGGTGCGGATGTTGCGCTCGAAGTACCCGGCGTCGTTGTAGGCCCTGGCCAGCGTGTTCGGGGTGATCTTGGCGTAGTGCTGAGTGGACTCCGGGCTCCGGTGACCGAGCCAGGCTTGCAGCTCGAAGAGCGTCATCGGTTCCTTGGCGTTGTAGAGCTGGCTGGCGATCGTGGAGCGGGCCGGGTGGCTGGTGATGTTGCCCCGGACGTCGGCGGTCGGGACGCCGGCCTTGCGGCAGAGCGAGGGATGACCGCGGTGTTGATGTAGGTGTTCGCGAGGCGTTTGGCCCGGTGCGCGAACAGGAAGTCCACCTGCTCACCCGTCTTGCGGTCCAGCATCTTCGGCTGCTGCGGCCGTGCATCCTGCCATGCCTCGATCGCCTTGCCCAGCAGGGGATCGATGGGCTTGGTGAAGGAGGTGCCGGTCTTGTGGGTGGGGACGTCCAGCAGGCAAACGGCGTCGCGCGCCAGCACCTCGTCGGAGTCGCCGGGAATGGGGAAGCCGTCGTGCTGCCAGCGGATGCAGCCCGTGCTGAGGCGGGATATCTCGTCGCTGCGCAGGCCGCCGAACAGCCAGGTCAAGGTGACGGCCCGAAAAGGAACGATCTTTGCGTCGCTCCTTGCTAACGCGGCTGCTAACAGGAGCCCTGGACGACCATGGACGCTCGCCGACGCCAGGAGCCAGCCGAGCGCATCCGTCCCGCGTTATCTAGACGGCGACGGACGCCGATAGATGATCGTCGGCGGCCTACGGAACAGATGGCCAGAACCGGAGGCTTATTACCTGCCGCCTCGGTTGAGGTCTCATAGCAGTCGTTCGTACCGGGTACGAAGTGCTCGGCGTGCTATCCGCGGGCTATTCACCTCGGCACCGAGGGGCCACTCGCGGGCAACCACGGACCTGAGCGTCCGACGGCCGGTTGAGCGTGGCCCGCGTGCGGAGCTGGCTCCGCAGAAACAGCTTGGACACGGTGGCCGCGCACCGGAGACCTGCCAGCCGCGCGGCTGCCAAGTGTGCGGCAGGCATTTTGTGACGCAGCCGAACGGCATGGCGCTGAAGCCGGCGTTCGGGTGTGGATCGGGGGGCGCGATATGCGGGACGACTACTTGGCGACTCTGGCTGAGGTGATGCGGAGCGACCACGCGATCGTTCGCTGCCGGCGGTCGCGGATGTAGCCGCGGACGGCTGGGCCGTACATGCGGCCGAGGACAGCTTCGGCGAGCTCAGGTCGAACCCGATCACCGGCACGGGCCGGTCAGCTCAGCCACACGCCCAGCTGTCGGACGCCCCTGCCGTCTGACGCCCATATCGCAGGGCGGAACCGACGGTCCGGGACCTGTACCGGCACGATGGCGATAGTGTCGACGGTCACTATGGCACGCATTCCGGAACCGTTCGTGGGGCACGCGGGCGCCGTGCGAGCTGTCGCCGTGTTGCCCGGCGGAGGCAGCATCGTCACCGGCGGCGCCGATGCGGTGCTCAGGGTGTGGGAGCTGCGTACCGGCCGGTTGCTGCAGGTTCATTCCGAAGCGGAGAACGAAGTCCTCGCGCTGGCCGTGTCCGAGGACAACCGGGTTGTCTCGTGCGGCCAGGCCATGTCCGTCTCCTGGGACCTCGCGGCTGGCACTTCGTTGCTGACGCCGCTTGGCACCCACCTCATGGCGGCCGCTGTGCTGCCACATGGCGAGATCGTGGCCATCGATCTCGACCAGAAGATCCTTCAGCCGCTCTCGGGCCGCAACTGGCGCAGCGGCCACCAGAACGTCAACAGCGTCGCGGTGAGCGCGAACCGGCAGGTTGTCACTGGCGGATCCGATCCGATCGTCCGGATCACCGATTGGTCGGGCAAAGAGCTGGGACGGTTGCCCGGTCGGTCCGCCGGGAGTGTCGCGACGGCCGTTTCGAACGACGGCACCCGTGTCGCGATCGGCACGAGCGACTCCGTGCGGTTCTGGGACCGAAGGCAGCGGTCGGGGGTGATCAGTCTGAACGGCTGCGACGACGCGGCGATCACGGTCGCGGTGACACCGGACGGCGGACAGGTCATCGCGGGCGGCTACAACGGCGGGATCTGGGTCTGGGATCCGCAGCGACCAGACGAGCCGCTCCAGATGGACGGCCACAACAGCGCGGTGAGATCGCTCGCGGTCACGCCGGACAGTAGACAGCTCGTCAGTGGCGCCGAGGACGGCGCGATTGGCGTCTGGGACCTGACCACGGGCGCAAGGATCTCCCCGTCTCGGTCTCCGAGGCCGCAGGCCGGCCTCGTCAGCGATCAGGAGAGCGCGGTCGACCTGCTGGGTTTCGCCGAGGACGTCGACAGCGTGGCCACGCTCATCGGCGACCGGGCGACGGAACCGCCGCTCGCGATCGCGCTGCTCGGCCGGTGGGGTTCTGGCAAGTCGAGCTTCATGCGCCAGCTCCAGAACCGCGTCGCGCGGCTGGCGGAGCAGGGCCGTCGAAACCCGGCGCACAGCGTATTCGCGACCACCGTGCGGCAGGTACGGTTCAACGCCTGGCACTACAACGACGACCACCTCTGGGTCGGTATGGTGGAGCACCTGTTCACCGGTCTCGGCGAACCCGAGCCACGAGACGCGTACCAGGTCGGCGCTGAACGTACCGCGTTGCGGGAGAGGCTCCACGACCTCGAGGAGCTCGCCGACTCCAACACCAGCCCTACCAAGCGGTTCCGGGCTCGCCTGCGGTTGTGGCTGGCCGCCCTCGCACCCTGGCGCGGGCGCATCGCCGTGGCTGGAACGGCTTTCGTCCTGCTAGGTGCCGTGACCGGGATGGCGTGGTGGCAGTGGCGGTCCGACGTGCTGGCTCTGGTTTCCGGGGTCCTCGCCGCCACAGCGGTGTTCCCGATCCTCGACCGCCTCCTCGCCGCCTGGCGTGCGGTTCGCAGTCTCGCCGAGCGGCGGGCCGCTGGGCTGCGGCAGGCAGTACACGATACGCGCATGCGCCTGGCGAGACTCGACGCCACGCGGGAACTGACGCTGGTCATCGAGCAGGGTAGGGCCGGCGGGTACGACCAGTACCGCGGGTTGCTCGGCCGGGTCTACGCCGATCTCCGCCAGCTCAGCGACAGCGCAGAGCAGGCGTTCGCCGAGTGGGAGCAGGCTGGTTCGGCTGGCCCGCCGCCACTGGAGCGGGTGGTTCTCTACATCGACGACCTCGACCGGTGCTCTCCACGCAAGGTCGTGGATGTGCTCGCCGCGGTGCACCTCCTGCTGGCGTTGCGGCTGTTCATCGTTGTTGTTGCCGTTGATCCGCAGTGGCTGCGACATTGCCTCGAGCAGTACCACTCGGAGTTGTTCGGTGGCACCGACGGGGTGACCGGCGTCGCACCCCTGGACTACCTCGACAAGATCTTCCAAGTGGTGTTCACGTTGCGGCCGATGGGCAGCGAGGTCGACCGGTTCATCGAGGCACTCGTACCGACCGAGACTGTGGGCCCGCAGCCGCTCGCGTCGGAGACCGGCACGGCATCGGCGACAGCCGACGCTCCGGCCAGGTCGGCCGAGACTGGGAGCGGGCCGGCGACCACACCACAGCCGGACCAGCTCAGCGGCCCGCAGCCCGCTCAGTTGCGGCTGCGCGCCAGCGAGCTGCGGTTCATCCAGCGTCTCCATCCGCTGCTTTTGACACCTCGCGCGGTGAAGCGGTTCGTCAACGTCTACCGCCTGCAGCGGGCGGCCATCTCCGAGGAAGAACTCGACGGCTTCATCGGGTCTGACGATGCCGGCCCCTACCAGGCGGTGCTCGTGCTGCTCGCGGTGCTGGTCGCCGCCCCGGAATCCTGCCGGACGCTGGCAGCCCGACTAGACGTCGTGGACGGAGCGGCCGGCGACGCTGGTTTCACCACCGTGGTGGAGGAGCTCGCCACCTCCGCACGAACGGCCGAGACAGACCAGATCTGGATGCGGCTACTGGAGATCCTCCGGGCCGGGGATCCCGTGCACGATAATCTCTCAACGTATCGTGCATGGACGGGCACAATCGGGCGATTCAGTTTCGAGACCTGGGACCTGACCAAGCCGCGCTGACAACGGGAGGGGACGTGCCGATCGAGCGCCGCCGCGTGCTGGGTGTGATTACAGGCACCGTCCTCGTCGGTGCGACGGCGGTGCCAGGCTTGGTGCGGGCCCTTGGCGACGACGAGCCTGCCGCCGACGGCGTGGACAAGCAGAATCCGCCGATCGAGACGATCCGGGTCAACTCTTCCACGGAGAAGGCCGGCGTCATGCGCGAGTTCGTCCGCAGGTACAACGACGCCGACCGAGTTGTCGGAAAGCTGCGAGCCCGGGTCGTGTTGGATGCGGTCACGTCGGGAGCGATGAAGATCGCGCTCGCCTCGGGAGTGCGCAATCCCCCGCACGTCTGGCTGCCCACGTCGTCGATGTGGCTGCGGCTGCTGGAGTACGAAGGCCACGGCGATCTTCTTCTCACCAAGCCGGCCGAAGTGTCGTCGATCGCCAGGAGCACGCTCGTCATCGCGATGCCACAGTCGGTAGCGGAGGCATTGGCCAACCACGGCGCCCGGCTCGACACCTGGGCGGACGTGCTTGCGCTCGCTCAGTCGGGGTGGTCGGCGTACGGCATGCCGAACTGGGGCAACTTCATCCTAGGCCGAGACAATGCGGAGACCTCGACTTCCGGGCTCGCCGCCACGGTCGCCACCTATGTCGCGGCCCCTGGCGACCTCACCGAGGAGCGGCTGGACGACCCGGAGGTCGTGTCGTTCGTGCACGGAATCGAGTCGTCGGTGTCGCTCTACGGCAACGAGGCCGTGCAGTTCATGCAGCAGATCTACGAAGCGGAGCAGGCACAGGCCGCCAGCACCTATCGCCCCTACATCGATGCGATCGTCATCCAGGAACAGATGGTCTATCTGTACAACCGCGGCGCGCCCAACGGTGAACCCGCGCGGATGAGCGAGGAGCGGCGACCGCGAAACCCGTTGCGCACCGTGTATCCCAAGGACGGCACGCTCGAGCTCGACCACCCGTTCGTCGTGCTGGCGTCAGCGAACGTGGCCCAGCGGGCGGTGGCCGAGGACTTCCGTGCGTTCCTTGCCGAGGACGAGCAGCAGCGACGGCTGGCCGAGCTCGGCTTCCGTCCGCACGAGGGCGCTGCCCGGCCGACCGCCCAGCTTGTGGAGGCATTGGGCACACCCGAGGACCAGCGCCTGACATTCGTGCGGATACCCGACGGCAAGCTGCTCACCGCGATGCTCGACAGCTGGGACAACGTGCGGCGCAGGGCTCGCGTGCTGCTGGTGCTGGACGTGTCGGGCTCTATGAACGACATCGTTCGCGACCCGAACACGGCCGAAGACTCCACGAAACTGGAGCTCGTCAAGCCTGCGGCCAAGCGGGCACTGGACCTGCTCGACGATGACGACGAGGTGGGCTTGTGGACGTTCTCCTCCAACCCGCCGCACACGGAGGAAATGCCGATCCGCCGAGTGGGCGATATCCGTGAGCAGCTCAAGTCGCGCGTCCAAGGCCTGACCGCCGACGGGAACACCGCGCTCTACCAAACTGCCGACGATGCCAGCAGGCTGATGCAGGAGAGCGCGGATCCCAAACGTATCAACGCAATCGTCCTGCTCAGCGACGGCCAGAACACCGAGCCCTATCCTGGCGGCCCGAAGGCGTTGCTCGCGAAGCTCAACCCGCACGGAAAGGACACCTCAGTCCGGATCTTCACCGTTCCCTACGGGCATGCGGACAACGCCGACATCGACACGCTCGCACAGATCGCGAAGCTCACCAAGGCAGCGCAGTACGACGCCAGAGACCCGCTCGATGTGAACGACGCATTCGTTCGCGTGTTCCGGAACTTCGGGTAAGCCGTGGGGTTCCAAGAGCGATTAGGCGATCGCGCCACGATCGCGTTGGCGGGAGGCTTCGGCCTCGCGGCGGGCGTTCTCGGGTGGTGGTTCGAGCCGTGGCTGGCGTTGGTGTCCGCACCGGTGACCGCAGCTCTGGTGTTCCTGGTCAGCTCCCCGGCAGTGGTCACAGTGCGGCACGGTGCACCACCGCGGACGGTCTCGGACGTGACCTCACCGATCCTGGCCTGGGCCGGACAGGTCCCGGAGACCGATCGCGCACGCGTGCACGCCGACCAGGCCAGACAGGAGGCAAGGCGGTTCGAGGCCCTGGCCATGGAACGTGAACGGGCGATACAACAACTATCCCTGCGGTCAGAGCGAGCGGCTGCCGAAGGAGATCTGCGCAAGAGCATCGACCACGTGTGGCGGACTGTCTACGGCTACCAGGCGACACACAGAGTTCCTACGCGCGACGCGGACTGGGACGACATCAGGACCTGTCTGAAACAGGCATACGATCTCCTCGGAACCGGTGGCCCCGAGGAGGCGCAGCTGTCCGGCTAGAAGAACGACACCGTCAACAGGATGTCGTCGAAAAGCCGAGGCATTCGGGCCGCAACGTGAGCCCGAGCGTTTCGGCCCACACCGAGTTCGTGCATGGCGACGCCGCTGGATACATCGCCGACAGAGCTGCCGATATCGCGGCGTGCATCGGCGCCACCTGGATCGGCGACGGCGTCGCAGGCACCGTCGAACTGCTCCGGCGTAGCCTCGCGCCTGGTGGCATGATGCTGATCGGTGAACCGTACTGGCGCCAAGACCTACCAGATCAGGCTAGCGTCGAGGGCTGTTACGCCACGAGCAAGGACTCCCACTGTCCGAGTTGCTCGAGTACTTCGGCGAACTCGGCTGCGATGTCGTGGACATGGTCCTTGCCGACCAGGACAGCTGCGACCGCTACGCGGCGGCGCCGTGGCTCAACATTCGCCGCTGGCTGGACGCGAACCCCAACGACGAGCTGGCCGACGAGATGCGGTCAGCAGGACGACCAAGGATGACCTTGCACATGGGAGTATGCCGCCATGTCGTACGACCTGGCCGTCTTCGCGCCCCGCGCCATTGATGAAGCTCAGCTTCGCACCCTGCTCGGGCAAAGCAACGGGCTCGACATCGAGGAGGCCAACGTCATCTCAGCCACCGTCGTCCGAGGTGCGCGACGTCGCTACTGCTTCACCATCGACGGCCCGGACCGCGTCGAGGACGAGGACGTTCCCGCTGATGTCGCCAGCGTCGTACTCGGATCCCGCTACTTCTACACGATCACGGTGGAGGGCTCAGCGAAGTCCGAGATCCCGCATGCGGTGCGCTTCGCCCGCCGGCTTGCTCAGGCACTTGATGGCGCGGTCGTCGACCAGCAGACGGACGAGGTGTGGTCGCGCTCGCAGTCCCGGACCATCCAGAAGCCCCAGAGGGAGTCACGCGTAGCGACCGTCGACGTCGACTGGTACTGCCTGCGCGAGGAGCTGTGCCAGGACGCTGCGCGACTGTTCATCGCCACGGCCGAACGGCTCCTGCCCGAAGCACTTCCCCGACGCTTCGGAGAGTACGAGCCGTTCCAGGGCAAGTACGCCGACGCCGGGGAAGAGGGATTCGCGGCAGCCTGGGCCGAGGCGACCACCCCGCTCTTCTTCTCCGGTTCAGGCCCCTGCGTCGCCGGCCACCTGGGCGCCGGTCCCGGCGCGCGTTTCCCCGATCGCTTCTGGTCGATGTCACTGAGGTTCCTCGCCGAACCCCTGAGGGAGCCCGCCTGGCGCGACGCACTTCGCCGCACCTTCGTCGCACTCGCCGACAGCCTTCCAGCCTTCTACGCGGCAGCCGAGGTGACCAAGGGCCACATCTGGTCCGGACGCTCGCTGTGGGCGGATGCGGAGACCGAGCACCGCATCAGCCCCGTGCAACGCGAGGGTTGGATGGGCCTACCGCCCAGGCCGACTTGGTGGACCTGGCTCGGGCCTCCCTTCACCGAGCACGCCGCCGCACTACCCGAGCAGCGAGTCACCTCGACCGCCAACGGTGTCCTCTACGAGGCATTCACCGAACCGACCGGACCGGATGGGCTGGAGCCTTTGGGCCGCTGGCTACCCGCCCATCTGTTCGCGGCACTAGGACCCAACCCTGACCGGCTGCAGCCGGTGCCACTCATCCGCGCGGCATCAACTCCCGCAGCACTTGCCTGACCCTGCCTCCGATCAACACCGAAGTCCGGCGCTGCCATGCTTGGCTCGTGGACGTCACGGCGCAGTGGGTCCGGACCTGGTGGACCAAACGGTCTCGAGGCGGGCAAGCAGCCGCACATCGGAACGCAACCCCGATCGCGTTCACCCTTCCGAACGTGTCGCCACCCTTCCTGCACGTGGTGCACATGCGGGAACAGGAAGACTTCCACCCCAAGGAGACCATCGCCGACCTGGCCGACGTCGACGTCAGCCTCCGGGAGGACAATGACCAACTGCGCGTCCTGCCGCGCGACCCCAGCCGTAAGGCTCGCCCGAGGACAATGGCTCCGCTGGCAGTTGAACTACCGCTTCAGCAGCCCGGCAGGGATGCAGGACTGGACCTACTGGCTAGACACCTTCAAATCGCCTACGGCCACGACGTTGCCCCCGACGCCTTCCTCGGCGTTCCGACATACCACGTCGATGAGCGAGGACACCTACGGTAAGCACGCAGGTACAGCCCGCCGGTCCGGTCCCTGCAGCATCGGCGCTAGCAGCTTGTCCGTCGCAGGCCCCGCGCCAGGTGCCGTCGCCCGAATAGATCCCCGACCGGCCGGTCTGGCGCACGTGCTCGCAGATCGCGGTTACGGCGTCCTCGAGCTGCTGCCGACGGCCACATCGCCGCGGGCAGACGACGACCGGGGATGGGGGGGCAGTTGGCAGGCAGTGGCCGGTAACTGCTCACCGTGGGCATGCGGGTGCTTCCGGCGGCACACGATCGCGGGGATGCTCCTCCGGAGCTGCCGACCTTCATACGCGCGCACAAGGCCGTGGATCGGATCCTGGCGGCCATGCCCTAGGCGTCAGAGCGCCCACCCGTTCTCAGATGCGGGGCCTACTCGCCCCCAGCCTGTGCGCGAACTGTGGGAAGGTGAGAAGCTCCTCCCCATGGCGAAGACGGTCTACTACGTCTCCAGCAGCATCGATGGATTCATCGCCGGCGCGGACGACTCGCTTGACTGGCTGTAGGACATCAATCCAGGAGATCGAGACGTGTCGTCGTTGGTCGCCGGGATTGGCGCGTTGGCGATGGGCGCCGCGACCTATGAGTGCGTGCTGCGAGACTCCCAGCTGCTCAAGCATCCTGAGAAGTGGCAGGAGGCGCACAGCGAAAGGCCGGTCTGGGTGTTCACTCATCGGGAGCTACCGAAGGTGCCAGGAGCCGACATCACCTTCGTCAGTGGCGATGTCCGCCCGGTGCACCATGCGATGGTCGACGCCGCGCGCGGTGGGAACATCTTGATCGCTGGAGGCGGCGCCTTGGCCACCTCGTTCGCTGGTGCCGGTCTATTGGACGAGATGTTCATCGGGGTCGTGCCGGTGATGCTGGCGAAGGGGAAGCCCCTGTTCACTGGTCATCTCCCCTCGTCGCGGCTCACGCTGTCGAAGGTCGAACAGGTGGGCCAGGTCGCGTACCTGACCTACCGGTTGCAGGGATCCGAGCCTCCGGCTGTGTGAGGGTTCTCTCCCATCAGTCGGACAATTTGGCCGGTTGGCCATCCCGTCAAAGACCGTCGAATGCTCGGCCCGGGTGAACTCAACATCCACCGGCCTCTGCGCTCGCCGCTGCGCCGATCCGCGGCTGCTGCTCGTGGCCGCGAGCTTCCTTCGCGGGGTGACGTGCCACAGGTGCAGCAGCGCGTAGTCCTCGAAGACCTGCTCCCTCTCCTTGATGTAGTTGCTGTACCGGACCTTCATGTGCGTGCTGCCGATGAGCTTCGGCATCAGCTCGGCCGGCGCGGACGGCTTCTCGTAGTAGGCGCCCCGGACGCTCTCGAGAACGAGCCGTTGCGCCTCGGTGTACGGCGCTAGTTCTGCCAGCTCGGCGAGGGTGCTCACGGCGAAGGGGGCGTCCAGCAGGGCCGCGTCGGCTTCGCTGACGCTGATGAGGTGTACGACGTCCAGAGGCCCTGTACGCCGTCTGCGCGCATGGCGGGTTCACAGGTCCACTTCCGGGTCGCCGGTGGCCCGATGTCGCACCGCCTGTTCGCATTGATGGGTAGCGTCACCGCACCCATCCACAGGTTTTACCTACGTTCGGCCGGCGTCTACACACACTGCCGGAGGCGGACACGTTCCCTCGCAAGAGTGGCAGGGCCGGGCACGCTCGCCAAGCGGATCGAAAGAGGCATGACGCGACGGCAGCGTGGCGGGAAGGCACGTCGGCGGTGCCTGCCGCCGACAGTATGGGCCCGCGCTCTCTCGGCTTCGACGGTTCGACTCACACGGTCGGACCGTTCCCCCACCTCCGAGAAGGAATGGTCATGCAGGTAGTACGTCAACGCCGTGAGAAGGCCCGCACCGGCCTTCTCACGCTGCGGAAGGGGCGAGCGCCGATCGTAACGGCCGCAACAGTCGCCCTGATCAGCACCAGCACCGGAATCGCTCTCGCACAGACCACTCAGTTCGGATTCGAACAGGCCGGCCAGACCACCGACCAGGGCCGGGTCCTGGCCAACGGCCAGCACGCCGACCCCATCGGTGAAACCGTCGTGCTCAACGAGGGCAAGTTCATGTCGACGACGGTGAGCCCTGACGGCACCCACCTGGCCGGCTCCATCACTGACGGCGCGATGGCCATGGCCATCGCCGACCTGAAGGACTTCAAGCTCCAGGAGTACGTCGGCAACAACCCCGCCGCGGATCTGAAGATCGCCGGCAACGACGTGGGCCAGGAGGGCCCGACGTACTCGCCGGACGGCAAGCAGCTGTGGCTGGGCCAGGCCAACGGCTACACCCGGTTCACCGTCAACACCGATGGCAGCGTCTCGAACCCGACCACGGTCTCGATCCCCGCCCAGGGCGGCAAGCAGGCGCTGGTCGGTGCGGCGGTCTTCTCCGCGGACGCCAAGACGGTCTATGCCGCGGTCAACGGCCAGAACCGTGTCGTCGCCATCGACGCCGCGACCGGCACTGTGACCCACAGCTGGACCGTCGGCACCGCGCCGCGCGGGATGGTGCTGGTCGGCAACAAGCTCTACGTCAGCAACGAAGGCGGGCGTCCGGCCAAGCCCGGCGAGGCGACGCAGAACTCCTACGGCACGCAGGTGCCCGCCGACCCGAACGCCGGCACCACCACCGGCACCCTCAGCGTCATCAACACCGCCGACTCGGCCGCCGCTCCGGCGAGCATCGACGTCGGCCTACACCCGACCGCGGTCTACGCCAAGGACGGGACCGTGTTCGTCACCAACACCAACAGCAACACCGTCTCGGTCATCGACACGACCACCGATATGGTCGTCCAGACCATCGCCACCCAGCCGTGGCCGGAGGCCTCGGTCGGCTACGACCCGAACGCGGTCACGCTCACCGACGACGGTCACCTCCTGGTGACGCTCGGCCGCGCCAACGCGGTCGCGGTCTACAAGTTCACCTCCGCACGGGAGCCGGTCGCCTACGTCGGTCTCCTTCCGACCGACTACTACCCGTCGGAGATCACGACCGTCGGCGACGAGGTGCTGGTCTCCAACACCCGCGGCATCGACGCCCGCAGCCCCAGCAACTACCCGCCCCCGGCCTGGTACCACGGCACCCACGACACCACGACCAGCGTCGAGCGGTTCGCCCTGCCCAGCGACGGCAAGATCAGGTCCGAGACCGAGAAGGTCTTCAAGCTGAACGGCTGGACGCCCAACTCCGTCCAGTTCTCCAGCAGCAACGGCCGGGGCGTGAAGCCGGTCGCGGTCCCGAAGAAGATCGGCGACCCCTCGACGATCAAGCACGTCTTCCTCGTCGTGAAGGAGAACCGCACCTACGACCAGGTCTTCAGCGACATGCCGTACGGCGACAACGACCCGAGGCTGCTCACCTACGGCGAGAACGTGACGCCGAACCAGCACGCGCTTGCCAGCCAGTTCGGGCTCTACGACAACTTCTACGACCCGGCGACCAACTCCGCCGAGGGTCACAGTTGGCTCATGCAGGGCGACAACCCGGAGTACACCGAGTCCTCCGCGGGTGAGTACACGCGCAGCTACGACTCCTACAACGACGCTCTGGGCCACCAGGCCTCCGGCTTCATCTGGACCGGTGCGCAGGCGGCAGGCAAGACCGCGCGCGATTTCGGTGAGTACCAGATGCAGTCCAACAGCAAGCCGTCCGGGGCGACCTGGCAGAACCTGTACTGCGACACCCTGAACATGGCGGCCAACCCTGCCGCGACCACCGCCTACCCGATGAACTCGGCCGTGGCGATCCCGTCCCTCAACGACATCTCGGTGCACGGCTTCCCGGGCGGCGACCTCAGCATCCCCGACCTCTACCGCTACGAGATCTGGAAGCGCGACTTCGAGGCCAATGGCCCGGCGAACCTGAACATGTTCTGGTTCCCCAACGACCACACCGGCGGTACGACGACCGCGCCCGCCCAGGTCGCCGACAACGACCTGGCCCTCGGCAAGCTCGTCGACACCATCTCGCACAGCAAGTACTGGAAGGACTCCGCGATCTTCGTGGTCGAGGACGACTCCCAGGCCTGGGTCGACCACGTCGACGGCCACCGGGCGCCCGTCCAGATCATCAGCCCCTGGTCGCGGCGTACCGGTGTGGTGGACAGCCACTACTACACCCAGGCCACGATGATCCGGACCATCGAGCAGATCCTCGGGATCCACCCGATGAACCAGATGGACAGCGCGGCCACCCCGATGGCTGGGGCGTTCACCAACAAGCCAGACTTCACCCCGTTCGACGTGGTGCCCAACCGGACCTCGCTGACCCTGGGGGTGGAGAACAACCCGCCCTCGTGTGGCCTGGACACGCCGGCTCCGCAGGACACGAAGGCAGCTCCCGCGCCGACCACCGGACAGGCACCGGCCGCCCAGCAGAAGGTCGCCGCTGCCTGGAACACCTGGAAGGCCAAGCAGCACTTCACCGGCGACAACGCCCGCGTCGACTCCGCGCCGCCGGAGCTGATGGCCCGCATGAGCTGGTATGAGTCGACCGGCTGGACCAAGCCCTACCACGGTGACGCCAAGATCCTCACGCCCGACCAGGTGCCCGGCGCCGCCATCCCCGGGTTGGACACCGACGGCTGAGCTGAGTGAACACCACGCGAACAGAGTGACTCGTACGGCCCGCCGGACTCCCGGCGGGCCGTACGCCAGTCGCGAAGGCGCTGCGGTTGCCAGATCGGTTGCCGAGACAGGATGAAACGGCTGATCCGGGCAACCATGCGACGCGACACTTCGGCGGGCCCACACTGGGCGCTCGAAGGCCAAGTGGGCACGATGGAACGGCGGAGACGTACGACGGCATGCTCATAACTCAACGTTCTCGTCCTGCGGGCGGCCTGGCGGCCGTCCTCGGACGGGCCGGCACGGCCACAGGCGGTCCGCATGACTGATTGAGGTCATCCCAGGCCGAGGTCTTTCCAGGGGGCTCGCCGCCCCTGACCCCCGGTCCTCTTCGGGAGTGGAGCGCCGAGTTCGTCTCCCGCCGGTCGGCCACCGCAAGCGGCGTGCCCATGACGTAGTCGAGCTCCGAGTCGACTAGCCGGCGGGCCGCTACGTCCTCTCGGCTGCGAACAATGCGAACTTGCGAACTAACTGGCTTGATCTGCGGGTTTCGTCCTCGACTTAGTTCGCAGTCCTGCGAACTAAGTGGTCGGCGTCGTAAGTTCATCGGGGGTTGGTCAGGCTGCCTTGGTGAGGACTGGTTCGGCTGCCTGGTGCCGGTCGATTCTGGTGAGTAGATCGTCGAGGTCGTTTCTGGTGAACTTCCATCGGAATGGCTTGGCGGTGGCGTTGTAGCGTTTTTCGAACGTCAGTAGGCGGTCTTCGACTTCGGCCAGGTCGGTGAAGTCGTTGGGTGTGACGACTTTGCGTTGTACGACAGAGAAGTAGATCTCGATCTGGTTCAGCCATGAGGCGTGTACTGGGGTGTGCACCATGACCGCGTTGGAGAATCGTTTCGTCAGCCGTTCGATCGCTTTCTTGCCGCGGTGAGAGGAGCCGTTGTCCACAACCCAGAACACCCTCTTCGCCGACACGTACGGTTCCTGGGTCATGACCTGCTCAACCAGCGCCATGAACGGTGTGATCCCGGTCGAGGGTTCGCAGCGGCCAAACACGCGCGCCCCCTCGATGTCGTAGGCGGCCAGATAGGCCAGTGCCCCACCGCGTTCGTAGTCGTGGTTGATGCGCATCATGCGGGCCGTTCCCGGTGGCAGGCTAGGGTGGCAGCGGCAGCGGGCCTGAATCGAGGTCTTCTCATCAGAGGAGATCACATACTCGTCCACGCCCAATGACTCGCCTTCCCAGATGCCGGCGTACAGGTCGAGCACCCGGCCCGCCTTGGCCGCAAAATCAGGGTCGCGGGGGAAGATCCACGACCTGTACTGCCAGGGTTTGATCGCATCAGCCCTAAGCCAGCGCCGCAGGGTCGAGGTCGAGATCGACTCCACGACACCGGCGGCGACGACGTGGCGGGCCAGCTCCGGACAGCTCCACCGGGCCAGCGGCACATCAGCATCAGCGGGTATCTGGCAGGCGAGTGCTTTGACCTCGACAACCTGCACCGGCGTGAACGAGGGTGGACGACCCGAGCGTGGCAGGTCCTTCAACCCTTCCAGCCTGTCCGCCGCGAACCGGCCACGCCACTTGCGTACCGTGTCCTCCACCACCCCGCACCTGTGGGCGATCACAGTATTGGGTAGCCCTCGGGCAGCATCCAGCACGATCTGAGCGCGCAGCTTGTCCCTGGCCGGGCTCTTATGGCCCCGCGCGATCCTCCCCAACCCGTTACGTTCTGAGGCGGACAGCCGGATCTGCACGGCCTGGGAAACACCCACGATGAGGAGCCACTTCGTGATCGACAACAGAATTCGTCGATCATGTTGCAGGGGCTTACGTGAGCCGGTACGACACGCCGGGCACGTCGAAACAAGCGGCTACGGCACGATAGATCCCATGCCGACACCGCCGGAATCGACCAAAGCGTCACTGTCCTACCGGGTCCACGCCCGTGCCCGTGAACGCTGGCCCGCCCTCACAAGCGTCGATGTCCGCTTCCACGGCAGTTTCGCCTACATCACCGGCCAACTCCCCGACGGCACCACCCAGCCGCTATGCAGGCTCCGCTACGGCGGCTACGCCAACCAGTGGGGCTTCGCCATCTACCTTGCCAGCAAAGACAAATACGAAGACTCGTTCCTGCCCGACGGCAACCCTGCCGGCACCGCAGAAGAAGCCCTCGACTGCGCCTGCGGCCTCTACCTCAACGACCCGACCGCCTGGACCACCGACTAACCCCCGACGAACTTACGACGTCGACCACTAAGTCGTCCAGCCTCGCTCTAGCTCGTCTAGCCAGCACCGAGCAGCTGGCCGGGGGTCGAACGGTCGCCGTTGATCGTTGTTTGTCACTTTGGGCCAGCCTTCGACGACCCACAGGCGGCCGGCTCGCAGGGCTGAGCAGGTGTGGGACCCTTGGCATCGGGTGCCGGCGTAGATCTTGCCGTGGGAGTAGGCGATGCTCTTCACGTACGTCTGACCCGGGCACCATCGTGCCGAAGTCGCGGAACGTCCTCGTGGTGGGACTCCAGGCGAACACCTTGCCGCCCGGCGAGGTTCTTATACCGTGCCGTAGGGCGCGACGACGATGTTCCACACGTACGCCTCGCCGGCGATCGGCGCGCCGAGGTCCTCGGCCTGTGTTGCGCCGGGCGCGAGCCGGTACAGCCGTCCGGTGCCGTAGGTGCCCACGTACACCGAACCGTCGGGCGCCTGCTCGGCGCCGTAGGCGCCGTTGGCTCCCGTCCGCGGGACGGACAGCAGCGGAGCGCCCGTCGACGTGTCGACGGCGTTGAGGTACGCGGGCGTGCCGGACACGGCGGACCAGATCACCCGGCGTCCGTCCGGCAGCGAACCCACGGTTCCGCCGATCATGAGCACGTCCTGCAAGGGAATCCCCAGCGACCCGACCGCGGGCCGACGGGAGCGGGTGGAGCTGGCGCGGCCACCGCGGCAGTGGATGAGAGTACGGCCGCGACGAGCGCGACCAGGACGAGCAGAGTCTTGCCGTGCCTCACGGGGAATCCTCTCCGGGGCTCAACGAGGGACAGCGACCGAATCCATCGCAACGGCTATTACGGACGGGGCCGTAACCGAGTGGGTAGGTGCCCTCGCGGTCCGTGTCCATAACTGGTCCACATCAGTTCCGTGCATCGCCGTTGACGTCCACGCGAGACCTGTTTACGGTCAGGACCACAAGACTTCCCGAGGTGGTGGGCATGCACATGCGAACCCGTCTCTGGCGCCGGTTGCTGATCGCGGGACTGGCCGTCGTGGCCGGTCTGTCGGCGACGGCCGCCTCCACTCCGACCACGCCGCAGTGGTGGAACCGCGGCACGATCCCCCTGTACTCGACGACCGCGGCGGGCGGGGAAACGGCGCGGATGCCGGACGGCACCGTCCGCACCTACCTGGCGTTCAGCGGCAAGCCCGGGTACCTCGCTGAGATCGACACGTCCACCAAGCGGGTCATGCGCATGCTGCCGCTCTACGTGCCCGGGCCTCCCTCCGGGGAGGTGCCGGCCGACCTCGGTGCGCAGGGCGCGTGGGGCGTGTCGATCGACAAGCGAGGCACGGTGTACGTGAGCACCTACGGCTACGGCCACGTGTATCGCCTTCCCTGGAGAGCGAACGTGGTCGAGGACCTCGGCCGCCCCTCGCCGCGCACGAGCTTCACCTGGGAGGGCGACACCGACCAGCGCGGGGTCTTCTACTTCGGGACCACCGAGGGCTTCGGCACGGCGCCGTTGCCTCCGGGACGGCTGTTCTCCTGGGACCCGGCGACGCGGCAGTACCGCGACTACGGTGACTTCGGCTCGAAGTACCTCTACGTCCGGTCGGTCGAGGTGAGCGGCGGCAAGATCTACGCCGGTCTCGGGCAGACAACCGCGCTCTTCCAGGTCGATCCACGGACCGGCAAGCGGGTCGAGATCCCGCCACCTCCGGGGATGCCGACAGACAAGTACACGTATCAGATGGAGGACGAGGCCGGGTACCTGTACATCTTGTTCGCCGGCGGCACGACCGAGCAGGTCGGCTGGGTTCTGGACCTGAAGACCCTGAAGTGGAAGTGGCGGATCCCAGGCTACATGGGGCAGACGATCACTCAGGCCGACAAGCAGGGACGGGTCTACCTGAACATCAACAGCGAATTGACGCTGTTCGACCCTCGGGACGGCTCGCTGACGCCGACCGGGTTCCAGGGTGGAGCCGAGCAGGCCGACAAGGGCGGACTCGGTGCCGGCAAGGCCCTCGCGCGGCTTGTCGACAAGCGCGTCGGGCACGAGCTGATCTACGGCTCGACCGGCGGCGGTGACATGTGGACCTACGACCCGGCCACGAAGCAGGGCACCTTTGCCTACGCCGACGGCCTCGTCGGGACGCCGACCGCCCCGCGGTCGTTGGCGAAGGGCCCCGACGGCCGCATCTACGGCGGCGGCTACTTCCAGGGCGGACTCGTCGCGTACGACCCGGCGACGACCAAGTGGACTGAGTACGCCTTCAAGCACCAGATCGAGGGTATGAGCGCGCACAACGGGAAGATGTACTTCGGCGTCTACCCGAACGCGCAGCTGTGGGAGTACGACCCGGCCCAGCCCTTCGGCGACTCGAACCCGAAGAAGCTGTTCGAGCTCAAGGACGAGGGGCAGGAACGTCCGTGGGCCGTCGTGAGCGCCGGCCCGTACGTAGCGATCGGCACGTCGCCCAAGAACAGCCAGGACAACGGCGCCTTGACGCTGTACGACCCCGCTACGGGACAGCGTCGGACCTGGAACTCGGGCCTGGTCGAGGGCGCGAACCAGATCTCGACGGTGACCTACCACGACGGGATCATCTACGGCGGTTCGCTCGGCTGCTGCAACCCTTCGGACAACTCCAAGCATCCGGGGCAGGTGTTCGCCCTCGACGCCGCGACCGGCTCGGTGCTCTGGCGGTCGACGCCGTTGCCGGAGGAGCAGGGCGTGAACGGGCTGACGTTCGACGGCCAGGGCCGGCTGTTCGGCATGACGTACGGGACCGTGTTCGAGATCTCACCGACCGACGGCTCGCTGATCCGTTCGGTGAAGGAGTTCGACTACAACTGGTCGGTGGTGACGGGATTCCAGCCGCGCGCGGTGAACATGGAGTACGACCCGGGCGATGGGGCGATCTACGCGACCAACGGCCGGACTCGCAGGATCGACCCGGACACGCTGATCGACATGGGCCCGAACTACGCGACCGGGTTCGCCGCGATCTCACCGGGACCGAACAAGTTCTACGTGCAGAACGGCATACTCCTCGAGGTCAAGTGGTACTGAGTCCGATGGCGACCGCACGCCGCTAGTCGCCGCACCGGTCTGGCATGGGGTGCCCCCTCGTAACCGCCGCCGTCACCAACGCCGCCTGCCTGGGGTTCGTTGGGGCGGCGGGTGAGGGCGTTGACCATCTCGGAATCCCTCGGATACGACTGATGGGCAGTGGGCGGTGATCGATGGGTTGCGTGGGAGGGCGGCCACCGCGAGCAGCTCGTGGCGCGCTGGCCGCGAAGGATTCGGCCCGGCCGGGTCGTCGACGACCTTGTGTGCCTCACGGACCTCCTCCCGACGATCGCCGCCGCCGCCGAGGACGGCCGGAGCGTTCTCGACCATCTCACCGGCGAGCCGAGTAGCACCAGTGACACAGCGGCCGAAGACGTCGCTGAGTCGGACGAGGCGACTCGACTGCCTCAACGGGAACTCGTGCACCACAGTGCGAACGGTGCGTTCGCGGTGCGCCGCGGAGAGTACAAGGCTCTGTTCACGACCGGCTCAGGCGGATTCTCCGACCCCGCTGGGCAAGACGTCTACCCTCCGGACCGGGGCGGCCAGCTCTACGATCTGACCAGCGACCCGGGCGAACGCAACAACCTGTGGCAAAGCGAGCCGGAGGTTGCGAGGGAGCTCTTCGATGCACTGCGCGCGACTGGCGCTCGCGTCGCTACTCCGGCATCCGGTTCCCTGGAAACGGCGGCGGCGGCGGCTACGTCTCCGCGGCGGAGCTCAACATCGGGTACGAGCCCTGAACGAGATAGCTCAGCAGATGGATGACGGGATAGGTTCTGACGAAACCCACTCCAGAACCTGCGGAGCCAAGCGATGGCCGTATACGACGGGCGTGGCGCTCACGGCCAGATGGTCGAGTTCGTCGGCCGCCGCATTCTCGCCGGAGCGCTGCGCGAGGGCCAGACGATCGACGTCGCCGCGCTCGAGGGCGAGCTCGGTATCAGTCGGACCGTCGTTCGGGAGTCGCTGCGCGTGCTCGAGGCCAAAGGGCTGGTCGGGGCACGGCAGAAGCGCGGCACCTTCGTCCGGCCGCGGACAGACTGGAACCTGCTCGACGCCGACATTCTTCGATGGCAGTTCGCGGGCCGTTCGGACGGGGGGTTCTTCCAGATGTTGCACGAGGTGCGCAGCATCGTCGAACCAGCCGGCGCCCGGCTCGCCGCGCAGCGGCGGACCGACGCGGATCTGCAGGCGCTTGATGATGCGCTGGCTGCGATGGCAGAGGCTGGGGAGGACGCCGAGGCCGCGGTCGCGGCCGACCTGAGGTTCCATCGGGTGCTGCTGGGCGCGGCGCACAACGAACTGCTGGAACGCATGGAGGTCGTGATCGAGACGGGGCTCTTCGTACGCGACCAGTTCGCCTACGCCGGGGACGCCGAAGACCGGCTGCCGGCGCATCGTGCCGTCCTGGACGCCGTGCGCCGCGGAAGCCCGGCGAAAGCCGAACGATGCATGAGGATCCTGCTCGACCAGGCCGTCAAGGACCTGTCCGGGCTCCGGTTGGGCGACCCGGACGGGGACGCCGAACCGGCCGTGGAGTCAACGGATCCCGTGACCTTCCACGCGTCGGCCGGGTACTTCGACGTCCGGGAGATCGCCAGACCGTTGAAGAAGGCGCTGGTCGCCGGCTGCCTGCCGTGCCAGAGCGGCGAGATGTCCCAGTCCAGGCCCTTGACGCTGTTGGCGGCGGCGATGTTCCAGAACCCGGTGATCTCCATGGCGAGCTTGCCCTGGGCGAACAGCTGGTCGGGACCGACCCCCTGGCCGTAGTTGGCGAAGTCGCGCGGCGTCGGCGACACCTTGTGCTTCCAGGCGAGGTCCATCCGTCGTTCCACACGTGGCGAAGTGTCTGGGTGAACAGCCCGTTGCGTTGCCCGTCCAGTGACAACTGGTCGTCCTGGCATCCCGAAATCAGCAGCACGGCGACCCGCAGGTCGACGTCGTCGCTGGTCGGGTAGCTCGTCTGGATGTCGTCGCCGATGCAGGCTCGTGCGGTCCGTAGCGGTTCTACGCGCGACGACGACAAGGTGGCCGGGCAGGATGCGGGGAGCCGTGAGTCAGGGCGCCACTTGTGAAAACACACCCTGCTGTGAATGCTGTGCCGGCGCTCGGGGTCGAGACAAGCCGAGCCGGCACCGGGGTCCAGCAGGAGTACGGCGACCTGCTGCGCGACGATCCGCAGTGGGCGCAGTGGGCGCAGTGGGCGGCGCGAAGGTACGCGACGTCAGCGAACTCGCCGAACTTCCCCCGCGCGCGCCGCGGAACCCCATCCACGCCCGCGTCGCTTATCACGACGCCTGTCACCTGGCCAACGCAGGGCATCCGGCGCCAGCGCCGCGAGGTGCTCGCGACCGTGTCCGGCCTGGCGGTGCACGCCATCGCTGAGGCGGAACTGTGCTGCGGCTCGGCGGGCGTCTTCAACCTCGTGCAGGCCGAGACCGCCGAGGAACTCGGCCGCCGCAAAGTCGCGAACGTTGCGGCGACGAGCCGGATGTCGTCGCTACCGCCAACGCGGGCTGCGTGCTGCAGATCCGCCGCTACCTCGACGCGCGCGTGCCCTCATCCACCCGGTGCAGCTTCTCGACGCCTCGATCCGTGGTGTGCAGGCGGTCTCCAAGGGAGACTGCGTATGAGACCCCGGACCCTCACCGTGACCTGCTCGCTGCTGTTCACCGGCCTGCCGTTGCTTTGACCGCCCCTCACTTGCAACAACTTTCCGCTCAACGATCGAGACCGAGCCCAGCGCCGATGACTTCGGGGTGCGGCACGGGTCTACCTCGTTGGCAGATCTGCTCGCGCATGTGGGAAGGACGTCTTCATGGACAAGGTGACATCGGCCGACGGCACCCCGATCGCTTACGACTGGCTCGGCCGCGGGAGACCGGTGATCGTGGTCGGCGGGGCGACCTGCGACCGAGCTGTGACCCGGCGGACGGCCGAGGCGCTCGCGGAGTACTCCGGCGTGCTCAACTATGACCGCCGCGGCCGCGGAGACAGCGGCGACACCGCGCCGTACGCGGTCGAACGGGAGGTCGAGGACCTGGCCGCCCTCATCGCAGCCGCGGGTGGTACGGCGTCGGTCTACAGCCACTCCTCCGGCGCCGGCCTTGCCCTGCACGCGGCCGGCCAGGGCCTGGCCATCGACAGGCTGGTGCTGCACGAGGCGCCGTACACGCCGGACGCGGAGGAGGCCAGGCGGGCGGCCAGGACGTACGGCGAGGAGCTCAGGCGGATCCTGGCCGACGGGCGACGGGGTGATGCGGTCGCCCTCTTCCTGTCGATCACGGGCGTCCCGGACGAGGTGATCGTAGGCATGCGGGCCGAGCCGTACTGGGTCGGCATGGAGGCGAGAGCGCACACGCTTGCCTATGACTCGGAGGTGATGGGCGACATCTCCCAGGGCGGCACGCTGCCCGCCGAGGTCGCTGCCGCGGTGTGCGTCCCCACGCTGGTGATCAGCGGCGGTGCCAGCCCGGACTGGATGATCGCCACCGGTCAACGGCTGGCCGACATCATCCCGGATGGACGGCATCGGGTCCTGGACGGACAGGGCCACGTCGTCCCAGCGGAGGTCCTCGCCTCGGTCCTGGAGGAGTTCTTCACCGCCTGAGGTGGGTGGGGTAGGCCGATGATCGGCATCGCCGTGTGGAGACACTCACGGTTTGACATGTGACAAATTGATTGGCGCGGGACACACCTACAGGCGGTGGCTAAGAGTCCCGCCGAAGCCATCGGCAGGAACGTTTCCGGTATGCGACAACCTTTGGGCTGGTCGGCAGTCGGATACCGGTTTCGTCCCTGAGTGACATGTGGAAACCCTCACCGAGTTTTGAGTGACACGTCCTAGCCGCGGTGGGACTGTGAAAGCGGGCCCGCCGGCGAAGGCTCGACGCACACCAACGGCGGGCCCGCCATCGGCGCTGGGCGGGTTTTGTCCCACCCGCACGCTGGATGGTGGTCGAGGTGTGGGCACCTCATCCACGAGACGCCTGCGTCAGGATCCTACTTCCTGAGGCAGGCCCACCAGTGCCTTGTCCATTGGCCATGGTTGGCACGCACCGGCGGAGCCTTCGGCGGTTGTAGTTCACCTCGATGAAGGTGAACACGTCGGCACGGGCGGCCTCCAACGGGGCCAGGAGCGACGTGATGCGTTCGCCGTTCGGGTCGCCGAGGCGGTGTCGTCGGCGGGCTTGGCGGACGGACTCGACGCTGATCTCGTCGCGCAGCGGATCGACTTGGCGGCCGCATGGCGGCGACTGAGCGAGGCTGACCAGGAGGCGAGGCGCTTTCGCTCACCGTCTTTGAGGACCTCACCTCACCCCAGGCGGGCCGGGTCCTTGGCATCACCGCCGCTTCCTATCGCCTCCGGCTGCTGCGCGTTGCCGTACGCGCCGGCCTCTCAGTCGGAGGCCGGCGACCAACCCACCCACCGCGGCGGCTGTGCACCAGCTGCATCGAGGAGCAAGGGACGCGTCAGTAACGCCGGCGGTGCAGTAACGCACCAGGACCCGCGGGCGGTGCCCTCTTAATAAGCCCTCGAGCCCGCGAATCGTGTCATCGACGAAACGGAAGCGCTCGCAAGTATGCTCAGCAGAGACTCGGCCCGTGGGCTCGCGACGCGACGGCTGTTGCGCAGTCCCCGTGATGGTGTCGCCTGAGTCGCTCGCCTGGCACCCCGCGGAGCGCTTCTTCCTCGCCTATCCCCACGAACTGTCCGGTGGGCAGCGGCAGCGGATGGTCATCGCCAGGGCACGCAAAGCGTGCTCTCCTGCCGTCGCCCGGGGCCGCTCTCGGCCATGACGGCATCACCAGCGCGCGGGCCTACTGCGTTAGCGTTCAACCTGAAGTAGCCACGATATGCCGCAATTGAGACTTAGAAGAGCCAGTTCTAGCTTCCGTGAACACTGCGAAGAGGGGCGGTTGTCGTGAGTCAGGAGATCTCTCGCAGGAGCATGTTCCGAGCTGCGGGCGCGTTGGGCGCGAGTGCCGTACTAGCGGGCGGCATGGCCGCACCTGCCGCCGCGGCGAGTACCGGCGTCGATCCCGCGACCATCGGGAAGACCCGCAAGCGCCCGAACCAGGTCACCTCGGCCTACGCACGACTCGGCAAGGACGACAACCTCACCTGGCAGCAGACCGGTTGGGAAAACGTGACGGCGACGCCCGGCGACGGCAACGGCGCGCTCGCGAGCACCGTGACCACGCGGGCCGGCGTAGGCTGCTGGACCACCTCGACCGGCGCGGGCGGAAACGACTTCATCTACTTCAAGGTCGCGCCCGGCTACAAGCCGACGGCGCCCGGCGGCAACGCACTGGTCCAGGTCGTCTACTTCGACGCCGGTCCGGGAAACTTCACCATCCACTACGCCGGCGCTAGGAGCGACTACGTCACCGCCGAGATCGTTCCCCTGACCGGAGGCAACGTGTGGCGTACACACACCTTCGAGCTGACCGACATCTATTTCAACGGGCAGCAGACGATCGGCGCCGACTTCCGAATCAGCTCCTGGGATCCCGCGTTTGGCCGCTCGCCGACCGATGTCGCGGTGTCCGACGTGGCGATTTCGTTCGCCGACTTCTATCCGCACTTCCAGGTCAGCGTCGTCTCCCCGGAGGTCGGCTCAACCATCCACGGCACAGAGCACATCGACTTCTACGCGCCCGGAATGAAGAACGTCTGGGCCAGGGCCCAGCACCAGCCGGACGCGACGCACTCCGATGTCTATGACAGCTGGTTCCAGAACGTCATCCCGGATCCCGAGACCGGGTTCGGCCGGGTGAAGTTTCCCGCGCGTTCGTTCCCGCGCGGACCGCTCACTGTGATGCTGAGCGCCTGGGACAGTGCACCCGGCGACCCGAACTTCGCTCACTCCGATACGTTCTACCTTCAGCTAAACAACCTCGGCGGGGTTTCCTTCAACGAAGGGATACCGGCGACCACACCACCGCCGGCAACGGGCATGCGCGTGGTCTACGCCGACGACTTCACCGGTCCGCTGTCGATCTCGCGCACTGGAGCGGGCGCGACGTACGCCGCGCAGAAGCCGGATCCCAACGAGGCAAGCGGTGGCGGTGAGTTCGGCGACGCGATCTTCGCCGATCCGGCCGGTCCGAACAATCCGTTCGCGATCGTCAACAACCAGTACCTGCGGATACGCAGTACCCGCACACCGGCCGGGACGGTTGACCCGCGCGGCTGGGACCGCAGGTTCTTCGGCGGCCTGCTGTCGTCGCTTCGCTTCGACGGCACAGGCGTCGCCGTGCAGGACGGGTACTTCGAGGCGCGGATGCTCGCGCCTGGCGGTAAGGGCACGTGGCCCGCTTTCTGGCTGATGCCGCAGGCACCGGTTGCGACGGGGGATCCGTCGCTGGCTGCGGTCGAGGTCGACGTTACGGAGCTGTATGGCAACCAGGAGACCAAGTCGTACGCCACATACCACCTGTGGAACGCCGATCCGCAGATCCATGAAGGCACCAACGTGGCGTTTCCGAGCAACAACCCAACGTTCACCGGTTGGCACGTTTACGGCGCGAAGGTCACAGCCACCGACACGATCTACTACATCGACCACGTGGAGATCTGGCGGCACGCGACGGCACCCCAGGGGAATACGCCGATGTTCTTCATGATCAATCTCGCGCTCGGCTCCGGCTGGCCGATCAACATCACCTCGAAGTACCGCGACCAGGTCGATCTCTACGTCGACTACGTGCGAGTGTTCGCCCCTTAGCCCCGATCCGGGGGCCGATGACTTTGTGTGGCGGCGAAGGGTCGCGCCGCGGGCGGCCGCGTGTTGGGGGCTGGTACGGTGCCGGCAGCGCGGAGCAGGTTGTGGGTGATTGCGGGCGCAGATTGCCTAGGCGTTGTTGGCGGCGAACCGGCCTGAGGGCAAGTGCTCCAGCGGCCCGTCGATCAGGTCAGCGAACGCCGTTTCGATGACCGCGTGCCGGCGGTGGGTGATGTCAGAGCACCAGGGCAGTCCCGCCCCCGCGGCAGCAGAGGTCGTGCATCAACCCCTAGGCAACATGGGGGGCAAGGAGCCCAGGACCGAGGACGATAGTTGGCGTGGCCTCGTATCGCGGTTGCCGATCCACCACTCGGCGTGCGCCAGGATCTCGGCTCGCATCCAGGGTGGCTCGCTCTGTCGGCTCGCAGGACGGGGGTGGCTGGATGTGTTCCTCATCCTCAGCGTGGCGCGCCCGGTGGGATCCGCGGCGCCACGCGTCCACGACGAGTTCGCGGGCCTCGGTCGGGTCCAGCGCAGCGAGCTCCGCGTGGACCCAGTTGAACCGCATGTCCGAGTCCGACGGCAGCCGGAACTTCTCCGGCTGGCCGGTGACGAGCGCGCCGCGCTCCTGTTTCGGGAACGCGAACTCCATCACCGCCTCGTCGAGGGAGAACGCGACGTAGACGATCTGCTTGACCCGGAACTTCAACCGGCCGCGCACGTAGACCGGATAGGAGCGTTCGAGCTGCGAGCCCAGTGCGCGAACATCCTCGATCACCGCCATGACCCACCTCCCCACCCGAGGGCGAGGGTTGCCAGGTCGTGCGCGGCGCGCGCGGGATGCCGGTCGTCCTGGGGCGCTCCCATCATCAGGGTGCCCTCGATCAGCAGGTGCAGCTGGTCGGCCGCGTGCTCGGGGTCGGCGTGGTCCATCGCCTCCAGCTCCCGCATCAGGCGCTCACGAAGGCGCCGGCGGAACCCCTCGGTCTCGGCATGGGCTGGATGGTTAACGAGGCCGCAAGACGTCTACCCTCCGGACCGGGGCGGCCAGCTCTACGATCTGACCAGCGACCCGGGCGAACGCAACAACCTGTGGCAAAGCGAGCCGGAGGTTGCGAGGGAGCTCTTCGATGCACTGCGCGCGACTGGCGCTCGCGTCGCTACTCCGGCATCCGGTTCCCTGGAAACGGCGGCGGCGGCGGCTACGTCTCCGCGGCGGAGCTCAACATCGGGTACGAGCCCTGAACGAGATAGCTCAGCAGATGGATGACGGGATAGGTTCTGACGAAACCCACTCCAGAACCTGCGGAGCCAAGCGATGGCCGTATACGACGGGCGTGGCGCTCACGGCCAGATGGTCGAGTTCGTCGGCCGCCGCATTCTCGCCGGAGCGCTGCGCGAGGGCCAGACGATCGACGTCGCCGCGCTCGAGGGCGAGCTCGGTATCAGTCGGACCGTCGTTCGGGAGTCGCTGCGCGTGCTCGAGGCCAAAGGGCTGGTCGGGGCACGGCAGAAGCGCGGCACCTTCGTCCGGCCGCGGACAGACTGGAACCTGCTCGACGCCGACATTCTTCGATGGCAGTTCGCGGGCCGTTCGGACGGGGGGTTCTTCCAGATGTTGCACGAGGTGCGCAGCATCGTCGAACCAGCCGGCGCCCGGCTCGCCGCGCAGCGGCGGACCGACGCGGATCTGCAGGCGCTTGATGATGCGCTGGCTGCGATGGCAGAGGCTGGGGAGGACGCCGAGGCCGCGGTCGCGGCCGACCTGAGGTTCCATCGGGTGCTGCTGGGCGCGGCGCACAACGAACTGCTGGAACGCATGGAGGTCGTGATCGAGACGGGGCTCTTCGTACGCGACCAGTTCGCCTACGCCGGGGACGCCGAAGACCGGCTGCCGGCGCATCGTGCCGTCCTGGACGCCGTGCGCCGCGGAAGCCCGGCGAAAGCCGAACGATGCATGAGGATCCTGCTCGACCAGGCCGTCAAGGACCTGTCCGGGCTCCGGTTGGGCGACCCGGACGGGGACGCCGAACCGGCCGTGGAGTCAACGGATCCCGGCGCTGCCGGTGCTGAGATTGACCTGGTAGATGTAGCGCTGGCTGAAAAAGTAGACCGCCGCCATCGGTAGGGTGAGGAAGAGCGCACCCACCATGACGAGGTTGTACGGCGGCGTCTGCGCATTCGTCGACGTACCCGCGAGAAACTGCACCCCCAGCGCGAGTGGGTACTTGCTCTCGGTGTTGAGGTAGATGAGCGGCCCGAAGAACCAGCCCCAGGAAAATGAGAAGCTGAAGACGCCGACCGCCACGAGAACGGGTTTCATCAGGGGCAGGATGATCCGGACGAAGATCCCGAAGTAGCCGAGCCCGTCGACCTGGGCAGCCTCGTCGAGTTCGCTGGGTATGCGCGTGACGAACTGCCGCATCAGGAAGATGTTGTAGGCGCCGCCGAAGAGACTGGGCACGATCAGTGGCAGGAGAGTGTCGATCCAGCCGAGTCCGCGAAACAACACGAACTGCGGGATGATCGTGACCTCGGCGGGGACCATCATCGTGCTGAGCAGGACGGCGAACAGAACCGACCGGCCGGGCGCCCGCAACCGCGCGAAGGCGTAGGCCGCCATCGCACTCACGAACATCTGCCCCAGACACGCGAACACCACGATCACCAGGCTGTTGAGGATCCACCGACCCATCTGGGCGTCGGACGCCAGGACGCGAACGAAGTTCCCGACCTCGAACTCCCGGGGGATCAGCGTGAACGCCGCCTTCTGCACGCTGGCGTCGCTGGACAGCGCGATCGACACCATGAACACGAACGGCGCCGCGAGAATCGCGGACACGACCGTGAGAACGCCGTACGAGGTTACGCTGTCGCGCACTCGCACCGCTCCCACGGCGGAGCTTCGACGGCGGCTGCGGTCGATCGGCTCGGCGAGTCCGGTCGTGTTGGAGGGGGGCGCGGTCATCGGCGCACTTCCGATTCGTAGAAGAGGAAGCGGGAGGAGGATCGGAACACGATCGCCGTGCAGATCATGATGACGGCGAACAGGACCCACGACAACGCGGAGGCGTAGCCCATCCGGTAGTTCTTGAAGCCTTCCTCGAACAGATACGGAACCAGCATCTGACTGGCGTTGTTGGGCCCGCCCCCGGTCAGGATGTAGACCTGGCTGAATATCTGGAACGCGCCGATGAGGCCCATCACGACGTTGAAGAGGATGACGGGCGACAGCATCGGAAGGACGATCCGGAAGAAGCGCTGTCGCGCGTTCGCACCGTCGATCGTCGCCGCTTCCAGGAGCTCGCCGGGAATGCCCTGCATGCCGGCGAGGAGCAGCACGACACCGGTACCCACGCCCCAGATCGACATCAGGACCAGGGCGGGAATCACCCAGGTCTCGCTCAGCAGCCAGGCCGGGCCGCGGACACCGACCAGGGCGAGCGCCCTGTTGATCAGGCCCGCGTCGGGTGCAAGGACCCAGGCGAAGAGCATCGCGCTTGCCACCAGCGGGACGAGTGCGGGCAGGTAGACGATCGTCCGGTAAACCCGCATGCCTGGAAGCGGCTTGTTGAGCAGGGCGGCGAGAGCGACCGAGATGACGGTCGCCAGCGGGACGCTCACGAAGGTGTAGAAGGTGGTGTTCCCGAGGACCTTCCAGAACAACGGATCTTCGGAGAACATCCGTACGTAGTTGGCCAGGCCGACCCAGTGTGGGGTGGTCAGGAGGTCGTAGTCGGTGAGACTGAGGTACAGCGAGGCGAGCAGGGGACCGGCGAGGAAGACGAGGAAGCCCACGATCCACGGTGAGACCAGCACGTAGAACCACATGGCCTCGCGACGGGTCTGGGTCCAACGCGGGCGGGGCGTGGGTCTCGCCCGCGTGGCACCGGCCACCGACACGTGTGCGGGGGCCGGGCTGGACCTGGAATCGACGTTCACGCCCTCCTCAGCCGCCCTGGCTCATGACCTGCTCGAGGCGCTGTTGGATCGTGGCCAGCGCCTTCTTGGGTTCGACCTTGTTGTTCATCATCAGGTCGATGTTGTCGGTGCACACCTTGAGCATCTCGTTCCACTGCGGCGTGAGCGGCGGGACGAAGATCGCGTCGGAGGACTCGGCGAACGCGCCCATGTTGACGGTCCGACTGGACCACTTCGGCTTGAGGAACGCGTCGCTTTGCTGCACCTGGAGGTTGGCGGGTGCGTCCTCGGCGTTGTCGATGATCGGGCGCTGACCCTCCTGGCTGGCCATGAACTCGATGACCTTCCACGCGTCGGCCGGGTACTTCGACGTCCGGGAGATCGCCAGACCGTTGAAGAAGGCGCTGGTCGCCGGCTGCCTGCCGTGCCAGAGCGGCGAGATGTCCCAGTCCAGGCCCTTGACGCTGTTGGCGGCGGCGATGTTCCAGAACCCGGTGATCTCCATGGCGAGCTTGCCCTGGGCGAACAGCTGGTCGGGACCGACCCCCTGGCCGTAGTTGGCGAAGTCGCGCGGCGTCGGCGACACCTTGTGCTTCCAGGCGAGGTCGTTGTACCACTGCATCGCCTGGACGTTCTGGGGGCTGTCGATGTCCGGTCTGCCGCTGTCGTCGAGGACCCGGCCGCCGTTCTGGTACATGAAGGTCATCCAGTAGGGCCACCAGTTGATGGTGGCGAAGCCCCACTGCGTGACCTCTCCGCTTTGTCGGACCGTGAGTTTCTGTGCCGCCGAGAGCAGGTCGTTCCAGGTCCAGTCGGCACTGGGGTAGCTCACCCCCGCGGCATCGAAGAGCTTCTTGTTGTAATAGAGCACCATCGCGCCCGATCGGTCGGGGATGGCGTACTGCTTGCCGTCATGGGCGAAGATCTTCGACGTGGTTTCACCGAAGGTGGCGCCGAGGTCGAGCTTGCTCTCTCGGATGTGTTCGTCGAGGGGCAGGATCTGGTTCTTGCTCGCGAAGGCCGACGTCTGCTCGGCGAGCTCGAGGATGTCGGGGCCCTTGCCACCGGCGATGGCGGTGGAGATCTTCTGGGAGTAGTCCTCGCCGCCGGGCGCCATCTGGAGCTGCACGGTGATGTTGGGGTACTTCTTGTGCGCGAGGGCGAGCCGTTGTTCGTAGACCTTCTTGTCGACGTCGCCGCCCCAGGCGCTCATGGTGAGTTTGACCGACCCCTTCGAGGGCTCGCCGGAGCCTCCGGAGCCCGCACAGGCCGCGAACGTGACGGCGACAAGGGCGCAGGCAAGCAGCAGGGCCGCGGTCGAGCGTGGAGTCCTGACCGTCGCCATCTGGACCTCCCGATCCGGGAATGGGCGCACTGCTGTGACTCGGACGCACACATTAAGTCATATTTGTCGCCTTGGCAATGAACAGATCGCGGGCGCTGCGCCGCCCACCTGACGGCCACCCCAGATGGATGCAAGCTCAGGTTGACAGTGGTCCGCCCGGCTGGCAGTTCGGACACGAGAAGGTCACCCGCTCCTGTCCGGCGGGTCCGAGCTTGCAGGATCGGCGTACGGCAGCGCCGGGCAGGGCTCGCCCTCCCGGCGCTAGACCCGGTGCCGGCGCCCCTGCGGGGGTCGTCGGTGGCCTCGCCTGTTCGGGGTGCTCGCGGTCGGTCCACAGCAGCCGCAGGGCGAGCTGGACCATCCGGTCGAGGTCGCCGCCTCCGCCACCAGTGTCGTGGGCGCCTGACGATCAGAGGGCTATGACCGCAGTAGGTCTACGCGGTACTCGGGCTCGGGATCGGCTTATACCGTCCAAGCCCGCGACACCGTAGTGGTGTGGACGGTAGTCCCCGTTCGGCGCAACAGGCCGGGAACTAGCTCGGCGCCGAGACCCGCACCGTCTGGTGGCGCGATCGTCCCCGCCTCGAGCGTGGGCGGAGTCGACCACGTCATGGCCGCGCTCGCCGATCTTCACGGCCAGCTTCTGCCGGGTCGCAGTCGCGGAGTGCCGCATGCCGACCCACAGGTCACCTGGCCGACGGTTGGCGGGGACGCCGCTGCTGGCGGCGAAAGGCGCCAGGAGGCATGCCGGCGCGTCGGCTGAACATGCGGGTGAAGTATGCCGCGTCGTCGTGACCGACCCTCCGCGCGATCTCGGCGATGGTGAGGTCGGACTCGGCGAGGAGCTCTTTGGCTCGGTTGAGCCGGATCCGCAGCACGTACTCCTTGGGCGAGCATCCACCACCCCGGCGGACCGCCCGGCGGAGCGATGCCAGTGAGAGCCCGAGCCGGTGCGCGTGTTCGTGTACTGACAGCGGTCTACACGCACCTTCCCGTAGGGCGGCGAGGACCGCGGTGTCACCGTCGCTGTCCTGGCTGCTGCGGCTGTTCCGGACTCCAAGGATCAGCGAATGGACGGCGTGCGCGGCCTCGACCTCGGTGCCGGGTCGTTCCTGGCGGCACCTGTCGAGAAGCCGGTCCAGCGCGGCGCGGGCAGGAAACGGGTCGGCGAGCCGGACGACCGGCTCTGACCTCGACAGGTAGCCGAGCTCCTCGTACGCTGCCGCGGCCGGTCCCTCGAAGAGCAGCCAGATCTCCTGCCAACCGGCGCCGTGCGGTCCGTAGGTGTGGGGGACGCCGGGAAAGAGCCAGAACAGCGACGACGCCGAGAGCTCGGCGCGGCGGGGGCCGTGTCCCCACTCCAACCACCCGCGACCCTCGACGACGAACACTGCCGCATAGGACGTCAGGACCCGCGGCGGGCACGGATCGTCCTCGCGTTTGTGGCCGGCGCCGAGGCAGACCATCCCCAACCTGCGCTGCGCCGCGGTCGGTGTGAGGTAGTGGGCCCAGCCGTCCATCTGGTCCTCCCGTCCTCGGTGCCGTCAGGCGTTGTGAAAGTCCAAGAATGAGACCGGTTTGTCCATGTCTCGCCATGTGCGTACAGAGGAGACTCGACACGGCGCATTGTAGGAAAAGCCAATCCGGGGTGGTGTGGGGATGACAATGACGGACGGACCGGCCCTGAGCAGGCGCAGTCTCCTGAGGGCGTCCGCCGCCGCTGCGGCGGCGGTCACGCTCGGGTCCTGTGCTCGCGACGGTGCGGACGCCAAACGGGGCGGGACGGCCCCGAAGCCGGGTGGGGGAAGGGGTTCGCCGACCAAGCCTCTGCCGGTGCCGGCCTCCCTTCACGAGGCGCCGATGCTGGCTCGGCGGGTGAAGGCGGGCGACCTGCCGCCGCTGGCGAAGCGACTGCCGGACCACCGCTACGTGGTGCCGCACCGTTGGCAGCGTGGCGGTAGGTATGGCGGGGTCTGCCGGCTCGTCGCCGGCGGCACGAACGACGCCTCCATCGGGCAGTATATGTATGGCCACTCGATCGTGCGCTGGCTGAACGACGGCATGCACGTGGGTCCTGGTCTGGCCGAGAGTTGGGAGTCCAACGCCGATTTGTCGGAGTGGACGTTCCACTTTCGGACGTCACTGCGGTGGTCGGATGGTACGCCGTGGTCAACCGCCGACATCTTGTACTGGTGGGAGGACACGGTCCTCGACGCCAGCCACCCGGAGGTCCCGCCGGACGAGGCGGTGTCGGGCAAGGGCGGTGTCGCCCGCCTGTCGGCTCCTGACGCGCACACGCTGGTCATCTCCTTCGACGCGCCGACGCCACTTACCCCCGACCGGCTGGCCGATACCGTCCACCGCAGCGTCGGAGCGGACTGGATGCTGCCGCGCCACTACCTGAAGCAGTTCCATCCGAAGTACAACCGTGCCGTCACCGCCAAGGACTGGTACGCCACTCACGACAGCAAGGCCGACTTCCTCGTGAACCCCGACTGTCCGGTGATGACGGGCTGGAAGCTCGCGATCTACAAGGAAGGGCGCAACGTCGTCTGGGAACGCAACCCGTACTACTGGTGCGTGGACCGGGCCGGCAACCAGTTGCCTCTGATGGACAAGATGGTCTGGAACGCGGTGACCGACGAGGAGGTGAGGAAGCTCCAGTTCACCGAGGGCAAGGTCGACTTCGCCGAGGGGCAGCACTCCGCCATCGGTCTCGGTGACGTCCAGGGCCTTAAGGAGGCGTCGTCGCGGACGGGCCTGCGGGTCTGGTTCTGGGGAAGCGGTTCGGGCAGCGGATCCCTGTTCTTCTTCAACTACGACTATCCCGACGCCGCGATGCGTGAGTTGATCCGTACACCGGCGTTCCGGCAGGCGCTGTCACACGCCTACAACCGCAAGGACGTCCTCAAGTCCCTGTACTTCAACAGCGGCGAGCTGACGACCGGCACGCTCAGCCCGAAGGCGCCCTGTCTCCAGGCTGGCCGGCAGGGCCAGGAGGTTTATCGAACCTGGCGTGACTCCTACCTCGCGTACGACCCCAAGAAGGCGACGTCGATGCTCGACGATCTCGGCGTGGTCGACGCTGACGGCGACGGGTTCCGCGAGAAACCCGACGGCAGCAAGCTCGTCGTACGTCTGGACTATCCGGCCGACGCGGTGAAGGAACACGTGCGCAAGAACGAGTTCCTCCGGCGGGACTGGCAGGCGATCGGTGTCAGGACTGAGATGAACCCGGTCCCGCCCACCGCGTGGTCTGACATGTGGAGCCGTGGCGAGTTGATGAGCAACACCGCGTGGGAGATCGGCGGTGGCGGGATCATGAGCTGGCCGTCCTGGGTGATCCCCACGATCCCCGACACTTGGGCGCCGCTGCACGGGCAGGGGTACATCATCCGCAGCGGCGACCCGAAGAAGCTTGTGGAGGAACGCGATCTCGATCCCTGGAAGCGGCACCCACCGTGGGTGCTGCCCGACGAGGGCAGCCCGATCGACCGGCTGTGGCGACTGTACGGGCAAGCGCGGACGGAGACCGATCCGACCAAGCTCAACGAGTTGCTGTGGCAGATGTGCCGGATCCACATCGAGGAGGGCCCGTTCTTCCTCGGTGTGGTGGCCGACTACCCGCAGGTGATCCTGGTGCACGAGGACCTGCAGAACGTCCCGCAACGGTCGAACCTCTACCTCGGCGGGCAGATCAACACCTGGGACATCCCGGTGCCGGCAATCTACGACCCGGAGGCGTGGTTCTGGAGCAACCCGGAGGAGCACAGCTAGCACGCCGGTCCAGACTTCGAAGATCTTCGAGGAGGATGCAGTGAACGCGACCAGAACGTGGCCCAGACTCACCGCGCAGGGTCATGACCTCGACCTCGCGCCCTCGTCGCTGGGCGAGTTGCGAAGCTCGGCCGATGTCGTCGACGATCCGTACACGCTGCGGCACCGGATGGAGGAGGACGGCTATCTCTTCCTGCCTGGCTTCCTGGACACCGACGCGGTGTTGCGGGCACGACGGAGCATCACCGACCGACTCGCGGCCGAAGGGCTCACTGACCCGGCGTATCCCGCCGACCTCGCCGTCGCACCTGCGGACTCGACCCTCGCGTTCAAGCCCGACCTCGCGCACGACAATCCCGTACTCCATCGGCTGTTGTACGGTGAGCAGTTGCTCGGCTTCTACCAGCGCCTGCTCGGCGGGCCCGTCCGCCACTACGACTACACCTGGATGCGAGCAGTGGCACCAGGTCGAGGGACCGCGCCGCATGGGGACGTCGTCTTCATGGGCCGCGGAACCCACCACGTCTGTACCGCGTGGGTGCCGCTCGGTGACGCCGACTTCACTTTGGGCGGCCTGATGGTCCTGGAAGGCTCACACCGGCGTACGGAGATCCGGGACGACTACGCCCTGCGCGACGTGGACACCTACTGCACGAACGTCGACGGCGACGACGAGCGGTCTCGGTTCAACGGCACCCTTTCTCGCGACCCGGTGCGCCTGCGCGAGCAGTTCGGAGGCCGCTGGCTGACCACGGAGTTCCGGGCGGGCGACCTCCTTACCTTCAGCATCTACCTCGTCCACGCCAGCCTCGACAACCGCTCCGAGCGGATCCGACTGTCCTCAGACTCGCGCTACCAGCTTGCCTCCGAGCCGATCGACGAACGCTGGATCGGCGACGCGCCGGTAGCACACGGCCCCGGCGCCAAGCGCGGGCTGATCTGCTGACAGATGCCAATCCCTGCCTGCGCCTGCTCCATTTCCGCCGGCTCCATGGCACGCAACTCGCGTACTGCTCGGTCTCGACGAGCATCAGACGTACTTCATCTGCTCTATGACCACGTCCTGGGCGTCGTGTGTGTCCGGCCGGGCGCTCACGGAGGGGGACGGGGACGGCGGGGCAACGCGCATCCAACCCGCAGGTCGAGGCGTTGACTGAGCGGATCAGGAAGGCCCAGGAACCCGAGATGGCCCAGATGGCCATGGCGCAGTCGGTGAGGCAGCGCGCTGTGCCCTGGGCCTGGGCCCGGCAGCCGGCCCGAGCTTGATGATGCGCAGGCAAAGTGTCTGGGCATCGACGCCGTAGAAGGGAGGTGAGCAGTTCCTAGGCCATGCCCTTCGCCTCCATTACTGATTTGAGGTAGGCGATGATGTCGTCGTGCGTGGGCTTCCTGGCCTCTGAGCGAGACGCTGCTTCGGCCCAGTCAAGCGGGGTCTTGTCGGAGTTTCCGTACGGCTCGTCGCCGTCAGATCGCGCCGTCAGGTCAGCGCCTCTGTCCACAAGTTTGCGGACCTGTTCGAGGTCTCCGTTCCAGGCGGCGATGTGAAGCGATGAAGCCGGCCATGATGGGAGCTCCAGCGCTTGCTCAAAAGCCTCGCGGGTGTGGACAGGTTCACCGTGGGAGATGATCACACGCTCGAACGGAAGGTCCAGCATTCGGCGCAGGTCAGGCAGAGCGCGTTCCTCATGAGTGGGTGACATCCACACCCTCAGGGATCCGGCTCGCTCCGTGAGGCTGTCGCCGAACACCAACGTCTGGTGTTGTGGAAGGTAGAGCGGCGTCTCGTGCCAGCCACGTGGATCCCGGAAAGGCGCCAGGCCTCCCGGCAGCTCCTGACTGGGCACGATCTTCTGCACTTCGGCTTCTGCCGGGCCTACCTTGTCGATCATGTCGGGATCAAAGGTGTTCGGGCCGAAGGCGCGGCATCCGTATCGATCGACCAGCGCATCGACGCTCCATGTGTGGCGATCGCTCCAGGTCTCGCGCATGTGATCGGCAATGAGGACCGCGACCGCTGTGGGCGGTTGCTCGGCGAACCGATCCCAAACCTGGGTCGCGTCCTCCGGCGGGAGCAGAGGGTCGAGTACCCACCGTTCGGCGCCTGCGTCCACGCAGACGCTCGTCACCACCTCCTGCCAGTCAAACCCCTCCTGCCAGTTGGGATGCTCAAGCCGCCAGATCCAAAGACCCGGCGCGAGGTCGACGACCTCCACATTCGGCGCAACGCGGTGACTCACTGCCGCATCATCCCTTTCGCTTGCGGATCGGTCTGCTAGCCCGACGGGGCGGAGCTTGGAGAGCCAGTGTGGCAGGCATACCAGACACCCTTTGTCCTATCCGCAGCGGCGCTGCGGGAGAAGGCGAGAGGGCTGACTTCGGAGCCATCGCCGGGGCCGTCGGACTCGGTCCGGTCGCCGATCTGCGCAGTGATCGGGCCATGGTCCTCGAACAGCACGCCTCCTCCCGGTGCGGTGGCAGAACTCGCGGTGGCCGGGGTGACGGCCACGACACCCGGAGGGTCGTTGACAGGTTCGGCGACGCCGTGACCACGGCGCCGATCACCAGCGCGGTGATCGCAGCGGCTGTGGACGCCAGCAAAGTACGCATGTGAACCTGTACTCCCTTGTTCCTGGAGGTTGAAGGAATCTCGTCTCGTTGGTTCGAGCACCTCGGCGGCCTCGAGAAGCCACCTCGCGTCAGGCTGATGTCCTCGCCGGCACGGAGCGCCGGGTGCGCAGGAGGGTGGTTAGCAGGGTGGCGCCCGCGCCGATCGCCAGGACGTACTCGGTCAGCGCGACCACGAAATACTCCGGAGTTGTGTAGTCGCCGGGGCCCAGGAGCGCGGCGGCTAGTTTCCAGGCGTTCCAGGCGAACAACGATCCTGAGGTGGTGAACGCTAGGGTGAGGGGGATCCACCGGCGAAGCCGGGCCGGCTGGCGACGGCTGAGCAGGTGAACGCTGCAGGCGGCGATCATCGCCCCGACGCCCCAGATGCCCAACAGCAACCGGGCGTTCGAGTCCAGCAGATCGCGGTGAGCGGGGTTGAGCCCGAACCCCGCGCCGAAGGTCCAGGACAGCCAGAGCACCCCCAGCGCGCAGCTCACTACCAGTGCGGCCCGCACGGCGAGCAGGTTCCGCGCTGGGCGGGCCAGTCCGTCGTCGCGCCGTCCCAGGAAGGTGTGTGGGAACCGTTCCCGCAGGTAGATCGGAAGGGCGATCACCAGGCCGAGCGCCATTCCTCCGACGCCGATGGAGACGAAGATCCCCTCCCACGTGGGCATCACGTCCCTGCCGCCGGACTCGTCGCTGTCCGAACCTGCGAGGACGCCGCTGAGCACCAGGTACGGGATCAGCGGAACCAGGAAGCCCGCACCCACCCAGGCGACGAACAGCAGCGGCGCCGCCGGGATCCTGCGGCCCCAGGGCTGAGCGAACCCCAGGGCTGAGCGAACCCCAGGGCCAGCGCGATGCCGATCGCCGCCATCCCCACGGTCACCGTGTTGAGGATCACCCAGTCGGTGGCGCTGCCGTCGAACCCGTCCGGGCCGTGACCCACCAGCGCGGCGAGCACCCAGACCACCTTGACGAGCAGGTACAGCGACAGCGTCGAGGCCGCACCGTACGCAGCGACCCTTCACACGATGCTCCACCGCGCCCCGATGACCGGCTTCCGGTCCATGTCGCATCCCCGCTCCTCGTCGTACCCGTGATCAGGAGTCTGCTGAGAAGCCAGGCCCACGGGCCTCCCCCGTCAGGGGGCCACCCATGTCCCCCGGGGGAGGGATTCGGCACCGGCGTCGCGGTCAGTCGGCCGTGTCGAGCCGGGCGAGATGAGCGTTCGTAGGCCCAGCTGAACTGGAGCAGTCGTCGTTCGGCAACGCCATCACGCGAGACCCTCGACGCCCCGGTCAGTTGCTGTCGCGTCGGAAAGCGACCGCGACGACGGCGATCGCGCTAGTTGCCGCCCGCTGGAGCGATCCCCGGAGTCCACAGGGCTATCCACAGGCATCGGACAAGGGGACTAAAGGCCCTGAGCCGTGTGACTTGGGCCCGACCACCCACTGGCCTTGCTGCGGGTACGTAGACCTGCGAACGGGTCCTGCACACCCTCTGACGGCCGCCTGCGCTTGACCCCGACTTCCGGCGTAGGCGGCCATCCACGTCTCACATAGCGAGACTTGTCAAGCTTGGTCAAGGTAGGGTCAACCAGAGCCCCAAGTCACGGGCCGTCGGCCGCCGCCGGCAGGCCGCCGCGTGACGCTAGTCGACCCGCTCGCGCAAGCTCTCGGCGAGTAGGTCGCTGGCGGCGCCGAGGCCGGCGTATACCCCAAACTGGATCATTTGCAAGTCACGTTCTGTGAGGTTGTCCCGGCCGCCAGCCGCCTCAACCGCGTCGTTGAACGCGCGGCGACATGTCCCATGCGGCATCGCACCCACCCCCGTGGTTCGCGCCTCTCACCTTCCCGACAGTAATCAGGCCGTGACGCCGGACCGGCAGGTGGGCGCAGGGAGAGAAGGCGAGGGACGTGGATCAGCCGGGAGGGGCGGCCGGGAGGAGCGGTCGGGAGGGGGCGGGAGCGCAGTGTGGGTTGGCGTTGCGTGGGTGTGGATCACCAGCGGTGCGAAGCAGCGCGGTCAGGCCACCGGGACCAGGGTCTTCACTCCCTTGGGAAGAGTCAGTAGCCCGCCATCCTGTGGTTTGGGAGACGGGCATAGAAGTGTTCACTCTCTGGACCGGAGAGCAGGCATATTCGCTGGGCTTCGCTTATCTCGAGGGCCGCGGGGGTGGGTGAGGCACGCTGGCCGCGTCAGGAATTGCTGGGCTGGTTCGGGTCGGTCGCTGGTCGGCCCAGTTCCTGGTTGAGCCGCTGCGCTTCTTCCAGTTGGTCTTCGAGGATGACGATGCGGCAGGCGGCATCGATCGGGGTGCCCTGGTCAACGAGGTCGCGGGCACGGGCGGCAATGCGCAACTGGTAGCGGGAGTAACGGCGGTGGCCGCCCTCGGACCGCAACGGGACGATGAGCCCGGCTTCGCCGACGGCCCGCAAGAAGGCGGGCGTGGCGCCGATCATCTCCGCGGCACGACCCATGGTGTAGGCGGGATAGTCGTCATCGTCGAATCTGCCCTCAACATTCGATCGGGTTGCTGGAGTCACTCACACCCCTTTGCTGGACACGTCGAGGGGGCCCTGGTGCCGTACGGCACCAGGGCCCGAGGGATTTCAACACCATCTACTGGCGCCTTGCGCCAGCCTTCTGTTCCGCATGCGCACCTGAACGGGCGGAGATGCGGGGATCGCGGCTGCGTGACCGGGGACCACCTTCCAATCCGGGGTCTGCGGTACCCGAGCGATGACATCCTCGCTTCGGGCGATCCTGATGGCATCTACTCCTCTCCTGGCTCCCCTTGCTGCTCTTTCCGGAACTGCTGTCAATCGGTACTGCTTGGCGGGCCGTGGAACCGCCCACCCCGACAGCCGGCCTGGAGCCTCCTGTTCTCCTGGACCCCACAAACTCGACTGCCGTCCCATGTCCTGCTCGCGGTAGTTCGTGTCTACCGCGACCACTAGCTTCGTCAACGACGGGACAAACACTAACTGCAAGACGACCGGATGTCTACTGCGGCCGACACAGATTTTCTCAGCTGAAGGAGTCCGAGGGCGCAACGACTCCGCCGGGTCTCCGCACGGCATCGGCTGCCGCAGGCGTGGGACGGATTCTGGGGAGCCGTCGCGCTCGCGGCCGCACCCGCGCTCCCGCTGGAGACGGACCACATCCGCGACCACACGCTGACCGATGCGGACTGGGGGACGTTAGCGAGAAGCTGACCGCGCAGCGATCAATAGCGACTGGGCAGGCACGGCCGCGACCGTGCGTTCTGAGCCACGGCCGCGGCCGTGACGGAGCCGTTGCCACATCGCGATACGTCACATTTCACGTGCGTACAAGCACCGTCATTCGTGCGCGTGAGGGTCGAAACCCTCCGGCGCCTGGTCGAGGAACCCCGTGATCTCTGTGATACGACCCGCATCGTCCAACTCGAGCACATCAGTCCCGGCGGCGAAGGACTGACCACCAACGACGATCTCCCACTGCAGCCGAGCCCGATCGTGGTGGGTGTCGGGCTCCGTCCGCGACTGGAATCGGTAGTCGGGGAAGTGGTGCGCGAACTGGTTCCGGAACGCGATCAACTCCTCGACTCCCCGCATGACAGCTACGGGCACATGGGAGCTGACGTCATCGGCGAATGCCTCGGCCGCGAGCCGCTGCTGTGCCTCCGGAGTCGCGGCGTTCCAGAACTGAACGTACCGGTCGACAGCGAGCGCGCCGGGAACAGTCGGGTTGGGTTCGTTGATCTTGGTCATGTGCAGACTCCTCCGCGTGCTGGGCGATGGGAGTGCCGCACGAGGTTTGTGCGGCAACGATCCACACTGTGGCGCGAGGGGAGAGGGCCATCAATAACCTCCGAGGTCATTGCCTGGCCGGGGGGATCGACGTCATTGTGGCGGACATGACTGCCACAGCCGCCGCTTCGCAGGAGACGATCGGGATGCTGGTGAAACAGTGGCGCGAGCGGCGTCGCCGATCACAGCTGGATCTGTCCCTGGCAGCGGAGATGTCGGCTCGACACCTGAGCTACATCGAGACCGGAAGGTCGAAGCCCAGCCCGGTGATGATCGAGCGGATCTGCGATGAGTTGGACGTGCCGCTGCGCGAGCGTAATCGTCTCCACCTTGCCGCAGGCTTCGCACCGGCCTACCGCGAGCGGCCGCTGGCGGACCTCGGTGCGGCCCACGATGCGGTGCAGGCAGTTCTGAGGGGCATGGAGCCCAACCCGGCGGTCGCGGTGAACGTGCACTGGAACCTGTTGGCCGCTAACACCGCGATGCGGGCCTTCCTCGACGACCTACCCGAGGAGCTGTGCCGGCAGCCGGTCAACCTGCTGCGCGCAACCTTGCACCCTGACGGTCTGGCCCCCCAGATCCTGAACCTCGGACAGTGGCGAGCGCACGTGCTGCGGCGGGTACGCCGGCAGCTCGAGCGCACCGCCGACGACGGGCTCACCTCGCTCCTCACCGAACTCCAGACCTACAGCCATCCAGCCTCACCGACCAACGCGGCCAACGCGGCCAAGGCCGATCTCGTTGTCCCGCTGCAGATGACCACGCCCTACGGCGACCTCGCGCTGCTCTACACGGCCACGGTCTTCGGATCGCCCCGCGACGTCACCCTGGACGAGATCGCGATCGAAACCTTCTTCCCCGCCGACCCGGCCACCACACACCTACTCCGCACGCTCGCGGACATGCGAAACGCCCCGACGTGAGACGCGTGGGTCACTGAGCTAAGGCGCTGCGAGCCCGCACGAGATGAAGAACCGGCACTACCCTCCCTGAGCGTCAATACAGCTCCAGAGGCCGCAGAAGATCGGCCGGCTGTGTCCGCTCGTCGTCCAGCCGGAAGGTTCAAAGATGACCACGATCTGGTGCTCGGTACTCGCGGTGCAGTACCGGTCAACCCTCGACGACATGGCCATCGCCCTGCGCGGCTGTCCAGATGAGCTGTGGGAAGCAAGCATCTACGAGGTAAAGAAGACCGACCAATGGGCGTGGCCTCCGACGGATCGCGACGGGCAACCCTTCGATGACCCGGCGGTCCGCGAACGCAAGTTCCAGGCGATGTCTGCCGTGTGGCGAACCGCCTCCCACGCGCTCTGGTTCACCGACCTCGACCTGTCCACCACGGAGGCTGAGTGGTGAGGAGGTGTGCGGCCCCTCCTCACCACTCCTGGCGGAATCGCCTTCCGCGCTCCACGAACACGTCAACTCTCGTACCCCGTACGGTCATTCACGCGCCCGGCGTCAGCCCCGCTGGAAGAACTCGACCTCCGCCAGGGCCAGATGGCGACCCTTGGACAGGTCCACGGGTGACTTCAGCGTCAGGCGGATCGTCTTCACGTCGCTGATCCCGCTCTGGATCGTCTGGCAGCCCGGCTTGTCACTGAGGGTGACCTCCTTGAGCTCCTTCGTGCCGTCCTCCGCCGTCACCTCCAGGTCGACCTGGAGCGCGCGGGCCTGACGGGCGTACGCCTCGGGGGACGTGGACGCGCCGTTGGTGATGATCACGTCGACGAGGCGGAACGGCTTGCGGAAGGTGTACGTCAGCGAGGCGCCGGGGCCGGGGGCGGCCCAGTACTTGTTGTTCAGGCCGTCGGTGGTCTTCGTCGCCGGGTGACCGGGCAGCGAGCCGCTCGCCTCGACCTTCACCGGGGTGATGGGCTCGGCCTTGCCCAGCTTGTCCCGGACGTCCTCGTACAGGGCGCGGCCCGCGGGCAGCAGGAAGATCCCGCCCGCGCACAGCGCGATCACCACGGCGAGGATCACCAGGAACCGTACGCCGCGCCCCGAACCCGCCCGCGCCCTGCGCCGGAACGGCCACACCGTCCGCCACCACGGCAGCGGCGCCGCCTTCTGCGCCGGCCTCAGCTCCGCGGCACACCGCCGGCAGAACTTCCGCTCCGGCCGGTTCAGCGTCCCGCACGCGGGACAGGGCCGCCCGCTCCCCTCGTCCTCCTCGGCGGCCTGGGACCGTACGACGGGCCGCGGCGCGACCGCCTTCGCGGGCAGGACCGGGACGATCGCGTCGGGGTCACGGGTGGGGGCGGGGTCCATGGGCGGGAGGGGGGCGGAGGGGGTACGGGGGGCGCTCGGGGACTGCGGGGTGACGGGGGGTGCCGGGGGGCGGGGAGGGGTGGGTGCGGGGGAAGGCGGGGGTGTCGGTGCGGGCGGGGAGGTGGGGACGGGTGGAGAGGTGGGGACGGGCGGGGCCTGGGGAGGCAGGGCGGGGGTGTCGGGGGTGGGGGAAGCGGCGGGGGTGGTGCGGGAGCCTGCGGCATCTGTGGCCCGATCGGGGGCAGTTGGGGCGGGGTCCGGAGCCGGGGCATCCGGGGTGGAGATGTTCGGGACCGGCAGGTCCGCCGCGGGGAGATCCGACGCCGAGACGCTAGGAACGGAGACACCTGGAACCGAGACGCCGGGGACTGAAGCACCGGGAACCGAGACGCCGGGCACCGAGACCCCCGATGCCGGGAACCCCGTACCGCCCTCACCGCGCCCCCTGCCCGTCAGCCGGGCGCGCAGCGACGCGCCGAGCGCACGCGCGGTCGACGGGGGACCGTCCCCCGAGGGGGGCGTCGACGCCGGGACGGCATCCGCCCGGTCCGTGCCCGCCCCCGTCTCCGGCGATCCCGTCGAGGCAGACCCACCGGCCGACGCCGGGCTGGCGGACGCCGACGGCTCCGTGGACGCCGACGGCTCCGTGGACGCCGAACCGGCCGCGCCCTCCGGCGGACCCGGGCTCACCGACGTACCCGAACCAGCCGCCGCACCCGAACCCGACGACGTACCCGCGCCCGAAGACGTACCGGAACCCGACGAGATACCCGCACCCGAAGACGTCCCAGCACCCGGCGACGCCCCCGCACCCCCCGCCGAGTCCGACCACCCCAGATACGCGCCGCAGTTGCCGCAGAAGTCGTCCGCGGGGTCGTTGGCGGACCCGCAGGCGGGACATGCGCGCATGGGTCAGTTCCCTTCCTCGTCGGGTGCGCCGGGGAGTGCCTCCACGACCTCCACCCGGAACGCGACGTGCACCGGGCACATGGCCCGGACGATCTCGTGGACGCGGTCCACGTCCAGCCCGGCGGCGCCGGGCCCGGCGGCGTCCGGCGCGACCCGGATCAGCAGCTCCGCCGCGGGCTCCGCGGGCAGGTCGGAGCCCGGCGTGGCGGACCACGCCGCCCCGCCGTCCCCGACGACCTCCGCGCGTACTCCCACCGCGAGGCGCAGCGCCTCGACCAGGCCCCGCCGGGTCCCCCGCCAGCGGTGCAGTTCCACCGCGCGAACGACCGCCTCCCGGCGCAGCCCGACCGGCCAGTCCGGGTCGTCAGCGACGCCCACCCAGGACGACAGCCACTCCAGGAAGTCGACGGGGGCGACCCGGGGGTCGAGATAGGCGGGGAGGTTGTCCAGGGTGGAGAAGACGGGCGCGAGGACCGTGTCGAGTCCGGCGGTGAACCGTTGCGCGAAGTCGTCGTCGGCGTACAACGCGGGCAGTTGACCGCCGATCGGGTACCGGCTCGGCAGCCCGGGGATCGCGGCGCGGCTCATCCCCGTCCCTCCGGGCCGACGCCGGTGACGACGACCTGGTGCTGGTAGGAGAAGGCGAGCGCGCCCGGGCCGACGTCGATGCGGTCCGTGGGCGCGCCCCGGCGGCCGGTGACGGGGTCGGCCGGGAACAGGCGGATCTCCTCGACGAGCGCGTTGCCGGTGGCGCGTTGCAGGACGCCGAAGATCTCGCCGTACTGGATGGGCCGTCCGAAGGGCCAGCCGGTGCCGTCGGGGCCGCCGACGAGCGGGTTGAGGTGGTGGAACAGGGCGTCGAGGGCGGCCTCGCGGACCCGATCCACGTCGGCCGGGGCCGCCGACAGCCGCGCCACGACCGTGACGCCCTGGTAGACGGGCGGTTCGACCAGCAACCGCGTGCCGATCAGGCGGCGTTCGTCGAGGCTGGCAGTAATCGCCGTCAGGACCTGCTCGGAGGGGATGAGCTGCTCGAAGCGGAGCCGGTCGTCGTCCTCGTCGGCGACGGCGTCCGGGACCACGAGCACCCGTACCGCGCCGGGGGCCTCGGCGGCGGGCAGACAGCGGACCCGGCGGACGGAGGGGGCGGCCTGGCGGCTGATGATCTCGTAGTCCTCGGCGTTCACCGCGCGGTCCTGCATGCGCAGGGCCTCCGGCGCGCGCCTGCGGGCGTTGTCGACCGTCTCCCCCGCCACCCCGCCGCGCGCCGCCTCCCGGTTGGTGACCTGGGCGATGTACGGGACGGAGCTGAGGAGGACGGAGATCGCGCCGCGGGCGACGTTCCCGGCGGGGCCGCCGCCGGTGCGGTAGCGGGCGACGCGGATCTGGGCGCCCTTGGGCGGCACGGCGCCCCAGTGGCGCAGGGTGCCGTCCGGCTCGCGCAGGGCAGGCGGGAAGGCGAACTCGCCCATGGTGGCGTCGACGCGGACGTGGCGGTCGTCGGGTCCGGAGCGGCCGAAGTGATCGACGACGTCCCAGCGTTGCCAGCTGTCCTCCTCCGATGACACCTCCACCAGGGGCGGTTCGGCGTCAAGGAGGATCGGCGGACGGTCGAGGCGGAACGTCTGTCCGGCGACGCCCTCCGAGGTGCCGAGGGGTACGTCCGTGACCGTTTCGGCGTGCTCCACGGCCATGGTGCCGCCGACCGTCATCACCTCCGCCTCGCGCACGGTCGGCGACTCGGAGTAGAACGGCTGGCCCGGCTGTGCCTCGGTGACCCGGCAGCGCAGCCAGCCGGCACGGGTGCCGCCGATCACGGACGCCGTGTGCCCGGCCGGTACGTGGACGATGACCTCGCCGGGCCGGTTGAGGCCGCCGGTCGTGTCGTCGCCGGTCTCGCAGCGCTGCCAACTGCCGCCGTCCCAGGCCTCCCAGACCAGCGGGGGCTGGCGCGGGTCGACGCCGATGCCCTCGACGCGGCTGTCGAGGCGTACGGCGACGATGCAGCGCGGTACGGCGGTCGGCAGACCGAAGAGCAGCGCGTCGCCGGGTTCGGGCGTCGTCTGGAAGCAGGGGATGTCGAGTCCGTCGGCGAGCTGTCCGGTGCGGTCGCTCTGCTCGCCGGTCCGGGGCACGGTCACCAGCCGGGTCAACTCGCTGGGCAGGATGCGCAGTTCGTCGGTGGTGGTGAAGACGACGGCCGCGTCGTTGTCGCCGCTCGCCGTGGTCACCTCGGTGCCGGGCGGGAGCGTGACGACGTCTGGCTGGGGTGCGGAGAGCCAGAAGTCGACGTCGGCCCCGGCCGCGGTCGGCGGGAACAGGCGGATGCCCAACAGGTCGAGGAACGCGGTGTAGTTCTTGTCCGGGACCCGGTTGAGGCGGTACAGGAGCTGGTCCACCAGGTAGGCGAACGTCTCGATCAGGGTGACGCCCGGGTCGGAGACGTTGTGGTCGGTCCACTCCGGGGCGCGCTGCTGCACGTACCGCTTCGCCTCGTCGACGAGCTGCTGGAATCGGCGGTCGTCCAGGTTCGGGGAGGGCAGGGCCATCAGTGCGCGCCCGCTTCCTCGGCCCCCTCCTCGGAGGGGATCGTGTAGAAGGGAAAGACCAGGTTGCGCCGGTCGTTGGTGGATCGCAGCGTGTAGTGCACGTCGATGTAGAGCGTGCCGTCCTCGACCGCGTCGAAGGCGACGACAACGTCGTCGACGGTGATCCGCGGCTCCCACCGCTCCAGCGCCTCGCGCACCTGCTGGGCGATCCGCCCCGCGGTAGCGCCGTCGCCGGGGGCGAAGACGTAGTCGTGGATGCCGCAGCCGAACTCGGGCCGCATGGGCCGCTCGCCGGGCGCGGTGCCGAGGACGAGGCGGATCGCCTCCTCGATCTCCCGTTCCCGTTCGACCAGCGCGATCCCGCCGGTCGGTCCGACGCGCAGCGGGAACGCCCAGCCGCGGCCTATGAACCGTTCGCTCATCGCGCGCTCCTCGCAGCCCGTGCGCTTCGCGGGACGGTCATCACAGGCCCCCGATTAGGACGTTGGGGGCGCCGGTGAGGATCTGCGCGCCGCACGCCGTCTTGTCGCGGGCCTTCGCGGCCGGCAGCCCGCCGATGAGGACCATGCCCGAGGTGAGGGCGGTCGGGTCGGGAATGATCACGTTCGCCGGTCCCAGGGCCAGGTGCGGCGGCATCGCGCACGTGTGCAGGCTGCCCACGACGGCGGCGGGACGTCCACCGATCAGTACGGTCGCGACCGATCGCGCGGCGGCGGGCGGCGGGGTGGCGATCACCCCGCCGTGGTTGGTGGGGTCGCCGGTGCGGGCGGCGGCGGGCATGCGATGCTCCCTTCGAAGGTGGCTGGAGAGCCGGTCAGTTGATGCGGATGAGCTTGGCTTTGAGTACGCCGAGGAGACCGCCGTCGACGGTGACGCCCGTGGCGCCGGTGACGTCGACCGTACGGCCGCCGATCTTCACGCCGACCCGGCCGTTGATGTCCACGTTGCGGCCCGAGATGTTCACATCGCCCTGTTTCGCGTCCATGGTGATGCCCTCCTTGTCGAGCACGACCGAGCTGAGGACCTGACGGCTCCTGCCCGCGTACACGGTCAGTTCGATGCGGTCGCGCCGGTTGTCGAGGAAGACTTCGAGGCGTTCGTCGGCGGACAGCATCCGCACACCGGAGCGCCCCGGCGCCCGCGCGTCCAGCAGCTCCACCCGGTGCCCCGAACGGGACACGATGGAACGGCGGTTGACCTTGCCGGTGGTCTTGTCGATCAGCGGGACGTCGTGCGGGGACGGCTTGTCCACGCCGTTGTAGAGCCCGCCGATGACGTACGGGCTGTCCAGCAGGCCCTGTTCGAAGCCGACGAGGACCTCGTCGTTGACCTCGGGACTCACGACCCCGCCGCCGCCCTTGCCGCCCCACTGCACGGTACGGACCCAGTCGGTGACGTACGTGTCGTCCAGCCAGGGGAACTTCAGCTTCACCGAACCGCTCTCGGCACCGCCGGTCTCCCGTACGTCGGTGACGACGCCGATCGCGAGGCCCGGCATGCGCGGGCCGCGGGAGGGCGCGTTGGCGCCGGTGACCAGGCCGGTCAGGGAACGGTCGGGGCTGGCGCTCACCCACACCGTGGTGCGGTAGCCGCCGTGGGGTTCCAGGACGTGCTGCACGGCCGTCGCCGTGTACTTGCCGGAGAAGGCCTGCCCGACGTTGCCGAGCGCCACGGCCTTCCCCGCCCGCAGCAGCGGGTTGCCCTCGACCAGCACCTCCAACTCGCCGAACCCGGCGCTGACTTGCCCGGCGACGGCGTCCGCGACGGCCTTCGTCTCGGCCTGGGTGCGGTACGGGGTGTCGGTGACGGTCAGCTTCGACGTGCCGAACCGGGCGGCGAACGCGGGGCTCAGCCCCGGCAGCACCGTGTCGCTGTCGACGGACGCCTGCCGGGCCACCAGGGACCGCTTGGTGGTGACGTCCCAGCCGCGCACCTCCACTTGCTGCGCCCCGTCCGCCGCCGACAGGGAGGCCCGCAGGGCCAGCAGGTTGCGCCCGTACTCCAGCACCATCGGGTTGCGGGCGGCCGAGGTGGACGGCGCGGGCGCCCCGGACGCCTTCTGGGGCTGGGTGAACTGGAGCAGCCCCTTGTCGTCGACACGCACCTGTGCGCCGCTCTCGGCGGCCAGGAACTGGAGGAAGTCCCAATCGGACACGTTCGCCTGGGACAGCTGCTTGTACGTGACCGGCGCGGCCTGCACGGTGCCGCAGGCCAGGCCCGCCCCTGCGGCCACCTTGCGGACGATGGCCGCCGCCGTCATGTTCCGGTAGGCCACCACCTTCCGGCCGCGCTGGAGGCGGTGCGCCTTGGAGAAGGCGCGCACCACCGTGAACGAGCCGGTGCGGTCCCGGTCCACCTCCAGGGCCGTCACCTCGCCGTTGAACAGCCGCTCGCGCGCCTGCCCGGTCACGGTGACCACCGAGACCCTGAGCGGGGTGCCGATGGTGATGCCGGTCTTCGTCAGGAACTCGTGATCGGGGTCGCGGAAGGTGAGCACGGCCGCGTCCGGCAGGCCCACGTTCTCGTCGACCACGCAGCTCACCAACTGGGCGGCCCAGACAGGCGGAAGTTCGCCGGGCGTCTCCACGATGGGGTCCGCCGCGAAGGATCGGCCGTCCCTTGCCCCGCCTGTCACTGCTCCTCCTCAGCGCCCGCGTCGCTCATGGCCGGCAGCACCACTTCGGTGCCGGGTTCGAGCGCCATCGGGTCGTCGATGTCGTTGGCCTCCGCGATGACCCGCCAGGCCGTCGCGTCGCCGTAGTCCCGCCACGCCAGCAGCGCCAGGCTGTCGCCCGCTACGACGATGTGCGTACTGCGCCCGGTGCGCGAGCCGGACGTCGGGTTCTGCCCCGCCGGACCGACGCTCGCCTCCTCGATCGACAGCCGGCAGGTCGCCCGCAGCGGCTTGCCGTCCACGTCGAACAGCGTGTACGTCACGGACAGGCTGGACAGCACCCCGTCGAACGACGTCGTCCGCGCACTGCCCCACTCGAACCGCACCCACGGGCTCGCCGGCTTCTTGCGCCCCAGGCTCGCCTTCGTCGGCACGCAGGCCTTCATCAGCTTCTCCACCGCCTGCTCCACGGAGTTGTCGTGGGTGGCGGTGGCGTCCAGGAACACCTCGAGACTCAGCTGGCGCGGGCCACTGCCGACGAACTCGGGCAGCGCCGACTCCTCCGCCATCCGCGACGGGGAGCGCCGCCACTCGGTGGTTTTGCTCAACTCCAGGGTGGACGGGTTGAACTGGAGGTTCAGCCGGGCGAGCGTCCCACCGGGCTTGGCGCCGACGGAGGCCGGGGGCTCCTTCAGCGTCAGCTGGGCCCTGGCCCGACTGGAGCGGGACGCTGGGGACATGGCCGGGATTCCTTTCCAAGGTGCTTACGCGCAACAGTGACGTGAGGGATGGTCAGGCAGGGCGCAGTCCCTCGTGGGCGATCTCGAGGGTCTCCACCGCCGCCTGCGAGCTGCTGGGGTCGAAGGACGGGCCCTGCCAGCGCACCGGGACGATCCCGAACACCTGCCAGCTGATGATCCGCGACAGATCCGGCCGCAGCGCCACGATCTCGCCGTCCTTGGGCTCCACCCGCTTCAGCGTCTCGTCGAGCCAACGGGCGATCTTCGCGGTGTCGGTGGTGACCGGCCGGGTGAGGCTGATGTTCGACCAGGTCACCCGGCCGGGCAGGTGATGCGTGAAGCCGTTGTTGCCACCTTCGGCATAGGTCTCGATCTCCACCTCGGCACCCATGCCGGAGCAGGTGTGGAAGGCGCCCAGATCATTGCCGCCGATCGCGAGCCGGAAGAACACGCTGCTCGCGAAGATGTTGTCCGTCATCCGTCCGTCATCCGTTCCGTGCCGTGCCCTCAGCGGCGTCCGTCGTAGGGGCGACCCGTACGCTCCCGGCCGCGTCGCAGTTCCGTACGCAGCAGGCGGGCCATCGGGTCGAGCAGGCGACGCGCGAGGTCGTCCAGGTCGAGACCGGGGTCCTGCGCCGCGTCGGCGGACCGCTCCGTACGCCGACCGGACGCGGAGGCGGAGGCCGTCCCGGAGGACTGCTGCTTGCCACGCGCCACGGGCACCGCCTTCGCCGGTACGCCCTTGAATACGCCGGGTACATCGGGTACGGCCTTCCCCGCGCCGGAGATCGCGCGCTGGACTTCGGGCGCCGCAGGGCTGTTGCCGCCGCTCGCCGATCGGGGGCCCGGCGTCACGACCCGCGGCCGGACCACGGGGATGGCCGCCGCCTGTGCCACGGCTGCCGAGGGGCCATGCATGAGCGGCGGCGTCAACGGGGGCGTGACCGGCAGGGGCCGCGCCGGGGTGACCGCCGCCGTACCGGGCATTCCCCCGCGAGGCGGCGCGGGCTTGACGACCGGGACGGCTCGCTGGACGACACCGGGGGCACCGGTCGCTCGTACGGCCGAGCCGGTTGCCGGTACGCCCGGGTGGTGTGGCGCGTGCGCGGGTACGGCCCGTTGGACCGGCGGGGTCGCAGCGGCGTGTGCGGACGGTGCCGACGCGGGGTGCGCGGGCGGTCGGGTGGACGGTGCGGGGGTGCCGCCGCCGGGGATGTCCGGCGCACCGCTCCAACGCGCCGCCACCACGGGAGGGCCGCCGACGGGGCGCGACGCGGCGGAGGGTGCCAGGCCCTCCGGGGCCAGGGTGTTGAGGGTGAGGGGCCGTGCGGGCAGCAGCGCGAGGGCGCGGCGGGCCACCGCGATGGAGGGGGTTGCGGTGCGGGGGCCGCCGATGGATGCGGTCGTGGGACGAGCGCCGGCCGCGGGTTCGGCCACACGGCGGGCTACGACGACCGGGGCCGGGCTGCCGGTCCTTCGGGGACGCCCGTCGCCGGGACCGGAGCGCATCCCCTCGGGTCGTAGGACTGTGCCCGCCAGAGCGTGAGACGCCGCACCCGGGGACGGCGTCACCAACGGCGTAGCAGGGCCGGTTCCGTGGTCCGTGAGGCTGCCGCCATGGGGCGCAGGGTGGTCCGCGAGGTGGCGCTGAACGTCGACCGTCCCCAGCAACGGTGCGTGGCGTGCCGTATCCGAGGCGGACTCCGTGGGCGGCGTACGGTCCCTGCCCGGCCCAGGCGATGCCGGTGTGCGCTGGATGTCGGGCCTGGACGCCGTACTGGAGGCTCGGGCCCCGGACGCGGCGGAGCCGGACAGACCGGCGCTGGCCGGCATCGCGGGCAGAGGCGCCCCCAGGCCGCCGCGCGCACGCGCACCGGAACGCTGCGGAGCCGAAGACGGGCGCGGGGCAGGGTCGCTGGGGGCACCCGGGGTGTCCTCGGCCTGCCGCTGAACGACGGGAAGCACCGGACCGGATACGGGCACGGTAGGGGCCCCCTTCGCCAACGGTGCGGCGGTGGAGGGCAGTTCAGCGAGCGGGGCACCCAACGGCGGCCGGTTTCCGGCGCGTTGTACGGGGGCGCTCGGCGCAGGGCTGTGCGAGGAACCCTGGCCGTCCCCGGCCTGCGGCTGAACCACAGGAAGCACCGGACCGGAAACGGGCCCCGCAGCAGGCACGACGGAGGCATCCTCCCCCGACGGCGCACCCAACGGCGGCCGGTTTCCGGCGCGTTGTACGGGGGTGCTCGGCGCTGGGCTGTCGGAGGAACCCTGGCCGTCCTCGGCCTGCCGCTGAACCACGGGAAGCACCGGACCGGAAACGGGCCCCGCAGCGGGCACGACGGAGGCGTCCTCCCCCGACGGCGCACCCAACGGCGGCGGGTCTTGCGCGCGTTGTACGGGGGTGCTCGGCGCTGGGCTGTCGGAGGAACCCTGGCCGTCCTCGGCCTGCCGCTGAACCACGGGAAGCACCGGACCGGACACGGGCACGGTAGGGGCCCCCTTCGCCAACGGTGCGGCGGTAGAGGGCAGTTCAGCGAGCGGGGCACCCAACGGCGGCGGGTTTCCGGCGCGTCGTACGGGCGTGCTCGGCGCAGGGCTGTCGGAGGAACCCTGGCCGTCCCCGGCCTGCGGCTGAACCACAGGAAGTACCGGACCGGAACCGGGCCCCGCAGCAGGCACGACGGAGGCATCCTCCACCGACGGCGCACCCAACGACGGCCGGTTTTGCGCACGTTGCACGGGCGTGCTCAGTGCGGCCGTCTCGGCGACCACCGCAGGCCTCAGGGCAGGGACATGGCGTACAGGCCCCGTCACCCGGCGGGCAAGCGTCAAGTGGGGCCCCACCGACCCTGGCTGGATGGCGGGGAGGGACGCCTCCGGCCGACTTCCGCTCGGCGCGGGCTGCGCACCCTTCCCCGGCGCCTCCTTCGCGGCACGCGCGACGGAGAGTCCGGCCGCCCCCGGGATCACCGCGACACGTCGCACCAGCGGAATCGGCGCGGCGGCCGAGGAGGCAACGGCTCGTTGGACACCGGGAGTCGGGGAGGAAAGGACAGCGGGGGAACCCACGGACGACGTGATGTCACGACTCTGCGAAGTTCCGCCCGAACTTCCCTTCTCCACAGTCCCGGCGGCGCCGGAGGAGCCACCACGAGCCGGACGTACCGACGCCGACTTCGACACCGACTTCGACACCGAGCGAAAATCCCCCTGCGCCTCGCCCTGCGGCCCCTCGCCCCCTTCCGTCCGCACCGCCCGAAGCAGCAGCGGCCCCCCACCGACGCTCACGGCGCGCGGGCCGGCCGGAGGAGCCACACCCCGCACCAGCCCAGCCGGAGCCGTAGGCAGCAGCGCATGCCCGAGGCCGCTGTCGAAGGAAGGGTTCTGCCAGGCGGCGAGCCCAGCGCGGAAGGTGAGGCCGTCGCTGACTCCCAACGGAGCGCGGGAGACGGTCAGTTGAGGCGGGGTGGTGCGGCGCCAACCGCCGTCCCAGTCGCCAGGCATGGAGGAACCCACAGGACCCGATGCACCCGATGCACCCGAAGGATCCGAACCGCCGTCGCCACCGGCATCCGAGCCCCCAGGCACAGCAGAGCCCCGGGCTCCCGGCCGGCCCGCCCCGGCGCGGCGCAGCCTGTCCCGCCATGCCATCTGCTCAACCGCTTTCGTTCATACGGGTGTTGATACGGGCGATCTCGGCCACCCACTGCTGGCGTTCACCATGCGTGAGATCGAGGATCTCCGCGCGCTCCCAGTGGAAGTGGTAGGCGATGTACGCGATCTCCTCCCGGAGCCGGGGAAGGGCGTACGTCACGATTCCCCCAGGCGCCCACCCGAGAGGTCGACCTCGAAGGCGCCCTCGCAGTGCGGACAGGTGACCGCCGCGCGGGTGTGACCCTCGCTGTTGACGCGTCGGTAGAAGTCCTGGAGGAACGCCACGTCGGTGGCGTACATCCGCTCGACGATCCCGGCGTGCACGTCGGTGACGGTGCCGAGTCGGGTGATGACCTGGCTCAGCAGCACCACGCTCAGATACGCGGGGTTCTCCTTGACCCGCAGGTCGATCTGCGGACGCAGTTCGTCGCGGGCGGTGGCGAGCCGCATCGAGCCGTGCCGGTGCACGGTGCCCGTCTCGTCGACGTAGCCGCGGGGCAGTTCGAACTCGAACTCGGTGCGCAGCCCGTTGTCGTGGTCGTCACGGCTCGGCGGGGCGGCGGCCGGAGTGGGGGCCGCCGCCTGTTCCGGCGCCGGGGCGGGCGCCGTGACCTGGAGGAGGTCCTCCAAGTTGCCCGCCGTCACCGTACGGCGTCTCATTCGACGACGATCTCCTCGAACGTGATCGTGACGGACTCGGTGGCAGGGGAGGACTCGCCGGCCTTCAGCGAGGGGCCCTCCCACTTGGAGGCCCAGCCCTGCATGAGCTGGATACGGCGGACCGTGTTGCCCTCGGTGTCCTTGATCTCGATGGTGAGGTTCTGCCGAGCGGTCGAGACGGCCCCGTTGTTCAGGGTCTCCTTGATCCACTGGGTGAACTCGCTGCTCTGGTCGAGTCCCCGGGTGATCGTGATCTCGCCGGCCTGCCGGGCACCCGGCTGCTTGCGGATGATCTGCTTGCCCTCCGCGCTGACCTGCTTGACCTCTACGACATCCTCCTCGACGGTGAAGCCGCTGATCTCCTGGATGGACTCCACCAGGTATCCGCCGAGCTGCACGCCGAAGACGTGTGTGGAAAGAGCATCGCCCGTTGCCATGACTGTCTGTCAACCTTTCCTTGCCCCGGATCCGCGGATCACTCGTCGATGAGGCTGGTCGTGTCGGAGAACTGAGCCAGCCGGAAGACCACGAACTCGGCGGGCTTGACCGGCGAGACGCCGATCTCGCAGACGACCCGGCCCTGGTCGATGGACTCCTGCGGGTTGTTGTCGCGGTCGCACTTGACGTAGAACGCCTCGTCGGCGGTCCGGCCGAACAGCGCGCCGCGGCGCCATTCCTCGGTGAGGAACGCGGTGACGTTGCGGCGGATGCTGGACCACAGCCGGTCGTCGTTGGGCTCGAACACGACCCACTGGGTGCCCAGGAGGATGGACTCCTCCAGGTAGTTGAAGAGGCGGCGCACGTTGAGGTAGCGCCAGGCCGGGTCGGAGGACAGGGTGCGCGCGCCCCAGATCCGGACGCCGCGGCCGGGGAAGGCGCGGATGCAGTTCACGCCGATCGGGTTGAGCAGGTCCTGCTCGCCCTTGCTGAGCCGGAGTTCGAGGTCGACCGCGCCGCGGATCACCTCGTTCGCCGGGGCCTTGTGCACCCCGCGCTCGGCGTCGCTGCGCGCCCACACACCGGCGATGTGACCGCTCGGCGGGACGGTGGTGTTGCGGCCGACGGCCGGGTCGAAGACCCGCACCCAGGGGTAGTAGAGGGTGGCGTAGCGGGAGTCGTAGCCCGCCTCGTCGTTGCGCCAGGTGCGCACCTGCTGGGCGTTGAGCCCGGGAGGCGCGTCGAGGACGGCGACGCGGTCGCTCATCTGCTCGCAGTGCGAGATGACGGCGAGCTGCACGGTGCGTACGCCCTCGGCGTCGATGTCGCCGCGCTGGTAGGCGCCCATCAGGTCGGGCACCGCGACCATGGTGATCTCGTCGATGGTCTCCAGACCGCCGAACCCGGTACGGGCCGCCGCGTCGCCGACGTACTCGGCGGGGCCGATGCGGGCCAGCTCACCGGAGCCGTTCGCGGCGGGCGCGGCCGGGGCGTCCGGGACCGCGAGGGTCTGGGCGGCGGGCCTGGTCTGGGCGGCGTCCTGCTGCTCAGTGACCTCGATCAGCTTGGAGGCGCGGGCCTGGGTGACCAGGTAGCCCTTGACGTTCTTGCGGGTGGAGGCCTCGTAGGTCTCCACGACCTGGTCGCCCCGGCGGACCAGGAGCTTGAAGCGGTCCTCCGGCGGGTTCTCGCCCTCAGCGTCGGCGACCTCGACCGACACCCCGGTCACGCCCGGCTTGGCCGCGATCAGGAAGCCGCCGAGTTCGACCGGCTGAATCGCCTTCGGCTGCCGACCGCCATTGACCGACGGGCCCGAGGCCACCTCGGCGGCCCCGCCGAGGCGCACCACGTACGCGGCGCCGCCGCCGTTGGAGAAGTACCCGTAGAGCGCGTGGGCGAGATAGGTGCCCTCGGTGAAGCCGCCGAACACCTGGGAGTACTGGTCCCAGCTGGTGACCAGCGTCGGCGCGTGGAACGGCCCCTTCTCGGCGAAGCCGACGAACGCGGCGACGGCCGTGCCGACCCCTTCGATCGGTCGGGCACCGGACTGCACCTCCTCCACGTACACGCCCGGGGTGAGGTACGTCGGCATGCTCGCTCCTTAACGTCCTTACGGTCACCTGTGTCCAGGCCGAGTCTGGCGCGGCGTACCGGCGGAGCGGCAGGGACGTGCGGACCTGACCGGGGGCAATGCATCTGCCTTACGAACGCCCCAGGCTGACCGTCGCGATGTCACCCACCGTTGCCCTCGCACTGCCCCTTCGGACCTGGTCGCCCCGCTCGCCCCGCGATGAACTGGAGAGCCGCAACATGGGCGCCGACGAGGAGGCAGAAGGTGCAGACTTCCAAACAGCGCACCGGCCGGAGCGAGGACCAGGAACCGGCACGCGGCCAGGCCGGCGCCCGACGGGATACGTCCCCGGGCGGCGCCGCCGTACCGCCCCCGCTCACGGCCGCTGCGCTCCAGGCCGCCCAGGGCGCCGCGGGCAACGCCGCGGTGGCCGGCATGATCGCCCGGCGCGCTCGGAGCGCGCCCGCCCAGCAGCAGCCGAACACCCAGGAGCAGCCGGACGCCGGGGTGCCCGAGGACGCTCACTCGAAGCATCAGCACGGCGCGGGACACGGCCGGGAAGCCGCGGCGCAGCCAGGCGCCGCCGACGCGGTGAACTCCGTGGTGTGGTCCGCCGGCAGCCGACTGCCCGCCCCGCTGCAGCGGGAGATGGAAGCCCGCTTCTCGGGCGAGGACTTCTCCGACGTCGCTGTCCACACCGGCGCCGCTGCCCGGCGTTCCGCCGAGGCGGTCGGTGCCGAGGCGTACACCACCGGCACCCGTCACATCGTGTTCCGCGGCACGATCGACAAGAAGACCCTCGCGCACGAACTGGAACACGTCCGCCAGCAGCGTGCGGGGGCTGTGGCCGGTACCGACGACGGCAGCGGCCTGAGCATCAGCGACCCCTCTGACCGGTTCGAAGGGTCGGCCGAACGCAAGGCCGAGCAGGTGATGCGGGGCGGAGCGGACGTTCGGCGCTCGGCCGCGGACCACACCGCCGACGCCACGCATCGGACGAACGATGCGTTGGCCGAGGTGCAGCGCATGCCCCGCAAGAAGAAGCAGTCGAAAAAGCAGGCGGGGGGTCAGCCACCCGCGGCAGCGGCCACTTCCTCGAAGACCGTGTTCGAGGAAATAATGGAGTACTTCGAGGGATGCAGCGAAGAATTCAAGGCAAAGGAGCAGAACGAGAAGGAGTACATCCTCATACGGATCGGCATCGATCCCGAAAGGGAACTTTGGACGCTGGACGAAGCAAAACGTGACAAGTCATTGATGGGAGATCTCCTCAAGGAGATCGAAATCGCTAAACACGCGTCCGGGTTCGATCGTACGGGCGGCGGCAGCAGCGACTGGGCGGCGAGCGCGGTCAGGTCGGCACATGCGGACATGCGGGTGGAGCATCCGATCTGGGGCGACAAGACAACCCTCCATCACAAGATCTCCCAGAGCGAGTTGGACGCTGTACTCGCCTCGGCCGAGAGGGACAAGGCGAACGCGGAACCGCTGTTCGAGTTCCTGGATGAGGTACGGACGGTACTCGACTCGGGCGCGGCGAACAAAAAGGCCCTGCACAACATGCCGGCCAACCTGGAAATGGGACCGGCCAGTGACACGAGGAGAGGCGACCCGGGATCCGGAACCGACTTCAACTACACGCCTGAGGGCGCGATGACGCCACGGTCGAGCGAGCTGAAGGACGCACTGAGCTTGGCGAACGCGCCCACCGTCGACTGGGGGGCCGTTGCGGACAAGCTGAGGGAGGCGCAGCGCCTTCACGAAAAGGAGTACGGAGGCGCGATACTCTCCCCGCCCGTCCTCAAACGGTGGGAGAAAGTGGGCGCCAAGTGGAAGAAGGCCTCCGACGCCTGAGGTCTCTCAGGCCTCGAGGGCGTCCGCCAGGTAAGGCCCGAACTCGCCCTCCAGGACCAGCCGTCCCAGCTTGCGGTACTCCTGGGCGATCGCCGTCACCAGCTGCCGCATGGTGAGCGGGCTGCCGGACTCGGCCGCGAGGTAGGCCGCGGTGACCGCGCAGGCGCGGATCGAGCCGCCGGCCAGTTCGAAGCGGTCGGCGCAGAAGGCGAGGTCGAGGTCGTCGGCGCGGGGCAGGCGGTCGCCCAGGCACCGGTCCCACAGGGCGAGGCGCTGACCGGCGTCGGGCATCGGGAAGTCCGCGACGACGTCGAGGCGGCGGGTGAACGCCTCGTCCAGGTTGGCCCGCAGGTTGGTGGTGAGCACGGCGATGCCGTCGAAGGACTCCATGCGCTGGAGCAGATACGCCGATTCGATGTTGGCGTGCCGGTCGTGGGCGTCCTTGACGTCGGAGCGCTTGCCGAAGATCGCGTCGGCCTCGTCGAAGAGCAGCACCGCGTTGACGGCCGACGCCTCGGTGAAGATCCGCTCCAGGTTCTTCTCGGTCTCCCCGATGTACTTGTCGACGACCGTGGACAGGTCGACGACGTACAGGTCCATGCCCAGGTCCGCGGCGACGACCTCGGCGGACATGGTCTTCCCGGTCCCCGACTCGCCGGCGAACAGCGCGATGACCCCGCGCCCCCGGCCACCGCCGGGCCGCATCCCCCACCCCCCGAGCACCTGCTCGCGGTGACGGGCCCGCAACGCGAGTTCCCGCAGCCGTCGGTGGGTGGTCGGCGGCAGCACCAGGTCGTCCCAGCCGACCCCGGGCTCCACCCGCCGGGCGAGCCGGTCGAGCCCCGCGCCGTTCTGCGCCCGTACGGCGCTCTGCAGATCGTCGGGCCCCACCGGCCGTCCGTCGAGGGCGGCCGTGCGCACGGCCGCGTCGGCGGCTCGGCGTAACTGCCCGGAGTCCAGCCGGTGTGCGGCGACGGCCAGGGCGAGCCCCTGGACGTCCCCGGGCGAGGTGCGCCCCGTCGAGAGGTCACCGTTCACGGTCTCCCCGGCCGCCGACTCCAGCGCGTGCCGCCACCGTTCGGCCTGCCGCGCCGGGGACGCCGCGTCGACGCTCAGCACGACTGGGGTGTGCGCCGCCCAGGCCGGGTCCCAGCCGATCGTGTCGTGGGTGAGGAGCGGGACGCCCCGCAGCGCGGCGCACAACGAGGAGAGCGTGCGGGCCCGTTCGGCTGGTTCGTCCGGCAGCGCGGCCAGCGGGCCGAGGACCACCCCGGCCCCGGTCAGCTGGGCTTCGAGGGCGATCACCCGGGCGAGCGCGGGCACATCGGCCGGGCGCCGGGCCAGCGCCACCGTGTCCAGGACGAGCGGGCGCAGACCGGCCGCGCGCAGTCCGGCGACGGCCAGCCCCTCGGCGTCACCGCCCCGGCTGCGCAGATGGACATGCCCGGTTCCGGCCGCTGCCGCTGCCCGGTCGGCGCCCTCGGCGGTCGGGTCCTCCCGGACCTCTGCGAGGAGCCCGGCCAGCCGCGCGTCGGGCCGCGTGTCGCCTAGCAGATGCGCGGTGACCCGGTCGGGAACGGCCACCACCCGCGACAGCGGCGGCCGTTCGGCGTCGGTGATCTCCACCAGGCCGTGCGCGACGAGCGGCGCCCCGGGCGCGAGCCGGAACCGCGCGGCCGACGCCCCGCCCAGCCCGCACAGCTCCAGCGCGAGCCCGACGGTGGGCCGGCGCCGGGTCAGATCGTCGTTGAGATAGCCGTAGAGCCGCTCGAAGCGGGCGTCCAGGTCGGGCGCCAGCGCGACCAGCAGCAGATCGAGATCGATTGGTGAGAGCCCGAACCGCCGCAGGAGCAGGTCGAGTCGGGAGCCGTCCGGCGGCAGCCAGAGGTCCTGCGCGGGCATCCCGAGCCCACCCAGCTCGTCCAGGATCCGCACCGCCGCCTCGGGGGTGAGGTACTGGCCCCGGTAGGGATCGTCCGGATCGGGGTCGACGGCCCGCCGCGAGGCGACGACCTCGCGCACCCGCGCCTCGACGGCACCGAGCCGCTCCCACAACGGATCCACACCGGCCCCCGGATCCATGCCGAGCGCCGGTCCCCGTCCGGCCTCCGGTTCCGCACGGGCCTCCGGCTCCACGGTGTACGTCACGGCTGCCGATCCCCTCTGCGTCGCCTCCGCCCCGGTGCGGCCGGCCGTTCGCGCGGGCCGGTGAAGCCGTCGCCGCCGGGGTCGCCGACCTCGGTGTAGCGCAGCCGGCGGCCGGGGCTCGCCTCCTCGCCCGTCCGCGCGGCGGCGGTGCGGACGACGAGGCCCTCGGTGACGGGCGGCGCGGCGGCCTTGGTCACCCCGGCGAGCGGGGCCTGGACCCGTACGCCGAGGGATGCCTTCAGCTCACCGCCGAGCGCCGACCACACGTCGGCGGCTGCCGGCGCGTCCGCCAGGGCGCCGGCGGTGTCCAGTCCCACCGTCAGGCCCAGGTCGGCGAGCGTGCCGGTGAGCAGGCGGGCGGGCAGGGTGTCGGTGGCCACCAGAGTCGCCAACACCTGGGACAGCAGCCGGTGCTCGTCCTGTGGGCGGCTCGCCCACGCGGTGACCAGGTAGGTCAGCTGGAACCAGCGGGGCGGGGAGCGCCGGGCGACGAGGTGCCCGTCCTCGTCGTGCACCTCCCCGGCGCCGCTGCCGCGCCGGGTGGCGTCCTCCCGGATGTCGTAGAGGAAGACGCAGACGGTGGGGGCGGTGCGGCGGGCCGCCCAGTCACGGGTGGGGGCGTCGAAGACCACCTCGATGCCCGACGCCTCCAGAGCGTTCTCGGCGAGCAGCCGCCGGAGTCCCTCGTCGACCTCGTGGATCACCGGCGGGTCACCTCGTCCGGCGGCTGCACACTGCCGTTGACGACCAGGAAGTCGGTCTTCACCGGGGAGAATCCGGGTCCGCTGGCGGTGATGGTGCGGGGCCCGGTCTGGTCCTTGGCGAGGATGAGCAGCTGGCCGATGAAGGTGCCGTCGGTCTTCGGGATCGTCGGCGCGGCGGCCGCGGTGATCCCGGGGTTCCACTTGAACCGGACGGGCACGCCCGGCGGGAAGTCCTTGCCGCGCACGGAGGTGACGACGCCGGGCTTGCCGATCTCCGGCACGGCGATGATCTTCGGCTGGAGGATGCGCAGCCGCTCCCGGGCGGTGTTGTCGTTCTTGTTCGCGTCCGTCCCGGTGGTGGTGAGCACGCCGGTGACCTGGCCGGTCATCGCCTTCTTGGGGCTGAGCACGACCCGTACGACGGTGCTGGAGCCCTGGGTGAGGTCGGGCAGCGCGCACACCCAGTCGGTGTCGCAGCCCGCGGGCGGCCCGCTGTCGGGCAACCCAGCGGGCAGGCCGATCTTCAGCCGCAGCCCGGTGGCCGGCGCGTTGCGGCCGTTGCGGATGGTGTACGTCACCACGACCTTCCCGCCGACGTAGCCGGGGTTGGGCTGGGCCTTGACCGTCACCCCGGGCCCGGCCTTCGGCGCCGGAGGTTGCGAAGGCGCTGTCGGAGTCGGCGTAGGAGTGGGAGTCGGGGGCGGCGTGGGAGTCGGCGTCGGTGTCGGGGTCGGCGTCGGAGTGGGAGTCGGAGTCGGTGTGGAGGGCGGCGGTGTCACCTCGACCACCGGCACCACGGTCCGGCCCGTGTTGTCGCTGGGCTGCGGGTCGAGCACCGTACCGGTGACCGACCAGTCGACCGGCGCGTCCCCCGGGGTGAGCCCGGTGAGCGTCACGTCCACCGGCACGGTGGTACCGGGGTCCAGCACGCCCAGGTCGCACTGGAGGGAGGCGGCGTCGCAGGTGCCGCCGGGCCGGCTGATCCCGGTGACCTGCACGCCTGCGGGCGGCGCGATCCTCAGGGTGGTGCCGGGCGAGGCGGCGGGGCCGTTGTTGACGACGTCGACCCGGACGGTGGTGGAGTCGCCGACGGTGACCTCGGACGTGGTGCCGGGCACGGTGATCGCGAGGTCCACGGACTGCTGGAGGGTGGGTTCCTTCTGGCGGCCCGCGAGGTCGTCGGTGAGCGGCGTGACGGCGCCGGAGTCGACGTCCAGGAGGCTCAGCTTCTCGGGGCTGTTGACGGCGGCCTCGGCGCGCGAGCTGAACACGAGCCCCGTGCCGTCGGCGGTCCAGGCGGCGTCACGCGGCTGGTGCGGCCCGGTTGTGGTGGTGTCGGGCAGGTCTCGGCCGCAGGCGCCCGGCAGGCCGCGTGCGGCGGTGGGCAGCAGCACCTGGCAGTCGGCGCCGTCCGCGGAGGTGAGCAGCAGGCCGTTCTCCTCGTCGACCTGTCCGGCGCCGTTCTTGCGGTTGAAGGCGATGTCGCGGCCGTCCGGGGAGAACGCGGGGCTGTCGTCGATGACCTCGCAGTCGCCGGGGCAGTTGGTGGCGCTCAGGTCGGTCTGCCGCGTCAGGTCGGCGACGGGCACGGTCCACACGTGCTTGTTACCGCCGTCCCCGTCGATCTTCATGCTGCGCGTGAAGGCGAGGGTGGTGGCGTCGGAGGACCAGGTGGGCTGGGCGTCCTTGCCCTGGAGCTGTCCGGCCGGCGGGACGACCTCACCGGTGATGGCGCCGGTGGCCACCTCGGCGATGAGGATGCGGCTGGCGCCCGCGGCGTCGCCCACACCGCCGGGCGAGGTCCGGGTGAAGGCGAGGAACCTGCCGTCCGGGGAGAACGTCGGGTCGGTGTCCCAGTCGGTCGCGGCGCGCCCGGCGAGGTTCATCGGTGCCGCGTTGGTGCCGTCGGCGTCGGCCATCCAGATCCGCTCGATGCGGCCGTCGGCGCTGTCCTCGAAACGGGTGAGGACGATCCGGCGGCCGTCGGGGGTGTAGTTCTGCCGCTCGGTCCACGGGTCGAGGCCGTCCCCGGGCTCGAACAGCGGGTCCTTGGCGGGGTCGGTGTTGGTGTCGGCCGCGGGATCCTCCTTGAGGATCGTCAGGCCGAGGTCGCGGGGGTCGGAGCCGTCCGCGCGGGAGTCCTGGAGGGTCACCACGTGCCCGGTGGGCGCCGAGGTGCGCTCCACGACCGCTTGGCCGCCGTCCATGGAGCCGAGCCAGGTCGGTGAGAGCACGTCCCGGTCCTCGTTGAGCACCAGCGAGGGCACCTGGTCGGAGTGGGCGGTCGAGCGGAACACGTGGTCCCAGCCGCCCTCGCACTCACAGGTGGTCTCGGGGCTGAGGAACACCAGAGCGTCCCCGTCGGGCAGCCACGCTGCCCCGTGGGCCCGCCAGGTTGCCTGCGCGCCCGCGAACAGCGGCTCGTCGGCGCTCCCGTCGGTGATCCGCAGCCGGGGGACGGACTGCCCGTTCTCGGTCGTGGTGGCGGTGTACGCGATCCAGCCGCGGTTGACGTCGTCGTCGACGGGGTTCCAGGCGGGCTCGGAGGCCGTGCCGTTCGCCGGGTCGGTGAGCCGGGTGGCGGCGCCGCCGCGCAGGTCCCGTACATAGATCTGTTGCCCGGCGAGGGTGTCACTGTCGCTGGCGTAGGCGATGCGCCGCCCGTCGGGCGAGACCGTCGGGTCCTCCTCGTTCGCGGACGTGTTCGTCAGCCGGGTCAGTCCGGTGCCGTCGGTGCGCACCAGGTACAGGTCGCGTTGGGTGCCGCCGCCCGGGACGGCGGACCCGGCGGCGTCGAACACCACCGACTGCCCGTCGGGGGTGAGTTGGGGGTGCGCGGCGTCCATGCCGGTGGTGAGGCCCAGCACCGAACCGTCGGCGGCCCGCAGATAGATCTGCGGATCCTTCTCGTGCCGGCGGCTCGCGAACACCAACTGGTCGCCGAGGGCGGACGGCTGGGTGTCGTAGTGGGCCGGTCCGGCACCCAACAGCGGGGTGCTGGAGGTGGTGGAGGAGACCTCGCCGAGGCTGCGGTGCCCGGTGCCGGCGTAGACGACCCGGGTCTGCGCGCCGTCGGCGGCCGCCGCCTCGGCGCCGCCCGGTCCGGCCGCCGCAGTCACCCCGAGCAGGGGGATCAGCAGCGGGATCAGCAGCAGGATCGAGGTACCAAGCCTCCCCAGGCGGTACCGGCCGCCGGGGCCAGCGGTTTCCATCACGGTCCCCTTTACGCAGTCTGGTGCGGCATCCGCCGCAGGTCCGGGGGACGACCCCGGACCTCCGGCCGAAGAAGCAGAAGAACAGGCCGGCTGAGGCGGCCTCTGCGGGCACCGCGCGGCACACATGCGCGGGAGATGCCCCGCACCACCCTCCACCGGCCGCGCGCGGTGCGGCAGGACCGCGGGTCCGTACCCGGGGGAAGGCGCGGTGCGCTTTCGGGCAACGGGACCTTCCCGGCCGTCGTAGGAGAGCCGGCGGCGACCGGTGGCGGCCGGTCGACACGTGGGCTATATCAGCCCGTTACGCAGGGCGTAGCCCACCGCGTGGGCCCGGTTGTGCAGTTGGAGCCGCGTGGTGATCTCGTGCAGCACGTTCTTGACGGTCCGTTCGGAGTACGAGGTCTTGCGGGCGATCTCCGCGGTGTCCAGGCCCTCCGACACCAGGCGCAGCATCTCCGCCTCGCGCGCGGTGAGCGTGGACAGGGACACGGCGCCGGGGTCGAGGGCCGCGCGCTGGAGGCTGCCGACGTGGCTGAGGAGTTCGCCGAGCAGATCGCCGGGCAGCACGCCCTCGCCGTTGGCGGTCGCCGTGACCAGCCGTACGAGCTGGTCCTGGTCGGCCTCGGAGCGACGCAGCACCGCCGACACCCCGCATTCGATGACGCGTTGCAGTCCGCCAGCCCCGAGGGTGCCGATGACCAGGCCGGTGCGGGTGGCGTTGTTGTAGCGCAGCCGGTTCAGCAAGGCGGCCACGTCGTCGTCGAGAGCGTCCACGACGACGAGCGAGACCTGGGCCTGCTCGGCGTCGGCGTCGTCGACGAGTTCGGTCTCGGGGCGCTGGCGCAACTGCTGTACGACGCCCGCGCGCAGCACGGGGTCGGCGGCGTAGACGGCGACGGCGACCCGGGGTGGGCGGGCGGAGCGAGAGGTGCGGTGGATCGAGCCGTCCGGGACGAGTGCACGTGTCGTAGCTTCGGACATGGCAGGGCCGATCTCCTCTGCTGCGCGGAACATGGGATACCCGTTTTCATGAGTCGGTGAGGGGCAGGGTGATACACGCGAGGCGACCATGGGCCGGCGGTGCACGCGAGGCGGCTCGCCACATTAAGAGCCCACTGTTACAAGGGAGTTGACGTTGGCTTGCCGGGCAACGTCACTGCCCGCACATTGCCCTCCCGTTCCTCGCCGCCCCCCGGGACACACTTCTACGGTGGGCGCGTGACGCCTTCCGCAGCCTCTTCCGGTCCCGGCGCGCCCGGCCTCGACATCCCGGCCGTGACCGTGACGCCGGGTGCCATCGCCACCACCACGCTGACCGTCCGTAACGACAGCGACATCGTCGAGGCGTACGACCTCACGGTCGCCGGCGCCTGCGCCGACTGGACGACGGTGAAGCCCGCGCGCGTCTCCCTCTACCCGGGCACCTCCGAGACGGTGACGCTCACTCTGGCGCCGCCGCGTTCGCCGGAGATCCGCGCGGGCGAGGTCCCGCTCGGTGTGCGGGTGCTGCCGAACGAGCACCCCGAGTCGGTCAAGGTCCTCGAAACCACCGTGCACATCGGTGAGTTCCACGAGCTGCGCACCGAGCTGGCCCCGCGCCGCCGGCGCGGCTGGCTGCGCGGCCGGTATCTGCCGGCCGTCCGCAACCAGGGCAACACCCCGGTGCGGGTGAGCTTCACGCCCGGTCAGGCGGGTGAGGAGCTGGGGTTCACGTTCGCCCCGGCGGAGCCGGCGCTGGAGCCCGGTGAGTCGACGGAGGTCCGGCTGCGGGTCCGTACCGCCAAGCCGGTGTGGTTCGGCAACCCGGTGGTGTGGCCGTTCACGCTGGACACCCGGGAGACCGGGGAGCGGGAGGAGACAGCGCAGGCCCACCCGGCCGACATCGTCGTGGCGCCTTCGCTGAACGCGGAGTTCGTCCAGATACCGATCTTCCCGAAGTGGCTGCTGGCGGTGCTCGCCGCGCTGCTCGCGCTGTTGCTCGCGTGGTTCGCGCTGGTGCGTCCCGAGGTGCGCAGCGCCGCCGAGGAGGCGGCCACCGAGGCGGTGCAGCCGCGTCCCACCCCGGCCGACAGCGCCACCGAGGCGGTGCAGCCGTATCCCACCCCGGCCGACGGCCAGGCGGACGGCTCCTCTCCCGGTACCGGTGCGGACAACCAGCCCGGCGGCGGCCAGGAGACGGGAGCGACGACGGGTTCGGGCAGCGGCGCGGGCGGCGGCTCGGCCGACGGCGGCGGGACCGGCGTGCCTCAGCAGAGTTCGGCGACCATCGACCTGAAGACGGGCACCGGGCAGACGCAGACCGGTGCGTACAAGGTGCCGGAGAACAGCGTCTTCGGGGTCACGGACATCGTCGTCGCCAACTTCCAGGGCGACGAAGGGGTGATGACGATCAACTTCGGCGATCAGAAGATCACCACGATCGCGCTGGAGACGTTCCGCAACCAGGACTACCACTGGGTCACCCCCATCAAGATCCCAGCGAACGACACGGTGACGATCAGCGTGACCTGCGCGAAGCCCGGCACACCGGCCACCGGTCGGCAGGCGCAGGAGTGCCACGAGGTCCTCAACGTCAGCGGAGTGCTCAGCACCGTCACGCAGTGAAACCGGACGATCTTGTTCCGTACATTGTTGATCGTTTCAATACACGTGTAAAGCGCTCCCGGGAGCGGGCAGGCTCAGAGGCCGGGGCCGGTCACCACGTTCGCGGCGGGCACCGTCTGCAGGATCGGCGTGAGGACGCCGACCTGCGGGAGCTTCGGCTCGGGCAGCCCGAAGTTGTCGGCGTCCGGGCGCGGTCAGCGGGCCGTCCAGGGTCAGACCCGGGGCGAGCGTCCTGAGGTCGGCGGCCTCGGTGCCCACGCCCACGTGGTCGAAGTCGTCGCCGAGGAGCCGCGGCAGCGGGGCGCGCAGATCGGCGCCGGGCAGCCCGCCGGAGTTCGATGAGCAGAATCTGGTGTCGTGTGCGGGGCTGGTGCCGGTGATGGCGTTGGCGGAGCGGGCGGGTTCGTCGGAGCTGGTGGACGAGCAGGTCGCGATCACGACCACGACGGTGAGGTCGGCGGCAGTAAACCCGTCGCGCAAGCTGACATCGATCATCGCGGGGATGGACGCGGGTGCGGACTGTATCGACGATCTCGATGTGATCCGGTCCGGTGGGATGCGCCGACTGTTCGCCGGAGTATATGCCCCTGCCAGCCTCGGTCAGTTCCTGGACAGGTTCGATGGCGGCTGAGCTCGCTGGGCCCGCCGAGCAGCACGTCATACCTCGGGGTTCGCGCCCAGGGGATCGCGGGTCTGCTGGTCTACAGGTGGGCGGAGATCGGGGGAATCGCGTCGTAGGAGCCGAGCAGCCCGAGCAGCCCGAGCGTCGAGTAGTCGTTCTTGGAGTAGACCACCTGTGTCGTGACGCCGGTGGTGGACACCGTGACGACAGGGAAGGACGAGGTCGCACCGGCGAGGCTGATCGTCCAGCCTTCGGGGAAGTCGGGCCGGTAGGCGATGGTGGCCCTCAGGTGCAGGTGGTAGGTGATCACGGTCGGGCCCCCGACGAGGTCCTTGATGCCGGTGATGTAGTCGAACAGTGTGAGCACCATGCGGGCAACGAGGGTCGAAAGGTCCACGAAGTACGTGGCCAGGGTGGCGAGCAGGTCAGCGCCGGTCGCCAGGGCAGACTTGATAGCGTCGGTGACCACCGTGGGAAGCCCGAAGGAGTCGAGCAGACTATCCAGGCCACCTTCGTCCAGGCTGGCGAGCAGGTCAGCCAGGCTCTGCGCGATCGCCTCGTTCGTGCTCGTCTCCCAGGCACCCAGTGTCGCGGTGAGCCGCGCGGAAGAGGTCGTCCCGTAGCTTCTGCACGATCGAGACCATGTCGAAGAGCAGCTCCTGGTCCGCGTCCACGGTGATCGTGACCGAGTCTCCGGTGGCGTCGTCATCGACGGTGAGTCTCAGCTTCGAGGGATCGGTCTGCGTCTGGTCGACGAACAGCGAGCCGTCGAGTGCTTCCGCAGCCCAGGCCGGGGGGTTGGGCGCGGTGTTGATGGGTGTCCTGCCGACGTAGTAGGACACGATGTTGAACGGGACCGGTGTCATCGTGCTCACCTGCGCGGCCTTGCCTTTGGTCTTGCTGTAGAAGACGGGCGCCGACAGCCAGGTTCCGAGGTCGAGCCCACCGGCGAACCCTACGTGCGGGAACGCGAAGGAGTAGACGACGTTGTAGAGCAGGATCAGCACATCCTCGCCGAGTGAGATGAACGTCGGGGAAGTCAGCAGCTCGATGATGGCGATGACCGCCAGCGACGCCCCACCGGTCTCCGGAGCGGCCAGCAGCCCGAGCCCCTCGAGCAGCGTGATCAGCTTGCCGACGTTGCTGGCGTCGTCACCTATCGAGACCACCAACGACTTCAACGTCTGGTAGATCGCCAGGCTGGCCTCGTCCACCACCTCCGGGATGAAGCTGTCGATCAGCTCCAGCAGGTTGACCGTGGCGTAGTCGTAGGGATCGGGCAGGCCCACACGGATCGAGAGCGTCCCTGAGATGGTGTCGGAGGTGTTGGTGACCGGCGGAACCGGCACCACGGGCGGCGGCGGTGGTGGCGGCGGCGGTGGGACGGGCAGGACGGCACCGACGACGGGCGCTGCCGCGCAGTCGGTGTCGGAGATCGGGCCGCCGCCGCTGTTGCCCGCGATCGTGTCGAGCTCGCTGAGTGCGACGCCCTTTTCGGTGAGCGTGCGAGGAGGGTCTGCCGTGTTCGTGGCCATCGCCGTTCCCACCATGTCCGCAACCTGCTGCCCGAGCGCCACCGCGGAGTTGAGGGCGTTGGCCGCTGCGTCCCCGGCCAGGCTCCCGGCCTGTTGGGCCGTGGTGTTGGCCAGGGTGGCCAGGGTGGCCAGGATCGGTGTGAGCTGGTCGGTCTTGGACATGTCGGTGAACATCGCGCCGTTCTGCACCGCGTCCAGGGCGGAGGTGAGCGAGGTCGGCATCGGGTACTGGATCGGCGAGAGCTGGTTCAACACGCTGACCGGGACGGTGGGCGCCAGAGTGCCCGGCACCGGCTGGGTGTAGTCCTGGTTGACGTTGACCGGCTGCACCGCCGGCGCGGGATTCGGGATCGGCAGCTCGTGCCAGGCGAAGAATCGGCGAGGATCGAGATACTCCGATGCGTTGGACCGGCTCAGGATCGCCTCGGCAAACACACCGGGAGAAGGTAGGAAGGCGTCACTCCAGCGCTTGCGTTGCCGGACGATGCTTTCGTGCTCGGCCAGGTTCACCACGTAGCCGTGGACGATGTCGGCGATGTGCTCCCCGGACGGCGGGGGGAAATCGAATGTCCAGTCCAGGGTGCCGTGCTGCAGGCCCGTGAGGTCGTCGGGCAGTGCACCACCCGCGGTGTAGCCGATCTGGATGTGACCGTCCTGCATCGCGCTCGCGGTCCCGGCCAGCACCATCGGGTAGCTGAACCGGCGGTTGCCGATCACCTGGATCACCTCCATCGAACCCTCGACGTCGTGACCGCCGTTCTTGTTCGGTGTGGTGCTCACGTACAGCGTGAAGTTGGCGGTGCTGAACCCACGGTCCGCCCGGCCCGCCATCGGCTGGCCGGTGAACTGGTATTTGGTTGTCTCCCGGCTCTTGCGGATCGCCGGCTGGCGCAGGCCGGCGCCGGACAATGACAGCGGTGGTGCGTCACCAGGTGGGTGTGCCGTGATCGTGGCGAAGTAGTTCTGCCCGATCGCCCGACGCAGACCGTTCGGATCCTCCTTGAGCTGGAACACCAGCATGTTCTCAGTCAGGGCGACCGGCTTCGGGTCGATCAACGCGCTCACCGCGAGCGTCTCGGTGACTCCCACGATGCCGAGGTGCTCGATGATGTCCTTGATCTGCTCTGCCTCCAGGTTGGCCAGCAGGTACTTCGTGAAGCCGTACTTGTGGAAGGCGAAATACTCCTCGATGGCGGCGATGGTGTCCGCCGCGTTGATGTCGGCGACGGTTGCCAGCTGCGTGTTGATGTGGGCCGTGACGTCGGCGATCTCTTCGCTGATCTCGTTTCGAAGGACGCCGTAGCTGTAGGTCTTGCGGACGGTCTGCGTGATCACTTGCTGTTGGTCGTTGCGGTCGGCAACCGTGTACTCGATGCTCGTGAGGTTGAGATCGACGGTCGCGTCGCCGTTGATGATGGAGAACCTGCCGTTGTCGACGTCGGTCTTGAGGTTGTCCCGCTTGCTGAGGACCCCCAGCTCGTTGTCCTCGAGGTTGTCTGGGTCGGTCCCGAACGGCGCGTTCGGCGTTTTCGAACGGTCATCGAGATAGATCTTGAGCATCCGCTTGAGCTCGACCATGAAATCCGAGCTCAAGGTGGCCTTGATCCCCTCGTCGATCTCGAAGGAGTCGGTGGTGAAGAAGCTGGCGACGTCCAAGACGTCGAGGTCGAGAACTCCGTAGCTCACATAGTTGCTGCTACCGGTCAGCTTGAGGGTCATGCAGCCGTCCATGTCGAACCCGTCGACGGCCAGGATCACCACCGGGTCGGCGTCGTAAAACTCGACCCGCACCGGTTCGCTGTAGCTACGTGACCGGGTGATCTTCACTCGTTCGACGCGCAGATCTCCCGACGCGTCGAACGCCTCATTCTGCGGATTGAAGTCCCGCACGACCTGGTTCCACTCGAAGGCCTTTCCCGGCTGCAGCTGGCGGATCGCCTTGTTGAACACGTACCAGTAGCTCTTGATCACCTCGATCGTGAAGGTCATCGGTCCGAAGGGCAGGAACAGCACGGGGGAGAGCGAGTCGATTCCGGTGGCGACCCGGTAGCTGTCCAGCACCTCCCAGTACTGCACGGTCATGGCGTGGCTGTGGTTGTAGTTGGTCACGTTGCTGGTCTGCGCACGCTGCCCGCCCCGTTGCTGATCCTCCACGACCACGGTCGACCTGACGGAACGCACGTTGGAGGCGTTCTGCACCGTGGCATCGGAGATGTCCTGGACCAGCTCACCGTCCACGCTGCGCGTCCCGGTGGTCTCGGACTTCAAGGTGCCCTGGACCGAACCGTTGGAATACACCAGGCTCCCGCCGATCGAGCTGGCGCTCGTGCCGGTGGCACTGCCTGCTGCTTTGATCGGGAGCCCGACGATCGACATCAGGTCCACCCCAGAGGAGCCCGACGCTGCGGCGCCACCCCCGGTGCCGCCCACCAGCCCCGCACCGGTGGTCTTCGTGGTCGCGTCGACGGTCGTGCTGCCGTAGAGGTGCTCGTTCGCGGTCGTCTCCACGACCTCGTTCACGGCGTGGGTCTGAGCGAACTCCGAACGCAGCTGTTCCGACGTCGTGGTGTCCTCGTCCCTGGAGCTGCGTTGCCGGCGGAACCAGTCCAGCACCACGATGTTGCGGGACTCCCCGGGTGCGAGGGCGAGGCTGTGCACGATGCCGCCGAGATGGGTGCCGGCGCTGATCCACTTCTGGTGGATCGAGGCGAGGTAACCGAGGTGGAACTTCAGCTGCGCCCGGTAGAAGATGTCGATCAGCTCGGCGGCCGGCTCCGGCTCGTCCGCATCTGACAGGTGCAGCAGAGCGTAGTCCTCGAAGACCTGCTCCCTCTCCTTGATGTAGTTGCTGTACCGGACCTTCATGTGCGTGCTGCCGATGAGCTTCGGCATCAGCTCGGCCGGCGCGGACGGCTTCTCGTAGTAGGCGCCCCGGACGCTCTCGAGAACGAGCCGTTGCGCCTCGATGTACGGCGCTAGTTCCGCCAGCTCGGCGAGAGTGCTCACGGCGAAGGAGGCCTCCAGCAGGGCCGCGTCGGCCTCGCTGACGCTGATGAGGTGTACGACGTCCAGATCACCGAGATGGGCGAGCGCGTCCGGGGTGAGCGCCGCCGCCTCAACGTAGTTCTCCACGCCCGCGTCGGCGATGGTGTCCCGGCGGAGCGCGGACATCACGTACTCTGCGTGCCGGCAGGCCGCATACTCGGCCATGTCGACGACGGTGAAGATTCCCAGCGCGTTGAGCGCCTCGATCTTCACGACCGAGTCCACGGATGTCAGTTGCGTGATCGAAGGCATCGGCAGGACTCCTCGGGCGCGTTCGGCCGGGCAGTTCGGGGCCGTATTGACCTTGAAGGTAGGCCCAGCTGGGGACAAGTAGAAGGGCCGTCAAGCAGAAGTCATCGGTCGGTGAAAGGACCCCTGTCGGGCCGCCCGGTCAGCGACGAGCCCTCACCGGGTCTCCACGCACCCGGCCCTGGGGCAGGCGCGTCGTTCTGTGGCCAGCACACGCTAAGGAAGACGGCACCGCAGAGCATGCCGATCACGAGCAGCTACGGCCAGCGACCGAGCCGCCCAAAATAGAGGAAGCCCTGACCAGCAGGTCAGGGCTTCCTCGGCGTAGTAGCGGGGGCAGGATTTGAACCTGCGACCTCTGGGTTATGAGCCCAGCGAGCTACCGAGCTGCTCCACCCCGCGGCGACTTGGTAAAGAGTACGGGTCTAGTCCTCGAACAGCGGCAGGAGGGGTCCGCCGGACAGGTGGGCTGTGTCATCGGGGCTCCAGCCACGACTTCCGGCCCACACAGGTGAACGCGCGACCGACGTGTTCAGCCGACTCTTCTCCGAGCGGATCGTCTTCCTCGGCGGCGAGGTCGACGACGATGTGGCCAACGTCGTGATGGCTCAGTTCATCCATCTCGAGGCCGCCAGCACGAGCCAGGAGATCTCGCTCGAGATGGTCCGGCACCGCCTGCCGGTGGTCATGGTCGTCGCTCGCCACTCTGCCGGCCACGCAGGCAGCGGTCGAGCGGTGGTCGCGGCTCCCGCAGGGCGACACGGCGCTCGCCGACCACTTGGCGACGACGTACGAGGAGGTGTCGACGGCGATCACGGCGCTGCGGCAGGAGGCTGAGACGGTCCTCGCCGGTCAGCAGGACGCCTGGGCGCCGCTGGCCATCCGGCTGGCGCTGTGGGTGGGGCAGGAGCGTGAGGTACGCCGGAACGAGCCGCCCCTGAAGGTCGCCTCAGCGTGAGGAGCCGGCCATTCTGATCGGTGACACCTACCGGGCGGCGATCGAAACGAAGGGCCAGTGTCGAGGCGTCGTGACCCAGGCCAACGAAACACGAGTAAAACTCCAGACCCCGCGATGAACGTGTTGTCACCAAGCTGTCCGCGACAGTGATCGCTGCACCTTCGCTAGCATCGCCGGAGCGCTACTCGCGTTCGGCGACAGGCTGCGGGGCGACTGAGAAGAGCCCTCACCCCTCACGGCGTGGGGGCCTCTTTTCTGTGCCCTCGCTCCGACACGTAGGTGCCACGGTGCGGCACCGTGAACAGGATGCCGTCCTCGATCAGTAGGCCTATGGCGCGGCGCACCGTGCCACGGGCCACGTCGTAGGTGCCGGCGAGCTGCAGCTCCGACGGCAGTGGCTTGTTCGGCAGCCAGTCACCGCGCTGGACGCGGGCACGCAGGATCTCCGCCAGCTGCCTGTACGGCGGCAGCGGCGCGTCGTGCACGACCTTGTCGTCCGGCCCCATGCCAAGACGGTAGGACTACCAACTAAGTCCATGTGGGTTCAGCAAGAACCAGACAAGTACATGGACTTGCTTGTACATAGGCGCTACCCTGAGAAGCCCAGCGGGGCGGCTGGCTCGTCTTCCGTGAGGTCGCCTTGCTGGGACCCAAGCTGGGCCGGCGTGCTGGAAGCGTGACGTCGACCCCTTACGTCTCGATTGGGAGGGACATGTCAGACCGCGATGAGGCGCTCAAGGCCGCACGGAACACCATCGAGGCCACCGTCCAGGTGGCGGAGATCAAGTTGCCCGAGCAGGACCAGGAGCGGGCGGCGCAGCTTCTGGTGGATCTGTGGGCGGCACTTCACATGCACGGCATCTACGACGACTCGCTGCGTGATGTCGTAAATGTCTCGAAGCTCGCGATCTATGCAATCCTGGCCGCCCGTCGGACCGAGGCCACCTTGGCTGCGATCGTTGACGGCCCCTACAACCCGCCCATGACGAGGACCACACGACACCTGCGGATCCCCGAAGGTGCAACCAGGTAAGGAAGGTAAGCAGCATGAACCCTGGCAACGGCTCGCACAGCGGCGACGACAACAAGTTCGAGATCGGCTACGGAGTCGGCGATGCCTACCAGTCCTCGTCCGCGTTGAAGGGCATCGACGCCCTGAGCCCCGTCGACAAGTACTGACCCAACAGCGATGCAGGCCCCCGGTGACACCCGGGGGCCTGCACATGTCCAACGGCCACAACCATCCTGGCGGGGGAGTCACATCGGAAGTGGATTCCACTCAGCAGGTGAGTGACGATGGTCGTCGGTGGAGACACGCTCCTCTTGTCACCGATCTGAGCGCTTCGCTGGCCTCACTGCCTGGCGACGGTGAGGTGGAAGGTGCCGCCGGCGGCGTCCACATCCGTCGGGTCGAGTTGAACGGCGTCCGCGTCTCGTACCGCTCGGACCACAGCGTCGACGGCTCGACCCACCAGCATTGGCGCCTCGGTGTGCACGTAGTGCCGGGCGTGGTGGGCGAGGAGAAGCGGCGCCCGCAGGCTGGCGGCGAGGCCGCGTTGCCACCGCTGCCAGCGCTCGTCTACCTGCGCCATGGTGTACGGCGCGTACTTCTCGGGCGACTGCGCGGTCGCCCAACGACCCACCGAACTGGCCACGACGACGGCCGGAACCTGCGGCGTGGAGACGCGCTGGAACTCCTCGAGACCGAGGCGCCAGTCGAAGGTCATCCCGAGGTCGTTGTCGGTGACCGTGGGCCCGAAACCGGACACGTCGACGTAGAGCTGCGGCTCGGTGGCATCGACGTACACGAGGCCGGCCACGTCCGCCGGTGTCTGAGCGGCGTACACGTGAATGATCAGACCGCCGATGGAATGCCCGACGAACACGCGAGGAGCCGGTACGCCGGCCAAGTCGAGGAGGGTGTGGAGCTGGTGGGCGGCGTCGCCGTACGACCGCGAAACGCGCGCCTCGCCCTGCGGCAGCGGATCGCTGTCACCCAGGTCCGGCCGATCGTAGGCCACCGTCATCGTCTGCGCGGTGAGCGTCGACAGGAGCGCGTCCCACACGTGGCGGTCGTCGTTCAGGCCGGTCACGAACACGACCGGTGGGTGGCCCTCGCCGGTGATCTCGACGGCCAGCTTCAACCCGTCCACGTCCACGTGAAGCGTCAACGGCTAGCCTCCTCGCGTTCTGATCTGCAGCTGGGACCCGAGGCGCAACTGCGACTCGTATCGAGGGCGGCTGCTCGTGATCGCCTCACCGGCCCTGCCAGCCATCGCGTAGCTGGCTGGGCTTTGACGTCACCGGTGCGACGGCCGCTCCATGGTGTCCCAGAGCGCCCGGGGTGCACTTTCCGAGTCCTCCACCCCACGTCCCGCAGGTGTGGCCGGCGGAGGAGAGGGTGGCTCGCCCCGGACGTGACATAGAGCATGCCGCCTCTGGAGATGTGCGCGTCGCTGTTGTCCACATGCTCTCGACATTCATGGACGCGTGCCTTGGTATGCGTTGCATCGACGGCGCTGCTGGCGTGCGGCGTGGCACTTGCCGACGGGAATGCGGGTTCGCAAGAGTAGGTCTGTTCGTCCTGGTGCACGAGGGGAGTCGAATGCATGTCAGCTGAGAACCTGGAGGTCAAGGTTCGTTGGCGCGAGACCGGACAGAGGAAGGAGCCGGTGAGGATTCACGCGGATCCTGAGGACCTACCAGGGCTGACGCGGCACCTCGAGACTATCGCTCGCGCCTGGGGAAACCATGATGCGAGCACGCGGTGGCTGGGGGAGTACGAGATGGAAGTTCGGTCGCTTGACCGGCCTTGGATCGATGCGTTCACCGTGTCCGGAGTCTCGGAGGACGCCTAGCGGGGGGCGTGGCGTTTGAACCTCTGCCTCCCGCCCGAGTGCCCCCGCCGGCGGCCCCGTGCCCTCTGGCCATGACGCATGTGCGGCATCATCGGGAGGATGAGGCTGCTCGTACTCGGCGGAACGATGTTCCTGGGCCGGGAGGTCGTGGTCCAGGCGCTGGAGAGCGGCTGGGAGGTTACTACGTTCAACCGCGGCCGTTCCGGTGAGGACGTTTCCGGCGTCGAGGCGATTCGTGGGGATCGCCTTGTGGACGCCGACCTAGCGCGCCTCGCTGAGCATGGTCCATGGGAGGCCGTGGTCGATGCCTCGGGATATATCCCGCGCAACACGTTGAGTGTCGCTCGTGTCCTGGAGCCGCTGACATCGCGCTACGTGTTCGTCTCGACGGTGAGTGTGTACGCCGGGTGGCCAGTAGAGCCCTTGTCGGAGGACTCGCCGGTCTTGCAGGCGCCCGTCGACGCCGGACCTGACTTCGGTGAGGACGTCGAGGACGGCCCGACCCGATACGGCTACCAGAAGGCCGGCTCGGAGGCGGCAGTCCGCGAGGTCTTCGGGGGTGACCGTACGACGGTCCTGCGACCCGGTGTAGTGCTCGGCCCGGGCGAGTATGTCGGCCGATTGCCGTGGTGGCTCAGGCGGGTGGCCGCCGGTGGCCGGATCATTGCGCCAGCTCCACCAGACCGGACGATCCAGCCCGTCGACGTGCGTGACCTTGGCGCCTTCGCACTCTCCTGTATCGGAAGTGGCACAAGCGGGGTCTTCAACGTCACCGCGCCGACCAGCCGCGGGACGTTCGGCGCCCTCCTTTCCGCCTGCGCCGAGGTGACCGGTGGTCAGCCCGAGTTCGTATGGGTGCCGGACGGACGGCTGCTGGAGTTCGGCGTACGGCAGTGGTCGGAACTTCCTTTGTGGAGGACATTCGAGGGAGTCTGGCGAGTCGACTCGTCCCGCGCTCATGGCGCGGGACTGACCTGTCGTCCACTGGCTGAGACTGTGCGAGACACGTGGCATTGGCTCGTCCAGACCGGACGGGCGCAGACCCATGAGCGAGCAACGGAGATCGGCTTCACGCCAGAGCGGGAACAGCAGCTCCTCGCGTTGATCACTTGTCCCTGAGTCCCCGCGGGGCATCTCAACGAACGGGGCCGGAACGAAGAGACACTTTACATGCGCGACGAGAAATGCTTCCAGGACGAGGTGGCGCACGGTCAGTGACTGGTGTCCATAGCTGGGCCCGGTTTGGTGTGGTGCATTCGTCTGCGACCTGACCGCCGGCGGGCTGGTGTTCTAATTGCGAGACATTGAGTTGACGGCCCCCTAGACGGCCTTCAGGACTTATACACCGAGGCTCCAATCCGGCGGCCGGACAACGGCCACAGGACTCCGCCGGAGGCGTTGTCCGGCATGGCGCTACCCTCCCGATCACTAGTACTACAGCAGTAGATCGTGATCCTGATTTCGTCGGCTGTAGTGGCAGAGTTTGGCTCGGTGTTGGTGGCGTCGGCGGTATCGGCTCCATCGTTCAGTGTGGCTGCGGTGGTGGCCGGGTGAGGTGCAGGCGGCACGTTTGCGTCGGATTTCGTTGCAGGTAAGGGGGGATCATGTCTTTCTCGTTGGTGGGTTCGGTCGAGTCTGGCCGATGGTTCGCGGCGGTCACGGCGAGGAAGGCGTGAGCGAGCATGGCCAGCGTGGTCCATCGGTGCCACGAGGTCCAGGTGCGGACCTGGTGTTCGTCCAAACCGGCGCATCCTTTGCCTGCTTGAAAGTTTTCCTCGACTTTCCAGCGGGTGCCGGCTACCCGGACGAGAGTCTGTAGTGGCACGCTGGTGGTGGCGTGGCAGCGAAAGTACGCCAGTTCACCAGTGCACGGGTTTCGTCTGATCAACAGCCAGCGGTGCTGCTGGTCGGCGGTGTCGGTGATGGTGGTGATGGCCCAGTCATAGAGTCGCTCGCCTTTGCTTCCTGAACCTGCCGAGAGGATCTGCCAGCCTTCCGCGGGGATCTGGCTGACCAGCCGATCGGCGCGCAGCGCCCCTGCTGAGGTGGGGATTTGGGTGTTGCAGGAGACGGCCATCACGTAGTTGAGCCCGCGGCCTTCCAGCGCGTGCCGCAGGGCGGTGTTGTCACCGTAGGCTTCGTCGGCGGCGATCCACCCCACACCGACGCCGGCGGTCAGGGCACGGTCTGCCATCCGTAGCGCCAGCTCGGGTTTGGTCGCGAACTCCACGTCGTCGGGCACGCCCGCGATGGTGAGCCGGTCAGGGTTGTCGGTCCAGGATTTCGGTAGGTACAACTCGACATCGATGAACGCGTGCCCGCGCGGGGTGGCCAGGGTCGCGAACACCGCCAGCTGGCAGTTCTCGATGCGGCCACAGGTGCCGGAGTACTGGCGTTGCGTCCCGACGGTGTGGCTGCCCTTCTTCTGATCGCCGGTTTCGTCGAACACCAGTGTGACCAGATCCGGGTCCACTCCCGCGGTCAGGTTCTCCGCCACGTACGCGCCGATCTCCCTTCGCACGGCCGCATCGTCCCATTTCGCCCGGCTCAGCAGGTGCTGGATCCGGTCCGGGGTGCGGTGCCCGGCGTGTTCGCCCAGGGTCCAACCGTTCTTGCGCGGCAGGTCGGCGAGCAGGCCGTTCACCACATCACGTGCGGTCCGGCGTGTCTGCGGCCGCGCGAACCAGCGACCAACCCGAACCATCAGCGTGTCCAGCTCGGACTCCCAGCCATCGACCTCTAGCCTGAGCGCAGCGGCCATCGCGGCGTCTTCATCTGTTGTCTTCACAAACACAGACGATGTCGCGGTGGCCGCGCACGGTCACGCACCGACACGCCCACAGCCAGAACCCTTACCCACAAGGCCAATCAGGCAAGGTAACGATCTACTGCTGTAGTACTAGGAGGGGGTGCGCATGGTGCGCAAGATGGGTGTGACCGCACTCGTCGTCTGGTCAATCTTGACGACTGGTGTAGCGGTATGGGCTGTGCACACGCTCGGTGCACGTACGGATGAGATGCGTCGAGTGAGCGCAGTCCCAGGACCGCGCGGACCTCAGGGGTCCGCAGGTCCAGCAGGTCCAGCAGGTCCACCGGGACCCGCAGGTGCAAAGGGTCTCAAAGGTGATCAAGGAAGCCTGGGTCCATCCGGCCCGCAAGGGGACTCGGCGGCGCTGCCCGCCAACGCGATCATCCTCGTTACCTCGCAGAGCGGCCTCAAGAACTGGGGCTGTCCCGATGGCAGCAGCTTCATAGGCTTCTCAAGCCTGCCGATGGCATCAGGCTTCGGAGAGGCCGTTAACGTCTGCCGCATTGGCGTTCCATAGAAGTAACAGGCGCACCGCTACACAGTAAGACCAGAGCAGGCGCCGTCTCCAGCTAATACGCAGGCCCTCATCGCGTAGGCGGTGGGGGCCTTTGCTTTGCCACTTCCCCGAGGCCCTGGACAGGCTCCAGGGCCTTTCGCGTACCCGGGAGGACGTAATACGGATACGGCGGAGGGCGCAATTGACGCCGTAGGGGTCCCGCAGGGCACCGCTGCGTGTCCGCGGCCGAGACCCCGACCGCTGAGGGCAGGGCCCCGACGTGCGAAACGACTTCGACCCCAAGTGAACGGCGCGGCTCGTCAGTAACTTGCGCGGCGGCAACGCGAAGCTGAAGGAGGCCCTCGCGGACCTTCAGAAGCGGCTCGGCGAGAAGGAATGCGCACTGTGTATGCAGGTTTGAAGTGCGGTCGCCGCCAGACGGTGTACCGGCCAGCAGCGGGCCGACTGCGGGCCGATCCCGTCTCAGGCGCCCGAGGCATCGGTAGAGGCGCGCAGTTGGCGCCAGGGTCATGATGCCCGCGCTGTAACCCAGTTACCGCTTGTCAGTCCTACCCGGCTGGCTTGGTGGCGGGGTCGTGTAGCCAGTCGGCGACTGTGCTGTTGACTTCCGCTGCTCGGCCACTGCGGCGCCACCGTGGCTGCGTGAGGAGTCGTCGTACGGTGCCCATCCGTCCGGAGAGAGATACGCGGGAGTCGGGCGGCAGGGCGAGGATCGGGACGAGGTGTTCCTCTGCGCCCGGTAGATCGCCTTGCAGCAGCCTGGCTGCGGCCAGGTCGATCCGAGTGCCGAGGACTGGGGATGCTGTTGGCCTGTTCGGCGACTCAAGTTCGTAGCGGCGGAGCGCTTGCTGTGCGTACTGCTCGACGCGCCGACCGTCTCTGAGTCCCGACCAGACAGCCGTTCCACAGGCGGCCGCTCGCGCGTCGCTGAATGCAAACTCGCCGCCGATCCCATCGTGCAGGGGGTCGGGGGAGCCTTCGGCATCCTCGCGATCGCGCTGTGCGGCTTGGAGCATCTGGGCTGCCCCCTGTGGGTTGCCGGCGACCGCGTGGGCCCGCGCGGCGATGTAGCGGAGTCGGAAGCGCGAGGCACCTGAGGGAGCCCGAGCTAGTCCGCGTTCGATGTGCGCCAACGCGGCGTCCGGCTTGCCCGCCCAGAATGCGAGCGTCGCCTGAAGGCCTAGCGTCCAGGCCTCGAGGGAAGCGTGCCCGGCGGTTTCGGCGTACATGGTCGATGCGCGTGCGAGTGTCGCCGCGTCATTCCACCGGCCGAGATCGAAGCCGATCGACGCCATCAAGGCTGTGGACTCCCCGATGATGACCTGAAGGTCTGCTAACTCTGACGGTCGACGGGTCCTGTCCAGGAGGGTTGTCGCTTGGTCGCGGATTAGTCGGAACTCCGAGAACTCCTCGAGCAAGGGGCGCTCGGTGTAGTCGCGGGCAAGGGACCAGACGTGCTCGAAGAGGTGACCGAGTACATCGTCGCCCACCTTCGATCCGATCCGCCCGGCGTCCAGGGCGGTCGAGTGAGCGGCGGACGCGAGGAGTTCGTCGATGTCGCCGCTTCGCTGCGGGGGGTGTACGGCGCTACTCGACTCCGGCTGAGCGCTCTCGCTGGAAGCGAGGAGCAAGCCGAACCGCACCTGATCTCTGCGGGTGGCTCGTTCGAGGGCGACGTCCAGGGTTCTCAAGAGTTCGGGGGTCGGAACCATCCTGGGCTGGCTCTCCCACTTGGAGACGGTGCGCGGGACGACACCGAGCTGCGCGGCGAAGGCGTCGATCGGAAGCCGAAGTGCAAGTCGCAGGGCCTTCGCTCGCCGACCATCCCACGTCTCCACGACGTCGACGGCGGTTTCTCTCTCAGAGATGAGCACCATGCTCCCTTCCCGGACGCGCCCGTGACCACGGTAGCGATCGTTGGCGGCGCGCCCTGTCACTGTGCCGACAAGGTCGCCCCATGCTTTGCCGTTCTTTGAACGCTGCGGAAGAGGATTGTCAGGCGGGTGCAGGGTGAGTGCAGTGCGCGTTCATGGTCTGTCGCTCCCGGGTGCCGTGGACTGAGTTCCATGGACCGAGGCCCAAGCAACTGGCCGGAGGACAGGGAGCCTGATGCCGCAGTCGAGGCGGTGCGGGAGCGCCTGGACGTCGTCGCCGCGCGGTTGGACCGTCTCACGCGTCGCGTCAGCGCTTTGGCGTGCGGGTCTTCTTCAGGTCCTTCTCGACCGCGGCGACCTGCTCCTCGAGCTGCTCGATCCGGTCAAGAATCTCGTCGAGGCGCCGCATGATCGTGGGGACCTCCGCGTCGCCCGCAGATGCGGTGTCGGCTTGGCGACGGCGTACGAAGGTTCCACGTCCCTGCCAAGTGACGATGAGGCCTTCTTGCCGAAGTAGGCGCAGTGCTTGCTGGATGGTCCCGCCGGAGACGCCGTACTCCTTGGCGAGCTCCCGTACCGAGCTGAGCTGGTCCCCGACCGCGATGTCCCCCGAGGTGATCTGGGCGCGGATGTTGGCGGCGACCTGCTGGTACGGCTGCTGTGGGTCGTCGAAGTCGAGAGGTCTACCGCTCACCAGGCAAGGCTAGGTCGCAGACGTGCGTACTGGTAGACCTAGCTTCGCTCACTGTATCGACATAATCGATACAGTTGTTACAGTGGACTCAGAGATGAGGTCCCTGAGTCCACTGATGAGAGGAGTGGCTGTGAGATCACTGCGGCGTAGCAGGCATGGGGCGGCAGCGGCTTCGGAGCCGCGACGGCGTTACAGCGTTGCCGAGGTGCCGCGGAGCCTCGGGCCGTCGGAGATGACGTTCTACCGGACGATTCATGCGAGGGAGTGCCCCGCCGTTCGGATTCGTGGCCGGTTGATTGTGCTGGCGAAGGCGCCGGACGACATGGTTGGCGCCGCGCTGAACGCGCAGGCGATCGGCCGTGCGGCTGACCGGATGCCCGGTGGTGGTGTCGCGTGATGTCCCAGACCGGAGGGCGGCCGACAGTCGGGGACCGGCTGGTGGTCGCGGTGGCCGGGGAGTTGCGGCGGTTGGCCGCAGCGCATCACGAGGCGGCGGCCGAGCTTTCGGCGAAGGGCGGGTACTGGCGGGTCGATCCACGCGCGGCCGAGCACTATGCCGCGGCACGCGCCCTGGCTGCCGACGTGGACGCGCTGGAGCAGTCGGTCCGGCCTTGTGCCTCGTCCAGTTCCCCATGGCCGGGCGACGGTGCTGCCCGTGCGAGTGGTGAGCAGGTGTCGGACTGATGGGGACCTTGTACGTCGGCGCGTGCGCCGAGCACGTCGGCGATGGGCACGCGGGTTACGCGGCTCGCCGGTGCTCTGACGGATCGCTGACCGCGACGCGGACGGCCGCCACCGCGGGGTTCACCGCCTACGTCGCGGCATGCGAGTGCGGCTGGCATGGATCGATCGAGCATCCACCGACCGACGACGGGGAGATCGCGGCGGCAGGGGAGTGGAACCGCAGCCACCTGCGGCCACTCATCGAGGCCGCCCGTACCGACTGGCCGCGCTGGGCGGATCGTGTCGCGGATCGAGCACGGGCGGTGGCCGCGCACATCGGCTCCGACCGCGCCGATCTGGCGGCGGAGGTCGCCGGGCGGCTGGAGGTCGAGGTCGCGATGTGGAGGCGAACGGCGCAGGAACTGGCGGAGGGAGGTGTCTGAGTCGTGGGAGTGGTGGCGCTTTACGCCGACGTAGTGCTCGACGAGGACGCGGTCGCTGCGGAACGTCGTGCCCTGATCGCCGAACTGGCGGCCGAGCGGTTCGGCGCGATCCATCTGCATCGTGACGGCCGGCCCTACGCCAAGGAAGTCGAGGCCGCGCGAGCGCTGGAACGAGCCGCGGAACTGGCCCGCGAGGTCGCCGAGTACGAACGCCGCCGCTGCGCACGTCCGACTTCACTGCGAAGGGAGACCAGCTGATGACCACGACCCCGACGGTGACATCGACACCGGTGCGCCAACTCACGCTGCGTGCGTTGGAACAGGCCACCCTGGTCGAAGGGCACTGCCGGCGGCCCGATGCAAACCCAGACGCATGGTTCCCCGAGCGGCAGTCATCGGCGTTCCTGGAGTCCGAAGCCGAGAGGCTGTGCAGGGACTGCCCGGTTCGCGCTGCCTGCCTGGAACTCGCCATCCGTACCGAGGCTCAAGGGCTGGAGCCGTGGGGCATCTGGGGTGGCACTACGCCGACCCGTCGGCGGCTTCTGGTGCAGGCCCGGCTTCGCGAACAGTCGGCCCGTATCTCTGTTGCCCCCTCCCGGCGGTCCGGGACTTCCACCCCGGTCACTTCTTCTCCTGACGTCGAGCCTTCCGGGGCCGGTGAGGCGGCGTGAGCAAGAGACTCAAGCAGGAGCTCGCGGCAACGTCGAAGCTGCCGCAGACCTCGCCGGTCGACCGGCTTGCCGCCGAGGCCGAACACGCGACCCGGCTGCGCCAGTTGCAGGTCCACCCCGACGTGGTGGCGCTGCGGGTGGAGCGTGTTCGTAGGCGGGTGGACAGGTGCATGTGGCTCGGCATCCTGCTTGGGCTCGGCTTCACTGCGGCGAACGTGCAAGCTTTCGCCGCCGGCGACGCGCCGGTCGGGTCGCTTCCGTGGACGGTGGCGTGGCTGCTCGACCCGATGGTGTCAGTGGTTCTGCTCGGTGTGCTGTGGGCCGAGCAGGAGACCGGAAGATACCGAATCGCCTCCGGCCGGGTCGTGCGAATGGTGAAGTGGTTCGCCTTCGGCGCCACATACGTGATGAACACCTGGCAGTCATGGGCGGCGGCCTCCCCGTCGGGAATCGTGCTTCACTCGGTCCCGCCACTTCTTGTCCTGGCGGCCGCCGAGGTCGGCCCCGAGTTGCGCCACCGTCTCACCGCGGCGGTCGACCGCTCCTACCGCCAGGCAGCCGCATCCCTAGCGGTCGCCAACCGTGACATCACGCCGCGGCCTGACGTCGCTACCGCTATCGAACCGGATGACACCGGGACTGGTCCCGCCGAGCCCGCTACCGCCTCGATGGCGGGTGGCGTCACTCCTAGCGCCATCGACACCCCGGCTCGTGGCGCTCACTGGGACGCCACGCCGGTCCCGCTTGTCGCGCTCCAGGGCGGCCGCCACACCGCCAGCGGGATCGCCCATGTAACGCACCCAGAGGGTGGCGCTACCAAGGTCAAGCTTGGTGGGCGCGGCGGCGACAAGCAGTCGATGCGCACCCACTGGGACGCCGAGACGGCGGCTGGCCGGGTCCCGAGTGGCGCGGACTTGAACCGTGCGGCAGGGAAGGACGCTGGCGCCTCACTGGGCCGCAAGTACGCCAGCGAGTGGCGCGCCGAACTCGACGCCGACAACAACAAAGACGCCGAGAACGCCGATAACGCCGCCACAGCCAGCGACACCGATGCCGACGTGGCGACTGGTGGCGATACAGCGACCGCAGCAGAGACCGCCACTGATGCTGCCCGCGGGAGTGGGCGGACCACCACACGAGAAGCGGCGGGGGTGGCGCTGTGACGGTCCATGTGGCGCCCCGCATGGCGCCACAACGGGCCTGGCGAGTTGGCGCCTTTGCCCGTGGTAGCAGGTGGCGCCTGAGCCGCCACCTGCCCGCCACCGAACAAGACGAGCCGACGAATGCACAGGAGTGAGGGACAGATGGCTGGACACCGCCGTACGCGCAACACCGGCCGCCCGCTGCAGCGGCGGACGCGATCCGAGAACCGCCGCAAACGACTGGAGGAGCGACTTGCCGTCGCGCACGAGCCGGTCGAGCGGTTCTGGGCGGCCGCTGAGTACCTGCGCTCGGCGCTGGCGATGGTTCCGCGCGACCTGGCACGGGCCGCGGTCGAGGAGGTGGCGGACGACCTGATCAAGCGAGCCGAGGACCTGCACACCACGAACCTGAGGAGGCTCCGATGAGCGCGCCGATGCCTGACGAAGAGGCGGCCACCACCCGCACGTCAGCCGTCGTAACGGCCAACGACGCGGAACAACGAGTCGCCGCGCCACCACGGGACACGATGCGCAACCGCGACGCCGAGGGTGATGGTTCCACCAGCGGTTCCATCGCAGGCGCGAAGGCCGCAGCGCCAACCCCTCAGCGGGAGGCGCGCGCAGGCGCGCGCGAGGCTAGCAGCGGAGGTTCCGTCGCGCCGGGTCGCACCTGTCGGGCCGCCGCCAAGCGCCTGGCGTCGCTGGCAGGTGGGATGCGTCCGCCGGAGGTGTGGGAGAACCAGCGCCCCAGCCTGCGCGAGATCTGGCACTACGCCGCCTACGGGCAGTGGACTGGCCAGGGCACCGCGGGCCGCATCCTCGGCATCACCTACGCCGTCGTGATCGCGATCCCCTCACTGACACTCGGCTACTACGCCCTCTGGGTACTCGAGCGGCCGGCCCGACTGGTCGCCGCCCTGGTCCTGGCCACCTTGGTGGCGCTGACTCCGCCCGGCCAGTTCAGCCTCGGCCTGCTACTCGATCTCGTCCGTTGGCTCGTCACCTGATCCGCCCACAGACGCCCCGCAGAGAAAGGAATCGACCCATGTTCGCCTGGTCCGCGGCCGCGGTCGGAGCGTTCTTGTTCACCGCTGGTGCCATTTGCCTGCGTAGGAACAAGCTGCCCCGTGCCAGGAACTGGCTGATGCTGCTCGCCGGCACTGGTCTGTCCGGGATCCTCGGCGCCATCATCGGCTGGCTCACCACCACCCTGGGCACGGTTGGCGGCACCGCTACCCAGATCATCTTCGGCGTTGGCCTTCCGGCCGTCATTGGGTTCGCCGTCGCCTGGATCCTCGCGATCGACCTGCACCCCAAGAAGGGCAGGCCGAGCCGAGTCACCCCGTGGCTTGCGTTGATCGCGTTCCCGCTGCTGATCGCCACTTTCGGCGGAGTGATGGCAACCCTCCCGGATCGAGTCAACGACGCAGTCGTTTCCGCCGGGAGTGCCCTGTCCGCCGCTATCGGCGATCTGATCAACAACTTGTGAGGTGACCTGACATGGAAGCCCTGATCTTGGCGCTGGTCATTGCCGGCCTCGTTCAACGGGTGGGTGCGGACTGGTGGGCCGGTGTCACCGGACGGGAGTTCCCCTCGCAGAAGTACCGGTCCCGTCGGCTCGAACTGCGTGCCGCACGTCACGCGATCGCCGGGACAACGCCACACGCTCGGCACCCGGCCCGCCAGTACGCCTCGGACATGTGGGCCTACACCTGGGACGGACTCTCGCAGCGCCACCAGGTCAGGCGCGACGAGCGACAGCAGAGATGGCGGCGCCGGCGGGAGTCGCCGCGGGGTCCGCAGCCCATGCGGGACCACCTGCGCCTCGCATGGCACACCGGCCCCGCACTGCGGTGGGCCAACTCCTGGCAGGCGCTGTCGGACAAGCGGAACAGGAAGCTCGCCGCCTCCGACGAGGTGCCCGACCAGCAGCCAAGTGCCGCGGCGGATTCGCAGCGCCCAGAGCCGCCAGAGCAGGCGGAAACGACCAAGCCGCGGGCCGAACCCGGCCCCGGAGCTACCGACGAGGAGGCAACGGTCATCCCGTTCCAGCCAGCCCCACCGCAAACGAAGGACGGAGACATCGACACCACGAGCCACCCGACGCAGTGCGCCGCGACCGGCAAGCCGGACCGCGACGAACTCGTCGAGCCGGCCCGCGACCGCCCCGGGCAGGAGCACAGCTCCACGGAGAACGAGGGCATACCGGCGCCACGCGTCTCGACGTCGACAACCGCCGAAACCGCAAACGAAAGGAACCAACTCGTGGACACCACGACGAACGTCAACGCAGAGGTCACCGGCCTCCAGTCAGCCCGCCAGTACGTCCGCGCCATGGCCGAAGCCACCCGTCACGGATCGAACTCCATCGAGAGCGCGATGAGTGGTCTCCTCGCCGGCGAGGTCAGCGGTCCCAGCCTTGAGCACCTGACCTCGGCCCAGGAGTCACTGGCGACCGCGGCGAACGCCTTCGAGGAGGCCGCAGGTGTCCTCGACCGTCACCAGCACGTGGCCGAGGCCTACGACGCTAACCCCGATGCCGGCAGCCGGGAGTTCGTGAAGAGCGAGTAGATGCTCGCCTGGCCCGGGGTCGATCGCTCCGGGCCAGGCACGTCCCTGAGGACCGCGAAACGACACGCGCCCCAAGGCAAGGAGGAACGATGCCCAGCACCAGCCGCCGAGGTGGCCGTCGCCGCCGACCGTTCTCACCGCGCACGGCCGGTCACCAGGGCGTGGTCGTGCTCGGTGAGGACGACTGGTGGGACGTGTCCGCGGGCAACCGCAGGCCGCCCCGGCGTCGCCGCGGCGATCTGCCGTCGACCGCCGCGAGGAGAGGGCGTACGGCGGAACACATCATTGCGGAGCAGGAGCGGCGCCGGCGCGGGCGGACCTTCTACCGGCTGCGCTGGCACCTGGTGCCGCACTATGCCGCGGTTGCGTTGCTGGTCCTGGCCGGCCTGGGATGGGTCACGAACTGGGCCACCCACGACGACTATGCGGGCTCCCTCGCTCTCGGTGGCGGAGCGTTGATCGTGACCGGGCTCGCCGCGGTGTGGCTCGTCCGTGGTGGCCGGCTGCGTCGTTGGCGCTGGCACCGCCGCGCCACGCTCGCCGCGGCGTTCGGCGCGGCCTGGCTGACCGTCGCGCTCTGGACCGGCTGGACCTGGGACGCCATGGCTGTGCTGTGCGCCGCGGAACTGACGTTCGGTGCGGGGTACTGGCGCACGATCCGTATCTCCGGTCCGACCAGTAAGCCGCTGCCCGACGCGGGGGAGGAGCCCGAACCCGAGCCGCCCATCTATCGGCGCTGGGCGGACAACGTCGCCTGCGACGGTGGGGTAGCCCCGAAGTCCCGGTTGAGCGGGCGAGAGGTTGACGACATCACCGAGCGATACACGGTCGAGCTGGTACGGGGCAAGCAGTCGATCAGGACCATCGAAGCGAACCTGGACAAGGTCTACTCCGGGCTCGGACACGGCGCGGAAGAGGTCATCGTCGAGCCCCACCCATCACGGGATCCGGCCCGGCTGGCGTTGACGATCGTGCACACCTCCCCGGTGCGAGACACGGTGGTCTTCAACGGGCCTCAGTACTTCCGCCCGGACGACCACAGCTGGATCGAGATCGGGCCTTATGCCGACGGCACCAGCAGGGTCCGGGTCCCCGTCTACGCGCCGAACTCGATCCGCAACCTGACCATCATCGGGGGACAGGGCAGTGGCAAGTCTGCGCTGCTCAATGCCGCGGCGGTCTCGCTGAAGGCATCCGGCCACACCGTCGTCATCTACCTGGACGGGCAGGATGGTGTGTCCAGTCCCCAGCTGCTCCGCTACGCCACCTGGGCGCCAACGGGTGAGGATCGCGAGCTCGTGGTGCTGGAGGCCCTGGAGCGCGTCTATGCGGTACGGGGCAAGCTGATGAAGAAGCTCGGCGTCCCAGGGCTCAATCCTTCGGGCGAGCTGCCCGGGGTGATGGTCGTCGTCGACGAGTGCCACGTGTTCTGGCGCCACACCAGCAAGCACCTCGACAGGTGGGAACGGCTGATTCGAACCGGACGCAAGGTCGGCGTCGGGTTCTGGGCCGCCACCCAGCACCCGGCGGTGGAGTCCTTCGGCAACGACAAGATCCGTTCCTTGCTGCAGCAGTACACGACCCTGGTACTGCGTACGGCCGGCGCGGTCGCCCAGAACATCCTGCGGATCAAGGTCAACCCGGCCGACCTGCCCACCGAACCCGGCTACGGCTACGTCATCGGCGGCACCGAGTCGGTGCGGACCGCGCCCTTCCGCGCCGACTTCCTCGACGACAAGAACGGCGACGCCGACGCCATGTTCGAGGCCTATCCCGGCTGCGACCTCGACAAGTGGTCGACCAAGGCCGCAGGTGATGCCTTCATCCACCGTGCGGAGATCGCCGTTCGCCAGCGCCAGGAGCTCGAGGACGAACTGGCCGAGTGGGAGTCCGACGGCGACGTCGGCGACGACTTGCTCGCCTCCCTCGGATCCATGGCCCAAGAGGACGCAGTTCTGATAGCGGTCCCCGCACTCGGTCCCGTCCCGACCTTCCCGCCACCGCCCACGTTGCGGGTGATCGACGGCGGTCAGGCCGCACAAGAGACGCCTGGTGCCCCGTCCGCACGGGAGGCGGTGTACGCCGCGCTCGCCGGCGGCGCCACCACGCCAACGCAGGTCATGGAAGCCACGGGCTACGGCAAGACGCAGGTTTGGCGCGCCCTGCGCTCCCTCGAAGACGACAGCAAGGTCACGAACCCGGCTCGCGGCACCTACCGCATCGCCGACCAGCCAACCAGGGAGGAGGGCGAGTAACCCACGGGGACCTACGTCCAACTCACCCGATACGCGCCTGGGGGCGTGGCACCTACCGCCAAGCAGACCCGCGGCCCCAGGCCAAACCCCGTAGCAAGGAGGCGTTCACCAGTGAACCCCATTCCGACCTCTCGCCGCGACTCCAGCTCGATCCGAGCCACCCAGAGCGTCGAGGCTCCCGCGCGAACCCAACTATGGGGCCAGGTTTGCCTCGGCGTGGCCGCGATCGCTACGGGGGCCATCTACGCCCTCCTGGTCCCGCAGCTACTCGGCGTCCTGTTGCTCGCTGTCGTCGCCGCGGACATGCGCCGACATGTCGAGCACCGGTTGGCGGGGTGGGAGTGCGTCCGGCTTCAGCAGGAGCTCCAGGTCCGCCGTAACAAGGCCGATGCCTGATGGCTTCCGAACCCCTGACCGTCGAGGATCTTTTCGGCTCGCCCAGCCCTGAGCACCCGTATTACGAGAACGTCGTCGAGGACGTGTACGGCGACGGCATCGAAATGCTGATCGGCCACGTGGACGCGGACGAGATCGACCGGCGGATCCGGATGCAGCCCTGGTGGCGGCCCGGCTTGACCATCGCCGCCGCACCCGAGCATGCCTGGGTCACGTTCGACGTCCACGCACCCAGCTGCGACGCGTCCGACCCAGCCATGCCAGGCACAGACTGCCGGTGTTCCTGGCAGCCCTGGATCATCTACCACTGGCGTGAGGCCCTCCCCGACGCTCCCGGCGCGGTCGCTGTGACGTTCGTGCAGCTCGCCCAGCAGACGGTGGCCGTTTGAATCCCTCCCTGGTGGCCTCCCTCGCTGCGCTGCGAGCAGATTTCAGAATCGGATAGGAGAACCTGAATGCCGTGGTTCAAGGTGTGCGACACCTTCGCCTTCAACGACAAGACCGTGGCCGCGGGAAACGCCGCGATCGGCCTGTGGGTGCGTGCTGGGTCGTGGTGCGCGCAGAACCGCAACGATGGCGTCATTCCCAAGCACATGGTGACCGCGCTCGGAGGCAGTGCCGCGACCGCCCGCAAGCTCGTCAACGTCGGGCTCTGGGAGCCGACCAGTGACGGATACAGATTCGTTGAAGGGGAAGGCGCCCAGGCCACCCGTCAGGAGGTTGAGGATGATCGCGCAGCCGCGCGTGAACGCATGCGCAGACTCCGCGCCAGGAATCGACGTTCGGCCGGTGCCCGCCCTGCGATTCGGGGCGAAGTTCACCCGAACAACGCCATACCAAAGGAGCGATCCGAACCCGTCCACGAAACGGACCTAGATCGAGGCGCCGCCTACGACACGGGCGACGACATCAGCACCCCGATGCCCAAATCGGCATCGGCGCAGGTCAGAGCGTTGCGTTCAGTCAATGTTCGGGCGAACAGTGAACGAACTTCGCAGGCAGTTCGGTCAACCCTTACCAGACCATGTCCTACCTCCTCCCCCTCCCCTCCTCACGCTGCGTCGACCGACGAAGGTGGGGGAGGAGGTTCGACCAGATCACACGAACCCGGCGGAGACAGAGGTTCGTCCGACGACAGCCGTGCCCAAGCCGCGGTCGTCGTCGAGGCGCTGGGGCCGCGATGGCGGATCGGTCGGCGGGCCCTCAGACGCCTGGAGCCCGAAATCTGCGCCGCGCTCGGCGCCGGCTGGACCGCCGAGTCTCTCGCTGCCCACCTGCGAGAGAGCCCCGAGGGAGTTCGCAGCCCATACGCCGTCCTGTCCGCACGTCTCGCCGACCTACCCAGCCCACCCGCACTACGGCCAGAACGTCCCCCTTGGTGCGGCCAGTGCGACGAGGCAACCCGGATGCGCGAGGCTGATGACGACCACCGTCCGTTCCGCTGCCCAACATGCCACCCGGCAGGAGATCGGGCCGTGGCTGCGCGACGACCTGGGGATCGTTCATCCGGTGCCGCTTAGCCCGGATCCGTAAGTTCTTGGTTGGCCCGGGAGGGCTGGGTGTGGGCCTTGATCGCTCTTGATGGCTCCGATGGATTGGCCGCCCGGCTCCTCCTGGGACGCCTTGACTGCTGATTGAGATGCGCGTCCGCGCCCTAACGTGAGTCGCGCTCTCTCGCTCGCGACTGGGCAACGACGCTCAGGGCCGTCCTGGATCTCGGCGTGACGCAGACCGAGATCGCTCACCGAGCCGGCATCTCCCAGGCGCAGGTCTCCGACTCGCGCGTGGACAGAGCCGTGACCCCAGCATCGCCACCGTGCGGGCCCTGTGTGATGGGCTGGGTATCCCACGTTCACTCGCCGGTCTCGCCGACGATCAGCATGGGGAGGATCAGACGGATCGCAGGCAGTTTCTGAGTGGCGCGCTCGCGGTGGCGGGTGCGCCGACGTTGGCTGCTCGAAGCCAGATCGGCGACGAAGAGCTGTTGATGCTCATTACGCTCGCGTACCGGCGGCTGGAGCAGCACACCCCCACGCGGATGCTGGTCGGCGCGGTGACCTCCCACCTCAACCTGGCGCACCAACTGCGAGACGGAGTGTGGACGGGCAACAGGTACGTCTCCTCGGCGCGATCAGCGAGATCGCAGGTTTGGCGGGTTGGCTGCACGCCGACCTGGCCGAACCCGAACAGGCTCGCCGGTTCTACCGGATGTCGGTCTCGGCCGCTGCCCGTGCCGGTCACCCGCTGTTGCCGATCTACATGCAGGGCAGCCTTGGGCAGTACGCGACCACGGCTGGTGACCCGGCCCAGGGGCTGCGGCTGATCCCTGAGGCCGCTGGCCGTCTTCCTCGGTCAGCGCCGCGTATCGCATGGGCCTGGCTTTGTGCCCTCGAGGGCGTCGTGTTGAGTTACCTCGGCGACCGCTCTGCTCTCGGGCTACTGGACCAAGCGGAGCGGCATGCTGATACTGCCCAGGACGAGGAACCGGTCTGGCCGTGGGTGTTCCGCTTCGAACCGACAAGATCGCAGTTCACCGCACGGTCGCCGCGTCGCGACTGCGGATGGCGGGCATGGCGGTTGCGGCGTACGAGCGCTCGGCGGGCACGACGCGGACTCCGAAGCAGGCGGCCGCAGCAGCGGTCGAGCACGCCCGCGCGCTCGTAGCCGCCGACGACGTGGAGCAGGCGTGCCGCGTCGCTGTCGACGCGTATGACGCGGGCCGGGCGATCGGATCGGAGCGAGCGCGCCAGGCGGTGCGCGACTTCCGCGCTGGACTCGGCTCGGTTCCTGCCCGGTTCACCTGCGAACTCGATGACCGTCTGCACAATAGCTATCTGGAGGATGCGTGAGAGTCGCGATCACCGGACACCGCGGACTGCCCGCCGAGACCGAACGCCTGGTCGACGAGGCCATCCGGGCGAAGCTCGCTCGCTGGACGGGCGCCGATCTCGTCGGGCCGAGCTGCCTGGCCGATGGAGCTGACCAGATCTCCGCGCGGGCGGTGCTCGACGCTGGAGGGCAACTTGAGTTCGTCGTCCCTGCAGCGAAGTACCGGGAAGGTCTGCCGGTGGAGTGTCACGCGGCATACGACGAATTGCTCGGCGCAGCAGAGTCGGTGCGGCGACTGGACCACATCGAGTCCGACGAGCAGGCCCACATGGACGCCAGCCGCTCCCTGCTCAAGGACGCCGACCACCTGGTCGCGGTGTGGGACGGCAAGCCCGCCCGCGGGTACGGCGGAACCGCCGAGGTCGTCGCGCTGGCCGGAGATCTGGGCGTGGACGTCACCGTGATCTGGCCAGACGGCGCCACACGCGACTGAGACGCGTCCGCTCGGCATAAGAGAGTCAGGTAGCGATGCGTGCGCGTTTTGTCAGATAGGAAACAGTGCATCTTGGCTACCACTCGTGGAAGCTGCCGGGGTCCGTTGCTCCTTGGGGCGACCCGTTGCTTTCACTTGTGCAGCTTTCGCCTTGCTACCCCGCGATCGGTTTCGCTTTCGACGCTCTGCCGCAGTCTCGGAGCCTCTCTCAGCCGCGACAACCAGGCCATTATGCTCGCGTGCCCGTGCCGTAACCAAGTTTCGCAAGGTCTCGGCAGATGTGCCGACGGTCCCCACAAGGCCATCCTTGAGAAGCTCAATGAATTGAGTGTTGATTAGATATCGGTCGACGTTTTCATATCCAAGGATGTCTCCCCCCTGGGGGCCACGCCGCGTCTCATCGTCTATGAGCAGTTCTGCGTATGAGAGCGGGATGTACATGCCCTTTGTCATTCCGGTGTCATGAGCTTCGTCGTCGTCCTCCCACAAAGCGAGCTTAAGAAAACAACAATCTTTGCCGATACGCCATTCATCTGGTTTCAGCGCGTCGCGGCTTAACTCGCTAACTCTGCCTAGGCGTTTCATCTGATTACGAAGACGTGGGTTAACGCGTATCGACTTGGTTCCTCGATCGAGCCGCTTATACTGGACTAGTGTGAAACTCTGAGTGTTCTCGTGGTAGTAGATAAGGTCGGTGCCGAGGCGTGCCTCGACCTTCGTCGCATTTACGTTTGCAATCTCGAGTCTACGTTCACCGTCGGTGATGACATGGATATCGCATCGCCCTCCGGGAGTTCGGTTCGCCCAGTTGTCCAGTATGTGCGCGTCATGTTCGATTATGCTTTGCTCGTTAGGTTCCGCGATGAGACCTGAAAGGTATGGCGCACTTGAGTCGTCAGGTCGGCGCCAGGCACTTAGCGAATCCAGCGGAAATCCGCCGATGCGGAGCGCCGTCCGAAGTGCGTCGCGTTCCTCCCGCCAAAGGTCATCCTCCGGCCTCCCGCTCTGAAGTTGATCCGTTTCTACAACGGCCCGAAGCCAGGTTACGAGCTCCTTCGTGGGCGGTTGCAGTTTGCAAATTGTGTCTAGAAGTAACTCCCCGATATCTGGCTCGAGCGCGCGTGTTTGGGCATGAATAGCCATGTCGAGCTGCTCTGCGACACCTGCATTCAAGGAGTCGAGTATCTTTCGAAGTGGGATAGGGGCGGGATTAGGTCGAATATGATCTACCTTGATGCGGTATCCGAGCGAGGCAACCTTCTCTCCGTGGGGCCGCATTACCGCGCCGAGCCAATCCAAGTGCAGCGAACCATAACGTGAGGATGGAGCGGATCGAAGCGGGTCTGACTCTTCCGCTACGAACACCACGGCCAGTTGGGGCGAGCGCGCAGGCGGTCTCAATTCCGCTGGCACGGTCCGAGTGAATACTTGATCGAGCGACAGCTTCGCTCGGATCTCGTTGAACTCGAAAGAGTTGAGGGTGAGGACGTAGACCATGTAGCGACGATATCGCAGTCAGTGATGCGCGATATCGAAAACTGAGTCTGTTGGCTGGGTTCTGAGCGCTCGAGTGTGTACGGCGCAGCTCCATGGCGAGTCGATCCAGGTCGGTGTCAACCTGGATGAGGAGACATCGTCCGTGGTGGAGACCTGCGCCAGGATGTGGCGGCTAGCCTTGAGACATGAGCATGTCGTACCTTCTCGTCCTCGGGGAGCGGGAGGCCCTGGCTTGGGTACTGCGGGAGGGGCGGATGGCATTCCCGGCCACTCGGCGCCATGAAGTTGACCGGCTGGCGGTGGGCGATGAGCTCTTCCTCCTGACCACGCGAGGCTGCTTCCACAACCCAGTACGCGACCGGACCCGCGTGATCGGGCGCGCTGTGGTGAGCACTCGCGTCGAGCCGCTTGACCCGCCTCTCGAACTGGTGGGTCGACGATTCACCCGAGGTTGCAAGCTTGACATTGGTGTGCTTGCGCCCTACCGAACGGGGGTGGAAGTCGCTCCTCTGGTGCCGAAGCTGGATGCGTTCCCGCGAAAGGACGTGTGGTCGATTTGGCTTCGGCGCCCGTTGGTGAGCCTGGGCCAGCACGACGTCAACCTCATCTGGTCCCGTCTTCGCCGGGTCGGGCGGCCGGTCAGTGAGCATCTCCCTACCTACCTCGAGTCGATCAGACCCGTCGCGGCGCCCGGTCGCTGAGCCATGCGAGGGTGCGGGTCTGCTCGGGCGAACACCAGCGATATGAGGGGCGAGGTTCTCAGTCCTGCTTGAGCTTGATCAGGACCTGCCCCAACTCCGATGAGGCGGGGTGGGAGGGGTCGAGGTCGGCTAGGAGGGCGCGTACTTCCTCGCGAGCCCGGGCGGTGTCGCCGGCTGAGGCGTGGAGCATGGCGACCTGGCGGCGAAGCTCGACCACCTCATCGTCGGTGTGGCCCAGCTGGCGCCGCTTCGTCTCCAGCACCGGCTCGAGGTACTGGAGCGCATCCTGCGCGTTCCCCAGGGCCGCATGACAGGTGGCGATCTGGATCTTCCAGTCGAGCACGTCCACGTCGTCCAAGGCTCGCTCAGGTCCGATCTCACTGACCAAACGCTCGTACTCCGCAAGCGCGCGGGCGTAGTCCCCGCCGAGGAGGAGTGTGTTGGCCAGTTGGAGGCGGGCTCCACGTACCTCGGGGCGCGATCGGCCGCGACTGCCGCCCCCCAGTAGCCCCGTCAGGAGGTCCGCCGCCTGAGTGAAGCGACCGGCCATCGCGAGGTCGGCCGCCTCGTCCCGAACCACCGCGAAGTCGACCGGTGCGGTGGCTGCTGCCTCCACCGACCGCGGGGCAGTACGGCGGCGGCGGGGGGCGAGTGGGTACCGGTACGGCCTGGTCGGATCCGACATGCTCGTCAGGCCTCCGCTGCCCACCCCTGGAAGGAAGGGAAGGAGTCGCTCGTGGACCTCCTGGGCGTCGACGGGCCGGTCCTCGGGCTCCTTGGCCATGAGGTCCAGCACGAGTCGCTCCAGGTCGACCGGTACTTCAGGCCGTACCGACCGCACCTGTGGAGCTGGCTCGTCGACATGCTGCCGCATGATCAGGAAGGTGGCGTCGGCTGAGAAGGGCCGAGCGTCCGTCAGCAGCTCGTACAGCATGCAGCCCAGCGAGTACAGGTCGCTACGGGGGCTCGGTACGCCACCGATCACCTGCTCCGGCGACATGTACGCCGGACTGCCGATCGTCTCACCCGGCCCCGTCAGTTGGGTGACATCGGGGGCCAGCAGGGCAGCTACGCCGAAGTCGAGGACGACGACGGTTCCGTCGGGCCGGACCATGACGTTGCTCGGCTTCAGGTCTCGGTGCACCAGTGAAGCCGCGTGTGCGACGGACAGGACCGAGGCGATCTGGGCGGCGACGGCGACGCCCCATTCGACCGGAAGTGGTTGGTGCTGGGCGAGGAGGTTGATCAGATCGATGCCCGGGACCAGCTGCATCACCAGGTACAGCTGCTCGCCGTCGACGCCGGCGTCGAAGATGGCGGGGACGCCCGGGTGCTCGACCCGCGCGGTCAGTCGGGCCTCCCGGGCGAACCGTTTCGCCAACGTCTCAGGTTCAGCCCCTGACGGTACGGAGTTCGGGTGGAGTAGCTTCACCGCCACCGGCCGGTCGAGCCGGATGTCGTAGCCTGACCACACTTCCCCCATGCCGCCCCGTCCGATGGGTGAGCTGAGCTCGTAGCGCTCCGCGAGCGTTCGGCGTTCCACGAGCGATCAGGCTACGTCCTTGCGCAGCGACTCATAGGCGTATCGCCGCGCGATGCTCTTCAGGGCAGAGTTGAACTCTGGGTCGTCATTGAACTTCTGGAAGACCTTGGTGTCTTCCTCGATCCGTTCGACCATCTTGTCCTCGAAGACGTCGTCGAACACGTGCCCGAAGTTCTCAAGGTCGTTGTTCATGGCGACGGCCTTCATCATGGGCTGGCTGTTCATCGCGTCGTCGGCAGCCCTCCTGAGGCTGTCGTGTTCGTTGAGGTTGGTGCCGAACCGTTGGTTGAGGTCCTCGATCAACTCCGATAGCGACTTCTTCTCCGGCTCGTGCTGCTTGCCAGCCCCGCCGCCGGTGAAGCCGGGCAGCATCTGCTCGCCCTCGGGGTCGAGGCTGACGTCGTGCTCGCCGGTCTTGCTGATCCGCAGGTGAGTGAGGTCCACCTTGCCCAGGTCGACGGCCGGATCCTCCCGGCGGGGCAGCCGCTGTACGAGCAGCTTGCCGTAGATGTAGAGACGTTCGAGCTCGGGGTCGGTGAAGCCGCAGATCTGGGCCAGGAAGCCGTACTTGCGGATGTAGTCGCGCAGGTCGGCCCGGAACTGTTCGGCGGCGTCGCGGTCGTCCTCGAGGAGCTGGGCGAACCGGTCGCGGGCCGGATCGGTCAGTCGATACAGCTCGGCGTGCGCCTTGTCCCACGCTGTCCCGTGCTTGCGGTCCTGCGCGCGCATGTACTCGTCGGCGAACGCCTGCATCTCCGACTCGACTAGCAGCTGGTGCTCCATCACGGTCCGCTGGGCCGTGTAGATGAGGTTCGGGTCGGTCGGCGCGGTGATGGTCGCCTCGTAATAGGGCCGGAACGCCTTCTGGATGTCCTCCGCCTCGTTGGCGAGGTCGAGGACGAACAGGTCGTCCTGCTCCTTGCGGGGGTGGGTCCGGTTCAGCCGGGAGAGCGTCTGGACGGCGGCGACGCCCATGAGTGGCTTGTCAACGTACATCGTGGTCAGCAGGGGCTGATCAAAACCGGTCTGGAACTTGTCCGCCGCGACGAGGATCCTGTACTCGGCCTGGTCGCGGGACGCGGCGTGCGGGTCGTCGGCGCTGGTGTAGGCGAAAGCCCGAGGCAACGCCGACTCGCTGATCCCGTTCAGGCCGGACTCGGTCACGGTGTCCGTCTCGAGCCCGTCCACGGCCAGCTTGCCGGAGAAGGCGACCACGGTCCCGCACCCCTCGTACCCGAGGTCGGCGACGTAGGCTCGGATGGCGCGGTAGAGCTTGACCGCGTGCTCGCGGGAGCGGCAGACGACCATCGCTTTGGCGCGACCGCCGAGGCGTGGGCGGGTGTGCTTGGCGAAGTGTTCGATGATGAGTTCGGCGCGCTGCTGCATGCTGGCGGGGCTCAGGGTGGCGAACCGCGCGAGCGCGGCGCTGGCCTTGCGTTCGTCGACCTCGCGGTCGTCGGGGTTGCCGTTGGCCAGTCGCCAGTACGTCTTGTAGGTGACGTAGTTGCGGAGTACGTCGAGGATGAAGCCTTCCTCGATGGCCTGGCGCATCGAGTAGGTGTGGAAGGGGCGCAGCTCGCCGTCGCGGAGGGTGCCGAAGAGTTCGATCGTCTTGGGCTTTGGTGTGGCAGTAAACGCGAAGTATGACAGTGTCTCGTGTCGGCCGCGGGCAAGGGCGGAGGCAGTAAGCGGGTCGGCGTCCTCGTCGATGTCGTCACTGCCGAGCTTGGTGAGGACACGCTTGAGGGCGGCTGCGGTCTCGCCGGACTGCGAGGAGTGTGCCTCGTCGACGATGATGGCGAACCGCTTGCCGCGCAGGTCGCTGACCTTGTCCAGGACGTAGGGGAAGGTCTGCAGCGTGACGATGAGGACCTTCGCCGTCTCACCGGAGAGGGCCTCGCTGACCTGCTCGGACTTCGCGCCCTCACCAGCCTTGCCGATCTTTCGGACGACTCCGGCCTCGTGCTCGAACTGGTAGATGGTGTCCTGGAGTTGCCGGTCGAGGACGTCGCGGTCGGTGATGACGAGCACCTTGTCGAAGACCGGTTCGTTGTCGTCGCCGTGCAGGTTGGAGAGCCGGTGCGCTAGCCAGGCGATGGTGTTGGACTTGCCGGAGCCTGCGGAGTGCTGCACCAGGTAGTTGTGACCGGAGCCGTGGTGCGCTGCGTGGGCGACAAGTTCCCGGACGGCGTGCCACTGGTGGTAGCGGGGGAAGATCAGCCTGAGGCTGTGCGGCGACGCCTTCGCGCGTCCGGTCTCCTTGTCGGACTTTTCAAGGTGGACGAACCTGCGGAGCATGTCCAGCCAGGCCTCCGGCCGCCACACCTCCTCCCACAGGTAGGACGTGCGGTAACGGCCGGGGAGCGCGGGTGGGTTGCCGGCCCCACCGCTGTTGCCGGGACCTGTCGATCCTGTGTTGAACGGCAGGAACATCGTCTGCGAGCCCGCGAGCCGGGTGGTGAGGAAGACCAGTTCGGGGTCGACGGCGAAGTGGACCAGCGTGCGACGGGCGAAGATCAGCTCGGAAGGGTCGCGGTCCTGCCGGTACTGCTTCTTGGCGTGCTCCACTGTCTGGCCGGTGAACTGGTTCTTCAGCTCCGCGGTGGCAACCGGTATCCCGTTGACGAACAGCGCGAGGTCGAGTTCCTTGCCCGGGTCCTTCGCCGAGTAGGCGAGTTGCCGGGTCACGGACAGCCGGTTCTGCTCGTACTGCACCAGCGCGTCGTCGGCGAGGGTGTGCGCCGGCCGGAAGAACGCCAGCCGGATCAGCACGCCGCGGTCCTTCACACCGTGCCGGAGGACGTCCATGGCGCCGCGCTCGTCGATCTGCCTGGCGAGGTGCCCGGTGAACTGGCGTTGTGCCTCGTCGACGTCGCCGCCGTAGAAGGAACGGAGCCGCTCCCACTCGTCGTTCTGGGTGGCGCCGATGAACGTCCACAACTGGTCCAGATCGAGGCCGAGCACCCTGTCGTAGCTGTCCCGCTGGCCGGCATGCCAACCGGACGTGAGCAGCGTCCCCTCGATCGCGTCTTCCAACCGTGCCTCAACGTGCGCGGTCATCGATCCCCCTCATCATGCGTACGTCAGTTATGCCACAGGTTCGCGACCGGGCACGATGCCCAGCCGATGTTGCTCAGCCAGGATGATCCGGCGCTCCAACGGGACCGCCTTGTCATCCAGGAAGTCCGGGCGATGCTCGGAGGGGTCAACGGAGCGGCTGTCGGCGTCCTTGGCATCGCTCTTGCGGGCGTACTCGTCGAACAGCAGCCGCTTCTCGTGCTGGACCTCGAGTACCCGGTCGTCGACGCTCCCCTTCGCCAGCAGCCTGTGCACCTGGACCGTGCGGATCTGCCCCATCCGGAACGCGCGGGCGATCGCCTGTTCCTCGGTGCTGGGCTTCCACTGAGGTTCGGCGATGACCACGACGGACGCTGCCTGGATGTTGAGGCCGGTCCCGCCGGCGTCGATCTGACTGAGAAGTACGGCCGGCCGCTCGGATTGGGTGAACGTGTCGACAAGCTGCTGGCGGGCGGCGGCGGTGACGGATCCGGTGATCTGGCCAACCACGACTGACCCGAGCCGACGGTTGATGATGTCCAGCACTCCCAGGAAGTAGGAGAAGACGATCACCTTGAGACCATCGTCCAGCGCCTCCTCGACAATCTCGGCGAGGCGCTCCAACTTCGCCGAGTCGTGTGACGTGAAGGCGGCCTGCCGCATCCGCATCAGGTTGCGGTCGACGACGGCTTGTCGGTAGGCAGCGGAGTCAGCGGACGTGAGCTGCACCCAGTCCTCGACTTCGATCTTGTCAGGCAGCTCCGTGAGCACGTCCTCCTGGTTCCGGCGCAAGTACACCGGTGCCACCGCCCGGCGGAACGCCTTGGCACTCGCGACGGTGTCGCCGGCATCGATCCGGGAAGCGAGACGCGGTTGCAGGTAGCTGACCAGGTTGCGGAACTCCTCAACGCGGTTCTCCATCGGAGTTCCGGTGAGGAAGAGGGTCCGCTGCGCGCGCCCGTTCACCGTACGGACGTGTTCGGCCCGCTTGGTCTCGCGGTTCTTCACGTAGTGGGCCTCGTCGACGACGAGCATCGCGATCTCAGCCTCGTCGAGGCACTTCAGGCTGCCCAGCGTACTGAACGTCGTCACCGCGACACCGCCACGTTGGAGCCAACGCCGGCCTGTGGCCTCGCGGTCGCGGCCGTGCAGGCTGTAGGCCTTGAGTTGGCTGTGACGCTCGATCTCCTTCAGCCAGTTGATCTGCACGCTGGCCGGGCACACCACAAGGAACCGTTGCTGTCCCTTAGCGGCCAGGTGAGCGAACACCGCGAGGGCCTGCACGGTCTTGCCCAGCCCCATCTCGTCGCCAAGGATCGAGCGCTCCTGGTGGACGGCGTACTGCGCGCCGAACACCTGGTATCCGCGCAGCGTGGCCCGCAGCAGACTCGTGTCGAGCGGGACGGCGGTGATCTTCTGGTGAAGCTCCGGGCCGATGAATCCCTGCGCCGCCTCCACGTCGTCGGTCTCGCCGGCACCGCCGAGGGTGGACAACAGTGCGTTGAACGAGGCCGCGTCGGAGACGTAGTCCTGCCACAGCTGGTCCGGCGAGTACGACCCCGAGTCGAGCGCTCTCTCGGCTCCGTCGAGCGTGTGCGACAGGGAGGCCAGTTTGGGGTCAGCGAGAACGCCGTCGAGCTTGCCGAGGGCCGACAGGGCCGCGTCTTTCTTGGCCCGCCTCGACCAGAGCATGGCCCACTTGCTGGTGGCCGGATTCGCCTCCGCGATCAGGGGCGTGACCCGCTGACTGAGGAACTCCATCGGCTCCCGCAGGGACGAGACGGCCGAGTCGGCGTACCGGATCGCCGCGAGTGTGCCAAGCAGCTGGGTCTGCTCTGGCGTACGGCGATCCGGCTCGAACCGGAACCTCGTGTCCTTGCTCACCCGGAACGCCAGCTTGTCGGCGGCGTCGCTGACCTGCTGCGCAGTCGTGGGGCCGACCCCAGGAACCGTGCCCAGTCGGTCGGCGCGCGCGTTGTGCACGTCCGCGACGGTCCGGAAACCCGCGCGCTCCAGATTGCCGAGCCGGGCGCCCCTGCCGACCAGACCGCGAAGCTCCGACACCGGCAGCGTGCGCAGCCGTGCTTGAAGGGCCTCGACGGTGAGGATCCGGACCTGTTCGCGGGCGCTGTCGCGCAGGATCGTGGGGGCGGAGAGCAACCACGAGGCGCGCTCCGCGAACAGTTGGGCCTTGTTGATGACCTCCTGAGCGGCTCGGCCGACCCTCCCCCTCGCCGCTGAGCGCGCTGAGGCGTCCGGCGTGCTCACACCCGGACTCCTGAGCGCGCCGTCGTCACGTCAAGCTGCCCCGTCACCGCCGCCGTAATCAGTGCCTGCCGCCGTTCAGTAAGAACGTCAGCCTGCCGGCTCATCGAAACTGATAAGGACGTCACATGTTCTCCGTCAGTGTCAAACTTACCCACCAGCTTCCTCTGGAGCTGCATATCGAGGTATGGAATGCGTAGCGATAGAAGATTTCCCTCGCTGAGGCTAGGCATTGTCGCAGTGACCGACCGTGCGAGGAGTTGCTCCCGTACTGAATCAATCGAGAGTACATGTGCTATGTATGCAGGGGATAGCCGAGACTGGTCGAAATGAATTGCGATTGAATCGCTGCCGCAGATCCACCCGTCTTGATCGGAGTTGACCAAGGCCGATCTCCCTATATCTCCCTTTCGCCCGACGACCATGTCGCCCGCGCGTAGCATATGGCGGCGCAGTCTGATTGCGACTTCCGGTGGAACCGTCTCGCTCAAGGATGGATTGATACGAGAATCTTTGATGTGCGTGGGGTTAATGACCGGGACGGCGCCGTGAACGTACTCTGCGGCTGATAACGCGGTCCCGAACGGTCCGGTGGTTACCCGGGCGCCAGCCCTGCGTAATTCTAGCCACGTGGGTTCGTAGCCTTCAATTTGTGACAACTTCTCCCGTTGGCCGCGCTCTGTAAGTAGCGGCAACTGTGTAAGCCTCAGCCGGGATAGCTGGTCAAGGCGGGAGGTTTCGGCGTCGAGGAAGTTGGCGATGCGCCACTGATCAACAATCGATGGCATAGGAACCACAATGCTGCGGAAATTCTCCCAGGAGAGATCGAACTGATTCGGTGGCATGTGCTTGCCGAGTCGGTTGTATTCAGCAATCATGTGGGCTGACCTCAATAGGAAGTGCACAAAGCGGGGATGTGCCACTTCGTTATTCACGTGCAAGACCCAGTAGGCTGGGCTAGTGATGCCTTCGAAGTCTGATACCCCTACCGATCCATGAGGCTTCCCAAGTCGGTTCATCACTACGTCGCCCATCCGAACCAACTTGTAATTGCTGAGGTCCTCGCTAGGCGCGGGGCGACCGTCACCGTCTGACCGCTTACGGACTCCCTGACGAAGATCCACTCCGAGTATGGGGAGAGCGCCATTACTCGTGCGCTTACTCTGCGATAGAAACGACCCGAGTGCGGTGAGTTGCCAACGTGCTGGATTTCCCAACGCTCGGACAGATCCCTCGAGGTTCACCGTGTCACCTCGCTCAGGAGTCCTTGGATCTGGGCTTCGAGATCCTTGAGTTCGGCGTCGATCTCTTGCAGGGGCCGCGGGGGGATGTACTTATAGAAGTGGCGGGTGAAGGGAATCTCGTAGCCGACCTTCGTCTTGGAGTGGTCTACCCAGGCGTCGGGAACGTGCAGGAGCACCTCACGCTGCATGTAGTCGTCGATGTCCTCACCGAGCGGCACGTTCTCGTTGTCACGCAGGTCTGGGTCGGGCAGTGGGTCGCCGGAACGGTCGGTCTGGAGTTCGCCTTCCGGGTCGGACACCGACACGGCAGACCACACCGCCTTGTCCACGGCGGGGGAAAGCTTGCCAAGCGGTATTAGCATCTCCTTCAGCGTCCTGGCGAACTCCACCTTCCGGAAGGAAGCGGGCCTCTCAACGAGGCCGCGCAGCAGGTCGAGGAGCTTGTCCCGCTCGGAGTACTTGGCCAGCGGTTTCGCGACCTCAAGCTCCGCCAATGCCTCCTCCGTCACCTCGAATCGCAGCTTAAGGGGTCGCTCGACTGTGATCCGGCGATAGCCAAAGTCGCGTGGAGAGAAGATCTTCACCTTCTCGTGCAGCGGGTGCGGCTCGTCCTCGGCGGCGGTGAGTGCCTCACTGTACAGCTGGGTGAGCGCGGCGATCTCCTCGTCGGGGACGTACTTGCGCTTGTCGCCGAGCGACTTCCGCATTTTCGCCCAGTGCTCGCGCGCGTCGAGCAGGATGACCTTGCCCTTGTGGGCGGCGTCCTTGCGGTTGGACAGGATCCAGAAGTACGTGGAGATGCCCGTGTTGTAGAAGAGCTGGTCAGGCAGGGCGACGATCGCCTCTAGCCAATCGTTCTCCAGGATCCACTGCCGGATCTTCGACTCACCGGACTCGGCGGCACCGGTGAACAGCGGTGACCCGTTGAAGACGATGGCCAGCCGCGAGCCACCGTTCTCCGGAGTCTTCATGTGATGGATCATGTGCTGAAGGAAGAGCAGGGAGCCGTCGTTGATCCGTGGCAGCCCCGCACCGAAGCGACCGGCGAAGCCGATTGTCGCTTCGTTCTCGATGTCGTCCTTGACCTTCTTCCACTCCACACCGAACGGTGGGTTCGCGAGCAGGTAGTCGAACCTCTCGCCGTAGTGCTGGTCGTGGCTGAAGGAGTTGCCGAGCTTGATGTTCGCGGAGTTCTCGCCCTTGATCATCATGTCTGACTTGCAGATGGCGTACGACTCGCCGTTGAGCTCCTGGCCGTAGGGGAATACCCGGGCGTGTGGGTTGTGCTCGAGGATGAACTCCTCGGCGGCGGTGAGCATCCCGCCGGTGCCACAGGCCGGGTCGAGGACACTCCGCACCACGCCCGGAGTGGTGAGCTCCGCCTCGTCAGGCGCGAGAAGCAAGTTGACCATCAGCTTGATGACCTCACGCGGAGTGAAGTGCTCACCCGCGGTCTCGTTCGAGATTTCGGAGAACCTCCGGATTAGCTCCTCGAACGCGTAGCCCATGTCGTGGTTGCTGACCTTGGCCGGGCTCAGGTCGACCTCGGCGAACTTCGCCGCCACCTGGTAGGTGAGGCCGGAGCCGTCGAGCCTGGCCAGCTGAGCGTAGAAATCGAACGCCTGGAAGACGTCCTCGACGTTCGAGGAGAAGTCGCCGATGTAGGAGCGGAGGTTCCGGGCGACGTTGTCCTGGTCGCGCACGGCCGACCTGAAGGTGAGCTTCGACGTGTTGTAGAAGTCGACCTTGGCGGCTGTCTTGAGCCGCCGGTCCATGTTCTGGATGCCTTTGTCGGCGAGCTCGGCCTTGCGGGCGAGTACTGCGTCCTTGGTCGGCTCCAGCACGCAGTCGAGGCGTCGCAGGACGGTGAATGGCAGGATGACCTTGCCGTACTCTGACTGCTTGTAGTCACCGCGGAGCAGGTCCGCGACGGACCAGATGAACGCGGCCAGATTCGTGTGGGTGGTACTCACTCTTCTCCTTCGTGGGTCGTACCGATCATGGCACCGCGGACGGCGCGGCGTTACGGCTTTGGTGTGGTGAGCGTGCCGGTGGCGAGTCCGTCGACGAGCTGGTCCGCGAGTTCGGTGCCGTGTGAGGCGGCGCCTTGGAGGCCGTCCCGGAAGGCGCGGATCCGGCGGAAGAGCTCGCCCAGCTGGCGCTGGGTCTCCAGGTCGACCACGGGGACCTCGACGCGACGGACATCCAGCCGGTGAACCCCGGACACGGTGCTCGACGTAGCCCGGCTGGTCGGCGCCGCGCCAAGTTGACCAGCGAGGAACTCCACGTCCAAGCGCTCGCCGTCGACCCTGATGAGCTGCAGGTTCGGGCCGAGCAGTAGGCCTTCCTCGGAGATGACCTGCGGTCGGAACCGTCCGTCGCCGGCGGCCAGCAGCGGAACGACGATGTCACCCGGTCGCAGCTCGACGAGCTCGTGCCGGGGATCCTCGGCGAGCCGCTGGGAGGCGGGCGCCCCGGTGATCACGTCCCGGCCGGTCAGGACGAGCGGGCCGTCGACGTTCTCGTCCATCTCCACCCTGCCGGGCGTTTGGAAGAGGGACAGCGCGCCCGCGCGGGCGAGGTCGTTGACCGTCGTGGTGCTGCGTACGCCCTGGTCAGCGGTCTGAACGTCGGGCAGGAGACCGGCGAGCGAGCCGAGGAGGGACACCATCTCCTCGCGTGCTCGGGTCAGCGTGTCCACGTCAAGCTGCGGAGTCGGTACCGGCAGGTGGCGCGCGGGTGTGAGGTCGACATCCTCGTCCAGCAGCTCGATGGGCTCCACCACCCGCTGCCGCCCCGGGATCTCGGCGACCGAGCCGTTCTCCACGAACTCTCGCCACGGCTCCAGCACGGAGGCACTGACGGATTCCCAGTCGACCTGGCCGCGGCGTTCGGGCTGGTGACGGCTGGCATCGACCAGGAGTAGCGGCTCGGCGCCGGCGGAGTCGGGCGCGCGGAGGACCCACAGGTGAACGGCGACGCCGGTCGACATCAGCACCCCGGCCGGCAACGCGATCACCGCCCGCAGCGCGCCTCGTCGGAGCAGCGCCTGGCGAATCCCGCGTCCGGGCCGACGAGATGCCACGCCCGCTGTCAGTAGCAGGATGACCGGGCCGCCGGGGCGTACGTGGGCGAGGCAGTGTTGGAGCCACGCCAGTTCTGACTCGACCTTCGGCGGCAGCCCGTACTCCCAGCGCCGGTCGAAGCCGAGTTCCTCGTGCCCCCAGTCGCGGACGGCGAACGGCGGGGCGCACAGGACGGCGTCGGCGCGGAGGTCTGGGAACGCGTCCGCGCGCAGCGAGTCGCCGGCAGCCACCTGCGCCTCGGCGTACAGACTGGTCCGCGCCTGTGCCAACTTGGCCAGCGACGGGTGCAGGTCCTGCCCGAGCAGCGAGGTCGCGCCGTGTTCGGCGGACGCGCGCAGGAGTCCGCCCGGTCCGCACGCCGGGTCGAAGACCGTCGTCGCGCGCTCCGCAAGGCTCGCCATGAGGTCGGCGAGTGGGGCCGGAGTCGCCAAATGTTGCCGCTGCTGTAGTCCGAAGATCTCCTCACAGAGGTCCTCCACGAGGTCGGACGGTGACTCGTCGGAGAGCTCGTCGAGGGCGGCCTTCACGTTCGCGGGCAGCCGCACCTTGGCTCGCGTGTCGGCGAGGTGAAGGGCCACATCGGCCAGTAGCTCGAGGAGCTCGCCCTCTCCTCGCCCGGCGTCGAGAGCGCGCCAGAGTGCCTCGCGTGGGCTGAGCTCCCGCAGTTTGCCTGTCTCTCGAAGCCACCTGTCGACCTCGGCGAGGACGAACTTCGGGCTGGCCGCCGAGCCCTCGACGGGTTGGGGGAAGTCGGGGTACCGGCGTCGCCAGTTGCTGACGGCTGCGCGGCCCACGCCAGCCAGTCGTGCCACCTCGGCCGCTGTCACCAACACGTCTTCGGACATAGGCGCCTCTCCTCGATGTTGTGGACAGGCTAGCAGGATCAGGATTGTGTGTTGACATGTCTGTCCATTGCAATGTCTACTTACGTCGTACACGCTGAGCGTGGGAGACACAACACACGAATGCCTTGGGGGGCACGTCTTATGAGCAACATGAATGAGCAGGGTCGGCAGGCACAGCCCGGTCCGACGTGGCGAGGACCGCAGCACCCCGGTGATCCCACCGCGGCGAAGCCGGAGTCGAAGCAGAAACGGCGTTGGCCCTACGTCGCCGCCGTTCCGCTCGCACTGTTCCTCGGAATCGGTATGGGCGCGGCGTCGGGGGAGGACGCCGCGACCGCGACAACGGCGGCGGAGCCCGCGCCGACAGTCACCGTGACAGCCGCCGCGGAACCGCTGCCGGCCGAGACGGTCGAGGTGAAGGTGCCGGGCCCGACGGTGACGGTCACCGCGAAGCCGGCAGGTCCGTCCGGGTCGATTCCGGGAGACGGCGTGTTCCTTGTCGGCTCCGACATCAAGGCCGGCACCTATCGGGCCGCCAACGAGTCGGGTGACTGCTACTGGGAGCGGTTGTCGGGGACGTCGGGGGACTTCGACGACATCCTCGCCAACGACAACGCCTCAGGCCCCGCACTGGTGACGATCAGGTCGTCCGATGAGGCGTTCAGCAGCGCCCGGTGCGGGGAGTGGACTCGCGTCCGCTAGAGGGGGTGCGGACGCGGGGTGGGGGGGACGTGGGGGCCGACGGAGGGGGCGGCCCCCACGCTCACCCAGAGACGGCAGGTCGTCGTCGCCATGCCGTGAACGCAACGCGTGGCGGACGCGCCTGTCCCGATGAATCGGTGCCTCGACCTGCCCTTCCTACCTGGTGAGCCGGCGCACCTCTGAATCTTTTCGCCCACGCGGCCCGCCACTCGGCGCGGCCTGGCGCGGGTGAGTTGTGTCTCGAGCGCAGGACCCAAAGGGGATCCGGGCGCGGAACCGAAGCGTTCTCGAGAGGACGTTCAGAAAGTGATCACATCCGCACAGGCTGCCGCCTTGCTGAACCGGGAGATCGAACCGATCTACGGTCTCGAAGCGCGGCAGCTCATCAAGGACCAGGTTGTTCTGGTGACCGGCGCCGGTGGCTCCATCGGAAGCGAACTCGTCCGGCAGCTCCTCCGGCTCGACGCCGGCGAGGTCTACTTCCTCGACCACGACGAGTTCGCGCTCTACAACCTTCAGCTCGATGTGAGTGGCACCGGGCTGTTGGATGACGCGAGGTTCGTCCTGTCCGACGTCCGTGACTGGCAGGGCATCGACCGGGTCTTCGCCGAGGTCAAGCCGGACATTGTTTACCACGCCGCCGCGTACAAGCATCTGCCGCTGTTGGAGAGGTCTCCGGCGGCGGGCGTGCAGACCAACGTTTTCGGTACGGAGACCATCGTGCGTGCCTGTCTCACGCATGGCGTTCGGCGGTTCATCAACATCTCCACCGACAAGGCGGCCCGGCCCACCTCGGTGCTCGGCATGACCAAGCGTCTGGCGGAGCTCGTGGCGGCATCCGCGGCGGGCCACGACACGGGCATCGCGTCGGTACGGTTCGGGAACGTCCTGGGCAGCCGGGGCTCCTTCTTCCCCACGCTGGCCTGGCAGATCGCCTCCGGACGAACGGTGAAGGTGACCCACCCGGACGTCTCCAGGTACTTCATGACGATCCCGGAGGCCGCCGGACTCGTCATCGAGGCTTCGGTGCTGGCGCGTGCCGGTGAGACCTACGTGCTGGACATGGGGCCCAGCATCCGAATCCTCGACCTGATCGACAGGTACGTGACGCTGGCCGGCGCGACCTATCCGGAGATCGAGTTCACCGGCCTGCGGGCAGGCGAGAAACTCCACGAGGAGCTGTTCGACCCGTCCGAGATTCGCATGGAGACGGTGCACCCGCGGATCAGCCGAGTCGATGCCGACGCGGCAGGTGCCCTGCCACCTCACGCGATCCGCGACATCTACGCGGACGTGCAGGCCGGTGTGTCTCCGAAGGAACTGCGGCTGCGTCTGGAGGCGCTGATCGCGGACGGCGCTGAGGAAGCGTTCATGGGGGCGACACGATGGGCTGGCTGATCTTCCTCATGGCGGCGGTGATGGTGCCGCTGGTGGCGGTCGCCGTCGACGCGGTAGCGGGCGTTCGGGCGCGGGACAAGTCCTACCAGTTCGGCGTCCTGGAGAACGCGGACTTCGAGATCCTGGTCCCGATCTACGGAAGCGTGAAGTACCTCGAAAACATCGAGTACCTGTCGAGATACGGGTCGAAGGTGTTGCTGTGCACCACGGCCGGCGAGACGACGCAGTTCTACGACGAGCTGTACGCGATCACGGCTCGGCACGGGTTCCGGTTGTTCGTGGCACGGTTCGGCCGCGGGGGTAACGCGAACAAGCGGGCAACCTCGGGCACCGTCCGGGACCGGCTGATCCGGGACGCGCTTCCGCTGGTGCGGGCGACGTACGTGGTACCGGTCGATGCGGACACCACCACGACGCTGCCGCTGGAGCGACTCGTGGGCGAACTGCACCGGCGCGGCTACGACCTGGCGTCGGTTCGGCTGGTACCGCAGAACACGGACTCGATCCTGGCGAGGCTGCAGGGATTCGAGTACCGGATGGCGATGCAACTCCGGTTCCTCGCCCCATGGATGGTCTCCGGAGCCTGCCACGTCGCACGGACGAAGGTGCTGACGGACGTGATGAACCGACACTCGCTGTTCTTCCAGGGCAACGACGTCGAGGCGGGCCTGATCGCCCGGCTCCGGGGCTACCGCATCGGCCACATCCCCTTCGAGGTACCAACAGTGGTGCCTTCGTCCTTTCGAGCTTGGTATCGGCAACGGCTGGCCTGGGCGGGCGGTGAGTTCCGGCTGTTCATCGTGAACTTCCGATACGTCGTCCGGCATCCGCTGCTGTGGATCTACGGCGGCCTGGTGACGATCGCGATGTTCCCATTGCGGTGGCTGGAGTTCGAGGGTTTCGACAAAGTCGGGCTCGTCGTGGCCCTCGCGCTGTACGTGGGGCTGGTGATGTTCCTGCACTGGCAGCACCGCAGCGCACTGCTACTTCTGATGCCGCTGTACATGCTGTTCAGCTCGATGCTGATGACCCCGCTCGGGGTGGCTTGGTACTTCTGGATGGCCTGGAAGGACCGCAACCTCGGCATCATCAAACCGAACCGGGACTACACGCCCCCCGCGCCTCTGGCAGAACCCGAGCCGCCGTACGCGTGGGTGCGCAACTACATCTGAAGGTCGTGGGGACCGATCGGGAGGTGGCCCCCCACACGACGACCGTCGAGCGCCAGGCACGGCGCCGTACGGCTGATTCATCACTTCTGAACCTGTGGGGGGTTGGGATCAATGGGTGTTGAGAGGGAACTGAACGACGAGGATCTCCTGAACGTCGTGCTCGACCTGGCGGCGGCGGACCCGAGTCTGACCGAGGAAGCGGAACTGGTCGTCCTGGCCGCGACGAGGCGCTGAGCTTGGCGCTGGGAGGCAGCTACCCGAGTCGGCCACAGCCGCTCGCGGCTCAGGACGGGAAGTCCGACGTGAAGCCGGTCGGCGCCTTTGTGAAGTCGATCCAGGTGAAGGGCTTCCGCGGCGTAGGTCCGGAGGCGTCGCTGTCGCTGACGCCGGGCCCGGGCCTGACGGTCGTGGCGGGACGCAACGGGTCGGGCAAGTCCAGCTTCGCCGAAGCATTCGAGCTCGCCCTGACCGGCGCCAGCTACCGCTGGAGCGGAAACGGGGCGTCGGCCGTGTTGTCGCTCGAGCACTGGCGCAACGTGCACGACGGGGATCCATGCTCGATCCGCGTCGAGCTCGCCGAAGAGGGCGTCGGCCAGACCACCGTCGGAGTGGACTGGACGAAGGACGCCGGCCTGGACGAACGAACCACCTGGGTGCAGCGCAGAGGGCACCAGCGCGAGACCGGCGTCTCCAGCCTCGGCTGGGACCGGGCGCTCGAGCTGTACCGACCGATCCTCTCCTACGAAGAGCTGGGTGGCCTGCTGGAGGCCCGGCACAGTGAACTCCACGACGCTCTCGCGGTCATTCTCGGCCTCGAGCGCGTCACCGACGCCCAGAAGCGGCTCACAACCGCGGTGAAGAATCTGTCGCCATCGAAGCCGCACCGGGACGAGGCGAGCCAGCTCAAACGTGTATTCGCCGAGCACGACGACGAGCGAGCGCGACAAGCCCACACCCAGCTGCGGAAACATCGACCGGACCTTGAGGTGCTCCAGGCGATCGCGGTGGGCACCGACGCACCGGCGAACGGCGACCTGGAGGCGCTGAGGGCACTGACCCAGCTGGCGATCCCCTCCCCGACGGAGGTCACCGAGGTGGTGCGGACCCTGCGTGAGGCGGGGGCCCAGGCGGCGACGGCGGGGGAGACGTCGAGCCAGCTCGCAGAACGACGTGCGTCCCTCCTCCGGCAGGCGCTGGAGATCCACCAAGCCCACGGCGACGCTCGATGCCCCGTCTGCGGTGTCGGCGACCTCGACGCGGCCTGGCATACCCGGGTGGAGGCCGAACTGGCCACCGAGGACCTTCGGGAGCACCGGGACCGAGTCCAGCGCTTGAGCACGGTCCGATCAGCAGCCGAGGAGCTGGCCCACGGGGTGCCGACCCCGCGCTACCAGGGACCTTTCACGCTCGCCAGCCTGCCGGCTGCGCAGGCTGCCCTCGAGCGGTGGTCGCGGCGCCCGCAGGGCGACACAGCGCTCGCCGACCACCTGGCCACGACGTACGAGGAGGTGTCGACGGCGGTCACGGCGCTGCGGGCGGAATCCGTGCTCAAGGAGTGGTGTGACCGGGCGCTCGAGCACGGCGCGGTCTATCGCGACGAGTGGGAGCCCGGCCAGGCCGCCGCAGTCGCCGAGGTTCGAACGGCGCCCGCCCTACTTCTGCCGCCCGGTGGCGTGGTTGACGGCGGATTGTGGCCGCATGCGGAAGCACCGTCAAGTTGTCGATGCCTGTCAGACCACAGTCGGCTAGCGTTCGGGCACCCGGCCCATTGGCCCCATAGCCGCTGCTCCTGGCAATCCCAAGCCGTCGCGACAGGACCCCGATGCGGAGCAGTGCGTGCTGTTGCTGTTCAAGGTCGCGATCACCGGTGTCGTGGAGCAGATCCGCGGCCCCCGACTTCACCTGTCCTGCGCACGAGACCGGCTACGAGTCGGTCCTCGACCTCTATGGCTGGGCCAACCGGCGCTCCGCTGCCGAATGTCTGGCGCACGGCCTTACACCCGCGCCAGTGGGCTATTGTGACGCCATGGGACGAATCCCCTACGAGCTGACAGGTATCAGCTTCCCGCTATTTGGCGCTTCGTGGCAGAAGAAGCGGACAGACAAGGCAGTCGCAAATAGCGTAATTAGAGTTCTTGAAGATCGACGATTGTTGTTCGGTGACCGCCACGCCGAAGACGAGATGCACTGCGTCGAATCCGCCCTGGAGATCCGCCAGTATCTGACCACCCGCCTCACGGATGACGAAATGGGTAACGATCTTCGCGGCGTGCTCAAGGCGATGCGGGCGGCATGCCGGAAGTTCGTTGAAGTCGCTGGGCCAAATGCTTGCAACTTCATGCATCGCGGATCTTGGGGCCCGTCAGGAGACGTCTTTGGCCTTGCTTTGGGCGACCTGCGCTCACAGATGGGCTTTTATATCGCGGCCCTAGTGATCCAATACAAGATCGAGATCGAGGACGATCTGGCGAAGATTCTCCCTCCGCCACCTGTAGAGGACAACGATGACCTTTTGTGGATTCCGGGCTTTGATTGAAAGCGTGGGAAGGAAGGCCGGGGACCACGGGACCCGCGTTGTCGCCGCACCAGCGGTTGTTGAGCTGAGGCGTCGACGGTGAAAGTCCCAGCGGATCACATCCCCCGGACAGCCGCGCCCGGGTCAGCGACCGTGGTCTTCTTCCACCACTTCGGCGTCCGGCCGACCCGGTCGGCTTCCCGCATCAACCGGTTCACCACTTCCTGCCATGCCGTCTGCCGGACCGGCGCAGCTCGGCGTGGATCGGGAGTGCTCGCCAAGGTCGACAACGCCCTCCGATTTGGAGGTAACGGGCGCGTGCGGGCGCGGCGCTGATGCTGTCGGGCTGCGGCTGAACAAGCTGTACTCCTCCGCCACGCGCTTCCTTGGCGCTGTGATGGTACAGCGCCAAGGAGTACCAGACGGGGATCCTTACTGCCCGCAAACGTGATCGATGGTCCGCAGCGGCGCACAACGCTGCAGCTGTTGATGGAGACCGCTGGCACAGTGTTGGAAGAAGCCGGCCTTGAGGTCACAGGTTCTTCGTGGTGATGGTCGGAGCATGGCTCGGCGAAGACACGAGCGATCCGAGCTACGTCGCCCGTGCCACCGCATTGGTACTGGGCTGACCAGGGGCCTGCAGCTGGTGGTCATCGACCTCCGGGCCCAGGAGTACTGCCAGGAGATCTTCGAGACCTCAACGCCCGCGGCACACCGCTGACCGCCGCGGACCTCGTGAAGAACTTCGTCTTCCAGCGGCTGGAAGCCGAGGGCGTCGATACTCGTCGCGTCTACGCCAAGGACTGACCGTTCGAGTCGTAGTTCTGGGAGACCGAGATCGGTGTGGGCCGATACAGCATCTCCCGTAGCTAGAGCGGCCACTGACACCCAGATGATCGTTGAGGACTCAGACGCCCCTCATGTAGGTACGTCTGGCCTGGGGATTGTCCGGTGTCGACACGTAGGCGACGCCGACGTTCAACCTCTCAATTTCAATGCTGAGGTCGACGCCGCTACGCCCTCGCAGGTAGCCAGCGACCGCGCGTGACGCCGGATGGTTGGTTCGGAACACGATCTTCGTGCCGGCGTTGCCCAAGACATCTCTGTGGAAGTCGTCGGCATTCTGGCTCGCAACGATGACGCTAACGCCATACTTCCGACCTTCCTTCATTAGCTTCGGCAGGGTGACGTCTCTCGCCATGCGGTGCGCCTCGTCCAGGACGACTGCGAGCTTCATGGTGCGGTCCTGCGGCCACTTGAACATCTCGCGATAGACCTTGCGCAAGATAAACGACGCAGCGAACATCTGGACCTCCTCAAGGCCCAGTTGACTGACGTCGACCACCACGCCTCCGCCGTAGGCGTTGAGCAGATCGAAGGCGGCGTCCGCGTCGTCGCGGAAGAGACCGAAGTCAGTCATGGGCCGCAAGCGCTGCCGGGCATTTCTGCCGCGTGCGTTGGCTTCCGCAGCCTCGACCGCATCCCCGAACTCACCGATCACAGGAAGGCTGTCACCCGGTGTGATGCCATGCCAACCGTGGTTTGCGTACATTGCTTGCAACGCGTCGTACACATGATTGCGTTGGATCTCGCCAAGCTTGGTCACATACGCGACGATTTCCGAGATCTCCCAGGCAGTGGTGTTGATGGGTCGGCCGATCCGCACGTCAGCCTCAAACGGGCTGAACGACAAGCCTTCGGCGGCGTTGAGCACGGTTGCGCCCGATGGCGGGTCTGCTGCCATGTCACCGTGGAAGTCGAATACCAGTGATGGCAGCCCCTGGGCTGCGAAACTGCTGATGATGTGTCGGGTGGTCACCGACTTGCCTTGCCCCGGGATGCCGATGATAAAGGCGTGTGGGCTGCCCTGTATGCTCGCGCGCCACAGGATGTCTGAGGAACTGCCGTCTGTGCCCAACACCACCTCAACCTCCGAGGGTGCGGTTCCTGGCGGTAGCGAGGGCTCTGGCACTACTGGGTCCGGTTGCGGTTGCGGTTCCGATACCGATACGGGCTTGCGCCGTGGTCCTGGTGCTGGCTGTCGCTCTGACGCTGGTTGCGGATTGGGCGAGAGAGAGATTCTGTCCTTAGGGACGGGAGATTGCGTCGGACGCAGCACCGTCGTGAAGCCGAGCCGCCCCAGGTCATCTGCTGTCAACACTGTCAGCGGAATTTCACCGTACTTCTTCTTGAAGCCCTCGTCACCGTCGAGACTAATGACGTACCCGCGCATCGATATCTCCGCTGGCACCTGATTCTCGATTACTCGCTCGATGTAGCGGTGTATTTCGCTCGCCTTCTCGTCGGTGATGACTCCATGGACGATCGATCGATCCGCATAGTAGTGCAGCACGCTCGCGAGCCTGGCCAACTGCAGTTTGATGTCTGTTCGCGGAGGATCACTTGCGAAGAACCTTGACTCGAGGACTCGCTTGGTGTCCTGGAGCTGGTCGACGATGTGATCTGCCAGCATCTGAGGGATCCGCGCCTCTTTCCGCGACTTCACCTCAACGCACTCGATCTTGAATGATCGCTGCCCTATGCGAACGAGCAGAAGATCACAGCGCCGAGCCGCTCCATCGTCGCGCGCCGATACACCGAAGACCTCGTGATGCGCATCCACCGGCACTACGATCAGGCCGTCGAGATCGCCCCTCTCGCGCAGGTGAGCGATGACGGCGGCAAGTGCAACGGCTTCGCGTGCTTGGTTAGTGTTCGCCAGAAGACGGAGTGCGAGGCGCCCAGACACTACCGCGAGGGTCGACAGCACATCCTTGACGCTGTGCTCAACATTCGCTAGGCCGAGTTCGCGCATTGCATCCTGGAGGAGAAGCTCGACTTCGCGGTGGTTGGCAGTCGTGACTGTCAGCCGCTCGCCGATGCCTTCGACAAAGTCGGGGGCGTAGTCGAGGATGTAGGACTCGCCGATCGCTCCCGTCGCACCTGATTCGAAGAGGTCAACGCCGATGAAGCGATCAATACCAATGACCCAGTCCGCACGCGCATGTGCAGTGTTGACGCGGGCCTGATGTTCGCCATCCAAAACGACGCTAACGGCTGGTACGGCACCTTCAGGCGCCCCGAAGTGCCGGGCGACAGCCCGCTGGTGGGTTCGGTGCACGACCGTAAGTTCGTTGTCGGATCCGCCAGCCGCTGGACCTGTCGCAGGGACACTCTCCCAAACCAGGTCACCTTCGCGACTGGACGGTTTTGTGACAATTGGAACGAGTAGGTCGTTGAACGCGGGCCGCCTCTCGGTACCTGTACCGAAGCTGACGGCGGGCGAACCGATGTCCTGGACGATTGCGAGGTGTGCAGCCTGCTCATCGGACTTGAGCTCTGGGAGGGGTCGCACGCTCAGCGAGAGCGGCGGTGTCAGGTAGGTCGTCTTGCGAGCGAGTTCGCGTCTGCGCAGTGCCGTCTGTAACTCCGCCAGGCCGGGTATGGGTTGTGTGTAGGACGGGCTGTCGGAGTACGCGAGTATCTCCAGCCTGCGTGGATCCGGCTGCTCCTCGTCGTTTGAGACTGGTTCGCGGAAAGCACCTGCAACGAGCTCGCCGGAACCTGGGTTCACGGCGAGGACGCGAAGTGTTCCGCCGGCATTGTGAGCAGCGACGTACGCGTTGACCCGCTCGGCGACCATCTGCGATGACGCCTTCATCGTCGACCCAGCCCTTGGCAACTCGAGCACTGAGGTCACGGACTCTGCTGCTGCCTGACTGTCTACATCCGTGGGGACGATGAACAGGCCAGAGCCGAAGCTCAACTCTTCGGTGTAGATCGCGAGGTCGCCATCGTGCGTGGGGACGGTAAACGGGAGGTTCGCTGGCACCACCTGATTCACGAGATCGGCATCGACCATGCGAGCACGGACGCTACGCGGCGTAATCTCGGTCAGCTTCTGGGCCCAGTCGCGAAGGATCCGATCGTGGGTTGCCACCCAGCTTGCTCGTATAGGGTGGGTGGGAAGTACGATCACCGACTGGATGAGTCGGTTGCTGCGTCGGACGGCGAGAGAGACGGTGTCCATGCGGAGCAGGTCATCCAACTGCTGGCCTGGCAGTTCTAGCGCACGCTTGTACGACGCGGCGTAGGCGCTGGCCAGAGCGCGGAGATCATCGGTCCACTCAGCGGACTCGACTGTATCTCTGTGCGGTCTCGCGGCCAAGGCGCCCAAGAACTCCAATCGTGCCCGTTTCAAGGCATTAGGTAGGTTGAGCTCGATCTCCTCAACCCGGTCGAAGTCGAGTGGTGTTCCGTAGGAGCCCAGTGCTTTGAAGTGAACGGCTCGGTCCGGACTTCCTGTGGCGACACGCTGCATGCGGATCAGCGGATCGCAGATCCGCACCTGGACCGCGCGTCGATTTCCCAGGCGGAGGGCGAACACCTGCCCGCTGGGGTCCCAAGAGACAAGATCCTCGGTCAGGTCATCGAGTCCGTCGAGCGCAGCCTGCAGGACTGCCCCCGGTACGGAGGAGGCGGCGCTACGGCGAGTCTTGGTCTCCACTTCTTGGATGCCGACGATTTGGAATTCTTGGCTGTCTGCTGCTGCGGGGCCGCCGGATTTGAGGCTGACCGACTCGCCATGCTCACCGATGGCCTTAACGTTGACGACAAAGCGGGTGCCGTCGTCGAGCGAGTTTTCTTCCAGAGCGACCTTGAGGGTTGCCTGCCTCTTGGTCCCTGCAACTACCGCAGTTGCGAGACCTTCCGCTTCGTCGGTGCGCAAATCGTCAGGCGGAACAACGGATACTTCCCATTTGGCGACAGCAGCGACCTTGGGCGGCGTCGTCTTCCACCTGACGGCAACTGAGCCGATTCCCTCATCGGGTACCTCGAGCACTAGCTGGCCGTCGGCCCCTTGCTTGAGTTTGCTCCAAGCCTCGACCTTACCGCTCGCGTTCGTGAAAGGCGTGACCTCGAGTTCATCGATGTCCTCGGCGACATTCTCGACGAGTGGCCATTTGTCGAACGTAAGGTCGGGATGATTCTCCGCGATGTCCTGAGCCCACAGGCGAGGATTCGCGAGCTGGGCCCCCCGCTGTTCGCAATATCGGCGGAGCCTACCGCGCCACGAACCTTCTTGGAGTCCGGCAACCGTAAACCGCTCGTCCATCGCCGCTGCCGGACGTGACGGCCGGCTGATGGCTTGGACGGCGACCCGGTTTCGCTCAACGCGCTCACCAGGCTTCTCGCCGTGATCGGGTACGAGCCCTACCCTCCAGAGGTTCCGGCCGAACGCCATCTCAGTTGGTTCGACGCACAGATAGGCGAGAAACTCCGTCCACGCTTCCTGCCGTTGCGCCCGCAGCCAGCGGCGATTCCGGATCGCCAGATCCCGCACGACCTGGTCGCCGATGGTGTCCAGGAGTAGCCGCTCGACGTGGGTATAGACGTCGAGCACGGGAATACGCTGGAACGAGTTGTCGAGCGAACTCGCGGCGTTGCCCTCGCCCGCTGGCACGATCAGAAGACACGGAACCTGCTTGCGGTTCCGAATCTCGATGGCGCGCTCGGCCGCGATGTCCAGACCTCCCTGCGGATCGCCCTTCAGGACATGAACCGCGACACCGGGAAGGGCAGCGTCCAGTGCCGCTGAGAGGTGGGGTGCCAGGACCGCGTTAACATCGTCGACGCGCACGCAGTGGCCGGCGTCGGCATTCGTCATCACGGAGGCCAGGTGCTCTGCGAGGCTGCTGGTCAGCAGTTCACCCCCTGATGCGCTCACTTGGAGACCTCCCGCGGACGCGTCACGAATTGGGCGCTGAAGTCATCGGAAAGACCCTCGAAGCAGCCGAGGAGCTTCATCCGCCGTGTAAACGCTGCAAGATTAGCTGCAGCTCCAGCTCGGGCGTCCGCTGAGTCGAGGTCCGCAGGCGGGTTAGCAATCAGGATGCCAAAGCGCGCCTCGAGGCGTGCGAGTACGTCGCGGATAGGCAACTTGCTGGTCGTGCGGATGCCGTTGTCGTCGACGAACACCATGCATAGTAGCGAGACGAGGGCTTCGTCCGACATGGCGTAACGCCAGCTCGCTCGGGACCGGAGGTCTCCGTGTAGGACGCCATAGGCCTTCTTGATACCGCCGGAGGAGTGAAACCACTTGACTTGGCCCTCCAGACCACGCTTGCGCAGGCCTTCGACGAGGATCGCGGTCAGCTGGTCAGCCGCGGTGAGCCCTCCAGACGAGCGCACGTCGCTGATAAAGGCGCGACCCTCGTCTCCGTCGTGGAGTCCAGCCTCGATGGCGTTGATCTGCATCTGTAGCGCCATCTGCATCATGGGATCGTCCTTCATTCCTGCCAACACGCGCAGTCGCGACTCTGCGGAGGATCCAAGGGCCGGCTGATTGGGGAGTACGGCGACTGCATCATTGAGAGAGCGAAGCAATAGGCGGTCACCGAAGAAGGTGCGCATGACCTCCAGGTCGCGCTGCACTGACATGCGTGAGAGTTCATCGGAGGCGTGACCGCGTACGCGTACGAAGTCGAAGTACTGGCCGCACGGGTTGATGTCCACGGGTAATTCGTCGCCTCCGCTCAGGAGCGAGCGGACAGCGTGCGCGGTCACCAGGGGAAGCTGGAACAAGCGGAGGGACAACAGGGCGGACAGGTGGGTGTAAGCCTCGCCGACCGGAAGTTGGGGCCCGTAGAAGGTCAGGAAGTCGATGAGGTTTTGACCGAGAGGGTCGACAGCCATGGGCACCGGCGGGTCGAGCCGGCCGAGGTCGCGGTTGTGGGCCTCGTTGCCTGTGAACTGTTCAATGAAGCGCAGTGCGAGGAGCGTGTCGATGTCAACGTCGGACTCACCGTCATAGGAGGGATTAGTGGACGGGAACGGGCCGAGCTCTACGCCACGCCCGAATGTCTCAAGAAACAGATGTTGGATGACGGCCGATTCGTTCTCGTCACCGCGAGCACTCAACATCCTCGCCATGGCCTTGAACACGAGGGAGTCCGCGCGACGGTTTCGCGATGTACTTTTCGGCAACCCGCTGCGGTATGCGGCGATTGTGAGTGGTCGGAGGTAGCCCATCTGTACAGTGTCTCGACGCCGCCCCGCGGTCTCCTGCACGAGCACCGACGAGCGCACCCACCCGTCCAGGATCTCGAGCCCTCGTTCGCCGTCGGCACCTTTGACATGTGGGGAGTTCTGGAGCTTGGACAGGTAGCCGTCGTAGTCCTTGGTGTCTACCTTCGAGCCTGAGACACGGCCACGCTTGACCGCTCTCTCGAGGATCTTGGTAACCATCCTGTCGATGTCGATCTCGTTCAGCTCAACGTTAATGACGTTCTCGGTGACAAGCGAGTTCTGGGGGAGTCCCTTGGGGATGGCAAACATCAGGAAGCTCCCTTGCCGTCGAGTGCGAATTTGATGTCGACGCCATCGATCGCAGCTGTGGTGACAGACCCTGAAGAGTCGACGACTTGTGCCGACGTCGATGGATGCCTGCCGAGTTGCCCCACAAAGGCGTCGATCTCCTGCCGGATGGCATCGGACGCGGGATCGTTAACAATTTCTCCGTCGGCAGCGCGCAGGATGATCTCAGCGCTATCGAGGGTGAGGGTGAGTCGCGCGCCTGCGCCGTGTTCGAGCACCAAGACGTCCGCTATTGTCTCGACGTACTGGTGTCGTGCGTCGGCTACTCGTGCTGTGAAGGAGTCCCCTTCGATGGTGTGCAGGATTGCCCAGCTCGAGTCAGGGCTTCCGAGACTGAAAGCGAGGCCGTTGGCGAGGTAGCCGTGTGCGCCCACCAGGCGGCTGATACCGAGCAGCAGGCGATCTCGGGTATGGTCGGTATCCTTCCCGGCCAGCATGTCGAGAAATTCCGCAAGGTAGCGATAGGCCCTGACGTCGACACGGGAAATGTCGGTGGCAAGGCGCTCGCCGAAGTAGATCGCACGAGCCGCACTCTCGGCGTTCTTTAGGTAGCCCGTACCCTCAGCTGCACTGGACTCGCGGCGCACCCGGTCAACTCGCGGGTCCGGTACTAGTGCGGGGTCGAGGTCACTCCATTCGTCGACGAGGTAGTCGTTGCTGCCGGTAGCGAATGCTAGGTCATGGGCCAAGGCATCCGACATCAGTCCGGCGTTTCTGCCTTGTCGGACGAGCTGGTGGACGTCCGGGCAGTCACGGTCACCGGTGATGAGCCACGCAGCTGCCGAACGTACATCTCGGAATGTCGCCCGACGCCGACGCCTCAGATGACTGATCAGCATCAGTTCACCGAAAGCTTCTGCACCCACGCCGTTGAGAGTGTTCCTGTTGGCGACTATGGGACACCCCACCTTCGCTGCACATGAACTGCATTTCGCCCATAGGTCGTCTCGCGTCAGCGCTGCGAGCGCCTGATTTGCCAACCCGGTGCTGTCGACGGCCGCAAGCGAACGACGCTTCAGGTCGACGAGGGCGATTCGGGAAGAACCCGGGTCCTTGCCCGCGATCTGATCCTGGATCTCGAACCACCAATCTTCGTAAGGCTCGCCGGCATCCGCAAAGAACTGGTGCAGCCTCCCGTCGTTCACCGCGATCAGCGCGGTAGCCGCCCCGGCACTCTGAGTGCGGACGGGCTCGAGTGATTGCTTGACGAGTTCGTCGGAGCTCAGTGAGCCGTGCGCTTCACTGGCATCGAACACGGCGTAGAAGGTGCGGTCGCTGAGCTTGAGGCGCCACCCGGCGTCGTCGGTGTGAAGCACCTGCGCCCCGCGCTCTTTGAGCCTCTCGCCGAGCTGGACGAGAAGGGATGTCTTGCCATCACCGGGATTTCCGCTGAGGAGCACCACATCGAGTTCCCCTGCCAGCACCCTGGGAAGGAGGTTCGTGTCAAGTCGTGTGGGGACATAGGTCTCTGCAGCGAACTCGTCGTCGAGCCCTCGGTTGCCGGCATTGCCGGCCGCGCTGGCACGGTACAGCCGCCTGATCGATCCGACATTGGGATTGACCTGATATTCGAGTTCTTCTCCGTGCGCGTCATCCGGACCGGGGGCTGAGCGAGTGCTTCGCACGAGTTCAAGCAGCTCTCCCGCCGAGGAAGGTCGGTCTCGAGGCGCGATCGCCACGGCTGTCAGGCAGGTCCGGAGTAGCTGTGCGCCCTCGGGGCCCCACGCCTCCTCTTCGGCGCGGGTTGGCGCGATCACCTCGTAGGTGCCTGAGGCCAGCGAGCTGACCGTTCGGCCGAGCATGGCGTAGGCCATTGTCGCCCCGAATCCGAACAGGTCGCTCGCCGTGGTTGCCGGTTTTCCGTCGCGCACTTCAGGGGCTGCGTACTTCGGAGTGCCTCCGGCGGGTACGTTTCCCGTGCGCACCATGAGCCCGAAGTCGATCAGCTTCGCGCTGGTCCCGTCGGGAGCAGCGATGACGTTCGAAGGGGTTACGTCGCCGTGGACTAGGTCCCGGCTGTGAATGTAGTCGAGAGCCTTCAGCACGCACACAGCAATGTCGCGCAGCTCGTTGACGCTGAATGCCCTGCCTTCCTCGGCCAGGCTCTCGCCTTCAACGTACTCGGACACGAGATAGTGCGGAGGCCGTGTCACGTGCATGTCGTAGACGCTTCCACAGTAGTCGTAGTGAAGAGCGTGCGCTGCTTGGAACTCGGCGCGTACGTCCTCGGGAAGATTCTGGTGGATCTGCTTGAGCACCAGTGGTAGCTCGCGCTGCCGGTCGTAGACCTTCCACGACGTCGCAAAGCCGCCACGTCCCAGTTTGCGGACGATCTCGTAGCGGTCTGCGATCAGCCCTCCTACTTCGAATCTGCCGACCGGCGTGGCAGGGACGGGTTCGGGCTCCGGAGGTGGAGGTTGCAACTTTTCAGCGACCGCGCCCGCCATCGGGCGGTCGGCGGCCGACGGCGCAAGCGCCGTCATAAGCGGTTGCGCCCAGGGATATGCAGACTGCAATTCGGCCGCGATGACGTCGTGAGCGGACTCGGTCACGTCCTTGCCCAGCAACCAATAGCCGAGGCAGAGCGCGAGGCTGTACACGTCCGACTTCGTGGTTGCCAACGCAAGGCTTGATGCGCACTCGGGCGCACGGAAGTCTTCGCTCATATCCCCGTCAGTGGCCCAGAGGGCGATCGACACGTCGTCCTCGATCCGGGCTAGGTTCAGGTCGCTGAACATCACCCGTCTTTTCTGATGGAGCCAGACTCGTTTCGGATGGAGCGCGCGGTGGACAAGGCCTGCATCGTGGATGTCCTGGAGCGCGCGGAATGCGTCGACCGTGATGGCGCGTGCAAGGTCGTCGTCGAGCTTGCCACCCGCTCGCTCGGGCACCCCGTCCTCTACCGAAGCGTGAAGGGTACTGCCACCCCTAGGCGGGACAACGGGCACAACGAAGAGTTCGCCCGCATCGTCAGAGAACGGCGGGTACGCGCGCCATGTGCGACCGAGATCAGCGACGCGATTGACCGCGGCGTATTCGCGGCGCATGAAGTCCTGGGGGTCACCCTGGGCGGCGAGCACCGTCGTGGGGTAGCACTTCAGGATGACAGCCTCTCCGGTCGAATCGGTGGCGAGCCATGCCTGCTCCTGCCCCGGGCTGGCGAGGCGGGATTCGATCGTGTAGCCGCCTAGTTTTGGCTTCCCCGCTGGCTTGGGGAGGTCGTCAAGATAGGTGACGACGGGGACGCGAGCGACACCGAGGGATGCCCCATGGAATCCCTCATCGAGTGCCTCGAGGGCCGCGGGCGCATCGCCCAGCGGCCAGATGCGTTCGCGGTCGTCATGATTATGCCCGCGGAGTACTTGGAGTTTCGGGTGGCTGAGCACCACGGCTGGCAGTACGCGGTGAGCCGGACCGAGATTCGCGTATCCCTTGGCCCGCTCACGCAGTGTGCTGGCGACGATGCGTGCAACCTGGCTGACGCGGTTGAGCGGGTTTGGTCTGGGATCGTCGCGGACGTACCAGTTGTTGTCGTCGACGACCACGGTCGGGCCCCACGCCTTCTCCTCGATCACGAAGACGAGGGACCTACCGACCACAATAAGGTCGGCGTCGTCGCGATTGGGTCCTGGCAGTTTGCGGCCGGCGAAGATGAACCAGTCGTCGGGCAGGTTGGCCTCGAGATATTCAGCGGTCCGCTGCTCCCCAGGACCGACGTACTCACCCTTTACTCGCAGGTTCGCCATCACCCCACCTCGGGATAGTCGTCGGGCCAGACCCACTGCCGGACGAGTTCTGCTGGTAGCGCGCGGATCCGGTCGAGGTAGACGTTCTCCTTCGAATACGTCAACACGAGCTGGTCCTTGGCACGCGTCGCCCCAACATAACCGGCGCGCCCTTCCCGCTCAGCGCGTTCACTCCCGTCTGGGTTAGCGAGGCGTTCCATGCCGACCAGGAATACCACCTCGAACTCGTACCCCTTGGCGGAGTGAACGGTCATGACCTTGATACAGGGATCTGCGAGGTCGAACTCGTCGACCTTGTTGGGATAGACCGGCTTGACCGGCACCTTCGCGTTCTTCAGTGCGGCGACGACTGTACCCATGTCCCATTTGCGAGTGACGAGCACACCGATATCTTGCGGCTTGCGTTCGTTGTTCGCGAGCAGTAGCTGTACGTCGCGCGCGACCGCGGATGCGATTGCCGATGTGTTCTCCGCCCAGACCAAGTCGACCGGCTCACCCTCGAACGCAGCGGTGCGCCCGCGAACGTCCATCGTTTCGTCGAGAGCGGAGGTTACATCCAGGATCTGGCGTGTGGATCGGTAGGGGCGCGCCAGGGCCGCGGTTTCGACTTTGCGACCTGCCAGCGCCGATTGCCCGTCACCATCGCGGTACAACGCTTGTATGGGATCCCCGGCAAGTGTCACCCCACCGCGCCTAGGCTTGATCGTGGCGAGTGCTAGCCGGGTCCACGGGTTCATGAAGTCTTGCCACTCATCGATCAAGAGGGCGTCATATGTCGGTTCGATGTCCTTGAGGGCGCGCGTCACGTTGCTCTCAGCCCACTCTTCGTTGTCAAGCGAGACGCGGACTCCGAGTCGCGCGGTGAACCTTCCGAACGTGTAAACCGAGATGTTGGCGTGACCCCACACCAACGATTCTAGGTAAGGTACGAGCAATCGGTTGTAGCACAGCAGCACAATCAGCCAATCGGGATGCTGGGCAGCCAGCCACTTGGCTCTCGCTGCGAGCACCAGGGTTTTGCCGCTACCAGGCGGACCGGAAATAACAAGAACATCGTCGACGTCTCTGCGGGCGATCGCGCTCTGCGTGGCATCGAGCAGGAGGCGGTGCTTAGCTCTTTCGCTAGCGGCGTCATCCGTCATCGGTGTCCGTCGAGGAACCTCGATACTCAGTCGCGGTGCGAAGAACGCTGCCAGCGCGTCGATGGTGGCTTGTTCCATCGGCCTCGCCGGCAGGTCGGGCAGAAATGTCCCCGCAACGGCGTCAGCGGTCGTGAAGGACTGGCCATCGGACGTTTTCAGGTCGCTGGCGATTAGGAGGCGTCGCGTTCGGACGCGATCGACCTCGGGAACGTCGTTGCGCAGTCTTGAGACCTTGCGGTTGAGCTCAACAGTCGCATCGCCGGGCTTGTCCACCAGGTCGATCGCGATCAGCCCGTGCGTCGGATGCGCCGCGACGAGAGATGGCAGGCCGTCCGATTCGGGCGTGAACACCGCGAACCCAGCCTCCGAGAGGTGCCGCGTGACAGTGTCTTTCACATCCGCCACATTGACGGTGCCCATCTGCAGAGCCTTCCCCTACCAAGCGATTTCCGGGTAGCGACGTTGGGAGGACATGACTGACGAATACAGGGTCGTCTCGGGCGCATCAGTGCTACAGAGTCGACCGTTGTGCGTCGCCGGAGCGACCGTCAGGGCCGGCCTGATGGAGCACCAGCGAGTAGGGCAGCCAAGTACCAACGCCGTCAAAGATGTCGAAACGGGTAGACGGACGCCGTCCGCGCGCATTTGGACCCCCAAGACCTGCCGAGCCCAGCGGCTCGACGGAACCGATCTCACACGTGCGATGACCAGATGGTATCGAACATGCACAGTCTGTCCAGAAGCACCTTCGATGAGCGAGCACGGTCGCCCCCGCTCTCTGCGGACACTCGGCGATCGTTCGATAGTCCGCTCTGGAGGCGATGACCGCACACCTCTCCGTTCCGGCTGGCCAACCGTCTCCGGCCAGCCGGGTCCTCAAAGTAGGGGGTGTCTGGCTGAGGTCATCCCCCCGCGCCCGTCAGGCGGCCCAGTCGATCTCGCGCGAGTCCACCGCCGTTCGCGGTCTGGCTGCCAGCGAGGGCGCCGAGGGCCTGGTCGAGCAGTCATCGCATGCCGGTGCAGATAGCGGTGCATTCGCCCTCGACCTTCAGCGCACCCTCGTGGATCGAGCCCGCGGCCTACTTGATCGTGTCGATCTTGTCGAGCTGCGTGATCGCCTCCGCGATCTTCTCCTCGGCCGTGTCGATCTCAGCCTCGCCGCAGACGGCAGCGGCAATCGCGACGGTCCGCAGCGCGATGGTAACGATGCGCAGGATCTCAGCATCGTCCTAGTCGGGGTCGAAGGCGATTGCCACGCGCCGCTGAGCGCCTCCGCGCGCTTTCGGTCGATCAACGCGCGTGGGTCGACCGATTCGGCTGTTTTCGGGGGCGTCCACTTCAGCCGCGCCATTGGATGGAAGGCAGTTGGCCTGAGCTCGACCGCGTACTCGAGGGCCCCGGACGGCGCCGTGCCCGGCCGGGACTGCGACTGCGACTGGGAGCCGTGCAGCTGTGCGGTCGCTGGTCGGATGGTTGTCACACTCAGTCCCAGGTGAGTGCTCGGTATGTCAGGCGGCGGCGATGCCTCAGGGCACCTGGACGAGTGGGGCGAACGTGACCGGAACCGCGCTCGGGTTTTCGGGGCGTGCGTCGTGCCAGTGCCAGGAGCGCCCAGCCCTTGCGTCGGACTGGGAAGGCCGGGCTACCACCGACCCCGAGCGGATCAGACGCTGCTGGAACCACGCCGCCTATAACATCGGCATAGCCTGCGGACGCTCCAGCCTGGTGGTCGTCGACCTCGACACCCCCAATCCCGGAGACGCACCGCCACAGGAGTGGGTGCTGCCCGGGATCACCAACGGCGCCGACTTGCTCGCCGAACTCGCCGCCCGCGCTGGCCAGCCCCTACCCGTCGACACCTACACCGTGCAGACCGGGCGTGGAGGCCTACATCTGTACTTCACGACACCCTCATCGGGCGAGACGATGGGCAACAGTGCAGGCAGGCTAGGGTGGCACGTCGACACCCGCGGCGGCGGCTACGTCGTCGCTGCCGGCAGCTAGGTGGACAGGCGAACCTACGAGGTCGTCCACGATGCGCCAGTCCTGCGTCTGCCCGACTGGCTCGCAGAGCGGCCCGCCCTTGGCCATTTGTAGCGGAGTAGCAGGGCTTCGTGATCCCCCAGGGCCTGGTGCCGGCTACGGAGGGTTCGGGCTATCCACTCCGCTGGGACGGTGACTCCCGGGGCGTGATGGGGAGCCCTTCAGCAGAATATGAGGGTGGCTACGGTGACGATCGACGACCTGCTCGATGAACTCCGAACTAGCGCGCTCGACGAGCGTGATAGGGGACGAGTTTACTCAACGCATCGCGAGCTATCTGCGTACCGACCCGGAGTGGACGGCTAGGTTCACCGACGTATGGCTCTGATCCGGGTGGCACGGACGAGACGGCCGCCCAGACACGGGCATCGACCTCGTAGCCCGTCGCCGCGAGTAGTTGGTCGGTGGCGGCTGCGCTCCAGGTGCCATCGGCGGAGTAGATGCCGTGCAGCCCGGTCTGTAGCACGTGGTCGCAGATGGCGAGGCTATGGCGTTGTCTCTCCTAGCGTCCGGGGTTCCTTCCGACGTGTCTGCCCACCTCCTGTCTGAGGGGGTAGGCGACCTCGACAGGGTCTGGCGTAGGCGGGTGGAGGCCGAACTGGCCGATGAGGACGAGCGCCTTCGGGAGCACCGGGACCGTGCTGAGCGACTGAGGATCGCACGGTCGGCGGCCGAGGAGCTGGCTCGCCGGGTGCCGACGCTGAGCTACCAGGGGCCGTTCACGCTCGCCACCCTGCCGGCCGCGCAGGCTGCCCTCGAGCGGTGGTCGCGGCTTCCGCAGGGCGACACGGCGCTCGCCGACCACCTGGCGACGAGGTACGACCAGGTGGCGACGGCGATGACGGCGCTGCGGCAGGAGGCGGAGACAGTCCTCGCCGGCCGGCAGGACGCCTGGGCGCCGCTGGCCGTCCGGCTGGCGCTGTGGGTGGAGCAGGAGCGTGAGGTACGCCGGATGGAGCCGAGCCTGAAGATCGCCAAGGCCGCCAGCGAGTTCGTGAAGAGGAACGCAACCGTCCTGCACAACCAGGCGTTGGAACCACTGGCAGACGATGCGCGCTCGATCTGGGGTGCGTTGAAGTAGGAGAGCAACGTTGACCTCGGCGCCATCCAGTTGGACGGCAGCACCACGAGGCGGCGGGTGAAGGTGTTGGCTGAGGTGGACGGTGCTGAGACCAGGGCGCTGGGAGTCATGAGTCAGGGCGAGCTGCACGCGCTCGCGCTGGCGTTGTTCTTGCCGCGCGCTACCGCCGACACCAGCCCGTTCCAGTTCATCCTGCTCGACAATCCGATCCAGGCGATGGACCCGGCGAAGGTCGACGGCTTCGTCGACGTCCTGGCGGGCCTTGCTCAGGACCGCCAGGTCATCGTCATGTCCCACGACGATCGTCTGCCGGAGGCTGGTCGCAGGAAGGTGAAGGGTGCGCAGATCTTCGAGGTCGTCCGTGGTGAGAAGTCCCAGGTGGCGATCACGTCGTCCGTCGATCCGGCCGGCCGGTACCTCGATGACGCGTTCGCACTGATCAAGGACCCGGACGTGCCGGGCGACGTGCGGGATCGCGTGCTGCCAGTTCTGTGCCGGATGGCGGTCGAGGCCGCCGCGCGGGACCTCCTCTGGGGACGACGGATCGGGGACGGTGCAAGCCGTCAGGACATCGAAGCCGCCTGGAACGCGGCCACGACGCCGTACCGGCGGATCGCGCTCGCACTCCGCGACGACCGGAAGGCCGACCTGAAGGGTTGGTTCGAGGCGCGCGGGTGGCGCGAGGAAGCTCGGAAGGTGATCGGAACGGGCGTGCACGCCGGCCTCCGTCACGATCCGCTGACCGCCGTTCGACACGTCGAGCGCTTGGTTAAGGAGCTCCAGGCAGGTGCGCTATGACCGCGCTCACCGCCGCACCCGCTGGAGGACTCCTCGACCACGCGCGCGCGGTGTTGGCCGGTGGCACAGTGATGCCGAAGGGCAGGGCGACCCGAGCCGCGGCGCTGCTGGCCAGGCAGGCCCTGGAGGAGACGGTGCAGACCCTGTGTGCGGGAGCCGGAGCGAACCTCCAGCGCGCCACGATGCGGTCCCGTCTGATCAGCATCCGGTTCCTCCTCGACCGCGACCGCGCGGACGAACTCGCGGACCTGGCCGAGTCGGCCTGGGCCGGCCTCAGCGGCGCCTGCCACCACCACGCCTTCGAGCTCACACCGACAGTCGGTGAGGTACGCCAGCTGATCGCCCACGTCGAGGCGCTCTGCTCCTACGCCGACGCCACATCTCACGCTTCGGAGAAGCCATGAGCAAGCAGCAAGGAGGCGGCGTGGCCGCGTTCGGCTCTCGCGCCCGTGACCCGAAGTTGATCGACACCACGGCCAGGCTGGTCGACTTCCTCCGCGAACTGGCCACCGCGCGCCGCGAACAGGTTCGGGACGTCACCAGGTACGAGCAGGTGCACTGGCTGGCCGACCTGCCGGATCAGGTCGTGGGGAACCCAGAGGCCGCGGCCGGTGAGGTGGTGTTGTCGTTCGACTCGCCGATCTCCGAACCCCCTCCGGACCTGCCGGAGAGGTTGCAGGGGTGGGTCGATCGGCACGAGACATCGGACGCGGAGCTCGACGCGCCGCAGTTGAGACAGTCGGGACCGGTCGAGGTGATCGACGTCGACCAGTACGGGCACCGCTCGAAGCGGATCGAGACCCGAAGTCTCGACGAAGTCCCGGAGATTCGCCAGGCCTACGACTTCTGGGAGCTCGAGTGGCAGGCCTGGGCGACCAGGGAACGAGTGATCCTCAACCAGCGACGGTGGTATCGCAACCTGCACGGACTGGCGAACCTGTTGGCCCAGCGGGAGGACGAGTACGAGGTCGTCCTCGCCACAGGACTGCTGACCTGGACCGCGCCCAACGCCACCCGCATCCGCAACCACCTGCTCGGCACCCGCGCCGAGGTCCTCCTCGACGCCGAGACGCAGCGCATCGACGTCCTGCTCGAGGCGGGAGTGGCCCGGCTACAGGACCGTGAGCTGCTCGACGGCCTGACCGGATTCGAGGCGGCCCGCACCAACCGACTCCGCGAGCGCGTGCGCGGTGGCGAGGGCGTAGGACTGCAGGACTCGGTGGTGTCCGTGCTGAAGGAGTGGTGTGACCGGGCGCTCGAGCACGGCGTGGTCTATCGCGACGAGTGGGAGTCTGGTCAGGCCGCCGCGGTCGCCGAAGTTCGGACGGCGCCGGCCCTGGTGCTTCGCACGCGCGACCGGGCCTCGCTGATCGACTACTACGACCGGATGCTCGCGGCATTGTCCGGCCCGGACGCGGCGGCGCCCCTGGGACTCGCGCAACTCGTCACGTCGCTGGAAGCCGGGGAACGGTTGGAGTTCCTCGAGGAACAGGGGGCCACGCCCGGGTCCTCGCTCGGCGCCGATCCACTCTTCCCGCTGCCCGCCAACCCTGAGCAGCGGCAGATCATGACCCGGCTCCGCGGCGACAACGGCGTCGTCGTGCAGGGGCCGCCGGGCACGGGCAAGACCCACACGATCGCCAACCTGATCGCCGCCCTCCTCGCCCAGGGGCAGCGCGTCCTGGTCACCAGTCAGAAGGCGCAGGCACTGCGGGTTCTCCGGGAGAAGCTTCCCGCGGAGATCGCGCAGCTATGTGTCTCGATGACCGACCTCGGGCGCGGCGGGTCCACCGAACTCGAAGGTAGCGTGAAGACGCTGTCCAGCAGGTTCGCCGGATTCTCACCGGAACTCCTCGAACAGGACCTCGTGAAACGTCGCGAGCGGCGACGCGACGCCCGTAGCACCGAGGCCGCCCTCATCGACCGGATCCGTGCCCTACGGGAGACGGAGACCTACCAGCACGGTGAGGTGGCCCCGGGTTACCGCGGCAGACTCGCCGACATCGCCGAACGGCTCAAGCGGCACGAGCCCGACTGCGGCTGGATGCCGGTACCGCTACCAGACGTCGCCGCCGGAACCCCGCCGATCAACGGCGGCGAGGCGTCCGAACTGCTCACTCTGCTCGCCGCAGAGACACCGGAGCGCAAAGCCCGGACGTCCCAGCTCATCCCGGAAGTGTCAGCTCTTCCCTTCGCCGAGCAGGTCCGGGCGCTCATCGTGGCCGAGGCGGCCGCCTCGAACCTCGCCCGAGAGGCTCGGACAGAACTATCCGCCCAGCTGGCAGGCTGCCGGCCCGAGGCGCTGGAGCACCTTGAAGCCGCAGCGGAGTCCGTCGCCGCCGCGGTCGAGCGCCTCGCTCTGCCCGCCGACCCGCAAGCGTGGGAGAACAGCGACTGGGCAGTCCGGGCGATCGGTGACGGGCTCGCCCGACGGGACACCCTGATCTGGGACCAGCTCACCGCATACGAAACCCGGGCCGGTGAAGCCCGCTCCGCGCTGCAGATGGTCGGCCTGCGGCGCGTCACGCTCCCGACGTTCCAACCCTCGGGGCAATGCAGTGAGGCCGCCCAACTGGAGGCGGCCCGCCGGCTGCACGACTACTTCGTCGGAGGCGGCAAGCTGAAGCGAAGCCCCTTCAAGCCCGCCGTCCAGCGCCAGGCCGAACCCCTGCTGGCGGAGGCACTCGTCGACGGGGTCTCCCCGTCGTCCGCGGAACTGCTCGCCGTCGTCATCGCGGAACTCGAAGGTCGCGCGGCATGCGCCGAGTTGAACCGGGGCTGGCGGCTTGTGGGAGTAGAGATTCCGTCCGACCAACCCTTGCCGCTGACCGTCGCACAGTTCGGCGACTGTTACGACCGGTTGGCGCGGGTCCGGGAGGTCTGGGCCGCAGTTGGAAAGACCCGGGACCTGTTGGCAGCCGAGGCCGTACGACTCCAGCTGTCCACCCCCGCCCAGTGGTTCGCGTACGCGTCGTCGCTGCACGCCGTCCGACTGCGCGTCGAAGCCGACCGGGCGACCGGACGACTCGACACCTTGCGGAGCAGCCTGGACCTGGAGATCCGCAAGGGGCAGGCGCCACCCGAACTGCGCGAGGCAGCCACCGCTGTCGGCGGTCGCGATGCCGGCAGGTACGAGCAGTGCCTCCGCGGCCTGGCATCCGCCCACCTCGAGCTCCGGGAACAAGCCCGCTGTGACGAGCTCCGCGATCGCGTTCGAGCGACGCACCCCGCGCTCGCCACACTGATCGGCCGTACGTGTGGTGACGATGTCTGGCAGCGCCGCCTCGGAACCTGGGAGCAGGCATGGGCCTGGGGCAAGGCGGAGACGTTCTTCGCGGCCCAGCGCCAGCCTGGGCTGGAGCGGCAGCTCGACGCGGAACTCGAGGGAGCAGCGGAGCGAGTTCTGAAAGCCTCCGGAGAACTCGCCGCCCGGCAGGCATGGGGCGCCTGTATGTCTCGGATGACCGCTCACCAGGCCCAGGCATTACGCGCGTACCAGGGTCATATGGGGAAGCGAGGAGCAGGCACCGGCCGCTACGCAAGCAGGTATGAGGGACGCGCCCGCGAAGCCATGACCGAGGCGATCCCCGCCGTACCAGCCTGGATCATGCCGCTCCGGCAGGTCCTCGAGACGGTCCCAGCCGACCGTGACTCCTTCGACGTGGTGATCGTCGACGAGGCCAGCCAGGCGAGCATCGAGGCGCTGTTCCTGCTCTGGCTCGCCCCACGGGTGATCGTGGTCGGCGACGACAAGCAGTGCGCACCCTCCGCGGTCAGCCACGGAGAACTCGAACCGCTCTTCGAGAAACTAGCGACCTACCTCCCCGACGTTCCCGGCTACCTTCGGGATGCCTTCACACCCAACTCAAGTCTCTTCGACATTCTCGGCACCAGGTTCGGCTCGGTCATCCGGCTGCGCGAGCACTTCCGCTGCATGCCCGAGATCATCGAGTACTCCTCCCGGCAGTTTTACCCGGACGAGCCGTTGGTGCCGCTGCGTCAGTTCGGAGCTGACCGACTACCGCCGCTGCGGGCCGTGCAGGTCCACGGTGCCACGACCGACGGGACGGGCACGCGGCTGCGCAACGAGGTCGAGGCGGAGGCGATCGTCACCCAGATTCTCGCGTGCTCCGCCGATCCTGCCTACCAGGGGAAGACCTTCGGCGTCGTCGTCCTGCAGGGAAGCGGGCAGGTCCAGCTGATCCACAACAAGTTGCTGGAGAGGATGGACACCAGCGACTGGGACCAGCGAAAGCTCCGCATCGGAACCCCACCCGACTTCCAGGGCGACGAACGCGACGTGATCTTCCTGTCCATGGTGATCGCCGAGCGTCGCGGCGCGCTCACACGCCTCGAACTGCAACGACGATTCAACGTCGCAGCCTCCCGAGCCCGAGACCAGATGTGGCTGTTCCACTCGGTCAGCCCAGACCTGCTCTCACCGACCGACCTGCGCCGATCGTTGCTGACGTACGTGCTCAACCCGCCGACGCCCTTCGCCGACGACGCCTTCGACCACGTCACTGCCAACACGCTGGTGCCGCCGTTCGAGTCGCTCTTCGAGCAGCGCGTGTTCCTGAAGATCCGCGAGCGCGGCTACCACGTCGTTCCGCAGGTGGAGGTCAACGGACGCCGTATCGACCTCGTCGTCACGGGTGCGAACGGCCGGCTCGCGGTCGAGTGCGACGGTGACTTCTGGCACTCCACCCCGGAGGACCGAGAGAACGACTTCGACCGGGAGCGGGAGCTGAAGCGGGCCGGCTGGAGGTTCTGGCGGGTACGGGAGAGCGAGTTCTACTTCGACCCCGACATCGCGCTCACCTCGCTGTGGGATGAACTCGACCGGCGGGGGATTCGCCCGGGCGAGGTGGGCGAGTCGCAGGCTGACGCGACGGCGACCACTTGGTCCGCGGTGGACCTGCCCGAAGAGGACGGTGAGGACGGACTCGACGACGAATCGTTGAGTACCGGTGCTCGAGCCAACGCGCCCACGGGTCAGAACGGCCTCCGCACTGCAACCGACACGGATCCCGCGTCGCCTCCACCCGTCGCGCCGGACACGACGGAGCCTGCCATTCCCGACGACCCGGACCTGGAAGAGGTGAGGCAGGCGGGACCGCCGCTCCGCCCGGGACGCGCAGTCACGGGATACAACCGGGCTGAACTCCAGGCGCTGTTGCGCTGGGTCGCCGCCGACGGGTTGTCGCGCTCCGAGGATGACCTCGTGGCCGCCGCCACCGACATCCTCGCCAGTCGGAGTCCACGTGACCAGGTAGAAGGCCTACTGCGTGCGGCGCTGCGCCACATGCGCCGCCGCTGAGTGGTCGTCAGGAACTCGTCATGGGCTCTGACGTTTGAGGTGGCTCTCCAAGAGGTCAAGGAACGCGGGGTCAGGAACCTCGTCGACATGGTCGACATTCCAGAGGCCGGACTCGCGAATGGTGGGGCTCCCGTCGTTGCCGAGCCATCCCTCGGACGGCCCGTCGCAGACGGGGCGATCGAAGTTGCTCAGCAGTGCGATCGCGCCAGCTTTGATGCGCCCACGGTCGCTGGTCGGGCCCGGTGGGTCGTCGACCTCGAGCCAGAGGAACGGCATCACTCTGATGTGCTCGCTGACAGCTCGTTCCAGAGGGAACTCCTGCTCTCGCACGGCCGGGTCTGCGGTGGAACCGACGCCCCAGGACGCACGGATGCCAGCCGACCATGTCGGCTCACGGCTCAGAAGCGCTCTCCCCACGTGGAGTCGGAAGATCGATCCTCGGTGGTTGCCGCCCCCCGACATCGCTCCGCCGCTGGGACCTTTGTGTTGGGAGAGGCGCTTCCACAGGGTGGCGCGCGAGGGACGGAGCCCGTGCGTCCCCACGTGGGCAACCCGAGGTGTCACTCCGTCCTCGCGGAGTTCGCCCGGTTCGAAGAAGAAGTACACGCCGCGGCGCGGCCAGCCCATGCGGCCATCACACTCGTCCAGCCGTCGAGAACCACCGCATGTTCGCTCCAGCTCGCGGAGGTGCTGATAGAAGACGTCCAGGTCAGTCGCGCGCGATGTCATGCGGACGCTGCACTGTAGAACTGCAACTGGCGGCCAAGCGGAAGGCCCGAGGTGGGCACCTCGACGCGGCAGCCACGCGCCACCAGGCCCTCGAGTAGTCCGTAGTCCCTATACTCGGCACCCGCGTGGAACTCGACCACGTCACCTGAAGCAGGCCGCGTCTCTCCGTCGAGACGACGCAGTACCGCCTCACTCCACGCGCGACGCTCAGCTCTCGTCGCGCTCTTGAGCGACTTGTCGTAGGGGGCGAGGACCTGGTCAGGGTGGACGAGGCCATGCTCGGCGGAGAGAATCCACCACTCGGTACACGACCGCAGCACGAAGGACCGTCGTCCACGGAACAGCGCGGAGATGTAGAGGTCGCGCGCCGGCAGCGGCTTGGTGGCCTTCTCCTTGACGCAGCCGACCAGACCGATGCGTCGGCCGCTTCCGGTTACCTCTGTCAGATCACCCCTGCTGCTCGTCACCTCAGCATTGTCGCCTCGTCGTCCGAGCTGGGAAAGGGGGTTGAGGCAGGTCACTGTGTAAATCCAAGCTCTTACTTTGTGGCGATTCGACAGTGGACCGGATTGATCGGCCCTATCGTTGGCTGGCGGCCATCATGATGTCGATCCGGGGGGTGAGACATGGGGTCGAGCCTGTCGTGGCTGGACAGTTCCCGTGAGGACCAGCGACGAATACGCGAGCTGCTGCAGCTCTTCAGCCAGACCGAGAGCCGGGACGAACTTGGAATCGGTCAGGTCCGTGACGCCTTCAGTGAGCTGCTGTTTCCTGGTACGTCCGTGCTGCTCACACGCGCTCGCTACCTGCTCATCGTCCCCTGGTGCTATCTGGAGGCCGAACGGCGCGGCCTGACCGGCTCCACTTTCACGGCTGCGGTCGAGAAGAACGAGCGGAAGGTCGTCGCGACTCTACGCAGGGCTGGGGTAACCGACGGTCTGATCGGACGCGTTGCTGGCGTCGCTGTGAAGACGTTGCCGTCGACCATCTACTGGACGTCGTTGGGTCGGTATGGCATCCGCCGCGTCGACGAGCCGACGAGCACGATGACCGTTCACCTCGGGAGCAACGCGGAGGCGGACGAGCTGACCGACCGCGAGCCGAGGATGTGGCACCCGACGCTTCCACCGGTACCGCACGGGTTCCCCGGTGATGTCCCCGGCGGCCTCGACCTTTCGCACGACGAGGCGTCCTGGTTGCGGGACCGCATGCTGACCGGCGTACCCCACTCGTTGCTGGTACATCTGCTGGACGAGGAGTATGAGCCTTCGGCGGACTCGATCGCTCCGTGGGCCGACCCAGCCGCCGCCGCCGCTCCGCCCGAGCTGGCGACCGGCCTTCGGCATGCGGAGCTCTTCTCGCTGGCGGTCCACGGGGCCGCTCTCCTGTACAACCTGCAGATCGCCGAACGGTACGAGGCGGAGAAGCTGACCCAGGTTGAGTATCCAGTCGACCACTACCGGGAGCGGCTGAAGGAGTGGTCGAACAATGTTCAGGCCGAGTACCGGCTGCCCTCCTGGGATCGGACGGGGATGTGGTCCATCGCGACCCGCATGAATCCGAAAATCTCGAAGAAGTCGTCGCTGGGAGATTTCCTGGACAGATGGCTCGCGGCGGTCGCCGACGGCAGCGCGGCAGCCGCCGTGACAGCGACGGACATCACCCAGCACCCACTCGCGCAGATGGTCGCGAAACGGGAAGAGACAGTGAAGAAGGCCCAGTCGAGGCTCGTCAACAAGAGGCTGCTCCGCAGCTGGTCGGGAGCCTCGGGGAGCGACCGGCTGACATACCGATGGGTCAACGTCCGACGCATCCTCGGTGACATCCACGACGGACTGGGCCGAGAGGCGAACGATGCTTCCGCCTGATTATCGGTCGGTCCTCATCGATGCACTGCGACCGCCTCCGGGCGCCAGCTTCGACCGCGCCGTCGCCCTGACCTTCACCCTCGACCTGGAGAGCGCGCTGGTCGTCCCACTCGCCTTCGGGGCGCACGCCGCCCGGGAGACGCAGGATCCGTTGGCGATCATGGAAGCGGTACGCGGCAGCGCGGAACACGTCGACGTCTTCTGCCAGGCCGGCCACGTCACGGTACCGAGGACCGGTTCTGACCTGCTGGCCTTCCTCGAACCCATGATCCACCCAGTCGCCCGGCCACGCCCAGGGTTCCTCTACCACCCGAAGCTGTGGGCGGTGCGGTACTGGGATCCCAACGAGGAGTGCTACTTGGCGCGGCTGCTCGTGCTGAGCCGCAACCTCACCAACGACCGTAGCTGGGACGTCTGCCTCCGCCTGGACGGCGTAGTCCGCAATCGGCCGATCGGGAGGAACCGGCCGCTGTTCGAACTCCTCCGCCACTCGGTCGATTTCGCGGTCGCCCCGTTCCCCGCCGAACGGCGAGAAGGAGTCCTGAGCCTGGCCGAAGACCTGCGACGCGTCGAGTGGGAGCTTCCTGATGGCGCGAAGGATCTTGCCTTCTACGCGATCGGTGTGCCCGGCGGTGGGCGTCCGAAGTTCGCCGGCACCCGCTGTCTGGTGGTCTCGCCGTTCTACAACGAGGCCGGGCTGGAGATCACCGCGGACTCACACGAGGTCGCGGTCGTGGGACGCCAGGACGAGCTGGATCGCCTACCCAGCGACACGCTCGAAGGTGTCGACGCATACGTCCTGAGTGAACTGGCCGGACTGCCACCTGACGAGGTGTCAGAGACCGGAGAGAAGCAGGGCCTCCTCACCGGCCTACACGCGAAGCTCTACGTCGTGGAGCACGGTCACACCGCCCGCGTCCTGCTGGGATCGGCCAACGCGACCGGGGCGGCGTTCACCGGGAATGTCGAGTTCCTTGTTGAACTGGTCGGGGGCAGGAAGCAGCTCGGCATCGAGACAATGCTGGGAGCCGGGGCGGAGTTCCGGTCGATTCTGGAGCCTTACAACCGGCAGTCCGCTGTCGAGGTGGACGACGACCAGCGGGTGCTCGACAATCTCGTCCGCGCACTGGCCGAGATTCCACTGACAGCCACGGTTGAGCCCGACCAGCATGATGACGGAACGCGGCGCCTGGGCCGGCTGCGAATCCGGCTGACCTCGGACGTACCCGCTCCGGCAGCGGAGGAGGTGCGGGTCACAGCCGAGTTGCTGACCCGGCGAGGCGAGGCCGCTGAACTCGCTCTGGGCGTCCCCGTCGACGCATCCTTCGCTGAACTCGCAGTATTCGATGTAACCCCGTTCGTCATCATCACCGCACAGGACGACCACGGCGGCCGGGCTACCACCGTGGTCCATGCCCAGCTCGTCGGCGACCCAGCGGATCGGCTGGACCAGGTGCTCGCCCGCCAGATCGACACTCCCGAGAAGTTCCTGCGGTTCCTCGCGCTATTGCTCGGCCTCGGCGCTGATCACAGCATGCTGATACCCGCGGACGGGGATGCCTCCGGTGGGACCTGGGTGACAACCGGTGGCCTCGGCATCCTCGAGTTGCTGATGCGTGCTCTCGTGGATCGACCGAAGCAACTCGACGACCTCGGCCGGCTGGTGGACCGACTCCGGTCCACCGACGACGGAGACGCGCTCCTCCCCGAGGGTTTCGTCGAGGTTTGGGATGTCGTCGCCGCCGTGCGACGCGAGCTGGCCATGGAGGAGGCCGGATGAACCGCTACAGCTCCGAATCGGTGATGGCCGGTTTGAAGGACTTCCAGCGGGCCACCGTCAACCATGTGATCGACAGGTTCTTCGGCGAGCAACCGACCAGGCGGTTCCTGGTCGCGGACGAGACCGGGCTCGGCAAGAGCGTGGTGGCCCGCGGAGTCATCGCCAAGCTGCACGAACGGCTCCAAGATGACGACACTGTCGACCGCGTCGACATCATCTACGTCTGCTCCAACCAGGACATCGCGAAACAGAACCTCGCACGCCTCAAGGTCACACCGGACGAGAGCATCCCCCTCGCGAGCCGCCTCACCATGCTCGCCCGCCACAGCAAGAAACTTCAGGCCGCCAAAGCCAGCGCCGGCAAGCCACTGAACCTGGTCGCCTTCACACCCGGCACGTCGTTCGACAAGGGCTGGCGGACTGGTAAAGCGGAAGAGCGTGCGATGCTCTTCCTCCTCCTGGAAGCGGCGAACGACTGGGACGGATGGTCACGCCGCGCTGCGCTTCGCGCACTGCAAGCCACGGCGCGGCTGGAGACACTGGAGCACGAGATCAGCCGCCTGGAGCACGATCTTCAGGGCGAGATAGATCGACAGATCAGCAAGACGTTCCTGCGCGAGGCCAAGCGAGGGAGACTTCTCAGCGGGTTCAACGCGCTGATCGACGACATCGGCCGACGCACCACGCTGCCGCAAGACCTGAAGGAGCGTGCATCGCAACTCACGGGAGAGATGCGGGCCACCCTCGCCCGCGCGGGCGTCCAAACGCTGGAGCCGGACCTGGTGATCCTGGATGAGTTCCAGAGGTTCCGACACCTGCTGGACCGTAACGAAGGTGGCGAGGCGGCAGAGCTCGCCCACCATCTGTTCGAGTACGGGCAGACCAAGACACTGCTACTGTCCGCGACGCCATACAAGCCCTTCACCCTCGCCGAGGAAGCCGCACTGGGCGAGGACCACCACAGCGACTTCCGCCGCACCCTGTCCTTCCTGTGCGACGACCCGCAGTGGAACGCCGACGTCACCGTCACGTTCGACGCGTACCGAACCGCTCTGGTGAAGGGCGCCGAGGTCGACGGTCACCGGGATGAGCTTCGGCGGCTCCTGCTCCAGGTCATGACCCGCACCGAGCGTCCCGCAGAGGTGCAGGCACAGATGCACCAGGAGCGACGGTATGTCATCGACGACCTGCGTGTGACCGAGGTGCGAGGCTACGCCGCACTGTCTCGCGTGGCAAAGCTGCTCGACGCGCCGAGCAGCATCGAGTACTGGAAGTCGGCGCCGTACTTCCTCAACTTCACCGAGGGGTACAAGCTCGGTGAGAGGCTACGTGCCGCGGTACGAGACGGCACGCAGGATGAGCTTGACGGCGTACTCAGCGCCGCCCAGCTGCTCGACGTCGAAGCGATGCGCCGCTATGCGCCCGTGGACCTGGGCAACGGTCGCCTGAGGCAGCTCGCGGCTGACACGGTGAACCAGGGCTGGTGGAAGCTACTTTGGCTGCCCCCGTCGATGCCTCACTACTCGCTCGGAGAGCCCTTCAGCACACCCGCGGAGCAAGGCATAACCAAGCGGCTGCTGTTCTCCTCATGGACAGCGACACCCACAGCGGTGGCAGGGTTACTCAGCTACGAAGTCGAGCGCCGCCTGGCCGACGGCCGGCTCCGCAGAAACGATCCGGCCGAGCGGCGCCGGGTCGCTACCCGTCTGGACTACAGGCTCGACGGTACCCGTCCGGGAGCGATGAGCACGCTCGCACTGTTCTGGCCGCACCCCGTCCTGGCCGCACTGTGTGATCCACTCGCTCTGGCCCGAGCACGGGCAGACCGGCTGCCGAACCAGGCGGAAATGGAAGACGCCGCCCGCCGCCAGATTCTCGAGGTTGCCGATTCCCGCCCCGGCGCTCGCGACGGCGACGTGCCCGCATGGTCCGCCTTCTTCCGGTGGCCAGGCGCCGCGCTCCCGGACGGGCTGTCAGACTCCGATGCCGTCAGAGCGCTGTCGGGCCGGTCCGAAGAGGACGTGGACGGGGAGCCGACGCGCCTTGGGCGTCACGTCGCCCTGGCGAGGGAGACGGCCGCCGGTGACGAACGCATCGATGGTGGGGTCGACGGCTGTATTGGCGACCTGGTGGCACTCGCGATGCACGGACCAGGGAACGTCGCGTGGCGTGCGCTCGGCCGGCTTGTCGGTCCCAGCGACATGATCACGGAACGTGGACGCTGGCGTGCTGCCGCCACATTGTCCGGCGGTCTGCGGAGCCTGTTCAACCGGCTCGAATCCACCTTGCTGCTTGACCATCTCGATCTCGATCCGGTCTACTGGCGCGCCGTCCTGCGCTACTGCGCGTCCGGTGGCCTGCAGGCCGTTCTTGATGAGTACCTTCACCACCTTCGGGCCAGCTCGGGCGAGGGACTACTCGACGATGAGTCTCTGCTCGGTGTCGCCACAGCGGCCGCCGAGGTCCTGTCACTCCGGCCATCCACGTACCAGGCCTTCGACCCCGGGAATCCCGAGACACCCATCCGTCTGCTCAGCCGGTTCGCCCTGCGGTACGGCGGACGCAGAGACGACGCCGAGGGCGCGCGGCAGCCCGAGGTGAGGAACGCCTTCAACAGCCCATTCTGGCCGTTCGTGCTCGCCACGACCAGCGCCGGCCAGGAGGGCATCGACTTCCACTGGTGGTGCTCTGCCGTTGTGCACTGGAACACACCGGCGAACCCCGTCGACTTCGAGCAGCGCGAAGGGCGGGTACACCGCTTCGGAGGGCACGCCGTACGCCGCAACGTCGCTGCGCGATACCGGTCCGAGGCGCTCCAGTCCGGTGAGCCAGACGTTTGGAAGGCGGCTTACGACGCAGCGCGCAGGGAGTCCGGGCCGCTTGGAGACTTCGCGCCGTACTGGGTCTACCCGGGGCCGGCGAAGATCGAGCGACATGTCATGCCGTACGTGCTCAGCCGCGACATCCCCAAGCTCGACCGGCTCAAGGACGAGCTGGCGCTCTACCGCCTCGCATTCGGTCAGCCTCGCCAGGAAGACCTTGTCGCCCTCCTGCAGCGTGCGGGGGTGGATGCCGAGCAGGCTGCGTCGGCGGCCCTCACGCTGACACCTCCAGACGGCGCGAGGAACGCCGAGGCAGTTCGGACGACCCTGGAGAACGACCTCGTGGCAGGGGGGAACAGCCATGAACGGTGAACTATCCGACGGTCTACCGCAGCGCGACCCGGGATACTTCGCTGAAGCCGCCATGAACGCCACCAGGCTCAGCGTGGCCAAACTTGAGGCGCGCAGTCGTACGGTCCTGACAAGGGAAGAGAAGGTGGAGCTGGTCCGAGAGATCAATGTTGAGGTGGCCCGCCTCAAGCCGAAGGTCGCCCGAGGACAAGCTGCGGCTCAGCTTCGCCGGCGATTGCGTGCACTCAAGGCCGCCATCCAACCAAGCAGGCCACCGGCAAGGCGACGCCAGAGCATTCAGCCCGCTCCGGAGGACTTCTCGACCGCACTCCGCCGAGCGGTCGCGACCGGGCCCGCCACGCTCGGCTACACCAGAGTAGATCCAGCCGGTCACCTGACGCGCAGATCCAGTCGGATTGCGGGGCCCAGAGATCGCAGCACCCGAGATCGGAGTGCTCATTCGGACGATACGAGAGCTTCACTCGCCGATACGCGTGTACCCAAAGCGTTGGAGCAAACGCCCGTAGACAGGGAGGGCGAGCGCACTGGCACCAAGCTGCGAACCTCAAGGAAGAAGCGAGCGGTCCCGAGCGGCGGGCGGCCCGGACGCACGCGCATCCCGCGCGAGCGATGCAGCTGCGGCCGTAAGGCGTGGGACAAGGAATCTCTCTGCGCAGAGTGTCTTCTCCAGCGGGGCTGGTGCCAATGCTCTGCTTGTGGAACAGTCTTCAGGCCATCTGCAACGGGCCAACTAAGCAAGCGATGCCAACAGTGCCGTAAGACCGGTAGACGGTCCAACGGTAGTACGTCCGTCTACACGGTCTCCGGGGGGGGATACCCACGTTGGGCAGGCGTAGGTAATCCGAACTGGTATCAAGGTGCGTCTCCCTCCGTTGCCGCTAGCGGTGAGGCCAGGTTCCGGGCGATTTGAGCCGCCGCGTGGTGGCGCTCGAGCGAGAGTCGGTGAGAGCGGCAGCCAGCAGAAACCCGTAGAGTCGAGCAATGGATTCCACTGTTGTAGTCGCCGCTATGGGATTTGCGTCGACGCTCCTCGGAGTGTGGTTAGCTGCCTATTGGCAGCGTCGGAGTAACCGAGAAATTCGGATTCTCGACGCCAAGGTGCGCGTGTACGGCGACTGCGCGACGGCCATGTACGACTACGAGCGCGCGACATACAACCGAGTCAAAACTCGGCTTGAGTCGCCCGCGGACCCGGGACGCGAGGAGCTCCGGCAAGAGGCGTATCGTTGCAATGCGCGGGTCCGATCGGCTATCGGCCAAGCCGCCATTCTGAGCAGCAGTGACAGCCTGCAGGCGGAACTCGACTCGGTTCGTCAGGCGGTCGGAGATCTAAATAAGGTGGAGAGCATTAGAGATCTTAAGTTCGGTCATGAGAGGGTCTACGATGTGTTGGCCGGTGCCCTCGCCAGGGCGCGGTCAGACCTCAAGGTTTGAACTAGTAGGCCGAGACGCACGGCCATGGCCAGATCCAGTACGACGAATTGATGGGCGGAAGGGCGTGGGTTCGCCCGCAACATCTCGCGTGCGATACAAATTAGCCTGGGAGTGAGAACTATACGTATGTGAACCAGAACGTCGCTACGGCGACAGCGGTCGCTAGGATGGCGCAGACTAAGGTCAGGCTCTCATAAACAAGCTTTCCCGTTCCCAGTAGATAAGGGGATCCGGAGCATTCAGCCGTTCGTGTTCCCCCGAGCCGTGACCGACTCCACATGATCCGGAGAGGGGAAGCGGGATTGGCGATCCGGAAGGTAGAGAGGATTGCATCCCATTTCTCCCTACGATGCCATCGACACGCGCGGACCAGTCCTCGAACAGGATTTCCACAGGGATCGCCTGAGCCTTTCGTCTCAACATCGCAGTACATTGGCCAAAAGAATGTGAAGCAGATAATCGCTAGTGCCACCCATCCAAATATCCCTATCCACCAATGACTAAACCATATATATCCAGCAGAACCTATAAGTATCACTAGCCAATCACGACGCGGATGCCTCTTGCTTCTCGCCATATTTACCCCCGGTCCCTCGCCGCCCTCAAGCTTAGGTCAATTATGTCCGTCCATCCATTGCTCTGAAAAACTACTAATCTGTAATTTCTCCCTAGCATGTGCCTGACGGACGTACCCCGAGGGATAGAGATCGGCTGTGCAGGCATCCTCGCTGGGGGCGACATTCGTCCTCACCCGCCACTCCTAGAGTGATGTGGAGTGGGCTCGGATCCAGGGGATGTTGCCGTCTTCGGATGGTCGGCGTGGGCGCCTGTTTCGGGAGCATCGGCAGGTGGTGGAGGGCAACATCTACCGGTTCCGGTGTGGGATCCCGTGGCGTGATCTGCCTGAGGTTCGGGCCTGGCAGACGGTGTGGAAGCGGCATCGCCGCTTCGCCGCTTCGCTGCGGACGGGACGTGGGACAGGGTGCTCGCCCAGTTGCTGGCACAGGCTGATGCGGCCGGTGACCTGGACTGGGAGGTGTCGGTGGACTCCACGATCAACCGGGTCCATCAACACGGCGGGAGCCTGGTCAGGGACATGACACAGGGGGCATCAGCGAATCACAAGGAGTTGCTGGTCGAACCGGCTGATCACGCGATCGGTCGTTCCCGTGGCGGGCTGTCCACCAAGATTCATCACATTTGTGACGGGCGGGGACGGCCGTTGGTGATGCTGCTTGGGCCTGGCCAGGGCGGTGACTCTCCGATGTTTGCCCACCTTCTGGCCGCGCTCGGTGTCGGCCGCGTTGGGCCTGGTCGGCCACGGACCCGACCGCAGCGGGTGCTCGCGGACAAGGCCTACTCCTCACGCGCCGACCGGGCCCCGCTCCGCTCACGTCGTATCACCGCGGTCATCCCCGAGCCGAGCGACCTAGCCGGCCACCGCAAACGGCGCGGCACACGCGGTGGCCGGCCCATCAGCTATGACCGCGAGATCTCCAAACGTCGCAACATCGTCGAACGCTCCTTCAACACCTTCAAGAACTGGCGCGGCGTCGCCACCCGATACGACAAGCTCGCGCGCTCACCTACCGCGCAGGCATCGTCCTAGCCGCCGTCCTCACCTGGCTCCGCCCATAAAGAGACACGCCCTAGCCGCCCACGGGGGATCCGAAGGCATCCAAGCTTTTGAGGCCTCCGACTGGACGACGGGTTGGAAAACTCACGGGGTCGTTCTTCAGATGGTTGTACTGGACGCGCCAAGCGTGAGCTACCAGTACGGACTCGCTCGAGAGTGTTGCGCTACTTCGGCGCGGTGCCGCGCCGGTGGGTCATTGAACCGGGCTCGCGCAGGATCCGCGCCACGGCCGAGCAGGGGCCTCCATGCGACACCGTGCTCTCGACCGGCAAGATCGAGCGCCGCGAACTGCGCTCCGCGGTGGACTCAGACCAACATTGAGAGATCGGTGATGGGCCGCGGGTGCATCAGCGTCCTGTTAGGACGAACCAAAGGTAGCGGGTATGCGACAGGCCGTGTTTCTCTTGCCGGGCATCCCGCAGGGCAGCTTCGATGGCGACAAAGTCGACCCTGGCGTTCTGTAAGTCAGAGGCGCGCTGATCGAATGACGACCGCTTGACCTTTGCTCGCGCCAACGCAGACGCGTCTTCCGAACCGAGGATATCGAGCTCACGTTGAACGCGACGCTGTGCTTCGCCTCGCTTCTTCTGTGCCGTCAACACGCTGCTAGTGCGTTCGTTCTCAAGCTGAACCCTCTTGTGCTTGAACTTTGTTTCGATATCATCGCGTTGCTTCGCAGTGAGCTGGATGGGGCATGCGGCTTCCGCTCGAGATTTCAGTCTATCCCGCCAGTCTTTGAGAGTGCGGGCCCGTTCTGGGCCGACAAGGTCTACGTGCACGCTGCGGCCGCCTGTCAGTACGAGGACTGCGGTGGTGCTGTTATAGCGACCACCCCCACTCAACAGTCGGAAGTCGGTGAAATCACCTGCGGTTCGAATACCCACTGCGGCCAGATTCGCTACAATCTTCGGTCCGATCTTGGAAAGGCTTGCCCTAGCGATCTGAGCCTTCTGTAGCTCGCTTTCGACATAGCGGCGCTGGAGCGGTGCCAACGCTGCCCGGAGCGCCGTACGAAGCTCGCTGTCCAGGCCAGAGATCTTGTGATCCAGCTTTTGGATTTCTTGACTTTTCGCCCTTTCGATCGATTGCATTTCAGAAGTGAGACTGGCGGTATAGTCCTGTCGTTTCCTCGCCACCGCAGCCGAGCGCGACGATTCGGCGCGTTCGAATGCGTCGCGCTCACGCTGCAGGGCGGATGCGGCCGCTAAGGGGTTCTTGGCAGCTATTCGTTGTCTCTTTAGTTCCCTGACCCGGCCGAGCGCGTCTTTAGTCTCCGGTCGAGTGCGTCGTCCGGGCCAGCTCAGTGCCAGTGTTCCACCTGTAGCAGCACCTAGGACGGCTGGGACCAAGTGAGGCGCGAGTTGGCCAGAGAGTTCCAGAAGTCCTGGCACCACAATGGACAGTGGCAGCAGCAGCATCAGTAGGACTTCGGCGAAGCGTCGGCCAGAGAACCGCGCTCCGACGGTCGAAATTGTCGCTGGGGATAGTGGAGGTGATCCGACAGTGGCGGAGATATGAGAAGTGAGCCAGCCGGGAAGGCCGTTGGCCGAGGTGCCAGGGCTCACCGCTCGAGCACCAGTCGCCAAGCTGCGTTGTGTCCTGGGCGTTCCGACGGATCGCGAAGCTGTTGTCTGCGAGGTCGACAACGCAGGCAAAGCGTTCAGAGGCTGCCGGGTCAGGCTACGGACCAGCTCGGCGAGATCGCGAACGGTGCGGTCCGTATGGCTTAGCAACTCGGGGAAGCGTGTTGCAGTGTCCGGACTGTTGTAGTCGTCCTCGGTGAGTAGCAGATACTCGCTCCCCGGTTCGTGGAGTCTGTTCCACAGGCTGGGATCAACCGAAAGTGCGAGGAGGGAGAGATAAATTACCCACGATGAGAATCGGTCCATCAAAGGTCCGAAGTCGGCGGAACTTCGAACTGGCGACTGATAGTGCCGATGCCCGTTCTCCGATGCCCGGAGTCCTCGCATCCCGGGCACGTACATTCCGTCGTAGTCGACAAGCCGGAAGGTGCCGTCCGATGCGACTAGCAGGTTGCCATGCTGCAGATCTCCGTGTGCGATTCCATTCGCGTCGAGGTCTGCGGTGAGTGCGGCAAAACGCGTGGCAAGTTGTGCTGTCGCACCTCTGTCCGAATAATTCCCCTCAAGCCAGCGCGCCAGGGTTGTTGCTTCAACCCACTCCATCTTGAGCACTGGATACCAGCTACCGTTGACCAGGATGCTATCGGACAAATACTCAAAGCCCATCTTCCACGGCTGGGAGAGTCGCGCCGGGTCCAATTTAGCTAGCTGAGTACTGATCTCGTCGTATCGCTTCTCCTGGTCAGGAACGTAGCGTGTAAAGCATTTGAGGGCGTACCGTTGCCCGGTCGTAGTGCGAAGCGAGAAAACACTTGCGAAATTTCCGGATAAGGCCTTCGGCATGCCAAGTTTGGTTAGGGTGACTTGTGCTGCTTTGAGGTCCGGCCGTCGAAAGGCGATTGCAGTGTTCTGTAGTGCATTAGAGTATTCAGCGCCAGACGGGAATATCTTCCGTTGGCCGGCGCTTCCAGCACTAATCGCCGTCATCCGGCTATCCTTGTATGTCTATATGAATCAATGAGACGTCGTCGTTACGAAGATCTCCAGTCGCCCGAAGGGTGGAGATCCAATCAAGGAACGGTTGAAGATCATTTCCCTTGTCGAGCTCCCTGAGTTGATGTATGGCTTGTCTAACGTCTCCTAGATCCCGGCACCTGAGAAACCATGCTGCTAGTGCATCGGTCATCATGAACAGATGGTCGCCGGCTTCGCATGTCCCCTCTAGGAATCGGCTGCGTTCGGCCAGTAGGCGGCCGTTGCGATTAACACTTCCAAAGAGATCGGGGGTCACGCCGAAGTCGGCGCTGTCCTGGACGGGAAAGGTGGCGATGATCTTGTCGTCGCGTACGTGGAATAGGCAACTGTCACCCAGGGCGGCCGCGCGCCATACGTAAGGACTGTCATCGGCAGCTGACTCGGAAGCCACATGCACCACAAGCAGGGTTGCGAAAGCGCCCTGTGGGAGCTTCGCCTCCTCATACCACTTGAGCGGTCTTCCCTGTTGAACTCGTTGTGCTACGTAGTCGTCAACCCATAGCGACCATTCGAAGACAACTTCGGCGGCAAAGTCTCGAAACTCGTCCGAGGCGCCGAAAAAGTCCAAGGAGGCAGATGCATGATCTAGTGCCGCGGCAGCGAGTATGTTCGCCCATTGTCCAGCAAGCATGCTCTCTGATGCGCCATCACATACTGCTGCCACAATGGGTCCGTCGACTAGGACGTCAACGGCGACGTCCGGCCTCACGTATAAGGCATCCTCGCATTCGTCAGGGGCATTGCCGTGCTTAGGTGCCAGGAAATGCGAGGTGTAGAGGCCAGTGGTTCTCACCGTAGTTCGGAAGCTCGGGTGCCAACTTCCAGGAACTGCACTACCGTAGCCGCGTCGGCGTTATAAATTAGGCCGCGGGCTTCCGAGCCGACGCGGCGGCCTTCCGATGCGGCATACGCACGGACTTGACTCGGCAAAATGCTCGACATTGCGAATAGCGCACGGGCATAGGTGTCCGGCAATTCGGCGTCCGAGTCGGGATAAATGATAGGGGACCCGCCGGCGGCCGAGACATGAAGATTGAAGAGAAGAGTTGCGCCATCGCTCGTAGCGTGGCCTGTTACCGCAATTGCGGCAGGCGCCGGATCGCCGTCGGTGGATTCGCCGTCAGTGAGGTTCAATACGATCGGCGGGTAGCCTTCAGGGTGACGCTGAACCCAATCGGATACGAGTGTCTCGGCGTACTTCAGTGCTCTAGTCATGGGGGTGCCGCCATTCGCAGTCGGTTCCATCCAAATTGCGAACTTGGTTGTGGACTCGACCAATCCTCCGGCGCCATCTGGGACCTTCTTCTGTCGGTCCTCCAGCCGTGCTGGATTATCTGCGACTTCGCTCAGCGGAACCAAGTCGCGTCCAGCCAGATCTCCGGCGAACGCTGACCCTACAGTGGTGCCGTAACCGATGACGCCCACGTGGAAGTAGTCTCGCACGCCTTCTTCCTTGGCACATCTCACGGACAGCTCGATGAGTAGCCTGTTGATAGCGTCGGCTACGACATCTGCCTTCTTCTGAGGGAACTCGCCTCCGATTGGGTCGCTCATGGAGGCAGACTGGTCGACGAGGAAGATAAAGCAGGCAGGATTGTTGCGGCTGATCTCGGCGTTGTACGGCATGCGTGGCGCTCCCGGAAGTGTGTCGTCCCAGAGACCGCTATGGCCTATGCCGGATCGGTCCCCCTGAGGGCGTAGCCTAACTGAGCGTACTCAGGTCTGTCACTACTATGGCCATGTCGTGTCGCGACGGAGGCGGTCTAGTTGTTGGAAACCATCCGGACTGTTTCCAGGCGCTCGTCGATCCGGACCGGGTGGACGGCGGCTAGTTCTCCGGCGACTTGGTACCGCGCATGGCTTTGGTACGGCCCCGACACTTAGATGGCCGGAGGACAACCGAGTGGCGGAGCTCCTCGAGCCCGGTTCGCCAGTCGACGGTCATGCCCGTCATGCTCGAACCAAAGGCCTGCGGAGACGGCGACTTCGGGTTGGTGTCGCGAGAGAGAGCCTGAGCTTCGGTAACTCGAGTACTACGAGGTGCCGGCAGGTCTGATCCAGAAGTTGAGACTGTCGTCGCCAGTGGTGCCGTGGAAGGTCGACCCGTCGCCGGCGTTGTGGAGCGCCGTGTGGACCGGGAGCCACTTGTCGTCGATGTCAAGGCGGTCGTCGGGGGTCTCGCAGGTCCGGTAGTCATCATCCCAGCGCCGCTCGATGGTCCGGACGAGGTGCGCGATGGCGTCGCGGATGTCGTCGAAGCTGGTCGGCGGGGTGTCGGGCTTCAGTCCGCGGGCGTTCCAGCCGGCTGTGTACCGCATGGCCACGTGCGACGTTCCTCTTCCGGGACGGCAGGAGATCTAATTGGACAATTCCCCCAATTATGCCCTGCTGAAACCTGCGAGATGGCGCCCGCGCCGCCGTCGTGGGGCGGCTGGTGAACGCACCGCCGAGGAGTGCGCAGCGGGGACGCTCCACGTGGGGTGGGCGAACGAAGGAGCGGCGGGAGTGGACTGCAACTTGCCCGTGCGAGCTCCCGCGCGACTCAGCGCGCTCGACCGCTGACTCTTCCGTACTGACCACGATCGGACCCTGCCGTTGACCCCCGCTAGGCGGCCCGCTATTTTGCGGCTGCGACCTTCTTGATCATGAAGGTAGTCAGGTCCGGCCCGGGGGGCCCGTGAGCGTCGATGGATCCACCACCGGCGGAGGGTGGCGATGGACGAAAGACGCTGGACCCAGTGCACTCCGTCGGAGTTCGCCTGGGAGCGGGCGGCACTTGCGTACCTTCGGACAGTCCTGCCAGATGGTGAGCCGTATCGCGCGTGGGCGAATGCCGAGTTCATCGGGACCGATGGGTCCGTCAACGAAGTAGACCTCCTGCTCATCACGCGGCGGCAGCTCATCGTCTTGGAGGTCAAGTCCTGGTCAGGCGTCCTCGTTGGTGATGCTGGAACGTGGCAGCAGACGCACCGGGCTCCGGTCGACAACCCTGTGATCGGGGCGACCCGCAAGGCCAAGAAGCTCAAGTCCCTCCTCGCGGCCCAGCCGGCGCTCCGGGGCGGTGGGCAGCGCGTGCCGTGGATCGAAGGGGCGGTCTTCCTCTCCGATGCTCGACTCGACATACGCCGGCTCAGTGCAGAGGGTCGGGCACATGTCTTCGGCCGACCCGACCACGATGGCCTTCAGAGCATCATTGACCGTGCCAGCCAGCCGGGGCACATCGATGCTGTCCAAGCGCGAGCCATCGCCAAGGCGATCGATCAGGCCGGCATCCGCCAGTCACAGCGCGGACGCAAGGTCGGCAACCTCCGACTCGAGATGCCCGCGTTCGAGGAAGCGCCTGGCTGGCAGGACTTCCTCGCGCGTCACGAGCGCTTCCGCGACGACCCGCCCCGGCGCGTCCGCATCTACCTTGCCGGAGCGGCCGAGGCGAGTGAGCGTCGTGCGCAGCTTCTCCGAGCTGCCGAACGTGAATACCGCGCGCTGCGAGGCATCGACTACAGCGGCATCGCCAGCCCGGTCGATTTCGTCGAGCATGACCTCGGCCCCGCACTGATCTTCCCGCACGACCCGCGCCTCGTACGGCTCGACCACTTCCTCCAACAGGAGGAAGGCAACCTCGACCTCGACGCCTGCCTGTCGCTACTGCGGTCCCTCGCGGAGACAATCGCCTACGCCCATCGCCGCGTCCTGACCCATCGCGGGCTGAGCCCGCAGTGCGTATGGGTTTGCCGTGACGGGGATGGATTCGTCGTCCAGGTCAGCGACTGGCAGACGGCCACCAGAGGTTCGGAGACCACGACGGGTGCGTCCGTCACCTCCACCCAAACGTTCGCCGAACTCGCTGACCAGGGCGCCACCGCCTACTTCGCGCCGGAGTGGGCGTGGGGGAGCCAGAACGGCGTCAGCCTCGATGTGTTCGGGCTCGGTGCAATCGCTTACCGATTGTTCGCGGGGCACCCGCCGGCATCGTCGTTCGGTGCTTTGAGTCAGCGCCTCCAGTCGCAGGGGTGCCTGTCTCTGACTCAGCAGGTCGACAACATCAGCGAGGAACTGGACGACCTCGTAGCCCGGGCCACGGCCGCGGACGCCGACCGCCGTACGCCGGACATGGCGGCCTTCCTCCTCGATCTCGACACACTGCGGGAGCAGCTCGCCGCGACAGCCGAACAGCAGCCAGTCGCGGTCGACCCACTCACCGCCGAAGCCGGCGACGAACTCGACAGCGGCTTCGAAGTAGCCGGACGCCTCGGCCGCGGCTCGACGGCCTTGGCACTGCTGGTCAACCGAGAGGGGAAGGAGGCCGTCCTCAAGGTCTCCCTCGACCCGGAGAAGGACGGCCGGCTGCGCGCCGAGGCTGCGGCGCTCACTCTGTTGGGCGAGCATCCGGGCATCGTCCAGCTCCTCGACAGCGAACCGCTGCACGTAGGTGGCCGGCTCGCGATCCTCCTCTCCTACGCTGGGAAGGGCACGCTCGCTCAGGAGCTTCGTGAGCGGGGACGTCTCCAGCCGGAGTGGCTGCACGACTGGGGCACCGACCTGCTCACCATCGTCAACCACCTCGAACGCACTGGTGTCGGCCACCGTGACATCAAGCCTGACAACCTCGGGATCGCCGAGCGGGGCGGCAAGGGCAAGAAGCGGCGCCTGGTCCTGTTCGACTTCTCGCTGTCCAAGGAACCGCTGGAGGCGGTCGACGCCGGCACCCCGCCATACCTCGACCCCTTCCTAGGCAAGGGTGAGCGCCGCCGCTGGGACACCGCCGCCGAGCGGTATGCCGCCGCAGTGACCCTGTATGAGATGGCGACCGCGCGCCGACCGGAGTACGGCGCCGCCGGCGGGCACCCCGGTTTCGGGGATGCAGACGTCAGGATAGATACCGAGCTGTTCGACCGCTCGTACGCCGCTGGACTGGCTGACTTCTTCCGCCGAGCGCTGCATCGAGATGCTCGCAAGCGGTTCGACACGGCAGAGGACATGCAGCGCGGCTGGGACGCGGTGTTCGCTGAGCCGTCGACTGTCGTACCCGAGGAGCCGGACGCGCAGCGGGTGAGTCGGGACACGCCGGTTGGCGCGGTAGGTCTGTCGCCCGCGGTCCTCGCTGTCCTGGAGCGGCTGGCCGTCACAGATGTGGGTGGCGCGCTCGACCTGTCCCCAGCCCAGGTGATGTGGCTCCCCGGCATCGGGACGAAGACCCGCGAACGCCTCATCCAGGAGTTGCAGGACCTCACCGAACGCGTCACCGCGTCGACGCAGGAACGTGCGTCGGAGCCGACGCTTCTCGACACGGTCGCTGCCGCGCTGGTGCCCGACTCCGCCGATCGGGAGGTGGCCGAGGCCCTGCTTGGACTGGGCGACCGGGGAGGCAGCGCCTGGGCAAGCTCCCGCGACGCCTCCAAATCACTCAGCCGTGACCAACGAACGATCCGTCAGTCCGTTCAGCGGCTCGAGGATCACTGGGTCGGGCTCGACGGCATGCGGATCCTTCGGGATGCAGTGGCCGAGGCGGTCGAATCGGTGGGCGGAGTCGCCTCCGCGGCACACTGTGCCGCCACCCTGCTCGACCGTCAGGGCAGCACCGTCGAGGAGCCGCTGCGCTCCAGGCTCGCCGAGGCCCTGGTGCGTGCCGCGATCGACGCCGAGCTGGCCGATGAGGCGCTGGACGGTGACCCGCGCCTGGTCTACAGCCGGCAGGCGCACGGGATTCTTGTCGCGGCCGGACCTCAGCATGCCGGAGAAGGCGCCTCCACAGCAGATCGGCTCGACTGGGCCTCGCGACTCGGTAAGGCCGCTGATGCGATGGCGGGCGCAGACCCGCTGCCAGTACCCCAACGGGTGGTCGACACCTTGCGTGAGGTGCAGGCGCCGGCCGGCACCGATCCCGGCTTGCTGCCGCCGGAACGGTTGGTCGAGGTGGCCGCGATCGCGGCCCAGACCGCTGCCGCCACACCGCGGCTGGAGGTCTATCCGCGTGGTCTGGAGGCGGGCCGTGCGGTGCGGCTTGCGGCCGGCGCGTTGTATGGCGTGAGCGAGTTGGCTCCGGCGCAGGCCAGCGAGCGGGTACTGGCGCGATTCCCGTACGCCGCCCCGCTGCCGGACCGCCCGCAACTCGACGAGCTGCTCGAGAGCGCGGGCGTCCCGCTCGTGTGGAGCGAAGAGCGGTCGACGTACGTCGCACGCAAGCCCGACGTCGCTGGGCTGACGTCGTTCCTCACCCGCCCTTCCACCCGGTCGCGGGGATCGACTGGCGGCACGGTGACGAAGGCAGACTGGCGCCGCGTCGACAACGTGGTCCTCGAGGTCGACGACCGGCTGGCACGGTCGCTGGACGATGGTGGCTGGCTCGTCTTGTCGGTGCGGCCAAGCCGGCTCGCGCGCGCCGAGGCATGCCTGGCCGCACAGGACGTAAGGACCGTGGACGTGGAGCGCGAGTTCCTGACGGGCCTGCGTGCGTACTGCCAAGAACGCCGGGTGACCTGGGACGTCGTTCTCGCCGCTGACGCCGCAGACCGGTCGTCGCGCGACTGGGCACGGCTGTCGAGCGTCGTCCAGGCAGGTGGATTGAGCCGGGTGCGTACGGCGATACGGGCAGCCGGACCCCGTGTACTCCTCACCAACGCTGGCGTGTTGGCCCGCTACGACCCGAGCCTGACCGTGGTGGACGAGTTGCGCGACGAGGTGTTCCGGGCAACGGCTGACTCGCCGGTCCGCATGCTGTGGCTGGTCGTTCCGTGGGCGGACACCGACAAGCTGCCCAAGCTTGATGGCGTGGCCGTCCCGGTGTTCGGGCCGCAGTGGGTGCGCCTGCCCGAAGAGTGGATCAACAAGCACGAGGCAGCGCTTTCAGAGGGTGGGGCGGCGTGATCGACGCGAAGAGGCTGCTGACCGATCTGCAGCGGCAGGTCCGGTCGGTGGAACGGGACCTGCTGTTGCTCGTGGAACAGGATGCCGGCAAGGCTGATGGATTTCAGACGCGACACAAGGGGGCTGTGGATGGCAAGCGGACCGGCCTGCCGTTCGAGACCTGGCTCAACCAGCAGTTGACGCAAGTAGCGGCGGGCTGGGTGCTGGCATGCGTCTTCACGCGGCTCTGTGAAGACAACGGTCTGCTGGAGCAGACGATGTTGGCCGGTCCTGGCGAGCGACTGGCTGAGGCGCGAGAGCGGCAGAACGCCTACTTCCGCACCAACCCCGAGGACTCCGACCTGGATTACCTGCGAGCCGCGATCGATCGCCTGGCGGAGTCTGAAGTGACCCGTGCGCTGGTCGACCGGCAGAACCCCCTGCACGTCATGGACCCCTCACCAGACCAGGCGACCGCACTGTTGGAGTTCTGGCGGCGCATCGACCCGGAGTCGGGTGCGCTCGTCCACAACTTCACAGATCCCGAGTTGTCGACGCGCTTCCTCGGTGACCTGTACCAGGACCTGTCGGAGCAAGCCCGCAAGGACTACGCACTGCTGCAGACGCCGGAGTTCGTGGAGGAGTTCATTCTCGACCGAACGCTCGATCCGGCCGTCGAGGAGTTCGGGCTAGCGGACGTACGTCTCATCGACCCAGCCTGCGGGTCAGGACACTTCCTGCTCGGCGCATACACCCGGCTGCTGCGCCGATGGCGCCAGTTGGAGCCTGGCATCGACGTCCGCGTGCACATTGAACGTGTGCTGCGGCAGATCAACGGCGTTGACATTAATCCGTACGCGGTCGCGATCGCGCGGTTCCGGCTCCTTGCCGTCGCGTTGACGACCTGCGGCATCAAGCGGCTGAAGGACGCTCCGAACTGGCGATTCCGTGTCGCCATCGGCGACTCGCTTCTCTTCGGAGTCCGGCATGGGCAGGGGGCGCTGGATGGTGTAACCGCGCTGGCGCTCGCAGGGCAGCAGGGCGAGGGCGAGTTCGTCTACGAGTATGAGGATGCGGCCGAACTTGAGGAGATCCTCGGAGACCGGTACCACGCCGTCGTCGGGAACCCGCCCTACATCGCTGTCAAGGACCCGGTGCTGAACGGGCTCTACCGCAAAGCATGGGATGCATGCGCAGGAAAGTACGCGCTCTCGGTCCCGTTCGCTCAGCGTCTCTTCGACCTGGCTGTTCCCGGAGGGTTCACCGGCCAGATAACCTCCAACTCCTTCATGAAGCGCGAGTTCGGCCGCAATCTCATCGAACAGTTCTTCCCCACTATCGACCTCCACCTGGTAATCGACACGGGCGGAGCCTACATCCCCGGCCACGGCACGCCAACCGTCATGCTTTTCGGTCGAAATCGTCGCGCTGTCGCGTCGACCGTTCGAGCTGTACTTGGTGTTCGTGGCGAGCCCAAAACCCCAGCTGATCCGGTGGATGGGTTGGTCTGGTCCTCGATTGTCAACAATGTTGACGTACCGGGGTCTCAGGCAGAGTACGTGTCCGTCGGTGACGTTGACAAGTCCGTACTGCACACCTATCCCTGGAGCCTCAGTGGCGGCGGTGCGGCCGACTTGATGCGGGCACTCGACTCTGAGCTGGCAGTGCTTCTCGCCAATCTAATCGTCGAGGCTGGCATCTCCTCAGTTACTGGGGAAGATGACGTCTATGTCTTCCCCTCGAGGATTGCCGCGAGCCGTTTCGGTGTCCGCAATATTCGTAGGCTTGTTCGCGGGGAATCGTTGCGGGATTGGAGCTACATGGGTGGTGAGCGTGCAATCTGGCCCTATGGTGACGATTTCGAGGTTGTAGCGATCGAAGAGCGTCCTGACGCCTACAAGGCCCTCAAGCCCTACAAGGAGAATCTCTCGCTTCGACGGCGTTTCGGGACGCCTATGTTGGTTCGCGGGCTCACATGGTATGAGTGGCAGGAACTCTATCCAGCGAAGCTGCGCACTAATCTGACTATTACCTTCGCGTTTGTGGCGACGCATAATCAGTTCGTGCTGGATCGCGGGGGGAAGGTCTTCAATCGAACTGCGCCGGTTATTAAGTTACCGGAGGGGGCGAGCGAGGAGGAGCACCTGCGCTTGCTTGGCCTGCTGAACTCGTCGGCGGCATGCTTTTGGCTCAAGCAGGTGTGCCATGACAAGGGCGGCGGCGGGATCGGTGGCGGCCTGGCAACCGAGTCATGGGAACACTTCTACGAGTTCACCGGGACGAAGTTGCAAGAGTTTCCGCTGCCCGATGGAGCCCTGCTGACGCAGGCCACACGGCTGGACTCGTTGGCGCAGGACCTCGAGGTGGCGACGCCGGGAGCTATAGCCGAGAAGGCGGCGCCGACGCGAGAGGGCATGGACGCTACTCAGGCCGAGTGGTCACGGATCAGGGGCGAGATGGTCTCGGGGCAGGAGGAGCTTGACTGGGAGGTCTACGGCCTCTACGACCTTCTCAACGGGGATGCGGATGCGCTTATCGGGAAGGATGTCTCCAAGCCGCCGCTGAAGCTCGGCGAGCGGGCGTTTGAGATCGCGCTCGCCCGGAAGATGGCGGCCGGCGAGGTCGCGACGCAGTGGTTCGCCAGACACGGTTCGACCCCGATCACCGAGGTTCCGGCCCACTGGTCGAAGGACTACCGCGCTTTGGTGGAGCGACGGCTGGAGAAGATCGCCGATGACCCCTACCTGCACCTGATTGAGCGCCCGGAGTGCAAGCGACGCTGGGCCACCAAGTCGTGGGAGGAGATGGAGGCCGAGGCGCTCCGGACCTGGTTGCAGGACCGGCTGGAGGCCAGAGGGTTGTGGTTCCGCCCGGAGCCGTCGCTGCGCACGGTCGCGCAGCTCGCGGATGAGTTGCGCGCTGACGAGGAGTTTGTGTCCGTTGCTCAGCTTCACGCTCGCGACAAAGACCTGCTGAACGTCGTAGCGGACCTGGTCCGCGACCAGCACGTCCCCGGTGTAGCCGCCTCCCGCTACACCGACTCCGGTATGCGGGTGCGCATGGCGTGGGAAGAGACCTGGGACCTCCAACGCCGCGAGGCCGCGGGGGAGAGGGTCGGCCAGATCCCGGTGCCGCCGAAGTACAAGCAGGGTGACTTCCGAGCGGCGAGTTACTGGCGTAACCGTGGCAAGCTCGACGTACCCAAGGAGCGGTTCACCTCCTACCCGGAAGCGTCCCGCGACGGCACGTTGCTACTCGGGTGGGCCGGCTTCGACCACCTTCAGCAGGCACAAGCCCTTGCCACCTACATCTCGGAACGCCGAGACCTCGATGCCTGGGGCGCCGACCAGCTGGTCCCGCTACTCGCCGGACTGGCCGAGCTGCTCCCATGGATCAAGCAGTGGCACCCGGACGTTGACGCCGACTTCGGCCAGCGCCCGGCTGACGCGTACGGCGCGTTCCTCGACGAGCAGCTTCTGCAACTCGGCCTGACCCGCGACGACCTCGCCACGTGGCGGCCGCCCACCCCCACCCGCGGCCGCCGCCGCGCGAGCGCCTGAGAAGGGCCAGCCACCATGACACTGGTCTCCGAAGTCGTCGAGGTCCCCAACGCCATCCACAAGGGCGACTTCGTCCTCGACCTCGCCCAAGGTGTCGACGACGTCGAAAAGACCCTCCGCAACTACGTCGTCACCCCGGAGCTGGCGCAGCGATTCGACGAGGCGCTGTCGCTCATAAAGAGCGCCCTCGACGACCGCAGCAGCAAGGCCGCCTACCTCAACGGCTCCTTCGGCTCCGGCAAGAGCCACTTCATGGCTGTCCTTCACGCACTCCTGCACAACCACCCGAAGGTGCGAGCCGTCGACGACCTCGCCACGGTGGTGCAGAAGTACGACGCGCTGATCAGCACGAAGCGGTTCCTGCTGGTGCCGTACCACCTGGTCGGCAAGGAGTCCGTCGAGGATGGCGTACTTGGCGGCTACCTCGCCCATGTTCGTACTCTGCACCCAGAGGCGCCGCTGCCCGCGGTCCTCATCGACACGCCGCTCCTCGACAGCGCTCGGGAGCTGCGGGGACGCCTCGGAGACGAGGCGTTCTTCGCACTGCTCGGCAACAAGGCCGCAGACGAGGGCTGGGGCGAGGTCGCCGCGGGTTGGGACGCCACCCGATTCGAAGCCGCGCTGAACGCCGCTCCGGACCACCCCGACCGGGCAGAACTCGTCACCGCCATCCAGGAGGTACTGCCCGGCTTCGCCGAACTAGCGCGCGGCGCGCGATCGGCGTACATCAACATCGACGACGGACTCGCTGCGATCAGCCAGCACGCGGCCCAACTCGGCTACGACGGACTGGTGCTGTTCCTTGACGAGCTTATCCTGTGGTTCGCCACCCGGATGGGCGACCATACCTGGGTCGCCCGCGAGGCCCCGAAGGTCGGCAAACTGGTGGAGGCCGCCAACGCGAACCGGCCCGCGCCGATCATCAGCTTCATCGCGCGCCAGCGTGACCTCCGCGAACTCGTCGGCACCAACCTGCCCGGCACCGAACACCTCGCTTTCGCCGACAGCCTCAAATGGTGGGAAGGCCGGTTCGGCACCGTCAGCCTCTCCGACAACAACCTGCCCCTCATCGCCTCGCGACGAGTCCTCAGGCCCCGCGACGACGCGGCCCGCGCACAGATCGACACAGCATTCGCCGCGACCGAGCAGGTACGCCAGGACATCCGCTCCGCACTGATGGCGGGTAAGGCGGGGCGTGACGAGTTCCGGCTCACCTACCCCTTCAGCCCCGCGTTCGTCGAGACCCTCATCGCCCTGTCCGGTGCGCTGCAGCGGGAACGGACCGCGCTGCGGGTCATGCAGCAGATCCTCGTCGAGCAGCGCGACACCCTCCAGCTCGGTCAGCTCGTCCCCATCGCTGACCTCTTCGACGTCCTCGTCGCCGGCGACGACCCGCTCACCGGCGAACTCGGCAACCTGTGGCGCAGCGCCCAGAAGGTCTACGGCGACCTGCGCCGCCTCATCCTCGAGCTTCACGGCCTCTCCGAAGAAGATGTGGCACAACAGCCGGAATCGCACGCGGCCCACCGGGACGACAAGATCGCGAAAACGCTGGTACTCGCCGCGCTGATGCCCGAGGTCGAATCACTGCGCGACCTCACCGCCCGCAGGATCGTCGCCCTCAACCACGGACACATCCGCTCGATGGTGCCCGGCCAGGAGGCTGGGATCGTGTTGCAGTCCGTACGCCAGTGGGCAGCCCGCCTCGGCACGGTCCAGCTCACCGGCGACGCGGCCAACCCGCTGATCTCCGTCCGGCTCGAAGGCGTCGACATCGAAGGTGTCCTCGACAACGCCAAGACCGCCGACTCCGCCGGTGCCCGCCGCCAGGTGATCCGCACCCTCCTCTTCGAGATGCTCGGCGCCCGCGACAACGTCGGCCTCGACGGCGTCACCACCTATGTCACCACCTGGCGCGGCACCAAGCGGACCGTCGAACTCCTCTACGGCAACGTCCGGGACCCCTCCGACCTGGGCGACAGCGCGTTCTGGCCCAGCCACGACGGATGGCGGACGATTTTCGACTACCCCTTCGACGAGGAAGGGCATTCGCCCGTCGAGGACCTGGAACGCATCCGGGCGCTGCGCGACCAGCGGCCCGGCCATACCATCTGCTGGGTGCCCCGGCACCTCACCTCCCGGACAGTGGCTGACCTCGGCCGCTACGTGCGACTGCAGTACGCCCTCGGGCCGAGCTTCGACCAGCTCGCCGGACATCTCTCCGACAACGACCGAGCGATCGCCCGGCAGCAGATGGTCGCCCAGCGAGACCAGCTACGAAGCCGGCTCGAGAACGCCCTGCTCCAGGCATACGGCCTCGGAAACGCCGACGAGGCACTCGTCGACACCGCCCACGGCGGGATCGACATGTTCGCCAGCCTGGAGCCCAGCTTCACCCCCAAGGTCCCCGCCGGAGCCAGCCTCCAACAGGCGTTCGAGAACCTGCTCGACCAGATGCTCGGATCAGACTTCCCCGCCCATCCGATGTTCGGCACGACAGACGTACGGGCCACGGACCTGCGCAAGGTGCACGCCCAGGTACGCCGCGCCATCGAGGACGCCGGCCAGCGCATCATGGTCGAGTCTGCCGAACGCGGCGCCATGAGCCGCATCGCCGGCCCGCTCCGCCTCGGCGAACAGCACGCCCAACACTTCGTCCTCGGTCACCACTGGGACCAGCACCTGCAGCGCAAGATCGCCGAGGCTGGGCTCGCCGGGAAGCCAGTGACCGTCGGCCAACTGCGCGCCTGGCTCGACGAACCCAAGAAGATGGGGCTGCCGCAGGAGATCGCGGACCTCGTCGTTCTCCTCTTCGCAGAGCAGACCAACCGCAGCATCATCGTTCACCAGCGCCCGGTCGACGTGGGCAACCTGCAGGCGCTGCCAGCAGACGCGACCGCCATCGAACAGCTGCTTCCGAGCGAGGAAGCGTGGAAGGAGGCGCGGCAGCGTGCCCAGGCGATCTTCGGCATCGGTGACGTCACCGAACTCCTGACCGCACGAAACGTCAGCGTCCTGGCGGACCGGGTTCGATCCAAGGTCACGGCGTCCAAGTCGGCTGCGGAACAATACGTCGGCGTGCTCGCCGAGAGGGGCCCGGTCCTCCTCCGGGGCGAGGATGCCACGTCCACCGAGCGGTACCAGATCGCGGACGGCGCCGCACGACTCTGTGAGGAGATCGCTGGCACCGGCGGCGACGTTGCTGTGGTGGAGCGGCTCGCCAGCGTCAGCCTGCCGGGCGCTGCACTCCATGTGGGCATGAGCGTGGCCGCCGCGGCCGATCTCGTCTCCGCAGTTCGACGCGTGGACTGGAACATCCTCGCCACCGTGGCGAGCTGGGGTCCCGACCACCAGCTCGGGCTACGGGCGGGCGAGATCATCGACGTTCTCGCGGAGGTGTGGAAGGCGAACGAGTTCGCCAAACATCTCCAACCGGCACTGGGAGCTGCCGACACCGCCGCGCGCCAGCTCGTCTTGGAAGCCACGAGGAAGCCCGACGTTCCCACGATCACCCGGACAGTTGGAACCACCGACGCGCCGCCCGCAGGCGGTGCGACCCGAATTGAGCCTCGGGTTCCCCCTCAACCGGCAGCGGGGACGCAGGTCAGCGGCGATGTCATGGCCTCTGACACCGCCACCATCCAGCGCGTGTCCGCGACGATCGAGGCGCTCGTACGCGAGGGCAAGCGGGTACACGTCACCTGGGAGGTGACCGAGTGACCCTGCTCGCCACACCCGCACTGGTGCGCTCCAAGGTCACCGACGTACTCCAGGTCGACTCGTCTGCCCGAGTGATCGCCCTGCTTGCCAGCCCGTCGTGGACGCATGAGGAACGGGTCGAATTGTCAGGTGGTCGCACCGCCGTCGTGCGGGGCTGTGTCTCGACGCTGGCGGTCCGAGACGCGCTCGATTGCCTCACCGACCTGTCCAGCACCGACATACTCGTGCTGCTCACCGAACTCGAAAGCGCGGAACTCGGCGACGGCATCAAGGCGCGGGTCGCCGGCCAGCGGGTCCTCCCGCTCGACCGATGGCACCAGCTCATGAGCTTGTTCCGGGCGCGCGTGATCGACCCAGGCCTCACGACCAGCGCGTGGGCCGTGGATGCCCTGCTCGCCCATGCTCCGGGCGACGGCTATCCAGCCGTGCGCAGCGGATACCTCGATAAGGAGACGGCGTTCGTCGAACTCTCCGCGCGCGTCGCCGGGCTGAGCCGACTCGATCTCGACCTCGCCGGCCTCCTCCAATGGACGCTGGACCCGGCACATGTCGACCGCTGGAAATCTCTGGACGAGACGCTGCGCGACGGACTGTCGGCATGGTTGGCAGGCCGGAGTAGGGACGGCCGTGCCATCGGAGCCGTCCTTTCATGCCTGAGCGGCGACTATGGCGCGGACACCGTCGCTGTGGGCCTGGTGCTCTCCACCCTCACGCAAGAGAGTGTGCGCGACGAGGCCAAGGTCCCACGCACCATGTTGGAGACGCGCGCCCTGGGCAGCGCCCTCGACCTCGACGTGGCGGCTGAGTGGGGCCGGGCCGCCGAAGCCCTCGTTCAGCGCAGCGTGACGGCGCAAGGACGGGCCGGGGTCGGACGCGTACTCCACCGGGCCGAGGAGATCCTGGCCGAACAGAACGCGGTCGAACTCGCTCACGCCAGCGGCGTACTCGACATCGCCTTCGCGCAGCGCATCACCCACCTCGGTACGGAACTCGCCCGCCTGCTCCGCAAGCGGTCACTCGCCCCAGCACAACTTGCCCCGCTGGAGGCGATCCTCCGCGGCGTCCGATCCCATGCGCTGGTCGGCGACCACGCCGAACGTGAACGCCGGGCAGTCATGGCCGTCCGCCTGACCCGCTGGCTGGCCGGCCAACGAACCAGTCCCGCGAAGCCAGCCCTTGACCTCGCCCAGGCCGCACGCCGTCAGGAGTCTGACGACGCCTGGGTCGACGTGGCGCGGGCGCGAGTATGGGAAGGCGACGTCGAGCAGACAGTCGGCGCGGCGTACCGCGGACTGTGTGAGGTTATCGACGGACTACGTGCCGGACACGAGGAGCGCTTCGCTCGGCTTCTCGCTGATCACGCGAAGACTGGCTCGACGCTGAAGAACCTTCTGCCCGTCGAGGACGTACTCGCTGACGTGGTAGTTCCCCTGGGGAACGAGCAACGGATCCTGCTACTCGTCCTTGACGGTATGTCCACCGGTGTGGCGCACGAACTCCTCAAGGACCTCACCGGCAAGGGCTGGGTCGAGCACGGCCTGGAGCCGGAGCGGCCAGTTATCTCCGTGCTTCCCTCCATCACCCGGGTGTCCAGGACGAGTCTGCTTACCGGGCGCCTCTCGGATGGGTCCGCGGCCACGGAGAAGGCCGCGTTCCAGGAGCGCGGGTGGCCGCTCTTCCATAAGGGCGACCTGTCACCGTCCGGTGCTGGGGACGCACTGGCGCCCGCAGTGCTCACAGCGATCAAGGGAACGGCCTCCGTCGTAGGGGTAGTCGTCAACACGGTCGACGACACGCTCGACAAGGGCGGCCGTACGCCATGGTCGGCCGACTCAGTCGACCGGCTCCTCGACCTCCTCACCGCCGGCAGTGAGGCCGACCGGGTTGCCCTGCTGGTCAGTGATCACGGGCATGTGCACGAGCGCGGTTCGCGGTTGGAGTCGGACGAGAGCGGCGGTGCCCGCTTCCGTACCTCCCCACGACCGCCGAGCGACGATGAGGTGGAGCTCACCGGATCACGCGTGCTGCTCGGCGGCGGACGGGTGGTCGCGCCATGGAACGAGAAGCTGCGGTACGCCAAGCAACGCAACGGATACCACGGCGGCGCGAGCGCCCAGGAAGTCGTCATCCCGCTCGCCCTCCTCGCCCGGGCCCCGCTGGAGATCGACGGCTGGCATCCGCGCCATCACCCTGAGCCAGACTGGTGGGTCGGTGCACCCGTAGCCGAAGACGCGAAGGTCGAGGCCGCCGTCGTACCCAAGCGGAAGATTGGCCGCAAAGCACAGCCCGCCGCTTCAGCCTCCTCCGCCGCTGACGAGGGTGCCCTGTTCACCACCTCGGAACTGGCCGAAGACAGCTGGATCGACCGGGTCCTCGCCAGCGAGGCCGTCACCGAGCAGTTGCGTCGAGTACGCCGCGGCGGCATGCCCGCCGATCGGCTCACGGTGCTGTTGCGTGCTCTTGACGCCCAAGGCGGAGCGGCGACGCGGACAGTCATCGCACGAGCACTGGACATCCCGGAAGGGCGAGTGGTCAACCAGGTGGCAGCAGCCCAGCGAGTTGTTAACTTGGATGGCTACGAGGTCCTCAAGGTCGAGGGCGACACTATCCGGCTCAACGCTGCCCTTCTCAGGACGCAGGCAGGAGAGCAGTGAGTATCAGCGAGCAGCGGCGACGAGAGGTGATCGACGCTCTTCGGCGCGGCACCGTCCCGCAGCACGGGCTTGATGTCCTCGCCGTCGGTCTGAGCCGCTTCGAAACCGCCACCGGGGAGGAACTCGATCGCATCAGCGCCGGGCAGGCGGTCTTCAAGGCTGTGCGCGGGGAGTACGGCGCAGGCAAGACCTTCTTCAGCCGCTGGCTCGCGGACAACGCCAAGCGCAACGGCCTTGCCGCGACTGAGGTGCAGATCTCAGAGAACGAAACACCCCTCCACCGGCTCGAGACTGTCTACCGCCGACTCACCGAACACCTCTCGACGGCCGAGTTCACGCCGAGTGCCCTCCGCCCCGTTGTCGACTCCTGGTTCTTCGCACTGGAGGAAGATGTCCTCGCTGAAGGGAGCGTGCCCGAGGAGGAGTTGGAAGGACGAGTCACTGAGCTACTCGAAGAGCGACTCTCCATCGTCAGCCGGGTCGCACCTTCCTTCGCCGCCGCGCTCCGTGCCTATCGGCGTGCAAGTGTTGCCGGCGACTCCGCGGTCGCCGAAGGGCTCCTGGCCTGGCTCGGTGGTCAGCCACACGTCGGCGCCTCGGTGAAGCGGAGCGCGGGCATCCGCGGCGACCTCGATCACGACGGGGCGCTGGGATTCCTCCAGGGCCTCCTGGCCGTCCTGCGCGACAGCGGGCACACCGGGCTGCTCGTCGTCCTGGACGAGGTGGAGACGTTGCAGCGCGTTCGTGCCGACGTCCGCGACAAGGCACTCAACGCCCTCCGGCAGCTCGTCGACGACGTCGACTCTGGTCGCTTTCCGGGCCTCATGCTCGTCATCACCGGAACCCCGGCGTTCTTCGACGGGCCGCAAGGAATGCAGCGACTCGCCCCGCTCGCGCAGCGGCTACACGTCGACTTCTCCACTGACGCGACGTTCGACAACCCGCGTGCGGTCCAAGTCCGGCTTCCGGGCTTCGACAAGGACTCCCTGCTCGAGCTCGGAACCAAGGTCCGCGACCTCTACGCGCAGGGCTCACCGCATCGCGAACGTCTCGCGAGCGCCGTTGACGATGCGTACCTGGCCGACCTCGCACAGACTGTGACTGGACACTTCGGGCAGAAGGTTGGCGTAGCGCCACGCATCTTCGTCAAGAAGCTCGTGGACGTTATGGACCGCGTGGATCAACATGCCACCTTCGACCCCCGGCGAGACTACGCACTTCGCGTTTCTGCCAGCGAGCTCACCGACGCAGAACGCGCCATGATGCCTACACCGCCGCCTCTGGTACCAGCAGCTTCTGTCGACGACATCGACCTAGACCTGTGACCGGCTTTGCCTCGCTCCACCCTGCGGTCCAGTACCACATCGTCAACAGCCTGCGATGGCCATCGCTACGACCCCTACAAGAGGCATCCGTCGAACCGGTCCTCACCGGGCATGATGGCCTGCTCCTGGCGCCCACCGCCGGCGGCAAGACCGAAGCGGCACTGCTTCCCCTGCTCTCCCGCATGGCAGCTGCCGACTGGCGTGGCCTGAGCGTCCTCTACATCTGCCCGCTGCGGGCACTTCTCAACAACCTCGAACCCCGCGTCTCGGCCATGACCGGCTGGCTCGGCCGCCGTACAGGCGTCTGGCACGGAGACATCGCCGCCTCGGCGAAGCGCCGCATCGCCGCCGATCCACCCGACGTACTCCTCACCACCCCCGAATCCCTCGAAGCCATGCTCATGTCGGCACGCGTGGATCACCAATGGCTGTTCGCACAGCTGCAGGCCGTTGTGGTCGACGAACTCCACGCCTTCGGCGGCGACGACCGAGGTTGGCACCTGCTAGGCGTACTCTCACGGGTCACCAAACTGGCAGGACGGCCGGTCCAACGGATCGGACTGTCCGCCACGGTCGGCAACCCCGAGGCGCTCCTGGGTTGGCTGGCCAATGGATCGTCTGCTCCACGCCAGGTGGTGGCCCCGTCCGCGGACCTGACGGCTACCTCCCTGGATGTCGGGCTGGACTACGTCGGGTCACTCTCGAACGCCGCACAGGTCATTGCCCGTCTCCACCAGGGCGAGAAGCGACTCGTCTTCTGCGACTCCCGAACACAGGTGGAGGAGCTCGCGATCGCCCTCCGATACAACGGCGTGCAGACCTTCGTCTCCCACTCCTCACTCTCGGCGGACGAACGGCGGCAGGCCGAGGAAGGTTTTGCCACCGGATCCAACTGCGTCATCGTCGCCACATCAACGCTCGAGCTCGGAGTGGACGTCGGAGACCTCGACCGCGTCATCCAGATCGACGCACCCACCACAGTCGCCTCGTTCCTCCAGCGAATGGGGCGAACAGGACGGCGACCTGGGGCGACCCGGAACACGCTCTTCCTCACGACGCGCACGAGCTCCCTCTGGCTGGCCGCCGCGATCCTGCTGCTGTGGGAGCGAGGGTACGTCGAACCAGTCCAGCCGCCCGCCCTTCCGCGGCACATCGTCGCCCAGCAGATTCTCGGCCTGATCCTGCAGGAGCGCCGCCTCGTCCACCACGACCTGTGGGACTGGCTGGGCGGACTCGCGGAGGTGTCCGGGGCCGAGGCGGTGCTCGCACACCTAGTCGCGGAGGGATTCGTCCTGGACGACGGCGGACTCGTGTCGATCGGGCCGCGCGCCGAAGAGGAGTACGGCCGCCGCTACTTCCTCGAACTGACCTCCGCCTTCACGAGCGAGCCATTGCTCCGGGTCCTGCATGGGCGGCAGGTACTGGGCAGCCTGTCGACGCTCTCGCTGCTCACCCGTCCAGAGCGTGGGCCACGACTCGTGCTGTTGGGCGGTCGCTCCTGGGCTGTTACCCACATCGACTGGCGCAGACGACGGGTGTTCGTCGAACCCAGCGACCACCGCGGCCGCTCCCGATGGAACGGCGGCGGGCGGACACTCTCCTACCGCTTGGCTCGCGCCCATCACGATGTCCTCGCAGGCGCCACACCTCAGACCGTGATCCTCTCTCGTCGCGCTACGGAGGCCTTGGACCAGCTACGTGATGAACACTCGTTCGTATCCGCCGGCGACCGAACCTACGTCGTCCGAGACGCCTCAGGTCAGATGCAGTGGTGGACCTTTGCTGGGTTCGCCGCCAACTCGGGGTTGGCCCAGGGGCTCAGCGATCTCGTGGACGACACGGCTCCAGTCGGCGACCTCCGACTGCGGCTGAAGTCACACGTGAGGGCCGCTGACCTCCGAGCGGCTCTCGATAGCCGGGCAGATCTGATTGTCGGAGGGCGTCCCGTCATAGATGATGCGTCGCTTGAGGGCCTGAAGTTCTCCGCCGCCCTCCCACCGGACCTAGGGCGGGACACCCTTGCAGCGCGGCTGCGTGATGTCGCCGGCATGCAGGAGGCTCGAAGAACTCCGCTCCGTGACGTCATCCGCGATCCATGAGCAAATAGGTGCCAGACCGGTGACTGGCTATCACCTTCCCAAGGTGTAGCCACGTCGGGAACGGTGTTGATACTCCCTTCTTCTCGTTGCGCGGCAATCATGCTCGCTTGATAGGCTCAGGACTGGGACGTAGATACTTGCTGGCTCAATAGGGCCCGTACATGCTTTGGTACGGGCTCAGTCTTCTCGAGCCAGTCTTGCAGGGTGAGGGCTGCGGTGAGCATAGTTTCAAGGCTGACATCGGGGACCTCGCTTCGATTTCCTAGATAGCCATCCAGGTACGGCGGGAATACGGCTGCTGGATCGACGCGCCGGCAAGCAACGAAGGCCGTTGTCTCCGCCTCGAACTCATCGACCTCCTTGCTGCCTCGAGATCGATCAGGCCACTTCGTGTGCGAGTGGCCACGGCCAAGATGGCCGCACAGTACGTGGGCACATTCGTGGAGGATTGTAACCAGGCGCGACGCAATGTCTTGGGACTCACGCACCTCAATCTCAAACTCGACCGGTACCTGAAGAGTCACCTCTCGGCGCTTGTTCTCCAAAACGATACGCCTGCTGACTTGCTGGGTCTGTTCTCCGTAGACGGGTGGTCGGACAAATCCGGCGAGGCTCGAACCCATCCGTGCGGGTGTCACGCGTATTCCCCAAAGCTTCGCGTTGTCGATGAATCGGTCCCAAAGGGATAAGTCCGCTCCATTTACCGTGGATTTGAATGGCTCGACAAGTTCCTCCGGCACCTTAGAGTTTGGACCCGCTACGGTTTCGGAGACGTCGTAGACAGGCATGGTAGGCCCGCCTGGGCGCAGCATGATTAGCGGTCTGGCGCCAGGCCGAAGCGTTCGTCCATACTTGTTTCCCCAGTCCGTGGCGGTCGCTACATACCTGGCGCGCGGCATCTGCATGTGAACCAACATCGCGTTGAACGGTGAATACTGCCGAAAACCAGAAACGAACCGAACAAGCTCCTTGTAGGCGGCCGTAGAGCGGTAGTGAAGTCCTTCCCGTACAAGTTCGTCCATCGCCTGCCTGACAGTATCGACGGTCGGACTTGGAGGGTCCTCCGATTCCCCGAATGGCAAGGCTAGCGAACCCGCCGGGAGGTCCTCGTTCTTCGACCCCCCTCCGAGGCCGCAAGACGGAGGAGGAACTTCCAGGGGCGCTTCTACTGTCGCATGGGCCTCAGTTATCCGAGAGGCGGCATCCTTCAGGTCCTTTTTGAGTTCCCGAACCTGTGCGTGGATGCTCTGTAGCTGGCCAAGCGTCAGCGTGGTTGGCCCGGCCGTAGCGTTCGGGTTGAGGGGCCAGAAGGGGACTCCGACAAGCTCAATTTCTCCGTCCGGCCGGGGCTGTGTTATCAGATGTTCCGAGGTAATGATGCGACGGAGTTCATCTAGCCAACCGGTGATGGAGAGAGTCTTTCCTTGTTCCTGAAGTAATCCAAGCCATTCGAACTCCCGTTCCAGCCTAGCGCTAAGCCCGCTCAGTGGGGCGGACGTGTCATCGCTGACTAAATCACCCAGTAGCTCGGCAATGAACCTGAGTTGCGAGTTAACGGTGCCAAGGAGTGATCCAGCCTCACTGAAGAGGCCGTTCGTTATATTGAAAGGTGGAGTCGGCGCGGCGCCGTGCGTATTCTCTTCGGATTTGCGTAAGGGAAGCTGTCTTGTGGATGCGTCCCGCATGTTTCGCGCCAGCCGCCGAGAAGCTAATTTCCGGATCTCAGTCACCACTACATGTGCGTCTGCTTCATTCAGGTCGCCTAGATCTTTATCTCCGGATGTCGTGTGGATTACTAAGGCGGGACGGGAGAAGTGCGGCTTAATGTCCACGCCCAAGATTTCATTGCGAGGAATCAGGACGCGAGGTCCCCTAGTTAGGACGTCTAAGCGACGTATTGCAAGCACTTCATTATTGGTGACAACTATGGCGTCCAACAATGGTCGAACCTTGTTTGTTCTAACAATGAGAAGAGGAATGCTGTATGGCTGCAGGTGTACTTTTAGCCTCGTAAGACACTCCGCAACGAACTTTGGCTTGAGCTTGACCCCGATTTGGAGCTCGTCGTGGTCCATGGTCAGACCATCCTCGTTGACTGAAGCCACGGTATAACCCTTCCTCAGATGGTTTACGTGGATGTGAGGCGAGTATCGCCGACCAGCACTGTGTAAAACGTCTCGTGTGGTAGAAACTCGCAGGCTTCGAAGGTATCGACGACTCCTTAGCCGGCGACGACTGAGGCGTGGGCGTAGGTGTCGGTGGGCATCGGGCGGTCGAGGCGCCAGGTGATGGCGATGGGTCGGTCGCCGGTGTGTTCGACGTACTGCGCGGTCCCGAGGAAGACGTAGGCCGCGGTTCCGAAGTCGTTGGATCGGTGCTCGCGGGTGAACAGCAGGACGTGGCGGCCACGGTCGCGGTGGCGTAGGTACCGTTGCCCGGTCGGCGACGCCACCGACGTCGTGTTCTGTGACTCCCAGTGGAAGAGCGTGGGGCTGATCGCGTAGTCGCGGTACATCGTGGTCGGCGAGTAGTCGGCTTCGGACTTGCGCAGTGTCACGAGGAAGACGTCTGATTGCCATTCGTCGCTGTTGAGGACGCCCTCGCGGAACGCCTGCGGAGTCCGCTGCAGGGTCGCGTAATCGAGGGCGGCAAGGATCTCCTCTCGTCGGTACCGTGCATGGGTGCGCAGCGGGAGTTGTCCGAGGGTTCCAGCGAGGGGGGAGGAGACGTGTCGCGCCCGATCGAAGGCGACCTCGATGACGGCTCGGAGGTCGTCGCGGGAGGCGGCCTCGGCTCGCAGCGCAGCGAGGCCCTCGGCGTAGGAGCCGAACTTGCCCCCGTCAGGCCAGAGCGAGAAGAACAGCATGTGGGCATACCGCTGGTCGGTAGGTTCGAGATAGTCGTACCTCGGCGCGTCGTCGGCCAGGAGTCGCAGGTAGGCCCGGAATCGATCATGGTCGTCGACATGGGTGAGAGCGCCGACCCGCTTGAGGAGCTCGGTCTCCCGCGGCCCTCCGCCCCGGGTCGGCTTCGTGGCGTCGCGTCGAAGACGCGTCCAGGACCTCTTGTCTCGGACTACATCGGACAGGTCGACGCCAGCCTCACTGAGGAAGGTCGGCAGGTCGGGGTCGGGCATGTTCCGCAGGTCGCGGACCAAGTGGCGCCACTGGTTGGTGATCTGGGAACGGATGTTGTCGAGCACGATGCGCCGCGCCTGCTCGTCGAGGACGATCTGGCAGCCAGAGGGAAGGAACGGGAAGTCCTGTTCCACCTGGCTTTCGAGCCCGCGCCTCGTGGTGCCGGTGAGCGCCCGGTAGCGCTGGTCGAAGCGGAACTCCTTACGCTGATGACCCACGTAGTCGAGCACCGTAAGGACGGGCTTCCCAGAGGCATGGCGGAGGCCGCGTCCCAGCTGCTGCAGGAAGACGGTCGCGCTCTCAGTCGGGCGCAGGAAGAGAACCGTGTCGACCTGCGGCAGGTCCAACCCCTCGTTAAACAGATCAGCCGCGAAGAGCGCGTTGACGCGTCGTTCGCGGAGATCGTTCAGTGCAGCCTCGCGATCGGAGGGGCGAGTGGAGCCACTAACGGCCCGGGCAGGGATGCCAGCCTGGGTGAAGGCCTCGGCCATGTACTCGGCGTGCGCCACCGAGACGCAGAAGCCGAGCGCTCGCATTGCACCAACGTCGGCGACCTTGTCCCTGAGCTCGCGCAACACGATCGCGGTCCGGGCGTGGTTGCCGGTGTACACGTTCGACAGCGCGATGTCGTCGTAGCGTCCGCGCGCCCACGTGATGTCGGCGAGGTTCGTGCCGTCGGAGATCCCGAAGTAGTGGAACGGGCACAGGAGGTCGGCTTCGAGCGCGTCCCACAGCCTCAGTTCCGCCGCGGTGCGCCCGTCGAAGAACCGGCGGACGTCCGTGCCGTCGGTCCGCTCGGGCGTGGCGGTGAGCCCGAGGAGTTCCCGAGGCTTGAGGTGGTCGAGGAGCTTGCGGTACGTCCTCGCCTCGGCGTGGTGGAACTCATCGACCACCACGATGTCGTACGCATCCGGCCGGATGGTGGAGATGTCATACGACGCCAAAGACTGGATCGAGGCGAAGACATGCCGCCACCGGTCCGGGCGATGGCTGCCTACGTACAGCTCGCCGAAGGAACCGTTGGCCAAGACCTCGCGATAAGTGCGAAGGGACTGCTCCAATATCTCCCTGCGGTGCGCGACGAACAGCAGTGATGGCAGCTGAGCTCCGCGGGCCGACGCCTCCTCCGCCAGGCGCCGGTAGTCGAGGGCAGCCACAACGGTCTTGCCGGTCCCAGTCGCCGCCACGATCAGATTGCGGTGCCGACCGTGCCCCGTGCGCTCCGCATCCAGGGCCTCCAGCATCTGGCTCTGATGTGGCCTTGGGCGAACCTCCAGACCCGACAGCGAGAGTGTTACACGCCCGGTACCGCCGCGGTGCCCGGCTTCAGCGAGCGCGTCGTCCAGTCTGTCTGCATCGCGCGTAGGGTCGTAAGCCTCGAAGGTCGGATCGTTCCAGTACGTATCGAACGTCGCGGCGAACTTCGCCAGCAGACTCGGCGTGGCGACCTTGGACAGCCGTACGTTCCACTCCACACCGTCAAGCAGGGCCGACCTGGAGAGATTCGACGACCCCACATAGGCAGTGTCGAATCCGGTCCGCCGGCGAAACAGCCACGCCTTCGCGTGCAGCCGAGTCCGAAGGACGTCGTACTGAACCTTGTGAAGCGCCCCGGGTCTGGTGGAGGCTCTCAATCCATGGAGGATGAGAGTCATGGCGGCACCGAGGAAGTACGGCGACGAGCTGCGTGAGCGGGCCACCCGGATGGCGGTGGAGGCGCGTAAGGACCCGGCGAGTCGGCCGGGTGCGATCGCTCGGATCGCGGAGCAGTTGGGGATGCATCCGGAGACGTTGCGTGGATGGGTGCGCCAAGCCGAGATCGACGGCGGGGTCCGGCCCGGCACGAGCAGCGACGAGTCCAAGCGGATCGCGGACCTGGAGCGAGAGAACCGTGAGCTGAAGCGAGCCAATGAGATCCTGCGAACGGCGTCGGCGTTTTTCGCGGCCGCGGAGCTCGACCGCAAGATCAAGTAAGCGTGCCGACAGCGGTGCTGGTCGACTACATCGACGCCCACCGCGACAGGTTCGGGGTCGAGCCGATCTGTGAAGTCCTGTCCTCTGGCGGGACCAAGATTGCCCCGAGCACCTACTACGCAGCCAAGACCAGACCGGCCTCGGCCAGAGCGATCCGAGACGCCGAACTGGTGCCCGTGATCCGTCAGGTCCACACCGACAACCTCGGTGTCTACGGCGCCCGCAAGGTCCACGCCGAGGTCAACCGGCAGGGCACCCTGGTCGCCCGGTGCACCGTCGAACGCCTGATGAAAGCCGAGGGGCTGGCCGGGATCAGGCGGGACAAGACCCGCAAGACCACGCTGAGCGAGGGCGCCGAGACCAAGCGTCCCGAGGATCTGGTCAAGCGTCAGTTCCTCGCCCAGGCTCCCAACCAGCTCTGGGTGGCGGACCTGACCTATGTCCGCACCCACTCGGGCTGGGTCTACGCCGCGTTCGTGCTCGACGTGTTCTCCCGCATGGTCCTGGGGTGGCAGGTGTCTACCTCACTGCGCACCGACCTGGCCCTGGATGGGCTCGACATGGGTCTGTGGGCCCGGCAGCGAGCCGGGCAGGACGTCACCGGGCTCACCCACCATTCAGACCGCGGAGTTCAATATCGAGCCATCCGCTACACCCAGCGGCTGGCCGAGGCCGAGGCCGTCGCCTCGGTTGGTTCCAAGGGCGATTCGTATGACAACGCGATGGCTGAGGCGTTCAACTCGCTGTTCAAGGCCGAGTGCATCCGCAACCCGGCCATGCGCCCCAGCGGGGGCTGGAAGTCCGTCGGTGACGTCGAGATCGCCGTCGCCGAGTACATCGACTGGTTCAACCACCGACGCCTCCACGGCGAGATCGGACTGATCCCGCCGGCAGAGTTCGAGGCCAACCACTGGGCCAGCCTCACGACCGAGCACTACCCTGAAACACCCGTCCCCGCAGCGGTCGGATCCAAGTAACCGAGTCTCCACGAAACCCGGGGCGCTTCACTTGACCTGAGCACCGAACTCACCCACCAGCCGATCCAACGCCGCCCGTTCGGTCGCACCAACATAGGTGGTCGTGATCACCCGGAGCGGAACCGCCCGCTCCTGCAGCCGGGCCAGCTGCGGCTCAAGCACCCGCAGACCGTGCCACTTCACAAACGCACATAGCAGGTCAACGCCATCCGACGTCTCAATCTCAGCCCGAAGCTCGGATCCAAGCGACGGCTCCCCGGGACCATTGGTCAGCAGAGCGGCGTACGCGGGCGAACGTCGGCCATCGCGACCACGCCCGGCGCAGCGGGACGGCTCAGCCGGGTGAGCTGCGACGGCGGCTCGATCACCGGGCTCTCGCCCGGGTCTAACAGCTCGAGTACGTCGTTGACCAGCTGGACGCGTTCCGCGTCACTGCGCTTAGACGCGATCGCCCGCATCAGGGCGTCACGAAGGTGGCGAGCCAGCACCTCAGGCTGGTCCGCCTTGTCCACAGACTGCATGGACGCCTTCAGATCCGCGGCGAGCTGATCGAGCCTCGCGCTCAGGCCGGACGTGACCAGTGTCTCGAACAGACCTTCTTCCATGCCCACCGATCGCTCGTCGAGTGCCTGCGCACCCCCCAAGCGGGTGCCCCGCCCTGTAGCCAATCATGATCGCGCCGCACATATGGCCAGAACGCGAAGAACCAAGCAACTGGGCGGGGACCGCGTGGAGCCTGCTGACGACGCCGCCGGCAGTGGGGCCGTGTCGGTCAGCCGAGCTGAACTTCGACGGTTACGAACGAATGCGCGGGCAGGTCGACGACCAGGTTCACACCGTCGCGTCGTACGTCGCTGAACGGCTGAGGCGAGACGGCCGCAGGCTCCCCCGTGGTGTTGTGGCTCTGCACCTTGGGTGCGGTGAGGATGCGGGCAGTTCCCAACTGCCAGTCAGCGCCGCGGATCTCGATCTGCAGGCGCGCGTCATCGGTGGTGTCCAGGTTCGTTGCGGAGAGCAGCATCGCGCCGTCCTTGACACTGGCCGACGCCGACAGTGTCGAGATCTCCCCGTCGCCGACCTCCTTGCGAGCAGCGGCCTGCTTGAGGTGAAGCGGCAGATGGACGGCGTCCTGATGGCCCTTGTTCATCTCGAAGACATGGTAGGTCGGCGTCAACACGAGCTCGGGGCCATCAGTGAGCAACATCGCCTGAAGCACGTTGACGGTCTGCGCGATGTTGGCCATCACCATACGATCTGCGTGCTGGTGGAAGATGTCGAAGTGCAGGCTCGCCACCAAGGCGTCGCGCAGGGTGTTCTGCTGGTAGAGGAAGCGGGGGTTGGTGCCTTCCTCAGTCCGCCACCAGGTGCCCCACTCGTCGCAGACCAGGCCGATCTGCCGCTGCGGGTCATAGCAGTCCATCACTCGGGAGTGCCCGGCGATGATCTCGTCCATGCGCCAGGCGCTGGCCATCGTCAGGTAGTACTCCTCCTCGCTGAACTCTGTCGCCGACCACTTCTTCCGCCACTCCGACGGACTCGTGTAGTAGTGGAACGCGAGTGCCTGGTACGGGCTTCGGCGGCGCTGCTCACATCCCAGGCAACTGATCGACTGCATGAGCTTCTGCGTCCAGTCGAAGTCGTCGTTACGCGCGCCGACGGCGATCCGGTAGAGCTCGTTGCCGTCGTGGCTGCGGCAGTACGTCGCGTACTGTCGTGCGAGGTCGGCGTAGTACTCCGCTCGCATGTTCCCACCGCAGCCCCAGGTCTCGTTCCCGATACCCCAGAACCGCACCTTCCACGGCTCGTCGCGTCCGTTCTGGCGACGCAGTCGCGACATGGGAGCTTCGCCGGATCGGGTGAGGTACTCCACCCAGTCGGCCATCTCCTGGACGGTTCCGCTACCGACGTTCCCGACGATGTAGGGCTCGGTATCGAGCAGCTCACACAGCGCCATGAACTCGTGCGTGCCGAAATGGTTGTTCTCGACGACGTTGCCCCAGTGGGTGTTCACCATCGACGGGCGAGACTCTTTCGGACCGATACCGTCACGCCAGTGGTACTCGTCGGCGAAACATCCGCCGGGCCAGCGAAGGTTCGGGATGGCGATCTGGCGGAGCGCCTCCACCACGTCGGTGCGGATGCCGCCGACGTTGGGGATGGGAGAGTCCTCCCCGACGTAGAAGCCGTCGTAGATGCAGCGTCCGAGGTGCTCAGCGAAGTGTCCGTACAGATGGCGGCTGATCTGCGGGCCAGCGATGTCAGCATTGACGACCGCGGTCATGGTCGAGGTGCTTGGCATGAAACTGCGTCCTCACTCGGCGTCGACGACTTGGCAAGCTCCATCGAGCTAGTGCCGACCACGGTACCGGCGGGGCTTTCGGGCAAATCTGCTGTGTCCATGGCTGGTCGGGCACCACAGTGAGCCGGTCAGCGGAGCCGACAGGCGCAGCGGCGACGAGTAGACGGTGGTGTCATGGCTGCGCCCGAAATACGACGGCTGACCGAACCTGGCCACATGCACAGTCGATCGCCCGACGAGGGTCGAGATGGCGGCGACAAGCGCCTAGCACTTGGGATGCCGAGCCCGCCGGGGACGGAATCTACATGCCGACCCGTCCCGGGGCAGATCTTGTCCACCCATTCGGCCATACCCCTTTGTCGAACTTTGGTGTCGGGGGGCGGAGGCGGGTGAGGTTGAAGGCCATCACGGCCAGTACGAGCCAGGCGGCGTTGGTGAACACCCCTGAGGGCAGATGTGCCAGGGCCGCGCTTCTCAGGTCGGCGAGGACTCGTTCGGTGATCACGTGGTGGCGGTGTGTCCTGTCTGCGGTCACCGTGTCCATCACCTGTAGATCGGTGGTGATGAAGAACGCGTACACCAGCTGCCGCGGCAGCTCGTCCATGGTGACTACTGGGACGACAACGGGAAGCTCACCGGATCTCGAATCTCTCTGATCACGGACCTGGACTTCATGGGCTACCGGCCACGCGTCGATTACCTGGCCCTGAAGCTCTTCTACGCCAACGAGCGGCTTGGACGCGACGACACCTTTGACGAGCGACGCGCGCAAACTCCGGATCCTCGTCGACGCCTACGATTGTGCCCTCCCGCAGCATCCTTCTGGTACGGAGCGTCGAGCGTTGCCGAACGCCACCGCTCGCAGCCCGCTGTGCCTCATTGCTCAGTTGGCGGACCCCGACGTGGCTGTGGTGGGCGAGGTACTGGCGAAGCGGGGACGGATCTGTCCTTGTCTCCTACGGCGGCGCCCATCCGGATCGGCTGGGAGCTCTCGAGCACGTGGACGATGACGAGATCCACGCCAACACGGGCACCGAAGTTGACGGTCTCATCGATCTGTTCGACGAGCTGTGCCATCGTCGAGGTGGCCACGGCCATGAAGTCCCGGCCACCGATCGCGCTACGACCAAAGTAGAACTGGAGCCGGTCGCAGGGTGGTCAGGTACTGGCGACGGCTCGGGGTTGGCAGCGTTCCCACTCCTGCGGATCTCCCGCTGACAAATTTCTCTCTGCCATGCACAAATTGACACTGGTCAGGCATTCGTGCCGGCGGTAACATCCCTCCATGTCTGATTCTGCTATTCGGAACGACAACAGTCGCTCGACGGTACTCAGAGCCTTCAGCATACTGGAAGTCTTTACCGCGGCAGATGATCAAATCAGCCTTGGGGAACTCGCTGAGCGCTCTGGAAATCCAAAATCAAGCACGCACCGAATCGTCACTGATCTGGTGATGGCTGGTGCCCTGGAACGTGGTGATTCGGGTTACCGACTCGGAGTGAGAATGTTCGAGTTGGGCCATCTCGTTCCCCTACAGCGCAAGCTTCGCGAGGTCGCGCTTCCATTTTTGCAGGACCTCCATGAGGTCACCCATCTCGCGACAACGCTGGCTGTACGCGATGGAACCGAGACTGTCTACGTGGAGAAACTCGTCAGTCACGACACCAATGCGCCGTACTCACGGGTCGGCTCCCGGATGCCGTTGCACTGCACAGCTTTGGGGAAGGCGATCCTTGCCTTCACCGATCCCGAGTCGCTGGAAGAACTCCTTGCGGGAGGGCTGCGGCCGATCACTGACCGCACCGTGTTGGATCCTGAGCAACTCCGTCGTGAGCTGGCGGCGATTCGACGGAGCCGGATCGCCTATGACTCCGGGGAGTCCAGGCGAGGCCGGTTCTGCGTGGCCGCTCCGGTGTTCGCCGGAACGACTCTGGTCGGAGCGCTTTCGGTGAGCGGCCACGCTGGCGCCGAACGCACACAACGGCTTGGCCCTGCCGTCATGGGAACGGCCAGGGCTTTGTCGAGATCGCTGGGGCCGTCCATGCCGATGCGTACAGGGTGACGAGGGCCGGGCGCGTCAAGCTACGCGTCCGGGAGGCACCTGCGGCGTGCGATCGTAGGCGTTTGGCGCTAGGTAGCGATTCCGACGTACTTTGTTTCGAGGTACTCCTGGATACCTTCGAATCCGCCTTCGCGCCCGATCCCGGAGTGCTTGATGCCGCCAAAAGGTGCAGCCGCGTTGGAGACAAGTCCAGTATTGACACCCACCATTCCGTACTCAAGACGATCTGACAAGTCGAAGGCGCGCGCGAGATCCCGCGTGTAGATATACGCAACAAGCCCATACTCGGTGTCATTGGCTATTCCGACGACGTCGTTGTCGGAGCTGAATGGGATAACGGACGCTATCGGGCCGAAGATCTCCTCATGGACCAGTCGCGCGTTGAGAGGTACCTCCGTGAGTACGGTCGGGGTGAAGAAGTTCCCCGGGCCTTCAAGGGGGCCGTTCCCGGTCACCACTCGGGCCCCACGGCGTACAGCGTCGTCGACGAGTTCGGCGACCTTGGTGACGGCGCGAGGGTTGATGAGAGGCCCGACCGTCACGCCGGGCTCGGTCCCGCGGCCAAGGCTGAGCCCGGCCATCCGGACAGCGAGCCGATCCGTGAAGTCCGCGAGCACGTCCGCGTGAATGAGGAACCGGTTGGCTGCGGTGCACGCCTCACCGATGTTGCGCATCTTGGCGAGCAGCGCACCGTCGACGGCGGCGTCGAGGTCGGCGTCGGGAAACACGATGAAGGGGGCGTTCCCGCCAAGCTCCATCGAGACTCGCAGAACCTGCTCACCGGCCTGTGCGATCAGGTGGCGCCCAACTGCTGTCGAGCCGGTGAACGACAGCTTCCTTATGCGGCCGTCCCTGAGTAGCGGCCCACTGATGTCGGCGGCTCTTGAAGTAGGGAGGACGTTCAGAGCCCCGGCGGGTAGCCCGGCCTCGCCAAGTACAGCCGCCAGGGCCAGCATGGTGAGTGGGGTGTCTGGCGCCGGCTTGACGATGGTCGTACAACCGGCGGCAATCGCAGGTGCGAGCTTGCGCGTCCCCATCGCCATGGGGAAGTTCCACGGAGTGATCACCAGCGTCGGTCCGACGGGCTGACGCATCGTGACGAACCGAGTCTTGCCGTCTGGGGAGAGGCGGTACTCCCCTCCGACGCGCACCGCCTCTTCGCTGAACCAGCGAAGAAAGTCGGCCGCATATCTGATCTCACCGCGACTCTCTGCGAGCGGCTTGCCCATCTCCAGAGTCATCAACAACGCGAGTTCGTCCTGCCGTTCGAGCATTGCCTCATACGCGCGAGCAAGAATGTCACTTCTCCGTCTGGGCGGGTGGGCCGCCCAGGCAGCCTGCGCCTTGGCTGCGGCATCGAGCGCCACTGCGGCGTCCCTGGGTGAGGCGTCGGCCACGTGACAGAGAGTCTCGCCTGTCGCCGGATCCGCCACCGGAAACGTCCTGTCGTCCTGAGCGCTGCGCCATTGTCCGTCAATGAACAACTCCTTCGGCACAGCCTTGATGACGTGACTTTCTCGGTCGATCGATGACATGGAGAACCCTTCTGTCGGCATCTTGTAGGTCGTGTACAACACCTGGCGTGACTCGGGTCTGTTGGACTCATGTGAGACGAATGGCAACCGCGGGACATCGGGTAGGTAGATCGCCCTGGTCAGCTTGGTCCCCGGAATGATGGCGCTCCATACTGTGTCCCGCTATCCGGAACGAGCTGACCTGTCGCGGAGGTGGGCAGGCTGGGTCGGGTGAGGGGACAAGGTCGACCGAAAATACCTGCCTCGCCGACGACTGACCCCAGGAGTTGCCGCCTGAGAAGCGCTGGCGCCGGCGTGCGACTCACACCGTCGGAACGACGCCGGCCGGGTGAAGGCGCCAACGACCGGCCGAGTGTGGTCGTTCCGGATACCGGGACGATCCGTGGAGGGGTCGCACCCTCGCTGACACACTGACCGCAGATCGGCCACGACGAGGGAGTCGGAATGGTGCGGAGCGGCGAAGCCTCCTGGCGAAGCAGAGCACGCTCTAGACGCCTGACGAATCTCCGCGGCGGCGCCTGGTTCGGCGTAGTGCCGCGCCTTATATCTCGTTGAATGCTGGGCCTCGTCCAGGCAGCGCAACACAACTCGCAGTTGGCACGGCAAGAGAAATGATTCCCTGACGCCGGGAGAAGTGATCCCTGGCAGCTACGGGTCTAATGCCGACGAGTGTGCGTGAGGAGCGTCATGTCTGAAAGGTTTGGCGTCGCCGTGTTCGGCTGTGGTGGAGTATCCACAGCACATTTCGACGCGTATCTGAAACATCCGAAGGTAAGGATCGTGGCGGCCGTAGACACGGTACCTGAGCTTGCCGAATCCGCCGCGAACAAGTGGGGTGCCGAACAGTCGTACACGTCGGTGGAGGAGGCACTGTCGAATCCTGACATTCAGTTTGTCGACCTGTGCCTGCCACATCACCTGCACGCGCCGGTGGCGATCCAGGCGGCGAAGGGAGGCAAGCATGTATTCGTCGAAAAGCCTATCGCAAACACCCTGGATGAGGCGGACGCGATGATCGCTGCCGCCGCGGCGAACGATGTTCTACTGATGGTCGACCAGACCAAGCGATATCAGAACCGGTTCAGGAGGGTCAAACAACTCCTCGAAAAGGGCTACGCCGGCAAGCCGATACTTGTGAAGATCGCCTATCCCCAGGACATCACGTATGCCTGGACGCACATGAGCGATCAGCGGCGCCGTACGTACTGGAAACACGACGGAGTCATCTCGGGAATTGGAATCCACGCGATCGACCTCCTTCGGTGGCTGATCGGTGAGGTAGTGGAGGTGCAGGCTGTAGCGTCGACGACCAAGCTGATCGCTCCAGACCGCAAGACCGAAGACTCTGCGATCATGATCCTCAAGTTTGAGAACGGCTGTATTGGTGAGTGCACCGTGTCGTATGTGCTCAGAGATCCGAAGATGGCCGGAAGCTGGGATCTCATGCCGCTCCAAATCTTCGGTGAGGACGGATCCGTGCAGATGGACGACGACGACCAGATAAGGGTCTACTCGCACGCCAGTACAGGCGGTGACGAGGCCGTGGAGTTGCTACTCCCAACGAAAGGCCCTGTAGGTGCGCCGCCGCCCCCTAACGAAGGGATGGCTGGGGCCATCGACCATCTGATCGAGTGCATTTCGGGTGGCGCGACGCCGCTGACTGACGGGAACGATGCGCGCAAGTCGCTTGCGGTGATCGAAGCGGCGTACCGGTCGGTCAATGAGTCCCGTCCCGTCCGCGTTGCGAGCTGAGCGTCCCGACGGACTTGCCAGCGATGGAGGAAAGGTAATCGTGCAGATCTGTCTGCGAACCCACATTGTGTCGGACGACCCGACCACACGCCTGAACTATTGTCTTGGAACCGGGATCACTGCTGCACAGGAGTCCGCGAAGTCCATTCCGGGTGCTGTCGAGCGAGGCTGGCCGACGGCTGCCGAGTTGAAGGAGTACCGAAAGCCGTTCGACGAGGCGGGCGTGAGCATCATCGGCCTTGAGCCGGTGCTCGAGCCGGTCCGGACCTGGCCCGACAACACCGTCGCGGGCCGTGCGAGCTACGAAACGTTCGTCCGGCACCTGGATGCCGCGGGCGAGGCGGGCATCGGTGTCGTCACACTTCATCCGCCCCTCGATGATGCCCGCAGCGACGCCGAGGCCAAGCACCAGTTCGAGGCCAACTGCGTCTTCTACCAGAAGGCGTCAGGTGACGCGAGTCGGACTGGCACGAAGCTTGCCACCCACTCGCCGTGGCCGCCGACGAAAGGACTATGGGGAGCGGACGACTTCCGCGCGGTCTTCGATGCGGTTCCCGCCCCGGAGAACGGAATGATCTTCTGCATGGGTTGCATGGCGATCAGCAGGTCTGACGCCCTGCAGGCCATGGAGGACCTGGTCGACCGGATCTTCATGGTTCACGTGCGGGACGTCGTGATCCACACGGACGGCGGGGTCGACGAGGTTCTTCCTGGAAGCGGTGAGGTGGACCCGGACGCGAAGATTCGCGCCCTGGATCGCATCGGCTACCGGGGACCGATCGCACCGGAGCATCTTCCCAGCATCTTCGGTGAACAGAAGTCCGAGATCTCCATGGCATGGGCGGTCGGCTTTTGCCGTGCGACCTTGCGAGACCTCGCGAGTAGTAACGCTGGATGAGCCTCCACGAGTCGTTCAGGTCGAAGGGCCGGGGCTGATCGGCTAGGGACATCAGCCAGCAGATGGCCCCGGTGTCCACGCGTTCCGCCGAACGGTCGAGAGGTACATCGGCCGATTACCACAGCTAGCGAAGGAAGGGAGGAAGTCATGCCGAGAACTCTCGATCGTCGGCGGTTCGTCCTGGCATCACTCGCGGGAATCGGTGGGGCCACCGTCCTGGGTGGATGTGGGGTTGCCTCGGGAGCCCAGGACAGAGAGGACACGCTGATCGTCAGCGTGTCTGACACGATCAACCAGCTCTCCGACGTGGGAGTGGTGAATCCGTTCCTGCTCGGGACCTACCGAACTGGGTGGCAGTTCGCCTTCGAGCCACTCTTCTTCTACAACCCGTGGTGGACGGCGAAGGTCACCGGTCCTGCGTGGCTGCCCGGAAAGGATGGGGTGATTCCATACCTTGCGACCGGGTTCCGTTACAACGCCGATTACACCGAGATCGAAATTGACCTGCGTCCAGGAGTTTCCTGGAGCGATGGAAAGCCGTTCACGGCAAGAGACGTTGCGTTCACGTTGGAGATGCTGAAGGCATCTGCCCCCCAGCTGAACTTCTCCTTCGACATGAATCTGTGGATCAAGCGGGTTGATGTCGTATCCGAGCTGAGAGCGCGGATCTTTCTCAACCGACCGAACCCGCGGTTCATGATGAGCTATCTGCTTTGGCGTCAGGATGTCGGAATTCCGATGGTCCCTGAACACATCTTCAAAGGCAAGCCGGCTACAACATTCACAAACTTCGATATCGACAAGGGATGGCCGGTCGTGACCGGCCCTTGGAAGCTGGTGAACTCGACATCTGAACAGAAGGTATGGGAGCGGCGCGATGACTGGTGGGGCGCCAAGACGGGCTTCCACCGTCTTCCAGCGCCGAAGCGGGTAGTCGTGTTGCCGCTGTACTCGACCGACAAACTGACGCAACTGTTGGCGTCGAACAAGCTGGACGCGACACACAACATCCCGCCTGCGAACGCCAAGACCGCTCTGCGGAAGAACCCGGACCTCATCGTCCGTGCGCGTGACCAGTCGAAGCCGTGGGGTTGGCTCGATTGGTGGACAAACCAGCTCGGGTTCAACTGTTCGAGGCCTCCGTTCGACGATCCTGACATCCGGATGGCAATCAACTACGCCTTGGATCGCGAAGAGATCATTCGGGTCGGGTTCGATGGGGATTCGACCGCGGCGCTGTTGCCGCTTCCGTCGTATCCGTCGCTGCGGAAGTTTCGCGACCTGGCGCGCCCAACATTGGAGTCGAAGGGTATTTCGACAACTGCTCACCTCGAGAAGACCAATCAGATCATGGAGTCCAAGGGGTATCGAAAGGACCCGAAGGGGCTCTGGGCCGTGAATGGCAAGCGGTTCCCGATCGTCATCATGTGTCAGCCAGGCTTCTTCGAGAGCTATCTTCCCATCATGGTGGCGCAGTTGAGAAGGGCCGGATTCGACGCAGGGTACAAGGCGCTGTCAACGGCCGGATCAATGGTGGACCGGGGCGAGATCGACGCGTTTATGGACGGAAACCAGGGTGCGGCCGTCAGCGATCCCTACGGTGAACTCGAGACCCTACACGGCCGCTACTCGGCGCCGGCCGGGAAGGTTGCGACCTATCCCAACCGCTGGAAGAACCCAGAGTACGACCATCTGGTCGAAGAGATGGGGTCGCTGCCGCCGGAAGACCCACGGTTTGTGTCGGCCTATGAGAAGGCGATCGCGAACGTGGTCGCGGAAGCGCCCGTCATTCCGCTGGTGGACAACTATCTGATAATGCCGGTGAGCACCAAGTACTGGCACGGATGGCCGGACGAGTCGAACCCGTACTGCGCTCCGTCTCTCTGGCACCGAACGGCCGGTCTCGTTATCAACTCTCTCGAACCAGCACCGCGGCCCTGACTCGTAGACCGGAACAATTGTGGATACGGCGGATGTCGTGCAGGTTCGGCTCACGCGATCGACGCGGGTGATCGTGCGAGCCTCTCGGTCGGATGGAGGTGCGTTTGATGTCCGTGGCTTATATTCTCCGGCGCATTGGACAGTTCTTGATCGTGGTCTGGGTTGCCTCGACGGTGAATTTCTTCCTCCCGCGCCTAGGGCCGGGGGACCCGGTGCGAAACCGTTTGCTCAACGCCCAGGTGACGGGCGGTGTACAGTCCGAAGGCGTTTCTGAGATCGTTCAGGCCTACAACCGCCAGTTTGGGTTGGACAAGCCGCTCGTTGAGCAGTACCTGATCTACCTGTGGAATCTTGTCCACTTCGACTTCGGTTTCTCCATAGCCAGCTATCCCACCAGAGCCTCCACCCTCATCTTCGCCGCCATCCCGTGGACACTCGGGCTCCTGTTGGTGGCTACGTTGGTGGCATTCTTCATCGGGACCCTGTTGGGATCACTCGCGGCATGGCCGCGCTCCCCACAGTGGGTGCGTCACCTGTCGGTGCCGGTGATGGGGCTGTCCGCGGTTCCGTACTACCTGATCGGGCTCGCACTTATCTACCTGCTCGCTGTGTTAGTCCCGGTCTTCCCATCTTCGGGTGGCTACTCCTTGGGCGCGACGCCATCGTTCACGCTCGGCTTCGCGGTGGACGTGCTGAGCCACTCGTTCATGCCGGCAGCGGCGATCGTCGCGTCTTCGGTGGGATTCTGGGCGCTCAGTATGCGCGGCATGATGATCACAACGGTTGGCGAGGAGTTCGTGAACCTCGCCGACGCGAAGGGGCTCAAGGCCAATCGAGTGTTCGTGAGATACGCCCTTCGTAACGCACTGCTTCCGCAGGTGACACATCTCGCCCTCTCGATCGGCCACATCGTGTCCGGATCAATCATTGTCGAGGTGGTGTTCGGCTACCCCGGTGTCGGCGTCCTGTTGTTCAACGCCATCACTGGAGAGGACTACTTCGTGATCTACGGCGTCGTCTTCATCGTCGTTCTCGCGATCGCGCTGAGCACGCTCATCGTGGATCTGCTCTACCCGTTACTCGATCCACGTATCGCATATGGAAGGACCTAGTATGGCCAGGTCAGCGATTGCCCCTGTGGAGATGTGGCCTCGCCAGATCATCCGCGCGACGGTGCACTTCGTCCGATACTGTCGGCGCAACCCGGCGCTGGCAGTCGGTCTGGTAATACTCCTGTTTCTCGCCGGCCTTGGTTTGGTCGGCCGCCTGATCGTGAACGTGGACGACTCGGCCCCTGCGAGTGTCACCCCGAACCTGGCGCCGTCGCTGACTCATCCCTTCGGGACGGACGGACAAGGAAGAGACCTGTTCGCGGCGCTGGTCATTGGACTGCCGCTCACCCTCCAGGTCGGGTTCGTAGCAGGTGCGATCGGCCTCGGGGTCGGTGCTGTCGTGGGCTTTGTCAGCGGGTACGTGGGGGGCGTCCTTGACGCCATCGTTCGGGTGGCAGTCGACTCGCTACTCACGGTACCCGCGCTGCTGATCCTTGTGACGATCGCATCGTCGATCAAGGGATTCATCAGTGTGAACGTCATAGCGCTGGTGATCGCGTCGCTGGCCTGGATGGGTCCAGCCAGGACCATCCGTGCCCAGGTCCTGACTCTGCGAGGACGGGGGTACGTCGACATCGCACGCTTCTCAGGCGTGGGAACGGTTGGTGTCATCTGTCGCGAGCTCCTGCCAAACCTGCTCGGTTACCTGGCCTCGAGTTTCGTCGCGGCCGTGTCAACCGCGGTCCTTGCCTCGGTAGGTCTGTCTGCGCTGGGCCTGGGACCGCAGAACGTTCCGACCGTGGAGATGATGTTGTACTGGGCGATCTTCTACGGAGCGCTGGCCAGCGGCGCCTGGTGGTGGTGGGTCTTTCCTGGCGGCCTGGTTCTCCTCTTGTTCCTGGGCCTGTACTTCGTGACTTCCGGGCTTGATGAGGTTGCCAATCCGAGAAGGAGGCTGGGGACTTGACTGCGATGGCGAAGAGACCCGCTCTGGACATGCGAGAGCTTCGTGCCTACTACGACACCCCGGCGGGCACAGCAAAGGCAGTCGACGGAGTGACCCTGACCGTGGACCCCGGCGAACGGTTCGGCCTGGTGGGGGAGTCCGGGTCGGGCAAGTCCACCATCGCCATGGCGGCGATGCGTCTCCTCCGGCCCCCTGCCCGGATCGAGGGCGGTCAGGTGTGGGTGGGAGACGTCGACATGATGGGTGCGTCGGAGGACGAGGTACGCCGGCTGAGGCTCGCCAAGGTGGCACTGGTTGCACAGGGCTCGATCAATGCGCTCAATCCAGTCGCACGCGTGCGGGCGCAGCTGCTGGACGGTGCACGGGATCACGGCGTCAGGTTCAACCGGCGGGAGGCGGACAGCTTCGTTGCGGACTTGTTGGAGCAGGTAGGACTGCACGCGGAGGTGGCGAACTCCTTCCCGCATCAACTGAGTGGCGGCATGAAGCAGCGGGTGTGCATCGCCATCGCCGTCTGTCTTCGACCCGAGGTCATCATCGCCGACGAGCCGACGAGCGCGTTGGACGTCGTCGTGCAGCGCCAGGTGATGGAGAGCCTACGCGCGGTGCAGGCGTCACTCGGCGCCGCAGTCCTGCTCATTGGTCACGACATCGGCCTCATGGCACAGGTGGTGCATCGGCTGGGTGTGATGTACGCCGGCCGACTGGTGGAGGTGTGTGGGATTCGTGAGGCCTGCCGCGAGCCACTGCACCCCTACACAAGGCTACTGGTGGGGAGCGTGCCCAATCTCACCACCAAGGAGGACTTCGGGGGGATTCCCGGACTGCCACCGTCGCTGGTGATCGACCAGCCGGGCTGTCCCTTCCGGGAGCGGTGTCCGGAGGCGATGGAGCGATGCGCCACCGAGGCCCCCGTCCTGCGAACGGTGCGGCCTGGCCGTCAGGTCGCGTGCCACCTCTACTGAAAGGCAGTCCTCGCTATGGGTGTTCTGATGGAGGTTCGGGAAGTCTCGAAGAGGTTTGGCGGGGGAGTCTTCGGTGGCCGACACGTGGTCGGCCTCGACGGTGTGTCGTTCACGGTAGACGAGGAACATCCGTCGATCACGACGGTAGTCGGCGAGAGCGGTTCAGGTAAGACCACCTTCGCCCGGCTGATGCTTGGCGTGACCTCGCCAACCAGCGGTGAGGTCCTGTACAGAGGGACCGACATCGCTCGACTGTCCAAGGCACAACGAAAGCGCTTCCGACGCGACGTGCAGGTAGTGTTCCAGGATCCATACGATGTATACAACCCGTTCTACAAGGTCGACCATGTCCTGAAGACGACTGTCGCGAGATTCGGGCTGGCACGATCTGGTGATGCATCGGACGAGCTGATCGAAGAGGCGCTGACGGCGATCGGCCTGCGTCCGGAGTCAACGCTCGGTCGGTATCCACATCAGCTGTCCGGAGGCCAGCGACAGCGCATCATGGTGGCGCGAGCACTCCTGGTGCGCCCTGCACTGATCGTCGCCGACGAGCCCGTTTCGATGGTGGATGCCTCGATGCGCGCATCCATCCTGAGGACCCTCCGCCGTCTCAAGACCGACTTCGGCATCTCCGTCGTCTACATTACCCACGATCTGACCACCGCCTATCAGGTGGGTGACCAGATGATCGTTCTGTACAAGGGGATGGTTGCCGAGGCGGGCAACGTCGACAGCGTGGTCCACGACCCCAAACATCCGTACACGCAGCTACTGCTACGGTCCGTTCCCTTACCAGATCCTGACGCTGGGTGGAGCGGCGACACGAAGCCCACGCGCCCTCGGCGAGCCCCTGGTGGGGAGAGTTGCGCCTTCGTGGACCGTTGCGGATTCGCGATGGACGTATGCGTAGAACGGATGCCACCACTCTACCGAACCGAACCGCACCGGACCGCGGCATGTTTCCGGTACGAGGGCGCACCAGTTATGGCGCGCGGTGAACTCAGGGACGTGCTCACCGCACGGGCGGAAGCGGAAGGAGGTTGAATGTCATGACGCGTTACAGCGTCAGCCACGCGGCAATCCACCTGGGCGGGATTCTGGTGGTCCCGCCCCTTGCGGGAGACGCGTATGGACGTCTGCGCTTCCGAGGCCTGGATCGAGTATTCGCGCCGCCGTTCGCGAGGTTCCGCATGAGGCAGTCAGTCATGACGTTGTGAACCGATCACGCAAGTCCACTTTGCGCGACCACTTCCGGCCACTGTCACGGACTTCGGCGAAGAGTACGCTGTGAGTTCCAGACGCCAGATGTAACTCTGATCGGGGCTCTGCCCGGTCAATCATGTCGACAGGCAACAGAAGCAGGCGGGCCGTCGTCACAAGATGCGTTCTCCAGATCGAGTTGGCACTCGCATCCGAGAGAAGCACGCGGCCTGAGATCAATACCTCGTGAGACGCGCTCTTACTGCATCGTCGGGGCTCTCCCAGCCGACTCGGCAGTGCTTACCCCGACGTCCAATCGAAAGGTTCGTCCGACGACTTTGGTCATGAGGTGCATTGTCCGATGCTCGGTTTCATAGTGCGCCGCACGCTCTACATGTTCCCAACCCTGATTCTCATATCGATTGTCTCCTTCGCCATCATCCAGTTACCCCCGGGTGACTATCTGACGACCCTGGTCGCGCAGATGAGCGCGGAGGGCGAGTCGATCGACCAGTCGCAACTGGCGGCACTCGAGGAGCGCTACGGCCTTGGCGAGCCGATCTACGTCCAGTACTACAAGTGGGTGTCGGCGATCCTGTTTCACCTTGATTTCGGCCAGTCGTTCGGGTGGAACCGCCCAGTCGTCGAACTGCTGGCGCAGCGGTTGCCGCTCACGATCGTCTTAGCGGTGTCGACACTGATCATCACCTGGATCATCGCGTTCCCGATCGGCCTCTACTCTGCAGTCAAGCAATACTCGATAGGCGACTACATCGCGACGACGATCGGTTTCCTCGGCCTGGCAATCCCGAACTTCCTGATCGCCCTGGTGTTGATGTACATCGGATCCCGCTTCTTCGACCAGAGTGTCGGCGGGCTGTTCTCGAAGGATTACGTAGACGCGAACTGGAACCTCGGGAAGTTCCTCGATCTGTTAACACACCTGTGGGTTCCGATCGTGGTCCTCGGCACCGCGGGCACCGCCGGTTTGATCAGGATCCTACGTGCCAATTTGCTGGACGAGTTGCGCAAGCCTTATGTGGTCGCAGCCAGAGCACGTGGCATGCCAGAGCGCAAGCTGGTGTTGAAGTACCCGCTTCGCATCGCACTGAACCCGTTCGTCTCCACGGTCGGCTGGATCCTGCCGGGCCTCATCTCCGGCGAGGTGATCGTGGCGCAGGTGCTGTCACTTCCGACCACCGGGCCAATGATGCTGAGCGCTTTGACCAGCCAGGACATGTACCTCGCCGGGTCGGTGATTCTCATCGTCTCCGTGCTGACGGTGATCGGCACGTTGCTGTCCGATATCGCGTTGGCGTGGCTCGACCCACGCGTCCGACTGCGGACCCGATGAGAGGTCAGGTGTGAAGAGATGGCGCAGACCTTGCCGCCGACCGGCCCTGGGCCGGCGCACGTGGTCACTGAGGATGATCACTCGAGGGAGGAGATCTTCTCCGCGAGGCAGTCGAAGCTGGTGTGGTGGGCGTTCAGGAAGCACAAACTTGCCATGGTCGGCATGGTCGTGACGATCGCGATCTACTTCGTAGCGGTCTTCGCAGAGTTCCTGGCGCCTGCCGGGCCCTCGAAGTTTGACGCTCCCCACGCGTACGCGCCGCCCCAGCGCCTCCACGTGCTCGATCGTGGGGAGGACGGAGGCTGGAAGCTAGGGATGTACGTCGACGGCTATAGATCGTCGATGGATGAGGAGACGCTCGACCGGATCTACACGCTGGACCAGGGATCGAAGATCCCGGTGGGTCTGTTCGTCAGGGGCGCCGAGTACAGGATGTGGGGCCTTATCCCGATGGACCGGCACCTCATCGGTCCCAAGAGCCCTGGCCAGCCGTTCTACCTGTTCGGCACTGACCGCAGCGGGCGCGATCTGTTGTCCAGGACCATCTACGGCACACGCGTGTCGATGACGATCGGCCTCATCGGCGTAGCCATGGCCTTCGCACTCGGTGTCGCCCTTGGTGGGGTGTCCGGCTACTTCGGCGGCAAAGTCGACACCCTGATCCAGCGTCTCGTGGAGTTCTTCATGTCCGTCCCTACGCTGCCACTCTGGCTTGGTCTGGCCGCAGCCTTACCAGGCAGTTGGGGACCGCTGCGCCGATACTTCGCGATCACCGTCATACTCGCGATCATCGCCTGGACCGATCTGGCTCGGGTGACCCGCGGAAAGTTCCTGTCGCTCCGCACGGAAGAGTTTGTGAGCTCGGCGCACCTCGACGGAAATTCAAGGCGACGAGTGATCTTCCGACACATGCTGCCATCGTTCACCAGCCATCTGGTGGCCTCGCTAACGCTGTCGATTCCGGGCATGATCCTGGCAGAGACGTCGCTCAGCTTTCTCGGCCTCGGTCTACAGGCGCCCGTCGTGAGCTGGGGTGTTCTGCTCCAGGAGGCGCAGAGCATCCGCACCGTCGCGACCGCCCCTTGGCTCATGATCCCAGGCCTGGCTGTCATCGTCGCAGTCCTCTCCCTCAACTTCATGGGCGACGGGCTGCGGGACGCTGCTGACCCATACAAACGCTAGGGAGTGCGGATGCTCACAGAGGACGTACTGCTTTCTGTGGAAGGCCTCAAGACGCATTTCTTTCTCGACGAGGGTGTCGTGCGGTCCGTTGACGGCGTCAGTCTCACCGTTCCGCGCGGCCGAACCGTCTGCGTCGTGGGGGAGTCTGGCTGTGGCAAGTCGGTGACTGCGCGGTCGATCCTCGGCCTCGTCGACCCGCCCGGGCGGATCGTCGAGGGAAACATCTGGCTGCGTCGTCCGCCTGTCGACAAGGGGCTGGAGGTCGCTGGGGACTCCACACGGGCTCGGAGTCGGAGAGGAAGTACGAAGCCCAGCGGCGGGCTCAGGACCAAGGCGGCTGGTGGAAGGTCGACGAAGCGAGGTCCGCGAACCGCAGAGGGAGCTGACCGGATCGACCTCGCCGTCCTGGACCCGCACGGTGAGGAACTGCGCCAGGTGCGGGGTAACGAGATCTCGATGGTGTTCCAGGAGCCGATGGCATCGCTCTCGCCGATGTACACCGTGGCGCAGCATCTCGTCGAGGCGATCATGTTACACCGACGGGTCACGAGGAAGGATGCCTGGAGCCGCGGCGTCGCCTTGTTGGAGCGGGTTGGCATCCCACGGCCAGAGCAGCGCATGGACTCCTACCCGTTTCAGCTCTCGGGCGGGATGTGCCAGCGGGTGATGATCGCCATCGCACTCGCCTGCGAACCCAGCCTCCTGATCGCCGACGAGCCAACCACCGCACTCGACGTGACCACCCAGGCCCGCATCATCGACCTGCTAACCGAACTGCAGGCCGACACCGGAATGGCGATGCTCTTCATCACCCACGACCTCGGCGTGGTTGCCGAGGTCGCCGACGAGGTAGTGGTGATGTACCTCGGGACCGTGGTCGAGCAAGGCAGCGTGGACGACATCTTCCACCACCCGCAACACCCTTACACCAAGGCGCTGCTCACCTCCGTCCCCACCATGGGCAGCGGTGTCAGGCAGCGCAAGGCGTCCATCCGAGGGGAGGTTCCGCACCCACTCAACCGGCCTCCGGGTTGTCCCTATCATCCTCGCTGCGAGCACGCGATCGCCGGCCTGTGCGACACGGTGGATCCGCCGCAGGTACGGGTCGGTCCCAGCCTTTCGAGATGCGTGTTGCACGACGCGGAACTTCTGCACGCGCACGGCGTCGACTCGCAGAGGGTCAGGGCTACCTTCGACGCAGGGGAGGAGAAGTGACCGCTCCGACTATGCCGGCTGGAACGTCCGTACCTAGTAGTGAGGCCGTCCTCCTTCGTGTGGAGGGGCTGGCGATGCGCTTCCCGATTCGCCGGCGTGGGCTGCTGGCTCGAACTACCGGACACGTGCACGCGGTCAACGGCGTCGATCTGACGATCCGGTCCGGTGAGGTCCTTGGGCTGGTTGGTGAGTCGGGCTGCGGCAAGACGACTCTTGGTCGCTGCATCGTCCGTTCCGAGGAGCCCAGCGGAGGCAGCATTCACTACACCGACGCAAAGGGCCGGACGACCGATTTAGCGGGGATCGACCGGCGGGAGCTTCGCCAGTTCCAGCGGGAGATCCGGGTCATCTTCCAGGACCCGTTCTCCTCGCTCAACCCCCGCATGACGCTCCTGCAGATCGTCGGCGACCCCCTCAAGGCCTACGGCATCGCATCCGGAAGCGAACTGGAGGACCGCGTCGCCGCCATGCTTCGCAAAGTAGGGCTCTCACCCGGCCACATGCGCCGATACCCCCACGCCTTCTCCGGCGGCGAACGGCAACGAGTCAACATCGCCAGGGCACTCATCGTCCAACCCCGACTGGTCATCGCCGACGAAGCAGTCTCCGCCCTGGACGTCTCGGTCCGAGCACAGATCCTCAGCCTGTTACGTGACCTGCAGGACGAACTTGACCTGACCTACCTGTTCATCTCCCACGACCTCTCGGTCGTGGAAAGCATCTGCGACCGGGTCGCTGTCATGTACCTCGGCAAGATCGTCGAGCTCGCAGAAACAGCAGACCTCTACACCAACCCTCAGCACCCCTACACCGAAGCCCTACTCTCGGCAGTACCCAAGCCCGACCCCCGGCTACGAGGCTCCGCACGCCGGATCAGATTGTCCGACGACTTCCCCGACCCCTCCAAACTGCCCAGCGGTTGCCTCTTCCACACCCGCTGCAACTACAACCAGGAGAAGTGTTCGACAGAACGCCCCGACCTACGCCACCTCTCCGCACAACACCAGGCCGCCTGCCACTTCTCCGAGGAACTCAATCTCATCGGCGTCATGGGTGGGAAACCAGCAGCGACCGGCGAGCCCCTGGATTAGGCGACTCTTCCAGGTGAGACGGAACCCGAGTCAGGAGATCTCAATGCCTTGACACTCCCAAAAGAGTTGCATAGATTTCATTAGGAACCCGTTCTAGGATTCCAGAACCCTCGCAGATTGCGCGGGCCAGATCAGTTGCAAGTCACGCCCCTCGCTGGCCTCGGAGTCCTTTCGAGGATCGGGCGAGGTAGGCCCACCCATTGGGGATTTTCCGTCGTCGACGTATTCCTGTATCCACACCCTCTGCCATGTCAGTCAGGTGCGGAAGTGGATGCCCCGCGGAGCGTCGGACGGCCAGGTGCGCCAGTCACTTTGGGGGTTTGTGCCATGGATAAGGCGAAAGACAGGCGAGGAACAGCCAGACGCGACCTTTTACGCATGGGGCTGTCAATCATGGCGGCCGCCCCGTTAATCGGGTGCGACCTGTCCATCGAACCCGACAAGAACGGAGATGCGAAGGGCTCGAGCGGCGGTAGTGCGGCTCCTGGAGGTGAGCCCCCCATGCTCGCCGGAAGGGTCCAAGCTGGGGAGTTGCCGGCACTCAAGGACCGCCTCCCAACGAAGCCGCTGGTCGTCGAACCGACCACGAGCATCGGTCGCTATGGGGGTACGTGGAACACGGCGGTTCCCAGTCCGGACTCCGACATGAAGATCGCCTACGACGGGTTGGCGCGCTGGAACAAGGACTGGACTGGGGCCGTCCCCAACCTCGCCGAGTCGTGGGAGGTTGCAACAGGTGGGCGCCAGTACACCTTCCATCTCCGCGAGGGTGTGAAATGGTCTGACGGGAAACCCTTCACCGCCGACGACATCGTGTTCGCGTTTGACGACGTGCTGCGCAACAAGGCCCTGAACCCAATCTTCCCTGCGTGGTTCTCTGCTGGCAACAAGCCGCCGACGCTCGAGAAAGTGAACGACTATACGTTCAGGATCGTTTTTGTCGAGCCGAACAGTCTACTCCTGCAAAACCTCGCGGCCGGTCGCGGAAATGTCTTGACGGACTATCCCAGACACTACTTCGAGAAGTTTCACGAGAAGTACAACGAGAACATCCTGGACTTGGCGAAGGAGGAAGGGTATCCGTCCTGGACAGAACTGTTTCTGAGTAAGGGTGGAGCAGGGTCCCTAGACCTAGCCTACTGGCAGAACCCCGATATCCCGACGTTGTTTGCGTGGCGGGTGAACAAGCCGCTTGAGGGTGGAAATCGTCTCGTGCTGGAGCGGAACCCTTACTACTGGAAGACCGATCCCAAGGGAAGCCAGCTGCCGTACCTCGACGAGGTCGTCATCGAGGTGATCGAAACTCCCGATGTCGGTGTCCTCAAGGCCAGCCGTGGTGAGCTGAGTATCCTGAGCGACCAGTTCATGGCGGTGCGATACAAGCCCGTCCTGGCTCGCACGCGGGAAGAGGGCGGCTACCACTTCATTGATCGGCTCGTCTCGGACCCGAACGCCGCCAGTATCTCCCTCAACCTCAACCACAAGGATCCGGCGCTACGAACGGTGTTTCAGAACAAGGACTTCCGTATCGGACTGTCCTACGCAATAAATCGTCAAGAGATCATCGATGTGATCCTGCAGAGTCAGGGTGAGCCCTGGCAGCTGGCGCCACGTCGGGAATCCGACTTCTACGACGAGCGACTGGCCAAGCAGTACACGCAGTTCGACCGCGCGAAAGCCAACATGCAGTTGGATCGTGCGGGATATCGGGAACGCAACGCCAAGGGCGTCCGCCTGAGGCCCGACGGAGAGCCAATCTCGTTCGCCCTCGGCGTGCGTACCGACAGTATATCGACGTGGCCAGACACGGCGGAACTAATCAGAGGATATTTCGCAGGGGTTGGTGTCGAGGTCCGCGTCAATGGGGCGGCAGGTTCCTTGATCTTCGCGCAGATGGAGAATAATGATCACGACGCAGTGATCGATGATGGAGACTCGGGTCTGAACGACGCGATGCTGAATCCGCAATGGTTCTTCCCCTACAACACGACGTCATACTTCGCCGTGGAGTGGGGCGCCTGGTATGAGTCCTCAGGCCGGAACGGTGAGGAGCCACCCGAGGCCACCCGCCGTCAGATGATGCTCTACGACCAACTCAAGGTGACCGTGGAGAAAGACAAGCAGCAAGAGTTGTTCAAGCAGATTCTCCGTATCTCCCAGGAGGAGTTCTACGTCATTGGGACGGTTCTCAATCCAACGGGCTACGATGTCGTACAGAATTCCTTGCGTAATGCTCCTGAGAAATTGGAACTGGAGGCGGACTTCTACCCGACTCCCGGCTGGACGAAGCCAGAGCAGTACTACTGGGACGAATAACAGGGGCTGCTTCTTCAGCGTAAGACTGCCGAGACTCAGTTGGGTTCGGCAGGGAGGGAATACGATTCACCTGGCGAAAGGTTCACAGCATGAAGATTACTGGCGTGGAGTGCCATTTCGTTGACAGGTATCTCTTGGTCGAGGTGCACACCGATGCCGGCATCTCCGGTCTGGGGGAGTCGGGCGCATGGGGTTTCCTGGAGTCGTCCGCGGCGGCAGTGGAGAAGTTCGGCCGGTATCTCGTGGACAAGGATCCTTTGCATATCGAGCACCACTGGCAGTACATGTACCGGTTCAGCCACTTTCGGGGGTCCGCGATCATGGGGGCGATCAGCGCCCTGGACATCGCGCTGTGGGATATCGCCGGCAAGCACTTCGGGGTGCCGGTGCATCATCTGCTGGGCGGTCCGGTTCGTGACCGGGCGCGGGCGTACCACCACGTGTTCGGTTCGACCCGGGAGGAACTGCTGGCCGGGATCAAGTCGGCCCGCGCGGCGGGCTTCACCGCGGTGGGACATCTGACTCCGTTCCTCGACGAACCCAGGGACCGCCCCTTCGCCGTGCACACCGGAGTGCGGTTGATCGAGGAGGCGGCCGAGGCGGTTCGGCTGTACCGGGAGGCCGTCGGGTCGGAAGTCGACCTGTGCGTCGAGATCCATCGGCGGCTGAACCCGGCTGAGGCGATCCAGTTGGGCCGTGCGATCGAGCCGTACAGGCCCTTCTTCTACGAGGACCCGGTTACTCCGGACAACTTCGACGAGATGGCTTACGTGGCGAGCAAGATCTCGATTCCGATCGCGACTGGTGAGCGGATGACCTCGCTGTGGGAGTTCCAGATGCTGTTGGCGAGAGGCGCTGTGCAGTACGTGCGTCCCGACGTGTGCCTGGTGGGCGGGATCTCGGGGGCCAAGAAGATCGCCGCCCTGGCCGAGGCGCATCATGTCGGTGTCGTTCCGCACAACCCGCTCAGCCCGGTGTCAACCGCGGCCTGCCTGCAGATCGCGGCGTGCATTCCCAACTTCGCTCTCCAGGAGTACCCCGGTGAATGGTCACCGCCGAGGTCACTGCTGATGAGCCCGCCGATCGGGCACGACGGGAACGGATACCTGATGATCCCCAGCGATCCGGGCATCGGAGTCACACTCAACCGTGATGCGCTGGAGATGCTGCCCGAGGTGAAGCGTGAGGTTGTCACCCGGTTGCGTACGGACGGATCCGTGATGGACCAGTAGTGGGCCAGTAGCGGCCCGCCCGCCCGCGAGGATGTTGGTGGCGCCTCCGGGCGGGTCACGTCCAGAACCTGCCGCGAAAGCGGATCAAGAGTTCGGTTCGGCTCCAGGCGATGGCTGATCCGGGCACCTCGCGACAACGCGAGGTGCCCGGATCGGAGGAAGGTGCGCTGTTGGCTCACCCATTGCGCGACCTGGCCCGCAGAGTCCGTGATGGACTGGTTGGCCGTGTCGATCAAGTGGATGGACCATTGCTGGTCATCGGTCGTCCGCCGGTGCCAGGCCATCTCAGGCCAGCGGCGCCGTCGAGGATGGCGCCGCTCCAGCCGGACGTGGCCAGTGTCTCGAACAGACCTTCCTTCATGCCCGCCGATCGCTTGTCGAATGCCTGCGCGCCTTTCAAGCGGGTGACGCGCCCTGGAGCCAATCCTGATCGCGCGGTGGCCACGGCCGAAACTCGAAGAACTGGGCACCTGGGCGGGCCCCGGCTTGGAAGCTGCCGGCGACACAGCCGGCAGGGAGGGCCGTGCTGGTCAGCCGAGCTGGACTTCGACGGTGACGAACGAATGCGCGGGCAGGTCGACGACCAGGTCACGCCGTCGCGTTGTACGTTGTCGCACGGCTGGGGCGACACGGCCGCGGGCTCCTCGGTGGTGTTATGGCTCTGCACCTAGGGTGCGGTGAGGATGCGGGCGGAACCCAGCTGCCAGTCGGCGCGGCGGATCCCGAACTGCAGGCGCGCTTCGTCGGTGGTGGCCGCTCCGCGGGCCACGTCAGACCCCTTCAGGTATCGCGGGGCTTCTTGTCGCGTTCTCGGCGTTTGTTGGCCGTCAGTCGCATCGTCGCTAGGGATTCATCCGCCGGATGAGGTGGGTCTTTACGTTTCCCACGCCCCGAAACTGCACTCGTGCGCTGCCTACTACTCGGAAGGCCCCCATGCAACGCCCAGCGTTCATCGTCAATCATCTGCGATCGGCACTCGTCCTCGTCGCCGGCCTGGCCGCCGCAGCAGCAACCATTCCTCCCGCGGAGGCCTCGCCGGCATCGATCACCGACACCAACCAGGGTGCCGTCCACCGCGCGAACCCCCGCGGGCCGGTCGTGTGGTCACACCGCGGCGCATCGAAGAACGCGCCGGAGGAGACCACCGCGGCCTACGAACGTGCCCTGGCCGATGGCGCGGACGTCCTCGAAGGTGACCTGGCCCAGACCAAGGACGGCGTTCTCGTCGTCATCCACGACAACACCCTCGCGCGAACGACGAACGTCGAGGAGGTCTTCCCCGACCGCGCCCCGTGGAACGTCGCTGACTTCACCCTGGCCGAGATCAAGCAGCTCGACGCCGGCTCGTGGTGGGACCCCGCCTTCGCCGGGCAGCAGATCCTCACCCTGCACGAGTGGTTCGAGCTCAACCACGGTCGAGCCGGCCTTGCCCCCGAGCTCAAGTCCCCGACGCTCTACCCCGGCATGGTGGAGAACCTGGCCAAGGAGCTCCGCGCCTGGGGCTACACCCACGACCTCAAGGCCAAGAACCGCGCCCCCCAGATCTGGGTCCAGTCCTTCGACGAGGCCGGCCTGCGCCAGTTCCACGCGCTGCTGCCCGAGGTGCCCACCCTGCTGCTCCGCAGCGGCTACCCCTTCATGACGGCGAGCGACGAGGTGCTCACCGAGCTCGCCACCTGGACCACCGCGGTCGCCGGCAACCCGGTGCAGACCACCGCCTCCCAGGTCAGGCGGGTCCAGTCCTTCGGGCTGCAGGTCGTCAGCGAGGTCGAGGACGGTCCCTCGCTCCTGAGCATGATCGAACACCAGGGTTACGACTACATGTTCACCGACGTGCCCAACGTCGCCAAGGCAGTGCTCGCCGACAAGAAGCCGCTGCGCACCAACCGCGGCGTCATCGTCGACAGCGTGGTGTACAACCCGGAGGGCAGCGACGTCGCGGTCAACGGGGGCGAGTACGTCGCGCTGCGCAACACCACCGACAAGCCGATCAACATCAGCGGCTACACCCTGCGCGAGTTCGGCAACACCCTCCTGCGGGTGGGCGACGATGCTGTCATCGAACCGGGCAGCCTCTACAAGGTTTACGTCGGCCCCGGCACCGACCGGCCCAACGCGCACTTCAACGGCCTGACTACTCCGGTGCTCGCCGACACGGTCACCGACCACATCTACCTCTACAACCCCGACCAGGTCATGGAGGACCTCTACTCCTACATCGCCTCCTGACCCATCACCTCCTAACCCGATGAGCAACGAGCGCCGGTCGATCGCAGCCACCACCGATCGACCGGCGCTCCCTCGGGCGTGGGACCGCTTGGGGGTGGGTCATGCCGGCGACGAGCTCGCGGACGGACGCCTCCTGGCCGCCGAGCACCCCGCCTTGGTGAGCCTGCGGGAGAGAGCGAGATGCCGTCAGGCGTCTCGCGGCTGAAGGCGGGGGCATCGCGGGGGGTCAGCGAGATTCGAACTCGCCAGCGCGGACGCCGGGAGGAAAGACTCGTGGGCGACCGTCGACCTCGACGCCTACCGCGGCGTCGGGGAGAACCAGTTGCGCATCGCGATGCACCGCCATTGACGCCACCGACTCCGCGCCGTCACGGCGCCGCACCGCCCACCTCGACTGGGTCGTAGAGCGGCTCTGACAGCTGGCGCCAGGGCACATTGGGAGCTCGGCGGAGTGCACTCCGCCCGCACGTGGTCGGAGCGCCGGCGGACGTCAACGGAGGCGCCGTCAAGCGAGGCAGAGGGAAGCGAGGCCAGGACGCAGGTAGCCGCGACCCGGCTTCGGGATTCGGGCGCAGCCTGAGTGCGCCGCCCAGGCGTGACGGCGGCAGAGCGTCCGGACCGGCCCGGCGATGTGTGAGGTGGGGCGCGGCCTGCGTAGGCCACGCCCCACCTCGTCGGCCTGGTCAGTGTCCCTTGTGGTTGCCACTCACACTGAACCTGCTCACGACTGCCGCGTGGTCGCTTGCCCAGGAGTTCCCGGACGGGTTCGTCGCGGATGGCCAACCGAGGGTCAGGGTGTCGGAGGAGACCAGCTTGAGGCCGCCGGTGGTGTTGTAGTCGACGTAGCCGATGCGGTCCTGCGGCTCCGGCTTTTCGTTGGTGTTCGTGCTGAGCACCGGCGACCAGGTGGTGCCCAGGTGGGCGTTCGGGTCCGGGTTCGCCGTCCCGTACCAGGATCAGGCCACCGAGTACCGCTGCACCCATCGCGGCACCGCTGAGGATCACCCGGTCGCCCCCGTCGTAACCGCGGTCAGGAGCAGCGAAAAGGCGTCGCAGCCGAAACAGCGTCGGGGTGCAGCTCAATCGGTCGTCAAGTGGCGGTCTGCGGCCTGGAGGCACGCTGCGATGGTGAGCCACCGGTTTTACGAGGAAGTCGGGCTGCCTGGGACGCTTCTCTTGGTAGTGCTTGACGACGAGCGCTTGTCATGCGCAGCACTCGGTACGTGTTCCAGGGTGGTAAGAGGCTGGCCGAGGTGAGGACTCGCCGCGAAATTTCGTCTACGCCGATCCTCTCGTAGATCGGCAAGGGCGTCGAAGTCTGGCTCGAAGGCGGCGATGGATCTGTTGCCGAGACTGCGAAACAGCCCCCGCGTTGTTGTGGGGTTGGGATGGGCGAAGCCTGCCACCCCACATCCCGTCCGCCCTCGGTAAGCCGAGGGGTGGGCCCAGTCACTGATGGCAACGAAGGCTGTGACCTCATACGCGCGGGACACCGCCATATGCCGCCATAGCGAGCGGGCGATCCCAGGCGCTGGCCGTTGTGTGACCGAGAACGCTGGGACGATCACGACGTCGGGCTGGACGCTGGTGCTGGCTAGCGAGTCGAAGTACCAGAAATCTGCGCAGAGCAAGATGAGAAGCTGGCTGCCGCCGACGTCCAGGGACCCGGGGCGCACGCCGCCACGTACTCCGGCAACAGGCTCGTCACCGTACGGATTGAGCTTCTCATACTCCGTGACTATTGACCCCCCAGGATCGGCGACAACTCCACGGTTGACCGTTCCGGAACTGGACGTGCAGTGATGTGATCCACCAACAACCCAGCTGCCCAGCGACCGCGCAAGTTCTTCCACTCGCCGTCGGTACCGCCGATCGCTCAGCGTTGCGCCGGCCAGTTCGGGCAACACCATGACGTCTGCAGAGCTGAACCGGACTCGCGCCCTTTCGGCGTCACGCAGCACAGCATCGAAATTTCGGTTGCCGTCGGCGTGCCACTCGGCAGGCTGTGTCACCACAACTCGCATGGAGCCCCTCCAGTCCCGCGCATAGTAGAACCTGGCGTCGATCATCTGGTTAGCGATAGGTACTGATCTCGATCAGGTTTCGGTCAGGGTCGCGGAAGTACACACTGAGGATGGGGCCGGTTGCACCAGTGCGCTCGACCGGACCTTCCTCAACCGGGACGTCGAGCATGGCGAGTTCCTTCACCACTTGCTCCAACGGCTCGGTAACGATCAAGCACAGATCCGAGCTGCCGGGAGTCGGACGATGAGCCTTGGGCTCAAACTCGTGGCCGGCCTGATGCAAATTGATCTTGCTTCGGCCGAAAGCCAGAGCGGTACGTCCCCTGCCGAACGTCACCGCTCGCATCCCGAGGACGCGACGGTAGAACTGCACGGTGGTGTCGATGTCGGCGACGGTCAGCACCAGATGGTCTATCCGATCAATGCGCACGTATCCCACACTAGATGGACCGGTAGAGCAGCCCGTCTCATCCACGGCTGGGCCACGTCGCAGCGTTTCAGCGCCAGAGACACGGTCTCGTTGTCGTCGACGTAGTGGACGCTGCCTTGGTCGACTCCTAGTAGGACTTTGTCATGTCGATCATGGTGGGGCGAGTGTTTCGATGTGGTCGATGGTGACTTCTTGTCGGCAGGTGGGGCATGCGCCGGCGATGAGGGCGAGCACGATTTGTAGCTCGTGTACGACTGCGTACAAGCTCAGGCCGGCGCATCCTGTTTTGGGTCGAGTCTGACCATGGTGCAGAAAGCTTGGGCGATCGCGACGAGTGTGACGTGGCGGTTCCAGCCGGTCCAGGAGCGTCCTTCGAAGTGGTCGAGTCCGAGCCCGGTTTTCAGTTCGCGGTAGTCGTGTTCGATCCGCCACCGGATCTTTGCCAGGTCGACGAGCTGATCGATCGGTGTGTCGGCAGGCAGGTTAGAAAGCCAGTAGTCGGTAGGCTCGTTCGCCTCATCGGGCCATTCGACCAGCAGCAGCTTCGCCGGCAAGGTCCCATCGTCTGCGCGAGGGATGTCGCGGTTGGCCGGACGTACCACGAACACCGCGAACTTCGAGGTCATGGCAGCACTCGGATTACCTTTCGTTTTTCTGGTCCCCTGCCGCCACGCCACCTCCTGGTAGGCATCGCGGCCGGCCGCCATGGCGATCTCGCGCAGACTCGATGCCGGCTTCGGGTAGTGGGGCTTGGGACGTCTGCCAGGACCACCGGTGGGTGGCGGTGTCACCGGCTCCGCTTCGCCGGGGTGGGCGCTGGTGCCGGCTTTGAGTGCGACCACATAGTCCAGGCCACGTTCTTCCACGCCGAGCCGGAACCTGGTGCAATCCCCATATCCGGCATCGGCAACGACGGGAAGCCTCGGCGACCCCCATTCGGTCTGCTCATCAAGCATGTCCAGCGCGAGCCGCCACTTCTCGATATGCCTCACGTCGTCAGGGACTTTGGATTCGGCTCGCTTCCGGCGGACCTTCTCGGCCTGCTCGGGATCATCACAGGCCTTGTCGTCCCAGCTTTCCGGGCAGAACAACCGCCAGTCGACCGCCGCCGAGCAGGTGTCGTTGACCGCGTGAACACTCACCCCGATCTGGCAGTTGGCGGTCTTGCCCAACGTCCCGGAATACTGCCAGGCCACACACGCCGAGGCAGGCCCGTCCTTGGGGAATCCGGTGTCGTCGATCACGTATGCCCGCGGCCCAATCGCCTGCGCAGCCCACGAGCTCAACCTGCGCCGCACCGCGGTGAAATCCCATGTCGAGGAGGTGACGAACTGCTGCAACCGCTGATGATCCACACCCAGCCGCTCCGCCATCGGCTGCATCGACTTACGCCGACCATCAGTCAACAGGCCACGCAGATACAACTCACCCGTGGCACGCTGATCCGAACGCGCAAGACAACCCAGCATGTCGGCTGCGAACTCGCCAAGCCTCGGCCGCAACTCCGCTATCTGATCAGGAGTCATGCACCGACCATGTCAGAACATCAACCACAGAACACGAACGACACACCTAACAAAGTACTACTAGGCGTGGACGTCCCACGTGCCCAGATCGAGCACCTCTTGACCAGGCCTTGGCGAAGCTGGTCCCCGACTGCGCGGATCTTCTCGATAGGGCCTGCACGAGTGGCCTGGGCTGCCGGGCGGGGCGCCCGGGTGTGCCGACAGCCGATGAGACCTCGCCTTACCCTTTGGGTCGGCGGGCGGGGCACCTTCACGACCTGCCGTACCCACGGCCCGACATCTGCCACCCGGCCTGCTCATGAAGGTCTGCGTTCGTCGGCGTAGGCGAGGAACCACGGCGCTTCAGCCAACCTGCCTAGGGTCCTCGAGCGGGTGGTTTGTGGCTGGCCATGCGGTGTCGTCAACGGTCAGCCATGGTTCGCTGGCCACGGTCGTCGGGGTCACTCCGGTGAACGCGACGACGTCGCGATGCAGGTGGGACTGGTCGGCGTAGCCGCTGTCGGCGGCGACTCTAGCCGCGCCTTCACCGGCGACCAGGCGGTGGACGGCATGGTCGAAGCGGACCAGCTTCGCGGCGAGCTTGGGCTGCAGACCGATCTGTGACCGGAACCGGGACCACAGGCGCTTACGGCTCCATCCGAGTTCGGCCGCCAGGGCGTCGACCCGGACCAGGCCACGGCCGACCACGATCTGGTCCCAGACCCAGGCCACCTCCGGGTCTAGGGCCGGACCTTCCTCACTTCGGCGGGCGAGGAACGCGTCGGTCAACGCGAATCGATCCTGCCAGGAGGAGATCTGGCTCAGTTGCTCACAGATCTGTGTCGCCTCCCGGCCCCACAGGTCCTCCAGGGGCACTGCGGCGCCTTGCAGGTCGGCCGTGGATGCGCCCAGAACCGCAGCGCGATCAGTGGAGACAGGCGCACCTGCACGCACACGACGTTCTCACCCCGCGCCAGAACCGCGCCTCCGAACCCGAACCCGAGTCCGGCGACGAGACTTCCCCGCTGTTGGCGTCCGGCGGCATCGTCCACGATGGGCTGGCCGGTGCCGAACTCCAGAATCAGTGTCAAGGCCGGGTGGGGGACCATCCGAAGTGCGGCCAGGTTACGGACACCGAAGCCAGCCATGGTGACACCAGCCCTAGCCACGCGGCTGGGTCGCTCGGGACGTGCGACGTCCCACGCGGCGGGATCGTCGCGGTGGTGCGCGGTGGACCGCATCGTCACATGCTATGCGAGCCGACCGGCGGGAACATTCGTCCAAGCCACCGGCACGCGGGAAGGGCGACAGTGGGCTCATTGAAGCGCCCCGGGTCTGGTGGAGGCTCTCAATCCATGGAGGATGAGAGTCATGGCGGCACCGAGGAAGTACGGCGACGAGCTGCGTGAGCGGGCCACCCGGATGGCGGTGGAGGCGCGTAAGGACCCGGCGAGTCGGCCGGGTGCGATCGCTCGGATCGCGGAGCAGTTGGGGATGCATCCGGAGACGTTGCGTGGATGGGTGCGCCAAGCCGAGATCGACGGCGGGGTCCGGCCCGGCACGAGCAGCGACGAGTCCAAGCGGATCGCGGACCTGGAGCGAGAGAACCGTGAGCTGAAGCGAGCCAATGAGATCCTGCGAACGGCGTCGGCGTTTTTCGCGGCCGCGGAGCTCGACCGCAAGATCAAGTAAGCGTGCCGACAGCGGTGCTGGTCGACTACATCGACGCCCACCGCGACAGGTTCGGGGTCGAGCCGATCTGTGAAGTCCTGTCCTCTGGCGGGACCAAGATTGCCCCGAGCACCTACTACGCAGCCAAGACCAGACCGGCCTCGGCCAGAGCGATCCGAGACGCCGAACTGGTGCCCGTGATGAACCGCAGCTTTCGGGGGCCATGGATGCCAGTTGAGACAGCGGGAGGGCCAGCATCGTCGCAGGTCAGCAGCATGTAGAGAGGGCTCATTGCCTTTTGGATCTGATGATGGGGATTCGAGTCCTCCCACCCCAGCCATACGCTGACCAGCGCATATGAGTCGATGGGCAGCGGTACCTCACGACCGCTGCCCATGGTTTTACCGGAGGTCTACGCGCCGTCAGCGCGGCTCGATCCGTCGCCAATGCGACTCTTTCGAGGTCCGGGTGTCCGCTGGGAACGGGCGGCTGTTGGGCAAGGACAGCTAAGTCACCGAGTCGTCCAAAGGATCAGCGTGGAGTGGAGCGGATCCGCACCAGACTTCCTCGCGCAGGTCGATCAGCTTCTCGACATCAGCAACGCCGGGCCTCTTGCCCGCCAGCGGCAGCAGTTGGGGCAGGCCGATCAGGTACCAGCCCTGTGGTTTGCCCACGCCGCCTGTACTCGCGCCGCAGCCGAAACGGGCCGCGCTGAAGTAGCCGCCTGCGGTGTCGAGCAGCACACCCAATGAGTGGCTCGCCTCAGTCGCTGACACCGTTGACAACCGTCGCCCGCGCAACGCGCCCTGCAGAAGATGCAGCAACGCCACGGCATCGAAGGACGGCGCGCACAGGGACCCCGCTCACACCACACCAGTCCGCCTCCACGGCGGTGCGGTAGCTTTGCTATTGCAAAGAACTTGCATTTAGCCTCGGATGGCCCGACCGACATCCTCGCCGGAGCGGGCCGCGATGAAGGAGTGCACGTGAGCGACTACACGCTTCCTGACCTGCCCTACGACTACGGCGCGCTCGAGCCGCACATCTCCGGCCAGATCATGGAGCTGCACCACTCCAAGCACCACTAGGGCTACGTGACGGGCGCCAACGCCGCGCTCGAACAGCTCGCCGACGCGCGGACCAACGACGCGCTCACGCCGGTGAACCTCTATGAGAAGAACCTCGCGTTCAACCTCGCCGGGCACGTCAGCCACTCGGTGTTCTGGCCGAACATGTCTCCCGACGGCGGCGACCGGCCGAACCTGGAGCTCGGTGCGGCCATCGAGGAGTACTTCGGGTCCTTCGACGGCTTCCGCGCACACTTCACTGCCACCGCGACGAGCCTGCAGGGCTCGGGCTGGTCGATCCTGGCCTGGGACAGCCTCGGGCAGCGGCTGATCATCGAGCAGCTCTACGACCACCAGGGCAACCTGCTCCCGGCTCGGTTCCGCTGCTCATGCTCGACATGTGGGAGCACGCCTACTACCTGCAGTACCGCAACACCAAGACCGATTACGTCGCCGCCTGGTGGCAGGTCGCCAACTGGGCCGACGTCACGGCGCGCTTCGAGGCAGCGTGCACCCGAACGCCGGGACTGATCACGCCGTGACCGCGACCCCGGGACCCACCGACCGTCCACCCGAGAATGGCCCTGACCTCGCCGAACTCGTCGACGCGGCCCAGCGGGTCGCCGGGGTCCTCGCGGCCCGGCATCGCCACGACCCCGAAGGCGTCGCGACGCTGATGGGCACCTTCCCCAACGACCGGGCGCTGGCGGGTGGGTCGCTCCTGCTCGCCGAGATCGCCCTCGGCCTCTACCGGCGCGAGACCGGCCAGAGCATGGACGACTGCGTACGCGAACTCACCACCCAACTCGAGAACGCCCTACCCCGTCGCCCATAACTCGACCAGTCCCCGCACTGGACCGGCGCCTCGCTCAGGTCCCGCAGGCAAGCGGAGCTCGCGGCACCCGGGCGGCGTCCGGTTGCGGTGTGCGCAGCTGATCGAGCCGAGAACGGGCAGCCATCGTCATGGCGGTGACCAGGGCTGCCAGAAACAGGCTTTGGCTTTAGCGAACGGCCATGAGTACTCGGTTCTCGAAGTAGCCCCAGATTTGGCCGGCCTCGGCGAAGCCCGCGTCGCGTAGCGCGGTCAGGTGCATCGTGTAGCCGGCGCGTCGGGTGTCGATCCGGCGTTCCCCGAGCACCCGGCGGCGTTCCTGGAAAGGCCGCCGCTCTGGCTCGGGCAGCGTCGCGGAGACCTGTTCCAGCGCCGTCCACCACTGCTGGTAGTCCTCCTTACCGTCGCGGCTGAACACCTTCTCTCGCTCGGCCTTCATCGTCATGGCGAGTCGCTGCAGGGTCGGCTCCGCGACGGCGTATGCCATGTGGTCGCCGTTGAGGAAGAGCGCCCCTTCGGGTAGCAGGTCGGCGAGCTGTCGGTAGAGCCGGACGAGCTGGTCGGCGGTGAGCCAGTGCAGCGCCATGGTGGTGAGCACAGCGTCGATGCTGCGCCCGGCGAGGAGGTTGGTCCAGTTCGGGTCGGTGAGGTCTGCCCGGTGGAGCTCGAGCCGGCCGTCCTGGTCGCCGAGGTTGCGGCGACCAAGCTGCAGCAGCACTGGGTCCATGTCGACGCCGACGCTGCGTGCCCCGGGGTTGCGCGCGAGGAACCGCTGGCTGATGGAGGCGGGCCCAACGGTCAGCGCGGCGCATGGAACCCTTCCGGTGCCGCCTCCCGCGGTAGTTGAACTCCTGGCGGCGGCGAACGCGCCCTTCTACGCCGGCGACGACGGCCGGAGCCTGGTCGGTGAACTGTGTACGCCGACCGGTGCGGCCCTGCTCGCGACCCACGTCATTGGCTGGACTTCGCAGCCGCCGATGCGGGTCCTGCGGCAGGGCTTCGGCGCTGGTACGCGCGAGATCGCCGGCCGCGCGAACGTGCTCCGGCTCCTGGTCGGCGAGATCGTCCCAGCGGCCGGCCTGGCCCCGCAGTTGGCCTGACCCGCCCTACGTCCGTCGTCGCACATCTTCGCCCGGTCGCCATCGAAAACTTCGGATGCTCGATTCGCCCGGGAACGAAACGTTTCCGGCCGACGATGGTCGGATGACAGCATCTTCTCCAGCAGCGGACGGCGGGCTCGAGCGGGCCGGCGGTCCCAAGACGCCGTCCGCTCACGGGACGTTACGGACGGGTGTGGTCCTGGTCGCGCTGGCGCTGACGTTCGGCCTGGTCCAGCTTGACACGACGATCGTGAACGTCGCCTTGCAGACGATGCGCCGGGATCTCGGCGGCGGGGTCGACGCTGCGCAGTGGGTGGTGGATGGCTATGCGGTGCCGTTTGCCGCCTGCATGTTGACCGCGGGGGTGATCGGCGATCGACTCGGCCACCGGCGTAGTTGTGTGCTCGGGTTTGTGATCTTCGCGCTTGCCTCGGTGGCCGCCGCGCGTGCCGACGGTTGGGCGATGCTGATCACCGCTCGGGGCGTTCAAGGTGTTGGAGCGGCGATCATGTTGCCCGCGTCCCTGGCCCTGGTCAGTCGCCTCTACCCGGAGGAGCGGGCTCGTTCCCGGGCTCTGGGTGTCTGGGGCGGGGTAGCAAGCACCGGTTTCGCGGCCGGACCCGTCGTCGGCGGTCTCCTGATCACACATGCGGGTTGGCTGGCGATCTTCTGGATCAACGTCCCGGCCACGGTCCTGGTGGCTGGGACCATTTTGCTGCTGGCTCCAGCCGGCCGGCCGCACCAGCGCCGGTTGGGGCCGGTCGCGACGGTGTTCATCATCGTCGCATTGGCTGGGGTGGCTGGTGGGATCATCGAGTTGGGTCGCGGACAGTTCATCGTGAGCCTGCTGTTGGTGGTCCTGGGCGTGGTCGCTGGCGCGGGCTTCGTCGGGGTGGAACGACGCAGCCCGCACCCGCTGCTGCCCGCCGTCCTTGGTCAGGTCTGGACGGTTTCGGTGGGCGCTGATCACCGGCCTGGTCTTCAACTTCGGTATGTACGGGGCGTTGTTGTGTGTGTCGTTGTCGCTGCAGGAGCCAATGATGATTCTCCGCCCGCCAGCGGGTCCAAATTGCTGACGGCCAGCCAAGGCACGACAACGGCCGGTCGTTCACTGTGAATGACGAAAGGAACTGGACGTGATGACCGAAGTCAGGACCCCTGTTGAGATCGCAGTGGCGTTCATTGAGGCATTCGCCCGACGCGACATGGTTGCCGTGGCCGCACACCTCGCCGAGAACGTCGTCTTCGAGAGCCCGAGAGTTACGGTCAGGGGAGCCGAGTCGTTCTTGCAGGCGGTGGGCCAGTTCGCTCAGGCGGTCACCGGAGTGCGGATCGTTTCCGCGCTCGGCGACGACCGGGAAGCCATGATCATGTACGACATGGAGACTGGTCCGTTCGGAACACTGCGTTCGGTCGATCGCATCGTCGTCCAGGACGGCAAGATCATCTCGGACATCCTTGTCTTCGACACGTACGAAGTCCGCAAGGCCACGGAGGGTTAGGGCCCGGCGATCCCCACGCCAGAGGTAGGCGCCGGCGGATGACGAGAACGATTGGGCTGCACCGCCGCGAATAGATGTGTACAGAGCTGCTGCCCGGATTGTGGCCAGCACCACCAGAAGATGGCCCGCCCCGAACCTTCCGGACAGCTGCTTAACGGCTAATTCATGCTGCGAGCCGCCGGTTCTCTGTGGTGACCGTGTGGGCGTGCCCACGATCCGTGGACCGGAGGGCGGCGACCCGGCCAGTCACCGACGACATCCGCCAGGTGCTCGGCCTAACTCGACCTGCTGGCGATGCTCCCGGAGCGGACCGCCGACGCCTGGGCCGCGCTCTGGTACCTGATGGAGAAGGGGCGAAGGCCGACACGATGGGGAGGGGCAGCCGGGATTACATCGCCGCTACGTGAACCTCGTGCACCACGCCGGACGACGCTGACACACCCGAGTCCGTGTACAAGGTGGCCGCTGATCAGCCCTAGCGGATGACCCCCTATACGGCGGCGCGCACGGCTTCCACCGACGGAACGGGAACTAGGGGGGAGCCGGACTCGGCAGGTGCCCCGCGCGTCGCCCAGGCGTCCGATCGGACCTGGGTGGTCGCGTAGTACATCGCCGGCCGGATCAGCAGCATCTGGAACACGCTCACCAGCGGTGTGAGGAACAGCCACGACAGGAGCCGCTCCACCAGCGATACACCCTTGCGGCCGATGACGTAGGTGAACGACTGGACGTACAGCAGCGTCAGCCAGTAGAGCAGCGGCGTGAGGTCGACGGCGCGGCCGGTGAGCGGCATGATCGCGAGGCTGTGGACGATGAAGATCGGGTAGGCCAGGAACATGGACAGGTTCCATAGCCGGAACGCGATCGGTGCGCCCTTGAGGTTGCGCAACTCCCACGGCATGTAGCGGAAGGAGCCCTTGAACCAGCGGGTGCGCTGTTTGAAGACGGCCCGCGGCGTGGTGGGCATGTCTGTCTCCACGACCGCGTCGTCGACGCTGACCACCCGGCCGCGCTGCAGGGCGTAGTGGGTCAGCCTCCGGTCGTCGCCGTAGGTGCCGGACGACAGGTAATCGGTGACGTTGTCGAAGAAGATTTCGGCGCGGTACGCCGCGAACGCTCCCGAGGTGGGAAGCACCGCACCGAGCGCGCTGCGCGCTCGGCGGAGGGTGAGGCACCCGTAGACGATCTCCATGTCAGTGAGCCGGGTGATGAGGTTCTTCGCCCGGTTCCGTAGCACCGGCAGACCGGCGGCGGCCTGGATGCGCGGGTCGGAGAATGCGCGCAGGAGTTTCTCCACGCCGTCGGGTGCCACGACCGAGTCGCTGTCGACACTGACGATGAAGTCCGCGCGCCCTTCCTCAGCGATCAGCCCCACGGCCTGGGCGTGACGCTTCCCGCCGTTCTTCGTCCTCTTCCAATGCACGCGCGGGTCCCGGAGCACCGGTGCGGGCGTCGGGCTGCCGTCGTCCACGACGTAGATGGCGTCGATGCGGCACGTCTGGTTCAGCAAGCTCCGAATGCACGCATGGAGCGTGAAGGGATCCTCGTTGTAGGCGGGTACCGCGACGACGATGCGACCGGCCGGGATTGGCTTGTCGTCCCATGACTGCTGACGGCTGGCGGTGAACAGAATGAAAAGCAGGAAGCCACCGACCAACAGGAACACCGCGGTGGCCGCAGTGAATTCTGAGTAACGGTGCCAATACAGCATGACACCGAGCGCAGCCAGGGCAACGCCCAGCCGGCCGAGTCGGGCTAGACGCCCACTTCTGAGTCTCGCCCGCCCTCTACGTTTTGGAGCCTTCCGCTTGGCCGAATGACGCCCAATCGGACGTAGCGACCCAAACTCGGACACTCTTCCCCCCATGAAGATCACTGATGCAGCGAAGGTCATGAGATCCGGGATTCCGAGAAGGTTGCATTACGGTTTGGTGACGGACGTTTTAATCCTGATTTGCGCAGTTTTGGGATCAGGCCTCGAGGGCGAGATCAAGGGGCACCTCTTCGCCCGGCGCGCGATGCCCGGACACGCAGCATGCGCACGGCGTGGCGCCAGCGGTGCCCGGTCGGTCGCCACGTCGGCGCGGATCTCCAGACCACGAACGGTGCGACGCGCACGTACCCGGTCGGCTTGGACCTCCAGGATGAGGGTGAGCTGCGCGGGCCGCGGGTGTCCGCTGACGGCGCGTAGGAGGAGCGGGCCGACCGCTGCGGCTCAGGGGTCGGTGAGATGGGGGGTGCGGCCGGCGTAGTGGAGCCAGCGACCGAGGCGAACCGCCGAGGAGCAGAGCCGACGGACGACGGACACTCCCGGTGACCCTGCCGATCACGGCGTCGGTGGTCTGGCGGGACTTGTACTTCATCCACAGCCGGGAGGGTGGGGGCCGTTCGCGGGCTTGATCATCAGCCCTTCGATGCCGGCGACGGCCTTCTCCTCGTACCACTCCTGCGCGACGTCAGGGGCCGCGGCTGCATGGCGAGGGGTCAGCGGCGATCGGGGTGGGACGCGGCGGAACATGCGTTCCAGCACGCCGCGGCGGTCCTGCGGCGGGCGGCGCCGAAGATCGCCGTCCTGTGCCGTCTCGAGCACGTCGAACACGGCCAGGTGCGCGGGTTCGGTGACGGTGAGCTCACGGGCGTGGTGCCGTCGGGCGTATCGCACGAGGCTGGCTGCGCCTCGATCCGTGCTGAGGTCTGTCAATGGTTCTGAGCCGAAAATCTCACCGTCACCAGGCAGACGGCGAACCCCGAACGTTGGTCGTCGGTCTGGGGTGGGTGGTCGGTGGTGGTTAGGCGGCGTCGGGGTCGACGATGACGGCCTTTCCGTTACGGATCAGAATCGTTTGGCCGGTGGCGGCTTGCAGTTGGGTGGCCAGGTTGCGGGCGCGGCGTTCTTTGTTAATGCGCGATTCGTCGTGGTCGGCTCCGAGGTCGTGGAAGCGGGCGTCGGGGTCGGCGAGTAGGTGGTAGGCGTTGGTGGGCAGGGTATTGCCGGTGGCGACGATTGCTATGTGGTTGCCGCGGCGGCGGGCGATGCGTCGGTAGCGGGCGCCGAGGAAGGTACGCGACCGAACCGACCGGCCCCAGCCTCGCCAGCGACACCGGGGGCCGACGGCACTGGGTGCCGACGGCCCCAGGAACTCAGGGGGGGCCGGCCTGGAGGCACAGCAGACCCTCTCCCGGCAGCGCCGCCGGGAGTGGGTCTGCTTGCGGCGGCCGGTGTAGCACTGCATGGGAAGCACCTACACCGGCCGCTGTGAGCGGTGCGGAGCGCCGCGCCAGAGTCACCGCAAACTGCACCTGGCGCGGCCTGCAAGGAAAGGGCCTCCCGCACCGCTTGTGGACTGACCCTCACGGTGCGCACTCCAGTGGACAGCGCGGTCGGGTCAGCCTTGCTGGCGGATCCCCGCGAGATGCCTCCGACCAGATGAGACGCGAGCGCACGCTCAGACTCCTACCGATGGCGGCGAGCCTGTCCCGGTAGCGCGAGCCCATCGCATTCCGGGGGATCCGCAGTCATGGTCATCCTGTCGTCTCGACCAGCACGATAGCGACCGACATACGGCCAGAACAATGGGACTATCGGCTCCTCATGACCGGGACTTACGGCATAGCCTGCGCGCACGGAAGGGGCAGGTTCGGGTACCCATTGGGGAGGCGACCATGAAGGCTCAGCGTTGGTGGGCGTGTTTTCCTCCGTGGCGCACAGGTGGTCGGGCGAGGGCCGGCTCGGCCGGCATCAGGGGGAAAGGTTCGTGGCGGATTATGCGTAACGCCCGCTCCGCACCGGGAGAACGGCCCGAGGGAGCGAGAAGGATCGGCCGTTCCGGCTCGAGTCAGCCCGGATCCAGTCAAGTGTCTTGCCCTCGCAGGTGCCTCCTGCTGACCGAGGCCCTGTCACAGCCTGACTGCGGGTTACACCTTCCTAGGCATGACCACCACAGATCGAGAGTCCGGCGTGACCGTTACGGTGCTCACCTCGTCAGCCGAGCCGCAGCAGAGGGGCGCGTCCTGCCGCACGCAACGCCGTCGCGGTGCCGTCGTTCTCGGCGCCAGGTTTCGCGGTCTGATCCAGCTGCGCGCCGGTCCTGGCGGGTGATCCATCGGCATGCCGTCCCTACCGGCCCCGGAGGGGAACCGGTAGGGAGCAAGCACGTCAGTCGTCGTTCGGCGGAGTGAGTAAGTGTCTGGCTGGGTCAGCGTTCGCAGACGAGACCGTCGTGGTCGCGGTCCTGGTACCAGTCGTACTCGGGATCGATGCCTCGCGTGTAGGGGCCGTACCCGTGGGCGTTGGCCTCCTTACAGGTGCCAAAGCGGGGATCGAGGTCCGGCTTGGGTTCTGGCTTCGGCGCAGGCGGTTCTGGCTTCGGTGCCGGTGGTTCGGGCTTGGGCGCGGGCGGCTTGGGTCGGGGTGCCGGCGGCTGTGGCTTCGGCTCGTGACGGGTCTCGTGCGGTTCCTGCTTCGGCTCGGACGCTTCCACCCTCGTCTTGGGCCTCGACGTGTTCACGCACGACTGCCACAGTCCAGCTTTCGAGTCCCGCGCCTGCCGCTGGGCCGCCGCGAACCGGGCCTGGTACGTCGACGCGTCGCCCGACGTGGATTCCCGGCTGTATCCGCCGGCGAGCATAAGCTCGTTGACGAGCCGCCCGTCCTGCAGCCAGACGTATGCCAGCGCGTTCCCGGCCCCGTCCGTGGCGCCTTGGGCCGAGTCCTGGTCAATCCGAACCTGCAGTCAGCTTGGCGCGGTCACCGGGTTCGAGGCGGACGGTGACACCTACACCGTCACAGCAGGCGCCGCGAAACTGCGAGTCGTCTTCGAGGATGCCGACCTGTTCCGCATCTGGCTCGCCCCCAACGGCCAGTTCACCGATCCCGCCAACGCCGACCCCGAACCCAGCGACCCGGACGCACCCGACGCGGACATCGTCGTCAAACGCGACTACGCCGGGGCCGGCTCAAAGTGGAGGGACCAGGGCGACCACTACCTGATCCGCACGGACAAAGCGGCGCTGCGCGTCTTCAAGGACCCGCTCCGCTTCGCCCTCTACGACGCCACCAACGAGCACCCGATCTGGGCAGAGACAGAGCCGCTGAGCTGGGACGACGACGAAACCACCCAGACCCTCACCCGCGGCGCCACCGATGTACGGCCTGGAGATGGGCGACGCCGACTGCTACAACCACAACGCCAACCCGCGGTGAACGTGACACCCTCACCGACTCCACCGCGATCGCCGACGGGTATGAGTCCCGCGGTATCCCGCTCGGCTGGATGCTCGTCAACGACGGCTACGGCTGCGGCTACACCGAACTGCCGCAGACCGGCGACGCGCTCCGCGACAAGGGCATCGAACTCGGCCTGTGGACCGAGGAGGACCTGACCGCCCAGCCGTTCGAGGTCGGCGAGGCCGGCGTGGCAGTCCGCAAGACCGACGTGGCCTGGGTCGGGCCCGGCTACCGGTTGCCGCGCAGGCCAACGCCACCGGCTTCGGCCCCACCCGCCCGCTCGTCCTCGAGTACCCCGACGACCCCGCCACCTGGGGCGACCAGACCAAGTACCAGTTCCTCGCCGGCCAGGACCTCCTCGTCGCACCGGTCTACTCCGACACTGACACCCGCGACGGCATCTACCTGCCGCAGGGCACCTGGGTCGACTACTGGACCGGCCGCACCTACCAGGGGCCGACCACCCTGAACGACTACCCGGCGCCGCTGTCCACGCTGCCGCTGTTCGTCAAGGGCGGCGCGATCGTGCCGATGTTCCCCGACGGCACGACGGACTGGCAGCAGGGCAAGAACGCCGGCCAACTCGACCTCGACGTCTACCCGCAGGGCGACACCACCTTCACGGCGTACGAGGACGACGGTCACACCCGAGATCACCGGCAGGGCTCCTCCGCCGAGCAGACGTTCACCGTCAAGGCACCTGAGCGGGGCCGTGGCAACATCCAGGTACGCATCGGCGCCATGGACGGCACCTACACCGGCAAGCCCGACGCCAGAAACTATTTCCTGCACGTGCACACCGGCTCCGCACCCGAGATCGTCCGTGCCGGCAACACCCGCCTGACGCAGGTCGCCTCGGCTGCCGAGCTGAACAGCGCCGACAGTGGCTGGTACTACGCGGCCGACGAGCGCGGCGGCACCGTCCACGTCAAGACGCCGCGCGTCGCCACGAACACCGCGACGCAGGTGGACCTCTACGGCACCAGCGCCATCGGCGGCGTCGACCGCTCCACCACGGTCAGCGTCCCCTACGCCTCCCTGGCCGCGGCGTTCAACAACACCGCCATCACGGCCGAGGTCGACCCGGAGTCGGGCGACTTCGACGGCGGCGGCTCCAGCTACATCGCCGAACGCCTCGCCGCGCAAGGCGCGACCACCGGGGGCACCGTCACCCACGACGGGGTCGCCTTCACCTGGCCCGACGCCGACCCGGGTACGCCGGACAACGTGGCGGCCCAGGGCCAGACGATCGCCGTCCAGGGACAGGGCAGCCACCTGGCGTTCCTCGGCTCCGAAGCCGGCTTCACCTCCGGCCCGGTGACGATCCACTACGCCGACGGGACCACCAGCATGCAGTCACTGGGCTTCCCCAACTGGTGCTGCGCCGACACCTCCGGCTACGGCGCCGAACCGGCCATCACCACCTATGGCAAGAACATCCCCACCGGCCCCGCCTACCCGACGACCGCCTACCACGTGTTCTACAACGACGTGACGATCGAGGCCGGTAAGCAGGTTGTGGCGGTCACGCTGCCGCAGTCCGGTGCGATCCACATCTTCGCGACCGCGTTCACGAAGACCACGCCTGGGTGACCGACCCGGCTCCTGGACTCAGACCTGGCCGTGCGCGCCGCCGAGGCATGACGCGGGCGGAGCGCCCGGAACGGCGCGGCGATGCGTGAGTTGGGGCGTGGTCTGCGCTGGCCACGTTGAGCCCCGGATCCAGATAGCGCTCTCTACACTCAGATCAAGCCCGGTCGGATCCGACGACGTTCAGCGAACCGGGCCCGCGCACACCTTTCGCCGTCGGATCGCGACCCGGACAGAAGGAGGGTGTGCACGATGCCGGCGAACGACCGCAGGCGCACCACGATCAAGGATGTGGCGCAACGAGCCGGTGTCTCCGTTCCCCGTCTCGCGGGTTCTCGGCGGCACCTACCCGGTGGCGTCGGCGACTCGAGCGCGAGTGCAGCGGGCCATGCGTGACCTCGACTACGTGGTGAACGCGCACGCCCGGCGCTGGCCGGAGCTTCGACCAGGACGGTCGCGTTCCTGCTGGACGATGTGACCGGCCCCTTCTTCGCCCACATCGCACAGGGCGTCGAGCAGCAGGCGACCGCCGATGGTCGGTTGTGCCTGGCGTGCACCACCCAGGGCGACCAGGAGCGCGAGCTCGCGGTCATCGAGGTGATGCGCGAGCAGCACGCCGAGGCGGTCATCCTCGTGGGCGTCGGCCGGGAGGATGCGGAGTACCGCCAGCGCATGGCCCGGGTCGCCGACGCGTTGGACAAGGCCGGGTCGCGGCTGGTGCTGTACGGTCGGCCCTCCCTCGGGGAGGGAGGGCCCGCGACCGTCGTGGAGTACGACAACGAGGGTGGCGCGTACGCGCTGACCAGCTATCTGCTGTCGGCCGGGCATCGGCGCATCGCCTTCCTCGGCCGGCGGCCGGGGTTTACCACCACCTCGGAACGGATCGCCGGGTTCCGTCGCGCACATCAGAAGTTCGGGGTGGAGCTCGACCCGGATCTCGTCCTGACAGGAGCGTTCACCCGCACCTACGGGTACGAAGCGGCCAGGCGCCTGCTCGCCAACCGCGCCGACGTCACCGCCACCTTCGCCGCCACCGACATGATCGCGGCCGGAGTGCTCCAGGCGCTTCGTGAGGCCACCGTCCGGGTACCCGACGACGTCTCCGTGGTCGGCTACGACGACGTACCTCTCGCTGTCGACGTCGTACCCAGCCTGACGACCGTGCACGTTCCCCACGAGGAGCTCGGCCGGACCGCGGTTCGCCTCGCCCTGCATCGAACCGTGACCAGCATGTCGTGCTCGGCACGCACATCGTCGTCCGCGACTCGGTGGCTGCTGTCCCACCTTCATCGCGCCGGCGTTGAGCCACCGAACCGGGCTCACCACATGACATGCGCCTTGTCCTGTGAGATCGATGTGCGTGACAAATCGCGGTGATCCGATGAACCGGATCCGAATCCCTGCCGTTCAACGTGGATGAGGTAGTCATACTTATCGACGTTGGGAGAGTCATGCATTCCACGCACGACCGCAGGGGATTCATCGTCAAGACCGGTGCCGCCCTCATCGGCGGGATCGGGATACTCGGCACCGGACAGGCGGCGCAGGCGAGCACTGCGAGCTCAGTGAACGCCGCAGGCGACTCGTCCCTGCCGCCGCTCGCGGTCCGCCTCGCGAACCAGTCCGGCAACACCATCACCCTGGCCTGGGATCCGCCGCCCAACTACGACCTCAAGGCCTACACGATCACCGTCTCCGACAACGGCACGGGCGAATGCTTCGGCGCAAAGTCGGGGGTCACCATGAAGCGGCTCAGGTCCGGCATGACGCACGAGCTGACGGTGGTCTACAAGGAGAACCCCGTCATCAACCCGAATCCGCAGACGTCGGCACCAAGCCAGCCGGTTCGGGTCGCGCTGCCGCCGGCCGCGGACACGGTCCCGCCCGCGGCGCCGATGAACGCCCGCGTCGTGTTCGACCCGAACATCATCTCGTGGAACCTCTTCTGGGACGAGTCCACCGACGACGTCACCCCGCAGGCCGACCTGCAGTACGACATCGTCTTCGACAACGGCCTGAGCTCCTACGACGTGCCCATGGGGCAGAGCGTCTACGCCGAGAGCGGCTTCATCCGCGCTGTCGACTCCGCGGGAAATCGTTCCGCACTGTCGAACCACTGGACGTCCTGAGCGCGCCGCAGCACCTTCCAGGCCGCATAACCCCTTTACGGCCGAAATTCGAGGCACCGGACAGGATGCCCTATGTAGCCTCCGATCGAGGCGCCTGAGAAGTCAGCGTCAACCCCATGGTTGACGGAGAAGTTGCCGTAAGCGCTGACCTGTGCAACGGGAGGCCGCCACCAAGTGGGTCTACGACGTACTTGGTGGCGGTCGCTCGGAGCGCTTTGAGGCAACAGCACCTACTGCATCGGGACGCCGGGGACGTGTCCGCCCGCGTGGGAGAAGTCGACGTCGACGCAGGCGAGTCGGTCTCCGGCCTCACCGGCGGGGCCACGGCGCCGTACTGGTGCCGTTCGTGGATCACCACCGACCGGACCAAATTCTGGCAGACCGGCCAGCTCACCTCACTGGCCGCGACCGCGTTGTCGTCGCGATCGGTGGTGAAGTCGAGCCAGATCTCGTTGTGCGGGTTGGCGTACTTCGGGTTGACCGACGGCTGGACCGGGTCCGGGGTGCCACTGGGTGTGAGGGCCGGAGTCCTCGGGTGCGCGGCCGCATCTGTTCATGTGAAGGTGCGCGCCGTAGTGGCGGTCGGGGGCGAGTCCGTTGACGGCGAGCAGGGTCGCCGTAGCGTGTCGGGTGGCCACCGAGACGACGGTGCTGGGGCGCCGACCGGAACGAGGCGCTGGCTGTACGTCAGCCCGCTGGCACCGGAGTCGGCCGGTTCGAACGTCTCGCTGACGACGACCGGCGGGTCGGGTGCCGCAGTGGCCGGTGGGGCGGCGACAGCCTGGCCGGTGAGGACCGGCGACGTCGCGAGTAGGACGACCGAGAGCGAGGCGGACATCGCGAGACGTCTCATCCCCCGAGCATCGACCTGACCGCGGTGCCGGGCGAAGGGATGTTGGCCCACAGGGAGGCCGGGCCTTTCGCGGGAGTCCCGGCAGCGCGGACGGGCGGTCTGCCCGCGTGTGCCCGCCGGGCGAGATGGCATAGGGCGGGCATCTGGTTCACCAACCCCATCAGGCGGACGGCGCAGACGAAGCAGGCGTTCTGGGCTGACCGGAACCCATCGACGGCCGGTGGCGAGCAGAGCGCTCCCGGCCACGGGATGGCCGGGAGCGCCCGGGTCGGTCAGCCCGTCGGCATGGTCGTCAGGTCCAGATGAGCCCAGTGGCCCTCGAAGAACAGCTCATGCAGATGTGCGTCGTCGGTCTGGTAGTAGACGCGGGGGTTGGAACCGTCCCGGCCGAAGGCGGCGAGCGCGCTGACCGGCGAGGCGGGAGCGCCCTGGGTGAGGGCGGTGATGTCGTTGTGGAACCAACTCCCGGCCCAGCCGAGTTCGTTCACGTGGCCGTCCTCGGTGAGGTAGTACACCCAGGCCGACGTGTCGGCGTAGGCGAAGGCGGCCAGTGAGGTGCCGACCGACGCGGGCTTGGAGCCTGTGTGGGCGGTCAGGTCGAGGTCGTACCAGGCGTTGGACCAGCTCAGTTCGTGCACGTGGCCGTCGGCGCTGACGTAGTAGACCCTCGGCGAGGTCCCTCCGATGCCGAAGCAGGCCAGCCCACTCGCCGCCGTCGCGAACGGCGCGCCGGTGGCCTGGCTCAGGTCGAGATGGCTCCAGCCGTCGCTGTTGTAAAACAGTTCGTGCACGTGGCCGTCAGCGCCGATGTAGTAGACGTGGGGTTGGGTGCCACCGCTGGCGAAACATGCCAGCGGGCTACCGGTCACGGCCCCCGGGGCGGCGGTGAGGGCGGACAGGTCGCCGTGTCCCCAGCGGTCGCTCCACCACAGTTCGTGGATGTGGCCGTCGTCGCTGACGTAGTAGACCCGTGAGTCGGTGCCCGCTATGGCAAGGCTCCCGATGGCACTTCCGGGGCGGGCCCGAGGGGCACCGGTGACCACCGTGAGATTGGAGTCATGCCAACCGGTGTCCCAGAAGGAGCCTCCGGACCACCAGAGTTCGTTGACGCTACCGTCGGTAGTGAGGTGGTAGACCCTGGAGTCGCGGCCGCTGACAGCGAAACCGGTCATCGAGGTGTGGGCAGCCGGTCGTGGGGCGCCGACGGCCCGGGTGGTCAGGTCCGACTGGTACCAGCGGTCGTTCCAGCCGAGTTCGTGAACGTGTTGTTCGCCACCCATGTAATAGAGCCGGGACGAGGCGCCGTGGACAGGAAATCCGGCCAGGGCCGTCGCGGAACTGGGTACGGCCGAGTAGATCCGCGCGAAGCTGGTGATCTCCCACATCTCCGCGTCGATGCCGCACTGCCCGTAGCCGATCCAGAAGTAGCCTGACTCGCCCCAATCGGTGCCCCATTGGTTCTTGCACAGCCAGGCCTGTCGGGTGTCGTCGTAGCCGATCACACATACGCAGTGGCCGCCGGCATAGTCGCCGTGCTGGTGGGTGTAGACGCCGCTCTTGTAGGTGTAGAAGTCGTCGTACACGGTGAAGCCCGTGACAAGGGGACCATGTTGGTCGAGGCTCGACTTCGTGGCGGTGTGGTCTGTCAGGCTTCGATACTGCGCCAGCTGCGTGAGGTCTTGTTGGTAGTCGTTTGGCAGACGTCCGGGTTGGTTCCCGGCCGTGTAGGGGTAGGAGCTCTCGGGGACGAGTCCGGTACGCGTGCAGTACGCCAGCGCGCCGGCTGGATCCCAGCCGACATCACAGGTCCTGCTGGCGCCGTAGAAAAGCTGAGCTTCTGACACGTCCTGCAGCAGCCCCGCGTCAGGACTGCCGAAAGGAAGTTGCCGATTGATACGCATCGCCGCATCGATGGCGGCGCTTACGCCGAAGGCGACGCAGGAACCGCAGCCGCCCTGGTCCTTGATCGCGCTGATGTAGTTGACCCCGCCGACGTTGCGCCAATCGACGAGGCCGGGCGTGGCTTGCGCCGCGAGGGACTGAAGATGCACTTCGTGCCGGGCAGTGGCGATCTGTTCCCGCTCCCGGATCGGGAGCTGGCCCGGACCGGGAACAAATCCCAGCCGGGTGGCGCGTTCACTGTCCGTCAACTGGGTCAGGCTGGTCTCGCCGGCCTCCCAGGACGCGCCCACGGAAGCGATGGCGCGGACGACACTCTCGAGGTCGATTGGCACACGCCCCCCAATTGTTCTTGATCGCCAGTGATCGGCGAATGTGGTGAAGCTAAACGCCTCGCAGACAGGTGCCAGCGGTGTCGATGTTAAGGACGAAGATCATTTGAATACAAGGACGACTTGGCATAGCTTTGGCCAAGCCGCCACCCGGCCCCAAGGAGAACCAACCCTCGCTGCTCGTGGACTGCTACGCCCCGGTGGTCGCGGCGGCCGGTCCTCTCGCCCTGAGTGGAAGGGTGCCGGTGGCTCCCGCGTTGAGCTCTGCGTGAGAATCGGTCAGGTTGCCCAGGTCAGCGGCGCGAGCGTCCGAGCGCTGCGCCACTACGAGGACGAAGGGCTCATCAGCCCCGGTCGGCACCCGAATGGGTATCGCGACTACTGCCCCTCCACTATCACCAGGATTCTGCAGGTTCGCTCGCTGCTGCAGGCCGGACTGCCCGTGAGGCTGATCCGAGAAGTCCTGCCGTGCCTGGGAGAGGAGCGAGTGCCGGCGGGCGTGGTCTGCGAGGAGTTCCTCGAGAAGGTGCAGAGCTATCGCGACCGGCTGGCTGCCCACATCACGGATCTGGCTCTCCAGCGATCGGCTCTCGACGCGTTCCTACGACAGGCCCGGCACACCCGAGGGTGACGATCGCGTGACCCTGACGCTGGCGTGAGGCTTCTAAAGACCTCTGCGTCGACTAGACCTAGCCGGTCGATCCATCGCCGCCAGGTGATGCCGGACGGCTCGATCCCTCACCGGACGGACTTGAGGATCCGCGTCACTGGCCCTGGCCGATGCGGCGGCACTCCGGAATCCCTCACCGATTTGGAGCGGCTGAGTCCACCACGACCCGGGGTGAGCAGCTGCGGATACACATGCGCGGACCTCCCGGAGGGGCGGATGAGAAGGGAACTGAGACCTCCGGATCTCACCGATATGCGTACAGGCCGAGACGTTGGCGTGCCCGCTGGCGGCGGTGCCCACTCATTTGTCAGGGTGGCGGTGTGACGGAGCAGCAGCTCGATGGCGGGATCGCGAACGCGGGCCAGATTGTCCGGGTCGGTCCGCATGTTCTTCGCCCCTCGAGTCCGCACTCGGGTTCGATCCATACCTTCCTGCAGGCGGTGAGAAGTGCCGGATTCAGGGGGGCCCCGATACCAGTCGGCATCGACGAGGACGGCCGCGAGCGCCTCGTGTTCATCGATGGCGAGGTCCCCGTGGCGCCCTATCCGGACTGGAGCCAGTCCGACACCGCGCTGGCTTCCATCGCCAGGCTGCTGCGCGGGCTGCACGACGCCGCCCGCCGGTTCGACCCTCAGGGTTTCACCTGGAACGACAGTCTGGCTGACCCCGCGGGCGGGACGCTCGTGTGCCACAACGATGTAGAGCCCTCGAACGTCGTCTTCCGTGACGGCATCGCCGTTGCGCTGCTCGACTTCGAGTTCGCTGCCCCTGGCCGCGCTGTCTACGACGTTGCCCAGCTCGCCCGCCTATGTGTACCGATCGAAGACGACTTCGACCAGGCCCGGATCGGCTGGCTGCCCGCCGACCGGCCGGCGCGGTTACGACTCGTCGCCGACGCCTACGGACTGGACCGGGACGGCCGAGCAGAACTGCTCACCGCCATGAACGATGCCCTCGCCCGCATCGAAGCAGCCGCGCGGCGCAGCGATCGATGCGGGTGACCCGAACGCCATCGCGAGGTTGAACCGGATGGGAGGCATCGAAAAGTACGACCGTCGGCGCCGCTGGTGGACTGCCCACCACGACCAGTTCGCCGCCGCCATTCTCTGACCCACAACCTCTGGCCGGAGGACTGGTCGCCCGCTGCGGCGGTCTGGGGCACCGGCCCACGCTCGCCTTCAACGGCACTTCGGGGATAGGTGCAGCTTGCGTCGGACTGCGTCAGCGGACGCGATCCAGCGCAAGGGCACTACCAGACGACATCGTCGAGCGCCGGCCACGGCGGACCCTCCCGCAGAACGTGAAGGAACGCCACTCCCGATTCTCTGCCGCTCGGGTGTTGATCGTTGCGACTCCAGCGATGCGCTGCGACGATCGCGAGTACGACCCCCCTGCACTCGCCGACCAAATCTTGGTCAGCGTCGGGATAGTCCTGGCTGACCTCGCTGGGCACCCAAGCCAGGTCGTACTCGACAGGCCCATGGGCGGTGTTTTCGAAGTCTATAAAGAGCGGCCCGTTCTTCGTGTTGAGGACGTTCCCCGGGTGCGGCTCGCCGTGCAGCAACTGTTCGAGGGCGCGCCGGTTGACGATTGATCGCCCCAGATCGCGCAGCGTGTTGGCGAGCAGCGCCCGGTCCATGTCCGCGAGATCGGGAGTGATGTCACGGCTGGCAACGTCTCGTTGAGTAGCAGCCACTCGATCCATGAAGTGCGGCGTCGTGACCTCGATCCGCCGCAGGCCGGCATGAAGACATGCGAGCGCCTGCGCGTACTCGGCCGGCGGAAGCATTCGAGACTGCACAGGTTCGAAATAGGCCCACATGGCGATCTTGAAGCCGTCATGCACGAAGACGCGTGGTTCGACCCGAGCATCGAGCGCGGCGACCGGGCTGCCCGTCTGCGCTAACCGTCTCACGAGTTCAACTTCTCGCTCTGCGCTTGCGAAATGCGTCATGGGCGTGACTCGGGCGACGATGTCGCATGGCGTCAGGCGGATGACGAGTCGGTTGGAGTCGCTGAGAACGATCGCGTCGTCGACGGCCAAGTCGAGTTCTGAGGCGGTCGACATCGCCGCAGCCACCGCACGCCGCGCCTCAGCTGCTTCCATCTCCGTGTCCCCTCCCCGCCTGCGCAGTCGCAGCACCAGGGCGACCTGTGTCCGGCCAGCACGATACGAGGTCGACGGATTGGCGACGTCGACTGACCCAGACCGCCGCGTCCCGGACGGACTTCTCGCGTCGACAGGTCCCCGAATCCTGGGCTCTATCGGTCTCGAGGTCCCGATGTCCTCGGCGATCGTCTGAACCCCGCTCCGCGCACTCAGTGATCAGATTGGCCGAGTCTGGACGCACCGATGGGTCGCCCAGCAGTTTCGTATGCAGATCTGGCTCAGGCGGTGTTGGTTGTGATCGTTGGCGGATTCGCCAGGCAAGACGCGGCCTCGACGTTCGTGGATATCGACGTTCGGCCTCCGCCCGAGCTTCCATCCGCAGCAAGAGTTGAGCTTCGTGGGGGTACATGACACCTTCGCGGGGTCGCAGCGGCGCCAGGCTCGACTACGTGAAAACGGCTGCCGTCTGCGGACGGTGTCGAAGCTGGCAAATGACCTTCTGCGACACGGCAGGATCAAGGATGCCCGGCGGAGCCGGCAGTGCTCTCATCGACTGCCATGCCCGCCAATTGGCCACCGGCAAGACTCTCCGCGATCAGGCAGCTCCCGGCAGCATCGCATTGCTGCATACCTGCGCAGCACGCGACGACACGTCCGTACCTACCGTGTCAGCGCGTGCCCCGCCGGCCGGGCAGGTCGCGATGCACCCGACCCCAGACGCCATCCGACATGAGCAGCCTCTCCAACGAAATTGAAGGAACGGGCCCGCAAAACACCAGCCGTCCATTCAGAGGGACTCTAACCGGTCGCGCGGCATCTGCCAATCGCGTTGGCCGCTGCACCGGGCGGTCCGGTCACAACGATCAACTCGCCCACACGCAAAATCGTGGCACGTCGCCAAATCGGGCGGCAGATCTGGCACGAGCCACGACGGGCGGCGCCGAGAGCACCTCAGCGTTCGGAAAACGATCCCTGACCGGCACGTGTATCGGAGTCGGTGGCTCGACGCTCAGTCTGGGTGAAGGTCGAATTCGTTGCTGTCTGGGTCGGCCAGTTCGACGCCGTCAGCGAGGTCGGCAAGACGGGTCGCACCGAGCGAGACCAGTCGTTCCGCCTCGCTGGTCGGGTCAGCGGTGACCAAGTCGAAGCGCTGCCGGTTCCTTCCGGTCTTGGGTTGGATCGGCGGTCTGCCCCATGGGTCCCATGAGATCTTGGTGCCGCCGAGCGGCGACTGGACCGCGGTCTGCTCGTTCTCCTCCCACACCAGCGGCCAGCCCAGCGCGTCGCGCCAGAACAGGCCGACGTCCCGGGAACCGTCACAGGTGACCTCGCCGAGGTAGCCGGTGCCGGCCAGGTAGTTGTTGCCCGGCTCGATCACACACAGCTCGTTACCGCCAGGGTCGGCCAGTACGACGTGGTGCTCATCGGCCCCTTGGCCCACGTCAAGGTGGCGGCCGCCTAGGCACAGCGCCTTCTCAACGGTTCGCTGCTGGTCCTCGAGGCTGCTGCTGGTCAGGTGGAGATGCAGCCGTCGCGGGCCAATCTCCTTGGTGTCGGAGGTGACGAAGCGGAGCCCGACCTGAGTCTTGCCACCCGCCACCAACGCGCCGCCGGACTCGGTGCGTACCTCTCGGTCGAGCAGCCCGGCCCAAAAGGCCGCCACCGCGGTCGCGTCGCCCACATCAAAGGTCACCGCTTCCAGTCGCAGAGCCACCTCTGCACCCTAGGGCGGGCTCCTGGCGTTGGCGACCCGGTTTCAGCCGCGGCTGAGCTTCGTGCGGGGCAGCGCGACCCGATAGATGCGGCCCTCGCGTACCGATTGAGGAACACCATGCGTACATACGCCGTGTGGTGCGCGGGAAGCGAAAGCGCTCTGACCAGCGGTGTCTCACATAGGTGGTACGTAACGATTCTCAGACAGCGGGGGCTATCTGGACGCCGTCGAGGCAGGATCACGGCAACCCTCGTCCCCACGGAGACCGCGCTCGCGACGTACATCGTTCATGTGGAGACCACGGCCGTAGCCCCGGAGAATTACGTGATCGTCGACACGACGGCAACGAGGTGCAGACCGGCGGACGTCGGCAGCAGCTCGAAGAGCCCGCAGACGCCATCTCAGCCTTGCACTCTCGCGTGTGAGACGCGGCCGATGCGAACCTCCAGCGACGCCGATCTGATAGCACCTGGACGGTGGCGTCGACGAGGTCGTGACGATATCGCTCGGACTCGCTTGCCTGCGGCGCGGCCTTGATGAGCTCGCGCCATCCCGCCTCGACCTCCCCCACGTCGTATGGCACAACCCGGGGGGCCCGCAGGAACTCCGGGTCCTGCACGAGGTCGACGTAGTTCGCCAGCCGGACGAGCGCATCTGAGAGGCCGGTGGCCGGGTGGGACAGAAGTGAGGAAGGGGGCTGCGTGGCGGAGGCAAGCGAGACCAGGACGCGGGTGGCCGACCCGACTCGTGGACTCGGATGCGGCCCGAGCGTGCCGACCGGGCGTGACACCGGCGGAGCGTTGCGAACACGGTCTGGCGATGCGTGAGGTGGGGCGCAGCCTTCGCGGGCCACGCCCCACCTCGCTGGCTGGTCAGTGTCCCTTGTGGTTGCTGCTCACGCGGAACCTGCTCACGACTGCCGCGTGGTCGCTGGCCCAGGAGTTCCCGGACGGGTCCGTCGCGGAGGGCCATCCGACCGTCAGAGTGTCGGAGGAGACCAGCTCGAGACCGCCGGAGGTGTTGTAGTCGACGTAGTCGATCCGGTCCTGCGGTTCTGGCTTCCCGTTGGCGTTCGTGCCCACGACCGGCGACCAGGTGGTGCCGGGGCTGGTCTTCGGGTCCGGGTTCGCCGTCCGATAGGAGTCCTGCAGGCCCGCCGTGGTGAACACCGCGGGGACCGGCCAGTCGACCGCTCCGACCTTGCAGTGGGCGGCTGAGGTGGCGGTGGTCCAGTCAGTCGCGGACGGGGATGCGAGGTCGCCGAGCAGGATGACCGGCGTGCCGGAGGCGAGGTCGGCGGCCATGGCCTTGACGACGACCCGCGCCTGGGCGTAGCGGGTGCTCGACTTCTCCGTGCCGAGGAGCCTCGCGGCGCCGACACCGTCGAAGCAGGCGCCGTAAGGTCCGTAGTTCGCCTCGTCGAGGTGGACGTCCCAGATCCGCACCGGCTCACCGGCGATGCTGACCGTCTCCGCGGCCGCCGGGACCGAATTGGTCGGGAAGACGGTCTTGGCGCTCGTGCCGGTCACCGTCGGGTACGCCGACACGATGCCGAGGTCACCGAGTCCGTGCACCGACCAGCCCAGGGCCGCACCAACCGACTGTGCCATCTCATAGCCGCCGTCTTGGAATCCGATCACTGCGAGGCCGCGGGCGGCGATGACGGCGAGGTTCTTGCCGGGCGCGTCGGTGACCTTGCTGCCTGCGTCCCAGGCGTTCCACGTCGCCGCTTTGAAGTCCGGTGCGGCGTTCGGTGCCGCGACCGGCACCTCGACCAGGATGGTGGAGGTCGTGCCGCCGCCAGTGGCCGAGACCGTGATCTCTCCGGCGTTCTTCTGCTGCTTCGGCGCGGTTCCGGTGACGGTGCCGTCGGCGGTCACCTCAAGCCAGTCATCACCGGAGACCTTGGTGAAGGTGGTCGGCGCCGCGCCGTTCCACATGCCGAGCAGCGGCTGGCTGACGGCTCCGGAGCTGGTGACCGCGGGAAGCTTGAACGTGTCGGTGACGAAGCCCTTGGGCAGGCTGTTCCAGCTGCCCGGCTGGACCGACAGCTTGACCCACTGGGCGTAGAGGGTGGCGACCCCACCGTCCTGGGCGGTCAGGTTCTTCACCGATGCCTGGTCGGCGTAGGCCACCTCGCCGGTGGGAGTCGTGCTCCAGCCGGCGAAGCGGTAGTTGTCCCGGACGAAACCGTTGGGCGCCAGCGCGGCCGCGGTGTCGTAGGTCAACGTGGTGTGGTCGGTGCTGCCCGCGTCAGCGCCGTTGCCGTTGTAGGTGAGTGTGTAGGTGTTGGCCGCGAAGTGTGGCGCGACCTCGACGTCGGCGCCCGGCATTGTGAAGGTGCCGTCCGCGTCGATGGTCAGACCCGACGGCTTCAGGACCTGCCAGCCGGCGAAGTGGTAGCCGGTCTTCGGGGTGGCGGTGAGTTTGACGGAGCCGCCGGGGCTGACCGAGCCCGCGGACGGTGTGCCGCTGCCGTGCTCGTCGTCATCGATGGAGACGAGGTGCTGCCCCTGTCCACGCCAGCGGGCGTACAGAGTGATCGACGCACCGTCGGTGGGGATCTGGTCGGTGAAGTCGGCGCCGTCGGCGTAGACGACGTGCCCGGCCGGGCTGGTGGCCCAGCCGGCGAAGTCCGAGCCGGCCAGGGTGTAACCGTTGGCGGCCAGCGGGACCGTGTCGCCGTAGTTGACGCTCTGGTCGGCCGTCGCCCCGCCGTCGGCGCCGTTGCCGTCGAAGTGCACGGTCGCGGAGTCCGGGATGAAGGTGGCCTGCACGGCTACCGGCGCGTTCGGCATGGTGAAGGTGCCGTCGGCGGCGATGCTGAGACTGCCGTCGCTGGGGCTGGTCACCTTCCATCCGGTGAACTTGTAGCCGGCCTCAGGTGTCGCGGTCAACGTGACCTTGTCACCCGGGGTCGCCGCACCCGACGAGGCCGATGCGGTGCCGTGGCCCGAGGAGGTCACGGCTACTGCCTGGGTTGGGTTGACGATGTGGATGATGAGCGGCGATCCGATGATCGTGTAACCGTCGTTGTAGAGCAGACAGACGGCATAGGTCCCGACCGTCATACCGGTGAAGGTGAGCGTGCCACCGGCTACGGGCGCCGAGCCGGCCGGCGGGCCACTCTGCGTGCCGGTCTGGGTGTATTGCCAGTACGTCGATCCCGCACCACACGTGGTCTTGTCGCGGTACCAGCCGATCCAGTTGCTCGTGCTCACCTGCCCGGCCGGCGCCTGGTAGGACAGGGACACCGGGGTGCCCACCACGGCGGTGGTCTGGGACGTGGCGATCGGGGCGCTGGCCACGGTGAGGGTGATCGGTGAGCCGATCACCGTGTAGCCGTCGTTGTAGAGGAAGTACACGTCGTAGGTCCCGGCGGCCACGCCTGGGAACTTGAGCGTGCCGCTGGCGACCGCACTGCCGGGCACGGACGTGCTGTTGTTCGCCGTGTACACCCAGTACGTCGACCCGACACTGCCCGGGCTCTGGCCGGGCTTGTAGAAGCCGATCCAGTTGGTGGCCGACACCCGGTCGGCGGGCGCGGAGTAGCTGAACGTGATCGGGGCGCCGGCGGCCACGGTCGTGATCGGGGTTGTAAAGGGCGCCGTGTCATCGGCAGCGGAAGCTGGTCCCGCGGGTGTCGCGACCAGCAGGGCGAAGAAGAGGGCGCCCACCGCCGCGATCGCGGCGACGAGCCGACTTCGAAGGGTGCGTGTCATCGGGTCTCAGGCCTCTCAGACGCTCGCCACGCGGCCGGCGTAGCGCTGGGTCCAGCCGGTCCCGGTGTCCGCGGTGAGGACGACGTCGTAGTAACCGTCCTTCGTCGGCCACGACACGACGTTGGACTTGCCGCCGGCCAGGTGAACGACCTGGGCGTCGCCGGCGTAATCGTGGGCGGTCAGGGAGTAGCGCAGCGGTTCGGTGCCGTCGTTGTGCAACCTGATCTTGACCGTGCCCTCCCCGCCGTCCTGGCCCGTCTTCAGGTCGGCCTCGACGCGGGGGAGGCCGAGGTCCTTCTGCCCCGCGGGCACGACCTGCCCGGCGAAGGAGCGCACGAAGCCGTCGTTGCAGTAGATCGAGAACGCGTACTTCCCGTCGGTGGCCGAGGCGTCCCAGGTGTACTCGCGCGGCTTGCTCGCGGTGACGGTGAAGGGCGTGTTGGAGAACGCCTTGTACTTGTCGGGGAAGACCTGGAAGCTCACCGCCTTGCCGTCCGGGCCACCTTCCAGAGTCATCGTGGCGGTGACCTTGCCGCTCACCCGGTCCTCCGACAGCCTCGCGTGCGGGTGGAAGGACAGTGGCCGCGGCTTCATGTGGTCGGCGGAGACCGACACCCGCTTGTTGGCCTTCGGGTCCGGGAACGTCGCCGGGCCAGGCTGCGGGTGGGCGAAGTCGAGCGCGCTGGTCAGGTCACCAGCGATCGAACGCCGCCAGTCGGTGATGTTCGGGCAGGTGAACGGCTTACCGAGGTGGGCCGCCCACGTCTCCAGGAACATGATCGTCGAGGTATGGTCGAAGACCTCGGTAGCGACGTGCCCGCCCCGAGTCCATGGCGAGACCAGCAGCATCGGCACCCGCGGTCCCAGGCCGAGCGGGTAGGAACCGGCGTACTCACCCTCCGTGCCTGCCTCAGGCCACGGCGGCAACACGTGGTCGAACTTCCCGTCGTTCTCGTCGTAGTTGAGGATGAACAGGGTGTGGTCCCAGATCTCGGGGTTGCCCTGCATGATGTCGAAGATCTTCTTGACGTACCGCTCGCCGTGCGCGGTGTCGGCGGAGGGGTGCTCACCCCACCCGTAGGGCGCGACGATCCAGGAGACCGCCGGCAGCGGGAACTCCGCTCCCGGCTGGCAGGCGTCGGAGAAGTCCTTCAGAACAACCTTGAGGTTCTCCTCGGAGTCGTTGTTCGGCGAGGACATGCCGGAGTAGTACATGGCGTTGCCGCGCCAGATCAGGCCGGTGCCGGGCTGCAGCTTCGGGTCGTCGGGGCTCAGCCCCTCCGGGTCGAACCCCTTGAAGTACTTCAGCTCGTTGTCGCCGTAGTCACCGACCCAGGTGCTGATGTAGCCTTGGCGTCCGTTGCCGCTGTTGTCGGAGTAGAGCCGCCAGTCGATGCCGACCTCTTGGAGTTGCTCGGCCACCGTGATCCAGGGACGGCTGTAGTTGGATTCGTCGGTGTTACCAGTCTCGCCGCCCGCGGTGCCGCTCCACAGGTACTTGCGGTTGGGGTCGGTCGGCCCGAACTCCGAGCAGAAGTTCTGGTCGCAGATCGTGTACTGCGAGGCCACCGAGTGGTAGAAGCCCATGTAGGCGGCGGAGTGGTAGTTCATGCAGTTGGCGCCGTTGTGCTGCACCCACTGGTCCCACTTACGGTGGTTGGTGTCGCCCCAGGGCCCGTGGTCGTTGCCCCAGGGTCCGTCGTCGACCTTCGGGGTGACGATGTTCCCGCTGCCGTCCTTCTGCTGGAAGACGGTCCTGCCGTCGGGGAAGGTCAGCGCCTGCTTGTCATCGAAGCCACGTACACCGGGGAAGGCGCCGAAGTAGTGGTCGGTGGAGCGGTTCTCCTGCATCAGGATGACGACGTGCTTCAGATCGGACATGTCGCCGTGGAACCCTGTGGGCAGGACGTGGCCCGGCTTCTTCTCGGCGAAGGCCGGGCCACTCCCGGCGATCCCGCCGAGGGCCAGGGCGCCGGCGGCCACCCCCGCGCCCTGAAGGACGCGGCGCCGGGTGGTGCCGGTGACCTCTTCTGTGCTGACGCCGAGCTCGGACTCGGACGTGGGGATGATCGGCTCGCTGGCCATCGATCGGGCTCCTCCGGATAAACGAAACAACTGCGGCCCTAACGAAACCGGGGGAGAGGAAACGCCGCGTGAACACCGCCCGACCGGAGACTCCCGACGAGTGTGCACAATGGGCGGGATCCGAGTCAGCGTGACCGCGGCACATAGGAGCGTTGTTCGCCGGCCGGAGCGAGCGGCACATCATCGCGAAGGCGACCGAGTCGACCGAAGGCTCGCGGAACCTGACCCGTGGCGTCCTGGCCCGGCTGCGCGCCCTGGCCGAGCCGCCAGCGCGGATCGCCGGCACCCGGGAAGCCGAAGCGCGAGGACTGCCACGGCCGGATCTGGGTCGACAACGACCACGGCGACATGGTGCGCAGGTGCCCCACCTGCGTCCCGACGACTGCTGAACGAAGCCAGACCGCATGACCGCGCCCGAACAGATCATCGAGCCGCAGGCCGCCCGTTTGGAGCTATGGTCTTGCCCGAGGGCCGTCTTCGAGAGTAGACGGATCCGGTCGATCGGGCGGATCGGGCGGCAAGGGGGATCGGGTGGTTCAGAGGGATCGGGTGGCGAGGCTCGCGGCGCACCGTACCAGCGAGCCGTCGGCGTCCGGGCTTGCCCGGCTGCTACGCGAGTTGGCCGACCCGGATTCGGGTGTTGGTGCACGCGATCTCCTCGAGGTAGGCCGGCTGGACGGCGGCATCGCGACCGCAACCCACCGGCTCCGGGTTGCCGACTCCCGGGGCCACTCGGTCGATCTTGTGCTCAAGCGATATCTGGTCGGCGACGACACGGTAGGACTCGAATGGGACCGGCTGAGTTTCGCCGCGCACCGTGCTGGCGTCGCCACGCCGGCGCCCGTGCTGGTGGACCTGGACGGCACCTGGTTTGGTACGCCGGCGCTGGTGATGACCGCGCTTCCTGGGGCGGTCCGCTACGACGTCGCGGACCCGGCGGGGTGGGTGAGCGCGCTGGCGCAAACGCTGGCCGAAATTCACCGGAGCGATGTGTCGCCACCGGTTCCCGCAGCTGTTCGCCGTACACCGGCATGGCGTTCGCTCGACCCCGCCGGGCTGCCTGAGCCCTGGCGCAGTGGCCCACGAGGGGGAGGCGTCACGCGCGTAGTCGAACGGCTGCGGCGCGTCGCACCGGACCTTCCCGAGGTGCTCTGCCACGGCGACTTTCACCCCGGCAACGTGCTCTTCGATGACGCGGGGGTGTCAGGTGTCGTTGACTGGAGCGCCGCGCGTCTTGAACCTGCCGAGGCCGACGTCTCCAACACCCGGGCCGAGCTGGCGCTTATCGCCGACCACCTGCCCGGGTTGTTCACCGCGGCCTACCTCGACGCGCGTGGGGTAACGTTGAAAGTACTGCCGCTGTGGGACGTTCTGGCCGCAGTGGCGATGACCGTGTGGATGCCGTATGTCGGCGACACCGTGAACGAAGGTAGCGGGGTCGACATCAGCCGAGCGGTTGCCCTCACCCGACTCGAAGCGTTCCTCGACGACGCGCTCGGTAGGGCTGGACCCGAGGTCGACTAAGTGTTCGTCCGCGTCGAACTGCACAGCAGGATGCCGAGCTTTGATCCCCGGCTGCTCGCCCAGCGCGCGTTCGGCGGCGGCAACGTGGCGCTCGGCCTGCTCCTGTTCGCCCCCCGTGTCCGCTGGAGGTTGCAATCCCGCCACCGCCTGCCGCCAGGCCGGGGCCTGTGCCCTTGCGTGCCAGATGTGGCGGCCGATCATGGTCTGTCTCGGTCAACAGCGGGCACAACCGTACGGCTCGTACGCCGAGCCGATCGACCGACAGCGATGTCGGGGTCACCACCGGACTGGCCTGACGGGGGCGTAGGTGGACTCTCGGAGATCCAGCTCGGGCTTCAGGATGACATGCCGATCCTCGGTCCGGCCGTCCCACCGTTCCTGCAGCAGCCGCATCGCCGCGATCCCCATCTGGTGCCTGGGCTGGCCCACCGAACTCAGCCGCGGGCGGATCATCTCGCATTGCCGTGTACTGTCGTAGCCCACCACGCTGACGTCGTCGGGCACCTGCAGTCCTGCATCCACCGCAGCACCGATGAAGTCGATGGCGATCCCGTCCGTCTCGGCGAAAACGGCGGTCGCTGCGTCCTTCTCCTGCAGGATGGACAGCACCAGGTAGCGGATACCTGGCCGGACGGTGTCCAGAGCGCCGCCCTCGATCTGGGTATGCAGTTGCAGACCCGCCTCCGCCATCTGCTGCAGGTAACCGTCGACGCGAAGCGACCCCTTGCACAGATGCGCGATATGCGTGTGACCGAGCTCGATCAGGTGCTTCACCGCCAGGCGAGCACCGAGGACGTCGTCGTTGCTGACGACATCGACGCCGGGGACAACGATCTCGGTCTTGCCGATGATGACCACCGGCGTACGCTGAGCGACCTTCTGCAGCATCCGGGGATGGATCGCGGCACCGAAGTTAACGATGCCCTTGAGCTTCTGGTCCTTCAGTTTGTCGAACTCCGCGCGGATGTGTTCCTGATCCCCGCGCCCGTCGAAGAAGATCAACCGCAGGTTCGGGTCCGCGGTCGCGGACTCCATCCCAGAGACGACATCGTGGGAGAAGACGCTGACGATGTCACGCAGCACGACCCCCACGGTCCCGGCGGTCTCCCGCCCCGAGCCGCGCCCGATAGCGTGGTAGCCCATCTCCTCGGCGACAGCGGCGATCCGGCTCCGGGTCCCCGCGGAGACTCCCGACCGGCCGCGCAGAGCCAGCGAGACCGCTGCAGCGGATACGCCGGTACGCGCAGCGACGTCCTTGAGCGTGACTTTCCCGGTGCTTGACTGCATGCAAACAGGGTCCTGATGGGCTGGTACGCGGAATTGGCGCATTCGATGCTAGCCAACCACCTCCTGCTCCATCGAACCGTGTCCGAGATCGCCACGAGGTTTCCCTGACAGTTCACCGGGCCGTCACCTTCGACTCAACCAGAGCGGGAATAGAGCGGATCGATCACTAAATTAAGTGAGCAGAGCGTGGTTTTTCGAGCAAACATTTACCGGAGGCTGCGCTCTGTTTGACGGATGGACGATTTCCCTCCGTAGCGTCCTCTGCCGAAGATGCCTCGCCTGGGTGCGGGACATGCAGTCCTCCGCTCGAAGGGAATTACCGTGCCGTTCCGTAGCGCATCTGGAGCCATCGTCGCACCCCGGCGCACGTTCCTGCTTTCTATGGGTATCCTTGCGCTCGCCGGATGCGCAAGAACTTCCGGAAATGACAAGCCGGCCTCGAATTCCAAAGAGATCAACAAGGTCAAGAAAATCACTTCCAAGGATTCGCTGAACGAGGCGCCCATGCTCGCCGGGCGGGTCAAATCCGGAGACCTGCCACCGGTCGCCGAGCGTCTGCCGGTGCTCAAGGACATCATGGTCGAGCCGGTCCACGAGCAGATCGGGAAGTACGGCGGCACCTGGAACTTCCCGACCGGCGACTGGCAAAACGGCCCCTGGGACATCGGCAAACCCACCGAGGAAGCGCTGTTCCGCTTCAACCCCCAGGGTGACGGCGTCGAGCCCAACGTGGCCAAGGGTTTCGAGGTCAACGACAACCTCACCGAGTACACGATCCAACTGCGTGAGGGCATGAAGTGGTCGGACGGCCACCCGTTCACCTCCGCGGACGTGATGTGCTGGTGGGACAGCATCATGGTCCCGAAGATCTTCGGCCGGGAGGTGTATGACGCCTTCTGGTCGACCGATCCGAAGACCGGTGAGCGGGCCCTCGCCGAATTTGAGGCGATCGACGATCTCACGGTGCGGGTCACCTTCAAGCATCCGCGCCCCGTCTTCCTCGAGCGCGTCGCGATCGATGCGAAGTGGATGTTCGCCCCGGCGCACTGGATGGAGAGGATCCTCGACGAGTTCATCGGCAAGGACGCGGCCCTGAAGATCGCCAAGGAGCGTGGCTTCCAGAACCTCGTGGACTGGTACGAGTCCGCTGCGTACTACTACTGGTTCTGGCCGGACCGCCCCAGCCTCCGCGCCTGGCTGCCCACCGCCGAACCGGGGGCCGAGCAGATCACCTGGGAGCGCAACCCCTATTACTGGAAGACCGATCCTGCGGGGAACCAGCTACCGTACATCGATGAACTCTCCCTGGAGATCTACCAGGATCCGAGCCATGTCGAGCTGCAGGTTCTGAACGGGCATTTCGACATCGCACAGTTCGAGTTCCCCTCCTTCACCCTGCTGCAGGAGAACCGCCAGAAGGGCGACTACCGGGTCATCCGGTGGGATACCGCGGAGTGGTACTCCAACGGGATCCAATTCAACATGGAGCCCAAGGACGCCAACATGCGCACCCTGTTCCACGACCCGCGCTTCCGGGAGGCGCTGTCGGTGGCCGTGGACCGGAAGGCACTCTCCGAGCAGCTGACCCTGGGGTTCGGCCTTCCGCAGCAGGGTTCCATCGCCAAGGGGCGTCTCTTCTACCAGAAGGGCTGGGCCGAGAAGTGGGCGGCGTACGACGTCGACCACGCCAAGGCCCTGCTCGACGAGATCGGACTGCCGCTGAAGGGCCAGGTTCGTACCCATCCTGACGGTTCCGAGCTGCGGCTGACGATCACCCAGGAGTCGGAGGCACCGCAGGCCGGCCAGTTCGAGGAACTGCTGAAGCACTACTTCGAGGCGATCGGCATCCAGACCGATGTCCAGCTCGTCGACGGCGGGCTCTTCGGCGAGCTGAACGACTCCGCCGGGCTGCAGGCGACCACCACCGGCTCGATCGGCGGCATCCACCCGATCTTCCGACCCGACACCGTGGTCCCGCTCCGGGCCGGCACCCCGTGGCACAACCAGTACGGGACCTGGTACGCCTCCGGGGGAACCGACGGCGTCGAGCCCGAGGGCGACATCATGAAGCTGATCACCGTGTACCGGGAGATGAGCTCGCAGACCGAGCCGGACGCCATCGACGAGTACGCCGAGAAGATCGTCCAGCTGCACATGAAGAACCAGTGGGCGATCGGGTACACCGGCACGGTTCCGCGCCTGTTCTCGGTGAGCAACAACATCGCCAACGTGCCCGAGCAGATCACCTTCGCCGATGAGTTCCGCGACCTCGGCCACGGCCGTCCGGCGCAGTTCACCTTCATCGACCCGGACGCCGATCGCGCCTGAGGCGCGTTCACGAAGGGGATCCTGCTGTGCTGAGGTATATCGGTCGTCGCGTCCTGTCGATGATCCCGGTGGTGTTGGTCATCTCGCTGATCGTCTTCTGGATCATCCAGTTGCCGCCGGGCGACTACGTCTCCAGCCATGTCCGCGCGCTCCAGGCCGAAGGCGAGGTGCTGTCCGCGGCCGAGACCCAAGCGATGCGTGAGCGCTATGGGCTCGACCAGCCGTGGTACATGCAGTACCTCATCTGGATCTGGGGGATCATCACCCGCGGCGATCTCGGCTACAGCTTCGCCTACTCGCGCCCCGTCGTGGATGTGATGGGGCAGTACATGGCGACGACACTCATCGTCGCGATCGCCTCGATGCTGTTCACCTATCTGGTCGCGATCCCGATCGGTGTCTTCTCCGCGGTCAAGCAGTACTCGCTGCGTGATTACGTCTTCACCACGATCGGGTTCCTCGGCATGGCGACGCCGAACTTCCTGCTGGCGATCATCCTCATGTACCTCTCCTACGTGTGGTTCGGCGATCCGATGCTCGGCCTCCAATCACCGCAGTTCCGCGGTGACGCCTGGAGTTTCGACCGGGTACTCGACCTGCTGAAACACATGATCATTCCCGTCGTGGTGATCGGATCTGCGTCGACCTGCGAGCTGATCCGGGTCATGCGCGGCCAGATGCTGGAAGAGATGAACAAGCCTCACATCATGACGGCTCGCGCCAAGGGCGTGAAGGAATCGAAGGTCCTGCGCAAGTACCCGCTGCGCGCCGCGGTGAATCCGATCGTCTCCACGCTGGGGTGGTCGCTGACCGGGATCTTCACCGGGTCCACCATCACCGCCATCGTGCTGAACCTGCCCACCCAGGGGCCGGTGATGCTGGATGCGCTCCTCGCCCAGGACATGTACCTGGCCGGCGCCTGGCTCGGATTCATGGCGATCCTCACCGTGATCGGCACCCTCATCTCCGACATCCTGCTGGCCTGGCTCGACCCGCGAGTCCGCGACGAGAGGATCGCAAAGTCGTGAGCATCTCGTTCCCCCGCCTGGGACTGCTGCGCCGCCAGAAGGTCGACGCCCTGGCCGAATCCGCGGCCCGCAAGGAGGAGGCGTACTTCGCGGCGGGGCAATGGCGGCTGATGTGGACCAAGCTCACCTCCCACCGGCTGGCTCAGATCTCGATGGTGATCCTCGGCCTGTTCTACCTGGTGGCGATCTTCGCCAGCTTCATCGCCCCCTACAGCCTGGGCAGTTACGACGCTGACTACGTCAACGCCCCGCCCACGCAGATCCACTTCTTCGACGACGGCAGCTTCGTCGGCCCCTTCGTCTACGGGCAGAGCTACGACCGTGACCCGGAGACCCTGCGGCCAATCTTCGTCGAGGACCACGAGCAGGTCCATCGGCTGGAGTTCTTCGCCGACGGCTCCGAATGGTCGTTCTTCGGCCTGTTCCACATGAACGTCCACCTGTTCGGAGCCGAGGGCGGTGGCCATGTCTTCCTGTTCGGCACCGACAGTCTCGGGCGCGACCTGTTCTCACGGATCGTGCTCGGTTCCCAGGTCTCGCTGACCATCCCCCTGGTCGGGGTGCTGATCAGCTTCGTCCTCGGGATCATCATCGGGTCGATCGCCGGCTACGTCGGCGGCACCACGGACTTCCTGATCCAGCGGCTGATCGAGATCATCCGCTCCTTTCCGACCCTGCCGCTGTGGATGGCGCTGGCAGCAGCGATCCCGGCCCGGGTCCCGGTGGTGGCGATGTTCTTCTACATCACCGTGATCATGGCCTTCATCGAATGGTCCAGCCTGGCACGCGTGGTCAGGTCGAAGTTCATCTCGTTGAAGCAGGAGGATTACGTGATGGCCGCGCGGATCTCCGGTGTCCGCCCGATGAAGATCATCACCCGGCACTTGATCCCCGGCTTCATGTCGTACCTCCTGGTCGCGGTGACGCTCGCCATCCCGGGGATGATCCTCGGCGAGACCTCGCTCAGCTTCCTGGGGCTCGGCATCCAGGCACCGGCGACGTCCTGGGGAGTGCTGCTGCAGGAGGCCCAGGACATAACCAATGTGGCCGTCTATCCCTGGAAGCTAATCCCGCTGGCATTCGTCGTCGTAACGGTGCTGGCCTTCAACTTCCTCGGCGACGGGCTGCGCGACGCCGCAGACCCCCACAAGTAGGTCCCCATGGCTATGAGGCCGCTGCGATCACAAGGAGAGACGGCGTGACGTCCGATCAGATCACCATGCCGGCGACGGGCACCACCGTGCTCACCGTGGAGGACCTCAGGGTTCACCTCCCCACCGAGAACGGACTGCTCAAAGCGGTCGACGGAGTGTCGTTCACCGTGAAGGCCGGAATGACGCTCGGCATCGTCGGCGAATCCGGCTCGGGGAAGTCGCTGACCGCGAAGACCCTGCTGCGGCTGAACCCGAAGGACTTCCAGGAGTCCGGCCGGGTGACCCTGCACAGGACCGCGACGGATGAGGAGCTCGATCTCCTGGAGTTGCGGCGTGACGGGTCGGTCATTCGTACGGTGCGCGGTCGGCGGATCGCGATGATCTTCCAGGAGCCGATGACGGCGTTCAGCTCGCTGCACACCATCGGCGACCAGATCATGGAGGCGATCCTGCTGCATCGCACCCAGGACCGGGCCGTGGCTCGGGAAGTGTGTCTTGAAGCGATGAAGAAGGTCGGGATCGCCGACGCCGAACGGCGCATCGACCAGTATCCCCATGAGTTCTCGGGCGGCATGCGGCAGCGGGCGATGATCGCGATGGCACTGTCCTGCGAGCCGGAAATCCTCATCGCCGACGAGCCCACCACGGCCCTGGACGTCACCATCCAGGCCCAGGTTCTCGAACTGATGAAGCAGCTGCAGCGCGAGACCGGGATGGCGATCGTGTTCATCACCCATGACCTCGCCGTCGTCGCGGAGATGTGCGACGAGGTCGCGGTCATGTACCTGGGCAGTATCGTCGAGCACGCAGGCGTACGGGAGATCTTCAAGGCCGCCCGGCATCCCTACACCCGCGGGTTGCTCCGCTCGATCCCGCGGCTCGGCATGGGCCGTTCGGAGCGGCTCTTCGCGATCGAGGGCACCGTCCCCCAGGCGATCGACATGCCGCCGATGTGCGGGTTCGCGGAACGGTGTCCCCAGCGCATCGACGGCATCTGCGACACCGTCGTCCCGCGCACCCTCACCATCGGACCTCAGCACACCGTCCGCTGCGTCCTTCACGACCCTGAGTACGCGGAAGTCTCCGAAACGGTGACGAAGGAGCAGGCATGAGAAGCCCTGTGTCAAGCCGTTGCTTGTTGATCTTGCTGGAGGCGTTGGAGGGCGCCGTGTCTGGTGGGGTCGTAGGCGGTGTTGTTCTGCCAGCAGTGCCAGATGATGTGGAGCCAGGCGCGGGCGAGGATGCGCACTGTGTGCGGGTGGTCGTGGCCTCGGCCGCGGGCACGTTGGTAGAGGTCTTCGGCGCAGGGGTTGGCGCGTGGGGAGTCGCCGGCGAAGTCGGTGACGGCGTCGCGGAGTTGTTTGTTCCAGGCCCAGCGGAACCCGACGGCGCGGATCTTGCCGGAGGGGCGGGTGGAGGGTGCGACGCCGGCCAGGCAGGCCAGCGACTCCGGTGTGGGGAACTTGGCGCGGCAGTCGCCGATCTCGGCGAGCAGTCGAGCGGCGCGGACGCCTCCGGCGCGGGGCAGGCTGGTGAAGATGTGCGCGTCGGCGTGCGCGGCCAGAGCCGTCTCGATCTGGCTGGTGAGGGTCTTGATCTGCTCGAGGAGGGTGGTGAGCACGGCGGTGAAGGATCGGGTGATCGCCGCGCTAGTGATGGTCTGGTCGCCAACCACGTTCTGGGGCGGGGCTCTGAGTCGGGTGTGCAGCACGGCGGGGTCCACTTTCCCGGAGTAGCCGAGCTTGGACAGCCAGGCGCCCAGAGGGGTTGGGGTGAGCCAGTCGGCCTGGTCTTGGGTGGTGAAGCGGGCCAGGAATGCCAGGCTGATCACGCTGTCGATCTCGGCGAACAAGCCGACGGCGCCGGGGGAGACGGTGCGCAGGTGGGCGCGCAGCTGGTTGGCGACGCCGACCCGGTGGGTGATGAGGTCTTTGCGTGCCCGGCAGGCCTGGCGCAGGGTCGCGGTCTGGGGGCTGTCCGGGGTGAGTGGACGCAGCCGGGCCCGGTCGGTGCGCAGTGTGTCGGCGAGCACGAACACCTCGAACCGATCGTCCTTGTTGCCTGCCGAGCCGTAGCGGCTGCGCAAGTTCTTCACCTGGTTCGGGTTGATCACCACCACCGTCATGCCGGCGGCGAGCAGGGCCTCGACTACCGGCCCGTCGGGGCGTTGGATCCCCACCTCGAAGCAGCCGGCATCCCCCAGCACGGCGATCAGCTCGCGCAGGCCGGCAGCGCTGTGCTCGACGGTGTGCCGGACGAGCTCGCGGCCGCGATTGTCCACGACCGACACCGCGTGATCGTCACGGGCCCAGTCCAGGCCACCACTCACACCGTTGAGGGGTTCGTCGGGCAGGGTGTTCATGGCAGACGTCACCTCAGCCTCCTTGCTGCTAGTCCCAGTGGGGAGGCGCCTTCGTGCGGTGCCGGGACGCGGCTGCCGGTTCGCTCACTGATCGGCGCTCGCAGGCGCTCAGCCCTGTCGACGGTCGGCACGTCCCGGGTAACCGCCAGATCTCGCAGATCTCATGCTGGACATCCACCGCATCAAGCGAGCAGGGCGATGACCTGGCGGCACCTCGGGCGCATCACCAATCCATCCAAGATCAGTGACCTAAGGATGGTGCACCAGTGAGCGAGCTGATGCGCATCACGCATCTGACCAAGGAGTTCCGCGTCTCGAAGCGGGCGAGCTTTCCCGCCGTCGACGACGTCTCCCTCACTCTGCAGGCCGGGGAGACCCTGTCGGTGGTCGGCGAATCCGGCTGCGGGAAGTCGACCCTGGGCCGGTTGATCGTACGTGGTATCGACGCCACCTCAGGCAAGGTCGTCTACTCCCCGTCGGCCGGGGTTGAGAAAGCGGCCGGGGAACAGGGGGAGAAGCAGCCCGCCGAGATCGACTTCCTCGCACTCAAGGGCCGGGCGCTGAAGAGGGTCCGCAAGGACATCCAGATGATCTTCCAGGACCCGTTGTCCTCCCTCGACCCGCGGATGACCGTCTTCGACATCATCGCCGAGCCGCTGCGGGCCACCAGCAGGATGCCGACCACGGAGCTGCGCCGTCGCGTTCGCGAGATCGCGGAGAAGGTCGGCCTGGACCCCTCTCATCTACGTCGGTATCCGCACAGTTTCTCCGGCGGGCAGCGTCAGCGGATCGGCATCGCACGGGCCCTGGTGACGAAGCCGAAGTTGATCGTCGCCGACGAGGCGGTCTCTGCTCTGGACGTCTCCATCCAGGCCCAGATCATCAACCTCCTGAAGGATCTGCAGGACGAGCTGGGCATCACGTACCTGTTCATCGCCCACGACCTCTCGATCGTCGAGTACATCTCCGACCGCGTCGCGGTGATGTACCTGGGCCGGATCGTCGAGCTGGCCGAGACCGACCAGCTGTTCGCCGTACCCCGGCACCCGTACACCGAGACGCTGCTCTCGGCCGTGCCGCAGCCTGACCCGGAGGTGAAGCGGGAACGCATCGTCCCGAAGGGTGAGGTGCCGAGCCCGACGAACCGTGCGACGGGCTGCCTGTTCTCGCCCCGCTGCCACTACGCCACTGAGCTGTGCCGAACCGAAACGCCGGCACTGGAGGAGATCGCGGACGGGCACTACTCCGCCTGCCACTACGCCAGCGAGCTTTCGTTGCGTGGTCTCGCTGAGCTCGCAACGACGGTCTGAGAAAGGAAACGGCGTGGGGCGGATCCCGATCGGGATCCGCCCCACGCCGTTTATCGATACCCGATCAAAGCGGCAGTACCTCCTCCGCCCTGCCAGTCTTCGCGCTCTCGTAAGCGGCGAGGATGATGCCGAGCACGGCAATACCCTCCTCTTCGGTGTGCACCGGGCGTTTGCCGCTGGTCAGGCAGTCGACGAAGGCGGCGATCTCGGCGGCGAAGGGATCGGTGGGCCGATACGTGTACACCCGCTCGGCCTCCTCTTCGCGAAGTTTCACCCGGAGCGTGGTGGCGTCCGCGCTGAGCGAACCCTTGTCGCCGACCACGGAGAACCGTTCGGTGCCCGGCGCCGCGGGGTAGGCCCAGGAGGTGGCGAGCTGGCCGACGCTGCCGTTGTCGAAGCGCACCAGCACCTGCGCGGAATCCTCGCCTTCCATGAATTTGAGCCGGTGCGTGGACATCATGGCGAAGGCCTGCGCCGGCTTCCCACCCGAGAGATGCATCAGCAGGTAGGTCGGGTGGTATCCGGTGTCGATGTACTCGCCGCCCCCGGACGTAGCCGCATGCGCGCGCCATCCCATGGTCGACGGGTCGAAGTCGTTTAAGAACGCATCTGTGGTCCGCACCTCGTACACGGTGCCCAGGGCGCCGGAGTCAATGACCTCCTTCGCCTTCGCCACGGTGGGGAGGAACAGCTTGTTGTGCGCGCACATCAGCGTCACCCCGGAACTGCGCACCGCCGCGCGTACGTCCTTCGCCTCCTGGGCAGTGAGGCAGAGCGGTTTCTCGCACAGGATGTGCTTCCCGGCCTCCGCGGCGGCGACGATCGCGTCGCGGTGGAGATGATGCGGAAGGCAGATGTCGACCGCATCGACCTCCGGCGATCCGATGAGCTGTGGGAAATCGGGATAGCCCGCCGCGCCGGTCTGCTCGGTGCGCTGGGCGAGGGTCTGGGGATCGGCGTCGGCGATCGCTGCGATACGCACCTGATCGCCCAGGGCCGCGTAGCCGCGCAGATGAGCGCGGGCGATGTTCCCGCCGCCGATCAATCCGATACGGATGGGAAGAGAATCAGACATGGGGCTGGCAGGCTCCTTCGGCAGGTGTGCGGTGGCGTGTCAGTGGGCGGCCTGAACGGCTGCGACCAGGTCGGTGAGGGCGCGGGCGCGCTCCAGGTTCTCGGTCGTACGCGTGTCGTCGTGGATCGCGTCGATCCATTCGCGGAACGGTCCCGGGCCGTTCTCGGGAAGGGCGATCTCGGTCCACTCCTTGCGGGTGGCCCACTGCATGCGGGATCCGTCGAAGCCGTAGAGGACCGAGCCCGCAGTGCCGTGCACCTCGATGGTGAAGGGGCTCGCCGGGTTGACGAAGCCGGTCTCTATCACGCCGATCGCCCCATCGGCCGTGGTGACAGTCACCGAGGCGTTGTCCTCGACTCCGCGTCCGGTCATGTCGGTGAACGTGGCGGTCACCGATGAGAACTGATCGCCGAGGATCAGCTGCGTGAGGTAGACCGGGTGTGCGCCGAGGTCGAAGAATGCGCCGCCGATCGCCTCGCCCGGGTCGTAGAACCGGGCGGGCAGCGAGTCGGCGATCGCGCCGCTGTGCGCGAGTCGTACGCGGGAGTAGGTGATCCGGCCCAGCCCTCCCGAATCCAGGAGCACCTTCAGCGCGCGAGTGTACCCGCGGGAGAGCCGGGGCAGGGACACGGTGAGGACGACGCCCGCATCATCGGCCGCGCGGATCAGCTCGTCGCAGCCGGCGACCGTGGGGGAGAGCAGTTTCTCGGTGAAGACGTGCTTCCCGGCGGAGATCGCCTTGCCAATCACCGCGTCATGATCACTGGTGGCCACGGTGACGGTGACACCGTCCAGGTCGGAACGCCCGAGAAGCTGCTCCAGCTCCGGAGCGAACTCGACTCCCAGCTCCTCGGCCATCGCACTGCCGCGCTCGGCGTCGTCATCCCACACAGCGATGAGTTCGGTTTCCGGGTGGTCAAGCGTTGCGCGTCCGTACCCCTCGGCGTGGACATGCCAGGCGCCGAGAACGGCGATTCGAAGAGGGGACGTCATGGGAAATAAACTCCTTGCGTGAATCAACTTCTCTTTGCCGAGCGAGTTGCTCGTGAGAGCATCCTGCCGCGAGAATACGTACGCCTCGCTTGTGTAGAAGTGCTCGCCGGAGAGTTCACCAGGCATTCATCAGGCACTACGCGTTAAGCGCCGAACTAAAGTGAAGTTAACCTGACTCATTCACCACGGCTGATTTCGGGTCACGTTGACTCGCTAGCGTCCACCACTCTATATATGCAACACGATCGATCACGACCGGAACATCCCCTTCCGGCCCGACTCCAAGAAATAGGACCCGGTGCCTCAAAAAAAGCTGATCATCCTGCTGGACTGCGGCGACACGATCATCGACGAAGGAACCGAGGTCCGCGACGCGCGTGGCATCGTCATCTCGGCCAACGTGGTGCCCGGCGCCGACCGCATGGTCAAGGATCTCGTCGATTCCGGGTTCCGGGTGGCGCTGGTCGCGGACGGCCGGTACGCATCCTTCGAGAACGTCCTGACGCAGAATGGTCTCTTCGACGCGTTCGAGACCCTGACCTGCTCGGAGGCGGTCCGTTATCCGAAGCCCAGCTCCCGGATGTTCAAAGCGGCCCTCGGATCTCTTGATCTCGGGGAAGCGGACGCCTGGCGCTGTGTGATGGTCGGGAACAACCTCGCCCGCGACATCGCCGGAGCCAAGCGGATGGGCATCACCACCATCCATCTGGCGTGGACGGGCCGGTATCCCAAAGAGCCTGCCTCCACCGCGGAGATTGCTGACTACACGATCAAGACTCCGACCGAACTGCTCCCACTCGTTCACCAACTCGATGAACAGTTGCTCGCTCGCGCTCCACAGCCAGCCTGATCACATCCGCCCCTGATCAACCCGGAGAGAGCACCATGACCATCCCCACCATCTCCACCATCCCCACCATCCCCCACGATGAGGTGATCGGTTTCGACGAGGTCGAACGGGTCGAGCCGCGCCAGATCCTCGTCAAACGGTTTCAGCCGTATCTCGTCTCACTCACCGGTTGCGTGCCGCACCCGGGGGTCGATGCCGAGGGCCGGATCAGCGCCGGACTCGGTGTGGACAGCGTGGCGGACGGCTGCACGGATTCTCCTGGCCAGGCATATTCCCGGTCGATGCGGCTCGGCGACTACGCGGTCATCGTTTACGCCTGGTACTTCCCGAGGGACTGTCCCTCGCCCGGCCGCGGCCACCGGCACGACTGGGAGGGCGCCGTCCTCTGGGTCCATGGGCACGACGACGATGCCCGCCTGATCTCCATCAGCTACTCCCAGCACGGCCGGCTCTTCACCGTCGAGCCCACCGAGCACAACACCCACGACGGCCGGCCGATGCTGGCGTACAGCAGCTATGGCGAGAAGGTCACCCATTCCATGTGGCTGCACGACGTGCCCGGCGACCTGCACCCGCTGATCGACTGGGAGGACCTTCCTGCGGTTGCCCGGACGGCCCTCAACGAGGGCGACTACGGCGCGGGGACTCCGTTGATCCGTGACGGTGCGTTCAAGCGGAATGTCTACCATTCCTGGCCGGGTGAGCCGGGTGTCATCATGGACCTTCTCGGGCGTATTCGCTGATCGGGCCCATCAGCGGCTTGGTAGAGAAAGCGCACGCGAGCCGCGCTGAATCTTGGCTGTCTCGTCGACGGCGACAACCTCCAGATCAACTTCAGTTGACCCGACATGCGGAGGAGCTCGCTTCGACTCGGTCTGGGCGCTGACGCGTACGGCTCCGACAGCCCGACCGTGCTGGCGTGGCTCGGCGGACAGACGTCTCGGATCGGGCTCGGCTCGGGGTGATGCAGATTCCGGTTTCCTACCAGGGCAGGCATTTCACGCTGCCGTTGCGGGACGGGCCGGGCAAGGCGCTCAAGCTCCCCATCAAACCGACCGGCCCGATCCCGCGCTACCTGGCGGCCGTCCACCATGAAACGGACATGAAGGACCGCACTCAGCACCCATCCAAGTAGAGATACGACCGCTGGCCCGCGGTGATACTGGGGCCGCTGCCTGTAGACCCGCCTGATCATCCGCCGAGGCTTCGGCTTCCGCACCGCCAACGCCGTCATCGCCCTCGTCATGCTCACCCCTCGCAGGCAATCGCCCGACACTGCCAGGACGCCAACTCGCCTCAGACTGACCCACACATCCAGCAGGAGAGCCCGAAACCGTCTCCTCCATCGCCCGCATGCTGACGAACACGCCGCCTGGCCACGGTCACCAGGATCTTCCGCCCGCTGGTTGGCGTTATCTCACACTCACAAGGGGTGTCCGCCTCCACTTCGCCCCTGGTGCACCGCCCCTTAACGGCACCCCCGATTCGGCGATCCGGCGTAGGTCGCGGCACCAGGAAGGCTGGCCTGAATGTTCAGTTGAGTGCTGCGTCAGAAGGTGCCCCTATCGCCGGCAGGGCGACGCCTTGTCGCGCGTTGTGTTTCTTCATCCGGCCGGCGCATTGCCCACTCAAGCGGCAGCGCAGCGAACCACATCACGTCGCAGCGCTTGCCCTGCCAAACGCCGTGTGCGCGCATCGTTCCCTCATACACAAACCCGGCTCGGCGAGCCACAGCGACTGAATCCTCATTCCCCGCGACGATCGTCAGGAAGACGCGAGCTGCTCCCACGTCGAACAGCCAGCGCGTGAGCAGGATCGCCGCTCGAGTCGCATAGCCGCGCCCTCTCGCATCTGGTGCGATCCAGTAACCGAACTGTGCTACGTCCTCTTTGGACCAGTCGTCGACGCCACAGCAGCCGACCAGCTCGCCGGATCTCGTGCCCAGGATTGCGAACGCAGCACCAGAGGGTGTCCCAGTCGCAGCAAACGCACGCCAGTTCAACGCGAATTGGTCGATGACGGCCTCAGCGTCTGTGGTCGAGAGCGGCGGAGTGGGGTGTCCTAGCCGGTCGTGGCTACCGTTATAGCGCCGGATCGCTGGGTCGGCGTTTGCTTCCGCCATGAACCGGGCGTCATCTCTCGACCAAGGCCGCAGGGTGACCAGGCCGTCGGAGAGCGTCACGACTGGACTTTCGCCAGGCATGTGACCATCTTGCCACCGCGCCGGCCCGGTCTTCCCTGGGTGCCCCTGATCGGTTGACGACGGGCTGCCGGCCCCTTGAAGCTGGCCTCAACAACTTGGATCGGGTCTCGCCGGTCTGCCCCGGAAGTGCCGATCCAGGCGCCCCGCGTCCTTGAGCAGCGGCGTTGCGTAAGAGGAAGGCCGGGTGGACGCGCGGCCGAGGTCATCGGCTACTCGCCCTCCCAGGGGACACCACGGGTCGCCAGGAACGTGCGGATCTGGGCCGCGTGCAGCTGGAGGTGGACCAGGCCCACCACGAGCATCTCCCCGACCGGCGTTCCCCGGTGCCGGTGCGAGTCGGCGACGGGCTCGTCCGCTCGGTCGTCGGTCAGGTCGGCGAAGACCTCCTCGACCTTGCGCAGGCAGTGCTCGACGTACTCCAGCAGCTGCTCGCGGGAGTATGTCGGTGGAACGACGTTCCAGTCCTCGTCGTGCGGTGACAAGGGTGGTCGCGGCACCCAGTCCTGCTCCATCGCCGAGAGGTCGGCGTCGGTGAAGAACAGCGTGTGCGACGCGGTCCGCCACACCGCGCCCTGGGACCGCCGCTTGCGCTCAGCGACCGCCTCGTCCTCGAACTGCTGCCCGTCCGGGTCGATCGGTGTCCACGCCTCGGGGTCGGACGGATCGACCGGGTACAAGCTCTCCTCCCACAGCTCGTCCGGACAGGTGCGGAGAGCGATGGCCAGGTCTTCGAGGATCGCCCGATACTGCGCCGCGATCGTGGCGGACCAGATCGTTGCCATCGCCGCACCGTACAAGCCGGCACCGACACCTCAGCAGCAGTTGCGATCGCCGCGTGCTCCGTCGCCGGGCCCTGGGACTGGTCGTCACGGCCGTCACGGTATACGCCCTCACCCGCGCTGCCGGCGCGGCCTCGCATGCCAGGATGTGCCTGTGACTGGTGACCTGACCGCTGGGCTGACCGGCGAGCTGAGCGGCATCGACCACCTGGTTTTCGTCTTCGCCGAGGACTGCCCGGCCGGCGAACATCCCGATCTCACCCAGCGCGCGACGGAGTGCCGCGCCTACCACACCACCCCCGAGGGCGAGGACCGCCAGGCGCTGTGGGCGCAGTACGCCGCCGGGCTGTCCGCCGCCGGCTACCGCGTCTCGTCGCAGGGCGGCGCCAAGGTGTTCGCCGACGATTTACGCACCGGCAACCTCGCCGAGGTGACAGTGATGGACGTGGACGACGCCGAGCTGGGCGTCGTACTCGAAGCCCTAAAGCCGGAGGGCCCAGCGGCGACTCTCGTTGCGGTTGCCATGGGCGGCGGAGACGCCCTCGCCGTGGTCGACACCGAGGGCAGCCTCGGGGCACCGGGCACATTGCTCCTGCTTCCCCCCGGGTCGCCGGGCGGCTGGGTGAGCGAGGAGGTGCTCGACCACACCTCGCTGATCCAGCTCTGCGAGCGTTGGACCAGGGCCCGCGGCCGGGAGGTGCCCGCGGACTTGCCCGCGTGGCGGCAGCGACTCGTCGGCGATCTGGTCGCCACCCTCACCTTCGACGAGGTCCCACTCGAACTCACCTACGACACCGGCGGAGCGCGGCCAGCCCGCCCAGTGCCGTACTTCCCCGTCGTCGACCTGAGAATGGACGAGGACGGGGCCAGGCTGTTGCTGGGCAACCTCGGTCCGACCGCAACCCGGGCGGCACACCTGCTCGTCGACGACGGCGCTGGGGCCAGTCACCACACTGTGCCGGGATCGCCGACCGACGACCCTCACTGGGTGGAGGTGCCGGTGACCGTCCGCGACGGTCGCTACGAGGTGACCGTGCTCGGCCCGAACCACTTCCGGCGGCGCTACGCCGGCTCCTTCCCCAGCCCGGTCCGCTGCGCCAGCGACCATTTCGGCGCCGGCGACGCGTGGTTCCCCGACCTGGTCCTCACGCTCTCCCACGTGACGACGGTGCCCGTCTTCTTCTGGCTGGAGCGCCGACTCGGGACGCGCTACGGCGGCGTAAAGTCCGAGCGGCTGCTCGGGCCACGCCAGATCCAGACCTTCCGCGAGCAGCCGGGAGCCCGAACGCATGGCTGGTACGACCTCAGCGTCACCACCAGCGCGGACCAGGAATGGGTGCAGGAGTATGCCGGTCACCTGCACGCCGGCACCAAGCCCTCGCTCAGCCGCTGAGCCCGACCCACACCCCGCCTTCTCGCCGAACACAACCAACCGTGCCTCCACGCCACCGGTCTGCGCGGAGCGGAAGACCTCGAACGCCGCGGCGATCGTGTCGTCGTTCGCTCAGCCATAGACCGCGGCACTTACAAGCGGGAAAGAGATCGAACCACGCGGCGTCGGCAAGACATTCGTAGCGCCTGAGCCCAGTGTCTGAGCGTGTCGAGGTCCCTCACACCGGAAGTTCGTTCTCCATCCGCGAGACCTGCGCTTGGCTGATTCCGACTCCGGTGCGGACAAGTTGGTGTGAGATGCTCTGAGGGTGGGCTTGACGTGGGGACTGCCATGGACATGTCCGAACGCTCGTCTGGCCGAAGGCATCCTGTCGACTGGGCTTCGGCGCCTTGACGAGGGGAGACGCATAGCGCCAGCCCGCGGGACTCGGACCGCGAAGGCGGAGCGGAGCACACCTCACGCGAGTTCCGCAGCGAGATAGACAAGCTGACCATGCGCCAGAGCATGGGTCGAGTCGGATCGTGCTACGACAACGCTGCCGCCGAGAGCTACTTCGCAATCCTGAAAGCAGAGATCGGCACCGAGGTCTGGCTCAGCAAGGAGGCTACTCGTGCCGACGTGTTCACCTTCATCGAGGTGAACTACAACCACCGAAGGCTCCGCAAGGACCCCGAACTGGGCTACGTCACACCGCTCGAAGCACGCCTCAGATACGGTCCAGACACATCCCTTGCCGCGTAGAAGTTGAGTGTCCACCCCGTTGGGGGGAACCTCATCATTCCCGGGTTCGCCGCCTTGGCCCATACTGCAAACGATGGAACGTGTCTCGACAGCAGGAATTCCGGACAAACTGGGGGTACGCGCGGCGATGCTGTTGGAGCGAGACCATGAACTCACGACTCTGGGCGCAATGATTCATGACGTGACTGCCGGCAGAGGGGGGCTGTGCGTGCTGGAGGGACCGGCAGGGATCGGCAAGACACGGCTGCTCGCTGCAATGAGGTCACGTGCGTCCGAGCAGGGGGCGTTGGTCCTGTCCGCGTCTGCGAGCGAACTGGAACGCGGGCACGCGTTCGGGGTCGTCACCCAGCTATTCGAGCCGGCGGTGCACCGCGACCATGGCTTGCTAGGCGGCGCGGCCGCCCCCGCGCGCGCGATCCTGGGACCACACCGCGAGGAGTCGGGTCAAGATCCCTCGTTCGCCTCACTGCATGGGCTGTACTGGCTCACCGTGCGCCTGAGCGAGCAACAGCCGCTGGTGCTCGCCATCGACGATATGCACGCCTGCGATCTGCCCTCGCTGCGATTCCTGGCCTACCTACGCGCGCGGCTGGGCGGTTTGCCCGTCCTAGCCGTGGGCAGTGTCCGCTCCTCAGAGCCCAGTGTCGAGACGGTGCTCATGGACGCCATTCTCGGCCATCCAGATACCGCAGTGGTGCGTCCACGGGCGCTCAGTGAAGCTGCCACTTGCGCCCTGATCGAGCAACGCCTGGGAACGCGACCCGAGGCGAAGTTCGCGGCAGAATGCCATCGTGCGACCGGTGGCAACCCGCTGCTATTGGAAGAGCTCACGAAGGCGTTCTCACTCGAAGGGGCAAGCCCCGACTCCGCTCACCTCGCGTTGCTGAGGGACGTCGGACCCAGATCGGTGGCGCGGACGGTGTTCTTGCGGTTGCGGCAGTTGGGCACGGACGCGACTGCCGTCGCGCAAGCGCTCGCGGTTCTCGGCGACGGTGCGGACCTGGCCGTGACGGCAGCGCTCGCGGGCTTGGACCTTGACCAGGCAGGGCACGCCATGACGGCACTGGCCCGGGCAGAAATCCTTAGGTACGAGCTACCACTCGGTTTTGTGCATCCGCTGGTCGCCGATGCGATCTACAGTGACCTGCTGCCCGGCCAGCGCGAGCCGCTCCATGTCCGTGCCGCAGAACTGCTGGCGGCCGGGAACAGGCCTGTCGAGCAGGTGGCCGCCCATCTACTGCACGCGCCCGCGCGTGGTGCGAAGTGGGTGGTTGACCAACTCGAGCGAGCCGCAGCCGAGGCGACGCGTAAGGGATCGCCGGACAGCGCGGTGGCCTATCTCGAACGCGCACTTGCCGAACCGCCGACACCGCAGCGTCGCGCAGACCTAACCCTGGCGCTGGGCCGGGCTCAGACGCCGAAGAGCGGCCCTGCCGCCATCGCGCATCTACGCGCGGCGTACGCGCTGCTCACCGATCCCGAGCAGCGCGCGATCACAGCACAACTACTGGGTCGCGTACTCCTCTTCACCGGCGATGGCGACGAAGCGGTGCGGATCGTGCGCGAGGCCGCGGCAGCGTTGCCCGCCCAGCTCGGCGAGACGCAGCGGCAGCTGGAGGCACTGGAGCACTTCTGCGGCCTTTTCATTGGTGGTGAGCGCGCCGCGTTGCACCGTCTGGAGCGTTACCGAACACCGCCTGTGGAAGCGGGCATCGGTGCCAAGATGCTCGCGGCGATCGCTGCGCAAGCGTGGATGCATGCCTGCGGCCCGAGTGAAGCGGTCAGCAAGCTGTCGAGTGCGGCGCTGTTGGGCGGCGAGCTGATCGAGGCGGATAGTGGCTGGGCAGCGACCTTCGCGATCAGCAACCTGACATTCGCGGATCAGGAGGAGGCCGAGCGCTGGTGGGAGTACGTCAGCTCAGACGTCCACCGGCGCGGGTCACTTCTCTCGATGGCAGCGATCAGCATGTGGCGCGGCGTTGCCCTGCGCAGGCGGGGGGAACTTGCTGATGCAGAGCAGTCCCTGCAGACCTGCTACGCAGCTGTTCACGAGTGGGGGTACCGCGAGCCGCTAGCGCAGGTCTATTGCGATGCGCACCTGGCGGCGGTCCTCCGCGAACGCGGTGATCTTCCCGGTGCCCATCGGGCGCTCGCCCATAGCTCGGACTCCGGTCGAAGTGACGAGGGCACTCGCCAGTGGCTGGGCAGTCGGCTCGAGCTCCACCTTGCCGAGGGTTCGTTTGAGCAAGTGATCGCTACCGCCGACGACTACGCCCGCCGCTTCGATCACGTGGTTCGCAACCCGATGGACGTACCGTGGCGCTCGCTCAAGGCGCTCGCGCTCGACCGGCTCGGCCAGCGCGACCGTGCGGCCGAGCTTGTGCTGGCGGAGCTGGAACTCGCGCGCGCCTGGGGAGCGCCGAGCACGGTTTCCAGGAGCCTCCGCGCATTAGGAACGATCGAGCGCGGGGACGGGCTGGAGCACCTGGAGGAGGCCGTCACAGTCGTCGCCGGCTCTCCCGCCTGCCTTGAGCATGCCAAGGCGCTGGCCGCGTTCGGTGCAGCGCTACGCCGTAGCGGACGTCCCGCCCAAGCGCGTGCACCGCTGCGTGAGGCGCTCGACATTGCGACCAGGTGCGGAGCCGAGACGCTCGCCAGTCAGGCGCGCAGCGAGTTGTACGCGTCGGGCGGACGACCGCGCCGCACCGCGCTCGCCGGCGTCGATGCCCTGACGACGAGCGAGCGGCGGGTGGCGGCCCTCGCCGCCGAGGGACGTACGAACCGCGAGGTTGGTGAAGCTCTGTTCATCACGCCCAAGACCGTCGCGATGCACCTCTCGAATGCCTACCGCAAGCTCGGCGTCACATCCCGACGCAGCCTCCCCGATGATCTAGCTAGTCGCGCCACTCATACGCCGTGAGGCCCTCACGGTAGACGTCGTACCGGGATAGCCGGTGCTTCGACAAGGTGAGTGCGCCACTGACTGGCCGAGGATGGTCCAGCCACCGCCGCCGGCGTTGCCCCTTGACGGCGAGAACGTGGTGGCCTCCATGACGTCGAGGTCGATCTTGCCGTTGCCTGGCGCCCCCGTCCTGATCCTTGACGGCGCCGCGGTTCGCCTCCACGCCGTGATTGCCCTGCTCAGCCTTGGTGCCGCACGACCCTGAAGCGCCCCGGGTTTTGTGGAGGCTCGGTTAGCGCCGATTCTCGTGTCTAGCGGTGGCGCGTCGGTGGCTCCAGGATGTTGGGCGGCTCCGGGCTGCTTTCGCCTATGGGCATGTGATTGTGATGGTCGTTGCGCCCGAAGCGGGTGATCGGTCAGGGTCGATCTGACTGCCTGTTGTGGCGGATTTCGGATTGTCGTCCGACCCGGATGTGATGAGCGAGCACGATCTCACTTGGAGTACGACGGCGGGAGAGACGCAGCGATGGCTGCCGTTGCGCTCTGTCGCCGCCAGTGATCGGCGTGTCACGTTGACCGCGATCGTGTCGCTTGCTGTAGTTGAATCGTGGAACAAGCAGCGATATCCACCCCAGAAGCGGCCCGTCGGGGCAGTGAGTACTTCGCCGCCCCAGCAGCGGCGAACCAGCGTCGTTACGAGGCACTGCGCGCGTACCTGTTCGAGGGAGTCTCAGCGGCGGAGGCGGCGACCCGCTTCGGCTACACCCTGACGACGCTGCAGTCGCTGGTGCGGGACTTCCGGGCCGGACGCTGCGAGTTCTTCCAGAGCTCGCGTCCGGGCCCGAAGACGGCCCCGGCCAAGGAAGCGGCCCGCACCAGGATCATCGAGCTGCGCCGGTTGGGCCACTCGGCCCAGGAGATCGCTGCCGCGCTCGCCGAGGAGGACACTCCGCTCAACCGCACCGGGGTCGCCGAAGTCCTGGCCGAGGAAGGGTTCCCACGCTTGTGGCCCCGTCCGCACGCCGAGCGCGGCCTACCCCGACGCGAATCCCAGCCCCGCACCAAGGTGATCGACTTCGCCGTCCTGCCCGCCCACGCCGACACCCGGATGGCCGGGCTACTGCTGACCATCCCCGATCTGGTGGCACTGGACCTGCCCGGCCTGGTGCGGGCCGCGGGCTATCCCGGCACGTCTGTGATCCCGGCGATCAGCTCGATCCTGTCGCTGCTGGCGATCAAACTCACCACCACCCGCCGCGTCTCCCACATCGACGACATCGCCACCGACCCCGGTGCGGCGTTGTTCGCCGGGCTGACCAGCCTGCCCAAGGCCACCGCGCTGACCACCTACTCCTACCGGCTCGACCACACCCGGCAACAACGATTCCTTGCCGCACTGGACAAAGCCAGCCTCGCCGCAGGGCTCGCGCACGGCGAGGCGATCAACCTCGACTTCCACGCCGTCATGCACTGGGGCGCCGACCCCGCGTTGGAAAAACACTACGTGCCCAGACGTTCGCAACGCACCCGCTCAGTGTTGACCTTCTTCGCCGAAGACGCGGCCACCCACACCCTGCTCTACGCCAACGCCGACCTCGCCAAAGCCAACCAGAACAACGAAATCCTCGCCTTCGCCGACCACTGGCGCACAACCTCCGGAGCGGACCCGAAACTGTTGATCTTCGATTCCAAGGTCACCACCCAGGCCCAGCTCGCCGACCTCGACGCCCGCGGCATCGCCTTCATCACCCTGCGCGCCCGCACCCCGAAACTCACCGAACACCTACATGCCTTGCCCGCCAAGGACTGGACACCACTCACCATCGCCCGAGCGGGCGGGAAAACCCGCCGTGTCCGCGTGATCGAAGACCCCGCCGCCACACTCTCGGCCTACCCCAGCACGCTACGCCAACTCGCCATCACCGGACTCGGGCACGACGAACCCACCATCCTGATCACCAACAATCGCACCACCCCGACCAAACACGTGATCGAGGCCTACGCCAGGCGGATGAACATCGAACAACGCCTCGCCGAAGCCATCCGCTCCTTCGGCCTGGACGCCCTCGCCGGCGCGGTCCCCCTCAACATCGACCTCGACGTCGTGCTCTCCGTACTCGCCCACACCATCTGCGCCGCGCTCCGCCGACGCCTCCCCGGCTACGCCACCGCCACACCCGACACCCTGCAACGCCGATTCCTCTCCACCGGCGGCACAATCGAAAACCGCGATAACGAAACCATCGTCCGCCTCGACCGACGCGCCTACTCACCCGTCCTCCGCCACGCCGACCTCCCCACCACCGAAGTCCCCTGGTGGGGCGGACGACACCTCCGCTACGAATACGAGTGATCAAGCTGGGGTTGAATCCGCTGCGCGAGAATCAGCGTTAGTTGGATCCGGCCTCTACGGGGACGGGTGTTTCAGGGTAGTGGTCGATGTTGTGGCTGGCCCAGTGGTTGGCCTCGAACTCGGCCGGCGGGATCAGCCCGATCTCGCCGTGTAGGCGTCGGTGGTTGAACCAGTCGATGTACTCGGCGACGGCAATCTCGACGTCACCGACGGACTTCCAGCCCTGCTTGGGTCGCATGGCCGGGTTGCGGATGCACTCGGCCTTGAACAGCGAGTTGAACGCCTCGGCCATGGCGTTGTCGTAGGAGTCGCCCTTGGACCCGACCGAGGCCACAGCTTCGGCCTCTGCCAGCCGCTGGGTGTATCGAACGGCTCGATACTGAACTCCGCGGTCGAAGTGATGGGTGAGCCCGGCGACGTCGTGCCCGGCGCGGTGGCGGGCCCACCGGCCCATGTCGAGAGCGTCCAGGGCCAGGTCGGTGCGCAGCGAGGTGGACACCTGCCAGCCCAGGTCCATGCGGGAGAACACGTCGAGTACGAACGCGGCGTAGACCCAGCCCGAGTAGGTGCGGACATAGGTCAGGTCCGCCACCCACAACCGGTTCGGCGCTGTAGCGGTGAAGTCACGCCGCACCAGGTCGGCCGGGCGGGTGGTCTCAGCGCCGTGGGTCAGCGTGGTGGCGCGGGTCTTGTCCCGCCTGATCCCAGCCAGCCCCTCGGCTTTCATCAAGCGTTCGACGGTGCACCGAGCGACCATCCTGACCTGCCGGTTGACCTCGGCGTGGACCTTGCGGGCACCGTAGACACCGAGGTTCTCGGCGTGGACCTGGCGGATCACCGGCACCAGTGCGGCGTCTCGGATCGCTCTGGCCGAGGCCGGCCTGGTCTTGGCGGCGTAGTAGGTGCTCGGGGCGATCTTGGTCCCAGCACAGGACAGGACTTCACAGATCGGCTCGACCCCGAACGTGTCGCGGTGGGCGTCGATGTAGTCGACCAGCACCGCGGTCGGCACGCTTACTTGATCTTGCGGTCGAGCTCCGCGGCCGCGAAAACGCCGACGCCGTTCGCAGGATCTCATTCGCCCGCCGCAGCTCACGTTCTCCCGCTCCAACTCCGTGATCCGGCTCGCGTCCTCGCTGCTGGTGCCCGGCCGGACCCCGCCGTCGATCTCGGCCTGGCGCACCCATCCACGCAACGTCTCCCGGTGCATCCCCAACTGCTCCGCGATCCGAGCGATCGCACCCGCCCGACTCGCCGGGTCCTTACGCGCCTCCACCAGACCCGGGGCGCTTCACCCTCTCCAATACACCAGAAGTGGCATGAAAAGAACAAGACTTGGACTTTCTCGAAGAAGGAGTCAGGGTTTCGTTATGGTTTTCCAGCCGGCTGCATCGAACGCCGCGTCCAGGCGCACCGATCTACCGCCCGTGATCTGGCTGGGCGGAGGCAGCGGCGCGGGAAAGACGACCATCTCCCGCGCCATCGCCTACCGCTTCGACCTCGCGTGGTACCGCGTCGACGCCCATGGCTACGCACACAGAGACCGACTCATCGCCATCGGCGAGCTGAGCGCGGACGCGGCAGCCGAGACCCACGACCAACGGTGGCTCGAACCCACACCCGAAGACCTGGCGATCAGGTTCATCGAGGGCGCCGAGAGGGAGTTTCCGCTGATCCTCGAAGACCTGCGCACCATGGCAGCCGACATCGCCGTCATCGTCGAAGGCCCGCAACTGTTCCCTCAGCTCGTCGCACCGTACCTGTCTGATCCGGGCTGGGGGCTGTGGCTGCTGCCAACCCCGGAGTTCCGACGCACAGCCCTGGCGGCACGCTTCAATGCCTCCCAATCCACGTCGGACGCCGAACGTGCCCAGGAGAAGCTTCTGACCCGCAACAGCATTCTCGACGGCCGAACGCGCTCAGAGGCGACCACACTTGGCCTACGAGTCGTCGACGTCGACGGCAGGCGTGACCTGCCGACAATGATCGAGCACGTCACCGAGCTACTCACGCCCGCACTCACCAACGCCCCCCGGGCACACAACGGCCGGCAGCGCCAGACACTGCGCCGCACTGAGAACGACGCGATGGTCACCAACGTCAAAGCCTGGCTTGCCGACATCGCACCACGTACGCCGCCGGACCCACTACCCCTACCGTTCGTCTGTGAATGCGCGCGGCCTGGCTGCACCGCCGAAGTCGAACACACCCCCGCCGAATACCAGGCAATGCGAACGGCAGATGGCCTCATCACAGCCCCGCATCATGCGACGCCCACCGACAAGCCAGAGGTGCGGTCGTAGTCTGGCCCCTGGCCACAGCGGGCAGGCCAGGAGCCGCCCGAGCCGCGGAAGACTACGGCCCCCGGTCTCCGCGACCCGATGCACGACATCGGCCAAAGCCTGTCGGCCCTTAGAACGTGCTCGTTGGCTGCCGTAAGCGACGCGGCGCTGGTCGCGCTGCGGCGGATGAGTTAATCCCTGGTCTGTGCAAGCCCAACTCCCTACCGTGATCGCCATGACGATTAGTTGCGCAGTTCGACCGGAGACAGCTGCAGACATCGCTCGCATCGCCGACGTCACCCGCCTTGCCTTCGGTGAGCGCCAGATCGAGGTCGATATGGTCGCCGCGATCCGGACGTCGGACGAGTACGTTCCAGAGCTGTCCCTCGTGGCCGAGGTGGACGGCACCGTGGTCGGGCACTGCATGCTCGGCCGCAAGGCCCTGCTCGGTGTCACTGCCCCACCGGTGCTGGCCCTCGGTCCGCTCAGCGTTCTTCCGTCATGGCAGCGACGCGGCATCGGCAGTCAACTCGTGTCCACAGCTCAACAAGTCGCCACGCACCGGGGGAAGGAAGCGCTCATCGTCCTCCTCGGAGAGCCGGACTACTACCCGCGCTTCGGGTTCCTCCCAGCCCGCGACTTCGGCATCCAGCCCGACTGGCCCGCAGCCATGGTCTATCCCTTGGTAATCGATCTCACGGACTACCGCGGAGCAGAGATTCCGCACTAGGGAGGCTTCCGTCCACCGCGCGGCAAACCTGGTGACGAATCGAGTCTGGTCTTGTCACAGTGTCCGGATGAACTCGGCGTTCAACACCCGCGACCAGACGAAGCCCCGCCTGGTCATGCTTTCCGGTTCCTGTGCGGGCATCGGCAAGTCGACGCTTGCCGAAGGGCTCACACACAGGCTGGAGGAAGCAGGTGCGACCGTCGACCTGTTCGGCGAGCACCAGATCTTCGCCCGAGCCGACTTCGTCGACGTCGCGGAGGCGCCCCGCAGCAGGGAGTTTCCGACACCCGAGCTCTTCCTGCCCACGTACACGCGGGTCTTCGACGGCTTCCGGGCCGCGAACGCCTGGGGTGTGTTCGACTGGCACTGTGCAGGCATGGCGGCCGACCTTCCATGGGCGATGCGGGACCACGCTCGGCTGACGCGGCTTGCCTGGATGTACGAGAGCTCGCGGAGGACATGGATCCCGTCCTCCTAGACCTGGCCGGTGATGTGCGGACGACGACCGAACGCGCGCTTGCCCAGCGCGGTGACGTCTGGGCGAAGCGCTATGCACGCATTGCGAGCGACGCCGGTCACACGTCTGGGCGCATCGCTGAGCGGATCGTGGCGTGGTCGCGAGATCAGCTGGGCGGGCTGCGGGAACAGGAGCTCGCGGCCATGCGGTCGGCGGGCTGGCCGATCGTAGAGTTGGACGCGATGGCATCGGCTGCTGAGGTCCTGGAACAGGCGTTAGATGCCCTGGGGCTAGGCCCGAACGCAGCGTTCCCCTCCTTGCGCGGAACGGGTTAGGGCGCCCGGACTGGGGAGTCCTTCATCCCTGCCCAGAGTGAGCTCGAGCTTGTCGGGCCGCCCGAACGACCGGGGGCCGCCTCGGGCCACTGCGGGCAAGCGAGGAACCCGCCCGAGCCGGGGAAGCTTACGGCGCCCGGCCTCCGCGACCCGATGCAGGCCACTGACCAAAGCCTATCGGTCCGCAGATCTGTCCTCGTTGACCGCAGTGCTGACGCGGCGCCGGCCGCGCTAGTGTTGCGTGATTCTGGTTGTGTTATTTCGCGTTGTTGTCGACGAGTTTCTTGATGTTGGTCTGGACGAGGCGGACCTTGGCGAGGATCTCTTCGCTGGTGGCGGTCCAGGTGAACGGCTTCGCGTCGACGTTCCAGGTGTCGATGTAGTCCTTGATCTGCCTGATCAGCACGTTCACCGAGGTGAAGGTGCCGCGGCGGATCGCCTGGCGGGTCAGGATCCCGAACCAGGTCTCGATCTGGTTGATCCAACTCGATCCGACCGGGGTGAAGTGGAACTTGACGTGGCGATTCTCCTCCAGCCAGGCCTCCACCTCCGGCGTGGTGTGAGTGGACAGGTTGTCCAACACGACATGGACCTCTTTGCCCGCATGGGGTTTGACGGCCTTCTTCAAGAACGCCAGGAAGTTCACCCCGTCCCGGGTCGGCGTGGCCTCCCCGAGGACCTGGCCGGTTGCCCACATCCAGGGCTGCGAACAGGTTCGTGACACCGTGCCGCACGTAGTCGTGGGTGCGTTTCTCAGTGACGCCGAAGTCCAACGGCAGTAGCGGCTGGGTCCGGTCCAACGCCTGGATCTGTGTCTTCTCATCGATGGAGAGCACCACCGCCCCACCGGGCGGGTCCAAATACAACCCGACCACATCGGAGACCTTCTCCGCGAACGCGGGATCCTTGGACAACTTGAACGTGGCATGCCGGTGCGGCGCAAGCCCTTCCTCCCGCCACACCCGAGCCACATAGCTCCACGACACACAGATCCCCTCGACCCGCTTCAGATACCCAGCCAGACCACGACAAGACCAGTGCGACAGCCCCGTCCCAGCCGGCGGAGAAGTCCTGGTCAACGCCACCACCCGAGCCCGCACCCGCGGTGGAACCTGCACCCGCGGCGCAGCCCGATCACGATCGTCCAACCCGGCCAGGCCATGCTCGGCGTAGCGGCGGACCCACCGATCCACCGTCGGCAACGACACCCCCGCCAACTCCGCGATGTCCTTACGACGCCGCCCTTCCCCATGCCACAACACGATCCGCGCCCGAGTCGCCAGCACAGCCGACACATCCCGACTGTTCACCAACGCCCGCAACTCAGCGTCCTGCTCCACCGAAAGCTCCACACCGAGTCAACGAGCCACAACACGAAAAGTAACGCAACCAGAATCACGCAACACTAGCGACCGGATCGCGGAGCCGGAACTCACCGGGCACCGCCAGAAGATCACAGATTCGCTCGACGCCGCCGCGATGGTGTTGGAGGCAACGAAGCTGGCCGTCTACCGGTACGAGGCAGGCATCCTGCTCGACTTGGAGTACGAGACGGCCGTGCAGGCATTCCGCGGTCGCATCGTCGAGCCGGCGCCGGACGGTCGGGCCATCTTGCGGGTGGCCTCCAACGATCTGGCGGGACTTGCGTCCTACGCCGCCGGGCTGTCCTATGACTTTGAGGTGCTCGACCCTCCCGAACTACGCGCCGAGTTGCGACGTCGGGCGCTGGAGATAGCCGCCCGCCACGCCGCTGCAGCGAGCTTCACCGATGGCGGCGCATTGACCAGCCCGTTCGACCAAGCCACGCCAACGTTGAGCAACGACGCGGCCGTGACCATGTGTGACGACGACATGGCTTCCGCTGCGTCGCACCAGCAGACGACCTCGAGCGGCTGCTGTACGACACACCTCGACACCCAGCTCGCTTGTCGCAACGTGCTCGCCTACGCCTCCTTGTACCCCGGCAGATTCCCCACCGCGCAACAGCGCTGGATGCGATCCGATGCCGACCCCACCGACGCCGCGCGCCAGCTCGGAGACCTCATCGAGGAGCTGCGAGCACCTCGCGGATGGCGTGCCGCGCGTAGTTCGCCGTCGCCGGGTTGGCGTCCTTGTAGTGCGGCAACACGATCAGCGCTTGGGACAGCACGCGCCCGCGGCCGCGGAGCCACGTCGCGTCGTCCACGTCCAGCGCCGCGCGGAACTCGTCGCGGAGGTTCGCGGGCAGCAGGTACCACACGGGGAACAGGTCGCACGCCGGATCGCCGACACCGCATGTCTCGAAGTCGAGCACCGCGGTCAGCCGGCCCTCCGCCGACACGAGCAGGTTGCTCGGCGTCAGGTCCGAGTGCACCCACACCTCGCGCCCGTCGTAGGGCGCCGCGAGCGACTCCTCCCACGACGCCGATGCTGCGCGAGTGTCGATCAGGCCGTCCAGCTCGTCGATCGCCTTCCGTGTCGAGGAGTCCATCGAGACCATCGGAGCGCGCGTCCGGCGCTCGCCCGGATACGCCGGCGGCCGGTCTGGCAGGTCGATCCGCCGGAACGCGTCGACGAACGCCGCGAGGTCCGTCGCCAGCCCACGCGGATCAACCAGCGCGCCGGGGGAGGGGTGCGTACCGGCGAGCCAGCGGTGGACGGACCACGTGCCCGGGAACGCGTCGGTGGGTGAGCCGATCGCCTCGACAGTAGGGATGGCCATAGGCAGGAACGGCGCGAGTGCCGCGAGTTTCGCCTGCTCCCGTTGGACTACGTCGGTGCCCGCGGGCCAGAGCGACAGCCGTACGGACAGGTCGGAACCGAGGCGGTAGATCGCGTTGCACAGTCCGCCGGAGTCGACCGGCTCCAGCGGCAACGCGGCCCACTGCGGGAACTGCGCGGCCACCAGCTCGCGGACGAGCGGTGTGTCGATGTCGGCCTGGTCGGCGTGGTTCTTGCGGGGGCTCACGAGGCCATCCGAACGGTCGGACCCGTCCGCTGTCAACGCGGTTTCGGATCGAGTGGTCCCACGTGACGGAGCCCGATTGGACCACGCATGCGGGCCTGACGCCGCTCACAGAGACGCCGTGCGGCGGGACGGAGGACGGCGGCCCGGCGGGGCATTGGAGTGGTCGTCCCCGTCGGGGCCGACGTTGATGATCGTGCTGTCAGCCATCGCGGTCGGGCCGCCCTCGGTCCCCGCTCATCGCTCTTGATCATCCGTTCAGACCAAGATCGCCAGTCAAGATATCCGGGACGAGCCTAGCCAAGTGGTCGAGTGGAACTGGTCAATGCACGTCCGCCTGGGTGCCACAGGACAAGGCAGGTCTTCCCTACCGTCCCCTTGATGAGCTGACCGGGGTGTAAGGGCAGGTGGATCACCGCAAAAGCATGGACGGTCCGTACGGTAGGGCTACCGTCGCGCCACCTTCGGATGCCCGCGATCATCGGTCGAGGGGCAGCGACAACTGACTCTGTTGGATGTCCACACGCCAGGTTGGCACCACGACTGCGGGCCTTGAAAGGGCAGTGCTAAGCCAACCGGATTTTCAACCGTTCATTCGAGCATTTCGAAGGGGCTTTCATGGAGAGTGCAGAGCACGCATGGATCGGTGACCAGATCGAGTTGGAGTTCGAATCGGACGTTGTACCGGCCAAGGGACTGCCGTTGTACACCGGGGCGGGACCCCTGACCTACGGGCAATGCATCGCCTTGGGAGGGGACTTCTATGGCGTTGTGGGCGCACCCATCAGCACGTCTCGCAATCCAGTGGCTGCCTTCACCGCCGCCTTCAAGGCCCTTACATCCTCATGGAAGGAGACACTTAAGATCCTCGAGATCATGGCAGAGGAGATCGTGGCAGTGGAGCGGGCCTTGGAAGCCGGCCGGGAGCCTTCGCTGGCGTATGCCGCTCTTGGCGACTCGCTTTCTGCAAGGTGGAACAGGTTGACCGGGGGAGGCTCCGCCATTTCGGACTTCTTCCCGCCGGGGCGCTACCTGTCGCTCGCTGCAGAGAACTGGGATCATTTCACAAATTACGCGATAGTGGCTTACCGGGCCGGGCACGCGGTCGCGATGCGCGAAGCCCGCGACGCGCGGGCTTCGGCCGGTGTAGATCCCGCGGCACGGAGGGCGCGACTCGCGCAAGCCTACGCGATGAATGCGTTTGCCGACCACTTCCTGACGGACCTGTTCTCGGCGGGCCACCTGCGGGCACCGCGCAAGGAATTGTACGACCAGGTCACGACGCCGTTCCCCGGCTACAGCGGAACTTTAGGCAGCCTTCTTGTGCGCTGCATGCACGATGAAGACTGCTACCACGGCCTGAAGGTGCACAACGCGGTCGGTGACTCCTGGACCGTGTATGGAGACAAGCGACTACTCGATTCGGTCAGCGGAGCGAACCGTGACATGGCCGTGCGCGCTGTCCAGGCATCCGCCGACGACGTGTGGAAGGCATATATGGGCGGCCCAGACCTCTACCGGGCGTTGGAGTTCATCCCGGACCTTGCCCGAGTCGGGGACGTGACGTCTAAGGAGAACTTCTCGCCGCTGTTCCGGCTGCAGGACGGCGTTGTCGCCCGGCGCAAGAATGTGGCCGACCGGCAGGACTACAGCTGGACGAAAGACTGGTGGGGCTGGTCTACCTACGCCCTGCTCGAGGGGACCCACGCATGGGAGCACGCGAAGTGCTACAGCTTCTCAACCGGGCAGTTCCTGGGGTGGCTGGGAGCTGGCTACAACAGTTACGTCTCTGTCGAAACGGACGAAAAGAATGCCCATGGCGTCCGGTGGGTTTTCAAGGACGGTGACCTGTACCTGAGGAAGGAAACGGAGGGGATTGATCGGGACCTAGGAGAGGGACATGACGGTTATGCCGACTGGGGGTTGGGTGGTGGTTATTATGAGCCCGTGCTGTACAACGAGGACCTGACGATCTCCTTGAAGTCAGCTCCGGAGCGTAAGCTCTATCTTGTCGGGGACAACCAGGTCCGCTGGTCGGACAAAGGCAAACCCGCGCCCGCAAGCCTCCTTCGCCTTGACCTTCCGCTTCATGCTCCGTCCATGTCCTGCTGAGTCTCACCCCGGCTCGCAGGCCATTTCTCATGCGGAAGTAGTAACGTGGTTCTGGCTGTGAGCCTTCCAGCCACCACCGTCGGAGTGCGGCCGATACCCGGCCGCGCCCCGGCAGTGGGCTCAGCCAGGCCAGACGGGCATTGTGTGAGTGACGCTCTCGCGACAGCAGGACACAACGGGGGCTGACCACGTTCATGGGATACGCCAGCCGGCTTGACACCCTTTTACCGCCAAGACCGGCTCCCGCAGTTCGGTTGCGTCACGGTGCCGGTCCCTGTTCGGCGCGGCGTTCAGCCCGGACCGGGCCGCCATTACGGACGGGATGGCACCGACCCACGCCGCCACCCTGCTCGGCCGGGGTCCGCCGCCCTTCCGGGGTCCGGGCCACCCGACGAGCACTCGCGGTCGAACTCTGTAGTGGCTGTCACCGACTCCCAAGTACGGCGCCGTCCGCAGGGTCGCCCACCGCGATCACCAGCTGGTCAGGAATCACTACGAGAACCGGGCCGTGACGCGACCCTACTGCCGTCTCCCACCGCGCCCGTTCCGACGCGCCGCAGCCCCGGCATCCAGGGTCTCCGTGAGCCTGACGCCGACCGCCTCGAGCTGTTTCCGGGCCTCGGTGGCGTCGATTCCGCGTTGGAGGATGAGGACGACGGTCTTGACGTCCCGGCCGGCCTGCTCCAAAGCCGCTTCGGCGACGTCGGGCGCGACGCCGGTGATCTTACTAACCATCCGGACCGCCCGCGCGATGAGCTTGTTGTTGCTGGTCTGCATCTCGACCATCAGATTTCCGTAGGTCTTGCCAAGCCGGACCATTGTGATGGTCGAGATCATGTTGAGGACGAGCTTCTGCGCGGTGCCGGCTCGCAGCCGGGTAGACCCGGCAACGACTTCCGCGCCCACGGAGACCTCGATGGGACGGTCGACCCGCGCCGACAACGGCGTGGCGGTGTTGCAGCTCACCCCCACTGGGCCGGGACCGGTCACGGTGAGCAGGGGGCTCCCCCGCGGCACCACCGCGAACGTACGAGCTGCGCATGCTGCGGCTGTGTCGGGCCCAGATCGAGGCGCAAATCCAGGCCGACACCCGACCGGCTCACCGGCGTTGAGGGCGAGGCTCCCAATGATCATGTTGGTAGGTTGAATGCACACCGAGGAACTCGTACTCAAGTCCTCCCCGCGTTCCGGGTGCCTGGTCGCCGCGAGCCATGAGGGTAAGGACCTCGGACGTGTCGTTCAACCGCTCCACCCGCGGAAGCCGCCCTGCCTCACTGCCGCGGGCGCGGACGACGGGCTTCCCGCGCACGTCCGGCCCGCGTGCGCAGCCGCTGCGCGGTAGGGCGCCGTCGCCCTGCGCCTCGCGCTGTGTCTGGCCGGCGGGAAGGAACTCGTATCCCACCACATGGAACTCGCCACCGAACTCGTCATACGTGCTTCAACCCAGGAGGCCCGGCCATGCAACCTCGTCCGGGACTTTCTTGCAAGGCAGCCGTGGTCAGCTGCCCACCGGAGCTGAGATCTCTGGTGACTGACGGGTGGCAGTTCAGAACTTCAGGTGTTAGATCTTTGGATGGTGAAGTCCATGATCCTCAAGACCTTTGATCACATCGCCGGAGAGATGCCGGAGAATCTCGTGGTGCTCGCAGACGGAACGATCTGCGCGACGCTGCTGGTGGCGGGCACCGTCTGGTTGTCCAGCGGTGAGCGCGGGTCGACTCATGGGGGACAGGCATGCGCGCTGGCTGGCACCTTGCCTCGTCAGTCGCGGCTTCGACCACGCAGGTTTCTCATGCTCGTCCTTGCGTTGCCGCTTGGGGCCGTCTGCCTGCTGTCGCCGCTGGTCATCCCGGCAGCCGTGATGGTGTCTGCGCCGCCGCCGACGGTGCCAGATGGGCTTGTCATTCTCATGCCGCCCGCCTCCACCGATGGTTCGCGCGTCGCCGGCCATCTGGCTATCCCTCTCGCCCGCCCCTCAGCCCCATCGACTCGGCGCCGACTTCGGATGCAACCGACTCGTGGGGAACCGCGTCGACGTACCCCCTGTGTGGGTCGGGGGCCGAGGCTTACGTCGCGAGCTGCCCTGTCTTGCGGGCTCTCCGCGATGAGTTTGGCGGTGTCTGGGCCGCTGATCCGTTCCGAGGTGTAGAGCTCAGGCGCGTAGACGATGCTTCGGGGCTCGGCGCCTGGCGGGCCCCTGCGTGCGCGTCGGTCAGGTAGGTGGTCGGGGGATACAGGTCCGACCTCTAGGGTTGGCGGGCTGGGCTGACGCAGGGTCGGTCCGCGACGTAGGAGGAGATCCGTCATGTTCGCCACCATCGCCAAGGCAGCCGCGGCCGCGACATGCGGCTTACTGATGGCCGCCACACCGATGCTCGCCGGACCGGCACAGGCCAGGGTCGCGCCCAGTGGCCCGCAGGCGGCGTACACCTACGAGTGGAACGAGGCCGTGAAGTCGGGCGCGCCGTTGTACTACCACGGCTACTACTGCAACGGGACGACCGGCGCGACGGCGTGCTTCGATCCTGTCGGCGACGTCATCTACGTCAAGGACATCAAGGCCGACGGCTATTCGGCCGTCATGCGTTGGTACACCGACTACGGACGCTGGGGCACCTGCCGCAACGCACACGGGAACGGCACCTGGGCCAAGTGCAACAAGGACTTCGCGGAGGGCCACCAGATCACCTGGCGGGCCACCCGGTACAACGGCAACACCGGCAAGTGGGTCGCCCCGGAGTCCAACACCTTCACCATGGGCACCTCCGGATGACCTGACGTGCACTCAGTCCGAGGCCCCCGGCGTCGCCGCGCTGGGGGCCTCGTCGTGTCAGCGCCGGTCAGTGTTCGGGCCAGCGAGATGACGGACCATCCGGGCGAGTTGCTCGCCACACCATCGAAGATCTGCTGCGCCCGCACCAACCGCCAATGCTCCATGTCGGCCCGAGCGACCGCCAGACGGTCCAGAAGCCCCCTGCGGTGCCTGCTCCCCGGGTCTCCCTGCGCCTGGTCGAAACGCTCGAGCTCACGCTCGCCTCGCCGAACCTCAGCCTCGAGCCGCTCGATCCGGTTGGCCACCGTCACCGGGTTATGCCGAGCCCCAGACGCCGCGGCCGCCGTCCCGGCCGCCGCCCGCGCCCGCGCGGCGCGCTCCTGGTGCTCGATGCTGGCATCGATGTGAGAACGGATCCGCTCGGCGTCCCGCTCTGCCCGCCGCTGCGAGTGATGACCGACCAGAATCGGCTGACCAAAGGGGGATGTGATCGGCGATTCCAACGGTAAGCAGCGTGCCGCGCCTCCGCCCGCGCCTGCTCCGCCTCTCGGCGCGCCCGGTCAGCCGCCTGGCCCGGTCCTGGGCCCTCTGCCCCCGCCGCACCTCGGCCTCCTCACGGTCCCCGACGGTCGCGTCAATCGACACCCCGACGGCTGACCGCCTCGAACGCGGACTCTGTGAGACCCGGCGACGAGGGGAATCTCTGGCTCAACCACGCGTGCGGGTGGCTCCTCTTCCGCAGATCTACGTGCCACACGTGGCGGCCACGTCTCGGTGATACCCCCACTGGTTCACTCGGCGCAGCAGCGGGCATTCGGGGTCGCCGTAGCTTCCAGCACAAAAGCAACGATTGGAGTTCCGCGCCTGGATCAGGCTGCGGTGGCGCGGTGGCGTTCGAGGACCCGGTACACGGTGGCGCGGGAGACGGTGAACAGCTCGGCGAGGTCGGCCTTGGAGTACTCGCCGGTGTCGTGCATCGGTACCAGCTCGCGTTGCTGCCGGGTGGTGAGCTTCGGCTGCTTGCCGCGCAGCTTGCCCTTCGCGCGGGGGACGGCCATCCCTTCGCGGGTGCGGAGCCGGAGTAGGTCGACCTCGAATTCGGCGAAGGTGGCGAGGATGTTGAAGAACATCTTGCCAAGCGGGTCGGCGGGGTCGTAGATGGTGCCGCCGAGGGAGAGCCGTACGCCGCGGTCCACGAGGGAGTCGCCGATGTCGCGGGCGTCGGGGACGGACCGGGCGAGCCGGTCGAGCTTCGGCACGGCGAGGGTGTCGCCGGCCCGGACGGCGGCGAGGGCCTGGTCGAGGCCAGGCCGGCGACGGTTGGTGCCAGTCAGCCCCTTGTCCAGGTAGATCCGGTCGGCGGCGACGCCGAGTCCGGCGAGAGTCTGGCGCTGGGCGGTGAGGTCCTGGGCGTCGGTGGAGCAGCGGGCGCACCCGATCGGCGTGGCGGTCATGTCCGGCAGCGTACGAATAGCCCCCGACAACTGAGACGATCACCGGACGGGGTAAATGAGACGGCGCCCGTGCTGGTCGACGCCGGCCGCGGTTTGCCACGCCGGGTGTCCGTTGGGGGTTCCTCTTACGGACACCCCGCGAAGGAATCGTTAACGGCTGCACCAGTCGCTCGCCCGAGATCACCGCGTTCGCGGTAGAAGCTGGAGAGACATCGAGGAGCTGGCCTGCCGCCTGGCAGGCATGCCGCATCAGGCGTTTGCACAGAAGACTTTGGCGACGAGCCCGACCTGTGAACGCCTGAAACAGCGTCCGCAACGATTGCCAGACGGCCCCGGACGAGGGACGGGTCGCTCACGTGAGGCTGTCTTTCCATGCAGCGTGTAGGTCTGCGAACCTCCCTCGCCTGTCGATGAGTTCGTCGGGCGTGCCGTCTTCGATGATGCGCCCGTCGGCCATCACCAGCACCCGGTCGGCGATGCGGACCGTTGAGAGGCGGTGTGCGATGACCAGGGCTGTGCGCCCCTCCAATACCGTGCTCATGGCGTGTTGGACGAGCCCTTCGCCCGGGATGTCGAGGGAGGATGTGGCCTCGTCGAGGATCACCACACTCGGATCGGCGAGCAAGACGCGGGCGAGTGCTACCAGTTGCCGCTGCCCCGCGGAGATGAGGGTGCCGCGGGTGCGGACGTCGGTGTCGTAGCCGTCTGGCAGCGCACTGATGAAGTCGTGTGCGCCGATCGCTTGTGCCACCCGTTCGATGTCTTCCCGGTCGGCTTCGGGGCGGCCGATCGCGATGTTGTCGGCGATGGTTCCGGAGAAGATGAAGGCGTCTTGGGTCACCATCACGACGCTGCGTCGCAGTTCAGCCGTGGCGAGGTGACGCAGATCTACGCCGTCGAGGAGGACGCGGCCGGGTGAGGGGTCGTGGAATCGGGCCAGCAGCTTGGCCAGCGTTGATTTCCCGGCGCCGGTCGCTCCGACAACGGCCACAGTCTTGCCGGGAGCGAGACAGAGGTCGAAGCGGGGCAGGACCTCGCCGCCGGTGCGGTAGGTGAAGGCCACGTTCTCGAAGACGACCTGGCGGCCGCGTCGACCGGGGGCTTTCGCCGGCAGCTGTTGGGGCGCGTCGGGCTCGGGGACCGAAGGCCGCTGTGCCAGCAGGGCCGCGATCTTCTCCAGGGAGGCGACCGCTGACTGGTAGGCGTCCAGCACGCCTCCGAGTTTGAGTGGATCGTCATACAGACGGCGCAGGTAGAGAACCGCGGCGGCGAAGACACCGAGTTCCAGGCTGTGGGAGGCGACACGGTAGGCACCCCACATGACGAGGAGCGCGATGTCGGCGTTGGCGATGAGTCGAGACGATGTCGCGTACCGGCCCATCTCCAGGGCGGCGTCACCGTTGACGTGCGCGTGTTGACGATTGATCCGTCTGAAGGACTCGTCGTTGCACCTTTCCAGCCGGAAGGTCTGCACCGCACGGATGTTGTGAAAGGTCTCAGTGAACTTCCTGGTGACCGTGGCCATCACGCTTGAGCGTGCGCGATAGACGCGCGCGGCGCGGCGGCGGAAGGACCGGACGGCCAGGTACAGCGGCCCTCCCACAGCCACCGCAGCCAGGCCCAGTTGCCAGTCGAGGTACAGCAGTAGGCCGGTGATGTAGACCGTTGTCAGCACGGCGCTAACGATGTCCTCCAGTCCTTTGGTGAGCAGGCTGCGGAGCGCTCCGACGTCGCTGGTGGCCCTGGAGGTGAGCCGGCCGGAGGTGTACCGCTCGTGGAAGTCGATGCTCAGCGCCTGGGAGTGGCGGAAGATGCTCCCGAGGAGGTCGAGGATCACGTCTTGGCCCACGCGTGCCGAAAGGCGGACGTATCGGTGCTGCAGCGCCGCCGAGCCTGCCGCGACCAGCAGGTAGCCTAGGCAGACGGCCAGTATCGGGCCGCGATCGTTGTTCCGCAGAGCCGAAACCGCCTGGTCGATCGTGTACGCGACGAGCAGCGGGCTCACCTGCGAGATCCCCCGCTGAAGGATCAGCACGGAGTCCATCCTGGGCGAAGGGATCGGCCAAGGCCGGTCACCGCGACGCGGCGCCGCGGCAGCCAGCGCCGATTCTTTCTGCTCGCCCGTGGCGCCCGGGTGGGCGTCAGCCGCCTGAGAGGTCGTTAGCGAGGAACTCATGATGTCTTCCCACCTTCCCCACGGCTGGCCGCCGGCGGCGTCGTCAGGGGCTCGAGACCGGACATGAGCCAGGCGCATTCGGCGTTCGTCTTCAACAGCTCCTGATGCGTGCCGACGGCGGTGATCCGGCCCTGCGTGAGCAGGCCGACTCGGTCGGCGAGGAGGACGGTCGAGGGGCGGTGGGCGACGATCAGCGCGGTCGTCGTGCCGAGCACCTCACGCAACGCGGCTTCGACCGCGGCCTCGGTGTGGATGTCCAGAGCCGACAGGGGATCGTCCAGGACGAGCAGGCGTGGCCGGCCGATGACGGCGCGGGCCAGGGCGAGCCGATGACGCTGGCCGCCGGAGAGGGTCAGCCCCTGCTCGCCCACCATCGTGTCCGGCCCGTTGGAAAGCAGGGGGACGAAGCCGTCGGCCTGCGCCACCCGAAGCGCCCGCGCGACGTCGGCGTCGGTCGCCGTCTCCGCGCCCATGGCCACGTTCTCGGCGATCGTCGCGGAGAAAAGCGCCGAGTCCTCGAAGGCGACGGCGATACAGCCGCGCAGCTCGGCCCGCGGCATGTCGGCGATGTCCCGGCCGTCAAGCGTGATGCGCCCTCCGGTTGGCTCGTACAGCCGCGGCACCAGGCTGGTGAGGGTCGTCTTGCCGCTGCCGGTCGCTCCAACCAGGGCCAGGGTCTCCCCCGGAGCGACGTGCAGGTCGACGCCGCGCAAGACGGCGGGAGCATTGGGGTAACCGAACTCCACCTTCTCGAACGTCAGTCCGGCAGGTCCCGGTTCAGTCGTCGGCCGTCGGGTAGGCGTGGGCTCGAGTTCGGGCAGCATCGGGACTGCCATGACGTCCAGGTAGCGGTCGGCGGCGGTCGCCGCCTCATGACTCAGGGCGAGCAACGAGCCCGTCGACTCCACCACCGGCCGCAGGACCAGGGCCGTCGCCAAGGACGCCAGCAAGGTACCCAGCGATAGCGTCCCATCGGCCACCTGGTAGGCCCCCAACAAGCGTCGCCCCGACCGCGATCTCCGGTAACGCCACGAACTGGGCTGACACGCCAGCCAGCAGGCGAGCCTTGTGAAGCTCGGCACCACGGAGACCCGGCGGGCCAGCTCCCAGAACGCGTAAGCCTGGCTCTCATGCGGCCGAAGCCCTTGATGACGCGGATGCCCATGACGGATTCTTCGATGACCGTAGTCAGGTTGCCGCTGTGGTCCTGGGCCTGGCGCGAGGCCAGCGCGTAACGGGCCTCGAAGAACGAGCTCACCACCATCAGCGGCACGGCCGGTGCCAGCAACACCAGCCCGAGTGTCCACTGCTGGGACAGCAGGATGAGGCAGCCGACGAGGATCGTCGTGGCGTTGACCACAAGAAACGTCAGGGGGAGCACCAGGAAGACGTGAATCAGGCCCAGGTCTGACGTGGCGCGGGAGAGGAGTTGGCCTGATGACCACCGGTCGTGGAAGGAGATCGGCAGCCGTTGCACGTGGTAGTACAGCGCCTCCCGCATCGACGCCTCGACCTCAGCCAGTGGTCGCGCGACCAGCCAGCGCCGCACGCCGAAGATGGCCGCCTCGGCGGCCCCAACAGCAACAACGCCAAACCGCCCCACCACACACCGGACAGATCACCGCCTGTAAGTGGGCCATCTGCCATCCACTTCAGCACCAACGGCATGCCGAGCCCGAGACGCGAGGCAGTAGTCGCCAGAAGGGAGGCGAAGAGAAGACGCAGACGTACGGGCCGCACGTACGGCCATAGACACAACAGAGAACGCAGAGTCGAGCGTTCGCGCACAGCAGAGATCTCCTGAACAGGATGCGCCTACCGGGCACGAGTGAACAACGACCCAGCCGGCAGGCGGAACGAAGTGGGCAATCAAAGAAGGCGCAAGGAGGTACGCCCAACACGTGTTGCAGTCATCGGCGACACCTCCATCCACTTCGCTGATCGTTCAGCCCTTCGCTGAGCGCTGGCCGCAGCATACCTCCGTGACGGGGGCACGCATGGGGGCGACCAGCGCACATCGAAACGCACGAAAGCCGGGTCCAGACCGTTCGCGGTCGGGTAGCACTCCCGTCGGCGCGATCTGGGTTGTGATAACGGCTCAGAATTCCGAGCGTCGGGCCTGAGTCGCGGCGCTCAAGCGACCAAGATCGCGCAAGAAGCTGGCGTTGCCAGTGTGAAGCTGGTTACCTCCAGCAGGCTCCCTCGTCGCAGCACAGGGTGCTCTCGCTCCTGCCCGTCGCGAACGTCCGGTTAGGGATCCCCTATCGGACACCAGCAAACTCGGCCCATCCGATCACTGAGTGCGCGGAGCGGGGGTCAGAGGATCGCCGAGGACATCGGGACCTCGAGACCGATAGAGCCCAGGATTCGGGGACCTGTCGACGCGAGAAGTCCGTCCGGGACGCGGCGGTCTGGGTCAGTCGCCCTCGCCAATCCATCGACCTCGTATCGTGCTGGCCGGACACAGATCGCCCTGGTGCTACGACTGCGCAGGCGGGGAGGGGACACGGAGATGGAAGCAGCTGAGGCGCGGCGTGCGGTGGCTGCGGCGATGTCGACCGCCTCAGAACTCGACTTGGCCGTCGACGACGCGATCGTTCTCAGCGACTCCAACCGACTCGTCATCCGCCTGAGGCCATGCGACATCGTCGCCCGAATCACGCCCATGACGCATTTCGCAAGCGCAGAGCGAGAAGTTGAACTCGTGAGACGGCTAGCGCAGACGGACAGCCCGGTCGCCGCGCTCGAGGCTCGGGTCGAACCACGCGTCTTCGTGCATGACGGCTTCAAGATCGCCATGTGGGCCTACTTCGAACCTGTGCAGTCTCGAATGCTTCCGCGAGCCGAGTACGCGCAGGCGCTCGCATGTCTTCATGCCGGCCTGCGGCGGATCGAGGTCACGACGACGGACCGGGCGCTGCTCGCCAACACGCTGCGCGATCTGGGGCGATCAATCGTCAACCGGCGCGCCCCCGAACAGCTGCTGCACGGCGAGCCGCACCCGGGGAACATCCTCAACACGAAGAACGGGCGCCACGCAACCCCTGCCGCCAGCCGAACGACCCTTACCTCGGCGTACCTTCTTCCAACCCGACAAACCCTTGCTACGCTTCACCTACGGAGTGCCTTTCTGCAAGAAAGATCGTCGTCCTCAAACACCGATTCTTCCTTACAGACAAGGCACTCCGCCGCATTTAGACCCCGTGCCGCCGACCCACGTGAATAGCCGAGGCTAGTACTACAGAGACACTTGTTTGAGCGACCTGCGACGACGCCGCGTGCGGCCGTTCGGCGGCGAACCCGGGACCTGCGGATTCCTCATGATCAACAACTAACTGTTCCTGTAGTACTAGTGTCGCCCGCCGGAAATTCGTGCGATATATCGGGCGAGAGAATTGAGGATCTCCTCGGCTGTCTTGGTCCAGACGAACGGTTTCGGGTCGGTGTTCCAGGTTTTGATCCAGGCGCGGATGTCTTTTTCCAGCGCTTGAACGCTCTTGTGGACGCTACAGCCGGAGATCCTCAGCAACCTGCTTGTTCGTCACACCCGATGCACACGCGAGAACGATTCGCGACCGCAATGCCAACGCCTGCGACGACTTCGACCGTCGCGACCACCGCGTCAACGTCGCACGCTCCACCTCGGTCAAAACCAACTCAGCCTTCGGCCGCCCAGTCCTCGCCACCCACCCAGCATAGACTTACCGCACGAATTTCCGGCGGACGACACTAGTGGTTCGTCGCCGATTTGATCTGGGACAGGGCGGCCCGTCCGCGTTGCACTTTCTCTGTGATGGATTCTGCGGTGGGCTTCCAGATGAAGGGTTTGGGGTCGTCGTTCCAGCGTTGTGCCCAGACGGTTATGGCATCGGTGAGGTCGGCGACGCTGGTGAATCGTCCCCGGCGCAGCCGCTTGTCGGTGGGTTCTTTGAACCAACGTTCGACGAGGTTGAGCCACGAACTCGATGTCGGGGTGAAGTGCAGGTGCCAGCGGCGCCGGTCCTTGTGTGCCAGCCACTTGGTGATCTCGGGGGCACTGTGCGCGGAGAGGTTGTCGAGGACCACGTGGATACCCAGTCCGCGCGGTACCGAGGCGTCGATCTGTTTGAAGAACCGCAGCACGTCCTTGCCGGCATGGCCTTTGCGTAGGTCGGTGAGGACTTCACCGGTGGCGATGTTCATCGCGGCGAACAGGTCGATCGTGCCATGGCGCTTGTAGTCATGGGTCATCGTGCCGGCGCGGCCAGGCTTGAGCGGCAGGCTCGGTTGGGTGCGGTCCAGGGCCTGGCACTGGGTCTTCTCGTCGTAGCTGAACACCACCGCCCGGGCCGGAGGGTTCAGATACAGGCCCACCACGTCAACGAGCTTCTCCTCAAACCGCGGGTCGTTGCTGACCTTGAACGTGGCGACTTTCCACGGCTTGAGGTCATGGTCTGCCCAGATCCGGGCGACTGCGTCCTTGCCAATCCCGACCCGCCGCGCCATCGAGCGTGTCGTCCAATGCGTGGCATCCGGCGGCGTCTGCGTCATCGTCAACCGCACCACCTCGGCCACAGCACCTTCCGGCAACGAGGGCTTACGACCGCGGCCCTTCGCTATCACACCAACACCAGCCGGACCCTTCTCGGCATAGCGCCTCCGCCACCGACGCACCGTGTCGGAATCGACTCCGAACCTGCGTGCGATCTCCTCGTTCGCCACCCCGTCCGCAGCCAACAGCAGCGCCCTCGCCTGCACCACCTTCCGGTGCGACAGCACCGTCGAGGTCGCCATCCGGGTCAGCTCAACACGCTGCTCCTCACTTACCGGCAACGCCGGCGCACTCCTGATCGGCATGCCTCATACTACCGCACTATTTCGCAGACGGACTAGGCCACCGCAGGCCCACACAGCAGCCTGAGGGCATGAGCAGATACGACGTCGTGGTCATCGGCGGAGGCGCCGCTGGCTTGTCCGCAGCCCTGGTCCTGTCCCGCGCCCGCCGGGCCGTCCTGGTGGTCGAGGCAGGAAGAGCCGAAGTCGTGGGCTACGGCGGCGAGGTGGTCACCGGGACCGTCAGCGAGATCCTGGCAGACGGGCCTCGTGGCTTCTGGGTCCTCCTGGACGACGGGCAGCGGATCTCGACCGTCAGCGGTAGTGTGAGAACGACAAAGTCCGGTCAGTGACTCCGGCTCGAGGACCTCGCCTCGGCACCGCTCCTGGCTCCCAGTTCGGGATCGCCATGAGTTCACCCGCCCACCTCCCCGCCACCGTCGGTCCCTGCGGCCAGCTCGCAGCGCACACCCCTGCAACCGCACGGACGCCGCCCACCTGCGCCTCATGCCCGGCATCACCACCAGCAGCCCGGGAACACCCGGGGTCACCGGCGTAGTGCCGGGACCACGCTGACCGCCCATGTCGCATCGCGACTCAACCCAACAACGCAGGATCGCTGACCCGCAGAGGACCCACCATGACGACAACGCCCACACCAACTCCCGGGACCGTGACGACGATGCGGGCCATCACCTACGAGGAGTTCGGATCGGCCGACGTGCTGGGCCTGACGGACATCGCCCGACCGGTGCCCTCGGAGAACGAGGTGCTGGTGCGTGTGCACGCCGCGGGTGTGGAACGGGGTGCCTGGCACATGATGACGGGCCGGCCGTACCTCGGGCGCCTCGCGTTCGGACTGCGGACACCGAGGAACCCCGTGCTGGGCACCGAGGTCGCCGGGACGGTCGACGCCGTCGGCTCCGCAGTGACCCGGTTCGCGGTCGGCGACGCGGTGTACGGGTTCGCGGCGGGCTCCTTCGCCGAGTACGCCGTCGCTCGTGAGGACAGGCTCGCTGCGAAGCCGAGCAACCTGACCTTCGAGCAGGCCGCGGCTGTGCCGGTCTCGGGTGCCACCGCGCTGCAAGCGCTCACCGACGTAGGCCGCCTCAGCCAGGGACAGACGGTGCTCGTCCTCGGCGCCTCCGGCGGTGTCGGGAGCTACACCGTGCAGATCGCCAAGGCCCTCGGAGCAGAAGTGACCGGTGTGGCCAGCACCCACAAGCTCGACCTGGTGCGTTCCCTGGGAGCCGACCACGTCCTGGATTACACCCGTGACGACTTCGCGAGCAGTGGGCGGCGCTACGACCTGGTGGTCGACATCGCCGGCAACCCCACCTTGTCCCGTCTGCGCCGAGCGCTCACCCCGTCCGGTACGGCGGTGATCACCGGCGGCGAGCTAGGCGGTCCGTTCTCCGGCGGCATGAACCGTCAGCTTCGGGCCCTGGCGCTCTCACCGTTCCTGCGCCAACGGCTCACCATGTTCATCGCCAAGCAGCGCGCCAGCGATCTGGAACGACTGAGCGCCCTCATCCGGACGGGGCAGGTCACCCCCAGCGTCGAACGGACTTACCCGTTACGCGAGGCCGCGGACGCCCTCCGCCACCTCGAGAGTGGCGACGTCCGAGGGAAGGTCGTCATCAGCATCGGAGCAAGCGCCGCCGAGCAGGAGCCGTGCCACACCTCAGGGAACCAGGACCGCCCATGATCACCATCGTGCGACTCACGAAGAAGTACGGGACCACACTGGCGGTCGACGACGTCAGCTTCACCGCCGAAGCAGGCCGGGTCACCGGCTTCCTCGGACCGAACGGGGCGGGGAAGTCGACCACCCTGCGGATCATGGTCGGGCTCACCCGGCCCGACACCGGCAGCGCCACCATCTCCGGACGCACCTACGTGGACCTCCCCAACCCGGGACTCGAGGTCGGCGTCCTGCTGGACGCCTCGGCCCAGCACGCCGGCCGCACCGGCCGGGAGATCCTCACCCTGGCGCAGCAGTTCATGGGACTGCCGCGGGCTCGGGTGGAGGAGATGCTGGAGACCGTCAGCCTCACCCCCACCGAGGCGTCGCGTCGCGTCGGTGACTACTCCCTCGGCATGCGCCAACGCCTCGGCATCGCCACCGCCCTGATCGGTGACCCCGAAGTACTGATTCTCGACGAGCCCGCCAACGGCCTGGACCCCGCCGGGATCCGGTGGATGCGCGACCTGCTCCGGGGCTACGCCGACCGCGGCGGCACCGTCCTGCTCTCCTCGCACCTGCTGCACGAGATCGAGGTCATCGCCGACGACATCGTGATGATCGGGCTGGGCCGAATCGTGTCCATGGGCACCAAGACCGAGCTGCTGCACGAGGCCGGCACCGTGGTCCGCGCCGCCGACCTCCTCGCCCTCTAGCTCGCCCTGACCGCCGGCGGCCTGAGCGTCACCCACCTGGGCGGCGGGGCACTGTGCATCGACGCGGACCCCGCGCTGGCCGGGAAGGTCGCCCTCGACGCCGGCATCGCGCTCACCGAGCTGCGGCCCGCCACCAGCGCCGGCCTCGAGGAGATGTTCCTCGAGCTAACCGCCGCCACCCAACGAGAAGGAGCGCCGGCATGACCGCCACCGCAGCAGCCCACCTCCGAGCCCCCCGCGTGAGCGTGAAGCCGATTCCCCTGTCTCGGATCACCACGGTCGAGCTCCGCAAGATGTTCGACACCCGTTCCGGGTTCTGGCTGATCGCGAGCATCGCGATCACCTCGCTCCTCGCCACCGGCGGCGTCGTGCTGTGGGCCTCCGACGAAAACCTCACCTACTCGACCTTCGCGACCGCCATCCGGTTCCCGGTCGTCATCATCCTGCCGGTGATCGCGATCCTCGCGGTCACCAGCGAGTGGAGCCAACGCACCGGGCTCACGACGTTCACCCTGGTGCCGCACCGCAGCCGGATCATCACCGCCAAGGCGATCTCCTCCGTCGCGATCGCGATCGCCGCGATGGTGCTGGCGTTCGTGGTCGGAGCGCTCGGCAACCTGGCCGGCGCCGCTGTCAGGGGGGTCCCGCTGGTGTGGGACGTCAGCGTCATCCAGTGCTGGTACTACGTCCTCGGGATGGTCCTGAGCCTGCTGATGGGGTTCATGCTCGGCGTGCTCATCCGCGCCTCCACCGGCGCTCTCGTGGCCTACTTCATCTGGACGTTCCTCGTCCCGACCGTGTTCGGCCTGCTGGCGCAGAGCCAGCACTGGTTCCACCAGCTGCAGCCCTGGGTCGACATCCAGTTCGCCCAAGCCGGTCTCTTCGTCTTCGCCCATGCCCTGACCGGCCAGGAGTGGGCCCAGATCCTCGTCACCGGGATCACCTGGCTGCTCATCCCGCTGCTCGTCGGGCTCCGTCTCGTGATGAGGACCGAGGTGAAGTAGCCGCCGCGCGCACCTCGGCATCCGGACCGGTCACCACTTCCGCGCCACCCCACCCGCCGACGCTCATGGAGGAGCACTCATGAAGCAGCAGGTACCAGAACCTTCGTTCGCCATCTCACCGCAGCCGGACACCTCGCTGGGAAGGGGCGCTCCACGCCCAGGGCAGCTCGCGGTGTGGCAGCTCAACCTGGTGCGCGTCGGCTACCTCGTCATGGGAGTCGGCCTGGCCGTGACGAAGTGGCACCTGCTCTTCGACCACGGCACCTGGGGGCTCGCCGAGGGCACCAAGGAGTGCCTGCTGATCGCCATGTCGTTCCTGGCACTGGTCGGCCTGCGCTACCCCCAGCGGATGCTTCCGATCCTGCTGTTCGAGGTCACCTGGAAGCTGCTCTGGCTCGGCGTGGTCGCCCTCCCGCTGTGGACCAACGACCAGCTCGAGGGCGCCACCCGCACCCAGACCGGCGCCATCCTCTGGGTCGTCATCGTCATCGCCGTCATCCCCTGGCGCCACGTGGTCAACCAGTACGTGATGACACCAGGCGACCCATGGCGCCGCAGCAGATGAACACGTCACGAGCGACTACTCGTGGAGCCTGCGAACCGAGGTCGCGCGACCCGGCGTGGCCGGCGCAATCACCAAGCCGGTCACATCATCGTGTGACGCCAGACCCCCTGGTCGCCACCCACGCTCGCGACAACCCCACAAGAGGCGCAAGGACCGAACCCGGACAGGACCCGACATGACCATCACCCCCAGCACCCTGACCCGATCGGCGGGCATCGCGGCCGTCGCCGCCGGCGCCACCTTCATCGCCGTCCAGCTCAACCATCCCCCGCTGACCGTTGCCGGGGTCCACCCGGCCGAGTGGGCGATCCGTAGCTCCTTGAAGATGCTGATGGGAGCCCTAGCCCTGGTCGGCATCAACGGCATGTACCTGTACCAGGTCAGAAAGATGGGCGTGCTGGGGCTCATCGGCTTCGTTCTGTTTGCCGCCAACTACCTCGTCATCGTCAGCACCTCGTTCGTCGCAGCGATCGTCCTGCCGGCCATCGCCGACACAAGCCCCACCTACGTCACCAACGTCCTGGTCGCAGCCTCCGGTCACCACCCGGCCGGCGACACCGGCTCGCTGTATACCGTGCTCCTGCTCGGGGGGTTCTTGTACGTCACTGGTGGACTGCTCTTCGGTATCGCGCTGTATCGGGCTCGGGTCCTGCCGCGCTGGGCAGCCGCGCTCTTGGCCGTCGGCGGCCTCGCGGCTGCAGGGCTCGCGCTGCTGCCCGACCCCTGGTTCCGGCTGCTGGCTGTCCCGAACGGCATCGCCATGATCGCCCTGGGCTACTCCCTGTGGCGCATCGTGGGCGCCGAGCGCACTGGGACCACCGACATCACCCACACGACCGAGACCACCGAGACCACCGAGGTCAACGAGACCGTGACGCTGCCGGCGGCTGTCGCGCTCCCGCGGGTAGCCACTGTCGGTCCCGAATGACCGCGTCGAGCGGGCGGGAGAACCCCGGACCGGAGCACCTCCCCGTCTTCCCCACCGGCACGGGGGTCGACGGCGGCGTCGCCGCCCCTGCGGCGTCGAGGACCCGACCGGGACCGCGCGGCCGGTCGAGGCGTCCGGGCGGCTCGACGTGGCGCGTCCCCACCGCGTTGATCGCCCTGACGGTCATCCCCGTCATCGCCGGTTCGCTCCGGCTTCTCGAGCTCGCCGGCGGCCCCGTGCTGCTGCCCACCAACCCACGGATCGACGCCTCACCGACACCGGTGGTCGTCCACGTCGTCGCCGTGACGCTGTTCGCGCTTCTCGGTGCGTTCCAGTTCTCCACCCGGTTGCGTCGTCGTCGCCCGGGCTGGCACCGCAGGTCCGGTCGGGTGCTCGTCGTCACCGGCCTGGGCGTCGCCGGCTCCGGGCTGTGGATGACGCTGTTCTACGCCGGCGCACCCGGCGGCTACCTGTTGTGGGCGGTCCGGCTCCTGGTCGGCTCCGCCATGGCTGCCAGCATCGTTCTCGCGTTCACCGCGATCCGCCGTCGCGACATCCCCACCCACCGAGCGTGGATGATCCGCGCCTACGCCCTCGCCGCCGGCGCCGGCACCCAGCTGTTCACCCAAGGCATCAGTGAGCCCGTATTCGGGACCGGCGACCTACCCAAAGCCCTCTCCATGACCTCCGGGTGGCTCATCAACATCGCCATCGCCGAGTTGATCATCCGCCGCCCCGCTCGACGCAGAGGCCGTCGGGCTGCCGACGCGCAGACCCGCGCTCTGATGGTCGGGTCACCGTGAACCGGCTAGGGACCGCCACGCTCGCGTACCACGAGCAACGAGTCGACAGGCACCTCGAGGAGCGGCGGTCCAGCTGGCTCGACGGCTCGCCCTCACCCGCGAACTACTCGGCACCACCACCGTGCGTGGGGCCGTGGTCGCCAGTCGTCGCCGCACGACGGAGCTGTGAACCAAGGAGTGAAGAACAGTGAAGACATCGAATGACAATCTGCTTCGGCTGGCAGGCTTGGCAGCTCTGCTGGCCGGAATCTGCTACGTGTTCGTCGGGCTCTTCCATCCAGCCAATGTCGCTTCGGCGGTCACCACCACCCGTTGGCAGGTCGTTCACGTTCTTGCCTGCGCGATGTGCTTCTTCGGGCTGCTCGGCATGGCGGGGCTCTACGCCAGGCAGGCGGTGAAGACCGGTTGGCTCGGGCTGGCGGGCTATTTGCTGCTGAGCCTGTGGCTGACGATCGTCATGGGGTTCAGCTTCGTCGAGGCTTTCATCCTGCCGCACGTGGCGAGCGCGGTCCCGACGTTCGTGCAGTCGTGGATGGGCATGTTCAACGGCCCTGCCGGCACGTTCGACCTCGGCATCCTCCCCACGATCTGGACGTCGACGGCGCCGATGTACATCGGCGGTGGCCTGCTGTTCGGCATCGCGACGTTCCGGGCCGGTATCCTGCCGCGCTGGGCGGGCGCACTACTTGCGCTCTCGGTGGCGTTGGCTCCAGTAGCCGCGCTGCTTCCGAACGCGGCCCAGCCGAAGATAGCGGTGCCGTTCGGGATGGCTCTGGCTTGGCTCGGGTTCGCGCTCCTGTCGGAACGGCGCACCGAAGGCGTCGTGGCTGTCCTGCCACCGCAGGGACGAGCGCCCGAAGGCTGCGGTGTGATGTCGCAGCGCGGCGGCATCCGGCACATCCGGGTAGGCAACGACCATGACCACTGAACTGCGATCCGGAGCCGACTCCACCGGTCCGAGGGGAACGGCGGCCTCCCGCCTCCACCGGGCCGACGGTGGCCGACCCGACACCGAGGGGACCGATCGACCGCCGGCTTCGTCCGTGCGGCTCGCGAGGACGGCGGGCCTGCTCTACCTCGTCGTCGCGATCCTCGGCGCGTTCGCGCAGATCGTACGGGTCAAGGTCTACGAGCCCGGGAACGCCGCCGCGACGGCGGCGAACCTCGTCTCGAACGCGACCCTGGTCCGGCTCAGCTTCGTCGCCGACCTGATCCAGGCGCTGGTGTGGCTCGTCCTGGCTGTGACGCTGTACCGGTTGCTGGCGCACGCCGGGCGGAACACCGCACGCGCCATGGTCGTGTTCGTGGCGGTCTCCGCCTCGATCACCTCCCTCAACATGGTGCATCAGCTCGGCGCCCTGCTGGTCGCGACGAACCACTCCTACGTCACCGCCCTCGGTGCCGACGGCTCCCACGCGCTGGTCCTGTTGCTGATGGATCTGCAGCACTACGGGTACCTGATTGCCCAGCTCGCGTGGCTGTGGCTGTTCGCCCTCGGTCTGCTCGGCTACCGCTCCGGCATGTTCCCCAGATGGCTTTCGTTCCTGCTCATGCTCGGCACGGTCTGCTACGTCATCGACGCCCTGACCCAGTTCCTGTCCCCGTCCTTCGCGGACACCTCGGCGGCCATCTTCGTCCTGCCGGAGACCGTGTGCGAGGTGGCGCTCCTGGCCTACCTGCTCATCAAGGGAGTCAGGACACCACCACGCACATTCCCCGAACCAGTCACAGCGTGAGCCGTCCACAGCTGCCAGCAGCACACCCGAAGGAGAACTCATGAAGCGGCTCGAGACCCAGGTCGACCTTCCGGCCGTGCCGTCGGTGGTGTGGCAGCAGCTGGTGGACGCGGAGGCGATGGGAAGCTGGAATCCGTTCATCACCTCCCTGTCGGGGGTGCTGGCCGTCGGTGAGCGGCTCAAGGTGCGTATCGCGCCCGTCGGGGGAAGGCCGATGACGTTCAAGCCGCGGGTCACCGTCGTCGACCCCGGCCAGCGCCTGGAGTGGCTCGGCACCATGGGTGTTCCGGGACTCTTCGATGGCCGCCACTCGTTCACGCTGACCCCCGTCGGCAGGGGCCGCACCCGGCTGTGCAGGCAGAGGACTTCACCGGCGTCCTCGTGCCGCTGGCAGGAAGCGTGCTCGCGAAGACGGAGGCGGGTTTCGAGGCGATGAACGCGGCACTGCTCACCCGACTCGAGAAAGATCAGACCGGACCGAAGGGGTACCGACGCACTGACGCCCACCGCGGTGGTGATTCCTGCAGGGGTAACCCCACTCACGCGCGTCGGTCTTGAGCCCTGGGTCCTCGTTCCATGCTTCGACAAAGCGGGTGTACTGGTGGTCGAGCTCCAGCACCGGCTGAAGCTCCAGGATCGGCGCCTCATCGTCCGGGTCGTACATCTGAGCCTCCGTGGGTGAGCGACCCTGCGAGGTCGAGGGGTTCATTGAGGCCGTTTAGGGCGTTGGCGTGCTCGAGCGAGGGCGTCGAGGTTCTTCTGGTCGGCCTCGGGGAGTGCGTGGATGTACTTCTGGGTCGTTTGGATCTGAGCGTGACCCATCCGCTCCACGACGGACTTGAGGTCGGATCCTTCGGCGAGCAGCCAGGAGGCGTGGGCGTGGCGCAGGTCGTGCATGCGGACGGCGAAGTCGACGCCGCTGGCTTTCACGGCGGGCAGCCAGATGCGAGTGCGGAAGGTGTTGCGGGAGATCGGGGTGCCGGCGGAGGTGGTGAACAGTGGGTGGTCGCGGCCGATCCCGTGCGTTCTGGATATGGCACTGGTGGCGATGTGGCAGTACAGGCGCTCGTACGGATCACCCCCGCGTGCGCGGGGAGCACTCAGCCGCGGCCCGCACGTGCGGGTCGTGGTCCGGATCACCCCCGCGTACGCGGGGAGCACCGGGGTAGGTCGTCGGCCTTGCGGCCCTTCCGCGGATCACCCCCGCGTGCGCGGGGAGCACTCAGCCGCGGCCCGCACGTGCGGGTCGTGGTCCGGATCACCCCCGCGTACGCGGGGAGCACCGGGGTAGGTCGTCGGCCTTGCGGCCCTTCCGCGGATCACCCCCGCGTACGCGGGGAGCACAGACCTTCGCGACCTGGTGCCAGTCGCTGATCTGGATCACCCCCGCGTACGCGGGGAGCACGTGCACCGCAACGCGCTGGGCGCGTTGACAAACGGATCACCCCCGCGTACGCGGGGAGCACACTTGTTGACCTGCAGCTTTGCAGCTGATGCAGCAAGTTCTCATTCGCCTTAGTCGACCGCCGCCCGGACCCAGGTAGCCGCTCCGCGCGCGGTCCCGCATAGCGGGATGCACCGCGACGTGCTGCTTCGCGGACACGACGTCGGCCAGGGCTGACACATCGCAGGCAGAAGCGGACTTGGACAAGCAATCCGCGCCGAAAGCGCCGCCAGCAGCAGGCCACTCTTGGGCCACTTGCCAAGGCGCATGAAGGTCACTCTAGGCCGTTGCGGGACGTTCATCCCCGCGCGTACCCGAGCCGTTCGTGGTCGTTTCCACATCTTCCAAGCTGGTCATGCGGGTTCGATTCCCGTCACCCGCTCCACCACAGAAGGCCCACGTCAGAGTCGCTACCAGCTCGATCTGGGCCTTCTCATATCTCCCCTGGTCGCCCATCGGGCCACCTACGGGCCACTAGTCCTTGACCAAGCGTGTCGGCTGGGCTGGATGGCCGTTTTCATAGGCAAAGGCCTTATCTTGCTGGGTTAGCGCTCACAACGCAGTCCGGCAAGAAAAGGCCTTTGTGGTGAAGAAGATATCGCATGTTCAGAGTCGGCGGAACGCGGCGCGTCGACGACGCCGGGTTGCGGCGCGTCACGGGTTGGCGGGGCACTGGGGCGAACAGCCGTCCCCGATGCTGGGCTCGGGGACTGTGTCCTATGAGGTCGGCGGGAACCTCGACGCGACTTGTTTCGGCGGGATCGCCGCGGTGCACCGGCTGGTGACCAAGCTGGGCCTGGTTGACCAGATCAACGAGGGTCTGCACCTGTTGAAGGTGCACCTGCCCTACCACGAGTCCGACCATGTGCTGAACCTGACCTACAACGTGATGTGTGGCGGCACCCGCCTGGAAGACATCGAAGGCCTCCGGCACGACACCGCCTACATGAACGCCTTAGGCGCGGACCTGATCCCAGACCCCACCACGGCCGGGGACTTCTGCCGCCGCTTCGCCGAGACCGATGTGGTGGAGTTGATGGAAGCGATCAACGCGGTCCGCCCACAGTTGTGGGCGGGTCGGGGAGGCGATCTGCTCGGCCCACTCGCCTACATCGACGCCGATGGCACGATCGTCCCCACCTCCGGGTGCCGTAAGGCCGGCATGGACATGTCCTACAAAGGGATCTGGGGGTATGCGCCGCTGATCGTGTCGCTGGCCAACACCAAGGAAGTGCTCTACCTGGTCAACCGGCCCGGCAACGCCCCCAGCCACCAGGACGCGGCGACCTGGATCGACAAGGCCATCGACCTCGTGCAACCGCACGCACCACGGGTGTGTCTGCGCGGTGACACCGACTTCTCCCTGACCGCCCACTTCGACCGGTGGGCCGAGCGGGTCGACTTCGTCTTCGGCATGGACAACAACCACGCGCTACGAACCCGCGCCGAGGCGCTGGCCGAGACCTGCTGGACCCGGATGCGTCGAGACGCCACCGGCCAGAACGCCACCGGCCAGAACGCCGCCGGCCAGAACGCCGCCGGCCAGAACGCCGCCGGCCAGATCCGGGCTCGCCGGGACAACCACAAGCAGGCCATCGTGGCCGAACGCGGCTACCTCAACCTGGAGCTCAACTACGAAGACGTCGCCTGCTTTGACTACCAGCCCGGCAAGTGCGACCGCTCCTACCGGGTGGTCGCGCTGCGCAAGAACATCAGCCGCAGCCGCGGTGAGCAGGTGCTCATCGATGAGGTCCGCTACTTCTTCTACATCACCACCCGCACCGACCTGAGCGCCGAACAGGTCGTGGCCTGCGCCAACCAGCGCTGCGACCAGGAGAACATCATCGCAAGCCTCAAGTCCGGCGTCGGCGCACTGCGGGTGCCGCTGCACGACCTGGTCTCCAACTGGGCCTACATGGTCATCGCCGCGCTCGCCTGGAACATCAAGTCCTGGTTCGCGATGATGATGCACCGCAAAGCTGACCGCCGCGACTACATCCGCATGGAATTCCGGCGCTTCTTCAACACCATCATCCTCATCCCCGCCATGGTGACCCGCCGAGCCCGCGCCATCACCATCCGACTCATCGGCTACAACCCCGCCCTGGACCGGCTCTTCACCGCCTGGAACACCACCGAACGAACCCGCTTCGGCTGACCCACCCCAACCCCCACCCCCGGCCCGACAGCGCCTCACACCGCCGACCACCACCGGCGGCGACCACGCCTGCCCAGACACCAAAAACCGGCGGCGACCACGCCTGCCCAGACACCAAAAACCGGCGCCGAACACCCCCACACAGCCCCCGACCAGGCCTCTCCGACCCCCCACCGACACCCTCAGACGTCCCACCGACATGCCCGACACGACAGCCGACATGATCAAATCGCCTTCGGCCACCGCCATCGAGCCGACTCGCTTATTTGAGGACTAGTGTCGGCCGCCGGAAATTCGTGCGATATATCGGGCGAGAGAGTTGAGGATCTCCTCGGCTGTCTTGGTCCAGACGAACGGTTTCGGGTCGGTGTTCCAGGTTTTGATCCAGGCGCGGATGTCTTTTTCCAGCGCTTGAACGCTCTTGTGGACGCTACGGCGTAGGAGTTGGTCGGTGAGGAAGGCGAACCAGCGCTCTACCTGGTTGATCCACGATGCTCCGGTAGGTGTGAAGTGCATGTGGAAGCGCGGATGGCGGGCCAGCCAGTCGTTGATGGCGGGCGTCTTGTGCGTGGACAGGTTGTCGCAGACGAGGTAGACGTCGAGTCCGTCGGGTACCGCTTTGTCGATCGCGACGAGGAACTTCTTGAACTCTGTCGCACGGCGTCGTCGGTGAGTCTGAGAGATGACCGTGCCATCGGCGATATTGAACGCGGCGAACAAGCTGGTCACCCCGTGGCGGACGTAGTCGTGGCTGCGCCGCTCCGGCATCCCAGGCATCGCAGGCAGCACTGGCTGGGACCGGTCCAGGGCCTGCACGCCGGACTTCTCGTCCACGCACAACACCACCGCCTTCTCCGGTGGGTTGTGATACAGGCCGATAACATCGACCACTTTCTCGATGAACAATGGATCGGTGGAGAGCTTGAACCCGTCTACCACATGCGGCTTCAGCTCAAAGCGCCGCCAGATCCGCCCAATGGTCGATGCCGACAAGCCACTGCGCTGGGCCATCGACGCACGCGACCAATGCGTCGCGTGCGCCGGCGCCTGCTCCAGTGTCGCGGTCACGACTTCTTCGACCTTGTCCAACAGGATCGACGGTGGACGACCTGGCCGTGGCTCGTCCACCAACCCGTCCAATCGCTTGGCCACAAACCGCCTGCGCCACTTGTTCACCGTGTTCGGCGCCAGCCGAAGATCCTCAGCAACCTGCTTGTTCGTCACACCCGAAGCACACGCGAGAACGATTCGCGACCGCAATCCCAACGCCTGCGACGACTTCGACCGTCGCGATGACCGCGTCAACGTCGCACGCTCCACCTCGGTCAAAACCAACTCAGCCTTCGGCCGCCCAGTCCTCGCCACCCACCCAGCATAGACTTACCGCACGAATTTCCGGCGGACGACACTAGTTGAGAAGGTGTGCGCTCACGCTCAGCGTGGCCCGGCGCGCGGGGCAGGGCGGACGAACTGATCGTGGTTGACCGCTATCACCGAGACGTGGCCGCCACGTGTGGCACGTAGATCTGCAGAAGAGGAGCCACCCGCACGCATGGTTGAGCCAGAGATTCCCCTCGTCGCCGGGTCTCACAGAGTCCGCGTTCGAGTCGGTCAGACAGTTCGGCGTACAGGTAACTCGTGGTCTCCTGCCGTCCTTGATCTGCTGCGGCACCTCGAGCGTGAAGGGTTTGCTGGCGCGCCGGGTGCGCTGGGCTTTGACGATCAAGGGCGAGAGGTGCTGACCTACATCGAAGGAGAGGTCGGGGGAGGCGAGACCTTCATCCCGGACCAAGGGGGCCCGCTTCGACATTCGTCTCCCAGACTTCGTCTGGCGTGACGAGGTGCTCGTGCAACTCGGCGGGCTCCTCCGTGCGTATCACGATGCTGCCGCAACGTTCCCGTGGGCCGGCCGTGAGTGGCTGTTCGAGCCCCGGCAGCCTGTTGAGACTGTCTGTCACAACGAACTCTTCCCGTGGAACACCGTCTTTCGGTCGGGTGTGCCGGTGGGGTTCATCGATTGGGACACCGCGGCGCCGGGGCCTCGCGCTTGGGACCTCGGGTTCGCCGCGTGGCGCTGGGTGCCGTTTTTTCGTGACGAGAAGTGCCGAGCAATCGGACTCCCGACCGGCATCGCCGAGAAGGCGCGCCGGTTTCGCCTGCTGCTCGACGCGTACGGGCTCGAACCTGACATTGGCATCGTGTACGCGGGGATCGAGCGGACCCGGGAACTTCTGGAACACATGTCGAAGGCCGCCGACGACGGTTCTGCGTGGGAGGTGGAGCTCGCTCGACGCGGCTTGCTCGACGAGGGGGGCGCTTGAGATCGCATGGGTGGAACAGCACGCTGAGGAACTTGTGGAGTCGTGACCTGTCGCACCCCGGCATGACACGGACACGGCGTGTACGCGCTGGACCCCGAAGAGTGCCATTGGGAGGGCGACTGCATCATGGGCGCCGGGAACCGGTCCGCGATCGGCACGCTCGTCGAGCGACGCACCCGCTACCTAATACTCGTTCACGTTCCTAACGGCAGGCCGACCGCGGACGCGATGCGCGAAGGCATCACGACAGCGTTGGGTGTCCTCCCGGCCTGGCTCCGCCGGACGTTGACCTGGGATCAGGGCAAAGAGCTCGCGCTGCACCAACAGATCACCGAACAGACCCAGCGGCTGCTAACGCGTCGGATGACCTGCCGTGACGACGTAGCCCTTGCGGTCACAGGCAATGGCCCGGATGGCTTCTCATGAGAGATGTGTCGAGAGCAGGCGAGATGTGCCGTAAGCAGCAGGCCCTACCCGAGAGTGCCGTCGGATGGGTATCCGAGGTCCTCGGCAGTCCGATCCGTTCGGTGCGAGCACTCACCGGCGGTATGGACAGCACCATCGACGTGCTGGTGCCCGAGCGAGGCAAGCCAGTCGTGATGCGTCGTTACCTCGACAAGGGCTCGCCCGACAGCGCGATCGCGTTGGCCTGTCGGGAAGCGGAGGTGCTTCGCGCCCTGAAGCTCACCTCGGTGGCGGCACCGGGGTTGGTCGCCGTTGATCGGAGAGGTGAGCATTGCGGCACGCCGAGCGTGCTCACTGAGTTCATGGACGGTAGTCGTGAAGTCCCCGGCGATCCGCGAACCCTTGCCGCCGGGCTGGCTCGGACGATGGCGACGATCCACGACACTTCGCCGCAGGCCCTCGACGATGGGCTTCCCGATGCGACCGGGCTCGTGCTCAGTGCGCTCTCCGAGGAGTGCCCCGACCTGCACGATCAAAGCCCAAGCGCGACGATGTGGGGCCTCGTTCGCGACCAGCCGGCCCGATCCGAGATGGGTCCGAAAACGCTGATCCACAACGACTTCGCCCCGCACAACACGCTGTTTGTTGGCGACCGACTCAGCGGGGTCGTGGACTGGACCCTCGCAGCGGCGGGTCACCCAGCGTCCGAGGTGTCCTTCTGTCGACTAAACGTCGCGCTGGTGCTCGGGCTGGACGCCGGCGATCTGGTCCTGGAAGCGTATGAGGCACAGATCGGCGTACGGTTGACTGATCGTGGCTGGTGGGATCTCGTAGCCGCAGCCCGGGTCGAGCCAGATCTCCATTCCTGGGGCTTATTCATACTGTAAGTGCTGAAGAAGAATAGGCCGGTGACGGCTTTCAGCATGCTGGTGTATTTGATTATTGGTGGCCGGTAGCGGCCGCCTTCTTCGCTGAGCATTCGCCATGTTTTGAGGTGTGCGATGGCGTGTTCTACGGTGGTGCGGATTTTGGACAGCTGGGTGTTGAAGTCGGCCTGGGTTTGGTGAAGTTCGCCGTTGGCGGGTTTTCTGATCGGGGTGATGTCGATGCCGTCGACTCCGATGTAGCCGAGGTCGGCGAGGGTGTGGATGTTAGTGAGTGTCTCTGCGAGTCCGGACGCGGAGTAGGCGTGGGCGTCGTGGCGGGCACCGTGTACCGGTGTGGCGCCGACGCCGACCAGTGTTCCGTCCATGGTGGCGGCGATCTGGATGTTCATCCCGCCGTAGCCGGCCTTGCCGGAGAACAGGTCGGGAGCTGGGGGCGACTGTGGTGTCCGGGCTCGCGGCCGTCGAGCTTGTCGAAGCGCTGGAGCGTCTCGATCGCGTTGATGGCACATGCGGCGGCGAGCCCAAACCCGTACCGCTTATCGTCGAGCACAGCCGGCAGTCCAGCACCGGCAGCCTCGCGATAGGTGGCCTCGACGCCGAGCGGCACCGGGTCGGCGACCGTCATCCACATTGAGCCTGGGACGCGCAGCGCCGCGGCGTCTAGGAGAGCATGGCGCCAGCATGCGTGCTCGAAGTTGATGAGGCGCCCATCCCCACCGTCGGCGTCCACGAGACAGTTGTTCGCGCCGCCGTCGCCGTTGCTGAAGGCGACGAGGTCCCCAGGGTCGTCCACCTCGACCAGAGCCGCATCTACGTCCGCAGACAACCCACGCGAACCCGGCACGAGCGCGCCGGTTGGCGCCTGCTGGCTCCTCGCTGCCAATCATCTAGTCGTCGCAGTACCAGATCTCGCCGCGCCAAGCACCCTCACTCAATCACTCAATGCCGACGAGCTGGCACCGCACGAAGCCCTGCGCGTGTCTGCACGCTGGGCAGTGGGGGACCTTGACAGCCTGCAGAGCGAGGCTCATTCTCACGGGCACATGCGCTGAAGGCAGGAAGGGAAACCGTGTTGTTCGCTGATTTGGTCCTCGAAGGTGGTGGGGTTAAGGGGATCGCCTTGGTCGGTGCGATTCTTGCGGGCACTCCCGATGCACCATCGGGCAAGAGGTCGGGCATTTTCCTCGAATGTTCCTGGCCCCGTGCGAGCATTGCGAAGGTCGACGATTGATTCACAGCGCCGGCCTCCACAGAAGTCGCGGCCGCGGTGGGTGGCCGGGGCGCGGGCTGAGCGGCTTGCGCAACGCGACCAGAAGGGTGGGTGAAGTATGACCAGTTTCACCGACCAGCTCATGGTCCGCTTCGTGGATCCGGCCGATGTCGAGGCGCTGCTCGTACCGCCGGCCGACACCGGCAAGCAGCGGATCCGGGCCCTGCTGGCCGGCGTCTACCGGCCCGAGCTGCTCGAGGTCGAGGCGGTCGACGAGGTCACCGTGTCGGCGACCAGGTTCCAAGTGCCGGTCGTCGAGCCGGCCCGCGCCGACGGCATCCTCGACCAGCTGAGTCCGTCGCCGGGCAGCCGGACGCAGCTCAGCGTTGAACTGCCGGCGCTCGCCGACACCCTCTGGCTCGACCTGATGATCGACGCGGTCGTCCGGGTCAGGGTGTCCTCCAGCGCGGCGCTGCTCGCGGGCGTCGCCGCCGAGGACGTCTCGGCCCTGAGTGAGCCGGACTTCGTGGCCCGGTTCGAGTTCCTCGACCTGCCTGCGCTGATGGCGGCCTCCGGCGTGCACACGTACCCGGAACTGCAGGGCCGCTTCCCCCAGCTCTTCAAACTGCACTACGCCGACCCGCCGGTGTACGACCCGGACGACCCGTCGGTGCTGCGCACCTACCGGCTGCGGATCTCCACGTTGTTCTTCCCCACGCTCGACCTGATGGAGGCGCTGCGCCGGCTGACCCGCACCCGCCGGGCGCTGGACGCGGCGCAGCCGACCCGCGCCGAGTACGAGGGCGGTGCCGTGCTGGGGGCCAGCGCCTGGCTGGCCGTCTTCCCGGACGGCGCAATCGGCGCCGACACCGCCACCCGAACCCAGATCGAGGCGCTGTTCGGCGCCGACAACGTCGTGGCCGCGTTCGAGACGGTCTGAGAGGAGATCCCGCATGCCGGACAAGGATGCCGCGACACCAGGCGCGGCCGAGCGGCAACGGCGCCGGAAGCCGGCCGAGGAACCGGAGCCGGCGGCCGCCGCCGAGGAGCAGGAGCAGGCCCCACCCGATCCCGCCGAGCTGGAAGAGCTCCGGGGCCGGCTGATCGCGCAGTATCGCGGGAGGCGATGACGATGCCGGTCACGTACATCGACGTCACGGCGATCAGTGACCTGTTCGTCCCCGCCACCCGGGCCTTCGGCGACATCGCGATCGTCGGCAAGGGCGGGACCGGCACGGTCGCGTCGGCGCCGAAGGAGTTCACCAACCCGGCGGACGCAGTGACCGCGTACCCGTCGGGCACGCCGGGAACCTTCACCGACCTGGCCGCCGCGATCCGGACGGCGTTCAAGCAGACGCCGCCGCCGACCCGGGTGTGGGGCGTGCAGGTGGCCGCGACGACGCCGGACTGGGACGCCGGCCTGGCTGCCGTCGCGAACCTCGACGTCCAGATCGTCGTGCTGGCCAATCTGCCGCTGAACACGGCCAACTCGGCCACGATCGGCAAGCTTGCCGACCACGTCTCGTCGGTGTCGAACACCGGCGGCGATGGCAAGGAGCGCATCGGGGTGGCCGCGCTCGACCCGGCGCTGGCCGCGGGTGCCGCGGCCGCGCTCAACACGGGCGACGTGAAGAACGAGCGGATGTTCCTGATCGCCCACAAGTCCGCGACGGACGACGGGGCCGCCGCGGCTGCGGGCGTGATCGCCGGCTACCAGCCGCACGTCTCGATGGTGCTCAAGCCGATCGCGATCAACCAGTCCGCGGTGTTCTCCGACACCGAGATCGACACGTTCAACACGGCGTCGATCAACTGGGTGACCAGCCCGGTGCTGATCCCGGGCCGCGCCAACTTCCTCGGCGAGGGCTACACGGCGAACCCGGGCGCCAACAAGAAGTACATCGACATCGTCCGCACGATCGACGACGTCAACTTCCGCATCAAGGCGGCGCTCGTCCGAGCGATCGGCACGCTGCGGGTGAGCCGGTCCGGGCTGCGAGGCATCGAGACGATCGTGCAGTCCGTCCTCGCGCCGCTGGTGACCCGGCAGGTCATCGAGGACTTCAGGATCCACATCCCGCTGCTCGTCCTTTTCGACAAGGACCCGGTCACGCTCTCGCCGTCCGAGCTCCTGCAGATCCAGCAGCACCGGGCGGATCGCAACCTCGACATCGTCGTGTCGGTCGTCTACGCCGGTGCCATCCACCGGCTGCACATCGACCTCGTCTTCAAGTGAGGAAGCCATGACCACACCACCGACCAACTGGAACACCAAGCTCGTCGTGAAGGTGGACAACGAGACGGTGACGCCGATCAGCAAGTTCAACCCGACGTTCTCGGTGCCGGTGGTCCCGCTGCACTCGCTGGAGAGCGACAACGTCGCGTTCGTCTCGCAGCCCGCCACGTTCACCTTCACGATGGAGGTCCAGGCGTCGGGTCCGGTGGTGGCGAAGCTGACCGACCTCGCGCTGAAGCGGAAGCCGTTCACGATCGAGGCGTCCCAGGAGTCCGGCGACGACTGGACGTTCAGCTCGCTGAAGTTCAACGACTGCTTCATCACCTCGCTGGCTAACCAGACGACCCCGAGCGGGCCGCCGGTGACCACCATCAGCGGCATCTGCCTGCAAGTCGTGCCCACGGCGAACGTCTGATCGGGCACGCGGCGATGGACGACGACGAGGACCTGCCGGCGACCACCGTGCACTACCACTTCCCGATCGAGGTGGTCGTGGTCGGCGACATCGGGGAGGAGGTTCGGTGGCAAGTCGAGGAGCAGATCTGGCAACAGCTGGACGAGGCACTGAGCTGAACGTCTTGAGCTGCCACGTCCCGGTGACGGTCACCGTCGTCGGCCGGCTCGGCGACGACCGGTTGGCCCGGCTCGCCGAGTCGGTCGAGGTCGCCGTGGCAGCACGGCTGGCCGAGGCGGGCCGGACGCTGCCCGACGGGGCCGTGGTCGTGCATCCGCCGTCGGCGGTCGGGTTCAGCGGGGACATCGCCGAGCCCGACCGCGCCCGGCTCGCCGAGGCCCTGCTGGCCGCGGTGGCCCGGGCGGCCGGTGCGCTGACCGGGGTCTGGTCGCCGGCGATGCCGGCGAGTGCCGTGCCGGCATCAGCCCTCGGCAGGATCTCCGCATCGGGCGGACGGCTCGACCGCGGCGGGCGACCGCTGCCGGGCGGCCGGCGGATCATCGGGCCCGGCGCGATCGGCCCGTCCGGTGAGATCCTCGAGGGCGGCAGCCCGTTCGACGGTCTGCCGCTCGCGACGCTGCGCGGATCGGCGCCCGTGCTGGTCGGATCGCCCCGGCACACGGTCTCCGGCACCCTCACGCTGGCCGTCCAATTCGGACTGGTGCTGTTCACGGGCAGCTCGTTCGCGGTGATCGAGAGCCCGCCCGGCGTGTTCTGGACGGTCGCCACAGACCCGGCCGTCGACGCCGCCGAGCTGTCCGCCGGTCTGCTGCCGGACGCCGTGCTCGCGTCCGCGGGCACGGCCGACGGTCTGGGCTCCCGCATCCGCGTCCTGATCACCCGGGACCGGCGCCCGGTGTGGCCGGACCGGGAGTCCGGAGTGGAATGGCTGCGCCAGCTCGCCGCCGAGGCCGGGACGACGGCACCGGCCGGCGGCCAGGTGCCGAGTCCGGTCGGCGACCACCCGCTGCTCACCCGGCTGCGCTCGATCGCGGAGACCGAACTGCCCTTCGCCGATGCTCCGTCCACGCCGCTCCTGCCGGCCGACCGGGCCCGCCGGCTGGCCGAGGTGCTGGCGGCGACCCCGTGGGCGGAGCAGATCCGTACCGCGATGGAGCTCATCGCCGCTGCCACCGGCGGCGCCTACCTCGACGCCCTGGTCGTCGCGCTGCGCGAGACGGGCCTGCACGGGCGGCTGTTCGACGATCCCAGCCCGGAGGTGTACGACCTGCTGCGCGACGTCGGCACCCGGTTCCCGCTGGAGCCGGGCCCGCTGAGCGTCGGTGCGCTGGCGGTCTTGCTGCGCCGATTCGACCTGCTCCCACGCCGCCTGCACGAGGAGGCGCTGCTCGGCGTCGCGGTCGGACCGCAAGGCACCACCGTGCCGGCGGAGATGCTGGCCCTGGCCCGGGAGTCGGCCGCGGCACTCATCCGGGCCGGCGCCGCGCTCGGCGAGTCGATCACGAGCCTGTTCAGCTCGCCGCAGCAGCAGGCCCGCGTCCGGGAGGCGCTGGCGCAACTCCTGGTCACCGCCCGGCTGGCCGGCCTCGCCGTCCGCCCGGCGGTCCGCAACCTGGAGCGGTTCCTCCAGCGGCTCCCGATCGAGCTGCTGGTCGCCGTCCGCGGGGGGGAACGCCTCGCCGTCCCGGACCACACCCTGCGCCGGCTGCAGTGGCGGGCGATCCTCCAGATCGCCTTCGCCTACGGACCGCAGGGCACCACCTCCGCGGATGGCGGCGAGGTCTCCGGCGACGCGACCGCGGTCCTGGCGGCCGTCAGCGCGCTGGTCCGGCTCGGTGTGCCGGTGAACCCAGGCACGCTGGCCGCCCGGCTGGTCACCCTCGCCGGTGTGCTCGCCGCCGTGCGCCCGGACATCGGCGGCACCGACGAGGTCGTCGCGCGCCTGGCCGCGCTGCCGGACGCGTCCCTGCGTCGCCTCGGCGGCGTGCTGGCCAGGATCCCGGTCGCACCCGGCGCCAGCCTCGCCGACCTGGCGGTGACTGCCCCGGACCTGCACGCGGCGGCGGTGGACGCCCTGCTCGCCCTCGACGCGGGAGGTGAGTGATGCCCGGTGGAGTCAACATCCCGGTGCTGATCGGCGTCGTGCCGCTGTTCACGGTCACCAACCTCGTGCTGACCGAGGGCTACAAGACCGCGCAGCTGGCCGGCAGCCGGCTCACCCAGCTCACCACGCCGACCGAACGCGGGATGACGATCGACGCGACGCTGGTCGGGCGTACCCGCCTGGTGTACCGGAAAGGGCTGGAGGCGATGGCGCTCACCTCGCGCCTGTTGGCGGCCGCGACCGCGCCGCTGATGGCGTTGGCCGGCATCCCGGTGGTGTCCGCGATGGTGATCTCCACCGACATGCAGATCACGTCGCTGACGTTCACCCAGTCCAACAAGCAGCGGGACGCGATCGACGTGAAGATCACCCTCGTCCAGGTGCCGCGGTCGGTGGTCACCGCGATCGTCGGCGAGGCGGCCGACCTGGCGCTGGCCGGCGGCATCGCGGCGGTTCCCACCGTGAGCGACATGGTGCCGCTCAAGCGCCAGTTCGGCGGTTAGGCGATGGACTTCACGCCGCTTCCGGTGCTGCCGGACCTCGGCCTGCCGCAGGCGTTCGCCTGTGACATCGCCGGTGTCGCCTACGAGTTCGGCCTGTACGCCAACCTCACCGTGCCGGAGACCGACCCGGCCGAGAAGCGGTACGACCTCGCGGCTCCAGACGCGCCCGGCTTCCTGGTGCTCCGGGTCGTCCAGCAGGGCGCCGGTGTGCTGCTGCTCCGCAAGCTGGCCCCGGAGCCCGGCCTGGTGCACCGCGCCGGCGCACTCGCCGTCCGGCTGACGGCGGCGACGGTGGCCCGCGGCAACCTCAACGGCCTCGGCAGCTTCGGCTCGCGGATCACCGTGGAGGTGGCCCCGTGGGCATAGTGCTGTGGCACCAGATCGAGTTCCCCGAGATCAAGCTCAAGCTGTCGAACGACGTCTACAGCGGCTCGGTCATCGTGGACCCGGTCATCAAGATCACGTATGAGATCGGCCGGCCGAGCACCGTCAAGATCTCCTTCAAGGAATTGCACGTCTCGGTGCAGGAGCAGCTCGTCACCGCGCTCAACGACAAGGGCAAGAACGGTCTGGAGGTCGTCGTCCGGCTCGGCTACCTGGACGAGCCGTGGAACCACGCGGAGGTCTTCGCCGGCCGGATCGAGTCGGTGGAGGCGACCGGGCGCGTCGTGCCCACCTCGGTGCTGTTGTCCGGCACGGAGCAGGCGGCATTCGCCCTGAAGGCCACCACCGTCGTCGACCCGCTGGCCGACCAGGAGGGGACGGCGAAGCAGGCGATCCTCAGCGTGGCCGCGGACGCCACCGCGAAGGACGCCCTGGAACGGATCCTCACCGCGGTCAACGCCGGCGCCGTCACCAAGATCCCGGTGCCGCGCGAGGTGAAGACGGTCTCCGCCGAGGGCGCGCCGCCGTTCAAGGAACTCCAGCTGTTCGGGGCGGACGCGTTCGTCCTGCTGACCAAGCTGGCCGAGCGGTTCAACGCCGAGGCGATCGTGCAGGACGGCAAGGTGCTGCTCGGCTCAAACCTGAAATACCCGCCGGATGCCGGGCCGCTGCCCGCGCTGCCCAACCCGGGCGCGGTGCTCGCGTTCCTCGCCCGCGGCGACAACCTGGTCGCGCTCAACAGCGACAAGGGCATGGTGAGCACCCAGCTCGCCGACTTCAAGCCGTTCCAGCTCAGCGCCAGCAAGCGGAAGGGTGTCTTCGAACGGCCGCCGGCGGACTCGGTCGGCGGTTTCGACTTCACCGCCGCCGGCCGGGCGGAGCTGCGCGCCGGGCAGCTGCTCATCGCGAACTTCACCGGGTACGAGAACCCGTTCTCGCCGTTCCGGATCCTGAAGCTGACGCACACGTACTCCTCCGAGGCGACCGGTGGCTTCGCCTCCGCCGGGCGGGCGGTCGCGCTCCTCGGCTCCGGCAAGTCCGAGCGCGGCCAGAGCGAGCTGGCGCGCAACGCCAGCCCGCTCAGCGTCGCCGACAAGATCGCCGACAAGGTGAAGGAAGCCACGTCCGGGAGCTCCGCGGCCACCGACGTCGGCCGGGTCAGCGCGTCGAAGGCCGCCGAGCACCGGGTCACCGTCCAATATGGACAGCAGGCGAGCAGCTTCACGAACACGCCCAGCGTCAGCCTGGACATCCCGCAGAAGAAGGACGGGCCGAAGCTCGCGGACAAGCCGATGGTCTCGCCGTTCGCCTGGCACCAGGTCGGCCTGACCGTCCCGGCGTACACGGGGATGCGCGCCGTGCTGAACCAAATCCGCGGCTCGCGCGACGACACCGTGGTCACCGGCTACCTGTGGTCCGACGAGCCGAAGATGGAGCCGCCGCCGGCCAAAGACGGCGACTGGTGGCTGTGCCTGCCCACCGAGGTCGGCGGGGACCCGCCGGCCCCGAAGGGCAAGAGCGCCAACGACCTGACGGCGGCTGACGGCCGGCGGGTAATCGAGGCCGCCGGACTCAAGATCGCTGTGGGCAAGGACGCCCTCACCGCACTGGGCAGCCGGCCGGCCGAGGGCGACGCCGACGTCCTGCTGATCACGCACAAGTCAGGTTCCACGGTGGAGATCGACGCCGACGGCAACGTCACCGTCGACGGCAAGAAAAAGGTCGTGCTCAAGGCCGGCGGCGTCACGCTGACCGTCGGCGACGGGAAGGTGGCGATCTCCTGATGGCACTCGTCCTGGTCAAGGGCGCCGTGCTCAAGTGCAGCCACGGCGGGCAGCTCAAGCTGGCGGACGGTGACGTCCGGCTCACCGTGGACGGCAAGGGCGCGGTGACCCTCGGCATGGAGGCGGGGCTGACCTTCGGCTCACCCTCGGCGCCGGTCTCCGGCATGGTCGCGCCGTGCTCGGCGCAGACGCCCAGCACGCCCCCGACGTTCCTGCCGTGCGTGACCAGCCCGGCCTTCTCGGGGCAGGCGCGGCTGCTGGCGCTCGGCGGGAAGCCGGCGTTGCTGGGCAACGCGCGCGGGACCACCGTGAGCGGGGCCGGCCCCGGCACCTGGAGCGTCGCGCAGGCCGGCCAGTCCACATTGGACAGCACATGACCGCGCCCATCATCCCGCCGATCTTCCCGTCGTCCGTGACGCCGGCCGGCCAGCCCAGCCTCGGCCACAGCCTCCGGCTCGACGACGGCGACCTGGTCTTCGACGAGCAGGCCCACGACCTCGCCGAGGTCACGGAACTGGACGCACTCAGCCAGGCGCTGCGGCTATCGATCAACACCCAGCTCGGCACCGACCGGCTCAACGTCCAGTTCGGCTTCGACCGGCTCGCCATCGGGGCGTACGCGTACAACCTTACGACCCGCAAGGAGTACGTGAAGATGCAGCTCGTCCGGTGCGTCGGCCTCGACGCGCGGGTCCGGGACGTGCACGAGGTGTTTTTCTCCGACGATCCCCGCGCGTTCGATGCGCAGCCGCAACTGGACGCCGTCGCGCAGGAACAGGTCGTCGCCGCGGTGCGGGCCAGTCGTGACTACACGGTCTTCGTGGTCATCGAGACCGTCACCAATCAGCCGTTGACGGTGGATGCGGAGGCAACCCTTGGCTAGCCAGAACGACGCCCGCCCGACGTTCGGGGTGACGCAGGACGGCTTCGTCCTCAAGGGCGTTGACCGGATCGTTGCCGACCAGCAGGCCCGCGCCCGGGAGATGTTCGGCGAGGACGTCGACCTCGACGTCACCTCCGGCAGCGCGCTGCGCAAGGTGCTCGACGCGGTGTCCTGGGACACGCACGAACTGTGGCGCGGCATGGAGGCGCAGTTCTACGCGAACTTCGTCACCACCGCCTCCGGCGCGGGCCTCGACCTGCTCGGCACCGACCTCGGGCTGTCCCGGCGCGACCTGCCGGCCGTCGGCGAGGTGCTGCTGACCCTCGCGGGCGGCGGACCCGGCCGCCGGTACGTGCTGCCCGAGGGCTCGGTGATCGTGACGACCGCCGCGCCGACCCGGGCGTTCCGCATGGTGGAGGCGGTCGTCCTCGACGCGGCCGTCCCGGCGGCGACGGTCGGCGTCCGGGCGGTCCCGCGGGGCGCGGCCGGCAACCTGCCCGCCCAGCAGGCACTGCAGCTCGACCCTGGCTGGGCGGCGCTGCACCTGAACCTGGGCACCGCCACCGTCACGGCCACCAACCCGAACCCGTTCGGCGGCGGCGAGCTGACCGAGCCGGACGCCGACTACCGGGCCAGGCTGCTCGGCCTGCCGAGGACACTGTGGACACCCGAGGCGGTGGCCGCCCAGGTGCTCGACCTGGACGGGGTGCGCGACGCCGCGCTGTTCGACCCGCTCGGCGGTGTCGACGTATCCCAGAGCTACTTCTCGATGTTCCTGTTCGGCGGGCGGGCGTTCGCCAAGCCGCGGCAGGTCGGCTCGCCGTACTACTTCGACATCCTGGTCGCCACCGAGCCCGGCTGGCCGTGGCGTACCGGCGGCGGCCCGGTGCCGGGCGTGTACGACACGGTGCTCGAGACCGTCCGGCAGTTCCGTCCGGCGTCGGTGTTCCCGAATATCACCCAGGCCGACGTGGTGGACGTGGGCATCCGCGCCACCGTCGTGGTGCAGGCCGGGCACGACGAGGACGCGATCCGCGCCAACCTGCTCGACGCGTTGCGGGCGAGCGTGGGCAGCCTGCGCCTCGGCCGCGGCGTGCAGTATTCCGACGTGCTGCTGCTGGCCCGCACCGCGCCGGGCGTCATCGACGTGCAGAACCTGCACCTGCGCCGCTGCCCGCCGGCCTTCGACGCGGTCGCCCTGGGGGATCCCGCCTTCGGCCAGTCCGTCGAGCTGGCGATCGGAGACAACCTCACGCTGCGGCCGCAGGAGGTCGCGCAGCTGTCGATCGACTCCCAGCTCATCGACATCGTGGTCAGCGCGCCATGACCGGCCCGACCGCCGTGCTGGACAGCATGCAGCTCGGGTTGACCGCCGCGTACCAGCGCGGCATGGAACGCCTGACCCTGCCGCTGGGCGGGACCGACGGAGCCGGCATCACGACGGTTCCGGCGTACGACTTCGGCTCCTACCGGAGCCGCTACGCCGGCCGGTTGCCGCAGTCCCCGCGCTACCTGGTGGTTCCGCAGGCTCCGCCGACGGTGCCGGCCACCGTGCGGGTGTGGTTCACCAGGGACGCCGGGCTGCCCGAGGAGTCGGTCGACGTCGTCGTGCCGGCCGGTGCCGCGGCCGGGGTGGCGGTGCCGCTCGGCGCGGCGGCGGCGATCACGCCCACGCTGCGGCTGACCCGCTTCCAGCCGCAGCCGCCCGCCGACCAGACGGCCGCCGCCTGGCAGCTGGTCGGGCTGCTCGGCAACCTGGCCAAGCTGCTCTGGGTGATCGGGGCCGAGCACGCCGAGCTGGGGGCGCTGCTCACCGACGTCGCCGCCCAGCGGAACGCGGCCACCGCCCACGGGGCCAGCCTCGACCTGCTCGGCGGGGACCTATGGGTGCCGCGGTTCCCGCCCCGCCCGTACGCCTGGGACCCGGACACGATCGCGCTCTACCACCTGGACGACCGGCCGTCCGGCGGCCAGCCCGAGGTGGTCACCGTCGCGGACGACCGGGCCCGGTACGAGTCCACCAGCCACCCGGGCACGAACAGCGGCGGCCGGTCCGGCCAGCCGGGACGCTTCTCGTACGCCTTCGGTTTCAGCACCAGGTCGCCGGCGCAGGTGACCGTGCCGGACCACGCCGACTTCGCGCTGCCGGCCGGCAGCGGGTTCACCGTCGAGGCGGTCGTCAAGCCGGACCGGGCCGTGACCACACCCGGCGCCGTGGTCGCCAAGCGCAACCCGCTCAACGCCCCCGCCGGCACGGGCTGGGCGCTCACCGTCGGCTCCTACCGCGGCATCGACCACAACGTGCGGTTCTCGGTGGCCGACGGCAGCCGGGAGTACGAGCTGTTCGCCGACGTCGACCTGGCCGACGGCCGGTCCCACCACGTGGCCGGCGTCCTCGACCGCACCGGCGGTACCACCGGCCGGCTCTACCTCGACGGCGCGCTGGTCGCCAACAGCCGGTTCGAGCCGCTGGGCGCGTTGACCAGCGCGGAGCCGCTCCGGCTCGGGCGGGGCAACGAGCTCGTCGCCAACACCCCGACCGACGCCCAGTACGCCGGCCTGATCGACGAGGTGCGGCTGTCCACGGTGGCGCGGTCGTCGTTCCACCCGGTGGTCGGCGAGGGGGACGACGAGTACCGCCGTCGGCTGCGGGTGTTCCAGCGCTGGCTGCTGCCCACCCCCGACGCGCTCCTCAACGCGCTGACCGAGCTGGTCGGCCCGGTCGGCGGCGATCCCCGGCCCTTCGTCTTGGACGAGGGCGTCGACCCGCTGACGACGGGGACGCTGCCGATGCGGGTGTTGCCGGGGCCGTTCGCGCCGGGTGCCGGCATCGCCGCGGACGGTGACGTGCACAGCACCGAGGCCGCCGCGGTCGGCGTGGTCGAGGACGAGTCCGGCTTCGACCCGGCGTGGCTGCGCCCGCACGAGAACCGGCCCAAGCTCGACTTCGGCGGAGTGGCGGAGCACCGGCTCATGCAGTGGAGCGTGCGGGCCGCGCTGGGCCGGCTGCTAGACCGGCTCGCTCCCGTCACAGGCAGCCTGCGGGTGCTGCGGGCGTACGACCCGGAGGCCGGCGACCTGTCCCGGATTGGCCGCGCGCTGCTGCTCGCGCACGAGACGCTGCCGCCCGGCGAGCTCGCCGTGCACGCCTTCGCCGCCGGCTTCGGCTGGGTCCGGCGTACCGGCTCCGGCGAGGTGCACGTCGCGCAGGCCGCCGCGGACTCGTTCCGGATCCTGCCGGCGCCGGCCGTCAGCGGCACGGCCCTTCCCGACCTGATCGAGGGCGGCACCCTGACGCTGTCGCTGGACCCGGACCCCGGCCCCCTCGCGGACGCCGAGGTGCGCTGGTCGGTGTCCCGGTGCGGACCGGGGGAGGCGGCCGTGACGCTCGCCGGGAAGAAGGCCGTGCTGCAGGGCGTCGCCGCCGGCACCCTGTCCGTCCGCGCCGAGGTCGTCCGCCGGCGGCACACGGCCGGCGGCAGCCGCACCGTCCGCATCGGACTGTCCGACACGGCGCTCGGCGTCGGGGGATCGATCACCGGCGACGGCACCCGCGGCGTCGCCGAGGCCGCGGCCGCCGGTGCGCCGCATGACGACTTCGACGAGGTCTACCTGGTCACCCGGACCGACGACCTGACCGGCGAGCACCCCAACGTCGCGTACGGCACCGACCCGGCCAACCGCCGGATGCAGCGGGTCACCGGGCTGGCGCTCGACCGCCTGCTCGGCCTACTCACCGGCGCGGGCGCGGTGACCGTGGTGAAGGCGTACGACCCCGCCGGCGCCGGCCTGCTCGCCCAGGGCCGGGCGCTGTGGCTGCGCCACTCCACGCTGACCGCGCCGGCGCTCGCGGCGCGGGCGTTCGCGGCCGGGTTCGACTTCGTCCGGGTCGACGCCGGGCCGCCGCAGACCGTGCAGGTCGCGGTCTCGGCCGGCGAGCAGATCGGTGTCACCGGCCCGGCCGAGGTCGCCGTCGGCACGGCGGTGACCGCGTCGGCGAGCCCGCAGGCCGATCCGTCGGCGGTGGCGTTCGCCGCCGACGGCAGCCGGGCGTACGTCGCGAACCGGGCGAGCGCCCGGGTCACCGCGTTGACCCTTGCCGGCACCGCGACGGCGTTCCCCGCCCTGACCCTGGACCGCTCGGCCTGGGTGCAGGCCACCCCGGTCGCGCTGGCGTTCGCCGCCGGCAAGCTGTACGTAGCGCACGAGCTGCCCGGGACGGTCTCCGTGCTGGACCCGGTCACGCTCGCCCCAACCGGCACCCAGATCAGCACCGGACCGCAGCCGGTCGCGCTGGCCACGGCGGGCACCCGGCTGTTCGTCGGCTGCGCCGGCGACCGGACGATCCGGGCATACGACACCGGCACCGGAGCGCAGGTCGCCACCGGCACGGTGCCGGACACCCCGCTGTCACTGGCGGTCGTCCCCGGCGGCAGCACGCTCTACGCGGTGCTCGCCGGCAACCGGTTCTGCCGGGTCGACCTGACCACGCTGGTGGCGGGAGCGGCGATCGCCACCGGCGCCGGCGCCGCCCACGCGGTCGTCAGCCCGAACGGGGCGAAGCTGTACGTGTCGTGCGCCGCCGACGATCCGGCCGACCGCACGGGGACGGTCCGGATCTACCAGACCGCGACGAACACCCAGTCCAAGGTCGTCGACGGCTTCCCGGCGGACGCGGCACCGGGCGCCATGGCCATCGGCGCCGACGGGAGGTTCCTCTACGTCGCCACCTCCGGTCCCGGTCGGGTGCACGTGCTGGACGCGGCGACGGACACGCTGCTGGCGCCGGTCTTCACGCCAGCCGGACCGACCCGGTGGCCGGCCACCAGCCCGGCCGGCGCGGCGTACCCGGCCGCGGTCGTCGCGGTCTCCGCCGGCACGGTCGTGCTCGGCGACCCGGCGCCACTCGGTCAGACGCCGCAGCGCGCGCCGCGCGTCATGACCGCGGTCCGGCTCGGCTCCGGTGCCGGCGAGCAGCTGTCCTGGGCCACCGTGCCGTTCAGCCGGGGCCAGGTCGAGCTCTCCTCCGTGGTGAGCCCGACGATCCGGGTCACCGGGGCGCAGCCGGGCAGCACGCTGGTGCGGGTCGTCTCGGTGCGCGGCGACCACCTGCTGCCATACCAATTCGAGGTCCGGCTGGTGCCCGCGCTAGACGCGGATCCGACCGTGACGCTGACCAAGGACCAGTACGACCTCGTGATGAACATCCTCAACTGGTTCCACCCGATCGGCGTCGAGGTCCGCACCGACCGGCTGCGCGCCCACGTCGTCGAGCTCGGCTCCGCCGACGCGGACCTCGCCCCCGCCTACACATTCCCGCAGTACCGCTTCCCGGGCCTGCCCGCGCCCGGTCCGACCCAGGGATGACGCCATGCCGATCTCGTATACCCGAAGCTTCTCCCACGCCGACTGGATCGACCGGGTGGACCGCGTCCAGGCCGGCGGCGACAACGGTTTCAACGGCCGGTTCCACGGCATCGAGGCCGAGTTCGACGCGCTCTCCGGGGTCGTCAAGCAGGCCGACACCCAGCTGGGCACCCAGTCCGGGCAGATCGGCGTGCTGCAACAGCAGGTCGCCGCGCTCGGCGGGGTGGTGCTCGCGCCCGTCACGCTCGGCCTGACGCCGACCATGCAGCCATTCAACCCGGACGCGACGAACAGCAGCTGGTCGCAGGTCTACTGGAGCACCGTCGTCCTCGGCCAGCCCAACGGCTCGTTCGTGAAGGTCCCGACTGCGAACGGCGGCGCCGCCGACGGGGTGCTGCCCCTGACGCTGCCGGAGGGCGTCACGCTGCTCAACATCGCGGTGCTCGGACAGGCCGCGACGCCCGCCAACATGAAGACCCAGCTGGTCCGGGAGCAGCGCAACGCCCCGTTCACCAAGTCCACGCTGGTCACCGTCACCGGCTTCGTCTCGGTGCCGGTCCCGGGAACCTCGGTGTTCACTTCGGACACCCACCTGTTCTACCTGCGCGCCACCCTCGTCGGAGCAGCGGCGGGCGATGTCCTGCGCGGCTTCGCCATCACCTACCAACCTGCCGCGTAGTCGCGGCAACGAGAGGAACCGACGATGGGACAGGTCCGCTACCCGGTCACGTTCGAGACGAGCATCTCCGATCCGGACACCTACGCCGGTGCCCGCGTGGCCCGGATGATCCTGGGCTTCCTCGGCGCGGCAGTGATCCCCACGGTCGAGGATATGTACGCGCACGCCGTCGCCTACAACGATCCGGGCGAGGGCGACTTCTGGGCGATCGACCCCGGCGCGCTGGAGCGCACGATCGTCGACTACGACCCGCGCGGCGGCGACCACTGGGTCATCTACCAGAACACCGTCGCGGCGAGCGCGGACAACCAGATCCAGTACACCCTGGACACCTACAAGGTGCCGGCGGCGTGCCTGCTCTACAGCGGTGGGCACTGGGTCTGCGTGAACGGCTACACCTTCGACGACGCCACCATGGCCCGGACCGCTTTCATCATCAACGACCCGGCGTACGTCGGTGGCGGCGCGGACCTGCAGGTGGCGCCGGCCGCCTGGGACGCCGCGTACCTGCCCGTCAACGGCGGCACGAAGTGGAACGGGAAGATCGTCGAGGTGGGGGATCCCGACCCGGCGAAGGCCGAGGTGCCGTGGGCCACGCGGAAGATCGTCCGGCCCGGCCGGACGATCATCCCGCCGGAGGAGGCGGCGGACCTGGCGATCGAAGGCGCGTTGTCGTTCGCGAAGGAGAACCGCCGGCTGCGCAAGGCGGTCGACGCGGGGCGCGTCGGCACGCCGCAGCTGGTGGCGCGGCTGGACCGGCGCGGGTCGTACTACTACCTCGTGCCGGTGACCGTGTCGGTCGACCGGGAGGAGCAGCCGCTGGCTACCATCATGATCGACGGGCGCTTCGGCGACGTGCTCACCGTGTCGGCCGCCGACGAGCCGTACCCGCTCTGGAAGATCGACCGGGACGAGGTCGTCGACATCGTGACCCGCAAGCCGATCCCGCTGTTTGAGTCGGCGACGTCCGCGACGATGCGGCTGATGGACGCGATCGCCCCCGCCGGCCGGGAGGTCCGGTCGAGCGAGCTCAGCAAGCTCCTGCGGACCGCGCTGACCAGCCACGCCACGCCGCGGGACCGGCTGATCCTGCGCCCGGACGACATCGAGATCAGCGAGACGTGGGTCTGGCACCCCGGCCAGGGCGCGAGCCCGTTCCACCCGTACTACCAAGTCCGCAGCGCCTGGCAAGACGTCTACGTCAACACGCACACCGGCGACCTCCACACCTCGCTGTATACCAAGAGCCTCTGGCTGGGCTACTGATCCTCGGTCCAGGCTTGGCGACAGTCCGCGCTGGCTTTCAGGGATCCTCCGCTGCAGGCGGATGGGACCGCTGCAATCGGCCGTGGTCCGCCGGCCGATGCGCCTTCCGCTCGAAAGGACGCCTCGGGTGTTGCCGTGGGGGTGGCGGGTGCGAATGTGTGGAGGCCGGCGAGGCCGCCTTGAGTCGCCATCCCGGTCGAGAGCCCTGGCGCACGGTGCGGAGTGCGTTCCACTTCGCGAGCCGCGGCGGCGATCCAGGCGTAGCCGTCGGCCTGCAGTCCGAGCAGCCGCGCCCCAGTCGGCCTTGGTGAGCTCCACCGAGCTCTCGCTGCTGGGTTCCTGTAACTGGTATTTACGCACTTCAGGCTCTGGGGTCATCGGTCGATCCGTCGGCTGTAGAACTCGACGGGGACAGCGAGCCCGGTGATGGTCATGACGCGGCCAGCTCCGCGGTGTCCTGGACATGTCGAGCACCCGTTCGGTGAGTCCTCGCAGCGGCCGTCGGGTTCGGCTCGTGCGGTGGTGAACGAGATGGTCGATGCTGGTCTGCTGGAGGATCTGGTGGGTCGGGTCGAGGGGATGGTCTGGCGTTGACCGGGCAGGGCGGGTTCTGGCCCGGCTGGTCAAGGCTGTGTTGGAGCGTGGCCTGGCCGAGGAGTTGACCGGGCATCTGGGTTATGCCAAGGCCGACCCGGCGGGGCGGGGTAGCCCGAACTCTCCCAACGGCACCACCTCGAAGACCGTGGCCTCAGAGGTCGGCGACATCGGCCTGGAGACCCCAGGGACCGGGCGGACCCGTCGCACGATCAGCCGCCCTCCCGAAGTCCGCGCACCCCGGGGCGAAAAAGCACCTGGCGGAGATCTGGAACGCCGAGGACAAGACCCACGCCCTAGCAGCGGTGAAGGCGTTCGAGGCCGCCTACGGTGCCAAGCACCCCAAGGCCGTCGCTAAGGTCACCGACGACCTGGACGAACTGCTCGCGTTCTACGACTACCCGGCCGAGCACTGGATCCACCTGCGCACCACCAACCCGATGCCTATCTGGAGTCGACTTTCGCGACCGTCCGGCACCGCACCAAGGTCACCAAAGGTCCCGGCTCCCGGGCCGGCCGCCTGGCCATGGCCTTCAAGCTCATCGAGTCCGCCCAGGCCCGGTGGCGGGCGGTCAACGCACCCCACCTCGTCGCCCTCGTCCGCGCCGGGGCCCGCGGCTTCGTCAACGGCCACCTCGTCGAACGCACCGACGACCGACCAGCAGCCGCCTAAGAACCTGATCCACAAGCCTTTGACTATTGCTTTGCTGATAGAAAACGCCCTCGTTGTCTGCCAGACACACTTACCTGACCGTCACGGAATTGGCCCATTAAGCCGCGGCCCGTGCCTCCGCTCACGCTGCGCTATTCGCAAGTGACGGTCGGCTCATCCCGCGGTGAACATCGCCCTCCCAGTCGAGTAAATCTCGCACTCAGCGATCACGCGTTATCGCAGTTTCCGTAGGGTTTAAGGGCATTCGCTAAATAAGGAGGAACGCTGCATGGCAGCAAATGGTGTCTCGCGTCGTAGTGTGTTGGGCACGGGTCTGGGGCTCGGCGTCGCCGCGGCGGTCAGCGGAATGGATCTGCGGAATGCGACCGCGGCCGAAGCGGCTGAGCAATCCACCGCGTACCGACCGGTGAGCATGGCGATGCACGTCCACGCCTGTTTCAGCGAGGGCGGCAGCTGGGCCGACGGCGGCGGTGGGGCCAGCATGATGGCCCAGTTGGACCAGGCAACGACGAACAATGTCGACGTTATTTGGTGGACCGATCACGACTGGCGGATGGAGGCGTACGGCTACTACGACGGCATCGGGTTCGACGGCACCGATGAGGACGGTGGCCTGCAGTGGTTCGAGCAGAACCAGGGCACTGTCACCGGCACCCAGCACGCCTTCGTGGACGAGCCGCACAGTCCCGACGAGCCCGGCAAGGCGATGCGCGTCACGGCGACCGGTCCGGCCCCCGACTGGGGCGTCTCCTACCTGTGGGGCAAGCCCGGCAACAGTTTCTACTCGACCAACCTGTCGGACACCACGCTGATGATCGACGTGCTGGGTGAGCGGATCGGCCCGGACGCCGAGCTCGTGGTGCAGCTCGAGACCTCCAACCGTCCCGCCACCGCCGGCCGGCCCGCCGGGCTCTACGTCCTGGAATACCGGGTCGGCGCCAAGGCGGCGCGTGGGCTGGAGAAGCCGTTGACCGGGGTCGTGACAGTCGCGGCGACCGGCGGCTGGCAGACCCTGACGATACGCCCGCTGGAGGACATCCGGGCGTTCTGGCCGGACCTCCTGGCCGAGGACACCGGGCTCGCCCGGCTGCGCTTCGGCGTACGGGCCCGTAACAACGCCACCGCGCAGGCGGTGTTCGACCACCTGCGCATCGACCGCACCCGCGATCCGCTGCGCTGGCCGGTCCGCACCCAGCGCGAGATCATGCACAGTCTGACCAAGCAGTATCCGAACGTGACGCAACACATGTCGACCGAAGTGTCAATGGTGCGGCACCTGAACGTCTTCATGAAGGACTTCGAGCTCTACCCCTACCCGCCGACCGGCAAGGCGCCCACGCTGGACAACTCGGTCGAGGGAATCGAAAAGGTGGTCCGCTGGTACCACGAGCGCGGCGCGCTGGTCCAGTACAACCACCCGCCCACGAACGCCGCCGCCGTCGCCGAACTCGTGCAGACCCGGGCCCTCGGCACCGATCTGATGGAGGTTGCCAACGCCGGGGGCGACTACGACGTGATCCACAGTCGCCTCAACATGTACGACGTCGCGGCGCGCAACGCGATCTTCCTGACCGCGACGAGCCAGAACGATGACCACGTCGGCCGCAACTGGCTGGGCATGAGCCATCTGTTCGGCACGTCGGTGTGGGCGGCCTCGACGGAGGTGCGGGACCTCATGGCGGCGCTGGCGTCCGGGCAGGCCTGGTTGTACGACCTGAAGCTGTGGCCGACCGGGCAACTCGACCTCGCAGTCGGCGGCCAGCGCGCGATGGGCCGGGTCATCCGCACAGCCGCCGGCAGCGTTCCTGTCGACCTCACCGCCGAGAACCTGCCCGCCGGTTCGACGGTGCAGATCATCGTCGGCGTCTGCGACCGTACGGGGCAGACCTCACCCTCGCTCGAAAAGCACCCGTACCCGGCCGACGCCTTCACGCAGGGCCGGCTGCCGTTCCGCCTGGACCGCGAGAACGGCCGCTATCTGCGTGTCGAGGTCTACAACTCCGCCGACGTGCTGATCGGATTGGGCAATCCGCTCTGGGTGCTGCCGCCCGGCGGCGGCATCCACATCCCCGCCGCGCGCGGGTTCGCCTACCGGCCTCATGACCGCGACCGGCCATGAGGCCGGTCAGTTCGTCAGGTTGACCCGGTGCTCGGGGGGGCGTACGCCGACATTGATCGCCTCGGCGTCTACGCCCTCCGACCCGGCTCGCTCTCGTTGCGCGCCGAGGCCGCGCCGGCCCCGCAGAGGACTCCGCGCGTCCCCAGGGGTCCAGTGACGGCGACCCGAGTTGGTGGCGCCGCTTCTGGCTGGCATGCGGGCGCCGCTCCTGTGGGCCACTCAAGATTTCCGATGTCGACCTGTCGATTTCGCGGCTCGCCATTCGTCTCATGGTGTAACCATCTGGATGAGGAGGCGGAGCGTTGCAGTACGTCATGCTGATCTACCAGGGCACCAGCTCCGATGAGTGGGCCGCGCTCTCCGAGGAGGAGCAGAAGCAGGTCTATGCCGACTACGGCGCGATCAACAAGACGCCAGGCGTCACCCCCGGCGTTCCCATGGGTCTCCCCGAGAACGCGACCACGGTGCGCGTTGAGGGCGGCAAGACCCTGACAACCGACGGTCCGTTCGTCGGAATGAAGGAAGCCGTCGGCGGTTGGTTCGTCCTCGAGGCCGACGACCTCGACGCGGCCATCGAGGTGGCCGCCCGCGTCCCGGCGGCCCGCCTCGGCGGTGCCATCGAGATTCGACCCGCGCAGACCTATTGGTGATGACACTCGATCAGGTCTTCCGCGAGGAGTGGGGCCGGGTGCTGGCCACCCTGATCGGCTTCCTCGGCGACTTCGACCTCGCCGAGGAAGCCGCACAGGAGGCCTTTGCGATCGCCGCGGACCGATGGCCACGCGACGGCATCCCCAGCAACCCGCGCGCCTGGCTGATAACGACGGCTCGGAACCGAGCCACGGATCGCATCCGCCGCGAGCAGGCCCTCGCCGCCAAGTCCGGCCTGCTCACCGCAGGCAACCCTGCCCAGGTGTCAATGAACGCCACGACGTTTCTCGACGAGCGCCTGGAACTCATCTTCACCTGCTGTCATCCGGCGCTCGCGGTCGAGGCGCAGGTTGCGCTCACCCTGCGCACCCTCGGCGGCCTCACCACTGACGAGATCGCCCGCGCCTTCCTCGTACCGCAGCGCACGATGGCGCAGCGGCTGGTGCGGGCCAAGCGCAAGATCAAAGCAGCGGGGATCCCGTTTCGAGTGCCGCCCCCTCACCTGCTCCGCGACCGACTCGACGCCGTTCTCGCCGTCGTCTACCTGATCTTCAACGAGGGCTACAGCGGACGCGACGAACTCGCGGCAGAAGCACTCTGGCTGGGACGCGCGCTCGCCGAACTGCTTCCGGACGACCCCGAGGTTCACGGGCTGCTGGCGATGATGCTCTTGCACGACTCCCGTCACAAGGCGCGATTCCGCGACAGCGAACTCGTGCTGCTCGGCGATCAGGACCGGTCACGTTGGAACACCGAGCAGATCGCCGATGGACGCGCCGAACTAGACCGGGCACTCGCCCTCGGCGGCCGCGGGCCCTACGTCCTGCAGGCCGCCATCGCCTCGTTGCACGCCGAGACGCCGTGCGACTGGGCGCAGATCGCGGCGTTGTACGGCGAGCTCGCCCGCCTGACCGGCTCGCCCGTCGTGGAGCTGAACCGTGCCATTGCAATCGCCGAGACCGAAGGCCCCGAGGCCGGCCTGCGCCTGCTCGCCGAACTCGGTCTCGACGACTTCTGCTACCTGCACTCGACCAGGGCCGAACTCTTGCGGCGCCTCGGGCGGACCGACGAGGCGCGTGACGCCTATCGGTGTGCGAGAGAACTCACCGATGACCGCGCCGAACAGCGCTTCCTCGAACGCCGGCTGACGGAGCTGGCAGCCGCCACTCGCTCAGGTTGACTCCGAACAGGCCTTGCCGATCGATGTCTGGCGCCAGACGAGCGTGTCGAGTCCGGGAGCTGTCAGTACAGACGCGCAGCAACCTGGCGAACCTCGCCGCGTCTGTCCGTCACGACCTGACCAGCTCGCCCGTCCGCAGGGGATCGTTCAGTGGACGGCGTTGGAGCGTGAACCTCATACCGTGTGAGGACCCCGGCCAGCGAAGCATGGGTCAAGCTGATCGGGGACGCCGTCCACGACGCCGCGCCGGAGCGGCTGCCGGCCGCCTGCCGCCGGGGAACGGGGACCTGAGGAAAAGCCGCAGGGTCGGTTCGTGGCCCGGGACATCGTGGACGCGTGGAAGGCGGCGGGGGAGCCCGACGCAGCCCACCGAGGACGCCGAGCACCTGGAGTCGCACCTGCAGGAGGCCGCCAGCGCTTGACCTCTTCCGCTGGATCATCCCCGCCGTGCCGCTCGCCATCTCGTTGGCGACGATCCCGCTGGCGCGGCCTCTCAAGCGTTCGACGCGGGACGCTCAGGAGGCGCCGGTGGCGTTCCATCAGGCCGAGGCACACCTGCGGCGGCGGGTGTGCGGGAGCTGCGGTGGGTTCGTCGTTTCGTTCCTACTGTCGGATGAGGACCCGAGCGATGATCAAATTTAAGTAGCACGACGGCGACCTGGAGGTGCCGTCGCACAAGCGGGAATCGATCAGTGGGCAGGACGACCGGTGGTTCTTCCAGCGGAACGGGACGGCGGATCGTGAGCGACGAGATTTCCTACAAACGCGCGCTGGTGCGCATTCGAGCAGCGGTCAGTGACGACCTCGTCGATCCAGTCCGCGGCAGCCGTTACGGTTGACGTGTGACGACTCCAGGTGCCCCGAACGTCCGCGATTCGGTCGACCGGGCGGTGCTCGCTTCTCGCGGTCAACGACCCGTCGGTCGTATCCAGATGATGGATGTGACGCCGTCCTTGGAAGAGGGGCGCTGGCCGGTCAAGTCCGTCGTCGCGGAACTGTTCGCGGTGACTGCTGTGGTCGTCCGCGAAGGTCATGACCCGGTGGGCGCGGAAGTTGTGCTGACGGCCCCCGACCGAACCGAACGTCGCGTGCGGATGACGCAGACCAACCACGGCCTCGGGGTGTTCGAGTGCGAGATCTCCGCCGAGTCCGCGGGATTGTGGTCGTACCGCGTCGAAGGGTGGGCCGACCCTTGGGCCGCCTGGATTCACGACGCGGGCATCAAGGTCCCCGCTGGGATCGATGTCGAGCTGATGTGCGAGGAGGGTGCCCGACTCCTCGAGCGGGCAGCTAGTCATCGCGGCCAGCCCGCCGACCGGGCCGCCTCACTTCAGAAGGCCTGCACGCTGCTCAGGGACCAAACGTTGGCAGCGAGCGCCCGGTTCGCCGAGGTCGCCGAGGGCAGCCCGACTCACGCACTCATGGTCGCGGACCCGTTACGTGACTTCACCACAGCCGGCAGTGACTACCCCTGGCTCGTCGAAGAGAAGCTGACGCTCACCGGCGCCTGGTACGAGATCTTTCCTCGTTCCGAAGGAGCCCGGTGCGATCCCGCGACCGGCACATGGCACAGCGGGACCTTCCGTACGGCGGCGCAGCGGCTTGCCGCCATCGCCGACATGGGCTTCGACGTCGTCTACCTGACCCCGATCCACCCCATCGGTGTCACCAACCGAAAGGGTTGGAACAACAACACGGCCGCCTCACCGGGTGACCCCGGCTCGCCCTACGGGATCGGATCCCCGGACGGGGGACACGACGCCATCCATCCGGACCTCGGCACGGTCAAGGACTTCGAGCACTTCGTCGCCGCAGCGGAGGACCTGGGCCTACGGGTCGCCATGGACATCGCGCTCAACGCCTCGCCGGACCATCCCTGGGTCACCGAGCACCCCGAGTACTTCCTGAAGCGAGCCGACGGCAGCATCGCCTTCAGCGAGAACCCACCGAAGAAGTACGAGGACATCTACCCGATCAACTTCGACACCGCGCCCGCGACCCTGTACCTCGAGTTCAGCCGCATCATCCGACTCTGGATCGACCGCGGTGTGAAGATTTTCCGGGTCGACAACCCACACACGAAGCCGGTCGAATTCTGGCAGTGGCTGATCGCCGACATCGCGACCGACCACCCCGACGTCATCTGGCTAAGCGAGGCGTTCACCCGGCCTCCCTTGATGCACGTCCTCGCCAAGGTCGGATTCCAGCAGTCCTACACCTACTTCGCGTGGCGCAACACTGCCGAAGAACTCACCGAGTACGTCAGCGAACTCGCCCAGGAAACGGCGCCCTTCCTACGCCCCAGCTTTTGGCCCACCACGCACGACATCCTCACCCCATACATGCAGCATGGCGGGGAAACGGCCTTCCGTATCCGGGCGGCCCTGGCGGCGACCCTCGTTCCCACCTACGGCATCTACGCCGGCTACGAGCACTGCGAGAACGCGCCCCGGCCGGGTGTCGAGGAACAGCTGGACAACGAGAAGTACGGGTATAAGGACCGTCAATGGCACATCGACGGCGCGCCGGCTAGCAACCGGCCGAACCTTGCACCGTACCTGCGTCAACTCAACATGATTCGCCGCTCGCATCCGTCGTTGCACTGGCTCAGGAACATAACCTTCCACCGCGCCGCTGACGAGAACTTCCTCGTCTACTCAAAGACCGGCGGAGGACGCGACGACGCCTCCGAGCAAAACACCGTCATCGTCGTCGCCAACCTAGACCCGCACCACACCCGCGAAACCACCATCGAGCTCGACACTCGACGGCTCGGAGCCCACATCGACCCAACCCGGCACTTCGAGGCCGAGGACCTCCTCACCGGCGAGACCTGGCGGTGGGGCCCGCACCCGGTCTACATCCGCCTCGGCCCAGACCGCCCCCTCCACATCGTGGCCGCCCGACCCCTGAACTCATAGCGGTCAACTCAGCAGACCGTAGAGCTGGCACACGACAGTAGAGCTGGCACAAGGCAATCGAGCTGCCACTGCGGGGAATGCGCTCGACCGGCGGGCCTCAGAGCGGTCCGTTCGATTTGCGCGGCCCCGCAGGTGCAGCTGATCAAGAAGCGGGACGAGAACGACCTCGTTCCTCCTCGGCCTGTCGGCAGCCCTACCGATCGGCATGGTCGGGCTTGGCCTGCTGCTCACGGCTCAGCAGGGTTCGGGCTTGATCGCTCAGGCCGGCCCGATCCCGGCCGCGTTCGGTCTATACACAGGGCCTCCAGCGGGTTCGCCCTGGACCAGTTTGGCTTTGTGCACGAGGCTTGGAACCGGCTCTTCGGGAGTTCGGGCACCGCCCAAAATCCGGCAAGGGGCGACGCTCCCGAGTTTCGACACCACGCGCTGCTGCGCCCATGCCCGGCCGGGCCATGCGCATGTGAGCTAGCGTGAAGGTCGACGGAGGGTTACACCGCTGGGCGTGCGGCAGCGCGCGCATCGCGGCAGACGAGGATGTTCGACTGCTAGCGAAGTCCCTTGCGAGAGACCTGCGGTGAGAGTTGCCAGCGATCTGGTCGGGTGCGCGGCCCGTGGTCAGATCGGGAAGCGGACGCCGGTGAGCTGCTCGGAGACGGTCCAAAGGCGGCGCGCGAGATCCGGGTCCTGCGCGGCGGCGGAGCGGTCGATGAGTTCTGGGGCGCCGCGCATGTGGGCGAAATGGCTAGGCCCGGCGAAGCTGTTGCCGGGAATATCGGCGGCGGCGGCGGCGTACAGGACCGGGAGCGCGCCGTGGTCCGCGCCTTGTGCCAGCAGTCGGATCGCGACCGCCCATAGGAGGTCGGCGGGTCGGCGGGGGCCGGGGTGGTGGTAGATGTTCGTCGCGACCAGGCCGGGATGCGCTGCGGTCGCCAGCACGTCCGACCTTGTGGCGCTCAGCCGGCGTTGCAGTTCGGCGGTGAACAGCAGGTTCGCTAGTTTGGAGTCGTTGTAGGCGCGGGACGGCTGGTAGGGCCGGTGCTCCCAGTTGAGGTCGTCGAAGTCGAGGCGGGCGAGTCGCTCGGCCTGCGAGGCGACCGTCACGATCCGGCCGGTGATGTGCTCCAGGAGCAGGTTGGTCAGCGCGAAGTGGCCCAGGTGGTTGGTGCCGAACTTCGACTCGAACGACATGCGGTGCGGGAGCCCTTTCCTAGAAGGCCGCGCCAGATGCGGCGTTGGAGGACTCTGGCGCGGCGCTCCGCACCGCTCATAGCGGCCGGTGTATCGAGGAACTCGCCACCGTCCTGCCCCGGATCCGCGAATATCCAGCCGATCTGGGCGGGGTGGACCGTGAAGTGTTGCACGCTGCGTCGAGGAATGCCTCGCCAGTGCAAAGGCCTGCACCACGTATGCCCGTGCTACATGCGCCCGCTCGACGACGTTCTGCGAGGTCCCCCACAGACGCGCACAGGAATGTCGCCGTCGGCGCTGAAAGAGGAGTGCCCGCCGACCCGCGGCTGGCGATCCTCCTGGCGAGCGCCCTGCGCGAGCTCGCTTTGCCTGCTCTGGCGGCTTCGCCTGTATGCAGTGACCTCGAGGAACCCGGGTCAGGACGCCTTCTCGACCGCCTTCTGGAGCTGGGCCCTGCTCATGTTGGAGCGGCCGTCGATGCCGAGTTTCGTCGCGCGCTCGTAAAGCTCCTGTTTGCTGAGCGCTCCGACGGTCGCGGACTTCCGGCGCCCTCCGCCGGAGGCACTCGACCCCCGACCGGACTTCTTCGCCGCAGCGTCCGTGGCGCTGCGCTTCGACGCACCGGACTTCGATCCGGCCTTCTTGGCCTGGCCGGGGCCGGCCCGGCCGCTCTTGGCCTCCTCCACGCTTCGCCGGAGGGCGTCCATGAGGTCGACGACGTTGCTCTCCTCCGGTTCGACCTCCTCGAGACTGATCTCGCGGCCCTTCGCCTTGTCCTTGACGATGCCGAGCAGACGCTCGCGGTAGGTGTCCTCGTACTTCTCGGGCTTCCAGGGTGTCGCGAGCTGCTCGATCAGGTTGACGGCCGCCTTCATCTCACGCGAGGTGCTCTTGCGCGCCGCAGGCAGGTCGCCGACCACGTCCTCCGGGTCACGCACCTCGTCGGCGAACAGCAACGTCTGGAGGACGAGGACCTGCTTCCACGGCCGGATCACGGCGAGGTATTCCTTGCCCCGCATCACAAAGGACCCGACTCCGGCCAGACCGGTCTGCTCCATCGCGTCCCGCAACAGGGCGTAGGCCTCGTGCGCGCTCTCCTCACGCGGAGAGAGGTAGTAGGTCTTCTCGTAGTAGACGGGATCGATCTCCGCGAGGTCGACGAAGTCGGTGATCTCGAGCGACCGGGACCGACCGAGGCTGGCGGCGTCGACCTCCTCCTGCGTCAGGGTGACGAACTTGTCTCCAGGCAGCTCGTAGCCCTTGACGATGTTCTTGTAGTCGACCTCGCGATCGGTGCCCTCGGCCACCCGCTTGTAGCGGATCCGGGCGTTCGTCTCGGCCTCACGCTGGTGGAAGGACACGTCCTTCTGCTCGGTGGCGCTCACCAGCCCGACCGGGACGTTCACCAGCCCGAAACTGAGCGAGCCACTCCAGATCTGTCGCGCCATGCTCTCATCCTTGTCCTTGTCGCCGTCCTTGTCGCAGCCGCAGGGAAGCCGTTCCTGTGCTCCGCCGCGGAAGAGGCACCCAGGTGGCGGACACCCAGGCGGACACCCAGATCCGGCCCCTTTTCATAGGCGCCATCCACCGATCCACCGTACGCGGAGCATGGGGTGATCCGCCGCCGCGACGGCGTGGTTGCGGCGGTCTACCAGCGCGTACGGCGGTGGCCGCCAGAGTGGTGTAGTGCATCGCGACGCGGCCACCGGGGCGTCGATGACATGGCCGAGACCGCGCCCGGCCTCTCGGCGAGTTGGTCGGGACGGTGTCGGGTGAGCCGCCGGTGTGGGGAGCAGGTCCAGCCTGGTTGCGCGCGTACGGGGCTGAGGAACCCGATGGCCCGCGCACTCCGACCTGCGCCGGCCTGCTCGGGCAGCCAACTTCTTCAACTCGCTGTCCGGCAAGCGCAAGGGCCGCAGGGTCGCCCCGCCGAGGTTCCGCTCGCGCAAGGACGCCACCTCGATCGTGCCGGCGCGGGTGTCGAAGTCACGGTGCCGGTAGCCATTGCGGGAGTTGATCCGGTCCGGGCTGGACACCCCGTAGGGGCGCCGCACATCGCCGTGGCGAGCATTTCGCGCAGCAGGTCCGGCGACGCAGACGCCAGCTGTTCGTGCAGGAACCGGGTCAGGGGTCATAGGTGCCAGAGTGCGGCCAGCTCGGGGAAAGTGGCGTCCTGGCGGAGGTCCGCGGCGGTGAGCGTGCAGAAGGTCGAGCCGTCAGATGCAGGCGGTGAGGCGTACGACGCGTTGGTTGAGAACGCAGGTGACCCCCAACTCGCCGAGACGATGGCACCGTTCAAGGAGCAGTTGATCGCAGCCATCGTGGACCTCGACCAGGTACCTGATGGGGCGCTCTTCGACGCGGCGATGCACAGCGACGGTAGCGGCGACAAGCTCCTGCGGCGGCTGTGGCGGGACCTCTACCCGGACGAGCCGGTGCCACGCGGTGGCAATGTGTTCGAGGGCCAGTACTGGCGAGACGATCCTGAAGAGCTTTGTCCGTGATCCGGACCTTCAAGAGCGGATGCGTTTGTTCAAGGAGCAGTTGGCCGCGGCCGTTGTCGACCCGGCTCGAACCCACACGGTGCTCTGTTCCGCGCAGTGTGCTAAAGCGATGGAAGCGATGAGAAGTTCCTTCGCCACCACGCCCTGGACATCGCCGAGATCGTGCGCCAGCTCCAGGAAGAGGGCCACACGATCGACCCCGAGGACCCGGCCCACATCTCGCCGTACCTGACCGAGCACATCCGCCGCTTCGGCGAGTACTCCACCCACGAACTCGGCTTTGAGCCGGAGGCGTACGACCCGCGCCTGGACGTCGACTTGAGCCCGATCCGCGGCGACGGCCCGCCGGCCGACGGCTTCGGCCAGGCCGCGTGAGCCAGCCGAGGGCCGGATGCCTGAGGTGGGATGGCATGTAGTAGAGCACCTCACGGAGCCCTGGCACCGCGGAACCCTGGCACCGCGTCCGAGGGCTGATCCGGGGACCTGGGTGAGGTCACAGCAAACGGTCGACCAGCCCGTCGACGTAGTCCGGGGTGAGCGGGCCCATGCCGAGCAAGACGCGGACATACATCGGGGCCAGAATGTGGTCCAGCACGCCGAACGCGTCGGGTGCGTGCTCGCCGCGTTCGCGGGCGCGATCGAGCATGGACTGCAGTTGCCGGGCGCGTTCGGCGAGGAGGTCGTCAAGCGCCTGCAGGCCCTGGTGACCGTTGCTGGACAGGGCGACGGCCAGGCGCAGCAACGCCAGACCGTCGGGTCCGGTGATCTCGCGGGCCACGTTGGCCGCGTAAGTACGCAGGTCGCCGGCCAGGCTCCCGGTGTCGGGCATCGGCGACTGCGCGTTGAGGCGGGTGAGCGCCACGTCGGCGAGCAGCGTTTCCAGGCTGCCCCACCGGCGGTAGATGCTGCTGTCGGCTACGCCCGCGCGGGCTGCGACCTCGCCGACGGTGAAGTTGCCGTAGCCGCGCTCGCTGATCAGGTCGGTGACGGCCTGGTGCACCTCCGCGCCGACGCGGGCGCTGCGCCCGCCGGGCCGCCGGGCTCGCTGCCGCTCGTTCATGCCCCCACCTTAACGCAGTCGCGACTTGCGTTTGCGAGGCAATCCTCCGTACCATCGCCTAACGCAGCTCCTGGCTGCTTTAGAGCGTCCGGAGGCTGACCGCGTCGGCCGTGGAGAGGCGCAACTAACGATTGAGAGGAATCCAATGGCTGCATCGCCTCCGGCCGTAGGCACTCGACCAAACCGGGCCGTGCTGCTCACGGTGACCTGCCTAGGCCAGTTCATGGTCCTGCTCGACAACACGATTGTTGGAGCAGCGCTGCCCGATATGCAGCACCGGCTGCACACTCAGCTGACCGGTCTGCAATGGATCGTCGACGCGTACGTACTGCTGGTCGCCATGCTGCTGCTGTCCGGCGGTGTCTTCGCCGACCGGTTCGGCCGCAAACGGGTGTACCTGACCGGCGTGGCTGTGTTCACCACCGCGTCGGTGCTGTGCAGCCTCGCACCCTCGCTCGGCTGGCTGGTCGCCGGCCGGGTGCTGCAGGGCATCGGGGCCGCGGCGCTGAGCCCTGCCTCGCTGGCCCTGCTCGCCGCCGCCTATCCCGTGCCGCAAGAACGAATCAAGGCGATCGGGCTGTGGGCCGGATTCAGCGGAATCGGTCTGGCCGCAGGCCCCGTGGCCGGCGGCGTGCTGACAGATGCCTTCGGCTGGCCCGCCATCTTCCTGGTCAATCTGCCCATCGGCGTGGTCCTTCTGCTGGTCGGTCTGCGCAGCCTTGAAGAGGCCCGCAATCCGAGCGCCCCGGCGATCGATATCCCGGGGACGGTACTGTCCGTTCTGGGGTTGGGGGCGCTGACCTACGGGCTGATCGAGGGTGGTGCCCGCGGCTGGACGTCGCCGGTGATCCTGGGCAGCTACACCGCCGCGGTGATCCTCCTCACCGCCTTCGTCGCCGTCGAAGCACGTCGTTCCACTCCGATGCTGCCGCTGCGGCTGTTCCGGCAGCAGCTGTTCACCGTGTCCAACACCGCCATGGTCGTGGTGGGGTTCGCGCTCATGGGTTCGTCGTTCTTCTTCTCCCAGTTCTTCGTGTACGTCCAGGGCAGCTCGATCCTGCGCGCCGGCCTGCAGACCCTGCCGGCATCCCTCGCCATGGTGATCCTCAGCCCGTACGCGGGCCGGCTCGCCGCCCGGTACGGCTTCCGAATCGTGGTTACCACCGGCCTGGCCCTGGCCGGCCTGGGACTGCTGGCGCTCGGCATGGTGCACGCCGACACCGGCTACGGGAACGTGTGGTGGCGGCTGGGAGTCGTCGGCGTCGGCTTCGCCCTAACCATGTCCCCACTGACGGGAGCCGCCATCCAAGCAGTCAGCCCGGCCGAAGGCGGCCTCGCATCAGGCATCAGCAGCACCACCCGGCAGATCGGCGCGGTACTCGGCGTGGCGGTACTCGGAGCCATCGTCCGCACCCGGCAATCCGGCGGCGCCTCCTTCGAGACCGGCCTCAACAGCGCCTTCCTGGCTGCCGGCACCGTCACTTTGGCCACCGCCGTGTTCACCGGCCTGTGGCTGGCGAGGTCCAAGCCCACGGAAGGCTCCGCGCCGCCGCAACGTTCCACCGATCCAGGTGCGGTCACCACCTCGAACGAGGCATCCGCGAACAGCCGTTGACGGCGACACCGACCTTGGCCGGGAGACGTCCCGCCGGAGGCCGTCGACACTGTGGCAACGCGCCGTCGACCGCGGTGACGCCTCGCCCGACACCGACGTGGACGACGTCACCGACATCCTCTTTCTTGCCACCCATCTTCCGCAGGCTCACCGGCCACTACGACCTCACGGACGAACACGCCGAGAAGCTCGCGCGCACTGCACTCGACGGGGTTATGCGCTCCACCGTCTGAGACTTCCGATTCCAACGAAGAGACGCCGCACGTTTCTCGCCGACCAGCTGCGCATCAGACGCGACGGCTGGACACAACTCTCTGATCACATTCGCAGGCTCATCGTTTCGTTCAGTCGGCCTGCGTGGCGTGGAGCGCGGTGAAGGCCAGGAGAAGTGCGGCGGTCCGCGGTGGATCCTCGAGCATGGGTGAGTGTCCGAGACCGGGCAGCAGCTCGACTCTCGCGCCTGGAACTGCGGTGTAGTCGGCGGCGGAGGACGATCGCCATCGCCGGTCGTCCTCGCCGAAGATCACCAGCATCGGCTTGCCCAGGGGCGCCAGTCGATCGGGGAGCGCACGTCGCTTCAGGTACTCATCAGCTGCGCGCGACGTCGCGGTGAACGCGTGGTAGGTCATGCCGCGCACGTCATCCACGAGCTGCTGGGGGATCTGGTAGCCCGGACTGCTGAAGGCGGTGCTCGAAGCCTGGCGGAGCAGACCGTCGGTCCGAAGCCGCCACAGCAGCGGCCCGACAACCGGGGTGAACATGAGCTGGCCGACGGGCCCATCGGAGATGAAGGCGTCCAGGCGCGGTCCGGTGTCGATGAGCGCGAGTGCGGTCACCAGGTCGCGGCGTTGCTCGGCGAGGGCGGTGGCGACCGAGCCACCGGTCGAATGGCCCACCACGATGGCGTGTCTCACGCCGAGTTCGTCCAGTGCGGCGTCGACGCGGCGTCGTTCGAAGACCGCCTACGCGCCAACCAGGCCGTAGGCGATGAGGGCGTACAGGCCCCAGACGGAGGCGGCGGCCATGAGAACGTACTCCCGCCAGGCCAGGCTTGGCTGTGCCTGGATGGCGAACGACACGAGTTTGACTGGTGGCATCGGGCTCGCCGGCATCTTGTCGTCCGGGAGCGGTCGGATGAAGCGATGGATGTAGACCTGGATGACGCTCATCCCGACGAACAGTCCGGTGAAGAAGCTGAGGTACTCCATGCCGGTGGCGAGCAACAGCGCCACCAGGACGAGCTGGACGAGCAGTGTGATCTCGTCGTAGATGGCGATGACCTTGTGATCCTTGGCGTAGTTCTTCTCCATTTGTCGAATCCTCGTGCCGTAGGGCAGGAGGAAGTGGACCGCGAACTTGACGAGCGACTGCACGCAGTAAAGGATCAGCAGAACCTTCAGCGCGAGTTCCATGAAGGGTTTCCCTTCTCTTGTCAGTGCGGGTCGAACCATGCGCGGAGAACGGTCAGGTCGACGAGTGTGACCGAACCTTCGGCGACTCCGAGGATCCGCTCGACGGCGGTCGTGTAGGCGGCGACGTTCTGCTCGATGGCGGCGGGGTCGCTGGTGCCAGCTTCGTGGGCGAGGAACAGGTCGCCGAGACGGTCGTTGAGCTCATGGATGAGCGAGACCAGGACCCGTCCGAACCCGACGTCGACCGACAAGGTGAAGCTGCCATCCTCCACACCTTGTTCGATCACGAGCTCGAACAGTGGCGCGAGGCGATCGGTGATTCCGGCGCGCGCCTTCTGGCGCATGAGCGCGTTCCCGTCGGAGCACCAGGCGCGAAGGAGAGCGATCAGTTGGTCGCGGCGCTGCACCTTCCAGCCCGCGAGCGCCTGGAAGATCTGGTTCAGCTTGTCGAGGGCGTCGAGGTGTGGGTCCTCGGCAACTGACGCGAGCCGGGCCCGGACCTGATCCGCCATCCGATCGACGATGCCCGCGAGGAGATCCTGTTTCGAACGGAAGTAGTGGTAGAGGGCACCCTTCGACATGTCCAGCTCGCTCAGGACGTCCTGGATGCTCATCTGCTCGTATCCGCGGGTCTGCACCAACGACTGTGCGACATCGAGGATCTCCCCTCGCCGCATCGCGTACGCCGCCCGATCTACCGTTCGAGCCATCCGTCGCCGCCCCACCGCCATTGATAAACCGCATGCCGGTCTAAGAATAGGCGCGCGGCGATCCCGCGGCAAGAGGGGCGGTCTTCTCGGGCGCAGGGCCTACGGCCCCAAGGTCAGGCGGAGCCTTCGAGGCAAGCCGGCTCACTGTGCGTCCAGGGCCTTGCTGGCGAGCGTTTCGATGGCGTGCGCGACGTCCGCAGGGTGCTTTACGTCGGCGCCGTGATCGCGGTTACGCATCACGACTCGTTCGGCGTGCGGCATCGCCTGTTCGATGGCGTCCAGCGCCGCGGTGTTCCGTGCCGGGCTGCGGTCGCCGCCCAGCAGCAGGGTCGGCACGGCGACTCGCGCGTAGGCAGAACAGGGGCCGCGGCGGCGGCAACCCATGGCTGGCCGCCACGCTCGGCAACATCGCCGCCGCAGCAGCCCGCACCGACACCTTCCTCGGCGCCCGCTACCGGCGCCTGGCCCGCCGCCGCGGCAAGCAGATAGCAATCGTCGCCATCGGCAACACCCTGCTCACCATCGCCTACCACCTACTCGCCGAACCCGAAGCCCGCTTCCACGACCTCGGCGTCGACCACTACGAATCCCGCATCAGCAAAGAACGCCACGCCCGCAACCTGGCCACCCAGCTACAGGCGGCCACCGGCCAAAGATCCTCATCCGCAACGGGAAAGCTGTCATCGAACCCGAAATCGCCTAACAGCCACCCACCACTCCAGCCCTGACCGGTCATCACTGGTCGGGGGTTCGCTGCCGCCTGACTGGTGACCGTGAGATTTTCGGGTCAGACCCTAACTTTAATTCCCTTCGTCACCCCGCGAGTTTTCTGTGACGGTTCGATCAGGCGAGACGCGGGAAGCCTACGCCAAGGCCGTCCGGATGCAAGGGTTGCGATGCCTGACATGCTCGAGCTCACCGAGGACGAGGCGTAGGGGCTGGTCCCCAACCTGTGGTTGGCGAGGTCGAAGCCCGCGGTAGGCTCCGCGGCGCCGCAACGTTCCACCGATCCAGGTGCGGTCACCACCTCGAACGAGGCATCCGCGAACAGCCGTTGACGGCGACACCGACCTTGGCCGGGAGACGTCCCGCCGGAGGCCGTCGACACTGTGGCAACGCGCCGTCGACCGCGGTGACGCCTCGCCCGACACCGACGTGGACGACGTCACCGACATCCTCTTCGGGCCACTCATCTTCCGCAGGCTCGCCGGCCACTACGACCTCACGGACGAACACGCCGAGAAGCTCGCGCGCACTGCACTCGACGGGCTTATGCGCTCCACCGTCTGCCACTTCCGATTCCAACGAAGAGACGCCGCACGTTTCTCATCACCGGCGTGAGCAGCGGCCGCGCCTTCGCCGCCGCGGCCCTCGAGGCCCGGCCATACCGTCATCGGCACCGTTCGGAACCCGGACCAGATCGCCGCCTTCGAGCAGTTCGCTCCGGGCCGCGCTCACGCCCTTCCCCAGTTGGCGGACGCCGACCCGGCAGGGTGGGCGAGGTACTAGTGAAGCGGGGACGGCGCCGTCCTGGGTGTTGCCCCTCGTTGAACGACGCCGACCGGACACCCTCCTGTCTTGACACCTGATTCGGGGTGTGGATCAATGAGTAGATCCCTGCCAGTGAAAGGTTCTTTCACTGAGTGAGAGTGCTCACGGCAGAGCAGAAGCCGCGGCTGGTCTGCAGACGGAAGGCGGAGTGACCCCGCATGGGTGATGGACTTCTTCGCATTGGAATCGCCGGTGCCCATCGCGGCGCTGGCTTCGTCGCCGGAGCTCGCGCAGCCGAGGTGGCCGGAATGGCGAGGCTGCATGCGGCCTATGACCCCAATTCCAGCACGATCGCGAAGTTCGCTGACGAGTACGACGTGCCCGTACGATGTGAAACCTTTGACGAGTTGCTCGACCACGCTGACGTCGTCGTCCTGTCGTCACCGCAGCACCACCATGCACCGCAAGCCGTCGCTGCCCTTGACGCGGGCGTCCACGTCCTCTCCGAGGTCCCGGCGGTCGTGAGCCTCGAGCAGGCACATGCCCTCGTGGCGTCCGTACGCCGGAGCTCGGCGATGTATGCGATGGCGGAGAACTACTGCTACATCAGACCGAACCTCGTTGTGCGTGCGATGGCTCGTGCGGGCATCTTCGGAGACCTCTACTACGGCGAAGGCGAATATCTGCACGAGTTGCACACCCTCCAGCGCACGGAGTCCGGTGATCCCACCTGGCGCTACTACTGGCAGACCGGCCGCAACGGCGTCACGTACCCCACGCACAGTGTCGGCCCGCTCCTGCAGTGGTTCGGGGACCGAATCACCTCCCTGAGCTGCGTCGGCACCGGCCGCCACACGGCCCCGGAGCATGAGCTCGACGACACCGTGCTGATGCTGGGGAAGACCTCACGCGGTGCTCTTCTGCGGGTCCGGTTGGACATGCTCTCCAACCGGCCGCATCTGATGGACTACTACAGCCTCCAGGGAACGGAGGGCGCCTACGAGGCGGCCCGCGCTCCGGACCAGAGCCCACGGTTCTACCTACGTGGGCAGAGTCCCGACCTGGCCTGGGAACCACTCGACGCCCATGCCGAGACGTTCCTGCCGAAGAGGTATCAGAGGATCCCGTCGGAGGCGGGCCACTGGGGCGCTGACGCGTGGCCGATTCTCGACTTCGTCGAGACGATCCGAGGTGACGGTGTACCCCCGGCGGGGGCGACGACCATCGACGTGTACGACGCCCTCGACATGTCGCTGCCCGCGATCGTGTCCGAGACCTCCATCAACATGGGCGGGGCCTGGTGCTCCGTACCCAATCCGCGACGGATGACAGGAGGCATCGGGACCGAGCCCGGCGCGGAGAGTCCCCTCGCATGACTCCGTCACGTCTTCACTCGCGCCGTACCTTCCTGTCCCTGGCGGCCGGAGTCGGTGGCGCCGCGCTCACCGCCTGCCGATCAGACCAGTCAACCTCCTTCCCCTCAGCTCTGTTGTCGGAGGACTGAAGGACTGAATGAGCACAGACCAACTCTCACCGAGGAGACTCAACATGGGCCAAGGCGTCGACCACGTGGACGTCGCGGATGCGACGACGGGCGTGAGCGACTGATGCTGACCGTCGACACGGAGCGGCCGACCACCTCGGCCGGCCGGATCAGCAAGGTCGAGACGCTCACGCTCGGCACCACATGGCGAGACTTCTCCTTCGTCAGGGTCCACACGGACGCGGGTCTCACCGGCGTAGGCGAGATCACCCACCCCTACCGCGGAAAGCAGACCTGCGACCTGGCCGTGTCCATGGCAAAGCGGCATCTCCTCGGAGCCGACCCGTTCGACGTCGAGGAGATCTGGCTGCGGATGTACCAGGGCGACTTCCTCCGCGGAGGCGACATCGGAGGGATCGTCGTCAGCGGTATAGACCAGGCGCTGTACGACCTCATGGGAAAGGCGCTCGGCCTGCCGGTCTACCGACTCACCGGCGGCGCGTGTCGGGCGAGCGTCCCGGTCTACGCCAACGGCTGGTACACCGGCGATCGGGTCCCGGAGATCTTCGCCGAAAAGGCGAAAGAGACAGTGGCCCGCGGGTACTCCGCGCTCAAGTTCGACCCGTTCGGCGCGGGGCTGGGTAGCCTCGACAAGACGGAGCTGCGCCTGTCCCTGGACATCGTCGCAGCGGTCCGGGAGGCCGTAGGTCCAGCTGTCGAGCTCTATGTCGAGGGCCACGCGAGATTCGCGTTCCCCACCGCGGCGCGGCTGGTGCGCGAGCTCGAACCATTCGACGTGGGGTGGTTCGAAGAGCCCCTGCCGTGGACCCACATCGAGCGCTACGCCGAGCTACGGCAGCGGGCGAGCATGCCGATCTCCGGCGGCGAGCACTTCCACAACCGGCACGAGTACGCCCGGCTGTTCGCCTCGAACGCGGTGGACATCATCCAGCCGGATCTGTCCATGGCGGGGGGGTACACCGAGCTACGCAAGATCGCCGCCATCGCGGAGATGCACGGCATGTTGGTGGCGCCGCACAACTCGAACTCGCCGTTCTGCACCACTGCATCCGTCCACGCCGCGCTCGGCCTGTCGAATCTGCTCGTACTGGAGACCTTCGACGGGCTCCTCGAGCCGTTCGTGTTCGACGCGCTTCCGGGAACCCTCCCCATCACCGACGGCAGGGTCGGTCTCCCGGAACGCCCAGGTATCGGAGTCGAGCTCGACGATGCCGTCTTCGCCGAGCATCCGCCGACCGAGGGGTTCTGGAACATGTTCGCACCCGGCTGGGAGAAGCGGGAGAGCTCCTGACCTTAGGTGCGCGCCGCCGCGGCGGGGGTGAGGGCCGAGGTCCGTTCACACCTGAGGTGTGGCCAGGCGACCAGGCCGGGTAGTCCGCGTGGCGCCGATCCCGCAGCAGTGTCGAGTAAGAGGCGTCGGCGATCCTCACCGCGCCGCGTCTGCTCGCGGGCCGGCGGGGGCGTGGTCGAGCAGCGCCTCGAGCACCTCGGCCTGGGCGCGCAAAGCCTCACCCACCTCCAGCAGTCGGGAGTGTGGCAGGCGGTAGGCGGGTGCACTCACGCTGAGGGCGTACCGTGCGGTGCCTCTCGCGTCCCTGATCGGTGCGGCCGCACACCGCAGGCCCTCGACCGACTCCTCGTCGTCGGTGGCGAACCCACGTGTCCGAGCCCGGGCCAGATCGCGCAGCAGATCCTCTGGCGTGATGAGTGTCCTCGGCGTCAGCTCGGCCATCCCGTGTTCGGTGAGCAGCGTTCCAATCTCCTCTGCCGGCAAGGTGCTCAGAATCGCCTTGCCCAGACCGGAGGAGTGCCATCTGTCCTTGTCTCCTACGGCAGCGCCCATCCGGATGGGCTGGGAGCTCTCGAGCACGCGGACGATCACGAGATCCACGCCCACACGGGCACCGAAGTTGACGGTCTCATCGATCTGGTCGACGAGCTGGGCCATCGCCGAGGTGGCCACAGCCATGAAGTCCCGGCCGCCGATCGCGCTACGGCCGAGCAGGAACATCCGCATCCCCATGCGATAGAGCCGGCTGTCCGGGTCGCGCTCCAGCAGTCCGTGCGAGACGAGACTGCCGAGGTAGCGCAAGGTCGTCGCATCGCTCAGGCCGGACTCGGAGGCGATCTTCGACAGCGGCGCGGGCCCGGCGGCCACCGCCTCGAAGATGCGCACCAGACGGTCGATGCCCTGCAAGCCCCCGCGCTCACGGCGCAGCGTCACCCCGGGCTCGTCCTCCACGCTGCCCTCCTGTTTGTCGACCTGCCACCCACTGATGTTTCCGCTCAGTGGAGCCGAACTTCGATACGTGTAACGGTACGAGCCCCTGCGGGAACGCGCAATGCGGGGAGTGGCCGGTCCGTGGGCCACGGCAGACCCCTTTCGGTATGCCGGCTTCTTGTCGCGTTCTCGGCGTTTGTTGGCCGTCAGTCGCATCGTCGCTAGGGATTCATCCGCTGGATGAGGCGGGTCTTTACGTTTCCCTCGCCTGGAAAAGTGCACTCGTGTGCTGCCTACTACTCGGAAGGCCCCCATGCAACGCCCAGCGTTCATCGTCGACCATCTGCGATCGGCACTCGTCCTCGTCGTCGCCCTGGCCGCCGCGGCAGCAGCCATCGCTCCCGCGGAGGCCTCGCCGGCATCGGCCACCGACACCAACCAGGGTGCCGTCCACCGCGCGAACCCCCGCGGGCCGGTCGTGTGGTCACACCGCGGCGCATCGAAGAACGCGCCGGAGGAGACCACCGCGGCCTACGAACGTGCCCTGGCCGATGGGGCGGACGTCCTCGAAGGTGACCTGGCCCAGACCAAGGACGGTGTGCTCGTCGTCATCCACGACAACACCCTCGCGCGAACGACGAACGTCGAGGAGGTCTTCCCCGACCGTGCCCCGTGGAACGTCGCTGACTTCACCCTGGCCGAGATCAAGCAGCTCGACGCCGGCTCGTGGTGGGACCCCGCCTTCGCCGGGCAGCAGATCCTCACCCTGCACGAGTGGTTCGAGCTCAACCACGGTCGAGCCGGCCTTGCCCCCGAGCTCAAGTCCCCGACGCTCTACCCCGGCATGGTGGAGAACCTGGCCAAGGAGCTCCGCGCCTGGGGCTACACCCACGACCTCAAGGCCAAGAACCGCGCCCCCCAGATCTGGGTCCAGTCCTTCGACGAGGCCGGCCTGCGCCAGTTCCACGCGCTGCTGCCCGAGGTGCCCACCCTGCTGCTCCGCAGCGGCTACCCCTTCATGACGGCGAGCGACGAGGTGCTCACCGAGCTCGCCACCTGGACCACCGCGGTCGCCGGCAACCCGGTGCAGACCACCGCCTCCCAGGTCAGGCGGGTCCAGTCCTTCGGGCTGCAGGTCGTCAGCGAGGTCGAGGACGGTCCCTCGCTCCTGAGCATGATCGAACACCAGGGCTATGACTACATGTTCACCGACGTGCCCAACGTCGCCAAGGCAGTGCTCGCCGACAAGAAGCCGCTGCGCACCAACCGCGGCGTCATCGTCGACAGCGTGGTGTACAACCCGGAGGGCAGCGACGTCGCGGTCAACGGGGGCGAGTACGTCGCGCTGCGCAACACCACCGACAAGCCGATCAACATCAGCGGCTACACCCTGCGCGAGTTCGGCAACACCCTCCTGCGGGTGGGCGACGATGCTGTCATCGAACCGGGCAGCCTCCACAAGGTTTACGTCGGCCCCGGCACCGACCGGCCCAACGCGCACTTCAACGGCCTGACTACTCCGGTGCTCGCCGACACGGTCACCGACCACATCTACCTCTACAACCCCGACCAGGTCATGGAGGACCTCTACTCCTACATCGCCTCCTGACCCATCACCTCCTAACCCGATGAGCAACGAGCGCCGGTCGATCGCAGCCACCACCGATCGACCGGCGCTCCCTCGGGCGTGGGACCGCTTGGGGGTGGGTCATGCCGGCGACGAGCTCGCGGACGGACGCCTCCTTGCCACCGAGCACCGCCTTGGTGAGCCTGCGGGAGAGCAGAGAGATGTTGTCAGGGTTTCGCGGCGGCAGGGCCCGGGGCGTCGTCGCGGCCCGCCAGCGACGCCGCCGCCCTCACCGCCCGCTTCGAATAGGTGGTCGAGCGGCTCTGACAGCTGGCGTCAGTGCACTCGGGATCTCGGCGAAGTGCGCTCCGGCCGTACGAGGTGACGTCAACGGCGCGGCCGTCGAGCGCGCGGAGGGAGGCGAGGCTGCTGACGTCGAGGCAAGCCCGGTAGCTGGCGAAGTTGCCAGCCGACCGGCCGGCGGCCCCGCAGGTAGGCGAGCCAGCAAGGCCGCAGGCACTCCAGCATGCACGCCTGCCAGGGCACCGGCGAGCGATTCTGCTGACGATTCCGCAAGCATTTACGCAAAAGAAAAGCCAGGGACAAGGCAAGCGGGGGAGCAGGCACTACCGCCAGCATCTACGCAAGCGCACCGGCCAGCAGAGCGGTCAGCAATGGCGCGAGCACGTACGCAGGCCGGAAGGCTGGCGAGGTGACCAGCAGAACGCGCCCCTCACCACGTCGCGGCCGCCCCGCAGGACCGGGCTGCGACACGCGAATGCCACCTACTCAGGACGACGAGCGGTGATGACGCACGTTCCACGAGGCCCCGGCTCAAGGTGGGCCACGGCGAATCCCGCTTCGCGTAGTTGCCCCGCGACCCAAACTGGGGGCAGGCGGAGCTTGCGGTAGCTGCTCTTGCCCAGCCGCCAGGACCCGTCGGGGTCCTTCATGTGAATGAGGTCGGTTACGCGTACTGCGTCTCCCTCGTCTTCCAGGAAGCACGTCATAATCCGGTGCTGGTCGGCGCGCACCGGGATGAACCGGTCCAGCCCGACCAGAGGCGTGGTCAGATCACGGAAGGAAAGAACGAAGACACCTCCCGGGAGGAGCACGTCGAAGGTGTCGTCAAGTAGCCGCCGGACCGCACTGGTATCCGGAAGGTGCGGCAGGGTGTCGCCCATGCACACCGCGGCTGCGATCGACCGTGGTTCGACGATGGCGTCCAGGCCAGCGCACAGATCAGCGCGAATGGGCCGTATCCCCGGGAAGCGGGAGGCCCGGTCCGCCAGCTCGGCGATGAGGGTCGCGCTGATGTCGACACTGAGGACGGTGTCGTGCCCCAAGTGTGCCAGCGCGACTGAGTGAATGCCCGATCCGCAGCCGAGGTCCAAGGCGACGGTGTTCTGCTCCTGGGGTGAGGTGGCTCCGCACGAGGAGAGCAGACGACGCTGCTCGGTGACGAGTTCGTCGAAATCTGCACCAAGCATCCAGGTGTAGTGCTGCGCCAGCAGCTCCTCATAGTGTGAGACCACTTCTGACATGGCGTGCATCCTTTCGAGTAGCCGCTTTGACATGCATGTGGCCCGCGCGTTCATGCAACGTGCGATGGGTCCTGACGTGCGCGAGCCCCCTGCGGCCAGGTGCTGCGTTTCCTGGCCTCGACGCCCGGACTGGGTGTCAGGAGGTCATGACGTCCTTGAGTTGCTCGATCCGCTTGGGGGTCAGGCCGTACTCGGTCGCGAGAAAGGTCCCGAAGGAGCCGTGCTGTTGGTCGATGTGGGCCCACAGGGTCCTCAGGTACTCGGGCTGGAGCTTGACGGCGTCGTAGATGTGCTGCGGCGTCTCGTCGAGGTCGGCGGCGACCTTCTGGAACAAATGGTTGCTCGTGGGCTGGACGTAGACGTTGGAGAACGTGAACCGCTGGAACGACGTGCTGGCGGGGTCGTCGCGGTCTGGCTGCAGGAGAAGGTTCGACGCGAGGTAGTTGGCCTCGATCGTCTGCTCGCAGACGCCGAGAGTGCGCAGCAGGATCGCAGTGGCGATTCCGGTGCGGTCACGTCCGCCGGTGCAATGCAGGAGGATCGCACCCGCGCGCCGGGCGTCGAGAATCCGGTCGAACAACGTCTTGTAGGCGGCCAGCTTCGGTAGGAATCCGGGTTCGCCGTAACTGTTCACCAGGGAGAGCATCCGATAGAACGGGCCGTAGGCGTTGACCTTTTCCCGGTTGCGCATCTGGGAGGAGAAGCCCTGCCGATCCAACAGCGCATCGATCCTGGTGAAGTCCAGGTCGTCCTGGTCGACCGGTGCACTGAGCGAGACCGTTCCCGCCGGCAGGCGGTCGGGGGCCTTCGTTTGTTCCGCTGGGCCGCGGAGGTCGATGACCGTACGGATGTTGAGGCGCTGCAGCGTGGCACGGTCTCTGTCGATCAGGTACGACAGGGCGGAGCTTCGGTACACGATGCCGGGCTTGATTCGCCGTCCGTCCGAGATGCGGAAACCGGCGACGGCCCGTGCGTTGAGCGCACCTTCCAGCGGAATCACCTCACCCACATCGTCAGGTGTAGACGCCGATACTGCTGCAGCCGCTGAGGATGCGGGTGCTGATCCGGACATGCTGATCGATGCCGGACCGTGCCCGGTCAGGCGGGCGGTCAGCCGGGCACGGCGCTCTGGCCACTCCTCGGCCACGATGGAGTACATCGCTGAGTCTCTCAGCCGCCCCTCCTCTCCTGGCGCCCACGAACGCGACCAGCGGCGCAGCACGCCCTCGAACGTCGCCCCCGCCCTCTCGAGGGCCGCGCGCGAGCGGCGGTTGCGAGCATCCGTCTTCAGATCGACCCGGGCCACGCCAAACGCGGTGAAGGCGTGGTCGAAGAGCAGTAGCTTGGCCTCGGCGTTGATCCCACGGCCCTGCGCCGACGCGGCCAACCAGCTGAAACCGATCTCGACCGCGCACAGCCCGCTACCGTCGGGCCATTGCCGCGGGTCCCAGTAGGCGGTCGCTCCTACTGCTCGTCCTGTTGTCTTCTCCACGACGGCATACGGCACCAGCTTCCCGGCTGCTGCTCGCGCGAGCTGCGTATCGATGTACGCATCGACCTCGGTCGCGGTGGGCACCCAGGTGTACGCGTACGAGCTCCGGTCCTCCTCACATGCGCGGGCAAGGTCGGCGGCGTGCCGATGCCCGAGCGGTTCCAGACGTATAAGACGACCTTCGAGCACCACGCACGTGAGCGCGGTCGCGGACGGTGTGGCAGGCATCCATGTCCTCCATTACCTCGAGCGCTGATCTCATGGGTCAGCCGGAAAGCATTCGTAGATCCGGCGGGGCGTCGGTTCAATCCTGTCGGCGAGGCGGCGCAGCGTCCGCGCGCACACCGGCCTCGCGATGCGGAGAAGGCGCCAGCCACGTAAGCCGGCCTCGCGGGCGAGCATGCGCTGGCGTGCGGAGGCGTACAGGTCGTTGCGGCGTTGTTCGGCGAGCTTGTGGAGCAGGTAGTCGTTCATGGCGAATCGCTCCGTTCGAAGGGGTGGGAGCCGTGGATCTTCGGTCGGAAGGCCCACGAGGAAGGGATTCGCTGCGGCAGCCGAGCCCGCGCGCGGCTGCCACGCTCCCGCCGGGTGGGGATCAGACCGGGTGACCGAGCGCGTTCCCCCAGACGGTGGTCAGCGCGGCGCGGCGCCCGTGCGCCAGGGCTCTCCCGACCACGAAGAGCGGGCTGGGTCCGGGAACCACGATCAGCAGGAAGGACAGGCCGCGAACGCGAGCAACCGGTCGGTGGGCACCAGAACGGCGATCGTAGTAGTGCGCTCGCGACGCCCTCGGAGATCCGTCAGCCAGCGGGCCACCAGCCGTGATCGACGGTATCGGTACCAAGGGCCGCCGGGTAACGTGCACGGATGCCGAACGGCGGACACCACCCAGGACCCGAGGAGTACGAAGACGTCGGGCGCGACTCGAGACACGACCGGGTCGAGGACGGGGCCGGGCGGCACAGAGCCATGGGACCGCCGTCTCGTCCGAGGCACGCGGGCCCTCCGCGCGGCCAGCCCGACCCGACACAGACGCAGAGGCGGCCACGCCGCGACGGCGGGTATGCACCGGCGCCACGCGACGGCGGCCCTGCGTACCCGAGTCCCCCGGCGCGACCGAGCGGCCAGCCCCGCCATCCCCGCGGCCGCGCGGAGGGCGACCAGGGCGACTGGCGCGTCCGAGACCGTGACACTGACGAGCGCATCGACCACCAGCACGACCAGCCGGTCGACCACCAGCACGACCAGCCGGTCGACCACCAGCACGACCAGCCGGTCGACCACCAGCACGACCAGCCGGTCGACCACCAGCACGACCAGCCGGTCGACCACCAGCACGACCAGCCGGTCGACCACCAGCACGACCAGCCGGTCGACCACCAGCACGACCAGCCGGTCGACCACCAGCACGACCAGCGGGGCGTCGTCGGGCGCAGCGGTCACCTGAGCGGTCCCTACCGGCTGCCGCCGCGCGGCTACCACGATCTGCCACCAGGCGACCCGCCGTTGCAGCCCCCGGACGGGTCCGGCTACCCCAGGCTCCCCCGCATCCAGCGCCGCCGTCCACTCCGGGTCCTCCGGTGGGCGCTCCTGCTGGTACTCGCCTACGTCGTGTTCCTGATCGGCGTTCCTGTCCTGGTGTGGGACCGCGTCGACAAGGTGGCGTTCGAGCCGGCGGGTGAGCGGCCGGTCGACGCGTCGGGCACCAACTACCTCATCGTCGGCTCCGACAGCCGTGAAGGGCTCACCGCGGAGGAGAAGGTCAAGCTCGGCACCGGCAGCGCCAGCGGCCGGCGTACCGACACCATCATGGTGCTGCACGTACCGACCGTGCCGTCGTCCCCGACGCTGCTCTCCATTCCGCGAGACTCCTACCTGCCGATCCCGGGCGCGGGCCGGAACAAGGTCAACGCGGCGTACGCCTTCGGAGGCCCGAAGCTGCTCGCACGGACCCTCGAGGACGCCACCGGACTACGGATCGACGGCTACGTGCAGATCGGCTTCGGCGGGTTCGTCGACGTGGTCGACGGGCTGGGCGGTGTCCGGATGTGTCTCCCCGGGCCGGTCAAGGACGCGAAGGCACACATCGATCTTCCGGCCGGATGCCAGAACCTGCGGGGCGCGAACGCGCTCGGCTATGTCCGAGCCCGTCACTTCGACCCGCTTGGTGACCTCGGCCGGGTCAAACGGCAGCGGGAGTTCATGTCGACGGTGATGAAGGAGACCCTGACGGGGTCGACGGTAGGCAACCCGATCCGCTACACGCGGGTCGGACTGGCCTACGGCGATGCGCTCACCGTCGGCGACACAACAGGTGGCTTCGACCTCGCGCGGTTCAGCCTGGCGATGCTCGCGGTTTCCGCGGGAAGAGGGACGACTCTGACCGTGCCGGTCGCGGACCCGTTCGCGCGGACACCGGCCGGCACCGCGGTGGTGTGGGATCGCCCGAAGGCGCAGGCGTTGTTCGACGCGCTGCGCTCCGGCGACCCGATCCCCCAGGGCCTGGTTTCGAAGGGCGCGAGGTGAGAAGACGAGTTCTGCCGTCTCCCCACGCTCCAGCGACGGACGTCGCCAGGACCCGAGATCTGGCTACCACCCGACAGGACACGGTCGCGTAGAGCTGCGACCTCCCCCCACAACAAGTCCCGCCGCGAAGTGCGCCTTCGCACGGTTTATGGTGGTCAGCTCAAGGCCGCGACACACGTCGTCGCCACAGGCCGACACCGTCGGCTGCGTTCGGGGGACACAGCGAGAGAAACGCCACCTGGTTACGGTCGAAAGGCGGCAATGCTCCGGCGACTCACTCCCCGGCCCGCGATCCAACACCCGGTCGAAGGCGCACCAGAAACGGTCACGACCCAGCCCGGTCTCGAGGCCGGCCGCTAGCGCGCATGCCCCGACACGTCAGACTCCGCGAACCGCGCCATCACTGGACGCTCGTCTGCATCCTGCTCGTGTCCCTGGGCGCCGTCCTCCTGGTCAATGGGTACATCGAGAAGGCATCGGAGCACCGAACCGGGCGGTCGGGGGGCGACGCCGCCGCGCGGAAGGCGCCACTCACGGGCACCGGCGGGGTCCTCGATCTCCGCCGCTCCCAGCCAGCTCAGACCGGGATGCCCGCGCGTACCATCGCTCTGACCTTCGAGGACGGGCCCGACCCCCGTTGGACGCCGCAGGTCCTCGCACTCCTTCGCCGGCACAACGTCCACGCGACGTTCTTCCTCGTGGGTTCGAAGGCCGCCGCGCATCCGGGGCTGACCCACCGGATCCTCGCGGAGGGTCACGACATCGGCAGCCACACCTACACCCACATCGACCTCGCGGGAGCACCTGGCTGGCGGCGTGCGCTGGAGTTGACCCTCACCCAGAGAGCCCTCGCTGGGGTTGCCGGAGTGAACACCTACCTGTTCCGACCGCCATACACCTCAGTGCCGTCGGCGCTTGACGCCACCGAATACGACGCCGCCCGCGACGCGGCCCGCCGGGGTTATCTCGTCGTTCTCGCCGACCACGACACGGGTGACTCCTCGGGTCGTACGACGAAGCAGATCCTGGCAGCAGCCACACCGACCAAAGGTCGCGGTGCGGTGATCCGCCTCCACGACGCCGGTGGTGACCGGACCGCGGTCCTCCGCGCGCTCGACCAGCTGATCACGCAGCTCCAACAGCGCGCGTACCGTTTCACGACCGTCTCCGACGCCCTTCATCTGCCGGAGGTCAACCCGCGGGCGAGCGCTGTCGACCGGTCCGCGGGTTTCGTCCTGGTGGGCGCGCAGCACGCGGGTGCGATCGCCGCCATCGCTCTCGCGGTCGCCACGACGGCTGCCGGCTTCCTCACGCTCGGGCGGCTCCTTGTCATGGTCTTCCTCGCGTGGCGCCATGAGCTGGGGAACCGCCGGGCCCGTGCGCGCGCTCTCCGGGCCCAGGCCCGCGCTCTGCGAGCCCAGGCTCGTGCGCTTCGCTCCCGGTCCCGGGCGATACGGCTGCGCACCCGTGGCGCGCGGACGCGTGCGTCCCGAGCGCACGGGCGGGCGGGTTCCATGAACACGAAGGCGTGGTACCACCCGCCCGTGTCGGTGATCGTGCCCGCCTACAACGAGGCGGCCGGGATCGCGGCGACGCTGCGGTCCCTCGTGGCGAGTGAGTACCCCGGCGAGATCGAGGTGATCGTCGTCGACGACGGCTCTACCGATGACACGGCGGACATCGCCGCCAGCCTCGGGCTGCCCGGGGTCACCGTGATCCGTCAACGGAACGCCGGGAAACCCGCCGCGCTGAACACCGGGATCGCGTACTCACATCACGACATTCTCGTCCTGGTCGACGCCGACACGGTATTCGAGCCCGCCGCCATCCGCCGCCTGGTCCAGCCGTTCGCCGATCCGGAGGTGGGCGCGGTGAGCGGCAACACCAAGGTCGGGAACCGGGGAGGGATCCTCGGGAAGTGGCAACACATCGAGTACGTCATCGGCTTCAATCTCGACCGGCGGATGTTCGACCTACTGGAATGCATGCCAACGGTGCCGGGTGCCATCGGCGCGTTCCGCTACCGTGCGCTGGCAAGCGTGGGCTGGGTTAGTGACGACACCCTCGCCGAGGACACCGACCTCACCATGGCGATCTGCCGGGTCGGCTGGAGGGTGGTCTACAGGCAGAACGCCCGGGCGTGGACGGAGGCGCCGGGCTCACTCCAGCAGCTCTGGCGGCAGCGCTACCGCTGGTGCTACGGCACGTTGCAGGCGATGTGGAAGCACCGCCGAGCCGTGATCGAAGGCGGTGCCGCCGGCCGGTTCGGTCGGCGCGGCCTCACCTACCTCGCCGTCTTCCAGGTCGCCCTGCCCCTGTTCGCGCCGGCCGTTGATGTCTACGCGCTGTACGCCGTGCTCTTCGGCAGACCGTCGAAGGTGCTGGCCGTCTGGGTGGCGTTCGTGATTCTGCAGATGGTCGTGGGCGCCTATGCGCTCCGGCTGGATCGGGAGCGTCTCACGTCGCTGTGGACCCTGCCACTTCAGCAGTTCGTGTACCGCCAACTCATGTACATGGTCGTCATCCAGTCCGTGGTGACGGCGGTGGTCGGCGCGCCGCTGCGCTGGCACGCCATGCGCCGGGAAGGGACGTTCGCCAGGGCCTCCGTGCCGGAGGTGGAGGTCCGGCGCCGGAGTTGACGGCGACCTTCCGCGTTCGCAATCGCGGCGAAGCGCCGTGCGTCTGTCAGCCAGCCGAGAAGTCGACGTTCACGCAGGCGAGTCGAGCACCGGCCATCCCGGCCTGACCCGGCTCGGTGCTGGTGTGCACGTGGAGCACGACCGAACCGGCCGTCTTCTGGCAGACCGGCCAGCGCACCACGCTCGCCGCGACGCCGACGCCGTTGCGGTCGGTGGTGAAGTCGAGCCAGATCTCGTTGCGCGGGTTGGCGAACCTCGGGTCCGTCGACGGCTGAACCGGGTCCTCCCGCCACTGCACGTGGGGGCCGGCATCGGCCGGATCCTCGCCTCGGCGCAGCACTGCCGGCCAGCTCGCGCCCAGTGCCGTACTTCCCCGTCGTCGACCTGAGAGTGGACGAGGACGGGGCCAGGCTGCTGCTGGGCAACCTCGGTCCGACTGCCCGGACGGAACACCTCGAGCGCCGCGGCGATCGTGTCGTCGTTCGGTCAGCCGTAGACCACAGCACTGACGAGCGGGAACGCCATCGTGGGGCATCGAAGCGCAGCCCGAGTTGCTCTTTGGTCCAAGACAGGAGTTTGCCGGCGTAGCCGCGGTCGGCCCAGACCGGCCTGATCCGTCGGCAGCAGGCCGCCAGTTGGCGCAGGAGGGCAGGTGCCGCGTCGCGGTCTTGGACCGATGCGGCGGTCACTACGACGCAGAGCAACAGGCCGAGGGTGTCCACGGCTATGTGACGTTTTCCGTCCGTTGATCTTCCTCCCGGCGTCATAGCCTCTGCTGTGCCTGGCGACGGCCTCGGCCCCCTTGATCGAGGCGGAGTCGATGACCGCGGCCGACGGCGTGGTGGTACGGCGGCGTCGCATGGTCTCGGCCGTCCCGGGATATCCGGGTTTGCCGCCTCGCTTGACTCGCAGCAAGGAGGCTGGGGCCGCCGCCCCGGCGTCGGCAGGTCGAGGCGACCCCGCTGATCTTCCGGGCCGCTGGGGGAGTGTGTGCTGGGGATCGCTTGCGGCGGCCACCTGTGCCGGGCGAAGGTCCCGCGAACAGTCCGCGTCCGGCACTGCACAGGAGGTCGGCGGATCGAATTCGCTGAAGTCGAAGATGCCACGGAACCGGTTCTTCGGCGCGCGGCTCAAACCGTTCGTGGTGGCGACCCTTTGTCGCGTCGACGAGGCATCTCGGAAGAGCGTCTAATTTCAAGCAAGAAATGGAAGGGTTATCGTGACAAACGCAAGAGACATCATGCATGCCGGGTGCGTCTGCGTCGGTGAAAACGAGACAGTGCAGGACGCTGCACGCACAATGCGCGAGCTGAACATCGGTGCGTTACCGATCTGTGGCGAGGATGACCGCCTACAGGGCATCATCACCGACCGCGACATCGTCGTGGAGTGTGTCGCGACCGGCGGCGACCCCGCGAACGTGACCGCTGGCGAACTAGCGCAAGGCCAGCCGTACACGGTCGATGCGAACGCCGACGTCGACGAGGTGCTGCAGACGATGGAGGAGCACCGGATCCATCGGCTGCCAGTGCTCGACCGCCAACGTGTCGCCGGCATGATCAGCGAAGCCGACCTCGCCCGGCACGTTTCAGGGCGGCGGCTGGGCCAGTTCGTCGAGGTCGTCAGCGCGGAACTGACCGGGCCTCCGGCAGCATGACCTCACAGCAGGGGATTCGACTCCAAACGGCTAAGCACCGCTTCGAGATCAGCACGTCGTCGACCCATATCCAAGGGCGCTAGCCTTGCGGATTCACACCGCCCGTGTCCACGACTCCGCGTCGCGAGCGGCTCCAGTTACGTCTCCTTGCCTGTGGGTATGTAGGTAGGGTCACCGCTTCCGACCTCCGGTCTCCTGCCTCATGCCCTCGACGGATGAACGGGCCATCGCAGGCGACTGCTTGATTGGTGCGGTATAGGGGTATGTCTTGGCATGTTGCCGGTGATAACTGCAGGCAAGGAGGTTAGTAAGTGAGCAGCGGTTTGGGGATCGGGGAGGATGTTGCTGGGGCCGGTGTTTCCGGGTTGTCCGTGCAAGCGGTGGCTACGGTCGTCGGCACCACTCGCGGTGTGGTGGGTTGGCTGGTGGGCAGCCTGACCGGGTTCAGGGTTGACAGCACTGCTGAGCGCAATGCGTGGGAGGCGACCTGCGCTGACCTTCAACGTCGCTCCAGTGGAACGCCGTGAACCCGACGATGCGCTCCGGAGCGCCCGGTGATGCCGAGCCGTCGCGTATGCAGGAGTTGCATGAGGCGACCCGTGAGCGGGAACGCCCACACGCCCAGATGCGCACAGCCACCGCCCAACTCCTCCAGGAGCCCGCCGACGCCCACCTGGGCGACGCCGTTGCGACTGCGATGATCAAAGAGCTGGCCAGCCGTGTCTGCTACGCCGCGGCGCTGAAGGGCGTGGGGTGGCCAGTCCCCGACCATCTCCTCATTGAAGCCCCCGAAGAACACCGCCCTTGAGCTACCACTAACGGCAAGGCTCACCCTGCTGCGGGCATCCAGCCAGCCGACGGCCCGCCGTGGTCACAGGGCGCGGATCCGCCTCTCGGTGGCTTTGTCAGTCTTATCTGGCCTAGGGTTTCGCTCTATCTGGCCCAACTTGCGACGGTCCGGGTGTTCGTGTCGGTCTGATTTGGCCCAGGGCTAGGGGTGGCCTCGTTGGCGTACGCAACGAGGAGGGGCCGTTGAGGTCGAGGGTGGAAGAGTTCGCGGAGATCCGCCATATCGCAGGCGTGGAGGGGTTGTCGATCAACGCCTTGGCGAAGCGGTTCGGGGGGCGTGTCAGATCGTCTGTGTACGTAGATCAACTATGACCCGGGATTGTCTGGCAGACCTTTGGCCGTAGCACACAGCGCAAGGGGCCACTTAACGTAATCCGCATGTCCACTACCACCACACCGAGCGGCCACGTGATCAGTCCCTGCGGCGAAACGGCCGTGGCCCATCCCACCAGGCATGCCCGGCTCCGTACGTGGGTGCAGCAGATCGCTGACTTGTGCGAGCCGGACCAGGTGTACTGGTGCGACGGTTCGGAGGATGAGTGGACCAGGCTCACCGCCGAACTCGTCGATGCCGGGACGCTGGTCCGCCTCAACCCGGCGAAGAAGGTCAACTCCTTCTGGGCGCGTACCGACCCCAGCGACGTGGCGCGGGTGGAGAAACGCACCTTCATCTGCTCCCGCCGCGAGGCCGACGCGGGTCCGACCAACAACTGGATGGACCCGCAGCGGATGAAGGCGACGATGATCGACCTGTACCGCGGCAGCATGCGTGGCCGGACGATGTACGTCGTGCCGTTCTGCATGGGTCCCCTCGAGGCGGACGAGCCGCTGTTCGGCGTGGAACTCACCGATTCGGCCTACGTTGTCGCGTCGATGCGCATCATGACCCGGATGGGGCAAGCCGTCCTTGACGGGATGGGCGAGGATGGCGCCTTCGTCCCGTGCCTGCACTCCGTCGGCGCGCCGCTGGAGCCGGGCGACACCGACGTGCCGTGGCCCTGCAACGAGACCAAGTACATCTCGCACTTCCCGGAGACCCGCGAGATCTGGTCCTACGGCTCGGGCTACGGCGGCAACTCCCTGCTCGGCAAGAAGTGCTACTCGCTGCGGATCGCGAGCGCGATCGCCCGCGACGAGGGCTGGCTGGCCGAGCACATGCTGATCCTCAAGCTGACCTCGCCGGAGCAGAGCGTCCACTACATCGCGGCGGCGTTCCCGAGCGCCTGCGGCAAGACCAACCTGGCGATGCTCGAGCCGACGCTGCCCGGGTGGAAGGTCGAGACGCTGGGCGACGACATCGCCTGGATGCGGTTCGGTCCGGACGGTCGGCTCTACGCGCAGAACCCGGAGTACGGGCTGTTCGGCGTCGCGCCCGGCACCGGCTGGAAGACGAACCCGAACGCCATGCGCACCATCGAGCGTGGCAACTCGATCTTCACCAACGTCGCGCTCACCGACGACGGCGACGTGTGGTGGGAGGGCTACAGCGGCGAGCCGCCCGTCCACCTCACCGACTGGAAGGGACGCGACTGGACACCGCCCGGCTCACCGCCGGCGTCGGGTGCGGCCACCACGGGCGAACCGTCGAGCCACCCCAACAGCCGCTTCTGCACGCCGATCAAGCAGTGCCCGATCCTGGCGCCGGAGTACGACGACCCGCGCGGCGTACCTATCTCCGCGATCTTCTTCGGCGGCCGGCGCGCCACGACGGTGCCACTCGTGACGGAGGCACGCGACTGGGCGCACGGCGTGTTCATGGGCGCGGCCCTGTCGTCGGAGACGACGGCCGCCGCCGAGGGCAAGGTCGGTGTCGTACGCCGGGACCCGATGGCGATGCTTCCGTTCATGGGCTACGACGCCGGCGACTACTTCCAGCACTGGCTCGACGTCGGCGATGAGCACGACGCCGCGAAGCTCCCGCGCATCTTCTACGTCAACTGGTTCCGGCGCGCCGACGACGGCTCGTTCCTGTGGCCGGGCTTCGGCGAGAACGGCCGGGTGCTCAAGTGGGCTATCGAACGCCTCGAAGGGCAGGCGGACGCCGTCGAGACGCCGATCGGGCTGGTGCCGGCGCGCGAGGCGCTCGACGTCGCCGACCTCGAGCTCGACCAGGCCGACGTGGAGGCCCTGCTCCGCGTGGACCCCGCCGAATGGACGGACGAGCTGCCGCAGATCGCTGAGTGGTTCGACAAGTTCGGCGACACCCTCCCCGCGACGCTCTCTGGCGAGCTCGCCGGCCTGAAGGGGCGGCTCGACACCGGCTGAGCGCCCGCGGGTCGTGACTCCTTGGCCTACACGTCGCCCGAGTCCCTGGCCGGCCGGTCGTGACTTGTTGGAGGTTGTCCGTTTCTGGCAGGGCAGCCGATCCCACAAATCTGTGTGCTGACGAGGGCGCCGCCTTCAGGAGCTTGGCGCAGGGGGAGACGGCGGGCTCGAGGCAGTGCACACCCCGCGGGCGGTAGCCCCCAGTGCGTCGCCTTCGCCGAGGCCGTCGGCAAGGCGTCTATCTCACACAACATCCGCCACACCGTCGCAGCGGCCGGCTCGGGTCGCCGGCGAGCCAGTCCTAGTCGCGCCAGTCGTGGCTGCTTCCGGACTGCATCGAGGTTCCGGTTTCAGGTCGCCCGCGACCGCGTGGCTTTGTATGTGGGAAGGGGCACCGTTTGTCGGTCAGTTGAGACCGCGGATCCGTGCAGGGTTTGGTGGTGTTGATGAGTTTGGGCACCACGGGTGGGGTTGCAGTGGGAGGGTCGTGGTGCCAGCCGAGGAGGCGCCATGGCATCCCAGGCCGAGAAGGTCGCGTTGTATGCGTCGATTCGGCGGGACTCCAGGGCTGGGATGTCGGGGCGTGCGCTGGAGCACAAGTACGGGGTGAGCCGGCGGACGGTGGCCAAGGCGCTGGCATCGGTGTGGCCTGAGCCGCGGAAGAAGCTTCCGCCGCGCAAGACCAGGCTGGATCCGTTCAAGCCGTTGATCGACCAGATGCTGCGGGCGGATCTGGACGCGCCACGCAAGCAGCGGCACACCGTGAAGCGGATCTTCGACCGGCTGGTCGAGGAGCACGGTGCGCCCGAGGTGTCGTACCCGATGGTCCGGGCCTACGTCGCTTGGCGTCGTCCGGAGATCCGTACTGAGGCCGGACGCGGGCCGCCGAAGGGATTCGTGCCCCAGTCGCACCAGCCTGGCGTTGAGGCGGAGGTCGATTTCGGGGAGGTCGCCGTCCGGTTGGCCGGTGAGCAGGTCAAGCTGGTGCTGTTCGCGTTGCGGCTGTCGTATTCGGGCAAGGCCGTGCACCGCATCTTCGCCTCCGGCGGGCAGGAAGCGTTCCTGGAGGGCCACGTCCACGCCTTCAGGGTGCTGGGCGGGATGCTCACGGGCAAGGTCCGCTACGACAACCTCAAGGCAGCGGTCGCGCAGGTGCTGGGATTCACCCGCGCCCGCGTGGAGACCGCCCGGTGGATCGCGTTCCGTTCCCACATGGGCTTTGAAGCGTTCTACTGTCAGCCCGGCATCGAGGGAGCACACGAGAAGGGCGGGGTGGAAGGCGATATCGGCTGGTTCCGCCGCAACCATCTGGTCCCCGTTCCGAGGTGAACTCCCTTCATTCACGGCACGGTTGACGGCCCGATCTGGTTGCTGCCATTCTCCCCGCATGGGCTTGGGGGAACGCGTTCGCTACCAGACCTCCTTTACGGACTCGGCCCGCTGGGATGGGTTCGTGTTCCGTCCCGGCGACATCGTGATCAGCACCCCAGCGAAGTGCGGCACGACCTGGCTGCAGATGATCTGCGCCCTGGAGATCTTCAAGAGCGCGACATTCGACCGGCCGCTCGACCAGATCTCGCCGTGGCTGGACGTCCTGCTGCGCCCGCTCACCGGAGTGCTGGCCGACCTCGAGGCACAGGCGCACCGGCGGTTCATCAAGACCCATGCGCCCCTCGACGGATTGCCCTTCGACGACCGGGTCACCTACCTCTGCGCAAGCCGGGACCCCCGGGATGTGGCCGTGTCCTTGGACAGCCATGCCAGCAACACCGACCGGGCCGTGTCCCTCGCATTGCGGGAGGATGCCGTGGGCGCCGTGGTCCTTGACGAGTTGCTGGCCGCCGCTCCGTCCCTGCCGAGCGGGACCGCGCGCGAGCGCTTCTGGTCCTGGGTCAATCCGGCCGCGCCCGGGAAGGCCGTGTCCGACCTGGAGATCATGCTTCACCATCTAGACACGTTCTGGCAGGTCCGCGACCAGCCGAACATCGTGCTGCTGCGCTACGAGGACCTCCTTGATGACCTCGAAGGGCAGATGCGCTACATAGCAGCCCGGCTCGGGATCGCCATCACCGAGACAGCCTGGCCGGACCTAGTCCAGGCCGCCACGTTCGCGGTCATGAAGGGCCGGGCCGGCGAGCTCGCGTCCGAAGCCAGCCACGACGGCTTCTATCACGACCACAGCCAGTTCTTCCACAGCGGATCAACAGGCCAGTGGCGGCAGGTCCTCAGCGAGGAGGAGCTTCCCCGGTACGCCGCCCGAGTCGCCGAATGCGCGCCCGCGGACCTTGCCGCCTGGATCCATCGGCCCGCGCTGCCGGCGGCAGGCAACCTCTAAGGGCGCGGTGCATGAGTGAAGACGCGCCGGAGCTGACCGCGGAACTGGTGGCGGACGGCGTCGTGCCGTCGCAGCCGGTGATCTCGCCCGACGGGTGCCGGGTTGCCTACGCCGTCGCTCCGGCCGGCTGCAAGACAGAGCGTCGAATGTGCGCGACATGGCTGGCCGCCGTTGACGGTAGCTCACCATCGGCGAAGCTGACCGCCATCAGCCTGACCGCCAGGCCTGGTCGATGAGGGCCCTGGCCACAAGCCCCGACGAGGCCCGCCTGCGATTCGACCCCGACTCCCCGGTCGCCGACGGCCGCTGGCCCTTCGACACCTGAAACCGCAAAGGCGGGGCCACTTCAAGCCGTCACAACAGCGCGGAACCTGCACCCGGTGGGGCCAGATCAAGCCGTCCGGGCGGGCCAAATAAGACCGTCCTAACCAGTCAGGGCATCAGTGGCCTCGCCTCGCTCATAGTGCACGGTCTCCGAGGCCAGCGGCGGCCCCAGGATCGAAGTGACGTTCTCGAACCGGCCTGTGGGCGCGAAGATGTTCCCAGTGGCGGTCCGGCAGCGTTCCATCTCCGACTGGTCAGCGCCGAGCTGCCGGAGAGCCAGCTCCACCATGGCCTCGCTGTTACGCATCCCCACCAAGAGCCGGAGCTGAACAGCCCGGATTCCCTCCCGGTAGGGGTGGGCGGTCTCGAAGCTGTTGGTCACTCCTTGTAGGACGCCCACTCTGATCAGGATGTTGGACACAGACCAGACGAGACCGGCATGCATGGTCGGCTACGCGGTGCTCAAACTCATCAACATTTCTGGCCTGATGATCACCAACGCCCGAACCGGCCTAAAAACGGTGCTGCTTCTCGCTGGCAGAGCCAACCGCGGCCCCGCCGCCCGGCGAAGGCGGGCGACCGGGTGCTCGAGGAGGGCGCGCCAGGTGCCGGTGTAGGCCCGCCGGTGCCCGGGTCGGCCAAGGCAGACGGCGCCTGGTTCAGGGACCCGGCCGCAAAGGCATCCCGAGCAGGACGACCTCATCGCCGCTCACGAATCGTGGCCACGGATACCCGCCGCTGACGGAGCCGGGCGCACCCTGGACTACCGTCACCTGCCCCAGGTCACCTTCACCACCAGTCATCGCCGCCGGTCTCACCTACGCCAAGCTGCCTCGCGGGACCTGGCCTGCGACTTTCGCGTCGTGCCCCTTGCGTACGGTCGGTCCCGTGGGCCCTGGTCAACCACCGATGAAGCTCGGCGCCGAGCCCGGCACCGGACGGATGCTCGGCGGCGCACGTCATCGCGAGTGCGCAGGGTCGCCTGACTACGGCCCCGCGACGAACCATCCGCTCGGCTTCAAGTGACGAGACGTACCGGATCCGGCCGACAGCTAGCTGCAGACTGATGGAGCCGGCCCCGTCTCGACCCCGACGCAGGACTCCGGGCCCGAGGGCTAGCGGCGCACTGCTGTCGCGTGGCAGCGGTCACGGAGGATAAAAGGGGGAAGCCGGTCGGGCGGACGAATGGTCGCCTTGCAAACCGGTCCTGCCCCTTCCCCAACCTTTGCAGGCCGACGAGTATTGGTTGTGGCGGGACCTTTCTGGATGCGGCTACCAGCAGGCTGGCCGTGGCCCGTGCAGCAGGTCGGCGGAGGGCGCCTTTCCAGTCACAGCCCCACGAGCACGGAAGTCAGATATACGGACAACGGAAGAGGCCCCCGTCCATCCGGCGTCAGATGTCATGTGCCCAGTAGCAGTTCCGCTGGTCGACGCACAGTGAGGCCGAAAGCCACGCGAAGGCGTGAGATCGATGTCGTCGCGCCTTACCAACAGTCCGTCCCCAGAGCTTCCCAACACATCACGAACAGGGAAGGGAGGTGAACACTGTGAACGAAGTTCAGGAAGAACCTATGGCTCAGGAGAGCCAAGTCGAGCAGCCTGCCGGCGAGGAGGCACCTGCTGAGGAGCCTGCCGAGGAGGAGCCTGCCGAGGAGGAGCCTGCTGGCGAGGAGGCACCCGCTGAGGAGGCACCTGCTGAGGAGGCACCTGCTGAGGAAGCACCCGCTGAGGAGCCTGCCGAGGAGGAGCCTGCCGAGGAGGAGCCTGCTGGCGAGGAGGCACCCGCTGAGGAGGCACCTGCTGAGGAAGCACCCGCTGAGGAGCCTGCCGAGGAGGAGCCTGCCGAGGAGGAGCCTGCTGGCGAGGAGGCACCCGCTGAGGAGCCTGCCGAGGAGGAGCCTGCTGGCGAGGAGGCACCCGCTGAGGAAGCACCTGCTGAGGAAGCACCTGCTGAGGAAGCACCTGCCGAGGAAGCACCTGCCGAGGAGGGAGCGACTGAAGAGGGCGCCGCGGAAGGTGCCGAGCCCTCCGGGGAGACGAGCGAGTGATCCCCGCTTTTGCGGGAATCGTCCCACTCGGCAGGAAGTGCCGTGGCGTTAGGTTCTCGTGTAGGGGACCAACGCCACGGGCGCGGCGGCACGGAGATGCCGCGAGCTACGTCGGGGGAGACTCTTCTGTCCTGCCGGCCCAACAGACCACCACAACCGAGGTCGAGCCAGGCTGGACGCCTACCTGGTCGAGGTGGGCCTGAAGGAGCCTGGGGATACCGCCCTGATGGACCCGGGCAGTGACGCCGACGGCCGGCACTCGGCCGGATGGTGCAGCGTCGGATCGTCTGCGGGCCACTCGGAGTACCTCCTCGCGCTCGCGCGAGGCTGGCTGAGCCCGGCGCCGCGTCTCGATCCGTGCTGAGATCTGTCAATGGTTTTGTCAACGAAACGCCGTCACGGATAGCCATTGGTGACATCCAAGACACGCAACAGCCAGGTCAGCAGGCGTGAAAGCAAGCCATGCCTGTAGACGCGGGCACCCTCGGGCGGGATGCACGCCGCTTACCTCGAGGTGACCCCGCCCGTGGCGACCACGCACAAGACCCTGGCGTTCCCCGAGTGGGTGGACAACGGTGACCTCTCGGTCACGTCGGTCGCCCACAGCGTCAGTGTCACCGACTGAGGCGTCCGGCTCCGGGCGGCGACCAGTGCGGCGCCTCGGACGAGCGGTACGGCGTTGGTCGAAGTCGCCTGCCTGCTGGCGACGTCCGCGACAAGTGAGACGCGCGCGCATGGGGTAAGCGGAGCGGGCTGGGAAAGGCTGACCACGAGTTAGGCAGGAGGCCCGGTTGCGGATGTGGGCGAGGAAGCGAAAGTCTCCCATGAAGGCGGCGACGAAAGGGATCGTCACGGGGATGGCCGGCGTATGTATCGCCGGCATCGTTGTGGTCATGCGGCGGCGACGAAGGAAGCTGCTCCTTCGCGGCACCGGTAGTGCGCTTTGAGTGCTTGAGTACGCGGACTGCCGGCTCGCGGCGCCCGAGTCGTTGCGCACCGGGGTGTCGACCAGCTCGCGGAAGCCGATGGTGGTCCCGCACCGGATTGGCTCTGGGTGGAGCACGCCGGTGCGGGACCACATGGAGGGCTCTCGGCAGGCCAAAGGGGCGTGCCGCCCAGTGCTCCCCGACCACCCGCTGGGTCGGGGTGCGGTGTCGTCGACCCGTTCAGCGGTCACTGGCTCAAGGCATCCCGCTCCGATGCCGGCGTAGAGGACGTCGGCGATCCGTGCTCGGGTGACCATGCGCGGGGAGGCGTGGTGCCGCCCTCTTCAACGCGCAGAATCCCTACCAGCGCGACGTCTCTCCAAGGGTGTGGGAGGCGACCCGGACGGGCACACCGTCAGCGGCAAGGGGTTGGGATGTCGCAGCCCAGGAGGCCACGGCCAGGCGGTGGGTGAGTGGGCGAGGGGATTGGGGTAGAGATGGCTGAAGATGTCCGTGGACCTACCAGGCTGTTACGGCACGTATGGGCCAGGCTTGTCATCATTGCTCGCAGCGTCGTCGGCCGGCTGGTGGCCTGCCTGACCGGCTTCCACGCCGACAACACCGCGCGGCGCAACGCGTGGGAGGCGGGCCTGCGCTGATCTGCAATGCCGCTAGCGTGAAACGACGCGAAGGCCAGCGGCACACACAAGGATTCCAACCGCGAGCCCACTGACGGGCCGACATCGCATTCGGCCCGCCTGGAGCAACGACGACTCGCGACCGCGCGGGGCTGGGCCGGGGGCGGGCGCGCTCCGCGCCCTGGTGTTCGGTCTCGTGCACTTCGACTGGGCCGCGGGAGGTCGGCTCGGACTTCCCCCCGTCGGTCCGATCAGTGAGCGGACCTGGTTCCTCATCTACGACATCCTTGCCGGCCTGGCCTTCGTCGTGTTCACCGCCGTTGGGGCGGTCCTCGCAGCGGACCGGGACAGCCGACGACCCAGGTCTGGTTGCTTCGGGCCGCGGTGGTCGGCGGCGTCCTCGCACTACTGCGCGGCGGACTCGGCCTGGTGCAGGACGCCTTCATGATCAACGAGTCGGCGTCGGCGCCCTCTACGACGTCGTCTTCACCGCCGGCGGTCTGGTCTTCCTGTGGTCGGTACATCTGCTGCGGTCGACCCACCGCCGCTGAAAGCCCATCGCCCCGCTGTGAACGGCGAGCGCCGCCGCGGTGGCGTCGTCACCCGTGCCTGGGGCCGTACCAGGCGTGGCGGCAGCGGCCCGCTACAGCTGCCAACGGCGAGTTCACAGGGAGGCCACCACGCGGGCAAGGGAGATGCTGGGTCCGCGTGAATGACGAGGATCAGCGGCGAGTGGGGCGTACCCCGTGGTGTGGTGACAGAGTGGCCCCGCCGGCCAATCGGGAGCTATCGATCACCCAGGCGTTCGTGACGCGCCTTGGGCGGATGTTTCGTGGCCGGCCATGCGGTGTCGTCAACCGTCAGCCATGGTTCACCGGCCACGGTCGTCGGGGTCACTCCAGTGAACGCCACGACGTCGCGATGCAGGTGGGACTGGTCGGCGTAGCCCCCGTCGGCCGCGACGCGGGCTGCGCCTTCACCCGCGACCAGTCGGTGGACGGCATGGTCGAAGCGGACCAGCTTCGCGGCGAGCTTGGGCTGCATACCAAGCTGCGAACGGAACCGGGACCACAGGCGCTTACGGCTCCATCCGACCTCAGCCGCCAGGCTGTCCACCCGAACCAGGCCCCGGCCGGTGAGAATCCGGCGCCAGGCCCAGGCCACCTCCGCGTCGACGGCCGACGCCGCCTCGTTCCGGCGGGCGAGCAACGCGTCGGTCAACGCGAAGCGCTCCTCCCACGAGGAGACCTCGCCCAGTCGCTCCCGGATCCGCGACGCCTCCCGGCCCCACAGATCGTCCACGGACACCACGGCGCCCTGCAGATCGGCCGGGGATGCGCCCAGAACCGCACGCGCGATCAGCGGAGACAGGCGCACCTGCACGCACACGACGTTCTCGCCCCGCGCCAGAACCGCCCCTCCGAACCCGAAACCGAGTCCGGCGACGAGACTTCCCCGCTGCTGCCCTCCGGCGGCATCGTCCACGATGGGCTGACCCGCACCGAACTCCAGAATCATTGTCAAGGCCGGGTGCGGGACCATCCGAAGCGCGGTCAAGCTACGGACACCGAAGCCAGCCATGGTGACACCAGCCACCCGGCTGGCCCGCTCAGGACGTGCGACGTCCCACGCAGCCACATTGTCGCGTTGGTACACGGTGGACCGCATCGTCACATGCTATGCGAGCCGACCGGCCGGAACATTCGTCCAAGCCATGGCACGCCGGGATGGCGACAGTGGGCCGATGACCCCCTTCGTCAATGAGCAACGTCGACCTACGCCGGCACCGCTGCACGCATTTGATCAGGAGAGGACAGGTGTCTTGAAGATCCGACTGGTGGTATGTGCAAGCGTCGCCCTGCTGGGCGTTGGTGCGGGCACGGCGACGGCAGTTCCCCCACCCGAGGCGGCCGCGGCGGTGCTGGCTGCCAGCACGAGCCCGTCGACCAGCCTCGCTCCTGCGGAGCTGACGTCCGCACTGGACAATGTCCACCGCGCGGGGATGCCGGGTGTGTTCGCCGAGGTGCGCGATGCCGGCCAGGTATGGCGCGGCGCTTCCGGGGTCGCCGATGTGAGGACCGGCCGTCCCGTCGGGCCGCACATGCGGCACCGTGTCGGCAGCATCACCAAGACCTTCACCGCCGCCGCGGTCATGCAGCAGGTCGAGCAGGGTCGGATCCAGCTCGACGCGCCGATCGGCCGCTACCTGCCGCAGCTGGTGCCGGGGGAGCGCGGCGCGAAGATCACAGTTCGGATGCTGCTCAACCACACCAGCGGCATCCCCGAATACCTTCCCTATGCGTTCCCCTCACTCAAGGAGTGGCCCTCACTGCCGGACATGTCGCCTGAGAGCCTGGACGACAACCGGTTCAGGCAGTTCGACCCGGCTGAGCTGATCAAGATGGGGCTGGGCGCGCCCGCCGCCGGCGAACCGGGAAGCACTCCGGGGGTGTACTCCAACACCAACTACCTGCTCCTGGGCCAACTCCTGGAGAAGGTGACCGGCACCACGGCAGAGAACTACATCACCAAGAACGTCATCAGGCGCGCCGGGCTCAAGCACACCGAGTTCCCGGACAGGCCCCGCATCAAGGGGCCGCACTCCCGGATGTACGAGGCGTTCTTCGGCTTGATCGACCCGCCGCGCGACTACAGCGTCTACAACATGTCCTGGGTCATGATGGGGGCCGGTCTGGTCTCGACCATGGAGGATCTCAACCGCTTCTACGACCAGCTGCTCGCCGGCAGGATCGTCAACCGGTCGTCGCTGGCGCAGATGAAGCGCGTGGTCCCGGTCATCAGCCAGGAAGGGTACCCGATCGAGTATGGCCTCGGTCTGACGAAGGCCACGTCCCCCTGCGGCATCCTCTGGGGCCACGACGGCTCGGCATGGGGGGCCGTCACGATGTCCTGGACCCGCGCTGATGGCAAGCGGCAGATGTCCGTCGCGATGAACCTCGCGAGGTGGAACATGCCGGACTCCTCGGGGATCCCGCAGCCGCACCCCATCGACCACGCGTTGTCGGCCTTCCAGCAGCAAGCGATGTGCGCTAACGGAAAACCACAGGCGACGGCTAACGCTACCGACCATGCCAAGGCGAGGGAGTCTCGTCGGTGACCATCAGTGCCTGGCCGACGACCACGTCGCACTCGCCGCCCGTGTCGATCACGACCCAGTTGTAGTCGGCGGCGACGGTGGCGCCCCGCTTGGCCAGGTCGGGGGTCGGCCAGGGCATGACCACGACGTTGTCCGGCCAGTCATCACCGGCCGAGCTACCCCAGTCAAGGACGGTGGCGGCGTAAGAGTCCGCGCCGACGAGGAGCTCGCGAGCGTCCCGGGGCGCAACCGCCCCTCGGCCACCGCTCGCATCACCGTGTCGAGGCCCAGAACTCCCGAAGCTACCCCGAGCCGCAAGAGGACCAGCGCTCAGCGAGTCTTGGCGGATGCCGAGTCTCGCTGTAGCGTGCGGTCCACAGTCGGCCGGGACATGGAGAACAGCCCGGTGAGGTCGGTGATGCTGTATTCGCCGATGCCGTGCATCCGACGGGTCTCGGCTTGCTGACTGCTGAGGCGATCGCCGAATTCCTCACCGAGCTCGCCCGCATCATCGACGAACATGGCCCCGGTCACCGTCGGAATCGACGTGCTGGGTGGGATCGCAGGGCTGATCACCCGATGCCGCCCGACGCCGAGCGCTGGTGCACGTCCCCGGCCTGGCCGTGAACCGTACCCGTCACGCCAACCGTGGCGGCAAGCACAAGTCCGACCCTCCCGACGCGCAAGGAGGTCGAACCCGCCCGCGGTTGGGGCCGTCCGGATCTGGCAGGCGCCCGACCAGCTGTCGTGGGATGCTGCCCCACATGGACAGCCCCTCAGACCCAGGCGAACCGTATGAGTTCGATTTCTTCGATGTCGTGGAGATATCGACCCGCACGCGCACGTCGGCAGCGGAACCGATCGAAGGCGTGGTCTTGGGGAAGTCGCAGAACGAAGCGGACGGCTCACGCTCCTATGCGGTGGCATTGCTACCAGACGGCCTGGCGACCATGTTCGAGGAGTCCGAGCTGAGACCAACAGGCCGCCGCGTCGCTCGGGCGGATATCTACCCCGGAGAATCGATCCGCGCCTCCGTTGATGGTGACCTGCTCGGCTAGGAACGGGGGCCGCCACCGCGCACCTTTGTACAAGCCGAAGCGCCGGGCCTGCTGACCTGCGGACTTTGCTCAGACCGCGACCAACGGCTCCGCCGACCAAGTCCGTCGTTCGCACCCCGAGCGTCAGGACAACGGGCAGGAGTAGCGCCACCACATCGCTCGGTGAGCTGACACCGGCCAAACCCTCCGGCCCTCGTGCCTGCACGCGAGGCCTGCTCCGGTGCACCATGCCGGTTTGGATCTCTGCGCGGAGCAGCTGCTGCACGCCGAGCACCTCATCCACCGACATGCGATGGACAGAGATCACCGTTCGCTCCGCGGCGTCTTCCCTGCCTTGATCTTGGCCACGCTTGCCAGCCAATCGTCCCAGGCAGCCGGGTCCGTAGGCCCACCGTCCGCCTCGAGCGTGGTATCGCCGATGAGGGTCAGCAGGTCGTCGCCAGCCCGCTGCGCGAATTGCCAAATGAAGTCGCTCATCGCGAGGAACGCCTGCCTGGACGTGAGTAGCTCCTGATCCGGCGGCAGGGAGCTTTCGGGGGATGACATGAGTCCTCCAGTCGCGATCTCGCCATTGCGGACCTCTGCCCACGCCTGCGTGCCGACAGGCATCGTCCTGAAGTACATCGCGAGGGTCAACCCATCCTCCACGGGAATCCTGCCGCTCAGTTCCGCCGGGTGGCGCGGCGACCCGATCTGGTTGCCGAACAGACGCGTCGAATCAACCATGCTCGCGACATGGTCGCCAGCATCTTCCCTGGCCTCGAACGAGCCCTCGACCTGACCAACCTCGCAGAGCTGCCCTTGCTGGCCCGCTACGCCACTCCGGCACAGATCCGGCACGCCGGCCGCGCTCGCGTCGTCGCCTACCTTCGTCGCGCCGGAGTCGCCAGCGACCGAGCCGCCCGCATCGCCACCGCGGCGGTCGACGCCACCCAGCGGTAGGGAGCGGAAGTACCTGGCGAGGCCAGGATCGCACCGTTCCTGCGCGAGGTCGCAGTCGACGCCATCACCGCGCGGACGCATCAGTGCGGTGGAGGCTGAGATCAGCGCCTCCCTCGACCGCCGCCCTGTCCCTCGTTCTTGACCACTCATTGGGCTGGGCGCTTGATCGCTGTGAGGGTCAGGTCGGGGAGAACAGGCCAGCGTCGTCGGGCCGGAGCCGCAGAAGCGAGGTGGACTGCAGCGGTCAACGTCGGCATCGACGTGCCCAAGCGCCTAGACCGGGTGGTGGCGATCACTGATGACGGACGAGTGTTGATCAACAGAAAGTTGGAGAACGCCGACCGCGATCGGTGCGCTGACTGAGGGGTGCGTGACCTCGACGAGGGCCCGGTCACGGTCGGTGTCGATGTGAGACACGGTATCGCCGGGCTGCTGATCGCGATGCATCGAGGATGCTGGGATCAACCGCGTGCATGTGCCCGGTTCGGCGGTGAACCGAGCCAGGCAGGGGACGGTGGTGAGAACATGACCGACCCTCGCAAAGCCCGCGTGATCGCCGCCCAGCTGCGCATCAGACGCGACGGCTGGACACCACTGTCTGATCACATTCGCAGGCTCATCGTCTCGTTCAGTCCGCCTGCGTGGCGTGGAGCGCCGTGAAGGCCAGGAGAAGTGCGGCGGTCCGCGGTGGATCCTCGAGCATGGGTGAGTGTCCGAGACCGGGCAGCAGCTCGACTCTCGCGCCTGGAACTGCGGTGTAGTCGGCGGCGGAGGACGATCGCCATCGCCGGTCGTCCTCGCCGAAGATCACCAGCATCGGCTTGCCCAGGGGCGCCAGTCGATCGGGGAGCGCACGTCGCTTCAGGTACTCATCAGCTGCGCGCGACGTCGCGGTGAACGCGTGGTAGGTCATGCCGCGCACGTCATCCACGAGCTGCTGGGGGATCTGGTAGCCCGGACTGCTGAAGGCGGTGCTCGAAGCCTGGCGGAGCAGACCGTCGGTCCGAAGCCGCCACAGCAGCGGCCCGACAACCGGGGTGAACATGAGCTGGCCGACGGGCCCATCGGAGATGAAGGCGTCCAGGCGCGGTCCGGTGTCGATGAGCGCGAGTGCGGTCACCAGGTCGCGGCGTTGCTCGGCGAGGGCGGTGGCGACCGAGCCACCGGTCGAATGGCCCACCACGATGGCGTGTCTCACGCCGAGCTCGTCCAGTGCGGCGCCGACGCGGCGTCCCTGTTCGGGGACCTCGTAGCCACCACTGGCCGGTTTGGCTGACTGACCGTGCCCGAGCAGGTCGATCCGGATGACTCGATGGGATCTCGTCAGCATCGGAACCAGCGGGTCGAACCAGCGGGTCGACCCGGCGAGCCCGTGGATCAGTACGAGCGCCGGGGCATCGCGGGGCCCGTCCTGACGGACATGGACGTCCCCGCCATCTAGATGCAGGGCCGAACCTGCCGTGGCCTCAGCGCTCTGCCGTGGCACTACCAAGGCGTTCACCAGGAGCAGACCGACAACGGCGAGAGGGACGGTCAAGGCGATCAGGCGGCGCCGTCGGCGGCTTGCCGCGCGGCTCACGTCAGCCTGCAGGTGGGGAGTCTGCGGATCGGTGTCGTCCGGATTGGCGGGATTCTCGAGCCCGGGGAAATAGCCATGGGCCCACTGTCGCCGTCCGTGCGCACTGGTGGCTTGTACAAATATTCCGGTCAGTCGGGCTCGCGTTGCATGTCGGTGTGGTTGGCCGTGCACGAGAGTACGGACGCGGCTGTGTGGGAGGTCGCACGTCCGGAGCGGGGGCAGCCGCGTGGTGACACCCCGATCGACCTCCGCCGCGCATCTGTCAAGTTCCGCACTCTCGACGGCAACGTGATCGCTGTCGAGGGGGGTGGGTAGCTGAACACTAGGGAGAGGGTTAGCCCTCGCAGAGCGTCGTCTGGACCGCGGCCTTCGTGTCGGTCCAGGCGACACCGCTCGCGGACATGCGCTCGCTCACCGCCGGGACCAGCTTGCGAGGGCCGACCAGCTACGGGCCCTCTGGTATGCCCCACACCGCTGGAACCCGCGCTGCGTTGAACGAGCCAGGGCTGAACTGGCCTGTCGTGGCGTTGAACCCTGATCAGCTCGATCGCGTCATCACGGTCGGGATCCAGGTCGTACAGTCGTCGGACACCGACATCGCAGCGCGCCAATGCGCCGCCGGCGAGGCCGTGCCCAAGGGACACGCTAAGTCACCAGGAGAAGCGCATGACCGGATGGATCAAGGACTACGTGCGGACGTGCCTCGCCGCCTTCGATGCCCGCGAGAAGCATGACGACGAGTTCCTCGACAACCTTCAGGCTGGCGGCCATCGGATCGTCGTCATTCGTCAAGAGACCGAACTCCGCCCCGATGGCAACGGCGGAGAGATCATCGCCTGGCAGATCCGCGACTTCCTCACCGAAGAGATCCTGGCCGCTGGCCGTGGCACCGACTCCTTGTTCAAGGGCCACCATTGGCAGGACAACTGGTACGACTATGAACGCGCTGTCCTCGACGCCGCACAAGAGCCAGGCGCCCCCAGCCTGGACGCGCCGCCCCCATCCACGATCCTCGATCTCCCCGCTTCACTCGCCGACGCACTAACTGAGCGTATCTACGAGTGGGTTTCTGAGCACCAAGACGAAGCCAGGGAGTGGGTCCGATAAACGACCTTGCCAGTCCTACGGCGCACCACGACCCCGAGCTGTCACGCAAAGGCGGTCGCTCGGAAGTGCCGGTGCACTCGTCGGAGGTCATCTGGTCCTGCGGCCCGCCAGCCGACTGACCCCTTCGGCCGGCATCTGCCGACCAGGATGCTCACGGGCCTGGGCCCGAGCCTCCACCTGGGCTTGCGCCCGCGCCTGCGCGACTCCACGCGCATAGGCCGCCTTGGCTTCCTCGGACTCGTCCCATGTGTCGTGGCCGTCGAACTCGCTGGGTCCTCGCCCGAGACGTTCGTTGATCAGTTGGTCGTACAAGGGCGTGTCACTCATCGATTGTGCTCCCCAGATCCACAGGCTCCACCGGAAGTCGGCTCCTCCGCGCGGGACATTAGCGACTTCGGGAGATTCACGCATGTCGGTAGTCACCGAGGATCGGCCTTTGCCCAGCGTGCGCCGCGATAGTGCACGCACAGTAGCCACGGTGATGTGAAGCGCTTCACAGGATTCGCGGTCGTGTCGAACCGATTAGTACTCGGCGGTAGTTTGCGACGCGTGCCCGAAGTCGCCAAGGTCGTGATCGTCCCCAATCAGAACTGAGAAAGGACGTCCTTTCATGTCCGGACGACTAACCCGGCCGATCGCCTTACTCGTGACGCTGGGGACTTTTATTCTGGTGGGCGCGGGAGCAGCATCGGCCGCGACCGCCACGGACAACGTCGCCCGCTCCAACGGCGCGGCGGCGACCACCAGAGCACTGACCGGGACCGCCGACGACGGCAGCACCTTCACCGGTACGTTCACGCCGACGAGCTTCGCCACCAGGGACGGTCACCTCGTCGCGGTGGGAACGGCTGACGGGACCCTGACCCGGCCCGACGGGAGCACTACCGCCGTCGACAGGTCCGTCACGATGCCGGTCGACACGGACGCGTCGACGGGCAGCTGCGAGATCCTCGACCTGGTGCTCGGCCCGGTCGACCTCGACCTTCTTGGCCTCACGGTCCACCTCGACACGGTGCACCTGAACATCACCGCCGAGCAGGGGCCGGGCAACCTGCTCGGCAACCTCCTGTGCGCGGTTGCCGGCCTGCTTGACCAGAACACCGGGCTGAGCGTCATCCTCAACCAGCTCGTCCTGCTGCTCAACCAGATCCTGGCGGTCCTCGGCTGACATCGCCCCCGCACCTCACCTGGATCACCTGGATCGTGCCTCCCACCAACCGGTGGGAGGCACGATCCGCGCCCGGTTGGGCCGAGCGGTGCTCCGACGCCGTGGTCGCGACCTCGTGTGCACCCCCGCATGTCCGCGCGGCTGCCACTTCCTGACACCCTCGGCTTCACCATGAAGCCCTACTCCGCCGCCCGTGACTGGGCTGCTGCGACAGTCACGTCGCAAGCGACCCTTTTCCCACGAGTCCAATGAGGAGAAGGCGCTCGCCTTCGGATGGTCGCACTGCGTAAGTGCGGCGATGTGCTCAAGGCGTGGATGCTCATTTTGGGCGCGGCGTGTGTGACGAAGCAGGCCAGACTCCGCGGCCATGAGGTGCTCGAGCCGGGGTCCGGGTCCTGGCAAACGTCCTTGGGCTTGCCCGAAGGTGCCCACATGACCGCGGTTGAGTTGCAAGCCGATCATCCGATGGTCAGCCACCGCCGGTTGCGAGCTACGACACGTAGTTGGCAGCGCCGACGAGCTCGTCGTCTCCTTTGCGGCCGAAAATGGCCTATTATGTAGACACGGTCCGATTGCAAAGCTTGGATGGCGTGGGCCACGTGCTGGGGAGCGCCGGTCGGGGCTGCCCCTCCGGGCGTGGTAGCCGGTCTTCGGCGGTGACCCGCCCGCACGGACGCGACGGGGATCGGCACCTCCATTCACCTACCGGCCAAGAGATGGTCACCCCGTGTTTCCGTCAGGGTCCCCGCGACTTTGCGCCCGCTCCGTAGTTTCGTGTCATGGAAAAGATCCTCGGAACTGTGCTCGCCAATGTGGCGGCTCTCTTGATCGAGGCGCTCATAGTGCGGCTGGTCCAGCGGTTCGCTCGCACACCGGCGCACGCCTGAGCTAGCCTCACCATCTAGCTTCCGGGGAGCAGATGATGCACCCCACGCAATAGCGCGCTCAGCAATTCGTGTTCACCGGCGTCTTCCCGCTCGCACTGGCACTCGTGTTGTTTATTGGGCTCGGACACGCAGCGCGCCCGCTCCGTCGATAGCGACTGCGCGCTCTCGGTACGCCTGGTCGACGTCGGCTTCGTCGCCGTTCCACCAGGAGTCGGGCGCTATCTTGCCGCGCTGTCGTTGTCGGTGTCGCCTCAGGGGCTGGATGTTGCAGTCTGGCGTCGTTCCACCAGCAGCCGCGAAGTTGCCCTCGACGGCGTTGTCCCTCGATACGACGGATGAGCAGTGGGCGCTTATCGACGGGTTGCTGCCCAGTCCTGCCTCGCTGCTCGGTTTTGTGTGCCAGACGGCGGTCTTGGTCGGGTCGTTTCGGTGAGCGTAGTGGGTCTTCGACCTGGCAGGTGTCAGGTTGTCGAGGGACTCGTGCGGGCGGTCGGTGTCGAACCAGTGGATCCACTCCGGCGGTGGTGATCTCGACGTGGTCCAGGTCGCGCCAGAGGCCTTGTGGGCCGATGGGTTCGGTCTCGTAGAGGTCCGTCTGAGCCTCGGCCAGGGCGTTGCCGTAGGTGTCCCCGACGCTGCCGACGCTGCCGACGCTGGGCGCGGGGCCGGCCCTGAAAACCTCGTGGTGAAGGCGATCGATGTGGAGGTCAAGGGTTCCCGGGTCGTCGGGTACGCGCCTGCCCGTCGATGAGCGGGCTGGCGTCGCGGATCCCAGACCATCGCGCGACCTGTTGTCGTGCGCGGCACCGCCGGAGACTGGCGTCGGCTCTGGGGTGGCTGCGTTCCCAACCCCTTCGGCCTTCTGTTGACACGCGACGCTCGGCTGGCACCGCGCGAGATGCGGAGGCCCATCTGGTCATGATCGTCATCTGACAAGACCCATCAGGTTCGTCTTCGCTTGACGCGTGCCGATATGGGCATATGATGGCGTCATGGCGCGAGCAGCAACGACGTCGGACGTCTTCAACGCGATCGCCGAGCCACAGCGCCGGGAGATCCTGGTACTGCTGCGGGCGGGTGAGCGGCCGGTGACCGAGCTGGCGCGGGAGCTGGGGATGGACCAGCCGCGCGCGTCCAAACACCTGCGGGTGCTCCGGGAGGTCGGGCTGGTGCGGGACCGCAAGGCGGGCAAGCAGCGCCTGTACGGCCTTGATGCCCGGGGGCTGCGGCCGGTTCATGAGTGGACCGGCGGGTTCGAGCAGTTCTGGAACGAGAGCTTCGACCGGCTGGACGCGTATGTGCAGGACCTGAAGCAGGCAAGGCAAGAGGAGTAGCTGAATGAGCACGACGGGACGAGGAACGCCGGAGCAGTCCGCGACGGCAGACCGGGAGATTGTCATCTCTCGGGTCATCAACGCCCCACGGGAGATGGTGTTCGTGGCGTTCACCGAGGTGCGGCACCTGTCGCGGTGGTGGGGACCGAAGGGGTTCACCACGACCACGCAGTCCTTCGAGTTCCGCGTCGGCGGAGAGTGGGACTTCGTGATGCACGGACCGGACGGGACGGACTATGACGAGTGGATCACCTGGACCGACATCGCCCCGCCCGAGCGGATCGCGATGCTGCACGGTGAGTCTCGCGGCGACCCGAACGCCTTCGAGTCGGTCCTGACCTTCGAGCCCGACGGTGTGGCGACCCGGATCCAGATGCGCACGGTGTTCGCCACCAAGGAACTACGCGATGAGGCCGCCGAGAAGTACCACGCGATCGAGGGCGGCCAGCAGACCCTGAGCAACCTGGCTGCCTACGTCACCGAGATCGTCCAGAAGGGAGCGGAGGGCTGATGGCCGGCAAGGTGTTCTTCAGCGTGTCGATGTCGTTGGACGGGTTCATCGCGCCCGAGTCCTCGACGGAGCTGATGGGGCGGCAGTGGATGGAGCTGCAGCGGTGGGTCTTCCCGACGCGGTTCTTCCGGGAGAACCTCAAGCTCGGCGGGGGCGGCGAGGAGGGCCGCGACAACGACATCGTGCGGGAGACGTTCGAGCGCACCGGCGTGAGCGTCATGGGTAAGCGCATGTTCGACGCCGGCGAGCAGATGTGGCCGGAGGAGGCACCGTTCCACACGCCGGTTTTCGTCGTGACGCACGAGAAGCGTGACCCCTGGGAGCGGCCGGGCGGGACAACCTTCCACTTCGTCAACGACGGCATCGAGACCGCACTCGACCAGGCCCGCGCGGCCGCCGGCGACCGAGACGTCCGCCTCGCGGGCGGCGGCGCGACGATACTGGAGTATGTGAACGCTGGCCTGGTCGACGAGTTCACGATCGCGCTGTCGCCCGTGCTGTTCGGCTCCGGGATCCGCTTGTTCGAGGGCGTGGACGCGGGCCGCGTGGCCCTGGAGCCGGTCCGCACGGAACACTCCCCGAGGGTGACGCATCTGACCTACGCAGTCCGGGAGCGGTAGGCGCACGGCCGACGACACACGGCGGACCGCGGACGCGAAGGAACACCCGGGCGGTTGGCACACAGACGGTTCTCGGACGCGGAAGGTCAGCACCGCAGATCCGCATCGCCCCCGCAACGCACGCCATCGCGCCGGCGACCGAAGTCTGGCCGCCTACCTCCGCGCAGACAAAAGGGCGGCGTTCCCTCCCCGCGGAACGCCGCCCTTGGCCGTGTCAGTCGACTGGTCAGCGATTCCCGGGGAAGGGAAGCTCGTCCTGGTTCCCACCGTCCTGTCCCGGGACCTGCTCCCCCTGCCCCGGCGACTGCTCCTGTCCCGGCGACTGGTCCTGGCCTCCCTGCTCGGGCTGCACAGGCTGCTGGGCCTTGCCACCGTCGGTCCCGAGGGTCGCCTGCGTGGTGAGGGTCCGACCGTCCCGCACGTACGTCAATTTCACCTTGACACCAGGCCGGTACGACCGGACCGCGGCGACCAGGGCGTCCGCGTCGGTGATGTTGCGGTCGTCCACCTTGGTGATCACGTCGCCCTCCCGCAGGCCGGCCTTGTCGGCCGCGCCGTTCGCGGTGACGTTCTGCACCTGCGCGCCGTTGGTCACTCCGTTGCTGCTGGCGGACGCCCCGGCCGTCACACCCAGTTGGGCGTGCTCGGCGCGTCCCTCGTCGATCAACTGCTTGGCGATCGGCCTGGCCTCGTCGATCGGGATCGCGAACCCGAGGCCGATGGAGCCGCCCTCCTGCTCACCGGAGCCGCTCAGGATCGCCGAGCTGTTGATCCCCACGACCTGACCGGCCATGTTGACCAGGGCGCCGCCGGAGTTGCCGGGGTTGATGGCCGCGTCGGTCTGGATCGCGTCGATGACGGTGTTCTGGTCCTCACTCGAGTCGCTACTGGGAACCGGTCGGTCGAGCGCGCTCACGATGCCCGAGGTCACCGTGCCGGAGAGCCCGAGCGGCGACCCGATCGCGACGACGTTCTGGCCCACGCTCAGATCCCCGGAGCTACCGAGCACCGCGGGGGTCAGCCCGGAGGTTCGGCTGGCTCTGAGCACCGCCAGGTCGGTGACCGGGTCCGTCCCCACCACCGACGCCTTCACCGTCTTCCCGTCGTTGAACGTCACGCTCAGGCTTCCCCCCTGGCCCGCCGCGGCGACGTGGTTGTTGGTGAGGATCAGGCCGTCCTTGCTGAGCACGATCCCGCTGCCGTTACCCGAACCCTGCGACGTCGCGATCGTGATCGACACGACGCTCGGCAGCAGCTTGTTCGCCACCTGCTGCACGCTGCCCGCCGGAGCGTTCGACGCGCCCTCGAACCTCGCCACCGGCTGGTCAAGTGCCGTGGAGTTGAAACCACCCTCACCACGGGTGAGGAAGTACGTGGCGGCGGTCCCGGCCCCTCCGCCGACCAGGCCAGCCGCGAGCGCGAGCGCGACGACGGCCGCCGCGCCGCGCCGACGGGGCCGCCCCGAGCCGGACCCGCTCCCCGGCCCGTCTCCCCCCGGCCGGTCACCACCGGACCAACCACCGCCGGGCCGCTGACCGTACGGCGGCAACGGCGGCTGTCCAGGCGGCCGCTGCTGGCCGTACGCGTACGGCGGGACGAAGTCGGGGAGCGGCCGGGTGTGCTCCCAAGCACCGTCGGACTCCGCCTCAGCGCTGGAACCCGCGCCGACGGGGGATCCGCCAGAACCGCCCGAGCTACCAGAACCGCCCGAGTTACTGGACGGGATCGGCTGGCCCACGGACCGGGGCTCAGCCGGCTGATGCGCGGAGGGCGCCGATCCGTCAGTGCGGTCCGGCTGTCCCGAAGGTGTGGTCTCGGTCATGGCCCCAAGGTTCTCCCCGTCAGCTGAGACCACTCTGAGAGCTGCCCCAAAGATCCCGGAGAAACCTGCCAAACTCCTCGGGTCCGCGCCGAGATTCACCCGATCGCGCACGGAAAGGCAACGCTCCCCCGACCAGACCGGAATCCCCGAAACGCGAACTCCCGCGTCGAAGATGCTTTGGGTGATTCGCCGTCAGTGCGCGGCGTCGTGGGCGTGACGGGCAGCGACGATCGCCGCCCGGTGGCGTCCGGCCGTCCCGTGCAGCGAGGGCCTCCAGCCGTTTGTGTACTTCCTCGATGAGCGCGGTGAGCCGTGGCGGGAGGCGATCGGGTCGTTGATGACCAGATCCGTGCGGCGGCGCTGACCGTCGCGGACAGCTCCGCGATCTGGGCCCTCGCTTGCCCGCCCAGACCGTGGCGGCCAAGCGAGGGCGACAGCGGCGGTTGCCTGGGTTCAGCGGCGCCGGGTATTTGAAGCCGCGGTAGGACGGGTGCGGCAGGGTGGCGTCGAAAAGGACCTCGCCGGTGGGGGAGAACTCCGTCAGCCGGGCAGCCGAACCCCAACACACGAGAACGTTGCGGTTGGGCAGGCGTTGTGCGCTGCCCATGGCGTTGGCTTGGATGCCGGGGATGCTCATGCTGCACACGAGCGAGGCGGTCCGGGCGGCCGGGTTGACGCGCAACCAGACGACCCGGGTCGGGCGAAAATCTTGTTGCCGTTGTCGAACAGCCGGATCACTGTGGGCTTCTCATAGCGTGGGTGGTGCTGGAAGGCGAATGTCGCCTTCGGCGGGACCGAGAACGAGCCGGACTCCCCTGAGGGGGCGAGGCTCCCTGTGACGGGGGCGGCCGAGTGGGTGGGCCTGTCGGAGCTGATCTCGAGCAAGATCGCGATCACGGCCGCGCCGGTAGCATCGACAGCGGCCAATCCTGCGGGCAGGGTGACCTCGATAGTCGCTGGAATGGCCGCTGGAGCGGACTGCATCGAGGACCGCGTTCACGACGAAAAATCGTCTAGCCAGTTTCTGCGCAAGAGTTCGTTGAATTCGTCGGCTCGTTCTTCGGGGAAGTAGAGTCGCGCGCCGGCTAGCTCGATTGGGGGCATTGCCCCAGGTATGGTCTCCGCCAGCCAGTAAGCCCATCTTACTGGGAAGTAGACGTCGTCTGTTGCCCAGACAATCAAGGTCGGGGCCTGCAATTGACGCAGCTGAGACTCGATCGCAAGTGTGTGGCTGTTGTCGAACGCCGCCAAAAAACGCTCCAAGTCATGGGTGCGCTGTTCGCTACGCAAGTGCGGCCGAAGATAGGTCTCAATGTCGGTGTCTGAGACGTCCTCGGGTCGTTCGTAGGCGACACCGAGTGCATCGGGGGAACGAAAGTTCTCCTTGTTGGCCAACATAGCGTGCAAAGTATCACTAAGGTGACCACTGGCGGCCATATCGAGGAAGGGTTGGAACGTCTCGGGGGGCCAGTTGTCGTGAGTTTCGCAGTTGGTGAGGGTCAAGGTCCGTACCCGCTCTGGGTAGAGCGCCGCGAAGATTTGCGAGATGCCGCCACCGCTGTCATTGCCAACCAGGTCGACCTGATCGATCCCGAGAGCGTCGAGGAATTCCCTGATCATGTGGGCGTTGGCAGTGACTGATACGTCTTGGCTAGGTTCGATCTCGGTGTCGCCGTGCGCAAGCAAGTCCACCGCGATGCAGCGGCGGATGTCAGAAAGCCCCGCAAGTTGATGACGCCACACGTGCTTATTGAGCACCGCCCCAGGGACGAAGAGTGCGACAGGGCCAGAGCCCTCTTCGGCGTAGCCGATGCGGCCGGACGCCGTATCCACGCTGCGGATTGCCGATGTGAGTTTCTGATTAGCCATGAGTCCATCCATGATGTTGTTCGATGGCAGGACCGGATAGCCCTCGAGTGTTTACCTTATTCTCTGAGCGAGAGAGAATCCCGGGGGATCGACGGCGTTCGGTCACGGTTGACGCGATCGGTCCAGGTCGAGAGCCACTCCAGTTCAGTCGGGACGAAGCCCGACACATGAACCTGATCAACGACGTCGTTGATCGCCCCGGGCGGCTTAGGCCGCTCCACCAGCGTCATCCTGGCCGTTCCCGCAGCCTCATCCGTCACCACAATCGCCTTCATCGGGCACCCTCCCTTCCACAGTCCTCGCCTGCACGGCACTTTCGGTTCACCAGTGTGAGAGGCACCAGACCCCGGCGCCTGGGCCAGTCGGACGCACAGACAGTCTGGTTGTCCATGGCCCCATCGTGAGCACATCACCAGCGGGGCTGCCAGGACCGACCTTCTCTCAGCTAAGAGGCCGAACCTCATGGGCTCGCGGGACCTACGAGCGGTTCAGCGCTTCTTCGGCGTTGGCTAACGTCTGCCGCATCTGCTCCGCCATCGCAGAAAGTCGGTGATCGCGTTGTTCGTGTCGGCTGGTTCGGGCGCGTGGAGCTGTGCGCGCCAATGTGAGAACTGTCGGGAGATGTAGATCGTGTCGTCGTGCCGCACGGCCTGTGCCGACTAGCCATGGCTACCCCAGGGCGGGGCGGGAGCGGGCTTCTCTGGGTTGAGCAGTGGCATCGAGCTCTCCTCGTGATCGTCAAGCAAATGTCGATTCACCCGCGCTAGGATGACCGCATCGCAGTTCAACCAACACGAATACGAACGCGAATAGGAGACCGTGATGTCCGAGTCCTATTCACTCCCCACTGAACCCGAAGGCGTCATCCCGTCGCTGGTTGAGCGATTCAACTCCGGCGAGGTCAGCGCGCTGAAGAGCTTGTACGAGGGGGCCGTGCTCGTCGCGGACGACGGGCGAACCGTCACTGATCCCGCTGAGATCATGGCCGAACTCCACCTCGGCCTGCGACTGGAGGCCAGCGCGCGCCATGTGTTCGTTGCCGGCGATACCGCCCAGATCGTGGCGGACTGGGCAGTTGATGGCACAGGTCCCGACGGCAAGCACGTGCACGTCGAAGGCACAGCAAGCGATACCGTGCGCCGCGGCGCCGATGGACACTGGCGGTACCTGATCGACAATCGTCTTGGGACGGCGGTGCGACAGGCCGCGTGACACGTGGCCACGGCAGCTCCCGGCATGGATCCACTCTTCAGCGTGGCGTCGACGATCATCACCACGTGGTGAAACTGCCTGTATCACCGAGATCAAGTCTCACGCTCAACTCACGCGTTCGATTCCTTCGAACAAAACCTAAGGTGATTGGATTTCCAAAATCACTCCATACTTGTAAGGCTTTCTTATCACGCTTCAAGAGGAAGCTGGGCGGCTACAGGTGTTACCCCGCCATGACGTGATGTTATGGTGACGACCGACGTCAGGTCATCGGCCCGGGACACGGCTCTTCACACACCTCGCTGACGGTGTGGGCTTGGAGATGGCTGCCCGGTCGCCGAACGCGCCATTGGGGATCGCCTGCACGCGATCGAGCGGATGGGGACCTGTCGAAACAGCCGTACTACGTCGTGCGCACCGACGAGAAGACGGCATTGGGGTAAGCGGTAGGGAACCAGTCGCACGGAGACGATGCGGCGTGGTCGACACACGATCACGCCGCCTCGGCGCCCGCTATCGGCACGCTCGTCGAGCGACGCACCCGCTCCGTGATCCTCGTTCACGTTCCTACCGGCAGGCCGACCGCGGCGGCGATGCGGGGGGCATCGCGACAGCGTTGGGGGTTCTCCTGGCCTGGCTACGCCGGACGTTGACCTGAGATCAGGGCAAGGAGTTCGCGCTGGTCACCCTCTACGCCCTGGCGTGCGCAGGGGCCGCTCGAGGCAGGGCGTACGGCATGAACCACTGCTGGTTCGTGAGGCCGAAGCGTCGCTGCACGCACCGTTTCCAGCCCGTTACTAGGTAGATGCAGCGGCGGAAGTTTTCGCACGGTGCATATGCACCTGTGATACTTGAGGTTCCCACCACCACAGAACGGGGACCACGCTTTGTCGACCACCACCGCCGCCGAGGCCTTCGCAGCGAAGTTCGTCGCAATCAGGACACCGGTTCCTGGACTCACTCTGGTCGGCGAGGTCATCGCCCCCGGCCTCGCGATCACGCCGGCAGTCGGACTGGATGGGTTCACCGGCTACTGGTCCCTCATCCACATCCGGTCCGGCCAGCAGGTGAACCAGTTCGGGTTTCTCGACATCGACGACCTTCGTGCCGCCGCGAAGCCCATCATCGACGCCGGCATCAGCTGGGACGTCCCGGCGGGCGACCTGACCGACGAGGCTCGCATGGTCGCACAGACGGCTTTGCAGCAGAAGGTCGACGAGATTCACAGGCAGGACCAGATCCAGGACCACGAGGCGCCGTTCGCCGTCCCGGCTGAGGTGTTCAACCAGCCGCCGCCGGCGGCAGCTCAGCCAAGGGAGCCGAAACCTGGTGACACTGTCAGAATCGGGACCGGCGCCCACGCCGGCGAAGTCGGTGTCGTCGTCCCGTCTCCAGACCCCTCGTACTGGGAGGGCAACATCTGGGTCGACCTCGCTAACGGTCGCCGCGCCCAGGCTTACCAGCGCGAGGAGCTGACCGTCACGGAGGCTGACCCGGACGGGCCGCAGGCCTGATCGAGCGCCGGACCTCCGTAACCCCACCCACGACACCCAAGCCACGGAGCTCCAGGTGCCTAACCAGCCGAAGACACCGAACCGGCCGATCCGGATCCCCGACGGGATCTGGGTGTCAGCGCAGGAGATCGCCGCGCGCGCCGAGACCGACTCCGCGGTGGTGCACGCCGACCTGACCCGGTACGTGCGCCGGCGCTGGCGGCTCCTCTCGGCGGACACCCGCGCCTGGGTCAAGCGCGAGTTCCCGCCCTCTACGACGAAGTCACCGGCAGGGGAGTCGAGACGTGACAGAGCTCGCTCGCCTCGTGGCGGAGGGCGACGACGCCGGCCAGGCACGGACAAAGCGCACAAGTGAGTGGATCGGGCACAAGAAGCGATCCATGAACACCTCTACGCCTGGGACGTGAGCACATCGCCACCGGTGAGGGTGCTGTCGAGCTTGAGGTCGCTTGCGAGCGGGAGGTCGTGAGGATGACAGGCGAGGCGAGTCCTCGTGTGCGCCGGATGGTCGCGCTGGGATGGGACTACCTGCTGATCGTTGGCTGGCTGGCGCTGCTGGCCGGGCTATATCTGCTGGGGTTGAGACCGCTGGACCGGTTGGCCGGTGCACCTCTGGTCGTGGCCGACCTGGCGATCACCGGCCTCAGCGTAGTGCCCGTATGGGTCTATCTGGTCGTGACCGAGGCCGGCACGGTACAAGCCACGTGGGGAAAGCGGCGCGCCAAGCTGATTGTGACCGTCGGCAGCGGCAGCGGCAGGGCAGGGCAGGTCCGCGTCATGGCCCGCAACGCCGTGAAACTGTTGCCGTGGGAGCTCGCCCACCTTGCCGTGCTGCGATTCTGGACGGGGGAGGACGACTCGGTGGTCGCGGTGGTTGCCTTGGTGCTTTGCTACGGACTGATCGTTGCCACCGTGGCGCTGATGCTGTTACGCCCCGATCGGGCCGCGCTGCACGACCTGGTGGCGGGCACCCGCGTGGTCACCCGGTAGTCGCGTGCACTGCCGGGGTGTGCGATCCGAAGCCGTCGACGATGTGGCCGTCGTTCATCGAGCTGACCACCCGGAGCTGGCTGAGGAAGCGGACGGCGGCCGCGGTCTCGGATGCGGCGCCGTCAGCGAACTGCACACCGGCCCCGGACCCCCGCCATGCTCACTGCTACCAGGACGTTAGAGAGGCGAGCGTTGCTTCGCGTCGAGGCGGACATGGGCGGTGGAGGCGGCCAGTTGAGCCTCGACCCTCTACTCGTCGCTGATGAAGTACTGTTCGGGGTTCGTCGGCCCGGGCGTCGGATAGAGGAACGACTGCGGTATCTCACGCGGCACGTTGTGGAAGTTGTTCTTGACGATGCCGTACGACGGCGGCATCAGAATCGTCCCGATGTGGAAGAAGAACTCCTTCGCGATCTGCAGGAGCTGACGCAGCAGCTCGTCGCGAGCACCCTCGTCCACCGTCTCCCGGATCTGGTCGTACAACTCCATCTGCCGCCGCACCGGCGGCGGTGGCTCCTCACCGCCCTCACCTCTGGTCTGGTACCACTCCATCCACTGGCCCGCGTAGTTGACCGACTCGCTCGTGGACGGGAAGTACCAGTCCGTACGCATGAGCGGCTCGATCCACCCGCCGCCCTCGGCCTGCCACACGACCGCGTCATGGTGGCCCGCATCGACCCGCTCGCTCCACAGCGTGCGGTCCTCGTTCTTGACCTGCATGTCGATGCCGACAGCCCGCCAGTGGCCGCGGACGAGCTGCATCGTGTCGGGCCACTCCGCGCGGTAGGCGGTGGGTACCTCGACCGCGAAGGAGATCCGCCGGCCGTCCGGACCGAGCCGGAACCCCGCGCTGTCCCGCTTGGCGAAGCCGGCGCGGTCGAGGTGCTCGTTGGCCAGATCCACGTCGTACTTGGTGTACTGCTTGGCCATCTCCTCGTCGTAGTACGGCGAGGAGTCGCGCGGCGCCACCTGGTACGGCTCGCCCTGCCGCTGGTAAACGGAGTCGATGATCTCCTGGCGGTTCATCGCGTAGGAGAGCCCCACCCGGAAGTCGCGGTTGCCGAAGATCTCTCGCTTGACCGGATCGCGGTGGTTGAGGTTCAGCGCGATGACGCAGGCGGTGGAATCCGACGGGATCTCGTCGAAGAAGCGGTAGCCGCCCTTCTCTCGGGCGGCGGCGAGGACCGGCTTGTCCCGCAGCGTGTTGATCGTGCGGTCCTGCATGTCGAAGTCACCGTTGCTCGCCGCGAGGATCATCACCTGCGGGTCGGCGATGTAGCGGTAGATGAGCCGGTCGATGTAGGGCAGCTGGCTGCCTTCGGGGTCGGTCTTCCAGTAGTACGGGTTGCGCTCGTAGATGTAGCGGGATCCTTCCCCGAACACCGTCCGCGGCACCCAGGCGTGCAGGCGCGGCAGTTCCTTGTTCTGCCACTGGTCCGACTTGGCGAGAAGGAGCTCCATCCAGCTGGGCTGGTCCTCGCTGTCCACCAGCGCCTCGACGCCGGGGTTGAACTTCTGGTGGAACTGTTCCATGTAGTGCCGGGGGAAGCCGAGAATGTCGGAGGCGTCCGGCGTGGCATGCAGGCGGACGAAGAGGCTGTTGGGCCGGGGGAAGGTGAAACGCACCGTCGTGGCGTCCACCTGTTCGATCTTGCCCGCGGTGTCCCCTGGGACGTACATCGAGGGAGGGATGGGAAAGAGGTCCTCGTTGAGGAGGACCTCGTTGTAGGCGAAGACGAGGTCCTCAGCCGTGAAGTCCTCGCCGTCCGACCACTTCATCCCCCTGCGAAGGGCGACGACGAACGCCCGGCCGCCGTCCTCCACCTCGATGCTCCGGGCGACGTTGGGGATGACCTCCTGGAACGCCGGATCCCAGCGCATGAGGTTCTCGTAGCCGACCGTGCGCGTGAGCCATGCGGCGTCGGACGGGCCGAGGATGCCGCTCGTCCATTCACCGCCGTACACTCCGATGCGGTCGTTGGGCTGGACGACGACCGGATCCTCCGGTAGCCGCTCGGCCACGGGCGGGAGCTTGCCCTCCTTGACCAGGGCCGCGAGCGTCGGCGCCTCCTTGCCCTTGGCCGTCGAGGCGCCCCTTTCGCGCGGCTGTCCCTCCCGCTCGCCGCTGGGGTCGGTTGAGAGGAGGTCGCAGCCGCTCACGGTGGCTGTCACGAGGAACGCTCCGCCGCCTACCCGCAAAAGTTCTCGCCTGGTGATGTCGCTTCGATCCCACGCCCGGCCGCCGATGACGCCCTCGCTCCTTCTGCGTCATGTCCGCCGAACCTGCTGCGGAGAGGCCGCAGAGACAAGTTGGGATAGCGTTTTCCAGGATTGTAGGGACGGCTTCGGTGAGCGACAACGCCGAGACCGCGGCCGAACCGGGTCACGCTCGGCTGGACCCCTTAGCTGTCGGCGCACGTGGGCCATGTGTCTACCGCCCACTCCGGCCAGCTCGACCAGCCCGCCGGTGGGGTGGGAATCTCGCCGCCGGCGAGTTCGGCGGCGCCAGGCACCTGGAACTGCTCCCGCCACGCATCCAGGTCGGCCTCGCTCATCGGGAACGTCTGATGCGGTGTTGTTTCCTGGCGGAGCGCGATGCGGGCTAGCTGGACGTCCTTGTCCACGGGCAGGTAGACCACCTGGCATGATGCCCCGACCGACCGGGCGAGCCAGCGCAGTGCCGACCGTTCGTCGCGGCTCCAGAGCCCGAAGTCGAGTACGACGCTGGTCCCCAGCCGCAGCGCCTGTAGGGCGACCGAGATGAGCCGCCCTTCGAGCACCCAGCGCTTTCCGTCGGCCATCGAATCGCCGAACAGCGGGATCATCCAGTGATCTGGGGTCAGCCGCAGTGCCCGGTGGGTTGCGGCGAGCTCTTTGGCGTGGGTGGTTTTCCCAGCCCCGGGCAGCCCGACCATCAGGAACAGGGTGGCGGCACGCGGGTGCTGCGTAGCGCTGGGTCCGGCTGCATGCGGGTGCTGTGAATCGAAACGCTGCGACTGAGACATGACTTCCCTGATCAGGCAGGACGACCTGGCGTCACAGGAATATGAGTGACTGCCAGCAGGGCACTGATCCGGCGGTACGTCCTGGCACTGCCCCACGTGGGGCAGGCAATGACCGCGGTTACAGGAACCGCGGTACCGCCGCTAAGCGGCGGTTGTAGTCATGGGAGCGCAGCAGCACATGCCTTGATCGTAGCGGACAGTCGATCCTGTGCGGACGGCCACGCCACGTGAACGGACCTCCAGCCGGTAGACCCGCTACCGGCCGGAGGTCCGTCGTGGTCATCGGCGTCAGGCCACCGCGGTCGCTCCGATCCGCTCGGAGAACTCGACGAGGCGGTTGGAGAAACCCCACTCGTTGTCGTACCAGCCGAGCACCTTGACCTGGTTGCCGACGGTTTCGGTCAGCGGCGCGTCGAAGATCGAGGAGTAAGGGTTGCCGACGATGTCCGCGGAGACCAGCGGCGCCTCGGAGTACTGCAGGTAGTGCCGCAGCTGCTCGGAGCCGGCCGCCTCACGGAACGCCGCGTTGACGTCTTCGACGTCGGCGCTCTGCCGCAGGACCACGGTGAGGTCGGTGATCGAACCCACCGGGACGGGGACGCGCAGCGCGGCACCGGTGAGTCGCCCGTCGAGCTCGGGGATGACCTTGCCGATCGCCTTCGCCGCACCCGAGGACGTCGGGATGGTCGACACGGCTGCCGCGCGGGCCCGGCGCAGGTCGGAGTGCGGCGCGTCGTGGAGCCGCTGGTCGCCGGTGTAGGCGTGGACCGTCGTCATCAGTCCTGACTCGATGCCGAAAGAGTCGTTGAGCACCTTCGCCAGCGGCGCCAGCGAGTTCGTGGTGCACGAGCCGTTGGAGAAGACGTCATGGCTGTCCGGGTCGAGCTTGTCGTCGTTCACCCCGAGAACGAACGTGGGGACGTCTCCCTTGGCCGGCGCCGAGATGATGACCTTCCTCGCGCCCCCCTTGAGGTGGGCCGCCGCCGCGACGCCGTCGGTGAAGTGGCCGGTTGACTCGATGACGACGTCGGCGCCGACGTCACCCCAGGGGATGCTGGCCGGGTCGGACTGCGCGAAGACCTTCATGGACGTGCCCTGAACGGTGATCGCGTCGCCGTCGAAGGCGACGCCGTCCAGGTGGCCGGAAACAGAGTCCCACTCGAGCAGGGTGGCCAGCGTGCGGGCGTCGGTGAGGTCGTTGACCGCGACCACCTCGACGTCGGCGTTGTTCGCCAGGGCCGCGCGCAGGTAGCTGCGCCCGATCCGCCCGAACCCGTTGATGCCGATGCGTACAGTCATGGCGTTCAGTTACTCCTGTTGGTCTTGTGGTTGGGCACGGATGGTTTCGCCGCCCGGAGCAGGTCGAGGGCGCCGGCGAGGGCGTCGTCGAAGGGGCCCTGGTCCTGCTGTGCGATCGCGAGCACGTAGCCGCCCTGCAGGACGGCCATCAGGGTGTGGGCGAGGCGCTCGGGGTCGAGGTCGTCCCGCAGTTCGCGGGCGGCGATTGCCTCGCGTAGCACGTTGACCCAGCTGAGGTGGACCTGAGCGAACGCGCGTGCCACCGGGGCCAGCAGCACCGGGTCCTCCCGGACCTGCGGGTCCTGGGTCATCCGGCCGACCTTGCAGCCCTTGAGGGCGTCGCGCGGACGCATCAGGTAGGCCTCGATCCGGGCCATCGGGTCGCCCGGACCGTCGAGTTCAGAGGCGCCCGGAAGCAGGTCGGCGACGTTGCGCTCGAGGGCGGCGAGCGCCAGGTCGCGTTTGGTCGGGAAGTGGTGGTACATGCTGCCCTGGCCCACACCAGAGCGTTGGCGGACCTCACGCGGGCTGGTGTCGGCGTAGCCGCGCTCCCACATGAGCTCGCCCATCGTCTCGACCAGAAGCTGCCGCGAGTCCATGACGCGAGTGTACATACCTAAAGGTACAGCCCATGTTTGCCCCACTCAGTTGCTCATCAACGCACCCACTGGACTCGGTGCTCGCCATGCGCACCCGTCAACGCAGCCCTCGCCTGGCGCCAGCTCATCCTCGACACGCCGCAGATCCGAAGGCCCCCCGGCGAAGGGGCGCCGTCTGATCACGTCACCCCACGACCAGGCAGCCAGGCAACCAAGATCCTCTCTAGCGTTAATCCTGTACCGATCTTCCTCAGCCCCGTACGCGCGCAACCGGGCTGGACCTGCTCCCCACACCGTCGGCTCACCCGACACCGTCCCGACCAACTGGCCGAGAGGCTGGGCGCGGTCTCGGCCATGTCATCGACGCCCCGGGTGGCCGCGTCGCGATGCACTACACCACTCTGGCGGCCACCGCCGTACGCGCTGGTAGACCGCCGCAACCACGCCGTCGCGGCGGCGGATCACCCCATGCTCCGCGTACGGTGGATCGGTGGATGGCGCCTATGAAAAGGGGCCGGATCTGGGTGTCCGCCTGGGTGTCCGCCACCTGGGTGCCTCTTCCGCGGCGGAGCACAGGAACGGCTTCCCTGCGGCTGCGACAAGGACGGCGACAAGGACAAGGATGAGAGCATGGCGCGACAGATCTGGAGTGGCTCGCTCAGTTTCGGGCTGGTGAACGTCCCGGTCGGGCTGGTGAGCGCCACCGAGCAGAAGGACGTGTCCTTCCACCAGCGTGAGGCCGAGACGAACGCCCGGATCCGCTACAAGCGGGTGGCCGAGGGCACCGATCGCGAGGTCGACTACAAGAACATCGTCAAGGGCTACGAGCTGCCTGGAGACAAGTTCGTCACCCTGACGCAGGAGGAGGTCGACGCCGCCAGCCTCGGTCGGTCCCGGTCGCTCGAGATCACCGACTTCGTCGACCTCGCGGAGATCGATCCCGTCTACTACGAGAAGACCTACTACCTCGCCCCGCGTGAGGAGAGCGCGCACGAGGCCTACGCCCTGTTGCGGGACGCGATGGAGCAGACCGGTCTGGCCGGAGTCGGGTCCTTTGTGATGCGGGGCAAGGAATACCTCGCCGTGATCCGGCCGTGGAAGCAGGTCCTCGTCCTCCAGACGTTGCTGTTCGCCGACGAGGTGCGTGACCCGGAGGACGTGAACGACGATCTGCCTGCGGCGCGCAAGAGCACCTCGCGTGAGATGAAGGCGGCCGTCAACCTGATCGAGCAGCTCGCGACACCCTGGAAGCCCGAGAAGTACGAGGACACCTACCGCGAGCGTCTGCTCGGCATCGTCAAGGACAAGGCGAAGGGCCGCGAGATCAGTCTCGAGGAGGTCGAACCGGAGGAGAGCAACGTCGTCGACCTCATGGACGCCCTCCGGCGAAGCGTGGAGGAGGCCAAGAGCGGCCGGGCCGGCCCCGGCCAGGCCAAGAAGGCCGGATCGAAGTCCGGTGCGTCGAAGCGCAGCGCCACGGACGCTGCGGCGAAGAAGTCCGGTCGGGGGTCGAGTGCCTCCGGCGGAGGGCGCCGGAAGTCCGCGACCGTCGGAGCGCTCAGCAAACAGGAGCTTTACGAGCGCGCGACGAAACTCGGCATCGACGGCCGCTCCAACATGAGCAGGGCCCAGCTCCAGAAGGCGGTCGAGAAGGCGTCCTGACCCGGGTTCCTCGAGGTCACTGCATACAGGCGAAGCCGCCAGAGCAGGCAAACCCAGCTCGCGCAGGGCGCTCGCCAGGAGGATCGCCGGCCGCGGGTCGCGCGGTTCGACATTCCTGGCATCCCGGTTCGCTGGGGATCGTAGCCGCTCATCGAGCGTCAGGGTCGGGGGCTAGCTACGGATGGGGTCCGACCAGGGCCCGGCTGCTCGCGCGCCGAACTGGTGCACCACCCTCTCCCAGCGGCGACGCCGACTCCTGTGCGCGTCGGTGGGGGCTCGCAGAACGTCGTCGAGCGAACGCATGTAGCCGAGACTCGGGTGACCAGAGAACCTTCGGAGCATGAGCAACGTCGGCGTCCCTGCGAGCATCTCCGGGGCGCTTGTTGTGGGTTTGCGGGTGTCAGACGTATTCGCCGAGCCGGGGCAGGAGGGTGGCGAGTTGCCGACGCTGGCCAATCGAGGCGGGCGGTGGCCAGTGCGGTGGGCACCGCTCGCACCTTGGTGGGTTGGCTGGTGGGCGGCCTGACCGGCTTCACGGTCGACGGCGCCGCGCAGCGCAACGCGTGGGAGGCGACCTGCGATGACCTGCAACGTCGCACCAGTGCAGCGCTGTGAGTCCACGATGAGCCCGGCGCACCAGGCGACGCAGAGCCGTCGCTCAGGCAGGTGATGCATGAGGCGATCCGGAGCGGGAACGCGCACACGCCCAACTGCGCCAAGCCACCACTCAACTCGTCCGAGACCCCACCGAGAACGGCCTACGCGACGCCGTCGCGGCAGCGATGATCAGAGAACTGCTCAGCCGTGTCCGCTACGCCGCGGCACTGAAGGCCCTCGGATGACCCGTCCCCGACTATTCTCATCATCGACATGCCAATAGACCACCACCCCTGACCGAGCAGAGGCCGACTTCAGGTCCACTCACGAGGGCCCGCCGGTAGGGAACTCTGCTGACGATCATCCGCACACCGACACCAACCGCGGGGTCGACGGGGTGGGAGCAGGCTCCTCACGATCGGTCGTGACCATACGAGAGGGCGGAGCCGAGGCACGAGAAATCAGGTGCGGAGCAGCACCCGAACAGGACGAAATCAGTCCGCTGACCACGGGCCGACGAAGCCATAGCACGGCCCACTCCCGACAGCGCTGTCGGGAGTGGGGCGACTAGTGGCGGCCGGTGTGGCCGCCCACGGCACGAAAGGGAACCTACACCGGCCGCTATGAGCGGTGCGGAGCGCCGCGCCAGAGTCCTGCAGCGTCGCATCTGGCGCGGCCTTCTAGGAAAGGGCACCCGCACCGCATGTCGACTGACCCTCACAAGGCGCCGCCACCCCCAGGGGCAGCGCGGCCCGCCGGGTCAGCCTCGCTTGGCGGATCCCCGCCAGATGCCGAACAGATGAGACGCGAGGCCGCGCGCTCAGGCTCCCACCAGTGAGCCTGTCCCGGAAGCACGCGGAGCCGCATCTGGCTCTATCCGAGGATCCGCAGTCATGGTGTTTTTGTTGTCTCGACAGGCACGTTAGCTTTGACATACGGCCGGAACACGGGACCATGGGCCATTTGAGCCGGGACCTACGGCGTACGCCTGCGCCACGCGCCCCGACTTCGGCTTAACGCCAGCTCCTGTCACATCCTGTGATTCATCACTGACGTCACTCGAAGCCCGCCACCTGTAATGTATTTGGCCTCTGCGGTGATTAGACGGGGGCAAGTGAACGCCGCTGCCATGATATTCCGGTTAGATCAGAAATTCCTCGCAGTCCTCGATTCCTACGCTTCGCTTTGCCGACCGAATGTCTGCATATCGATCAATGGGCGCGCAGGCTGGAACCAGGTTTTGTTCGATCTCCCAACCGAAGACACGAGAGGGAGGGTTGTCGTGAACGCCAAGTCAACGGGCACGCTGCCCGCGAAGGACATCGCCCGGGTCATGCAGCCGGTACTCGTCGATCTGCTCGGACTCGCACTCAACGGCAAGCAGCTGCACTGGCACGTCCAGGGCCGGCTCTTCCTGCCGATCCACCAGCGTCTCGACAAGGTGATCAAGGACGCCCGCGGCTTCGCCGACGAGGTGGCCGAGCGGCTGGTCGCCCTCGGCGTACCCGGCGACGGCCGGCCGCCGACCGACTCGTCCGCGCTCGGAAGGTCGCCGCCTGGTGCTCATCATCGCTCGGCGGTGCAGCTCGTTTGGGGTCAGACAGGGGTGCGTTTGCGGCCCGCACACTCTCGCGCCACCGCGACGTGCCGTGCTCAACCCGTTCGATGTGCCGCACATGGTCAATGGCTATGAGCACTCGCGACCACCTGTTCACCGACATGTCATCGAACGCGTTGCACGCAATCTCGATCTCGACCGCTCAGTCTCGTGTGCCCTCGACGTTGGATGCGGCGTGGGACTTTCGACCGTGCCGCTCGCACACCTCGCGCTCCGACGCATAGGCATAGAGCCATCAGCGCTCATGCTGCGTCACGCACGTCACCTCGATCCGGACGCGCTCTACGCGGTAGGTGCTGCGGAGGCACTGCCGATACAGGCAAGCTCGACCGATGGGACTGTGCATCTAACGGTGTTTCCGGCGCGACACGCTGAGCTGGTGGCTCACCAGGATTCCGCGATGGCCCGGGCTCGTCCCGACGTAGGGGATCTTGTCGGTGGTGACGAAGTCTTGGGCCGCGCAGCGGTAGTCGACGGCTTCGACGTCGAACGTCGACCGCGTCCAGTCCTCGAGGTCCTGGTAGAGCGCCATGGTGTCCTCGACAGCACCGGTCTCGTGACCGTTGCCGACCACGATGAGCCGCCGGGGCCGGCGGCGAGCCACGGCCGTGTCGACCGGGTGGGCGAGTCGATCGAGATGGTCATACTCGTGGGTGCGGGGGTCCTCAGTCGCGCGGCGAGGCCGTAGCTGCGGCTCGGCCTGGTCCGGGCGAAGTAGCCGCCGATGAGGTTGATGGGCAGCAGGGTCGCGACGACCACCTGGTCGGCGCGGACGGTTCCCGCGCTGGTGGAGACCGCGACCGTGTGGTCCCTGCGTTCCTCGACCGAGGTGGCCCGGGTGTGCTCGAGGATGATGCCACCGATCCTCGTCAGCTCGTGGGCAAGCCCGTCAAGGTAACGCACCGGATCAAGGTGGAACTGGTCGTCGAAGCGGACGGCCGCCGCGACGTCGAAGGGCAGATCCGTGGAGTCGGGCCTGTCGGACACGGTGGCGGCAAGGCCGAATTGACGGGCTGCGGCTGCCTCCTTCTCCAACTCGCGCCTGCGTCGTGGATCGAGGGTGCCAGACGCCAGGAACACGAAGGCCCGCGCAAGTTCGGCTGTCCGCCGGGACGCCCGGTGGGAGAACGGCCACCGAACTTCGCGGTCTTCTCCGCACCCATGGAGGCATGGGTGATCGGCTCACACGGGTCGCGGTGCCGCGGCGTTGACCCGGATGCCTCGCTCGCTGAGTTCCTCCGCCAGCCCCTTGGTGAAGGTGACGATGGCGCCCTTGGTGGTGGCGTACGGTTGCAGTGGAGGCGAGGCCCGAAAGGCCTGGATGGATGCGATGTTGATGATCGCGGAGCCCCTTCATATGGGGCACCGCCTCCTGACACAACCAGAACATCGCGACGATTTGGTTCGGAACGTGTGCAGGAGAAGATCCTCCGGGATCGATTCCACGCCGTCGAAGGTCATCTGGAGGCCCGTTGTTAACGAGAATATCCAGCCGATTGAACTCCTCGACGGTCGTCTGCACGATCCGCTCGCACTGCGCCTTCTCGCTGATCGCCCGGCACTCGGACCGCCCGTCGACCCTCCTCCTTCCACGAGGTGAGGAGGAGGTCCTCCTCGTGGCTCCTGCGGCGGCATGGCACCGGCGCGGCGCGGCAGCGCGGGACGGCCACGGCCGGGCCCCAGGCGGTCGTGGACATGTTGGTCGCGCAGACCGCCGCGGGCTGCGCGGTTGGTGAGGGTGCATGACCCGCCGCGGCACCCACGACCACCACCCGTTTCGGCCGACATCCCCCCCGGGTAGGTGGTGCGGGTGACCACGCCGCCGCCGGACGACGGGCGCGGTGCGGCGATGGGAGCCGCCGGCACGCACGCGGCCACGTCGTACTCTCCGGCGCTTCCCACACCTCGCGGCCCGTTGTCCGCCGCGGTCATCGAGACGCTGTCCGGCGACCGCCATCGAGTCCTACCGCCCCGGGCCACCGTGGCCGCCGCGGACGCCTACGGCGAGGACCTGCAACTCGCGCTTTACACCTGCTACGAACTGCACTACCGCGCCTTCGCCGGCACGGACGGACGCTGGGAGTGGGACCCGGAGTTGCTGCGCCTGCGCGGGGATCTGGAGAGTGCCTTCCTCGCGGCGCTCCGCCACGACCTTCCCCACCATTCCGACGTCGCCAGCGCCCTCGAGCCCCTCGTCCACGAACCGGTGGACGGCGACGGCGTCTCCCATTTCCTGGAACGCGGCGGAGAACTGTGGCAGGTGCGCGAGTTCGTGGCGATGCGCTCGCTGTACCACCTGAAGGAGGCCGACCCGCACGCCTGGGTGATTCCTCGCCTGCTGGGGCAGGCGAAGGCGTCGCTCGTCGCGGTCGAGTACGACGAGTTCGGTGCGGGTCGGGCCGCCCGGGCGCACTCCCAGCTCTTCGCCGACCTCATGGCCGGTCTCGGGCTCGACCCGCGATACGGCCGTTACCTCGACGCCGCACCGGCCCACATGCTCGCCACCGTCAACCTGATGTCGCTACTCGGCCTCCACCGCTCCCTGCGGGGCGCCCTGGTCGGCCACCTCGCCGCGGCGGAGATCACCACCGCACCTAGCGCACACCGGATGGTGCAGGCGCTCCGTCGGCTGAAGCTTCCAGAGCAGTGCGTGTCGTTCTACACCGAGCACGTCGAGGCCGACGCCGTACACGAACAGGTGATGCGCCACGACGTGATCGGCGATCTGCTCGGACGCGAACCCGACCTGACACCCGACGTGATCTTCGGGATCGACGCGACCTCCTTCCTGGAGGACCGGCTCGCCGACCAGCTGCTCGGCGCCTGGCGTACCGGTACGACGTCGCTGCGACAGCCGATCCAGACTCTGCCGCTCCTTAGCCCGGATCCGTAAGTTCTTGGTTGGCCCGGGAGGGCTGGGTGTGGCTGAGCCTTGATCGCCCTTGATGGCTCCGATGGATTGGCCGCCCGGCTCCTCCTGGGACGCCTTGACTGCTGATTGAGATGCGTGTCCTGGTCGCTGTTTACGGATCTGTCTGCGGGGGTGTCCTTCGGGCCACGGCGATGTCGTTTGCTCGGAGGAGGATGAGATGAAGCGGCAGGTCCGACTGGGGTGGGTGGGCGTCGATGTCGGCAAGGGTCATCACTGGGTCTGTCTGATCGACGAAAACGGGGCGACCGTCTGGTCGGCGAGGGTCATCAACGACGAGGCTGCGATCCTCGACGCGGTCGGCAGCGTGCTTACTCGGGCTGAGGAGGTCGTGTGGGGAGTTGACGTCACGGGGACGATGTCGGGGCTGCTGCTGGCGCTGTTGGCGGCGCACGGTCAGCGGGTGAGGTATGTGCCCGGTCGGACCGTGAACCAGATGGCGGGCGCCTACCGGGGCGAGGCGAAGACCGATGCCCGCGATGCATATGTCATCGCCGAGACGCTTCGACACCGCGGCGATCTGCAGGAGGTGGAGGTCTCGGCTTCGCTGGTGAGTGAGCTGCGGCTGCTGGTGACTCACCGCAGCGATCTGGTCGGGGACCGGGTCCGCATGGTCAACCGGCTCCGCGACGTACTCAGTGGCTACTTCCCTGCGCTGGAACGGTCCTTGGCTACGCCCACAGCCGTGGCGCGCTGGCTCTGCTGACCGGCTACCAGACCCCCGGGGCGATTCGCCGTCTCGGGCAGTCGCGGCTGCGGGCATGGCTGGTCAAGGGCGAAGGTCCGCAGCGCGGAGGAGATCGCAGCCGCTGCCCTGGCCGCGGCCAGGGCTCAGCAGAGTGTTGTGCCCGGGCAAGACGTCGCGGCCAGCATCGTGGCCGACCTCGCCGTCCAGATCCTGGCGATCGGCGCTCGGATCAGCGAGTTGGACGCTCGCATCACCACTACCTTCCGCGCGCCCTCAGGCCGAGATCATCGAGTCCCTGCCGGGCATGGGCCCGATCCTGGGCGCCGAGCTCATCGCCGCAGCCGGGGACCTGGGCGGCTACGCCGACGCCGGCCGGCTCGCCTCGGCTGCCGGGCTCGTACCCGTTCCGCGTGACTCCGGACGACGCACCGGGAACCTGCACCGGCCGATGCGCTACTCACGCAAGCTGCGCAGAGTGTTCTACCTCTCCGCCTCCGCGGCCATGATGCGCGAGGGACCCAACCGCGACTACTACCTCAAGAAGCGTGGACAGGGGCTCGGACACATCCAAGCACTCATCGCGTTGGCCCGTCGCCGCGTCGACGTCTTGTGGGCTCTACTCCGCGACAACCGGCTCTTCGAACTCGACCCACCAACTGCTCAAGAGGCTTGACAACTTCATTGAGAATCCACCGATGAGCGAGGGTGTGGGGCGTGTGGTTGGCGGGTCGTGACGTGAGAATGCCCTTGCATGTTGGGATGATCGGACTTGTCTAGGGTTCGATCTGTCCCGCACGGAAGGGCATCTCTGGGGTGCAACTCTCTCATACTGGCGCGGCGGTGTCTGCGGTGTTCGACGAGCCGAAAAATGGTGTCGGCGGCCGGGCTGGTTCCGCTGATGGGGTTGGCGGAGTCGGTCGGCCTGCAGGATCTTGCCGATTCGCAGTTGAGCGTGCCGAGCGACAAGGGCGCGAACGCCGGGTCGAAGGTGACCTGCCTGGTTGCGGGGATGGCCGCGGGGGCGGACAGCATCGCCGACATGGGGCTGCTCCGCCACGGTGGAATGAGCCGCCTCTTCACTGGTGTGTATGCGCCGTCGACGCTGGGGTCGTTCCTGCGTTCGTTCGCCTTCGGCCATGTCCGCCAGCTCGATGCGGTCACCTCCAGGATGCTGGTCGGTCTGGCGAACAAGACGCCGCTGGTCGCCGGGATCGAGGAGTACGCACTGATCGACATCGATGACACGATCACCGAGGTCCATGGCTATGCCCAGCAGGGCGCAGGATTCGGTTACTCCGGGGTGCGTGGACTCAACGCGCTGCTGGCGACCGTGACTACCAGCCAAGCCGCGCCGGTGATCATGGCGCAGCGGCTACGCAAGGGCTCATGCGGGTCCGCACGAGGCGCGAACGGCTGGTCGCTGACGCGTTGGCCACCCTCCACCAGTTGCGCGGCCCGAACGCGCGGGCCAAACCGCTACTCCGAGGCGATTCCGGCTTCTACGGGCGTGACACCGTCTTGACCGCGGTCGCCGCTGGCGCGGACGTGTCGGTCACCCTCCGCCTCGACGCGACGGTCAAGAAGGTCATCGCCTCCATCAGCGAGGCCGCCTGGCAGACCATCGAATACACCGACGCAGTTTTCGACGAAGCGACCCGACAGTGGATCTCCCGCGCCGAGGTCGCAGAAATCGACTTCACCGCGTTCTCCTCGGCCAAGAAGTCCGAGCAGGTTCCGGGCCGGCTGATCGTGCGACGTATCCCCGACCTCAACACCAAAGCCGGACAGGGCCAGGACACCATCTTCACCACCTGGCGGTTCCACGCGTTCTTCACCACCACCGATCCAGGTGTGATGGACCTGGTGACCGCGGACAGTCGCAGATCGTAGGCGTACCTCGCCCGCCCACGACATCGGACCGACGGCCACAAGGAACAAGGTCCCTGGCGGTGCCCGAAGTCACTCGAGAGGCTGAGTGGCAGGGCCGAAGATTCGGCGCTAGATGACAGAAGGGCCGATGCTACGTTCTCGGCGATCTGCTGCCTGTTGCGCGGGTACCCGGCCCATGTCCCGGTTGGCAATGTCAAGGGCGATGACTTGGGAGGCACCCGTGAGCCAGCAAGGAGAGGCGGGCGTTGAGCAACGGACCGGCCAGATCCCTCAACAAAGGCCTCCGACGACCGGCGGACGGGTGCGCGAGGCCGCCGATGAGGTTGGTGGAACGGCGCGCCAGCAGGCGCAGGCGGTGACTGAGGAGACCAAGGCGCAAGCGCGGCAGGCGACTGATCGGCTGCGTGAGCAGGTAGGCGGCGAGACGCAAGCTCAGGTTGAGCGGATGACGCAAAATTTCCGTGGCTGGGCGGATGACTTAGCATCGATGGCGGAGACGAATCCCAATTCACCTGTCTATTAGGACTTTGTCATGTCGATCATGGTGGGGCGAGTGCTTCGATGTGGTCGATGGTGACTTCTTGTCGGCAGGTGGGGCATGCGCCGGCGATGAGGGCGAGCACGATTTGTAGCTCGTGTACGACTGCGTACAAGCTCAGGCCGGCGCATCCTGTTTTGGGTCGAGTCTGACCATGGTGCAGAAAGCTTGGGCGATCGCGACGAGTGTGACGTGGCGGTTCCAGCCGGTCCAGGAGCGTCCTTCGAAGTGGTCGAGTCCGAGCCCGGTTTTCAGTTCGCGGTAGTCATGTTCGATCCGCCACCGGATCTTTGCCAGGTCGACGAGCTGATCGATCGGTGTGTCGGCAGGCAGGTTAGAAAGCCAGTAGTCGGTAGGCTCGTTCGCCTCATCGGGCCATTCGACCAGCAGCAGCTTCGCCGGCAAGGTCCCATCGTCTGCGCGAGGGATGTCGCGGTTGGCCGGACGTACCACGAACACCGCGAACTTCGAGGTCATGGCAGCACTCGGATTACCTTTCGTTTTTCTGGTCCCCTGCCGCCACGCCACCTCCTGGTAGGCATCGCGGCCGGCCGCCATGGCGATCTCGCGCAGACTCGATGCCGGCTTCGGGTAGTGGGGCTTGGGACGTCTGCCACGACCACCGTTACGTGGCGGTCTCACCGGCTCCGCTTCGCCGGGGTGGGCGCTGGTGCCGGCTTTGAGTGCGACCACATAGTCCAGGCCACGTTCTTCCACGCCGAGCCGGAACCTGGTGCAATCCCCATATCCGGCATCGGCAACGACGGGAAGCCTCGGCGACCCCCATTCGGTCTGCTCATCAAGCATGTCCAGCGCGAGCCGCCACTTCTCGACATGCCTCACGTCGTCAGGGACTTTGGATTCGGCTCGCTTCCGGCGGACCTTCTCGGCCTGCTCGGGATCATCACAGGCCTTGTCGTCCCAGCTTTCCGGGCAGAACAACCGCCAGTCGACCGCCGCCGAGCAGGTGTCGTTGACCGCGTGAACACTCACCCCGATCTGGCAGTTGGCGGTCTTGCCCAACGTCCCGGAATACTGCCAGGCCACACACGCCGAGGCAGGCCCGTCCTTGGGGAATCCGGTGTCGTCGATCACGTATGCCCGCGGCCCAATCGCCTGCGCAGCCCACGAGCTCAACCTGCGCCGCACCGCGGTGAAATCCCATGTCGAGGAGGTGACGAACTGCTGCAACCGCTGATGATCCACACCCAGCCGCTCCGCCATCGGCTGCATCGACTTACGCCGACCATCAGTCAACAGGCCACGCAGATACAACTCACCCGTGGCACGCTGATCCGAACGCGCAAGACAACCCAGCATGTCGGCTGCGAACTCGCCAAGCCTCGGCCGCAACTCCGCTATCTGATCAGGAGTCATGCACCGACCATGTCAGAACATCAACCACAGAACACGAAACGACACACCTAACAAAGTACTACTATGGCCTTGTGCGGGATGTCGCTCACGGTGGGCGTAGGGCCGCTGACCACTTGGACGACCGCGGCATGGACGGAATTCTCCAGGACGTCGAGGGGTTCGCGCGTCGCAGGCCGGTGGCCTTCCTGGTTGGTGCCGCGGCGGCGGGTTTCGCGGTGGGCAGGCTGGCCCGCGCCGCCACGAAAGGACAGACTCGACCGCTGACGGCGGATCCGACGAGCCGGGACATGCGCATGGGAAGCGACAGCGACCCGCTGCACCGTGCCCCTGAGGATCTCCCATGACGACCGATCAGTTGCGGCGTATCGAGCGGAGGGCGGCCGAGGACTCGGCCTCCACCGGGCAGCTTCTGGCCCGCATCAGTGGAGACGCCTCCCGACTGCTCCGGCAGGAAGCAGAGCTGGCCAGGATCGAGATACGGGACGAAGCCGCGAAGGCGGGCAAGGCGGCGGGCATGTTCGGCGGCGCGGGAGTCGCTGCCCACATGGTCCTGCTGTTCGGCTCGTTGGCCGCGGTGTTCGCGTTGGCGCATGTGTTGGATCCAGCCTGGGCAGCGCTTGTCGTCACCGGCATCTGGCTGCTGGTCAGCCTGACGTTGTACGCATCAGGTCGAGTCCGGTTGCGTCGTGTCCCGTCGAAGCCGGAGCGGACCGTCGAGACGTTGAAGGAGGACGCGGAGTGGTTACGCCATCCGAGCCGGATCAGCTGAAGGACGACATTTACCAGACTCGCGCGGAACTCGCCGACGACATCGAACGACTGGCGGAACGTGTCAGACCTAGCCATGTCGTGCGGCGTCGCGGTGCCCGCCTGAAACGATCGGTGCGGCGTGCGGGGCGGCGAGTCATGGGCAGCGCCGAGCAGACCACGGCGCTGACTGGTAGGCAGCTGGACGACGTCGCCGCGACCACGCGGGAGAGGGCCGACCAGACGGCCGACGCGATGCGGGAGAGGGCCGGCCACGCCGCCGACACCATAGAGCGTGCGACCGGACAGGCCGTCGAAACAGTGCGGTCGACACCTGGCCAGGTGTCGCAGCGAACGCAGGGCAACCCACTCGCCGCCGGAGTGGTTGCCTTCGGAGCCGGCCTGCTCTTGGCGTCCGTGCTGCCAACCACCGAACGCGAGGAGATGGCCGGGCAGCAGTTGAGAGAACGCGGGGAAGGCATAGTGGAGCCGGTCAAGGAGGCCGTTCAGGAATCCGGACAGCGTGTGGCGGAGGAAGCCAAGGGCCAGGCTCGCGAAGCCGGCGAGGAACTCAAGGGGACTGCGAAGCAAGCCGCCAACGCCACGAGCCAGAAGGTGCGCGAGGAGAAAGGTCACGTCTCTGATCAGGGAGGTTGATCGAAGGGGCCGCGACTGACCGGAGGCGAGCCCGTAGTGGGAGTCGGGGCAGGCACACACCCGCTCCTCCCGAGCGGGGCGCCGTCGGTTACCTTCAGGCAAGACCGGACACACACTCGGGCCGAGGAAGGCAGGCTAGCTTACGCCGTAAGTCCTTGTCGCGAGGGCCAATTGTCACCTGTTCCGGAGGCATGCCTGTGCCTACGCTGCGGGCGACGGCAGGAGAATCCCTCGCGGATTGAACGCGGCTGACCTGGATCGGGCATCCCGCCGTGAGCCTGTCCGGGTCAGTCCACAAGCGGTGCGAGACTGCACCGCTCATAACGGTCGGTGTAGCCCCTCCAGGAGTGTGCGGGACTACACCGGCCGCCGCCTGTTTAGGATCGGCACTACTGGCAGGGCGGCCCGCAGTCGGAACCAGTCGGCCCCGCCCAAGTTGACTCGCACCGAAATGAGGCTCCCCACTTCGAGGACCCTCGCGACGACGGTGCTCTTCTCGATCCCGGTCCAGCCCTCCCTCGCGCTGGAGGGTGTGCCTTCCCAAGCTACGCGGCGGGCACCCAGTTGAGTCGCCGTCGATGCCCTCCACCCCGGCGGTGCCCGGCCGGAGCTTGCCGCCCCTGCTCCGGAGTTCGTCGGGCACCGGAGCCGAGCATGACCCACATCGAGTCCGGATCCGTCGCCCCCTTTGGCCCTAAACTTGGGCCCGGTCGGACTCGTCCGACTCCCCGGGTTGAGACCAGCGTCGGAGTGGTTCCCGACACCCTCAACCTGTCATCCGTCGGGGCCAGGATCAGCATCGGGTTCGTCCCCTGTGCCCCGGCCCCGCGGATGTTCGGGACCGCATCCTCGCCGCTCCGGCGCCACAGGCGCTCCCTTCGCCACACCTTCCTTCGGTGCAGCCCCCGAACGGCGGGAGGGGAGCCGGAACTGCACGTGGACCCCAGCGCCCTGGCACCCATGAGCGTTGGCGCCTTCGCTGCGTCGCCGCCTTCTTGGTCTTCGGCCGGTCCACGGTCCGTGCCGGTTCCTGCCGCACGAGGCTCGAAGGCTTCGTGATCCGTCGCCGCTGGTCTGCGTCTGACCGGGCGCATCACGAACATCCGGTGGGTGGCGGCGTGAGCGCCCCGCCTTCGCTACCTACCTGGCCTCCAGTCTCGTCCCCTCGACGCGGACCCACCACATGCAGAGGTATCGCCGAGCGGCCCTTGCTTGCTCTGGGCTGGGTGACATCGTGCGGTCGGCCGCGAGTTGGAGCCGGGAGGTGCCTCGGTTTGTCGGTTGTGGCGAGCACGCTGCGCAGGCCACCGACCACTGTCCTGCGGCTGGTGCGCGACTCCGTCCGGGGCACCGGCCACCAGTTCGAGTGCGGCGTCAAGATGCTCGACGAGGACTATTTTCGCCGCGCGCCTGCAGCCCTACGATTCCGCTACGCCGAGCTGCCGGTAGTCGAGCCGTTAGCCAGCCCGCGAACTCGCGAACCTGGCTGCCCGCCTGCGGTTGCTGTACATACTCCGGGGCGCTGGGGAGCCGCTCGCAGGCCGAGGCGTGGCTAGGAAGCCGGGACGGCCGCGGAGGGCAAGCCAGAAGCATACGTTTCAGGTCCCTGCTGCTGGGGGCCCATTGTCTCTGCGACCCTGCCAGTTACCGCGCGTAAAATCTGAATGGCAGCAGGGGTCATGACAGCGACCCCTTGCGCGGGCCGGGCGCGGCCACAAGTCCCCATCCCGGGCCGGCCCGGTCCCAAAGCGATGCGAGGGCCTCCGAGGACAGCGCCACATCGCCCTCGCTGGTAGGCCTTGGCGCAGTGCCTTGCATCCGGTAAGGCCGGTGTCGTCCCTGCAGCAGACAGGCTACCGGCCACCGTCTCTCTGAGAGGGGCACCATTAGCGGCGGGCCGGCACAAAGCCGGGCTCCAGTACTCTGTCCAAGTTGCCCTTCGCATCGATGTGAAGCTCGCTCACGGCGCTGGGTTCGTCGTGTGCCGCTCGACGTCGGCCTCAAGTTTGAAGTGCAAGCTGATCTTGCCCACCGCCTAGGCCGGGCGCGGGGCGCAAAGGTATTCCAGGCTGACCACCACACCCCCCCGGCGCCGGACCGTGCCGTCATCTGCCAACGCTCGAGGATCCAGGGTGTCGTTAGAGCTCGCGCGCAGAAGGACCGACCCAGCCGGTCCCACGGTGGGATCGCCGGGATGTCTGCAGCTTCGAGGGCGACCGATTGCTGCGGGCGATGATAGCGCCGTCCCCGGCCCGTGGCGCGCCGCGCACACGACGGGCCGGTAGGGCGCGCCCGGCAGCGGCGCCACCAGGCTTATTTCCGCAAGCTAAGGGCCGCAAGTCCTGCCTGCGGCGGTCTGATGTGTGGTCTGGGCGCTCGACTTCGGTGCCTACGGTGCGACAGAGGATCAACAACGGATCCGTGTCGTCGGGCGTCTGGAAGTGTCGCACTCGGGTTATACCTGATCGACATCTGTCGCGGGGATCCGCTGAGTCAGACCGAAGTGGTCGCGGTTCCGGCGGGTAGCGGCGAATGGTGAACTCGGTCCACGGTCCGAAGGCGGTGCGAGGGCGCGAAATCCACCAAAGTGGCGCGGGCCGGCAAGCGTGGCGCCGGGCATTGCCCGCGGTCGGGTAGCTCATCAGGGTTGGGCTACACCGACCGAAAACCGGTGACGTCGTTTTGGTGAGGAGGGCGTACTCCTTGACCAGTTTGAGGGCGCCCACCTGCCTGACCGTGGCTGGGGCGACCGTTTGAAGAGGAGGAACATGAACGACTCGACAAAGATTTCCCTGGCTGTGATAGGCGGGTACATCCTTGGCCGGCGGAAGAAGGTCAAGTTGGCTCTCTTGTTGGGGTCGGTGCTCGTCGGTAAACGTCTCGACATGCGTGCGCTCGGGAAGGAAGTGGTGGGTCGGCTGTCCGAGTCGCCCGAGGTCGGCCGGATCGTCGGCGATGTTCGCGGCGAGCTGATGTCGACAGGCCGGGCTGCGGCGATGTCTGCCCTCAGCCGGCCTCTTGAGGGCCTGGCGGATCGTCTGGAGGAGCGCACCGCGAGGCTAGCCGGTGCGCGGTCGAAGGGCGAAAGCGAGGAGGAGCCCGAGGAAGGCGAGGAAGAGGAGGAGGGCGCTGCCAAGGCCGAGCAGCGCGAGGAGGAGCCCGAGGAAGGCGAGGAAGAGGAGGAGGGCGCTCCCAAGGCCGAGCAGCGCGAGGAAGAGGAGGAGGGCGCTCCCAAGGCCGAGCAGCGCGAGGAGGAGCCCGAGGAAGGCGAAGAGGAGGAGCGGCGCCCGTCAGCTGCTGGTCGGGGGCGGGACCACTCCGATCAACGTCGTGGCGCGCCGGAACGCGGACGCCGGGCGTCGCCGCCAAGGCAGCGCGAGCCGGAGGAGTCCCGTACGCCGACGGGCACCGGACGGCGCGGCGGTAGCCGTGGCTGACTCGGCAGGTGCCGAGTCGAAAGGGGGAGTGACATGAGTCAGACATCGAGCGGCCGTGTGCGGCCGGAGGCGGTGAACCTTTCCGACATCGGAGATGGCGTCCGCAAGGCTGCATCGGAGAACCCGGCGACCCAACGGTTGGTCGAGGCGGGCCAGGCCTACGTCTCGGCGAAGGGGGGCAGATGTTGGGCAAGCTCGGCGGCAAGGTGGGCGAGACGACCAAGGGCCTCGCCGGTGTGGCGAGCGGCGAACAGGGTGCCGGCGACATGCTCGGCCCTCACCCACCACCGGATCGCCGAAGTGCTCTACGCGGGAATCGGGGCCTACGAGGATGGGACCGCCCGCGAAGATCCTCACTACCTGCCCGTCCTCTAAAACCCCCCAGCTCATGGCATCTCTCCCCGGATCACGACTAGCTGCTCCTCGCGCTGTCCCGGTCGGATGTAGCCGCGTTCTTCCAACCAGGACGCCCGCGCCCACATCACCGGGCCGAACGGGAATCACGAGACGGTCGGCCACGTGGGCCCGCATACCGACGTCCCGTAGCCGCCGGATCGTCCGGCCGACCCCGCACAGCGCGGAGTGGACCAGCAGCACCACGCCGTGCGAACTCAACATGCGCGGCAGCAGCGCGCACAGTGGGTCGAGCAGGGCCCGACCGTCCCACCCCGCGTCCCAGCCGAGCCCGGCCCGGCTCGTCCTTTCCGGGACGGTGCGCAGGGCGGGGACATACGGCGGGTTCGCGAGGACTAGGTCGAACCGCTGGCCGAGAACGGGTGCACCGAGATCGCCACGGCGCACCGCGACCCGAAGGCGGCGAAGTCTCGCGTTGGTCCACGCCGTCCACACCGCCCGCCGGGAGATGTCCACCGCCATGACCTCCTCCGCGCCCGCGCGCGCCGCCGCCACGGCCAGCAGCCCACTGCCGGTACACAGATCCAGCACCCGCGCTCCGCTCGGCAGCCGCTCCCGGCCCAGGGCAGCCATCAGGAGCCACGAGTCGTCCTGAGGCGCGTAAACACCTGGAAGTCTCAGCATCCACACCGCGCCACCCCCGTCGTCCCTGCGTCATGGAGATGTGTCCGACCTCTTCCTGGCTACCACACACACCGGCCCCCCGCCGGGAACCAGCCCCAGCCCGTCCCGTCCAGCCATCCTGTCAAGAGCCTTCAGGCTCGGGCGCCGCGCCGAGCCGCCCGACCTCATGTGGTCAGGACGGACCTCGCGCCCATCGTGGGCCTTCAGATGGTTGAGGAGTCCCCGGCCTCTGACGAGCGAACTCAGGGCCCTCAAGGTCGCTCCTCATGGTCCGGGCGGGTGGATGATCACGCGGCGTCGGGTAAGGGAACGGCGTGGACTCGCAACCTGGACCCGTGCTGGTAAGTGATGGGCCGGGTCAGTTCGGCGAGCTCATGTTCATCGGCAACGCGACCACGCTGATCCGCTATGGCTCGTTCACGCTGCTTACTGACCCGAACTTCCTGCACCGCGGCCAGAGGGCCTATCTCGGCCACGGACTGTCCACCAAACGATTGACCAACCCGGCGCTATCGATCGACGAGCTACCCGAACTCGACGCCGTCGTTCTGTCACACCTGCACGGCGACCACTGGGACCGGATCGCGCGCCGACGTCTGGACCGCAGTCTCCCAATCATCACGACACCACACGCGTCGCGGCGACTGCAGGGCTGGCACGGCTTTCGTCGGGCACTTGGCCTGCGCACGTGGGAACACCACGAACTCAGCAAGGACGGCACGACACTGCGCCTGACCGCCCTACCAGGCCTGCACGCCCCTGGCCCGGCCCGTCTACTACTGCCGCCGGTCATGGGCACGATGCTGGAGCTCAGCAAGGACGGGAGGGTCCTGCACCGGCTCTACATCACCGGCGACACCCTGATGCACGACGCTCTGACTGAGATCGCACGTCGCTACCCGCAGGCGGATCTCGCGGTGCTCCACCTGGGCGGCGCCAAACTGCCGGGTGGCCTGATAGTCACGATGGATGCCAGTCAGGGAGTTGACCTGCTGACATTGCTGAAGCCGCGTCGCGCGGTCCCGGTCCATTACGACGATTACGACGTGATGACGTCATCCCTGTCGGACTTCCGTGAGGAGGTCGAACGGCGCGGGTTGGGCAGCTGTGTCACTTACCTCGATCGAGGAGAGAGGACGCCGCTCAGCTGAGACGAACGAAGACCTCTGCGAGCAACCTTCTGGCCAATCTGGATCGTGTGGCGAAACCCGCGACCAAGCCACTAGTGTTGCGTGATTCTGGTTGTGTTATTTCGCGTTGTTGTCGACGAGTTTCTTGATGTTGGTCTGGACGAGGCGGACCTTGGCGAGGATCTCTTCGCTGGTGGCGGTCCAGGCGAACGGCTTCGCGTCGATGTTCCAGGTGTCGATGTAGTCCTTGATCTGTTTGATCAGCACGTTCACCGAGGTGAAGGTGCCGCGGCGGATCGACTGGCGGGTCAGGATCCCGAACCACGTCTCGATCTGGTTGATCCAGCTCGATCCGACCGGGGTGAAGTGGAACCTGACGTGCGGATTCTCCTCCAGCCAGGCTTCCACCTCTGGCGTGGTGTGGGTGGACAGGTTGTCCAACACCACATGAATGTCCTTGCCCGCATGAGGTTTGACGGCCTTCTTCAAGAAGGCCAGGAAGTTCACCCCGTCCCGGGTCGGCCTGCACTCCCCGACGACCTGGCCGGTGCCCACATCCAGGGCTGCGAACAGGTTCGTGACACCGTGCCGCACATAGTCGTGGGTGCGTTTCTCGGTCACGCCGAAGTCCAACGGCAGCAGCGGCTGAGTCCGGTCCAACGCCTGGATCTGTGTCTTCTCATCGATGGAGAGCACCACCGCCCCACCGGGCGGGTCCAGATACAACCCGACCACATCGGAGACCTTCTCCGCGAACGCGGGATCCTTGGACAACTTGAACGTGGCATGCCGGTGCGGCGCAAGCCCTTCCTCCCGCCACACCCGAGCCACATAGCTCCACGACACACAGATCCCCTCGACCCGCTTCAGATACCCAGCCAACCCACGGGTCGACCAGTGCGACAGCCCCGTCTCCACCGGCGGAGAAGTCCTGGTCAACGCCACCACCCGAGCCCGCACCCGCGGTGGAACCTGCACCCGCGGCGCAGCCCGATCACGATCGTCCAACCCGGCCAGGCCATGCTCGGCGTGGCGGCGGACCCACCGATCCACCGTCGGCAACGACACCCCCGCCAACTCCGCGATGTCCTTACGACGCCGACCTTCCCCATGCCACAACACGATCCGCGCCCGAGTCGCCAGCACGGCCGACACATCCCGACTGTTCACCAACGCCCGCAACTCAGCGTCCTGCTCCACCGAAAGCTCCACACCGAGTCAACGAGCCACAACACGAAAAGTAACGCAACCAGAATCACGCAACACTAGGACGTGTCCCGCTGGGGCAACGTGTAGATGGTCTGGTGTGGATGAGCGTCTGAACCGTCATGATCTAAGCGATGAGGAGTGGCGGCGGTTGGAGCCGCTGCTTCCGGTTCATCCGCGACAGGGCCGCCGTTGAGTTGATCACCGCAGGGTCATCGATGGGATTTTCCATCGGACGCGGGCAGGGGTGCCCGTGGCGGGACCTTCCGGCCGCCTATAGCAACTGGAAGACCGTCTACAACCGGCACCGCCACTGGTCTTTGGATGGCACCTGGGACTCCGCCCCTCGAGCCCCGCCTGGAGAACGCCGCCCTCAATTTGGTACCCCAGCCATTGATCGTGATCCTCATGCCTGGGCAAAGCCGATCTCCCGGTCTGCGGCAGCGATCTGGTCGTGGAAGCGTTTGTGGACCCAATGACGCTCGCCGAGGAGGTTCATCTCCCCCCAACGCCCGGATACCGGACCGAGTCGGGTAGGGCGCGGCACCGTGGCCGCCAGACGCTGCGGGCTGGCGCCACCGGACAGCTTGCTGCTGTCCAACACGTAGATGGCGTCCCGGGTGACCACCACGCACCGGTACTTGTTCCAGAACATCGTCAGGCCGGTCAGATAGGTAATGACGAAGAAGAAGAAGTGCGGTGCGCTCTGACAGATGAACGCCTGCTGTATCTCACTGCCGGCAGGCAGAAACGGTGCCGAGCGCTGCACCAGGTCCTGCCGCGGCTCGGGATCACGTCGGCCGGTCTCGTCAAGTCCGTCGGTCACGGGTAGTCCCTTCCCAGCTGCGCGCATCTGTAGATCCCACGGGAGTGCCGCGTCGTCTTCGGTTCGCAACCGTTCCGCATGGACCGCAGATCCGACACCAGCGGCGCAGCCGCTCCACGCCAATCATGGCCCGAGTGTCCTCCCGACGGCCGTGGTGATCAATGGGACGCAACCGAGCGACGGGACCCTTGAACAGCGGCGCAACGCCTCTCGAAAGCACCCGAGAGAGCCACATGACAGGCCACGGCGTGGCCCCGAAGCCCCCGACGCCGAGATTTGCCTGGACGAAGCGAGCCACACCGAGCCCCACCGAGTGAAGCGCCCCGGGTTTCGTGGAGACTCGGTTACTTGGATCCGACCGCTGCGGGGACGGGTGTTTCAGGGTAGTGCTCGGTCGTGAGGCTGGCCCAGTGGTTGGCCTCGAACTCTGCCGGCGGGATCAGTCCGATCTCGCCGTGGAGGCGTCGGTGGTTGAACCAGTCGATGTACTCGGCGACGGCGATCTCGACGTCACCGACGGACTTCCAGCCCCCGCTGGGGCGCATGGCCGGGTTGCGGATGCACTCGGCCTTGAACAGCGAGTTGAACGCCTCAGCCATCGCGTTGTCATACGAATCGCCCTTGGAACCAACCGAGGCGACGGCCTCGGCCTCGGCCAGCCGCTGGGTGTAGCGGATGGCTCGATATTGAACTCCGCGGTCTGAATGGTGGGTGAGCCCGGTGACGTCCTGCCCGGCTCGCTGCCGGGCCCACAGACCCATGTCGAGCCCATCCAGGGCCAGGTCGGTGCGCAGTGAGGTAGACACCTGCCACCCCAGGACCATGCGGGAGAACACGTCGAGCACGAACGCGGCGTAGACCCAGCCCGAGTGGGTGCGGACATAGGTCAGGTCCGCCACCCAGAGCTGGTTGGGAGCCTGGGCGAGGAACTGACGCTTGACCAGATCCTCGGGACGCTTGGTCTCGGCGCCCTCGCTCAGCGTGGTCTTGCGGGTCTTGTCCCGCCTGATCCCGGCCAGCCCCTCGGCTTTCATCAGGCGTTCGACGGTGCACCGGGCGACCAGGGTGCCCTGCCGGTTGACCTCGGCGTGGACCTTGCGGGCGCCGTAGACACCGAGGTTGTCGGTGTGGACCTGACGGATCACGGGCACCAGTTCGGCGTCTCGGATCGCTCTGGCCGAGGCCGGTCTGGTCTTGGCTGCGTAGTAGGTGCTCGGGGCAATCTTGGTCCCGCCAGAGGACAGGACTTCACAGATCGGCTCGACCCCGAACCTGTCGCGGTGGGCGTCGATGTAGTCGACCAGCACCGCTGTCGGCACGCTTACTTGATCTTGCGGTCGAGCTCCGCGGCCGCGAAAAACGCCGACGCCGTTCGCAGGATCTCATTGGCTCGCTTCAGCTCACGGTTCTCTCGCTCCAGGTCCGCGATCCGCTTGGACTCGTCGCTGCTCGTGCCGGGCCGGACCCCGCCGTCGATCTCGGCTTGGCGCACCCATCCACGCAACGTCTCCGGATGCATCCCCAACTGCTCCGCGATCCGAGCGATCGCACCCGGCCGACTCGCCGGGTCCTTACGCGCCTCCACCGCCATCCGGGTGGCCCGCTCACGCAGCTCGTCGCCGTACTTCCTCGGTGCCGCCATGACTCTCATCCTCCATGGATTGAGAGCCTCCACCAGACCCGGGGCGCTTCAGAGACCCTCCCGGAGCGCCGTCAGGACGCAGCGACCCGTCCCTGGCCGCGAAGTACCACCGCCTGATGACCCAGGCCGGCAAACACCACACCTCCGCGCTCTGCCACGTCGCGACCGCCCTGCTCGCCCGCATCGCCGCGTGTTGGCGCCGCGCGGCGTGCACTACACACCGCGCGACACCGACGGACGCGCGCTCACCCTCAGCGAAGCCCGCACCATCATCGCTGAGCGCTACACCATCTCCAACGAACTCCGCGCCATCAGACGCACCACAACCACCACCCGCAAGGGAACGGGCCGGCGAAGTAAGAGGTCGCAACGCGCTCCGTCGACCGGCCCGCCCACCACCCACGCTACGACCCCGCGAACCCCTTGCATTAGGAACTCAACGGCGGAAACTACCGTGCCGGTAACTTCGCCCGCAGCGTGTCCGGCTTCGTCTCACGCCACCAACGCATCCACGCCTACACCCCAGCCCACAACGGCAAGGTCTGTGAAGACTTACCTCGGCGTTGCACCGGACCGGTCTGACCCCGGTCAAGGTATGACCCGCCGATATCTGTGGTGTCCTGCGTTTGATTTGTCGGCCGGCTCCGGTGCAACGCTGTGGTGCGCACCGGCCAGGCGGAACTGACCTGATAGGAGCTTGGACCAGAAGCCCCGTCACAGACTTGTCGCCCGCCCGGCCGGTTCGCTCCATCCGTCAGAACAGCCCTAACGGAAAGAGTGGATCCCAGCATGACAACCCAGCTTGCCGCCGAGTGAAATCGGTGCTCATGATAGCGCCGGTCCCGGGCCCGTGGCGGGCCGTACGCACACGACGGGCCGGTAAGGCACGCATGGCAGCAGCGCCACAGGCCTATTTCCGCAGACCAAGGGCCGCAAGTCCTGCCTGCGGCGGGTTTGATGTGTGGTCCGGGCGCTTTACCGTCGAACGGGGCCGAGCTCGGACGGGTGCGCAAGGACGCGGCTATAGACGAACCACGCCGAGCCGGTGGTACACGTCAGTCCCGGTCGCTTGGGGCTCATTGTCTCCTGTGCTGTGCGCATGCCAGTGCCTACAGTTTGGTCGCAACCGGCCGCGACGATATTGCGTGCTTGTGGCCCGGGAAGGTTGATACCGATGATCAGGCGAGTGATGTGGCAGGGGTTTATCGCAGGAGCGGTCGGGGCGATCGTCATGACGGCGAGTGAGAAGTTAGAGCAAAGACTGACTGGCCGCCCCGATTCTTATGTACCCGCAGACACCATGCGGCGGCTCATGCGGGGGGATAAGCGGCGAGAGGCTGCTAACTGGGCCATGCACCTGGGCCAGGGCATACTGCTTGGGCCAGTTCGCGGAGTGATGGCCAATGTGGGCCTGCGGGGACCGTGGTCGTCGGCGATGTTTACCGTCCTACGTCTGACCAACGACCAGATCCTGGAGAACGCGACCGGTATCGGTGCTCCGCCCCAGACCTGGCCACGGCCTGAACTTGTGCTGGACCTGGTACACAAGGCCGTGTACGGATTTACAACCGGCGTCGTCGCCGACTCACTCGCCGCCCGTCACGGTCCCGGTGCCGGCCAGAAGCACGCAAGAATGCGGCCTAGTCGTCGAGCCAATGTCGGCCCACCTCGCCGTCGTCTGCTCGTCGGCGGCTGTGGGCGGGCATCTTGATCTCTCGGAGAGCCCATCGAGTCAGGCCCTGGAACTGGAAGGAGAATCATGCCGGAGCGAAACACCGTCATGCGTGAGCTGCACGATCTCGGTTTGGCCGCCTGGTTCGGCGGGTCAGTGATGGGTGCGGTTGGCCTCAATCCGGCCGCCGAGGAACAAGGCACTGAGGTGGAGAAGGCGCGCGTCGCGTCCTCCGGATGGGCCAAATGGACACCAGTGAACGCCGCGGCGATCGCCGTTCATCTCGTAGGAGCGGTGGGGCTTGCCATCGCAAACCGGCGGCGCATCGGCGCCCAGAAGGGAGTCCTCGCATCCACACTCGCCAAGACCGCTCTCACGGGGCGGCACTAGGCGCTACCGCCTACGCGAGAGCCCTCGGGAAGAAGATCGAGTTAGCAAGCTCTTCCGATCAGGAGAAGGCCAAGAAGGCTGAAAAGCACCCGATCTCCGTGGAAGGCGCGCAAGGTCAACTGCGCCTCGTCCAGTGGGCCATACCCGCACTGACCGGCGGGATTGAGGTACTAAACTCCTTGCACGGCGAGCAGCAGCGGCCCTCTCAGCAGGTCTGGGGCGGAAGGTGTCAAGTCAAGTGAGACAGGTTGTGCCTAGCGGATGGGTTGTTCCTGCTCGAGGGGCTGGTTGATCCAGGCGACCTCGGGAAGGTGGGGTGGTCGGGGGCGCCGGGTGAACCGTTGGGGGTGCGCAGCGTAGGCCTGGTTGAGGGTGTGCTGTCGCTGGATACGGATCTGGTCGGCGGTGCCGAAGTGCACCGAGGCTGGGGTGTGCATGCCGATCCCGGAGTGCCTGTGCCCGTGGTTGTAGGCCGCGAAGAAGCGGTCGCAGAAGTTGCGGGCGTCTTGCAGGGACCCGAATCGCTGCGGAAAGTCTGGCACGTATTTCATGGTTTTGAATTGGGCTTCTGAGTAGGGGTTGTCATTCGATGTGCGGGGACGGGAATGGGACCGCAGGACGCCTAGATCGACCAGTAGCTCCGACACGGGTTTGGAGACCATGGCCCCGCCTCGGTCGGCGTGGATTGTGTGTGGTTCGACCCCGTTACGGTTGACCGCATCGGTGAGGAAATCTCTGGCCAGCACCGCGTCCTCGGCTGCAGCGACCAACCACCCCGTGACGTAGCGGGAGAAGATATCGAGGATGACGTAACACTTGTACCAGACGCCTTTGGCCGGTCCTTTCAACGCGGTGATATCCCACGACCAGACCTCACTTGGGCCGCGGGCAGCCAACTCCGGTCGCACTCGTGGTGGATGGGTGGCTACCCGGCGCCGCTCGGAGGTCTGCCCGGCGGCGCGGGCGATCCGATACATGGTGGACATTGAGCACCAGTACCTGCCCTCGTCCAGCTCACGAGCCCAGACCTGGGGGATCGCCAGGTCCGCGTAGGCAGGGCTCGCGAGCAGGTCGAGCACGCGGGTGCGCTCGGCCTGGGTCAGCGTCTGCGGCGGTGGTGTGCGTGGTAGCCGGGGACCGTGCACCACGGGCTTGGGGTTGGCGTGGCGGTAGTGGGTGGCCCGGGAGATCCCGGTCAGCGCACACGCCTTCTGCACGGAGATCGCTGCCGCACGCAACTGCGTGAGGGAGGCCTTCATGACGTCTTCGACGGAGGTTCGTTCTCCGCGCTCTCGGAGAGTCCTTCCAAGAGCGCGTGCGCTTTTCCCATGATGTCCAACGCCATCCGTGTTTTCGTCAGCTCGGATTTCAGTTTCTCGTTCTGGCGGCGCAGTTTCTCCAACTCGATCTGTTCGGCGGATTTCCTCGGTCGGCCCGCCGGGACTGGTGTGTTGGTCGCGTCGGACAGGGCGCCGGCGTCGCGGGCCCGTGTCCATTCGATGACGTGGGAGGAGTACAAGCCCTCGCGGCGCAGGATCGCGCCTTTCTCGCCGTTGGGTGCGTTCTCGTACTCGGCGACGATCATCAGCTTGTACTCCGGGCTGAACACTCGTCGTGACGGTCGGGGTGCCGGATCGGTCTCTTCGGCCGGAGGGGTGGACGGCCTGGGCTGCTTGTCGGGTGGTGGGGACACGTGCACAAGGATCTCCGATCCCGCCCTCGGTCAGGAACCCCCGTACTCACTCGGGGTGTCTCACACCAGCCTGACAAAGAGGGGGGAACCCTGCGACGGCTGGCGTCGGCCTGGCTAGGTCGGCCAGCAAGCGGTGGCTACACCGATCCGGCGTAGCCACCGCTCAGGGCCCTCTCGCACGCTCGCAACGGTCCGTGTAGCCCTCTTTGGGAATGCAGGTGGAGATCCGCACCGGGGCAGGGCCCCCAGGGGGCGGGTCATCCCGCCTGCTCGAGGGCGTCGCCGAAGTCTCGAGTCAGCCGGCTGTGCTGGTCCTCGCTCATGAGATGGCCCACCGAGATCACGGCAACGACCGGCCACTCAATGATGCCGAGCGCCCCCATGGTCACCAGTCCGGCGTACCACACCAGTCGTTCGGGTGGCGGCAGGGCGACCGAACCGACGAGCGGAAGGGTGAGGTGGAGACGCCTACGCTCGATCGCGCGCTCCGTTGCGGCCCGGTATCCGCTCAATGGCTGCTGTGCCCGCGCGGAAGCCCGGCGCTGCGATGGGCGGCTCGTCCCGGACCGTCCAGAAGGCGCCGGCCGTGTCGTATGGGAGGCTCTGCCCCGAGCGGGCGTACCTTGTTCCTGGGAAGATCGCTTCGGCGCCCTCCGCGGCCGCGAAGCACGCCGTTCGGCTTGGCGGGTCCCTCCGCCCGTCGCCGTACGTGTGGTCACTGCTCTCACCCCCCCGATTCAGGCTAGGTAGCTGGCGGTCCGCTCGACCTCACCCCGATCGGGTGAGGGCGCCTTTGAACATCGCTCGTGCCATGCGCGCTGCTCGGCGACGCAGCCGCACCGCACCGCAGTCTGCGGCGGCGCAGTGATCTGTCCAATCGTGTCCGGCGGGTCGGGGTGGGCGCGCCAAGGATGTCCAGCGATCTTCCAAACTGAGGTGCCCGCTGCGGACTCGTGATCGCACGGCCAGCGCGGGCCGCATACTGGGTAGGTGGGCCAACAGCATCCAGCCAACCTGGACGTGGTCACTGGGGCGTTCAGCTACTCAGGCGCGGCGATCACTGCGGCGCTGCTGGCCACCGGGCGGCGGGTCCGCACCCTGACCGGCCATCCCGACCGCGCGCAGACCGGAACACCCGTCGAGGTCCGGCCGCTCGACTTTGACGATCCCACTGGCTTGGTCGACTCCTTGCGCGGCGCCCAGACCCTGTACAACACCTACTGGGTGCGGTTCCCTCGCGGACGGATCAACCACGACGTGGCGGGGGCCAACTGCCGCACCCTCTTCCACGCCGCCAGAACGGCAGGTGTCGACCGGATCGTGCACCTCTCGATCACCCATCCAGACATCGCCTCCCCCTACCCGTACTTTCGGGGCAAGGCGCTGGCCGAACGCGCGCTCGCCGAGACAGGGATCAGCTACGCGGTGCTGCGCCCGGCGATCCTGTTCGGCGGGGACGGCGTGCTGCTGAACAACATCGCCTGGCTGCTCAGGCGCTTCCCGATATTCGCGGTCGGCGGCACTGGCGGCTACCCGGTGCGCCCGATCCACGTCGACGACCTGGCGCGCCTGTGCGTTGCGGCAGGGGCGTCGGACGTCACCTCCATCACCGACGCCGTCGGTCCGGAACGGCCATCCTTCCTCGATCTGGTCCGCACTATCGCCGAGGCGGTACGCAGCAGGGCCCGAATCGTCCCGGTGCCCGAAACCTTGATCCCGCCACTGGCCGCAGCCCTCGGCCTTGCACTGCGGGACGTGTTGTTAACCGCCGAGGAGTATCGCGCCATGGCCGCCGGGCTGGCCGACACCGAAGGCCCAACCACAGGAACGGTGCGGCTCAGCGAGTGGATCGCGAGCAACGCCGACGCACTCGGGATCCGCTACGCGAGCGAGATCAGCCGCCACTTCCGATGAGCCCGTTCTCCGGTAGGCAGGGCGTCGAACTACGCCCATCGGAGGAGCCTCTGCCCACCACCAAACTCTATCCGGGGAGCGGGTGGGATCTCTCCTAGACGACAGTCAGTTACCGTTTCCCCGTCCGGCTCACGGTGGACTCTCCTCCTCCCGTCTCGCCTGGGCTTGACACGCACCGTGGAGCGCTGGTGAACATGCTGTCAGTGGTGAGCTTCCAGGTTGTGCCCTTCAACGCCAGCTATGGAGCGTCGAAGGCAGCTCAGTGGGCGCTGACGAACTCATTGCGGATGGAGTTGCGGGCACAGGGGACGCTGGTGATCGGCATCCACGCCGGGTTCATGCCGGATTCATCGACACCGAGATGGCAGCTAGCGTCCCGGACGACCAGAAGATCCCGGCTCGTGACGTTGCGGTGCAAGGGCTAGACGGCGTCGATGATGCCGCTGGGGATGTTGCGGGATCGTCGCGCAGGTGAAGCGCAGACGGCCCTGCAGGTGCTGACCATTGCTCGAGACCAGCTCAACGCCGACAGGCTGCGGTGCATCAACGCGCTCACCGCCCTGATCCGCGGCCACGACTTGGGCGTCGATGCACGTCGGGCGTTGACCGACTCACAGATCACCATGATCGCGAGCTGGCGTCGACGCGAGGAGCCCCTCGGAGCGGCGACCGCGCGAGCCGAAGCCGTTCGCCTGGCCAAGAGGATCCTTGACCTTGATCACGAGCTGGTCGACAACCGCAACCAGATCACCACGATCGTCGCCGCGCAGACAACCGAACTGCTCGACCTGCCCGGTGTCGGTGCGATCACTGCCGCGGTGATCCTGGCCGTGTGGTCCCACCCCGGCCGGATCCGTAGCGAGGCCGCGTTCGCTCAGATCGCCGGCACCTGCCCGATCCCGGCATCCTCGGGCAAGACAGTCCGGCATCGGCTCAACCGCGGTGGCGACCGACGCCTCAACCGGGCGCTCAACACCATCGTGCTCACCCGGATGCGCACCGACCCCGACACCCGCACCTACATGAAGCGGCGCCTGGCCGAGGGCAAGACGACCAAGGAAATCCGCCGCTGTCTGAAGCGCTATGTCAGCCGCCAGATCTTCCGTGCCCTGGCAGCAGCCCACCGCGCACCCGAGGAGATCGAGTCAACGGCTTGACACGACATAGAAGCATCTGGAAGGACTGAGGGACACCCTGCTTCGGTGTGGTGGCGCGATTCCGCGGCCGCCTTTCACTGGCCGTTCGAGCGCGGGGCAGCGCATACACATCCGGGCCGTCCCGCACGCGACTGACGGACGAACATCCGTCGGGCGCGTCGGTTAGTCGCTGTCGGCGAAGCCGGATAGGCGTACCTCCTCCGCGTCCAGGCGGGCTTCCAATCGCAGCCGCACCAGGTCGTCGATGACCCTCTGGTCGCGCAGCCGCAGAATCGTGTCCCGCTTGATCGGAAGCAGCGCCAACCGCAGCGCCGACTCGGGATCGAACCCCATCTCCGCCCGGACCGTCACCTCGGCGCCCTCGCCTGCCGCGACGCGACGCAGCTGTGCCTCATACGATCGTCGTAACGCGTCCTGCACCTCCGGCGGCGCACCGAGCCGGTCGGCCGCGTCGGGCAGCGCGTCGAGCGCGTTTCGCAGGGCTGCTTCCTCGGCCAGCCGCTCCTCCTCGGCCTCGGTCGGATCGTCCGGCAGCCGTGCCCAGTTCACCACCGCCGGGATGGTGAGTCCTTGGACGAGCAGGGTGAACAGGATTACCCCGAACGTCACCGTGATGATCGCCGCACGGCCGGGGAGGGGCCGCCCGGTCACGGTCACCAGCGGCAACGCGAGTGCGGCCGCGAGGGAAACGGCTCCCCGGAACCCGGCCCAAGCCTGCGGGAGTCGATGCCGTGCGGACACCCGGCGGAGCGGTTGCGCCGGACGGCGGTCGACGGTCCGAATCAGGTAGGGAAGCGTGTAGAAGAACAGGAAGCGGGCACCGATCACCGCGAGCACCACCAGACCGGTCAGCGCCAGGGTGCGCCCCCAGGCGGTGGTGTCGAAGACCGCCACCACGCTGTGCAGCTGGAAGCCGATCAGGACGAACAACGAGGCGTTCAGGATGTAGGTTGTGACCTGCCAGAAGCCGAACCCCTGCAGTCGCGTCCGGGCCGAGATGAACCGCGGACCCAGCTGGCTCAGCGTCAGACCGCAGGTGACGACCGCGACGACGCCGGAGGCTTGCACCAGCTCGGCCGGCAGGTAGGCGAGGAACGGTGTCAGGACGCTCAGGGTGTTCTCGAGGACGGGCACGCGCAACGCCCGGCGGGCGGTGACCACGACCAGGGCGACGGCCAGACCGATGACGATGCCGAGCCCGTACGACACGACGAAGCGCACTGCGGAACCGCCGATCGTGATCGGCCGCTCGGTGACGGCGGCGCTGACCGCGACGGCGTACAACACGAGCGCGGTCCCGTCGTTGATCAGGCTCTCCGCGCGGAGCATCGTGAGCGGCCTGCGTGGAAGCCTGCTCGCCACGATTCCCACGGCGGTCGCGTCGGTCGGTGCGAGGATCGCTCCCAGCAGGAGCGCGATTGGCCAGGGCAGCCCGAACGCTCGCGCGACGACGGCGACCAACAGGGCGGTGGCGAGAACCAGCACCACGCTCTGCAGGAGGACCGAGCGAAGATCCCGCCGGATCGTCCGTAGTGAGGTGTTGAGCGACTCCCAGTAGAGAATCGCCGGGAGGAAGAGCAGGAGCACGACCTGGGGCGGGAGCTGGATGCCGGAAAGGAGCGGGACGAAGCCGAGGAACGCCCCGAGGAGGAGCAGGACCAGCGGTTCCGCCACCTGAAGCCTTCGGGCGATCACGCCGCCGACGAGGATCGTGGCGCCCAATATGACGACAAGCTCGAGCCCTTCCATGCGTCTGCCGGTCCGACCGGCGATGCCGCGAGCGCGACCTACCGATCCGGCCTTGGCATCAAGGCCGGGATCATCTGCCCGGTCTGCTGGAAGAGCTCAGCCTGGTCCGCCATCTACTGCCCCTTCGGTGGTTCTCGAAACACCCTCGGGGACCGCCCGACTCGTGCCGTTCCGGTCCATGAGGGTGTACTCGACTACCCTGGCTGTCGGGCCGGTCCGACTGCGGAAGCATGGTGAGTCCCTCACCGGCGCGGACCTGGGTGCGAATGACGTGGCCGACCCAGAGCCTGTCCACTGACGAGCCCAGGCGCCTCGACGGGCAGCAGGCGGGTCGTTACGGCGGCGCCCTCTTTGGTGAGCACCGCCGTGTCGGCGACCCTGCCCCGCCCGTCCCGCGTCGACCCACTGACGTTCCCTGATGGGGAGCTCGGCTCGACGACCAGAAGGCCAACTTCGCTGCGCGCCGAGCTCGCGGCCCGCTACTCCTAACGCCCGCGCCGACGCATGTTCGCGGCCGTGGCTAGCGAACTTCCAGAAGCATGCGCCCTCTCCGGCCTCGGGGCCACCACGGCGTCGGTTAGAACTTGTCCGGGCGTCACCGGACCGCTGTCACAGCTGTCACTCTGTCACCTCGACCGGCTCTGACCTGGGGAAACGCGAGGTCGACGCCGGCGATCCGAGTAGGTGTTACAGACCTGTCACATCCCCGAGCACAACAGCCGCGTTTCGCAGTGCTCGTTCTGGGAGTACACATAGGTCCGCTTCGTGAAGGCCGCGTCCGCGTGACCGAGCCAGGCCGCGATCACCGCGATCGGGACGTCCTGGCGGTGCATCAAGGATTCCGCACGTGTGCCGGGCGTCGTGCGGCCGGATCCTCCGCACCTTGGCCCTCGCCAACAAAGAGGACCAAGTTGCTCCGCGGACTGCCGCCGGCGTGCCCACAGGACCTTCACCAGCTCCGGCGTCAGCGGCAGAGTCCGGGTGTTGCGCTTCAACTTCGGCTGCGAGCTCACCGCCTGGCCGTCGACGGAGAGGCGAGACTCCTCCAGGAGGAGTATGGCTGTCTTGAGGTCGACGCTTGACCACTGCAGGCCCGCGACCTCTCCACGGAGAAGCGCAGGCAGAGCCAGGTGCCATCGGGTGCCGGGACAGAACTGGATAGTGATCGAGCTGGGTGAGCGGTAGCGCGAGGACGTGATTGGTCGGCGCCAGCGCCGTCGCTGCCCGAAGTCCACGTGGCCGCGAAGTGGTGCTGGCTTCGTGCGGGTCAGCGCGGCGGCAGGTAACCCGCGCGGCGTATACGCGGCGAAGTTCTCGTTCCGCTGACGAACCTGCAGGTCAGAGGGTGGTGGGTTGGGTGGAGACACGGACCGTCGGGTGCGCTTAACGCGTTATTCGTTCAGCGACACGTGATACGCGCGGCTACGCAGCCCTCCCGTTCACCGTGCCGCCGCCGATCTCGATCTCGACGGGTGGCGCGAGTTGTGCTGGCTCTAGGGTGCTACGGGTGGATCAGCGGTACTAGGGGTCGGTGACGCGGCGGTGGACGATCTCGACCTCCTCATCGGCGGTGGCGGGCGCAACCTGATGCCGATCCTCGACGGTGCCCTTGGCGTCCTTCTGTAAAACCGTCGGCTTCGCCTACACTGGTTCGAATCCAGTACCTGCCACACCGGCTGAAACGGCCCCTGGCCTGCGCAAACAGGTCCGGGGCCGCTCCTTTTGGGAGTTCACCCGCTACGGCCTGGTCGTCGCCGCCGTCACCATCGCCCTGGCCGTGCCCTACCTCTGGCTCCGGTACCTCCTCTGATCCCGGTGAGGGCGTACGGACGACGAAAGGTGGAGGAGCGAATGGGGCGTCCTGGTATCGCGGCGGAACGCGAGACGGCGGTGGCGCGACTCGACGCGGGGGTGGTGGAGTACCGGCTGGATCGACGTGGCGAGACGTCCGTGCTGGTGTTCCACGGTGGTCACATGCGGGCCGGGCTCCCCTTGGGCGAGGAGGTCTTCGCGGAACTCGGGTGCACGGTGCTGGTGCCGTCCCGCCCCGGATACGGGCGGACGCCCGTCGGCACCGGCAGATCTCCGGCCGGGTTCGCCGATGCCAGCCGGGAGTTGTGCCGCCACCTCGGCATCGAAGGCGTGGCCGCCGTGGTGGGCGTCTCTGCGGGAGGACGGACCGCGATGGCGATGGCCGCGCGGCACCCGGAGCTTGTCCGACGGCTGATCCTGCAGAGTTCGGTGGGTTTCCTGCCCTGGCCGGACCCGCGTACTCGGCTGATGGCTTCCGTCGCCTTCAACCCGGTGACCGAACGCGCGACGTGGGCGGCCGTGGCAGCCATGATGCGCCACGTGCCCGCGCTCGGCCTCCGGACGCTGGTGGGTGACCTGTCCAGCGAACCGGTGAACGTCGCTTTCGCGAGTCTCGGCACCGAGCATCGGGACCTGCTGCGTTGGCTGTTCTCCCGGATGCGGTCGGGGCGCGGTTTTCGCAACGACCTTCGCCAGGTCGGTACTGACGGGCTGGAGATCAGCCAGCCGACGCTGGTCGTCGCGAGTCGCAAGGACGGCTCCGTGCCGTTCGCGCACGCCGAGTCGCTCGTCGCACGGATTCCGAACGCCGTGCTGGTGGCGAGTGAGGCAGCCAGCCACTTCATCTGGCTGGGCAGCGACTATCCCGCCATCGCCGAGCAGATCTCGCGCTTCGTAGCGTCGTGACTTCTCGGCTCCGCGATGCCCTAACCAGCGCGGCGGACCGCCCGCCAACACAAGAAGTAGTAATTAATTGGCAACAACCGTCTCTGGCTTAGGTGAGGAGTTCCTCCGCGATGAAGCCGGAGCCCGGGGCGGGTGGCACCGCAGAGTTTCGTCTGTGATGTGAATTACTGGTGTGTGCCAGTTTTGGCGCGATGAACCCCTCCTGGTAACGGCAGTGGCCGGCACCGTACTCCGATGAGTAGCGAGATCAGGGCGACCACACGGGCGAGCGCATGGAAGGAGCTTCGGTCGCGGTGGGTGAGCGCAACTCCGCGTTTGAGGCGGGAGTGTCTTCGAAAGATGCGGCGCGGTGCCCCTAAGCCGTTGCGAGAAAGGACGACCAAGGCATCCCGCTTGAACCACCCTCAGGGATCGATCTGGACGAAGCTTTACGCAGCAAGTCGCCGGCCTCGCAGGAAGGCATGGCGAGGGCTCCTTGCCGCCGAAGGTGGCGAGGATGGTGGAGGCGATGTCCTTGCGTGACGTCATCTGCTAGCCCTACTCGGTGGCCGCGTCGGACTCGCCCATCTTGACTTCGTCGACGGTGCCAAGCCGCTTGCCCTCGGCATCAACCACGGGCATGTCCTCACGCACTAGAGTGATAGGGCCCTCGTTGCCTCCAGGGGTGTCGCCATATCGCTCCCCTTTCAGACAGCGCGGGCAGTCCTAGGTCATAAGGACCTTCGTGTCTTCGTGCTGGGATGTACTTGAGCGGTTCGGATAGGGGGCTTGCAGAGCGTAGGAATATGGGCTACAGTCGACTGCGCAGAAGTTCCTTGCCCTGCTCGGCACCCTTGCGGCTCTCGCCTTGGGCGCGGCGGAAGAACTCCGCCAGCTCGCTGTCGCCCGCACGCTCTGCGTCCTGGGCATAGGTCTCGAGCCGCAGCGCGTTGCTCAGGCACCGCTCGACGAACCAGACTATGTTGTAGTCCTTGTCCTTCGTGCCGGTTATCTGACCAGTTTCCTGGGACATCTGTTCCTCCTCGGGTTGGTTCTTGCGGTACTCCTACCCGATCAAGCGAGCGAATCACCTGACAGAAACGACTCGCTGGCGCGAACTGAGGGAGCTCACAGTTTGGCGCCGTGACTTATCCGGCTGGTCGTCGTGACTCTGGTGCTCGGTGTCATCGGGCGGGAACTGGGCGGTTTCGTACCTGACCCTGTCCTCCCGGCCCTTCAATGGCTGCTCACTCGTACAGCAAACTACCGCGCAACCGGGCTTGTTGCGAACCGCCGAGGGGCTCGACAAGGCGGCTTCCTGCTGCGACGGATGTTCATCGTTGGAAGGGGGACATCTGTCTTCCGGATGGACGCCGTGTCGCGTCAAAGGTGAGTCGAGAGCTGGAAAGCCGCGGGGACCCTGCGGTTGACTAACGGTGGTCAGAGGCCGCTCTTCTCGGCATGATGCGGCTATGGAGTTCCCAGCGGTCAGCGGTGGTGAGGAGCACGGGCCGGCGCGTCCGGGTGAGTCGCCGGTGCAGCGTGCCGACCGTAACTTCGCCGAGTTGATCGCGGAGTTGCGGGTGCTGCAGACCGGGGTGCAGTTCCTGTTCGGTTTCTTGTTGATCCTGGCGGTGCAGGCCCGGTTCGCCGATCCGACCACGTTGTGGCCTTGTGACCTATGGGTAACAGACTTGGGCCCCGGCTGGTCACTGAAGGACGCATCGACCGGGACCCTCATCGCCCGATAGACCAATGCGGCGGGGGTCGGGTGCGTGATCTCCCGTGGTCGGAGTCGGCCGAACGATCCGGCGTGGGATGCGGGACGCCGGTGTGCGGGCCCGGATGGCTGGCCGCCTCCATGGCTACCTTTCCTCGTCTGGCCTCGGTCTGCACCTATGAGAGGCTTGCAACCCAGCCACCCGTGCGTCGCCGTACGGCCCGTTCTGGATAGGCGTTCAGATCCCGCCAAGTGCCCCTTAAGGGCCGATGGGTAGTCAGGTGTCGGGTTCCAGTGGCGGCTCCGGACGGCGCAGCCCAGGAAGCAGCACCTACGCCGAAAGACCCCAGCCTGTGTCACCGTCGAACGACCCGGTGTCGGACGAGGCAGGCTGTCCCTGCGCTGGGGTGGACGTGTTGACGGTCCTCGAGGATCTCGCGACCACCTAGGCAACCAAACCTGACAGATCGGGCGATCCGGCGCGGCGGCCAGTCGTTGCGGCTAAACAATGTCCTCGGTAGCGTCGACGATGACGGAGTTGTCGACATCCAGCGGGTGACGGCGACACGAGGTCAGCGGAGTCGGAGGTTCCGATGCCTCAACGGGCTTGGAGTTCGAAGCGGGAACGACAGTACGAACACGTAAAGAGCTCGGCGAAGCAGCGCGGCGCCGGCGAGGACCGAGCCGAGGAGATCGCCGCGCGGACCGTCAACAAGAGCCGCGCCCAATCCGGCGAGTCCAAGCAGGCCAGTAAGGAATCCGTGCGGGACATTCCCCCGCAGCGGCGTGGCGGTCAACGTTCAGGAAAGTCCGGTCCCCGTGGGCAGACCAAGCAGCAGCTCTACGGTGAGGCCCGCCGACGCAACGTCAAGGGACGCTCGTCCATGTCCAAGCGACAGTTGGAGAACGCCCTCGGCTACCGCTGAGCAACCTGCCGAAGCAGATTCGACTGACCGTCCGCCCGTCCGCGTGATCTAGTGCTCATGATTGTACGGACATCGAAGGTCCAAGGGTAGCCCACTGTATGTAGGTTCCCTGGTTGAAAGACCACATCCTCCTGACCGTAGGGCTCACAAGGTCACTAAGACGGGAGGCATCATGACCCGTAGGCAGGCCGAGGCGGCGCGGCGGAACGTCGAGAAGGCGCAGAAGGCGGCCCGCGCCAAGAAAACGTTGACGAAGCTTCCGAAGCAGACGAGGCGGGATCTGGGGCACCAGGCCGCTATGTCGCGGCAACGCGGCGGGCAGCCCGGCCACAACCTGGAGGACCGCACCCGACAGGACCTGTACGAGGTCGCCAAGTCCAAGCACATCGAGGGCCGTTCGAAGATGGGCAAGTCCGAGCTCATCGCGGCCATCCGACGGGCCGGCTAGCACTGTGAGGGCTGCAGCTGTGGTCGTGTCTGTTCTCGCCCGAGCTCCACGTGACCGGCCCGACGGTACGGATCCGACTCGTCGTTCCACGGATGAAAAACCGATCCCGCACTGCTGGAAGCCTTCCGGAATGCGGCGGGAACGGTAAGACCAGCCAGGCCGGCTTCAAGGTCTGCTACGGCCCGGACGCCGCGCAAGAACGTGTGACCGCCCACCGGCTGTGGGCCACGAGCAACCGCCCGGCGAACTCGCCTAGATGCTGCCCACCCCCGAACAGTTCGTGCAGGCCTCCACCCTGATCACCGAGGAGATGGTCGGTGACGCCATCGTCTGCGGCGACGACCTCGACCGCCCACGTCGCGGCTGTCCGCGAGTATCTCGACGCGGGATACGACGAGGTCTACGTCAACCAGATCGGCCCGAGGCAGCAGGACTTCTTCGACTTCTACGGTAAGGAAGTCCTCCCACGCCTACGCCAAGGCTGACATAACCCGTTAGCACCAAAGAATCTTCAGGAGGAGAGGGGCCACCCACGTGGAGCACTCTGAAGCACCGGTCCTGCAGGCGATCAGGGACTACCGCGCGGAGGACTATGTCACGTTTCTGCCCCCGGGCCACAAGCAGGGCCGAGGGGTGGATCCTCGAGTGGTTGCCGTCGTCGGTCAGGACGTGTTCGCCTCTGACATCATCCTCATGAACGGTCTCGATGACCGGCGCATGGGACAAGGTGTCCTTGCCCGAGCAGAGGCCCTGATGGCCGACGCGGTGGACGCCGCCCACGCCTACTTCTCCACGTGCGGGAGTTCCTTGTCGGTCAAGGCGGCCCTGCTCGCCGTCGCCTGCCCGGGTGAGAAGCTGCTCGTGTCCCGCAACATCCACAAGTCGGCAGTCGCGGGGCTGATCATCAGCGGCGTCGAGCCCGTCTGGGTCCATCCTCGCTGGGACCCCAAACAGGAGATCGCACACTCACCCGGACCGGATGCAGTCCGGCGGGCGTTCGAAGCCGAGCCTGACGCCGAGGGCATGCTGCTCATCACGCCGACCGACTACGGCTCGTGCGCCGCCATTGGTGAGACCGCGGACGTCTGCCACTCCTATGACCGGCCTCTGGTCGTGGACGAGGCGTGGGGGGCACACTTTCCCTTCCACGACGGTCTGCCGTCCTGGGCGATGGACGCCGGCGCGGACCTGTGCGTGACCAGTGTGCACAAGATGGGGAACGGTCTCGAACAGGGTTCGGTCTATCACCTACAGGGTCACCGGATCGCACCGGAGGTCCTACAGGCTCGGGCTGACCTGCTCGACACCACCAGCCCATCAGTCCTCATCTACGCCGGCATGGACGGCTGGCGTCGCCAGATGGTCGAACACGGGCACGGTCTTCTCGACCGAGCACTCGGACTCGCCCAGGAGGCTCGGCAGGAAATCTCCAGCATCACTGGTCTCCACGTCCTGAGCAGGGAGGACCTGGTCGGCCCCGAACTGGCAGACGATCACGACCCACTCAAGCTGATGATTGACCTGTACGACCTGGGCCGCTCGGGTTATGAGGCCAACGAGTGGTTGCGGGCGAACCATCGGGTGGACCTTGGCCTGTCCGACCATCGGCACGTCGTCGCCCAGATCACCGTCGCTGACGACGAGGAGACAGTCGGCCGGCTGGTCACGGCGCTAAGTGATCTCGCCGAGCGTGTCCAGGAGGTCCCCCCGGCAAGACGCGTTGAGATACCACCTCCGGGCGCCCTCGAACTCGAACAGGCCATCCTGCCTCGGGACGCGTTCTTCGGGCCGGTTGAGAAGGTTCCGGCCGAGCAGGCGGTCGGACGGATAGCAGCGGAGACACTCAGTCCCTACCCACCCGGCGCACCGACCGTCGTGCCCGGTGAGGTGATCACGCAGACGGTCATCGACTATCTCCGCAGCGGCCTCGCCGCCGGCATGTACGTTCCGGACGCGACGTCACCGAATCTGGACGTCCTCCGGGTGGTATCCCGCCAATGAAGAGGTGATACAGCATGAAGGCAGTCGTCTGGCACGGCACACGCGACGTCCGCGTCGAGGAGGTCCCCGACCCACGGATCGAGGAAGCCACCGACGCGATCATCCGAGTGACCACGACCGGGATCTGCGGATCCGACCTCCACCTCTACGAGGTGCTCACACCCTTCATGACCGAAGGCGACGTCCTCGGGCATGAGCCCATGGGAGTCGTTGAAGAGGTCGGGGCGCAGGTCACCGCCATCCGGCCCGGCGACCGCGTCGTCGTCCCCTTCAACATCTCCTGCGGGCACTGCGCCATGTGCGGCCGGCAGCTCTACAGCCAGTGTGAGACGACGCAGGTCCGCGAGTACGACAAGGGTGCGGCTCTCTTCGGATACACGAAGCTCTACGGCCAGGTGCCGGGAGGACAGGCGGAGTATCTCCGGGTACCGCAGGCACACTTCGGACCCATCAAAGTACCCGAGGGGCCAGGAGACGAACGGTTCGTCTACCTCTCCGATGTCCTTCCCACCGCCTGGCAGGCGGTCGACTACGCAGACGTCCCACCTCAGGGCACGGTCGCGGTCTTCGGACTCGGCCCCATTGGCCAGATGTGCTGCCGGATCGCAGCCCACCGCGGCGCCCGCACGGTGATCGGCATCGACCTGGTGCCCGAGCGGCTACAGCTGGCCCAGAAGTACGGCATCGACGTCGTCGACCTGCGGGGCACCGACGACGTCGCCGCAGCCGTGCGTGACCGCACCGGCGGGCAGGGCGCGGACTCGGTGATCGACGCCGTGGGCATGGAGGCACACGGTGATCCGGTCGGCAAGATCGCCCACCGGCTCACCGGCCTGCTGCCACAGCCCGTCGCCGAGCAGCTCACGGAGAAGGCCGGCGTCGACAGACTTGCCGCGTTACACACCGCCATCGACACCGTCGCCCGCGGAGGGACGATCTCTATCAGCGGTGTCTACGGCGGGATGGTCGATCCGATGCCGATGATGCAACTGTTCGACAAGCAGGTGTCCATCCGGATGGGTCAGGCGAACGTCCGCCGCTGGGTCGACGCGCTTATGCCGCGGCTAGGAGACGACGATCCACTCGGGGTTGAGCAACTCGCCACCCATCGCCTTCCGCTCGACCAAGCTTCGGAGGGCTACGACACCTTCCAGCACAAGCGGGACGGCGCTGTGAAGGTGCTCCTGACCCCCTGAGCCGCCGACTTCCTGAAAGCCGAACCTACGAAGGAGAACCGACTACCGGAGACATCATGGCCAGCGACCGAACCGTCTACCGCGTCCAACCGGAGGCTCATGAATGGAAACTGACCAAGTACCGGGAACGAATCCGGCGCTTCCCGACACAGGCCGCAGCCGTGGAGGATGGCCGCCAGGCAGCTCGGGCCTCCCAGCCCAGCCAACTGGTCGTCCATGATCACCCTGACAAGATCGAGACGGAATCGACCTACCAGGACAACCCCTTCCCACCACGGGGATGACACGCCGCAGGAGCGCACCGTCCCGCCATGAGATCAACATGACCGCTTCGGTTCCGGGGGGAGCTATGAGTCATGAGTGAGCCTCGCCAAAACTCCGAAGGCAATCTGTCCGACCCGGTGGCCCTGGTGACCGGTGGGTCCAGAGGACTGGGGCTGCTCCTGGCCCGCGAACTGGCCGACCGCGGCATGCGACTGGTGATCTGCGCTCGGTCAAGCGATGATCTCGCCAGGGCATGCGACGACCTCCGGGAACGTGGCACCGACCTCCTCACCCTCCCCTGTGACGTGAGTGACTCGGCCGCCGCGCAGCAGATGATCGAGAAAGCCGTGGCCCACTTCGGACGCCTCGACGTCGTGGTCAACAACGCCGGCATCATCCAGGTGGGACCGCTCGCGGCAATGACGGTCGAGGATTTCCATACCGCGCTCGCCGCGATGTGCCTCGGCCCCATCCACGTCACCCTGGCCGCCCTTCCACACCTGCGCCAGCAGGGCTTCGGACACATCATCAACGTGACCTCGATCGGCGGCAAGATCGCCGCCCCTCACATCCTGCCCTACGCGTGCGCGAAGTTCGGCGTCGTAGGCTTCTCCGAAGGGCTTCGAGCCGAACTGGCTGGTACCGGCATCACGGTCACCACCGTCGTCCCGGGACTGATGCGCACCGGCTCCCATCTACGCGCGACGTTCAGGGGAGACCCCGCCAGGGAGTACGCCTGGTTCGCCGCCGGCGCCAGCCTGCCCCTCGTCTCCATTCACGCCGAACGCGCGGCACGCCGAATCATCACCGCCGGGATCGCCGGCAAACCGGAGTTGACCCTCACTCCGCTCGCCGTCACTGCCGCCCGCATGGCCGGCCTCGCGCCCGGTCCGACGACCCGCCTGCTCGGCCTGGTCAACCGGCTACTTCCGAAGCCACCCCCAGACCCCAGGAGCAGAACGGGGCGGGAGGCCAGGCAGGAGCTCCATTCGCGGCTGCACGACGTCCTCACCACGTGGGGCCGCCGCGCCGCTCAGCAGTACAACCAGGTCACTGGGCGGGACCAGATACCCCGTCCTCGAGGAGGGTGAACCGGATGCGCGTGGTGGTACTGAACCGCACCGTGAGACGGCCACCGAAGGATCCAACATCCGAAGCCTGCCGCCCATGGTCATGAACGAGTTCAGGCACCTCGGGGCGGACATCGAGCACGTTCGAGTCGTCATCCTTCACATACCACCCGGCGTGGAGACGGAACTCGGGCCGAAAGACGAGTGGTCGTGCCTGCCTGAACAGATCCTGGCGGCAAAGATCCTCGTCCTGGCCTCCCCAACCTGGCTCGCCCGTCCCTACTCTGTCGCGCAACGAGTCCTGGAACGAATGGACGCGATGGTGTCGGAGACCCGCGACGACGGCCGGCCGGTCGCCGACAACACGGCCATGGGCCTGGTCGGCACGGGACGGCGCCCACCATGTCATCACCGAACTCTCCAGTGCCCTGACAGACCTCGGCTTCACCGTCCCAGCTCAGTCGTGGACGTACCGGAACCCCAGGCCCGGCCCCGGGCCCCTCCTACAGCGAGACCGATCACGGGCATGGCTAGGAGCGAACCGGCCGCGTCACGGCACGTAATCTGCACGCCGTCGCCACGTCACTTAGCGACCGGCCGATGTCGGCGCCCCCATCGGAGTAGGCACGCTGACCATGGGGAGAAAGGGGCACCCATGCGAGTCCTCGACAACCTGGAAGAGCTTGCGGACCTGGTGTCCTCCCAGCGGGCGCGTCTGTACGTCCGCTTTTCCGACGGACCCGAGCACGACATCCACGAGGCCAGCATCGACTACGAAAGCGACCTGCCCCTGCCCGGCCTTTCGGTCAACAAGCTCGACCCGCCCGAATGGTGGAGCCGTCCGCTGCAGGACTGGCTTGCGCGGCAAGTCTGCCAGTACCTGCACCTAGCCGAGCGGTCGCAAAGTCTCCGAGGCTGGGTCCTCACCGGGACCATGGTGGGTCGAGGCCCCGATGACGAGCCGCTCTTGGCCGACGTGGAACCGTTCGCCTGGCTGGGCGATCTGCTGCTCGCCGAGGCGCAGGCCCGCTACGACGAACACTTCCACCGGGGCCGTGCGCAGCAGGGGTAGTCGGGTCGGCGCGCGGACCTCCGCGCAACTGTGAGCGATCAACAAGTTGGAGAGACTGGGCAAAGTCAAGGCACGCTTGCCTCTACCTGCTCACCCCGCTCCCTCGACCCGACCGGGGCCGGAAGGACCCGATGGACGATGCGCTGGAACCAGCACTCAACGCCCTCGCCATCACCTTCAGCGACCGATCCCCGGCGCCCGAAACCTACTAACCAAGATCGCCGAAACACCGTCAACGAGATAGTCCCGCCCCGCCCCCTGGCTAAGTCGGGCGCGGACTTCTCGACGATCTGGATGTGATCCGGTCCGGTGGGATGCGTCGGCTGCTCGCCGGGGTGTATGCGCCGGCCACGTTGGGTCAGTTTCTGCGGGAGTTCACCCACGGCCACACCCTGCAGTTGGTCTCGGCCGCCCGGCGCCCCTGGTCAACCTCGTCCAGGCCCCAACCTAGCGCCCGGTATCCAGGATCAGGTGTTCATCGATATCCACTCGTTGCTGCGCCCGGTGTATGGGCACGCCAAGCGGGGCGGGAGTTTCGGGCACACCAAGATCGCGGGCCGGCAGGTGCTGCGCCATCCACGCCTCCTGCCGCGATGCGTGCATGTCCACGCCGACCTGCCGGTGCTCCCGGAGGCGGCTGAGCTGGGTACGCCGAGCCGGTCCAGGCAGTGGCGCACCTTGTCCGCAGTGAGGCAGGTGCGCGGGTGCGGCATGTCCAGGCCCCTGGCGTAGGCGCGGGCCTCGATCGCCAGCTTCAACGGTGCGATGACGCTGGCAGAGCCGAGTAAGTCCTTTGGTGCGCCGACAGTGTCGAAGTAGGCGCCGATCACCGCGTCGGTGTCGTCGGATCCAGCGAGCAACCTGTCCAACGAGAGCGGCGGACAACCGACCACGGCCTCCTCCCAGTCGAGCAGCACCACTGTGTCCTGGTCGACGATCGCATTGCCGTCGTTCATGTCCGGGTGATGCAGGGAGGCGGGCACGCTGGCGAGCGCCGCGGCGTGGTCGCGCAGCGCCGGCAGGGCGTTCGTGTACTCGGTCAGCAGCTCGGCGGCCTGGTCGCGCTCCGAGCGCAGATGCTCGACGAGGGTGTCGGACACCCCGGCGACCCGATAGCTAGGCAAACCGGTCAGATCCGTGCGGGAGATGGCGGCCTGGACCTCACCGAGCGCGGCGGCCACAGCGGGCAGCGAGTCCGGTCCAGCCTCGGCGGCGGTACGACCGGGAACCAGCGCGGAAGCGGTGCGCCGCCAGCTGTTTCCGGTGCCGTGCGCGAGCAGCGGCGCGCTCGCCCCTGGGCAGGCACGGCGCACCGTCCCGTGGATCGCTGGAGCGTGCGGGTAGAGCACCGACTTGGGGTGTTTGACGACGACCGGCGCACCGTCTGCTTCGAACAACGCGGTGACGCCGCAGCGTTTGAAGCGCCGGACGCGCAGGTCCGCGCACCGCCGGGTGTCCGGGAAGGGCTGAGGCCAGTCAGTCGGTCAGGTCGGCGAGATCGGGCCGATCCTCCGGCCATGCAACGATCATGGGCTGTGCACTCCTCGGGTTCGCCATGATGGCGCCTGCTGTTCATCAACGATCATCTCTGGATCGCCACCATCAGGGCTGTGCTGACGTTCGTGCACGTCTTCTGGTTCGTCCGATTCGGTCTGTGGCTCGAGCGAGGGGCGCTCGGTCGGCTGCAGGCGGCGGCCGCTCGCCACGGCGCAACGGGGAGCGAAACGCCGGACTCGGTCTCGTGATCACCTGGGCCGGTCCTTGATCATAGAGACATAGGTCGTACGTCCCAGTCGAAGACAGCTGAGGGGAAGGGCCCCGAGATGGCGGGCGGGTCGATCCGAAAGCGCAGAGCGACCAGGAACCTCACGCTCCTCGTCGTAGGACCGGCTGTGCTCACCGGTCTTGGTGCCGTGCTGGAAGTGTTCGACCCTTCGGTTCGGATCGGGCTCGCGATCGTGTGCGGACTCTCGTTGCTCGCGGGCCTGATCGCGTGGGCAGGTGAAAGAACGAGTCCAGAGCAGCCACCCGGGCCGGCGCCTTCCCCGGAGTACGTGCCCCCGCGGCAGGTGCCACCGGCACTGGCTCACTTCACCGGCCGGACCGAGATCCTGGGCGAGCTGGACAAGGTCTTCGCCGCCAACCGGCCGAAGAGGCGCGGCCGCGCGGCTGCCGGCACGTCGTTGGTGGTGACCCTTCACGGTCCGGCCGGGGTAGGGAAGTCGGCCCTCGCGACCAGGTTCGCGCACGAGATCGCCGACAGCTACCCGGATGGCCAGCTCTACGTCGACCTGCGCGGCTCCGCCGAGGACCGGGTACAACCGGAGGACGTGCTCACGGGCTTCCTGCTCGCGCTGGGGGTCCGGCTCACCACAGACCCGGGTGGGTTGGGTGAGCTGCAGAAACTCTGGTGGACCTGGGTCAGCGGCAAGCGGCTGCTCATCTACCTGGACAACGCCGTCGACGACCACCAGGTCAGTGCCCTTCTGCCATCCGAGCCGGGTTGCGCGGTGATCGTGACGTCCAGGCAACCGCTGTACGTGCAGACGACCTACGACAAGCGGCTCTCGGAGTTCAGCGAGTCCCAGGGCGTGGCGCTGCTCGCGCGGCTCGCCCGCGACGACCGCGTCGCCGACGACCTGGAAGCAGCGGAGAGCATCGTCCGGCTGTGCGGCCATCTTCCCCTCGCCATCGGCATCTGCGGCGGCCGGCTCGCGGCGCGCGGACACTGGACGCTTCGCGAGCTTGCCGACCGGCTCGGCGACGAGCGACGCACGCGCCTCGACGAACTCGAGATCACCGACCGCATCGACATGAGCGTCCGCGCGAGCCTCCAGCTGAGCTACGACGAGGCCACCGAGATGCAGCGGCGCCTGCTGCGTTCGCTCGGGCTCCTCGCCCTGCCCGACGTACCCGACTGGGCGGCCGGCGCGCTGCTGGGCGTCTCCGAACTCGAGGGCGCCGACCAACTCGACGCGTTGGTGGACGCGCAACTGGTCGAGTACTCCAGCGCCGACCGAACCCCGACCAGGCGCTTCCGGCTGCACGAACTCGTCCGCCTCTACGCCAAGGAACGGGCAGACAGGGAGGACAGCCAGGAGAGGTGTGAAGCCGCCGTCGCCCGGGTCATCGACGGCTATCGAGAGCGGGCCGAGTCGGTCGCGGCCGCCCGCTGGCCACAGGACTGGCATCGCAAGGGCGGCGGCGGCCGCACCGGCGAGCCTGCGGCCATGAACTGGCTGCGCAGCGAACGCCTCGCGCTGCTGGCGTGTGTGGACCAAGCCGCCAAGCTGCAGATGTGGAGCCTCACGTGGCGCCTCGGCCGGGCGTTCTGCTCGCTGTGCCACTCGCTGCGGATCTTCTGGTCCGACTGGCGCGAGGTGGCCGAGGTCACCCACGAGGCGGCCGTCCAGCTGGGCGACCAGCGCTCGATCGGCATCGCCCTGCTCGAACGAGCCGCGGTCGTCGGTGGCCTCGGGCAGCTCGAGCACGCACGCAGCGACGCCGAGGAGGCACTGCGGATCTTTCGTGAGCTGCGCGAGACCTGGTGGGCGGGACGGGCGCTGCGCACGGTGGGCAAAAGCCTGCGCGACGCGGGAAACCTCGACAGCGCGCAGCAGTACCTGCTGGACGCGATCACCGCGTTCAAGGAAGCAGGCGATGACTGGTGGCATGCACGCGCCCAACGCAACCTCGCCGACCTGCGACTCTCCCAGCGCCGCTACGACGAAGCGCTCGAGCTGCTGGAGCAGGCGCAGAAGGTGTTCCAGCGAGACGGCAACCGATACTCCAACGCCCAGACCCAGCGGGTGCTCGGCGAGGTGCTCGCCGCCCAGGCCCAGGCCCTGCGCGCCCAGGGAGCACACGCGAAGGCCGACAGCATCTCGATCAGGGCCGGCCTCATGCTCGAACGTTCAGCCGAGATGTTCCGCACCCGCGGCGAACAGTGGGAGGAGGCACGCTGCCTACGTGCCGCCGGCGACGTCGGCGCCCCCGGCAACGGACTACGCGAACTCGCCTTCGTCCGGCGGGCCAAAACGATGCTGGAACGGCAGGGCGACTCCTGGGGAGTCGCACGCGCCATGATCGCCGAGGGCACCGCCCTGACCCGGCTCGACCGAATCGACGAGGCCGTCGACGTGCTACGGGACGCGGTCGCATCGTTCCGCGACCTCGGTGACCGGTGGTGGCAGGCGCGCAGCCTGCGCACCCTGGCCGAGGCCCTCCTGGCCAGCGACCAGCAGACCGACGCGCAGGAACACGCCGAAGAGGCCCTCGACATCTACCGCAGCCTCGGCCACCAGGCAGGCGTCAACCGGGCGCAGGAAGTACTGGCCAGAACCGTTGAGACCAGCTCCGACCAGTGAACAATCATCAGGCTCACCAGCGGCAGACCGGAGCGCTCGACTCGATCTGGGAGGACCACATGACCCAGCCGGACTTCGACACGCTGTGGGACCACCAGCGACCGGAGCAGACCGAGACGACCTTCCGGGCGCTGCTGCCGGAGGCCGAGCGTGGCCCGGACCGTTCCTCCCACCTGCAACTGCTCACCCAGATCGCCCGGGCCCAGGGCCTGCAACGCCACTTCGACGCCGCGCACGAGACCCTCGACGTCGTGGAGACCCAGCTCGACGATGCCCCACTCCTGGCCCGGCTGCGCTACCTCCTGGAACGGGGACGGGTGTTCAACTCCTCAGGCGCTGCCAACAGCGCCCGGCCGCTCTTCCAGCAGGCATGGGACCTGTCCCGTGCGGCGCCCGAGGTCGCCTTCTACGCCGTGGACGCCGCACACATGCTCGCGATCGTTGCTCGTTCACCGGCCGAGAGCATCACCTGGAACGAGGCAGCGCTGGAGCGGGCCGAGAAGTCGGCGCCGGAGGACAGGGCACGGGGCTGGTGCGGGTCGCTCCACAACAACCTGGGCTGGACCCACCACGACCAGGGCGACTTCGAGGAGGCGTTGACCTCTTTCCAGCGCGCGCTGACCTGGCAGCAGGAGCACGGCAGCGCACGTGAGGTCCGGGTGGCCCGGTGGGCGGTCGGGCGAGCGCTGCGATCTCTCGACCGGCTCGAGGAGGCCCTGTCCGCGCAGGAGGCGCTGCGCGAGGAGTGGCGGCGCAGCGGCGAGCAGGACGCCGGCTACGTCGCCGAGGAGATCGCCGAATGCCGCTACGCCGCCGGCCGCGTGGAGGAGAGCCGTCCCTTCTTCGCCGAGGCCCATGCCCGGCTGGCCCAGGACCCGTGGCTGGTCGCGCAGGAACCGGACCGGCTGCGACGCCTGCAGCAGCTGTCACAGCCGCAGTAGCCAGGCACCGCAGCGCCGGGGGCCGCACCTTCGTCTGCCGATGTCATCGCCCGCGTTGCGTCAGCCTCGGCTCCCGAACACACGGCGGATCTGCTCCAGATGACCGTATCGACGGACCGTGTCCGGCTCGAGGTAGCTGCCCTCGGTCCATTCGTTCCACGCGTTGACAGTCACCAGGGGAGCGTTGGTCTTCTCGACGAACGCGCGCACCTTCTCCAGTGCGCGTCCGAACTGTTCTGGGGTGTTGTCGGAGATGATGTTGGTGTGCGGATAGCCGAGGTCAGGGTTGTGACGGTCGGACTGCACAGTCCGTGGCGATGAGTCCCACCCCACCGTCACGTTGGGAAAGTACGGGCGGTCAAAGCGGGCCGCGAGTGTCTCCCAGCCCTTCTCGGCTTCGTTCAGGACGTCGGCATACGGGGTGAGAAGCGTCGGCAGCGGATAGTGGTGCACCCACACATAGGACGTCGCGCTGTCGAAGCCGAGGCGACTCACGACCGCCGCTACGTCGAGATCGGCACTTTCCTGCGGAAGAACCGGCAGTTCCTGAGCGATGGCGTTGAGGTGAATCTCACCGTGGCCCGCTCGGGCGGCGCGCAGGCGAAGGTCGTCCAGCGCGGCCTTCGTGCGGTCCAGGCCGCCGAGACCTTCCACAAGGGTGTGCAGGTCATAGATCGAGAGATAGGGACGGCCGTCAAGACGCAGATATCCAGGGTGGCTGAAGTACCGCTCCAGCAGGTAGTCGGTCGCGGCCCGGAACTGGTCCGCGTCGGCGCTACCCGACTCCAGTTGTGTGGCCGGCGTCGCAGACTTCCAGGGATGAATGTTGGTCCAGTGATGGTTGGCCCACATGAGCGCGAACTTCATGTCGCGGGCAGGTGCGTTGGGCATGAACGCGGTTTCGAGCGGACGCTCCAAGTAAGGGCGACCCCCGTACCAGTACCAGTCGAAGATGAACGCGTCGACACCGTGATCGGTGGCCATCGCGATCTTCTTCTTCATCACCTCCGGATCGGCCTCGTCCTCATAGCCATGGAGCGGAACGAGAGGCTGCTCGTGTCCCTCGAACCGTGGAGTGGCCCGTTTCGCCAGCTCCCACTCCGTCCAACCCTCGCCATGCCACTTCTCGTTTCGCGGGTCGAGGTGATAGTTCGGGAAGTAGTAAGCCGCGATCATCACCTCAGCTTCGCTCATGCGCCGCACGTCCGTCCGTGCGAAGTGCCCCTTCGGTCGACGAACAAGTACCGTTGCTCAGTCATGACTGTGATGATATTGGTCGAGAAGTTGACCCAACCCGACGCTGAGTAGGCGAAGGTAGGACGAAATTGGCACGCCGCCGATCGAGGCCGCGCTACGAGCGGGCAGCGGTGTTCAACCCCGACGGCCTACCGGTCTGGGCGGACCGCCACCGACTCAGCGCTGACGTCGCCGCCCATGACCACGACTTCTTCGAGATCGCGCTCGTCACCCAGGGCCACGGACTTCACATCGCATGTGACGGTGACCAGCCCATTCAGCCGGGAAGCGCCATCGTGATTCCCCCGAACCAGTGGCACGCCTACGCCCAGTGCGAAGACCTCGTGGTCTTCGACAGCTTCATCGCTCCAGAGCTCATCGACAGCACCCTGTCGTTCCTGGACGCGGAACTGCCGCTGATGGAAACGGTGCACACCTCGAGCCTGCCGCTGCCGCAGCGCATCCAACTGAGCGCCTACGACCTGAGCCTGGCGATCGCCGAACTGCACAGCATGAGCGACATGACGCGCTCACGGCGCTCACGCATCCAGGTCGTCGGCCACCTACTGATCTACCTCGACATCCTCAGCCGTTCCTGGGCACCCGACCACTCGATACACCCTCGCTCGATCGCCCGACTCCATCCCGCGGTGTCTCGAGCGGCACATCTGATGGAAAACGAACCAGCACGCACCTGGACCCTCGCGGACCTCGCCGCCGCGACCGCGACCGAGCGAACCACCTCGTTCGGTTGTTCCAGCGCGATCTGGGAGTACCGCCCATCGCCTACCTCAATCGGCTACGAGGACAGGCCGCAGCCAGGCTGCTGGTGCAAACCGACGCTCCGATCAGCCACATCGGTGTACGAGTCGGCTGGGACGACGCGGGATACTTCGCCCGGCGGTTCAAGACCGCCTACGGACTCAGCCCCTCCGCCTACAGAAGCCGCGCACTCACCGGTGCCACCCGACATCACTCCTCCATAACCGCCGCCGAGCCACGCCTGCCAGTGAGCGGCGCACGCTTCGACAACCCGAACTGACGGCCAGCGCACCGACCCCAAACGCCGGGCCGAGCTGCGGGTTTCCGGCCGAGTGCCATGCGCACGGCGACGACCGTGTATGTGCAGAGCAGGGCGAGCCCGGCCCACCAGGGAAGCGGGAAGTAGCCGGCGGCCGGCACGTAGTGCGCCCTCACCTGTGGATACTCCACCATCGTCTGCCTGACGGCGAAGCCGGCGGCCGGGGTCAGCCGCAGCAGCCAATCCGAGACCGCGTCGGGCAGCAGCGGGACCACCGTGACGGCGTAGGGCAGCACGACCAGCGACACTCCGATGAGGATCGCTGCCCAGCCACGACGCAGCCACACCCCGAGCCCGTAGAGGAAGACGGCGCAGAGTGCGAGCACCGCCGCGACACCGACGATCACCCGAGCGCCCGTCAACGCCGGCATCGGCTGCACCGGGATGCCGTTGCCCTTCAGGATCGCGACGCCTACCGGGAGGACGAGCCCGACGGCGACCAGACCTGTGACGAACGTGGCCGCCCCGACGACGGCCGCCCGGGCAGCGATCACCCGCCGAGCGGCCCTCTCGTGAGCCGTGCGGGCACCGTAACGGGCCGCGACGATGAGCACGATGATCAGCTCGACCGTCAGGCCGAACAGAATGTTCTCGACGGTGCGCGCGCCCTCCTCGCTCACCGGCCCGACGTCGCCGGTACCGCTGACCGTGAGGACGCCGTCCCTCTCCACGGCTCCCGACGCGTTGTGGTACTTCTCCCAGTCGGTGTGGTTCATCTGGCCGACCGAATCGCTGTCCCACGTGCCGGTGACGCCGCCCTCGACAGCGACGTTGTCGAAGACACCGACAGCCTGAGTGAACCGGACCTCCTCGATCGTGCCGCCAAGGCCGATCCTGCGGAGCGTGAGGTCGCCGGGGGAAGTGGCGAAGACGCCGACCTGTGCAGTGTCCGGCAGACCGTCGAGCGTCGCCGTGGCGACCGTGTGCCACTGCTTGCCGTCGCCCGACTCGGCTCCGGTGATGGTGTCGCCTGAGCGGGTCAGGCGCAGCCAGCGCGGGGACCGCTCCGAGACGCCGCCCGCGCTTCCAGCGACGTCGTGCTTGTAGTCGTACTGGAAACGCACGCCGTGGCTGCCAGTCATCATGAGGGCCGCGTACTGCGAGCCCTGCCGCATGCCGTCCTTGACGATGACCCCGGCCTTCGCCCACGGCACCAGGCCGGGAACGATCTGATCGTGGTTCGGCGGGGGATAGGTGATCGTCCCGGTCATCGAGGTCATCCGGACGGTGATGCTGGCCTCACGGCCAAGGTCGCGATGCAGGAACCAGAGCGTGTCACTGACGGCGGAGCCGTCGCCGGCGACCGGAGTGGTCGGGCAGGGACCGTCGCAGGACGAGCGGATGCCGAAGGCGACCAGCAGGCCCACCGCGACGACGGTGAGGGCTGCGGCGGCCAGGGCGATCAGGCGGCCCGGGCGGCGGAACGCGGTCCATTCCCGCCGCAGGAGTTCGGTCGTCGACATGCCCTCGGTTCTACAGATCGACACCTCACACCGCCCGAACTGGCTTTGTCATGCTGTTGTTAGGTCTCCCAGGGCATGCTGAGGCATGACCAGGCTGCGCAGCGGGACCGTGGGCGTGCGGTTCACAATCTTGTATGCCGTCGTCTTCCTCCTGTCCGGCATCGGGCTGCTGGGCCTGACTTTTCTGCTCTCCGGCGGCAGCCTGAGTAGCGTCGAACCAGCCCCGCATCCCTCCGCCCAGGGCAGCCTCGCCGTGGCGCAGCAACGCATCGCGCAGTTGGAGGACCAGCTGGCCGCGGTGACCGGGCAGCAGTCACGCCAGCTCCTGGCCGGCTCGCTGGTGTCGCTGATCGTCATGGCGGTTGTCTCGCTGCTGCTCGGCCGGATGCTGGCTCAGCGCGTCCTGCGGCCCCTGCGGCTCATCACGAGCGCCACGCGGCGCGTCTCCGCCGACAGCCTCGATCGGCGGCTGGCCGTCACCGGCCCGGCCGATGAGGTGAAGGACCTCGCCGACACCATCGACGAGCTGCTCGAACGCCTCGAGGCGTCCTTCGCCGCGCAGCGCCGCTTTGTCGCCAACGCTTCCCACGAGCTGCGCACACCGCTCGCGACCATGCGGGCATCGCTTGACGTCGCAGTCGCCAAGCCCGACCCGGCCGCCTCGACGGTGGCGCTCGCGGACCGTCTGCGTACCCAGCTGGACCGGGTCGATCACCTGCTGGACGGGTTCCTCGTGCTGGCCCGGGCGCAACACGGCGCCCTGGCCGACGCCACCCCGGTCGACCTCGGCGACTTCATCAGCGTGGCACTGCAGGAAAGGTCCACCGACATGCAGACAAAGGGACTGAGCCTCACCGTGGACGTGCCGGCGGGAACCGCGACCCAGGGCAGCCCGGCACTGCTGGCACGGCTGGTAGGCAACGTCGTCGACAACGCCGTGACCCACAACGAGAACGGCGGATGGATCCGGATCACCGGCTCGGCAGGCGAGGAGGAGGCGGTGCTGGTCGTCGAGACCGGCGGAGAAGTCCTCGACCAGCGGGAGGTCGACCGGCTGACGCAGCCCTTCGAGCGGCTCGGTAGCGAGCGTGTCGGCTCCTCCGGACTGGGCCTGTCCATCGTGGCCGCCGTTGTCGCCGCCCACGGTGGCCGACTCGCCCTGCGTCCCTTGCTCGAAGGTGGCCTGCGCGTGTCGATCACGCTCCCGGCCGCGAAGATGCCGGTGACGGTATGAGGATCCTCGTCGTCGAAGACGATCACGCCCTCGCCGAGGTCGTCGCCGAAGGGCTACGCGACCAGGGGATGGCCGTCGACCTCGCGCACGACGGGCCGGCCGCCTGCGCGAAACTCGACCTCACAGCCTACGACGTGATGGTTTTGGACCGGGACCTGCCCGGCCTGCACGGCGACACGCTCTGCCAGATGATCACCGAGCGCGGCGTCCGGCCCATGGTGCTGATGCTGACCGCGGCGAGCGCCCCCGGCGACCGGGTCAGCGGGCTGACCCTGGGCGCGGACGACTATCTCGCCAAGCCCTTCCACTTCCCGGAGCTGATCCTGCGCATCCAGGCGCTGGCCCGCCGCAAACCGGACGCGCGGCCCCGAACGCTGCGCGCGGCCGGGATCGAGCTGGACCCGGTACGGCGGACCGCCGTCCGCGACGGGCGGCACCTCAACCTGTCGGTGAAGGAGTTCGCCGTGCTGGAGGCGCTGCTGCGGGCGAGCCCGGGCTTCCTGAGCGCCGAGGCTCTGCTCGAGCAGGTTTGGGACGAGAACGCCGATCGCTTCACCAACACGGTCACGGTCACCGTGGGCCGGTTGCGACGCAAGCTCGGCGGCCCGCCAGCCATCGCCACGACGCCCGGAGTCGGCTACCGGATCGCACAATCCACCGACCCGCACCGGCGCGCAGGCGAATGACTCGAGCGTTACACCCCAACTCGCCTAGTCAACACACGAACACCGGCGTGCCAGCACGGTAAGGCCATCCTCGTTCTCCACCCACGCCGACAACCCGACCCACCAAAGATGAGAAACGCTCACTGGATCAGCCATCCAACTGACCGAAATGATGAGTTCTCGCGCCCGCACCCGTCACACCTACGACGGGACACGACGAGACGGAAGGATGAAGTGATGAGTGCGGACACGCGGCTGGAGGAGCAGGGCGTCAGCGGTCTGGGCGAGGTCGACGAGCCGGCGTTCTCGGGGCTGGCGGAGCGACACCGGCGGGAGCTGCACGTGCACTGCTACCAGATGCTCGGGTCGTTCGAGGACACCGAGGACACCGTGCAGGAGACGTTCCTCCGTGCCTGGCGGCGGCGGGAGACCTTCGAGGGGCGGTCGACGTTCCGGGCCTGGCTGTACCGGATCGCCACCAACGCCTGCCTAGACCTGCTCGCCAAGTGCCGCCCGGAGCCTGCGACCGACGGCGAGGTGCTGTGGCTGCAGCCATACCCGGACCGGCTGCTCGACGAGCTGCCCGCGGGCGACGCGGACGAGCCGGAGACTGTCGCCGTCGCGCGGGAGACGATCGAGCTGGCGTACCTGGTCGCAGTCCAGCACCTCGCGCCGCGCCCGCGGGCCGTGCTGATCCTGCATGACGTGCTCGGCTGGCCGGCGAAGGACGTCGCGGAGCTCCTCGGGGACTCCGTCAACTCGGTGAACAGCGCGCTGCAGCGGGCCCGCGCCCGCATGCGGGAGCACCTGCCCGCCGAGCGGCAGGACTGGACCGGCGGCGAGGAGGACGCCGGGACGCGCGAGCTGGTGCGCCGCTATACCGACGCCAGCGTGGCCACGGACGTCGACGGGCTCGCCGCACTGCTGCGGGAGGACGTCCGCTGCTCGATGCCGCCCACGCCGGGCCTGTACGTCGGCCGCGACACGGTGGTGAACGACTGGGTCGAGAGCGGCTTCGAGGGCACGAAGAACCTGCGCGCCCTCCCCACCTCCGTGAACCGGCAGCCTGCCGTCGCCTTCTACCAGTGGCGGAAGCGTGAGGGCGCGTACCTGCCGCTGACGATCGACGTCCTGCGCGTCACCGGCGGGGCGATCACCGAGATCGTCACGTTCCACGACGACCAGTTCCCGCGGCTCGGGCTACCGGAGCGCCTGGAGGCGGACGGCACGGAGTAGTCCCGGTGTGGACGCTCGTACTGCGCGGTGGCGCGCGTGTCGCGGTGGTCGCTGCGGAGTGGCGCGACGCGTTCGGCGTCGTCACCCGCGGGCGGATGCAGCTGGAGCTGCGCGACGGCGAGCCCGGGCCGGTCCTCGGACGCGACGCTGGGTTCTGGATCCGCGGCACCAGCGTCCGCGCCCTGCACAACCTCGGCCGTCGTACGGCGAGGGTGCGCATCGTCACCCCACAGAGCCAAGACCGTCACATGCCAGTCACCACACCCCGTACGCCAGTTACCGAATGGTGGAGGAACGACATGAACAACATGAATGGCACCGGGGTCGTCGCAGGCCCGGCATCGGGCCAGACCAGCCACAGCCACCGACTCCGCGGGCTCGCCGGCACCGGCTTCATCGCCACGCTCGCAGCGATGGTGGCCACCACTCTCGCCGCTGCGCTTGCCCAGGCCGTGGGCGTCGACTTCGAGGTCCCCGATGCTGGTGAGACGATCCCGTTGTTGGGATTCGCCGTGGTGACCGACTTCTTCTCGGTCGTGGGCATCGTCATCGCCGTCGCTCTTCTTCGTTCGAGCGCTCGCTTCCCGCCGAGCGATTCGTGTGGACGGTAGTGCCACTGACCGCGATCTCGTTGGTCCCGCCCCTCCTCTCCGGGGCAAACACCGCCACCACCACCGCCCTCGTCGTGCTCCACCTCGTCCCTGCGGCGGTGATGATCCCCACCCTGGCGCGGAGCCTCCGCACCCGGACCGATTGACGATCCCGCAACGGGGACAACCCGCGGCGCACAAGCCGCGCGAGGCCGCTCGCAGCCGAGCCCTGACACCTACGCCTGCGGGAGGCCAAGCCACGCTGTCCCCGCCTGCTGCATGTCGGTGTAGTCCGCAGCGGCGATGCGCAGCACCCCCGTACGTCCGCGTGTGCTCGGAGTCGGACGTCCCCTCGTCCGTCGGATCATGCCGCCGCTGAAGGCGCTACGGTGTGCTCGGGAACTTGATCTTGCAGGCAATGTCCGGTTCAGTTCGCGTTCGCCCCGCCTTTCACCTGCCGCAACTGGTGCCCACAAGCCTGAGCTGTTACCGCCTTCCCGGCGGAAGTTCAAGTGATGAGGTCTGCATGTTCTGAAGCACGTCCCAAGTTGCTCGTCGCCGTTCGGCGCTGCGGCGCTGGTCAGTCCCGGCCCTCACCCTCGCCGTCGCACTCACGACCGGTTTGCCGGCGAACGCGGCGCAAGCGTCGCCGCCCAAGCCCGCGGAGGCAGGCTGGGGCAGCCCGGCCGACACTTGGCTGCCCAAGCCCAACGACGCACCTTCTGAGAACGGCCTGGCGCTCACGCCGCCGATGATCTTCAACAGCTGGGCAGTGACCGGCTGCGACATCTCCCAGCAGACCTTCGTCGACGCCGCGAACACCCTGGTCGACACAGGGCTCGCCGCCGCGGGCTACAACTCCATCAACATCGACGACTGCTGGTCGGCGGCCGAGCGCGACGCCGACGGCAACCTCGTGGCAGACGCCACCAAGTTCCCGAACGGAATGAAGTGGCTCGGCGACTACCTCCACGAGCGCGGGCTGAAGTTCGGGATCTACGCCGACGCCGGCACCAAGACCTGCGCCGGCTACCCCAGCAGCTGGGGCCACTTCGAACAGGACGCCGACACGTTCGCCTCGTGGGGCGTCGACCTCCTCAAGCTTGACGGCTGCAACATGCCCTCGATGGACGGGCAGACCTCCGACCAGGTGCTCCAGACGGCCTACACCCAGATGAGTGAAGCCCTGAAGGCCACCGGTCGACCCATCGTCTACTTCGAGTCCGCGCCCGCCTACGCCACCGACCTCCCGACCGTCCTGTCCTGGGCCAGCCAGATCGGCAACCTCTGGTACTCCCCGCAGGACGGCAGCGCAGAGTCGGCCCAGTACGCCGGGCCGGGACACTGGAACTTCTACACGACCTTGAAGCCGCAGGACTCGACGAGCACCATCGAGAAGCAGGCAGAGTTCAGCATGGCGGCCCAGCTGGCCTCACCGCTGGTCTTCAGCGCCGACCCGGCGACCCTGACCGCCGCCGAAGCCGAGACCATCTCCAACCCGGCCGTGATCGCGGTCGACCAGGACCCCTACGGCGCGCAGGGCACCTCGGTCGGCACGTACGGCAACGTCACAGTGTGGTCGAAGCCGCTCGCGAACGGCGACATCTCGGTCCTCTTCTCCAACAGCGGCGACACCAACGAGCGGGCCAGCCTGACCGCCTCCCAGGCCGGCTTCTCGATCGACGCCCCGGCCTACTCGCTGAGCAACCTGTGGACGGGGCAGACCACCCAGTCGGCGGGCACCATCTCCGCCGACGTGGCGCCGCACGGGGTCACGATGTACCGGGTGACACCGCTGCGCAGGGCGGCACCAGGGGCCGCGCCCGCCACCGACCTCATGGTCAGGGGCTCCGGATTCAGCACCGGTAGCACGGGACCGGTCAAGGTGACCCTCACCAACGACGGCGTCCAGTGGCTCAAGGACGTCGAAGTGTCCGTGACCACGCCGTCCGGCGGTACGGTCACCGCCACCTCCCCGGTGACCGTCCCCGAGATCGCACCGGGGGGCTCGGCGACCGCCACGTTCTCCCTCACCATGGGCGACGCCCCGGCCGGGCACGACGTGGAGATCGACGCCACGGCGACCTACCGTGTCCCGCCGACGCGAACGGCGTCCTCCGGGCGGAGGCAGCAGGTGCGCGGAGCCGAGTTCTCCCCGTCCCTGACCCCCTACACGCACCTGTCTGATGCCTTCAACAACGTCGCCATCACCGCCGACTCCGACACCAGCCCGGCCGGGCTGAACGGAGGCTTCGACGGCGCGGGCGGCACCTTCAGCCAGGAGTCGCTAGACGCCGCGACCGGGGTGAGCGGCGCGAAGCTGTCCGACGGCGCGTCCGCCGGCGCCACGGTCGACTACCAGGGAACCGTGTTCACGATGCCCGACGCGGCACCGGGCACGAAGGACAACGTCGTCGCGTCAGGGCAGACCGTGGCGCTGCGCGGTACGGGCAGCGCCGTCGCGTTCCTCGCGAGCGGCGCGGGCGCGACCTCGGGCACGGTAACCGTCAACTACACCGACGGCACGTCCTCCTCGGCGACCATCTCCGTACCGAGCTGGTACTACCACGGCCAGTCCACGGGCCCGCGGTGCCGGTCGTGCAGTCGCTGGGCAAGAACGCGCTCAAGGGTCACGCGAATCCCACGTTGACCTATGACGTGTACGACGTGACCGCGCCGATCACCGCGGGCAAGTCCGTCGCCTCCGTCACGCTGCCCAACGCTGACCTGCTCCACGTGTTCGCGATCGCCGTGGCACCGCAGACGCCGGTGTCTCCGGTCTTCTCCAGCTTCGAGCAGGCACTGGACAACGTCGCGATCACCGACGAGTCGGCGCCGAACCCGCCCGGCCTGAACGGCGGCTTCGACGGCGGCGGCAACACCTTCGACCAGCAGGCCCTGAACGCGGCGACCGGCTTGAACGGGGCCGTCCTGTCCAACGGCGCGTCCCCGGGCGCGACGATCACGTACAGCGGGGCGGTGCTGAGGATGCCGGACGTGCCCGCCGGCACGGTGGACAACGTCGTGGGATCCGGCCAGACGATCAAGATCTCCGGCACGGGCTCGGCGGTGGACCTGCTCGCCGCAGGCGCGGGAGCAACCAGCGGCACCCTCACCGTGACCTACACCGACGGGTCGACAACCTCGACCGACCTGTCCGTGCCGAGTTGGTACTACAGCGGCCAGGCGACCGGTAGCGCCGTGCCGGTCGTACAGTCCCTGGGACGAAACAAGACCACCGGCCCAGCCAACCCCACCAACCACTACGACGTGTACCTGCTCAGTGCACCCATCCCCGCGGGGAAGACGGTCGCCTCGCTGACCATGCCGACCAACGGTCTGTTCCACCTCTTCGCCCTGACCGTGGCTCCGTAGCCGCACTCCGCCACATCTCAACCACCCGGCCGCGTCGGCTACGGCTCGCACCGCTCGCGGCGCCGTCAGGCGCGGCGGGCGGGTGGCGGAGCTTCGTGCGGCCGGCACTCGCGTCCCGCCAGCCGGCTTCCAGCGCTCGGGCGGATCAGGGCACGGACCGCGAGCCGGCACCTTGGTCGCGGAAGCATGTTGAGAGCGAGGCCATGGAGGTGTTCGAGCGGGTGCTGGCCCTTACCAACGACGTAGCTCTGCTGGCCGAGGAATACGACCCGGTCCTGGAACGCCAGCTAGGCAACTTTCCCCAGGCGTTCACCCACATCAAGCTGATCCGTACGGCCCAGGCGCTCAGCTAAAGGCTGCCCCGCGTTAAGGCTGCCCTGCGTCCACACAGCGGAACAGGACCTGGCTATGTGAGCGGCGATCGGGAGGAACGGGCCAGCGCTGGTGTTCTAAGCTGGCGGTCAGCGACGATCGGGTCGGTGTGACGGGTCGGGCCGTGACGGCGGTTGGGCTCCCGGACCCGAACCGCGGCACATCCGCCGCCAACAGTCCCTACTTGTGACATCACGCGCCCAACACGGCGCCGCACGATTAGGAGACACATGTGGGTACACCCCGCCCGGACACCACCGAGGACAGCGCCGTGTCGGATCTGTTCGCGCCCGCGTCCCGGCGCGGGCGCCCACGCCAGGACGCCCCGGTCCTCGCAGTGATCGCGGTCGGCGGGGCGATCGGGGCCTGCGCCGCTACGCAGCATCCCTGCTCTGGCCGACCGCCTCCGCCAGTTCCGTGGACCATCCTGGCGGATAATTAACATCACCGGCCGCGCCGTCATGGGCATTCTGATGGTCCTGGTCAGCGAGGTCTGGCCAGGCCGCCGCCTGCTGCGGCCCTTCGTCGGCCCGGGCATCCTCGGCGGCTACACCACCTTCTCCACCTACGCCGCAGACATCCAGCGCCTGGTCGCTCTCGGCCACGCCACCACGGGACTGGCCCACCTGGGGGCTTACCGTCCTCGCGGCGCTCGCCGCCACCTGGGCCACCGCCACACTCACCCAACGCATCCTCACCCGGAGGTCGTCCCGATGACCAGGCTCACCGGCACCGCGCTACGCCTGACCGTCTTCGTCGGCGAAAGCGACACGACACTAGACATCGAAGGCCACCACGCGGACGGAGCCCGTACGGTCGGCCGCGGCGACGTGGTGGGCGTCGAGCCAGCGCAGCGCCACCCCGGGACCGTCGAGGCCGATGGTGTGCAGCGGAATCGTCGGCCGGCCGGGCGAGCCCGACTCGACCCGCCACACGGCGAGGTCGCCTTCGCTTCCGGTCGTGGCCAGGACGCCCGCTCCACCGGGCCGCCAGGCGAGCGCGGTCACGCTTCGATGGCCCGCGAGCAGGCGTGGCGCCCGCCCGGAGGGGCCCTTGCCCGCGAAGTCCCACACAGTGACCTCTGGCGCACCGTCGTTCGCGAACCAGCGGTCACCGTCGTCGAACGCGATCCGGGTCACTTTGTCGGGGAAGCCGGCCATCTCCAGCTCGTCTCCGTCCCGGGTACGCCAGATGTGCACGCTGCGGTCCTGGTTGCCGGTGCAGATCCAGCGACCGTTGCTCGAGGCGGCGATTGCCAGGTGCGAACCACTGTAGGGAAAGTGAGTCATCGGGGCGGGCTGGTGACGGGCGTAGCGGTAGACGCCGTTGTACGCCGCGACGGCGATCTCGCGTCCCTGCCGAAGCCAGCACATGTCGGTGACGGTGCTGGGCGCCGGTCCGGTGCTCCACAGTGGAGCCCCGCCGGTGGACAGGACGCTCACCCGCCGTCCGGAGGCGACCGCCAACCGGTCGTTGTCGAACCAGCGGGCCCGCGCCGACCACTCGCCGGTCTCGGTCACCTCCAGGCGTCCGTCGCGCGCGTGCCACACGGCGTGGCCGGCAGGTCCCACGAGGGCGAGGTGGGATCCGTCTGGGGAGAACGCGACATCGAGCAGCCCTTCTGCCATGGCGAGGGTGGCGACGGACTCACCGCGCTCGGTGTCGTAGACGCCGCACAGGCCACTCGCACCCGCCACCGCGAGCAGTCCAGAAGCGGCCGTGACGGCCACGGGTGCGTCGTCGAGGTCCGCTTGCCAGTGGACGGTGGCACCGTTGAGGGATCCTTGGGTGGTACTGGTCGCGGCCGTCATGCGTCGGCTCCGACCAGGCAGGTGGAGAACGCCGACTCCAGCTCGGCGCGGTCGAGGTTACGGCCGATGAACACCAGCCGGTTGACCCGCGCCTCGTCCGCGCGCCAGGGCCGTCCCTCGTCGCCGTCGAAAAGCATGTGGACGCCCTGGAAGACGTACTGGTTGGCCTGCCCGGAGACCGCCAGGATCCCCTTGGAGCGGAAGATGTCGACGCCCTTGGTCGCCAACAGCTCCCCGAGCCAGGTGTTGAGCCTGTCGACGTTCACCTCGCCGGGAACCTCGAACCCGACCGAGCCGACCGTCGCGTCGTGCTGGTGGTCGGTCTGTTCGAGGAAGAGCGGGTCCGTCTCCAGGACGCGGGAGAGGTCGAACGCTCCGACGTCGAGGATGTCGGCGAGATCCACCTTCGCGTGCTGGGCGGGGATGATCTCGGCGAGGGCGTTGATCTCGCGCAACCGCTGCTGGACGCCGGCGCGGGTGTCGTCGTCGACGAGGTCGGTCTTGTTGAGCACCAGGCGGTCCGCGAAGGCGACCTGTTCCAGGGCCTCGTTCTCGACGCCCTCCGGTTTGAGCTCGTCCAGGTGCGCGTGGATGTGGCGGGCGTCGATGAGGGTGATGATCGCGTCCAGCCGAAGTTGCTCGCGGATCTCGTCGTCCACGAAGAACGTCTGGGCGACCGGTGCGGGATCGGCGAGCCCGGTCGTCTCCACCACGATGCGGTCGAAGCGCTCACGCCGGCGCATGAGCGCGCCGAGGATGCGGATCAGATCACCGCGGACGGTGCAGCAGATACATCCGTTGTTCATCTCGAAGATCTCTTCCTGGGCATCGAGGACGAGTGCGTCGTCGATGCCGACCTCGCCGAACTCGTTCTCGATGACGGCGATGCGCATGCCGTGTTGTTCGGTGAGGATCCGGTTGAGCAAGGTCGTCTTGCCCGAGCCGAGGAAGCCGGTGAGGACGGTGACGGGTACCCGGCTGTCGGTCATTGGTGTTCTCCTTGGGGCACTGTTGTGCGGATGATCGTACGGATGTCGTCTGCGGTGACTGCGCTCAGCGGCTGGTGTAGCGTCCAGCGCCGCGGCGGTTCGGTGGGGGAGAGCACCGCGACGACGGTCTCGATCGGTGGGCAGTCCGGTTCGGCGCACGCGAGTTGTTGGATCACCACGGTGTGGTCGAGGCCGAGGTCGAGTGCGTCCCGCACGGTCTCCTTGAGCGCGGCGGTGTGCATCAGGTCGGGGCGGGTTCGGGCGGTGAGGGGCACGGGTCCAGGAGGTCGGTCGGTCATGGTGGGTGCTTCACCTTCGTTCGATAGGGCGCCGGTGGCTTGGCTGTTGTGGTGGTCGCCGCCGACTTGGTGGTGACAGGGGTCCCCGCGGCGGCAGGCGCCGCACACGCCAAGCAGGTCGGAGTGCTGCGGGTTAGGTACGAAGTCCTCCTCCGCGCCGATCTGCTCCATCCAGGCGGCGGTGTTGCGGACGGGTCGTTCGATGACCAGCCCGCACACCTCGCACACGAGGTGGTGGTGTGGTCCGTACCGGCAGTGCCGATACGTCTGCTCACCATCTCGGGTGAAGGAGTGCGCGACGCCGGCATCCGCGAGCGCGTGCAGGGTCCGATACACGGTGGTCAGCCCGACGGCATAACCCTGCGTGCGCAGGTGTCTGTGGACCTCGAGCGCGCTCACCGGTCGCTGCCGGCCCTCCATGGCGGCCAAAACGACCCGGCGCTGCATGGTGGGCGCCAGGCCGGCGGCACGGAGTTCGTCGGCGGTCCGGTCAGCGGCTCTCACCCCAAGAGGATAAGCGAAAACGAAAACTATGTTCAATAGAGGCTACAGGCTACGCGGAGTCCATCGCCGCGCCATCCAGGCCGCCACATCACACCCCATCTCAAGCCGCAACGCCACTCGCCGCCGGCGACGACGTCACTCCAGCGTCCCAACCACTGAAGGTCAACCCACCCAGGTAGGGCGGTCGGCGGTCGGCAGGCGGCTCTGGATAACGTCTCCACTCCAACGACGGGCTAGTCTCTCCGGATCTAGAGATCCAAAGTTGGTTCCAACATCCTGCGCGAGTCAGCCTCGATGTGGATGTGGTCGCCTGCTTCGCTGCACGTGTCGCCTGGGCAACCGCCGCAGTCCGAAGGCTCCGACAGGTGCAGCCTGTAATGGCGAATCTCGTCGCGATGATCTGGGCAGGACGCTCGGATGGCCGGCGGTGAAGAGCTGCGGGTGAGCGACTCCACCGCGAGCCTGGCGGTGCCCTGCTCGATCGAGTTCCGTGGACCGGGGGTTCGCGCGCATACGGAAGCGGTGGCCGGCCAGGAGTGACAGGAGCCATCAGGCGCCGGCCTCGGCGTCAAGGTCCGTGCCTACCCGTCTGGCGGCCTGCCCTTCGCGAAGTTGGGTCGCGAGGGCTCGGCGAGGCGGGCCATGGCAGCGCGGGCAGCCTCCTGGACTCGAGATCAACGGCGTCGGCGAACGGGACGCCGGTGGCGCCGCGTCTGTGAAGCTGATGCGACTTTGCCGGGGCCCTGGGTGTCGAGGGTCGCTGGTCCGCCCAGCGTTCCTGGCGTTGAGGAAGGTCCCGTCGCCTCGCGCGAAGTCGATGTTGCCTCACGGGCTGCTTGTCGGTCTTCTCTCTTCTCCCACCCTCGTAGGAGCGAACTTCCATTTTGCGTGCCGCGTCCCGCGCCCGGTGGGTGTGGTTGCTGGTTGTGGTCGATCGCACTCGTCCAACCACCGGGGCCTCGTGGTCCTTGCTGTCATCACGTCCTCGCCGCGGCGAGGTGACAGTTCTCCCACCTCCGCACTTGCCCGAGCCGCAAGGGTTGCAGCAGTCACCTCCCGTGTGTATAGATGGACTATCCGTTATGAAAACGGTTATCGATCCAAGTAGCTTAGGAGAGAACCAGATATGTCGCTGCAAGTATCAACCGCGCTGCTGGAACGAGCTGAGCGCGGTGACGTCGACGACGCGGAGTTCGTCGACGTCGTTCGTAGTTCGCTTCCCTACGCCTGGGAGGTGGTCAGCGCGGTAGCCGCCGACCTCAGCACCGCCCCTGCGCCCTTCGCTGATCACGCGATCCCGCCACCCAATGAGGAGTGTCGTGGTCAACTGCTTCGCGCTCTCGCCTCTGACGCGATCCGCGGTGGCCTGGAGCGACACTTCGGTGTCCGGCTGGCGTTCCAGAACTGCCACCGAGTCGCGGCGTTCAGCCAGTCTGCCGTCGGTGGTGAGCAGTACGCCGCATTCATCTCGCCACGGGGTCAACTGCTGAACCAGAGCCCAGAACTTCGCGACTGCTGACTGGGACGGCACGGAGAGGGCCGGCGACGGGCTCGCCGGCCCTCCCCTGCGGGGCTCCTGTGCATCATGCTCACCGGCTGTGCGATATCCGGACGAGAGCGGCAGGTCATGTCGCGTCGGTGGCGGCGCTCGCTGAGTCGATCCTGGTGCGCGAGTCTAGTTCTCCATGGTTGGCAGAAGCCTCGTGACGTGCGGGGCGAGCAGGTTGAGGTTAGGACCGCTGCAACACACGTGGACCCACATGAGCCGAGGATAGGGAGCCACGGTGGCGAGCCGGCGCAGTAATGAAAATCGATCCCAATTAGACTCCGGTCGCCGCTCGCGTTCCGGCGAGCGTATCGTTCCAGGAGGCCGACATGCCCGTTCAGCAGCAGATCGCCAGCTTCGAAAGCGGCAAGGGGTTCATCGCCGCCCTCGATCAGAGCGGTGGGAGCACTCCCAAGACGCTCCGGGCGTACGGCATCGACGAGTCGCGGTACTCGACGGAAGCGGAGATGTTCGACCTCATCCACGCCGCGCGCGCCCGCATCGTGATGAGCCCGTCCTTCACAAGTGACCGCGTCCTCGGCGCGATCCTCTTCGAGGCGACCCTCGACCGTGAGATCGATGGCAGGGGCTTCGCCGAGTACCTGTGGGAGGAGAAGGGGATCATCCCCATTCTGAAGATCGACAAGGGGCTCGAGGACGAGTGCGAGGGCGTGCGGTTGCTCCGCGACATTCCAGGACTCGACGAGCTCCTGGCCAGGGCTGGGGCCAAGGCCGTCTTCGGCACGAAGGAGCGCTCGGTTGTTCACGCCGCGAATCCAGAGGGGATCGCACGCGTCGTCGCGCAACAGTTCGAGCTAGCCGAGCGCGTCCTGGCGGCAGGGCTGGTGCCGATCGTCGAACCCGAGGTCGACATTAACGCGCCCGACAAGGACGAGGCGGAGGCGTTGCTGAAGGCGGAGATCCTGAAGCGTCTCGACTCGCTCCGTGACCGGAAGGTCGCTCTCAAGCTGACGATCCCCACGGTCGACGATTTCTACGCGGATCTCATCGCACATCCCAAGGTCGCGCGGGTCGTCGCCCTGTCCGGTGGCTACAGCCGTGAGGACGCCAATGTACGGCTCGCCCGCAACCCCGGCCTCATCGCGAGCTTCAGTCGAGCGCTCCTCGATGGTCTCACGGCGCAGCAGAGCGAAATGGAGTTCGACCGCACCCTCGACGCCTCCATCGAGTCGATCTACCGGGCGTCGATCACCTGATCACATAGATACCCCCATGTGCGTATCGACCAGATGGGGGTCTCTGGCGCGGTTCCGCTCCATCGAGGGGGGCCGCGCGTGCCGAATGGACCAGATGAGTGCGGACGATGCCTGCGCTGCTCGACGAGCCGGCGTCGCCGCAGTAGCTCGCCGGTCAACTCGTCGATCGCGGGGTGATGCTGTACCCATCTGCTGGGTGGCCCCGCAACGTGGTCTATGCGGATGTCACGTTGTCCAACTATGCCCCGCTCGAAGAGCACAACGTCATCGAGACCCTCGACGCAACCTGCGCGAGACGCGGCCGCCATCCCTTCCACCTGGACCGACGCCGCCCGGGATGGCAACGGCGTCGGCGTCACCAACATCAATCAGATCGAAGACGCCGCACTGACCGTCGCCTCCTACCTGTGCGAGGCCGGCGGCGCCCCCATCGTCGCCGCGAACTGGATCAACGCGATCGCCGCCTACAACGCCAGCGTGGACGACGACAACCGAGTCGCGAAGGCCGCGAACCACCATGCGACCGTGAGGTGAGCGATGACACGATGGCCCGGATGCTGCTCGATGTCGACGATTTCACGGGCACAGGGGCGTGCGCGGTCGGCGTCCGACATGACGGGACGGCTTCAAGGATGAAGAGATCAAATGCGGTGACCGAGCCATGAAGAGTGGCCGGTGTCGAGCTCCCAGGTGACGAGGCCGTCTGGGTGAGCGGGCCGGTCCCGCGAAGCCGGTCGACACGGGAGTGGAGGGAGTCCACGACGCGTTCAGTGTCCTGGGGGAGTGAGGGTGCGGGTCGTTCCAGGAGCGCGGAGCGTGTCGTAATGTCGATCAGGCCAGCCCGGTTGAGTGCGTCGGTCCATCTGTACGGCATCGAGACCCTGCCTGGTAGCGCCTGTCGCATGAGTGTGCGCCACTCGCCGGCGCGCACAGGGCGGCCGAGGAGCGCTAAAACGACGACTTCGTCGAGCCATTGGGCTAATCAGTGCGACGGTCTCGCCGACGGTGACAGCCAAGTCGACCTCGGAGACGATCGTCCGTCCGCCGCGGCCCGGGCCAGCCGTTTGGCCTTGATCCCCAATGGAGCCGCATCTCCAGCCCCGGCGCGCCGGCGCCGACCTCCCAGGGCAGGTGGGAACCCCCGCACCACCTTCAGCCAGTGCCAGTCGGCCACCGGCGGGCCAGCGGGCCTGCGAGGGCGCGTCTATCGCAGCTTGCTGGTCACTCATGTGGTGAACGACGGCAGGTGCCCAGATGATGAGTTCAGGCGTCCCTGTCACCACGGGGCGGAGCCCCTCGAGCCTGTGCTCGAGGTCGTGGTGGACGACCTCCGCGCGGGTGGAGTCGAATCGGCCTCGGCGAGGTTGGTAAGGGCTGCCTCGAGGATCCCCGGCGTGGCGTCGAGCGACGATCTTGCCGCCCGGCGGTAGTCCAAGGCGAGAGCCTTCGCCATGCCGGTTCCCGCAGCCGACGAGTGCCAGTGTGTCGGTCGGTTCGGTCAGTGTCGCGGCCAAGTCGGCGTATGCGTCATCATGTGCCGCGCTCGAGGTCGCTCATGCTTCCGCACAGTCGAGGGCCGAGCTGTTGTTGACGGCTGGCTGGTCGGTCATTTGCGGTCCTGTGCGCTTGCTTGCTCCGAGATCGGTGGTATCCGGGGCCGGGTCAGGCCGTCATGCTGGGCAGCGAGCGATCGCGTGTCGATCCCGCTCGCTTTTTGGCAATCTTTTCCGGAGTGATCGTTGGGGCCGCTGCGACTCGGTGACTGAACAGAGCTGAAGCGGCCACACGCGAATGCGCCAGACTGCCGTGACCAACGCTGCCGCAACCAACGAGGTGGACGCTCTGTCCCTTCCTAGACTAACGACGCCGACCCGTCACAAGAATCGTCGGATGTACTACGTAGTAGCCGGGCTGCTCGGGCAGGTAGCGTGCGCTCTCAGGGGAGAGTAGTTCCTCGGCATCCGCGATGTCGGTGGCTGACATGCCGGCTTCGCTGCCGCATGATCTGGCGGACTCCAGTAGTTCCGGGAACACCGTCTGTTCCAGGTAGGGGCGGACGGTGGGGTCGCTGTCGACGGGGAACCCGACCCTCGGGAAGATGCGGACGTCGACGTCGTTCAGCCCGGCTAGGATCAGCCATTCGACATGGCGTTCAGAGTGTGTGGGACCAGCCCCGGGAAGCCCCCAGCGCAGTTCCGAAGCGGTCCGAAGCTGCCGTTCGAGACGGGAGTGACCGGGCAAGAACATCGCCTGGTAGTAGTTGCTGTAGAAGAGCGCGAGGGTGCCATCCGACTTCAGGGCGGCTGCCATCTTCCGTACCACATCGAGGGGCTTCTTGAAGTTGCCGGGCCAGACCACGTCGCTGGCCCAGATGGCATCAAACGTTCCGTCTGCGTTAGCGGACTCTGTCAGGAGATCCCGGAGATCACCCACGCTGAGCTCCACCCGTTCGCTCACGCCGTTCTTCTCGGCATGTTCGGCCGCCATGGAGATGACGCCAGGGTTCAGATCGATCCCCAGCACGGTGGTGTCAGCGGCAGACGCCCTCACCAGTGGTGCCAGCGCCCCGCCCCCACCTGTGCCGGCGTCGAGGATCTGCGATGCCTGCGTCAGCTGCAGCGAAGCGATGGCAAGCTCCACAGCCGGTGCCATGAAAGCCCGATTGGTTTGAAGGTAGGCCTCAAGTCTGGGGTCGAGCCGCTCCACGTGAGTACTCCCGCGCCTTCGACGGTAATTGATAACGATTGTCATTATAATAGAGCCGAAGGAACTACTACGACGCGGGTGCCGGTTGGCCGGCGCGTGGATGTCGAGAGTAAGGACGTTCGCGTCCTCACTTAGCTTAGGCGCACTCTGCCAGGCCGATCCGGCTCGGTGACGCCTCGTCTGCCACTGATCTTCGGAGGACCTAGCTCATGGCTCGTAGAGAGATCTCCAGTCCGGCTGCGCACGTGGGCGCGTCGTGCACGGTGACCGTGTGCCGGGGCTGCTGCTGTGGAACCGCAAAGGTGTCGCGGATCGACCATGCTGCCCAGCTCGCCAGGCTGTGCCATGCCCTGGGCAGCGACGTACGGGTACGACTCAGCGGCTGCCTTGACGTCTGTGCGTACGGCAACGTCCTTGTGGTGCAACCTTCGGCGACGGGCCGGACTGCCGGGGGTCGCCCAATGTGGTTGGGACTGGTCAACGACCTCGAGGTCGTGGACGTCATCGCTGCCTGGGTTCGGGCCGGTGGTCCTGGCTTGGTAGAGCCGTCGGACGTGTTGGCTTTGTACGCGTTCACGCCCTCCCGGCGCCTCAGCCAAGCGCTATCGTCGTGAGGCTCGGGGTGATGCTCGGGTCGCCGCGTCAGTGGGTGATCCGCGCGGCGGGGACTCGGGTTCGGGGTGGGTTGCCCGCAGGCACGCAGGTCCGAGTTGTCGCTGTGGCTGCGCCAGCAAGAAGCGCCGCGGTCTGGGATGTGGTGCTGTGGCGAGGCGGCCGCGAAGCGACCGAGCCGCGGACTTCTTCGACCTAGGCGGTGATTTCCTCCTCGCCATCCGGGGCGCTGCGGCAGGTGGCGACCGAGGTTGGGTGGTCGTTCCCGTCCGGGAGTTTCTCGGCCTTCCTACACTGGTCGGCCTGCCGGCAGCCGTTCGCGGGGTGGGCGTCCTGTCCAGCGTGACGACCGTCATGACACCACCACCCAGTGGTGTGCCGGTTGGTGGCGGGTCGGTCATGGCCCCCTACCCTGCCGGCGCCAGGATCGAGGGCAGATCAGCCCTGGGTGGCCCGCACGGCTCCCGGACCGGCTAATGATCCGACCGCACATACGCCGTCGGCGGCCCCCATCACGACGAACGTGAGCGCATCCGGCAGCGCCGCCAGCTGGGCCATGTCTCCCGCCGCGAACACACCACGAACGGTTGTGCGCTGGAACTGGTCGACACGCACACATCCGTCCGGAAGCAGTTCGCACCCGAGATCGGTCGCCAGGGACGCCTGCTGGCGGGTCGGCCGGTGGAAGATCGCCTGCCTGGCCAGTTGGGCGCCGTCTTCGAAGTACAGGACCAACGCATCGAGTTCCCTCTCAACTTTGACCAGCAGTGCGTGACGTATGGCGATCCCATGCCTGGTGAGCCGGTCGGCGACGTAGAGGGCCTGCGTCGCCTGCGGAGGCGTCTGACCGACCACCGCGAGCGTCTTGCCGCGCGCTTCGCATTCGTGGCAGAAGCGGCGGCGGAACACGCTGGACCCGAAGCGTTCGGTCAGGCCCGATACGCCGGTAACTTCGTCCACCTGCTCCGTGGTGAGGATCAGCCGGCCGGCCTCGACCCTCGTACGATCCGCCAGTTCCACGGTGAAGCCGCCAGGCGTGCCCTTCGTAGCGTCGACCTGACCGTGGTGGACCTCCACCGTCATGTACGCGGCGAGATCGGCGCGACCGACTTGAAGCAGCTCCGCAGCGGGAAAGTCTGCTCACCAGCGTGTGCATCCCCTGAGCCGGTGCGTTGCCGGCGTCCACCACGAGAACCCGGCGGCTCTGGCGGCCAAGGAGCAGTGCCGCGCTCAGTCCGGTCTGGCCGCCACGAAGAACGACCACATCAAAGTCCGTCACGCGTCCGGGCGCCCCATTCGTGCTAATGAAAATCGTTATCGACTCCATGTATCCTAGGCTAGGCCCGGCAGGACTGTCCTCCCTTTAGGGTGACCTAGGGCGGATATGGAGCTTCGATCCGCTCGGGTGGGCGGTGGACGAAGACACGCTCAGTGCTGTCGAACGGGCCGAGTTCGCGAAGATCCGTCACGAGCCGACTCGGTCGGCGCCGATCGCGACGAGGACCGCGCTACGACAGGTACTGGGCGCTCGCCTGGGGCTTTCGCCTACGCCTGTGCCGCTGTGTCGTACGGCAACGGGGAAGCTGATCAGCCTAGGCGACTACCCGGCGTGGCGCTCGCGATGGCATGGGCAGACGCTTCCGTCTCGGTGTCGAGGACCACGTCGACCGCGTGCTTGAGGCCGCCGATGGCTGCCGCGGTCCGGTCCGTCCTGACTGGCCGGACAGCCGTCGGTGCGCATTACGCTGCCGACGTCCTCGACCCCGTTGTGATGACCGAGGAACTGACGGGCGACCCGCTCGTCCACTCGATGTCGGCAGAGATCTAGCTTCGGCACCATCCCCGCAATGGCAGGTTGCCGGAAACGCGCAGCGACCGCTTGACACCCCACAGCGAACATGGGTATGAAAACGGTTTGCAAGCAGCCTCGCGAATCGAAAGAGCCCGCTTATGAAGATCGCTTTTGTTGGTAAGGGTGGCGCTGGGAAGACGACGCTCGCCGCGCTGGTCAGTTCCTACTTCGCGTCTCAGGGGCGGACGGTGCTCGCCGTGGACGCGGACATCAACCAGAATCTCGCCGCCGCACTGGGGGTGCCATCTGGGGAGGGCGCCGAGGTTCTTCCGTTGGGTGAATATCTCACCGAGATCAAGGAGTACCTGCGAGGTGACAACCACCGGATCGCTTCGGCGGCTGAGATGGTGAAGACTACTCCGCCTGGCCGGGGTTCGCGGCTGCTGCGGATAACGGAGCAGAATCCGATCTGGGAGCGATGCCTGCGCGGGTGGGGAGGGGTTCGCCTCGCGGTGACGGGTGGGTTCGCGGAGTCCGACCTTGGTGTGGCCTGCTACCACTCCAAGGTCGGTGCGGTGGAGTTGATCCTTAACCACCTCGTCGACGCCCCGGACGAGTACGTCGTGGTGGACATGACAGCAGGAGCTGACGCCTTCGCCTCCGGCCTGTTCACCCGTTTCGACCGCACGTTCGTCGTGTGTGAGCCGACCATGCGAAGCGTCGGGGTGTATCGGCAGTACCTGGACTACGCGCGCGAGTACGACGTCGCGCTCTCGGTCCTCGGCAACAAGGTCGGCGACGCTGCGGACAGGGCGTTCCTCGAGGAGGAGATCGGCGCTGACCTGTTCGCCTGCCTTGGTATGTCGGCGCATGTGCGAGCTGCCGAGCAGGGATGTAGCCGCCCCATCGAAGATCTGGAGCCGTTCAACGTCGCTGTACTCCAGCGCATGCGTGAGGAGGTCGAGTGCACGGTGCAGGACTGGGAGCGCTTCACCAGGCAGGCGGTGCAGTTCCATCTGCGAAACGCCGAAGCCTGGGCCAATGCCGCCACGGGCCGGGATCTCGCCGCGCAGATCGACCCGGACTTCGTACTCGGCCCGGCGACCCTGGCGCCGTCGCCGACATGAGGATCTTAGGGGCGCTCCTATCGCAAATGAGAGCGATTTTCATTACACTCTGACGGGAACTCGGTCGCCCCCACGGCAAGTGCCTTCTCATCCGGAGTGTGGTCAGATGTCGCGTACGCGACTGTGGTGTGCCCTTGCCGTCGCCCTGGTCAGCGTCCTCGCCGCGTGTTCGGCGGCCGGCCCGCCCGCGGCCGAAGGCCCTCGCACGGCCAGCTCCACTCGCGAAGACGTCGTACGGTTCGTCACCCCGTTCGTGGTGAGGAGCCTTGATCCCATCCAGCAGGGCTTCTGGTCACCGGAGTGGGGCTACGGCGAGATGCTGATGCGGGCCACCGAGGAAGGTCAGGTCGAACCATGGCTGTTGGAGAGACTGACCCCTGAGTCCCCGACATCCTGGAAGCTGGTGTTGCGGCCGAACGTCACATTCGCCAACGGTAGGAAGCTGGACGCGAGGACATTGAAGGCGGTCTTCGATCGGCACATCGCAGCCAACCCGCTCGTGGAGGAGCGGATCCCCGGGGTGGAGGTGAAAGTGCTCGATGGAGGCACCTTGCGGCTCACCACCGCCGAGCCGGTGGCTGACCTGCCGAATCTGCTCGCGGACGAACAGATGATCTCGGTGTTCGACGTCGAGGCGGTCGCACGGGCAGGGCAGGACGTCCAAGAGCTTGTCGGACAGGGCATTTACACCGGCCCCTTCGACGTGACCAAGCTTTCCGCGGAGGAGATGGTCCTCGAACGCAACGAGGACTACTGGGGTGGCGAGGTGGTGCTCGCCGGCGCTCGCGTCCGGTTCGTTCCGGACGGGCAGGCACGGGTGTTGGCCGTTCGCGGCGGTGAGGCCGACGTCGCCCTGTATCCACCGACGGAGTTGCTCGGACCGTTGCGGACCGCGAAAGCGGGTCCGCGCATGGCCCTCGCTCGTCAGCCGCTCCAGCAACTCCGGGCGTTCCTCAACCTGCACAAGCTGCCGATGCGTGACCGCGCCGTCCGGCAGGCAATCGCGGCCGGCATCGACTATCAGGCGATCGCGGAGGAGGTGCTGGACGGCATCTACAGCACTCCCACAGGGCTGTTCCCAGAGTCGATGTCCTTCGCTCAGCCGACCCAGCAGACAAACACCGCCAGAGCCCGCGACCTTCTCGAGGATGCCGGCTGGCGCGTCGGCACCGACGGTGTCCGTAGTAAGGGCGGCGTACCGCTTGCGATCCGGTTGCTGACATATCCCCAGCAGCCGGACACCAGAACGATCGCCGTCGCGATGGAGTCACAGCTGCGCCCGCTCGGCTTCGACGTGGACATCAGCGAGGTCCCCAACAACTACGAGGCGATGGAGGACCGGCGGGCATGGGATGTGGGCTTATCCTTCGACGGTACCCTCGGTTACACCTACGACCCGGTGGCCCCTCTGCACGACTTCCTCACCACACACGGCTCGAGGAACTTTGGCGGCGTCGCCGATCCGGATCTCGACGCGCTCGTGGCCAGGCTGTCGGCGACAACCGGTTCGGCCGAGCGGTCCTCCCTGCTCGCCGACGTCCAGCGGATCATCGCCGACCAGTGCTACACCGTGATCGTCGCCCAGCGATCGTCTCCGGCCGTGGTCAGTGCCACCTACGGCAGCTATCGGCCATCCTCGGTCCTGCACCATCTGACGGCGACGACTCGGTCCGGCTGACTGGTCAGCGGGGTACGAGGCGGTGGTGAGCGCGATCCTGATCCGCGTCGGTCAGGCGGCGCTGACACTGGCAGGAGCGGCGGCCCTGGTGTGGGCCCTCCAAATTCTGGCGCCCGGTGATCCGGCCCGCCAAGTACTCATCGCCCGCGGCATCGAGAGCCCGAGCGTGGCTCAGGTCACGGCTGCCCGGGCCGAGTTGCGGCTGGAGGACCCGGCGTACGCACGTCTTGGCCACTGGTTCGTCGGTGTGGTGCAGGGTGACCTCGGCACGTCGTGGAGCACCGGTCGCCCAGTCTCGGTGGAGATCGCTGAGAGGCTGCCCGCGACGGTGCGTCTCACGTCGGTCGCGCTGGCGTTGGCCCTGGCATTCGCGATGCCACTCGCTTTGTTGGCGGTCGCCCGTCGAGGGCGCACGGCAGACCTTGCCGCCCGCTTCCTCATGTTCGGGGGTGCGGCGGTGCCGACCTTCGTACTCGGTACGGTCCTGTTGGACGTCGTGGCTGTGCGCCTGGGGGTGGGGGCGATCCTGGCGGATGGCTCGTGGAGCGCGGTGTTGCTGCCCGCGTTGCCGATCGCGGTGGCCACGGCCGCGACATGGGCGAGGGTGCTTCGAACGGTGATGGTCGAGCGGTCCGGATCGAGGTTCGTCGAGGTCGCCTACGCTCGTGGCTCTTCTCGGCTGCGGCTACTCGTTGTCCACCTCCTTCCCGGCGCCGTGCCGGCCCTCCTCACCGCCGTGGGAATCAGTGTCGGAGGACTGTTGGCCGGGGCGGCCGTTGTCGAGACCATCTTCACCTGGCCGGGCATCGGCCGTTTCCTGGTCGCGGCGATCGCGGCCAGGGACGTGCCGGTCGTGCAGGCATGCGTGCTGTTCGGGGTGCTGGCCTACGTGTTGGCCAGCACCCTCGCCGACGCTGTCGCCGCGCTCATCGAGCCGGGAGCCGCTGATGGGCGCCGATAAGGACGCAGCACGAGTCAGCGTCGGACTCGGCGTCGGCCTTCTGCTGCTGGTTGTGCTTGTGGCACTTGTCTTCGTCGTACCGTGGTTGACGCCGGACCCCGATGCCACGAACTACGCGGAGAAGCTCGCCGCGCCCAGTCTCATCCATCCATTCGGAACTGACCATGCCGGCCGGGATGTCCTGGCGAGGCTTGCGGCCGGCGCGCGGATCTCGCTGGGAGCAGCGATCCTCGTCTCGGTGGTGACCCTGCTGCTCGGCCTAGTCGTCGGGTTGGCGGCGACGCTCGTCGGTGGCGCCTTGGAGACGATGACCTTCCGGGTGGTCGACGTGGCGCTCGCCGTACCGCACCTGGTGCTGGCCCTCGCGATCGTGGGAGTTCTCGGACCCGGCCTGCGTAACCTCATCGTGGCGATGATGGTGGCGGGGTGGGCGCCGTTCGCCAGATATGCGAGAACCTTCGCCCGTGCGGGGCTCGATCGTCCGTATGTTCTCGCGGCTCAGCTGGCTGGTGCCGGTCGCTGGCGAGTGGCCTCGCGCCACGTGGTGCCGCCCACGGTCCTACGCCTGCTCGCCGTCGCGACGCTCGGCGTTGGAGAGGTGGTGCTCGGCTTGTCGGCGTTGTCCTTCTTGGGCTTGGGGGTGGCCCCGCCGGTCGCGGAGTGGGGGCAGATGGTCACGGAGTCGCGCACATACGCCGCCCAGGCCCCGTGGTTGATCGTTGTTCCTGGTGTGGCGGTCGTGTGCACTGTGACGTGCGCGTCCCTGCTGGGAGACGCGCTGGAGGAGCATCTTGACGCCAGGAGCCGGGGATGACGCTGGATATCCGAGAGATCGGCGTCCGCTACGCCAACGGGACGATCGGCCTCGAGTCCCTTTCTGTCGTCGTGGCTGAGGGGGAGGTGGTCGCGGTCGTGGGCGAGTCAGGGTCGGGCAAGACCACGCTGCTTCGCGCGGTGCTCGGTCTGCTGCCGGACGGCTCGCGCACGTTCGGTGAGGTTCTCGTCGAGGGTCGTCCGGTGCTCGGTATGCGCCCGCAGTCTTCACGTCGGCTTCGCGGGCCCGTCGTTGGATACGTCGCCCAGGACCCGTTCGGTTCCGCCGACCCGGTCTGGCCCGTGGGTCATCACGTCGCGGCCGCGTGGTACGCGCATGGCAGGCGACCAAGTGAGGGGGAACAGGTGCGGCGGTTGCGCACCCTTGGCTTGTCCAACGCCGCGTACTGGATGCGCCGCCGCCCATCCGCGTGGTCGGGTGGAATGCTGCAGCGCGCTGACCTGGTCGCTGGAACCGCCCACGATCCTGCGGTGGTGCTGGCCGATGAGCCCACCTCGGCGCTGGACGCGGATCTCGCCGCAGCGGCACTGGAGGTACTTGTGCGGGAGGCACGCTCGCTGGTGGTCGCGAGTCACGACCTGTCACTTGTCGCCAGATACGCCGACCGCATTCTTGTCCTGCGCTTTGGACAGGTGGTCGAGGAGGTCGAAGTGGGCCGTGGCGGCGTTGAGGTATTGAGGCGAGACGCTCGTCATCCTTACACCAAGGAGCTCCTGAGCGCGTTGGCGCGACCGAGCCGAGCCAGCCGTGCAGAGCCCGGACCGGTCGTCGCCCAACTTCAAGGCCTCACGCTCGGCTATCCTCGAAACCCGCCAGTCGTTCGCGAGCTCGGCCTCGACGTCCGAGCGGGAGAGATCATCGGTCTGCTAGGGCCTTCTGGCAGCGGGAAGACGACTGTGCTGAGAGCGCTTGCGGGGATCCTTCGCCCGCGGTCGGGAGCGGTACGTCTCGCAGGCACCGACATCTGGTCCACCCGACACCTCGTGCCGCCGAGATCCGGCTACGTCATGCCCGTCTTTCAGGACACGACGGCAAGCCTGGATCCACGCTGGCCGATCTGGCGGACCGTCGCTGAAGGGCTCGCAGGAAACGCCCGGTTGACTGTGGCCCTGAAACCACCGGCTACGAAGCTTCTTTGTGAGCTCGGCCTGGAGGACGTGGACCCGGATGAGCGCCCGCTGCGCCTGTCGGGAGGTCAGCGTCAGCGGGTCGCGATCGCGCGCGCTCTCGCCGCCGCACCCGCGCTCCTGCTGGCCGACGAGCCAACCGCGCAGCTGGACCCGATTGTGGCCGCTGATGTTCTCACCGTTCTGACCAGACTGACCGGTCGAGGTCTCGCACTCGTCATCGCGAGCCACGACGAAGCCCGCTTGCGGAGCCTGGCCGATCGGACATTCCGCGTCCAGGACGGACGACTGGTCCAGGAACCCGGAAGTGCCGCGGCAGTGAGCAAGACTTCAGGAAATCGATCGGAAGGCCAGTTAGGAGCGGGCGACCATCAACCCGGCACCCCCACGTGAGGTCCGTAGGCCGACTTCGGCCAACTCGCGGGTGAGATCGGCCTCACTGATGGTCCACCACTGGTAGCTCGCGGCGCGTTCCTCGAGCAACTGCTCGCCGTGGAGAACCCGGAAACGCATGTGCCAACGCACAGTGTCAGAGCCGCTTGGCTCGGCCGAGCCCCACCCTTCGTAGGTTCGCACGCCGACCTTGACCCTGGCGAACCTCATGTCCGGGACGGATGCCGGCTGCTCCGGTGGCTGGAGGCCGATGACGACGGGTGCGCCGGGAGCAAGACGGGTGCCGAGGACCTGCCAGAGCGCGTGTCGTTGCGCCGGTGGCAGGTGGCCGACCATGTTCAGCGCGACGACTCCCCCAAGCCGGTCAGGCAGTGGGGCTCCCGCCACGTCCGTGGGCAGGACAGTGACTCGTTCGCGCAGGCCCGGCCGGAGCATGATCCGAGTGAAGAGGCCCGGTCGGAGACTGAGCGAGGGTTCGATGGCGAGGATCCTGGCGTCAGGCAGGACGTCGGCGATGACTTCGACCCCAAACCCTGTGCCCGCCCCGACATCAAGGATCGGCCCCTGGCCTGTCGGAGTGCCCCTGAGCGCGCTAGTCAGGGGTTCGCGGAGGGACCGCCATGACTCCGCCGTTAACACGTCGTAGAGCTCACCCTGAGCGGCGTAGAGGTCAGTCACCTGCTCTTCTCCTAACTCGGCTGGGCGTGGGCGCCTCGGTGGCCGGGCGCTCGCTTGAGGTGAGCGTCGTCAACGGCATCTGGTGTTCGCCCGGCTCGCCGGAACCATAGAGTATCTGAAAACCACTTTCAACAACCAAGGTGGCAGGCAACTGGTCGCCCATGCCGTCGCTACTTGCGGACCTGGATCGGTCGCGCGGTGGCGAACTGGCGGGAGAGCCGTCCCAGCGAGGACCTCGAGATCCGTATCTCACAACCTCCCGCGGCGCCATCAGGCGCGGCGGACGGCGGCGGAGCTTCGTGCGGCCGGCACTCGCGTCACGCCAGCCGGCTTCCAGCGCTCGGGCGCTCTCAACGCGCTCCCTAGGACGTGGCCAGTGGTGAGCGCCGTCCGCGGCGACGCTGCCGCCGTCGGCAGGGTGTAAGCACATCCTTTAGCGGGCGGGCTCTTCGCCGAGCGGATCCCCCACCGAAGCCGGTCAAGACGAACGCGGAGTACACGCAGGACGACAGGAACCGGGTGGTGCAGCGCGACCGCCACACCCGCCTGCAGCAGGCGCCAGCGCATAGTCGATGTCTTCGTCACGACTCGGATCGAGCTCCGCGGTGGCGACGTGGCCCCCGGTCGCAGGCTGGGCAGAGCGGCGGGCGCCAGGGCGGCGACGGTACCGGCAGCTCATCGGAGCCGTCGGCGGTGCGCACCCGCGGCTGCTCGACCGGCACCCGCCGACCGCCCAACGTGACCGCGCGAGCTGCTGCGCCGCATGGCACGTGAAGTCCAGCAGGGAGCGAGCGCCGAGAACGCCGACTCATGGCTGTCTGAGGCCCGTCGGGTCGATCGGGAATTCGTCGGGGTGGACCTCGCCCTCGTCAAAGCCGAGGACAGCCTGCGCATGAATCCCCGCGGCCGTCAGCTACTGCATACCCGGCTGAGCTTGCGCAGCCGCATGGACACCTTGGAACACTGTGCGGTGGCTGTCCGGTCGCTCTGCCGTACATTGCTTGAACTGTCCGGCGGCCCTCACCGCAGAGCGCTTCTATCTGACGAGCAGCTGACCGACTTGCTGGAGGGCCTCCTGAGCCAGCTGGCGGATTTGTCGGGCTCCGTGCCGGCAAGAACCCCGAGGACGTCGTCCGCGAGCAGTGAGCGCCGCGGATGGGTGACGGCCAGCCCGGTTTCATAGGCCGTAAGAATGGCTAGATCGCTACCGTGACCATCCGTGTCGGTACGGCGTCGTGGACCGACAAGACGCTGCTGGAGTCGGGCTGGTACCCGCCTGAGGCTGATACCACGGAAAAGCGACTGCGCTACTACGGCACCAAGTTCCCGCTGGTGGAGGTGGCACTCCACCTACTACACCCCGCCCAACGAGCGCAACAGCGCGCGCTGGGTATCGCGCAGCCCGTCGGTTTCACATTCAACGTCAAAGCATTCTCGCTCCTAACCCAGCATCCCACCAGGCCCAGCGCGTTGTACAAGGTCCTGCGGCCGGAAACGGAGAAGAAGAACGTCTACCTGAAGGATTTCGACGCAGAGGTAATCAACGTGATCTGGACACAGTTCCTTGCTGCACTTGGGCCGTTGCTCGACGCGGACAAGCTTGGTGCGTTGCTGTTCCAGTTTCCGCCATGGTTCGGCATCAACAAGTCAAACAAGCAATACATCCTCCACGCCAAGGAGAGATGTGTCCCCTTTCCCATGTGTGTGGAATTCCGCAACGCCAGCTGGCTCTCCGACGAAAACCGCGCGGAAACCCTAGAGTTCCTCACGTCGTACACCGTGCCGTTGGTGTGTGTCGATATGCCACAGGGCCATCGGAGCTCGGTGCCCCCGGTGCTCGCCGCGACAGCCGACCTCGCAGTAGTGCGCTTCCATGGCCACAGCGACAAATGGACCAGCCGCAACATCTACGAACGCTTCGGGTATCTCTACTCCGAGGACGAACTCTCTGACTGGGCACCGCGACTGCGTGACCTGGCAAACCAGGCACAAACCATGCACGTGGTCATGAACAACTGTTACCGCGACTACGCCCAAACCAACGCCGAACAGCTCGCCCGCCTCCTCGGTGCCGCGGGCGAGCGACGCCGGACCAGTTCGTCCTGACCATGAGCATCCCGATACGCCCGGTCAGGTCCTTGTCCATCACCGGCGATGAAGCGGAATCGCTCGAGGCGACCTGCGCGAGCGCGCACCGGAACATCCGGAACGATCCGTAACGTCGGCGCGTCGAGGTGTTCAGCCCACGTGCACGTGAGGTCGACGGTAGTCGTCGGGCTCGGCCTCGCATAGCACCTCGTGGGTAACCGGTGCGACCTCACCGACGCCGAAGAGAAGTAAGCTCACCAGGTTGGCGACCGGATTTCCCGCGGACCAGTCGAAGTGGATGTGCGGCGGTTGGCGGGTCAGGTCGCGCACACGCAGGAGAAAGGGCGGCCAGAGCGTTGGGCACCGCCGAACTCGGCCGATGGATAGCCGAGACGCCTCCTGGACTCGGTGACGGCCGGCTCCACGTAGCGGGAGTCTCCAACTGGCGGGTGGCCCTGGACGCCAGGACAGGCGCCGAGGTATGGCGAAAGCAGCCGGCTTACATGCTGGGGACATCTGCCCCGCTCTTGACGCCTCCAACGGCAACCTTGTCTGGCGCTACAGCAGTCCCGACGTGCGAGGCGATCCCACCGGCTCGTCTCCCGCCATTGCCGACGGTGCCGCTTCTCGGACGGCAACGTCACTGCCCTCGACGCAAGGACCGGCGAGGTCCGCTGGAATCACCGAACTGGTGGAGGGCATCATCTCCTCTCCGGCCATCAGCGGTGAGACTGTTTACGTCGGCTACAACGACGGCTCACGCTCTGTCTGATCGGAGTCGCGAACATCGCCATGCACACCCGGGAGAGGATGACCGACGTCTTGCACGCGACTACGGGCCTTCGTCAGAGCCCACCCGAGCGGGGCCGTTTCCCTCTTTTTGGAAGCACGGTCTGCGCGTCTCGATCGTCCCGGCGGTCACGCTGCAGTTCGCCTGAGTCGTAGAGCTGTTCGGCGGCTCCGTCCTCGCCGAGACGGTCTTCTCCTACCCGGGGCTCGGGTCGACTGACGGCCGCCGCGCTCGGCGCAGAGGTCCCGTTGCTGCTGGGGACTGATCACGACGCCGCACGTTGGACGTCTCCGGCTCGACACCCATAGGCGCCTCCGCGCGGGGTCCTGGGTCACCGCACGTTGATGGCAACGGTTATCATTTACGTTTTGGAGGTATCGTAACGTCGTTCCGATTCGGCGACGGCACGCCCAGCCCTTGGCGAGAGGTCCTCTGTGCGGAAGCGGTCGCGAAGCCACGTTCTTGGAAAGGGGCGCCCGTGGCCCTCAGTAGGAAGTCTCGGCTCACGCCGCTGGTTGGTTTCGGCGTCGCCGCCGCCCTCACGCTGGTCGGGTGCTCCGCCCCGACAAGCGATGCGGGCAAGCCGGGTGGGTCGTCGGAGAGAACACGAACCGTGACGGATGTGACCGGCACGAAGGTTGACCTTCCGGTTGCCCCGAAGCGGGTGGTCGCGCTGGACGAGCCGGCGGCGCTGAATCTGCTGGCGATGGGAATCAAACCCGACGTCGCCTTCCAGGGGTGGAAAACCGTCGTGCCCGCACAGCTGTTGAAGGACCTCGGCGTCAAGGTGGAGAAGACCTCCAGTTACTACCCGAAGCTTGAAGAGGTGGCGTCGCTGGATCCCGACCTCACCGTGATCTCCACCAGCCCTGACAGGGTCAAGGAGCTGCCCGACTACGCCTCGATCGCTCCCACCCTGCGCGCGGAGTTCAGCGCCCGGCCGAGCGAGCTCGCGAAGACCTGGGGCGCGTACTTCGACGTGCCCGGGCGGGCCACGGCGGTCGAGGAAGGGCTGACGAAGTTCGCGAAGGAGATCGCCGCCCAGCAGCCGGAGTCCCCGTTGTCGCTGTCGGCGCTGCAGTCCTACGGCGGGTCGGGCGACGCCTCGCTGTACCACATGGACGCGGTCAACTCGCTGCACGGCGTCATCGCCGACGCCGGTTTCCTCCAGCCCGCCCCGCAGGACGCTGTAACCGCCGACGGCAAGAAGTACGGCGGGTGGGTTCCGTTCTCGCCCGAAACGCTGGCGAAACACGATGCCGACGTCATCGCGATACTCTCCTCAACGCTGTTCGACCCGAAAGGCGTCACCGGGCTACCACTGTTCGACTCGCTGAAGGGCCGCGCGGTGGAGGTCGACGGTGACTTCTGGGCCGGGGGGTCGCTGTTCTACGCCTACTGGGTGCTGTCCGACCTGCACGACTTCGTGCACGACGACTACAAGCCCGGCGGCGCCGCGCAGGCCCGCGAACGCTGGTCAGCCTTCACCACGATGATCGAAGGCTGACCCGGCGATGGATGAGTCGATCGACGCGCCGGACAACGACCGGCACGTGTCGTTCTGGCAGCTCGCCGCGCCGGTGCGCACGCAGCTGGTGTGGTCGGGGGTGTTGATGGCCGCCGGCGCAGCCTCAGGGCTGCTACCGGTCGCCGCGGCGATGGCGCTGATCCAGACCCTCGTCCCCGCGGCGGGCGGGGATCCGGGCGCGACGGGGCAGGCGTGGCTGCTGGTCGCGGCCCTAGTCGCCTCGCTGCTCGTGTCCCAGGCGCTGAGCACCGCCGGCTACATCGCGAGCCACTTCGCCGACGCCACATTGGGGGAGGCGGTTCGGCAGCGACAGATCACACATCTCCTGCGGCTACCGCTGGTGTGGTTCTCCCGCAACGCCTCGGGCAGGATCAAGAAGACCGTGCAGGACGACCTGCACAAGGTTCACTACCTGATCGCGCACGCGATCCCCGACTTCGTCAACGGTACGGTCCGCCCGGCGTCGGCCCTGGTGTTCCTCTTCGTCGTGGACTGGCGGCTCGGTCTCGTCTCGCTGCTCCCGCTGGCGCTGTCCGCAGCGACTCTCCCGTTCTTCCTCAGGGACGTGACGGCCCAGTACGCCCGCTACAACGCCGGACTGGCGGCACTGAGCGCAGCGGTCGTGGAGTTCGTGCGGGGCATTGCGCCGATCAAGGTGTTCGAGGTCGAGGGCAGGGGCCCCCGCCGCTTCGTCGAGCGAGCCGCCTGGCATCACCGCTTCTACCAGGAATGGTCCGAGGCGACAATTCGCGGGGGCGCGCTGCTGCATGTGTTCACCTCGCCGGTGTTCGCCGTCCTGGTCGCGGCTGCGGGCGCGAGTCTGCTCATCGTCGGCGGAGGCCTCTCACCGCTCGCGCTGGTTCCAGCGGTGCTGCTGTCCGGCAACATCGCCGGACCACTGTCCCTGCTGATCCAGATGCGCCAGTTCATGCGCGAGGCCAACGGCGCAGCCCGCAGCATTCACACGTTCTTCGCCCTGCCCGCCGCGGCCGAACCGGAGGCCGGTAGGACACCCGACGGGCACCGCGTGGCGATCGAGCAGGTCGACTTCGCCTATGCCGACAGCGGCCCGCTCGCCCTGGACGGCGTCACGACCCACCTGGAGCCGGGAACGGTGACGGCCCTGGTCGGACCCTCGGGGTCGGGCAAGTCCACCTTCGCCGCACTCCTGCCCCGGCTCATCGACCCCGATCACGGGACCGTCGCCCTCGGTGATGCGGACACCCGGCGGCTTTCTGCCGAGGAGCTGTACGCGGTGGTCGGGTTCGTGTTCCAGCAGCCGTATCTGCTGCGGATGTCGATCCGCGACAACATCGCGATGGCCAAGCCGGGGGCCGGCGATGCCGAGGTGATCGCCGCGGCAACCACCGCACAGATCCATGAGCGCATCATGCAACTGCCCGACGGCTACGACACGATCGTCGGCGAGGGCGCGCGCCTGTCCGGCGGTGAGCGGCAGCGGCTCTCCATCGCCCGCGCGGTGCTCATGGACACCCCGCTGCTCGTGCTCGACGAGGCCACCGCCTTCGCCGACCCGGACTCCGAAGCCGCCATCCAGCAGGCGTTGGCCGCGCTCACGCACGGGCGCACCCTGCTGGTGATCGCCCACCGGCTGCACACGGTGGCCCACGCCGACCGCATCCTCGTCCTCGACCGCGGCCGCATCACCGAAGCCGGAACCCACGACCAACTCATCGCAGCAGGCGGCGTCTACGCCCGGATGTGGGAGGCATATCAGGCGGCCCGCACGCTTGCACCACGGGCGGCCGAGGAAAGGAGCGAGGCATGATCAGGTTCCTGATGCGGATCGGCGACACCCGCGCGCGGCGGATGCTCGCCGCCTATCTGGTGGTCGTGACCGTCGCGACGCTCCTGACCTCCGCGGCGTTCGTGACGCTCTTGCCGCTGACGACGGCGCTGCTGTCAGATGAACCCGCGTCGATGCTGGCGCCGCTGGGACTGCTCGTGGCCTTCGCGGTGCTCGCCGGGATGTGCGACGTCACCGCGACACTGATCGGTCAGCGGGCAGGTGCCCGGTTCATCCTGCGTATGCACCAGCTGATCGCCGAACGGACCGCACGCCTGCCACTGGGCTGGTTCGACGCCGAACGCACCGGGTCGATCAGCAACGTCACCACCCGAGGCGTGACCTTCGCCGCCAACGCACCCGAGTCGATGATCCGCCCGATGCTGTACGGGCTCGTGCCCCCGACGCTGGTCAGCCTGGCGATGTTGAGGGTCGAGTGGCGACTCGGGCTGTGCTTCCTTCTCGCGGCCGGTCTGGTGGCCGTCGTCTACCGGTGGGCGCAGGCCCGCGACGGGCGCTTCGAACAGGCAGTCGACGCCAGCGACGAGGAGGGCGCGGCCCGGGTGATCGAGTTCGCCGCCGCACAACCGGCAGTCCGGGCAGCCGGACCGGATTCGCTCGGCGAACGCAGCGTCCGTACCGCGCTTGCCGAGCAGCGCACCGCCAAACGGGCAGCACTGATCGCCCGCAACTGGGGCACACAGGCATACACAGCCGCCGGCTTCGCCGGCCTGCTGCTCATCTTCGTCGTCGCCGTGGCCCTGACCGGCGCGGGACGACTCCAACCCGGCGCCCTCGTCGCGGTGCTCATCCTCGCAGTGGCGATGAGCACCCTGACAAGAAACGCCCTGCCGTTCGGGGTGGGAGTAGGCATCGCCAACCGGGCGCTGGATGCGCTGCGGTCGATCCTCGACGCACCGCTCCTGCCCGAGCCGGAGCACCCCCGTACTCCCGCGGACTCCTCGATCGAACTGGCGGACGTGTCCTTCTCCTACAGCCCGGACCGGCCCGTGATCAGCGGGGCGAACTTCCGGATGGAACCGGGCACGATGACCGCGATCGTCGGTCCCTCCGGCTCGGGCAAGACCACCCTGGCCAGGCTGATGGCACGGTTCTGGGACGTCGACTCCGGCGAGATCCGCATCGGCGGCGTAGACGTGCGCGAACTCGGCACCCGCAACGTGATGGCGCAGGTGTCGATGGTGTTCCAGGACGTGTACCTCTTCGAGGACACCCTGATGGAGAACATCCGGCTAGGGCGGCCCGGCGCGACCGACGACGAGGTAGGAGAAGCCGCTGAGCGTGCCGGGGTCACCGAGATCGCAGACCGCCTACCCGACGGTTTCGCCACGCAGGTCGGTGAAAGCGGCGGCACGCTGTCCGGCGGTGAACGGCAACGGGTCTCGATCGCCCGTGCGCTACTGAAGAACGCCCCGATCGTGCTGCTCGACGAAGCCACCGCAGCCCTCGACATCGAGAGCGAGATGCTGATCCAGCGGGGACTCGCCCAGTTGTCGGGTGACAAGACGCTGGTCGTGATCGCCCACCGGCTGCAGACGATCCGCCAGGCCGACCAGGTCGTCGTGCTCGACGGCAACGGCGGCGTCGAGGCGGTCGGCGACCACGAAACACTCCTGACCGCGAGCCCGACCTATGCTCGGTTCTGGGCCGAGCGCACCGAGAGCATGGGCTGGACGATCGATGCTCACTGACGCCCCAACCCGCCCCGCCGGGCGCGCGCCACACCGACACGCACCCGCGAGACTGGGCGGACGGCCAGGCCGATGCGCTGTGCTCGTCGCCGGCCTCCTGCTCCTGGTCCTGATGGGGGCAGTGAGCCTGCTCGTCGGTGCGGGCGAACTCAGCCCCGCCGACGTCCTCGAGACACTGCGGGCCGGACCCGGCACATCGCAGCCGGCGATCATCGTGTGGGACATGCGGCTCACCCGTACCATCGTCGCCGCGATCGTGGGGCTGGCACTGGGTGTTGCTGGCGCGCTCATGCAGGCGATGACACGCAACCCGCTCGCCGATCCCGGCCTGCTCGGCGTGAGCGCGGGCGCCGGGCTCGCGGTGGTCGTCACCTCCGGCGTCTTCGGAGTAACCGCCTTCCTGCCCAACGTATGGCCGGCGCTCCTCGGCGCACTTGTCGTGTCCCTTGCGGTCTACGCCATCGGGTTCGGCGCCGGCAAGGACTCCCACGCCACCCTTGTCCTGGCAGGGGTGGCAATCACCTCGGCACTGACCGGGATCGCGACCGGCCTCGCACTGATCGACCCCGCCCGGTTCAACACGCTCCGCATCTGGATGGCCGGAAGCGTCCAAGGCCGCGACCTGGGCACGATCGGCCAGGCATCGGTCCTCATCGCGATCGGTCTCCTCATCGCGTTCCTGGTCGCCCAGCCCCTGTCCCAGCTCGCCCTCGGCGACGACCTCGCCCGCTCCCTCGGCGTGCGCGTAGGCGCCACCCGGGTCGCCGGCGGTGCGGCGATCCTGGTCCTCGCCGGTGTCGGCACCGCCACCTCCGGCCCGATCGCCTTCATCGGACTCATGGTCCCCCACCTCGCCCGCGCCCTCGTCGGACCCAACCTCAAATGGGCCCTCGCCTACAGCGGCATCGCTGGCGCCCTCGTCCTCGTCACCGCCGACATCGCCGCCCGGCTTGTCATCTGGCCCGCCGAAGCACCCGCCGGGGTGCTCACCGCGATCATCGGCGCACCCGTCCTGGCCGCCCTGGCCCGAGGAGCACTGCGATGACCGCCACACCACCGACAGGCCGAGTCGACTTCGGCGCCGGCCGCAAGCCGATCCGGCTCCGCGGGTGGGTCTCCGGCATCGTCAACACCCGCGCCGTCCTGCTGGTCCTCGCCAGTGTGGTCGGCTGCATCCTGGTGACGATCGCCGCGATCGCGCTGGGCGACTACCCCGTACCGGTCACCCGGATCCTTCCGATCCTCTCCGGTGCCGACCTCGGCTTCGCCAACACCGTCGTGCTCCAATGGCGGCTGCCCCGCGCCGTGGCGACCGTCACCTTCGGCGCAGCCCTGGGCATCAGCGGCGCGATCTTCCAGTCCGTCACCCGCAACGCCCTCGGCAGTCCCGACGTCATCGGGTTCAACGCCGGCGCCTTCACCGGAGCCATCATCTCCATTGGCTACCTCGGCGGCTCCCAGACCACCACCACGCTGCTCGCCCTCGTCGGCGGCGCCACCGCCGCGTTCGCTGTGTACGCGCTGGCGTCCCGCCGCGGCGTGTCCGGCACCCGATTCGTCATCATCGGCATCGCCGTGTCGATGGCACTCATCGCCTTCGACAGCCTCCTCGTCCTGCGGATGGAACAGCAGGTCGCCACCGTGGCCATGACCTGGGGCCAAGGCGACCTCGAGAACATCCGATGGCAGCAGGTCACGCCAATGTGCCTGATCCTGGCCGTCGTCATCGTGGGCGCAGGAGCTCTCGGCGGCAGAATGCGGCAGCTCGAACTCGGTGACGACGCCGCCAGCGCGACGGGCGTAAGCGTCGAACCCGTGCGGCTCGCCCTCATCGCCGTCGGTGTCGCACTCACCGCCGTCGTGACGAGCGTGTGCGGACCGATCGCGTTCATCGCCCTCGCCGCCCCACACCTCGCCCGCCTGGTCGCAGGCTCGGCCGGCACCAGCCTGACCAGTGCGGCCGCGGCCGGCGCGCTCCTGCTGAGCAGCTGTGACCTTGCCGCCCAACACCTGCTAACCGTCCAGATACCCGTCGGCGTCGTCACCGTCGTCGCCGGCGGCGCATACCTCCTCTGGCTCATCACCTGGAAACTGAGGCGCCCCCGTGGCTGAGGCCCCTACATCCGACACCGCCGCATCCACGTCCTCCCGACATGATGCAGCCGTGCCCGCCCCCGTCGAACTAGCCGGAGTCACACTCGGCTACGGCCGCGAACCCGTCAGCACCAACCTGAATCTGGCCATCCCGGCGGGCAAGCTCACGATGGTGATCGGGCCGAACGGCTGCGGTAAATCCACCGCCCTACGCGCGATGGCCCGACTGCTCGCGCCGAAGACCGGCACCGTCCTCCTCGAAGGACGCGACATCCGAGAACTGTCCACCCGCCAGGTCGCGCAGCGGCTCGGGCTGCTTCCTCAGCACTCCATCGCCCCGGACGGGATCCGCGTCGCCGAACTAGTCGCCCGCGGCCGCCACCCCCACCAAGGCCCCTTCGGACAATGGACCGAAGCCGACGAGGCCGCGGTCGCCGACGCCATGGAACGCACTGGCGTCGCCACCTACTCAGGTCTGCCCGTCGACCAGCTCTCCGGCGGACAGCGCCAGCGGGTGTGGATCGCCATGGCCCTCGCCCAGGAAACTCCGATCCTCCTCTTGGACGAGCCCACCACTTTCCTCGACCTCACCCACCAACTCGAAGTCCTCGACCTGTGCCGGCACCTGACCCACGACGGCGACCGCACCATCGCCGCTGTCATGCACGACCTCGGCCACGCCTGCCGCTACGCCGACCACCTCATCGCAATGCGCGACGGCGCAGTCGTCGCGGTCGGCCCACCCGCCGAGGTTGTCACCCCGAAACTCCTCCGCGACGTGTTCGACGTCGAAGCAATGACCATCCCCGACCCCGTCGCAGGGACGCCACTGGTCATCCCGATAACCCAGAATTGGCCATACCAACGCACCTGAACACTGACCCAACCGGTTTCGTATAGACCACCTTCCGGCGAAGGCGACGACGCGGGGGTACTCGGCGTCGTACAAGGCGACGATCTCGCCTTGGTAGGAGCAGTTGGACAAGGCCGGTAAGGGTGCCCTGTTGCGGCGGGAGGGCATACGTCCCTGATCTCGGCGTGGCGGAATCAGCGTGACAGCGGCGCCCTGGTGGCGTCGGCCAAGCCGGCGGGCCCGCAGGGTGATGCCAGAGACCGGGAGAACGCCAAGCTGCGTAAAAAAGGACGGCTGGCTGCGCAACTTGACAAGGCAAGGAACGTCATCGAGGTCCAGGGAAAGCTCTCCGCGCTGTTGGGTCAGCTCGCGACCGACAGCCCGACCAGCGGGAGCGAGCCCTGCAGCCACTCGCTGCGGGCCCGGTCCACGAGCGTTGCGATCAACTGCTCCTCCGACACGGTCTTCAACAGCGTCTCGGCAGACTGCTTCACCGACTCAGCGTAACCGCGGTCTCGGTCATGTGGCGTCTCTGTCTTGATCAGCAGATCCGCCGTTTATTTGACACTCCCGATCGAGATGGGTCGGTACGACGAGGACAGGAGCCGGCCGCGAAGGGTGACTTCACGACCATTTCCGACGGCCGGTACCTGCGGGTCACGCAGAACGTGTTCACGTTCAGCCGGTACCGCTGGGAGCCGGCTGGCGCAGTTGGCACGATGCTGCATGTCGCGCTGTCCGCCGACGCACGACCCCAAGACCAGGCAGTCCCACCCCAGCACTCCTGGAGTCGATGACGCGCGATACGTCCGCGCGTGCTGGTCAGGTATCGCGTCGAGCTACGAGCACGACGCCGGGACCCTGTTGCCCCTCGGCTGGGAGCCGCAACTCCGCCACAACGCGTAGCGCGGCGTCATCGAGAAGAACGGTCAGCTGCTCGGGTCGCCACTGGTATGTCGTCCACGTCACCGCGACGCCGCCGTAGGCTTCGGTCCGCGCTACATCGTCATCGCCGACATGCGTCGCGATGATCAGATGCCCGCCGGGCACGAGGGCGTCGTGGAAGGCGGCAAGGACGTTCGGCAGGATCTCGCGTGGCAGGTTGAACAGCGACCACCATCCGAGGATCCCCCCTAAGGACCTGGGCTCGAGGTCAAGTTCGGTGGACGAGCAGACGGCGAAGCTGCACTCGGGGTGAAGGTGTTCGGCATGTTCGATCATGCGGGGCGACAGGTCGACGCCCGAGGCCTCGATACCACGTTCGTGGAGGTACGCCGTGACGGTCCCGGGGCCGCAGCCGACATCGAGCACGGGGCCAAGTCCGCGGACCGAGCCAGCGAACGCGTCGATGGCTGCCTTCAGCCACGGGTGGGTGCGAATGTCGCCCATTCCTGTGGTGGCGAGCAGGTGCACGTAGTTGTCGGCCACTCGGTCGTAGGAGTCGCGGACGACTTCAAGATCCGTCGGCTGAGCACTCGATGAAAGAGTCACGGCCTCACCCTATCGACGCAGCTCCGTCAGTTTTGATTCGAGTGTGAGCGCGGGCGGTTGTCAGCGGCAGCGGCGTACGTCTGGCGCCCATGCGAGCAGCGTATTCCGAAGTGAGTCGAACAAACGATCACTGGAGGTACTGCGCACATGACCAACAGATCGCGCTGATCGGTGCGGGCAGCGTCGTCTTCACCAAGAATCTCTGATCGACATCCTGTCGTTTCCCAGAACTGCACGGGTCCACCATCGCCGTCCACGACATCAATCCGGAGCGGCTGGAGACCGCCAGCATGATGGCGCGTTGGACCTCAGAACAGTTGGCGCCGATGCCAAGGTGGAGGAGTGCCGGACCGGCGGGCAGTGCTCACGGGGCGGACGTCGTCGTCAACCCTCGGCGTCCATCTCCCGCACGCAAGGCGAAGCCGACTCGGCGGCAATCTCCCGACCTCGAGCCTGGCCAATCAGAAACTCCAATGTGTTTCGAAGAAAGTCAGCAAAGAGGGTGGTCAACTGGCAGTTGCGCTCCGCCGTATGACCTGGTCAGGGTGGTGGGGTGGGGCGAACCGCCGACCTTCCGCTTTTCAGCGGAGTGATGCGCCGGTAGAAGAGCCATCAGGTCGCGGCACTGCCCTTGCACAGCGAGCAGAGCGGGTGGATCCTCCACGTCCAGCCGACCGACGGAGGCGGGCCGCGGCAGTCGATCGCCCTAGCTACGTACGGCGAGTACGGGAAGTGGGCGATCGTCTTGGCGTCAGTCTTCAGGCTGTTAGGTGTCAGCTCTTGCCGGGAGGCGGGGTCTCCGCCTCCCGGCGATGGTGTTCAGGCGCAGTGCGCCGTAAGTGCTACGAGGTGCTTGCCGCAGGGCTTGTCCCCGTGTTTGCCATCGTGTTTGGGGGAGATCGTGGTCTGAGGTACGGTCCGAGCCGCCGTCCCAGGTAAGCGTGTTCTCCGTTGTTCTGCCGGCAGATCACCTTGACCTTGGCCATGACGGCCTTGAGGGCCTTCTTGGCCGGGTAGGTGTAGATGTGGTGCCGGTTGGTGCCTCGCTTTCGGTGGCGCTGGATGTGCCAGCCGAGGAAGTCGAGGCCCTCGTCGATGTGGGTGATCATCGTCTTGGCTTCCGACAGGCGCAGACCCATCGGTGCCAGGACCGCCGCCACCACGTCGCGCACGTGTTCGGCGTGCTCGCGGTCTCCGGACACCATGACCAGGAAGTCGTCCGCGTACCGGATCAGCCGGTAGTTGGCCTGGCCACGCAGGCGTCGTTTGCGGCGCTCCCACTCGCGGGTGGCCGGTCCGCCCGTGACCTGGGCGAAGTGCTCGTCCAGGATCGACAGGGCGATGTTGGCCAGCAGCGGGGAGAGCACGCCCCCAACTGCGTTGGGGGCGTGGCGATGCCGCCTTGAGGCGTGCCGGTGTTCGTGTCCCTGGCCGCGCCGTCGGAGGACATGATGCCCGCCTTCAGGAATGCCTTGACCAGGGCAAGAACCCGCTTGTCCTCGACTCGTCGGCGCATCCGTTCCAGGAGAGCGGAGTGTGCGATGTTGTCGAAGCACGCTTCGATGTCCGCGTCCAGCACCCAGTGGTAGCCCTTGGTGCCGAAGTGGTGGACCTCAGCGATCGCGTCGTGGGCTCGTCGTTCGGGGCGAAAGCCGTAGCTGACCGGCTTGAAGGACGCCTCGAAGATCGGCTCCAGGACCAGCACGAGAGAGGCTTGCACGAGCCTGTCCATCGCGGTGGGAATCGCCAGCCTCCTGAGTTTCCCCCCGCTGCCCCGCTTGGGAATCATGCGCTCCCGGACCGGTAGCGGAGTGAACGTGCGAGCCTTCAACTGCTCACGCGCGTTCTTCAGGAAGGCCACGACGTCGGCGTCGTCAGCGATGAAGGCCGGGATGACCCGATCCACGCCGGCGGTGCGTGCCCCCCTGTTGCCCCTCACCCTCTCCCACGCAACCGTGAGGAAATCGGGGTGATGGACGAGGTTGTAGAGATCATCGAACCTGCGGTCGGGATCCTCGACCGCCCATTGGTGCAGCTTGGTCTGCATCCGTCGTACCCGCAGCCAGGCCCCATCGGGATCTGGCCACAGATCACCGGTGTTCACCAGCGTCTCCGTCCATTGCAGTCCCTCAACTACCTGAATCCGCTGGGCTGCTTCGCCATGTGGACGGCTTTCCCGCCCCCGGACTACTACCAGCCCTCCGCCCCATCCCGGGCCGTCGGCGGACGACGCGCCTTCCCGCCCGACACACCTGGAGAGCGCGCTGGGACGAGAGCTCCGGGCTGGTTCCCACGTTCACTGTGATCCGCTCGTCGGGTGAGGCGGCCAGCTTTGCCCCTGCGGCATCGCCACGGCTAAGCCGCAGTCCTTCACCGTGGCCTCCCGACCGGCAAGATCAATCCGATCCAGGAGTTCCCGCCCGTACGGACGGTGCGCACCGCGATCCAGCCCAGATCCACCGGGTTTTGAGCTGGCGGAGGTCTTGAGGGGCTTTACACCGCTGGTTCCTCGCGTCCACCTTCCCGTCTCGCTTGCCGGACCCGCACCGTCCGGTAGTGCCGGTGCGTCCCGTCGTTGTCGGGGCTGCTCTCCATCAGACCCGGCCGACTCACCGAACCCGACTGCCCCCTGCTTCTACCGTCCCGCTGCGACAGGACGACGGAGCGGGTCTCACACCCGCACACGGATCACAGCGCCTCGTGGCGCACGGTCTCTCACCTCCACTCGAACATCAAGCGCCTCGTGGCGCACTTTGCGGTCGTAGAACTTCCGCGAGTTGGGGTCGAACTGGATGCTGACCAGCGCGGAGGCGTAGAAGACCCGCTGCAGGCGCCGGTGGTAGCGCTGGGGTCGGTGGAGGTTGCCGACGACCTTGCCGGAGTCGCGTGGTGCGGGGGTCGGGTCCACTACTTCTGCCGTTCGCCTGTGAGTGCGCGCGACTCGGCTGCGCGGAAGTCGAACGCACCCCCGCTGAATACCAGGCATTGCGAACTGCAGACCTCGCCATCACAACACCGGACCATTCCGCCGGCAGATGAGCCGGAGGCTCGGTCGGGAAGCCCCCTCAGGCAAGTAGTTCGCTGGCTGCGCTGCGCAATCCGTCCAGGCCATGGTCCACCCATCCTTCGCTCAGTGACCCCGTGCCACGCATTGCGGGCTTGTCGACGAGGTGGAACCGAAGGTCGAAGATCCCGCTGATGACGCGGAACCACGGGGAGCGCGGCGAGGTCGGCTGCTCCCAGCCCCTCGTATCTCGGTGTAGCCGGCGGCGAAAGCGTCCCAATGCGGTGTCGCTGAGACACCGGTCCTGCTCGCCGTGGCCGTCATCGTGGGCATTGCCCGCTACACCCGGCGCGGGCCGACGGATCCGCCGCGGTAGCTCGTCCATTCCTGCGGCCGCCCAGCCATAGAGATCGGCGCGCCGGTCGAGCCGCGACCGGGCGCGCTTGCTCGTTCAGGCGGTGGCCGCTGCGGTGAGGAGCTTCTCGATTCGCGCTGCTCCGCCGCGCTTCAGCCACGCGGGGAAGCCCAGGAGGTCGGGGTGACGTTCGCGCAGGGCCGGGATGTCGGCTCGCCACAGACCGCGCCTGTTCGCGAAGGCACGCGCGGCGTCCCCGCCTAATCCCGCGGCATCATCGATCGGGACCTGGCGGTAGGTGATCTCCCGGTCAAGGACGCTGCTGATCAAGCTGACCGTCTGAAGTGGGGTCAGTTCGTCACCGGCGATCTCCAGCGACTCCCCGAGGTAGGCCGCAGGATGGTTGAAGGCGAGGGCGGCGAAGGCGCCGATGTCGTCGGCGGCGATGAGCTGAACCGGTACGTCGGGGGCGAACAGATGAATCAGGACGCCGTCCACGATGTCGCCCAGGGGCAGGCGCGGGATGGTGTGGTTTCCATGAAACGGACTGGACGGAGGATCGTCGCGGGCAGCCCAATCGCGTGGATGTGCTGTTCGATCTGCCACTTGCTCTCCCAGTAGGAGATTCCGGTTCCACGCTCGGCGCCGCCGACGGAGGCGAACACGAGATGGGCGATGCCGGACGCCGCGGCGGCTCCGCGAGGGCGCGGCCGCGGCGTGTCTCGCGCTCTGGATCGTCGTCGTCGGGTGTGACGCCGAAAACCCCATAGGTGCCGGCCGTCGCCGCGGCCAGTGAATCGAGGTCGTCGAGGTCGCCGGTGAACAGTTCGGCACCCGCTCGGCCCAGGGCCTCCGCCGCGGGCGTTCCCGGGTCTCGGACGAGGGCGCGGACCGGCCAGCCGCCGCGAGGAGTTGGGCGGCGGTGGCACCGCCCTGGCGCCCGGTAGCCCCCGTCACAAGGATCGTCCTGCTCGTCTTTTGAGCGATGTCCATGGGTGGCCTATCAGTGCGCCGAGCAACTAATCTGAGGATGCCTCGGAATTTATTTGAGGCGGCCTCGAAAAGGTGGGCACGAATGGGTACAGACGGCACCGCGTCGCCCGATGCGCGCGGACGCGCGTCGAAACCGCGAACGGCTCCTCGCGGAGGCCGCAGCCCTCTTCTCCGAACGCGGCACGGAAGCGTCGCTGGAGGACATCGCTCGGCGTGCGGGCCTGGCGATCGGCACGCTCTAAGGTCACTTCCCAACCCGGCACGCGCTCCTCGAGGCTCTGATGTGCGAACGCATGCGGTCATTGACCACCGCCGGACGTGAACTGCTCGATCATGCGTCGCCGCAGGAAGCTCTGATCATCTGGGTGCGGGCGGCGGTGGAGCACACGACCGACTATCGAGGTCTGGCGACGTCGCTGCTGCATGGAATCGACGACGAGGACTCCGCGCTGCACGCTGGGTGCCAGGAGGTCACGGCGGCCGGACAAGGACTCCTGGCCCGCGCCCAGGAGTCCGGGCTGGTGCGCGACGACGCCACCGCCTTGGATCTCTTCACCCTCGTCAACGCGCTCGCGTGGGCCGGCGAACAGACCTCTCCTCGGCAGGGTGAGCGACTGCTGCGCTTCGCTTCATGATGGACGGCCTGCGCCCGTCGCCGAGAAAGTAGAGGGCGGACCGGTGGACCGGTGTCGAGTTGCGGCGATATCTGCCGCGGGTGCTGCGTAAGGGAAACAACACAGGACCCGGAGGGTCAAGCCGCGCTCGTCATGTTGCGGAACGTCGACCGGTGCAGGGCCGCTGCGACCGAGGCGGCCCCCGGCCGGTCCCGAGCGGTCCTTGGCCACGGTCAGGTCGGCCTCACCGGGATGGTCCTCGGCGTTGTAGTAGTCATCTCGGTGCAGCAGGATCACGACGTCGGCGTCCTGCTCGGTGATCGGTTCGATCGCGGTCATGCGGTCGGGCTCCATTCAGCGGTCGTGGGGGCGCAGGCAGGGCAACGCACAAGGTCACCGTTCTCGTCGTCGACCCACATCTGGCCGTGGCAGTACTCGCAGGCGGAGGCGGATGTCCGGCACGCTGCTTACCCTGGGATCCCGACCACATCCCTCTTCGGTCAGCCGATCCTGGTCGGTCATCATTTCGCAGCGGCGGGCAGAGCAGGACGCGGAGCAGATCCGTTCACATATCGATGCCAGCATCGAGCACTAGGAGCGCGCCGAGCGGGCGCCGGCGACGGCCACGACGGCGGCCGCGGCGTCTGGGGCTCGGCATAACCCGGTGACGGTGGCCAGCCGGATCGAGCGGCTTGGGGCTGAGGTTCGGCGGGCGAGCGGGGCAGTGACTATCCCGTGATTGCCGAGCGGATCTTGCGCTTCCTGCGGGCGTGATGTTCCGGCCCTCCACAGTGTGTCGGCTGGTGTGATGCTGGCACAGTGACCGTATGCGCGTCGCGATGCTAGGACCGCTGCAGGTGAGGGCCGACGACTGTCTGGTCGAGCTTGGCGGTGCCCGGCTGCGCGCGTTGACGATCCGGTTGGCGCTGGACGCCGGGCGCCCGGTGCCGCCGCAGGCCCTGGTGCGGGCCCTGTGGCCGGAGCGCTCGCCGGCGAATCCGAGTGCGGCGCTGTATTCGGCGGTTTCCCGGTTGAGGCAGGCGCTGCCCGACGGCACCGCTCTGCGCTTCGAGGGCGGCGCATATCTGCTGGAGGTTCGGCCCGACGACGTGGACGTCCATCGGTTCGAGCGGTTGGCGTCGCAGGGGCGACGCGCACTGCGTGCTGGCGAGGCTGGTCTCGCCGGACGACGGTTGCGGGAAGCGCTGGCGTTGTGGCGCGGGCCGGCGCTGGCGGAGGTGTCGGAGGTGCCGTACGCCGCCGCGGTCGTGGTCCGGTTGGAGGAGCTACGGCTCGCCGCCGTCGAGGACCGGGTGGAGGCCGATTCAACCGCGAGGAGGCCCGCAAGTCCATCTACTTCAACACCGGCGAGACCACAACGGGCACGCTCAGCCCCAAAGGGCCCACGTTCCAGATCGACGACCAGGGCCGTCAGATCTACCGGCAGTGGCGCGACTCCTACATCGCACATGATCCGTCGACGGCGAAGGCGATGCTGGACGAGATCGGCGTCGTCGACAAGGACGGCGACGGGTACCGAGAGCTGCTCAGCGGCGGGAAGCTCGTCGTGCGGATCGACTACCCGGCCGACGCCAGCACCGAGCACGTCCAGAAGAACGACCTACTCAGGCGCGACTGGGAGGCCGTCGGGATCAAGGTCCAGATCAACCCGCTCCCACCGGCCACCTACCCCGATCAGTGGAGGAGAGGCGAACTGATGAGTCAGCCCGCCTGGGAGGTCGGCGACAACGCGCCCCTCGTCTACCCGGGATGGGTGATCCCGGGCGAGCCGGCGCACTGGGCGCCGCTGCACGGTCAGGCGTTCATGCTCAAGGCCCGGGACCCGGAAGCGATGGAGAAGGAAAAGGCCGTCGACCCGTGGAAGCGGCGCCCGCCGTGGCTGCTCCCGGAAGACGGGCGACACGATCGACCGGCTGTGGAGCCTGTACAGCCGGGCGCAGGTCGAGGTCGACGAGCTGAAGCGTACGAAGCTCTTCTGGGACGTCTTCAAGATCCACATCGGGGAGGGCCCGTTCCTGATGGGCTGCGTGGCGAACTATCCGACCGTCCTCCTGGGCCGCGACGATCTCAGGAACGTACCAAGGCGAGAGAACCTCGCCCTCGGCGGATGGACCAACCCGTGGCACCACCCCACCCCCGCGGTCTACGACCCGGAGACCTTCTTCTGGCAGGACCCCAGCCAGCACGACTGAACGCGAGAACTGACGGAGACGCCGTCGCTCACCCCGTGGCCTCGTCCAGTATCGCGTGGTAGCCGAGGTCGTGCACGTAGAGGCCGGCGCCGTGTCCGCGGTCGCAGCCCAGGAGGACTCGGTCGACGTTCATGGGTGCGTCGTCTGGTCAGGACGACGACGTCAGCCAGTCGATGTCGAGATCGACGAAGGTGTCGTTCACCGGGTCGATGCCGTACTTCTGGCCGGGCTCGTTGTAGATCTTGAGCTTGTGGAACTTCCCGGGCTTCATGACCCCGACGATCATTGAGCCGTAGCTGCCCACCTCGGTGACCAGCGCGCCGACGGTGACGCCGGTCGCGACGCCGTTCAAAACCGCGATGACCTGCTGCGCAATCCGTGCCGGCGCCGTGTACGCCGGAACCATGCCCGCTACGAAGAGTGCGAACAACGCCCCCGCCGTCCCCCAGTCAAAGCTGCTCATCATCGACTGGATCTCACGGATGTTCTCGAGAGTGTCTTCGAGGGCACTGACGACCTGGCGTGCTTCGGTGCCCGCCTGGACGACCTCGAGCTGGAAGCCTGCCACCCAGGCGTCGAAGGCGTCGCGAGCATGATCGTCTCAGACCGATCGGGGCAGCACACCTTCTTCAAGGCTCGCCTGCGAGTAGGAAAGGACCACGACCATCTCGAGTTCGGTGGCGACCGAGTGCCATGCGGACTGGACCTCGGAGATCTCCTGGTCGTCCGGGAGGACGCCCAACCACAGTGACACAGAGGCCATGGTGGTGAACGTCGGGCCGCTGATCATGAGTCGGCCGAAGGAGGACTTCAGCGCCGCCGGGACCTGCCACGTCGGAAGGAGGTGCAGCGCGGTCCCCATCGCGCGGAGGCCGAAACCCCCGGTCGGGGCGGGTTCGGTGACGCTGGCAACTGGTCTCCCGACCCTGACCTGCCGGACCTTCGTGAGGTCGATGGTGTTCGCGGCCTCGGTGACCGACATCCGATAGGCCACCTCGGTCATGCCCGCGATCAGTTCCTCGAGCCTCCTCAGTCCGTCCTCGAGGTTCTGGACCTGACTGTCGCGCGCGAGCCGGTACTGCGACGCCAGCAGCGCGGATGCGGCATAGCCGAACGCGTGTGAACCGAGGGTGGTGTACTCCTTCGCGTACTGGACCGCTGCCTTGAAGCGCGGATAGTCCCTGCCGGCGATCTTGCGTGCCGCCTGCTCGATCTGTGCCCGGTCCTGCTTCTTGTCACCCGACAACTCGGCCCCGCTCATGAGTTTCCACGATCGAACGTGTGCCCACCGTATCGACCTCACGGAGGGTCTTGTCCGTCAGGGGATCTGGGCCTCGATGTGGGCGAGGTGGGCCGTGAGGATCTCTTCGAACGCGGCGCGGCGGTCGGCGCCGAGGGGGTGGACGTCGCGGGCGAAGTGGGCCAGGGCGGGGAAGCGTTCGGGTCGGCGCCCAGGACCGCGACGCGAAACTGCTCCATGCCCTGCTCGTACTCCTCGGGGGTAACGGTGCTGACACCGGCGTCGGAGACGATCAGCGCGGCGAGGAGGACCACGATCCGGTGGTAGCGCACCGAGATCTCCTCCTCGTGCAGGCCCGACGCGCGCAGGGCCTGCAGCAGGTGCTCCATGACCAGCCGGGATCCGGTGCCGCCTGACGCATAGCGTCCCCAGATCGCGGCGAGTTGAGGTTGCTCGCCGAAGACCTCCCGAAGGCGCATGGCCAGGCCGGTGATCCGCTGCTTCCAGTCGCCCTCGGGGCGGTAGCCGTCCATGGCGGCCAGCAGGATCCGGTCGGCGACCGCGCGCAGGAGTTCGGTCTTGTTGCGGAAGTGCCGGTAGAGGCTGGAGGAGTCGGTTCCCAGCGCCGCGGCGAGCTTGCGCACGCTGAACGACTCGGCGTCGCTCGTGCGCAGCAGCTCCGCCGCCGCGTCCAGGATCTCCTCGGTCGACCAGCGCCTTCTGCCTGCCATCTCGCCCCTCTCAACGGACTCAGCCGAACCTATGCACTTGCCGTTGCACGCACCGCGCGCGTAATGGGGACGTCGAGTTTGCCCGTCGAGGAAGGACACGAATACATGAGCGAGGCCACTGCCGCGACGCGGCCACAGGAGCCGGACTCGCAGGCGCTAACGGCTGAGGAACTGATCGCCTACCGCGACGCGGAGAATCGCTTCCGAGCCACCAAAGCGGCGCGGGCGCTCACCGGAGAGCCGGACCCCGGCGCCGCGATCGACTGGCAGGGGATCGCGCTGCCCGCCCGCAACCTCCCGGTCCGGGTGTACCGGCCAGCACCGACGGGAGACGACGAAGCCGCCCCCCGAACCGACCTGCCGCTCGTCGTCCATGTCCACGGCGGCAGCTTCGTAGGCACAGCGGTGCAGTGCGACTGGACCAACAGTCACCTCGCCGCCCGACTGCCCGCGCTCGTCGTCTCGGTCGAGCACCGCCTCCTCGCCCCCGACAGCCCACTCGCGAACGCCGCCGACGACGGCTGGGACGTGCTCGACCACCTGCTGCGGCACGCCGCGCAGTGGGGCGTCGACCCGGCGCGCACGGCCGTCTTCGGCGAGAGCTTCGGGGCGCTGGTCAGCGCCCTGACGGCCATCCGCGCCAGGGAGGCCGGCCTGGAGCTCAAGGCGCAGGTGCTGGTCAACCCCGCAGTCGACGTGACCGAGACGATGTTCGACTACGCCTCGGTCGCCGAGTACGCATACAGCCCGACCCGCGCTCTGCCGCAACTGCGGCTCTTCCAGCGGCTCGCCGTCCCGCCGGGAACCGACGCCGGCGCGTTCTCGCCGCTGTACGCCGACAACCTGAGCGGGCTCGCCCCGGCGCTCGTGGTGGTGCCCACCCAGGACGCGGTCGCCGATCACGGCCGCCGCTACACCGAACGGCTGCGCGCGGCCGGGACGCCCGTGCGGCTTTCCGAATACCCGGGCGCGAAGCACGCGTTCCTCGCCATGCCCGGTGTGGAACCACAGGCCCGAGGCCGCCCGTGCGGAGGTCCTCGCATTCCTCCGCACGGCGCTTGCCAGGTGACGGCGCTTGCCAGGTGACGGAGGAGCGATGCACTCCACCCTTGAGGCATTCAGCCCCGCAGTCGCAACCTGGCCACCCTCGACCTGTACGTGACCGCGGCCGTCGCCGAACTCCTGGATCAGGCCCGGTTTGTACGGACGGCCCGCCGGAGATTCCGGCGGGCCGTCGTGTCGGTTGTAGGTGTGTCCTGAGATCAGCCGTCGGTGTCCGGTGCCGGCATGTACCGTCCCGGCACCTGCTCCGGCGTCAGGATCTTCTTGTCACCGGGGTAGGGCTTCGTCCAGTCGTGCGCTTCGTACCATGAGAAGCGGTTCATCTGGTCGGGGTTGGCCCAGTCGGCCCTGGCGAGGGGTCCGGTGAGCCGTTGGTGCTTCTTCCAGGCGTCCCACTTCGCCGCGGTCGCCTTCATGGCCGTCGGCACCGTCCCCGACGGTACGGGCGCGGCGTTCAGGTTCTGCGGAGCCGGGGTGTCCGGGCCACAGCTGGGCTGAGTCGCGAGACCGAGCGTCAGCGAGGTCCGGTTCGGCAGCGCCTTGTAGGGGCGGTAGTCGGGCTTGGTGGTGAAGGCCGACGCCATAGGGGTGGCGGCGGTGTCCTTCTGGTTCATCGGCTTGATCCCGAGGATCTGCTCGATGGTGCGGATCATCGTGATCTGGGTGTAGTAGTGGCTGTCGACGTTGCCGTGGTTGGCCCAGGGGCTGATGACCTGGATCGGGCCACGGTGGCCGTCGATGTGGTCGGTGCCGGCCTGGGTGTCGTCCTCGACCACGAAGATCGCGGAGTCTCTCCAGTACCTGCTGTGGGAGATGACGTCGATGACCTGGCCGACGGCGAGGTCGTTGTCCGCGACCTGAGCCGGACCGCTCGGCGGACCACCGGTGTGGTTGTCGCCCAGCCGTATCAGGTTCAGGTTCGCCGGGCCGTTCTTCTCGAAGTCGCGTTTGAAGATCTCGGCCCGATAGATGTCCGGGATGCTGAGGTCGTACTGCGGATAGTCCGTCACCGACACCTTGTTCAGCGACGGGATCGACGACCCCGACACCATCGGGTAGGCGGTGCCTGCGCCGGTGGCCCGCATGTTCTTGGTGTCGCAGTACAGGTTCTGCCAACTCGCACCAGACGGCTTGCGCAGGTTCGAGTGGTACTCGCCGTAGTCCTTGACCGTCTGGCCCGCCGACTGCGCACCGGTCCAGATGAAGCCCGACTTCTGGCGACCCAGGGCGTCGTCGGAGGTGCCGTAGCTGCGCAGGTACTCACCGGCGCTGGACTCGGTGTACTCCGGGTCGTCGGCCTGCATCAGCCAGTTGTGACCCTCGGCGGAGTTCGTGCCGACGTCGTAGGTGTTGTCGTAGAGCCCGAACTGCTTGGCCAGCGCGTGCTGGTTCGGCGTCACGTTCTCGCCGTACTGGAGCTTCGACGGGTCACTGTTGCCGCGTGAGTCGTCGCCGAATACCTGGTCGTAGGTCCGGTTCTCCTTGACGATCAGGAAGACGTGCTTGATCGTCGAGGGGTCACCGAGCTTCTTCGGGACCGGCACGGCCCGCTTGGAGCTGCTGGTGGATTCCTTGAACGGGTTGTTGTCCCAGCCGTTCTGCTCGAAGACCACCTTGGTCTGGGCCTTGATGGTGTTGTCGTCGGGCAGGGTGAACCGCTGCAGGCTCGACGTCGTGTCGTGCGTGCCGTGGCCGGCGGGGTCCGCCTTACGACGGGCGTCGATACCACGGGTGTTGGAGACCAGCACGTCGTTGCCGACGGTGGTGATCTCCGCGGGGAAGTAGTCCGTCGGGAGCAGGCCGACGTAGCTGACCGGCTCCAGCGGGGACGTGTACTTGTAGACGGCGACCGCGTTGGCGCGGCCGAGCGTCACCAGCAGGTGACCGTCGTCGGTCAGCGTCACCGCGTTCGGCTGGTAGCCCACCGAGGCCTCCGGCCACGGCTGCGTGGCGACGGTCTGCACGACGGCGCCGCCCGCGGTGTCGATGACTGACACGGTGTCGCTGTTGGTGTTGGTGACGAAGACCGCGCCGTTCTTGGCGTACAGAGCGGTGGGGTGCAGACCCACGTCGATGCTGGTCGGGGTGGCATCCGGGGTCGCCAGGTCGATGACGCTGACCGTACCGGTCGTGGTCGCGCCGGTCTCGGCGTTGGCCGGCACCTCGGTGCCGTAGGAGTTGAGTGTGGTCTCGCCGGGCTTGGCCTGGCGGCCGCCCTCGTTGCTGACGTAGAGCTTGTTCCCGACCATGACCATGTCACGGGGGGCGATACCAACGGCCCAGCTCTGCTCGATGGCGCCGGTCGCGGTGTTGATGGCGACCACGCGGTTCTGGCCGTTGACCGCGGAGTACACGGTCTTGCCGTCGGGGGAGAACACAGCCTCGGCCACCAGCGCGTGCTTGGCCCCGTCCGCCGCAATCTTGATCGACGTCGGGTTCGCGACGCTGCCGTCCGCGTTCACGGTCAGCTTGGTGTAACCGTCGGTCTGGCCCAGCCACAGCTGCGAACCATCAGGGGAGTACGTCGGACCTTCCTGGCCCACGTCGTTACCGCCCAGGCGCGGGGTCGAGGACGCCGCGTTGCTGACGTACTGCTGGACCTTCCAGTCCTTCAGATCCACGATCGCAAGCGCCGAGCCACCATCGGTGACCGACGCCGCGACGTGGGTGCCGTCCGGGCTGAGGGAGGACGACATGATCTTGCCGTTGTTGATGACCAGACGCTCACCGATGGGCTTGACGTACTGGTCGCTGGAGACGACCAGGCCCTTGTCGGTCTCCTCACCGACATGCTGCGTACCGAACGCGTCGGTCGAGGCGTAGGAGATTCCCCCGCCGGCGACGGCCAGAGTAGCGGTGCCGGCCGCCACCAGGCGGACTCGGCTTCCGGTGCGTCCACCGAAGAGTCCGAACTGGACCTTCGGGGCGCGCCGGCGCTGACGTGTGACTTGCATCAATCATCCCTTCCGGGAAGAGGCGAGCAGATCGACGTTCCCGTCGAACTGCCACAGAGGGTTCGGTGCGTCCCCGTACGGGGTCCGCACCTGGAAGTAGCCGTTCACCCGCCGAAGGACTTCGCGATGCCACGGGCTTGGACCGCGGGAGTTCTGTCCATGTCGATCCCCTTTATGCCTTGGCGGGCAAAAAGGAACGTAGAGAGAGCGGATGGCGCTGAAGACGCGAGCAGTCGAACGTTCGGCAAATGCCGTTCGACCGCGGTGAACTCACCTGCACAACAACGTGACGCGTCGGCGACCAGAAACGGTCATAGGCCGGAGCCAGCCGGCTGTCCGCCGATTCCAATTGGGCATGGCGGGGGCCATCGGAACGTGTGCCTGGGCATAGAAATGCGTCCGGCCGACGACGAACCGCCCCTGTTATCCACTGGCGGCAAACATCGCTATCCACTGGCGGCAAACATCGCGCGATCATCCGTCGAGCGCAGCCAGACGGTGTAACGCCACCAGGCAACCACATCGACCCGACGAGCCAAACCGACCTCGACAAGACCGGTTGAGCCGAAACCTGCGCTGATCACTCAGCCGCGCCATGCCTAGATTGCGACCTGTCCGGTTCCGGGCTCCGCGTGACCATATCGACTCGGGCGCCGTTAACTCATTCGGGCACTTGTCGGCTCGGTTCTCGGCTGCTGACGGGGATGCCGGTGCCGACATCCGGATTCCGCTGCCGGCGTTCGACTCACCCTCCTGGGCCGGTGAGATTCTTGTGGACGATGCCAACGATCGGATCTACATCACCGGGAGCGAGGGCACGAGCGACCTCGTAGTCACCGACACCACACCGCACTTGGCGGCCCACGCGCCACGACGCTGCGGGCCATCCGCGATGGGCAGTGGTCACCGCCTTCGATCCGCCACGGGTCCTCTGCGGTATTCGCGCCAGGTCAACCATGCGATGGCCGCGTCGAAGACGGTCAGTGCGGCGAGTCCGACCGTGGGGGCGAACACCATGCGGTAGAGCTGGTAGACGATGAACGCGATGAGGACGCCGATCATCCAGGGATAGGCCCAGCGCTTGCCCCGCAGCAGTGCCGCTACGAGGACGACCTTGACGATCCCGTGGACCAGCAGGTAGGCGACGGCGAGGTGCACTGTCGAGGTCCTCATCGCAGCCGCCATGTGCAGAAGGTGGGTGGCGACCAGGTCGTGTGGGTCCTCGGAGATCTCGTGCTGGGTCATGGCGATGACGAGGTGGTTGATGGTCGTTGGTGCCGCCAGGAGGAGGAGCACGCCCCCGACGAGTTCGAGGAGGCCGTCAAGTCCCTTGAGGATGATCCCAACTTCGAACGTCCGATCGAGCCAGTCGTGTGGCTTGAACGTCGTCACGGTCGCACCGCCCCTCCCGGCTGGCTCGTCGGGATGTGAGGGTGCTCACTCACCAGTCGGGTGCCATGGGTGCCGAACCTGTCATGGGCGGAGGATGCGCCGGCACTCTCGAACAGATGCTCACCCTGCCGTTCGACGGTGACACTCCCAGCCGAGACCAACATCAACAAGGATGCAAGGACAGCAAGTCCCCTCCGCAGGTGGAAGACGGGCGGGTGAAGCAGCGACTGGACCCGGCTGGGCACATCACCGCCTGTGGCCGCAGTCGTCCCGGCCGCGGCGTGCGCCTTGTAGGAGGAGCGTGCGAGGGCGGCGCGGCCCAGGGCGCGGGCAACCAGTGGCCGGTCACCCAGTTCGGCCGCCGCGTCCTCGTCGGCCCACCGCTCCGTCGTGAGGCGCACCGCCCGGGCAGTTGGAGTGAGGAGAGGGTTGGCGTCCGCGGTCAGGTCCATGATCAGGATCCACCAACTGTGCCGGTGCCCCAGGTGGGATCGCTCGTGCGCCAGGAGCGCCGACCTTTCATCGGCGCTCAGACGCCGCATCATCCCTCGTGTGACGACGATTCGCCCGCCGGCACCGGGGGTCGTGAAGGCGTCCGGGATGTCTGTGTCCAGCACGACCAGCGCGGCGGTCGTGGGGAGTTCGCGTTCCGCGCGTCGCACGGCTCGCAGTGCCTGGATCGTTCGCGTCACACGTGGGAGCGCCCAGGCACCGGTCGCGGCAAGGACGACGAGAGCGCCGATCGCCGGTCCGCGCCCGATCGGTGTCTGCACGTGCAGAGCCCGCGGCGACCATGGACCCAGCTCGGCGACTTCCGGTTGCTGCCCCACCCAGGTGAACGCGGAGACTGCCAGCACGAACCATCCAGCCAGTGTCATGATCGCGCTGGCTGGCACCAGCAGTTTGATCGCCAGCGCGGGGTGCAGGCTGCGAGCCAGCCGGGGCGCACATCCGGCGAATGAGCCGACACAGGCAAGCACCAAGAGCACGGCGTCAGTCACGATGCGTCGTCCTCGCCGGTCGGGCCTAGTAACCGGGTCAACAGTGCCTCGTCCTCGGTGGACAGGCTTCCGACGAAGCGGGTGAGCACGGCGGCTCGGTTCTGGTCATGATCCAGTAGCTGCCTCATCTGGAACGCCGTCACCGCCGCCGGCTCTTGGACGGCGCGGTAGGCGTATGCCCTCCCAACGAGTTCACGGGTGACCTCACCCTTACGAAACAGCCGGCTCAGCACGGTCGTGATCGTGTTGTATGCCAAGGCGTCACCCAACTCCTCGCGCACCTCGGCGGGGGTCATCGGGGCGTCAACGCTGGCAAGGACTGCCAGGATCTCCTGCTCGAGGTCACCGTGCCGACGTCGCGGGACAGCCATATGCCCTCCTGAACCTACAAAAAATGTAGTAGTAGCCTACTACGATGATTGTAGGTGGTCGGATGGCCGTCGACGAGTCCCTGTTCGAAAAGATCAACCACATAGCCGTGGTCACCCCGTGGCTACATGGCGTCGTCTCCGGCTATGCCAACTTCGCCCCGGTCCTTTTCGGGCTACTGCTGCTCGCCGGCTGGTGGACCGCCCGACGCGCCGGTCCTCCAGAACGGGTAGCGGCCGCGGTCCTGGCCGGCGTCTCCACACTGACCGCGGTCGCCCTCAACCAACCCATCGTCACATCGATCCACGAGCCTCGCCCGTACACGACGCACCCCGGCATCCTCGTCCTGGCACACCGCAGCGCCGACTTCTCCTTCCCGTCCGACCATGCGGTCATGGCCGGCGCGGTGATGGCCGGAGTGTGGATGGTCTCCCGCCGACTCGGCATCCTCGCCGGCATCGCCGCACTCAGCCTCGCCTTCGCGCGGGTCTACATCGCCGCGCACTATCCACATGACGTCGCCGCCGGTCTCCTCCTCGGAGCCGCCGTCACGATCATCGTCAACCTGGTCTTTCGCCGGTCCGCCACCAATCTGGTCCAGGCAGCAAGCAAGACACGATTGCGACCACTCCTACTAGCCGCAGCTACCTCAGGTGGCGGTCGGCACTAGCTCGGGAGCGCCACGAGATGCGAGGTCTGACGTAGCGACATCCTGCCGAGCCGGTTGCACTCGTGCGACTGATCCGTGAAGTGCTCGAGGTAGGCCTTGCCGTTGCACCGGGTTCGGCGGCGTCGCAGCTGCGCCCAGAACTGTTCCAGGACGCGAGCGCTGACCTTCGCGAGCCGGTCGTCGCCAGACTCGACCACGGGCTGGACTGGGTGCATCGACTCGGTGAGGTGGCTGTCCTTTCCGGTCAGCGCGTCCCGCTCGGCGTGGACGAGTACCCGAAACGAGTTGCCGCGCCGGCGGACGGAGCTGCGCGTACGCCACCCACTGCGCGCCTTCGCCGGCCTGGCCGCCAACACAACCATTGACAACAGATCGGTGACCCAAGCCGCCAATCGCGGCATGTGCCCTAGTCGGGTGACGGCGGGCCGCCTGGGGATCGAACCCGTGCACCAGTCCGCGCAAAGCCGCGCCTCATGCGTCGAGATCGGGCCGGGAAGCCTGCACGCCACTGTCGTTGGCGCCGCTGGGGTGAGAGCTGGCGGCGTCGCCGTCGGATGGGACGTGTCTGTGGTTCAGACGGGTGAGTCGGGTGAGGGCGGTGAAGCCGTCGGGCGTGCCGGGCCAGTGTCGGTGAACGGCGTCCAGACCGGCGTGGCGCACGACGGAGCGTAGGACGAGGGTGACGATGATGGCGTCATCGGCGTAGCCGAGGATGGGAATGAAGTCGGGGATCAGGTCGATGGGGATGGCCAGGTAGACCATGAGGAGGGCCAGCCGGATTCGCGCACCGCGGGGCAGGGTGTTGTCGGCGGCGAGGCGCCGCAGCAGTCGGAGCAGGTCGGGCAGCAGCCGGAGCGCTTCCTTGAGGAGCGGGCCGGATGGTTTGGCCGTCCACATCGCGGCGACGAGTAGGAGCCAGCACACCAGGACCGCTGCCACGATTCCGATGACGATCTCCAGCCACGTCGGCACGATGTCCTCCTGGATTCCTGGGCTTGCTCGCGGCTTCTAGTCGTCGTTGTTGATGGCGTGAAGGTGGGCGGGTGGGTTGCCGACCGGTTCACTGGTCTCGGTGGCGAGGGCCGCGGCTTCGAAGCGGGCCAGGGCTTGCCGGCATCGCTCGACTGCGGCCTGGGCGGCGGTGCCGCTGTCGGCGTGGAAGTAGTCGCGGGCGGCGATCTTGGCCAGCCACTTGTCGAACCGCTCGAGGTCGGCTTCGGATTCTTCGACCTCGGCATAGGTCGTCCGGCCGCGGGCGGTCTCGTGTTCCAGTTCTGCCAGGAACTCTGGGGCGCGTTCGACGACCTCGGCGTACTCGGTGTCGCGGTCGGCGCGTTGCTGCTCGATCAGCCGTGTCAACTCACTGTCGTCGCTCACCCTGATGTGCAGTACGCGGGCTTGGCCGCCCTGGTCACGCACCCGGGCAGCGAGCCGGGCGATGGTCTTGGCGACCGGTGGTCGGTCGGGCAGCAGGCACACCGACTGCTGCAGGTAGACCGCGCCGAGCTTGCGCAGGGTGCGCCAGACGTGAACCCGCAGCGACCCGGCCGACCCGGTGGACACCGTGATCAGCAGCCAGTCTCGCTCCGACCCATCCACGCTCATGTTACGTACGTTACATTAACCTGATACGTTGAAAGCACAGATGGTCGACTGGCTAGGAGTTCCTCGATGTGGAGCGATCTCGACCAGAGCCTCGAACTTCTCGGGGCGCTCATCGGCGGCATCGTCCTGCTGATAATCGTGTTGCCGCGACTGGAGGACGATCTCACCGACCGGTCTGCCCCTGCGCGCCACTCATCGGACGCGCAGACACGCCGCCTCCCCGCCTGGCGGCCCCCGTACCGCGACGCGCGCTCCCGCAAGGGCGGCGACCGAGACTGACCAGCCAACCTCGGGTCAGCGAACCTTTCGCACCGAGGTCGTGTCGAGGTCGGCGGGGTTGCCGCCTGAGCTGATCGGCCGAAGCTCCGCAAGCGGGAGATCGCGCTCGTCGACGAGGACGGAGTGGGCCTCGTCGGGGGCGAAGGCATGGCGTTCGCCCCACTGGCGCAGGGCGACGATGACGGTGAACAGGTCGCGCCCGGCGGGGGTGAGTGTGTAGATCTGCCGCCTGCCTGACGGTGCGGTCTGCCGGTCGAGGATGCCGCGCTCGACCAGCCGGCGGAGCCGGTCGGTGAGGATGTTGCGGGCGATGTCGGTGCTGTGCTGGAAGTCGGTGAACGCTCGCGCGCCGTCCATGGCGTCGCGGACGATGAGCAGGCTCCAACGGTCACCGACGAGGTCGAGGGTTCGCCCCACCGGGCAGGTCGGGTCGGTCCAGGTCACATCCTCGGCACTGATCGCGGCCTGAGTCATCACGCCTCCCGAAGAGTTGCTGATTGAAACCATTCTTGCCTACCCTCGAATCAGTTGCAAACTGCTACTGATTCGAGGAGGGCGGATGGGCCTGACCCACGGCCGGAGGACGCTGTTCGCCGCGGTCTGCGCGGTCGCCGTCGCGAGCATCTACGCCGCGCAGCCGGTTCTCGCCCAGATCGGCAGCGATCTGGGCGTGGACGCTCGCCTGGGATGGATCGTCGCTGCCGGGCAGCTCGGCTACCTGGCAGGGCTGGCCGTTCTCGTCCCGTTGGGCGACATGGTCGATCGGCGCAAGCTCATCGCGGGGCACCTTCTGCTGACCGCGGTGGGGGCGGTGCTCGCCGCGACCGCCACTCAGACCTGGGCGCTGCTTGTCGGGCTGGTGGTCGCGGGCCTGTTCGCGGTCGTCGTGCAGACCACGGTCGCCTACGCCGCTGCCCTGTCCACACCCGGGGAACGTGGACGCAACCTCGGCGTGGTGACCTCCGGCGTCGTCATCGGCATCCTCGGAGCACGTGTCGCGGCCGGCGCACTCGCCACGATGTGGGGCTGGCGCAGCGTGTACCTCGCGCTCGCCGTGCTCCTGGTGACACTGGCGTGCCTCGTCCTGACAGCCCTGCCGCCGGACCCGCGCGCCGACCCCGCCACGTATCGAGGGGTGCTGAGGTCGCTGGGCGGACTGTTCCGCGAGCGCCTGTTCCTCTCGCGCGGGCTGATCGCGTTCTTCCTGTTCGCCTCCTTCGGCACGCTGTGGAGCGGCCTGGCGCTGCCCCTGGCGGCCGCCCCGTGGCATCTGAGCACGGCGCAGATCGGCCTGTTCGGTCTTGCCGGACTGGCCGGTGCTCTCGGCGCCGCCCGGGCGGGACGCTGGGCCGACACCGGATTCGCGAGGGCCGTGACCGGCGGAGCGCTCGTCCTCCTCGCCACCTCATGGCTGGCCATCGGGCAGGCGTCGTGGTCGCTGTGGCTCGTCGTCATCGGCGTGGTCGTGCTCGGCTTCGCGGTCCAGGCCGTGCACGTGAGCAACCAACACCTGCTCACCATGGCCCACCCGCACCGCACCAGCAGCGTCATCGGCGGCTACATGGTCTTCTACTCCCTCGGCTCCGCCATCGGCGCGACCACCACGACCGCCGTGTTCGCCGGCTCCGGATGGGCCGGCTCCAGCATCCTCGGCGCAGCCTTCGCCGCCTGTGCACTCGCGGTCTGGGCGGCAAGCCGTCGCGCGGCGACCCTTCCCCACCTGTCTCCAACGTGACGACCACACGCGGACCCGGGGCGTGCTCAGCGATCCATGCCAAGGCATCGGCGAAGGCGTCGTCGTCGTCGTTGGCGATGGTCCGGGCCAGGCGGGTGGGCTGCGTCTGAGTCCCGCCAATCGAGCACGCGGCGACCATCTGAGCATGACGCCGTGACCGCCGCCCCTTCGGCCGCCTTTCGAGGAGGTACGCGGACGGTCTAACCTGCTGGCCCGTGCGTTTCCGCAGGAAATCAGTCAGTATCGCGGTAGGTGACCGTGCCTTGGAAGATCTCCACGTCCGGGCAGCTACCCAGCGTGGCCGAGCGATCGCGGCGGAGCTGCGCGACTGGCTGCTGGTGAAGTCGGTGATGCAGCCCGGGGAGCGACCGCGTGCGCGAGTTGCGGTGCGCTTCCCGCACGAGGGGAACGCCGCGGGCTTCGCCTTCGTCACCGACCGGCGGGTCATCTTCGAGGCCCGCGAGCGCGTGACTGCGGTGGCGCTCGCGTACGTCGTCTTCGCGGGCCGGCCGATCGAGCCCAGCCTCGGCGACTTCGTCGTCACGGCGAGGACGGCCGGCGGGCCCGCGGGCGGTGAGCTCACCACGACGATGCGGATCCGTGACGCGGAGGCGTTCCACGACTTCTTCCCCACGCTGTTGGACGCGGCTCGGACCGCGGGCGCCCTGCCCGAGGTCGACACGAGCTGGGGAGGCGAGGTGCCGCGACCACCCGTGCCACGCAGGGCCGAGACCGTCGAGCCGCTGCCGACCGAGGTGGTCGACCGTGCGCTCGCAACGTTCATGGAGGATGACGAGCGGATCGCGTTCGCCGCCGAGCTGGTATGTCGTGCCGGTGGCGAGGTCACAGTGCTGGTTACTCAGCGGCGTCTCGTGGTCGTCGAGAGCCGGCTGATCTGGGCAACCCCGCTCGAGCGTACGAAGGTGGCCGAGGGCGGGAGTGTCCTCGAGGTGGTCCTGTTGGCCGAGATTGTCACTGACTCTCTGGTGCTCGGTGGGGGTCTCGCGTCCGTTGATCCCGGCGAGCGGCGGTTGACGCTGCGGTCGGACGCCGACCCGGCCGCCGGCGTACGCCTCCACGCGGATCTGCGTGCGGGTGGCGCCGGCCTGCTCGAGGCGTGGCCGGCAGCCGAGTGAGCGTCGTCGGTGTGGTGTTCAGTCCTGCGGGTTGAAGAAGAAGCCGAGTGCGAGCGACCAGGCGAGGTGCCACACGTAGACGCCGAGGACGAGGTCCCAGCCGAGGTTGTGTGACATGAAGCCCGCGTGCAGATCCGGGAACTGCGTCGGGATCCACCACAGGCAGCTCAGCGTTGCCAGGACCATACCCATGGCGACTCCACGGCCGACGTTGCGCGCGGTCGTCAGCGTCTTACCTAGCCGCGGGAAGATCAGCAGCGCGTAGCCGAGCGCGAACACGATGCCGTTGAAGGTGTGGAAGATGTGCCCCTCGAACCACTGCGGCGTAGCGGCGGCGGTGGGCATGAGGATGGAGCCGTTGAAGGAGGCGAAGTCCAACTTCGGCAGGCCGATGCCGGGCAGCCAGTAGCCGATCATGTCGGCGATGTGGAGGGCCGCGAAGCCCGCCACGAGTCCGCCGATGAGTCGGTGCTTGTTGACGTACTGGGGCCAGTGAAGTCCGGCCGTCTGGTGCTGGACCACCGGCAGCGCCTCGTCGGCCACCGGTAGCTGCCGGGCGACCAGGTCCTCGCGGGTTGCCATGTGGCCGATCTTGTGGCGCTGGTGCCTCGAAATGATGATCTCCTTCGTCGCCCCAGGGTCGGACGTCCCTCCCGCTCGCGCCGCCGACCCCGAGTGGTGAGGGGGTATTATGTCCGGTCTTGGGAAGTCCATCGCGCTCGGCCACGCAAACTCCGTCGCCATCGACGGCGCGGCCGACCGCAACACCACCCACCAAGATGCGCTCTGGCGCACCGGGCGACGCAGAACCGTCGCGCATGCAGGAGATGCATGAGGCAATCACGCGCCGTGTCTCACTTAGAACCCGGATCAGCCGGTGAGAGTGCGTCGCCTGAGGCGACAGCCGGGTCGACGGGAATGGTTGACGACGTCCCTTACCGTCCAGACGAAGCGAGGGCTGACCCACGCCTGGGAGGGCTTGTTGAGTGCCCAGCCACCGCCGAGGGTGACGGACGCGTGGACAGGGGCCCCCTTCTGGTCGTGCCACACCAACACCGTTCCAGGGTCCTCGTCACGGCCACCGGGGCGGGTGTGGGTGCTGAGCCACTCCGCGAACGGTTCCTGCCGCATCCACTCCCGCGCCGCACCGGGCACGCCCGCGGCGGCCATCACGGTGCCGAAGCAGTTGGGACCGGAGCCCTCCGGCACAGTGCCCGCGAGGTCGCGGGCGTGGGGTAGGACAGCCGCCGCCTGACGCCAGACCCGAGCGGGCACCTCTCGGTGCCGGCTCGAGACCACACCGCACTCGATCAGCCTGATGATGGGCTCGAGCCCGGCCAGTTTCACCAGGGTGGGCCACCAGACGAACCGATGGCCGTCGGCCTGGGCGCGTGCCCGATCCCGTACCGCGACCGGCGCCATGCGTACCACCCCAACCGATTCGTGGACGCCAAGTTGGCCACGTACCAGGCGCGTCCTCAGCCCCTTGTCGAGCCCGTGGAAGTCGGCCTCGGTCAACCAGACCCGAGGGCGATGGTCGTAGATCCAGAACGAGTCACGAACCTCGCCACTGGTCGGTGAAACGACGGCGGTGGGAAGAGCCGCACGGTCGTGCGGCGGCAGGCCGTCGACGACGAACGGTTGCGCCCGTGGCGCGAACCAACCTGGCCACCGCTCAGGAGCCCACGAAGGTACAGCCATGCCCGCGACCCGCCGAGAACGTCCCACCCGCACGACCTTAGCCTCGATCCGTAAGTTCTTGGTTGGCCCGGGAGGGCTGGGTGTGGCTGAGCCTTGATCGCCCTTGATGGCTCCCATGGATTGGCCGCCCGGCTCCTCCTGGGGCGCCTTGACTGCTGATTGAGATGCGCGTTCTGGTCGCTGTTTACGGATCTGTCGGCGGGGAGTCCTTCGGGCCACGGCAATGTTCGTGTGCTCGAAGGAGAAGTTGATGAAGAAGCGGATCCCGTTCGGCTGGGTGGGCGTCGATGTCGGCAAGGGTCATCACTGGGTCTGTCTGATCGACGAAAACGGGGCGACCGTCTGGTCGGCGAGGGTCATCAACGACGAGGCTGCGATCCTCGACGCGGTTGGCAGCGTGCTCGCTCGGGCTGAGGAGGTCGTGTGGGGAGTCGACGTCACCGGGACCATGTCGGGGCTCCTGCTGGCACTGTTGGCGGCGCACGGTCAGCGCGGCAGGTACGTGCCTGGTCGAACCGTGAACCAGATGGCGGGCGCCTACCGGGGCGAGGCGAAGACCGATGCCCGCGATGCGTACGTCATCGCTGAGACGCTTCGACACCGTAGCGATCTGCAGGAGGTGGAGGTCTCCACTTCGCTGGTGAGCGAGCTGCGGTTGTTGGTGACTCACCGCACCGACCTGGTCGGCGACAGGGTCCGCATGGTCAACCGGCTCCGCGACGTGCTCAGCGGCTACTTCCCTGCCCTGGAACGGTCCTTGGCTACGCCCACAGCCGCGGCGCGCTGGCTCTGCTGACCGGCTACCAGACCCCCGAGGCGATTCGCCGTCTCGGGCAGTCGCGGCTGCGGGCATGGCTGGTCAAGCGCAACGTCCGCAGCGCTGACCAGATCGCAGCCGCTGCCCTGGCCGCGGCCAAGGCCCAGCAGACCGTTGTGCCCGGGCAAGACGTCGCGGCCAGCATCGTGGCCGACCTCGCCGTCCAGATCCTGGCGATCGGCGCTCGGATCTCCGATCTCGACGCTCGCATCACCACCACCTTCCGCGCGCACCCTCAGGCCGAGATCATCGAGTCCCTCCCCGGCATGGGCCCGATCCTGGGCGCCGAGCTCATCACCGCAGCCGGGGACCTGAGCGGCTACGCCAACGCCGGCCGGCTCGCCTCAGCTGCCGGGCTCGTCCCCGTCCCGCGTGACTCCGGACGACGCACCGGGAACCTGCACCGGCCGATGCGCTACTCACGCAAGCTGCGCAGAGTGTTCTACCTCTACGCCTCCGCGGCCATGATGCGCGAGGGACCCAACCGCGCCTACTACCTCAAGAAGCGTGGACAGGGACTCAAACACACCCAAGCACTCATCGCGTTGGCCCGACGCCGCGTCGACGTCCTGTGGGCTCTACTCCGCGACAACCGGCTCTTCGAACTCGACACGCCTGCAGCTCGAACGGCTTGACAACTTCATTGAGAATCCGTGGACGGGTAGCTGATCGTCGGCGGGTCGGAGCAGAAGAAATGCCTTCTGGATCGGGAGAATCTGGAGTGTCTAGGTCCTGATCCAACCCGATCCAAAAGGCACTGATAGTGAAACTACCGTATGGGTGGTCTCGGGCCACGCCGGTGTTCGATGAGCAGAACCTGGTGTCGTGTGCGGGGCTGGTGCCGGTGATGGCGTTGGCGGAGCGGGCGGGTTTGTCGGAGCTGGTGGGCGAGCGGGTCGCGATCAGGACCACGATGGTGAGGTCGGCGGCGGTGAACCCGGCGGGCAAGGTGACTTCGATCGTCGCGGGGATGGCTGCGGGTGCGGACTGTATCGATGATCTGGATGTGATCCGCTCGGGTGGGATGCGTCGGCTGTTCGACGGCGTATACGCTCGAGCGACGTTGGGCCAGTTTCTGCGCGAGTTCACCCACGGCCACACCTTGCAGCTGGCATCGGTCGCGCGGGCCCATCTGGTCAACCTCGTCCAGGCCAGCGGGCTGCTACCAGGTATCGAGGATCAGGTGTTCGTCGATATCGATTCGCTGTTGCGCCCGGTCTACGGGCACGCCAAGCAGGGCGCGAGTTTCGGGCACACCAAGATCGCCGGCCGTAGAACCAGCCCACAGAATGTCAACCAACCGTTGACGCAGGACGCTAGTCGAGCGCGAAAATGCGCTGGAACCTGGCCAGCGCGTCAGGATCGCCGTCGATCCGCGGCCGGGTGCCGCTGTCGCTCCGGGCAAGGCTCATGAAACCTTCGCGGTCGGTGTTGATCCGCACGCTCGCCCGGTCACCGGTGCCGCCGGGCAGGACTGTGAGCGTGCCGTTGCGAACCCGCACCGCGACACGTTGGCCGTCGACCTCGATGTCGTAGGTCTCGTCCACGCCAACCGCCGCCGCGGCGTGGAAGGCGGCCTCTAACCCGAGCACCAGGGCGCTGTCTGGCAGGGCATCGTGGGCGGCTTCACGCAATAATGGGCGCCCCCACCTGGCCAGTTCGAGGATGGCCGGTCGGAGTGCCCTGCCTCGCTCCGTCAGTTCGTAGACGGTCGCCGGCGTCGGCGGCGGTAGGTCACGGCGTTCGACCAGTCCGTGTGCCCGCAGTTCGCGCAGGCGCGTCGCCAGCAGGTCGGTCGCGAGGCCGGCGAGCCCTGCGCGCAGATCGGTGTATCGCTTCGGCCCGGCCAGCAGCTCTCGAATGATCAGCAGGGTCCACCGCTCGCCGAGGATGTCCAGCGCCTTGGCGAGTGGGCAGAACTGCGCGTACCGACGAGGAGACACAACCAAAGGCTAGCAAGAAGTCCCAGAAGATGTTTTACTACTTGGAAATCTTGTCTTCGCCGTCAATCTGGAGACCAGCCATGGTGATTCCGGACAGGGCGTTCCGTCGCCAGGTGCGTCATCTTGAGCTCGTCCTGGACGACACCCGCACACAGGCCGTACGACGCCAGATCAGGCGAGACGTCGGAGCGTTGGTGCCGCCGTTCCTACTTCACCTGCCCTCGCCCGCCGCGCTGTGCGCCTACTGGGCGATCGTCCGCGAGCCCACCCACGGGATCCACGTCTCACGCGCCAGGAAGGAGGCGGTCGCCGCGGCGGTGTCGGCGATCAACGCCTGCCCCTACTGCGTCGAGGTTCACACGACCGTGCTCCACGCCCTCGGCGTGGACGCCCAGGCACGTGACCTCGCGGGTGGGCGCGGGAGTGGTAGCTCGGATCCGGAACTCGACGCACTGATCGCTTGGGCGCGGGCGACACGGGATCCGGACGCAGCGATCCTGCGGCAGCCGCCCTTCGCCGACCACGAAGTAGCCGAGTTGATTGGCGTCGCGGTGAGCTACCACTACATCAACCGCATGGTGGCCCTCTTCGTCGTTCCCTCGCCGTTCCTGATTAAGTGGGCGCCGCTTAAGGCGGGATTGAGGCGGTTGGCGGTTCTGGCGTTCGCCCGCCAGACGCGTCACGACGTACGCCCCGGTGCCGCCGTCCAACTGCTGCCGCCCTCTTCACTACCTGACGACCTCGGCTGGGCTCGCGGCAACGCGGTCATCGCCGACGCGTTCGGCCGGGCCGCGGCCGCCTTCGACGCCGCCGGTGCGAACGCGCTTCCGGAACCGGTGCGGAGCATGGTCACCGAATGGGTAACGGTTTGGCGCGGCGAGGATCCTGGCCTGTCGCGTGCCTGGCTGGAGGACGCGGTCCGACCTCTCGCCACCGACCATCGGCCACTCGGCCGGCTCACCCTGCTGACCGCTCTCGCTCCCTACCAAATCGACGAGCGGCTGATCGGCGAGGCGCGCGCCCACCTCGGCCCTGCCGCAGACGAGCCGCTGGTCGCCGCCTGTGCATGGGCAAGCTTCACCGCCGCCCGCCGAGTCGGGACCTGGCTGGCCCCGCCGCGGCGTCCCCAGCCGAGGGGGCAGAAGCGGATGATCGCTAGAGCGGTGACTGCTCAGGAGAAGCGCGACCACCTGCTTTGATGGCGTGCTGGCCCATTGCATTCACACGGCGCTGACGGACTCGGGAGCGCAGGGGACGCGTAGTTCAGGGGGGTGCGCTGCAGAGCGCCGAGGAGGTTGGGCAGTCTCCGCTGCGCGCCCCTGCGAGACCCGCCCATGTCCGGGATGTGGAGGTCGTAGGTGTGACTGACCAATGACCGCTCGCAGCGTGACCGGAGCCCCGGATTCGGCGGTAGTGGACACGTAAACTGGGCGTAGGACGAAGGGAGGTGTATCGATGCCGAAATTCTTGGTGCAGGGGAGTTACACCGAGTCTGGCACGAAAGGCTTGCTTGACAAAGGTGGTAGTGCGCGCCGGTCGGCCGTCGAAGATGTCGCAAGGCAGTTGGGCTGCGTCATCGAATCCATGTATTTCGCTTTCGGATCAGACGACGTTTACACAATCATCGAGGCTCCGGACAACGCCTCGATCGCAGCCCTGAGTCTGGCCGTCGCGGCCAGTGGAACTGTCACTACGAAGACGGTCGTCCTACTGACGCCTGAGGACCTCGACGCTGCCGCGGGGAAACCCGTTTCGTTCCAGCCGCCGGGTGTCTGACCACATGCTGGTAGGTGGAGCAGTCGGGTCGACAGAAGTCTCGTCTCCAGCTCGGAGACGATCTGCGGTGCCATTCTCACCAGTCTCGACGCCGAACGGTCTGGGTGTCGTCCTCGACCACGAAGATCGCGGAGTCCTTCCAGTACGGGCGGCAACCAGGCCGGCGTGTCAGCTCCGTCGTCCGGGCCGAGGGGTCCGTGGATTGTGTTCCAGGAGGGACCCAAGGAGTTGTGAGCGTTCCTGGCCAAAGCTGGTCCGGCGTCGACCACGTCGACGGCCAGCGTGGCCCGATCCAGGTCATCAGCGTGACAAGAAGATCCTCACGCCGGACCAAATGCCGGGTCGTACATGCCGGCGCCGGACACCGACGGCTGGCCTCCGCGGGGCAGACCCCACACACGACGGCCCGCCGGGATCTCCCGGCGGGCCGTCCGTACAAGGCCGAGGGGCTGTCCGCTAATTTTTCTGCCAAAGCAGAGATGGTAGAGCCCATGTCAGGCTCGGATTGATCACCAACAGCTCGCGCACGAAGTCCCGGCTGGCCCACGACGGGGCGCTGGCCGGTCGAATGAACGTTCGTTCGTGCCAGACGTTGTCGCCTCAGGCCTCTAGACCGGCGACCAGGGATGCGTCCCACGCGCCGCGGTCCTGTTCGTCGAGGGTGACCAGCACGCCCCCGACCTCGACATCGCGCTGAAACTGACGGCGGAGGGCTCGCGACTGCCGGCGTAGGGTCGAAGTTCGTCGACCCGCCGAGCGCGTGACGCGACCGCTGCCGGCGGAGTTCGCGCGAGAGTTTCTGCCGGGAGCCTAATGAGAGTTACCGGGTCAGCCGCTGGCAGACTCGGTGCCCGGTAGCCGTCGGCAGGTGAGCACTCTCGGAGCCAGGACATGAAGTCCTATTGACAGATCGTGCCCCTGCCGGTGGTCGGGAGGATGGACCGCTGATGGGATGTCGTGCCCGCCGTCGTGTGGCGTGAGCACTTGATCATTAGGTTGCGGAGGTTCTCCCGCGGGCTGCTGATGGTGGCTGTCGAGGACGGGAGAACAGGTGCTGTTCGTCGGGGACGACTGGGCTGAGGATCATCACGACGTCGAATTGCAGGACGTGCAGGGGCGACGGCTGGCCAAGGCCCGGCTGGAGGAGGGCATTGCTGGGATCGCACGGCTGCACGAGTTGATCGGGCGGCAGTTGGATGAGAACGCCGAGGCCGACCAGGTCGTGATCGGGATCGAGACCGACAGGGGCCCGTGGGTGCAGGCGCTGATCGCGGCCGGCTACCGGGTTTATGCGATCAACCCGCTGCAGGTTGCCCGGTTCCGGGAGAGTACGTCGGTGTCGGGGGCCAAGAGCGATCCCGCCGATGCCCACACCATCGCCGACATGGTGCGCCTGCAGCATCACCAGCTACGGCCGGTTGCCGGGGACACCGCTGAGGCCGAGGCGATCAAGGTGGTCGCCCGGGCGCACAAGACGTTGATCTGGGAACGTAACCGTCACATGCTGCGGCTGCGGCACGCGCTGCGGGAGTTCTTTCCCTCTGCCCTGGCCGCGTTCGGTGATCTGGCCGGAGCTGATGCTCTCGAACTGCTGGCCAAGGCGCCCGACCCGGACTCGGCGGCCCGGTTGACGACCGCCCAGATCACCGCGGCGCTCAAGCGGGCCCGTCGCCACCATGTGGCCGACAAGGCCCAGAAGATCCGGGCGGCGCTGCGCGCCGAGCAGCTCGGTCAGCCGGCCATCGTGACGTCGGCCTACTCAGCCACCGTCCGCGCCCAAGCGGCCATCCTGACCACGCTGAATGAGCAGATCAAGAGCATGCAGGAGCAGGTGGAAGCACATTTTGGGCGGCACCCGGACGCTGAGATCATCGTGTCTCAGCCCGGTCTGGGCATGATCCTCGGTGCCCGGGTGCTTGCCGAGTTCGGTGACGACCCCGACCGCTACGCCAGCGCCAAAGCCCGCAAGAACTACGCCGGGACCAGCCCGATCACCCGCGCCTCCGGCAGGAAGCATGTCGTCACGGCCAGATACGTCCACAACGACCGCCTCATCGACGCGCTCGGCCGCCAGGCCTACGCCGCGATGATCTGCTCGCCCGGTTCCCGCGCCTACTACGACCAGCAGCGAGCCCGCGGCCTCGGCCACCACGCCGCCGTCCGCCAGCTCGCCAACCGGCTGGTCGGCATCCTGCACGGCTGCCTCAGGACCGGCACCACGTACGACGAAGCGACCGCATGGTCACATCGCACGGAACAAGTCGCTGCTTGACAACTTTCGACTTGGGATGTCTGTCAGACCCAGAGCGAGGCGTTCGTAGCAGGGTGAGTCACCCTCAGCGCGGCAACCCGGCCAGGCTGGGGCGGAGGCGATCATCGATTCCCACCAAAGAGGCGTACCCACGCGCGGTTCTCAGGCGCAATCCTGCTCAACCGCGCGGCGAGTGCGCAACTCCACCGCTCGCTTACGCAGTCGTTGGGCGATCTTTCGCATCCGCACCATTTCGAACTTCCTGGCATCCAGACGCCAGATCAACCGCGTTTCAACGCGCTACCAGCGCTGGATGCTGGCGGGGACGTCAAGGAACGCGGCGAGCAGCGCTGCCGGGCTCACGGACCCAGAGTCTGCCTCCTGTACGGCGGTGCGCCGGTCGTGACCGGCATCTGGGCCTCTGTGCGATGGTGGAGGTGACCGTCATGGTGCTTCCGACTTCGGGATGTCTGCTACCTGAAGGGCAGTCAAGGATGAGTGACCTTGCTGGGTTCCTGGTGGCCCGCTTCGCCGAGGACAGCGAGCGGGCTGGTTACGTCCATCACGAGACGTGCGAGACCTTTGACGAAGTGTCAACGCCGCTGTCGCCGCCGGCATGTGACTGTGGCATGCCGCCGAAGGCGATGGTGGACATTGGGCGAAACGGCAGGTTGTCGCCGAGTACGAACGCGCTCGTGCGCAGGTCGCATCGAGCTCTGGATCGCCCAATGACGAACTACGCGGGCTCATTACCGCGATGAGATGCCCTGCCCTACAAGGCGAGCGCTGGGTATTGCGCGGGGTGGGATGTGCCTGGAGCTTCGCGCTGAACGGCGACCTGCACCAGAGTGCTGGGACCCCGGGGCTGCCTCGCCTCGTGGATCAGGTGCCACCACACATGTCGGGTACGGACGGGGGACGAACGCACCGCAGCCGGTGGCAGGGCCCGCCGAGCCGGAGGTGATGATCAACCGTTGTGGACGACGGGACTCAGGCAGACGCTTGCACCGACGTCCGGTCCACCGCCAGCTTGGGGTGAGGATTTCATGCGCCGCTCCCTTCCATGGCCACCGGCCCCCGACTGGGGCGCCGTCCTCGACCTCGAACGGCCAGCAACAGGGAAGGAAGGGCCATCATGGTCATGTGGGCCGCACGTGTCGAGTGGTACGAGGCCGGCGAGACGACCGCCAATGGTCTCGCCACGATCGCCGAGACGCTCGAGCCGCACCGCGCCGCGGTCGGACGCGAGCTGGAGCCGGACCGCGCATCGGCGTGTCTGGTCGTCGAGTCGAACACCCTGCGCCAAGCCGTCGACCTCGCGATGCGCCTGGTGCGTGACGCTGTTCAGGAAGCTGGCCGGCGCTTCAATCCGCTCGGCGTCGAGGTCCTCGACGAGGAGACCTTCGTCGCACGGGTCGCCAAGCCCAGCATCCCAGCGCTTGTCGGGGACGCAGAGATCGCCGAGATCGCCGATGTCTCCCGCCAGCGCGCCCACGAGCTCGCCACCCTGCAGGGGTTCCCGCCGGCGGTCGTCGAGACTCTGTCTGGTCCATTGCGGGTCCGGTCCCAGGTGGAGGAATGGCTGTCGAAGTGGAAGCGGAAGCCCGAGCGGCCGCGCAAGGCGAGCGAGCCCTCCCAGCCGAGGCCGTAAGTCACGCCACGGCGGGCGTATCGCTGGCGTGGTCTCAGCCATCGCATGGTGCCTACAGTAACCGCGGAGCAGGGGTCCAGCGGTGCAGGGCGAGACCTGTTCGAGCTCCCGGCGGGCCCCCCACGATAGCGCCGGTGCAGCCCACTTCCAGGAGCGCGAGGCTACACCGGTCCTTCGTTCCCCGGCCTCCACCATTTGCTCGCGGTGTCGACGCCCACCGTCGGCTTCGACGGCGTGTCGTGCCGGGTATCGTCCTGCTCGCTTCGTGCCAACGGGCGCAACCCGCTACATGCGCGACTTCTCATCAACTGATCGGTGACTGCTCCTGCCGAGGATGACCGTGCGGGGGCCTGGGTCCCCCGCCGGAAAGGTCGATCATCTCGCCGGCTACGGACCCGCCATTTCCTTTGTCAGCCGGTGCTGCCGGTGCCGTCGTGCGGCATGCCGACAGGCTTGGACTCAGGTGAGCCGCGCTCACGCAGGAAGACGGCCAACACGGCCATCGACACCAACCCGAGGAGTCGGACTGCCAGTTCTGCAGGGTGCGGTTCCAGAAGTCGGGAGCAAGAAGATACTGCGACCAGGAGATCGGTGCCTGCAACTGACCGAGCTGCTGTTCGTTGTAGGCCACCACGCCGGTGACGGACTGGGCTAACCATGAGGCGAGGAAGAGCAAGGCCATGGTCAGTCCGAGGGAGTGGGAGTAGATCCCCAATCTGAAGCCGCGGTCCTTGGCCCACCTCGGCGATTCAGTGCGGGCGTAGGGGGCCGACCTCTTGTTCTCTGTCGCTTTGCGGACCGGCGTCCTCGGCCGGTTTGGACTCCGGCGACCCACGCTGGACGAGCCAGACTGTCCCGACGATGTAGAGGAAGAACTGGAGATACTCCGACTGCCAGTTCTCCGTCACGTCGACGCCGAAGTCCGAGGAGGTGACATACGCGCCCAGCGAGATCTGCTGCAGCCCTTCCGCCACCTGCTATTCGTTGAAATCGGCCAGGCCAACGAACGCCTGCGCCACCAGGTGGTGTTGGGAGAAGCACTAGAATTCACGGAACCACACGGGGTCAGTTTTCGCGAAGCGTTGACAGCTACCGGGCATAAGGAGTCAACGTATCGGTTCCACGGCGCGCCAGGTCCAGGATTCGCCTCGAACTCCCTGCAGAGATTTCTGGCGTCCCTAGGGATTCACCAAGCCAGTGAGGATCTACTCATGCGATGGCGCCTTGACGGTCCTTGGCCCGGCGTGGGCGGGCTAGCAAGTAGAGCTAAGCGTCTCGCGGGTCTATCGTGAGAGGGCTTGCGATGCACATCCGCATGGGTACTGCGGTAAGCGTCGAGGCAAGAAGAGGTAGTGCATGAGGAGGACGGAGCGACCGTAACGGCTGCCGAGAAAGGATCGTGTACATGGCAGGCACGACAGATCAGGATGTCATCGAGTTGCTTCTTGTGCAGCATGAGCAGATCAGGGCCCTGATCACCCAGGTGAGGACCGAGACGGGTGATGTCAAGCGGGAGAGCTTCGAGGACTTGCTGCGCCTGCTCGCGGTGCATGAGACTGCCGAGGAAGAGGTCGTCCACCCGACGGCCCGCCGTAAGATCGCCAATGGCGAGCGGGTGGTGGATGCTCGGCTGAACGAGGAGTCGCAGGCCAAGGACGAGCTCTCGGAGCTGTATGACCTTGGAGTGGACCACTCGGAGTTCGACACACGGTTTGCGGCGTTGGCCGACGCGGTGGAGAAGCATGCCTCGCACGAGGAGAGTGAAGAGTTCCCCGGACTACGTCGGGAGCTTCCCGCCGATGACCTGCAGAAGATGGCAGGCGCCGTGCGGGCGGCGGAGGCCGTCGCTCCCACCCGGCCCCATCCAGCCGCGGGTGAATCCGCAGTAGCCCAGATGCTCCTTGGACCGCCGGTCGCAGTCTTCGACCGGGTGCGGGACGCTTTCCGCGACTGGGGAAAGACAAACAAAGGATCATAGTCGCTCAGTCCATTCACGGATCTCATGACGCTCGTGTGTTGACCACGAAGCAGCGGGCGCTGTCAGATACGGAAGTCTTCGCCAGCTTGGCGCAGTGCGAGGAGGAACTATGTCAGACCGCAACACTGTCCTGCGCGCGATGCACGATCTTGGCTTGGCGGCATGGTTCGGGGGCTCGATGATGGGTGCCGCCGCGCTCAATCCGGCGGCCGAAGAACTGCCTACCCAGACAGATACGGCTCGTATGGCCAGCTCGGGATGGTCCAAATGGACCCCGATCAACGCCGTGGCCATCGGTATCCACCTCATCGGCGGCGCTGGACTCGCCATGGCGAACCGACAGCGGATTGGCGCACAGAAGGGTGTACTCGCTTCCACGATCGGCAAGACCGTCCTCACGTGCGCCGCACTGGGAGCAACTGCCTACGCCCGAGCGCTGGGAAAGAAGATCGAGAAAGCGAGCTCGCCTGACTCGGAGAAGGCGGAGAAGGCAGATCCGCGGTCGGTAGGAACCGCGCAAAGGCAGTTGCGTATTGTCAAGTGGACGATCCCGGTGCTGACGGGCGCGATCGAGGTTCTCAACGCACTGCATGGCGAACAGCAGCGCCCATCCCAGCAGGTCAGCGGCGTAGCCCGACGGCTGTTCTCCGGTCTGACACCATCCGTACCGTCATGGCCCACGTGGTTTCCCGGCGAACACCGCCCAGCCATGAGACGGATGACCCGTCCCTGCTAGCCAACGTCCGCCTTACTCACGGGCAGTCTCGGAGCCCCTCCCCGAGCGTCAAGCTGCCGATCGAGCGCGACCCACACCACGATTGTCAAGCCGTTGGTCCCTGGTGCGGCGGTCGCGTGGCAGCTTGCATCGAGTTCTGGATCGCCCAGCGATGAACTAGCGGGCTCATAACGGCGATGAGATGCCTTGCCCTGCATTACAAGACGCACACTGAGTATTGCGGGGTGGGATGTGCGCGGGGCTGCGCTATGAACGGCTGCGGCCTGCACCAGGTGCTGCTGGGCCCTGGTGCAGGCCACATCGTGGATGAGGTGCCCACCTCAATTATGCCGGGTACGGACGCATGCACCGCGACAGGTGACGGAGCCCGCCGAGCCGGAGATGATGATCGAACCTTGACGACGGGCCCTGTCAGACAATTCCACGGACGTCTGGTCCTCTCACCTCATTTGTGGTGAGGATCTGCTCATGCATCGTGCCTTGCCTGATCACGCCTGGAGGGAATCCCTCCGGCGGTCGCGGAGTCTCAGCCCGGGCCGTCGCGCGTCCGGCCCCATGTCAAGAGGTGGGTGTCGACGTGGACGTGACGAGCAACAGGGGCGACCACGGCTCGCCTGCGCGTCGGTCAGATGCGTGGGGCGGCCCGCGTAATGGAGGCGGCCGATGTCAGAGGTGGCCCGGCCAAGCAGCAGTGCCGATGGCCGGTGGAGCGCGCTTTGTCGTCGAAGAGCCGAATGTGGTCATCGATGCCGTTGCTCTGATCGACTGGACCCTCCTCGCCCACCGCTGATCTACCATCGCAGGGTCACTGGCGATCCGCGCCGAGCGGGGCAGGCTTACCCGTCGGTCCTGGGTGGCGCGGGTCTTTTGTTGCCTGCAGGTAGCGCGTGCCCGTGCCTACCGTGATGCCACGACCTGGCCTCGCTCGCCATGGCAGTGGAGGTCTCATATTCAGGTACGTCGTGGGCGTGGACGGGCGGTCCAGGCCGACGAGCTACGTGCGCACGGTGCCGACATCGTGGTGCAGGACCCCGACGACGTCTTGGACCGAGCTGAATCGGAGACCAAGCGATGATCACGCATCCGGCGTTTTCGCCCGAGCCATGGGACATCCGTGAACGCGGTCTCGACCTCTCCGTGCTGGCGCAGTCGGAGTCGGTGTTCGCGCTGTCCAACGGCAACATCGGGCTGCGCGGCAACCTCGACGAGGGCGAGCCGCACGGGCTTCCGGGCACCTACCTGAACTCGGTGTTCGAGTTCCGGCCTCTGCCGTACGCCGAGGCCGGCTACGGCTTCCCGGAGTCGGGCCAGAGTGTCATCGACGTGACTAACGGCAAGCTGATCCGGCTGTTGGTCGAAGACGAACCGTTCGACGTGCGCTACGGCGAGCTGGGCGCTCACGAGCGGGTGCTGTCGCTGCGCGACGGCGTGCTGCGCCGTACCGCGGACTGGGTCTCCCCGTCGGGTCACTGCATGCAGATCTCCTCGGCGCGGCTGGTGTCGTTCACCCAGCGCGCGACCGCCGCGATCGCGTACGAGGTGCGGCCGGTTGACGCGCCGCTGCACATCGTGCTCCAGTCCGAACTCGTGGCCAACGAGCAGCTACCAGCGACGTCGGCAGACCCGCGGGCGGCGGCCGCCCTCGAATCACCGCTGCAACCCGAACAGCACATCGCGCACGACGCGCGTGCACGACTGGTGCACTGCACGCGGGCCAGCGGGCGCCGGATCGGCGCGGCGATGGACCATACGGTGCACTGCCCCGCGAATGTACGAACAGAAATCGAGTGCTCGCCGGACACCGCTCGCTTCACGCTCACCACCCGGCTGGCGCGTGGAGAGTCGCTGCGGGTGGTGAAGTTCCTGGCGTACGGCTGGTCCAGCATGCGGTCGATCCCGGCGATCTCGGCGCAGGTGGAGGCGGCGCTGACGCTGGCGCGGGAGAGCGGCTGGGAGGGCCTGCTGGCCGAGCAGCGGCAGTACCTCGACGACTACTGGGCCCGCGCCGACGTCGACCTCGATGGCGACCCGGAGGTACAGCAGGCGGTCCGGTTCGCCCTGTTCCAGGTACTGCAGGCCAGCGCCCGGGCCGAGCGCCGGCCGATCCCCGCCAAGGGATTGACCGGTCCCGGCTACGACGGTCACGTGTTCTGGGACACCGAGTCGTTCGTGCTGCCGACGCTGACCTACACCACCCCGCACGCCGCCGCCGATGCGCTGCGGTGGCGGCACCTGACGCTGCCGGCCGCCCGGCAGCGGGCTCGGCAGCTCACGCTCGACGGCGCAACCTTCGCGTGGCGCACGATCAACGGCGAGGAAAGCTCCGGATACTGGCCGGCCGGCACGGCCGCGCTCCACATCAACGCCGACGTCGCCGACGCGGTGATCCGGCTGGTGCAGGCGACCGGCGACGAGGCGTTCGAGCGGACGGCCGCGTTGCCGCTGCTCGTGGAGACCGCCCGGCTGTGGGCCTCGCAGGGCTTCCACCACGTCGACGGGAGCTTCCGGATCGACGGCGTCACCGGCCCTGACGAATACAGTGCCCTCGCCAACAACAACGTCTACACCAACATGATGGCGCAGCGGAATCTGCGGGGCGCGGCCGAGGCCGCGGAGCGCCACCCAGACGAGGCGGCCGGATTGGGAGTGACCGGCGACGAGATCGCCGCCTGGGCGCGGGCCGCCGACGCGATGTTCGTGCCCTACGACGACAAGCTCGGCGTACATCCACAGGCGGAGCAGTTCACCGACCTCGCGGTCTGGGACTTCGCGCAGACCCGCCCCGACCAGTACCCGCTGATGCTGCACTTCCCGTATCTGCAGCTGTACCGCAAGCAGGTGGTCAAGCAGGCCGACCTGGTGATGGCGCTGTTCAAGCGCGGCGACGCGTTCACCGCCGACGAGAAGGCCCGCGACTTCGCGTACTACGAGCCGCTGACCGTCCGCGACTCGTCGCTGTCGGCCTGCATCCAGGCAGTGCTCGCCGCTGAAGTCGGGCACCTCGATCTCGCCTACGACTACCTGGGCGAAGCCGCCCGGATGGACCTCGACGACCTCGAACACAACACGCGTGACGGGCTGCACATCGCATCGCTGGCCGGCGCCTGGCTCACGCTCGTGGCCGGCTTCGGCGGCATGCGCGACAGCGGCGGGTCACTGACGTTCGCTCCACGTCTGCCCGCGCCGCTGACCCGCCTCACCTTCAGCGTGCTGTGGCACGGGCAGAGATTATGCGTGAATATCAACAAAACCAACGCAACGTACTCGCTGGAGGGTGATGCCTCGGTCGAGCTCGCCCACCACGGTCGGACGTTCCAGTTGACGGCCGGCGAGCCCGTCACAAACCCCATCCCTCCGGCCGCACCCGGTCCACGACCCAGCCAACCGCCGGGCCGCGAACCCGTCCGTCACCGACCCGGCCGCGCGTAGCCCTCTGCGTCCGCCGGACCCGCCCATGGGGGAGGTGGGCGGGGCGGGCCCGTCGGAACGGCACTCAGGACGCTGGGGCAATAGGCCGGCCGGGGCCGCCGCACGCGGCCCGGCCGACCCACCTGTGCGGTTCCGGCCGCTTCCGGCCGCACAAGCTGCGAAACGCGAATGCCCCGCCGAGAGTTCCCGGTCGTCAGCTGCGGGCCCGTTGGTGCCGTTTGCACAGGCGGCGCCGTACGGTGGTGCGGTCAGACCGCATCACCTGAAGGTCCCGCAGTGCGCATCACAGGGCCGATCGTGCCCATGCTCGCCAAGAGCATCGACCGGTTACCTCGCTCACCTGCCGGTGGCCTCCGCTACGAACCGAAGTTCGACGGGTACCGCGCGCTCGCCACAATCCGGGCAGACAGCTCCGTACAGATCCATTCCCGCCGCGGCACACCACTCGACGACGCCTTCCCCGAGCTGGTGGGCGCGCTGTACGCCTACCTGCCTGCAGGGACGGTCGTTGACGGGGAGATCGTCTGCTGGGTCGGGGGACGGCTCGACTTCAACCGTTTGCAGCGCCGCTATGCCCAGCGCCGTCATGCCGGCGAGCTCGCGGTCACCCAGCCTGTCCACCTGGTCGTCTTCGACGTGCTCGAGACGGCGCAGGACGGTGATCTCCGCCGCCGTCCGCTTCGAGAGCGGCGTGCCGTGCTGGAGCGGCTGTTCCGTCGGATCCCCGCCCGGTCGCCGCTGACCCTGGCCATGCAGACATCGGACCCGGCGGTGGCTGCGGAGTGGTTCGACACGATGGCTGTCGCCGGTGTCGAGGGGCTGGTGATCAAGCCGGCGAACAGCCCGTACGTCTCCGGCGCGCGGGTGTGGCTGAAGTACAAGTCGCGGCAGACCACCGACGCCGTGATCGGCGGGGTCACCGGCAGCCTCCACCGGCCGGCGGCACTGCTGCTCGGCCGATACGCCTCCGACACCGGCCGACTCCACTACGCGGGCCGGACCACTCACCTGACCGATGCGCAGGCCGCCACGGTCGCGCCGCTGCTGGTCGCTGCGATCGGCGGCCACCCGTGGCCGGCGCAACTCACCGTGAACTGGCGGTCCAAGCCGACCGGCTACCACCAGGTCGCCCCACTCGTCGTGGTGGAGATCCGCGCCGACATCGCCACCGACCAGGGACGGCGGTGGCGGCACGCCGTCCGCATGCTGCGCGTGCGCGACATCGCACCCAACGAGGTGCCGTTCGACCTCGACCTGGAGGCGTGAGCCGCACGCCGCGACGTAAGCGGTGATCGTTGCTAGGTTCCTTCGGCGGCCCCGGATTCGCCGCAGCGTGACCGGGGCCGCACCGGCTTCCTTCGAACGTCTGTTCGAGTAAGAATGCGGGTGTGGGGCAGCAGCGCAGGTACGGGAAGCAGGGCGTGGACGGGTATGAGGTGCCGACCGGAGGGCGCCGGCAGCAGCTCGAGGTCGCTGTGCAGGCGATCTACGATCACGTGCGACGGACCGGGCAGGCTGGGATCTACTCCGGTGACGGGACCTGGCGCGCAGCCGCCACCGACCAGCTGCTCGCCCCGATGCTCGAGGGGCCGGACCGGATACGCCGCGGCGAGCGCGTCGACGGCACTGACACCATCCTCGCCGCCCATCCCACCGAGACCCGTGAGGACATCCAGGACCGGCTGTACCGGTCCCGGCACTACGCCTCACCCCGCATGCTCACCCGCCACCGCATCGCCGAGGTCCTCTACGCAGGCATCGGCGCCGGCCTGCTCGAGCCCGTACCAGCCGCCCAGGTCGACGACACCGTGGACCTGGTGCTCCAAGCGATGGCACACGGTCGACTACATCCGCGGATGCTCGCCGCAAACGGCCAGGGCCTACGCCAGTGGCTGGGGCTACCGGCCGGCGAATGGACCGCAGCCGCCGAAGAAGCAGCGAAGCGAGGTCGCGCCATGTGCACAGCGCCAGGTGTCAAACCCCCGGCGGGCGAACGCAAAGAGTACGACGAGCACAAATGGGTGCTCTGACCGGATCAACATGGGCGCAGGCCCCGCCCTCTCCCCGGCGGACGCCGGGGCCGCGTCTTGACGCCGCCTGGACGGGCTCGGCCTTGTGTGGTGTACCGGTCGCGCGCAGTGTTGTGGCGTGCAAGACAAGGTGATTGTTTTCCGCGCTCTTGAGTGCGGTGCAGGAGGCCGGCGGGCCGAGCGCGCTCACCGACCAGGATCTGCGAATGCTCGACGCCGGTGTGCGCGCCGACCTCGCGTTGTGCGCCGAGCTCCTCGCCGCGAGGCCGAGCCGCTAGGCGGCGGCCTGTCGGCGCGGCGGGCCGGGGTGGCCGCCTACGCGGGAGGCGACCACGTAGGCGGCCGACGGGACCGTGTGCAGGTGCCGTGTCGGCCTCGTACCCGCCGCGTGACCCGCGAGTGACCAGTCCAAGGTCACACGGGCACAGGGTCTTTCGCCCTGTTGTCCGATCCCTGTGCATAAGCCTGTGAACCCTCCGGCGTGCCGGGCGGCCTCACTGTCCGGATGTAAGTGGTTCCTGGCCAAACGAAGGCGGCGCCGCGCGCCGAACTGTGCGCAGCATGGAAATGAAAGTTCAACTATCGGGGAAGGGCGGCGACATGCAGGAAGAGACATGCCCCTATGCGTATACCAGGGCGATAGAGGCGGCGGGCGGCCGGGACAACCTCACCGAACGCGAGCTGCAGTTGATCGACATGGGCGTGCGCGCCGGCATCCAATCCGCCCAAGAGCTGATCGCCGAGAAGCTGCGCGAGCGGGACGAGTAGCCACACGGCGCCGCCGCGGCGGACGACCTGCCCGCGGGGGCGTGGTCGAGGCGCCACCAGATCCCGGGCGGCGTGCAGGACCTCCGCGAGGGCATACACGCCGTCGACTGCCAGGGCAGGTTGACCGCGACGAGCCGGTCCCACTCGGGCCTCGGCGCCGGGGCCTTAGCCAGTGGGCCAGTTCACGACCTCGCTGCGCCACCAGGCCGGGCAGGTCGACACCAGCCGCCGCCTCGCCGAGGAGCCTCGAGGGCGTCGCCGAGGTCTCTCATCTCCCGGCTGTGCTGGTCGGTCCTCGCTCATCAGATGGCCTACCGAGACCACCACGATGGCCACCCATCGACTATGCCGAGCGTCCATGTCACCAGTCCTGCGTAACACACCAGTCGTTTGGTGGCGGCAGGGCGACCGAACTGACAGCGGAAGGGCGAGGCGGAGACCCACGTTCGCTCGCGCGGCCCGTTGCGGCTCGATGGTCGTCCGCAGCCGCGATGCCCGCGCGCTGACCCGGGCCTGCAGATGGACGGTCCGTCTCGGGTTCGCTCCTGCGACCCCATGGCTGCGAACCAGGCCGTGCGGCGTGACGGGTCCTGCGGCCGTCGCCGTTCGTGCGGTCACTGCGAGGCGGCCCGCCGCTCGTGTGGACGCGCTGGGCTCTCTAGTTCCAACAACCCTCGGGCGTCGGTGGCGGCGGCCCCAAAACCCTCTCGCGCGAGTGCTTTGCGGGGCGAGGGCGAGGTCTAACAGCGGCGGACGCAGGACCTCGCCCTTCGCCGCGACTTAACCGGCGACCGTTGCTACGGTCGGTCGTCGTAGGCCGGGCGTCCTCGGGGGTGCCCGACTCCGGCGGCCCCGGGACTGGCACGCACAACCGGGCCTGGGGCCGTCCTTGACCCGGAAGGGGCAACAGATGGAAATCGTTGGCGTCATCATCGCGGGCATCATCATCGGCATACTCGGCAAGTGGGTCGCTCCGAGTAACCGGGACAACATCCCCCTCTGGTTGACCGTTATCTGCGGGATCGGTGGAGTGCTCATCGGCTACTACGCGGCCGCCGCGCTCGGTGTCGCCGCCACGCCTGGTGTCGACTGGGTGCGGTGGATCGTCAGCATCATCGTCGCGGCAGTGCTCGTCATGATCGCCGCCATGATTACCGGAAGGCCGCGGGGAAGGCTCACCGGCAAACGCGGCAAGGCCATCTGAACCCCGGAACGACGCAAACCCGCGCTTCCAAGCCCAACAAGTTCAGGTGAATATTGCGCCAGATCCAGACGCAGCCCAGCAACCGCACCTGACTCAGACTCTTAGCTGATCGAGCTCACGGCACGCGCGCACTGCACGGAGAAGCCGCGGCTACGTCGGTAGACCACCACGATCGGAGTCGAGGCCAGGTTGGACGCCTACCTGGTCGAGGGAGCCTGAGGCAGAAAGGAACCACCCTGGCCCAGCGGCTCCACTCCCGGTTGGGCTTGGTGGAGAAGGGGCAGCGGCAGCCACCTCCCCACGACGAGACCCGGACCGAGATCGACTGCGACCACCCCTCACCGCGACCGGCCGAGGCGGCCCTGGCACGCCCAGGGCCGCCTCGGGGGCGTCCTCGGCTTGTCCGAATGGCTCGGTCATGAGCTTCGCCGGTGGGCTTACGAGTGCGAGTGGGACACGGCGCTATGGTCCCTTGCCAGGTAGGTCCACCGATCGCGGGAGGTGCCACCGCGAACGCGATCGCAGAGAAGCTCGCGGCGGTCCGCGTTCGGCGCAAGCAGTTCATGCCTACGTAGGCCGAGCGTTGGAAGGAGATTCGCCGCAGCCCGCAGGCTACTGGGCCCCCACCCCCGCCCATACGAGGTGCGACGTCAGGCGCCGGGGCACGTATTCGAGGAATCAGCGGTCGGGGCGGAACAGTCGAAGGGCCGCGCGGCCGTGGCGAGAAGTCGCCGATGCGACATAAGGCGAAGCATGAGCTAGCGTCGGGTGATCGACACGGGGGACGATGGAGGGGAGTCGGTATGCAACACGTGCCCCGGGTCCTGCGGAGCGCCTATGAGTGAGCGCGAGCATGCTCCCAAGCGTGATACCGCACACGAGGAAGGTCGGCGTCCAGCGAAGTCGGGCGTTGCGGCGGTCGTCAAGCGCGCAGCGCAGCAGTTCTTCGAGTTGACGGCGAAGCAGCCCGAGGGAGTGACCGGCGTTCGTAAGAGTGACACCGGCTGGTCCGTTCTGCTCGACGTGGTGGAGTTGGAGCGAGTCCCTTCCACGACGACAGTGATCGCCACTTACCGCATCGAGGTCGACGAAGACGGCGAGCTTATGGGCTATGAGCGGCTCCGTCGTTATGTCCGAGGGGCGGTGGATCCAACATGACGATGCAACCAATGAGTGGCCGCGGCCAGCCCGACTCGCTGGCGGACGTCCTCGAACGCGTTCTGGACAAGGGCATTGTCATCGTGGGCGACATTGTGGTGAACGTGCTCGACATCGAGTTGCTGTCGCTCAAGTTACGGCTGTTCGTCGCTTCGGCGCAGACCGCCCAGGAGATGGGCATGGACTGGTGGACCCGGGACCCGTTCTTCACTTCACAGGGGCGCGAAAGCGAGCTGGACTCCTCCGGTGAGCAGCGCCGGGGTGAGCGAGCGCGTCTGGAAGCCGAGAACCACGACCTACGAAAGCGGCTCGAAGCGCTCGAGCGGCTCGTCGCCAGTCCGGAAGCGCGGGCCGTCGCCGACAAACAAGGTGACGCGTAGAGCCGGTGCGTTCCACGCTGTCGGTTCACGGAGAGTGGAAAATGCGTCAGGATCCTCGTCAGGTGAGATACCTCTATGCGATTGTGCGAGCGGAATCGGTCGACGTGGCCGGCTTGCACGGTGTAGGAGAGTCCGGTCAGGTGCGTTTGGTCTCACACGCCGACCTCGCCATAGCCGTCAGCGACGTCGCTCGCGACGCATTGGAACTTCCTGAGGAAGAGCTTTCTGAGAACGGCAAAGTTGCGGAGCTGGCCATGACACACGACGCCGTGGTCCGGGCGATCTTCGACCAGGCACCGGCTCTTCCGCTGCGGCTCGCCACTGTCGTCGCAGACGACGAGTCTGCTGTCCGAGCGCTCGACCAATACCACGATGAGGCGATCCTTCGACTGGATCGGTTGGACGGCCACCGCGAGTGGGGGATCCGCCTGTGCAGAGAACAAGCCACGCAGACACCGAGCCCGAAACTCGACGGCGACGGTGGTGCCCGGCCCACGGGAACCGCATACCTGCAACGTCGCCGGCATGCACTGCGCGCCGGGGAGGAGGCCCGGCAACAGGAGCGCGCACTGACCGAGGACGTCTTCACCACGCTGGGCGCCTTCGCCAGCGAGATGGACCGTCAACCCGGTGCCAGTGCAGACGTCGTCCTGAACGCCGCCTACCTCGTCGACGCCGCCGCCGAGGAAGCGTTCCTGGTGGCGGCGCAGAGCCAGGTCCGCGCACTAGCGCCCCACGGCATCAGGGTGGACGTCACCGGCCCTTGGCCGCCGTATAGCTTCGCCCAACTGCGCAGCCGGAGGGTGGCCGATGCCTGAGCGGAACACACTCGCGTCCAACCAGGGAACGAGTCTGGCAGACCTGCTCGACCGCGTCGTCGACCGAGGTGCCTTCGTCTCCGGCGACGTGATCATCCAGCTGGCCGGGATCGACCTGATCCGGCTCGACCTGCGGCTTCTGCTGGTCGGGATCGAGACGGCGCACGAACTGGACCACAGCGTGGGTGGCGGGAGGGACGAGGCATGACTGCTCCTACCTCGCCGTCGCAGCCGTTCGGTCGGACGCCTCGGATCGCCGCGGACGCCGAAGACCTCGGGCGAGGGCTCGGCCAGCTCGTGGTTGCGCTGCTCGAACTCGTCCGCGACCTCCTGGAGCGGCAGTCGATCCGGCGTATGGAGGGCGGCGAGCTGTCCGAGGACGAGATCGAACGCCTCGGCCAAGCCCTCCTCGAACTCGAGGAGAAGTTCGTCGAACTCCGGGAGATCTTCGGCGTGGGCCGGGAAGGCATCCGACTCCCGATCGACGTGGACCAACTACTGGGGGACGAACACCGACTGACCAAGCAGACGTACGACCAATCGGTGACGTGGCCGATCAGAGACCTGACACCCAAGGGGTCCGACTGATCGGAGACGTGACCGACAGGAGTGGAGGCAAAAGCACATGGCCGTAGCCACACAGGGCATCAACCGCGCACCCCGCCCGAGCAGCCTCGCCGATGTTCTCGAAGTGATCCTCGACAAGGGCATCGTGATCGACGCATACGTCCGGGTCGCGGTCGTGGGAATCGAACTGCTCACCATCGACGCACGGATCGTGATCGCCAGCGTGGACACGTATCTACGCTTCGCCGAAGCCGTCAACCGACTCGACATCCAACCCCAGGAACAGGTCGCGGGTCTGCCAGGGCTGGTCCACGAGGTCACCGAGGGCGGCGCCCAGCACAAGACCAAAGGCGCCCTGGAGGGCGTCAAGGAGAGCGCCAAGGACCTCCTCTCCTCCGTCGGACCTGACCGGGACGACGAGGAGGAGGCCGACGACGAGCCCCGCGGCACCAGGCGCCGCAAGGCGCCAGCCTCCCGTGGTAGCTCGAGCACGCGTCGCTCCAGCCGACGTACAGCGGAGGACTCGTGACTCTTCTTCTGCACGGCGTGGTGCGCCAGGACCATCCGTTCGTCGCCTCCGGCGTACCGGACGAGCTCGACGTCAAACTCGTAGAGCAGGACGGACTTGCCGTTGTTGTCCGGGAGTTGGCCGACGACGAGCAGCTCACCGAGGACGACGGTGTTTCGTTCCTCGACGTGTTGGTCAGTGCGGTGCAGGTCGGTCCTGTGCTGCCGCTGCGGTTCGGGACCGTCGCGCCGGACGCCGACTCGGTGCGCTCGGAGGTTCTCGGTCCACCGGCCGGGGACGACCTGCGCGCGCGGATGGATGCCATAGCAGAGCTCGTGGAGGTCCGGATCACGTTCACGCTGAACGAGGACGCCCTGCAGACGCTCTTCGACGAGGATGCCCAGCTTCGCGCGGCCGCCTCCCGTGGCCGTCCCAGTGCGGACATGTCGGAGCGGGTCGAGCTGGGCCGCCTGGTGGCGGAACGACTCGCGGCCCAACGTTCGCACCTCGTCGCGGAGTGGGTCGCGGCACTGGACGACGTCGCCGAGGAGGCGCACACCCTCAGCAGCTCCGACGAGGGTTGGGAACAGGTCGCGTTCCTCCTCCGAAGGGAACGACTCGGGGAGATGGACTCCGCCGTGGCCACACTCTCCGAGGAGATCGACGAACAGGCACTGATCGACTACGTCGGTCCGTTGCCGATCTACAGCTTCGACCCCGCGGCCTCCGCCGCCCCCGCGCACGCTGCCGCAGAGAGTTCGCGCTGGGGATTCTGAGGCCCAACCGTCCAGGCGCAACGGGCCGATTGGCAGTGCCATCGAGCCCGGTCCGAGGCCGGGTGCCTGGACGCAACGAGAGGAGACATCGTGGATGACAAGGCCAAGATTGGCATGGCGATCGCGGGAGGCTACCTCCTCGGTCGCACCAAGAAGGGCAAGGCCGCGTTGAGCCTGGCTCTGTGGCTGGCAGGCAGCCAACTCGGTCTGCAGCCACGCCAACTCCTGCGCGAGGGTGTTCTGAAACTCGCGAGTACGCCGCAGGTCGCCCAGCTTGGTGAACAGCTGCGCGGGCCGGTGAAGGACGCCGGCCGGCGGGCAGCCGTGGCCACCCTCGAGTCGCAGTTGGGAAGGCTCGCCGACAACCTGCAGGACCGGACGCGCAGCCTCGGCGATCGGCTTTCCATCGAGGATCGCGACGACCGCGACGATGACGACGACCGCGACGATGACGACGACTACGCCGACGAGGCGCAGGACGAAGGCTCCGCGGAGAGCGCGGAGGACGACAGCTCTCGCCGTGCCTCCCGCCCGGCCCGGAAGAGCGCTGGCAAGGCCCAGCAGGCCGCCGGCGAGGGCACCCGGAGGGCTCGTAAGGCGACCGGGGAAGGGACCAGTAGGGCGCGTTCGGCCACCTCCAAGGCGAGCGGTACCGCCAAGAAGGCCGCGAGCAATAGTGGCAGGGCAGCAGCCGGAGCAAGCGGAGAGGCGAAGAAGACCGCCGCCAAGAGCACCAGCCGTACGGCCAATTCCACGGGTGCGGGCCGCAAGTCCACCAGTGCCGGCCGCAAGTCCACCAATGGATCCAGCCGGTCCTCGTCGTCTGGTCGGCAGTCCTCCAGCTCGAGCCGGTCCGCGTCCCGGACGCGGCGCTGAGGAGAGGAGAAGGTATGGCTGACAAGCACGCGTCTGTCCTTTCCAACGTGGGATCCGCTCTTGTGCGCAGTCCGGCCACCGAGCGGCTGGCGAAGGAGGCACGCGAGTACGCGCTGGCCCGGGGTAACGACCTGATGAAGTCCGCGGGCGAACGGCTGGAGCAGACCACCCAGCGGCTGGAAGACCACGCCGAGAACCCCGGCGCGCTGGGGGTGGGACTGAAGAAGCTGGCCGAGGGCAAGTCACCCTTGCATGCCAGCGCGAGCGCCGCGGTGACCGGGGTGAAGGACAAGGTGAAGTCGCTGTTCAGCAGAGGCAGCAGCGGCAAGCCGAAGATGACCAACATCATCGAGGACATCGACGTCGGCGCCCCGGTATCGGTGGTCTATGACCAGTGGACGCAGTTCCAGGAGTTCTCCTTGTTCATGAAAGGCGTGGAGAGCATCGACCAGAGGGATGAGGTCGAGAGCAACTGGCGCGGCAAGGTGTGGTGGTCGCACCGGTCCTGGAAGGCGACCGTCACCGAGCAGGTTCCCGACCGCAAGATCGCCTGGACGTCTGAAGGCGCCAAGGGCACGACCAAGGGCGTCGTGACCTTTCATCCTCTGGCTGACGACCTCACCAAGGTGCTCCTGGTGTTGGAGTACTACCCCGGTGGCGTCGTGGAGAAGACCGCGAACCTCTGGCGCGCCTTCGGTCGCCGGGTCCGTCTGGATCTCAAGCACTTCCGCCGCTTCGTCTCCATGCGCGGCGAGGCCACCGGCTCCTGGCGTGGCGAGATCGAGGACGGTCAGGTCGTGCGGCAACCCGACGAACTCGAGGACCGGACCGAGGAGACCGAGGAGACCGAGGACGACGGCGCGGAGTTCGAGGACTCCTCTTCCGACGAAGAGGCCGCCAGCGACCTCGACGACGAGGACGCTGACGAGTACGAGGACTCCGACGAGGACTCCGACGAGGACTCCGACGAGGACGCCGAGGACGCCGAGGACTCCGACGAGGAGGACGGCGACTTCGAGGACGAGTACGACGACTCCGACGGAGAGGAGTCCGAGAGCGCGGAGGAGCCGGAGGAGGACACCTCACCTCGGTCGCGCAACGGTCGACCGCCAAACGGGCGACGCTCGGTCTCCCGTGGCCGGGAGAGCTCCCGGCGTGGACGGAGCCGGAGCGGCGCGCCTGCCCGCTGACTGTTCGGCACGGACCGGTCGCGGCGCCACTACGGCGCTGCGACCGGTCCGGACCGCACCGGGGGGTCACCACGCGCCGACGCACCACGTCTCGCCTCGACTCCCGGTGGCCCAGCCGGACAGCTAGCCTGCTGTCACGCATCGGACGCACTGAGCGAGATGGCTCCTGGCCGCTCATTCTTCGCCGCCGGTGGGCGTGGCCGCAGCGTATCCACTCGCTGCCTGATCCTCAGCGTGGCTGTGCTTGCACCGCTTCTGGACCGAGGTGCAGGCCCGGCGGGAGTCGGCAACAGCTTGAGGACGCAGGGCAAGCCATCGCTACGCCTCATGCCGCATGCTCACCCGCCACCGAACCGGCGCAGTGCTCTACGTCGGCACTGGGCTCGATCTACTCCAACCTGTGCCGACTGCACGCACCGAAGACACCGTCGACCTGGTGCTCCATACGATGGCGCAAGGGCGGACCCCCGAGAACGCACCCATGCCCGGTCGCGGCCAACTGGACCCGTCCCGCCTACGAGGGCACAGAGGGAACCAGCCACCGGAGACGGCCGCGTAGGGCCGGCGAGTGTCCATGGGGCCGAGAGTTAGTTCCCATGCCCATCGTCTGGCCGGTGCTTGCTGGAGCGACCGTTGCCGCCGCCTTCCTCCTTGCCGCCTTCATCTCCGCCACGCTTGTCCTGCTTCTTCTTGTCTTCCTTGTTCTTGTCTTCGTGCTGGGGCTCTTCGTGCTGAGGCTCGCCCTGCTGGGGGTCTCCCTGGCGGGTCTCTTCCTGCTTGTTCGCCGCTTCCTCCTTGCTCTCTGCCAGCTTCTTCTTCTCAGCCTCCAGCTCCTTCTCGAGCTTCTCGCGTTCCTTTTCCAGCTCTTCGCGCATCTTGTCGTCCGCCGGCTGCGGGCGGGGAAGTTTGGTGGTGAGGCTGATCACCGCGGCCAGGATGGGCTCGGCTTGGGCACTGTCGAGATCACCAGCTTCACGGGCTTCGAGCGTGGTCTGCACCAACCGGTCCAGTTCTTGGCGCGCCTGGTCGAACTGCTTGCCGGCGATGGCGCGGTCGACCCTGCCGAGAATCGAGCCGAGGGCGGGCACCGCTTCAGCGGGCGCGCTCGCACCGCTGCAACCAGCAACCAACAGCAGGGACAGCCCAAGGCCGGCGACGCGCACCCAATGCTGTTGGAGACCATGTAGGAGTCTCATCGGCCTCCCTCCACCGCGTCGTGCAGGTCCTGCAAAGGCTGCCGCAGCTGCTCGGGCACACCAGCGGGAACATCCGGCTGTGGCCGGGTGACGAAGGCGTCGCTCACAAGGACCACAGCTACGACGAGGAAGATCGCGAGCGCCACGGCCGCCGCCCACCTCCAGGACCTGCCGACCCTTCGTGTGAGACGACCCGATCGGGAAGCCGGTCCCCGGTGACCGGTTGCGCGCAGCTCAATGCTCTCGGCGGTCGCGGCACCGTGCGACGAACCGTTCACTGGTGGGGTGGAAGGATCGGCGGCCTTGGCGTCAGATTGCCCAGTCGGCACCACCACCGACGGCTCCACACCAGCGGCGAGCTGATGCAAAGCGTCTCCGATCTGCACGGTGGACGGACGGTCCGCGGGGTCTAGGGCCGTCATGGCTCGGAGGAGGTCATGTAAGCCGACGGGCAGGGTTGGTGGTAGCGGAGGTGGCGTCGTCAGCCGGGCGAGCGCAGCTTCGGTCGGTGAACCCCCATAAGTGCGCTCACCGGTCAGGGCTTCCAACAGCACCAGGCCCAGTGAGTACACGTCGGTGGCTGGGGTGACGTTCTCTCCGCGTACCTGCTCGGGAGCCAGGTAGGCGGCGGTTCCCACGGCCGTCCCGGTCGCGGTGTGACCAGTCGGGTTTGACAGCAACTTGGCGATGCCGAAGTCGGTCAGTAGCGCTCGGTCATCCCCGCCGAGGAGCACGTTGGCCGGCTTGACGTCGCGGTGGACGATGCTGTTGTCATGGGCATAGTTCAAGGCGTCCGCCAGCTGCGCGCCCATCGCCGCCACCCGCGTCGGTTCCAGCGCCACCCCACGGCAACAGTCGGCCAGACTGGGCCCGTTGACCAGTTCCATCACAAGGTAGGGCTCTTCCTCACTGGTCGCGGCGTCGAGAACCGTCACCAACCCCGGGTGGCTCAGCCTGCCCAGCATGCGCGCCTCGTCGGCGAACCGCGCCCGGTCGCTTGCCCCCACCGAAGCCTGCCGCAGCAGCTTGACCGCCACCTCGCGGTCCAGGACTCGATCGTGTGCGCGGTACACATCGGCCATGCCACCCTGACCGATCAGGGAGCACAGCTCGTAGCGGCCGCCGAGCACAACCGACTCACCCATCGACGGATCCCTCACCTGGCTCCTCTCCTGCGACGATGTGCCGCGTTCGGCACGCCGCCCCGGCCAAGCACACGTGGGCACGGTACCGACTTCCTGGTCCTCCCGCAGATCACGCTTTTCGGGGCCCGGCGGTCCCCGCCGCAATCTCCCGACGCACAGGCCGGTCCTGGCGGAAAACGCCGAGCACCTTCCCAAACCGTGTCTCGACTGTCCCGTCCGTCGCGCTACAAGCGCCAGGAGGCCGGCGGAAGACGCACCACCGTGTATCTCGGTGAGCCAGCCCGACATCGGCCGCGCGGTGTCACAGATCTGTCACAAGGAGGTGCGCACACGTCTACACTGCCTCGGACACCGCGGACGCAGTTCCCATATTCGCAAGGCAGCCATGCTTTGCGCTGACGATCCTCAGACGTGATCGTTAGAGGACTTGTAATCGGGCGGTTAGCGCCGATTCTCGTGTCTAGCGGTGGCGCGTCGGTGGCTCCAGGATGTTGGGCGGCTCCGGGCTGCTTTCGCCTATGGGCATGTGATTGTGATGGTCGTTGCGCCCGAAGCGGGTGATCGGTCAGGGTCGATCTGACTGCCTGTTGTGGCGGATTTCGGATTGTCGTCCGACCCGGATGTGATGAGCGAGCACGATCTCACTTGGAGTACGACGGCGGGAGAGACGCAGCGATGGCTGCCGTTGCGCTCTGTCGCCGCCAGTGATCGGCGTGTCACGTTGACCGCGATCGTGTCGCTTGCTGTAGTTGAATCGTGGAACAAGCAGCGATATCCACCCCCGAAGCGGCCCGTCGGGGCAGTGAGTACTTCGCCGCCCCAGCAGCGGCGAACCAGCGTCGTTACGAGGCACTGCGCGCGTACCTGTTCGAGGGAGTCTCAGCGGCGGAGGCGGCGACCCGCTTCGGCTACACCCTGACGACGCTGCAGTCGCTGGTGCGGGACTTCCGGGCCGGACGCTGCGAGTTCTTCCAGAGCTCGCGTCCGGGCCCGAAGACGGCCCCGGCCAAGGAAGCGGCCCGCACCAGGATCATCGAGCTGCGCCGGTTGGGCCACTCGGCCCACGAGATCGCTGCCGCGCTCGCCGAGGAGGACACTCCGCTCAACCGCACCGGGGTCGCCGAAGTCCTGGCCGAGGAAGGGTTCCCACGCTTGTGGCCCCGTCCGCACGCCGAGCGCGGCCTACCCCGACGCGAATCCCAGCCCCGCACCAAGGTGATCGACTTCGCCGTCCTGCCCGCCCACGCCGACACCCGGATGGCCGGGCTACTGCTGACCATCCCCGATCTGGTGGCACTGGACCTGCCCGGCCTGGTGCGGGCCGCGGGCTATCCCGGCACGTCTGTGATCCCGGCGATCAGCTCGATCCTGTCGCTGCTGGCGATCAAACTCACCACCACCCGCCGCGTCTCCCACATCGACGACATCGCCACCGACCCCGGTGCGGCGTTGTTCGCCGGGCTGACCAGCCTGCCCAAGGCCACCGCGCTGACCACCTACTCCTACCGGCTCGACCACACCCGGCAACAACGATTCCTTGCCGCACTGGACAAAGCCAGCCTCGCCGCAGGGCTCGCGCACGGCGAGGCGATCAACCTCGACTTCCACGCCGTCATGCACTGGGGCGCCGACCCCGCGTTGGAAAAACACTACGTGCCCAGACGTTCGCAACGCACCCGCTCAGTGTTGACCTTCTTCGCCGAAGACGCGGCCACCCACACCCTGCTCTACGCCAACGCCGACCTCGCCAAAGCCAACCAGAACAACGAAATCCTCGCCTTCGCCGACCACTGGCGCACAACCTCCGGAGCGGACCCGAAACTGTTGATCTTCGATTCCAAGGTCACCACCCAGGCCCAGCTCGCCGACCTCGACGCCCGCGGCATCGCCTTCATCACCCTGCGCGCCCGCACCCCGAAACTCACCGAACACCTACATGCCTTGCCCGCCAAGGACTGGACACCACTCACCATCGCCCGAGCGGGCGGGAAAACCCGCCGTGTCCGCGTGATCGAAGACCCCGCCGCCACACTCTCGGCCTACCCCAGCACGCTACGCCAACTCGCCATCACCGGACTCGGGCACGACGAACCCACCATCCTGATCACCAACAATCGCACCACCCCGACCAAACACGTGATCGAGGCCTACGCCAGGCGGATGAACATCGAACAACGCCTCGCCGAAGCCATCCGCTCCTTCGGCCTGGACGCCCTCGCCGGCGCGGTCCCCCTCAACATCGACCTCGACGTCGTGCTCTCCGTACTCGCCCACACCATCTGCGCCGCGCTCCGCCGACGCCTCCCCGGCTACGCCACCGCCACACCCGACACCCTGCAACGCCGATTCCTCTCCACCGGCGGCACAATCGAAAACCGCGATAACGAAACCATCGTCCGCCTCGACCGACGCGCCTACTCACCCGTCCTCCGCCACGCCGACCTCCCCACCACCGAAGTCCCCTGGTGGGGCGGACGACACCTCCGCTACGAATACGAGTGATCAAGCTGGGGTTGAATCCGCTGCGCGAGAATCAGCGTTAGGGTTCAAGTCCCTCGCTGGCTTAAAGTCGCAGGTTAGAAGTGCTGCCGTGACGGTGCCGCCTTCTTGGCCTGACACTCTGCTCCCACAGTTCAGGGCAACCGGTCGTCTGCACGAGCTGTTCGAGCGTTCTTGGCGCCGTTTGGACCACCCCACGACCCGTGCACCGCTCCTGCGTCATCGACACCCCTTGTGCCCGAGCTGGTCCGCCGCGACCGGGGACACCGGGCGAATCGGGCTGAGAATCGAGTCACGACGGGCTTCGGAGACATGCTTGGTGACCCGCGGACGGTGCGGGAGTTGTCATCGACGCAACTCTCAGAGCAGGTGCACTACAGCAAGGGCCACCGGCCGAACGTCGAACGCGGCAAGAACGACCCACCGAGGAGCTTGCGCCGCGGCTGCGACCAGCGCTGCATGCTCGGGGCGACCTGATCGGCGCCGCTCAGCTCGATGTCGTGGCCAGCAAGGACCTGGCGCCGTGGCAGACCCTGAACTGATCCAGCGCATCCAGGCCTCCGACACCACGACAGGCACGTTGGAGTCACTCCATGCCACTGTCGCTGACCTGTGCTGTCAGTCCGCTGGAGCTGGGGCTGGAGGCCTGTTCGCTCAGCGGTTCTGGGAGCGGCATCGGCGTCGATTCTCAGCCGAGCTCGGCTCGGTCTTGCAGGATGAAGCGGCGGCGTACCCGGTAATCCTTGCGGCGTTCCTCGGGTGTCTGCGCCCCCACCGAGGCGACTACGACTCGCCAGGCAGTGTCCAGGATGTCGTCGAGCCAGCGGCGGCCAGTCGCGTTTTAGTGAGCGTTCCTCCAACCGGACCCCGTGCGCAAGGACGGGCACCAAGCGCTGCTTCGCATCGTCGTCGACGTCCAAGCACATAAGCACATGCCCAGTCAGGTGGTACGCGTCGTCAGCCGGCTAGGGTCATCTTCGGGTTTGCTCTGCACCTGCTTCAGGTGGTGAGCGATGCGGTCGCGGAACTGCGGGCTGACCGCTCGGCCTTCGATGCGTTCGCCATCAGATCCCACAGCGCCGGCCAGGCGTCATCAGTCGGCTCGGGCAGCATCGACAGCAGGTCGAGCAGGTGGTGGGTGTCCTCGGCCAGGGCCATCAGTGGTTCCTCTCAGTTGGGAGCGGCGTCCACTGCGGCGGTTAGGCTGACGGCGTTCCTGAGGAGGCGACGCTCCGCTACGCCGATCATCCAGACGTCAGAGAGTGGTGGCGGCCGGTATAGCCGTGGGTCGCGCCTGCTAGGTGGCTACACCGGCCGCTGCGAGGAGGTGCGGGCCGAGCGTCTACAGCTTGGGATGGGGCTGGCCGGCCCACCCTGCTCACTTCCCCAGCACCTGCACCGTAGGCATGGCAAGGGTGGCTCGGCCACGCCACGACAGGCCTGTCATGACAGGGACTTCCGACCCCCTCCGGCTACAGCGACGCGCTCGGCGCCCTGGACGCTCTCGACGGGCGCTGACCAACCGCACCGGCAAGGCGTGACCTGAGCCAGCAGCCGCTCCTCCCGCCGCCCGGGCGCTGCAGTCGCCCGGACCTCGTGACGACGCGCGTCACGAACGCGGGGCGGGATCCCGGCCGAGGAAGGCGACGAGACGATCGCTCGCGGGCGCGCTCGCGGGGACGTCCACGGGTGGGCCGAACTGCGGCCGGCGATCCTGGTCGTCGAGCAGCGCGGCTGACAACGCCAGAAGTTCGGTCGCCAGCCCGTCGGGGATCCCGCGGTCCGCGTCGCGGGCTGTGGCGATGTCCCAGCCGTGTGCCGCGAACTCGATCGCGCCGGCCTGCGCTGCGGAGCATGCCCACCGGGCCTGATCGCCGACGTGTGGGGCCGCCTCGCCGTGCATCACCGATTTGAAGGTGTCGAGCAGGTGGTGCATCCGGTCCCGCGCGAGGCCCACGGGATCCGGGTCCTGCGGGGGCGTCGACAAGCTCAGCTTGCCCGTGGTGCCCAGATCGGCGAGGCCGTCGGCGGAGGCGGCGAGGTGCAATGCCAGCTTGCGCAGGTCCCAGCCGGTACATGGCGTGGGTCGGTCCAGGCCGGCGTCGGTGAGGCCGTACAGCTCCTCCAGCGCGTAGGTGGCGGAGCGTTCGAACAACCCGACACTCTCGGCGAGCGGCGGCAGGGGAGGGGGAGAGTCGGCCACGGAGGTGCCTTTCAGCTGGTCAGGTGGTCGGTTCAGTCGTTCGCGCTGGACATCGTCCAGGGCGCCTGCGGAAGGACCTCGCCGGTTTCGAGCAGGGACTTCAGGTTCGCCAACACCGCCGGCCAGCCGCGCGAGATGCCGACGCGCATCTCCGGGTTCGGGAAGTTCTCGTGGGTCACGGTGAGGCGGACGATGTCCTCGTGCGGTTCGACGAGGAACGTGACGAGTGACGGCTCGCGCGGCGGGTCGATGTCGGGGGCGTCGTCGAAGGTGATGACCAGGCGCGTCGGGGGTTCGGTCGTGATCACCTGACCGACGACCTTGGCCTTGCCTGACCCGTCGACGCCCTGGAGCTGCCAGGGTGAGCCGGGCTGCCAGTCGGAGACGCAGGCGTGTCCCCAGTAACGCGCGGTCAGGTCGGCGTCGGTCAGGGCCTGCCATACCTGTGCCGCGCTGGCGCGGATGTAGGTGACGTAGACGTAGGTCGGCACGGATGTGGTCTCACTGGTCATGGCGTATTCCTCTGCATGTTTCTTGATGGCGCTGAGGGCTTGCAGGCGGGGCTTGTCGAACCCTGAGATCCAGCGCTCCTCGATCTCGTGGATCGGCGCCGGGTTGAGGTAGTGGAGCCGTTCTCGTCCGCGTCGCACCACGGTCACGAGGTTGGCCCGCTCGAGGATGTCGAGATGCTGCGTCGCTGACTGGCGTGCCATCCCCAGCCGGTCGCACAACTCGCGCAGCGTCTGGCCGTTGTGCTCCCGCAGCCGGTCGAGCAGGAGGCGTCGGGTGGGGTCGGCCAGCGCCTTGAAGGCCGAGTCCATCTCTGTCGCTTCGAGGCTCACCCGGGCGATTATGCAGGTAAATACCTGCATAAGTCCAGGGGACTCCTCCGCCGAAAACCCGGCACGGAGTGGCAGGTGGCGGGCACGGCTGATGACCTGGCTCTGCGCGAGGGCCGCGAACTCTCGGAGATTGGCTCGCGAACTTTCGGCAATGTCCCGCGAAAAGGAATGTCAGCCTGTCGGAGACCACCCCTAGGGTGTCTGTCATGACCCTCGCCACCGACGCGTGCATCGCCGCCATCGCGCAGCACTCGGCCGGCTTCGCCGACGCCGTCCGCCACAACCTGGACGCCCCCGTCGAGCACTGTCCCGACTGGAACCTCGCCGACCTGGTCTGGCACCTGACCGAGGTGCACTGGTTCTGGCGCACGATCGCGGCCGAACGCCTCACCGCACCGCCGGAGAGCGAGCGCAGGCCCGAGCGTCCGAAGCGGGAGGACCTCCTCGCCACCTTCGAGCGGGGAGCCCTCGAGCTCACCGCCGTCCTCAGCGCCGCCGACCAGGAAGCGCCGGTGTGGACCTGGTACCCCGACCGCCAGGACATCGGGTTCATCACCCGCCACCAGGTCCAGGAGGCCGCCGTCCACCACTGGGACGCCGCCAACGCCACCGGGGCGGAGTGGAAGATCGAGACCGAGGTCGCCACCGACTCGATCGAGGAGTTCCTCACCTGTTCCCTGGCCGACGCCAACGACGTCAAGCAGCTGGGCCGGTCCCTGTCCGGGCCGGTCGTACTGTCCGCGACCGACACCGAGTTGTCCTGGACGGTCGCCCAGTCCCACCCCGAGGCCGCGCTGCTGTGGGTGCCGCGCGCGGACGGCCCAACCACGGTCGCAGGTACGACGGCCGAACTGCTGCTCTGGATTTACGGACGCGCCGACCTGCCCACCACCCAGCCGGAGCGGGTCGCGGAGTTCCGGGGGCTCAGCTCCACCGACTAGCGCGCAGCAGCATTTTACGCGTGACGCCGACAACGCCGCGAGCCAGAATGCCCGGGGCTGCGAGTCAGGCGGCGGACTTTATGCCCTGGTGCGGACGTGTCACGGTTTCACGGCTACACCGTAGGGGCTGTTACCGACGGGTACGGTGGCGATGACTTTGCCGGCGTTGGGGTCGATGACGCTGACGTTGCCGCTTCCTTGGTTGGTGACGTAGATCCGGCTGGGGGTGACCGCAAGGTTGAACGGGTCGGTCCCGGGCTGGCCCACGGAGATCGTCGTGGAGACGCGGTGGTTTCGGGTGTCGATCACGGCGATGCGACCAGGGCCGAGTACGGCGACGTAGGCGGTGTGGGCGTCGGGTCCGAGGGCCACGTCGAAGGGACCTTCGCCGACCGGCACGCTTGCCGTTATCGCGCCGGTCTGGGTTGCGAGCGTGGTGATCCCGGCGCTCACTTCGTTGGCGACGTAGGCCGACCGACCATCCGCAGAGAGCGCGACAGCTATCGGGAAACGGCCGGCAGGTAGGGAGCGGACGGCTCGGTGGGTACGGGTGTCGATCACCGAAAGACTGTGGGATCCGGAGTTGGCGACGTAGGCTCTGGCGCCGTCGTGGCTGACGGCCACGCTGACGGGGGAGACGCCGACCGGGATGGTCGCGATGACACGGTGGGTGCGGGTGTCGATGACTGACAGGCTGTTGGAGCCTCCGTTGGTGACGTAGAGCGTCTTCCCGTCGGGGCTCAGGTCGACGCCGGTGGGGTTCTTCCCGACTCGCACGCTGGTGAGGATCTTGTGGGTGCGGGTGTCGAGTACGGAGACTCTGGCCGAGCCGTTGTCGGCGATGTAGGCGTTGCGGTTCTTCAGGGAGACGGCGATGCCTTCGGGTGCGACACCTGAGGGGACGGTGGCGATGACCTTGTTGGTTCGGGCGTCGATCACCGAGACCGTGTTGTCGAGTTGGTTGGTGACGTACACATGGCCGCTCGGGGGATCCGGGTCGGGGTCTGGGCTACACGAGGTCAACAACGTGGTCAACATCAGCCCGACGCAGGCGACCAGTGCCCCCCGGCGCGCCTTGAGGTGTGGCGGGCTGATGGTGCGGGCCAGGCCTTGTCGGAGCCTAGGCATGTCGCTCGCCTCCCGTGCTGGTCGCGGTCAGGTCAGGAGTCCACGTGCGTAGTAGTCCTGGTCGTCGCGGACGCCTGGAAGGTCGAAGAAGTAGCCTCCGCCGCGTGGGCTGACATAGGGGACGAGGCGTTCTTCTTCGAGTCGGGTCTGCATGGCGATATAGGTGTGGAGTTCGCGCTGGTAGCAGACGAAGGCGTGGCCGAGGTCGAGGCTGCCGTCCTCTTGAGGGCTGCGGTCATAGTCGTAGCTGCGGCGCAGGATGGTGCTGGTTGAGGCGGTTTGCGGGGTTTGGGGATTGGCCAGTCGGATGTGGCAGTCCAGCGGTGTGATCAGTCCTTGCGGGTCGTTGGTGTAGATGGGATCGAGCAGGTCGGAGGCGTCGGGAGAGTTTGCGTACAAGGGGGCGCCGCTGACCTTGCGCCGGCCGAAGATGCGTTCCTGTGCGGCTGCGGGCACCTTCTGCCAGTCCTCGATGTTGAAGTGGACGATGCGTACGACCTGGTAGGTGCCCCCGGCGGCCCAGGAGGGCTCCTTCGTATGAGGCTGCACCCAGACCACCTGGTTCAGCTGGGCGGGGTCGCTGATATCGGGATTGGCGATGCCGTCCTTGAAACCGAACCAGTCCCTTCTGACGCCGACCGGTCGGGGTGGATTGCGTTGGCCGTCGATGCGCCAGTGCAGCGCCAAGGCGCCTGCGGTGTGGGTGACCAGGTCGATCACCGCGTGCACCACCGTGTCCCGGTTGTCGGCACACAGCTGGACCAGCAGGTCCCCGCCCGACAGCGCGGGGTCTAGGTCGTCATGGAGGAAAGGCGTCATGGTGACCAGCTGGACTGGCTTGCTGGGGGCCAGGCCGAAGCGGCCGTCGAAGAGGCTCGCGCCCAGGCCCACGGTGACGGTGAGGCCGTCGGGTACGAGGTTGGGCCCCAGGATGCCGCTGTCCGAGGGCGGCGAACCTGGCCGCTTGGGCGGCGTGCCGCCTGCGGTGAGGAAGCGGGCACGGGACGTCAGCGTGCGGAACAGGTCGACGAGTTCGCCGCGGCTCGTGGCAACCAGGTCGAAGGACAGGAAGGTCGCGACCCGCTGCGGAGGGGTGGCGATGCCGGCCTGGTGGTAGCCGTGGAACGGAATCCTCCGCGAACGCGGCGTGTCGCTGCCGGCGGCGGGCACAGCCAGGTCCCTGTTGATCATGCTTGCGCTCGTCGCGCCAAGGCCGGCCACGGCGGAGCCCTGCAAAAAGGAGCGCCGCCCAATCCACGATCCAGGACACCCGCCGCCGTCGTCATCGCCGGCAGCGGGCCACTCGCCGGCCATACTTGACGAATCCCCGCACACAGCCCGCGCCAATCCCCTCCCGATCCCGAACGGTGAGATTCGGCAGAACGTGCCTCGGTGGTGGCTATGGTCTGGTCTCAGTCGCCGCCTGTGGGCGTGACGTACCGCTCGTCGCCCCAGGCGGCACGGGCGCCTGCGTCACCGACGCGGATGACCTGAACTGCTGAGCCAACCGCAAGGACAAGGGTGGCTACCGCCAGGATCAGACTGACTGGTCGGATCCATCTCGCGGTACCAGTCGCCGCGCCCTCCGTCGTCATGATTCCTCCGTCGCTGCGCCGTGATGGGCGTTGGTAGAGGTCGAGCAACGCGAGCGCGGTCACGGCTACCAGGAGAGGAACGACGAAGAACACCAGTTCCCCGCCGAGGTCGGCATGTCGGGCGATCTTGGTGCTGGGTTCCAGGCGCGCGCGCAGGCCATCTCCCGTTTCGGTGGCCAGGGGAACCGAGATCACCGCGGCGCCGGTCGCAGCCACCACGAGCCACCAGTAGCGTCGTCGTATGGCCGGGGAGATCGCGATCACGCCGGAGCCGGCAGCCGCCAGCGGAACCAGGACGACAGTCGCGTGCACGACCAAAACATGAAGGGGCAGACCACTGAAGAAAGTAGGCATTGAGGGGACCTTCCGTCAGTCAAGCTTGCGTCGGCGTTCGACCCTGTGACGGCTCTACGATTCCTCCTTAGTTTGAGAGATTGCTTGGAAGACTTCGGGGTGCCGCGGCTGCGGGCAGAGTGATCCGAAACGTCGCACCGACGTCGGTGCCACAGACCTCTATTCGGCCGCCGTGTTGAGCGACGATCTCACCGACGAGGGCGAGCCCGAGACCGTAACGACGTCGAGGGCCTTCGGCTGTCGAAGGTCCACTCGACGTGAAACGTTCGAAAAGCCGAGGCGCGACTTCTGGGTCGATGCCAGCGCCATCGTCAGCGACTTCTATGACAGCGTGTCGGTCGCGCAAGCCCACCGTGAGTGTCACGGCCTTATGGGCGTGCCGGACGGCGTTGTCAGTAAGCGCGGTCACTGCGCGGCGGAGCGCGACGGGGTTGCCTCCGACGTAGGCCGGTTCCGCGTCGAGCATGCTGAGGTTGACAGAGGATGCGCGTGCGGCCGCCACGGAGGTCGTCACGACGCTACTAACCAGAAGGCCCACGTCGATGTGTTCGCAGCCGGAGCCGCTGCGCGGATCAGCGGCCAGCAGCAGATCCTCGAGTACCGCCGTCAGATTGTCACCGTCGGCGACCAGGCTGTCGATATCGGCGAGTACGGCCTTGCGGTTCGCTCCTCGTTGGACATGGCGTCGTAGGAGCTGGGCGCGGGTCGTCAGCAACGTCAGCGGCGTTCGGAGTTCGTGACTGGCGTCGGAGACGAACCGACGTTGAAGTCGCAGGGCGACGGCGAGGGGGTGCACGGCCCGGACACCAAGGAGGGCGCCGCTGGCGGCGGCCAACAACAGTCCGACCCCACCGACCACTGAAAGTGCCAGGACCAGACGCCTGCTCTCGGCATGCGCGGTTCGTAGATCGAGAGCTCCTCCGACGGTGACGTCGCCCCGGCGTACGACATCGATGCGGTACTCCTCCCCAGCGGCCTGGACGTCGTGGGCCTCAGCGACCCCGGTGCGAGTCACCCGGGTGAGTGTCGCGTCGTCAAGCAGCCCCGGTGGCAGGCCAGGCGTCGACGTGCGACCGTCCGGCTTCGCCAGGACGAGCCAGACGCTGGCGGGAGGGTCGTTGACGTCCTCGGCTCGCATAACGGCCTCAGACAGTAGCGTTTCGGTGGCTGCATGCTGGCTTCTCAGGACCACCAGGACCGCGGCGGTGACGAGCACCGCCACGACGGCTGCGACGATCAGGCCAGCCTGGAGGCCAAGGCGGAACGCCGCGCGACGTAGGAGCGTTGTCTCCGGTGTCCTCCCCGCGCCGGCCGGCCGTGGCCGGAAGACTGCTCTCACCGGCTCGGACGCCGGCCGAGCCGGTAGCCCTCTCCGCGGACCGTTGACACGATCTGCCGACCGAGCTTGCGGCGTAGGTAGTGAACGTAGGTGTCGACGATGACCTCGCATTCGGCTCGGGGAAAGACCCGAGCCAGTAGTTCGGAGCGGCTGAAGATCTGCGAGGGTCGCCTTGCCAGCAACGCCAGCAGGTCACATTCTCGTCTCGAGAGCGGCACCTCGTGTGTAGTGGAGCTGATTGGACCAGACACCTCTCGACTGTCGAGGTTCAGCCGCAGGTCGCCCACCGGGAGGATACGTGCCGCGTCCAGATGGCGGCGGCGCAGGGCGCGCAGCCGAGCCAGCAACTCTTCGACGTCGAAAGGTTTCGCCAAGTAATCCTCGGCCCCGGCGTCGAGGCCCTCCACCCGGTCGGCTGGATTCCCCAGCGCAGAAAGGACCATGACGGGGGTCACGACACCGCTCCGGCGTAGTCGGCCGAGCAGGTCCAGACCGTCGATCGCAGGAAGGCCTCGGTCGAGGAGAAGAACCTCATACCCGCGAGACAGAGCGAGGTGGAGGCCTCGTTGTCCGTCATTGGCTGTGTCGACCGCGTAGCCCTCCTCCGTAAGCAGCCCAACCAGCATCGCTACAAGGGCCGGGTCATCTTCGACCAGCAGCAGCGGCACGGGCTGACCGGCCTCTGCCCGGGCCGTACCCGCCAGCGTTCCGTCGGCCCGTCTCATCGGAATCTCCCCCGAGCGTGGTCTTCGATCAACTCGCGTCCTTTGACCGAGACCTCGCTGTGGAAGCCGCGAGTGCACCAGCTGGAGCCATCGGCGAAAACGACAAATGCCTCGAATCCGGTAAGTGTGTCAAGCCAGGTCGGTGACTCCCGTCCCATCGCAAGACCAGCGGTGGCGTAGGCGTCGGCGTGGGTCAGGTCTGAACCGATGACCGTCACACTGGCCAGCTCCTTCACCGCCTGCCTCGTGTGTGGATCCACGACATGGAGACCGCGCTCAGCGACGCCCGACGTCGCGACCGCGAGGTCTGTTCCGGCTACGACGGCAGCGAGCCGAGTCCGGTCGAACGGATCGATCACCCCCACCCGCCACGGAGAGTCGGCTCCAGCAGTCCCCGCCATAAGGATGTCGCCGCCGGCATTGATCAGATGGTCCCCAGATCCCGCGGCACGCAGGATCGCGTCGGCCTGGTCGACCGCCCAACCTTTGACGACACCGGACGGATCCAGATGGTCCGCGTAACAGACGTCGAAGTAGCCGTTCGTGCGCTTCGTGAGTTCGTCACACAGATCGAGCACGATCGCGACCGTCTCAGGGCAATCCTCCAAAGAGATCGTTCCCTGGTCAAGTCGACTGATCGCGCTGTCGTCGCGGTAGGTGCTGAACGTCGCGTCCACGGTGTGCAGCCAACGCGTCACGGCGAGAACCGCACCCTGCCCGATCGAGGGGTCCCGCACATCGATCGTCACCACCGTCCCCATGACGGGTTCGACATGGCGGAGACCAACCTGGCCAGGCATCCGTCGTTCAGACACGGGCACGGTCCAGCGCCGACTGCAACGACTCGACGTAGCCTTCGCTGGTGTAGGTGGCGCCGGAGACCGCGTTGATCTGCGCGGACTGGGCGGCGAGCGCCTCACTCCGTAACTCGGGCACCGCATAGCTCGCGATGTCGAGGTCGCGCTGGTTGCCGTTGGGTAGTTGAAGCGTGGAGATGTCGGTGATCTTGCTGTCAACCATCGTCACCTGAACCTGCACGGGACCATACGCCGTCATGACCGTCTGGCCGGCCAACTTCCGTCGGGTGGCCGGCGTCCTACCCGCCGGGCGCGTTGCCTGGACGTCCGGGGTCCTGCTGCTGTTCGCGCTGCTGGAACTGGCGGCTGCAGGACTGGCCTTGGTACTCCCGCTCGTGGCTCTACCATCCACCGAAGGTGAGGGGGCACGGACCTGTGGACCGGTGGAGGAATCCGGTTGGGTGTTCGAAGCGCCGCCCTCGGCGAACGAGGGGGCTCGGCCTGTCCCGGTCTGGGTCCTCAGACCGAGCAGGACGCCAAGTCCGGCGATGGTCGACACCACGGTGATCACCACTCGCTTCATGGATTCCTTCCTTCGTCCGGCAGCCAAGAAAGCAGCGCTGGTGGCGCCTGCTCGTGCCTCGGCCTCGCTACAAACTGAAGTCCTCGTGATGAATCCGCCAGCGCGGAACACCGCACGCTCGTAGCGACCTGATGGCCGTGGCAGTCATCCCGGCAGGACCGCAGACGTACACGTCGCGGGTGGAGACGTCAGGTATGAGTCGACGAATGGAGACCGGGTGCAAGGGATCGTGGTCCCCTGCGGGGCCGACGATGTATCGCACCGTCGCCTTTCGAGCGACGGCGATCGTGTCGATTTCCTGTCGGAACACCAGGTCGACAGACGACCTGGTCCGATAGAGGAGGGTGAGATTGCCGGCCTCGGCGGGCAACGTCTCGAACAGTGCACGCAGCGGTGTGATCCCCACACCTCCGGCGATCAACAGGACGCTGTGCCGGCTGCGCCGGCGCGCGGTGAGCGCTCCGTAGGGGCCCTCCACCATGACTTTTGTGCCCGGAGGTACCTTCTGTAGTTGGCGAGTGTGGTCGCCGAGAGCCTTGACGGTGATACGTAACCAGTGCGGATTTGGTGCGGCCGACAGGGAGTAGGGGTGCGACTGCCACCAACTGCCGCGAGTCAGGAACCGGAGTCGTAGAAACTGGCCCGCTTCGGCCTCGAGTTCCCGAAGTCGTGTGCCGACGAGATAGATCGAGACCACGTCTGGCGCCTCGTCGCGGACATCAGCGACGATGAATCGATGTCTCCAGGCGTTCCGCAGTGGAACGACCAGCCTGAACCATGCCAGGGTGGCGGCGGCCAGGCAATACAGGATTGTCCATACGACGCGTGCGGTGGCGTTCGTGACGAACTGTGCACCGGTCTCGATCTGGTGCAGGAACGCCGACGCGATCGCGGCGTACGTCAACAGGTGAAGGAAGTACCACGTCTCGTACCTGACCCGGCGGCGGACCGCCCTCGCGGAGACCACGCCTACGACGACCAGGAGGGCCGCGCCAATCGTCGCCCAGAGAACGTAGGCGTACTCGGTCAGTAGTCTTCCGGCCTGCCGCAGAGGATCCGCGTGTTGGGTCACCGCGTAGCCCCACCAGATGAGTACACCATGCATGACGGCGACGCCTACGACGTACTTCCCGAGGACGCCGTGGAGCCGTGCCAGGCGGTCGGCGCCCACACTCCGTTCCAGGAAGGGGACTCGTGCCATCAGGACGAGCAGTGCCATGACGAGGTACCCGGCGTAAAGGCCGGTGACGCGGCCGGCTTCGCTGAGCTCACCTCCGAGCGACGTCGGGGGATGGGTGCTGTGCCACCACAACCATGTGGGAGCGAGCCCGCCTGTGATGATCAGGACCCAGAGCACAGTTGGCGCGTGGTGGGCCCAGTACGCCCGCAGTTCGGTCCCAGCGCCGGAGACGAGGGTCGCGCGGTGACGTTGCCCGGCGGACGTGGGGGAGGAGCGCATGGGCTTACGGTCTCCGGTGGAGCGCCGCGTATCAATACGTGCACCCTGTGGAAACCCTGTGAAGCCGCGGGTTGGACATCTGCCCGTGGTCGAAGTGGACGGATCGCTCCGAAACGGTCACAGTTCGGGGTCAGGCGGCATCTGGGCACAGATATCCGGGGGCACAGGAAAGGCTCAGGTTCGACGTCGAGAATGTTCCATCGAGCCCGGAGGACCTTGTTGGACCGGTCAACCGATCATTGCGCGAGGGAGGGTGGGATGGCGGACGGGGTCTCGTTACATTCGGTGCGGATCATGGTGGTGGACGACGAAAGAGATCTTGCCGAGATGATCGCTTCCGCCCTCCGATACGAGGGGTGGGACACGACGGTCTCGACGAGCGCCGAGGAGGCGCTGAAGCAGGTCCGCGACTTCGATCCGGCCGCGATCGTCCTGGACGTCCTGCTGCCGGATGCGGATGGGTTCGCAGTGCTCGAGAAGTTCCGTGCCATGGGGGTCCACGCGCCAGTGATTTTCCTGACCGCTCTGGGGACGACCCAGGACCGGGTGCGCGGACTAACCGTCGGTGGGGACGACTACGTCGTCAAACCCTTCGATCTGGAGGAACTCGTTGCCCGACTGCGGGTCGTCCTGCGGCGGGGCGCCACCACAACGGGGCACCGCCCTTCGCGCTTCCAGGTCGACGACCTCGTGCTCAACGAAGGCACTCATGAGGTACGCCGCGGCGAGCGTCTCGTCGAACTCACTCCGACGGAGTTCGAACTGCTGAGCTTCCTGATGCGTAACAGCCCGACCGTGGTCTCCAAGGCGCAGATTCTTGATCACGTGTGGCGCTACGACTTCGGTGGGAACACCAATGTGGTCGAACTCTACATCTCCTATCTTCGCCGCAAGATGGACAATGGGAGAGATCCACTCATTCATACGGTTCGGGGTGTGGGCTACGTCGTCCGTCCGCCCGTTCCTGACCAGACGCCGATGAATGGTCGCTAGGTCGATGGGCCGACCCGTTCCTACACCAGCCGTCGTAGGAACAGGTCGAACGGCTCTCTCGGCTCGATGCCGATCCGTGCGTCGACTGCCTGGCATCCACTAGGCGCGGCGATCAGGGGATGATGTCAAGCTCAGCGACTGAATCGCCTGTAAGTGTTCTTGGTGGCTGGCCTGGGGCTGGTTGGAAGGGTTGGCGCCGGTCACTCGGCGCCCGTTGCGACTCGCGAATCGTCTACCGCTCGTGGGTGTGACGCCCGGGATCTGTCAAGTGGGTGCTGGGTGCCGACTCCGACCCTGGCTCACCACGATGGCTTGATCAGAAGCATGCCCGCCGAAGGGTTGCCCTCCCGCGGCGTGGCTCGTTACAGGCCGCCTCGTAGTGACTTCTCACCCTGGGCCACGCCGGCCGCACTGGTCAGAAGGCTTGTCAGAAGGAGTGCCGCACGGAGAGGGTCTTCGCCACGCGGTCGGTGTCGTACTCCTCGCCGAGCCAGTCATAGAGCCCGCGCAACGAGGACGGGTCCTTGACGTAGTCGTCGAAGTGCACCTGGTAGCCGCGGTCGCCGCGCTTCTCCACGGCCTCCCGCAGCCGGGTCTCCACGTCGGCGAGCTCGGTCAGGGCGTTCGGGTTGTAGCGCACCCAGCGGCTGCGGGCGACGTCCTCGAGGTTCCTGGTGTTCAGGATGAACCGCGCGCCCGGGAAGAGGGTCTCGATGAAGGCGAGGTACTCATCGGGGCGGGCCTGCCACCAGCGGATCTCCTTGAAACCAGCCACGCGGGTGCCGGGCTCTGGGCGGAGCAGGGTGTCGATCACCAGCTGGCGCATGTGGGCGGCAGCGATCGCGGCGGGATACCCGTCGATGCCGTACCACGGGTGAGTCGCCGTCAGCGGCTTGTCACCCGTCCACTGCGCGCGTGCCTGAATGGCGGCCGAGTGGTACTCGAACAGCTTGTAGAGGGCCCCGGAGTTCTCCCCGCGGATGCAGTACCCGGGTGTCCCGTCGAGCAGCCCCATCAACAGGGTCGAACCCGACCGGCCGTACGTCACGATGAAGAGGAAACCAAGATCCGCCCCGGCGTCCGCGGCGTCGCCGTCCACTCCGGAAGCAATGGCGCGGAGTGGGCTCGCGGCGCCACGGGCCGACTCCAGGTCCAGGGTGAGGCGGAGGACTTCCTTGCGCAGGCGCTCGTTCTGGTCGAGGAGGCGGTCACGGTGCGCGACGAGCCGTTTCAGGGGAGGAACAGCGGCGCTCGCGGCCGCGGCAAGGAACCCTTTGCCCATCTAGGAAGAGTAAAGGAACAACCAACCGCGTAACCGCTGGCCTACGCAGCCACCACCTCAGGAAGATGTGCTAACTCCCGCCGCGAGGACGGCCGAGGACGCAGGCGGAGCGCGGGTCGGCAGCCGACAGCCGACCCGCCGGTGCGGCTCAGCGGGTCCGGTAGCGCGCGTAGATCAGCCCGCTGTCGAACGCACGCTCCTCGACCAGCTGCAGATCCAGGCGCACGCCGTCGGGGAAGAACCGCTTGCCGCCGCCGACCACGCTCGTGGTGATGAACAGGTGGTACTCGTCCACCAGGCCGGCCGCGATCGCCTGGGCCGCGAGGTTCGGTCCGTCGACGGTGAGGTCGTGATCAGCCTCGGCCTTGAGCTTGGCCACCGCGTCGGGGTCGAAGCTCCGCTCGATCCTGGTCCTCGCACTCGACACCGACTCCAGCGTCGTGGAGTACACGATCTTCTCCGCGGCCTGCCAGTCGCGGGCGTACTCCAGGAGGTGCGGCGGCACGTCGGGCTTGGTATGCACGGTCTCCCAGAAGAGCATCGTCTCGTACATCCGCCGGCCGTAGAGGTAGGTGCCCACGTGGCGGAAAACGTCGCCGATGAAGGTGTGCACCTCCGGATCGTCGGCCCCGGTGCCGAGGTCGCCCTCCGGCGCCTCGGCGTAGCCGTCGAGCGAGGTGATCATCGAGTAGATGAGCTTTGCCATACGTCTCCTCCGGGTACGAGCGCGTCGCTCTGCCGGCGGTCCTACAGACTGCGACGTCCGCACGACCCGGAACTCATCGATCGGCTGGCCGCCCGGTCCCGTCAACCATCCGATCCCGGACGAAGCGCACCTCGGCCCGCCCGCCCCGTGACCTCCGCCAGCTGTAGGCAGTCCTCACCGATGACTGCGGTGCGCGGTCTCCGGGCCCACGACACGCAGAAGCTCGAGAGCCTCGACGCTCGTGGATCCGGGCGGCGGAGTGAAGAGACGCAGCCGCTGGTCCGCGGCCTGCGTCTGCAGCATCTCGTAGTCGAACTCGATGGCCCCGACGGACGGATGCAGGACGCGCATCCGGCTCTCCCGGCGCACGGCGACCTCGTGCAGCTGCCAGAGGGCGGCGAACTCCTCACTCGCCGCCCCAACCCGGTCGATCAACGAGGTCGAGGGCCGGTCGTAGCCGCGACGTGTCGCGGCGGCACGCAGGTCCGCGACGCGCAAGCGGCTGAGGCGGTCGTGCTCCTCAGCGGGGTACGCCTCGCGCACGAACGGATCGGTGAACCAACGCCACACGATGTTGCGGTCCGGCTCGTCAACCGTGCACACGCACCCGAACAGAGCCTCGGCCAGAGCGTTCTGCGCGAGCAGATCGCCGAGGTCGGTGAGGAGCTGAGCGGGCGTGTCGCCCAGCCGGTCGAGCAGGTAGAGCAGGCCGGGACGGACGTGATGACCCGCGCGCGCCCCTTCGGGCGGACGGTGGCCCGCCAACAGGTAAAGGTGATCTCGCTCATCCTCGCTCAACCGCAGTGCCCGGGCGAGCGCGGCCAGTAGCTGGACCGACGGCTGGGAGCTGCGCGCCTGCTCGAGCCGCATCACGTAGTCGGCCGACACGCCAGCCAGCTGGGCTACCTCTTCGCGGCGCAGGCCGGGCGTGCGGCGCCGCCGCCCGGCAGCCAGACCGACCTCCTGCGGCCGGAGCCGTTCGCGGGAACGGCGGAGGAAGTCCGCCAGCTTGGCGTGGTCCATCTTCATGTCATCCATCCTCGGCGTTCCGGCCCACTGCTCGTGCCGCGCACCCTAGGAGAGCCGCTCCTAGGGAATCCGCTCCGCTCCTCATCTCCCCACGCTCCTGGCATCGTCGCTGACGTCCAGCGATGAGATGGGAGACAGACATGGCAGAGATCACAGTGGGCGCCGCGCGCGTGCCGTACCGGGTGATGGGCGAGGGCCGCCCGCTCCTCCTGGTGCACGGGACCAACGCGGGTTCGAAGTCCTGGGACGGCGTGGCCGGGGCGTTCACGAGCACCAGCAGGGTCGTGCTGCCGGACCTGTCGGGAAGCGACGCGACGCGAGACGACGGGAGGGCGCTCACGGTCGAACTGCTCGCGGGGCAGCTCGCCGCCGTGATCTCCGATCTCGGGGAGGGGCCCGCCGACGTGGTGGGGCACTCCATGGGCGCTCCGGTGGTCGCTGCGCTCGCCGCCGTCCGGCCCGACCTGGTCCGCAGCATCGTGTTGGTCGCGGGCTTTGCCGGACAGGGCGACGAATACTTTCGCAACGCACTGATCGTCATGCGTGATCTCGCCGGTGATGGCGACACCTTCGCTCGGTTCGCGATGCTCCTCGTCTTCAGTCGTGAGCATCTGGGCTCCATCGGCCGGGCGTCCGTGGAGGAGCTCGCCGCGGCCTATCGGCCGAACGCGGGCAGGCTCCGGCAGATCGACCTCGACCTGCGGCTGGACGTTCGCGATCTGCTTCCGCGGGTCCAAGCGCCGACGCTGGTGATCGGATGCGCCCGCGACGCGATGGCTCCCGTGGAGAACTCCCGTGAACTGGCCGCCGCCATCCCAGGCGCGTCGTATGAGGAAATGGACAGCGGACACATCGTGATGGCCGAGCGGCCAAAGGAATTCGTGAAGCTCGTCCGCGACTTTATCAACTAAGAGATCCCGCGGGTAGGGGCGCCGTCGCGAGCGCCGCGATACCGCCGCCCGGACCAGTGGAATCTCTTTAGTGATCGAGCGGTGATCGGTCGTGGCGACGGACCCGCGAGGGCGGTTTGCTGTCGGGGGGCTGAGTAGTGCCCCACGCGCTCGGCCGAGAATTGACAGTTTGTTACTCGCTACCACTGGGTTCTCTGGTACGTCTGGCTGAAACGGTCGAAACCTGACAGGGCGCACATGCCCCACGCCTCCGAATTCCGAACCGAGACGTATTGTGTTAGAGCGCACTCCAACTCCTAGGTTCGGAAGCATGCGATACATCAAACTCGGAACGACCGGACTGGACGTCTCCGCCATCACCCTCGGCTGCATGAGCTTCGGCGAGCCGGACCGGGGCGGCGAGCCCTGGTCGCTGGGCGCGGACGCCAGCCGGGACATCATCAAGCAGGCCCTCGAGGGCGGCGTCAACTTCCTCGACACGGCCAATGGGTACAGCGCCGGAAGCAGCGAGGAGATCGTCGGCCAGGCGGTCAAGGAGTTCACCCGGCGCGAGGAGGTCGTTCTCTCCACCAAGGTCTGGATGCGGATGCGCCCCGGCCCGAACGGCGCCGGGCTGTCCCGCAAGGCGATCTTCGCCGAGCTCGACGCCTCCCTGAAGCGACTGGGGACCGACTACATCGACCTGTACCAGATCCACCGCTGGGACTACGACACCCCGATCGAGGAAACCCTCGAGGCGCTGCACGACGCGGTCAAGTCCGGGAAGGTCCGCTACATCGGAGCCTCTTCCATGTACGCCTGGCAGTTCGCCAAGGCCCTGTACCTGGCTGACCTGAACGGCTGGACCCGGTTCGTGTCGATGCAGGACCACTACAACCTCATCCACCGGGAAGCAGAGCGGGAGATGCTCCCGCTCTGCGCCGACCAGGGCATCGGCGTGATCCCGTGGAGCCCGCTGGCGCGGGGCAGGCTGACGCGGGCCCGGGACACCGCCACGGCGCGTGCCGAGACCGACGAGGGCGGCAAGATCCTCTACCGCGACGAGGACCAGGTAGTGGCCGAGCGCGTCCACGAGATCGCGGGCAAACGGGGTCTGTCCCCGGCCCACGTCGCCCTGGCCTGGGTCATGCGCAACCCGGTGGTGACCTCGCCCATCGTCGGGGTCACCAAGCCGGCCCAGCTGGCCGACGCGGTCGCCGCGGTGGACGTCGAACTCGACGAGGACGAGGCCGCCTACTTGGAGGAGCCCTACCAGCCGCACGAGGCCGCCTACCTGGGGGAGTCCTTCTACAAGCAGCAGCCTGTGGCGGGCTCCCGGTAGTCCGGGCTACCGCCGGGCCTTCGACGAGTCCTTGGCCTCGGCCTTCACAGCCCTGTGGTCGGCCCGGCGGTGCTTGCGGGCGGTCGCGCGCAACTGCATGATCCGCGCGCTGCCCGCCAGCGCGGTGAGCAGGATGCCCGCCACCGCGGCCAGCAGCAGGGCCACGCGCAGCGGAACGTGCCCGTGGGCACCGAAGTAGCTGACGTCCACCGACTGCTCCTGAGTTTGGTCAATTCCTAAGAGATTTTGCGGGTAGGGGCGTCAGGCTGATGTGACGCGGGCACCGGGATCCGTTTTGATGTGGGACTCCTACATCTCTACATCTGAAAACGGAGCACCGGTGCCCGCCGTCGAAGCATGGGCGATCGAGCCTCGAAACTCGTCTTCGGCGGCTCGTACGCGAAGCACGCCGATCAATCGTGCTCGGCAACCACGATGAGAACCCGACGCAACGAGTGGATCGCGGCCGGTGTCTTCGCAGGGCTGGAGCAGATCGTGTTGGAGACCTACGACCGTGTCGTGGGCCTGGACCTGGCCGACATCACCGAGCTCGCGTTGCCTGAGCAGATCACGGTGCACCTTGACGCGGGCTACGACTCCACGGTCACCCGCAAACTGCTGACCGAGCTCGGCTGCGAGTGGCGGATCCAGCCCAAAGGCGTCGTGATCCCGATCAACCACACTCGCCGCTGGGTCGTCGAGCGCACCAACTCCTGGTACAGCCGCGGCTTCAACTTCACCCTGTCCTGCACGGAACGTCGAGCGGTCGTCATCAACGCACTGCTCGCGTTGCTGACCGCGATCATCGTGATCCGACGCCTCATCCGCGAAGCCTGGACCAGCCAACGCTGGGACACACGGCCAGCCCGCCGACCATGACGCCTCGTCCTCTACCCGCGGAATCTCTAACTCGTGCTGATCATGCGGCGGCGCAGGACTACCCGAAACCCACTGCGGATCTCGCGGAAGCGGGCCGACGCTCGATGCGCGGCGAAAGCCTCACCGTCGGCGTACCTTTCGACGCTCACGTGGCGCTCGGGTTTGGGCCTCGTTCTCGGTGAGTTCTGGTGCCCTGTTGGTCGATTGCGAGCGCAGCACAACCGCCTCCTTCTCCAGGGAGAGGCCGTCTGGCGAATACTCGGGGAACATCTGGAGCCACGAGGCTGCGATCTCCCGCTCGTCGGTGCGGTAGGTGTCATCGAGCACGACGACGTGGTCGGATCGAAGGTGTTTGGCCAGGAGCGGGAGCGCGGGAAGGCGGGCAAGCCTTCCGCTGGAAGCCGGTGGCGGCCCGTCGACGAAGAGGATCTCGATGTCGGTAAGGTCCTCCCAGGCCGACCGTGTGTACCAGCGGAACGAGTCTCCGTCGACGTCCACCGGCTCGAGGGGCGCGAGCCTGACCTCTGCCAGATCTCCCAGGCCACGCGTTTCGATTAGGGCGCGTGTCTCATCGTGACAACGCTGATCGTGTTCGAGCGCTACGACCCGCCCGTCGATCCCGAACTTGCGGAGCGCGAGTGCGAGCCACACTGTGGACATCCCGCTCCCGCACGTGACGATCAGGTGGGGCCTGCGAACCCGCACCAGATCCACAAGGAGCAGGAGCAGGTCCGGTGAGGTCGCGAAACCCCGAGTCTGGGGAATCGGTTGGTCGAGTTCGATCACCGAATACAGATTCTGCAACGCTTCGAGCTGGTGATAGGTGGTCAGGAGATCACTGCGGAGCTCGTCTCGACTGATGCTGTGCTGCGTGAGCGTGTCAAGCTCTGTATGCAGCGCCGAGAACTCTCCGTTGTGCTGATGCAATTGCACGGTCAGTCCCGCGAGGTAGCTGAGGCTGCGCCCCGCGAGGGTGTCAAGCTCTGCACGTAGCGCCGCGAATGCGGCGTTGTGCTGGTCCGACTGACTGGACAGTCGCGTTAGGGCGGCGGCCTGTAGCTGGTGCCTGCGATCGAGAGATCGGTTGAGCCGTTGCATCTGGAACAGTCCGCCCGCGAGCAGACCAAGGGCGACAAGCGCGGCCGTCGTAGCTGAATCGATCTGATCCAGCAGCCGGAGTACGACCACTCCGGACGTCCAGACGACCGCGGCGCCGATGATCAAGACTCGCGTCGACCAGACACGCGTCCTCCTCATCGTTCCCCGCTTCTGTTTGGAGGGCTCCGGCCGTCGGTCCGCATGGGCGGGGTGAGGCTGGACGGAATCCCGAGACGACCGGACCAGTTCCCGCCCAGGCAATGACGAAACATTCGAAGATCACGAAAACCGCAGAACCCGTTCCGCTCGGTGTGGAGGCGACCTCCCGTGGATCGGCCCCGGATCGCTACAACACCTGAGATACGGGCGAGCGCCTCATCCGAGACGGGAATGCCAAGAGGGCTGACCCCACTCCTCGTAGAGTACGACGGCAATGACGGAATCCGGCTCGGCCGCATTGCGCCGATGGCAGATGGTGAGGACGCGTGCGCCAGGTTGAATCGCGCTATTCACACGCGGACCCCGGCGCGTGGCAGGTAGGCAAGTGACAGCTTGGGCACGATGCCGGCGCCGAGTCCGGCGCCGGCGAGTGCAAGCACTGTGGCGGAGTCGATACAGACGTGCCGGCAGTCCGGTGTGATGCCGGAGGCTCAGCACAGGCGGAGCAGCTGTTGGTACCCGCCACTGGTCACGCGGTGCCCCGCAGGTCAGGGGATCACGACGATCTTCTTACCGGGTGAGGAGACCTGCGCCTCCCACGCCTGCGTGGCCTCCTCCAGGGAGTAGGTGGCCGTCGGCAGCGTCAGAGAGCCCGCGGCGGCCAGGGACGCGACGTGCCCGTAGCTGGCGACGATGTCGGCCGGCGCCGCGCGTGTCGCGCTGAAGCCGATGAGCGTCAACTGCGCGGCGCGAAGCCATTCGACGTGGAATGGCGTCCCGTCGCCGCCGGCCGCGCCGACGTTCAGGTAGCGCCCGCCTGGCTTCAGGCATGCCAGCGCCGACTCTGCCCACGGCCCCCACACCGGGTCCACGACCAGGTCCACAGGACCGCCAAGGAAAGCCAGCTGCTCCGACAGCGGTATCCCGCCAAGGACCGCCACGCCGTCCGCGGCAGGGGAGACCTGGGCGAGGCGCTCGGGTACGGCCGGCCGCGATGACGCGCTCGGCGCCGGCCAGTCGTGCGAGCTGGATGACGGCCGTGCCCAGCGGGCCGGTGGCGCCAAGCACCAGAACGCTGTCGCCGGCCTGGATACCGGCCTTACGCAGCGACAGGTCCGCGCTCGTGCCCACGGCGCCGATCGCCGCGGCGGCGACGCTGTCGAGTTCCTCCGGGACCGGGATGCACGTCGCGCGGTCGGTCAGCAGGAACTCGGCCAGCCCGCCGTCGACGCCCGGGACCAGGCCCGCCGGGGCCATGGCGCGGACTCGCAGACCCTGGTCGGGTCCCGCCACGATGGTGCCGACCGCTTCGATGGCGGGAACGTAGGGGAGTTTCGGTGGCCCGGCCCTGTGATGCCCCGAGGCGAGGTGCACGTCGAGCGGGTTCAGTGCCGCCGCCTCCACCCTGACAAGCACCATGGTGCCGGTGGCCGGCGATGGGTCGGGACGGTCGGTCACGCGCGGTGCGGTGCCAAGAGTGTCGATCACTGCGGCCTTCATGGTTGCTGCTGCTCCTTCGTGGCGGATGGGCGGTACTGGGCGTGGTTGGTCGCGACGTCGAACGCGACGTTCGCGAGGTCGATGAGCTCGGCGGCGACAGCGGCCGGGTTGGTCGTGTACGGAAGGTGGCCGCTGTCGATGACCACGAGCCTCGATCCGGGGATCAAGTCCCTGGCCGTCTCGGCGGCGCGGAACGAGAGGACGGGGTCGTGTCGCCCCCAGACCAGCACGGTGGGGGCGGTGATCCTCCCGGCCTGCGCCCGGAGGTCGTGCTCGGGGAGGCTGAAGCTGTGCCAGATCTCGGTGACGGCCGTCACCCCCCGCGTGGTGCGCGTGATCGCGATGGCACCGGCCCGCGCCCGGTGGTCGGCCGCGGTACGCGGGCGCATGTATGCCCGGGAGAACAGGGGATAGATCAGGCGGACGAACCAGGGACGGCTCATCAGCGCGCAGAACCCGCGGCTTGCGAGCGTGGAGGCCTCGAAGCCGCCGCCGTCGATGACCATCAGGCCCCTGACCAGGTCAGGTCGTCTGATCGCCAGCCGGGCGGCGACGTTGCCGCCGACCGAGTTGCCGACCAGGACGGCGCCGTCGGGTGTGAGAGCTTCGAGAAGTTCCTCGACGATCTGGGTCAGCCGCAGTTCGGTGGCGGGCGCCGTACCCGCCGGGGACCGGCCGTGACCCGGCCAGTCGACGCCGATGCTGCGGAACCCGTCGGGGAGCAGCTCGCGGAGCTCGTCGTAGTCATGGAGGTCATGGCCGCCGCTGGGCAGCAGGACGATCGGGTCGCCGCGGCCGCGAGAGTCGTAGGCGACCGTCCCAACGGATGTCGACAGTGTGGGCATGGACGCACCCTAGCTCACTGACCGACCGGTCGGTCAGTGACTCCGGGCATAGACTCCCGAGCGATGACAGAAGGAACGAGGGCCTCCGGCGCGCTGCAGACACGCGAGGCACTTCTCGACGCCGGCGCGGCACTGGCGGAGGAGCACGGCCTGGCCGGCGTCAGCGTGAACATGGTGGTCGCCCGGGCAGGGGTCGCCAAGGGGACCTTCTACGTCCACTTCAAGGACCGCGCGGCGTTCGTCGATGCCATGCACGCACGCTTCCACGCCCGGGTCGAGGCCGCTGTCGGCGAGGCGATCGCGGGACTGCCGCCCGGCGCCGAGCGACTCTTCCGCAGTGCGGAGGCATACCTCGACGTCTCGCTCGCGAACAGGGGCGTCAAGGCGCTGTCGCTCGATGCCCGCTCCGACCCGGCTGTGCAGGGCTCGATGGAGGCCCGGCGCAAGCGCCTCGCGGCAGCGGGCGTCGCCGACCTGGAGGTCATGGGCTGGGACGACGCCGAAGAGGCGGCAGGGTTGCTGGCAGCGATGACCCGGGAGATCTCGGTACTGGAATTCGATGCCGGCCACCGGCTGCCGGCATCACGTCGCGTGCTGAAGCGGTTCCTCGGGATCTGAACAACCCCGCGGCCCGCGTCCCCGGCGTCTCCCAACGGGACCTGCGAAAACACTTATGCTCATTAGAGGACCATCCCTTCTGCAGCCCTCACGGGTAGGGTTGTGACCTCTCGGTCCCGGTGGGTGCATGGCCAGTAATGCGAGCTGTTCGACGGCCAGCATGAGTTCCGCCAGCCCCGCCGGGCCGAGGTCGTCTGATCGGCTTCAGGGACACGCCCCGCAGAGGGCCGATTAATGAGCTCCCGGCAGACGACCTCACCACCGGGCAGGTGCTCCTCGAACCGCCTTGGAGTACGACGCAGGTGTTCATCGGATGGGATTGGGCGAGCGAAACCCATGACGTGACCGTCATGGACGACACCGGCAAGCGCATCGACCGGTGGGAACTGGCCCACACCGAGGAAGGGTTCGCCAAGACCCTGGCCCGACTGCGCAAGCACGGCAACCCGGCCGGCCTGCCCGTGGCCATTGAGACCACCCGGGGCCTGGCCGTCGACCGGCTGCTGGCCGCCGGGCACCCGGTCGTGCCGGTCCACCCGAACGCCTTCCACGCGATGCGGGCGCGCTGGGGCGCTTCGAAGGCCAAGACAGATGCCGGCGACAGCATGAAGCTCGCCGATTACCTGCGCACCGACGGCCACCTGCTGCCGAGGCTGGAGCCCACCGAGCAGGCCACCCTCGACCTGCAGGCCCTCACCCGCCAGCGGGCCGACCACGTCGAGGCCAAGGTCGCCGCCGTCAACCAGCTCGCCGCGCTGCTGGACGAGCATTGGCCCGGCGGCAAGACGGTCTTCGCCAGCCTGGACAGCGACATCGCCATGGCCTTCCTGGAGCGGTACCCCACCCCGGCCTCGGCCGCCACGCTCACCGCGGGGCGCCTGGAAGCCTGGTGCAAGCGCCGCGGCTACTCCGGCAAGAAGCCCGGAAGCGTCCTGATCGAACGTCTGCGCGCCACGCCGAAGGCGGCCTCGCGTCTCAGCGAGGCGATAACCGGGCAGCTGGTCCGCGTGCAGGTCCAGCTCGTGCAGGGCATCCGCGGAACCATCCGCACACTGGACAAGACCATCGCCGAGGCCACCAAAGCCCACCCCTACGCGCCGCTGTTCGCCACCATGCCGCGCATCGGCAAGGTCAGCCTCGGGCAGGTCATCGGGGAGATCGGCCCGATCCTGGAACGCGCTCAGACCTGCGAACAGCTCATCGCCGAGGCCGGTGTCGTCCCCCTCACCCGCGCCTCGGGCAAGTCCCGCACGGTCGCCTTCCGCTTCGCGACGAACCGCCGAGCCCGCGTCGCGCTGACCACCTTCGCCGACAACAGCCGCCACGGCAGTACCTGGGCAGCGAAGATCTACAACGACGCCAGAGCCCGCAAGAAGCGACACCCCCACGCGATCCGCATCCTGGCCCGCACCTGGCTGCGGGTGATGTGGGCCTGCTGGCGCGACGGCACCTGCTACGACCCCGCCACCCACCAGGCCAACAGGAAGATCAACACGCCCGCGGATAAGCCTCTCGCGACATAGGGGTTGACTCAGGAAACTCATGCGACGACACCCCAGGGGGACGGGGCGTGACAGCCCGCCAAGCGGGCCGCCTCATTGCCTATGACCTGACGCTGGATGTTCCCTCTCTAATTCTGTTCCCGGTGTTCCTGTGTCGACGCTCAAGTATTTCCCCATCCACAGGCCATTTTCGTTCACGATCTCCCCCAGCCGAGGTTCATGAATATCCCATGAGGATGACGAACCGCGTCCGCACGCAACGTCACGGGCATCTCTGACTGGCTGAAGTCTTCGAGACAGGTTGGCGCAACGGCTGCAGGTACGTATGTCGCGGCTTTTTTATCGGGATCGGATCGCCCCGCTCGCCGTGCCCGAGCTGAGCCCGCCTCCTGGAGGACGCGTGCTGGTGCGTCAAAGTCCACCAGAACACCAGCGTCTCGGTTCAAATTCTCATTAAAGCTTTCAGCTCTCTTCTCATAAAGCAGACGGAAGAAGGCATAGCCGCTCAAAGTACCTCTAGACCTTCTTCTATCGTCACCTTACGGATAAAGTTTTCCAATCCAACGATAGCCTGATTCTTCAGGCTTCCCCCGGGTACGGGCGATGGAACTCATCCCGACCAATGGGGGAATCATGGATCCAAGTCCCGAGCTTCGTCACAGGATGCGCCGCGCGCGGGGCCGCGGTGTCTTCGCCCTGTTCTTCGGTCTTCTGCTGGGAATGGTCGGCGCCGTTGGCCTGACCCAACCGGCCGACGCGAGCGTCACGCAGCAGCCGCCGGGCGCCAACGGCTTCGTCCAGATTGACGGAGACCCGGTCGACAGCGGGCCGAGCAACGAGCCGCATGTCGGTTGCCGCTTCTCCGTACAGTTCTTCGGCTTCGACGCCGGCACCAATACGGCGGTCGTCGGGTTCGAGGCCATGCCACCGTCGGGGAACATGACCCCGGTCCAGCCCACGACCGGTCGCACCACCTTCACCTTCGAGGGACAGACCCCACCAGGCAACACCCTCAACCACACCGAGGCCTACGAACTCGACACCACCGGCCTGGAGCCCAATAACCAGGGCGAAGTGCACGTCAGGCTCGACGTACTCGTCACCGACGACAGCGGTGACGAGGCGTTCCACAAGTTCAAGGTCTTCTGGACAGAGCAGTGCCCGCCCGTGCCGTCGCCGAGCCCGACCCCTGGACCGACTGAGTTCCCCGGCGGCATCGACTCAGCTGCGGGGCCCGGTTCGTCGGCTGCCGGCACTAGCGACGCAGCCGCACGGCCCGGCTCCGCACCCGCCAGCGACTCGGCCGGCGGCATCAGTCCGGTAGGCAGGTCCGGCTGGATCGCTCTGTTCGCGGGCCTCGCATTGGCCGCGATTGTGCTCGTCCAGCTGCGGAAGTCGGTCCGTCGGCCTACCCGCGATGCGTAGGTGGCGTCGCCGCCTGTTCTTCTTGGTCGGCGTAGCGGTGGCGGTCTCAGGGAGTCTGGCGATCCAGCCCGGCTCAGAGGCCGCCCCGCGGCGAGAAGCCACTCTCGCTGCCGCGCCCCAACCGCGGAAGGCGGGCCCCATCCCATGGGGTCCGCCTTCCGCGGGGTCCATCCCATCGGGGCCACCTTCCGCGGGCCCCATCCCACGGGGACGCACGATCCGGAAGACCACAGCCAGCCCTCCCATAACCGGTAGCCGGACGACCGCGAAGGTCCGGCCAGGCCTTCCAGTCCGGTTGGTCATACCCCGTCTGCACGTCAGTGCACGGATCTACGAGATCGGCATGGTCACCGACAAGAACGACCCGAAGTACCGCACGCTGACTCCGCCCAGAGATCCTGCGGCGGTCGGGTGGTGGCGAGACGGCCCCAGGCCGGGCGCCCCTAAGGGCAGCGCTTTGATCCTGGGGCACACCCAGAAGGTCCCAGGTGCGGTGGGCGTCGGCGACGGGGCACTTGGACACATCAGCAGGCTGCGCCCCCGAGACAGGATCGACGTCACGACAGACGGCGGGACCATCCATTACAGCGTCACCAAAGTCGCGCCGGACTGGAGCTACCAGAAGGTGGCGAAGGACGCTCAGAGCATCGATGACCGGGACTTCCCGGATGGACGGCTCGTCCTCATCACCTGTTGGTACGACGGCATCCGGTTCTCCGGCAACACCTTCGTGTTCGCCGAACCTCTGTAGGAGGGGCGTTCTCTGCCGCACCGGCACGCCCGGCCGGAGGCGGTGGGCTGCCGTACGCGCCGGACGCCGAGACCGGCGGATAGCGTTGTGGCCGGCCGTGGGTCTGGGCGCCGACGATCTCAGCGATTACACCACCACTGGCTTCGTGACGAAGGCGCGTGACATCGACGTCGTACTGGATCCCGGGCGATCATGTGCATGTACTTCAGGATGGGTGGCGTGCTCCCGTTCTTCCCTTTCCCAATCCCGGCGGTCACTGGCTCGATGGTCGGCCTCGGTGAGCTGTGGGGGTCGCGACGGTGATGTGCTCCGTGAGCGGCTGCTCGGGGCGCGAACACCGGCGGCGAGGCCGCGGATACTCGAGAAAAACTCTGCTTGCTCACACGGTGCGATCGCTCGATCGCGGCCTCGCGGTGGCTCACGCGATCGTAGCGTTGGACCGTGGCGCTCGGGTGCATGAGGTGATCGCCTGTTTCGGGATGACGGCGAAGCCGTTTGTCCGGCGATTCACCGAGCGCATGTACGCAGCGAAAACTCGGCTGACCACGTGATCGACCGCAGGCCTTGGTGTCATCAGGCGCTCTCCCAGTCGCATGGAAGGTCAAGGACTGACCAGTCCTGTCTGGAACGCGATGACGACCAGCTGCGCGCGGTCACGCGCACCAAGCTTCACCATCGCGTGACTGACGTGGGTGCGGGCGGTGGCCGGGCTGACGAAGAGCTCGGCGCCGATCTCGTCGTTGCTCAGACCGCGCCCCACCAGGGCTACCACTTCACGCTCGCGCTGTGTCAGCACTGTCAGCCCGTCCTCCCCTGCCTGGGTGGCTGTTCGTTGCGCGGTGAACTGGGCGATGAGGCGTCGGGTGATCCGCGGTGCGAGCAGGGCGTCTCCGGCGGCGACGACCCGGATGCCCTGCAGGAGTTCGGCCGGTCCGGCGTCCTTGAGCAGGAAGCCGCTCGCGCCGGCTTGCAGTGCCTCGAAGACGTAGGCATCAGTGTCGTAGGTGGTCAGGATCAGGACTCGGACCTTCTGCAGGCCGTGCGTCTTGGCGATCTGGCCGGTTGCCTGGATCCCGTCCAGCTCAGGCATGCGGATGTCCATGAGCACAACGTCGGGGCGGGTGGCGCGGGCTCGTTCGATGGCCTCGGCCCCGTTGGTGGCTTCCCCGACCACCTCGATGTCGTCCTCGACGTCGAGCAGGACCTTGAACCCGGATCGCACAAGACGCTCATCGTCGGCGACCAGAACCTTGATCGGAGCGTTGCCGGGCGAGGACGACGCGGCTGCCGCGTTCACAGGTGCGCCGTTCCGGTCGGCGCCAGGGGCAACCTTGCCTTGACTTCGAACCCTCCGGTCGGCAGCGACCGGGCGGTGAGTTCTCCCCCTAGGAGCTGACAGCGCTCGCGCATTCCGAGGATCCCGCGGCCTGGCTCGGCCGAGCTACCGGCGCCGTTGCTCGTCGGATCATGGACCCGAAGGTGCCGGTCCGAAGGTCCGCCAACTGCCGCGCCTCGGCGACCCTCATCGATCACCCGGACCTCCAGGACATCGATTCCGTAGTGCAGCGCCACCGTCACCTGGGTCGGGCCGACGTGGCGGATCACGTTGGTGATCGACTCCTGCAGGACTCGGTAGGCCGCGCTGCCAACCGCGCTCGGCAGTGGCGTCGTTGGCGGGTTTGCCTCGAGTTTGATGTCGAGTCCGGCATCTTGAGCGTTCGCGGTGAGTTCGTCGATCTGCCCCAGGTCCAGGTGCGGCACTCGCCCGTCGTCGGCGTCACGAAGCACCCCGAGGATGGCCCGCATCTCCCGCAACGCCCGCGAACTCGTCTGCTCGATGGCTACCAGCGCCTCGCGCGCCTGTTCCGGTCGCTTGTCGAGCACGTGCGCGGTGACACCGGCCTGGACATTGATGACCGCGATGGCGTGCGCGACGGTGTCGTGGACCTCGCGCGCGATCCGGAGCCGTTCGGCGTCGACCCGCGAGTGCGCTTCTTCCTCCCGAGTGCGTTCAGCGCGTTCAGCACGTTCCTGTGCCTCGGCCGCGATGAACCGCCGAGACCGGACCGACTCACCAAGGGCAGCGCTCATGACCGATGCCCCGATCCGGAAGAACACCCATCCGATGGCGGCCCGCGGCTCGATGTCGGCCGCCGCGACCAGCCAACAGATGGTCAACACCGAGATACCCACGCCAGCCCTCACCAACGACCGGCGCCCGTCACCGTAAGCGGTCAGCGTGTAGAGGGCGACGAAGAGTCCGAGCCAGCCGGGCCCGTCCGGGAAGTCGAAGCTGTAGTACACCAGGCTGGCGAGCGCGGTCGTGACGAACACCGGAACCGGCCACCGGCGGCGCAGGGCAACGACTACGCCACTCACGATCAGCATGGCGTATCCCACCTGCCCGAGATCGGCGAGGGGCCGCGCCGCAGCGTCGTCGGAGGCGCTCACGATGACGCCCTGCACCTGCATCACGGTGATGAAGAGCGCGAGCAACGCGTCCTGCGCCAGGACAGGCAGGCGGAACGACGTGGCTCGGCGTTGCATACCGGGATCGTAGGGCTCCCGCGCGGGGCCGGGCTCGTGTCAGACGCGCGGCCAACTACGACGACGAGCGCGATCCTGCCCGAGTTGTCTACGCAGAACCGCGTAGACACTGCCGTCCGTCGCCGGAGGCGGTGACCCCATCGTCGGCGCGAGGATCGCTGTCGTGGACCCGCCGACAGAGGCCTCCGTGACCTCGGCACCACGACTCCGGTCCCCCGGCAGCACGAGCACCTCGCGATTCAAGTGATCTTAAGGAGTTCTCACATGCGTAAGGCTTTCGTCGGACTGGCGACCCTGTTGATGCTGACCGTCGTGGCGCAGTTCTTCTTCGCCGCGAGCGGCGCGTTCGACACCGCGCCGAACGACGAGTCTTTCCAGACGCACCGGACGTTGGGGTACGGAATCGTCCTCTTCGCGGTCCTGACGATCCTGGTTGCCGCGCTGGCGCGGATGCCCGGGCGACTCATCGGGATGGTCGGGCTGGTCGCCGGGCTGGTGGTTGTCCAGGGTGTGATCGGGGCGATCGCCAAAGCGTTCGGCGACACGGGTGACAGCACGACGACGGCCGGCCAGCTCATCTTCGGCCTGCACGCGGTCAACGGACTGGTCATCCTCGCCGTGGTCGGGAGGATCGTCCGGCGGGCGCGAGAACTGTCCAGGCCGCCAGCACTTACTTGGCGGGCCAGCACGGGCGACGACGCCAGGGCGTCCGGTTCAGCAGCGGGATCCGCTCAGCCGACGTCATGACAACGAGTCAGTTGATCCTCCTGGATCATGTCGTCGCACTGCTGAGCGTCGCCGCATGGTTCGCGACCGGCGTCACCCTGGCCGTCGGACGCGCCCGGCTCGCGCGCACTCTCCTGGTGGTGGCCGTGCTGGTGACCCTTGCCCGGGTGGCCACGGTGGCGATGCTGGCCGGACGGGGCTGGTGGTTCGTGCAGGAGAAGGTTCTGCTGGGGCTGCCGCTGCTCACTGTCACCGGACTGGCCGCGGTGCTGATCGCTGGCCCGCGGCTGCTCCAAGCGAGGCGAACGCCAGCCGAGGGGCGACTGGCAGGAAGCGTTGTGGCGCTGTTCACGACCGGTTACGCGGCACTGGCCGGTCTCGTGGTGACCTTCCTGGCCGGGCACCCGCTGACCTTGAACACCGTGCTGATCGCGCTCTCGCTCGTGTGCGCTGCCGCGCTGTTGACCGCGCGGGTGCTCGCGGCACCGGCCGCGGCACAGGCACCAGGCGGTCCTCCTGGGATCTCGCGTCGCCGGTTCGTCAGCCTGGCAGGTGGAGCGGTCGTGGTGAGTGCAGGGGGTGCCGGCGTCGGCCTGTCGATCACACGAGCCGAATCAGTCACCACCGGCGGCGGTCCGGGACCCAGGTCCGGCTCCCGGGCGGCCGTGTCGGTGGCCGACCTGCGCGGTGCCCACGGACCGGCTCCGGGCGGTACCAGGAGGCGGTACGCACTCACCGCGCAGACGGCCAGCGTCGGACTCCCGTCCGGACGTGAGATCGATGCATGGACCTATGGCGGGCAGGTGCCTGGTCCGGCGATCACCGCCACCGAGGGCGATCTGATCGAGGTCACGCTGCGCAACACCGACATCGAGGACGGAGTGACCCTGCACTGGCACGGCTACGACGTGGCGTGCGGTGAGGATGGCGCACCGGGCGTGACGCAGGACGTCGTTGCCCCCGGGCAGGAGTTCGGCTACCAGTTCCGTGCCGACCAGGTGGGGACCTACTGGTACCACACCCACCAGGCTTCCCACCACGGCGTGCGCAGAGGGCTGTACGGGACCCTCGTCGTGACACCACGCGACAGACAGCAGGTGGACGAGGCCGCTGACCCAGAGCGGCTGGATCTGACTCTGCCCGTGCACACCTTCGACGGCACCATGGTGATCGCTGACCAGGACGGGCGGATCGAACACACCGCACCAGCCGGTACGCCGACGCGGCTGCGACTGATCAACACCGACTCAGATCCGCACTGGTTCGCGCTCGCTGGAACGCCGTTCCGGGTGGCAGCCGTCGACGGCCGGGATCTCAACCAGCCCGACGAGATCCGTGGCGTCAAGCTCCGATTGCCTGCGGGCGGGCGACACGACCTGGTCTTCGTCATGCCGGACAGGACCGTGGCGCTCATCCTCGACAACGATCGCGACAACGGAGTGTGGCTGCACCCGCATGGCGAACCGGCCGGTGAAGAACCGGCCGTCGAGGACACCACGAGCTGGCCGGAGCTCGACCTTCTTCACTACGGAACTGCCGTCGCCGCGCCGTTCGATCCCGACGCCCCTGACCGGCAGTTCACGATCGTCCTGGACCGGGGTCTGGCCATGGTCGACGGAGGGCTGGCGTACGCACAGACGGTGAACGGCCGGGGGCACCCGTCGATCCCGGACCAGCTCGTCGCCGAAGGCGACCTCGTCCGGTTCACCGTGGTCAACCGGAGCCTGGAAACCCACCCCTGGCATCTACACGGCCATCCCGTGCTGATCCTTTCCAGGGACGGAACGCCCTCGTCCGGCAGCCCTCTGTGGGTGGACACGTTCGATGTTCGCCCAGGAGAGGTGTGGGAGGTCGCATTCGAGGCCGCGAACCCCGGGATCTGGATGAACCATTGCCACAATCTGCCGCACGCACACCAGGGAATGATGCTGCTGCTCCGCTACGACGGTGTCACCACGCCATTCGGTCGCTCGCACACTGCCCACACCGTCGGTACGGACACGAGCCCAAGCCATGGCCACTGATCCACCGTGCCCCGCTCCGCACCCAGCGAAAGGCCCCGACGACCCCACGTCGGCCCTCGTTGCCCAGGTGCACCAGCACAGCCGCACCGTCATCCACGCCGAACTGCGGCGGCTGGCCCGCCGAGCGCCCTCCCTGCGTCGAGCCGACCTGGACGTCATCGACGCGACGCTGGAGGAACTCGCCGATTCCTTGATCATTGCCCGACTGCGCGACACGCCGCAGGCCACCGCATCGCTGCTGAGGTGTCTCTTCGCGGACACCCCATGACCACGACCTCTGACCGTGAACCCGGCGTGCGGACTGGCCGCCGCATCGGCGAAGTGGACGCCGTACGCAGCTTCGCGCTGTTCGGGATCCTCATCGCCAACGTCGTCGCCGCCGTGACCGGGATCCGGAGCATGCAGGGCGGGACGTTCGACTTCACCTTTACATTCGACACCCCGGTCGACCAAGCGGTGTCCGCGGTCGTGGACGCCGTCTTCGTGAACAAGTTCTTCGTGCTGTTCTCGTTCCTGTTCGGTTACTCGTTCACCCTGCAGCTTGACGCCGCCGCACGCGTCCAGGCCCCGGCCGTGCCGCGCCTGCTGCGCCGGTCGGCAGCGCTGTTCGCCATCGGCGCGGTACACGCCGCGCTGCTGTGGTTCGGCGACATTCTCACCCTGTACGCCGCTTTGGGCCTACTGCTGGTCGCGCTGCGCACTCTCACGCCTCGCACCGCCGTCATCACCGCCGGCTGCGTCCTGCTGAGCGTCGCCGCCGTGCAGTTGCAGATGACATCCGGCGGCGGCAACGCCGAGCCACCGTTCGACGTCCAAGCCCTCGATGGCTACCGCGGCGGCCCGCTGGACACCCTCAACGCGCAGCTCACCATCGCTCCCTTCTTCGTGATGATCATCTGGCTCACTCAGGGACCACCCGCACTGGCCATGTTCCTGCTCGGCCTGGCCGCCGGGAAACGCCGCCTGCTGGAGGACGTGCCGGCCCTGGCCCGGTGGCTCCCGCGCATCCAGTGGACCGGCTTCCTGGTGGGCGGCCCGGCCGCCATCTGGTCGGCCCTGGCGGCCGAGGGATCCCAGTCGCCCCCGGGGTACGTCGGCGCGCTGACGACCTTCACCAACCCGCTGCTGACCGCCGCCTACGTCGCCACGCTCCTGCGGCTGACCCGGGGCCGCGGCGGCGCGCGGCTGCTGGCCGCGCTCGCCCCTGCCGGCCGCATGGCCGCCAGCAACTACATCGCCCAGTCGCTGATCTTCGTGCTCATCTACACCGGCTACGGCCTCGCGCTCGTCGACCGGATGCCGCTCCTCGGCGTGGTCGCGATCGCGGTGGCGACCTACCTGACCCAGCTCGTTGCCAGCAAGTGGTGGCTCCAACGCCACCCGTACGGGCCGGTCGAGTGGCTCCTGCGGTCCGCCACCAACGCCCGTTTCCCCAGCTAGCTTGGGCTAACTCATCACAGGCTGAAAGAAGGAGCTATGGGACGTCCAGAGCGAATACTCGTCACTGGTGGTACCGGCGTGCTGGGGCGCGAGCTGGTGCGCCGACTGCAGGATCAGGCGGAGGTGAGGGTGTTGACGCGTCGTCCACCGCGCGGTCCTGGGTTCGTCCAGGGAGATCTCGAGACTGGTGATGGCTTGACCGCAGCAGTGCAGGGCGTGGATGCGATCGCGCACTGTGCCAGTGCGGCCGACTATCGTCGACCGCAGCGTGACGTGATCCAGCTCCGGCAACTTCTCGATGCTGTGGGTAGCGCGCGACCGCACCTGGCGTACATCTCGATCGTAGGTGTTGACCGGGCGTCGGTCGGGTTCTTCCGCGCCAAACTGGAGGCCGAGCGCGTGGTCGAGGCGTCGGGGTTGCCGTGGACGGTGCTACGGGCTACCGAGTTCCACGATCTTCTCCTCATGTTCTTGATGCGGCTGGCGAAGGGGCCGATCGCTGTCGTGCCGCGTGGGTCATTCTTCCAGCCGGTCGATGTGGGCGCGGTCGCTGACCGGATGGCGAACCTGGTCATGGCGCCGCCGGCCGGGAGGGTGCGCGATCTCGGCGGACCGCGGGTGGAGGCCATGGAGGACCTGATGCGCGCCTACCTCGCCGCGGCGAACCGGCGCCGCCGGGTCGTCAAGATTCCTGTGCCAGGCAGACTGGGCGCAGGTCTCGGCCTCGGCGAACACCTGCTTACTGACGGCGACCGCGGCAGCGTGACCTTCGACGAGTACCTGCGCTCACGGGCCAACGTTCACGGCGTCATCGAAGACCCCTATGCCCATTGACTGCGACAGTCAGTCGGTTCGCCAGCGCAGCTCTCGCTGCGCGCTCGGCCGAGCGCCGCGAGGCCACGCTCGATCGCCTCGATCGGCCGGGGCGCAACTCGCTCGCGCTGATCACCGCGTCGACCGAGCCGACCTCGACGGCCCGCTGGATGCTTTGCACCCGGTCGAACCAGGCCGCGACCTCGCCGAGCGTCTCGGCTCCTACGGCGGTCCGCCCCTCGGTCAGCTCGGTCGCCAGCGCCGCCCGCTGCGCTCGGTCTCCAGCCCGAGGCGCTACGACCCGCACCTGGACGTCGACTTCAGCCTGCTGAACAATTCGGGCCCTGGTCCAGCGCCGCCCACCACTGACCTTGCGCAGGATGCGGCCGCCCAGCTCGCGCTGGCGTGCACCCTGCACGCTGTCAACGAGATCTCCAAGGGAGGGCGAGCCGGATGCCGCGGAAAGGTCGAAGAACGGTGGGCGTCCGCCTGATCGGGCACGCCGCGCCCCGTTGGCCTTCTGGTCGTCGCAATCCGTGTCGCCGGAAATGTCGGAAGAAGAGGTCAACCAGCGCCTGGTCGCGATCGCAGTGCGGCGTGGGCTTGACGCATCTGCGGGAGTCGGCTCTGACGGAGTCCGACTGGCAGCGCATCGGCCGGTCGCCGATCCCTGGCTGGAATCTCGACATCATCAACGACGCGTCGACGACGCTCGCGAGCGTGCGTGCGTGCCGGGTCTCGCCGTATGGCGGCGTCGAGCGGCCTGCACCTGGTCATCGTCGATTACGTGCAGCTCCTCCCGGCGTGGAGGCCGAGAGCCGTCAGGTCGAGGTGTCGACGTAGTCCCGCCAGCTCAAGCTCCTGGCGAGGGACCTCAACGGGCCGGTGGTCGCAGTGTGCCAGCTCAACCGGTCGTCGGTCCGACAAGCGGCCGTTGCTCTCAGACCTACGCGAGAGCAGCCCTTTGTAGCAGGACACCGACGTCGTGATCCTGATGCACCGGCATGACTACTGGACACCGAAGCGCGGCCCGGTGAGGCAGATCTGATCGTCGCGAAGAAGCGCTCGGGCCCGGCCGGGACCGTCGCGGTCGCGGCGGCCCTACACCGGTCGACCGTCCGTAACATGGCCGGAGTGGCGTGACCCTCCTTCAAGGGCACTTCGCCGACCCGTAAGTAGCGTCGACCTCGCCGGGCTCGACCTCCTGCCGCACGAGCGGGCGCAGAAGGAGGCCTGGTTAGTCACGGATGGCGCGTGGGAGCCCGAAGTGAGGGAACAGGCTGCGGTCGTTGAACCAGGTTATGGCCGAGATACGGCTGCCCTGGAGGGTGAGCACGAACAGCCCGTAGCCGCGCGTGATTTCAGCCTTGGGGTCTGTTAGGTAGCAGCCGTACGCGGGTTGGCCGTTGGCGCGAGTGGCCACGAGCCGCAGGTGGCCGCCGAGCAGTGGTGCGCGGTGGTGGAGGAATGTGGCGATGTCGGTGTGGCCCTGGTACTCGTGCGGCTCGGGCGGCATCGTCAGCCAGGCGTCGTCGGTGAGTAAAGAAACAAGTCCTTCGATGTTCCCGTTTTCGAGCGCCACCACGAAATGGCCCGCGACCTCCCGCTCACGCGCCGAACGTGCCAATGGCGCACTCTCGCGGCACAGGGCAGGGCGGTGTTCATTGAGGGTTGCCCGAGCGCGTTGCAGGCCGGCCTTGACCGACGCCTCCGTGGCGTCGAGCATGGCGGCGACCTCGGCGCGGTTGTATCCGAGGACGTCGCAGAGCACGAGTGCCACCCGTTGCCGTGGCGGAAGGTGCTGCAGTGCCGCGATGAAGGCCAGCCCAACCGCTTCCGTGGTTTCATATCGAGCATCCGGTCCAGGCGCGGTCGAGGGGATGCCTTCGAGCAGGACGTCGGGGTAGGGCTCGAGCCAGATCGTCTCGCTGCGCCGGGTCGGCTCTGGCAGCCCCGCTATCGGGTCGGCCGAGCGTGGCCGGCGGCCGCGGTCGCGTAGCGCGTTGAGGCAGCGATTGGTCGCAATGCGATAGAGCCAGCCGCGCAGAGAAGCTCGGCCTTCGAAGTCTTCGAGCCCGCGCCAGGCGGCCAACAGCGTCTCCTGGAGCATGTCCTCGGCGTCCTGCAGCGAACCGAGGATGCGGTAGCAATGCAGCTGAAGCTCCCGGCGATAGGGGTCCACGAGCTCGCCAAACGCCGCCTGATCGCCCGAACGTGCGCGGTCCATCATGTGCTCGCTCAGCACGGCCACACCCCGAGACCATCCTTCTCCTATCCATCACAGGTAGGGACACCGAACATAGCCGGGACGGACCGGTCCCTTCGCGTGGCTGCGGGTGTCTTGACTATGGATGGACGGGCCACGTCCTGCTTGGCCCGAGACCCCTACCTCGACGTCTGAGCGATCCCACCACTGCTCTACTCCCAGGAGGATGACGAAATGCCCCAGACGACTGCTGACCACGAGGTGACCGTGATCAACGTGTTCACGGTGGAGCCAGACAACCAGCAGATGCTCGTCGAGCTCCTGGTGCAGGCAGCCCAGCAGATAATGAGCAAACAACCTGGCTACAAATCGGCCCGCATCCACCGCAGCTTGGACGGAGCCAAGGTCGCTGTCCATGCGCAATGGCGAAGCCGCAAGGACTTCGAAGGGCTCGCTGGCAATCCCGAGGCAGCTGTGCACATGCGCCGGGCGCGCGACCTGGCAACCTTCGAGCCCGTTCTCTACGAGGTCGTGTTCAGCCACCCTGGTTAGACCAGGCACCACCAGCATCGCCCGGAATCCGGGCGTCCGTTAGCCGAACCCAACGGACACCCAGCGCAAGCCTTCGACGGCCGCCAGGCAGAGTGGGAGCGTGACGGACCCTGCAGACTTGGGCGGCGCCCAGCGTGAGCATTGGCAGCGCACTTATGCCGATCATCCGGGCATGTACGGTCGCCAGCCCTCGGACGTGGCCGTGTACGCCGCGGAGGTGTTCCTCGCCAGTGGTGCCGAAACGGTGCTGGAGCTTGGTGCCGGGCATGGTCGCGACGCGTTGTACTTCGCTCGGTGCGGCTTGGCTGTCCATGCCACGGACTTCAGCTCGCAGGCCCTGGATCAACTGCGCCGCGACGCCGCCGAGGCCGGTTTGGGCGGTGTGATCCAGACGAGTGTGCACGACGTGCGCCAACCCTTACCGCTGCGAGATGGGTCGGTGGATACCGTGTTCGCACACATGTTGCTGTGCATGGCGCTCTCGACTGAGCAGATCCATGCCCTGGTTGGTGAGGTACGGCGCGTGCTGCGCCCTGCCGGTGTTTTCGTCTACACCGTCCGCCATGTCGGCGACGCCCACTACGGCACGGGGACCTACCACGGCAACGACATCTACGAGCACGGCGGTTTCGCTGTGCACTTTTTCGACCGGGCCCAAGTCGACGCCCTCGCCGAAGGCTGGAGTGGTCTGCAGGTGCACCCGCTCACGGAGGGCGACCTACCCCGCCAGCTGTGGCGCATCACGCAGCGCCGCCCCTGACGGCCGAGCCGAGCACGTAGAAGGAGACCGGCGTATGCGCCTCGGGGAACAAGAAGCGCTCCAGCCGCTCGACGCGTAACTCAGCCCGCTCGAGCGCGCCCAGAGTGTCTCGGCCGGTGTGGCAGCCGCCGACCAGATGCGGCCAGACGGTGGCGTCCAGCACGGCCTGAACCCGCGCCAGGCCCGGCGTGTCGGCGCGTACGTGCTCCAGGAAGCGGATCTCCCCGCCGGGCCGTAGCACTCGCACGGCCTCGGCCAGAGCGGTCTGCTGATCCGGAACCGAGCACAGCACCATGGCGAACACCACGGCGTCCACGCTCGCGTCGGTGGCCGGCAGCAGCTCGGCAGTGCCGGCGCGGATCTCGACGGACACCGGTGCCCTGGCCACAGATGCATTGGCCAGAACACGCAGGTGCGGCTCCGGCTCGATCGCCAGCACGCGCTCGACCGTGGCTGGATAGTGGGCGAAGTTGGCGCCGTCTCCGGCCCCGACCTCCAGCACTCGCCCACGAAGGCCCGCCAGTAGCGTCGACCGCCGATCGCCCATGCCGCCGGCCTCCATGCTCCGCGCCATCATCGGATAGACCCTGGCGAAGAGGGGTCGGCTCTTGCTTCGCATCGTGGCACGCATGGCGGTCACCAGGTGACCGGCAGCGCGGTGAGCCCGCCGGTCAGCACGTTCAGGTTGAACGACAGATCCTTCGCCTCGCAGGCCAACTTCAGGGTGGGGAAGCGGGCAGCGAGCTGGGCGAAGACCACCTGCAGCTCGATGCGGGCAAGTGGCGCGCCGATGCAGTAGCGCGCGCCGTGCCCGAAGGTCAGATGCGGCACCGGTGGGCGGAGGATGTCGAACCGGTCGGGCTCGACGTACACGCTCGGGTCGTGGTTGGCTGCGCCAGTGTCCAGCAGCACCAGATCGCCAGCCCGCACCTGTACGTCCGCAATCTCCAGGTCGGTACGCGCGTAGCGAGGAATGCCGTTTCCTCCAAGCATCGGCGCGCGCAGGATCTCCTCCACCACTGCGTCGATCCGAGACGGTTCGTTCACCAGCCTCTCCCACTGCTCCGGGTTGGCCAGCAGCCACAACGCACCCGTCCCGATGGCTACGACCGTGGTCTCGTGCCCGGCGAACAGCAGGAACATGCCCATCGCCGCAGACTCCCCATCGCTCACACCCTCGGTCGCGACCAACCGAGAGATCACGTCAGGATCCTGATCGTCGCCAAGCCGACCTTCGGCGCGCTTACGCGCGACCAGTTGCATGCCGTAGTCGAACAGCTCGGCCAACCCCCACTCCGAGCGAGCCCGGTCAGTGATATCGGCGGCGGCCTGCGTCAGGGCGCGGAACTGTGCCCGGTCCTCGTAGGGCACGCCGAGCAGTTCGCAGATGACCGCGATCGGCAGCGGCACCGCCAAAGCGGCGTGCAGGTCGGCTGGCGGCCCGCCGGCGGCGAGCTCGTTCAGCAGGTTCGCTGTAAGGGTCTCGACTCGGGCGCGCAGAGCGCGCATGCGCCTGGGCGAGAAGTGCGGCTGCAGCAGCGACCGCATCCGGCGATGGTCGGCTTGCTCGGTGTCGAAGTTGCCCAGCGGACCGCCGAACAGAGCCGACTCACCCGCACGCGAAGCACGTTCGGGCTCGCGGTGGGCGCGGCCGAGACGGTCGTCATCCAGAAGTCGGCGTACCTCCTCATGCCCCGTCACCAGCCAAGCCGGATCGCCGACCGCGGTACGGACCGCGTGGACGGAGGCTTGCGCCTGCAACTCACGCAGCGCAGGCGCGGGTCGCATCGGATCAGGCTGCTCGAACGGCAGTCGTACAGAATCGGACACGGCTTCCCCCAGGAGTAGGCACCGGGCTTGTATATTCACTCATGTATTACCATATTTGTATAAGCAGACTTCTACAAGAGGAGGCGGGATGAAGGAGCAAAGCCCCGGCACATCCCGGCAGGTCGGCGCCGGACCTCCATCGGCGCCGGTACGCCGGATGCGCCGGGCCGAGCGGCGCGAACAGATCCTCGACGCTGCCACCCGCGCCTTCGCCCGCGCTGGCTACGCCGAAGCGGGGCTTGAGGACATCGCCGCCGAAGCGAACCTGACCCAGGCCATGCTGTATCGGCACTTCGACTCCAAGGCCGATCTCTATCGGGCCGTGCTGGACCGGGCCTGCACTCGCCTGGCTGAGGCAACCGGCACCGATGACTTCGGCGAGGAAGCCATCCCTGCCCTGGTGCGCGCCGCCGCCGCTGAGCCGGACGGCTTCCGGCTGCTGTTCCGCTATGCCGCCCGCGAGAACGAGTTCCGCGACCTGACAGGTGCCCTCACCACGACCGCGCGCGAGACCGCCCGCCGCAACCTGGCCAAAACCATTCCTTCAGGCCCCTGGCTGGACTGGGCCTCAAGTCTGATTCCAACCCTCACCATCGAAGCCGTCATCGCCTGGCTCGACGCCGGCCAACCCAACCCCGAACAGGCCGCGAACCGCATCAGCCAAGCCGTCCACGCCGTCATGCTCGTCGCCAGCCCGAGGTTCTAGGCCTGCCCCATCGGTCATCGCCCTTGCCGCTGAATGCTTGCCCAGGCAGCCTCAGATACGAAGTTCACACCTGCCACGCGCCAGGGGACGCCAAGCAGACGACCCCTTGACGAGAGCGATGGGGCTGCACCCTGAGCGCGGAGGCCGCCTACGCCAAGCCGATAAGCGGATCGCCGGGCGTGGCGCAGGTGGCGGAGGTCGGGGCGGTGTCCCGCACCGCCGGGCGGGTGCAGATGGTTTGGACGCGCAGCCCGTGGTACGCCCCGCTTGTTGACGCGTGACTGGCAGCGGGAGACCCCGTCCCCTCGGTGTGGTTCTGTCAGACCGCTGGGAGCGCCGGGGTGAGCTGCACCGTACGGTGACGCGGTCATACCGCATAACCCGAGGTCCGCCGTGCGTATCCGTAGGCCCGATTGAGCCCATGCTCGTGAAGAGCACGCGTGCGTCGGGCGACGCGATCTGGCGCGCTACCGCGACGGTGGGATCTCGCCGGGAGCGTCGTACATGCGGACGTCGCGTGTAACCACGAGAGGCATCACCTCACCGAGACCGATCTCGCGGAAGTGGACCGACCCTCGATGCGCGGCGAATCGCCGCGCTGTCACAGGCGTTCGGCAAGATCGTCGGCGAGCTGGTGCAGCCGGTCGAGGATCTGGTCGATGCGGTCCGGCTCGTGCTTCAGCTTGAACCCCACGATGTCGAAGGACGCCGCGGCGGCGCACAACGCGAGCACCCCCGGCCCGGCGACGGCTTCACCGGCTCGCCGGATGAGCCCTGCCACCTCCGGTCCGTATCCCTCGACGTAGGCCTCCCGCAGCAGCGACGCGTGGTCGAAGGCGCGGGTCCCGCGGCCGACCGCCTCGACATCGATCACGCCGCTCACCGCGCCATGCCGCAGGAGGATGTTGCAGCTGTTGAAGTCGCCGTGAACCAGGTCGCTCCTCGGTAGCTGGACCGTGCCGAAGCCGGCGAGGAGCCGGTCGAAGTGGTCCAGCAGCACCTGGCCACGCGCACCAAGGCGCTGGACGACGCGCCGCGGACCATCCGGTGGATCCTCGAGCGCCATGATCTCCACCCGTCGCGACCAGTCGTGGGTGAGGGCTGGATCCAGGTTCGCTTGACGTTCGAGGACGTCGAGCAGAAGCTCGACCTTGGGCGGCGTCAGGGGCGTCGATGCGTCCCCGGGTACGAACTCCTGGACGTGGTAGGACACTCCGTCACGCGTGACACCGGCGGCCAGCCAGGCCGGGGTCGGATACCCCTTGGCTCGAACGCGGCGGATGACCTCCGCCACCTCGCGTACCTTCGATGGCGTGCTCGGGTGGCTCCACTTCAGGATCGCGGGCCTGCCGGCCGGATCAGCCACGTGCCAGGCGCCGCCTTGGAGTCCGCTGTCGCAGCGGCCCTGAACTGTGAGCTGGAGACTGTGGGCCGCCTTGACCTCCAACGCCACCCGGCGGGTGTAGTCGACATCATCTGGATCGTTCAAGGGTTCCTCGCTTCGGACGGGACGGGTCAGACGCCGTCGACCTGGGGTCGACGATCGGCACCGTGGGGATGGGTGATGGCACCACCACAGACCAGCGGCGAGTGGCGCGGAGATGTGTGCGGGTGGTCAACGGGCGAATCGCCTGGCCGCGGGAGTTCGGTCGTGCGTGAGAAGAGTTCGACCTGTGCGGCTGCGCGTTCACGCGAACAGCCGGACGCCTACGAAGCGGCGTACTGAGGGAAGCTTACCTCGCGGAAGGAGGCCGGCGCTCTGCCGGCTCAGGTCTGGCGGCGAGACACCGCGGCGTCGATGGCCGTGATGGCCGTGGGGGCCGTCCAGGTGAGTTCGAGGCGGATGCCCTTGCGTTGTATCTGTCGGGTCCGATGCGGATGGATGCGTCGGTGGTCAGAGGCGCGTCCGAGAGTTGCAGCTGGAACGGGAGATCCCGCGCCGTGGCAAGCGAGGAACGCGGGTCATCCTCGAGGGCGGACCTGGACCGCGGCGCGCAACAGGTAGCGCTGTCAGTCTTATCTGGCCCAGGGTTGTCGCTCTGATCTGGCCTAACCGACGCTCCGGGTGTTCGTGTCGGTCTGATTTGGCCCAGGGGTGAGGGTGGCCTCGTTGGCGTACCGGCGCGGCGCCGAGCTGCTGTTCCAGGTTCTTACCGAGAGGGAGGAGAAGGCCTCGATCGCGATCGGTTCCAACGAGAGCTTCTCGGGATGGGCGAAGACCTTCACCGACCCGCGCCTGTGCGCCGCGATCGTGGACCGGCTCACCTTCCACGGCACCATCATCGAGACCGGCACCACCTGGGACAGGTTCTTCTATCTGGCCTGGCAGACCACCGACAGCAAGGCTGTGCTCTACCGCGTGGACGCCGGCCAGGAGCTGGCGGACGGCAGCTTCGCCTGGGCGAAGGACGTGGAGACCAGTGCCGCCGGCTACTTCTCCGACCTCACGGTCACCGAGGAGGGGGCGCGTCGTGGCGGCCTTCAGCTCCGGCGCCTACCCGGTGCAGACGCCGGCACCGTACTGGTACCAGGACGAGGAGGAGCTGGTCTCCGAGGGGTTCATCACCTTCGGGAAGATGCTTTCGGACCACCGAGCCGAAGATCTACAAGGACCTCCAGCTCGAGGCCGAGCCTCTGGCCGGCTCGATCACTGTCGACGCCGTACTGCCCGGCGATAGCACCAACCGGGTCATGATCTACAACCAGCGGGGAGACGGCGACCTGGAGCAGGCAACCATCTCTACGGCGTTGGGACCGCAGCGGTCCATGGGGTTCACCTTCACCCTGGTCAACGCGTTCGGCAAGCCTGGGCCGTGGTGGGAGTGCCAATGGATCTGCGGCCCGTGGGGCGGCGCCATCCAGGCACAGGACTGGGAGTTCGTCCTGGCGTGGGCTCGGAAGCAGGGGGCAGACAAGGCCTTCATCCAGGACCCCGACACTGGCGAGTGGGCGGCACTGGCGCTGTGACGCAGAAGCCCCCGGGATCGTCCCCCTGGGGCCTTCTGTTTCTAGACGTCGTCTGGGTGCGGGAGCTTCGCGTGGGCGAGCCGCCACTCCTCTTGATAGTCGGGATGGTCTTCGTATAGCTCGGCTATCACCAAGATCATGAGTAGGCAGATGTCGCCGTGTGGCCGGTCCTTCAAGATCCGGTAGATGTTAACGACCTGACGGCGTGCACGGCAGGTTCCGAGGGCGCGTTCGAGATCCACGGGGTTGTAGTCCTGTTGATACCTGCGCCGCGCGCTCTGCTCATCCTCGGCGAGCCGCTTGAGTATGAAGTCATCGATCACCCCACTCCCTAACCTAGGCCCGGCCTCGCTGGTCAGGTCAGGGACTCTCGGCCCGTAGGGTTGTGGGCTCTTGGGGGTTGTGTGCGAACGATCAGCCATGCGGGCCTGGCCGGGGCCGCCGCACCTGGGCAGGGGATCGGCGTCCCTCGGCCATGATCAGGCCGTGCTGAGCGCAGCGCGCCAGCCGATGCCGGCACGTCTCAACTCTCTACTGCGCCCCAGTCCAGGAGCGCACCTGCTGGGCAAGGGCCGCCACGTGCTCGGGAGGGGTGGTCTTGACAATGCCGTGGCCGAGGTTGAACACGAACGGGCCCCCACCCAGGCTACGCAGGATGCGATCTGTCTCGGAGTGCAGCGCCGGACCGCCGGCAACCAAGAGCTGTGGATCAAGGTTGCCCTGCACGCACCGGCCAAGTTCGCGTTGCACCTTCTGCGCAGCCCATCCGAGCGGAACCGTCGAGTCGAGCCCGACACAGTCCACGCCCGTAGCCTGGGCGAACCCGTCGTAGGCCAGCCCGGCCCCGCGCGGGAACGCGATGATTGGAACGCCCGGATGCTTGGCCTTCAGCGCCGCCACGATGGCGGCGACCGGCTTCACGCACCAGCGCTGGAACAGTGGGTCCGGGAGGATACCTGCCCAGCTCTCGAACAGTTGGATCGCTTCGGCACCCGCCTGGATCTGCCGGTCCAGGAACTCGATGATGGTCCCGGTCAGCAGGTCGATCAGGGGTTGGAAGCCGTCCGGGTCGCTCAGCGCCCACTGTTTCACGATGGCGTGCTCCGAGCTCCCGCCGCCGCGTCCCTCGACCATGTATGTGGCAACCGTCCAGGGCGCACCCGCGTAGCCGATCAGCGCGACCTCGTCAGGCAGCGCGAGCGTTAGCTGCCGAACGGTCTCGTAGATCGGGGCCAACTTCTCGTGGAGGCGGGATGCGCTCAAGAACTCCGTGATGTCCGACCCGGAACGGATCGACGGCGAGAGAACCGGGCCATCACCGACCCGATAGTCCAAAGTCTGACCCAACGCGGCTGCGATCTGCGGCAGATCCGCGAACAAGATCGCCGCATCCAAGGGGAAGCGGCGGAGCGGCTGCAAAGTGACTTCCACCGCGTGCTTGGGCGAGTTACACAACCCCACCATGCCGCCGGCGGCTTCCCGAACGCCGTGGTACTCCGGCAGATAGCGCCCCGCCTGCCGCATCAACCAGATCGGCGGCCGTTCCGTACGCTCACCCGCGAGCGCACGCAACATCAACTTTTTCGGCCGCGCCCCCTCGGATACATGATCCAGATCCGCGTCCACTCGAGCAACGGCTTCCACGCTCACCAGTCCTGTTCAGATGCACGGACCACTCGGCCCGGTCGGCACGCACCGCCAGCTTTGGCGACGGCGCGCCGACAGCCTACCTAGGGCCGTCAGATCAAGGCTGAGACCAGCACACTCGACTGCTCAACCAGCGATAAGGCCAACCCGATCCGCACGGTCACAACTGCTCTGGTCTCGACCGCTGGGCAAAATCAGAGCGACAACCCTGGGCCACAACAGCTTGACAAAATCAACAGGTTCATCGGGAGTTCGGGTCACCTACACCCCATAGCCAGCGCGTGAGCCCGGAGAGGTCGTCCACTCCGTCAAGCGTCGGTAACCAACTTTCATATCAACGTGGCATTGACGGGTCCTTGGCAACCTCCTTCCTTATGCGCTGTCGGGCCAGGATTCGGGCCGTGCGCCGCCTGGTCGCCGTCGGCGTGCTTCGCCCAACGCGGCGGGAACGCAAGAAGCGGGTGACCCGGAGGCCATCGGGGGGTGATCGTCAGGGCCGAGGCGATTGCCGCGCTCAGCACCCGGCTCCTCCTGCGCGTCGCCGACGGCGACGTGGCTTCAGTCGAGATCAGGCGGCGGGGACATCCGGTCCCCCTTGACCTGCTGCGCGATGGGGTCGAGCGTGGAGAGTTCGTCGTCGGTCAAGGTGAGGTCGAGAGCGTTCGCGTTCTCCCGTAGCCGGGCGGGGCTGCGGGTGCCGGGGATCGGGACGACGGCGATGCCGTGCGCGTCCGGGCGTTGGAGCAGCCAGGCGAGGGCGATCTGGGCCATGGTCGTTCCGCGGGCTTCGGCGATGCGGCGGATCGGTGCCAGCAGGGCGGCGTTGTGCTGGGCGTTGGAGGTGTCGAAGCGAGGCATGCTGCGTCGGAGGTCATCCTCGGCCAACCCGTCGGTTGAGGTGTGGCGTCCGGTCAGGAAGCCACGGCTGAAGGGCGAGTAGGCGACGAAGCCGATGCCCAGCTCGGCGCAGACCGGCACCACCGAATCCTCGTACTCGCGGGTGAACAGCGACCACTCGTTCTGCACGGCCGTGATGGGGTGCGCCTGATGGCCGGCGCGCAGCTGCGCCGCGGACACGTTGGACAGGCCCAGGTGGCGGACCTTACCGGCGGCGACGAGTTCGGCCATGGCCCCGACGGTCTCCTCGATGGGAGTGATGAAGTCGGGGTGGTGCAGATAGTAGAGATCGATGTAGTCGGTGCCCAGGCGGCGCAGGCTGGCCTCGCACGCGGTGCGGACGTAGGCGGGGTCGCTGCGCACCCCTGTGAGTTCGCCGGTCCCGGGTGCGCGGACGGCCCCGAACTTGGTGGCGACGCTGAACCTGCGCCGCTGGCCCCCGTCCTGCGCGAGGAACTCGCCGATCAGGCGCTCGTTGGCGAAGTCGATGCCGTAGTAGTCAGAGGTGTCCAGGAAGGTCATGTCGAGTTCGGCGGCTGTGCGCAGCGTGGCGAGGGCCTCCTCCGGGCGGGTCGGGCCGTAGAGCTCGCTGAGCCCGGCGCACCCGAGGCCGAGTGCGGGGACTTCGAGTCCGGTGTCGCCGAGTTTCACGGTGCGCATGGCAGGTCTCCGTTCGGCACGGGATAAAATCGGGACGGCCGTCCCGGTTAAGCGGAGACTATACGGGACGCCTGTCCCGGTTGCCTACTACGGCTGGAGTACCGCTCGATGAGCAGGCCCATGCGTTCCGACGCCCGGCGTAACAGGGAACGGGTCCTGGAAGTGGCGGCCACGGCCTTCGCCGCGGAGGGCCTTTCGGTGTCGGTCCACGAGATCGCCCGCCGCGCGGGGGTGGGCACCGGCACTGTCAGCAGGCACTTTCCGACCAAGGAAGCTCTGTTCCAGGCAGTGCTGCTCAACCGCATGGAACAGGTCGTGCAACGGGCCAACGCACTGACGGAAGGCGAGGACCCCGGCGAGGCGTTCTCCGTCTTCTTCTCCTTCATGGTTGAGGAGGGTGCGGCCAACCGCGGTGTGGTCGACGCCCTCGCGGGCGCCGGATACGACTTCCAAGCCGACGCCGCCGAGCCCAAGTACGACGTCATGGCGGCCTGGCGCCGCCTCCTTGACCACGCCCAGCAAGCTGGTGCGATACGCGCCGACGTCGATATCGCCGATGTGAAGGCCCTGCTGACAGGCTGTCTCGACCGGGAACGTCACACCGCGGATCCGGCCGCCCGCGCTCGCATGCTCGCCGTCGTCCGTGCCGGCCTACGCGCCCCACGGCCTTGAACGGCGGACCGGACCCCTGAACCTGGCCAGATCAACTGAGACAACGTCCGGCAGCCACTCGCCCAGGACCAGATCAATCAGGACGTCTCTTTAGCCCACCTGGGCACACACGGGCGGGCATCGCCTGTCGCAGGTGTGGGGAGTGAGGCTCGGCCACAGCTCCCGAGGACGATCCGGCATAGGCATGACGAACAAGGAGATCGCGACCAACGGGGTTATCCCGGCGCACTGCCGAAACTCACGTCGAGAACATTCTCACTAAGTTCGGCTTCACCTCCCGGACGCAGATCGTCGCCTGGGTCGCCCAACAGCAACGCCGGCCGTGACCGCGCCCGTGGTTGCGAGGGCGGTGCCGGTCCCGCCGGTTCAGGTCCGGCGGCGCGATGCCCCGGTCCGCAGAGCAGTGGGAGGTGTCCAGGTGGACCACTCGGCTGTCAACTTGCGCCACAGGCCTTGTGGCGTCAGCTGAGCGACGAGGTTGGTCATCGCGTACGCCACGGCGCTGTCGTTGCAGTTCCGGGCGTTCGACTGACGGGCCGCAGCCGCGACCGCCTGCGCGCGGGTACGCCGCTGCTGGTCGTAGGAGGCCAGCGCGCCGCTCAGGTCGCGGTTGGTGAGGAGTGCGTCGGCGAGGACCACGGCGTCCTCGATGGCCTGGCAGCCGCCCTGTCCGAGGTCCGGGGTCATCGCGTGCGCGGCGTCGCCGAGCAGAACCGTGCGCCCGTGTACGAACGTCGGTAGCGGGTCGAGGTCGAAGTTGTCGTTGTGCAACACGCGGTCCGGGCGGGTGGCCTCAACGAGCACCGGGATCGGGTCATGCCAGCCGTCGACGCGGCGGCGGACCTCGGCGTGTTCGTCGCCGTAGCCCTGGCCCGGCTGGTCGGCGTTGACGACGAGGAACCAGTAGACCCGGTGGTCGGTGAGGGGGAGGAGGCCGAACTGCGCCCCACGACCGAGCGTCAGGCTTTCGGTGATGGGCCAGACGCCATCGGGTTCGGTGACCCCGCGCCAGATCGTGCGGCGTTGGAACCGCGCCACCGGGTGGTCGGGCCACAGCTGCCGGCGGATCGCGCTGTCGATCCCGTCCGCGGCGACCACCAGGTCCGCGGTCACCTCCTGCCGCGCGCCCTGCGACTCGTACGTCACCGTGACGCGATCCTGCGCGCCGTCCTTCTCGCCGTCCTTCTCGGTCACCGCCACGACCGTGGCATCGGTGCGCAGCGCCTCCTGGGGGAGGGCACCGCGCAGCACCTGGTGCAGGTCCGCGCGGTGAACGACGAGAACCTTCACGTCGCAGGGATGTGCGTGGCGCACCCACCGGCCGTTGGGGTTGCGCATGTTGGCGCGGATCACCGCGCTGACCGCGTGGGAGGCCACCGCCTCGTCGAGGTCGAGCAGCGCGAGAACCCGCACGGCGTTCGGCCACAGCGACAGTCCTGCGCCCACGGTCGCGATGGCCGTTGCCCGTTCGAGCACCGTGACGTGCCAGCCGATCCGGCGCAGCGCGACCGCGGCGGTCAGCCCGCCGATCCCCGCACCGACGACGACCGCCGACCGCGAAACACCTGAACTGGGTGAGCCGCCTTCGCTCGACCTCATTCGTCCTCCCCGTTGGACGTCTCAGCACACCGGCCCGCACGGGCACGTGGTCCGCGCGGCAGAGCCGTTCATGATCGTAACGACGCGGCCCCCTCAGGAGCGCGAGCCCGCCCCGCGGTCGCCTGTCCCGCCACCGAGTCGGAGTACGGCGACCCGCTTGGTGGCACGGGTGAGGGCGACGTAGAGGTCACGCGTGCCGGACTGACGCCGAGCCTCGATCGCGCCGGGATCGACGACGACCACGGTGTCGAACTCCAGCCCGCGCGCATCGGGAGCCGCGACGATGACAGCACCCGTCCCGTCCAGCACCCTCGTGAGGTCGGCGACCCGATCAGTAGGGCCGATGACGCCGACGAGCTCACCGGTGTGGGCGTGGTTCGTCTGCTCCACGAGTTCGAGCAGGGCAGCAGGGATGTCGGCGTCGGTGACCGGGATCGTGCGCGGGCGCTCGCCGTGCCGGATCGAGCGGGACGGCACCTGCCCTGGTGCGATCCGCGCGAGCAGGGGAGCGGTCGAGTCCAGAATCTCGGCCGTCGTGCGGTAGTTGATGGTCAGGGTGTGGCGATCGAACCGCTCCCCAACGAACGGCCCGACAGCCTCCGGCCAGGTCCGGACCGTGGTCGCTGACCCGGCCTGGGCGAAGTCGCCGACGATGGTCATCGAACGTCCCGGGCAGCGGCGCATGAGCATGCGCCACTGCATCTCGGAGAGTTCCTGCGCCTCATCGACCACGATGTGGCCGTACACCTCCGCAGGCGGTCCCTCGATCAGTGCTCGCGCCTCATCCAGCAAGGCCAGGTCGGCGTCCGTAAGCCCCGAGCCGGGGTCGCGTACGAGGTGTGCGACCTCATCGACGGACGCCGAAGGCAGGTAGGTCGTGAGTGCCTCACGGTCGGTGAGGAACTGCTCGAGCGCGTCCGCGGCACGTAGCCGGGGCCACACCGCCTCGATCGCGAAGTCGACCGCGGGGTCCTCGATGAGCCCGTCCCGAACGCTGTCCCAGTCGAACTCGGGTCCCGCGGGTGCGACCGCCTCATCAAGGCCGAGCCTGCGCAGGTCCCCGGCGACCGCCTGGTCCAGGTCGACGCCCAGGATGGCCGCGACCTCCGCGTCCATCTCGTTGAGCGCATCGGTCGTGCGCCTCTCCAGCAGGTTCACCAGGGCTTCGACGAGATGCTCCTTGAAAGCTTCCCGCGCCGGATTGTGGGCGAGCCCACCCGAGGTGGCGACGCGGTGGGCGTCGATCACGGTCTCCGGTTCCAGGACGAGCGTGTCCTGCCCGACCCGTACGGCAAGGGGCACCCCACGCGGCTGCCGGTCACGCACCCACCGGGCGAGGGCTGCGGCGAGCCGCGCCTGTCCTTTGATCCGTGCGACCGGATCGGAGTCGGCCGCTGACGGTGCCACGCCAGCGAGATCGGCCAGGGTCGCCATCTGCACATCGTTCTCACCGAGTGAGGGCAGCACCTCAGAGATGTAGTCGAGGAACCGCCGGTTCGGGCCGAACACCAGCACGCCTCGCTCGGCGAGGACCGGAAACGCGTAGAGGACGTAGGCGGCGCGGTGCAGCGCCACGATCGTCTTACCGGTTCCGGGACCTCCCTCCACCACGGTCACGCCTCGATGCGGTGACCTGACGATCACGTCCTGCTCGGCCTGCAACGTCGCCACCGCTTCGCGCATCCGGCCGGTCCGCGCACGCCCCAGCGCGGCCACCAGGGGCCCGTCCCCCACGATGTCGTGAGAGGTGGGGCCCGAGCCGTCGAGGATCTCGTCGCTGACGTCGGCGACCCGGCGATGGTTCAGCCGCAGGTGCCGACGTCGACGCAGCCCCATGGGCCACGCAGGTGTCGCCGCGTAGAAGGGACGCGCCGCGTCCGCGCGCCAGTCCACCAGCAGCACCGCGCCGTCCTCTGAGCGCAGCCCGATGCGTCCGATGTGCAGCGAGCCACCCGCCGCGCTGTCGATCCGGCCGAAGCACAGTGAGCGTTCGGCGGCGCGCAGCTCACCAACGGTGCGCGTGAGGCGGGCGACCTCGACGTCGCGGGCGTACAACTCCGCCGCGCTCTCGGCCGGCGCGGCGAGCACCCGACTGTGCGCGGCGAGCGCCTCGGTGACGGCAAGATCGAGTCGCTCGTACATGGCGTCCACCCGCTGCCGCTCGACTTCGACCTGCCGCGTAACGCCGTTGTCCATCTGCATGCCTGGCATCTCCCCCTTGTCGACCACCCAGTATGCGGAGGAGAACAGATGAAAGTAAGGCTTGACTTACTTCGCTGTTTTTGGCCTTGTTCCCGCGCGGTCGTGGTGTGGTCCGGCTGGCCGGCGCCGACCCGTTCGAAAACGCCGCGCTGAACCTTTGTCGAACGCGCCGCCCATCTCGTCCGCGTCCAGCCGTTCATGATCGACAACGTCGTATGGTGAAGCAGCACCGCCGTCTTTGGGTGAAACGGTGCGACCTCCAACGAAAGCCCTGAGGAGCCTTCATGCCCAGTGAACTCACCAAGCACGTGTTCGCAGTGGTCGACGCCCGTGACGCGGCCCCGTTCAGTCGGCTCTTCGCCCCGGACGGACGCATGATCTTCGGCAACGCCGAGCCACAAGTCGGTCCCGCCGCCATCGAAGCCGGACTGAGCGACTTCTACGGCACGATCAAGGAGTTGCACCACACCCTTGTCAACGAATGGGTCGTCGGGCCAGACACCATCTGCGAACTTTCGGTGAGGTACGTCCGACTGGACAGCAAGACCGTCACCATCCCAGCGGTGACAACGTGGCACCTCGACGACCACGCACGGATCGACAGCTACCGGGTTTTCATCGACCTGACACCAGTATTCGCCTGACCGATGACGTGAAGTAGGCACACAGTGGATAGGTCAACCTCGGTTGGCCCCACTTGGGCGGCTAGACCTGGACCCGGCTGAGGGTCTTGGCTCGAGGGGGTGTTGTTGATCTGCAGTCTTCTCGGTAGGGAACTGTCGGCGGGGTGCGGGGCCTGGTCTCCTGAGCTCGACCGATGTGAGCAGATCGTCAGGCGCGACGCCCGTGGAGGAGGTAGAAGATCCCGTGTGAGCCGTCCGGGTCGCCCGCATGGAAGTGTGTGGCCACCTCCAAGCTCTCGAACAGGGGCCCGTACCGCTCGCGCACCTGCTCAACGGTGCCGAAGAAACGCACGTGGCTGGCGTAGTCGAAGTTCGGAACAGTAGCGAGAATGATCGCACCACGCGGGACGCGCTCGAGGACCGGGAGGTCGTCGATGATGTGCTCGAGCACCTCTGTAGCGACCACCACGTCGAACTTCTCCGAAGTGTAGAGGTCGGTGGTCCGGGCGTCGGCGACCTCCAGACGACAGTTCGGCAGCCTCTTCCTCGCGAGTTCGATCGCCGTCGGGCTGAAGTCGAAGCCGACGTAGGAGCCGACGCCCTTGTCGAGCATCATCTCTGCCAACTGGCCGGGGCCACAGCCGATCTCGAGCACCGAGCTACCGGGGGCGATCCGCTCGCAGAGCGCCTCCCATACCGGCAGGTACCTCGACTCTGAGTAGTGGTTCACGTAATCCTCGTGCCCGTGCGAGTACACGTCGTCGTACCAGCCGCTGGGTGCACCGCCCCGCGCGACGAGCACCTTCTTACGCAAACCCCAGACAGCCTTCTTGACCTGCTGCATTACCGGGGTCTTCTTGATCTGCGTGACGAGCGTGTCGCCGTTGGTGTGCTGCATCTCAGGGCCTCCGTGCTGTCTGTAGTGGAACCAGTACGATACGTTATAGCCTGGGTGTCCCACACCGTTAAGAAACGGAATGGAACGGGTCTTCCCAGCCGATCTGTTATCGTCGGGGCGCGCTCCGCCGACCACGCTGTGACGACCGTGATGATCTTGCTGGAGAACGGATGCGCCCTCGGTTCAGGTGGCTGAGCTGGGTGACGACGACTCTGGGTCCGCTCGGACGTCGCGTCGCCATACTGGCGACCGGGGCAGGGTTGGCACAGCTGGTTCCCACCCTCGCCTACCCATTGCTTGCGCGTGTCTACTCTCCGGCGGAGTACGGGACGTTCACGATCCTGGTGTCGGTCGGCGCGATCCTGACGGTTGTCGCCGCGGGCCGTTATCACATGGCCATCATGCTGCCGGCGGCAGAGGCAGATGCGGTCAGGCTCGCGTCATTGGCGCTCGTGTTCTCAAGCGTCGTCTCGGTTGTGATGCTTGTCCCCATCTTCTTCCTGCGCGGGCAGGCCGGCAGACTCGAGCCGTTGGCGGAGTCCTCCCAATGGCTGCTGGTCGTGCCGTTGATGGTGTTCTTGGGCAGCGCCTTCGAGACGCTGTCGTACTTCAGCATGCGACGTGATCGGTACGTGGACGTCACTCGCGCGGGGGTCATCAAGGCCTTCGTGGCATCGCTTGCCCAGATCGGCCTCGGCGTTGCGGGAATGGGCGTGGCCGGGCTGGTGACCGGCAATCTCGCTTCTCTCGCGACCGCCAACGCGCGCCTGCTCAGAACTTACCGCAACGCCGCACGCCCGGTCGGCTGCGACCTGGCCCGGTATCGGGACCTGGCGGGCCGGTACAAGGACTTCCCCAAATACGACCTGTGGTCCAGTCTTGCGAATGCGCTGTCCTACAACCTCGCGGTGTTCGGGTTCGCGACGCTCTACACCTCTGCGACAGTGGGAAGCTACGCGTTGGCGTACCGAATCGTCGTGCTGCCCGTGACGTTGGTTGGTACGGCGATTTCGCAGGTCTACTTCCGAGAAGCCGCGCGACGCACCCACTCGACGATGGCGGCACTGCATGCGTTCGACAGGGTCGTCAAGGTTCTGGTCGCGGTATCGCTGCCCCCCTTCGCGGTCCTGCTGCTGTTCTCCGATGCCTTGTTCGCGACGTTTCTCGGGGAGACGTGGCGCTACGCCGGGTCGCTTGCGGCGGCCCTCGTCCCGCTGATGTGGGCGCGGTTCGTCTCCAGCCCGTTGAGCACGGTGTACCTGGTCTACGGGAAGCAGCGTGCGCTTCTGTGTTGGCAGATCGGGATCCTGTCGTTGACCATGGTGAGCTTTCTGCTCGGTCACCTCTACGCATGGACGCCCAAGCACCTTCTCAGCATTCAGTCCCTGGCACTGGCGGTCTCCTACGCGCTGCTTCTGGTCGGAGCGCGGCGGGTCGTTCAGGGCGCCGGCCGCCGCTCAGGAGCGGACTGACGCTTCGGATTGGAAGGCCGTCGAGGTGGGGCGGCCAGTTCGCGCAGGAATGCAAGGCGCCGGTCCTCCTTCGTTCTCGCGTCAACGTTGTTAGCTAACGCCGGACTGCAGGTGCGTCCGGTCTGTCGCGCCGCGAAGTCCTGAAGCCGCCTGGCGATGTCGACCGTGACAGCGAAGCCGTACCCCAGACTGAGGACAGACTCCTCTGACGCCGGTAGGTCCGGGTCGGTATGCCCGAGTACCACCGGCAATCCCGCCCGAATGTAACCTCGAACCTTCAGAGGCGAGGCGAACTCGCAGTCGATCCGCTCCAGGCCGAGGCTGCCGACGCCGATGTCCATCTGGTGCAGCAGCCTGTCGTGTGCCGGGACATCGAGTCGCCCGTGGTAGATGAGATTAGGTCTGCTCGCCGCCAGCCCCTCGGCACCGATGACGTGAAACTCGAGATCGGGGCAGAGCTCGGCGAGTGCCTCGTACTTGTCCAGGCCGTGCCAGCGTTCGGGCACACCGACGGACATGACCAGCCGCGGAGGTCCAGGCTTCCTGTCCCGCACGCTGCCGAACTGGACCGACCGATCGATGCGCACACCGTTGGTGAGGACCATCTTGGCCGCGGGGAACCGACTGAGGTGTTGACTGTCCGACAGGGCCGGATCGATGTAGACGAATCCGCTCGCCGCCTTGAGCACGTAGGACGATCCCAGCCACGAGACCACCTTGACCCCCCATGGGCGCCACCGCCGCTCGACGGCTTCGTCGGCGTGATGCTCCAGCACGACCGGCGCGTACCTGGCCAAGGACCTCAGCCCCGGCCAAGGCAGTGCGTAGCGGGCGTAGATGACATCCGGCCGGACGCGCTTCGCCCAGCCCCCCAGATGCCGGGTGGCCAGAAAGCTCCGTGAGGCGATGAGCGGATGCAGCTTGTGAGGTCCTGCCATCTCCGCCCGCGCGAGGGAGCTTGTGTCTCGAACACACACGGCTACATCCGCCACCACCCCGCTGTCTGCCCACAGCGCAAGCCGGTCCTGCAGCTTCTCCCACAGGCCCATCGGCCCAGCCGGATCGAACGTGACGACGTAGCCGACCCGAAGCTTGCGGCCATCTGTGACGTGGGCCGTGGTCGGCTCGGAAACGTTGACGAGTTCATCAGTCATACCAAATTCATCTCCCGTGTCGCAGGCCCGCGCGCCAGCGCCTGCCATCGGTCGGCGCGCCATGACCTGGCGTGCCGGGCTCACGTGTGCGAAGCCGCGCCCAGGTCAGTGCCATCGCCAGCAACACCAGCAGGCGGGTGCCCGTTCTGCCGTTGTAGGTGTGTGTTCCGCCCCAGAGGAGGTCACCTATGCCGCCAGCAGTGATGATTGCGGCCGTGAGCGACAGCAGCCGGGTCCGAGTCTGAAGGGGACGCCGCACGACGCGGATGAGCCAGGTGTCGGCGAGCCGGATCGCGAGGCCGAGCACGGGGATCATCAACGCTACGCCGAGCAGGCCGAAGTTGTAGAACCACTCCCCAGCGCTGAGTGGGGCCAGTGTCCCACCGATGCTGGCGAGCTGTGGGGCGAAGTGCTCTGCCAGCACCAGCCCGAGCCCCGGCGGCTTGGACGCCCAGAGCTCTCTGGGCACCTGGGTGACCAGGGCCGCCCAGAATGTCGAGCCGTACGCCCTTGGCAGGTCGTCACCTTCGGCCAACATGCGGGCGAACAGGTGGAGCGGGGCGGTGATCGATCCTAGTCCGTCCAGGCCGGTCTCGCCGTACATCGTGCGACCCAGCGCCTCCCTTGCCTGCACCAGCACCCACAAGGCCGGGGCCGTGGCGGCCAGGACGAGCGCCTTGGCTCCCCGACCCTTCACGTGAACGCAGGCCGCGGCGACTATGCAGAACGCCAGCGACGCCAGAACCAGTCGCCCGAAACCTCCGAAGACGTAGTGGGCATAGAGACCGAACGCTCCGACGACCAGGAGGATCCGGCGCAGCCCGGGAGTTCCGCCCGGCGCGTGTGGGAGGTTGAAGACGCAGACACACAGGAGCGTTACGCCAACGAACGACACGGACCCCGCCAGGATGGGTGGCCCAACGCCGCCGGCCGCCGCCGCGGCACCGATCAGCGCCAGGGCGGCACCGGTCACGGCACCACCCCGCAGGATTGCGGGATCGGCGGCCGGGGTGGCCTCCTGACGGATCGCCAACCCGTGACGGCGCCAGAATCCGCAGTACAGCAGGACATGGGTGAAGTAGCAGGCACTTGTGGCGGCGACCATGGTCGCGTCGACGACGCCCGCCTGAGACCACCAGTAGAGGCCGGCGTAGCCCACGAAGATGGCTGAGGACATCGAGAAAACGCCCGCCGCCGTGATCTGGCGTCCGCCGTGCTGCCAGAACGCCCACGCACCGAAGACCAGCGCCAGTGAGGACACGATCAGTTGCGCGGTGTCCATGCCGCCCGGACCTCCGGCGTACATCCACACGATGACAAGAGGGATTGACCACAGGGCCGCGACGGCGGCCCAGTGGTGATGGGCCCGCACCGGGACGGCATGGCGATCTCCGGCCCGATCAGCGCGGTCTTGTGGTTTCGGCCACGCGGTGTGCATCGACAGTGGATCACTCACGAGGGCCGTCGCTCAGGTTCGGACGGGTGACCGTATGGATCGCCGAGGCGATGAGTTCGCAGGTCGGAAGGCCGCCGTGAGCGTCCTCCGCCTTCCTGAGGGCGTCCGAACAACCGTGACGCAGCGACCTCCACGTCTCCTGGTTCGTGGTCGCAACCTGAGCCAGCGTCGAGCTCAGCTGGGTTTCGTCGAGCGGATCGACTGCCCAGCCAGCGGTCCCGTCCACGAACTCCGCCCAGTGCAGGCTGTCGGAGACAATGACTGGACAGCCCGCGGCGAGAGATTCGGCCACGGACTGGCCAAAGTTCTCCGACAGGGAACACAGTATCGACGCGTGGGACTGCGCGAACGTCTCGTGAACCTTCTCAGGCTCCAGCGGCCCTCGGTAGGTGACCCCTATGTGCGGCGGCAGCTTGCTGATCTCGTCCTGGCAGGCGTTCCAGTAGCTGTGATCCTCCAATGGCCCCCAGATGTCGAACAGCAGGGGTGAGGTCACCTGCCGCAGGGCCCTGATGATCCTGTGCAGGTTCTTGATCGGCGCGATGCGGGACACCTGCACGATCTTCAAAGCTGCGGGCGGCACCTCCAGGGTCGGAGGGCCACCCGCGCGCAGCCGATCCGCCGAGATCAACACCAGGTTGTTCGGGTGGTGGCGCCGGGCATCGGCCGCCTCCAACTGGGTGGAGGCATGGAAGACGACGCCGCGATGGAGTCGAAGTGAACGAGCGACCCGTTGGTAGATGTTCTTCTTGGTCGACTTGATGGCAAGGGCGGAGGAGGACAGCTCACCCCGGGGCGCCAGCAGGGTTCTCGAACGAGTCAGTCCCACCCGTCTGGCAAGCAGCGGCGCGATGGAGGAGAAGGGGGACATGTAGCTGTTCAGGTACAGCAGGTCCGGCCGTAGTCGCCGAGCCTGCGCTACCGCCCAGACAACGTCTGCCGGAGAATACCAGTCAACGTATGCAACGTTGGCCCAGCCAAGGCGCGTCCACTGTCGTGTCTGCACACCGGCGTAACACCGACGATCACCCAGGTCCCTGTCTCGGGTCAGTAGCCAGACGGAGCACGCGCCCTTGAGGTCGTCGACGAGGTTGGCGACCGAACGGGTCAGCCCGCCGCCCTTGTAACCAGGGAGGTAGTAGTCGGTTAACACGAGGACCGTAGGAGGAGTCGTCGTGGGCCTTCCTGGGCCAGATTCACTCACGAACATTCCTTCGCGTGTCCATCGGAGTTCGGCCGCCGGATTCCCGCGACCTCGTGGTGCGAGTGCGCCGTGGAGACCACGAAGTTGACGACCCGGGCCGAGCAGTTGGTGATGTCGTACTCTGCGGCGATCATCCGCTCCTCCAAGCGGTGGCGTTGCGTGGTGACAAGCTGGACGGCCGTCAACACCGGCGTCGGTGCGATCCCCGCCGTCACGATCGATCCCGAGTCCAACGACTCCGGCCGTTCGATCGCTGCGCGCATCGTGACAGCGGGGAAGTCGAGAATGGCCGACTCCTCGGAGATGGTTCCCGAGTCTGACAGGACGCACGCGGCCTGGGTCTGGAGCTTCACGTAATCGAAGTAACCGAACGGGTCGTGGAAGTCGATGCCTTGCGGCTCCTCCCAGCCCGAGAGCGCCTCGAGTCGCTTCCGAGTACGCGGATGCGTCGACACCAGCACCGGCAGGTTCCATCGATCGCGGACCGCCACGACGGTGTCGAGCAGCATCCGCAGCCGCTCCCGACTGTCGACGTTCTCCTCCCGGTGCGCACTGACCAGGAAGTAGCCGCCGTCGGTGAGTCCGAGTCCGTCCACCACTTGCGAGGCGTCGATCCGGGGACGGTAGTGCTCGATGACCTCCCGCATGGGCGAGCCGGTCAGCAGAATGCGGCGCGGATGGAGTCCCTCGGCCAGCAGGTTGCGGCGCGCGTGCTCGGTGTAGACGAGGTTGAAGTCGGCCACGTGGTCGACCAGACGGCGGTTGGTCTCCTCGGGCACGTTCTCGTCGAAACACCGGTTGCCGGCTTCCATGTGGTACACGGGGATGTGGAGGCGTTTGGCGATCACCACGGCGATGGAGCTGTTGGTGTCCCCAAGTACAAGAACCGCGTCGGGTCGCTCGGCGCGGAGCACCTCCTCGGACTTGATGAGGGTTTCCCCCAGAACCCGGCCGAGCGAGGAGGTGTCCACGTTGAGATGGTGGTCGGGTCGACGGAGCTCCAGTTCCTCGAAGAAGATCTCGCTGAGCCTGCGGTCGTAGTTCTGGCCCGTGTGCACGAGAACGTGCTCGAGGGACTCGTCGAGACGGGCGATCACCCGTGAGAGCCGGATGATCTCCGGGCGGGTGCCGACGATGGTCATCACCTTCACTACCGCACCACCTTCTCAGCCGAGATGCCGTAGCACTTCATTCGCCTGCCCTCTCGAGTCGCGTACTCGCCGATCAGCGTCCAGCCCGCTTTCCGGTAGAAGTCGTTGACGCGCTCGTTGTCGTCCGCGTCGGTGGTGAGGTGAGCACTGTCCGCGCCACGTGTCTGCACGCGGCACCACCACTCGTCGATGAGACGCCGGCCGTGGCCGGTGTGTTCGACGTCGGGATCCACGCAGATCGAGCTGAGCAGCGCGCCCGTCGTCTCGACCGGAGTCTGGCCCCGGTAGGCCAACCCGCGAAGGATCCGCATGGCGGTGCGGGGGTGTCGCGCGACGGCCCGCAGGCTCGCAACCGCAAGTTGCGGTGCGCGGGTGAGCACCAATCGCCGGAAGAACCCCTCGGGCGCGACGGTGCCGACGACTAGCCCCACGACGTGCCCGGCGTCGTCGCGCGTCACTACCGTCACCGCGTCCGGGTCGGTAACGAACCCCGAATAGAAGACCCGCAGGAACGGCTCGCCGAGACTGGTCAGGAAGAAGGTCTCGAAAGCACGCGCGTGCAAGGCGGCGGCCTCAGACACATCCGCGGCCGCCAGCGAGTCGAGGTCGGGTGGGCTCATGTGTCGTTGGCCTCGCGTTCGACCTGTTCGGCGAAGGTGTCGGGGGAGTTGGGGTCGAACAGCGTGTGGGTCCAGAAGAACGTCACCAGCTCCTCATGCCCGGTGTTGGTGATGTTGTGCGCCCACATCGTCGGCATGTCGACCACCGTGGGTTCGTCCCCGGACACGTCAAAGCTGACCACCTCCTCGTGGAACAGCCGCCGCAGGCTGATGCGCGCGCGTCCCCGCAGCACGAGGAAGCGTTCGACTTTGGCCAAATGGAAGTGGTTCCCTCGTGTGACACCTGGCAGCGATGTCGACACGAAGCTCTGCCCCTGGCCACCGTGGCAGCGAACACACTCGACGAGACCGCCGCGCTGGTCGCGGTTGACGGTCAGGCGGACCGGATAGGCATGGGGGAACATCGCTGCGCGGAGGGTGTTGAACATGTCGACGTCGAGTTGCGTGGTCAACGGCGGAATGTCACCGCTCCGGTAGAGCCGGTACGCGTCCTGCAGTGTCTGCCACACGGACTGCACGGTGGTGGGTTCGCCCGCGGGTTCGACGGTGGCGTCGCCTGGCGTGTCCACACCGTTGATGAGTTCTTGCGCCGCCTGCTGGGCGTGCAGGACTTCGACGGGACGGTCCTGTACGTCGGGGACCTGCCCCAGCGCGGCAGCGTGGGCGAAGGTGGCGACGAAGGAGTTGTAGTTGGGGCGTCCGTGCTCGCCGAACAGGTTGGGCAGCACCACGTCGACGAAGGTGGAGCCGGTCGACCTCGCCGCGGTGGCGAGGATGTCCCGCGCCTCGGCCTTGCCCCGCCCGTAGGGTGAGTCGCTCCCGCACTGGATGGAGTTGGCGAAAACCAGCCGAGGTGCGCCAGAGCTTGCCCCCACGGCCTTGCCCACGGCATCTGCCAACTCGACGTTGCCCTTCTCCACCTCCGCGTCGGTCCCGCGGTTCACGCCGGCAACGTGGACGATCGCCTCGGCATCTCGGGCTTCCGTCGCGAGTCGGGAGAAGTCGCGTCGTGTCAGGGCGATGACCTCATGGCTCGTGAGCGCGCGCAGCCGGGTGCGGAGGTGCCAACCGAGGAAACCGTCACCTCCGGTGACCACGATCTTCATGACGGCACCTGGCTCGCCTGGGACGCGATCTCCGGAATGGTGCGCAGCAGGTCCAGCGTCTGGTCGAGGTCGAGCTGCTCGGTGGTGTCCGAGGAGTAGTCGCATACCTCGACCGACCGGTGCTCCCCCCGGTCGAAGTAGAGCTCGTACTCCAGGGAGCGCGCGTCCAGCGGCACGCGGTAGTAGTGGCCCTCGTCGATCGAGGTGGCCATCTCCTCGCGTCTGAGCAGGGTCTCGTGCAGCTTCTCTCCGTGCCGCGTTCCGAGCACCCTGATCTCCGGTTCGCCGTAGCCAAGCAGCTTGGCGACGGCCCGGGCCAGCGTCTCCACCGTGCAGGCGGGCCCCTTCCGAACGAAGAGGTCGCCCGGCTCCGCATGCAGGAAGGCGTGCTCGACCAGCTCTACCGACTCCTGGAGGGACATCAAGAAGCGGGTCATCCTCGGCTCGGTGACGGTCAGCGGCTCGCCGCGCCTCAACTGGTCGACGAACAGCGGGATGACCGAACCGCGGGAGTACATCACGTTGCCGTACCTCGTCATCGACACGACCGTCGATGACCGCGGGTAGTTACGCGCGAAGGCCTGCGCGACCTTTTCCATCAGGGCCTTCGACATACCCATGACGTTGACCGGATATACCGCCTTGTCGGTGCTGAGGCACACCACCGAACGGACATCGGCCGCGGCGGAGGCGTGGATCACGTTGCTGCTGCCGATGATGTTCGTCTGGACCGCCTGATGCGGGAAGAACTCACACGACGGCACCTGCTTGAGAGCGGCGGCGTGGAACACATAGTCCGCACCGGCCACCGCGTCCTGGACGCTTGTCAGGTCGCGAACGTCGCCCAGGAACAGTTTCAGCCTGGGATCGGCGAACCTGCGCCGCATGGCGTCCTGCTTGGTCTCGTCGCGGCTCAACACGTGCACCGCGCGAACGTTCTGGGTGAGCAGGCGCTCGACCATGGTGCAGCCGAACGACCCCGTGCCCCCGGTGATCGTGACGGTGACGTCTTCCATGACTTTGGCATTCACAAGTGGACCCTCATGCCTTTGGCGTGGAGCAAGGCTGCCTCGACGCGTTCGACGCCTGCCTCCACCGAGAACGTGCGTGCGTAGTAGGCGCGTCCTTGCCGTCCCATGTCACGAAGCTCGTCACGACCCAGGTCGCACATCGCGCGAATGCCCGCGGCGATGGCCACCGGATCGTCGGGGAGCACAGTCACTGCAGCGCCGCTCTGCCGCGCGACGGTCGCGACATCGCCTTCCCCGGCAACCAACATCGCCCGACCAGAGGCAAGGGTGGCTTGCACCTTGCTCGGCATCGTGTAGGCAGCCATGCTGGTGGGCCGGAGGCCGACGAAGTGAACATCACCGGTCGCCATCAGCGCTGGCATCCGCTCCTTGGGCAGGCGCCCGAGGAAACGAATGTTCGTCGCACCCGACGTGCGTGCGCGTTGCCGCAGAGACTCCTCGGCCACGCCGGAGCCCGCGACGAGGCAGACGAGGCGTCGATCGTCGACGACCGCCGCGCACGCGTCCACCAACGCGGTGAGGCCCTGCGTCTCCCCGAGGGTCCCGGCGTAGACCAGGACGGTCTGGTCCGGACCGATGCTGAGCTCGGCCCGCATGTCGTTCGCCGCCGGCGTGAGAGCACTCTCGTCTGCCCACATCGGTATGTAGACGAGCTTCTCCTTCGCCACGCCGCGGCGTTGGAGAAGGTCGCCGACGCCCGGTGAGATGTAGGCGATCCGCCCCGCCGAGCGGTACATGCCACGGCACCACGCCGACATGCCGCGCTCGAGAGCGCGCAGGGTGCGGCCAGGGGCGACCAGCCCGCTCGCCCGGACGCTGTCGGGCCAGAGATCCAGAACGTGCAACACGACCGGCACCTTGTGGACATAGCGAACGAACCACATCGGCAACGAGACGGTGATGGGGGAATTGCTGACCCACACAGCGTCGAGGTCGCGCAGTGCGTCGACACCGGACACAATCGCGGACATCGCGAAAGACCCGTACGTCGCGACCCGGTGTACCGGGGACGCGTCGTGACTGGGATAGAGGGCTACGCGACGTATCCGGACGTCCTCGAGGGTCTCCTCCATCCGGCGGGCCATCCGATAGCCCGACATGAGCCGGCCGGTCGGGTAGTTGGGGAAGCCGGTCAGTACCCGTACCTCGTGCCCACGCTTGGCGAGTCCGCGGGCGAGGACACCAGGCAGGCTCGCGGGCCCTGGTTCGGGGTCGAACCACTGGCTCAACAGACCGACCCGCATAACGAGCTCAACTCCTCCCGAAGAGTGCTTGAGTGACTTCAATACGTACGCAATCAGCGTAAGCGGCAGTCTATACTCACTCAAAGTCAACCGACTGCTACACATTGTGAAAACGTGGGGTGCCCGCTCATGTCAGAGGGCTTGCTTCCATTCGCGCTTCCCGACATCGGTGACGCTGAGATCTCGGCCGTCACCGAGGCGCTCCGATCCGGCTGGGTGTCCAGCGGACCGTTCGTCCGAGCGTTCGAGAAAGAGTTCGCCGAGTTCTGCGGGCCCGGTGTCGAGACCGTCGCGGTGAATTCGGCCACGGCCGGCCTACACCTCGCGCTTGAGGCGCTCGGCATCGGTCCAGGCATGGAAGTGCTGGTACCGACCTGGACCTTCACCGCGACCGCCGAGGTGGTGCGTCACCTGGGCGCGGACCCGGTCTTGGTTGACTCTCATCCGGCCACCCTCAACCTCGATCTCGCCGACGCCGACAGCAAGGTCACGGCCAGGACCGCGGCCATCCTCCCGGTCCACTTCGCCGGCCAGCCGGTCTCGCCGTCCGAGCTCCGGTCGTTCGCCGACGCTCACGCCCTGTCGGTGGTGGAGGACGCCGCCCACGCCTTCCCGGCCGCGAGCGAGGGCGTCTTCGTCGGCTCGGGTGAGAGTGCGGCGACCGTGTTCAGCTTCTACGCCACCAAGACGATCACCACGGGCGAAGGCGGCATGCTCGTCACCAGGGACGGCGACATAGCCCGGCGTGCGCGCTGCATGCGGCTGCACGGCATCGACCGGGACGCCTTCGACCGATACCGCAGCGACCGTCCCGCCTGGCGCTACAACGTGGTCGCCCCTGGCTTCAAGTACAACCTCACCGACCCCGCCGCGGCCATGGGCCTCGTCCAGCTGGAGCGGGCCGAGAAGATGCGGCTGCGCCGGGGGGAGATCGCGGCGTACTACAACGAATCCTTCGTCGGCGCCGGCCTTCCGCTCGACCTGCCTGGCAAGGTGGCCTGGGGCGACCTGCACGCCTGGCACCTGTACGTGATCCGGTTGCTGCCCGACGCGCCGGTGACCCGGGACGACTTCATCGTCGAGATGTCCGAGCTGGGCGTCGGCTGCAGCGTGCACTTCGTCCCGCTGCATCTGCAACCGTTCTGGCGCACGTGCTACGACCTACGCGACGGCATGTTCCCCGTCGCCAGCAGGGAGTTCGAACGGGTCGTCAGCCTGCCGCTCTACTCCCGGATGACCGATGAGGAAGTACGTCGTGTCGTCGAGGCCGTCGTCGAGGTCCTCACCCGATGAAACGACTGTTCGACGTGGTGGTATCGGCCGTCATGCTCGTCCTGCTCAGCCCACTCCTTCTCGTCGTGGCGGTGCTGATCAAGCTCAGCAGTCCAGGACCGGCGTTCTTCCGGCAGGAGCGGGCCGGCCGACACGGACGGATCTTCCGCATCCACAAGTTCCGAACGATGCGTAAGGTGCCAGGCTTCGCGGTCACCTCCGACACCGACCCGCGCATCACCGCCGTGGGCCGAATCCTGCGCGCCACCAAGCTGGATGAGCTTCCCCAGCTCTTCGACGTCCTGGCGGGGACCATGAGCCTCGTCGGGCCCCGACCGGAAGTCCCGCGGTACGTCGAACACTGGCCGCCCGCGGCGCGACCACGGATCCTGTCGGTGCGACCAGGCATCACCGACCCCGCCTCCATCGCCTACCGAAACGAGTCCGCCGAGCTCGCCCTGGCCCCAGATCCCGAGGAGTACTACCTGTCCGTTGTGCTGCCCCGGAAAGTAGAGATGTATCTCGCTTACGTTGCCGACCGGACCTGGCTCGGCGACCTACGGATCCTCGCGCAGACCGCATGCGCGGTCGTCGGCCGGTGAGTTCCCCACTCGTTCAATGGCGGCGGCCTCATGAACCAGCGCCTAATGGTCCTGCTCGTCACGGCCTGCAGGCACGAAAGCGAGCCCGACGCCGGGGATGTCGACGTAGTGGCCCAGGCTGTTCGCCCAGCGCTCATACTCGGCCCCTTCGTCGAACTCGGTCGTTCCCACCGCGCCGTGGTCACTTCCGAGAACTGGTCGTCCGTTGTCATGCTCCGAGCGCGATAAGGCCCCCTCGGCTGCGGGGTTCCACTGATGCTCCACGCCGGCACCCCCTGACGTCGCATGTGTGCGCGACGAACCTGTTAAGTCGCTATGTAAGCACCAAACTCTTGTAGATATGGCATGGTTGCCCGAAAGGGATGCCTGTTAGTGACGACATGCTCACTGACAGCATCTCCTGCCTGGTAAGGGGCCGCCCGACCACGGCGCGGCGCGAGATTGCAGACTCGAGAACGGACAGCTCGGTGGAGCTACGCGACTACCTCAAAGTGTTACGGCGCCGATGGGCCATCATCGTCGCTTGCGCAGTCCTGGCAACAGCTGCCGCGGTCGGTGTGACCCTCAATCAGACACCGCAGTACGCATCCACCGTGCGACTGTTCGTGTCTACGCCCAACTCCACCAGCTCCGACGCCTACCAAGGCGGCCTCTTCTCCGAGCAGCGGGCTGCGTCCTACGCCGAGATCGTGACCGGACCGGAGGTCGCCAGGGCTGTTGTCGACCGGCTCGGCCTGAAACAGAGTCCGGCCTCGCTGCAGAGCAGGACGGACGCGAGTGTGGTCCCGAACACCGTGATCCTGAAGGTGACGATCACCGACCCCGTCCAGGCCCGGGCCCGGGTGCTCGTCCAGGCGGTCGCCCAGGAGTTCATCGCGCTCGTCCAGAAGCTCGAGCGGTCACCTAACCGAGCGGGCTCGCCCATCAACGCCAGCCTGCTGGGCGCGCCGGTCACGTCGAGCACGCCCGTCTCCCCCGTACCGCCCCGCAACGTCGGACTCGGAGCCGTCCTCGGCCTGCTGCTGGGCGTCGGGCTCGCCGCGCTACGTGAGGCCTTCGACACCAAGGTGCGTGACCCCGATGAACTGATGGAGTTCACGAACGCGCCATTGCTCGGCACAGTGCACTTCGACAACGCCGTGGCCAAGAAGGGGCTCATCACGTCGTTCAACCCGCGCGACCCGCTGGTCGAGGTGTTCCGGGTGCTCCGCACCAACCTCCAGTTCGTCCGGGTCGACCAGCCGAGCAAGATGTTCGTCGTCACTAGCGCCGTCGCGGGCGACGGCAAGACCACCACTGCGTGCAACCTCGCCATCTCACTGGCACGTGCCGGTTATCGGGTCGCCCTGGTCGAGGGCGATCTCCGCCGGCCCGGTGTGGCCACGGGTCTCGGCCTCGAACGGGCCGCCGGGCTCACCACCGTCCTCATCGGAAGGCTCGACGTCGCGCAGGTCATGCAGAAGTGGGGTGAGGATGGGTTGTCGGTGCTCACGAGTGGCGCGCTCCCTCCCCACCCCGCCGAGTTGCTCCAGTCCCGAGCCATGTCCGACGTCCTCGCGGACCTACGCAAGAGCTTCGACGTCGTACTCATTGACGCGCCACCGCTGTTGCCAGTCACCGATGCCGCCCTGCTCGCGGCGCAGTCCGACGGGGCGATTCTGGTCGTGAGGCACGGCGCGACGTCGCGCGAGCAAGTGCGTATGTCGCTCGAGCGGTTGACGTCCGTCCATGCACGACTGGTCGGCACCGTGCTCAACAGAAGCCCCAAACGGCAGGTCACCAGCTACGCCTACAGCTACGAATACGCACCGGTGCGAGGGAGGCACCGCCCTCCCGCCACCCGGTCGGCCAACAGCGAACGGACGGCCGGAAAGTCCGCCGATCCCGAAGAAGTGTCAGCGCGAAAGCCCGCCAACGGCGGACGGGCGGCGCGAAAGCGCGCCAACGCTGAAAGGGAGGCACGAGAGCTCGCCCCGAGTGACCGGTTCGACTCTTCGCTCGTCACCGACACAGTCGTGCCCGCCGACGCGCCAGAGGCTGTGGGCCCCGGGAGACGCGACCTTGCGACGGAGCGGCCGGGTGAGGGTCGCAGAGGCTGATGGCGTCGATGCGGTTCAGTCTCCCGTCGTCCCGTCCAGGAGTTCGCGGAGGATGTCCAGGTGCCCGTTGTGGCGCGCGTTCTCCTCGACGAGATGGTGCAGGATCCAGCGCAGGTTGAACTCGGTTCCGTCACGCATCCTCTCCACGGCGGGCATGTCCAGGTCCCACCCGGCGATCAACGCGTCGTGCTCGCGGGCCAGCGCCTCGTAGTCGGCCAGGACCTCCGAGATCGGCAGGTCGAGGCGGTAGTGGAACTCCCGGTCCGGGTCCTCCTCGGTCCAGGGCCCTTCGTCCGCGTGACCCAGCAGCCGCGACTGGATCCAGGAGTACTCCACCCAGCGCAGGTGGCTGATCACCCCTGAGACCGTCATCAACGGTGACCCCGGCAGCAGGGCCTTCCGGGCGTTCTCCTCACTGATGCCCGCACACTTCGCGATCGCGGTCTTGCGCGTGTAGTCCAGCATGGTCAGCAGCGTCGTCCGTTCGTCGAAGCTGCTCGGCACGTCGGTTCGGTTTGTCGTCATGCCGCGATCCTGCCCGCTCGATCAGCGCTCCGTCGATTGCTTTCCACGGGCCCGTCGACGACGGCGGGAGCATCCCCTTGGAGAGCTACCGCCTCTTCAGCTGACCAGTTGCCACCAGGAGACGTAGGACCCGTCGAACGGTGCGATGCCATCGGACAGTGCGGCCACGACCGAAGCGCAGGCTTCCTCCGCGGCAACGACCAGCTCTGGCGGGTAGGACCATGCTTGCGACCGCTCCAGGAACTCCTCACGATCCAACACCGTGACCGGCCCCGCGTCGCCCTGCTCCAGGTCGAGATCAAGATCAACGAACTCGAACACATCGCCGTCCCGCCGAATCGCGGTGCCGATGTCGACATACACACTCGCGGGCCGCTGCCCGACAGGAGACGACGGCACGAAGTAGGCCGACCACATCTTGCCGACCGGGATCACGCGGAGACCGGGGATGGCGTTGTAGGGACCAGAGGGGGTCTCCGCGACGGTGCCCTGCGGCATCCACAGCCACGTGCCCGCGGCATCTGACCCAAGCTCCAACGATGGCGTCCTTCGATGGAAATCGCCGTTCCACTTGGTCGAGACCACCGAAACGGATCTCCACTGAGTCGCCATGATCCGTCCCCTCGGTGCCTGCTCCGCCGCCGCGACCAGTCTGCCGCACGAGCGTTGCCTGCTGATCAACCGACCAGGCAGGCAGGCGATTCCAGACCAGGAGGGCCGTCCCACGATCGTCGTGGGACGGCCCTCACGTCACACCCGCTGCGCGCCGGGTCGGCCGTCCTCCACGACGAAGGAGGCGAACGTCGAGACCGGGGCGTCGGCGCGGGCCACCCGCTCGACCATGCGCAGGTCGGTCCGCCACTCCTTCTTGTCGACGCTGCACCGCACGTACCCACGACGGTCACCGTCGAAGAACCTGATGTGCGGGTTGTACTTGATCATCGGCCCGTAGTACGGCCCGTACACCTCGCCGTCCCCGTTGGTGGTGATGGAGGTGCCGACGAACTCCGTGGCGATCACGGCGGAGTCCGGGACGTCGAAGTCGCGCCTGATGTCGTTGACGAACGTGGAGTGCCAGTCACCGGTCACGATCACCGGGTTGCGGACGCGCCCGGACACGAACGTGTCGGTGATGCGCTTACGCGCCGCGGGGAAGCCGTCCCAGGCGTCGTGCCAGAGGATGTCGCCGCTGGGGCCGTCGTGGTCCAGGCGGGCCATCATGACGCTGTTGGCCAGGACGTTCCACCGCGCGTCGGACTCGCGTAGCCCGTCCAGCAGCCACTTCTCCTGCGCGGTGCCCAGGACGGTCACCTTCGGGTCGTAGGCCGCGGCGCACGCCGCGGCCTCACCCCAGCCGCACGGCGGGGCGTCGCGGTACTGGCGGGTGTCGAGCACGTCGAACTGCGCGAGGCGACCCCACTGGCTGCGCCCGTACAGCTTCAACGACCCGTCCGGGCGGGGCAGCGAACGGCGGCGCACCGGCTGGTGCTCGTACCACGCCTGGTAGGCGGCGGCGCGGGCGGCGGTGACCGTGTCGTCGTAGGCGCCGGCGTAGTCGTTCTGGTACTCGTGGTCGTCCCAGGTCACCAGCCACGGGAACCGGGCGTGGGTGCGCTGCAGGTCCGGGTCGCTCTTGTACAGCGCGTACTGCATCCGCCACCGCTCGAGGTCCCGAGGACCCTCCTGCAGCACGTCCGGGACGGGCGTGTGCCGGTTGCCGCCGTCGGCAGGCAGGCCGTACTCGTAGACGTAGTCGCCGAGGTGGACGACGAGGTCGAGGTCCTCCTCGGCCATGTGCCGGTAGGCGGAGTAGAAGCCGTGCGACCAGTCCTGGCAGGAGGCGAACGCGAAGGTCAGCGAGTTGGCGAGGGCGCCGTGCTCGGGGGTGGTGACGGTCCGGCCGACCTCGGAGAGGTCACCGCGGTAACGGAACCGGTAGTAGTAGTGCCGGCCGGCCTGCAGGCCACCGACCTCGATGTGGACGGAGTAGGCGAGATCGGGCAGCGCCTGCGCGGTTCCCGACCGCACGAGGTGCCGCATTCCCTCATCCGTCGCCACCTGCCAGTCGACGGGCACCGGGCGACCGGGCATACCGCCGTGTGGGGCGAAGGGGTCGGGAGCGAGCCGGGTCCACAGCACCACGCCGTCCGGGGTCGGGTCACCGGAGGCCACGCCGAGTGTGAAGGGGTATGCGCCACCTCGCGGGCGGGGCGCGGCCAGGGCGGTCCCCGCCGCGGGCACCTGGCTGAGGGCGGCGAGTCCGGCAACACCTCCGACCGCGCTGAGGAAGCGGCGTCGCTTCATCGCGGAGAGAGCGCTCTGTTCGGTCGGAAACGTCATGCGGAGGAGGCTAGGGGGCCGCTCGAAACTTCCTCCAGCAACGAACGACGACGACGAGGTGACGGCTCCGTGTCGTACCGGAACCTCGTTTGTTGTGCCCTACAACGGGTTTGTGGCGGCGCCAGCTGCTCACCGGACCACTCACTGGGCGGTCCAGCCGCCGTCGACGGCCACGAGGGCGCCGGTGACGAAACTTGCGGCATCGGACACGAGGAACGCCACGGCTTCGGCGACCTCCTCGGGCCGCCCGATCCGCCCGACCGGGTGAGCTCCGCCGAACGACGCCAGCATGGCGCGGCCGTTGTCGACGACTCCTTCCATGATGTCGGTGTCGATCACTCCGGGAAGCACGGCGTTGGAGCGGATGCCCTTGGGGCCGCCCTCGATGGCGAGCACCCGGGTGATCTGGGCCAGGGCACCCTTTGACGCGGCGTAGGCGGTCTGCGTCGCGAACGCGACGACAGAGGAGACCGACGCGATCGACACGATCGCACCGCCACCACCGCCTTCCATCACGCGGAACGCTTCGCGAGCTTGGACGAAGTTGCCGCCGGCGTTGACGCGCAGGATGTTCTCGAAGTCCTCGACGGTGGTCTCGGTGATCGGTTTGTTGAGGGTGCGGCCGGCGTTGTTGACGAGGATGTCGAGGCGACCGAACCGGTCGGTGGCCAGTCTCATGGTTGATCGCGCGAGTTCCTCGTCGGCGACGTCGCCGACGAGCGCGGCCACGTTGTCGGGATCGTTCGTGGCGAGCTCCTGGACCGCCGGGGAGCGGTCGGTGACGACCAACTGGGCGCCGCGGTCGCGGAGCAGGCGGGCAGTGGCGTGCCCGATGCCGCGTGCGGCGCCGGTGACGACGGCGACCTTTCCGGTGAGGTCCCAGGACGCGGGCAGGGTGGTGTGGTTCTGGACGGTGGTCATGGATTCCCTCGGTCGTGTTGGTGTGGTGGGCAGGGGAGGTCAGCGTTGGAGGTCAGCAGCGTTGGAGGTCAGCGTTGGCGGGCCGGACGCAGGACGATCTCGTTGACGTCGACGTCGACGTCGGCGGGCTGCGCGACGGCGTAGGAGACGGCTTCGGCGACGGCGTCCGGCTCGATCGCGTGCGCCCGGTAGGTGCGCATGGCCTGCGCGGCGCCGGGGTCGGTGATGGTCGCGGCGAGTTCGGAGCTGACCACACCGGGCGTGAAGTGCGGCAGGACCGCGGCGATCCCGTGCAGCAGCCCGCGGACGTTCACGTCGATCATCCGGTCCCACTCCTCGACCAGCACGGAGTCCAGCCGGGACAGCGGCATCACCCCGGCGTTGTTGACGAGGACGTCGACCCGACCGAAGCGGTCCAGGGCGATCTGGACGAAAGCCTCGACGCCGGACCGGTTCGTCACGTCGAGTCGCACCGGATGCAGGGACCCGCCGGAGTGCGAGGCCACGTCGGTGGTGCGTTCTGTGAGCGTATGGAGACGGCCGGTACGCCGGGCGCCGGCGAGTACGTGGTGGCCCTGGCGTACGAGGCGAGCGGCGATGGCCGCGCCGATCCCGCTGCTGGCGCCGGTGACGAGTACGACCTTCTGGTCCTCCCGCGGAGGTTCTTCGAGCTGGTTCGTCGACATGGCCTCGACACTGACCGACGCCGGCGCCGCGGGGGAGGGATAGATCTTCCTGGGAGTACCGCACCCAGGAAGTCGACCGGTGCCCCTGCCTACCATGCCGGTATGACACGCTCCGACCTCGGCGCCTACCTGCGCGCCCGGCGAGCCCAGGTCACACCTGGTGAGGCCGACCTGCCCAGCACCGGCTACCGGCGGGTTCCCGGACTGCGACGCGAAGAGGTGGCGTTGCTCGCCGGCGTCAGTGTCGACTACTACATCCGGCTCGAGCAGGGTCGCGAGCGCACGCCGTCAGCGCAGGTGATCGACGCCCTCACCATCGCCCTGCGTCTGGATGAGGACGGCCGCGAGCACCTGTTCCGCCTGGCCGGGATGAGCCCCCGCGCACGGGTCGCCGCCGTGGACGACAGGGTCGACCCGAGCCTCCTGCAGCTCATGGCCGCCTGGCCCGACAACCCCGCCATCGTCTACAACCGCGCCTACGACGTCCTCGCCTCGAACGCGATAGCCGACGCGCTCTTCCACGACTGGTCGCACTCGCACAACCTCATGCACGTCGTCTTCACCGACCCGGCCGCACGCACCTTCTACCAGGACTGGCACGACGTCGCCCGCAACTCCGTCGCCGGCTTCCGGCTCGGCTACGGCAAGGCGCCCCACGACCCACGCGTCCGCCAGGTGCTCACCGAACTTCTCGACCAGAGCCCGGAGTTCGCGAAACTGTGGGCCCGTCACGACGCGCGTGGGAAGGCGCTCGAACGCAAACGCTTCCATCACCGCGATGTCGGAAAGCTGACGTTGACAATGCAGACCTTCGACGTACGCTCCAGCCCCGGGCAGGAACTCGTCGTCTATCACGCCGAACCGGCCTCGGCCAGCAGTCAGGCACTGAGCCTGCTCGGATCCCTGGCCGCCACGTCACGCCAGGCGTGAGCGCGACCGAACCACCGCGGCCCGGCGCGGTGACCTACATGGCGCGAAGCCGCCGGCGCTCGCCCACCTCGCGCACAATCGCGTCAAGGGCGACTTGCGAAGCAGCGTCCGCCGCGCGGTAGACGACCAACCGCTGGTCGGGTTCCTGCAGCGGGCAGAGCACTTCGTACTCGATCGTCAGCTCGCCGACCCGCGGGTGCAGCAGCTCCTTGCGGCCCCGGCCGTGCACCTGGACGTCACGCAGCGCCCACCACCGGGCGAACTCCTCACTGCGTGCGTTGAGATCGCCGACGAGCTTGGCGAGACCGTCGTCGTCGGGTCGCGCCGCCCACGCGGCCCGCAGATCCGCGATGCCCTCCCGGATGATGCGCTCCCGGTCGCGGTAGAAGTCGCGGAACGCCGGATGCATCAGGCACACCCACAGCGAGTTGCGCTGCTGCTCGGGGACCACACCGAAGTCGATCATCAGCCCGGCCATCTCGGGATTCCAGCCGAGGATGTCGAGGCGGTGGTTGACCAGCATCGCCGGCAGCGGGGACAGGTCGTGCACGAGCCGGGCGAGCGAATCCGCCTGACTCGTCGACGGCTGCCGGCTGGCCGGCCGCTGCTGGGCGAGATCGAAGAGATAGGACCGCTCGTCCTCGCTGAGCCGCAACGCGCGAGCCAGTGCCTCCAGCACCTCTGGGGACGGACGTAGCCCCCGACCCTGCTCGAGGCGAACGACGTAGTCGACGCTGACGCCGGCGAGTTCGGCGACCTCCTCCCGCCGCAGGCCGGGAGTACGGCGGCGCCGACGCTGCGGGAGGCCGGCGTCCTCCGGCGCCAGACGCTCACGACGTGTGCGCAGGAAGGCCGCCAGCTCATTGGTGGCGTCGATCTTTCCTGTCATCGGCCCGATCGTACCGGCCGAAGGTGGGACGGCCGGTCCCAGGATAAGCCTTCCCTTACTCACCACACCTGGCTCGTCGCACTCTGTACCAGGCGGTGCGCACGCCGACCGGGCGCCGCACCACCGGGACGGAACCACACCGGTTCCTCCACACGCGTACGACACGTCAGGAGGCCCTCGTGGCTGGAACCCTTTCCCTCGACACCTACCGGCTGCTCGGTCGTTCGGGCCTGCGGGTCTCGCCGATGTCCCTGGGCACCATGACCTTCGGAACGGACTGGGGCTGGGGCGCCGACAAGGGCGAGGCCCGCCGCATCTTCGACACCTACCTCGACCGGGGCGGCAACTTCATCGACAGCGCCAACCAGTACACCAACGGCACAGCCGAACGACTGGTCGGCGAGTTCGCTCGCGACCGGCGCGACAACCTGGTCATCGCCACGAAGTACACCGTGAGCGAACGCCCCGGCGACCCGAACTCCGGCGGCAACCACCGCAAGAGCATGGTCGGCTCGGTCGAGGCGAGCCTGCGGCGGCTCGACACCGACTACATCGACCTGCTCTACCTGCACGCTTGGGACTTCACGACACCCGTCGAGGAGATCATGCGGGCCATGGACGACCTCGTCCGCGCCGGCAAGGTGCTCTACGTCGGCATCTCCGACACACCCGCCTGGCAGATCGCCCGGATGCAGACGATCGCCGACCTGCGGGGCTGGTCGCCGCTGGTCGCCCTACAGATCGAGTACTCCCTCGTCGAGCGGACCGTCGAGCGCGAGCTCATCCCGATGGCGCGTGAGCTGGGCCTGGGCGTTGTGCCCTGGTCGCCGCTGGCCAGCGGCGTGCTCGCCGGCAAGTACAGCCTGGCCGACCTGGACCTCGGTGCGGGCACGGCGGGCGCGGAAGGCAGCCGCAAGAACGTCGCCGCGTCCAACGGGTCCCTCACCGAACGGAGCCTGACCATCGCCGACGTCGTGAAGGACGTCGCCATCGAGATGGACAAGACGCCCTCCCAGGTCGCGCTCGCCTGGACGATGGTCAACCCCGCGGTGACCGCACCCATCCTTGGGGTCCGGACCCTGGCCCAGCTGGAGGACAACCTGGGCGCGCTCGACGTGCGGTTCACCCCGGAACAGCTCGCCAGCCTGGAGAAGGTCAGCGCCATCGAACTCGGCTTCCCGCACGACTTCCTGGCCCGACCCATGACCCGCACCGTCATGTTCGGCGACCTGAAGATCCCCACCGCCTCCTGAGGCCGGGGCGCCGACGGGTGCCGGCTCTCCTGGTCGAGGAACGGGAACCGGTCGCGCCGGGGGCTGAGCAGTTGCTCAGCCTCGGCGCGACCGGTTGGTTTCGTCGTCCGGTGACGCTTACGGCTCGCCGTCCAACGCCGGCATCAGCCGAAGCAGTTGGGGACCGCCGTGGTGGTTCCCAAGCAGTTGGTGGGGCGGTTCTTGATGATGGTGGAGTCGTCGTCGACGAGGACCGTGCCGGCGATGTTCAAGGCGCCACCGGGCTCGAAGGTCGAGAAGTTCTCGACGATGGTGGAGCGGGTCAGGGTGAGGTCGCTCAGGACGTTGCTGACCCCGCCGGCGACGGAACTGGCGCCGATCGCCCTGTTCCGGTTGATCTCACTGTCGCGGAACACAGCCTCGCCGCCGCTGTCGTTGCCGATCCCGCCGCCGTTGCCGAGGGTGGTGTTCTCGTTGATCCTGCTCCGGTCGGCGATCAGCCGCCCATCGCTGTTGAAGACGCCACCGCCAGAGTCAGCAGAGAAGTTGTGCCCGACAGTGCTCTGGCGCAGGTACAGGACAGAAGCCTGGCTGAAGATGCCGCCGCCGAGGTCGCCGCCTGAGTTGTCCGTCACGTAGCTGCGCTCCAGCGTCACGGTCGCACCGTTGCTGACCGCCAGGCCACCGCCGTCGTCGGCCGCCCGGTTGTGGTCGACGTGGGCGTTGCGCAGCGTCGCCGTTCCGCCCGCGACGCGCACCCCGCCGCCGTCGAGGTTCACGGCGTCGTTGTAGCTGATCCGGGTGTACTTCACGCTCAGAGATCCGGAGCTGAAGAGCCCTCCACCGCCGTGGTCGCTGCCGGTTCCCTCGGCGCTGTTGCTGTCGATGCTGGTGTAGCTGGCGTCCTTCTCGCTCCAGTCGTCCTCGGTCCACTTCTTGTCGGACCCGTCCTTCTGGTCGCCCTTGTCGTCGGTCTTGTGCTGGTCCTCGCCGCTGATTTTGGTGGTGCCGTAGTTGGCGATGGCACCACCGGTCGTGGTGGAGCGGTTGAAGGTGAAGGTGGCGTGTTGGACGGTGGCTCTGCCGCCTTCCTGGACGAGCAGGCCGCCTCCTCCGGTGCCGGTGCCGCCGGCTGTGGTGGTGGTGCCGACGCCGCCCTTGACGGTGAGGTCGGCGAGCTTGAGGTTCCCGCCGGAGCCGACCTCGAAGATGCGGAAGTCGTCGGCGTTGGCGGCGCGGACGATGGTGGCTCCGTTCCCCTTGATGGCGACGGGTTGGACGATCAAGGGTAGGCCGTTGCCGTCCTGGTTGGCGGTGAGGGTGTAGGTGCACTTCTTGGCCAGGCTGAGAACGGCGCCGCCGTCGGCGTTGGCGTGCACGAGGGCGGCGATCAGCCTGTCCGGGTCGCAGCGCACCTCCTTCTCCTCCTTGCCGTGCGCCTTGCCGTCCTGCGCGACCGCGGCCGGTCGAGCCTGCCGTTGAGCGGCGGCCGAGGCGTCCGCGGTGGCGTCCCGCCCGGTCAGACCTCCCGCGACTCCCACTGCGGCAAGGCCGGTCACCCCGGCCAGCCCGCCCACCGTGACACAGAACCAGGTTCGCTTCCGGCGAATTCGACTCAACTTCATATTCCCCCCTCGGGACTAAAAGTCCTGACAGGAGGGAGGTTGCCAATAACGCCCGATCAAGTCCTGTATCCAAATCTGAACGACAAGTGAGCGACCGAATTCACATTGGCTTCACGAAAAGCATCCGAGGCCGGCCCTAATGGTGTTCGACGAAATGCCGTGGTCGGCTGTGTCCCACCCTTTTCGATGCGCGAACCGGCGCCGGCCGGGAAGAAGTCTGGTCGCTCGTGTTCTCCCCTCGGCGTCGGGCTCAGCCGAAGCAGTTGGGGATCGCCGCGCCCGGTACTCCCGCGCAGTTGGTGGGCCGGTTCCTGATGATGGTCGACTCGTCGTCCACGGCGACGGTCCCGGTGCCGTTCTCCACTCCACCCGGCGCGTTCACCGAGAAGTTCCCGATGACGTGGGAGTCGGTCAGGGTGACCTGACCCTCGATGTTGCTCACGCCGCCGGCCCGTGAGGTGGCGCCGATCGCCCTGTTCTCGTTGACGTCCGTACGGCGCAGGGCGACCGTTCCGAAGTCTGTGTTGGTGACGCCACCGCCGAAGCCGCCGCTGGTGTTCCCCTCGATCCGGCTCCCGTCGATGCTCACAGGTCCGAGGGCATTGAGGATCCCGCCACCGTCGGAGGCCGCCGCGTTGTGTCGGACCGCGGTGTGCGTCAGGTAGACGGTGGCACCCAAGCTGCTGATGCCGCCACCGACGAGGCCGGAGTTGTCGCTCACGGAGCTGAACTCGAGCCGGATCGTTCCGGGCTCGCCGCCCTCGCCCTCGCTGCCGGCGACTCCGCCGCCCGCGCCGGCCGCGTGGTTGTGGTCGATCCGGACGCCCTTCAGCTCGGCTGTGCCGCCGGTGTTCTGCAGGCCACCGCCGCCAGTGCCCAGGATGGGATTCGGCTGGTCGATGGCGTTGTTGTGCGCGAGTCGGGTGTGCTGTGCAGTCAGCTTCCCGGCGTTGAAGACCCCGCCGCCGGCACCTTGCGCGAAGGTCATCACGGCGCTGTTCTTCGTGACGTGAGTCCAGGACGAGTCGTCCTTGGTCTGGTCCATCTTCCCCGACGGCTTGTCGGAATCGTCGTGCTCGGAGCTGCGTTCGTTCTCGTGCTCGTCGCCGCCGGTTGGTGACCCCATAGTTGGCGATGGCTCCGCCGACGGTGACGGATCGGTTGAGAGTGAACGTGGACGCCTTGATGGTGGCTCGCCCACCTTCCTGGACGAGCAGTCCGCCACCCCCGACGCCACTGCCGCCGGCGGTGAGCTCCGTGCCGACGCCACCCTTGACGGTGAGGTCGCGCAGTTTCAGGTCACCTCCGAAGCCGACTTCGAAGATGCGGAAGTCCTCGGCGTTGGCGGCACGCACGATGCTCGCTCCGTTGCCCTCGATGGCGACGCGCTGGGTGATCAGTGGCAGGCCGTTGCCGTCCTGGTGGGCGGTGAGGGTGTAGGTACATCTCGTGGCGAGGCTCAGGGTGGCGCGGCCGTCGGCGTTGGCGTGCACGAGCGCGGCGACCAACTCCTCCGGATCACAGGGCACCTCCACCTCCCGGCTGTCGGACCGGTTGTCCCCGTCGTGGTCCCTGCCCGCACCCTTCTCGACGTTCCTGTCCATGGTTTCGGAGACGTCAGCCGACACCGCCGCCGGGATCAGCTGCCGCGACTCGACGATGCGCATGTCAGAAGGGGAGCCCAGGCCGGCCAACCCGCCGCCGGCGACGCCGACCGCCGCGAGACCTGTCACACCCGCCAGACCGCGCGCGGCGCTGAACCAGGGCCGTTTCGTTTGGCGTCGACCAACGTACATAATCCCCCCACGAACTGCGAAGCTGCCGATAGCCAGCGATATTGCCGAATGCGCGAAATTCACTCGGCCAGTCGCATCACGCCTGACAAGTGAATGACCCAAAAGCGTGAACGAGCCGGCCAGAATTGGCGCGGCTGGTCATCGCGTTCAGTCCGCCTGCGCGGCGTGGGTCACGGTGAGGGAGAAGGCCCGCAAGTAAACCTTGACGCTGCTGCTGGTTGGGTTGGCCTGGTCGCCCGGTCCCTCGGGTCTACAGCACTTCGAGGTAGCCGTCGTTGAAGATGTGTCGGGGGAAGTCCGGGCCCTGTGCCGCCCCACTACTGGTGTCCAAAACGATTGGTGCATCGATGGACAGCCCGACGGCATGAACCTCGGTCCGCGGCGGCCCGCAGGCGTTCCGGGGCCGCGGGGGCAGGGTGCGGCCACGCGCACACCTTGACCCGGCGCCGATCTTCTCGCCAGACTCGGCGGAGTCCACCGCTCCTGGACGTCGGCGTGGACGCGCCAGGCGGACGGCACAGCCCCGCATCCGCCCGACCCTGGAGAACCTGTGGCCACCTCTGCGACGTCCCCCGACAACGGCGAAAGCATCGCCGTCCTGTCCGAGCGCCTCCGCCAGGGAGCGACGAGCTCCGTCGACCTCACCGCCGCCGCGCTCGAACGCGTCGAGGTCGACAACCCGCGCCTGAACGCCGTCGTCACCCTCCTCGCCGACGCCGCCCTACGGGAGGCCGAGGCCGCCGACCAGGAGATCCGGGCCGGGCGCTGGCGCGGACCCCTGCACGGGATCCCGGTCGGGGTGAAGGACATCATCGACACCGCCCGCATCCGCACCACCGTCGGATCCGCGATCTACCGCGACCGGGTGCCCGACGCGGACGCCGAGGTCGTCCACCGCATCCGCGAAGCGGGCGCGGTCGTGATCGGCAAGCTGCACACCCACGAGTTCGCCTACGGGCCCACCGGAGACGCCTCCTGCTTCGGGCCCGTCCGCAACCCACACGACCCGCAGCGGATGGCCGGCGGATCCAGCGGCGGATCGGCGGTCGCGGTCGCCACCGGCATGTGCGTCGCCGCGCTCGGCAGCGACACCGGCGGCTCGGTCCGCGTACCCGCCTCACTGTGCGGAGTCGTGGGCATGAAGCCGACCTTCGGCCGGATCAGCAGGTACGGCGTCTTCCCGCTGTCGTGGACCCTCGACCACATGGGCCCGCTCACCCGCACGGTCAGCGACAACGCGCACGTCCTCGGCGTCCTGTGCGGCCACGACGACCGCGACCCCGCCTCGGTGCGACGCGACGCCGAGGACTTCACCCGCGAGCTGGACCTTGGTGTGCGCGGCCTCACCATCGGCGTCCCCGACGACTACTACTTCGACCAGCTCGACCCCGACGTCGACCGTCAGGTCCGGGCCGCCATCCAGACCCTGGAGGACCTCGGCGCCCTCGTCAAACCGGTCACCGTGCTCGGGCTCGCCGCGATCCGCGACGCGCACCGGACCGTGATCAGCGTCGAGGCGTACTCCGTGCACCGCGACCGCCTCGAACAACACCCCGACCTCTTCGACGCGACCGTCCGCCAGCGGCTGCTCGACGGCGGAGCCGTCACCGGCTGGGACTACGCCGAGGCGCTCCGGCTGCTGCAGGAGTCACGGCGTACGTTCTCCGACGTCCTCGGTGAGGTCGACGCCCTCGCCACGCCCAGCGTCGCCATCACCGCCCCCACCATCGGCCAGGTCCAGACCGACGCGGCCGGGGTCGAGGAGACCGTCCGCTGGGCGCTGACCCGGCTCGCCGTACCGATGAACGTCACCGGACTCCCCAGCCTGTCCGTCCCCTGCGGCGTCTCCCGCGACGGCCTGCCCATCGGGATGCAGCTCAGCGGCCCGGCATGGAGCGAGGCGCGCCTCTACCGCATCGGCCGCGCGCTCGAGGCGCGGTGGTAGTCGGCCTGTCGGTAAGGGAGCTACCACCAGACGTCATCTGCGACGTTCATGCAGCTAGATGACCTGGGTTCACCCGATCTCCGACACCAGGAGCCAAGTAACTCTTGGGCAGCTTCACTACCCTACGTTCGCATGGCGGATTCGATCCGGTCGGCGTACGTGCGATACGCCTTGCGCCCGGCCGGGGTGGCTCCGTCCCCGGCAAGGGCCGCGCACTGCTGAAGTGCGGCCTGGTGGACGGTGAGCGGGGCGGTGAGGCGCAGGGAGTAGCCCTGCCCGCGGCGGATGACCCACCCAGCCCCCAGTGCGTCGCGGACCGCGTCGTCCGGGGCGTTTTGCAGGTGTTCGGCGAGCAGCCCGGGCACGTCGAGTGTCGTCGGCCGGTTGTCGGACACGTGCTTGGGCGGGTCTGGTTGTTCGGCTTCGGCGCGGGTGGACGCGGCTGGAGGTGGCCGGGTCCTCGAACGCCCGCGCACCGGCGGACAGGTAGGCGTCGAGCGTGTGCTCCTGCCGCGGGCGAAAAGCGAATAGCGCTGAACGGATCCGCGGCGATGCATCGGTTCCGAATGGGTTCCGGCGCCCATCCGCTGCGGGGGCGCAATCGACTGATTGCGCCCCCGCAGCGCGATCGCTACCCAGAGGACACGCTTGCCGGTGGTGCGCCGTGGCGTCCACAACTTCCCGGGGAAGAGATCAGTCCCCGCGTGTCCAGGCGGGCGCGATCCGTACCTCGCGGAGGCGCCAGCCCGCCGGCGTCCGTACTGCAGTGCAGTACTGTCGCAGGCCGCCTGTGAAGTGGGGTGCCTGGCCGTCGCGGTAGTAGTACACGATCGAGTTCGCCGAGGCAGCCGACTGGTCGCCGTCGACGTCCACCAAGAGGTCAGTGGTCGTGTGCTGGGCGTGCTGCCCCTCGACCTCCCCCTGTCGCATAAAGTCGACGACTTTGTCGATGCCGCGGAGTTCGCCCCCGCGCGGCGAGTGCACCACCACATCGTCGGCGAACACGGTGTCCGCATCGTCCCAGCGCGTCTCGTCGAGCAGCAGCGCGAAGCGGGTGAACAGGTCGGCGATCTCGATACGGTCGGCGATCAGAGTATCCGTGGACATGACATCTCTTTCGTTGGCGGCTCCAACATTGGCGACGCCAACTATACAGAGGTTCATTGGCTCCGCCAACGATGTAGAGTGGCTGCCGTGGAACAGACCCCCGCACGCCTGACCGCGAAGCCGAGTTGGTTGCTCGGCCAGCTGGCAGTGCACGCCCACCGGTTGGCGTCTGACGGCTTCGGCGGGGTGGGCGCGCGTGGGTACCACTACCGGATCCTGGCCGCGCTGGACGAGTTTGGGGCGGCCAGCCAGGCCGAGCTCGGTCGCCGGAGCAGCATGGACCGCAGCGATGTGGTGGCGGCGATCAACGAACTGGCCCAGCAGGGCTTCGTCGAGCGGACGCCGGATCCGGATGACCGAAGGCGCAACATCGTGACCCTTACCAACGCGGGTCACCGGCAACTGCGACGCATGGACCGAGCACTCGACAAGGTGCAGGACGACCTACTCGGACCGCTTCCAGCCGAGGACAGGCAGATCCTGACCCGCCTGCTCACCCAACTGCTCACGCACCACCAACGGGAGTGAGGCGCCCGGCCCGAGCTGCCGAGCCTCAAAGGATGCCCAGTCTTCGGTGGAGTCCGACGCCGCCGCCGTGGGCCCTTCGCCCCTCAGCCAGGGCTGGCGGGTGGCGAAGGTGGCGTTGGCGATGACGCGGGCGACCTGACGGCACGACTCCACGGTGATATAGCGGCGGCGCACGTACCGCAGCTCGTCCTCGGTGTGACCGTGCTCGCCGGCGGCCACGGCACGGATGCCGGTGTTGGTGCCGTAGGCGTACACCACCAGCAGCAGCCGCTGGAACAGTGTGGCGAAAACGTCACAGATGACGCCTGGGTAGCTCCCTTACCGACAGGCCTAGTCGGCTCCGCCCGCGGGAACACGGTTCGTCGTCAGTCCGGGTGTGATCGAGGCCACGTCGACGTCGGTCCTTCCCCAGCGATGAGTTCCGCGCGCCCGGACGGTCTATGCACCCGTAGACCCGCACGAAAGGCCGTGAGCAATGCGCACACTGACAGTGAACACGTTCGTCTCCCTCGACGGAGTCATGCAGGCCCCCGGAGGGCCCGCGGAGGACCCGACCGGCAACTTCACCCTCGGCGGTTGGAACGCCACGTTCTGGGACGACGTGATGGGCCAGGCGATCGCGAAGGAGTTCGACCCGCCCACCGACCTGCTGCTGGGGCGCAAGACCTACGAGATCTTCGCCGCGCACTGGCCCTACATCAGCGACGACCCCATCGCCGACCAGCTCAACAACGCGACGAAGTACGTCGCCTCACGCACCCTCGACGAGGTGACGTGGAACAACGCGGTGCTCCTCAAGGGCGACGCCGGGGACGCGGTGGCCGAACTCAAGCACCAGGACGGGCCTGACCTGAACGTCCAGGGCAGCAGCGATCTGCTCCAGACGCTGCTGCGACGCGACCTGGTCGACGTCTTCAACATCTGGACGTTCCCGATCCTGCTCGGACCGGGCAAGCGGCTCTTCGGTGAGGGCACCACGCCCGGCGGGCTGCGCCTGCTTGACAGCGTGACCTCCACGACCGGGGTGACGATCGCGAAGTACGAGCGGGCCGGCGAGGTGCCGGTCGGGTCCTTCCAGTTCGCCGAGCCGACCGAGGCCGAGCTTCGGCGCAGGGCGAGCCTGACCGACTGACAGCGAACGGGTGCCCAGCCGCCGACCGCCGATGAGTTTGGGCGAGGAGATCGGTCGGTATGGGTAACAACTCCACTCAACGAGGAGGGAACCCCCATGACCACCGAACCCTTCACCACGTGCCTGTGGTTCGACGGGCAGGCCGAGGAAGCCGCGAAGCACTACACCACGATCTTCAAGGACTCCAGGATCGGCAACATCGCCCGCTACACCGAGGCCGGACCCGGCGTCCCCGGCACCGCCATCACCGTCGACTTCGAGCTCAACGGGCAGCGGTTCGTGGGCCTGAACGGCGGGCCGGAGTTCAGGTTCACCGAGGCCATCTCCTTCCAGATCCACTGCGCCGACCAGGACGAGGTGGACTACTACTGGAACCGGCTCTGCGAGGGAGGGGAGGAGGGGCAGTGTGGCTGGCTGAAGGACAAGTTCGGGGTCTCCTGGCAGGTCATTCCCACGGCGCTGCCGCGCCTGCTCACCGACCCCGACCCGGAGAAGGCGCGGCGGGCCACCGAGGCGATGTTCCAGATGCGCAAGCTCGACATCGCCGCCCTGGAGCAGGCGCACGCCGGCTGATCACGCCCGCATGTGAGCAGCACCCACCACCGAAGACACCGCTCCGCCGGCGGGTCACGGTCCGTAGGTGGTTGCGGAAGGAGCCATCCCGCCTGCCATCGACCCCGGCAAGCCGAGCAGACCCCGCCCGCCCCGCCAGCGTCCGAACTACCGTCAAGGTCCGCTTGACGTGGCGGGCCGGGCGGCGGCCTGCTTCCCAGGTGGGCGGGTCGACGGCAGACGGGATGGTAAAGGCATCAAAGCCCGTCGCTGCTGGGTGCCTCGTGGCACGCGGGTGTCGAGATACGCGATGATGTTCTTGTGACGCACGGGCCGCTGCAGGCGGTGGATGTCTCCGTCATTCGCCCATCGAAAAAAAATACCTTCGCCTCTGGCGGATTCGCCTGGCCGGCCGTGGTGGCTGTTTGTCGAGGGGAATCCAGAAGCGCTATATCAGTCTCCACGTGTGGCGGTCGTCGGGACGCGGCAGCCGTCACCATCAGGAGTCAAGGCGACCGAAGCTGTGGTTCGCACCATGGCCGCGTACCGGATAACGCTGGTGTCAGGGCTTGCTAACGGTGTTGATGTAAATGACCGCTGGGCCTCCTCTGACGAAGATCATCTTGATGCGGTCAAAAGTGATGGGAGCTACCGCAAAGTTAATCGTCTTGCTCCGAGCTACTACAGGCTCGGAGCAAGACGATCTCTCCTGGTACATCTGTCACTCAGACGGCGCAGGCTCCGTCCGATCCGCACTGATCTCCTTCTCCGAAGGGCATGCTCAACGCGGGAGTGGGGTGGCTCTCGTCCCAGGCCTGACGCAGGGCGCGGGTGAGGGTGGCGCGGTCCACGCCGCCTCCAAGTGTGCGTTGAACATCCCAGTCCACGCCTCGTGGTGCTTGCCCTGATCGGTGGCGTACGCGAGGAGCTCGTGGGTGAGGTCCGTGGGGCCGAGGGTGCGGTCGATGGCGTGGTACCCGCCGAAGCCCTCCTCGTCGGCGGCGATCTCCACCAGTCGCAGCACGTTGTTCATCTGCGCGATGGTCATCCCCGCGTTCAGGCTCAGCTGCGTCTGGGTGATGCCCTCAGGCGGGATGCCGGGGTGCACCTGGAACGAACGGTGGATGATCTCTACCTCGTCACCGTGCTCGAAGTCGGCCACGGCCTTGCGCAGGCGCTGCTGGGTCATGCCGCAGATGGGGCAGATGATGTCCGACCACATCTCGATCCGCATCATGCTTCCTTTCTCACTATTTGTGTGTAACCCCATGATGAGTCAGAATCGAAGCGCTTACAAAAGGCACATCCATGTGTGCGAGGAGCCCTCACGGCGGTCACCCCGGAGTACAAGCTCGCTATCGTGACCGAGTACGAGCAGGCGCCCAACGGTGAGAAAGGCGCGATCCTGCGCCGGGAGGGCCTGGGTGGCGGTGCAGCGGGCGTGCGCGCTGACCGGCGTGTCGCGGGCCACGCACTACCGGCGGCTCAACCCGAAACACCGGTGCAGGGGCCACGCCCAGCGCGGACACCACCGCCACAGACGTTGGCTCGCAGCTCCTTGATCTTGCTGGAGTGCATGGGGAGATCGCGATCCGGACGGCGTTCCAGGCTGGCTAGCATGTCAGCGAAGACGGAGCGAACGAAGCCGGGATCCTGGTCGTGTGCCCATCCGATGAGCCTGTCCCGACCAAACCTGGCGGCCAATTGGAAGACGTCAGCAAAATCCCGCCCCTCGGCGCGGCCGAAGAGTGCAAGGGTCTTCCGTGTAGCAAGGTCGCGGTCCCTGGGAGTTGGTCCCAAGATCGTTAGCCGCGGTGGCTGCTCTGGAGGGGAATCCCGACCGAGGTCGACAACAACGTTCTCTGCATCCGGAAGGCGCCACGTTGGTGAACGCTCGGGCCGCGATCCGGCACCGTGGCGTGCTCGGAAAACCCGGACCAACACGAGCGGTCCGGGCGGAGGCGGGGGATGTGGGTGGATCCGGCTTGATCGCCCGGGTCCACCCATGCATCACAGATCAGCGCTTCATCAGGGCGAAGACACCCCAGCCGAGGTGGTTCCGCTGGTACGTCACGTACGACAGGGGAGCGGTGTCCAACTCCTCCCGCAGCTGCTCGGCGAGCTCGTCGTCGGGATTGTCGTCCAGCCAGGTGCGGATGTTGAGCCACTGCGCCGCGACGTAGCGGTCCCAGCTGTCCTCGTCGGCCAGCACCATCTCGACGAGGTCCCAGCCGCAGTCGCGGAACAGCATGACCAGGCCGGGCAGGGTGGTGAACTGGTCCTTGCTCATGGCGTGGCAGGCCTGCACGGCCTGCTGGTCCGGCGGGTCCTTCCGCCAGAACGGCTCGCCGATGAGGACGACGCCGCCGGGGCGGAGGCTGCGTTCGAGGAGCTCGATGGTTCCCGCGACGCCGCCACCGATCCAGGTCGCCCCGCAACAGGAGGCGATGTCGACGGGCTCGGGTGCGACGAACTCCGAGGCGTTGGCGTGAACGAACCGCACCCTGTCGGCGACGCCGAGCTCCTCGGCGCGCTCACCCGCGGCCCGCAGGAAGACGGTGCTGATGTCGACACCGGTGCCCGTGATCTGGTGGTCACGAGCCCAGGTGCACAGCATCTCACCCTTGCCGCAGGCCAGGTCGAGGATCGTGGTGCCCGGACGCGGGCGCAGCGCCCGGCCCAGGATCGCGAGCTTCTCGCTGGTGAAGGGGTCGAGGATGCGGTGGCTACGCTCGCGGATGGTGAAGCTGCGTGGAAGATCCACTGGTGAAGGTCCTTATGTCTGAGTGTTCCGCGGTTGGGGGAGGAAGCTGGCCAGCCAGCGCCGGCAGAACACGGACCAGCATCAAAACACCCTCTTCAGACGTAGTCGGAACGACCTTGGGGCCAAACTTAGGGCCGTGCGCCGGCCTGGGCGAGCGCTTTTCGTCGTACGCCCGAGGCGAGTCGACCTGGCCGCCGCAGAGCCGGAACGAGACCGGCCCGCGAGGCGGAACGAGAAAACTCCGTCGAACGCGATGATGGGCCCCGTGGCCGGGAGTCTCTTCCTACGACCGGCCATCACCTGCAACGGGGAGAACGCTCATGACATCCTTCGGTCGCCCGCGCGCCGCCATGCTGTCCGACGTCGAAGCGGAAAGGCTCGACCTGGCCGTGTTCCTCGAGTCACTCGAGGAGGAGGAGTGGCAGACACCGTCGCTGTGCGCGGACTGGACGGTCCACCACGTGCTGGCACACCTCGCGCTCTCGACCCGGCAGCCGTTCCTCTCGACGATGATCCGGGTCGCCCGGGCACGCGGCGACTTCCACCGGGTGGAGGCGGCCCTGGCCGTGGAGTACGGCCGCGCCTACCAGCCGAGGCAACTGATCGCGCAGCTCCGGGAGACCGCGGGCTCGCCGTATCGGTTTCCCCTCAGCGGTGCGCTGGACCCACTGACCGACATCCTCGTCCACGGCCAGGACATCGCGCGGCCGCTCGGACGTGAACGCACCATGCCGAGCGAGCGGGTCGTTCCGGTCCTTGACTACGTGTGGAAGTCGACCTTCTACGGCGCCCGGAAGCGCTTTGCCGGTCTACGGTTCGTCGCGACCGACGCCGACTGGTCGTCCGGCGCGGCGGAGGTCGGTGTGCCCGAGGTCCATGGCCCGGTCGACGACATCCTCCTGCTCGCCACCGGTCGCGGCGCCGGGCTGACCGGCCTGACCGGAGCGGGCGCGGACGAGGTCGCCACCAGGATGGACCGGCCAAAGTCTGCCACCGGCTGAGTCGCGGGTAGCCCCACAACTAACATCAACTCTTGGGCGAATGTTTACGTCCCGGCGACTAAAGGGATCCCTTCGCGCGGACGGAAATTGGACGGAAAAGGGATCCCTTCGTCGCTGCGGCATGCGAAATGGATCCCTTTCTTCACGCGCACGCGCGCGTGACGAACCGCCGGGCGACGTGGCCATTACCGGATACTTGGCAAAGTTTCGAGAATCCACTATTGGTCGGCCGGATACGTTCTCCGCGGTCTAACCACGCCTGATCCGCATTGACTTTCCTCACCCCTGTCGGGTCTACTGCTACATGATCGGCGGCGGTGATCTTTTCCGCCGTCTGATTGTGTGCGCCACCGGGGATGAGTGGGGGGTGGGCGCACATTCGGGGTGGGACTGAAAGCGGAGGCATCGCGATGCGATCCCCCATGTGCAGGTCAATGCATGCTGCCGTCCGTGGAGCACCACAGCGGACAGCCTTGAGAATTGTCGTCGCCCAGGTCAGGCCTGTGCGTCTCGGCGGCCGTAGGTGAACGGGAAGACCTTCACCAACGTCGCCAGTAATTCACCTCTGTCTAACCGCTCCGTAGCCGTGATCCACGAATGGTTCGGCGCCACGGGCGGGTCCGAGCAGGTCTTCCTCGCCATCGCCGACCTGGTCCCACACGCCGAGCGTTTCGTGCTGTGGAAGGACCGCGGGGTCGGCGACGGGCATCACCTGACCGAGTCGTGGATGTCGCGGACACCGCTTCGCCACAGCAAGGCGTTGGCGCTGCCGGTCATGCCGCTGACGTGGCGGACGTTGACCCGAAGGCGCTACGACGTCGTCGTCTCCTCCAGCCACGCCTTCGCCCACACGGCGAAGCTCGGTGCGGCGGAAGGCACCCGCTACCTCAGCTACGTCCACTCCCCGGCCCGTTACGTCTGGAGCCCTGACCTGGACGCACGCGGTTCCGGCGGGCTGCTCACGCCGGCGCGTGCGACCCTGCGAGCCTGCGACCGGTGGCTGAGCCGGCACGTGCACAGTTACGCCGCGAACTCCTGCGAGGTGCGGTCCCGTATCCGCCGTTACTGGGACCGTGACGCCCGCGTCATCAACCCGCCCGTCGACGTGGACTACTTCCGTGCGGCGCCGGCTCAGGCGAGGGCACAGGGCCGCGACTACCTCCTCGGCGTGGGCAGGTGGGTCGGTTACAAGCGGTTCGACCTCATGGTCGAGATCGCGGCGCAGGCGGGTCTCCCGCTGGTCCTCGCGGGTTCTGGTCCGGCGGAGGTGGCGCTGCGCCGCCAGGCGGAGAAGGCGCGCGTGCCGGTGACCTTCGAGGTACGCCCGAGCAAGGAACGCCTCCGCGAGCTCTACTGGGGTGCCCGCTGCCTCCTCTACCCCGCCCACGAGGACTTCGGCATGATCCCGGTCGAGGCGCAGGCCTGCGGGACCCCTGTCGTGGGGCAGGCGTCCGGCGGGCTGCTCGAGACGGTGGTCGGGGGCAGCACCGGCTACCTTCTCGACTCCACCGCGACATCGTCGTACGTGGACGCGATCGCCCGGCTGCACGGGCTGTCGCGTACGGACATCCAGCGGCAGGCGCAGCGATTCTCCCCGCAGGTCTTCCGCGACCGGGTCGAGGCCTGGCTGCGCGCCGAGGCAGGAGCGGTCGCGTGACCGCGAAGCCCACCCGGCCACGGATCGTCCTCACCGCGGACTGGTGGTGGCCGAACCTCGTCGGCGGCGCGGAACACTCAGCGCGCGACATCGCCCTGGCCCTCGCCGACGCAGCCGAGGTCACCGTGGTCATCCCCGCGGCCAGTTCGCACCGCTACCCCGACGGCCCCCTCCGCGTCGTCGCGGCCGGCAGGCGCTTCGCCCGCGCCCACCATCCCGGCAGCAGGGTGAGCCGGGTCGTCGAACTCCTCACGACCTGGCTGAATCCCCGCAGCGGCGCCGCGATGCGCAGGGAGATCCGCGCGGTCGATCCAGACCTCGTGGTGGTCACCAACACCGCCCGGACCGGCCCCTGGCTGCTGCGGTTCCTCAAACGCCGGCGCTACCGGACGGTGCGCGTCTACCACGACCTGAGCGACACCTGCTGGCTCCGCTCCCGCCGTAGGAACGGACGCAACTGCCACACACCCTGCCCGCCCTGCGGGGCGAAGGCGGCGATCATGGCGTCGGTGACGCCCACCGGCACCCGGTCGGTCTGTGTGTCCCACTTCGTCCGCGAGGACCTCCTGGCGCGGGGCCTCACCCGCCCGGAGCGGACCAGTGTCGGTTACCCCGCGCTCAACCCACCGGATCCGGCACGAGGCATCCGCCGCAACCGTCCCCGGCCCGAGCGGACCACCCTCGGGTACGTCGGCCGGCTCGCACCGGTCAAAGGCATCGAACACGCCATTGACGTGGCCTCCCGGTTCGCCGAGACGAGCAGGCACCCGGTCACCCTGCTCCTCGCCGGGAACGGTGACCCCCGCTACGTCGAGGAGTTGCGTACCCGCCCGGTCCACGACCGGTTGAGGGTCGACGTTCGCGGCTGGCTGCCGATCGAGGAGTTCTGCGCGAGGGTGGACGTCGCGCTCGTTCCCTCCACCTGGCTGGAACCGTTTGGTCGCGTGGCCGTGGAGGTCGGCATGCGCGGGGTTCCCGCCCTGGTCTCGCCGCAGGGTGGGCTACCGGAGGCGGCCGCCCTGTCCGGGACGCCCTACGCCTTCGCCGACTTCACCGACCCGCCCGGTGCCGCCGCCACGTTGGCCGACCTGCTCGCCACCAGCACTCCCGCGACCACGAGTTCGGGCGCGCCGCCGACCACCAGCCCGGCGGACGCGCCGCTCACCCCGGACCGTCCACCGTCCCTGGCGCAGGCGGCGACCCGCGCCGCCTGCGCGGCCCTCGCCACCGGCGGCGACATCCCCCGTTCCACGTCCAGCCAGGGAGCCCGGCCATGACGACGTACCCGGTCCCGCGACGGGTCCACATCGGCACCCGCGCCGAGATCGACACCCCGGGCGGCCTGCACGGCGTCATCAAGGGTCTGTCGGCGGCGCAGGCGCGGCTGGGGATGCGGGTCGAGATCGTCCACAACATCGCGAACGCGACGACCTACGACACCCTCGAGGTTCCCGCCGAGCAGCCTCCGGCCACCCGGACACCGGAGGCGAACCCGGCCGCTCCGATGGTCCTGCGCGAGTACCACTTCGCGCAGACCGCGTCCGCGCTGCTGCCCGCCCGGGACCGGCGAACCGAAACCCCGGCGGTGTTCCACTTCCACGGACCGTGGGCGAGTGAGGGCCGGGTGCAGGGCCAGTCCGCCCTCCGCGCGCTGGCGAAGTTCGTCGTGGAATGGCGCACCTACCACCGCTTCACCGCGTTCACCGCCCACTCCACGGCGTTCCGGCGGGTCCTGCTCGACAGCTTCCGCATCCCGGCGGAGCGGGTCGCGTTGGTCTACCCCGGTGTCGACACCGCGTCCTTCACCCCGCAGGACAGACAGGCCGCCCGGGCGGCACTGGGACTGCCGGCGGACGCGTTCGTCGTCGGCTCGCTGCGCCGTCTCGTCCACCGGATGGGCCTCGACGTCCTGCTGCGGGCGGTCGTGGGCCACCGCGACGTCGTCGTGGCGATCGCCGGCGCGGGCCCGCAGGACGCCGACCTGCGGCGCCTCGCCGAGGACCTCGGGATCGCCCACCGCGTCCGGTTCCTCGGCCGGCTCGACCAGCCGCGGGTGCCCACCTTCTACAGCGCGCTGGACTGCAGCGTCATCCCCTCCCGTGCGCTGGAGGGCTTCGGCCTGGTGGCGCTGGAGGCGATGAGCTGTGGCACCCCGGTCATCGCCTCCGACGTCGGTGGGCTCCCCGAGGCACTCGGCCCGTTCGCACCCGAGTGGGTCTATCCCGCCGGCGACACCGCCGCGCTGCTCCGGCTGATCGAACGGGTCGAGGACGAGGCACCCGCGAGGGACCTGCTCCTCGCCCACGCCGCCGCCAACTCCTGGGAGCGGTGCGCGCTGAGCATGGAAGCGCGGTTCGCGGAGCTGTGCCGATGAACAAGCACGCGCGCGTCCTGTTCGTCGGTGACCTCTGGCGTGGCAGCAACGCCAAGTCCCTGGCCGACGGGTTCGCCGCCGCCGGAGCGGACGTGGTCACGGTCGACACCACCGGCGTCGCCTCACCCGCTCTGGGCTCACCGGAGTGGGTGTACCGGAAGGTGAAGGGGCGGCGTGCGCCCTGGCTGCTCAACCGCGTGCACGCGCGGATCCACGCGGCGGCGGACGCGTTCCGGCCGCAGTTCCTGGTCTGCTTCAAGTCAATCCATCTCGACCAGGACCTGTTGCTGCACCTGCCCGGGAACCCGGTCACCGTCCACTACAGCCCCGACGACGTGTCGAATCCCGCCAACACCACACCCGCCTACCTGGCCGCCGAGGCCGGTTGGGACCTCGTGGTCACCACGAAACGGCACAACGTCGGCGAACTGCGTGCCCGCGGCGCCCGCGCCGTCGCGTTCGTGCGCAGCGCCTACGACCCCGCCTGGCACCACCTCAGCTACCGGCCATCGCCGCGACGCTGGCCGATCGGTTTCATCGGCAACTACCGGCCGGACCGGGTGGAGGTGTTTCGGCGTCTGGGCGCCGCGTTTCCCGGCCGGTGCGTCATCCACGGGCCGTACTGGCGACGCGCACTCCCGCGCGGCATCCCCGGTGTCGCGGTGTCGGCGGGCCGCTACGCGGAGGACTTCTCCACGACCGTGGCCGGCATCCAGGCGAACCTGGTCCTGCTCAACTCCGACAACCGCGACACCCACACCTGCCGCAGTTTCGAGGTGCCCGCCGCCGGCGGGTTGTTCGTCGGTGAACGAACCACCGAACACCAGGAGCTCCTCACCGACGGGCGTGAGTGCCTCCTCTTCGACGGCGAGGACGAACTCCTCGACATCCTGGGGAGCCTGGCACCGGCCGCGGCGACCCGTGTCGCGGCCGCCGGCCACCACCGCGTCACCACCTCCGGGCACACCTACGCCGACCGGGCGCGACAGATCATGGGCACCCTCACCGGCCGCACCGAACTCGAGGTGCCGGCGTGAGTCTGCAGAGCCCGCCACGGAAACCGCGCCGATTCCAGACCCTTCGCGACACCTCGGTGCTCACCGCCTCCTCCTACGGGCAGTACCTCATCCCCCTGCTCACCCTGCCGCTGATCGCGCGCACCCTCGGCCCGCACGGCTTCGGATACTCCGCGCTGGCGACCGCGACGTACTTCGTGGGCTCGATCGTCGTGGACGCGGGCATCTCCCTGCCCCTGGCCGCGCGGCTGGTCACCGCGAGCCACGACGAGACGCTGCTCCGGCGCAGGTACACCCGGCTGCGGGTCCTGGTCTTCGCCTGTTTCGTCCTGGCCGCGGCGGGCGCCTACGCCGTCGCCGCGCCGTACTCCGTCAAGCTCGCCTTTCTCGGAGCGGTCGCCGGCGGCGCGTCCTCCCTCCACGAGCAGTGGGTACTCGTGGCCCGCCGGCAGTTCGGCCGGGTCGCGGTCTCCGACTGGGCCGGACGACTGGTCAACCTCGCCGTGCTGGCGGCAGGACTCACCCTGGCCCCGTCAACGGTGTGGATACCCGCCGGCCTGTGCGCCGGGGCGCTGACGACCAACACCGTGTCCAGGCTGCTGGCCACCGTGAACACGGCCGGTGCGGGCGCGTCCACACCCGACCTCGCCGCGATGGTGCGACTCGGCGCGCCCGCCGTCCTCGGCCGACTGCTGGTCTCGGCGTACGGGCAGGCCGCGCCGGTGCTCTACGCCGCCGTCCTCACCCCAGGCGCCCTGGGCCTCTACTCTGCCAGCGACCGGGTGGTGCGGGCGGTGCAGGGCCTGGCGAACCCGGTGTCGCTGGCCATCCTGCCGAGCGTCGCCAAGGACCGCGACCGGGTTGCCGAACTGGCCGGCACCGCCCGCCGGTACACCCTCTACGCGATGGCGGCCGCCCTGGTTGGGTCGCTGGGGCTGGCCCTGCTTGCGGCACCGGTCGCGCACGTGTTGTACGGCGAGGAGTTCGCCGACACCGCCACGATCCTGCGCGTCCAGGCGTTCCTGCTGCCCCTGGGCGTCGGCAACACGATGGTGACCTCGGCGTTCTTCAACGTGATCGGTGACACCAGGGCCGTCCTGCTCACCTCGGTCGCGGGCCTGGCCGCCACCGCGGCGGCACTGGGCTGCACCTACCTCACCGGCTCGCTGCTCGTCCTCGCCGTCGGCTCGATTGCGGCCGAGGGCTGCGCGTTCGTGGCCGCGTGGCATCGGGTCGCCCGGACCGTTCGGCGTCTGGAGGGCACGTGACCTCCCTCTGCCTCCTCGCGCTGCTCGCCCTCTTCGCCGGCCAGTTCGTCCTCGCCCGCACCACGCCGGAGCCGCTCAGGTCGATCCTGCGGGTGCAGGCCGTCTACTGGTTCCTCGCCTACGTCCTCCGTCCGGTGATCCTGGTGCTCGTCTCACCGGCGCCGGTCGTCAACGACTCCCTCGCCGACGACCGGCTGGCCTACGGCGGCTACGACGCCCACCTGCCGGCCGTCCTGGTACCCGTGATCGTCGGCCACGCCGTCTACCTGCTGCTCGTGTTGCTGGTGGGTCCTCGGCTGCCGCACTTCCGCGCCCTGCAGGCCTCACCCGCCCTGGTCCTCGTGCTGTTCGCGATCCTGCTCGGCGCGCGGCTGGCCTGGATGAGCGGTGTCCACTCCGCGGTGGTCGCCAGTCTGCTCACCCTCGCCCCGGTCGTGGTGGCGCTGATGCTGTTCCCGGCCCATCCGCCGCGCCGGTTGGCGCTCCTGGTCGGCCTGCTGGTCCTCGCCGAGGTCAGCTGGTCGGTGATCTTCGCGTCCAAGACCCCGGTCCTGAGCCTGGTGGTGTGCCTGGTGCTGGTGGCCGCGTCGCGCGGTTGGCGGCCACGCCGCGGACACCTCGTCGTGGGCGTGCTGGCCGTCCCGGGCCTGGTGCTCGGGTTCTCCGTCCTGCAGTCGGTCAAGCACGACTCGACCGTCATCTCCGACCTGCAGGTCGTCGACCAGCGCTATCCCGCCCTGGTCCGGCCGCTGCTGCCGCTCGCGCGCCGGTTCGACCTGCTGGCGGCGGTCACCGACTCGACCTATGCGCAGGGCAGGTGGATCTCCGCCGGGGAGGTCGCCCGGCGTGCCGCGACGTCCCTGGTCCCGCGCGCGGTCGCCGACGACAAGACCCACTCGGCGGGTGAGCGTTGGGCGATCGAGGTGCGGAGCCTGTCCAGGAACTCCGTCCCCGGGGTCTCCCTGGCCGAAGGTCCGGTCGCCGAGGGCAACGCGGTGGCCGGACTGTCCGGGGTGGTGGCCGAGTGCGCGTTCCTGGCGGTCCTCACCCTGGCCTGCGCCGCCGCGCTCGCCTGCGGTGGAACGTTCGTCTTCGCCCTCGCCTGTTGCCTCGTCCTTCAGCCCGCGATCCAGGAACGCGGCGTGCTCGGCATCGCCGACGTCACCGGGAAAGGGCTGCAGATCGCACTCGTGGTGGCCGCCGCGTCGTTGCTCTTCGGCGGCGTTCGCCGGGCGGTGCGCAACCGATGCGCGTCAGCGGAGGCGCACCGGCCCCACGCGGGAACACCAGCCCGCCTCGGAATCGCGGGGGATCGATGACCATCGCTTCGTTGTTGCACATTCTGCGCACCCGTTGGCTGCTGGTGGTGACCGTGACGCTGCTCGCCGGCGTCCTCGCCACCGTCTACACCTGGACCCGCACCCCCGTCTACGACGCCAGCGTGCAGTTGTTCGTGTCGGCGACGACCGCCAACCCGGACAACAGCGACCTGAACCAGGGCGGAAGCTTCAGCCAGCAGCGGGTGAAGTCCTACGCCGACATCGTCACCAGCCCGACCGTCACGACAGCGGTCATCGCGTCCCTGCGACTGCCCGACACACCCGAGCAGCTCGCCGGACGCATCACCGTCGACTCACCGCTGGACACGGTCCTGCTCAACATCACGGTCAGCGACTCCTCACCGCGCCGCGCCCGCGACATCGCCAACGCCGTCGGCGCCCGCTTCTCGACGTTCGTCCGGGCGCTGGAAACCCCCAGCGGGCAGGCATCCTCACCGGTGCGGGTCACTTTCACCCGTCCCGCGGTGCTGCCGACGTCACCGGCCGCACCCGACCGGGTGCGTGACATCGCCCTCGGCCTCCTCGTCGGACTTGCCCTCGGCGTCGCCGCCGCCGTACTGCGTCACCACCTCGACCGGGCCGTCGCGAGCGCCCACGCGGCGGCCGAGATCGCCGTCGCCCCGGTGATCGGAACCGTCGCGGAGGAGGCGAAGTACTCGGGGCGGCTCATCGCCGACGAAGGAACGACCCCCTTCGCCGAGGCGTTCCGGCGCCTGGCCACCAACGTGCGTTTCCTCGGCGTCGAACGTCAGGCCAGAAGCCTCCTCGTGACCTGCGCGCTGCCGGAAGAGGGCAAGACCACGACGGCGGCGAACCTCGCCGTCGCACTGGCCCAGGCCGGCGAGCGGGTCGTGCTGATCGACGCCGACCTGCGCCGACCCGCGGTCGCCAACGTCTTCGGCCTGTCGAAAAGCGTCGGGCTGAGCAGCGTGTTGATGGGCGATGCTCCGCTCACCACCGCACTCCAACAATGGCGGCCCGACCTGCCGCTGTTCGTCCTCACCGCCGGCCCACCACCACCGAACCCGACCGTGCTGTTGACCTCGAACGCGATGAGGGAGCTCGTCCGGGCGCTGGAGAGCCCCGGAACGACCCTCCTCATCGACTCACCACCCCTGCTGCCGGTCACCGATCCGGCCGTCCTCGCCCAGATCGTCGACGGCGTGGTGGTGGTGAACCGCGTCGGCAGCACCCGAACCGACCAGCTCGCATCGGCGGTGGACAACCTGCGAACAGTCGGCGCGACGGTCCTCGGCGTCGTCGTCAACCGGGTGAAGAAAGAGAAGGAGACTACGTACTCGGAGTACTATCACGCCTCCCCGCCAGGGCGTAACCGTGCCAGGAGAAACCGGTAGGCGGGATCAGCGGAAACCCTTACCACACGTGCCTTTCATTGCCGCGCGGGAAGCGGCGGCGGACTTTGGTGTGCTCGCATTTCCCGCGTCTCGACACGAAGTGTGGCCGGCGAATTCGTTCGGTCAGCAGTTCTTCGGCTGTTCACACAGATCGCGGTTGACGGCCTTTCCGCGGCGACTAAATTCTGGATCAGTTGGGGTCGGACGATATTCCGAAACTGGTTTCGTCGTCTTGACCTGAATAGTGGGGGGAGAGGTTCCTTGGGGGGTCAAGGGCCCAGTGCTCACAACGATGGTGCCGCGACGATCGAACTACCCGTGATAACAGCGCGGGCCGGCACCGACCGCACCGACGACACCTTCGATGTCTTCGACGTCGAAGACATCGAAGACATCGCCAACCGCGTCGTCGCGAACACCCGGACGAGGCAGCGTAAATCTCGGCGCCCCCAACGCGACTGGGTGGTCCTGCTGGTGCTGGACCTCCTCGCGCTGGTGCCGCTGGCGTTGTCCAACTCGACCTACGTTCGGGGTCTGATGGTCAGTGCCGCCCTGACCATCGTCCTGCTGGCCGCGGGAGGTCTGTACCGGCCGAGGTTCCACCTGTCCGTCCTGGACGAGCTCCCGGCACTGACCGGACGGTTCCTCGTCGCCGCGTGGGCGGTCGTCCTTCTCGCCGCCGTCCGCCATCAGAGTTTCGACGGGTTCGACACGCTGTTTCGGTCCGAAGCCCTGATGCTCTTGTTGCTGCTGGGCGGCCGGGCGGTGTCCATGTGGGGGATCCGGCTGGTCCGATGCCGGCGCCTGTCCACCTCCCGCGCCCTCCTGCTCGGCGGTGGCCAGGTCGCGGCCGAGCTCACCCAGGTACTCGCTCGCCATCCGCGCTACGGTCTGGAGGTCCTCGGCTACGTGGACGACCCGGACCGCGCCGATCCCGTCTACGTCGCGGCTCCCCGCCTCGGCGACCTGTCCGGTTTCGCCGAGACCATCACCGCCGCGCAGGCGGACCTGGTGATCGTCGCCGATCCGGACACGACCGAGGCCCGTTTCAACGAGCTGATCCGCGAGGCGGTCGGCGTCGGCCGCGACCTCGTGGTCGTCCCCCGCATGCACCAGTTCCACATCCCCTCCGCCCATCCGGACCACATCGGCGCGATACCGGTCGTGCGGCTCCGCACGCTGCGGATGAGCGGCTGGCGGTGGCTCGTCAAGCGGGGCATCGACGTGGCCGTCAGCTCCCTGGCGATCGTCGCGCTCAGCCCGGTGCTGGTGGCCTGCGCGATCGCGGTGCGGATCGAGGGCGGTCCCGGGATCCTGTTCCGCCAACAGCGGGTCGGACGCGACGGCCGCCACTTCGAGGTGCTGAAGTTCCGCTCCCTGCGTCCACTCGACGAGGCGGAGTCGCGGACCACCTGGTCGATCGCCCACGACCACAGGGTCGGCCGGGTCGGACGGCTCCTGCGCCGCACCTCACTCGACGAACTCCCGCAACTGTGGAACATCCTGCGTGGAGACATGACCCTGGTGGGGCCCCGGCCGGAGCGCCCGCACTTCGTCGAGGTCTTCTCCGCCGAGCACAGCCTCTACGCGCACCGCCACCGGGTGCCGGCTGGACTGACCGGGCTCGCCCAGGTCAGCGGCCTGCGGGGGGACACCCCGATCTCGGAGCGGGCCCGGTTCGACAACTTCTACATCGAGAACTGGTCGCTGTGGCTCGACCTGAAGATCGTGCTGCGGACGATTCGGGAGGTCATCTTCGCCGGCGGCAGGTGAGGCCGCCACATCCACGACAAACCGTTCCCGAACCGGCGAGTCGTCGCCAAGGACGTGTTGACGTACGTCGGCGTCAGGCTTCGGGAAACGCCGGATCGGACGACTGGCGGCCTTCTAGCCTCGACTACATGGCACTCTCCGCCGGCCAGTTCCGGATCGGACCCAGTTCCGGCCGGATGCTCGTGCGCACCCGCCGCCAGGGCGTCGCCTCGAAGGTCGGACACGACCTGCTGCTCGAGGTGGACGACTGGTCGGCGCAGGTCGTCCTGACCACGGACACACCCGCCGGAGCGAGCCTCACCGCACGGGCCGAACTCGGCTCGCTCCACGTCCGAGAGGGCACCGGTGGGGTCAAGCCACTGACCGACAAGGACCGTGGCGAGATCGAGAGCAACGCGCGGCAGATCCTCGACGTGGACCGCAACCCCATGGCGACCTTCGAGTCCACCCAGGTGACACCCACCGACGGTGGCGGCACGATCAGCGGCACCCTGGCGCTGCGGAACGGCTCCGCGCCGGTCGAGTTCCAGGTGAGTGACCTCGGCGCCGACCGCTACCGCGCCGTCGGGACGTTGCTCCAGTCGGCGTACGGCATCAAGCCGTACTCGGCGTTCCTGGGCGCACTGAAGCTGCGCGACGAGGTGGAGGTCGAGATCGAGGTTGACCTGTCCACAGCCGAACGGATGTAGGAGGCGGCACCCCTTCGGCCACGGGGCTCCTGCGTTCCTATTCGCCGGACCGGTCCGGGGTGTCATGTCGGAGTGGTCGTCGCGCCTCGGCGGGTGTGGCTTTGTGCCAGGACACCATGTGGGCGTAGACGATGATGTTGTCAGACCAGCCGGTCTTCTTGTCGTAGCTGCCACCGCAGGTGATCAGCCGGAGTTCGGACCGCTCGCTCGGCCCGTAGATCTGCTCGGCGGGAAGCTTGTTCTTCGGTTGGATCGAGGAGCCGTCGATCTGGTAGACGACGACGATCCCGTCCTGTCGGGTGACGGTCACCGTCTGACCGCGTTTGAGGGCGCCGAGGTAGTAGAAGACGGCCGGGCCGCTGTAGTTGGAGTCCAGGTGGCCGAGAATCACGGTGCGACCCTTCTGGCCGGGGGTCACGCTCTTGTTGTACCAGCCGGCCAGGTAGGGCCTGTTCGTCGGCGGTACGTCGATGGTGCCGTCGCTGGCATCGCCGACGAAGTAGATCGGCGCGGCCACGTCGATCGCGGGAATGTCCACGCGGGTCGGCCTCGAAGCCGACGTCAACAGGGACGTTCCTGTTGTCGCCTTCGACGGCGTCGCAGACGGGCTTGGTCGAGACGAAGCACGCGTGGGTTCGCGCGCGGGTTGGGGGGCTGCCGGAGAGGCGGACTGTGAGGGCGTGGTGGCGGTGGGCATGGGAGGAGGCGCGGTGGCGGTGGGCATGGGCGGGGGCGCGGCCTGTCCGAAGGTGTCCACAAAGATCAGGCCGATGCCGCTGACAGCGGCGAGAACGATGAGCATGGTCGCGGCCCTCCGCCCCACGAGGGGACGAAGAGCCTTCCGCAGGGTGGTGGCGGCCCTCGGCCCCGCGAGGGGACGAAGAGCCTTCCGCAGGGTGGTGGCGGCCCTCCGCCCCACGAGGGGGCGGAGGACCTTCCGCAGGTAGGACCACACGATCAGGCCGCAGCAGCGCCGTGGCCACGTCGACGCAGCAGCGCCACCGTGCCCGCGGTCAGCGCCAGGCCGAGCAGAGCTCCGCCCGCCGCGGTGGCCGCACCCGGTCCGCTGGAAGCGACAGCACCGTCACCGGCCCTGGGGCCACCCGGCCGCATGATGGGGCCAGAACCGTTGTTGTCACCAGCCGCGGCGGCGTCCGGCAGCGGGGTGAGCTCTTCGAAGTCCCCGCACCGCTCGTTCGGGTCGAACGGGTCGTTGGCGTTGTCGGGGTTGACGGTGCAGTCGGCCTGCCAGACCTGCTGCTCCTCGTTTTGGGTCACGATCGTGACAGCGACGTTGTTGCCGTGCGCCGTGATCGTCGCGCATACAACGTCCACATCCGCCGGCGTGTCAGTGAACTGCACCCAGGGGTCCACCGAGCCGGCGCCCCGGTTCTCCTTCCAGATCCACAGCTGGCCGGGCTCTGGGACATAGGCGACGAACTTCTCGTTGTTCTGCTGGCTCGAGTCGATGCAGCCGTTGAAGGCGTTCTTAGGCGGCTTCGGCGGCTTCTTGTGCATGGGGAGCGACTGCTCCCCCACGGCGGAGCGAGCGGCCGTGTCAGTGCTGGCGGCGTTCGCGGGTGTCGACGCTATCGCCGCGACCAGCCCGGCAGCGACCAGGGCCGCGCCGAGTCGAGCACCAAATGCCTTACGAATTCTCACAGAGTTCCCCCATCGTCTTTGTCGGTCGGTAAACGAATGTTGGGTCGCGCCGAAAAGACTTCGAGACTTCTGTCATGCCGAATAAATGAGGTCTCATCCGCCATCGGCGCATCACTTGGACTACCCACACAATCAGTGGTCACTTATCCCAAACGATGATCAGAAATTAAAAAGCCACAAAGCAACAAGCGCAAAAGGCTCGATGTCACCGAACGAGGGACTTCGGGAGGTTGTCACAGCCTGTGGGGAGCTGATACAGGCCGCGTGTGACGGCAGGGCCACGTCCGTCTGGACGCAGACATTCCGCATGCTGTAGACATGTGCGGCTTGTGACTCTCTCGCCCCTGGAGCACTTTATGTCCGTATTGCGTTGGTCGAGGCGGCCCTTCACGTCAGACCGCCGGTTCCTGACACGTCGCACACTGACGGCAGGAGTCGCGATCACCGCGAGTGCGCTGACCGTGACGGTCGGCGTCTCAGCGCCGGCGCAGGCCGCGTGGACCGCGCCCTGGAACGTCTCCGCCCCGGGGTGGGAGGCGACCGACTCGCCAAAGGTGGCGGTCGACCGGCAGGGTGACGCCATCCTGGTGTGGGAGGCATGCGATGGTGCGCAGCCGGCCTGTTACTACCAGATCCAGGCCCGGATCAAGCCCGCGTCGGGCAGCATGACCGCGACCCAGAACCTCTCGCCGTTGGGTGCGAACGTGGCCTGGCCCGAGGTGGCCACCGACGACGACGGCGACTCCGCCGTGGTCTGGGAGCAGGAGGGCCGGGTGGTCGGGCGCCGCGTGAGTTCGACCGGAACGCTCGGCGCGCTTCGCACCCTGTCCACCACCGGAGCCAGCGGGATGAACCCGACGGTGGTCGTCGATCCGTCCGGGCGCGCCCTGGCCGCGTGGACCGAGTATCGCGGCGGCGGCTACTACACGGTGGCGCGCTACCTCGACCTCGACAGCTCCCTCGGGCCCGTCCGGGATCTGGGCTCCGGATCGGCCGACCAGCCCTCCGCCGCCGTCGACCGCAACGGCCAGGCGGTCGTCGCGTGGGCCGAAAACTACGAGCGGGTCGTGGCCCGGCGGATCCGGTACGGTGCGCCGTTGCCGCTGCGGGCGTTCACCTCGCCGGGCTCCGGTGCGGGCTTCGGCCGGGTGACCGTGGCGGTGGACCGTGACGGCGACGCCATCGTCAGCTTCCGGCGTTGGCGTACCGGCGAACAGACCCGCGTGTGGGTCCGACAGTGGAGTAAGACCGACGCACTGGGCACCGTGACCGCGGTGTCACCGGTGACGGACAACGCCGCGCAGCAGCACGCGCTGGCGACGGACTTCGAGGGCGACTCCATGCTGGTGTGGACCCGCCAGAACACCACGACCAAGACGGAGGTGTTCGGCCGGAGCATCTCGCGGACCGGCGCGCTCGGTGCCATCACCTCACTCGGCGTCGGCGACCGGCCGGACCTGACCCTGGACGACGACGGCGACGGGATGGTCGCCTGGCACACACCCGGACCGCCCTCAACGCCAACCCAGGTCATGTCACGGACGGTCACGCGCACCGGTTCCTTCGGTACGGCCAAGACCGTGACCACGGACGGAAGGGTGCCCCAGGTCGACGCCAGCCCGACCGGCCGCTCGACCATCATCTGGCAGCAGCGGTCCTACCCCTACACGATCCACGCGATCACCGGGCCCTGACCGACCGATCCTGACAGCTGGACGGTGGGGCGGCGCCAAGACGAAACCTAACGTCCTGACCGGACCACCGGGTGTGCACCGCTGTCCGCGGCGAACGTGCCATGCCGGCGCATGGCGTGCCAGCGCAGCGGTGCACCCACCAGCGCGGTCACCACGGACTGGATGACCACGAGATACATGAGCTGCCGGTAGACGAACTGCTGCAACGGCAGCGTCCACAACGGCGTGAGGCGTTCACCGTCGAGTCGGAGTGCGTAGGCACCCACCAACGCCTGGACCACCACGAACGCCGCCCAGACGGCCGCCACCCGGACGGGTTGGCCGAAGAACAGCCCGTACAACGCGAAGATGTCGACGGCCGGGGCGAGCAGCGGGAGCCCGACCTGGAAGACGACGAGGTAGGGCAGCGCCCGACGCCCGAACCGCCCCGCCGGGCCACGCTCGACCAACGCGCCTCGGTGTTTCCACATCGCCTGGAGCGTGCCGTAGCACCAGCGGTAACGCTGCCGCCACAGTTGGCGCAGGGACGTCGGTGCCTCCGTCCAGGCCCGGGCGCTCTCCTCATAGACCACCCGCCAGCCGGCCCGGCACACGGCCATCGTCAGGTCGGTGTCCTCGGCGAGAGTGTCGGTGCTGACCGGGCCTTCCGCACGGGGGAGCGCCTGCCGGCGGAAAGCACCGATCGCGCCGGGCACGGTGGGCATGCACTCGAGCACGTCGAACATCCGTCGGTCGAGGTTGAATCCGATGACGTACTCGATGTGCTGCCATCGGCCGAGGATGCCTCCGGCGTTCCCGATCTTGGTGTTGCCGCTCACCGCTCCCACCTTCGGGTCGGCGAACGGGCCGACCAGGCGTTCGATGGTGTCGGGTTGGAAGACCGTGTCGCCGTCGACGAGGATCAGGATGTCGTGTCGGGCGCGGGCGATCCCCGTGTTGAGCGCGGCAGGTTTGCCCCCGTTGGGCTGCCGGAGGACGGTGACGCCGGGCAGGTCCAGACTGGCGGCGATCGCCGCGGTGTCGTCGTCTGAGCCGTCGTCGACCACGACTACTTCGACCTGGCCCGGATAGCTGGTGTGGACCAGGGAGCGGACGGTGGCGGCGATCCCGGCGGCCTCGTTGTAGGCGGGCACGATGACAGACACCGGCGGGTGGTAGGGCGGTCCGCTGGTCGGTTCGCTCTGGGCGCGTCGTACGCGTCGTGCGTGCAGTCGGGCCAACCCGGACAGGATGAGCAATCGAAGCACCGTGAGGACGCCCGCGATCGCGAGCGCGAACGTGAGCGCCACCGCGGCGCCTCGCCCGGTCTGCTGGCCGGCGACGAGGACCAGTCCGGCGATGCGCTCCGGGAGCGTCACCGCGGTGTGCGTCTCGGTGAGGCCCAGACCCTCGCTCACCGTGGTGAAGCGGTAGCCCTCCCCGTCCAGCCTGGTCAGCAGGCGGTCGACGGCGGCGACCGTCGCACTCCGGTCGCCGCCGGAGTCGTGCAACAGAACCACGGCGCCGCGGGGCCCGGCGGGGGTGGCCGCCGCCACGATCCGCTCGGGCGTCCGCCCGGACCAGTCGCGGGTGTCGTGATCGGTGAGGACGACGAGGTAGCCGTCGCGTCCCACGGACTGTGCGGCCGCGTACTCCGACGCTCCCACTTCGGCTGGCAGCGAGGAGTACGGCGGTCGAATCAGTCGGGTGTGCAGACCGGTGGCTCCCGCGAGCGCCTTCTGGGTGAGGGTGAGTTCGAGCTGCCGCTGCCAGAACGGGACTCCAGCCAGGTCGACGTGGGTGTAGGTGTGCGAGCCGAGCTCGTGTCCCTCGGCCACGATTCGCCGCGCCAACTGCGGATGCTGTGCCACCTTCGACCCCTGGACGAAGAAGGTCGCGCGGGCATGGTGGCGGCGCAGGACGTCGAGGATCCGCGGAGTCCAGCGCGGATCGGGCCCGTCCTCGAAGGTGAGCGCGATCGTATGGTCCGGCATCCCGGCGCCGGTCGGCTGGGCACCACTGAGGTTCACGACCGGCCGGGCGTTGTTCAGGTGTGGCCCCGCGGGCCCGGTGGCGCTCGGCTGCGTGGCGTTGAGGTCCCCCCAACCTCGCTGCACGTACCCCTGAATCAGCAGGACCCCGACGAGGGCGGCCATCAGGAGGGAGACCAGCACCCAGTGGTGCCGCGGCTCCCGACGCCTGATGTGCCGTCCCACGTCAGCGAGTTTCGGTCGGGCCGAGCGGTCGCGTTTCGGGTGCGGGGGAATGGGAGCCCCGACCGCCCGGTTCGTCAGGCTTCGGGGAACGGTCCGGCCGGCCGGGTGTCTTGCTGGGTGACGGCGTCGGCGTGGGACCAGTGGTCGGAACGGTCGTGGGACGCGTGGTCGGAACCGTCGTGGTACGCGGCGTGGCGGTGGTCGATCTGGTCGGGGTGGGTGTCGGAGCGTCGGGTGGCGTCGACGTCGAGGTCGTGGTAGGCGAAGGTGTCGCCGGCCGTTTGCTGGGACTCGGACTGTCGTCGCTGTCCCGGCCGGATCGTTGTCCACCGCCTGGGGTCGTGGTGGGAGAGGGCGTCGCGGAGGAGGGCGCGTCGTGGCCACCAAGGCTCCACGGGGTGGGATTGGGGCCGGTGCCGGTGAGGATGCTGACGCAGAACACCCCGAGCGTCGCGGCGAGAACGCCGCCGAGGACCACACCCGCGCGGCGCAGCCGCCGATGTCGGCGTCCGGTGTCGTCGACGAACACGGCGTGTTGTCCAGCTGGCTGATTCCTCACGGCGGCCCAGTGTAGGTGCGGACCGGTACGTCTGTAGAGCACCCGCGTGCGTCGCTGGACAGATCAACGGTCGGCGACGCCGCGCTCCCGCAGTGTCCTCGTGGGTCGCGACGTCGCGGCCGGAGATCGAGGTCGACCTGTCCACCGCCGAACTGGTGTGGGCGACACCCGTCCGGTCACGCTCTGAACGCGCTAGCGCTTGGGGGTGTCGTGACGCAGTGGTCGCCGCGCCTCGGCGGGCGTGGCTTTGTGCCACGACACCATGTGCGCGTAGACGATGATGTTGTCCGACCAGCCGGTTCCCTTGACGTAGCTGCCACCGCAGGTGATCAGCCGGAGTTCGGGCCGCTCGCTCGGCCCGTAGATCTGCTCGACGGGAAACTCGTTCTTCCCCTGTATCGAGGAGCCGTCGATCTGGTAGACGACGACGATCCCGTCCTGTCGGGTGACGGTCACTGTCTGACCGCGTTTGAGGGCGCCGAGGTAGTAGAAGACGGCCGGGCCGCTGTAGCTCGAGTCCAGGTGGCCCAGGATCACGGTGCGACCCTTCTGGCCAGGGGTCACGCTCTTGTCGTACCAGCCGGCCAGATAGGGCCTGTTCGACGGCGGTACGTCGATCGCACCGTTGCTCGCATCGCCGAGCGGGATGAGTGGTGCCGCGACATCGATCGCGGAGATGTCCACCCGGGTCGGCGCCGACGGTGACGTCAACAGCTGTGGTGTCGGAGCCGCCGTGGTCGAGGGCGGCACGGCTGGGGCGGGTCGCGACCGGACGGGCATGAGGTCCGCCATGCTGGGCACGGCCACGGGTCGAGCCGGAACGGGCGCGACCACCGGTGGAGCAGCGGCGGCCGTGGGCATGGGCGGCGGCGCGGCAGGTGCCATCAAGTCGGCGGAGATCATGCCGAGCCCGCTGACCGCGGGGAGGAGGATGAGTGCGGTGGCGGTCCTCTGCCCCAGGCAGGGGCAGAGGACCTTCCGCAGGTACGACCACACGATCAGGCCGCAGCAGCGCCGTCGTTACGCCGGCGCAGCACCACGATGCCCGCCGTCAGCGCCAAGCCGAGCAGAGCCCCGCCCACCGCGGTGGCCGAGCCCGCTCCGCCGGTGGCAGTCGAGCCGTCACCCGTGCCCGGGCCCGGCTTGGCGATGTACTTGCAGTCGGCCTTGTCGGAGGCCGTCGAACCGCCGCCGGTGTTGGGTCCCATGACCCACCCGCGGCGGTCGTCCTTGCCGGCGGCGGCCTTGTCACCGCGCCGGTCCTTGCCCTCTTCGGCGGCCTTGTCGCCGCGGTCCTTGCCCTCTTCGGCGGCCTTGTCGCCGCGGTCCTTGCCGTCGGCCGCCTTGGCCTCGCGGGCTGCCTTGATGCAGTCCATGAGGTCGTCGTACTTCGCGTCCTTCTTGTCCTTGTCCATGATCGGCCGATCCGCCACTACGCGGCGGTCGTGCCCGTTGGCGTCGCCACCGTCGGCCATCGCGGCCGTCGGAGCCACCACCGTCACCAGTCCGGCGGCGACCACGGCCGCGCCGACCCGGACACCAAAAGTCTTACGAATTCCCACCGGAGTTCCCCCGTCGTCTTTGTCGGTGAACCAATTTTCCGTGCGCCGAAAAGCTGCGAGCCATACCGAACAAGTGCGGCGTGAGCCGCCTATGGCGCACCACTTGGACTACCCGACGAATCCGAGGTCACTAGTTAAAAACAATGATCAAAGATTACAAAGCCGCAAAACAAGACGGGCTAAAACTGATGCAAAAGCGGAGAGGCGGGGCGGCGTGTCGGTCAGATCTCGGCGCGCGCTTCCTCGACCTGGCGCATGATGCCGTGGGCCCCGCTTCCTTCGGCGGTCGACTGGGCCTCGTCCAGGAACGCCAGCGCCTCCACCCGATCTCCCTGCGCCGCGGCGATGTACGCGAGCCCCACCAGGTTGGCGGCGACACCGGGAAGAAACCCGAGCTTGCGGCGAAGTTCGGTCGACTCCTCCATCCGCTCACGCGCCGCGTCCAGCCGACCCGCCATGTGCGACACGTAAGCAAGATGCCGAAGGGCATAAGACCGGGTCAACAAATCGCCGGCCCGGGACGCGAGGTCCTCCGCCGCTTCGAAAAAGGAAATCCCGGCGTCATTGTCGCGCTCGACGACCTGGTGATAAGTGCCGATCCAAAACCGTGCCTCACCCTCACTGCGTAAGTCGCCGAGCGCCCGATAAAGCTCCGCCGCACGTTCGAACAGCGCTAGTTCCCGCGGGTCCTTTTCGTGCTTCTCGAAGAACCGCGCGTGCAGGATCCGGCCGCGCGCCAAGGCAAGATCCGCCTCGACCCCGTCCAGTTCCCGCTCGGCGATCGGCAGCCCGCTGGCGTCGCCCCCGAAGATGGAGCGTTCGTAGTGCACTTTGGCGTTCTCGATCCGGTCCTCAGCACTCATCGCGGCCTCCGCTCGCTCCCGCCATCCTGGATTCGCGGGCGCGAGTCTAGCTTGCGGAAACCAGCCAGCAGTTGATGAACGGATCACTGTCAACAGCGGAGTCAACGACGACCAGCCGCGACCAAACTACGACTCGCAGACCACGCCGTCACCGTCGTTGTCGTCGTACCAGGCGTACTCGGGGTCTTCATCCTTGGTGTAGGGCCCGAGCCCTGCCGCGACGGCCTCCCCGCAGGTGTCGTACCGCTTGTCCTGCGCCGGCTCGTCTGTGGACGACCCTCCACATCCCGCGACCAGCGTCACCGCAGCGGCCGCCAGGATCAGCCTCTTCATCCTCGGATGCTTCCTCTCTCGTCGTAAGCCTCATGGACCGACGAGAGCCTCCCGCAATCCTTCCGGCGCGGTTGGGCAAGTGGGGAGTCTGACCGCTCCCGGCCACCCCCGGGGGAGGGCGGACTGCCCGAGGCGCGGCCGCCTACGCCGGCGCGGCCGCGCCTCGGGTGGAACCCTCTCGCGAGGTCGTACTCGGTTTCGGAGGGCTACTCGGGTTTGAACGGGTAGGCGTCGATGTCCCCGGCGATCTCCTGGGCCAGCAGAGCGATCTCGCGCTTGTCGTCCGTGTCGAGCGCGTTGATGCCAGACGGTGCCCGCTCGTGCAGCGAGGTGAACACGCCTCGCCGGTTGAGGACGTACCGCATGAACGAGTGCTTCTCGCGGATGATGAGCGGCAGCAGCCGCTGGTGCAACGCCCGCGCGCCCCGTTCGTCGCCCGCCCACCACAGTTCCATGACCTTCGCGAGGACGTCGGCGAACTCACAGGCCGGCATGCACCCGTTCGCGCCCCGGCTGAGTTCCTCGGGGAGCACGCGTCCGCCCATGCCGCCGAAGATGGTCTTGACCTTGTCACCGACCATCCGCTGGATCTCGCTGATGTGGCGGGGTCCGGGCGGGCGTTCCTCCTTGACGTACTCCACCTGTGGGATCTCCTCGACGACCGTCGCGACCTGCTCGCCGGTCAGCGGCGCGTAGTCGATGGCGTTCTGCAGCACGATCGGCCCGTCGTAGACGTCGGCGATCCGCCGGTACATGTCCATCGCGATCGCCGCCGTCGTCCGCGCCGGCGCCATCGCGATCACGGCGTCGGCACCCGCGCTCTGAGCCGCCCGGGCGAACGTCAGGACCTGCGGCACCGAGACGCCCGAACAGCCGAAGATCACCGGCAACCGTCCGTTGACAGTCTCCAGAACGGCGTCCAGGTTGGCGATCCGTTCCTGCTCGCCGAGGAAGTAGAACTCACCGACCATGACCGGCCAGACGATGCCGTGCTGACCGGTGGAGCAGCAGAACTCCGCGGCGGCCTGCAGGTCGGGGGTGTGGATCTCGTAGTCCTCGGTGTAGGGCGTGGGCAGCAGGCCGAAGACACCCTTGAGATGGTCGAAGCGCGGCGCCATGACTACTCCGCCCACCGGTTGTCGGGACGCCAGAAGCCGAGCTTGGGCGTGTTCCAGGCATCGGTCGGCAGGAACATCGTGCCGGGCGTGCGCAGGTTCGCCTCGATCGCCTCCTCGTTGAGCTCGACGCCGAGTCCGGGCCGGTCCGGCACCTTCACATAGCCGTCGACCATGGGTTCGTGACCGGTGGTCAGGCTGTCCCAGAACGGCATGTCGAGGCCGTGGTGCTCCAGGGCAACGAAGCTCGGGATCGCCGCGGCGCAGTGCACGTTGGCCATGAACGCGATCGGCGAACCCGCGAAGTGCAGCGCGGTGGGAATGCCGTAGCGCTCGCCGTAGTCGGCGATCCGCTTCGTCTCCAGCATGCCGCCGGAGGTGAGCAGGTCGGGGTGGAGGATGTCAACGGCGCGTTTCTCGATCCACTCCCGGAAACCGTCCCACAAGAACAGCTCCTCGCCCGCGGCGATCGGCGTCGCGAGCGCGTCGGTGACCGTCTTGTGCCCCTCGATGTCCCACCAGGGCATCGGGTCCTCCAGCCAGGCCAGCCCGAACGGTTCGAGCGCCTTGCCGAGCCGGATCACCTCCTTGGCCGTCAGGTAGCCGTGACCGAAGTGGTCGGTGCACAACGACACGTCCCAGCCGGCCGCCTCGCGGATCGCCGCGACGATCTCGACGGTCCGTTCGATGCCACGGTCGGTGAGCTTGACACCCTCGCCGGTGCCAGGGGCGCGCCAACGCGCGCCGAGGCTGTACTCGTGCTTCGTCGGCTGCCCCGACGTACCGCCGTCGACCTGGAACGTCCGGGGACGGATGTCGAACTTGATGTAGGTGAGTCCGAGTTCCTTCCGGCCGCGCACGGCCGCGGCGTAGGCCTCCGGGCTCGACTCGGCGGGAGCGGGTGTGTCTCCGTAGATCCGGACCTTGTCGCGGTACTTCCCACCGAAGAACTGGTAACAAGGAACGCCGTAGACCTTGCCCACCAGGTCCCACAACGCGAGCTCGATGCCCGAGACGCCGCCGCCCTCACGGCCCCAGTTGCCGAACTTCTTGATGGCCCGGAAGATCATGTCCACGTTGCACGGGTTCTGTCCGAGCAACATGCTCTTGAACTGCAGGATGTTCTCCTGGTGCCCGGCGTCGCGTCCCTCGCCCAGACCGTAGACCCCTTGGTTGGTGTCGATCCGGATGATCGGGTAGTCGTAGTTGCTCGCGACGACGGCGATCCGTACGTCGGTGATCTTCAGGTCGTTCGCACGTGAGGACGTGGAGATCGCGTTCTCCACCTGGCCAAGTCGGTCTGCCTCGGAGGTAGTTGACACAGTTTCCGCAACTCCCATCTGGGTCGTGAGCGCTGATGCGGCAGGAGAAACGGGCGGCCTGGCTCCATCGCGTCGACGACCGCGGCCTCCTCGAGTTCCGGCCCCGCTCTCGACGCTGCCCAACCCGGCACACGCAGTCAAGGGCGGCGGGGGAGCCGCCACCCCGTTGTCCGTAACCAGCCATGACCAGGTGGGTGCGCGCCGTGGCCAACGCGGCCGAAGTCCCGTGTCCGGCGAAGGTGCCGTGTGGTAGACACTGACCGTCGCCGGTGGAGTTCCGCCCTATGCGGCGCGACTCGTGGCACGGCAGGAACGAAAGGCGACGGAGTGTGAACGTCCAGGGGCGGGTACGCCAGGCAACCGAGGCTGACGTACCGGCCATTCTCGACCTGCTCACCCACTTCGAACGGCCCCGTGAGTTCCTGCGTCCCCGCTACGAGGAGGACCCGACCTACCGGCCGCGGCAGTCCTTCGTCTGGGAGGAGGACGGCCGGATGCTCGCCCACGTGCGGGTCTACGAGCAGACCCTGCGGCTGCCCGCCACCACCGTGACCGTGGCCGGGATTGGCAACGTCGTCACCCACCGCGAACACCGCCGGCGCGGCTACAACAGGAGAGTGCTCGACGCCGCCCTGGCCGACGCCGCCCACCGCGGTTTCGCGTACTCACTGCTGTGGACGAACAGCCCGTTCGTCTACGAGCGGCACGGATACGGGGCGGCCCCCGAACAGGTCGTCACCGGTGTCGCGGCCGCACCCGACGGGTCACTGCCCGCGAACGCCCGGCCGGTGGTCGTCCGGCCCTTCGAGATCACCGACCTCCCCGCCGTGGCCCGCCTCTATGAACAGGTGCACGGCCAACGCCCGGGAACGGTCGTGCGCGACCAGCCCTACTGGCGGGCCAACCTCGCGTTCCGGCGGGAGGAGCCCGGCGACTTCCTGCTCGCCCTCGACGGGGACGCACTCGTCGGCTACGTCCGCACCCGACGCGACGGCACCGCCCTGGAGGTGACGGAGTTGACGAGCGCCAGTACGGCCGCCGCCCGGCACCTGCTCACGGTCGCCGCGGCCCCGGTCGGCGGACGGGTGACCGGCCGGCTGCCCGAATCGGCCATCGGCCTGCTCGACGCCGCGCCCCACGTCGAGGAGTCCTGGCGACTCATGGGCCGACCCCTGCGGATAGACAACCTGGCCGCCGCCCTCCGGGACTCGCGCCCGGACACCCACCCCGACCTGAGCGTGCATCCCGCCGGCGGGCGCGACGTACTCCTGCGCACCCCCACCACCGCGCCGACCGCGCCCATCGGTCCGGGCCTGCTGACCGCGCTGCTGCTGTGGGGCGCGGCCGACCGGCTCGAACCCCACCTCGCGACCCGCCCCGACGCCCCTCTGCTCCGGTCGCTGTTCCCCCGCCAGGACGGCGTGCTCTGGCAGGCTGACTCCTTCTGACCCGGATCTGCTTCGACCCGCAGCACGACCCCCAGCACGACCCGCAGCACGACCCGCAGCACGACAACGAAAGGTGAGGTGCACTCATGACCGACGGCGCTCCCTTGGTGCTCATCACAGGCGCGGCCGGACGGATCGGAACCGCCCTGCGCTCCGCCCTCTCGCACTACCGTCTGCGCCTGCACGACCGCGACCTGCGCCGGGTCGAGCTGAAGCCGAACGAGGAGGCGGCCGAGTGCGACCTCGCCGACTTCGCCGGGATCCGGCAGGCCGTCGAGGGCTGCGACGCGGTGATCCACCTGGCCGGCGACCCCCGGCCGAGCGCCTCGTGGTGGGAACTCCGCTCGCCCAACGTCGACGGGCCCTACCACGTCTTCGAGGCCGCGCGGCAGGCCGGCGTCCGCCGGGTCGTCTTCGCGACCACCAACCACGTGACCGGAATGCTGGACCAGCGCGGCGAGTGGCCGATCAGCCCCGACGGTGAACTCGCGCCGGACTCGCTGTACGGCGTGACCAAGGCCTTCGGCGAGGCGCTCGGCCGCTACTTCACCGAGAACAGCGACCTGTCGGTGGTCTGCCTGCGGATCGGCTGGTTCCACGACCGCCCGCTCGTCGACAACCCCGACTGGGTCCGGATGTGGATCAGCGAACCTGACCTCGGTCGGCTGTTCAACGCCGCGGTCACCGCGCCGGTGAAGTTCGGCATCTACTACGGCGTCTCCAACAACACCCCGATGCGCTACGACCTGTCCAACGTCCGCGCCGAACTCGGTTATGAGCCGCAGGACGACTCCGCCCGGGTCGTCGCCGCGGCGCGGTCACAGGCCTGAGGAGGAGTGTTATCGGCTCACTCCGGTACGGGACCGGTGGAGGATCGGTAGACCATGTGCACCGGCAGCACGACGTCGCGGGGAGCCTGATCGCTGTCGGTCTGGGGCTGGGAGGTGTCCTGGGCGAGGAGGGCGAGCAACACCCGCACGGCCGTCTCGCCCGCCTCGTAGAACGGCACCCGCACCGTCGTCAGTGGCGGGATGGTCTGGGTGGCGATCGGGATGTCGTCGCAGCCGATCACCGAGCAGTCGGCCGGCACCCGCAGCCCACGATCGTGCAGGGCCGACAGCACGCCGATCGCCATCTGGTCGTTCTGCGCGAACACCGCCGTGATGTCGCCGGAACGATCGAAGAGGCGGTGGGTGGCGCGGTAGGCCTCGTCCACGTCCCAGCGGCCCTCCTCGACCAGGGCGGGGTCGTAGTCGATGCCGGCCTCCTCCAGCGCCTGCACGTACGCCTGATGGCGGACGTGGCTGATCCGGCGCGCCGACCAGCCGGTCACCATCGCGATCCGGCGGTGACCCAGCGCCAGGAGGTGGCGCACCGGCAGCAGGGCGCTGGCCCTGCCGTCGCTGTGCACGAGGGTGTGGTTGTCGCCGGGTAGGTGGTGCAGGCTCACCGTCGGCGGTCCGGTGCGCAGAAGTTCGGCGATGTCCTCCCGATCCTCCACCGCCGGCGCGTTCACGATGATGCCGTCGACGCGTCGCTCCCGCAGGATGCGCAGGGATCGTTCGCAGTCCGAGCCCTGCTCGTCGACGCTGGTGATGATCACGTCGCGGTTGTGCCGGCGGGCCTCCCGCTCGATGCCCACCACGTGCTGGGCGATCGTGGTGTTGCTGAAGTCGATGGTGATGACGCCGATGGTCGCGGTGGTGCGGGTCCGCACGCTGCGCGCCTGGGCGTCGGGAACATAACCGAGTTCGGCCACCGCGGCGAGAATGCGCTCCCGGGTCGCCGGGGTGACCGAGCCCTTGCCATTGAGGACCTTGCTGACGGTCTGGAACGCCACTCCCGACCGCGCGGCGACATCCTTGATCGACACGCGCGCCACAGTGTTGCGGACCTCCCAGAGTCATCCCCCGCGGCATCTCCCGTCCACCATCCGGACGGATGCCGCAGACCAGCAAGCATAGGCGAGCGTTCGCGTGATTCCCGCTCGTCGAACCGGCGCCACCGGGAGCCGCGCGGGTCTGGGCGCGGCTCCCGATGTCTCACTCAGGTGGCCGTCCCGGCCGCTCTGGTGGTCGCCGCCGACGGTCCGTCCTCGGCCTCACCTCGGACCCGGGCCTGGGCCCGCGCCCGGTGTAGGTCGACCTGCTCCGCCGGGGCCGCGGCCGCCGGGCGCCTCAGCACGGCCCGCACCGCCTCCGGCGCGAGCTTGAACTGACGGTCCTCGGTCAACAGCCCGTTGCGTTCCTGCTCGGTGTCGGTCAGCTGCGTGTAGCAGAATCCGGCGACGTCCGGGGATTCCAGGAGCGCGGACACGAGGTCCTCGAACGCCGCCAGCAACGCCTCGCTGGAGTCCACCGTGGCGTAGCCGACCCACTTCTCACCCGTCGACGGCGCGTAGGACAGGCCACCGAACTCCGTGACAAGCACCGGTTGCCCGCGGTCCTCGGGTGAGCCGAGGAGCACCTTCCGCCGGCCGGGGCCAGCGGAACGGAGCGTGCGGTGAACCGCCTCCGGGGTACCGAAACGGTCCTTCAGCCCGGCACCCGTCGGGCCGTAGTCGTGCACACCCCACACGTCGCTCTCGGTGTGCTCCCAACCGTCGTTGGAGATCACCGGCCGGGTCGGGTCCACCGCGTGCGTCAGGTGGTAGAGCCCGGTCGCATAGTGCCGCTGCGCCTCGTCCTCGGCGATCCCGGACACACCCCAGCTCTCGTTGAGGGGCACCCAGGTGACGATGCACGGATGGCTGCGGTCGCGGCGCAGCACCTCCAGCCACTCCCGGGTCAGCAGCTCGACCGAACGCGCGGAGAACGCGTAGGCGTTGGCCATCTCCCCCCACACCAGCAGGCCGAGCCGGTCGCACCAGTACAGGAACCGCGGGTCCTCCACCTTCTGGTGCACGCGGACGCCGTTGAAACCGAGCTCCTTGACCAGCTCCACCTCCCGGCGCAGCGCGTCCTCCTCCGGGGCGGCCAGGTGCGACTCCGGCCAGTACCCCTGCTCCAGAACCATCCGCAGGAAGTACGGCTGGCCGTTGAGCAGGAACCTGCCGTCCCGCGCCCGGACCGAGCGCAGACCGAGGTAGCTTCGCACCTCGTCGACCAGGTCCTGACCCTCGTACAACCGCACCTCGACGTCGATGAGGGTCGGCGACTCCGGCGACCACAGCAGCCGGCGGACGTCGGTGCCGTGCCGCAGCGCCGGTACGCCGACGTCGCTTCGCAGCGTCGCCGAACTCACGCGGTAGGACTCCTGCGCCAGCACCTCCTCGCCGAGGCGCAGCAGCACCTCGACCCTGGTCGCCGCGCCCGCGGGTGCGCTGAGCTGCGCCTCCAGACCCACCCGCGCACCCGCCAGGTCGGGCGTCAGCTGCAGTTCGGAGACGTGCAGCGCCGACACCGGCTCCAGCCAGACGGGCTGCCAGATGCCCGTCGTACGGTGGTACCAGATACCGTGCGGCTCGACCTGCCAGTCCTGCTTGCCGCGTGGCTGGTCGGGATCATCGAGCGGATCCGCCGCGCGGACGACCACCACCTGATCCACCTCACCGGGCAGGAGCGCGGAGGTGATGTCGGCGCTGAACGGTGTGTGCCCGCCGGTGTGGGTAGCCACCAGGACGTCGTTGACCCACACCCGCGCCTCGTAGTCGACCGCGCCGAAGTGGAGCATCAGACGTTGGCCGGAGGACTCGGCCACGCGGAAGGTGCGTCGGTACCAGACCACCGGGTGCGGGCCCGGGTCGGCGACACCGGACCGTGCGGACTCCGGCGGGTAGGGCACGGTGATCTCCTGGTCGAACGCCTCCGCCGAGGCATGCCACCGCCGTGTCAATCCGATGTTGTCGTCGTCGTGCGCGAACTCCCACTGCCCACCCAGGTCGGTCCATCGCGGGCGGGTGAGCCGGGGTCGGGGATGCAGAACGGTCACCAGTGCGCCTCTCGGGTCTGACTGCGGTTTTCGGTCGCCACCAGGACGTCGAGCAGGAACTCCTGCAGGTCGTACCTGGTCTCGCGGTGGTCCGGATCGTTCCACAGGTTGTGGAGTTCGTCGCGGTCGGTCGACAGGTCGTACAGCTCACCATCGCGACCGCGGCTGCTCGCCGGCTCTCCGTGGTGGACGACCAGCTTCCAGCTGTCCCGGCGCAGCATCGTCGCGTGGACGGGCGGTTCGTAGCCGTGACCGGAGTTGCGGTACTCACAGATCGCCCAGCCCCGGCCCGCGGCACCGGCGTCCCCACCGTCACCGCGAGCCAACGGCAACAGGCTGGATCCCTGCGACCGCGGCGGCTCCGACACCTCACCCGCCGCACACAGCGTCGAGCACAGGTCGATCCACTGCACCAGGTCCTCCCGCCGCTCGCCGGCCGGCAGCACCCCGGGCCAGCGCATGAGCAGCGGAACACGAACGGCACCGTCGTAGAACATCGGCCCCTTGAGCAGGAGTTGGTGGTCGCCCAACATCTCGCCGTGGTCACTGGTGAACACGACCAGCGTGTTCTCCTCCAGCCCTCGCTCCTTCAACACCTGCAGGACCCGGCCCACCTCGTCGTCGATGAGCGACACCATGCCGTAGTAGGCGCGGACGATCTGCGCGATCTGCTCGGGGGTGTGGTCCTGGAAACCGGGCAACGTACCCGCGTAGCTCTCCTTCGACGCCTCGGCGAGCACGGCCGGCCGGTCGTCCAGGATCCCCGGCCCACCGAGCGGATCGGGCAGGGTGTCGGGGTCGAACCGGTCGAGGTACTCCTGCGGCGCGACGAAGGGATGGTGGGGGTCGAAGAAGTTCACCCACAAGAAGAACGGCTGCTCGCCACGGTCCTCGCCCAGGAACTCGATCGCCTCCTGCGCCGCCCAGTGGGTGTAGTGCGCCTCGGTCGGCATCACGTCGAAGGTGACCACGTCGGTGTCAGGCAACACCCCCGCGGTTCCCTTGCGCTTGTGCCCGACCGCCTGCTCGTACAGCGCGGGATGCTCCTCCCGCAGCCACGCGTGGTAACGGTTCTCCGGTGAGCCGTGGCCCGGGTCGTGCGACCACTTGTAGACCCGGTAGCCGTCGTCGCGGCGCGGCTCGGTGCGCCCGCCGAAGCACGGCGCGAGGTGCTGCTTGCCGACCAGGCCACAGTCGTACCCACCGTCGGCGAGGTTCTTCATGAAGACCGCGGCGTTCTCGGGCAGGCTCACACCGTTGGCCCACAGCCCGTGGTCGTGGGGGTAGGTGCCCGTCATCAGACTCGCCCGCGACGGACCACACACCGGACTCTGGACGTAGCACTGGTCGAACAGGACCCCCTGGGAGGCCAGTTCGTCCAGGACCGGCGTCTGAGCGGCGGCGTTTCCGTAACAGCCGAGTGAGTCCGCGCGCTGCTGATCAGTGCACAGGAACAGAATGTTGGGACGACCGCTCACGTACTCTCCTGTTCGTTCAGGACTTCACGGCGCCGGCGACGCCTTCGACGAAGTAGCGCTGGAGGGCGAAAAACACCAGCAGGATCGGAATGAGGGACAACGTCGCCGCGGCCGCCAGACCTGACCAGTCGGTGGAGTTGACACCCCGGAAGGCGAGCATGCCCACGGAGAGGGTCCGCAGGTCGGGGCGGCTGAAGGTGAAGACCAACGGGACGAAGAAGTTGTTCCAGCTGGACAACAACGTCATCACCGCGACCGTCGCGGTGACCGGACGCGCGACCGGCAACATCACCTGCACGAACGTCCGCAGGAAGCCGGCACCGTCGATGACCGCCGCCTCCTCCAGCTCACGCGGGATCCGGCGGAAGAACCCCGCGTACAACAACACCGCGGCGACGTGCCCACCGCCGGACAGAGCCAGAACCATCCCGGTCCGGGTGTCCAGCAGCCCGAGCAGGTCCGACAGCTCGACGACCGGGATGATGGTCAGCCCGGCAGGAGCGAACAGCGTCGCGACGAGGACGCCGATCACCACCCGACGGCCCACGAAGTCGCGCCGGGCAAGGGCATACCCCGCCAACGCGCAGCGGACGACCGTCACCACGACGGTCCCCACGGTCACCAGGATGCTGTTCAGCATGTAGCCGGAGAACCCGCCGTCCCGCCACGCCCGCAGGTAGTTCTCGGGATGCCATTCCTGGGGGAGCAGCCCGAGCCCCCCGGAGAAGACCTCGAGGGGACTCTTGAACGACGCGGACGCGATCCACAGCAGCGGATAGATCCACACCAGGCAGATCACCGCGAGGATGAGGACCTGCAGCCACACGCCCAGACGGCGGGAGGTCTTCCGGGCGGGGCGAGTCGCGACCCGGGCCGCGCTCGGGACGGCACTCATGTCGCGCTCCTTGTCCGCTGAACGTAGCGCAGCCCGACCGCCTGGACGAGCGCGAGGACTAGGGTGACGATGCCGAAGAGCACCCCGAGAGCCGCGCCGTAGCCAAGCCGCGGCGACGACGAGGCGAACGCCTGGCTGTAGATGTAGACCTCCGTGACGTTGGTCGCGAAGAACGGCCCACCGGCGGTCATCGTCAACACCAGGTCGAAGACCTGCAGCGTCTCGACGGCGGTCAACAACACGATGATGACGGTGAACGGCCTCAACAGGGGGACCGTGATGTGGCGGAACGCACGCCAGCGGGACGCACCGTCGACCTGAGCCGCCTCGTACAACTCGGTCGGAACCGTCTGCAGAGCCGCGAGCCAGTACACCAGCGTGATACCGAGCCACTTCCAGATGTGGACACCCATCACCGTGGCCAGCGCCGCGTGCGGGCTGCCGAGGAAGTCGATCGGCTCGTCCACGATCCCGAGTTCCTGCAAGAAGGAGTTGACAGGGCCGCCACCGGGATCGAAGACGAAGCCGGCCACGATTCCGATGATCGCGGTCGTGGTGACGACCGGCACGAACAACGCCGTGCGAAACAGCCGGGCGAAGGGAAGCCGCGGGTTGTTCAGGACGAGCGCGGCCGCCAGCGCCAACGCGACCCGGATCGGGACGGTCACCACCACGAACAAAAGCGTGATGCTGAGCGAACTCCAGAACAGCGGGTCGTGGTAGGCCTCGAGGTAGTTGTCGAGCCCGATGAAGGACCGGTCCGAACCAAGCCCGGTCCAGTCCAGCATCGAGTAGTACCAGCTGGAGATGATCGGCCAGATCGTGTACGCGCTGAACAGCACCGCGGTCGGGAGCAGGAAGACGTACACCCAGCGGTCGGCCCACAGCCGGGAGCCGAGCCGCCTCGACCTGGCACCCGACCTTGTTCCCTCAGCGGTGCGGTCGACCACCTCGGTCTGAGCCGTCATGCCTGTCCGTACAGATCGGCCGTGTAGTCCTTGCCGGCCGTCCAGTTCGCGAAGGTCCAGTCCTCGACGCCCACCTTGGCGCCGCTCTTGACGACCTCCGCGATAGCACGATCGCGTTCGGCGGTCTGCTTCGCCGCGTACTCACGAAGCGCCTTGCGGGCGTCGGCGACCTGCCCGGACAGGATGCCCTGGACGAGCTCGCCCAGCGTTGGCCGTGGCGCCCGCATCGCCGCGACGACCTGCGCGGTGGCGGCGTTCCTGCCCACCGGCGTGGGGGCGAGCCGCACACCGTCCTGGAAGAGCTGGATCGCGCGACGGTAGGTGGGATGGACGTCCGCCTGCTGGACCACGTCGAGGTTCAGCGGCGGCTGGTCCATCTGTGTCGCCAGGCCCGCCTGGTAGTCGTCGGTGACGAGCCGAGCCAGCAGCTGCCCGGCGAGCTCGGGCTGCGCGGACTGGGAGGAGATGTAGAACGTCCCGTCGGTCGGCGGGTTGTGCAGCACCGCACCACCCTCGGGGGAGGGGATCGAGCCGACCCCCACCTTGTCCGCGAACTCCTTGAAGTCGCCCGCGACCACCCCGATGTTCCAGCAGCCGTCGAAGAACATGCCCGCCACACCGGTGACCCAGCGGGCCCGGCCGGTGCGGGCATCCAGCGACGTCGACGCCGGGAAGACCACCTTGTCCTTCACCAGCGAGCGCAGGAACTCAACGGCCGACACGAACGCGTCACCACCGTAGAGGTACTCACCGGTACGGGGATCGGTCTCACCCGGAGCGCCGGCCGCCTTCGCCAGGTCGGTGAGATGGGCCTGCATCCGCTCGGCGAACTGCAGTCCCTGGATCCACCCGTAGACGCCACCCTTGGTCATCGCGCGGGCGAGGGTGCGGAACTCGTCCCAGGTCGCGGGGCCGTTCTCCGGGTCTCCGCCCGCGCGCTCCACCAGCTCCTTGTTGAACCAGTTGAGGGTGGTGTACTGGCGGAAGCTGAAGATCGGGAAGCTGTAGAGCTTGTCGTCGAAGACGTGCAGCCCGTCCAGCAGGGCGTCGGCCGGCAGCGTCGAGCGAGCGTTGTCGGGCAGGTCGACCGGCGCGAACCAGCCGTCCTTGACGAGCCTGGCCGGTGGTGTGCTCAACCCCGCGATGCTGTGCACGTCGGCGATCTTGCGGCTCTTGTACGCGAGCTGCAGCGCCTGACCCATCTCGTTGGGGTTGTAGACGGTGTACTCCACGCGCACACCGCGGTGGGATGACTCGAATCCACGGAAGGTCTTCTCCTGCAGCGCCTTCAGCGGCTGGAACTGGTCCCACCACCGCAGCAGGTGCTGACTCTCGGACTGGGTGTCGCGCTCCTCCTTGCTGGAGGTGCGGGCGCACCCGGACACACCGAGTGCTGCCGTCGCCATCGAAGCGCCGGCCACCCGCAGAAAGCGGCGCCGGTCGAACGTCGTCATGGGTGGGTGCCTCCTGGCCGGAACGCTCGGGTCCACTGTCGGACCTCATGGGCGAACGTTCACCTAAGCGAACGTTCGCCCAGAACAGCGCAGCTGCGTCCGCACTGTCAACGGCTAGCGAGGAGATGTCCGGTTCCTGCCAGTCCAGGCCGGGACGAAGTGGTGCGCCGAGGGCCGGCGGAAGCGGCGAGAGGTGCGAACGTTCACCTCGGCGGTCAGGTGATGAGGGGAAATGAGGCCCGGCTCGCCTACGTTCTCGCATACGACGCGGCTCGAAAAGCGCTGACGGCAGTACTCGAGAACCAGGGGCTACGTCCCACCAGCCGTGGCGGGCATGTGGCATTGATCGATGCGGTGAGAGCCAGCTGGGGACCCACCGCTTGGGAGTGTCCTGCGGCCCGTGGACCGCATGCGAGCCGCAACCGGGTCGAGCATCCCGATTCGAGCGTGCCACCAGTCAGTCCACAGGAGGTTACCGAGACTCTTCCCAAGGTGGAGGATGTCCTCGACGCGGCCGCCAAGGTCATCGAGGCAATGCCGGTCTGGACCTGATTGGCACAGCGGACCCTTGGGTTGCGCTTCGAGAACGACCTCGTAGATCGCGACGATCGTTCCAGCCGCTCCTCTGAAGGGCCATCCTTCGTCGGGCAGGTCGACAGCGAGTTCGTTCACCTCGAACAGCCGCATGGAGTGGGTCGGGGGCCCCTCGCCGGTCAGACTGGTTCTCACAAGTGGTAAAGAGAATTACCACCTGCGAGAACGGCCGCGGAGTTACCGAGGGGCGTCAGCCCTTCGGGGGGACCTCCATCTCGCCGAGCAGGGACCAGTCGTCGGCCGGGACCTTGAAGTTCACGATGCGGGGCGTCTCGGCCAGGTGCGGCGGCAACGTCTGTTGAGCGGTCTTGAAGTGCGCGGACTGCACGTGGGCGGCGCCGGCGTCGTCGTCGCGGAACGCCTCGACGAGGACGTACTCGTTCGGGTCGTCGAGGCTGCGCGACCAGTCGAACCACAGGCAGCCCGGCTCACCGCGGGTCGCCTGGGTGAACTCCGAGACGATCTCCGGCCAGCGGTCGGCGTCCTCGGGAAGCACCCGGAACTTGGCGGTGATGAAGATCATGTGAGGTCCTTTCAGGCGCTGGCGGACGACTTCTACGACACTTGATCGCTCGGTGTGACACAGCTTCGCACCACCGGCAACCGTAGACCCGCAACCCGCACCGGCCGGAACAGGACCACACCGGGCTCTGGCTCGCTCGCCTCTCGACCCGTTCGGTGTGGTGTCGATCTGGAGGTGCGCTGTTCGTGTAGAGGGTGGAGCCGATCGGGTCGCCGCCCCTCCGTGCGGACGGACCCAGCTCGCGACTGAGAGGAAGGTGCGTTCATGTCGTTCACCGACGAGGAGATCGCCTACATGCGGTCCCAGCCGATCGCCCGCGTCGCCACCCTGTCCCCGGACGGTGAGCAACCAGACGTCGTCCCGCTGGCGTTCGAGTTCGACGGCACCTACTTCTGGGTCGGTGGCAGCGGCCCTTCGGTCGCCCGCACCCGTAAGTTCCGCAATGTCGAAGCCGGACATCGCAAAGTGGCGCTGGTCATCGACGACACGGTGTCCTTCGACCCGTTCATCACCCGCTGCGTGCGGGTTTACGGTGACGCCGAGCCGCCGATCGAGCGGGTCGGACTCGTCGGGCCGGGCCTCTACATGCGGATCACCCCGACCATCTCCTGGAGCTGGAACATGGCGGCCGAACCCGTCGGTGAGGCGTGGTACGAGGCGAGGCGGACCGTTCATTCCCGAACCCGGGCACAGCCCTCTTAGCCCCTGCTGAGAAAGGGAATCCTCGGGTGGTCGGCGGATGGCACGCCACGGTGTCGCACGGCAGGGGCGTTGGATGGAGCAGCCGGTTGGCGGTGGCATCCACGACCTGCACAACCGTCGCGTTCGCGTCCGGGGGAGGAACTGATGCAAGCTCTCGTCGGTGCGGTCGCCCTCGTCTGGTTGGCGCTCGCGCTTCTCGCGTTCGCCATGGCAGGGCTGCTGCGTCAGGTGCCCGACGTAAACCGGTCTCATCCGAGCGCACCGCGCGAGCGTCGTCGGGGAACCATCCCGGCAGCAGATCCTGGCTTCGGCCCGATCGCAGGAGGAGGCCAGCCAGGCCGTGGTTCGACCACCGGCCGATAGGTCAACCTGATGTGGTCGGACCGCGGGTGCGCCGCGATCGCACGGCCGTGTCGTCCTCACCCGTAAAGCACCGCGAGGCTCCCCTTCTCCGTCCCGCCGGCAGTCCGTGCGCGGATGATTCGTTCAAGACTTGTCCAAGCATTCGACAAGAGTCGTGGATCACTTCCGGCCCGGAGTGTAATACTCAACCCTCATCCCAAAGATCGACTCGGAATTGACGGGGACTCCGGTGGCCTGGGGGTACGGGTGATGGTGGCGGTGCCTAGGAAGGCCCTGCTGGAGGCGGCGAGGCGAGCGAAGATCACTCGTGCGGCCGCAAAACTCCTGCGCCTGGCGAAGAAGCCCTCGTCGAGGAACCTCGGTCACAACCTGAGAGTCGCCGGACGGCATCCCACCAGGGTCGCCGGCAAGGCCACCGACGACGCGGCACACCTGGTGCCGAAGGGTTCCAACTACGCCTCCGCCAAGGCCGCGCGAGCCATCCTGAAGAAGTTCGGCATCCACGTCGACGAGCCGATCAACGGAAGCTGGCTCCCGCACGGGCGGGACGCGACTCGGTACCCGAACCCGCACGGAAAGTCGCCGCACCAGGCGACACACAGGCGCGCGTACTACGACGCGCTTTACAACCTGTTGAAGAACTGCAAGAACGAGAAGGAAGTCCTCGATGTCCTAGACTACGTTCGCGGCGAACTCGACAAGGGCATCTGGCCGCCCTAGGCAGAGACGGAGATCCGGCGTGCGAATCCTCCAGTTGTACCCGGTCGGCGAATACGAGTTCATCTCGACCGTGGATGAGGACGATCTGGAGCTGGTGGGCGAACTCGACGCCACCTCCAGGACGGCGGACTGGTCCCCGGTCGAGGTCCGAATCTTCAGTGAGGACGACGACACGGGCGCGCCGCTGCAGCGTGCGGACTTTCCCTGGCTCGGAAGTTGGGCCCTGGTGCTCCGTGACCGCGCGATCGACCTTGCCGGTCCCGTGCTGGCGCCGTTCGGTGAGTTCCTTCCACTGACCTGCGCCGACGCGGCGGTGACGTGCTTCAACGGCCTCGAGCTGATCGACGCCCTGGACGAGAGCCGGTCGCAGATCGTGCGGTTCCCCAGCAGCGGACGGATCATGGCGATCGAGAAGCACGGCTTCCGGCCGGAGATGATCCCCGAGCGGTCCGTGTTCAAGATTCCACAGGAACAGCTCGGACCCCTCTTCTACACCGAGCCCGTGGTCGACGACCTGCGAGCGCTCGGTCTGACCGGCCTCGACTTCAGGTTGGTCTGGGACTCGGACGGAATGTAGCCGCTCGTCGGAAGGATGAGTCGATGAGCCGCCCCCTGGACGATGACGATGTTGAGCTGACGGACACGACCGAGTTCAACGAGGGCTTCGAGGCCGCGAGAACGACCCTCGACGGCCTGCTCGCGGGAGAGCCGACCGCGGCCGGGGCGGCCGAGGAAGACGTCGCCGACGACCCTGCCCAGCGCCTCCACGGCATCGGTCAGGCCGCCGACGGACGCGTCGTCGCGACCGTGCAGGTCGGAGGCACCCTCGCATCGATCGAGCTCGACCCCCGAGCACTGCGCGGCGGGACGGAGCTGCTCGGGCAGCAACTCACCGAGGCGATCAACGCGGCTCTGGACGATCTGCGTACCAACGCCGCCCAGGAGACCGGTGGAGTTGACGTCGATCCGCTGACGGTCGCCGACGACCTGACCCGGGTGCAGGACGAGCTGGCCGAGCGGGCGGTGATGCTCGCCGAGAGGTTCGACGACGCCATGAGACAGATCGCTCGACAGGCTGGAGGTGAGTGACAGCCATGTCCGATCAGAGGAAGTACGACTCGGCGGGGCTGCGGGACCACGGCAAGAACCTCATGCGGATCGGGGACGACAGCCATACCGCGTGGGCCAGGCTCAAGCAGAAGTCCGAGGGCATGGGTGACATCTTCGGCGACGACCTTGTCGGTGGACTGATCGGAGCGGCCTACGGCGCGATCTACGCCCTCGCCGACGGCTCGTTGACCAGCGCGTCGGACGACCTGGTCGCGTTCGGCGAGAAACTGAAGTACGTCGGCGACAGCAACGACCAGGCCGAAGAAACCCACGTGACGCTGCTGTCCGACATCGGGACCAGCGTCGACCAGGCCGGAGTGGAGGTCTGATGGCCGGCTCGCCGCTGATGCTGCCCGGCTGGGCGGCGGACCTCCTCAACGAGCTCGGCTACATCTGGCCGAAGTCCGACGAGATGAAGATGTTCGACCTCGGCTCCGCCTGGGTCGACTTCGGCGGCGAGGCCGCGAGCACCCACGGTCGCACCAACGAGCCCGTCCAGGCGGTGTCGAGCACGAACGCCGGGGCCGACATCGACAGCTTCAACCTGCAGTGGGCCGACCGCGACCACGGCGCGGAGGTGCTGAAGGACGCCAGCCAGGGAACGACCCTGGTCGGTCCGGGCCTCTACATAGCGGCGGGCCTCGTCCTGGCGTTGAAGATCGCGGTCATCGTCCAGGTGGCGCTGCTGATCATCCAGATCATCGAGGCGATCGCCGCGTCGGTCGCGACGCTCGGAGTCTCGCTGCTGTGGATCCCCGTGGCCAAGAAGCTGGCAGGTCTGGCCATCAACCTCGCCCTGAGCCAGGTCATCGAGGCCCTGCTCGGCTGAACCCACTGGAGGTCACTCGATGCCCGACCATCCTCACATCACCCCGCGCGACTTCGCCGGTGTGCTCGACGTCGCCCACGACGCCCTGGCCGAGTGGCGTCAGGCCGACGGGGCCGGAGCGGAGGAGGAGTCGACGACCGTCCAGGGGGCCGACCCCGAAGGCCACGTACGCGCGACCATCGGAACCGACGGTCGGGTGGTCAGTGTGGACATCGCGCCCAGGGCACTCCGGCTGCCCTCGCAAGACCTGGCCGCCGCGGTGGTGGTCGCCGTCAACGCCGCCCAGGCGCAGCTGGTCCAGCTCAGCCGCGAGACCGCCCGTTCCCGTTCGGCCGCGGCGTGGGACCCCACCCGAATGATGAGGCACCAGCAGGCGGCCGCCACACAGGTCGGATCCCTGATCGCGAAGTTGAGCGCCATGATGGACGCCGCGGGGCAGGCGGCCGAGCCAGGTGGGGCATCCGACCGGAGGCAGTAGGTCGGCCTACTTCACCGGCGGGCGGAGTCCCGGCCCCCTCCGGTCGCTGCCGGGTCCGACAGGGCACCTTCGACCGTGGTGCCCTCGGGAGTCAGCAGGAAGACGGTGTCGGTGACCTGCTCGATCCTGCCGCGCAGCCCGAACACCATGCCGGACGCGAAGTTGAGCGCCCGGGTGGCCTCGGCGCCGTCCATGCCGGAGACGTCCATGATGACGGCCGCGCGGGATCGCAGGTGCCTTGCCATCTGCGTGGTGTCCTTGTACGTCCGCAGCCGCATGGTGACGACCCGCGGCATGGGTGCGGCGGCGCCGACGTCGCCGGTGCGCTGGGTGAGGAGTTGGGTGGCGATCTCGGGGTCCGCGTGTGCCGCCGCCGCGTCCTTCCACTGGTCGAGGACCGCGACGACGGGCGCGGAGGACTCGAGGTCCAGCGCCACCTCGAATGCCGCGGCGAGCGCGCTGACGAACTCCTCCACCTCCTCGCCCGACAGGAGGTCGACCCACGGGAAGGCGGCACGGACGAGATTCGGGAGCGGCTGGGCCCGGACCCCCGGGTCGCGGAGGGCGCCGCGAGCATCCTGGTCGCCGCCGCGACCACCTCGGCGTCCTGTTCGGCCCGGGCCGCGGTGGTGAGCAGCAGGTCCTCGTCGTCCCGCCGGGTCAGCCGCAGAGCGCGGCGGCGCGAGGCCAGCAGTCGGGCCACGGTGTCCTTGGGATGGTTGATCAGCTCCGACAGAGTCACCACGTCCGGCGTACGCATGACTTTGAAACTACTTCGAAACTCCTCCCGGCAGCCAGTCGGCTCGCCGCGCGTCACTCCCCAGAGCCAGACGAACATAGACAAGTAACTTGAACAAGTAGCTTGGCTAAGTGGTAGCGTGACGGCGACATGGACGAACCCCAAGGCTCGCCGCCCACCGCCGAGACGGCACAGAGACTGAGTGTGGCGATCACCCGGCTGCGGTCGCGGCTACGGGTGGAGGCCGGCACCACCAGGACCGGACTCTCGATCTCCCAACTCGCCGTGCTGCGCCGGATCCTCAACGAGGGACCGGTGACCGCCGCCTACCTGGCCGGTGTGGAGCACGTCACCCCCCAGTCGATCGCGCAGAACGTCACGGCGCTCAAGGACGCCGGTCTCGTCCAGACCGAACGTGACCCCAACGACGGCCGCAAGACCCTGATCTCCGCCAAACCCTCCGGCGGCGAACTGCTCCGCACCCTCGAGGCGTCCCGCAAGGCATGGTTGACGCGGGCGATCGACGCGCTGGTCGGCCCGGAGGAGCGCGACAACCTCGACAAGACGATCCAGCTTCTGGAACGCCTGGCGGCGGCGGACCTGGACTCCGAACGAGGGGAGAACCTCTGAACGCCCAAGAAGCCGAGACGGGGCAAGCGGGAGCCCACCCGTTCTCGTGGAGATTCACCGCACCGCTACTCATGGGCTCCGCCCTCAACCCGATCAACAGTTCCCTGATCGCGACCGCGCTGGCCCCGATCGCACTGTCGTTCCACGTCTCGGTCGGCCGTACCGCCGTCCTCCTGGTCTCCCTCTACCTGGCCAGCGCCATCGCCCAACCAACGGCCGGAAAGATCGCGGAGGAGTTCGGCCCCCGCAGAACCTTCCTGACCGGCGCCACCCTCGTCCTCATCGGTGGCGTCCTCGGCTCGCTGAGCCAGAACATCCCCACCCTGGTGGTGTCCCGCGTCCTGATCGGCATCGGCACCTCGGCCGGCTACCCGACCGCCATGCTGATGATCCGGCGCCGCGCCGCCGCGGCCCACCTGCAGGCACCGCCCGGCAGCGTCCTCGGCGCGCTGTCAATCGCCGGACAGGCGACACTCGCGCTCGGACTACCGATCGGCGGGATCCTGGTCGGGACGGCCGGCTGGCGTGCGACGTTCCTGATCAACATTCCTGTCACCCTCGTGACCCTCGCGATGACGCTGGCCTGGATTCCCCGTGACGGTGCCGTCCACCATCGCGGCCTCCGAGACATCGTCACCCGCATCGACGTCGCCGGGATCCTCGGCTTCGGCGGCGCGATGGCCGCCCTGCTCGTCTTCCTGCTCTCACTTCCGGACGTGAACTGGGTGGCGCTGGTCGTCGCGGTCGTTCTGGCCGTGGCCCTCGTCAACTGGGAGTTGCGGGCAGCCGCGCCCTTCCTCGACGTACGGCTCCTCGCCTCCAACCTCGCACTGACCCGCACCTACCTGCGCCAGGGGCTGACCCAGCTCGGCGTCTACACCGTGATGTACGGCGTCACGCAGTGGCTGGAGGCCGGGCGGGGAGTCTCCGCGGAGCAGGCGGGCCTGCTGGTGCTGCCGATGAGTGCCCTCGCCGTCCTCGTGACCCGGCCCATCGCCCGCCGAAACCTCGTCCGCGAGGCGCTCATCGTCTCAGCGCTGTCCTTCATGGCGGGGTCGGCCGGGATGCTGTTCCTCGGGGTGGACGCGCCGGTCATCGCGATCGTGGCGGTCACGCTGGTCTTCGGGATCACCGTCGGTACGACGTCCATCGGTAACCAGACCGCCCTCTACACCCAGGTCCCGATCACCCGGGTCGGCACCGCGTCCGGGCTGTTCCGCACGTTCGGCTACGTCGGCTCCATCGCGTCCTCGACGCTGACCGGCATCGTCTTCAAGGACAACGTCACCGACAGGGGGTTGCACAGCATCGCCCTCGTCCTCATCGCCGTCAGCGTCGTCGTCCTGGTGATGGTCCTCACCGACCGGGCGCTGCGAAACCCCCTCCGCTCCACGGTCGGCGACGACCGCCGGCCCACGGAGCTCAACCAACCGCAAGGAGAAGCAACGTGACCAGCACGTCCCTTCCGAGCATCGATGCTCAGCGCACGGCCCTGCTCGTGATGGACTTCCAGCCCGCGATCGTCGGATCCCTCCCCGACGCCGACGCCCTCCTGGACCGCACGGCCGACACGATCGCCGCCGTACGGGCCAAGGGTGGAACGATCGGCTACGTCCGGGTGGCCTTCGAGGACGCCGACTACGCGGCGATTCCCGAGACGAACAAGGCCTTCTCCCAGCTGGGCAAGGCAAGAGTGCTGCAGAGCGACGACGCCGTGAGCGCTGTCCACGAGAAGTTGACACCGCAGTCCGGCGACATCGTCGTCCGCAAGGTGCGGATCGGCGGAATGTCCACCACCGACCTGGACCAGCAGCTGCGGGAGCGCGGTATCGACACGCTGGTCCTGTCCGGCGTCGCGACCAGCGGCGTGGTCCTGTCGACCCTGACCGACGCGGCCGACAAGGACTACCGGTTGTTCGTGCTCTCCGACGGTGTCGCCGACTCCGACCCCGAGGTCCACGACGTCCTTGTCAACAAGGTCTTCGCACGGAGCGCGTACGTGATCGACACCGCGGAGTTCCGCAGCCTCCTGTCCGCCTGAACCCCCGATACCTGGGCTGACCCCGCACTGTCGACGCCGGTCGCCCCCTGGACGCGGATCGGCCGCCACGCTCTCTGCCCCCGTGTGGCGGCCGATCTCGCACCCTTCTGGATCCTCCGGCGATCACTGCGCGATGCGTAAGTTGACGCGGGCGAGTCTCGGGTCGATCCGGCTGACCTCGACTTGAACGGCCTGGCCGGACGTGAGTGGGACGGCCGGGTCGAGATCGGAGACGTGGATGAGACCACGCAGGTTCGCGAAGTCCACGAGGGCTCCGAAGCGGAGGACCTGCGCGACACGGCCGGTGAAACGCTGGCCGACTCGCAGCTCGGACACCTCCTCCTGACGCCGGTTGAACCGTTCGGCGGCCTCGCCGGTCAGTGCGTCGGTGATGACCGGGTGGTACTCGTCGTCCACATCGAGCACGACACAGTCGAACTCCGCTCCGATGAGGGTGTCCGGCGACTTCTCTCCCCAGCGTGGTGGGCGTTGCCCCCGCGGCCGGTAGACGGCGGGTACGCCGATGTCGGCGATGAAGACCAACGGTGCCTGGCGTCCGGTGATGTGGGCGGTGACGGGCTGATCGGTGCCGATGAGCCCAACGACCTGTTCCATGGAGGTGACTTTCACAGCACTTCGCTCCGTTCGTTCCCTCGGCGGGTAGGGCCTGATGCCGGACTTCTCCAACGCCGCCCGCAGACTGCTCAGAGCTCTGCTGGCATGCGTCGCCACGGTCCCGGGGGTCACGCCCAACGCGCGAGCGACATCGGCCTGGCTCTGGTCGAGCAGGTACCGCAGCGCGATGACCCGTCGCTGGCGTTCGGGGAGGCCGCGTACCGCGTCGAGGATGGCCATGCGAAGGAGTAACTCCGAGCCGGTGTCGGCGACGTGTAGGACCGGCTCTGACAGTTCGCGCTCCCGCGCACGCCTCCGCAGAACGTCGACCGCCAGGTTGCGAGTTACCCGCAGGGTCCAGGCCGTGCAGTGATCGAGATCGTGGCCGAGACTGTCCCAGTGTTCGAGCAGCCGTGCCAGCGCCTCGCACGCGACGTCACGGGCAGCATCGTCGTCGCCCAGCAGCCGATACGCGAGCCGCCTGCTGCGTGACAGCAACGGGGTGAAGGCATCGTGGAAGGACATCACCACCTACACGGTGGTCCTCCTCGCTTCGATGACACAACCCAGCGACATTTTCTGCGGAGAAGGTCGTGGCCGCATCAGGCGCCGAACTCCTCGAGCCAGGAGTCACGCCAGGACGGGTGGCGCGGCGTCCAGCCCAGCGACCTCGCCCGGGCGTTGCTCGCCGTCCGCCCTTCCGCGCGCGCCGAGATCGATCGGACCGAGCCGCCCGCGAATGCGACGAGTCGCGGTCCCCACTCCTCCACGTGGGCGGGTGCGTCGTCGACGACGTTGACGACGCCGGCCGGCCAGGTGAGCGCGTCCACCGTTGCTTCGGCGGCATCGTCCACGTGGACGAAGCTCGTCCACGCCGTGGTGGCGACGACCTCACCTTCGGCGGCGCGGCGGTAGGCGTCTCCGTCGGGGGCGTACCAGGTGTCCGGCCCGTACAGCAGGCCGTATCGCAGGACCACCCCGTTCCGCAGGCCGAGTACCGCTTCCTCCAGCGCCTCGACGGAGGGGAACGCCGCGGCGCCGTCCGCGGTGCGGGCCAACGGGGCCGTCTCTTCGGCTGGCCCCTCACCTGGTTCGTACACCCAGGCGATGCTCTGCGCGACCAGGTGCTCCACGCCGTGCGCGGCCGCGGCGGCCGCGAGGTTGGCGGTCCCCTCGACGCGGAGCCGGGCGTTGCCGGCGAAGTCCAGGCTCGCGAGGTCGGTCAGCTCGTGAATGATCACGTCCGGTGCGGACACCTCGACCGCGCGGGTGACGTCGTCCGCGACCAGCGCGTCCATCACGACGGGTTTGGCCCCGGACGCCGTGACCAGGGGTTCCCGGTCGGCGCGCCGGGTCGTTGCGCACACCTCGTGCCCCGCGCGAACGAGCCGGTTCACCACCCGTGTACCCAGGACGCCAGAACCACCCGCGACGAGAATCCTCAAACCGGCCCAACCCTTCCTGATCGCTGCCCCTGTCTCACGAGCATCATCGCAGGCGTTGCTCAGCCAAGTGGCAGGGCGGGACGCGAACGAAGATCGGCAAGACCGTATGCGCGTCAGCTCGTCCCCCCGCCAAGCAATGAGGGGCGGTCGAGTCCGTCAACGCGCGGACAACGATGCTTTTTGCGCTGCGATCAGTTCCTCAACGACATCGCAGCCTTGAAATGTGCACGGCCCCGTGCTTCCACACAGGAACTCATACTGTGCAGCCAGCGAGGAACGTCCACCCATTGGACTATCCCTGGTGCTCGGCCCTGCCCGTGGTCTCTCCTGTGTGAAGGAATAAAAGTCAATGCGACCTCAGCAATACGGCACAGCCGAGCGCCGAGTCGTTGTCCAACAGCACATCACTGGCGTCCACTTGCCGTAGGAGCTCGTTACATCGGAAATGCTTGTTTCATGGATATCAGTTCTGACGAGCGGGAGCGGCGCGCTCTTGCCGTTCTGTGTGAGCGTGACCAGCAGATTCTCGATGCCCAGCCGGACCCGGTGGTCACAGCGGCGCTCGCGCGGCCGGGGTTGAGCGTCGCGACGACCATCAGGACGGCGATCGAGGGATACGCTGACCGCCCCGCACTGGGCGAGCGCGCCGCGATCGCGGTCACCGACTCAAGGGGGCGTACTTCACGCCGCCTGCTGCCCCGTTTCGAGACGGTCAGTTATCAGGAGTTCGGTGCTCGTACGGACGCGGTCGCGGCGGAGTTCCATCATTGCGAGCAGTGCGCGATAGGCGACGGTGATGTTGTCGCCCTACTCGGCACCAACAGCGTAGACCTCCTGACAGTGGATATCGCGTGTACGCGGTTGGGCGCCACCGCCCTGCCGTTGCAGACCAGCGCGTCCGTCGCCAACATGCGACCGGTCGTCGAGGAGGCGGGCCCCCGTCTCATCGCGTCGTCCACGGAGTTGTTGCACAACGTCGTCGACCTGGCCGTGGGTAGCGCCACAGTACGACGCGTGCTCGTGTTCGACCACCACCCGGAGGTCGACGACCACCGGGAGCGGCTGGACGCGGCCCGCCTCACGATAAGTGAGTCCGGCCGTGACATCGAGCTCGTCACTCTCGCCGAGGTCCTCGAGCGAGTCGGGCACTGGAACCACCGCCGCTGCCGGCGGCGAACCCAGACCGGCTGTCATGCCTTCTCTACACCTCCGGAAGTACCGGCAGGCCCAAAGGGGTGATGTTCACCGACCGGGTGACCATGTGGATGATGCACGGGTATTTTCCGAGGGTCGAGGGCCACGCATTCATCCAGCTCAGCTGCACACCGCTGTGCCACGGCATGGGCCGCGCACTCCTTTTCGGGGCCCTGATGAAGGGTGGCACCGTCAACTTCGTCGGACAGAGTGACCTGTCCACCCTGTTGGAGGACATCGCGCTCGTGCGACCCACCGAGTTGATGGTGGTGCCGCGCATATGTGACCTGGTTTACCAGCAGTTCCAGAACGAGTTACGCCGTCTGTCGGCCCACGTCGACGACCGGGTCGCACTGGAGTCCGCCGTGCGGGCCGAGATGCGCGAACGTTTCCTCGGCGGCCGCATCGTGTGGGCGGCGTTCGGGGCGGCGCCGCTGCCGGCCAGGATGGTGGAGTTCATGGAGTCCGTCCTCGACCTCCCGCTGCACGACGCCTACGGCTCGTCAGAGGGCGGTGGTTTCATGATCGACCACCGACCGATTCGGCCGCCCGTGCTCGATTACAAGCTCCTTGATCTGCCGGACCTGGGCTACTCTCGCATCGATCTCCCCCACCCGCGGGGCGAACTCCTGCTCAGATCCGAGTCCGTGGTGCCCGGCTACTACAACCGGCCCGATGCCACCGCCGAGGTGTTCGACGAGGACGGCTACTTCCACACCGGCGACGTCATTGCCGAGATCGCTCCGGACGAACTGGTTTACGTCGACCGTGTCAAGAACGTTGTGAAACTCTCGCGGGGCGAGTCCGTTGCTCCGTCGCGACTGGAGGGCCTGTTCTCGACGTCAGAGGTGATCCAGCAGATCTTCGTCTACGGCACCAGCGATCAGTCCTACCTTCTTGCCGTCGTCGTTCCCGCCCAGGAGGCGGTCGAGTCGGTCGGTGGAGATCCGGCGGTGCTCAGGCCGCGGATCGCCTGGTCCATCTGGCGACTCGCAGCGGAAGCCGACCTCCACGCGTACGAAATCCCCCAGGCATTCCTGCTTGAGACCGAGCCGTTCACGCCCCAGAACGGTCTGGCGACGGACGTGAGGAAACCCGTGCGCCACAAGCTCCAGGAGCGCTACGGCGCGCGGCTGGAGGCGCTGTACACCGCTATGGAGGCCTTCGGGGGCGACATCTGAAGCGATGCCACCGTTGGCTCGTCGACATGGCGAACCAACGAACATCACCAGGGCCCGCTCAGACCCCCATCGGTACCACCCGGACGGGCAACCGGCGGGTGCCGAGCACGATCTGTTCGAAGGGGAGCAGGCCACCGTTCGCCGCCGTCTCGTCGTACTCCACCTCCAGCCGCTGCCCACGCGCGAGGATCTCCTCGAGTGTGACGCGTGCCTCCAGCCGGGCGAGGGGAGCGCCCAGGCAGAAGTGGATGCCGTGGCCGAAGGAGAGCTGCGCCGCCCCACGGACACCGCGACCCGGATCGAACACGTCCGGCTCGTCGTGGGCGCGTGGGTCGCGGTTGGCCGAGAGCAACCAGCAGTTGACCATCGCTCCGGCCGGGATGGTGATGCCGCCGAGTTCGACCGCTGCCGTGGTGATGCGCTGCAGCTGGGAGAACGGCGGCCGGTAGCGCAGAACCTCCTCCACGACGGCCGGCACCAGGCCGGGGTCGGCGGCCAGGGCGGCCCAGTGGTGCGGGTGCTCGTCGAGCGTACGGACGATCGCGCCCAGCAGGACGGTCGTCGTGATGTGCCCGGCGAGCAGGAGCGCCATCGAGAAGTTCGCGGCCTCCTCGTCGTCGAGGGCGCGGCCCTCCACCGAGGCGGTGACCAGCGCCGAGATCAGATCCTCGCGTGGCTCGGCTCGGCGTTCCCGCACGCGTTGGCCGAGGTAGCTGGTCATCGGCTGCACCACGGCGGCCATCTTGGTGACGATGCCGGGGTCGGTGGGGTCCTCGATCGAGACGGAGAACAGCGTCTCGGCCCAGTCACGGAACCTGCCGTGGTCGCTCGCCGGGAGGCCGAGGAGTTCGGCGATGACGGTGACCGGGAGCGGGAAGGCGAGCGCGTCGACGAGGTCGAAGCGCTGCCCGGCCGCATCCAGCAGGTCGCGGACGAGGACGCGGATGCGGGGTTCCAGGTCCGCGACGGTCCGTGGGGTGAACGCGGCGCTGACCACGCCGCGCAGCGCGCGGTGGTCGGGCGGGTCGATGTGGGTGATGACTCCGCGCGCCGGCGGCGCACCCTCGATCGCGCGGTTGACGTCGGAGGAGTAGGTGGTCGTGTCCCGCAGCACGGTCTGGACGTCGGCGTGGCCGAACACGTGCCAGATCTTCCAGCGGTCGCGCCACACGGGGTGGTCGCGTCGCATGGCGGCGAGCCAGTCGAGGAGGGCTGGTTCGTCGGACAGGGTGGGTGCGAGGTCAGCCGTGGCGGTCATGGAGGCTTCTTCGGCTAATGCGTACGCCGTTCGCGAACGTCGTACGCGAACCTACCCTTTGGGTACGCTGTTCGCAAACGAGCTCCGGAAGTGAGGCGCGGCAGGTCGATGGCGAGCGACGAGGTGATCTGGCTCCGGCCCGAAGGTGGAGGCGTCGGGCGTCCCGCACAACGAAGCCGGGCGGAGATCACCGCCGCCGCGCTCGCGCTGGCCGATCGGGACGGCCTCGACGCGGTCTCCATGCGCCGGGTCGCCGCCGAACTCGGCACCGGCGCCGGCTCGCTGTATCGCTACGTCACCTCACGCGACGACCTGCTCGACCTCATGGGCGACTCCGCGGCCGCCGACTACGAGCTGCCCGCACCGACCGGGGACCCGCTGGCCGACCTCGTCCAACTCGGCCTGCGGGCGCGGGAGGTCCACCGCCGCCACCCCTGGCTCACCGAGCTTGTCGCCACCCGCCCCGTCCTCGGTCCGGCCGGCGTCGAGGTGCTCGAGTGGGTCCTGTCCGTCCTGGCCGAGCACCCGGCCGACGACCAGACCAAGCTCGAGGCGTTCGCGGTGCTGACCCTCGTCGTCGTCTCCTTCGCCCGCGCAGAACAGACCGCGCACGTCGCCGGCGTCAACCGCTACCTCGCCCACGTCGTCGAGGCCGGCACCCATCCCCACATCGCCGCGCTCAACCTGGACGCGGCCGGCACGGGCGAGGACCGGTTCGCCGACATCCTCGAACGGGTCCTGCGCGGACTCCTGGAGCCAGCCCGAGTCGCTTCACACCGAGCCGACGGAACGACGTAGGCCTGAGGGGCTGGATCCGACCGCCCCTTCGAGCGCATCGAGCAACCACGCGTGGGCCGCGCCGATGGGCGCTCGATCACCGCTCACCTCGGTCACGAGGTCCCAGTAACGGCGAACACGTGGCTGGCGAAACGCGGCGGATCCGATCACCAGGTCCCGCCGAAAGACCGGCGAGTCCGGGACGCGCCGAGCGTCGGCGTACGCCTCCACGAAATGGTCGACCGCACGGCCGAGCCGGGGCTGGCGGCCAGCGAGCAGCAGTGGTGCGGCAAGGTCGCACGCTTCCCTGACGCGGACCAGAAGCGCCGCGCGCTCCTCGGCCACCAGGTCCTTGTTCAGCGGCGCGGTGCGAATCTGGCGGGCCAGGGACCGATCCGATATCAGGCTGGCCATTTCGGCGTACGCGACCACCTGCGCCGGGGTCGGGTCGGCTGGTGGGGCGGGCACGATCACGGCGGCGAGTGCTTCGCCCATCTCGCGCGGGAGCGGACCCACGAGGTGTCGGTGCCAGGTCATGAGGGCTTCGTAGACGGCGTGACCGTCCTGGACCACGGCGAGGAGGTCGAGGTGTGCGGACCGCTCGGCCGGGTTGGCGTCCTCGACCGCGCGGAGCGAGGCGCGGCGCCAGGACAGTGCGGCCAGTTCGACATCGACCAAAGCGCGTTCGGCGGCGACCGCGTCGGCGACCGAGCGCCGGCCGGTGAGGACATCGGTGACGGCGGGCAGGCTCAGGCCGAGGCCTCGTAGCCGCCGCAGAAGGCTGAGCCGCTCGACGGCGGCGGGGTCGAACTTGCGGTGCCCGCCCGTACTGCGTCGGTACTCGAGGACTCCTTCCTCGCAATAGAAGCGAATGGTGCGAACGGGTACACCGGTCAGCCGCGCCACCTCGCCGATGGCGAGCGCTCGGTCGGCTGTGTTCTCGGTCACGTTCGCTGGAACCTCCATCTGGCTGGAGTTCCTACGGTAAGAGCCCCGTCACGTCGGAGCGATGCCACCGGCCCACCGGTGCCCGAGCACGCTCCGCCCGACCGCTCAGGTCGCCACAACCCAGCCGGGACTGGTCCGAACTCGGCGGCGCGGAAGGACTTCGGACATCTGTACCAGAAGTCGGCAACCTCGGGAGGAGGTGCGATGGAGCTCGCGAATCGGGTGATCGTGGTGACGGATGGAGGCGCCGGCGCGGGCCAGGCCCTGGTGGCGCGGTTCGCCCGGGAACGCCCGAGTCGTATCGCCGTGGTCGACCGAGATGGCGCGGCGGCTCGGGCCGTCGCCGACCGGGTGGGTGGTTCGGCGATCGTCGCAGACCTGACCAGTGAGGCTGAGGCCGCGCGAGTGATCAGGCAGATCGAGGCTCGGCACGGCGCGATCGACCTGTTCTGTGCGAACGGCGGAGTCGCGGCGCCGGTCGAGGGTGGGAAGGCCCAGCACGGCGGACGTGAACGCTGGCACATCCTCGGCGTCCTCTACCACGGCCCCGGAGATCGCCTCACCTTCCTGCGCCGCGTTGTCGAGACGCCTCGGATCGGCGGACCCGGCGAGGGCGACCGGCGTCTGCTCGGTCCAGGGGGCAGAGCCCTTGACCCGGCGAGGGTCGCCGACATCGTGGTCACGGGTCTGCGCGCCAACCGGTTCCTCGTGCTGACACGGCCGGAGAGCAAGGAGCGAGCGCTGCTGCGGGTCACCCACCCCGACGGCTGCCCCGACTAACTCTCGAGGAACGTGACCGTCTCATGGAGTGGCGCACGGCCGGTACGGGCGTAGGCGGCCGTGACGTCCTCGTACCCGATCGACATGCCGCAGTAGAGGATGAGCCCGCTCGGCGGGGACAGGACTTCCGCGACGGTCCTGCGATACACCGACCATGCCATCTGCGCGCAACTGTGCAGCCCTTCGGCGCGGAGCAGCAGCATCACGGTCTGCAGATACATTCCAACGTCAGACCACTGGGGCGGGCCCATGTCGCGGTCGATGTAGCAGAACAGGGCGGCGGGCGCTCCGAAACACTCCCAGTTATCGGTGGCGGCCCTGCGGCGCGCGTCCCAGTCCTCGCGCGAGATACCGAGCGCGCCGTAGCGTTTCTCGCCGAAGTCGGAGCGGCGTTCGCGGTAGGGAGATTTCAGGTCCGGCGGGTACATCTGGAACTCCGGCTCGTCCCAGGGGTCGCCGTCGGCCGCACGCTCGCCGGTGAGCTTCTTGAGCTCGGCTAGGGGCTCGCCGGTCAGCACGTAGGCATGCCACGGCTGGAGGTTCGATCCGGATGGCGACCACGCCGCGGCCGACAGCACGCGCTCCAGCACCTCCCTCGGGACCTCCCGGTCGGTGAATCTGCGCACCGCCCGTCGGCTCGTGACCGCCTCATAGACATCCATGGTGGCTGTTGCGTCAGTCACGAGCCTGCCTCCTTGTCGCTGTCGGGGCGGATCGCGCCGTAGAGCACCGTGTCGACGGTCGCGCGGAGCAGATCGGCCACGGTGTAGTTGAGCTCGCGCGGCACCTGCGAGTTCAGCAGCCGCTCCAGCGCGCCGCGGGTGATCTCGCCCAACAGTTCGGGCGGCGCCGACAGCAGCCCGCGCCGGTGCCCGTTCCGGAACAGCTCGTCGAGCCGCTGGTAGACAACCGCGTCGATGCGCTGTTCCACGCGTTGGCGCAGCACCGCGTCGCCGCGCCCCAGGGCGAGTTGAGCCGCGCCGATCCGCCCGAGCGCGCTGAACGCCGCGAGCAGGAACCGCTGCACCTGCTCGCTGAACGGCGTGTCCTCCGGGTTCTCGGCTGCCGTGATCAGCGTGCGTTCTATCGCCGCGAACTGCCGGTCCACCACCGCGGTCAGCAGGCTGTGCTTGTCGGGGAAGTGGCGGTAAATCGTCTTCTTGCTCATCCCCAGCTCACGGGCGAGATCGTCCATACTCACCCGCCCGGGACCCGGCGATAGGAACAGCCGGCTGGCCGCCTCGACGATCAACTCCTGGCGCCTCATGGAAACTGGAGAAACTATCTGGGTTTCCATAGTTTCCATAGTTGCTCGCGACCCATCCGAACGCAAGGCACCCTGGCAGGCGGCGCATGCGGATCACCGCCGATTCCAACGTGACGACCTCGCGGGGCGGGTGATGAACCTCGCGAATCGGGATCATGGTGCTCAGGGGGTGTTTCGACGTGTGCCGCCCCGTGCCGGCACACGTCGAAACACCCCCAGGTCAAAGATCAGCCGAGCAGGTCGCACGCCCGCGAGGATTTGTGGGACAACGCGGGACGTGCGGTGCTGTTCGGCAGGATCAACCGGCCATCCGGTTGATCGACGCGGCCGCGATGCCTTGCATGTAGCTGGGGTCGTCGGTGGGCTGGCCGGAGAGTTCGACGATGCCGAACCTGTGACCGCTACGGATCACCGCGACGCCACCGGCAGCCTCGCCGTCGCCACTGAAGCTCGGGTACCACGTACCTGTGCCACCCCTGACGGTGAGCGAGTGTCCCTTGCCGTAGTACCAGTGGCCGGCCGGCTCATGCTGGCAGCCGCGCACCAGATTGTTGAGCTTCTTCTCGTACGAGGCTGCCGCGGCGTTGTCAGCACTCTCCGCGATGGATTCGATCAGCAAGAAGTCGCTGGTGTCGAAGGTCCAGATCTCCTCGGCGTAGGCGCTGGCCTTCCCTTTGGTCAGATCCCGCATCGTCTCCTCACCAGAGCACGCGGAGAGAGCCTGGGTCCCGGTCGTCCCCACGGTCGCGCTGACCGGGCCCAGGCCCGTCTGGTAGAAGTCGTCCTTCTGGAGCAGGTTCCCGGAGCCGAGACCGGCTCGCGCGGGAGTGGCGGTGAGGGGCCCACTCGGCGAGGACGCGGATGCCGTCAGGCTCGCAGAACCCGTGTCCGCGTTGGCGGCGGCGAATCCGCCGAAGCCAATCGCGATCAGAGCGGCCGAGGCGCCGACGGTGGCTGCTACGCCCGCGGTACGACCGCGACGCAGGAACTTCTTGCTGGCTGCTTGATTGCTGAACATCTCATCCCCTGTGTGGTCACGACGCGGTGTGGTCACGACGCGGTGTGCGTCTTCGTACACCTGGGGAGATGCGGGACTCGGCAGAATTGTTGGGTGGCAATTTCGACGTGATCGGTGTGAGCCGGCTCACCTCGGCTGCGGGATATAGGTCAGAGCTGGGTGAGGGCCGCGCCGATCGAGCGGTAGGTGGACCGGGCGGCGTTCGAGGCGATCACTGTCACCCATCCGAGGAACGAACCTCGTCCGGCGTACTCGTGCAGATGTGTGCTGATGGACAGCAGCGCGTCCTGTGCGGCCTCTTCGGCGTCGGCGTGATGCGGAAGGAACCTGGAGCAGCGGCGCATGACCGTGGGTTGGAGCCTGGCAAGGAGACGGTCCAGGGACGCCTGGTCACCGGCCTGGCGGAGGCCACGAGGTCTGCGAGCTCGTCGTCGTTGGGCACCCTGCCGCCTCCTGTTCTCCCCTGACCCGACTCCGGCCTGGCCGTGCCGCGCCGGAGCCTGTCGCCCCGCACCTCCGGCACAATGGTGCCCGCCATGCAGAAGCTGGGTCGTTACCTCCTCGAGGACAGGCTGGGAGCCGGGTCGTTCGCCACCGTCTGGAGAGCATACGATCCCGAACTCGACACGAACGTCGCGGTCAAGGTGCTGGCGGACAACTGGGCGTCGAACGCTGATGTACGAGAACGGTTTCTCGCGGAGGCGAGACTGCTCCGCAGGATCGACAGCCCCCGGGTCGTCAAAGTCCACGACGTCGGCGTGCGGCCGGCGTCGAGGAGGAGGTTGGACGGCTTGATGTCGCGGTGGATGACGCCGGTGTCATGAAGCACCTGGACGGCGTAGCCGGCTTCGGCTGCCAGGTGGAGCGCCTCCGCGGGCCGGCAGTGCCCGATCTTCTCGGCCAGCGTGCCGCCACCGCCGTCCTCGTCGCGGACCTCGGCAGCGCGAAACAACTCGCGGACGCGTCGGGGCTGACCGTGACGACGGGCACTCCCGCCTACATGGCACCCGAACAGGCCTTCCAGCGCGGCGGGTTCGATGGTCGAGCCGACGTGTACGCCCTCGGTGTCGTGGCCTTCGAGCTGCTGACCGGCCACAAGCCCTTCGGTTCGGCAGGTCGCGCGACCATCACGACGGCGCCGGCGTCGACGGCCTCGCTGCCGAGGATCCCCAGGGACCTGGCTGTTCCCATCGGCATCGACACCCTCCTTCGTGCCGCGCTGTCCGTGGATCCCGCGCAACGACCACCGACGGCGCAGGCGTTCGCGGATGCCCTCCTGTCACGTGGGGGAGGGGCGTGGGTGCCGGCCAGGTCCCGGCGACCGGCACCCCTCCTCGTCTGGCTCGCGGCGATCGTCGTGTTCCTGGTGACAGCGATGCTGACCTGGTTGGTCCGCTGAAGCTCGACCTTCGTCCGATCCAGGTCGAGTCCTAACGCGGGCGGAGCGAGACCTGCTGCGTCTCGGCGTTCGCCTCGACCACCTCGACCCGCAGCGGCTGCCCCACCGTCAGCACCTCACCGGGATGCCCCACCGAGGCGCCGAGGTCGCGGACGTGGACCAGGCCGTACGCACCGCCGATGTCCACGAACGCGCCGAAGGGCACCAGCGCGTGCACGTGCCCCGAACGCACCTCGCCCGGACGCAGCCGGCCGATGACCTCCCGGCGGCGCAGGGACTCCTCGTCCTCCCCGTCACCGGGTGCCGTGACCAGCACCCGTTCCCGTTCCAGGTCCACCTCGGCGACCAGGCACTCCACCTCCTGACCGATCAGGATGGTCGGGTCGTCCCCGCCTTCGCGTTCCCGGTCCCCGCGCCGCAGGACGGCGGGAACGCCGATGTCGACGATCCAGCCCCACCCGCCCGGCATGACACCCGTCACGTGCGCGGTGACCAGCGTGTCGCTTCCCCGCAGCGGAACAGCGTCCCGCAACATCTCGATCTTCATCGGCCTGTCCTTTCCGGTGAGAAGTTCAGTGACATCCAGCCATTCCGACCCACGCGGCGCGAGCTCCTCGAACCGGCCGCGCAGCGCCGCCAGACCTCGGTGGACGTGCCGCGCGACCGTGCCCGGGCTCACCCCGAGCGACTCCGCGACCTCCGCCTGGCTCAGCCCGGCCAGGTACCGCAGCGCGACCGCCTCCCGCTGCCGGCGCGGCAGCTCCCGCAACCCGGCGACCAGGGCGACCCGCAGCACCAGCTCCTCGGAGATGTCGGGGACGACGCTCGAGCCCCGCCCCCCAGGCCCGTCCACGCCGAACGGGCCGCCGGCCAGATCCTCCGAGCCCCCGGACAGGTCCAAGACCCGCTCGCGTCGGCGTACGACGTCGATGGCGAGGTTCGTGGCCACCCGCAACGTCCAGCCCGTCCGGTATGCGGGCGCGGAGCCGATCCGGTCCCAGGCGGAGTAGGCCCGGGTCATCGCCTCCGCGGCCACGTCCTCCGCCGCCGAACGGTCACCAAGAATCCGCGCCGCCAGGCGTACGGCACGGGGAAAGAGCTCCTGGAAGGCCGCGGTATAGGCGGCTTCCCGCTCCTCGTCCCGGCCACCTCGCATCGTCGTCATCATCTGATACACGTGCGGGCGGCCCACGTCGATGACACGAGCAGGAAAGTCGTCGCGGGCCGCGCCCGACACCGGCCGCGCGGCTCGGTCCGGACGTTCTTGATCAAAAAGGGCCCTTGTGCCTCACCCGTGGGAGATCCTGGTGTGAACGGTTGTGCCTCTTGGGGGTGGCCATGGGACTGGTTCGCTTCCGACACTTCGACGTCACGCCGCGGGACAGGGCGCGTTCGATCCGGCCAGAAGACATCACGCTGCGATGTGACCAACCGCTGGAGGTCTCGCTCGCGGCGACCATCCGACACAACGCGCTCGCCGTCCGGTACCGCGGACCCAAGCTCATGCGTCTGGTCACCCGCGAACTCGCTCTGGCCATGACCCTCTTCGACCGCGACCGCGTCGGGGCTCCGGTGACCAGGAACAGCGCCTTCGCCGAGTGCTCACCCCACATCCGAAGGTTCACCACCGAGGTCGTGGCTCTGGGCACGTTGACGGCCGCGGTCGAGCGGGCCCACGGACGAGCGGGGCACGTCGCACACTTCGACGCGCTGCCCTCAGACCTGCAGCAGCTCTACGCGGGCGGGGGCAGAGGGATCCGACCCGACCTGCGGTTCGCCTTTCCCGGAGTGGTCGTGGCCGGTGAGGCCCGTGGGCGAGACGCGCCGGCTCCGAAGAACACCCTCACGACAGCGATCCAGCGCCGACGCCTGACCGAACTTCTCACCTGGTCGCGTTCCCAGCGCGCCGACCAGGTCTGCATGGGATGGACCTGGGTGCAGCCGACCGGTACGACGGTGGACTTCTTCAGCTTCCCGCCACCGGCACCAGCCGCGTTGTCCGGCCGCGCGCGGACGCAGGTGAAGGCCGCTCTGTCCGCACACCCGGCCGGTCCCGGTGACGCACCACCGTCCCCTTCGGACCGCGACGCTGTCTCGACCGAGGAGACCAACCCGCGAGCGGTTCTGTTGGACCGGGTCACCAGCGAGATCGAACGGCAGTACCTCCAGACGGCTCCCGGGCCGGTCCCGGGACTGGAGCTGCCGTGGCGGGGGGAGTGGGTAGACATCCCGTCCCCCTACGGAGACGCGCTCACCGCACGCATGCTTTTCGCCGTCAACGGGGCCGAACGCCGGACCTGGCGTACGGTCGCCGCCCGGCACAGATGGGCGCAGACAGCCCAGGAACGCGCGCTCGACATCGACGCCGACGGGCGCACGCTCGTCGCCATCGACTGGGAGCCGCGCTCCCCACAACTGGCCGGAGAGGAAGTACGGGCAGCTCTCTTCTGAGGCCCGACCCGAGCCTCCCGTCCTGCGGCTACGTCGTCACCGCGACGACGGGTACGTCGCGGTGGCCCTCGGCGTAGACCTCCCACGCCCGCGCGAGCCGCTGGACGCCGGCGACCAGTGCGCTCCGCGGCACCGCGTACGGCAGCCGGGTGTGGTCGTCGGCGACGCCGCCGGGGGAGAACGCCGTGCCTGGCAGGATCGCCACCCCGAACCGCAGCGCCACATGGGCGAAGTTGGTGACCGAGTCGGTGGGGATCCGCACCCACAGCGAGGCACCCCCACGCGGAGTACGCCAGGTCCAGTCCGGCAGGTACTCCGACAACAGCGCGGTGAGGTCGGCGAGCCCTCCGGCCAGCTCCTGCCGCCGGATCGCCTGCGCCTCCTCCACCCGGTCCAGCAGGTGCACGGCGATCAGCTGGCTCACCAGGGACGTGCCGAGGTCGGTGATGCCCTTCATCCGGGCGAGCCGGGAGATGACCTCGGGCGCACCGCGGATCCAGCCCAGCCGAAGCCCACCCCAGAACAGCTTGCTCATCGACCCGATCGTCAGCAGCCGCTCGGTCTTGGTCAGCCCGGCCAGCGGAATCGGCGGCGACCCCTCGATCAGCGTGCCGGCGAGCGCCGTGTCGTCGACCACCACGACCTGGCGCCGCTCGGCGAGACGGGCCAGCCGGCACCGCCGGCCGTAGGCCAGGACCGCGCCGGTCGGGTTCTGCACCGTGGACTGGACGTAGATCAGCCGCGGCAGCCGCTCCCGCACCAGCTCGTCCAGCCGGTCGACGTCCATGCCGTTGTCGTCGCAGGGGACCGACCGGATCCGGCAGTTGGCCAGGCTGAACGCCTCCAGTGCGCCACGGTAGGTGGGTGCCTCGGCGACGACGCTGTCGCCGGGCTGGAGGCAACCGTGAGTGATGAGTTCGAGGGCCTGTTGCGCACCACTGGTGACGAGAATCTGGTCGGGGGTCGTGGGTACGCCGCCGCGGGTGTAGGTCGCCGCGATCGACTCCCGCAGCGCGGGGAGCCCGCGCGGCTGGTAGCCGTGGTACGACGTGCCCAACTCGGCGTACTCGCTCATCGTCAGCGTCGCCGCCACCTCGGGCACCAGGCGCAGGCACGGCAGCGCGGCGGTGGAGAAGTCCAGCGTCGGGACCAACGTCGGAACGGGCCCGTTGAGGAACTGCGCGCCGGCGTGGTCACCGCGCAGGGCACTGGCCGAGACCGTCTCGCGTTGCGCCGGACGTCCGGAACTGCTCACCCGCGTGCCACTGCCCTGTCGGCGCACCAGCTTCCCCTCGTGGTGGAGGGTCTGGTACGCCGCGACGACGGTGGTGCGGCTGACCGCCAACGCGACGGCGAGCGCGCGTTCGGAGGGCAGCAGCGCGTCGGGTGGGATCTCCCCGAGGTCGATGAGTTCGCGGAGCCCCTCACTCAGCCGGCGGTGCAGTGGGCCGCTGCGCGCACCGGACCCGAGCAGCATCCGGGCGAGGTGATCCGCGCTGAATCTCACCGTTCAAGGAAAGTCCAATTTCGAAGGTTTGGCTATAGCGACCAGACACCGTGATCGGCACTGTTGAACAAATGCCCGGAGTTGGCCTGTCGAGCAAGGAGTGGGCTTCGTGGTGAACCACATCACCTACCAATTCGAATACGAGGATCGCATCCCGGTCGCGTTCATCGGCGCGGGCGGTCACTCCTATCGAAACGTCTATCCGTCCTTCCAGTACGCACCTGTCGATCTGCGCGCCGTCTGTGACATCGACGCCAAGCGGGCGCAGGACTACGCACGCCAGTTCGGTGCGGCCCGCTCCTACTCCAACCATCACGAGATGCTGGAGAAGGAGAAGCCGGAAGCGGTCTTCATCGTCACCTCCTACGCCGAGGACGGCAGGGTCCAGGCGACCGACCTCGCCCTGGACTGTCTCGAGGCCGGCGTCCATGTCTGGATGGAGAAGCCCACCGCCGCCTCGGTGACCGAGATTCGCCAACTCCAGAAGGCGTCCGTCGCGGCGAACCGTTTCGTGATGACCGGGCTCAAGAAAATCTTCACCCCGGCGATGGAACGCACGAAGCAGATCATCTCCTCGCCGGAGTTCGGTGACGTCTCCTCGGTCACCGTGCGCTACCCGCAGAGCCTCCCGCCGTTCGAACAACGCCACGACCTGCGTGCGATGCGGGGCTTCCTCGACCACATCTACCACCCGGGCGCGGTCCTGCACTACCTGATGGGCGAGGTGAGCAGGTTCAGCTACGAGTGGGAGCCCGTCTCCGGCGGGACCACCGCCTCGCTGCGCTTCGCCTCCGGCGCGATCGGCACCCTGAACCTCGCCGCCGGCAGCTCCGCGACCAGCCCCCTCGAACGCGTCGAGGTGATCGGACAGGGCGCCAACATCGTGGTGGACAACAGCGTCCGGCTCACCTACTACCGACGTGGCGCGCGGCTCGGGTACGGCCGGTCGCCCTCCTACGTCGTCGACGAGGAACACGCACCGCTGCGCTGGGAGCCGGAGTTCTCCCTCGGCCAGCTCTACAACAAGAACCTCTTCTACCTCGGGTACGTGCCGGAGATCCTGCACTTCTGCGACAGCGTCCGTACCGACACCGCACCGACCAAGGGCACGCTGGACGACGCGCTCGCCATCATGCGACTGTTCGAGGCCTACCGGACCGTGCCCGCCGGCACGGCGGTGGACCTGCCGCTGGACGAGAAGCTCCCCGACCAACCCGATGCCGACTGACCACACGCTGACTCACCGAACGCCGACTCACGAAACATCGACTCATGAAACACCGACTCACGAAACGCCGATTCACCACACGCAGACTGATCACACGCAGACTGATCACACGCTGACTCAGCACACGCTGACCAACGAAACGGAGACGCCTGATGCCGGACCTGGCCACGGCCCTCGCCCGTACCCACACCCACGAGACGGAGAAGACCGACTGGGGACGCCTTGTCTGGATGGTGTCGGGGAAGCTCGGCAACTCCACGACGATGACGCTGGGCAGGTGCTATATCGAGCCAGGAATGGAGAATCCCCGGCACTACCACCCCAACTGTGACGAGATCCTCCACGTCCTGCAGGGAACGATCGACCACAGCTTCGACGACGAAACCGTACGGATGAACGCCGGCGACACGATCAGCATCCCGCAGGGCGTGTTCCACAACGCCCGCAACGTCGGCACCGACGTGGCCATCTTCGTCATCTCCTTCTCCACCCCCGACCGTCAGGTCATCGGGGAGAACTGAGCCTGCCCGCTCCGGTAGCCCCCTGCCTCCCAGGGGGCTACCGTCCCAAATGTGCCTGAACGGCCGCGACTAACGGCGGCGGCAGACGAACTCGCCATGCGTCGGGGCGGGGAACGCACGGGAGAGGATGTCGAAGCCCGCTTGGTCCAGCATGCCCTCCAGGATCCAGGCGTAGGTGGAGAACTCCTCGCGCACGTGCGCCTCGAAGTCGGCCCTGGTGAAGCCCTGCCCCTCGGGGCGTGCGGCGGTGGCGATCCACCGGTGCAGGTGCTCTGCGGACTCGGCTGGCTCGAAACTGAAGATGACGTCCCACAGGTAGAAGGTTCCGCTCGGACGGAGCATGGCGGCGGCATTGAGGAGGGCTTGCTGCTTCCAGAAGTCTGGAAGCTGGTGCAGGGCCGACCTGGTGGTCACGACGTCCGCGAGCCGGCCGCGATGGTCGTAGTCCAGGAATCCGGCCCGGTGCCAGTGTGCGCTGACATCAGCCCGTTCCGCGGTGGCCTCGGCAAAGGCGAGCATCTCCTCCGAAACGTCCACGCCGTGCGCCTCGACCCCGCGTCGCGCCGCCTGAACCACCAGGGAGCCCGTGCCGCACGCCAGGTCGACCAGGCGCGTGCCGGCGGTGACGCCGAGACGGTCGAGCAACGCGTCGTCAGCGTCAGGATCGGTGCCCTGGTTGCGGTCGTAGGCAGAAACGGCCGCGGGGCTGCCCAGATCGACGCCGACGGGTTCGTACTCGCGGAAGGACCATGCGGGGCGCGGGGTGGTGGTGTCGCTTCGTGGCATGACCCATTAGTAGGGTCCGTGCCGTTCAGGCGGCAACCGCAACATCTGCAGCATGGCGTTCCGGAAGGTGAAAGATGCAGGACCACGACCAGTACCGGCTTTTCCTTCACTTGGCCTCCTCGCTGAACTTCACCCGAACCGCGGCAGACTGCCACGTCAGCCCCGCCACGTTGTCTCGGACCGTGCAGCGGCTGGAGGCCGCTACCGGGCATCGCCTGCTCGACCGCGGCCCGCACGGCGTCGCGCTGACCGAGCACGGCCACCGCTTCCGCACCTACGCGACCGGAGCCCTGGACCTGTGGGACCGCTACTGCGACGACGACCTCGCAGAGGAGGGGCTCAGCGGCCACCTACGCGTGTTCGCCTCGGTCACGGCCTGCCAGGGCCTCCTGCCCGACCTGCTTGCACCTCTGCGAACATCCCATCCACGCGTTCAGATATCCGTCCGGACCGGTGACGCCGCGGCCGCCCTCGCACTCCTCGACGAAGGCGAGGCGGATCTCGCCGTCGCGGCCCTGCCCTCCCGTATTCCGGCCACTCTCCTCGCCCGCCCCGTTGCTCGCACCCCCCTCGTCCTCGTCCGAGCCGACCCACCCCGATCAGGCGAGCTTCTGCCGGCTCCCGACGAGCCGTTCGTGCTCCCCCGGCAGGGCCTGGTCCGGGAGATCGCCAACCGGTGGTTTCGCCGCCTCGGCATCACACCCCGCATAGCCGCCGAGGCCGACGGACACGAAGCCCTGCTCACCCTGGTCGCGCTCGACTACGGCACCGGCATCATCCCCGACCTTGTCCTCCAGCACTGCAGCCTCCGCCACCGACTCCACGCCGACTCCACCGCGTCCAGTCCCGGTGAACTCACCATCGGCGCGTGTATCCGACGCACCGATCTACGCCGTCCCCTGGTCGCCGCCGCCTGGTCGGTCACCGGGCTCGGTCGCCCCTTACGGCCAGCGCACTAGTAGTACTTTGTTAGGTGTGTCGTTTCGTGTTCTGTGGTTGATGTTCTGACATGGTCGGTGCATGACTCCTGATCAGATAGCGGAGTTGCGGCCGAGGCTTGGCGAGTTCGCAGCCGACATGCTGGGTTGTCTTGCGCGTTCGGATCAGCGTGCCACGGGTGAGTTGTATCTGCGTGGCCTGTTGACTGATGGTCGGCGTAAGTCGATGCAGCCGATGGCGGAGCGGCTGGGTGTGGATCATCAGCGGTTGCAGCAGTTCGTCACCTCCTCGACATGGGATTTCACCGCGGTGCGGCGCAGGTTGAGCTCGTGGGCTGCGCAGGCGATTGGGCCGCGGGCATACGTGATCGACGACACCGGATTCCCCAAGGACGGGCCTGCCTCGGCGTGTGTGGCCTGGCAGTATTCCGGGACGTTGGGCAAGACCGCCAACTGCCAGATCGGGGTGAGTGTTCACGCGGTCAACGACACCTGCTCGGCGGCGGTCGACTGGCGGTTGTTCTGCCCGGAAAGCTGGGACGACAAGGCCTGGGATGATCCTGAGCAGGCCGAGAAGGTCCGCCGGAAGCGAGCCGAATCCAAAGTCCCTGACGACGTGAGGCATGTCGAGAAGTGGCGGCTCGCGCTGGACATGCTTGATGAGCAGACCGAATGGGGGTCGCCGAGGCTTCCCGTCGTTGCCGATGCCGGATATGGGGATTGCACCAGGTTCCGGCTCGGCGTGGAAGAACGTGGTCTGGACTATGTGGTCGCACTCAAAGCCGGCACCAGCGCCCACCCCGGCGAAGCGGAGCCGGTGAGACCGCCACGTAACGGTGGTCGTGGCAGACGTCCCAAGCCCCACTACCCGAAGCCGGCATCGAGTCTGCGCGAGATCGCCATGGCGGCCGGCCGCGATGCCTACCAGGAGGTGGCGTGGCGGCAGGGGACCAGAAAAACGAAAGGTAATCCGAGTGCTGCCATGACCTCGAAGTTCGCGGTGTTCGTGGTACGTCCGGCCAACCGCGACATCCCTCGCGCAGACGATGGGACCTTGCCGGCGAAGCTGCTGCTGGTCGAATGGCCCGATGAGGCGAACGAGCCTACCGACTACTGGCTTTCTAACCTGCCTGCCGACACACCGATCGATCAGCTCGTCGACCTGGCAAAGATCCGGTGGCGGATCGAACATGACTACCGCGAACTGAAAACCGGGCTCGGACTCGACCACTTCGAAGGACGCTCCTGGACCGGCTGGAACCGCCACGTCACACTCGTCGCGATCGCCCAAGCTTTCTGCACCATGGTCAGACTCGACCCAAAACAGGATGCGCCGGCCTGAGCTTGTACGCAGTCGTACACGAGCTACAAATCGTGCTCGCCCTCATCGCCGGCGCATGCCCCACCTGCCGACAAGAAGTCACCATCGACCACATCGAAGCACTCGCCCCACCATGATCGACATGACAAAGTCCTACTAGATGCCATTTCGGCGGTATTGGCTATGGAAGCGATCCCAGCGCACCGTCACAGTGCCTTCCAACGGAGAACGACAACCCCACGGCACAACATGAGGTGGAGCGCATGACGCTCAACGGTGGAAAGCTACCGCGACGTGGATTCCTCGGCCTGGGTGGTGCGGCCGCCTTCCTGACCACGGCGTCCCTCACCGGGTGCGACCTGTCCACCGCCCCCAAGCGGGCCGGTGAGGACGGCGCCGAGAGCGGGCGGGACGCGAACGCCAAGGAAGCGCCGATGCTCGCGAAGCTGGTGAAGAGCGGCGACCTTCCGCCACTGGCGGAACGGATACCCGCCAAACCGCTCGTGATCACCCCGACCGAACGTCCCGGCGTCTACGGCGGCACCTGGCACACCGCCCTCCTCGGCGTCGCGGACGCGGTGTGGATGGACCGGACCATCGGCTATGAGGGCTTGTTCCGTTGGGACCCGGACTTCAAGAAGATCATTCCCAACGTCGCGGAGTCCTACGAGAAGAGCGAGGACGGCAGGACGCACACCGTGCGGCTCCGCCAGGGCATCAAGTGGTCCGACGGCCAGCCCTTCACCGCCGATGACGTCGTCTTCTACCAAAACGACCTCGTCAACAACCGCGAGCTCTCACCGTACGAGCCGGACAACCCGGCAACCGCGGAGAAGGTGGACGACCACACCGTCAGGTTCGTCTACGAGCATCCAGACGGCCTCTTCCTCATGCGGCAGGCCGCCAGTTCCGGCACCTTCGTCCGCTTCCCCAAGCACTACCTGCAACGCTTCCACAAGAAGTACAACCCCGACATCGACACCCTCGTCCAGCAGGAGAAGGCCGGGGACTGGATGAAACTGTTCGGGTCCAAGGCGGGCTTCGGTGTCGGTACCGGCGAGGCGTACATGAACCCGGACTGTCCCACGCTGTACGCCTGGCGGACCGTCCAGCCGCTCGGGGAGAGCGGCACCCGCGCAGTCGTCGAACGCAACCCCTACTACTGGAAGGTCGATCCGGACGGTCGGCAGCTGCCCTACCTCGACCGGGTCGACTTCTCCATCGTCGGCGACGCCGAGGTGATGTTGCTGAAGGCGATGGACGGCGACATCGACATGCAGAACAGAACCATCGGCAAACCGAAGAACAAGCCTGTTCTGTCCCGCAACCGCGAAAGCGGCGACTACAAGTTCTTCGAAACCGTGCCCACGTCGATGAACACCACCGTCATCGCGTTCAACCTCACCCACAAGGACCCGGTCAAGCGGGAGGTCTTCAACAACAAGAACTTCCGGATCGGCCTGTCCCACGCGATCAACCGCGAGGAGATCATCAAGATCGTATTCCAGCGGCAGGGACAGCCCTGGCAGATCAGCCCACGCAAGGAGTCGGTCTTCTACAACGAGCGGCTCGCCACGCAGTACCTCGAGTACGACCCCGACCTGGCCAACCAGTTCCTCGACCGCGCCGGCTACACCCAGCGCGACTCCGCCGGCTACCGCCTCGGCCCGTCCGGGAAACGGATCTCGGCCCAGGTCACGTTCGTCACCTCCTGGACGCCGCAGTGGGCCGACGTGGCCGACCTGCTCAAGCAGTACTGGAAGGCCGTCGGTGTCGAGATCAGCCCGCAGGCACAGGACCGGTCACTGTGGCTCGAACGCTCCGAGGCCAACGAGTTCGACATCCAGATGTGGGAGGGCGAACTCGGCCTGGACGCCGACGTGCTGCTGCGCCCCATGTGGTACCTGCCGATCGACGGGACGATCACACCCGGCCCACCCTGGCGCGCGTGGTACAACTCCCGCGGCGCGACCGGGCAGAAGCCGCCCGAGGCGGTGGCCCGGACGCTGGCGCTCTATGACCAGGTCAAGTCCGAACCCGACGAGGCCAGGCAGCAGGCCCTGATGAAGCAGATCCTCGAGATCGACGCCGACATGTTCTTCGTGATCGGTATCAGCCTGCCGATGAACGGCTACGGCGTCGTCAAGAACAACTTCCACAACGTTCCGAAGACGATGCGCGACTCGGTGACCTGCCTGACCCCGGGCATGACCCGGCCCGAGCAGTACTTCATCGAGTAGGCCTCGACCGACGCGCGGGCCCACGCGCGCGGACCAGCCGGCGCGGCCGGGGGATCCAGGTCCCTCGGCCGCGCCGGGCGCCGGCCCGCGGCCGCGGCGAAGATGTCATTCGCCCACACCTGAGGCGTTCGCTTGGCGGTCATCCGTGCCACTGGCGCTGGCGAGGATGGTGGTGATCCACCTCCCACCTGGTCACCCTGAGCACCCCGAAAGTCGGCGTGTAGACCCATGAGTCAGTTTCCCCTGGAGCCCGGGCGCGCCGAGATGGCAGAGATGGGCACCCTCGTCCTCGACCATGTCCTCGACTTCGTCGCCGGACTCCGTGACCGCCCGGCCAACGGAGTGGCCGATCGCGACACGGCGACGCTGGTGCGGGAGTTCCTCGCTCCGCCACCGGAGAAGCCCGGCGACCTGAGAGAACTCCTGGACCGGGTCGACCGAGCCGTCGACCACGCCCACGAGATCGCCGGCCCCGGCATGATGGCGTACGTGCCCGGCGGCGGCCTCTACACCGCCGCGCTCGCGGAGTTCTACAACCGCGCCACCAACCGTTTCGGCAGCCTCGCCTTCCAGTCACCGGCACTGTCGGCGCTGGAGGAGAGCGTGTTGCGCTGGGCGGCCCAGGACGTCTGCGGGCTCCCCGCCGGGAGCACCGGCCTGCTGACGAGCGGCGGATCCATGGCCACCTTCTCCGCGGTCGTCGCCGCCCGCCACGCCCACCTGGGTGAGGACCTGCGGTCGGGAACCCTCTACATCACCGAGTCCACCCACCACTCGGTGGCCAAGGCCGCCCGACTGGCCGGCATCCCCGCGCGAGGCGTCCGGATCGTGCCCAGCGACGACGACCTGCGGATGGACGTCGACGCCGCGGCGGCAATGATCCGAAGCGACCGCGCCGCCGGGCTGCACCCCTTCCTGCTGGTGGGCTCCGCCGGCACCACGAACACCGGCTGCGTGGACCCACTGCCCGCCATGGCCGACCTGGCGGAGCAGGAGAACCTCTGGTTCCACGTCGACGCCGCCTGCGGAGGCTTCTTCCGGCTCACCAACCGCGGCCGCCGCCGACTGGCCGGCACCGAGCGCGCCGACTCCGTCACGCTGGACCCGCACAAGTCCCTCTTCATCCCCTACGGCACCGGCGCCCTCGTCGTCCGCGACCCGGCCACCCTCTACGCCGCCCACGCGGGTGACGCCGGCTACCTGCAGGACATCGGCACCACCGACGGGCTCCCGACCTACGCCCGGATGGGGCCGGAACTCTCCCGCGAGGTGCGCGGCCTGCGCGCCTGGCTTCCCCTGCACCTGCACGGCGTCACAGCGTTCCGGGACGCACTGGAGGAGAAGCTCGACCTTGCCGAGCATGCCCACGACAAGCTGTCGACCGTCCCCGCGTTGGAAGTCCCGTGGCGGCCGGAGCTGACCACCGTGGCGTTTCGGGTCCGCCCCCGGGCCACCGGGACCGCCGCCGCCGAGGAAGCCGACCGGGCCACCCGCCACCTGCTGGACCGGGTCAACGCCTCGCGGCGGGTGCTGCTCGCCAGCACCGTCATCGCCGGCAGGCAGACGATCCGCCTGTGCATCCTCGTGCACCGCACCCACGGCGACCGCGTGGGCGAAGCGCTCGACCTGATCACGGCCGCGGCAGAAGACCTCTGGGGTCCATCGCTCCGCGACGACGAGGGATCAAACCCCGGGACCCGACGCCCCCGGAGCCGGTCACGCATCGTGAGATGCCGAGCCCGGCCGGCGAACACTGATCTTCACCCGGGAGTCACCCGGCTGCGGCCTGCCGTCCAGCCGCTCCGCCCAATCTTTCCGGTTGGCGTTACCCCCACTACCGGAGGATCACATGGTCACGCGTGGCCCATCCCTGTCCCGGCGACGGTTCCTCGGCTACGGCGGCGCCGGTGCCGCCGCGGTAATGCTCGGCACCGGGGCGTTCACCGAGAACATCGCTTCCGCCGCCCGCCTCAAGGGCGCGAACCCCTTCACCCTCGGCATCGCCTCCGGTGATCCCACCCACGACGGCGTGGTGCTGTGGACCCGGCTGGCCCCCGACCCGTTCGCGGCAGACGGCGCCGGCGGCATGGAGCCGAAGGCGGTGCGGGTGGAGTACGAAGTGGCCACCGACGACCGGTTCCGCAAGATCATCCGCCACGGTCGGGCGGTCGCGACCCCGGAACTCGGCCACTCCGTGCACCCCGAGATCAACGGCCTGGCTCCCGACCGCGAGTACTTCTACCGGTTCCGCACCGGCGGCGAGATCTCCCCGGTGGGCCGCACCAAGACGACCCCTCCGCCCTCGTCCTCGCCGAAGGAGCTGAACTTCGCGTTCGCCTCCTGCCAGGCCTGGCAGGACGGCTACTACAACGCCTACGCCCACATGGCCGAGGAGGACCTCGACCTCGTCGTCCACCTCGGTGACTACCTCTACGAGTCCGGCGTCGCCAACAACAAGCGCGGCGTGACCGTCGACCCGAAGTTCGCCACCGAGACCTTCGACCTCGCCCGGTACCGGCTGCAGTACGCCCTCTACAAGTCCGAGGCGCCGCTGCGGGAGGCGCACGCCCGCTTCCCGTGGATCGTCACGATCGACGACCACGAGGTCGAGAACAACTGGGCCGGCGACCTGTCCCAGGCCGACAACGAGCCTGACCAGGACCCCGAGGTCTTCAAGCAGCGCAGGGCCGCCGCCTTCCAGGCGCTGTATGAGAACCAGCCGTTCCGGCACGCGCAGCTGCCCTCCGGCCCGGACATCCGCCTGCACCGTCGGCTCAGGTACGGCAAGCTCGCCGACTTCACGATCCTGGACACCCGCCAGTACCGCGACGACCAGCCCTGCGGCGACGGCTCCTCCGCCGACTGCACCGACCGCCTCGACCCCAACCGGACCCTGCTGGGCGAGGAGCAGTTCAACTGGCTGGTGGACGGCTTCTCGAGCTCCCGCGCCCAGTGGCAGGCCATCGGCAACCAGGTCGCGATGGGCCAGACCGACCAGGACCCGGGCCCGGAGACGCTGGTGTTCCTCGACCCGTGGGACGGCTACGTGGCCGACCGCAACAAGGTCCTGGCCGCCGCCGTCGACCGCGACGTCCGCAACCTCGTCGTGATCACCGGTGACCGGCACCAGAACTACGCCTGGGACCTCAAGAAGGACTACGCCGACCCCGACTCCCCGACGGTGGGCAGCGAGTTCGTCGGCACCTCCATCACCAGCGGTGGAGACGGGGCGGACATCGACGACGGTGGCCGCACCTTCCTCGCCGCCAACCCGCACATGAAGTTCTTCAACAACCAGCGCGGCTACGTCCGGGTGAACGTCAACAAGGACCGTTGGCGTTCGGACTTCCGGGTCGTGCCCTACGTCACCCGTGAGGGCGCTCCGGTCAGCACCCGCGCCTCCTACGTGGTCGAGGACGGCGTCCCCGGCGTCCAGGAGGCCTGAGCCCTCCCGGCCGTTCCTACCACCCAGGCCCTTCGCGTCACGGGCCTGACGGCGTACACGATCCCGTGGCCCCACCACCCGGCGGTGGGACCACGGGATCGCTTCGTCCGGAGAACCCGGGCGGAATCCCAGGTGGATGTTCACGGTGGTTCACTCCGGGGTCACCGCGACGTGACCTTGAACGCGAGTTGTTCGACTCCCCGTCCTCCCGCGGCCCACGATTGCCGCCGAGGCCCGACTGGTAGAGGCGACCAGGCCTGTGCGCGGTCATCTCCGGGCCCGCCTGGTCGAGATCATCGATGCTGGGCCCTCGATGTGGGCCTCCCCGTCGGCGGTAGCCCATAGGCTCGGGGTGATGACGTCAGAGGCGAACGGCGAGGCGAAGGTGGCCTGATGAGCGGCGGCGAAGAGCGGGACGGTGTCTCGCTGACCAACCTCGACCAGCCGCTGTTCGACGGCGCCGAGGCGACCAAGCGGGACCTCGTCGACTACCTCGACGCGGTTGGTGACCGCATCATCGCCGAGCTCGCCGGCCGGCCGCTGTCGGTGATCCGGGTGCTGCGCGGTCAGAACCCCTTCATGCAGAAGAACGTCCCGAAATACACCCCACCGTGGGTGCGCACGATCAAGATGTGGGCGGAGAGCTCCAAACGCGAGGTCTCCTACGCCCTGTGCGACGACCGCCGCACGTTGTTGTGGTTCGCCAACCAGCGGGCCATCGAATACCACCCGACCCTGATGCGGGTCGAGCACCTGGACCGCCCGACTTACCTCGTGATGGACCTCGACCCGCCAACCCCCGACGCGTTCCACCTCGCTGTCGGCGCGGCACGGCTGGTCCGGCAGGCTCTGGCCGACGCCGGCATGGACTCCGCGGTCAAGACCAGCGGCTCCAAGGGGCTGCACGTCTTCGTCCCACTCACCGAGGGCGCGACGACCTGGGACGTCGCCGCCGCCACCCGGGCCGTCGCCGTGCGAGCCGAACGGCTGGACCCTGCCCTCGCCACCACCGCCTTCATCCGGGAGGACCGCGAGGGCAAGGTGTTCCTCGACTCCACCCGGGCCGGCGGGGCGACGGTGGCCGCCATCTACAGCCCACGCATCCGCCCCGGCACCCCCGTGTCCTACCCCGTGGGCTGGGACAACCTGGACGACGTGACCCCCGCCGACTTCACCATCCACTCGGTGCCGGAACTGATCGGCGACCGTGACCCGTGGGCCGACCAGCTGCCCGAACCGCAGCGGATCAGCTCCGACCTCATCGAGGAAGGCCACACCATCCCGGTCGCCCGGGTGCAGGCGATGCACGAGGGCAAGCGCCGTGCCCGCGCCCGCCGGACCTGACGAGCCGCCGAGCCGCCGAGGGGCCGCGCCGACGGGCAGGCGAGAACCCGCGACGACCGCGGTCGACCGACCGGCGGGAGAGGAGTCCGCGTGACCGACAAACAGGCCCTCCAGAGGTCCGGACCGGCGCCCGACGACGACTCCGTCACGGTCGCGTTCGCGCGAACGACCCGCTCGACACCCTGGCGGCTCGCCGCCAAGATCCCCTTGCGCTTCCCCACCCACCACCCGCAGGGGATGACCCTCGTCGGCGACCGGATCGTGCTGTCGACCGTCGAGGTGACCCAATCCCCGGTGCGCCAACCCGAGCCCGTCGACGGGCACGACCGCACCCCCGGCAGCGGGATCGGACACCTGCTCGTCCTGGACCGGCAGGGAAACCTGCACAAGGACGTCCGAGTCGGCGCCGACACCATCTACCACCCCGGCGGAGTCGACTTCGACGGTGAGACGGTGTGGGTGCCGGTCGCGGAGTACCGTCCGAACAGCCGCGCGCTGGTCTGCCGCTTCGACCCCCACACCTACGACGTCACCACCGCGTTTGAGGTCGCCGACCACGTCGGCGCGATCGTCCGCGACCGCGTCACCGGCGACCTGCACGGCATGAGCTGGGGCGCCCGCACCCTGCACACCTGGACCCCGGACGGCAGCCTGCTGCGCAGCCGGGCGAACGAGGACCACCTGATCGACTACCAGGACTGCTCCTACGCCGGCTGGCGCAAGCAGATCTGCTCCGGCATCACCGTGCTACCCGGCCCCGACGGTCGCCGCCACGAACTGGGCGGGCTCGCTCTCCGCGACCTGCGCGACGACCGGATCCTGCACCAGATCCCGTTCCCACACTTCTCCACCGCCGGTCACGTGCTGACCCGAAACCCGGTCGCGCTCGAGGTCGTCGACGACACCCTGCGCCTCCTCGCCGCACCCGACGACGGCGAGGACCCGGCCGGGACCGAGCTGTTCGTCTACGAAGCCCGTACCAGCTGAGTGGACGAATTATCGGCCCAGCGGCCTTGACCCTGACGCTACGTCAGCCCTCCATGCTGACTGTCATGAGCTTCGCTTCGACAACCAATCAGGTCCAGGGTCCTGCGATCCACGTACAGGGCCTTGAGAAGTCCTACAAGCAACTGCAGGTGCTGCGCGGCGTGGACTTCGAGGTGGCGAGGGGCAGCATCTTCGCCCTGCTCGGCTCGAACGGGGCGGGCAAAACCACGGTCGTGAGGATCCTGGCCACGTTGCTCAGGGCCGACACCGGGACTGCCCGAGTCAACGGCTTCGACGTCGCGAAGCAGGCCGCCGGCGTACGCGAGTCCATCAGTCTCACCGGGCAGTTCGCGGCGGTCGACGGGATCCTCAACGGGCGGGAGAACCTCGTCCTGGTCGCCAGGCTGAGGCACCTCAAGGACCCGGGCGCGATCGCGGATGACCTACTGGCGCGCTTCTCCCTGACCGAGGCCGGTACTCGGAGGGTCGCGACGTACTCCGGTGGCATGCGCCGCCGTCTGGACATCGCGATGAGTCTCATCGGGAATCCGTCGGTCATCTTCCTTGACGAGCCGACGGCCGGACTGGACCCGGAGGCGCGCATCGAGGTGTGGCAGGCCGTCAAGAAACTCGCTGAGGGCGGCACGACCGTGCTGCTCACGACGCAGTACCTGGACGAGGCCGAACAGCTCGCCGACCGGATCGCGATCCTCCACCAGGGTCGGATCATCGTCAACGGCACCCTGGCCGAGCTCAAAGCCCTGCTCCCGCCCGCCCAGGCCGAATACGTGGAGAAGCAGCCCTCGCTCGAGGACGTCTTCTTCGCAGTCGTCGGCGAAGCCGGCGAAGACGACCCGAACGGCGACACCGACAAGGGCAGCCAAGACCGCCTGACCATGTCGACCAAGAAGTAAGGAACAACCATGGCCACGTACTTCCTGGGCGACACCGCTGTCCTCACCGGACGGACCCTGCGCCATGTCACACGCAGCCTGGACACCATCATCACGACCGCGATCACCCCGATCGCCATGATGCTGCTGTTCGTCTACGTGTTCGGCGGCGCGATCGACACCGGATCGGTCTCGTATGTGAACTACATGCTTCCCGGCATCCTGCTCATCACCATCGCGTCGGGCATCTCCTACACCACACTGCGCCTCTTCACCGACATGCAGGGCGGAATCTTCGAGCGATTCCACTCCATGCCGATCGCCCGATCGGGCGTGCTGTGGGCGCACGTGCTGACCTCGCTGGTCGCCAACGTGATCTCACTCGTCGTCGTCGTGCTCGTCGCCCTCGTCATGGGCTTCCGCTCGGGTGCGGGAGTGCTGGCCTGGCTCGCGGTCGCCGGCATCCTCATCCTGTTCACCCTCGCGCTGACTTGGATCGCTGTCATCCCCGGCCTCACCGCGAAGAGCGTGGACGGCGCGGGCGCGTACGCCTACCCGCTCATCTTCCTGCCGTTCATCAGCTCCGCCTTCGTGCCCACCGACACCATGCCCGGCCCCGTGGGCGCCTTCGCCGAACACCAGCCGGTGACCTCCATCGTCAACACGATCCGCGACCTGCTCACCCAGCAGCCGGTCGGCGACATCTGGACCGCCCTCGCCTGGTGCGTCGGCATCCTCGTCGCGGCCTACGTCTTCGCCACCATCTCCTACCGTCGCAGGATCTCCTGAGCCGACGGAGACCGGATCGCGGTGAGTCGAGGGCAGAATGAGCGCATGCTGACGATCGGTCAACTGGCGGCGTATGCCGGCGTCACGGTGCGGGCGGTGCGCCACTATCACCAGATCGGGCTCCTGCCCGAGCCGGAGCGGGATGCGTCGGGTTACCGGCGGTACGGCGCACTGGCAGTCGTGTCCCTCGTCAAGATCCGCACCCTCGCCAACGCGGGCGTGCCGCTGTCGCAGATCCGTCAGATGCTCAAAGCCGACGCATCGACCTTTGCCGATGCGGTCGAAAGGATCGACAGCCACCTGCGCGACGAGATCGAACGGCTTGAGACCAGCCGCAAACAGATCGCGCAGCTCACCGCCGGGGACAGTCTCGCGCTCCCACCGGAGGTGACCTCCTATCTCGATCGGCTTCGGGAGATCGGGGCGTCAGAGCGGATGGTGGAGGCTGAGCGGGACGGGTGGATCCTGGTCGCGGCCTGCTGGCCCGATCACATCCGCGAGGTGATGCCCTGGAAACTCCGGCAGCTCGACGACCCCCAACTCGTTCGGCTCTATCGTCTCCTCTCGGAGATCCTCGAAAGCGATCCAGGCTTGGACGACCCGCGTCTGGAGGAAGTCGCCGACGTCATGGCCGGCCTGGCCGAGCAGGCATACACCGCCGGCGAGGTCGACCTCGGCGAGGCGGCGCACGACGACCTGGCGATCAGTCTCCTGGACGCACTTCCCGTCGAGTCCAACCCGGGAGCGGAGCGGCTGCTGGAACTGCTGCGCAAGCGTGGCTGGGCCGGTTGGACCCGGCTGGAGCGGCTGACGGAGCCGGCCGAGTAGGACATGACCCAACCCCCGGCATCGCTTCCCACCTGGCTGTCGACTGCTCGCGTCGGCAAGAGGCTCAGATGCCCACGCCCCAAGGCCTCCGCGGCAGACGCCGCGGAGGCTTCGTCGACACGCTCACAGGTCCGCGCGGTCGTAGGCCAGGTGCGGAGCCTGGGTGGCGAACTTACCTCCGCTCACGTCCACGAGCGTCCCGGTGATGTAGTTGGCCTGGTCGGAGGCGAGGAAGCAGACCAGGTTCGCGATGTCCTCGGTCGATCCCCAACGACGGATCGTCAGCATGTCCTTCAGCCGTTCCTGCTGCTCCGGCGAGCGCTCGGCGAAGTGGTTCATCTGGGTGGGGACCATGCCCGGCGCGTAGGCGTTCGCGGTGATGCCCCACGGTCCGAGTTCGCCGGCGATCTCACGGGTGAAGTGCGCCACCGCCGCCTTGGACGAGGCGTAGGCCGCACCGCCGATCGACGGGATGATCGCGGCGAAGGACGACGCGTTGATGATCCGACCGGCACGCTGCTTCTTCATCGTCGGGATGACCGCCCGGCACATGAGGAACGTTCCGGTGAGGTTGACGTCGTGGCAGTGGCGCCACCGCTCCTCCGCCAGCGTGTCGACCGCGCCGCCCGCGACCACACCCGCGTTGTTGACCAGGACGTCGATACGCCCGTACTGCTGCAGCGTCTCCTCCACCACCTCCTGGATCCGGTCGGCGTCGGTGACGTCACAGACGAGCTGGCTGGAGGGTACGTCGAGCTTCGCGAGTTCCTCACCCAGTGAGGCGAGACCTTCCGCGTTGATGTCGATCGCGACCGTGGTGACGCCCTCGTCCGCGAGTCGAAGGACAAGATCGCGGCCAATCCCACGCGCGGCACCGGTGACGATGCTGACGCGTCCCGCGAGATCGATGTGCATGGGGGCTGTTCCTCTCTGTCGTTTCTACCGTTCGTGTTCGGTGAACCTCAGCGGTTCATCGACCGCTCGTTTCGTAACCGAGGAAGTAGCTCAGGTGCGGCGGCTGGTTGTAGGCGACGTTCTGCCAGGCGATGCCGAGCCGGTAGACCGGATCGCTCATCAGCGTGGGAAACCGGTACGCCGACGGGTATGGCGTCGCGAACAGCCGTAGCGCGGTGCTGTCCGCCGTCCGCCACAGCACCTCCTCCCGCCAGTCGCCGAGCAGGTCGGCCTGCAAGGCTGGGTTGCCCTTCGTGCTGTTGTTCGACAGGGTGCCCGCCGCCTCCAGCAGCCTGGTGGTCGTCTGGGTCTGCAGGTCCCACTTGCCGATGTAGGGCGTTCCGGCGCCGATCGCCGCGTCGTAGGTGTGGTCGAGGATCTCCCGACCGAGGTCGCCGTCCCACCAGATCGCGAAGTTGGCCGGTGGGAGCGCGGTGGAGATCAGCTGGCCCCGCGCGCTGAAGAGACCACCGATCCCGCCGGCACTGGCCCAAGCCTCCTCACCGGGGTAGGCGGGGTCGACGTCGCCGGTGAGCCCGCGACCTGTGTCCTGTCCGGTGGAGACTCCCCACACCGTGTCGCCGGAGCTCGCGTCGCGGAACTCGATCCCATACGGTGAGGTGCGGTTCTCATGCACCTGGAAGACCTCCAGGCCCGGACGGGTCGGGTCGAGATCGCCCAGGTGCATCGCGTCGCCATGACCGAGCCCGGTGTTGTAGAGCGGCGTACCGTCGTCGTCCAGCGCCATCGCGCCGTAGACGATCTCGTCCCGGCCGTCCTCGTCGACGTCGCCGACACTGAGGTTGTGGTTGCCCTGGCCGGCGTAGCTCTCGTTGCCCGGCTGGTCGCTGTCGAAGGTCCAGCGCCGGGTCAGCTTCCCGTCCCGCCAGTCGTAGGCGACGAGCACAGTCCGGGTGTAGTAGCCCCGCGCCATGACGAAGCTCGGACGCCGCCCGTCGAGATAGGCGACCCCGGCGAGGAACCGGTCAACCCGGTTGCCGTAGCAGTCACCCCAGTTGCAGACGTCGCCCCGTGGCGGTTCGTACGGTGTTGTCGCGAGCGCGCGACCGGTCGCCCCGTCGAAGACGCTGAGGTACTCCGGCCCGTCGAGCACGTACCCGTCCGCATTGCGGTAGTCGGCCCCCGGGTCGCCGATGACCACGCCCCGTCCGTCCCGCGTACCGTCGGCGGTCTTCGCGACGATCTCGGCCCTGCCGTCGCCGTCGCCGTCGTAGACGAGGAACTGCGTGTAGTGCGCGCCGGCCCGGACGTTGCGGCCCATGCCGATGCGCCACAGGCGTTGGCCGGTGAGCTCGTAGGCGTCCAGGAACACCTCACCGGTGTAGCCGGCCTGGGAGTTGTCCTTGGCGTTGCTGGGGTCCCACTTCAGAACGATCTCGAACCTGCCGTCACCGTCGAGATCGCCCACGCTCGCGTCGTTGGCACTGTAGGTGTAGGCGACACCGTCCGGTGTCGTACCACCGGACGGCTTGTCCAGCGCAATGTCGAGGTAGTCGGCGTTCCAGGCGCTCGTCCGGCCGACGATGCCGCGCTCGTGCCCTGCGACGACGGCGCGGATCTGGTAGCGCGCGCTCGGGGCGCCGTCCGGGTCGACGACGTTGGTGCGCTCCGACACCGGCTCCTTCGTCACCCGGTGACCGTCCCGGTAGACGTGGAAGGCGATCCCGGGGTCGTCGGAGGGCAGCAGCCGCCAGCTCACCAGCATGCCGTCCGCGGTGGGGACCGCGAGCATGCCGCGGTCGAGCTTCTCGGCCGGCAGCCTGGGGGAGTGGGCCGGCGCTGCCGTCGGCTGTGTCGCGGCGGACCCCGGTGGTGCGAGGAGCGTCACGATGGCCGTCGCCGATGCGGCGACCACCGCCATCGTCGCGAGCCGTGCTGCCGGCATGCTGCCTCCCCGTACGGACGTCATCAACGTCGCTACCGTTGGAAAGCGTTTGCCGTGAAGCTATGCCGGGTGCCTGGCCCGATCAACGCGCTGACCGGAGGCGGTCTGGCCGATGGGTGTCAGCAGCTCAGGTCGACCGCTGCCGGGTGGACGGCGAGTGCCGGATGCTGGTGATCTCCACCTCGTTGACACGCACTCCCCACGAAGCCGCGGCGTCGCGAAGGACGCGGTTCAACTTCGCGGTGATCTGCCGATCGCTGACCAGAGCGCGTTCGAGGTCCATCTCAGCGACGATGTCCTCCAGCGGTCTCTGCGTGAGCTCGTCGAACACCGTGACGTAGTTGGCGACCTCATAGGTCGCGGCCACCGGATCGACGACCTGGAAACGGACGAGCATCTCGGTCGTCACGATCTCGTCGTCCCTGGAGACGACGTAGCGCGGCGTGAACGAGTGCGTCTGTTCGCTGAGATCCACCTTGTAGCGCAGCGTGTCGATGAACGGGACGACCAGCGACAGCCCGGGCGGAAGAGTCCGGTGGTAGCGCCCCAGACGCTCGACGAGACCGGCGTGGGGCATCGGGACGATAACCACCGACCGGGCCAGCAAGATCGCGACGAGTGCGACCACCACGATCGCCATGCTCAGATAGTCCATACAGCTTCCTCCCCCGAGGTCGCTGCTGGACAAGCGCGTTCGGCGCCACGTCCAGCCAGCTGTGAGCCGCGATACTGATCGTTTGAGCAGGCCGAGCCTAACAACGCCACCCAAGCTCACGGGTGCGTTCCGTTGATCTTCGTCGGGCTCAGCCGTAGCTCGCGAGCGCTCCGGGAAGCGGCGCGGAGTGGACGACGTGCAGGCTCGTGACCGCCCGAGTGAGAACGACGTAGAGCCGGTGCAGTCCGCGTGGTTCCGCCTCGACGATGCGGGCCGGTTCCGCCACGACGACCGCGTCGAACTCCAGACCCTTGGCGAGCATCGCCGGAACACACACCAGCCGTGCGCTGTCCATGGCGTGCTCGGTGGCGCCGAGGAGCGCGGAGTCCAGCCCGGCCCGCAGGAGCCCTTCGCGGATCCCTGTGAGTTCGGCGTCGGCGGCGATCACGGCGACCGAACCTTCCCCTTCGAGCGCCTTCTGGCAGGCCGAGGCGAGCGCGTCGAGGAAGTCGTCCTCGCCGGTCGGGGTGATCCGCAGCGCCCCCGGGATCTCGCGGAACCCGGTCGGCAACGCCAGGGTTGGCGCGATGTCGGGCAGCAACCGCCCGGCGAAGTCGATGATCTGCGCGGGTACCCGAAACCCGCGGTCGAGTTCGGCCAGCCGCGCGTCGGGGACGCCGAGGTGGTCGAGCAGCTCCGCCCAGGAGCCGGTCGCCCAGGGCGTCGTGGCCTGCGCGAGGTCTCCGAGTACGGTCGCCGAACCGGAACGGCAGCGCCGGTGCAGCGCGCGCAACTGCATCGCGGACAGGTCCTGCGCCTCGTCGACCACCAGGTGGCTGAGTGAGCCGCTGCGGCGTTCGATGAGGTCGGCGAGCTCGTCGAGCAGCACCGCGTCGGCCTCGGACCACTTCGCCGACTTCCACGAGCGGTACGGCTTGGGCCAGAGCAGGTCCGCCTGCTCCTGCGGGCTGAGATCCGTCCCCGCCGAGCTCGCCAGGAACTCCGCGTCCGAGAGCAGCCGGAACAGCACCTGCTCGGGGGCGACCCTGGGCCAGATCGCCTCGATGAGGTCCTTGACCGGCTTGGACCTGGCCACGGCGTTCTGCACCCGGTCGTCGGGAGACTCGCCCCGCTGCTCCATCCGGACCAGGACGGCGTGGGCGATCCGCTGCGCCACGGCGTTCCTGCCGGGTGCGTACCGGGTCGCGCCGCGCAGCGAGGAGACGATCTCCTGGACCTCGTAGTCGGGCACGCGGTAGCGGCGGGAGCCCTTGGCGTACAGGACTCCCTCGGTCGGGGTGCCGACGTGGGACCACAGCGCGCGCAGCAGCACCTCCGCCATCCGGGCGTCGCCCTTGATCGCCACGGCGCGTGGATTCTCCGCGGCGGCGACCAGATCGGGGCTGATCAGCTCGTCCACGGTGGTCTGCTTCACGTCGACCTCGCCGAGGGCCGGCAGCACCTTGCGGATGTAGGAGAGGAAGGAGCGGTTCGGCCCGACGATGACCACGCCGCCTCGGCCGAGGCGTTCGCGTTCGGTGTAGAGCAGGTAGGCGATGCGGTGCAGACCGATCGCCGTCTTGCCCGTCCCGGGTGCGCCCTGCACACAGATCGAGGGCTGAAGCGGCGCACGTACGAGATCGTCCTGCTCGGGCTGGATGGTCGCCACGATGTCACGCATCGGGCCGGTACGCGGCCGCTCGATCTCGGCGCGCAGGAACGCGTCCTCGACGCCGGACGGGATGCCCTGGTCGAGCAGTTCGTCGTCGAACGCGGTCAGATCCGCGGCGTCGGAAAAGCCGTAGCGCCGCCGACGCAGAACCTGCTGGGGATCGCTGGGCGTGGCCCGGTAGAATGGCACTGACACCGGCGCCCGCCAGTCGATCACGAGCGGCGTGCCGAGCTCGTCGTGCACGTGCCGCCGCCCGATGTAGAGCTGGTCGGTGGCGTCCTCGATGGTGCCGGTTTCGTAGTCGAGCCGGCCGAAGAACAGCGGTACGTCGGGCAGGTCGACCAGGGCCTGCGCGCGCATCCATCGGGCCCGGATGGCGGACTCGTTGGTGAAGCGTTCGTCGTTGTCCTCGCCGCCGATCAACGGCGTCTCGCGATCAACGACGTCCTGGTGCATGTAGGTGAGGGCGGTGCGTGCCCTGGTGAGGAAGGCCCGCTCGGTCTCGAGTTCTGGATCTTCGGCATGGCTGGGTGCGGATTCGGTCACGGGAGACACTGGGCTCCTCTGTGGAAAACGCGCGGAACGAGGATTGGCAGCAATCGACAGGGTCCCGCCCCGGAGAGAGGTCCGGTTCGTTTCGATCCTTGGCGCATGGAGGGAAAGCCGCCGCAGAAAACAGACCGGCGACGCTACCAGGCCCCCTAGGCCATCGCCAGCGAATTTCTGGATCGTGGCGCTGCCCAGGGTGGCACAGCCGCCGAGAGGCTACTCAGGTCACCGGGCTGCAGTCTGAGGTCTCCCCGTGGAACGCTGCGCCGAGCGGTCGTGACGTGTGGCGCGACGAGCCCACCAGGCCGTGTCGATCCCGCTGGCGCAGCGCTGCACGGATGCGAGCCGCTTCCCGGCGTGGGAGCACTGTCGTCCGCGACGGCGGTCTAGACGCATTTGTCATGGTTCGCTGGATCCAGTTCGACACGGTGGGCGACATGACCGCTGCTACCGGGCATGGAAGTTCGGGATAAACTCAAGTTCGGTTGGTAGCCGAACTTGCGAATTTCCCGAAACTGGATGGTGGTGGGATGGGGTCGCCGAGGAGGTCGGGGGTGCCAGCTATGGCTCCCGAGCGCGAAGTGGACGTGATCCGCCGGGTCGTCGCGCTCCTGCAAGAGCGTCTGCCGGCGGACTGGTCGGTGCCTACCGTGAGACTCAACGCCACTGTCGGGGACCATGAGGTCGACGCGTTACTGGATCTTGAAAGCCCAGGCGGCCGGGCCGTCCTCGTAGTGGAGGTCAAGAACCAGTCCGTAGTCACTAGCCGCCTGCCAATGGTGGCAGAGCAACTGAGCTGAGCGCGGCTACCCGACAGGTTGCATGTTCAGCACCGCTTTTTGCTGCACGCTACATTTCCTCGTCGGCGAGGTCCTGGCTGGAGGACCACAAGATCAGCTATGCGGACGCTACGGGAAACCTGCGCATCGCGCTTGGACAACCAGCGCTGTTCATCCGTGATGTCGGGGCAGATCGAGATCCGTGGCGCGGTCGAGGACGCTCAGTTGGCACGCTCAAGGGTGCTCCCGCGGCACGGGTTGTTCGTGCATTGGTCGACTACGCTCCTCCACTTACGCTCCCGGAACTGGTGCGAAGGTCCGGCGTGTCGACTGGCGCTACCTATCGAGTAGCCGACCTCCTCGAGAGCGAGGGGCTGATCGAGCGCTCGCCTCGCGGGCCCATAACTGGCGTGCAATGGCGTCGTGTGCTGGAAAGGTGGAGCCAGGACTATGGCTTCCAGGCAAGTAATGCTGTCCGTGGCTTCTTAGAGCCGAGAGGGGCGCCACATCTCATCGAGACGCTGCGATCACACCCCGACCTTCGCTACGCCCTGACGGGATCGTTGGCCGCCCATCGGCTAGCTCCATACGCTCCACCCCGAGCCGCAATGCTCTACGTGGACGACTTGAACGATGCGGCCGATCAGCTCGGCCTTCGCGTCGCCGATTCCGGAGCAAACGTTCTCTTGGCTGTCGGTGGCTACAACGTAGTCTTCGACCGGCTGGTGGAGGTCGACGACATACGGTACGCCGCCCCGAGTCAGGTCGCCGTGGACCTTCTCACTGGCCCAGGCCGCAACCCGTCGGAGGGTCAAGCCCTTCTTGACTGGATGGAGAGACATGAGTCCGAGTGGCGCAGCCGACCTGCTGGTGGAGGCACGGGGAGCGCTCCTTGACGCACTTGAAGCACTCCGAGATCACCTTCAAGCGGTGATTGTCATCGGAGCGCAAGCGATCTATCTGCACACGGGAGGTGCGGCCGTGGCCTTGGCCGAAGCCACCAAGGACAGTGATCTCGCCCTGGACAAGCGTGTGCTGGCGAACGAACCGCTGCTCGAGGTCGCGCTGAGGGCAGCGAACTTCATCCCCAACCCCGAGACGAACCAGCCCGGCGCCTGGGTGACCGCGCGCGGTATACCCGTCGATCTGATGGTTCCCGAATCACTCGCAGGCGCAGGCCCAGGTGGACGCCGTGCTGCCCGGATCCCTCCACATGCCAAACATGTCGCACGTCGAGCTGCGGGGCTGGAAGCGGCTGTAGTGGATTACACGCCTATGCAAATCAAGGCGCTGGATCCGAGTGACACCCGCGTCGTAAGAGCACACGTGGCGGGGCCCGCTGCCCTGCTGATCGCGAAGTTACACAAGGTCGGGGAGCGGACCGATACGGAAGGTGTCAAGTCAAGTGAGACAGGTTGTGCCTAGCGGATGGGTTGTTCCTGCTCGAGGGGCTGGTTGATCCAGGCGACCTCGGGAAGGTGGGGTGGTCGGGGGCGCCGGGTGAACCGTTGGGGGTGCGCAGCGTAGGCCTGGTTGAGGGTGTGCTGTCGCTGGATACGGATCTGGTCGGCGGTGCCGAAGTGCACCGAGGCTGGGGTGTGCATGCCGATCCCGGAGTGCCTGTGCTCGTGGTTGTAGGCCGCGAAGAAGCGGTCGCAGAAGTTGCGGGCGTCTTGCAGGGACCCGAATCGCTGCGGAAAGTCTGGCACGTATTTCATGGTTTTGAATTGGGCTTCTGAGTAGGGGTTGTCATTCGAGGTGCGGGGACGGGAATGGGACCGCAGGACGCCTAGATCGACCAGTAGCTCCGACACGGGTTTGGAGACCATGGCCCCGCCTCGGTCGGCGTGGATTGTGTGTGGTTCGACCCCGTTACGGTTGACCGCATCGGTGAGGAAATCTCTGGCCAGCACCGCGTCCTCGGCTGCAGCGACCAACCACCCCGTGACGTAGCGGGAGAAGATATCGAGGATGACGTAACACTTGTACCAGACGCCTTTGGCCGGTCCTTTCAACGCGGTGATATCCCACGACCAGACCTCACTTGGGCCGCGGGCAGCCAACTCCGGTCGCACTCGTGGTGGATGGGTGGCTACCCGGCGCCGCTCGGAGGTCTGCCCGGCGGCGCGGGCGATCCGATACATGGTGGACATTGAGCACCAGTACCTGCCCTCGTCCAGCTCACGAGCCCAGACCTGGGGGATCGCCAGGTCCGCGTAGGCAGGGCTCGCGAGCAGGTCGAGCACGCGGGTGCGCTCGGCCTGGGTCAGCGTCTGCGGCCGTGGTGTGCGTGGTAGCCGGGGACCGTGCACCACGGGCTTGGGGTTGGCGTGGCGGTAGTGGGTGGCCCGGGAGATCCCGGTCAGCGCACACGCCTTCTGCACGGAGATCGCTGCCGCACGCAACTGCGTGAGGGAGGCCTTCATGACGTCTTCGACGGAGGTTCGTTCTCCGCGCTCTCGGAGAGTCCTTCCAAGAGCGCGTGCGCTTTTCCCATGATGTCCAACGCCATCCGTGTTTTCGTCAGCTCGGATTTCAGTTTCTCGTTCTGGCGGCGCAGTTTCTCCAACTCGACCTGTTCGGCGGATTTCCTCGGTCGGCCCGCCGGGACTGGTGTGTTGGTCGCGTCGGACAGGGCGCCGGCGTCGCGGGCCCGTGTCCATTCGATGACGTGGGAGGAGTACAAGCCCTCGCGGCGCAGGATCGCGCCTTTCTCGCCGTTGGGTGCGTTCTCGTACTCGGCGACGATCATCAGCTTGTACTCCGGGCTGAACACTCGTCGTGACGGTCGGGGTGCCGGATCGGTCTCTTCGGCCGGAGGGGTGGACGGCCTGGGCTGCTTGTCGGGTGGTGGGGACACGTGCACAAGGATCTCCGATCCCGCCCTCGGTCAGGAACCCCCGTACTCACTCGGGGTGTCTCACACCAGCCTGACAAAGAGGGATACGCCGGGGCGGCTGAACGACAAGGATGCCCACGACATCTACCGGCTGCTTGTCGCGACCTCTACAACGGACATGGCGGCAGCCATCAAGAGGCTTCATGTCGACCAGTTGGCCGGCCATCCGACGCAGCAGGCTCTCGGCTACCTTGACGAGCTTTTCGCTGCGGGCCCAGACGCACTGGGCTCGATCATGGCTGGGCGCGCGGAGGAAGGTGTCGGCGACCCAGCGGTTGTGGCCGCTTCCGTCGCCGTACTCTCCCGAGATCTGGTGGAGGCCATCTAGGACGGACAGCCACGGGCGGCAACCAGTGCCGTGGCGAAGAGCTCAGTGGCGGGTGGGGTCGACGAGGGTCTTGGGCCCCCGGCCCTCCACCTGCGGCATACCCGCGGCGAACAGCGCGTCGAGGTCCTCGAGTCCCACGGTCCGCGAGATGAGCGGCAGCGGGTTCACCGCGCCGGAGGCGTAGGCGTCGATCGTCGCCTGCAGGCCGAGCGACCCACCGAGCACGCCGGTGGCGGTGGCCTCCTTGCGGACGAGGACCCGGGTGTCGACCTCGCTGGGCTGTTCGGCGATCCCGATCAGCACGACCCGGCCGCCTGGTCGGACCGACCGCACGGCGAGGGCGGGGGCGTCCGCTCCGGTCGAGGCGTCGATCACCGCGTCCCACTCCGTCTCGGGGAGGTCCTCGATCGTGGACGCTCGGCCGATGCCGACCTCGCGGGCGAAGTCCAGGGAGGGTTTCGTGACTCCGACGATGTCGACGTCGAGGCCTGCCGCGTCGGCAAACCAGGCGCACAGCAGCCCGATGGTGCCCGGCCCGATCACGAGCACCCGCGCGCCTGGTGGTGCCTGGGTGGCGTGCACCGCACGGTAGGCGTTGGCTCCCGGTTCGACCAGGGCACCCATCTCCCAGGTCACCGACTCGGGCAGGACGAAGAGGGAGTCGACCGGCATCACGAAGCGCTCGGCCAGCGCGCCCGGCCAGTCACGCCGGACGCCGACCTCGTACCGGTCCTCGCACAGGTGGTGAAATCCGGACCGGCACCGCTCGCAGTGTCCGCATCCGATCATGGTGTCGCCGGTCACCCGCCGGCCGAGCCAGCTCGCCTCGACGCCCGGCCCGAGCGCGGAGACGACGCCGGCCCATTCGTGGCCCAGGCGCAGCGGATGGTGGCTTCGGGCTCGTCGGATCCGCTCGTCGTCACCGAAGTACAGCGACACGTCGGTCCCGCAGACACCGGCGCGCCGGACGTCGATGGCGACCTGCCCCGGCCCGGGGGTGGGGGAGTCGACCTCGCGTACGCCGCCGCATTCTCGTGCCTGCACAACGAACGCCCTCATCCGATCTCCCTCACGTCATGGACAGAGCCGGCACCCGCGAGCGACGCGGGTGCCGGCTCCGGCGGATCAATTGACCGAGAATCCCTGCTGGTTGCCGTAGCTGACGATCTGCTCCTGCCACTGCTTCAGGCCGGCGGCCAGATCGCTCTTCTTGGTGTAGGCGGGGCCCACGTTGTCACTGAACACGCTGTCGGCGTAGACCTCGTAGGGCAGGAACTGCCAGCCCGGGGAGACGTTCTCGGTAGACTCGGCGAAGATCGTGTTGATCTGCTGGCCACCGAAGTAGTCGACCTTGCGGTTGAGCCACTCATCGCCACCCAGCATGTTGGTGGTGCTGGGGAAGCCACCCTCGTCGACCCAGATCTTGTTCGCGTCCTCGTTCGCGCTCATCCACTGGACGAACCCGATCGCGGCCAGCTTGTTCTTGCTCGCGGTGAGCACCGAGGACGCGGATCCGCCCTGGGCGCCGCTGGCCTTGCCACCGGCCTCGTACTGCGGGACGGGGGCCACGCGCCACAGGCCCTTGGCCTGCGGGATGCGGTTCTGCAGGGTGCCGGCGCCCCACGCGCCGGTGATCCAGGTCGCGTACTTGCCATCGGCCAGACCCTGCGACCACTCGGGGGAGAACGACGGCGAGGAGGTGTCAATGAGACCTTGCTTGATGAGCTGGTCCCACGTCTTCGCCCACTTGAGGGAGCCCTCGTCGGCCAGGTTGACGGTTACCTTCTCACCGTCGGCGGAGTAGGGCTTGCCACCCGCCTGCCAGATGAGTGCGTTGGTGAGTCCGGCCTCCCCGGCGTCGGGCGCCATGTACTTCTTGGGGTCGGCGGCCCGCAGCTTCTTCGCCGTGGCGATGTACTCGTCCCAGGTGGTGGGGACCTTCAGGTCGTACTTGTCGAAGACGTCCTGACGGTAGAACATCGCGAGCGGTCCACCGTCTTGGGGAAGGCCGAACAGACCGCCGCTGACGTTCACCTCCGACCAGATGGAGGGGGAGTACTTGTCCTTCATGGACGCCACACCGTAGGCGTTGAGGTCCACCAGGGACTTGCCGAACGCGAACTGCGGCAGCGCGGTGTACTCCAGTTGCGCGACGTCGGGGATGCCCGAACCCGCGGTGATGACGTTCTGCAGCTTGGTGTACTCGGTGTTGTTGCTGCCGTTGTTCTGCAGCTTGACGTGCACCTTCGGGTAGGCCTTCTCGAAGGCCTTGACCACGTCGGCGTACTGCGGACCCCAGGCCCAGAAGGTCAGCGTCGTCTCCTTCTGGAGCGCCGCGTCAATGTCGGCCTGCGTGGCGACCGCGCTGGGCTTCGCGTTCGGTGCGTCCTCCGTGGAGGATCCGCACGCCGCGAGGGGGAGCGCGGCGACCGCGACCGCGGCGATACCGGCCGCGAATCGGCGTCGGGAGCTTCGGATCATGATCGTACTTTCGCTTCCTTGGGATGGGTTACTGCTTCAACGACGATCCGCCGTCCTCATTGCTTGACGCCTCCGGCGGTGAGGCCGGACTGCCAGTACCGCTGCATGAGCAGGAAGATGACGACGATCGGGATGATCGTGAGGAGCGAACCAGTGATGACCAGGTTGTAGATCTGGCGACCACCGGCCGAGACGACCTGGGCACTCCAGTGATTGAGGCCGACGGTCAACGGATACCACCGAGGATCACTCAGCATGATGAGCGGAAGGAAATAGTTGTTCCAGGTGGCGACGACGGTGAAGAGCAGAACCGTCACGAACCCCGGTGCGAGCAGGCGAAGCGCGATGGACAAGAAGATCCGCAGTTCGCCCGCGCCGTCCACCCGCGCGGCCTCCAACAGCTCTGGTGGCACCGCCTCCGAGGCGTAACTCCAGATCAGGTAGAGACCGAACGGGCTGATGAGGGAGGGGATGATGACGGCGAACGGACCGTTCGTCAGCCCCAGTGCGCTGAACATGAGGAACGTCGGCACGGCCAGCGCCGTGCCAGGGATGGCGATCGCGCCGAGGATGACGGCGAACACCGCCCGCTTGCCGGGGAAGTCGTAGCGGGCGAGCCCGTACCCGGCGAGCGTCGCGAGGATGGTCGCACCGCCCGCACCCACCACGACGTAGATCAGGGTGTTCACCATCCAGTGCCCGAAGACGCCGTTGTCGTAGGTGAAGGTGTCGGAGATGTTCTGCCACAACGCGAACGGATGGGCGAACCACAGTCCAAACGTCGACAACAACGACGACTGTGTCTTGGTCGCGTTGACGACGAGCCACGCCAGCGGCAGCAACGTGTAGACGACGAGCACCACCATCGCCACCGTCAGGGTGACCGACTTGCGTGGAGCGCGGAAGGACCGAGCGCCGGCACGTCGCCCCGAGGGCCGTGCCGGGGACTCCATGCTGAGGTCGGTAGAGGTCGTCGCAGCCATCAGCGACCGTCCTTCCGGATTCCGACGGTCTGTACGACATAGGCGACGACCATGGTGATGATCCCCATGATGATCGCGATCGCCGCCGCGTAGTTGAACTGCTGACCGCTGAAGGCGAGGTTGTAGGCGTACATGTTGGGCGTGAAGTTGGTGCTGATCGAGTTCGGGGCCAGCGTGCGCAACACGTTCGGTTCGTTGAACAGCTGGAAGCTGCCGATCACCGAGAAGATGAGGGCCACCACGAACGCCGAGCGCATCGCGGGCAGCTTGATCGCGCGGATGACGGCGAAGGTGCCGGCCCGGTCGATCTCAGCGGCCTCGTAGAGCTCCTTGGGTACGGTCCGCAACGCGGCGTAGAGGATCAACATGTTGTAGCCGATGAATCCCCAGGCCGCGATGTTGCCCATCGCCGCGAGAACCCACGTGTTAGACAGCGGGTCCGGCAGGGAGATCCCGAACGCCGAGTTGATGTTGCCCACCAGCCCGAAGTCGGTTCCGTAGATGAAGCCCCACATGAGCGCCGCGACCACGGAGGGTACGGCGTAGGGCAGGAACAGTGAGATCCGGAAGAACGCGGGGAAGCGCAGCCGGGCGCTGTCGAGCGCGAGCGCGGCGAACGTCGAGAGCGCGAGCATGATCGGGACCTGTACGAAGAAGAACAGGACCACCCGGCGAAGCGCGGACCAGAACTTCGGGTCGTGCAGCGCGGCGGTGTAGTTCGCGAACCCGGCGAAGACGTTGCCGCCGACGAGCCGGTCCTGGAAGAAGCTCAGGTAGATCGCGTAGACGACCGGCGCGATGAGGGTGAAGGCGAAGACCACCAGGAACGGTGCGAGAAAGCCCCATCCGGTCCACCGCCGCGAGCCACCCGACCGGCGGCTGCCGGAGCGAGCGTGACGCGAGTGTGCGGCGGGAAGCGATGGGGTCACCATGCGGTACCGCTCTGGGGCTGAGCGAGGCGTGGATCCATCTCAATCTCCATGGGCCGGGGAGGCTGGGTTGAGTCACTATAACCAAACTGTGTTCTAAATCAAACATGAGTTGATGTTTCTCAAACATTCGGGGTGTAGTGTGACCCCCGATGACCCGCCGATCGCGAAACGGAGCGCGCATGTCCACCCTCGACGTGATCTGCGTCGGAGCGGCGACCCTCGACACCATCGCGGCCGTCGCGACGATCCCCGCAGACGATGAGCGGGTCGTCGCCGACGCGTTCGTCACCGCGGGCGGAGGGCCCGCGGCGACCGCGGCCGTGGCACTGGCCCGGCTGGGTGCCCGGGTCGGGTTCTGCGGCGTCGTCGGCAACGACCAGGCCGGCCGCGCCATCCGCGACGGCCTCGCCGACGAAGGCGTCAACGTCGACTGGCTCGACGTCGACGACACCGTGCAGACCGCGCGCAGCGTCGTCCTCGCCTCCGCCTCCAGCGGCGGCCGCACGATCGTCACGACCCGCGCACCCGAGCCCCACCCCCGCGCCGTCCCACTCGAGGCCGCCCGATGGGTCCACGTCGACCAGTCCGGGCTGGACCCCGTGCGGTCCGCGCTCGCTGCCACGCCCGACCGGCCGCGGCTCAGCATCGACGCCGGCAACCCGATGACCGCACGGGACTGGACCGGGGTCGACCTCTACGTACCGTCGGTGCCCAGTCTTCGGCACCGCTACCCAGCCGCCCCGACCATCGAGGCCGCCCTCGCCGCGGCGACCGACGAGGGCGCCGCCCAGGTCGTCGCGACCGACGGGGCACGCGGCTCGTGGGTCCGCGCGGACGGCGTGAACCACCACGTCGCGAGCTTCACCGTCGAGGTCGTCTCGACGCTGGGAGCCGGCGACGTGTTCCACGGGGCTCTGCTCGCCGGCCTTGTCACCGGCCGATCCCTGCTGGACGCCGTGCGGGACGCCAACGCGGCCGCGGCCATGTCCTGCCGCGCACTCGACGGCCGATCGGCGATCCCCCGCCGGGACGCGCTCGACGCCTTCGTCGCCAAGCGTGCGGAATCCGTCACCATGTCCGGATCCGCGCAATGAACCAGGGAGAGAGAAACCGGTGACCGTGAACAAGCCCGTCGACGAACGCCTGGCGCCCCTCATGACCGCGGAGGGCGGGTTCGCCATGGTCGCACTCGACCAGCGCGAGTCCCTCCGCGAGATGTTTCCCGCGGGGCCCGGAGGCGAACTCGTCGGAGACGACGCGTTGCGTGACTTCAAGCGCACTGCCGCGCAGGTCCTCACCCCCCACGCTTCCGGCGTCCTGCTCGACCGCCCCTACGCCGTCACCACCGCGCAACGCCCCACCTGGATCGCGCCGACCTGCGGGCTGCTGCTGGCGGTCGACGTCCTGCACAGCGTCCGCGGAGCAGGTGTCGCCGACACCGACCTCGACGAGGACGTCACCCCCGAGTTCATCAAGGGCGCCGGCGCGACGGCGATCAAGCTCCTCATCATCTGGCGACGCGGCCAGGACAAGCACGTCCGCACCGTCCAGCGGTTCCTCGAACTCGCCGCCGCGGCCGGGGTGGGCACCTTCGTCGAAGGCATCGTGCGGCCCCCGGTCGACGCCGACTGGAAGAGCCCCGCCGATCGTCACGAGGCGATCCTCGAAGCGGCGGCCGACCTCTCACCCGGCGCGAGCGTCTACAAGGCGGAGGTGCCGGGCTATGTCGCGGGCGATGTCAGCGGAGTTGTGGACCAGTCGCGCGCACTGACCGAGGTGGTCGACGGTCCGTGGGTTGTCCTGTCCAACGGAGTGCGGCAGGCTGACTTCGCCGATGCTGTCACCGAGGCGTGCGCCGGCGGCTCCTCTGGATTCCTCGCGGGCCGAGCCATCTGGTCCGACACCGTGGCCGAAGGTGACCAGCGGGCGGCACTCCTCGACCGCGCGGTGCCGAGACTGCATGCCCTGTCCGACATCGTGCGCACGTCTCGGATCGACAGCCAGACCGCGAAGGGGAAGCTGTAGTGCCCGAGACCGACACCTCGTTCGCCTACGCCTCGGCCTCCGAGCGTCGCGAGCGGCTCGCCCAGTTCGTGACCGGACAGGGCTACTGCACCATCCTGGAACTCGCCCAACTCTTCGGTGTCTCGGAGATGACGATCCGCCGCGACGTCGGCCGCCTCGTCGGGGAGGGCCGGCTCCGCAGCTTCCACGGCGGCGTCGGGTCGCTCGTACCCACCGACATCCTGGGCGTCGACTACACCGCCCGACACCACTCCCACGCCGACGCCAAGCGGGCGATCGCCGCGCGTGCGGTCCGGATGGTGCGGCCGGGCGCGGTCATCGCCATCGACGCCGGCACGACACCCGCCGGGCTGGCCGGCCTGCTCGGTCCGGAGCTGCGGGCGCAGATCATCACACCGTCGCTGCCGGTGGTCTCCACGCTCGCGACCCATCCCGGCGTCGAGGTGACCTGCCTGGGCGGCATCCTGCACTCGGAGTCGCTCTCCTTCTCCGGCCCCTCCACCCTGGCCGCCATCTCCAACCTGCACGTCGAGACGCTCTTCCTCGCCGCCAGCGGCCTCGGCGAGCGGGGCGCCTTCTGCGGCAACGGCTTCGACGCCATCACCAAACGCGCCCTGATCGACGTCTCCGACAACGTCGTCCTCCTCGCCGACTCCTCGAAGTTCACCACGTCCTCCATGGTGCGCGTGTGCGGCTGGGACGCGATCGACGTCCTGGTCACCGACGACGCGCTGCGCCGGGAGGACGAGGAGATGCTCGCCCACTACGAGGTGACCATCGAGAAGACCCGCTCCGCACATCCAGACAACCTCGAGCTCGAAGGATCCGCGTCATGACCAGCGCGAGCATCGCCGTCGTCGCGGGCGACGGCATCGGCCAGGAAGTCATGCCCGCCGCGATCCGCTGCGTCGACGCGGTGACGGCCCACTACGACGTCTCCCTGGACTGGCGGGAGTACGACTGGGGCTCGGACTTCTACCGCCGTACCGGCGCGATGATGCCCGTCGACGGCATCGACCAGCTCTCCAAGCACGACGCGATCTTCCTCGGCGCGGTCGGAACCCCCGACATCCCCGACACCGAGACCCTGTGGGGTCTGCTCATCCCCATCCGCCGCGAGTTCCAGCAGTACGTCAACCTGCGCCCCGCGCGGACCCTGCCGGGCCTCACCCCCGTGCTCCGCGCCGACCAGCCGATCGACATGGTGATCGTGCGGGAGAACAACGAGGGCGAGTACTCCGAGATCGGCGGCCGCTACGCCCGCGGCACCGAGGCGGAGGCGGCCATCCAGGAGGCCGTGTTCACCCGGACGGGCATCACCCGCGTCGCACGCTTCGCCGCCGACCTCGCGGTCACCCGCCGCGGCTCGCTGACCTCGGCGACCAAGAGCAACGGCATCGTCCACACCATGCCCTTCTGGGACGAGGTTGTCGCGGGCGTCGTCGACGAGGTGGCCGCCGACCACCCGGGCCTCACCCTGCGCAACGTCCTGGTCGACGCGCTCGCCGCCGCCCTGGTGCTGCGGCCCTGGGACTTCGACGTCATCGTCGCCTCGAACCTGCTCGGCGACATCCTGTCCGACCTGGCCAGCGCGATCACCGGCTCGATCGGCGTCGCGCCGAGCGCCAACCTCAACCCGCCACGCCGCTACCCGTCGATGTTCGAACCCGTCCACGGCTCCGCCCCGGACATCGCCGGGCAGGGCATCGCCAACCCGATCGGACAGATCTGGAGCGGCGCGCTCATGCTCGACCACCTGGGCCAGCCCCGCGCCGCCGCGCACCTCGTCGCCGCGTTCGAGCAGGCACTGGCCGACGGCGTGCGCACACGTGACCTCGGCGGGACCGCGGGAACGGAGGAGTTCGTGACCGCGGTCCTGGCCAACATCGACAGCGTCGGACCCACCCTCGACGCACAGCAGGAGGAACGGCAACCGTGACAGACCAGGGCCTGTTCATCGACGGCAGCTGGAGCGACCGCGCGGAGCGGACACCGCAGTACGACACGTGGACGCGCGAACAGATCGGCACCGTCGCGGTCGGCACCGCCGCCGACACGACGAAGGCCGTCGACGCCGCGTACCGCGCGATGCGTACGCCGTGGCCGGTGCACGCCCGCGCCGAAGCGCTGCGCCGCGCGGCGGGCCTGGTCGCCGAACGCGCCGAGTCCTTCGCCCAGCTCATCACGGCGGAGGTCGGCAAGCCGATCACCGCCGCGCGCGGGGAGGTCGCCCGCGCTGTGGAGACGTTGCGCTGGTCGGCGGAGGAAGCCAAGCGGCTGCCGGGGGAGCGGGTCCCCCTGGACGCCGTGGCCAGCGGCGAGGGAACCTTCGCGTTCACCCAGCCCGTCGCCAAGGGCGTCGTGGCCGCGATCACGCCCTTCAACTTCCCCATCAACCTCCTTCTGCACAAGCTCGGACCGGCGCTGGCCGCGGGCTGCGCCGTCGTGGTGAAGCCGTCGGACCACGCACCCCTGACCGCCGGGCTGATGGTGAGGGTCTTCGAGGAGGCCGGCGTCCCCGCGGGCTGGCTCAACCTCGTGACCGGCCCGCCGCCGGAGATCGTCGGCGCCCTGCAAGCCGACGACCGGGTGGCGGTCGTGACGTTCACCGGGTCCGGCCGGGTCGGCTGGGCGCTCAAGGCCCAGGCCCCGCGCAAGGACTACGTACTCGAACTCGGCTCGAACACCGCGATGGTCGTGGCGGCCGACGCCGACATCGCCCGGGCCGCACGCGCCGCGGCTGACGCCTCCTTCGTCTACGCCGGCCAGGCGTGCGTGTCACTGCAGCGGCTCTACGTCGACCGGGCCGTCGCGGAGGAGTTCGTCGCGGCGCTCACCGACATCGTGCGGGCCATGCCGGTCGGCGACCCGCGACTGGAGTCCACCGTCGTGGGCCCGCTCATCTCCGCCGACGCGACCAAGCGGCTGGAGAGCTGGATCGACTCGGCCAAGCAGAGCGGCGCGCGGATCCTCACCGGTGGTGCCGTGGCCGATGGGCTGCTTCCTCCGACCATCCTCACCGACGTACCCGCCGACCACCCCCTCGTGTGTGAGGAGGCGTTCGGACCCGTCCTCAGCGTGCTCACCGTCGACGGCCTCGCTGATGCCATCGCGCAGGTCAACGCGGCCGACTACGCCCTGAACACCTCGATCTACACCTCCGACATCGCCACCGCGATGAAGTACGCCAACGAGGCCGAGGCCGGCACGGTCCTGATCAACATGCCGCCGTCCTACCGTGCCGACCACATGCCCTACGGCGGGGTCAAGGGATCCGGTCAGGGCCTCGAGGGCGTCCGCTACGCGATCGCGGACCTGGTCCGCGAGAAGCTCCTGGTCCTGCACGCCTGAGCCGGCGAGCCGTGGTCGCGTCGGCCGCCTCGACGGCGCGGCCACGGCTTGTTCTGCCCCGGCGCCATCCGGCTGCCGGGTCCCGTGCGACCTACCGGACCAGCTCCAGCTCGTACTCCTACGATGCTCGTTGCCGGTGCGGCTCGGGCCGGCAAGCTGCGGTCTCACCTAGCTTCACGTAAGGACCTACGTTGTGCCGACTCACTCGCCCGCCCAGCTTGACAGGCCAGGCCAGTGCCATGGCCGTGCGGTGATAGCTGCTCCCGCATGGATGGACACCGTCTGAGACGGCCGTCGTGACCACGCACACCTCGGGCGAGCCACAGCCCCGCGGAGAGCAGGAAAGACGGCAGACCACACCGCTGGAACTGTTTCTCGATCTCGCCTTCACAGCGGCTGTCGCCGGCCTGTCGGCCCATCTCGTCCACCACCCCACAGGCCGCAACGTCGCGATCTTCGCCGGATTGTTCGTCGCGGTCTGGTGGCTGTGGGTGGTGCAGACCTTCGCTGCTGACCGACTGGATGACGACAGTCTGCCTCACCGCGTCGTCGTCCTCGCTGGAGCAGTCGCCGTTGCTGTGCTCGCGGCCGCCGCCACCGATGTGCCGGGCCACGGTGACACGCTGTTCGTGACCGCCTACCTCGCCGGGCGCGCGATACCCGCGGTCCTGTACCTGCGGGCCTCCGCCCGACGGGGCCACCTGCGGCGCATCACCCTCAGCTTCTGCACCGGGTCACTACTGGCCGCACCCTTGTGGATCGGTGGCCTGCTCGTCGCCAATGGCTACGCGCGCGTGGCGCTGTGGGCGGGCGCGCTCCTCGTGGAACTCGCCCTGCCCTTCCTCAACAGCAAGGCAGTCGCCGCCGCACCCCGCTCACCCTCGCACCTGTCCGAGCGTTACGACCTCTTCACCATCATCGTGCTCGGCCAGTCCCTCATCGGCCCCACCACCGCCCTCGATGAAGCCCCCGACACGCTGCGGGTCGTCCTCGCCGCAGTCCTTGCCATCGGTATCACCGGCTGCCTGTGGTGGGCCTACTTCGGCTTCCGCGTACCCCAACCCGCCTTCACCGGCGGCTTCGCCCAACTGCAGGTGTTCAGCCTCGGCTACATCCCGCTGACTCTCGCCGTCGCCGCCACCGGCACCGGCGGCGCCCTTCTGGTTGAGCAGACCCTTCACCGCCCCGACGCGCCACTGCCGCCGGTGGCGCGGCTCTGCCTGTACGGCGGAGCGTTCCTCTTCCTCGCCGCCCAGGCCACCATCCGGGTGACCTTCACCGGTCCCGACCGCACCGTCAGAGTCCGCGTGGCGGCTGCCGTCATCCTCAGCGTTGTCGCTGCGCGCCTCAACGCCCCGGTCGGCGCCGCCATCCTCCTCGCAGCTCTGATGGTTTGCCTGACGCTCGAGCGCTATCCCATCCGGATGCCGGCGCGCTTCGCGGGCACGAGCTGAGATGACCGGTCGTCGGTCTCGGTGACGCCTGGAGCCACTGCTCCTCACCTCCCGGGCAGGCTCACGCGTCGTCGAAGAAGTACTGACACGGGTTGCTCGGCGCCGGTTCGGGATAGGTCCAGCCCTGGCTGGAGTACATCTGCTTCGGCACGTTGCGGAAGTTGTTCCGGGCGATGCCGTAACCCTTGGCGGGCAGGTTGATGCCGATGGCGGGGAACCGGTCGGTCGTGATCTGCAGGATCTCCTTCATCAGGTCCCGCTGCCGCTCCGCCTGCCGCGTCGCCTTGAGCTCCTCGTACAGCTCCATCTGCCGCCGTACGTCGGCCGGTGGCTCCTCGCCCTCCTTCCCGTAGCTGGCGTACCACGCGACCCAGGTGCCCTTCTCGTTGCCGGCGACGGGGAGGTACTCGCGCGGGTCCATGATCACGTTGACGCCGCCGAAGGCGAGCGTGATCGCGATGTCCTGGGTGTTGGCGTCCCGCCGGGTCTCCACCAGGGTGCGGGCCACCGTGTCGGCCCGCGCGTCGATCCCGACCGCCCGCCAGTTCCGGACGATGAACTGCGCGACGTCGATCCACTCCGGCCCTTCCTCCACCGTCGTGTCCAGCTGGATGAAGATGGGCTTGCCGTTGGGGCCCAGCCGCAGACCGTCGCCGTCGCGGCGCGGGTAGCCGGCCCGGTCGAGGTACTCGTTCGCCTTGGCGACGTCGTACTCGACGTACTGCTTGGCGAGTCTCTCGTCGTAGAACTCGGTCTCCCGGCGCGGTGAGCCCTGCCAGGGCTCACCCTGGCCGCGGTAGACGACCTTGATGATCTCGGCCCGGTTCAGGGCGTACGAGAGCCCGATCCGGAAGTTCTTGTTCTGGAAGATCTCCCGCTTCACCGGGTCCTTGTGGGTGAGGTTCAGGGTGAGCATCGCGGCGTTCATCGGGTCGGCATTGAGGTCGAAGAACCGGTAGTCGCCCTTCTCCCGGTTCTGCCCGATGACCGGCTTGTTCTCCAGGGTGTTGATGTGGCGGGAGTGCATGTCGAACTCGCCGTTGAGCGCCTTGAGCAGGCAGGTCTGCACGTTCTGCAGATAGGTGTAGACGATCTCGTCGATGTAGGGCAGCTGGCTCCCGTCGGGATCGACCTTCCAGTAGTAGGGGTTGCGCTTGGCGACGACGCGCTGGTTGCCGGTGTAGGGGCTGGTGACGATCCAGGCGTTCAGGGTCGGCATCGCGGTATTGATCGCCCAGTCCGACCGGGCGGAGAACAGGCCCACCCAGTCGTCGAACCCGGCGTCGCCGGCCAGCTTGTCGACGTTCGGGTTGTACTTCGCGTGGAACTCGCGAAGGTAGTGACGCGGCGTCGCCACGATGGCGATGGCGTTCCCGTTGCCGGAGGCGACGAGACGTTCGAACAGCGCGTTCGGCGTCGTGGGGAACCGGACGACGAAGGTGAGGTCGTCGACCTTCTCCAGCTCCATCGGCTCCTGGCCGCCGCACATCATGCGTTCCTTCACCGAGGTGACCTCGGTGTTCATGAAGACGTCCTCGTACCAGAAGAGCACGTCGTCGGCGGTGAACGGCTCGCCGTCGGACCACCTCATCCCTTCGCGCAGGTGGAAGGTGTACTCACTGGCGTCGTCGTTGACCTCGTACCGCTCGGCGACGTTCGGGGTGATCTTGTTCCACTCGGTGTTGTAGCGCAGCAGCCCCTCGTAGGTGAGGGTGCGTTCCATCCAGGGCCGGTCGGCGTCCGCGACCAGGGCGGTCCGCCAGGTCCCGCCGTACCTGCCGATCCGTTCGACGGGGTTCACCACCAGCGGGCTCTTGGGGAGCCGCTGCTCCACGGGAGGAAGCTTGCCCTGCTTCACCTGGGCGGCCAGGGCCGGAGCCTCCTTGCCCTTGGGGGCGCCGGTGGCGCGGGAGTCCCCACCCTTGCCGGTCGGCTCCGTCGAGAACACGTCACAGCCCGACAGCGACACCGCGGCGATCGCCATCCCGGCCGTGGTCAGGAACTTCTTCCGAGAAACCGCGTGATCCACGAGCTCACTCCGTTCCTCTCACGAGATGAAGGGTCAGCGAGCAGAGGCTGGTCGGCGCTGCCGCGACCTCGAACGCGTCAGGCCCACCAGGCCTTCGACTTCGACAGCGGCTGCGGCTGGAAGGCCAGCTCCCGCATCGCCTCGACGTCCAGATCGGCGCCCAGGCCCGGCGCGGACGGCACCTCGAAGTGCCCGTCGACGACCTTCGGGCCGTCGGGGCAGATGCGATCCCTGATACCGGACTCGCGCGCCATCGTCTCCAGGACCAGGAAGTTGGGGATCGCGGCCGCGAGGTGGATGGAGGCGAGGGTCGCGATCGGCCCGCCAGGGTTGTGCGGGGCGACGCTCACGTAGTACGTGTCCGCCATGGTCGCGATCTTGCGTACCTCGGTGATACCACCCGCGTGCATCAGGTCTGGCTGCACGATCCGGCACCCGCTCCGCTCCAGCAGCTCCCGAAACTCCCACCGCGACAGCAGCCGTTCACCGGTGGCGATCGGGACCGGCAGCACCTGCTGCAGGTCCGCCATCACCTTGGCGTTCTCGAACGGAATCGGCTCCTCGAACCACCCCGGCCGGTACGGCGCGAGCAACTCCGCCGCACGCAGCGCGGTCCTCGGCGAGAGCCGCTCCGCGCACTCGACGAAGATCTCCGTGGTCGGCCCGGCACCCTCCCGGGCAGCCGCCATGAACTCAGCCGCCCGGACCAGCGACCCGAGTTCGTCGGCGTTGTCCCACCGGTCACTGAGCGACCACTTGAACCCGCCGTAGCCCAGCTTCAGCGCCTCGACCGCGCCCGCGTGGGCCTCCTCCGGCGACCTCGCCTCGCGCAGCCAGTGGCTCGCGTACGCGCGCACCCGCGGCCGCAGCGCACCGCCGAGCAGCCGGCTCACAGGAACGCCGAGCCGCTTGCCCTCCAGGTCCCACAGCGCCAGGTCCACGGCGCTCAGCGCGGTGTTCTGGACCGCGCCGCCCCGCCACCGCCACCCGTGGTACAGCTGCTGCCAGTGCACCTCCGGCCCGGCGAACTCGGCGCCGACGAGCAGCGGGCTCAGCTCCCGGACCGCCGTCTCGACCGACTCGATCGCCCCGTGCAGCGAACCCTCGCCCCAGCCGACCAGCCCCTCGTCGGTGGACACCCGGACGAACAGCCAGTTGCACCAGTCGGCCCAGAACTTGAACGTCTCAACCTTGGTGATGCGCACGTGGTTCGCTCTCCTGTCCTCTGATCAGGTGGTCGACATAGGTCATGGCGTGGCGACGGTGCAGCCGTTCGAGCTCCTCGCCACGCCCCTGCCGCAGCAGGGTGTACAGCTGGCGATGCTCGGCCTGCGCGGCCACCAGATAGGCGCTGTCGAGACCGGTGTCGGCGAGCCGGTACCGCTCGGTGTTTCGGGCGATGTCGGCGATCGCCGCCTGCAGCGCCCGCGACGGCGCCCGGTGCACGAAGCTGTCGTGGAACTCCCGGTTGAGCCCGGCGGAACTCGCCGACGTCGCCCGCCGCGGTCGCTTGCTCCAAAGCGGCGAGAAGCCCGTCGGTGACCGCGAACTCCGCCGCGGACATCACCCGGCACGCCTCGGCGGCGGCGTACCCCTCCAGCAGCCCGCGGACGGCGAACAACTCCCGCAACTGCTCATGCGACGCCTTGGACACGATCACGCCGCGGTAGGGGGTCTCGGTGACCAGGCCCTCATGCTGCAGCCGCCGCAACGCCTCCCGCACCGGGGTGATGCTGACGTCGAACTGCCTGGCCAGCCTGTCGATGACGAGCTTCTGGCCCGGGACCAGCTGGCCCGAGGAGATCAGCTCCCCGAGCCGCTCGTACACGGCGTCGGTCAACGTCCCCCGCCCCAACGGGTGGATCGTGCTCATGGCGTGGATCATGCATGATCCACGGGCGTCGTCACAGGGGGTGGCGCTCCCGCGACCGGAATCGGAAGACCAATCGGAAGACGAAACGGGAGGCGGACGCACTGATCGCCGGCGCCGATGAACCGGCGCCGGCGATCAGGGTGTTCAGGTGTTGCGGGTGTGTGGGTGCTCAGATGATGGTGGACTCGTCGCCCGCCGCCGCGAACTCATACGCCACGCTCGGCACCTGGGTCGCGAGCTTGCCGCCGCTCACGTCGATGAGCGTGCCGGTGATGTAGCTCGCCTGGTCCGAGGCGAGGAAGCACAAAAGGTTGCCGATGTCCTCGGTCGAACCCCACCGCCGCAGCGTCAGCGTGTTGAGGAGTCGGTCCTGCTCCTCCTGCGGGCGCTCGGTGAAGTGGTTGAGCGTGGTCGGCACCATGCCCGGCGCGTAGGCGTTCACCGTGATGTTCCACGGCCCGACTTCACCCGCGAGAGCGCGGGTGAAGTGCGCGACCGCCGCCTTGGAGGACGCGTACGCCGCGTGCGCCACGCTCGGGACGATCGCGGCGAACGACGACGCGTTCAGGATCCGGCCGAAGCCCTGGTGCTTCATGACCGGCACGACCGCCTTGCACATGAGGAAGACGGCGGTGAGGTTCACCTCGTGGCAGCGTCGCCACGCCTCCTCGGGCAGCGTGTCGATGGGACCGGTGGCGGTGACGCCGGCGTTGTTCACGAGGATGTCGATACGGCCGAACCGCTGCCGCACCTGCTCGACCACCTCGGTGATCTGCGCCGAGTCCGTCACGTCGCAGCGAAGCTGCAGCGAGGCGACCGGCGAGGACGCCAGCTCCGCCTGCAGCGAGTCCAGGTCGTCCTGGTTGACGTCGAGCGCGACGGTCTGCACGCCCTCGGCCGCGAGTCGGAGTACGAGGTCGCGGCCGATGCCGCGCCCCCCGCCGGTGACGATGGCCGTCTTGCCCGACAGATCGATCTGCATGTCCTGCTCCCCAGCTTCCGGGTCTTTAGTTGGCGCGGCTTGTGAGGATCGCGGTGGTGCTGCCCCACTCCGGCGTGCTCGCACGCACGATGATGCGGCCGGGTTCCCCCGCGACGGAGCGAACCCACACGGCCGCCACGGCGCCGGTGTCGTCCAGGTCGAAGGGGTTGTCACCGATCAGCTCGCCGGGGCCGCTGACCTCGAGGTCCACGACCGCGCGGGAGCTGCCGCGGGCCTCGCCGTAGCGGTCGACGACCGCGAGGACGACCCGTACGGCGTCGACCCCGTCGGCGAGGATCTCCGTCTCGTCCGGGGTCAGGGCGAGCGAGTCACCGGAGCGGTCGCCGGAGAAGCGCCGCGTCCCGACCAGCTTCCCGTCCAGGTAGCCGTCGATGCGCAGCTCAGGGTCGTCGGTCTCGGCGAGGGTGAGGTCGACGAAGGACGGGGCGTAGGGCAGGTGCGGGAACCGCTCCCGGTCCGGTGCGATCGAGGCCACGTGCCGCTCACCGAGGTACACCTCGAGCCGGTCGCAGTTGGAGCAGATCATCGCCTCCGCCCCGGGGGACCAGAGCCGGCCCTCGGCCCGACCGCCGAACGCGTTCGCCTGGCCGAACTCCGGCGGGTTCCACGTGAACGCCGGTTCGATGACCACCCGCCGGGCCGGATCGACCTGGGAGCGATAGATGGCCGCGCCCGGCTTGAGCACCCGGAACACGTCGCCCAGCCCGGAGGTCTTCACGCCACGGTGGTGGTTGCCCATGTTGGCCTCGTAGTCGAAGCCGACCCAGGCGAGCAGGCCCGCGAAGCGGTGGTCGCCCATCGCCTCGTCGTGGGAGTAGGCGTAGTCCAGCGCCTGGTGCTGCTGGACGTCAGCCGGGTCCGCGCGCCGGTACAGCGTGGTCGGGCTGCTCCGGGTCGAGATGGCCTCGCTCAACAGGTAGGGGCGGCCGTCGATGGGCTCCAGGAGCAGCGGTCGCCGCTCGCCCCGCTCGTCGACGGTCGTGTGGTAGTCGTCGTAGCCGAACAGGTCGTGCTGGAACACCTGGGTCCGCGCGTACTCGCCGTGCATCGTCCCGCTCGTGGTGCGCGTCGGGTCGAGCTTCTTGACCAGCGCCTCGGTACGGGCGTAGAAGTCGGGCCGGTCCGGGGTCTCGTTGAGCCGGGCGCCCCAGACGATGATCGAGGGCCGGTGCCGGTCCCGCGCGATCATGGCCTCGATGTCCTGCGCGATGAGGTCCTGCCACGCCGAGTCGCCGACGTACTGCCAGCCCGGCGGCTCCTCCCAGACCAGCAGCCCGAGTTCGTCGCAGGCGTCCAGGAAGGACTCGGTCTGCGGGTAGTGCGAGCAGCGGACCATCACACAGTTGAGGTCACGCTTGATGATCTGCGCGTCCTGCCGGTGGACGCGGTCGGGCATCGCGAAGCCGGTGAAGGGGAAGTAGCCGTGCCGGTTGACACCGAGCAGGTAGCGGCGGGTGCCGTTGAGGTAGAAGCCGTCCGGCTCGAAGCGCGCTTCGCGGTATCCGGTGCGCAGCCGCTCCTCGTGGACGGGCTGGCCGTCCAGGGTGAGGGACACGACGACGTCGTAGAGGCGCGGGTCGTCGACGTCCCACAGCTGGACGTCGCGCAACCCACCGAGCTCGACGTCGACCGCGCCGGTGCCGGCCGCGGAGTCGAGGCTGACATCGGCGCTGGCCAGCACCTGCTCACCGTCGCGCAGGTCCACGCGCACCGTGCCGCTGGCTCCGGAGGTCAGGCCGTCGATGGCCACCCCGAAGGTCGAGCGCCGCCGGTCGGGGTCGAGGGCGTCGTGATGGGTGGTGGTGATCTGGCTGATGAACGTCGCCGGTACGGCGCGCAGCCGCACGGACCGGTGGATGCCGCCGGGCTGGAGGTAGTCCAGGGAGGAACTCAGCGCGGGCGCCGGGATGTTGGGCGGCACGTTGAGGTTGAAGCGCGAGTCGACCACGACCGTCAGGACGTTGTCGGAGTTTTCGGAGTTGGCCTGAACCAGGTCGGTGATCTCGAAGGAGAACGGCAGGTAGCCGCCCCGGTGCTGCCCCAGCTCGGTGCCGTTCAGGCTCACCACGGCCGTCGTCATGGCGGCGCCGAAGTCGACGAAGATCCGCTGCCCACGGAAGTCCTCCGGAACCGCGAAGTGCCTGCGGTAGACCCAGACCTTCTCCCAGCTCTCCGGGTTCCACAGCTTCCAGGACAGGGGCGTGACCGTGTGCGGCACGGTGACGGCCGTCCAGTCCGCGTCCTTGGTGGCCTCGGAACGCAGCCGGGCCAGGACGTCGGGGTCGAGCGCGTCCTCGATCCCCGGCAGCGGGACCTCACCGCCGAACCGCCAGTCGGTGTCGAGGCTGATCGATCGGGTGGCTGTGCTCATCGGGGCGAGTCCTCCGAGGTGGTCGAGTCGGTACGTCGGGACTGGTCGGCGGCCAGTGCGGCCTCGCGGGTACGCACGGACACCTTCCGCGAGTCACCCCAGTAGGTCGCCCGCGCCTC